>NZ_CP117878.1:0-5633897 GCF_028736135.1 Flavobacterium sp. KACC 22758
GAAGTAAAATTCAAACTCAAAAAAATTTTTTTCCTTTTTAACTTTTTTAGTTTTCAACATATATTAAATACAACAAAAAAGATTTTTAAAAATTTTAAAAAAATTTATGGTTATTATAGCTTGTTAATATGTCGAATAATTTTTTTTTTGAAGTCATTGAAATCTCGTTTTACTTATTTATTCTGAGTTATCAACATAGTTATTTTTAGTTAAATTACTTATTTAGAAGACTTTTTGTATTTTAATTAACAACGGTTGACAACCAAAATTGAATTCATTTTGTAGATAAGTTGATATGTTGATTTCTGTTGAAAATGGTATTTTTGATATTGATAACTTTTCCAAAAATTCACGAAACTTTTCTTGCATATTTAATTCCAGTTTTGGATTAGGTATTTTTTTGAAACAACCAAAAAAAACTTCTAATTTTCTTTTCGAACTTATTAACATTTTCTGTTAACTTAAAGTTAATTGAATATCAAGCAATTACAAACTCCTATTAACACCTCAAAATTTTAACAAATTTCATGCTTATTATTTATTGATTATGAGATACTTATGAAGTTATTAAAATTGTTGATAACTGATAAGGTTTTGACAGTAAGATAGTTGTAAAATAAAGTGTTTTGCTATTCCAGATAAGTATCTGGATCACGAATGTAAACGAATTTATAATGTGTGTTTATATCCTATTTAAAAGAAAATAATTTGTGAAAATTGGTGCAATTCGTAGCAACCATTTATTAATTAAGTAAATTTGCATAACACAACTTAATAGTATAGAAAAATGAAAATTTCGATAGGAAACGACCACGCAGGACCAGAATATAAAAAAGCAATTGTAGCTATGCTTGAAGCAAGAGGATATGAAGTGACTAATTATGGAACAGATACAGATGCTTCTGTTGATTATCCTGATTTTGGACATCCGGTTGCAAATGATGTATCTGAAGGAAAAGCTGATTTTGGAATCGTAATCTGCGGAAGCGGAAACGGTATTGCCATGACGGTTAATAAACACCCAAAAGTTAGAGCTGGTTTATGCTGGACTAAAGAAATTGCTTATTTAACACGTTTACATAACGATGCTAATATTGTGAGTATTCCAGCGAGATTTACATCAATTCATCAGGCTGTTGAAATCGTTGAAACTTTCCTTGATACGACTTTTGAAGGCGGAAGACATCAAAACCGAGTTAATAAGATTGCTTGTTCGTAAAAAGTCAAAAAAAATCGGTGCTTCGCACCAATATAGATAAAACACACCGGGCGGATTTTTTAAATTCATCCGGTTTTTTATTTAAAATATTTAAAATCAGATAATTAATTTGTTTTAAAATGACACTTTTTGAGGTTATTAACAATGTTAATATCTATATTCTGCCCGTTAGTTTTAAATAAACAAATGCAGCCTGGACCAAGAGAATTAATATGAATTTGACAATAAATGAAGTTTTCCTCGTTTTATGTCTAAACAAAAACATAGCTGTTAATAAACCAGGTGTTCCGCCAATTAGTTGTAGAAAGAACAGCGTATTTTCGGGAATTCTTCGTTTATTTTTCCGAGCCAGATTTTTATCATAACCGGCAAGAATAAAAACGAGTATGTTAACAACTAAAAAATAAAGTAAAAAAATTTTCATTGGCGTAAAATTAAAAACAAAGATATTATTTTAGCCAAATGTTTGATTAATTTACCAATTCATTTTAACAAGTAAATTATATCAACTTATAATTAAGAATTTATTTCATTAAAAGTATGACTAATATTCAATTCATTGCCAAGTCTGTTCAGGCACCGGCAGTCAGTATTCAAAACACAGTAAAATTACTAGAGGAAGATTGTACGATTCCGTTTATTTCCCGATACCGAAAAGACGCTACCGGAAATCTTGATGAAACTGTAATTGAGCAGATTGCGAAACTTCAAAAAGATTATGATACCCTTATAAAACGTAAAGAAGCCGTTTTAAAATCAATTGAAGAGCAAAAAGCACTTACTCCAGAATTGAAGAAAAAAATTGAAGAAAGTTTTGATTTACAAGAAATCGAAGATTTTTACCTTCCTTACAAAAAGAAGAAAAAAACAAAAGCCGATGTTGCCCGCGAATTTGGTTTAGAACCTTTGGCAAAATTGATTATATCTGAAAGTGATGCTGATATTGACTTTATTTCAACACAGTACATTAATGAAAATGTTATTAACGAAGAGGCAGCTATTCAGGGTGCAAGAGATATTGTAGCCGAATGGATCAATGAGAATATCTATGTTCGTAAACAGCTTCGTAGATTATTTCAACGAAAAGCTACGATTACTACAAAAGTTGTTAAAAAGAAAGCGGAAGAAGAAGGAGCACAGAAATTCAACCAATATTTTGATTGGGAAGAACCTTTAACAAAAGCGCCGGCACACCGTTTATTAGCAATGTTACGCGCAGAAAATGAAGGTTTTATTAAAATGAAAATCGATGTTGATATTGACGATGCCTACGATGTTATTGACGAAATCATCATTAAAAAACAAAATAATTCAACAGCTCATTTGCAATTAGCAATTGAAGATAGTTATAAACGTTTATTGAATCCGGCAATTGGAAACGAAACGCTGCAGGAAGCAAAAGCAAAAGCTGATGCGAACTCAATTCAGGTTTTTGCTAACAATTTAGGACAGTTATTATTGGCGCCGCCTTTGGGAGAAAAACGTATTTTGGCAATCGATCCAGGATTTAGAAGCGGTTGTAAAGTGGTTTGTCTGGATGAAAAAGGTGATTTGTTATACAACGAAACGATTTATCCGCACGCGCCTCAAAACGAGGAATCAATGGCGATCAAGAAAATCCGTTCGATGGTAAATGCGTATCAAATCGATGCCATTTCTATCGGGAACGGAACGGCTTCGAGAGAAACTGAATTTTTTATTAAAAAAATCGCGTTTGATAAACCAGTTCAGGTATTTATAGTTTCTGAGGCTGGAGCTTCAGTATATTCGGCTTCAAAAATTGCGAGAGAAGAATTTCCAAATTACGATGTAACGGTGCGTGGATCGGTTTCTATTGGACGACGACTTTCAGATCCGTTGGCCGAATTGGTAAAAATCGACCCGAAAGCAATTGGAGTAGGACAGTATCAGCACGATGTTGACCAGACAAAACTAAAAGAAGAATTAGACAGTACGGTAATTCGCTGCGTAAACTCGGTTGGAATTAACATTAACACAGCAAGTAAACATTTGTTGAGTTATGTGAGCGGAATAGGTGAGAAGCTGGCAGAAAACATTGTACAATACCGTTCTGAAAACGGACCTTTTGAAGACAGAAAGCAACTGAAAAAAGTACCTCGTTTAGGAGATAAAGCTTATCAGCAGGGAGCAGCGTTTATTAGAATTACAAATGCTAAAAATCCGCTGGATAATTCGGCGGTGCACCCAGAAGCATATCCGGTTGTTGAAAAGATGGCAAAGGATTTGAATATTTCTTTAAACGACTTAATTGCTAATAAAGAAAAAACAGCGCTTATTAAGCCCGAAAAGTATGTAACACCTGAAATTGGTTTACTTACGCTGAAAGATATCATAAAAGAGCTTGAAAAGCCCGGATTAGACCCAAGAAAGTCTGCTAAGGTTTTTGAATTTGATGCAAACGTAAAATCGATTAAAGATGTAAAAACAGGAATGATTCTTCCGGGAATTGTTAATAACATAACCAACTTCGGCTGTTTTGTTGACATCGGAATCAAAGAAAGCGGATTAGTGCATATTTCGCAGTTAAAAGCCGGCTTTGTAAGCGACGTAAACGAAGTGGTTAAATTACATCAGCATGTTGATGTTAAGGTTACTGAAGTTGATGAAGATAGAAAGAGAATTCAATTGACAATGATTTTATAAAAATTCCAAAACTGGAACAATAAAAAAACTCCCAAATTATGAATGTAATTTGGGAGTTTCTATTTTTAGGATTATTTCAAAATCACTTTTTTGGTTATGCTTTTAAAATCATCATTGGATATTTTTACAAAATAAATTCCAGACGATTGAGAACCCAGGTTTATTTCGGTATTTTCAGATGTTGTTTTCTTTTGATAAATCACACTGCCTGAAGGCGAAATTACTGAAATAGTTGATTGCTGAGGTGCGTTAACTGTGATTCGATCAGGACTCGGATTTGGGTAAAGCGTAACTGTAGATTTTTCAATATCAAAAGTATCATTAGACAAATTGGCGTTTAGCGGTAAATAAAAATTACCTGTTAGTAAAAAGGAGTATAGTGTTTTTAGTGTATGATTAAAATAGCTGTTAGGCTCGTTAAGGTTTTTTAAATCGGTATAAGAAGCATCTAAATGGTTTTGATTTTCACCCGCCATCGCTGCACAGGCAAATGCCCCTACAAAAGTAGCATTGTGCCATTGTCCGCTTACGCTTCCGTTTTGATTGTAACCGTCTTTAATGTTAGAAGATCCGCCAAGATTGACACGAACAAAATCTGATGATTTTTTTGCATAAGCTTTCGCATCAGCATTTCCGTGCCATAAATAATCGACAGCGATTCTCCAGGGAGTTCTTGCCGCATCATAAGTATACATTTTACCGCCATTAGCATAACCTCCGGCTTGAGAAGAATAAGCGCCGGAAGCTTCGCACCAGTCAGAAACCAAACCGCCTACAGCATTATTTTGCGTTAAATTATTGTTGATAATAGTATACGATTTCGCAGCAACCTGATTCCAGAAAGCGGTATCATTTGTAAAAGTTCCAAAAACTCTATAATAGGCAGGCGAGAAGTAAGACGGATTTGTAATCTGGCTTCCGCCGAATTGATCTCCGGGTTTTAAAACATAAGTATTTGCTTCAACTTCATGATTTTTTATGGCAGAAATTAGAGCTGTGGCGTCATTTTTATAATTAATAGTTCCGGCACTTGCCCATTGATAATCGGCAACGATAAGAGCAAAAGCAGCATCAAGTTCAGCATCAGTTGCTCCGTTTTGACCAATAGTTCCAGAACAGCCGTTAATTTTCCAATTCATTACTTTGTTACTGTTTACATTGTCTTTGTAATAAAGCCAAAGCCCATCAAAAAGAGTTTTATCGGCCATGTAAACGCTAAGCAGCATTCCATATCCAATTCCCTCAGAAACGGTTTCCCAGGAAGAATCAAATTTTACCCGATAGCGTCCATTAGAACAGCCTTCTACAAAATTCTTTTTCCAGGTATCATAATTGTTTTGAGCATCCTGACTGTTTTTGGCAGAAGGCATTAGGCCATTGTTAAAAACAACATTGGCCGGAAACGGCTGCTTTTGTGCATTACTTTCGAGAAACAAAAAAGCAACAGTAATCAGAAGTAGGTTTTTCATAATTATTGTTTAATTAAGTTTGGGACTCTAAAAGTAAGATTTTTTAGATATAAAAAAAATCCCAGACTACAATTCTATAAATTGCAGTCTGGGACTTAATAATAAGTTGAAGGTTACTATTTTTGTTCTTCCTCTTGTTTTTTAGAAGGAGCAGGTTGATCGTCTTTAGCAGCGTTTTTAAATTCCTTAATTCCACTTCCTAAACCTTTCATTAATTCTGGAATTTTTTTACCTCCAAAAAGTAATATCACAATACCTACGATAACAAGGATTTCTGTAAGACCTAATCTTCCCATGACTATTATATTTAATGCCGAAGCAAATTGATTTAAAATTTCACCGCAAAGGTATATAGAATATACGAACCATAAGTGTTTTTGGATTAAAATATTTGTTTTTTACTGCGTTAAATATTTTATAAAATCATTAAATTAATAATTTTAGACCTTTTTTTCAGTTATTAGCAAGACTATTAATTGCTATATTTGCTCGTATAAACTACCATAAATGGCTAAGAAAAAGAAAAGAAACCTTAGAAAGAAATTATTCATCAAAAACCGACTGGTAATTTTGAATGAAGATACTTTTGAAGAGATTTTTTCATTCAGACTTACTTTAATGAACGTGTTTGTAACGTTTACTTTAGGCGGTATATTTTTAATTTTAGTTACTACTTTTATTATTGCATTTACACCGCTCCGAGAATTTATTCCGGGTTACTCTTCTTCTGAATTGAAAAAAAATGCAACTAAGCTGGCGATAAAATCAGACTCACTAGAAACAGCGCTCAAAAAAAACGAAGCCTATATAAAAGGAGTTCAAAAAGTTTTGAAAGGGGAACTAGAATATGCAAAATTCAATAAAGATTCTATTTTGGCTGAGGCCGATGTACCAACAGACCTTAATATGAAAGCCTCTGAAGAAGAAATAAAATTGAGAGAAGATGTTGCCAAAACAGAGAAGGAGTCGGGTGAAAGTAAGACAAAGAAAAACAAGGGTGACAAAAAATAATACCACAAAAAATGTCAATTAAATCGATAGCAGCAAAGATATTTGCCCGCAAAATATACAATCAAACTCAAGCCTGGTCTGCTAAACCGGTAGAAACACAATTTGAAGTTTTTAAAAGTTTGATTCAAAATGCCAAAGAAACCCAATTTGGAAAAGACCATCATTTTGAAACTATAAAGACATTTGAAGATTTTCAGAAAAACGTTCCTGTTAGAGATTACGAAGACTTAAAAGATTATATCGAAAAAGTAAAACTTGGCGAAGAAAATATTCTATGGAAAGGAAAACCGCTTTATTTTGCTAAAACATCGGGAACAACTTCGGGAGCTAAGTATATTCCGCTTACCAAAGAATCAATGCCTACCCACGTAAATGCTGCACGAAACGCAATTCTTCATTATATAAACGAAACTGGAAATGCTGATTTTGTTGATGGAAAAATGATTTTTTTGCAGGGAAGTCCAATTTTGACTGAAAAACACGGAATTAAATTTGGAAGACTTTCGGGTATTGTAGCACATTTTGTTCCGAAATATTTACAAAAAAACCGAATGCCTTCATGGGAAACCAATTGTATTGAAGACTGGGATACAAAAGTAAATGCGATTGTTGGCGAAACAATAAAAGAAAACATGTCTGTTATTTCTGGAATACCGTCTTGGGTACAAATGTATTTTGAGCGTTTACAGGAAAAAAGCGGCGGAAAAAAGATAGGAGAGATTTTTAAAAATTTCAATTTGTTTATTTACGGTGGTGTTAATTACGAACCCTACCGCGCTAAGTTTGAACAAATGATTGGTAAAAAAGTTGACAGCATTGAGTTGTTTCCTGCTTCTGAAGGTTTCTTTGCCTATCAGGATTCACAAAAAGAAAAAGGAATGCTGCTGCTTTTAAATTCGGGGATTTTCTATGAATTTATTAAAGCCGATGAGTTTTTTACCGATCCCGATGGTTCGGGACCAAAACGATACACGATTGGCGAAGTTGAGATTGGCGTAAATTATGCATTAATTGTTTCTACAAATGCAGGACTTTGGGGATATAATATTGGAGATACAATTCAGTTTACTTCTTTAAAACCATATCGCGTCATAGTTTCAGGACGTATAAAACATTATATTTCGGCTTTTGGTGAACACGTTATCGCTAACGAAGTCGAAAATGCAATGAAAGAAGCAACAGGGGGTACCAACATTGTAATAAATGAATTTACTGTTGCTCCGCAAATTACACCGACAAATGGACTGCCATACCACGAATGGTTTATTGAGTTTGAAAAAGAGCCCGACAATATACAGGCTTTCGCCGAAGCTATAGACGATTCGATGCGAAAACAAAACATTTATTACGACGATTTAATTACCGGAAATGTGCTGCAAAAAGTTGTAATAACCAAAGTTTCAAAAAACGGATTTCAGGAATATATGAAATCGCAGGGAAAATTAGGCGGACAGAACAAAATTCCGAGATTGTCGAATGACAGAAAGATTGCTGATAATTTGAAGTAGAAATGATGCTTTTTGCTCATGAAATATAAATATCATTTAAGGCCCGGATATAAATCTCAGAATTTGTTAATTGAAATATTTAGTGGAGCAGAAGACGAATATTTTCTAACGGATTTATTAGGTGCAATGGCATCAATAAACCCAAAAATTGATGAAATTAATGATCTTTGGATGAACGATGAAATTTTAATGGAAGTCAGTTCAGACATTGGTTTATTTTCCATTTCAAAAGACATTTGGGATTTTGCTTTTATAATGGCAGATAATAATCAGGAATGTATCATTAAAATAGATTTACTTTTAGATACAAATGAACACTTTCAAAAAGTTGAGGTTGATTTTGAAAAATATAAATAATGGATGTTCATATACCTTACGAACAAATTAAAAATCGAGAATGTGATTTTATAGTTACCTATAGATTTTTTACACCAGATGAAGGAGGTCGAAAAACAGGAAATCCAATACAAGGATATCGTTCTGATTTTATGTATTCTGAAGATGAAGAAGCAAAAAAAATATGGATGATCTGGCCTGAATTTTTAGATAATGACGATAATATTATTTTAGATAAATCATTACGAGTTTCGACTTCTGGAAAAGCGAAAATGTGGATTATAAACGAAGCAAATCAAGTTTTTCATAAAGAACGAATTAAAATTGGTTTAAAAGGGTTTTTTATGGAAGGACCTCACAAGTCAGCAGAATGTGAAGTTATTGAAGTTGTAAATCCTAATTAAAATAAATGTTATAATTAAAACACATTTCTAGTTTTCAACAAAAATAATATTAATATTTCCTACTTTCGTTTATCGAAAAGATAGAATGGTCTTCACTATTATGAAGATTTTAAATACATATAGAATGAAAGAAACTAAACATATATCAAGATCAAGAGCTCAGGAATCATCTGCAGCGATTGAAAAAATGTACATTACAATGCGCCATTTATTCAACCGTGGTTTTTATAAACCAATGGGAGTGTCTGGCGACAGCTTACGCGAATCATTATTAGCATTACGTCCTGAAATTTACGGAAATATTGCCGAAGAAAAAGTAGAACTAAACGGGCTTTTATACGTTATAGAGCGTCTTCCAATAGGAATTGAACAATGCCGATTTATCAATTTAACTTCTGATGAAGGATATTCTAAATCACATTTTCAGCCAATTGTTCCTCCAAAAAGAAGAAGAAACTGTTACAGAATCGACGAAGAACAAATGAATGTCGAAATCACGCGCGGACGTTCAGATATTTATGATATCCTAACGCATTTGACTTTTATTTTCATCGAATCACACAAAATAAAAAACAGAGTTTTAATTGACGATGGTGGAGAAGTTTCGCGTGATTGGTTAAAATTAGAACAAGCTGTAACGCAAACCAAAAAGCTGACACAGATTGAAAAAGAAAAAGCAATTTCGCACGCAGCAAATATTTTAGCCAGAACTTTTGAAGAGGTTTTGGATATCTACGATGCTTTTGGTTCAGAAAGTGCACCAGATCGTTTTCTGCATGTAATTTATTGGTTAGGAAAATTAGCGATCGAAGAAATTGTTGAAAACAACAAACGTACAATCACTTTTAGTCCCGTTCTACGTGAACGTTTAGGACACCATATCCACGGAGAAATCTGGGCTACTAACATCAAGGAAGTTTTAAAGGCAAACAGCCTTTTAAAACGTCCAATTCATGTAATAAGTGCAAACATGCACAGTGTAATGAACTCAATTTTTGCGACACCTTTATTAACATCAAAATTTAAAGGTAAAACAGATTTCTTTATTTATGAGGAATTGAGCAATTCAGGTTCCAAAGAAATAAGATCTCAGGTCGAAGAACTAGCCTTGAAAAACGGAATGATTTCTCTTCCTGACACATCAGGAACTAATATCGATGTTCAGATTTTTGATACAGCCAAAATTGACTGGGCAAAAACAGCATTTTCTCATGCCAATGTAGGCGAAGAAAAACCGGTTATTATTGTAATGGATTATGCTTTTGGTGAGCAGGCTTATGAAACCATAGATGAGCTTTTAAAACCTTATAAAAAAGAAACCTTACTAAATGTAAAATCGGTTTCTATAATGGGTAAAGCCGGAATTCTGGAAGGCGGAAAAGGAGATATCATGATTCCATCGGCACATATAAACGAAGGAACTGCAGATAATTATTTCTTTGAAAACGAACTTACAGGCGCTATGTTCGAAGGAAATGATATTGACATTTATGAAGGTGCAATGGTAACGGTTTTAGGAACATCATTACAAAACAGAGATTTGTTGAAATTTTTCCACGAGTCAACTTGGGGTGTAATTGGTCTTGAAATGGAAGGATCTTATTACCAAAAAGCAATTCAATCAGCATCAAAAATTAGAAAAAGCGTACCGCACGATATTAAAGTTCGTTATGCTTATTATGCTTCAGATAATCCATTAGAAACCGGAAGTACATTGGCTTCAGGCGGATTAGGAACAACTGGTGTAAAACCAACGTATTTAATTACGATTAAGATTTTAGAACAGATTTTCAACATCAAATAAAAATTGTAAATGAGTACAAAAGTACCGCAGGATAATTCAAATGATGAAATTAATGTTTTTGATATTTCTAAAAGTATCAATACATTTTTTGATAAAATGAATATTTATATTTTTCGTTTTATTCATTTTTTTGTTCGAAACTGGATTTTGGTTTTAGTTTTAATTGCAGTTGGTTTTAGTTTTGGATGGTATTTAGATACCAGCAAAAAATCATATAATAATGAAATTATAGTAACTCCAAATTTTGGAAGTGTAGATTATTTATACTCGAAAATTGATCTGATTGAATCTAAAATTATTTCGGGAGATACTGTATTTTTGAAAGAAACCGTTGGGATTTCGAAACCCAAAATATTAAAGAAAATAGAGATTAAGCCTATTTCTGACGCTTTTAAATTTGTTGAAGATAAAGAGCAGAATTTTGAACTTATAAAATTAATGGCCGAAGACGGAGATATTAACAAAGTTCTTGTCGATAATGTAACGAGTAAAAACTATACTTTTCATACTATAACTTTAGTATCAAAAGAATTAGTTGATGAGAAAAAGTTTGTTGAACCGCTGTTAAAATATCTGAATGATTCTAAATATTACAATTCAGTACAAAAAGTAGGATTTCAAAATCTTGAACAACAAATCAGGCAAAATGACAGCATAATTGCTCAGATTAATAATGTAGTGAATCATTTTTCAAACAAATCAAAGTCTTCTAACAATGATAAACTGGTGTATTACAATGAAAACACCCAGTTAAATGAGATGATTAAAACAAAGCAGTACTTAGTTAACGAACAAGGTAAAAATAGATTAAAGATGCTAAGTTTTGATCAGACAATTAAAGAGGTTAGTTCTACATTAAATATTAAGAATACACAGTCTTTAAATGGCAAATTGAAATATATCTTACCAATCTTATTTATTTTTGGATTTGCTTTCATTTATCTTTTTAAAGGATTTTATAGAAAACAACTTCAAAAAAATTTAATTATCAAAAAAAATGTTTAAAAACAATTTGATTAAAATTGTTACAGCAAATAAAAGGCATATCAATTCTTCCTTTTTTTTGTTTTGCATTAATTTTATCAATTTTGTCTATCCGCTTTTAATTTCACCTTTTATTATAAAGAAATGTGGTTTAGAAGGTTTTGGCTTAGTTATTTTGTTTCAATCAATTTCTATTTTTATTGCTTCGATAACAGATTATGGATTTAATATTAATGGAACCCGTGAAATTACTTTTAATCAAGACAATAATACATTTGTAAACCGTCATTTTTTTGTTGTAAGTTATACCAAATGTATTTTACTGATTGGAGCGATTTTACTTTCATTGCTTATTTATATTTTTTTTTCTAAAGCAAGCGAATACTCTTTTTTATATTTTTCATCATTATTAATTTTAATTGGAAGAGCATTCAATCCTTTATGGATTTTGAGATCATTACATAAAATAAAATACTTTTTTTACTTTTTTATTCTATTTAAAGTTATTGCTTTTGTAACTATTTATATTTTTTTAAAAGATCAGAGTAGTTTGTTTTTAGTGAATATGACAATTGGATTATCAGATTTTTTAACCTGTTTATTTTCAATTATTGTATTGTTTTTTAGTTTAAAATGGGAATTTTTTAGACCAGATTTTGTTGCCGTAAAAAATGAAATACTAACAGGGTTTAGCATTTTTATTCAGGTCGTGTCAATTAATGCAAATGCTTATTTGAATCCTATGATTTTAGGTTTTTTTGTAAACGAATATTCATTAGGAATCTATTGTGTAGTAGAAAAGATTATTTTGATGGTTAAGTTTTGCGGTTCTTTTATTATCCAAAGTATTTTTCCAAAAGCATGTGAACTTGCCGCGAAAAACCTTTCCAGTTATAAAATATTTGCTAGAAATCTATTTTTATTTTTAGTTTTTTCAATGCTTGCTGCTGGTTTTGTTTTAACTGGTTTTTCAGATTTAATAGTTTCATTTTTTTTAAAAAACAATCGATCAGCCTGTCAGGAATTATTAATCTACAGTGCTTGGATTCCACTAGTGGTAGGATTAAATATGGTTCCTTACATGACATTTATGGTTTTTAATAAGCAGAATAAAACAACATCAGTTTTAATTATATCAGTTTTACTGAATATTATTATTGCCGGAATACTTTCAAAAAACTTTGGTATTTACGGCATGACAGCAGGAATTTACAGTATAGAATTATTTATTTCAATATCTTTATGGGCAATTTTAACCGTTAAATTCCCATTTCTCAATTTTATAAACAATGATAAAAAAGCTTAATATAGGTTGTGGAAATGATATTAAGGCAGGATTTATAAATTTAGACATTATTCAGCTGCCTGGAGTAGATGTTGTTTGTGACATTGATAATGAAGCGCTGCCGTTTGAAGATAATTTCTTTGAATACATTTTATGCTGTGATGTTTTAGAACATGTTGAATATATCAAAGTATTAAAGGAAATTCACCGAATTTTAAAGCCGGGAGGAGTTGTAGAAATTAGAGTTCCTCATTTTACATCCAGCAATAATTTTATAGATCCAACTCACAAAAAGATGTTCTCATTTAGAACTTTTAGTTTTTTTGCTGATAATACTAAATACAACCGTAATTATTATTTTGATTTTCAGTTTAGTAACGTTCTATACTCTAAAATTACCTTTATAAGCAAAAACCCAATAAACTGGCCTTTTATGATATGGGTAAATATAAATGATACCACTCGGAAAATTTACGAAGAAACATTCTTTAGAAATTTTGCACCAGCACATAATGTTGAGGTGCAGCTTAAAAAATAATTAAGCCATTTTACAATCGATTTTTAACTACTAGTGAAGATAAAAACAAATAATCTTAGATTGATATTTACAGTTTGTCTGATTACATTTTGTATTCAAACACCTGATGTTAAACTGGGTTTTGTAAAAATTTCGGAACTTATATTATTACTTATTACACCATTTCTGCTAAAAAAATCAGTCAATAAGTTTATATTTTATTTTTTCGTTTTTTTTTCAATTGAAGCTGTTTTAGGGCTTATTATTACTTCTACACACCATTTTCAAATACTTGGGCCTTCAAAATTTAAAGCGCCATATATTATAACCATTGCACGATATTTTGAACTAATTACGTGTATTAGTTTGTGTATCATTACCTTTCGATTGTTTGAAAAACATAAAGATCAATCAAAAAAAATAATAAATTATCTAGTCAATTGGAATATAGCTATTACAGTTTTTTTCTTTGTAATTTTTCTAATTGTAAAAACAGGTTTATTATCTGTGCAGCAGAGTATTGTTGTATATGATTTTAATAGATTAAGAGGTTTATACAATGAAGGCGGCCCATTTGGTCTTATGCTTTCTTTTATTTTTATACTCACTTTTTTTCAGGAAAATAATAGATTTACATTTTTAAAAAGACTGTTTTTATTTATCATAATCGCTTTTTTTGCAAGATCTAAAGCGGGAATATTATTTACAGTTGTTTGGACAGGATTATACAATTTCGAAATTTTAAAAAATAAGCTTAGAGCATTTATCTTTCCATTGATATTGCTTTTTGCGGCTGGGTTTTATTTTTTATTTGTAAATGTAAGCAGTATGTACATTACAGAATTAAATAGAGTAAAACTATCCGTTAAGCAGCGTCCAGAAGATATTAATTTAATTTTAGGAAGAGTATCCGGGATTTATATTGTACCCAATATGATAAAAGAAAATCCTGTTTTAGGAATTGGTCTTGGAAATTATCCCCTATTGCGTAATAATGCAGAGTATAGATCTTTTTTCCCTAAACCACCAAAAGAATCAATAGATTTAGATGCTCACGGTTTTGGAGGAATTGTTGATATTTTAGTAGAAATGGGAATTGCTGGTCTATTCTTTTTTATGTTCATTTTATCAGGAATAAACAAAGAAATAAAAAGACTTAACAAAGGAACTGTTTTAACCTTGAGTTTTTTATTAATTTACTGTTTTGGCGTACAGATTTACTTTTTATATCCTTGGGTATTATTAGCAGTTATTCTAGCCTATAAAAACAATTATATAAATGAAATTAGTAATTGATGCTAGATTGATAAATGCTTCTGGAGTTGGAACTTATCTTAAAAATATAATTCCAGGAATTATACATGCTTTTGATGAGGTTTTGCTGCTTGGAAACAATAAGGAATTGAAACTATTTGATTGGGCTGAAAACATAAAAATAATAGAATTTAACGCCAAAATTTATTCACTAGAGGAGCAAATAAAATATCCATTTATAATACCGTCTTGTGATGTTTTATGGTGTCCGTTTTTTAATACTCCCATTTTTCCAGTAAAGGCAGGAAAAATTATTACAACAATACACGATGTATATCATTTAACAGAAATTGCTTCTTTGTCTTTTGCAAAGAAAAAAGCAGCCAAATTGCTTTTTACAAATGCTGTTCGTAAATCTAATTTAGTTCTTACCGTTTCAGAATTTTCAAAATCTGAAATTTTAAAATATTTAAAAACAGATTCTCAAAAAATTGAAGTTGTGTATTGCGGTGTAGACAGAACGTTATTTTTAAGTCCAAAAAAAGGAAATATTGAACTTCCAGAGAATTATATTTTATATGTTGGAAACATAAAACCGCATAAAAATCTAATTACTTTATTAAAAGCTTTTAATACTTTTTCTAATGAATTTAAGTCAAAATATCCTTTGGTTCTTACCGGAAAAAAAGAGGGATTTATTACAAAAGATAATGAAATTGATATCTTTATAAAAAGCAATGATTTAGAAAAGTACATTACATTTACTGGATATGTAAGCGATTCTGAGATCCCGAATATTTATCTGGGAGCAAATTTGTTTGTTTTTCCGTCATTATATGAAGGTTTTGGATTACCAGTTTTAGAGGCGCTTGCAGCAAGTACAAAAGTTATTTCTTCAAATGCAGCCAGTTTGTGTGAAGTAGGAGGAAATGCTGTTATTTATTTTGATCCAAAGAAATATGAAGAACTTGCCGAATTAATTAAAAAGCATATTGAAAAAAATCAAGATGACAGCCACTTAATTATTGAAAGAGAAAAACAATTAGAAAAATTTACCTGGCAGAAAGTAATAGAAAAACACTTAGAAGCATTCAAAAAATAATAATGAAACAAATTATACTGAAATACAATACACAGTTTTTTTTCTTTTTTCTGATTGGTATTTCTTTTTTACCAGTTTTGCCAACAGGTGTTGAAAGTACTTTGATGTTTTCAGGATTACTGCTCTCTTTCTTTTATTTTATTTTCGAGGGAAAGAAATTTTGGAATAGGAAGAAAACAATTCAAATGGTATTTTTTTCATCTCTTTTTTTAATATTTTCATTTTCATTACTTTATACTCAAGATTTTAAAAACGGAATAAAATTTATAATTCGGCTTTTGCCAACCTTATTATTTCCTTTGATCTTTCTATTTAATAAAGAAGATACCATTACAAAAGATCATTCTAGAAAAATAATAAATGCATTTTGTTTTGCAGTATTGCTTGCATTAGTATATCTGAATATCGTTTTATGGAATAAATTATATAAATCTGAAACAAGTTTTTGGGAATTCAGACAATTGATTGAAAGCAGAATAAAAGTTCACGGTACGTATCTTACCATGTGGGTAGGTTTGGCTGTAATTATTTTAATTTATAAAATCAAGAATGAAATTGTTGTTTACAAAAATTATAAAAAAGCTTTCTTAATCTCTCTTGTTGTTTTTTATTTCTTTTATTGGCAGTTTATTATTGGAGCACGAATGCCTTTTTTTTCAACCATAATTGTTTGTTTATTTATCTTGTTTAATACAGTAAATAAAACAAAAACTGCAATTTTTAGTTTTTTAATCATAGCAATAAGTGTGTTTTTAGTTTTAAAAAATGACCGAATTGGTGAGAGATTTAAAAATTTAAAAAATTACAATTTTTCATTTCCAGAAGGTAAATATGAAGATAATTATCCTAATATAAGTAATGAACAAATACGAAATGGGATTTATTTCTGCAGTTTTGAAAACATAAAACTAGAACCATTTTTTGGTTATGGTGCAGGAGATGTCGATGCAAAATTACAGTCATGTTATGATGAGACTTTTACCAATACAGATACCTATAAAGTAATTCACTATAATTCGCATAATGAGTATTTAAATATACTTTTGTCTTCTGGAATTATTGGCTTGGTTTTGTTTCTATTTTCTAAGATTTATTTCTTGAGAAAAGCAGCTGCTCAAAAAAACTACGTGTATATTTCATTTATATGCTATATTTTTCTGAATTTTTGTTTTGAAAATATTTTGAGCAGACACGATGGAGTCATTTTTTATAGCTTTTTTAATTCATTATTTTTTTTCCAATACAATAATTTAAATGAGAAAAGCACTAATTAGCGATTGGTATTATGTGAATGGAGGTGCTGAAAAAGTAATCCATTCTATAAACTCAATCTGGGATGATTTTGACCATTTTGCATTAATCGACTTTTTGAATGATGAAGACCGAAAGTTTATTTTAAATGGAAAAAAAGCAAAAACTAGTTTCATCCAGAAATTACCAACAGTAAAAAAAAATCACCGTAAATTTTTACAATTATTTCCAATTGCTATAGAACAATTTGATTTAAGAGATTATGACTTAATAATTAGTTCTTCTTCAGCTGTAGCAAAAGGAATTAAGACAAACAAAAATCAATTACATATTTGTTATTGTCATTCTCCAATGCGTTACGCCTGGGATTTAAGAGAACAATATTTAAAAGATGCGGGATTAAACAAAGGTTTAAAAGGGTTATATGCAAAATCAGTATTAGATAAAATCCAGAAATGGGATCTTTCAAACTCAGATAATGTTGATTTTTTTATTGCTAATTCAAAGCATATTGCGGAGCGAATTAAAAAGATTTATAATAGAGAATCCACCGTAATTTATCCACCAGTTGATGTTGATTTTTTTAGTTTAGAAGAAATAAAAGAAGACTATTATTTTACAGCTTCACGACTTGTTCAGTACAAAAAAACACAATTGATAATAGAAGCGTTTAATCAATTTCCACATTTAAAATTGATTGTTGCAGGTGATGGACCAGAATTAGAAAAACTTCAAAAAACAGCCAAAAACAACATAGAGTTTGTGGGTTATATTGAAAATAAAAAGCTTAGAAGCTTAATGCAGAAAGCAAAAGCATTTGTTTTTGCTGCTGAGGAAGATTTTGGAATTATTCCTGTTGAAGCACAAGCATGCGGAACGCCCGTTATTGCTTTAGCAAAAGGAGGAACACTTGAAACAGTTATAGAAAACAAAACCGGAATTTTCTTTGTAGAGCAATCTGCAGAAAAAATTAAACAAGCAGTGCTTAATTTTGAAACAAAAAACTTCGACCCTCAAATTATACGCGAACATGCAGTTACATTTTCAAAACAACGGTTTGAAAAAGAGATAAAAGAATTTATTGAAACAAAATATAAAGAACATCAACAATTGTTGAATAAAGATAATTTGAAATTATAACCGAAAAATAATTTTCAAATCAGTTACATTTGCGATGTATAAACAATTATCATGAAAAGAATACTTATTACTGGAGCTGCAGGATTTTTAGGATCGCATTTATGTGACAGATTTATCAAAGAAGGATATTTTGTTATCGGGATGGATAATCTGATTACAGGTGACCTTAAAAATATTGAGCACTTATTCAAATTAGAAAATTTTGAATTTTATCATCATGATATTACTAAGTTTGTTCACATTCCTGGTGATCTTGATTATATATTACATTTTGCTTCACCGGCAAGTCCTATTGATTATTTAAAAATCCCAATTCAGACGCTTAAGGTTGGATCTCTGGGAACACATAATTTATTGGGATTGGCAAGGGTAAAAAAAGCAAGAATCTTGATTGCTTCAACTTCAGAAGTTTATGGAGATCCATTAGTGCATCCACAAACAGAAGAATATTATGGAAACGTAAATACAATTGGCCCTCGTGGAGTTTATGACGAAGCAAAACGTTTTCAGGAATCAATAACAATGGCGTACCATACTTTTCATGGAGTAGAGACCAGAATCGTACGTATTTTTAATACTTACGGCCCAAGAATGCGATTAAACGACGGACGTGTAATTCCAGCTTTTATTGGACAGGCTTTACGAGGTGAAGATTTAACGATTTTTGGCGACGGAATGCAAACACGTTCTTTCTGCTATGTAGACGATCAGGTTGAAGGTATTTACAGATTACTGCATTCAGATTATGTTTATCCAGTAAACATTGGAAATCCGGACGAAATCACAATCAAAGATTTTGCAGAAGAAATTATTAAATTGACCGGAACAAATCAAAAGGTAGTATATCATCCGCTGCCAATAAACGATCCATTACAGCGTCAGCCAGATACCACAAAAGCAAAAGAACTATTAGGCTGGGAAGCAAAAGTAAGCCGTGCTGAAGGAATGAAAATTACGTATGAGTATTTTAAATCACTTTCTCCGGAAGAACTGGCAAAAGAAGAACATAAAGATTTTTCGAGTTATATAAAATAGTAAACTCACACAGCCAGAATTTGTTTAAAAATTCTGGCTGTTGTTGAAATCCCAAATACACCCGATTTAAAATGAATGATTTAGTATCAATTTTAACACCAACTTATAATACTGAAAAGTTCATTAGAGAGACAATAGAATCAGTTAAAAATCAAACCTATCAAAATTGGGAAATGATTTTAGTTGATGATGGTTCTAAAGATAAAACCGCTTTTGTCATCGAAGAATTTTCAAAAAATGATGCTAGAATAAAACTCTTCAAATTACCTGAGAATCGAGGAAATGGTTTTGCTAGAAACGCTGCTCTGGAAAGAGCCAAGGGAAAATATATTGCTTATTTAGATGCTGATGATTTATGGTTTCCTGAGAAATTAGAAAAACAAATTCAGTTTTTAAAAACAAACAATTTACACTTTACATTTAGCTTTTACGATTCTATAGATGATGAAGGAAATGATTTAAACAGAAAAGTTGAATCGCCCAATCCGCTTACTTATAAACAATTGTTTTATTGTAATTACGTGGGGAATTTAACGGCTATTTACGATGCAGATTATTTTGGGAAAATTATTATGGAAACTTCGCAAAAAAGACAAGATTGGAGAATTTGGCTTACGATTTTAAAACAAATTAAAACAGCCAGACCAATCCCAGAATCTTTAGCTTTTTACAGAATCAGAAAAGACTCTGTTTCCTCTTCAAAATTTAAATTAATTAAACACAATTTCGGAGTTTACAGAGAATTTCACGGATACAGTTTTTTATTTTCTGTTTTGCTTATGATTCGATTTTTGTATACGCAGTTAATTATAAAACAAAGATATATACAGAGAATTTAAAAACGGGAAGATTTATTTTTACAAATAAGATTTAAACTGTTTTAATTTTCCACGGTTGGTTCTTTCTAAAACCGATTTCTGAGTGAAAGTGAAATTTAAATTAGGTTCCAGATATAAATCAATTGCTTCTTTTATTTTTTCAATCTGCGCCGAAATCAACTCTTTTTCAGCAATATATTCTATTTCAAAAGTATCTAATTTGGTTTGTTTGATGATAAATTCTTTTACATTTCCATCATCTTCAATTATGCTTTTGGTTACATAATAAAAGGTTAGGCCAGGCGATTTTTTACCGCTTGGTAAAATTGCAACATCGTTTGTTCTTCCAATAAGTTTTTTTAGAATTGGTTTTTGCGGAGTGCTTTTTTCGTCGAGAATTCCAATATCGCCAATTTCATATCGAATAAAGGGATTTGCTTTATTAAAAAGAGAAGTAATTACAATTTTTCCTTCCGTACCGTTTGGAACAGGATTATTGTTTTCATCTAAAATTTCAACAAACAAAGTTTCTGCATTTACCTGCCATTCGCCTTGAGGATTTTCAAAAGCAATCAAATCTAGTTCAGATGCGCCGTATTCGCTGATAATTGGAATACCGAATTGTTTTTCCAGCAATTTTTTATCCGTTTCAAAAAGCATTTCCGAAGTAACAAAACAAGCTTTTATGGTTGGGCAAATTTCATTTAAAATAATGTTTTTTTGTTCTAAAAATTTAGCAAACAAAACAATAGAACTGGTATATCCGTTGAGGTAATCGAATTTTTTTGTTTTGAACTTTTGCAGAAATTTCTCCAAAACTTCATTAGATAAATCAAAAACCGGAAAACGATAACGATGCGTTAAGAAATCCTTGAAACGTTCTTTTTGATATCCCATAAAATCCATTGGAATTCCATAAAAACGTGCCTGGTACGAATGATTAAAATCAATTCCAAACCAGCCAAAACGCATAATGTTTGATGCCCAGGTTAAAGCATGCGAATATTTGTCTTTAGCAAAAACAAAAGGAGTTCCGCTTGATCCGGATGTTTTGTTGAGGTAAACATTTTTTTTAGAATAACCTTTTGAAAGTCTTTCTTCCAGTGGTTTTTGTAAATTTTGTTTATTTAAAACAGGAAGATTTTCCCAATTTTGAGCCGTTGCATTTCCTGCTAATCCTTTGTAAAAAGGATTGTTTTTGATATGAAAATCAACAATTTCTGTTTTTTTGCTTTCAAGAAATGAAGCAAATTCTTTTTCAGAAAAACGAACAATTTTATCCAATTCGGTTTTAGCCTTCTTTATAGGAAAACCATTTAATTGAAGAGAAATATCAAAAAGGCGGATCATTTTCAGAAAAATTTTTGTCAAAAATAATGTTTACGAATTACTAACAGTGCAGAACCAACAACTTTTTAAAGATTTAATTATTTTTTACGTACAAAAGCAAGTATTTTTGCACCACAACTAAATACAACAACACCATGACAATTTTACTATTGGGATCAGGCGGAAGAGAGCATGCATTTGCATGGAAAATGACTCAAAGTCCGCTTTGCGAAAAACTTTTTGTAGTACCGGGAAATGCAGGAACTGCTGCAATTGCTGAAAACGTTGCAATATCTCCAACTGATTTTGAAGCAGTAAAAGCATTAGTGCTTAAAGAAAATATAAGTTTAGTAGTCGTAGGCCCAGAAGATCCGTTGGTAAAAGGAGTTTACGATTATTTTAAAAACGACGATAGTTTAAAACATATTCCGGTTATTGGGCCATCAAAACTTGGGGCTCAATTAGAAGGAAGTAAAGAATTTGCAAAAGAATTCTTGATGAAACATAATATTCCAACTGCGGCTTATGACAGTTTTACTGCCGAAACTGTTGAAGAAGGATGCAAATTTCTTGAAACTTTACAGCCTCCTTACGTTTTAAAAGCCGATGGTTTAGCTGCTGGAAAAGGAGTTTTGATTATTCAGGATCTTGAAGAAGCCAAAACAGAATTACGCAACATGCTGGTTCACGCTAAATTTGGAAGAGCGAGTTCAAAAGTAGTTATCGAAGAATTCTTAGATGGAATCGAATTAAGCTGTTTCGTTTTAACAGATGGAAAAAGCTATAAAATTCTTCCAACGGCAAAAGATTATAAAAGAATTGGTGAAGGAGACACAGGTTTAAATACAGGCGGAATGGGAGCAGTTTCTCCAGTTCCTTATGTGGATGCTGTTTTGATGGAAAAAATTGAAACACGTATCGTAAAACCAACAATCGAAGGTTTTCAAAAAGATGGAATCGAATACAAAGGATTTGTATTTATTGGTCTTATCAATGTAAAAGGAGAACCAATCGTTATTGAATACAATGTAAGAATGGGAGATCCTGAAACTGAAGTTGTGGTTCCAAGATTAAAATCTGACTTGGTTGAATTGTTTTTGTCTGTTGCAGATCAAAAATTAGGAGACTTTAATTTAGAAGTTGACCCAAGAAGCGCCACAACTGTAATGGTAGTTTCTGGCGGATATCCTGAAGATTTTGAAAAAGGAAAAGTAATTTCTGGATTAGAAAATATTACAGATTCGATAGTTTTTCACGCAGGAACAAAATTAGATGGCAAAAATGTCGTTACTAATGGAGGACGTGTAATTGCTGTAACCTCTTATGGAGATAATTTCCAGGAGGCCATAAAAAAATCTTACCAAAACATAGATAAACTAAGCTTTGATAAGATGTATTTTAGAAAAGATATCGGCTTCGATTTAATTTAAAAAATATTTGAACCAGCCCTTTTAATTAAGGGTTTGGTTTTATTTTAAAAATGAATGAGCTGTTGTATCTTGGTTTTCTGTTCCGGCATCATCAAAAATGCGTAATTGTTTAATCCAATAAACGATTGCACATGCACAGATGATCATGAAAATCCAGTTAATAGTATTTGCACCAAACCATGTAACTAATTCCAAACGACGTAAAAAGTCAAGCGGAGCAAACAAAATGTTAACGAATAAGTATTGAATTCCTTCAAAAAAAGCTTTCATAATTTTATTAAATTATAGATTATTATTGTTTTAACGCATTGAAGTAAAATTCAAAAAGAAGAATCTTTCTTCAACTTGTTGGTTTCCTTTTTAAACAAGTATTATATTTACAATCACAAAAGTATAAAATATCCTTATGATAACAAGTGTTTTTAAAAAATCTACGCCATTAAATTATTCCTTGGTTGTAATTTTGATACTGGTTTTCTTCTTTATGTTTCAAATTCGAGAAACAACTTGGATAAATTCTTATTTTACGATATTTCAAAAAATAAGTTTATTGTGCTTTATTTTTGCTTCTTTTTTTATGGTAAATTTTATCGTAAAGAAGAATGGGCTTAGTAAAGACAATGGTTACGCAATATTTTTCTATTTATTATTTCTATTATTTTTTCCAACAGTATTTAATAATTCAAATGTAGTTTATGCCAACTTTTTTATTTTACTGGCATTACGAAGATTGATTTCACTGCAGTCTTTAAAAGCATCAAAAGAAAAAATATTTGATGCTTCATTCTGGATTTTTGTAGCTTCTTTATTTCAATTTTGGAGTGTTCTCTTTTTAATACTGGTTTTTATATCCATTATTTTTCACGTTTCAAGAGATTATAGAAACTGGGTTTTGCCATTTATTGCACTTTTGGCGGTATCAATAATCTTTTTCATGATTTCATTAATGTTCAATATCGACGCTGCGAAATTCTTTCAGGAACGTGCAGTAATCGATTTTAGAATAGATTATTTTAAAGATAATTACGAAAACGGAGCACTTTCAATATATGCGGCAGTAGTTGTGTTTTTTGTGTTTTCAATGCTGACTACCTTGTCAAACAGACCGCAAATTGTACATACTTCTTATAAAAAAGTAGTTGCCTGTTTTTTTATTGCTGTTTTTGTTTACATCATTTCGCCAGATAAAAGCAATGACTTATTATTGTTTAGTATTGCACCATTGGCCATGATGGCAGCCAGTCATGTTGAATATATGCAGCAAAAACTCAATAACGAAATTGTATTTTATGTACTGATTTTGTGCAGCTTATTTACTTTTTTCTCGCAGTTATAATTTACTTCCGTAAGCAAGATCGCCGGCATCGCCAAGACCAGGAACAATATAGTTTTTCTCGTTAAGTTTTTCGTCTAAAGATGCCACCCACAAATGACAATTTTCAGGAAGATTTTCCTCAAGATGTGCTATTCCTTCCGGAGCAGCAATAACTACAACAATGTGAAATTCTGCAGGTGCAGCGTTTTCAATTAATTTTTTGTGAACCGCCACTATAGATTGTCCTGTTGCCAGCATTGGATCCAGAAGCAAAACGGTTTTGTTATTTAAATTTGAAATAGCCTGATATTCAACCAAAATTTCGAATTCATCACCACCATTTGGATGATATCTGCAGGCAGAAACAAAACTGTTTTCGGCATGATCGAAATAATTTAAAAATCCGTTATGAAGCGGCAATCCGGCTCTTAAAATTGGGCATAAAACCAAATCAGTATCTATTTCAGTTGTTTTTTTAATGCCAAGCGGCGTTTGAATTTCAACCTCTTTGTAAGGTAAAATTTTGCTTAATTCATAAGCCATAATTTCGCCAATACGCTCAATATTTCTTCTAAAACGCATGCTGTCGTTCTGCACATTTACATTTCTAATTTGTCCCAGAAAATGATTTAGAACACTATTGTTTTCAGATATATAATGAATTTTCATGATGATTTTTTAATTTATTAACGAACTATTGTATGAAAACAAAAAATAATTTCTTTTTTTCGCAGCATAAAAGTATAAAAAGTATCTTTGTATATATAAAAAAATAAAGACATGTTTTCAAAATTAGCATATTCAGTTTTCGAACAAAGCATCAAAGATTATCACCAGTTTGATAATGTTGATCAGCCAATAAACAATCCATATCCAAAAGATAAATTTGAACATTTATTATATCTAAAAAACTGGATTGATACTGTACAATGGCATTTTGAAGATATTATTCGTGATCCGCAGATTGATCCTGTAGCGGCTTTGACTTTAAAAAGAAGAATTGATGCTTCAAATCAGGAGCGTACAGATATGGTTGAATATATCGACAGTTACTTTTTGCAAAAATACAGTAATGTACAAGCAAAAGACGGAGCAAAAATTAACTCTGAAAGTCCTGCCTGGGCATTTGACAGATTATCAATTTTAGCATTGAAAATTTATCACATGAATGAAGAAGCTACTCGTGCAGAAGCAACTCAGGAACACAGAGATAAATGTCAGGAAAAATTAAATGTACTTTTAGAACAAAGAACAGATTTATCTACAGCAATCGAAGAATTATTGACAGATATTGAAAACGGCGATAAATTCATGAAAGTGTACAAACAAATGAAAATGTACAACGACGACGAATTGAACCCGGTTTTATATCAAAATAAAAAATAATTGGCAGACTTGTCGAACAACAAGATTAAACATATAGCCGTCATGAGACTATCCGCAATGGGAGATGTCGCCATGACGGTTCCTGTTTTACGTGCTTTTGTAAAACAATATCCAACGGTAAAACTAACCGTTATTTCGCGTCCGTTTTTCAAACCTTTTTTTGAAGGAATTCCAAATCTTGAGTTTTTTGCTTTTGATGAAAAAGAAAAACATAAAGGTTTTCCTGGTCTTGTACGCTTATATAAAGACATAAAAAAACTAAAAGTTGATGCTTTTGCAGATCTTCATAATGTTTTAAGATCTAAGGTTGTGAGTTTGCTTTTCGCTTTAAGCGGAAAAAAAAGAGCCACTGTTGACAAAGGACGCGAAGGAAAAAAAGAATTGACAAGATCAGAAAACAAGATTTTCAAGCAATTGCCAACCATGTTTGAAAGACATGCAAAAGTTTTTGAAGAACTAGGTTTCCCTTTAGACTTATCGAATCCGCAATTTCCGGAAAAAGCAGTTTTAAACTCTGATATTCTAGACATTATCGGAAATGAAAATCAAAAACTTATCGGAATTGCTCCTTTTGCACAATATGATTCTAAAGTTTATCCTTTAGATTTAATGAAAGAAGTAATTGCAAAATTAGCTGAAAATTCATCGTACAAAATTCTACTTTTCGGCGGCGGAAAGAAAGAAATCGAAATACTGGATTCACTTTCAGAACCATATAAAAATGTAATTAACATGGCTGGAAAAATTAAGTTTCAGCAGGAATTACAATTAATAAGCAATCTTGATGTGATGCTTTCTATGGATTCTGGAAATGCTCACATCGCAGCAATGCTGGGTGTAAAAGTCGTTACGCTTTGGGGCGCTACGCATCCATACGCAGGATTCTTACCTTTTAACCAAAGTTTAGAAAACGCTTTAACTTCAGACCGAAATCAATTTCCAAAACTGCCAACATCAGTTTATGGTAATAAAATTATTGAAGGTTATGAGGATGTGATGAAGACAATTTTACCACAGCAGGTTGTTGATAAGGTTGTAGAGCAGCTTTAATGAAAGACTAAAAAAGAGCTTTTTTGTAAGCTTCGCAGAAGCAAAATATTTATAGCAAAGAATGGTATTCACAAAGTAAAAGCTCCGGCGGAGCGACATGTTTTTTTATAATATGTCGCTCCGCCGGAGCTTTTTTCTTTTATTGTGATTCTGTAAATAATTTACCCCGCTGGGCAATTGCTAAAATAATATTTTAAGCAATATTCTTGTTCAAATCGTATTTTTCATTAGAATCGAGGAAAGAATATCCTATTGTTTTTCTTCTTTTTTTGTTTACTATGATAGAGACAAAGTTATTTTTGTCTTCGGTTGACAATAGAATATGTTCGAATTTTTGAGATGAATCTCTGTAAACTTTATAAATTAAGTCTTGATCTTTAATTTTTTTAGATAAAATTTTAGCCGATTTAAGTCTGCTTACATAAGGCCAGATATTAAAAACATTCGAATCAGTTTTTTTTACTTCTACCATTTTTTCGGTCATAGTTGAATTGTATTTATCTCTTTTGAGCAACTTGGGACCTTTTTTGTTTTTCATTTTTATGATAACTGCCAGAACGCATAGCGAAGCAGTTACAACCAGCATAATAAAGAGATATAAATGAAAGTGGTGTACGTGAGCTGTCATGATATTTAATGTTTAAATGTTTGACAAATTTGATTTAGCCCAACAAAATCGGCATAAAAGATATGGAGATTATGATTGCGTTAATTTCCCTCTAATATAATAAAAATTCCGCAATATTTTGGCTTAAATTTGGTTTTATTACAATTTTAAGCTATATGAAGGAAAATTTTCACATCGTTACAAGTTTGTGAATATAGAATAAAAAAAATCCAAATTCCAATTTAGTCTGGAATTTGGATTTTCATCTCGAAATTTCGGGATTGGAATTTTCAAATATTATACGTCGTCGTAATCAACATAAATAGTTTCTGATGTTGGATGTGCCTGACATGTTAAGATTAATCCTTCGGCAATTTCGCTGTCTGTTAAAATAGAATTCTTTGTCATTTCAGCAGAACCTGCAGTTACACGTCCTAAACAACTGCTGCAAATTCCGCCTTGGCAGGAATAAGGAGCATCAACACCTTGTTTTAGTGCGGCATCAAGAATGGTTTGTTTTTTAGACATTTCAAAAGTAGTTTCTTCATCGTCAACCAAAACTGTGATTTTTGTATGCCCTTCCTGAGAACCTTGAATTACGTTTTCTTCAGAAGAAGAGGTAAAGAGTTCAAACTTAATAGCAGAATCTTTTACATTTTTCTCTTTCAAAACATTAGAAACGGTATTAATCATTTCTTCTGGTCCGCAAAGGAAAAATTTATCAAATTGAAGCTCTTTGTGTTTGTTATTTAAAACAAAATTTACTGCTGATTTTTCAATTCTTCCAAATAAAGCATTTTCAGCTTTTGCCTGACTGTAAACATAATGTACAAAAAAACGTCCAACATATTGTAACTGTAAATCATGAAGTTCCTGATGAAAGATTGTATCTTCAGGAGTTTTATTTCCATAAACCAATACAAATGAACTTTTTGGCTCATTTTTTAAAACCGATTTCAAAATAGATAGAACAGGTGTGATTCCGCTTCCTGCTGCAAATGCTGCATAATTTTTTTGTCTTTCAGCATCTGGTTCAAAAGTAAATTTTCCTTCTGGCTGGCCTACTTCAAGAACATCTCCTGCTTTTAATCTCGTGTTGGCAAACTGAGAAAAAAGTCCGTTTTTTACACCTTTAACTGCAATTCTCAATTCTCCGCTTTCGGGAGCAGAACAAATAGAATAAGCACGACGAATTTCTTGATTATCAAGAGTTAATTTTAAGTTTATGTATTGTCCGGCTATAAATTTATAGTCTTGTTTAAGTTCTTCAGGAACATTAAAAAGAACCGAAACAGCATCGGCAGTTTCGCGTTTTACCTCTTTAATTATAAGTTTTAAGAATGAAGGCATGATTTAAATTTTTTGCAAAAGTAGCAAACCATAAGTAATTGACACTTACTAAAATATTTTTTTTAACTTTTTTTGTAACGTTTTCCTACATTTGATCTCTTACTACAAAAATCTAAACTAAATTAACCATGATTAAAAAGTTTATTTATCTCGAATGGAAAGCCTTTATTAGGTCGGCGTCATTTGGTAAAAACCTGGCAATGAAAATCATAATAGGTTTTTTAATGATTTATTTCTCATTAATTTTTGTTGCAATGGGCGTTGGAGCATTTTATGTTCTAAAAGAGATGAATCTGGAACCATTAGTAACAGTAAACAAATTTTTAATTTATTATTTCCTCTTTGATTTAGTAATAAGGTTATTACTTCAATCGATTCCTGTTCTCAATATCAAACCATTATTGGTTTTACCATTTAAAAAACCAGTAATTGTTCATTTTTCATTGGGAAAAACGGTTTTATCTTTTTTTAACTGGGTTCACACTTTATTTTTTGTGCCTTTTTCAGTTGTATTAATTTTAGAAGGATACGACGTTATTAGAATCGTTTTTTGGTATATAGGAGCAATGACTTTTATTTATATCAATAATTTTTTGAATATTATTTTAAGCAATATTGACAGATTGTTTGTTGTATTTGTGGTTTTAATTTTGGCTTTGGCAGGGGCACAGTTTTACCAATTGTTTGATATTACAACATTTACAACTCCGTTTTTTCAGAATTTTTATAATATAGAAGGCCTATTTTTAATTCCTGTTTTAGTTTTAGCAGGCTTGTATGTTTATACTTTTAAATATTTCAAAAATAACTTATTTCTGGACGCAGGTCTTTCTGTAAAACAAGATGTTGCAACGACAGAAAATCTTTCATGGCTGAATCAGTTTGGAACTTTGGGAACTTTTCTAAAAAATGATATTAAACTTATCAAAAGAAATAAAAGATCTAAAACAACCATTTTTATGAGTGTTCTCTTTTTGTTCTACGGATTTTTATTTTTCTCCGGAGGAATTGAAACATATGACAAACCAGTGATGCATCTTTTAGCCGGAATTTTTGTTTCTGGCGGATTTTTATTTGTCTTTGGACAATTTGTACCAAGCTGGGATAGTTCATATTATCAATTAATGATGACACAAAATATTCCATATCGGGGTTATATTATGGCAAAATGGTGGCTGATTGTTATTGCCACAATTATTTCTACAATTCTGGCTTCATTTTATGTTTATTTTGGCTGGTATATTTATCTAACAATCGTTGTTGCAGCAATTTATAATATTGGAGTCAATTCTCATTTGGTTCTTTTGGGTGGTGCATTTACCAAAACGCCTATAGATTTAAGTAATGCCAGCGGTGCTTTTGGAGATAAAAAAGCGTTCAATGTCAGCGCAATGCTGTTAACACTTCCAAAAATTTTACTGCCTTTAGGATTGTATGCAATCGGACTTTATTTTGACAACAAAAATCTTGGATTAGCATTAGTTGCAGGAGCAGGAGTTTTAGGTTTTATATTTAAAGAAAAAGTTTTTTTATTAATCGAAAAAAGATATAAAATTGAAAAATACAGTACAATAAGTGCTTATAAACAAAAGAGTTAATTAAATAATTAATCTAAAATCAACAATTACACCATGATACAAGTAAATCAACTATCAAAAAAATATAACGAAACTACAGTTTTGAACATTAACAATCTTGAAATCCCAAAAGGACAAAGTTTTGGATTAGTGGGAAATAATGGAGCAGGAAAAACCACTTTTTTTAGTTTGCTGTTAGACCTTATTCAACCAACAACAGGATATGTAAAAAGCAATGATATTCAGGTAAATACAAGTGAAAACTGGAAATCTTTTACAGGTTCATTTTTAGATGAAAGTTTCTTGATAGGATACTTAACACCAGAGGAATATTTTTATTTTATTGGAGATCTTCGCCATCAAAACAAAGCAGATATTGATGCATTACTGGCAAAGCACGAAGAATTTTTTAACGGAGAAATTTTAAACAACAAAAAATACCTTCGCGATTTATCTAAAGGAAATCAGAAAAAAGTGGGCATAATTGCGACTTTGATTGGTAATCCTGAAGTTGTAATTTTAGACGAACCTTTTGCCAATTTAGACCCAACAACAGTAAGCCGTTTAAAGAAAATTATTAATGAATTAGCTGATGATCCAAACGTTACTGTTTTGGTTTCAAGCCACGATTTACAACACACGGTCGAAGTTTGTGATCGAATTGTTGCGCTCAACAAAGGTGAAATTGTAAAAGATATTCAAACATCAAAAGAAACCTTACAAGAACTCGAATCGTTTTTTGCGGTTTAAGTTTCTATATTACAAAAAGAAGCGTATTTTTACCCGTCTTTATACTAAAAATACTTTTTAGAAGTTAATGCTTTAAAATCAGTTCTATTGAAAAAGAATACTCTTAAATATAGTTTTTTTCTCATCTTTTTTCTCTTTTTGATAGCATGTTCTACCAAGAATAACACTTTTGTGAACAGAAACTCCCATGCGTTGAGTACAAAATACAACATTTTGTATAATGGAGGTCTAGGGCTCGAGAAAGGACTGCAGGCTATTAAGGCTAATGATCAGGACAATTTCTGGAAAATGCTTCCGATAGAAAAAATGCAGTTTGATGAAAATTTTTCTGAAGGAGAAAAAACAAAAAATCCTGATTTTGAAAAAGCAGAAACAAAGGCCACAAAAGCAATTCAAAAACACTCCATGAATATTGGAGGAAGAGAAAGAAACTACCAGATCGACGAAGCATATTTGATGCTTGGAAAAGCCAGATATTATGATCAGCGTTTTATTCCTGCTTTAGAAGCTTTCAATTATATTTTGTACAAATATCCAAACAGCAGTAACATTTACACAGCAAAAATCTGGCGTGAAAAAACCAATATGCGTTTAGGCAACGATGCCATTGTTGTAAAAAATATTAATCAGTTATTAAAAAAGACCGATTTAAATAAACAGACTTTTTCTGATGCTAATGCTTTATTGGCAGAAGCTTTTTTAAATTTAGAAGAAAGAGACAGCGCTGTTGCCAAACTTAGAATTGCCGAACAATTTTCGAGAATAAATGAAGACCGTGCCAGATATAAATTTATTCTGGGACAAATGTATCAGGAAGTTGGAAATAAGGATAGTGCGACATATTATTATGATGGCGTAATTCACATGAACCGCAAAGCCGATAGAAAGTACATGATGCATGCTTATGCAAAAAAAGCACAGATGTATGATTATGAAAAAGGCAATGATACTATTTTTTTAAAAACGTATAATAAGCTAGTTGCAGATCGTGAAAACCGACCTTATTATGATGTCCTTTTTTATGAAATGGGAGTCTTTTATGATAAAAAGAAAGACAAAGAAAATGCACTGAAATTTTACAACAAATCTTTGGGCAGAAAATCTAAAGATCCTTATTTAATGGCATCGGCATATCGAAACATTGGAAACATGTATTTTAAGAATACAGATTATACAATGGCTGCCAAATATTATGACAGTACGTTAACAAAACTCAATCCAAAGACCAGAGAATTTGCTTTTATAGAAAAAAACAGAAAAAATCTTGATAACGTAATTAAATACGAAGGAATTGCAAAACGCAACGACAGTATTATCAAAGTTTACGGAATGCCGGATTCTGAAAGAAAAATTTATTTTGAAAGCTACATCGCAGAACTTAAAAAGAAAGATGAAGCCAAACGAATTCTGGAAGAAAAAGAAAAAGAAAAACTGGCGAATGTAGAGCGAAACAACAGTGCTTCAAGTGCACCAACTGCGGTTAATCCAAATTCTTTAGGAAAACCAACAAACATGGATACAGACGGAATTAGACCGCCTTCAGGAAATGACGCTGTAAGTACTTTTTATTTCTATAACCCAACAACAGTGGCTTACGGAAAATTACAGTTTAAGAAAATGTGGGGTAATCGTACTATTGGCGGTAACTGGAGATTATCTGCAATAAAAGCGGCAAACGATGCTGCAATGCTCAATGACAGTATAAATGAAGCAGAAGCAAATAAACTAAAAGATACAGTTGTAATCGAAAAATACACAACTGCTTTTTACGAAAAACAACTTCCAAAAACACCAGTTGCTATTGACAGTATTGGTAAAGAACGCAATTTCGCCTATTATCAGTTGGGACTTATATATAAGGAGAAATTTAAAGAATATACTTTAGCAAGTGATAAACTGGAACAATTGTTACGAAACAATCCAGAAGAAAAGCTGATCCTGCCATCAATGTATAATTTGTATAAAATTTACCAAATTACAGATCCTGCAAAAGCAGAAAAAATAAAATCAGATATTACAAACAATTATCCTGGTTCAAGATATGCTCAGATTTTAAACAATACCAATACAGATGATATTCCTTCACCGGAAAAAGAATACCAAAAATGGTACAAGCTTTTTCAGGAAGAGAAGTTTGATGTTGTCTTAGATAATATTGACAATCTCATTAATCAATATTCTGGAGATGAAATTGTTTCTAAGTTTGAATTACTGAAAGCAAACACATTAGGAAAAGTAAACGGGTTAGAAGCTTATAAAAAAGGATTGGAGAATGTAGCGGATAATTACCCAAATAGCGATGAAGGTAAAAATGCCAGAGAAATTCTTGAAAAGCAAGTTCCAACTTTAGAGAGATTAAATTTTACAACAGAGGATAATAAAAACTGGAAAATTTTATATTTAATTTCTAATAACGATACCAAAACGCTTAAACAAATTGAAGAAGCTATAAGAGTGTTTTTGTTAGTCGAAAATTTCGAAAGATTAACAACTTCATTTGATAAATACAACAGAACCCAAAGTTTTGTAGCTATTCATGGTTTAAAGTCTGAGGCTTACGCCCAAGATGTTGCGGGAGTTTTTAGAGATGATAAAAAATATAAAATTGCACAGCCGGCAATTATTATATCAACTGAAAACTACAAAGTGGTTCAAATTAAGAAAAACCTTGAAGCCTATCTGACCCCAAAAAACCCATAATATAATGTTTGACAAAGTGAAAAAAAACGGAACAGAACTTTTAGGTAAAACAAACCGAATCGTTGAAGGAACCTCTATTGTAGGAGACATAGTCTCAAAAGCAGATTTTAGATTAGACGGCGAATTAATTGGAAATTTTACATCGCAAGGAAAATTAGTTATTGGCGCAACAGGCGTTATAAAAGGAGAAATTATTTGTAATAATGCCGATATTGAAGGAGAATTTCATGGAAAAATTAAAGTTCTGGAAGTTCTTAATATTAAAGCTACAGCAAAAATTCACGGAGAAGTTGCCGTTGGAAAACTTTCTATAGAACCAGGAGCAGAGTTTACAGCAACTTGTACAATGCTTACACATAATAAAGAGGTAATCGTAAAAGATGGAAAAGGAACCGAATAATAATAGAAGAAACAAATGGCTGGCCCTCATAAATATTCCTTTTCAAATGGGGGTCATTATTTTTATTTTCTCTTATTTCGGAACCTGGCTAGACGAAAATCATCCAAGTCCGAAAGTATATTACAACACTATTTTTGTAATGCTTGGAGTGGGACTTGCTTTATATAATGTCATTCGGCAGGTTAATGACATCAACAAAACAAAGTAATTTTATCCCTTATATAAGCTTTGGATAAAAGTTGCATCTTTGCATAAAATTATTTCAAATGCTTTTAAAAAACTACAAACCTGTTTTTCATTTATTTTTATTTACTGCTGCAGTATGCATATTGCATAAAGCAGCTTTCTATTTTTTAGAAATTAAAACAGAAAATTTCCATTATGGTATAGAACTTCTGTATTTAATTTTTTTCGGAACAGCCTTTTTATTATACCTTATATTATTAGTAGTAAAAAAGAAGAATTTTCAAATTGTTGGAATGGTTTTCTTATTTGGAACTTTTACACAAATGCTGTTAGCATATTTAATTCTCCAGCCAATTTTAAAAACCAATTCTGAAATCGCTGCTGTTGAAAAAGTCAGTTTTTTTATAACATTTATTTTGTTTTTGTTATTTGAGACGCTTTTAACTGTCCGATTATTAAATGAAAAGCGTTAAAATGCGGATTCTTTAAAAGAAGGTTCAAAAATAATTTTTCATATCCTTTTGAATATTAATAAAAAATGTACCTTTGCACCAAATTTTAGAAACGTAAAAAAATAAGATTTTCCACGATATGGTGATTTCAAACAAACCACTCAGATTAATTCTTGCAGCTTTTGTAGCTTCTCTGCCTATTATGAGTTTCGCAAACTCAGAGATTGACTCAACGCATGTACAAAATGAAAGTGCTCATGAAGAGAAAGTAATTTCACATGAAACACATGGTGAAGACGAACACGCAGCTAAAGATCCAAAAGCTAAAGTGGATGCTTTTATTGATCACCACTTACAGGATTCTCATGACTTTGTTTTCTTTTCAGATGAAAAAGAAAATAAACACTACGGGTTTTCGTTACCAGTTATACTTATAGATGGAGGATTGAAAATTTTCTCATCTTCAAAATTACACCACGGAGAAGAAGTGGCAGAAGTTGATGGAAACTATTATAAATTAGTTCACGGTAAAATTTACAAAACAGATGCAGCCGGAACAATCAACTTTGACGAACATGGTCATCCGTCAAACGTAAAACCATTAGATTTTTCGATTACAAAAAATGTTGTATCAATGCTTTTTGTTTCAGTATTATTATTCTTAATGTTTACTGGTTTAGCAAGATCATATAAAAAAGGACCAATCCCAACTGGATTTGGAAGAGTTTTAGAACCGCTTATTATTTTTATCAGAGACGAAATTGCAGTTCCTAATATTGGAGAGAAAAAATACCGTAAATATATGGGTTACCTGTTAACTGTATTTTTCTTTGTTTGGTTGTTAAACTTATTAGGAATGACTCCTCTTGGAATTAACGTTACAGGAAATATTGCTATCACAGTTTGTTTAGCAGCATTTACATTTATCATTACTCAATTTAGTGCAAACAAAGATTATTGGGGACACATCTTCTGGATGCCAGGAGTGCCGGTTCCAATGAAAATCATTTTAGCTCCAATTGAGGTTTTAGGAACACTAACAAAACCATTTGCATTATTAATTCGTTTGTATGCAAACATTACTGCAGGTCACGTAGTAATTATGAGTTTGATCGCTATGATTTTCGTAGGTAAAAATTTAGCAGCAGATTTGCCAATCTCATTAGGATTAACATTGTTTATCTCTGTTATTGAAGTTTTAGTTGCATTTTTACAGGCTTTCATCTTCACGATGTTATCATCATTATTTATTGGTATGGCTGTTCAGGATCATGATCACGCTCACCACCACGAAGACGAAACAGCAATTATTTAATTTAGAAGTTTAATTTTATATATATAAATACTTATGGGAACAATTCCAACTTTAGTAGGTGCAGGTTTAGTAGTAATCGGTGCAGGTTTAGGTTTAGGTAAAATCGGTGGATCTGCTATGGACGCTATTGCTCGTCAACCAGAAGCTGCTGGTAAAATTCAAACTGCGATGATTATTATCGCGGCTTTATTAGAAGGTTTAGCATTCGCTGCTTTAATCTTAGGAAAATAATAAAGAGAGAAATAACAGCATCTTTAACGGTTGGTTAAAGATGTTGTTACTTTTAAAAAAGAAATTAAATATTTTAATATAGTTATAAAATGGATAAGTTAATTAACGATTTTTCATTCGGATTATTCTTCTGGCAGGCTTTAATCTTGGTAATATTAATTTTGCTTTTAGTAAAATTTGCTTGGAAACCAATTATGGAATCTATTACTGCAAGAGAAGAAGGTATTAAAAATGCATTGCTTTCTGCTGAAAACGCAAAGAGAGAAATGGAAAATTTACAAGCTGACAATCAAAGAATTTTGAATGAAGCTCGTGCAGAACGTGACGCGATGTTAAAAGAAGCTCGCGAAATGAAAGAGAAAATGATTACTGATTCTAAAAACGAAGCACAAGAAGCTGGTCAAAAAATGATTGAGCAGGCAAAAGCAGCTATCGAAAGCGAAAAAAATGCTGCAATGGCAGAATTGAAATCTCAGGTTTCAACTTTATCATTAAGCATTGCTGAAAAATTATTGAAAGAAGAATTATCTAACAAAGAATCTCAAACTAAATTAGTTGAGAAAATGTTAGGTGACGTAAAGTTAAACTAAGATTATGGCAAGTACAAGAGCAGCAATTCGTTATGCAAAAGCAATTCTAGACTTAGCAAACTCTAAAGGTGTTGCCGAAGCTGTCAATAACGATATGAAATCAATTGCATCTGCAATTGAGACTAATACAGAATTGAGTACATTTATCCAAAACCCAACTGCAAAAGTTGAAGTTAAAGAAAGTGCTCTTTTAGAAGTTTTCGCAGATGTAAATGGAGTAACTAAAGGTTTGTTCCATTTATTATTCGAAAACAAAAGATTTGAAATTCTAGATGCAATTGCAGTAGAATACAATAAATTATTTGATGAAAGCAATGGTGTTGAAGTAGCAAAAGTTACTACAGCAATTCCTATGGATGCTGCATTAGAAGCTAAAGTTTTAGCTAAAGTTGCAACATTATCAGATAAGAAAATTACAATTGAAAATATAGTAGATCCTTCAATCATTGGTGGATTTATTTTAAGAATAGGTGATAATCAATACAATGCTTCTGTTGCAAACAGATTACAAGTATTAAAAAGAGAGTTAAGTAATTAGTTTTATAACACAAAAAGTGTCTAAATTATAAATTAAGATGGCGGAAATCAAACCTGCTGAAATTTCAGCAATATTAAGAAAGCAAGTAGAAGGTTTTGAATCTGGTGCTACGCTAGAGGAAGTAGGAACAGTACTTCAAGTTGGAGATGGTATTGCTCGTGTTTACGGGCTATCTAATGTTCAATATGGTGAGTTAGTAGAATTCGATAACGGTATGGAAGGTATCGTATTGAATCTTGAAGAGGATAATGTTGGGGTTGTACTTTTAGGACCGTCAACAGGAATTAAAGAAGGATCTACTGCAAAAAGAACTCAGCGTATTGCTTCTCTTAAAGTAGGTGAGCAAATGGTAGGACGTGTAGTTAACACTCTTGGTTTTCCAATTGATGGAAAAGGACCAATTGGCGGAGACTTATACGAAATGCCATTAGAAAGAAAAGCACCTGGTGTTATCTTCCGTCAGCCGGTAACTGAGCCATTACAAACTGGAGTAAAAGCAGTTGATGCTATGATCCCGGTAGGTCGTGGACAACGTGAGCTTGTAATTGGTGACCGTCAAACAGGTAAATCAACTGTTTGTATCGATACAATCTTAAATCAAAAAGAATTTTACGATGCAGGAAAACCTGTATTCTGTATATATGTTGCAATTGGACAAAAAGCTTCAACTGTAGCAGGAATCGCTAAAATGTTAGAAGAAAAAGGAGCAATGGCTTATACAGTTATCGTTGCTGCAAATGCTTCTGACCCAGCTCCAATGCAAGTTTATGCTCCATTCGCTGGTGCTGCAATTGGAGAGTACTTTAGAGATTCAGGTCGTCCAGCACTTATCGTGTATGATGATTTATCTAAACAAGCTGTTGCTTACCGTGAGGTTTCTCTTTTATTAAGAAGACCACCGGGACGTGAGGCTTACCCTGGAGACGTTTTCTACTTACACTCTCGTTTATTAGAGCGTGCTTGTAAAGTAATTGCTGATGATGGTATCGCTAAAAACATGAACGATTTACCAGATTCTATCAAATCTATCGTAAAAGGTGGTGGTTCTTTAACTGCTTTACCAATTATCGAAACTCAGGCTGGTGACGTTTCTGCATATATCCCAACAAACGTAATCTCGATTACAGATGGTCAGATTTTCCTTGATGGAGATTTGTTCAACTCAGGGGTTCGTCCTGCTATTAACGTAGGTATCTCTGTATCTCGTGTTGGAGGTAATGCTCAAATTAAATCAATGAAAAAAGTTTCAGGAACTTTAAAATTAGACCAGGCTCAATTCCGTGAATTAGAAGCTTTCGCTAAATTTGGTTCTGACTTAGATTCTGTTACTTTAAACGTAATTGAAAAAGGAAAAAGAAACGTTGAGATCTTGAAACAAGGTTTAAATGATCCTTATACAGTTGAAAACCAAGTAGCTATTATCTACGCAGGTTCTAAAAACTTATTAAGAAACGTTCCTGTAGAAAAAGTAAAAGAATTTGAAGCTGATTTCTTAGCATACTTAAACAGTAAACATAAAGATACGCTTAACGCGTTAAAAGCGGGTAAATTAGATGACAGTATTACAGATGTTATCGAAAAAGCAGCAAAAGAAATCTCAGCAAAATATAACTAATTTTAGTTGACGGTTGTTGGTTGATTGTTTTTGGAATTTTCCATTACTATTAACCAACAACTAACAACCAACAACGATAGTACATGGCAAATTTAAAGGAAATCCGTAATAGAATTACTTCCGTTTCATCGACGATGCAGATTACATCTGCGATGAAAATGGTTTCTGCTGCAAAGCTTAAGAAAGCACAAGATGCAATCACTGCGATGCGCCCTTATGCCGAGAAATTAACGGAGTTGCTGCAAAATCTTTCTGCTACACTTGAAGGTGAAGTAGGAGGTGCTTACACAACACAACGTGAAGTAAAAAAAGTATTGCTTGTAGCTATAACTTCAAACAGAGGTTTATGTGGTGCATTCAATTCAAATGTTATTAAAGAGATTAAAAATCGTACAGATTTTTATGCAGGAAAACAAGTTGACGTTTTTGCTATTGGTAAAAAAGGAAATGATGTTTTAAGCAAAACGCATAAAGTTCATGGTCACCATAATGCAATTTTCGATCATTTAACTTTCGAAAATGTTGCTGGAATTGCTGATAATTTGACAGAGAAATTCTTGTCTGGTGAATATGACAAAATCGAATTAATCTACAATCAGTTTAAAAATGCTGCAACGCAGATTGTTCAAACAGAGCAGTTTTTGCCATTAGCACCGCTTAAATCTGATGTATCAGCTTCTGCAGGAGATTATATTTTTGAACCTTCAAAAGAAGAAATTGTTTTGACTTTAATTCCTAAGTCTTTAAAAACACAATTATACAAAGGTATTCGCGATTCATTTGCTTCAGAACACGGAGCACGTATGACAGCTATGCACAAAGCAACTGACAACGCAACAGAATTAAGAAACCAATTGAAATTAACGTACAACAAAGCACGTCAGGCTGCAATTACAAACGAAATCTTAGAGATCGTAGGTGGAGCAGAAGCTTTGAATGGATAATTAATTCATTGATATATAAAAAAATAGCCGGTAAATATTTACCGGCTATTTTTTTTGGAAGTTTTTTCTTTTTTAAGAATATCTATAAACAAGAAAATTTATAAAATGGTGATTCTCAATTTACCCAAAATTGAGAATCAATACCATTTTATAAAATTATTGACACAGATTTTATCACTCTGTTGCTTTGTCTTTCATGGGAACAAACTAGCTTTATCAATCCCAATGCTCTGTTTTTTTTAAGGGTTACATTTCAGCAGAATCAATCCCTGTGCTTTGTCTTTTATGGGAACAAACTAGCTTTATTAGTCCCAATGCTCTGTTTTTATTAGGGTTACAATACAGCAGAATCAATCCCTTATGCTTTGTCTTTTATGGGAACAAACAAGCTTTATTAGTCCCAGTGCTTCCTTTTTTATAAGGGTTGTATCTAGCTTTCTCAATCCCTGTGAAACAAATTTAAGAAAACACTGTTAAAAAAAAGTTACATAATTTTCTGCGGTATTTTATATATTTCACATGTTAGTGTCTTGTTAATTATATAAATAGCATAAAAAAAGTTATGTATTTTTGGTATATATTTCTATTACAATGACTTTACAAACTCGCGAACTCACTACGATTGACGAAATGCTCAATCAAATTGATACCATCAAATTTCTATATCCAAAAATAACCTTAGAAAAATACAAATCCTTTCTTTCTGATATGCTGCCGCATAATTATACACAAATAGCAGTTTTTGAAAATGATGTCTGTTTGGGAATTACAGGATGTTGGTCTGCAACTAAATTATGGACCGGAAAATATCTCGAAATAGATAATTTTGTAGTTCATCCTGAACATCGCTCAAAAGGAATTGGAAAAATATTAACTGATTTTATCGAACAAAAAGCCGTTAACTTGGGCTGCAGCAGTATTGTTCTTGATGCTTTTACAGGAAATTTTGGCGCTCATCGTTTTTATTACAATCAGGGCTATGCTCCAAAAGGTTTTCATTTTGTGAAAGTTTTAGATGAAAATAAATTAACTCAATAAAATTCTTAGTAAGTTTTTTTATTGAACCTTTAAAAGCACTAATAAAACCAAAGAATTGGTTATTTTTGTTTTCCGAACTTTATTACTAATTATTTTGGGATTATATAAAAATCTATTCAAACAAACTGCGATTTATGGGCTGGCAACCGTTTTACCACGAATGCTTAGTTTTTTATTGGTCAGATTATATACAGGTATTTTGCCTACAGCCGAATATGGCGAAGTTTCGATCGTATTGTCTTGGATGGTTTTCTTTAACGTAGTGCTTTCTTACGGAATGGAAACGGCATTTTTTAGATTTTACAGTGCCGAAGAAGACAAGAAAAATGTTATTGCAACATCTACAATATCCATATTTTGGTCATCAATAGGATTCTTGTTTGCGGCCTTAATTTTTAGAAATACCCTTGCAAACTGGGCCGAAGTCGATGCACAGTATATTACCTATTCAGTTTGGATTTTGGTTTTAGATGCATTGGTTTTAGTACCGTTTTCTAAACTAAGAGCCAACCAGCGCCCAATGGTTTATGCAGCAATTAAAATTGGAAACGTAGTAATTAATTTATTACTGAATATTTTCTTTTTAATGTATCTGCCAAAATTAGCAGCTGCAAATCCTAATTCAGTTTGGGATAATTTATATGTAGAAAATTTCCAGATCGCTTATATTTTCATTGCAAACCTTTTAGCGAGTTTAGCCACTTTCATTGTTCTTTCTCCAAATTATCTTTCACTTGGGCGAAAATTTGATCCTGTACTTTGGAAAAAAATGATGAAATACGGACTGCCAATTTTAGTAGCCGGACTTGCATTTGCAGTTAACGAACATTTCGATAAAATCTTATTAGGATATTTACTGCCGGAAAATCTGGCAAAATCTGAAGTTGGAGCCTATTCTGCCTGTTATAAACTAGGTTTGTTTATGGTTTTATTTGCAACCGCATTTAGATTAGGAATTGAACCTTTCTTTTTCAGCCATGCCAAAAACGAAAAAGCACCACAGACTTATGCCGTAATTACAAAATACTTTGTAATTTTTGGATCATTGATTTTATTGGGAGTCATCGTTTTTGCCGATGTTTTAAAATTCCTTCTTCTGGATAATAAATCATATTGGGAAGCAATGAAAGTAGTGCCATTAATTATTTTGGCAAACTTCTTTTTAGGAATTTACAACAACCTTTCTGTTTGGTATAAACTAACAGATAAAACAAAAATTGGAGCCTACATTTCTATTGTTGGTGCTATTATAACATTAGTTTTAAATTACTTTTTAATTCCAAAATACAGCTATTACGGTTCTGCGATTGCAACAATTTCTGCTTACGGAAGTATGATGTTGATATCCTATATTTTAGGAAATAAGTATTATCCAATACCTTATGATATGAATAAAATTGGAGCTTATTTAGGAATTTCAATTTTATTTTCGGCCATTTCCTTTTACGGATTTAGAGAAAATTATTTCGTTGGAATTCCGTTATTATTAGCCTTTATGTACTTTGTGTACCACAACGAAAAAGACACGATTAAAGGAATTATGAATAGAAAGTAAAGATGCTTTTTTAATCTTTTATAATAAAAATGAAAATACAAATTATCAATAAATCACAACACGATTTACCAAATTACGAAACAATAGCTTCTGCAGGAATGGATCTGCGTGCCAATATTATAGAACCAATTACGTTAAAACCTTTAGAAAGAACAATTGTAAAAACAGGTCTTTTTATTGAATTGCCAATTGGTTACGAAGCTCAGGTAAGACCAAGAAGCGGACTGGCAGCAAAAAAAGGAGTTACCGTTTTAAATTCTCCAGGAACTGTAGATGCTGATTACAGAGGTGAAATAGGCGTGATTTTGGTGAATTTATCAAATGAAGAATTTGTAATCGAAAACGGAGAAAGAATTGCACAGTTAATTATTGCCAAACACGAAAGAGCAGAGTGGATAGAGGTTGAAGAACTTTCTGAAACTTCAAGAGGAGAAGGCGGATTTGGAAGTACCGGCGTAAAATAGTTTTCAGTCGCAGTTTTCAGTTTTTTACAGGAATTACTAAATGTTGTAGAATTCTCTGCGAATTTTAAAATTAAAACTTGAACTAACCAAACAGGAGATTTTTAAATCTTCACACATAAAAATAGAATTACATGAAAATAATCGTCCCAATGGCAGGTCGCGGCTCAAGACTTCGCCCACATACATTAACAGTTCCAAAACCATTAATTCCAGTTGCTGGAAAATCAATCGTTCACCGTTTGGTTGAAGATATTGCCAAAATATTAAAAGAGCCAATCGAAGAAGTGGCTTTTATTCTGGGCGATGAAGCTTTTTTTGGAGCAGATGTAGTAGAAAGTCTTGAAGATTTAGCAAAAGGACTTAGAGCAAAAGCTTCTATATATCGTCAGGATCAGCCTTTAGGAACAGGACACGCTATTATGTGTGCAAAAGATTCTTTATCAGGACCTGCAGTTATCGCTTACGCGGATACTTTAATCAGAGCCGATTTTGAACTTGATCCTTCTGCAGATGCTGTAATCTGGGTAAAACAAGTAGAACAGCCTGAAGCTTTTGGAGTAGTAAAATTAAATCAGAATACTGAAATTATAGAATTGGTTGAAAAACCAAAAGAGTTTGTAAGTGATTTAGCCGTTATTGGAATTTACTATTTTAAAGAAGTCGGCGATTTGAAAAAAGAACTTCAAGGCGTTTTAGACAACAACATTCAAAATGGAGGAGAATACCAAATTAACGACGGAATCAAAGCCATGATGGCAAACGGTAAAGTTTTTAAAACCGGAAGCGTTGACGAATGGATGGACTGCGGAAACAAAGATGTTACAGTTGAAACCAACACAAGAATGTTAGGTTTTTTACATAATGACGGAGAACATTTAGTAGATCAAAATGTGGTATTAGATAATTCTACTATTATTCCTCCATGTTTTATTGGAGAAAATGTAGTACTTAAAAACACCACAATTGGGCCTAATGTTTCGATAGGAAATGGATGTCATGTAACAGACAGCACTATTAAAAATAGCTTAATACAAACGTATTCTCAAATAAAAAATGCTAACTTAGATAATGCAATGATTGGAAATCATGTTAGTTATGATGGAAAATTTACCAGTATAAGCATTGGAGATTATTCAGTTTTAGAATAAAAAATAAATTCGTTTTCGTATAAATGAAATCGTAAAAAGATGAAAAAAAGGGTTTTGATAATTTTATTTTTTGCTTTGTTAAGCAATGCAGCTTCGGTTTTTGCACAGACAGAACCCGAAGATATTGCTTTGGCACCAGATGAATATCAAGATGCATTTTATGAATCTTTGAAACAAAAAGGAATCGAAAATTACGATAAAGCTATAGCATCTTTAGAAAAATGTATTAAACTAAAACCTTCAGATGCTGTTGCTTATTTTGAAGTTGGAAAAAATTATCTGGCTTTAAAAGAATATCAAAATGCCCAAACCGCATTTGAAAAAGCAACACAGCTAAATCCAAAAAATAAATGGTACTGGCTGGGGATTTATGATGTAAGTTACGAAACCAAAAATTATCCTCTGGCAATAGAAACCATTCAGAAAATTATTGTTTTTGATGAAGAATATAAAGACGATTTAATATCGCTATATATGATTACAAATCAATACGATAAAGCACTTGTTGCGATTAATGAAATGAACGACAAATTCGGAAAATCATCAGATCGCGAAGTATACAAAAGCCAGATTTTATCGCAGGGTAAATATCAAAATGCCGAGATTTCAAATTTAATTGAACAAATTAAAAAAAATCCAAAAGAAGAATCCAATTATGTAAACCTGATTTTTTTGTATTCAAAATCGGATGAAACAGACAAAGCTGTCGATGTTGCAAAACAATTGGCAAAAGAACTTCCAAATTCAGAATGGGGTCAGGTAAGTTTGTTTAAAACGTATTTAGATTCGAATCAGGCAGACAAAGCAATTAAGTCGATGAATACAATTTTGTCAAGTTCAAAAATTGATTCAAAAATAAAACATCGAACTTTAAACGAGTTTTTGATTTATGTAAATAAAAATCCGCAGTATGCTCCGGATTTAGAAAAAGCCATTTCCTATTTTGATAACGATAAGGATGTTGACGTTGCCAAAGAAATTGGAAAATTTTATCATAGTAAAAACCAATTTGAAAACGCCATTAAATATTATGAAAAAGATTTAATGACCAATTCAGATACAGATCGTGAAACCAATTTGCTTTTGCTTGAAGCATATAGTAAAGCAAAACAATTTGCGCCAATGACAAAAAGAGCCATGACCATGATTGAAGTTTATCCGAGCCAGCCTCAGTTTTATTACTATGCAGGTTTAGGAAGCAATCAGTTACAGCAGTTTAAAAATGCAAAAACCGTTTTAGAAATGGGACTTGATTATGTGGTTGATGATAAAAAATTAGAAGCAGATTTTAATATTCAATTGGGAGAAGCATATAATGGATTAGGAGATGCTAAGAAAAAAGAGGAATACTTTTTGAAGGCAAATGAATTATTAAAACAAAAGAAGTAAGGAGAAATTAAGATGAAAAAGTATATTATAATAGTATTAATATCGGTTTTTGTGGTTTCATGTAAATCAAAAGCCGTTGCTGTTCAGAACACTAATACTACCGAAGTTGTTACAAAAAAAGACAATAAAGCGATAGAGAAACATTACGAAAACAAACTGGATTTTTCAACCTTATACATAAAAGCCAGCGCTAAATATGTTGACGAAAAACAAAGTCAAAACGTTACTGCCGAAATAAGAATCGAGAAAGACAAACAGATTTTAATAAGCGTTAGATTCTTGGGAATTACAATGGCAAAAGCTTTAATAACACCATCAGCAGTAAGTTATTACGAAAAAATAAACAGCACATATTACGAAGGAGATTTTAGCAGTTTAAGCAAATGGCTGGGAACTGAATTGGATTATACAAAAGTTCAAAACTTATTAATTGGTGAAGCTTTTGACGATTTAAGAGAAGGAAAATATACTCAGACTATTGTCGAAAATCTTTTCCGTTTAGAAGATCAAAAAGATGAAAAAATTAAAAAAGCATTTTACTTAGATCCTGAAAAATATTTAGTTCAGAAAGAAGAGATCTCGCAGCCATCTGAAAACAGAAAATTAGAAATCAATTATTCTGATATTAAAACATACAATCAAGGAACAATTCCAACGGCGATTGCAATTAATGCTGTACAGCCAAAAGGAACTACCAATATTAATTTGAATTACAATAACATTTCATTTAACGAAGAACTTTCTTTTCCTTATAGCGTACCAAGCGGTTATAAAAAAGTTTTAATTAAGTAAATTTGCAAAAATATAAATAGAAAGATGCCGAAATTTCTCCTAAGCCTAATTTTTGTTTGTGCCACGACTTTTGTCTGGGCGCAGGATTCGCAGCAAGAAAAACTTGAACAGCGCAAGGCGCAGATTCTTCAGGAAATAAAAGACAATGAAAAAATGCTGCAGTCTGTAAGGAAAAAAGAAAAATCAGCGGTAAATGAATATTTAATTCAGGCCAATAAAATCAAGCTTAAAGAAAAGCTGATTAATACAACGGCAAAACAAGAAAAAGTCCTTAGCAATGATATGTATATTAACCAGGTTCAGGTTAATAAACTAAAAAAAGAACTGGCGGTTTTAAAAGAAGATTATGCAAAAATGATTTTGAAATCTTATAAAAGCCGTTCAGAGCAAAGCCGTGCTATGTTTATCTTGTCATCTGAAAGCTTTTTGCAAGCCTACAAAAGAGCACAATATTTAAAACAATATACGAATTTCAGAAAAAACCAAGGTTTGGAAATTCAGGACAAAACAGCACAATTAGTTGATTTTAATGCCAAGTTAGACGGGCAAAGAAAGGTTAAGAAAAAGATTATTGCTGAAAATGAAAAAGAAAAACAAAGCTTAGAAGTTGAGAAAAAAGAACAGCAAAAGCTGGTTAACTCAATTAAAAAAGATAAAAACAGAATTGCTGCCGATATTAAAGCAAAACAAAGTGAATCTAAAAGAATCGACAGACAAATTGATCGCTTGATTCGTGAAGCCATTGCAGAAGCAAACAGAAAAGCTGCGGCTGAAAAAGCAAAAGAAAATCCTGGATCGACAGCAGCAAAAGCACCAGTTTCTTCTTCTAAAATTGCAATGACACCAGAAGATAAAGTATTGGCTGCCGACTTTAAAGCGAATAGAGGAAGACTGCCCTGGCCGGTAGAAAAAGGATTTATTTCTCTTGGTTATGGAGACCAGCCTCACCCGCTGCATCCTTCAATTACGGTACATAACTCCGGAGTTGAGATCACAACCGAAGATGGTGCCAGTGCAAGAGCAGTATTTGCAGGTGAAGTTTCTAAAGTAATAGTTTTATCTCCGGTTAATAAAGCAGTTGTAATTCAGCATGGAGATTTCTTTACAGTATATCAAAACTTAAGTTCAGTTTCTGTTAGTCAGGGCGATAAAGTTTCGATTAAGCAAAACATTGGAAAAGTAAGAACCAGCGGTGATACAGGAAAAACGATTATCAAGTTTTTGATTCTTCAAAATACAACAAATTCCGATCCTGAAAATTGGTTACAAAACAGATAAAAAAGGGAGCTGAAAAGCTCCCTTTTTTATTTAATCATATTGTTCTAAAAAATATTTAATAACGTCAGTAGTTGTTACAATTCCTTTTAGTTCATCATTATCTACAACTGGTAAGGCATGAAATTCTTCTTTTGAAAAAATTTCGGCTAAATCTCGAATAATAGTATCAGAAGAAACAGTTTTTGGTTTTGCCGTCATAACCTGCGGAATCGTCAGCATTTGTAAAATAGCTTCATCGCTCCCTTCCTGACCATCGAATAAAGCGCCAAAAGTAAGACGGTTAATATCAGTCCGGCTTATAATGCCCACCACTTTTTTTCCGTTTACTACAGGAAGGTGCCTGATAGAGTTCGATTTTAGTTTTTCTACTACTTTTGTTAAATCGTCATTTTGATTTACAGTCACCACGGTTTTAGTCATGATGTGACTAATTGGTTCTCTTTTTTTCATAATAGATCAGTTTTATATTTACATCAAATATGTAAAACAATACCTATAAATCATATGATCTTTATCATCGTTTAAATGAAATAAAAAGGAGATATAAAAGATAAATTTTGAGAATAATCCTTTAGTTAATTGAAATTGCAGCGAATGAATTTAAAAATAGTATTTTTGCACTATGGAAACAAATAGACAGAAAAAAATAGGCAGCGTAATTCAGAAAGATCTGGTTGATATTCTGCAAGGTGAAGTGAGAAAAAACGGAGTTAGCAATTTGGTAATTTCAGTATCCAAAGTTAGTGTAACCTCAGATTTATCTGTGGCAACAGTATATTTAAGCATTTTTCCACAAGAAAAAGCAAAAGAAACTTTAGAAGGAATAAAATCAAATACCACTTTAATTAAACATGATTTATCACAGCGAGTTCGTTTGCAATTACGCCGTGTGCCAAATTTAGTTTTCTTTATCGATGACTCTCTGGATTATATCGAGAAAATTGACAACGCATTAGCAGGAAAAGAAAACCCAATAGAAAACCGTGATCTTTTAGACAAAAGAAGAAAATCATAAATTGAATTTCCCATTTTACATAGCCAAACGTTATATTTTTAGCCGAAGTAAAAACAACGCTATTAATATCATTAATTACATTGCCAGCATGGGAATCATTGTTGGAACAATGGCTTTGTTTGTGGTTTTATCTGTTTTCAGCGGATTAAAAGTTTTTAGTCTTTCGTTCACAAACGAGATCGATCCAGATTTAAAAATGACCAGTACGTTAGGAAAATCATTTTTTATTTCGGCTCAGCAGGAACAAGACCTAAAAAAAATAAATGGTGTAGCCTCTTATACCAAAATTATTGAAGAACGTGTTTTGTTTATATTCAAGGATAAACAGCACGTTACCTATTTAAAAGGTGTTGACAGCCTTTATCCTGTTGTAAACGATATTAAAAGAAAACTCTTTAACGGCCAGTGGCTAAAACCAGATTCCTATCAGGTAGTTATTGGTTACGGAATTGCACAGGATTTTTCGATGGGAATTCTCGATTTTGAAAATCCGCTGCAAATCTTTGCTCCAAAACCCGGAAAAGGTGCAATCGAAAATCCCGAAGAAGCTTTTAATAAAACAGATGTTCTGCCGGTTGGGATTTATTCAATAAGCGAAGATTTAGATTCTAAGTATGTTTTTGCAGATTTAGGTCTAACGCAGGAATTATTGATGTACAAACCCAATCAGATTTCAGGAATCGAATTTCATCTCAAAGAAAATGCAGATGAAAATGCTGTAAAAGCACAGCTTGAAAAGATTTTCAATAATAAAATTACTTTAAAAAACAGAGCACAGTTAAATGAGTCTTTGTACAAAATGCTCAATACCGAAAATATTGCCGTTTATTTAATTTTCACTCTTGTAATTATTGTGGCACTTTTTAACCTGATTGGAGCTTTGATTATGATGATTTTAGATAAAAAAGGAAATCTTAAAACCCTTTTTAATCTTGGAACAGAAATCAACAATCTGCGAAAAATATTCCTGCTTCAGGGAACGCTTCTGAGCATTTTTGGAGGTATTATCGGGTTGGCTTTAGGAATTATTCTAGTGATTCTGCAGCAGCAATATGAGTTAATTATGATCACGCCGACTTTAGCTTATCCTGTAGTTTTTACTCTGGAAAATGTTTTGATTGTAATGGGAACCATTGTTTCTCTTGGATTTATAGCTTCGTTAATTGCGAGCAGCCGTGTAAGTAAAAAATTGCTGGATTAATATCTTCTTTAAAAATATTACTTATATTTACCGCCTTGAAAATCTAGAGTATATGATTGTTTCTGCCTAATCCTAATTTTATTTTTTAGAATAATTAGGATACTTACGTTTTACTTTTTTAGTTCAGATTTATACATCTGGACAAATTTTATCATTTATCCTAACATATCATGACAGAAACAACTATAAAGAAAAGCTTCATTTCCAAAATTTTTACCACTTTAAAACAAGCTTTAAAAGGCGACGAATCATTTGATTATACTTCTGGAAGTATCAAAAAAGCCGTAATTCTATTAGCCATTCCAATGGTATTAGAAATGATGATGGAATCGGTTTTTGCTTTAGTCGATTTATATTTCGTTGGTCATTTAAAACACAGTAGTTTTGCCATTCAAACAGTAGGTCTTACAGAATCTGTCTTGACCATTATATATTCTCTTGCAATAGGGATGAGTATGGCAGCAACGGCAGTTGTAGCACGCCGAATTGGAGAAAAAGATCCAATTGCCGCCGCAAAAGCCGGAATGCAGGCCATAATTATAGCCTTTGCAGTTAACAGTTTATTGAGCATTTTTGGGATTATTTATGCTAAAGATATCCTGATTGTAATGGGTTCTTCAATAGAATCAGCCGAACATGGTTACCGATTTACTCAAATTATGATTGGCTCTAGTTTATGTATTATGCTTTTATTCCTGATTAACGGAATTTTTCGTGGTGCCGGAAACGCAGCAATAGCAATGAAAAGTCTTTGGATTGCCAACATTTGTAATATTATTTTATGCCCGATTTTAATTAACGGTTTAGGACCAGTTCCGGCTTTTGGTTTAATAGGAGCAGCTATTGCGACAACTTTAGGAAGAAGTATTGGAGTTTTATATCAGGTATATCATTTGTTTTTTGGTAACGGAGTTTTAAAAATTAAAATCGGTTATTTCGCACCAGATTTCAAACAAATAAAAGCTTTAGTTAAAATCGCAGCGCCTGGAATTTTACAATTTGTAATCGCATCCTGCAGCTGGATTTTCCTGGCACAATTAGTTGCTACAACAGGAGGAGATCATGGTTCTGCCGGATATCAGACAGCGTTGAGAATTATGATGTTTTTCATACTTCCTGCTTGGGGATTAAGTAATTCCGCTGCCACTTTAGTGGGGCAGAATTTAGGAGCAAAACAAATTGAACGCGCCGAAAAATCCGTTTACACTACAGCAAGATACAACGTAATTTTCATGGCTTCGATTATGGTTATTACTTTAGTTTTTGGCCAATATATTATTTCGTTTTTTACGAATGATGAAATGGTAAAAACAGTTGCGATTGAAGCTTTACAAATTATGAGTATCGGATTTATCTTTTACGGAATAGGAATGGTTTTAATCAATACATTTAATGGAGCCGGAGATACCTGGACACCAACCGGAATTAACTTTTTTGGGTTTTGGCTGTTTCAAATTCCGCTTGCTTTTGTGTTAGCTAAACATTTTAATATGGGACCAACGGGAGTTTTTATTGCTATTCCTGTTGCAGAAACTGCAATAACTCTCGCCGGAATCTTTTTCTATAAAAGAGGAAAATGGAAACGAGTTCAGGTTTGATTTCATACAACATTTCTTAATTTTTTCCGTTAAATCTGTTTAACCAAAAAAGAAATAGATTTATGAGAACCAAAATTAAAGTTTTAGCAGTTTTTTGTTTGGCCATATTCGGATTTATGGCTTTTAAACCATTAGATAAAAAAATGGTTATAATTGATGCAGGTCACGGAGGTTATGATGTTGGCGCTGATATAAAAGGCTTTGAAGAAAAAGCAATTACAGAATCAGTCGCGAGTAAAATAAAAGAGTTAAATAAAAATGAGAATGTTGTAATTGTTTTACTTCGTGACGGAGATACAAGTATGGATTTAAAAGAAAGAGTTTTTAGAATAAACAACTTAAAACCTGATTTAGTAATTTCGTTGCATGTAAGTTCTACAGCAAATGAAAAGCCAAATGGAGTAGGAGCTTATATTTCTTCAAAGAAAAAATTTTACGATCACTCAAAAGAAATTGCCGAAAATATAATTAATAAGATAGCAGCAACAGGAAATCTTTCAAAAAGATATGTAAGCGAAGCACCATTTTACATTTTAAAAAATGCAGACTTCCCAATGGTACATTTAGAAATGGGATTTTTATCCAATGAAAAAGATAGAAGTTATATTACGACCGAAAAGGGGCAAACTGAAATTGCAGAGAAAATTTTAGAATCGCTATAAAAGAAAGGCCTTCAAATTTTGAAGGCCTTTTATATTAACAACTAATAAAATTTCTAAACAAATTCATATCCCGCATAAACCTGTTCAATTTCTTTCATGATAGCGAATAAATTTTCAGGTTCATCAGTTGTAACTAATTTTTGTTTGAATTCTTTAAACGAATGGATTCCTTTAAAATAGTTGGTATAATGACGGCGCATTTCTACAATTCCTAAACGCTCGCCTTTCCATTCCATAGACCATTTTAAATGATTTCTGGCAGCTTCAACACGATCAATAACCGTTGGAGCAGGTAAGTGCTCACCTGTTTTAAAATAGTGTTTGATTTCGTTAAAAATCCACGGATAACCAATCGCAGCACGACCAATCATGATACCGTCAATTCCGTATTCGTTTTTATATTGTAATGCTTTTTCAGGACTGTCGATATCACCGTTTCCGAAAATTGGCATTGTAATTCTTGGGTTGTTTTTCACACGTGCAATATGCGACCAGTCTGAGTGGCCTTTGTACATTTGCGCACGTGTTCTGGCGTGAATTGTTAAAGCCTGAACACCAATATCCTGAAGTCTTTCTGCAACTTCATCAATATTAATAGAGCTTTCATCCCAGCCCAAACGAGTTTTTACTGTAACCGGTAAATCAGTTCCTTTAATAACCGCTTTGGTCAAACGAACCATTAAATCTACATCTTTCAAAACTCCGGCTCCGGCACCACGACAGACTACTTTTTTTACCGGACATCCAAAATTGATATCCACTAAATCCGGTTTTACAGTCGAAACGATTTTAGATGACATCTCCATTGCTTCTTCATCGCCGCCAAAAATCTGAATTCCGACAGGACGTTCGTAATCAAAAATATCCAGCTTCATACGGCTTTTTATAGCGTCACGAATCAATCCTTCCGATGAAATAAATTCAGAGTACATCATGTCAGCGCCATGCGTTTTGCATAATCTGCGAAACGGCGGATCGCTCACATCTTCCATCGGTGCGAGTAGTAAAGGAAATTCGGGTAATTCTATGTTGCCAATATTGACCATCTTCATTATTTTTTGCAAAATTACAACATTTCTTCGAATTGACGTGACTTGAGGTGCAAAGGTGCAGAGTGACAATGGTTCATAGGTTTTGTTGTAAAAAATATTTTACAATAATTAAATTTAAAACATAAGATTTATCTGGTAATTATATATATTTGAGTTAATACTAATAAACCCAAAATACCAATAAATCCTATGAAAAAATTAAAATTATTGATGATGTCATGTTTTATTTTGACATTTATCTCTTGTTCTGATGAAAACAATTTAAAAAATGAAAATCTTACAGAAGCAGCTGCAACTTCAAATAATGCAAGCACAAGAAAAACACCAACACAAGAAAATTGTTCTTTTGCTAAAGTACAAGTTGGGCCAGCAGATAATTTATATAACTGCCATGGACTTTCGTTTGTTTTAAGTGAAAAATATATAGAAACAAAAGAAAAAATAGATTTGCCGGGGGACGTTTATACTAGATTTATTCAAAATGAAATTTTTGTAGAAGATAGTAGTAGCAACGCTACAAAAGTAATATATTGGAATAATCTAACGAATTATAAAAATCGTGATTTTATTGGAGTTGACCATTCTGCTATTATTGTAGAAGGCGATAATATTGTATATTCTAAACAAGGAGCTAATCAAGTATTTAAAAACTGTATCAATGATGTTTATTTAGCAGGCACACATTATTATAGAACCTATGCTTTAAATCTTGCTTTAAATCCTTACGAAACGAACCCAACGAGAAAAGTGCCATTTATAATTTCAGCAGCACATGATGCATCTAGTATTTTGGATGTTCAATATTCATGGGATGCAGATCCTGCTGATTATAAATATTTAAGAATGATAGGAAACGGATCTAGCTGCAGTTTTGAATTTAAGGGAGAAGCTCCAAGCAAGGCTTATACTTTTACTTTAAAAGCAAAGCATCAAAGAGGTAAAATAAATGGTACTGCTTTTGAAAAAATCGCTACTAAATCTGTAACGATTAATTTAACTGGTACTCCTGAGCCAATCCCAACAGCCAGTTTTACAGGTTCAACCTATGTAACAAAAACATCAATGGGATCTTGGTCTGCAACGGCTTCCGGAGGAACTGCGCCATATCAATTTACATGGTGGATTAAACGTCAAGAAGAACCAGATTCATTTTACTTACAAATTGCAACAGGCCCGGGGTTATATTTATTGACAAAAACATCAATTAAATCAACTTATTATACCTTATATGTAAGGGTTGTTGATGCTAATGGCCAGTCGTTTTCAACACAGCCAATGGTAGTTCAATCTACAGGTGTATTAGAAGAAGCTTATTAAATAAAAAAAGCCTGGTTTTAAAATCCAGGCTTTTTTTATATCTCTTAAATAGTCGTTTTTCTATAATCAAAAAAACGAATTGGTTTTCGGCTCATTGGGTTAAAAACTAACGGATTTAAGGTTTCTTTTGAAGCGAATTCTATTTTTGGAGTAACTCTTAACTTGGCTCTAAAGTGATCTTTAATTTCCTGTAAAAATTCTGGAGACTGATTTTTTACAGCAATTTTTATTACGATTTCATCAGTGCCTAAATCATTGGTTGAAATTTCGATAATATGATTTTCGATATTGTCGAAGCCGCTCAAAACATCATTCATTGCAGGCGGATACAGCGTTGTTCCTTTATATTTTATCATTTGCTTTTTACGGCCAACAACCGGCCCGACACGTAATGTGTTTCTTCCGCAGGCACAAGGTTCGTTATGAAGCTGTACCATATCGCCGGTTTTAAAACGCAGTAAAGGCATTGCTTCGATTCCTAAAGTTGTAAAAGTAAGCTCGCCCGTTTCGCCGTTTTTTACAGGTAAATTATTTTCGTCCAGAACTTCAACAATAATCAGTTCTGGATGATGATGCCCGCCGTTTCCGTGTTCACATTCCGTAAAAGCTGTACTCATTTCAGTCGAAGCATAAGTTGAAAACAACTTAATATTCCATTTATCCGTGATTTTTTTAGATAAAGTATTCATTGCAAAATCCTGCTCTCGCAATGATTCGCCAATGCAGACCGCACCTTTTATACTTGAATTATTATAATCAATTCCGTGAATTTCGGCATATTCAATTAATTTCAATAAGAAAGAAGGAACCGTAATTAAATACGTTGGATTGTATTTTAAAATCGAATCCCACTGCATTTCCGGAATTCCGGCACCAACACGAATAACGCCCACTTTCAATTTTCTCAACCCCAGAAAATAAGCCAGTCCGGCCATAAACTTTCTGTCAATTGTTGTCATTAACTGTACTACATCGCCTTCAGCAATTCCGGCGCAGGCAAATGAAATCGCTTCGTTGTAAGCCAATCGGTCTAAATCAGAATCCGTTAAACCAAAAGTAACAGGATCACCCAAAGTTCCGGAAGTAGAGGCGTAGTCGATAATTTTATTTTGCGGAACACACAAAAAATCGTCGTTGTATTGTTGTAAATCTTCTTTTGTTGTAACAGGCAGAAACTGTAAATCTTCAAGCGTTTTAATTTTTGAAACATCAATATTCTGTCCCGCAAAAAGTCTTTTATAAAAAGGAGAATTCTTGCTGATATAAGCTAAAAGGTCGGCTAATTTTTTTTCCTGAAAAATTTTAATGTCTTCTAAAGAATCTTTTTCTATTGCTGGAATCATTGTAACTTTCTTTTGATTTTTTTTAAATATTTTTCAATTTGTTCTTTTTCAGGCAGAGTGGTAATTTCTTTGGTCAAAGCTTTTTCAAAATTAAGCTTCGCCTGGCCGAATTCTTTTATTTGGTAAAAGTACAATCCTGCTTTATAATACACAACCCAATAATCAGGGTTTAATGATTGATAATTATGAAGAAACTCTGGCGAAATTGTTTCTTTCTTTTCAAGGAGAGAATCTATTTTATGATTTTCAATTCTAAATTTTTGATAATCACGATAAGCCGTTGTTTCTAAAAAAGGATCTTTTGCAATATTTAAATTTTCTTTTTGAAAAGAAACCACAGAATCATTTTTTCTGTTGCCAAAAACTGCATTTAAATCATAACACACAAATTCGCCTAATTGATACGGATTTGCCGAAACCCAGACTAATTTTTCTTTTGGTTTAAAGATAATTCCGTGATGTGCCATTAACTGATTCAAAGCTTTTTCTGAACCATAACCCAATTCGATATCTTTTAAACCGTTTTTATTTCGAAGAATTTTTGATGCAATTTCAGGATTTACTTTTGGGTTTTGCGACAAAAGTTCCTGCATTCTTTCAAAGCGGTATTCAGAATGGCTGTTTAAAATCTGTTCCTTATTTCGTTTATCGGCTGCAAAAGTTTCACCCTGAAAATGGTTCGAACAAATTAATTGATCGCTGTTTGGAACATCGTAAACGTCCATTTTTGTTGGAGAAACCTCAATCAAAATAGCTTTGTTATCATTGGCACTTCCCACCATAATAGATTCAGAAACAAATACTTTTCTTTTTTTTGCAATGGCGACAGCTTCGTCAATATTCTTGGCGTGTTGTAAAATTTCGCGGGTCAAAATTGAAATTGGTGTTTTCGCAATCAGCGGAATTTTAGATTTCGAAGCGTTAATAGTTACCGTTAAACCTTCCTGATTCATTCCCGAAACCGCGCCCACCATTCCCGGCCAGGTAACCATCATAAACGGATAACCCTCTTTTGGATTTATAAAAGCAGCAATTTTATTTTCCGCGAAAGCGTCATTTACATAAAAATCAAAATTGCGTCCCAGAATTAAACTGCCGTCTTCTGATTTTTCATTCCACGCCGCAAAAGAAGAACAGCCAACTAAAGCCAGATCTTGCAAAGCGTGTCCAATATCGTGCGCGCCATGCAGATATAAACCTCTTTGATATTTTGGTGCTATAGTATTAAATTCATCTGATGTATATTCGGAAACGCCGTAAATTTCGGTTTGATATTCTTCGGGAACATTCAAATACAATTTTCGGTTGTACCATCTTAGAAACTGGCGAAGCAGTTTTTGCTGAAAACTTGACGGAATGAAATCGTTTATTTTAGAGAAGAAAATCTGCTGTTGTTTTTTTAAAAGAGAATCTGTTAAAGCTCCGGTGTTTAAACCAATTTCCAGCGGATCGCCTTCGGCGTATAATTCCCAAAGACCTTGTTTGTTTTTTAAAAGAGAATTTTTTCCGGAAATAAAAACCGAATCTGATTTTTTTACGACAATTGGTTTTTGTGAATTGAAACCTGAAAGATCAGGTTTATGACGCATTGATTTTGATGTGCCGCAAGAAACAAACAGTTGCAAAAAACCGATAAATAAGAAAAATAAAATTCGGTTTTTCATGACCCTCTATTCAGATTCCGTATTAATTTTAGTTAAGAGATATTCTTTCCCAACAATTTCAGAGCAGGTATTTACGGCTCCAATGGTAACACCCAGAACCCCGTGCATGTTAGTACTTTGGCCCGTAAGATACAGATTTTCCAGCTTAGTTTTTACCGGAATCATCGTTTTCATAGGATTATTAGAATCTTTAACATATCCGTACATATTTCCGTTATGTCCGCCAATATAATCACGATACGATAATGGAGTAGAAGTATGAATTGATTTTATGCAATCTCTAATTCCCGGAAATTTAATTTCGATTTCTTCCAAAAATTTAGCTGCTTTTCGGTTTTTGAAATCCTCATAGCTTTCCCCGCGGTCACTTTCTTCGGCAGTTGTGTTAAAAGTATCGGCCCAGGGTTCGACATCTTTGTATTTCATGTAGGTTAAAAAAGTCATTCCTTCTGCCCAGATTTCTTCTTTTTTAGAAGCATTCATGGATGCCATATAACTTTTTGGCCACGAACTTTCATCATATTCCTGAGCTGTCCAGACATCATCACTTTTTTTGAAATGATAAAAATTATGATTGATGTATTTAAAACTTTCCGGTTTAAAAACGATATACAAACTAAAAGCCGAAATGACATCTTCGAGATCCTGAATTCGGTTAAAAAAAGCTTTTCTAAAGTTTTCTGCACCCGCCATTTTTAAAGTTGTTTTAGGTTCAATATTTGAAATAAAAATTGAACCCGAAACTTGTGTTCCGTCTTTTAAATCTACAGAAACTACTTTGTTTTCTTCAACATTAAAACGGGTAACTTCTTTGTACTTATAGAATTCACCACCGTATTTTTTGAGTTGTTTTAAAAGCTGTTTGGTAATCTGGCTGCCGCCGTTTATGCAGCGCCACGAACTTTGAATATAGGAATTAACAGAAAGTGCATGAACATAAAAAGGTGATTTATCCGGAATTCCTGCATACAGAAAATTAGATCCGGCAAGCACCGCTTTTAGTTTTTCATTTTCTGTAAATGCATCAATAGTTTCTTTTGCATTAAGCTCCAGAATTTCAGGATCATATTTTCCTTCCCAGTTTAAATTGTACAGCGGAAAAGCATCGCAGACTGTTTTTAATTTTTCGCAGTAGTTGTAGAGATTTTCTTTTTCTTCCGGAAAGAAAACAGCAAGCTGATTTACGAAATTTTCATACCCCTGTGCATGCGGATATTCGTTTGGATCGTTTTCAAAAGAAATCATATCAAAGCGGTCTTCATCTAATTTTTTTAAATTAAGATGATCGATAATGCTAAGATATTTGAAATATTGATAGAGATTTTGTCCTTTTTCTAAACCTCCGATATAGTGAATCCCAGTATCAAAAATAGTTTTATCGCGAACAAAAGTCTGGAGATTTCCTCCGTATTGATTGTTTTTTTCGAGTACACAAACGCTGTAGCCTTCCTTAGCCAAAATGATAGACGAAACCAAGCCGCCTAAACCACTGCCAACAATTACTACATCGTATTGCTTTTTCATTTACTTTTTGTTTAAAACAATTATTCCGTTTTCTTCTGAAATAATCTCAAAACCAGCATTAAGCAGCTGTGTTTTTAAACTGGAACAATTTACTAAAATAACAGACGAAATAGCTGCAACGGCTTTTTCAATTACATCGACATAACTTTCATCGGAAATTAAAAGTACTTCGTGATGATTTTCAAATGCAGATTCTAATTGATCTACATAAAATATTTTTCTCTTTTTGAGGAAATAATTTGTTTTGGCAACCGATAATTTTTCTTCGTCATTGATAAAAGAAACTATTTTTCGCTGCGGTTCCTGAAGTGTCAATAAAACATCCAATTGCCCGTAATCACTGCCAAGATGTAAAATTTTAGCTTTTGAATTTAGGTGTTTATTTAAGTTGTAATAGATTTCTAAATTCTGTTTCAGATCTTTTTTTACACTGTCGCCAATTTCAATTTCTTTGTAATCGTAACTATTGACCACCATTTTTTTGAAATAATCCGGACTTTCAAGTTCTTGTCTTATTCTGCGAAATTCCGCTTTAAAGAAAGTGCTTATTTGTTTCGTTCTTTCGGCATAATTATTTCCAAAAGAAAGATTATCAGGTGCAATTCTTTCTAAGATCGAAACGGTAAGAGCGCTTTTGTGAATTACAAAATCGCCTTTTGGAATGGCCTCTGAGGCACCGTGAATAACGACAGGAATAATATCCAGATTGAATTCTTCGGCTAAAAAGAAAGCACCTTTATGGAATCTTTTAATAACATTGTTTTCTGAACGAGTGCCTTCCGGAAAAACCATTAAAGAATAGCCTTCGTCTACTTTTTTGCGTAAATGTTCTACACCGCCTTCTAAACCTTCAGAAACGGGATAAAATCCTGCTTTTCTAACAATACCGCCAAAAATAGGAGAGTTATAAACCCAGTCGCTTACCAAAAAGATAATTTTTGGACTCAGCATTCCCATTGCTAAAATATCAACAAAAGAAGAATGATTGGCAATGATAACTGCTGGTTTTTCGAAAGTTTCGTTATAATTATTAATGACTTTTTTGCGAATAAACGGATTCGAATACAATACTGATTTCATTAATTTTGAAACCACATATCTAAATCCTTTCATTTTTGTTTTGGCGCTCAGCGGTATAATCGGCATAAGCGTAAAACTGAAAACCGACATCACAAAACCGCCTAAACCATAATAGGTAAACGAAATTACACCATGAATAAACGTGCGGAGTTTAAATGGCGGATTTCCTTTTTTAGGACGATTCGATAAAAAGACTTTAAAGAGAATCGGGTAAAAAATAAAGGTGATAATTAACGCGGCAAAAACTCCAATTAAGGAAACAGACGAAATAGATCGCAATGCCGGATGTTTGGCAAAAATCATGGCGCCAATTCCTAAAATGGTCGTAATTACTGCCAGAATAATTGAAGTTCTGTAAATCGCGATTTCATTTTTCCCGTTGGTATATTCCTTTTGCAATGCGCTTGTCATGAAGATGCTGAAATCAACTCCGTGACCAAAAATTAAAGTACAGACAATCATGCTGAAAATATTCATTTGAATGCCAAAAATGCCCATAATTCCTGCCGTTACAATTCCAGTTAAAGCAATAGGAATACAGCTGATGATAACTAATTCGATCCTTCTGAAAAAGAAAAACAGAATTAAAATTACGGCAACAAAAGAATAATTTACAAGCGAATTAAAATCGGTTTTCAGAGTACTGAAAAAAGTTTCATTCATCTGCTGGCGGTCGATTGCAATAATATTTTCTTTGGCGGAAGCCGATTTTACAAAATGATCACGCTGTTCCGGCGTAACTTTTACTAAAGTAGAAATCGTATAAAAACCATTTTTTTCGGTTACAAATTCTTTCAGCTGCAATGCCTGAACTTTTAAATAATCTTCAGTCGAAATAGGTTTAAAATCAAAATCTAAATGCTCAAAAAATAAAGAATACGTGCTGGGCTTAAATCCTAGTTTTGAACCTTCGGCAATTAATCCGGCTTTTAAAATTTGTTTTTTATCTGAACTCCAGAATGAATTCCATTTCTGTATTTTTTGCTCTTGTTCTTTCTGCGAAAGCACAATACCGCCAACTGAACTGAAATTCAAGATTTTGTTTTGTTGTTTTTCTTTTGATAAATCCTTAAAAAGCCTGCTGTTGTTTTGAAGCACTTCTTCCATGCTTTTTCCATACGACGCGACATAAATGGTTTTAGAAGTTAGGCTGGTGCTTTCTTCCAATTGCTTTTCGGCCGCTTTAATATCTTTTGGAACAAAATTTAACTGCGACAAATCGTTGTTGAAACCTACATCATTATAAGTAAAACAGCAGATAATCGTAATGATAACACAAAACCCAATTAAGAATTTATTATTGTGAAATGAAAAATGAGCCAGTTTATCGATTGCATTTTTTTTGTGTTCGAAATTGTTTTCTTTTGGTTTGTATAAATGCGGAACAATCAAAAGCGAAAAAATTCCGGTTGCCATAACAATAACAGCAGCGAAAATTCCGAGATCGTTCAATGCATCCGATTTTACAAAAAGCAGACATAAAAATGCAACGGCAGTAGTAGAACTGCTCATAATTACCGGCATTGTAATGTCTTTGTACAACGTTTTAATGTCGCTGTTGTGTTTGTAATGCGTAAGAATGTGAAGCGAATAATCGATAGTGATTCCTAATAAGATAGAACCAATTCCGAGTGAAATGGCAGAGATTTGTTCTTTAACGAAATATAAAAATGCTACGGCAAATAAAGCTCCGAAAACCGTTGGAAGAAAAATAATTAACGGAATAAATATTTTTCGGTAAAACAAAATCAAAATCAACATTAAGGTAAACATCGCGATTGAAGTTGTCAATACAATATCACTTTTAATTTGTTTTGCATTGGCAGCAGCAATTAAGGCAGACCCAAAATAACTTACCGAAGTTTTGCCTTTAAACTGGGTATTTAAATTTTCCTGAATCGATTTTAGCTTTTCGGCAAAAATGCTGTTTTTTTCGGTTTCGCTCGATGAAATATCTGAAGTTATAAAAAGCAGTAATTTCTTTTTATCCTTTGTCATTACAAAACCATTGTCGAGCGTAAAATCGTCGCCAATATTTAATTGCTGTAATTTTTTTAACGCAATAAAAGAAATCCCAAGCGGATCCTGTAGAATAAAATCTTTTGTAATAAATCCGGATGGAGAAATAATCGATTTATAATTTCCCTGAACCGTTGCGGCGATACTGTCTTTTTGAAGTTTTTCCTGAATTAAGGCATAATCTTTATCATCCAGAAAAAGTGGCAGATTGTTGTAGACAAAATCAATAGTTTCCTGAATATTTTCTTCGTCGATTTTTCCCTGAATTCCTGAAATGTATGGTTTGCAGGATTTAGAAACGCTGTCTGAAAAAACAGAAGCCATTTCTTTTAAATCTTCTGCAGAACCGTTTTTTTCGAGTTTGAAAATTACAGTGGTTTTATCGGCAAAATTTAATTGTTTTAAAACTTTTGCAGTTGCGTCGGCTTTATCATTTGTTGGAATAAGTTTGGTAATGTCTTCTTCAAACTTAATCTGCGAAGCGAAAAAGCCAAATACCAAAAGCATCAAAACAGCCAGAAAAACCGAAAGTGATTTTCTTCGATTTACAAATAAATGAATGGCGTAGAAATATTGATGCATGGTTATTTATTATTGTTTTTTTGCCACAGATTAAAAGATTAGCTTTAGTTTGTCACCCTGAGCGAAGTCGAAGGGCGTTCCAATTGGATGTGGGCTTCGACTTCGCTCAGCCTGACAAACTGGATGTAAAAATCCTTTAATCAGTGGCAAAACCTTATTTACTATTCGTTTTATTTTTAGAACTAAAAGTGGTTAAAAGCAAATAACTTATTACTCCGGCTGATAGTGCTAAAACGGTTGCTAAAATAAGACTTCCAACGATATATTGGGCAGCATTTTTTTGAATATCGTCGAGTGTGGCCGAACTGTCTAAAATTAACGGCGCATCACTGGATACAAAAAGGCTCCCGGTTTTTAAAGAACCGTAAATTATAAGCGGTATAAAGGGAGGGAAACTAACATTTGACGACAAAAAAGCAATGATTTTATTGAGCCTGAATAAAGCAGCGAAAGTAAAAAGCAGGATAGTTTGAAATCCCCAAAAAGGCGAAATCCCGATAAAAATTCCCAAAGCAATCGCAGCCGATTTTTTGAAATTAGAATCATTGCTTTCTAAAATATCTTCAAGGAAGAATTTTTTAAAACCTTTTTTTTTTGCCCGCCTAAAAAAATCGCGAGGTTTGATGTACAATAAAGCATTGGTTACCAAAACGGTATTTAAAATACTGATTCGGGTAAAATCCCTAAAAGGACGGAAATGTGAAACACGTTCAGCCGGATCGTACAAAATTTGAATCGGAATATTTTTTACAACAATTCCTTTCCAGGCAGAACGAACTATGACTTCGATTTCAAACTCAAATTTATTGGTGTGAAATCGTTTTGGGATTAATTTTAAGGGATATAATCTAAAACCTGATTGTGTATCTTCGAGAACAATTCCGGTTTCAAACTTGAACCAGAAATTCGAAAATTTGTTTCCAAAACTGCTTTTCTTAGGAACATTTTCCTGAGTCATGTTTCGGCTTCCAATTAAAAGCGAATTTGGTTCTTTTTGAATTTCTTCAATAAAAATGGGAATATCAGAAGCAAAATGCTGACCGTCAGAATCTATCGTAATGGCGTATTCGAAATTTAATTCAATTGCTTTTCTAAAACCATTTCGCAGCGCTCTTCCTTTTCCTAAGTTTTTAGGATGGTGAATTTGAGTCAGCTGCGAATATTGTTTTAAAATCTCGCTGGTTTCGTCTGTAGAACCATCGTTTACGATAATGACATTTGAAGTGAAATCTAAAATAGAATCCAGTACTCTTTTTAATGTTTTCTGGTTATTGTAAGTTGGAACAATAACACAAAAAGAAGTTGAATCGAGCAATTCCTGCTTTGATATAATAGGTTTCATTGAGAATTTTTCATGAGCTTATTTTACAAACTGCTTCTCTTTTTCAGAGAAACTTTTAGATTGTAAAACAAAATCTTTTAGATATTCTTTTAAAGCACCACTTTGCGATGGATAATAAGTAGTGATGAATTTTTTATCTTCTTTAATATTTTTTTTGTAACCCGTAATAGCCGGAACATCTTCCTGAATACTCAGTCTGATCATTCGCATTTCAATATTACTCGGATCACTTTTAATGGTTGCTTCGAGAAGTTTCGCGCCTTCTTTAAAGCGTGAAATTTTACTTCCCATTATGCTTTCAAATTTAGAATCTACTAAGATTGAAGCGGCTTTGTAAGCCACTAAAATTTTCTCATCGTTGTTAGAAACGCTGGAAAGTTTTTCTGTAAATTCTTTAGCGTTAGCTTCTGATTTTGCAACATCAGGGTAGATTTTTCGGATAGAAGCCAAATCTGGTGTATTGGCAAAATTTATCCATAGAAGTAGTGATACTAGTAATTTCATAATTATAATTTTTTATACGTATTGCTTAATTTAAGCGCTACGGTGTCGTTAAAATATGTGGTGTTTTTCACCTTTACCAAATCATCTTCTGTGGTTGTAATGTCAAGTTCTAAACGAAGTTCTGGATTCGTTTCCGGATTAATTAATGCCATGAATTTTACATTCGAAAGCGTTTGTATCATCAATGAACTTTGAGTAATAGACTCTGTAAGTTCTTTAATAATCTGAATCATGCAAACACCCGGCATAATTGGGTTTCCAGGAAAATGACCTTTAAAAACCTCATGATTGGCATTAACTAATATACGAATATTAAATTTAGTATCGCCAGTTTTTTCTTGTGAAAGTACTTTGTAAAAGTCTTTTAAAACCATAATTTTATTTTTTTATTTCGTATCAAAAGAGTACGAAACACCTATTTGAAAATTGATATTTGTATTATAATCACCAAATAAATAGTGATTATTAGAATCGTTTGTATAGTAATCGCTGTCCAGAATATCCAGAAAACCTTTTTTAAATCGAACATCAAAAGCAAGACCCGACGGCATTCGATAACCAAGACCTAAGTTAAAAGCAAAGTCATTATAATTTTTTCTTCGAACTAAATTGTCAGTTAAGCGAACATCTAAAGAAGGACCAAATAGAACCTGAAAACCCTGCCCGAATGTAAATTTATTTATCATCGAAAGCGATAAATAATCCAGTCTTAAATCCTGATACGCTGCTTTATTTGTTTCTGAAACAGGGTCATAATAATTTCGTGCAACATTATTAGATCCTTGTTTAACGTAAGTTATTTCGGGTTGTAACGCATATTTTTTAGTTAGGTTTATTTCACCAAAACCGCCAAAATAAAAATCAGGCCTGTAATCGGCGTGCATTTCTGAAATTGTAGAAAGGCTTAAACCACCTCTTAAACCAGGCTTAAAAGTTACTTGAGCTTGTATGTTTACGATTGCAAAAAAAAGGAATACGGCAATCGCTGCTTTCTTTTTATACATTATTTTACTTTAAAAGTGTAGCTGATACCAATTTGAAAAACCTGATTTAATATAACATCATTATAGTAATAATTATCATCATTATTAATTCCGTCATAACCATAAATGTCTATCAATCCTTGTTTGATTCTGGCCTCAAATGTTAATCCGTTTGGAAGCGTATAACCAACACCTCCAACAATAGCAAGATCAAAATTTTCAGGACTGCTGTTTATATAATTGTCATCAATTTTGAAATCTAATGACGGACCGCCTAAAATGTGAAAACCTTTTCCGCCAATATTAAATTTTGCAACCGCACCAACCGTTAAGTAGTTTAATTCATAATTTACATAACGATAATTATAGCCGTTTCCAAAATATTCTCTTCCTTCATCACCTTGTCTTGAATACGTTAACTCAGGCTGTAACGAAAAATATTTGTTAAATTTAATGTTTACCAATCCACCAACATAGAAATCTGTTTTAGATCTATTATCATCAATATTGGTTAATGTTGATACATTTAATCCTCCTCTTAAACCCGGACTAACTTTTACCTGGGCTTGTGATTTTACAAGACCGATAAATAAAACGAATGCAATTAAGGTTATTTTTTTCATTTTTTGATTAGTTTAATTTTATGGTTAGTTTAATATTCTACTCAGACTTGAAATAATTCAATTCAATTTTAAGCTTAATATTTTGATGGATAATCTGAATCTTCTCAGCAAAAATATTGTTTTCTGAATTGAAATACAGCGTAAATTTTTCTTTTGTTTTAGATGAATGAACGATCTTCTCTAATTTCTGATCTTTTTTGGAGATAAAAATATAATTGTTTCGTTTACCGTCTGCCGATTTATAAATGTCTGCCGATTCGTTTTCAAACTGTTCCTGAATCAAATATTCTTTTTTTAGAAGAAGACGAAAATCTTCTTTTAAAGTATTAATCAATATTTTTCGGTCTAATTCTGAAACAATAGAATTGACTTTAAAATCGGTGTCAGAGATTTCAAAATCCATTAATTTGTTTCCGAATTCAGTTGTAAAAACGATTCGGTGCGTGGTGTCGTTTATTTTTTTGGCAATAAAAATTCCTGATAATTCATTTCCGTAAACGCTTATGTTGGTTTTATAAACATAATCGGTTTTTGAATCTGAAAAATACGGAACGGCATAAGACGTTTTGTCTAATTTTTTTGGCGTATAGTTTTTTGTGACCGAGCCGCAAGAAACCAAAACGATTGCCAGAAAGCAATTAATTAGTAAAAACTGAATCGTCGATTTTTGCATTGATTACTTTATTTTTAAGTACAATTCTGGTATAATCTTCAGATGATTCTAATAATTTTACCTGAACCACAGTTGCTTCTTCCTTGTCAAAAGTCAGTTCAATTTGTTTAATGTATTTTTTAAGCGTCGCATCTTTCGGAATAAATTTCGCCAGATTCTGACCTTTCAATTTAAAATACGAAATGGTAAATTCTTTGTCGTCAAACATATTACCGCTCACGCTTCCTACGATTAATTTATTGATTCGGGCAAAAATTTTACTGTCGCCCATATCAACTGCACTTTTCTTTCCTTCGTCGTTAATCAGGATTTTTCCGTTTTTAAAAGTAATACTGTAATTGTATGGTTTTTTATACTGCCATTGCAAAAGCGAAGGTTCTTTAAAAACCATTTTTCCCGAAGTTTCAATATCTTTTGATAAAAAATCCAAATGTTTGTACTGAACAAAATCAGTACTTAAGGTTTTGATTTTTTTAGATACAACATTTACGTCTTCTTTAAATTGTGCTATTTCGGCAGCAGTCATTTTTTGTTCCTGAGCGAACAAATTGCCTGAAATAAATAGAATTAGTAGTGCTATTTTAGTTTTCATGTTTTGTTTAAAATTGTGCTTTATTTTTTTGCCGGAGATTAAATGATTTACACAGATTAAATAAAATCCGTTTTTATCCGCGTCTTCGCTAGCGAATCCGTTTCATCCGCGTTCAATTTGATAAGCATTAAGATTCAAAAGTTCTTCGATCGAAACTACCTGATAATTATTTTGCTGTAAAAATTGCAAAAACTGTTCCAAGACCAAAACAGAGTGCTCGCCTGTATCATGCAAAAGTACAATTCCGCCGGGAGAAACTCGTTTTGTAATTCGTTTTAAAATTAATTCCTGGTTTTTGGTCCCGCCATCAAGAGAACGAATATTCCAGCCAATTGTTTTATGTCCGGTTAATTTTAAAGCTCTTCGAATAGAAGGCGTCGTAACTCCGTAAGGCGGACGAAAAAAGTTTATTTTTTTTGAAGTGAGTTTTTCCAGAAGGGCATCGGTTTTTTCGATTTCTTCTTGTATTTGTCCGGTATTGTAAAAATCAAAAAACTTGGAATGACTGTATGAATGATTTCCAACCAAATGACCTTGAGCAATAATTTGTTCTACGATTTCAGGATGCTTTTCAATATTTTTTCCAATGCAGAAAAAAGCCGCTTTGGCATTGTATTTTTTTAGAAGTTCTAAAACCTCTAAAGTAAATTCACTTGGGCCGTCATCAAAAGTCAGCGCAATTTTTTTCTCTTTTTCTAGTGGATTATTACAAAACGCTTTTACATGATAATTAGACGAAATTCTCGAAGAACCAAAAGCGTTTATTCCAATCCAAAGAAAAATTACAGCCAAAAAACACCATACATGTATTGCGATATAAAGATTCAGGAGAAACAGTAAAAGCAATAAAAGGATAAAAAATATCGAGATGTTTTTATGCGTTATCATTTTGACAGTAACGTAAAACTATGATTTTTGCCGCTTAATTGATTGTACAATAAAATGGTTTTGTAAGCTGGTTTTACAGCCTGATTTACTTTTATGATTTCAGGAACTTCCTGGGTTTTTAAAATTTTTGCAGCCATCCAAAAAGCAAAAGCCGAAGCTGTATCATATTCGCCGCTCAAATGTTTGTAATACAAAACAGGAGTTTGTGAGAAAGCATTTTCGGCCAGATTTCTATAATAATTTTCAAAATCTGCATTTCCGTCAAAACCTAAAACCAAAGCATCAATATCTGAAATTTCTAAGTTATTAGATTTTAGAAAAGATTTGATTTCAGTTTCAACTTCATTTGCTTCCAGCGTATTTACAATAGCAACATCTAGAAGTTCAGCATAGGTATTGTCTTTTCTTTCATTTTCTAAAACAAAAAAACTGGCACCTTCACCATAAACGGCACCGCTTGTTTTAGAAGTTAAAACGTCATAAGGAGCCGAATTATCAGCTTTAATTCGTCCGTTTAATTTGAAAAGTGCAGTAGTATAATCACCGTTTTCATCAACACCGCCAACTAAAATTGAATTGGCTTCGTCTTCTTCGATCTGCATTTTAGCATCTAAAAGTGCCGATTCAAAAGAAACTGCACCGTTTACATACGTAAAATTATAACCTTTACATTGCTGTAAAAGTGCAATCTGCGCACCAACTGTATTATGAGTCGATTGGATGAAAGAAGTAGGAGTAAGGAACTCTTCTTTATTATCTAAAATACTTTTCAGGAATTTTTCAGAATCTTCGATGCAGCCTAAACCGGTTCCGGTAATAATGGCATCGACTTTTTCGACATTAGCATCTTTCATGGCTAAGGCCGAAGCTACAATTCCGTTTTTTACACCTTTTGCCATTCTTCGGCTTGCAGCCGGAGAAATATATTCTTTGTATGCCGGCGAAACAATTGCCAGTACATTTTCATCGTGATTAACATTGGCCTCTTCTAAAAAAACAGTATCAAATGTTTTTTGAGTCGAAATACAGCCTACTCCATTTATATATGTTTTTTTCATTTTAGCTTTTTGAAAATATAAGTGTTGAACAGTTTCCTCCGAATCCGAAAGAATTAGATAAAACGTGTTCGATATTTTTATTTATTAAAGAAGTCTGTGGTGTCAAGTCGAATTCTTCCATCTGCGTTTCGAAATTCAAATTCGGATAAACAACATTATTCTGAATTGCCAAAACGCTGTAAACCGCTTCAATTGCCGCTGCAGCTGCTAAAGTATGACCTGTAAACGGTTTGGTAGAACTAAAATCCGGAACTTTTTCTTCTTCGTAGATGCGGCGTAAAGCTCTTCCTTCGGATAAATCGTTATTTGGCGTTGCAGTCCCGTGAACGTTGATGTAGTCAATTTCAGAAGGTTTTAAACCCGAAACTTCAAAAGCTTTTTTCATCGCCAGAAAAGCACCGTCTCCATTTTCAGAAGAAGCTGTCTGGTGAAAAGCGTCATTGGCATTTCCATAACCTGAAACTCTTGCCAATACTTTTTTATTTTGCTTCTCGACAATTTCATCCGATTCTAAAACTAAAAAAGCGGCAGCTTCTCCAAGATTTAATCCCTTTCTGTTATTGTCAAAAGGTTTGTTGTAATCGTCAGATAAAATCATCAAAGTCTTAAATCCGTTTATGGTAAATTTTGACAAAGCATCGGCTCCGCCTACAATTACGCGATCCAGTTTTCCGGTTTTGATTAATCTCGCACCCAGCATAATCGAATTGGCTGCAGACGAACAAGCGGTACTGATTGTCGAGACCATTCCTTTTAAACCCAGTTCTTCGGCAATCTTTTCAGCAACATCGCCGCCGTCGTGACAGGTAATATATTTAACCAATTCTGGTTTTTCGAAATAATCGTAATAATGTTTCTCTGTCATGTCCATTCCGCCTACACTAGTAGCCGAAATAAGTCCGGTTCTAAATTCGTTGATAGAGGTAATGCCGGCATTTTCAACAGCTTGTTTTGCTGCCAAAGTACCAATCATAGCGGTTCTCGAAAAATTATTATCGCTGTTTAATTCCAGTTCGCTGATCAGTTCATCGTTGTTTTTTTTAATTTCCCCCACTTTAATAACATCTGCATGAACTGTAGAAATATTGGAGATACGGGAAATCCCGATTTTATTTTCGATTAATGAATGGTAATTTTCCTCAACCGAATTCCCGATTGCGGAGATAATTCCCATTCCCGTTATTGCAACACCTTTACTCATTAATTTTAGAGTTTTGATTTTTGATTTTAGATTGCACGACTTTGTCAAAATCTCAAACTTTGACAAAGCTTTTTACATCATCTGAGAAAACCTGTTTAATTAGTATAATCCGCGGGCAAAAAACTACTTCGTTCTGTTAGCGCTGATGTAAGCCGCCATAGTTTCGATAGACTGGAAAATTGTTTTTCCTTCTTTCGGATCTACTAATTTAATTCCGTAATCTTTATCTAAAATCACGATCAATTCAAGTGCATCAATCGAGTCTAAACCTAAACCATCTCCAAACAAAGGATCATTATCAGCAATGTCTTCAATTGTTATATCTTCAAGGTTTAGAGTTGTGATAATTTTGTTTTTCAATTCTTCTTTTAATGCTTCCATGATTATTTATTATATAATGTATTGATAGTTTCGTTTGTATATTTTGTGTTTTCTTCTTTGCTTATAGTGCAGAGAAAAGCTTTATAATTGTCATTAAAAAATTCTACCCAGCCGCACAAAACGATATCTGCTTTATTCGTATTCAAAAGAATATTAGAATAATTTGACATAAATTCGGTATTAAAGGTGTCAAATATAAAGAAAGAATTTTCACTTTTCAGCTGATGACGGATACTTATTTCGCCCAGACAGATATTTGGCAGCGTATAAACAAAAACAGCCGGACTTGGAAAATAGTTTTCTTTGTCTGAAATTGATTCCTGATATTTGACATCAGTATCTAAACTCGACGATTTATTAGCCAAAACCAAAGCAATATTATTCTCTTCTTCTGCAGAAGTTATCGGGCTCAAAAGCAATTCTGATCCTAAAAAAGCCAGTTTGCTCAAAGCATCCATTTTGAAAAACTTTGGATACTGCATTTCAAAACTACGATACGCTTGTTTAGAGAAATCAGCAAAATCTGTTGGTTCAGTTTTGAATACAGAAGTTCCGTTCCAAACAATTTCGTTGTTTTGGATGGTGATGTAGGATTGTATGTTGGTTTTATTTTGAGTCATTTAATTAAGTAATGAAAACACCTTGTTTATTTTCTGATTTTCTTTATTTCTTTATCAAAATCCGAAATTATTTTTTGAGTTTTATTGAACTCATCATATTCTTTAATTGCTTTTTTATCTGCTTGGATTTTGGATATTTTTCCTTTTCCTTCTAATATTTTGTACTCGTTGAAAGAAAGAAATTTATTAACACTTTCAGCCAATTGTTCCATAGTGAAAGTGTTTTCTCTTTCAATTAAACCTTCTATGTAATCAAAATAGCCTGTAACAGTTCTTTCCAATTGATTAATTTCTTTTTCTTGTAAATAATTTTTAGCAACAATTACATCAGATTTTATAATTCTTCCCTCTGGAGCATTTTTCCAAGTGGTAAGGCCCATATTATTTTGGGTTTTATCTGCATTTTTATGAACAATTTCCGCAGCCGTGTTTCCTGTTATGGCAAAGTGAAATTTGTTTTGAACCATTGCATAAAAACTTTTAGTGACTTCTGAATTTTTATCATAATCAATACTACACTCAGCAAAAATATCACTTACTTGTTGGTAAATGCGACGTTCGCTTGCACGAATAGAACGTACTCTGCGTAATAATTCTTTGAAGTAATCTTTACCAAAAACTGTTTGTCCTTGTTTTAAACGTTCATCATCTAAAACAAAACCTTTGATTATATATTCTTTTAGGGTTTGAGTTGCCCAAATTCTAAATTGTGTGGCTTTTGTTGAATTTACTCTATAGCCGACAGATATAATTGCATCAAGATTATAGAATTTTTGATTTCTGGAAACTTGACGTTTACCTTCAAGTTGAACTTGCAAGATTTCCTTGAAGGTTGAATTTTCTTCTAATTCTCCAGACTCAAAAATGTTCTTTAAATGTAAAGAAATATTCTGATGTGTAGTGTCAAACAACTCACTCATGGCTTTTTGTGTGAGCCAAAGAGTTTCATCTTGTACAACAACATCAACTCTAACATTTCCGCTTGGGTGGTTATAAATTATAAATTTAGTTTCGTTATTCTCCATTTCATTTCATCTTTTCAAAAACCACAGCCGTATTACAACCTCCAAAACCAGAAGCCGTTTTTAGAAAATATTCAATATTTTTTTCTCCATTTTTCTCAATCACATTGATAGCTTCACTAACTCCAATTTCATCAAAACCTTTTGATTCAAAAAGTTTGTTTTGATTAGCAGATTCTATCGCAATTACAGTTTCCAGTAATCCCGAAGCGCCTAAGGTATGACCGTAAAATCCTTTTAAACTATTTACAGGAACGTTTTGTAAACCCAAACGATTTAAAGCAATAGCTTCCATTTCGTCATTATAAGGTGTTGCGGTTCCGTGGGCAGAAATATAATCTAATTTTTGAGCTTCAATCTGTGCTTCTTTTAAAGCATTCTGAATACTTCTGAACAAACCTTCACCAGTTCTTGACGGACCCGAAATATGATTCGCATCGTTGATCGAGCTATCACCGATAACTTTTATTGTAGCGGTTGCCGGATTCGCCGAAATTAAAACTGCTGCTGCTGCTTCGCCTAAACTTACTCCGGTTCTGTTTTTAGAATACGGTTTGCAAGGCAGTTCGCTCATAGCTTGGAAAGCATTAAATCCAGACAAAACAAATTCTGAAACTTCATCGCCGGCCACCACAAAAACATTGTTGTATAATTCAGACTGAATCATTCTTTTAGCAATGGAAACTGCTAAAATTCCGGAAACGCAGGCATTTGAAACTACAATTGGCTGTGTTTTGAATCCGAAGAAATCTGAAATGTTTTTAGCTAGAACATCTAAATGTGCGTTGTTGAAACTTTCTTCAGAATCATTTGCTAAAGCCGTAACATTTCCTTTTGTGGTAGAAAGTATAAAAGCGGTTTTTGAATTTAGTTCAACACCTGATTTTTTGATAATTGGCTCTAAAGCCAAAATCATCATTTTCTCTAAACGAGAATATTTTGTCTCAGTACTAATTTTTGAAAAAGCACTGTTTATTTTTTCATCAGAAATAATTGAAGCATAAAATGAATTGGGCATTAAAGAAATATCATTATGAAGCTGAATGCCAGAATCACCGCGAAGAATCGCTTCAACATTTGATTCGACATCAAAACCTAATGGCGTGATACAATTGGTTTCTGTAATGTATATTTCTCTTAACATTTTATGATTTTATTCCAGCGTGTTTTTTATGGCACGCAGATTTAACAGATCAAACGGATTTACACAAATTATTTATTTTTAATTCGTACTAATTTGTGCAATTCGTGTTTTATTTCAACAAGCCGACTTTTCGTTTCCATTCTTCATAAAATGGCGGATTGGTCAGCATTAAATTTCCTTCTTTATCTAAAAAAACCTGAGTCGTTTCGCCAGTGCAGGCTACTTCTCCTTTGTCGTCAATAATTTTAAAACGGTAAATCATTTTGGCTGCGGGCGTGTCAACAACTGTTGTTTCAATTGTTACCACATCGCCGTAACGCAGAGATAATTTATGTTCGCAGGTCGATTTTACAATTGGCGTTGTATATCCGGTTTTGGCAATATCCAGATACGTCAATCCGTGTTCACGTCCAAAAGCTTCACGTCCATCTTCAAAATAGGTAATGTAGTTGCCGTGCCAAACAATTCCAAGCGGATCAGTTTCGTTAAAACGAATTCTGATTTCGTGTGAAACGGTTAAATCTTCAGCTTCTTTAAACTGCTCTTTTCTTTTTATCATAAAATAATGCGATGGCTGTTGTGAGAATGAAAAACAAAAATAACAAACTTATTTTTGGAATAATTTCAAGGAAAGAAACGTTGCGTAAAAGAACGTCGTAAAAAGCATCCAATCCCCAGTTCATAGGAGACGATTTGGCAATAATCTGCATAATCTTTGGCATGGCAAAAACCGGAACCCAGATACCGCCAATTGCAGCTAGAATGATCACACTTGTTGCACCAAACGGAGCCGATTGCTCTTGTGTGCTTGCAATTGTTCCTAATAAAATTCCGAATCCAATAGCAGCGAAACCTGAAAACAAGGCTACAACGCTCATTAATGCTAAATGGCCTTCAATATTTAAAGACGGCAGTCCGATGGATGGAAATAGAAAAACTGCAACGGCAACCATCATATAAAACTGAATCATACAGATTACAGAATATGTGATAGTTTTACCAATAATCACCACTAAATTAGAAACTGGATTGGTTCTTAATCGAACGAAAGTTCCCTGTGATTTTTCTTTTACAATATTAATCGATAACGGAATTACAATGAAAAATATCGCAAAAAGTGTCCACGCCGGAACGTTATGTTGCACCGAATTTGGACGAATTTCTTTGTTGTTTATCTTTGGAATTATCTCTTTGAATGAAATGAAACTTTTCTGCTCAAAATTGGTGCTTCCTTCTCCTAATTGTTTTTCGAAAGTGGTATAAATTGATTTGGTTTCGATCTGTGAAATCATTTTGTCAATCGAACTCATGACTGCATTTTTGAAACTCATCTGTACCGCGGGATCAAAATACAGTTTTACCTCTTTTTCTTTGATAATGCGCTGAGGTTCGTTTGCCGCTGTACTATCTGCAAAACCTAAATTGCTGACAATTTTTTCGACATTTTGATCTACTTTAGCTTGTAAATCAGAACTTAATTTTTCGGGAATTATAATTGCCAATTGAAATTTTCCTTTGAAAACATTTTCTCTGGCAACATCTTCACTAATTGTTTTATTATCGATTTGTGTTACAACACTAAACAGATTGCTTTTTTCTAAATTTTCAAAAACAGTTTTCGAAACCGAACCTTTGTCGTTATCCACCAATAAAATTGGAATTTTAGAATCGCTTACGGTTTTAAAAGTGCTGTCCTGAATCAACGTTACAGTAATCACCAAAACCAACGGCATTATAAACAAAATAATCAATCCGCCTAAATCACGTTTAAGCAGTAAAAATTCTTTTACGATCGACATCCAAATTTTATATAGCATCTCTCAAGTCTTTACCGGTTAATGAAATAAAAACGTCTTCGAGATTGCGGGCATCTTTAACAGAATTAATTAAGGTTGAAGGTGTTCCTTTTGTATAAATCTGACCTCTGTCGATAATTGCAATCGTGCTGCAGAAATCTTCTGCTTCAGCCAAATGATGTGAAGTATAAATAATAGAGGTTCCGTTTTGGTTTAATACTTTTAAATAATCCATAATGGCATTTTTAGACTGTACATCGACTCCAACAGTTGGTTCGTCTAAAAATAAAACTTTTGGATTATGCAGAATTCCGGCAATCAAATTCACACGGCGTTTCATTCCGCCGGAAAAAGTTCCAACAGGTTTGTCGGCAAATTTTAATAAACCCAGAAGATCTAAAGTTTCGATTACTTTATCTTTTAAATCTGAACCTTTTAAACCGTACATACTTCCAAAATAATGCAGGTTTTCTCTCGCTGTAAGAGTAGGGTATAAGGCATATTCCTGAGGAACAACGCCTATGATTTTTTTAATTTTTGAAGAATGATGCTGATAGTCTAGACCATTTATGGTAAAATGTCCTGATGTTGGTTTTACCAATCCGCAGAGCATTGAAATCAGGGTTGTTTTTCCGGCACCGTTTGGGCCTAATAAACCAAAAACTTCTCCTTCGTTTATATCCAGCGAAACATCGTTCAAAGAATACTGATCTGCTTCTTTGTACTTTTTCGAAAGGGATTCTATTTTAATTATAGGCTGCAAAATATGTTTAGCTGATCGCTTTTTTTAATTTTTTAAAAAAGATTTCTTCTCTATTGGCAATGTCCAAAAGTTCATCGGCAATAGTATTGTAAGCGTCTTCTTTGGCACTTCTGTTTTTATAAATTCGCGAAGCTTCAACAGCAAAATCTCGCCATGAATCGCCAATTTTTGTCATTTCTTTAGAAAGTTCTTTCAATTCTTCATTACCTAAAACAACCGAAGCTTCCTGTAAAAATGCGGCATAAATAAAACGGAAACCTCCGCCTCCGGTTCCTATTTCTTCCTGCATACGAACCATTTGCGCCAGATAATGATTGGCTTTTTTAGTACCGTGTTTTATAGGCCATTTTCTAATTTGCTTAGAAACAAATTTGATACCGCGAACACCTACAATTGGCATTGGCGCCAGCATATCGCGGCAGGTATTTTTTATTCCTTTAATGATGGCGCTTTTTAAATCGACATCTTTTGGAACTTGAATTGGATAATACATTTGGCCGCGCGGTGCAAAAGCACCTTTAGCAAAACGCACTTTGTCTAATTCTTCGTGTGTTAAAGTTGTAACGGTTTCCATTACAGGATCACTCACTAAATAATCTTTATCGGTTTTTCCGTAAACTACTAAATTGTGTGCGTTGAAATGAAAACGGTATTCGTCTGGGAAATAACTTAAATTGTAAACACCGACTTGTAATCCGGTTGGAATATTATTTTTTAAATTTTCGTCCAATGCTTTATTTGCATTTGATACCGATGAAAATTTTTGTCTTTTTATTTTTAGGTTTAAACGGGTTGCTACTTTATTAAAGATTTGTCCAGGCAGAGTTCTGTAGCTGATTGCCGGAGCATAATTCACTTTTATAAAAGGCAGGTATACAAAAAACAGCCCAGAGCCAATACCAAAAACCATCGGTTCGCTGATGTTTAGTCCGCTGTTTTTTAGCAGATTCGACGCTACTCCATTCTCACAATGAGCAGACTGATGATGTGTGAAAGTTAATTCCATTTATTTGGTAATGCTGTTTTTTAATTCGTCAATTGAAATTTCAAAAGTGTCGGCATATTTCTGCAGCACTTTATCGCTTAATGAGGCAAAAACACTTGGTTTAAAATGTCTTTTTACACGCCATTTCCAGAATCCTACATAGCTTGATAAAATAGTAAGATCCATTTTGTTGATTTCCATAAAATAAACAATCGGACTTACTTCGCCATCTAAAACCTGTTGCCTGGCCTCGGCAATACGTTCGTTTATTTCATCGATAGAATTCGATAATGCAATTGTTTTGGGTTCCCAGCCTGTACTTAAGGTTGTGGTATAGTTGCCATTTTCGTCGGTTGCGTATAAAAGCTCTTTGACGTTATTTTTGGTTAAATTGCTGGTGTCTTGTGGTACTTTATCTTTTTCCATATTGCTAATTTAATTTATTAGAAACATACAGACTGAAACTATACATAAACTAATTATTAAAAATCCCAGATTGGCGAAAGCCAGAGTTCGTTGTTTTTTTACAAATAAATAAATCATTTCGATCAGCATTCCTGCATAAAACATCTGGGTTATTATAAACCCCATGATGAATAATCCCAATCCGCCGTCGACATGTTTGTGTCCGGTTTCATCGCAAAACTTATGAGGATCATAGGTAAAATACCAAAATGCGAAAAGTAATGCAAGTAAAAGAATCAAAATTCCGATTCGGATTACGAGATGTAAAATGATTTTTTTTGAATTACCCAACCGAAACTGTTTTTTGAATGAACAAGTTAATTTCGCATTCTAAGAGTATCTGGTCTTCGACAGAGCTGCTGCAGCTCATCGTGCATAAAGTGTAATCGTCGCCAGCGAATTTTGAAACTAAATCTGCTTTGGTAATTATCGTGTCGCCGACTTTTGGCAGCGAATGAATTTTTACATTTTTTAAGGCACTGATAAATCCAATTACATTTACGTTTTCATTTTCTGTTCCGTCTTCATCAAAAAAATATTTTTTTCCAACAATAGACGAACAAGTCTGCGCCGTATTTTCGATTAAACCCGCTTCAATAAAAACATTATCCTGAACAAAAATATTGTCTTCTTTTATCAAAAAAATGGTCTCTACAAAGTTGGCATCAATTTCCAGAATTAAATCTACCATAAGCAATGGTGCCCGGTGCGGTAAATAATTTTGTATGTCAACTACGGGATTCAAAATTCTATATTATTTAGCTAAAACGGTTTTCATCTGTCCGTTTGCAATTTCTTCATTATTTAATGTCGTAACAATATTCACCAAAGTTATTCCTGCAAATTCCTGCAGAATAGTAACTTCAGATTGAATGGTATTGTTTAATTGTGGCAGTTTTTTAATTTCAATTTCTTTAATAGAACCAATATAACCTGTTGGCGCTGTTTCGTTTCTTAAAAAATATTGATATCCGGTATGCAATGCCACAGATTGTGCCATATGCTCAATTAAACCTGCTTCTAGAAAAATATTATTTTTTACAAAAATATTATCCTGCTCAATTTTTAAACCAGAAACTAAAGAAGTTTCGGTATAAGAATGCATGGTATCGACCATCACAAAAGGGAACTTTTGCGGCAGTAAATTTTCTACCATTTCTTTTTCTAAAGAAGCCATTGTTTCCATTAACAAACTGTTAAATACGCATAGGCGAAAGAAAATCTTCCGCTTTCCGGAACTGATAAAAGAATGTGATCTCCTTTTTTCAGGTTTCCTGAATTCATTAATTCTTCTAAAGCCAGGTAAATTGAGGCAGAACCTACGTTACCTACTTTTGAAAGATTCATGAACCATTTTTCATCACTCATTCCAATTCCTTTTTCGCTTAATCCTTTCTTTAATCCTTCAACAAAGAAGTTAGATGAAACGTGGGGAATGAAATAATTAATATCTTCAGATTTGATGTTGTTTTTATCCATTGCCTCTTTCATGCTTTCTGCACCTTTGGTAAGGATAAATTCATCTAATAATTTTACATCTTGTTTAATTGAGAAAACAGATTCGTTTAACCATTGTTCTGGTGCATAATCGCTCCATCCTTTGATTTCTCCATTTTCTTGTTTATCTCCTCCGGCGTACATACAGGTTTCTAATTCGTAAGCATACGAAAAAGCTTCCATCCATTCTATTTTAAGAGAAATTGGACCTCGTGGTTTATTTTCTAATAAAAATGCACCGGCACCGTCAGATAACATCCATCTTAAAAAATCTTTTTTGAAAGCAATGATTGGCTGTTCTTCAAGACTTTTTAAGTTTTCGGTTTCGTGATTGTATTTTTGAGCATTCAGCCAGGTTGAAACTTTTTCAGATCCTGTACAGATTGCATTTTTTGAATTTCCAGATCGTACCGAAAGAAAACCAAATTTAAGTGAGTTCATTCCGGCACAGCAGACTCCCGTTGAAGAGTTTAATTCTACTGATTTATTTTTTAGCAGACCATGAACCATCGCAGCATGCGAAGGCAGAAAAATATCAGGAGTTGAGGTCCCGCATGAAAGTACTTCTAAATCCTGAGGCGTAAAATTTTCGTCGAATAACGGTAAAATAGCATTTCGCGTTAATTCGGCATTACTGTGTGTGCTTTTTCCTGTTTTGTCAACAGCGTAATAACGGCTTGTAATTTTGTTATTGCGCAAAATAATACGTCTTGCTTTTGAGGCTGTATCATTGATCAGACCTAAATAGGCTTCCATTTCATCATTCGAAACAGCTTCGTTTGGCAAATATTTTGCAGCTTTTGTGATATATACTTCAAACATAATCTAAAAATAGTCTTCTAAACTCCTTGATAATATTGAGTTTCTCTTTTTATGGTTTTTAACTTAAAAGGGTAGGAAATAAAGTGCAATATATACACTATTGGTGAGATTAACCAAATTGCCAAGAATAAATAAACATTAAATACTTTTAGAAGCTTTTTTCGGTTTTTTTGATTTTTATAAATAAGGTTTGACCATTTATTGAAAATTTTATTGGCCGTTTTGTCCACAGTCACTAAATACGGACTGATCTTTACTGCACCAATTCCTACTAATTTTGGCTGTAAATGCTCTAAGTTATTCTCGTTAAAAGCAGAAAGCATTACTTCTCCAAATTTTGGAGATTCTTGTATGTCTTTTTCTGAAACTCCCGGTAGCGGAAAAATACCTAAATATTTTTTCTTAACTCCAGAGAACATCCATTCTACAATTGTAATTACGCTGATTAAATTTCCAACACGATCTACTAAGGCAACATTTCCCACTAATTGTGCGTTTGCTTCTTTTAGTAGTGTTTTTATTTTTTCCTGTGCCATAATCCACATGTTTCTTGAACCGCTTATTGTAATTACAGGCGTATTGTTCAGGATTTTTTTGGCATCGTCACTTTTCAAAAACGAATTAATTGGAATTGACGGCGATAAATACCAAACTTGATAGTGGAAAAGAATTAAATCAAATTTTGTATCTAAAATTGCTTCAGGAACTGGTTTTAATGTTGTTGGAATTTGTAAAAACGATTCTGGAAAGGCATCAAAAAACGCATCCTTATTCCACGGAAAGGGGAAAGGCTTCTCGAGCTGGATTTCGTGAAAAGTTACATTTATATTCTCTGAGTTTAAAAACGGTTTTGCGATGTTTTGCGCAATCGTTTCTAACTGTCCTGATTGAGAATAGTAAATAACGAGAACATTTTTCATTTAGGTTTTACTGCTTTGGTTGCGGACAAAAGTAAGTAAATTTATTTAAACGAATTTTCTTGTTTAACGCATTAATGTTTAGGAGTTTTAATTGCCCTCGATCTAAAGGATTAAAAGGGTTTTCGCAGGTTAAAAAAAATAATAACGTTAAACAGAAATACAATGAAGCTCTCAGATTCTTACAGATTAAACGGGGTTTTGATGAATGTTTTAAGTAGTTTCTTAAAAAAGGAAATAAGACGTGTTATTTATACTGCGTAAATCTATTCTATCTGTTAAATCTGTGATTAACGTAAATCATTCCAAAAGTCGAAATAATTAAACCATTGCAGCGGATATTTTTTTATAATGCTTTCTACACTTGTCACGTATTCTTTTAAAAGTGCTTTTTCGTCGCGGTGTTTTACCGTAGCTTCTCTTGCATAAAGATGATAATGCAGATTTGGTTCTTTCATTACATACACAAATACAACGGGCACTTTTAATCTTGATGCTATTAAAAATGGACCTGCCGGGAAATTGGCTTCTTTGCCAAGAATATTTTCAGAAAGAGATTTTGTACCTTCAAAATAACGATCGCCGGTAAAACAAACCAGTTCATTATTGGCCAAAGCCGCATTGATCTCAAAAATATGAGACAAGTCTTCTTTAATAATAATAAATTTTACGGTTGGTTTTTGGGTAACGCTTTCTAAATAATTTTTAATTGCCGAATGCTCTAAATCTGTAGTAACAAGATTGATTTGAAAATCAAGATCGATATCGCCTAAAAAGTGTTCGGCGATTTCAAAATTCCCAACATGCGCGCTTATTAAAACGCCTCCTTTTTTTTCGGCTAAAAGATTTTTTAGAATTTCGATTCCGTCAAATTCATAGGTGAATTTATTTCGCATTCCGGCCGAAATGGAAATTTTATCAATAATGGTCTGCCCAAAAGTATAGTAACTTTTGAAAACCATTTTTTTAGATTTAAAAGTGGAATATTGAAGCCTTTCTTTAAAGTAATAAAAAATAGCGCGGTTGCTTTTTTTTAGAAACAGGAAATAATAAGAAGCAACAAAGTAAAGTAAACCATAAGCAGATTTAACACCCGCTTTCTTTATCAAAAAAACGAATATTCTATAACCTAAAACAGTTCCTTTTGATTTACCATCCCATTGACTCATTAAGCTGTTTTGGCTTTTAATTTGGTTTCAATAAGATCGTAGAAACTTTGGAAATCAGAAATTCCAACAAAATCTGCCTCAACTAGTTTTACGCCAAAGTTAGATTCAATTGAAACTACTAAATCAACATAATCTAAACTGTCTAATCCAAGCGTATCTTTTAAATTAGCATTTGGTTCAATGTCGTCATTATCAACTTCAAATTCATCAACTAAAAAACCATTAATTTTTGCTATAATCTCTTCTTTATTCATCGTTCAATTTAAACTTTTTAACCACCAACGCAGAGTTGGTTCCTCCGAAACCGAAAGAATTGGACAAAAATATGTCAAATTTTTTGTTTAACGTAGTTTTAACTAAATTTAATTTTGAAGCATCTTCGTCTGGATTTTCTAAATTGATGTTCGGGGCAATGAAATCGTTCTGCATCATGATGATAGAGTAAATAATTTCACTTGCTCCTGCCATCCAGCATTCGTGTCCAGTCATTGATTTTGTAGAACTTACGTAAGGATTTTTCTCACCAAAAACTTCAAATATCGCCTTGGCTTCGTTTGCATCACCAACCGGAGTTGAAGTTGCGTGTGCATTTATATACTCAATATCTGATGCTTTTAGTTTAGCATCATCTAATGCTCTCTGCATTGCTGTAGAAGGACCTTCGACATTTGGTGTCGAAATATGCCCGCCGTTTGATGAAAATCCGTAACCTGAAACTTCGGCGATAATATTGGCACCGCGCGCAATTGCAGATTCGTAACTTTCGAGAATTAAAGTTGCACCGCCGCCACTCGGAATCAATCCGTCGCGTCCGGCATCAAAAGGTCTTGACGCTTTTTCGGGATCGCCTTCACGGTTAGAGAAAACGCCCAGTCCGTCAAAACTGCTCATGGCATATTTGTTTATTTCCTGCGCTCCTCCGGTTATAATAATATCCTGAAAACCACTTTTAATTAAAAAATAAGCCAATCCAATAGAATGTGAACCACTTGCACAAGCGGCACTAACGGTTAAATTAATACCACGAAGTTTAAAAATCGTTGAAAGATTCATGGTAACGGTAGAATTCATCGATTTAAAAATCGCACCAGAACCAATAAGAGCAGTGTCTTTTTTCTCGCGGACAATATCTGTAGCATCAATGATAGCTTTAGAAACACTGTCGTTTCCGTACATGATTCCCACTTCGCGAGTTTCAAAAAAAGCATCGTCGATATTAGCATTTTTCAATGCTTCGATAGTTGCCATATAAGCATACTCGGTTTCTTCACCAATACTCATACGCTGTCTGCGGGTCAGTAAATTTTTTAAATCAGCTTTAGGAACCATTCCCGTTAAGGCTGATTGAAAACCAAATTCTTTTCGGTCAGAATCAAATTTTATCCCTGATTTTCCATTATACAGTGATTCTTTTACTTCATCTAAAGAAGTTCCGATACAAGAATAAATTCCCATTCCAGTAATTACAACTCTCTTATTCATCGTCTTTCAAAGTAATTTTTTAATCCTTAAAGTGTAATTTTTTAAACAAAGGCACAAAGGTTTTATCTATCTTTTATTTTTAATCCTGCAATCCCAACAATTGTCAGGATTGCAGGTAATTTTCAATGTTAAAAAAAACTTAAAAATAATATCGCAAACATAATATTCTTAAGAATATATTCCGCCATTTATATTAATAATTTCTCCGGTAATGTAACTTGATTTTTTTGAAATCAAAAAGCTTACCAAATCTGCTACTTCTTCGGCTTCGCCAAAACGATTTACTGGAATCAGTTTTAATAATTCTTTTTCATCCAGTTCACTTGTCATATCGGTTTTAATAAAACCCGGTGCAACAGCATTTACTGTAATGTTACGTTTTGCTACTTCTTGCGCCAATGCTTTTGTTGCTGCAACAATAGCACCTTTTGCTGCTGAATAATTGGTTTGTCCTGCAGTTCCTTTTACACCAGAGACTGATACAACATTTACAATTCGGCCATATTTATTGCGAAGCATTTTTTGAATAAAAAACTGCGTTACATTAAAAAATCCGTTTGCACTTGTATTCATAACACTGTTCCAGTCCTGCGGTGTCATCCACATAAAAAGACCATCTTTTGTAATTCCTGCATTATTTACAATCGCTTCTACTAATTTTTCAGGATTTGCTTCCTGCCACTGTGTAAGAACGTCTTGCACCTGCTCAAAATTGGCAACATCAAAACCTAAAATTTCTCCGGTTGCGCCTAATTTTTGTATTTCTTGTAATGTTTCTTCGGCGGCAGTTTTGTTTGAATGATAATTAATCAGAATATGATAATTAGATTCAACGGCTAATTTTTTACAAATAGCACTTCCAATTCCTCTGGAACCGCCTGTTACTAATACACACTTCATAAGTGAAATTTATTTCTTTTTCTTAGCTGCTGGTTTTGCTGTCGCTTTAGCTGCTGGTTTGGTTGTTTTTGTTTCTTGTTTTGGAGCTTCAACAGGAGTTGCTGCAGGCTGTGGTTTTTCGGCTGATTTTGAGAATAATTCAGCATTTTCAAACCATTGGTTGCTTAATACAGTTCCGTCTGGTTTAAGAAAACCCCATTTTCCTTCATTTTTTACCCTTGCTACTCCATCAATAAAGCCTTTGTCCTGTTGTACAAACATGGCAATAATAGCATTTGTAGTAATGCCGTATTGTGTTGGAATTATTAGTTTTCCTGACTCATTAATGAATCCCCAATTGCTTTCTTTTACCGGTGCTAAACCATTTGTACTGAAAACTTCGGCATCATTGTAAGTTGGTTCAATTACAAATTTTCCTTCAGGATTGATGAATCCCCATTTTTTTCCAACTAAAACCGGAGCTAAATTTTTTGAGAAAGCTTTTCCTTTATCATATATAGGTAAAATAGCCCAGTTTCCTTTTAAATCGATATAACCAATTTTTCCATTTTTTTTGGCAAAAGTCAAATCCTGAGTTTCAAAATCCCAGATTTTTTCGGCTCCGTCAACCGGAGTAAATTTCCCGCCGCTTACCAATCCGAAGGTTTTGTCTTTTCTTGCCCAGGTTGTTCCTTTAAAGTAGTTTCCAATTTCAGCATAAGCCGGCTCCACTACTTCTTTTCCTTCTGTATTTATGATTCCCCAGTTTTTGTTCAGTTCTACTCTTGCATAACCATTTTCAAAAGATTTAATCTGATCGTATTTTGGTTCTAAAACAACGGCCATTTTATTGTTTATCAAACCTACTTTATTGTTTTGTCTGATAAAAGCAACACCGTTATTAAAATCGAATAGTTTTTCTGAAGCAGGAGCTTTTTGAATTTCACCTTTTTTATCAATATAAACCCATTCCTTATCTTTTTGTACTACGGCAATTCCGTTGTTAAAATCTTTGGCATCTTTAAAATCTGCCGGAATTACCCAGCTTCCTTTACTGTCAATAAATCCCCATTTCCCGCCGTTTTCTACAGCAGCCAAACCGTCTGAGAAACTTCTGGCCGATTTGTATTGAGGTTCGATTTTAAATGATCCGTCTTTGGAAATATATCCAATTTTAGAATTCTTTTTAACTAATGCCAGTTCTTGACTGTTAACAAATTGAATACTTGCCAGCAGCAAAAAAATAAGTGTCTTTTTCATGATTTTAAAATTCAATGTTTAATGATTAAAAAAACTAAAACTCTTTGGGGCTATTGGTATATCAATTTTTAATTGTTGATCAAATGATCTTTTACTTTTTGAACAAAAGGATACATTACCTGATCTTCCTTAAATGTTGGAATTATATTTCTAATTTCATCGTACCATTTTTTAGAAACAGATGAAATTTTGTCTTTCTGTCCTAAATAATCAATTGCCTGAACGATAGTGATCATTTCGATAGCCAGAACTTCAAAAGCATTTTCGATTACTTTTGAGGTAATCACTGCCGAGTTAGTTCCCATACTTACAATATCCTGATTGTCGTTGTTGTTTGGAATACTGTGAACATACATTGGGTTCGACAACATTTGGCTTTCTGCCGTTGTAGATGTTGCTGTAAACTGAACACCCTGCATTCCGAAATTAAATCCTAATGTTCCTAAGTTTACAAACGGAGGAAGTAATTCGTTGATTTTTGAATTTAATAAATAGTTCAATTGACGTTCTGCCAGCATTGTTAATTTAGTGATAACAATTTTTAGTTTATCCATTTCAAGCGAAATATAATCTCCGTGGAAATTTCCGCCGTGGTAAACATGCTGGTTTTTTACATCGATAATTGGGTTATCGTTTGCCGAGTTAAATTCGTCTTCCAGAATAGAAGCTACATTATTAATAGTTTCTAAAACCGGTCCTAAAATTTGAGGAACACATCTTAATGAATAATATTCCTGAACTTTTTCTTTGAAGATTTCTTCGGTATTTTCACCAGAATATAAATGGTCTTCTCTTTTACGGATTAAAGTACTGTCTGAAAGATTTTGACGCATTTTCAGCGCAATTTCCTGCTGCCCTTTATGACGTTTAGTCTGGTTTAGTTCTTCTGAGAAATGATCGTCATAAGCCTGAACCAATTCGTTAATTGCACATGAAGATTTTAATGACCAGTCTAATAATTTTTTAGCATGATAAACATTTACAACTCCAATTCCAGTCATTACTGAAGTTCCGTTGATTAATGCCAGACCTTCTCTAATTTCTACCTGAATTGGTTTTAAACCTTCAATTTCAAAAACTTCAGGAGTTGGTCTTCTTTCACCTTTATAAAAAACTTCACCTTCGCCAATTAACACTAAAGCCAAATGTGACAGTTGTACTAAATCACCGCTGGCACCAACGCCTCCGTGTTCGAAGATTAAAGGGGTAATATCTTTATTGATAAGTTCAGACATTAGGTTGATTACTGACGGGTGAACGCCTGAATTTCCTAATGAAAGAGTGTTTAAACGAGCTAAAATTGCTGCTTTTGCACAAACCGGGCTTAATGGTTTTCCGGTTCCCGAAGAGTGGCTTCTAATTAAATTATATTGAAGCTGAATTTGATCAGACTCTTTAATTCTATACTGCGCCATTGGTCCAAAACCAGTGTTTACGCCGTAAATTACTTTATTCCCAGAGAATTCCTTTAAGAAATTGAAACTTTCATTAACTCGGTTTACGACAACGTCGCTAATTGTAACTTTTTGATTTCCAAAGATTATGGCCTCAAATTCTTCTAAACTTAAATATTCGTTAATTGTATTCATTAAATCGGTTTTGATTGTGCTAATTTAATTTTATTTATCAAAATAAATGTAGTTATTTTGATGATGGCAAATGTAGGTTAATAATTGATAATATTCTTATTATGACAAAGGAGTTTGTAGATGTTTTAGTAATAGGCGCCGGACCGTCCGGATGCGTATCTGCATCGTATCTTCATAAAAATAATGTTAAGGTAAAAGTTGTAGAAAAACAAAAGTTCCCGAGACTTGTTGTTGGCGAAAGCTTAATTCCGAGAGTAATGGATCATTTTGCTGAGGCAGAATTGTTTGAGGCTCTTGATGCAATGAATTTTGAAAAAAAATTGGGAGCCCGCTTCATTAGAGGCGAAGAAATTTGTGTTTTTGATTTCAGCAAAAAATTTGGCGAAGGCTGGGACTGGACCTGGCAGGTTCCTCGTGCAGATTTTGACAATACAATGGCTCAGGAAGTCGTTAGAAAAGGTGTTGATCTGGAATTTGAAACCGAAGTTCTTGAAGTTTCTTTTGAAGGAAAAAAATCGAAAACAATCGTAAAAGATAAAGATGGAAATTTAAAAGAAATCCACGCCAATTTTATTATCGACTCAAGCGGTTACGGACGTGTATTGCCAAGACTTTTAGATTTAGATACGCCTTCAAAATTAGATCCGCATTCTTCTATTTTTACACATGTAAAAGATATCAACAGACCAGAAGGTGAAGAAGGAACTCAAATTTCATTTGATATTCTGGAAACTGAAGTCTGGTTATGGGTAATTCCGTTTTCTAACGGAAATACGAGTTTAGGTGTGGTTGGACCAACAGATTTTATCAACTCTCTTTCTGAAAATAAGGACAATGCTGAGGCTTTGAAAAATGCAATTCAAAAATCGGAATATTATATAAAAAGATTTGCCGGAACAGAATTTCTGTTTGAACCGGTTAAATTAGAAAACTACTCAAGAGCCGTAAAAAGAATGTATGGTGACGGTTTTGCTTTAACTGGAAACAGTTCTGAGTTTTTAGATCCGGTTTTCTCATCTGGTGTAGCTTTTGCAACCGAATCTGGAATGCTTGCAGCAAAATTATATTTAAAAGAATCACAGGGAATTGCTGTTGACTGGGAAGTTGAGTTTACACAATATATGAAACGCGGCATTGCAGTTTTTACTACTTATGTGCAAGAATGGTACACAGGAAATTTACAGACTTTATTTTTCCATCAGCCGGAAAATCCAGATGTAAAAGAAAAAATTTGTGCTGTTTTAGCAGGGTATGTCTGGAATGAAGAAAATTCGTTTGTAAAGAAACACGATCACGTAATAGCCAATATGGCGTATTTACTAAATATGCAAAAAGAGCAAAGCCCTGAATAATCAGGGCTTTTTCAATTAAAAGAATAATTTTTATTTCGAGATTCATTCCGTAGGAATGTTTCGTCAGTAGTAGAATGAAATTTGAATTACGGTTATACGTTCCGTAGGAACGTTTGATTTATGGATATGTATATTATTTCCGTAAATTAGATGTCCCTACAGGACATAATGCAAAACGATAATATTTTTTTCTACCGACGAGATATTCCTAACGGAATATATATGTTTTTATTTATACGCTTTTTTTGCAATCAATTTAGACATTGTTTTTGCGGTTTTTGCAAATCCTTCACCAATTCTGGTTTCGTTGCTAAAGTTGCTTCCCCATTGATCTCCTGGAGCTTCTTTACTTGTAATTTCTAATAAAACATTTGATTTATTAGCAGTTTCAACAAATTTTAAATTGGTAGTTACTTTTGCCGGCTGTTTCATAATTCCTGCATCCCAGCCCGGATAAATCCATACTGCTTTTACAATTAAGGTGTAAGGAGTATTTAAACCTTCCTGAAAGTTTAAATCTTTTTTCTCTTTAGTTAATACGATATTGGCAATTTCTAAAAATTTAGGAGTCCAGATCTGATCTTTTGCAGCGATCCATTTTTTCTCCCAAATGTTTCCATTTCCTTTTGCTTTTTGATCTAAATCGGATTTGTGCTCCTGAACATACTGCGCTTCCGATTTTTTTTCTTTCATCATAGTAAAGCCGCTGTAATCAAATTCGGTATTGATTTCTTTCTGATCTTTTAAAAAGTCAAAATTTCCCTGAACAACATTTATGTCCTGAGCAAATGCAGCGCCGGAAATAAGAAATACGGCAAGAATTAGTTTTTTCATTTTTTTGGTTTGATTAAAGGTTAGTTTTTTTTCGGGTTAAAAGTAGTTAAAACAATTAATTAAAAAATTTATTGTGCAAACAAAAAGAGGATCCAAATCTGGATCCTCTTTTTGAAATTTATATTGAAATTCTGTTACCAGAACTTAACGTATAATGCAATAATAATCAACATTGTAATAACGATTAAAACCGTTGTTTGCGGTTTAACTTTAAACATTCCCGGTTCTGTTTCGAATGCTTTAGGGTTTACTTTTGGACCAGCAAAACTCATTAAGATCATTACTAACATTGTAAAGAAGAATGACAATCCCATACAGATATGGAATGGAATTTCAAAAGCTCCTTTTCCGTTAGGGTAAGCTGTGTATAAAAGCGTATCGTTTCCAAATAAAGCAGGTGCATATTCGTTGAATAAAACAGATAAAACGAAACCTAAAATTACACCCACGATAGCTGCTGCTCCTGTTGTTCTTTTCCAGAACATACCAAGGAAGAACATAGCAAAAACTCCCGGGCTGATAAATCCTGTATATTTTTGAATGTAAGTGAAACCACCAACACCGCCAATTCCTAAAATATCATTCCATGTAAATAAAACAGCTAAAAGCATTGCTGCAAAAACAGCAAGTCTTCCAATGTTTACCTGTTGTTTTTCACCAGCTTCTTTTTGGATGTATTTTTTATGAATATCTAAAGTATAAATAGTCGAAATACTATTTACTTTTCCAGCCAGCGAAGCTACAATTGCAGCAGTTAAAGCTGCAACCGAAAGTCCTTTTAATCCAGTAGGAAGGAAAGTCAATACAGCAGAATAAGCACCATCTTTTCCACCCACTAATTGAGGTAAATGTCCGTTTGTATATAAAACATAAGCAGCAATACCAGGAAGCATTACGATAAGCGGCATTAATAATTTTAGCATACCAGCAAATAAAATTCCGGTACGAGCTGTTTGTAAATCTGCTCCAAGTGCTCTTTGAGTAATGTATTGGTTACATCCCCAGTAGTTTAAATTGATAATCCAGATACCTGCCGCGTACGATAATAATCCAGGGAAAGTTAAATATTTGTCTATTTCCAGCTGAGAAGAAGATGCAGTTGGTTTAGGGATAATCATTTTAAAATGCTCAGGAGCTTCTTTCATTAAAACTTTGAAACCAGCGATCGCATTTTCACCCACTCCAAAATATTGGCCAACTGTTGTTAAAGCAATGTATGATGTTACTAAACCTCCAATAATAAGTACAGCTACCTGAATAACATCAGTGTAAGCTACAACCTTCATTCCTCCAAGAGAGATAAACAAAGCAAAAACGGCAAGACCAATCATAATGATATGGAGATATTCACCGCCGGCAAGACCGTTAATTGCAACCGCACCTAAATATAGAATAGAAGTTAAGTTAACAAAAACATATAAAAACAGCCAGAAAACAGCCATAATCAAAGCAGTCGATTCATTATAACGTGTTTTTAAGAACTGAGGCATAGTGTAAATCTTATTTTTAAGATATACAGGAATAAACCAAACAGCTACAATAATTAAAGCAACAGCCGCAAGCCACTCATAAGCTGCAACCGCTATTCCTAAAAAGAAACCTTCGCCGCTCATCCCAATAAATTGTTCTGCAGAAATGTTTGAGGCAATTAATGATGCTCCAATCGCCCACCAGGTTAAATTTCCTTCTGCAAGAAAATAAGCTTTAGCATCTTGTTCGTCTTGTTTACGTTTTCGGTAGACCGTATAACCGTAGACAGAAACTACTATGAAATAAATAATAAAAACCGCATAATCTGCGAGAGCGAGGTTTGACTTCATTGGTAATAGTATTTTAGATAATTAGTATAGGTGATTGTTGTTTTAAAAGTTATAAAATGTTTATTGTGTTGTGTAATCTTGTTAAAAATGAAATATGTGTTTTTATTTTGTTATTTTTTTATCAAAACAAGAACAAAAGTCAAATTTAAAATAAAAACTTAAAAAACAATCATTGTAAATGTGTTATTTACATTTATAGAAGGATTATTATGTTAAATTTTAAATTTGACGATTTCATTTTAATTATTTAGCGGATATTAACTTCGTTTTTATAGTGAATATCGGACTGCTGTCTTATAATTTCGGCACTTTTTTCCGGTGTAATATCTCTTTGAGATTCTCCCATCATTTCATATCCAACCATGAATTTTTTTACAGTTGCCGAGCGAAGCAGAGGCGGGTAAAAATGCATGTGAAAATGCCATTCAGGATGATCCAGACCATCTGTTGGAGCCTGATGAATTCCTGATGAATACGGAAATGAAGTACTGAATAAATTATCGTATTTGATAGTTAACTGCTTTAAAATTTTCGCGTAAGCGGTAACTTCTTCAGCATTAAAATCAGTGATTTTGCTGATAGCTTTTTTGCTTACAATCATTGTTTCGTAAGGCCAGATTGCCCAAAACGGAACTAATGCCACAAAATGATCATTTTCGATTACAATTCGGCTTCCTACTCTCAATTCGGCCTGAACATAATCTTCTAATAATGTTCTTTTGTTTTTTTCGTAATATGATTTTAAGCTGTTATGTGTTTTTTCAACCTGAGTTGGCAGCGATGACTGTGCCCAGATCTGCCCATGCGGATGCGGGTTGCTGCACCCCATAACACTTCCTTTATTTTCAAAAATCTGAACGTGATTAATATATTTAATGCTTCCTAATTCTGCGTATTCTTTCTGCCATGTTTTAACAATGTTTTCGATATCAGAAACTTCCATTTCCGGAAGAGTTAAATCATGTCTTGGTGAAAAACATACCACTCTTGAAATTCCCTGTTCAGGTTCTGCCTTAAAAAAAGTATGTTTAATATCTTCCTCAAAAATGATTTCCTCTTGTTTTAAAGCGGCAAAATCATTGTCGAACACAAAACTGTTTTTGTAAGCCGGATTATTTACTCCGTTTGCACGAACATTTCCGGGGCATAAATAACAGTTTGGATCATGTTTTGGAAGTGTTTCGGCAGAAATCACCTCGTTTTGTCCCTGCCAAGGGCGTTTTGCACGATGAGGTGAAACCAAAACCCATTCATTAATTAAAGGATTAAAACGTCTGTGTGGATCTTCGTTAATGTCAAAATTTTTCATTGGTTGGTTGGTATTAAAGTAATGTTGTTCCGTTTGAGACTTTTACGTCATAAAATTTTAATTCAATCCCAAATGTATCTAAATAAAGATTCGAAAACTTACGTTTTACCTCATTTTCATGACCTTTTTTAATTAAATTTATGGTGCAGCCGCCAAAACCGCCTCCCATAACACGAGAACCAATGATATTTTCATCTGCTTTTGCAGTGTCTACAAGCATGTCTAATTCAGCACAGCTAACCTCATATTCCTGAGATAAACCATAATGAGTTTCAAAAAGCAATTGTCCTAAAAGTTCTATATCGCCATTGTCAAGAGCTTCGCACGCTCTTATAACACGGTTAATTTCTTTTACAACAAAATGAACTCTTTTAAAAACCGTTGGATTCATTTTATCCTGTATGCTTAAAAGCTGTTCTTCAGAGCAGTCTCTAAAACTTTTAACTTCAGGAAAATTCTCTTTAATAACGGCTAATCCCTGTTCGCACTCTATTCTGCGCGTGTTGTATTCAGATGTAAAAAGAGAATGTTTAACATTGCTGTCAAATAAAATAAGTGCATAATCTTTAAAATCAGCATTATGATATTCAAAATCCAAAGTATTGCAGTCTAATTTTATTACTTTGTTTTCGATGCCGTGAACACTCGAAAACTGATCCATTATACCGCAGTTAATCCCTACCCAGTGTTCTGCTTTTTGTCCTAATAATGCTATGTCAACTTTTTCAATTTTTAAATCAAAAAGCTGTTTAATTCCGAAGATCATGCCGCATTCTAAAGCTGCCGAAGATGATAAACCGGAACCAACCGGAATGTTGCTGCTAAAAACACAATTAAATCCTTCAAAAATAAATTCCTTGTCTTGTAACTGTTTAATAACGCCGCGAATATAATTTGTCCAGACAGTATCGCTTAGTTTTACTTCCTCGGTTAAATCAATTTCAAAATCTTCATTTAAATCAATTGCAAATATTTTTGATTTTTTTGAATTGTTTTTTTCAAATGCAAAACAAATTACTTTGTCGATTGCAGCCGGCAGAACAAATCCGTCGTTGTAGTCAATATGTTCTCCAATAATGTTGATTCTTCCTGGAGAAAGCACCACTTTTTCTGGTTTAGAACCAAAAGACTTTTCAAAAAAAGCAGTAGTATTTTGTATTAAAATATCATTCATTATAAATTGTAATTGGTTGGTTTTAGTTGATATTTTCGAATTTATAAACGGTTTCCTGAATATATTCTCTGCCTTTCTTTAAAACTGAATCAGGAAAATGTGCCTGATTTGGGGCATCTGGAAAATTTTGAGTTTCAAAACAAATACCGCTTGTTTTATGGTAAACAGCATCGTTTTTTCCTTTCAAAATATCAAAACAGTTTCCGCCTACATATATATGTACACTTGGCTGATTTGTAAAAACACTCATTTTTAAATTATTTTTTGAGCTCAATAACGTTGCTGCAACTGTATCTGTCTGGTTTATAACAAACGAATTATCTATAGAAGCCGGACATTTTTTTTCTGCTCTAAAATCAAAATCATGATTTGTAAGTGCTGTAAAATTTCCGGTTGGAATATTTTCATGATGCGTTTCCAGCATTTTATCGGCATTAATAAAAACCTTTTGATCTAAAACACTTGTATTGTGTCCGTCAAGGTTAAAATAACTGTGATGCGTTAAATTTATAATAGTGTCTTCTGTAGAAACAGCTTTATAATTTAATTTCAACTCATTTTCTTCTGTAAGTGTATAGGTCAAATCAACGTATAATTCTCCCGGATAATTTTCATCCAGATTTTCACTTAACAGACTAAAAGTTATCGACGGATTTTCACCTAAGTTTTGATTTGTTACATTCCATACTTTTCTTCCAAAACCTATATTACCGCCATGAAGCGAGTTTCCGTTATTGTTTTTGTTTAATTCGTACGTTTTTCCATTTAAAGTAAAAATCCCATTATGGATTCGTCCAGCATAACGTCCTACAGTTGTTCCGAAATAAGGCGCACTTGGCAGATAATACGATTCTAAATACGAAGAAAGAGAGTCGAACCCTAACACTACATCAACAATTTTTCCTTCAGAAGTTGGAATTTCTAATGAAGTTACGGTTGCTCCATAATTTATAATCGTAACCTTCATTCCCTTTTTATTCGATAATTCGAAAGAGTGAATTTCTCGGTTATCTGGCATGAAACCAAAAGATTTAGAATTAGAAGTTTCCTTTAAATGCGATTTATGTTTTATTTCCATACAAATTTTACCAAAAGTGAAAATTCAAAAATAGAAACATTCTTTGTTTTTACATACCAGTACCTACCAGTTTTTGTATATTGCACAAAATTCTATTTACAGATGAATATTATTTCGATCCAAAATAACATTGGCCTGCCAAAATATAAGCAGATTATTCTTTCAATAGAAAAAGCAATCGAAGAAGAAAAATTGGTTAAAGGCGACCGCCTTCCGTCAGTAAACAAAGTCTGCCTTGCTTTTTCATTGTCGCGCGATACCGTTTTGCTGGCATATGATGAACTAAAAAAAAGAGGCATCATTTATGCCATTCCAGGAAAGGGATATTACGTTAAAAGCGTTGAAATCACTATAAAGCAGAAGATTTTTTTACTTTTTGATGAGTTGAATATTTTTAAAGAAGACATTTATAATTCGTTTTTAAATAATATTGGCAAAAATGTTCAGGTAGATATTTTCTTTCATCATTTTAACAGTCAGGTTTTTCAAAAGCTGTTAAACGACAGCAATGGAAATTATACTAAGTATATCCTGATGCCTACAAATCTGCAGGATATTGTTTCTTCAATAAAAACCCTACCAGTAGGTGATGTTATTATTCTTGATCAGACCAATCCAGATCTTAAAGCTTATCCTGCCATTTATCAAAACCATCAAAAAGATATTTTTGAAGGATTGCAAAAAGGAAATAAAAGATTAAGCAAATACAAAAAACTGATTTTAATTTTCCCCGGATTTCGTGAACCGCTTGGAATGAAATTGGGCTTTGAAGATTTTTGTACTCAATATAATTTTGAATCTGAAATTATAACTGAATTTACGAACAGAGAAATTACTGCCGGAGATTTATACATAATACCCAATGATCGTGATTTGGTTAGGGTAATTGAAAACGCCCGCGATCAGAATTTGAAACTCGGATCTGATTTTGGAATTATATCCTATAATGAAACACCGCTCAAAAAAATCGCTGCAAGCGGAATTACAACTATTTCAACTCATTTTGAAGCAATGGGAAAAATTCTGGCAGAGATGGTTTTAAAAAATAAAAAAGAGCAGATAGAAAATAAGTCTTCATTGATAATGCGAAACTCTTTGTAAAGAATTGACAAAGAATTTTGCTTACAAACGAACTATATCACAAGCAAAGCGGTTTTTGTTTAAAAAATCTTTTATTTATTAATTAAAAAAATAAAGATGTTATTTCTTGTTTTTGAATGTTTATTTTGCTTACATTTGCAAATGTAAATTTTACACTTATTAATGTTTCAGCGATTAGTGTTCATAATGATCGCTTCAACAAGGTTAAAAGATAATAATTTTGTTTATTTTTTTTAATAGTAGTTTTATTGAAGAAAAAACCCTGAAAGTTGTGGATTTCAGGGTTTTGTTTTTTTATAAGTTAAGAGAAAAATTATTTAAAAGTTTCTCTTCATATTTTTCTTTATTAAAAGTATACAGGTAAGATCCTTTTCTGGACGACTGCATATCTTTTTCTTCAAGCTTATTTAGAATTTCAAGAGAATTTATTTTACTGATGAAATTTCTTTTATCTAATTCTTTGCTTAAAATAGCTTCGTATAATTCTAAAAGCTGGCGCATAGTGAATTTTTCGGGAAGCAGTTCGAACCCAATTGGTTTTATTGAAGTTTTGTATCGAAGTCTCTTAATTGCATTATCGACCATTTCGTTGTGGTCAAAAATTAGGTTTGGTGCATCGTTAATAGGGAACCATTCTGCATGATAATTTCTAATTAATTCTGCATTGTGATTTTCGATATTAATTAAAGCAAAATACGAAACCGAAATAGTTCTTTCTACCGGGTCACGGTCAATTTCACTGTAAGCATACAACTGCTCCATATAAATATCGTTAAGACCGGTATATGTATTTAAAATTCTAATAGCTGCATCATCTAAAACTTCGTCACGCTTTAAAAAACCTCCAATCAAAGACCATTTCCCCTTTTCAGGTTCAAAATCCCTTTTAATTAAAAGTATCTTTAGGCCTTCACTGTCGAATCCGAAAATAATACAATCTACCGCTAGTAAAACCTTATCGGCAGAGCTATAACTGTTTAGCATACTCAATATTTTATTGGTAAAGATATAAACTTCCTAAATTGTTTCATAATTCAATAATGTAAATTTTACACTTATGTAAATATACTTATAAAAACACGAAAGCTTTAACAATCGAATCCGGCAATTTTAAAAACACCTTGGTTTTCTTTTTTTCTTACAAAATCAAATGCCGAAATCCGAATCAAAGGTAAAAACATTTTAAAGAGAATTGATATGCGTCTTATAATTTTTATTTTAGTAAAATTCTGCCTCTTTAAAATGTTATAAAAGGATTGTTCTTTAAGGTTTTTTGTAGAATTTGTAATTTTTAAACTTTTTATTATTGTTAATTGAAAGTTTAAAAACCGTTATAAACAAACGGTTTTTAAAATCATAATTGCGAAATCTGTTTTTTGCAACCAGTTGTTTTGTGATTTTTATTTGTTTAAGAGACTTTTTTTTACTTAAATTTACAAATGTCAAATAAACACTTATTTGAAAAATTTAAGAAATAAAAAATCATAAACTAAAAAAACTAACACCAACCTGCTGATTTTCTAAACGTCACTAACCACGATAGACTATGAAAAAAACACTACTACTATTGTTTGTTACAATTTGTATACAGACAATTTCTGCGCAGACAGAACCAATAGTTATTACTATAAAAAATGATCCTGCCGCACCAACCATCAATAAAAATATTTACGGTCATTTTGCTGAACATTTAGGACGCTGTATATATGGCGGATTTTTTGTTGGCGATACTTCTAAAATTCCAAATACAAACGGAGTGAGAAATGATGTTATTAAAGCCTTAAAAGATTTAAAAATTCCAAATTTAAGATGGCCTGGAGGCTGTTTTGCCGATACCTATCACTGGAAAGATGGAATTGGTCCAAAAGAGCAGAGACCTACCATTGTAAATCAATGGTGGGGAGGTGTAACAGAAGATAATAGTTTTGGAACTCACGACTTTTTAAATCTATGCGAAGTTCTGGGAGCTGAACCTTATTTATCCGGCAATGTAGGAAGTGGAACAGTTCAGGAATTTGCCGATTGGATTCAGTATGCCAATTTTGGAGGCAAAAGTCCAATGAGCGATCTGCGTAAAAAAAATGGAAGAACAGAACCATGGAAAGTTAAATTCTGGGGAATTGGAAATGAAGCCTGGGGCTGCGGCGGTAACATGACCGCAGAATATTATGCAAACGAATACCGCAAGTTTGCCACTTTTATGGCAGACTGGAATAATACAGGCGGTATAAATCGTATTGCTTCGGGAGCCAACAGCAGTGACTATAACTGGACCGAAGTTTTAATGAAAAATATTCCGCTTAATATGCTTGGCGGTGTTGGTGTTCATCATTATTCTGTAATTGACTGGAATAAAAAAGGAGATGCGGTTAATTTTTCTGAAGAGCAATATTTTAAAACCATGAAAGAGGCTTTAAAAATGGAAGAACTCGTAACCAAGCATGCTGCAGTAATGGATAAATACGATCCTGAGAAAAAAGTAGCCATGGTAGTTGATGAATGGGGCGGATGGTATGATGTAGAAAAAGGAACAAATCCGGGATTTTTATATCAGCAAAATACCATTCGCGATGCAGTTTTGGCCGGAGCAACACTTAATATTTTTAATAATCATGCAGACAGGGTTCGAATGGCAAATTTGGCTCAGTGCGTAAACGTGCTTCAAGCTGTAATCCTGACCGATAAAACTAAAATGATTTTAACGCCAACCTATCACGTTATGCAAATGTACAATGTACATCAGGAAGCGAAACTGCTGCCAATAAATTTCAGTTCGCCATTATATACATTTAAAGATCAAACGCTTCCGGCAGTTTCGGCTTCGGCTTCAAAAGATAAAAACGGTGTTGTACATATTTCATTGGTAAATGTGGATGCAAAAAGTAAACACAAAATCGAAATTGATACGAAAGATTTGGGTGTGAAAAATTTTACTGCCCATATTATTACTTCATCGAAATTGCAGGATTTTAATTCTTTTGAGAATCCAAATAAAATCAGTCCTGCAGCATTTAAAGATTTTGATATGAAAAAAGGAAAATTAGAAATCAATTTACCTCCTTTTTCAGTTTTGGTTTTAGAAGGAAAATAAGTTAAAAAAAGAGAAAAAATCATATAAAATATAGTTAGAAAAGCAGGCTGCATTTTACCGTTTTAAGCATAAAGATGAAATAATCGCATTAAAATAAATGTTATTTAAACGTTTATTTTTTCTTTGAACCATAAAACGCTGTTTTAGTGCAATATCTGCAAAAAAATCTCATAGCTTTTTTGTTAAGTGTTTTTTGTACACTTATAATATTTTATAAGTATATTTGTCACCATTAAAAATAAATTTCGAATGAAAAATTATGTCATAGGATTAGACTACGGAACAGATTCTGTTCGTGCGGTTCTTATAGATACTGAAAATGGGCAGGAATTGGCATCCAATGTTTCTCATTACAAAAGATGGAAAAATAAGCAGTATTGCGACGCATCCATAAATCAATTTCGTCAGCATCCTTTAGATCATATCGAGGGCTTAGAAATTACGATTCAAACCGTTATTAAAGAAAGCAAAGTTGATCCAAAACTAGTACGAGGAATTTGTATTGATACAACAGGATCTTCTCCGGTTCCGGTTACTAAAGATGGAACACCGCTTGCTTTAACAAAAGGTTTTGAAGAAAATCCAAATGCCATGATGGTGTTATGGAAAGATCATACAGCAATAAATGAAGCAAACGAAATCAATGAACTGGCGGTAAGCTGGGGCGGAGAAGACGTAACAAAATATGTTGGAGGAATTTATTCTTCTGAATGGTTTTGGGCAAAAATTCTTCATATCACAAGACAAGATGAAGCAGTTAGAAATGCAGCACACACCTGGATGGAGCACTGCGATTTAATGACGTATTTGTTAATTGAAGATAAAGATTTAAAAACATTCAAAAGAAGCCGTTGTGCAGCAGGACATAAAGCAATGTGGCACACAGACTGGAACGGATTACCGCCAGTTGATTTTTTAGAAAAATTACATCCGTATTTAGCGCAGCTTCGCGGTAACTTATATGATGAAACGTATACATCAGATTTATCAGCAGGAAAACTAAGTCAGGAATGGGCAGATCGTTTAGGACTTTCTACAGAAACAGTTGTGGCTGTTGGAACTTTTGACGCGCACTCAGGAGCAGTTGGAGCTAAAATCGAAGAAAATACTTTAGTCCGCGTTATGGGAACTTCAACTTGTGATATTCTGGTTGGTTCTTATGATGAAGTGGGAACAAAAACCGTTCGCGGAATTTGCGGACAAGTTGACGGTTCTGTTATTCCGGGCTTTATTGGTCTTGAAGCAGGACAATCTGCTTTTGGAGATTTATTGGCTTGGTACAAAGAACTTTTAATGTGGCCAACAGAACATTTATTAGAAACTTCTTCTGTTTTAAATGATGCTCAAAAAGAACAGTTAAGAGAAGAATTTAGTGATAAATTAATTGTTGAATTGACAAAAGAAGCAGAGAAAATTCCAGTTTCGGAAAGTCTTCCAATTGCTTTAGATTGGATTAATGGGCGACGAACTCCAGATGCTAATCAGGAATTAAAAAGTGCCATTTCGAACCTTTCTTTAGGAACAAAAGCGCCTCATATTTTTAAAGCATTGGTAAACGCAATCTGTTTTGGAGCGAAGAAAATTGTAGACCGTTTTGAAGAAGAAGGTGTAAAAATCGACAGCGTGATCGGAATTGGCGGTGTGGCGAGAAAATCTCCTTTCATCATGCAGACTTTGGCAAATGTTTTAAACAAGCCGATAAAAATTGCCGCTTCAGACCAGACTCCGGCTTTAGGTGCTGCAATTTACGCAGCGGTTGCAGCAGGAATTTATCCAAACGTAATCGAAGCAAGCCAGAAAATAGGAAGCGATTTCGACGGAGAATATTTTCCTCAGACAGATAAAGTAGAAGCGTATCATAAACTGCTTTTAGCTTACGAACAATTAAGTGCTTTTGCAGATCCAAACCTTAAAATATCGCAGCATGAGTTCTCTTTATAAAGATTTAAAACAAGAGTGTTATGAAGCCAATATGCAGTTAAATGCATTGAATTTGGTAGTGTACACTTTTGGAAATGTAAGTGCCGTAGACAGAAAAAATGGTGTTTTTGCTATTAAACCAAGTGGTGTTCCTTACGAAGATTTAAAACCGGAAGATATTGTAATTGTCGATTTTGACAACAATGTAATCGAAGGTACAATGCGTCCGTCATCAGACACTAAAACGCATGCTTATTTATACAAACACTGGCCAAATATTGGAGGAGTTGCACATACACACGCAACCTATTCTGTAGCTTGGGCACAATCTCAATTGGATATTCCAATTTTTGGGACAACGCATGCCGATCATTTAACAGCTGATATTCCGTGCGCACCGCCAATGGCAGATTCTCTGATCGAAGGAAACTACGAACATAATACCGGAATTCAGATTCTGGATTGTTTCAAAGAAAAAAATCTTTCTTATGAAGAAGTAGAAATGATTTTGATTGGAAATCACGGTCCATTTGCATGGGGCAAAAATGCGGCAAAAGCGGTTTACAACAGTAAAGTTTTAGAAGTTGTGGCAGAAATGGCATACCTGACTTTACAAATAAATCCAAACGCACCAAGATTAAAAGATTCATTAATAAAGAAACATTACAACCGTAAACACGGAAAAGATTCGTATTACGGACAGTAAGGATTTTGTTTCAGGTTTTCTTTGTTTCAAGTTTCAAGTTGTTGGAACGTGAAACTTGACTCGAAGCTGAAAGCTGAATTGGCGAAGCAAACGTGAAACAAACAAAACAAAAACAATAATATAACAAATCTAGTTTTCAGATTCCAACAACTTGAAACCTGAAACTTGAAACAAAAAATAACAAAATGATTGACATTTCTCAAAAAGAAGTATGGTTTGTAGTAGGAAGCCAGGAATTATACGGTGAAGAAACACTAAGAAAAGTAGCAGAACATTCACAAATTATTGCAAAAGGATTAGACGCTTCGTCTTCAATTCCAGTAAAAGTGGTTTATAAAGATGTGGTGAAATCGCCTTCGCAAATTTTAGACGTATGTTTGGCAGCGAATTCTGCTAAAAACTGTATCGGAATTATTGCCTGGATGCATACTTTTTCGCCAGCAAAAATGTGGATTGGCGGCTTAAATATCCTTAAAAAACCATTATGTCATTTACATACACAATATAATGCTGAAATTCCGTGGGGAAGTATCGACATGGATTTTATGAACTTAAACCAATCTGCTCACGGAGATCGTGAATTTGGTTTCATCATGTCTAGATTACGTAAAAAACGTAAAGTTGTTGTGGGACATTGGGAAGATCAAAGAGTTCAAAAACAATTAGGAATCTGGTCAAGAGTTGTTCTTGGATGGGACGAACTTCAAAACCTAAAAGTAGCTCGTATTGGAGACAATATGCGTGAAGTTGCCGTAACAGAAGGTGATAAAGTGGAAGCTCAAATTCGTTTTGGCGTTTCAGTAAACGGATACGATTCTTCAGATGTTACCAAACATATCGAGAAAGTAACAGAAAAAGAATTAAACGATTTATTAGCTGTTTACCAACAATCATATACTTTAACCGATTCTTTAAAAGAAGGAGGAGCACAAAGAAGTTCTTTAGTAGAAGCAGCAAAAATCGAATTAGGATTAAGAGCTTTCCTTGAAGAAGGAGGATTTGGCGCTTTTACAGATACTTTTGAAAACCTTGGAGTGTGGAAACAATTGCCGGGAATTGCAACACAAAGATTAATGGCCGATGGTTATGGTTTTGGCGGCGAAGGGGACTGGAAAACAGCTGCAATGGTTAGAGCTTTAAAAGTAATGTGTATTGGTCTTGAAGGAGGAACTTCTTTCATGGAAGACTATACGTACCATTTCACACCTCAAAAATCTTATGTTTTAGGATCGCACATGTTGGAAATATGTCCATCTATTGCCGACGGAAAACCTTCTTGTGAAGTGCATCCGTTAGGAATTGGCGGAAAAGAAGATCCAGCTCGTTTGGTATTTAATTCGCCTGCAGGTGATGCAATCAACGTTTCTTTGGTTGATATGGGAACTCGTTTCCGTTTAATTGTAAACGAAGTGGAAGCAGTTAAACCAATGGCAGAATTACCAAAACTTCCTGTAGCACGCGTTCTTTGGGATTGTAAACCAAATTTAGAAGTTGCAGCAACAGCCTGGATTCTTGCGGGTGGAGCACACCACACCGTTTACAGCCAGTCATTAACAACAGAATACATGGAAGATTTCGCAGATATTGCCGGAATTGAGTTATTAGTTATAGACGAAAAAACAACCGTAAGAGAGTTTAAAGATAAGATTAATGCTAACGAAGCGTATTTCCATTTGTTTCAGCATGGACTTTAAATTAGTCAAAAGCCGAAAGTCATAAAGTCCGAAAGTTTTAGTTACTTTGGAGAAAAGACTTTAAGACTTTTGACTTTAAGACTTTACTAACTTAAAAATTATCATTTATGAATGTATTAAAACGTTGTATTTTTGGAATCGGCCTGTTAAGTCTGGCTTTGGTTTCAGTTCAATGCAAAAACGATAAAAAAATGGATTCGACAGTTTCAGATCAAAAAGCAGCAGTAACAATTGAAAAATCTTCTTATGGAACAACTTCAAAAGGAGAAAAAGTAGATAGTTATAAATTGAAAAACCAAAATGGGATGGAAGTTGATATCATCACTTTTGGCGGAAGAATTACAGATTTAAAAGTACCAAATAAAGAGGGTGTTTCAGAAAATGTTGTAATCGGATTTAGTTCTTTGGCACAATACGAAAAAGAAAACCCGTTTTTTGGAGCTTTAATTGGAAGATACGGAAACAGAATTGCTAAAGGTAAATTTACTTTAGAAGGAAAAGAATATCAATTAGCCATCAACAATGCACCAAATGCTTTACATGGTGGACCGCAGGGATATTTTAATGTGGTTTGGAAAGCAGATGAGGTTAAATCTGGCGAAACGGCAACTTTAAAACTTTCGTATTTAAGTAAAGATATGGAAGAAGGATATCCGGGAAACCTTAAAGTTTTTGTGACTTATACATTAACAAATGATAATCAGTTAGAGGTTTTATATGAAGCGACGACTGATAAAACAACGGTTGTGAATTTAACACAGCATTCATATTTCAATTTATCAGGAGATTTTACAAAAACAATCTTAGATCACGAATTGACTTTAAATGCAGATAAAATTGTTCCGGTTGATGCTACTTTAATTCCAACAGGAAAATTAGAAGATGTTGCTAATACACCTTTCGATTTTAGAAAACCAAAGTTAATTGGAAAAGATATCGAAGCTAAAAACGAACAATTAGAAAAAGGAAAAGGTTACGATCATTGCTGGGTATTAAATAATCCGGAAAAAGGAAAAACAATTATTGCAAAAGTGTACCACGCACCAAGCGGAAGAGTTTTGGAAGTAACAACTGATGAGCCTGGAATTCAGTTTTACTCAGGAAATTTCCTTGACGGAACTTTGCCAACGCCAAACGGAGGAACTTTTGCTCACAGAACAGGATTGTGTCTGGAAACAGAACACTATCCGGATTCTCCAAACCAGAAAAATTTCCCAACAACGGTTTTAAACCCGGGAGAAAATTATAAAACTAAAACTACTTTTAAATTCTCGGTAAAAAAATAGTTTTAGAATTTGTTTATTAGTTCAATTCTCTATGAAACCTCGAAAAGTAAGACTTTCGAGGTTTTTTGTTTTTAAGTGTTTAGGTAAGCCAGCTTATTTAAATCTCGCAAAGTCGCAGAATCGCCAAGTTTTATTTTCTTTGCGTCTTCGCGGCTTTGCAAAATTAATTCATTTACAGCTTAAAATCTTAACTTAGCAAAATGAAACATTTATTCAAAGCTCAATTAAACTGGACTTCAAAAAAAACAGAAGATTCTTCTAAAAGATTCTACAGCAAAACCCATCAAATCAAAATTGAAGGAAAACCAATTTTAGAAGTTTCAGCAGCAAAAGCATTCAAAGGAGATCCGGAGTTATATAATCCGGAAGATTTATTGTTAAGCAGTTTAGTTTCCTGCCACATGATGTCATATTTATATGTATGTTCTCAAAATGGAATAGAAGTTCTTGAATATTCAGACAACGCAGAAGCAACTTTAGAAGTAAATCCATACGGAAGCGGGCATTTTGTTGAGGTTAGATTATATCCAAAAGTTACAATTGTAAACTCAGACAAAGTGAATCTAGCTTTAGAACTGCATTTTAAAGCGAATCAATTGTGTTTTATTGCTAATTCATGCAATTTTCCTATTTTGCATGAGGCGAGTTGTGGGATTTGAATTAAATTCCAAAATAAGAATCCCAAGACATAACTAGTTAAGTTTGTTGCTCTAGCTTTTTTTATTAAGTGTATTCAAAGCAAATTACAGCCTTTTTAATGTTTTCATCGTAAAATAAATAAATCTGATCTGCTGCATCTTTTTGAAAATCATATCCTTCAATACAGCCTATGTAATTTATAATATTTCCATCTGGCTTAATAGGCGTATCGATAAGATTTTCTCCTGAATATTCACAATCAGTTAAAGGACGATTGTCGACATTAATTTCAGTTATTATTCCATTTATTTTTTCATTTATTCGATCTGATAAATAGTCAGAATGTTCGTCTTTTTGTAAATCCTCAGGAGTAAGTTTCAGTAGCCTTTCTAATTTTCTAATTCCTTGAACGGTCAAACCAGGTCTTTCAAAAACACGATCATACAATTTCCCATATTTTTTATAATATGATTTCTTTAATAAATACATAGCATTATTAAAATTAAACTGGATTTCTTTGTCGGTATATTCCAGATGATAATTTTCAGGTAGAATTTTAGTGGAGACAGTAAAATATTCCCAGTTTGCGTCAAACTTATATTTACCATCAATAACATCAAATCCAAGCATATCACTTTTGGTATAATCAGTATGATAAGACGTTGTATTCTCACCAACTCTACCATCGTAAATTTCTTTTACAGATATAAAATGTAGCCATTGATCTTTATCTTCTGAAAGAAATCCCAGATTAATAGAACATAATGGTAGAAAGTATTTTTTATGATTTTCTAAATCATCATAAAAAACATCTTCATATTCAGGGAAAATTTTAATAAAGTTTTCAGGTATTTCCATTTTATGCAATTTTGAATTGCAAAGATATTTGTTTGGGTATAAATCTTACAAATAAATCATGTCTAATTTTCAAAAAAGATTGTTTGGATGATAATTTAAGCTATAAACCAAAAGAACTCTATACATTAAGAAGGGTTTTTTGTATTCAGAATTGAATAGGTACAGCTTTCATTCATGTAATCTTGCTGCTTCGCAAAATGGGAGTTATGAGGTTTAAATTATATAAATAAATCTAAATATTAAGTTGAAAACCAGACTTATTCAATAAACTTACATAGCTTATTTTTAAAAAATACCATAAAAAAACCTCTTCCGTTAAGAAGAGGTTTTTATGTACCCGGAGCCGGAGTCGAACCGGCACGGTTTCCCACAGGTGTTTGAGACCAGCGCGTCTACCAATTCCGCCATCCGGGCTTAGCAGACGAAAAAATAATGATAAAACCATTATTTTAACACAATAGAATGAACTAATAATATGCCCATTCCTTTAACACGGTGCAAATGTAAAAAATAAAATTAGAAATTCTAATAAAAAATCTCAAATATTTACTTCCAGTGTTCGATTAATTTTATAAATTTGCAGCTCGTTAAAACGAAGCACACACAACTAACTACATCCGAGACATTTATGAGTACTCTGCTTTATCTTAAAAGATATTGCTGGATTTTTATAAGCGTAACGGAATAAAACAACAAATTATAATGTCGCACCTAGAACCAGAAGCTAAAATTTTTGCTTGTTCACAAAGTGTTTATCTTGCAGAAAAAATTGCAGAACAGTACGGAATTCCGTTAGGAAAAGTAACGATGTCAACGTATAGTGATGGAGAATTTCAGCCGTCTTACGAAGAATCAATTAGAGGGTTACGCGTTTTTATCGTGTGTTCAACTTTTCCATCGGCAGATAATTTGATGGAATTGTTATTAATGATTGATGCAGCAAAACGTGCATCAGCAAGACATATTACAGCTGTTATGCCTTATTTTGGCTGGGCAAGACAGGATAGAAAAGATAAGCCAAGAGTGCCGATTGGAGCGAAGTTAGTAGCAAACCTATTAACAGCTGCAGGAGCAACAAGAATCATGACGATGGATTTGCATGCAGATCAAATTCAGGGATTCTTTGAAAAACCGGTAGATCATTTATTTGCATCTACAATCTTTTTGCCTTACGTGCAGAGTTTAAATTTAGAAAATTTAACGATTGCATCTCCAGACATGGGAGGATCAAAAAGAGCTTATGCTTACTCTAAGTTTTTAGAATCAGATGTAGTAATCTGTTACAAACAAAGAAAAGCTGCCAACGTTATCGACACTATGGAATTGATTGGAGAAGTAAAAGGTCGTAACGTAATCTTAGTAGATGACATGATCGATACAGGAGGAACTTTAGCGAAAGCTGCAGATCTTATGATCGAAAAAGGAGCGCTAAGTGTAAGAGCAATTTGTACACATGCTATTTTATCTGGCGGTGCGTATGAAAAAATTGAAAATTCAAAATTAACAGAATTGATCGTAACCGATTCTATTCCGTTAAAGAAACATTCAGACAAGATTAGAGTAGTGAGTTGTGCACCTCTTTTCGCAGAAGTTATGCACATGGTGCACCACAACAATTCCATTAGTGGAAAATTCATAATGTAAGAAGCAATAGGCTGTAGGCTTTAAGCCGTAAGCTTTGTTTCTCATTTAAAAAGCCTAAAGCCTAAAGCCTATGGCCTAAAGCTTACAACAATTAAGAATATTTATTTAATAACTATATTTTTTTACAATGAAATCGATTACAATTAAAGGATCAGAAAGAGAAAGCGTGGGCAAAGTGTCAACTAAAGCCTTACGTAATGCTGGAGCGGTTCCTTGCGTGTTATACGGAGGAAATCAGGCAGTACACTTCTCAGCAGACGCTGCAGCGTTCAAAAACTTGATTTACACTCCAAATGCACACACAGTTGTGATTGAGCTTGGAAAAGGAAAATCATTCAATGCAATTTTGCAAGATATTCAAGTTCACCCTGTAACTGACAAAATTTTACACATCGACTTCTTCCAATTATTTGATGATAAAGAAATCACAATGGAAGTTCCTGTGAAAATCGTTGGTACATCTAAAGGTGTTCTTGCGGGAGGTGTTTTACGTTTAAACCAACGTAAATTAAAAGTTAAAGCTTTACCAGCAAATCTTCCTGATTTTGTTGAAGCTGACATTACTCCACTTGAAATGGGTAACAAATTATATGTTACTAAAGTTGGAAAACCAGAGTACAAAATTATGCACCCAGACAACACAGTTGTTGCTCAGGTAAGAATCTCTCGTGCTGCTATGAAAGCTGCTCAAGAGGCTGCAAAAGCTGCAAAAGCTCCTGCAAAAGGAAAGAAAAAATAATTTTTTTTCACTCAATACAAAAAGCCTCAATCTTACGATTGGGGCTTTTTTTTAGATGCTAAGTTTCTAAGATACTGAGATGCTAAGGTTTTTTATTGTGAAAAGGCCACGACTCCGCTCAGTCTGACACATATAATATTTGTCTGGCAGAGCGGAGTCGAAACCCTTTTTTTTATGATTTGTTTTTAGAAGCAGAATCTTTGCGGGTTTTTCAAGACGTAAAATTCCTGCCATCCGCTGTATCTTTTCCTGGTTAAAGAAACCAGAAAAAGGATGCCGCTTCTGTCAGGGCTAGTAAGGAAGTATCTTTTTCATAAGATTCGAAGTTGCTAAGATTCTGAGGTGTTAAGTTTATCATTATTGTCAGGCTGAGCGAAGTCGAAGCCCGCTCAAAGGATGGAATTTAGATTGTCGAGCTTCTTGCGTTCCTTCGACTCCGCTCCGGATGACAAGAAAATCTGCGAGAGAGATTTTGCTTGTGTCCTTTGCCTTTGCACATCTCGATAGAAACTATTTCTTAGCGACCTTTGCGTAAATCCTTTGCGCCCTTTGCGGTTAAAATTCACCCAGTAAACAATTCTCTAATTTTCAAATTAACCAATTGCCACATTCTCTAATTAATCTTACTTTTGCAATCATGATAAAATGGATAACAAAACTGTTTTCATCAAAATCAAAAGAAGAGAACATAGGAGACAATATGAAGAAATATTTAATCGTTGGATTAGGAAATATCGGGGCCGAATACGTAAACACCAGGCATAATATCGGATTTAAAGTCCTAGACTTTTTAGCAAAAAAAGAAGGACTTTTATTCGAAACCGTAAAATTAGGTTCTTTGGCTGAATACAAATTCAAAGGCAGAACTTTCTTTCTGCTTAAACCAAACACTTACATGAATTTAAGCGGAAAGGCTGTGAAATATTGGATGGATAAGGAAAACATTCCATTAGAGAATATTTTGGTTATTACAGACGATTTAAATCTTTCTTTTGGAACAATTCGTATCAAGCCAAAAGGAAGTGATGGCGGTCACAACGGACTTAAAAACATCAATTTAGTTTTAAATACGCAAAATTATACCCGATATAGATTTGGCATCAGCGATCAATTCAAAAAAGGACAGCAGATAGATTATGTTTTAGGAGAATGGAATGCTGAAGAGGAAGCAAAACTGTCTGAACGTTTAGAAGTATCGGCAGAAATTATAAAAACCTTCGGAACGGCAGGTTTAGAAAATACCATGACGACATTTAATGGAAAATAAAGATTTTCAAGTGTTTATATTGTAAAAATGTAAATTATCAGTGAATTTAATTCAATTATAACGAAATAGTATTTTCAATTCCAAAGTTAAATGTCTAAATTTGGGATAAATTATTTATAAACCATAAAAATCATATTACCATGGCTTTTGAATTACCACAATTACCTTATGCATACGATGCATTAGAACCACATATTGATGCACGTACAATGGAAATCCATCATACAAAGCACCACAATGCATACACTACAAATCTTAACGCAGCTATTGCCGGAACAGATTTAGAAGGAAAAACAATCGAAAACATCTTAATTAACTTAGATAAATCTAACGCAGCAGTTCGTAACAATGGTGGAGGTTTCTACAACCACAATTTATTCTGGACTGTAATGTCTCCAAACGGAGGAGGATTGCCAACAGGAGATTTATTAGCTGCTATTGAATCTTCTTTTGGAAGTTTCGAAGAGTTTAAAGCAAAATTTGCTAAAGCCGGAGCAACTCAGTTTGGTTCTGGATGGGCTTGGTTAACAGTTCAAAAAGGAGGAAAATTAGAAGTTGTAGGTACTCCAAATCAAGATAATCCATTAATGCCGGAAGTTGCTGGTCACGGTGGAACTCCAATCTTAGGAATGGATGTTTGGGAGCATGCTTACTACTTAAACTACCAAAACAGAAGACCAGATTATATTGAAGCTTTCTTCAGTGTAATTAACTGGACAGAAGTTGCAAGAAGATTTGCTTTAGACAAATAAGAAAAAAATAGAATAAAGATTATAGAAAAAAGACGAGTGCCTAAAGGTGCTCGTTTTTTTTGGTTCATATTTTTTTAGAGAGTTTCTTCTATAATCTTTACTCCTCTCTCTTAAAAGAAGAAAATAAAAAAGGTGGAATTTCTTCCACCTTTTTTGCCCCAAATCTACCATAAACTTAACCTACTAATGTTATGGTTTAGTAAATGTATGGTGACTATTTTTATGAAAAAAACTTTTTAGATAAAAAGCAAATATATTCGATAAAGTCAATGTAAGCTCTGTAGAGCAATATCTAATAAGAATTAAATAAAAAAGGCGGAATTTCTTCCACCTTTTTTGCCCCAAATCTACCATAAACTTAACCTACTAATGTTATGGTTTAGTAAATGTATGGCAGCTATTTTTGTGAAAAAAAAAATTCTGATGAAAGGTAAATATATCCGACAAAATGAAGATAATTGTCTAAGATTGAAATGTTTCAGTTTATTCCAATAAAAAAGGTGGAATTGCTTCCACCCTTTTTGCCCCAAATCTACCATAAACTTAACCTACTAATGTTATGGTATCTCAAAAGTATCGCAGCTTTTCAATTTCACCAAACAAACAGGATGAACGGCAAAAAAAACCGATGAAATGCACTATTTAACCTTTTGTTAATACTTTTTTAATAAGCTCTCGCGTCTTTTCCTTCGTAGAAATTTATAAAAGCACGGTTTACAACACGATTTCCACCCGGAGTAGGATAGTCTCCAGTGAAGTACCAATCGCCTAAATTTTTAGGACATGCTATGTGTAAATCGGCTACAGTTTGGAATATGATTTTTACTTCGGCATTAATTTCCGGAGAGCTTAGCATTTCTGCAATTTTATCTGAGATTTCTTCATCAGTAAATTGATCATATATTGCTGTAACATAATTCACAACATCTTTATCTGCGAAATTTTCTTGTGCTTTACATTTAGCATAAACTTCGTCTACAATATGGTAAAGGTTTCTTTCTTTTAATAAAGCAAGAGCTGCTCTAAAAGCAACTAAACCTTCTAGTTTTGCCATATCAATTCCGTAACAATCAGGATAACGAATTTGTGGAGCAGATGAAACGATTACAATACGTTTTGGTTTCAAACGATCCATCATTTTAATGATACTCATTTTCAATGTGGTACCACGAACAATACTATCGTCGATAATTACTAAATTATCTTCTGGTTTAATTACACCGTACGTAACATCGTAAACGTGAGCCACTAAATCGTCACGGCTGCTGTCTTCTGTAATAAAGGTTCTAAGTTTAGCATCTTTAATGGCAACTTTCTCGGTGCGTATTTTTACAGCTAAAAGTTCCTGAAGTGTTTCAGCAGTTAATGTGTTTCGGTTTTCTAAAATATAATTGTTTTTTCTCTGGTTTAAGAAATCCTGTGCAGCTTCGACTAAACCATAAAATGAAGTCTCAGCTGTATTAGGAATATAAGAGAAAACAGTATTATCTGTATCGCTGTCAATTGCTTTAAGAACAGCAGGTAAAATTAATTTTCCTAAATCTTTACGTTCTTGGTAAATTTCGGCGTCACTTCCTCTTGAGAAATAAATTCTTTCAAACGAACAAGCTTTTTTGATTGTTGGTTCCAGGATTTGTTTCATAGAAACATTTCCGTTCTTTTTGATAATCAAAGCATTTCCCGGATCAATTTCCTGAACGCTTTCAAAAGGAACATTGAAAACAGTTTGAATAACTGGTCTTTCAGAAGCTACCACAACAACTTCGTCATCTTGATAAAAATAAGCTGGACGAATTCCGGCTGGATCTCTAAAAACAAAAGCATCACCATGACCTAATAAACCGGCCATAGCATAACCACCATCTAAGTTTTTAGCTGAACGAGCTAATATTTTAGCAATATCCAAACGCTCTGCAATAACTGGAGAAGCTTCTCTTTTAGAATACCCTTCAGCTTTACAGTCTTGGTACAACTGCATTACTTCCTTGTCTAAGAAATGACCAATTTTTTCCATTACAGTAACAGTATCAGCCATTTCTTTCGGATGCTGACCCAATTCAACCAGATTTTCGAAAAGCTCTTTAACATTTGTCATGTTGAAGTTTCCTGCCAAAATTAAGTTACGGTGCATCCAGTTACTTTGACGTAAAAACGGGTGAACACTTTCGATGCTGTTTTTTCCAAAAGTTCCGTAACGAACGTGACCTAAAAACAATTCGCCTACATAAGGAATGTTTGCTTTTAAATCTTTCATGTTGTCTCCCAATTCAGGATGAGCTTTTAGTTCTTCACTAACACGTTCATTGATTTGTTTGAAAACATCTTGGATAGGTTGTGAATGATTTGAACGAACTCTGCTGATATAGCGCTGTCCAGGTTCAACATCAAGTTTAATACTAGCAAAACCAGCTCCGTCTTGTCCGCGGTTGTGCTGTTTTTCCATCATTAAATACATTTTCTGAATTCCGTAAAATGCAGTTCCGTATTTTTCTTTATAATATTCAAGCGGTTTAAGAAGTCTGACTAAGGCTATACCACATTCGTGTTTTAAAGCGTCGCTCATTGTTTTTTTATTTTTTTGTTGTGTTGTAAGTTGTGTGTATTAACGTAATAAAAAAGCCCCGTTTTATCGAGGCTCTTAGGCATTATATTTCTATGTCAAACTGAGTTAACGACTTAAATTGCTGTAATCGAATCGCTACTTCGGCCTTGCTTAATGTTTCCATCCTTTCGGTTCCAAATTTCTCTACGCAGAACGAAGCTAAATTTGATCCGTAAATAATTGCATTTTTCATGTTGTTAAACGAGATGTTTTCGCTTTGCGCAATAAATCCAGAGAAACCACCTGCAAAAGTGTCTCCAGCTCCAGTTGGATCAAAAACATCTTCTAATGGTAAAGCTGGTGCAAAGAATACTTCTCTATTGTGGAATAAAAGTGCTCCATGCTCTCCTTTTTTGATTACCACATATTTTGGTCCCATATCCTGGATTTTAGAAGCTGCTTTTACTAATGAATATTCACCTGAAAGCTGTCTTGCTTCTTCGTCATTGATTGTAATAACATCTACACGTTTAATAACGTCTAATAATTCCGGAAGAGCGCAGTCCATCCAAAAGTTCATAGTGTCTAAAACTACTAATTTTGGTTTTTTCTCCATTTGGTCTAAAACACTGCTTTGTACTAATGGGTGTAAGTTTCCTAACATCACAACATCAGCATCTTTGTAGTTTTGAGGAACTTTTGGCTGAAAATCAGCTAAAACGTTCAGCTCAGTTGCAAGAGTATCTCTAGAATTTAAATCGTTGTGGTACAAACCGCTCCAGAAAAAAGTCTTTCCTCCTTTTACAATTTCGATACCAGAGATATCAATATTTTTTGAAGTTAAAAGATCTAAATGTTCTTGAGGGAAATCGTCGCCAACTACAGAAACAATGGCCGATTGCAAGTTAAAAAATGAAGCTGATAAACCAATATACGTTGCAGCACCACCTAAAATTTTATCTGTTTTTCCGAAAGGAGTTTCAATCGCGTCGAAAGCAACTGTTCCAACAATCAATAATTTATTCATTTTATGAATTTCGAATTAGGGTGCAAAGATACTCTATAAGTTACAATCTTGCAACGGTTTAGGTTCTCAAAATTTTCATAAAAAAATAATATCGATTTCGGGTCTAATTATGGTGTAAATGAATGAATTATATTTGGTTTTAATCAGTGCTTAAAATATATATTTTGGATTTAAATCGCAAGTTTTATTTTTGGAAAATTCCGATGTTTTTTAAAGATGCCTACAAATCATACTTCTTATCAAAATAATTTTTCAAAATCCCAACTTGAACTAAAATCATAAAAGGAACAATCAATATTGCGTACATAATGTTTTTAGAGAAATGAATTCCTGAAAATGAACTTGCAATTTTATCAGAATATAATTTCCCGATTTGTTCAATTTCAATATTGTTTTCTGAAACTGAAAAAAACGAAATATAAATCACCAATAAAGCCACAGCTATTCCAATCGAAATCCAGATTGGTTTAGAAATTAAAGGTTTGTATACACTTAATTTTTTCTCTTCTAAAACTTGAACATTTGCCATAATTTTAGAAGTAAAATCTATTGATGGCGACTGCAGTTTGTCTTCGGCCATCATTTTTTCAATAAGTTGTTCTATATTTTTATCGCTCTCTTTCATAACATTCTATTATTTCGGGTTCTAACTGCTGTCTCAAAATTACGGCTAATTTTTGTCGGCTTCTAAATAATTTTACTTTAGCATTATTTGCCGATATATTCATGATTTTTCCAATTTCTTCTAAATTCTGATCGTCAAAATAAAATAAAGTCAAAAGGAAGTTTTCGTCATTGGGTAACAAATTTAAACATTTCTGAATGGTCTGCTTTCGTTCTTTTTCTTCAAAAAGGCTCAAAGCATTATCCATTGTTTTGATTAAGTGCGAAGAAAAATCATCTATCGAAATATTTAAATCCTCTTTTTTACTTTTCTTTAATCTGTCCAGACACGTATTATAAGCGATTTTATAAATCCAAGTCGAAAATTTAGAATCGCCTTTAAATTTATTCAGTGAACTATAAATCTTTATAAACGTGTCTTGAGCAACTTCTTCAGCTTCTTCCCGGTTTTTTACCATTTTGAGTGCCAATGTAAAGATCATATCTTTATAACGATCCACAAGAACGGCAAACGCATTTGTCTCGCCCTGCAGAATTTTATCGATATAATGCTGATCATTTATTGTACACATATTATATAGGACGACAATTTGTTTGTTTGGGTTACAAGAAATTTGAAAATAAATTCTAAATTTTTTAAAACTCAAATTCCAAATTCCACACTTTAATATATAATAAAGTATAGGAGTTGAACTTTTACAAGATTTTAAAGTTTGACAAAGCTGTGTCAATGAATAAAATAAAATCAAAATTAATTGATTATCAGTTGGTTTTGGGATTTTGAATTTAAAATTTAAAATTTTTTCCCAAAAGCTGTAACCTCAATTTAAAAAGTCTCGTCATATGGAGTATCAATCAATTTAAAAACGTAAATATTATGGACGACAAAATTTTAATTCCAGTTAGTTTTTTCTTAATGATCTTCGGGATCGTTTATTTAATTTATTCAACCAGAAACAGAGAACGTCTGGCACTTATAGAAAAAGGAGTAGATGCCAGCATCTTTTTGCAGGGAAAAGGAAACGGCGTTCCGGCCTGGAAAATATTTGTTGTGAATCTGGCCTTCTTATTAATAGGAAGCGGAGTTGGAATTTTTCTGGCTTTACTAATCACAACCTATACTTCTCTTAATGATGGAGCTGTTTATCCTTCGATTATTTTTATAATGGCCGGAATTGGACTTTTAACAGGATTTAAAACTGCCAAAGATCTGGATAAAGAATAAGAGAAGTAAAAGTTTAAGTTAGTAAAAAAGGGCATCAAATATTTGATGCCCTTTTTTATTCTTTAGATCCTATGGTTTCGTAGTAAACATCTACAGAAAGTTTTGGCTGCATTGATGCCATTACAGCAAGCTGGTCGCAGCGTTCGTTTTGCGGATGGTTATTGTGTCCTTTTATCCATTTAAAATCAACCTTATGTTTTCGGTAAGCAATTAAAAAACGTTTCCACAGGTCAGGATTTTTTTTTCCTGTATATCCTTTTTTTTCCCAGCCGAAAACCCATTTTTTTTCGACAGAATCAACAACATATTTGGAGTCTGAAATTACTAAGACTTTCATGTTGGGATTTTTGAGTTTTTCTAAACCCACAATTACAGCCAGAAGTTCCATTCGGTTATTGGTAGTCAGACGAAAGCCCTCATAGAATTCTTTTTTATAAGGAGTGCCTACCAATTCCATTACCACGCCGTAACCGCCATTGCCTGGATTTCCTTTTGCTGCACCATCTGTATATATATGTACTTCGTGACTCATTTATTTATTTTAGATTGACTTTAGATTGCAGATTGTATGGCTTTATCTAAAATTTGAATTTATATTTAAGAATTTGCATCTAATAATCTATGGATAATTTCAGGAAAATGTTTTTGTTCTAATTCATGAATCTTTTCAGCAACAGTTTCAGGAGTGTCTTCTTCGGTTAAAAGAACGTTTTGCTGAAATATAATACCGCCTTCATCATAATTCTCGTTTACATAATGAATAGAAATTCCGGTTTCTTTTTCCTTATTATTCACTATCGCCCTGTGAATGTGCATTCCGTACATTCCTTTGCCTCCATACTTAGGTAAAAGTGCAGGGTGAATGTTGATTATTTTATTGGGATAGTGCTCAATTATGTTTTCAGGAAATTTGAGTAAAAAACCGGCAAGGATAATTAAATCCGGGTCGATTTTTTGTATTTTTTGTAATACATTTCGTTCTAAAAGTTCATTTTTTGAGAAGATTTCGACCGGAATTTGATGATTTTTTGCTCTGTCAATAACTTTTGCCGAAGCATTATTTGTAAAAACCGAAACGACCTTGGCAATTTCGATATTCGAAAAATATTTTATAATGTTTTCTGCGTTAGTTCCTGATCCTGAGGCAAAAACGATAATTTTTTTCATGATTGAATTTATTTTTAGAATGCAAAAAACGGAATAAAAATCGAAAATAAATAGCTTTAAAAGACCTTTCTTGAAATTAATTTTATAAATTAGTGTCACATTTATAAACTAAATAGTTGTTTTAAAATAAAGTTTTTTATTTTTGCCAACAAATTAAATTCTAAAATTAAAGATTATGTCAGACATTGCATCAAGAGTAAAAGCGATTATCGTAGACAAATTAGGTGTTGACGAAAACGAAGTTGTAACAGAAGCAAGCTTCACTAATGATTTAGGAGCTGACTCATTAGACACTGTTGAGCTTATTATGGAATTCGAAAAAGAATTTGATATTCAAATTCCAGACGATCAAGCAGAAAACATTGCTACTGTAGGTCAAGCTATTTCTTATATCGAGGAAGCTAAAAAATAATAATACCACACCCGAATTTTAAAAATTCCAAAGTTTGAATATCCAAATTCCAAAATTGGCGTTTGTTTTTTACAAAATTGAAATTTCTAAAAATCGGGTGTTATTATTTTTTAAAATTTAAATTTCGATTGATTTTCAATCAAAAAGATATATTTATATTGTAATACCCATGGCTCTTAAGTAGCAATACAATTAAGAAAGCATGGGTTTTATTTGTTTAAAGACACAAAATACATAATTATGGCATTAAGGCGAGTTGTTGTAACAGGATTAGGTGCACTTACTCCTATCGGGAATAATATCCAGGAATATTGGAATGCACTTGTGAATGGGGTAAGCGGAGCCGCTCCTATCACATATTATGATACAGAGAAGCATAAAACGAAATTTGCCTGCGAAGTAAAAAACTTCAACATTGAAGATTACATGGATCGCAAGGAATCTCGCAGACTAGATAAATTTGCTCAATATGCAATTGCTGCCAGTGACGAAGCTATTAAAGATGCTGGTCTAACAAATGATAATATCGACAAAACAAGAGTAGGTGTTATCTGGGGAGCTGGAATTGGAGGGTTAGAAACTTTCCAGGAAGAAGTAATGTATTATGCAAAAGGTGACGGAACTCCAAAATTCAATCCGTTTTTTATACCTAAAATGATTGCCGATATTGCTCCTGCGCATATTTCAATGCGTAACGGGTATATGGGACCAAATTATACTACCGTTTCTGCATGTGCATCTTCTGCAAATGCATTAATCGATGCTTTTAACTACATTCGTTTAGGAATGTGCGATGTTATTGTGTCTGGTGGTTCTGAAGCTGCTGTTACCATTGCAGGTATGGGTGGTTTTAGTTCAATGCACGCTTTATCTACAAGAAATGAAAGTCCTGAAACAGCTTCAAGACCTTTTGATGCAACCAGAGATGGTTTCGTTTTAGGAGAAGGAGCAGGAGCTTTAGTTCTTGAAGATTATGAGCACGCAAAAGCAAGAGGCGCTAAAATTTACTGTGAAATTGGCGGCGGCGGAATGTCATCTGATGCTTACCATTTAACAGCACCGCATCCGGAAGGAATTGGAGTTATCGCAGTAATGAAAAATACACTAAAAGATGCCGGAATGAACCCGGAAGATGTTGATCATATCAACACTCACGGAACTTCTACTCCACTTGGAGATGTGGCTGAATTAAAAGCAATCAGTAATGTTTTTGGTGAACACGCTAAAAACATTAACATCAATTCAACAAAATCAATGACAGGACACTTACTTGGCGCTGCCGGAGCTATCGAAGCAATTGCTTCTATTTTGGCAATGCAGCACGGAATTGTTCCTCCAACGATTAACCATACTGTTGTTGATGAAAATATTGATCCATCATTAAACCTTACTTTAAACAAACCTCAAAAAAGAGAAGTGAATGTTGCTATGAGTAACACGTTTGGTTTTGGCGGACACAATGCTTGTGTATTGTTTAAAAAGTTAGCTGACTAATTTTCGGATATGAATATTATCAAAAAAATATTTTCTAAATCCCGTTCTCTAGAAGACGGGATTTTTTTTGACACTATTCAGAAAATTCTTGGTTTTCAGCCTATAAATATCGAATTTTATAAAAAAGCCTTTACACATAGATCATCAAATAAATTAGATGAAGCAGGACATCCTATAAATTACGAAAGACTTGAATTTTTAGGAGATGCAATGCTAAGTGCTGTAATTGCTGCACATTTGTTTAATAAGGCGCCAAATGGAGACGAAGGTTATTTAACAAAAATGCGTTCAAAAATCGTGAGCCGCGAACATTTAAATGAACTTGGCAAAGATTTGAATTTAGTGCGTTTTGTAGAAAGTAAAGTACCAGTACAGCATTTTGGAGAAAATATTCATGGTAATATTTTCGAATCGCTTATTGGAGCTATATATTTAGATAAAGGGTATTCGTACTGCGAAAGATTTATTCAAAAAAGAGTAATTACACCTTATGTTGATATTGCGAGACTCGAAGGAAAAGTAATTAGTTATAAAAGTTTAGTTATCGAATGGTGTCAGAAAGAAAAGAGAATCTTTCACTACGACATTTTTGAAGATAATGGCATCGACGGACAGCGTTTGTTTGGTGTCAAATTAAGTATAGACGATAAAGTGGTCGCAAGAGCGCGGGCAACTTCAAAAAAGAAAGCAGAAGAAAAAGCTTCGCAAAGAGCCTATTTTGCATTTCAGGAAAAAATTGACAAGAAATAATTACAAAAATGCTGTAGTTTTCTTAACGCTAAATCGTTTTCGTTTATAAATTAATAAAAACAAGCTGCTTATAACTATTGATGCTCCGTTAGAAATAGTATATTTACAACTTGATTTTTCATGACATGGCTATTCATAGATTGGATTTAGATGAATTTGACGAAATTGATTATTATTTAATGGCAATTCATACTTCATTAGAAGATTATAGATTGGCCTATTTTATCAATAAGAACCTTCCGATTAACTTAAGTAAGAGCAAAAACGAGATCCATGCTCAGACTAAAGAAGGTGAGGCAAATTTTTCGAGATTTTATTATTATGATTCTGAGAAAGCTGTATCATGGAATTTGATTCAGAATAAAAATGAGATCATTTCTGTGAGTACAAATGATTTCCAGAATTTGTTTTCTAATGAAACAAGTGAGGTTTCTACAACAATTCATTTACTTCCTGAATTCAAAAAAGTAGATTTTTTCCTGAAAATCGATAACAGCGAAGAGGCTGTTGATTTTTCAGAAATTCAGCAAAAACTAAATTCAATAGAAAGTATCGCAGCAATATATGCTGTAGATACCAATAAAATAAAATCAAAAAACAATCTAATTTTTTAAAAAAAATGTTAACAAATAAGAAAACCAAAATTGTTGCTACACTTGGGCCTGCCTGTAGTACAAGAGAGATCATTAAAGATATGATTGATGCAGGGGTTAATGTGTTTAGAATCAATTTTTCGCATGCAGATTACGAAGGAGTAAAAGAAAAAATTGACATCATTAGAGGATTAAACGAAGAGTTTGGTTATACTACAGCGATTCTTGGAGATTTGCAGGGACCAAAACTTAGAGTTGGTGTAATGGAAGAAGGTACTGTTGTACACGATGGAGATGAAATTACTTTTACAACTGCAGAAGATATTATCGGAAATGCAAAAAAAGCATTTATGAAATATCAGAATTTCCCAAATGATGTAAATGTTGGAGAGCGTATTTTGCTTGACGATGGTAAACTTATTTTTGAAATTGTTTCAACAGATAAAAAAACAGAAGTTGTTGCTAAAGTTATTCAGGGTGGAGAATTAAAATCTAAAAAAGGAGTTAATCTTCCAAATACAAAAATTTCTTTACCAGCTTTAACTGAAAAAGATATTGCTGATGCCATTTTTGCAATCGAACAAAAAGTAGACTGGATCGCACTTTCATTCGTGAAAACACCGCGCGATTTACAAGATTTGCAAGAATTAATCGCGAAGCATTCAGAATATAAAATTCCAATTATTGCTAAAATTGAAATGCCGGAAGCTCTTGAGAACATGGATAAAATTGTAGCATATTGCGATGGTTTAATGGTAGCTCGTGGAGATCTTGGTGTTGAGCTTCCTGCTCACGAAGTTCCATTGGTACAAAAAGATTTGATCCGCAGAGCAAAAACTGCTAGAATTCCTGTTATTGTTGCTACACAAATGATGGAAACAATGATTACAAGTTTAACTCCAACAAGAGCAGAGGTAAACGACGTTGCTAACTCAGTAATGGACGGAGCAGATGCAGTAATGCTTTCTGGAGAAACTGCTACAGGAAACTATCCAGTACAAGTAATTCAAAGAATGGCGCAAATTTGCGAAGCTGTAGAAAACTCTCCGCTTATTCAAGTACCACAAAATACGCCGCAAATTAAAACTAAACGTTTCGTTACTAAAACAGTTTGCCACCAAGCAGCTTTATTAGCAAATGAAATCGAAGCTAAAGCAATTTGTACTTTAACAAACAGCGGTTATACAGCTTTCCAAATTTCGGCTTGGAGACCTTCAACGGCTCATATTTTAGTATTTACTTCAAACAGAAGAATCTTAACACAATTGAATTTATTATGGGGAGTTAAATCTTTCTACTATGATAATGAAGAAAGTACTGACGATACTGTGACAGATGTAAATCAAATTGCAATTGAAAAAGGTTATGCACAAAAAGGAGATTATTTAATCAACCTTGCTGCAATGCCAATTAAAGAGAAAGGAATGGTTAACACCATGAGAGTTTCTGAGATAGAATAGTTTTCTGTAAAAGATCCTAATATTTTTAAAAGCCATCCGATGAATCGGATGGCTTTTTGCTTTTATACCCCTTAGTCAGGATTGTTTCAGATTAAACTTTTAAAGCAAAAAAATCTAAACTCATGTTTTTAGTTGATGCTCCAAACCATAAAATAAAATGGTTTGAAGCACGATAACGCTTTTTTGATGTTGCAAGTTATAATTTGCAACAATGTAGTGTCTTAAAAACAAGGTTGTTAGGTTTTTAATTTTTTAATTTTGATATCCTTAACAAAACGTTAAAAAAAATTACTGTTGAAATTTCCCCTTATTTATCCAACTGTAAAATGCTTAATAAGCTGCTTTTTTAGTATAGGTTATTTTCTATAAAATGTGAGTAGAAAAATTAGTTCGATTACATAAAAAAACATTATACAACGAATTTATTAACAAATCTTATTACCATGAAACAAAGTAAACTTAGAAATGCCTTAATGCTTTTTGCATTAGTATGCTTCACAATTGTTCAGGTGAAAGCTCAAAATAAAAAAGTCAATATTTTAGTGTTGTGGGGCGATGATATTGGAACTACCAATATTAGCGCCTATAGTGACGGACTTATGGGATATACAACCCCGAATATAGATCGTTTAGCTAATGAAGGATTACGTTTTCTTCATTATTATGGAGAACAAAGCTGTACAGCCGGGCGTGCTGCTTTTTTAACAGGACAGCACGGTCTTAGAACCGGACTTACAAAAGTAGGTTTCCCAGGTGCGCCAATGGGTATGAGTCAATTAGATCCTTCTATAGGAGGTATCATGAAAAGTTTAGGATATGCAACAGGCCAGTTTGGTAAAAACCACGTAGGAGATCGTAATGAAAGTTTGCCAACGGTAAATGGTTTCGATGAATTTTTTGGAAACCTGTATCACTTAAATGCTGAAGAAGAACCCGAATTACCAGATTACCCTAAAGATCCTGAATACTTGAAAAAATTTGGACCAAGAGGAGTATTAAAATGTACTGCAACTAATGTTGATGATGCGACTACTGACCCGCGTTTTGGAAGAGTAGGAAAACAAAGAATTGAAGATACAGGTCCATTGACTAAAAAAAGAATGGAAACCGTAGATGACGAAACATCTGCTGCGGCTATCGATTTTATAAAAAGACAAAATGCAGCAGGTAAACCATTTTTCTGCTGGTTTAATGCTACTCGTATGCACTTGCGTACACATGTTAGACCAGAACACAGAGGAAGATATACGCACGGAGACAGTGAATATATCGATGGTATGATAGAACATGATGAAACAATAGGAAGCATTTTAAAAGCATTAGACGATTTAGGAATTGCTGATAATACAATTGTGGTTTATTCTACAGATAACGGACCACACATGAATACTTGGCCAGATGGAGCCATGACACCTTTCCGTTCAGAAAAAAACACCAACTGGGATGGAGCTTTCCGTGTACCATGTCTTGTTCGATGGCCGGGTGTAATTAAACCTGGAACTGTTACAACTGAGTTGATGAGTCATAATGACTGGATTCCAACTTTTGCTTCAATTGCTGGAGAACCCGATATTGTAAATAAACTTTTGAAAGGGTATAATGCTAATGGAAAAACCTATAAAGTACATTTAGACGGTTTTGACCAAAGCAATTTCTTACGTGGTAAAACACAAAAAAGTGCAAGAGATAAATTCTTTTATACAGATGATGACGGCCTTTTAGTTGGTTTAAGAGAAGGAGACTATAAATATGTTTTTGCAGAACAGCGTTTAGGCGGTACAATGGGGGTTTGGGCAGAACCTTTTACTAAACTGCGTTTGCAAAAAATATTCAATTTATACCAAGACCCTTTCGAAAGAGCAGATATTACTTCAAATACATTTTGGGACTGGCAGATGAATCATGTGCAATTAATGTATGGTGCAATACAAGATGTGGTTGTATTTGCAGAAACCTTTAAAGAATATCCTCCAAGATCAATTCCGCCTAGTTTCTCTGCTTACACCATTATGGAAGAAGCAATGAAAGATATCAAGGCACAAAAATATATCGAGAAAAACGTTCTGCCTAAATTAAAAGAAGAAGAGACAGAAACGAAAAAGAAAAAATAAAGAAATATAAATTTTAATAGAGCTTGAATCCCTGTTTCAAGCTCTATAAATTAAAAATCAACACCATGACGTATAGAAAAATTTATGTATTAGCACTGCTGCCTTTTTTTCTTTTTTCCTGTAAAAACAAATCAGAAGAAGCGGTAAGTGTTAATCCAAAAGACAGTTCTGCAGTTATAGTCGGCGATCCGCTGCCAAGCTGGAATAACGGACCTTTAAAAGAAGATATTATTTCTTATGTAGAAAAAGTAACCAAAAAAGGCAGCCCGGATTTTATTCCTATAGAAGACAGAATTGCCACTTTTGATAACGACGGAACATTATGGGCCGAAAAACCGTATGTTCAGGAATTATTTGCTTTTTATCAGGTAAAAAAAATGGTTGAAGCCAATCCGGCATTGGCACAAAAGCAGCCTTTTAAAGCCGTGATCGAAAAAGACAAAACTTACTTTGAAAAAGGCGGAGACAAAGCACTTATACAACTTGTTGGTGCAACACATACCGGAACGACAGAAGATGAATTTGAAACCTCGGTTAATACTTTTTTTAAGGATGCAAAATATCCTGGAAAAAATGTTCCCGTAAAACAAATACGCTATCAGCCTCAGCTGGAACTGTTAAATTATCTTCGCTCAAACGGGTTTAAAACCTATATCGTAACCGGAGGAACAATAGAAGTGGTGAGAGCAATATCTCAGGATTTTTACGGGATTCCAAAAGATCAGGTTGTAGGTACTTCTTTCAAATACAAATACGATGATGCGAAAAATGCAGTACAAAGAGAACCGGCCTTAGATCATTTTAATGATAAAGAAGGAAAACCTGTAGGTATACAACTCCATATTGGCCAGCGCCCTGTTTTTGCCTGCGGCAACGAAGGCGGAGCCGGAGACATTGCCATGCTCAAATATTCGCAGGGAAATAAATATCCTTCATTTCAGCTGCTTGTAAACCACAACGATTCTATTAGAGAATACAGCTACCAGGAAAAAGATAATTTGTCCTTGAGTACAGCGGCAAAAAACAAGTGGCATGTAGTAAGCATAAAAGACGATTGGAAAAAGGTGTTTGCAGATAAATAATTTTGAATTAGTTAAGATTAATGAGAGAGCTTTTGCTGGCCAAAAGTTGTTTCATTTTGATTTTGCGATGAATGATTTTCTTAAATGAATTATTATGAAACGAATTACGATATTATTTCTCAGTACAGTCTTTTTTATATTGTCATTTAATGTTTGTGCACAAGACGCACCGCCAAAAGAAGGAGCAAGTGCACAGGAATTGGCAGATAAACTGGCAAATCCGGTCGCAAGTTTAATTAGTGTCCCGCTGCAAAATAATCTTACTTACGGTATTGGTCCCTATAACGGAATAAAATATCAGATTAATATACAGCCTGTTATTCCATTTAAATTGAGTGAGAATCTAAACTTAATTACCCGTTATATTCTTCCTGTTGTAGATCAGCAGGATGTAACGGGAGAAAATACACACGAGTTTGGTTTAAGCGATGCAACAATAACCGCTTTTTTTGCTCCTAAAACGAAAGGAATCATCTTTGGGGCTGGTCCGGCATTTTTAGTACCAACTGCTACAGAAAAACTTTTAGGAACAGAAAAATTTGGAATTGGGCCAAGTATTTTGGTTATGCATCAGGGAAAAGGACTTTCGGTTGGTTTTATTGCCAATCAAATTTGGTCAGTGGCAGGAGCATCAGATCGTGCTGATTTCAATCAATTTTACACTCAGATATTTCTAACACATAGTTATAAGAGCGGTGCAAGTTTAGGAATCAGTTCAGAAATTACACAAAACTGGCATGGAAACACAACACTTATTACAATTAGTCCAAACGTTGGGGCAATCACAAAATTAGGCAGTCAGACAATGCAATTTGCTGTGATGCCATTAATTCCAATTGTAGGACATGAATCTATAAAACCCGATTGGGGTTTAAGAGCTGTTGTAGCATTTGTATTTCCGGGATCTTAAAACCGTTTAATAAAAAAATATGAACTCAGACCTTAATTAAAGATATGACATATTCCATGGAAAATTAGAGACGTGACAGAAGTAAAATAAATCATTCCTATGACCGAAAAAGCGGATAACAACGATATTTTATTTGATCCCACGGCATCAAAAACAGAACGCTATGAAAAAGGCAGAGCGATTAGAAAAATTGTGCCACGTTCCTCTCATCAGCAATATGTTCCGTTAGAAAATCGGGAAGATCCTGTTGACATTTTAATAAAAACCAGTATAGGAAGAATCGAAAGTTTACTGCCTATTCGATATACTAGAATGATGGAATCGCCTTTTGCATTCTTTCGCGGAGCCGCCGCAATTATGGCAGCAGATCTTGAACAAACGCCCAATACAGGAATAGATTTACAACTCTGCGGTGATTGTCATTTAATGAATTTTGGAGGATTTGCAACGCCAGAACGCAAACTGGTTTTTGATATTAATGATTTTGATGAAACTTTTCCGGGACCCTGGGAATGGGATGTAAAACGATTAGCGGCAAGTTTTGTTATTGCCGGAAAATGGAGAAAATTTTCTAAAAAAAATTGTAAAGAATTTGCCTGGAATGTTGCAGACAGTTACAAAAGACATATGCTGGATTACAGTAAATTATCGGCACTGCAAATTTGGTATGCCGATATTGATCTGGCAGAATTAATAGAATTAGGAAAAGATGAAGAGATAAAAGAGTTTCATCAAAAAAGAATAAAAAAAGCTGCGGAATATACAGCACATGAAAAAGAGTTTGCAAAGATGACATATCGTGATGGTGTGCGGGCAAGAATTAAAGACGAACCGCCACTGATTTATCATCCCTCAGGAAACGAAGAAGATCAAATTTTAAAAGACGCAGAAATAGTTCATAAACGATATTTAAAATCACTTCCAGAAGACAAACAGGTTTTATTAAGCCGGTATTCGATGCATGATTTTGCCATAAAAGTAGTAGGTGTAGGAAGTGTTGGTACACTCTGCGGTATTAGTTTGTTAATGTCGGCAACGGGAGAACCAATCTTTCTGCAGTTTAAAGAAGCAAGAAAAAGCGTTTTAGAACAACATGTAAAAGTAAAAGCTAAATACACGCATCAAGGCGAAAGAATTGTAATAGGACAAAAACTTATGCAGTCAGCCTCAGATATGTTTTTAGGATGGACAAATGACGACAAAGGCCGATTTTTTTATATCCGTCAGCTGAGAGATGCCAAGGTAAAACCGGTTCTTGAAATTATGAAAGAAGAAAACATGATAGATTATGCCAAAGCCTGCGGATGGGCACTTGCAAGGGCACACGCACGTTCTGGCGATCCTTCTATGCTTTCCGGATATATAGGAGACAGTAACGAATTTGCTAATTCAATTTCAAAATTTTCTCTTTTATACGCAGACCAAAACGAATCAGATTATAATAAAATGGTTACAGCAGTAAAAGAAGGCAGACTGCCAATTGCTGCAGAAATATAAATAAATACATTCATGTAGCTGTACAAGGTAAAAAATGAATCTGCTGTTTTATTTGAATGACAGAAAAAAGCATAAAAATAAATAAGTAAGAAATTTACATAATATATGATGCTAATTAAAATAAATGATTTATCTTTGAGTGTTTTGTAAACGCCTGTAATATAGTTCTTTGTGTTTTGATAACGCATTGTCGAAGCCTTTATAGTTCATTCAAGATTTTCAGAATTAATAATTTCGAGTTAAGCCAATTAATCAATAATTTAAATTCTACAAGATGAATATCAAAAGAACAAATCTTCGCATTATCCCAATTTTATTTTTGGGTTTAATTTACAGCTGTTCTCCAACTGTAAAAGTTACGACTGATTACGATCATGCCGCAAATTTTGGTGAATATAAAACTTTTGCAGTTTACGATTTAAAAGCACAACAAGGCCAGGTAAATCAGTTAAATGTAGACCGTGTTACTAATGCCATTCGTGCAGAAATGATAGCTAAAGGATTTACAGAAAGCAGTAATCCGGACTTAAAAGTAAATGCAGTTTCTATCCTAAAAAATAAAACTTCAGTATCTGCCGATACCAATTTCTACGGTTACGGCGGTATGTATAGACCATACGGATATTGGGGAGGCGGTGCCATGATGGGCGGCGCTAATACAACATTTAATACATACGATTATGTTGACGGCTCACTTGTAATTGATATTGTTTCTACAAAATCTCAAAAACTAGTGTGGCAGGGAATTGGTAATGCTGAAATCGACAGTAAGCCAGACAATCCGGAGGAATTTATTAATAACTCTATCAAAAAAATCTTAGCCGGTTTTCCTCCCGGAGCAGAAAAAAAATAATTAAAGTTTTTATAAAAAACAGCTGTACTTTTTCTAAAACAGGAAAAAGTGCAGCACTTATAAAAACACCTTATTTTCTTTTGATTTCTTCAAAAGAACAGAATATCTATTTATAATTTAAGATCAAAATTATGCAGGATATAGTACTTTCTCTTTTCTTTTTTATAGCTACAATCGTTGGATTTGCTACTTCATTTATGGTTCTTTTTTCAAAGAAAAACTATACTAAGAGTTTTTTCTTAGGACTATTTTTGTTTAGCCTTGCAGTTGTAAGTATTTACAATTTTTATTTGTCGGCACACGATTTTAAAGATTTTCCAGATCTTATCATGATCACAAAATCGTTTATATTTCTTGTTGCCCCGTGCGCATTTTTATACGTTCGGAGTGTATTGTTTCCGTGTTCAGCTTTTAAAAATTATGACTGGCTTCATTTCCTGCCATTTTTAATTTATTTCTCGCTTACAATTGTTGTTTGGATTGGAAACTTCACAAACTTTTATTCTGTTGAATACCTTTCTGTAAAAATAAAAAGTCCGTTTTCTATATTCAGCCTGAGTGTTTGGCTCTTATATGCTTTTTGCCAGACCATGATGATTTTAAATTATGATTTAAAAAAGTTCAAGGAAAATCATCTTCAAAAAATAAAAATTTTAAACTGGATCAGAGTTTACAATTTAATGATTCTGTTTTTGTTTTCTACACTTTTTGTGCACTTCTTTTTAATGAGCAAAGTCAACCGTATAGACTATTCTTGTTATGTTTTGATTTCGTCGGTGCTCATTTTTACGGTATGCTGGCTGTATTTTAAACCGCAGATATTTTATGATCAGCAAGAGATAGATGAGTTTAAGATTGTTGAAGAAAACTTAGAAATTTTTACATCGAAAGAAACTAAAAATTCACTCCCGATGGTCAAAGAATTCACACCTGAAAAAAAAGAATTGTACCTGTCTAAACTGGAAAGCATATTTGATTCAAAAAAACTCTTTTTAAAGAAAGATCTCGTGATTCGCGACATTTCAGAAGAAACCGGAATTACCGTAAATAATCTTTCTAATCTAATTAATTCAGAATTTAATTTACATTTTCAGGATTATATAAATCTAAAGCGAATCGAATATTTTAAAGAAAAAATAAACGATGCAGACTGGAAAGATTTATCACTCGAGGGAATGGCTTGGGCTTCTGGTTTTAAATCCAGAACAACCTGTTTTAGAGCTTTTATAAAACATACCGGAAAATCCCCTTCAGAATACTTCAGAATAATCAGGATTAGTCCTGAAAAAACAAATTCCTACTTCTTTAAACAATCTACAAACTAAAAATAGTTTGCTTAGGTTTTGAAGTGTAATTAATTAAAACAGAAACCATGAAAACGATAATAAATCAAAACCTTAAATCAATATTCCTATTATTCTTTTTTTTCGTTTGTTTTCTGGGAAATGCCCAGCTTAAAGGCGGTCATATTCTGGGGGCGATGGGTCTTCAGTCAGGAACGCAGACACCAGCCAATACACTCAGTGTTTATGTGCCGGGTTATTTATATGATGCATGTTCTTTGAGGGATGCCAACGGAGACAAATCGATTGCAAATCCAGATATAACCATGTTTTTAACAGGTGCCGGAGCCAATTATGTAAGCGATTTTAAAATTTTAGGAGCCAATTACGGAGCCACGATTTTAGTCGCCTTTGCCTCAAATACAATTCAGGGAAACACAATCGATTCTAAAAACTCGCTTGCTTTTACAGATATGTATGTACAGCCTTTACAATTGGGCTGGCATAACAAAAGGGCCGATTTTGTTTTCAGTTATCAAATGTATCTCCCAACCGGAAGATTTACAGCAGGAGCTTCAGATAATGCCGGTTTAGGAATGTTTATAAACGAATTTTCTGCCGGAACAACTTTGTTCTTTAATGATAAAAAAACGTTTCATTTCTCGGTTTTGGCATCGTATGAAATCAATAGCAAAAAGAAAGATACCGATATAAAAACCGGAGATATTTTAAGTGTAGAAGGCGGACTTGGTAAAACCTTTTATATGCTTAATGCCGAAAAAACAGCACCAAAATCTATTTTAAACGCAGGGTTAATTTATTATTTCCAATATAAAGTATCTAACGATAAAATTCCGGCGGGCAATTTTGTACTGGAACCAGACAAAGACCAAATTGGCGGACTCGGTGCTGAGGTTAATTATCTTCATATTGGCTGTATGACTTCTGCAGGTTTAAGATGGGTTTCAGAATTTGGTGCTGAAAGCCGTTTTCAGGGAAGTACTTTTTTCCTCACACTGGCACACGTATTTAGCTTATCAAAAGAAAAGAAAGGATAAGCAAAAGTTAGGTTGATGTTTTTTAATGAATACGATAAATTTTAAATTGACTTAAATGAGAAATATACATTCAGATTCTTTTATAAAAAACAGAAAACTTTTGCCGCAAATTATTTTCATTTCTGCTTTTTTGCTTTTTACTTTTCAAACCGCCATTGCACAGAAACAGCATATAAGTGTAAAAGATTCTCTGGACGGCGCTTTCGATTTAAGCGATTATATTATTTATGCACACGGTTTTATTGTGGTGCCAACCGTAATTACAGAACCGGCTTTGGGTGGAATTGGAGGTGCAATTGTTCCCGTTTTTCTAAAAAAACATGCTCCGGTTATTGACGAAAACGGAAAAAAACGTTTTATAAATCCCGATATAACAGGAGGAATTGGAATGTACACCGGAAACAAAAGCTGGATGGCAGGTGCGTTTCGATCTGGAACTCTTATAAAATCCAGGATATTATATCGTGTTATGGCAGGTTATGGCGATATGAATTTATCTTTTTATGCCAATAATATTCCAAATGCAAAAGATCAGGAATTTAAACTAAACTTTAAATCAACGATATTATATACCCAATGGCTAAAGCAGTTTAATAATCCAAAATGGAGCGCAGGACCGCAGTATTTGTTTTTAAATTCTAAAATCAACCTGCCTGATGTAAATCTTCCTCCGCCATTTGTAAAGCCGGGAGATATTAAAAGCACCATAAGTCAGCTGGGCGCTGCGATTCAGTTTGACGGACGCGACAATATATTTACACCAGATAAAGGAATACGGCTTCAGTCAGATTTCTTTTGGTCAGATGATGTTATTGGGAGCGATTACGATGCCTGGCGTGTCAATTTATCGGCTATAGGTTTTTATCCATTAACTAAAAAATTAATTGGCGGGCTTAGAGTAGAAGGAGAGCAGGCGTTTGGGAGTCCGCCTTTTTATCTATTGCCCGGAATCAATTTAAGAGGAATTCCCGCTGCTCGTTATCAGGGAAAAACCAGTATTGTTACCGAAGCCGAATTGCGATGGGATTTGTACCGAAGATGGAGTCTTATGGGCTACGGAGGGTTAGCAAGTGCTTTTAACGATTGGGACAAAGCTTTTGCAAAACCTGTAATTTATAGCTACGGAACAGGATTTAGATATTTATTAGCCCGAAAATTCAAACTCCGAATGGGTGTAGATGTTGCAAAAGGTCCCGAAGACTGGGCCTATTATATTGTATTTGGAAGCAATTGGCTGAGATAATTATTGATTGTTGATTGTAAAAATTAAATTCCCGATAATTGTTTATCGAGAATTTAATTATATCCGTGCACTTGCTTCGCTGGCGGCAAAAAATTATTTTTTCCAGTAAGGCAGAATGATTTTATTTTGTTTTTGGCTCAAAGCCAATAGTAAAATGGTTCCTAATGCACAAAATACAATTGCTTGTATTGATCCTTCGGGACCAAATTCTCCTCCGGTTATAAATTCCGGACCTTGTATTTTGGCTTCTAATAAACTGCTTGTTTTTTCGTTTCCGGATGTTATCGCTCCAAAAATTCCCGACTGTGTAAAATTCCATGCAAAATGCAAAGCAATTGGCATCCATAAATTACGGCTGTAAATAAAAGCAGCACCCAGCATAAAACCTGCAGTTGTAATACATATTCCGGAAATTAAGGTTCCGTGAGGATTCGCCAGGTGAAAAATGCCAAATAACACCGAAGAAATAGTAAGAGAAATATAACTTCCCAGTTTTTCTTCCAGAATTCTAAATATAATACCGCGTACCAATATTTCTTCGATAATGGCAACGGTAAACATTATGGCAAAAGGAATCAGGATAAACGAAACAGGATTAATATTTACAACACTGTAATTTCCGTTAAGGTACATTACTAAAATAGTAAAGGACTGTAAAACAAAACCAATCAAAATTCCAATGGTAAGATTTTTGGCAAGTCCATTTACAGAAAATTCCGTTATGGCTCTTTTATCGTATTTTTTAAAGAAAAGGATATAGCTAAAGATACAGGAGAAAGAAACAAAAAGCCCTTTTAAAAGATTTCGGTAGTCTTTTTCAAGTGGTGTTAAGGCTAGTAATTTTACGGCAATCTGCTGGCCAATAATAACAACAGTCATAAAAGTAAGCAGCGCAAGAACGATTTTGACAATAGGGAAATTGAATATTTTTTGTTTTCGGGTAAGGGTTTCCATTTGATTTATTTTAATGATTTATGATGAGACAAAAGTATCCCGCATTAAAAACAAAAAATAGAATGAAATTTGCCTCTTTATAATTTTTGAAACTGTTTTGGCAGAAATCCCGTTTGCGTTTTAAAAGTCCTTATAAAATGGCTTTGATCAGCAAATCCGCATTCGAGGGCAATTTCGGTTAAATTATTTTCGCTGGATTGTATCAGCGAAAGCGAACGGTTAATTTTTATACGACGCATATATTCGCCCAATGTGCATCCAAAATATTTAGGAAAATGCTTTGAAATCGTAATGGGGTTGAGGTTTAAAACCAATGCCAAATCCTGAAGATTGGGATTCTCGTTCCAGCAGTCGTTTAATAATTCATTTAGACTTTTTACCCAAAACGGACTTTTCTCAAATCGTTTCAAATGAGTATTGGAGTTCGATAACTGAGAGAACAACATTTTAATTGTATCGGCAGAAAAAGTATCGGCGGTAAGCGTTTCCTTAAAAATCTTTAAAATCAAAAACTTGGTAAAAGCTTCATTTTGAATTGATTTTTCGATAACTGCTTCGGAGATTTGAAGTTCCTTGATGAGGTTTTCTTCAATTTCAATATTAATATTTCGGGAAGGAAAAAGCGTATTTTGGTTTAAATGCAGTTCGTCGCTGTGATAAAACAAAAGTGATCCCGCGCCAACCGTTTCGCTGAAATTTTTTCTTTTCTCTGTCGTGCCGCCTTTTAAGAAAAGCGTTATATGTGCATTATTGTGCGAATGCCAGCCTTCGTAAACCTTGTTTTGGTATTCAGTTTCGACCACAGCAATTCCCTGCGCGGTATCAAAACTATTTTTGGTATTACCTAAGTATTTCTCTTTTTCGAGTTCGTACATTTCGGGATCTATTGCGTGGCATTTCTGGAACTAAAATACTATTTATTTTAAAACAAAAATTCAAAACTATTTTGATTCTACTGAATTAGTCGTTTTTATGTAATTTGTAAGATTTAAATGTATAATAAAAACATTGTATAAAGATTAACTGTTAAATAATAGTTTTTTTACCGAATATTTAATTGTTTTGTAACAAAAATATAATAAGGGCGACAAATTAGTCAACTATTTAAATCTTTATATTATGTATAAAAATACGATGAAATCAGTTTTTGCTGCATCTGCTTTTTTAGTGGGAGTAAGCGGCTGTTTTGCACAAGACATTTTGGTAAATTCATTAAAGTTAAATGCAAGTGATAAAAGTAAAGAGGCTTTTAAATTTACCGAAGTAGTTAACTTAGGAACTACATCTGTAAAAAACCAGGGTTCATCTGGAACTTGCTGGAGTTATGCTTCAAACTCGTTTTTAGAGTCAGAAATGATTCGTTTAGGAAAACAGCCTGTTGAGCTTTCTCAGGTTTTTTCGGCAAGAAATGTTTATGTAGAAAAAGGAATTAACTACGTTCGTATGCATGGAGCTGTTACTTTGGGCGACGGTGGTGCTTTGCACGATGTTACAAACATGTACAAAAAATACGGAGCAGTTCCTAGAGAAGTTTACACAGGATTAAACTACGGAACAGATAAAAATAAATTTGCAGAAATGGCAGCACTTATCGAAGGCGTTTTAGCTGCGGTGGTTAAAAATCCAAACGGAGAATTAACACCAAACTGGCAAAAAGCCTATGCAGCGGTTATCGATTCTTATTTAGGAAAAGTGCCGGAAAACTTTACTTATAAAGGAAAAAACTATACACCACAGTCTTTTGCTAAAGAAGTAGTAGGAATTAATCCAGATGAGTACATCGAAATGTCATCGTTTACAACATCTCCATACTACCAAAAAACAACTATGATGGTGCCGGACAACTGGTCATTTGATCAGGTTTACAACGTAAAAGTAAACGACATGACAGATGTTATCGACAATGCATTGAAAAAAGGATATACTGTAGCCTGGGCAACAGACGTAAGCGAGAAAAGCTTTAGCTGGAAAAACGGTGTAGCGTATGTGCCAACAAAGAAATTTGACGAAATGACTGCTGAAGAAAAAGCGGATATGTTTAACGGACCAAAAGCGGAGCCAGAAATTACTCCAGAAATGCGTCAGGCTGCGTTTGATAACTACACTACTACAGACGACCACGGAATGCACATTATTGGTCTTGCTAAAGATCAAACTGGAAAAGAATATTATATCGTAAAAAATTCTTGGGGAGAAACAAACGACTACAAAGGTTTCTTGTTTGTAACCAAAAATTTCGTAAAATATAAAACTACTGCCTTAATGGTAAACAAAGGCGGAATTCCAACTGATATTGCTAAGAAATTAGGGGTTTAAGTTTAAGTTAGTTTTTAATAAAATAAAAAAGCGCTGTGATCTTTGGATTGCAGCGCTTTTTTATTGAATTTGATATAATTATATAATAGTTTTTCTAAAATGATGTAATTTTAAAATAGAAATAATTTCCAATTTAGAAAACTTATCTAGAAGAAAATATCATGGAAAAGATGGATAAAAAAACAAGGATTCAAGTCCCTAGATTTAAAGAAGAAAATGGATTTTATACAACTCCAGAAAGGAGTAAGTTAATGTCTAAGATTAAATCAAAAAACACAAAACCGGAAATAAAATTAAGAAAAAAATTGTGGAATTTAGGATTTCGGTATAGACTACATAATAAACGATTGCCTGGAAATCCTGATATAATATTAGAGAAGTTTAAAATTGTGATTTTTGTTGATGGAGAATTTTGGCACGGATATAACTGGCATGAAAAGAAGTTGAAAATTAAAACAAATCGTGAATTTTGGATTCCAAAAATAGAAAGGAATATGGAAAGAGATATTGAAAATGATTTAAAGATTCGTACTTTAGGATATAAAGTTTTTCGATTTTGGGAACATTCTATTAAAAAAGATATTGATTTGTGTGTCAATGTTGTACAGGAGTATATTGATGAATTGGGAAATTAAATTTGAAACAAGGCGATCTTAAATTTGCATATATGATAATTTTTGTCTAAAATTGCAATATAATTCTTATATATGGAAAATTGGAATAATAAGGCTAAACGGCTTCTCAAATCCGAATTAATAAAAAGAGGAATTACAAATAGTGATTTAGCTCAATTATTAAATAGAAAAGGTATAGAAGAAACAAAAGCAAGTATTGATAGTAAAATAAGCCGAGGAAGTTTTAGTGCTTCTTTTTTTTTACAATGTTTGTCTGTTATTGGATGTAATAAAATTACAATAGAAGATTATGAAACAAATTATTTACTAGTAGCTGAACCAGAAACTATATATGAAAAAACTACCAATGAGAAATAATACTGTAAAATTTATAGATCTTTTTGCGGGTCTTGGAGGAATAAGACTTGGTTTTGAAAGTGCATTTAGTGCTTTAGGGTTTAACACAGAGTGTGTAATGACATCTGAAATAAAACCTTATGCAGTTAAAACTTTAAAACAAAATTTTGAGCACGATTTTTTTGTTGGGGATATTTTCCAAGTAAAAAATGAGGAAATACCAGACTTTGATTTTCTTTTAGGTGGGTTTCCTTGCCAGCCCTTTAGTTCAGGAGGAAGGAGGCAAGGTTTTCTTGATACAAGAGGTACGTTATTTTTTGAGATAGAAAGAATATTGAGAAATAAAAAACCTTACGGCTTTATTTTAGAAAACGTAGAGGGATTGGTGAAACATGATATTGAAAATAAACATGATAAAATAGGTAGAACGTTATCCACAATTTTATATAAATTAGAAAATGATTTAGGTTATAATGTTGCCTGGAAAGTATTTGACTCAGTAGAATTTGGACTGCCACAATCACGTAAAAGAATATTTATTGTTGGGACTAAAAAAGATTGTGTCGATTTAAGCGGAAATGATCCAGTATTTAATTCGTTAGATAGCATCTTGGAAAAAGGGTTGAAAACAATTGAATCTAATTTTATTACTAAAATATTCTCACATTTTGAATTAAAGGATTTGTATGGCAAATCTATAAAAGATAAAAGAGGGGGAGATAATAATATACATAGTTGGGATATTGGCTTAAAAGGAGAAGTATCTGACCAACAATCTTTTTTGCTTAATAAGCTGTTTAAGGAGAGAAGAAAAAAACAATGGGCGCAAGAAATTGGTATTGATTGGATGGATGGTATGGCTTTAACTTTAGAACAAATAAATACTTTTATTGATGTTGATAAAAAAGAACTTTACGAAATGTTGGAAGATCTTACGAAAAAAGGGTATTTAAAATTTGAGCATCCTAAAAAATTAGTTAAAGAACCAACAGAAGATGGTGTTAAAACTTACAGAACTTATGATACAAGTAAACCAAAAGGATATAATATTGTTACTGGTAAATTAAGTTTCGAAGTTAATAAAATTTTAGACCCTAATGATATTGCGCCAACATTAGTTGCAACTGATGTCTCGCGTTTAGCTGTTCCTGATGGTAACGGTTTAAGAAAGTTAACTATTAGAGAAGGTTTGAGATTATTTGGTTATCCTGAATGGTATGTTATTCCAACAAAAGAATATGATGCATTTGATTTGCTTGGTAATACTGTCGCTGTTCCTGTTGTTGAATTTGTTGCATCACAACTAGCAAAGAATTATTTGTTATATTCAGATTTTAATGTCGAGATAAATAAGGTTTCTCTTTGTGGTTAAAGCTTAGGTAAATAATTATCTAAAATATTGTCGAGAATATGAAGGTTTTTTTGGTTGAATACAAAATCACTTGCATCGTATATTCGATGTAAATCATTTTGTCTTCCAACCCATCCAAATCCATCGCAATAATTCAACATTAGAATTTTGTTATTCCTATGATTGGCATTATGTTTCATTAAAATAGAGTAAAGCTCTACTAATTGGTCTGCTCTTTTTGATTGTCCACTACCAGTTGTAATGTTGTATGATGATTCAATTAATATTATAGGAGAATTGACATTTGGTATTAAAATGTCAATGTTTTTATTGAATAATGGAAATTCTTTTTGAATTTCATATGTCAAATTTTTATTGACACTGGCTTTATATGAATCTAGTTTTTTTTGAATTATTTTTTCGACATGCGTTCCTATTCTATTTGAATATTTTCCTTGAATTTCGTTATCATTTAAAATTCTTTCGACATATTTATGATTCTTCAGGTCGTTTATAAATTCTTGATTGGTTAATTTGAAATTTCTCATATAATAAAGAGGAATTTCCGATCCAATTATGGAATTTCTTCCATCAATAAAAAAATCTATTAAATTGTTTTTAAAAATACTGTCAGATTTTATAGTGCTACTAATTTTTTTAATGTCCCATTCACTTTTAAAGACTTCATTGTAGAATCTATACCTAACAAGAGATACTACTCTCTTTAATCTTTCTTCTGAAAGGCCTATTAGGGATATGAATGCTTTAAGTTTAATAATTGGAGGAAATTTATCGTTTGTTGTTAAGAATTCACTTAAGCTTTCAGGATTAGAGAATTTATGACAATTTTCATTTATGAATTTTGTTAATGGTTCGATTGATAAAAGAAAACTATTGTCAAATTCATCATCAATTACAAATGACATTGTATTTTTCCATATTTCGAATGATAATTTCTCCATATTGTTTTAAGTTAAATTAAATGAGAAGGTCTTGTGGATTTTTTTCCACAAACTCTGTAAATATAAAAATTTATTTGGTGATTTTTCTTAACTTAATATTTGCTGTTAAAAAAAAACTATATTCTTACTATTAAAAATTTTTGAAATAAAAAAGAGCTTCTTTTTTAAGAACCTCTTCGTATTTTATATAATAATATATTATTTTTAATCTACTTCCCTTTCAACAACTTCTCCAAATACTCAACCTTATCTTTTTCAGCCTGAACCAAACGTTCGAAAAGCTCAACCATTTTATCAAGTGGATTGAAATTACAGTTATATGCATTTCCATTTACAACATTGCTTTCATGATAAGTATTTCCAATAATATTTAAAACCGCTTCTTCGGAAAAATTTTTAATTCCTTCAACAGAAACACCTAAAATTTCAGCAATTGCCTGAAGCTTTTCATCATCAATTGTTTCGCTGTTTTCAATAATCGAAACGGTTTGCTGGGTTATGCCTAAAGCCTGCGCCAATGCTTCTTGTTTCATGTCACGAAGTTCACGAATACGGCTTATTTTGCGTCCTATATGGTTGGGTTTGGTAAGTGTGCTCATAATTCAAAGATATTTAAAAAATCGTGAAAATGTATTTGTGCTGTAATTTACAAATGTGAATTTTTGAGATACATTTTCTGTTGTCTCACGAAAGCACAAAAATACAATTTTTCGCACAGCTTACTATTAAAAACTAAAATTATAAAGCAGCCGGTGGTTCTTTAAAAAGCAAATTGCACACTTTATCGTTTTTCCGGGCAGTTTATAGTTAAAATAAATCATAACTAACACAAAATCAGTAAATTTATATGATTTTTAATACAGTACGAAATCCAAATCATCATGAAAAGGTATGCAGCATATTTTACTATTATCGCAAGTGTTTTTTCTATAAGTAGTTTTGCCCAGACAAATTATACGATTATCGATGCAGAAACTAAAAAAACAGCTTCAAAGTTTGATGACAAATCAGATGAAGATCTTATTATTGATTCTTATCTGGTTGTAGAAATAATCAATATGCCTTTTGGTAAACGTACAACCAAATACGAAGTATCAAAACTCGATATGGTATATACAAACGATTTAGGACCAAATAACACCAGAACCGTCACACCAATATACAGAAAGAAAAAAGTAAGATCTGCAGGCGCTGTTCCTCCAAAAGCAATTGCCGATGCCAGCGTAGAGATTCAGCCCGTAGAAGTTGAGGTTACGGCTCCCGCATATACAGAGAAATTCGTTAAGGTAGATATTTTAGACACCTACGCCAATGTTTTAGACAAAGGCTACAAATCTATAGAAATGCTCAAAAAAGTCGCAGACAAGCGGTATTTTGAAAGCGATTACGAAGCCTCGGCAAAATACTATGCTGAGTTAATAAGCCTCGATCCAGATTTAGAACCAGTTTATTACTTTAGATACGTCGAATCTTTAAAAGCAATTAATCAAACGGATAAGGCTAATGAAGCGATGCTTTTATTTGAAAGTAAAAATGTTGGCAATGATGTGATGAAACACAGTAAAGTGGCGAGAAATTAAGCTAAATCAGAATAAAAAAAAAGACGATCATTTGATCGTCTTTTTTTTATATATCTTTCTTAAGCAGGATTAGCTGATAAAACCAAACTTGTTTTCGAAAAGTTTCCCAATTAAAGGAAGCGGAGTTTCTTTTTCTTTACTTGCGTTAATTGCTCCAATAATTAAAAGGATTAAAAAAACTAAAGACACTAAACTTAAAATTAAAACTAAGGCAGGAACTATAGCAGCAAGTATTTGAATAATGACATTGTAAATAATTGCTGTAATCCATAATCCAAAGCTTTGTTTTAAGTGATATTTCACCAAAGGATTTCTAGGCATTTTTGATGAAAAAAAAGATACTAACCAGCCTATTATGGTTATATAAGATACAATTGCTAATGTTTTGTTGTTCATTTTGACAAATATTAAATTTAATTTTTGCGCAAAATTATAGACAGCGGCTTTTTTAATTAGGCCGTATAGGTTTTTAATGTATTAAAATAAGACTTTTTAAATGGAAGTTTTTTTTCTAAAATGAAACAATATGGTTTGCACTTTTGTTTTGACAGTCTGATTAAGATTTTATTTGTACTTCTCTTTGAGTCTAGAAATAATATCCGGATACTTAATAAGGTTTTCGACATAGGTTTTGCTTTTCATTTTTTTAATGTGTTTTTCAATAGCCAGACCTTGTGTTTTGTTTTCGCATTCTATTTTGAGAAATAATTCCCAATCTTGAGCATTAGCAGTAAACTTATGTGATTCGGCGTTTTTATGAAACTCCATTCGCACATCAAAATCAGAAGTAAATCCAATGTAAAATCGGTTTAATTTGGCAGAAAAAAGAATGTAAACAATGTTCATAAATATTACTCAAAATTTGAAAGTTCTTTTTATAAAGCTCCCCCTCTTGGTCTCGAACCAACCCCGATAGCTATCGGGGCTCTGATTAACGCCAAAAAAAAATACCACTTAGAATTTGTAAATTCTTTTATAAGATTCCCTCTGGTCTCGAACCAACCCCGATAGCTATCGGGGCTCTGATTAACGCCAAAAAAATACCGCTTAGAATTTGTAAATTCTTTTATAAGATTCCCTCTGGTCTCGAACCAACCCCGATAGTTATCGGGGCTCTGATTAACGCCAAAAAAAAAATACCACTTAGAATTTGTAAATTCTTTTATAAGATTCCCTCTGGTCTCGAACCAACCCCGATAGCTATCGGGGCTCTGATTAACGCCAAAAAAAAAATACCACTTACAATTTGTAAGTTCTTTTATAAGATTCCTCTTGATCTCGAATCAACCCCGATAGTTATCGGGGCTCTGATTAACGCCAAAAAAAAATACCACTTACAATTTGTAAGTTCTTTTATAAGATTCCTCTTGATCTCGAATCAACCCCGATAGTTATCGGGACTCTGATTAACGTCAAAAAAAATACCACTTACAATTTGTAAGTTCTTTTATAAGATTCCTCTTGATCTCGAATCAACCCCGATAGTTATCGGGACTCTGATTAACGTCAAAAAAAAATTACCACTTACAATTTGTAAGTTCTTTTATAAGATTCCTCTTGATCTCGAATCAACCCCGATAGTTATCGGGACTCTGATTAACGCCAAAAAAAATACCACTTACAATTTGTAAGTGGTATTTAATAAGCTCCCCCTCTTGGGCTCGAACCAAGGACCCTCTGATTAACAGTCAGATGCTCTAACCAACTGAGCTAAGGAGGAATCACCTTAAAGGTAAATATGTTTGCTAAAAAAAGTTGCTCCCCCTCTTGGGCTCGAACCAAGGACCCTCTGATTAACAGTCAGATGCTCTAACCAACTGAGCTAAGGAGGAAGTTGTTTGCTCTTTTTAGCGAGTGCAAATATAAAACTATTTTTAGTTTCTCAAAAACATTTTCGCTCTTTTTTTTGACTTTTTTTTACTTGCCTACAATTGCCTTGTAAATGTCGTTACCATTAGCAAACAGTAGTAGTGAAATAAGTAAAACAAAACCAACCATTTGTGCGTTCTCTAGGAATTTATCGCTCGGTTTTTTACCGCTGATCATTTCGTATAATAAAAACATCACATGACCACCATCAAGTGCCGGAATTGGCAATAAATTCATAACTCCAAGCATAATTGATAATAAAGCCGTAATTGACCAGAAAGTTTCCCAGCTCCAAAAACTAGGGAAAATGTTGTAAATCGCAGCAAAACCACCTACTTGTTTGTAAGCTTTTGTTTCTGGATTAAAAATCATTTTTAATTGTTTTCCGTAACCTACTAACTGATCTTTTCCTTTTTCAAGACCAACCGGAATCGATTCGAAGAAACCATATTCTTTTGTGCTTACTTTATAGTAACCTAATTTTTCTAAAGAGTCCATTCCTAAACCGCCCACAGCAACCCCAAGTTTCCCTGCATTAGATACTTTTACGGTAATAGGAGTTTCTTTTAAATCACGCAAAACAACAGCAGGAATAGATTTTCCTTTATTGCTTTCTAAAATAGCTTTAGCTTCATCAAAATATTTAATTTTCTGCCCGTTCAGGCTTACAACTAAATCTTTTGGTTTTAGAGCAGTATTTTCAGATTCTTCAGAAATTTTGCCCACAACAAATGGCATTCTAATACCAACTAATAAGCCTTTTTCATGTTTAGACAACTGATCGACAAAATCAGTAGGCATTTTAATAGTCTGCTGTTCGCCGTTTCTTTCTACAAGAACTTGTTTTGCCATAATGATATTCATATTCATATCACTGTCAAAATTCTCTACTTTTTTTCCGTCAATAGAAATAATCTTGTCTCCGGTTTTAAATCCGGCTTTAAGCATTGCAGGATTGTCTATTGCCACACCATCTTTTAAATCAGAGTTTGCAATATAAGTATCGCCGTAAGCAAATGCCATTCCTATATAAATGATAAATGCAAGAATAAAATTTACGGTAACACCGCCAAGCATAATAATTAAACGCTGCCAAGCCGGTTTAGAACGAAATTCCCACGGCTGCGGAGGAAGCGCCATTTGCTCTTTGTCCATACTTTCATCGATCATTCCGGAAATTTTTACATAACCTCCAAGCGGTAACCATCCGATACCATATTCAGTTTCGCCGATTTTCTTTTTTAACAGCGAATATTTAACATCAAAAAATAAGTAAAATTTTTCAACTCTCGTTTTAAATAATTTAGCAGGAATAAAATGTCCTAATTCGTGAAGAATAATAAGTAAAGATAAACTCAATAAAAATTGAGAGAGTTTGATAACTATATCCATTTTGTATTTTTAATTCGTATTTAACGCACAAAAGTAGCGTTTCTATTTTAATTTGATAGTGCAATATAATACATAAGGTTTTAAATGTTTGTTAATAAATGTCCTTACTTTTAAATTAAGCTGAACTTATCTCATGTCTATATAATTAGTATCTCATTCGATGATAATGTTACAAATGTCTTATTTTGATATTTTAAAAACTTTTACAGGATGTTTTTTTTAAAACACTATTCTAATTTCATCTTTTTGATCTTGTATGAGTAATTCTTAAATAGTTAACATAACTATTTTGAAATTATTAAGATCTGTTTTGTTTTATTAATTTTTTACAGTGAGAATATGAATTTTATTAAACAAATTAAAAGAATTACAAAAATGCATAAATTAATTAGTTCTGAAAAAACAGGGACACCAGAGATTTTTGCTAAAAAATTATCCTTAAGCAGAAGTCAGCTTTATAACGAATTAGATGTTATAAAAGAACTTGATGCGCCAGTTAGGTACTGTAAAAAGAGAGAGAGTTTTTATTACACAGCACCTTTTGAATTAATATTTAATTTTTCCTTAAAAGTAATTAAAGAGGATGAAACTAAAGAAATTTTTGGAGGTACTAACTTCCGTCCAAGTTTATTAGACGGAACTCTGATAAGTTTGCCTTAACAAAATATTTCTCGAGAAAATGAATTTTGTTGAATTTATTAATTAACCATTTAAATTTTAGTATTATGAATTTAGAAGAATTGAATCTAGTTGAACTTAATGTTCAGGAAACATTAGAAATTGAAGGAGGAATTTTACCAGCAATTCTTGCAGCAGTTGAAATAGCGGGAGCTTGTTATGCAGCTGGATACGCAGTAGGTTATTTTATGAGTCATTAAAAATTTAATATTATGGAAAATTTAATAGAAAAAAAAGAAAACGAAATAGTAGAATTGACATTGAATGAAATGGTCTCAATTGATGGTGGAATAGAGAAATGGATGGTTGCAGCAGCTTTTATGGTTGGATTTGCACCAGGCTGTTGTGCTTTAGGATACTACAATGCTACACACTAAATAATAAATTTAAAAACAATTTTTATGGAATCATCTAAATTTTTAAAAATTATAAGGCTATGTGTATTAGCATCTGTGGCATTATACGTTTTAGGTTATTTTATAGGTTATTTAAGTAAAATGTTGTTTTAATTTTATTTGGAAATCTCTCTCTTCAACTCAAATGTTTGAAGAGAGATTTTTTGAATAACAAATTTTATAGTTATGAAAAAACTATTTCTTGTTCTTATAATGATAGCGTATTTACTTACTATTATTATACTTAGAAAATATCCAGAAAACCATATTTGCTCTTTTTTAATCGGACTTTCTTGTGCATTAACTGTAGTATTTTTTATATATATGATTAATATTAAAAATCAACATTTAAAAAAAAAATGAGAATAGCATTTTAATAAGACGATGCTTTGGTATACGCTAATAATTTTATAATATTCTCTTTATTTAATAAAGAGAATATTCTTTTTACCTTGAATATGAATTTCAGTTCAGATCCAATACATACTCTTGAAAATCTTATTGCAAAAAACAAATCCAAGAGTTTTTCTATTTACTTGATTGTTATTATAGCAATTCTAACTTTTTTGATATTACTGCCTATAATTAAGGTAGATATAAGTAGTCAAAGTCGCGGCATTATTCGTGGTAAAGCTGAAAATGTTCCCGTTTCAACGATTGTAAACGGGAGAATTAGCTGGATATTTTTAAAAAATAATGCTTTTGTAAAAAAAGGAGATACACTTTTAAAAATATCTAAAGAAAATCTGGAAAGTGATAAAAGAACTCAAGATACCTTATTAGTTTCTGTTCTTGCATTATTAAGAGACATTTCAAATCTTTTACAGAATAAAACAACACATCTACAAACTTCTACTGCACGCGAAGATTTATTCAAATTCCAATCTGGAAAAAATGGACTTCAAAGTAAAATTTCACAAGCTAAAATAAATTATGATCGCAATAAAATTCTTTACGATAAAGATATTATTGCTAAGGCAGATTTTGAAAAACTTGAATATGAATTACGTTTAACAGAACAGGCAATGCAAAGTTTTATAAGTCAGCAAAAAGCAACTTGGGAAAATCAGAAAAGAGATTTAGAAGAACGTTTAAAAAACCTTAACGGAACGGTTTTTAAAATAAATGCAGAATCAAATAATTATGTTGTTACAGCTCCCATTTCGGGAACTATAGAAAGCTTTTCAGGGATTCAAAAAGGCTCTTTTGTAAGCGCATCACAAACCATTGCGATAATTTCCTCAACAGACAATCTTATAGTCGAAAATAATGTTTCGCCCAATGATATTGGTTTGATAAAGAAAAACCAAAAAGTGAAGTTTCAGTTAGATGCTTTCAATTATAATCAATGGGGATTATTAGATGGAAAAATAATCGACATTGATCATAATATTACGATACAGGGTGATCAGGCATTTTTTAAAGTGCGATGTTCTCTAAACTCAAAAACTTTACAATTAAAATCAGGTGACAAAACTAACGTGTCAAAAGGAATGACCTTAACTACAAGATATATAATCACTAAAAGAAGTTTGTTTGATTTGCTGTTTGATAAAATTGACGATTGGTTAAACCCCAAATTATCAAATAAAATATAAAATGGCTTCAATAAAAATAAAACAACATGATATTAAAGATTGTGGCGCTGCTTGTCTGGTTTCTATTGGGAACTATTTTAAAGTTAATTTGCCCATAGCTAGAATACGTCAGTATGCAAATACGGATAAACGTGGTACAAATGTGCTGGGAATAATTGAGGCTGCTGAAAAAATGGGTTTTATGGCAAAAGGCGTAAAAGGAAATTTAGATGCCATAAATAAAATTCCGCTTCCAGCTATTGCACATATTGTTACAAAAGAGCAGCTTCATCATTATGTTGTAGTTTATAAAATCGAAAAATCGAAAATTACAGTCATGGATCCTGGGTATGGAAAAATGGAAGTTTATAATTTTGATGAATTTCAAAAAATATGGTCAGGAGTGCTAATACTTTTTGCTCCAAATGATGATTTTAAAATTAGAAACGAAAAAACTTCACCACTAAAAAGGTTTTGGAACTTAATTCAGCCGCATAAAACGATTTTAATTCAGGCTTTAGTCGGAGCAATATTGTTTACCGTTTTAGGATTGGCAATGTCAGTTTACATACAAAAAATTACAGATTATGTTTTAGTAGATGGAAATAGAAAACTATTAAATTTATTAAGTGTTTCTATGATTACACTTATTTTGCTTCAATCTTATATTAATTCAAAGAAAAGCATATTTGTAATGAAAACGGGGCAATTAATAGATGCTCAATTAATTCTTGGTTATTATAAGCATTTACTTCATTTGCCGCAACGTTTTTTTGATACTATGCAAATAGGAGAAATTACATCCAGAATAAACGATGCGGTAAAAATTCGTTCTTTTATAAATGAAGTGGCAATAGAAATGATTGTAAATGTTTTTATTGTCATTTTTTCATTTGTATTGATGTTTACCTATTATTGGAAACTAGCTTTAGTTATTATTCTTGTTATACCTTTTTACATTTCTATATATTTTTTATTAAATAAATTTAATAAAAAAGTAGAACGAAGCATTATGGAAAATGCTGCAGAATTACAAACTCAATTAGTAGAAAGCATTACCCATATCAGAACAGTAAAAGAATTTGGAATCGAAGAGTTTTCGAATTTTAAAACTGAAAACAAATTTGTAAAACTTTTATTCTTTACTTATAAATCGGGTTTAAATGGAATTTTTGCGGCAACTTCAACGCAGTTTCTTGCTTCTCTATTTACTATAATTTTAATGTGGATTGGCTCCGGTTATGTTATAGATCGAGAGATTACTCCTGGGGAATTATTTTCATTTTATGCGTTAATTGGATATTTTACTTCTCCAGTTGCTTCGCTGATTAATATGAACAAAACATCACAAAACGCCTTAATCGCTGCAGAAAGGCTTTTTGAGATTATGGATTTAGAAAGAGAAGAAACAGAAAATAAAGTCGAATTACAAAAAGAAAACTTAGGAGATATAAAATTTGAAAACGTTTCTTTTCGTTATGGATCACGATTAGAAGTTTTTAAAAAATTTAATGCAGTATTTAAAAAGAATCAAACAACAGCTATAGTTGGGGAGAGTGGTAGTGGGAAGACAACATTGATTTCACTACTTCAGAACTTATACCCAATAAAAGAAGGGGAAATTCTAATTGGCCAATATGATATTAAATTTATTCATTATCAAAGTTTAAGAAAAATGATTGGAGTTATTCCGCAACAGTTGAATTTATTTTCAGGAAATATTATCGAAAACATCGCTTTGGGAGATTCGTTTCCAAATATTCAAAGAGTCTTAGATTTATCGAAAGAATTAGGAATAACTGATTTTGTAGAAAAACTACCAAATGGTTTTGAAACGCAGATTGGTGAAAACGGAACAATGCTTTCGGGAGGACAAAAACAAAGAATTGCCATTGCAAGAGCATTATATAAAAAACCAGAAATTTTACTAATGGATGAAGCAACAGCTTCGTTAGATACTAATTCAGAAGGAATAGTAAAAAGAGTGATTGACAAATTCAAAACACAAGAGAAAACGATAATAGTTATAGCACATCGTTTAAGTACAATCGCAAATGCCGATACAATATTAGTTATGAAAAATGGAGAAATTATTGAATCAGGAAATCATTTAGAATTGTTGGAACAAAAATCAGAATATTATAATTTATGGAATAAACAGAATTTGCTTTAAATGTTTGTTAATTAATAAACATTTCAATTTCTCGTTTTAGCAAGATGCCGTAACTTTACTTTTTATAAAGGCTCCTATTTTTAATTGGTAGCACTAATCTATTAAAAGTTACAAATATGGCTTCACAATTATTTTCTCCCTTAACTTTAAAAAGCATCACCTTAAAAAATAGAATCGTTATTTCGCCAATGTGCCAATATTCAGCCGTTGACGGATTTGCAAACGACTGGCATCTGGTTCACTTAGGAAGCCGTGCAAGCGGAGGCGTTGGTTTAATTATTCAGGAAGCGACTGCCGTTTCTCCCGAAGCCAGAATTTCTCCTTCAGACCTTGGAATCTGGAAAGACGAACATATCGAAAAACTCAAACAAATTAACGCATTTATTGTTTCTCAAAATTCAGTTCCCGGAATCCAGCTGGCACATGCCGGAAGAAAAGCAAGTGTTTCGGCTCCTTGGCTCGGAAATAAAAAATTAGATTTTGATCAGGGCGGATGGCAGACTGCTGCGCCAAGTGCGATTCCGTATCACGAAGGAGAACCTTTTCTTCCTGAAGCTTTAGACCAAAACGGAATCCAAAAAATAATCTCCGATTTTAAAACTGCAACAAAAAGAGCCGTTGAAGCCGGATACAAAGTATTAGAAATTCACGGTGCACACGGATATTTACTGCACCAGTTTTTATCGCCTTTAACAAATATCAGAACCGACGAATATGGCGGAAGTTTCGAAAACCGAATTCGTTTTACACTCGAAATTGTAGAAGCAGTTCAAACCGAATGGCCTTCAGATTTACCTTTAATCGTTAGAATCTCAGCAACAGACTGGGCAGAAGGCGGATGGAATCCTGAAGAATCTGTACAGCTTTCAAAAATTCTAAAAGAAAAAGGAGTAGATTTAATCGATGTTTCGTCTGGCGGATTGGTTTCGCATCAAAAAATTGCAATTGGTCCGGGTTATCAGGTTCCTTTTGCAGAAAAAATCAAGAAAGAAGCCAATATTCTTACAGGCGCTGTAGGTCTAATTACCGAAGCAAAACAAGCCGAAGAAATTTTAAATAAAGGTCAGGCCGATTTAATTTTGTTTGCCAGAGAATCGCTTAGAAACCCTAACCTGCCATTAGATTTCGCCAAAGAATTAAACGACGATATTCAATGGCCAAAACAATACGAAAGAGCTAAAATTTAAATTTTTATTGGCCGCAAATTGCACAGATTAAAGTGATTTTTTTAGTTTTATTTGCGACAAAAGAAAAAATCCTTTTAATCACATTAATCTGTGGCAAAAAAACACACACAACATGCAAAAAATAAAAACAGCACTATTATCATACGGAATGTCGGGAAAGGTTTTTCATGCCCCTTTTTTAGATATTCACCCGGGTTTTGAGTTATTAGGATCTTGGGAAAGAAGCAAAAAACTCATTCAGGAAGATTATCCAGATGTAAAAAGTTATCCTTCAATCGACGATTTATTGGCAGATGATGTCGATTTAGTTATCGTAAATACACCCGTTGGAACCCATTACGAATATGCAAAAAAAGTACTTTTGGCAGGTAAACATGCCGTTGTAGAAAAAGCATTCACCACAACTGTAGCCGAGGCTCAGGAATTGGCAAAAATTGCAGAAGAAAAAGGAGTAAAATTAGCCGTTTTTCAAAACAGAAGATGGGACAGCGATTTTAAAACCGTTCAAAAAATTATAGACGAAGGTGTTTTGGGAGATTTGGTTGAAGCTGAAATCCATTTTGACAGATACAATCCGTTATTAAGTCCAAAAGCACATAAAGAAACAGCAAACGACGGCGCCGGAGTTTTAAAAGATTTAGGTCCGCATATTATCGATCAGGCCGTTTGTTTATTTGGTTCACCAAAGTCGGTTTTTGGAGATATCAGAATTACAAGAGAAAATTCATTAGTCGATGACTGGATCGATTTGTTATTAATTTACGAAGATTTCAGAGTACGTTTAAAAGCAGGTTTCTTTGTGAGAGAAGCAAATCCTGCATATACAATTCACGGAAAAAAAGGATCTTTCTTAAAACCACGCGGAGACGTTCAGGAAGACGAATTAAAACTTGGAAACAAACCAAATTTAGAAACATGGGGAACAGAATCTGAAGATTTAAAGGGAATTCTGCACACTGAAATCGACGGAAAAGTGGTTCGTGAAAAAGTGCCAACACTTCAGGGAAATTATTTCTCATTTTTTGACGGTGTTTTCAATTCTATTACAAACAATGCTGCAGAACCTGTTACCGCACAAGACGGCGTAAAAGTAATGCAGATTATCGAAGCGGCCATTGCAAGTAACGCGCAGCGTACTGTAATTAATCTGTAACGATTATAGCCCGCGAATTTTACAGGTGAAACGGGTTTACACTGGTTTGATTTTTAATTTGTGTTTAAATATATAACGACGATCAAAGACGCACAACAGTGCGTCTTTTTTTATGTGTAAAATAAAAATATCATCTGCGTAAACCCGTTTAATCTGCTAAATCTGCGTGCAAAATTTGTCAAAGTCTGCGTGCAAAACCAAGCAATTTATAAACAATAACGTTGTAAATAAACGAACAATTTGTACTTTTAAGTAAATATGCTGCTTTTTTGTAATTTTATAACATAATCCCGTAAATACACTATTTTGATAAACTTCAATCCGTTACAACTTTTTCAGACAAAAGGAAAAATCAAGAAAGTTTTTAGAGAAGCAAAAGCATCTTATCTAAACAGAATTCGTTTTGCTGTTGGAATGTTTTATTTTGGAATGGGATTAAGTTTTGCAACCTGGGCAAGCAGAATTCCGGATATCAAAACGGCTTTGCATTTAACCGAAGGCGATTTGGGTTCTATACTTTTTGCCCTGCCAATGGGACAATTAATTGTTATGCCTTTTTCGGGAAAAATGGTAACAAAATTCGGGAGTCATCGTATTTTGATTTTCTCCTTAATAATGTATGTTTTGTGTCTGGCAAATTTAGGTTTGGCTACAACTGGTCTGCAGTTATCAATTGGATTATTTTTGTTTGGATTATTCGGAAATCTGGCAAATATTGCCGTAAACACACAAGGCGTTTACACCGAAGTACTTTTCAAAAAAACAATCATGTCTTCTTTTCACGGAATGTGGAGTTTTGCCGGATTTACAGGAGCATTAGTTGGTTTAGGAATGCTGGCTTTAAAATTATCTCCTTTACATCATTTCCTTATTGTGGGCGGAATAGTGCTTTTGATGATTGCTTTTAACTTTAAATTTTTAATTAGAGCCAAAGAAAAAATCAAGCATAGTACAGAAAAGAAAAAAATGTTTACCAAACCAGACAGCGCTTTAATCTGGCTGGGCGTTATTGGTTTTTGCAGTATGGCCAGCGAAGGCGTAATGTTTGACTGGAGCGGGGTTTATTTTAAAGATATTGTACAGGCTCCGGGACCTTTAGTAGTTTTAGGTTATACATCATTTATGATTATGATGGCCGGCGGAAGATTTTTGGGCGACGGCTTAATCCATAAATTTGGACGCGAACGTGTTATGCAAATCAGCGGTGTTATGATTTCTGCCGGACTTTTTACAGCAGTTTTTCTTCCTTATATCATTCCTTGTACAATTGCATTTATGGCTGTGGGTCTGGGCGTTGCCACTATTGTGCCAACCGTTTACAGTCTGGCAGGAAAAAATCCAACAGTTCCGGCAGGCGAAGCTTTAACAATAGTTTCAAGCGTAAGTTTTCTAGGGTTTTTAATGGGACCACCTGTTATTGGACACATTGCACAAAACTTCGGGCTTCAGTTTTCTTTTGCTTTTATCGGAATCTTTGGCGTTTTAATCGCTTTTATGGTTTCTAAAATTAGAACATCTGCTTAATTTATTGCCCGCAGGTTTAACGGATTAAACTGATTTACGCTGCATTTTCTAATTTTTAAAATCTATAATAAATTATTTTTTTGTAAGAATTTGTTTTCTTTTACAAGAATTTATCTATATTTGAAACTTCTATCGTTTGTATTAGAAACCAGACAAAACTTTTTCCAAAAACCAATTTTATCTTTTGAATAGGATGAATATCCGAAAACAATTTTGAAAGTTAATTGGAATTTTAATGGTAAAAAAATACGCAGCCTTCCTTATTTTATGGTCTTTTAATCTGGCATTTGCACAGCAGGAAATAACAGTTACAGGAATTGTTATTGACGCCCGCACACAAAATCCGCTGGAAAATGTAGTGGTAACTATACAAAACACAGCAGTAATGCAGCTTACTTCCAAAAAAGGAAAATTTGAGCTTCATGTATTTCCAACTAAAGAAAAACTGCTTTTGCTGAGAAGCCAGGGTTACAAAGATTTACTTTTAAAACTTCAATACAATTCAGGACAAAATATAAATCTGGGTATTTTACAATTAGAAGATACTTATACAGATGAAGTTCCTGCTGCCTTGATTACTTTGTCAGATAATGATTTTTCTGATGATAACAGCTCTTCAGAAATGACATCGGGTTTATTGCAGTCTTCAAGAGATGCTTTTATGCAGGCGTCGGCATTTAACTGGGGTCAGGCCCGATTTAGAATGCGCGGTCTCGACAGCGAGAACGGAACGATGATGCTTAACGGTATGACCATGAATAAAATCTACGATGGCAGACCGCAATGGAACAATTGGGGCGGATTAAATAATGTACTTCGTAATCAGGAATTTTCAGTTGGAAATGCAGCATCCAATTATACTTTTGGCGGTGTTTTAGGAACACAGCAAATATTTACACAAGCCTCTTTATATCGAAAAGGAACACAGCTTACCTTTTCAGGAAGTAATGCTTCTTACACTCTGCGTGCTATAGGAACGTATGCTTCTGGAATGAGTGCTTCGGGCTGGGCTTATGTGGTTTCTGCCGGTAAAAGATGGGCAGACGAAGGCTATTTTGAAGGAACAAATTTTGATGCCGATTCCTTTTTTATGAGTGTTGAAAAGAAACTAAATAGCAAACATTCAATCAATTTTACTGGGTTTTATACGCCGAATTCCCGCGGAAAAAATTCTCCAAATACAAACGAAGTGACAGCTTTAATGGGAGAAAAGTACAATTCATACTGGGGGTTTCAGAACGGAGAAAGACGAAATGCAAGAGTAAAAACGGTAGAAGAACCCTTGTTTATGCTGAATCATTATTTTAAAATAGATGAAAAAACAAAGCTGAATTCAGGCGTTATGTATCAATTTGGAAAAGTAGGAAACAGCAATGTCGATTATCAAAATGCTGACAGCCCAGATCCGGTTTACTATCGAAAAATGCCAAGTTATTTTAGTTCACTTTATGCAAAAGACAAAGGTGAATTTTCAGGAGACTTTACTCCGGATTATGAAAATGCAGACAAAAGCAGAACAACATTTTTAGCCAATTCCCAAATTGATTGGAATGCCATGTATATGGCCAATCAAAAACAAGGTCAAAATGGTTACGAACCTTCGCAGAGTCATTATGTTTTATATGAAGACAGAACCGATGATAAAACTTTTGCAGTAAATTCTAACTTAAATACGCAGCTTACTCCAAATATTTCTTTTGATGGAGGAGTTATGTATCGAAATTTAAAATCGCATAATTTTCAATATTTACTGGATCTTCTTGGCGGAAAATATTTCGAAGATATTGATCCGTTTTATAAAGGAGACCTTTCTCAATCTGATTTACAAAATCCAAACAGACAGGTAAAAGAAGGAGATATTTACGGTTACAATTATAATTTTTCAGCCAATACAATTGATGTTTTTACACAGTTTAAATTTTCATATAATAAAACCGAATTTTATTTGACGCAATCCTATTCAATGTCAAATTATCAAAGAGAAGGTTTATACCAGAATGGACTTTATCCAACGGCATCTTTAGGAAAAAGTGAAAAAGTAAACTTTGAGAATTTTGGCTTTAAAGGCGGATTCGTCTATAAGGTTTCAGGTAAACAATGGCTGTTTTTTAATGCAGCACATTTAACAAGGGCGCCTTCACTTCGAAATACATTTGCAAATTCACGCTTAAATAATAATGTAGTAAACGGAATTGAAAGTGAAAATGTTACCAGCGCTGAGGCGAATTATGTATATAGTTCTCCAAAACTTAAATTAAGGATTACGGCTTATTACACTTTAATTAAAAATTCTTCAAAAACGTCTTTTTTCTATGCCGAAGGAATTTTTGATAACGGAGCCGGATATGATCCAACAGACGCTTTTGTAAGTCAGACTTTGACAAAAATGGACAAGAAAAATACTGGTGCAGAATTGAGTTTTGAATATCAGATTACATCTACTTTAAAATCAACCTTAAGTGCTGCTTACGGAAATTATATCTACAACAGCAATCCAAATGTTTCGATTACAAATGATGCAAATGCAGCAAAAGACGGAGCGCAGACTACTTTTGATTTCGGCAAAGCTTATCTTAAAAACTACAAGCAATCCGGAACACCGCAAAATGCACTTTCGTTGGGTTTGGAATATCGTGATCCTAAATTTTGGTGGATTGGAACCAATATTAACTATTTGACAGATAATTATATTGATGTTTCGCCTATTTCCAGAACCTCTCAATTTTACATTAATCCGGTAAACGGATTTCCTTTTCCAGAAGCATCTTCTGAAAGAGGAAATGAATTGTTGAAACAAGAAAAATTTGACCCTGTAACCTTATTAAATATCAATGGCGGAAAATCCTGGAGAGTTTATAAAAAGTATATTGGTCTTTTTGCCAGCGTTAATAATGTCCTGAATGCAGTATATAAAACCGGTGGTTTTGAACAGGCTAGAAATGCCAATTTTAGAGCTTTAAACCAAGATGTATCAAGCGGAACACCTTCATTTGGGCCCAAATATTATTACGGTTACGGAAGAACTTATTTTTTAAATCTTACTATCGGTTTATAAACCGAAATTTTAATTTGTTATGAAAAACATCGTTTTAAATTTATTTTTTGGAATAGCATTATTGTCTGTCTGCAGCTGTAATAATGAAATCGAAACACCAGTATTAGGCTGTACACAGCCGGATTTTAAAGTCAATAAAACAGTTGAAAAGGTTTATGAACTTTCGGCAAATACAGCAAAACAATATTTATATGATGACATAATTGAAGCCTATGTTGTTTCAAGTGATGAAGGAGGAAATTTTTTCAAAAGCATATCACTTCAGACAAAAGCTTCTGCAAATAATCCTGCAATTGGTTTTAGTGTTCCTGTAGATGCTTCAAACACATATATTGATTATCGGGTTGGTAATAAAGTGTATGTAAAACTTAAAAATCAATTCACAGATTTGTATTATGGCGGATTAAGAATTGGAAGTTTATATGTGAGTAATGCGGGAGATCCAACAGTGGGCAGGATTTCTCAAAATGAATACAAGAATGTTTTAAATGCATCATGTACAATCATTGATGAAAATGAATTAGTACAATCTCTTTCTGTAGAAGAAGCGCTTTCAGATAATAAATTAAATACCCTAATAGAACTTAATAATGTTGAATTTACCGAAGCAGCATTGGGACGTCATTATTTTGAAGAATCAAATAATGTAGGAGGATCAACAAATTGGTATTTGAGAGATAAAACAGGAAATCAAATTATTTTTAGAACCAGCAGTTATGCAAAATTTGCCGATCATTTTGTTCCTGAAGGAAGCGGAAAAGTAAAAGGAATTCTAACAAAATTTGGTACTGATTATCAATTTATGGTGCGATATGAAAGTGATATTGTAATGAATGGAAAAAGAAATGTTCCGTTTTTTGCAGAAGACTTTCAGTCGGTTAAAAACAATGTGAATTTTGCCTTGCCGGGATGGAGCAACATTGTAGAAAAAGCGTCAAAATTATGGAAAAGCATGGTATATGCGGGAAATGGTTATGCCGAATTTAATACCACAAGTACAACAGCTGCAGAAAATATTGCCTGGCTGGTTTCTCCTAAAATTAATTTAACAGGCTACAAAAATGCGGTACTTTCTTTTAGAAGCGCTCAGCACGATTTAAAAGTAGATTCTCCATTAAATACGCTGGAAGTATACGTGTCAACAAATTTTGACGGTTCGAGTGTAACGAAAGCAAAATGGACAAAACTTGAAGCAAAAGTTCCAACGCTTTCAAACCCTTCCCGTGAATTTATGAGTTCTGGCGGAATAGATTTATCGGCCTATTCAGGAAATATAAATATTGCTTTTCGATATGTAGGTTCCGGGAAAGATAAAACACTAAATGGGGCTTTTATGGTTGATGATATAAAGATTTTTGGCGAGAAATAAGTGTCGTGTTTTTAAGTGTTTGATTTTTAGTTTTATAAAGATGTTTTTTTGTTTTTTTAAATTTATAATTGTTGATTTCTGACAGAATTTTGTATTTTGGTCATCCCAAATCAATACAAAAACAACATGAAAACCTACTTTATTGCCATCTTAATGATGGTGTTTCCATTCTTGATGCACAGTCAGGACAACGTTAGACTAAAGCAGATCAACATTGTAAAAACAAATTACCAAAACTCTAAAGACGGCGAGATTGTTAATAAAACAATGGTTTTTAAAGATGGTAAACTTCAAACGATTACTACTTCAGATGTTGTGCAGCATTTTTATTACAACAAAAACGGACTGTTGGATATGACAGTAAAAGACAAAGTAGGAAGTGACTGGAAAGAAGTAATCAATTATACTTATGATGCTGATAACAATATTACCAAGTTTGTAAAAAAATATCAGGAAGGGCCAAACTATATTACAAAAGTGGTTTCATTCGTTTATGAAGGAGCAAGAGTAAAAGTAACAACCAAAAAGAGTACAAACCACCAGAATTTAGTTGACGATATTGAATATTTAATTGAAAACGGAATTATTGTAAGACGTACTTCACGCGATAGAAATAAAGCAATTATTGGAAAATTAGAATATGTTTATGTAAACGATAATGTATCTAAACATAGAGGATTGGTTGGCGACAAAATTTCTAAATCATATACTTATGATGATAAAAAATCAGTAGATCAATTAATTGTTCAAAGTCTTTTTGGAGATAATTATAAAGTAATTGTTCCAATGATTTCATACCACGAAGACGAATTTGCTTTTGAATCGATTTCATATAATAATGAAGTAAATTTCAGCCCTTCGTCTGCAGCTTTGGTAGCAGTAAGCAGAAAATACAAATACAACAAATTGAATTTCCCAATTTCTTGTTCACAAATTGAAGAAAACGGAATAGTTAAAACAGAAAAAACATTTATTTACGAATAAGATTATTTTTTTAATTATACTTTGAACCATTTATAAGTCAAGTTAAAACCTGATTTGTAAATGGTTTATTCTTTTATAGAATTTAAAATTGAAATTCTATAATTGTAGTAGTTTACAAATGATTAAATTTGCAGGATTATTTTAAGATATGCTAGAGAAAGAAGTTATAAATTTTGAGAAAACAGCCATTGTAGGTATTGTAACTCAAAATCAGAGTGAGGAAAAACTTAATGAATATTTAGACGAATTAGAGTTTTTAACTTTTACTGCAGGCGGAGAAGTTATTAAACGTTTTTCGCAGAAAATGGAACGCCCTAATCCGAAGACTTTTGTTGGAACGGGAAAAATAGACGAAATCAATCTTTTTGTAAAAGAAAACAAAATATCGACAGTTATTTTTGATGATGAGCTGACACCTTCTCAACAAAAAAATATTTCAAGAATTATCGATTGTAAAATCCTTGACAGAACCAATTTGATTTTGGATATTTTTGCGCAGAGAGCTGAAACTTCGTATGCAAGAACACAGGTTGAATTAGCACAGTGTATTTATTTACTGCCAAGACTTTCTGGTTTATGGACACACCTTGAGCGTCAAAAAGGGGGAATTGGTATGCGTGGTCCCGGTGAAACGGAGATTGAAACAGACAGACGTATTGTTCGTGACCGTATTTCGTTATTGAAAGAGAAAATCAAAACGATTGATAAACAAATGAGCATTCAGCGCAGTAATCGTGGTGCAATGGTTCGTGTGGCACTTGTTGGTTATACCAATGTTGGAAAATCGACTTTGATGAATGCTATTGGAAAAAGTGAGGTCTTTGTTGAAAATAAATTGTTTGCAACTTTAGATACAACCGTTAGAAAAGTTGTAATTAAAAACCTGCCGTTTTTACTTTCGGATACGGTTGGATTTATTCGAAAACTGCCAACTCAATTGGTTGATTCCTTCAAGAGTACACTTGATGAGGTTCGTGAAGCTGATTTACTTTTGCACGTTGTAGATATTTCTCATCCTGATTTCGAAGACCACATTGAATCTGTAAATCAGATTTTACAGGAAATCAAAAGTAATGATAAGCCAACGATTATGGTTTTTAATAAAATCGATGCTTATAAACACCTTACAATTGACAACGATGATTTAATCACCGAAAGAACCAGAAAACACTGGACGCTTGACGAGTGGAAACAAACCTGGATGAGTAATGTAGGTCATGATAAAGCATTATTTATCTCAGCAACTCAAAAGGAAAATTTTGAAGAATTCAGAGAAATGGTTTACGAAGCTGTTCGCCAGATTCATATTACACGTTTTCCTTACAACAATTTCTTATATCCAGATTATAAGGATGCGGTTGAAAAGGATGAAGAATAAAAGACAAACGGCTTTTGAGATTTCAAAAGCCGTTTTTTTATAAATTAGATTAGAAGTTATATTCTTATCTTTGTAGTAATGAGTAAGAATTTATATATAATTTCAGGCTGTAATGGCGCAGGTAAAACTACTGCTTCTTTTACTATATTACCTGAAGTTTTAGATTGCAGAGAATTTGTAAATGCAGATGAGATTGCAAAAGGTCTTTCCCCATTTCAACCCGAAAAGGTAGCTTTTGAGGCTGGTAGGATAATGCTTCATAGGATAAGTGAGCTCTTAGAAAGTGGCCAGGTATTTGCTTTTGAAACTACGCTTGCTACTAAAAGTTATAAATCTAAAATTGCTTTAGCCCAAGAAAAAGGCTATAAAGTTATTCTTTTATTTTTTTGGCTGCAGGATGTTGAACTTGCTATTGAAAGGGTAAAAACAAGAGTTTTGGAAGGAGGTCACAATATTGAAAAAGATGTTATTAGACGTCGATATATAAATGGAATAGCAAACTTATTTAATATATATTTGCCAATAGTTGATGAGGTTATGATTTTTGATAATTCATTTGGTAAACCTGAATTGATTGCAGAAAAAATGTTAGATACTGAAATTGATGTAATAAACGAAATCAAATACGATAAACTTAATAATATCTATAATGAAAACATATAAAAGATCAGCAACACAAACTAAAATTTTGGACGCAATGGATCAGGTTTATGACAAGTTAATTGAATTTAAAAAAAAATCAAATAGCGAGTTGGTTATCATGAAAGATAATAAAATCGTGAAGATAAAACCTAAATCATTATAAAATAAAAAAAAGATAGAGCCTCAATTCAATTGCAATTGAGGCTCTATCTTTTAATATTTATTAAAATCCAAAATTAACGCCTAAACCAAATACTTGTCTGGTTTGAAGCCCTCTGAAGGCATTGTCATCATATATTGCTTGAAAAGCAAAATTTGCAGATAAGAATTTGTTAATTTTCATAATGATATTCAAAGAATAATTGATATCTACGTTTTGAGGATCTTCCAGATAATTAGAATATAAATTCAGCGTATTTTCGGCAGTTACATTGGTCATAATGGCTAATTTATAATAAACTGAAGCATAAAAACCGAGCTCATATCGCATAGTTTTGCCTTCGTCAACTCCAAAATAATCCCCATCCACATAAGGCAGACCAGTAAATCTATCTATACCGCTTGTATAAGCGTTGTCTACAAAAGTGAATTTTGAAGTCAGCGGTGCGAAGTTTATTTTCAGGTTTTCATCTTTTGACCAGTAAATACCAGGTCCAGTGGTAAGATATCCAGGAGACATAAATTTAGTTTGCTCGGTTCTAATTTCTTTGCCATTGGCATCCTGACCATAAATATAACCCGTTGTAAATTGTGTTCTAAAATTTAAGAAGAATGAGTAATACCATTCGCCAAAAGCTCTTTTTCCCACAATTGAATTAAACTCTAAACGGTCATCAGTCTTTTTCCCGAAATCGGTATTTTTAGTTTGTAAAAGACCGTATGAAGCAAGAATTTTATTATCCCAGGTTACATCGTCTTTTTTGTAGTTAAAGTCATAATTTACTCCTAAAGTTCCGGAGAAACTATCTTCGCCTCCTGCAATCCAGTTATTAAAGCTGGATTGATTTAATAAAAGTGATACGATTCCTTTTGCTTTCCAGCCTTCTTCTTCAATGGTATCATTGATTTTTTTTACGGCTTTTTCTGTATTTTGAATTAATTCTTTTTCTGAATTTTGTGCCTGAACAATAGCAAAGTTCGCTAAAATGCATAGTAATAACGCCAGCTTTCTCATGGTTGTTTAGTTTAGTGTATTACCAAATATACTAAAAACGAATGGAAAACTAAATGATAATCTCTTGTAATTGCAGGTTATTTCTTAGATTCTTTGTACAGAGGTACTGCAGAACATGCTTCGCCATACATAATACTGCGGGCAAATGGCTGTAAATAGTTTGCAGCCAAAATGTAAGCACGCATTGGAACCGGTTTTCTAGAACAGCCTTTTACAATAACGGGTTTGCTTTTGTAAACAGAATAATCAATTTTGCTTAAAATTTCTTCGTAAAGACTTGCGTCAAGATCTTCGATAGTTCCGTTAACAACTTTTTTTGCAAAAGGAGCTAAATGAACGCCAACTAAAATTAATGCCCAAGCGGGAATAATGGCATCTGTACTGCAGTGTACAGCCACATATTGATCTTGATATTGCGACCAGTCGTGATTTTTAAGATGCTCTCTAAAGTCTTTTTCTTTCAATAAAAATCCTTCCAAAAGCCATTGCGAAATGTCAATCTGCACACGAATTCCTTTTGGATAATAATCCTCAAGATCAAAAACTTCTAAAGCACTATTGGCAACTTTATTGATGATTTCTTCCATATGAAAAGTTAGTTTCAAGTTTAAAGTTTCACGTTTCAGGTTACACAACTTGAAACGTGAAACTTTAAACTTGAAACAAATATTAAAGCATTCCTAATTCTAATTTTGCTTCTTCGCTCATTAAGTCTTTACTCCAAGGCGGATCGAAAGTAATTTCTACGTCTACATCTTTGATGTTTTCAATTGTTTTTACTTTTTCTTCTACTTCTCTTGGTAAGCTTTCTGCAACTGGGCAGTTTGGTGAAGTAAGTGTCATAAGGATTTTTACTTCGTAATCTGTGTTTACCATTACGTCATAAATTAATCCTAATTCGTAAATATCTACAGGAATCTCAGGATCGTAAATTCCTTTTAAAACTCTTACGATTGATTCTCCTAATTCGTTTGTGTCTATTTCTTGTTCCATTGTTTTTTGTTTTTGAACACTAAGTGTTTTTATTTTTTACCATTAAGACATTAAGAAAATTAAGTTTTGCTTTGTGTCAAAACAGTAAACTTAATTTACTTTTGACTATTAAGGAAATTAAGCATGTCATCTTTATGGAACTTAATTTCTTAATGGTTTAATTAAAATTTAATTTTTGTTTTTAGCATCAAAAGCCAAAGCGTACATTTTGATGTTTTTTATCATCGAAACCAAACCGTTGGCACGTGTTGCAGATAAATGTTCTTTTAAACCAATCTCGTCTATAAAATCAGTATCAGCTTCTAGAATATCTTTTGCTTTTTGATTGGAGAATGCACGAATTAAAATTGCGATTATTCCTTTAGTCAAAATAGCATCACTGTCTGCTGTGAAAACAATTTTATCATCGTTCTGTTCACCTTGCAGCCAAACTTTTGACTGACAGCCTTTGATTAAATTATCGTCGGTTTTGTATTCTTCTTTAATTAGCGGAAGACTTTTTCCTAATTCGATGATGTATTCATAACGCTGCATCCAGTCATCAAACATTGAAAATTCGTCTATTATTTCGTTTTGTATTTCTTTTATCGTCATAATTATTCTTTAGAAAAATCAACTAATAGATCAACTAGTTTTTTAATTTCTTTTGGAGGGAAGCCATTGTCGAAACCTGGTGTCTCGTATGTTTTTCCATCTTTAGTTATTTTTAAATTTCCTATTGCAGCACCATCATAAGTACGTTTGTCTGTTGGCGCTTTTAAGGAAGAAAGACTGTCTAAATTCACTTTTGAATATGCAGAAACAATCTCGCTCCATTTTGCATCATCAATCTTGCTTTGAACAGCTTCGCCGTTACGTTCTTTAACAATAGAAACAGATTTATTTTGTACTACAATACTCTTGTAATAACCTCTTGACATTGCAGAGTATTCAATTTGAGTTGATGTCATATCTGCTTTTTTTTGACTGCAGCATCCCGTAGCAATAAAAAGTGTCAGGAGCAATAATGATACTATTCGCATATAATTTGTTTTTTTAGCTTAACATAGTTTGTGCCTTCTTAACAGCTTCAACCATTGCATCTATTTCTTCTTTTGTATTATAGAAAGAAAACGAAGCACGAATTGTTCCCGGAATACAGAAGAAATTCATAATTGGCTGTGCACAATGGTGTCCTGTTCTAACAGCAATTCCTAATTTATCTATAATAGAACCAACATCATACGGATGAATTCCATCAATATTAAACGAAACTACAGATGCTTTATTTTTGGTGTTTCCGTAAATTCGGATACCTTCAATTTCGTTAAGACGTTTTGTAGCGTGTTCTAACAATTCATTTTCATATTCATGAATTTTATCAAAACCAATCTCGTTTAAATAATCAATTGCAGTTCCTAAAACAATTCCGCCAGCAATATTTGGCGTTCCTGCTTCAAATTTATGAGGCAAATCTGCATAAGTTGTTTTTTCGAAAGTCACTTCTTTGATCATTTCGCCACCGCCCTGATAAGGCGGAAGTTTGTTAAGCCATTCTTCTTTTCCGTAAAGAATTCCTGTTCCTGTTGGGCCACACATTTTATGTCCTGAAAAAGCATAAAAATCGCAGTCTAATTCCTGAACATCTGGTTTTAAGTGTGGAACTGCCTGCGCGCCGTCAATTAAAACTGCAGCGCCAACTGAGTGTGCTTTGTCAATAATATATTTGATTGGATTGATAACACCCAATGCATTTGAAATATGATTTACAGTAACGATTTTCGTTTTGTCTGAAAGCAATTTGTCAAATTCCTCAATGATTAATTCTCCATTGTCATTGATTGGAATAACTTTTAAAACAGCTCCAGTTTTCTCGCATAACATCTGCCAAGGCACAATGTTACTATGGTGTTCTAATGAAGAAACTACAACTTCATCGCCTGGTTTTAAAATCGAAGCAAAACCGTTTGAAACTAAGTTGATTCCGTGTGTTGTTCCCGAAGTAAAAAGCACTTCATGAGCATGTTTTGCGTTGATGTGATCTTTTACTTTTCCGCGAGCAACCTCATAAGCATCAGTTGCTAACTGGCTTAAAGTGTGAACGCCGCGGTGAATATTGGCGTTGATTTCCTGATAATATTTTACTTCTGCATCAATCACAACTTGTGGTTTCTGAGAAGTAGCACCGTTGTCGAAATATACTAATGGCTTTCCGTTTACAGTTTGTGAAAGTATCGGAAAATCAGCTCTTATTTTTTGAATATCTAGCATGTCTTATTTAGAAAAAATCTATTTACAAAAGTACTAAAACTAAATTTGTTTATACAGCAATTCTATAATTTCCTTTTATGATGCCATTGTTACAGGGCTTAAATGCTGATTCCTTAAAAATCAATTCAGTTTTCTGAATTATCCGAAACAGATTTATAATTTGGGTTCTAAAATCGTGAACATAAATTATTTATATTGCATTAAAAATAACTAACTATCATGAAAAAATTTCTCAAAGTACTTTTGCTTATTGTGGTTCTTGCTTTTTTATATTTCGGATTTACAACTTATCCAAAACTTGATTTAATTTCTGGTTTCTCTGCCAAAAGTGTCGCATCTGGACATTTTATAGATAATCGTTCGTTGGATCTAATCCAGAAAACCGACAATGATATCAATTTGGTTGACTTGGCTAAAAATTCAATTGATGATGCCGGGAAATTTGCTATTTCATCTGTTTATGGACTGAAAGAAAGAAAAGCCATTTATCGCGAAGGTTTAGGAGCGACTTTGATTAATGATGATTTTGATGTTTCGAAACCGTATCTTCTTCCAAAAAGGACAAAACTAGAAAACAATCTTCCTTTTCCATACGGAAATAATGAGCCAAAAGATACTGCATTTTTGAATGTAGATTATTCGAAATTGAAAAAAGCTGTCGATAATGCTTTTGACAAAACAGGTGGAAAAATCAAAAGAACTCGCGCTGTTGTGGTTTTGTATAAAGATAAATTGATTGCCGAAAAATACGATACAGGTTTTAATAAAGACAGTAAAATTTTAGGCTGGTCAATGACAAAAAGCATTACAAGTTCGGCTTTTGGCGTTTTGGCTAAACAAGGAAAAATAGATATTTACAAACCTGCTCCAGTAAAAGAATGGCAGAATGATGAGCGTAAAAACATCACGCTTAACGATTTGCTTCATATGAATTCTGGTTTAGAATGGGAAGAGAATTACAGCACAATCTGCGATGCCACCAAAATGCTTTTTCAGGCCGAAGATATGGGAAAAGTGCAATTGGATAAACCATCACAATTTAAACCCAATACACATTGGAATTATTCGTCTGGAACAACCAATTTATTATCTCTAATTTTAAGAAGACAATTCAAAACACAACAAGAATATCTTGATTTTTGGTACAGCGCTGTAATAGACAAAATCGGAATGAATTCGATGATTGTTGAACAAGATATGTCAGGAACTTTCGTAGGTTCATCTTACGGATGGGCAACGCCAAGAGATTGGTCAAAATTTGGATTATTATATCTAAGAAAAGGAAATTGGAACGGTGAACAAATTCTAGACGAAAGCTGGGTAAAATATACAGCAACACCAACCAATACTTCTGAAGGGAAATATGGCGCACAATTTTGGTTAAACGCTGGAGGGAAATTTCCAGATGTTCCTAGAGATATGTTTTATTGCAGCGGTTATCAAGGTCAAATGGTTGCGATTATTCCGTCTCTGGATATGGTGATTGTAAGAATGGGAGTGAGAGAAGGAGATAAAGGTTTTGACTTTAATGGGTTTTTGAAGGAGATAATTGAGAGCGTGAAGAAATAAATTTGTAATATATTTCATTCTTTTTTATAACTTGCTAAAAAAAAATTAATGATGGAATCGTTCGATAACATATTTTTTATTGGTGGTATTCATGGAGTTGGAAAAGGAACTATTTGTAAAGAAATTGCTTCTAAAGCTGAATTGATACATATAACGGCAAGCGAAGTTTTAAAATGGCGTGAAATTAGTTCTTCAAATAATAAATTGGTTGAAAATATTTCTTCAACACAAGAAAAGTTAATTTTTGGATTAAAGAGCTTAATTAAAGAGGATAAAAAATATTTACTTGATGGTCATTTTTGTTTGCTGAATTCATTAAATGTTCCTTTCAAAATTGACGAAGAAACTTTTGATATTCTTAACCCGAGAGTGATTTCTATTGTTCTAGATGATGTAGAAAAAATAATTAAAAGATTGGAAAATCGTGATAGTAAAAAATATGACATAAAAGTTTTGAACGAATTACAGAATATGGAAATTGAATATGCAAAATATCTTTCGAAAAAGTATTCTGTTCCGTATATCGAGATTATGGATAATAATTATGAACAGTTATTAAATATCACTAGGTAATGAAAGTTTTGCTAGACACAAATATTATTATTCATAGAGAAGCAAATAAAATATACAAACCAGAAATTGGTCAACTTTTCAAGTGGATAGATAATCTCAAATATTCAAAATACATTCATCCTTTGACTGTTGAGGAATTAGAAAGATATAAGGATCCAAATACTCTCGATACTATGAGTATTAAAATTGAGAGTTACAATTTGCTTAAGCATCAAGCTCCGCTGGGTGAAGAAATTCTTAAAGTTAGTAAGAAGATAGATAATCAAGATAATGATATAAATGACACCCAAATCTTAAATGAAGTTTATGAAGGAAGGGTTGACATATTAATTTCCGAAGATAAAAAGATACACACTAAAGCGAGTTTACTTGGCATAGCAGACAAGGTTTATAAAATTGAAGATTTTCTGGAAAAAGTAACCTCAGAAAATCCAGAATTAGTAGACTATAAAGTTTTGTCTGTTCAGAAAGTTGATTTTGCTGAAGTTAACATTAGAGATGCTTTTTTTGATAGCTTCAGAGAAGATTATGCGGAATTTGATAAGTGGTTTAATAAAAAAGCTGATGACATTTGTTATGTCTGTTATAGTGAAGGTAGACTAACTGCTTTTCTATTTATAAAAAGAGAGGATGAAAATGAGAATTATTATGAAATCAATCCTGTTTTTGCGAAGAAAAAAAGATTAAAAATTGGAACATTCAAAGTAACTGCAAATGGATATAAAATAGGAGAAAGATTTTTAAAAATAATTTTTGACAATGCTTTGCAATTTAGGGTTGATGAAATATATGTAACTATTTTCGATCAAAGAGATGAACAAGAAAGGTTAATCGAGCTTCTTAAAAATTGGGGTTTTAATCATTATGGAATAAAAACAACTCACAATGGAGTTGAGCAAGTTTATGTTAGATCTTTTAATAAAGAAATAATTAATGTTGAAAATCCTAAACTAACATTTCCCTTTTTTTCTCGGCAACAAAATATTTTTATTGTTCCCATATATCCTAATTATCATATAGAGCTGTTTCCAGATTCAATCTTGAATAATCAATCTCCAAAAGATTATATTGAAAGTTTTCCTCATAGAAACGCATTAAGTAAAGTTTATATTTCACGTTCTTATGAAAAGAAAATGCGATCTGGTGATGTATTAGTTTTTTATATGACAGGTGGAAAATATAAAGGTGTTGCAACTACATTAGGAATAGTTGAGTCATGTGTTTTAAACATCGAAACTGAAGAAGAATTCTTGTCTTTATGCAGAAAAAGAAGCGTTTTTACTAATCAAGAGTTGTCAGAACATTGGAATTATAGTCCTGCCAATAGACCTTTTATTGTAAATTTTCTTTATACCTATTCATTTAGAAAAAGACCAAATCTTGAATGGTTAGTTAATAACGGAATTATTGTGGATTACGAAAATGTACCAAGAGGATTTTCTAAAATAACTGTTGAGCAATTTGATAAACTTTTAACTTTTGCATATTAAGATGAAGAGCATAGCAATTTGGTATAAACCTGTAAATGATAATGTTGAGTTAAATGAGATTTTAGACTTGCATTTTAATTTTTGGAAAATTCCAAACGGGTCAAAACGATCTCACAAGTTTTTAGATATTGGTATAAAATTATCAAATACGAAGAATATTAAAACGTTAAAAATATATTTCCCAATAAAGATTAAGGAAAATGAATTTGAAGACATAGTCGGAAAATTTATTCATAAGGTAGATTTAGTGAGCGCTGTATTCAATGAAAACTATAAGGTGATTTCAACAACATCGAGTAAATCTTATGAAATTAGAAATGCTAAAAATGAGTTTGTTTTTAATATTTACAAAACATCCATTAGTGATTTGACTTTTGAACAAAAGTATGATGGAACAATAATTAATATAAATATTCCGAAACAAGAAATAACAAATTATTTTAGGTTTAGGATAAAAGGAGATTTTATAAATTCGTTATCTTCTGTTAGTGTGCCAACCAATTCTCTACTAGAAAGTGCATTTTCTGAAATTGAAATGATTGATTTTAGGGTTAATGAAATACGGGATTTAAATCAGGACTTGCTTGAGGAAATGAAAGTTGAAAAATTACTGAAAATCCAAAAGCAACATTTTTTCTTTATATGCTCAAAAGATGAAGAATTGATTGGAAATCATCAACCTTTTTTGAGTTGTAGAAATCTTGAAAATTACAGATGGGATGATTATGTTGGTATTAAAAACATTAATAAACAAATTTACTTAGCTTATCATTGGAAAGAAACAAATGTTGAAAGTGCTAGTACACTTATAAAAACTAAATATGAGAAAAACAATTGGAAAACAATTTCTAAATATGCGATATTTGCATTCATGTTAGCTGTGATTATTGAGCTATTTAGTAATTGGCTGTATGACTTAATAAAATAAAAAGGTATTTATGAAAGTAGTATTATCAATAAAACCCCAATTTGCAAATAAAATATTTGATGGGACAAAAAAATTTGAATTCAGAAAAGCTATTTTCAAAAACCAAAATGTAACATCAGTTTTGGTTTACGCTTCTTCACCTGTTCAAAAAGTGATAGGAGAATTCGAAATAGAGAAAATTTTTAATCTTGACCTTAAAGAACTTTGGGACAAAACCAAAGAATATTCAGGTATAACTGAAGATTATTTTTACGAATATTTCGAAAACAGACAACAAGGTTTTGCCATTCAAATAAAAAATAAAAATAAATTTGAAGAACCTAAATGTTTAAAGGCTGATTATAATTTAACACCACCTCAGTCATTTGCATATTGGTCAAATGAAAAAAGATAAAAATTAAAAAACCGATAAGTTTTTAAATCTTATCGGTTTTTTAATTTTAAAAATAGAATCTATTACAAATCAAATCCTAAATTCACTCCCAATTTCATGGCAATGATTTTAGTAATTCTTTGTTTTAATTCTGGTATTTTAATGCTTTCGATAACGGCATTTGAGAATGCGTACATCAATAAAGCCTTAGCTTCTTTTTTCGGAATTCCACGTGATTGCATGTAGAACATTGCTGTTTCATCCAGTTGTCCAACTGTACATCCGTGAGAACATTTTACGTCATCTGCAAAAATTTCCAATTGCGGTTTTGCGTTGATTGTAGCTTTGTCACTCAATAAAATGTTGTTGCTTTTTTGGAAAGCATTTGTTTTTTGAGCTTCTTTCTCTACCAAAACTTTTCCGTTGAAGACTCCAGTCGAACGATCAGAGAAAATTCCTTTATAATCCTGGAAACTTTCGCAATTTGGTGTTGCGTGGTTTACCAATGTATAATGATCAACGTGTTGTTTGTCATTTAAGATAGAAATTCCGTTTAATGTGCTTGTTAATCTTTCTCCGAAATGGTAAAAGTTTAAGTTGTTACGAGTTAAATTTCCTCCAAATGAGAAAGTATGAACAGAAGCATGACTTTCTTGTTGTTGTGAAACGTAAGTGTTGTCAATTAAATTCGCTTCGTTATTATCGTTTTGAATTTTGTAATAATCAACAATCGCACGTTTTTGAGCAAAAATCTCAGTAACAGAGTTTGTTAAAACTGGATTTTCGTTCAAACTTTGGTGACGCTCAATAATTTGAACATGTGAATTTTCACCCACAATAACCAAATTTCTTGGCTGAACCATTAATGCAGCTTCGTTACCTGTTGAGAAATACATAATCTCAATTGGTTTATCAGCTACTTTTTTCTTAGGAATATTAATAAAAGCACCTTCAATTGCAAAAGCAGTATTCAATGAAGTCAAGCTGTCATCTTTACTTGCAATTTGATTAAAGTAAGTATCAATAACCATTTTATATTTTGGTTTGGTCAATGCCGATGACATCAAGCAAACATCTATTCCGTCATGCGTTGTAGAAGACAAATGTGAACTGAAAACGCCATCGATAAATACTAATTTGTAAGTGTCAATTTCGTGTAAAAAGTATTTTTTTACCTGATTGAATTCGATTGCATTTTCCTGCTTAGGAAAAACCGTAAAGTCATTTTTTAAGATGGCATTTAACGATGTATATTTCCAAGCTTCTTCTTTTTTGGTTGGGAAACCTTTATTTTCGAAGTTTTTTAAAGCATTTGTGCGTATGTCGTGTAAATCTGAATGTACATCGACACGCTCTTCAAAAGCCATAAAAGACGATACTAATTTTTCTTTTAAATCCATTGTTCTTTTGTTTCCTTCGGTGTTTCAGGTTTCAAGTTTCATGTTGCCTATTGAAACTTATTCCCCTTGAAATCTGTTTTATTTAGGTAAGTGATAAAGTTTTTTATTTTACCGCTTAAATTTTCATAATCTTTTTTTAAAGCTTCGAATTTTTCTTCTGAAATATATTCAAAATCAAAAACTCGATACAATTGAGATCTTGTTTCTCCGGCAGAACCTTTTGCAATTGATAAAAATTGTCGAAATTCTAAATTTCCATCTCTTTCAAATCCTTCAGCAATGTTATCCATTACTGAACCCGAAGAATCTTTTATTTGATTTTTAAACCTGAGATCGGATCTTAACTCTGTTTGAACGGCAATGAGATGAATTTCTTTTGCTAATCGTCGAGCCTCTTTCCAGATTTCTAAATCTTCAAATCGAGTAATTGTTGCCATAATTTCTGTTTTAAATAATTTAAGTTTAAACTTACAAAACGTAATTCAACTTGAAACTAAAAAAAACATGAAACTTGAAACAAAAATTTAATTTTCTGCTTTGATCCAGTCGTATCCTTTTTCTTCTAATTCGTAAGCCAGTTCTTTTCCGCCAGATTTTACGATTCTTCCGTTGTAAAGAACGTGAACGAAATCAGGAACGATATAATCTAACAAACGTTGGTAGTGCGTGATTACAATAATTGCGTTTTTGTCGCTTTTTAATTTGTTCACTCCGTTAGCAACAATTCTTAAAGCGTCGATATCAAGACCAGAATCGGTTTCGTCAAGGATCGCTAATTTTGGCTCTAACATTGCCATTTGGAAGATTTCATTTCTTTTTTTCTCTCCTCCAGAAAAACCTTCATTAAGAGAACGAGAAAGAAATTTACGATCGATTTCTAACAATTCAGATTTCTCACGAATTACTTTCAGCATTTCGTTTGCTGGCATTTCTTCCTGTCCGTTTGCTTTACGAGTTTCGTTGATTGCAGTTTTCATAAAGTTAGTTACACTAACTCCAGGAATTTCTACCGGATATTGAAAAGAAAGGAAAACACCTTTGTGTGCTCTTTCCTCAGGTGCTAAATCAGCAAGATCTTCTCCGTCAAGGATAACCTCTCCGTCTGTAACTTCATAGTTTTCGTTTCCTGCAATAACAGCAGAAAGTGTACTTTTTCCAGAACCGTTTGGTCCCATGATAGCGTGAACTTCTCCAGCTTTAACTTCTATATTAATTCCTTTAAGGATTTCTTTATCACCAATTGCGGCGTGAAGGTTTTTTATTGATAACATCTTTTTTTTGTTTAAAGTTTCAAGTTTCAAATTCTCAGTTATGCTGAAAAGCGAAACTTTGAAAAATCTTTTATTTTAATATAATATAAAATTCTTTTTTAATGGTTGCAAAAGTGAGTTTCGGATCAAAAACTTGACGCCTGAAACAAGGAACTTTTTTAACCTACAGATCCTTCTAAAGAAATCTCTAATAATTTTTGCGCTTCAACCGCAAATTCCATTGGAAGTTTGTTCAATACGTCTTTACTAAAACCGTTTACAATTAAGGCAATCGCTTTTTCAGTCGGAATACCTCTTTGGTTACAGTAGAAAACTTGGTCTTCTCCAATTTTACTTGTAGTTGCTTCGTGCTCGATTTTTGCTGTTGGATTTTTACTTTCGATATAAGGGAAAGTATGTGCTCCGCAATTGTTGCCCATTAATAACGAGTCACATTGAGAAAAGTTTCTTGCATTCTCTGCTCTTGGAGAAATCTGCACTAAACCACGGTAACTGTTTTGTGATTTTCCAGCCGAGATACCTTTAGAAATAATAGTCGATTTAGTGTTTTTTCCTAAATGGATCATTTTTGTTCCAGTATCAGCTTGTTGGTAATTATTGGTTACAGCGATCGAATAAAATTCTCCTACTGAATTATCTCCTTTAAGTACGCAAGAAGGATATTTCCAGGTTACAGCAGAACCAGTTTCAACTTGTGTCCAAGAAATTTTAGCGTTTGTTTCGCATAAACCTCTTTTGGTTACGAAGTTGTAAACCCCACCTTTTCCTTCTTTGTTTCCTGGGAACCAGTTTTGAACGGTAGAATATTTAATTTCAGCATCATCCAAAGCAATTAATTCAACCACAGCAGCGTGTAATTGGTTTTCGTCACGGCTTGGAGCAGTACATCCTTCAAGGTAAGAGACGTAACTTCCTTCATCGGCAATAACCAGCGTTCTTTCGAATTGTCCAGTTCCTGCCTGATTGATTCTGAAATAAGTTGAAAGTTCCATTGGACATTTTACGCCTTTTGGAATATAACAGAAACTTCCGTCAGAGAAAACTGCTGAGTTTAATGCTGCATAGAAGTTGTCTTTTTGAGGAACAACAGTACCTAAATATTTTTTTACTAATTCCGGGTGTTCTTTAATTGCTTCAGAAATCGGGCAGAAAATAATTCCTTTTTCAGCTAAAGTTTTCTTGAAAGTTGTTGCTACAGAAACAGAATCGACAACAATATCCATAGCGACATTGTTCATCTTTTTTTGCTCATCAACAGAAATCCCAAGTTTTTTGTACATCTCTAATAGTTCCGGATCAACATCGTCCAGCGTTTTATTAGGATCTACTTGTTTTGGAGCTGAATAGTAAGAGATGGCCTGAAAATCTGGTTTTTCGTATTGTACGTTTGCCCATTCCGGCTCTATCATTTCTTTCCAGGCACGGAAAGCCTCGATGCGCCATTCGGTCATCCATTCAGGTTCTTCTTTTTTAAGCGAAATAGCTCTTACAATTTCTTCGTTTAAGCCAATAGGGAAAGTTTCGGATTCAATATTGGTATAAAATCCGTACTCATATTCTTTAGTTTCCAGTTCGATTTTTAAATCGTCTTCTGTGTATTTGCTCATTGTTGATTTTAAAGATTCAAAGATTTAATTCAGAAATTTCAAAGAATTAATCTTTATTAGTCTTGGTATTCTCTATTATTTTATAGTGAAAATGATTCACCGCAGCCACAAGTTCTGCTTGCATTTGGATTATTGAAAACAAATCCTTTTCCGTTTAATCCGCCTGAGAATTCTAAAATTGTTCCGGCTAAATACAGAAATGATTTTTTTTCAACTGCAATTTGTATGTCGTTATCTACGAATATTTTATCATCTTCTTCTTTGGTTTTGTCAAACTTTAAATCATAAGACAAACCAGAGCATCCACCGCTTTTAACGCCTACTCTTACGTAATCGCTTGCGGCATCAAAACCATCATCAGTCATCAAATCGATGATTTTCTTTTTGGCTGTATCAGAAACCTTTATCATTGTTTATGGTATTTGTTTTTAAAAGATCATTTTAATTTGCATTTCTATAATAATCAAATTATTACAGAAAATTTAAATGCCAATTTCAACGTTCAAATGAAATTGTCTGCAAAGATACGACTTAAAAACCTTTTTCCATAACGGTTCACATTATTATAACAAATGTTAAAATAGATAGAAGTTATTTTGCTAAAAAAGAATCAATTGAAGTCTCTTTTGTTTTACAACAATAAAACGTTTTGAAAGAAAAGCTTTATTTTTATGTAAATTACTGATATTATGATGATTAAGTTATGGTTAAATGGTAAAAAAGAGTATTTCTACTTGTTCTGTCGAATAAAATAATATTATTTTTACAAGAAATTGTGACGAATCATGAAGAAAAACTACACTAATGAATGGTTAAGAGCATTTTTAGCTATATTTTTTATTTTAGGGATAGGAGCTACATTTTTTTTGTTTAGTAATGAACTAAAAGAAAGTGCAGAGAAAGCTAAAATAATCACCAAAAAGTCTGAACTTATCGGACCCAGTAAAGAAACAACTGCACAAAAAAGCATACTCGATTCTTTAAATATTTTAAAATTAGAATATGATGTAGCACTTCTTGAGAAAACATCGTTATCTGAACAATTAGAACTTGAACGTAAAAATGTTCAAAATTTAATGGAAATTATAAAAGTTTCTAAGAATCCTTCGATTGCTCAAATACAAATTTACAGAAAACAGCTTTTAGATTTAAAAACGGCTTTAGCAGCTAAAGTTTTAGAAATTAGAAACTTAAAATCTCAGAATAAAAGTCTGCTTACTGAAATCGAAAGCCAAAATGTGGTAATGTATAAGCAGAAAACAGAAAATGATACGCTCTTATTACATCAAAAAAAATTAGAATTGGCGATAAAAGATGCAGCGAAACTTTCTCTCAGTAATTTTAAAGTAGCAGCATTTCGCGAAAAAAAATCAGGAAAAGAACTGGAAACTGAAAAAGCCAGAAATGCTCAAAAATTGAAGGTGAGCTTTTCTGTTAATGGAAATTCGATTGCAAAAACCGGAAAAAAAGTGTTCTATATTCAGGTTTTAGATCAAAAAAATACAGTTTTGGGAGAGAATAAATTAATCGAATTTGAAAACGATAAGGCTTTGGTTTACAGTTTTATCGTTGCTGTAGATTTTCAGGGAAAACCCGTAAATGTGTACGGAGTTTTAAATTCTGATGGGAATGAATTTAAAAAAGGAACTTACTTTGTTAACTTTTTTGACAAGCAGGAAATAATGGGAAGCGCTTCTGTTACTTTAGAGTAATGGCAGTTTTGAGTTTTTAAATAGAATTTTAGCATAATGAAATTGGATTTCCTAGCTTTGTTTTTTTATTAGAAATTTATACTCATGAAACTTTACCCAATAGAATCCGGAAATTTTAAATTAGACGGCGGCGCCATGTTTGGTGTTGTGCCCAAAACAATTTGGAATAAAACTAATCCGGCAGATTCAAATAATTTGATAGATATAGCCGCGAGATGTCTGCTGATTGAGGATGGAGACAGACTAATTTTGATTGATACCGGAATGGGAGATAAGCAGTCTGAAAAATTCTTCGGATATTACTCGTTTTGGGGATCACATTCAATAGATAAATCGCTGGCAAAATATGGTTTTAACCGAGATGATATTACGGATATTTTTATGACGCATCTGCATTTTGATCATTGTGGAGGGAGCGTTCAGTGGAATTCTGATAAAACTTTTTATGAACCGGCTTTCAAGAATGCAAAGTTTTGGACAAATGAAAACCACTGGCAATGGGCTGTAAAACCTAATGCCCGCGAAAAAGCTTCATTTTTAACAGAGAATATTATCCCAATGCAGGAAAGCGGCCAATTGAATTTTATTGAAAGACCTGAAAGCGATTTTGGTTTTTCAAAAGAATTGGGTTTTGGAATTTTTTATGCAGACGGACATACAGAAAAACAGATGATTCCGCATATTCAATATCAGGATAAAACAATTGTTTTTTGTGCCGATTTATTAGCAACAGCCGGACATATTCCGCTTCCATATGTAATGGGATATGATACAAGACCACTTTTGACTTTAGATGAAAAAGCAAAATTTTTAAATTCAGCTGCAGATAATAATTATTATTTGTTTCTGGAACATGATGCTCATAATCAAATTATAACGGTTGAGCATACAGAAAAAGGCGTTCGATTAAAAGACGTTTTCACTTGCGAAGATATTCTGTAAAAAAAAATTTCAAGATATAAAAAATCCCATTTTCAAATAATTATGAAAATGGGATTTTTAGTTTAACTAAATTCTAATTTTTATTCTACAATCACTTTTTTAGCCGAAGCTGTATCCTGATTGATTAAGTACACATAGTAAACTCCTTTTGGTAATCCAGATAAATTGATTGTGTTATCTGTGTTATTTGAGTTTAGTGTAAATGATTTTACAAGCTGTCCTAAAACATTATAAACATTTGCTTTTTCCAGGTTTACATTTTGAATATGTAATTCACCCTTGGTTGGGTTTGGATGTATAACAACATTATTAATAGCAGATTCTGGAACACTTAAAGTCTTACAAGTATTTGAATAGGTGGTAGTCGATTCTTTAATATTTGACCAATTTGCGTTTGAATAAGCCTCATTATCAACTTGTATACAGCCAAGAGTTTTAAGTCCTAAAAATGTAGTGTATAAACCAGATGCAGATTTAGCAGTATTTGATGGCAGAATAAAGTTTGCATTGTTTCCGTTTCGCAGATTTAATGAAACCAGTGGATTGTTAACTACATACACAATTCTGAGCTTGGTATTATTTGATAAATCTATCGTGGTAAGCTGATTTGAAGAAGCGTTTAATGTTTCTAATAGAATATTTTTACTTACATCTAAAGTTGTCAATTGGTTGCTGCTTACATCTAAATAAGTTAAAGAGGTAAAATATTCAATTCCCGTTAGATCTTTAATACTGCTGTTTGATAGATCTAGAGTAGTCACAGCAGTTGCATCTGCAATCGTAATTTTTCCGTTTAAACCATCAGTATCTATTCCTAAATCAATTAGTTTTTGTTCAAAATTTGAATCTGAGATTTGAACAAATTCGATAGAACAATCTAAACTGTATTTTGCTGTCGCATCTTTTAGATGTGCCCAATTTGCATTAGAATAAGTAACGTCATCAACAAGAATACAAGTTAAATCTGGGTTATTGTTGAAATTTGTATACTTACGGTCTAATATGGTGTTATTTCCATTTTTTAGATTCAATGATGTTAATTTATTCAGATCGACCTGTAGACGAGTTATTTTTGTATTGCTAGAAATATCAACGGTTGTTAATAGGTTAGAATAACAATAAAAAGTATTCAATTCAGTATTTTTTGAAACATCAAGAGTTGTCAAAGAATTGCCATAAACACTTAAGGATACAAGCAATATGTTTTTTGATACATTTAAAGCTGTCAATTGATTTACATCACAATATAAAGAATACAAGTTAATGTTCTTTAAAAGATCAAGAGAAGTAAGATTGTTCTCAGAACAATCTATAGAGTTTAATTGTATGTTATTTGCAGTATTAAGACTTGTTAAAGCATTTTTTGAGCAGATTAAATTTCTTAAAGCAATATTGTCTGATAAATCTAAGGAAGTCAATAAATTTTGCTGACATTCTAACATAGAGAGAATCGAGGCATTTTTGATGTTTAAACTTGTCAATTTGTTATTACTACATTGCAGATATTCCAGAATAGTGTTTTTAGATAAATCTAAAGTTGTTAATTGATTATATGTAAGATTTGTAACATATAACAGTTTGTTGTTAGATAAGTCTAAAGTTGTTAAGTTGTTATACTCTGCATTTAAAGAAGTTAATTTTGTATTTTGAGTTAGATCTAGTGTTGTTAATTTGTTTTTTCCAATCGATAAATTGGTTAATTCAGCATTTTCTCTAACATTTACATTTTCCAATTTATTTTCTCTAACAAGTAATGAGGTTAATTTTGGATTTGAAGAAAGATCTAATGTTGTTATTTGATTTTTATTTGCATACAGTCCTGTTAATTCTCTAAAATCTTCAATTCCCGTTAGGTCTTTGATAGAAGAATCTGTAAGGTCTAAGTTAGCTATAGAAGCAATATTGGTGGTTAAAACTTTTCCATCTGGAGCTCCTGAGTCGATTCCTAAACTAATTAATTTATTTTCAAAATTGAGATCAGGAATTAAAGTATAAGGCCTGCAATCTGTATTAAAACTTGCATTTGGATTTTTTTGGTTTGACCAGCGCGCATTCGCCTCTTCTACATTATCTACCTGAATGCATGCCAGATATTCGTTGTAATCGAATCGTATAGTAGAACCAGGATTATAAAAAAGGTTATTTGCTCCATTTTTGATGTTCAAGCTGGTTAAGTCGTTTATATTAGCAACCATTGTGGTGAGCTTATTATTTTTGCTCAAATCCAGACTTTGTAACCTATTGGCATTACATAGCAAAGACTGAAGGTTTACATTGAGAGACAAGTCGATATTTACTACTCTATTATAACCAAAATCCAGACTCTCTAATGCCAATTGTTTAGAAACATTTATATTAGATATAAAATTGTTGTAGCATCTAATCGATTTAAGTGCTGTGTTATTAGAAAAATCAAGTCCAAATATATTGTTGTTAGAAACTTCCAATGTCAGTAACGCTGAATTATTAGACAAATTCAGTGCAGTTAATTGATTATTATTACATTCTAAAGAGGTTAGTAAAGTGTTTTTAGACACATTTAATTGAGTCAGTCGATTGTTTGAACAATTTAAAGTTTTTAAAGCAACAAAAGCTTCAATCCCGGTAAGATTTGAAATGGAACTTTGTGAAACATTCAAAGAAGCCACCGAAGCTACTTTAGAAGTTAAAATTTTCCCATCGGCAGTTCCTGATTCTATACCCAGACTAATCAGTTTGTTTTCGAAATTACTATCGGGAATTAAGGTAAAATATTCTAAAAGTAAACAAGGAGTGGACGAAAATGATGTCATTGGGTCTTTTTTATCGAACCAATTTGTGTTTGCATATGCTAAGTCACTAACCTGAACGCAATACAATTCTGGATTTGATTTAAAAGAGACTGCATTGGTGAGTAAAGTATTATTAGTAAGATTTAAAATCGCTAATTTATTTTTCTCTAAAGATAAAGTTGTTAATGCTCTATTGTTTAATAAGTCTAAACTTGTTATTAAATTTTCATCTAATTTTAAAGAAGTTAATGCTCCATTGTGGTTTACTTCTAACTTATCAAGTTTGTTTTGGCTGATATCCAAAACCTGTAAAGAACTATTATAAGACAAGTCAATTTTTGTCAATTGATTGGAAGAGCAGTATAGCGTTTTTAGGGCTCTATTATTAGACAGATTTAGGGCTGTTATTTTATTTTGATTACAGTTTAAATCTGTTAAATAAACGTTTTTGGTAATATCTAGTGTGCTTAGTAAGTTTCCGTTACAGGATAAATTCGTCAAATTGTGAAAATCCTGAATACCAGTCAGATCAGAAATAGAACTATTTGATACATTCAGAGAAGTTATAGAAGTAATATCTGCTGTTAGAACTTTGCCATTTTCACCATCCTTGTCAATACCCAAAGCAATTAGTTTTTTTTCAAAATTGGTATCAGGAATTATCGTATAAGGAGAACAATATGTACTGTATTGTACATCACCTTTTACACTGGCCCAGCGAACATTTGCTTCTTCGACATTGTCAACCTGAACACATTTTAGATTTGGACTGTTGAAGGTTAATGTAGAAAGAGATGCATCAAACAAATAGTTTGTGCCATTTTGGATATTGAAACTGATTAAAGGATTGTTATGAGCTTGTACATAATGGACTTTAGTATTTTTGCTTAGGTCAAGATTCTTTAGCAGATTAGTGTGACATGCTAAGCCAGACAAATTCACATTAGAAGACAAATCGAGAATTTCGATTTTATTGGTATAACAAAAAAATTGCTCCAGCATTAACTGCTTAGAAACATTTAACGCTGTAAGTTGATTACTGGAGCAATAAATAGTTTTAAGTGCCGTGTTATTAGAAAAATCAAGTGCTGTAAGTTTATTTTGAGAGCAGTCTAATTTCAGCAGTAATGGATTGTTGGATATATCCAGTGCTGTTAATAGATTGTTACTGCATTCTAAAGAGGTTAAAGCCCTGTTTTTAGACAGGTTTAACTGTGTCAATCGATTTGAGGAACATTTTAACTCTTTTAATGATATAAAGTCTTCAATACCGGTGAGGTTTGTAATCGAACTGGTATCAACATATAAATAAACTATAGAAGCCACATTAGATGTTAAAACCCTCCCATCGGGAGCACCAGAATCGATACCCAGGCTAATCAGCTTGTTTTCAAAATTCACATCAGGAATAGAAGTGTATTGTTGGGCATGAATAGAAAAGCTTGCTAATAATAGCAATAAGAGTAGTTTTGTTTTCATAGATTGAATTTATGGTTAGGTCGCGCAATTGTACAAAATTTAAACGGATATTCCTTACGGGAAACCGTAAGCAGAGCTTCTTTTATTTATGTTATTTGAGAATTCTAAAACAGACATTAGTAAATAAAAAAATCCCTTCTTCATTTAATGAAAAAGGGATTTTTACAAGATATTTTTTGATTTATTCTACAATCACTTTTTTAGCCGAAGCTGCATCTTGATTGATTAAATACACATAGTAAACTCCTTTTGGAAGTCCAGATAAATTGATTGTATTATCTGTATTATTTGAGTTTAATGTAAATGATTTTACAAGCTGTCCTAAAACATTATAAACGTTTGCTTTTTCCAGGTTTACGTTTTGAATGTGTAATTCACCCTTAGTTGGGTTAGGATGTATAACAACATTTTTCAAAGCAGATTCAGGAACACCCAGAGTTTTACAGGTATTAGAATAAGTTGTAGTCGATTCTTTGATATTTGACCAATTTGCGTTTGAATAATTCTCATTATCAACCTGAATACAACCCAATGTTTTCAATCCTAAGAAAGAAGTGTACAATCCAGAAACTGATTTTTTGCCGGTATTTGGCGGCAGAATAAAGTTTGCATTGTTTCCGTTTCGCAGATTTAATGAAACCAAAGGATTATTAACTACATACACAATTCTAAGTTTAGTATTTTTAGAAAAATCTAATGTTGTAAGCTGATTTGAAGAAGCGTTTAATGTTTCTAATAGAATATTTTTACTTACATCTAAAGTTGTCAATTGATTATTGCTTACATCTAAATAAGTTAAAGAGGTAAAATATTCAATCCCAGTTAGATCTTTAATATTACTGTTTGAAAGATTTAAAATAGTCACAGCACTTGCATCTGCAATTGTAATTTTTCCGTTTAAACCATCAGTATCTATTCCTAAATCAACTAATTTTTGTTCAAAATTTGAATCTGGAATTGAAATAGAACCACAGTTTTCACTGAAAGATGCCGTTGCATCTTTTGCTGCCGGCCAATTTGTATTCGAATATGCAGCATTGTCAACCTCAATACAAGTTAAATCAGGATTTTGGGTAAAATTTAAATCAATAGTTTCTAATAATGTGTTATTTCCATTTTTTAAATTTAATACTGTCAGCTTATTGTTTTTACAGTCTAAATTAGTCAGCGCAGTATTTTTAGATAAGTCAAGACTTGTCAACTGATTATTTAAACAATATAATTCTTTTAAAAGAATATTTTGAGATAAGTCTATTGAAGTTAACTGGTTATTAAAAAAGTTAAGATGGAATAATGCAGGGTTTTTAGTAACATTAAGACTTGTTAATTGATTAGAATAACACTCTAAATAATACATCAAAGTATTGTTGGATACATCAAGAGTTGTCAATTTGTTCAATCCGCATTCTAATCCAAGTAAGTTTAAATTTTTAGTAACATTTAATGAAGTTAGCTGGTTGCCAAAACAATAGAATTGCTCTAATGCAGTGTTATTAGTTACATCAATATTTGTTAACTGATTATTTATACAGTATAAATTCTTTAAAGCCAGATTTTTTGAGATGTTAATACTTTGCAATTTGTTGTAACTGCATTCTAATGTTGTCAAACTAACATTGTTGCCAAGATCTAAAGCAGTCAGTAGATTTTGTTCACAATACAAAGTTTTAAGGTTTTTGTTATTTGAAAGATTTAAGGATGTCAGACTATTTTTTGCGCAATTTAAAGTAGTAAGAGATGTAAAATCCTGTATACCGCTTAAATCAGAAATACTTTTTGACGACACATTCAAGTTTGTAATGTTTGAAATGTTTGCAGTAAGTACTTTTCCATCAACACTACCAGAATCATAACCCAAAGCGATCAATCTGTTTTCAAAATTAACATCAGGAATTAAAGTATAATTATCGCATTTAACGTTAAACGAAGCGCCGGCATCTTTTTTAGCAGCCCAGTTTGCATTAGCAAAGGCCGCATCATCAACCTGAATACAAGTTAAATTAGGGTTGTTTTTAAAATTTAGATATATAAGTTTATCATTGTTTCCATTCTTTAAATTTAGATTTATTAATTGATTATAATTTGGATATAAACCTACTAAGGCATTATTTGTGCTAATATCCAAAGTGGTTAGTTGATTTTTTGAACAATTTAAAAATTCTAAAACTTTATTTTTGCTTATATCTAAAACTTTTAATTCATTATACTGACAATACAACTCTGTTAATGTGGTGATTTTAGAAACATCCAAGGTGGTGATTTTATTTTCACGGCAATCCAGAAGTTTTAAAGCGGTATTATTGCTTACATCTATAGTGGTTAATTGGCTGGTATTACATCCCAAAAATGTTAAAGCGGTATTATTGCTTACATCCAATGAAGTATATTGGTTTGAACCAGAATCTAATTTTGTTAAAGCTGTATTTTTTTTAACATCCAAAGAGGTTAATTTATTTGAGTAACAAGCTAAGTCAGTTAAGGCAAGATTATTGCTTACATCTAAGTATGCAATCTGGTTGTTGTTACAATCTAAAACAGTCAAAGCAGTATTTTTACTTACGTTTAATGCTGTCAGACTATTTTGACTGCAATTCAAATTAGTTAATGATACAAAGTCTTGTATTCCGGTTAAATCTGAAATAGAAGAAGAAGACACATCAAGAGATCCCACTGAAGCGATATCTGAAGTACGGACTTTTCCATCTACAGCTCCGGAATCAATTCCTAAATTGATCAATTTTTGTTCAAAACTCGGATCCGGAATTAAAGTATAAGCAGGCTGCTCACCAGGGGTATACATAGACGCAATTTCTTCCGGAGTCAAAACACGATTCCAGATACCAATATCATCGATTTGTCCTTTAAAATACTCATTAGTTGTATCTCCTGAAATTCGTTTTCCTATTCTAAAAAGATTGTTCGTAGTATTTAAGGCAGCATTTTTTTCTGAAACAAATACACCATTTACATATAATGATACTTTGGTTCCGTTATAAGTAAGTGTGAAAAAATACCAGTCATTACTTAAATAATTGAAGTTGTTTACATAAAAATCATCGCCTATGGCATTTGGCCCGGTTGAAGTTTCAAGATAACCTTTTGAATAAACAGTAAGTCCAAATCTTTGTAATCTTGATAATGCACCATAATTAAAAATACATACATCTCCATTTTCACCCGGATTTGGAGTATTTGTTTTAAACCAGCCAGAAATTGTTCTTGCAGCATTGCCTTGAGGAATATTGGCAATAGAAGCATCAATATAACTGCCGGCTCCATTAAAACTATAGGCGCTATTGCTGTTTCCAAATCGGTCAGATGTCAAATTTGTACTTACAGCAGTTCCATTAAATCCATTTCCGCTTGTATCATTTGCATTTCCATTAAATGTGTAATAAGCAACCAAACCATTTGTTGGTATTTCTCCATATGATGCAGGGAGAATGGTTATATCAACAGCTGCTCTTGCACTTTCGCACCCATTAATTGTTTGAGAAACATAATATTTACCTGTTTGCAGTGAAACAGATGACGCTAAAGCATTTCCTCCTGTAAGTGTTGTAAACCATTTTAGATTACTGCCTGCAGCTTTTAAATCAGTAACAGTTGCAGAAGCACTAAGCGTTTGTGCACTTACGGTTGGAATAGGAGTACTTTCTTTTTCAATAACTACATAGGAGCTCACTAAACATCCCTTACTGTCCTTTACTATTACTTGATAATTTCCTGATGGCAGGCCGGTAAAAACATTAGAATCTTGGTAAATTGCATTTGACCAAATTTCGTACTGATATGGTAATGTTCCTCCATTTGCAATAATTTCAATGCTGCCATTATTGTTGTTACAATTTGTATTAATAACTGTTACAGTAGAAAAAAGTGCTGGCGGCTGTGTAATAGTAATGTTTTTTATAATAGATAGTGAAGAAGCATCTGTTATAGTACAAGAATAATCTCCCGCAGCCAATTCTGTAATCGAAGCAGTTGTTTTTCCATTAGACCAAAGATAAGTATATGGCGTTGTTCCGCCCGAAACTGATGTTATTGAAGCGGAGCCTTCATTACTGCCGGCACAATTTATATTGCTTTGAGATGTAGTTACTATCAATGAACCAATACAATTTAAAAGTGTGGGAACATTTTTTTCAATAGATGTACCATCACCTAATTGACCATAAGAATTATTTCCCCAAGACCATAAACTTTCATCTGCTTTTACAGCAACTGTATGAACTGAACCGCCACTAACCATTTGCCAGTTTTTTTCTGTTCCTATTTGTACAGGGTTTAAACTGTTAATTTTTGAACCATTCCCAAATACTCCGTCAGCATTATAGCCCCATGCCCACAAAGTACCGTCTGTTTTTACAGCAACAGTATAATCTACACCACCTTCTGCAGATTTCCAATTTGTATCTGTTCCAATTTGTGTTGGAACAATTTTATCTATTGTGGTATTATCTCCTAATGCGCCGTTAGTGTTTTTCCCCCAGACCCATAAACTGCCATCATTTTTTATAGCAATAGTATGATCACTTCCTGCGGCTATTGTTTTCCAATCAGTATCTGTTCCTATTTGTTTTGGTACACGATTATTTGTTGTAGTGCCGTCTCCCAATGTGCCATAAGTATTTTTCCCCCAAGCCCATAAAGTTCCGTCTTTTTTCAGTGCAATTGTATAAAGTCCGCCTGCGGCTATAGACAGCCAGTTAGAATCAGATCCTATTTTCGTTGGAGTATTTCTGTCAAAAGAAGTTCCATTACCCAATTGTCCAGAAAAATTATTACCCCAAGCCCATAAAGTGCCGTCGTTTTTTAAGGCGATTGTATGACCATGTCCAGCGGCTATTGTCTGCCAGTCGTTTGCTGTTCCTATCTGCTGAGGAAGATTAAAATTAGTATTATAAGAACCATTTCCTAACTGTCCTAAGCCACCATATCCCCATGCCCATAATGTTCCGTCTGTTTTAAGAGCCACAGTATGTCCCCAGCCAGCTGCTGCTGTTTTCCAGTTATTAGCAGTTCCCATTTTTGTGGGAATATTTATTGCTGCAGGCGTACTGTTGCCTAGCTGTCCCTGATCATTATTTCCCCAGGTCCATAAAGTGCCGTCATTTCTTACAGCGACACTATGACTGTATCCGGCAGCTGCTGTTTTCCAGCACTGTGCATTTATTTGTATGAAAGAAAAGATTAAAATTAAAAGTAGAGTTTTTCTCATAAAGTGTTTTTTAGTTTTTGGCAGTACAATAATACAATATTGATCCTGAATCTTATTACGGGAAGACGTATTAATAAGAAATATTTTTTTATCTGCCGAAACTTTATACTTTGTTAATCTGTTAGTTAGAATTAAACATCGTAATACTTAAGAAAAATCTGCTTTGAAATCATTTTTTAATCAAAATTTCATAACACAGTGTTAACAGTTAGTTTTTTGTAACAAAAAAGCATAATTTAGACCCATCTTTTAACTTTACAATTATAATTAGATACATGAGTCATATAAAACCTCTTAAATTATCTGCTTTTGCATTGCTTGCTTTAGCAGGATGCAGCGCTACGGTACAAGCGCAAGTTTCTACTCAAAAAGAGTTTATTAAAGCGCCTGCGGCGATTGTTAAAAAAGCGCCTTTAAGCGAAAATGAATTAAAAAGATGGAGTCACCTTGATTTATTAAAAGATTCTATTCCGGGAATGAGTGTTGATAAAGCTTACGCTGAATTACTACAAGGAAAAAAAGGACAAAAAGTAATCGTAGGAATTGTAGACTCTGGTGTTGATATCGAGCACGAAGATCTAAAAGGAATGATCTGGACAAATCCAAAAGAAATTCCTGGTAACGGAATCGACGATGATAAAAACGGATTTATTGATGACATAAACGGCTGGAACTTTCTTGGAGATGCTGTTCACGAAAATCTGGAGTTAACGCGTATCGTTAAAAAAGGAGACGACGGTTCAGCACAATATAAAGCTGCTCTTGCTCAATATACTGAAAAATACGAAGAAGCTCTGCAGGATAAACAACAAGTAGATTTTTTACTTGATGTGCACAATACAATCAAAAAAGAGCTTAATAAAACGACTTACAAGTTAGAAGACTTAAGCACAATTACTTCGGCAGATCCAAAAGTTCTGCAAAGTAAAAAAGTAATGACGCAGATTTTTACAAACGCAGGTTCAACTTTTGACCCTGAGTCTGAACTAAAAGAATATGGCGAGCAGGTTTACGATCAGTTAAATTACAATTTAAATAAAGAATTTGACGGAAGAAAAATCGTAGGCGATAATCCTGAAGATATTAAAAACACACGTTATGGAAATAACATTGTTTTTGGTCCAGACAAAGAAAAAGCACTTCACGGAACTCACGTAGCCGGAATTATTGCGCAAATTCGCGGTAATAATTTAGGTGGAGACGGAGTAACAAATAATGTTGAAATTTTAACAGTAAGAGCAGTTCCGGATGGAGATGAATATGATAAAGATATCGCTTTAGCAATTCGTTATGCAGTTGACAACGGCGCAAAAGTAATCAACGGAAGTTTTGGAAAAAGCTTCTCTCCGCACAAACAATGGGTTTACGATGCTATTAAATATGCAGCAAAAAAAGACGTTTTAATCGTTCACGCAGCAGGAAATGACGGATACAATATTGATGAAACAAAAAACATCAACTATCCAAATGACTCTGAAGATAACGTAAAAGAATTTGCTGATAACGTAATCACAATTGGAGCAATTAATAAACAATACGGAGAAAATGTTGTAGCAGGATTTTCGAACTTCGGAAAAATAAACGTTGACGTTTTTGCTCCGGGAGAAGAAATCTACGCAACAGTGCCAAACAACAAATACAAGTTTTTACAAGGAACATCAATGGCATCTCCAAATGCAGCAGGTGTTGCAGCATTGATTCGTTCTTACTATCCAAAATTAAAAGCGTCTCAGGTAAAACATATTTTAATGGATTCAGGAGTTGCGCTTCCTTCACAAATTGTTTTAGGTAAAGGTGAAAATCCAGGTGAGAAACCTGCAGCAGTATCTTCTGCAGAATCATCAAAAACAGCTAAAATGGTAAACGCTTATAATGCTTTATTAATGGCAGAGAAAATGTCTAAAAAATAAAGAATAATACACTATTAATCTAATGGAAGAGTTCGCACTCTTCCATTTTCTATTACATATAAACATGCGAAAAATTATCTTATTGTCATTTCTGAGTTTGGGTATAAACTCGACATTTGCACAAAGCGCTCCATATTGGCAGCAACATGCCGATTATAAAATGGAGGTTTCAATGGATGTAAAAAACTATCAGTACAAAGGAAAACAAGAGTTGGTGTATACCAATAATTCTCCTGATACCCTGAAAAAAGTTTTTTATCATTTATTCCCAAATGCCTTTCAGCCGGGAAGTGAAATGGATGCACGTCTCCATTTTATCAAAGATCCTGACGGAAGAATGGTCAATAAAGTAAAAGGTGCTGACGGAAAAGAGGTTAAACAAAGCCGAATAGAAACTTTAAAGCCAAATGAAATTGGATTTTTAAAAATCTCTGATTTCAAACAAGACGGAGTTACTGCACAGACACGAGTTTCAGGAACAATTTTAGAAGTAACTTTAGCAAAGCCAATCCTGCCAAATTCAAAAACTACTTTTACTTTAGATTTTGATGGTCAGGTTCCGGTTCAGATTCGTCGTTCAGGAAGAAACAATTCTGAAGGGGTTGAACTTTCAATGTCGCAGTGGTATCCAAAATTAGCCGAATTTGATTTCGAAGGATGGCACGCAGATCCATACATTGCAAGAGAATTTCACGGTGTTTGGGGTAATTTTGATGTTAAAATTACAATTGATAAAGACTATACAATTGGAGGTTCTGGATATCTGCAGGATAAAAATTCAATCGGACATGGTTATGAAGATGAAGGCGTAACGGTTACGTATCCTAAAAAAGCAAAAACACTTACCTGGCATTTTATCGCCCCAAATGTTCACGATTTTACATGGGCAGCCGACAAAGAATACACACATGATATCGTAAAAGGACCAAACGATGTTGATTTGCATTTCTTCTACAAAAACAATCCAAAAACTACAGCAAACTGGAAACAGTTAGAGCCATTAATGGTAAAAGTTATGGATTATTATAACCATAGAGTAGGACAATATCCGTACAAACAATATTCATTTATTCAAGGCGGTGACGGCGGAATGGAATATGCAATGTGTACTTTAATGTTAGGAAACGGAACCCTTGAAGGAATTCTTGGAACCGCAACTCACGAATTAGGACATTCTTGGTTCCAGCACATTTTAGCATCAAATGAATCAAAACACCCTTGGATGGACGAAGGTTTTACCACTTACATCGAAGACAGTGCTTTGAATGAATTAAAAGGAGACAAAAAAGAGGTAAATCCTTTTACAGGAAATTACAAAGCGTATTATAGTTTAGTAAATTCAGGAAAAGAACAGCCGCAAACAACGCATGGAGATCGTTATGACGAAAACCGTCCATACAGTATTTCATCTTATGTAAAAGGTAGTATCTTTTTATCACAATTAGAATACGTAATTGGAAGAGAGAATGTTGATGCTGCTTTAAAAAGATATTTCAACGATTTTAAATTCAAACATCCAACTCCAAACGATATTAAAAGAAGTGCAGAAAGAGTTTCTGGTGCCGAATTAGACTGGTATTTAACAGACTGGGCTCAAACAACTAATACAATTGACTACGGAATTAAAGACGTAGCAGATAATGCAGGAAAAACAACTGTAACTTTAGAAAGAATAGGAAGAATGCCAATGCCTATCGATTTAAAAGTTGATTATACTGATGGAACTTCTGAAACTTTTTATATTCCGTTAAGAATGATGAATTTCATTAAACCAAATCCAAATCCAAGCGAAAAAAGAACTGTTTTGGATGACTGGGCTTGGGCACAGCAAAACTATAGTTTTACAATTGACAAAAACAAAACGTCAATCAAAAAAATCACTATCGATCCAAGCGGATTAATGGCTGATGTAAAACAGACAAATAACGTTTTTGAGGTAAAATAAAAAAATCTCAATTTTTTCAATAAAAAAACCAACGCTGTCAGCGTTGGTTTTTTTGTTTTATACTCAAATGAATAATGTAATTATCTAAATAAGTTAGTCTTATAATGCTGCAAAAATACCGTTTAAGGGATAAAATATAGAATGATTGATCCATATTTTTAGCCGTTAATATTTTTAATTGTTTAAAAATGAGTGGAGAGGAAAAGTATAATTTCAAAATTCAACATACAATAAATTATGAGCTATTTGATAAAAAACATGAAGCCGCTGCTGCTTATGAAATTGAAATTAAAAAATTTGAAAACTACAATTTTAGATTAGAATTAAGCCGTCATAATTTTAAGATAAACGATCATAATCCAGAAGCAAAGTTTGAAAAAATAGCTCATGCTTATAATGATGCACTGTTTCCTGTTTTGTTTGAAGTACGAAATGGAAAATTTTTACTTGCTAATTTTGATGGTATTTCAGAAAGAATAGCTCAAAAAGATCAAGAGCTCAGATATAAACATCAAGGTCTAGGGTTAGAATATATTCGAAATAATTTTTTTGAAAAAACAGGAAAAGACGGCTATGCCATGGCTGAGTATATATATTCTTTTGAATTGATAAGAATACTATTGTTTTGTGTAGAAAAACCCGAAAACGACAATAATTACCATTTTAATTGGAAAATCCCGCTATTAGACAATGATGTTTTCTGGGAAGGCCAAAAAAGTTTTGACCCTCAAACGAATACCCTAAAATACAAAGGAGAAGATAATCAAAATGATGCACTTTTTCAGCATATAAAAACTGCTGGTAACGCATATCAATATCCCGACACAGTTACAGATCAGGAATCTGTAATTACTACATCAATTACTCACGAAACACAGTATAATACCACCCAGCTTGATTTTGAATTATCTGAAACAAATATCGAAATCAGCAATTCTTATTGTAATTACAGAGAAAATTTAATTCTAATTAAAAAATAGTGAACATGGATCAGGTTAATGGAGATTACAAGTTTAGGATTGTTAGAAATATACACTATAGATTAAATCAAAAGATAGATGAAATTGTATATACGTATGAAATTCAATTTAAAACAATAGGAGAAAAAGAATTTACAGTAGAAATAAGTAATTTTTCATATACAGATTATGCAAAGAATCAAGCAACACCTGTTGTTCGAAATATGATTGAACAGTATGATGCTGTATTCTTTCCTGTTTTGTTAGATATAAAAGAAGATACCTGTTTTATAAAAAATAAAGGCGATATAATTAAAAGACTGGAGAGTAAAAATAATCAATTAAGGGTCAATCCAAAATATCTTATTGATGAAGATACCGCAAAAATTAAGAATATAACCAGACATCATGTTATAGATGATATAAAAGGGGCCTTTTTGCGAAATGCAATTGATGATTATATTCTGGAGAACTCCTGTTCCAAAGGAATAATGGAACTTTTACTTTTTAGTCTTAATGAGATAAGAGATTATGAAAGTTACGACTTACTTTTTAACCTTAGCCCGTTTAATGAGAAGATAAAGTGGGAATGCAAAAAAATATCCGAAGATGATATTCATAGTGTAATATATATTGGGCAGATAAAAGATAGAAATGAACTTTTTGAACAATTTGAGAAGTACGCAAAATTAGAAGGATATTGGTTAAATAAGATAGAAGGAGAAAAGCTGATCTATTCAGAATTAAAGCATGAAGTACATTTTGATTTAGAAAAATCTCTTTTTGATTTTTTTGAAATGAACGTAAAAATTAAACATGATTTTTATGATTATAAAGAAACCATTTACATATCAGCCATTAATAAAAAATAAGCACCATGAATAGTTCAATACCTTATTTAGTAAAAAAAGATGATACACTTGAAAGTATTGCTAAAGAACTTGGAATAACAGATCCTTATGATTTGCGTCATTACCATAATATGAACGCAGAAATAAATGATGGAATTGGTCAGGAACCAGTTCAGGGGAAAACACTGCTGACTCCTTCTCCAGAAAAAATAAAGGAAATAAATGCCAAAAGAGCTAAACTTGATGAAGCCGAAGAAGCAGAAATACAAAAGGAAGAACAAGTAAAAGAAGAACAACATAAAGAACAGAAAGAAGAAAAAGAACAGGAAGAAAAACAAGAAAAAGAAACTGTCCAAAATGCACACAACGATAAATATTTTGTGGTGCATGGAGGTTTGTGCTCTTGTGATAAGGCAGAAAATCCAAAACAGACAGCCAAATTATTAGTTACTTCTCACAATAAAGTAATTCTAAATGCCGAGGCAGGAAAATTTTTTGCTACCGAGATTGATAAAACTTTCGATCCGGCCGCCGCGACTTTTGGTAAATGCACCCTAAAACCATCTTCAGGTGGTAATCAGCCTTGTGCGCTGGCGCCCGCACCAAAATGGACAAAGGTCTACGATAAAACAAGTATTTTTGGCAACAAAGTACTTACAGAGATTTCAACACTGCAATGCACTGTTGGAGGAAAAATAGAAGTTGCCAAACACGGACAAACCAATACCGTTATGAAAGAGCATGCCGAGAAAACAAATCCGGCGGCGCTTGCATTAATTAACCCGGCAGTAAAAATGCCCAATTTAAAAACAGCATATCCAAGTGTTTCAAGCATTGCTTTAAAAAGCTTAAAAAATGATCCTGATTTCAAAGCAGTATCATCAGCACAGACAAAGAATGTTGAGAAAATAGTTATACGCCCTAATCAGGAATGTACGTTTGAAGCAAAAGTAAGCAAAGGCAATGTCGATTTTGTTTCATGGGTAATTTATGAGGGTTTTGACGGAGATAAAGACAAGAGATTATACACAGAAGAACAAATAGGAACACGTTTTACGTACACATTTTCAACAGTTGGGAAGTACCGAATTGAAGGCTACGGAAAACCTAAACAAGACGATCCCGAAGCCGAAACAGCATATAAAAGTTATCCGGACTGCTGTCTGGACATCGAAGTGATTTTAAACAAACTGCAAGGAACTGAACTCCTGCCAATTGACGGTGGTAATTTTACCAAAATGATTGGAGGAAAAATGAGATTAAGACAAAACTTTCCTGCTAGTTTTAAAGCCAATTTTTTAATGCCTCCTACAGATGAGGAGCTTGAAAATTTGAAAATGTATGTTACAGATGCTTCAGGAAGTGTTTTAAAATCGACTAGAATTGAAAATACCATATCGTTTACTCCTGTAAATACAAAAGCAAAGTATACAATTACTGCTCAATATAAATTATCTGCCGAGGAAGTACAGAAACAAAGTTTTTCAGCAGAAACAATTACCAATTCTGTTTCTCAGATAACACATAATGCCGAGGTGATAAGACCAGGGACCCCTATGAATTTTGCTGTAAAAGAAAGCACATTTAGTCTTTATATCCCCGATGAGCAGGAAGCTGTAGCTAAAGAAGTGCAAGCTGTAAAATGGAATCTAAACGGACGCCTGATTGGCAACGGAAAAAGTATAACCATACCAGGGCATGAATTAATGAATTTCGGTAAATATGTTATAGAAGCTTATGTTACACTGGCAAATGCTTATGGGCAGAATGCCAAACATGAAGAAGACGACTGGCATTTTGAAGTAAAAGAAAATGATGTAATTTCTTTTAGTTATACAGGAGTTCCCAAAGTAGGTAAAACCACTTTTTTAGAAGCGGATCATTTAGTGTTTCCAGATTTGACTGTAAACGAAACAGTAATTTGGGATACCGCAATACCACATAAAACGACAGATAAAAAAACAATATCCATAAAGCCTCTTAAAGCTGGAAAAGAAATAGTAAAATGCCGTATAAACAGGCAGCAGGGTAAAACATTAAGTATAGATGTAAAACAGGCAAAAGTACTGGGAATGATGTTTACCGACAGCAATGGCATAGAGATCGAAAAGTCGGGCTGGCACCAAACCGTAAATATTTGGGTACAGCAGGAACATCTTATAGGAGAAGACCTCACGATTGAAATTTGGGATAATGATGCTTTTAAAGATGATTACTGCAAAGCAATTAATATAAAAAGTTACGACGGAAATCTTATCCCGTTTACATTAGACAGCTACGTAAAAAGTAAAGCAGGAGATTGGGCTATGCTGTATGTAAAAATTAGTGCACCAAAATTGAAACTAGCCAATACCGAAGGTGTTTTTAAATCTAAAAATCGTCTGGATGTTCAGGATAAACGAGAAATTTATTCTGCTCAAATTGGATCACAAGATGCCAAACAAAGACATTATCATGTCGATTACAACCAACTAAGTTATTTCTATGGAAAGTCTCGTGGTATTAAAGCCGGAGAAAAGCTAAAAATCACGATTTACGAAAAAGGCAAGAAGTTATTTGAAGTAACTGATGCTACAGTCGATACAAGCGGTGCTGTAAAAGGAAAGTTACAATGGGATAGAATTAGTGAAAAATTGCCATCGCGCACAGTATATGCAGTGGTACAAGATGGTGAAGATAAGATTTTATATAATGGCAATAAAACAGCTAATGGCGGGGTTGCGATTACTAAAAAAAGCGCTTTGCTTGGTTTGGCGGAATATAAAAGTGCTGTTTTGGTTAAGAAATCTGAGAGTAGTATTTCTAAAATGAATAATAAAAATTGTGCTTGTGAATGTGAGGCAAGAGTAAGGGCATTTATGAGTATGTTAAGGGTTAAGGAAGGAACTACTGGAGAAGTAGGTTATAAAAAATTATTTGGACATAGAGATTTTACGAAAGCTCCATATAATAAGGATTTTAGTACTCATCCCCAAATTTATATTCCTTATGGTGACACATCAACTTCTGCAGCTGGAGCTTATCAGATTATGTATGACACTTTTAAGGGATTAAATGGTTATTATAAGGATACAAATGGAGTTTGGCATTATGTAGAAAAAAACAATCGTGCAAAGCTTTATAATATTAATACTTTTAATCAAGAATCACAGGATAAATATTGCGTTACAATTTTAAAATATAGTTATGTAAGCGAGAGAAAAGAGAGTTTTTTTTGGAAAACAGATAGCAGGGGTGTCAAAACTGAAATTTCACAAAGAAGAAAATTTAGAGGGCTTAAAGGTGATATTGTTCAACTGATTATTGATGATAATCTTGAAAAGGCTGCTTTATTATCCTCTTTATGTTGGTCTAGTTTGCCAAATGCACCATATGGGCAGCAAGATCCGAATTATACTTTTGCAGATGTTAAGGATATTTATAATGATTTTTTAAAGAAAGAGTTGGCAGAAAAAAGTGATTTGTATCTTAAAAAGGGCTTTTTAAAAGAGTTTGGATATGAGTGCTGTGCAGTAAATGATAAAACTAACTGTCCAGATGATTGTTCTCAATGTTTTAATTATGCAGATGTATGGGATAATCCAGAAATAAGTTCAGACAACCATGGCAAAAATAACAATAGATATGGTACAAGCACAAGAGGCCATAAGGGGGTTGATATTCTTTCCGGCCCAAATTATAAAGATGTCCATTCCTTACTATGTGGTACAGTAGAAAATATTGTTACTTCATTTCGAACAAACGAATATGGATTTTTAAAATTAGGTAATGTTGTAAATATAAAATCTAAGGACAAAGATGGTAAAACTGTATATATTCTTTATTGTCATTTAGATTCCGTTTCTGTTAGAATAGGTCAAAAAGTGAAACACGGACAAAAAATTGCTGTTTCTGGTTCAACTGGAAATGCATCTTATGATGGATTGCCTAATGGATCAGCAGGACATGGAATTAAAAAGGAATTTTGGCATTGTCATATAGAAGCTTGTTCTGATGGCGCGAATGCAGTTACTTTTTTTGGAAAAGATAGATTAAATCCAGAAGATTATATGAAAACTAAATTTGATAAAGATGGTAATAGGATTGAGAAATAAAGGATTTTATATTTTGAGTTTAATTTTTGTTTGTATTTCATGTAAAAAAAATACTCAAAAATTTAACAATGTCGTTGTTCAAAAAACAAAAAATGAATTACATATAGATTTTTTTGATAAACATTATTTTTCAGGTTATCAATTGATTATTGATGAATCAAACTTGTCAGATCATCCTTTTTTTAGTTATTTAAATTGCAATAGAGAAGGATATTTTGCTGTACATTTTGTTCCTAAAAGCGATTCTTTAATTTCTTACTGGCAAGATAAATATTACGCGAATTTTAATTTTAATGATTTTGATAATGAAGTGGAGAACACAAAAATTAGCAAGAAACTTAAAAATAATTTTAAGAAATATAATATTTTTTGTTACTGTATTAAAAGAGAATACCTCGAATTCAAAGATGGTTGCACGCAGGAAAGTATATACCTGAAAAAAAATAGCTATGCAAATATTTATTTATATGATCAGGATTCAAAAAAATGGGTTTTAAAAAAACAGATTAAAAACGATTTGCTTCCACCTTACATCAATAATCTGTTCTTTATAAATTTATTTCCCAAAATATTTTCGATAGACAATTATAAGATTTTAAAGTATACAGATACTTCTACAGATGATTTTTTACTAAATGATAAATTTTCATGGTTTTATAATTGTAATAGCTCCAATAGTTTAAGTCTTGAAGAAAAATATTTTCAAATTACCTCGCCCGACAGAGGTTTTACTATTCAAGCGAAATTTGATAAAATCTCACCAAATTATTTTAACATGAAGTTTAATGATGCGCCATTATTTCCTTATCCTGAAAACATGGATTGGAAGAATTTTTCTAAAGATTCAATTATTTCAAACATTCAATATGTTGATAATCAAATTGAGTTTACATGGTTAGGGTTTTATAATACAAAAACAAAAAAAAGAGAGTTTTTAGAAAATCCATTCACAGGCAGAGTTGAACAATTACCAATAATTTTAAAGAAATGCGATGAATAATAAAATATTAACAAATGAATATAAATAAATTTTTAAGTATAATCTTTTCAGTTTTAATTATTAGTTGCAAAGGACAAGATAAAGAAAAGAATAAAGAAACTGTAAATTTAAATAATTTAACATTATTGGGTGTAACAAAGAAAAATAGTCTTTACACAGTGATAAACAGGTGTGATGGAGGGTATCCAGTATTACGGTTTTATAAAAATAGATTTTATTTTTATATACCACAGGAGGGAGCTTATTATCTTACTGAATCAATAAAGGAAATTGAAAATCAAAATTATCAAATAACAACTAAAGGTTATTATTTTTTATCAAATGAAAAGCCAATACCAAGTAAAAAAATATGGTATTTAAGAAAGATAGACCAATTATTATGGGATTTTGGCGACGAGAAATCACAATATCAGTTTGCAGATAGTATAAGTTTAATCAAGAGGAAAATTAAATTTTATAATCAACCTTGTCGAGAATGTTGGGATGATGAAGAATGTAATAAACTAGAGCCTCAGAAGAAAATAGTAGGAACTATTAAGTTAGATGACAGTTCTTTTAACAAGTCCATAGAATTAGTGAAACAAGAATTCATTAATATAGAACTGCCAAAATTAAAGAAAACGAATAAATTGATTGGAGGTATAGATGTATTAGAAACATATTTAGGAGATGTAACAAATGATAATATTAATGATATAGTTCTTTTTTATTCCCTAACAGCAAAAGATGGAAACGCCAATATAAGTAGTGGTTTAAACATATATAAAAACACAGGTAAGGAGATGAAATTAATACAAAGTATTATACCTGATTTTATGTTTTATGTTAAAAAAATATCAAATGATAGTATCTACGTTGAGAAAATTGAATATAGAGATAGTGATTCTAGATGTTGTCCATCATTAAAATCAGAAGTTGTGTTGAAAGTAAATAAAAGTGATTAGGAGTTTGTCAATTTCAAATAACTTTATAAAAAATAAATTAGTCTAAATGCAAAAATATTTAATAATTACCATTTTAAGTGCTTTTATCTGTGCTTGTCAACAAAAAAAGAAGTTAGTTTTCTTAATAAGACTTTGATTAAATTAGATTCAATTCAATGAAAACTTATGCTTGATGATAGATGTGGCATAGATGCACCTAAAAAGAGAAAAAAGGATTACACATTAGGAATTCAACTGATATATATTGTGTGATTTTTTGTCCAGAATTAATGGGGAAAAATGATAATGATGTTGTTTATATTAAAGGAGATGGTAACTATGAAACTAATGAATCTTTAGATAAGGATGGAAATAGTGATGGGAAGATACAATATTCCGAAATAAGATTTCGATTAACTCCTTCTTTATCTCTAGGTCTTTCCAATAAAGCATTGAAATTTGAATGTAGTTTAAAACAAAGTGATAATGAAACTAATTCCGATGGAGTGCTAGAAGAAATGAAAAAATTGGTAGATAAAAATATTCCGTACAGTCAATTAGGAGAAAGAGGAGCACTTTCTGAAGCGGGGCTTAAAAATTTGGATTGCTCAGAAACTGTTGGTATATACCTCCATAAATTAGGAATTATGCCAGTATATAAAGCAATTGATACGAGTACATTAACTAATGAAGATAATTTTAGGACTACAATAGGGAGTAATAATATCGATTTTATTGTAGGTAGTGATAAGAAAGATTTTAAGCCTCAAAGAGGAGATGTGTTTGTTTGGAGAAGAAATAAAAAAGATCATGGTAAAACGGATGGACATACCGGGATAGTATATAATTATGATGAGACTACTGATATTGTTACAATACTTGAAGCAATAGGTGACGTTGGAGCAGTAAGTGAAACAGATCAAGTAAAAAATGGTGGATATTCAGGAACAGGTTGCTCTAGAACTGCTAAATATAAGAGATTAAAAGGAGCATTATATGGACATGAGGGCTGGAAAGGTTTTTTTAGACCTAAAAACTATACAAAAAAATTGTAATATGAAAAATGTAATTTATTTAGTATTATTTGTTTTGTTTTCTTGTAATAAACAAGAAAATAAAATTATTAATAGTGAAAAACAAACAGCAAACAATACTGTTAAAATTGAAAAGGATTTAGATCAGATACTTGTCTGCGATAACTTTGATATAAGAGATGGATATTATCAAATTCCAGACTATGGCTGTACATATGATAATAAAATTAATAAACTTGGAAATGCAAATGTTATAATCATACCCAAAACAGAAAAATTTCAAACTAATTTAATAGAATCTCATTGTTTAGATGATATGGATTGCCTTAAAGATGTTTATAAAAATATTAGTAGTTTAACTATGAAAGAATTTAAAAACAATTTTAATGCAATCATATTTATAATCGATAAAAGATTTTTAAAAAAGACACCATCCTTGGATCAAGCTTTTAATGCTGAAATGCCTTATATTATAGATACTTACATATTACAAGATGGTGAATGGAAAGAAGGCTTTCAATACAAAGTCAATAATGATAATGATTTGGCTAAAATGAAGGATTGGGAAGAGAAATATTTAAGGGAGCTTGTTAATTCAAGTATTTCAACCACAAAAGATGCATCGTTATTAGAAGTTAGTTACATAGATAAAAAGTGGATTGGTAATTATTCTGTTAAACTTAATTATGGAGAAACCCAAGGTTTATATTCAGGATTAACAATCAAAATTATGATTAAAAAAGATTCCATATTAGCTAGTGGTGAGGGATACCAAATTGGCTTTAAAGATTTACTATCTGCTAATAATGATGGTAATAAGCTAATATTTAATCAGCTGAGAAATTTGGAAGGAAATGATTTAGGGAGCACAATGAAACCTGAGTTTATTTTAGTAGAACAAGGCGGTAAATATTACATTCAGTCAGAATGGATTGACAGTGAGTTTGTTAATAAAAAAAACAACCTAGGTTATGAGATTGAAAAAAAGTAAAAAGATATATTTATTGATAATTTTTCCAATTTTATTTGGTTGAAAAAAAACGGCAACACCAATTAAAAAACTAGAAATAAAACAAAACAAAGAACTTTTAGCTTTAGATAAAAATAGTGTTTTTAGTACAGGTGATGAATTTATAAACATCATTTGTTCAACTGCCAGGGACAATGATGATTTTTATAATTTATCATGTGATGATTTTATGATGTCGAATTCAATTTTAAAATCGGATGTACAAAATCAAGTTGAGTTTATATATATAAAGTTTAAGGATATAGACAAAGCAATTATTCGAAATATAAAAACTTCTGAATTAATAACATCTGGACCAACTGTTTTTAAAAAAAATAATACTTATGTCTTTTTGTTTCCACTGATAGGGGAATATAATTTTGGTTGGTTGCTGTATTATTACAAAGAGAATAAGTTATATTTTTTAGGAAAGCGAATTTGTTATTGGAATAATGAATATGAAGAAACAAAAACATCTTATAAAGATTTTACAAAAATTTACGAAAAAGATGAAATGATAATTGTTGAAATGGATTCTAAGAATATAATTGTTAAAGACAAAGACTATTTAAATTATCCGAATTATGATGATGGAAAACTATTTGAATTTAAAGAAAAATATCAATTTAGATTTGATTTAAAAAACATTAATTTCTTCAAAAAATATGATAATGGAGATTATGAAGGAGACTATAATAAGATGATTAATAATAACATAATTACTCCAATAGAGTAGTAAAAACAGTTTAAAATATTAAATTAATGAAAAGTGTTATCGCGATAATTTCATTGTTGTCCATTCTATCATGTAAGTATAACGAAGACAAAAAAGCAATACAAAAAAACATTAGAGAAGTTCCAGTCAAAAAAACTGAAACATTACTTAAAAAAAACAATCAGGGATCTGAAGATTTAAAAATTGATTGTTCTCAATTAATTTTAAGCTTAATAAAAAAATCAAATTTTAAAAATCCTTTCAAAGAGAATTTAAAAATTGAAATTATAGACAATAACGGTGTTAATATGAAATTACGTTTGTTTGATGCAAATGACAAATCAGAAAATACTGTTGGATGGATTGTTTTTGATGCAGAAAATATGAGACTTCTTGATATTACTAATGATGATAAAAATCCAGAAAAGTTAAAATTCGACAAAATAATATGGAATAAAATTATTGCTTGCTTATTTAATAATGATCGTAGTTTTTGTTTTGATGAAAATGAGAAAACATTACAAAATGAAGATTGTAAAACGATTATAGAGGATATGGACAATATAGAAGAATGTTTATTTAAAAACACCAACCTTAAAGATGTGTATAATAAATTAGTTGAAGAACATAGAGTGAATGATTCTGAATTTTTAAATAAAGTATTGCCTAAATCAAGTGAGATTATAGCAGTAAATCAAAATGGAATAATGAATATCGAATACAAAGTTGTGAATAATACTAAAGTAGAAATTAACATGAATTATCAAGGAGGCGTTACAATAATAGAATTACAGAAAATTAATAATAATGTAAAGCAAATCATTACTTATAGTGCTGATTAAGGAATGAGAAAAAAAATCATGAAACAAATCTCAATGTTATTTTGTCTTATTCTATTATCAATTTCTATAATATCATGCAAAGACAAAAAAAGAATTGCAAATCTTAAAGAGAAAAAATTACAACTACCTGTAGGACATACTTTTTTTCGTGTTACTATAAAAAATAGAGACACAGTTATATGCCAGCCTTGCGATGCTAATATTGCAAAATATGTTATATATAAAGACAGTGTTTTCCATAATTGGGGGCAAGAAAATTATATGCTAAATATTGTTTCATTAATTAATGGAGGTAATCAAATTAAATTAAAAACTACTTATAAATATAATAATGAGACTCCTGATGGAATAGATAGTACGATTACTATTCAACAATTAAATAAAAAAATCTGGAAAATAAATGATGAAATTTTTATAGATAGTTTACATATCAATTCAATTAGACATATAAACCAACCATGTAAAGAATTTGATAATTGTGATGAAAATAAAAAAGAAGTAAATATATCGGCTTTATTTGCTATAAATAAACAGTGGAGTAATCATTGCGAGAAAGGGGTAGACAAAGACAATATAATTTTTTATTCCCCAGATGAGATAGCATTTGAGATAAGTTCAATTAATTTTATTTGTGGAGCAATTTCTAAAAAAGCAGGAAATAATACAATTGAATTATACTTAAAAGAATCAGGTAATGATTATGCGCCTAATGGAGAAGTATATTCTAATAATAACCTTCCAAATGGAATAGATTTTTATGATTGCTCGCTAACAGTACCTGTAGCAGAAGTCAAATTAATAAACGAATTTAATGCAGAATTTAAATGGCTTGGTTTTTATGATACGAAGAAGAAAACAAGAGTTTATTTGAAAAATCCCTTTACTGATAAGATTGAGAAAGAATCAATTATTCTGAAAAAATGTGATGACTAAAAATGAAAACAAATTATATTTTAATGATAGCAATATTACTATTACTATTGTCGTGTCAAGGTCAAACACATGATAGTAATATATTAGCTACTAAAAACGAAAATTCTAAAGAATACAGAATGGTTTTTTGTAGACAAAAAAGATAACGGGAAATATTTTTATTGTGATGATGTTTCCAAATCAATTAAAGTTACTGATGATTCGATAGTTGATCATACAACAATGGAAGATTCAAATTTCAAAATTGACCATATTAAAAAGAAGAATAATATAATATTTCTGTATTTAAATAAAGAAGAATCGTCATTTTATAAGTTTGAATGGATTAGTAAAGAGCAAGGGATTTCAAAATGGACTTTGGGAAGTTATCAAGGTACTTATTATGTTATAAAAAGGAATCTAGGAACTATTAAAAAGATTCTTTGTGATCAAGAAAATGAAAAACCTGAATGTGAGTTAAAAGGTCTTTCCTCAAAATTTAACTTTACAATAAAGGGGTTTAGAATTTGAAGATGAAAAGGAAAAGAAAAAGAAGAAACCAGTTTCAGTACTAATAACAATTACTAACAAGCAAAATTTATCTCAAATTCAAGAAATACGATTTGAACCTTATTCTTGGGTTTTATTTGACGATATCCCTTGTGAAGCATTTACAGTCAAAGATTTTAATTTTGATGAATTAGATGATTTTGCTTTTATTTGGGATAATGGTGGAGATTCTGAACCTGTTTTTTCTTATTTTTTCCAAAATAACAAAGGTGAATTTATTGAGGATTTAATTTTCCATTAAATCATAGTTTTTTGCCAAAAGAACTAAATAAAAAAGATAAAACATTAACAATAAGTGGTGCATTTGGTTGTTGTAAAACTTTTAAAACAATCTTTCAACTGAAAACAGATAAATGGGTCGTAATCCATTCAGAAGAAAAAGAGAAGTAATTTTTTTTCAAACAAAGATCTTACCATCGAGATTTGAGATAACTACGCCTTTAAAGACGATTACTGCAAAGCAATTACTGTAAAAAGTTACGACGGAAATCTTATCCCGTTTACATTAGACAGCTACGTAAAAAGTAAAGCAGGAGATTGGGCTAAAAGATTTATTAGAACAAGAAAAAAATATAAGTTACAGTACACAATTTACGGATGAATTGAAAGGAATTGATATAAAAGAAACAGATGATGTTTTTTTTATTTATATGCATTTAGATAGTGTTGTTTTTACAGAAGAAGATGCTACTAATAGATTGGAGGTTGAAGCAGGAACAGTTTTAGGATATGCAGGTGTATCTGGTTCGATAGCAAGTGGCGGTCATGCTCCGCATTTACATTTAGAAGTTGCTACGGTATTGGATGCTTATGGTAAAGGAGAAAGTGTTAGGACCAATCCAGCAAGATTTATTAATTTGCAATCATACGACACTGAGGATCAGGATAAAGAGGCGAAAAATAAACACATTTATATAAAATAATACATATGAAATACTTTTTAAAATTACTCCAGCTAGTTATGATTTTTCTTTTGGCGTCATGTTTTAAAAATAATAAAATTGAAGACAATGTAAAGGTAAAAAAGAGCAATGTTGAAAGCAAAATCAATGAAAAAAAGGAAAATGTTTATATTCATAAACAAAAAGAAAATAATGAAAATGAGAATAGTGATACTGATGAATTTATTTCTCATTCTTTGTTTGAAAAATGGAAAGGAGTATATGAATTTGAGCAAGATAGTCAATTAGATAGCTGGGGAAGAGAATCAGTACTTATTGCAGAATTGACTCTGATTAAACCTGATAGCTGTGTTTTTAAAAGTTGGATTGCAGACGAAAACGGGAAAAGATATATTAAAAATGATAACTACAAGGAAATTATAGGAGGCATCCTCGCTACAACAAATAAAGATTCTATAGAGTTTTATAGTAAAAGAGTGATAAGTGGAGAAAATAATACTTTATCTCCATTATTAACTCTTACTAAAAATGGTAAAAATTATTTTATATATAGTTTTATAACGTCTCCACCTAGTAATGGTATTGTCGAAATGCCTATAGATAAAAGATAAATAATGTATTAATGTGTTTAGGGAGTTTATCAAATGTTATTTTGAATCTAAAAATCATCTTAATGTTGAGGATAAAAGAGAAATCTACTCAGCCGTAATTGTGGATTGTCTACAGGATGATGCCATAAATTTTCTTTTTTTCTATATAATCGCAGCTAATTACATTTGCCTTATTTTCTTTACCTCTATCAATATAGATTTGAATTCCTTTTTTGATTTCACCTTTAGTAACCATCCCATCATTATTACCGTATTTAAGATTTGTATCAAATCCTTTGTTCATTTCATAAGCCAAAATTCTAAGATGCCAAACAAAGACATTATCATGTCGATTACAAACAAGTAAGTTATTTCTATGGAAAATCTCGTGGTATTAAAGCCCTTAAAATTAAATTTAAGGGCTTTTTTTATTTTCAGGTTTATTCCAAAATCGTAACGGTTATATTGTTTTTATATCAGCAGGAGTAACCTCCGGCTGTATTTTTCTTAGAGGAAACCATTCTCTGTAACTTGCAGATCTCCATAGCCATTCAATTGGGCCGTAGTTGTATTTTGAAAGCCACCATTTGCTGATAAATAACTGGACAACAAAAATAAAAACTGCCAGCGAAAAGTAAAACCAATATGGCATTGTATCAGCAATACCCAAACCAATTCCTGAGAAAATAAATGCACCTAAAATGTTTTGGCTGATGTAATTGGTTAATGTCATTTTTCCGCCTGCACAAAAATAATTGAATATTGTTTTTAGTTTTTTATGGCTGTACAATAAAATAATTCCAGATGCTATAAAAATCATTGTACTCAAAATGAACCAAAAATAAGGATGAAAGAATTGAAGAAATGCTGCTTTGCTTTCAATGGCAGAGTAAAAAATAATACCCATTATAACCGCAATAACCAAGCTGATTACAAGTACATATAGTAATCGTTTTTTCATTTCGTTTAAACGGTTAAAAAAATCTATTTTTTGCAGGCAAACTCCAAAAAGCATACAGGCCAGCATAACAAGATGTGACGTAATCGCATACCCCGGAACAATAACCTGCTGGTAAAAAGAAGCCAGTAAATTAAACCTAAAAAAGTCCAGCCAGTTTCCTGAATAATATAATTTTAGATATTCTGCACTTGTAGTAATTGCAGTTCTTTCTACATTAAGACCTTTAATGTAAGACATTATAAAAGGAATCGCAGCGATAATTACAGCACAAATACAGGCTAATGTTTTTGCTGAGGTTTTGTAAAAAAATAGTAGTATGAGTCCTAAAAAAGCATAATCTTTTAAGATATCTCCAAACCAAAAACAAGAATCTATAAAAGCCAGACCAAAAAGCAGCAGCATTCGCCAGCTAAAAAAGCTAACCGGATTTTTGCCTTTTGCCGCAACATTATTAATTAAAATCGCAAATCCATAGCCAAACAAGACCGTTAATAAAGTCCATGATTTTCCAGCTAAAAAATACTGATCGAAATAAGATAATATCTCAGATAAAATACTATCCTTCGTTTCGTGCGGTACACCAATGAGCAGAAAACCGGAATAATTACCAATAACAACACCCAATAAAGCCCAGCCGCGAAGAATGTCGACAATAGCAGTTCTTTTGCTTTGTTCGACAGGATAATAAGAATTTGCCATTTGATTAACGTTTTTGTCTTAGTTTGATTAATGGTTTTAGATAAAAAAGGAATTATCCAGTACAATCAAAAGTAAGAAAATCATGCAGTTATCAAATCGTATCTTACAATCTTTTCATAAAAAAACGTGCTGTCCTAAAAGTATATCTTTTAAAACAGCACGCTTAATATGAAGTAGTTCCGATTAACTCAAATGTTCAATCATATCTTTTGTCATCGATTCCAGATCAAATTTATGATTCCAGCCCCAGTCTTCTCTTGCAGAACTGTCGTCGATACTTGCCGGCCAGCTGTCTGCAATTTTCTGACGGAAATCTGGATTGTAGGTAATTTCAAATTCAGGAATATGCTTTTTAATTTCGGCAGCAATTTCAGTTGGAGTAAAACTCATTGCCGCTAAATTATAAGAAGAATGTATTTTGATCTGCTCAACAGGAGCTTTCATAATATTAATGGTAGCATCGATTGCATCATCCATATACATCATTGGCATTTTGGTTTCAGACGACAAAAAGCATTCGTATTTTTTATCTGCGATCGCTTTGTAGAAAATATCAACTGCATAATCTGTAGTACCGCCGCCCGGAGGAGTCGACCAGCTTATTAAACCAGGATAACGTATGCTTCGAACATCAACACCATAAATATTATGATAGTATTCGCACCATCTTTCGCCAGATTGTTTACTGATTCCGTAAACCGTAGAAGGCTCCATAATCGTATATTGAGGTGTATTTTCTTTTGGAGTTGTCGGCCCAAAAACCGCAATACTCGACGGCCAGAAAATCTTTTGAATTTTTTTTGCTTTCGCTAAATTCAAAACATGAAAAAGCGAATTCATATTTAAATCCCAGGCAAAAGCCGGATTTTTTTCAGCAGTTGCAGATAAAAGTGCAGCCATCAAATAAACATCCGTAATTTTATGAACTTCAACAAGATGTTCAATCTGGTTAAAATCTAAAGCATTTACCACTTCAAAAGGTCCGGAATTAACCACATCCGTATTTAATTTTCGAATATCAGATGCAATGACATTTTCGGTCCCGTATAATTTGCGAAGTTTTTGAGTCAGCTCAGTGCCAATCTGCCCACAGGCACCAATGATTAATATTTTTGGATTCATTTTGTTTAGATTTTAGTCTTGCAAATATAACGTTTTCGCAAATATCAACGTTTTTTATAACATTAAATTATAAAATCAACAACAATAAAGATTGTTTTTTAGATTATTCTCTGACAGTGTATATATTAGTTTAGCCGCAGATTATACAGATTAAAATGATTTTTGAAGAAATAATCTATTAAATCATTAAAATCTGTGACAAAAAAATAACCTTGATTTATAGAATCTTTAGCAAAAAACACAATTCGTAATTGTAAATTTACTTTGTAACTTTGCGGTCTAACATTATTATCAAATGAAATATAAAATAGCGCTGTTTTTACTTTTGATTTTTGCACTTCAATCCTGTCAGGATGATAATGAAAAACGTCTTGCTGAAAATGCGAAAGAAGCTAAAAAAAATGCTAAGATTTTTAACAATATAAATAAAGCCTGGATTTTTATTGATGAACCTATAAATGAGGTTTCAGAACAAAATATAAAAACCTGGACAGAATGGCGCGATTTTATAAAAGAAATTGGAGATAAACCAAGAAAAACAATAGGAGCATTTCAGAAAAAATCTACTGCTATTTCAAAAAAAGCAATGGCTTTAAACAATAGTATTCCAAACGAATTTAACCAGCCGGCAATTAAAAGCCGAATTTCAGTTTTGATTACCAAAATTAAAATGATGGATTTGTTTATTCATTTAAGCCAGATTCCAGATGATAAAGTTGCTTTTTTAATTGGCGAAATCAATAAAGAACTTGTCTCTTTAGAAAGACAAATGGATAAAATTGTTGAGAGAAGTAAAGTTCCAAAAGAACAGGGAGAAGAAGATTTTCTTAAAATGTTAGACACAACACGCGCTATTCCAAACGCATCAGTACCAATAGATCCAAATTTACCAAGAGTTGAGTAAAAACGTATTATATACAACATACGATAATCTGCCAAAAGCACAGCAGATTGCATCAGGTTTATTAGAAGGGAATCAGATAAAAATGAATATCAGCGGAATACTTGGATCTGCTGTTTCATTTATAATTCGTTCTGTTTTTAAGAAAACCGAACTGCCTTTTTTGATTGTTTTAGACAACAAAGAAGAGGCCGCATATTACCTAAATGATCTGGAGCAGATGATTGGGGAACAGGACGTTTTGTTTTATCCCGCATCATTTCGCCGTCCGTATCAGGTTGACGAAACAGACAATGCCAATGTTCTGCTTCGCGCTGAGGTTTTAAACCGAATCAATTCACAAAAAAAACCTGCCGTAATTGTTACTTATCCCGAAGCACTTTTTGAGAAAGTAGTAACGCGTCAGCAATTAGATAAAAACACTTTAAAAGTCTCTTTAAACGATAAAATTTCGATTGATTTTATTAACGAAGTTTTATTTGAATACGAATTTAAAAGAGTCGATTTTATTACAGAACCCGGCGAATTTTCAGTTCGCGGGGGAATCGTCGATGTATTCTCATTTTCAAACGACCATCCTTACAGAATTGAGTTTTTTGGAAATGAAGTAGACAGCATTAGAACTTTTGATGTTGAAACACAATTATCTGTAGAAACACATAAAAAGATTACGATTATCCCAAATGTTGAAAACAAAATTTTTCAGGAAAACCGTGAAAGTTTCTTAGATTATATTGCCGAAAAAACAGTTCTTTTTATTCAAAATACCGAAGGACTTTTCAGTCAGTTAGACAAACAATTTGCAAGAGCAGAAGACGCTTTTGAGAAATTGTCTAAAGAAATTAAACACGCTGCACCAGAGCAGTTGTTTTTAAATCAGGCTTCGTTTATAAAACGAGCATTGGATTTTTCGGTTGTAGAATTGGCTTCAAGACCTGTTTTTAAAACCACTAAAAAATTCGAATTTCATATTCAGCCTCAGCCGTCATTCAACAAACAATTTGATTTATTGCTGAATAATTTAAGCGATAATCATTTTAACGGATATGTCAATTATCTGTTTTGTTCTAATGAAACGCAGGCGAAGCGTTTTCACGATATTTTTGAAAGCTTAGACGAAGCCAATTCAGAAAATATTAGAAAGCAGTATCATACCATTGTATTGCCTTTATATCAAGGTTTTATAGATGAAGAAAACCAAATAACCGCTTATACCGATCACCAGATTTTTGAGCGTTATCATAAATTCAACATTAAAAATGGATATTCTAAAAAGCAGAATATTACGCTTAAAGAACTAACTGCACTTTCTGTAGGCGATTATGTAACGCATATCGACCACGGAATTGGGAAGTTTGGCGGATTGCAGAAAATTCAGGTTGAAGGCAAAACGCAGGAAGCCATTAAATTGGTTTATGCTGATAATGATATTGTGTATGTGAGCATTCACTCGCTTCATAAAATCTCCAAATACAACGGAAAAGACGGAACGCCTCCGAAAATATATAAATTAGGATCTAACGCTTGGAAGGTTTTAAAACAGAAAACCAAAGCGCGTGTAAAACATATTGCATTCAACTTGATTCAGCTTTATGCAAAACGCCGTTTAGAAAAAGGATTTCAGTTTGCGCCCGACAGTTATCTTCAGAACGAATTGGAAAGTTCTTTTATTTACGAAGATACGCCGGATCAAATGAAATCGACGCAGGAAGTAAAAGCCGATATGGAAAGCGATCGTCCAATGGATCGTTTGGTTTGCGGTGACGTTGGTTTCGGAAAAACAGAGGTTGCGATTCGTGCTGCTTTTAAAGCCGTTGACAACAGCAAACAAGTAGCAGTTTTGGTACCGACAACTATTTTGGCGTATCAGCATTATAGAACTTTTTCTGAACGTTTAAAAGACATGCCAGTTTCAATTGGCTATTTAAACCGATTTAGAACGGCAAAACAAAAAACACAAACACTAAAAGATTTAGCCGAAGGAAAACTGGATATTGTAATTGGAACGCATCAACTGGTTAATAAAAATGTAGTTTTTAAAGACTTAGGTTTATTGATTGTCGATGAGGAACAAAAGTTTGGAGTTAACGTAAAAGATAAACTGAAAACCATTGCTGCAAATGTGGATACGCTGACATTAACGGCAACGCCAATACCGAGAACGCTTCAGTTTTCGTTAATGGCGGCACGAGATTTATCAGTAATTACAACGCCTCCGCCAAACCGTTATCCAATTGAAACCAATGTGGTTGGTTTTAATGAAGAAATTATTCGTGACGCGATTTCGTATGAAATTCAGAGAAACGGACAGGTTTTCTTTATTAATAATAGAATCGAAAACATAAAAGAAGTGGCGGGAATGATTCAGCGTTTGGTTCCAAATGCAAGAGTTGGAATTGGCCACGGACAAATGGACGGCGCGAAACTAGAAGAATTGATGTTAGGTTTTATGAACGGAGATTTTGATGTTTTGGTAGCTACAACGATTATCGAAAGTGGTTTGGACGTTCCAAATGCCAATACGATTTTCATCAACAATGCCAATAATTTTGGATTATCAGATTTGCATCAAATGCGAGGCCGAGTAGGACGAAGCAACAAAAAAGCATTTTGTTATTTCATCTGTCCGCCGTATTCATCAATGACCGAAGATGCCAGAAAACGCATTCAGGCGTTGGAACAATTCAGCGAATTAGGAAGCGGTTTCAACATTGCGATGAAAGATTTGGAGATTCGCGGCGCTGGAGATTTATTGGGCGGAGAACAAAGCGGTTTCATTAATGAAATTGGTTTTGATACGTACCAGAAAATTATGAATGAAGCCATTGAAGAGTTGAAGGAAAACGAATTCAAAGATTTATATCCTGAAGAAAATGATATTGATACCAAAGAATATGTAAAAGACATTCAAATCGATGCAGATTTTGAGCTTTTGTTCCCAGATGAATATATCAATAACGTTTCAGAACGTTTGGTTTTATACAACGAATTAGGCGCTATAAAAGACGAAGCAGGATTACAGGAATTTGAAAGAAAACTAATTGACCGTTTCGGGCCTTTGCCAAAACAAGCGACAGCATTGTTAAACAGCATTAGAATAAAATGGATTGCAACAAAAGTTGGAATCGAGAAATTAGTCTTGAAACAAGGCAAAATGATTGGTTATTTCGTATCCGATCAGCAGTCAGATTATTACCAGTCTGTGAAGTTTAGAAACGTCCTGAACTTTGTTCAAAAACATAGCTCGCTCTGCAAAATGAAAGAAAAACAAACCGTAAACGGATTACGTTTGTTGTTGACTTTTGAAAATGTGAAGTCGATAAAACGAGCTTTAGAGTTAATGGAGTTGTTTGAGGAGTAGACTTAAATTAAAAAAGAAAAAGGCTTTTGGTTTTTAAAAATCAGAAGCCTTTTTTTTGTTATAAAATGTCTTAAACTTTTGTTTTTAAAACTTTTAAAGGATGTTTTTTCTTTTGAACTAAAATATTTTTGTTTTAGAGTATTCCCCTATGTGCGCTAAAAGATCAGTTTTATTTAACAATCAAAATAAAATCAAAATGAAAAAAAATCTATTTCTGTTTCTTATACTAGCAGTTGTATCTTGTAATTCCTCTAAAAAGGAATCTAAAAATAATGAAAAACCACCTCTTTTGCTGAGTAAAGTAAAATGGACCACTGTATATAAAAATGAAGTATACAGAAAAGTTACGAAGGATTCCAATGTTTTTTCATACGACGATCATAATCGTTTAAAAACATTATCAATGTATGGTATTAAGGTAGACTCTCTTGTTTACGATCAGTCAGGTCAGGTTATTTCTTTTAGAAAATCAGATGTATCCGGAATTACTAAATCTACTGTTATTTATCAATTAGATAGAATTACAATTAATAGTAAAATAGAAATAAGCAAGACTTTTCAATCTCCAAGAGAATATGATCTTACCACTTCTTTACAAAAAGATAAAACCGGCAGAATAGAACTCGAAAAAGAATCTTGTTTTGAATATGATAAAGATGGAGATATTTATGAAAAAGAAAGCTGTATGACCCAGAAAAGCCCGCCAAAAGATACTGTGTATGCAAATGTTTATAATTTAATAGGGAATGCAATTTTTTGGTCGGTTGTTATGGATCATGGTTATCGATATGGAAATCAAAAAAGAATAACATTTAATAGCCTTACAACGCATTCTATTGAACCATTTGATGTTTCAAATTATAGTGCACCTTTGAATAAAAAATATCCTAAAAAAGAAGTTGTAGATTTTGGAGACGGAAAAACAACTATTGAATATGAATACAAAAAAGGAACTTCGTCTGCTTTACTAGATGTTAAGAATTTAAGACTGTGATACTATACAAAAATTAAGTTTTCTTTATCTTTTATTTAAGAAATATCTTAGAACTAAAAAGTTTTCTTTGAGCAAAATTTTCAAAGCCAGCTTTATATGCAGAATCAACTCATTCTTCTATTCTTATTTTTTGGATTAACTTCAATTTTTGCTCAGGAAAAGACTAAAATCATTTCAAAAGACACTCTTACTTTAGAAGCTATTGATCCGCTTCGTCCGGCAAAAGCATCGTTTTATTCGGCAATCCTGCCGGGATTAGGACAAGTCTACAATAAAAAATACTGGAAAGTTCCATTAGTTTACGGAGCAATTGGAACAAGTACTTATTTGTATATTGACAACCAAAAGAAATATAAGCTGTATCGAAACGAATATAAAAACAGATTAGCAGGAAATCCAAGTGAAACACCGAGTTTAGCTAGATTAGATAACAGCAGATTAATTACTGCTCAAAAAGGATTTCAAAGAAACCGGGATTTATCGGCTTTATTTATGGTTGGTTTTTATGTCCTAAATATTATTGACGCCAATATCGATGCCGCTTTATCGCAATTTAATGTAGATGAAAAACTGGCGTTTAAACCTGCAGTTATAAAAAACGAGATAACATTAGATAATAATTTTGGCGTTGCTCTAAATTATTCATTTTAAGTTTTTTCGCAGCTAATCGAACAATAGCGAACAAGCAAAGTAAAAAAAACAAAAAGGCGTATGATTTTTTCATACGCCTTTTAATTTTTAAACTAAATGGGATTATTTAACGATTAGTTTTTTAGTTGTTTTGTAATTTTTAGAAACAATATTTACAATATATATTCCTGAAGCCAAACGATGATCGATTTTTCCTGAAGAAGAAAGTCTTTCGGTTAAAACAGTTCTTCCGTTTATATCTGAAACAGAAATTGAAGCCATATCTCCGCTTTCCAATTCTGGTAATACAACATTAAATTCATTGTTTACAGATGGGTTTGGATAAATGCTGATTACTTGTTCAGTTTCTGAAACTTCTTCAATTTTTAAAGCCGATTTTCCTGTTCCAACAGTTGTTGGTTCTAATTGCCATTGTGCGCTGTACCAGCCGTCTTGTGAATTTCCGTATTGCGCAGAACCTGTCTGATTTTCAACATGAATAATATTTCCTGTCTGCCATCTGTTTCTTAAACGAACCCAGGTTCCATCTATATAATCGCTTGACCATTGGGCACTCCAGAAAGTAGTATCGGTTATATTGCATTGTACGCTTCCGGTTTGACCTTCAATATTCATTAACTCACCTGTAGCCACATTTTTTAGAACAAAATAAGTGGCATCGATTGCGATTTTCTGCCATTTATAATTATTACCAGAAACAGTTGTTCCGTAACCTGTATTTGTTCCCGCATCAGATAAATAAGCTCCCGTCCATCTGTTTTTTATGGTGTAATAATTTCCTCCTCCAGAAGTTGTTGAAACCGTTACAACACAAGTACTTGTTTTGTTTCCATCAACAGTTGAAACGGTAATTGCCGCAGTTCCATTTGCAACAGCGGTAATTAAACCAGAACTGTTTACGGTTGCCACAGCCGTATTGTTTGAACTATAGGTTACTGATTTATTAGTCGCATTTGCAGGAAGAACCGTTGGAGTCAATTGCTGTGTTCCGCCAGCATTTAATGATGCTGAACTTGGACTTAAACTAACGCTGGTTACCGCAACACTCGTTCCCGGATTAGAATCGTACCAAGCGCTGTTCATATACCATCCGTTTTTATCTCTGCTTAAATCGGCTGTTTGGTTTGTTCCATCATTGAAAATTAAATTGGTCGAAGTTACATTGGTAAAAGTATAGCTGTACCAGCCATTTCCAGAATCGGTCATGTTTACACCCGGCCATGTCGCATTTGCCAAAACTCCTGTTGGTAAAGCATTCCAATAGTAAATTTTAATTCCAGTTCCCCAATTTGATGGTTTATAGAAATAGACCGTAAAATTCGTATTTGGATTTACTGTAATTGCTGCCGACGCTGTTTTGTTTCCGTCTTGTGTTGTTGCTGTAATTGTTGCTGTTCCAGCAGAAACAGCTGTTACAAGTCCGCTTGAATTTACAGTTGCAACTGCACTGTTGCTTGAAGACCAGGTTACGTTTTTGTTTGTTGCATTTGCAGGTGAAATTGTCACAGAAAGCTGTTGTGTGTTTCCGGCATACAAACTTGCAGAAGCTGGAGAAACTTCTGCAGAAGAAACCGGAATTGCAGCAACAGTTATAGCAGATGTAGCTGTTTTATTTCCATCAACCGTTTTAACCGTAATGGCTGCTGTTCCTGCTGCAACTGCCGTAACTAAACCAGAAGCATTTACGGTTGCTACAGCTGTATTGCTTGATGTCCAGGTTACATTTTGATTTGTGGCATTTGCAGGAGCAATTGCTGCATTTAATTGCTGCGTACTTCCTAAACCAACAGTTGCCGTTGCCGGACTAACCGAAACTCCTGTAACGGCTACAACCGGAGCATTTGTATTGGTTAAAACCAAATATTCGAAAGCAGCAAAATTGCGTGTAGAACCTGCTGTTAAAGTTACAGAAACATTATTGTTATACGGATTTACATAAGTTCCTGCCAAAGCTGCGGGAATAACATACGATTTTGATGCATTTCTCAAATTCGACATTACAATAACTTTTTCTGAACCTAATGTTTTGGTGAAAATGCTGATGTCATCATTAGCATACGTCGTTAAATCGCCTCGTCTGATCGCTGCACTGGCAGTTCTGAAATTTAAGATTTTAGCGAAGTCTGCAGCAGCAGTTGGATTTTGAGACCAGTTGAATTTAAAGTTTGTCCAAGGCCAGTCTGTTTTGGGTTCGTAGTCAATTTCCTGTCCACTCATTAAAAAAGGAATACCTTTCATATATGCTGAAACTAAAAAGTTAGCAACAATTCCGTTGTGATTTTTAAAGACAACAAATGGTCTTCGCACGCCATCATCATTGGTATACGTGTCATGGTTTCCTGTGTATCTAACGATCTGCTGATTTCCGGTTGCTTTAGCATATTCATAAGTAGACTGATCCTGGAGTCTTTGAGAAACAGGTCCGCCATTGGCAATATCGTACAAACCGCTGTGAAACCATCTGTCTCCATAATTCATGTCAAAACCAACCTGAAAGTTTTCTTGTCGGTCTCCTTCGGCTAACATTAATAAATTATGAGAAGATATGCTTCGAAGGTTTGAATTAACTTCTGACCAAAAATCTAAAGGCGGATTGTTGGCATAATCGCAGCGGTAACCATCAATATTTGCTGCAAAAATCCAGTAACGCATAGCGTCTTTTATGGCATTTCGGGTAGCTGCATTATTAAGATCCAGCGCAGCAATATCAGAGAAGTTTCCTAACTGCTGAATTGTGGTTCCCGTTCGTTTGTAATATTCAGGATGTGAAACGGTCCATCCGTGATCCCATGATGTTCCGTTGATGGCAATATCTAAAATAACGGCCATACCGCGGCTGTGAGCGCCATCAACCAAAGTTCTTAAATCAGCCAGTGAACCGTATTCAGAACCGACGGCTTTAAAGTCTTTGATACAATAGGGCGAAGCCGAACTTCGGGAATCGGTGCCGTGCGGGAAAATAGGCATTAAATAAATTACGTTGGTGCCAAGTGCTTTTATATTGTCTAATCTGGCAGTTACTCCGGCTAAATTTCCGCTGGCACTAAACGGACGAATATGCACCTGATACATGTTGATATCTCTCGTGTCTGGTACGCCTGCAAATGGTGTTCCATATTGCGGAGGATCCTGAGCATACACTGAACTTGCAAATAATAGTAGAAAGCAAATTAATGCTTTGGTAATATGAAATAATCTAGTGGTAATTTTGATTTTCATAATAATAGTTTTTTGAATGCTTGTCGGCATTTTTAACTAAAATTCATTCTCACTCGCATTGTTTTTAAATTCGACAAACATTTTGTGGTTAATAGTTTTCAAGTAGTAAAATTTTAATCTAATTATAATCGTTGAGTATACTGTATAACGATTTTATCTAACACATAGAAACATAGATATTATGATGTAAAAGGGTTCAGAAAAAGAAACAAATTTCTTCACACATAGATGGCTATGTGCGTTTTAAATAAATGAAATGTCTTTTTTTGGAGTTTACAAAATCTATGTTTCTATGTGGTAAAATAATTATGCTCAACGAAGAATTATAACTTTTTCAATCCTTTTAAATCTGAAGCAGTTCCTTCTTTAATGCTGATAGCAGCACCACCGCCCGGAGCTAAATATTGTTTCAGTTTGCTTTTTGAGTTTACAATAACTTTAGTAACGGTATACTTCTGTGGATTCTGATTCCAATTGGCATCTTTAGCATCGGCATAAATAGTGGCAACGAAATTTTTTCCTGCAGGTAAATACTCAAATGAAATGTCTGCTGTTCTTGCATTTTCATCTGTAATGCCGCCAATAAACCATTCGTTTTTGCCTTTTGCTTTACGTGCAATTGTAATATAATCTCCAGGCTCAGCTTCCAGAATATAACTGTTGTCCCAGTCTACAGCAACGTCTTTAATGAACTGAAATGCATCTGGAAAACGCTCATAGTTCCCCGGAATATCAGCAGCCATTTGCAGCGGACTGTACATGGTTACATAGTAAGCCAATTGTTTTACTAAAGTTGTGTTTACTCGTTGTGAACTTCCTGTTCCGTAATACGAAAGATCGGTCTGGAAAATTCCAGGCGTATAATCCATTGGACCTCCCATTAAGCGGGTAAATGGTAAAATGGTAGTGTGATCCGGAGCTAATCCTCCCATAGATTCGAACTCAGTACCGCGCGCTGATTCCTGAGCAATCCAGTTTGGAAAAGTACGGTTTAATCCCGTTGGACGAACCGCTTCGTGGCTGTTGATCATAATTTTATAATCGGCAGCACGTTTTGCAACGTTGATGTAATGATTTACCATCCATTGTCCGTCATGATGTTCGCCGCGCGGAATAATCTGTCCCACATAACCTGTTTTTACAGCATCATAACCGTTATCATTCATAAATTGAAAAGCACGATCTAGACGACGCTCATAATTGGTAGCAGATCCAGAGGTTTCGTGATGCATGATAATTTTCACCCCTTTTGAAGCTGCATAAGCATGAACTGCTTTTACATCAAAATCTGGATATGCGGTTACGAAATCAAAAACGTCTTCTTTCCAGTTGCCAATCCAGTCTTCCCAGCCAATGTTCCATCCTTCGATAAGGATTGCATCAAAGCCATTTTTAGCAGCAAAATCAATGTATTCTTTTGCGCGTTCTGTTGTAGCTCCGTGTTTTCCGTTTGGAGTAAGTTTGGTGAAATCATCCGTCATTTTTACGTTGTTTTCTTTTCCAAAAGCCCATGTGCTTCTTCCTGCCACGAAATATTCCCACCAAATTCCAATGTATTTCACAGGTTTAATCCAGGAAACATCTTTGTAACTTGTTGGTTCGTTAAGGTTTAAAATTAGTTTTGAAGCTAAAATATCGGCTGCTTTATCGCTTACTACAATGGTTCTCCAAGGTGTTTGAGTATCAGTCTGCATATATCCTTTTGCACCAACGGCATCTGGTGCCAAATGACTTGTCATTTTGTTGGTTTTGGCATCAACTTCAAGATACATTGCCGGATAATTGATTAATCCAGCTTCGTGAATGTTGATGTATAAACCGTCATCAGATTTCATCATTGATGGTGTTTGTACAGACAATTCTTTGATTGGCTGCTGTGCATTGATTTCAATCGTAGCTTTTTTCATCAAAGAAGGAATTTCTGAAATCTTTGAAGTTGTATAAGCGTATTCGTTGGTATCATAATCTCCCGGAATCCAGAAAATTTTATGATTTCCGGCCAATTGAAATTCAGTGTGCTCTTCTTTAATTACAAAATAATTCAGGTCATTTTGTTTAGGAAATTCATATCTAAATCCCAATCCGTCGTTGAATAAACGGAAACGAATGCGGATAAATCTATTGTTGTTTTTTGCCTGAGCCAAAGTGACAACCAATTCGTTGTAATGATTGCGAATTGTTTTTTCTTCACCTAAAACCGGATTCCAATTTTCATCAACAGAAGTTTGAGCTGTATTTGTAATGGTAAAACCATTCATAAACGAAGCGTTGTTTTGAAGTTCTAAACCTAAAGAACTTGGTTTAATAACCGGTTTCTGTTTGTATGATAATTGGTAAGACGGAATACCGCCTTCTTTTAATTCAAATTTTAGAGAAAGATTTTTGTCTGGCGAAGTTATTTCTTGTGCCTGAAGCCAAAATGTACTTAGGAATATAAAAAATAAAAACGCTGTTTTTTTGCTCAAACGCATTTGAAGCAATGATTTTTGGGATTGAAAATTCATGTTATTTAGTTTTGTGCAAATCTAGTTTTATTAGAAGCTGCATTGGTATTAATTTTTCAATATTATGTATTGAAAAGGCTGTAATGTTATATCTGCACCCACAGTTACAGATGCTCCGGTAAATGCGTCTTTCCAGTTTCCTTTTAAAGTATTTGGAATAAGATGTTTTACCGTTGAACTGGTTAAATTAGAAAGTACAAAAACCTTTTCAGCGTCTTTTTCCATAGTAAAAGCACTTACAGCATCACTGCTGTAACCTGTGTATTCTCCTGATTTAATGGCTTTGCTTGTGTTTCTAAAAGCGATGATTTTTTTGTATTCAGCCAGCATTTCATTATCGGCAGTACTCCAGTCGATTGGTGTTTTGGCAAAATAATTTAATCTTTTATTGTATCCAATTTCCTGTCCGTTATAAATCATTGGAACCGATTTTAAATACGCAGCAACAACAAACGTTGCAATAGATCCGTTTCTGCCTCCAAAAAGTTCTAACGGCGTTCCGTCAGAAAGGTTAACGTCATGATTACTTGTGTATCGTACGACTCTGTTTTCTGGATTGTAGTTGTTGGCATATTCAGTTGTATTAGATTCCTGAATAGTCACAGCTGATTTATTTTCTTTAAAAAGTTTTTCCAGAGTACTGAAGAAATTGAATCCAAACGTATAATCAAAACCTGATGCAAAATGGTTGTATTTTGAACCTTCAGCCAGCATTAAAATAGTCTGGTTCTTTTTGATTTTTCGAAGTTTTGTAATGGCATCTGCCCAGAAATTGTTCGGAACAAAATCTGCATAATCGCATCTGAAACCGTCAATATTGGCATTATAAACCCAATACGACATGGCATCGATCATAGCATCTTTCATTTCAGTGTTGTTGAAATTTAACTGCGCTACATCATTGTAATTTGTTCCCGGCGGAATAATGATATTGCGGCTCGCATCCTGCTGATACCAGTCTTTATGCTGTGTAATCCAGATATTATCCCATGCAGTATGATTGGCAACCCAGTCTAAAACAACAGCCATGTTTTTCTTGTGCGCTTCTTCAACTAAAGCCTGAAGGTCTTGTAAAGTTCCAAAATCTGGATTTACGGCTTTATAATCTTTCACGGCATAAGGAGATCCTAATTCGCCAGATGCCTTTTCTTTTCCAACAGGATAAATAGGCATTAAGTAAATCACATTTGCACCCAGTTCCTGAATTTGAGAAAGTCTTTCCTGAACTCCTTTCAGTGTTCCTGCCTGACTAAAAGCACGAATGTTTACCTGATAGATTATGGCGTCTTCTTTTTTGGGCATTTTTTCAAATGGCGCCCCATATTGTGTATAAGGAGAATCCGGCGTTTTGTTATCGTCATCAGAAGAACTGCAGGAAATAAAAGCCAATGCCAGCAGCAGTATATAAACGATCTTTATATTTGATTTCATGTTTTTTTTGAGTTTTTTTGTAATCGCTTAGACTTTTAGATAGCCTGCCTTTCGCTCAAAAAAGGCAGGTATCACTCAAACTAATCTAGCTATATTACAATGTTAGATTATTTTTTAACTATCGTACAAGTTGCAGTTTTTGGGTAACCATTGCTTACAGGATCTACTTCATCAATTTTGAAAGTTACTTCGTAAACTCCCGCTTCTGGGATGTCATAAGCACCTCCATTATCCAGGTTAATTGTGTTTGTTGAAGGATCTGCTGGTCCATAATTGATAGTCCAACTATTGTTTAGTCTAAATTTTAATGCTCCTGTTACTAAATTGGCAGTAATTTTCCATGTTTTAGTTTGATGGTCGTAACTCATAGGTGTACTGTTGTCCCATCCTCCGGCTTGAGAAGTTCCAACAATTCCCCATGAATAAGGCGTCGAGCTCCATTTTAAAGTATTTAAATTTACTTTTATTTGATAAGAGCCTGCTCCCGGAAGTACAAAGTTGGCATCGCTCATGTTTTTCAAATCAAAATTTGTATTACCAGCACCGTAGAATTGAGCCCAGTTTCTTGCTTTATTAAATTTAAAAATAGGATCTCTGTCTGGTGCAAGAGTCATATATCCTTGATACACTCCCAATTGAATTTCATTCAATGTTGCGGCAGTTTCTACATCCCATTCTCCCTGATAACTTCCCGGCATATAAATTTCGCCCATAACAACAGTTTTCAGGTAAGGAGTAACATTTATGGTAATAGGAGCAGAGTACACTTTATGATCCATAGCAGCTTCTACACGAATTACTAATTCTCCCGAAACATCTGTTTTAAGACCTAAATCTGTTGCAATTTTATTTAATTCTGCTCCGGTAAATGATTTGCTTAAAACATCTTCGCCAACTACAATTCGTTTGGCATGAAGCCATGCTTCACTTCCTTTAATATCTGTAGTCAAATCAAATTGTACGGCATAAGTAACCGGTGCTGCAATTGGAAACGTAACTTTTGGCCAGGACACCAGTAAGGCAGCATCATCTGAAGTATCTTCTTTAAGAACTATTGAAGCTGATGATACTTCAATTGAAGAAGGAAAACTTACAGATTGGAGTGTCGTTACTGCACCTTCACTTTCACAGGAAGCTGCTAAAAAAAGCAGGCTTCCCAGTAAGAATAATTTATTGATATATTTTTTCATGATAGTTTTGTTTTTAGTAACCTGGGTTTTGTTTAAGTCCGCGATTAGCATCTAAGGCAGATGTTGGAATTGGGAACAATTTTCGGTAAGCAGGAGATGCTGGTCTAAACTCGTTTGCTAATAAAAATTTGTCAAAACGAATCATGTCTTGTCTTCTGTGACCTTCCCAGTTTAATTCAAATCCTCTTTCGTTGTAGATATCATCAAGAGTAGGATTGTGGTCTAGAGCGTCTAAACCTGCACGTTGTCTGATTTGGTCTATAAAAGGCTTTGCAGCGGCAGGATTTCCTAAGCGCGCATTACATTCGGCCATCATTAAAATAACGTCAGCATATCTATAAATAGGAAAATCATTTGAAGCGCCGCCGCCACTTTTAACCCCAGCAGGATAAAATTTAACGTTACGAACTCCTGCCTGAGGAGCAGCTCCGGGATTGTCTAAGGAAGCAACCTCAAGTGTATAATTGAATCCTCCCGGCTGTTCTCCAACCAAAAATTGGTTTCTTCGGATATCATTTGCAGCATATTTTAAGTAGAAATCTTTAGGAACAATAGTTCCGTTCCATCCGGCTAATCCAAACATATTTGTACCCTGAGGACCGTATACACTTCGAACAGCATAAACATTACGGGAAACAACGTCAAGCGTAGCATAAATAGGAAGAATAGTTTCATCATCTGGAAGCACATCTCCAAATAACTCATAATATTTATTCTTTAATGGACTGGCATCGTTTGCTTCGCCTGAATGCAGCGTAAAACCGCCTTCGCTCACTTTGTTGCAGGCCGCTAAACATTCCGTCCATTTTGCTTCTCCGGTATATACTTCAGCATTCAAATATACTTTTGCTAATAAAGTATAACCTGCCCATTTGTTGAATCTTCCATAATAATTACCGCCTTTTGTTACCGAAAGTAATTCTACGTTATCTGTTAGTTCTTTAACTATAAAATTAAAAACTTCCTTACGGCTTGCCTGCGGAATTTTATCAACGGTAATATTGTTGTCTGTGTAAAAAGGTACATTACCAAAATCATCAATCAATAAATAATAAAAGAAAGCACGTAATACTTTTGCTTCGGCAATTTTTGAAGGATCGGCATTTGATTTTTCTAATAGCTCGACAGCTAAATTGGCATTGAAAACAGATTTGTATAACCAGTTCCAGGTATTGTTGATAATGAATTCAGAAGGCAGCCATTCGTGTTTGTGCAAACGGGCAAAATCCTGCTGCCAGTTACCGTCATTTCTATGCGGAATTACCTGCTCATCTGATGACATACAGTTCATGTCGTACCAGCCATTATCTGCTCCGGCATAGCCTACACCGGGTACGCCTTTACGTTCAAAATCTCCCGGAATTTCAGCATAAACACTCGCAAGAGCAATATTAGCTCCTTCCGGTGTTCCATAAAAGCTGTCCGGCTGATATTTATCGTATATATTTTCGTTGATATCTGTACAGCTGAAAAGTGTTAGGAAACATACGCTTCCTGCTGCTGCTATATTTTTAATTTTCATCTCTTTTACTATTTAAATTTTACAGTCAAACCAAATGCAACACTTCTGGTACGAGGATAAATTCCTTTATCGCCTCCAAAATTATCATTAGGGTCGCCGCTTCCGCTTATATTTAATTCAGGATCAACACCTGTGTAATCTGTAATTAACAGTAAGTTGTTTCCAGTAAGCGAAAGTCGAACAGAGTCTACATATTTATCAGTAAAACGGAAAGTATATCCTGCAGTTACGTTTTCTAAACGAACAAATGAACCGTCTTCTAACCATGCATCAGATCCATAAGGAGAAGAAAATATTCCTCTGTCAACAGCACTGGCCAATACATTTGAACTACCTGTATTTTCCAGCATGCTCAATCTTTGGTTAAGATTGTTATAAATTTTATTTCCTCCTGAACCTCTTACTAACATAGATGCATCAAAATTTTTGTATCTGTAAGATGGGTTAAATGCAAAAGTGTAAGTTGGGAGAGCAGAACCTGCATAGTAACGATCCGGACTTGTAGCTCCTTGATCGATTTTACCATCTCCATCGCGGTCTTTTACGGTTTCGACACCATTTTCATTTGTACCGGTACTTTCTAAAATATAGAAGGAACCAATTGGTTTTCCCTGCACTAATAAAGAATTTGGCGCTCCCCAGTTTACGAAGTTTGTATTTAAAGGAATACCGTTAATACTGCCGCTTAAATTAAGCACTTCATTTTTCATAAAAGATACATTTCCTGCTAATGTCAGTGTGCTGTTATCTGTTCTAATAACATCATAAGCAAGAGCAGCTTCTAAACCTTTGTTTGAAATACTTCCTACATTGGCTTTGATTTTATTGTAAGGATAAGGAGGTTGAGGTACAGTATAATCGAATAGAAGATTATCTGTTCTTGAGTCATAAACATCTATGCTTCCTCTTAATCGATTATCTAAAAGAGCAAAATCAAGTCCAATATTGGTTTGTTTTTTAGTTTCCCATTTCAAATCAGCATTTGCATTTTGAGAAATACCAAAATTGGTAATAATAGATCCTCCAAAATAAATATTTCCGGCACTGTCGACTAACGGCAGTGAAGTCTGCGGATAAAGACCCTGCTGATTACCAGTTTCACCATAACCTGCACGCAGTTTTAATTCGCTGAATAAAGTCTGATTCATCATAAAAGGCTCTTTGTTAATCTGCCATGCCACAGATGCAGAAGGGAAATTCCCCCATTTGTTATTGGTGCCAAATACAGATGAACCATCACGTCTGATACTTGCTGTAAGTAAATAACGATCTAATAAAGAGTAGTTTAATCTTCCTAAATAAGAAACCAATGATCTGTCGTTTTTATAAGATCTGATATCTCCGGTTCTTACTTTAGACAAATCGCCAAACTGAAGCGCATTGTAAGTAGCTTCGTCACTTATAAAACCTCTTGCCTGCGTATAATTTCCCTGATAAGTCTGGCTTTGCCATTCGTATAAAGCCAAAGCATTAAAGCTGTGGATCCCGAAAGTTTTTTTATAGGTAAGACTTAAATTGGTTAATTTTTCGTTCTGTTTCTTATTATCTATATTGGCAAAACCATGCTGTTCAACTGCGTTAAAATCTGTTGATTCTGCCGGCATATAATAACCTGCCGTATAGTTTGTTTTTCTCCAGCTTCCAAACCAGTTTGCTGAAAAACCTTTTCCTAAATCTAAATCGGCTTTTAAGCTTCCAAATAAATTATCTTCTTGTCTTTCATTTGTTACTTCTTGCGCAGCAGCATAAGGATTTAAATAATGAAATACGGTTGGATCTGTAAAATACGTTCCATCAGTATTATAAACAGGATCTGTTGGTCTTGCTAATAATGCATTTGTAATTAAGTTTGATGTATAAGCAACTGTTCCAATACTTCCAATGCTGCTTGTGATATTATTTACGCCGCTGTTTAAATTAAAGGTTAGTTTTAATTTATCATTTAAAGCCAATTGAGTTGCCTGAATGCGTCCAATATATTTTTGGTTACTCGAATTAATTACAACACCATCCTGCATAATAGCCGTTATAGAAGCTCTGTAATTAAATTTATCAGTTCCGCCTCCAAAAGATAAAGTATGAGTCTGTGTAATTCCGGTTTCAGTCAAAAGACCATACCAATTCGTGTTTGAACCGTGATTAGAAGATGCCGGAACGCCTACACTTTGAGCAGTCTGCCACCATTGGTCAGCATTAAGCATGTCTAGTTTTTTCGGGATAAAATCTACAGATGTAGAACCAGTATATTCTATTGTAGTTTTTCCCGCTTTGTTTTTCTTAGTTGTAACAATGATAACTCCAGGTGCTCCTCTTGATCCATAAACAGCAGTAGCCGAAGCATCTTTTAGAACATCTATGCTTTCAATTTCACTTGGCGGAACCTGGTTTAGCAAATCCATATTTCCCTGAATTCCATCTACAACCACTAAAGGATCGTTTCCCCCAATTAAAGACGAAATACCGCGAATACGAACACTTGGTCCAGAACCCGGTTCACTTCCTATTTGCGTAATATTAACCCCCGCAGCTTTACCAGAAATTAATTGCAGAGGATTTACAATTGCTCCCTGATTCATGTCTTTTGCAGCGATTGAAGAAACCGCTCCCGTTACATCTTTTTTAGCAGCAGTACCGTAACCTACAACAACAATTTCCTGTAAATCTGTAGCATCTGGAAAAAGCTGAATGTTTATTACCGTTTGGTTAGCCGTTACTTTTTTCTCTTTATACCCCACAAAAGAGACAATAATAACCGATTGGCTGCTTTCTACAGTAAGTTTGTATTTTCCGTCAAAATCAGTTACCATTCCGTTTTTTGTTCCTTCTTCGATAACAGAAGCGCCGGGTAAAGGCAGACCATTTTCATCGGTAATAATTCCGGTAACGGTTTGTTTTTGAAACTTAATAACTTCAGTTTTAAGTTCCGGTTTTTTGAGGATAATTTGAGTATCCCTGATTTTAAATTCAGTCAGAGTTCCTTTAAAAAGTTTGTCTAAAACGACATATATAGACTGATCTTTTACAGAAATCGAAACCGTACGATCTAAGTCGATATCGTTCAATTTGTAAATAAATCTAAAGTCGGTTTTTTGTTCAATGGTCTCAATAACCTTTTCGATTGTTGAATTGTTTAGTTCAAGAGTAACTTTTGTTTTTTGGGCATAAGTATTCCCTCTAATATTAAACATGGCGACCAAAAGAAGTAGAGTAGTTAGTTTCAATTTTAGGTCATTTTGGAACAATGAGTATAGAAACCCATTATTCTTAGATTTTTTTTTCATAATTTTGTTAATTGATTGTAGTTAATTCGTTATATTCAATCACTTAGTTAATCGGAAATTGTTCGCAGCTCTTTCCGATTTTTTTATTCCCGTAATGTTATTTCATCATATATTGTATTGGTTTTAGTGGTTATTTAATTAGTATTTGATCGTTTTTTATCGTGTAATTAATACCGTGAATGTCGTTGAAATAACTCATCACTTTATCAATAGATTCGTCTCCAAAACTTGCATTGAATTTTTCATTGGCCAGTTTTTCGTTTTTGTTTACAATTGTAACATTATAGCGTCTTTCAAGCTTAGTAATAATGTTTTTGAAAGTCATATTTCTAAAAGTAAGCCCGCCGTTTATCCATGAAGTATAAATATCTGTTATAACCGCTTTGGTCGAAATTGCAGCATTTCCTTTATTGAAAGTTCCTTTAAAACCCGGTTTTAAAATCGTGTTTTTTAAAGCATCAAATTCTTCATCTGCCTTATACATTCCAACTGATCCTTCAACCAAAACAACATCGGTAGAAGCATCTTCGGGATAGTTTGAAACATTAAAATGCGTTCCTAAAACACGTACATTTAATTCATCGGCATTTACAATAAAAGGGTGTTTTTTATCTTTTGCAACATCAAAATAAGCTTCTCCATCCAGATAAACCTGTCTGTTTTCGCCAGCAATAAACTTTACCGGATATTTTAAAGTTGTTCCTGAGTTTAAGTGTACAAATGTTCCGTCTGAAAGCTGAAGGCGGAATTTTTTTCCGTACGGAATTTTAAGTGTATTGTAAACCAGTTTTTCAGGATTTGAACTGTTTTCATAAACGATTTTATCTCCGTTTTGATTTCCAATAATGTTTCCTTTTTCGTCTTTTACCTGAGCAGAATTGTGTTCAGATAAAATTTGGGTTTCACCATTTTCTAATTGAAGTACAATATCAGAACTTTTGAAATCGAATTCTTTTTCTGCCGGTTTATCAGCAAGGCTTTGTTTATAAAAAAAGCCAATTCCAAGCAAAACCACAATTGAGGCTGCAATTGAAATATATTTTCTGAAATTTGATTTTCTTTCAGGTATCTCAATCACAGTTTCCTCTTCTTTTGAAGCTGAAAGGATATTCATAAAAATAGTATCGGCAGTCTTTTGATCCATTTTTGGCATTTCGCCAAGAAGTTGTTGAATATCTTCTACAGTTGGAAAATCATCTGTAAGCTGATTTTTTTTGTAATAAGCCACAACCTCGTTTATTTCTTCGGGTGTACATTGGTTTAAAACAAACTTTTCTAAAAGACTTTTTATTTCAGAATTTGAATTCATTACGAATTGTTTTTGGTGGGGTTTTAGTATAATACAGTTGAAAAGCATTTGAGTACTACTCAAACGTTGTAAATTTTTAAATTTTAACATTTAAAAGAGTAAAATCTGCTTTAAGTGGTTGTTTTTGAGAAGGTTTTAGAATGAAGTTTTTTCTAAAAAAATAACTTGAGATGTTTTTTTGCCCGCAGATTTAGCGGATAAAATAGATTTTGCACAGAGTTTTTAATTGCATTTGATTCATCTTAAAACTCGATTTACACAGAATCTCCACAATCATATTAAAACATAGCCCGTGGTTTCAACCACGGGGATACTACGAATTGTATATATATTGCGCTTCCGTGGTTGAAACCACGGGCTATGTTTGATCATGATTACGAATTTTTTGAGTAAATTTTCTTCGTTAAATGGAGAAAAATATGCATAAAGAGCAAATTAATAAAACCAGTGTAAATCTATTTCAACCAGTCCAATCTGTGGTCCATAATTTTCATAATAAGCAAAAAAAATCACTCTGGAAGGAGTGATTTTAATTGGTTAACATGTGGTTTTGGTTAGATAATTTCATCATGAACTTGAAAAAAGACCCGCATCGATTCTAATGCTTTGCTCATTTGGTTCCTGACAGTATTTATAGAAATGCCGAGTTCCTGACTTATTTCTTCGTAACTCATGCCTTTCTTTCGTGACATTTTAAAAATCTGCTTCCGTTTTGGGGGCAGTTGTTTTATTGCTTGTTTTCGGAGTTTTTTACAATCTTCTTCGCGAATCGCGTAATCTCCGTATTCATGCGATTTCTGGCTTTCATAAAAAACAGCTTCTTTCAATGCCAGATCATTTGCTGCTTTATTTAATATATTGAAAGCCTGATTTCTGGCAATTGTAAAAATATAAGCTTTAAAACACTGTTCTAAATTTAGGTTTTCACGATGCTGCCACACTTTCATAAAAACATCCTGAACATTTTCTTCTGCCGCCTCTCTCGATTTTAATAAACTTATGCTGTAACCATAAATATCCTGATAATACAAATCAAAAAGGGAACGAAATGCCTTTTCGCTGCCATTTTTGAGTTCGCTCACCAATAATTTGTCATTATAGTCTTTGGCTTTCAACATTAAATTAATTAGTTTCTATTTTAATCTAATTATATTACGATACTATCAAAAATCGATACTCTAATGCTTTGAGAGGTTAACAAATATATAAAAATAATATTCTCATAAAAAAGTGGTAAAAAAAACTTATTTGTGTTTTTTTTGGATGATTATCTCTAAAATCTCAGTAAACACGGTAGTATGTGCATTTTATGAAGTTGGTAAATTTTTGGCTGAAATTTTAAAAATTAACTATTTTGCAATTCTGTTTTTGAGAATATTCCTATTATGGAAAAAATAGAATGGAATGTTTGCTAAATAGTTGTAACAAAAAATCCTTTCATCAAAAGACAAAAGGATTTTCGAAATTGAAATATTAATAAGATCTAAAATTAGATATATTTTAATTAGTTTTTTAGGTCTTTGATTACTTTAAAAGCAACGTCAACCTGATCTTCACCTACTAAAATAGTAAACTCATTTGAAGTAGAAATTACCTCGTTAATGATGATTCCTTCCCAAGCCAAACGCTGGAAAATGAAGTAATAAATACCAGGAACAACAATGTTTTCTTTTGGTAATTTTACTGTAATTGAAGCAAGATTATCTAATTTCTGAATTAGTTTTTCTCTCATAAAGTGTTTTTCAACTAAATGATTTACACTGCTGCTCACCACAATATTAGTTTCGTTTACCCCGCGAGATGAGGTGTAGAAAATATCAGATAAAGCATTGATGTCAGAGATTAAATCGGCTTGTTTGTTTAAAACAGTTTCAGAAGCTGCAAAAGTGTAATCTGTCAATTCAGATCTAACAGTAATCTCACCAATGTTTTTAATTACTTTGTTGATTTTGTGGTTTAATTTAAAATCTAATTCTTCAGTAAGTCTTTTTAAAGACATTACAACTGCACCCTGTTTTACCTCTTTACCAAACTCATTTTCCAGCTCAGTCATAATGTTCCGAGAGAGAGAAGTTAAGTTGATAATCCCTAGAGATAAAGCGTTTAAGAGAAATGGTTTCGTTTTGATGTAATTTTCGACGATTGAAGAAACGGTTTTCATAGTTTTTTTTCTTTTTTTTTTTTGTAACTTAATTGGGTTGGTTTAGTTAATTTGATGTTATAAATCTTTGCAAAGATAAATAAAAAAACAATTTGTTACAATTATAACAATAAAAAATTATGTTAAAAATGATAAAAAGCATCAGTAAGATGTTCAATTGCAAATGATTCCCCGTTTTTATGGATCGCAACCATGTCAAAACGAACATTTATATCTTCTTCAAAATCCTTTTCCCTATAGTTTATGTAGGCATTTACTGCCTTAATAAGCAGTTGAATTTTTTTTGGTTTCACAAAATCCTGCGGAGAACCAAAATCCAAACTCGACCTTGTCTTGACTTCTACAACTACCAAAATGTTTTCTTTTTGGGCAATAATATCTACTTCTGCATTTTTGTAAACCCAGTTTCGCTCCAGAATTTTATAATTTTCTTTTTCAAGATGTTCTGCGGCAAGATCTTCTCCAAGTTTTCCTAATTCATTATGTTCTGCCATATTTTTAAAGTTTACAGTCTTTCAGTTTCTTCTGATGGATATGAGATTATTTAAAATAGAAAACGCAAAGTCACAAAGAATTAAACTTTGCAACTTTGCGTCTCTGCGAGATTTTTATGTGTGGTATTTAAGAGACTTTCTTAAATTGAATTTATAATGCTGTTATTTCTGAAAAGTAACCGTACTTCCGGATGCATTTACATCAATAGAAATTTTGCTTCCCATAATTAAAGCACGATTGTCCTGAATATGTCCTGCCGGGAAATTGAAAATAACCGGAATATTGTATTTTTTGGTAACATCATCAATGATTTCTAATGCATTTTTGCCCCAAGGCACTTCATTATCCTTCATTTTGGTCATACCGCCAATGATAATTCCTTTTAAGTTTTCAATGCATCCGTTACGTCTTAAATTCATCATCATACGATCGATATGATAAAGATATTCGTCCAGATCTTCGATAAACAAGATTTTATCTTTACAATCAATTGCCGATGGTGAACCTAATAAACTATACAAAATAGAAAGATTACCGCCCACAATTTCTCCCGTTCCCTGACCAAATCGGTTCATTGCATGCGGAGGAATTGAATAAGACAATGGCTCACCAAACAAACTCGATTTCATTGAGCTGATCGCAGCAGGTGTTGCACGCGGAATCGTAACAGGCATAACACCATGAATTGATTTGTAACCCATGGTATTTAAATGGTTGTGCAGTACCGTAACATCGCTAAAACCAATAACCCATTTTGGATGTTGCTTGAATTTTGTAAAATCTAATAAATCTAACATTCTAACAGTTCCATAACCGCCTCGAACGCACCAGATTGCTTTTATGTTTGGATTGTCTAACTGCTTTTGGAAATCGGCAGCGCGCTGTTCATCTGTTCCTGCTAATTGGTGATAATCGAGTCCAATTGAACTTCCAATTACTGCTTCTATACCCCAGCTTTTAAGCAGGTCTATTGTCGGTTTTAAATTATCGTCGATATTTTTTCTGGCTGTTGCGACAAGAGCGACAGTATCTCCTTTTTGTAAATAAGGCGGTGTTATCATGATTTGTTGAGATTGACAGGTGAATGATTGGAAAGCAAAAATAAGAAATGCCAGTTTACAAATAGTAAAGTGTTTCTTTATGTCTTGTAATGGTTTTAGTGTCATAGTCCTATTGCTTAATTGTATTTTTATTAAATAGTCAGCCGTTATATTTTCTTTTCAGTTCATCTAAGATAAGCATTAAGCCTTTATCTGCCTCCTCAGATTGTACATTTGCAAAGATGATAAAAGCTCTGTTGGATGCTTTACAAATATACACTTTGGTTAAAAAAGTTCCGGGATTTCCATAATGAAAAGAATAATTTAGGTTCGTTTTTTTATCAGTTTCAGAATACCATCCAAACGAAAATTCAGGTAAACCATTGTGCATCATATCAAATTCAGAAGCTGAAAATACTTTCGATTTTCCTAATAAACCTTGTAAATGCAATTGTGTAAATTTACAATAATCAGGCAGGCTGACGTTTATATTTCCTGCAGATGAAAGCCAGTTTAATTTATAATTTAAGGCTGGTTTTTCAGGCTTTAGGTTTTCGTTATGTCCCCAAGGCTGGTTAACATCCATTACATTTGGCTGACCAAACCCGAAATCAATATTTAAATTCCTTCCCAATTCTTTTACCAGTGTTTCATAACTTTTGCCAGCTGCTTTTTCGAGCATAAGTCCGGCGGCAACATAACTGGGATTTGACCAATATACTTCCTGTTTTTCAGAAATTATTTTATTTTGCTTAAAAAACCACGCCATAAACTCATAACGCTGCTGCTGGTCGTTTCCTTTTATTTCTTTTTGAGTTGGAGTTTCATTTCCATAAGACCATGTTGGAATATGGGCTCTAAAAGTTATAAAATCTTTTAAGGTAAAATCAATATCAGCATTGCTTTTTGCTTTCAATTCAGGATATAAGTCAAAAAACTTAGTATCCCAATTTATTTTGCCTTCTTTAACCAAAACAGCCGCGATATAACTTGTTACTGTTTTGGTGATAGAACCCAAACGGAATTTATCCGACAAATCAGCTTTTAAATCAGTTCCAATTCTCTTATTTCCCAGAGCACTTATTTCTAAAATAGAATCAGCAGAAACCACGGCATAAGCCACTTCTGGAATGTTATGTTGTATTCGAATACTGTCAACAAACCTATTGTTCTTTTGCGAATAAGCGAAGCTGAAGAATAAAGAGAGCAATAAGAACAAATGATTTTTTTTCATTTTATAAAGAGACAAATTAAGTCAGCAAGTTACATGAGAAATTGAAAATAAAAAAAGTAATACAAAAATTAAATATTTAGAAAATTCTTACAAATGTATAAAATTTTATAAATTGGCTTTTTTTAATTCATTAAAAGATATGCGCCTTATTTTTTCTTTTTATTTGATTCTTTTTTTCCTTTTTAACTCAAACGCACAATCTAAAAAATATAGTATACATACTGCTGCATTTTACAATTTCGAAAATCTCTTTGATATTTATGACGATGCAAGTACAAATGATGACGAATGGACTCCAACAGGCGCTCAGCATTGGACAAAAGAAAAATACGAACAAAAACTTAAAAATCTTTCGAGGGTAATTTCAGAAATTGGAAAACCGGAAAACTCAAATGCTCCAACCTTAATTGGCTGTTCTGAAGTTGAAAATCGAGGTGTTCTCGAAGATTTAATAAAAGAAGAAAAAATAGTAGATTACGATTACGGAATCATTCATTTTGATTCGCCTGACCAACGCGGAATTGATGTGGCACTTTTGTATCAAAAGAAATATTTCAGGCCGACTTCGTACTCTAATATTCCATTATTGATTTACAAAAACAAACCTGTGCAGCAAGAAACAAATAATGAAGATTTAGGCGATGTTGAAATAAAAATCGACACTAAAAACAGGGTTTTTACCAGAGACCAGCTTTTGATTACGGGGTTTCTTGAAAATGAGGAAATTCATATTATTGTCAATCACTGGCCTTCAAGATCTGGAGGAGAAAAAGCCAGCAGTCCGTTTCGTGAAGCAGCGGGAAGATTAAACCGAAAAATAATTGATTCCCTACAGCAGATAAACCCAATGGCGAAAGTTATAACCATGGGGGATTTAAACGACGGCCCTTTTAATAAAAGTGTAAAAATCGAATTAGGAGCAAAAGCAAAAAAGGCTGACGTTCCGGAATTTGGTGTTTATAATCCGTTTGAAGAAATGGCAGAAAGAGGATTAGGAACCATCGCTTTTCGTGATTCCTGGGATATTTTTGATCAAATCATAATGACAAAATCTTTTATTGAACCTGATTTTTCAAATTTCAAATTCTGGAAAGCAGGTATTTTCAATAGATCCTATCTTATTCAAACTTCTGGAAAATACAAAGGTTATCCGTTGCGAAATACATTAACAGAAGCAGGTTTTAGTGATCATTTTCCGGTTTATATTTATTTAATACGAGAAATAAAATAAGTCACCGTTTTTGATCAAAGGTTGCATCTGAATGCTGTGACTGCAACTGTATACTGAATACTTTTCACTACCTTAGCTTTTCATAAATTCTGAAAAAAATGGCTATAGCAAAACCATTCAATCTAACAAAATGGATTGAAGATAACCGACAATTACTAAAACCACCAGTTGGGAATAAAAATCTATATGTTGATTCAGGCGATTATATTGTAATGATTGTTGCCGGACCAAACGCACGAAAAGATTATCATTATAATGAAACCGAAGAACTTTTCTATCAGTTAGAAGGCAGTATTAAAGTGGTAATTCAGGAAGATGGCGAACGTAAGGAAATGGAATTAAATGCAGGAGATATGTATTTACATCCTGCAAAAGTACCACACTCGCCTGTTCGTTCTGAAGGTTCAATAGGATTGGTCATTGAACGTAAACGTGCAGGACTAGGATATACCGACGGACTTCTTTGGCATTGCGACAACTGCAATCATAAATTGTACGAAGTGTATTTTGAGTTACATAATATTGAAAAAGACTTTCTTCCTCATTTTGAACATTTCTATAATTCAGAAGAATTAAGAACCTGCGATAAATGCGGCACCGTAATGGAAACAGATCCTAGATTTACGGCTAAGAAGTAATTTTATTTATCTCGAATATGAATCGAATAGTAAACCCGACAGGTTTTAAAACCTGTCGGGTTTATTTTTATGTTAAAGAAAATTGCGTATATCATTTTTGATATATATTTGTATCAAATATGATATTAAAAAAAGATCAAATATGATACAAGAAATAATCGAATATAAGAATATAGTAGATAATATTGAATCTTTAATGGACAAATCTCCTTATAAAAAAAACTACATTATCGAAAAAGTAGGCATTCCAAGTCCAACATTTTATCGAAAATTAAAAAACCAGTCATTTACTCCAGATGAAGTATTGTCTATTGCAAAAATACTTTCACCAGAAGAAAATTTCATGTTAGATTTAAAGGCTGATATTGAGCAAGGAAAACTTGATTTGAAGAATGGAGATTTTATAACACATGAAGAAATGTTAGCTGAGTTAAAAAGTAAAAACCTTATATAAATTACAAGTCAATTATATTTATTGGTTTTTGACGATTGTTATAAAAAGAGATTAATTTTATATTGTCTTCCTCTGTTTTATAATATAAATTGATATGTTTTGAAATAACTATTTCTCTACATTTCAAGCTTGAGTTATATTTTCCAAGCATTGTGTTACTTTTTAATAAACTCAAAATGTGTAAAACATTTTTGATGAACTTTTGAGCTATTGTTGGTGACCAAAATTGTTCGAGGTAATTTCGAATATTATAAAAAGTGTATTGTGCTTTTTTAGACCAAATAATTTCCATTGAATAAAATTTATCCGGCTAAAATATAAAAATTAACTTACAAATAATTTGAATTTACAATTCAAATCTTCGCTAATAAAATCCGTTTAATCTGTGGTCTATACAAAAACTACAATTCAATTTTTTTCCCCTGTTCAGGATAAATGATCTTCAATCCTAAATTATTTTGATTTTTTAACTGTTCTTTAATTTTGGCAATACTTTTTGCAGGAGGTTTTAAATGCGTAATAATAATTTTAAAATTATTTAGAGAACCTTTTCCAGCTAATTCTTCTAAAAGATGAAGCTCAGTCATTAAGTGATTTGGAGTTAAATGCCCGAATAAAAATTTATCAGGCTGTTCATTAGGAAACGAAACCTCAATAAAAATCCCTTTCAATTGTCTGCTTTGAACCAAAGGCGCAACAGCAGTCCATAAAGCTTTTAACTTATCACTTTTTTCAACAGAATCAGGCCCTGTATCACCTAAATATAAAGCATAGTCATTGTTGTTTTTGATTAAAAAAGCCGTACTCTCAAAAGGATTCACATGGCTTAGAGGAAAAGCCTTAACCGACATAGTTGTATTTGAAAGCGGTGTTTCTTCACCTAAATTTAAAGTTTGAAAATGATATTTTTTCAACGGAAATCCTGGTCCTTTATCTCCAAAATTAGCCCAAGTCTGATCATTAAAATAATGGTTTTCCATCATTTCCATACATTTTTCAGTCGCATAAACCGTTTTAGAAGAATCAGCTGGAGAATTGATAATTAAACCCGAAACGTGATCCAAATGCGCATGCGAAATCAAATACCCTTTTATGTATTTTTTTAAAACCTCGCTCGTCGAAACTTTAAAGACTTTATTATCAATTGCTTTTTCAATTCCTGCATTTATGGTTCCCGCATCCAAACAAATAAAATCTTTTGAGTTAGAAGGCGCTAATAAATAAGCCGAAAGATTTTTTTCGTCGATTCCTCCTTTTATCCCAAGAGGCACAACCTGAAAAGAAGCTTTATGTTCTTTTTGAGAAAAAGCATTAAACGAAACCAATATAAAACAAAGCAAAAGACGGCTGAAATAGGTCATATTTATAATTTTAGGAATGCAAATTTCATCAAATTTACTGAATAAATCACCCTTGGTTTGCGTTAATACTTATATAATAACACTAATTTTACTTTGTTTTTAATACTTGAATTCGATTTGAAATTAATTCTAAAACAATATCTTTACATAAAAATATAACAATTTTAACTAAAAAAGTTACAATGACAACAATAGCATCACAATTTGGCATGAATGAAGCTTTGGAACAACTGGGAATTAAACTGGTTAATGAAGGAACTTCAACTGGAACAGAGAACTTTTCATCGGGCGAAATTCTAGACAGTTTTTCACCTGTAGACGGAAAATTAATCGCATCGGTAAAAACTTCTACACTTGAAGATTACGAAAAAGTAATGCGTGCAGCGACAGAAGCTTTTAAAACCTTTAGATTGATTCCTGCTCCGCAACGTGGTGAAATTGTACGTCAGTTTGGAGAAAAATTACGTCAAAACAAAGAAGCTTTGGGTAAATTGGTTTCTTACGAAATGGGGAAATCATTACAGGAAGGTTATGGCGAAGTTCAGGAAATGATTGATATCTGCGATTTTGCTGTTGGATTATCACGTCAGTTACACGGATTAACGATGCATTCAGAAAGACCAGGGCACAGAATGTACGAGCAATATCATTCATTAGGGGTTGTCGGGATTATTTCTGCATTTAATTTTCCGGTTGCAGTTTGGTCTTGGAACACGGCTTTGGCCTGGATTTCGGGAGATGTATGTGTTTGGAAACCTTCTGAAAAAACACCTCTTTGCGGGATTGCCTGCCAAAATATAATTGCTCAGGTTATTAAAGAAAATAATCTTCCAGAAGGAATTTCATGTTTAATAAATGGAGATTACCAAATAGGAGAATTGTTGACAAAAGATACACGTATTCCGTTAATTTCTGCAACAGGATCTACTCGTATGGGGAAAATCGTGGCGCAGACAGTGGCAGGAAGATTAGGAAAATCATTATTAGAGCTGGGAGGAAACAATGCCATTATTGTAACACCGGACGCTGATATTAAAATGACCGTTATTGGAGCTGTTTTTGGAGCAGTTGGAACGGCAGGACAGCGTTGTACTTCAACCCGAAGATTAATCATTCACGAAAGTATTTACGATAAAGTAAAAGAAGCGCTTGTTGCCGCTTACAAACAATTACGAATTGGGAATCCGCTAGACGAAAACAATCACGTTGGACCGCTTATTGACACACATGCGGTTGAACAATATGCAGTTGCTTTAAACAGAGTAGTGGCTGAAGGAGGTAAAGTTCTGGTTGAAGGCGGAGTGCTTTCTGGCGAAGGTTATGAAAGCGGCTGTTATGTAAAACCAGCGATTGCAGAGGCGGAAAACTCTTTTGCTATTGTACAGCATGAAACTTTTGCTCCGGTTTTATATTTAATTAAATATTCTGGAGATGTTGATAATGCTATCGAACTTCAAAATGGAGTAGCACAGGGATTGTCTTCTGCAATTATGACAAATAATTTACGTGAAGCCGAAAGATTTTTGTCTGTAACAGGTTCTGACTGCGGAATTGCAAACGTAAATATCGGAACTTCGGGAGCAGAAATTGGAGGTGCTTTTGGTGGTGAAAAAGAAACCGGAGGCGGACGTGAATCTGGCTCTGATGCCTGGAAAATCTATATGAGACGTCAGACTAATACAATCAATTATACAACAAATCTTCCTTTGGCACAAGGGATTAAATTTGATTTGTAAAAACATAATTTAACACAAAAACCACTTTTTCTATTAAGAAGAAGTGGTTTTTTTATGCAAAATTTGTAGTAATTTATCTAGATTTGTAAATAAACCCAAATCAATGAAACATACATTACTTGCCTTTATAATTATATTTTTAGCCGTAAGCTGTAAAAAAGAAACAGTAAAAGTTTCTGAAACTGCAAAACCAACAACAGAAAATGCTGCTGATTCATTATCTGCTGGCGAAGAAGGTGAAATTTTTGACAGCGGTGTTCTTGCTGTCTTTCCTAAAACCGGAAAAAAAGTTCAGGATTTCGTTATAGAACCTTATGAAATACAACTTGAAGCAGAAGGTCTTTTAAACGATGACGAGTTAAAAGACATTGTTATTGTTTTAAAAAACAAAAACGACAATAAAGATATCCGTGCAGCTTTGGTACTTATCAAACAACAAACGGGAGGTTATGTACAGGAAACTTCCTGGCATGCAGTGAATGCAGAATATTCTTATGATGGTTATAAAACCTATGATTATGAAAATATTAATATTGATAAAGACAGGATACTTCGTGTTACACTACAGGGAATTGGACCTGTTGGAACAAGAGAAACAGAATACAAATACATAAATAATGAGCTGGTTCTTACCAAGATTCATACTTTTAATATGGGTGCGGGATCGCAGATAGGAGTTGACTATGATTTGATTAACGGAGTTGCAGAAGCAGAGTTGATTAATACAATGGTTGACAGTATGCCCAGTACAACTCAAAAGAAAAAATTTAAGCTCGACAGACAGCAGCTTTTTATAAACGACAATCCGGATAATGTGTTAAATAAACTTCCGCATGCCGATTGGTAAACCATAAAAAATGAATTTAATTTTTTTAGCCGGACTTACCCCTTTTGGATACGGATTTATAGCAGTACTTTTTTTGTCGTTTATATTGGCCTATTTTTGGCTGAAATCAAACAAAAAAGAGAGTAAACCAGGCTGTGTTTCAATTGGTTTTGCTGCAATTATTATTTGGTTTGTTTTGATGTTTCCCACTTTTATTACTTTTTCTGTTATTGAAAACGGAAATACAGCTGCCAAAATAGGAACTGGCGTTTTTTGGTTTTTAGTTTTGCTTTTAGTTCTCTATTTCAAATTCGCAAAAAATACTGCCAGCGTTAAAAATCTTATTTTCACGTTTTTTAAATATTTGTTTTATTTAATCGTCTTAGGATTGTTTCTGGTGCTGTTTTTCGGAATGGCTTATTATGTCTACCAGAGACTTTTTACTACAGAAAAAAATGAAGATCCAGTTTGGCCTGCTTTCTTGTGCATCTTCTTTTTAGCCTCGCTTATTTTAGCTGGTTTTGGGCTTTTAAACAAAAATAAAGAAGAAACTAAAAAAGTAAAATCGACTTTTTATAATCTAAAAGAAGCAAAATTAAAACCGGAATCAGTTGTAGAGCTGGATTTGTCAAAATCAAAACTGAACCAGTTTCCTTTAGAAATATTAGGATTTAAAAACTTGAAATTTCTTATTTTGAGCCATAATGAAATCAGTGAAATTCCTAATGATATCAATAAACTGCATAAGCTTATTGGTCTTGATTTGAGTCATAATCCAATTTCTGATGCTGAAAGAAATAAGATCCGCAGACTGCTTTCAAACGAAGTCGAAATTGTATTTTAGAAATTAATACAATAAAATTAATGTAACCTTTTTTTAAGATGAATGAATTTTTGGATTTTCTTACTCAAAACGAAATAGACGGAGCGGGCGTTATATTCCTGATGATTTTCAGTTTGGGAATTGCCTTCTTTCAAACGGTTATTTTTTCAGGTTTATTTAATCTAAAATTTCCGGACTGGCTTTTTTTCATTGTATCTCCTTTGCTTGTTGGAATCAGTTTCCTGATTCATAAAAGTTATCCTTTTGCGGTTATTTTATTCTTATTTGCTTCCGTTTTTTTATTTGCTATTATCGGAATGATTTATTCCGGCATTCGAAGCAGTAAACGAGAAAAGGAAGAAAGAGAAAAATTCAATACTAAACATAATATTCAAAAAACACCTTTAGACAAAAAACTTCTTGGTTTTTTGGTTGGTGCCTGCATTATTGGTGCTTTCTTTTATCTGGCGCAAAGTGGTAATCTGAAACTTCTGTTTTTAATTATTCCCGGTTTTATTATCATTAGTAATATCTTTTTTCCAAGTAAAAAGAGTAAGTTTATGAGGCTTCAATCTATTCTGCCGACTTCAAAAATTGCTTCTGCAGCAATGGGACAGGTTGAAGTTGTGGGAGATTTAGAAGAAATTGAGCCTATTATTTCACCTTATTTCAGCAAGCCATGTATTGGTTATTATTATAAAATTGAAAAAGAAAGTAAACCGGATGATGATGGAAGAACAACTTACAGCACCATATTTACTGAATGCAAAACGGGTAAGTTTAAAATAAAAGATGAAACCGGATCTGTAATTGTGGATGGAGAAGGGCTGGAGTATTATTTTGACCGAATCGACAATCAGCAGGGAGGTAAAACGAGACATACTGAAACGTATTTGAAAACCAACGATTATATGCTGCTTATTGGTTATGCTTCTTCAGATAATGGAGATGTGTTTATCAAAAAAGGCGATTCAGATTCTGTTTTTGGTATTGCACTTCCCAGAAGTATTTCTTTTAGAAATAAATACAAACCGCTTTTAGATTCTCTTTTAACAACCTTGTTTTTTATAACGCTTATACTCATTTATATCATTTTAAATTAAAGAATTATGACTGTTCAAAATATTGCATTAATTGCCGGAATACTGCTTCTGATTATATTTTTTAATTTATTTATCAGAATTTATAATAAGCTGGTTATGCTGAAAAACAACTACGCAAAAGCCTTTAGAAACATCGATGTTATTTTGATGCAGAGAGCAGATGAAGTACCGGAGCTGGTAAAAATAGTTTCTAAATTTATGGAGCACGAAACAGCAATGCTCACTAGTTTGACTAAATTAAGAACAGATTTTCTAAACTCAAAAACAGTCGATGAAAAAATTGAAAATGCGAATGAGTTTTCAAAAGCAATGAAAAATCTTTTTGCGGTTTCTGAAAATTACCCAACTCTTGCTTCTAATGCTAATTTTTTGGAATTACAAAAAAGAGTTTCGCAGATGGAAGATAAAATTGCAGACAGACGTGAGTTCTTTAACGACAGTGTTAATCTTTACAATGTAGGAATTCAGGAGTTTCCTAATTTTATTCTGGCCAAAGTAGCCGGATACAAAACACAAAGTTTATTTGACGTTTTACCAGAGGAAAAAAAATACGATGGAATTCAGCTTTAATACTTTTTTTGGTTACGAAAATCAAATAAACGAGCTTAAAGATCAGGTTTTGATTTATGGTTTTGCCGGAATAATTTTTGGTATTCTTGGGTTATTGTTTATTGCTGTATTGTTAAGAAAGATTGGTTTGAATAGTATAAACAGCTTTTTTGTTAATCCGTTAATGCTGGCTTTGGGTTTAACACTTTTAGTATCAATTATGCCTACGATTATTTTGTATGTTGTGGCTTTGGATATTTCGGGTGTAAAAATTGTGTACAGCTGGATTACCATTTTTCTCGGAATGATTTTGTATGTAATGTTCAATCTTGAAACTATTAAAAGTTTTTTTAAAGAATTTGGTAAAATGACCGAACAGCAGGAATTTAGAAATAGAAAAAGATAAATATGATATAGAAAAGGCTTCCAATAATCTGGAAGCCTTTTTTTAGAAAATATTCTAATTGCTTATTTTTTTACAATTGTCTGGCTGATAGAACCATCTGCAGTAAATATTTTTGCTAGATAAGTTCCAGAAGCTAAATTGCCCAAATCGATAGATTCATTTCCTTTTTGAGATGTTTTAACTAGAATTCCTAAAACATTGTAAATCTGTACCTTTTCAACTTTCTGATTTTGATCAGATAAATATAACGTTCCAGATACCGGATTTGGATATAAAAATGGTTTAGAGCTTGCTGTATCCAGAGATTCTGGATGAACCGTTTTAAGCGTTGCAGTATTGTAAGCCGTAACCATGTAGAATAGGTTTGAAGTATCTTTTTTGGCAATTGTATGATTTCCTGCAGCAAGTGATACCGTAACAATTCCATTTGAAGCTGTTTTGTCTACATTATCAACTTTTATTGTACCTGCAGCTTCTACAAAAACTAAAGTCAGTGTGCTGGCCTGAGTAGTCGTAAAAGTAATACTTGTAGCAGATTCTATTTTTAAACATTGTGTAAGAGTCAAACCATTATAAGTAACAGTTCCTTTAGTGGTAGAAAGATTACCCGTTATGGTATAGAAATCACTTGTTTTGCCCGATGTTGTAAAATTGTGTATTTCATCTCCGGCAGGATTGCCGGTTGTTACTGTAATGGTTCCTGAACCTGTTGCTGCAGTTCCAGTTCCGGTTGTTGTAATAGAATAAGAAACCGTTGCTGTCGGCGTTCCGGTAATCGTAATGGTTTTAGCCGAAGTGTTTTTTACAAAGCTGATGCCTGAAGCCGGCAAACCAGTTACAGCAGCATCTGCAGCAGTGCCTCCCCAAGTAAACACAATTGAATTTATTGCAGTTCCGCTGGCAACAGTCTGGCTGTTATTGTTAGTCGATGTGAGCGTTTGAGTTCCTGCAGCATTAACCGTAATAGTTCCAGTTCCCGTTGCCGGAGTTCCAGCTGAACCCGTTGTAGCAATAGAATACGTTACTGTAGCAGTTGGAGTTCCTGTAATTGTGATTGTTTTTGCTGTTGTATTTTTTACAAATGATAATCCGGATGCAGGCAATCCTGTCACAGTCGCATCTGTTGCGTCACCTCCCCATGTAAAAACGATTGTTCCAATTGCTGTACCGCTAGTAACAGTTTGGTTATTATTTGAAGTTGACGTTAAAGTTTGATTTCCAGCCGGAGGGTTTGTTCCGCCTTGTATAGAAACTAAACTTGTCTGGTAAGCATTTAATGCATCTCTTAAACCTATGTTTACACCATCGGCAGTATCATCTACAGCATTATTAAATGTCCATTGAAAATCACCGCCAGAAACACGACCTGCATATTGCATAACTGTTGTTTTTGCATTTTCAGGACTTTCAGGAGTATAAGCATACATTACACTCGAATTGGTATCAAAGTTATTATACGTTTTTGCTCCCTTTTTTGATTTAATAGTGCTGCTGATTGTTTCATTTCTTGTTGCCGCAACATAAGCGTCAAATTCTACAGGATAGGTTGTGGCATTATACCCAACAAAACGGTTTTGTCCGCTCATAGTATTATTATAAGCTTTAATTGTACCGCCGTCTTCACTTGAAAAAGTTCCTGTTGCACCATTGTAAACATCTGTTCCCTGCATTGAAGTCAGCATAGGATATTTACAATTTCTAAAAAAATTAGCTTCTACAAATACCGAAGAACCTAATGTAGATCCTACGCCGTATTTAGAATTTCCATCGTAATAATTATTATAAACGTGAGCTGAATAATAACGAATTCTTGGATGACGAGAATCTGAATGATCATACCAGTTGTGGTGATAAGTTATAAATAAACCTTCGGTAGTTCCTTCGCTTAAACCCAAAAGATTGCTTTTTCCATTATCCCAAAAGTGATTGTATGAAAAGGTTACGTAAGTTGATTTTTTACAGTCTAAAGCTCCGTCACCTTTTATTTGGTCAGCATCGCTTCCAGGTTTTCCATAAAAGAAATCACAATTGTGAACCCATACATAATCGTTGTCCTGCTGTAATCCAATATTGTCGCCCTCGCCGCTGTCTACATTCATAATTCCGATGTTTCGGATTTCTATGTTTGACGCGTTTTTAACTCTAATTCCCCATCCGTCTGCTGTCGCATCGTTTCCAATTCCTTCCATTGTGATATAGCTTGCAGCATTATTGTTGTTTTCAATTACAAGATCACCATTCATCATATACGATAAATCAGTAATTTGACCAACTAGACGAATAATTAAAGGTCTTGTGTCTTTCCCTTTTTTATAGCCGTCAAGAATTGTTTGTAATCCAACACATGGGTTTGCTGATGCGCCAGTCACCGTTAAAGAAACAGTGTTTTTGGTTTGCTGTGTAATGTATAGAATTACTGCGTTGCTTTTTGGCGTTCCATCTGCATTGTAAGCACCGGGAATGCGTGAATTTGCAAACGCAAATCCAGATCGGTCATGAGCTTTAACCGTTAAAGAACTTGTTGTGGTTCCAGTTCCTTCAACACCAGAAATAACCGGTTTAATTTTTACGGTATAAGATCCGGCTTTTAAACCCGGAATGTCAGCGCGAAAATAAGTTCCGTAACTTCTAATAAGTTCGTTGTCTATTTTTTGATCTACAAGTCCGCCTCCGGTATAGTACACATTATAGGTTTGGGCATTGCTTACTGGCTGCCATTTTACAAATACAGACTCAAGCCATCCGCTTGCTTCATTAATCTGTTGTGACCATGTTTGAAAAGCAATTAGAAACATAGTCATAAAAAGTAGGTTTTTTTTCATAATTGTTTAAGTTAGACATTAATAATAGTTTTTGTGGTTATTTGTGATTGTCGACACAAGTTAATTGTAATCGATTACACAAAGCTATGTAAAATTTACATATTCTCAGTTTAATGTCTATAAAAAAATGTATATTAAAAAAATAATTTATTTATTTTGGTTAAAATGTAATAAATTGCATTAATTGTAATTTATTACATAATTTGTGTTTTATCCAGAAGCATCGATTTTACTGACTTCTCTACTTACAAAAAAGTGAACAATTCTTAAATGTTATTTTTACGTCTTTTTTTTATGTTTTTGTGAAATTTTCAGTTTTATTAAAAAAACAATTCACTTTAGATGATTCAAATTATTGTAAAGTAAAGTTTTGAGCATAAAAAAAGCCTTTTTGAATTTCAAAAAGGCTTTTATATTTTTAGTTGAGAAATAATTAATCTCTGCTTGCAAATTTAGATAGTAATCTTAAAAATTCGATATACAGCCAAACTAATGTTACCATTAATCCCATTGCGCCGTACCATTCCATGAATTTTGGCATTCTTTGTTCAACTCCTTTTTCGATTTGGTCAAAATCTAAGAATAAATTCAAAGCAGCAATTACGATTACAAAAATGCTGATTCCAATACTCATCATAGAATTTCCGTGATGAACTGGCTGATAGTTTATAAACATAGAAACAATCCAAGAAATTAAATAATAAGTAGCGATTGCCAGTGTAGCAGCAATAACAACCGATTTGAATTGTTCTGTAACTTTTACGATTCTAAATTTATATAATCCCAGACATACCAAGAAAGTAACCAAAGTTGCACCTACAGCATTAATTACAATTCCAGGGTACATAGCTTCAAAAATAGCTGAGATTCCCCCAATAAATAATCCTTCAAATAAGGCATGACCAGGAGCCAGGTATGGTGATAAATGTGGTTTGAATGCAGAAATAAGTACTAAAACAAATCCAACAATTGCACCTCCAATAGCAGGAATCATGATTTTCATTCCGTTAAATGCCATCCACCATGTTACCATTGCAGAACCGCATAAAATTAAAAATAAAATAGCTGTTTTATTTATTGTACCAGACAAGGTCATTTCCTGATTGTAGTCAATAATCTTTGCTTCGTGTACTTCTTCAGCTCTCGAAACAGCATTTGATGAAAAACGCTTGTTACTTAAAAATGGATTTTTTGAATTAAAGGCCATAGTTTTTATGCTTTTAGTGAACCCAAATATATGGAGTTTTTTCGAAGTCTAAGGATTAAGCTGAAATTTTTAACATGAAATTTTCTTTTGAAAAACAGCTTTAAAACAAAAAATCCATCAAAAGAAACTTCTTGATGGATTTGTATATTTTTTAGTTTGAATTTTTAATTCAATAAGTCTAAAACTAATGAAGGAAATAAACCTAAAGCAATATTTAAACCAATAGAAATTATAGCAACAGCATAAATAAGAAATGGTTTCCCTGTACGCTCTTCGTTAGGTTCTTTAGAATACATTGCCAAAATTAATTTGAAATAATATCCAACACTAATGATAGAGTTGATTACCGCTGCAATTACGATTGCTACATAACCGGCATGAAGTGCCTGATTAAACAAGAATAATTTTGCAAAGAATCCTGAGAAGATTGGAATACCACCCATAGACAATAATGAACCAGTCAAAATCGCAGCTAATAATGGATTTGTTTTTCCTAGACCATGAAAGTTTGTAATGTCTTCGTTATCCTGATTTTTACAAACGTATAAAATAACGCTAAATGCAGCAATTCCGGCTAAAGCATAAGCAGCAGTGTAATATAAAAGAACACCAGCAGAAGTTGCGATAGTTAAGAATGTCATTAACATGAAACCTGCGTGAGAAATTCCAGAGAATGCAAGCATACGTTTTACGTTTACCTGACGTAACGCCATGATATTACCAACTGTCATAGAAGCAATTGAAATAGTTAGGATAACGTTTGTAAATGTGTTTGAAAGATCCTGATTTTCTAAAGAAGGAATTAAGTTCAATCCTGAAACTAATTTAAATAAAGTTGCAATCGCTACTACTTTTGCCAAAGTACTCATCAAAGCAGTGGTTAAAGCTGGAGAACCTTCGTAAACGTCCGGCGCCCAAAAGTGAAATGGTACAGCCGCTATTTTAAAGAACATTCCAATAGTCATTAAAATCATACCGATAGGAAACCAGATTGGCAGCTCAGCAGATAAAGAGCTTTCGTGAATTTCTGCAATATCAAAAGTTCCCATTGCTCCGTAAATCAAACAAATCCCAAATAAGATAATTCCAGATGCGAAAGATCCCATTAAGAAATATTTCATACCAGCCTCATTACTTTTAATGTTCAAACGATCGCTCGCTGCAAGAACATATAATGCGATAGAAAGAATTTCGATTCCAAGGAAAAACATTGCTAAGTTTCCAAAAGAAACCATTGCAACAGCTCCTGCCAATAAAAATACTTTTATGGCAATAAAATCAGAGATTTTTGTCTGGTGATTTTCGTAAAAATTATGGCTTAATGCTACCAGGAAAATAGTCAAAATAATAAATAATGAAGAGAATGCAGTAGAGAACTTGCTTACTGTAATCATATTATTGTAATAACTTGCTGTTGTTCCAAATTCATAGAAATTAAGTGCTAAGACACCCAATAAACCCAAAATGGTAAACGGAACGATGCCTTTTCTAAAATTTAGAATTTCAAACAATAGGCAGAAAATACCCAATCCTGTTATAGCTATTAATGTATTCATTTTTGTTTTTTTGATTTAGGAAATCTAAAACGCCCTAATTTATTTTATTTAAAATATATTTTATTTTGTGTATTACAACTTAAAGTGTACTATATTTTTTTTCAATAACACTTAATATAGTTTCTAAACTTGGTGTGATCAAATCTGTAATTGGTTTTGGATAAAATCCAAAGAATATTAAAACAGCAATAATCGCGGCCATAGAAATTCCTTCGTTTATAGAAACGTCAGCAAATATTTTTGAATTTGTTTCACCTAGCATTACATTCTGGAACATTTTCAACATATAATAAGCTCCTAAAATAATAGTTGTACCTCCTAAAACTGCAAACCAGATATTAATTTGAGAAAGACTGTATAATACTGTAAATTCTCCAACAAAGTTAAATGTAGTTGGTAAAGCAACAGATGCTAAAACCAAAATTAAAAACATAGAAGTAAACTTTGGAGATTGTGTACGGATACCGCCCAATTCACTAATATTTCTAGTTTCAAATCTTCTGTAGATAATTTCTGCTGCATAGAATAATCCAACAACCACAAAACCGTGAGCGATCATTTGTAATACAGCTCCGCGGAAACCATCAAGAGTTAAAGTGTAAGCTCCAGCAGCAATTAATCCAACGTGAGCAAGAGATGAATACGCTAATAATTTCTTTAAATCTTTTTGTCTTAATGCTACGATTGAACCGTAGATAACTCCGGCAATTCCTAAAGCTATAAAGATATTTTTGAATTCTATTGCCGCATCAGCTGCGATTGGTAACTGCCAGCGGATAACACTGTACAATCCCATTTTTAACATGATCCCAGATAAAAGCATAGTTCCAACAGTTGGTGCTTTTTGGTACACATTTGCCTGCCATGTGTGGAAAGGAATAATTGGGATTTTGATAGCATAAGCAAGAAAGAAAGCCAGGAAAATCCAAAACTGTTCGCAGGCAGATAATTGTACTTTGTATAAATCTTCAATTAAGAAAGAACCTGCTTTTTGGTATAGATAAATAAAAGCAGTTAACATGAACAATGAACCGGCAAGTGTGTAGATAAAGAATTTAACTACCGCTTTTCTGCGTTCTTCAGCATCTCCATTACCCCAGATAAGAGCAATAAAGTAAATAGGAATAAGAGCTAACTCCCAGAAAATATAATATAGAAGACCATCTGCAGCAAGGAAAGTTCCTGTCATTGCAAACGCCATAAATAAAATTAGAGCATAAAAAGCTTTTGCATTTTTATATTCATTTCCAAAAGAAGAGAATATAATAATCGGAGTTAAAGCTGTTGTCAATAAAAGCATGGCAAGAGCTAATCCGTCGGCATTCAGCGCAAAAGAAATTTTAGGCTGAGTGATCCACGCATTAATAAGGCTGATGTTTTCTCCAGCATTAAAATGGTTTAACAATACAACCGAACAGCCTAAAGCTGCCAAACTAAAGAACAAAGCTACTTTTGAAGCGATTTTATCACCAGCGAAATAAGTGACAAATGCACCAACTAAAAGAATAATTAATATAAGAGAAACGTTCATAGTTATAAAATTATTGAGCTAAAAATATATAAGAAACAATGGCGCAAAGACCTAAAACGAAAGCGAAAAGATATAATCCGATACTTCCAGTTTGAAGTTTTTTACCCTGAAACGCTAATTCGTTTGCTGCTTTTCCTAATCCAAAAACAACTGCCGATAATCCCGTTTCAATATAGTCTCTAAAGAATCTTGATAATGCATTTACCGGGCGAACAAAAATCGCATCGTAAGCTTCATCTACATAATATTTGTTATACAACACTTTTGTTAAGCCTGTAATGTTTTCGTCTGATTCAGGAACATTATCTTGTTTAAAGTACTTAACATAAGCAATTAAAATACCTAACAATCCGCCTAATACTGCAACACCCATTAAAGTATATTCAGTTGCGCCTAAATGATGTTCTTCGCCAGCTGCTTTAGTGAAAAGAGGGGCAAGATATTCATTTAACCAGCTGTTTCCAGGTAAACTTATTAATCCGCCAAAAGCTGCTAAAATAGCTAAGATGATAAGCGGAATAGTAATTAATGAACCGCTTTCGTGTAAATGATGTTTTTGCTCTTCAGTTCCTCTAAATTCTTTAAAGAAAGTTAAGAACATTAATCTAAACATATAGAAAGCTGTCATGATTGAAGCTACAGATCCAACAACGTATAATGGAATACTATGGTGGAAAGCTGTTAATAAAATTTCATCTTTTGAAAAGAATCCAGAGAAAAACGGAACTCCTGAGATTGCCAATGAAGAAATCAGCATAGTCCAGAACGTAATTGGCATTGCTTTACGCAATCCACCCATGTTACGCATATCCTGCTCTCCGTGTAATCCGTGAATTACAGAACCAGAACCTAAGAATAAACAAGCTTTAAAGAAAGCATGTGTGATTACGTGGAAAACCGCTACTTCATAAGCTCCAAATCCTAATGCCAAAAACATTAAACCTAATTGCGAAACTGTAGAGTAAGCTAATACTTTTTTGATATCGTTTTGTACTAAACCAATTGTAGCAGCAACTAAAGAAGTGATTGCTCCAATAACTGCAATTACAGTTTGTACGTCAACAGCTAAATCAAAAACAAAGTTTAATCTTGTTACCATTAAAATACCAGCTGTAACCATCGTTGCAGCGTGAATCAAAGCTGAAACCGGAGTTGGTCCCGCCATCGCATCAGGTAACCAAGTGTATAACGGAATTTGAGCAGATTTACCACAAGCCCCAATAAACAAACATAAAGCAGCTAAAGAAAGTAATGAAACATCTAAGTTAGCAGCCCCGGCAATTGCTGTTTTTAAAGTTGCATAATCTAAAGTAGAGAACATTGAACCAATAATGAACATTCCGATTAAAAGACCTAAATCTCCAATTCTGTTCATGATGAAAGCCTTTTTTGCCGCATCGTTGTAATCCTGGTTTTTATGCCAGAACCCGATTAATAAATAAGAGCAAAGTCCAACACCTTCCCAACCGATAAATAATACTAATAAGTTGCTTCCAATTACAAGTGTGATCATGAAGAAAACGAACAAATTCAGGTAAGAGAAGAATTTGTGCATGTTTTCGTCATCATGCATGTAACTGATAGAGTATAAGTGAATCAAAGATCCAATTCCGGTTACGAACAATAACCAAAGAACAGATAACTGATCTAATAAAAATCCAAGATTGATTTTTAAGTTACTAATCTGAATCCAGTCAAATAAAGTAACTTCAATTCCTTTTCCGGTAGAAGTTATTTGATTAAAAAGTACAAGAGTAACTATAAAAGAAATCGCTACGGCAGCAGTTCCGATAAATCCAGAAACTGTTTTTCCTAAGCTTTTCCCAAAGAAAACATTGATTAAAAATCCTAAAAAAGGAGTTAATACTAAAAGTAAAGCTAAATTGGTATCCATTTTTTATTTATCCTTTTAAGTTTTTTAAATTATCGATACTAATTGAGCCGATGTTTCTGAAAATAGAAACTAAAATCGCTAAACCTACCGCAACTTCGGCAGCAGCAACAGCCATCGAGAAGAATACAAAAACTTGTCCTTGTGCATCCTGATGATAAGTTGAAAAAGCCACAAATAAAAGGTTTACTGCATTCAGCATAATTTCGATAGACATGAAAACGATAATTGAATTTCGTCTGTACAATACACCAAAAACACCAATACAAAAAAGTACAACACTTAAAAAGATGTAATTTTCAATACCTATTTGATTTAATATATTACCCATTACTTATTTAATTTTTCTTTTTTAGACAATAATACAGTTCCAATCATTGCTACTAAAAGTAAGATTGAAGCAAATTCAAACGGCACCATATATTCGTTCAATAATATTTTACCCAATACTTCAATAGACTGGAAATCCTCTCCTGTTGAATCGTAATCACCTACAATAGGTTTAGAGTTGATGAAAATTGCGATTAAAACAATAACAATTAAACAGAAAGATACAATAGCTCCTAAACGTGTAATTCTAGGTCTGTGAACGTCTTTTTGTTCGTTAAGGTTCATCAGCATAATCGTAAACAGGAACAAAATCATGATTGCTCCAGAGTAAACTATAATATGTACGACTGCTAAAAATTGAGAATTCAATAATAAATAATGACCAGCAATAGAGAAGAAACAAATCACTAAGTAAATGGCTGAGTGAATAGGGTTTCTGCTAAAAATAGTCAGGAAAGCGGTGATTACCGTAATTAACGCTAAGATACAAAATATCACTCCTACAGGAGTTGCGTTTGCAAGATCTGGAATGTGTATCATTAGTTAGCGTTATTAAGTTGAGTATTTTTAATTGCCATTTCTAAAGGCATCACTAATTTATCTTTTCCAAAAATGAAATCTTCTCTGTCATAATTAGCAGGAACTAATACTTTAGATGTTGTCAAATAGATCGCATCTTTCGGGCATGCTTCTTCACATAAACCGCAGAAAATACAACGAAGCATGTTGATCTCATAGATTTCAGCATATTTTTCTTCTCTGTATAAATGTTTTTCATCTGCTTTACGTTCAGCAGCTTTCATTGTGATAGCTTCTGCAGGGCATGATAAAGCACATAATCCGCAGGCAGTACAGTTTTCACGTCCTTGCTCATCACGTTTCAACATGTGTTGTCCGCGATAAACAGGGCTCATTTCACGAACCTGCTCTGGGTAATGAATGGTAATTTTTTTTCTAAAAAGGTGTTTAAGCGTAATTGCTAAACCTTTTACAATCGCCACAAGATACAATCGCTCAATAAAAGTCATCTCTTTATTAGAGACCACTTTTTTTCTACCCGATAATGATATAGTTTCTATTGACATTTTTACTATTATAATTTATGATTCAAAATTTGATGGCTCAAATTCAAATCTATTTTGTTTTTTATTTGAAGCTGACTACAGTTTTTAGAATCCCAAAGCTGCTGCGATATCGTGTCTTAATATAACTGCACCTGTAATCATGATGTTAATAATCGAAAGCGGAATTAAAATTCTCCAGCCTAAGTTCATTAACTGGTCATATCTAAATCTTGGAATTGTCCAACGCACCCACATGTAGAAAAATATGAAGAAACATATTTTTACAAACAATACCGCGATTCCTAATAAGTTAGCTGTATTTACACCTACATTATCAACCATCCACTGCATTCCAGGATAATTATATCCGCCAAAGAACAATACAGAAATAATAGTAGAAGAGATAAACATACTCGCATATTCAGCAAATAAATAGAATCCCATTTTCATAGATGAATATTCTGTATGGTAACCTCCAATTAATTCGTTTTCACATTCTGCTAAGTCAAACGGAGTTCTGTTTGTTTCTGCAAATGAGCAAATTAAGAAAATTAAGAAAGATAATGGCTGATAGAAAACGTTCCAGTTCATTCCGGCTTGCTGCTCAGAAATAACTTTTAAACTCATTGTTCCTGTCATCATCAATAAAGCGATCATAGATAATCCCATTGCGATTTCGTAAGAAACCATTTGAGAAGCCGCACGAACAGCTCCCATTAATGAGAACTTGTTGTTAGAAGCCCATCCACCAATCATGATGCCGTAAACACCTACAGAAAGAACTCCAAAAATGTATAATAAAGCAATGTTAACATCAGTTGCCTGAAGAATAATATCCTTTCCGAAAAGATGCAGTCTGTCTCCCCACGGAATTACAGCACTTGTCATTAAGGCTGTACTCATGGCAATTGCAGGACCTACAATAAATAAAAATCTATTTGGTGTATTTGGAAAAAACTCTTCTTTAGAGAATAATTTCATACCATCTGCAAGCGGTTGTAATAAACCTCCCCATCCGGCACGGTTTGGACCAACACGATCCTGAAGGAAAGCAGCAACTTTACGTTCTGCCCATGTAGAATACATTGCCATAATCATTGTTACCGCAAAAACGACAACAATAACAACACTTTTTTCTATAATAAATGCACTTTCCATTTCTTACTATTTTTTATCTTTATTAGTTAATGGAATTGATGCCATACTAATTTTTTTACGGTCAATATCACGGCCTAAAAGAATGTTCTTTTCAGTATCGATTTGAACTTTCTCTAATTTCTGAGTGTAATTATTTTGGTTGATTACAGAATCTTTTTCAAATTCTCTTGGACCTTCAATTACCCAGTCATTCACATCTTTGTGATCAAAACGACAGCTGTTGCAGATAAATTCTTCTACTTCATGGTACTCGTCTTTACGACCAGTTACACGCTGAATTTCTCCTCCAAACATCCAAACTGTAGTTTTACCGCAGCATCCAGGAGTAGTACATTCTCTGTGTGCGTTATAAGGTTTGTTAAACCAAACTCTTGATTTAAAACGGAAAGTTTTGTCTGTTAAAGCTCCAACCGGACAAACGTCAATCATGTTTCCAGAAAACTCATTGTCGATTGCTTTAGAAATTCCGGTTGAAATATTAGCGTGGTCTCCACGATCTAATACTCCGTGAACTCGGTTGTCTGTCAATTGATCTGCCACTTGTACACATCTTTGACATAAAATACAACGGTTCATATGCAGTTGAATATTTGGACCAATATCTTCTGGTTCAAATGTTCTTTTTTCTTCAATATAACGTGATTTTGGGTTTCCGTGCTCAAAACTTAAGTTTTGAAGATCACATTCACCAGCCTGATCACAAATAGGACAGTCTAGTGGGTGGTTGATTAATAAAAATTCTGTTACAGATTTACGGGCTTCCATAACTCTGGCAGAAGATTTACTATTTACTTCCATTCCGTCCATACATCCTGTTACACAAGATGCCATTAATTTTGGCATTGGTCTTGGATCAGCTTCGCTTCCTTTCGAAACTTCAACTAAACAGCAACGACATTTTCCACCGCTGCCTTTTAATTTTGAGTAATAGCACATGGCTGGCGGCACCAAATCTCCACCAATCATACGTGCAGCCTGCAGGATTGTTGTTCCTGGCTCTACGTCTATACTTTGACCGTCTATCGTTACTTTCATCTCTTAATTTTGTTTTTTTAGTTTCAGGTTTCACGTTTCAGGTTAAAACCTGAAACTAAAAAAACTTGAAACTTGAAACTATTTTAAACTTTTTTGTTGAAAGTCGAAATATTGAAAAGAATTGCTGTCCTTTTTAACATTATGAACTTTATAACTTTCTGCTTTTTATTTTTATACGATTACTTTACCGCCTATTAAATGCTTTACTTGTGAAAAAGGTTCAGCAACAAAGTGATCTCTATTTTTGATTTTTTCAGGGAAACGAACGTGATATTCGAACTCATCTCTAAAGTGACGAATCGCAGCTGCTACTGGCCAAGAAGCGGCGTCTCCCAGAGGACAAATTGTGTTTCCTTCAATTTTGCTTTGAATGCTCCACAATAATTCGATATCTTCTTCACGGCCTTGACCGTTTTCGATTCTCCATAAGATTTTTTCTAACCATCCTGTTCCTTCGCGGCAAGGTGTACATTGTCCGCAAGATTCGTGGTGGTAGAAACGAGCAAAGTTCCAAGTGTTTCTTACGACACAAGCTGTATCGTTATAAACAATAAATCCTCCAGAACCTAACATAGATCCGGTAGCAAAACCACCATCACTTAAAGATTCGTAAGTCATTAAACGATCTTCTCCGTTTGCTGTTTTAAAAATTAATTCAGCTGGTAAAATTGGCACTGAAGAACCTCCTGGTACAAATGCTTTTAATGGACGGCTTGAAGACATTCCTCCTAAGTATTCATCAGAATTCATGAATTCGTCAACACTTAGACCTAATTCAATTTCGTAAACCCCAGGGTTTTTAATGTGTCCAGAAGCAGAAATTAATTTAGTTCCTGTAGAACGTCCAATACCAATTTTTGCATAATCGTCACCAGAATTGTTTACAATCCACGGCACCGTTGCAATTGTTTCAACATTGTTTACCACTGTAGGATTTGCCCAAAGTCCTGAAACCGCTGGGAAAGGTGGTTTAATACGAGGATTTCCTCTTTTACCTTCCAAAGATTCAATAAGTGCAGTTTCTTCTCCGCAGATATAAGCTCCGGCTCCACAGTGTACGTGAAGTTCAAGGTCGTAACCTGAACCTAATATATTTTTTCCTAACCAGCCTGCAGCTTTAGCTTCGGCGATTGCTCTTTCTAAAATTTTGAAAACCCACATATATTCTCCACGAATGTAGATATACGAAAGGTTTGCTCCTAAAGCGTAACTAGATGTAATCATTCCCTCGATCAACAAGTGAGGAATGTATTCCATCAAGAATCGGTCTTTAAAAGTTCCCGGTTCAGATTCGTCGGCGTTACAAACTAAGTGTCTTGGTCTTCCTGATTTTTTATCAATAAAGCTCCATTTCATTCCGGCAGGGAAACCTGCTCCACCACGACCGCGTAATCCTGATTTTTTTACTTCTTCAGTAACTTCGTCTGGCGTAAGTGTTTTTAAAGCTTTTTCTACAGAAGCATAACCACCATTTTGGCGATACACTTCGTAGGTTTTAATTCCAGGAACATTGATTTTATCTAATAATATTTTTTGTGACATCTTATTTATCGTGTAATATTATTTTATCATCTCTACAATCAGCAATGATCTGATCGATTTTCTCTTCTGTTAGTTTTTCTTTGTAGAAATCACCCAGCTGCATCATCGGAGCGTATCCGCATGCACCTAAACATTCTACACCAGCAATGGTAAACATTCCGTCTGGGGTAGTTTCACCCATTTTAATGCCTAGTTTTTCAGAAGTATAATCCATTAAATCCTCTGCACCACGTAAGCAGCAACAAGACGTCTGGCAGAATTCAAACATATATTTTCCAATTGGCTTTTGGTTGAACATGGTATAAAAAGTAACCACTTCATAAACCTCAATTGGTTTTATCTGAAGAATTTCGGCAACCTTGTCCTGCAATTCAATGCTTAGCCAGTTGTTGTGCGCATCCTGCACTTCGTGCAAAACAGGCAGTAAAGCCGATTTTTGTTTGCCTTCCGGATAATGACTGATCAATTCATTGATACGTGCGATCAATGCCTCAGTCATGTTTATTTCTTGTTTGTAATGTTTACGTTCCATTTTTATTTTAGATTTTAGATTTAAGATTTTAGATTTTAATCTGTTGTCTTTAAATCCATATTCTGCAATCTGTATTAATTTAGATTTTTGATTTCAGATTTAGATTTGTTAATCTGAAATCTGCATTCTAAAATCTGCAATCTTTATTACGCGTCTAATTCTCCGGCAATTACATTTAAACTTGATAAAATGATAATCGCATCAGAAAGCAATGCTCCTTTAATCATTTCAGGGAATGCCTGATAGTAAATAAAACAAGGTCTTCTGAAATGTAATCTGTATGGAGTTCTGCTTCCGTCAGTAGATAAATAGAAACCAAGTTCTCCATTTCCTCCTTCAACAGCATGGTAAATTTCTGAAACCGGAACAGGAACTTCTCCCATAACGATTTTAAAGTGATAAATTAAAGATTCCATTGAATTATATACGTCTTCTTTTGGAGGAAGGTAATAATCCGGAACTTCTGCATGGTATTCGTTTCCGGCAGGCATTTTTTCTAAAGCCTGACGAATGATGCTTAAACTTTCCCAAACTTCAGCATTACGAACACAGAAACGATCGTAAGTATCACCTGATTTTCCAACAGGAACAATAAAATCAAAATCTTCGTAAGATGAGTAAGGATGTGCTACACGAACGTCGTAATCAACTCCGGCCGCACGTAAATTTGGACCTGTAAATCCGTAAGCCATTGCTTTTTCAGCTGTAATTCCGCCTACGTTTACAGTTCTGTCAAGGAAAATTCTGTTTCTTTCGAATAAGTTTTCGAATTCTTTCCAGGCAGGTGGGAATTCTTCCAGGAATTTGTCTAGTTTTCTGAAAGCTTCTGGAGACCAGTCTCTTTCAAAACCACCAATTCTTCCCATATTTGTAGTCAAACGAGCTCCACAAATTTCTTCGTAGATTTCGTAGATTTTTTCTCTAAATTGAAAAACGTATAAGAAACCTGTATACGCACCAGTATCTACACCTAAGATCGAGTTACAGATAATGTGGTCTGTAATACGCGCCAGCTCCATAACAATAACTCTTAAATATTGTGCTCTTTTTGGAACTTCAATACCTAATAGTTTTTCTAATGTCATCCACCATCCCATATTATTAATAGGAGAGGAACAATAGTTCATACGGTCTGTAAGAGGTGTAATTTGATAAAAAGGACGATTTTCGGCGATTTTTTCGAAAGCTCTGTGAATGTAACCAATGGTTGGTTCAGCTTCTAGAATTCTTTCACCATCCATCAATAGGATATTTTGAAAAATACCGTGGGTCGCAGGGTGAGTCGGACCTAAATTCAGAACTGAAAGCTCGCTTCCGTCTTCATTGTGTCGCTCCTTAATTATTTTAGCATAACGATGCTCTGGTGGTAGTAATAGTTCTGACATTTTATAATGTTGAATTATTTAGCAATTTGATACTGTTCTTCCGAAGAATCTGTCGTCTTTATCAGTTCTTCCGCTGTCTTCCATTGGGAATTCTTTTCTCATTGGGAAAGACACCATTTCATCCATATTTAAAATACGTTTTAACTGCGGGTGGCCAACGAAATTGATTCCGTAAAAATCATACGTTTCTCTTTCCATCCAGTTTGAACTTAAGAAAATATTTGAAATAGTTTTGATCTCTGGTTTTTCACCGTTTAGGTAAACTTTGATTCTAATACGTTTGTTTTCGAACCAATTGTGTAAATGATATACAACTGCAAACTGGCGTTCTGATTCGTTATCAGGATAGTGAATGCCGCATAAATCTGTTAAAAAGTGAAATTGCAGTTCAGAATCGTTTTTTAAGAATAGAATCAATGCTGTAATTTTATCAGCAGAAGCTTCTAAAGTAAAAATATCTCTTTCTTCGTGAAAGTTGAAAACATCATTATTAAATGTTTCCGTAAGTTTATTTTGAATCTGGGTGTTTTCTAAAGCCATCTTATGAAATGTTATAGGAAGCTAATAATTCCTGGTATTCTGGTGAGCTTCTGCGTCTAACAGATTCGCTTTTTACCAATTCTTGCAGTCTCATTACACCGTCAACAATCTGCTCTGGTCTAGGAGGGCATCCTGGAACGTAAACGTCAACCGGAATAACTTTATCAATTCCTTGTAAAACTGAGTAAGTGTCGAAAACACCACCTGAAGAAGCGCAAGCTCCTACAGCAATTACCCAGCGCGGCTCAGACATTTGTTCGTAAACTTGTCTTAAAATTGGCGCCATTTTTTTAGAAATGGTTCCCATTACCAGCAGCATGTCAGCCTGACGAGGAGAGAAACTCACACGTTCAGAACCAAATCGTGCTAAATCGTAGTGTGCTGCCATTGTTGCCATAAACTCAATTCCGCAGCAAGAAGTTGCAAATGGTAAAGGCCAAAGAGAATTCGCGCGTGCCAAACCTACAACATCATTAAGTTTTGTAGCGAAGAATCCTTCACCAGTAAGACCTTCTGGAGGAGACACCATATTTACTTTTGAATCGCTCATTTTATTTTAGATTTCTGATTTTAGATTTCTGATTTTTTTAAAATCGTAAAAAGTAAAATCAATTTTTTTAAATCAGTTTTATTTGGAGAGATTAAATTTTAATTCCGGATTTAATTTAAAATCAGAAATCTAAAATTTAAAATCGAATTTATTCCCACTCTAATGCTTTCTTTTTGATAATGTAAAAGAAACCAACAAGAAGAAGTGACATAAAAACAATCATTTTCAACATTCCTTCTATACCAAGATCTTTAAAGTTTACTGCCCATGGGTAAAGGAAAATAACCTCTACATCAAACAACACAAATAAGATTGCAACAAGGAAATATTTTACAGAAAAAGGAATACGGGCATTACCAACAGATTCGATACCGCACTCGAAGTTTTTATCTTTAACTTCAGAGTTTCTTTTTGGGCCTAATTTTCCAGAAATAATGATTGTTCCTACCACAAAACCAACAGCAAGAATTAACTGCATTAAGATAGGAATGTAACTGTATTGATCAGATTGCATAAGCTTAACTTTTTTACTTAAAGAATAAGCCACAAAGATAACTTTCAACGATGTAAATCACAAACTAAAGGAGGATATAAGTAGGCTATGAAACCGCGTTTATATGTAATTTTTATTGATTATAAATAACATTCGGTTTTTTTAATATTTTTTTAAGAAATGGGCAAAAAAAAACGCCCCGATACTTCGGGACGTTTTTAAAACCATTCAGAGGCAAAAAAAATAAATTGCTATATTTTTCTTAGATTACTGCTACTTTAGCAGCAACTTTCCCTTTTCTTCCTTCTTCTTCTTCATAGCTTACACGGTCTCCTTCGCGTAATTCTTCCGCGTTAATTCCTGAAGCGTGAACGAAGATGTCCTTTCCTGTTTCTTCGTCTGTAATGAATCCATAACCTTTAGATTCATTGAAAAATTTTACTGTACCTGTACGCATTGTAATTGTAATAATAATTTATAATAAAACAAATGTAATATTTAAATTCATACAAAAGACATATACCTGTTAAAATTTTGTAAAAATTATTGATTTACAGTGTTTTTACGTGGTTTATTGCGTCAATTTGTTTATAAAACACCAATATTTGAGAATCATTAATTGTAAGAATATAAAAAAAGGCAAATTGTAGGAATTTGATAAAACCAAAAACGAATGTTCTAGGATTATTTTTACAGTTTTGAACAAAATAGAAAAGCGGCTGATGTTTTCAGCCGCTTTTTTGTATCTAAACTCTACAATATTTATATAGAATCAATTTTAATGTGTAATTCTTTCAATTGAGCATCGTCGATTGCAGCTGGTGCATCAATCATTACATCACGTCCGGAATTGTTTTTAGGGAAGGCAATAAAATCTCTAATAGTTTCCTGACCTCCTAAAATAGCAACTAATCTATCTAAACCAAATGCTAAACCACCATGAGGCGGTGCTCCAAACTGGAATGCATCCATTAAGAAACCAAATTGCGCTTTTGCTTCTTCTTCGGTAAATCCTAAATATTTGAACATTAATTGCTGCGTTGCCTTATCGTGAATACGAATAGAACCACCGCCAATTTCGTTTCCGTTTAAAACCATATCGTAAGCGTTTGCACGAACTTTTCCTGGTTCTGTTTCTAGCAATGCCATATCTTCTGGCTTTGGAGAAGTAAATGGGTGGTGCATTGCGTGGTAACGACCGCTTTCTTCGTCAAGTTCTAATAATGGGAAATCTACAACCCATAATGGAGCAAATTCTTCAGGATTACGTAATCCTAAACGAGTTGCCAATTCCATGCGAAGTGCAGATAATTGAGCGCGAGTTTTGTTTGCCGGACCAGAAAGTACAAAAATCATGTCGCCAGGATTTGCTTCTGTAGCTTTTGCCCATTTTGCTAAATCATCATTATCGTAGAATTTATCTACAGATGATTTGTATGTTCCGTCTTCGTTGCATTTTACATAAACCATTCCAGATGCGCCAACTTGAGGACGTTTTACCCAGTCAATTAATCCGTCGATTTCTTTACGAGTATAATTTCCTGCTCCCGGAACAGCAATTCCGACAACTAATTCAGCTGCATTGAAAACAGGGAATTCTTTATGCTGTGCAAATTCGTTTAACTCACCAAACTTCATCCCAAAACGAATGTCCGGTTTGTCATTTCCGTATGTTTTCATAGCATAGTCGTAAGTAATTCTTGGAAATTTATCTACTTCAATGCCTTTAATTTCTTTTAATAAATGTCTTGTCAAACCTTCAAAAACATTCAAAATGTCTTCTTGCTCCACAAATGCCATTTCGCAGTCGATCTGAGTAAACTCAGGCTGACGGTCAGCACGCAAATCTTCGTCACGGAAACATTTTACGATTTGGAAATATTTATCCATACCACCCACCATCAAAAGCTGTTTGAAAGTTTGCGGCGATTGCGGTAATGCATAAAATTGTCCTTCGTTCATACGGCTTGGTACAACGAAATCTCTTGCTCCTTCTGGAGTTGATTTGATTAAATAAGGTGTTTCAACTTCGCAGAAATCTAAATCAGAAAGATATTTACGAACTTCCATTGCCACTTTGTGACGGAACAATAAACTGTTTTTTACAGGATTTCTACGAATATCCAAATAACGGTATTTCATTCTGATATCTTCACCACCGTCAGTTTCATCTTCAATTGTAAATGGAGGAGTTAAAGCAGTGTTTAGAATCGTTAATTCAGAAACTAAAATTTCGATTTCACCAGTCGGGATGTTTTTGTTTTTAGCTTCACGCTCAATAACAGTTCCTTTTACCTGAATTACAAATTCACGTCCAAGTGTTTTTGCTAATTCAAAAACAGTTTTATCAGTACGACTTTCGTCGAAAATAAGTTGTGTAATTCCATAACGGTCGCGTAAATCGACCCAATTCATAAATCCTTTATCACGTGATTTTTGAACCCAGCCCGCAAGTGTAACTTCGGTATTAATATTTGAAGCGTTTAATTCGCCGCAATTATGACTTCTATACATAATCTCAATTTTAGACTGCAAAAGTAAATACAAAATTCAAGATAATATAGTAAAGAGGTAAACTTGATACGTATAATTTTAAATATTTTGTTAATTCTGAAATTTCGAAGCTGTTATTTCTTTAGATTTGAATCACTAAAAACAAACTTTAAATAGTATGAAAAAACTTTTTGTTACGGGTCTGTTGATTTTTAGTGCTTTGAACGTTATAGGTCAAGCCAAAAATCAAATAAAATTTACAGCTAAAATCGATAATAGAAACAGCGATACTTTAGTTATTAAAGGAAGAAATAATTTTAAACAAGTTATTCCAATTGACAAAAAGGGAATTTTTGCCGCAACTTTTGAAGCTCCAAAAGGATTCTATATGTTTTCTGACGGAACTGAATCTTCAAACATTTACTTAAAACCAGATTCTGAAGTTAATTTGACCATGAATGCCAAAGAATTTGATGAAACAATTGTTTATAAAGGTAAAGGTGTAAACGAAAGTAATTTCCTTGCGCAGCAATCTTTAAAAGATGAAAAATTTCAAAATGAAGCATTTGCTAAAGAAGCAGCTGAATTTACATCGCTTTTAGAAAACAAGAAAAAAACTGATTTTGAGAATCTGGAAAAAAGTGATCTTGATCCGGAATTTAAAACTGCTTTAAAAATGAGTTTTGAAAGTTTTAATCAATATGCAGTTCAGGAATATGAAAGAACTGCAAATGCAAGAAAAATGGTTGGAAAACCTTCTCCTCAATTTGATTACGAAAATTTTAAAGGAGGAAAAACAAAACTTTCAGATCTAAAAGGAAAATACGTTTACATTGATCTTTGGGCAACCTGGTGCGCACCTTGCAGAGCTGAGATTCCATATTTGCAAAAAATTGAAGAAAAGTATCACGGAAAAAACATCGAGTTCGTGAGTATTTCTATTGATAAAGCAAAAGACAATGAAAAATGGAAAAAGTTTGTGACTGATAAAAAGTTAGGCGGCGTTCAGTTATTTGCAGATAAAGACTGGGAATCTGAATTTGTAGTCAATTATGGTGTAATGGGAATTCCAAGATTTATTCTTTTAGATCCAAATGGAAACATTGTGAGTTCTGATGCTGCAAGACCCTCTGATCCAAAGCTTCAGGATCAGTTAAACACTTTATTGAACTAATTTATTTACGAAATTTATAACGTTATCGTAATTTTAGTTTTTAACTAAAATACCAGTAAAACCAGTGCCTGAGCGCTGGTTTTTTTGTTTTTGGGAAATTTCCAATGTTAAGTTTTTATTCAATGTTACCAAATTGTTAAGTAAAAGTTTTTTAAATGTAAACAATTAACTATATTTGATAATGATTTCTTAACATTAATACCTAAAGATATGAAAAAGAGTGTAATTTTAGCAGCAGTATTGTTCTCTGGAATATTAGCTGCACAAGAAGTAAAACCTGAATTAGAAGCTGTTGGAAACAAAGTAAAAGCTACTTATTATTATGATAATGGTAAAGTACAACAAGAAGGCTTTTTTAAGGATGGTAAATTAGATGGTGTCTGGGTATCTTATGACGAAAAAGGAAATAAAAAAGCTGTTGGAGAATACACAGAAGGAGTGAAAACCGGAAAATGGATTTACTTTAATGAAAACAATTTAAGTGAAGTTGCTTATGTAGATAACAAAGTAAATTCAGTTAAAAATTTGCAGAAAAATGCTTTAGCAAACAGAAATTAATAAATTTCTACAATTATAAAGAAACCGCTTTTATTAAGGCGGTTTTTTTATTTCTTGTTTTTAGATTTTTTTCTTCTTCCAAACCAAATTACAAAACCGGTCACAGGTAAAGCCGAAGCAATTAAACTTACTGTAAATGCAATTATTTTTCCAGGCAGATCTAAAATTTGTCCTGTGTGAATTCCATAATTCATTTCGACAACCTGTAAACCGAGCGTTTTTGAATGATACGGATCACTTTGAATTAATTTCCCGTCATTGGGATGAAAATAATAATTGCTTTGATGATCGTAACGTAATGTATGCGGATATGCTCCAGTACTTATAATATCGCCTTTTTGCTGCGGAATCATTACAAAGAACATTTCGGCTTTTGGCTGTAATTTCATGGTTTGAATAAAAGCACGATCGACTGCGGTAATCGAGTTTGATTCAAATTTTGTTGTGTCAATAACAGGTGTTTTTGTTTCTGCGGCTTTATCTCCTCCAAAATTGAAAGTTTTGTAAATACCGTCGCCAACCCATTCGTAAGTAAAAGTTAAACCTGTTATGGCAAGAATAAGTGCAATAAGCGCAATATAAAATCCTGACGTGTTATGCCAGTCGTAATTTACACGACGCCATTTTGCCGACCATTTTACGGTGAAACTTCTTTTAATATCGCTTTTTCGTTTTGGCCACCATTGAATTATACCGGAAATCAGTAAAAGAATAAAAATGATAGTAGCTCCGCCAATAATATGTTTTCCTATATAATCCGGCAGAAGCAAATACAGGTGAATATATTCGACAATAATGAAAAAGTCAGTTTCGGGATTTTCTGTTTTTAAATATTGACCGGAATAAGGATTAAAGTACAGATATAAATTCTCAGTATCAGAATAGGTGTAAACAATAGCCGAACGGTTTTTTCCGTAATACGCCGTCATGCTTATTTTATTCTTTGGAACAATTTCTTTTGCCTTTTCCTGCAAAACCGAAGGCATTAAAAAAGGTTTGTTCTGAGGTTCAACAAAACGCCATTCTTTTCTCGTAATGTCTTTTATTTCATCATGAAAACAAAAGATACAACCCGTAATACAGACTATAAAAACAATAAGCCCGGAAATTAATCCGAGCCATTTATGCAGAAAACGTATTTGCGTTTTGAATCCCATTTTTTGATTAAAGCCGTAAAAGTATAAGCAAAATCAATAGAGGGCAAATTATTTAAGCTAATTTTTCGCGACTTCTTTTGTAGGCTTTAAATGATATGCTGTATATAGTGTTATAGAAGCGAGCACGATCCAGAAAACATCAATAAAGAAAATCTGAATTTTGTTTTCCATAAATGAAGTCCAGAACCATTGTCCAGAAACAATTCCGTTTGTAATTGGAATTAAAAAGCCTAAAATACTTCCTGATATTAAGCAGAACCTATTTGTAAAAGCATCATTCTTTTTGATGATAAAGAATATTGTAAGCAATAACCATCCGCCAAAATATAAACGGAATAAGTTAGACTGGCTTAAAGGATAAAATATTTTTGAACCAATAAATGCTAAAGCAGTAATAGGGTACATACTCAGGCAGATAGCCAGATAAATGCGAACAACAGCTGCATTGAAACGTCTTTTCTTTTCAGGCAGATTATTTTTTTGTCTTGCTACTAACCAAATCATTACTCCTGAAATGATGACAAAACAAGTTATAATTCCTAAAACGAAACTCACAATTTTTAAGGCATAACCGCCATAGTCGCCAAAATGTATTCTGTATAAAACATTTTTCACAACATCAAGATAGCCGTTTTGGGTAATTGGATTTTTGCGGGCAATTTCCTTTCCGTCAGAAACGCGGTAAACGACTTTTCCAATTCCGGTAAATTTTTTATGGCTAGGCAGTTCTCCTTCAACTAAAACGTGCATATTGACATCGCCATAGTTTTGAATAACAACACGTGTAATTTCAAAATCTGCCCAATTGCTTTTGGCTTTATTAATCAATTGTTCTACATCGAACGGATTGGCTAATTTTTTGTATTCAAATTTATAATCGGTATCTGTGTATTCTAATTCTTTGTAAAGTTTATCCTGATCGCCTTTGTATAATGCCATTACAGCCGGGGCAACGATTAAAAGTTTAATCATAAAGAAAGCTCCGGTTACGGCATAAACAAACTGAAACGGAAGTCCTATCATTCCCAGTGCAGTATGAGCATCTGTCCATAATGTTTTTAGTTTTTCCTTTGGGCGGAAAACATAAAAATTAGATACGATTTTTTTCCAGTGTAATAAAAGTCCGGTTACAATGGCAAATAAGAAGAATAAGGCAGTAAATCCGGAAAGGTAATAGCCAACCGGATAAGGAATTTGTGCCAGAAAGTGTAAACGGTATAAAAGTTCTCCTAAAGAATAAGATTCTTCGTAAGTATAGGATTTAAAGTTTTTGTTGTCTAAATAAAAGAATGATCCTTCTTTTTGTTTGGCAGGAGCCAAAGTGTCTCTGGAACCTTCCATGTAAACCGCAACTCTATTTTCTATAGATGGTTTTGATATAGTTATCTTTCTTCCGTGTAAAACGTATTTTTTATCAAGATTTTCTAAAGCTTTGTTATAATCTAATTTAATTTCTCTGGTAACTGCAGTCGATTCACTTCTTTCCCAATTGATAATTTCATCTCTAAAAAAAGAAAAAGATCCTGCAAAGAAAATTACAAAAAGCACAACGCTGATCACAATACCGCTGACAGTATGTGTGTGAAAATAGATATTATAATGACGGTTATTCATAAGGATTACGCGCTAGTGTTATAAGTTTGGCCAAGGTAAATAAGAAGCGAAAAAACTAAGCTGAGCAAAATATAAATGCCCCAGATTTTCCAGCCGCTTTTTGCCAAAAATGCAAGAACCATTAATACAACCCAAAGTATAAATCCAGTAAAGGCTGTTGTCATTAGTACTTCGGGGCGGTTAAACCATGAAGCTAAAGCAAGATGAAAAGTTACTGAAACGAAGTATCCGCCTAATATAGCTGCTGTAATTTTAGAAAAACGAGGCCAAAAAGATGGGTTTAAATATTTTGGATTTGCTGGCATTGGTCAGTTATAATTTAGTTGTAATAAAGTTCTAATAAGGCAGCGATAACCAAGAGTGCCAAAAGTGCTTTGCTGTTTACTTTTTTTAATGGTGCAAGAATGATAATAAGGCTTCCAATAGTCATCAACTGAATAAAAAACATCAAAGTACCGCAGCCCAAAGACTGTGTAAAAAGCCAGATTGCATAAGCCGAAACAAGAAGCACTAATCCGGTGATTTTGGTTTGTTTCGGATTTTTTTTCATCCATTTTTCAAAACCTAAATCATACGATAAAACTGCTCTTTTTGAGGTGTAATAAAGTATGTAAAAAGCTAAAAAAACGATAAGGCTTGCTATTGTTATCATGTCTTTGCAGAATTAAATTGATACTATTCTTTTTCTGTAAATAGATTTAGAATAGTTTAAAATTGTTTTCGATTGTGCAAATCTAAGGTATCAGACGAAACAAAGCAAGTTATTCTTATTCATTCTAAATTAATTTTTAAAAATATAAGTGTTCACTTATAAAATAGCTTTAAAATAAAAAAACCTGCTCAAATGAGCAGGTTTAGATATATTGAAAATTATAATTATTACAATTCTAAAGCACGTTTAGCATCACCGTTCATTAATAATTCTACCGGGTTTTCTAATGCTTCTTTCACAGCAACTAAGAAACCAACAGATTCACGTCCGTCGATGATTCTGTGATCGTAAGAAAGTGCAACATACATCATTGGGTGAATTTCAACTTTTCCGTTTACAGCAATAGGACGCTCAATAATATTGTGCATTCCTAAAATACCTGATTGTGGAGGGTTGATGATTGGAGTAGATAACATACTTCCAAAAACACCGCCATTTGTAATTGTGAAAGTTCCTCCAGTCATATCGTCAACTGTAATTTGACCATCACGAGCTCTTAAAGCTAATCTTTTGATTTCAGCTTCAATGCCGCGGAAAGTTAATAATTCAGCATTACGAACAACAGGAACCATTAATCCTTTTGGTCCAGAAACTGCGATTGAGATATCAGCAAAATCGTAAGCGATTTTGTAGTCACCATCCATCATAGAGTTAACATCTGGATATAATTGTAAAGCTCTTGTAACTGCTTTTGTAAAGAATGACATAAATCCTAAACCTAAACCACCATGTTTAGCTTTGAAAGCATCTTTGTATTCGTTACGAATTTGGTTGATTGGCGTCATGTTTACTTCGTTGAAAGTAGTAAGCATAGCCGTTTCGTTTTTAGCTGAAACTAATCTTTCTGCTACTTTACGACGTAACATAGATAATTTTGTACGCTCAGTTCCACGGCTTCCTCCAGTTGGAGTTCCCATAGACGGTACTGCATTTACAGCATCATCTTTAGTAATTCTGCCGCCTTTACCAGTTCCAGAAACTGCTGCTGGAGCAATATTTTTCTCGTCTAATATTTTTCTTGCTGCAGGAGATGGAGTTCCAGCTGCATAACTTGTTGCTGCCGGAGCTGCTTTTGGAGCTTCAGCTTTTACTTCTGCCTTTGGAGCCTCAGCTTTAGGTGCCTCTGCTTTTGGAGCTTCAGCAGCTGGAGCTACAGATCCGCTTCCTGCTGGTTTAGCAGCATCTGTATCAATTAAACAAACTACAGCGCCTACAGCAACTGTATCACCTTCTTCAGCTTTTAATGTAATTACACCGCTCATTTCAGCAGGTAATTCAAGAGTAGCCTTATCTGAATCAACTTCAGCAATAGCCTGATCTTTTTCTACATAATCTCCGTCTTTTACTAACCAAGTTGCAATTTCAACTTCTTTTATTGATTCCCCTGGTGATGGGACTTTCATTTCTAAAATCATCTTGTTTTTGTTTAAAGTTTAGTTAGTTTAAAGTTTCATGTTTCGCATAACTTGAAACTTTAAACTTGAAACAATTTTTTTAATTATCTGAATAAATTTTTATCGAATACCATTCTAATTGCATCTGCGTGACGACGTTTTGCACGTGTGTAACTTCCTGATGCAGGAGCAGAGTATGCTTTCAATGAAGCTAATCTCCATTTTACAAGGTCAAAGTTCATTAACATAAAGCTGTAAGCTCCCATGTTTTTAGGCTCTTCCTGTGCCCAAACATAATCATCTGCATTTGGATATTTTGCAATGATTTCTTTGATCTGCTCAACTGGGAAAGGGAATAATTGCTCGATACGAACAACTGCAACGTCTTTTCTTCCGTTGTTTTCTCTTTCTGCTACAATATCGTAGTAGAATTTACCTGTACAGAAAACTAAAGTTTTTACATCTTTTTTGTTTACTGTGGTATCGTCGATAGTTTCCTGGAAACTTCCAGTTGCTAATTCTTCAACAGTTGATACGCATCTTGGATCACGTAATAAACTTTTTGGAGAGAAAACTACCAATGGTTTACGGAAATTCGTTTTCATTTGTCTTCTCAATAAGTGGAAGAAGTTAGCCGGTGTTGTACAATCTGCCACATACATATTATGTCTTGCGCAAAGTTGTAAGTAACGCTCCATTCTTGCAGAAGAGTGCTCAGCACCTTGTCCTTCATATCCGTGAGGTAATAATAAAACAATACCGTTTTGGTTGTTCCATTTGTCTTCTCCACATGAAATATACTGGTCAATCATGATTTGAGCTCCGTTAGAGAAATCTCCAAACTGTGCTTCCCAGATTGTTAAGGCTTTTGGGTTTGCTAATGCATATCCATAATCAAAACCTAAAACACCATATTCAGATAAAAGTGAATTGAATACGCCGAATTTTCCTTTTTTGTTTTCAATTGCATCTAATAGAATTACTTCTTCCTCTGAGTCTTCTACTTTAACAACAGCATGACGGTGAGAGAATGTACCACGCTCAACATCCTGACCAGAAATACGAACATCAAATCCTTCTGTTAAAAGAGATCCGTAAGCAAGTGCTTCTGCAGTTCCCCAATCAAGAGTATTGTTGTCGTATCCAACTTTTCTATCCGTAACAATTTTAGTTATCTTGTTAATGAATTTTTTGTCTTCTGGTAAAGTTGAGATGGTTTTGATGATAGAATCTAAACCTTCTTTAGCAAAAGTAGTGTCAACTTTTTGAAGCATTTGTGTATCAGTTACCTGAACAAATCCTTCCCATTCGTTTTTCATGAATGGGGTAATGATAGTCAAATCTTTTTTACGAGAAGCTTCTAAGTTTTCTTCTAATTGAGATTTGTATTGTTTTTCTAAACCGTTTACATAAGAAGCATCGATTACACCGTCAGATAATAATTTCTCTGCATAGATGTCTCTTGGGTTTTTGTGTTTAGCAATGATTTTATATAAAACAGGCTGTGTAAAACGAGGCTCATCACCTTCGTTGTGACCGTATTTTCTGTATCCTAATAAATCGATAAATACGTCACGTCCAAACTGCATTCTGTAGTCTAATGCAAAAGATACAGCATGTACAACAGCTTCAGCATCATCAGCATTTACGTGTAATACCGGCGATAAAGTTACTTTAGCAACGTCTGTACAGTAAGTAGAAGAACGAGCGTCTAAGTAGTTAGTTGTAAAACCAACCTGATTGTTGATTACAATGTGGATTGTTCCTCCAGTTTTGTAACCATCTAATTGAGCCATTTGAATGATTTCGTAAAGAATACCCTGACCTGCAATTGCAGCATCTCCGTGAACGGCGATTGGTAATACTTTAGAGAAATCGTCATTGTAATATTTATCTTGTTTTGCTCTTGTGATACCTTCAATTACTGCTCCAACAGTCTCTAGGTGAGAAGGGTTTGGCGCTAAATTGATGTTGATGCTTTTTCCAGATCTTGTTTTTTTGTCAGCTGTAAGACCTAAGTGGTATTTTACGTCACCGTCAAAATATTCCTGATCGTAATCTTTTCCGTCAAACTCACCAAAGATATCCTGAGTCGATTTTCCGAAGATGTTTGCTAAAACGTTCAAACGACCACGGTGAGCCATTCCCATTACGAATTGTTCAACACCTTTTTCTGCAGCCTGCTCGATTAAAGCATCAAGAGCCGGGATGATAGATTCCCCGCCTTCTAATGAGAAACGTTTTTGTCCAACATATTTAGTATGAAGGAAGTTTTCAAAAGAAACAGCTTCGTTTAATTTATTTAAGATTGTTTTCTTTTCTTCTGTAGAGAAATTAGGCTGATTAACATTTACAGCTAATTTATCCTGAATCCATTTTACAACGCCAGGATTTCTGATATACATATATTCAATTCCAATATGCTGGCAGTAAATAGCTTTAAGACGATTTACGATAGCTTCTAAAGAAGAAGGTGTCATTCCAATTGTCTGTGCAGCATCAAAAACAGTTGAAAGGTCAGCTGCTGATAAACCAAAGTTTTCGATATCTAAAGTTGGAGAAGACTGCCTGCGATCGCGAACTGGGTTTGTTTTTGTAAACAAGTGCCCGCGCGTACGGTAACCATCGATTAATTTTAGAACGTTAAATTCTTTTTGCAGTTTGTCTGAAACCTGACTGTAATCTGTGTTTGGGCTAGTCACATACTCAACAATGGTCTGCACTGGATTTTCGTCATTATAAGTAGTTTGTCCAAAGTCAAAACCTTGAAAGAAACTTCTCCAGCTAGGCTCTACGCTGTCTGGGTTAACTAAATATTGATCGTATAATTGTGCAAAAAACTCGGTATGCGCTGCATTTAAAAATGAAAACCTATCCATAATATTAGTGAATATACTTTTTGTTAAATAGAATGGCAAAAGTACAACAATCGCCTTTATTTAAATCTTTTTTTTACGTACTTTTACGTAAAAATTTGTTAAAATAAACGTTAACTATGAATAAAATTCAATTTTCAATCGATTGCAAATATTTTTTTGTGATTTTGGCAGTCTTATTCTCAAGTTATGCACAGGCACAACAAACGTATGTTATTGATAACAAAAACCATTTTTGGGATAAAGTTCAGTTTGGAGGCGGACTGGGTTTAGGAATTGGTTCCGGTTATACTGATATCTCTGTAATGCCAAGTGCGATTTACAATGTTAACGAGATTTTTGCCGTTGGAGTTGGATTACAATTCGGCTATTTATCTTCAAAAAATTATTACGAATCCTATGTTTATGGCGGAAGTTTAATCACGCTTGTGAACCCAATTCCGGAAGTTCAATTATCTGCCGAATTGGAACAGGTAAGAGTAGATACAAGATATGAATCGAATATCAACAGACCTGCTTTTTCTGATAGTTACTGGAATACAGCCCTATATCTCGGAGCAGGTTACAGAACTGGAAACGTTACAATTGGCGCCCGTTATGACGTATTGTATAATCCTGACAAAAGTCTTTACGGATCTGGATTTATGCCTTTTGTGAGGGTTTATTTCTAAGGAGCTAAGGTTCTGAGATACTAAGATTCTAAGTTTTTAAATTCTGAAAATTGAAGAAATTTATTTTATACTTATTGGAATTATTGTCTTAAGTTGTAATAATTCGGAGAAATCAAAAAATACTAATGAAAAGGTTGTAAAGAAAGAATTACGACCTTTTTTTGATTCTGATAAAATTGATCATTATTTTGTGAATTATATTCTTGATAGCATAATTATTTCTGGAGGAGAAAATAAAAAATCAAAAAAAGAGAAGGAGTTTGAAGGTTTATTTATGGGATATTTTCCTGATAGTATTCCTAAAAGAGGCTTCGAACGAATTTTGCTAAGTCATCATTATAAAAAGTCAAATCTTACGGCTAAACAGCAAAAAGAAATTGAAAATGTATTCAGTGAAAAAGATTCTTTACAAATGAGTTCTTATGCGTGTGTCCCTGAATATCGCGATATCTTTATTTTAAAAAGAAAGAAAAAACGGTTGGTATAGCGAAAATATGTTTCAAGTGTGGCCGTTTCCAAATTATTGGAAGTGAAATTGAAACGCAGTATTTTGGGCTTTTTGAAGAATTACATAAATTGCATAATATAGTTCGTCCCAATGATAAAAAAACTTAGAATCTTAGTATCTCAGAACCTTAGCAACTTATTTGTAATGATTTCTAAACCAAACCTTCTGCCATTCTCTTTTTAAAATCAAAAAGGCAACTTGTTCAGCCAGAATTACTAAATCAGAACCGTCTAGTTGTTTGATTTCATTTTCGGGAACATCAATAATGTAAAGCAGATTTAAGTATTCAGCAAATTTGTACTGAATCATGCGGTAGATTTTTTCATGAAGCTGAATTTTTAATTCTTCAGGAGAAATACTAAGCGGAAAATCAATTCCTTCATTCGCCAGATTAAAGTCTTTATTAATCTGCTCAATCAGACTTAAATATAAATTTTCTTTTTCGGCATCAGCCAATAAAAAATCGGTATTTTCAGGAATCGGAAACATTAATGCTTTTTAAGAATTTGAGCAAAGTTAAAACTAAAAAATCATTTTACAGTCGATTCTCGTTCTATGATTCTTGTTGGAAGTTCTATAATTTGATGTTCGACTTTACGATGTTCTTTTATGTCGGCAATTTCATCAATTAAAATAGAAACTGCGGTGTGTCCCATTTCAAATCCAGGCTGGTCAATTGTCGTTAATTTAGGCGAAATCACGGTACTCATAAACCAGTTGCTAAAACCAAAAACCGCCACCTGATCCGGCGTTTTTATTCCCGCTTCATTAAAATATTTTATAATCCCGATAGCGACTAAATCTGTAATCGCAAAAATAGCATCGATATCCGGATGTTCGGCCATAATTTTTTGGGCATTTTCGTAACCGTCTTCAAAATCGGTATTGTTATCACAAACATAAACCAGTTTCGAATCGTATTCAATTCCGTGAGCTTCGAGTGCGCGTTTATAACCCAGAAAGCGATCAATGGAATTTTGAGGAACATACGAGCCTCTAAAATGGGCAATTTTTTTATAGCCTTTATTGATAAGATACGTAACGGCATCATAAGCTGCTTTAGCGTCATTAATAATCACTTTAGAACATTCTACTCTTTTAGCAATTTTATCAAACAAAACAACCGGAGTATTTTTTCGAATGGCGTCATTAATATGAGAGAAATCATCCGTTTCATTCGAGAGTGACATTAAAACGCCGTCAACCCGCTTTTGAATTAACAAGGCAAGCTGCTTTTTTTCCATTTCATATTTTTCATTCGATTGCAGAATGATGACCAGATAACCTCTTTTTTCGGCTTCTTCTAAAATGCCGTTTAAAACACTCGAAAAAAAGTGATGAACCGTTGCAGGGATAATAACGCCAATAGTTTTGGTTTCGTTGGTTCTTAAATTAACTGCTACAGAATTAGGCATATAGTTCATCGTTTCGGCCATTTCGATAACTTTGGCTCGTGTCGACTTACTAATGTCTGTATACCCTTTTAATGCCTTTGAAACGGTTGTAACCGATATTCCTAATGCAGAGGCTATATCTATTAATTTTGTATCATTCATGAAATAAATGTACTAAAAAATAAACTGCATTGATAAAAAATTAATTTCCGAAAACGTTTTAGGTGATTTCGAAAACGTTTTCGATTTTTAATTCTTATATTCCTTATAATTTGTTTTTAAGTTTGACAGTGATAACCATAATTACTAACTAACCGAACAAAAAAAATGAAAAAGCTGCACCATTATTTAGGTACATTATTTTTAATGTTTTGCCTATTTTTTTTACCAAATAATCTGTTTGCCCAAAATACAGCTAAAGTTTCCGGAAAAGTACTCGACGATAGCGGCGTAACAATTCCCGGAGCAAACGTAACGCTTAAGGAAACAGGAAAAAGCACCGTTACAGACGAAAACGGAGGATATTCTTTCTCAAACGTCGAAGCAGGAACCTACACTATTATGGCAACAAATGTGGGATACAAAACTTTCGAGAAAAAAATTGCCTTAAAAGAAGGAGAATCTATAGAGGTAAGCTTACTTCTTGAAGGCGAATCGCAAAGTTTAAAAGAAGTTGTCGTAACAGGTTCGTCTGCTCCAAGATCTAAGCTTGAATCGAGCGTTGCCATTACCACAATGGGAGCCAAAGCTATTGAAGACCGAGCACCATCGAGCACGGCGGCGTTGCTGCAGACTATTCCGGGATTTGTGGTTGAAGCATCTGGAGGAGAAATTGGAAACAATCTTTTTGCAAGAGGGATTCCGTCTGCGGGAGCTTATGAATATGTACAGATTCAGGAAGACGGATTACCGGTTTTTGAAGATGGAGCTTTGCAATTTGCCAATGCCGATACTTTTTACAGATTAGACGAAACAGTGAGTAAAATGGAAGCTGTTCGTGGAGGTTCTGCTTCAATTTTCGCCAACAATGCTCCGGGGGGAATCATCAACTTTATTTCAAAAACAGGTCAGAATGATTTTCAGGGAAGAGCAAAATTCACAACTTCAGATTACGGAATGTTTAGAACTGACCTTAATTTATCAGGTGCTTTAATTCAGGATAAATTATTTTTTAATGTAGGCGGATTTTACAGAACTGACAATGGAGTAAGAAATACTGGTTTTACTGCCAATAAAGGCGGACAAATAAAAGGAAACATCACTTATAAATTTGATGACAACGATTATTTAAGAATCAATTTCAAACATCTTGATGACAGAAATACATTCTATTTACCAATTCCTTTAAAAAATAACAACGGAAAAGTGGAAGGAATTCCAGGCTTTAATCCAAATTACGGAACATTGACTTCTGTAAATTTCAGTCATTTAAATGTACCTCAATACGGAGGCGGAACTTTCAGCGCAGATTTAGAAGATGGTTCACATCCAATTATCAACTCAATTGGAGCTGAATTTAAAAAGAAAATTTCTGAAAGAGTTACTTTCAAAAATGCCTTCAAACAAACGAGTATCGATTTAAATTACAATGCTATTTTTCCTAATGGAGGACCTTGGACACAAGATGCTTATGCAGCAGATGTTCAAAATACAACAGCAGGAAACCTTGCTTATACTTATGTAGATAATGGTGCAGCACTTGATCCAAATGCTTTAATTATGAGAGCAGATCTTTGGCACATCGAGAAGAAAATGAGCAATTTTGCGAATAATTTCTCTTTTTCTTTTGATTTAGATCCGGTGAAACTTACAGCAGGTTACTACTATTCTAACTGGAAATCAAATCAATACTGGAACTGGAATTCGTATTTAGTAAGTGTTTCAGACAATCCGAGATTATTAAATGTAAAAGATAATACAACCGGAGTTGACCACACCTGGAATGGCGTAGAAAGAATTACATGGTTAGAAAGAGACGCACAGACAAAAGGACTTTTAAATGATATTTATGCTGATGCCGAAATTAAAGCTACAGACAATTTAACCTTTAATGCTGGTTTAAGATACAACAAAGACAAATATTCCGGATACAGAGACAACGCCAGATTTTTTGCCGAAAACTTAGGGATTTTGGATAATAATACGGCGGATGATGCAGTAACAACAGTAAAAGGAAATCCGTATACTTATTGGAGATATGATGTAAGCGAATGGTCGTATACTGCAGCGGGAAATTACAAATTCAACGACAATATGGCTTCATACGTGCGTTACAGCCACGGTTTTAGATCTCCAATTGAAGAATCGTTTTATGATAATGCAGCCAATTTAAGCAAATTGGAAAATACAGAAGTAAATCAGTTTGAGCTGGGTTATAAATATTCAAGTTCTTTCTTCTCTGTAAATGCAAATTTGTTTCACATGAATTTGAAAAATGTGGCTTTTACGGATATTTTATCTGATGGATCTTCAGAAAATAAATTTGCCGATGTAAACAATATTGGTCTTGAAGTAGAAACGAATGCAAGATATAAATTTGCGAAACTGAACTTTACATTCACAGTTCAAAAACCAGAATACGACAACTTTACAGGAACAAATGCCGACGGTTCGACTTTTGATTTTAATGGAAATACTGCAAGAAGAATCCCTAAATTTTTCTGTAACCTAAGACCTGAAGTTGATATTACAAAAGACTTTACAGCTTATGTTCAGTTTTCTTATTACGATAAAAAATTCACGAATCAGGATAACAAACAAGTTTTGCCGGCTTACAAAGAAGTTGGAGCAGGTTTAAATTATACGTATAACAATCTTCGTTTTGCAGTAGATGCTTCAAACTTATTCAACGAAATTGGTTTAACAGAAGGAGATCCAAGACAAACAACATCTGCAGCTAGCGATGTGTTTATGGCAAGACCTATTTTAGGACGTGCTTTTAGATTTTCGGTAGCGATTAATTTCTAAATTTATATAAGAGTAAAAAAAATTAAACACATAGAAACATAGATTTTTATCACTCAAAAAAAAGAGCAAAAAAGAAACAAGTTTCCACACATATCTATGTGGATTAATGCAAGTGAAACGCCTTTGAATACAAACTAAACTATGTTTGTATGTGTTAAAAATTATATGGTATTTTAGAGACACACTGCTGTGTGTCTCTGCATCATAACCACAACGTATTACGTTTCATAACCACAAAATACAAATGAAAAACATAGGAATTAAAATCTCACTTTACCTCAATTATTTTGTCTTCGCCATTTTATTAAACAGCGTAGGAATTGTGATTTTAAAATCGCAGAAAAATTACGGTGTCGACGAGGTTCAGGCGAGTATTTTAGAAGCCTTTAAAGATATGCCAATTGCCATTGTATCCTTTTTTATAGCTTCTTTTCTGCCTCGAATAGGTTATAGAAAAGCGATGTTAACAGGATTGGCTTTGGTTACTTTAGCCTGTATTTCTATGTATTTTGGAAACTCGTTTAACAATGCTAAAATCCTTTTTGCAACCGTTGGAGTTTCCTTTGCCCTGATAAAAGTTTCTGTTTATTCGCTGATAGGAACCGTGACCGAAACAAAAAAAGAACACAACGCTTTAATGAGCAGTATTGAAGGTTTTTTTATGGTAGGAATTGCGCTGGCTTATTTTTTATTTCCGGCTTTTAATAACGAAAATGATCCCAATTCATGGCTTAACGTATATTGGTTATTGGCGGGATTATCGTTTTTATCATTTCTGTTTTTACTCTTTATAAAATTCGAAGAAACTGAAGTCGCAGCGGGAGTAAATCTTAAAGATGATTTTTTGCAGATGTTCAAATTAATGGCAAAACTGCTGACTGTTATTTTTGTCATCAGCGTGTTTTTATTTGTAATGATCGAGCAGGGAATCCTTTCATGGCTGCCTACATTTAATACAAAAGTGCTGCATCTGCCAGAAAACATCAGTATAATGATGGCCAGTATTTTGGCAGTTTCATTAGCAATTGGAAGACTTATCGCAGGAATTGTGACTAAAAAAGTAAACTGGATTTGGGTTTTAAGTTTCTGTATTGTTTCCGCCATGCTTTTGGTAACATTTGTGCTTCCAAAAACGGTTGGATTAGAAGTAAAAAATATTGATACACTTTCAAATATACCATTAATTGGTTTTGCATTTCCTTTAATCGGATTGTTTATTGCGCCCATTTATCCATTGTTAAATTCAATAGTATTAAGTGCTTTACCAAAGAATCTGCAAAGTTCCATGACCGGATTAATTGTCATTTTTTCGGCTCTTGGCGGCACATTGGGGTCCAGAATTACAGGCTGGCTTTTTAAAAATGAAGGACCAGAAAAGGCTTTTTATTTTACCCTCATTCCAATGACTTTGTTACTGATCTCCTTTTTTATTCTTAAAAAAATAACTGCAAAAGATGAAATTTAAACTACATATAACCCAAACCATCGAAAAATTATTGGCTCAGGAAGATACTGACGGCGATAAAAAAATTACGATAGATGACAACGGTCCAAAAAGTTTTTTACTTTATGATCAAGATGGAAATCCGGCAGTTATTAAAGGAACTTATCAGCTCTCGAATTTATTGCAGGAACTGGCCTTGGCTAAGAAAAACAATGTTGAATCTGCGGAGATAGATTTAAACGAAATCACAGAAGATCCTGTAAAAAGAATTTCAAGAAAAATTAAAGATTTGTATTGGAACGGCCTTACCAGAACAATCGATGCCATTGGCGTAAAGAAAATTCTGGAAGACGATAAAATCGAAAATGAATTTGCTTATTTATATGTGCCTTTTGGCGACGAAATTGTTTTTGATTATTTCAAAAAATTAGAAGCCTCAACGCCAAAATTAAAAGTGGTGCAGATGCCTAAAAATATTACTCCTGAATATGTTTTATCACTGAACAAAAAACCGGGAATTCTGGCTTTGGCACTTCAAATTAAAAACAATGAAGTATCAGGCGTTCCGTTTGTGGTTCCCGGCGGAAGATTCAACGAAATGTACGGCTGGGACAGTTATTTTATTGCAAAAGGACTTTTAATTGATGATAAAATTGATCTTGCTTTGGGCATTGCCGAGAACTTTAAATATCAAATAGATCATTACGGAAAAATTCTAAACGCTAACAGAAGTTATTATTTAACCAGAACACAGCCTCCGCTTTATACATCGCTGATTATAGATGTTTTAGAAAAATCAAATCCGGATATTTTTTGGATTGAAAGACATTTAAAAACCGCTATAAAAGAATATCTGACGGTTTGGATGGAAGAAGGAAAAAGACTTACAGCAAATGGTTTAAATCGTTATAAAGCAGAAGGAATCGGGCTTCCGTTTGAAGTTGAAGAAGGACATTTTGACGACATTCTGGAGCAATTCGCACCAAAATATAATCTCTCAACAAGAGAATTTGAAAAGAAATATTTAGAAAGAGAAGTGGTTGATGAAGAACTCGATAAATATTTTATTCACGATCGAAGCATGCGCGAAAGCGGTCATGACACTACGAACAGATTAGTTGGTATTTGTGCCAATTTAAATACAGTTGCGATCAATAGTCTGCTTTATAAATACGAAACCGATATTGCTTTTCTGATCCAGAAATACTTTAAAAATGAATTTCAATATTTTGAAGATAAATCCTTTTCAAGTGAATATTGGCTGTTAAAAGCTTCTTCGAGAAAAGAAAAAATAAACAAATTGTTATGGAATTCTGAAAACGGAATTTATTTCGATTATGATTTTGTGAATGAAAAACAGCATGTTTTTGAAGCAGCCACAACTTTTTATCCGCTTTGGGCAAAAATAAGTACGCCGGAACAAGCTGAAATTTTGGTAAAAAAGACACTTCCAAAGTTTAAAATGAAAGGCGGAATTGCAGGAAGTACCAAAGAATCAATTGCTGGCGTTGATGAAAATGCGCCAATACGCCAATGGGATTATCCGTTTGGCTGGTCGCCGCATCAAATGCTTTTATGGGAAGGACTTCTAAATTATAATTTTAATGAAGAAGCGCAGGAAATGGTCTATCGCTGGCTTTGGCTCATTACCAGAAACGCAGTCGATTACAACGGAACCATTCCTGAAAAGTTTGATTTATCGATAAGCTCGCACAAAATTTTCGCTGAATACGGAAACGTAGGAACGGAATTTAATTATATAACCGAAGAAGGTTTTGGATGGATGAATGCTTCGTATCAATTTGGTTTAACGATTTTAAAAGACGATTTAAAACAAAAATTATCAGATTTAGTTGATCCTGATGAACTTTTTTAATACTCATAAAAATGACAAACCCGACAGGTTTTTAAAAACCTGCCGGGTTTTCTGTTTCATAAGCCTTCGACTTCGCTAAGGAAGACACTCATTTTATGACAACATTTGTCAGGCTGAGCGAAGTCGAAGCTCTTTATAAATTAAACTTTTCTACCCATTAAATTTTCGCCAAAAGTTTTTAAAATACTTTTCTTTTCAGCGCTAATATCCATTTTTTCTAAAGTTTCAAAAGCTTTAAAAGTGTACATTTCAATTGCTTCCTGAGTTGATTTTGAAGCTCCTGATTCGTTGAAAATAGTCTTTGCAGTTTCTATTTTCTCTGAATTATCTTCTAATTGCAAACTGAATAATTTTTCTAATTCTGAAGCTTTTTCCGGAGTCGAAAATTCTAACGCTTTTAAGTATAAATAGGTTTTTTTGTTTTCGATAATATCACCTCCAACCTGTTTTCCAAAAGTTTTCGGATCACCAAAAGCATCTAAATAATCATCTTGTAGTTGGAAAGCCAGACCTAAATTCAATCCGAAATCATAAATTAAATCGCCTTCTTTTTCAGAAGTTTTGGCCACAATTGCACCCATTTTCATGGCAGCAGCAACTAAAACAGCGGTTTTATATTCGATCATTTTTAAATATTCCGGAATCGTAACGTTGTTTCTTTGTTCAAAATCAACATCCCACTGCTGTCCTTCGCATACTTCAAGAGCCGTTTTGCTGAAAAGTTTTGCCAGATCTCTAAAAACTTCTGGCTCATATTGTTCAAAATACTGGTAAGCCAGGATCAGCATAGCATCTCCGGAAAGAATTCCGGTATTTAAATCCCATTTTTCATGAACCGTAACTTGTCCTCTTCTTAAAGGTGCGTCATCCATAATATCATCATGAACAAGCGAAAAATTATGAAAAACTTCAACCGCCATTGCAGCCGGAAGAGCCGTTTTATAGCTAGTATCAAAAACCTCTGCAGCCATTAAGGTAAGTACCGGGCGCATACGTTTTCCGCCAAGTCCCAAAATATATTCAATGGGTTCGTAAAGATTTGTGGGTTCTTTGTGTATGTTTTGATTTTTTAGATAATCAATAAAAAAATCCTGGTACTGGCTAATATCGTGCATGATGAAATTCTAATTTACGAGCCTCAAAGATACGATTCATTATGAATTAATTCTTTCCTAAAATTTTAAATGATGAGTTTCCATTCAAAATACCTTCGAAAACCACTAATTCTTAAGGTGTTAAAATTATTTTGAAAAAACTTGGAAACTTTTTTGGTATTTAGAGTTTCCTGTCTATATTTGCACCATAATTTGGAAACTTAGAACACTATAAAAGTTTCCATAAGAGTTTTAATAATTTATAAACTCATTTAAATCAGATATTTATGAAAACAACATGGACCTTAGATTCTACTCAATCAGATGTTTTAATTAAAATGAGACATTCGATAATTGCTTATTTGGGAGGAACAACAAACAAATTTGGCGGTTATGTGAATATTGAAGATAATGAAATTGAAGATGCATCGGTTGAGTTTTCACTGGATATTAACAATAAAACTGAAAGCTTTCAGCAGATTGATACCAATTTACAGCTTCAGGACTTTTTTGATGTAGATGAACATCCGATTATCAGTTTTAAATCTACTTCATTTCAAAAGATAAATAATAATATTAATTTTTTCAAGGGAGATTTAACCATAAAAGATGTTACGAGAGTTGTAGAACTTGATGCAGAGTTTATTGGAGTAAATACATATAACGGAGAGAAAAAAGTTGCTTTTGAAATTAAAGGAGATATTAAACGTCAGGATTTTGGTCTTGACTACAATTCTTTTCATCATAATGGAGGTTTAGCGCTTGGAAAAGACATTAAACTAATCGCTAATTTAGAATTTAGCATATAAATCTCACATGATTATTAATTTAATGTAAAATTATTACAAATAACATGGAAACTATTTTTTTAGATTTTAGTTTCCTAGTTATATTTGTAAGGCAATTGGGAAAATTAAAATGAAAGAGAAAATAATAGCAAAAGCAAGTGAACTTTTTTTGAAGCTTGGTTTTAAGAGTGTTACGATGGATGATATTGCAGGAGAAATGTGTATTTCGAAAAAAACGATTTACAAATATTTCTGTAATAAAGAAGTTTTGATTGAAGAAAGCACTTCAATGGTTCATAGTCAGGTTCACGAAATTATGGATACTATTATAGCTAAGAATTATAATGCTATTCATGAAAATTTTGAGATTAGAGAAATGTTTCGGGATATGTTTAAAAACAATATTGATACTTCTCCAATTTACCAGTTGAAAAAGCATTATCCGGAGATTTACCAAAATATCCTTTCCATCGAAATTGATCAATGTACACAGTGTTTCAAAGATAATATTGATAAAGGAATTCGAGAAGGGCTTTACAGAAGTGATTTGAATGTTGAGGTTTATGTGAAGTTTTATTACACACTAATTTTTCATATTAATGAAAATACGGTTTCAGAAAGTGAAGCACAAAGAATAGAATTAGAAGCATTAGAATACCATACTCGAGCAATGGCTACTGAAAAAGGAGTCGAGGAATTAGAAAAGCAATTAAAACGAATTAAAAATTAACCATTCCAAAAATTGATCGTCATTTTTCTGTGAGGGTAAAGAAAAAATGACGGTCCCATCTCAAATTTAAAAATAAATAGTAACACTTATGAAAAGAATCTTTCTTATAGTTTTGTGTACAATAGGCTTGTCTTCCGCCGCACAAACCACTACTTTAACTCTGAAAGACGCCGTTAACTACGCGCTTCAAAATAAAGCCGATGCAAAAAAGGCAAAACTTCAGGTTGAAAACAGCGAATATAAAATTCAGGAAGTACGTTCAAGAGCATTGCCTCAAATTTCTGCAAACGGAAATTTAACGTATAACCCAATTATTCAGACTACGGTTATTGATGGAGCAGCATTTGGTGCGCCGGGAACTGCAATTCAGGCAGCATTTGGACAAAAATGGACCTCAACTGCAGGGGTTTCTTTAACTCAGGCAATCTTTGATCAATCGGTTTTTACAGGATTAAGAGCAGCAAAATCTACTCGTGAATTTTATCAAATAAACAATCAGTTAACAGAAGAGCAGGTTATTGAAAGAGTGGCAAATAACTACTATTCGGTTTATGTGCAAAAAGAAAGATTAGTTTTATTAGACAGCAATTATGTAAACACAACAAAAGTTCGTGATATCGTAAAAGGCCAGTTTGATAACGGTTTGGCTAAAAAAATTGACTTAGACCGTATTATTGTAAAAATGTCAAATATCGATACAGAGCGCCAGCAGATTAAAAACCAAATTGCTTTACAGGAAAATGCTTTAAAGTTTTATATGGGTATGCCTATTGAAACTCAAATCGATATGCCAAAAGAAGAATTTGAAGTTGTTCCTGCAGCCTTAACTCAAGAACCAAATATTGAAAACAGAACAGAGTACCAGCTTTTGAAAAAACAAGAAGAGCTTTTGGTTCTTAACAAAAAAGCTGTTCAGGCTGGATATTATCCAACGCTTTCATTAACTGCAGGTTACAATTATATTGGTCAGGGACCTGAATTTCCTTGGTTTGCAAAACCAGAAAAAGGAGTTTACTGGTCAGATTTCTCTGCAATTGGATTAAACTTACACGTGCCAATCTTTACAGGTTTTGGAACTCGTGCAAAAGTAAGACAAGCTGATGTTGAAATCAGATCGCTTCAGGAAGATATCAAAGACACAAAACTTTCTCTTGATTTAGATTACAGAAACGCGATGACTGAAATCGAGAATAACTTGGTAACGATCGAAAATCAAAAAGAAAACATGCGTTTAGCGACTGAAATTCTGAGCAATACTAAAAATAATTATCTTCAGGGTTTAGCATCTTTAACCGATTTACTAGATGCAGAAAATGCATCACTTGAAGCACAAAATAATTTTACAAGAGCAGTTTTAAATTATAAAATTGCCGAAATATCTCTAATCAAATCAAAAGGCGAACTTAAATCTCTTACTAAATAACTAATTACAATGAAGAAAATAATTATAACAATCGTTATCATAGCCGTAGCTTTTTTCGGGATAAGCTATATCTTAAATAAAAATAAAGCAGAAAACGAAGGTAAAACTGCTATCGTAGCTGAAAAAAATGCTGCAGTATCTGTAAAAGTAGCCACAGTTAAAACAGAAGATGTTAATCTTGGTTTTACAGCAAACGGAAACTTTGTGCCAATTCAGGAATTAACTTTCTCTGCTGAAAAATCTGGAAAAGTAATCAGTGTTTTAGCTAAAGAAGGTGATTACGTAAGAGTAGGACAAACATTACTAACAGTAAGAGGTGATGTTATTAATGTAAATGCTCAGCAGGCTCAGGCTGTTTATCAAAATGCAAAATCTGATTACGAAAGATATGAAAACGCTTATAAAACAGGCGGTGTAACAAAACAACAATTAGATCAGGCAAAATTAGCTTTGACAAATGCACAATCTAACTTAACACAAGCTAATATCAACGTTGGAGATACTAAAGTAAAAGCTCCAATTAACGGATACATCAATAAAAAATATGTTGAGCCAGGATCTATTTTAGCAGGAATGCCTGCAACAGCTTTGTTTGATATCGTAAACGTTTCTAAATTAAAATTAACTGTTACAGTAAACGAAAGCCAGGTTGCAAGCTTAAAATTAGGAAACACAGTAAATATTACTGCTAGTGTTTATCCTGATAAAACATTCTCTGGAAAAATTACTTTCATCGCTGCAAAAGCAGATGCTTCATTAAACTTCCCGGTAGAAATCGAAATTACAAACAATGCTAATAATGACTTAAAAGCAGGTATGTACGGAACAGCAAACTTTGGTTCAAATAACCAAAAACAAAACTTAAAAGTGGTTCCTAGAAATGCATTTGTTGGAAGTGTAAGCAGTAACGAAATTTTCGTAGTTGAAAATAATGTAGCAAAATTGAAAAAAGTTGTTGCAGGAAGAATCTTAGGAGACAAAGTTGAAATCATCGATGGTTTAAATGACGGAGACGTAGTAATTACTACAGGACAAATCAACTTACAAGACGGAAATACAGTAGAAATTATTAAATAAAAGTAATTAGTGATTAAGAGATTAGTCCTTAGTCCTTAATTTTTTGCGCCTAGAATTAGGTAACATTAAAAACGAGGAATTAAAACTAAGGACTAGGAACTAAAAACTAAAGACTTAATAAGAAAACATATGAAATTAGCCGAAATATCCATAAAACGTCCGTCGTTAGTAATTGTATTGTTTACAATTCTAACTCTAGGTGGATTGTTCAGTTACAGCCAGTTAGGCTATGAGCTGATCCCAAAATTCGAAACCAACGTTATTACGGTTTCAACTGTTTATCCGGGAGCTTCTCCAAGTGAGGTTGAAAATACTGTTACAAAGAAAATTGAGGATGCGATTGCATCTCTTGAAAATATCAAGAAAATTGACTCTAAATCTTATGAGAGTTTATCTGTAGTATCGATTACATTAACTTCAAATGCGAATGTTGATATTTCGATGAATGATGCTCAGCGTAAAATTAATGCGATTTTGAGTGATTTGCCAGATGATGCTGATCCGCCTTCGTTAACTAAATTCTCTTTGAGTGATTTACCAATTATGACACTTGGTGCGAATGGTAAAATGGACGAAGCAGCGTTTTACGATTTGATCGATAAAAAGATTGCGCCAGTTTTATCTCGTGTACAGGGGGTTGCTCAGGTAAACATTATTGGAGGTCAGGAACGTGAGATTCAGGTAAATCTTGATGCTGTAAAAATGCAGGGTTACGGACTTTCTGTTCCTCAGGTACAGCAGACAATTTTAACTTCAAATCTGGATTTCCCAACGGGTAATATCCAGACTCGTAATCAAAAAATATTAATTCGTTTAGCGGGTAAATATAAAAATGTTGAAGAATTAAGAAACTTAGTAGTCTCTTCTCAAAATGGAATCCAGGTTCGTTTAGGAGATATTGCTGATGTTCAGGATACGCAAAAAATCGCGGAAAAAATTGCGCGTGTAGATCAAAAAAGTGCGATTGTACTTCAAATTGTAAAACAATCAGATGCAAATGCCGTTGCGGTAAGTGAACAGCTGGTTAAAACAATTAAGACATTAGAGAGCGATTATAAATCGGCTCAATTAAAATTAGAAGTTGCAAAAGACAGTACTGTATTTACGCTTGAAGCAGCAGATTCTGTTGTACATGACTTATTAATTGCGGTTATTCTGGTAGCATTTGTAATGTTGTTCTTCCTGCACAGTATTAGAAACTCATTGATTGTAATGGTATCTATTCCTGCCTCTTTGATCGCTACATTTATTGGAATTTATTTATTAGGCTATACACTTAACTTAATGTCTTTACTTGGTTTATCTCTTGTGGTTGGTATTCTTGTGGATGACGCGATCGTTGTACTGGAGAATATTTACCGACACATGGAGATGGGTAAAAGCCGAATTCGTGCCGCTTATGACGGAACTGCCGAAATTGGAGGTACTGTAACTTCGATTACATTAGTAATTGTGGTGGTGTTCCTGCCAATTGCAATGAGTACAGGATTGGTATCAAACATTATTACACAATTCTGTGTTACGGTAATTATATCAACAATGTTCTCATTATTGGCTTCGTTTACTATTATTCCATGGTTGTCTTCACGTTTTGGAAAATTAGAGCATATTGAAGGTAAAAATCTTTTCGGAAAAGTTATTCTTGGATTTGAAAGCTATTTAACTCGTTTTACTGACTGGGTATCAAACTTACTAAACTGGTGTTTAGATCACTATATTAAAACTATGGCGATTGTACTGGTAATGTTCTTTGGATCAATCTTCTGGTTAATGGGAGGCGGTTACATTGGAGGTGAATTCTTCGCAGCATCTGATAGTGGTGAATTCTTAGTGCAGATTGAGATGCCAAAAGATGCTTCTTTAGAGCAGACGAACTTTATGACTCAAAAAGCAGAAGCTTTCTTAAAAGGAGAGAAATATGTTTTAAGCCAGATTACAACAGTAGGACAAACCAGTGAAGGTTTAGGAGCTGCTCAGGCAACTGCTTACAAAGCTGAGATTGACGTTAAAATGATCGATCAAAAAGATCGTACAGATGATGCCAACGTTTATGCTGCTAAGACAAAACGTAAACTTGAAAAAGTATTAGTGGGCGCCAAAGTTAAAACAGTTCCTGTAGGTATCTTAGGAACGGCAGAAGATGCAACTTTAGGTTTGATCGTAACAGGTCCAAACGTAGAAAGTGCTATGAAATTTGCTAAAATGGCTGAAGCTGAATTACGTACTATTCCTGGAACAACTGAGATTAAATTAACAGTTGAAGATGGAAACCCAGAGATTAACGTTCAGGTTGACAGAGATAAAATGGCTGCTTTAGGATTGACTCTTCAAACAGTTGGTTTAACCATGCAGACAGCTTACAGTGGTAATACTGACGGTAAATTTAGAGCTGGTGAATACGAATACGACATCAACATCAAATACAACGAATTTGATAGAAAAAACATCACAGATGTTAGTAATTTGATTTTCATCAACAATGCAGGCCAGCAGATTAAATTAAACCAATTCGCTACTATTACAGAAGGTTCTGGACCAAGTAAATTAGAACGTAGAGATAAAACAGCTTCTGTAACCGTACAAGGTCAGAATGTTGGGGTGCCGGCAGGAACAATTGTTCAGCAGTGGCAGGCAAAATTAGACAAATTGCAAAAACCAGTTGGAGTTAACTACATCTGGGGTGGTGACCAGGAGAACCAGTCAGAAGGATTTGGTACATTAGGAATCGCATTATTAGCCGCTATTATTTTGGTTTACCTTGTAATGGTTGGATTATATGACAGTTTCGTTCACCCGTTTGTTGTATTATTTGCTATTCCGCTTTCGTTCATTGGAGTTTTATTTGCACTGGCATTAACAAACAATACATTAAATATCTTTACCATTTTAGGGGTCATCATGTTGATTGGTCTTGTGTGTAAGAATGCGATCATGCTTGTCGATTATACCAATCAGCGAAGAGCTGCCGGAGAATCGATCAGAAGAGCATTAATCCAGGCAAACCACGCTCGTTTACGTCCAATCTTGATGACAACAATTGCGATGGTATTTGGTATGTTCCCAATTGCATTAGCAGCAGGAGCAGGAGCAGAATGGAAAAACGGACTGGCATGGGTAATCATTGGAGGTTTGATTTCATCATTATTCCTGACTTTGATTGTAGTACCGGTTATTTATGATATTATGGAGAAAATTATTAGAAGATTCTCTAAAGGAGAAAAAATTGACTACGAAGCTGAAATGGTTGCTGATTATGAGCATACAGAATTAAGCGAAGACGGTTTTAATCCTAAACATACCCATTAATTGATTTAATTTTAGACGAAAAATCCCAAATTCCGAAAGGAGTTTGGGATTTTTTATTAGAATCAATTCTGATAATTTTCAAAATTGATTTGTATGCTAACTGGAATTTGGAATTTCTTTATTGAGATTTAACTCCTGTTATTTTTTCACAATCTTAATGGTTTTAGTCTGCCCTTCTGATTTTACTTTTAAGAAATAAAGACCGGAAGAAACATTTGATAAATCAATTTCAGAATGTGTATTGTTAATTTGTTTTGCCAAAATAAATTTTCCTGAAACCGAAATTACCTCAACTTCATCAATATTAGATGCATTGCTGATATTTAAAACATGCTGAACAGGATTTGGATAATATCTAAAATTCGGCAGCACAAAATCATCTGTAGAAAGAGAACCACTTATTTTTGCTGTTACAGCAAGGCGTTCTCTGCTTTCAACTCCGTCTACAGTCTGCGAAGCATAATACGTTACACCATCTACCAGAACAGTTGTCAGCGGTAAGGTTGGCTCAATTGCTTTTTTAGCTGTTTTATTAGTTGAAAAACCTTTACTGCTGTACCATTTGATATTTTGACCATTAACAATAATATCTCCTAAAGTCTGTCCCGGTTTAAATTCGAAAACAATTTCTTTTTTTCCGTCTATTAATGGAGCAGGAGCTTCGATTACAACATTAAACAAGTTGAAGCATCCATTTGCATCCTGTGCAATAATCTGATAATCACCTGGTGTTAAATTCGTAAAAATGTTATTAGTAGAAAATTCAGCAAAATTTGGAGAAATACTATATACTATTTGGCCAGTCCCGCCATGAGATTCAATTTTGATAGTCTGCTCTTCAACTATTATGTTTGATATTAAAGGAGCAGCAGGTTCAGTTATTTTAACAACTATCATTGCCTCACAGCCAGCAATATCTCTTCCTGTTATGTTATATGTGCCAGCACTCAGATTATAAAAAGTGTCAAGTGCTGTAAATGGTCCGCCATTAATTGAATAACTATAAGAAGGCTGTCCTCCCAATGCATTAACTTTAATAAATCCACTATTATCTCCTTTACATTGTATGTTTTGCTGTTCAGATACAATTACCAGAGAAGGTGTTTGCTGTACTTCTACAGAAGTATTCGCTGTATTATTTTGAGAATCCTTAACTATGATAACATATATGCCAATAGATGCAGCAAAATAAACATTCGAATTAGTAAATGTCTGTCCATTGTTAAATGAATATTGGTAAGAACCACTGCCTCCGCTTGCAGTAACTGTAATTATTCCCGGCATATTACAGCTTATCGCAGTTGCTGTAGCTTGTACTGTAAGCGGTGATATTGGATTTATATCGATGTCTGATTTTGAAACCACACAGCCGTTAGAATCTTTAACATATACGGAATAAGTTCCTTTAGGCAGATTTTCAAAAACGTTACTATCCTGATAATTTAAGAAATCAACAGAATATTGGTACGTGCCAGTTCCTCCGCCTGCCGTAACAGTAATAGTTTGATTGTTTACTGCGACAGTCGACGTGAGTATTTCTGGTTCTGTTATTGTAATATTTAGAGGATATGAGGCACAACCATTAGCGTCCTTAACAACTGCAGTATAAGTCCCGGCAGCTAAGTTGTAGAAAGTATCGTCAGGCTGAAAATTTACTGAATTCAGAGAATATGAATATTGACCCCCGCCTCCTGATGCTGATAATTTTATTGATCCATCATTAGATCCTTTGCAAAATAGATTTCGCACTTCAGCCGTAACCGTTGGCAGATTTATTGTTGAAACTACTACAGGTATAGTTATTTCATTATTTTTTACATCACGAACTTTTATTACATAGTTTCCCGCTGGTAAATCATGAAATACATTTATAGAAGAAAAATCACTTCCATTAATAGAATAAACATAAGAAGGATTTCCTCCAGCAGCTATAACTGTAATCATACCTAAATGATTACAAGTAACAGGTTCTGACTGGGCTGCAACCGTAAGAGGAGGATTAATTATAATAGGATTAGTTTGAAATATACAGCGGTTAGCATCTCTCACAGTCACATTATATGTACCAGGCATCAGGTTCGTAAAATATTGACTTTTTTGATAGTCTAAACCATTTAATGAATATTCATATTCTGGTTTTCCTCCTGAGGCATTAACAATAATTACATTTTGATTATCAACTATTACATTGGCATTCAAAAGGGCAGGCTGTTCTATTTGTACTGGATAAACTGCAGTAGAACAATTTAATGCATCTTTTGCCTGAATAACGTAAATTCCCGGAGATAAATTATCTAATTGCAGAGGATTTAAGCCGCCGTTATAAACAGTAAAGGGACCTCCATTTACTTGATACGCATAAGGAGCTTTACCGCCAGATGGAATAACAGTTATATGACCATTGTTCATTCCGTTACAATTAACAGGCGTTGTAAGAGGTGTAATGCTTAACTGTCCATATATTTTTAAATCAAAATAATTTGTGGTAACAGTTCCGTTATTATCAATTCTGGCATAAATTGTTTTAGATGGTGCAGAGCTGTTATATTGCGCAGGCTGCGAAATAGGATTTAAATTATTATTCGCATCATTCTGGCTTAAATGAAAACTAATAGCGGTTTCTGCCGGATTTAAATTTCCAAGTAAAAGAGAAGTATTGACCGTTAAATCAAAGTAATTATCTCCAAAACAATGCTCAATATTATTGACTTGAGCATAAAAAAGATTGGTGAACAGAAAAAGAAAACAGAGTAGAGTTTTTTTCATACGTATAGGTTTGTTAATTGGAGTAACAAATATATACGAAAAAACTTAATCCTACTTTAAATACAAATAATGATTAAAATAATCTATAATCGCCTTTCCTTCAAGCAGAACGTCGGCGCCGATAATGCCGTGAACAGGTTTAGCTTTGTACGATTCTAAAGCCTCATTTACATGCGAAAGATCAAAAATTACTATGCTGAAATCTTTGTTTTTCCAGCTTCCTAACTGTAATTTATTTTGAGATGAAATTTGGGTTGCCATTCCCGTTCCGCCCGCGCCAGAAGCTTTTGTTTTTGATTTTTTGGCAGACAATTCGAAACGTTCAATGCTTTCAAAACCAATGCAGGTGTTTGAAGCGCCCGTATCTAAAATGAAATTTCCTGAAATACCGTTAATTTTGGCTTTTATCTGCAGATGCTGTGTTTTGGTAACTTTAAACTTTATTTTTTTGTAATTCTCTTTTTTGAGAATCTCGTGAAGATTTTCCATTTTCGATAATGATTGAAACCCAAAAATAAGCCAATTACAATCAAAAAGCTAATCACATAATAGATATAATTTCCTGATTTTTCTTCTGCCGAAATTGAGCCGTAATACACAAACGAACTCCAATAATAAGGTGATTTCTTAGCATTCGGAATCGATTTGTCGTTTAAATATTCCCGTTTTGCATTAGTGTTAGCTTCAAAATAAGAAACATCATTTTTGACATTTTTATAAAAATCAGACATAAAAACCGAAGTCGTAAAATCATTTACTTTCCATAAAGAAAACAACAAATTCTGTGCTCCGGCAAACTGAAAACCCCTTGCAATACTCATCGCACCTTCGGCTTTGTACAATTTTCCTATTCCCGTTTCGCAGGCACTTAAAACTACTAAATCAGGATTTATATGCAGATTATACAATTCTGAATACAGGATTTCCTGATCGTAAAATTTAATACTTGCCGGAGTTTCAATATCTCCAGAAGAAGCGTGTGTACTCAAATGAAGAATAGAATAATTGGGAGCATTATTTTTAAAATCAGCAAAACCCGCATTCGAATTTTCTAAATATTTCCCTTTAAAATTACGGCGAATAGATTCTAGTTCTTTTTTTGAATAACTAAGTTCGAAAGAAGTGCCTTCAAAAACCGGAAAAACACCCAAAACTGTTTTTTTAGATTTTGAAACAGGTTTAGTATTGAGATAAATATTTGCCGAAGTAGTATAAGCAATCCTGAAATCATTAAGTAAATAATGCATTTTTGCAAAATTGGTCGTGTTAGATTCCTGAGTAATTAAAGCTTCAAAAGGGAGAAAATTTAAAATTCCGTCAGGAACAATGATAAGGTTTTTGTAAACAGAATTATTCGGAAGTTTTAATAAATCATAAACATCTTTTCCATAATGATTATAGCCGGAAATATCATTTGTAATAGCATCCGGGCTGTTAAAATAATCTATAAACTGGGCAATTCTTGGAATACCAAGATGAGTAATATTAATATGATTTAGACCAATTTGATCGTTTTGTAAAACAAAAAAATACAGCTTTTCAGATCCCATAAAATAATAAACCATCATCGCTTTATCTTTCTTTAATTTTGAAAGCAGCGCTTTGACATCGCATTTTTCAGGAATATAATCTGTATTTTCAGACTGTACTTTTTTCAGCGAAATCATGACTTCATTTTGCTGTTTTATAAGTGTGTTGATTTTTGAAATATTGGCCGAATCTCCTTTTTGCTGTTCTTTTAAAATCGCATTATTTAAGTTTTGCAGTTCTTGCAAAAGTTGTTTTTCTTCTGCGGAAGCATTTTTAATATTCGAACGATAACCTTTTAAAATACCCGATTTTGTTTTTTCTGATAATTGAAAAGCTTCTTCCAGATATTTCGTTTTTCCTTCTTTACGGAACAATTCATCATAAACAAAAAGACATTTTTCGGTACGATTCCGGGATCGCAGCTGCATCAGGATTTTTGAGTTTTCATAAACCAGACTATTCATCAATAAATCTTCAATGTAGAACGAAAGTTCAAAAGCCTTTAATGCATTTTTAGGATCTTTTATTTTTAGAATTTCAGCCTGTAAATCGAGCGCATCAACTAAGACTGTTTCAGCATACAATTGATTTTTATTCGGAAGAATATCTTTTGAATTGTAATTTGGAATCAGAGTTTTAAAAACAACTGAAATCTGTTTGGCGCTTTCCTCATATTTTTGTTCATCAAAAAGTAACAAAGCTTTTTCATAATAGAGTTTGGCCTGTTTTCTAGGCTGTTGATTTTTTGTGTCTAAAAGAAGTTTTTCCGCCTTCTGCATATAAGAATCAGCAATATCAAATCGCTGCCATTGCCGGTTCATTGAAGCTAGATTGCGATAAGAATTGGATAAAGTTTCTGATTGGCCTTTTTCGTTTTTTAAATATTCTATTGAAGATAGAAATGCTTTTTCTGCATTTTGAGGAGAATTTTTAATGAATTGTTTAGAATTTAACCAATAATTATTTCCCAGATTATTGAGTAAAATTCCTTTTTGAGAGTTCGATAATTTTTCTGTTTTCAACGTGTTTTCTAAAACTTCAATTGCCAAAGAAATTTTCCCTGAACTTTGATAAACATTAGATAAATTTAAAATTGCAGCAAACTTTTGGTTTTGTGCGTCGGGATAATTTTTAGAAGTATTTACAATAAAATAATATTGTTTTATAGTGTTTTCGGCGCTGTCATAATCGCCCAGAACAGTATATAAATTTCCTAAAGGTTTTAAGCAGAATTCTATAATATCGTAATTGCTGAGCTTTTGTTTCTGGTAAATCTGCCACGCTTTTTCATAACTCGAAATGGCATTTTGTGTCTGCCCAAATTGGTTTTCATAATAGGCTTTATTGCAGTTTAAAACCACGAGTGCCAATAATTCATCTTTAGTTTTTGGTTTTGGATTTTTCCAAAAATCAGCCTCGGCATTTGATAAATCCTGTATTGCTTTTGCAGAAGGATGAGCAGTAAAAACATCAATTGCATGGTAAATTTTATCTTCCTGATTCTGCCCGAAAGCATTCAGAGTTAGGAAAAGAAAGATTAAACCATATAAGCGATATAAGTTCATATTGAATTGATTGTATCATCATATGTCAGTCTGAGCGAAGTCGAAGACCTTTTTTGTTATGAAGCCTTCGACTTCGCTCAGGATGACATCAATGTTTAAAATTTCCAAAATCCTTTAAAGTTTTTTCGCCACGAATCTCTGTGTAATAACTTTAAAACTTCCATATTCCATAAACCTGAAAATAATTGAAATTCTGTTCAAAATTAATTACATAACGCGCTCCCAAACTTGGACCAATTCTGGCGAAACCTGCAGTTAAATCAAATAAAAGTCCGGTTTTAAAATCGGTAAAAGAAGTTTTTGTTTGATTGCTTGTTGTACTCGAATTGATTAAAAAGCTCTCTTTATCGCCTTCATACGTATCAACTTTTATATTTTGATTCTGCTCTTGCGAAACATTTATATTGGCCTGAATTCCGGCACCAATGCCAATATAGTTATTAATGTTATACCGAATTAAAACAGGAACTTCCCAATTGATATTTTTGTTTTCAGTTGCCGTTGTAGTGCGTACCAATTGTCTTGTTCCGTTTGCATTCGTATTCAATTGATCTGTAACTGTTACAGCACTATTATACTGATTTAAGGCATTTGTCCATTCTACCTGCCAGTAAAAGCGATAGGATTTAAAAGGCGAAAGCGTCGCGCCCACAAAATAACTCGTTGATTTATCTAAATCAGGATAAAAATTATATCCGGCTTTTACGCCAATAGAAATTCCGGGCAGAAATCGGGTAGTGGCGTAGTTTGTAATTATAGGTTCATTTTTGTCGAATATAATCGAAGTCCGGCTTTTGGTTTTTACTTTATGAAAGTCCTCGCCAAACTTCATAGAATATTTTACAAAACCTTTTGTACTGTCTTTTTCTTTTACATTTTTCTGTTCTGTTCCCGGCAGATAAATATTCTTAAAGGTAAAAATGATTTGTTTCTGTTTGATAATCGTGTCGAGACAACTTACGGTTGGTTCTTCGCCTTTTGGGCAGATGGGACATTCTGGATACATACTTTCTATTTGAAAAGTTTTCTTGTCGAACATATCCGGAATATCAGTTTCTAAACGAATTTTTCGGGCCGGACCTTCACCATTATTTTGAAAACGGGTTTTAAAATTAACTCTTTTAAAACGTACCAGCCTATAATTCATAAAACGTCCGTTTGACCCCATTTTATTTGGATCGTGAGACGTTACAATTTCCATTTCAAGGTTTTTAATCTTATGGTTTTTATAGCTTCGATTAGGAACAAAAATCCCGCGCATCGTGACCGTTGCGCTGGTATCTTTTATCATTTCGGGAGTGGTTTTAAATGTGTAAAAAACATTTCGTGTTTCTCCAGGATCAGCATTATCAAATTCTAAAATCGAAACATTATGGTAGATTTTATGAGCATCTAAAAGTGAAGCATCAAGATCTTCCTCAGTAGTTGTATTTCGGTATTTTTTAAGTTTGAAACTGTTTTCGGCTGAAGCCAGATAATTATTAGAATCGTCAAGATCGTTTACAGATGCCGTTAAGTTTTCTTTAATTTCACGTTCGTCTGCATAAGTTCTAAAATCACTTAATTCAAAGTTATTATGTTTGAATTGTTTCTCATTGTAAAACAAATAAAGTTTGCCGCTGGAAACATAATTCTCCAGATTTTGATAACTCACAACGACTACCATTTCCTGCTCCGGAATAGGATCGCAGTTTTTTAAAATTGCAAAACCGTTTTGATCTGCTATTGAAGCAATGTCTTTATAATTGGTATCGGTAATATCATTTACAGCGACTTTTTTCGGACGTGTTGCCGGCGGTTTTCCGTTGTCGTAATTATTTGTTACGGCAAGTCTCGTCGTGTAAGTTCCTTTCTTTTTATAAACATGCTTAGGTTCTGCTTCTTTGCTGTAATGACCGTCGCCCAGTTCCCATAAATACGAATAACTTGGTTTTGGAGCACCCGCAATTGGAATCAATGGCGGTGTTTCGGGTTTAAAATTTACAGCATTTCCATTTTGGATAAAACCAATAACAGCTCTTCGGGTTATGGTGTCTTTTACTTTGGTTTGCCCTATTGAAAAAATCGAGAATAGAATAAAGAAAATAGACAGTTGTGGTTTCATAACTAGATAGTTTTGGGTTCTAAAATCTTAAAAATCAATTTTAAAACAAGATTAAATGTAAAAAAAAGTGATGAGCAAATCATCACTTTTTCTTAAAAAAGCATTTGTTAGTTACTGAATGGCATTAATTGCAGCAACAAGCTGGGCTTCTGTACCGACTGTTGTTTCGGCTTGTGTAAAGGTATATGTAGTATTTGCAGTTATTGTTACTCCCCTAATTGCATATCGCCAGCTGCCATTATCTTCTGTGGCAAAAATAATGTGGCAGGCTAATCCAACAGGAATTTGTCCGTAATGTTCACTAAACAATCCTTCGGCAGTATAAGTATCCAGTTTAGCAAGAGCATTTGTTCCTTCGCCGTCATAAGAAAGATAAACAGCGCTGTTTGTGTTATTGTATCCGTCTGGAACATCTACTAAAATAGTTGTTTTTGGTCTTGGATCGCTGTAAAAACGGTCAACATTTGTCCATCCAAAGTTTCCAAAAGTTACATAGTAATTGTTTCCTTCACCTTGAACGCCGCCTTTTCCGCCGGTTCCGTCAGCATTTGCTTTTGCTTCTCTCCAGGCTAATTCTCCTTTATCATCAATTACTCCAGTCCATAAAGTCATTAAATTATCGTAGCCATTTGTTAAAGCAGTTGGCACAATCATGCTTAATGAACAGGAAGTTTGAAGTTCTACTCCGCCCTGAGTCGCTTTGATAAAAAATTCTCCACCAGAAATTAAAAGGTTTTTCTTTCCGTCGGCAGTAATTCCCATTGTTGGTTTATTGGTTACCAGCATATTTCCTTTATCAAAAAGCTCGATGTATTCAATATCTACTTGTCCGGTTACAGGATTTCCGTTTTTAGTTAAACAGTCTCCGTTGATATATAATTTTACCCCTTTTGCCGAAGTTAAAGTTACCACACCATTTCCTGCAGTCATGGTAAAATTTTGAGTATTTCTTTTTACACCTTTTTCATTAATACTTTTAAATGCTGCCGAAGTTGGAGGTAAAATAAGATCACTGCCATTTTCTACGTCACTGTTATCACAGCTTACAAAAGAGATTAGTAAAAGGAATAAAAGTCCGATTGTTTTAAAATTTGTATTCATAATTTCTGGTTTTTAATGATTATTATATTGATAGATGTTCGAGGTAAATATTTTGTTACCCCTGTTTTTATTTTTTATTTATGCCGAAAGACATTTGTCTTCAAAAAGATTTCCATCTTCGTCAACAGCCACAAGAATGCTCGTCTTTCGCGAAAGCGTAATGATTAAATAAATCCATACAATAGACCAAAGCCCGAAAGTGAGACAGGTAAACAATAAATGAAAGGTATGTTTGACTGCTTTTTTTTCTTTAGACAAAACAACATATGGCAGTTTCTCGTTGTGTTCTACGATTACAAAACCATTTCGTGTTTTGGCCGAAATAATTTTGTAAAATTTATCTAAAGTCTTTTCGTCTGTAAATTGATACGTTTCCATTTTCTCTTAATTTTAACTGTTTTAAAAGATTTCTGTCTGCTTATATCAATTGAAATTGTTAATTGTTACCCATTTGATTGAAATTTATTTGAGATTCTTTTTAACTTTATCTGATTAAAAGTTTTTTTATGGATAAAAACAAAATACATCCTGACCAAAAATATATTGATGGTCTTGCCGAAAATGATTCGCTGGTAATTCAGTCTATATATAAAAAGTTTGTTCCTAAAGTCGTTATGTTTATTATGAACAATTCCGGCGATAGAGACCAGGCACAGGATGTAGTTCAGGAAATATTGATTTTGCTTTTTAATCAGGCCAAAGCCAATTCGTTAAAACTAACCTGTCCTTTTGATGCTTATTTCTTTTTATTGTGTAAAAGAAAATGGCTCAATGAACTGAAAAAAACATCTAATAAAGGGGTAACAATTATTGAAGACGTTTTATCTATCAATGAATCTGCGCATGAGTTAATTGGTCAAACCGAACAATTTGATGAAAAACAAGAGCTTTTTGACACCATGTTTGAGAAACTGGGAGACAAATGCAAAGAGCTTTTAAAACTGAGTTTTGAAATTAAATCGATGGAAGAAGTAGCCGAAAAACTAAACGTAACGTATGGTTATGTCCGCAAGAAAAAATCATTATGCGTTGGTCAGTTAACACAGTGGATTCAGGAAGCAAAAAACTTTAAATCTTTAAAAAACAATTAGTCATGAACGAAGAACGTTACATATTATTTGATCAATATCTTCAGGGCGAATTAACGGCTGATGCTAAAAATGATTTTGAAAAACAATTGTTGGAAAATCCTGAATTTGCATCAGAATTTGAAACTTTTAAAGAAATACAATTTCAATTAGCCAATAAATTTGGAATTGAACAGGAACGAGAAGCTTTTAAACAAAATCTGACTCAGATATCAGAGAAACATTTCGATAACAAAACAAAAGTAATTGGTTTAAAACCATGGTATTTAGCAGTTGCAGCTTCGGTTGCAGTTCTATTTGGGTTATTCTTTTTCAACTATAATCAAAATCCGGCTTTTGCTGATTATAACGATCCGGAACAAGCCTCATTTACAGTAAGAGGAACAGTCAATGAGTCTTTAAAACAAGCAGAAGAAGCTTATAACGCAAAAAGATATAATAAAGCCATTCCGCTTTTTGAAACCGTTTTACAGAAACAAAAAACAGCAGAGATTCAGTTTTTTTACGGCGTTTCTTTATTAGAAGAAAGCCATTACTTAAAAGCCGAAGCTGTTTTTAATGAAATACATGCAGGAACTTCTGTTTACAAAGAAAAAGCACTTTGGTATTTGGCTTTATCTAAGTTAAAACAAAAAGATTATGAAGCTTGTAAACAAATTCTTGAAAGCATCTCTGAAGATTACGAAGGCTATGATCAGGTAGAAGAACTATTACATCAGCTGGATTAGATTATTCTTAATAAAATATTTCTCCTTTACGTAAAACCTCAATCGAATTTGGAATTTTAATTCTAAATTCGATTTTCTATTTTACAGCATTAACCAAAATCTAACCAGTCCCAATTAATGAAAAAAATTACTTTATTTCTTTTTATTACACTTTCACAAATTACATTCTGCGCTCCAAAAATTACTGAAACCGAAAAGCTTTTTGCAACCTGCAAAGTCTGGGGTTTCTTAAAATATTATCATCCAAAAGCAGCCAGTGGAGAAGTCAATTGGGATAAGCAGCTTTTAGAAAAACTTCCTAAAATAGAAAAAGCACAAACCAAAGAAGAGTTTTCACTGCTTCTTGAAAACTGGATTGACGATCTTGGACCAGTAAAAGAAATTGCACCAATTCCTGCACCAAAAGATGTGGAGTTTTTTGATAAGAATTTCGATTTAAGCTGGTTTAATAATAAGTTGTTTTCTAAAAAACTTTCAAAGAAATTAAAATTTATTGAAGAAAACAGATTCCAGAGCAATGAGGAATATGGACCAAGTTTTGACGGGTTTAAAAATTTAAAAAATTATTTTAACCTAGATTGTAATGACAAAAACTCTAAGTTGTTAATGCTGTATGCATATTGGAATGTTGTAGAATATTATTTTCCGTATAAATACATAATGGATCAGAAATGGGATGAAACTTTAAAAGAGGTGCTGCCTTCTGTTATTCAATCAAACACTTCAGAAGATTTTTATAAAGTATTAAGAAAAACAGCAGCAAAACTCGATGACAGCCATGTTGAGTTTCATATATATCCATCTTTAGGATCGAAAAAGAGCTTTTATTATTTTCCGGCAACTGGCAAAATAATGGAAGAGAAGCTTGTAGTTACAGAGATTTTAGGAGACAGCCTGGCCGAGGCAGATGATATTAAAATTGGAACAGTGATTACCAAAATAAATGATAAGAGTATCAAAGAAATTATTGAAGAAAAAAGAGAGATGATTTCTGCTTCAAATGAGGTTTCTTATCTGGACAAAGTTGTTCCGGTAATGTTGCTTAGTGAATCTGAAAAGGTTAAAGTAGAATTTTTTAAAGACGGAAAACACGAAACAAAGTTAATGACTTGGTTTAATTATCATGACTCACATCGAAATGAATATAAAAAGGGAGCGCAGAAAAAACAAGATAAATTTAAACTTCTCGATAACAATATAGGTTATGTTAATATGGGAGTTATAAAACCTAAAAATATTGCAGAAATGGCTGACGCTCTCAAATCGACAAAAGCAATTGTTTTTGATATGAGAAATTATCCAAAAGGAACTTTTAAAGAGATTGCCGCTTTTTTAAACTCGGAGGAAAAAGAATTTTGCCAATATACACAGCCTTATTTAAACTATCCCGGGCGTTATGAATGGACAGGAGGAAGAAAAGCGGGATTTGAAAACAAAGACAATTATAAAGGGAAGGTAATCGTGCTGCTTAATGAAGATTCTATAAGCCAGTCAGAATGGACGGCGATGTGTTTTCAAACAGCAGGAAATACCACAATAATAGGAAGTCAAACTGCTGGAGCAGATGGCAATGTGTTTGAATTTGATTTCAGTGGATTTCATACAGGCTTTTCGGGACTTGGAGTGTATTATCCAGACCGCAGAGAAACCCAGCGCATAGGAATTGTACCAGATATTGAAGTAAAACCAACCATAAAAGGAATGCAGGAAGGAAAAGATGAGGTCTTAGATCGTGCTTTGCTGTTTATCGAAACCGGAAAGTAAACATTAGTTTGTCTTCATGAGCGAAATCGAAGCATCATATGAATTGACTAAAATAAGCGATAATCTGTATTTGACTTCGACTTCGCTCAGTATGACAAAAGCATAAAAAAATCCTTTGAAATAAGCGTTTTTACGAAGTGAATCGGTCATCCGTGTGCCATTTCACACGAAATTGCTATTCTTTTAATATTGTCGTAATTTTGGCATTTTAAAATTAGAGCCTTGAATTCAACACCCATTATTACCGATACACATACCCATTTATATTCTGAAGAATTTGATCAGGATCGTAACGAAATGATTCAACGCGCCATTGATGCCGGAGTTACTCGTTTTTTTATTCCAGCAATCGATGCTGCTGCGACACAATCGATGTACGATTTAGAGAAAAATTATCCTGATAACATTTTCCTGATGATGGGGTTGCATCCAACCTACGTAAAGGATAATTATGAAACCGAATTAGCCCATGTTGAAACCGAATTATCTAAACGAAAATTCTATGCAGTAGGCGAAATAGGAATCGATTTGTATTGGGATAAAACACATTTAAAAGAACAGCAAATTGCTTTTAAAAGACAAATTCAACTGGCAAAACAATACAAATTGCCAATCGTAATTCACTGTCGCGAAGCTTTTGATGAAATATTCGAAATTTTAGAAGAAGAAAAATCTGAAGATTTATTTGGGATTTTTCATTGTTTTTCCGGAACTTTAGAACAAGCATTGCAGGCCATTTCTTATAATATGAAATTAGGAATTGGCGGTGTTGTGACTTTTAAGAACGGAAAAATTGATCAGTTTTTAAATCAAATCGATTTAAAACACATCGTTCTTGAAACAGATTCTCCATATTTAGCACCAATTCCGTATAGAGGAAAAAGAAACGAAAGCAGCTATCTAGTCAACGTAATAGCTAAATTAAGCGAAGTATATGGCGTTTCTGCAGAAGAAATAGCAGTAATCACAACACAAAACTCAAAAGACGTTTTTGGGATTTAACCTGTGCCTTACAAAACTTTAATTTTTTTTTTGTTCTTTTGCCCACTTAAAACCTATATAAATAATGCAGAAATTTGATGCCATTCGACCTTTTTATGATACCGAAATAAATGAAGCCCTTCATGATGTTGTAAATCACCCAATGATGAAAACCATGATGAACTTTACTTTTCCGGATGTAGAAGATGAGGTTTGGAAGGAACAGTTAAAGAAAACACATTCTATTCGTGATTTTCAATGCAATTTTATTTATAACACCATCCAAAAAGTTCTTGAAAAAAGCTCAGAAGGTTTAACTACTTCAGGCTTTGAAAAATTAGAACCCAATACTTCTTATTTGTTTATCTCAAATCATAGAGATATTCTTTTAGATACTACATTATTAAATGTTTGTTTATTCGAACATGGTTTAGTAATGACCGCTTCGGCAATTGGAGATAATTTAGTAAAGAAAGCTTTCTTGGCAACTTTAGCAAAATTAAACCGAAACTTTTTGGTTTTAAGAGGTTTATCGCCTCGTGAAATGCTGCAAAGTTCTAAACTGCTTTCAGAATATATGGGACAGTTACTGCTTCGCGAAAATCGTTCGGTTTGGATTGCCCAAAGAGAAGGAAGAACAAAAGACGGGAATGACGAAACCAATCCGGGAGTTTTAAAAATGATTGGAATGGGGTCTGACGAACAAAACTTAATGGATTATTTTAAGAAACTAAAAATCGTTCCGGTTTCTATTTCTTATGAATATGATCCGACTGATGTATTGAAAATGCCGCAATTAATGGCAGAAGCAAACAACGAAGTTTACGTAAAAGACAAAAATGAAGATTTCATGACCATTTTAAGCGGTATCATGGGAACTAAAAAAAGAATACATATTTCTGTTGGCGATGTTTTAGATACTGAAATCGATAAGATTGTAGCCGAAAATGACAATGTAAACAAACAAGTTCAGGCTTTGGCACAGACTATTGATGATGTTGTTTTGAAAAACTATCAATTATGGCCGACTAATTTTATTGCTTACGATATTTTAAACGACACCAACCGATTTGCAGACAAATACAAAGAAAGCGAAAAACAGCTTTTTGAACGTCGTTTAGAAATGAGAATTGGAAGCGATAATCCTGTTACCAGACAAGGATTTTTGGCTATGTATGCCAATCCTGTTGTCAATAAATTAAAATACCAAGATGTCATCTAAAGCAAAAATATTATTGATTTATACCGGAGGAACCATCGGTATGAGCAAAGACTTTGAAACTGGAGCGCTTAAAGCCTTCAATTTTGGTAAATTAATTCAGAAAATTCCAGAAATTAAACAATTGGACTGCGAAATCGAATCGATTTCATTCGAACATCCAATTGATTCTTCGAATATGAATCCTCAAATGTGGACCAAAATTGCCACAATTATTGAGGAAAATTACGCTTCATACGACGGATTTGTTGTTCTTCACGGATCAGATACGATGTCGTATTCGGCTTCGGCATTGAGTTTTATGCTCGAGAATTTAGCAAAACCAGTTGTATTTACAGGTTCGCAATTGCCAATTGGAGACTTGCGTACCGATGCAAAAGAAAACCTGATTACAGCCATTCAGATTGCGTCACTTTTAGAAGACGGGAAACCGGTTATTACAGAAGTCTGTTTGTATTTTGAATACAAATTATACCGCGGAAACCGAACTTCAAAAGTAAATGCCGAACATTTTAGGGCTTTTACAGCACCAAATTATCCGGAATTGGTAGAATCTGGAGTTCATCTAAAATTGAACAAACATTTATTCCTTCCTATAAATAAAGATGCAAAACTAATCGTTCATAAAAACTTAGACAACCACGTAGCTATTATTAAAATGTTTCCGGGAATGAGTGAAATTGTTTTGGCTTCAATTCTTGCAACTAAAGGTTTAAGAGGAATTATTCTGGAAACTTACGGTTCAGGAAATGCTCCAACCGAAGATTGGTTTTTAAATTTAATTGAAAAAGCCATTAAATCCGGAATGCATATCGTAAACGTAACACAATGTTCTGGCGGAAGCGTGAATATGGGACAATACGAAACCAGCACTGCTTTAAAATCTTTAGGTGTTATTTCCGGAAAAGACATTACTACAGAAGCAGCAATTACAAAATTGATGTATTTACTGGGTCATAATATTCCTCAAAACGAGTTTAAAGATATTTTTGAAACGGCACTTCGCGGGGAAATATCTCTTTAGTGTCCCATAGGGACACTTGTGTTTTTAACGAAAATAATGCATCCGCCACGTTAATCAAACGTTCCTACGGAACGTATAACCGTAATTCAAATTTAATTCTACCAAGAAGAGATTCCTACGGAATGTTTTCTTTTGAATTAAAATTTCGAATTTCTATAAGGAACCGGACAAGTCTCTAAATCTTCAGAAGATTTATTTTTCTTATAATACACATAAACAATAACAGAAAGAATACAGATAATTCCCTGAATAGCAACGGTAGCTCTTACGCCAAGCGAGTGAGAAACATAACCAATAATTAAACTTCCCACAGGAATCATTCCCTGATAGGCCATCATAAAATAACTGATGCTTCTGGAACGCATACTAACAATACTGTGGGTCTGAATATAAATATTGATAGATGAGGTTTGTCCCATCATTCCAATTCCGCTTAACGTCATACAGATCAAAGCGACGGTAATGCTGTTTGAAACTGCTAAAATAATAACACTTAAACCCAAAAGTAAACTTGCGGCAATTAGTAATTTGCTCATATTTTCAGCAGATTTTAAATTGGCAAGATAAATAGCAGATAAAACAGAACCAATTCCGGCAGCACTTTCAAACCAGCTGAATGTTTCGGCATTTCCGTGGAAGATGTCTTTGGCAAAAACCGGCATAAGGGTATTAAACGAAATCACAAATAAACTGCTGCAGGTAAGCATTAAAAGCATTCTTGCCATTTCGGTTTCTTTCTTTACATAATCAAGACCTTCAATAAGATCGTCAATCATATTTAGTTTGTTTTCGGCTTTAATATGAGGTGTGATTTTCATTAACATTAAAGAAATCAAAACGGGAACATAGCTCACAAAGTTTCCAATGAAACAAATATCTTCGCCATATTCGTGCAGAATAATTCCCGCAAGTGCAGGGCCGGCGATACGGGCAAAGTTGTTCATTGTTGAATTAAGTGCAACCGCATTTGGAAGATCCTCTTTATTGTCAACAATATCAATCATCATGGTCTGACGGCAGGTCATATCAAAAGCATTGATAATTCCCTGAATTAAACTTAATGCTAAAATAAAGTTGATATTGTATATTTTAAAATAAATCAGCAAGGCCAAAGTTCCTGCTTGCAGCATGGCAAGAGACTGAAGAAAAACTAATGTTTTGTGTCTGTCGTAACGGCCAATAATACTTCCGGCCAGCGGAGCTAAAAATAAGGACGGAATCATGCTTAAAAACGTTGCCAATCCTAATAAAAATACAGATCCTGTTATGCTGTAAACCATCCAGCTTACGGCTGTTTTCTGCATCCAGGTTCCAATAACCGAAACGGATTGTCCGTAAAAGAATAACTTGAAGTTTTTTGATTTTAACGCTTTAAACATAACCTGAAATATTTTTTTACAAAGTTCGGGATTATGATTTCATTAGAAAAATTAATAATTTTACTGATTATAAGTAGTAAAACTTATCAATATGGAAATCTATCAACTCGAATATTTTATTAAAACAGCTGAGGTATTGCATTTTACAAAAGCAGCCGAATTGTGTTTTGTAACGCAATCCGGACTTTCACAGCAAATAAAAAAACTGGAAGAAGAACTCGGTATGCCTTTGTTTAAGCGAATTGGAAAGAAAGTGCAGCTTACAGAAGCAGGTTCGGTTTTTTTAATTCATGCCAAAAAAGTGGTAGAAAATGTAGAAAATGGAAAGCAGGCCATTGAAGATTTAAACGAAATGATTGGCGGTGAACTTCGAATAGGGGTTACTTATATCTTTGGTTTACTAGTTCTCCCTGTTGTTAATGCATTTGCCAAAAGATATCAGAATTTAAAAATCATAGTAGATTACGGTACAACTGAAGCCTTAGAGCAAAAACTGATTAATAATGAACTAGATTTAGTATTAGTAATTTCATCGCATGAAATTGGTCCTCCAATTCAAAAAGTGCCTTTGTTTACCTCAAATATGGTAATGGCAGTTGCTAAAACGCACCCTTTGGCTTCCTTAGAAAAAATGCCATTTAAAAAAATAGAAGAAGTACCGCTGATTCTTCCCGGAAAAGGATCGAATTCCAGAGAATATGTAGAAATATTGTTTGTAAAACATCATATGAAACCGAAGATTTCTATAGAGTTAAATTCGATTAATGCCTTATTGCAAATGGTAGAAAACAGCGACTGGGCAACTATTGTGGCCGAAAAAGCATTAAAGGGCTGGGAACATAGTCTTAAAGCCATTCAAATTACAGGAGTAGTAACCAAACGCGAATCTTTTATGCTCACGATTGGGAGTTACCAAAAGAAAGCCGTAAAATTGTTTATGGAAGCATTTAGCAAGAGCATAAACGAATCTTAAAAATTTACGTTGTAAAACTCGATTTTTTTTGTGTTCTTTGCAGACCAAAATAGAGAGGTGTCCGAGTGGTTGAAGGAGCTAGCCTGGAAAGCTAGTATATGGGTAACTATATCGAGGGTTCGAATCCCTTCCTCTCTGCAAATATAATCCCGCAATTTCTAATATTGAAATTGCGGGATTTTTGTTTTAGAAAAAAAACAGGTATTATTACTTAATTGTTCTTTGATAATAAATTATACATTGCGTTGTTTTTCAGTTGATTGTGTTGTGAACTCTTAAAAAATAATAACTATGACAGAGCCAGTATCAAATGATTCAGCTTCACTTAAAGTATTTATAAAGGAAATTCATAAAAACTATGAAATCTGGTATGCTAAAACATGCAGATTAAATTATAGAATTTGGTATTCGCTCCAGTTAATTTCATTATTAAGCGGTTTTTTGACTTCAATTTTTATAGCATATCAAGATAAAGATTCATGGACAGAAACAACAAGGCTTATTAGTGTTCTCATTCCATTATTTGGATCATTAGCTGGAACGCTTATTTTACAATTTAAAATTTTTGAAACATGGAAGCTGAGAGAAGAAGGCAGGATTTCATTTCAAAATTTAGTTAATTATAGTAACAGCCAGCTTTTAAAGTGTAAAAGTCAGGATGATTTTCAAAAACTATTTGAGGAAATAACGCTTAAAACAAATGAAATTGAAAATGAGCAATCAAATAAATTTTTTGCATTGTACGGTTCCAATTTTATTGCCTCGTTTGCACTAGATAAAAAGTAGATTATAAAAGATTTAATCCTTTTAAATAAAAAAGAGATTTCAAATTTGAAATCTCTTTTCACAATAAATTATATTTTATAAAAGGCTTACTTTTCTTTTAATAATTTTTCCAAATACTCATTTTTATCCTTTTCAGCTTGTACCAAACGCTCGTATAGTTCAACAACTTTATCTAAAGGATTAAAAGTGCAGTTGTAGTTATTGGAATTGAATATTCCATTACCACCAGTACTATTGTCATAAAAATTATTAAAATAATTAAATACAGCTTCTTCCGAAAAGTTTTTAATTGCTTCAACAGTAACTCCAAGAACTTTTGCAACTTCTTTAAGTTTTTCTTCGTCTATATTTTCACTGTTTTCTATATTCGAAACAGATTGCTGCGTTATACCTAGAGCCTCTGCCAATGCTTCTTGTTTCATGTCTCTAAGTTCACGAATACGGCTAATTTTTCGCCCTATATGATATGGTTTTGTTGCTGTGCTCATAAATCAAAGGTATTTAAAAATCTTAAAGAAAAATATATTTTGGTAAAAAATAAGCTGATTTTTGTAAGATACCGTTTTCATTTTTTATACAAAAATACAGTTTTTGAAAGATTTAATTAAAACTCAATCTTCAAAAACAATGTTTTTTATCTGTAAAACCCCAGCGGGGTAAAATATTTATAGAACCACAATAAGATAAATAAAAAAACTCCGGTGGAGTGACACATATTTAGGCTGTAGAAAATCATGTCACTCCTCCGGAGCTTTATGTTGTAAATATTTATTCTTTTCTATAAACATTTAGCTTCTCTGAAGCTTACAAAAAGACAGTGTTTTTGGTTTTAAAGCTTAATCTCAAACAAACTAAAAGAACCTTCTTTATAATGTTCCGGTAATTCATTTGTCCACTCAATTGTGCTTATTCCTTTGTACTCAAAACCACAGCTGGTGTAATATTTATTTATTCTTTCGTTACCGCTGTGTGTATCAAGCCGAATGTATTCTTTGCCATTTTCTTTGGCATATTCTTTAACCCATTCTACAATTTTTTTGACATAAGATTGTCCTCTGAATTTCGGGTTTGTAGCAATACGATGTAAATAAACTGCAGGATCTTTGCTGGCTTGTTTCCAAATAATTAAATCATTAAAAGTAAGTACAAATGTACAGGCAGCTTCGTTTCTTTCTTTGATTATAAAATGACGATTCTCAGCAATTTCTTTTTCTATTAATGTTCTTTCAAAACCTCTCCAACTTTTATTGTTTACAGTTTTCTGGTAAGATGTAGCTTCGTTATAAATATCGAAAACAGCATCGATATCCTGAGTTGTAGTTTTAAAAAATTCCATTGTTGGGTTTTATTCTGTAAATTAATGAATCTTCAAAGATAAATCTTTCAATAGCTTTAGAAAGATGAAACAATTAATTTATGCTTTTTTTATCAGAGTTCAGCCAGACAACATTTTGCTCTGATTGGTGATTTTGTCCAATAATATCTCTGTACAATTCTGGTCTTCTAGCTTTTATATAGCGATTCCCTCCAGCCTGAATGCATTTTTCTGGCGTAAGTATCGCCGTTGCAAAAGAATCGTCAAAAGTGCGGCATTCGGCTAGAATATCTCCAAAAGGATCAATAATCATAGAACAGCCGTTTTTTAACTGGTCATCGTCCATACCAATTGGATTCGAAAATATGGCATAAACAGCATTGTCATAAGCCCTTGCCGGAAGCCATTTCATTAACCAGTCACGGCCTTTCATTCCGTCAAATTCTAATCGTAATGAAGTTGGATCTGTTTCGCGGTTTTCCCAAAGCTGCGGCGACACAAAGCCGGCGCCAGGTCGGGTAGAAGGCGTACACATCGTTACGTGAGGCATAAAAATAATATCGGCACCCAAAAGTTTTGTGGCACGTACATTTTCGATAATATTATTGTCGTAACAAATTAAAATACCGCATTTCCAGCCTTCAATTTCAAAAATACAATAACGATCTCCAGGTGTTAAATACGGATTTATAAACGGATGCAGTTTTCGGTATTTGGCCACTAAACCATTTTTATCGACACAAACATAAGCTTTGAATAAATTGCCGTTTTCGTCTTTTTCAAAAAGTCCTGCTAATATTACAATGTTGTTATTTTTAGCAATCTCGGTCAATTTTAAAACGCTTTCTCCACTTGGAATCAATTCTGCAAGATCCAGCATTTGTTCTCTTGATAAATGCATCGCAAATGTATATCCGGTGATTGAGCATTCATGAAATGAAATCACATCACAGCCTTCAATTGACGCTTTTTGAGAAAGTTTTTCTATTACAGATAAATTATAGTTTTTGTCGCCGCTTTTGTTTTCAAACTGAGCAGCAGCAATTTTTAAATTTTTCATATTGTATGCTATTAATTTTAGTCAAAAATAGCGGCATCAATATTTTAGAAATTGTATAAAACCGACATTTTAAAATGGCGAAACAGAAAATCTTTTGATAAGATTGTTGGTTAATTTTCCAGTGCTGTGTACATATTCGGTTGGAGTTATTCCGGTATGTTTTTTAAAATCTTTTATTAAATGCGATTGGTCCGAAAATCCGGCGTCGTAGCAAATTGTTGTTAGATTAGTGTCGTCTGGTTTGTCTTTTAATAATTTCAGGAAATGATGCAGTCTCACAACGTTTCCAAATTTCTTCGGATTCAATCCAATGCATTCTTTAAATTTTCTTTCCAGATGCCTTTCTGTGTAACCTGTATACTCAACTAATTGTTTTATAGAGAATTGTCCTTTGTTTTTGATTATAAAGCTTAAAGAATGATCTATTAAAAATTGATTTGAGGTTGTTTTTGAGGCGATTAACGAATTAAAAAAAGAATTAAGCAGTTCTATTCGTATTTGATCTTTTTGTTTAAACAGGCTTTCCTGTAGTATTTTAATTTTTTTATCAAATACATCTTCAACAGGAATAATAGAATCGAGAAATTCATGGGCAGGAATTCCTAATAATTGGTGAATTCCGTTGGGTTGAAAAACGACAATAATCAGCGCTATTTCATTTTCAGAATAAAGATCTTTAAAACCATTAAGCTGTCCGTATAAAAATGAAGCAGGCAGATATTCTTTTATTTCATATTTATTAATTCCGGAAATGAGTTTGCTTTTTACCGAAAATACAATTCCGGTATTGCCATCAGAAAACAGACGAAATTTTTGTACAGCCGTTTCGGTATTATCTAAAAACAGATAATGCTTAATATAAGGAGACAGCTCTTTTGAAGGTGAAACTTGCATGAATTTAATTGATTTTCAAGATAATCTGCTTTAGCAAAATTAGCTATATTTTTTCTGAAAATCGTTTAATTCTGCAACGCTGTTTTTACCTTTGGCAGCATACGCTCTACAAACATTTTATAAGCAGTTTCTGAAGGATGAAGACCATCTGAAGCAACCAGATTTTTATTTGTAAGTCCTTGACGTGAAATATCAGTAATCGAAACAAATGCTATTTCTTTGTTTATACAGTAGTTTTGAGCAAAAGCATTGTACTTGTCTATTTCTTCTGAAATTTTCTTTTGATTTTCAGCTCCGTACATCATCCCAAAAGAAGTATAGGCATAATCAGGAATAGAAACTACAACAACATTTTTTTTATCGCCTTTGGCCAAAGCAATTGCTTTGGTGACTAATTCAGGGAATTCTTTTTCATATACTGAAAAATCCCGCCCTCTGTATTGATTGTTTACGCCTATTAAAAGTGTTACCAGATCATAATTTGAATCGGGATTTTGTTCTTTTATGGCCGAAATTAAGTTAGAGGTTGTCCAGCCTGTAGTGGCAATTATTTTTAAAGAAAAACTGGTTTGAGGATAAAGTGCTTTTAAACTGGTTTTGAGCTGTTCCGGAAATCTGCAGGTTTCGCATACACTTTGTCCAATAGTATAACTGTCGCCTAAAGCGAGATAATTGACAGATTTTGAAATGGGATTACCTGGATTTGGTGTTACCGGCGGAAGAACAACCGGCGGTGTTACGGCAGTTTCTGCCTTTGATTCGTCAGTACTGCAGCTTAATAAGAATATGGAAAGAATAACAGTAACTATTTGTTTAAATTGAGGCTTCATAATTTGTTTAAAATTTGGCTTGTTTAAACAAATAGTTACGTTAAATGTATTGTTTTGGTTTTTAAACCATTTCTGTTTTCATTATAATTTCTTCTTCAATGGCATTCCAAAGTCCGATTCTTTTTTCTAAAGCCAAGATCGAAACTTCTTCTACTTCTTTCCATTTTTGCGCATCATTTTCACATAAATCTGTAATCATCTGCATGGCCATTGGTCCGTGTTCGTCAGCATCTAATTCAATGTGTCGGTCGAAATAGTAAACCAATTTACTTAAATCTGTATCCGGAAGATTTTTTTGAAAGTTTTTCAGGATTTCAGAAAACATACTCGGAATCAAATCTTCTCTACCAAAAGTAAAAGCCGCCGCGATTTGATGCGGTTTTCCTTCTTCAATAACTCTAAAAGTAAAGTCTAAAAAAGCTTTAATTTCAGGATGAAGTGAACTTTGCTTGATGGCAACAAAAATATTGTGAAGAGAATTTACGGACTCTAAAAACTTGTTGATTTCTGTTGTGTCTGCACCACAGTCTTCCATTGCTTCAAGATACATTTCATAATGACTTTGTCTTCTTCCGTCAATGCTCAAATCTGTTTCTTCGGCAAGAACAATTTCATTAATTAAATATCTTGTTTCCGGGTTTTTAGTGGCAAACCAAGGAGTTGTTGTGCAGGTAAGTTTGGCTTGTAGTGCTTTTAAAAGAGACATAAAATCCCAAACGGCAAAAACGTGATTTTGTACAAAACTGTGTAAATCATCAATAGTTTGGATTTTGTTGTATAATGAATGTTTTAAAAGCTGTTCTTTTTGAGGTTGAATGCTATTGTTTATAGTTTCAATATTCATTTATGTAAATTTTGGTGCAAAGATAAAAAGCTTCTCGATTAGAAGAAGCTTTTTAAATTGTTTTTATATATAATTTAATAGATGTTTATGATTTAAATGCTGGAATCCCAGTTACATCCATTCCTGTAATCAACAAATGAATGTCATGAGTTCCTTCATAAGTAATAACACTTTCAAGGTTCATCATGTGGCGCATAATAGAGTATTCTCCGGTAATTCCCATTCCGCCTAACATTTGTCTGGCTTCGCGGGCAATTTCGATTGCCATGTTAACATTGTTACGTTTTGCCATCGAAATTTGAGCCGTTGTTGCTTTTCCTTCGTTTCTTAAAACACCTAAACGCCAGGTTAATAATTGCGCTTTTGTAATTTCTGTAATCATTTCGGCCAATTTTTTCTGTTGCAGCTGAGTTCCTCCAATTGGTTTTCCAAACTGAATTCTTTCTTTAGCATAACGCAAAGCCGTGTCATAACAATCCATTGCAGCACCAATTGCTCCCCAAGCAATTCCGTATCTTGCTGAATCTAAACAGCCAAGCGGCGCGCCTAATCCTGATTTATTTGGTAAAAGATTTTCTTTTGGAACTTTTACATTATCAAAAATTAATTCTCCGGTTGCAGAAGCACGAAGTGACCATTTATTGTGAGTTTCTGGAGTTGTAAAACCTTCCATACCGCGTTCTACGATTAAACCGTGAATTCGTCCTTCTTCATTTTTTGCCCAAACAACAGCAATATCTGCAAATGGAGCGTTTGAAATCCACATTTTAGCACCATTTAAAAGGTAATGATCTCCCATGTCTTTAAAATTGGTAATCATACTTCCCGGATCAGAGCCGTGATCTGGTTCTGTTAAACCAAAACATCCTATATATTCACCAGTGGCTAATTTTGGTAAATATTTCATTCGTTGTTCTTCGTTTCCGTATTTCCAAATAGGGTACATTACTAAAGACGATTGTACAGATGAAGTCGATCTTACACCAGAATCGCCTCTTTCGATTTCCTGCATAATCAATCCATAAGAAATCTGGTCTAAACCTGCACCGCCATATTCTACCGGAATATACGGGCCGAAACCGCCTATTTCGCCAAGACCTTTTATAATTTGTTTTGGAAATTCTGCTTTTTGAGCATATTCTTCTATTATAGGAGAAACTTCTCTTTTAACCCATGCACGTGCAGATTCGCGGACTAATTTATGTTCATCTGTTAATAAATCGTCAAGGTTATAATAATCTGGAGCTTGAAATAAGTCTGGTTTCATTTTTGATAGTTTTTGCAAAACAAATTTACGCAATAAAAATATAACAAAACAAAGCATTATTGTTATATTTTTACATCTTAGTTAGAAAATAATCACAAATAAGGTGAATTAATTTTAGTTTATTGATAATATATAAACTAATTTTGAGATTCCAAAAAAACATATATTGAATGAGGCTAATCATTTCTTTTTTACTTTTTTTTGTTGTGAATGTCTCTTTTTCTCAACAAACTAAAGAATTAACAGAACAAGAATATTTACTCTTGCAGGATAAGATTCGATTAAATTTGAATGCAAACAGAGATAGTGCTGCAGTATATGCTAATGAAATGGCAAAATCCGGTAATTATAAACACTTAGCTTTTGCAAATGTCGCACAGGCTTATTTACTTCAGTTAAAAGATAATACCGTAAAATCTAAAGAAAAATACGATCAGGCATTTAAATACTTAGAGAAAATGCCGGACTCAAAAGATAAAGATCAGCTCAAAGCTTATTTGTATAATTATGGAGGATTGATAGAAGGAGCAAGAGGAAACTATAGTAAAGCCCTTGAAAATTATCAAGCAGGAATGAAGATCTCTACTAACATTGGAGACATTATTCAAATTGTAAAATTTAAAAGCAATATTGCTTTTATAAACGAGGCCATAGGAAATTATCAGTTAGCTATTAAAAATTTAAAACAGTTAAATACTTTTATTGATAATAATGAAAGCTATTTTACCAAACAGCAGTTTAATACCGTTAAAAGCAGTAATAATTTAACTTTGGCGGCATCTTATGAAGGCTGGTATATGAAAAACCAATCTCCAATGTATCTGCTGGATTCTGCAGCATATTTTTATAAAAAGACAGTTTCGTATTCTCAAAACTTACCCATAAATAACATTAAGGCAAAAATTAGCCTGGGGAATGTTTACTATATGAAAAATGATTATAAGAACGCCGAAAAGACGTATTATAATATTGTTTTTTATGCCAAACAAAATAATCTAAAAAGAGAATATAAGATTGCCAATTACAATTTGGGGAATTTATATTATGAAACCAAAAAATATGATAAAGCACTTGTATTCTTTAAAAAAGTAGATTCGATTTCTGAAATAGATAACTTAAGAGACGAAAGTTTTTTAAAATCAAATTACTATCAGGCCAAAATATACAATATATATAAAGAACCTCAGGAAGCCTTTAAACACTCAAAGATATACTTAGATAATTATGAAAAATCTGAAGCAAAATTAAATAATGAAGCTTTAGAAGTAAATTATAAACTTGGTACCGACGATTTGAGTGACGAAATGGTTACCATTCAAAAGAAATACGAAAATGATGTTTTGTTAAATAAGGCATTAAAGGTCTTTTATGTACTGCTGGTAGTAGGTATTGTCTTTTTGCTTATCAAAAATATAATAGACAAAAATAAGGCGCATAAAAAAATGAATGCCTTGATTGAAGAGTTTAAAGCAAATCTTGAGAAAAAAAGTATTGCCGAAGCTGCTGAAATTGAAGAAATAGAGCAAGTTCCGGATTTAGAAGAGATTAGTCTTAAAAAAGAGAATGTTGCTTTAAGTATTGATGAAGCAAAAGAGAATAAAATTGTCGAAAAGTTATTAGCTCTGGAAAGTAAATTAGAGTACTTAAATGCCGATTTTACCCTGCCTTATGTGGCAAAAAAAATCAAAACCAATACAACTTATTTGTCCTACGTTGTAAATAAACGATTTGGCAAATCTTTTGGTGAATACTCTAATGAGCTTAAGATTAATTATGTAATCAACGAAATGATTACAAATCATATGTATCGCAAATATTCAACACAGGCTATAGCAGAAAGCGTAGGTTTTAAAAATGCTGTGTCGTTTGCTAAATCATTTCGCAAAAGAACTGGAGTTTCTCCAGCTCAATTTGCGAATAATATTTAAGTTTTTATTTTTATCCAAGTGTTCCTCCGCCTCCTTTAATAGGATCTTTGTTACCATCAGTTGGAGGAGTTGCCGGGTCATCGCCTCCACGAATTGCTTTCTGTTGGTTTCTGTCTATTTTTTCAGTTTTAAAATTTTCTATATTTAATTTTTTACTTGTCATGATTTAATATTTAAATTGTTTGTATGAGTTTAAAATTAATTGATTTATTTTCTTATCCAACTGTACCTCCTCCAGTTCTAATAGGGTCTTTATCAGGTCCTGGTTCCTCACCTCCTCGAATCATTTTTTTCTCGTTTTTTGATAATTTTTCTGATTCAAAATCCTCAAATTTTAATTTCATATTTCCCATCTTTTTATGTGTTAAGGTTACTGATATGTCAAAACTAAATAAAATGAGAAGTCTTTGATCGAGAATTGGGTTTTTGAGGTTTTTTAGATTTTTTTTTAAATGTAAAAAACTGAAAATCAATAAATTAAATAATAAATACAGGCTGCTATAATTTATAAATTGTATGTAGTATAATTAATAAAATGTCTGTGTTGAGCATCATATTTTGAATAAAAACAACAATATTTGTACTGGAAATACGATTTAAAACAGTCTCAAAAATGTTAAAACTTATTCAAAAATTTCTTCAAATAAATAGATACTCGGAAGTGAAAAATGAGTTCAAAGATTTATTTCTTTCTCATCCAAATTTTCCAAGTCTATTTGCGATAACAGATTCGTTGGATTTGTTGTCAATTGAGAATGCTGCAATAAGAGTTCCAAAAGAACAAATTGTAGATTTACCGTCAAACTTTCTTGCTTATTTTAAAGATGAATTGATATTGGTAGAAAGAGCAAAAGATTTTGTTCGAATTAATACAATTAAAAAAGGTTCGCAAAAAATATCATACGAAAAGTTTCTTTTAGACTGGAATGGTGTTATTGTAGCTATTGAACCAAACAATGTTGTAGCGAGAGAAAATTTAAAGGTAGAATTGAGCTGGTTAAAATACCTTGTGCCATTTTTACTTTTAGGAGGTTTATCTTTTTTCTATAACTCTTTTGACCTTTTTAGTTTTACATTTTTACTAACATCTTCTTTAGGGTTAGTTGTGAGCATTTTAATTGCTCAGGAAAAACTTGGTTTTAAAAACAGCATAATTTCAAAATTTTGCAGTCTAAGTACTAATTCTTCATGTAACTCAGTAATTAATTTTAATGAGAATTATGAAAACAAATGGGTTAGTTTCTCTGATTTGCCGCTGTTGTTTTTTGGAGCAAGTTTTATTTCAGTTCTGGTTCAGCCTTTAAGTTCTTCTGTTTTTGTTGGGTTTTTGAGTTTATTGGCGATACCTATTATTGTGTCTTCAATATGGATTCAAAAATTTGAACTTCAAAAATGGTGTGTTATGTGTTTAATGGTTTCGTTTTTGATTTTTACCCAAAGTTTAATATGGTTTTCATCAGACCTATTTACACTAAGTTTTAGTTTCAATACGATGTTTCCATTTTTATTTTCATTAGTGCTTCTTGTACCAATATGGTATGTAATAAAATCTGTGGCAAAAAATGTATTAGAAAATGAAAACTCATTAAAAGAGCTTAAAAAATTTAAAAGAAATTACTCATTACTTAACTTCTTATCTAAAAAAGTACCGGTTACAAATGGGTTTGAAGATTTAAGAGGGCTAAATTTTGGAAACAGAAATGCTGTAGTTAAACTGTCAATAATTATAAGTCCAAGCTGTGAGCACTGTCATAAAACATTTCAGGAAGCTTTTGATTTGGTTTTAAAATTTCCTGACAAAATATTTTTGAGCGTTTTATTTAATATTAATCCAGAAAATGCAGACAATCCTTATAAAGCAGTTGTAGAACGTCTGTTAATGATAAACAGATCAACGCCAGGGAAAACTGTTGAAGCAATTTCAGATTGGCATATCAAAAAAATGAGTTTGAAAAAATGGCTCAAAAAATGGTCAATTGATTCTGTCAGCATTATGATTAATCAGGAGATAAATAAGCAATACGAATGGTGCTCTAAAAATGATTTTAATTACACACCAGTAAAAATTGTAAATGAAAAATTATTTCCAAATGAATATGAGTTAAGCGAATTGAAATATTTCTTGAATGATTTTGTTGAAGAAAAAGAAACAACAGTTCTAGAAAAGACAGCCTAATGCTTACAGAATTTTAAGTAAGTATTTCAGAATAAAGGATACCCCAAAATTAAAAACAACGGTTATGTTAAAAAATATTTTAAATCTGGAAGGATCACAAGAAATAAGTGCAAGTGAACAAAAAACAATTCTTAGCAGTAATGTGAAAGAAATAACATCTAAATGTGATTCGTGGAATTCTATGATATATGAAGATTGTACAGAATATTATCCAGAGTTAACCTATGCTAATGCAAATTAAAATTTGGATATAATACAAAGATTTTGATCGAATTGATTTAAATGAATCTAAAGAGATCAAACAATTATAATTATTATGATAAAAGAGATTTTAAATCTAGAACACGCACAGCATATTAGCAAGAGCGAGCAAAAAAACATAAAAGGAGGAATTCCTGAATGTTGGATTTATGCAATAGAAGCAGGATGCGTGTTAATACCAGCCGGAGGAGTTTGTCCGGTTAATACAGAAGCAGGCATCTGCGATACGAATCGTCTTTGCTGCTAGTTTAATTTGAAAATTATTTAAAGTAATATACAATAAAGCCTTTTTAAAATTTAGTCATGTTTTTTTTAATTTGTAGGCGCTCGATCGTGGAACATTGAGCAATTTATCCCAACATTGATGATTGGTGTCGGGATTCTCAGGATAATTGGTCACTTGGATCGGTTTTATTTGGTTAGGGCTGATCAAGTGCCATCTCCTAGAGAAATTGGTATTACTAAAATATATTGAATATAAGAGAGAATTAAGTTTCTCTCTTTTTTTTATGTCAAAATAAAGGAGTAGTAAAAATACTATAAATGAATTTCTATTAATTGAATACACGTTCTTAAATATTAACATCAAACAAAAATCAAATTATGAAAAAATTAAAAAACCTTGCAGGAGTTGAAGTTTTAAGCGTTAATGAGAGAAAAAATATAATTGGCGGTGGGCCGGGCATCGAAGCTTGCTATTGTCCGGGAACAGGAATTTTTGCAGGTGTAATACATCCTGGAGAAGGAGAAACTTGTGCCGCAGTTATTGAAGAAAACTGCCCGCTAGAATCTTAAAAAAGATTATTAAATAATATCAGAAAGCTTTGTTATTTACTTAACAAAGCTTTTTCTTTTTTATAAACCTGAAATACTAAAAAGTGTATAAAAACAAAAGCTTTAATAAAATTAAAACATTTAAATATAACAAAGTCGAATCAATATAATTTAGGCCTATTTTTTATTTTTTTAAGAATTTTTGTATAATATTGCTATAAACAAACCCAAATAACAGAATTGAAAAAATTCACAAATTACAAGCAGGCAGATTTTAAAGATTGCGGCCCTACATGTTTAAAAATTATTGCCAAACATTATGGCAAAACAATCAGCATTCAGGAGTTACGAGACAACAGCGAAACAACTCGTGAAGGAAGCAATTTGCTTTTTTTAAGTGATGCTGCAGAGAAAGTTGGTTTTAGGACTCTGGGTGTAAAATTAAATTTAGAAAGATTAGAAGAAGCTCCTCTGCCTTGTATTCTGCATTGGAATAAAAACCATTACGTTGTACTGTATAAAATCAAAAAAGGTATTTATTATATTTCTGACCCTGCTTTTGGTTTAATTGAATATAATAAGCAAGATTTTTTAAAATTCTGGATAGGCAACAATGCTGACGATTTTACTCAGGAAGGAGTCGCCTTATTAATTGAAGCAACACCAAAATTTTATCAGACCGATTTTGATAAAGAAGATAACAAAGGATTTGGTTTTGGTATATTATCGCAATATGTACTTCGTTATAAATCATATCTTTTTCAGTTAAGCATCGGATTATTGGCGAGCAGTTTATTACAGTTGATATTTCCGTTTTTAACCCAAAGTATTGTTGATGTTGGAATCCAAAATCAAAATATTCATTTTATTTATCTGATTCTTTTTGCCCAGTTGTTCCTTTTCGCAGGAAGAACCGGTTTAGAGCTTATAAGAAGCTGGATTCTGCTCCATCTTTCAACACGTATCAACATTTCATTAATTTCAGATTTTTTTATCAAATTAATGAATCTGCCTATTTCTTTCTTTGATGTAAGAATGACAGGTGATATCATGCAGCGAATAAATGATCATCACAGAATCGAAAAAATACTAACCACGTCCTCTTTAAATGTTTTGTTTTCGGTTATTAATATGTTTGTGATGGGAGCTGTGCTGGCTTATTTCAATCTCAAAATATTTTTAGTGTTTTTTGCCGGAAGCCTCCTTTACTTTGGATGGATTACATTGTTCTTGAAACGCAGAGAAACTTTAGATTATAAACGTTTTGCAGAAGTTTCTAATGAGCAGGGAAAAGTTATGGAGCTTATTAACGGGATGCAGGAAATAAAGCTTCATAATGCCGAAAAACAAAAACGCTGGGGCTGGGAATATGTTCAGGCAAGACTTTTTAGAGTTTCGATAAAAGGATTGGTTTTAGAACAGTCACAAACCATTGGCTCATCAGTAATTAATGAGTTGAAGAATATTTTTATTACGTTTTTGTCTGCAAAACTAGTAATCGATGGTTCAATAACATTAGGGATGATGCTTGCCATTAATTCAATTGTAGGGAGTTTAAATGGTCCAATTACCCAGCTTATTCAGTTTGTGAGAGAACTTCAGGACGCTAAAATTTCATTGGCCAGATTGTCTGAAATTCATGAAAAGGAAGATGAAACACAACAAGAAGAGCATCAGTCACATGATGTTCCGTATGATTCAGATATTGAATTAAAAAATGTCTCTTATAGATATTTAGGCTCAGATATTCCTGTTTTAGATAATTTGAGTTTACAAATTCCGGCCAATAAAGTCACGGCAATCGTAGGTGTAAGCGGCAGCGGAAAAACAACACTCATGAAACTGCTTCTTAAGTTTTATGAACCCGAAAAAGGAGAGATTATTATTGGGAATTCTCAGCTTAAAAATATTTCACAAAAGGCCTGGCGTTCTTCTATTGGATCTGTAATGCAGGAAGGATTTATTTTCAGCGACACGATTGCTAATAATATTGCTTTTGGAGTAGATAAAGTTGATAAAGAACGATTGGTTTATGCATCAGATGTAGCGAATATCAAACAATATATCAGCGAACTTCCATTAGGATATAATACCAAAATTGGAGCAGAGGGATTAGGAATGAGCACCGGACAAAAACAACGTTTGTTAATTGCCAGAGCAGTATATAAAAATCCCGAAATTTTATTTTTTGATGAAGCAACATCGGCATTGGATGCAAACAATGAAAAAGAAATTATGCAGAAGCTTGATATTTTCTTTAAAAATAAAACCGTAATCGTAATTGCACACCGACTAAGCACAGTGATAAATGCAGATCAGATTGTGGTTTTAGACAAAGGGAAAATTATCGAAATAGGAAATCATACCGCTTTAGTAGAGCAAAAAGGAAATTACTTTGAATTGGTTAAAAATCAGTTACAGTTAGGAAATTAATTATGGCAGAAAATAACGATACGTTTGAATTAAGAAGTGAAGAAGTTCAGGACATTCTCACCAAAGTGCCTCATTGGATGATACGCTGGGGAACAGTTATGATTTTTGCGATTATTATCATACTCTTTTTTGTTTCATGGTTTATTAAATATCCCGATGTTGTAAATACTGAAATTATAATTACAACCAATATTCCGCCAGAGAAAATCGTATCAAAATCATCTGGAAGAATTGAAGCAATTTTGGTGAAAAATAAAGCAATAGTCTCTAAAAATAAAACACTTGCAGTTATAGAAAATACAGCAAATTATAAAGATGTTTTTTTGCTGAAAAGTATAACCGACAGTTACAATATTAACGATCCGCAAGCCCAATTTCCGTTTTCGAAGTTAAAAAACACGCAGTTAGGCGAAATAGAAAGTGCTTATGCTGTTTTTCAGAAAGATTACCAGGCGCAGCAATTGAATCATGATCTGCAGCCTTTTGCTATAGAAAACAGAGCTCAGGTTTCAGAGAAAATTCAAATCAAAGAAAGGCTGGAGATTTTAGAACAGCAAAAAGTAATTAATGAAAGCGAATTACAGCTTCAAAAAAATGAGATTGCCCGTTTTGAAGTTTTGTTCAACAAAGGAATTATTTCGGCTCAGGAAATGGAAGCAAAGAAATTAGGTTTTCTTCAGGCACAAAAGAGTTATAGAGGGCTTTTGTCATCTATTTCACAATTAAAGTCCTCACTTATTGATAATACAAAATCAAGTCAGAATTCGCATATAAACAGCACTAAAGAGGAAGTTAACTTAGGAAGGAATATGGCACAGTCCTTTTTTCAGCTTAAAAAAGTTATAAAAGACTGGGAACTGGCTTATGCTTTAAAATCTTCAATCAGCGGAAAAGTCACCTTTTTGCAGATCTGGACAGAAAACCAAACTATAAATTCCGGAGATAATGTTTTTTCGATTATTCCAGATGCTAAAAACGGTTTTATAGGAAAAGTAAAAGCACCGGCATTAAACTCAGGAAAAATAAAAATAGGGCAGAGGGTCAATATACGTCTGGCTAATTTTCCTGATAAAGAATTTGGTGTTTTAAAAGGGAAAATTCAAAATATTTCTCTGGTTCCGGATAAAGATGGAAATCTTCTTATAGATGTAGCTCTTCCAAACGGGTTGAAAACGTCATACAATAAGCAGATTACGTTTCAGCAGGAAATGAAAGGAAGTGCAGAAATCGTAACAGAAGATCTTCGACTAATAGAAAGAATTTTATATCAGTTTAAAAGTATTTTTGAGCAGGTTTAGAATTTCAAAATAAATATTTTATATATGAAAGATTTGCCTTCAATTGCAATAATGACCTGTTGGTATGGAGATTATCCATGGTACTTTCCTTATTTCGTAAAATCCTGTAAATACAATCCTTCTATTGATTTTATTATCGTTACAGACAATACGAATGTAATACCTGAAAAACCGGATAATATTAAAGTTGTATATAAAACACTGGAAGATTTTAAAATCAATGCCTCACAAAAGCTAGGGTTTGAAGTCGCTATAAATAAGCCGTATAAATTATGTGATTTTAAACCTGCTTATAGATTTTTATTTCCTGAAATTCTTGGTTCTTATGATTTCTGGGGTCACGGAGATATTGACATGGTTTACGGAGACATTAGAGGATTTATGACTAATGAACTACTGGCAGATTTTGACATTTTAAATAGCCGGGTAGATTTTATAACAGGGACATTTTGTTTATATCGAAATATAGAGAAATTGAATACGCTTTTTATGCAAAGCAGAGATTACAAACATGTTTTTACAAACGAAGAATATTTTTCTTTTGATGAATGCAGCTTTTTGTTTAATGACTTAGCTTTAGGTAATTCTATTCTGGATTATCCGGATAGTATTCAGAGTATGACGTATTTAGCTGTAAAAGGAGAGCTTGAGGGTAATTTTAAAGTCTTTTTTGATCATATAATAGCACAAGGCGTTTCAGATGAAATAAAATGGCAGAATGGTTTAATACTATTTAAAAACCAATTCGAATGCATGTTTTATGATATGATTGAGTATAAAGTAAAATGCGAAAATAAAAAAGCAGTTTATCCAATTCCTGATGTTTTTTACTTTAACATAAAAGGGATAAATAAAAACAGTTTTTTCAAATTGCTGTATTCAAAAATTCTTGATAACTGGGAAAAGTTAAAAGATTTCATTCAAAAAAAAGAGCCTCAAACTGCTGAATAAATATCTCAGACAAAATCGGATTAAGAATTTACATTTTTAAATAAAATTCTTTAGTCAGGTCAATATATTCTGGTGTGTAAATATGTCTTTCAATTTCGATAACTAATTCGTCAATTTCAATTTCAGAAACTTCGTTTCGGCTGAAAGCTAATAAACTGCGTTTAATTTCTGATTTTGGAGTGCCTTTGACGCGTGTAATTTTTATTGGATACAATTCAAAATCTTTAGCCAAAGCAGTAAATTTTGCTTCTTCTTTAAAAGGAATAATGACAGCTAAAATTCCGTTTTCAGAAAGCAGTAAATCAGCAGCTTCAACAATCTCTTCAAAAGGCATTGCATCCTGAAATCTTGCTAAATCGCGTTGTTCATCATTCGTTTTATAATCTTCGGCATAAAAAGGCGGATTTGAAACAATCAAATCATATTCGTCTTCTGGTTCTTCTATAAATTCATCCAAACCAGCATGAAAACAAAATAATCTATCACCCCATGGAGAAGCTTCAAAATTTTCTACAGCTTGTTCATAAGCATCTTCATCAATTTCCAGAGCATCAATTTGTTCTGCGTGAGTTCTTTGTGCCAGCATTAAAGCAATAATTCCGGTTCCCGCGCCAATATCTAAAATGCTGAAAGGATTATGAGAAACAGGAGCCCAAGAACCAAGCAAAACGCCATCTGTGCCAACTTTCATAGCACAACGATCTTGATTAATAGAGAATTGTTTGAATTGGAACATTTTGATTTATAATTTGGTAAATTGACATTTTTAACTCAGTTGTAAAACTGAATACTAAAAACCGTGACTGAATACTTTTTTAAAGGTACATCTCAACAAGACCTACAGGAAGGTCCATGATTACTTTTTTGTTTTCGCGATCGATTTTTACAAGAAAATGATCGATCATTGGAACTAGGATTTCTACTTCACCGTTTAAAACTTCAAAAAGAGGCTGAGCAGAAGAATCATTAATAGAAGTTATTTTTCCGAAAACGCCTAAACGTTTGTCTTCGATTTCAAAACCAATAACTTCGTGGAAATAAAATTTGTTGCCGGTAAGTTTTGGCAGCATAGTTAGAGGAAGATAGATAGAATTACCAACAATAGCGTCGGCATCTTCTTCAGTATTTACATCTTCAAAGCGAACTCTTAAGAAATCACCTTTATGTAAAGAACTTGTTTCAATAAAAAAAGGAACCAAGTGTTTGTTGTGCTCAACAAACACTGATTCCAGGTTTTCGTATAACTCAGGTTCGTCTGTGTCTAAATAGATCAGAACTTCACCCTTGAAACTAAATTTTTTAGCGATTTTACCTAAATAAAAACATTCTTCTTTACGCATTATCGCTAAGTAAAATTATGCTTCAGTTGTTTCGTTATTCTCTTCAGCAGCAGGTGCTTCTTCAGCAGCTTCAGCAACTTCTTCAGTCGCAGCTTCTTCAGTTGCAGATGCAGCAGCGATAGCATCAGCTTCAGCTTTTGCAGCAGCAGCGACACGCTTATCGTTAACTTCTTTTTCAGCTTTTAAAGCTTTAGCTTTAGCATCAGCTTGTGCTTTTGATAAACCATCTTTTTTAGCATCAACTTTTCCAGCTTTAGCTTCTAACCATGCAGTTAATTTAGCATCAGCTTGTTCTTGAGTTAAAGCTCCTTTACGAACTCCTCCATCAAGGTGGTGTTTCAATAAAGCACCTTTGTAAGAAAGGATAGCTCTTGCAGTATCAGTTGGCTGAGCACCATTGTGTAACCATTTAACTGCGCTGTCAAGGTTTAAATCAACAGTTGCTGGGTTTGTGTTTGGATTGTAAGTACCGATTTTTTCTAAGTATTTACCATCTCTTTTTGAGCGTGCATCTGCAGCTACTACCCAGTAAAAAGGTTTTCCTTTTTTACCGTGTCTTTGTAATCTAATTTTTACTGACATAATCTAGTGATTAAATTTTGAGGTACTCGACCTCCGTTAATTAAGGGCGCAAAGATATAATTTTTTTGTCAAAAATTCGTTTTAAAGTCATTAAATATATTTTAGAAACATTTTTTAGCATTTTTTTGACTTTTATTTTTTAGCACTCTATGTTTTTATGCAATATTTTTGTGTCAAATTTCTTTTATGAAAAAAATCTTTTATTTTTTATCGCTTCTATTTGTTTTGGGGTCTTGTACAGAAGATGTAAAATTTAATAATCCAGCTTTTCAAACCTTAAAAAATAATGTTTTTTGGAGAGCTCAAACATATAAAGCTTATTCAGGCACAAATGGAGCCATTATAATTGAAGGTTCTTTAGGATACGAAAAGGTTGCTTTGCAGGCAGCTTCTAAAGAAAAACAAACTTTTGCTCTGGGGATTAATGATGTTTCCAAAGCTATTTACGAAAATACACTTCCTTCTGAAACAGCTTCGTTCTCTACAGGAACTAATATTGGTAACGGACAGATTACGATTACAGACTACGATCCAGCCAATAATACAATATCAGGGACATTTAAATTTACTGCAGTAAATAATGATGAAACAAATATAGAAAATCCTAATATTAATTTTACAGAAGGAGTTTTTTATAAAGTTCCAATTCAAGAGAATGATTATGTTCTTCATTTATAATTTTTTATGGCTCCCTCTATTATACTAATCTGTACTTTTAAATCTAAATAAAAACTTAAATAAACTAATATATAGTAGATTACAGAAAAATAAGACTACATTTGTCGTTATTATAAAAAAGTATCTATGAATATTTTCGTTGGAAGCCTTCCATTCAGTATTGAGGAAGCAGATTTAAGAGAGTCTTTTGAGGCTTATGGAACAGTTGACTCTGTTAAAATTATTACTGATAAATTTACTGGAAGAAGTAAAGGCTTTGGTTTTGTTGAAATGCCAAATGATAGCGAAGCTCAGAAAGCTATCGACGAATTGAACGGAGCTGTTGTTTCAGGTCGTACAATCGTTGTAAATAAATCTGAGCCAAAACCAGAAGGCGAAAGAAGAAGTTTTAATAACAACCGCGGAGGAAACGATCGTGGTGGTTACGGAAACAACCGTGGCGGAGATCGCGGAAACAGAAGAGAATATTAATGTTTTTTTTCTAAAATATAAAAGGGATCAACGAAAGTTGATCCCTTTTTTTTGTTTCAGGTTTTATTTGTTTCAAGTTTCACGTTCCAGCAACCTGAAACTTGAAACCTGAAACAAAATAAACTGTTATACATTCGCAGCTAACCAGTCACCAACTTCTTTAGTGCCGTATGCTTTGCCTCCGTTAGCTAAATCTTCAGTAACAACTCCAGCTTCTAAAGCTTTGTTTACAGCATCTCTCATCGCTTTTCCTTCTTCCATTAATCCGAAGTTTTCGAACATCATAGCAGCAGATAAAATAGTAGCCATTGGGTTAGCAATGTTTAATCCTGTAGCTTGTGGATAAGAACCGTGAATAGGTTCGAATAAAGATACTTCAGCTCCCATAGAAGCAGAAGGCATTAATCCCATTGAGCCAGAAATTACAGAAGCTTCATCTGTTAAGATGTCTCCAAATAAGTTTTCAGTAATTAATACGTCATAAGAATTTGGCCATTGAACCAAACGCATTGCAACCGCATCAACAAATTCATAGCTGACTTCAACTTCTGGATACTCTTTTTCCATTGCTTGAACTGTTTCTCTCCACAAGCGTGAAGTTTCCAAAACGTTTGCTTTATCAACGCAGCATAATTTTTTAGAACGAGTCATTGCTAATTCAAAACCTTTTTTAGCTAAACGCTGTACTTCGGCTCTTGTGTAAACACAGTTGTCGTAAGCTGTATCTCCGTTGTCTTTTCTTCCTTTTTCACCAAAGTAAATTCCTCCAGTTAATTCTCTTAAGAAAACTAAATCAGTTCCTTCAATTCTTTCTCTTTTTAGCGGCGATTTATCTAATAAAGATGGGAAAGTAAAAGTTGGTCTTACGTTTGCGAACAAACCTAAAGCTTTACGCATTTTTAATAAACCTTGCTCTGGACGTACTGGTGCAGAAGGATCGTTATCGTATTTTGGGTGACCAATTGCTCCAAAAAGAACGGCATCGGCATTTTTACAAATTTCGTGTGTTGCATCTGGGTAAGGTTCACCTACTGCATCAATTGCAGCCGCACCGGTTAAAGCTGGTTTCCAAGTAATTTCATGTCCGAACTTTTTGGCAACAGCATCAGATACTTTTACTGCTTCATTTATTACTTCTGGTCCGATTCCGTCGCCGGCTAAAAGGGCTATGTTTAATTTCATTCTATATTTTTTAAAAGGTTCTAAGGTTCTGAGTTGCTAAGCTTCTAAGTTTTTCTTCTTAGTGACTTAGTTTTTTTTAAAGGTTCTAAGGTTCTGAGTTGCTAAGGGCTTAAGGTTAAAGAAAAATCTTAGAACCTCAGAACCTTAGTCTCTTAGCGCCTTAGGTAATTATATTAAGCATTTTCTGTGTTGCAATAATCGCTGCAACGGTTTGATCTGAATCTAATCCGCGGGTTTTGAATTCTTTTCCGTTGTTTGTCCATGTAATAATGGTTTCACACAATGCATCAGAACTACTTCCTGGTGGGATTCTCACGGCATAATCGATTAATTTTGGAAGCGTCAGTTTCTTGCTTTTATAGATTTTAGATAAAGCATTCATAAAAGCGTCAAACTGACCGTCTCCTTGTGCGTTTTCTTCGATTATTTCTCCGTTTAAATTTAAAGATAAAGTCGTAGATGGGCGCATTCCTTTAGAATGAACCAGCATATAAGAATTTATAGTTATTTTTTCTTCGTAAGTATGACTGTCCAGAACATCCGAAATAATGTATGGAAGGTCTTCCTTGGTTACTGTTTCTTTTTTGTCGCCCAATTCGATAATTCTTTGGGTAACCAATTTCAAGTCCTCATTGTTAAGTTTTAAACCTAATTCCTGAAGATTCTTTTCAATATTAGCTTTTCCAGAAGTTTTTCCTAGAGCGTATTTTCTTTTTCTTCCAAAACGTTCTGGAAGAAGATCATTAAAATAAAGATTGTTTTTATTGTCACCGTCAGCATGGATTCCAGCTGTCTGTGTAAAAACATTATCACCAACAATTGGTTTATTGGCAGGAATTCTATAACCTGTAAAAGTTTCAACCAGCTTGCTTACAGAATACAACGAAGTTTCTTTAATGCTGATATTTACTTCTGGCATATAATCATTGATAACCGCGACAGTACTTTCAAGTGGCGCATTTCCAGCACGTTCTCCCATTCCGTTTACCGTTACATGAAGTCCGTTGATTCCCGCTTTTACGGCTTCCATGACATTAGCAATGCTTAAGTCGTAGTCATTGTGTGCATGGAAATCAAAGTGAATTTGCGGATATTTTGCTCTGATTTTCGAAATAAATTCAAAAGTCAGAGAAGGAATTAAAACTCCCAAAGTATCTGGAAGTAAAACTCTTTTGATTGGTTGTTTTGCTAAGAAATCCAAAAATTGAAATACATAATCTGGAGAATTTCGCATTCCGTTGCTCCAGTCTTCCAGATAAACATTGGTTTCAATATTGTTTTCTTTTGCTAAAGAAATGATTTGAGCGATTTCAGAAAAATGCTGTTCAGGAGTTTTCTTTAATTGATGTGTTAAGTGATTCATTGAACCTTTGGTCAATAAATTCTGTACTTTGGCACCGGCTTTTTTCATCCAGTCAATTGAAACGCCTCCGTCAACAAATGTCAGAACTTCGATTCTCTCAATGTAACCACGTTCTTCGGCCCATGAAGTAATGCCTTTTACGGCTTGAAACTCTCCTTCGCTTACGCGTGCCGAAGCAATTTCTATTCTATCAATATTTAATTCCTCCAGCAACAATTGCGCAATGGTCAGTTTTTCTGCAGCAGAAAATGAAACTCCTGATGTTTGTTCACCATCACGAAGTGTCGTATCCATTATTTCAATTTTTCTTTTTTCCATATTGACAATCTATATTTCTTTTAATTTCGAAATGATAGCAGGTTTGTATTATTAATTTAGAAAGACCCGACTGGTTTTTAAAGCCTGCCGGGTCTAATAGACTGAATGATATTTCTATTAGTACGGAAGTTTATCGGCGAAAGCCTTAATATCTTCCTTCATATTTTGTAAATAATCAATATCGTCAAAACCATTAATCATGTTATTTTTTTTGTAACCGTTAATAGCGAATGATTCTTGCTCACCAGTTGACAATAAAGTAATGGTTTGGTTTGGAAGGTTGATCTCTAATTCTGTATTTGGATCAGCTTCGATAGCTTCGAAAATATTTGCTAGAAACTCAGGGCTGATTTGAACTGGCAAAACACCAATATTCAAACAGTTTCCTTTGAAGATATCAGCAAAGAAACTAGAAACTACAGCGCGGAATCCGTAATCGTAAACTGCCCAAGCAGCGTGCTCTCTTGAAGATCCAGAACCAAAGTTTTTTCCTCCAACCAAAATTTTTCCGCTGTAAGTTGGGTTGTTTAAAACGAAATCTGCTTTTGGAGTATCATCTCCATTATATCTCCAGTCTCTAAAAAGATTATCTCCAAAGCCTTCACGTTTTGTAGCTTTTAAGAAACGAGCTGGAATGATTTGATCTGTATCGACGTTCTCAATTGGCAGTGGCACTGCACTGCTGGTAAGTATAGTAAATTTATCGTATGCCATTTGATTTTTGATTTTAGATTAACGATTTCTGATTTTAGATTTGTTGTTGTGTCTTAAAATTGTAATCGTTAATGTTTTTTGTAAAATGTAAATTGAAATTTTAGAAGATTTTTTAATGAAGCGTATCGAAATCTGAAATCAAAAATCGTTAATCTTCATTCCTAAATCTTTAAAAAAGCTCTCTTGGGTCTGTTAGTTTTCCTGTAACCGCAGCTGCAGCAGCCATAATTGGACTTGCAAGAAGCGTTCTTGAACCAGGACCTTGACGACCTTCAAAGTTTCTGTTTGAAGTACTTACTGCATATTTTCCAGCAGGAACTTTATCATCGTTCATTGCTAAACAAGCAGAACAACCCGGCTGACGTAATACAAAACCAGCTTCAGTCAGGATATCTAAAATTCCTTCTTCTTTAATCTGTGCTTCAACAACATGAGAACCTGGAACTAACCAAGCCGTAACATTATCGGCTTTTTTTCTTCCTTTTACAATTTCAGCAAAAGCTCTAAAATCTTCAATACGTCCGTTTGTACAACTTCCTAAGAAAACATAATCAATTTGTTTTCCAATCATTACGTCGTCTTCGTGGAAGCCCATGTAAGCCAAAGATTTTTTGTAAGTTTCCTCACCACCTTCAACTTCTTTTGCACTTGGGATATGTTTTGTGATACCAATTCCCATTCCAGGGTTTGTACCATAAGTAATCATTGGTTCGATGTCTTCAGCTTTAATGTTTAATTCAGCATCAAAAACAGCATCAGCATCGGTTTTTAAAGTTTTCCAGTATTCAACAGCTTTAGTCCAAGCTTCTCCTTTTGGAGCGTATAATCTTCCTTCAAGGAAATCGAAAGTAGTTTGGTCAGGAGCAATCATTCCTCCACGAGCACCCATTTCGATACTTAAATTACAAACTGTCATACGACCTTCCATAGTCATGTTTTCAAAAACATCACCAGCATATTCAACAAAATAACCTGTACCTCCAGAAGTAGTTAATTGAGCGATAATATAAAGCGCAACGTCTTTTGGACCAACACCTTTGCTTAATTTACCGTTTACGTTAATACGCATTTTCTTTGGTTTAGGCTGCATGATACATTGCGTAGAAAGCACCATTTCAACCTCAGATGTTCCGATACCAAAAGCGATAGCTCCAAAAGCACCGTGAGTAGACGTATGCGAATCCCCGCATACAATAGTAGCACCTGGCAAAGTAATTCCGTTTTCAGGACCTACTACGTGTACAATTCCATTTTTTTGGTGACCTAATCCCCAGTGCGAAATTCCGTATTCGTTAGCGTTGTCTTCAAGAGCTTGAAGCTGGTTAGCAGAAAGCGGATCTTGAACTGGTAAATGTTGGTTTATGGTTGGTGTATTGTGGTCGGCAGTTGCAAAAGTACGTTCCGGATATAATACGTTAACGCCTCTTGATTTTAATCCTAAAAAAGCAACAGGACTCGTAACTTCATGAATGAAATGGCGGTCAATAAAAAACACATCTGGTCCATCTTCAATTTTACGCACAACATGTGAATCCCATACTTTGTCAAATAATGTCTTACTCATTTTTTATTTTTTTTAATTGTAATTTCTATAACCACAGCAATTTCCTGTTCATTATAATAGCAAAACAAAAGTAAAAAAAGATAGAAAAGCGTCAATTTCGATATTTCATTATATACGATACCCAAACTAAATTACAAATTGCCAAACGGCTTTTGCAGACTAAAATTTGAAAGAAAAATGATTAAGAAACTGATTTGCTTTTTCTTTTTCGGCTTTAATTTTTCTTGTTTGTTTTTTGTTTTAATAGTTTGCAAATTTATCTCATAATCACTATAAAATATAAGAATTTGATTGAAAAAATCTAACAAAATGTATAAAAATAGTAATAATTGTTAGTTTTAAAATTTTTGCAAAAAGAATGCTTTTTAGGTTTTTTAAAGCTTTTAAAGTAGTTTTCAAGACGTTATTTAGATTCAATAAAACATCAAAATACTACGACATCCAAGAAGTGTATTTTTATCAAATTTTATGATTTTTTGAGGCAGAAACTGATTTTTTGAAGACAATAATTTTGAAATTAATTCAATGAGTTTTTAAATTCTAACGGAGTAAGGCTCGTTTTCTTTTTGAATAGTTTACTAAACGACTGCGGATATTCAAAACCCAATTGATAAGCAATTTCGGCTACCGAAAGATTAGTCGTAATCAGAAAATCTTTTGATTTTTCTATTAATTTCGAATGAATATGCTGTTGCGCATTTAATCCGGTTAAATTACGAAGCATATCGCTTAGATAATGACTTGAAACATTAATCTGTGATGCCAGAAATTCTACTGTTGGTAATCCTCTTTTTAAGGTTTCTGCATTGCTGATATAGTTGTCCAAAGTTTCTTCAACTTTTAATAATAAATCGTGACTGATGGTTTTTCTCGTAATGAATTGGCGTTTGTAAAAACGATTACTGTAATTCAGCAGAACATCGATATAAGAAACAATCACATCTTGGCTCATTTCATCAATTGCCGTATTGAGTTCATTGTCGATGCTTTGTAATAATCCAATAATAATAGTTTTTTCACTGTCGGAAAGATGTAATGCTTCATTGGTGTCATAAGAAAAGAAACCATATTTTTTGATGCTTTTTCCTAAAGGATAATTTCGAATAAAATCGGGATGGAATAAAAGTGTATAACCACCGTATGCAGCACCTTCTTCATTTTCAGTAAAAATTAACTGATTGGGAGAAGCAAACAGGAGTCCGCCTTCGTTAAAATCATAATAACCTTGACCGTAGCCCATTTTGCCATTAGTGGAAAACTTATAAGACACCTTATAGAAATCAAGCAAAAAAGCATGATTCGCTAAATCTTCATTAATGACCAATTGTGTATTGTCTACCAAACTCACCATCGGATGAAGCGGTTTTGGCAGTCGAAGCAGGTCATGAAACTGTGATATAGAAGAGATTTTTTCCGGATTATTGTTTTTCTTTTCCATGATATAAAAATAAGAAAATTAAAAGACTAAAATCAGCTTCGGAGAAGCGAAATATGTATAGAAATCATGTTTATTATTGAGAACAAAGCTCCAGCGGAGCGACATATTCATTGCGATAAATATTTCTCTCCGCTGGAGCTCTTTTGTATCTGGATTATTGAATTTCTATACATATTTCGCTCCGCTGGAGCTTAATAAAAAGAATGTAAAAATACTTTTGGGATTACCCCATCAGCAATTATTATGCACCTAAAAATTGTTTTCCAAATTCAGTACGGAAAGTCTCTGCGCCTAATTCTAATCGTTGTTTGTAAAGTGCTTTTGCATCTTCTCCCGCAACATATCTTAGCTGATTTTTTCCGTCATTTGCAGCTTCATAAACCACATCGGCAATTTGTTCTGGAGTTGATGCCATTTCAAACATCGTGTCAACACTTGCAAACATGCTGTTGGTCATGGCCTCGTATTCGGGTTTTGCTCCTGTGTCAAGAGAACCATGCAGAAATTCAGTTTTAATACCACCTGGAGAAACCGTTTTAATATGTACGCCAAACGGATTTAATTCGTAAGCCATACTCTCGCTCCAGCCTTCCAATCCCCATTTTGTTGCGTGATAAACAGATCCTAAAGGGAAAGCGATTAATCCGCCTATAGAAGTTGTTGAGATAAATAAACCGTTTTTTCTTTCTCTGAAATACGGAATAAAAGCATTGGTAACACGAATAACTCCTAATAAATTGGTATTTAATTGTTTTGTAATTTGATCGTCAGAAAGGCTTTCCAAAGGTCCAATTAAACCATAGCCAGCATTATTAAAAACAATGTCGATATCGCTTAGTTCCAATGCCTTTTTTACTGTGTTTTGAATTTGATCGTAATTGGTGACGTCTAATGGTAAAAGCGTTACATTTTTTAATTGAGAAAGTTCTGTTTCTTTTTCTGGAGTTCTCATGGTTGCAATTACATTCCATCCTTTTTCGTGGAATAATTTTGCTGTTGCTTTTCCTAAACCTGATGATGCGCCTGTGATAAAAATTGTTTTCATGATTATTGTTTTTTTTAATTGTTGTAATTTGATGAAGCAAAGTTCAGGATACACTACAGCTTAAAAGTGTTCATTTTGGTGCAATGAGTATCCAAAATGAATAATCGAAGTTTTTTGGATTATAAAACTTTGAGTGTAATTTGTTTTAAACACATAGAGACATAGTTTTTATTTGTCTACAAAGACGTTTCACTTATATAGCTATGTGTTAAAAATCTAGATTTTTTTTAGGCTTCTTTTTATAAAATTGAAATCTATGTTTCTATGTGTTTAAAATTTTAAGTATTGCAATCAAGGAGTTTTAATTAACGTTTTTGTTAACAACTTTCGCTTCTTTATTTCTCTAAAAAAAGCGTAAATTTGAATTCCTTCCATTTTTCATTTCGCATTTTGTTATGTTTCATGTTGTCAATGTTTTGCAACATGTAAGATTTGGAATTTTGGAGCTTTAAAATTTGACTTTTACAACTCTATGTATTTAATATTCGATACCGAAACAACCGGATTACCAAAACGCTGGGATGCCCCAATAACCGATTCTGATAACTGGCCTCGCTGTATACAGATTGCGTGGCAGCTGCATGACGAAATGGGACAGCTTATTGAGCATCAGGATTATTTGGTAAAACCAGAAGGATTTAATATTCCGTATGACGCCGAGCGTATTCACGGAATCTCTACTGAATTGGCTGAAGCCGATGGAATCACTTTGGCCGAAGTTCTGGAGAAATTCAATATTGCTTTAAGCAAAACTAAATTTATCGTTGGACAAAATTTAGGTTTCGACGTTAATATTATGGGAGCCGAATTCCATAGAATGGGAGTGGAGTCTCAAATGGCTTCAATGCCTGTTCTGGATACTTGTACCGAAGTTACGGCTTCATTATTACAGCTTCCTGGAGGTCGTGGAGGAAAATTCAAACTTCCAACTCTGACCGAATTACACAGCTATCTTTTCGATCAGCCTTTCGCGGAAGCGCACAACGCAACTGCCGACGTTGAGGCAACTACGCGTTGTTTCCTTGAATTGGTTAGAAGAGAAGTTTTTACAAAAGAAGAATTAGACGTTCCGAAGGAATATTTCAAAGAATTTCAGGAAAGAAATGCGGAGCCATTTAAGTTAATTGGTTTAAAACACATTAATTTAAAAGCAGCATCTGATAAAATCAGGGAACAGCTTAAAGCTTTAGCTGGAGAAGGTCAGAAGACCGTTGTTTCAGAAGAAGACAAAGCTGATTTCAAAGCAGCAAAATTTGCGCATTTACACAATCATACGCAGTTTTCGGTACTTCAATCTACTATCGGAATTGGAAATATTGTAGCAGCAACAGCTAAAAACGGAATGCCTGCCGTAGCGATGACTGATACTGGAAACATGATGGGAGCTTTCCATTTTGTGAGTGCCGTAATGAATCATAACAAAGCAGCATCTGGAAAAAACAAAGCTTTGGTTGAAGCTGGAGAAGAACCAACAGAAACCGAAATAAAACCAATTGTAGGATGTGAATTTAATATCTGCGAAAATCATTTAGATAAAAGTAAAAAAGACAATGGTTATCAGGTTGTGTTACTGGCCAAAAACAAAGCGGGTTACCACAACTTAGCCAAAATGGCTTCGATTGCTTATACTGAAGGATTTTATTATGTACCGAGAATCGACAAAAACATCGTCGAAAAATACAAAGGCGATATTATGGTTTTGTCTGGGAATTTATACGGAGAAATTCCGAGTAAAATCCTAAACATCGGTGAAAACCAAGCCGAAGAAGCATTGATTTGGTGGAAAGAACAATTTGGGGAAGACTTCTATCTGGAAGTTATGCGTCATAATCAGGAAGATGAAAATCGTGTCAACAAAACCCTGATTGAATTTTCGCAAAAGCACAATGTCAAATTGATTGCGACTAATAATACGTATTATTTAAATAAAGAAGATGCCAATGCGCACGATATTTTACTTTGTGTAAAAGACGGTGAAAAGCAGGCAACACCTATTGGACGTGGACGTGGTTACCGCTACGGACTTCCAAATCAGGAGTATTATTATAAGTCAGAAGAAGAGATGAAAAAACTCTTCGCCGATTTGCCCGAAGCGATTATCAATATTCAGGAAATTATAGATAAGGTCGAAATTTATTCGCTTTACCGTGATGTATTGCTTCCAAAATTTGATATTCCAGAAGAATTTATGGTACCCGAAGATGAAGAAGATGGTGGTGTAAGAGGGGAAAATAAATATCTGAGACACCTTACGATGGAAGGTGCCAAAAGACGTTACGGCGAAATAACCGAATCGATTCAGGAGCGTTTGGATTTTGAGCTAATGACGATTTCGAACTCAGGTTATCCGGGTTACTTTTTGATTGTACAGGATTTCATCGCCGAGGCAAGAAAAATGGACGTTTCGGTAGGACCAGGCCGTGGTTCTGCAGCGGGTTCTGCCGTTGCATACTGTCTCGGGATTACGAATATTGACCCTATTAAGTACGATTTGCTTTTTGAGCGTTTCCTAAATCCTGACCGTGTATCGATGCCCGATATTGATATCGACTTTGATGACGAGGGTCGTGGACGTGTAATGGACTATGTAATCAACAAATACGGTCAAAAACAGGTTGCACAGATTATCACCTATGGTAAAATGGCGACCAAATCAGCAATTCGTGATACGGCACGTGTATTGGATTTACCATTATTTGAAGCCGATAGAATTGCAAAACTGATTCCGGGAATGATGCCGTCCAAATGGAATTTGGCGCGTTTTATTTCTGAGAGTGAAGAGGAAGTTAAAAAAGCGCTTCGTTCTGACGAATTTGACAATGTAAAAGAATTAATCGCGATTGCCAATGAAGATGATTTGGCAGGAGAAACTATTCAGCAGGCAAAAATTCTGGAAGGATCGATGCGTAATACGGGAATTCACGCCTGTGGGGTTATCATTACGCCGTCGGATATTACGAATTACGTACCAGTAACAACAGCAAAAGATTCTGATTTGTATGTAACACAGTTTGATAACTCGGTTGCAGAAAGTGCCGGATTGCTAAAAATGGATTTCTTGGGTTTGAAGACCCTTACGCTGATAAAAGATACCGTAAAACTGGTAAAATACAGAACAGGAATTGATCTGGATCCAGATAATTTCCCAATCGATGATGAAGAAACGTATGCGCTTTTCCAAAGAGGTGAAACCGTTGGGATTTTCCAATACGAGTCACCCGGGATGCAGAAATACATGAAAGATCTGAAACCGACGGTTTTTGGAGATTTAATTGCCATGAACGCATTGTATCGTCCGGGACCTTTGGAGTATATTCCGTCTTTCGTTCGAAGAAAAAACGGTGACGAAGAAATCAAATACGATTTAGATGCCTGTGCCGAATATTTATCAGAAACGTACGGAATTACAGTTTACCAAGAGCAGGTAATGCTTTTGTCTCAGTCTTTGGCAGGATTTACAAAGGGTGAGGCCGACGTCTTACGTAAAGCGATGGGTAAGAAACAAAAAGACGTACTGGATAAAATGAAGCCGAAGTTTGTTGAACAAGCGGCACAAAAAGGACATGATGCCAAAATTTTGGAAAAAATCTGGAAAGACTGGGAAGCCTTTGCAAGTTACGCCTTCAACAAATCGCACTCGACTTGTTATGCCTGGATTGCGTACCAAACCGCTTATTTGAAAGCACATTATCCTGCCGAATATATGGCAGCGGTACTTTCGAATAACATGAACGATATCAAACAAGTTTCGTTCTTTATGGAAGAATGTAAACGTATGGGATTACAAGTTCTTGGGCCAGACGTAAACGAATCGTACTATAAATTTACGGTAAACGATGACTACGCAGTTCGTTTCGGAATGGGAGCGATTAAAGGTGTAGGTTCCGGAGCTGTAGAAACAATTGTAGAAAATAGAAAAGACGGAAGATATAAATCGATTTTTGATTTGGCGAAACGAATTGATTTGCGTGCTGCCAATAAAAAAGCGATTGAAAACTTAGCATTGGCTGGAGGTTTCGATTCATTTGAAGGAACAACCAGAGCGCAGTATTTCCATGACGATGGAGACGGAATTACTTTCTACGAAAAAGCGATGCGTTATGGATCGAAGTTTCAGGAAAATGAAAACTCATCCCAAGTAAGTTTATTTGGAGAAGCCAGCGAAGTACAAATCGCAGAACCTGTTGTGCCCCCATGTGAAGATTGGAGTACGATGGAAAAACTAGCCAAAGAAAAAGAAGTTGTTGGAATCTATATTTCTGGACATCCGTTGGATGATTTTAGATTTGAGATGAAATACTTTTGTAATGCTCGTTTAGAAGCATTAAAAAGCATGAATGAATATGTAGGTAAAAATCTAAATTTTGCCGGAATTATCAATAACGTACAGCATCGTGTGGCTAAAAATGGAAAAGGCTGGGCTGCTTTCAACTTAGAAGGATATGATGAAAGTTATGAGTTTAAGATTTTTGGTGAAGAATACCTGAAATTCCGCCACTTCTTAATTCAGAACAATTTTGCCTTTTTGAAAATATTAATCAAAGACGGCTGGGTAAATCATGATACCGGTAAAAAAACAGATCCGAGAATGCAGTTTGTTGAGATTCGACAATTGCAGGACATTTTAGAAGCTTTTGCTAAAAAGCTGATTGTTTTATTGAATATTAAAGATCTTCATCCTGAGTTCATTCATAAACTGAGTCATTTGTTTAATGAAAATAAAGGAGATAATTCTGTGACTTTTGAAATCATGGAATTAGAAAAAATAAAGAAACTGGTTGAGGTAGAGACTCCAACTGATTTTGAAGATGCTGATGATGCGGTTTTTGATGATGAAAATGAAGATGCCGCAATTGAAGATACCAAAATACAAGAAGTAAATGAGGTGGAAGAAATAAAAGTGGTTACCAAGCTTACGATGCCAAGCAGAAGATTGAAAGTAAGAATTTCCACCGAGCTGCTGCAGGAATTGGAAAAAATGCAGATAAATTTTAAGTTGAACTAAATTTTAACAGTTAAAATTTAGAAGAATGCATTTTTTTAGTGTTAAAATTATGCATGCATAATAGTTTTTTAGTAATATTGCTTGAAATTACAACGATTTCGTACCAAGTCTAACTAATCCAAATTACAGAATATGTTAAGATATTCTAAATTTGTATAAATCAATTAAATCAGAATTATGAAAAAGAACCTATTTTTATTAGGGTTATTAGTTTGCTCTATGGCCACAATGGCGCAATCAGAAAAAGCAGAAAAACCAGAAAGCTGGTATTTTAAATTGGGTGGATCTTATTTTATTCAAACAGCTGCTACAGAATTTCCAATTGTAAATGGTGCATTGCCTAATACAGATGTTTATGCGGCAGATGGTACAACTTTAATTTCGAGAGAAACAAATCATGGTTCATTTGGAGAAGGATTTCGTACAGGTATAACTGCAGGATATCGTTTTTCAACTCGTTTGGGAGTAGAAGTAGGATTTAACTATTTCAGTAGTGCTAGTAAAACTATGGTTGAAACGACTAACAGATTAGTTGCTGCTGGTCCTGTATTTGCTACTGGAAAAGCAGTAGGAAAAATTCAGGCTTTTGATGTTGCTCCAGCTCTTGTCTTGTTTTTAGGAGAATCTAACGGTTTTGAACCTTACACGAAAGTAGGAGTTATTGTACCTGTTCATGGAGATTTGACAATTAAAACAAATAGAACTTATACAACCCCAGCAGGAATTGTCACTAGTTATGCTAAAGATGTAGTAAAACCTAATCCAACAGTTGGATTTTTGGCAGCTTTAGGAACATCTTATAAATTAGGAACACATATTGCTGTTTTTGGAGAATTAGAATACCGTAACTTTACTGTTCACGGAAAAACAAAAGAAACTGAAGTATACACAGAAAATGGAGTAGATAAGTTAAATACACCTACTAATTTCCGTCCTGATGCTTCATACTCTGCAAGTCATACGAAATATGTTGATCAAATTAATACAACATCAAACAGTAAAGTGACTAATGCTGCAGGATTTGATAATACAAGAGCTACAGATGATATTAGTTCTTATGTTGGAATTTCTGGTTTAGGTTTGACTTTAGGTTTAAGATACAGCCTATAATTTTCCAATTTTTTTTATAGTTTACAAAAAGAGGATATTCGAAAGAATATCCTCTTTTTTTTGAGTCTTGTCTGTCATCCTGACGAAGGAAGGATCACACTAGAGACTCGACAAAGATTGACGACTTAGATTGCGGAGTTTCAAGTGTGATCCTTCCTTCGTCAGACAAAATTATAATAAGATTTATTTAGAAACCTCCCTGAATTCCTTTAGAACCTGATCAATAACCCAAGTTGTTCGCGAGCCAGAAACTCCTTTCGATGCAGCAGCACCTTCTTTTCCCAAAAGTTCTGCCATTACGGTTTCTATAAAGGGTTGTTGAATATGTAACGGATTTTCAATTGCAATACTTTCTTTTTCTCCATTAGCATATTGAATATGAATTGGATCATTTCCAAAAGTAGAGAATGAAATTTTTCCTTTATCGCCTACAATTTCAGTATTGTCATAACGTTCAAAGCTGGCAAAATTCCAAATTCCAGATCCGTGGATTCCGTTTTCAAATAAAAATGACATTGAAACCGCATCTTCAGCCGGATATACTTTTAACTGCGAAGTCGCATGTCCGCGAACTGATTTTATCGGACCTAAAACAAAATCTAGAAAATCTAAAGTATGGCAGGCTAAATCAACAAAAATTCCTCCTCCTGAAATATGAGGCAGAACCGTCCACGGAAGATTGATTTCATCATCGTAACGCTCTTCAAAAGGATGATATAAAACACAGTTTACATGTCGAATATTTCCTAATTTTCCTTGATCGATTATTTCTTTTATCTTTAAAAATCGAGGCAGAGCTCTTCTGTAATACGCAACAAACAAAGGAACATTGTGCTCTTTACAAACGCTGATCATTTCATTGCATTCTTCAAAAGTTAATGCCATTGGTTTTTCTACATAAACCGGTTTTCCGGCTTTGGCACATAAAATAGTATATTCTTTATGAGAAGAAGGAGGAGTAGCAATATAAACCGCATCAACTTCGGGATCGTTTATTAAATCGGCTGCGTTCGAATACCATTTCGGAACATTGTGGCGTTTAGCATAATCTTCGGCAAGTTTCGCATCTCTTCGCATCACAGCAACTAAAGCCGAGTTTGGTGCTTTCTGAAAAGCCGGTCCGCTTTTTACTTCGGTTACATTACCACAGCCTATAATTCCCCATTTTATAATTTTCATGGTTTAAGTTTTAAGTTTCTCAAATTTAAAAAAGGTTTGCCACGAATTGCACGAATTTCCACTAATTTATTTTTTGAAGTTTTGCCACAGATTAAAGGATTTTCACAGATTAAAAAGTAAAAGCACAGTGGATAAATCATTTTAATCCTTTTAATCTGTGGCAAAAAAATAATTAGGACGCAGCTTTTGAAAATTTGAATTGGTGGAAATTTGTGGCAAAACAAAAAGCCACAAACTCACAAAAATAATTCGTGAATTCGTGGCTAATAAAAAATTTAGTTTAAAGTCTTACTTTTTAGGTAAAGCTTTAAAACCCATATTGTAAAGCGTGAAAGCCTGAATGTCTACATTTTCCTGAATTGTAGCCGCAACAGATTTTCCTGCACCATGACCTGCTTTTACATCAATTCTAATTAAAACCGGATTTTCTCCTGCTTGTTTGTCTTGTAATTCAGCAGCAAATTTAAAACTATGAGCCGGAACAACACGATCATCATGATCTCCGGTTGTTACCATCGTTGCCGGATATTTTGTTCCCTTTTTAACGTTTTGAACAGGAGAATAACCTTTTAAGTATTCAAACATTTCCTTGTTGTCCTGAGCAGTTCCGTAATCGTATGCCCAGCCCGCGCCAGCTGTAAAAGTATGGTAACGAAGCATATCCATAACACCAACTGCAGGCAATGCTACTTTCATTAAATCTGGACGCTGTGTCATAGTTGCACCAACCAATAAACCTCCGTTAGATCCTCCGCGAATAGCCAAATAATCAGATGAGGTATATTTTTGAGAAATTAAATATTCTGCAGCAGCAATAAAATCATCAAATACATTTTGTTTTTGAAGTTTTGTTCCTGCATCATGCCATTTCTTTCCATATTCACCGCCTCCTCTTAAGTTAGCAACAGCATAAACTCCGCCGTTTTCCATCCAAACTGCATTAGCAATACTGAAACTTGGTGTCAAACTAATATTGAATCCACCGTAACCATAAAGAATAGTTGGATTTTTACCGTCTAATTTTGTTCCTTTTTTATACGTAATAATCATAGGAACTTTTGTACCGTCTTTTGAAGTATAGAAAACTTGTTTAGACTCGTAATCTTCACTTTTAAAATCAACTTTTGGTTTTTGATAAATTTCTGATTTTCCAGATTTTGGTTCAAAAGAAAAGATAGATCCCGGAGTTGTATAATTTGTAAAGCTGTAATACAAAATCTTTTCTTCTTTTTTAGCACCAAATCCACCGGCAGTTCCAACGGCAGGAAGTTTGATTTCGCGTACTAATTTACCGTTGTAATCATATTGTAAAACCAATGAAACGGCATCTTTTGTATAATTAGCAAAGAAATATCCGCCCCCTGTTGATGGAGATAAAACATTCTCTGTTTCTTTAATAAAATCTTTCCAGTTTTCCTGTTTTGGACTGCTGAAATCTACAGTAACCACTCTGCCGTTAGGAGCATTATAATCAGTGTGAATGAATAATTTTGTCCCTTCGTTTTCGATAACCGAATTATCAGTATTAAAATTATCTACAATCGTAATAATCGGACTGTTTGGTGTTTTTAAATCTTTAATATACAGTTCGTTTCCGTAAGTAGAATTAGCAGCTGTAATTACTAAATAATGATTGTCTTCGGTAACATAACCACCGACATATCTTCTTTTTTGATCGGCTCCAAAAATTACTTTATCTTCTTTTTGAGAAGTTCCTAACTTATGGAAATACAATTTATGCTGATCAGTTTTTGCAGATAATTCGCTTCCTTTTGGCTTATCATAACTAGAATAATAGAAACCTTCATTTCCAAGCCACGAAACACCGCTGAATTTAACATCAACTAAAGTATCTTCTACAACTTTTTTAGACAATGCATCAATAATAATCACTTTTCTCCAGTCGCTTCCGCCTTCAGAAATGGCATAAGCAGCTTTACTTCCGTCTTTAGAAAAATCTAAACCGCCAAGAGAAGTGGTTCCGTCTTTAGAGAAAGTATTCGGATCAAGAAAAACCTCTTCTTTACCGCTTTGATCTTTTCTGTAAACAACAGATTGATTTTGAAGCCCATTATTTTTATAGTAATACGTAAATTTTCCTTCTTTAAACGGAGCGCCTATTTTTTCATAGTTCCAAAGTTTTTCCATTCGTTTTTTAAGTTCCTCACGAAACGGAATTTTATCTAAATAGCCATACGTTACTTCATTTTCAGCTTTTACCCAAGCACCTGTTTCAGCAGATTTATCATCTTCAAGCCAACGGTACGGATCGCTTACTTTTGTGTCAAAATATACATCGACAGTTTCACCTTTTTTGGTTTCGGGATATTTAATTTGTGCAAACGAAATTCCTGCGGTTGTAAGTGCCATTAATAAAAATGTTTTTTTCATAGTTAGTTTTTATCTGTTGTAACAAAAATAGCGCTTTTTGTGAGATTGTTGTGTTACTAACCGCAAAGAACGCAAAGAGTTTACGCAAAGCACGCAAAATTAATCTCGCGGAGGCGCAAAGTTTTAAAATTTCTTTGCGGCTTGGCGTCTTTGCGAGAATCTTTTAATCGTCATTTTATAAAATAAAACTTAGCGAACCTTGCGTAATACTTTGCGCTCTTTGCGGTTAAATTTAAAATTATAAATTAAAATTAACTCCCAAAACGATGTTTCTTCCAATGTTCGGAATACCGTCAGTTTTTAATCTTGAAAGGTGTGCAATATATTTTTTGTCGAATAAATTGTTTCCGTTTAAGTTAATGTCAAAAGCGGTTTTTCCTAGTTTTACCGTTCCTCCAAAACCTAAATTTACCAAAGTATACCCTTTAGAAGCTGTTTCAAAACCGCTTACATTATCCTGGCTGAAAGTCGAAGAAACATTTAAAGAGGCAAAACCTTCGCTTAGCCAGTCTTTGATATTAAATTCAGTTCTAAGCGTATTGTTCCAGTTGTTAGCCGGAATTAACGGCAGATAATCATCATTGTCTTTTTTACCTGTCACCGTTTCAAAGCTGGTTTCAAAATGCAGCCAGTCTAAAGGATGCGGGTGGAAATGTAAACCAACTTCACCACCATATAATTTTGCATTATCCTGAACATAAGCAAAAACATCATTATCATCACGAACTTCTCCAGTTGGCGAAGTATAGATATAATTGTTTACGTGATTGTAAAATCCGTTTACAAAGAATTCAAAATGTGTATTTTTATATTCTAAATTTAAATCAGTCTGAACGTTTTGTTCAGTTTTCAAATTAGCATTCCCAATTTCGTAACGATTTGTACCTTCATGAACACCATTTGAAGTTAATTCGGCTAAGTTTGGTGCTCTAAAACCTGTGGCAACATTTAAACGAAGCGTTAATGGTTCGGCTAATTTTGTTTTATATCCTAAAGAAGCATTAAAGCTGTCAAAAGATCGGTCAAGAGGAAGGAAATAACCTTCTTCGCCTTCAGTTCCATGTGCTATTGAAGTAATATTTCGGTTGTCAAAACGCAATCCAGCCTGAATAACGCTGTTGTCCCATTCGTAATTTGCAGTTCCAAAAACACCAAAATCATTTGTTGTCGCATCTGGAATTAAATATTCTTCACCCGAATTTTTATTCGTTTGATGCATTCCCTGAACGCCTAAAATAGTTTCGATTTTTCCGAATTTTGGGAAATGATATTTTGCATTATAGTTAAAAGTATTCAATTTCATGTGAAGAGAAGCTTCGTTGCTGTCTTCAAACTCGCTTCTGTCATTAGAGATGTATCCCAAATCAACATCAAGTTTTGAGTTTTCAAAAAAGATAACATTGTTTAAACTCAATAAATGATTGAAAATTCCCTGTCTTGGAAACTGTGTGTCTTTGCTTGAAGACTGCTCAGCAATTCCATCTTCAGGAATTCCAATATCCAATTTATTGTAATTGTATCTCAAAACACTAGAAAAGCTCGAATTGCTGTAGCCAATTCCGGTTTTAAAATCAGTTTCGTTGTAACGTGAATTAGTTACACGATCACCATCGGCAATTTTGTAATCAGAATGCGTGTTGTAACTTCCGCGAGCCAGAAATTTCCAGTTGTCTGTAGAAGTTTTTAAACCAATAGAAGAATTACTTCCTTGTGTATTTGTAAAATATTTTTGGCTGAAATTAGCTTTAAAAGTACCTGCATCAGCAAATTTTTCAGGATTAAAATATAAAACCCCTCCCAAAGCATCAGAACCGTATAATAAAGATGCCGGACCTTTAATTACTTCCACACTTTCTATTCCGGCATCGTTTAAACCTAAACCATGCTCGTCACCAAACTGTTGATTTTCGATTCGAACCCCTTGAGAATAAACCAATACACGATTACCGCTTAATCCACGAATTACAGGTTTTCCAATAGAAGTTCCAGTAGAAATCTGTGCTACTCCTGGAATAGTTGCCAGACCTTCAATTAAAGTTGAAGTTCCTTTTTGCTGTAATGTTTTGATGCTTTCATGCTCAATTTTCATTACGTTTTGAGATTGCAGTTTATTGAAAGGAGTTGAAACTACAACTTCATCCATTTCCAGAATCGATTCTTGAAGTGTAACATCTAAAGTGTTTTGCTTTACTAATTTAGGAACAGTATTATTTTGAGTTGCGTACCCAACATACGAAAAAGAAAGACGTAAACTTCCGCTTGGAAGATTGTTCAATTCGTATTTTCCGTTTGCATCTGTAGTTGTTCCTTTGTGTAATTCAGGTGCATAAACGGAAACGCCCGGTAATGGATTATTTTGATTATCGGTTACAGTTCCTGAAACTGAATTTTGGGCAGAAAGCAAGCCCGAAAACCCTAAAACGAGGGCTATTATGAATTTTTTCATTTGAAAAATGTGCTATAGTTAAATTGATTTTTTTCTTTTAAATGAAATTAAAACCAACAGCAAAGCATTCTGATCCTGATTGATAAAAATAGGATTAGGAAACTCAATGTCGTTTTGAATTTAGTGTAAAAAGAAATGTGATTTTTTAATGGCGGTTTAAACTATAGCTGCCGGCGGCCCCCGAAGTAAATAAGAAGGTCTTGAAATTGAAAAAATCTTTTCTGACAGTGGTAAAAAATAAGGAATCTGACTGTCGAAAGAATGAAATTGGAAAGAGAAACTTTCTGGAACAATAAAGGATTCAAAAGCAAAATTACATACAAAACAAAGATCGTAATTATGATGCTGATGCGTTATTTCGCCATTTGGATCGTTATAATCGTGATGACATTGTTTTTCAGAAAGCTGTTTTACAATATGCTCATAACTGTGTATTGACTGAAACAATATCGAGAACAATACTGTTACAGCAAATGAGAAACTTAATATGAGCTGTTTTTTCTTCATCAACCACAAAGGTATAAAAGATCATACAATTACAAATCTATTTTTTAAATTCTGCTGCATAATCTTTGAAAAAACTTCAGTAAAACCAATTATTTGTAATCAAAAAAAGAATAATTACTTTCTAATCACATCCTGAACTAGCATTATATTATATTTGTAAGTGAAATAAATTGATTCAGTAAAACGTTTATTTTGTAAAACCTCTTTTAAACTCAAAAAATCTATGCGATTAATTTTTAGCTGTTTGTTTTTAGTTTCATTTTTTAATGTTTTTGCACAGCAGGATGCAAAACCAGAAATAAAACCTATAGTTAAAATAGATTCTTTGTATAGAGAAGATCAATTTTACTTTTCGGTAACGTATAATATGTTTACTGATATTCCTCAAAAATTTAAACAGAATAAATTCTCGCTTGGACTTTCGGGCGGTTTTCTTCGTGATATGCCAATCAACAAATCAAGAACAGTTGCCATTGCGGCCGGTTTAGGATTGAGCTATCAAAACTATTATCAAAATTTTGCAGTTTCAAAAGATGGAAACGGAACAATAGTTTATAATGTTGTAGATGCTGGAGAAATTGCTTCAAACCGATACAGACAATATTCTGTTGATCTTCCAATAGAATTTAGATGGCGTAATTCAACTTATGAAAGCACAAAATTCTGGAGAATCTATGCAGGAGTAAAGTTGAGTTATTTATTCTCAAACTCTTCAATTTTAGATGATGGTGAGAATAAGTACAAAATAAATAACAACCCTGCTATTAATAAATTTCAGTACGGTCCGTATCTTTCTGCAGGATACAATACATGGAATTTATATTTGTATTATGGTTTGAGTCCGCTGTTTAAAGACGGAACCACAACATTAAACGGAGAAAAAATAAGCATGAAAACCTTAAATGCTGGATTAATTTTCTACATTTTATAACCACAAATATAAAAACAGCACCTGCGGTAAAACGCCTACAAACAATCCAATTAATAATTCTTTTGGAGTGTGTGCATTCATTTCTAATCGTGATGAAGCCGTGATTCCGGACAATAAAATTAAAAGCGCTCCCCAATACGGATTATGTAACTGCAGATGAAGGTTTAATCCAACTGCAAAAATTGTAAAACCGCTTATTGCTGCCATATGCAGACTTGCTTTAATTTTAAAAAGAGAAAGCACCAAGGCCAGAATAGTGGTAAATAAAGCGCCCAGAAAAAAGAAATGAAGTTCTGGATAACGCATAATCACAATGCTTCTTTTTACCAGTAGAATATATAAAAAACATTGTAAAATAAGAGGAATACGGCGCTGGGAGTTCTCTGGCAGCATCATCGATTTTACATGACCTGTTGAGCGAAGAAGCATAAAAAACAATATTGGAACGATGATCGTTATGACCAATATTTGAAATAAAACAAAGTATTTTTCCTGGGTTGTAAAAATGTCATCCTTGCAATAAAGATAAAACAATGTTGCGTACATCGATATAAAAATCGGATGAAGTATATAGGAGAATAGTGGAAGTATTTTTTTCAAAACGAATTATTTTGTGGTATTTAACAAATATAATAAATTAATGTTTTTTGCTGTGAATATTTAGTTTTCCGGCGCGAATTATACAAATTTTCACAAATTATTTATTCGTTGAATGCTTAAAAATTAGCCACAGATTAAAAGATTATCACAGATTAGAAATCATTTAAATCCTTTTAATCTGTGGCAAAAAATAAAAAATAATTTGTGGAAATTTGTGTAATTCGCGGCAAACTCTTTTTTATATCTAAAAATGAATTCGTGGCAAACCTTTTTTTAAATTTGACAAAAAGAATTTCTAAATGAGCATAAATTTAAAAAGCCTGATCCCGGTTTTAAATGCCGAGTGGACAGGCTCAGATACTGATATTTTTGTAGATCATATTTCGATCGACAGCCGTTCTTTACAAAACGGACCTCAAACATTGTTTATTGCCCTTTCCGGTGCTAATAATGACGCTCATTTATATATTGCCGAGTTAATAGAAAAAGGCGTTCAGAATTTTGCAGTTCAGTATATACCAGAAAATGTAAAAGGAAAAGCCAATTTTTTTGTTGTAAAAAATACGCTGAAAGCATTACAGGAATTAGCAGCTTATTATCGTGATATATTCGATTTTCCTATTATTGGTTTAACCGGAAGCAACGGAAAAACCATCGTAAAAGAATGGCTTAATTTTCTTTTAAGCCCTGATTATAATATTATCCGAAGCCCAAAAAGTTATAACTCACAAGTTGGTGTTCCGCTTTCTGTTATTGCTATAAATGAAAAACACAATTTAGGAATTTTTGAAGCCGGAATTTCAACGGTTAACGAAATGGTTAATCTTGAAAAAATCATCAAACCCAATATTGGAGTTTTAACCAATATAGGTTCTGCACACGATGAAGGATTTGAAAATCTGACTCAGAAAATCAACGAGAAATTATTGCTTTTCAAAAAGTCAGCAGTAATTATTTATCAAAAAAATGAATTGGTAGATAAATGTCTTTTAGACTTTTCTGCTCAATATCCGCTAGAAAACAGAACCTTATTTTCATGGAGTTTTGCAGATGCCTCTGCAGATGTTTTTATTCTGAAAAAAGAAACTAAAAACGATTCAACCACAATAAAATATCAATACAAAGACGAAATTTTTAATTTAGAAATTCCGTTCAGCGATTCTGCTTCTATCGAAAATGCCATTTCATGTTTATTGGTTTTACTGCATTTTGAATATGATTTTACCGTTATTCAAAACAGAATGGAAATGCTTTATCCGGTTGAAATGCGTCTTGAAGTTAAAAACGGAATCCACAACTGCAGTTTAATCGACGATAGTTACAGTTCTGATTTTCAATCGCTTAAAATTGCTTTAGATTTTCTGGAAAGCCAGAAAAAAAATGCTTCAAAAGCCGTTATACTATCAGATATTTTTCAAAGCGGATTTTCAAATGAAGAACTCTATTCAAAAGTTGCACAGTTAATTTCAGATAATAAAATAAACCGTGTCATTGGAATTGGAACTACAATTTCATCTTTTCAGGATAAGTTTCCAAACAGCACCATGTTTCAAAATACAGCCGAATTTATTGCTGAAATCGAAAACCTGAATTTCAATAACGAAACCATATTGATAAAAGGCGCAAGATCATTTCAGTTTGAAGAAATTGTTTCGCTGCTTGAAGAAAAAACGCATGAAACAGTTCTCGAAATCAACCTGGATGCTATAAATCACAATCTGAATTATTTTAAATCAAAACTGGCCGATGATGTAAAAATCATGGTTATGGTAAAGGCTTTTGGTTATGGAAACGGCGGACTCGAAATTGCAAAACTGCTCGAACATAATAAAGTAAATTATTTAGGTGTGGCTTTCGCCGATGAAGGAATTTCGCTGAAAAATGGCGGCATCAAACTGCCAATTATGGTTTTAAATCCAGAATCGACCAGCTTTCCTTCGATAATTCAATATAAATTAGAACCCGAAATTTACAGCATAAAAGGCTTAAATGCCTTTTTGAAAATAGCCAGAGAAAAGAACTTAAAAGATTTTCCTATTCATATAAAAGTCGATACAGGAATGCACCGTTTAGGTTTTGAGGATAATACGATCGACGAATTAATTGAGACTTTAAAAGGAAACTCAACCGTTCGTGTTCAAAGTATTTTATCGCATTTGGCAACGAGCGATGATCCGAAGCATTTTGGTTTTGTAGAAAAACAAATCAATTTATTTGAAAGATTATCTTCAAAATTAATGTCAGAATTAAATATAAACCCAATCCGCCATATTTTAAACACTTCCGGAATCAGTAATTTCCCAAATGCACAATACAATATGGTGCGTTTAGGAATTGGTTTATATGGCGTTTCCAACGATCCGGCCGAACAGAAATATCTGGAAAACGTAGGTACCTTAAAATCGATTATTTCGCAGGTTCGAACTATTCCCGCAGGCGACAGTGTAGGGTATGGACGCCGTTTTATGGCAGATAAAGAAACAAAAATTGCAACCATTCCAATTGGTTATGCAGACGGAATTTCGAGATTATGGGGCAATCAGGTTGGTTTTGTAAACATCAAAAATCAAAAAGCCTACATCGTAGGAAGCGTTTGTATGGATATGTTAATGGTTGATGTAAGTCATATTGACTGCAAAGAAGGCGATTCGGTAATTATTTTCGGCGAAAGCCCAACGGTTATAGAAATGGCTGAAGCATTAAAAACCATTCCGTATGAAATAATGACCAGTATTTCACAGCGTGTAAAACGAGTATTTTTTAGATAGAGTACCGAACTTTCAGGAAAATTGCGTATTTTCGATATTCAATTATTATAAACAAAAACAGATCGCATATGGGATTTTTTTCAGAATTTAAGGAATTTGCAATGAAAGGCAACGTGGTTGATCTTGCTGTCGGTGTAATCATTGGAGCTGCTTTTGGTAAAATCGTGAGCTCATTTATAGAAGATGTAATTACGCCACTATTATTGAAACCGGCTTTAGATGCTGCTAATTTATCAACTATTGAGCAGTTAACTGCTTTTGGAGGAGTAAAATACGGACTGTTTTTATCGGCTGTAATAAACTTTATAATTGTTGCATTTGTTTTATTTTTGATCATTAAAGCAATGAACCATGCTAAAAAGAAAGATGTTGCGCCGCCACCGCCTCCAGCTGGGCCAACTCAGGAAGAATTGCTTATACAAATTAGAGATTTATTAAAAAATAAATAAAAATATACCGCTGCACTAAGTCTAACTTAACCGCCTTCTAAAGAGGCGGTTTTTTTACAAATTGTTTAAAATATAACATTTTGTTATTTTTTGTGAATCACCTTGCCAAGACTTTTATTATACTTATTTTTGCGATATAAATTAGATTAATTGATTATTTAAAAATATAAAAATGAGAATTGCAGTTGTAGGTGCTACCGGAATGGTTGGCGAAGTAATGCTTAAAGTTTTAGCAGAAAGAAATTTTCCTGTTACGGAATTAATTCCTGTTGCATCAGAAAGATCAGTTGGAAAAGAAATCGAATACAAAGGAACCAAATATAAAGTAGTAGGATTACAAACAGCTGTTGATATGAAAGCTGATATCGCTGTTTTTTCTGCTGGAGGAGATACATCTTTAGAATGGGCTCCAAAATTTGCTGCTGCCGGAACTACCGTTATCGACAACTCATCTGCATGGAGAATGGATCCTACTAAAAAATTGGTAGTTCCAGAAATCAATGCTTCTGTATTAACAAGAGAAGATAAAATTATTGCAAACCCAAACTGTTCTACTATTCAAATGGTATTGGCTTTGGCTCCTTTGCATAGAAAATACAACATTAAAAGAATTATTGTTTCTACTTACCAATCAATTACTGGAACTGGTGTAAAAGCAGTTAAACAATTAGAAAACGAATACGCAGGAATTCAAGGTGATATGGCTTACAAATATCCAATTCACAGAAATGCAATTCCACACTGCGACAGTTTTGAGGATAACGGATACACTAAAGAAGAAATGAAATTAGTTCGCGAAACTCAAAAAATCCTAGGAGATAACACTATCAGAGTTACAGCTACTGCAGTTCGTGTGCCAGTTGTAGGTGGACATAGTGAGGCTGTAAACGTAGAGTTTACAAATGATTTTGATGTAAATGAAGTTCGTGAAATCCTTCATAATACAGACGGAGTAACGGTACAAGATAATTTGGATACCTTTACGTATCCAATGCCATTATATGCAGAAGGTAAAAATGATGTTTTTGTTGGAAGAATCCGTCGTGACGAAAGCCAGCCAAATACATTAAACATGTGGATTGTTGCCGATAACTTAAGAAAAGGTGCTGCAACAAACACAATACAAATCGCTGAATATTTAATTCAAGCAGGTTTGGTATAATTGAGAGATTAAATAAAATTGTTATAAAGAGAAAACCGTAATTGCAGTAATGTGATTACGGTTTTTTTGTTTTGTATAATTGTCTTATTTTGATAGTTTTATGTCTTTCGTCGACATTTTTTTAATGGCTTTGAAATTATTTTTGTATAATAATTTTAATTAATTTGACATGGATTTAATTCAAAAATGGAATGCAATTTTAAATAAGAGACAAGATGTTTTAAACCTTAATGATACTTTAGTAAACAAAGGAATTACTCTAGAAGAAATTAATACGATAGAACAATTATCAGGTGAAAAATTGCCAGACTCTTTTAAAACATTTTATACATATTCAAATGGCCAGCCTGATAAAAGTCCCCTGCTTTTTTTTAACGAAAAGTTTATGGCTTCAGATGATATTATCAATACTTTAGAGTTTGCAAAAAAGCTCCAAAAACCCGAGATTCGAACAATAGTTAATCCAGAAAAATCAGATTATTATTTAAAAAAAATTATTGAATTTTATGTAATAAACGCACTTGTAAAAAATCAAGAATCTCAAAGTTCCTGGTATAAAATGGTCTTTTCTTGTGGGGTAGGTTTCTTCAGTCACCCTTCATTATACAGAAGCAAGGATACAGAACCAAGAGAAAAAGAATTTATAAATATTGCAGATTATAGCCCTCTGATAAGTATAATTAATGAATTTCATCAATTAGAATATGAATGTTACAATTGGGATAAACTTAATTTTACAATATTTTCTGACGGTAGATTTGAAGTAAATAGAACAGATAACGATTACAATGAAATGTCATTTACATCGCTACCGGCAAATGCAATAAAAAAGAAATATTTTAATCATAAATGGATACCAATATTCTCAGATTCTGGAGGAAATTTTATAGGAATTGATTTAGATCCCGATGTAAATGGAAAGAAAGGGCAGATAATAATTTTTGGTAGAGATGAAGAAGATATGTGTGTGATAGCCAATGATCTGGAAAGTTTTTTTGCTTTTATTTTAGATGAATTTAATTATAATAATGGTGAATCTTTAGTGAAATATCATTTACATGATAGTATAAGAGAAATAATCAGAAATAAACAGTAAAACCAAATATTTGAATATTTAATTAAAGCTGGTTTGGTATAATCGAGAGATTAAATAAAATTGTTATAAAGAGAAAACCGTAATTGCAGTAATGTAATTACGTTTTTTTTGATTTTATAATTGGCTTATTTTGTTGGTTTTAAAATTTATCTAGGTAATATTTTAATTCATATAAAGTTATTTTTGCTGAAAATATAAATTAAAAATTTATGGCATTTCCAATAGATATAAAATATATAATTGAAACTGAAGAAGAATTAGACATTAAATTTCCTCCTTTATTTAAAGAAAAAATGATAGAAGAAAATGGTGGTGAAGCAGTAACCGAAGATGATGATTGGAATCTTTATCCTTTTTTTGATAAATCTGATAAAAAGAGAATCAGTAGAACTTGTAATCATATTGTTTTAGAAACTAATGAAGCAAGAAAATGGTCTAATTTTCCGTTATCAGGAATTGCCATTGCGAGTAATGGTTGTGGAGATCAATTAATTCTTCTTCCTTTCGATAATAATAGTCAAAAACTAAGCGAAAAGATCTATTTCTGGAGTCATGAAACAGGAGAGATAAAAGAAGTGGCAGAAAATATTCAAGAACTAATAGGACTAAATAGTTAAATAGTTAATTGTTATAAAGAGAAAACCGTAATTGCAGTGATGTAATTACGGTTTTTTGTGAGAAATATTTTTAATAAATAGTAACTTAGCAATTAAAACTTAAGCGTTATGAATTTCGATAACTACAAAATAATCCCTAATTATAATACCAATAAAACAGATCTTTTTATAGCTGATGAAGAAGATATATTGGCTTGCGAAAAAACATTAAACATAACTTTTGACGAAGATTATAAAGAATATGTTCAAACCTACGGAAGTGGAATTTTAGGAGGAACTTATGTAAGGGTTTATCTTCCTGAGAATATTATTTTAACTCTAGAAGAATGGAAAAACCGTATTACTGAATATTGGTTTTGGGACGAAGGAAAAGAAGTTTTAACGAAAGAAGAAGTGCTAAAATCGATTAGAGTTGGAGATACTTTTGATGGAGATGAAATAATTCTTCTAAACAATCAATATTATGTGCTGCCAAGATATAGTGAAATGATTTATAAAGTTGGAAATACGTTAGAAGAAGCAATTACCTGGTTGTGTTCGTCTGGTATTTTGACAGAAGCATTTTCAGAAAGAGAATTTGAACCTTTTGATCCGGCAGATTTTTTAAAAAATAACTAAAGAAGAAAAGAAGATAAGACAAAAGAACCGTAATTACATTACTGTAATCACGGTTCTTTTTATGTTTTATAAATGGCTTATTTTGATAGTTATAAAGCTGATTAAGGCTTCTTTAAAAAGTTATTCCCGGTATTTTTGCTTTTTAAATAAAAGCAATTATTGTGTTATAAATTAAAGAAATGGAACTAAAATATACTTTAACAGAAAACGATTATTTACAGCAGCAATTATATCTCGCGTCAAAAAGCAAGTTGATCAAGAAACAGAGAATAAAAAGCAGACTCCTTGTGTTTATAATGCTATTAGGGATAGGGTTTATATTTTATATGGCTCAGAATACACTCTTAACTTATTATTTTGGAGGTTCTGGTATTATTTGTTTTTTCCTATATCCTATTTATTTAAAAGATTATTACCAGAGGAACTTTAGAAAATATGTAAAAGAGAATTTTAAAAATAGAATAGGAATTATTTCTACATTGTTGTTTAAAGAAGATATACTAGAAGCTTATAGTGAGAATATTGGAAGTTCGGAGATAAATTTTTCTGCGTTTGAAAACATAAGTGAGATAAAAGATTATTTTTTTATCGCCTTAAAAACGGGTGTGAGTATTATGATTCCAAAATCTGAAGTTATTGATGTTGAGGCTGTGAGAACTGAATTAAAAATGATTACTGAAAAAATTGGAATCAATTTTATATCAGAGTTAGATTGGAAATGGAAATAAGATTTATTAGTCAAGTAAACCCGATAGGTTTCTAAAACCTGTCGGGTTTAACATGTAACAGCATAAAAAAAGCGGGAATCAATTGATTCCCGCTTTTTTTATTAATATTCTGGAGCAAGCTCCAGTTCTAAACCTTCTAATTCTTCAGTAATTGGTATCTGACAACCTAAACGGCTGTTAGATTTAACATAAAATGCTTCCGACAGCATGGCTTCTTCTTCATCTCCCATTTCTGGTAATGCAACATCATTTAGAACATAACATTGGCAGGAAGCACACATTGCCATTCCTCCGCAAGTTCCTTCAACAGGAAGTTCGTATGCTTTGCATAACTCCATTATATTCATTGCCATATCAGTTGGAGCTTGTAATTCGTGTATAACTCCTTCTCGATCTTTAATCTTAATTAATACATCCATTTATTATGGGATTTTATTGGTAGGATTCTATAACGTGAAAAAATCCTGTATTTATACTAACTAGCAGGTTTAGTGCTAAATGCGTATTCCTTTCTGTTACCTTCTTTAAGGCGCATTTTTACTCCTAAAACACTGTCGCTTTTTTCAAGGATTGTAATAACTGCAATAACCGAATAATAATCTCTATCTGATTGAAAAATCAATGTACCTTCATAAGTAGAGTTTAAAACTCCCTGCTTGTCTGTAGTTACAGAAATTTTTCTTGGATTTGAAAACTGGGCAGCACTATAAGTTGCCTTGTTTGAAAATTTACCCTTTCCGTCAACAAAGTCATATAAGAAATCATAATTTCCAATACTTAAGGTTCCTGGAGTATCATTAGGATTAATTGAAAATACAATTTTTCCTGAATATGTAAAATCTGACCATTCTTCAGATTCGCTTACCCAAGCTTTGTCAACAATAACTGTTTTGTTCTGAGCATAATTCACAGCTGCAAAAAACAATAATAAAAATAGAGCGTAAAACTTTTTCATAGATTTAAGATTTAGGTTATGTCACAAATTTAAGTTAAAAATGTAACAAATAGTTAACTAAAACTCTTAAATCTTCATATTGTTTTTTGCTAAATCCTCAAAAAACTATGATTATTAAGCTTTTTATTGAATTTTTACAAAAGTTATTGTATAAAGGCCTATTATTCTTGTTAATTCAGCAGAATCAATTCAGGGGCCTAAATACGGCTTTTGTTACATAATATTTACCACAGTTTCAATTTGCGGTGCATACTTTTTTATAGTTGTTTCTACCCCAGCTTTAAGTGTCATCTGGTTAACGCTGCAGCTTATGCATGCGCCCTCAAGACGAACTTTTACATGCTTATCATCGTCGATAGAGATTAGTGTAATGTCTCCGCCGTCGGATTTTAAGAATGGCCTGATTTCATCTAAAGCCAATAAAACATTATTTGTTAATTCTTCTGTTGTCATAATTATAATGTGTCAATTGTGAAATGTGCCAATTAGAAAATAGTATCTAATTGGCAGATTATCTCATTATCTAATTAATTTTTCTTTACTGCAGAACAACCTGCCATTGTTGTAATTTTGATTGCCTCAGTAGCCGGAAGACTTTCGTTTCTGTTTACTGTTTCCTGAACTACATTTCTTGTAATTTCTTCAAAAACAGCTTCGATTGGCGAAGCCGTCTGCAATGCTGCCGGGCGTCCGTAATCTCCTGCTTCACGAATAGACTGTACAATAGGAACTTCACCTAAAAATGGAACGTCTAAGTCTGCTGCAAGATTTTTTGCTCCCTCCTGACCAAAAATATAGTATTTGTTATTTGGTAATTCTTCGGGTGTAAAGTAAGCCATGTTTTCGATAATTCCCAAAACAGGAACATTAATATTGTCCTGCATAAACATCGAAATTCCTTTTTTAGCATCGGCAAGAGCCACAGCCTGCGGTGTACTTACTACAACAGCTCCGGTAATTGGAAGCGACTGCATGATAGAAAGGTGAATATCTCCTGTTCCCGGAGGTAAGTCTAGTAACATGAAATCTAATTCTCCCCAGTCAGCATCAAAAATCATTTGATTTAAAGCTTTTGCAGCCATTGGACCTCTCCAGATTACAGCCTGACTTGGTGATGTGAAGAAACCGATAGAAAGCATTTTAATTTCATAACTTTCAATTGGTTTCATTTTTGATTTTCCGTCAACTGTAATTGATACTGGTTTTTCATTCTCAACATCAAACATAATCGGCATAGATGGTCCGTAAACATCGGCATCTAAAACACCAACTTTAAAACCCATTTTAGCAAGCGTAACGGCAAGATTTGCAGTTACGGTAGATTTCCCAACTCCTCCTTTTCCAGAAGCAACAGCAATGATATTTTTAATTCCAGGAATAGCACGACCTTTAATTTCTGCTTTTTCCGGAGTTTCTACTTTAATGTTAACTTTAATTTTTGCATCGGCAGATATTAATTCGTGAATCGTTTTTTTAATATCGTCTTCTGCTCTTTTTTTGATATGCATAGCCGGCGTGTGCAATACTAAATCGACAACAACTTCGTCGCCAAAAGTAAGTACGTTAGCAACCGCACCGCTTTCAACCATATTTTTTCCTTCTCCGGCTATAGTAATTGTTTCTAAAGCTTTAAGAATTTCTTTTCTATCTAATTTCATTTTATTGTGCTATTATATATGGAAAGAAATCAATTTAAAATTTCTATGTTAATTTAAACTGATTTCAGACTGCAAAGATAACAGATTAAGTTCGGATTCAAACGCTTTTAAATTGTATTTATTGATATTGAGATTAGTCAAAATGATGCATGTTATTTTAAAACCTCAATTTTTAACGCTTTTCATTTTTTAGAATTCGTATGAAATTTACATCAATAAATACAAAAATGTCAATTATCTTAGTTAAATTTGAGCTCCCTAAATCGAAGATTTCCAAATAAAACAAAAAAGTTATGAAAACTTGTTTTGGAGCTTCATTATAAGTTTTCGGTATTTTTTAAAATAATTTTTGTTCAAAAAATTTAAAACTTAAAAATATGCGAAATTTTACTTTTTTATCTGTAATTATTGCCTGTAGTTTTTTAATGTTTTCCTTTAACTCGGCAGGCAATGCTCTTAAATTTAAAAACGAAATCAACGAATTTGATAACATTTTAAATGTCAAGACAACTATTGTTTTTGGAACAATCGATGCGGCTTCTATCAATTCTTTTTATAAAAAATATCCCAAACTAAAAAAATACCAAAAAGATGTAGAAGATCTTTATAAAAAGAAAGACTATAATACAATTTGGTACGACGATAAAAGTGTCAGCGAATTTGGAGCACTGTTATATCACAAAGTCGGTCTTTTAGAAGATCAGGGAATAAATGCCGAAATGCCTTATATGAATTTGGTTGATGATGTTTTTAATGAAAACGTTACAAACAAACTTCCTAAAGCAGATACAGAATTGTTATTGTCTAATATGTATGTTTTTTATGCCAGTAATGTTTACTCTGGTGTCGATCCGCAGACTTTAAAATCAATTGGCTGGTTTCTGCCAACAAAAACTATTTCTTATGATAGAATTTTAGATTCATTAATGGGCGATCCAAGCCGATTAAATAAAGATGAAAATCTTCTTTTTAGTCAATATTATAAACTTCAAAATGTATTGCAGAGATACCGAAACATTGAAAAAAACGGACTTTGGAAAAAAATTGAAATCGACGAAGCAAATTATAAAGAATTAAAACCTTTAGACAGTGGTAAAGTTGTCCAGCAAATTAGAGAACGCTTATTTGTTGTCGGCGATTTAAAAGAAGATTCAAAAAGCCAGTATTATGATCAGGAAATGATGGATGCTGTTTTAAAGTATAAAAAACGATATGGACTAAAATTGAATTATACTTTTACGAAAGAGCAGATAGACCAAATGAACGAACCAATCAGCAACAGAATTAGAACTATTATGCTGAATATGGAACGATGCAGATGGATTCCTGCTAAACTAGCTAAAGCAGACGAATATGTAATGGTTAATATTCCTTCGTTCAGGCTGATTTATGTTAAGGATGGAAAATATGATTTAGTTTCAGATGTTTTTGTGGGAACCCGAATGACAGAAACTGTAATTTTTAGCGGCAATATTGACCGAATCGTTTTCAGTCCTTATTGGTATGTTCCGGCAAGTATTATTAAAAATGAGCTGAAACTTAAAATGGCCGAAGATAAAAATTACCTTGCCGATCATAATATGGAGTGGAATGGGGGAAACGTAAGACAAAAGCCTGGGCCTAATAACTCTTTGGGATTAGTAAAATTTCTGTTCCCTAATCCAAACGATATTTATCTGCATGATACACCGGCAAAAAGTTTGTTTGATTTTGAAAAAAGAACTTTCAGCCACGGATGTATTAATGTAAGAGATGCTAAAAAATTAGCATTAGAAATACTAAAAGACAATCCAGACTGGCCTGTCGATAAAATAAATGATGCCATGAGCGGTGAAAAAGAAACTACCTGCATGCTCAAAAATAAAATTCCAATTTATATAGGTTATTTTACAGCCTGGGTTACAGACGATGGCGAAATTGGTTTTTATCCTGATGTTTACGATCGTGATAAGCAATTAGACAAACTTTTGTATGGAGATTCCGTTGCCTTAAAATAAAAAAGAAACCCTCGTTAGAATTGATTTCCGGCGAGGGTTTTTTAAAAAAATGGTCTACAAGTTATTCATATTTTAAATATTTCAAAATATCGATTTTAGTAACCTGATAGGCTTTAGTTATTACAATTAATAATGTAAGGACTAAAAGCGAAACCAATGCAATACTAAACGGAACGATTGAAATATTGACTCTAAAAGCAAAATCCTCCAGCCATTTTTGCAATAAAATATATGCTGGAACAATTCCAATTAAAAATCCCATTCCGCAGAAAACTATATATTGTCTGGATAATTCTTTCAATAAAATATCCGTTTCTGCTCCTAAGGTTTTTCTAATTGCAATTTCTTTCAATCTTCTCTCCATCGAAAATGATGCCAAAGCAAACAATCCGAAGATAGCAATTATAATTACGACTAAATTTAAGATAAAAAACAGATTTTTTTGTTTGACCTGTTCTTCATAAGTTTTGGCAAATCCTTTGTTAACAAATTCATAATCAAAAGGATAATCAGGATTTATGTTTGTCTCCCAATAAGTTTTTAATTTTGCCAGAGTTTCTGATAAATTATTTGGAGAAACTTTTAAATATACATTTTGAAAATTATTCCATTTTAAAGTTTTTAAGTTTATAAAAACCATTGGCGGAACTTTATTCTGCAGTCCGGTAATATGAAAATCTTTAACAACACCTACTACTTTAAATTTTAAATTTCCTTTTTCATTTCCCCAGCCCGAAGAAATAACAGTATTTATAGGGTTTTTAAGGCCCAAAGTTTTAGCTAAAGTTTCGTTTATAAGCCAGTTGTCAATTGTATCCGAGGCAAATTTTGGAGATAAATCACGGCCTTGGACAATTTTAATATTCATCATTTCCAGAAAATCAAAATCCATTTCAACATTTCTAGGCTGAACAGAAACCCCGTTATGCGTAAAACCTGAGCTCGAATTTGTACTGTTTCCAAAAGTACCGGCAAAAGTAGAAACCTGCTGTACTCCGGGCATTTTAAGAATTTCCTGTTTTGTTGTTTGGTATTTTTCTCCTTTTTTATCGTAATCCTGATAGTTAAAAGGAATTCGTATTACCTGATCGCCGCTAAAACCAAGGTCTTTATTCATCATAAAATCTACCTGAGAATTTACAATTAAAGCACCAATGATAAAAAATGCCGCGATTCCGAATTGAAAAATAAGCATCGAATTTCGAATCCAGATACCACTTTTACTTCTCGAAAAATTACCTTTTAAAACTTTTAACGTCTCAAAATTTGAGATATAAATGGCAGGAAATATACCCGCAAGAATGATTACTAATCCAAAAATCAAAATGAGCTGCAGATAAAATTCACTGCCATTCATAGTCAAAGTTTTTCTTAAAAAGGTATTGTAATAGGGTAATGAAAGTTCTACAATGGCCAAAGCAAACAAAATCGCAATGGTTACAATTATTGCCGTTTCAAATATAAACTGCGCAATAATCTGCTTTTTTGAAGCTCCCACAATTTTGCGTACGCCTACTTCTTTAGCACGTTTTATAGCAGAAGCCGTAGCCAGATTAATATAGTTTACTAATGATAAAACTAAAATTAAAAGAGATAAACCGGCCATAATATAAAGAAGCTGTAAATTTCCTTTTCCTTCAGGAGTGGCTGATCCAGAAGATTTTGTACCATGAAGATGCAGCGTTTTTAACTGATCAAGATAAATTTTAATTTCTCCGTTTTCTTTAATGTATTGTTCGATAGGCTGTCCGCTTTCTTTAGCATCCTTCAAAGTTCTGTTTACATAATTTACATGATGCATTTTCTTTGAAACCGTTGCAAGATCAGCACCTTTTTTGGTCTTAATCATTAACCCGTAGCTGAAATTTCCCCATTGAGTAAGATCATGCTCACGAACAATGCCTCCAAAAACATAATTTGGCTCAACAGAAGAAGGGCGCATAATTCTGTAAACCGCTTTTACAGTGTATGGCTTATTGTCATAAGTAATAGATTTTCCTATTGGATCCTCATTATTTTTAAAAAGCAGTTTTTCCTGATCTTCAGAAATTGCAACACTATTTTCTTCTTTTAAGATGTCTTTTTTGGCACCTTTTAAGATTGGAAATGGATAAAAATCGAAAAAGTTATTATCAGAAACAGTTATCTTTTTATCGATTACTTTTTTGTTCTGATATTTTATTACCCCCTGACTGTACCAATCATTAAGAAAACAAATTTGATCTATTTCGGGAATAGTTGCTTTACAAGTCATACCAAACGGAATTGTGCTGGTAGTCCATATATCGCCCGTTTTGCCCATTCCGTTCAGTACTTGATATACATTCTCTTTTTCAGGATTCCATTGATCGTATGCATGTTCATTATTCCAGTACAAAATCGCGAAAATCACACCTGAAATCCCGATACTTAATCCTAAAACATTTAAAAACGAAAACAATTTGCTTTGCTTTAAATGATAAATAAATATTTTAAACCAGTTAAAAATCATGGTATTTTATAATTATGTTAGTTATTTTTTTGATCTAAAGGCTGGTTCTGCCTTTTTAAAGAAGAGTAAAAATTTTGCACACAAATCCCACCAGAACTAATATTGCAGTAATAACAAATTTTATCATTTTCGAATTATTTAGCGTCCATAAAAACATCAACATTTCGCTGATTTAGCTTTTCAGAAAAAATAACACCGTCTTTCATATGAATTGTTTTTTGTGAAAAAGAAGCATCATAATCAGAGTGGGTAACCATCAAAATTGTAGCACCTTTTGCGTGCAGATCTGTTAGAAGTTCCATTACTTCATTACCATTTTTACTGTCCAGGTTTCCTGTTGGCTCATCGGCAAGAATAATTTTAGGATCGTTTACCAAAGCTCTGGCAACAGCAACTCTTTGCTGCTGACCTCCTGAAAGCTGCTGCGGGAAATGTTTTAATCGGTGTGAGATATTTAGTTTTTCTGCAATAGCTTCAATTTTTTGTTTTCTTTCAGAAGCTTTTACATTGTTATAAAGCAAAGGAAGTTCGATATTGTCGTAAACTGAAAGTTCATCGATTAGATTAAAATTCTGAAAAATGAATCCGATATTTTCCTTACGAACCTGAGCTCTTCCTTTTTCTTTTAAACCAATCATTTCCTGATCCAGCAATTTATAACTTCCGCCGTCTGCACCGTCCAAAAGACCGATAATATTCAATAAAGTCGATTTTCCGCAACCAGAAGGCCCCATAATAGTTAGGAAATCCCCTTTTTTAATCTCTAAGTTAATTCCGCTTAGTGCAGCAGTTTCAACTTCTTCAGTTCTAAATACTTTGGTTAAATTTTGTATCGTTATCATATTTTTTTAAGATTAGTTATTGATTATGTTTTTTGATTGATGATTGAAACCTTGTTTTATAATTGTGAATTGTAAATGATTAATTGTGAATTGTAAACTGAGACTGCGACTGAAAACTAATTACTGTATCGAAAGCTCCTCAATATCCTTATAATCTGAATAAGAGGAAATCACTACAGATTCGCCTTCTTTTAATCCGTCCAGAACTTCATAATACGAAGGATTTTCGCGTCCTAATTTTATATTTCTTTTTTCGGCTTTATTTCCTTTTACTACAAAAATCCATTTTCCTGCTGTTTCCTGATTAAAGCTTCCTTTTTGAACAACCAGAATTTTATTTTTCTCAGATAAAATCAGCTTAACTCCAAAACTTAAACCGTCTTGCAGGGCAATATTTTCTTTAGATGTAAAAGCCAGTTCTACAATAAAATGACCGTTTTTTACTTCAGGAATCACTTTAGTAACCACAACTTCAAGCGTTTTTCCTTTAAATTCTACCTGGCCTTTTAAACCTTCACGTATTTTTTCCAGATAAAACTCGTCAACATTGGCAGATAATTTATAACCTTGTTTTGAATCAATTCTACCAATACTTTCTCCAGCCTGAAATGTTTTTCCCAGTACAGGTTCAAAAGAAGTTAATCGGCCGGATTCTGGAGCGGTAATCAAAAAGTTCTTTTTGTTGTTTCTTAAAATATCCAAACTTTTTTCCATGGTTTGAATCGAACGGTTAATTTGCGAAATCTGCAATTGATTGGATTGTTTTTCCTTTTGAATGCTCTGCTGAATTGTTTTGCGACGTTCTTCCTGAAAACGTAAACTTTCTTTAAAAGTATTCCAGTCGTTTTTAGAAATCACATCTTTAGCGAACAATTTTGCATTTACATCGTATAATCTTTTGGCATCATTATAATCATGTTCGATTAAAACCAAATCTTTAGTCAAATTCAATTCCTGATTTCTAATGTTTAGTTTTCCTGTATTTAAATTATTGATTTGCTCAATAATAGCCGTTTCCTGAGTTAAGTAATTTAGTTCTGTATTTGGGTTGTACAAACGAGCCAGCGATTGGCCTTTTGTAACCGTTGCACCATTTTCTACAAAAATCTCTTTTACAGATCCTCCTTCTGTAACGTTTACAAGCATAACGTTAAGAGGTTCAACTTTTGCCTGAAAAACAACAAAATCTTCAAAGAAAGCTTTTTCGACTTTTTGAACCGAAAGTTCATCGGCTTTTACATTTAAACTTCTTTTTGAATTAAAAGAAAAAAACACGATTACAGCCAAAGCTAAAAAAACTCCAATTGCTATTGTGAGATATCTAAATTTTCTATTTTTACGAGGAATTACCTTGTCCATTTTTTAAATAATTTACTGATAATCAATAGGTAAATACTGTGCCATAAAATTTATTTTTTGTAAAGTACTGATTTTAAAGAAGCTCTAAAAACCATTCAAAAAACAAGTGTTCGATAATGAACAGTTGACCGTTCAAAAGCGGACAAAAAAATACAGCATGAGAAAAAAGCAAGCCCAAATATTAGTTGTTGACGACCAAGAAGAAATTCTTTTTTCGGCAAAAATGATTCTCAAAAAACATTTTGAAACCATTTTTACGACCAACAGCCCCAAAAAAATCATTTCAATTTTGAATGAAAATGAAATAAATGTGGTTTTGCTGGACATGAATTACCGAATTGGTTTTGAAGACGGACGCGAAGGAATTCATTGGCTGAAAGAAATAAAAACGCTTTCGCCTAATACAATTGTAATTTTAATGACCGCTTTCGGAAAAATAGAAACCGCTGTTGAAGGCATTAAAATTGGCGCTTTTGATTATGTTTTAAAACCATGGCATAACGAAAAATTACTTGAAATTATTGATAAGGCTGTCGCCGAAAGCAGAAAAAACACTAAAAAGGTAATTACAGAAAAAACAGAAAAACGATATTTTACAGGAACTTCCCAAAAAATAAAACAAGCCTATTCTGTAGCCGAAAAAGTCGCCAGAACCGATGCTAATGTTTTGATATTGGGAGAAAACGGAACCGGGAAATATGTTTTTGCCGAATTTATCCATCAAAATTCTGAAAGAAAAAATCAGCCTTTTGTACATGTCGATTTAGGATCGTTGAGCGATAATTTATTCGAAAGCGAATTGTTTGGCTATGCAAAAGGAGCTTTTACAGATGCTAAAACCGATACGCCGGGAAGATTTGAAACAGCGCAGAACGGCACTATTTTTCTGGATGAAATAGGAAATATTCCGTTGCATCTTCAGGCTAAACTACTTCATATTTTACAAACCAAAACATTGACCAGATTAGGAGAAAGTAAACCACGTCTGTTAAATGTTCGTGTTATTGCGGCGACAAACAGTGATATTAAATCTGAAGTAAAAAATAAAACTTTCCGAGAAGATTTGCTTTACCGAATTAATACAATGGAAATAAATCTTCCGCCTCTGCGTGAACGAAAAGACGACATCGTTCCGATGGCAAATTTTATATTAGAAAATATTGCCGAAAAATACAATCAAGGTCCCGAAGCTTCGGGATGGCGTTTTGACGAAAACGTATCGACATATCTGGAAAGATATCCGTGGAAAGGAAATGTTCGTGAAATGGAAAACAAAATCGAACGCGCTCTTATTTTAGCTGAAAACAATACGATTTCTGTAACCGATTTAGATATTCTTGATTTTGAGGAAATTCAGGAAAATGACGATAATCCGTTATCTGAAATGGAGAAAACAGCAATCGAAAAAGCACTTTTTAAACATCACGGAAATATCTCTAAAACCGCCGAAGAACTAGGATTGTCAAGAGCTGCGTTGTATAGAAGAATTGAGAAGTACGATTTGAAGAATTAAAAAGAAAAAGCAAGAGGCAAGAATAAAGGTTTTTTTATCGACTTAAATCTGCAAAAATCTGTGTGAAAAAAAATAAAGACAAGAGCTAAAATCATTTTAATCTGTGGCTAAAAAATAAAGGAATGAAAAACTGGAAATTTTATAATGCATTTTTTGTGAGAGTTCTGTTCGTTATGACACTCTTCTTTATCTGCTTTTTCCTTATCTATAAAATGTTTTATTTCAATGCGCTTTTGGTTGGTTTTTTCGCATTTTTAATGCTCGCCGAAATGTATTTTTTTGTAAAAAACCAATTGCAGTTTTACGACAGAACTTTGTTTTCGATTTTACAGAATGATTTTTCAACCAACTTTCCTGAGGAGAATAAAAGAGATAATTTTAAAAGTTTATATCTTTTATATGAAACGCTCAAACTACAGCAGCAAGAACAAAAATCGAAAGAATTAATTTATCGTTCGCTTTTAAACAATATTGATTCTGCAGCTTTAATTCTGGAAAAAGAAAATAATGACTGGAATATTTTCCTGCTGAATGACTGCTTCTCGGACCTATTTAAAGTGCCAAAAGTAAGTCATTGGAAATATCTTAAAAACTACCTGCCTTCGCTTTGCAATGAAATTGAAAAAACGGAATTTGGCGAATTAAAATCGGCAATTTCGATTAAAATTGAAGATCAGGATCTACAGACTTTTATGCTCCAGACTTCCAGAACACAAACCTATAACAAAGAATATTATATTATTTTATTAGACAGCATTCAGCGTGTTATTGAGAAAAAAGAAAAAGAAGCCTGGATTAATTTGATGAAGATTATTTCGCATGAATTAATGAATTCCTTAACGCCAATTCGAGCGCTTTCGCAGAATCTGCTTCATATTGTCGATCAGGAAAATTTAGAAGAAGATGATTTTGATGACATTAAAAGCAGTATTTCGACCATTATAAACCGAAGCGATCATTTGCAGGTTTTTGTTGAAAATTACCGAAAACTGGCCATGCTGCCAACTCCATCTAAACAAATGACGCCAATTAATGCTTTATTTGATGACTGTCTTAGAATCATGAGTCCTATTTTGAAAGCAGAAAACATTGAATTAATAAGTGATATTCATAGTTCGCGTTCGATTTTAATAGATAAAAACCAGATGGAACAAGTAATTATTAATTTGATTACCAACAGCGTTTATGCTTTAAAAGAAAAGAATGAAAAGAAAATGTATGTGTCGAGTTATACCGAGAACAATCGTTTTTTTATCACGATTTCTGATAACGGAAAAGGAATCGATCCTGAAATTCAGGACAAAGTATTCCTGCCTTTTTTCACCACCAGAAAAGACGGTGCGGGAATTGGTTTAACGCTTTCTAAAAATATCATCGAAGCGCACGGCGGTTATTTAAGCTACCAAACCGATGAAGATAAAACCAGTTTTGTGATCTGTTTGATCTAGTTTTTTGAACCATATAAGTGATATAAGTCTAACTCTGGATTTCCGGTTTCCAAAAGTGCTTTTCAAAATCTACAATTTGATTGTCAACCACTTTAATGCCTTCGCTCTCTAAAAGCTGCTGCATTAAATTCGTTCCTTCAAAATGATGTTTTCCTGTCAAAAGTCCTTTTTGGTTTACCACTCTGTGTGCCGGAACATCGTCCATGTTATGACACGCGTTCATTGCCCAGCCCACCATTCGTGCCGAACGTGCTGTTCCTAATGCTTTTGCAATTGCACCATAAGAAGTTACCTTTCCGTACGGAATTTGTCTGGCAACTGCATAAACTCTTTCGAAAAAATTTTCCTCAGCCATAAATAAGTCTTTTGCTGCAGATTAATTGGATTAATATTTAAAAAAAAATCCTTTATATCTGCAAAATCTGCGGGAAAAAATATTTACCACAAAGTAAAATAATCAATTTAATTCGTGTAATCTGCAGCCCTATTTTTATCCGAAATAATAATTCAAAATATTAAAGAGTGTTACAATCGCAACAAGGCCTGTAATGCTTCCTATAATTGTGTTCATGTTTCGCATTAGATAATCGGTTTTCTTTTCAATTTTTCCAAAGAAAGCGATGTAACTGTATAAAACGGCAAAAGAACCCAGAATAGACCCTAAAACAAAGGTGAAAATAATTATATTTTCAAATACAAAAAGATGGTATGAGGCCAAAGTTACACTCACAACAACATAATACGGAATGGGAAAAAAGTTCAATGCAGAAAGCAGCATTCCTAAAAAGAAACGGCTTTTTTTACTGCTTTTTTTAATCTTTGATTTTTTCTTGGTTTTGGGGTCTTTGGCAATAAACAAAAAGTAAATCGTTAAGATCGCAAAAATAACAAAACCAACTTCACGCAATAAAGTTACAACATCTGGTCTGTTGTCGATTACTCTTGCAAATAAAACCGCAACATAAACCTGAAAAAATATTACCAAAACGGCACCAATAACAAACCAAAACGCATTCTTTTTTCCTTCTTTCAGGTTTATTTTGGCTGCCGTCATGTTGATTAGACCTGGCGGAATAATCCCAATTGCAGCAGCAATAAAGCCCGAAAGTAATGGAGTAAGATATACCATTCAGTTGTTTAAGCGGTTAGAAATGTTTCGAAAATTAAATTAGTCTTTAATTTTGAAACGAATATACGTAATTGCCTTGTTAATTTCTAAATATTGTTTCTCGTAAAAAGTCTGGATAGAAGTTACAACTTCTGGACTTCCTTCGTTTTTGTAAACATTATGATTGGCATATAAAACTTCGTGTCCTTCACCATGAAGAAGCCCAAGCGTATAGCCATGCATAAATTCGCTGTCGGTTTTTAAGTTTACGACACCGTCTTTTTTAAGGATTTTTTTGTACAATTTCAAGAACTCAGAATTAGTCATTCTGTGTTTTGTTCTCTTGTATTTAATTTGCGGGTCCGGAAAAGTAATCCAGATTTCGTCTACTTCACCTTCGGCAAAAATATGATTAATTAATTCGATTTGAGTTCGAACAAAAGCAACATTATGAAGGCCGTTTTCGACAGCAGTTTTCGCACCACGCCAGAAACGCGCACCTTTAATGTCGATTCCGATAAAATTTTTGTTGGGATATTTTTCTGCTAATCCAACTGAGTATTCACCTTTTCCGCATCCTAATTCTAAAACCAGAGGATTATCATTTTTAAAGAAATCAGAATTCCATTTTCCCTTCAAAGGCATTAAGTTGCCTACAACTTCTTCTCTTGTTGGTTGAAAAACGTTTTGAAATGTCTCGTTTTCTCTGAATCTTTTAAGTTTATTTTTACTTCCCACTTTTTATAAAAATTTTGAGCAAAATTAAGGAATATAAACGAATGAAAATAGCAGAATTAGGTTTAAAAAGTTTTTGCCGCAGATTTTGATGATTAAAAAGATTTTTTTTAAATACTAATCTGGTGTAGTCCCTACGGGAGAACTTCAAGATGATGACGTTGATTTTACCAATATATAATCTCTACGAGATATCTTCCGTTAGGAGCTAAATATTTGGTAGAAAAAAGGTATGTTAAGAGTAAAATGTCCCGTGAGGGTATATGGATATGAAATTTTAACCGCAGATTTCACAGATTTCAAGGATTTTTTAATCTGTTTAATCCGTGAAATCTGCGGCCTATTCTTTTTAACCGTAATGCGGTTCAGTAATTGGTTTTAATTTTGGATCAAGGGTTTCGTCGTGCTGTGATAAATCCAATCCAATGTGTTCAGATTCTTCTGAAACTCTCAAAGGAATAATGAAATTGGTTACTTTAAATAAGAAATAAGCGCCGAAGAAAGTAAATACAGAAACTAAAACAAGCGCCATCATGTGATGACCAAAAACGTTCCAGCCTCCGTGCAGTAAACTTGCATTTTCACCATGAGCAAAAATCGCCGTTAAAATCATTCCCATGATTCCGCCGACACCGTGGCAGGCAAAAACATCAAGCGTATCATCAAATCTTTTAGAGTATTTACAATTTACAGCTGTGTTTGAAACCAAAGCCGTTACAAATCCGAAGAACATACTTTCTGGCACAGAAACAAATCCTGCAGCCGGAGTAATAGCAACCAGACCCACAACAGCTCCAATACAGGCGCCAAGAGCCGAAACCTTTCTACCGTTCATTCTGTCGAAGAAAATCCAGGTTAACATTGCAGCGGCAGATGAAGTAGTGGTAGTAGCAAAAGCCATTGCAGCAGTTCCGTTAGCAGCAAGAGCAGATCCGGCGTTGAAACCAAACCATCCAAACCATAACATTCCCGTTCCTAATAATACAAACGGAATATTAGTTGGAATATGCTGGCTGTTTTTTCTTTTACCTAAAACAATAACTCCTGCCAAAGCAGCAAAACCAGAACTCATGTGTACTACAGTTCCTCCGGCAAAATCTTTTACGCCAAAATAACTTCCCAAAACACCCGTTGGATACCAAACGGCGTGACATAAAGGAGCATATATAAAAATGGTAAATAAGCTGATGAAAACTAAATAAGAGATAAAACGAACACGTTCTGCAAACGAACCAGTGATAATTGCCGGACATATAATGGCAAATTTCATTTGGAACAAAGCAAAAAGCATAAACGGAATCGTACTTGCCAATTGTTTATGAGGCAGAACGCCAACATAATCCATAAAGGCAAAAGTAGCTGGATTTCCAAAAAAGCTGTAAAAATGATCTCCAGAACCAAAACCAACCGGTTCTCCAAAAGCAAGACTAAAAGCGACAACAACCCATAAAAGTGTTACAACTCCCAGACAGATAAAACTTTGAAGCATGGTAGAAATAACATTTTTTCTGCCCACCATTCCGCCGTAAAAGAAAGATAATCCCGGCGTCATGATTAAAACCAGACAGCTCGACGTAAGCATCCAGGCAACATCGGCAGGTACAATGTGGTCTGTAGTTCCAAATTCAGATAAAACATAATTATTTTCAGTCACCGTTGGCCAAAATGCACCTATCGTGCAAACGACACTTATCATAATAAAGGAAATGATCCAGCGTTTTTCTATTTTCATTTTTAAAATACTTTAATGAACCCTATTTTTTTTGGGGTCAAAGTTATAAAAAATTAAATATTTTGATTTTAAGGGCTGTAAAAATAGTGGCTAGGCTTTTATTTTAGTCAATTTTGTAAAATACAACTCGTTTTTTTGACGGAATTTCATTTTAAGGACTCAAAAAACGACCAATATTGTCAATTGTATTATAATTTATTTGATATCTGAATTTGTAACGTACTAGAAAAGTTATGTTTATAAGAATAAAACCGAAAAATGTTTATTTTTTTTGAAGCTTCGCAATCAAAGCGTCTTCAATAGGTGCTTTAATTTTGGTTACAGCATCAACCTCATCATTCGGGATTGTCATAGATAAAACATAGTGCTGGATTTTCCATTCTTTCCCTACTTTTACCAAAACGCCAGAACCACGGCAGATTTTCATTTGTGTATCTAATAATTCATCAAACCAAGCCAGTTTTCCTGATTTGTCAAAAAAGATGTGACGTTCTAAAGCTTTAAAATTCCAGGTTGTTCCTTTATCAAAAAATGGTTTTGCCCAAACAGCAAACTCTTTTTTAGTCCAGTTTTCGGTTGCATCAGTTCCAATGTAAACCGCATCATCTGCCAAAACATTAAAATAGGCATCAAATTTTACTTCGCCTGCCGCTTTGTGCCACGCATCAAGAGTTTGATTGATTTTGTCTTTGTCAGTTTGAGCGTTTGCAAAAGAAACCATCAATAATAATAGTAAAAGTGTTTTTTTCATGAGAGATTTTATTTGAGTTTAAAGGTAAGAATTTTTTAAACTGATGTGAGAATGGCACACGGATTTTACGGATTTAAGCCGGCTAACAGCAGATAAAATTATTTAATTATCCGTCTAATCTGTAAAATCAGTGGTCCACAATTTACAGATTAGTCAAAAACATATTCAAAGTTAAACTTAAATTATTCTTACATTTCTTATATGGTGTAATCCTAAAAAAACAAGTATATTTGAGAGCTTTAAAATATCCCAAATTATGAATCCAAAAATCTTTATAAGCTCACTTGCTATAACATCATTACTTTTTGTTTCCTGTAAGAAAGAATTAGAACCTCAAGAAAATACCTCGACATCTGAATTGGTTAGACTTGGACTTGCAAAAGATACAACCAAAACACCTTCAGTAGTACAGCAGACTCAAGCTTCACCATCAAATCCAAATACAGTTTTAAGTGATACAAAAGGATTAAATCCGGCTCACGGACAACCGGGACACCGTTGCGACATTGCCGTTGGAGCGCCTTTAAATTCGGCACCAACACAGCAGGCTCAGGCGACTCAGGCGCAAACGGGACAAACGGTTCAGGTAAATCCGAATCAAAAAAATGTGGTTACTACAACAACAACGCCAGTAAAAACAGCAAAAGGAATGAATCCGCCGCACGGACAGCCGGGTCATAGATGTGATATTCCGGTTGGAGCGCCTTTAAATTCTCCGGTTGCAAAAACTACCACAACGTCGACAGCACAAAGCGGAACATCTACACAAAATTTTACAGTTTCGCCTCCGCCGGCAGGGAATCCGGTTCCGGCATTATTGAGTACAGAAGCTAATCAAACTGTTGCTGAAGGAATGAACCCGCCGCACGGACAACCAGGACATCGATGTGATGTTGCCGTAGGAGCACCGTTACCAAAATCATAGAGGAGAGATACAGAGATTCAAAGATACTAAGTAAAAAAGACGCAAAGTGACAAAGTAAAACAAACGCAAAAAAAAACTTTGTCACTTTGCATCTTTGTCACTTCAAAATAATAAAAAAAAGACGTTTCAATTTGAAACGTCTTTTTTTTATTATTTATCTATTTAAAACTTAATGCGCTTTCAATTTTTCGAAAGTCGTAGTAAGAGATTTTTTAATTTTACTCAAAGCACCGTTAAAAGCTTTTTCAAGAGTTTCTGCATGTTCTGTTACAGTGATTGGCTGTAGTTTTGCAGTGCGGACTTCAAGAACACATTTTTTATCATTCAGGCTGAATTTCTCGCCATTTTCATCTCCAAAATGAACTTCGATTCGCGTGATTTTATCTTCAAAACGCGCTAAGCCTTTTTCTAATTCTTCAGAGAAATATTTTTCTAATCTTTGGTGTCCTTCGATGTTTTTGTCGGTGTTGATTTGAATTTTCATAACGGTTTATATTTAATGATTGTTTCTCAAATCTATCTATTTTAAAAGGAAAAGCCAAGCGAGTTAATAAAACATTATGATATTTTTAGGGTTAATTTTTCATTCTGAAGAAGGAGGAATCGCACTGCAAACTCTGTATCAGCAGATAAAGTAAATTGTAAGAAAAACAAAACTCTCTTAGGATTTTTAATATCTTTGCAGTCCTAAAATTTCAGATTATGAACACAACAAAACTTCTTGCCCGTGTGGTACGCTGGCGGTATTGGAAACAACTGCACGCTCTGAAATGCGTAGGACAGCTAACCCATGCGGGTTTATATTCCTTAAAATTTCAGATTATGAGTTTAAACACCCTTTCGAAAGAAACCGAAATGCGTTTAGCCGAATTTTTCAATCAAGCGACAGATCCTAAAAGTTTCGCAAAAGCAATTCGAAAAGTAAATTATCTTCTCGCTATGTCTCTAATGCGAGAATGCGAAACCCTGCAAATTGATCCAAAGTCAGTTGAACAAGGTTATTTTTGGTTGAACGAACTAGCCGAGATTTTAAATCCTTATTTTGAGATTGAAGATTAATAAAACAAAAAAGCCACTAGTGAAGTGGCTTTTTTGTTTTAAGAATATAACTTTCGAGGGATATAGATTAAAATGTTATTTTAGCAATCTAAAAAAGAAACTAAAGAAATGGAACAAATAACGAAAGAAGAAAAAATTAAGGAAGTTGTAGAATATTTTAAAATATATATATTTGATAACCATATCACGGCTTCAATTAATACTCATTCTAAACTTAAAAACTACAATATAAATCCAATCGTTGTAAAATATTTATCTAAAGTCTTAGAAAATGATTATACTCCAATTGGAGTTGCAAAAGCATTATATTATCCAAGAGTTCTAGGAACTTCAATAAATACCTCATTTGGAACAAGAATACAAAATATGTTTGTAGACTTAAAAATTGCTGAAGGCTCCTTAATAAAAGGAATGGATATTGAATTTATAGATAAAATTGATAATCGTAAAAAATGGTGTCAGTTAAAATCTGGGCCTAATACTATTAATTCTGAAGATGTTAAGCCTTTAGTTAATAAATTTACAGATACAATTAATCTTGCCCGTACTAATAAAGCATTTAAAAACATTAACAATAATGATTTTATAGTTGGTGTTCTTTATGGAGAACAATCCGACTTGAGTATGCATTATAAAGTTATCGACAAAACCCATCCCGTAATAATAGGTAAAGAATTTTGGCACAGAGTTACAGGTTTTTCAGATTTCTATGAGGGATTGGTAGAAAATCTTCAAATGTTAATTGAGAATATTGATACTCAAGATTTAATAAATAAAGGTGTTGAAGAATTAGCTAAAGAAATAGAAATTTCTCAACTTTTTGAATTTAGAGAATCATAATATAGGTTTAAAAACTTAACAATTGAATATCCAACTTCTTTACCTAAATTAACAGGAACTGCATTTCCAATTTGTTTGTATTGTTGAGCGAGAGATCCAGCAAATTTCCAATCATCTGGAAACGTTTGTATCCTAGCATATTCACGTACTGTAAATGGTCTTGTTTCTTCTGGGTGACATCTTTCGGTTTGTTTTTGTGCAGGACTACAAGTTAAAGTTAAACAAGGTTCATCCCAGCCAATTCTTCTTGCAATTCCTGTTTTTCCCCCACCGAGATAAAAGCTTCCCCCCATAAATTCTTTTTGAATCTCTACAGGCAAATCTCTCCAATATCCTTTTTGTGGAACTAATTTTAAAACATCAGCTTTGCTTTTAGGATATTTAGAACCTCCTGAATGTGGAACGTCAGAATCAAATAAGTCACCTTTTTTTAAAGCATCTTTTAAATTGTAAATCTTTTTATATGGTTTTGGGTATTCATATTTCAAATCAATATCTTTTCTAATACCAACTAAAATTAATCTTTCTCTTTTTTGGGGAACGTTAAAATTAATTGCTTTCAAGACTTGAATTGGTACGACATTGTAGCCAATTTCATCTAAAATTGAAATCATACCTTGAATTGTTTTGCCGTTGTCATGGTTTAATAAGCCACGAACATTTTCTCCAATACAAATTGGAGGATTTACTTCTTTTACAGCTCTAGCAAATTCATAAAATAATGTTCCTCGAGCATCAGCTAAACCAAGTTTTTTTCCTGCATAACTAAATGCCTGACATGGAAAACCACCAGTAACAACATCTACTTTATTATGATATTCAGAAAAATTGAATTGTTTTATATCTCCTTCTAACACGTTCCAATTTGGCCTGTTAGTTCTTAATGTTTCACATGCCCATTTATCGATTTCATTAAGAGCAACGCATTTTAATCCAGCTTTTTCCATTCCTATTGCTAGTCCACCTGCTCCGGCAAAAAGCTCTAAAACGGTATAAGTATGTTCTGGTTCTACATAATTGGAAACCGTTTCTTGTATTTCATCATCAATAAAACTTGAAAAGAGACTATTAATTTCTGATTTTTTGTACATTCTATAATTACTCATAGGTTCGCGTACAGCATTCAATTTACCTTCATTATCCCAACGTCTTAAAGTTTCTTTACTTTTTCCTAATAGTTCTGATGCTTCAGACAATGAAATATAATCACTCATAACCAAGTTGTTTAACATTATACAATGGTTACAAAAATAAATGAAAAAAACTCATAATTAAGCGTATTTTTTGTTCTAAATTGGAACAAAAAGTATTTCATTTTTTAATTCGCTAAAGATCATTTAAATACGAGAAAACTAACTCCACACATTTTTTAGTTTCTTTCTTTATCTCATGTTCCCAAAATCGAAAAACTTTATAACCTAGTTGTTCTAGTCGAATATTGTTTTCAATATCACGTTGTATATTTCGCTCTATTTTGGGTACCCAAAATTCTCGATTAGTTTTTATTTTTGCTTTCTTTTCATCCCAATTATACCCATGCCAAAACTCACCGTCAATGAAAATCACTAATTTATTTTTTTGGTTAACAATGTCTGGATTTCCGGGTAGTTTTTTATTGTGTTTTCTATACCTTAATCCAGCTTTCCATAATTCTTTTCTAAAGAGAATTTCCGGTTTTGTATCTTTTGATTTAATTTTTGACATAAGATGGCTTCGTTGAGGAGTTGTATAAAAACCATTTTTCTCTTCAAAGCGTAAAACCTTTATTTTATTTTCTGGATATTCCATTCTTTTTAAAATTACTTCTCCTTCTTTCCCCACTTAATTTTCATTTTCCCTTCATCATCAACAGCAAGTAAATGCAGTACAATACCACGTTCACGAACCGCGTCACGTTCGGCTTTGCTGGCTAGTTTGGCGTCGTTTTTAGAATTTCGAAGTGGGATTGTGAGAGCGAGATTGGTGCCTCGGCCAAAAGAGTAAATTCCGTCAACATCAATATTTAGAACGCTGGAACTTATGGTTAAATTATTTACGTCTATTTGCTCACCGCGCATATTTAAATGACCAGACAAATCACTGAAAGTAATATTATTGACATCACGAAACGGAAAAGCAAATTTGCCCACTTTTACAATTGGTTCAAAGTTGAGCAATGCACCTTGATTAACTTTAAAATCGAGCTTTCCGTGCATGGAGTTGGTAATTAATTCGCCTTGACTATTTATGAAACCACTTACGTTTGCAGTGCTGGTTAATTTTCCTTTTATGTTATTTGGATTAAAAGAAGTGATTCCGAAGTTGTTGAATGATCTTAAAAAACTCGCAATATCAACTCGGTTTACCTGCGCGTTTGAACTAAAAGCGTAGTTTTTTCCACTTGGTAAAACTTCGCTGTTAAAAGTAATATTTCCGCCAGAAGTTTGGAGGGAACCATTTTTTATAACCAATTTAGAATTCAGCATTGAGATTGTTGCTTTGGTATTGGTTGCGGTAAGTTTATTATAATTGATTTTATCTGCTTTAATGTCGATTACCACAACACAATTTTCGATTACGTTTCGCAAATGGTTAGAAATCGTAGTTCTTTTATTGTTTTTAATTGCTGCTTTCTTTTTTTGTGAAGAAGCCAAAACGCCCAGAAATTGTTTAAGATCGATATTCGGGCAATAAATATTCCAGTTTACGACCATTTTTTCGGGTGCGTCGTAATAGAGGTTTAAGAAATTATCGATTTTTCCGTCTATAAAAATGGTGTTCTTTTTATGTTTGTAGGCAATTTGTTTAATGATTAAAGCTTTCTCTGTAAAATTGAGGTGAATATTGGTTTTTACAGCCTGAATATTTTTTGGGATATAATGAAACGAAGCGTCATCAATATCAATATTTCCTATAAATCTTGGTTTAGTAATGTACAAATCGACAATGTCAAACTGAAATTTCAAATTGGCCTTGGCGTGGCCATCTTCAAAATGAATCCACTTTTCGTTGCTTACCTGATTGAGCCTTTCGATATCAAAATCAGAACTTACGTTTCCGGTTGCGATTGGTTTTTCGAGATTGCTTATTACAACTTGCGGAATGGTAAGCGGAATGTTTTCATATTCTCCCGAAAATCGGGTTAAAATTACAGCCGAATTTGGATCGTTAAATCCGTCTTTTGGTTTGAAATTATTGGTAAAAATTCCTCTGAAATTGCATTTGTCAATTTGCCCGTCGGGAATCGTAAGTTCGTTGTTTTTGGCTACGGCCTGAACCACAATTTTAGGATCGTCATGAACGTTTAAATCGCCTTTTAGATCGCAGTTTACATCGATTGGTTTCTTCAAATCAAACCGATTCAATTTTGAGCTGATATTTCCAGACAATAAATTAGAAGCGTTACTCCATAAAATACGCGTATTAATATTGATTCCGAAAAGGGAATTGGTTTTGCCAATATTAAAATATGCCGCAATATCAAAAGAGTCAGAACCAATTTTTAGGTTTTTGGTCGAAACATCAATTTTTTGTTTGTCGGCATGGTACGTAACAGAAAGCGTTCCTTTGAGTTCTTTTTCTTTGGCAAAACTTCCGTGAACGGTATTAAAAGCCAGACTTTTAATTTGGGTATCGAGAAACAAATCAGTATTCCAGTTGTCTCCATCGTAATCTACTTTTGATTTTAAACTGTGAACATCAAAATCAAATAATTTATTTCCCAATTGATTATCTATAATAACATGAACATCGCTCAGGTCGATTTCGTCAATTGTAGTTTCGGGTTTTGATTTGCTTTCGAGTGTTTTTTTCTTTTTTGGTTTAAAAATATCCGAGTTTGTGTAGCCGTCTTTGGTTTTGTAAATGTAAATATCGGCATCGTTAATCAGGATTTTATGAATGTTGACTTCTTTTTGTAATAAACTCCAAACATTTAAACGCGCTTCGATTTCCTGTGCTTTCAGTAAAGTATGATGATGTGTATTCCATTTGTTGTCTTTGAGTTCGACATCTTTTAAAGCCAATGTGAAATTTGGGAAACCAGTTAAAAACTTGTACTGAAAATCGCCAATATGAAACTTTCCGTTTATGTTTTCGTTGATTTTGGTGTTGATCTTAGCGATAATTTCGGTTTTATTTTGATTGAAGTAAATCGATAATCCTCCGCAAGCTAATAAAAGCAGTCCAATAAGTACCAAAATAAAAATACCAAAACGTTTGGCGTATTTTTTAAAATGAACCGATTGGAAATAGTTTTTTATTTTAAGTAAAGTTTCCTTCATTGTTGTGGATTTTCGGGATCATTAAAGATAAGAATAAAAAACGAATATGTTTACCTGTAGGTTATGGCTTGTAAATAAAGCACATGGAAATGTTATAACTATTGACGATGCATTTATAACCAAAACTAATTTGTGAATGGTGTATGATTTGTTTTTAATTTTTAACTTTGTACCTCAGTTCTGAAAGTTTTTAAAAAGTCTCCCCGAGATAAGAGCTGAAGATAACTTTAAAGAAAAATAATTATGGCATTAGCAATAACAGATGCTACTTTTGACGAAGTAGTTTTAAAATCAGATAAACCAGTAATGGTGGATTTTTGGGCAGCATGGTGCGGTCCTTGTAGAATGGTTGGTCCAATCATTGACCAATTAAGCGATGAATATGCAGGAAAAGTTGTGGTTGGTAAAGTTGATGTAGATGCTAACCAGGAATTTGCTGCTAAATATGGTGTGCGTAACATACCAACCGTTTTGGTGTTTCATAACGGTGAAGTAGTAGGAAAACAAGTTGGAGTTGCTCCAAAACAAACCTACGCTGACAGCTTAGACGCTTTGTTGTAATCGTAAGATTATGATTTATATAAAAAAGGCCTGATATATTCAGGCCTTTTTTATTGGAGGATATATTTTAAACACATAGAGACATAGCTTTTTGTAAACTCAATAAATAAAAGGCATTTCATTTTATTTAACAAACATAGCTATGTGTTTTAAAAAACAAGTGAAACGCCTTTTATGCACAATGAAAAACTATGTTTCTATGTGTTTAAAAACAATAGTAAAAGTTGTGCCTAAATCTGGTTTTGAAGAGACTTCGATTTTACAATTGATTGCTGTTGCGAGATCACGTATAAGATGTAATCCTAATCCGGTTTTAATTCCGATAACCTCTGAATCGTCGTAAAGAGCCTTGAATTTTTCCTGATTTCCGCCCGAACCGTTATCGGTTATAGAAAGCAATGTTTGGTTGTCTGCCTGCTGGGCTTTCCAGATTATTTTTGGATTTTCTCTTTTTTCGAGTGCTTTTATGGCATTTCCCGTTAAGTTTCTGATGATGGTTTTTAGATAATTTTCATCTGTATGTAGAAGAAGATTTTCGGGGTTCTCAAATGAAATTGAGATGTTCTCATTACTCGAAAAATGTTTCTGCGTATCTGAAAATATAGATTCTACAGGAATTTCTTTAAAACGAGGTTTGAAGTTTTCCATCTGTCCCTTGCTCCAAAGCAGAATGTCTTCCATTGAGGATAATAAATTCTCTGCTCCCGAAATAATTTTAGTCTGCATTCTCGCCGCGGTTTCTTCATCTAACAATTCAGGATTTTCTTTTTGCAGATGTAAAAAGTGAATCAGATTTGAAATAGGACTTCTTAAATCATGATTTAAAATACTGAAGAACCTTGCTTTGATTTTATTGGCTTCGTCCAGTTCCTGATTTAAAACCTGTAATTTCTGATTGGTTTTTTTTCTGTTTTGATTTTGCCTGAACAGCAATAATCCGATAATACCAACCAGTGCAAGTCCTGAAATTAAATAAATACGCTGCTTTTTAGCCTCTGCAATCTGAATATTTTTGATTGTGTTTTCGCTCGCAAGATTCTTGATTTTCTGTTGTTTCGTTTTATTTTGATAACGGGCTTCGGCATTCGCAATATTTTGTTTCGCCGATTCGTTCAGTATTTCGTCGTTGTATTTGCTGTAAATTTCGTTATAATGAAATGCTTCTTTCCAAAGACCAAGTGCGGCATAACTTTGAGATAGCTGTTTGTTAATGTTTACAAACGATTCTTTATCATAATTGAGTGCATTTACAGATGCTTTTTTAAGTGTTTCAATAGCATTTTTATACTCTCCTTTTTCATATAAAACCCTTCCCATTATTGCGTTGGCTTCCATTAAAATTTCTTCATCTGTTGATTTTTGTCCAAATGAAACCGCTTTTTTAGCATAATCATAAGCTGTATTTATCTGACCTTGACCTGCATAAAATTTAGACATACTTTGATTGGCAAAACTCAAATTAAGAAACAAAGAATCTTTGGCAGTGGGGTAGGAATAAACTAAGGCGTAATACTTTTTTATGCTGTCTGGTTTTTTCTGCGCTGCAAAACACTGCATATAATAGTTACATGAAAATGCGCTTACATAAGGAGATGTTTTTATATAAGGTCTTGCTTCATTTAAGTATTCAATTGCTTTATCAAATTGTTTCATTTTGATGTAAGCACTCGCAATCTGACAATAAGAAACACCAATATTTTCGGTATTTGCGACGCTTCTTTCAAGTTGTTTTTTATAATTGATCGCTTTTAATTGATAATTGATAAAATTTTCATATTGAGCATAATCAAGGTAATATTCACCTAAACTTCCGTTAAGAACAGCCTGAGTATAAATATTTTTTGTAGTATCAAGAACTTGTTTTATATAAACAATTAAGTCTTTTCTTTTTAAAGTATCATTCAGCGAATAATAAATATAATTAAGCCTCATTAAAGCCGAAGTTTCATTTTGCAGATGATGTGCCTTACGGGCATATTTTAAAGATTCTTCATAATTAATCAATGCTTTTTGATATTGATTATTGCTGAATTCATAAGCAGTTCCTATATAAAGATAAAACCTGCTTGTATAAACAGGATGATTTTTAGATAATATTATTCCTTTTTGAGAGGCAGCGATGAGTTTTGGATAATCTTCTAAATCTAAAAATTCTTCAGTGTATTTGAGCCAGGCTTTTAGTTTTTCGTTTCTGGTTTTAAGTCTTGCTAAATTTGGTTCCTGCTGTGCAAAAACAGAAATACTGATAAAAAACAAAAACACAAATCCGGCTTTTTTCATCTAAATCAGGTTTAGGTTTTCTTTATAGCTTCTGCCAACCGGAATTGTAATATTATTGTTTAAAATGATTTCTGTCGAATTCATTTTTTGAATAAACTGCTTTTGAACGGCATAACTTCTATGAATTCGTATAAAAGATTGAAAATGATCTTCTTTTAAAAGATTGCCAATGCTTGATAAAACACAATGTCTTTTTTTATCGGTAATAATCAAAGTATAGTCCTTTAAAGCTTCGAGATATAGGATCTCGTGAAGTTTAACTTTGGTCTGGTCGTGGCCTTCTTTTATATAAATAGTATCACCGCCAATGCTGGCTTCAAAAAGAGAAGCTTTCAGCCGAACTTCCATAAACTCTTCAATTCGGTTTACAGTTTGGGCAAAACGGTCCAGTTTTAATGGTTTTACAATAAAATCAAGCGTTTCTATCTGAAAACTTTCAACCGCATGTTCAGGATGCGCGGTAATAAAAATACAAACCGGAATTTCCATTGCTTGTTTTCTGAATTCAATACCGTTTAATTCTGGCATATCAATATCCAGAAACAAAATATCAACTTTTTGTTTTTCTATAAAAGGAAGTGCTTCTTCGGCAGAATCAAAAACACCTAAAATATCCAGAATCGGGAATTTTTTAGCAAAAGACAATACAGTCAGCCTGTCGATTTCGTCGTCATCAATAATAATACAAGTGTATTTTTTCATCATCCAAACTTAAATTATGTCGTCTGTCTATTTAAAGTGTTGTTTGTCTATTGGCTGTTTTTACCGCGGTTTTATTGACGCAAATTTGTCTTGTAATTAATTCACGAGCTGAATATAACTATCCCTGACAGCCTTCTGATTTTTACAAAAATAATGTTATTGAATTAAATATGAATCATTTGACAATTTAAAAACCAAAATTATTATGAAATTTTCAAAAACCATTCTTACAATTTTATTTGTTGCAATTTCTACAATTTCATGCAGCAGCGATGACGGAACAGACGGTGTTAATGGAGTAGATGGTGCCGTTGGACCAGCAGGTCCAGCAGGTCCAACCGGAGCAACGGGATCAGCAAATGTTATTTACAGTGCATGGATAACAGCTCCTGCGGCAGCTGCAGAAACAATTGATGGAACTTCAGGATTGTCTACAACTATTAATGCTCCGGAGCTATCAGCAGACATCGTATCTAAAGGAACGGTATTGGTCTATATGTCTTTTGGAGGAGGTGTTTACACACTGCCTTATACATCAACAGCAGGAGGATATATTAACACAATTACTGCCATTGCAAGCGTGCAAAAAATTAAACTTTTTAGATTTAAACATGCCGCAGACGGCACTACGGTAAATCTTCCAACAACACTTAGCTGGCGCTATATTTTAATTCCCGGTGGAGTTGCCGCAACAGCAAAAGCGGCAAAATTAGATTATTCTAAAATGAGCTACGAAGAAGTTTGCGCACGTTTAAACATTCAGCCATAATTTCTAAAAAGCAAATAATAACCCATTTATCCAACTAATAAGAACTAATCAAAAAATAAATTATTATGAAAACTTTAAAAATACTTTTTACCATATTATCTGCGGCGATTTTTACTGTTTCGTGCAGCAGTGACGACGATAAAGACAATACACCAAAATTTGAGACAGAAAATCCACTGGCGGTTTATTATACTCAAACAGGATTTACAACCGTAACCAATTTTGTAAACTCTGGAGATTATGAATTTGGGCTGGTTTTTACACCAACTGTAAAAGGGAATATAAAGGCAGTCACTTTAAAATTGCCTGCAGTGAATTCGGCAGTGCGTGTAACGATCTGGGACTATACAACAAAAGCAGTACTTCGTTCTGAGACTATAAATGCTGCATCTGCAGATGTTGAGGTGAAAAAAGAAATAAGCGTTTTAGCTCTTGAAAAAGACAAAAAATATTTGATAAGCATGAATTCTAATGACTGGTACAAAAAGAATAAAGCAGATCTTAGTAATGTTACTTATCCAATTGTTGCCGGACACATTACATTTAACGAATACAGATGGATAAGCGGAACTTCACAAACTTTCCCAACCAATGTTTCAGCTAATTACAATGCAGGAGATTTAAGTTTTGATTTTCAACAAACTGAATAATTTTATTTTTGGATAGCTTTGAATTAGTAAGTTTGGAAAAAGGTTTGGCAGTCGTCAAGCCTTTTTTTATTGTGTATGACTTTTTTTAAACGCTTGATTTTTGCTATTTTTAACCCATCTTATATCCCTTAAAAATGAAAATTCTATACACCTTTCTTTGTTTTGTTATGTTGATTCCGAGTTGTTTTTCGCAGTCTAAAGAAAAAGAAAGTGTGATTTTAGAGGAAGGCGTTTCAGAACAATTAGCACATTTTCGTAAAAAGCAGGTTTCTGATGTTCGATATAATATGTATTTCGAGATTCCCTATAAAAAGGCGGAAGATATTAATACCAGGCTAAATCTTAATTTAACGATATCAGATTTAAGTCAGCCGTTATATTTAGATTTTAAGGAGAAAACTTCAAACATAAAATCTATTAAAGTAAACTCAAAAACGGTAGTAATTGTTCATGAAAAAGGACACATTATTATTTCTCCCGAAGCATTAATTTTAGGGAAAAACAAGGTTGAGATTTCTTTCATTGCAGGGAATTTATCGTTGAATAGAAATGATGATTTTCTTTATACTTTATTAGTTCCGGACCGGGCAAGCACCTTATTTCCATGTTTAGATCAGCCGGATATTAAGGCGGTTTACACTCTGGCTTTACAAGTGCCAAAAGACTGGAAGGTTTTAGCTGCTGCTCCAATTACAGGAGTGCACGAAATGGTAATTGATGGTGTTGATTTTATGGTTTGGGGATTTGGTCAATCAGATAAAATGAGTACCTATTTGTTTTCTTTTGTAGCAGGAGAGTTCAAAAGTGTAAAAAAGGAAACTGGTAAGTTAGAAATGACGATGTTGTATCGTGAAAATAATCCCGAAAAAATACAAGTAAGCACTGATACGATTTTTAAGCTGCATCAGCAATCCTTAGATTTTTTGAAAGAATATACCAATTATAAATTTCCGTTTCAGAAGTTAGATTTTGCATCAATTCCCGTTTTTCAATATGGCGGAATGGAACATGTTGGCGCGATTCAATACAGAGAATCGACTTTATTTTTGGATAACAGCGCAACCGACAGCGAAAAATTAAACCGTGCAAAACTCATAGCACATGAAACTTCACATATGTGGTTTGGCGATTTGGTAACGATGAAATGGTTTGACGATGTCTGGATGAAAGAGGTTTTTGCCAATTTCATGGCCGATAAAATCATGAACCCAATTTTTCCGAAAGTCAATCATAATCTGCAGTTCTTTACCGCGCATTATCCTAGCGCTTACGCAGAAGATCGATCTTTGGGAACGCATCCAATTAAACAACATTTGGCTAATTTAAAAGATGCTGGGTCGCTTTACGGCGCTATTATTTACAACAAAGCACCAATTATGATGCGTCAGCTTGAAGCTTCTATGGGAAAAGATGCTTTTCAAAAGGGAATTCAAAAATACATTCAAAAATACGCCAACGACAATGCTGATTGGAATAATCTCGTAGAAATTCTAGATGACGAAACACCGCTTGATATGAAAAAATGGAGCGAGGTTTGGGTAAACAAATCAGGACGAGCCATTTTTACAGATAAGATTGAATACGATTCTAAAAAACGAATCAGGAAATTTGAAATTCAACAGCAGGCAGAAGATAAATCGAATAACGTTTGGCCGCAGGTTTTTCAGATAGGTTTAGTGTATGCTAATGATATAAAGGTTATAAAGGTTAATATTAATGATAAAAGCCTAACTTTAAAAGAAGCAATTGGACTTGAAAAACCAGAGTCGATTGTTTACAATTATAATGGTTTTGGATATGGTGTTTTTCCGCTTGACGGGAATAACTTAAATTATATCGCTGATTTAAAAGATGAGGTTGCTCGAGCATCAAGTTACAGCAATCTTTATGAAAACACATTAATTGGAAATGTGCCGGCAGATAAAGCTTATGATTGTTTTTTAAAGGGAGTTCAAGAAGAAGAAAACGAATTGGTTTTAAGAATTGCTTCTAATAGTCTGAACACAATTTATTGGAGATTTTTTGCCATAAAGCAGCAAAATAAAGTTCAGAAACAGCTTGAAGATATTTTATATCAGCGTTTACAAGGCAATTTATCGGCAAATATTAAAAAGACTTTATTTGGATTGTTTAGTTCGATTGCATATTCAGATTCGGCGAAAGCCAAATTATATCAAATATGGAACAAAGAAATCGTAATTCCGGGTTTAAAATTAAATGAAGATGATTTTACTAATATGGCGATGAATCTGGCTATTTTCAAACATCCAAAAGCCGATGAAATTTTGGAGAAAACCAGAACAACAATTACAAATCCTGACAAACAAAAGCGTTTTGAGTTTTTATTACCTTCATTATCAAAAGACGAATCGGTTCGAAATGCCTTTATGGAATCTTTAAAAGATGATAAAAACCGAGAGAAAGAATCTTGGGTTGATGTTGGTCTAGCCAATATTCATCATCCGCTTCGTCAGGAAAGTGCGCAGAAATATATTAGATTTTCATTAGATTTGGTTGATGAAATTCAGCGAACGGGAGATATTTTCTTTCCAAAAGACTGGCTGGATAATACGGTTGGAAGATATTCGTCTAAATTTGCTTTTGATGAAGTACAGCGATTCTTAAAAGAAAACCCTAATTTTAGTCCAATCTTGAAACGCAAATTGTTTCAGGCAACAGATTTGCTTTATAAAGCACAAAATATTAAAAAAGAAACCGAATGAAAATCGAATCGGAAATAGAAAAAGTCTCCAGTTTTAAGCATCTCGAAATGCTGGCGAATCAGGTTGTGGAAGGTTTTATATCGGGAATGCATAAGAGTCCGTTTCATGGATTTTCGGCCGAATTTGCCGAACATAAAGTCTATAACGCTGGAGAAAGCACCAAACATATCGACTGGAAATTGTTTGCCAAAACCGATCGTTTGTATACGAAACGTTTTGAGGAAGAAACCAATTTGCGCTGTCATCTAATCGTTGATAATTCGTCATCGATGCATTATCCTGAACTCAAATCAAATCAGCCTTTTTATGAAAAGAAGATTGGTTTTGCGGTTTTGGCTTCGGCGGTTTTAATGAATATTTTAAAGAAACAGCGTGATGCTGTAGGTTTAAGCGTTTTCTCGGATAAATATGAATATTACGCTCCAGAAAAAGGAAGCGATCGCCATCATAGAATGTTATTGAACAAACTGGAAGAATTATTGGTGCAGCCAAAAGTCAAAAAAACGACCGATACGATTACGTACTTGCATCAAATAGCAGAGAAAATGCATCGCCGTTCGATGATTATTTTGTTTACTGATATGTTTCAGACAGAAGATGATGAAAAGCTTTTTAGTGCTTTACAACATCTTAAACACAATAAACACAAAGTAGTTTTATTTCACGTAGTAGATAATGAAACTGAATTGAAATTTGATTTTGACAATGCACCAAGAAAGTTTATCGACTTAGAATCAGGAGAAGAGGTTTCGATTTTTGCCGATAATGTTAAATCAGAATATGAAAAAAGGGCAGCAGAGTATTTTAAAAACCTGGCTTTAACGTGTGCAAAGAACCAAATTAAGTACGTTCCGGTAAATGTTGGCGATAATTTTGAAAAAATATTGACTACATATTTAGTTGAAAAACAAAACTTTGGATAAATATTTAAAAATTTATTTCATTTTTTTTACAAAAACGCTTGCAGAAACGAAATTCTGTTATATCTTTGCAACCGCAATAACGCAGAGGTTTGGTAGTTCAGTTGGTTAGAATACATGCCTGTCACGCATGGGGTCGCGGGTTCGAGTCCCGTCCAGACCGCAATATTGGGAGAAGCCTTTCTTAACAGAAAGGCTTTTTTGCCCAAAAACGGTATCTAAGATTAGTTGTGTTGTTTTGCTGCGACTTTGTAACTCGCAGCTGGTTTAGTAGTTAGACCAATGAAAAGCTTTCCACTTTTGTGGATGGCTTTTTTGATTTAAGACACTTTTGGTTTTTTGGTTTTACCGCAAAAAGCACTATCCTGATAGCTATCGGGAATGCAAAGTCCGCAAAGTTTTTTTAAGCTTTGCGGACTTTGCGTTTTTAACTTTATGTATCTTTCCGTTAAGAAAAAGAAAGAAAGTTCTTCTTTTTTGGTTTTATTGTCAATTTTTAAAATATTGGAATTTAGCCGATTAAAAATTTCTCAAATTTTATTCGTAAAAACGCTTGCAGAAACGAAATTCTGTTGTATTTTTGCACTCGCAATAACGCAGGGTTTGGTAGTTCAGTTGGTTAGAATACATGCCTGTCACGCATGGGGTCGCGGGTTCGAGTCCCGTCCAGACCGCCTAAGTTGTTAAAAGCCTTTCTTAACGGAAAGGCTTTTTTTTTTTGGCTTAACCGCAAAGGTCGCAAGGGTTCTTTCTTAAGATCATGTTTATAAACGCAAAGTTCGCAAAGCTTTGTGGAAACAGCTTTGCGAACTTTTATAAATCTTGCTTTAAAAAAAAACTTGCGACCTTTGCGTAGACCTTAGCGCTCTTTGCGGTTAAATCTACAATCCAATTTTCTTCTTATCTTTAATATCACAAAAAGTGCTATATTAAACACCAATGGAACATTCCGGTCAAAAACTCGATAAATACTACATTAAGAAAGTAGATGCCGATAAAAAAAGCATATACTGTCACCACGATTTAATGGGGGAATTATTTATTCCGCCACACAGGCATGTTAAAGCGCAATTGCTTTATGCAGAAGGTGATGTTGTTTTTGTGACTACAGAAACCAAAACTTATTTTTTGCCAGCTAGACATTTTATCTGGATTCCGAGTGGAGTGGAGCATAGCATCGAACCGAAATCGGAAAGTGTGACAATGCGAAATCTGTATTTTCCGGTAGAAAAAGACGAAGATGACTTTTATAAAGTAGAAGGAATTTATCCCGTTAATAATTTACTGTTACAAATGATGCTTTTTACCAATCGATGGAACGGTGATCTTAAAAAAGGAACTCCGAACTTTGCCATTGCTAAAGCGATAAAAGCGATTCTTCCGCAAATATGCACCAATAATCTTCCTTTAGAATTACCACAGCCAAAAGACAAACGACTTGGAAAGATCCTTCGTTATATTGAAAATAACCTGGGAGAAACGATTCTTTTTGCCGATGTAGCTCACGAATTTGGTTTTAGCGAACGCTCTTTGTATCGCTTGTTTCAAAAAGATCTAGGCATGTCTTTTATTCAATATTATACCATTAGAAGAATTCTAAAGGCAATCGAACTTTTATTAGAAAGAAAACTTTCGGTAAAAGAGGTAGCCGAAGAAGTTGGTTACAATAGTGTTCCGACTTTCAGCAATACTTTCTTCAAGATTTTGGGGCAAAGACCTTCCGATTACTTAAACGGTGAGGAGATTTTAGAAATTAAATAAAATTTTGTTGCACGCAGATTTATACAGATTTGGGCAGATTCAACAGATATTTTTAACACATAGAAACATAGTTTTTATTGTGTTGAAAGGCGTTTCACTTAGCATTAATACACATAGCTATGTGTGAATGATGTATCACTTATTTTTAATTTTTATTGATTAGTTAAAGCCTATGTTTCTATGTGTTAAATAATTATTTCGGGGAAAAAAGTAAAATCTGCGCGCATCTGCTAAAATCTATTAAAATCTGCGTGAAATATCACAATCAAAATCTATTTCGTAATAAATTGTTTTTCAATGTTTTAATATAACGTTTTCGAAAAATAGAATTTTAACATTTGTCTGAAATGAATATGTTGTTGGCTTTTTAGAATTATCAGTCACCAGAAAAATGAAGGAACTTTGCAGTATCAAATATTTAATTATTCATGTTCCTTAAAACAACAAATTCTACAGACGATTGTTTTCCCAGAATCCTGCTGTTATTCTTAATTGTATTAGCATTCAATGGCTTACAAGCGCAGGAAGTTCATACTGTTTCATTGCAAGAAGCTTTGAAACTGGCTAAAGAAAACAACAAAAAAATCCTCAGATCTCAATTGGAGGTCACGCTCTCAGAGCAGAATATCAAAGAAAGAAAAGAACTTCGACTGCCAGACGTACAGTTAAACGGCATGTATTCTCGAATTACGAATATTACCGAATTCAAAGGAAGCGGGTTTTTAAAAGACAAAGAAGTTACACCGGCAATTCCTGAAATTTATGAGGTCAATACGACTTTTAAAATGCCAATTTATGCTGGAAATAAGATCAATAATGCCATCAAAATTGCCAGTCAGGAAAGCGAAATCGCCAAAATAAAAACCGAAAAGGCCGAAAATGATATCGAGCTTGAGGTAGTGGCAAACTATCTGGCAATTTATAAAATGATGGAACTTCAGAAAATATTCGAAGAAAATATCAAAGAAGAAAAAAGCCGATTGAAAGAAGTGCAATCGCTTCAAAAACATGGAACGGTTACGAAAAACGAAGTTATTCGTGCCGAATTACAGCTTTCAGATCGCGAATTGAATGCGCTTACAAACTCCAAAAACATAAAAATCGCACTTCACGATCTGAAAACGCTGATCCAGATTCCAGAAAACGAAGAAATTGCGATTGATACAACGTCGAGTTTGGACGAAATGAATGGTTTAGATCCGTATGATTTTTATATGACTAAAGCTTTGCAAAACGAAGAAATGCGTATTGCAAGTCAGGAGCTGAATATCAGTAAAACCGAACTGAAAATGGTAAAAGGAAATTATTTGCCAAGCGTTCATTTCTTTGGGAATTACGGTTTTTATTATCCTAACTATAAATTCTTTCCGCCCAATCCGTATTTGTACACTTTAGGACAGGTTGGTATTGAAGCTACTTTTGATCTTTCGTCTTTATATAAAAATAAAACCAAAATGGAGCAGGCGAGCACCAAAATCAAATGGCAGGAAATGCAGAATGAAATTGTAAAAGAGGAAATTCAGGACAAGTTGTATAAAGAACATACACAATACCAAGAAATTCTTGAAAAGTTTGTTGTTGTTGACAAAGCACTGGATTTGGCCGACGAAAATTACCGAATTGTAAAACTGAAATACTTGAATCAATTGGTTTTAATTACCGAAATGGTCGACGCAGATAATGCTTTGCTTCAGGCAAAATACAACAAAATTTCTACGCGATTGGATGCGGTTTTAAAACATTACGAACTGCTTCATACGGCTGGAATGCTTCCGCAGAGCTAGATGGTGAGGGATTAGGCTAAGGCCTTAGAGGAAAGAAGCAAGAAGCAAGACTTGATAAGAAAAAGACTTAATAGAAGAAAGAAGCTAGAAAAAAGACATTTTAGAAAAGAACTAAGTAAAGAGATTAAAGAGATATGGTTAAGATAAAAAATGAAACTAGAAGAAATAAAACGTTTCATATACTAATAACAATTATTGCGTGTGTGCTTGTTATAAGCGGTGTTATTTTAGGAATTTGGTTTTATGTGTTCAACAGAAATCACGAAGAAACCAACGACGCGCAAGTCGAACAATATGTAACACCAATTATGTCGCGTATTACGGGTTATGTGCAGGAAGTTCGTTTTAACGAAAATCAGTTTGTGCACAAAGGAGATACTTTGGTTGTGATTGACAATCGTGAATATAAATCAAAATTGAATGTGGCTCTTGCCGATGTTCAAAACGCACAGCAAAACAGCATTGTGGCACAGAAAAATGCTATAAATACGGCAAGTGCAACTGCGATTAACGAAGCGCAGTTAGAAGCAGCAAAATCGAATCTTTGGAAAACCAAATTGGAATACGAAAGATACAAAGCTTTGGTAAGCGAAGAAGCGGCTACTTCTCAGCAATTAGAGAAAGTAAAAGCTGATTACGAATCGGCTCAGGCGCATTTTCAGGAAATGAAAAACAGAATTCATTCATCTGCTTTAAGTACTTCTGTTGCCGAAGCAAATGTTCCGACAACGCAAACCAATATTGCATCCAAACAAGCTGTTGCCGATAATGCGGCTTTATTTCTTTCGTACACCATAATTACAGCGCCTTATGACGGCTGGGTTGGAAAACGAACTTTACAGCCAGGACAATTAGTAAAAGAAGGTCAGTCTTTATTATCAATTGTAAGTAAAGAAAAATGGATTACAGCCAATTTTAAAGAAACGCAATTGCAATATTTAACCGTTGGGCAAGATGTTGAAATTAAAGCCGATGCTTTGAGCGATAAAACTTTTGTTGGTACAATTGCCTCTTTATCGCCAGCGAGCGGGGCAAGATTTTCATTGCTTCCTCCAGATAATGCAACGGGTAACTTCGTAAAAATCGAACAAAGAATTCCGGTTCGAATTCAGTTGAAAGACAGCGACAAGCAAGCCGACTTTTTAAGAGCGGGAATGAATATTACTGTGATCGCAGCACACTAAAATGGAAGATAAAAGTATTTTTAAGTCATGGGTTCCAAAATGGGCAATTATAACGATTTTGTTTGTTTGCCTTTTGCATTCCATGATTTTATTGGGAGTTTATACGTCAAACGTAACGTATGCGGCAAGTTTTCTGGACATTGAGCCCGAAGATTTGCAGTACGCGATGTGTGTTACGTATGGAACTCTGCTGGCTACAATTCTTATAGAAAGCCGATTTTCGAGTTTTTTCCCTGCCAAAAATTACCTCATGGGCGTTTATTCCTTAATTGGAGTTACGATTGTGACGTCGGGTTATGTCGATAATTTTGCGGTTTTTCTATTGCTGAGAGTTGCCGAAGGAATTTTAATGGCGCTTCCTGCCATTACCATCAGACAATTGCTTATTGAGCAGTTTGATTCTAAAAATGCCATCATAATTGGTTTTTCCTTTTATTATGGTTCTCTACTGCTGTCAACGCCTTTTATTATGAATATTGCGGTTTGGTTTCTGGATCATTACGACTGGAAATACATGCTGTATGTTTCGGGCGGACTGCAGGTTTTAAATGTCTTTTTAATCTTGGTTACTTTTCGTGGGCACCGAACAACAAAGAAAATCCCGTTGTATCAAATCGACTGGATGAGCTACTTTTTGGTTTTAACAGCTATTCTTTGCGGTGCCTACTTTTTTGTGTATGCCGAGAAAAAATATTGGTTCGAATCTTCTCAAATGGTTTTAATGCTTATTACGGCACTTATTACGGGAGGTTTGTTCATCTTCAAAGAGCTTTTGGTTAAAAGGCCAACTTTTAATTTTGAAGTTTTTAAATATGCCAATCTGAGAATTGGGTTTTTATTGTTTTTCTTGTTTTACATCAGCAGAGCAACGCTGAGTCTTTGCCATTCGGCGATGTATTCGATTTGGAATTGGGATCCGTCTCGAGTTGCGGGCGTGCAATACATTAACGGACTCGGAAATATTATCGGATTGGTTTTGGCGGCTTTTTTCCTGATGAAATCGCTTTCGACCAAAATCATTTTTCTGATTGGCTTTTCGCTGATTGCGTTGTATCACTTTTGGTTTACGTTTCTATTTGTGCCCGATGTGGCCTTGTCAGATATTATTGTTCCGTACTTTTTGCAGGGGATCGGAGTTGGATTGTTATTTGTTCCGTTGATTTTATTTACTACTTCTTCGGTTCCTGCAAATATGGCGGTTTCTTCGGGAATTGTAGGCGTTTCGGGACGTTTCTGGGGAAGTACGATTGGTTTTTGCGTCATGCAGAATGCAACCGTATTTCTAAACAAAAAACACTTTTTGAAACTTAGTCAGTTTGTAACGGGCGAAAATCCTGAAGCACAACAAAACATTGCAAACGCCACGCAGAGTTTTATTGCCAAAGGATATTCCGTAGATAATGCGAATGTTCTAGCTATGAAAAAGATTTTTGGAAGCATCACCAAACAATCGACTTTATTGGCAGATATGGAGATTTACACCATTGTAGGTTATGGTTTATTGGTTTTGATTATTCTTATTGCTTGCAACCAGCATTTGAGACAGACTATGACTTTGGTGAAAAGTAAGATTTGGATTGGGTAAAGATTTTGTTTCAGGTTTAATGTTTCAAGTTTTTGCCAATCTTTGTCTATCATTCTCGCAATCCCGATAGCCATCGGGAGTAGAGACGCAAAGAGTTTTATTTTTAAAGCCACAGATTATAAAGATTTAAAGGATTTTGTTTCACGCATATTCGGCAGATTTTAGCAGATTTAATTTTGATTTTAATAATATCTGCGCTTATCTGCTTAAATCATTTTAATCCCGATAGCTATCGGGAGCGTGAAATAAAACTCTGCGACTTCGCGAGATTCAAAAAAATCTTGCTGAATCTCTGTGAGAAACCTCTGTGTAACTCTGCGGAAAAACTTATCTTGCATCCGTTAAAAACAACAAACAAAATTATGAGCCAGCAATGTGTAATTTTTGATATGGACGGTGTGATTTCGCATACAAATCCGCATCATGTAATCGCTTTTGAAAAGTTTTTCGATAAATATAATATTCCGTACACGCAGGAAGAATTTGAAGAACATATGTACGGAAAACACAATAGTTATATCATGACGCATTTCTTCAAACGCCCAATTGCGGGAGAAGAACTGATAAAATTAGAAGACGAAAAAGAAGGAATGTTCCGTGAGATTTACAAAGACAAAGTCGAAACGATTCCGCATTATATGGACTTTCTAAACGAATTAAAATCTCGTGGTTTCAAAACGGCTGTTGCGACATCGGCGCCTCGTGCAAATCTGGATCTAATTGCCAATTTCCTGAAACTAGACGAAAAAATGGATTCGATGATGTCGTCAGAAGACGTTACGTTTCATAAACCAAATCCAGAAGTATATTTAAAATCAGCAGAACGCGTTGGAGTTTCTCCTTCTGATTGTGTGGTTTTTGAAGATTCTTTTTCGGGAATTACAGCAGGATTAAATGCGGGAATGAAAGTAGTAGGCGTTTTGAGCACGCATACAAAAGAACAGCTTCCGCCATGCGATTTTTATATTAATGATTATAGTGAAGTGAATGTGGATAAGATTATTGAGATATTAAATTCCAAAAAATAAATTCCTCCCGATAGCTATCAGGACCAAAAATACTATACGAGAGACCTTTGTCAAAGTTTTAAACATTGACAAAGGTTTTTTTTCATATTGTAACCACAATCTTGTCATTTCGACGAAGGAGAAATCCCCACAAGTAGCTCCATAAAGTAATGTGTCAATCTGTGTCGAGCTTCTCACGAAGATTTCTCCTTCGTCGAAATGACAAACTACACAGATTCACTTTGTTTAATAATAAAACTATATGAATTGCCTCCTGCTTTAGCTGGAGGTTTTTTTATGTTTTAAAAGGAGAAAAGGCTTTAGCCGAATTATTTCTATTTCAAAGGTAAGTCAAACAATTCTTTAGGTTCAATATCTAAAGCGTTGGCTATTTTTACAAGAGTTTTTATTGTAGTATTTATTTCAGCTCTTTCTATTCTTCCAACTTGATTTTGTGTAATACCGCAATCATCACCTAAATCTTGTTGAGACATACCTTTCTTTTCACGTAATTGTCTAACGTGAATGCCAAGATTTGCTATAAAAGTTTCTTCTGAAATATTCATATTTCAAAAGTGGAAAGATTTATTTTTCAATTACACCCATATATGGGTGTAATTTATTATATTTGTCCCATACAAAAAATAAGATAATGGCTACAGGGAATTTTTCTAAAGAAATAGAAACCAGATTAAAAGATTTTTTCACTGAAATTCTAGATCCAAAAGATATGGCGAAAATGATACGAGAGGTAAATTATGCGCTTACTTTATGTTCTATGCGCGGATGCGAAACATTAGAATCAGAATTACCTAATATCGATGATAATTTTTATTGGTTGAATAGACTGGCGGAAGTTTTCGATCCTTATTTTGATGTTGAGTAAATAAGATATTATTTTCATTTCGACGAAAGGAGAAACCAAAACAGCAAACCGACAAAAAAATTCAGATTGATTTCCGTAATTTTTTTCATGTGTACAACCCGTTGGTTATGCTGAAAAGCTCCTTTCGTCAAGATGATTGATAAATATAAATTTTCGCAAAGTTTGTCATTTCGACGTAAGGAGAAATCTTCGCAAGTAACTCCGCAACGAAAAACCAATCTTTGTCGAGCTTCTTGTGAAGATTTCTCCTTACGTCGAAATGACAATATTATGGTTACGTTCTTGAAATAATATGTATGAGTAGTTGATAAATAAATTTCTCATTTTACGATTTTCCGTAAAACAGTCAGTTTAAGCCAAATTAAATTTGATCATTATTAATTTAAATGGAAAAAGAAATGAAAAAATTATTATTGGCAGTTGTTTTGATTTTGGGTTTTAATCTTAATGCGCAAATAATGAAACGTTCCGAGGAAAGCAAGCCAGATGAGGTGATTTCTGTAAATATGGGAACAACAAAAATGAATAGGTTTGGTGAAATATATGTTTTAGATATGCCAGATGGAACTTCTAAAAACGATGTAAGATGGCATTTTATGTTTAAAAAGACAGAAATTATAGAGATTTACAATGAAGTGTCTAAGACGATGAATAGTGCTGAATATAAAAAAGGAGAGAGTTTTATTTATAAGAATTGGAAGGGGGATTTAGTGGGCATTCTTTATGATAAAATGATGGGAACTAAAAGTATTCAGTTTGTGACAATGCAAAACGAATCAGTAGCGCATATTGGTGGACCGCTTACTTTGAAAAATTTGCAAAAATTATTTGGAATAAATGATGTGCAAAAATAGGTGTAAAACAAAAAAGCTTCTGAAAAATCTTCAGAAGCTTTTTTTTGTGCGGATAATAGGACTCGAACCTACACGCCTTGCGGCACCAGATCCTAAGTCTGGCACGTCTACCAATTTCGCCATATCCGCGGTAATTGTGGGTGCAAAGATAGGCATACTTTTGAATTATCAAAGCATTTTTTCAAAATTTTTTTTAATTCTCTTTTTTGTACTTTTGGGTTTCTATAAAAATAATTTAAATGGAAAATATTAAGTCCTACGTTCAACAACATAAAGATCGGTTTATCAATGAATTGATCGAATTATTAAAGATTCCGTCGGTTTCTGCCGACACTGCATATTCTCAAGATGTTATTGACACAGCAGAGGCTGTAAAAGAAAGTTTATCAAAAGCAGGGTGCGATTATGTCGAAACTTGCGACACTCCAGGTTACCCAATTATCTACGGAGAGAAAATTATAGATCCAAATCTTCCAACGGTTTTAGTTTACGGCCACTACGACGTACAACCGCCAGATCCATTAGAATTATGGACTTCACCACCTTTTGAACCGGTTATTAAAACTACAGATATTCATCCAGAAGGCGCCATCTTCGCGCGTGGAGCTTGTGACGACAAAGGTCAGATGTACATGCATGTAAAAGCGCTTGAGTTAATGGTGCAAAGCAATACGCTGCCTTGTAACGTAAAATTCATGATCGAAGGTGAAGAAGAAGTAGGTTCCGCAAGTTTGGCTTGGTTCGTAGAACGCAATCAGGAAAAACTGAAAAACGACGTAATCTTGATTTCAGATACAGGAATGATCTCTAACCAACAGCCGTCTATCACGACAGGTTTAAGAGGTTTGAGTTATGTTGAGGTAGAAGTTACAGGTCCAAACCGCGATTTGCATTCTGGTTTATACGGTGGAGCAGTGGCAAACCCAATTAATATTTTGGCAAAAATGATTGCTTCGCTTCACGACGAAAACAATCATATTACCATTCCAGGTTTCTACGATAAAGTAGAAGAATTATCTGCAGAAGAAAGAGCAGAAATGGCAAAAGCGCCTTTCAGCTTAGAAAAATATAAAAATGCTTTAAACATTGCCGATGTTTATGGCGAAAAAGGATATGTAACCAACGAACGTAACTCAATCCGTCCAACATTAGACGTAAACGGAATCTGGGGTGGTTATACTGGCGAAGGTGCTAAAACGGTTATTGCGAGTAAGGCTTTTGCTAAAATCTCGATGCGTTTGGTTCCAAATCAGGAATGGGAAGAAATTACAGAACTTTTCACAAAACATTTTACAAGCATTGCTCCGGCTGGAGTTACAGTAAAAGTTACGCCTCATCACGGTGGTCAGGGTTATGTAACGCCAATTGACAGCATTGGGTATCAGGCGGCAAACAAAGCGTATACAGAAACGTTTGGAGTTCCTGCAATTCCAGTTCGTTCTGGAGGAAGTATTCCAATTGTGGCTTTGTTCGAAAAAGAATTAAAAAGCAAAACGATCTTAATGGGATTCGGTTTGGACAGCGATGCTATTCACTCGCCAAATGAGCATTTCGGAATCTTTAATTACTTGAAAGGTATTGAGACTATTCCGTTGTTTTACAAGTATTTTGTGGAGCTTTCTTCTAAGTAGTTTTTTTAACCGCAAAGAACGCAAAGGTCACAAGGATTTTTTAAGTAAGATTATAAAAGTTCGCAAAGTTTAATCCTATAGCTTTGCGAACTTTGCGTTTATGAGTGTAATCTTAAATAAAAACCTTGTGCTCTTTGCTGTTAAGTTTTTTTTTACCGCAAAGAACGCTAAGAATTACGCAAAGTTCGCTAAGATTTTTTAAGTAAGATTTATAAAGGTTCGCAAAGCTTCATCACATAGCTTTGCGAACTTAGCGTTTATAAGCGTAATCTAAATAAATGTCTTGCGTTCTTTGCGGTTAAATTTTTCAGAAGCATTTTTAAGATATAAATCCGTTCAGAAATGAGCGGATTTTTTTGTTCCCCATGTTTTAAAATTCAAAAGAAAAACCTTTGTCACTTTGTCTCTCTGAACCTTTGTTCCTAAAAAAAAGACCTCTTTTTCTTGCATATTTAAAATTTAACTCTACATTTGTAGAGCAATTTCTATAAATGTAGAGAATAACCGCTAATTAAATAAGTCTATGAAAAAACTAATTGCTTTCTTTTTTATCACAATGAATATTGGTGTAATGCAGGCTCAAACTTATAAAGAATGGGTTCGAAAAGCAGATTCTTGTTATACGGCAAAAAACTATGAATTGTCGGTTTCATATTATGATAAAGCTTTTAAAATAGAACAGAAATCATGGTCAGATTTATACAATGCCGGCTGTTCTGCTTCTATGGCAAAAGAAAATAAAAAAGCATTTAAATGGCTGAATCTTTCTATCGATAACGGATACGAGAATATTGCACATATTAAAGTTGACAACGATTTAAAGCCTTTGCACTCAGAAAAAGAATGGAATAAAACAATTGAAAAACTGCAGAAGAAGTTAGATGTTATTGGAGCCAATTATGATAAAGTGCTTGAGAAAGAACTTGCAGAGATTTATACCGAAGATCAGGAAATTCGCGGCGAATTTATGAGTGTTTACAGAGCCTCAAAACCTGATAAAAAGAAAATTGACAGCATTGGTAAAATTATGCAAAGAAAAGACAGTATTAATCTTATTAAGGTTATGAAAATACTGGACGAAAGAGGCTGGTTAGGAAAAAATGTAGTGGGAACACAAGGAAATCAAACGTTGTTTCTTGTAATTCAGCATTCTGATTTAAAATACCAGCAAAAGTATCTGCCTATGATGAGAGAAGCAGTTAAAAACGGCAATGCAAATCCTGGAAATCTGGCGTATCTGGAAGACAGAGTAGCGCTGAGAGAAGGGAAAAAACAAATTTATGGCAGTCAGAGTTCAAAGAATAAAAAGACTAATAAAATTTGTATTGCGCCAATGATAGACCCGGATAATGTAGACAAAAGACGCGCAGAAGTTGGACTTGGCACAATGGCCGAATATGCCGCAAAAATGAATATTGAATGGAATTTGGAGGAATACAAAAAAGAATTAGCTGAAACAGAAAAACTTGAAAATACGAAACCATGATACAATTATCAAACGCAGAAGAACAATTAATGGAGCATTTATGGAAGCTTGAAAAAGCTTTTATGAAAGATTTGCTCGAAGCGTATCCAGAACCAAAACCGGCAACGACAACCGTGGCGACGCTTTTAAAACGAATGATCGACAAGAAATTTGTAGCGTATAACGAATTTGGAAATTCGAGAGAATATTATCCGCTGGTAAAAAAGACAGACTATTTTGCAAAACATGTAAAAGGGCTCATTAGTAATTTCTTTAATAATTCGGCATCGCAGTTTGCTTCGTTTTTTACTACCGAAACCAATTTAACAGCTTCGGAACTGGAAGATCTCAAAAAAATAATCGATTCAGAAATTCAAAAGAAGAAAAAATGATAACCTATCTTTTAAAATCAGGAATACTGCTTTTTGTTTTTTATGCAGTGTATAAATTGTTGTTGGAGAACGAAAGAATGTTTCGTTTTAACCGTGCCTATCTTATTGGAAGTTTGATTTTTAGTTTTGTAATTCCGCTGCAGCTGTTCTCAATAAAAACCACGTTTGAAACGGGAATAAACAATATTCAATTAGAAGGAATAGTGATTCAAAAAGGACGCGCTCCTTTAAATGAAAATTATATCATGTATACTATTTTCTATTATTTAATTCGTGTTTATGTTATTGTTTCAATAGTACTGGCTTTTCGTTTTGTATTAAACCTAATTTCATTTTTTATAAAATTAAAAAGAAAAGAAATCCGCTTTGTAAATGGTGCAAAAGTAGTTTTAACCAATGAGGCGGTTTTACCTCACTCTTTTTGGAATGCCATTTTTGTCAATAAAACAGATTTTGAAATGGGAAAAATTCCATCAGAATTAATTGCACACGAAAGAGCGCATTTAGAACAGCGGCATACTTTGGATGTTCTTTTTGTTGAAGTACTGCAAATTGTATTTTGGGTTAATCCGTTTCTTTCTCTTTTAAAAAAAGCAATTAAGCTCAATCATGAGTTTTTGGCTGATGAAGCTGTAAATAAACAGTTTAATTCGGTTTCAGATTATCAGAATTTATTACTTGATTTTGCTTCAAATAAAAATACGATTTCGCTTGCTAGTAATATTAATTATTTAATAACTAAAAAACGTTTACTTATGATGACTAAAAAAGAAAATTCGACAAAAATTGTTTTAAAAATGGGTTTTGCAACTGCGATTTGCGGTTTAATATTATTTATTTTTTCTACAAAAACTACAGCTCAGACAAACAGTTTAAAAGATCAAAATGATTTTAAAGTTAGTTATGATACTACTAGTGTAAATGAGCCTCAATTTCCTGGCGGTATAACAGAATTCTATAAGTTTATTGGTAAAAATTTTAAAATGCCTGCAGAAGCTTCAAAAAACAAAGTACAGGGAAAAGTATTAATGGAGTTTATGATTGAAAAAGACGGAAGTTTATCTGAAATTAAAGTTAAAAAAGATTTGGGATATGGTTTAGTCGAGGAAGCTGTTAGAGTTTTAAGACTTTCTCCAAAATGGATTCCCGCTACTGAAAATGGAGAACCGGTTCGTGTAAGTTATGGATTGCCAATTACTATTCAAAGTGAAAAGTAGAATTACTAAGACTCTAAGATGCTAAGTTTTTCTCTTTGTTTCTCTGTTACTTAAAAAAATAAAAAAATCCGCTTTTAAAAAGATAAAAGCGGATAAAATAAACTAAAAAAAAATCTAAAAAAAATGAAGAATCCAGATTAAAATAAATCTGGATTATATCCAAAATAAGGTACTTTTTGTTCGTTAAAAATAACACCGTACTCCTCTAATTCTTTTAATATAGGTTCGTAAACTTCTTTCTTAATAGGAAGCTGAACACCTGGTGTAGTGATTTTTCCGTTTAAGATTAACAACGTTGCCATTGCCACCGGAAGTCCAACCGTTTTTGCCATTGCCGTATAAGTTTGGTCGTCGCCAATGCAGACCATTTTCGAATCGATTTGCTTTTTCTCGCCGTTTAGTTCATAACCAAATTTATGATACATTACGATCATATCTTTATCTTCTGGTTCAAGAGCCCAGCTGTCTGTTAAGATTTTTTCCAAAATTTGAGCCGGAGTAGCATTTGGCAGATTTACTTTTTTGTCTGGGTTAAATAAATCCAGTTCCAGAAGTTTGTCCCACATAATATCGTCCTGATCGATTTTTAAAATCAGTCGGGTTTTAATTTCGACAGAATCTGTTGGGTGATACGGAAGGAAAGAATTAATAAACTGGCGATAACTCATGTTTTCAGAACCTTCAAGAATATAACTGTCATCAGTCATTCCCAGTTGTACAAACATATTCCATGCCCTCGAAAAACCAACCCTTCTAATTGTTCCTCTGTATAAAGTCAGAACATCATCTAAACCATAAACTGAACGATATTTAAGAGAATCCCGGTTAGAATAGGCTTCAAATTTTCCGTAACCTTCTACTTCCAGAAATTCGGTTCTTCTAAACAAAGCACTATACGGAATGTATTTATAAGTGCCTTCCTGAATAAACTTCGCAGCGCCGCCTTGTCCAGCCAAAACCACGTTTCTTGGTGCCCACGTAAATTTATAATTCCACAAATTGTTATCCGATTCCGGAGCTACTAAACCACCGCAGAAAGATTCAAACAAAAGTATTTTACCGCCTTTTGACCTGATTTCGTCAATAACTTTCATCGCGCTCATGTGGTCTATGCCCGGATCAAGACCAATTTCGTTCATGAAAATCAAATTGTTCTTTTTTACCTCCTGATCCAGAGCCTGCATAGCATCACTAATGTAAGAAGCCGTTACGAGGTGTTTTTTAAACAGAATACAATCTTTAGCAATTTCGATATGTAAATGTGCAGGAAGCATTGAAATTACAATCGAAGCTTTTTCAATAGCCGTTTGTCTTTCTTTGGTATTAAAAATATCTAAAGCAATTGGAGTCGCATTGGGATGCTTTTGTGTCTTTTTTTCGGCTAAGGCCAAAGACAAATCAGCAACAACAAGATGCAGGTTTTCGGTTTCTGATTTTTTAAGCAGATAATTTATCAAAGATGAAGCAGATCTGCCGGCTCCAATTATTAAAACGCTTCTCATAATTCTAATATTTTAACACAAACATATTTAAATGTTATAAATATAACAAATTTAATTTGAAAAATGATATTCTTTTATTTCTATCTCACATAAAAAAATACGTTTTCGAGAGCTGAAATAATTGAGAAACTAAAACGAAAATTGAATAGGATGAAGTATTTTTGTTTAAAATTAAAGTTTAGAAAATATGAAAAGAAAAATTGTTTTAACTGGTGCTTTTATAGGGATGTTAGCTATTATTTTTGGAGCTTTTGGAGCCCATTTATTAAAAAAATATTTGTCTATTGAAGAGTTAAACACTTTTGAAGTTGGGGTTCGTTACCAAATGTACCACGCTCTCTTTTTACTTTTTCTTTCTACCCGAAAAGATATTGCCGAAAAAACCGTAAAAACAATCTATAATTTAGTTGTAGCAGGAGTTGTTCTTTTTAGCGGATCGATCTATATTTTAGCTACAAAAAGTCTTACAGTTTTTGATTCTAAAATTATCGTATTCGCAACACCTTTAGGCGGATTTTTATTAATTATAGGCTGGGCGGTATTATTTCTTACTATTTTGAGGAAAAAATCATAAAATCCCGAAAAAAAAATTCTGTATTAAAATTAATCTTTAATTTTGTCTCATAATTAACATATAAGGTTACTTATGTGAATTTTTATTACTTTTCATCATCTTGATAAAAAAATATAACAATTTGCAAACTTGGACTTTACGTTTAAGATTAAGTAAAATTATATTTTGTTGCACCCAAAAAATAACACACACAACATTAAATTTATGGACAATAACACACTTTTCGCGCAATCGATTTCGTTAAAAGAATTAGGAATAGAAAATGCAACGGTTCGTTACCAGTTATCAGCAGATGAGCTTCATGCAATAACTGTGCAGTCAGGACAGGGTGTTGAGGCCTCTACAGGTGCTTTGGCAATTAATACAGGTGAATTTACAGGACGTTCTCCACAAGATCGTTTTATTGTAAAAGACAGCATTACAGAAGATAAAGTATGGTGGGGAAATGTAAATATCCCGTTTGCACCAGAAGCTTTTGAAAAATTATATAATAAGGTAACAAAGTTTTTATCAGACAAAGAGGTTTTTGTTCGTGATTCGTATGTTTGTTCAGATCCAAATTACAGATTAAATGTTCGCGTTGTTACAGAAACAGCGTGGTCGAACTTGTTTTGCTATAACATGTTCTTGCGCCCGGAAGATTCTGAGCTGGCAAACTTTACTCCAGAATGGACAGTAGTATGCGCTCCAAGTTTTATGGCAGATCCTGCTGTAGACGGAACACGTCAGTCAAATTTTGCGATTCTTGATTTTACTAAGAAAATTGCTTTAATTGGAGGAACAGGTTATACAGGAGAAATGAAAAAAGGAATTTTCTCTGCTTTAAACTTCATTTTGCCGGTTTTCGAAAACACATTACCAATGCACTGCAGCGCTAATGTTGGTAAAGATGGCGATACAGCAATTTTCTTTGGTTTATCTGGAACAGGAAAAACAACTTTATCTGCAGATCCGGAACGTAAATTAATTGGAGACGATGAACACGGATGGACTGCTGAAAATACAGTTTTTAACTTTGAAGGCGGATGTTACGCTAAAGTAATCAACTTAACAGAAGAAAATGAACCAGACATTTTTAGAGCGATTAAAAAAGGAGCGCTTTTAGAAAATGTGGTTTTTAAAGCAGGAACTAATGAAGTTGATTTTGATGATGTTTCGATTACTCAAAATACTCGTGTAAGTTACCCAATAACACATATCGACAATATTCAGCCGGGTTCTATTGGTCATAACCCAAAAAATATATTTTTCCTTACAGCAGATTCTTTCGGAATTCTGCCTCCAATTTCAAAATTAACTCCGGGTCAGGCTGCTTACCATTTTATTTCTGGATATACAGCAAAAGTTGCCGGAACTGAAGCAGGAGTTACAGAACCACAGCCTAATTTCTCTGCTTGTTTTGGAGCGCCATTTATGCCTTTGCATCCAACTAAATATGCTGAAATGTTAAGCAAAAAAATGAAAGATGCTGATGTAAAAGTTTGGTTAATCAATACAGGATGGACTGGCGGTGCATACGGAACAGGAAGCCGTATGAAGTTAAAATATACTCGTGCCATGATTACGGCTGCATTAAACGGTGAACTGGATAATGTAGAGTATGTAAACCATAAAGTATTTGGAATTGCAAAACCACAATCTTGTCCTAATGTTCCAAGCGAAATTTTAAATCCAAGAAACACTTGGGAAGACAAAGATTTATATGATAAAAAAGCGTTAGAATTAGCACAGAAATTTAAAGCTAATTTTGCCAAATTTGAAGAGTTTGCCAATGCTGAAATCTTAGCAGGCGCACCGATTACAGAATAAAAGGACTTACTAATTCAAAGTAAAAAAGCTGTTCAGAAATGAACAGCTTTTTTGTTTGGTTTTCAATCGCAGTAAAAAAAAATAAACACTAACACGGGTACTGCGACTGAAAACACTCAAAAGGTTTATTTTTTTGCTTCGTCGATACGTTTTTGGATTAAATCCCAAGCGTAATAATGGAAAGTCATTCCGTTGCTCATCGCTACAAAAAGTCCGTTTTTGTATTTTGGGCCTAAGTTTATACTTGTAACATCAGCACCGTCGCATTCAATTGTAGAAGTTGGAACTTCTGCCAATAACGGATGATTGTTTGGATTTCCGTTTGCACCTTCTCTTGGGTAAACCATAAACGAATTTGCCTGCTGGTTTGATACTAAAATATATCCTGTAGAATCTGTTTTTTTGTAAATCGCGATTCCTTCATGATCTGCTTTGAAATCTTTTTGACCAAAGAAAGCCAGTTCTTTATTATCGTTTAAAGCGGGATCTGCTTTGTATTTTCTAATTCCAGCCTGTTCATCACAATAGTAAACAAAACCTAATTCGTTGTCTACTGCAATAGCTTCAATTTCTTTCTTTCCGCTGTACGTTCCAAATTTGCGAACCACTTTTGCAGCAGCGAATTTTCCGTTTCCAGAAAGTTCATACTGCCATAAATAACTTCCAGAAGGTCCCGTTTTTCTTCCCACAATAGCGAAAATCTTTCCATCGCTTGGACGAGTATATAAAGCAATTCCCATAGGATCGCGTTCTGTATCGCCTTCAAAAACAGGAATTCCGCCGTTATCAATTGGTTCTAAATCAGGTAAACTGAAAATTCTGATTCTGTTTTCTTCACGTTCTGTTGTTACGGCAACGTCTACTTTTTTCCCGTCAATAATCAATCCGTAAGCGATATCAACGTTGTTTGGGCGTTTTAAAGTAATTGATTTTTTAAGGATTTTTCCATTCAAATCAAAAGCATACAAAGCGCCGTCTGTATCTTTATCTGTTCCTACAATGATGCTTTTTGAAGGATCTGTCGGGTGAATCCAGATAGAAGGATCATCAGTATCGTGAGGCAGGGCTTCTGTAACTGCTGTTGGTTTTACGGCGTTTGGCTGAACTGGAGCTAATTTATCGTCTTTACAAGCCGTGAATGAAACAGCTAAAAGTAAAAGAGCAATTAAAGATTTATTTTTCATTATGATATATGTTTTAATGCAATTAGACAGAGCGCTAAACTCTGTCTAATTTAAGAATTTTAAAAAAGTGCAGATTACAAGTCTAATTTCAATCCGAAATTGTAACGAGGCTGGTAATACTCAGCTTGTTTTGTATGAGCAGCAACTCCTTGGTAGTAACGTAACGGCTGATTTGTTAAGTTATTAGCTTCTGCAAAAAAGCGAAGTTTTGGAGTAATTTTGTAAGAAGCATTTGCATCTAAGAAAAACTGCTTGTCATAGTAACTGTCTTTGTAAGACTCAGAACCTAATTCATCTAAATAATCAGATGTAAAGTTTGTTGAGATTCTTGCAGAGAAACGTTTGTTTTCCCAAGATAAAGAACCATTAAACATGTGCGGTGCAGTACCTGGAAGGCTGATATTTTTTCTTTCGTTTCCATCCTCATCAGCAATTCCTTTTGCTTTAGATTTTGTGTACGTATAGTTTAAGTAAATACCAAAACCTTTTAAGAATTTTCCAGGAAGGAAATCTAACTGACGTTGTAAAGCAACCTCAAATCCGTAAACATTAACATTGTCTCCGTTTCTTGATTGTAAAAATGACCAGTTTTCTCCAGTTGGAATTGGGTTTGATTGATTTGGGAAATCTGCAGCAAATTTAGCATCTGTGTATTGATTGTCGCTGTAGTTGTAAATGAAATCATTTAATTTTTTGTAGAAAACACCTCCGGAAATTAAACCAACAGATTTGAAATAATTCTCTACCATGAAATCATAGTTGTATGCGTATGTAGCTTTAAGACCTGGATTTCCAGCTGTAATTTCTTTATCGGCTGCAATGTTGTTTACATAAGGAGCCAATGCATAATAGTTTGGTCTTGCAAGTGCCGTTGTAGCCGCTGCTCTTAATACTAAATCTTTTGTTGCGTTGTATTGGAATGAAATACTTGGCAATACATTCGTGTATGAGTTTGTGTTGTTGATTTTGCTTTCTAATTCTTCTTCATCTAAAACTCTGTTTCCTGTATAATCAATATGAGTATTTTCAACACGAACACCCATTACCATAGAAAGTTTATCATTAAAATCCTGATCCCATCTTACGTAAGCAGCAGAAATTCTTTCTTTAGCATTGTAATTTACCGCTAAATATTCTGCTGGGTCTGTTTCTTTATCAAATAAAGCAGGGTTATTTAAATCTAAACTTCCTAAGAAAGAAGCCGAAGCAAACGCACCCGGAACATATTTACTTCCCGGATTAAAGTTTTTCCCATCATAATAGCTGTTAGGAACTTCAGATAATAATTCCATGCCATCATTAATTGGCTCGTAAGCATAAAACATATTGTTTCTTTCTTTTTCCTTTAAACGAAGTCTAAGACCTGTTCTTAATCTTCCTTTTTCCCCTGCAATTACAGAGAAAGGAAAACGGATGTTTACTTTTGCGCCAAATTCGCTTTCGCTGGTTTCGTCTGTATTTTCAGTAACAGAATCAAATTTAAATTGATCAAGAGCTTCTCCAGCCGTTGTAACCAAAGGAAATCTTGTGTCTGTTAAGTTTTCGAATACATCAAGACCTTTTTGGCGGTATTCGATATAACGCTCGCCTGGACGGTATTCTCTTGCTTTTGCATAGTTGGCAGACCAGTCTAAATCTAAAGTAGAGTTGATTAAATGCTCTCCACGAAGCGAATAATTCTGAACTCTTTGGTCTTCTAATCTTCTGTTTTTGTTTCGGCTGTTGTCAACACCACCTTTTGTCTGACGTTTTACACGACCTTCAAAACCAATAATTTCTTCACCATTATAAAGAGGCTCAATATCGTCGATTGTGGTTCTGAAACGGTTTTCTCTATCGTCTCTCCAGTTGTAGATTGCATTCGCAAAAATTGTATTGTTTTCGTTGAATTTATAATCTAAAGCCAAAGAAGCACTGCGGCGAATACGCTGTACATCATATTTTCTAATTTCTGAAGCTTGAAGATATTCATTTCCAAAATCATCTTTTACCCATTCATTTTCGATGTTATCAGAACCGTAATCTACATTGTTATAAGATCCGCTGAAAACAACTCCTAATTTATCATTTGCAAAACGGTTACCATAAACAAATCCTGCTGTATAAGAAGCATGCTCACGAATTGGTAAATATCCTCCTGCAAGCGTAGCAGAGATTCTTTCTCCGTTTGGAGTTGCTCTTGTAATTAAGTTAACAGAACCTCCAATTGCATCAGCATCCATGTCTGATGTAAGCGTTTTGTTTACTTCAATTGTAGAAATCATATCAGACGGAATTAAGTCCATTTGTACGTTTCTGTTATCACCTTCAGCAGAAGGAATACGGTCACCATTTAAAGTAACAGAGTTTAAAGACGGAGCCAAACCTCTAATGATAATGTTACGAGCTTCACCTTGGTCATTTTGCATTGTAATACCAGGAACACGTTTTAATGCATCTCCAACGTTCGCATCAGGAAAACGACCCATTTGGTCAGAAGAAATTACGTTTCCAATATTTTTATTGTTTTTCTGCTGGTTCAGTGCTTTAGCCTGACCTTTTAAGATATCTCCAACAACAACCTCTTTCAGTTCGTTTTCAGAAGCTTTAAGAGCAAAATCAATTACATTGTTTTTTCCTTGTTCTACTTTTATTTCTTGAGTTAAAGTAGTATATCCAATATATTTTACTTCAACTTTATAAGTTCCTTCAGTAATATTTAATAATTCAAAACGACCGTTGTAGTCAGAAACGGTGTATTTTTTTTCACCTATAATTTGAACCATGGCTCCAGGCAGAGGCAGTTTGTCATCAGCATCTAATATCTTTCCGGATATTATCGCTTTCTGGGCAAAACCTGTTAAGGTCAATAATAAAAATGTTGTTAATAAATAGAATTTTTTCATCGTTGTGTTTTGTTTTTTATTTGATCGGTGCGAAGCTAAAGCCCCAGTATTACTAAACCCTTGGAAAAAAATTAACATAGTGTTATGATTACCCGGATAATGCTTGTTATTATTAATGTTTAAGTAACATTAAAACTTCAAGTTTTTGATTTACAAGTAAAAAGAAATTGATATTTTGATTAGAATTAAAAATTTGGCGTTAAATTTGCCGTATCAATCACAATCAAAAATCATCAATCATGTTAAAACAATTTTTTATCCTTTGTTCAGGAGCCGACCGCGACATCCTGGAAAACTGTTCAGAAGGCGAACAAACCAAATATGTTGGTATTGGTGCCACAGTATTTTTTACAGCAGTAATGGCTTTCTTAGCCAGTGCTTATGCGCTTTTTACTGTTTTCGATTCTATTTATCCCGCTTTGATTTTTGGATTTGTATGGAGTTTATTAATCTTTAATCTGGATCGATTTATCGTTTCTACTATTAAGAAAAGAGATCGTTTTATGGATGAATTCCTGCAGGCGACCCCTCGTATTATATTGGCAGTAATTATTGCGATTGTAATTTCTAAGCCTTTGGAAATTAAAATTTTCGAAAAAGAAATCAATACCGTTTTATTAAAAGAAAAAAACGAGATGGAATTGGCCAATAAAAAGCAGGTTGGTAATTATTTCAAATCAGATTTAGATAAAAATAAAGCCGAGATTGCAGCTCTAAAAGCCGATATTCTAAAAAAAGAGAAAGAAGTAAACGATTTGTATTCAGTTTATATTACTGAGGCCGAAGGAACAACAGGAACAAAAAAACTTGGAAAAGGTCCGGTTTATAAAGAAAAACGCGAAAAACACGATGCAGCTTTAAAAGAACTTGAAGTTCTTAAAAAGACCAACGAAGCTAAAATTGCCGAAAAAGAAAAAGCAGGAGTTCAGCTTCAAGCCGATTTAGACAAAAAAGTTTCGCAGACACAGCCTATCATCGAAAGTTTTGATGGGTTAATGGCACGTATCAATGCTTTGAATAAACTGCCTTGGCTTCCGTCATTTTTCATTATGCTTTTGTTTCTGGCAATTGAAACATCACCAATTATTGCCAAATTGTTAGCTCCAAAAGGTGAATTTGATTTTAAACAAGAAGAAGCCGAAACGGCAATGAAAGCCACTTTGGAACAAAACAAATACCAACGTGAATTATTAGTAAAAACCAGTGCAGAAATGCATGATAAAGTTTATGCTGATATTGCAGAAGATAAAGGTTTATTTGATTTACAGCGAAAAAATGCAAAAGAATTACTGGAACTGCAGTCGCATAAATTTGTAGAAAAGCAGAAGGCGACTTTATAAGTCGAAAGTTGGAAAGTCTAAAGTTATAAAGTCGAAATGCAGACTTAAAAAAGAAAGCCAGAAATAGAATTTCTATTTCTGGCTTTTATTTATAAACAAAAGAAAACTTTAAGACTTTCGACTTTTGACTTTAAGACTATTTTACATGTAACTTAAAATCTCTTTTTTGTAAGCGTCATATTCTCCCTGCATGATTAAACCATTGTCAAGAAGTTTTTTGTAATTCTGTAATTTATCAAAAAGTTCTTCTTTAGATAAATCGCTTAATTTTCGTTCTCCGGCTGGCTGAGTCGGAAGCGGTTCATAAGTTTCTGTAACAACAGGAGCTGCTGGTAAAATTTCAGCAAAACTTGTTACTTCTTCTGTTTCAACTTCTTCGATCTCTTCTTCTGCTTCTTCTTCAAAAACAGGTTCAGCAGTTTCTTGAATTGGAGTGGCAGTCTGAACTGGATTTTTTAATAAATCCAATTGTTCTTTAGCGTAAGTATAAATTTTTCTAGCCTGAATTTTTGGAATATAGTCAATAGAAACGGCTAAATCTGTTTTAGTGCCAAATGAAAATTCAGAACCTAAAATGTTTTCTTTTACAAAAGTACTCGCAATATCATCCCAAGTATAATCTGTAAAATCCATAGAAAGCCCTAAATTTTTAGGTTTACAGATAATGATACGTTTGTTTGTTAATACAATACTATCCGGAAAAACAGTAATCGCAGGCTTTTTTTGTACTGCGATGTATCCAACTTCTTCGCCTTTCATTAATAAATCTGTAAGTTTCGAAGTGATTTTTTCAATCGCTTTTGGATCTTGTTCTTCGTTCAGAAATTTTTTAAATTGTTCTTTCATGGTGTTATAAGTTGCTAAGTTACACAGTAACTATCCCGAGACTTCGGGACTGAATTTTTTTTTCTAACGATGCAAATGTAATGCCTAATTTTCTAATTCGATAATTTCATTCTGAATTTTCTTTGTCAAACTTTTGAAAACCAATTCATACGAATGGTCTATCAATTCTTTGACAAATTTTACGGGTAAATTTCCGTTTAATGCCACCGTATTCCAATGTACTTTACTCATATGAAATCCTGGCTGTATTTCGTCATATTCGGCTCTGAGCTCTTGTGCACGGTCTGGATCACATTTTAAATTGACTGACTGTTCATTCTTCTCCCATTGTGATAAAGAAGATAAGGCAAACATTTTTCCTCCAACTTTAAAAACCAAAGTATCTTCATCAAAAGGAAAATGTTCGCTCACCCCTTTTTTAGACAGACAATATTCGTAAAACGTTTCTAAATTCATAACTTTTTATTTACCAATTTCACCCAAATGCGTGTATTTAAAACCTTTTTCATATTTAAGACCGTATCCAAAAATACGATCCATAGCCGAATGTGAAAATAAAATAATTCCGGCTAATTGAGCGCTTTCAATGCTTAAATAACATCCAGCAGCATAAATTAAAAGTGCAATTCCTTTATGGTGAAAGATGTTATACAAAAATGCTCCTGCTTTATTGCCAAATGCATATCCAATCATAGACAAATCAGGAGCCAAGATTAAAGCCAGAAACCACCACCATTCATAACTTAAACGGTTGAAAAGAAATATTCCAAGAACAAATAAGGCAGTTTCTTCGAGTTTTAATACTGTTTTCATTTTACTATTTTTTCCATCATTTTTTCAGGATGATTCAGTTTTGTAAATCCGAATTTTTCATATAAAAAGTGCGCATCAGTTGTGGCCAATCGCCATATTTTTACTTCCTGAAGCTGTGAATCATTCATCATTGTTTCAATTAAAATTGATGAATAACCTTTTCCGCGATGTTCTTCATCAATAAAAACATCCATTAAATAAGCAAAAACGACGTAATCCGTTATGACGCGTGCAAAGCCAATTTGCTTATCATCTAAATAAATTCCAAAACAAACCGAAGCATCAATTGTACGTTGTACTTCATCAATAGTTCGTCCAGCTGCCCAATAAATGTCTTTTAAAAAATTCTGTATAAAAGGAACGTCGAGTTTTGTTTTGTCAGTTGAAACAGTAATCATTTTAATTTTAGATTTTAGAGTTCAGATTTTAGATTTTTTTGCTACAGATTAAAAAGATTAACACAGATTAAATCATTTTAATCCTTTAATCTGTGGCGAAAAATTAGTGTAATTGCTTCGCCTGTTCGCTATCGCTCGGGTTGTGGTAACCTTTAAATCTTATATAAAATTGGCTTTGATGGGCTTGCGTCATTTTCAAACGAAGCGATTTGAAGATTTAGTATATAACTTCCATCTTCAATTTCGTCCGGAACGTAAATCATTTCTGTAATCGTAGCATTAAATCTCGCATCTGAATTTAGATTGTGCGTGTCTTTTACATTCCAAAACGCCTTATGTGCCAATAATTTCCCTTCATCGTGTTCTTTGTCAACACTTGGCAAATCAATCAGTAAATGCTGAATTTCGCTTTCGCGGATGAAAATTGCTGCTTCTTCAGACAAATACGGCGGATTTGTATTGGAATATTTTCTTGATTTTTTTTCCTTTTGATTTGGAAGTGTTCTTATAATAATTGCTTCCAAAGATGTCACATTGAGCGAAGTCGAAATGCTTTCTTTTGTAATAACATAATCTTCTCCAATCTTTTCAGGTTCAACCGTAATCAATTTAGCATAAAAGAAGAACTGTTTCAGCCATTGATTAATACTAAAAAAATCATTCGTAATATGACCTAAACATTCCGTGTGCGTTCCATGCCCATGCGGATTGAAAAATATATTATTGAAATTCGTTGATGATTTTCCTTCTGAAACTTTCCCAATCCAGTCGCCAAAAACTACAGGTTCAATAACCGGTTTTTCAATATACCAGGCAATTGGGTTTTCATCTGTATTGGTTAATGGAATAGAGATATCAATGGGTTTTGATAAGTCAATTTCGAAGTTGTTTATTTTTGCTATCATAATTTAACCGCAAGGAGCGCTAAGGTTTACGCAAAGGTCGCTAGGATTTTATTAAAGATTGTTTGCTATTCTTTTAACTCCGTGTTTTAGTAATGCAACATTAAAATTTATTAATAAGCCTAATTTGCAATTTGTTAATTTTAAATAAGTCAATATTTGAGCGAAATGTACTTCATTTAAACAATCGACTGCTTTTATTTCCAAAATTAGTTTATTTTCTACTAAAATATCTAATCGATAACCAACATCTAATTTCACCTCTTCATAAATCAAAGGCAAAGCCTTTTGCTTTTCAACCAATAAGCCTAGTTTTCTTAACTCATAAAATAAGCATTCTTCGTAAGCACTTTCTAAAAGTCCAGGTCCTAAAGTTTGATGAACCTTCAAAGCCGAATGAAACACAATGCGTGATAAATCATTTTCTGACATGAGCAATTAATTATAAAATTAAAACTCAAATCTACGGTTTAATTCTGTTTTATATAAATTTATTCTTACAAAAAAAACAATAGCGTTCTTTGCGTAAATCTTAGCGCTCCTTGCGGTTAAATTTCAGGTTCTAAATAAAATAAATCTGAAGCAATTCCATCCGTTAAAAATTTTCCTTTAAGAGTTGGTTTAAGAATATTGTTTTCGATCGATAGCAAATCGTCGTTTAAGAACTTTTGAGATTGTTCTAATAGATAATTCAAATATTCTGAACCAAATTCCTTTTCAATTCTTTCTAAAGAAACGCCCCAAATCGTTCGCAGCCCCGTCATAATATATTCATTATAACGATCTGAAATGGTTAATGTTTCCGTTTCAATTGGAAGTTCATCGTTTTGAATCGCTTTTAAATACAATGAATTATTTGCAATATTCCAGCCTCTTTTTTCACCGTCGTAACTATGTGCCGAAGGTCCGATTCCGATATATTTTTTACCTAACCAATACGCCGAATTGTTTTTGGAGAAATAATTCTCTTTTCCAAAATTCGATAATTCGTAATGAATAAAACCATTTTTTTGAAGCATTTCAACCAAAATCATAAAATGGTTTGAAGCGGCTTCGTCTTGAGGTTCTGCAACTTTTCCGGTTTGAATTAATTTGCTTAAAGCCGTTTTAGGCTCAACCGTCAAGGCATAACTCGAAATATGCGGAATACCAAAATCTAAAGCAGTTTGTATATTTTTTTTCCACATTTCGTCGCTCATTCCCGGAATTCCGTAAATTAAATCAAGGGAAATATTATCAAAGTATTTGGTTGCTTCTTCAAGACATTTTTTGGCTTCCGCCGAATTATGAGCGCGATTCATCATTTTCAAATCCTCTTCATAAAAAGACTGAATCCCGATGCTTAAACGATTTATAGGACTTTTAGATAATTCCAGAATTCTTTCAGCAGACAAATCATCTGGATTGGTTTCGAGTGTAATTTCCGGATTTTCGACAACTTTATAATTTTTATAAACTTCAGAAATTAAAAAGTTGATTTCATCATTTGATAAAACTGAAGGAGTTCCGCCGCCAAAATAAATGGTTTCCACAATCTCATTGTCACTTCGAGCGGAGTCGAGAAGTTCATTTTTACGCATGCCAATTTCTTTGGCTAATGCCAACACCATATCGTCTTTCTTTTTCATAGAAGTAGAAAAATGAAAGTCGCAATAATGGCAAGCCTGTTTGCAAAAAGGTATATGAATGTAAATTCCTGGCATTTTTAATTAGATAATTAGAGAATGTGTCAATTAGATAATTTATGGTTGTCTACAGAATTATCTAATTATCAAATTGGCATATTGACTCATTTCTTAACTCGATCCTCGTTTTGTTTCACAAAAGCATCCCAGCCCGAATAACTTTTTCCGGCAATAACTTTTCCAGAATTAAAGAAATGACAAACCGCTGCTGCCAAACCGTCTGTTGAATCGAGATTTTTTGGTAATTCTTTTAAACCTAAAAGCTGTTGTAACATTTTAGCGACCTGTTCTTTGCTTGCATTTCCGTTTCCGGTAATTGCCATTTTTATTTTTTTAGGTTCGTATTCTGTAATCGGAATTCCTCTTGAAAGACCCGCTGCCATGGCGACACCTTGCGCACGACCTAATTTCAGCATCGATTGTACGTTTTTACCAAAGAAAGGAGCTTCAATTGCAATTTCGTCTGGGCAATGCGTTTCGATTAATTCAATGGTTCTTTCAAAAATGATTCTTAATTTTTGGTAATGATTGTCGTATTTAGAAAGCTGCAATTCGTTTAATTGCAGAAATTCCATTTTTTTATTGATTACTTTAATCAATCCAAAACCCATAATTGTAGTTCCGGGGTCAATGCCTAATATGATGCGTTCTTTTGTCAAAGTTTTTGTTTCAAGTTTGAGGTTTCACGTTTCAAGTTTTTGAAAAATGATACCTATTCATTTTCTCATTTTCAAATTGCCACATTCTCAAATTGATTACTTTTGCGGCATGATTTCAATTCCTCACAAAGCTAAGCAATTCCTAGTTCTTCTGGCCAAACTTTTAATTGTTGGCGGCGCATTTTATTTTATTTACAACCAGCTGGCAAACAACGACAAATTAGACTGGAGTAAATTCATTGTTTTATTCCGAAAAAATCAATCGGTTTTAGGAATTTCGTTTATTTTGCTTTTGAGTATTTTGAATCGTTATTTCGAGATTTTGAAGTGGCAGAATCTGGCACAGGTAATTCATAAAATATCGGTTTATGAAGCCACAAAACAGGTTTTGGCCGCTTTGACAGCCGGAATTTTTACACCAAACGGAGTAGGAGAGTATGCTGGAAAAGCGTTGTATTATCCAAAAAATGAAGCTAAAAGAGTTGTTTTTTTAAACCTGATTTGCAACGGAATCCAAATGATTCTAACTGTGATTTTCGGGATTTTTGGATTACTGTATTTCAATGCACAATTTAATGTAATTACAACCAAAACAGTTCTAATTCTTTTTGGAGGATTTGCATTCATTCTGATTGTATTATTTTCAATTAAAAAGATAAAAATAAAGGGATATTCTATTGAAAAGCTGATTCATAAAATCAACGAAATTCCAAAATCTGTTCACCAGAAAAATATCTTTTTAGGAATTTGCCGCTATTTGGTTTTTTCGCATCAGTATTACTTTTTGTTTTTAGGTTTTGATGTCGATTTACCGTATTTAACTTTAATGGCAGCAATAACGTCGGTTTACTTTTTAGCTTCTTCATTGCCGACATTTCAGTTTTTAGATTTTGCAGTAAAAGGAAGCGTTGCCATTTATTTCTTCGGAATTTTAGGCGTAAACGAATGGATTGTAATTTTCATAAGCACTTTAATGTGGTTCTTGAACGTCGTTTTACCAGTAGTTTTAGGAAGTTATTTTGTACTGAATTTTAAAACCAAAACAGCAGAATGATTTTTGTGTTGTTTGCAATATTAACCACTTATATCGTCAGCATTTTTTTGCTGATTTATGGTTTTGTCAAAGTAAAAAAATATCAAAAAACAGATTTAAAACCACAAACTAGTTTTACAATTGTAGTTCCGTTTCGAAATGAAAAAGAAAACCTGCCCAATCTTTTAAACAGCATTTCAAACTTAAATTATCCAACAGATTTATTTGAAGTGATTTTGGTTGATGATTCTTCAATTGAAAAGTTTCAATTGTCAATTGTTAATTATCAATTGTCAATTATTGATAATATCCGTGTTTCAAATTCTCCAAAAAAAGATGCCATTACAACAGCAATACAGCACGTAAAAACAGATTGGGTTATTACAACCGATGCTGATTGTATTGTTCCGGAAAACTGGCTTTTGACGTTTGATAATTTTATTCAGGAAAATAAAATTGCAATGGTTGCAGGAGCGGTTTCATACGAATGTGAAAATTCTTTTTTAGATCATTTTCAGCAATTAGATTTAACAAGTTTGCAAGGTGCTACAATTGGAAGTTTTGGTTTAAACAAAGGCTTTATGTGCAATGGGGCTAATTTTGCCTACAAAAAAACGTTGTTTCAAAGCTTAAACGGTTTTGAAGGAAATGACAAAATTGCCAGCGGTGACGATGTTTTTTTATTGCAGAAAGCAATCGAAATGTTTCCATATGAGGTGCATTATTTAAAAGCTCATGAAGCAATTGTATTAACAAAACCTACCGAAAACTGGAAAACATTATTTCATCAAAGAGTACGCTGGGCGGCAAAAACAAGTTCTTATAAAAGTACGTTTGGTAAATTTCTGGGAATAATTGTATTCTTCGGAAACTTAAGTTTGGTAATTGCTTTTTTCTTGTTTCTTTCCGGAATTATGGGTTATCCATTTTTGGTTTTATCTGCTTTTTTAAAGTTTGCTGTAGATTTTGTTCTGCTTTCCATCACCAATAAATTTTTAACCAAAACCAGAATTAAAAGTCTTTTATTAAGCAGTTTGTTTTATCCTTTTTTCAGCTCTGCTGTAGCTTTATATAGTTTGTTTGGCTCTTATGAATGGAAAGACCGCAGGTTTAGGAGTTAATTTTCTACAGTTCAAAAAGGATTATTTTTTATTCTTCTCTTTAATAATTACAGGTAAAATAAATTGAGTTTTTACAGGAAGACCTCGTTTTATGGCTGGATTTACTTTAGGAAAATCGACTAAACGTGCATGAAGAATACTATCGATTCTAATAGTGTCATAAGCCACAGAATCTTTTTGAAATTGAGGTTCAAATTTCATTTTAGAATTCGGAAAAATAGTCACTTTTACTTGTATTGTATCCAGATCCGGATATAGAATCGACAAACTGTCAACGTCGAGTTTTTCCTGAATAAGCTGCGACATAACATCAAAAAAACATTTTTGACGTTCTTTTTTGTCTGTAATTGTCTCGCAGTCAGAAACCGTAGGATATTCGTCAACTTCTTTCCAGTTAATTGATTTTAGCTCTTTTTGAAGTAATTCTTTTTCAGAAGGAACTTTCTTCTCAAAATATTGACAAGAGTTGAAAAATATGAAAACTATAAAAAAGAAAAACTGCTTCAAGATTTTGACTTTGAATTGAATAAACTAAAATTTTGTGGTATAAAAATACAATTATTTTCTTGGGGAAACTCGGTCTTTGGGTAATAAAAACGAAAGAAAATAACTCAAAAATGTTTTAAAAGAGATTTTCTTGTTTTTTCTTTCTATTTTTATAAGACACACAAATAAATTGCAGATTGCAAAATTACATAAAAATATGGATTCATTATTGTTGATATTAGGTTTTATATGCATGGTAGTAGGTGTTTTTGGCAGTTTTCTGCCTGTTTTGCCGGGACTTTCCAGCTGTTGGGTTGGTTTGCTGCTGTTGTACTTAACAAAAGCCGTTGATAACAATTACTGGCTTTTAGGAATAACACTTTTGCTTACCATCATAATTACTGTTTTAGATTATATCATTCCGGCAAAAGGAACTAAAAAGTTTGGCGGAAGCTCTTATGGTGTTTGGGGAACAAACATCGGGTTAATAATTGGAATTCTGGCTCCAATTCCATTTGGGGTAATTATTGGTCCGTTTGTAGGAGCTTTAGTTGGTGAAATGATATATGATTCAACAAACCATAAACGTGCGTTAAAAGCAGCTACAGGATCTCTTCTTGGTTTCCTGGCATCGAGTTTTATAAACTTTGTGTTTTGTATAATATATTTCGGAATTTTCATCCACACAACATGGGAATATCGAAACTTATTATTTTAATTATGTAACAAATAATTAGCTTTTTTCTTATTTTTTAATTTTTTTAAGAAAAATTTGAATTTTTTTAGAAATAAGATTTTCTCTGTTTTGACTGCGCAGAGGCTATATTTACTGGTATTTGACGTTTTTTATGTTAAAGTGCTCATAATCTACAAAGTAAAATCTTAACTTATTTTTTGGATATGTTAAAATATTTTATATTTTTATCCTGATAAACGATAAAAAGCCCCACTTTATCGATTATTTTGAATAAGTATAAATAATTATTTAAAAGTTATGAGTATGACCCCAAACCTACAAATTGAACTTAGACGTTTTATTTCTTCTAATGTTGTTTCAAAGCTAAACAAGTTTTATTTTGAAAATGATGCACTCCTGATAAAGGGAATTGATGTTTCGATAGGTACGGTTTTAATGGGACTCTATAACAAGGCCGAAGAATCTGGTTTTTACAAAGAGATTATTTCTCAAATTGAAGACAATTCAAGTTTTTATCAGGAAGTTGATTTTACTTCTGGCAGAATTTTATCAGTCGACGATTGTTATCGCACAGAAGGAAATCCAATATTAAAAGAAATCTTTACAAATAAAAAAGGCAGAATTTCTGAAATGATTTCAAACGAAGTCGGCATCAAAAGTGAAACAGCCCGCGAAATACTTAACTTCTCTGCACTCCTTGTAGTCTCTTATCTTAAAAATAACATTCAGTTACTTGATAGTCTAAAACTCCTTTTAGAAGAACAAAAAAGAGATATTTTAAACAGCATTCAACCCGGAATCAAAATTATCCTTGGCTTTTCATGTTACGAATCTGTTGAAGAAAAAAACCAAAACATCGGAAGATCAATCTTTACACTTTTCGGACATAATTTTTTTAGTTTCTAAGAAATAAAAAATCCCATCTTACAAAAGTAAAACAGGATTTATATTCAGTTAAATCTTGAGAAGATTTATGCGTTTTTCAAATTAATAACTTCTTGGTCTGTCAAAAATCGCCAGTTACCTCTAGGAAGATTCTTTTTTGTTAAACCTGCAAAAGAAACACGATCAATACGAAGTACGTTATAGTCGAAGTTTTCAAAAATTGCACGTACAACCTTTACATTTGATGAGCGCAGTTTAAGACCTACTTCACTTTTTGGTTCTTTCTCGATATAGCTTATTTCCTCAACAGATACACGGTGGCCATCAAGAACTAAACCTTTGCTTATTTTTTCTAAATCTTCAAATTTTAAGTTTTTGTCTAAAGAAACCTGATAGATTTTTGGTGATTTCTGATTTGGTAAACTAAATTTACGAATCATATCAGTATCGTTTGTAAACAACAACAATCCAGTTGTGTTTTTATCCATTCTTCCAATAGGAGCAATTTTTGCATTTGTAGCCGCACGAACAAGTTCCAGAACGTTACGATATTCCTGACCTTCATCAAGAGCAGTAGTAAAGTTTTTAGGTTTGTTTAGCAAAATATATTCCTTCTTTTCCGGAGTCAAAGTAACACCGTCAAAGTTTACAACATCATTTAGTTTTACTAAGTATCCCATTTCAGTAACGGGTACACCGTTTACTTTAACATTTCCTGACTGAATATATAAATCGGCATCACGACGCGAACAAACCCCTGAATTTGAGATGTATTTGTTCAAACGAATTTCATCCGAAGCTTTTTGTCTTTTAGCCGGCTGATTTTGTTTTCTAAGTTTTTCTGCCACTGCTTCCTGAGCTGCTTTAACTTCAGGTTTTACTTTTTTTGGCCCTTGCGCGCGCTTAGCCATAGGAGGTTTTGGCTTGCTGGAGTTTGATCTTGAGCTATTTGGTCTAGTTCCACCTCTTTTATTATTGCCTTCCTTGTTGTTCATAGAATCATTAATTTGTGCAAAGATAGTTTTTTCCTGCTAATAAATCTTAAGTTCAATGTTCTTAGATTGATAGCTTTCAATTTTAAGCTAATTAAGAGCATTACAATTGTAAATTTAGCTATAAATAAAGCTGCTCCAAATCAGCGATCAAATATTAAAATGTAGAAATCAATTGTTTACCGTGCCACAAGACACTCGGATTAATCAGAACAATGCAAAAAACACCAGAAACAATCAGGAATTTTAAAACGTTATGCAGTAACAAAAACTGTTCTTTTGAATTGGATTTCCATAGATAAAACAGAAAAAAAATCAAAACAATAAAACACGCGTAGAAGTAAATATCCATGTATCCTACATCATAAATGTCTACCAAAATATAAACAGGAATGATGGTTAAAAACGTCAAAACAGTAATGATTTTTTTTGAAACCTTTTCGTTGTAAGTAATTGGAATTGTGTGATAATCATTAGCCAAATCACCTTTTAAATTCTCCAAATCCTTTATCATTTCCCGAATCAAAAGCAATAAAAACAAAAACATGGCATGTGCCGAAATTACCACAAAATGACTGCGGTGATTTTCAATTTCTTCAAACGAAATCGAATTGTAGAAGTATAGCAAAATCGCAAAAAATGGAATTACAGCCATAAAAGCAGCTGTTAAATTCCCTACAATAGGGTATTTTTTAATTTTATGAGAGTAGAACCAAATTAGAAAGATATATGCAGAAAAGAATAAAAATGCACGCCAGGAAACAATTCCGGCCATTAAAACTGCTAAAAAATTAAGGCTGAAATAAACCGTTAACTTTGTTTTCTGACTCACTAATCTGTCCAGCATAGATTTATTAGGACGATTAATTAAATCTTTCTGGCTGTCGTAAAAATTATTGATTATATAACCTGAAGCAATTGTAACTGCGGAAGCAAAAACAATCAAAAACAAATAAAAATCCAGCAGAATATCTAAAGCTCTTTTTTCTGGAGCAAGAATAAATATTGCAGATAAGTATTGTGCCAGAATAATAATGGGAATATTATAGCCGCGTACCACAGAGAACAAACTAACAATTTTCATTACTAAAAGTTTGTGCTGTCTGCTTAACATAAATATATTTTGTTGGATTAAATTAAATTTGAAGTTAAAGGATATTTTTGGAATCTGAAATTTAGAACTTGTTTTTTAACAATTCTTTAGAGCCATAGCCTAATTTTCTAATGCAAGCCAAAGCTTCTTTCTGGGTAATTTCGATTTCCCGAATGTCTTTTTTTTCTACCAAAACAACTGATCCGCTCCACGGATTTGGAGCATCGGGTATGAAAACGGTAAAATTGTTTTCGTTAATCTGTTCTATTAAAAATGCAAACTGCCAGCCGGCATCAGTTGGAACCAAAATTACTTTTAGATCTTGCTTTGATTCAAAACCCATAATACTTTCATTCATGCTTTTCATAAACGAATATCCGGGTACAAAGCTTAAAATACCATCTTCTAATTTTTGGATCAGTTTTTTTGCCCTGGCTGTTCGTGCCAGCAAACCAGCAGCAAAACAAATTAAAATGATTATTAGTATTCCAATAAGTTCCTGAAGAGCAATTCCTAAAACATGAACTCTGGGCAGGTTATTTACAAGCGGAAGTGTTATTTTTTGAATAATGCCGTACCCTTTTTCAAGAATAATAAGCAGTACAACTAAAGGTACTAAGAACAGAATTCCTCCCAAAAAAGTTGCTTTAATTATTGTAAAAATACTTTTCATAATAAATAACTTTTTAGGATGAAACTTATAAAAATGTACTCAAATAACTTCGGCTTTTAAATAGTTAGAATTGGTAAACAACTTCTAGTTTATAGTCTTTTAAAGAAACTTTAGCACGTTCTAAATCTTCGGTAAATCCCAGAATATAACCACCTCCACCAGAACCGCAGAGTTTTAGATAATAATCGTTAGTGTCAATTCCGTGCTGCCAGATTCCGTGAAATTGTTCTGGAATCATAGGTTTAAAGTTGTTTAAAACTACTTTAGAAAGTTTTTTAGTATTGGTAAATAAAGATTTCATGTCGCCGTGCAGAAAGTTCTCTACGCAGGCGTCTGTATATTTTACAAACTGATTTTTAAGCATTGTACGGAAACCTTTGTCTTTTAGGTTTTCCATAAAAATATTAACCATTGGAGCCGTTTCGCCAACAATTCCAGAATCTAATAAAAATACCGCACCTTTTCCGTCAAAACTTTGAGTTGGAATTCCGGTTGCTTCAATATTATCTTTTGAATTAATAAGGATTGGAATACTCAAATAGCTATTTAACGGATCTAATCCAGAACTTTTTCCATGGAAAAAACTTTCCATTTGAGAAAATATGTTTTTTAACTGTAATAGTTTTTCGCGAGTAAGGTTTTCTAAAACAGTGATTTTGTTAGCTGCATATTTATCATAAATGGCTGCAACAAGTGCCCCGCTGCTTCCAACACCATATCCCTGCGGAATACTAGAATCGAAATACATTCCAGTTTCGACATCGCTTTTAAGAGTTTCTAAATCGAAAGTAACCAATTCCGGCTGCTGAGTCTGTAAAACTTCAAGGTAAGAAGCAAAACTTCTTAAACTTTTGTTAGATGAAATAGCTTCTTCTGTAGGCTCTTCAGATTTTTTTAAAGCGCCATTGTAAAAGTTATAAGGAATAGAAAGTCCTTTAGAGTCGCGAATAATTCCGTATTCTCCAAAGAGTAATATTTTTGAGTAAAATAGTGGTCCTTTCATGATTTATTTTATGTCTTTCTTTATTTTATTTGGGTTTTGTCTAGTGTCGAAAATGTTGTGAATCCTGATTTCGTTTGCACTAAAACTATATAATAGGCTCGATTGCTTTGTTATAACACATTTTCGATATTTTTTATTCACAGCTGATTTTGGAAAAATTTCTGGATTCATCACCATTATTGAAATTGCTTTTTCAAATTTGATGATAAAAATCTTTTTTGATTTTTCTGACCATCTTGCTTCAATGAACTTTAAAACTGAATCTAAATTTTTCTCCGCTGTTTTTGAAAAACTTACTTTAAGATCCACTATCTGTATTTTTTCATCACATCCTCATAGCTTGTAAATTCTCCTCTTTCAAATTCTAATTCACTTTGAGCTATATCCTCTTTTTGTTGATCGGTCAAATCGTCCCACCAATCTTTTTTATTTTTTCTAAGCAATTTTGCAACTGCCATAATGATTGAAGGATCATCAGTTTTTTTCAACATCTCCATTGCTTCGCGTTTTTCTAATTGAATGTCCATAACCAAAAATTTAACTAAAGATACGGAAAATTATAATGCAATCGCTCCCTCTCCAATTTTGTCGCAAATGTATTGACTATTCTGACAAAATACAACTAATTCGTCCTGAATAAATTGAAGTACTTTTTCGCTAACGTTTTCAGGATATAATACATGTACATTGGCACCAGCATCAAGCGTAAAACATACTGGAATCTTGGTTTCATTTCTGAATTTCCAGATTGCATTTATGATTTGAAGCGTATTAGGTTTCATTAAAATGAAATACGGCATCGATGTCATCATCATAGCATGCAGAGTCAATGCTTCACTTTCTACAACTTTGATGAATTCGTCTAAGTTTCCACTTTTAAAAATGGCAATCAATTTATCTAGATTTTCGTGCGCTTGTGCAAAACGTCTTTCTGCATACGGATGATTGTGCATTAAATCGTGCCCAACGGTGCTGGAAACTTGTTTTTCGCCTTTGTCAACCAATAAAATAGTATCTTGATAATTCTTGAAGTTCTCGTGAATTGTATACGGAAATTCAACTCCAAATAAATCTGTGCTTCCTTCAATATTTTCCTGATTTCCCCAAACGACAACATTCCCTTTTACACTTCTGCAAGCGCTTCCAGAACCTAATCGAGCTAGAAATGAAGCTTTTTGATAGAAATAATCGTCGGTCATTTCTGGATTCAGTTGTTTTTCCAGACTCATAAAATTCATCGCCAGCGCAGCCATTCCAGAAGCGGAAGAAGCAATTCCTGAACTATGAGGAAAAGTATTTTGAGTATCAATCGTAAAATGATACTCTTTTAAAAACGGCAGATAAACTTCAACTCTTTCTAAAAACTTCTGAATTTTTGGTTTAAAGTCTTCTTTTGGTTTTCCTTCAAAAAGAAAATCAAAAGAAAAACTATTTGTCACGTTGAGCGAAGTCGAAGCGTCTTTTTTTGAAAAAGCAAGTTTGGTGATTGTTTTACAATTGTTCAAAGTAAAACTTACCGAAGGATTTGCTGGAATCTGGTTTTCTTTTTTCCCCCAGTATTTCACTAAGGCAATGTTGCTTGGAGCGCTCCATTCAAAGTTTCCGTTTTCGATGGTTGAAGTATATGGATTTGGTATAAAATCAGCTGCTGTTAACATGAATTATAAAATTTTGGCAAAGATAGTTTTTAAATTTTTTCACCATATAAGTAATATAAGAAAATATAAATTGTCTTTGCTAAAATGAACTTCCATCACGTATGTGGTTTAATTTTTCTTTTGACTATTTTTGAATTCAAAATTTGATATCATGAATAAATTTGTAAAAATCGCTATAGCTTTAGTAATTTGTTTAACAGTTGGATATTCTGCTAGTTTAGTAACAAGACCAAGTATTGAGACTTGGTATGTAACGTTGGAAAAACCCGTTTTTAATCCGCCGAATTGGATTTTTATGCCAGTTTGGACAGTTCTTTACATATTTATGGCAATTGCAGCAGCGCTGGTTTGGGACCGAATAAAAGAACATACTGAGGAAGTTAAAAAAGCACTGCTTTTCTTCATCATTCAATTGATTTTAAATGCTATTTGGTCTTATTTATTTTTCGGATTAAAAAACCCGATGTTGGCTTTAGTCGAAATCGTGCTTTTATGGCTGATGATTTATGAAACATATTTGAAATTCGTCAAAATCAATAAAACTTCAGGTTATTTATTGATTCCTTATTTAGCTTGGGTTGGATTTGCTACAGTTTTGAATGCTAGTATTTGGTGGCTGAATAAGTAAAATTTAGTTTCAAGTTTCAGGTTTTTCTCTGTTTCAAGTTAAGCTATTTCAACTTCTTAAACTCTTCATTTTTAACATATAAAAAATCCATTGTATAAAGTAAATTTTTCTGTTTTAGAATAATTTCAGATTGCGGATCGGCTGTGCAAAATTCTAGGAAAAGAGCTTTTTCATCAGGATTTAATTTTAAATCTTTTGTAAAAAAATCTAAAGGACAAGTTGCTTCGGCGAATGTTTTGAAATCCAATTCAGGAGTTTTCTTTTTAGGTTTTTTGTTGCCACTATCTTCTTTTTTAAACAAACTTAAAAGACCTGCTCCCATAGCGCCAAAATTCATTCCGTTTGCAATAGTACCGTCATAAACGCCAGTATATTTTCGTAAATCGCTCGAGGCTCTCATTAATGCAATCGAATCTGAAACTTCTTGAGTAGGACCAACATGAGGAAATTTTATAGCTGTAATTAAGACTTCATAGAGTTCTTCCGGTTTCAAAATCATATTGACAATCAGGTTATTTTGATCTATGTTTTCCTGAGAAATTTTAAATCTTTTAAAGAAATAGTCTTTGGAGTAAAAAAGAAGGCTGTCTTGTGGATGGACTAAAATTGAAAACTCGCCTAGCTCATTTGTTCTGGTACTAATTCGAGCTGTTTTGTTAATCACCTCTACTTTATTAAGCGGAATGTTTTGCGAAAAAACTTTTCCGTTTAATACTTTTTCCGTTTGAGAAACGCTGAGCTGATAAGTAAAAATAGAAATTGTAGTAAGTAATTTTACACTCATATAGGATTAATTAGTTGAGAGTAAAATTATTAGAATTGTCTTAATGAAAACTTACGGAATGTGTAAATTCTTGTTAATAAAATTATCGCATGTTTTGAACAAATTTTCCCAGTTCTCCATTATTAAATAAAACTGGTCCGTGACCAAAACACAATATTTTAGGTTGTAATGATGCCAATTTGAGAATCGATTTTCTATTGGTTTCTTTATTAGCGGTAAATAAATGGGGAGGTTCATGCAAACCGACTTTTGTAGTGAGAAGATTCATATTGGTCATCACATCGCCTACAATTAAAACGCCATCCTTTTCCCTGAAAAAAGAGATATGTCCGCTGGAATGTCCCGGTGTTTCAATAACCGTGAATCCGCCAATTTGATCTCCTTCTTTTAAAGTTTCAGAAACGGGATGTCCTTTTCCTGCCCAAAAGTTTTTCTGAAATTTAGAAATGATATGATTCGGATTTGGGTATTCTGTAATTACATTTCCATTTTCAGCAAATGCCTTTTCAGGTTCGCTACATAAAAGTGGAATCTTCAGCGTTTCACAGATTATTTTACTGCTTCCCTGATGATCTGCATGAGCATGTGTTAAGGCGTGTTTGTTGACGGTTTTGTCTTTAATTGCTTTAAAAATTGTATTTGCTGAACTTCGAATTCCAGCATCAATTAAAACATCTTCAATTAAATAACAATTTATAGCGTTTCTAGGAAATAACGGAATCTGGTAAACGTCTTTGGCAATATTCTTCATCTTCTTCAAATTTTATTTTGACAAAGATTCGAATTCAGATTCTTAATCCACTTGATAAATGTTAAGAAATGTCCTGACGGATTCTGCTCAACGATTCTGGCGTAATTCCGAGAAAAGAAGCGATATAAATTAAAGGCGTTCGCTGAATTATTTTGGCTGGAGCCGATGCTAAAAAAGTCTGATATTTTTCTTTGGCAGGAATCATTTGCAGTTTTAAAACGCGATCGGCCATGCAAAGATAATTTTGTTCGGCGAGAATTCTTCCAACACGTTCCCAATTTTGGATTTCGCTATATAGAAATTGCATTTTTTCGAAAGTAATCGAAAGAACTTCGCAATCTTCAATACACTGAATATTTTCAAAAGAAACGGATTGATTTATAAAACTGGAATATGAAGCGATAAAACCCTCATCACAACTTAAATAAGTCGTAATTTCTTTTCCGTCTTTTAAATAATAAACCCGCGCCAGACCTTCAACAATAAAAAAGATTTTATTGCTGGTTTTTCCCATTGAAGAAAGAAATTCTTTAGCTATAAACTTTTCATATTCAAAACAAGAATCTATCTTTTCGATTTCTTTTTCAGAAAACGAAGCGATTGATAGTATTTGTTTTTGTAATTCAGCATTCACGATTTACAATATTTCGATTAATTCTGAAGCATTCTTAATAACCGCTTTTGCGCCACTAGATTTCAATTCATCTTCGGTTCTATAGCCCCAAGTTACGCCAACAGGAAACATATTAGCATTTATGGCCGTTTTCATGTCAATATCAGAATCTCCGACAAAAAGAATTTCTTCAGGTTTTAAATTCCATTTTTTACTGATTTCAATCGCTTCAAACGGATTCGGTTTCTTAAGCGCTTCTGTGCTTAAACCAATAGCTGTGTCGAATTGTTTTGGAAATAATTCATAAGCTATTTTCTTGGTTAACTCATCGGCTTTGTTGGAGAAAACCGCCATTTTGATGTTTTGCGAAGTCAGATTTTCTAGCAATTCTACAATACCCTCATAAGGTTTTGTTTTGAGTGTACAGATTTTAGTGTATTCATCGACCATACATTCAAAACAACTTTCGATTTCATCATCAGAATTGTTTGTAGCAGGTAAAGCTTTACTTACCAGATTTCGTAAACCGCTCCCAATAAAATATTGATATGTGTCGTAAGTATGTGTAGGATAATTTAAAGCGGTAAGCACTTTATTCATCGCATCTGAGATGTCTTCTAAAGAATTGACTAATGTGCCGTCTAAATCGAAAATAATTCCTTTAAATTTCATTTTGTATTAAATATTTTGAGCCAGAATAAACCCGCTTGTCCAGGCATTCTGAAAATTAAATCCTCCCGTTATGGCGTCGATATTTACAATTTCACCAGCAAAATAAAGATTTTCGTGAATTTTGCTTTCCATGGTTTTAAAGTTGATTTCTTTTAAATCGATTCCACCAGCTGTTACAAATTCTTCCTTAAAAGTGCTTTTCCCGTTTACTTTAAATTCAGCTTTTGTCAGTTGTGAAGTTAGATTCTGCAATTGAATTTTTGATAAATCTGCCCATTTCGTTTCAGAATCAATTCCCGAAGCTAGAACCAAACTTTCCCACAAACGATTCGGAAAGTCGAAAGGCGATTTTTTAGAAACGGCTTTTTTAGCGTGTTCTTGTTTTAAATCTTTCAGGATTTTTTCGGCATCTTCAAAATCAACATCATTTAACCAATTCACAAAAATGGTAAATTGATAATTTTTGTCGTGCAGAATGCGTGCACCCCAAGCCGAAAGTTTAAGAATTGCGGGACCGCTCATTCCCCAATGGGTAATTAACAAAGGCCCTGTAGATTCTAACTTGGTATCTTTTACATTTATGGTTACTTGTGCCGCAACGCCTGGCAGTTCTTTAATTCTCGAATCTTTGATGTTGAAAGTAAATAGGGAAGGAACGGGGCTTACAACAGCGTGTCCGTGTTCCTGAAGCATTTCCCAAATTTTAGGGTTGCTTCCCGTTGCCATCACTAATTTTTCGGCTGCATAATTGTCGCTTTGGGTATCAATTTTCCAATGATTTTCTTTTTTGAAAATCGATTGTACGCTTTGTCCTGTCAAAACTTTTATGCCTAATTTTTCAGTTGCTTTTAAGAAGCAATCAATAATGGTTTGGGATGAATTGGAAACAGGAAACATTCTTCCATCTTCTTCGATTTTTAATTCGACGCCGTGTTTTTCAAACCATTCGATTGTATCTCCCGAACAAAATTGATGAAAAGGCCCGCGAAGTTCTTTTTCGCCTCGTGGATAAAATTTAACCAATTCGTTGGGTTCAAAACAAGCGTGCGTCACATTGCATCGTCCGCCTCCGGAAACGCGAACTTTAGAAAGTACTTCTTTTCCCCTTTCTAAAATGGCAATTTTTAGTTTCGGATTTTTCTCGGCAATATTAATTGCGGTAAAAAAACCTGCAGCGCCTCCGCCAACGATGATTATGTCGAAATTTTTGATCATATTTTTATCTTTTTGCCACGACTCGAGCGATAGCGAACTGGCGTAGCAATTACACGAATTGGCACTAATTTTTTTCTTGCCACAGATTACACAGATTAAAAGGATTTTTTCTTTCGCCACGAATTTCACTAATTTCCACGAATTATTTTAGGATGATAAATTTGTGTCAATTCGTGAAATTCGTGGCAAACAAATCTGTGTTAATCTGTGCAATCTGTGGCTATACTTATATTTTGTCTGGATTATCAGAGATAATTCCGTTTACGTTGTAACTTTTTACTTTTTGAATGTCTTTTTCTGAGTTTACTGTCCATGGTAAAACTAAGAATCCTTTTTCCTGAATTTGTCGAACATTTTCTTTATTCAATAAATTAAAATCAGGATGAATAGCTTTTGCTTTTATTTTTTCGGCGAAAGCCAAAGCAGTATCAAGATTTTCTTCTGTTAAAACACCAATTGGGATGTTTGGATTTAGGTTTGATGTTCCCTCCAGCATATTCCATTCAAAACTGGAAATGATGAAATGACTGTCATTCCAGTTTTTTTCTGAAATATTTTCTTCAATTAAAGCAACAACTTTCGGCGCAGTTCCTATACCTTTTAATTCGATATTGATTAAACATTTTTTGTCAACCAAATCAAAAACCTCGTTTAAAGTTGGAATTTGATATTTTCCATCAATTAAAAATGATTTTAATTCTGCTAAAGTAAAACTGCTTACTAAACCTTTTCCGTTAGTGGTCCTGTCGATGGTTTCGTCGTGAATTACGATGATATATCCGTCAGAGCTCAAATGAACATCTAGTTCGATTCCGTCTGAATTTAGGTCTAATGCTTTTTGAAAAGCTTGTAAAGTATTTTCAGGTTCGTAGGCTTTAGCACCTCGATGTCCAATTTTAAGCATTTGTTACGAGTTTAACCGCAAAGGTCGCAAAGTTTTACGCAAAGGTCACAAGGATTATAAAAAAAGTTAGCCACAGATTATAAAGATTAGCACAGATTTTTAAAAATCCTTTTAATCCTAATAATCTGTGGCTAAAAAACTTTGCGAACCTTGCGATTTTCCCTTGCGACCTTTGCGGTTAAACTTTTAAAGCTCTTCTAATAAAACAATATCAAAATCATTGTCTATAATCACTTTCCCATCAATTACTTCGACTTCTTGATTTGAATAAGCATCTTTTAGTTTTGTTCCGTTTGGGAAGATATCACCAACTGGAAGTTCTTTTCTGCCTTTTGGTAAATCCACTCCCATAACAACTTTATCTGCAAAAGAACCTTTAGTAAACGTTCTAGAAAAAGTATAAGGATATGGATTAATCAACTTGTGAACACCAGCTCCAACCGCAGGATGATTTCGTCTAAACTGCCCTAATTTCTGCCAATGTAAAAGTGTTTTCTGTGTTTCAGGATTATTCTGAATTTCGTCCCAATTCATGTTTGAACGTAAAGTTGCATCGCCATTTGTACCTTCAACAACTAAGGAACGATTTGATTCGTCGCCATAATAAACTTGCGACATTCCTGGCGAAAGCAAAAGTTTAGTTCCCGTTTCAATTCCTTTTACACGGTTTGCATCAAAAGGCTGACCGTCGTCGTGCGAAGACATATAGTTTAAAACCGAATAACCTTTTAATTCATTATTTAAAGCATTCGAATATTTAGAAAATAAACCTTCGTAATCGTTTTGAGTCGCATTCCATTTAAATTCAAAATTGATCATGCTGTTAAAACCATTTTGAAAATAATTGACTTTTCGATCTCCAAAATCATAATCCTGCCCACCGCTGATTCCATAACCGTAAACTTCGGCAATGGTATAAAACTGATTTTGATCTAAAACCTGTAACGGATGGTGTTTTTTCCAAGTTTCAAATGCATAATCACACTCTTTTTTAAAATCGGCCCAAACGGCTTCTTCAGTGTGTTTTACGGTATCGGCACGGTAGCCGTCAACTCCAAATTCAAGAATGTAGTCTGTAAGCCATTTTATGATATAATACTTTGGTGTTCTTGGGTAACCTGTTCTTTTAAAGAACTCGTCCAACGAAGCAATTTCTTTTTCATAACGTCCTTCTTTTTTCCATTTTTCTATTAAAAAAGGAGGGAGTTCGACTTCTTGTACACTTTCAGTTCTAATATCTGGAAGATTGTCAACCAAAGTACACATTGTAGTATTTTCGAAAGATTTATAATCGCAGACAACGCCAGTTCTTACCCAGTCAGAAGGCCAAACGGGGTCTTCTGGAGTTACTGGTCCAGTATGATTGATTACGCCATCCAAAACTATTCTGATTCCTTTTTCGTGTGCTTTTTTTACCAGATTAGCTAAATCTTCTTTGGTTCCAAAGTTTGGATCTAAAGCCGTCCAGTCTTTTGCCCAATAACCGTGAAAACCATAGCTAAGCCCTGTTCCTTCGTCAACTCCGTCATGAATCTGTTCGACAATCGGCGTAAGCCAAATGGCATTTATTCCTAATTTTTCAAAATATCCCGATTCTATTTTTTTAGTAATTCCGATGATGTCACCGCCTTCAAATCCACGTAATTTTCCCGGAGTTTTGGTTCGGTTAAAATTGACATCGTTTGAAGTGTCTCCGTTGTAAAAACGATCTGTAAGTAAAAAATAAACATTTGCTCCTTCCCAAACGAAAGGTGTTTTAGAAGTATTTTCGTTATTCATTGTAACTGATTTTGAGCCAGAACAACTCATTGTTAAGTATACTAAAGATAAAAAAAGGAAAGTGTATTTTTTCATTATTTTAGAATATTTTAGGATGGATTGTGTTGAAAAAAACAGCCACAGATTACAAGATTAAAATGATTTTTAAATCTGTAATAATCCATTAATCTGTGGCAATAAAATTTTAAACACATAGAATCATAGCATTTCTTTGTCTGAAAAAGATTTGAATAAATGACTCGTTCATTTACACATAGCTATGTTTGTTTAAATAAGTGAAATGCCTTTTATTGAGCCAGAAAATCTATGTCTCTATGTGTTTAAATAAAATATTTATTCCAATTCTAAAACCAAAGCTGATTTTGGTTCTAAAGTAATTTCAGAAGCTAAATCGAATGTTTTTCCTGAAATAACATCTTTTCCTGATTTGTAGTTTTTGATGCTTTCTTTAAAGCGGTTTGTTTTTACAACCTGCTCTTTTGCATTGTTATTGAAAACTACCATAACGGTTTTATTATCAGTATATCTGAAATATACATAAGTGTTGTTTTCTGGAATATAATGCTTCATTTTTCCGAAGTGAACCGCTTCGTTTGTTTTTCTCCAGTTGAATAATTTTGCACTGAAATCAAAGTAAGCCGCTTGTTCTGGAGTTCTTCCTTCTTTGGTGAAAGCATTGTTTTTGTCCCCAGCCCATCCGCCTGGAAAATCCTGACGAATATCGGCATCTCCGCCTTTTCCTTTGTCGCCGCCCATTCCAATTTCTGAACCGTAATAGATTTGCGGAATTCCACGAACTGTTGCCAATAAAGTCATTGCCAGTTTGTATTTTGGTAAATCATATTTGAATTTTTCATTCATACGATCCGTGTCATGATTTTCAGCAAAAACTAAGATATTATTGGTATTTGGATATAAAAAATCCATTGCAAAATTGTTGTAGAATTTAATCAATCCGCTGTCCCAGTTTGGTTCATCTTCACTAAAGGCGGATGTAATCTGACTTTGAAGCGTAAAATCCATTACACTTGGAAGATTCGAATTGTAGTTTTCAATAGCACCAATTTTACTGTCTTTTTGCCAAAAAGCTAAATTCGCCTGATTGTGCATCCAGATTTCACCTACAATATTAAAATTAGGATATTCGTTTGTGATTGATTTTGCCCAATTTGCCATTGCTGTTTTATCCGAATAATTATAAGTGTCAACTCTAAAACCATCGAGATTGGCAAATTCAATCCACCAAATAGCATTTTGAGTTAAGTATTTTGCAACCAAAGGATTTCTAAGATTCAAGTCTGGCATTGAAGGCACAAACCAACCATCAACACAAACTTCCTGATCTATTTTTGAAGCATGAATATCTGTAATTACTTCACGACGGTGATGCGTTTGTGTGAAAGTTTCGAATTGATTGAACCAAGTTTTAGTTGGAATATCTTTCATCATCCAGTGCGTAATTCCCCAGTGATTTGTTACATAATCCATAACCAGTTTCATGTTCTTTTTATGCATTTCTGCTGATAAACGAGCATAATCGTCATTTGTTCCGTAACGTGGATCGATTTTGTAAACATCCGATTGTCCGTACGTATGATACGAATGCTGTTTGTCGTTGTCTTCACATAAAGGTGTACTCCAGATTGTAGTCGCACCAAGAGAAGAAATATAATCTAAGTTTTTAATAATTCCTTCGATATCGCCGCCGTGACGTCCGCTTGGATCTTGACGGTTTCCTTTTTCAGTTAAAGAAGCATCGCTGTCGTTTTTAGAATTTCCGTTAGCAAAACGATCCGGCATGATTAAGTAAATCAAATCAGAGGCGTCGTAACTTTTTCTTTCTGCCGAATTTGCTCTTCTTTCTTTTAGAGCATATTTTTGTTTAAAGGCAATTTTATTATTGTTTTTGAAAGAGAAAACCAATTCAGAAGCTTTTACGTCTTTTGTATCAATTGTTACGAAAAGATAGTTTGGGTTTTCTGTTTTTTCTACATTTTTAATCACCACATTATTCGAAACCGAAGCTTCATATTGTGAAATATTTTTTCCGTAGAACATAATCTGCAGTTCCGAATTTTTCATTCCTGCATACCAAAATGGCGGTTCTACTTTTTGGATTTGCGCTTTCGCGGAAGCAGAAAACAACAAAACCAATAGGATTAATTTATAAATCGAATGGTTTATAAGATATGTTTTGTGGTTTTTCATAATTTATGTTTTTATTGATTTTTGAAGCAGTAGTGAATAGGTAATAGTTTTAAAAATGAATTCTCTGCTAATTTTTTTTAATCACAAGGGATTCCAAATAAATCTAAGCCATCGACCCAGAATTTTTTTATAGGTTTATCCTTTTTTACAATGTATATTGTTCTTCCAGGAAAATCACATTTAGACTTTTCAGGATACATTCCCCATTGAAAATCATCATTATAGGTAAAATAGTAATCTCCAATGTTAGCAAATACTTTGGGTTTGATTTCATCTTTATAATCATAGTTTTTGCTTTCTTTTTCCTCGTATTGACGAATCTTTCTTTCAATATCAGAATAACTTTTTTGATAGTTTATTTTTAGTAATTGTTTAGAGCAAAAAATCGCTTTTCCATTTTTAGCGGTGTCAAATTTTTCAATTGGAAAAGCAATAAAATTTGTTCTACAGGTATTTAGTGCACAAACCACTTTATTTATTGTGATTTTTGAAAATCCTTTTGTACCATAAACGTAGTAACTCTTGTCTACAATTTTTTTAACCTCAAGTTCTAATGTATTACTTCTTATGAGTTTGAAAGTTCCTAAAGTATCATAGTATTCAAAATTTCGAACTTTATTACGGTCGTCGATTAAAACATTATATAAAGAATCTTTTTCATCTACCTGATTAAAAATTTTATCAAACTCATTTCCGCTATAATCACCTCCTTCATACTCTAAATTTGCTACAATTGCTATTGTTTTTTTTGATAAATTATAAACAGAAAAAAGAGTTGTATCTATAGTAACGCTGTCTTCTTCATTTTTTTTTGTATCAATTCTATTTAACGAATTGAATGTCTTACTTTCAGTATTTGTTTTAGTGATTTTTTCATTTTTGTGATGACATGAAATCAGCAAAAGAGTCAAAAAAAAAACCTATAATATTTTTCATTTATATTAATTATTTTTAATCATAGAATTTCGGTTTTCGAAATTTTGAGCAAATTTAACTAAAAAGACAAATGAATAAGTTTTTTCTTATTTTTTAAAGTAAAGGCCCTTAAAAAGGAATTTAAACCATATAAAAAATGTAAGAACATTTAAGACAAAAACTGGGGGAGATTTCTATTTAAATGGACTTACATTTCTTATATGGTTTATTAATTATTTGTTTTCAATAATGCTTATCGCATAACCTCCTCCTGGAGCAGAAAACTGAGATAATTTTGATTTGTTTGTTACAGCAATTTTCTTGATTGTGTAAGCTTGCGGATTAGTTTTGTAATGCGCATCTTTTGCATCAGCATAAATTGTTGCAGTGTATTTTTTTCCTTTTTCAAGGAAACTGAAATCGATGTTTGATGTACGCGGCGTTTCTCCGTTTACGTTTCCAACAAACCAGTTATTTGTTCCTTTTGCTTTACGAGCAACTGTGATAAAATCTCCAGGCTCAGCCTCAATATATTTACTTTCTGACCAATCTACAGCCACATCTTTAATAAATTGAAATGCATCTGGAAAACGGTTGTAGTTTTCTGGAGTATCAGCAGCCATTTGTAACGGACTGTACATGGTAACGTATAAAGCTAATTGATTAGCCAGTGTACTGTTTACATGCGATTTGTTTTCAGGATTCATTTTACTGATATCCATTTCGAAGATTCCAGGCGTGTAATCCATTGGGCCACCAATTAAACGTGTAAATGGCAATACCGTTACGTGATTTGGTTTAGAACCTCCAAATGCTTGGTATTCTGTTCCTCTTGCTGCTTCGTTTCCAATTAAGTTAGGATACGTTCTTGCAATTCCGGTTGGACGAACTGCTTCGTGAGCGTTTACCATAATTTTGTAATCAGCTGCTTTTTCGATAGCGTATTGATAGTGATTTACAATCCATTGGCTATAGTGGTTTTCGCCTCTTGGCAAAATATCACCTACATAACCGCTTTTTACAGCATCGTATCCGTTGTCGTTCATGAATTTGTAAGCAGCATCCATGTGGCGCTCGTAGTTACGAACAGATCCTGAAGTTTCGTGGTGCATGATGATTTTTACACCTTTAGATTTTGCGTATTCGTGCAGACCTTTTACATCAAAATCTGGGTAAGGCGTTAAGAAATCAAAAACATAATCTTTAGAATGTCCAAACCAGTCTTCCCAGCCTTCGTTCCATCCTTCAACTAAAACGGCGTCAAAACCATTTGCAGCAGCAAAATCAATATATTTTTTCACATTAGCATTGTTTGCTCCGTGTGTTCCGTTTGGTTTTGCTTTCGCGAAATCAGTAACTCCCAATTGTACTGTTGGGTAATCATTAGTATATGACCAAGAGCTTTTTCCTGTAATCATTTCCCACCAAACACCAACGTATTTTACTGGTTTAATCCAAGAAGTATTTTCAATTTTTGATGGATCGTTTAAGTTATAAGTCATTTTTGAAGCTAAGATTTCTCTAGCATCATCGCTCACAATAATCGTTCTCCAAGGAGAATGATTTGGCGCCTGCATATGACCTTTATCTCCTTTTGCATCTGGCGTTAACCAAGACGTGAAAGTCATGTTTTTATCATCTAAATTCAAGTGCATACAAGAATAGTCAATTAAAGCCGCTTCGTGTAAGTTGATGTAGATTCCTTCATTTGTTTTTAACATCAAAGAAGTCTGAACTCCTGTTGGAGAAAAAGATTTTTGTGAAACGTTTGCTGTGTATGCTTTTTCAGATAAACCTCTAATTTCAGATAGTTTCGATTTTGTGTAATCGTATTCTTGAGTATCATAATCTCCTGGAATCCAGAAAGCAGTATGATCTCCAGTCATAGCAAATTGAGATCTTTCTTCTTTAATTACAAAATAAGTAAGATTCTTTTGTGCTGGGAATTCATATCTAAATCCAAGTCCATCCTCGAATAAACGGAAACGAATTATGATTTGTCTGTCTGTTCCTTTTTGATTTAAAGTCACAGCCAATTCATTATAATGATTTCTGATGTGATCTACTTCTCCCCAAACCGGTTTCCAAGTTTCGTCAAAAGTGGAAGTTTTTGTATCAGTAATTGTGAAGTCGTTCAATAAAGATTTTTTATCATCTTTAAGTTCAAGACCCAATTTACTGGTTTTTACAACTTCTTTGTTTTTATATTTTAAATTGTACGTTGGAGTTCCGTCGTTTTGAAGAGAAAATTCCATTACGAACTTGCCTTCGGGTGATTTTAACTGCTGCGCTTTTGCAACGGTGCTAAACGCAAACAAAATTAAACTTGCGAAAAATAAGTTTTTCATGTTTTTTAGATTTTAGAGTATAATTTAATTTATTTGTACAAATTTACTTGCAATTTCAGGTTTTCCGTTAACAATAATAGTTAAATCTTGATCGCCGTCTACAGTAAAAGTTGTTTCGTTGTGATTTACAGCTACTTTTAAAATTTGGTTTCTGAAATTAATTTTAAAAGAATAGCCTTTCCATTCTTTTGGAATTTTTGGAGAGAAATGAAGCTGGTCATTTTTAACACGCATTCCTCCAAAGCCTTCCACGATACTCATCCATGTACCGGCCATTGACGTGATGTGACAGCCTTCTTCCACTTCTTTATTATAATCGTCCAAATCCAAACGAGAAGTTCTTAAATAAAATGTATATGCCATGTCCATTTTATCTAAAGCTGCTGCCTGAATCGAGTGCACGCAAGGCGAAAGCGAACTTTCGTGAACAGTAAACGATTCGTAAAACTCAAAATTGCGTTTTAATTCGTCCTTTGAGAAATGATCTTCGAAGAAATAGAAACCTTGCAGAACATCAGCTTGTTTGATGTAAGGTGAACGCAACACACGATCCCAAGACCATTTTTGATTAATTGGACGCTGTGAACGATCTAAATCTTTTACCGGAACTAAATCTTTGTCTAAGAAACCATCTTGCTGTAAGTAGATTCCAAGTTCTTTTGAAATAGGAAAGTACATGTCGTCTGCCACTTTTTTCCATTCTTTGATTTCTTCAGATGAAAGATTAACTTTTTCCATTACTCTTTTGTGATCTGCTGGATATTCTGAAGCTACTTTTTCAATTTGTTCAGCAGCAAAATCAATACACCATTTAGCAATATAATTGGTGTAGAAATTATTGTTGATGTTGTTTTCGTATTCATTTGGACCTGTAACTCCTAAAATCACATATTGATTTTTATCTTTTGAGAAAGAAGCTCTTTGGTGCCAGAAACGTGCAATACCAATTAAAACTTCTAAACCTTTTTCTGGAATATAAGAGTAGTCTCCCGTGTAACGGTTATAGTTGTAAATTGCAAAAGCAATCGCACCATTTCTATGGATTTCTTCGTGTGTGATTTCCCATTCGTTATGGCATTCTTCACCATTCATGGTCACCATTGGATACAACGCTGCGCCGTTTTTGAAACCTAAATTATCCTTAGCGTTTTCAATCGCTTTGTCTAATTGATTGTAACGATATGTCAATAAGTTTCTTGCAACTTGCTGGTCCTTTGTCGCCATATAGAATGGAATACAATATGCCTCAGTGTCCCAATAAGTAGATCCTCCGTATTTTTCTCCTGTGAAACCTTTTGGACCAATATTTAAACGAGAATCTTTTCCTGAATAGGTTTGATTTAATTGGAAGATGTTGAAACGAATTCCTTGTTGTGCTTTTACATCGCCTTCAATGGTAATATCTGACATTTCCCAAACTTTTGCCCAAGCCTCAATTTGGTTCTGTAGCAAAGTATCATATCCTAAAGCAACTGCAGATTTTATTACTTTTTCGGCTCCAGCCAAAGTATTTTCATGATTTAAAGAAACCGTATATCCACCAATTTTCTGAATTGATGAGGTTTGTCCTTTTGCAATAATAGTTCCGTAAGTGTACTGAACTTTATCTGTTGTTGAATCGATTGTAGATGGCGAAACATTGATATTTTCTCCATTTGCCAAAATCGTATTGTGCATGAAAGTAGTAACCTTAAAATGCGTTTTAAAGGTTTGAGCGGTTACAAAAGCTTCGTTTGTGCCTTTTTTAACTTCAAGCGGTTCCCAGAATTTTTCTTCCCAGTTGGCATCTTCATTGGTTACACCAGCATCAATATATGGCTTGTAAACGATTTTTGCATCTTTATTTAAAGGTGTAATATCGTATTTAATGATTCCGGCTTCGTCTAAATCTAATGAAAGAAAACGACGAACGTTTACGGCGATTTCGGTTCCATTTTTTAGAACTGCTTCAAAAGAACGATTGTACCATCCTTCTTTCATATTCAATTCTCTGCGGAAGTTCCTAACTTCGGTACAAGTATTTAAATCAAGATTTTCTTCGTTGATTTCAATGTCAATTCCAATCCAGTTTGGGGCGTTTAGTACTTTGGCAAAATATTTCGGATAACCGTTTTTCCACCAGCCCACTTTTGTTTTGTCCGGATAATAGATTCCAGCAATATAACTTCCTTGAAAAGTTTCTGCTGAATAGGTTTCTTCAAAATTGGCGCGTTGTCCCATAGCACCGTTCCCGATACTAAAAAGACTTTCAGACGATTTTACTCTCTCGGCATCAAATCCTTCTTCTATAATTGACCAATTGTCTGGTTTTATATAATCTTGGTTCATTTGTTTTTAAAGTGTTTTTGTGATTGATTGATTTATGATTGATTTTATTTTGTGATTAATGATTCGATAAAGGTTTCATCTATGAAAGTGAAATCTTTAAAAATGAAATCAGCCTCATGCAAAATTGTTTCCTCACCAATTCCCACACTTACCATTTCTGCAATATTTGCTGCCTGAATTCCGGCAACAGAATCTTCAAATACAATTGAATTTTTTGGATCAATGTTTAATAATTGAGCCGCCTTTAAGAAAACTTCTGGATCTGGTTTTGCATTGGTAACATCATTTCCGTCAACAATAACATCGAAGTAAGACAGAACCCCTGTTTTTTCTAAAATTGGTCTTGCATTTTTACTGGCAGAGCCTAATGCAATTCCTTGTTTTTTATCTTTTAATAGTTTTAGAATTTTTAAAACTCCTGGAAGAACCTCACTTTCATCCATGTCAACTAAATAAGATAAATAATCTTCGTTTTTTTGAATCAGCCATTTGTCTTTGTCTTCCTGAGAAGCCTCTACATTTCCTAATCCAAGTATAATGTCTAAAGAACGAACGCGGCTTACGCCTTTTAAAAGTTCGTTATCTTCATGTGTAAAATTTATATTTAATGACTGAGCGATTTTTTGCCAAGCCAAAAAGTGATATTTAGCAGTATCGACGATTACTCCGTCAAGGTCGAATATGAATGCTTTTTTATTATTCATGGATTTCAATTTTAGTTTTGCTATTTACTCTAAGAGTCAATAATCCTGCGAAAATCATTGATACACCTCCAATTATTAGAGCGTAAATAGGTTCATTATGGAAGAATTGTTTGATTACAAATCCTAATATCGTAGCGGCTACGATTTGCGGAATTACTACGAAAAAGTTAAAAACTCCCATATAATAACCCATTTTTGCAGCAGGCAAAGCACCAGATAACATGGCATACGGCATTGATAAAATACTTGCCCATGCAATACCAACTCCAAGCATTGGAAGGATAAGCATTTGTTTATCGCCAATAAAATAAACAGAAATTAAACCAACACCTCCTGCACATAATGCCAATAAGTGTGTTGCTCTAACGCCTACTTTTTTTGCAATAACTGGTAATAAGAAAGCAACTGCAGCGGCGATACCGTTGTAAACTGTAAACAATACCGAAACCCAATCGGCGGCATCATTGTAGATTTTCGAAGTTGTGTCTGTAGTGCCAAAAATATGCTGTGTAACTGCTTGAGTTGTATAAATCCACATTGAGAAAAGCGCAAACCAAGAGAAAAATTGAACCCAGGCTAATTTTTGCATTGTTTTTGGCATATTTAATAAATCGGTCATGATTATGGTAAAACCATTCTGGACTTTTTTTGTTCGTAACTGCGATGCAATTACAAATAAAACGCCCATAAAAATTAGACCAACAAATAGAATATAAAGTTCTTTTGCCAGATTGTTTTCGAAAATTAAAAATGAAATTAAAGCTCCGATACCAGCAAACAATAACCCTAAAAGCAATTGTTTTTTTGTAGAAACGCCAGATTCTGTTTCAGAATTTGAAAGGTCTTCAGAGTCTTTTTTGCTGTTAGCTTCAAAAGCATGAAGTTCGTCAGGAGTATATTCGGTTGATTTAAAAACGGTCCATAAAACAGAAAGCAGAAAAACGATTCCGCCAATATAAAATGACCATTTTACGGCATCAGGAATTATTCCTTTTGGAGCAACATTGCTGACATCAAAAACATTTGTAAATAGATAAGGTAAAATAGAACCTACAACGGCACCGGTACCAATAAAGAAACTCTGCATTACAAAACCTAATGCGCGCTGCTCGTCTGGTAAATTATCACCAACAAAAGCACGGAAAGGTTCCATTGAAACATTTATCGAGGCATCCATTATCCATAAAGTTCCTGCAGCAATCCATAAAGTTGGAGAGTTGGGCATTACAAACAAAGCCAATGAAGACAAAATAGCGCCAATTAAAAAATAAGGACGACGTCTTCCTAAACGAGTCCATGTTCTGTCACTGAAATAACCAATTACAGGCTGAATTATTAATCCTGAAACAGGAGCCGCAATCCATAAAATTGGAATTTTGTCAATTTCTGCACCGAGGGTTTCAAAAATTCTTGAAGTATTTGCGTTTTGCAGTGCAAAACCAAATTGTATTCCTAAGAAACCGAAACTCATATTCCAGATTTCCCAGAAACTTAATTTACGCTTTTCCATTATCGTAATTTGAAAATTATACGATAAGCGCTTTGCTTATCAAAACTTTGTTCTTTTCGAAGTAAAACTAAAAGCCTTGACGGGCGTAAAAGTATAAATTATTTTTTTATTAAAGCTAATAAAAAAGCCATAAAAATTAATTATGGCTTTAGAAAGTGTTGATTTTAGGTTTTTTAGTCAGTAGATTCTCTTTTTATGAGATGCGTTTCTATGACTTCTGTAATGTAATTTTCAGTATGTTCTTCATCCTCATCTTCTTCTGCTTCTATGCGTTCAATAAGCATTTTAGCTGCTTTATTGCCCATTTTTTCGCCGCTTTGACTAACTGTGGTGATAGTTGGAGTTGAATATTTCGAAATAATCCCGTCTGTAAAAGCAATAACGGCTAAATCTTCAGGAACTTTTAGTCCCATTTTATTGGCTGTTTTAATAATCGTTACTGCAAAAAGCTCGTTTACGGCAAAAACAGCATCGAAGGCACGATCATGCAAAAGCTGGCTTATGGTAATTTCGCATGTATCTACATCTTCGATTTTTATGATTAAATCCTCATTAAAAGGTAATCCGTTATCTAATAAGGCTTTTTCGTAACCGTCTGTTCGCAGTTTTCCAACACTTACATAATCAACAGTTGTTACAAGTGCGATTTTTTTACGGCCACTGTCAATTAAACTCTGAACGGCTTCATACGCTGCCGATTTATCATCAATAATTACTTTATCACATAAAATATCATTCGTAACGCGGTCAAACATTACAACCGGCATTCCCTGATTGATAACTTCTGTTATATGATGAAAGTCGCCTTTAAACTGAGTTTCTTTAGAAAGAGACATGATAAAACCATCAATACTTCCGTTGGCTAACATCTCCATATTCAGCACCTCCTTATCAAAAGAATCGTCCGATACACAAATGACAACACTGTAGCCATATTCGTTCGCAACCTGCTCAATTCCGTTGATTACAGTAGAGAAAAAATAATGTACAATTTCCGGAATAATAATACCAATACTTTTGGTTTTTCGGTTTTTTAAACTAAGGGCAATATTGTTTGGTTTATAGTTATAAAACTTTGCAAAAGCCTGAACTTTTAGTCTTGTTTCTTCTCCAATTTCAAGGCTGTTTCGGAGTGATTTTGAGACAGTTGAGATAGAGACGTCAAGTTCCTTTGCGATTTGTTTTAAGGTTATTTTACGTTTCATGAGATAAGGTGAAAAAAATCTAATTAATAATAAAGGTATCTGATATTTTTATAATTGACAATTTTAACGCTAAAAGATTACAAAAAATAGAAAGTTTTCAACACTACCACGTTTTCGTAAAGCAATAAAAATTGCCTCAGGTCGAGCACGTTAATAAATTCATAATTTTGGAATTCGAAGTAAAATTAAAAACTTAACTAACAATCACAAACTCAAACTAATTTAAACAAAAAGTATGAAAACAATTTACAAAAAGTTGTTATTTTTATTCCTATTGTTGCCTTTTAGTGTGTTAGCTCAAAACACTCTTACAGGGACTGTTGTCGATAAAACAACAGGTCAGCCAATACCAGGGGTAAACGTAAATGTACAAGGTGCTCCAAATGGTGCATCAACCGGATTTGATGGAAATTACCAGCTGTCAAATGTTAAAAACGGAAGTAAAATCGTTGTTTCTTTCATTGGATACAAAACAGAAACAATTGACTACACTGGTCAAAAAACATTAAATGTTTCTTTAAGCGAAGATACAAATCAACTTCAAGAAGTTGTAGTACAAGTAGGTTATGGTACTGTTAAGAAAAAAGACGCAACAGGATCTGTATCTCAAATTTCTGCTAAAGAATTCAATAAAGGAATTAACGTAACTCCAGAAAGTTTAATTGGAGGCCGTATTGCCGGTGTTAATGTTGTTGGAGGAGGAGCTCCGGGAGCAAAAGCAGATATTAGAATTCGTGGTGGATCTTCTTTAAGTGCTTCAAACGATCCATTAATTATCTTAGACGGACTTCCACTAAGTAATGCGGTTCCAAGTGGTGCTACAAGTATTTTATCTACTATTGATCCAAATGATATTGAATCTTTTACAGTTCTTAAAGATGCTTCTGCAGCTGCTATTTATGGTTCTCGTGCGGCAAATGGTGTAATCGTTATTACTACTAAAAAAGGTACTAAAGGTGGTGTAAAAGTTAATTTTAGTTCACAAGTTGGTGTAAATACAGTAGCTAATACAGTTGATGTTTTAAGCGCAGATCAATTCCGTAATGTTGTAAATACAATAGGAAACGATAAACAAAAAGCAACAATGGGTACTGCAAGTACTAACTGGCAGGATGAAATTTTCCATACAGCATTAACTACTAACAATAATATCTCTGTAAGTGGTGCATTATTTAATAAATTACCAGTTCGTTTATCTGTTGGGAATGTTGATAATCCTGGAATCCTAAGAAACACTTCTTTTGAAAGAACTACGACATCGATATCGTTAAACCCGGTATTATTTGACAATCACTTAAAAATTGACATCAGCGGAAATTTATCTTTCAGTAAAAATCAATTTCAGGATGAAGATGCTGTTATTGGTTCAGCGATTAGTTTTGATCCAACACAGTCTCCTTATCAGGCAGGTTCTCGTTACGGAGGATATTTTGAATGGTTAGAAGCAAATGGAAACTTAGCATTATTACCTGCTAAAAACCCGGTTGCAAGATTAAACCAAGAAGATAAAAGATCTAAATCTACCAGAAAATGGGGTAATATTAGTTTAGATTATAAATTCCACTTCTTTGAAGATTTAAGAATCGTTGCTGAAGCTGGTATTGACAGATTTGACAGCAGCGGCTATAACAGACAAAGTACAGAAAGTGCTTTAGGATATCAGCCAACTGCATTTAGTTCGGGAACATGGGTTAATTTAGGAAACTATGATACTTATACTGATGATCTTCAAAACAAGAATTTAAATACCTATTTTGTTTACAGCAAAAATTTAGGAAAACTTAAATTAGATGCTACTGCTGGTTATAACTATCAGTTGTTTCAAAAAGAAAAATACCAATCAGGAGCGCTTACACAGCCTGCTGCAACTAGAAATGAAGATGTTATCACTGATCCGGATATCAATTTACAATCATTCTTTGGTCGTTTAAACTTAGGATGGGACAGCAGATATTTATTGACATTAAACTACAGAAGAGACGGAACTTCACGTTTTTCTAAAGAAAACAGATGGGGTAATTTTATGGGAGGTGCTTTTGCATGGAATGTTGCTGAAGAATCTTTCTTAAAAGGAAATGAAACGCTTTCTAGTTTAAAATTAAGAGTAGGTTATGGTACAACAGGTCAGCAAGATATTTCTGCTCAATATGATTATTTACGAAGAGTAACACTTGGTACAGTTAATACACAGTATGTATTTAATGGAGTAGTTTACAGAACAGCAAGACCAGAAGGATATAACCAAAATATTAAATGGGAAGAACTGGCTGAGATGAACGTAGGTGTTGATTTCGGATTCTTAAATGATAGAATTACAGGAACTCTTAACTATTTTGATAAAAAATCAACTGATTTATTAGCAGACGTATTAGTTCCGGACGGAGCTAACTTAAGAAACCAAGGATTTAATAATATTGGTAACTTAAGAACAAAAGGTCTTGAATTCAGTCTTCAGTCAGATATCATTAAAAAAGACAATTTAACTTGGAATGTTGCAGTTAATGCTACGTACTTAGACCAAAAAATTGCTGATTTAGGTCAGACAGTTCCTGGATTCGAAGGGTATGCAGTTGGAGATGCTATTAAAGGAGGAAACGGTAATAAAATTTTAATTAATACTGTTGGTTATGCTCCAAATTCATTCTTCGTATATGAACAGTTATATGATGCAAATAAAAAACCAATTGCAGGTGCTTATGTAGACAGAAACGGAGATGGTAAAATTGACGATGGAGATCGTTACAGATACAAAAAACCAACTGCAGATTATACTTTTGGTTTATTCTCTACTTTAAACTACAAAAAGTTTGATTTTACAATGAACTGGAGAGCAAGTTTAGGAAATTACATTTTCGATAACGTAAACTCTAACATGGGATATTCTGATGCAGGTTTAAGAAGAAATGATGATTTAGCAAATATTAGTTCTGATTACTTAAATACAGGATTTAAATATGAAGATAACGGAACACAGCGTTACTTATCTAATTACTATGTAAAAGATGCTTCTTTCATCAAATTGGATAACGTAACTGTAGGTTATACTTTGGATAAAGCATTATTAAAAGCGGCATCTTTAAGATTCTCAGCTGGTGTTCAAAACGTTTTTGTACTTACAAAATATGATGGATTAGATCCGGAGAAATTCAACGGAATTGACGGTAACGTTTACCCAAGAGCAAGAACTTTCTTGTTTGGGGTAAATGCAAGTTTCTAATAGTACATTGAAAAACAAAATTTAAAACATACAAAATGAAAATATCATTTAAATATATATCTTATTTCTTCCTATTTATCTTAGGGATAAGTATGACGCTTACTTCGTGTACTGACGATTTAAACGTGACACCAAAAGATGACGATGAATTTTTATCTGAAACCTTTTTCCAGGATCCTGCATCTTATAAACAAGTTTTAGCAAAATTATATGCTGGTTTATATGTTGGAGGTAACGATGGTGACGGACAGGCAGATATTGCAGGTCTTAGCGGGGATTTCAGCAGTTACTTACGTCTTCTTTTTGTAACTCAGGAATTTACAACAGATGAAGCTATTATTGCGTGGGCCGATGGTACTTTACCAACTTTAAATTCACAAACATGGTCTCCAAACAATGAGTTTTTGTACGGAACTTATTCAAGAGCATCTTATCATATCAGTTTAGCAAATGAGTTTTTAAGACAAACTACAGATGATAAATTAGATGCAAGAGGTGTTGATGCAAATTTAAAAGCTGAAATCGCAACTTTTAGAGCTGAAGCACGTTTCTTAAGAGCATTTTCTTATGTTAACTTAATGGACTTATTTGGTAATGTGCCTATTACTACAGAAGCTGATCCAGTTGGATTCTTTTATCCAGTACAAAAAACAAGAGCAGAAGTTTTTGCTTTTGTTGAGTCTGAATTAAAAGATTTAGACAGCAGTCTGCCAAATGCAAGAACTAATGAATATGGTAGAATTGATAAAGTTGCTGCTAAATTTTTATTAGCTCAGATTTATTTAAATGCTAAAGTTTATACTGGAACAGAAAGAAATAATGATGCAGCTACTATGTGTACTGAAGTAATTAATTCAGGATATACTTTTGCTAACATTCCTTACCGCAATTTATTCTCTGCAGATAACGATAAAAACGGTGCTCAAAACGAATTTATTTTCCCAATTATCAGTGATGGTAATGCTATTAGAGCAACAGGAGGAGGAATGAGTTTTATTCTTCACGCTTCTATTGGAGGAAGTATGGATGCTGCTGCACAAGGTATGGATGGTGGATGGCAGGGAATCAGAACTCGTAAAGAGTTCGTAGGATCGTTTGGTACACCAACAGGTTCATTTGATTTCTACCAAACAAAGAGCAAAAACCTGGCAAACAATACAGGTATCTTAGTTAACAAAGATGGTCAGGCTTTTGACTCAAGCGATAAAAACGAAAAAGATGCAGGTTTCAACGCAAATAATACCTATGTATTTAATCTTGGAACTGGTAAAATTACTTTAAATGGTGTTGAAGTTGCGGCTCCAACAGGTTTCACTAATGCTCCTGTATCTTTAGGAAAACAGCAGGTTTGGGGGGATAAGAGATTATATTCTTATACACCGGGACAAGCATTAGATATTGCGAATGTATCAACATTTACAGATGGTTATGCATTAACAAAATTCACAAATGTTAAATCAGACGGTTCTGCTGCGCAAAGAACAGATATACCTGATACAGATTTTCCAATGTTTAGAGTTACAGATGCTTACTTAATGTATGCAGAAGCAACTTTAAGAGGAGCATCTTCAGGAAATATTGGTACAGCTGTTGGTTATATCAATCAAATTAGAACCAGAGCAAATGCTCCAACAATTTCAACTGGTGACTTAACACTTGATTTTATTCTGGCTGAAAGAGGAAGAGAATTATACTGGGAATGTCACAGAAGAACGGATTTAATTCGTTTTGGGAAATTCACAGGCGGAGATAAAATCTGGCAGTGGAAAGGCGGTGTTCAAAGCGGAACATCTACGGCTTCAACAAGAGACCTTATGCCAATTCCTGCTAAAACAATCCAGGCAAATCCAACTTTGAAACAAAATCCAGGATACTAACATCTAATAGCACTGTAAAATGAAAAATATATATAAAGTTTTAATCGCATTTATTGGTGTATTGGCAGTGTCGTGTAATGCAGATGCTGTTGATGAGAGACCAGTTGTTGATGGTATTACGATACCAGAAATTACTTCTCCTGCAACGGGACAAACCTATGTTTTAGATGCAGATGATGCAGCAAATGAAGCAGCAAAATTTACATGGTCTGCTGCTAAATATTCAAGCCCTGTAGCAATAAACTATACCTTATTAATAGATAAAAAAGGAGGTGATTTTTCTGCTGCAAAAAAACTTGAAACAACAACTAACGGTACTACAGAGGTTTCAGTACTTGTTAGAGATTTAAATCAAGCAGCAATTGATCTTGGAGGAAAGCCAGAAGCAGCAGCAATGTATGATGTAAAAATTGCATCAAATATTTCCGGGGCATTTCAACAGCTTTCTAAAGGTGTAATCACAATTAGTGTAACTCCTTATTTAGGAAGAGTTACTTATGGGTTTACAGATTGGTATTTAATTGGCGCAGCTGTAGCCGGCGGATGGGATAACAATGTTGATACTAAACACCAGCCAATGTTTAGAGATGGCAAAGCATCTGATAAATATAAATTCGTAGGATATTTTAAAGCAGGTAACTTCAAATTAATTTCTGAAAAAGGAAGCTGGGCTTCTCAATTAGGTAAAGCTAGTGAGGGTTCTATTGAAATTAAAGATAATGCAGGAGAATTTACGATTGCAGCAGATGGATATTATGCTTTTGAGTTCAATACTACATCTTTGAAATATACTTTAAAAGCGTATGAAGATGCAGCAGCTATAGCAAAAACATACACTAGTGTTGCTATTATTGGAAGTGCTATTAATCCTGATTGGGCTACTTCAATTCAATTGGATCAGTCGGCTTTTGACAAACATGCTTGGTCATTAGGAGCAACAAACCTTGAAGAAGGAGAGGCTAAATTTAGAGCAAATAATTCTTGGGATGTAAATTGGGGAGGAACTACTGCCTTTTCAGGTGGAGGAACTGGTGATAACATACCAGTAGCTAAATCTAAATACGTTATCTATTTCAATGATTTAGACGGAAGTTATTTGATGATTCCAAATCAATAATAAACTTTCTTCATAATAAAATGGGGCTATCTGCTAGATAGCCCTTTTTTAATCAGACTGACTAACCAAAATAACCACACTATTATGAAAAAAACTTTACTATCAATATTTTTATTGATGGCAGTAACTGTTTTTGCCCAGCAGCAAACCGTTACTTATTCAATAAACCCTCCCACTTTTGAAGATACTACGCCAATTACAATTACAATTAATGGTACCAGTATTAACGAAAGTACTTGGGGAGTTACAGGTAATGCATTGTATCTTTGGTCATGGTCTTATGATGTAAATGATGCCAACCAAATGGATTCTCCGTCTAACGGATCCTGGACTTCTTCAAATGAAGCTGCAAAGTTTACTTATAATGCAGGTTCCGACACCTACACTAAAACTTTTACACCGTCTGTATATTTTGGACGAAACGGAATTGGAAGAATAGGATTTTTGGTTAAAGCAAAAGACGGAAGCGGCAGCAAACAATCTCAGGATATTGTTGTCGAAGTTGGATCTTTTCAGGTAAACCTAACTTCGCCAGTAGAAAATAGCGCTTCAATTATAGCGTCTGGTTCAAATTTTAATATTGCAGCTACAAATACAAACGGAGCGGCAAGCTATTCGTTAAAAGCAAACGGAACTGTTATAAACACGAATGCAAGCACTGCAAGTTATTCTTATTCTCATATAAATGTTACCAATAATCAAACGTATGAATTGAGTGTAACACAGGGATCGACTACAATTGTAAAAAAGTTTTCAGTTGTGGTAAACCCAAACACAGTTTCACAAACAATGCCTGCGGGATTAGTTGATGGAATTAATTATAATTCTAATGATACTTCAAAAGCAAAATTGGTTCTTGATGCTCCTTTAAAAGATTTTGTTTATGTTGCCGGAAGTTTCAATAACTGGCAGCCAACTTCGGCATATGCCATGAAAAAAGATCCTGTTTCGGGAAAATTTTGGTTAGAATTAACCGGATTGGTTTCGGGAGTAAATAATACCTATCAATATTGGGTTGTAGATGCTTCACCTCTTGCCGGTTCTCCATCTTTAGTAAAAACGGCCGACCCTTATTCTACTTTAGTTTTGTCTCCGTATGATGATCCATGGATTCCGGCATCTTCTTATCCAAATTTAGCAGCTTATCCAGCAGGACAGCAGTTTGAAGTTACGGTTCTAAAAACTGGTCAGACTCCTTATAATTGGCAGGTAACTAATTTTACAAAGCCCGAAAAAGAAAAACTGGTTATTTATGAAGTTTTGGTTCGCGATTTTGATGCAGCAAGAAATTACCAAAGTATAATTGATAAAATAGACTATTTTAAAAACCTTAAAATAAACGCTATCGAATTAATGCCGGTAATGGAATTTGAAGGAAATGAAAGCTGGGGATACAATACTTCGTTTCACATGGCGTTGGACAAGTTTTACGGAACATCAGATAAATTAAAAGAACTAATAGATGTATGTCATCAAAACGGAATTGCTGTTATTCTTGATGTCGCTTTAAATCATGCTTTTGGAAGAAATCCAATGGTTAGAATGTGGATGAACGATCCTGACGGTGATGGTTTTGGCTCACCAACAGCCGAAAATCCATACTTTAATACAGTTGCAAAGCATACATTTAGTGTTGGAGAAGACTTTAATCATCAATCAACAAGAACACAATATTATGTAGAGCGTGTAATTAAGCAGTGGATTCAGGAATATAAAATTGATGGTTTTAGATGGGATTTAACAAAAGGTTTTACTCAGGCTTGTACAGCCTCAGATCAATCTTGTACAAATGCATACCAGCAAGACAGAGTAGATATTTTAAAGAAATATGCTGATTATTCTTGGAGTCTGGATTCAACGCATTATACCATTTTTGAGCATTTAGGAACCGAAGCCGAAGAAAAACAATGGGCAGATTACAGAGTAACAGAAACTCCAAGTAAAGGTGTTATGATGTGGGGTAAAATGACAGATCCTTACAATCAATTGTCTATGGGATATGCTTCTGAAAGTAATATTTCGAAAATGTCTAGTGCCAATCGTGGTTTTGCTGCAAACCGTTTAATAGGTTATGCCGAAAGTCATGACGAAGAACGTTTGATGTATAAAAATGTGCAATACGGAGCTTCAAGCGGTGCTTATAATGTAAAAACACTAAATACAGCTTTGTCTAGAATGTCGGCAATTGGAGCAGTTTCATTATTAGTTCCAGGGCCAAAAATGATTTGGCACTTTGGAGAACTGGGCTGGGAGAGTTCAATTTTTACCTGCAATGATAATTCTGTAAATACAGATTCAGATGCCACAGGCGGAGATTGTAAATTAGATACCAAACCACAGCCTCAGTGGGTAAATAACTGGTTAGGAAATTCAAATCGTAATAAAATTTACAATGATTGGGCTAAGATGATTACACTAAAAAAGGCCGAACCTGTTTTTTTAGGAACTTCAACAATTCCAGATTCTAATTCGCTTACAGTAAACATTAAAATAACCAATGCAGGTTTAACTTCGGCACAATTAAAAGACGTTTTGATTTTAGCCAATTTTGATGTTACGGCGCAAAACGTTTCGACGGGTTTTCCGTATGCAGGAACTTGGTACAATTTAATGGATAATACGACAATAAATGTTACCGATGTAAATACTCCGATAAATTTACCTGCAGGTGAATATAGAATTTATGGAAACAAAACTGCCAATTTAGCTATCGAAGATTTTGAAAAAGGAAGCACGGTGAATTTATATCCAAATCCGGTTTCAAATCATTTCACTTTAAGTACCGCAGTTTCAAAAGTTCAGATTTATTCAGTTTCAGGGCAATTGGTTAAAAGCTTTGCTTCAAACGGAAATGTTGATTTTCAATTTGGCGTAAGTGAATTACAAACAGGTTTGTATATCGTAAAAGCTTCAGATGAAAATGGTAAAATACAGGTAATGAAGTTTATCAAAAAATAAATATTGAAAATATATCTCTAAACAGATTAAAAATTTGGTTTGGTTAGTAATGTGAAAGGGCTGTTCTATTGAAAAATAGACAGCCCTTTTCTGGTTTAGTTGTTTATTGTTTTGTTATTTCTTTTTATGGCTATACTCTCCAATAACAGCAAAATAACCAAATGTTCCTAAGCCTAAAACAATAAGAGGCGTCAGGATAAAAAGAATAATAATACCAAATACTAAATCATCTTGCTGATCTGATAATAATTTAGGTAAGCCAAATTCAAACACGCAGAAGTAAGCGGCCGCAACTGCCAAAATAACCCATAAAACGCCTAAAGCTTGTCTGATTGTATTCATGTTCTTAAATGTTAAAGATGATTAATTTTGTTTTTGTTGTCTATGTAAATCATTCCAATTACGAAACAGATCGACGCAATAATAATAGGATACCAAAGTCCGTCAAGATAAAAATCGCTTTTTCCGGCTGCTTTTGCATGAGTTACAAAATAAGTCGAAATTGCCGGCAGCAGACCTCCAAAAATTCCATTTCCTACATGATAAGGAAGTGACATAGAAGTATATCTGATTTTAGTTGGAAACATTTCAACTAAAAACGCTGCAATTGGACCATAAACCATTGTAACAAATAAAACCTGAATGAAAACTAAAAAAATTAAAGTCCATTCATCGCCAGAATTGATATTTATAGTAACACTGCTTTGAGATTTTTTCTTATCAGCAAAATCTGTTTTCTTTTCGATATACGTAGTTCCATCAGTATAGGTTTTTGAAATAGTGGTAATTACGTCATTATTTTTTGCTTTTTCGATCTTTTGAGAGGTTTGGTCTACAATTTCGGTTTTGTAACTCACATCAGTTGTGTTGTACATCATTTTATATATAGGTCTGTAGAATAAAATAGCGAGTAACATACCGAACATCATAATGTATTTACGGCCGACTTTGTCACTCAGCCATCCAAAAACAATAAAAAACGGCGTTCCAATCAATAATGCAATTCCGAGTAAACTGTCAACCTGAGAAGAATCTACATTCATAACCGTTTTCATAAAACTCATGGCATAGAATTGTCCGGTATACCAAACAACACCCTGTCCCATTGTTGCGCCAAATAATGCCAAGAGAACAAACTTTAAATTGTATCGGTTTCCAAAACTTTCCTTTAAAGGATTTGCACTTGTTGTTCCTTCCTTTTTAGCTTTTGCAAATACAGGTGATTCGTCCATATTTTTTCTTATTAAATACGAAACTCCCACCATTACAATAGAAACCCAAAAAGGAACACGCCATCCCCATGAATCAAAAGCTTCGGCCGAAAGTACATTTTTGGTAGCCAGAATAACCATCAAAGAAATAAATAAACCAACCGTTGCAGTAGTCTGGATCCACGATGTCCAATATCCTTTTTGACCCGCCGGAGCATGTTCGGCAACATAAGTCGCTGCGCCGCCATATTCTCCGCCAAGAGCCAAACCTTGCAATAAACGCAAAATCAAAACTAACAGAGGCGCGACAAAACCAATGGTTTCATAACTTGGGATACAGCCTATTAAAAATGTAGAACCTCCCATTAATAATAAAGTAGCCATGAAAGTATATTTTCGGCCAATAATATCTCCCAATCGTCCAAAAAATAAAGCGCCAAAAGGTCTGACAACAAATCCGGCAGCAAATGTGGCTAATGTAGATAAAAATGCTGCAGTTGGATTATCACTCGGAAAGAATTTAGTTGAAATTACAACGGCCAAACTTCCAAAAATATAGAAATCGTACCATTCAATCATTGTTCCCATAGAAGAGGCCGAAATTACTTTCCAAATGCCTTTAGTAGAAGTTTTGCTCATAAAACGTTCTGTTGATTTAATAATGAATAAAAAATTAAAATACGATTTTACGAATATATAAGATATTTTTTTATTTAGTTGATACTTTTTTAACAAAAACTAATTAATTGTTGATAATACATTTTTAATCAGTCAATCCTTAATAATTCGGAATATATCATAGAATGCAGATGTGCCTAAACCCTTATGTAGTATAAGGATGAATGGATTTCAAAAAAGAAAACACTAGTTTTGTAGCTCAAAATTTAAATCAGAAAATGGTTGTCATGTTTGATTAAATATGACATTAAAAGGGAATTTGGTGCAAATCCAAAACTGTCCCGCAGCTGTAAGCTCATTAACTGAAACCTTTAATATGTCACTTTTCAATTCGAAAGGGAAGGCTGGGTGTAGGGAGCAAGTCAGAAGACCTGCCATTTTTATAGTAATAACAGCTTTCGGGGATTGAAGCTTGAATTAAGAATAATACTTTTTCACTCTAAGTGATAATGGGTATTGTTTGATCATTCTATTCTCGTAAGCTAAATAAGTTTATGAGATTTTTTTCTGCAAATGCGATGTCTTAAAAACAGTTTCTTTTTGGGTGTTTTTTCTTCTTGACGTTTCCTTTTCTCTATCAAAAAAATCATTAAACATGTCATTGCCCAGAAACGTAGTTTTTTAGTGCGCTGGATTTAAACATTTAAGTAATATAATTTTTTAAATATTTAATAATGAGAAACAATTTTTTTTCCAAGCAATTAATCGCCATTGCTTCTTTAATGATGCTGGCAACTTCATGTAATAATGATGATGATTTTACGGCGCCGCCTGTTATCAAGGGCGAACAGCAGTTAAAAGATACTTTGACAATTGGAAAAACACTTCAGCTGAGTTCAAAAATAAAAGACAGAAATAATGTTTCATTTGAATGGGCAGTAAACGGGAATGTTGTAGGATCTGATTCGACATATATTTTTAAACCAGAAACAAGAGGAGATTTTAAAATTACGATGACTGCCAAAAACAATGGCGGAAACGTATCTCTAACTTACGATATTCACACATTTGGAGCTTATGAAAACGGATTCTTTATGATTAATGAAGGATGGTTTGGACACGGAACAGGAACAGTTGGGTTTTACAGATACGATACAAAAGCAATAGAAGACAGTATTTTTGTAAAAGTAAATCCAGATAAAGATTTAAAACCAGAATCATCAACTTTAGAGTTTGGAACTATCTTTAATAAAAAACTATTCTTGGTTTCTAAAGTCGGCGGACCAGTTGTGGTTGCAGATGCTTATTCGCTTAAAGAAGAAAAAAGAATTCCGGCTCAGGGCGGAAACGACTGGCGTGCAATAGTTGGAATTGATGAAAATCAGGCTTTGCTTACTTCTGGAAAAGGAATATTCAAACTTAATTTGAATACAATGGAATTAAACGGACAAGTTGAAGGAATTACTGGTCAGGTAGGAGACATTGTAAAAGCTAACGGATATATCTTTGCATTGTCGGCATCAAAAGGGGTTATTGTAATTAATGCTACAACATTAGCAGTCGAAAAAACAATTTCAGGAATGGTTCTGGGATTTGCTGTTACTGATGATAAAAAAGTATGGGCCGCAGGCGGAACAAAACTTATCAATATAGACTCTAATACTCTTGAGGTAAAAGAAATAGCATTAGGTTTTCAGGCTTACGGAAGCTGGGGAGCCTGGCATCCGGGATCTATTACAGCTGCAAAAAATGCTATTTTCATTGCCAAAAATGGAAGCTGGAGCGGTGGTAAAGAAATTTATAAATATAACGGAGATGTTTCTTCATTAGCTTCGCCTTTCATTACATTAACAGATTCTAATATATTATATGGAGCAGGAATTGGTTATGACAAAAAGAAAAACACTTTAGTAGTTAATACCGTAAACGAAGGATATGGAGCAAATTTTGCGATCAATAACCTTTATTTATTCAATGCAGATTCTGGAGCTAAAACAGGAACAGTAAGTTTTTCAGGATATTATTTTCCAGCGGTTTCTGTGTTTCATCAATAAGATTTTTTAGACTAGGTTTTTTAACCGCAAAGACCGCAAGGTAAAAAACGCAAAGTTCGCAAAGCTTTATCAATATAAAGCCTTGCGAACTTTTTTTTAGCCGCAAATTATACAGATTAAAATGATTTTTAAAACCTGTATAATCCGTGTTATCTGTGGGCTATTCTTTTTTACTTTTCGGTTTAAATTTTTCCGAAAATAATAAAAACAAAAAACCCGAATATTGCTATTCGGGTTTTGGTGGTACCTCCAGGGATCGAACCAGGGACACATGGATTTTCAGTCCATTGCTCTACCATCTGAGCTAAGGTACCGTCTTGTGCTCAATGCGGGTGCAAAGATAGAATCATTTTCCGTTTATCCAAAACATTTTAGAAAAAAAATCAATTCGTATCTTCGCACAAACAAAAAAGAAAAATGATTTTAACTGTTGATGTTGGAAATACCAGAATTAAAGCTGCTGTCTTTGAAGGGAGTAGTGTTTTGGAGTATTTCGTTTTTGAAAAAAATGAGCTTGAAAAAAAAATTGAAAAAATTTTGGGAAAATTTCCAAACTGCTCAGATTTGGTTGTTGCCTCGGTTGGAGATGTCGAAAAACAATCTTTTTTGAGTTTTGAAAAACAGTTAAATGTTCATTTTTTTACACATGAAGATATTTACCCGTTTCATAATAAATATGCAACGCCAAAAACTTTAGGAATCGACAGAATGATTTTGGCTGCCGGAGCAACATTGCAGTTTCCGAAACAAAATCGATTAGTTATAGATGCCGGAACATGCATTACCTATGATTTTATCGACGAAAACGATAATTATCTGGGCGGCGCAATCTCTCCGGGGCTTCGTTTGCGTTACGAAACCTTACACAATTACACAGCCAGACTGCCTTTGCTTACTTTAAATGAGCCTCATTCTTATATTGGAGATTCAACCGCACAGGCAATTCATTCTGGTGTTGTGAATGGTTTCGTCTATGAGATTGACGGTTTTATCGATGAATATCGCTCGAACTTTTCAAATTTTATAATAATTTTAACGGGAGGCGATGCAGAATTTTTGGCTAAACGATTAAAAAATACCATATTTGCCAATTCAAATTTCCTTCTGGAGAGTTTGAGCCAAACATATCAATATAAAATCGACAATGATTAAAAAAATTATAATAAGTGCTTGTTTGCTTATATCGTTCGTTTCATTTGCTCAGCAAGGTACTGCATCGCCATATTCTTTTTATGGAATTGGAGATATCAAGTTTAAAGGAACTTTAGAGTACAGATCTATGGCGGGCGTTGCTGTTGAGCAGGATAGTATTCACTTGAATATTGAAAATCCAGCAAGTTATGCCAGTTTAATGCAGACTACTTTTACAGTAGGAGGAACTTTTGGAACTTCGACATTAAAATCGAATACTGGATCTGCAAAAGCACAAAGAACAACTTTTGATTATTTAGCTGTTGGAATTCCGGTTGGAAAATTTGGAGTATCGTTTGGTTTAATTCCATTATCATCTGTTGGATATAAAATTTTAGATGATAATACTGCGACGGAAGGAGCTGTAAGTTCTCAGTTAAGCGGAAAAGGCGGTATTAATAAAGTATATTTTGGCGTAGGTTATAAAATTAAACCTCACTGGACTATTGGAGCTGATGTTCAATATAACTTTGGAAAAATCACAACAACAAGTATAGAGCAGGTAACTGGTGTTCAAAATGGTACATCAGAATCAAATGCTTCAACTTTATCCGGGGCTAATTTTGATTTAGGTACAATGTATCAGACAAAGCTTTATAAAAAAGTAAACCTGTTTACAAGTTTGAGTTATACATTTTCAAGTAATTTAAATTCTGAAAATGTGAGAGAAATTAATGTAAGCGGTGATCCAGACCCTTATGCATATCCTGCATCAACTACTAAATTAAAACTTCCGAGCAGAGTAATTATTGGAGCGGGTATTGGTGAGTCAAGAAAATGGTTAATAGGTACTACATTAGCTTTTCAGGGAGAAGGACAGCTGACAAACTATTACAATGCAATGGATAACGTTCGATACGAGAATTATGCTAAATATGCAATTGGAGGTTACTACATTCCAAATTATACCTCTTTTACAAGCTATTTAAGCAGAATTACATATCGTGCAGGTTTGAAATACGAAAAAATTGGTTTGATTGTTAACAACGAATCAATTAAAGATGTAGGAATGACTTTAGGAGCTGGAATTCCAATTCCGGGATATTTTTCTAATGTAAACATAGGAATTGAATTTGGTAAAAAAGGAACAGTTTCTTCAAACCTCGTTCAGGAAAATTATGTAAACTTTAGCGTAGGATTCTCATTTAATGATAAATGGTTTGTGAAGAGCAAATTCAACTAAACATAAAAATATATGTTTTTATAAGCTCATTACAATTTATTACATTTGGCAAATGAATTTACCAAAGAGATATATTATAAGCGTTGTCACAGTTATTGCTGTGACACTGTTTTTTGGATGCGAAAGTAATTTTAAAGAAGTTCAAAAAATTAACTTCTCAGAGTTTGTTCCGGCAAGTGATGCCGATACTGTGAATGTCAAATACACAGATTCTGGCAAAATAACAGGAGTTTTGATAAGCTCAAAAATGCTTGATTATTCTAATCTTGAATTCCCTTTTACAGAATTTCCAAAAGGAATTGATGTTACTTTATACGACAAAAAACAAAAGCGTACCTTTATTAGATCAAATTATGCTGTATCCTATAAAAATACAAGTATAATAGATTTACAGGGAAAAGTTAAAATTACCTCAGAAGCAGGACAGGTTTTGGAAACAGAACAAATGTTTTTTGATCAAAAAAATGAGTGGTTTTACACAGAAAGAAAATTTAAGCTTACAGATGCTAAAGGAGTTTCTTTTGGTCAGGGAATTGATTTTAGCAAAGATTTTAAAGTGATTAATTCGCAGCGAATAAGCGGTGAATTTGAATCAGACGAAGAATTATAATTATGGGATATTTAAAATACACACAATACGTTTACATCTTATTTGCAGTTTACTTTATTTATGATGGAGTAATAAAACTTACCGAAAATAACGAAGCATATCCTTTAAGTTTCGTTATTGCAGGAATGGCTGTTTTTATGTTTTTCTTCAGAAGAAGGTTTCTTAATAAATATAACGATCGAAATAAAAAACAATAAAAATGGAAATTAGTATTATAATATTGTGTTTAATACTATCAGCATTTTTTTCAGGAATGGAAATAGCTTTTATTTCCTCAAATAAAATTTATCTTGGAATTGAAAAAAAACAAGATAATTTTCTGTCTCAAATTCTAACAAAACTTACCGAAAATCCTTCAAAATTTATAGCTTCAATGCTTATTGGAAACAATGTAGCACTTGTGATTTATGGTTTTTATATGGGAGATGTTGTTTTGAAATGGATAACAGGTCTTGGATTTCATTTTTCAGACGTAACCACTATTTTAGTACAAACTTTAATTTCGACTTTTATAGTTCTGATTACTGCAGAGTTTTTTCCGAAAGTTTTTTTTCAAATCTATGCCAATTCCTTAATTAAGATTTTTGCCGTTCCGGCTTATCTTTTTTACAGGTTGTTTTACTACATCTCTACATTCTTTATCTGGATATCTGATTTTATTTTAAGAAAGTTTTTTAAAACAGAAGGCGATCAGGTACAATTGTATTTTAGTAAAGTTGAACTTGGTAATTATATTACAGAACAAATGAGTTCAGTTGAAGATGATGATGAAGTCGATTCTGAGATTCAGATCTTTCAAAATGCCTTAGAGTTCTCAGGAGTAAAAGCGCGGGATATTATGACACCGCGAACAGAACTTGTTGCAATAGATTTGTTTGACAGCGTTACAGATTTAAAAGAGCTTTTTATAGAAACCGGATATTCAAAAATTGTAGTAAGTCAAAACTCCCTTGATGATATTGTAGGTTATGTGCATTCATTCGATTTATTTAAAAAACCGCAGACCATAAAATCAGTTTTAATGACTGTTGAATTTGTTCCGGAAACGATCTTAATAAAAGACGCTTTAAATATTTTAATTAAAAAGCGAAAAAACGTTGCGGTAGTTTTAGATGAATATGGAGGAACTTCCGGAATTGTAACAATTGAAGATATCGTTGAAGAGCTTTTTGGTGAAATTGAAGATGAGCACGATTTAGATGAAGAATTGATAGAACAGGATTTAGGCGAAGGCAAATATTTGTTTTCTACACGCTTAGATGTCGAATATTTAAATGAAACCTACAAACTCATGATTCCCGAAGAAGATTCATACGGAACATTAGGCGGCTTTATTGTAAATTCTACCAAAGAAATACCCCAAAAAGGAGATAAAATTGTGATTGACAGGTTCCATTTTAAGATAGAACAGGCTTCAAACAAGAAAATTGAATTGGTCAAAATGACAATAAAAGAGTGAATTTTTAAATAATTAAAAAAAATTGTGTAAAATAAAACGCTAGTTGTATTGTTATTAACTAGATAATTGTATTTTCGCAAACTGAATATAAAATTAACGATAATAAAAATGGCAGTTTTAGCAAAAATTAGACAGCGTTCCGCTTTATTGATAGGAGTTATTGCACTTGCATTATTTGCATTTATAATACAAGATCTAATCGGTAAAGGAACATTTAGTCAAAGTTCAAAAGATGTAGGAAGCATCGATGGAAAAGATATTTCATTTGAAGACTTTAGAGTTAAAGTTAGTAATCTTGAAAAAAGTGGTCAAGGAATTACTTCCACTGAAGCTGCAAACAGAGTTTGGGATCAAGAAGTTTCAATCGCATTATTATCAGCTCAGTTTGATAAATTAGGATTGAGAGTTGGTGAAAAACACTTAATTGAAGTTTTAAAATCAGACCCAAATATTGGTAAAAACCCTATGTTTTTAAACGCAGCAGGAGTTTTTGATATAGTTAAATTTAAAGACTACTTTAAAGCAAATCCTGAAGCAGCACAATATATTTCTGATAAAGAAAAAGATGCTGAATTAAACGCAAAATTTCAAATCTATAATACTTTAGTAAAATCTGGACTTTACACAACTGCTAGTGAAGGAAAGTTAAAGTATGAAATGGAAGCTAACAAAGTAAACTTTGCTTACGCTGGAGCGTTATACTCTTCTATTAAAGATAGTGAAGTAAAAATTTCTGATTCAGATATCGTAGATTATATGAAGAAAAACGAGAAAAAATTCAAAGCTGATGAAACTCGTGAAATTCAATACGTTTTAGTTGAAGATAAAGCATCAAAACAAGATGAGGCTGATATTAAAGCTAAAATTACTGCCTTATTATCTGGAAGTGTTGTTTACAATGCAAAAACAGGTAAAAACGATACATTACCAGGATTTAGAAACGCAACAAACATTGCTGAATTTGTAAACGCAAATTCTGATGTTCCTTACGATTCTACTTATGTTCCTAAAAATGCTCTTCCAGCTGTAGATGCTGATAAATTATTCAGCTTACCTGCTGGTGCAATTTACGGTCCTTATGTTTACGGAAAATACTATGCAATTTCTAAATCTTTAGGATTTAAAGCTGGTGTTAACGCTAAAGCAAGTCATATCTTAATTGGTTACGAAGGTTCTCAAACACCTAACCAAAAAGAAAAAAGAACTAAAGAAGAAGCTAAAGCTAAAGCTGAAGAAATTTTAGCACAAGTTCAGTCAAACCCTGACAGCTTCATGATGCTTGCTTTTACAAGTTCTGATGATTCATCTGCTCAGCAAGGTGGTGATTTAGGATATTTTGGTCAAGGCCAAATGGTAAAACCATTCAATGATTTTGTATTCAACAACGGAATTGGAAAAGTTGGTTTAGTAGAAACTCCATTCGGTTTCCACGTTATTAAAATTACAGACAAACAAGACGGAATTCGTTTAGCTACAATTGCTCAAAAAATTGAGCCTTCTGAAGCTACTTCTGATAAAGTATTTACATTAGCTACTAAATTCGAAATGGAAGCTGCAGACAAAGACTTTGCTGCTACTGCAAAAGAATTAGGTTTAAAAGTTGAAGGTCCGGTTTCTGCAAAAGCTATGGACGAGCAGTTTGGACCATTAGGAGCTCAAAGAAACATCGTTAGATGGGCATTTGATAAAGAAACTGATAAAGGTGATGTTAAACGTTTTGAATTAGCTAATATCGGACACGTTATTGCTCAATACAAAGGAGAAAACAAATCTGGTTTAGTTTCTGTTACTATGGCTAGACCTTATGTTGAGCCAATCTTGAAAAACAAGAAAAAAGCAGAAATCTTAAAAGCTAAAATGACAGGTTCAAGCATCGAAGCTATTGCTAAAAGTGCTGGTGTAGCTGTACAACAAGCTGCTGATGTTACTTTAGATAACCCTGTTTTACCAGGCGGAGTTGGACAAGAGCCGCAAGTTGTAGGTACTGCATTTGCTTTAGCTGCTAACAAACTTTCTGCTCCAATTGAAGGAAATACAGGAGTTTATGTAGTGAAAAATATCAAAACTGTAAAAGCTCCGGCTCTTACAAACCATGCAGAATATGTTGCTAAAGTAAAAGCTCAAAGCGCATCTGATGCAGGAAGAATTTTGCCAGCGTTGAAAAACAATGCTAAAATTGAAGATAACAGATTACAATTTAATTACTAAGCGAAAGTTTTAGTAAAATAAATAAAAGAAAAAACCCGAAACGTTCAATTGAATGTTTCGGGTTTTTCTGTATATAATGTTTTGGTAAAATGTTTTTGTAGTAAATGCTTTATACAATTTGCCTAACTATATGGGAATTATGGAAATATAACCTTAAAAATTTGTGATTATAAAAATATTACAGTTAATTTGTCGGAATTTTTGTTCTAACAAATCTAAATTTTAACAAACATTTGTTAATGCAAGTTCTGAGAGAATTATAAATAAATACTTTAATAATCAAACATTTAATGTTTTATAAGTTTAAATTTTTAAGAAGAAAACCAAAAGTATATTCTAAAATTGAAAATCACATTTTTGGAATAATTACGGAGCTTTTAAAAGTTAGCAGTACCGACATCAATGTTGATGAATTGGGTGGTAAATATTATTTAAGTAACGAAGAACAGCACTTTAAGGTAACAATTTTAAGTAACGATTACGTTATCAGGCTAACCAATACCCGTGACTCTGTAGCTGAAAAATACGATAAAGTTTTTGTAGAAGATGTTTTGAAAGCTGTAAAAGAAGAAAAACACCGCAGAATGGAGCTGGTGTACGACTCTATTACAAACAGTATTGAGAAAATGGCTGAGCGTTTACATAATACACTTATAGAGTCTAACGAGCAGGAAAATGAAAAAGTAAGACGTTTAGAATCTGAACCAGTTGAAAATGATCAAAAAGTAAATTTTTAATTGTGCTTATTGGATTGATAACTATTCCTGCAAAATCATTTCATCATAAGAGAGAATAACATCATATCCTTTTGATGTAAAATAATCCTTAGGATCTTCTTTTGAAACCACCATTACAAAGTCTCCACCCCAAGCGCCCAGACTTTTAACAGTACCATTAAAATCAGGAAACGCAATTTCTTTAATTGTTTTTATTTCCATAATGTTGCTTAAATGAATTTCATGCTTTTCTACTGCATAAGCAAAATCTTTTAAGGTTTTAGCATTCAGGATAGCTTTAGTTATTTTATTGTTTTCGGCAACACTCTTTGCTAGATTTTGATCTTTGTGTTTGTTATAAGCTTGTATAGCAGTTTTGCTGTTTTGTTTTTTGTTGAGATAAACAAAGTGAATGTTTTCTGTAAAGTCCGGATTGAAAATAACCGGTTCAACAAAATTGTTTTCTATTCGATATAAAATAGGAGTATTGTTCTGTGCGCAGGCAATGTCATAACCGCTGCCTCCAAAACTGTTTTTAAGCAGTGTAAAAGCATTAATTTTGGTCCACTGCGCAATATTATTAATCAAGGTCGAAGATGTTCCCAATCCCCAATTTCTTGGAAAAGTAAGATTCGTTGTTATTCTATATCCTTTTGACTGCTTGATAAATTCAGGATTTAAAAGATAAGCTTCGTGCAGGATATTAATTAAAGTGGTTTTTACAGTTTCAACTTCAGAATCTATATTGTTTATGACTTCATCAAATGAAATTACATTTTCAAACCAAAGCTGTTTGTCGTAGTCATAACTTTTCCATTCTATGATTTGGTTTTCTCCTTCTGTTACAACTAAATCCTGACCAAATTTTGTTGGCAGTGCAAAAGCATCTGCGCCATCTAAAACTAAATATTCTCCAGAGATGAATAATTTTCCGTTACTGTAAAAGGTTGTTGACATACGTATTTTTTAGCCCCGATAGAAGTGGAAATCCTTTTGCTTTTTTCTTTAAAAAGAAAAAGATTGCAACGAATAGCGGGATCAGCTTCTAATTATTTTCTTAAATTTTCAATGAATTCAACTACAGCACTATGCGAAACAGCAGTTTTCTTAAAATGTGCTTTTATCAAATGACGTTCTTCGTCTGTAGCTTCAAACTGGTTGATGATATTATTTAAGTGCATTTTCATGTGTCCTTCCTGAATTCCTGTTGTGGTTAAAGAACGCAACGCTGCAAAATTTTGTGCTAAACCTGCTACGGCAGTAATTTCCATTAACTCTTTTGCAGAAGGTTTTTCAAGCATTTCCATGCATAATTTTACTAATGGATGCAGTGAAGTCAAGCCGCCAACGGTTCCTAGTGCTAAAGGAATTTCAAGCCAGAATGTAAAAATTCCATCCTCAATTTTAGCATGTGATAAACTTGCATATTGACCGTTTTTTGAAGCATAAGCATGAACTCCGGCTTCTACAGCTCTAAAGTCATTTCCTGTAGCCAGTACAACAGCATCAACACCATTCATGATACCTTTATTATGTGTTACAGCTCTAAAAGGCTCAATTTCGGCAATTTGAACAGCCTGAACAAAGCGTTCTGCAAATTCCTGTGGATTTTGGATATGCTTTTCGGCTAAATCTTCAATTGGACATGAAACTTCGGCTCTAACTAGGCAGTTAGGTACGTAATTCGATAAAATACTCATGATAACAGTTAGTGTATCTTCTTCAGAAAATAAATCAGAATGCTGAAATTCTTCTTTTAAAGTAGATGCGAACTGCTCTAAGCATGAATTGATAAAATTAGCGCCCATGCTGTCTTTAGTTTCAAAAGTGGCATGAAGCTGATAGTAATTCTCAAGTAAATTTCGTTTGTCTTTTAATTGAATATCTAATATACCGCCGCCACGTTCCTGCATGTTTTTGGTAATGCTTTGTGTTTCAGAAAAAAACTTAGGTTTTATCTGCTGGAAAAACGATTGTAATTTTTCGGCATCACCATTAAAATTAAAATGAACCTGACCAATTTTTTCGGTATCAATTATAGTTGCTTTAAAGCCTCCGCGTGAAGCCCAAAATTTGGCTGCTTTTGAGGCTGCAGCCACGACAGAACTTTCTTCAATGGCCATTGGTATCGTTTTATACTTCCCATTGATCAAAAAATTTGGGGCTACCCCAAGCGGAATATATAAATTGGTAATCGTATTCTCAATAAATTCATCATGCAGCTGTTGGAGCTTTTCGTCTGAATTCCAGTAATTTCTTATAATATTTAACGCCTCTTCAGGAGTCGAAAAATATTCATTGGCGATCCAGTTAATTTTTTCTTTTTTGGATAATTTAGAAAATCCGGCAACAGCGTTGTTCATTCTCAATATATTAAATAATAATGTTGCCGCAAAGATACTATTTTAAGAGTTTTGATTGCAATCTATTTCAGACATGAAAGTACGCAATCGTTATTTTTTTTAACATTTAACACTTAAAATGTGTATTATGTTTATTTTTTTTATTAAAATTGGGCTCTTTTTATATTTAAAATAATTCTAATGAATACAAGTAAATTTACTGCAGTACTTTTATTTTTAACTGCGGTCGTTTTTGGACAGCAAAAAATAACTGTCGAAAATGTTTTTGGCGGTACTTTCCGGGCTAAAGGGATGGATGAACTGCAATCGCTGAAAAATACAAATCAATATACTGTTTTAAATGTTGACCAGGCGAGCAGAAGTATGCAGATCGATTTATACGATTTTGCTACGCTCAAAAAAGTATCGAATCTTGTTGATACTAAAAACCATAAAGAACTTGCCGACGGAATTGACAGCTACACCTTTGATGCTTCTGAAAAAAAGATCTTAATTGCTTGTAATTCTACTAAAATCTTCCGTCACTCTTTTACTGCTGATTATTACCTTTACGATATTGCAGCAAAATCTCTGATTAAACTTGTTGATTTTCAGATTCAAGAGCCAACTTTCTCACCTGACGGAACTAAAATCGCTTACGCAAAAGAAAATAACTTATATGTATATGATGTAGCATCAAAAAAATCTACACCAATTACTACAGACGGAAAGAAAAATGCTGTAATTAACGGTATTACTGACTGGGTTTACGAAGAAGAATTTGCTTTTGTGCGTGCATTTGACTGGAGCAAAGACAGTAAAAAAGTAGCTTACATTCGTTTTGACGAAAGCCAGGTTCCTGAGTTTTCAATGTCAATTTTTCATAAAGATTTATATCCAAAAATTGAAACTTTTAAATATCCTAAAGCAGGAGAAAAAAACTCAGAAGTTTCATTACATTTATATGATGTAGCTGCAGGAACTGCAAAAAAAGTAAATTTAGGAAACTACAATGATTTTTATATTGCAAGAATGCAGTGGACAAATGATGCAAATGTACTTTGTGCACAAGTTTTAAACCGTCACCAAGACAATTTAGATTTATTGTTTGTTGATGGAAATACAGCGACAGCAAAAGTAGTTTTAAATGAAAAAGATAAAGCTTATGTAGATGTAACTGATAATTTGACTTTCTTAAAAGACAACAGTTTTATCTGGACCAGCGAAAAAGACGGTTTTAATCATATCTATGTGTATGATAAAAACGGAAAACTTAAAAATCAAGTTACAAAAGGAAACTGGGAAGTAGTTTCATACTACGGTTTCGACGAAAAAACAAAAACGATTTTCTATCAGTCTACAGAAAATGGTTCTATTAACAGAGATCTTTACAGAATTGGTTTAGACGGAAAAAATAAAGTGCGTTTGTCTTCAAAAACAGGAACAAGTGCAGCGACTTTTAGTCCAAATTTCCAATACTTTATTACAACTTTTTCAAGTAATACACAGCCTACGACTTATACTTTAAATGAGGCTAAAACAGGAAAAGAAATTCAGGTTATCGAAAATAATCAGGCTCTTGCTGATAAATTAAAAGCGTATAACCTTCCTTCAAAAGAATACTTTGTTTTAAAAACAGCAAAAGGAAACGAACTTAATGCATGGATTTTAAAACCAAAAGATTTTGACCCTTCAAAAAAATATCCGGTTTTTATGTTCCAATATTCAGGCCCGGGATCGCAGCAGGTAGCGAATCAATGGAATAACTCTAATGATTATTGGTTTCTTTCATTAACACAGCAAGGTTATATTGTGGCTTGTGTTGACGGAAGAGGTACAGGTTACAAGGGGGCTGATTTCAAAAAGGTGACTCAAAAAGAATTAGGAAAATACGAAGTTGAAGATCAAATCGATGCAGCAAAAGTAATTGGTGCTTATCCATATGTTGATGCTTCAAGAATTGGAATTTTCGGATGGAGTTATGGTGGTTTCATGGCATCTAACTGTATTTTCCAAGGAAATGATGTGTTTAAAATGGCAATTGCTGTTGCTCCTGTAACAAACTGGAGATTCTATGACAGTGTTTACACCGAAAGATACATGCAGACTCCACAAGAAAATGCAAGCGGATACGATCAAAACTCTCCTATAAATCACGTTGATAAATTGAAAGGAAAGTTCTTATTGATTCATGGTTCTGGCGATGACAATGTTCACGTTCAAAACACAATGCAGATGATGGAAGCTTTAATTCAGGCAAATAAACAATTTGATTCTCAAATCTATCCAGATAAAGATCATGGTATTTATGGCGGAAAAACAAGAGTTCAGCTTTACAATAAAATGACCAATTTTATCAAAGAAAATTTATAATCTAAAACAATATTAACCTAAAAATAATAATGAAAATATGGGAGAAACTCAAGTAAAAACTGCGCATCCAAAAGGTCTTTGGGTACTATTCGGAACGGAGATGTGGGAGCGATTCAATTTTTATGGAATGCGCGCTTTATTAACTTTATTTCTTGTGAATTCATTATTGATGAAAGAAGAAGAAGCGTCTCTAATTTATGGAGGTTTCCTTGGACTTTGTTATTTGACACCAATGCTGGGTGGTTTTGTTGCTGACCGTTATTTAGGAAATAGAAATTGTATTCTATTAGGCGGATTATTAATGGCAATAGGGCAAATGCTTTTGTTTACCAGCGGAAGTGTTTTTGAGTCAAATTTAGATCTGGCAAAAATTATTATGTACTCTGCATTAGGAGTAATTGTTTTTGGAAACGGATTTTTTAAACCAAACATTTCTAGTATGGTTGGAAGTTTGTATCCAAAACAGGAAAAAACAAAATTAGATAGTGCTTTTACTATTTTCTATATGGGAATTAACATTGGGGCATTCTTAGGGCAGTCTATTTGTCCATTGTTAGGAGATGTTAAAGATGCAGGCGGTATTAGAGATATCCACGCTTTTAGATGGGGATTCATGGCGGCTTCTGCAGCAATGTTACTAGGTACAATTCTTTTTTACTTCTTGAAAAATAAATATGTAGTTTCTCCGGAAGGAAAACCATTAGGAGGACTTCCTTCTAAAAATGATGCTTCAGATTTTGAAGAAGGAGAATCACAAAAAGCAAACTTTTCTAATAAAGCTCTTGCTATGGCAGGAGTAGCATTTATTGCTTTAGGATTCTTTTTTCACTACGTGGTAGGTCAAAACTTAATTTATACTTTGATTTACTCAAGTGGTCTTGCATTAGCAGGATTGATTATTTCTGATACTTCTTTAACTAAAGTAGAAAGAGACAGAATTATTGTAATTTATATCGTATCGTTCTTTATTATCTTCTTCTGGGCGGCGTTTGAGCAGGCAGGTTCATCTTTGACTTTTATTGCTGATAACCAAACAGACAGACATTTCTTTGGCTGGGCAATGCCTCCATCGATGGTTCAAATTTTTAACGGAATGTTTGTTGTGTTTTTAGCAGTTCCATTTAGTGTTCTTTGGGATACTTTAAGAGCTAAAGGTAAAGAGCCGATTTCACCTGTAAAATTAGCTGCTGGGTTAGTGATAATTTCTATGAGTTTCTTTATGATTGCGACTCAGGTTTCTTACATCGGAACTTCAGGACTTTTATTAGTAAAATGGCTTATCTTATTATATTTCCTAAATACATGTGCTGAGTTATGTTTGTCTCCAATTGGTTTGTCATTGGTAGGTAAATTGTCTCCAAAACGTTTTGCATCATTATTATACGGAGTATTCTTTTTGTCTAATGCATCAGGTTATGCCTTGGGAGGAACTTTAGGTTCTATCTTGCCGGCAACCGGAGATAAATTTGCAAAGGCAAAAGAACTTGGAATAGATCTTCAGGCAGTTTTAGATAAAAAAATCACATTGACAGCAGATCAGTTGTCTTTATTAGATCATCATCAAATTAGTGCTCAAAACCCAATTTTTGCAGGATTTGAAATCCATAATTTATATGAATTCTTTATGGTTTTTGTTGTCCTGACAGGTATTGCAGCAGTTTTATTATTTGCTTTAACGCCACTATTGAAAAAATTAATGCACGGTGTTAGATAAAATATAAAATGGAAAACAATATTACTTTAGAAGAAATTCAAAATTTTAAAGGCAAGTACCCAAAGCAATTGTGGTACTTGTTTTTGGTTGAAATGTGGGAACGTTTTTGTTTCTACGGAATGCGTGGTGTTTTAGCAGTTTTTATGGTAGACCAATTGGGTTTGCTGGATGGGCAGGCAAGTCTTCAATATGGTGCTGTACAAGCTTTTGTTTATGCTTTTACCTTTATTGGAGGAATTTTTGCCGATAAAGTTTTAGGATTTAAAAAGTCGCTTCTTTTTGGAGGGATCGTTATGATTTTGGGTAATTTGCTAATTGCTGCAAATCCGCATGATTTCTTTTATTACGGGATTACACTTTCTATTATTGGAACAGGTTTTTTTAAACCGAACGTGTCTTCGATGGTAGGGGAGCTGTATCACGAAAACGATGGACGCCGTGACGCTGGTTACGGATTGTTTTACGCAGGAATTAATATAGGTGGAATGCTTGGAGGAGCAATTCCTATTTATTTAGGAAAGAACTATTCTTGGAGTTTATGTTTCCTTTCTGCTGCAGTTGTTATGATTATTGGTGTTGTAACTTTTCTTTTAACAAAAAAGCATTTAGCGCCAATTGGAAATTCTCCATTAGAAAATCATGCGCCTAAAAAACGTAGCCTTTACGAAATCGCAGTTTATGCTGGTTCTATAATGGTAATTCCGCTTGTTTATATAATGGTTATAAACTCTGATTACACAGAATATTTTATGTATACGATTGGAGTTTTGGCATTTGGATATTTTATATATGAATTAATAATGATTAAGGAACGAAAGCAGCAACTTAAGCTTTTGGCGGCATTTATCTTTATTTTTGCATATTTCATGTTTATGGCTATCTCAGAGCAATCTGGAGGGTCATTATCTTTATTTGCAAAGGATAATTTATCTACTAAATTGTTGTTTTTTAATATAGATCCAAACGTTGTAAATAATAGTATAAACTCATTATATGTTATTGTTTTTAGTCCATTAGTTGGGTTATTATGGATTTACATGTCTAAACGAAAAATTGAACCAAATACAATTATTAAGTTTGGGTTATCGTTTCTTTTACTAGCGGCAGGATTCTTTATTTTTTATAGTGCTAGATTTTTTGTAAACAAAGATGGATTAAGTTCTCTAGATATGTTTGCTTTAGGGTATCTTTTGTATACACTTGGTGAATTGTGTATTGGACCAATCGGGATGTCTGTAATTACAAAATTGTCTCCTAAACGTTTGTTTGGAATGATGATGGGATTATGGTTTTTATCTAGTGCGTTCGGGCAGTTTGCTGCAGGAAAATTAGGTGCTGAAATGTCTGATGCCAATACAGGAACAACTTTAATGTCTAAGCTTATTGCCTATACAGATGGATATTATCAATTGGCTTTATATGCACTTATTGCTGGTATTGCGTTAATTGTTTTGACTCCCCTACTCAGAAGATTAATGCAGGAAGTAAAATAAGCAGAAACTGTTTTTTCAATACATTTTTTGTTTAAATTTGCGAAAAATAATACATTATGAAAAGAATATTATTAATAGCCTTTTTTGTAGTTGGAGCATTTGCTGGACAAGCTCAGGAACTAAAATGGTATACTGATGTTAAAGAAGCAATCACGATAAGTAATAAAGAACAAAAACCAATGTTAATGTTCTTTACCGGAAGTGATTGGTGCGGATGGTGCATTCGTTTGCAAAATGAAGTTTTGAAAACGGCAGAATTCAAAAAATGGGCTGCTGATAATGTTGTTCTTGTAGAGTTAGATTATCCAAGAGGCGTGCCTCAGACTCCGGAATTAAAGAGTCAAAATAATGAATTACAGCAGGCTTTTGGAATCCAGGGATTTCCAACAGTATTCTTTACAAGTGCTGAAGCAAAAGACGGAAAGATTAACTTTAAAGGTCTTGGCAAAACAGGATATGTTGCCGGAGGACCATCTGCCTGGTTAACAGTTGCAGAAGGTATTGTTCATCCTAAAAAGTCTTAAAAAGATATATTCAAACTATAATTTATATATAAACTCCTTACAGTAATGTAAGGAGTTTTTTTGTTTAGTAAGAAAAGGTTTTCATATAATGTTTCTGAAATTGTTATTTATATATTTATTTATGTATAAAAAAACATATAATGTATTTTTTAATGTGATATAATTTGGATAATTAAAATATTGTGTTAATTTCGTCATGCTATACTAACCAAAACCAATATAATATGACTAAAAAACTACTTATCCTACTGTTTTTTTTAGGTTCATTTTTCGTTCAGGCACAAACTCTTGCGTGGAGAACTAATATGACTGATGCAATAGCCATTAGTAATGAACAAAAAAAACCAATGTTAATCTTATTCACTGCCTCAGGTGTACCAGAAAATCTTCAAAATGAAATCTTTAAAACTCCAGACTTTGCTGTATGGTCGCGCGACAATGTTGTACTGGTAAAATTAGACTTATCAGATGAAACGGCTTCAGATGGAGATAAAGAGCAAAACGTTAGATTAAAAAATGCCTTTGGAGTTCAGGATCTGCCGGAAGTGTGTTATGCAATAGCTTCGGTAAGAAAAAATAAAACGACTTTCAGCGCTCTTGGAAAAATCTCGTATAAACCAGGAGGGGCAAAATCGTGGATTGCAGAATCAAATAACATCCTGCATCCGAGCGAGTAATAAATTTAAATTAAGTTTCTTAGTTTAATTTGTAGAATCCCTTTTCAATGTATGTTGAAAAGGGATATTTTTTTTAAACGGTTTTAAATGTATATTGTACATTTAATATTTTAACAGGGTATTTTTTTCGGTTTTTTCAAATATTAAACCTTAAAAAGAGAATTTCATTTTAATGTATTTTTTTCTAACTATTTGTTTTAAAGACTCTTGTTTCATGTGGGTTTTATGTTAATTTAGTTCCTTTAACCCAAACCAAAACCAATATATATGAGCCGAAAACTACTTACCCTATTTTTATTTTTAACTGCCTGTATAGCAGAATCGCAAAATCTGGAATGGAAAACCGACATGACAGAAGCAATCAATCTCAGCAATGAACAAAGAAAACCAATGTTGATTTTATTTACATCGGCAGGTGCTTCAGATGCATTGCAAAATGAAGTTTTTAAAACTATAGATTTTGAAAAATGGTCTAGAAAAAATGTGATTTTAGTGAGACTTGATTTGTCTGATCCTAATATTGCCAGCGAGGTTCGAGAACAAAACATAAGATTAAAGAACGCTTTTGGAGTTGAAAATGTTCCTGAAGTTTGTTATGCAAGTGCCACTATTAGAAAAGAAAAAACCAACTTTAATACATTAGGAAAACTTACATATAGTTCAGGAGGTGTCAAAACATGGATCACAAACTCTGATCTAATTTTAAATCCAGAATAAAAAAGATTTAATTTAATCGATAAAATCCCTTTTCGGCTGTGGCATGAAAAGGGATATTTTTTTTCTCACAGCTTATCTGCCAAATTCTTTGAAGCGTATATGAATTAGAACCATCTGCAATAATAATTTTGGGCTGCAGCTGTGTTAAAACGCGATCTAGATTTATTTTGGGAGATTGAGTTAAAATTAAAATTTCAGGAGATATACTGTTTGCATAAATTCCGGTGCTGTCAATTATGGAAATTTTATGGCCTTTGAAAAACAATACGTTTTTAAGTTTTTGAGATTTATTTAAAACACTAAAATTACCAACTAAGTAAGAGTTAAAAACATTGCTTTTTGTGCTTTTGCTGCTCGTTGTATCGCTCGCAAAAAGCGTAATGATATTTCCATTTCTTGAAGAAATCAAAGTGTTTTTCTTCACATTATAAACGATTAATTCCTTTTGATTTGAAATTTCTCTTTTAGTATAAATCAGTGCAGATTGAAATAAAATTATTGATATAAATACTGCAATGAGTTTATTGTAACTTGGTTTTTGAGACCAGATTGTGGCGCTTATTATTACAAGATACAGCGTTATCAAGTAATAAAAATTAAAGCTGATGCCTTGAATGACAAATGATTCAAATGAAGCTACATAATGAATTAGTTGATTTAGAATGAAAATACTTTTTTCAAAAATATAAACCAATATTTCGGGCGGACTTTTGAAAATGGCAAATAACATAACGATAATTCCTGCAATCATTATAAAAGATAAAACCGGCAGAATTATAATATTGGTTACAAAAAATAATCCCGGAAATTGATGGAAATAATACAGGCACAAGGGCAATGTGCCAATTTGCGCTGCAAAAGAAACCGTTAGTGCGTTCCATATATATAGAATAAATTTATTTTTTGGTTTCCAGATTTTGTTTAATTCCGGCTGAAGCCAAACAATAAAAAACAAAGCTAAATAACTCAGCTGAAATCCAACATCAAATAAAAAGTACGGTTCAAAAAGCAATATCAATAAAAGGGAAACTAATAAAGTGTGATAAATATTACCGCTTCGTCGTAAATGATTTCCTATTGCTACAAACGAAAACATTACAACAGAGCGTAATACAGAAGGCGATAAACCAGAAATAACAGCAAAACCGGCCAGAGAAATTAAAATAGTAATTAATTTAATTGCAGAGCCTTTTCGGGTATTTGGAATTGGTTTTAAGATAAACATTATAAAAAGCATTATAAAGCCAACATGCAGTCCCGAAACAGAAAGTACATGTGTAGCTCCCGAATATTGATAATCTTTGATTATATCTGCTGAAATTTCCTGCTGCTGTCCTAAAATCAGAGCCAGCGCAACATTCATTTCATCTTTATTAAAATGAGCGCTTTCTAAATTTTTGAGAATAGTAGAATGCAAACGTCCAGAATAATACCAAATATCTTTTGTAATTGTCCTGCTGACTTTTATTTCTGATTTTTTGCAATATAACTGTGCGTAAATCTGTTTGTCTGATAAATACTTTGCATAATCAAACTGATTTGGATTTTTGTTCGAAAAAGTTCTTTGTAAAGTAGTTTCAACTCTAATTGTATTTCCAATAATAAGGGGATTTTTTAAACTGTCTTTTTGAATATTGACAATAATTCTGCCTGAATAAACTTTGCCGTCAATGCTGTTTATAAGGCCAATATATCGATCATTATAATCATTACTTTTGAGTTTTTCTCTTAAAGTAAAAGTGATGAACTGCTGGTTTTCAAAAACAGTTTTTGAGTACGTATAATTAGATTTGTCGAAAGTATCGGTGTGGAAAAGCAAAACGCATATCCCAACAAAAAAAGATAAAAGAAAACTGTTGATGCTAAAAAATGTTTTTGCTTTTTTATTTCTTTTTGAAATAAAATACGAAGCACAAAACAAGATTGTTGAAAAACCAAGAAAAATGAGAGATGCTTTTAACGGCGGCTGGCAATAATAGGAAACTAAAAGCCCAAAGATAAAGGGAATTGTTATTTTAACTAAAGGAAAATCTAATACTTTCATCAGGTAAAAGTATTAAATATTTGTAAGAAAATAAATATATTTTAGATGAGATTATTCAAAAACCCTGTTTACTTGTTCAAACGAATTTTTATAATAAGGTTCCTTTGTAGAAGAAATTATAACGCCTTTTGAAGTAGAAGAATGTACAAATTTTATTTCGTCTGAATTTACTTCCGTGATAAGTCCAACGTGATTAATCTGTCTGCTTTTGTTGGTTTTAAAGAAAATTAAATCTCCTTTTTTTGCATCATTAAGCGGAATAACTTTTCCAATTTTTGCCTGTTCAAAAGAACTTCTTGGCAGTTTTATATTTTCAGATTCAAAAGTAGTATAAACTAATCCGGAGCAGTCAAAACCGCTTTTTGTAGTTCCTCCGGCCTTGTATTTTACACCAATATTATCTGTTGCAGTATCGATTAAATTCTTTACCAGAGATCTGTTTTCTTTTTTAGATTCGCTTTTGCTTGTGCTTTTGCCTGCAACAGTTGAAGTCGATTTACAAGAAACGAATACGATCGATAGAAGAAGGAAAACGAATATTTTTTTCAAAACAGAAATATTTAAGATTTTAAATCGGCAACAATAAGTTTTGCAGTTTTTTTACTTGCGCCTACCCCACCAAGTTTTTGTTCTAAAATATCATAGTTTTTTAGCAGTTTTTCACGGTGAGAAGGTTCAAGCAGTTTGTTTAATTCTTCTTTGATGCGTTTTGTATTGCATTCGCCCTGAATTAATTCAGTTACAACTTCCTGATCCATAATTAAATTAACAAGCGAAATATATTTTAAAGTAATAATTCGTTTGGCAATTTGATATGAAATAGCGCTTCCTTTGTAACAAACCACTTCAGGAACTTTAAAAAGTGCTGTTTCTAAAGTTGCTGTTCCAGAAGTAACTAAAGCAGCTGTTGAAGAACGCAGTAAATCATACGTTTTATTCGATACAAATGCGATGTTTTTGTTTTTTATAAACTGCTGATAAAATTCGTAATCCTGACTTGGTGCGCCCGCAATAACAAATTCATAATCCTGAAAATCATCAACAACACTTAACATTACGCTCAGCATTTTGGTAATTTCCTGTTTACGGCTTCCTGGTAAAACAGCAATAATAGGTTTTTCTCCTAATTTATTTTCTTCTCTAAAAGCTGATTCATTAAAAGCGGGCTGATTTTGAATAGCATCAATAAGCGGATGCCCCACAAAATCTACAGGGAAATGATGTTTGTCTTCATAAAAACCTTTTTCAAAAGGCAGAATTACAAACATTCTGTCAACATCCTGTTTTATGGCGTTGATGCGATTTTCTTTCCAGGCCCAGATTTGAGGAGAAATATAATAATGAGTTCTGTAATTCAGTTCTTTGGCCCATTTTGCAATACGCATATTAAAGCCAGGATAATCAATAAAAATTAAAACATCAGGTTTAAATTCTGAGATATCTTTTTTGCAGAATTTTATATTGTTTAAAATGGTTTTTAAATTAAAAAGCACTTCAACAAAACCCATAAATGCAAGATCGCGATAATGTTTTACCAAAGTTCCGCCGGCTTTCTGCATTAAGTCACCGCCCCAAAATCTAATTTCGGCCTGAGGATCTTCCTCATATAAGGCTTTCATTAAATTTGAACCGTGTAGATCTCCAGAAGCCTCGCCAGCTATTATGTAGTATTTCATATCAACAAATTTTTATTGCAGCACAAAGATAGGATTTAAATAATTATGGTTGAAACTGCCAGAACAATCACGGCTAAAATCACGCCTCTGGCCATCATTTCTTTATTTCGGTTTAAAAGAATTAAGAAGACAGCAAGATCTAAAGTGGTTCCAATTGTAATTATTTTTCCCAAATATCCCATTTCTTTTATAGTTCGAATTCCGGTAGAAATATCAAAATTTGTAAAGAATTTGATAAACAAATAACTACCCAAAAGAGATGTAAAGATTCCAATAAGAAACCCAATAATAAATTCTTTTTTATCCATTTAATTTCCATGTATTAAGTTGCTGCATAGTATGATGTGCCGTTAAATCAAACTGAACCGGAACCACAGAAATATATCCGTTTTCTAAAGCCCATTCGTCTGTATCTTCGCCATTGTCTTCATTTGTAAATTTGCCCGTCAGCCAGTAATAATCTTTACCAAAAGGAGTTTGTCTTTTGTCAAATTTTTGAGCGTAATAAGCCTTAGCCTGACGGCAGACTTTTATTCCTTTAATTTCTTTTTCACTCAATTTTGGGAAATTGACATTTAAAACAACGCCGGGAGGCAGTTTGTTTTTAAGTGTTTCTAAAGCTATTTTTTTTACAAATGCTTTCGCCGGTTCAAAATCGGCATTCCAGTCAAAGTCCAAAAGTGAAAAACCAATGGCCTGAATTCCTTCAATTCCTGCTTCGACAGCGGCACTCATAGTTCCGGAATAAATAACATTAATTGAAGAATTTGATCCGTGGTTAATTCCGGAAACACATAAATCTGGTTTTCTTTTTAAAATTTCATTTACTGCCAATTTTACACAATCAACAGGAGTTCCAGAACAGCTGTATTCTGTAATTGTATCATCATCTTTAGAAATTTTATCTAAAAATAAAGTGTTATTTATGGTGATGGCATGACCCATTGCGCTCTGAGGTTTGTCTGGAGCGACTACAACAACATCGCCAATAGTTTCCATAACGCTTATTAAAGCTCTAATTCCCGGAGCCAGAATTCCGTCGTCGTTGGTTACTAATATTAAGGGTTTTTCGTCTTTCATGATAAGATTGCTATTTTTGATTTTTCAAAATTAAAGCTTGTAAAAGCAAATGTAGTAACAGATTTTGGTAGATTACTAACAAATAAATAAAAATTGTAAACTAAATTCAGGAACACTTTTGAACGATAAACATTTTTATATCTTTAACAAAAAATTATACTGATCTTGGCATGTTGGCATAGTTTTTACCGTAACTTAGATTAAAAAATTTGATGAATGCTATTATTAAGTTTATGAAAAGAAATTATAAAATACTTATAGCCGTATTATGCTTGTCTTTAACCCTGTTTGCTTTTAAGATAAATGCTGACAAGAATGATGATCCGGATCCAAATAGAGACAAGACACTTTTAGAATTACTGGCTTTTGTTATTGAAAAAGGACACTATAGTCCTGCAGAAATAAATGACGATTTTTCAAAAGGTATTTTTAAGGATTATATCGATGCATTAGACCCTTCAAAGAGGTTCTTTCTGCAGTCGGATATTGATGAATTCAAGCAATATGAGTTAATGCTTGATGATCAGTTTTTAAACAAAGACTTAACATTCTTTAATTTAACTTATACAAGATTAATGAAAAGAATGGAAGAGAGTAAAAAACGCTATAAAACTATTTTAGCGCAGCCTTTTAACTATAATACAGATGAGACTTTTAATGCAGATTATGAGACAATTCCGTATGCAAAGAATTTAAATGAAATTAATGAAAGATGGAGAAAACAAATTAAACTTTCGACTCTTTCTTCACTTGTAACAAAACAAAAAATTGAAGAAGAGAAAAAGAAAAAAGATCCAGCTTACAAAGAAAAATCATTTGAAACTTTAGAAAAAGAAACTCGTGAGAGTTCTTTAAAATCATTAGATGACAATTTTAGTGTTATTAAAGATTTAAATAAAGATTACTGGTTTTCTGTGTATTTAAATTCTATAATGGCTCGTTTTGACCCGCATACTAGTTATTTTGCACCAGAAGAAAAAGATCGTTTTGATGTAAATATCAGCGGAAAATTAGAAGGAATTGGAGCAAGATTAACTAAGAAAAATGACTTTACTCAAATTGATGAGTTAATTTCCGGCGGACCTGCATGGAAAGGAAAAGAACTTGAAGCAGGAGATTTAATTCTTAAAGTTGCTCAAGGTAATGAAGAACCGGTTGATGTAGTTGGAATGCGTCTTGACGATGTTGTTAAAAAAATCAAAGGACACAAAGGAACTGTAGTAAAACTTACAGTTAAAAAAGTTGACGGAAGTATTAAAGTAATTTCAATTGTAAGAGATGTGGTTGAAATTGAAGAAACTTACGCTAAATCTAGTATTGTTGAAAAAAACGGATTGAAATATGGAGTTATTTATCTTCCTAAATTTTACATCGATTTTGAAAACAAAGACGGTCGTGATGCCGGAAAAGATATTGCTCTTGAAGTAGAAAGACTGAAAAAAGAAAATATAAACGGAATCGTTCTTGATGTTCGCGACGATGGAGGAGGATCTCTTTCTACTGTTGTTGATATTGCAGGTTTATTTATTGAAGAGGGACCAATTGTTCAGGTAAAATCTGCTGGAAAAAAGAAAGAAGTTTTATACGATAAAGACAAAAAAATAGAGTGGGACGGTCCATTGGTAATTATGGTTAACAGTTTCTCTGCCTCGGCTTCTGAGATTTTAGCAGCAGCTATTCAGGATTACAAACGCGGCGTTATCATTGGAAGTAAACAAACTTATGGTAAAGGAACGGTACAAAATGTACTTGATTTAAACCAATTTGTTCGTAATGCAAATTATGGAGATTTAGGTGCTTTGAAAATTACAGGACAAAAATTCTATAGAATTAACGGTGGTTCAACTCAATTAGAAGGTGTTCACAGTGATGTTGTAATGCCGGATCGTTATGCTTATCTAAAAATGGGTGAGCGTGATATTGACAACGCAATGCCTTGGGATAAAATTGATCCTGCTGATTACAGTACGTGGACTTTTAACCAAAATTTTAGTAAGGCTATTGAGAAAAGCAGAACCAGAATTGCAGAAAATCCTCAGTTTAAATTAATTGAAGACAATGCAAAATGGATTGATGTTAAGAACAAAGAAAATACATACAGCCTGAACATTAAGAGTTTTAAAGAAACTCAGGAACAAGTTGAAAATGAAGGTAAAAAATACAAACCAATTTCTGATTACAAAAACAATCTGGTTTTTAAATCATTACCTTATGAAGTGCAGGAAATGAACAATGATGCTACATTAAAAGAGAAAAGAGAAGCTTGGCACCAGGCTTTATCGAAAGATGTATATGTTGAGGAAGCATTAAATGTTTTAGACGATTTACAGTCTCCTTCTTATGTAAAAACTACAGTTTCACCTAAAATGAAAAAGGAGAAATTAGTAAAATCTTAATTTTAGAAAATTTAATTTGTTATTGAAAAACGCTTCTTAAATAGTAATTTATGGAGCGTTTTTTTTAGATAAAATATAGTATTTATGAAGAATGCTTTAATTTGTTTTTTGGCTGCATTTATGGCCTTTTCTTGTAAAAAAGAAAATAATGTTATACATAAAGATGATAAAGAAGAAATAGGGGAGAAACAAAGTTCATTTGTTTCTGATCAAAGTAATAATATAGGTTCATTGTATTCTGTTTCTTATGAACCAACTTCAACAACCAATCAAATCGTTAAACATAAATATTATACACTGTCTTATAATGAAAAATTTGAACAGGCAGAATGGGTTGCTTACGAATTAAAAAAGGAATATTTGAAAAATGGAAATTTTAAACGTCCTTATTTTATCGAAGATCCAAAAGTGACAACAGGTTCTGCCGATTGGAGAAATTATAAAAAATCGGGTTATGATAAAGGCCACCTTTGCCCGGCAGGCGATATGGAATTTAATGAAGAAGCATATAACGATACTTTTTATACTTCGAATATTTCTCCTCAAAAACATGATTTCAACAGAGGAATCTGGAATAGAATAGAACAAAAAACACGTTATTGGGCAGGCAAATACAATGATATTTATGTCGTTACAGGTGGTGTTTTGAAAGATACAGATAAAAAAATAGGAACAGAAAAAGTTTCTGTTCCTAAATATTTCTATAAAATTGTTTTGGCAAAATCAGGAAAAGAACACAAAGCAATTGCTTTTTTAGTTCCAAATGAAGATAGTGACAAGTCTATTTATGATTTCGTAGTTCCTATTGAAACGGTAGAAAAAATGACAGGAATTGACTTCTTTCCGAATTTAAAAAATTTAAAAAGCAGTAAGGACTTTTAAATCTGCTATTGTTTCAATTGGATTTTCTGCTTTAAAAACAAAGCTTCCGGCAACTAAAACATCTGCTCCGGCTTCTACTAATTGTTTTGCATTTTTGTTCGTTACACCACCGTCAATTTCGATAAGAGTGGATGCGTTTTTGCGTGTAATTAAATCTTTTAGTTTTTTAACTTTTGCATACGTATTTTCGATAAAAGACTGCCCGCCAAAACCAGGGTTGACACTCATGATGCAAACCAAGTCAATGTCGTTTATAACATCTTCTAAAAGATCAATATTGGTATGTGGATTTATGGCAACACCAGCTTTCATTCCTTCGGCTTTTATTGCCTGAAGAGTTCTGTGTAAGTGTGTACAGGCTTCATAATGAACTGTTAATCCATTTGCTCCCAAATCGGCAAAAGTTTTAATGTATCGATCGGGATCAATAATCATTAAGTGCACATCGATATATTTTTTTGCATGTTTTGAAATGGCTTCTAAAACTGGCATTCCAAAAGAGATATTTGGAACAAAAACTCCGTCCATAATATCGATATGAAACCAATCAGCCTGACTGTTGTTTATCATTTCGACATCGCGCTGTAAATTGCCAAAATCGGCAGCAAGAACTGAAGGAGCAATAAATGTATTTTTCATTGTAGTGTGTGTTGTTTTTTTACAAAGATAAATTTTTTATGCACTGCATGGTAATTTAACCGCAAAGCACGCAAAGATTTTTGGCTTGTAAGGTTCTGTAAAAAAAAACGCAAATTTCGCAAAGCTTTGTGTGCTTAAAAAAAACAATAAAAAAACTTTGCGGACCTTGCGTAAATTTTAGCGTGCTTTGCGGTTAAATTTTCAAAATGCAAAATAAAAAACTCCGGTAATCAGCCGGAGTTTCAATCATCAATCAAAAAACGAACAGTCAATCAAACTGTTGTTTGCTTTAATATCCAAATTAAGAAATTTTAAATTAAACTCCAAGTAATTGGAATTTGTAATTTCTTTTGTCGGAATTTTGGTGATTAACCAAGATAAGTTTTAAGAATTTTACTTCTAGAAGTATGTTTTAATCTACGGATTGCTTTTTCTTTAATCTGACGAACACGCTCACGAGTTAAGTCGAAAGTTTCTCCAATTTCTTCTAAAGTCATTGGGTGCTGATCGCCAAGTCCAAAATACAAACGAACAACATCTGCCTCTCTTGGCGTTAATGTTTCTAATGAACGTTCGATTTCAGTACGTAATGATTCGTGAATTAACTCTCTGTCTGGGTTTGGAGATTCTCCAGAACGTAATACGTCGTAAAGGTTAGAATCTTCACCTTCAACAAGAGGTGCATCCATTGATAAGTGACGACCAGAGTTTTTCATAGACTCTTTTACGTCATTTACAGTCATGTCAAGTTCTTTTGCAATTTCTTCAGCAGAAGGCGGACGCTCATTAGACTGCTCTAATAATGCATACATTTTGTTGATTTTATTGATAGAACCAATTTTGTTTAATGGTAAACGAACAATACGTGATTGTTCTGCAAGAGCCTGAAGGATCGATTGACGAATCCACCATACGGCATAAGAAATGAATTTAAAACCACGAGTTTCATCAAAACGCTGTGCTGCTTTGATAAGTCCTAAGTTTCCTTCATTAATTAAGTCAGGAAGAGTTAATCCTTGGTTTTGATATTGTTTAGCAACCGATACAACGAAACGTAGGTTGGCTTTTGTTAATTTTTCTAAAGCTCTTTGATCACCAGCCTTTATTCTTTGTGCTAATTCTACCTCTTCATCAGCGGTAATTAGGTCAACTTTTCCGATTTCTTGTAGATATTTATCTAACGATGCAGTTTCACGATTGGTTACCTGCTTGGTGATTTTAAGTTGTCTCATCTTATTTGTCTCCTCAATTTTTTAAGTGTACAAGTAGTTATACGTATGGGGTTTCAAAAAAGTTACAATTTAGGTCAAAAAAATTTTGTTTTTTTTTATAAAATAAAAAACCTGTCTATAACTAGACAGGTTTTTAGTGAGTTATGTTTTTACAATTGTAAATTAATTTGCACTTGTGTTTTGAATTTCTATATTTTCTTTAATAGAAACTGGGATTCCGCTTTTCGTAAATCCTTCCAATCTTATTTCGAAAGTTCCGGAAAGATCAGAAGTATAAAATGAAGTTTCTGAATCTTGATTTAGCTGTACATCAGGATTCCAAAACAACTGATTTCTAAAATCAGGGATTCTTTCATTGTCAGCCGTATTTTCATACTTAACCTTGTTGTATATCTTTTTTGGCTGTGGTCTTAAAATAGTTGGTTTTGCAATAAAAGAGCCTGTTTGTGTGCTTTTGAAATCTTTATCAAATGTTGTAAAACTGATTAATCCGTTAAATGATTTTGCGCCAACATAATATCTTCCCACAATAATTTCAATTTTATATACATTTTTCATGTTATAAGTCAGCAGGTCATTTTGGTTTTCCAAATATAATCCATCTACTAATACAAGTGCAGGATTTGGCAGCTGAGGGAAAACACTTGGGTCGTTTACATGTAGATAAAGCTTGTCATCTTTTTGTTTAGAATAAGCTTCTACTGCAACCTCTGTTATAGTTTCTTTTAAGGTTTTAAATCGCGTATAATCATCCAGAATGTATTCTTTAGTCAGTGGGTAATAAAAAGGCTCCACTGTTGGAGTTTTCTCGATGTTATCTACTTTTTTATGGAAATAAGCATTTTCAACCTGACTTGAAATAGATCTTTCTAAAAGGCTTTCTTTTATTGTATAAGACAATTTTGCATCTTTTTCAAAAGATACTTTTGTATAATCTATTTCTGGAGCGTTGTTTACAGTAAGCTCATAATTGTTTGCTTTTTCGTCTATAATCTGAAGAATTATATTTGAACTGTAAAAGGTTTGATTAACGTTGAAAATGAAATTTCCGTTTTTATCAGTTTGTACAACTTTAAAAGCGAAAGATTTTCCCGGAATAGATAGCCCAACAGAAATATTATCGATTTTATCGCTGTTGTTTTTTGCACTTATTTTTCCTGAAATTATTTCTCCTCTAACTTCTGGCAGGATTATTTTTTGATTTTCATTTTTTAAATCCAATACTGCAAGATAAGCATTCCCTGCAGCAAAATCTACAGCCGAAATTTGATTTTGAGCTGGAATGTTATCTAATTTTCGAACAGAAAGTGAATAGGTTCCATTTGTATAATTTGCATTTGAAGACTTAATTTTTAAGTCAACTAATTCACGATTTGAAAAAATCTTTTTGTTTAGATTTAAAGTTACATTTTCGTTTTTTAAACTTTCTGCTGTCGTATTTGTATTTCCTGCAAAAATATTTTGAGAAGCAGTTTTCTCATCTACTTTATACGGATTGATAATATTAATATTTAACTGAAACAATTCAGAAAATGGTTTGTTCAGCATCCAATTGGTGTAGCCAATTAGTTTATAGGTACCTGTTTTTAAAGTTGTCGGAATAAAATAATCGCCTTGGCCGCTTGCGTTTTCTAAAGAGATTTTCGTTTTAAAAACTGATTTTTTATTATCATCAACTAATTCTACATAGGCTACTTTACTAATGCCGCTTGGTGTTTTGTCTGATGATTTTAGACAATAAACCTTGTATAATAATGTCTCACCTGAAATAAGTGTTGCTGCATTAGTATGAATAAAAATAGTTTCATCTAATGTTACAGTTTGTTGTGCGCTGCTTAATTGTGTATTAATTAATACAAACAATAATAATATGTGTTTTATTCTGTCCAAAATGAAGGTTTTACGTTAGATGAAAAAGATGTGCAGTCTCCGCATACAGCATCGACTAATATGTAATTTATACCGGCATTTGATATATAAGTCATGAGTTTACCATTTACGTTATAAATCATGCTTTCTCCTGAGCAGTCGTCACCTCCAAAACAAAATTTAAAAGGAATGTCGTCGCATGTACTAAAATAGGGTGCAGGTTCAAAAGGGAAAAAATCATCGTAATTAAAAAACAATCTCATTTCTGAGTAAGATGCCACTTCAAAAAAGCCAATGACTTTTGTACTCGAGTCGTTGATGCATTTTATATTTCCTGAAATTAAACCAGGCTGTTTTGGAGATAAAATGCCAGATGAACTAGACATATCTCTAAGTGTTTTATTAAAGGTATACGCATCAAGGCTTTCTATATATTGTTTTACTAATATGCTGTAACGATGACCAATGATATAATTATTTTTTTCGATAAATCGGATAGGGAAATTTACACGATCTTCAGAAAGGTCGTTTGTGTTTACTAAAAGGATCTCTGTTGATTTTTTAGTTGAATAACAGGTTTTTGTACTTGGATCGTTATTAATTAAAGCAACAGATTGTGGACTGGTTGAAATAAGTTTTAGACTGCTCCATCTCGGCACTACAACTTTATAGGTTTCGTCATACTCATATCTATAGTAATTTGATGATTTTTGAGGGTCGTAATTGTTTACATTAATTTGAACTCCTGTTTCATTGTCTTTGTTTGTTACAAGCGATGGAACAACACTTTTAATTGGGTTAACAGTAGTTAAAGTCTGTGGTGTAGACTGGTAAATTTTTCCGTCTTTAGTTTTTACTTCCAGAGTATATTGTTTATCAGCTTCAGCCTGAAAAGGAGTCACTGATTTGTAAACATTTCCATTTTCTTCAAATGGATACTCGTTATTTTGATTGTCTTTAACAACTACAACAGCACCCGTTTCTATTTTTACTTCTTCATCTTCAAACTTTGAAGTTTTAGTAATTTTTATTTCCTGATTTTTTAATTCATTAGTCAAGGTTGCTTCAATAACAATTATCTCTTCGTATGTATTTGTTAAAAGAGGAAATGTTTCTGTACAACCGCTAAAAAGGATTGCAAGAAGCGTTAAAAGGATTGTATTTTTTATATAGAGTTTCATTGTTTAAAATTGCTTCATTTTTAATTTAGATAAATTATATTTTTCATTTACCGTAAATAAAAAACCGTTTATCTGCTTTTAGTCTATCCAAAATGCAGGTTTTATGTTTGAGGCTATAGTGGTGCAGTCTCCGCAGGGTGAATTTACCCAAAAAGTGAATTGGCTGCCGGTTAAAAAATATGTGACTTTTTTTAGGGCTATATCATCCACAAAAGGTGGTACATGTGTACAAGGATCGGGATTGAATGGGATCTCTGCATAACAAAATTCTTTACAATCCGTGTAATATGGCGGTGCCACTTCACCATAAAATAAATCGGCATAATTAAAATAAATTCTCTCTGTTGATACTGATGCTACATCAAAATATCCGATAATTTTATCGCCTGAATTTTTTATAGACCTTATATTACCTAACACGATTCCGGGTTGTTTTGGAGATAAAATATTTTCGTTGCCAGACATTTTTTTTAACGTACTGTAGTAATTATAAGCCGCTAAATTTTCGACATACTGTCTTACTAATATGCTGTATCTGGTGGTAATAATATAATCCTGATCACTTATGAATCGTACTAAGTAATTAATTTTATCTTCGCTTAAACCATTTGTGTCTGTTAAAAGTAAAGTTGAGCTTTTTTTACTGCCATAACAAACTTTGGTATCAGGAGAGTTGGGAACAAAAATAACTCCGCCATTCGCATTTAAAATTGCTTTGGTGTCTACCCATTTTGGAGTTACAACTTTATACGTTTCTTCATATTCATACCTGTAAAATTTTGATTTGTTATCCGGATCAAAACTGCGGGCTCTAATAGTGACTCCTCTTTCAGTATCTATTGTTTCAATTTCTGCCGTAACGCTCTGCATTGGATTTATAGGTGTAAGTGTTTCTGCAGATGATTCAAAGGATCTTCCATCTTTCGTGTTAATGTGCAGCTGATATTGGATTCCGGGAGCAGCCTGAAACGCAACAGTTGACACATATCTGTCTGATTGGTCTTCAAAATCATATCTGTGTCCCGAATTATCAGTTATATAGACTTCTGCACCGCTTTCTGGTAAATAACTTTCATCTTCGAATTTAGCTGTTTTAACAAGTTTAATTTCCTGGTTTTTCAATTCGTTTGTTATTGTAGTTTCAACAACCAGAGCTTCTTCGTAAGTATTTGTCAATAGCGGATACGTTTCCGTACAGCTGTTGAAAATAAAAGCTGACAAGAAAAAAATAATACTATGTAGTTTAAAATTTTTCATCCTATATATTGGGATTAAAATTTAAAATTATAAGTAATACTTGGTACAGGAATTGAGAAAATAGAAGTTTTGTATCCTTTTACTTTTCCGCTTTGATCTGTTACAAAATAAATTGAATAAGGGTTGTTTCTTCCTAAGACATTATAAATTGAAAAGTTCCAGAAACTGTGTGCTAGTTTTTTAATTTTATGATTTCCTTCAATATTGATTCCAATATCTAAACGAATATAATCTGGAATTCTATAGGCATTTCTGTCGCTGTATAATGTATATTGTCCGTTTCCATATTGAAATGTTCCAATAGGATATGTTATTGGTCTTCCGGTTTGATACATGAAGTTTGTAGATAAACTATAGCGTTTTGTAAATCTATAATTTAAAATAGCACTTAAATCATGTGGTTTATCAAAGTTTGCCGGAAAAAAACTTCCATTATTTACCTTTTCTGAACTGAATTGACTGTCAAGTTTAATAAAAGTACGAGAATAGGTATAACCAATCCATCCGTTTAATCTTCCGGTTGATTTCTTTAACAATAATTCAACACCATATGCTTTTCCTTCTCCCTGTAATAATTCAGTCTCAACATTTTGATTCAATAAAAGCTGTGCTCCAACTTTGTAATCTAAAATGTTTTTCGATTTTTTGTAATATCCTTCAAGGCTTATTTCGTATTCTTCGTCTTGTAATGTTTTAAAAAGACCTAAAGAAACCTGCTGTGCGCTTTGAGGTTTTACATTTGAATCAGATAATTTCCAAGTGTCAGTTGGAGATTGTGTTACATTGCTCGATAATAAATGAATGTATTGACGAGTCATATCGTAACCTGCTTTTATAGAAAGATCTTCGGTAATGAAATAACGTGCTGCTAAACGAGGTTCAATTCCGCCATAAGTTTTTACAACTTCATTTTTGTCATAATGATTTGTTCCGGTTATAGTTTCGTTGCTCAAAGGTAATCCAGCCTGATAAGTATTTACATTAGCTTCTCCTAATGAAGCATAAAACGAATACCTTAACCCTAAATCAAACTGTAATTTGTCATTAAATTTATAACTGTCAGATAAATAAACAGCAGACTCAAGGGCTCTTTCTTTTTCAATGTCAGTAGCAATTAAAGTTGCATCAGGATTTGTTGGGTGTTGATATCCAGGAGAAATATTGTATAATTTACTTGCAATACCATAAGACAAATTATGTTTTGGTGTCAGCTGGTAGTTCAATTTTGCCTGAAGCTGCGATTCGTTTACTTTGTATCCAAAATCAAATGAATTTACATCATCAGAATGGTAGTCAATATTGAACTTATATTCACTGTTTGTAAAAATTAACGCTCCTTTGCTCTTTTTGTTAAAAGTATGATCCCACTTTAAAGATGCCAATCTGTTGCTGTATTTGTACACAGAATCTGAACTAAGGCTGAAACGGTCATGACTGTAGTAAGCAGTAGCCTCTAAGTTATTGTTTGCATTAATTGCATTATTGTATTTAATGATTCCGTCATAAAAACCAGCCTGACTGTTTTTTAAATTTTCATCGTCAAGCGCTTTTAAGATCCAGTCAGAATAAGTTGCTCTTCCTCCAACAATAATACTCGATTTATTTTTTTGGATAGGCATGCTTAAGGTAAGATTTGAAGTTATAGGTCCGATGGCACCTTCACCCGAAAACTTTTCTGGATTTCCATTTTTTGTTGCAATATCAAATACAGAAGATAATCTTCCTCCAAAATCAGCTGGGATACTTCCTTTGTAAATATCGGCTTTCTTTGCTGTATATGGGTTAATTGCTGAGAAGAAACCTAAAAAATGCTGCGGATTGTATAAAACAGCGTTGTCTAAAAGAATAAGATTTTGATCGTCTTTTCCTCCTCGTACGTTAAAGCCGGCAGATCCTTCTCCGGTAGTTTTAATACCAGGAAATGTTGTAGCTACTTTTAAAATGTCTCTTTCTCCAAGAATTAATGGAACATTTTTAATTCCTTCTATATCAATAGAAACTAAACCAGAAACAGTCGTTTCGGTAGTTTTTTGTCCTTTCTTTTTAATTACAACTTCATCTAGTTGATTTGATCTTTCATTAACATTGATATCAAATGTACCGTCGTCATAAACCATTAAAGTTCTTACAACTTCTTTATGGCTTAACGATTTTATCTCAATAACATTTATTCCTCTAGGAAGTTGTAAAGTATAGTTTCCATCAGGATCACTTGATGTGCTGATGTTTTTGTTTCTTACTTTGATAAAGATGTTTGCTTCCGCTTTTCCTGTTTCTTCATTTTTAACAGAACCAGAGACAGTATAATTTCTTTTTACATTGTCTTTATTCTCTTTACCTATAAAAACTATCGAAGCTTTTTTAGTTACACTATAACTATTTAGAGAATCGTACTGCTGATAAAACACAGGATTGTCAGAATGATCATTTCCGTTGTTTTGATTCGTTTCAACAGGCGCATCAGTAAAATAATTTGATGGTAAAGTATTGTGAATTGTACTATTAAGCGTTAAAATTATTTTGTTCTTTATAATAATATAATTCAAGTCAGTTTTACTGAAAACCGAATTAAGGATATCGTCAATTTTAGCATCATTGTAAACGCCGGAGATTAATCCTTTGTTAGAATTAACCCATGTTGGATCAAAATAAAATTTGTATGATGTTGCCGTTTCAATGCGTTTTAAGGCAATTTCTAAGGTTTCATCTTTAAATGTAATAGATAGTTTCTCACCTGCAGTTTGTGCTATAGACAATTGAAATGAGAATAAAATTATAATTGAAAGTAAAATTTTTTTCATTTGTCTTATTTAGTTTGAATTAGAAGAGAATTAGAAATGTATTTCATCAAATTTTTCATAAATTGATTTAAATCAGATTGTTTTAACTCTCTATTCAGTAAATAAAACCCATTGATTTGCTTTTTTTGTTCAGGGAACAGTTTGATGATGTCATTTTTTCCTTTTATAAGGTAAATGTTGTTTTTTAGTTCAATAAAAAACAAACTGTTTTCTTTAAAGGAATATAATATTCCATTTTCTGAAACTGTTTTTTGAATGTCCTTGTGGTGTTTGATATAAAATATAAAATCTGGTGCAATTTTGCTTACTTCATAATATCCTGTTGTAAATTCAGGGATCGTCTCAATCTTTTTTTCAATTTTGATAAAATTTTTGTCCTGAATTGAAAAAGACTCGACTTTGTTTTGAGTAAGGTTTATGCCGATATTTTCAGGCTGTCCTGAAGGGTTTAAAACTAAAATATCTCTGTAAATATCGTATTTTAGTTTTACGTTGTAATAGTTTTGACCTTCATAACTAAGTTTTCCTAATTCATACTGATTAATTAAGTATAAGTAGTTGTCTTGCACACTTCTGTAGAGATTCGTGTGTGGTATTCCGTTGTTTATATCCAGATTATCTTCTCCAACGGTTTTGTCATACCAGTTGTAAATATTAATATCGTTATTGGTTTGGGCTTGAATGACATAAATGTTTAAGAATAATCCAAATAAAATGAGGAAAATGGTTTTTTTTTGATAATTTTTCAAAGGATTCGATGGTTTTTGATGATTGTTTTGGAAGCTCTAAAATTATCAAAAAAAGATTATAAACAAAGGTTAAAATTGTTAAAATGTAATAAAAAATTTATTTTTTGTGATAAAACCCCTATTCCATTAGTACGAAATAAGGGTTTTAGGTGAAATGTTTTTGGGCAAAAAGAGTTTCTATGGATACTTACTCAAAAGAATCATCTGAACTGTCTAGAATTTGATCAAATATTTTCTTTAATGATTTTATGTATAAAGGAAAAAAGACGGCAAGTAAAACATATTCTATTCTTAAAACAGTAACATCATCCAGAATTTTATATAAACTCGGAATTATTATAGCTAATGAAACTGCAACGCCAACCCAGGGATTGTTTATTATTTTTTTAAGAATTGGTAAAATTTTCATTTCTGGTTGTTTTATCGTGGCTGTTTTCATCTATCATTATTTTGATTTAGGCAGGGTAAAAGTAAATTTCATCTAAGCAAATTGTTATGAAAATGTCATAAAACCTCTTTTTTGTGTCATGAAAGATGTTGAAGACTCTGTCGCTTAAACTTTTTCTTTCAAAAACAAAAATCCTCTTGTAGAAAGAGGATTTAGTTTTGTGTGTATTTTTTAGTATTATGACAAGATGTTCATATTTTTTATGAAATCCTTATAGGTGTCACTTAGATTTATTCGATGGTTTCCTTTTAATATAATAAGATTGTCAGTTAGGAAAATTTCTTCAATTTTAACAGAATTTACTATAGTATTGCGATGTGTTTTTATGAATTTGTTTTTATCCAGCAGTTCACTGATTTTTGTCAGCGAAATTAAGATTACAAATTTTTCTTTCTCAGTGATGATGTTACAATAACGCTCTTCAACTTCGATATAAAGAATATCTTCCAAGGCAACTTTCTTTAATGAATTTTTCTTTTTAATAAATAATGAATCGTTGCTTATAACAGTGTTTTGTTCTTCACTGAGGAATACATTGGTTTGTTCATAAAACTTTTCGACAGCCATTTCTATGGCATATAATATTTCCAGTTCGTTAAAGGGCTTCATTAAAAAGCTAAATGGTCTGGTGAGTTTTGCTCTTTCGAAAATCTGCCTGTCCTGAGAACTAGTCAAAAACACAAAAGGCTTCGATGCCTGAGGAATTATATTTATAGATTCAGCAAACGTTATCCCGTCTGGTTTTCCGTCTAGAAAAACATCTATTATTATTACATCAACAGAAGTCTCATAAAATAACTTTAAAGCATCTGTAAAGTTAACAGCAACTCCGGCTATATTATAATTGTTTTCGAGTAATACTTTTACAAGAGCATCACTTTGCTCCGGAGTATCTTCTATAATTAAAACATTAATATTATCCATTTCATTTTGTTTTTGGAAAAGTTAATATCATTTTAGTTCCTTTATTGAGTTCACTTTCTATTTCAAATGTACCGCTGTTTTTCTTAATCATCTGCTTGCATAACTGTAAACCCAAACCGGTTCCAATAATTTCTGAATTGCCTTTTTTAGCCAGTAATTCGCCTTCCTGGAGCAATTCATCGATGGTGTTTCTGCTCATTCCAATTCCTGTATCCTGAATTATGACCTGACAATAATCAGAATCGATTTCATTTGCAGAAAAGGTAATTTGTCCATTTTCTTTCGAAAATTTTATCGCATTGTCTAATAAATTTCTAAATACAATTTTTAGTGAATCAAGGTCTACAAACAAAAAGATGCTTTTTGAAACCAGATTTTCAAATGTAATGGCTTTTTCCAGTAATAAAGGTTTGTAATTGTATTCGATTTGTTGAATTACTGAATGCAGATGAATCGATTCTTTATGAAAATACAATTGCTTAGTCTGCAGTAATGCCCAATGTAATAAATTATCTAAAAGGCTGTAAGTGCCATTTGCAATACTGCTGTTTTGAACAATTAATTGATTTAATTCATCATAGTTTTTGGTTTCAAGCGTGGCAGATAATTTCGAATTACTGGATTTTAAAGCATTTACAGAGGAACGTAAATCATGGCTCACAATAGAAAATAATTGATCTTTAGTGGTATTTAATTCGTCAAGTTTGTTTTTTTGGCGTAAAATAATTTTACTGCTTTTTACTCTTTGTGCATATAAATAAACACCGCCGGTTAAAATTAATAAAAGGCCAATTGCAGAAAAAAACAAAGCATTGCGTTGCGTGTTTTTTAATTTGTTTTCGACTTGTAATACTTTGATTTCTTTTTGTTTTTGAGCTACTGTAAATTTTTTCTCAAAATCAGCAACTGCCCAAATTTTGTCCTGATTATTAATTGAGTCTTTCCATTGATCAGATTCTTTTCTATATAGTAATGCTTTTTTGTAATTGCCCCTGTTTTCTTCAACAACAGCCATATTTAGAGAAGTGTCCCATTTTTTATTAAAATCGCTTACTTTTTTTGACAATGCATATGATTTTTCAAAATAAGGAATAGCTTGATCATCTTTATATTGAAGATAATACAAATTGGCAATATTCATATATAAATTGATTAACGAAACGTTGTCATTTTCTTTCTCTTTTAAATCTTTGCTTTTAAAAAGATAAGTTTCGGCTTTTATGAAATCATTTAAATGTAAATAACTAACACCTATGTTTTGGTAAATTGCACTTATTTTAAATCCTTGTTCTTTTGCTAAAGGAAATTTTTCTATTTCATTAAAATATTCAATTGCTTTTTTGAATTCTTTTAATTCAAGTGAAATTTCTCCAAGAGTTTTATTTACTAAAGGGTAGAAAGCAAATCCTTTCGAGATTAAATTTAATTCTGATTTAGCTTCTTTAAACAACTTTTTTTTCTTGAAACTAAACCCTCTAAAATAATGACAATAATCATTTAGTTCTTTGTTAGTACTAATATTCAAATGTTTCATTGAATGGACTAAAGTAGAATCCCAATTATTTGTTTGAAAATAATATTGAGCATCCTTAAAATGTAACTCTTTATTGAAGGCTAAAGCTTTTTTTTTGCTTTCAATATTCAACAAAGAATTCACTGTTTGATTTTGAGAATAAAAAAAAACAGGGTAAAAAAAAAGCAATAAAAAAATATAAAAAGTAATTTTATGCATCTTTAAATTAAGGTTAAAAACATCATTTCTAATTTAATAGTAAATGATGTTTTTTAGTTATAGGTCTTATTCGTCAACTCCTGTTCTGGTTCCTCTAGAGGTTTCAGGATCAACATTTCTAAGATAAGTGATAACATTTTTTACCTGAGTTACGTCTGTAGAGTAGTAATCTATTTCGATATACCAAACATCACAAGTTTCGGGTGTATCTTCGGTATAGTCATAATCAAAGAAAACTTCAAGTGAAGAATCTTTTAAAGTAGGAACTGATACGATTGGTTTTTGAACGAATTCTGAGTTTATATATAAAGTAACTCTGATTTTTAATGTTGGCAGACCTCCAGGGCTGATGAAGTTTTCAACTGAAGCTAAAGGAGGAAGGGGATGCTGAAGATGTTTAGTGTCTTTAAAAACAAATGCTTTACTGTTGATTTTGGTGTTTTGGATAACTTTGTAACGTGTTAAGTCCATAGATAAGGTTTTTAGGGTTAATAATTTTATTTTTGGAGGTCTAAAGATATTTCATTTCTTTAAAAAAATGTAAGTTTCATCCTGTTTTTTTATAATTTTTACATTTTCTTTATCAAAGAATGTGTAATATTAAGATTACGCTATGATTTGGAAAACGAAAAACCCCAACTCAAATGCATGAGCTGGGGTTTTCTATGAATAAACCTTTAGTAAACTAAGATCTGATTACTCTTTTTTGTCCTCACGCGGAGGTCTTGGAACAAGTGCTTTTTTAGACACTTTTTCTTTTTTAGTTTTAGGGTCAACTCCTAAGTATTTTACTTCGAAAATATCTCCCATTTTAACTACATCAGCAACGTTCTCAGTACGTTCCCAAGCTAATTCAGACACGTGAAGCAATACCTCGTTTCCTGGTGCAGCAGTATATTCTACAACAGCTCCAAAATCAAGCATCTTAATTACTTTTACTTCGTAAGCTTCTCCAACCTGCGGTTTGAAAGTTAATGCATCAATTTTAGCTAATACAGTTTTGATACCTTCTGGATCAGTTCCTAAGATTTCAACTACACCTTGCTCATCAACTTCGTTAATTACGATAGTAGTTCCTGTAGCTTTTTGTAATTCCTGAATTACTTTTCCACCAGGTCCAATTAATGCTCCAATGAAGTTTCCAGGAATAGTTCTGGTAATAATTTTTGGTGCATGAGCTTTAACATCTGCTCTTGGCGCTGCGATAGTTTCAGTTAATTTACCTAAAATGTGTAAACGTCCATCACGAGCCTGAGCTAAAGCTTGTTCCATGATGTCATAACGTAAACCATCAATTTTGATGTCCATTTGACAAGCTGTGATACCGTCAGCAGTTCCTGTTACTTTAAAGTCCATATCTCCTAAGTGATCTTCGTCTCCTAAGATATCAGACAATACAGCAAATTTCTCACCGTCAGTAATTAATCCCATAGCAATACCAGAAACCGGTTTTACCATTTGAACTCCAGCATCCATCAAAGCCATTGTTCCGGCACAAACTGTTGCCATAGAAGAAGAACCGTTAGATTCTAAAACCTCAGAAACAACACGAATTGTATAAGGACAATCTGCAGGAATCATATTTTTTAAAGCTCTTTGAGCTAAGTTACCGTGACCAACTTCTCTTCTTGAAGTTCCTCTTAATGGCTTTGCTTCACCAGTAGAGAAAGGAGGGAAGTTATAGTGTAAGTAGAATTTTTCTTCACCTTGTTCAGATGGAGAATCGATTTGGTTAGCTTCTCTGGAAGTTCCTAAAGTTACTGTAGCCAAAGCCTGAGTTTCTCCACGTGTAAATAAAGAAGAACCGTGTACAGATGGTAAGTAATCAGTTTCACACCAGATTGGTCTGATTTCTGTAGTTTTTCTACCATCTAAACGAATTCCTTTTTCAAGAATTACGTTACGAACAGCTTCTTTGTTTGTTTTGTAGAAATATTTTCCAACTAAACCTGCAAGATCTGCATTTTCAGCATATTCTTCTTCTGTAAATAAAGCTTTTGCTTCTTCTTTTACAGCTGCAAATTTTTCACCTCTTTCTGCTTTTCCAGAAGCTTCTTGTGCAATTGCATAACATTTATCGTAAGCAGCAGCTTTTACTTTAGCATAAACAGCTTCGTCTTCAACTTCACCTTCATAAGTTCTGTATTCTTGAGAGCTAAGTTTTGCTCTTAATTTTTGCTGAGCATGAATTTGAACTTTAATAGCTTCGTGTGCAAATTTAATAGCCTCGATCATTTCAGCTTCTGAGATTTCTTTCATCTCACCTTCAACCATTGCAACAGAATCCAGAGAAGCACCGATCATCATATCGATATCAGATTTTTCTAATTCAGTTCTGCTTGGGTTGATTACTAATTTTCCGTCGATACGTGCAACACGTACTTCAGAGATTAAGTTGTAAAATGGAATGTCTGAAACTGCTAATGCTGCAGATGCTGCTAAACCAGCTAATGCATCTGGCATAACATTGTCATCATGAGACATTAATTGAATCATAACCTGAGTTTCGGCGTGGTAATCGTCTGGGAAAAGCGGACGTAAAACACGGTCAACTAATCTCATTGTTAATACTTCGCTGTCGCTAGGTCTAGCTTCTCTTTTGAAAAATCCTCCTGGGAAACGTCCTGCAGCAGCAAATTTTTCACGGTAATCTACCGTTAATGGTAAAAAGTCAACACCTGGGTTAGATGTTCTTGCAGAAACTGCAGTTGCTAAAAGCATACAGTTTCCTAAACGTACAACAACTGAACCATCGGCTTGTTTTGCTAATTTACCAGTCTCGATTGAGATGCTTCTTCCATCTCCTAAATCGATAATTTCTTGTGAAACTTGTGGAATCATAAATTTTTCCTTTTTGATTATACAATGGGTTTTAGTTGTGTTGTAGTTGTTGTTGTGTGTAGTTGTTGTTATCTAAAACCCAATGAAAAACCAAACTTTTTTTCTTGTAACGTGCTTGTTATAAACAGCTGTAATGTAAAAACAAAAAGAGGCACTTTCGCACCTCTTTTCTATATTGATTATTTTCTGATATTCAATACTTTGATAATCTCACGATATCTGTTGATATCTTTCTTTTTCAAGTAGTCCAACAAAGCTCTTCTTTTACCTACTAATAGTACAAGAGAACGCTCAGTGTTGTAATCGTGACGATTTTTTTTCAAGTGTTCAGTTAAGTGAGAAATTCTGTAAGTGAACAATGCGATTTGACCTTCAGCTTTACCAGTGTTTTTTGCATCACCGTGTTGTGCGAAGATTTCTTCTTTCTTTTCTTTAGTTAAATACATTCCAATATTGTTTTAATGATTTTTATGTATGTCATACAACTTTTGTAAGACGGGTGCAAAATTAGATTAAAAAAACAGAAAAATCAAAAAAAAATAAAAGAATCTAAAAATAAGACCTAAGAAATTCTTTTTTAATGATTTAGACGCGTCTTTTTCTATAAAAAACAAAGCAGATTTTGATATAATTACTTTAGTTTTTGGGCTTTTTTTCCGTTTTGTTTCTCGTTTAAAGATGAATAAGTCAATTGTATGTTGTTTTCATCTGTACTTACGCCAGAGATTAAGATTCCTTTGTCGTAATTGTCAACAAATGTGATTTTTCTCAAACTATCGCTTCCTTCCCATGCGCCTTGTTTCAATCCGTCTTTAATAATGCCTTTTTGTGTTATGAATTTATCTGTTTCTTCAAACTCACCGTTTCCATCTGTTACAGTCTGATTTTTGTTTTCATCCCAGCAATTAAGAATCAAGGTCTGCTGCTTTTTTGTTTTAGAATCCCAAAGGTTCTGTTTTTCGCACTTTTTACTCTGATTTTCATACCATGTAATCTCTTTGCCATTTTTATGGTCGTCAGTATAATTAATAACAGATTCTTTTGCTCCGTTTTTATAATAACAAATAAACTCGCCGTCTTTCTTCAAAATATCACGATCGAGAGTAGCACCTGTCATTTTTTTTCGGCCGTTTTTATAAAAATCTGTTACAACATAGCGTATGCTTTTTTGAGAATAATTTGTAATTACTCTTGTGTAACTGTAATTATCGGGTGTGCATTCACGATTCAATGAGTCTAAAAAGATTTTTTTAGACATCATGCTAATTTGTGCAGACAGATTAACTGAAAGTATCAGAAGCAAAAAGATAAAGATGTTTCTTTTCATTCAGTTCTATTTTTTTATCTTAAAAATAGTTCTTCTAGAATAATTTAGCAACTTCTTGATTCACAAATTCTAAAAATCTTTCGTCAGCTTCTGTAAAAGGGTCGATAACATGGCTGTCAATATCAATTTGCCCAATGTTTACTCCATTTACAAATAAAGGAACAACGATTTCAGATTTAACGGTTAAACTGCAGGCAATATAGTTGTCTTGAGCTTTTACGTCTGGCACTACAAAATTTGAATTGCTTTCTGCAACCTGACCGCAGATTCCTTTTCCAAAAGGAATAACTGTATGATCTGTTTCGGCACCCACATAAGGACCTAAATGAAGTGTTTTGTTTTCGTGGTTGGCAAAATAAAATCCTACCCAGTTGTAATATTCTACATTCTCGTTTAAAAGCTGGCAGACAGCTAATAGTTTTTCGTCTCTAACTTTATTATTGTCAGATATTATAGCGCTTATTTTTGGTTGTAATTCTTGAAATGTCATGATTTGAAAATTTTATACAAAAGTATTTAAAGCTAAACTCAAAAAATACATAAATTTGAAAAAAAAAATCTGTTGAGAAAATATCTAGTTCAATTCAAGCCGTTTTTAATTTTTATAGGTACTTTTTTTGCTGCTTATATAATCCTTACGGTTGTATATAAATTTTATTTGAACAGCCTTAGGCCAGATGAAGTAGATGCGGTAACTAATTGGGTTGGTCATAATGTAGAGCAGCTGCTTTTGATGTTCAATTATGATATTAAAATTCAGCAGGGTTTTGCTTCTCCGTGGTTAGAAGTTTGGTTTAATAATAAATATGGCGTTCGTATAGTTGAAGGCTGTAATGCCGTAAGCGTTATTATTTTATTTATTTCATTTGTACTCGCTTTTTCGGGTAAGTTAAAAGTTACGCTGCTTTATATCTTGTTCGGAATAGTTTTTATATACATTTTAAATGTAGCTCGTATAGCATTGTTAACTGTTTTGTTGTTTCATTATCCTGAAAAATCACATCTTTTACACGGTGTTTTATTCCCGTTGATTATTTACGGGTCTGTATTTATTTTATGGGTTTTCTGGGTTAATAAATTTTCAAAATATGCTAAATAGAATAGTAGAGCAAAAGAAGAAAATTTTTATTTCCATAATTATTATCTTCTGTTTTGGCTTAATTAGAGCTTTTGAAAAATCATTGTTTTATGATCCCTTTTTGGTGTATTTTGAATCTACTTTCAAAGGTCTGCCATTGCCGGATGTTGATTTGTTTAAGCTCTTTTATAATCTGCTGTTTCGTTTTGCGCTTAACACAATCCTGTCACTTGTTTTAATTTACACACTTTTTAAGGACAAAGGAATTCTAAATTTCAGTGCTTTTTTATACCTCTTTTTTGGATTAATACTTTTTATAATGTTTTTTATAATTCTAAGATATTTTCCAGAAAACAGTTGGCTTCTTTTTTATGTCCGACGTTTTATAATCCAGCCTATATTTGTGCTTTTATTTATTCCTGCATTTTATTATCAATTTCAAAATTTAAAAAAATAACATTTTATTAGATTTTTATTCAAACCATTTTAGGTATTTTTGCCGTATGAGTATAAAGAAATGTACAGTTCTATTTTTAGCTTTCCTCCTGTTGGTTTCCAACACAGGATTTGCTTTTGATGTACATTACTGCGGCGGAAAAATTGCCTCGGTTTCTTTAAATACTTCTGCCTCGGCATCTCCTGAAAAAAAATGCTGCGGGGATAAAGAAGGAAAATCATCTTGTTGTAAAGACAAAGTTGTTCACCTTGAAAAAAAATCAGATGATGCAACTTTTAAGATTTTCTTTTTTCAATTAGCCTTTCCTGCCGTAATTCAGGAATACAAGCCAATTGCGTTTTTGTCTGTTCCAAATTTCAAAAACAATCAAATCATTTCGTATTATTCTGATGCGAATGCGCCCCCGCTGTTCAAATTATACAATCAATACATTTTTTATTCCTGATTTTAATATTTAGAATCAAGCTGTCTTTGCATGGCTTACAATTTATTGTTTAAAGTTTCTAAGTTTCGAAACTTTAAATGTCATTTCTAAATACTATTAAAATCTTTTTTATGCAAAAAAATATCATGCTTTTTGTGGTGTTTTTGCTTTCGATTTCTGTGTTTTCTCAGGAAGATTTAGAGGAAGTAAAAATCACCAAAAAGCAAAAAGGAATTAAAAAATCTTACACGCTTACTTCAAATACATCTCTAATTACCAGTAAAGAACTTTTAAAAGCTGCTTGTTGTAATCTGGCAGAAAGCTTCGAAACAAATCCATCAATTGATGTTAATTTTTCTGATGCTTTAACAGGAACAAAGCAAATTAAAATGCTTGGGCTGACGAGTCCGTATTTAATGATTACCGAGGAAAATATTCCTTCGGTTCGCGGCGCATCTCAGGCTTATGGTTTATCTTTTACACCCGGAACCTGGATCGAAAGTGTACAGATTACAAAAGGTGCGGGAAGTGTTATTAATGGCTATGAAAGTATTTCGGGACAAATAAATACCGAGCTTTTAAAACCATTAAGTGATATTCCGTTTTTTTTAAATGCCTATGGTTCTACCGATTCCAGATTTGAGCTGAATACCCATTTCAATAAAAAACTGTCTGATAAATGGGCAACAAGTTTGTTTGTACATGGTAATGCGCGCGTGGCAAAAAATGATATGAACCATGATGGATTCTTGGATAATCCGCTGGGAAAACAAATAAACGTTTTAAACCGTTATCAATATTATGATCCCGAAAGTGGTTTGGTAAGTTTTATCAATTTCAGATATATGAATGATAAAAAACAAACCGGAGAAGTAGATTTTGATAAAGACCGTGACCGCGGTACAACAAATCATTGGGGATCTGAAATTAATACAGAACGTTTTGATGTTTCAACAAAAATTGGTTACGTTTTTAAAGATATGCCCTATCAAAGTATTGGCTTTCAAAATGCCTTTAATAGTCATAAACAAGATTCGTATTTTGGTTTGAATTTATATGATATTAAACAGAATAGTTTTTATTCTAATTTAATTTTTAATTCGATTATCAATAATACCATGCATAAATTCACAACTGGTTTGAACTTTTCATACGATCAATATCAGGAATTTGTGAATGCTGATGATTACAGCCGAATCGATAATTCGGTTGGAGCATTTTTTGAATATACTTATGACAATACAGATAACTTTAGTATTATTTTAGGCGGAAGAGTCGATAATCATAACCGATTAGGCTTTTTTGCGACACCTCGTCTGCATGTGCGATACAATCCATGGAAAAATGGAGTACTTCGTTTTTCTGCCGGAAGAGGAAAACGTTCGGCTAATATTTTTGCAGAAAACCAACAGCTTTTGGCAAGTTCTAGAACGTTCTCAATTTTGGATAAGAATGGAAAAATCTACGGCTTAAATCCTGAAATTGCCTGGAATTACGGAATCAGTTTTTCGCAGAAATTTAAAATTTTCAATAAAAATGCTGAAGCAGGATTTGATCTATACAGAACCGATTTTCAAAATCAGGCGATTGTTGATATAATGCAGAGTCCGCAGGATGTTTTGTTTTATAATTTAAAAGGAAGTTCTTTCGCAAATAGTCTTCAGGTTGAGTTTAATTATGAACTTATTCATAATTTAAATTTAAGAACAGCTTATAAATATTACGACATCCAGACTGATTATTTAAGAGGAACTTTTCAGCGTCCGCTTCAGGCAAAACATCGTTTTCTTGGAAATTTAGAGTATGAAACGACTTTAAAAAACGATAAACAATGGAAGTTTGATTATACTTTTAACTGGTCGGGAAAACAGCAATTGCCTTATACAGCTTCGAATCCGGCAGAAGATCAGTTTCCTGATTTTTCACCTTCTTATGCTGTTATGAATGCACAGGTTACAAGAGTTTTTTCACCTGTTTTTGAAGTATATGCAGGCGGAGAAAACATTGGAAATTATAAGCAGCAAAAAGCAATACTTGGGGCAAATGATCCTTTTGGGCCAAATTTTGATGCCTCTGTAGCATATGCGCCAATTTTTGGGCAGATGTATTATGCAGGATTACGATTTAAGATAAAATAACGGATCAATAACAATATCAATAACAATAACAATATCAATAATAAATTTATAACACTAAATAATAGACAAATGAAAAATTTGATTTTAATCGCAATGATTACTTTTTTAGGATTTTCGGCTCAGGCCCAAACTAAAAAGAATAAAAATTTAAAATATACTACTGAAGTAAACGGAAACTGTGAACAATGTAAAAAACGTATAGAAAAAGCTGCATATGGTGTTCCGGGTGTAAAAACAGCATCTTGGGATATCAGTTCGCATCAATTGGCTGTAATTTTAAATGAAGAGAAATCTTCGCCAAAAGATTTAAATCTGGCAATTGCAAAGGCTGGGCATGATACTAAAGATGCTAAAGCAACAGATGCCGATTATGAAAATTTGCATTCTTGCTGTAAGTACGAAAGAGAAAAATAATTTTTTAAGCCCGAGTTCGTAACTCGGGCTTTTTTAATAGTTAATTTATCTTTAAAATATGGGTTTTAATTGTGGTTAAAGCAAATTATTGTTAATTTCACGAACTTATAAATAAACCAAATACATTTATGACTAAGTTTGATTGGACCCAGTTAATAAACCCTGAATTTTACATAACTTTAAGTATCGGAGGTTTTGAAATTGGGCTGTTTATTGTTCTGTTTATTGTTTTTGCAGAAACAGGACTTTTTGCAGGTTTTTTTCTACCAGGAGATAGTTTGCTTTTCTTAGCTGGTATTTACAGCCGCGATTTAATTCAAAATGTAGTTTATATCCCAGGTGATTTTATAAATGTGTTTTTGCTTTCGACTGCTGTTGCTATTATGGGAGTTTTAGGAAATATGACAGGCTACTGGTTTGGAGCAAAAAGCGGTTATTATTTATTTAAAAAAGAAGATACATTCTGGTTTAAGAAAAAATATCTTTTACAGTCAAAAGATTTCTTTGAAAAATATGGCGGAAAAGCAATTATATATGCGCGTTTCCTTCCAATTTTTAGAACTTTCGCTCCAATTATTGCAGGGATTGTTTCAATGGACAAAAAGAAATTTATGTTTTTCAATATCCTGAGTTCTTTCTTGTGGTCATTTATCTTAATTTTTGCCGGACATTATTTATACGGAGTGTTCTTAAAACAAGGGATTGATTTAAAACACCACATAGAATATATCATTATTATAATTGTTATTATATCAACTTTCCCGGTTCTTCTAAAACTTTTAAAGAAGAAACCAGTTGAAAAAATATAATTTACTATAAAAGGCTAAAAAGTCCGAAGTTCTAAACTTCGGACTTTTTTTATGTCTATTGTTGTCTTTTGAATTTTGATTTAATATATGTCTCGGCGGTTTCAACTGCTGGCAATATTTATGAAATACATTGAGTTTGAAATGCAGAATAATAAAAAGAGAAAAGCTTCAACTCAGTTTTTTAAAAATCTGAATTGAAGCTTTTTTTAAATTATTTATATAGTTGGAATTCGGAATTTAAAAAATTGAATATTTAAAAACCTTTACCATTCATTTACTTTATTAGCATCCATTTTTAAGAAGATAAACAGCAAAATAGTGAATCCCCAAAGTCCGGAACCTCCATAAGAAAAGAAGGGCAGAGGCACTCCAATTGTTGGGAAAATTCCAATTACCATGGCAATATTTACAAAGAAGTGTATAAATAAAATTCCGGCAACACAGTAGCCGTAAACCCGGCTGAATTTGGTTTTTTGCCTTTCAGCTAAATAAATTACTCTTAAAAATAAACCTGTAAAAAGTAAAATAACAACTAATGAACCGGCAAATCCCCATTCTTCTCCAACAGTTGTAAAGATATAATCGGTATGTTGTTCAGGAACGAAACCTCCTTTGGTTTGTGTTCCTTCTAAAAATCCTTTCCCAATCCATCCTCCAGATCCAATAGCAATTTCAGATTGATTTGTATTGTATCCAATACCTTTCATATCAACTGTTTTTCCTAAAAGGATATTAAAACGGTCTCTGTGGTGTTGTTTAAAAACGTTGTCAAAAACATAATCTACAGAAAGAACAAATCCCGAAATAAGTGCTAGTAAAATGGCACTTAAAAGAATATTTCTGTCAACAGCCCTGCCTTTAAAATGTATAATAATTAATACGCCAAGTGCTATTAAGATTACTACATAAGGTTCTAATATCAGGGTTAATACAAATAATAAAATAGTAATAAAACCAGTCCACACATACCATGATGGCAGTCCTTCTCTAAATAAAACCAAAATGAAAACACTGTAAATTAAAGCACTTCCAGGATCGGGCTGAGGTAAAATAAGCATTACAGGCAGAAAGACAATCGCTAGTGCTTGTATTTGCCTGTTGGTTTCTTTTAGGTTAATTTGTGTATCACTTAAATATTTGGCTAATGCTAATGAAGTAGCGGCTTTTGCAAACTCAGAAGGCTGAAGTGTAAAACTTCCAATTGCATACCAGCATCGCTGACCTGCAATTGTTTTACCAAATAAAAACAAACCAGCCAAAGATAAAAGAGCAACACCAAAAATTATACTGGCATATTTTTCATAAAATTTTCCATCAACAAAAAGCACAACAAAAATTAATGGAATTGTACATCCAATAAAAATTAATTGTTTTTGATAGGTTCCATCAGTTGATAATAATGATGATGAGTAAATATTCAGCCACCCTAATACTACCAGCGCAATGTAGATAAAGACACTTATCCAGTCAATATTATTTTTTACACTTTGATTTTTCATTTGAAATAATCTTTGTTAGTTTTTCTTAGTGGTGTCTACCGCTGTTTTTTTTACTTCAGTTGCTGGTGCCGTTGTAACGGGTGCTTTTGGTTTTATGATTTTTGCCTGTAAAACAGAATCTTTTGGTACAGACTCAATTTTAAGAGCTTCGCTTATTCCGCCTAACTTAGCATATTCAGAAACTAAACTTTTATTTAATACTCTTACTTCCAGATCAGTTCTGGTAATTTTGTGTCGCAAGTATTTTTCGATCATTAAACTGGCTATCGGACCTGCAACTGTTGCTCCAAAACCTCCATTTTCAATCATAACCGCAATAGCAATTTTTGGATTGTCTTTTGGTGCGAACGCAACAAATATAGAGTGGTCTTTAAGTTTTTCTCTCTTACCATTTATTTTAGCATAATTTTCGGCAGTTCCTGTTTTTCCGCAAATATCAATTCCCTCTACTCTAAGAGCGTAAGCAGTACCTTTGTTATAAACATCAAATAAACCGCTGATAACCGGAGGGAAATACTTTTGATCAATTGTAGTCACGTGTTTTGTAGTGAACTTTTCATCAATTTTTTCGCCCTCAATTTTCTTAATGATGTGAGGTGTGAAATAATAACCCTGATTAGCTACTGTTGCCATCATGTTGGCTAATTGAATAGGGGTCATTAAAACCTCTCCCTGACCAATTGCATTCGATACAATGGTTGAACTTCTCCATCCTCCGTTAGGATAGATTTTTTTGTATGTTTTTGATGTTGGAATATTTCCTCTTCTACCGATTGGTAAATCATATCCCATAAATTGGCCTAAACCGAAACTTTTTACGTGGCTGCTCCAAACATCTACAGCTTGTCCCGGATCTTTATACTTATTGATAGTCAGCATGTATGCCTGTCCAAAATAAGTGTTACAAGAATTATAAATTCCGTTATGCAATTGATGAGGTCCAAAACCGTGGCATTTCATGAAACGACCGCCTCCATAACTAAATCCGTGGTGACACATAAAAGTAGTCTGTTCATTAATAACTCCTTCTTGAAGAGCAACAAGACCAGTCAAAATTTTAAATGGAGAACCCGGAGGATACTCAGCTAAAAGTCCTCTGTCGTATAAAGGTTTTGCAATCGAATCGTGATATAAAAGCGTGTAGTTTTTAGATTTTTGTCTTCCAACTAAAATCCCCGGATCATAAGAAGGAGCGGTTACTAATGCCAGAATTTCGCCCGTTTTAGGTTCAATAGCAACAATTCCGCCTCGTTTATTAATCATTAATTCTTCACCGTATTTTTGAAGTTCGGCATCAATGGTTAGATTGATATCTTCTCCGGCAACGGCAATCGTATCGTATTTTCCTTCTTTATATGGGCCGATTTCTCGGTTGTATTTGTCTTTTTGAATATATTTTACACCTTTTACACCGCGTAAAATTTCTTCGTAGCTTTGCTCTACACCTTGCTGCCCAATTAAATCTCCACTGTTATAATATGGATTTTTTTTGATTAAGTTCTCGTTTACCTGAGTGATAAAACCAAAAATATTAGCGCCATAATCTACCTCGTAATCACGAAGAGAACGTTTTTGGAAATAGAAACCTTCATACTTTCTGATTTTTTCCTGAAAAGCAGCAAATTCATTTTTGTTTAACTGCGATAAGAAAACAGATGGAAGTCTTGGGCTGTAAACTTTTGCCTTTGCAATTCTTTTGTCATATTCTTCACGAGTGATATTTAACAATGCGCAGAATTCTTCAATGTTTATATCTTTTCCAATTTCTCTTGGAATAACCATGATATCATAGGAAGCCTGATTGGCAACTAATAATTTACCATTTCGGTCATAAATGTAACCGCGTTCAGGATAGTCGTAGACTTTTTTAATTGCATTATTTTCTGATTTCAATTTGAATGAATCGTCAATAATCTGCAGATAAAAGATCCGAATCACTAGCAAAGATGCTGCAATAATAATTAAAGAGGGCAGCAGAACTTTTCTCATCGTTTATTGGGCTTAATAATGTAAATTATTATAATTGAAGTGATTATTGTAAAAATGGTGCTAAACAGAGTTCTTAGTAAAATATCTATTATGAACTTAAACTGAAAAGCTTCCAGCGTAAAAAGTACGATGTGATGCAGCAGGACAGATACTAATATAAATGAGAACCGCTCAGGAGTTAAAGATTCGTTTAGTTTGATAGTTTGATATTCATAACTTAATCCAAATGAAAATTTAAAGAAATAAGGTCTGTAATATGCTAATATAACGCAGGCTGTTGCGTGAATTCCGCCTGAGTTGCAAAACATATCCATAACTAATCCTAATAGAAAACTCGAAACAATGAGTCCAGCTCGATTGCTGTTTACCGGATATAAAATAATATATAAGATATATGGGAAAGGACTTATGTAGCCTAAAAAATTCATGTTGTTAAAAATAACAACCTGAATTGCCAGCAGCATAATAAATCGAAAAATATTTACCAACAAAGCACTACTCATCTTTTTCTTTGCTTTTCTTTTCTAAATTAATAAGTTCTTCTCTGTCCTTACTTTTAATAATATATACGTGTCCTAAGTTGGTCATGTCATTAAATAACTTAACGTTTATGACATAGTAACTTGTGTTCTTTTTAATGTAAATTTTATCTACAGTTCCAATGTTTATTCCTTCAGGGAAAATTACAGATTGTCCTCCGGTAACAATAGTGTCGCCTTTTCTAATCGAAGCTAATCTAGGAACATCTTCTAATTGAACAAAACCTGTGCTTTTTCCATCCCAGGTTAAAGAACCAAAATGATTTGATTTTTTTATTTTAGCATTGATCTGTGATTTCATATTCAAAATACTTACCACAGTCGAGTAATTTGCCGAAGTATTATCTACAACTCCAATAATACCTAAACTATTTATAACCCCCATATCTTGTTTAACTCCTTCCTTTTTTCCTGAGTTAAGTGTGATAAAGTTTTCGTGTGTATTGTAAGAGTTGTGAATTACTTTTGAAACTATGATATCGGCAGGTTTAACTCCTCTAATGCTGTCTGGAAAAGGTGCCTTTGTAGTGTCTTCTTTATTAAATAAAAGACTTTTTAACCTTGCGTTTTCAAGTACAAGCTCGTCATTTTCAGCTCTTAAATTCAAATATTCGTTTACACGGTTGATTCTCTCATAAACACCTCCGCTTAAAAAATTAGCCGAACTGATTACTCTGCTTCTGTGATAGGAATGCGATTGAATTGTAAGAGTCAACGAAATACCTAAAAGCAGCAAAAACAGTAACCGATTACTGTTTCTTATAATGAAATTAAAAATTTGCTGCATTTCTTGTCTGGTTATTTTGTTTCAGGATATGCTTTAAGGTTTCAGAATTATTAGAGCCAAATATTAAAAATTTGACTCTAATAAAAGTATATTGGTTGTTATTTTTTGATCTTATTTGATTAAGATACTTTTAAATTTTGCAATGTTTTTAAGGGCCATTCCTGTACCACGCACAACTGCTCTTAAAGGATCTTCAGCAATGTAAACAGGTAAATCTGTTTTTTGTGAAATACGTTTGTCGAGACCTCTTAACATAGATCCACCACCAGCTAAATAAATACCAGTGTTGTAAATATCTGCAGCTAATTCAGGCGGAGTCTGCGATAATGTTTCCATTACAGCATCTTCGATACGCTGGATAGATTTGTCTAAAGCTTTTGCAATCTCACGGTAAGAAACATCTACTTGTTTTGGTTTACCTGTAAGCAAATCTCTACCTTGAACTGACATATCTTCCGGCGGTCCGTCTAAATCTTCGATAGCCGCTCCAATTTGAATTTTAATTTTCTCTGCAGTACTTTCTCCCACAAAAAGGTTGTGTTGTGTACGCATATAATAAACGATATCATTTGTGAAAACGTCACCCGCAATTTTTACAGATTTGTCACATACAATTCCGCCTAAAGCGATAACAGCAATTTCTGTTGTACCACCTCCAATATCAACAATCATGTTTCCTTTTGGCTGCATAATGTCGATACCAATACCAATTGCTGCTGCCATTGGCTCGTGAATCAAATAAACTTCTTTTCCGTTTACTCTTTCACAAGATTCTTTAACCGCCCTCATCTCCACCTCAGTAATACCAGAAGGAATACAAACTACCATGCGAAGTGCAGGAGTAAACATTCTTTTTTTCAATGCCGGAATGCTTTTAATGAACATATTGATCATTTTTTCCGAAGCATCAAAATCTGCAATTACACCATCTTTCAAAGGCCTTATGGTCTTGATGTTTTCATGCGTTTTACCTTGCATCATGTTGGCTTCCTTACCAACAGCAATGATTTTGCCTGATACTCTATCACGTGCTACGATAGATGGACTATCAATAACAACTTTATCATTATGAATGATTAAAGTGTTTGCGGTTCCAAGGTCTATCGCAATATCCTCGGTCATGAAATCAAAAAATCCCATAAGTTTTTTAGGGGTTTAAAATGTTATAAAATAATTTATCGAACAAAGTTAAACAAATTAATGTTTAAAATGACGTGTTCCTGTAAATACCATTGCAAGATTATTTTCATTGCAATAATTTATGCTTAATTCATCTTTTATCGAACCTCCAGGCTGAATTACAGCAGTTATTCCTGCTTTTTTAGCTAATTCAACACAGTCAGGAAATGGGAAAAAGGCATCACTTGCCATTGAAGCACCATTTAAATCAAATCCAAAAGCTTTTGCTTTGTCAACAGCCTGAATTAAGGCGTCGACTCTTGAAGTCTGACCTGTACCTGATGAAATTAATGTCCCATTTTTTGCAAATACTATGGTATTTGATTTTGTGTTTTTGCAAATTTTCGAAGCAAAGATTAAATCTTCGATCTCCTGAGCAGTAGGTTCTGTAACTGTAACGGTTTTTAAGTGCTCTTTATTATCCGTAATATTATTTCTGTCCTGAATTAACAAACCATTAAGACAAGTTCTTACTTGACGAGATGGTAATTCAACTTCATTTTGAACTAAAATAATTCTGTTTTTCTTCTCTTGTAAAATTGTAATTGCTTCATCATCATAAGCTGGAGCGATTACTACTTCGCAGAATAACTTGTTGATTTCCTGAGCTGTTTCTACATCAATTTTAGTGTTTGCAATCAGTACACCTCCAAAAGCAGAAGTTGGATCGCATGCCAAAGCAGCTAAATAAGCTTCGCTGATTGTTTTTCTTGAAGCTAAACCACAAGCATTGTTATGTTTTAAGATAGCAAATGTTGGTCCGTCAGTTTTAAACTCAGCAATTAAGTTAACTGCAGCATCAACATCTAATAAGTTGTTGTAAGATAACTCTTTTCCGTGAACTTTTTTGAACATAGCGCCAAAATCTCCAAAGAAAAATCCTTTTTGGTGTGGGTTTTCGCCATATCTTAAAACTTGACCATCTGCAATACTTTCTTTGTAGATCGTTTCGTCTGTATTGAAGTAGTTAAAAATTGCTCCATCATAGTGAGATGAAACATGGAAAGCTTTTGAAGCAAATAATCTTCTGTTTTCAAGAGTTGTGCTTCCGTTTTGTTCTGTAATGATGTCTAAAAGTAAGCTGTATTCATTAACCGAAGCTACGATTACAGTGTCTTTGAAATTTTTTGCACCAGCACGAATTAATGAAATTCCGCCAATATCAATTTTTTCAATAATATCTTGTTCGCTTGCACCAGAAGCAACTGTTTTTTCAAAAGGATACAAATCAACAATTACTAAATCAATTTGAGGAATGTCAAATTCTTTCATTTGCTGCACATCACTTTCATTGTCCTGACGATTTAAAATTCCGCCAAAAATCTTCGGGTGTAAAGTTTTTACTCGTCCGCCAAGAATTTCAGGAAATGAAGTAATATCTTCAACAGGAACTACCGGAATTCCAAGGTTTTTAATAAAATCCTGAGTTCCTCCAGTTGAATAAAGTGTTACGTTTTGTTCGTGTAATTTTCTAACGATTGGCTCTAATCCATCTTTCGAAAAAACAGATATTAACGCTGATTGTATTTTTTTAGTTGTGCTCATTGTGTAGTTATGATTTTCAGACTGCAAAAGTAGTTTTTTTATATATTATTTTAAAAGATTTAGTGTAACAATCTCGTAAAAAAATCTACTGATGAGTAAGTTAACTTTTATTAGGTTTTTGTTTTTAAATTATTGAATTTTACTTTATTGAAAAATACTACTATATGCTTCTTTATCTAAGATTATTAAAAGAAAGTCTAAGCTTTGCCGTAAACGCTTTACGAAATAATAAACTTCGTACTTTGTTGTCGTTATTGGGTGTTACAATTGGTATTTTTTCAATAATTGCCGTCTTGGCTGCAGTTGATTCTTTAGACAAAAAAATCTCTAAAGATTTGAGCAGTTTAGATAAAAATACGATTTATTTAATGAAATTCAGTTTTGGGCCTTCAGAAATTCCACAATGGAAGAGAGAACAGTTTCCAAATGTGAAATATGATGAATATGTTAACTTAAAAAATTCTCTTAATAATACAGATCAGGTTGGGTATCAGCTTTGGGTTAATAAAGAAACTTTAAAATATGATTCTAAAACTGTAGCCGATGTGAGGATTAATCCATCTTCATTTGAAATGGGGGATATTGATGGTTTAAGTTTTGAAAAAGGACGATTTTACAATGAATCTGAATCGAACTCAGGAACTGCTGTAATTGTTTTGGGGTACGAAATTGCCCAGGGACTTTTTGGAGATATTGATCCAATTGGTAAAAATATTCGATTGTACGGCCAGCGTTTTACTGTAATTGGTGTAATTGCCAAACAAGGTGCGGGTTTTTTTGGAGACAGTAACGATACATCAGTTTATCTGCCGGCTAATTTTTTACGCCGAATGTATGGCGACAGCGATGCAATGACTCCTATGATTATTTTAAAACCTACTAAAGGAGTCGATATGGAAGCTTATAAAGCTGAAGTGTCTCAAAAATTAAGAGCAATTCGCGGAATGAAAGCAGGAGAAATGGATAACTTTTTCATAAATGTGCTTTCTGGTTTTACTGATTTTATCGACGGAATTTTAGGCCAGATGAATGTAGTAGGGTGGATTATCAGCGGATTTTCTCTTTTGGTCGGCGGTTTCGGAATTGCCAATATTATGTTTGTATCGGTTAAAGAAAGAACCAATTTAATTGGTATTCAAAAATCATTGGGAGCCAAAAACAGATTTATATTATTTCAGTTTTTATTTGAAGCTATAATTCTTTCGGTAATTGGCGGAATTATTGGTTTATTAATGGTTTGGGGAATTGCAGTTATTCTAACCAAAGCATTGGATTTTGAATTTGTACTAAGCTTTGGAAATATAATTTTGGGAACAACTTTAGCGGCACTTATTGGATTGATTTCCGGAATCCTGCCTGCAATTTCTGCCGCAAATTTAGATCCGGTTGAAGCTATTCGAACAGGAATGTAGTTTTTAAAGTTGCTAAGGTTCTGAGGTGCTAAGGCGCTAAGTTTTTTTGGAGATGCTGAGATTCTAAGACGCTAAGTTTTTTTTTCTGGGTTCTAACGTATTGTTTTTTTTACGACAAGGTTGGATGCTTTGGTTGGGAAAGCTAATTCTGAGAAATAACATAAATTAAATCATACATCGAGAAAAATTCCGTAGGAATTAAATATCGATAGCAACGGAATTTATTCCGTTGAAATTAAGATTGAAATCACACAAGAAAAATTCCGGCGGAATGGTATATTTTGTAGCAACGCAATTTATTGCGTTGGAAAATGAAATCATGACATTACGAGTTCCGTAGGAACGACACATATTTATTCTATTTAAAATAAAAAATCCCAAGAAATTCAGACTGAATTTCTGGGGATTTTTTTATAATATCAAAACGATTTGAAAATCTTATTTTTCTTTTAATAATTTCTCCAAATATTCAACTTTTTCTTTTTCTGCCTGAACCATACGCTCATAAAGTTCAATCACTTTATCTAATGGGTTGAATGTACAATGAGTTGGATTGAACATTCCATTTATTCCAGTACTGGTGCTGTTGTCATAAAAACTATTAAAATAATTTATCATATTTTCTTCGGTAAAGTTTTTAATTGCTTCAACACTTACTCCAAGCGCTTTTGCTACTTCTGCAAGTTTTTTATCATCTATGGTTTCGCTGTTTTCCATAGCCGAAACTGACTGTTGATTTATTCCTAAAGCCTGAGCCAAAGCTTCCTGCTTCATGTCTTTAAGTTCTCGAATACGGCTTATTTTTCGCCCTATATGATTTGGTTTTGTTGCTGTGCTCATAGTTCAAAGATATTTATATTTCTTTAAGAAAAATCGATTTTGGTAAAAAACAAGTCTGTTTCTGTAAGATACATTTTTTAATAGTTCGCTTGGGATAAAACTATTATTGCAAAACAAAAATACAATTTTTCAGACAAGTATTAATTAGTTGAGATTAAAATCGCATGTTGGGGAAATCCTGTAGGAACGAAACATATATTGATATTTAATAATATAAAAAAATCCCATCAGCAGAAGCGAATGGGATTTTGTATTTAGTTTAGAAAGTTTAAAACTATCTAATATCATTATTTTGAATCAAATCGATATATAAGTTGATCTTATCTTTCAATTCTTTTCTAGGCGTGATAAAGTCTAAGAAACCGTGCTCTAAAAGAAACTCAGCAGTTTGGAAACCTTCTGGTAAATCTTTTCCTGTAGTATCACGAACAACACGCGGACCAGCGAAACCAATCAAAGCGCCCGGCTCAGAGATGTTGATGTCTCCTAACATTGCGTAAGATGCAGTTGTTCCACCCGTTGTAGGGTCTGTACAAAGAGAGATATAAGGTAATTTAGCTTCTGCTAATTGAGCCAGTTTTACAGAAGTTTTTGCTAATTGCATTAATGAATAAGCAGCTTCCATCATACGAGCCCCGCCAGATTTAGAAATCATAACAAAAGGAAGTTTGTTTTTGATCGCGTGATCAATACCTCTTGCAATTTTTTCACCTACAACTGCTCCCATAGATCCACCAATAAAAGCAAAATCCATACAGCAAATTACAAGTTCTCTTCCTTTAGATTTTCCTACTCCCGTACGTACAGCGTCTTTAAGATGAGTTTTTTCCATTACATCTTTTAATCTTTCTGCGTATTTCTTTGTATCCACAAAATGCAGAGGATCTTTTGATGTCATGTTTTTATCTAACTCAACAAATTCGTTGTTGTCGAATAAAATTTCAAAATAGGTTGCGCTTCCAATTCGAACGTGAAAATCATCTTCAGGGCTTACGAATAAGTTTCTCGCTAATTCGTCTGCATCAATAATTTTTCCAGTAGGAGATTTGTACCACAATCCTTTCGGAACGTCCATCTTATCTTCTGTCGCGGTCGTAATCCCTTTTTCTTGTCTTTTAAACCAAGCCATATTGAATGTTTTTTTTGTTTTAGGTTTCAAGTTTCAAGTTGCGAAACCTGAAACTTGAAACGTTAAACTTGAAACTTTTTTATTATAGTGTATTCACATTGTTTAAATCTGCAAAAGCTTGTTCAAGTCTTGCGTTGAATGTCACTTCGCTTTCACGAACCCATCTTCTTGGATCGTAATATTTTTTGTTTGGAGCATCAGCACCTTCTGGGTTTCCAATTTGTGATTTTAAATAGTCAAGATTTTTAACCATATAATCACGGATTCCTTCAGTGTATGCAAACTGTAAATCAGTATCAATGTTCATTTTGATAACTCCGTAGCTGATTCCTTCTCTGATTTCTTCAAGTGTAGAACCTGAACCTCCGTGGAAAACGAAATCAACCGGGTTGTGGCCAGTGTTGAATTTGTTTTGTACGAAATCCTGAGAATTTTTTAAGATTTTTGGAGTTAATTTTACGTTTCCTGGTTTATAAACACCGTGAACGTTTCCAAAAGCAGCAGCAATTGTAAATTTAGGGCTTATTTTAGATAATTCTTCGTAAGCATAAGCTACTTCTTCTGGCTGAGTATATAATTTTGAGCTGTCTACGTCTGAGTTGTCAACGCCATCTTCTTCACCACCTGTAATACCAAGTTCGATTTCTAATGTCATTCCCATTTTGCTCATTCTAGCTAAATATTCTTTGCAGATTTCGATGTTCTCTTCGATTGGCTCCTCAGACAAATCGATCATGTGAGAACTAAATAATGGTTTTCCTGTTTCTGCAAAATGTTTTTCAGAAGCATCTAATAAACCATCAATCCAAGGCAATAATTTTTTTGCGCAGTGGTCAGTGTGTAGAATTACAGTTGCACCGTAAGCCTCTGCTAATGTGTGAATATGTTTTGCTCCCGCGATTCCTCCTGCGATTGCTGCTTTTTCACCTGCATTAGATAATCCTTTTCCAGCGTTGAATTGTGCTCCTCCGTTAGAAAATTGAATAATAACTGGCGCGTTTAGTTTTGCTGCAGTTTCAAGAACTCCGTTAATTGTGCTAGATCCAGTAACGTTTACTGCTGGAAGAGCAAAACCCTTCTCTTTCGCATAATTAAAGATCTCTTGAACTTGATCTCCTGTAGCTACTCCTGGTTTAATGTTGTGTGCCATTGTAATTTTTTTTATAGTTGTTTTTAGTTTTTAGGTTGCAAAAATAAGAATTAATTAGCATTAGAACGGATAATTTATTCCAAAATTTAAAACCGAGTGACCAAAATTGTATTCTTTAAACCATCTGTCTCCCTTGTCATGCGCCGGATTATAGGTCTTAAAGCCTAAATCTAAACGAATAACAAAAAAGCTTAAATCGTATCGTAAACCAAATCCTGAGCCCAAAGCAATTTCATCTAAATCGTTTAAGCTGTTAAATCTTGCCTTGTCATCAATCACATTATCGAGCACATTCCAGATATTTCCGGCGTCTGCAAAGAGTGCTCCTTTAACATCTCCGAAGATTTTAAAGCGATATTCTGCACTAAGGGCAATCTTCATATTTGCCTCGTTAAAATCGTTTAAAGCATTTGTGCTTCCGGGACCAAGTGAGTACGGCTGCCATGCTCTGTTATCGTTAGAACCTCCAGAATAATAACTTCGTGAAAACGGAATGTAATTTGAGTTTCCAAACGGAATTGCGATTCCAAAAAAGCTTCTTACTGCTAATACTTTCTCTTTTCCAAAATCCCAGTGTTTAATATAATCGAACTCCCCTTTAATATATTCAGCATATTCTAGGTTGAAAATCTCATAATTGCCGTTTGCATTTTTGGTTAAATTTCCAATGCTTGATACTGCAGACAATAATGTTCCTGCAGATTCAATTTTGGTTTTAAACTGATAAAAAGTATTATCTGCTAAATCGGTTTTAGTGGTTTTAGTAAAAGTATAGCTTGTAGATAAAATGAAGTCATTTTCAGTCAAACGAATTCTTCTTTCTTCAATACTTTCTACATCTTTATATTGTGGATTATCAGGTGTTAAAGCTGTTTGATTGGTTAGTACTTGATTCGTGAAATTTGTAGTTCCTTCCGGAATTATCAAGTTTCCGTTATCATCAAGATTTGTTGTTGTGGTATTATAGTTTTGCGCAATACCGTTTAACTCATTGTAAGAAGATTTATAAACATTGAAATAGTTATTCGGATTTAGATTTCGAACATATTGTGCGTTTAATAAATCAAATTTTACGGTATTACGTCTTTTTGGAGTCCAATTATAAGAGATACCTCCGGTAAAATTTTCCTTATCTAAACCAATATTCTGCTGCTTGGAAAAACCGGCAGCGATGGAAGTAGAAGGAATCATTCTCTTCGGAATAATTTTTTCTGTTCCAAAAGGCATCAGGATTCTTGGGAAATTCAGTTTTAAATCCAATCCATATTCCGAAACATTGAAAAAATTATCATTTGGATTCGCCATATCTTTTGATGAACCAATATTGGCACGTGCCGAAATTTCTAATGTTTCTGCCCTGTTAAAGACATTTCGAATTGTTTCTGAAATACTCGCTCCAATACCAAAATCCTGAATATTAGAGTGCGTAACATCTAATGTAGCACCAAAACTGTATTTTTTTCTTGGCGTTAAATATACCTTTGCAATTAAAGACTGCGCTGTAGAATCTCGTTTATCTACCTCGTATTGTATCGATGGATAATTAAATATTTTAAGATTATTCAAATATCTGGAAGAAAGCGTGGTTCTGGTATCAGAAAACGTACTTCCTTTCGTTATGAAAATAGCATCTGTAATGGCGCGGGGTTTGTATTTGAGCTTTTTATAACTGTACAAATTAAAGTTATTATAAGTTGTACTGTCATTGATTTTGCTTTTTGAATTAGCAGGAGAATAATCAGTATAGATATTTACATCGCTGATTTTGTATAATTTAAAAGGTTCAGTTCTGCTCGAATCTCTTTCCTGAATGTTATTGTTATTGATGATTAAAGTTACATCGGCTTTGTTTTTTTTGCCAATTGTATCAATATCAAACGTTACATAAGTAGGCTGAAAAAAGTAAGCTCCGTGATTTCTGTAATAGGTTGTAATTCTGTTTTTTTCTTCTTCAAAATTAGAAGTTTTATATTGATCACCTGATTTTAAAAACGAAGGTTCTGTGCTCGTTTTGTATAATGAATCCAGAGCAGGTGTTAATATTTTGGTTTTAATTGTATCAAGCGTATAAGCCGGGCCGGTTGTAATGTTGTAGTTTACTTGGGCTTTCTTTTTAGCAATGCTGTCTATCGTGTAATCAGTAGATACATTAAAATATCCATTATTGAAATAATAGAATTTTAATCGAAGTAATGATTTTCTGGTTTTTGCTGTATCAATAATTACCGGCGGTTCTCCAGTATTTTTTAAGAATTCATGAATTCCTTTGTATAAAAACGACTGCCCAAGTCTGTCTACTTGTTTTGCAGATAAAAATTTAGCCTCACGTTCGTACAATCCGGGATTATTTTTAAACTTAGCCTGATAAGTTGAGTCCGGATTTAAATTGGCTAAATTGTATAAGTTTAATCTAAGTTTGTAACCCAGCAGTGTACCATTTGGTTTTTGGTACATTTGATTTGTTGCATTTTCATCATTTGTAGACTTTCCGTTTACAATAATATTGTTTTTTACAAGAAGATTTTTTCCATCAGGAACTCTTTTTACAGCATTACAGGCGCAAATAAGTATTGCTATTAGAATAAATGCTGTTATTTTTGTGGAATTATTTTTCAAGTGTTTTTTAATATTTAATTCAAAAGTACATTATTTTATGGTTAGTAAAAACCAAATAAAACTTATATCAAGTTTACATCAAAAAAAGCAGCGTTTTGCAAATCAATTATTTTTTGCCGAAGGAGTAAAAGTAATTCAGGAATTGCTGCAATCCAATTTTGAATTAGAACATTTATACACTACGTTAAATGATTTTGAAGAAGTTCAATCTTCAAAACGAACTCTTATTAATGAACAAGAACTAAAAAAAATAAGTGCTTTAACAACTCCAAATTCTTGTCTGGCAGTTTTTAAAATGCCTGTTGAAAATCAAATTATAAATTCTGGTTTAATTCTGGCTTTAGACGACATTCGTGATCCGGGAAATCTGGGCACAATAATGCGTCTCTGCGACTGGTTTGGGATTAAACAAATTGTTTGTTCTAAAGAAACAGTCGATATTTATAATCCAAAAGTGGTTCAGGCCACAATGGGATCTATTGCCAGAGTAAACGTAAATTATGTTGATCTTAAAGCTTTTTTAAGTCAGACAAAACTTCCTGTTTTTGGAACATTTATGGATGGAGATATTATTTATCAATCTAATTTACCTCAAAATGGAATCATTATTATGGGTAATGAAGCCAATGGTATCTCGGCAGAAATTGAAAAAATAGTAACCACCCGGCTTACAATTCCAAGATTTGGAGAGCTGCAAAAAACCGAAAGTTTAAATGTAGCTACTGCAACAGCAATTATTCTTAGTGAATTTAAACGAAATAGTTAATATTTTGTTTTAATGAAATGTGAAATTTATTAAAATTGCTCTTGATTTCATTGAATCAATGTTGTCTGTCCACGGACTTGGGCCATTTATAGGTTTGTCACGAATTAATTCATCGGTTATACCAAACATTCCTCTTATAGAAGGAGAGAAAATGAAATATTCGGTAAAGAAGTCAACTCCAAAACCTAGTTCGTAAGCAGAGGTCCATTGTTTTACTCTAAATTTATTCTCGAAGTTATCGTCTGTAGATTTTGAATTACTTGATAAATTCAAAGTAGTAGACAATCCTCCAACCAGATACGGGCGAATGTTTCCAGTTCTAAGAGCAGAAAATTTAAGCAGTAACGGAAAATGTATGTAAGTACTGTTTACTTCGCGTAAATAATCTTTTTCTTGAGCAAAATTAGGATAATACAAATCACGTTTTGTGTAGTACAAACCTGGTTCAAAACGCAGGTTTATATATTCCTGCAGTCTTAAATCGGCTACAACACCAACATTAAATCCAGTTGTTTTTTTTACCTGAATATCCTGCTGAACAGGAGTTTTGTAATCGAATTTAAAGTCGAAACTGTTAAAACCTAAATAATAGCCAAAATAAAGGCGTTGTTTCTGCCAGTTTTCCAGATTAATAATAGGATCTTTACTAAACATGCTTTTAGCAAATTGAGAATATCCTTTTGTCGTTAAGACCAATAAAATGACGATTACAATTTTTCTCATACTATTTTTTAGATGCTGAATAAATGGTTGCTACACCAAAAGTTTGCGGCATTGCTACAACATCTATAAACCCAGTTTTTCTTAAAATATTGTTTAAGGCTTCACCATACGGAAAAGCAGCGGCAGATTCAGATAGATATCCGTAAGCTGAATTGTCTTTCGAAAACAATTTTCCAATAAGCGGCAGTATATTTTTGCTGTAAAATTTATATCCTTGTTTATATGGTGTTTTATCCGGAACCGAAGTTTCCAGGATTACAAAAATTCCGTTTGGTTTTAAAACTCGTAAAATTTCAGCAAAACCTTTTTCTAAATTTTCAAAATTACGCACGCCAAAACCTACAGTAATGGCATCAAAGTAATTATCTTCAAAGGGAATGTTTTCAGAATCTCCTAAAACCAGATCAATTACATTAGAAAGTTTTTTTTCCTCAACTTTCTTTTTCCCCACTTCAAGCATTCCGGCAGAAATGTCAAGACCTATAATTTTTTCTGCTTTCGTCTGCGCCATTAAAATAGCTAAGTCCCCGGTTCCTGTAGCAATATCCAGAATTACTTTTGGTTTAGTATCAGAAACTAATTTCAATACTTTTTTTCTCCATTTAGTATCGATACCAAATGAAATTACACGATTCAAATTATCGTAGTTCCCAGAAATGTTATCAAACATTTGAGCGACCTGCTCTTTTTTACCTAAAGAAGAGTCTTTATATGGAGTTATTTTTTCAGACATTATTATAATTTACGCAAATATAAACAATCTAGTTTAACTGTAATTGAGTTTTTTAAAATGTCAATTAAATGTTTTGAAGCAGAGGCTTAAATCAACTTTTGAAGTCTTTTTTTTGGCATCACCAAAAGTGGGTATTTTTAAAAAATCACCAAAAGTGGGTATTGTCTTGTGCCGATATTATGCACAACTTTGCTGAAGTAAAAATGATTAAAGTTTTAAATGATTGATCATTTTCATTTGACTTAATCAGATGGTTGCTTTTTTTGCACTGGTAATCATTTGTTCAGGTAAGTAGTTTTTAAAAGTGTTGTTCTTGGGGGAATACTATTTTTAAAAGTGCGAAGTACGTTCTTAGGATTAAATTTGTTTTTGGAAATTTTAATTTTCTTTGCCTTTAATATCTTAGTGGTATTTGTTATTAAAGGCGTTTTTGAGATTTATCTCAATTAACATTAAATGTTATTCAGTTATTTCAAATGTTTCTTTAACATTTGTGATTTTACAAAAACTATTTTCTTGAGCGAGTCAATACTAAAATCAATCGTTTTTTAAAAAACATCCTTCAAAAGAGGATGTTTTTTTATTTATTTTCTAATGTAAGTTTCATAAGTATAATCATAAAGATGTTTTTCATCTTTAAAATTTTCTTCAGATTCTACTAACTGCCATTCGCTTTTGCTGATTTTTGGAAAAAAAGTATCGCCCTCAAATGTGTGATGTACTTTGGTGATTTCAATTATATCGGCATAAGGCAGACCTAAATTGTAAATTTCACCGCCTCCAATAATATAAGAATCTTCATTTTCTGGACAGGCAGCAATAGCTTTTTCCATACTGTCAACCACAATACAGCCTTCCGGATTATAATCGGTTTGACGTGTTATAATAATGTGTGTTCTGTTTGGTAAAGGTTTTGGGAAACTTTCAAAAGTTTTTCTTCCCATTATAATATGGTGATTAGTCGTAAGTGACTTAAATCTTTTAAAATCATTTGGCAGATGCCATACTAACTCATTGTTTTTTCCAAGAGTATTGTTTTCGGCAACAGCCGCTATCATTATAATCATGGTATGCTGTAACTAAATTTTATTCTCAGTGTCTTCGTTTATTTTTGATTCTAATTGACTAATTCTTTTTTGCTGTAAAGCTACAAGTCTGTCAATTTGTTCTCTTTCCCATTTTTTATTCATAAAACGGTCTGTTATATAGACTTTTATAAAGTGTAAAATAAAGATAAAGAGCCAGGCAGTAATGATCCAGATACACCAGTTTTGATTTGTTCCTTCGCCAAAACCAAAAAATCTATTAGCAACGAATAAAAATAAACTTCCTAAAAGGAAAAGAACAAAATGAAAATATAAGACCTTTTTTTGTCTTAATCGTCTTCTAGCATACTCGTATTGTTCGTGCACTTCTTTTTCCATAAGATAAAAATGAGATTATAAAGTTAAAATTTATTTTTGAAAGACAATATTTTGGATATAGAATATTTGCCTGAAAATCAAACAACAATTTGAAATACAAAATTTTAAGTGCCTTAAATTATGGATACAGCTAAAAAAATATAGTGTTTTTGGTATTATCGTAAATCGATTGTGACTTCATTACTATTTGACGGAATTTACTTAATTTAGGATCTATAAATCTAAAAACGAAATAGTTATGTCTTTGAAGAAACAATTTATCAAAACGAAGCCGGTTGTTAAAGTTACATTTTCAATAGATGCCAAAGATGCTGATTCGGCAGCAGTCGTTGGAGATTTTAATAACTGGAACGCGTCAGAAGGTGCTTTAAGCAAGTTGAAGAACGGAACTTTTAAAGCTACTTATGATTTGGTTAAAGACGCGATTTACGAATTTAAGTATGTAATCGACGGAACGTATGTTAACGACCCAGAAGCCGATTTTTACAAATGGAATGACTATGCCGGAAGTGAAAATGGAGTTTTAGTTGTATAAAAAAATCCGCTTAAATATTTAAGCGGATTTTTTTATAATTATACAGCAACACTTCCTTTTATAGCAGGATGCGGGTCATAATCTACTAAAGTGAAATCGTCATAATCAAAATCAAAAATGTTTTTGATCTCTGGATTCAAAATCATTTTTGGTAATGGTTTTGGCTCACGCGATAATTGAAGTTCTAACTGCTCAAAATGATTATTGTAAATGTGTGCGTCACCAAAAGTGTGGATAAATTCACCAGGTTCTAAATCACAAACTTGGGCAATCATCATGGTTAATAATGCGTAAGAAGCAATATTAAAAGGAACTCCTAAAAATATATCAGCACTTCTTTGGTATAACTGGCAGGATAATTTTCCTTTAGTTTCTCCTTTTTCTAAGTCTGGACTTGCTACATAAAACTGGAAAAAAGCGTGACATGGAGGCAAAGCAGCTTTGTTATTGGCTACATTTTCTTCAAAAGATTTTTTAGTATCTGGCAGAACCGAAGGATTCCATGCAGAAACGATCATTCTTCTGCTGTTTGGATTTGTTTTTAATTCGGTAATCAGCTCAGAAATCTGATCTATTTCTTCACTGTTCCAATTACGCCATTGGTGTCCGTAAACAGGACCTAAATCGCCATTAGAATCTGCCCATTCATCCCAGATTTTTACTCCGTTTTCTTTAAGGTATTTAATATTGGTATCACCTTTTAAAAACCAAAGCAATTCATAAATAATCGATTTTAAATGAAGCTTTTTTGTTGTAACCATTGGGAAACCTTCACTTAAATCAAAGCGCATCTGGTAACCAAAAACACTTTTAGTTCCAGTTCCGGTACGGTCTCCTTTTTGATTGCCGTTTTCTAAAACGTGTTTTACTAAATCTAAATATTGCTTCATCGTCGTTTAATCGTTTAATCGTTTATTCGTGTAACTGTTTAATCAATTAAACGATTAAACAAATCCACGATTAAACATAAAATTTATCTTCTAGAGATTTCGTCTCTAATTTTTGCTGCTTTTTCATAATCTTCCTGAGAAACGGCCTGATCTAAAAGCTCATTTAGTTCTTGTAAACTATGTTTTGCGTAAACATCACCAGATTGGTTCGTTTCTTCCTCGTGTCCAAAAGTTTCCGGGTTAGAAAGTACATCATCAATTTCCTGAGATCCCTGATCAGAATCTGCAGTGTTTGATTTTAAATAAATTCCGGCTTTGTCTAAGATATTTTTGTAAGTAAAAATTGGAGCGTTAAAACGCAGAGCTAATGCAATAGCATCTGATGTTCTCGCATCAATAATTTCTTCAATTTTATCTCTTTCGCAGATTAAGCTTGAATAAAAAACGCCGTCAACAAGTTTATGAATGATTACTTGTTTTACCACAATATCAAATCTTTCTGCGAAGTTTTTAAACAAATCGTGTGTTAACGGACGTGGTGGTTTTATTTCTTTTTCTAAGGCAATAGCTATGGATTGGGCTTCGAAAGCGCCAATAACAATAGGTAATTTTCTTTCACCATCGACTTCATTCAAAATTAAGGCATAAGCGCCATTTTGAGTTTGACTGTATGAAATTCCTTTTATAGATAATTTTACTAGACTCATATATGTTTGTAAAAAAGGCACTTAGGGCCTCATTTTGTTGCTTTTTTTGATAGGGAAATAAAGCTGCAATTTTAGTCAAAAAATATGGAACAAAAAAGCTGCCTATAAACAAAGATACAATATCTTGTTTTTAGGCAGCAAATATTTTTATGAGAATTCTCTAATTAAGAATGCTGAGCTTTAAAAGCTTTTAATTTCTCTGTTAATTGCGGTACAATTTCAAAAGCATCACCAACAACTCCATAATCAGCAACTTTAAAGAAAGGAGCTTCAGGATCGTTATTGATCACTACTTTTACTTTAGATGAGTTGATACCGGCAATGTGCTGAATAGCTCCAGAAATACCTATTGCAATGTATAAGTTTGTTGCAACTGGTTTTCCTGTTTGTCCAACGTGTTCGCTGTGAGGTCTCCATCCTAAATCTGAAACTGGTTTAGAACATGCAGTTGCAGCACCTAAAACAGCAGCAAGATCTTCAACTAATCCCCAGTTTTCCGGACCTTTCAATCCGCGTCCTCCTGATACTACGATATCAGCATCGGCAATAGAAACTTTTCCAGAAACTTTTTCAACAGAATCTACTTTAATTCCAAAGTCGTTGTCTCCAAGTGTCGGGTTAAAATCTTCTGCAGCAGCTGCTCCGGCACTTTCGAAAATTCCGTAAGAGTTTTTAGCAAGACCAAGAACTTTTACATCTGTATCGATTTGTGTAATGTTGAAAGCTTTGTTTGAGAAAGCATTTCTTTTTACCTGAAATGGAGAAGTGCTAACTGGTAATCCCACAACATTTGATGCAAAACCAGCATTTAAAGCTACTGCAACTAATGATGAAAGATAAATACTGTCTGTTGTAGAAGAAAGTAAAACTACTTTTGTTCCTTCTTTTTCAGCAGCTTGTTTAATTACATCGGCGTAAGCCTTAGCAGTAAAACCAGCTAATTTATCGTTGTTTACTTTTAGTACCTTATCAACTCCGTATTTACCTAATTCGCTTACATCGCTGATGTTTACTGTCAAAGCTGTAACAGTTGTTCCTAAACTTTCGGCTACTTTTTTTGCATAAGAAGCCAATTCGAAAGCTACTTTTTTAAATTTTCCTTCTGCAGATTCTGCATATATTAATATTGACATGATGTTTTTGTTTAAAAGTTTAAAGTTTCAGGTTTCAAGTTCGTAAACTGAAAACTGCGAGTAAATACTGATTACTAGATTACTTTTGCTTCGTTGTGTAATAAATTGATTAACTCATCTAGATTATCTGCAGAAACTAATTTCACTGCTGATTTTGGAGCTGGTTTTTCAAATTTCACTGCTTTTGTATTTACAGGAGCATCAACTGGCTCAAGAATAGTTAAAGCTTTAGTTCTTGCTGTCATGATCCCTCTCATGTTTGGGATACGTAAATCTTTTTCTTCAACAAGACCTTTTTGAGCGCCAATAATTAAAGGCAGAGTCGTGCTTACAGTTTCTTTTCCGCCGTCAATCTCACGAACAGCTTTTACGTTATTTCCTTCAACAGTTATGTTTGTGCAAGAGTTTAAGAAGTTTGAACCTAAAATACCAGCAATCATTCCAGGAACCATTCCGCCGTTGTAGTCTAAAGATTCTTTTCCTGCAATAACTAAATCATAACCGCCATTTTTAATAACTTCTGCTAATTGTTTTGCAACAAAAAAACCATCTGTAGGGTTTGCATTTATACGAATTGCTTCGTTTGCTCCAATTGCCAATGCTTTACGCAATGTTGGTTCAGTATCAGGACCTCCAACGTTTACAACTGTTACATTTGCACCTTGTTGTTCTTGGAACCAGATAGCACGTGTAAGGCCGAATTCGTCGTTAGGATTAATTACATATTGTACGCCGTTGGTGTCAAATTCTGAGTCACCGTTGGTGAAGTTGATTTTTGAAGTAGTATCAGGCACATGGCTGATGCAAACTAGTATTTTCATAAGTATATATTTTGAATTTATAATATGCTTTTACAAATTTAGAATTTAATTTGGAATAATTATACTATGCATGCATAATATTTTTTAAAACTATTACGATTTCGCAGATTGTATGGTTTTAGATGATTTTAATCGGAATTTAAAAATAAAAAAATACTCATTTATCCTGATTGTTAGGAATTTTGCAATATTTGTAAAGTGAAGGTGAATATATTTTTTGTCCAAAAAATACTAATTTTTGAATTTTTCCGTTTTGATGAATGAATTTGATGAAAATAAGAATTAAACAAATTGATTAAAGTTTGTCTAAAAAATGATTTTGGCATTTTAAGTGTGAATTATACGTCTATTATATCGATTTCGTAAATATCACAATATTGCTTAAAAAGTTAAAACCTAAAGAGAGAAAGAACTTCATGCGATTTTAAATTCAATTTATGCATTTAAGTTATTTAAAATATTTATTTTTGCTCTTCAGAAAATTCAACATACAATAAAAAATATGAGAACAATACAATTTAGAGAGGCCATTTGTGAAGCAATGAGCGAAGAAATGCGCCGCGATGAATCCATATATTTAATGGGAGAAGAGGTTGCAGAATACAACGGAGCTTACAAAGCTTCAAAAGGAATGCTTGCTGAGTTTGGTGAAAAGAGAGTAATCGATACTCCAATCGCTGAGCTTGGATTTTCAGGAATTGCAGTAGGTTCTGCAATGAATGGAAACCGCCCAATTGTAGAATATATGACATTCAACTTCTGTTTAGTTGGTATTGATCAAATTATAAATAACGCTGCTAAAATGCGTCAAATGACAGGAGGACAGTTTAATGTGCCTATTGTTTTCCGCGGACCAACAGCTTCTGCTGGTCAATTAGGAGCTACTCACTCACAAGCTTTAGAAAACTGGTTTGCTAATACTCCAGGTCTTAAAGTTGTTGTTCCTTCAACTCCTTACGATGCAAAAGGACTTTTAAAATCAGCAATTCGTGATAATGATCCGGTTATTTTCATGGAATCTGAGCAAATGTACGGAGACAAAGGTGAAGTGCCAGACGGAGAATACACAATTCCTCTAGGTGTTGCTGATGTTAAACGTGAAGGAACTGATGTAACTATCGTTTCTTTTGGAAAAATCATCAAAGAAGCTTTTATCGCTGCTGATGAATTAGCTAAAGAAGGAATTTCATGTGAAATTATCGATTTAAGAACAGTTCGTCCAATGGATAAAGATGCGATCTTAAAATCGGTTAAAAAAACAAACCGTTTAGTAATTCTTGAAGAAGCTTGGCCGGTTGCCAGCCTTTCTTCTGAAATTTCTTATATCGTTCAGGAGCAGGCTTTTGATTTCCTTGATGCGCCAATTCAACGTATTACAACTGCAGATACTCCTGCACCGTATTCTCCAGTACTGCTTAAAGACTGGTTGCCAAATGCAGGTGATGTAGTAAAAGCAGTTAAAAAAGTGTTATACAAATAGTATATATTTAAAATACTCACAAAACTTCATCATTCATAGTTAATTGATGAAGTTTTTTTTTGCCCAGACAATGAAAAGAACAATTTTACTCAGCCTATTTTTTGTATTCGCATTTGCGGCTATTGTTACTGCACAAACAAAAGTGAGTGGAATTGTTTTGGACAAGTCTAATCAGCCGATACCATTTGCAAATGTTGTTTTTAAAGGTTCAAATATTGGAATTGTTTCTAACGAAGACGGTCGTTTTTATTTAGAATCATCAGAAACTTATACAGCATTATTGGTGAGTTCTGCGGGATTTTCAGATAAAGAAGTTCCTTTGGAAAAAGCAGTGAACTATAACTTTAAAATCGTTTTAAGCGAACCAGAAGCATTAAGCGAAGTTGTAATTTATACGGGTAAAACTTCAAAAAAGAATAATCCGGCATTGGACATTTTGAGAAAAATATGGGAGAGAAAGCGTAAAAACGGGCTTTACCAATTTAATCAATATCAAATGCAGAAGTACGAGAAAGTTGAGTTTGACATGAACACAATTGACAGTGCTTTTATGAAAAATAAACTCTTTAAAGGAATGGAGTTTGTTTTTAATCATGTTGATACTTCAGAAGTTACAGGAAAAACCTATCTGCCTATTTTCATTAACGAATCGGTTTATGATGTTTACGGAGATAACAGAATAAAGAAAGTAAAAGAAAATCTTACAGGGAATAAAATGTCTGGTTTTAATGGAAACCAACAGATTTTAGCTTTCGTAAAAGACCTTTATTCAGATTACAATATCTACGATAATCACCTTAAATTTTTTGATAAAAGTTTCACCAGCCCGCTTTCAAGAACCGGAATTGATGTTTACAATTACGTGCTGAAAGACAGTGCTTATATCGACAAAAAATGGTGTTTTAATATTGTTTTTTATCCAAGGCGTAAAAACGAATTAACTTTTAAAGGAGATTTCTGGGTAAACGATACCACTTTTGCGATCAAGAAAATTAATATGGGTGTTACCAAAAGTGCCAATATTAACTGGGTAAAAGATATTTATATTGAGCAGGAGTTTGAAGTAGAAAACGATTCTGTTTTCCTTTTAACCCGCGATTACATGATGTCTGATTTTGCTTTGAATAAAAAAGAAAAATCAAAAGGAGTTTATGGAAAACGAACGACCTTGTATCGTAATCATAAATTTAACATTCAAAAACCCGAAAAATTTTATAAAGAAGAAGTCAATTTCATAGATAATGCGGTCTATGAACGACCGCCGGAATTTTGGGAAGAAAATCGTTTTGAGAAATTAAATAAAGACGAAGCGGGTATTTATAAAATGCTTGATACACTGCAGACGGTCAAACGATTTAAGCAGCTGTATAATCTCGTCTCCATTTTAGGAAGCGGTTATATCGAATTTAAGAACTTCGACTACGGCCCTATTTATTCTACTTTTGGTTATAACGAAGTTGAAGGTCTAAGGCTGAGAGTAGGAGGAAGAACGTATTTTGGACCTAACGATCCTTGGCGTTTGCAGGCTTATACAGCATACGGATTTGACGATAATAAATTCAAATACGGAGTTTCTGGTAAATGGATGATCGACAAGAAAAAACGTATTATTATTTCTGGAGGAAACAGGCGGGATATTGAACAAATTGGAGCCAGTTTAACCACAACAAATGATATTTTAGGACGAAGTTTTGCATCGTCGGCCTTGTTTACAACCGGAAGTAACGGAAAGCTCACGAATATTAATTTGAGCAACATTTCTATCGAAATGGAGCCTAAAAAGAATTTTCTTGTTTCGGCAGGATTCTCTTATCGAACATTAGAATCGGCTTCAAAAACATTTAGTCTGGATTATTATACCACTTTGCCAAGTGTATCAGATCCGATGGGAGTGATAAAGAGTGATGTAAAACAATCAGAAGCCAATATCCAATTTGAGTATATGCCAAACCGAAAAACAATTGGTTATGGTGTCGAAAGAGATTTAGTTGACAGTCCTTTTAGTCATTTCTTTGTAAATTTCAGTTATGGTCTTAAAGGAGTTTTAGACAGCGATTTTGCTTACGAAAAAATTCAGGTTTTCTACAAACAGCCTATTATAATTGGACCTTTAGGAAGATCTAATATTATTTTGGAAACAGGAAAAACATTTGGAACAATTCCATTAGGGTTAATGAGTGTAATTCCGGGTAACCAGACTTATTTTACAATTGAAAATACGTTTAGTAACCTTAATTTCTACGAATTTGTAACAGATCAATATACTACTTTGCAGTGGAATCATGATTTTGGAGGAAGATTATTCGCGAGAATTCCGTTTATGAGAAAATTAAACTGGAGAGAGTTTGTAGGAGTTAGAGCGGTTCATGGAACTATTTCTAAAGCAAATCGCGAAATAAACGCTTCTGGACTTCCTTATAATGCACCAGAAAATGTATATTGGGAATACAATGCCGGAATTGGAAATATCTTTAAAGTCTTCCGTCTTGATTTTTCTTGGAGAGGAAACTATTTAGATATGCCGGATGCTCATAAATTTGCTATAAAAGGATCTTTCGGGTTCTATTTTTAATTATAAAGACGCAAAGCTTCAAAGTTACAGAGTCGCAAAGGTTTAAAATCTTTGCGGCTTTTTTTATGCTTAATCTTTTTTGCCCGCAGATTCTACAGATTTAAACAGGTCGAAGCAGATTTAATTTTTCAATCTGCGCTTATCAGCCTAAATCTGTAAAATCTGCGGGCAAAAAAAACTTTACAAGAATTGATTTCATTTTTAATTAATTTTGAAATTGACTTAAAAGTAAAAGTTATGCAGGAAGCTATCGATTTTCTAACCAATAAAAATCCAATCTTTCGGGAGATAATCGAAAAATACGGATTGCCGCCAATTCCAAAACGGCCTCAGGGATTTGAAACTTTGGTGTTATTAATTCTGGAACAGCAGGTCTCTATAGATTCGGCGAAAGCCACATTTTTAAAAATAAAAGAATATACAACCTGCAATCCTGAAACGATGGTCATTTTACCTGATGAAGAATATCGAAATCTTGGAGTGAGCCGTCAAAAAACAAAATACATTAAAATTTTAGCCGAAGCAATTTTAAACAAACAGTTAGATGTTGAAAGTTTAGCTTCAAAACCGGCAAAGCAGGTTCGTGAAGAGCTCATTAAACTGAAAGGAATTGGAAACTGGACAATTGATATTTATTTAATGTTTTGTCTTCAGGAACCGGATTTGATTCCGCTAGGCGATATTGCAGTTGTAAACACCATTAAAGAACTGCTGGATATTCATGATAAACAAGAAATGGAAATCCATACAGAACAGTGGAGTCCGTATAGATCTTATGCGACCTATTTGCTCTGGCACTATTACTTAAATAAGCGAAATAGGAAAATTACATATTAACTGTCTGTTATATAAAAAGAAAAGTATATTAATTAATGTATAAATACACAGATTAATATACTTTTTTCATTGTAAAAAAGGATTGTTTGGTTACTTTTGCAATCGAAATTATAGATATAATAATAAAACAAAAATGACCGCAGACAAACTAACAACTTTCGATGTATTAATCGAAATACCAAGAGGAAGCAGAAATAAATATGAGTACGATTTTGAAATCAAAAGAATGCGTTTCGACAGAATGTTATTCTCTTCAATGATGTACCCTGCAGATTATGGATTTATTCCAGAAACTTTAGCTCTTGACGGTGATCCTCTTGATGTATTGGTTTTAGTAAATGAACCAACTTTCCCTGGATGTGTTATGGAAGTAAAACCAATTGGTGTTTTCCATATGGCAGATGATAAAGGACCAGACGAAAAAATTATTTGTGTACCAGTTTCAGATCCAATCTGGAATTCATTAAACGATCTTTCTGATATTAACCCTCACTTAGTAAAAGAAATTGAGCATTTCTTCCAGGTTTACAAAGATCTTGAAAACAAAAAAGTTGATGTAGAAGGATGGGGAGATGTAAAAGAGGCTTACGAAATTATTGCAGAGTGCACTAAGCGTTTTGATGATATTGAAAATAAACCAGCAGGATTATTTAGTATTAAATAATTTAAGCATTCATAATTTATAAAAAAAGCAATACTGCCGTCAGGAGTATTGCTTTTTTGTTTAAATTCGTTTTAGTTAGTTTGTTGACTATTAACCAAAACCAATAAAATATTATGAATGCATTTATGATTTACCTGCCAATTGTCATGGCAGTTTTAGGATTACTTTTCATGGGAATAAAAAGGACTTGGGTTTTAAAACAAGACGCTGGAGACGGTAAAATGAAAGAGATTTCAGATTACATCTACGAAGGAGCCTTAGCCTTCCTAAAAGCCGAATACAAACTATTAACCATCTTTGTAATTATTGCCAGCTTAGCTTTGGCAGGAATCACTTTTATTCCGGGAGTAAAAACCCATTTATTAATTGTAATTGCCTTTATTTTTGGTGCATTATTTTCTGCTTATGCCGGAAATATTGGAATGAAAATAGCAACTAAAACAAACGTAAGAACGACTCAGGCAGCGCGTACAAGTTTGCCTCAGGCATTAAAAGTTTCTTTTGGCGGCGGAACCGTAATGGGTTTAGGCGTTGCAGGATTAGCAGTATTAGGTTTAACAGCCTTTTTTATAATTTTCTTTAATTTATTTTCTGGCGGAGTCTGGAAAGATACTGAAACAATGACTGTTGTTTTAGAAACTTTAGCGGGATTTTCGCTTGGTGCAGAATCAATTGCTTTGTTTGCCAGAGTTGGGGGCGGAATCTACACAAAAGCAGCCGATGTTGGTGCTGACTTAGTTGGTAAAGTTGAAGCTGGAATTCCAGAAGATGATCCGCGTAATCCTGCAACAATTGCAGATAACGTTGGAGATAATGTAGGTGACGTTGCCGGTATGGGAGCTGATTTGTTTGGTTCGTATGTGGCAACCGTTTTGGCAGCTATGGTTTTAGGGAATTATGTTATAAAAGATATGGGCGGCAGTATTAATGACGCTTTTGGCGGTATTGGACCAATTTTACTTCCAATGGCAATTGCCGGTTTCGGAATTTTATTCTCAATTATTGGAACAACTTTAGTAAAAATTTCAGATGATAATGCTAAAGAAGCGCAAGTACAGAAAGCATTAAATATAGGAAACTGGGTTTCAATTGTTTTAACAGCTGTAGCTTGTTTCTTCTTAGTACAGCACATGCTTCCTGAAACGATGCAGATGAGTTTCTTTGGAGAAGGATCAAAAGCCATTTCATCAATGCGCGTTTTTTATGCCACTTTAGTGGGATTAATTGTTGGCGGTGCTATTTCATCAGTGACTGAATATTACACCGGATTAGGTACAAAACCAGTTATGGCAATTGTACAAAAATCATCTACTGGAGCAGGAACTAACGTAATTGCAGGTTTAGCAACAGGAATGATTTCGACTTTTCCAACGGTATTATTGTTTGCTGGAGCAATCTGGATTTCATATGCTTTAGCTGGATTCTACGGAGTAGCTTTAGCAGCTTCGGCAATGATGGCAACAACAGCAATGCAATTGGCAATCGATGCTTTCGGACCAATTTCTGATAACGCGGGAGGAATTGCCGAAATGAGCGAATTACCAAAAGAAGTTCGTACCAGAACCGATATTTTAGATTCAGTAGGAAACACAACTGCAGCAACTGGAAAAGGATTTGCTATCGCATCTGCAGCTTTAACTTCATTAGCCTTATTTGCTGCTTACGTTACCTTTACAGGAATTGACGGAATTAATATTTTTAAAGCACCAGTTTTAGCCATGTTATTTGTGGGAGGAATGATTCCGGTAGTTTTTTCCGCTTTAGCGATGAATTCTGTTGGAAAAGCCGCAATGGATATGGTTTACGAAGTACGTCGTCAGTTTAAGGAAATTCCGGGAATTATGGAAGGAACCGGAAAACCGGAGTATGGCAAATGTGTTGAAATTTCTACAAAAGCAGCTTTAAGAGAAATGATGCTTCCGGGAATATTAACTATTGGTTTCCCAATTGCAATTGTACTTTTAGGAAAATTAGTTTACTCAGATAATAACCAGTTAATTGCTGAAATGCTAGGCGGATATATGGCTGGAGTTACAGTTTCCGGAGTTCTTTGGGCCGTTTTTCAAAACAATGCCGGAGGTGCATGGGACAATGCTAAAAAATCTTTTGAAGCCGGAGTTATGATCAATGGAGAAATGACATATAAAGGTTCTGATGCACATAAAGCGGCGGTTACAGGAGATACCGTTGGAGATCCTTTTAAAGATACTTCAGGACCTTCAATGAATATCTTAATCAAATTAACGTGTTTAATAGGTTTGGTAATTGCGCCAATTTTAGGAGAAGGTAATTCTCCATCAGACATTGCAGGAAAAGCTTCTTGCTGTGCAAAAACAGAAATGCATGCTGGAGTTTCTAAATGCGGTGATATGTCTGGAATGACAAAAGAAGAATGTCTTAAAATGTGTAAAGAAAAAGGCTGTTCAACAGAAGAAACAGCTAAATGTCTGGCTCATTTTGATGCAAGTGGAAAATATCAAAAAACAGACTGTTTTGATACTAGTAAATATGAGAAAAAATCAGTTAATGTTGAAGTGAAAAATATAAACGGAAAAACTACAGGAACTGTTACTAAAACAGAAAATGGCAAAACAACAACCGAAGTTTTCGAAGGAACCGAAGAAGAAGTTTTGGCGAAAGTGGAAGCCGCTAAATAATAACTTTGACAAAATGTCAAAATAAAAAAATGCCTCTAAATTTTAGAGGCATTTTTTGTTTGTGATGCCTAAGAAAAGATTGAAAAAAACAAAAAGAATATAATACCATTTCTTGGGGTAAATAAATGTCTTAAAATCTTATTTTAAAAACTTCTTGCGGCTGTTTTTAATCTATTTTCAATCTATTTTCAATCTATTTTCGCTTGTTATAAATCTATTAATTTGAATTTTAGCAACTTGAAAAAAGATTAAGGAATGAAAAAAATTATACACATACTGTTATTACTACAGAGCGGGTTTATAATGGCCCAGACAGAAACAGTTGTTACACCAAATGGGAAAAAGGTGCAAATTAACCCTTATGTTAATAATGGATTGCAGGCCAATAATGGTTATGTTCAGTTAGGCGGGGCTTTAGTACAGCTTTCTGTTATAACTACTGACAGTAACTTTACTCTGGGAATAGCAGGACTAACACCTGGATCTGCTGCAGATAATATTTTAGTATTAGATTCAAATAATATTCTAAGAAAAGTTAGTGGTTCCTCATTAACGGCAGCATATTGGAGCATTTTAGGAAATGCGGGTACAAACTCTTCCGTTAATTTTTTAGGGACTACAGATAACACACCTCTTGTGTTTAAAGTGAATAATCAATATGCAGGTAAACTATCGTCTACATCGACGGCTTTTGGTTATAATGCTTTAAATTCTGTTACTCCTTTGCAAGGTGCAGGAAATACAGCTATTGGAGTTTCTTCAATGGCTCTTACTACCAGTACTGGTATGTATAATACGGCGTTAGGAGCGAATACTTTAGCAAATAATACTACAGGTTCTAAAAATATTGCAATTGGATACAATACCGGTAATACTATTACAACAGGCAGCAACAACATTACTATAGGATCAGCAAGTTTACTTAGTACAAGTTCGGCAACAGCAAGTAATGAGATGAATATTGGTAATACTTTGTATGGTACTGGGGTTAACAATACTAATACAGGGAAAATAGGAGTAAACACCAACGCGCCAACTGCAGAAATGGATGTAAACGGTTATGCCAGAGTTCGTTCAATGGATGTGGGAGATCTAACGGATAACGTAGTAACAGCAGATGCAAATGGTAACTTGCGCCAAAGGGCAGCAATAGATGTTGCGGCACCTTCATTAGGTTTTGCAAAATTAGGATCGGGGGTTAACTTTACTGCTTCTGGATCATATTTTTATACAGGGACTGTGCTTACTCTGGGGCTTGGTAAATGGCTGGTAACTGTAAATATGTTATTATCAAAATCATCAGGAACATTAGTTGCAACAGGTGCAACTGAAACCTGGTGGGTGCGTTCTGGTTTCAGTAACAGTTCTACTGTTTTTGCTACTAGCTCGGATATTATTTCTACTAATACACTTATAAGCGGTTTACTGCCATCTAGCAGTTATTATGCAATGCTTTATGGAACCGTAATTATTAACAATACTTCTGGAGCTAATAAAAACTATTATTATTGGGGCGGAAATGTAGCAGGTGTTAATCCAGCTGGTACAATGTTAAATTTTGGAGGCAGTAACTGGTCTGAAGATTATGTTACATTTCAAAAAATCAATTAATAAAGGAATATCCAGTAATATAAAAAGAGGCTGTCTAAATCTAGACAGCCTTCTTTTTTATTTAAAAGTGAAGTAAAAACTTCAAAATTATTTTATTTGGTTTTGCAGCGACAGAGATTAAAACAGCCCGTTCAATTCAGCATCAATTCTATTAATAATGTCTCCTAAATCTTCTGGATTATCAACAAAATTAATGTTGTCAACATCAATAATTAATAATTTTCCTTTTGTATAAGTCTGAATCCAGGCCTCGTATCTTTCATTTAAACGGCTTAAATAATCGATAGAAATAGAGTTTTCATATTCACGTCCGCGTTTGTGAATTTGTCCAACAAGATTAGGGATAGTGCTTCTTAAATAAATTAATAAATCTGGTGCTTTTACCAATGATTCCATTAATTCAAATAAAGACGTATAATTTTCAAAATCACGGCTTGTCATTAATCCCATTGCGTATAAGTTGGGAGCAAAAATATAAGCATCTTCATAAATCGTTCTGTCCTGAATGATTTTTTTTCCACTTTCGCGAATTTGCTGCACCTGACGAAAACGGCTGTTTAGGAAATAAATCTGCAAATTAAAAGACCAGCGTTCCATTTGATGATAAAAATCGTCTAAGTACGGATTATCAACTACATCTTCATAATGAGGCTCCCATTTAAAATGTTTGGCTAATAATTTAGTTAATGTAGTTTTTCCTGCGCCTATATTTCCTGCTATTGCTATGTGCATTACCGTGTTACGATTTTATAATTTAAAATTTCTTTAGCTGTAAAAATAGATAAAATTTGGTCTTTGTAATAGTATTTGTCAAACGTTTTTTCTAAAATTTCAATTTCTGAAATTGTGTTTGTATTTTCTCTCAAATACAGTGTATTAGCTTTGCTGAAAATGTATTTTTGAGGTGAAATTATTTCAATTTTATCAAAATCGGGAATGGTTCCCAAACTTGAAATTTTACCGAAAATATCACACGAAAACCAATTGTTTTTTTTATCAATCCAAAAGAAAGTATTAAAGTCGGTTTGGTAATATTTTATGCTTTCTGTAAGCGGAATTGAAACCGTTTTGTATTCATTTTTTAAATAATCAAAAAGCCCGATCTGCTGGTTTAAAGTATTAAAAATCCAAAGCTGGTTTTGAGTCGACATTCCAATAGCGTTTACAACAATAGGAATAGTATTTTGCGAAAAGTTAATTTCGGTCATTTTATTTAGTTGATTATCCAGAAGAACAACGCTGTTAAAGTCTTCATAGAACAATACGATTTTAAGCGGATTCTGAATGTCGACTTTGGTAATATTTCCCAAAGAGACATTTTTATATTCAAAAATCTCGTTTCCTTTTATTTTGCTGAAAACATTGTTTTTTATCTGATAAGAGTACCCAAAAGAATCATAACCAATAAATTCGTCGGCATCAGTTTTGAATTTTGAAATTAAAACAGGATTTACTTTTTGGCTTTGCCCAAAAATAATTGAGGAAGAACATGCGATAAACAGCAATACTAAAATTTGGCGCAGCGTTTTACTCATAAATTAATAATTTCGAGTAGCCAAAGTACAAAAAGTACAGTAAAGAACGCCTTTAAATTAGCATTTTAGCCCAGATTTGTATTTAAACCTTTCTAAATTTTGATAGTCTTACAAAATTGCTGTTCTGTCGATAGCATTTTGGCATTAATATATTTAACTTTCAGTATCTTAAAATTAGTAATAAATTTGAATGTAAGTTTGACCAACTTTACAATCTATTAAACATCTAAACATGAAAAAACTAACCTATTTGCTTTTAGTATTGGCTTTCAGTCAGGTTCAGGCACAAAAAGATTTTCAGGGAATGGCCGTTTACGAATCTAAAACACAGGCTCCTAAATTTGAAGGAATGAGAGCAGGAAATCGTGATATAACGCCGGAAATGCAAAAATCAATGGAAGAGCGAATGAAAAAAATGCTAGAGAAAACTTTCATTTTAAATTTTGATAAAACAGCTTCTATTTATAAAGAAGAAGAAAAATTAGATGCTCCCGGACAACAAGGCGGAGGCATGCGAATGATGATGAACTCCATGATGGGAGGCGGAGGCACTTTTTATAAAGACGTTAAAACCAAATCCTATACAGTTGATAAAGAGTTTATGGGTAAAGAATTTCTTGTTGTGGATTCTCTGCCAAAATTAAACTGGAAACTGGAACAGGAAACCAAACAAATCGGCGGGTACAATTGTTTTAAAGCAACAGCTGTAAAAGAGGCCAGTAAAACCGATTTTAGAAATTTCAGACCTAAAAATAATGACAATAAAAAAGATGAGGTAAAAAAGACTTCGGGAGATACAAAAACGAATTTTGAAGACAATTTTGAAATCCCGAAAGAAATTGTTGTTACAGCTTGGTATACGCCGGAGATTCCGGTTAATCAGGGTCCGGAAAACTATTGGGGACTTCCGGGTTTAATTTTGGAAGTTAACGACGGAAAAACGACCATTTTATGTTCTAAAATTGTTCTAAATGCAAAAGATAAGGTCGAAATAAAGCCATCTAAAAAAGGAAAAGTTATTTCTCAAAAAGACTATGATGAAACGGTAATTAAAAAAATGGAGGAATTTAGAGAAATGAACCGCGGACGTGCCGGAGGACCGCCGCCAATGGGAAGATAAAATTTATACGATTCCAAAAAAAAAAATCCCGAACCTTCGGGGCTAAATTCCAATATTCTGATAATGAATAAAACACTTTTTATTTTTGCCTTACTTTTTACTTCTATATGCTTTTCTCAAAGTGTTCGTTTTGATGGTTTTATTCAGGATGAGCAGAAAAATCCGTTGGAAATGGCAAATATTATGGCGGTTAACAATACCACAAAAGCAATGGACTCTTATGGAATTACCAATGATAAAGGAAAATTTCAGCTGACTTTAAAACCTAATACTTCTTATACAGTTAAAGTAAGTTATCTGGGAATGAAGTCGAAAGAAATTACCGTTTCGACCAAAACCGAAAACATTGCCCAAAATATTGTTATGGACGGTGCGGGAATAGAACTCGAAGGTGTTGAGATTGTTCGTGAAATGCCTGTTTCTATAAAAGGCGACACAATTGTTTACAATGCCGATTCTTTTAAATCGGGAACCGAAAAAAAGCTCGAAGATGTCCTGAAAAAACTTCCGGGAGTTGAGGTAAATGCTGATGGTGAAATTGAGGTTGAAGGAAAAAAAGTAAGTAAATTAATGGTAGAAGGAAAAGACTTTTTTGACGGCGATACCAAACTCGGCGTTAAAAACATTCCTGCAGATGCCATTGATAAAGTTCAGGTTCTAAGAAACTATAACGAAATAAGCCAATTAAAAGGTCTGGAAAACGATCAGGAAAATGTGGCAATGAACATTAAGCTGAAAGAAGGTAAAAAGAACTTTTGGTTTGGAGATGTTACTGCCGGAACTGGTGTTGGAGAATTAGACAGTCGTTATATTATCAATCCGAAATTGTTTTATTACAGTCCAAAGTATAGTATAAACTTAATCACCAATTTTAATAATATTGGAGAACTGCCGCTTACGGCTCAGGATTATTTTAAGTTTACAGGCGGATTTAAAAACATGATGAAAAAGGGAGGCAGCAGTTTTAATGTTTCATCAAATGATTTAGGAATTTCGGTTTTAAGAAACAACAGAGCAAAGGAAATTGAAACCAAATTTGGCGCGACAAATTTCTCTTATTCTCCAGCAAAAACATGGACTATAAGCGGTTTCGGAATCCTTTCAACTTCAAAAACCGATTTAGAAACTAAATCCCAAACCACGATTCTAGATTCTGGAGATCAGCAGAAACGAGATGAATTAACGCATCAAAAAAATAATTTAGGACTTTTTAAATTAAGTTCGACATATAAGCCAAACGATAAATTTCAGTTTGATTATGACATCTTAACTAAACTGTCTAAACAACAAGAAGACACTGATTTACTGCGTGAATCTATTGTAAACAATGTGGCTGATGCAGAAAGTATATTTACGAATAAAAAACAGGATCCAACATCGGTAAACCAAAATTTAAGTTTGTATTATACACAAAGTGCCAAGAATATTTTCGCTTTTGAAATGCAGCATTTATATCAGGATGAAAATCCTTTTTATAATGCCAATTTGCGAACACAGCCTTTTGACTTAGCAGGTTACACAGTGGGACAGAATAGAAACGATTTAAACCAGGATCGTTTTGTAAAAACCAACAAACTCGATGCAAAATTGGATTACTATTATATGGTAACACCAAAAAGCAACATCAATATTACTTTAGGGAATACATATTCATATCAAAATTTTAATTCTCATATTTTCCAAATTTTGGATAATGGAGACCGAAATGACTTAGAAACGCCGGAAAATAATAATGATGTCAATTATAACTTTGATGATGTTTTTCTGGGATTTCATTATAAAATCTTAACAGGTAAATTTACTTTTACGCCAGGTGTCAGTGTACATTCTTATGCAATGAAAAATACCCAGCTGGGAACAGATTATTCTCAAAATTTTGTAAAAGTTCTGCCGGATTTCTTTGCTTTGTACCAAATTAAAAAATCAGAAACGCTGACGTATAATTTTTCGCTGACAAATGATTTTACAGATATTAATCAATTAGCAGCAGGTTATGTTTTGTCAGATTACAGCAGTTTATTCCGCGGAAATCGTTTCTTAGAAAATGCAACATCACAAGTGCATTCGCTTCGCTATTTTAAATACAATATGTTCAATTTCGAGAACATTTTTGCCAATGCAACCTATACCAAAAAAGTAGATGCGATTAAAACGCAGGCAGATTTTGAAGGAATAAATCAGTCATCAGTTCCATACAATTCAAATTTAGCCGATGAAACTTTCAGCGGAATGGGAACTTACGGCCGTTCTTTTCTAAAAAATTATAAAGCATCAGCAACAGCAAGTTTGAACTGGTCAAAATTCAACAACATTCAAAATGATAAATTAGCCACAACAGAGAGTTTTGTTCAAAATTATACCATAAGAGCTTCGACTAATTATAAAAACCTGCCCAATATTGAATTCGGTTATAACCTTTTGGTCAATAAATACAGCGGTTCTACATTTTATACGGATAAACCTTTTGCAAGATTAGACTATTATTTTTTGGATAGTTTTTCTTTTGTTTCAGAATATGAATTTTACCATTATTACAACGGAAATAAAACGGTAGACAACGAATACGACTTTTTGAGTGCAAGTTTAATTTATCAAAAGAAAAACAGCAAATGGGAATATAAAGTCTCTGCAACCAACTTACTAAATACAAAATATCTTAACGACGACAGTTTCTCACAATTTTCAACAAGAGTTTCTCAATACACCGTACAGCCTCGTTACATCATATTTTCAATGAAGTATAATTTGTAGTATTTTGATTGCAAATATTATGATTTTTTATGATTTGTTTAGCGAGTAATCAAATATCTTTGTGCTATATTATTAACAACAAAAAATATAGTCATGCGCAATTTTGTTTGGAGTTTATCACTCTTGTTTGCCGGAATGTCTGTTTCTATCGCTCAAACAAAAGGTATCGAAAAAGGAACCTATTTATCTACAAATAAAGGTGAAAAAATAAAATTAAATTTATTAGATGATAATAAATACGAATTGGTCTTTTATACCGGAGATTATGAAATTAAAGGCGATTCGCTGGTTTTTTCTAAAAAAGCAAAATCAGAAAACCGATTTGATCTTTCATTTAAAAATGATAAAAAAGCCAAAAAGGTCAAAATTAAGTTTTTAAATCCTTCTTATTATTCATTTTATATTGGAACTCAAAAAGGTTCAGAAGCAATTCAATACCAAAGAGTTTCTGATATTAAAACAAAAGTAGATCCAAACTGGACATCAACAGATTTAGATTTTGAAATAGACAAAACAGATTTTCTGTATTTGGTTTATGAAGATTATGATGGAAAAAGTGATGTTAGTAAATATGCATTACCAAAAGATGTTTCAGAGGTAACAATTGATTATCATTTAGAACTTTTAGGGAATATGAATATTGCCGGGTTTTATGACAGAAAAACAAACGAGCTGAAAGTTTCTGAACCAACAGGAAAAGATCCTTTGGTGTTTGTAAATGAAAGAGACGTACAGCCGGTTAAAGCGCCGCAGGTTGTTCCTTTAGAGAATCAAACCATAAAAAACTGGACTTATCCGGGAAAAAGTTCTTATTATGACAGTTATGGAACTGCTGTAGACAGCACTCAAAATAGTTTAATTGACAGTGTTGCTGTTGATACTCCTTTATATACTTCAACGGAAGATTATTCATATAAATTTAAATTTAAAATAGAAAATAATCTAAAAAGTGCTCTTGCTGCAACCAAAGAAGCTAAAACCAAGTTTTTAGTAGGAATTGTAGATAGTAAAAATGCCACAGCAAAAGAAAACTTTGATGCATTTATAAAAGATCAGGAATCTCAGACAGGATACAACATGTATGATAAGTATAATGCACAATATGATGTTTATAATTATTATATGGCTGGAGCCGATGACAAAAAATGGCTGAAAAACAATAAAATAACAAACGATCCAAGTATATTTATTTTAAATGGAAACGGGGATGTTTTAGCTGTTGCAAAATCAGATTTAACTTCAAAACAATATCAGTTTAGTTATTATGGAGATTTTTACCGTAAATTATTGCGTGCAGATGCTTTCCTTGCTATTGATAAGACTTTGAAAAATAAAAAAGCATCAGATGCAGATTTAATAAGCGCATTTAATAAGGCAGCTTTGCTTGAAGCATCTTATGATTATGATTCAGATTATACTCTAGACGATCCTAGTGAATTTGTAATTTCAAAAACAGCATTAGATAAAAAAGAAGTTACCCAAACCTGGAAAAAATTGATTGAAGCGCATCAAAAGGATAAAAAACCAGATATGACTTTGGTAGAAACAATCATAAGAGAAATCAAAAACCAAGGATTTACAAAACAGCTTTTTAATGAAGACAAAATCTTAAACGATACAGATTTCCTGGCAATTGATTATCTATTAAAACATTCTGATGAAATCGAAAGCAATCGAGCAACATTTAACAGCAATGCGCCAGAAATCCATAATATAGGAAATCCAGTTTCTGAAGTTTCTAATGCGTTGCAGACAAACCTATATGCTTCTCAGGATGGAGTGACAGGAGATATGAATAAAGAGAAAATCAATTCTGTTTATAAAAAGATCATCGAATCTGGAAAAGGAAATTTTGATGCCTACAGAAATTATTTTTATTACTTAGCCCAGCTTGAAGATAATGACGGTTCTAATAGAACTTACTTGAAAGAGTTTAATACTTATTTTGACAATACGTTAGCAGGGCCAAGTCCAATTGAAAAATTAGACGCTATTTTTGAAGGATTAGATTCCAGCTCTAGTTATTCGTATGACGGATGGAATTCATTTAAATTATACCATTCAGATATTTGCAATAATGCAGCCTGGACTGTTGTACAGAAACCGCAAAACTCAAACTTTATTAAAGATGCCATAAAATGGTCTGAATATAGTTTAGTAATATCTAAAAACAACCCATATTATTTAGATACGCTGGCGCAGTTGTATTACAAAGACGGACAAAAGGATAAAGCTGTTGCAACTCAGACTCTGGCAGTAAAATATTTAAATGATACTGTTGAAGAACAAACTGCAAATGATATAAAAGAAGTTTTATCTAAAATGCAGAATGGAACGTATTAAAATTTTGAGGTTAATTTTAAAAAATCCCGACTTGTTTTTTAAAACAAGTCGGGATTTTTTAATTGTATGTTTCAGCTAATTTATTTTGTGTAATCAATGAAATAGAAAAGCATTTTTCTTTATAAATCATTAAGTTTGAGATATCAAATTTAAACGTATGAAAAATAGAATGATTTTGGTTTTAATTGCTTACGGAGGAATCGCTTTTTCGCAGTCAATTAAGAAACCATTAGTTTCAGCAATTACAGTTAAAGATTTAAAAACCGATATGTATCAAATGGCCGGAGATCACTTTAATGGCCGTGAAGCAGGAACTTTAGACGAATTAAAGGTATCTATGTGGCTTGCCGAAAAAGCGAAACAAGCCGGAATGTCTCCAGCTGGAGATGACGGAACTTTTTTTCAGTTTTTTGATTTGTACCGACATCAGGTTACGGCAAATACAAAATTTAAAATTGGATCTAAATCATATAAATTATGGAATGAAGTCTTGGTTGCAGAAACAGCTAATATTAAAGTGGAAGCTCCCTTACTTTATTTAGGAGCAGCATCAAAAGAAGATATTAATAAAGCAGATGTAAAAGGAAAAGCGGTTGTTTTGTTAGCTTCGAAAGAAGGAATTCCAGAGGATATTTCTCTTTTTGAAAGACGTTATCCCGGTTATGTAAAGCAAAAATATTATGAAGATCTGGCACAAAAAGGAGCTGCAGCGCTTATAATTGTTGCAGATGAATTAGGAGAAAAAAGCTGGTCGCAGGTAGAACCGCAAATGACAAGAGGTGTTTACGGAATTGAAGGATACCGCGATAAAATACCAACTCCAGCCAGAATGCCTGCTTTTTGGCTTCACAACGATCAATTAGAGTTTTTAAAAACTACAAAAGAAGTATTATCAGCCGAAGTAGTTTCTGAAACCTATAAATATCCATCTGTTAATGTTGTTGGAAAAGTAGAAGGAACGGATTCAAAATTAAAATCAGAATATGTTCTTTTTAGCGGACATCAGGATCATGATGGAGTTAGGCAAAAATACGGTCAGGATTCTATTTATAATGGAGCAGATGACAATGCAAGTACCTGTGTTGCTATGCTGGCTATAGCAAGAGCTTATAAAAAACAACCCGGAAAAAGAACCGCATTATTTGTTTTTCATGGTTCTGAAGAAAGAGGTTTGTTAGGATCAAGCTGGTATGCCGAACATCCAACCGTTCCTGAAAAAGATATTACTGCGGTGCTAAATGGAGATATGATTGGAAGAAATGACCTAAACCAAGCAGCTTTGCTGGGATCGACTTCTCCACATGAAAATTCTTCAGATTTGGTAAATATTGCTAAAAAAGCAAATGATGAAGGGCCTAAATTTGAATTGGATAAACTTTGGGACAGACCAGAACATCCGGAGAATTTTTATTTCCGTTCAGATCATTTGCCGTATGCTCGTAAAGGAATTCCATCGGTATTTTTTACAAGTGTCCTGCACAGTCAATACCACACGCCAATGGATGAAGCAGAGAATATTGATTACGCCAAACTGCATAAAATGACCGAATGGATGTATCGAACAGGCTGGATTTTATCAAATGATGCGAATCGTCCTAAAACGTTGAAAAAATAAACGAGAAGATAAACTTTAAGCAAAAATAAAACCCGGCAAAATTTAAAATCTTGCCGGGTTTTATTTTTCTATTTTTTAATGCCTGCCATTACCTTGATTTGATAATTTGCAGGATCTTTTTTATTGTTTTTTATCTTACCATTTACACTCAGATAATTCAGTAAAATAATATATTTTGAAGTTTCTATTTTCTGCTCTATTTTATTATCTGTATCATAATCTCTTTTAAACGCAGAATTGGCATTAACAAAATCGTTTATTTTAAGCGGAATAATGTCTTTATTAATCTGTAATTCCTGACCATAATTTGTCGTTTTAGACTTAATTGAATATGTAGTACCATTCAAAGTAATACATTGGTTACAGTCAAATGCATTGTTTTTATTCAGAATAAAAATGAAATCATAACCATGAATGTTATCCACAACATTATTATTGTTTTCATAGTAATAATAGTTAAAATAATCATTTTCTTTAGGTTTGTCTTCATATTCAGATCGATATTGAAAACCTAAACTTTCCATTATTTTAGTTGATCCCGGGTCTTTGTCTTTTTTGTACAGCGCATCTAATTTTTTATGCGCATACGGAAGCATAATTTCAAAAGAGTAATTTCTTTGTAAAAAATAAACAATACTGCTTAATTCTTTTTCTTCCTCAAAAGTTAATGTTTTTCCTTGAGCTTTTTGCAGATAGTTTTCGAATCGGGATAACTGACTGTATTTTGAAATAGAATCAGCACTTTGAGGTCCAATAATCGAAAACAATCCGGCAAGGCACATAGTTATAGGAATGAATTTTATTTTTGGGTGTTTTGAAATTAAAAAATAAGCCACAACAACCGCGAGCCAAATAGATAATAATAAAACATAATAACGTTCGTGAGTAAATCCGTAAAGATTAATTCGGTATAAAATGGCCCAAAACAATAATACCAACAACGGAATTAATAAAAAATAAAACCAGCGGTTAAAGGTACGCATCCATAAATTACCGCTTTCATTTGCAATAGGATGTATCAATAAAAAAGAAAGAATTCCAACGATAGCAAATGCCAGAACCAAATATGAAACCCATCCTACAGGAAGCGAAAGCGTAACCAGAATTTTTGCTTCATAACAAATTAATATTACCAGATAAATACTTATAAGAGGCAGTAATACAAACTGTGTGAAATTTTTAAGCCCTTTTGGGTAATTTAATTCAAGCGGAAATTCTTTGCTATTCGTTTCAGGAACACCGCTTAAAAAGAAAATAGTATTAAAAACTCCTGCGATGACAAAAAATAGATATCCATATATTTTGCCGTCAAATTCTACTTTAAACAATTGATCGACGGCTAAAATTGCTAAAGCTAACCCGGTGTAAAGAACAATACTGTACAAGCCTGACGTAAGGATTCGTATAAAAAGCTGTTTATTAAATTCCCAAAATTCTTCCTGATTGTATGTCCTTGGAATAAAACCTGCAAAAGAAACCAATAAATGCAAAGCAAGGTTGAGAACAAAAAACTGCTGCCATTGAGCATCTGAGACTCTTTCGCCAAAATTAAAAACAAAAGCAATTAAGGGTACGCTGAATAGTATACTGACAGTAAAGCGTATGATATTGTTTTTGTGTTTAGCAGCAAAAAACAAACTTGCAGAAACTAACCAAACCAGACATAAAGAGCAGCTCATTATTGCCTTTAAATAGAATTCGCTATAGTTGGAATAATCCTGTCTAATATTTAAAACAGCGAAAATGGTACCGCAAATTGCTGTAATAGTTTCTAAAGGAAATCTCAGAATGGTTTTTTGTGCTGCATTTAATACGTTTTGTAATGAAGGAAGTCTGCTCATTTTTTAGTCAGTTATTTTGTACTAAGGAAAGCAAATGCCGTCAAATAAACAAATAAAAAATCCCGAACTCTAAACAAATAGAATTCGGGATTTATATATAAGTAAGATTAAGGAAATTTAGCTTTGAAGCTTAAAAAAATTATAATCCAAATGCAGTTTTTACCTGATCAACAAAATCAAGTTTTTCCCATGTAAACAACTCGACAGTAACTGTTTTTTCGTTTCCGCCGGGAGCAGAGAAAGTTTTAGTAACCGTTTCTGGTTTACGTCCCATGTGTCCGTAAGCAGCAGTTTCACTGTAAATAGGATTTCTTAATTTTAAACGCTGCTCAATAAAGTAAGGACGCATATCGAAGATAGCTTCTACTTTTTTAGCGATCTCACCGTTTGTTAAGTTTACTTTAGAAGTTCCGTAAGTCTCAATGAAAATACCCATTGGCTCAGCAACTCCAATTGCGTAAGAAACCTGAACTAAGATTTCGTCAGCAACACCTGCAGCAACTAAGTTTTTAGCGATATGACGAGTTGCATAAGCAGCACTTCTGTCTACTTTACTTGGATCTTTTCCAGAGAAAGCACCACCACCGTGAGCACCTTTACCTCCGTAAGTGTCAACAATAATTTTTCTTCCTGTTAAACCAGTATCTCCGTGAGGTCCTCCAATAACGAATTTTCCTGTTGGGTTAATATGGTAATTGATTTTATCGTTAAATAAATGAGCGTGCTCAGGGTTTTTAGCGATAATTCTTGGAATCAAAATTTCGATAACATCTTTTTTGATTTTAGCAAGCATTGCAGCTTCTTCATCAAAATCATCATGCTGCGTCGAGATAACAATCGCGTCAATACGAGTTGGTTTGTTATCGTCGCTGTATTCTAAAGTTACCTGAGATTTAGCATCTGGACGTAAATACGTGATTTCTTTGTTTTCACGTCTTAAAATAGCTAACTCTTGTAATAATTTATGAGATAAATCAAGTGCCAATGGCATGAAGTTTTCAGTTTCGTTTGTAGCGTAACCAAACATCATTCCTTGATCTCCAGCACCTTGCTCTTCCGGCTTAGCTCTGTCAACTCCTTGGTTAATGTCTGCAGACTGCTCGTGAATAGCTGATAAAATTCCACAAGAATTTGCCTCAAACATATATTCACTTTTAGTATATCCAATTTTACGGATTACCTCACGTGCAATTTGTTGTACATCAAGATAAGTATTTGATTTTACCTCACCTGCTAAAATAACCTGACCTGTAGTAACCAATGTTTCACAAGCTACTTTCGAATCAGCGTCAAATGCCAGAAAGTTATCAATTAAAGCATCCGAAATTTGATCTGCAACTTTGTCTGGATGCCCTTCACTAACAGATTCTGACGTAAATAAATAAGCCATAATAATTTATTAAATTAACATTAAGCGAGGAAAAGTAATTGCTGAAAGTGCTAAAGGAGAGTTCCTGCTTTAGCATTTTTTACTACCAAAATCTTTATTTCGGCATCCATAATGAACCGTTTCATTATGAAGAGGTTGCAATCAGTTCAAATTTTTCCTCTGTATTCGCGTGCAAAGGTATAAAACCATTTTGATTTGCAAATTAAAGTTCAACTTTTTTTATTTTTTATAGCAGAAATTTAACAAAAGCATACTATTTTGATAGGGTAATAGAAAATATTTTGATTTTTGTTTGGCTGATTAAAAAATAGTTCGCAAATTTGCCTTGTTAAAATCACAGAACAAAAATGAAATTTACAGTTTGCAATATGATGTCTTGTAAGATGCCGGAATTCTCCGCAGAGACTCTATTGTAGATTTTTTTTCAACAATATATAGAACCTCTGCCCGCCGCAGAGGTTTTTTTTGTTTAAAACCGAAAAAAAACTGTAAGTCTTTTAAGCCAAAAACAAATTAATCACTAAAAAGAAATGAAAAAAAATGTACTAATTGTTTTGGGTCTTGTGACATTTTCAGGCCTTTATGCTCAGGACAACAAAACCGAGCAGGATTCTTTGAAGAATAATGAATTGTCAGAAGTAACCATAATTGGATCAAGAAGTAAGAACAGAGTAAAAACAGATGTGCCGGTTCCGGTTGATGTTTTTAATATTGCCGATATTACAAAAGGAGCGCCGCAAACCAGCGTAACTCAAATTTTAAATTATGTTGCGCCGTCGTTTACAAGTAACGCAACATCAACTGCCGATGCAACAGATCACGTAGATCCGGCACAATTAAGAGGTTTAGGACCAGATCAGGTTTTAATTTTAGTAAACGGAAAACGCAGGCACACCAGCGCACTGGTAAACATAAACGGATCGCCCGGAAGAGGATCTGTAGGAACAGATTTAAATGCCATTCCATCTTTTGCTATTGAAAGAATCGAAGTTTTGAGAGACGGTGCGGCAGCACAATACGGGTCGGATGCTATTGCAGGAGTTATCAATATCGTATTAAAGAAAAATGCCAACTATATTTCTGGAGGAGTCCAGTATGGAGCTAACTTGTCATCAGGTTCAAATAACTTTAAAGGCGGTTCTGATGGACAAACAACCCAGATTGATTTAAATTACGGAACTTCTTTAGGAAAACCAGGAAGTTATTTAAACCTAACTGCTGTTGGTGTAACAAGACAGGCAACAAGCAGAGCAGGAATTAGAAATAACGGAATTTTTAATGCTTATAATGCTGTAGAAAACAGAGCGGCTCAAAATGGAGTTGAAATCAATTCATTGTTCAGCAATATTAATACAACAGGAAATTCGGCACAAATTATAAGTTCGCTGCAGCAATATGCGCCGCAGGTAAGTTATTTTACAACAGCACAGCAAAATGCAATTGCATCAGCAACAACAATTGCTCAAATGCAGACAGCACTTAATTTTGATGTTACTAATAATGAGTTAGCATATAGAGGACAGCAAAGAGCAGATTATAATATGAGTGTGGGGCAGTCAGAATTAGCTTCGGGACAAGCATATTATAATGCAAAATATCCTTTAACCGAAACGACTTCACTATATTCATTTGGAGGAATCTCTTATAGAAATGGGAAATCCTATGCTTTTAACAGACTGCCAAACGGTTCAGGAACTTTCACGCAAGTGTACCAAAACGGATTTTTACCGGAAATTGAATCGAAAATATTAGATGCTTCAGCAGCACTTGGAGTTACTACAAATATTTTAGGTTTCAACACAGATTTAAGCACCAATTTAGGAACAAATTCATTTAATTATGATTTAAACAATACTATCAATGCTACTTTAGGAACCAATTCGCCTTTGAGTTTTGATGCCGGAAAAGTTTCATTTTTACAAAGCACAACCAATTTAGATTTCAGTAAAAAGCTTGATGTTCTTTCTGGATTAAATGTTGCTTTTGGAGGGGAATTTAGATATGAAAATTACCAAATTAAAGCAGGAGAAGAAGCTTCATACGGATTATATGATGTAAACGGAGCTTTGGTAACCGGAATTTTACCAAGTACTTCACCTTTAATTGTTACTGATTTCTTTGGTAACAAACGTGGAGCGGGAGCGCAGGGATTCTCAGGATTTCAGCCTTCAGATGCTAAAGAAAAAGACAGACAAAGCGGTGCTGCCTATATTGATTTAGAGTTGAATGCAACCGAAAAATGGCTGGTAAACGGAGCAGCACGTTATGAAAACTATTCAGATTTTGGAAGTACAGTTACTTTTAAATTAGCTTCTCTTTTAAAATTAACAGATAATATCAATTGGAGAGTTTCAGGGCAGACAGGTTTTAGAGCGCCATCATTACAGCAAAAATATTTTGAAAGCAGTTCTACCCAATTCATTAATGGTTCGCCTTATCAGGTTGGATATTTTACAAATGATTCTCAGGCGGCAAAAAGTATTGGTGTAGAAAATTTAAAACCAGAAAAATCAAAAAGCATCAGCACAGGATTTACATTTAAAATTCCAGAAGCAAACATTACAATTTCTACAGATGCTTATTATACAAGAATCAACGACAGAATTGTTTTATCAGGACAATATGCTAGACCAACAGATGCGCAGATAAATGCAGCAACATCGCAGACACAAAAAGATGCTTTGACATTGTTTCAACAGGCATTTGATTTAAAAGGTGTTGAGAGAGCTTCGTTCTGGACAAATGGAATTGACTCAGAAACAAAAGGAATTGATTTAGTAATTTCTCAAAAATATGATGTAATTCAGGATTTTGTAATTAGAAATGATTTTGCTTTAAGTTTTAATGAAACAAAAAGAGTAGGCGCTTTAAATGTACCACAGTCTATTATTGATGCAGGCGGCGATCCTTATATATATTCATTTTTTCCTGAGTCAAGCCGAATTTATTTAGAAGAAGCAATTCCGAAATTAAAAGCAAACCTAACAACGACTTTCAGTATCAAAAAACTGGATATATATTTAAGAAACAGCTATTTTGGAAAAGTAACAGATCCGGGAGCAACAGATGTTAATTTAGATGGATTTTCTTCTGTTTACGAACATCCGGAATACAGCGCAAAATTAGTAACTGATTTGTCGTTCGGATACCAGATAAACGAACATTTTAGAGCAACCGTTGGATTTAATAATATAGGAGATGTTTATCCGGACAGAAATAATCCTTCGACTCCGGCTTTCACAAACACAACTCCAACTTTATCTCCGGCGCCAAGTACAGACTTAACAAACGCAAATCAGTTTGCATATTCAAGAGCTGTATCGCAATTTGGATTAAACGGAAGATTTGGTTTTGCACGTTTAAGTTTTAAATTTTAAAGTAAAAGAATAGACCACAGATTATAAAGATTAAACGAATTAGCGCTGATTTTTAAAATCAATGTAATCTTTTTAATCTGTGGCTAACCTTTCAGAATAATTTAGTGAGCTGAAAGGTTTGATTTTAGTGGCTTACAAAAATTTAATGTTAAATATCAAAATTTTATTTGGCAGTTAAATAAATAAATATTACATTTACTCTATCAAATTAGTCGAGTTTAAAAAAGGAATTAAATTTTAAATAGAAATGAAAACAATAGCAGGAAAAAATATGATGTGTTGTAGTATGATGCAAATGTGCATCCAACCTTGCTGTTGCCAAAAGTAAAAGATACAATCTTTGTTATAGTTACACTATAAGCCCTTTTGGTCGCCATCCGAAAGGGCTTTTTTCATTTCAACACTTTAAATTAAAAATCATGAAGACATTAAATTCCATAGCAGTAGAATATTTATTGAGAAACGATTCTCAAAATGACAATAACAAATCAGAAAATCTAACAAAAGAAATCACAAGAATCAATTCAGAACAGGATAGAAAAGTTCAAAAATCATTACTGTTTCAAATGTATGATCTTGAAACAGAAGGAGAATTTTCTTTTGCTTAATCACCACAAAATTTAATTACAATCAGATAACAATATATAATAGTATTAACAATACCTAAAAAACTAAGAAATCATGAGCACACAAAAATTTGCAACAAACGCATTACACGCAGGACACGATGTTACCAAAAATTCAGGAACAAGAGCAGTACCAATTTATCAGACATCATCATACGTATTTAATAATGCCGATCATGCTGCCAATTTATTCGGTCTTGCCGAAGCTGGATTTATTTACACAAGATTAAATAACCCAACAAACGATGTTTTAGAACAGAGGCTTGCCACACTCGAAGGCGGTATTGGAGCTGTAGTTACGGCATCTGGAGCATCAGCAATTTCTACCACTTTATTAACTTTATTAAGAACCGGCGATCATATCGTAGCATCAAATAGTTTATACGGCGGTACTTACAACTTATTAAGCGTAACATTATCTCGTTTAGGAATTACAACCACTTTTGTAGACCCTTCAGATCCACAAAATTTTACTAAAGCAGCAAAAGAAAATACCAGAGCATTTTTTGTAGAATCTTTAGGAAATCCAAAATTAGACGTATTAGACTTAAAAGCAATTTCGGCAGAAGCCAAAGCATTCAAAGTGCCATTTATAGTAGATAATACAGTTGCGACACCTTATTTATTAAACCCAATTAAATATGGTGCCGATATTGTAATTCACTCTTTAACCAAATATATAGCCGGAAATGGAACATCATTAGGCGGTGTAATTATCGATGCCGGAAACTTTGACTGGGCTAACGGAAAATTTCCTGAATTTACAGAGCCGTCTGCAGGATATCACGGATTAGTATATCACGAAGCTTTAGGAAATGCAGCCTTTATTGCAAAAGCAAGAATCGAAGGATTACGAGATTTCGGAGCTGCTTTGAGTCCGTTTAATGCTTTTCAGATAATTCAGGGATTAGAAACGCTTCCAATCCGAATTAAAAAACACAGTGGAAATGCTTTGGTTCTGGCCGAATGGTTAGAAAAACAAGATGAGGTAGTCTGGGTAAATTATCCAGGTTTGAAATCAAATAAATATTATGATTTAGCCAAAGAATACCTTCCGGAAGGACAAAGCGGTATTATAACTTTTGGATTAAAAGGAGGTTTTGACGCTGCTAAAAAAGTAGTAGACGAAACGAAGTTATTCTCACTTTTGGCCAATATTGGCGACACAAAATCGCTTATTATTCACCCTGCAAGCACTACTCACCAGCAATTGTCTGAAGAAGACCAATTGGCTACAGGAGTATCAAAAGATTTAGTCCGACTTTCTGTTGGAATAGAAGATGTTGAAGATTTAATTGCCGACTTACAAGCGGTTTTTGAAAGCGTAACCCAATCGCAGTACAGCATCAATAAGAATTAGGTTTTTTTGTTTTTTGTTTGAAAAATTGCCTTTAGCAGCGTGAGTTCTGCTAGAGGTGATTTTTTATGAAAAGAAAATCATCATACAGATATATTTTAAAAATTAAAATTATGTCAAAGCTTAAAATAAATATCATCCTATTTGGAATAGGAAATATAGGAAGCACATTAATCAATCAGATTATCGAAAGTCAGGAGTTTTTTCTGCAAAGCAAAAATGTCGATTTTCATTTCCCTATCATTACCAATTCTACAGTAGCCTTTTTCGAGAAAGAAGGCGTTGGATATGCCTGGGAAACCAATTTTAGAGAATTGGCTGTACCGTTTAGAGTCGAAGATATTATTGAATTTGCAAAAGAAAACGAATTCGAAAATCTTATTGCCGTTGATGCCACTGCCAGCGACGAATTGATTGGTCATTATAATACTTTAATCGAAAACGGATTCAATATCGTGGCTGTAAACAAAAAAGCCAATACGCTCCCAATTGATCTCTATAAAAAAATTAGGGAAAATCTAAAAAAATACGACAAAGAGTTCTTGTATGAAACCTCCGTAGATACAGGATTTCCGGTTTTGCAGACATTAAGGGATTTGTATTATTCAGGAGAAAAAATAACCAAAATACGAGGTGTGTTTTCAGATAACCTGAGTTATGTATTTAATCGTTTTTCGGCCGAAGAAAACTCTTTTTCCTCTATTTTAAAAGATGCCAGTCTGCTCGGATTAATGCGTTCTACATTTAAAGAAGATCTGTCTGGAAATGATACTGCCAGAAAACTATTGATCCTGACGAGAGAAATAGGAAAAGAATTCGAATTTTCAGATATAAAAATTCATCCTTTCATAAGAGAAGAACACTTAGAAAAAAATGGAATACTGAATAAAGATGCTATTGATAAATCATTTAAAATTGCCAAAATAACCCAAAAAGACAATCACGTCTTACGATATATTGGAGAATTTGATGTCGAGAAAAATACGCTGGAAGTAAAATTAGTATCAGAACCTGTAACATCAGCAATTGGCCAGTTAAAAGGTTCAGACTCTATTTTCGAAATTTACACACAATCATATGCTAATACTCCAATTGTGCTTCAAAGTGCATCACCATGCAAACAGGCAATTTCGAGAGGTTTAATAACCGATATTCTAAAAGTTGCAGAAAAAATAAAAAATAAAGAAGCAGTCTGGCTTTAGTGGTTTTCAATATTAGATAGTTCTTTGAAAGATTGAAACAGAAAGTTAGATATTTTTTTGTAAGATTTAACCTTCTTTAATTCAAATTGTAATTTTGTAAGATGTTTTTTAACGATAAAAAGCTGTTTTTTAACGTTTTTTAAGAAAAAATAAGCTTTTATAACTTGCAATATTAAAAAAATATTCGCAAATTTGTAAGACAAGTTAGAACTGTTAAAAAAGCAGTAATAATTGTTAAAATAGACAAAAACACTTTTTAGATTTTAATCACATCAAAAAAGTTTATAAAAAATACTAAATGCAAGATTTTTTAAAAATAACAGTCAAATCACAAATGAATAAGTCCCTACAGATGAACAAGATGTTCAATGTCGCACGTATTTGTGTATGCGTCTGTTGATACTAAAAGTATATATAAGTTGTATAAAACTTAGACCCTTTTGGTATTAAAAATCCAAAAGGGTTTTTTTATTCCATTTAGCATCATAACAAAGAATTAAAGTAAACATAAAGATTAAAAAATAACTAACATAAACTTAAACATCATGAGCGCAATTAACTACTTAAGAAAAAAATTCAGAAGTACAAAAACTGAAAGAAACAATCCGCCGCCAATAAATGAATTGATCCACCCAAGTTTCGGAATAACTGAAACAGATAAAAAAGCGGTAAAAAAAGCACCAAATTCATTATTGTTTTTGATGTATTCTAAAGAAAATGAAACGCTTTTCATCTAAGTTGAAAAGTACCATCATACAGGGCTGAAACCTGCATAACATTACTGGGCATAACGTTCGGTAATTTTGTGCGTACAATAGTTTCTGATTGAATTATGTTTAAGAAATTGAATAATCAGTATCGATAAAATTTGTTAGTTTAAGAAATTAGTAGTTAATTTGCACCGTTAAGTTCAAAAACGTATTGAAATGTTATAAAGAAAGGAGGAGGGATTAGACCCGATGAATCCTTAGCAACCCTTCGTTAATTCGAAGAAGGTGCTGCATTCTACCACGCCCAAACGTGGAAAGATAACAACAAGAATTTTTTTAGTTTCAACTCTAGACTTTCTTTCTAATATTTCCACATACAAATCAAAAAGTAAAAAGATTTGAAATTGGAAAATATACCAAGTCCCATTATAATTCAAGATTTCATCACCGAAAGTGGTGCACTGTATCAATCGTTACCGTTAAGTTTTACACTTTCCGGAAAACCGTTATATACAGCTCCAATTGTTTTGGTTAATCATGCCTTAACTGGAAACGCACATGTTACCGGCGAAAATGGCTGGTGGAGTGATCTAATCGGCGAAGCCAAAACTATCGATACCAATCAATATACCGTTTTGGCGTTTAATGTTCCCGGAAACGGAACCGATTCGTTTATAATCGAAAATTATCAGGATTTTACAACCAGAGATATTGCCAAAATCTTCATCAAAGGGTTAAAAGCACTGCATATTGAAAAAGTTTTTGCCATAATAGGCGGTTCTGTCGGCGGAGGAATCGCTTGGGAAATTCTGGCTCTGGAACCCAGCATTACAGAACATTTAATTCCTATTGCAACAGATTGGAAATCGACTGACTGGATGATTGCCAACTGTTTCCTGCAAGAACAAATTCTAAACAATTCTTCGAGACCAATCGAAGATGCCAGAATACACGCTATGTTATGTTACCGTTCTCCGGAATCATTCAAAGAAAAATTTCAGCGAACCATCAATCAGGATCTTTTGATTTTTAATATCGAAAGCTGGCTGGCACATCATGGCAAAAAATTACAGCAGCGATACCAGTTGTCATCTTATAAATTGATGAACCAATTGCTTAAAACCATCGATATTACCAGAAATAGTGAAGATTTCGAAACGTTAATATCTAAATCAAATGCTGCGATTCATATCGTGGCTATCAATTCAGATTTGTTTTTTACACCAAAAGAAAATCTGGAAACCTACAATGAATTAAAGAAATTTAAAAACAATGTTTTTTACAGCGAGATTGATTCGGTTCACGGACATGACGCTTTTTTAATCGAGTACAAACAATTAGATCATTTACTTGCCGATATTTTTAAGGCAGAAACAATAGCAAAATAAAATGAAAGTATTAAAATTTGGAGGTAAATCATTATCAAACGGAGAAGGACTTAACAAAGTAGTTTCAATCATTTCAGATAAAGTAAATCAAGGCGAGCAAATTGCCGTAGTCGTTTCTGCCCGAGGAAATGCGACAGATGAATTAGAAGATATCTTAAGAATTGCTGCTAAAAACGGTAATTATAAGCCTTTATTAGAAAGTTTTAAAGCATACCAGACTTCAGATTATCCGCAGGTAGATTTATCTGAGGAATTCAATATTTTAGATAAATTATTTGAAGGAGTAAGCCTTATTGGTGATTACAGCAATAAAATTAAAGATCAGATTTTGTCAAAAGGCGAATTGCTTTCGGCTAAATTATTGACTTCAATTTTAGTTGAAAAAGGAATACCTGCCAATTTTGTTGATACAAGAGAATTGTTGAAAACAGATTCTAAATTTGGTGATGCTCAGCCTTTAGAACAGCTTTCAAAGAAAAACGTCATCAATTATTTCAAACTTCATAATGGTGAAACAGTAAATATCGTTACCGGTTTTATTGGTTCAAACAACAACAACGACACCACAACTTTAGGAAGAAACGGAAGCAATTACACCGCTTCGTTAATTGCTAATTATCTGGATGCAGAAGAACTTCAAAACTTTACACACGTTGACGGAATCTATACAGCAAATCCAGATTTAGTTGCCGATGCTAAAAAAATCGAATTCTTATCGTTTAATGAGGCAAATGAATTAGCTAATTTTGGAGCAACTATTCTGCATGCCAAAACGATAATTCCTTTATTAGAAAAAAATATTCCCCTTCGTATTTTAAATACATTCAATCACGAAAATCACGGAACTTTAATCACTTCAAATTCTGCAAAAGAAGGAATTAAAACCCTTTCTGTCTTAGAAAATGTATCTCTTGTAAATCTTGAAGGACGAGGATTACTCGGAAAAGCCGGAGTTGATGCCCGAATTTTTAAAGTTATGGGCGATCATAACATCAGCGTAAGCATCATCTCGCAAGGTTCTTCTGAAAGAGGAATTGGATTAGTTGTGGCTAAAGACAAAGCAACTCTTGCAATGGTTGAATTAGAAAAAGAGTTCGAAAATGACTTTTATTCTAAAGATGTAAACCAGATTACAGTGACTGATAATGTTTCGGTAATTTCAATTATTGGGCAGGATTTAAGTACATTCCATAAACCCTATACAGCTTTAATTAAAAATAAAATAGTTCCAATTTTATTCAACAATACCGTTACTGGTAAAAATGTGAGTTTGGTTGTTAAAAAAGAAGAATTAAACAAAGCCTTAAACGTAATTCACGGAGAGATTTTTGGAGTTTCTAAAAAAATCAACATTGCGATTTTCGGTCACGGATTAGTGGGTGGAACTTTAATTAATCAAATTTTAGAATCGGCTTCTGCAATCGAAAAACGAAAAGATATTAAGCTGAATGTTTTTGCTATCGCAAACTCTAAAAAACTGCTTTTAAATAAAAATGGCGTAACTTCAAGCTGGAAAAACGACATTGAAACAAAAGGCGAATCATATACGATTCAGGACATTATTGATTATGCAAATGAATACCATTTAGAGAACTTAATTGCAGTTGATAATACAGCGAGTGCTTCATTTGTAGAAAATTATGTTACACTGGTAGAAAGCAGTTTCGACTTGATTTCGTCAAATAAAGTCGCTAATACTTTAACGTATGGTTTCTATAAAGAATTAAGAAAAGCTTTGGCAGAAAACCAAAAGAATTATTTGTACGAAACCAATGTTGGAGCTGGATTACCGTTAATTGATACAATTAAACTGCTTCACCTTTCAGGAGAAAACATTACAAAAATTAAGGGGGTTTTCTCAGGAACATTAAGTTATTTATTCAATAATTTTTCTGCAAAAGATGCTCCGTTCAGCGAAATTCTGCAGGAAGCAATTGATAACGGATATACAGAACCAGATCCGCGTGAAGATTTATGCGGAAATGATGTGGGAAGAAAATTATTGATCCTGGCAAGAGAATTAGATTTACAAAATGAGTTTGAAGAAATTTCAATTCAAAATTTAATTCCGGAGCACTTACGTGAAGGAAGCGCTGCCGATTTCTTGACTAAATTAAAAGAATTTGATCCAATTTATGCTAAAATAAAAGCAGATCAACAGCCAAATCACGTATTAAGATATATTGGTGAATTGTCTGGAGATTTGCAGAATGACAAAGGAAATTTAGAAGTAAAATTAGTTTCAGTGCCTTCAGATACAGCTTTAGGCGGATTAAAAGGATCTGATTCTTTCTTCGAAATTTATACAGAATCTTATGGAGATCGTCCAATCGTTATTCAAGGAGCCGGTGCAGGTTCTGCCGTAACAGCAAGAGGGGTTTTCGGAGATATTTTGAGATTATCTGATAAAGGGTAATTAGAATTTTAGATTGCAGATTTTAGTCCCGATAGCTATCGGGATAGATTTAAGATTTGAATTCAAACAAAACAAAAAAATAACAACACAATGAAAGTAACACTTAACAGAGTAAATGACGCATTTCATTTTAAAGTAAAAAATGAACGCGGACACATAGTTGACGTTGACAGCAGAGCTGAATTTGGCGGAAGCGATTTAGGTGCAAGTCCAATGGAATTAGTGTTAATGGGGGTTGCAGGATGCAGCGCTATTGATATGATTTCGATTTTAAAGAAACAGCGCCAGGAAATCACTTCTTTTAACGCTGAGGTTGAAGGAACACGAGTGCAGATTGAAGAAGCAAAACCTTTTAAAGAAATCGATGTGGTTTTCTATTTAGAAGGAGAAATTAACCCGGAAAAAGCAAAAAAAGCGGCGCAGCTTTCTTTTGAAAAATACTGTTCAGTTGCCAAAACAGTTGAACCAACAGCAACAATTAAATACAAAGTTGTCTTGAACAACGAAGCTTTATAAATTAGATAATTAGTCAATTAGATAATCAGAAAATGCTCAGATTGCGCATAAATAATTGACTTGTTTTAGTTTAGATTTCAGTTTTTAAAACTTGAAACCTGAAACTTTAAACTTGAAACAAAAAACAAAAAAACAACACACAATGAATACAGAAGAATTTGGTTTTGAGACACAAGCCATTAGAACACAATTAGAAAGATCACAATATTTAGAACATTCGGTGCCTTTGTACCTGTCGTCAAGCTTTGTTTTTGAAGATGCCGAAGATATGAGAGCTTCTTTTACAGAAGAAAAAGAAAGAAATATTTACAGCCGTTTCAGCAATCCAAACACAACTGAGTTTGTGGAGAAAATCTGCAAAATGGAAGGAGCTGAATCTGGTTATGCATTCGCAACAGGAATGGCTGCGGTATATTCTACTTTTGCGGGCTTATTGAATTCAGGCGATCATATCGTTTCTGCAAGCAGTGTTTTTGGTTCTACTCACGCTTTGTTTATGACTTATTTTCCGAAATGGAATATCGAAACTTCTTATTTCGAAATTAATAAACCGGAAACAATCGAAAGTTTCATCAAGCCAAACACTAAAATTTTATACGCCGAATCTCCAACAAATCCCGGAGTAGATGTTATCGATTTAGAATTGTTGGGAAATATTGCCAAAAAACACAACTTGATTTTAATTATCGACAACTGTTTTGCAACGCCATACTTACAGCAGCCAATTAAATTTGGAGCACATTTAGTAATTCATTCTGCTACAAAATTAATCGACGGACAAGGTCGCGTTTTAGGCGGGGTAACAGTTGGAAATGCCGATTTAATCAGACAGATTTATTTGTTTTCTAGAAATACAGGACCGGCTTTATCACCATTTAATGCCTGGGTTCTTTCAAAAAGTTTAGAAACTTTGGCCGTTCGTGTAGACAGACACTGCGAAAATGCTTTAAAAGTAGCTGAATTTTTAGAAAGTCATCCAAATGTAAACAGCGTAAAATATCCTTTCTTAAAATCGCATCCACAATATGAAATTGCTAAAAAGCAAATGAAAGCGGGTGGAAACATTATTGCATTTGAAATTAAAGGTGGTATCGAAGCTGGAAGAAAATTCCTGAATTCAATCGAACTTTGCTCATTATCTGCTAATATTGGAGATACAAGAACAATCGTAACGCATCCGGCATCAACAACTCACAGTAAATTATCAGAAGAAGATCAATTGGCAGTTGGAATCACACAAGGTCTTGTTCGTGTTTCTGTAGGTTTAGAAACCGTAGAAGATGTAATTGCCGATTTAAAACAAGCGCTTGGATAAGTCATCTTCGATTTAAGAATTCAAATTATATTAGTGACGATTTTTGACTGTAAATTTATTACTGTTAAAAATCGTCATTCTTTTTGAGGGATACTTGAGTAAAAATTATATTTTTGTTTCTGAAGAAAAACTAATGCGATCAAAATTAACCATATACCCATGAATCAATCAACTTATATTCTTGATGATAAACTATTAGCTTCAGTTGGAGCGCGGTTTTTAAATTATATTATAGATCTTTTTGCTTTTATAATTCTTTTCGTGATAACAGCCCTTTTTTTGGGAATTTTAATAGGTTTAGGATTTACACAAATTGGAGTATGGATGGATAATATGGGAGATTTTGGATGGAATGTTATTGCTATTCTTATTTCACTAATTTATTATTTGATGATGGAAGGCTTATTTTCAAGATCAATAGGGAAATTTATTACCGGAACTATTGTAGTTGATGAAAACGGTCAAAAACCTGACTTTGGAACTATTTTTAAAAGAAATTTATGTCGTTTTATACCGTTTGATGCATTTACTTTTTTAGGGGGTTCACGAGGCTGGCACGATTCTATTTCTCATACGTATGTGGTTAATAAAAAAGAACTGGATGAAGAAATTAAAATATTTCATGAATTTAATTTAATAGGGAACAAAGAAGTAATTTGATAGATTTAGTAGAATTTAACTATTGATCTGTTATTATTCTCATTTAAAAAGCCTATTTTTGTTGCAGAAAAATATGAAGTTTGTTTGTTTTAGAAAAAATCTAAAATTTACAGTCTCATTTAAAATATAAAAATGCTTTCAAAGAAGACAAAATACGGAATTAAAGCCCTTACATATTTAGCCAGGAGAGAAAATAACGAACCTGTACAAATTGCCGAAATCGCCAAAAGTGAACATATTTCGATTAAATTTCTGGAAAGTATTTTATTATTACTTCGAAATTCAGGATTTCTTGGTGCCAAAAAAGGAAAAGGCGGTGGTTACTATTTAATTAAAGACCCGAAAGATATTAGTATGGCTAAAGTATATCGTATTTTAGAAGGTCCAATTGCGCTGCTTCCATGTGCAAGTCATAATTTCTACGAAAAATGCGACGACTGCGATGACGAATCTACTTGTGCGGCAAGGCGTTTAATGACAGAAGTTCGTGATAATACACTCAAAATATTAGAAAGTAATTCTTTAGCAGATATTGCTTTTTAAGCTTAATTATAATTTAAAAATAAAAAAGACCATTTTCATAAATTTTGAAATGGTCTTTCTTATTTTTTACGAAATTTTAGTTTAAAAAATCAATTTATATCCAGCCATAAAAAGCATTACGGCTATGGCGTTTCTAAGGAATTGATCTGGCACTTTACCGCTTAACATGCTTCCCATATAGATTCCGGGAAGAGATCCCATTAATAGTTGTCCTAATAAAGCTATGTCTAAATTTCCCATTGAAGCATGACCAATTCCGGCAACCAATGTGAGAGGAACAGCATGTGCAATCTCAGTTCCAACTAAACGAGGTGTTGGCAGTAATGGATAAAGGAAAAATAAAGTTACAGTTCCTAAAGCTCCTGCTCCAATAGAAGTTAAAGTTACAGTTGCGCCTAGTAAAACTCCAATTGCAATCGTGAGCATGTTTTGTGTGGTACTTTCACTGTGAAATTTATCTCCGGCATGTTTTTGAGAATATTTTAAAATTTTATTTTTAAATATAATAGCGATTGATGTGAACAATAAAGCCCAGCCCAAACTATATTTAATAACACGATTTATTGTTTCAATATCAGTTTTAATACTGTTTAAAATCCATAAAGTAACTAAAGCTGCTGGAACGCTGCCAAGAGTAAGCCAGCCTGTAATTTTCCAGTTTATGTTTCCTTTTTTATTGTGAACAAAAACGCCTCCTGCTTTAGTAAATGCGGCATATAATAAATCAGTTCCTACAGCGGTTGTTGGCGGAATGTTGAAGTATAATAAAATTGGAGTCATTAAGGAACCGCCGCCAACTCCGGTCAGTCCAACAATAAAACCAACGGCTAATCCTGCAATTACAAGACCTATTTGAAAATCCATAAATAAAAGTTTGGGGCTAAAATACAATAATTTTACAATAATCCTATCGATTTTATAGAGATTAGAAAATGTATTTAATTACCAAATATTTTTGACGTCTAAATTGTTGAAATATCCTGCAATACGGCATTATTTGTGAAATTATACTGCATAATTCTTAATACTCTCTTTTAGAATGTAATGAATGACTAATTGAGGGCTCAAAAAAATAATAATATTGCTTTGTAATTTAGAAATAAGTAGTATTTTTGCAAAGTAATCTATTAACCCGATAGGGTAATGGTTTTTTGAAGCAAATTTAAACTTTTTAATATGGAGAAAGAACTGAAAATAAATAATACAGCCTCTTTTAAAGAGAAGCTTTGGATTGGAATTCCTGTTGTTTTACTAGTAGGTTTATTATTCACTTTAATATACAAGCATCACGCTGAATTTTCCTGGGACGGATTTGTAGCAGGATTCAATCAGGAATTTTTAGTGTTTTTTGCCATTGGAGTTTTTGCTCAATTGGTAGACGGAACACTGGGAATGGGATATGGAGCAACTTCAACCTCATTTTTATTGGCTTATGGAGTACCGCCGGTTATGAGCAGTACCGCAGTTCACGTTTCTGAAATGTTTACAACGGGCGCATCGGCACTTTCTCACCATCGTTTTGGGAACATCAATAAAAAACTGGTAAAGCATTTATTGATTCCGGGAGTTTTAGGTTCTATAACTGGAGCTTATTTGTTGTCAGACGTAATTAATGGCGATGTTATTAAGCCATTTATTGCGGTTTACATGATTATTTTGGCGGTTATCATTATCAGAAAAGCGTTAAAAAAGAATATTGTAAAAAAGAAAACTAAAAAATTAGGTGCTTTAGCAGTTTTTGGCGGATTTATGGATTCTGTTGGAGGCGGAGGCTGGGGGCCAATTGTGACTTCAACTTTATTAGGAAGAGGAAGAAACCCAAGATATACTATTGGTTCTGTAAATGCTGCAGAGTTTGCCATTTCATTTGCAAGCGGTATCACATTTATGCTTTTTGGAGGAATCCACGGCTGGCAGGTTATTATAGGATTGATTTTAGGAGGAGTATTTTCGGCACCTTTAGCAGCTTATTTAGTAAACAAAATCAAAAGAAAACCAATGATGGTTGCTGTTGGAGTTCTAATTATATTATTGAGTTTAAAAACATTATCTAAATTATTATAATTCTTTAGATAGGGAGAAAGAGATTATGAGTGCGATTATTGTACAAGAATTATTAGAGAAAACGAAAGATTTCTCACTTGACGAAACCTTAGTTTTTTTAGCAGAAGAATTTCCGGGAAAAGTAATTTTTTCGACTTCTTTTGGGCAGGAAGATCAGGTAATTACTGATTTTATTGCAAAAAGTAACACAGATATTACTGTTTTTACTTTAGACACAGGAAGATTATTTCAGGAAACGTATGACGTTTTTCACAAAACATTAAAAAAGTATAAAAGACCTATTGAAGTTTTTTTTCCAGAAGCGGCTGCTGTAGAAAATTTACTAAAATCAAAAGGACCAAACAGCTTTTACGATTCAGTTGAAAACAGAAAAGAGTGCTGTTTTATTCGAAAAGTGGTTCCGTTAAGAAAAGCTTTGGCAGGAAACTCAGTTTGGATTACAGGTTTAAGAGCAGAACAGTCAGAAAACAGACACGATTTAAGTTTGTTTGAATACGACGGAAACTTCGAAATCATCAAATTCAATCCGTTGCTAAAATGGACTTTAGAAGAAGTTGAGACGTATTTATCAGAAAACAATGTTCCTCAAAATGCATTGCACAAACAAGGTTTCGTAAGTATTGGATGTGCGCCTTGTACCAGAGCGATTTTCCCTGGAGAAGATATCAGAGCCGGAAGATGGTGGTGGGAATCAAGCCATAAAGAGTGTGGGCTTCACAGTGCGAAAAAAGAGTAAATAGAAGGAAGAATCAAGAGGCAAGACTTTCTGCAGAGAATAGAATATAGATTATAGAATAAAGAGTGGCGATTTTTAGATCAGGCAGCTTGAAACTTTAAACATGAAACCTGAAACAAAATTTTCACAACAAAAATATCAAACAAAAAAACAATGAGTTCAGTATTAAAAACAAACGCTTTAGAGAGTGAAGCGATATACATTTTCAGAGAAGTAATTTCACAGTTTGACAAACCGGTTTTACTTTTCTCAGGAGGAAAAGATTCTATCACATTAGTGCGTTTAGCGCAAAAAGCATTTTTCCCTGCTAAGATTCCGTTTCCTCTATTACACGTTGATACAGGACACAATTTCCCTGAAACCATTGCTTTCAGAGATAAATTGGTAGAAGAATTAGGTTTAGAGCTAATCGTTCGTAATGTTCAGGATGCTATTGATGAAGGAAAAGTGGTTGAAGAAACTGGAAAATATTCAAGCCGTAACAGCTTACAGACAACAACACTTTTAGATGCAATTGAAGAATTTAAGTTTGATGCTTGTATTGGTGGTGCGCGTCGTGACGAGGAAAAAGCAAGAGCGAAAGAACGTATTTTCTCGGTTCGTGATGATTTCGGACAATGGGACGAAAAAAATCAGAGACCTGAGTTGTTTGATATATTAAATGGAAAAATTGAAAATGGACAAAACGTTCGTGTTTTCCCAATTTCAAACTGGACAGAATTAGATGTTTGGAGCTATATCGAGAAAGAACACATCGAGATTCCATCAATCTACTTCTCACATAAAAGAAAAGTTTTTTTGAGAGACGGTTTAATCTGGTCGCATTCTCCTTTTGTGTACCAAGAAGAAGACGAACAAATCGAAGAAAGAATTGTTCGCTTCAGAACCGTTGGAGATATGAGTTGTACAGCAGCAGTTGAATCGTATGCAGCAACAATCGAAGAAGTAGTTGGAGAAATCAGATCATCAACCATTTCTGAAAGAGGAGCCAGAATTGATGATAAACGTTCCGAAGCTGCAATGGAAAAGAGAAAACAACAAGGATACTTTTAATTGATTAATTAATAATTAACAATTGATAATTAAAAAGTAGAATAAAAAAAACAAAAAACATACAGATTTATAAGTTTCGAGAAAACCTGAAACTTTAAACCTGAAACAATATATAAGATGGACGTTTTAAAAATAGCAACAGCAGGAAGTGTAGATGACGGAAAAAGTACTTTGATCGGGAGATTATTGTACGATACAAAATCATTGACGACTGATAAAATAGAAGCAATCGAAAAAAGCAGTAAACAAAAAGGATACGATTACCTTGATTTTTCTTTGGCTACAGATGGTTTAGTGGCAGAAAGAGAGCAAGGAATCACGATTGATGTTGCGCATATTTATTTTTCGACTGCAAAGAAGAGTTACATTATCGCCGATACTCCAGGTCACGTAGAATATACAAGAAACATGGTTACAGGAGCTTCGACTTCTCAGGTTTCTATCATTTTAATTGATGCTAGAAAAGGAGTTATCGAGCAGACTTACCGTCACTTTTTTATCAATAATTTATTGAGAGTGAAAGAAGTAATCGTTGCTATCAACAAAATGGACTTGGTAGATTACTCAGAAGAAGTTTTCAATAAAATCAAAGCTGATTTTCAGGCATTAAATGCAAAAAGTACTTTCAAGGAACAAAATGTAAGTTACATTCCTTTAAGTGCAATCAATGGTGGAAACGTGGTTGATAAATCAGAAAATATGCCTTGGTATGACGGACAAACGGTATTGGAACATTTAGAAGGATTACATGCTTCTGATGTTTTTGAAGCAGGAAAAGCACGTTTCCCAGTTCAGACTGTAATTCGTCCAAAAACGGAAGAATACCACGATTTTAGAGGTTACGCAGGAAAATTATACGGAAACTCAATTAAAGTTGGAGATGCCGTAACGGTTCTTCCTTCTTTAACAGAATCAAAAGTATCTAAAATTCACTTTTTCGATAAAACATTTGATGAAGCCGTAGCAGGTTCTTCCATTACAATCGAATTAGAAAATGATATCAATGTAACAAGAGGTGATATGATTGTAAAATCAGCAGAACTTCCAAAAATTGAAAAAGACATTACCACAACAGTTTGCTGGATGGACAGTAAAAAACTGGTTCCGGGAACTAAATATTTGGTACAGCATAATACCAACAGAGTTTTAGCAAAAGTAGAAAGCATTAAAAATACAATTGCAACAGATTACTCAGGAACGACAGAAGCTTCTCAATTAGCAATTAACGAAATTGGAGAAGTAAGCATCAAATTAAGCAAGCCGTTATATTTTGATTCATACAACGAAAACAAATCAAACGGAGCTTTTATCTTAATTGATACAGCAACAAACACAACAGCAGGAGTAGGATTCATTCGCTAGTTGATAGTTGATGGTTTTTGGTTGATAGTTATTCTGCCAGCAAACCAACAACCAACAACTGACAACCAACAACTAAAGAGAAATGGAAAGTTTTAGAACAGAAATAGAAAATCCGGTAGTTCAAAGAGAGATTATCGAATTAGAAAAAAAGATTCATTTATTCCGTGGAGGAAAAATTGATGATGAGCGTTTTCGTAGTCTTCGTTTAGCGCGTGGAATTTACGGTCAGCGTCAGGAAGGCGTTCAGATGATTCGTATCAAATTGCCTTATGGTAAAGTGACCAGCGAGCAATTAGTTCGTATCACACAAGTTTCTGATGAATATTCTACAGGGCGTTTGCACATAACTACACGTCAGGATATCCAGATTCACTATGTGAGTTTAGACCGAACACCAGAACTTTGGGCAGATTTGGCTAAAGATGATATTACGCTTCGTGAAGCTTGTGGAAACACAGTAAGAAATATTACAGGAAGCGAATTAGCAGGTGTAGACGTAAACGAACCATTTGATGTTTCGCCTTATGCACACGGACTTTTTCAATATTTGTTAAGAAACCCGATTTGTCAGGAAATGGGACGTAAATTCAAAATTTCGTTCTCCTCTTCAGACGAAGATACGGCTTTGAGTTATTTACACGATTTAGGATTTATTCCGAAAATCAAAGACGGACAGCGTGGGTTTAAAATCATGTTTGGAGGAGGTTTAGGATCTCAGCCAGCACATGCCGAATTACTTTCAGAATTCGTTCCGGTTAATGAAATCATTCCAACAGCTGAAGGAATCATCCGTATTTTTGATAGATATGGTGAACGTGCAAAGAGAATGAAAGCGCGTATGAAATTCTTAATCAAAGAAATGGGGAAAGATGCTTTTCTTGATTTGGTTGAAAAAGAGAAAAAAGCCATCGCTTTTGAAACATACGAAATTGATACAACCGCTTTTGACGGACCAATTCCAGAACCGTTATTAGAAGTTCCGCAAGTTACAATCGAAGATACAGAAGCTTATGAAGCTTGGAAAAATTCGAATGTAATTAAGCAGAAACAAGACGGTTATTATGCTATCGGGATCAAAGTTTTATTAGGAGATTTTTATACTGATAAAGCCAGATTATTAGCCGCTTTAATTAAAAACTACGCAGCAAATGAATTACGTTTTTCATTGCGTCAAAATATTGTAATACGTCACGTAAAAGAAGAGAATTTACCATTCTTTTACCAAGAATTAGCCAAATTGGATTTTGTTCAATTAGGATATAATTCAGTTGGAGATATTACGGCATGTCCGGGTACTGATACTTGCAACTTGGGGATTGCAAGTAGTACCGGTATTGCAGAAGAATTAGAAAGAGTTTTAACGGCAGAATATCCTCAGTATTTAAACAACCGCGAAATCGAAATTAAAATTTCAGGCTGTATGAATGCTTGCGGACAACACAATATGTCTGCAATTGGATTCCAAGGAATGTCTATCAACTCAGGAAAACTAGTAGCTCCGGCTTTACAGGTTTTGCTTGGTGGAGGAAGATTAGGAAACGGAGCTGGACGTTTTGCTGATAAAGTAATCAAAGTGCCTAGCCGTAGAGGTCCAGATGCATTGCGTACGATCTTAAATGATTTTGATGCGAATGGAAGCGGACAAAAATTCCTTGATTATTATGATGCAAAAGGAGAAAAATATTTCTACGAAATCTTAAAACCTTACGCAGATGTAACCAATTTAACAGAAGCAGATTTTGTGGATTGGGGTAATGCAGACAATTACGTAAAAGCAGTTGGAGTTGGAGAATGCGCCGGAGTTGTGATCGATTTAGTGGCGACATTATTGTTTGAAGCTAAAGAAAAATTGATTTTGGCTCAGGAATCTTTCGACGAGAAAAAATGGTCAGATGCAATTTACCATGCTTACGCAGGATTTGTAAACGGTGCAAAAGCATTATTATTGGCAGAAAACCAAAAAACAAATCACCACGCAGGAATTGTAGACTTGTTTGATACTGTTTTCATTGACACGAACAAAATCGAATTAAACTCAACTTTTAAAGATTTGGTTTATCAAATCAATAAAAATGAACCATCTGAAGCTTTCGCTAAAGATTATATTGCACAAGCAACAGTTTTCTTTGACAAAATCGAAACTTTCAGAGCACAGGAATTAGCAAATGCATAATATAAAACCCAAAATAACTTTAGTCGGTGCAGGTCCGGGCGATCCCGATTTACTTACGCTAAAAGCTGTAAAAGCATTGGCTGAAGCAAATGTGGTTTTATACGACGCTTTGGCCAACGAAGTAATTCTGGACTACGCGCCTAAAAATGCAATTCGAATTTTTGTTGGAAAAAGAATCGGAAATCATGCTTATACGCAGGATCAAATCAATCAGTTGATTGTGGATAATGCACTGACTTACGGAAACGTAGTTCGATTAAAAGGCGGTGATCCATTTATTTTTGGAAGAGGTGGTGAAGAAGTGGAATTTGCAGAAAGTTTCGGAATCGAAACCATTGTTGTTCCAGGAATTTCATCTGTAGTTGCAGTTCCTGCAAGTCAGGGAATTTCAATAACAAAAAGAGGCGTTTCAGAAAGCTTTTGGGCCATTACGGGAACAACATCAGATAGAAAATTATCTTCAGATGTAGCTTTGGCTGCACAATCTTCTGCAACAGTTGTAATCTTGATGGGAATGCACAAATTGCCTCAAATCATCGATTTGTTTCAAAAAGAAGATAAAGGAAATTTACCCGTTGCGATCATCCAAAACGGAACAACAACAGAAGAAAAAGTTGGAGTTGGAACAGTAGATTCAATTTTAGAAGTTGTAAAAGAAAAAGAATTAGGTTCGCCAGCCATTATTGTTTTCGGCGAGGTTGTCCGCGAAAGCAATAAACTAAAAGGATTTTACGAAGAATTTCTATCAAAAGAAGAAATTCGTTAGAATTATGTTCCGTTAGGAACATCTCATCGGTAGAAAAAAAATGTTTTCACATTAATAATGTTCCGTTAGGAACATATGATTAACACCGATTTTGCAGCGTCAGGTTTTAACCCGAAGTTTGCATTATTAATTGTTCCGTTAGGAACAACATATTGGTAACATGGAACAAAACGAATTATATCCGATATTTTTAAAGCTTCACAATTTAAATGTACTAATTGTAGGCGGAGGAAATGTAGGTCTGGAAAAGCTTTCTTTCTTGCTAAAGTCAAGTCCGAATGCAAATGTTGAGGTAGTGGCAAAAGAATTTCATTTAGAAATAAAAGTTCTGGCCGAGAAACATCCTTCGATTAAATTGACGGAATCGAAGTTCAAAAAGAAAATGCTCAAAAAACGTCACATGGTAATTGCCTGTACAGACGATTTGAAAGTAAATAAAAAGGTTTACGATTTAGCAAGAAAACGCTATTTGATTTGCAATATAGCCGACACACCAGATTTATGTGATTATTATTTGGGTGGAATCGTAACAAAAGGAAATGTCAAAATTGCTATTTCTACTAACGGAAAATCGCCAACAACGGCAAAAAGATTGCGTGAATTTTTTGAAGAAGTAATTCCAGAAGATATCAACCAAATGGTTGAGAATCTGAACGAATATCGAAAAACCTTAAAAGGCAATTTTGAAGAAAAGGTTAAAAGAATGAATGAGATTACCTCTTCATTAAAAAATAAAGAGTAAAAAGGTTTCGGAAAGAAATTAATGATAAAAATCATTGAAAGTACAAGGATTTATTCGTTTCTTTGCGTTATTAAGAATGATTATAAACAACAACATAATGATTAAAACAGATATACTTATAATTGGAGCAGGCCCAACAGGTTTATTTGCCGTATTTGAGGCAGGATTGTTAAAATTAAAATGCCACATTTTAGATGCTCTTCCACAACCAGGAGGACAGCTATCAGAGTTATATCCAAAAAAACCAATTTATGATATTCCTGGATTTCCAGAAGTATTAGCAGGAGATTTAGTTGATGGATTAATGGAGCAAATCAAACAATTTGAACCAGGTTTTACTTTAGGAGAACGTGCTGAAACAGTTGAAAAGCAAGAAGACGGAACTTTCATTGTAACATCAAACAAAGGAACTAAATTTCACGCGCCAGTTATTGCAATCGCTGGAGGTTTAGGAAGTTTCGAGCCTCGTAAACCACTTATCGAAGATATCGAGTTTTATGAAGATAAAGGAGTAAAATACTTCATTAAAAATCCTGAGAAATTCAGAGACAAAAGAGTGGTAATTGCAGGAGGAGGAGATTCAGCATTAGACTGGAGTATCTTCTTGGCAAATGTGGCTTCAGAAGTAACTTTAATCCACAGAAGAAACGAATTTAGAGGAGCTTTAGATTCTGTAGAAAAAGTACAGGAATTAAAATCAGCTGGAAAAATCAAATTAATCACTCCAGCAGAAGTTATCGGAATCAATGGTGCTGAGCACGTTGAGTCACTAGATATCGAAGAAAACGGCGCACATCGTAAAATCGACTGCGATTATTTCATTCCACTTTTCGGATTAACGCCAAAATTAGGTCCAATTGGAGACTGGGGATTAGAAATCGAGAAAAATGCAATTAAAGTAAACAATGCATTAGATTACCAGACAAACATTCCGGGAATCTTCGCAATTGGAGACGTAAATACATACCCAGGAAAATTAAAGTTAATCCTTTGTGGTTTCCACGAAGCAACTTTAATGTGCCAAGCTGCATACGGAATCATCAATCCAGGTAAAAAATACGTATTGAAATATACAACAGTTTCAGGAGTAGACGGTTTCGACGGAACTCGTAAAGAAGCGCCAAAAGCGGTTGTGAAAGCGATTGTTTAAGTTGCTAAGATTCTTAGTTTCTAAGACACTAAGATTTTATATATGAAGCTCAAACTTTAAAAAAGTTTGAGCTTTTTTTTATAAAACATATTCAAACATAGCCAGTGGTTTCAACCACTGGAACACAACGTATAGACACAACGCACAATCAATTTACATGATAACAAAACAAAACGGATTATCACAATACGTTCCCCGTGGTTGAAACCACGGGCTATATTAGAAAAACAGGTTTAGCTTTTTTATTAATCCCAGAGGGATGACATATTTATAGAAAAGAAATTATTCGTTTGGGCAAGAGCTCCAGCGGAGCGAAATATATATCGCTCCGCTGGAGCTTTTATGTTCTGATGATTGTTTTTCTATAAATATTATGCTCCTCCGGAGCTAAAATTATATAAAAGAAAAACCTTAGAACCTTAGCGCCTAAGTCCCTCAGAACCTTAGAAAAAAAACATTTGCAAATCGAAACCCTATTTCATACCTTTGCACTGTTCTTAAAATTATTGTCAGTTATCACGAAAGGCGGAGGGATAGACCCGATGAAACCTTAGCAACCCTTTATCATAAAGAAGGTGCTAAATTCTACTTTGTACGACATTTTCCAGTATTAAAGATAGATAACACAAATACATACTCGTATTTCTCAAAACTTTTCTCGATAACATATAATATTTACTGAAACAGATTCTGTATCAGGAGCGAATCATTGGCGCATTTTTGCAGTCAGTAGTTCCCGCTTTACGTTGCAATCATTTTGCTTTTTAAAGGAAAAAGCAAAATAATTTCCACTTCAATCGGGGCTAATGAGCCAGCAATACTGCACTTTTGGAATTAATGTAAAAAAAATATCGAAGATTAAACCCGACAGGTTTTCAAAACCTGTTGGGTTTAAAAGAACCTTCACAATCATAATAAAAAAACTTAGCATCTTAGTCCCGATAGCTATCGGGATAATCTCAGAAGCTAAAAAAAGAAGCCATGGCAATAACAATTCAAGAAGCAATAAAAAAAAATATCCTAATCCTTGACGGAGCAATGGGAACAATGCTGCAGCGCTATAATTTCTCAGAAGAAGATTTCAGAGGAGAGCGTTTCAAAGATTTCCCGCATCCATTAAAAGGAAACAACGATTTACTATCCCTAACACAACCACAAGCGATCCGCGATGTTCATGCCGCTTATTTTGAAGCAGGTGCTGACATTGTAGAAACCAATACCTTCTCAGGAACGACAATCGGTATGGCCGATTATCACATGGAAGATTTGGTTTACGAGTTAAACTACGAATCGGCAAAAATCGCCAGACAAGTTGCGGATGAGTTTACTGCTAAAAATCCAGAAAAACCACGTTTTGTAGCGGGTTCAATTGGGCCGACAAACCGTACAGCAAGTATGTCGCCAGATGTAAACGATCCGGGTTATAGAGCTGTAACATTTGACGATTTGCGAATTGCATACAAACAACAAGCAGAAGCATTAATGGATGGGGGATGCGATTTACTTTTAGTAGAAACAATCTTCGATACATTAAATGCAAAAGCCGCACTTTTTGCAATCGAAGAAGTAAAAGAAGAACGCAACATCGATATTCCAATCATGGTTTCAGGAACGATTACAGATGCTTCAGGAAGAACACTTTCTGGACAAACTGTAGAAGCGTTTTTGATTTCAGTTTCGCATATTCCGTTATTAAGTGTAGGATTTAATTGCGCTCTTGGAGCCGATTTGTTGAAACCGTATTTAAAAACATTAGCGCATAACACAAGCTTTAATGTGTCGGCACATCCAAACGCAGGTTTACCAAATGCTTTCGGACAATATGACGAAACACCAGAACAGACTCAGGTATTCATTAAAGAGTATTTAGAAGATAATTTAATCAATATCATCGGAGGTTGTTGCGGAACAACGCCAGATCATATTCGACTAATTGCTGAGGTTGCGAAGGATTATAAGCCAAGAGTTGCGCCGGTTATTGAATAATTTAGAAAATTTTGTACAAATAAAAATTATGCTAAAAACAAGTAAAATTCTTTTGATTTTTATTTTACTTAATTTTTGTTCTTGTGATAAATTAGATACAAGAGAACTGATTGTTAAAAATAGTTCTGATAAAATAATATATAGTATTCTATCCGAAAATGATAGTATGAATGATTCAAGCTTTTATTATGAATATCAAGATGATTTTAATGAAAGTAAAAGAGGAGATTATGATGCTCCATTTGTTTTCGAGGAAATCATGAGCGGAAAAATGATTGCTAATAGCGATAGACCGAGATATTGGAATAATTATTTTCAAAGATTAGAAGACAAAAAAGCAAGGTTATTTATAGTAGAAAAGGATAGTGTAGATAAATATGGTTGGAAAACAATATTTGCTAAAAATATTTACAGTAAAAAATATTTTATCACTCTTGATAAATTGGATAGCCTTAACTGGCAAATTGAATATAAAGGGGATAATTGAGAGAATTTCTTATGAAACCGAATTTGCGTGAGGGATAGAAGCGGTTAGCCCACAGCCTGACGAAGGAAGAGCGAGGACTAATAGCGGATAGCCCGGCCCGGAGGGACACGCCCAAAATAAGGTTGAAGAATAAACACATAATCCTAAAATAGTTTTTAGGATTTGAAATATTAGAATGAGATTGCTTCGTTCATCGCAAAGACAAGCAAAAAGTAAATTAAATGTTCTGTAGGAACAATGGATTGGTAGAAAATGACAGAAAAAAGAAGAGACCTTGTATTATCAGGATTAGAACCGTTGATTATTACGCCCGAAAGTGTTTTCGTGAATGTTGGCGAGCGTACGAATGTAACAGGTTCAAGAAAATTCTTGAGATTAATCAAGGAAGAGAAATATGACGAGGCGCTTGATATTGCAAGACAGCAGGTAGAAGGCGGAGCACAGATCATCGATATTAATATGGATGAGGGAATGCTTGACGGTGTTACTGCAATGACTAAATTTTTGAATTTAATTGCTGCAGAACCAGATATTTCGAGAGTGCCGATTATGATCGACAGTTCGAAATGGGAAATCATTGAAGCAGGTCTAAAAGTAGTACAAGGAAAAAGCGTTGTAAACTCGATTTCGTTAAAAGAAGGAGAAGAAGCCTTTATTCACCACGCTAAATTAATCAAACGTTACGGAGCAGCTGCTATTGTAATGGCATTTGACGAAGTGGGTCAGGCCGATAATTACGATCGTAGAGTGGAAATCTGTAAGCGTTCGTATGATATTTTGGTTAACAAAGTAGGATTCCCTCCGCAGGATATTATTTTCGATTTGAATATTTTCCCAGTTGCAACAGGAATGGAAGAACACCGCCTGAATGCTCTGGACTTTTTTAGAGGAACAAAATGGGTTCGGGAGAATCTTCCGCATGCACATATTAGTGGTGGAGTAAGTAACGTTTCGTTTTCTTTTAGAGGAAACGATACCGTTCGTGAAGCGATGCACTCGGTGTTTTTGTACCACGCAATTAAAAACGGAATGACGATGGGAATCGTTAATCCGGAGATGTTGACGATTTACGATGACATTCCGAAAGATTTATTAGAACACGTTGAAGACGTAATTTTAGATAGACGCGACGATGCTACGGAACGACTTTTAGATTTTGCAGAAAATGTAAAAGGCGAAGCAAAAAGCGATGAAAAAGTAGTTCAGGAATGGCGTTTTGGAACCGTTCAAGAGCGTATTACACACTCATTGGTAAAAGGAATTGATGCTTTTATTGAAGAAGATGTTGAAGAAGCGCGTTTGGCTGCAACGAAACCAATTGAAGTTATCGAAATCAATTTGATGACAGGAATGAATGTGGTTGGAGATTTATTCGGAAGCGGAAAAATGTTCCTGCCTCAGGTGGTGAAATCGGCTCGTGTAATGAAAAAAGCCGTGGCTTATTTATTACCTTTTATCGAAGAAAGCAAACAAGCCGGAGACAAACAAGGAAACGGAAAAATCCTGATGGCGACTGTAAAAGGCGATGTTCACGATATTGGTAAAAACATCGTTTCGGTAGTTTTAGCTTGTAACAATTATGAGATTGTAGATCTTGGTGTTATGGTTCCTCCAGAAAAAATCATTGCAGCGGCAATTGAACACGAAGTAGATATTATTGGATTAAGCGGATTGATTACACCTTCGCTTGACGAAATGGTGTACTTGGCCAAAGAATTAGACAAACAAGATATTAAAATCCCGATTATGATTGGCGGGGCAACTACTTCTCGCGCGCACACCGCGGTGAAAATTGCGCCTCAATACAGAGAAACTGTAATTCACGTAAACGATGCTTCGAGAGCTGTTACTGTTGCAGGAAATCTGTTAGATCATAACCGAAAAATATATGCAGCAGATATTCGTGCAGAATACGATTCTTTTAGAGAAACATTCTTAAATCGTTCGAGAGATAAAAACTTCCTGACGATTGAAGATGCCCGTAAAAACAAATTGCCATTGGACTGGAGCGAATATACTCCAGTTAAACCAAAAGTAATTGGTGCACAAACGATTGAAATAGAACTAGATGTTTTGGTTCCGTATATCGACTGGACGCCATTTTTTCAGACTTGGGAATTGTACGGAAAATATCCTGCGATTCTAACGGATGAAGTTGTGGGTAAAGAAGCGACATCTGTTTTTAACGATGCTCAGGCAATGCTGAAAGTAATTTTGGCTGAGAAAAAACTAAAAGCAAAGGGTATTTACGGAATTTTCCCTGCGAATCAGGTAAATGATGACGATATCGAATTGCGCGATGAAAATGGAAAAGTTTTAGAGAAATTCTTAACGCTTCGTCAGCAGTCGCAAAAAACAAAAGGTGCTCCAAACATTGCTTTAGCCGATTTTATTCTTCCAAAAGACAGTGGCGTAACCGATTATATGGGAGCTTTCTGTGTAACAACAGGTTTTGGTGTAGACGAATGGGCAGCAGAATACGAAAAGAATTTAGATGATTACAATTCAATCATGGTTAAAGCCCTTGCAGATCGTTTTGCGGAGGCTTTCGCCGAATATCTTCACGAGCGAGTACGTAAAGATTTCTGGGGTTATGATGCCGATGAATCTTTAACCAACGAAGAATTGATTAAAGAAAATTATAAAGGAATTCGTCCTGCTCCGGGTTATCCAGCTTGTCCAGATCACTTAGAGAAACCAACAATCTGGAAGCTTTTAGATGTTGAAAAACAAATAGGAGTGAAACTAACAGAAAGCATGGCTATGTGGCCGGCTTCGTCAGTTTCAGGATACTATTTCGGAAATCCAAAAAGCCGCTATTTCGGACTAGGAAAAATAAAAGAGGATCAGGTTACAGATTACGCCAAACGCCGAAATGTACCGCTTGATTACGCAATGAAATGGTTAAACCCTAATATAGCAGATTAAATTAGTCTAAAGTCAAAAGTCTTAAAGTCCGAAAGGAAAGACTTTCGACTTTCGACTTTCAAACTTTAAGACTTAAAATGAAAGTAACAGAACATATAGAAAACGCCAAAGGAAAAACATTATTCTCATTTGAAATTATTCCGCCTCAAAAGGGGAAAAGTATTCAGGAATTATACGATAATATTGATCCGTTAATGGAGTTTAATCCACCGTTTATTGATGTAACGACTTCACGTGAGGAGTATATTTACATAGATAAAGGTAACGGACTTTTGGATAAAAAACTGACTCGTATGCGTCCTGGAACGCTTGGAATCTGCGCTTCTATAAAACATAAATATAATGTAGATACGGTTCCGCATTTGCTTTGCGGTGGTTTTACAAAAGAAGAAACCGAATACATGCTGGTTGACTGTCATTATTTAGGAATTAACAACGTAATGGCGCTTCGCGGCGATGCAATGAAAGATGAACAATCTTTTGTGCCAAAAGCTGGCGGTAACCACTATGCAATTGATTTGGTTAAACAAATTAAAGATCTAAACTGCGGGCAATATCTGCACGAAGTAATAGATGCTGATAACAAAGCAGATTTCTGTATTGGTGTTGCCGGTTATCCGGAAAAACATTTAGAATCACCATCTTTACAATCAGATTTAAAAAGATTAAAAGAAAAAGTAGATGCAGGAGCTGATTATGTGGTAACACAAATGTTTTTTGATAATTCGAAATATTTTGCTTTTGTAGAAAAAGCAAGAGAAATGGGGATCACAATTCCTATTATTCCTGGAATTAAACCAATTGCTGTTCAAAGACATTTACAAGTTTTGCCGCAGATTTTCAGAATCGATTTGCCAGAAGATTTAATCGATGCTGTAGATAAATGCAAAAACAATGCTGAAATCAAACAAGTCGGAATCGAATGGGCGATTCAGCAGTCATTAGAATTAAAAGCCGCAGGAGTTCCATTTTTACACTATTATTCAATGGGTAAATCTGAGAATATTCGCCAGATTGCAAGTCAGGTTTTTTAGTTTTTTTTACCATTAAGAGATTAAGTTCATAAAGCCAGGCCTTAATTTTCTTTTTACCATTTAGAATTAAGCTCATCAAGTTTAGCTTAATTTTCTTAATGTCTTAATGGTGAAAATTCCCGAAATGACAAGAAAGCTTGGAATTTGGTATTTTTAAATTGGAATTTAATTTAAAAGATTATGAAACAAGAAGAACTACAAGCCATAGCCTCTCAATTAAAACATCCATCGGGAGAAAAAGGAATCGAAATGGGCAATATGATGAACGAAACGAACATCAACATGACCAAACATTCGATTCAGAATTTAAATATTTCAAACGAAAACAGAATTCTGGAACTAGGCCACGGAAACGCAGGCCACGTAGAATTTTTGTTTGAACAAGCCAAAAATCTAAAATACTACGGACTGGAAATGTCAGAATTGATGTTTCAGGAAGCGCGTCAGATCAATAGAAATTTTGTTTCTCAAAAACAGGCTTTCTTTTCACTTTATGACGGAAACGCAGTTCCGTTTGAGGATGGATTATTCGATAAGATATTTACCGTAAATACAATTTATTTCTGGCAGAAACCAGAAGAATTACTTTCGGAAATTTACAGAGTTTTAAAACCAAACGGGAATTTCTGCCTGACATTTGCCGAAGAAGATTTCATGAAAAAACTGCCTTTTACACAATTTGAATTTGAATTGTACAGTACAGAAAAAGCACAGGAATTAATCAAGAAAACGCCTTTTAAAATTGTGTACACCGAAACACAAACCGAAAAAGTAAAAAGTAAAACAGGCGAATTAGTCGACAGAGCTTTTACTACTATTGTTCTGGAGAAATAATTTTTTTTGCCACAGATTATAAAGATTACCACAGATTAGAAAATCATTTTAATCCCTATAATCTGTGGCAAAAAAAATAACCAATCAATTTTTGCAATCCTTTTTTTGAGTACTTTCATTCTTTATTATTAATCTTTTCCGAATATAATTCTCGACAACTTATGGAAGTTAAGAAAATCAATTTTTTGCAGAGTTACAGCAGTATTTTATGGCTTCTTGGCGGTATTATAATCGGGAGCATTTTCGGATTGGTATTTGGAGAAGATGTTTTGATCATAAAACCTCTTGGCGATATATTCCTGAATTTACTTTTTACAGCCATTATTCCGCTTATCTTTTTTACGATTGGTTCTTCGGTTGCGAATCTGGAAAGAACAGAGAAACTAGGAAAACTGTTTGTTATAATGTTATTGGTTTTTCTCGCGACAATTCTGATTTCAGCAATTGTAATGATTTGCGCGGTTTATCTTTTTCCAATTCATGAACATATTGCGATTGCCAAAGTTGCTTTTGAAGAAAAAGCATCAGGATCGGCGGGAGATCAAATTGCAAAACTGCTTACAGCCAATGATTTCTTCGAACTATTGTCTCGCAAAAGCATGCTGGCGTTGATTATTTTTTCTTTTTTAGTGGGTTTTGCAACATTACAATCAGGAGAAAAAGGAAATGCTTTCAAGAGTTTTCTGGATTCAGGAAACGAGGTAATGAAACAGCTTTTGAATATCATCATGAAATTTGCACCAATTGGTTTGGGAGCTTATTTTGCTTATCAGGTTGGTGTTTTTGGACCACAATTGTTAGGCGTTTATGCAAAACCAATGGCAGTCTATTACGCTGCCTGTATTTTCTATTTCTTTGTGTTCTTTAGTTTATATGCTTTTGCTGCTGGCGGAAAACGAGCCTTCAAAGTTTTTTGGAGCAATAACATAATGCCTTCTTTAACAGCAGTTGGAACCTGCAGCAGCATTGCAACGATTCCTGCCAATTTAACTGCGGCAGAAAAAATGGGAATTCCGGCACATGTACGAAATCTGGTAATTCCGCTTGGAGCACCTTTGCATAAAGACGGTTCGAGTATGTCATCCATCTTAAAAATAACTTTTTTGTTTGCCATGTTTGGTAAAGATTTTTCAGATCCGATGACAATTCTTTTAGCACTCGGAATTACAGTTATAGTTTCAATTGTCGAAGGCGGAATCCCGAACGGAGGTTATATTGGCGAAATCTTAGCCATAACAGTTTATGGTTTTCCAATGGAACAAGCACTTCCGGTTGCCATGATTCTGGGGACTTTAGTAGATCCAATCGCTACTTTATTAAACGCCAATGGAGATGTAATCTGTTCTATGATGGTTTCAAGATTCTCTGAAAAGACGAAATGGTAGCTTCTCTATAAAATTTCAATTCTTAAAATAAATACTAAAAACAACTTATCTCGTGTGAAATGGCTTTGACTTCGTTCAGCCTGACAATGCGTGATGTAAATAACTATATATTATGAATTCAAAATTACAGCATGATCTCGACAATTTTGAGAATATCTTGGAAAAAGCAAAACAGCAGGGAATTGATTTCCTAAATAATTTGGAAACTATTCCAACTTCAAATAAAAATGTAATTGATCCAAAACGTAATTTGAACGAATTAGGTTTAGGTTCTGAACAAGCTTTAAGTGAGTTTAAAGAAAGATTAGCTCCTCTATTAGTCTCATCGCCAGGCCCGCGTTATTGGGGATTTGTAACCGGCGGATCAACTCCGGCTTCTATTGTTGGAGATTGGCTGGCAGCAGTTTACGATCAAAATACACAATCCGTAACTTCGCAGGGAGGTAATTCGGCTTTAATAGAGTTTGAAACTATTAATTTATTATTGCAATTATTAGAACTTCCGGATTCGTTTTTAGGCGGATTTGTAACGGGCGCCACAATGTCTAATTTCACAAGTTTAGCAGTTGCGAGACAATGGTTTGGAAAACAGTATGGAAAAGATTTTGCTAAAAACGGAATTTCTGAAACCATCAATATTTTAACAGCAACACCGCATTCTTCTTCTATAAAATCATTATCGATGTTAGGAATTGGAAGCCAGAATTATACTGTTGTAAAAACAATAGAAGGCAATCGTGAAGCTTTGGATATTGCCGATTTAAAAGAAAAGATTAAAGCTTTAAATGGAAAACCTTTTATTCTGATTTCAAGTGCTGGAACAGTAAATACAGCCGACTTTGATGATTTTGAAGCAATAGCAGAATTGAAAGAAAAATACAATTTCTGGTGGCATATTGACGGTGCTTTTGGCGGATTTGCGGCAGTTTCAGAAAAATACAAACATTATGTAAAAGGCTGGAAAGGAGCAGACAGTATTACTATTGACTGCCATAAATGGCTGAATGTTCCGTACGAAAGTGCTTTTTATTTGATTAAAAAAGATCATGTTAATCTGCAGATTGAAACATTCCAAAATTCAAATGCGCCTTATTTAGGGAATCCGTTAGAGAATTTTAATTACCTAAATGTAGTTCCGGAAAATTCACGCCGTTTAAGAGCACTGCCGGTTTGGTTTTCTTTAGTGGCTTACGGAAAAGAAGGTTTTTGTGATATTATTGAAAAAAGTATTTTACTGGCACTTCATTTTGCAAATGCACTTGTTGATGAGGGAAGATTTGAGCTTTTAGCTCCAATTCGATTAAATAATGTTTGTTTTACTTTAAAAGGAGATGAGAATCAGGAAAAAGTAACAGCATTTTTAACTGAACTGAACGATACTGGTAAAGTGTTTATGACGCCGACTGTTTATCAAAATAAAAAAGGTATCCGTGCTTCATTTGTAAACTGGAGAACAAATGAAGAAGATATTAGAATTGTTATCGAAGAAATGAAAACTATTTTGGAGAATTTATAAACTAAAAATAAAAGAGCCTGCAAAAATCAGCAGGCTCTTTTTTCAAAAAAAAATAAAAAACAAAAAAACAAGTTCAAGGGATGAATTTAAATTCTGTATGTAAAGGCTAATGTCGCGATACGATTATCCAAGTTGTATCGTTTATTAATTGCAGTCTGCCCTACTGCTGAGTTTATATAAAAATTATTCGTATTAAGAACATCTGTAAAATTTAGTTTAAAGCTTCCTTTTCCAGCCAATACCTGTTTTGAAACTCCAATGCTCAGATCAAAAAAGCCGTCACGTTCATAAACTCCTAAATTTGATTTTGACTGATATTGAGCATTCGCTTCTGCTTTCACGCTTTCTGTAATAGTAAATGAATTCTGAACATTTAAATTTAAAGTCATAATTGGGTCAATTGTAGAAGAATTGAGCGCATTTGCTTCAAACCTGTTTTCAAAAACATTAAAAAGGGTATTTACAGACCAGTACTTTGCCAGTTCGCCAGAATGAGTAATATTTAATCCGTAATTGTATGATTTCGATAAATTAATTTGAGTTGTTACGGTTATATTGGTGTCTGGATTATAATTGTACACATCTGTAAAAACATCTTTTGTGGTGTTAAAATATAATGACGCCATAAAAGCACTTTTCCATGCATATCCCACTTCTGCCGTGTGGGTAATCTCAGGAACTAAGTTTGGATTTCCCTGCGAATAGTTAAATGGGTCATCATAAAAACGGAACGGATTCAGATCAAACTGACTAGGTCTGTTGATTCTTTTACTATATGATGTATGAATAGAGTGACTGCTTGTAAATTCATATTTTAAAGAAAGACTTGGAAACCATTTTAAATAATCGTCTTTATGTTCTTCGTTTAAAGTTTTTTGTAAAATGTCGATTGCTGTATATTCAGATCGTACACCACCCTGAATGCTCAAATCTCCAACTCGGTATTTATAATTGGCATAAGCTGCATAAATCTGTTCTTTATATTCAAAATGATTAGTAGAATTGGCATCTATAACCCATTGATTATTGTCTAAATATTCATAAACCGATGGATTATCATTATTTTTTACACTGGCTTTAAACCCCCATTCAATAGATTGTTTTTCTTTTAAAGGATTTGTAAAATCAACTTTTCCTGTAAAAACTTTTAATTGTGACGGAATATAACCTCTTCGGTCATTGACAGCAGTGGTATTTGAAAGATCGTTTGAACTTTGAAATTGATTTGATCTGAATTTTGAAGTTTCGTATTCAAAATCAAAAGCCATATTTTTCCCTTCAGTATTAAGTTTATGAAGTCCGGAAAAAGCGTATGTATAATCAAACCATTTTTCTTTGCTGTCATTATAGGTTACAGCATCAAATTGAGGCTGATTCATTGCGTTTACAACCGTATTTGTACCGTTTGCCATGTTTTGATAACGTCCAATTTTAGCATCAACATAAGCTTCGATATTTGTTTTTGGCGAAATCTCGTATTGCGCTCCAATTTTAAAATTATTTGATGTCAACGGTTCGTCAGTAATTGAAGTCTGATGATTTTTAGTCGAAATTTGTGTACGCGCAGCATCTGTATATTGGGTCTGATTAAACTCTTTACGTTCTTCTTCGCCTCTAAAAGTATAGCTGTAATTTCCAAAAAAGCCCAGTTTGTTTTTGTTGTAACTTAAGTTAACACCAGAATTGGTTCTGTTTTTTCGGCCTCTGCCGTAACTGGTAAATGCCGTTCCTTTTAATCCTGAATTACTTGGTTTTTTTAAAATGATGTCAATAATTCCTGCTTTTCCTGCAGCATCATATTTAGAGGAAGGATTTGTGATAACTTCTATTTGTTTAATATTCGAAGAAGTAGTCGATTTTAAGTAATTGGCTAATTCTTTCTGCGAAAGCTGCGTTAGTTTGCCATTTATCATTACGGCAACGCCCTGCTGTCCGCGAATAGATAAATCGCCGTCCTGAGAAACTACAACGCCGGGCGCACGCGATAAAACATCTAATGCTGTGCCGCCTTCAGAAACTATACTATTTTCGACATTGAAAACCAATCGATCAGATTTTTGAGTATATAAAACTTTCTTTTTTGTAATTACGATTTCATCTAAAACATTAATTGAGGTTTCAACTATGCTGTCATTTTCCTGTTCTGTCTGCGAATAGGAGTATACTGAAAATGCCAGCATAATTGAGGTTAAAATATTCTTCATGTCGTTTTGGGCTTTTAAATTTTAAATAGGCTTATATTTTTACTGTAAAACGATTTGTTCAATTTTATCAGAAAGTTTTTTTTGAAAGCTTTCAATTTGGCTTAAAATTGAACAGAAGAAGACTTTTATATGGAGGATAAAGGATAACATTTGGTAGGGTATTATTAAGTTTTTGCTTGGCAAATATAACACTATTTATAACAAGTCTAAATAAAAATAGTTAAAATTTGCTTAAATAAAATATAATCGCCTGATAACGAATAAATAATATTTTTAGAGGTAAAAAGAATTATTAAGAGAAATAACAATTCTAAAAAAGAAAACCCAATTTATTCCTGGAATAAATTGGGTTGGTATAAGAAACTGAGACTGTAAACTGAGACTGAAAATTATTTAGTAATTTCTCTAAATACAGCTTCTAGGTTTTTGTTTTTCTGATTCAATTGTAATGTTTTTAATCCATTCTCGTTAGCAAAGTCAAAAATGGCAGGACGCATATCTTTGTCAGTAATAAAAGTTAGCTCCCAAGTCATGTCATGCGTATTTTTGTATGAAGAAATGTTTTCAAGCTTTGCTAAAAGCTGTTCTTCTATCTGATAATCAAACTCAACCTCAATAACTTGTTCCTTGTCTGCAGCAACTAAATGATCTAATTTATTGTCGGCTACAATTTGTCCTTTGTCAATAATTATGACACGGTCGCAGATAGCTTCGACTTCCTGCATAATATGTGTCGAAAGAAAAATGGTTTTATCTTTTCCGATATTTTTAATTACGTTTCGAATTTCCATTAACTGATTCGGATCCAGACCTGTAGTTGGTTCATCTAAAATTAAAACATCCGGATTATGTAATAAAGCATTTGCAAGCCCTACACGCTGGCGGTATCCTTTTGATAGCTGGCTGATTTTTTTATGACTTTCTGGTGTCAGTCCTGTCAGTTGAATTACTTCTTCAATTCTTGACTTTGGCACTTTATAGACATCGGCATTAAAAGCCAAATACTCACGAACATACAAATCCAAATATAACGGATTATGTTCTGGTAAGTAACCAATAGACTGCTGTACTGCTTTTGCATTTGTCATGACATCGTGGCCATTTACAAGGGCTGAGCCGCTGTCGGCAAGTAAATAAGTGGTCAAGATTTTCATCAAAGTAGATTTTCCGGCTCCATTAGGACCGAGGAATCCTACGATTTCTCCTTTCTCAATTTTAAAAGAAATTTCATTTAAAGCTTTTTGCTCTCCGTAACTTTTTGATATACTGTTTACTTCTATCGACATGACTTTTTATTTGTTACAAAAGTAAACAGAAATAGTCTCGATTGCTAAAAATTCATCTCTTAAAATAATTATAAAAAAAATCGCCAGCCCAGTATTCACGGCATCGTTATTGTTAAAGGAATGCTAAAATAAAAATATACCCAAATTATGAAAAAAATTCTAGTGATGGCTGCTTTGGCTATCTGCAGTTTTGCAAACGCTCAAAAAGGAACAATCTTAGTAGGTGGAAACATCGGTTATACTTCTGAAAAATCAGAATACAGATTCAGCGAAGACAAAACAAGTACATTTACTTTTTCTCCAAAAGTAGGTTACCAATTTAACGATAACTGGACAGTAGGAGGAGAGTTTGCAGTAAGCTCATCTAACGACGAAACAACAGCTGGTATCGAAGAAAAAAACAACAATTTCAGATTAGGAGCATTTGTTCGTTATTCTGTGCCATTAAGCCAAACATTTGCTGTTTTTGCTGATATGGGAGCTGGTTTTCAAACTCAAAAAGATAAAGTTTACGGACCTGGAAATGCTTATGCAAAATACAAAGGAGACGGTATGTATGTTGGTGTTACTCCAGCTCTTTTCATTAACATGAAAAAAGGTTTTGGTTTAAATTTCAGCATTGGTGGTTTAGGATACGAAACTTTAAGTTTTGATAACAACGGAGCTGATTACAGCAAATTCTACTTCAACTTTGGACAAACATTTAACATTGGAATTTCTAAAAACTTCTAATCTTAAATTATATATTCAATTTCAGAAAGCACCTCAATCGAGGTGCTTTTTTTATAACTATTTCTTTTTGTTATTTTAATTTTCAGCTTATTTATAATGGTCTGTTTTTAATTAATTGTTAAGAAAATTAGTATTGGCATTCAGTGGTATTTTTGTTGTTGTATGTATGTGAAATCTTAATAAATATCACATTATGAAAAAAATGCTACTTATTCTTGCATTGTCAGTTTTTGGCTTTGCAAATGCCCAAAAGGGAACAATTTTAGTTGGAGGAAATATCGGTTATACTTCTGACACTTATGATTACCAATCTAATAAGGTTAAAGCAACAAGCTTTGATTTTTCTCCAAAAGCAGGTTATCAATTTCATGATAATTGGACCGTTGGGGCAGAATTTAAAGTGTCTTCTTCTAAACAAGAAGGAGATCTTAATAAAACAAAATCTAATTCTTTTAAAGCTGGAGCATTTGTACGTTATACTGTTCCTTTGAGTGAAACTTTTTCTGTTTTTGGTGATTTAGGAGCAGGTTTTCAAAATCGAAGAAATAAAGCTTACGAAAATGATCCGCTAATATCTGATGCTAAAGCAGATGGCATATATGTTGGGCTTACGCCGGCACTTTTTATCAATATGAAAAAAGGTTTTGGACTTAATTTTAGTATTGGAGGTTTAGGCTATGAAACTTTAAGCTATGATAATAATGGTGTAGATGTTAAATCTTTTTACTTCAATTTTGGAAAAACAGTAAACATTGGGATTTCTAAAAACTTCTAGTTCTAGATTTTAATGTAAAATAGAAAAGCACTTCATTTGAAGTGCTTTTTGTTTGTCAAATATTTTATGAAAATGAAATTCTTCTAAAATAGTATACCAACAGAAGTGAAACCGAAACGAATCATAACTAAATTCGGTCTCACCTGCCGGCATAAAAAATAAAAATATATTCTAAATAAAACTATTCAGTAACAGGATTTTCTACAGCTTTTCTCATTTCCTGAGCTGCAGCAACCATTTCAATCAGGGCTTTTTTAGTTTCGTCCCAATGACGGGTTTTTAAACCGCAATCCGGATTTACCCAAAGCTGGTCAACAGGAATTACAGCCGAAGCTTTTTCCAGTAATCGAACCATTTCTTTACTTGAAGGAACACGCGGTGAGTGAATGTCATAAACACCAGGCCCAATTTCGTTAGGATATTTAAAGTTGGCAAAAGCATCCAAAAGTTCCATTTGCGAACGAGAACATTCGATTGTAATAACATCGGCATCCATGTCGGCAATGTTTTGGATGATGTCGTTGAACTCGCTGTAACACATGTGCGTGTGAATCTGCGTGTCGTCGTTTACACCACTTGCAGAAATTCTAAAAGCTTTTACAGCCCAGTCTAAATATTTTGCCCATTCTTCTTTTCTTAAAGGTAAACCTTCACGAATTGCCGGCTCATCGATTTGAATAATTTTGATTCCTGCTTTTTCTAAATCTACAACTTCATCGCGAATGGCAAGAGCAATCTGTGTACAAGTTTCAGAACGAGGCTGATCATTACGAACAAATGACCATTGTAAGATTGTTACAGGACCAGTCAACATTCCTTTTACCCATTTTGAAGTTAGAGACTGCGCATATTTTGACCATTTTACAGTCATTGGGTTTGGTCTTGAAACGTCTCCATAAATAACCGGCGGTTTCACACAACGGCTTCCGTAGCTTTGAACCCAGCCGTTTTTAGTAAAAGTAAATCCGTTTAATTGCTCACCGAAATATTCTACCATATCATTACGCTCAAATTCTCCGTGTACCAGAACATCAATTCCAGTTTCTTCCTGAAAACGAATTGCAGCTTCAGTTTCTTTTTCGATTAAATCGTTGTATTGTTCAGTAGTTAGTTCACCTTTTTTGAATTTTGCTCTCCAGCTTCTCACTTCTGCAGTCTGAGGGAAAGATCCAATTGTTGTAGTTGGAAATAACGGCAGATTTAAAGCATCGATCTGGCTTTTTCTTCTTGAAGCAAAAGCACTTTTACGTTTGTCATCGGCAGTGGTAATTCCGGCAGCACGTGCTTTAACTTCGTTATTATGAATTAATTTTGAAGTTTTGCGGTTTTCATTTGCAATAACATTTCTTTCGTAATCAGCAGAGTTTTCAGGGTTAACTTCGCCAGAAGCAAATTGTTTTAAAAGTACAATTTCGTTGATTTTCTGTTTTGCAAAAGCAAGCCATTGTTTAATTTCCGGTGTTAAAGTCTGATCGTTTGTTTCTAGATCTAAATCGCACGGACTGTGAATTAAAGAACAAGACGGAGCAACCAAGATTCGGTTTTCGCCCAAAGCATCAGTTGCTTTTTTGATTAATTCCAACGATTTTTTGAAGTCGTTTTTCCAGATATTTCTTCCATCAACAACTCCTAAAGAAAGATTTACATTTGGAGCCAGTTTTCCTGATTCTAAAATATCATCTAATTGAAGCTGACAACGTACTAAATCTAAATGTAAAGTATCAACCGGAAGCGCTAAAGCCGTTTCAAGATTCTCTCCAAAACAATCAAAGTAATTGGCTAAAATAATTTTAAGTTTTGGAAAACGAACATTGATTTCGTTGTAAACTTTTGTAAAAACGTTTCTTTCTTTATCAGTTAAATTTAAAGCTAAGAAAGGTTCATCAAGCTGAATATATTCGGCATTTTCTGCTTGTAGTTTTTCAAGAATTTCAAAATAAACCGGAAGTAAAGCATTAATAAGATCAATTCGGTTAAAACCTTCTTCTTTCTCTTTTCCTAATAAAAGGTAAGAAACAGGTCCAATTAAAACAGGTTTTGTTTTAATTCCAACAGCATTTGCCTCTTTAAATTCAGTAATTATTTTTTCTGAAAATAATTCAAATTTTTGGTTCTTAGTGAATTCAGGAACAATATAATGATAATTGGTATCGAACCATTTTGTCATTTCCATTGCAACAACATCTTGCCCGTTTTTTTGTGATCCTCTTGCCATTGCAAAGTACAAATCTAAAGAAGAGTTTGATTTTGCTAATTCATGATAACGCCGCGGAATTGCACCAACAGCCAATGTTAAATCAAGTACCTGATCATAAAAAGAAAAATCATTAGACGGAATTAAATCAACTCCGGCTTCAGATTGTAAACACCAGTTTTTAAAACGGATTTCTTTTCCGGCATCTATAAGTTCATCTGCCGAAATTTTTCCGGCCCAATACAGTTCACTGGCTTTTTTCAGTTCTCTGTTGCTGCCAATTCTTGGGTAACCTAAATTGTTTGTTTTCATTTCTATTTCAGTATTTTTTACTGCACAAATTTATTGTATTGGTTTTTTAAACTTATATTTGAATATTATTTCAGTAAAAAGTGTTTTTAAATATGCTTTTTAAAGATTTAATTACTTTTAATTTGTTTTAAATTGACTTTTAGCCGTAAAAAAAACTATGGAAAATTTAGATAAAACCGATTTGCTGATCCTGAAATACCTTCAGGAAGACTGTAATATCAATACAAAAGATCTTGCGAGTAAATTATTTCTGACGGTAACGCCTGTTTACGAGCGTATCAAAAGACTGGAAAGAGATGGTTACATAACAAAATATGTAGCACTTTTGGATAAGAAAAAAATGAACCGCGGCATGACCGTTTTTTGTAATGTTCGTTTAAAAGAACACGCCAAAAATGTAGGGAGTAATTTTGTAAAAGATATTGTGGCGCTTCCAGAAATTATAGAATGTTATAATATAGCCGGCGATTACGATTTTATGCTCAAAATATTGGTGCAGGATATGGCTAGCTATCAGGATTTTGTCATGAATAAGCTGTCAACCATTGAAAATATTGGAAACACGAACAGTATTTTTGTAATGGGAGAAATCAAGCACAGCACTGCTCTTGAATTTTAAAACATTAAATTATTTATAAGGATCAATGGATTTTGGTTGAACAAAATCCTAAATAAAACGTATTTTTGAATTTTAGATGATAAATCTAAAATCATCCATCTAATATCTAAAATTGAAAAATGAACTGGGAACAACTTTTATCATTAAAACGTCAAGGAGATACAATTAAAAGATTGCGTGCAGAACAAGATGATACACGATTAGGTTTTGAGGTCGATTATGACCGAATTATATTTTCGGCTGCCTTTCGCTCTTTACAAGATAAAACTCAGGTAATTCCGCTTTCTAAAACAGATTTTGTGCATACCAGATTAACGCATAGTTTAGAAGTTTCGGTTGTAGGAAGATCTTTAGGACGTTTGGTTGGTAAAAAAATCATCGAAAAATATCCTTATTTAAAAGAAGTTCACGGCTATCATATGAATGATTTTGGTGCAATTGTGGCAGCGGCTTCTTTAGCGCATGATATTGGGAACCCGCCTTTTGGACATTCTGGTGAAAAGGCAATTGGAGAATATTTTTCGAGTGGAAAAGGATTAAAATACAAAGATAAACTAACGGCAAAACAATGGCAGGATTTAATTGATTTTGAAGGAAATGCCAATGGATTTTCAGTTTTAACAGCAAGCCGTCCGGGAATCGAAGGCGGACTTAGAATTTCGTATGCCACTTTAGGCGCTTTTATGAAATATCCAAAAGAAAGTCTTCCGAAAAAACCAACAAATAATATTGCCGATAAAAAATATGGTTTCTTTCAGTCAGATAAAACCTTTTTTGAAGAAGTGGCCGCTGATATGGGATTAATAGCAAATAAAGAAGATGGTGATATTGGTTTTGAAAGACATCCTTTGGCATATTTAGTCGAAGCAGCTGATGATATTTGTTATACGATTATTGATTTTGAAGATGGAATAAATCTAGGTTTAGTTTCTGAAGATTACGCTCTTGAATATTTAATCAAACTGGTAAAAGATAATATTGGGGTTGATAAATACAATATGTTAGAAACCAAAGAAGACAGAATTAGTTATTTACGTGCTTTGGCAATTGGAGCTTTAATTAACGATGCTGTAGATGTTTTTATTGAAAATGAAGAAGCAATTCTGGCGGGCAATTTCCCTTTTGCATTGACAGATAAAAGCAAATATAAAGCGCAGATGAATGACATTATCAAATTAAGTGTTGATAAAATTTATCAAAGCCGTGAAGTAATAGAAAAGGAAATTGTAGGTTATCAAATCATTCAGACATTGCTGGATAAATTTATCACAGCTTTTAATAATAAGTACGAAGGGACGGCATCAAATTACGATAAATTGATTTTGAAAATGCTCCCGGAAAAGCATCATTTAGAGAAAGGTAATTTATACGAACGTCTGCTTCACATCTGTCATTACGTTTCGCTTTTAACAGATGGAAATGCTTTAGAATTATATGAAATGATTCAGGGACGAAAAAAGAATTAATATTGAACAAAAAAACACCCCATAAAATCTTTATGGGGTGTTTTTTTATAATTAAAAGCGTTGTGATTTACTTGAAGGCATAAACGACACCAACACCAAGAACTTGTCTTAACTGCATCTTAGGCCCTTCATTAATTTGTGTTTTTGTTCCTGTAGCAGGATCTACAACATCTTTTTTGTTTTTAATATCATCATCATAAATTAAGTGAACGCCAATATTTGCTTTTACATAGGCATTTACAACCAGGTCCAGACGTGTGTCATAATCAATATCGACATTTCCGAAACGGTTTAAATAATCAGTATACAAACTCAGCCTGTTTTCGTAAAAAACGTTTTTATAAATTTCATTTTTCATGTAGGCTGTCAAAAGTATACCAAATTCGGCTTTTACTTTTTGTCCTTCTTCAACTAAAATCTGCTGTGTAGGATCTAAAGGATCAGGTGCATAAACGGCTTTTTTAACACCAAAAGAACCTTGATTCGCTAAATTTTGATCTAATACTAATGTGGTTTTTAACGTAATAGGTGAGAAATAAAAAGTTCTGTTTTTTTCTTTATTAGAGTTTTCAGCTCCAGCTCCCAGAAATATGTATGCTGGCGCAAAAGGTCTGGAAATAGCTACATCTCTATTAGGATAATTGTAACCATTAGAAAATTGTGTATTGAAATTAAATTTAGCAGAATAATACCAATTTGAAATTGTATCTGTTCTGTAACCATAAGTTGAGTTGAATTGAACCGCATCATCTGTCTTTCTTAATTCAGTACCATCCTGTTTATTTAGACCATATTTCATGATAAGTTCATTAAACCATTTCTGATTTCCTTTTATATAGGTTCTGGAAAATTCTCCTTTAAATAATCCTGAAATAGAGCTGGTTCCCCCGGCACTCCAGTTTAAAAAAGCAATTTGTGAAAGATCGAGTCCCAGTTGGTTTTTTTGTGCCCAGTTAGAAGGCGGTTTAGGACTTTGGTTTGGATCTAATGTTGTTTGAATAATCTGAGCAAAATTCTTAGATGTACACAAAAGAAATAAAAGCAAGAAGATTGAACGTAATAATTTCATTAGGTTTTAATTTTTTTTTGGTGCCGCAAAATAATTATTTTGTGCCGTTTGAAAAAAGATTTATTAAACTTTTAACGTCAATTTTACACAATTGTTGCAGTTGCTGCACGGTTCCGTGTTCAATAAACTCATCCGGAATACCTAAAATTTTAACCTTGTTTTTAAAATTATTTGTGGCTGCAAACTCTAAAACAGCACTTCCAAATCCTCCTTTTTTTACTCCATCTTCTATTGTAATAATGTTTTCGAATGTAGAGAAAATAGTTTTTAATAAGTTGATATCCAGTGGTTTTATAAACGGAAAGTCATAATGGGCAATAGTGTCGGCATTTGCGCATTGAGCTAAAGCATCTGTTACATTATTTCCAATCGTTCCTGTAGATAAAACAGCTGTTTTTGTACCGTTTTTTAGGCAGTTTCCTTCGCCTATTTTTATTTTTTCATACTGTCCGAAATTTTCTACTTCCCAGTTTTTTATAACGCCGCGTCCTCTCGGATATCGAATTGCGATAGGATTATTCAGACCTAATTGAGCTGTGTATAAAATATTTTGAAGCGCAATTTCATTAATTGGCGCATAAATAATCATATTTGGAATCGAACGCAGATAAGCAATATCAAAAACACCATGATGCGTTGCACCGTCTTCGCCAACCAAACCAGCTCTGTCGAGACAAAAAATAACAGGTAAATTTTGCAGTGCCACATCGTGAATAAGCTGATCATAGGCACGCTGTAAAAAAGTCGAATAAATCGTGCAATACACCATCATGCCCTGAGTTGTCATTCCGGCAGCAAGAGTTACTGCATGCTGTTCGGCAATACCCACATCAAAAGCACGATCCGGCAATTCATCCATCATAAATTTTAAAGAACTTCCAGATGGCATTGCGGGCGTTATCCCAATTATTTTTTCATTTTTTCGGGCTAAATCCAGAACAGTCAGACCAAAAACATCCTGATATTTAGGCGGAAGATTTTCTTCAGATTTTAAATGAATTTCCCCTGTCGAAGCATCAAATTTTCCTGGTGCATGATACTTAACCTGATTTTCCTCGGCCTGCTGCAGTCCTTTGCCTTTTGTAGTTACAATATGAAGAAACTTAGGGCCTTTTATCTTTTTTAAACGTTTTAATTCTTTTATTAAAGTTGGAAAATCATGACCATCAATTGGCCCCGAATAATCAAAATTCAGAGATTTTATAATGTTGTTCTGTTTTGGATTTTTTCCGTTTTTAACCGCAGTTAAATACTTTTTTAATGCACCTACGCTTGGGTCAATTCCAATAGCATTGTCATTTAAAATTACCAGAATATTAGCATCAGTAACTCCGGCATGATTTAGACCTTCAAAAGCCATTCCGCTTGCAATCGAAGCATCGCCGATAACCGCAATATGCTGTTTGTCTAAATCGCCTTTTAGTTTAGAAGCAATCGCCATTCCGAGTGCTGCAGAAATAGAAGTCGAAGAATGTCCCACTCCAAACGTGTCGTATAAACTTTCTGTTCTTTTTGGGAAACCGGAAATTCCGTCGATTTGTCTGTTAGTATGAAAAATTTCTCTTCTTTCGGTTAAGATCTTATGACCATAAGCCTGATGCCCAACATCCCAAACCAGTAAATCATCTGGAGTATTAAAAACATAATGCAGTGCAATTGTCAATTCAATTACACCCAGGCTGGCGCCCAAATGTCCTTCTTTTACCGAAACCACATCAATAATAAACTGACGAAGTTCCTGAGCCACTTGAGTAAGCTGTTCTTCTTTTAAAAGACGTAAATCAGCAGGATTGTATATGTTGGAAAGTAAATCGCTTTTCATTGTAAGGTAAAAAGCAAATTTACGGTTTTAATTTAATTTTATTACTGAGTATTGTGCAGGAAAATAGGCAGAGAATACTGCATTCTTATTTTTTTTCCGTTTAATTCACCAGGCTGCCATTTTGGGCAAGCATTCAAAACCCTGATAATTTCTTTTTCTAATGGTTCTTCGATTGCAGGAGAACATTCAAGAAAGGATACAGAACCGTTTTTTTCTACTGCAAATGCCAGTTTTAGATTGAGTTTCCAATAATATACATTTTCTGGTTTTTTAAATTCTTTTCCAAAAAAAGTATAAAATTGATCAATACCGCCAGGGAATTCTGCGTTAATTTGAGTTGGAGTATTTACGGCAGTTTCTTTTATTTCTTTTTTTGAAGAAGCGCTTACTTTCTCTGCTTTTGTCGATAATGGCGTACTTGATTTTAGTTCGTTGTTTTCATCTTTTTTTACAGATTTAACATCATCATCTTTCTTTGAAGAGACTGGAGGCGTTACAATTTTGACTGAACTATCTGTATTCTCTAAAGTTTCGTTTGTAACAACTGATTTTGCTGCAGCAGAATTTGAAACAGTTTGGGTATCATCGGTTTTCTGTTGCCTTTCGTCTTTGTTTTGGCAGCTAAACAAAATTGTTACAATAACTGTAAACAATGCCGGTAAAAATAACCTGTAGTACTGTGTTTTAGCAGCTATTTTATGTTTTCTTTCCATATTCTATTATCACGATTTAAATGTAATAAAAAAATAAGTTGTAAAAATCTTATTTTTGCAAGTATGATAAATCCTTTCACCGACGAATATTTTATGAAAAAAGCTTTGCAGGAAGCTGAAATCGCTTATGAAAAAGGCGAAATTCCTGTAGGAGCCATAATTGTCGTAGCCGATAAAGTAATTGCAAGAAGTCATAACTTGACAGAATTACTAAATGATGTTACTGCTCATGCCGAAATGCAGTCGATAACTGCGGCAGCAAATTTTCTGGGCGGAAAATATTTAAAAGATTGTACTTTGTATGTAACCCTCGAACCTTGTCAAATGTGTGCTGGTGCTTTGTACTGGAGCCAGATTTCAAAGATTGTTTTTGGTGCACGCGACGAACAGCGCGGCTTTATCAATATGGGAACAAAACTGCATCCTAAAACTACAGTTGTTTCTGGTGTAATGGCAAATGAAGCAGCAGATCTTATGAAACGTTTTTTTCTGGAAAGAAGGAAATAAAATTAATTATCATGACAGATTTCTCAATAATAAAAAAGCTATTTCATATTACAGAACCTAATGGTTTCTCTAATGATGAAATTCAAATTGTTAAAAATAACTTTGGTAATCTTCCACAAGTATTTGTTGATTATTATACCGAATTGGGTAAAATTCAAAAATTAAATAACACTCAAGATTCATTAGTTGCTGTCGATCGTTTAATAAATTATGCCACTGATGAATATTTGATTTTTTATACAGAAAACCAGCATGCTTGTGTTTGGGGAATTCATAAAGACGATTTATCAAAAGACAATCCGCCGGTTTATATGAGTTTTGATGAAAAGGAATGGAATCTGGAAACCGAAACTTTGACAGATTTTTTTACTGCAATGGCATATCTCCAGGCTGGTTTTGGGTTGGATTTCTATTCAGAATGTTTTTATGAAATGGATGATAAAGCCTTAAAATTTATTGATGAGAATTTCAAAAATAAAGGTGTTGCTTTTAAACAATGGGCTGACGGAATAAATTTCTACGGAAATCATGAAGATGATGTCATAATTGTTATGAGTAATAATCAAATATTTTATTCATCAAATACTGAGAAACATTTTCTAGAGATGGATAAAGTTCTCTCAAAACTTGGAGTACAGCTTTAGGCTTATTAAAATAACAGATCCATATAAGCGATTACAAATATCATGAATGAATTAAAACAGATTATATTGTAAAATGCATTTTCAGAACATCCTTTTTTTGAAAGAAGTATTTTTAAACTTATTCCTATCGAAAAAAGAAGTATTAAATAGCAGTAGAACATTATTCCGTTAAAGCCAGATGTAACATTATCTGAATAATCATGTAATTTGGATTTTACATTTGTAATTGTTTTGAATAACAAAGTGTGCTTTATTTCTATATTGGGTTCATCAATAAACTTTTTTTGAGTAGAAAAATGAAGTCCATTTTTAGTGATAAAACGATAAGAAACTTTTTCTTTTAAAGTACCATTTTTACCTTGTACTGTTTTCACAGCATAATGAGTAATTACATCATCTGTTTTTGTTTTTGGGAGTAGATAAAAATCTATAAATACTATAGCAATTAGAATAGTTATTAATACTAAAATCTTAATAACAATCTTTTTATTATTGGTAACAAATTTCTTTTCAATAAACTTTCCTTCTCTATTAAGGGGCACCACTATATTTTTAAGTTGAGCGAATATAATATTTTTATGTTTTAGGAACATGAAATAATATAGTTTTAAAAATGCATTTAATGTTCAAACAAGCTTCTGAGTACCTCTGTAGTAAGCTGTGACTTCAACAAAAGTTAAATAATCAAATTAGAGAATTTTCTTCTTAAAGGAACGAAAAAATATTTTACATTTATCGTGATTTAATTCGTATTTTGCTGTTACGACTTTTAACGGTAAATCGCATTAAAATCTTAATTTGTTAACCATTTAACTCTAAATAAAAGTGAAAGCAAAAGGACTATCTCTCGTATTTTTTGTGTTTTTTATTTTTCAATCCTGCGGACGCAAATCGGCTGCTGATTTCAACTCCGATTTTTCGTTATTCAAAGATTACATTACCAGTTTTACAGGCGGAATTGTTTCTTCGGATTCAGATATTCGTGTGGTTTTGGCTTTCGATAAAAACGATTGGAAACCAAATCAGGAATTAGACGATGATTTGTTTGATATTTCGCCAAGTGTGAGTGGAAAAGTGGTAGCACTTTCTACTAATACATTAGCTTTTATTCCAGAGAAAAAACTAAAAGCAGGGACAGAATATCAAGTCACTTTAAACTTAGATAAGCTCATTGCTATTCCAAAAGAGAAAGAAAAAGAATTGTCTAAATTCAATTTTACAGTTAAAACGGTTAAACAGGATTTTACCATAAATACGGGCGATATTCAATCGTACAGCAAAGAATACCAATATTTAAACTGCGTTTTAAAAACGGCAGATAATATTGATTTAGAAACAGCTCAAAAGCTGGTTGAAGCCAAACATAATGGCAATAATCTTAAAATTAAATTTGAGAAAACAAACGGGCCTGCAAAAGAATTTCGTTTTATAATTGACAGCATTCAGCGTCAGTCAGAAGCTTCAAACTTAGAGATTATTTATGATGGAAATGATTTTGATATTGATCAAAAAGGACAAATTGATTTCCCGATTACAAGCATTAAAGAATTTAAAGTTATAAAGGTTGAAGTTCCAGACGGAAACAATCAGCAGGTTTTAATTAATTTCTCTGAACCATTAGAAAAAGGTCAGGATTTTGCTGGATTGGTTTCGATTCAAAACACCAATAATCTAAAATTTTCTACACAAGGAAATTTACTAAAAGTATATTTTACCAATCAAAATACGCCTAAAAAAGCAGAGCCAGTGGCAGTTGTTGCAGAAGAGCCTGTTGCTGCTGCTGTAGACTCGGCTTCCGTTGTGGTTGATTCAGCTGCAGTTGCCGTAGATTCAGCAGCCGCAGTTGTAGAAGATGCTGTTGAATATGTGCCAGACGAAGAACCGGAGCAAGTTGTTACTGGTGAATTATTATTAGAAGTTTTTCAGGGAATAGAAAGCCAGTACGGCAAAAAACTGGAAAATAATTATACAGAGAAAATCTCTTTTGACCAGATAAAACCAAATGTTCGTTTTATTAAAAACGGAACAATTCTGCCAAGTTCAAACAATTTAAAACTGAATTTTGAAGCCGTAAATCTGAGCGCTGTAGATGTAAAAGTATACAAGATTTACAAAAATAATATTCTGCAGTTTCTTCAATACAACGAATTAAACGGCGGACAAAATCTCAAAAAAGTAGCACAGCCAATTGCCAAAACCACTTTAAATTTAAGGGAAAGCACGCTTGTAAATCTGGCAAAATGGAATACATATGCTTTAGATTTATCTAAAATCATTAAACCAGAACCGGGAGCCATTTACAGAGTTGAATTTGTGTATAAAAAGAAATATTCGCTTTATAAATGTGAAACATCAGAAGGAAATGACGATGAAACCGAGGAGGAAGAAGTTGATGAAAACGACGTAAACTACAGCGGAAACTCTTACGACGATTATTACTATTATGATGATTATGATTGGAGAGAAAGCCAAGATCCATGTACAGGTTCTTACTATTACAACGCTAGAATTGCAACAAATATTTTAGCTTCAGATTTAGGAGTTATTGCAAAAAGAGGCGAAAACAAATCGTACTTATTTGCTGTCAACAATATCGTTACAACTGAGCCAGTTTCAAACGCAAGAGTAGATTTATACAACTTCCAACAGCAAAAAATTGCAACCGAAGCAACAAGCAGTGAAGGAATTGCATCTTTCCAATTGGATAAATTTGCCTATTTTGCCATTGTAACTTTAGGTGATCAGTCGACTTACGTGAAATTAGACGACGGACTTTCATTGTCAGTAAGTAATTTCGATGTTGCCGGAGAGACTTTACAAAAAGGTCTAAAAGGATTTATTTACGGAGAAAGAGGCGTTTGGCGCCCTGGAGATAATTTGTATTTGTCATTTATTTTGAATGATGCGGCAAATAAACTTCCGAAATCACATCCAATTAAATTCAGATTAAACGACCCAAATGGTAAAACGGTTTATCAGACCGTTCAAAAAACGAATGATTTAAATCATTATGCCTTTATAGTGCCGACAAACCCAGATGCGCCAACAGGAAACTGGGAAGCAATGGTTAGCGTTGGCGGTGCTAAATTCTATAAGAGCATCAAGATTGAAACCATCAAACCGAATCGTTTAAAAATCAAAAATACATTTAGCAGAAAAACACTTTCGGCTTCGTATCCAAATACAGACAATCTTGAAGTAACGTGGCTTCACGGTGCAATTGCTAAGAATTTGAATGTAGAAATGCAGGCGAAATTCTCTCAGCAAAGCACAACATTTAAAGGCTATGAAAAATATACTTTTGATGATTTGGCACGCCAATTCAGTACAGAAGAAATCAATATTTTCTCTGGGAAATTAAATGAAAGCGGAAAAGCATCAGTAAATATTCAGCCAAGATTGCAAGGTCAGGCACCGGGAATGCTTCGCGCTTCATTCATTACAAAAGTATATGAAGAAGGAGGAGATTTTAGTACCGATGTAATGTCAACTACTTATTCTCCGTACAAAACTTACGTTGGAGTTAAAACGCCTGAACTGAACAAATACAGCATGCTTGAAACGAGAACAAACAATCGTTTTGAAGTGGTGACAGTTGATGAAAACGGAAGACCAAAAGCAGTTCGTAATCTCGAAGTAAGAGTTTACAAAGTAGACTGGAGATGGTGGTGGGATTCTTCGAGTGATAATTTATCAAATTATAACTCGTCGAATGCAACGACTTCATACAAAACCTTTGTAATCAATACCGATTCAAGCGGAAAAGGAAGTTTTCAATTTGCCCTCACAGACGAGGAATGGGGACGTTATCTAATTCGTGTTGAAGACGGTGAAAGCGGACATGCAGCTTCTTTAACCGTAAATATCGACTGGCCAGTCTGGTCTGGAAAAACACGAAACAGAGATGCTTCTACAGCCAATATGTTAGTTTTTTCTACCGATAAAAAGAATTATGCTGTTGGAGAAAAAGCACAGATTTCTTTCCCTTCAAGTGAAGGCGGACGCGCATTGATTTCTATCGAAAACGGATCGAGAGTTGTACAGACTATTTGGGCTGAAACTAAAAACGGAGAAACAAAAGTTGAAGTTCCAATTACAGGAGCTATGGCGCCAAACGTGTATTTTAATATTACATTATTACAGCCTCACGCTTCAACCAAAAACGATTCGCCAATTCGTATGTACGGGATTGTACCAATTGAAGTGGTAGATAAAAACACCATTTTGGCACCAACTCTTAATATGCCAGATGTATTAAGGCCAGAACAGCCGTTTACGGTTAAAGTAGGCGAGAAATCAGGTAAAGAAATGACCTATACAATTGCAGTTGTAGATGAAGGGCTTCTGGATTTAACTCGTTTTAAAACACCAAATGCATGGGATAGTTTCTACGTTCGTGAAGCATTAGGAGTAAAAACATGGGACGTTTACGATGATGTAATTGGTGCTTATGGCGGAAAAATAAATCAGATTTTCAGTATTGGTGGTGACCAGGATTTAGGAGGTGGAAAAGCTAAAAAAGCGAACCGTTTTAAACCTGTGGTATTGTATTACGGACCATTTAAATTAGGAAAAGGAGAAACAAAATCGCACGATTTAAAACTTCCAAAATATATTGGTTCTGTACGAACAATGGTTGTTGCCGGAGATGCAAATACAAGCGCTTACGGAAGCGTTGAAAAAGCAACACAAGTTAAGAGTCCGTTGATGGTGTTGGCCTCGTTGCCAAGAAAAATTTCACCTTCTGAAAAAGTAACGTTGCCTGTAACGGTTTTTGCAACTGAAAATAAAATTAAAAATGTTTCGATTCAGGTAAAAACAAGCAACGGATTGAAAGTAGCTGGAAGTGCTGTTCAAAAACTAAGTTTTGCACAGCCAGATGAGAAAATGGCGTATTTTAATTTAGTTGTAGGTTCTGCGACTGGAATTGCAAAAGTTCAGGTTATTGCAACATCTGGAACTGAGAAATCAACTTATGACGTTGAGATTGATATGACGAATCCAAATCCAGTTACGAGCACTTTTACAGATGTTGTTTTAACGCCAAATAGCACTAAAACAATGTCATGGAAAACTTTTGGTATTGCAGGAAGTAATAAAGCAAGATTAGAGGTTTCATCAATGCCATCAATGAATTTGAACGGAAGGTTGCAATTCTTGATTCAGTATCCACATGGTTGTGTAGAACAGACTACTTCATCTGTTTTCCCGCAATTGTATTTGGGAGATGTAGCTGATATTGATGCAAAACGTAAAGATTTAATTCAGAAAAATATTGGGGCTGGAATTCAGAGATTGGGTAATTTCCAATTATCAAATGGAGGAATGCCGTACTGGCAAGGAAATGCAATTGCAGATGATTGGGGAACTTCGTATGCAGGACATTTCTTGATAGAAGCAGAGAAAAAAGGATATGTACTGCCAATTAATTTCAAATCGAAATGGTTAGGTTATCAGCAAAAAGAAGCAAAACAATGGCGTTTTGAGCCTAAATACGGAAATGACTTAGCGCAGGCATATCGTTTATACACTTTAGCATTAGCAGGAAATGCCGATTTATCATCAATGAATAGATTGCGTGAAACAAAAGGTATTTCAAATGAAAGTATGCTTCGTTTAGCAGCAGCTTATGTTTTGGCAGGTCAGAAATCAGCAGGGCAAAGTTTATTCTTGAAAACCAGTATTGATGGAAGTTCAGATGAATACAGTTATTACTATTATGGTTCAAGCGAAAGAAACAGAGCAATGGCTCTTGAAACAATGCTGCTTTTGGATCAGAAACAAAAAGCATTTGCTACAGCTTCTAAATTAGCTAAAGAAATGTCAGCTAATCAATGGATGAGTACGCAGACAACGGCGTATTGTTTATATGCAATGTCGAAATTTGCGGTGAGCAATGGTCCAAAAGGAATCAATATTCAGTTTAGTAAAAACGGAAAAGGGGAAATCATAAACACAGGTAAATCAGTCGCAGATCGCAGTTTATCTGTTGCTTCCGGAACAAATAGTATTACGTTAAAGAACAATAAGGCTAATACCGTTTATGTTCGTGTATTGAACACGGGAATATTGCCTATCGGACAAGAAAATGCGGTTCAAAGTGATGTCACGGCTTCTATTGTTTTCAAAAACAGAAAAGGAAGCGTAATTAATGTTTCAAGAATCAATCAGGGAACTGAATTTGTTGCTGAGGTTACAATTAAAAACCAAAGAGGAGAAAGCGTTCAAAACGTAGCGTTATCGCAGATTCTGCCTTCGGGATTCGAAATTGTAAATACTCGTTTCACAGATTACGGAGACGCAGTAAACAACATCGCCGATTATATTGATATTCGCGACGACAGAACGAATTTCTACTTCGGAATGAAAGCCAGAGAAACAAAAGTTTTCCGAATTCTGCTAAATGCATCGTATTTAGGAAACTATTATTTGCCTGGATTACAATGCGAAGCGATGTACGATAACACTTTCTTAGCCCGAACAAAAGGATTCTGGGTTGAGGTTGTGAAGTAAATTTATGGGCCACAGATTGTACGGATGAAACGGATTAACACAGATTTAAGTTACTCTGCGAAAAACTGTTTTATCTGTACAATCTGTGGGCTAAAACCTTTAAATGCTTTGAAAAATAAACTTATAGCGTTTTTCCAACGCATCATAAACTGGATTAAAAGAAATAAAATAAAATCAGCAATTGCATTTGTGCTCTTGCTGATTTACTATTTTTCGATACCGCGAACTTTATTCAAAGAACCGTATTCTACTGTTATAGAAAGTAAAGAAGGAGAACTTCTTGGAGCTAAAATTGCCCGCGACGGACAATGGCGTTTTCCAGCACAGGACAGCGTTTCAGATAAATTCAAGAAATGCATTGTTTATTTTGAAGACGAGTATTTCTATAAACATCCCGGTTTCAATCCCGGTGCGATGATAAATGCTTTTAAACAAAACAGAAAAGCAGGTAAGGTTGTTCGAGGCGGAAGTACATTAACACAACAGGTTATTCGATTATCAAGAAAAGGAAAAAACAGGACCTACTTTGAAAAACTAATAGAAATTATTCTTGCTACAAGATTAGAATTGGGTTATTCTAAAGATGAAATTCTCGAAATGTATGCTGCACATGCGCCTTTTGGGGGAAATGTCGTAGGACTGGAAATGGCTTCGTGGCGTTATTTCGGAGTACAGTCCAATCAATTATCTTGGGCAGAAAATGCAGTTTTGGCTGTTTTACCCAATGCGCCAAGTTTAATTTATCCCGGAAAAAATCAGATAAAATTACTCAACAAACGAAACCGTCTTTTATTAAAACTGCATCAGGAAGGCATAATCGATAAACAGACGTACGAACTTTCGATAGAAGAACCATTGCCTCAAAAGCCATACGATCTGCCTCAAATAGCACCGCATTTACTGCAAAGAGTGGCAAAAAATGAAGAAGGAACAAGAGTAAAAACTACAATTGATTATGCTTTGCAAAATCGTGTCAATCAAATTGCTAGATATTATTACAATCAGTATAAGCAGAATGAAGTGCATAATCTGGCTATTTTGGTTATTGATGTCCAGAATCGAGATGTAATAAGTTATGTAGGGAATTCTCCAACAGATAAAGACCATCAAAAAGATGTTGATATTATTGATGCGCCGCGAAGTACAGGCAGTATTTTAAAACCGCTTTTGTACGGAGCAATGTTAGATGACGGCGAATTATTGCCTAATACTTTAGTAGCCGATATTCCAACGCAGATTTCTGGATACACACCTCAAAATTTCAATCTAACTTTTGACGGCGCAGTTCCAGCGCATCGTGCATTATCACGTTCGTTGAATATTCCTGCGGTTTTAATGCTTCAGGAATTTACGGTAAACAAGTTTTATGAAGAACTTCAAAAATTCAAATTAAAGAACATTAATAAAACTCCTGATCATTATGGTTTGTCGCTTATTTTGGGCGGCGCCGAAAGTAATTTGTGGGATTTATGCCGAACATACGCCAATTTATCTTCAACGTTAAATTATTATACTAAAAATAAAAGCCAATACAGAACGAATGAGTTCACAGAATTAAATTACAAAAACGATTTTAAGCCTGATTTTGGCTCTGAAATCAATCAAAAGAATGTTCTAGGTGCAGGATCAATTTGGTTGACGTACAACGCAATGGAAGAAGTCAATAGGCCGGAAGGAGATGAAGCCTGGAAGTTTTACGATAGTTCGCTTAAAATTGCGTGGAAAACAGGAACGAGTTTTGGGAATCGTGACGCTTGGGCTATTGGAACCAATTCAAAATATGTGGTCGGAATTTGGGTAGGAAATGCGACAGGTGAGGGAAGACCAACTTTGACAGGAGTAACCAGCGCAGCGCCAATTTTATTTGACGTTTTTAATTTACTGCCAAGACAAAGATGGTTTGATACTCCGTATAATGATTTGGCAGAAGTTGAGGTATGCCGTTTAAGCGGTTATTTGGCAAAAGACAACTGCCCAAAAATCAAACAATGGGTTGCTAAAAAAGGAAAAACGACTAAAGTTTGTCCATATCACAGAACAATTCATTTGGATAAGACAGAACAATTTCAGGTTAATAGCAGCTGCGAGAGTGTCGAAAATATTGTGACTAAAAATTGGTTTGTATTGCCTCCTGTTATGGCGTGGTATTACAAAAGTCAGCATATCGAATATTTGCCGCTTCCTCCATTCAAAGAGGGTTGCGAAGGAACGCAGACTACTACAATGGATTTTATTTATCCGAAAGCAAATAGTAAAATCTATTTGACAAAGGACTTTAACAGCAACGTGCAGCCCGTAATTTTAAAAGTAGCATATTCTGAAAGAGATAAAGAATTATTTTGGTATGTAGACGATGTGTATAAAGCCACAACCAAAACATTTCATGAGCTGCCAATTACACCAACAACAGGAATACATTATATTACGGTTGTAGATGCTTCTGGAAATGAAATTAGAAGAAAAATTGAAATAATTAGAGAATAAGTAGCTAACTGTCAGACTGAGCGAAGTCGAAGCCCACGTGCCCCAATTGGAGCGCCCTTCGACTTCGCTCAGGGTGACAATCGTAAGTTCTCAATCACAATAAAGCACAAAAAAACCGCCAATCTCACGAAAGGCGGTTCTTTGTTTTTTATTCTGTAATAACATTTCCTTTTTTGTCGTAGAAATGGTATTCTAAATACGTGTAAGCGTCACGAGGTATGATTTTCACCCATTTCTTATGTTCAAAAAACCATTTTGAACGTAATGATGGAAAACCTTTGCTGAGGTATGCAGCCACAAATGGATGTGTATTAAGCACAACCTTATTGTGGGTTTTTAAAAGTCTTTCTAAGTCAGAGGTGATCTTGTCAATTATTAATATTGGTGCTTCAATTTCACCATTAACTTTATTTGGATCTTCTTCTCTTGTTTTTATATTAACTTCTGGTCTTACGCGCTGTCTTGTAATCTGGACCAAACCAAACTTACTCGGCGGTAATATTTTATGCTTTGCTTTATCGTCGCTCATTTCTTCTCGCAAGAAGTCGAACAAAACTTTCCTGTTTTCTGGATTAGACATATCGATAAAATCAACTACGATTATACCGCCCATATCACGCAAGCGTAGTTGTCTTGCGATTTCTGCTGCGGCAATCATATTTACTTCCATGGCAGTATCTTCCTGATTGGTTGCTTTGTTAGAACGGTTTCCGCTGTTCACGTCTATAACGTGAAGAGCTTCAGTGTGTTCTATAATAAGATAAGCACCTTTACTCATGGAGACAGTTCGGCCAAAAGAAGTTTTGATTTGTCTCTCTATATTGTATTTCTCAAAAATTGGAGTGTCATTTGATTGATAAAACTTAACAATCGATTGTTTTGAAGGAGCAATTTCTTGCAGATATTCCTTCGTTTGATGGTACAACTCTTCATCATCTATTTGAATACCGCTGAAGGTATCATTAAATACATCTCTTAATATTGAAGAAGCTCTGTTAAGCTCTCCTAATACTTTTGATGGATGATGAGCAGTTGGTAATTTTTTACACATTGCAGACCATCTGCCAAGCAGGTTCTGCAAATCTTTTTCTAATTCGGCTACGTTTTTGCCTTCGGCTACTGTGCGAACAATAACACCAAATCCTTTAGGTTTGATCGATAGAACAAGTTTTTTTAGACGATCCTTTTCTTTTTTGTCTTCTATTTTTTGAGAAATAGAAACACGGTCAGAAAAAGGAACTAGAACGATAAATCTTCCGGCAAGAGAAAGCTCAGCACTTATTCTTGGACCTTTGGTCGATATAGGTTCTTTAACTACTTGAACTAAAACAGATTGATTGGCACTTAAAATATCAGTAATGATGCCATCTTTGTCAATCTCTTTTTCAAACTGAAAGGTTTTTAGGGAGAAATCTTTTAATTTACCTGCGCTTACAAGTTTTATGAATTTCAGTTGGGAAGCTAAATTTGGCCCCAAATCGTGATAATGTAAAAAGGCATCTTTTTCAAAGCCTACATTCACAAAAGCAGCATTAAGACCGGCAACGGGTTTTCTGATTTTGGCAATAAAAATATCACCAACCTGAAAGTTGCTTTTTTCTTCTTCTTTGTGTAATTCAATTAGTTTTCCATCTTTTAATAAGGCAAAATCTACGGCTTCAGAACTAGATCTAATGATTAATTCTTTATTCACACTGTAAATTTTTATCCGTGGATTGGTTGTCGGTTGCTTGTTGATAGTTGTTGGTAAAGAGACCAAAAACTAAAAACCAAAAACCATCAACTTCTACAAGGATGGATTAAACAATATTTTAACAGGTATTAACCCGGTGGAGTTAGCGGCCAATTTTCAGCGGCAGTAAGCAGTTTTAAGCTGCAAACTGTAATCTGTGACTGAGAATGACAAACTCCAATTTCAATGAACGTTTAAAAAGAAAAAAGTAGTTTAAAACTACTTTTTCTTTTTGTGGCGGTTAGCTCTCGCTCTTTTCTTACGTTTGTGAGTAGCTACCTTATGTCTCTTTCTTTTTTTACCACTTGGCATATCGTGTCAGATTTTATGTTAATTAATATTATTTTGCTTCGTTGTTAGTTTTTACTCCTTCTACAAATACTTTTGCTGGTTTAAAAGCAGGGATGTTGTGTGCTGGAATTTTAATTGTAGTGTTTTTAGAGATATTTCTACCTGTTTTTTCAGCTCTGGTTTTTACGATAAAACTACCAAAACCTCTTAGGTATACGTTGTCTCCTGTTTCTAAAGAAGTTTTAACTTCTTCCATAAAAGTTTCTACTGTTGCTTGAACATCTCCTTTTTCAAGACCTAATTTCTCTGAAATTTTCGCTACGATATCTGCTTTCGTCATTTTCTTTCCTATTTTATTTTATAAATGGTGTACTATTTTTTTGAGTTTGCAAATATAGGAATTAAAAAAATAATTAATCAAGCTAATTCGTTAAATTTTAATTACATAAACATTTACTTTTGCATTTTAAGGATTTGACGATGAATTTTCATAACAGGTTGATAAAATGGTATTTACAAAACAAACGGGATCTTCCATGGCGAAAAACAGCCAATCCGTACCATATTTGGCTCTCAGAAATTATGCTGCAACAAACCAGAGTTGTGCAAGGAATGCCTTACTTTTTTGCTTTTACGCAAGAATTTCCAACTGTTTTTGACCTCGCAAATGCCTCCGAAGAACAAGTTTTGAAACTTTGGCAGGGACTGGGATATTACTCAAGAGCCAGAAATCTGCATAATACTGCTAAATATGTTGCTTATGAGCTAAATGGAGTTTTTCCTGAAACTTATAAAGAGCTCCTTAATTTAAAAGGTGTTGGTGAATATACTGCCGCCGCAATTGCTTCTTTTTCTTATAATGAAGCGGTTCCGGTTGTCGATGGTAATGTTTTTAGGGTGCTTTCCCGTTATTTTGATATAGAATCAGATATTGCACTCCCGGCGTCTAAAAAAGAATTTGCTGCATTGGCTTATGAATTAATGCCTAAAAATGATCCGGCAACTTTTAATCAGGCAATTATGGAATTTGGTGCGCTGCAATGTGTGCCTAAAAGCCCCAATTGTACTATATGTATCTTTAATGAAAGCTGTTTGGCTTTACAAAAAAAGAAAGTCGATATTCTTCCTGTTAAATCCAAGAAGGTTAAAATTACCAATCGATTTTTTAATTATTTTGTTTTAGAGGATAATTTAGGAAATACAGCTATACAAAAAAGAACAGCAAAAGGAATCTGGCATAACTTATACGAATTCCCGCTTTTAGAAACCGGTGAAATTGTAGATTTTGATTATATTTCTAATGCAGTACAAAATCAGGTGTTTCCTGTATATACTATATTAAGTGTCGAAGAATACGCTGAAGCTACGGTAATTCATAAGCTTTCACACCAGCACCTGCATATTCAGTTTTGGAAAATAAAAATAAAGGAAACTATAAAGGAAGGAATTGAATTTGAAAAAATTAAAACTTTTCCTTTTCCTATTGTAATTTATAATTTTATAGAGAAGTTATAATAAAAAAACCGACTTATAGTCGGTTTTTTTATTTATACGCCTGCAGTCGCGTATTGAATTATTCTAACAACAATTCCAACAGCAAAACCAATTAAGGCCATATTACAGGCAGATTTTGCAGCTACAGGCTCGTCATTCTTTTTTACAAAGTAAATGATAGCTCCTGCCAGCGGAATACAAAAGGATAATACTTTTAATCCAGTACTTAGATCCTGCTGCGATTTGTCATTTTTCTTTTCGAATTCATCAAAATTTGAATTTCCTTCAGACATAATTATATAGTTTTTAGTTGTTAATTTATAAAGACGTGTTTAAAGAAATAGACAATCCAATAGGCAATAAAATCAGAAAGTCCGGCAAGTCCGTAACCAGCCAGGATACCTGTAGAAAAACGCAGGAAATTAGTGCTTTCCCTGTTGAAATAGGCTTGGGTTAAACCATCTATCATAGTTGGGGCAATAGCAAGCAAAGCCCAGTAAATATCAATTTTCATGAACCATAATAAAGGTATGAAAATGAAATACCCAACATAAATACCGGTACATCTGGCACAAAAAGGAAATTGCTTTCCTTTGTAAAAAAAAGATCTTTCGGGAAGTTTGTGACAACTTACAAATTCAATTTTTCTCATATCCAAAAATACATTATTTTTCTTTTTAACAAAATATTATTAAGACTTAATACCTGCATTGATTTTTTAATCTTCAGAAAAATTAAAATTTTCACTCTTACTAAAAATAGTATTGTTTTGCTTAGGTTAAAGTATTTTCTTTGCCATCCTGCTTTACAATTTTTAGAAAAGCAGGAATTAATTTGCTAAAAAAATGTATCTTTGGTAGAAATACCACTATTAATTATGAATGGAACATTAAATAAAGTCATGCTTATTGGTCATTTGGGCGATGATGTGAAAATGCATTATTTTGATGGAGGAAACTGTATCGGGCGCTTTCAGCTGGCAACTAATGAAGTTTATATTAATAAAACTACCAATGAGAAAATAACTTCTACAGAATGGCATAATTTGGTTGTGCGTAATAAAGCAGCTGAAATTTGCGAAAAATATCTTTCTAAAGGAGATAAAATATATGTGGAAGGACGTATAAAATCAAGACAATGGCAGGCAGAAGACGGGACAACAAAATATACTACCGAAATTCAGGTGACTGAGTTTACTTTCCTGACTACTAAAAAAGAAACTGCAAATCATAAACCGAATCAAGATCAGGAATCAGCAAAAAACACTAACTTTGATGCACCCAGCGAAGGCTTGCCAATAAATGACCTGCCTTTTTGATTGTTTAACTAATCTTATGTAATTTGGACCCGGAGCCCAGTTTATTTTTTACTACAACTTTAGACACCAATTTAATTATTGGTTTTGTCGGAATATTTATTTTGCTGTTTTTGTCAGCAATTGTTTCAGGTGCCGAAGTTGCACTTTTTTCTTTGTCTCAAAAAGATATCGATGACACTCTTCAGGAAAATGACTCAAAAGGGAAAATTATCTCTAACCTTTTAGACAGACCCAAAAAACTCTTAGCGACCTTATTAGTAGCCAATAATTTTTTAAATATTGGAGTTGTTATCCTGTTTTCTTTTATAGGAAGAAACATTTTTTCGGGCGTTGAGTCTCCTGTTTTAAAATTTATTTTAGAAGTAATACTGGTTACTTTTTTTATTTTATTGTTTGGAGAAGTACTTCCAAAAGTATACGCCAGCCGAAACAATATTAAATTTGCCAAACGTTTTGCCTATTCCATTTCAATTTTAGATAAATTACTGTCGCCAATTAGCTTGCCTATGCGCAGGGTTACTTTATATTTGCACAATAAATTAGGAAAACAAAAAAATAATTTTTCGATTAATCAGCTTTCTCAGGCTTTAGAATTAACAGATTCTGAAGGTACATCAACAGAAGAACAAAAAATTCTGGAAGGAATTGTTTCTTTTGGAAATACAGATACAAAGCAGGTTATGAGTCCGAGGATTGATATATTTGCTTTGGAAATAACAGAGCCATTTTCTGCAATCTGTCCTAAAATAATCGAAAAAGGATTTTCGAGAATTCCGGTTTATCGAGATAATATTGATCAGATAGAAGGCGTTTTATTCGTAAAAGATTTATTGCCTCATATTGACAAAGACGATTTTGACTGGGCTTCTTTAATGCGCGAACCATTTTTTGTTCCTGAGAATAAAAAACTGGATAATCTGCTAAAAGATTTTCAAAGCCTAAAAAGTCATCTTGCTATTGTGGTAGACGAATATGGCGGTACATCAGGATTGGTTTCTCTTGAAGATGTAATCGAAGAAATAGTAGGGGATATAAGCGATGAATTTGATGACGAGAATTTGAATTTCTCTCAAATTGATGAAAAGAATTTTCTTTTTGAAGGAAAAATAAATCTTAAAGATTTCTACAGAATTGTTGATGTTGATGAAGATGTATTTGAAGCCAGTAAAGGCGAAGCCGAAACTTTAGCCGGATTCATTCTGGAAATTCTGGGTAATTTCCCTAAAAAAGATCAAAAAATAGCTTTTGAGAATTGTGTTTTTACAATAGAAACCGTTGACAAAAAGCGTGTAAAACAAATAAAAGTAACAATAGAATAAATGTTTAAAAAAATACTTTCAGTAACTGCAATTTTGCTGACATTAACAGTCGTAAGCTGTAAAGACGATGTGCTGCCAAAACCTGCAAGTTTCCTGAGATTAGATTATCCGGAAGCTAAATACGTTAATTTTGAAAATAACTGCCCATTTGTTTTTCAAATGAATGAAGACGCAGTTATTAAAGGCGAAAAAGACTGCGGATTTGCGATTACTTATCCAAAAATGAAAGCGACTATATATTTAACTTACAAACCTGTAAACGGTAATATTGAAAAGCTTTTAAAAGATGCACAAAAACTTACTTATGAGCACGTTATTAAAGCCGATGATATTTTAGAACAGCCTTACATAAATCCTGAAAAAAAGGTTTATGGAATGTTTTATCAGGTTGATGGTAATGCGGCGACAAACTCTCAGTTTTATGTTACAGACAGTACAAAACATTTTATAGCAGGATCGGTTTATTTTTATGCAAAACCTAATTTCGATTCGATTATGCCGGCAGCGAGTTATATCAAAAATGATATGCAGCGTATAATGGAAACTTTAAAGTGGAAATAAAAATTTAAGAAATAAAAAAACGGCGTTCAATTGAACGCCGTTTTTGTTTGGGTAAAGTTTAAACTTAAGATTTAAAGTCTGAAACTTTGTATGTTTTTCCGTCTCCGGTTTCCTGAACAATTTTTGTTAAAGATTCTTGATTTTGAACCGTTTTATCAAAAGTAACGGTTGCTGTTTTTTTGTCGAAATCTACAGCTGCTTTTTCAACACCGTCAAGGTTCGATAATTCTTTCTCGATTGTTTTAGCGCATCCCATTGCACAAGTCATTCCTTCAATTTTAAAACTTGCGGTTTGTACATTTTCAGCAGCAATTGCTTTCTGTTCTTTAGTTGTTTCTAATGGTTTTATATTAGCCAGATTTTTATCTTCTTTTTTGCAGCTTATAAATACTAAACCTGCAATTGCTAATGAAGCAATGATCTTTGTAAATTTCATTATATATAATTTTAATTGAGTAATTGTGTTCTTTGCAAAATTAGTAAAAAACGAGAGGTCAGTTCATAAAAATAGTACAAATTTGCAGTAAAATAGTTTATATGGATGCAAAACAATTAAAGTGGGCTTACTTATTAGTCTTGTCCTTAATTTGGGGAAGTTCTTTTATCTTAATCAAAAGGGGATTGGTTGGATTAACAGCAATTCAGGTTGGTTCGTTTAGAATTATTTTTGCATCTCTCTTTTTATTAATTGTCGGCTTTAAGAGTTTAGGAAAGATATCGCGTCGTCAATGGAAATTTGTTGCCGTAACGTCTTTTTTTGGAACTTTTACTCCAGCCTTTTTATTTGCTATTGCGGAGACTGAGGTTGACAGTTCAATCGTGGCTATTTTGAATTCGCTTACACCTTTAAATACTTTAGTGCTGGGGATTCTTATTTTCGGAATCCAGTTTCAAAAGCGGCAGGTTTTAGGTGTTTTTATTGGACTTTTGGGATGTCTGCTTTTGGTTTTAAGCGGAGATTCTGCAGGAGGAACGCAAAATTACTTATATGTTCTATTGGTAGTTATTGCAACGTTGAGTTATGCCATAAATGTTAATTTGATCAAGAAATATTTATCTGATTTAAATTCGCTGAGTATCACAACAGGAAATTTTGCCATACTGCTTATTCCGGCTTTGATTATTTTGAGTATTACCGATTTTTCTCAGAGAATGCACCTTCAGGAAGCACAGCATTCTATTTTGTTTGTAATGATTTTGGGAGTTTTAGGAACTGGTATTGCGAATGTTTTGTTCTTTAAATTAATTCAGATTTCATCTCCTGTATTTGCAACTTCAGTAACGTATTTAATCCCGATAGTTGCTTTCTTTTGGGGATTATTAGATAATGAAATGCTTACGCCGATTCAGTTTTTTGGTGCTTTTATTATTTTAATTGGAGTTTATTTATCGGCTAAGAAGTGATTTTTTGAGTTATGAATTATGAGTTATGAGTTAATGGGCTTCGACTTCGCTCAGCCTGACAAAACGAGAAATAAAAAGAGCTTTGTCAAAGTTTTAAACTTTGATAAAGCTCTTAAAAATCTTAGAACCTTAGCAGCTTAGTTTCTTAGCATCTTTTTTTTATAAAAAATCTGCATCAGAAACGCCTTCGTTTATCTTAATGTCAATCATTTTGATATCTAATTCAAAACCAATGTTCTGTACTAAATTAAAAGGGACTTTTACGCCTTTTACAACTCTGTAATCGTTGAAATTTGTAATTTGAGTAACCGATTTTCCGTCTTGTTCACGAACTTTAGATTTAGCTACTTTCAATCCTGTTTTTATATCATAATAATGAGTTGTATTGCCGTCTTTTATAGCATAAGCATCACTTCCGTTGATTGGCTCAATACCCTGAACTTTTAAATTGGTTCTTTTTACTAATTGTAATTCTTCAAAAGGAGCAGCGTTTGCTTTCATTTCTTTAAGATCATCACCTTCAAGATTTTTTCGTTTTCCCTGCTGTTCTATATAAGCGCCTTTTTCATTTACAACCTGTTTCATTAAATCCATGGTTCCCATAGAAAGAGAAACCATCATTTTTCCTTTAGAATCCAATTTAGAAACAAAAGTCAACGGACCCGGAGCCTGCGGTACTTTTGTTGTTCCGTTCATGTTAAGGGTTTTTACAGCTGTTACTGCTTTTTCTCCGCCAATTGCATTAATATAATTTTCGAAAACCGTTTTTGCTGTAATGTTTGTTGGAGCTTCTTTTTTAACGGCAGGTTTTTCAACCGGATTTCCATATTTATCAAAATAATGAATCGGAATTTGAAGTTTTTCCAAACCTGGAATTACGTCAGAACCTTTTCCCACAATAACAATTCGCATATTGTCAAGTAAAAAATACTTGTTTGCCACGCGGTAAATATCATCGGCCGTTACATTGTTTATAGTCTGAATGTATTTTTCGTAGAAATCTGCCGGAAGTTTTTCTGTTTCAATGTTTAAAGCATATCTGGCAACAGCTTGTGGTTTTTCGACCTGCATTACAAAACGCCCAATGTATCCAGCTTTTACGTTTCTTAAAACTTCTGGATCAACTCTTTCAGTTCGTACTCTTTTTATTTCTTTTATAAACTGAACAACCGCACTGTCTGTAACTGTATTACGAACGGCAGATGAAGCTTTGAATTTAGTTACATATTTTCCGCTTCCAATGCTTGAATTTGCTCCGTAAGTCCACGCGTGCTGTTCACGTAAATTCATGTTTAGGTAGCTGTTAAAATCGCCGCCCAGAATTTGATTGGCAATCACGGCAGGGAAAAAATCAGGATCACTCATTTTTAGGTTTACAGTATTTACCAAAGAAATCTCTGATTGAACTGCATTTGGAACATCAACAAAATCAATTTGAAGCGCTGAGGCATTTTCAGGATTTGGATAAGTGTTTTTTGGTGCAGCCTGTTTCTTCCATCCGCTGAAAAGTTTTTCTACGGCTGCTTTGGTTTCTTTAAACTTGACATCACCAATGATAACCAGGTATGCGTTTTCTGGGACGAAATAAGTATTATAGTTTTTTTGAACATCTTCCAGAGTAACATTTTTTACCGTTTCTTCAGAAAGGTATTCTCCAGAAGGATGATTTTTTCCAAAGGCCAAAACGTCAACTACACGATTTGAAATAGCCGGAACACTTTTTTCATCGGCTTTAAGTCCTTCAAGTAATTTTGCTTTTTCTTTGTCGAATTCAGTTTGAGTGAAATTTGGCTGCAAAGCTCCTTCGGCAAGAAGTTCTAAAACACGTCCTGAATATTTAGATAATGCGCTGGCAAAAGCTCCCTGAGATGTAAAATTGATATTGGCACCATAAAAGTCGATTTCTTCATTAAAAGCTTCTTTTGAAGTTTTCTTAGTTCCGTTGCCAATTAAACTTGTTGTTAATTCATCAACTCCTTTTTTATTTCCTTCTGTAAAGGGCGCGTTGTCTAGTGTAAGGTTAAAACTTACGCGGGGCAGTTTATGATTTTCAACAATTAACACCTTCATACCATTTGATAATACAAAGGTTTGAGGTTTTTTTATGTTTACTACCGGCGGGTTTCCGGGTTTTGGTTGTGGACGATCTTGTGCTTGCATAATTCCAGTTAGGAATAAAAGGATTAAAAAAGTATGTAAATTTTTCATGATTCGATATTCTTAGTTCTGAGATTTTGGGGAAGGAATGTAATCTAAAATTAAGCGCTGATTTGGGTTTAGATATTTCTTGGCCACTTCTCTAATTTCTTCTCTTGTAATAGAATGGTAAATATCAATTTCGGTATTGATTAAATTTACGTCTCCATAAAGTAAATAATACGAAGCCAGATTTTCTGCAATTCCTTCTACGCTTGCATTTGCATTCACAAAATTATTATCGAATTTGTTTTGTAATTTTTGGTAATCTTTTTCAGAAATCAAATCGGTTTGGATTTTTACGATTTCTTCATCCATTTCTTTTAAAATATCGGCAGAAGTATTTGGAGCCATTGGCAGACCATATAATATATAGGTTCCATAATCTTCCTGACTAAAGCCTACAGCGCCAATTTGTAGCGCCATTTTTTTGTCGTCAACAATCTTTTTGTACAATTTAGAGCTTTTTCCATCACTTAAATAAGAGGAGATCAAATCTAAAACTCTTGCGTCTCTTGTTTTCATTGACGGAGTTCTGTACGAAGCGACAATCATCGGAATCTGAATATTTGGATCTTCGTATGTTGATTTTATGGTCTGTGTGATAGGTTCTTCTGTAAAAGTTTGTTTTTTAACTTCTTCGCCTCTCGGAATTGGTCCAAAATATTTCTGAATCCATTCTTTTGCTTTTGTTTTGTCAAAATCTCCTGCAACAACTAAAACAGCATTGTTTGGAGTGTAGAATTTTTTGTTAAATGCCTGAAACTCTTCAAGAGTTGCGGCATCTAAATCTTTCATAGATCCAATTGTTGTCCAGCGGTATGGATGATTTTTGAACATATTCTTTTTAACTTCAGGCAGAATATTTCCATAGGGCTGATTGTCGTAACGCATTCTTTTTTCCTCTTTTACAACTTCATTCTGCGTTTCAACTCCAATTTTATTGATAATAGGGTGCATTAATCTTTCAGATTCCATCCATAAACCCAGTTCTAAATTATTAGACGGAAAAACTTCGTAGTAATAGGTTCTGTCGTCTGATGTGTTGGCGTTATTCACACCGCCGTTTGCGGTAACGATTTTCATCCATTCACCGCGTTTAATGTTTTGTGTTCCTTCAAATAACAAATGTTCGAAGAAATGCGCAAAACCAGTACGATCCGGGCGTTCGTCTTTTGATCCTACATGATACATTACAGATGTAATGACCACAGGAGCCGATGGATCGTTATGTAGAATGACATGCATACCGTTGTCTAAATTGTATTCTTCAAAAGCTACTTTTTGAGCATGAGCCACTCCGCCAAGCATTAGTGCAGCACTTAACATCATTATTGAATTTTTCATAAAGATTAATAAAATTTATACCTATAAAGATTGGTAGTAAAGATTTGTTTATAGTTACATCAAAAGTAACCTTTTTTATGGAGGTTTTCTAAATTTCAAAAGAATCGATTTTATTTTAACAGTAAATTACATATAATTAAACGCAAAATTTACTGTAAAAGTGCTTGAAAAACAGACTTTAAACGGAAATAAATATTTTTAGAATAAGAGATTGCACAGTAAATTATTAGTTGTATATTTGCAACCTTAAAAATCAATAAATCAATTTGGTATGTATGCAATCGTAGAGATAGCAGGGCAACAATTTAAAGTAAGCAAAGACTTAAAGGTTTATGTTCACCGTTTAGCTAACGAAGAAGGTTCAAAAGTTTCTTTTGATAAAGTTCTTTTGTTAGACGATAATGGAAATGTAACTTTAGGCGCCCCAGCTATAGAAGGTGCTTCAGTAGAAGCTAAAGTGTTACAACACTTAAAAGGAGATAAAGTTATCGTTTTCAAAAAGAAAAGAAGAAAAGGATACAAAAAAAGAAATGGTCACAGACAATATCTTACTCAAATTGTAATTGAAGGTATTACTGCAGCAGGAGGAACTAAAAAAGCAGCAGCTAAAAAAGCAGTTGTAGCAGAAGAAGCAGCAGCTACTGAAGAAGTAGAAGCAGCTCCAAAAGCAAAAAAAGCAGCTCCAAAAGCAAAGAAAGAAGCTACTAAAGAATAATAACAATATTTAAACTCATACGTCATGGCTCACAAGAAAGGTGTCGGTAGTTCGAAGAATGGTAGAGAATCAGAATCAAAACGTTTAGGCGTTAAGATTTATGGTGGTCAAGCTGCTATTGCTGGGAACATCATCGTTAGACAAAGAGGTTCAAAACATAATCCAGGTGAAAACGTTTACATCAGTAAAGATCACACACTACACGCAAGAGTAGCTGGAGTTGTTAAGTTCCAAAAGAAAAGAGATAACAAATCTTATGTATCTATTATTCCTTTTGAGGCATAATAATCAAAGATTTACTTTTATAAAAAACCCGTTCTGAAAAGATCGGGTTTTTTTATTTTTATACTTTTTAAAACTTACATTTGCTAAGAAAGGTTTGTCTCTTTAAATTAAAAAAGTTGAAAAAAATAGTAGTATTTATACTCTTGTCCTGTTTTAGCGTGTACGGAAAAACAGTATCAGAGAGTATTGCAAATCACATAAGTTTATTAAACGATAAACAAAAAAGTATTTTATACGAGTTTGAAGTTTTAAAAAAGAATGGTTTTGATGCCGCTCCATTTTGGCTCAAAAATAAAAACCAGTTTCCTCAATTCAATGAAAATGTAAGAGATGAGTTAGCAAAGCAGATTTTTGCAAACTCTCATGTAATATATTCCCCGCCAAAAGATTCTGCAATTCAATTCTGGATGCAGACGCAGTTACTTACCAATTGGATGTTTTATTTATCGGCATTTATTGCTGTTTGCGCCCTTATCGCTTTATTTAAAAGATATTGGGGTATGCTCATTCAGTTTTTAATTAATCGTCTGGCGCCTTTATTAAAATTTTTGTTTTCTCCGGTTTTGTTAACATACGAATTGCTGTTAATTGGTGCTGCCAGTGTATTTTATGGCTGCGTAATCGAAGAGTTTGTAATGAGAACCGTAATTATTCATTTAGGACTGTTTTTATTATGGAGCCAGTCGACAGCTGTGTTTACTAAAGAATACTGGGTTAAAAAGTATGTTTATGAAATAGAAAATAACTTTTGGGGATCTGATCCGTGGGAAACAGTAAAAACAATCAGTTTTCCAGCCGTTATTGTTACGCTTGCTCTTTTTTATGTATTGTATAAAGTTCCAGAAGATATTTTCTACAATTATGAAATAGTTCTTTCTGGTATTGCGGCGATTTATGCATTGCCTTTTTGGCGTTCTTTAGAGAAATATATTTATCCGGTTTTATTTCCGTTTGTCAAAGATGATAATAGAGACCGAAGTATCAATTCACTTGGAGCTTGTACAGTTATAGCTCTTATTGCTGTAATTGCGCTTGCCTGGCAGTTTAATCCTGTTTTTAACAATATAATATCGGCATTGGTAAGTTTATTAATGCTGTCGTTCCTGATTTTGTCTTGTAAAATAAATCATAAATACAGTTATAGAAATTATTACTATATGCAGTTTGTAACTGTTGTTTTTCTTCTGTCAGTTTTGATTTATAGTTATTCTTTCCGCTTAAACGAAATTATCTGGTTTTCATTAATAGGAGGCAGTATATTTATTATAATAAAATACATGGAGATCTTTTCGTTTTTCTCTGATTGGAAAAGAGGAAAAGCCTGGGCCTGGAAATTAATGGGGCTGGCCGGGTTGTTATGGCTTTTGGGTAAATGTGTGTTATATGCTTCTCAAATATTATTTATCGTAACTCCGGCATTCTAAAAAGAAAAAACCTTTGCCGAGGTTAAACTTCGACAAAGGTTTAGAAAGATTTTTTTTGTGCTAAAAATATCTAATTTTCAGTATCTTTTGTTTCTTCCAGATCTTCTGTTTTACGGCCTACTTTTACTTTAGGATTATCCTGTGTTCCTGTAACAGTTAACGGAATTCCAAATATACCAAGCGGAGGAAGTCCTAAACGCATTTTTAAGTTTAGTTTTCCGTCTAAACTTGTTGTTCCTTCAATTCTTGGTCTAAAGCCTGCAAATTTAAATTTAAAGCGTTCTACGGTAATGATATTGTTCTTAACGGTGCTTTTGATATCTACTTTTGATACATCAGGATTTTTCATTGATTCAGAACTTGTTTGTTTGCTTACGGCATTAAACATTTTCAAACCGCGGACTTTTACATCTTTTACAGAAAGTACGCCGCCGCCAACAAGCGAAGGATAAACAGGGTCCATATTTCCATTTAAACGGCCTTTTAATTTATAATCTAAAGAAACAATTCCCTGAGCTTTTTCTGCAGCGCTTGCCATTTTTCTAAAAACTTCAATTTCATTATAAGCTCGTTTAATGTCAAAATCAGATGCTTTTATGGCATAATCAAAATTTGCTTTTTGCGGTGTTACGGCCTGATAATTGGCATTCATGGACACATTACAGCCAATTAAATTAAAACCAGTATTCTGCATTGTCAATTTACCTTTGTTCATGGTTAAATAACCGGTTGCATTTTGAAGATTCAGCTTGTCAAAATTTACTTTTTGGGCATTAGCCAATAATTGCAGATTCAGGTTTGTTGGAATAATAATAACGCCAGTTTGCTCAGGTTCGGTCTTTGTTTCTGTTTTTGGAGCTGGAGCTTTTGTTACCGAAGTATTTGCTGATGTCTGCGACATGAATTCATCTACATTGATATATCGCGCCGAAACTTTAAAAGAGCCTTTTAAAACACCTGTATTTGTGGTTGCATAGTTAAAAACATTTTGTAGATAACCATTCATTTTAAAATCAGATTGTCCGTATGCGGCCAGGAAATTATTAAAAGACATTTTATCCTGATTGATTTTGAAAATACCTTCTTTGATAATGAATTTTTTAGGAAGATATTCAGATGCTACGCCAATATTTCGCAGCTCAAGCGTTCCTTTATTGTATAATTTGCTGTAATTTCCTTTTTCGGCATCGCTTTGTTTTCCTTTTAAAACTAAATCGGCTTTAATGAAACCATCTAAATCAAGTCCTTTTTGAGAGAAAACTTTATAAATTCGGTTAACGTCCAATTCTCCTTTTGCCTTAATATCGTATGCTAAATCATTAAAATCACTCAAATCGGCTTCTACAAAAACAGGTTTTCCTTCAAAAGTAAACTGAGCTGGTTTTAGTTTGATTTTTAAATCTTCAAAAGTTCCCTTTTGGTTATCGATTTTAGATTTAATAGTAATATTGGTAATAGGGTTTGGATAATATTTTGTTTTAAGATAACCGTTTTCTAAGTCAAAAACACCTTTGGTAACCGGGAAAAGTTTGTTTTTTTGGTCGAATTTTCCATTCGCCTGAATATCTCCCGCCAAAGATCCTTTTAATTCAACGTCTGGAATACCTAATGCTTTTGTTAGTTTTTCGAGATTAATTTTGGCTTTAAAATCGGCATTGATTTCAGGTGTGTTTATGCCTTTTACAAAGAATTTAGATTTTAAATAATCCTGATTGATATTTAAAGACAGGTTTTTAGCATCAACCGTTAAAAGGTCCGGATTTAAAGATGGAACTTTTGTTTTAATGTCTAAATTTAAATTAGAAACCGGGAATGGGCTTTTATTATAATTTACAAATCCATTATCAATTTTGACATCCAGATTCAAATCCGGAGCGATATTTTGAGATGTGATGTAATTTCCTTTTAGCGTTAAAAGAAGATTTGTATTTCCTTTTAATTCTGTTTTAGAAAGCCAAGTAATGTATTTTGGCGGAAAAGCTGTAAATACATCATACAAATCGCTGTTATCAGATTTTATAACAAAATCCATATTATACCCATCTTTCAAAATGTCGAATTTTCCTTTAAAATCGACCAAAAGCTGGTTGATTTTTAAGTTGTTTTGCTGGAAAAAGAAAGAAAGGGAGTTGATGTTGACTTTTGTAATTAAGTCAGCATCCACTTTTTTATTCATTAAATACGGTTCGTTTTCATAAACAATATTTAATTTTTCAATTTTAGCTTTTGAGTATAAGTCGAAAACAGCTTTGTTTAAATCGCCTTTTCCTAAATAATTAAAACCAAACGCATCAAAATGCACCTTTGTTGACTGATCGTCGTAAATAATTTTACTGTTTAAAATCTCAATTCGCTCCAGTTTTAATGCAGTATCAGTACTGTCTTTGGTTTCTGCGGCTTTGGCTTGTGATTTATAAATGTTGTAATTGGCTTGTCCGTTTGGATTCACTTTTACATTTATAAAAGAATCAGATAAATAAATCTGGTCAATTTTTACCGATTTGCTGAAAATTAAACTCGCCACATTTATCCCAAAAGAAACCTCTTTTGCGGTAATAAATTTTTCGTTTTTGTATGGTGCAGAACCGTTAAGGCTTAAATTATCTAAGGTTAAAGTCAGTGATGGAAAATGACGAAAAAACGAAACCGAAACATCAGAATAATTAAGTTCTGCGCTCAGTCTTTCGTTGGCTGTTTTTTTGATCTGTTCTTTAATTTGATCTTCAAAAACAATTGGCGTTAAAAATAATAGTGCTAAAATAACAGCGAAAGTTATCCCTAAATACTTCGCAATTTTAAATACGATTGACCTGGATTTACTTTTTTGCATAGCAATTTGTGGTGTTTAAATAAAAAAATAGAGTAAAAAAGGGCGTAATTTATCCGTGAACGGTTTCTTTTTTACCATAATTGGTAATAATAGAACCTTCATATTCAATCCATTCTTTCCATCGTTTGTCGATGTCGATATTATCTTGGTATTTTCTGGCAAATCCTAAAAAAGTAGTATAATGTCCGGCCTCAGAAATCATTAAATCGCGGTAAAATTTAGCTAATTTTTCGTCTTTAATATTTTCAGAAAGAACTTTAAAACGCTCACAGCTTCTGGCTTCGATCATGGCAGAGAACAATAATCGGTCGCTGAGTGCATCACGTCGGCTTCCATCTTTTTTCATAAATTTGAAAAGCTCATTTACATAATGGTCTTTTCGTTCGCGCCCTAAAGTAAGACCTCGTTCTTTTATAATATTATGAACCATTTGAAAATGTTCGAGTTCTTCTCTGGCGATAATAAGCATTTCGGTTACTAATTCTTCTATTTCAGAATTATAGGTCACAATACTAATGGCGTTTGAAGCTGCTTTTTGTTCGCACCACGCATGATCTGTCAAAATTTCTTCAATATTCGACTCTACAATATTAACCCAGCGAGGGTCTGTAGCTAATTTTAATCCCAACATAATTTCCCAACATTTTATTCCTGCAAAATTAGTGTTTTTTATTACTAAAAATCAGGAAATGCCGCGGGATTGCGCCGAAAAAAGCATTATTTTGTAAGTTGAAATAAATTACAATGAATCAGATAAAAAAACTTCTCATAATTGGATTCGTCTGGCCTGAGCCAAATTCTTCTGCAGCAGGCGGAAGGATGATGCAGCTGATTTCTATTTTTAAAGAAAATGGTTTTGAAATTACGTTTGCAAGTGCTGCTCTAGACAGTGATTTTATGGTTGATTTATCTGAATTTGGAATAGCAAAGAAAAGTATTGAGCTCAATTCTGCCAGTTTCGATGATTTTATAACTGCATTAAATCCTAATGTTGTGTTGTTTGATCGTTTTATGATCGAAGAACAATTTGGCTGGAGAGTGACGGAAAAGTGTCCAAATGCAATCCGAATTTTAGATACAGAAGATTTGCATTGTCTGCGAACGGCAAGGCAGAAAGCTTTTAAAGATAACAGAAAATTTGAAATACACGATTTGTTGTCTGAAGAAGTGGCAAAACGAGAAATTGCCAGTATTTTGAGATGTGATTTATCTCTTATTATTTCTGAATTTGAAATGGATATTCTGGAGGCTGTTTTTAGGATAAACAGAGATTTACTTTTTTATCTTCCTTTTTTAGTTGATAAAATTTCGGATAATGATCTTTTAAAATTACCTTCATTTGAAGATCGGAAAAATTTTGTTTTCATTGGTAATTTTCTACATGAACCAAATTGGAATACTGTTCAATATTTAAAAGAAGCAATTTGGCCTTTAATCAAAAAAGATTTTTCGGAAGCTGTTTTGGAGGTTTACGGTGCTTATCCGTCGCAAAAAGTATTGCAATTGCATCAGCCCAAAAACGGATTTTTTATTATGGGAAGGGCAGAAGATGCAAATGAAGTAGTGAAAAAGGCTCGGGTTGTTCTGGCGCCAATTCGTTTTGGAGCAGGTTTAAAAGGAAAGTTATTAGAAGCGATGCAGTGCGGAACGCCAAGTGTAACCACAACAATTGGTTCTGAAGCTATGCACGGTGTTTTGCCTTGGAATGGAATTATTGAAAATGATCCAGAGCAGTTTTCAAAAAAAGCAATTGCACTTTATCAGGATGAAAATCTTTGGAGAGAATCTCAAAAAAATGGCGTTGTGATTATCAATGAATGGTATCAAAAAAGCCATTATTCAGATAAATTAACTGCAATAGTAAATGCTCTGCTGACAGATTCTAAAAGCCACCGTCTTCATAATTTTATGGGCAATTTATTGCAGCATCATGCTTATAAAAGTACAATGTATATGTCTAAATGGATTGAAGCTAAAAACAAATAAAAAAACCGATTACTTTGTAATCGGTTTTTTTATTTGTTTTAGTCTCAGTATTCAGTCTCAGTGAACAGTTCGTTTGTTTCTGAAAACTGCGACTGAAAACTGTACACTAAAAACTATTTCACAACGCTTTCAAAAGTTTGAATTGTTGTAGCGTGATATCCAGATTTTGCTTTACCGAAAATTTGTTTTGCCCAAGTTTTTCCTTCTGGAGTTTTGGCCATTTCTTTATACAGCATCATTACAGATCCCGTTCTGCTGCTTCCAATTAAAAATTGTTCAATTGCTGGGTTTGCAGCTTTGTATTGATGGCGGATTGCCTGAACAAACCACTGACGTTTAATGATGAAATTACCGCCGTTTGTAAAATTGAATTCTTTGTCAATCGCTTCCATTTCTTTTGCTGTAATATTATCAGGAAGATGATCAATAAAATGTTGTTTTTCGGCTGTTGTAGTGATTTTTTTGCTTAAACCTGCAACACCCGTTTCTCTCCAGCTTTTTTGGATAGCGTCAATAGCGTCAAAATCAGCAGAACTTACAGGAGTTATGTTTGATGGGATTCCGGGTTTGTAAATCCAGTCTTCCAGTTTTATTTTATCAGCCAGCGCTTTGTCTCCTTTGATAAGGTTTTCGTTGATGTATTTTACGAAATCTTCTGTTGTGATTGATTTGAAAGCGTGTGCATCAAAATAATTTTTAATGAAAACGTCAAATTTTTCACGGCCTACCGCATCTTCAATAACTCTTAAAAAAGCATAACCTTTTACATAAGGAATCATGCTGATTCCATCGTCAGGATTTCTTCCTGTCAGTGAAACTTTAAGTCTGGTATCTGGATTTGTATCGCCATATTCGGCTACATTATCAACAAGTTCTTTGCGTGTGATAACGTTTTGCATTTCAAATTCTTTTTTGCCAAAAATAGCTTCTCCAATTCTGTGCTCAACGTATGTTGTAAAACCTTCGTTTAGCCAAATATCATCCCAAGTAGCGTTTGTAACTAAGTTTCCGCTCCAGCTATGGCCTAATTCGTGTGCTAGTAAACTTGTTAGTGAACGATCTCCAGCAATTACTCCAGGAGTTAAGAAAGTCAGGTTTGGATTCTCCATTCCGCCATAAGGGAAACTTGGAGGTAAAACCAAAACATCATAACGTCCCCAACGGTATGGTCCATATAATTTTTCAGCAGCATTTACCATTTTTCCTAATTCAGCAAATTCATAAGCAGCACTTTTTAGAACAGATGGTTCTGCATAAACTCCAGTTCTATTGTCGATTGCTTGAAATTCGATATCTCCAACCGCAATCGCCATTAAATAAGAAGGGATTGCTTTGTCTTGTTTGAAAGTATAAACTCCAGTGTCATTTTTCTTCTGCGGATTTACAGCACTCATAACTGCCAATAAATCTTTAGGAACCGTAACTTTTGCATTGTAAGTAAAACGAATTCCAGGAGAATCTTGACAAGGGATCCAAGTACGAGACCAAACACTTTCGCCTTGAGAGAAAACAAAAGGTTTCTTTTTGTCTGCAGTTTGCTCTGGTTTTAACCATTGTAAAGCTACAGCATCTTTAGTAGTGTTGTAATAAATGTTTACTTTGGTTGTGTTTGGTTCGATTGTGATATGAAGTGGTTTTCCGTGAAATTCTGTGTCTTTTCCAAGTTCGAATTTGGTTTCTTTTTCTTCGTCGCCTAAAGTTACTTTAGTAATATTTAAAGTGTTTTCGTCGAAAATAATTTCATTTCCTTTACTGATGTTGTCAATTGTCCAGGAAGCTTTTCCTGAAATTGTTTGAGTGTCAAAATCAACTTTAATATCAAGATCAAGATGTTTTGCTACAGCGAGTTCTGGTTTAGAGTAACTGTGTTCATCAACAACAGCTATAGTTTTTTCTGTACTTTCTTTTTTCTGGCAGGCAATTGCTGTCAGAAATAAAGTGGCAAGAATTAGTTTCTTCATTTTGTGAGGTTTTGAATTTTAGGATGAAAATTAAACAAAAAATCCCGTCCCGAAAAACTTCGGGACGGGATTTAATTATAAAATTAACAAAGATTACGCCAGCATAGTAACTGGGCTTTCGATGTATTGTTTTAATGTTTGTAAGAACTGAGCTCCAGTTGCTCCGTCAATTGTTCTGTGGTCGCAAGCTAATGATAACATCATTGTGTTTCCAACTACGATTTGACCGTTTTTAACTACTGGTTTCTCAACAATTGCACCTACAGAAAGGATAGCAGAGTTTGGTTGGTTGATAATTGAATTGAATTCAGTAATACCAAACATTCCAAGGTTAGATACTGTAAAAGTACTTCCTTCCATTTCTTGTGGTCCAAGTTTTTTGTTTTTAGCTCTTCCAGCAAGATCTCTTACAGAACCGCCAATTTGAGATAAACTCATAGCGTCTGTAAATTTCAATACAGGAACTACTAATCCGTCTTCAACAGCTACAGCAACACCAATGTTTACGTGGTGGTTGATGATGATAGCATCTTCTTTCCACTGAGAGTTGATTTTTGGATGTTTTTTCAGTGCTAAAGCACAAGCTTTGATTACCATATCGTTGAAAGATACTTTTGTATCTGGAACGCTATTGATAGCAGCTCTTGCTTGCATTGCTTCGTCCATGCTTACTTCGATCACTAAGTTGTAGTGAGGTGCAGTAAATAAAGATTCTGCCAAACGTTTAGCAATGATTTTACGCATTTGAGAATTTTTGATCTCTTCTGTGTAAACTTCTCCAGCAGGAACAAAAACTTTTGGTGCAGCAGGAGCAGATGCTTCTTGTTTAGCAGCTGGTGCAGAAGCAGCAGTTTGAGCTTGAGCAGATGGAGTGAAGTTCTCGATGTCGCTTTTCACGATACGTCCGTTTTCTCCTGATCCTTTTACTTGTGATAATTGAATTCCTTTGTCAGAAGCAATTTTTTTAGCTAAAGGTGAAGCTAAAATTCTTCCTCCATTTGAAGTTTCAGCTACAGCTTCTGGTGCTTTTTCAGCAGCAGGTGCAGCTTTTTCTTCTGCAGCAGGAGCACTTGCAGTTGCAGCGCCTCCAGCAGTAAAGTTATCAGCAACTCCAGAAATATCAGTTCCTGCAGGTCCAATAATAGCTAATAAGCTGTCAACGGGAGCAGTGCTTCCTTCTTGAATTCCGATGTATAATAAAGTTCCAGCATTGAAAGACTCAAACTCCATTGTAGCTTTGTCTGTTTCAATTTCTGCTAAAATATCTCCTTCAGCTACAGTATCGCCAACTTTTTTCAACCAAGTTGCTACAGTACCTTCAGTCATTGTATCACTCAAACGTGGCATAGTTACAACTATAACACCTTTTGGTAATTCAGCTGTAGCTTTTGCAGGAGCAGCAGTTTCAGTTTTTGCTTCAGCAGCAGGAGCATCCGCTTTTGGAGCTTCAGCAGCAGGAGCATCACCACCAGCTAAAAGAGCAGAAATGTCTTCTCCTTCTTTACCAATGATAGCTAATAATGAATCAACAGGAGCAGTTTCTCCTTCTTGAATTCCGATATGTAAAAGAGTTCCTTCGTTAAAAGATTCGAACTCCATTGTTGCTTTGTCTGTTTCGATTTCAGCTAAGATATCACCTTCGCTTACTTTGTCGCCTACTTTTTTAAGCCAAGTTGCTACCGTTCCTTCCGTCATTGTATCGCTCAAACGAGGCATAGTTACTTTAATTGCCATAATTCTTATAATTTATGAGGTGTAAATGGATAGTCTTCTTGTGCGTATACTACATCGTATAATTGTTGTAAGTCTGGGTATGGGGATTCTTCAGCGAATTTCGCACACTCTTCAACTAAGTCTTTAACTCTTTGGTCAATAACTTCAATTTCTTCTTGTGTAGCATATTTTTGATCCAAGATTACGTCAAGAACCTGCGTAATTGGGTCGATTTTTTTGTACTCTTCAACCTCTTCTTTAGAACGGTATAATTGTGCATCAGACATAGAGTGTCCTCTGTAACGGTACGTTTTCATTTCAAGGAAAGTTGGTCCGTCTCCGCGACGCGCTCTTTCGATAGCTTCGTGCATTGCTTCAGCAACTTTTACAGGGTTCATTCCGTCAACAGGTCCGCAAGGCATTTCATAACCTAAACCTAATTTCCAGATGTCAGTGTGGTTTGCAGTTCTTTCTACAGAAGTTCCCATTGCATAACCATTGTTTTCAACGATAAATACAACTGGAAGTTTCCATAACATAGCCATGTTAAAAGCTTCGTGAAGAGAACCTTGTCTAGCAGCTCCGTCACCAAAGTAAGTCATGGTAACACCGCCAGTGTTGAAATATTTATCTGCAAAAGCGATACCGGCTCCTACAGGAATTTGAGCTCCTACGATTCCGTGTCCGCCATAAAAACCATGTTCTTTAGAGAAAATGTGCATTGAACCTCCCATGCCTTTAGAAGTTCCAGTTGCTTTTCCTAAAAGCTCAGCCATTACGTTTCTAGGATCAACTCCCATACCAATTGGCTGAACGTGGTTTCTGTAAGCAGTAATCATTTTGTCTTTAGTCAAGTCCATAGCGTGCAGTGCGCCCGCTAATACAGCTTCCTGACCATTATATAAGTGTAGAAAACCTCTAACTTTTTGTTGAATGTATAATGCTGCAAGTTTGTCTTCAAACTTTCTCCAAAGCAGCATGTCCTCATACCACTTTAAATATACCTCTTTTGTAACTTCTTTCATCTGAATTCTTTCTTTTGCTAAAGTTGTTTGTGTTATCGATTATTGTTGCCTGTAACGCAAAATAGTTTCCTCCCACAAATTTGCGCCCGAAAGGTCGGGATGCAAAAATAAGACATTACATTTAAGAACTAAAATTAAAACGATACTTTTTGGCTTTTTTTTACAAGAACTTTTTATCAAACATAAAAGGGAGTAAATTTTTTAGGGAAGCTGATTTGTAAACTTCACCTATTTCGCCCATAAAATAAATTTCGATAGGGGTGTCTTGTTTGATTTCATATTCTGCAATCGACTGACGGCAAGAACCACACGGTGGAATTGGTGCCTGAGTTTGATTTGTGTCTGAAGCTGCAGTAATTGCCATTTTTAAAATTTTAGCTTCGGGATAAATACTTCCGGCATAAAAAATGGCTGTCCTTTCTGCGCATAAGCCAGACGGATATGCGGCGTTTTCCTGATTAGATCCTAGAATTACTTTTCCATTATCTAGAAGTAAGGCGGCTCCAACTCTAAATTTTGAATAGGGAGCGTATGCTTTTTTACGAATTTCGATAGCTTGATTCATTAAATCCTGAACATCCTGAGAAAGCTCATTGATGTTGTCGTAAATAGTGAATGACGATGTAATGCTTATTTCTTTCATTTTATTTTGAGGAAAAAAAATCCAAATTTCTAAAATGCAGAAATTTGGATTGTTAGTTTTCTTTATGTTTTTTATTTAGTACGTTTCGTATTTGTCGCCAAAGTTAAAGGTTAAAGAGAAACGAAGTGTATTTTCTAAAGGATTTTTAACTTTTGATGCAGAGAATAAGTATGAAACATCAACTTTTATCATGCTGTATTTAAATCCTGCTCCCAGAGAGAAGAATTGTTTAGCTCCTTTCATAGGGCTTTCGTGGTAATATCCTAAACGCATTGCAAAAGCATCCTGATACATATATTCTGCTGCAGCGCTATAGGTAATCTCTTTTAATTCTTCGCTGAATCCGCCCGGAGCATCTCCAAAAGATTTAAAAATTCCGGATACCCAGCCAATATCTTTGTATTTCTTGTAGTTTGCTTCGTCAGCCTGAGTCTGTGAAATATCACCCGGATCAGTAAAGTCACCGTCTCCGTTAGCATCATATGGTGTTCCAGGTCCCGGAGGAGTTGGTACTAAAAGTTTTGTAAGTTCAAGGCTTACTCCAAGTTTGTTGTAATCATCAAAAATAAAATCAAAACCTCCACCTACTCTTAAATTAGCCGGTAAAAAGTTTGCGCTTAAATCGTCATTATCGTAGCTTATTTTTGGTCCTAAATTCTGAATGTTGAAACCAGCTCTCCATCTCCCATTAAAGTCAGAATAAGCAATTTCTTCTGATTGATAAAATCCGGCAACGTCTACAGCAAAAGAACCTGCTGCTGATGCATCAATTTCTTCGGTTGCTACTTTTAAATTAGAGCGAATGTATCTTGCAGCAACAGCCATAGAGAATGTTTCGCTTAATTTTAATGAATAAGATCCATCAAGAGCAAATTCGTTTGGATTTACTTCCCTTGTTGGCTCGTTAGGATCCCCGGTTTGTCTCAGTTCAATTCCTCCAAAACCAAAATAACGGAAACTACCGGCAAAGGCGCTTCGGTCATTAATTTTGTTGTAATACGTAACCTGACCAAGAGAAATATCATTGGCAAGATCTGTTAAATAAGGAGTGTAGCTGATAGAAAGTCCCTGCGCGTCTTCTGCAAAAGCATATTTGGCAGGATTCCATTGTTGAGAAAAAACATCTGAAGAAGTGGCAACACCCTGGTCTCCTAAACCAGCTGCTCTCGCATCGGCTGCGACTAATAAAAATGGTACTCCAGTTGTAATAGGGCGCTCAATATCTTGGGCTTTTGCGAATGTGGTAATTAATAGGCAAATTAATAGAAGCGATATTTTTTTCATTTGTGGGCTTAATGGTATTTATGTTACAAATATATACAATATTATAGAATGACAAGTTTTTCGTATTTTTCTGCTTTTTTATTTGTTAAATTAGATTTAACAGTAAGTTTATAAATATAAACTCCTTTTCCAATCCGGTCGCCAAAATCATCCCTTCCGTCCCACGTAATTTCTCTCGATAAAAAGCCTTCTGTTGTTATAATTTGATTTTTAGTCCAGACAATTTTTCCTGTAATTGTCATAACCTGAACCTGAACATCTAAAGGTTCATACGGTCTGTTGTGTGAAAACCAAAATTGGGTGTAAGTTGAAAAAGGATTGGGATAATTAAGAACGTGTGATAATGTTAATTCTTCATCTCCTACAACCACAAATTGTATTTCACTAGTTACGGGATTGTTGTAAACATCCCATGCTGTAAAGGTTATAGTGTGCAGTCCTGCAGATAAATTTCGCAGCGGGAAACGTAAATTTCCGTTTGTGTAATCATCCAATTTTGTTTGATAATAATCGTTCAAAATATAAGGATTGCTGGTATCGCCATCTAATACAGCTACAATATCATGACCAATTCCGCTGGCAGTATTAATACCATTTTCGTCTTCCAAAAAGGCTAGAAGAAACGGTGATGCATTTGTAATGCCGCCAGACACAAATGTTTCATCGTTCATATATAACTTAACTTTCGGACTTATATTGTCCTGAGGTGCATTTTCATTTATTCCTCCAATTTTAATAATAGTATTATAACCTGACTGATTTTCTAAAGCCTGGTTTTTCTTTGAATAAAAGCTGATTCTGCCGTTGTCTACCGGTATGCGTATGTCTCTTGGAACTACAAAACTAAATTCGAACTGACCATTGGTTACTGTTGCGTTTCCTCTAAATATGGTTTCTCCCAAAGTTTTAAATGACATTGCAGGGCTATATCCATCATTGTTTAAGGTAGAAGAAGTAATCATTTTGTCGAAAATTGCTGTTGCCAATTCACCGTTATAATTGCTTAAAAGAACATTGTTTTCATCTGTAATTTCACCTGAAATTTTGATTTTTGCCAATGATTTAAAGTCAGGAATTGGCTGCGAAATCACAATATCGTTTATTTTCGTTAAATTAATTCGGGGTTTTGGAATCGCCAGCATTAAAGCAGGATCACCAAGATATACTACAACATTACTTGACGAACTCGGGCTTTCGTTTTTAGATATTCTAAGAGATTCTGCAATGCTGTTGTATTGATTTGATCCGTATGAGAGCAGGTTTTTGTTTAGAATGTCATTAAAATTTTCTGCATTAGACTGACCAATTTCGCGAATCGTTGTCAGCATAGAAATAGCGCCTCCTTTTGGGTTCCAAAACACATATTCTCCGGCAGTAGGTCTTGAAGGGTCGTCAAATCTTGAAAATTCGCAGGTAATGGTTATAAATAATGGATATTTATATTGATTGTTTAAGTTTTGACCATCGGCTTTTTCCCATATTCTTTCGCTTGCCAACCCGTCTTCACCACCGTGTCCCAGATAATTAAATATTAACGCGCCTTTTTCAAATGCGTTGAAAAAATCAGTTCGGGCTTTTGGATAACGTGCGCCTCCGGCAGAAGCTTCCTGAGTATAAGAATCCAAAAGAATTTTGTCAACATTAAAAAAAGGTTTTTCGGCTGAGATTTTATCAGCTAAATTATTTTGACGTGTTTGTAACGTGGCGTCTGAAGCTCTGTCAGAATCGTCGCTTATTAAAACGACATTGTTTTTCCAGTTTCCGTATGATTTTACGTCGTGATATTCTAAAACTTTATTGACTATTTCCTGAGCCTGTGTATTGTCTGAAACTAACATTCTTCCAACAGCAATGTCAATACCGCCAAAAGGGAAGGCGACAATACCTTCGTTAGAATCCATAAGACCAAAGAAATCATCAGAGGCAAATCCAGATTCGCCAACCGAGTTGCTTCTTAAGGCTTGATATATAGGTACAATATTATTGTTATTTGCAATTCGGTTTTTATAATCAAATGAAGCATCTCCAAAAAGGTTTAAATATTTTACTCTTTTATCTGATGAAGAAGCATTATTATATATGTATCGAATGCAGTTTCTAATAGCTGCAATATCTTGTTTTCCGGAAGAAAATTCCTGATAGATGTTTTCAAGCGAAATTACTTTTACATTTAAATTAGAATTTGTGCGGTGAAAATTTGCGAGTCTTTCGGCTTGAGAACTTAATGATCTTGGTGTTACAATTACATAATCAATATCCTGAAAGTTGTTTTGGCTGTTTCTGAAAATAGTTCCTTTTAAATTTTGATTGGTAACTTTAGATTGGTTTTCTTTTAAAGGAGTATAATAATCAGACGCATCAATGGCAATATATTTTCTAATTTCTCCTAAAGCAGCTTTAAAGCTAAAAGAGGTTTGATTTGTATTCTCGATTTTTGATACATTATATAGGTCTGTAATATCCCAGATTTGAGAAATCCCCGCTGCGTTTCCAAAACTGTAATTTACGATTCCGGTAGTTGAGCCTGCAAGATCGTATTGGAACTTAAATTGTTTTCCTGTTCCCAGCAGTTTTCTTTTGGCAGTAAGGTTAATATAATCCAGATAGCCTTTTGAACCCGGAACACCATTATTATTATAGGTAAGTTTAATTTTTATGGTTTCTGCACCAGTAAAGGTTGTGTTGTTTGGAAGTTTTTCGGTTAAATATTTAACATCAGAATTTACTGTGATACTTCCAATATTAATTGTTCCAATATTTTGCCCGTTTGCCGAAACTCCAAATGAAGTTGTAGTAAAAGCTGCCGAAGCTGCATTTAATTCGATTTTTACAGGTACTGTCGTATCAAGATTAGGAAAACTAAAGCTGAATTCCTGTTCTTGGTTGATGTCAAAAGATTCACCAAGCCATTGACGTCCCAGATGGGCTATATTGGTCTGGTCGATTTCGTGAAATTGATAGTCATCAAACGTGTTTAGCTCTAAAGTGCTGTTTCCTGCAGGCTGGTTTAAGTTGGAAATCCTTTTGCCTTCATTTCCGCCTGAGGTTATATAATAATAGGATTTAGTATCATATAAATTAAGATTGGTTTGGTTTTCAGAGTCCCAATTTTCAACTCCTTCACCATAAAATAAGATATAATCTTCATTGTTAAACACGCCATCACTTTCACCGATAATCTGGATAGCATTTTCTTCTAAATCCTCCGGATAATAAACATTATTTGCCAGCGGGAGCATTCTTCCGCCGTTTCCGTAAATTTTAATTCTTTTGGGATCAGTTTTGCTTGGATCAAATCCCAGACTTTGTAAAAAAGATTTGGAAATCCTGTAAACGCCCGATTTCTCAATGTAAAAGCGATACCAATCGCCGGAAGCCAAAACAGAATTTGAAATCGCAGCCGATTTTTGAAATGTAGAAGAGCTGCTGGTTCTGGGTGTTGTATTTTGAATCGAGTATGAAAATGACTTAACACGTTTAAAGCTGCTGCCTTCTTTAATTATAGGTGAAAGAAACAGAAAAGCCTGCTTCATATCTCTGGAATTTGTAATTTTTAACGTTTCATTAAGCTTATCGGGGATGTTTTCAAGTAGTAAATCGCCTAATTCTGCTCTTGAAACTGCTTCATAATTTACACTGGTTAACGTGACTAAACTGCCGGCTGAAAGGTTAGATTGATTCAGATTAAGCAGTAATGTTATGCTTTTTTTTGTAATGTCGAAGCGGAAACCATCTCCTGAAAAGTATGGAATTGTGATTTTACTCTCGCCGTAATTTATCTCTTTTTTATTTTGCCAATCTATCGTGAAGCTCCCATTTATCTGAGAAAATGAGAGTATTGGCAGTAGTATAAAGTATGCGATCAGGGCTTGTTTCATTGGTTTCAAAAACGAAATTTAATCAAAAAAAAATTAGTAAGTAAAAATATAGTATTTCATGTTACAGTAAATAATAAAAAGTATATTTTTGCGTTCGTAACTATAGGTTATTTTCTGGTAAAAAACAGCTAAATAAAATTATTAGAACAGATGTTGCTAATTAAATGTTAATTATTATATTGCAGCACCTAAATTTATCACCTAAGAATGAGTATGAAAGTAAACAAAATTGTAGTCTTGCAATTAATGATGTCAATGGTATTGATGTTGGGCACGGCTAGTTGTAGCAAAAAATCGAGTTCGAGTCACGCTTCAAGAGCAACTGGCTGGGATGTAGATAGTCAGAATGGAACAGCTGCTAGAAATGCTGGGAAAAAACAACAGGCTGGACCTGGATTAGTTTTTGTTGAAGGAGGTACGTTTACTATGGGTAAAGTACAGGATGATGTTATGCACGATTGGAATAACACACCAACTCAACAACACGTTCAATCATTCTACATGGATGAAACCGAAGTTACCAACGGTATGTACTTGGAATACCTAGAGTGGTTAAAGAAAGTTTTCCCACCAACAGAAGAAAATTACAAAAATATTTACGAAGGAGCATCTCCTGATACTTTAGTATGGAGAAATCGTTTAGGTTATAACGAAACGATGACTAATAACTATTTAAGACACCCATCTTATGCTAACTATCCTGTAGTTGGTGTTAACTGGATTCAAGCTGTTGAATTTAGTAAATGGAGAACAGACCGTGTAAACGAGGCTGTTTTAGAGAAAAATGGTTATCTTAAAAAAGGTGCTAAAACAAATGATGTAACTGCTGAAAGTTTATTTAACACTGAAGCTTACGTTGCATCTCCATCTACAACTTATGGTGGAAATGAAGAATTAGTATTAAAGAAAAACCCTAACGGAAGAAGACCAAAAGCAGGAAAAGACGGTGTTGTTCCTGAAGAGAAAAACGTATATGCACAACGTTCTTCTGGTATCATTTTACCAGAATACAGACTTCCTACTGAAGCAGAATGGGAATATGCAGCTGCAGCTGATGTTGGACAAAGAGAATACAATATTTACAAAGGACAAAAGAAATATCCTTGGTCTGGAGATTACACACGTTCAAACAAACGTAAAAACAGAGGTGATCAATTGGCTAACTTTAAACAAGGAAACGGTGATTACGGTGGAATTGCAGGTTGGTCTGATGACGGAGCTGATATCACAAATGCTGTGAAAAGTTATGCAGCTAATGATTTCGGTCTATATGACATGGCTGGTAACGTTGCAGAATGGGTTGCCGATGTTTACAGACCTATTATTGATAACGAAGCAAATGATTTCAACTACTACAGAGGTAACCAATATGCTAAAAACAAAATTGGTAAAGACGGTAAAATTGAAATCGTTTCTACAGCAACGATTAAGTATGACACTTTAAGTAATGGTAAAGTTGTTGCAAGAAACCTTCCTGGAGAAATTGCTCAGGTTCCGGTTGACGAACAAGAAACTTACTTAAGAACAAACTTTAGTACAAGTGATAATATCAACTACAGAGATGGTGATAAACAATCTTCAAGATATTTTGACTTTGGAGATTCTGAGTCAGGATCAAAAGCTGATCAGTCAATGTACAACTCTCCTAAGCACAATATCACTACTGATAGTTTAGGTAAAATGATTAGAAAATATGATAACTCTAGTAAACGTACAACTTTAATCGATGATAAAGTAAGAGTTTACAAAGGAGGTTCTTGGAGAGACAGAGCTTACTGGTTAGATCCAGCTCAAAGAAGATACTTTCCTCAGGATATGGCAACTGATTACATTGGTTTCAGATGTGCAATGTCTAGAGTAGGTGCTAAAACTGAAAGAAGAAAATCACCAAGAAATTAAGATAAAGAAAATTTCATAAAAAATTCCAAATTCCAAAGCTGCATTTTCAGTTCGGAATTTGGAATTTTTTTATTGCTTTTTTCTACTTTTATAGTCTATAAAAAAGATATTAAATGAATATTCAGGAAATTCATAACTTGTTTTTGAAATGCCAATCTCTTTCGATTGATACTAGAAAAATTGAAAAAGGTTCTATGTTTTTTGCCATAAAAGGCGAAAATTTTGATGCAAATACTTTTGCTAAAGAAGCACTGGATTTAGGTGCGTTATACGTTGTTATAGATAACGAATCTTATTTTATTGACGACAGAACTATTTTAGTTAATAACAGCTTAGAAACACTGCAGGAACTATCAAAATTTCATCGTAATTATTTAAAACTTCCAATTGTTGCACTTACAGGAAGTAATGGTAAAACAACGACAAAAGAACTTATTAATGTTGTTTTGTCTAAAAAGTTTAAAACAAAAGCTACTGTAGGGAATCTGAATAATCACATAGGCGTTCCGTTAACACTGCTTTCTTTTACAAAAGAAACTGAAATTGGAATAGTAGAGATGGGAGCTAATCATAAAAAAGAAATAGAATTTTTATGTGAAATTGCCCAGCCGGATTATGGCTATATAACTAATTTCGGGAAAGCCCATTTAGAAGGTTTTGGCGGTGTGCAGGGTGTTATTGAAGGCAAAAGTGAAATGTATCAATATTTGTTAAAAAACAATAAAACTGTTTTTGTAAACCTTGAAGATCCCATTCAGATTGAAAAATCAAAAGGAATTAAAGCTTTTACTTTTGGTGTAAACAAAGAATCTGCCGACTTAAAGATTAAAAATATTGAGGCAAATCCTTTTGTGGTCATCGAGTATGAAGATTTTAAAGTAGAATCACATTTAATCGGGCTTTATAATGCGAATAACATCAATGCGGCAGTTTCGATTGGGAAATATTTCAATGTTGAAGATGTTTTAATAAAAGAAGCTATCGAGAATTATATTCCGGCAAATAATAGGTCTCAATTGCTAAAAAAAGGGTCAAATGAGATTATTTTAGATGCATATAATGCAAATCCAAGCAGTATGGCTGTGGCGATTACTAATTTTCTTCAATTAGAAAATCAAAATAAAATAATGATTCTGGGTGATATGTTTGAACTAGGAAATGAAAGCCATGAAGAACATAAAGCAATTGTAGATTCTCTGTCTGATCAGAATAAATCAAAATGTTATTTGATTGGAAAATCATTTTATGAAAATAAGATTTCGAATGCTAATATTCAATTTTATGAAACATTTGATGCTTTCGCAGCTTATCTAAAAACAATTGAATTTAAAGATAATACGATTTTGATAAAGGGTTCCAGAGGAATGGCTTTGGAACGTACTTTAGATTATATCTCATAAAAAAAGATCCGACAGAAGTGTCGGATCTTTTTTTTAAATACTCATCAAGAAACCAATTAAGTTTTCTTTTTTATTCAACCCTAGCTTTTTTCTAAGTCGGTAACGGGCAAGTTCTACACCACCGCCAGAAATGTTCATAATTTCGGCAATTTCTTTTGTAGACATATTCATTAATAAATAAGTCGATAAATCGAGTTCGCGGGGCGATATTGTTGGATATTTCTCCTTTAAACGCTTTAAGAAATCAAAATGTACATTCTTGATATGTTTTTCAAGATCTTTCCAGCTTTTGTCTGTATTTACTTCTTTTACGATGCTTTTGTGCAATTTGTTAAATTCAAATTTTGTCGAATCGTCTAGAATATTAGTATCAATGTCTTTTAATTTGTGAATAATGCCATTTAATACCTTGTTTTTCTTAACAACTTGCAATGAGTTATTTACTAATTCTTTATCCTTTGCCAAAATTTTTATTTGAAGCTTATCGTTTTTAAGCTTTTCAATTTCTTTTTCAAGTTCGTGCTGTTCGTACCTAATTTTGGATTCTTTTTCCAGGTATAATCTTCTTTGTTCAATAGTTTCGTAATATTTATTTTTTCTAATCTTAGATTGAATTCTATTAGAAATAATATAAACTGCTGCAATGACTAAAAAGAAGTATAAAAGATATGCCAGAAAATGGCGGTACCAAGGTGGCGAAATCGTAAATTTTACTTCGCTGATATCAGAAATGATTCCGTAGCTGTTTTTAGCTCTTATTTTCATAATATAGCTGCCTTCTCTTAGGTTTGTATATTCTTTTATAGCTACAGTTGACCAATTCCTCCAGTTGTCATCAAATGGTTCTAATTTGTAAGAATACATTAGATTTTCCTGATTTTCGTAAGTTGGAGACGAAAATGTAAATTTGACATGATTTGAACTGTATGGCAGTCTGAATTCTTTAGAAACATTCTTTAAATTTCCAATTAATATAGTGTCTTTTGGAAATGAAAAGCTTTCAATAAAAGCCTTTGGTTTAGTTATAAAAGAATTAGGTATTTTTGAGTCATAATGTGTTAAGCCGTCTGTTAATCCAATAAATATATTGCTTGGATCGATTGTGTTTACTGAAATGTAATTGTTTACAAGGTTTCCGGTAAGATTTGAAAAAGGTGCCTGGTTTCGGGTAAAGCTGCCATTTTTGTTTTTTATTAAAACTCCTAAAGATTCGTTATAAGAATACCAAAGATTTCCATTTGAGTCTTCGATCAGAGTATTAATTACCGGGATATTCTTAAATAAAGCGCTGAGTTTTTTGTCTTCAAAAAATGATTCTTGTTCCTGAGAATATCTATAAAAATGATTTTTTGCCTGAAAGTAAATTTTTTTATTTATATACTGTAAGCTTTCTATTCCTTTGTATTTATTTGAAATTTGAGTGTGTTTTTTGATATGATCAAATCTTTTTAAATCGCTGGAAAGCGTCATCTGATATAAATATGGATCTTTTTTCAGCCATAGATAATTTTCATCTAATTCAATTTCAAATGTGTTTGTTGTTTCATCAAAACCTTCTACCTGATTAACATATTCAATTCCGTTTGGCCCGTTTTTAAATATCGAAAAGCCATTGTAGCTTTCTCCTATTATATAATTATCATGGCCGGGAATAGCTTTAAAACCAAAATATCCTTTTGTGTCTAAAATTTTTGACACCTTATTGTTGTTTATTACTAAGGCTCCGCTGTTACTTGCACATAATAAAGTATTGTTTATTACCTGAACATTCCAGGCCTGAGCAATTGTACCTTCTACTTTATTAAAAGGTTCGTCTTTAAATGATTTATTCCAAGGATGATAAAATAATCCCTGATTGGTTGCTACATATAAATTCTGATTAAAAATTACCGAAGAATAAACAGTTCCTATATTATAGCTGTAATCGAAAAAAGTAAAAGGAGAGTTTTCATTGATAAATGTAATTCCATTATCAAGTCCAAGCCAGAGATTGTTTTTATTGTCTACAAATGAAGTTAAAATGGTGTTGTTTTGAAGGCCTTTTTGACGATTAAGATGCTGAATTATTTTTCCGTTTAAATCGCAGACGATAAATCCATTTAGAACTGAATTTAAAACTATAAATTTATTTTTAATTATACATCCGCCCAGCGATGTGTTTTTTTTGATGAAGTCATTTGCTTCGGTATTCCATGGCCTAACCGATTTTCCATCTGAAACAAAAAGTCCTTTTTCCAGCGTAGCCATTAATAGTTTGTTATTCGGAAGAGGAAACACAGACCATATCTCCTTATCGTTAAAAACAGTTGAGCCTTCAATTGGTTTTAGTTTCTGGTTTTTGTATTCCAGAATTCCTAATACCTTATCCTGAAAGTAAAGTTTGTTATTTACTAAAAAAGAAAATTGAAATTTGTTAGGAGCATTAATATGTCTTAATTTATTGTTTTTGTAGAAAAATACTTTTGTAAATGATTGAAAAATTACTTCTCCTTTATATATATGTATTCTCCATATTAGATTGATATTCTTATTGGTACTTTTGTCAATTAATTTTGAAAGAGAATGATATCTTAAAATACCTTTTTGGTCGCTGTTAAAATATCCAAATTCATCATTTCCTCCCACAAAAATTTTTCCGTCTGAATCAATCTTTACACTTCTAATTGCAGTTCCGTTAGGTAAAGAATATTTATGCCAGGTTGATCCGTCAAATTGAATCAAGCCGCTGTTGTTGGCAAAGTAAATATTTCCATTTTTATCCTGATCTATATTCCAGTTTTGTGTTCCTCCTTTGTATTCTGTCCTTTTATAGTTTTTTATTTGAGGCAATCCAATATTTTTTACCTGCCCAGACAGCATATTTGATAGATGTATAAGTACAAACGTTAAAAAAAATGATTTTATGAATTTCATAATTTTATGAGAGTATTTTTATAAGAAATGTTTTGTTTTTTGATTTAATCTTAAATAACGGTGTTGTTAATCAGTACTTTTTCTTGATTTTTTCCTAGAAAAGCTAAAATAATTGTTTTTCAATAAATGTAGTGTTTATTTTTGTAATTAACATTTTAATAACATTCAATATTTTTTATTTAAAATATTAAAAATCAGTTTTTTATAAAAAAAATGATGTGTTTTTGTAATGTATAAAAATTTAGTTTGATGTGTTTTTGTAATGAAATTTAATTACCAATAGTAAAAATTTAACTTTATTATTGCATCAAATTACTAATTAATTAACCAAAATTTTTAGAAAAATGAAATTAACAAAATTACTTATCTTTTGTGTTTCATCTCTATTGTTCTCAGTTATCGCAATGGCACAGGATGTTACGGTAACCGGAACTATTAATGATGAAAGTGGAATGCCCGTCCCGGGAGCAACAGTTTTGATTAAAGGAACAAATAAAGCTACAGCTTCTGACTTTGATGGAAAATTTCAGATCAATGTTCCTTCTAATGGAACTTTAACAATTAGTTTTGTTGGATACGTTACTGTACAGGAAGCAGTAAATGGAAGAAACAAAATAAGTGTAAAACTTCAGCCGGAATCTCAAAACTTAAATGAAGTTGTTGTTGTAGGATACGGAGTTCAAAAGAAAAGCGTTGTTACAGGAGCAATTTCTAGTGTAAAAGGAAAGGATTTAGAAAATCTTCCAATTACCAGAATTGAGCAGTCTTTACAAGGTAGAGTTTCTGGGGTTTCTATTGCAGCAAATGCAGGTCAGCCGGGTTCTGCTTCTACAATTAGAATTCGTGGATTTACTACATTAAACAATAATGATCCTCTATGGGTTGTTGATGGTGTTGTGGTAGACAACGGTGGTATTGGTTATTTGAATCAATCAGATATTGAATCTATCGAGGTTTTAAAAGACGGTGCTTCTGGAGCTATTTATGGTTCTCGTGCGGCAGCAGGGGTTATCATTGTTACTACTAAAAAAGGTAAAGCAGGAAAAATTTCTGTAAACTATACTGGATTTGCAGGAACATCTCAGGCAGCAAAGAAAATCGATTTATTAGATGCTTCTCAATATGTAACAATCATGAACGAAGCGTATACTAATGGAGGTAAAGCACCATTGTTTCCAACTGTTAATGGAAGCGGACAGCCTATAAACTATGGAAAAGGTACAAATTGGCAGGATGCTATTTTTAACAATCATGCACAGCGTTATTCTCACGAATTAAGCTTCAGCGGAGGTAATGATGTTTCTACATTCTATATGTCTTTTGGTATTACAGATCAGGAAGGTATTGTTACTACAGATATTTCTAATTATACAAGAAAAAATATCCGATTAAACTCTAATCATAAAATTGGAAAATTCATTAAAGTTGGTCAGACTTTAGGATATTCTAATGAAAAAACGATTGGAATTGGTAATACAAACGACGAATTTGGAGGACCTTTAGCATCTGCAATCAACTTAGATCCGTTGACTCCTGTTATTGAAACTGATCCTTCTAAAACAGGTCCGGGTTCAATTTATGCTAATCCAAATACTTTAAAAGATGCAAATGGTCATTACTATGGTATTTCTACTATTGTAACACAGGAAAATACAAACCCATTAGCATACACGCAGACAAGATTAGGAAATAATGATTTTGCAGAAAATTTTGTTGGTAATGTTTTTATTGAAGCAGAGTTATTGCCAGGTTTAAAATTTAAATCTTCTGCAGGTGCAAAATTAGCTTATTATGGTTCTGACAACTTTACTCCAGTTTTCTACTTAAACGGAGCTACAAAAAGAGATAAAAATGAATTGTTCAGATCATACAAAAAATCATTCAGCTGGAACTGGGAAAACACTTTAAATTATACTAAGAAATTTGGTGACCACAATTTCAGTATCTTAATTGGTAAAGGTACTTATGTAGATGGTATTACATCAGGTAACGATGCTACTTACCAAGGAATTCCGGCAACTACTCATGACGAAGCTTCTTTCAATGTAGATATCCCATTGGCTGATAAATTTGTTAACGCTTATAATTCAACAGCAGTTGAGCACAGAGTAGAGTCTTTATTCTCAAGATTAAATTACGATTATAAAGAAAAATATATTTTTACAGGTATTATTCGTCGTGATGGTTCTACACGATTTGGACCAAACCACAAATATGGAACTTTCCCTTCAGTATCTCTTGGATGGGTACCATCAAAAGAAGGATTCTGGAAAGAAAATAACGTTGTAACTAGTTTAAAAATTAGAGGAGGTTATGGTGTAACAGGAAACGACTCTTCTCCTGATTTCTTATACCTTTCAACTATTGGTAACAAAAGAAATTATACTATTGGAGGAACACCAGTACCAGGACAAAGCCCTAACGCTATTCCAAACCCTGATTTGAAATGGGAAGAAACTAAACAAGCAAACATTGGTTTTGAAAGTACACTTTTCCACGACTTCAATTTAAGTGTTGACTTATTTAACAAAAAAACATCAGGTATCTTAATGAAAGTGCCAATTCCTGGATATGTTGGAGCAAGTGGTGATACTTATGCCAACTTAGCAGATATGGAAAATAGAGGTGTTGATATTGAATTAGGATATCGTAAAAAAATTGGCGCATTGAATCTTTCTGTAAACGGAAACTTCTCTTATATCAAAAATGAAATCACTTATATTGATAAAGGAGTGAATTTTATTGCAGGAGATGAAACAGTACAATCAACTTCTTATGAAATCAACAGAACTCAGGTTGGTCAGTCTTATAACTCATTTTACGGATTTAAAACAAACGGTATTTTCCAGACTCAGGCAGATATCGATAATTATAAAAATGCATCAGGTGTAGTAATTCAGCCAAATGCTAAACCGGGAGATTTCCGTTGGCAGGATTTAAACGGAGATGGTAAAATTGACGGTAACGATAGAGATTTCTTAGGAACTTCATTACCTAAATTTACTTACGGTTTAACTTTAAACTTAGACTATAAAGGATTTGATTTATTAGTTTTTGGTCAGGGAGCTGGCGGAAACATGATTTATCAGGGATTACGAAGATTAGATATTACAAATGCGAACTACCAGACAGAAGTTTTAGGTCGTTGGACAGGACCAGGATCAACAAATTCTTATCCTAGAGTTACTGTTGACGATACAAACAAAAACTTTAGTAATCCATCTGATTTTAATTTACAAAAAGGTGATTTCTTCAGATTCAAAACAATTCAGTTTGGATATTCATTCCCACAAGAATGGATAAACAGTATTTCATTAACAAAAGTAAGACTGTATTTAACTGGAGAAAACTTGTTTACGATTACAAAATACACTGGTTTTGATCCAGAAATTGGAGGACCTACTACAGCTGGAATGAACAATGTACAAGGTGTTGACAGAGGATACTATCCTCAGGCAAAATCGTACATGTTAGGAGTTAATTTGCAATTTTAATTAAAAAAATAAAATATTATGAAACTTATAAGTTTTAAACAATCATTTATCGCTTTTGGAGTGTTATTGGCACTTGCATCGTGCGATACAGATGAAAAGTTGGAAGTAAAAGGTGATGGGGTTGTACTCGAACAAGATTTTTACAGAAATGAAACAGAAGCTTATTCTGGTTTAGTAGCTGCATATGATAAATTAGGTAAATATGCTGGAGCTATGGAAAACGCACCTTTGTTATTCTTAAATTCTGCATCAGATGATTTTTATGCAGGAGGTGGAGGAGCAGGTGATCAGCCAGGACTTCAGGTAGCATCAAATTATTCTATTACTCCAACTAATATACCGCCAAATATTTGGGCAGATTATTATAAAGGGGTTGCAAGATGTAATATCATGGTGGTAAAATTGCCAGGTATTTCTATGGATGAAACTAAAAAAGCAAGATTCATGGCAGAAGTAAAAGCTTTACGTGCTTATTACTACTTAGACCTTGTAAGAATGTTTAAAAATGTTCCATTGATTTTGACGCCATTAACAAAAGAAGAAATTCCTTTGGTTATGCAGGCTGCACCAGCAGATGTTTATGCTCAAATTGAAAAAGATTTAATTGAAGCAATTCCAAACTTACCAATAACATTGCCAGCTAATGAATTAGGACGTTTGACAAAAGGAGCTGCAACAGCTCTTTTAGGAAAAGCTTATTTATATGACAATAAAAAACCTGAAGCAGCGGCACAGTTCGCTTTAGTAAATGGTACTCCAGGAGGAACTAGCAGCTACGGTTATAAATTGATGGATAATTTTGCTCAATTATGGGATAAATTACATGAGTTTAATAGTGAGTCAATTCTTGAAATCAGCTACTCTGATAAATCAAATGCTGATTGGGGTAACTTTGAAAGAGGTGATGATGAAGGTAACGTAGCAGCTCAGTTAATGGGTATTAGAGATTATTCAAGAAAAGCAGCAGGTGTTACTGCGGGATTACCAGATTACATCAATGGATGGGGATTCATGGTAGTTACAAAAGATTTACAAACTGCTATGCAGGGAGATCCTCGTTATGCTTCTACAATTTTTGATGCAGGAACTTACAGAGGTACTGGAAATGATGATCCAAACGGACTTTTAAAGTATACTGACAGTTATAACGAAACAGGATATCACTTTATAAAATATGCACCAGTTAATGAAGATATTAAAGCTGCAAACCCTTTCCTAAACTTTGGAATTAACACTTATGTTATTCGTTTAGCTGATACATATTTAATGGAAGCTGAAGCTTTAGGAGGAACAGGAGCAAGAGCACAAGCATTACTTGATGCTGTAAGAGCTAGAGTTGGACTTGGATCTGTACCAGTTTCTTTAAACGCAATTTATGCAGAAAGAAGATTAGAACTTGCAGGAGAAGGACACCGTTGGTTTGACTTAGTTAGAACAGGTCAGGCAGCAGCAAAACTTGCTTTTAAAGGATTTACTGCTAATAAAAACGAAGCATTCCCAATTCCTTATAGTGAGTTTAACAACACTAAAATGGTTCAAAACCAAAATTATTAAAAAATACATATGTTAATGTTTGAGCCGAATGATAGATTAATCGGAATAATCTACTCTTCAAACAAGTTCATTTATTAATATATTTTGAGTTAAGTTAAGTTTAAGTTTGGTTGTCAGAATAGCCCATATTCTTTATTGATTATGGGCTATTTTTTAAATCAGTCTGTGCTTAATTTCCAAGAAAAATAAATCAAAAGCCTATAGACTAACAAACATATACAATGAAAAAAATGAAATTTATTATCACAACTTGTTTATGTTTCTCTTTATCTGTTTTTTCACAAACTAACCCAAAAAAGCAGGTACAGAAATTTACAACAGCCAACAAAAAAATAACCGTTTATACTACTGCAGCAGATACGAATCTTAAACTAACTGCTACAGACAACTTAAGTTTTACAGCTTCGAAACAACCTGTTGAAACAGAAATATCAGTTTTTGTAGAACCTTCAAAAAAGTTTCAAACCTTTATGGGAATTGGCGGTGCTGTAACAGATGCCAGTGCTGAGATCTTTGCTAAATTATCAAAAGAAAAACAAACCGAATTTTTAAATGCTTATTACGATTCTCAAAAAGGAATTGGGTATTCATTGCTAAGAACAACGATTCAAAGCTCTGATTTTAGCAGTGGAAGCTATTCTTATATCGAAGAAGGAGATAAAGATTTAAAAACGTTTTCAATTGATCATGATAGAAAATACAGAATCCCATTAATTAAAGATGTTATAAAAACTGCAGGAGGGAAGTTATTGACTTACGCTACGCCCTGGTCACCAAATGCATTCATGAAAAGTAATAAAAACGTACTGAAAGGCGGAAAATTACTTTCAGAATATTTCCAGCCATGGGCAAATTTTTACGCAAAATTTATAAAAGCATATAATAAAGAAGGTATTCCAATCTGGGGGACATCGGTACAAAATGAACCAATGGCAACACAGACTTGGGAATCTTGTTTGTATACAGCAGAAGAAGAAAGAGATTATATAAAAAACTACTTAGGGCCAACACTTAAAAAAGAAGGACTTGGAGATGTAAAAATTATTGCATGGGATCATAACAGAGATTTAATGGTACAGAGAGCCAATGTTATTTTCTCAGATCCGGAAGCTTCAAAATATGTATGGGGATTAGGCTTTCATTGGTATGAAACCTGGACAGGAGCACAGCCAATGTTTGAAAACGTTGCCAGAGTGCACGAAGCTTATCCTGATAAAAAACTAATGTTTACCGAAGGATGTGTAGAAAGATTTGATGCGGCAAAATACCAATTTTGGCCAAATGCAGAACGATACGGAACTTCTATGATAAACGATTTTAATAATGGAACTGTTGCATGGACAGACTGGAATATCCTTTTAGATCAGTTTGGCGGGCCTAATCACGTTGGTAATTTCTGTTTTGCACCAATTCATGCGGATACTGTTACAGGAGAATTAATTTACACACCATCTTATTATTACATTGGACATTTTTCAAAATTCATTCGTCCAAATGCAGTTCGTGTAAGTTCTTCAGTAAGCAGAAGCTATTTATTGAGCACGTCATTTTTAAATACCGATGGCAAAATGGCAACTATCGTTATGAATCATACCGATAATGAAATTACATACAATTTTATTATTGCTGAGGAAAAAGCAATTGTAAAAATTCCTGCTCATGCAATCCAGACACTAGTATATTAATTTATCATAAAACAGTTTTTCTATTCATAAAACATGATATCAACAAAAAGTATAGTACTAACATCGATACTAATTTTACAGCTGAGTTGTTCTCCGTCAAAACATGCTGATTCTTCTAAGATTGATTTATCTGTTTCAGGTAAAAAGTTAGATGTGTATACAACTGCAGAGAACTCAAGTTTAAGATTGTCACTCTCAAATGATCTTATTTCAAAGGAATCTTCGGCAAATACAGCAGTTTCAATAGAAGTAGATCCGGCTAAAACCTTTCAGACTTTCTTAGGAATTGGAGGTGCTGTAACAGATGCAAGTGCCGAAGTTTTCGCAAAATTACCGGCAGATAAACAACAAGAGTTTCTAACGGCGTATTATGATAAGGATAAAGGAATTGGATATTCGCTTGCAAGAACAAATATTCATAGCTGTGATTTTAGCAGTGAAAGTTATACTTATATCAGTGAAGGAGACAGAGATTTAAAAACTTTTAATATAGATCACGATAGAAAATATAGAATACCATTACTTAAAAAAGCAATTGAAAATGCCGGCGGAAAATTAACTTTATTTGTTAGTCCCTGGAGTCCCCCAGCTTTCATGAAAGACAATAATGATATTTTACACGGCGGCGTTCTATTGCCTGAATTTGCACAATCATGGGCAAAGTATTATGCCAGATTTATAAAAGAATATGAAAAAGAAGGTATTCCAATTTGGGGATTAACTATCCAGAATGAGCCTATGGCAAAACAGCGATGGGAATCCTGTATCTACACTCCTGAAGCCGAAAGAGATTTTCTGAAAAATTTCTTAGGACCGACTCTTGAAAATGAAGGGCTTGGTTCGAAAAAGATAATAATCTGGGATCATAACCGTGGAGACATGTTAGAAAAAAGAGCACAGCTTGTTTTTTCTGATCCTGAAGTTTCAAAATATGCCTGGGGAATTGGTTTTCACTGGTATGAAACATGGAATGGAGGCACGCCAAAATTCGAATCAGTAGCTAAAGTTCACGACGCTTTTCCAAACAAAAATTTACTTTTTACAGAAGGATGTATTGAAAAATTTGATGCTTCAAAATATCAGTTTTGGGGTAATGCAGAACGTTATGGACTTAATATGATTAACGATTTCAATAACGGAACAGTAGGCTGGACAGACTGGAATATTCTTTTGGATCAAAACGGAGGGCCAAATCATGTAGGCAATTTTTGTTTTGCTCCAATTCATGCCGATACCAATTCAGGACAGCTTATTTATACACCAATGTATTATTATATAGGGCATTTTTCAAAATTCATTCGTCCTGATGCAAAAAGAATAAATGAAACGGTAAGTAACAAGTCACTTCTAAGTACTTCCTTTAAAAATACTGATGGAAAGATTGCTACAATAATCATGAATCAGGAAAACAAAAGTGTGGTTTACAACCTAACAATTAATTCTCAAAAATATACCATTACCATACCGGCACATGCAATGCAGACACTGGTATACTAAGACATTATTTGATATTAATATTAAAAGTATAAAATGAAAAACAGTATTTTTTATGCGCTTATGTTCCTTTTTTGCGGAGCAGTCTGGAGCCAGCAGGTTAAAAATAATAAAGCAGAAATTGATGCTAAAGTTTCTGAATTATTATCAAAAATGACGCTTGAAGAAAAAGTGGGACAAATGACCCAAATTACAGTAACAATTTTTGAAGATGCTAAAAAACCGGGATATTTTGATGCTGCAAAATTAAAGCAGGGAATTCAGGATTATCATATTGGTTCTATATTAAATGTACCCAATCCGGGAGCTCCAACTTTAAAAAGATGGCAGGAAACCATGCAGGCCATTACAAATGAAGCAAATAAAACAAGGTTGAAAATTCCGGTATTATATGGTATCGATGCTATTCACGGAGCAAGTTATACAGCCGGAGCAACATTATTTCCTCAGCAAATAGGTTTGGCAGCAACTTTTAATACCGATTTAGTAAAACGAGGAGCAGCTATTTCAGCTTATGAAACAAGAGCTTCTTCAATTCCGTGGGTTTTCTCGCCAGATTTAGATTTTCCAAGAAATCCAGCCTGGTCAAGAATGTGGGAATCATTTGGAGAAGATGCCTATTTATCATCAAAAATGGCAGTTGCTTTAGTTGATGGATTTGAAGGAAATAACAATGTAGGTTCTAAATACAGCGTAGCTTCCTGCATGAAACATTACATAGGCTACGGAAGCACTACGACAGGAAAAGACAGAACACCAAGCATTATTCCGGAAAGACTTTTAAGACAATATGACTTAACAATTTATCAGGCAGCAATTAATGCCGGTGCAAAAAGCGTAATGGTAAGTTCAGGAGAAATCAACGGAACTCCAGTACATGCAAGCAAACACTTAATTACAGATATCCTTAAAAAAGAATTAGGTTTCTCTGGCGTTGTAGTTACTGACTGGAAAGATATCATTTATCTGTACACAAGACACAAAGTTGCGGAATCGAAACGTGATGCTGTTCGAATTGCTGTTATGGCCGGAATCGATATGAGCATGGTTCCTGAAGAATTTTCTTTTTATACTGATTTATTAGATTTAGTAAAAAAAGGAGAAGTACCAGTTTCAAGAATCGATGATGCCGTTTCGAGAATCTTAAAAATGAAATTTGAGCTGAATTTATTTCAAAATACTGTAGCAGATTTAAAAGATTACCCAAAATTTGGATCAGCAGAGCATATCGAAGAAGCTTATAACACTGCAGCAGAATCGATTACTTTATTGAAAAACAATGCATCAGTTCTGCCATTAAGTAAAAATGAAAAAGTTTTGGTTACAGGTGCAACAGCTAATAGTATGAAATATCTTAACGGAGGCTGGTCATATACCTGGCAGGGCGAAAACTCAGATACTTATGCTGCTGATAAATTCACCATTTTAGAAGCTTTCCAAAATAAATTAGGCAAAGAAAATGTATTATATACAGCTGGTGCAGATCTTGAAAAAGAAGACGATGCAGAAATTCAGAAAGCAGTTGAATTAGCAAAAAACGCTTCTAAAATTGTTTTATGCTTAGGAGAAAAAAACTATACAGAAACTCCGGGCGATATCAGCGATCTTTATATGAGTGCTTCTCAAATAAAACTAGCTTTGGCTTTGGCAAAAGTAAATAAGCCGATTATTTTAGTTTTAAATGAAGGAAGACCAAGATTAATAAGCAATTTTGAAGATAAAATGAGTGCTGTTGTTCAATGTTATCTTCCGGGAAATGAAGGAGCAAGAGCCTTAGTTGATATTTTATACGGAGACGTAAATCCAAGTGGAAGACTGCCTTATAATTATCCTAGATATCCCAACTCTTTAGAAAAATACAATAGAAAATATACTGAAAGTATTTCTGAAGGAGAACAGAATAATGACGCCAAATATGAGAAAAGTTATTCTCCTCAATTTGAATTTGGAACCGGATTATCGTATACCACTTTTGTTTATTCAAATCTAAAAATTGATAAAACAGAAATCAATAATACAGATGAAGTAAATGTTTCGGTAGACGTTACAAATTCAGGAACAAGAGCAGGAAAAGAATCAGTTTTATTGTATTTGTCTGATAACGTTGCAAGTATTACACCTGAATTTAAATCTTTAAAAAGATTTGAAAAGATAAGTTTAAAACCAAATGAAACTCAAACAGTAAAATTCACTTTAAAACAAAAAGATCTTCAATTTGTAAACGAAGATTTAAAATGGATTTCTGAAAAAGGATCTTTTAGTGTTCAGATAGGAGATCAAAAAAAGGATTTTCTGTTGAAATAAATTACTAAACCTGTAAAGTCTTATGATTTTACAGGTTTAAACAAAATAGCAAAAATTACAGTTATGATATATTTGATACTAATGATAGTAACAACTTTAATTAACATAACTTTTAAATAAGTTTTTTTCTTTAAGGCTTCGGAAACATTAGCTTTACAGATTAAATTTTTTTAAAGATGAAAAAGATAAATTCAATTGTTTTTGTAGTAATGCTCCTCTTGGTAAGCAGTACATTTTATGGTCAGAATCTAAAAATCATGACCTACAATATTCGTTTAGATGTTGCATCAGATGGAGAAAATGCATGACCAAACCGAAAGGATTATTTTACTTCTCAAATACAATTTTATAGTCCGGATATTTTTGGGGTTCAGGAAGCAACACCGGGTCAGGTTGATTACATAGCTTCAGCTTTACCAAATTACAGCAAATTTGGAGTAGGGCGAGAAGAAGGAGGATTAGGAGAAGCTTGTACGATTTATTATAAAAAAGATCGTTTTAAAGTCTTAGATTCCAATACATTTTGGCTGTCAGAAACACCAAATGTAGTTTCAAGAGGCTGGGATGCTGCCTGTAATCGTGTTTGTACTTACGGACTTTTTAAAGATCTAAAAACAAAAAAAACATTTTACGTTTTTAATCTGCATTTGGATCACATGGGCGAACTGGCAAGAATAAAAGGTGTTCAGCTTGCTCTTTCAAAAATGAAAGAACTAAATACAAAAAATTACCCGGCTTTTTTAATGGGTGATTTTAACTCAGAGCCAGAAACAGCTCAAATTGCAGAAATTAAGAAAGTAATGGATGATACCAAAGATGTTTCAAAAGAAAAACCGTTTGGACCATCAGGAACATTCAATGATTTTAAACACAATGAGCCTGTTACATTATTGCTGGATTATATTTTTATTTCAAAAAACAGCGGACTAACAGTTCAAAAACATGCAGTGCTGAGTGATTCTAAAGATTTAAAATATCCATCGGATCATTTGCCTGTTTTTATAGAAATAGATTAAAATGATAAACATCAACAAAAAACTTCAAATCCTGCTTTTACTGCCGCTTATTGCTGTGCAGATAAAGTGCGGATCTTCAAAAAATGTTGTTTCCAATCCTGATAAAGCAGAATCCTGGATTACAACAACAGATGAAACTTCAAAACTGAAAAAACAAGAAGACTTAGTTTTTAATTCAGAAATTAATTCAAACCAAACTATTGAGATTGACCCTTCTCAAAAATTCCAAACCATAGAAGGTTTTGGTTTTTCGTTAACAGGAGGAAGCGCCCAGGCAATCATGAAATTGGATAAAACCAAAAAAGAAGCCCTGCTTCAGGAATTATTTTCAAGAAAAGGCGATGCAATTGGTTTGAGTTACCTTAGAATTAGTATTGGAGCATCTGATTTGAATGAGAAAGTTTTTTCATATGATGATATGCCGGAAGGACAAACAGATTTAAAATTAGAACATTTCAATTTAGGTCCGGATTTAAACGATGTGATTCCGGTTTTACAGGATATCTTAAAAATAAATCCTAAGATAAAAATAATGGGATCGCCTTGGTCGCCTCCGGTTTGGATGAAAGACAACGGAAGTTCTAAAGGAGGAAGTTTACAGCCCAAATACTATGAAGTATATGCTCAGTATTTTGTAAAATATATTCAGGCGATGAAATCACATGGAATTATTATTGATGCTATTACACCTCAAAATGAGCCATTACATCCCGGAAACAATCCAAGTTTATTAATGCTGGCAGAACAGCAGGCAGATTTTGTAGGAAATCATTTAGGACCGGCATTTAAAGCAGCAGGAATTAAAACCAAAATTATTGTTTACGACCATAATTGTAACAAACCCGAATATCCTTTGACTATTTTAAGAGACAGCAAAGCCAATCCTTTTGTGGCTGGTTCAGCTTTTCATTTATATGAAGGAGACATTAGTGCTTTATCAACCGTTCATAATGAATTTCCAGATAAAGATTTATATTTTACAGAACAATATACAGGATCAAAAAGCAGTTTTGAAAACGATCTGAAATGGAGCGTCAAAAATGTTGTAATTGGTTCAATGCGTAATTGGAGTAAAAATGCCCTTTCATGGGGATTAGCAAACGATGAGTATTACAAACCTTTTACACCGGGCGGATGCTCAACTTGTAAAGGGGCATTAATGATTGATCAAAATCAGAATATTAAAAGAGAAGTAGGATATTATATTATAGGTCATGCTTCTAAATTTGTTCCAGAAGGTTCAGTGAGAATAGGAAGTAATGTAAGCGGAAACCTTTATAATGTTGCTTTTAAAACACCACAGGGAAAAATTGTTTTGATCGTAGAAAATGATGGAGCTTCAGCAGAAACATTCAATATTAAATACAATCAAAAACAAATCGCAACCACATTAAACGCTGGTGCAGCAGCTACCTACGTTTGGTAAAAACTTAAACTATGAAAAAAGTAACCACAATTACTCTGTTTATGCTTTCGCTTTTTGCGTCGGCACAGCAGCAAACAATAGATCAAAAAGTAAATGATCTGTTGAAAAAAATGACTATTGAAGAAAAAATCGGCCAGCTAAATCAATATACTGGTGACAATCAGGCAACGGGGCCAATTACTATTAACCCAAACAAACAATCTGAAATCAAAGCCGGATTAATAGGCTCGATGCTGAACATCATCGGAACAAAATATACCAGACAATATCAGGAATTGGCAATGCAGTCAAGATTAAAAATTCCGTTGTTATTTGGTCAGGATGTTATTCACGGATACAAAACTACTTTTCCCCTTCCTTTAGCCGAAGCTGCCAGCTGGGATTTACAGGCAATTGAATTAGCGGCAAGAGTGGCTGCAACAGAAGCTTCTGCAAGCGGTATTCACTGGACATTTGCTCCAATGGTCGACATCAGCCGTGATCCAAGATGGGGTCGTGTAATGGAAGGCGCAGGAGAAGATACTTATTTAGGTTCTAAAATTGCCTACGCAAGAGTAAAAGGTTTCCAGGGAAATAAATTAGGAGATCTAAATTCTGTAATGGCATGCGTAAAACACTTCGCAGCCTATGGAGCTGGAGTTGGCGGAAGAGATTACAATTCTGTTGATATGAGCGAAAGAATGCTTTGGGAAACTTATTTACCGCCTTTTAAAGCAGCTTTAGATGCCGGTGCAGCAACATTCATGAATTCATTTAATGATATTAACGGAATTCCTGCAACTGGAAATGCACATTTACAACGTGATATTTTAAAAGGAAAATGGAACTTTCAGGGATTCGTAGTTTCTGACTGGGGTTCTATTGGCGAAATGGTAGCACACGGTTATTCAAAAAACCTAAAAGAAGCGGCATACTCAGCTATTACAGCCGGAAGCGATATGGATATGGAAAGTAATGCTTACCGTTATAATCTGGCACAATTAGTTAAAGAAGGAAGAGTTTCTGTTGATTTAATTGATGATGCTGTAAAACGTATTCTTCGCAAGAAATTTGAATTAGGCTTGTTCGATGATCCTTACAGATATTCTGATGAGAAGAGAGCAGAAAAAGCTTTAAACAATCCGGAACACAGAAAGGCAGCTCTTGATGTAGCTCAAAAAAGTATTGTATTATTAAAGAATGAAAACCAGACTTTACCAATATCTAAAAGTGTAAAAACGATTGCTTTCATTGGACCTATGGTAAAAGAATACAAAGAAAACATGGGATTCTGGTCTGTAGAACTTCCAGAAGTTGACTACAATAAATGGATTGTTTCTCAATGGGATGGTTTACAAAATAAAGTAGGCAAAAACACGAAGTTATTGTATGCAAAAGGATGTGAAATAGAAGGGACAAATAAAGATGGTTTTGCTGAAGCTGTTGAAACTGCAAAACAAGCCGATGTTGTAATTTTAAGTATTGGAGAAAGACGCGACATGAGCGGTGAAGCAAAAAGCCGAAGCGATATTCATTTACCAGGCGTTCAGGAAGATTTAGTAAAAGCAATTCAGGCAACAGGAAAACCAGTTGTAGTTTTAATTAATGCTGGAAGACCTCTTGTTTTTAACTGGACTGCAGATAATGTTCCGGCAGTAGTATACACTTGGTGGTTAGGAACCGAAGCAGGAAATGCAATTGCTAATGTTTTATTTGGAGATTATAATCCGTCAGGGAAATTACCAATGACTTTTCCTAGAGAAGTAGGACAAATTCCTATTTACTACAATCATTTTAGTACTGGAAGACCAGCTAAAACAGAAACCGAAACCAATTATGTTTCGGCGTATATCGATTTAAAAAACTCACCTAAATTTCCTTTCGGATACGGTTTGAGCTATACACAATTTAGTTATTCTGATTTAAAACTTTCTTCAACAAAAATAAAAAACAATGAAACTATTAAAGTTTCATTTAAACTTTCAAATGTTGGAAAAGTTGCAGGAGAAGAAGTAGCACAATTATATTTAAAAGACAAATTTGGATCAGTGGTGCGTCCGGTTTTAGAATTAAGAGATTTCGAAAAAGTGAAATTAAATGCGGGTGAATCTAAAACTATCGAATTTACAATCGACAAAGAAAAGCTTTCATTCTATAACGATAAACTAGAATGGACAACAGAACCTGGAGATTTTGAACTTATGATTGGTTCTTCATCTGCAGATATTAAATTAAGATCAGATTTTGAATTACTTGCAAAGTAATGAAATGAAAACGGGGCCTTTGAAAGCCCCGTTTTTTTATATGTTATTATTTTAAACGTTTCTTGAAGCTGTACTTCAGCATATTCAATAATCCTTGTTCAATAATATCAATTCCAATTCCAAAATTACTGTCGGCAACTGTATGGTGCGCATTTCTAAATTCTTCAAAATCTTTCTGCGGAATTTCAAGATTTACCAATGGTTTGTAATCAATATAAATCGATGCACCATTTTTTGTTACTTTTTTACGGCTGGTATAATCAAAATAAGGATTGTTAATAGTACTTTCCTGAATAGTATACTTTTCTTGAGTATCTATTTTTTGATCAGTCAATAAATTAACCTCATATTTTTCGTTATCAAAATTATGCCAGAAAGGAATATCGGTATGCATAAAATCGCGGGCGCCGTTTTTAACCATATTTCGGTCAAAATACATTAAAAAACGATTTTGCTGCTGATCTGTAAAATATGGATTTTCGATCTCGGCATTATATTGAATAGTAAACTCGTTCAGCTTTTTATCATCGCTTACAATTTCAATAACAGCATCTTTAAAAATAGTTCTAATATCAGTTCCGTTTCTGTCATTTGAATAATTCAAAGTATAAAATAAGAAATTATTCCAGCTGTCTACTATCTCTCTTTTATTGGTATTCTTAAAATATTTACGCATATAATTGGCACGATTTCCTTTGTAAGTCGTAACCAGTTTTAATTTTCCAATATTATTTTGAGCGCTGAAATCTACTTTTTCATTAATGCCATAATAAGAAAATTTGTGAGGTTCTCTAATTTGTAATCCCTGATTTTGTTTTACTTCCAGATAATGCAGGAAATAAATAAAACCGCGATTTTCAATTAACCCAAATTCGTCTCTTGATGTTGCATCAATAAAATACGTTTCGCCTTTGTAATTGATTTTTAAGATTACATGATTAAAAGTCAATAACGACGGCAGGTAATGTGTAATGTAATGATCAGTATTAAAGTTAACCAATACTACAGAAGAATCAACATTAATATAATCTAAAACCACCTTTAATAAAACCGACTTTGCTTTGCAGTCACCTTGTTTATTTTCATAAGTTATAGAGGGTTCCTGCGGCTTGTGGCCGTTCATTTCATCGGCATTAAAAATATAATAAACATGATTCTGCACGTAATCTATTGCAAACTGTAATTGTTCATCTTTATCTGTAATAGCATCTAATTTCTCGACAAGTTTTGGGGCAAATTCTTTTAAAGAAGCTTTACTGTAGATTTCTTCGTAAAGAGGTGCAATATAATTAGCAAGATCAACCCAGCTGCTATCTGTTGCAAAATCGATAAAAGGCGCAATTTCTCTGTTGGTATCAAAAAAGTTGATATAGTCCTGTTTTTCAATTACAAATCTTTCACCTTTTTTGAGATGTTTAATTTCAGGTTCTAAAACATTTCCTTCATCGTCTCTAAAAAATGCTTTTTTATAAGCAATAGGATCTTTACGATCGTTGATAAAAGTAAATTTATAATTTCCGTAAGCCCAGTAAGTACTTGGGGTAACGTAAACATATTTTAGAAATTCTTTTCGCATAAAATCACGATCTGTAAAAACTTTTACGCGTGAATCTTCTGTAATTAAAACATCATAAAGGCGTAAATCTTTAATCGTAATATTTACTTTTTTATTACTGCTTAAAATACCGCCTTCACTTTGATTTTCGCTGTCAAGAACTTTTATTTTAGTATCTGCAATTTTATCAATCAGGACACCTTCTCTTAAAACACTTATTCTATGAATAATATACGTTTCGTTTTCTTCTACTACAACATCTTTTACCGAAGCACTTTCAAGATTGGAAGGTTCATTAAGAGTATAAGCAACACAGGCATACTCACTGTTTTCGTTATCACTTGTATAATAAACTTTATCTAAAAGGTAGCAGAAATCTCTTCCTTCCTCAACTTGTTTGTTTGAGAAATCAGATTCTTTTATAGATTCAATCAGCTGATTGTCATCAATTTTTGGAGCCCAGTTTTCAGGTTTTTGAATTTTATAATTTTCTTGTTCTACTGTGTTTTCCATGCTTATAAATTTTACAATTTTTATCGGTGTATATTCTTACTGCGAAAAGCAAAAGTATATAATAATAGTACATTTTGTTGAGTTATTTTAGAAAACTTAAAAGAGATAAAAAAAGCCTCACTAAAAAGTGAGGCAGCGTATAAAAACTAAAATAATTAATACAATTATTTCAGGACAGTGTTAATGAAATCCATAGCGCCAATTCCTTTATAAGATTCGAGTAAAGCTTTATCAAGAGCTTCGCGCTTTGTTTTTTTATTTTTAACTTCTCGTTCAATAACCTGATTAAAAATTCTTTCTTGTTCTTCACTGTATTTTAATGAAGCTTCAAGAAGATAAGTCTTAGAAACAAATCCAAAAGAAGACCAGATTTTGGTTCTAATTTTCTCACTGATATTTTTTAACGGATTGATATTCATAATTCTGTAATTAACTTCATATAAATTCTTTTTATAACGAAAACCCTATTTTATAAGTTTTTTCTTGTTTAAAACAGAATTTTAACAATTTATACACGTAATGTGTTATTATGACGCAATGTACTTCTTTTTTCGATTAGTTTTGTAATTTTAACTAAAATTGTGATTCGCACACTTTTAAATTTATGTTAACTTAGTTTATTTTTATAAGACTTATTCTCTAAAAAAACGTTACACTTTTTTAAAATAAAGTAAATTGCATGCTTAATTAAATCTAAAGCGAGTTAATTAAAAAATAAAAATGTTGAAATCTATACTAGAAAATAATGAAAATTACCAGCCGGGACTTTCTATAGATTGTGTCATTTTTGGGTTTCATGATAATCAGTTAAAAGTATTACTTATTAATACGCCTCACAGTGAACGATGGTCCCTTCCGGGCGGATTTATTCCAATTGATCAGGATATTGATACTGCTGCAGTAACAGTTTTAAACGAACGAACCGGTGTAGAAGGTGTATTTTTGAGGCAATTTTCGACGTTTGGAAAAATTAAACGAAATGAAAATCATTTTGATAATGAGGCTTTAAAACATTTAGATATCAGTCCTGAATTGGGAAAATGGCTGACAAGACGTTTTGTTACAATTGGATATTATGCATTGGTAGATTTTTCAAAGATTTTTCCTAATCCAATAAACAGAAACGAAATTGTAGAATGGATTGACCACAAAGAAGTTCCGGAACTTATTTTAGATCATCGTGAAATTTTAGATAAAGCTCTCGATACTTTAAGAGTCGAATTGAATTTAATGCCAATTGGTTATAACTTATTGCCTGAAAAATTTACAATTCCGGAATTGCAGACATTATATGAAACAATTTTAGACAAAAAATTAGACCGCCGAAATTTTTTACGCAAAATCACCAATATTGGAATTCTTACCAAATTAGACGAAAAGAAAAGCAACGTCGCGCACAAAGCCCCAAACTTATATTCTTTTGATAAAGAAAAATACGATGAGGTTTTAAAAGATGGATTATATCAAGGCTGGTAAAAAGTAAGCGTTAATCTTTAAAAATGATAGTATGGTTTCAATTGACGAATTTCGAAAATCAGCAATGTCATTTCCAGACGCGACTGAAGAACCTCATTTTGAGAAAATCTCTTTTCGAATCAAAAAGAAGATTTTTGCCACTTTTGATGGAAAAAATAATCAGGCCGTTTTAAAATTAAACGAAATAGACCAGTCCGTTTTTTGTGCGTCAAGCGAAAATATTTTCTATGTAATTCCAAATAAATGGGGAAAACAAGGCTGGACCATTGTCGAACTTTCCAGAGTAAGGCCCGAAATGTTTGAAGATGCTTTAATTCGTTCGTATGAAAACGTTGCTGCAAAAAAGAAGTAGCATTTCTATCTTACAATAGTTCTAAAAGTTAAATTAACTCTGGGTTTTTGAGTGCTTTTTGTTGGAGGAAGCCGATGCAGCCAATGTGTCTGCGTTTCATCTTTCATAACCAATAAACTTCCGTGTTCCAGAATCATAGAAACGGTTTCTTTAGACTCCTTATGTTTAAAAGCAAATTTACGTTCGGCGCCAAAACTTACTGATCCAATTGCTCCGTTTTTCTTTAAATCTTTTTCAGCATCACTGTGCCATGCCATTCCTTCTTCGCCGGAATGATATAAATTAAGCAGACAAGAATTAAAAGTTTCTCCTGTTTTTTCTTCAATAAAACTTTTCAATTTTAGCAATTCAGGAGTCCACGGAAGCGCTTTTTTAGTAGTATTCGAATACGTATATTCAAATTCCTTATCGCCATACCAAGCCACTTTTCTTTTAGTCAAAATTAATTTTCCAAAAATAATGGCTTCATCATTTTTCCATTCGATTGTGTTTAAAAGAGTATCGCGATAAAAATCTGCTTCTGTTCTCGAAAACAATTTACCGTAATAATTCACAGTTCCGTCTTTTGGAAGCTGATTAGTGGTTTCGTCTATTTGAGGATTAAATAAGTCCATTTTTCCATTTTAGATAATCAATTTTCATACAATGACCGCAAGGTCTGAAACCATTTTGTTTTGCATTTTCTTCAGAAGAAAAGAAAACCCGGTTCTCCCGTTTCATTCTCTTTCCGGAAGCACATTTTAAAGTTCCGTAGATTTTTAGCTTTTGGTTACCGCCAAAGCAAATTTCGCCTTTTTTAATTTTACTTCGAAGTTCTAAATCTGAAATTTTATTGTGTTGAAACATATTGTTGTGTTTTGTTTTCGCCACGAATTCACTAATTTTTTTAAAATCTATCCGGATAGAATTAATTTAATTCGTGAATTCGTGGCGAAAAAATATTTACGAAAGCGCGTCATGAAAAATAATTCCCAATGTAAAACGTTCACCAGAATGAATTTCACTTACTCCATGTTTCATATTAACACGATAATATCCTTTCGTACCTTTTACGGGTCTAAAGTTTGTCGTAAAAACCAGAATATCACCTTTTTTGGGTTTCAAAACAATAGCTTTGGACTGTGCTCTTGGAGTTTGCTGTGTCAATACAAATTCGCCTCCAGTAAAATCCTCGTCAGGTTCATTTAAGAAAAGCACAATTTGAATGGGGAAATAAACATCTCCGTATAAATCCTGATGCAGCGTGTTGAATCCGCCTTTGCCATATTTTAAAATTAAAACGGTAGCTTTCAGCTGATTATTATCATGACATTGCTGCAGCAATTCTGAATGAGTTTGAGGAAAAACAGTATTAATATTTAAAGCTTTCATCCACGCATTGGCAATTGGAGCTAGTTTAGGATAAATTGAAGAACGAAGATTCTGGATTAAATCCGGCAGCGGATAATTAAAATATTTGTATTCGCCCAAACCAAATCTATAGCGTTCCATAACAACAGTTTTTCGATATAAACAAGGATTCGCATACTCAGCTTTTAAAGCTTCACATTCGTCATTATTAAGAATGTCAGGAAGAACTGCAAAACCATTTTCATGCATTGTTTCTGTTATGTTTTCCCAATTTTGAGAAGCAATTTTAGATTGTATATTTTGCATAAGAGTTTTAGTTTGAGATTTTTTTCCGCCGCGAATTACTCGAATTACACAAATTTTTCTGTTTTTTGATAAAAATTAATTCGTGCACATTCGTGTAACTCGTGGCAAAAAATAATACGTTAGAAAAGTAGTTTTTACAAAATACTGGTCTCAAATTATAATTGAGAATTTACCTGCGCACCTTCCCAGCCAATAATTGCTGTTTTTCGGGTATTTCCCCACATATAACCGCCAAATGTTCCTGAAGACTGAATTACACGATGACACGGAATCAGGAACGCAACAGGATTACTGCCAATTGCAGTTCCAACGGCGCGTGATGCATTTGGTTTTTGAATTTGATGTGCAATAGAACCGTAAGTAGAAAGTTGTCCCATTGGGATTTTTAATAAAGTTTCCCAAACTTTCAATTGAAAGTCGGTTCCTTTTAAATGTAGTTTTATTTCAGATAATCTGCTCCAGTCGTTTTGGAAGATAAATAAAGCATTTTGCTGTGATAGATCTAATTTTTTTGAGAATTGAGCATTTGGAAATTTATTTTTCAAAGCAATAAATCCGGTTATTTCATCTTCGGCGAAGGCCATAAAACAAACACCTTTTGAAGTAGAAGCCACAATAATATTTCCAAACGGACTTTCTGCAAAACTGTAATTTATTTCAAGATTTTTTCCGCCGTTTTTATATTCGGCCGGAGTCATTCCTTCGATATTTATAAATAAATCGTGAAGTCGGCTTGTGCCGGAAAGTCCCGTCTCGAAAGCAGTTTCAGAAATGGTTGCCTGATTTTCTTTTAATAATTTCTTTGCGTGTTCCAGACTTGTATATTGTAAAAACTTCTTCGGACTTGTTCCTGCCCAATCGCTGAAAAGTCTTTGAAAATGAAACGGACTCAAATGCACTTTCCCAGCCACTTCATCAAGATTTGGCTGCTCTTTAAAATTGGCTTTGATATAATCGATTGCTTCAGCAATGCGATTATAATTTATGGTTTCCTGTGTGTTCATCTTTATTCAATTTTATAAGACAAAGATCGATTGGTTTTTGCTGGAATAAAATCTGAAACTTGCGGAGTTTTTTATGTTTTAAGTTGTGTTCGAACGTGATACATAAACTTGAAACAAAAAACTAATGCGCTGTGGTTTTAGAAAAAACATTAATTACAACTACGCCAAGGATAATTAAACTCAATCCAATTATGGCAGGTAAATCTGGTATTTCTTTAAAGAATATAGCTCCAATTGCTGTAATTAATACAATCCCGACTCCGGACCAGATTGCGTAAGCAAAACCAACAGGAATGGTTCTAATGGCAAAACTTAAAAAATAAAATGCACCGCAATATCCAATTACGGTAATGATACTTGGAATTAATTTGGTAAATTCTTCGGACTTTTTTAATGCAGAAGTTGCAATGATTTCGAAGATTATAGCGATGAATAAAAACAAAAAATTCTTCATGGTTTACTTTTTTACAAAGTTAAACTTTGTACGAAACCGAAATGAAATTATTTAAGGTTATCTTTTTTAGAAGAAACGCTTATTAATTTATATCCATTTTCTGTTCGTAGAAACTGAATGTGATCCTGTCCAAGATCATTCTTGTTTTTTGGGTTGATAATGATACTTTTTACGGGATAAATCCATTCTTTAGATTCATTGCAATTATTGAAATACATTTCATATTCGCTGGATTCAAAAATAAACTGATTTAGTCCGTCTGTAGTAACAAAATAATCCGTTTTTGGATTTTTAAGTTCCTGAAGTTTTGATTTTAAAAAAGTATAATTTTGATAGATAAATTTAGTTTTAGGGGAGTTTATCCAGCCGTCTGGTTCTTTCCAATATATAATTTTGTCAAAAGAATGTTTTTCCAGATTAGCTTTAGATAAATCGGAAAGGATTGTGTTTTGCAGCCAATATTTAAATTCTTTGTCGAAATTTATAAAAGAATAATATTGACCGTCGATTCCAAGAAAATTTTCTCTAACGGGATCTTTACTAGGCTCTTTTGATTTTTCTAATGAATAAAAATTAAGATCGTCGTTGTAAGCAAAATTTTCAATCAGGACTTTGTTATTGATGTCAATTAAGAACTCTTTTCCTCCCGTCCAGTAAAAGTGCTCTCCATCTTGTTTTTTTTCGGCATCTTTTAAAACGATGATCATTCCGTTTCTGACTTTGGTTAAATTGCTGTAAACAGCAGGAATAATGATTTTTCCTTCACTGTTAAAAATTCCCATTTTATCAGTCTTATGATCTGTAAATCTTATGAAGCCTTCATTTTCACAGTCGGGACCATTATCAAAAACATATAAACTATCTAGACCAACTGTTTTTCCTGTTTTGGTTAAATAATAGCTTTTCCATTTTTGATCTTTTTCTTCAGTTACGGCTATAATGTTTTCGAATTTACGTGCGATTGTAAAACCTGAAAATTTAGGTTCTATTTTAATTACTCCGTTTTTGTCTTTAAATCCAATTAAGGTGGTGTCTTTGTTTGGAAATGAATTCCAGACATCATTATTTTGTGCAAATGCAGATAAATTTAGAAATAGAAAAGTATAGAGAAGAAAAATCTTTTTCATGGCGAATATTTAAGTTGTAACAGTTTCTAATTGCATTTTTTTAGCTTCATCAAAGCAGTCGGCGCATAACATTTTAAAATCGGCCTGAGTTTCAAAAGCGTCATTCCATTCCTCACCATTATCCAAAAGCCATTGTTCGCATGCATTGCACCATGCAATCTGCGGAAGATCTTCTTCGGCTTCGGAATAGAAAAAACCTGATTTTTCTTTTGAGTCTATTGCCATTGCAATGTGAATGCAGGTAAAAGACATTTCTTTAGAACCGTGTACTTCACATAGAACATTTTCAATCATTTTTTATATTTTAAAAACCAAATTTAAAGTTATCTGGTAAAAACGTTGTAAATGTCTTGTTAAATTAATTCGTTTTTTTGATAACTAGAAACTGAAATAAAAAAAGAAACCCGACAGGTTTTTAAAACCTGTCGGGTTTGATATATGATTTTAAGAAAATCTAAAATCAGAAATCTTCAATCTAAAATTAATTAGTATCTGTAGTATTCTGGTTTGAATGGACCTTGAACTTCAACACCAATATAAGCAGCTTGATCTTCTCTTAGAACTTCAAGTTCAACACCTAATTTAGCTAAGTGTAAAGCAGCAACTTTTTCATCTAAATGTTTTGGTAACATGTAAACTTCATTTTTGTAAGCAGCACTGTTGTTCCATAATTCGATTTGAGCTAAAGTCTGGTTTGTAAATGAGTTACTCATTACAAAACTTGGGTGACCTGTAGCACAACCAAGGTTTACTAAACGACCTTCAGCTAAGATGATGATATCTTTACCGTTGATGTTGTATTTGTCAACCTGAGGTTTGATTTCGATTTTAGATGCACCGTGGTTTTTGTTTAACCAAGCCATATCGATTTCGTTATCAAAGTGACCAATGTTACAAACAACAGTTTTGTCTTTCATTTGCTCGAAGTGCTCTCCAAGAACGATATCTTTGTTTCCTGTAGTTGTAATGATAATATCAGCATTAGCAATTACGGTGTTTAATTTTTTAACTTCATAACCGTCCATTGCAGCTTGTAAAGCACAAATTGGATCGATTTCAGTAACTGTTACAATAGAACCAGCACCTCTGAAAGAAGCAGCAGTTCCTTTTCCAACGTCACCGTATCCGCAAACAACAACTCTTTTTCCAGCTAACATTAAGTCAGTTGCACGACGCACAGCATCTACAGCAGATTCTTTACATCCGTATTTGTTATCAAATTTAGATTTAGTAACAGAATCGTTAATGTTGATTGCAGGCATTGGAAGAGTTCCAGCTTTTACTCTTTCGTAAAGTCTGTGAACACCTGTTGTAGTTTCTTCAGAAAGACCTTTAATTCCAGCAACTAATTCTGGGTAACGATCAATAACCATGTTAGTTAAATCTCCACCGTCATCAAGAATCATGTTCAATGGTTTTCTTTCTTCACCAAAGAATAAAGTCTGCTCAATACACCAGTCAAATGATTGTTCGTCAAGACCTTTCCAAGCATAAACAGAGATTCCAGCAGCAGCAATAGCAGCAGCAGCCTGATCCTGAGTAGAGAAAATGTTACAAGAAGACCAAGTAACCTCTGCACCAAGAGCGATTAAAGTTTCGATTAAAACAGCAGTTTGAATCGTCATGTGTAAACATCCAGCAATACGAGCTCCTTTTAATGGCTGCTCATCTTTGTATTCAGCGCGAAGTGCCATTAAACCTGGCATTTCAGCTTCAGCTAGTTCAATTTCTTTTCTTCCCCAAGCCGCTAGAGAAATGTCTTTTACTTTGAAAGCCACATATGGCGTAGTCGTTGTACTCATTTATGTTATATTTGTAGAATTGTAATTTTTTTGCAAATTTAAGGAATAGCTTTTGAATTTTACTAATTTCTCTCAGATTTGTGAAATCTTTAATTTCTTAATCTTTAGAACATTAGTTTATAAAACGATTTAAACCATATAAGTGATATAAGTTCATTTAAAAAAGGATTCTTTCGTAATGCGCTTTGTTTTGAATTGCTTAAATTTACTTATTGCATTTTTTGAACCAACAGTTATATTTTCTCAAATGACTTATATGGTTTAAAAACTCATAATTCACAACTCATAATTCATAATTTAAAAAATGCCTCTATTTCAAACCATACAGTTTAACGAAACAACTAAAATCTTAATTTGGGAAATAACAGAATCTCTTGAAGAATTATTAAGTAAAGTTGTGTTGAAGGAAAAAACACAAAAGAGACTCGATGGCATGAAATCGCAAATGCATCAGCGTGCTTTTTTAAGTGTTCGAATGCTGATTCAGGAAATGGGTTTTACTGATAAAGATTTGCATTATGACGAATTTGGAAAACCGTATTTTGATTGTCATAACTACATTTCAATAACACATTCGTATCATTTTGCAGCAATAATTATAAGCCGCGAAACAGTTGGAATTGATATGGAATTGCAGCGAGAAAAAATCCAAAGAATCGCGGATAAATTTACAGATTATGAATGTGGTTATTTAGATTCATCTTTTACAGAAGAATATATAAAAAAACTTACCGTTATCTGGGGAGCCAAAGAAGCAATCTTTAAAATCAGAAATGAAAAAGGAATCAGTTTTAAAGATCATATAAATGTGAGCAACTTTTCTTTAGATGAAACTCAAACACAGGCAAGTCTTCATTTTGATAATTTGGTTAAGGATTTTGATGTGCATTATAAAGAAATCAAATCTGATAACTTTGAAGGAACTTTTACTTTGGTTTATGCTTTTGAAAAATAACCGCAATGACTGTTGAACGATTAAACTTCACTTTCTTTTTGTCTGTGCTGAAACATAGTCATATATAGAAAGGTGCTCATTTTTCGGGCACGTCTTTTTAAAGTTTCTACATTTTCGCCTTCAAAATGCTCGTCTAATGTTTGAGCCCAGTGATTAAGCCAGATACCAAATTCGTTTGGAGTAATTTTTTCGTCAAAATGAGCATCTACCTCGTTATGAACAGTATGAGGATTTCCTTTGTATTTACGGACACCAAATAAATTGGTTTCCCAAAAATCAGTCAGCTTTTCGAGATGTGCATCCCAGTCAGAAATCATTTCATTAAAATAAAAGCCGATTTCTTCATCGGCTCTTATTTTATCATAGAATTGATGTACCAGAAAAGAAACGTCAGCTCTATTTTCTATTTGTTTTTTCACAGAACAAGAGTATTTAACAGAATAAAAAATACGCTTAAAATTGAACTCAGAATTAAAAGGTTAAAAACCACTTTATGTTTCATTTGAGCCAAAATTGAAGTGTTTACAAAGATACAAGCTAGAACGATAACTGCCAGCTGAACCATTTGAAGAATTGAAGTTCCGTTAGATAAAACATACATTGCAGCAGCGCCTCCTAAACAGCTTTGCCCAATTACTGCCATTGCAGCAGAACCCATATAATTTTTATTGAAAATGTCGAATGTGGTTTGATATAGTGTCATGATATTCAGATTTTTATATGACAAAGATACGTCCGCAATACAACTGTATTTTATGATTAAAATCATAAAAAGAGAACTTTTTTATCTGTATACTTTTCGATTAATAATCTTCAATTCACCTTTCTTTTCCAATGCTTTTATGGCTCTAATAACAGTTTCTACCCGCAAACCGGTTAAATCTCCAATCTGTTGTCTGGTGAAATTAATGAGATAGCCATTTTTGTCTTTTTGGAAATTAAAATAAGCGATTCCATGATCGATTAATTTTAAAACACGATGTTCCGGTTCATGTGTAGAAATTTCGGCCGCCATAACTGATTTATAATACAATCGCTGCGCGAGGTTTTCTATTATTTTAATGCTGATCGCCGGGTTTTCTTCCAGCAGTTTCATAAAATTAGATTTTGGAAGAAGAAGAATTTCACTATCCTCAACAGCAATTGAATTGGCTGGATATTTTTGATTTAAAAATAATGGAGGTTCACCAAAAGATTGATTTTTATAGAATATTCCCTGAATAAATTCGCGGCCGTCATCATTATAATTGCACATTTTAATTTCTCCCGAAATAATCTGATAATAATGAGCTGGCAGATTTCCTTCTTCAAAAATAATTTCATTTTTGCCAAAAGACTTTTTTATTGCACCATATTTCTCTAACAATTCAGCCGTGATCATAATTGTTTTCTTTGATAGTTAACAGAGACTTTACAAATATAATTGATTCATAATAGTTCTTCTACGTTAAAAACTTTTTACTTTTACGGCCATTATGGAGCAAAAAATACTTACCACAATCCATCAACAAATTTTAGAAGCCAAGAAAAATGGTCAAAAATTATTAGCCATACTTTTGGATCCTGATAAAATTGTCTGGGAAAATTTAGATCATTTATTACTTAAAATAAATCAATCTCCGGCGACTCATATTTTTGTTGGAGGCAGTATTGTCGAAAGTACAATTATCGAAGATCTTATCGCACAGTTAAAACAAAAAACAAAACTGCCTGTTGTGATATTTCCGGGAGATCCGTCTCAGATTTCACCAAAGGCCGATGCGATTTTGTTTTTATCATTATTGTCTGGCCGAAACCCGGATTATTTAATCGAATATCAGGTTCAGGCAGCGCCAATATTGAAAAAAACAAATCTTGAAGTAATTTCAACAGGATATATTTTAATTGAAAGCGGCAATGAAACTGCTGTTGCCCGCGTTAGTAAAACAGAACCGCTTAATCGCGAAAATTTTGATTTAGCCTTAGCAACGGCTCAGGCAGGCGAAATGCTGGGCAGTAAATTAATTTATTTAGAAGCAGGAAGCGGAGCAAAAAAGTCAGTGCCATTAGAGATGATTTCAGTAATTTCTCAAAACGTAGAAATTCCTATAATTGTTGGCGGAGGAATTGTAGATTTGCACGGAATTAAAAAAGCATACAATGCCGGTGCGGATTTAGTAGTTATAGGAACAGCTTTTGAAAATGACAGCCATTTTTTCGATTCATAAATAACAGCCTTTAAATACCACAAAATGATTGATTTTTTTCTTGAAAGTTATAAAAATGCACCATTATGGCATATCATTCTGGAATTTTTGGTATTCGTTTGCGGGATCTTAAGCGTATGGTTTGCTAAAAAAGAAAATATTTGGGTTTATCCAACAGGATTAATTGCAACTGTAATTTCGGTTTACCTTTTATATGTTGCCGGTTATATTGGAGACATGATTATCAATGCTTATTTTTCAATTATGAGTATTTATGGCTGGTATATGTGGGCAAAAGGAACAACTGTTGAAGATAATCTGCCAATTACTCGTACAACTTTTAATGAAAAAATAATCGGAATCTTACTGTTTATTGTAACGGTTTTTGTAGTTTTCGGCATTTATAAATATTTCGATTACGAAATACATAAAGATAATTATGTCGATATGATATCGTCAGGTATATTTTTCGCAGGAATGTGGTATATGGCAAGGAAGAAAATTGAAAACTGGACACTCTGGATTATCGGCGATATTATTGTAGTGCCTCTTTATGCCTATCGCGGCTTGGGGATGTTGTCGCTTCAATATTTAATTTTTACAATTTTAGCTATTTCAGCTTATTTAGAATGGAGAAAAATCTTAGACAGCAAAAAACAAATATCATAAAAATTGCTTTGTTTGGCCCTGAAAGTACAGGTAAAACTACATTAGCAAAACAACTCGCAGACCACTACAAAACAGAATGGGTTCCAGAGTTTGCACGCGATTATCTGCAGGAAAGATGGGAAGAAAATCAGCATATATGTACTGTTGATGATATGATGCCTATTGCTTATGGGCAAGTTTTATTAGAGAATGAGAAGCTTACCGAGGCGAATAAATATTTGTTTTGCGATACTAATTTAATGGTAACTAAAGTCTTCTCTGAAGTGTATTACGGTTTTTGTGATCCACTTTTAAATGAAGCTGCCTTAGAACATGATTACGATTTGTTTTTCCTCACGGATATTGATGTTCCGTGGGAAAAAGATGATATTAGAGATACTCCGGAAGGAAGAGAAACCGTTTTTTCGGTATTCAAACAAACTTTAATTGATAATAAAAAGCCTTTTATAACCTTATCTGGTAATAAAGAAAGTCGTTTGGCAAAAGCCATAATGATTATAGACGCTTTAGGTGCTCTAAAAGAAAAAGGACTATCTTCTCAGGATTTTGTTGAAATTTATAATCACGGAATTCCTTTCGAAAATATTTTAAAGCAGCTGGATGTATTCAAAAACGGAATAGCAAAGAGCAGCTTGATTAGTCCGGCGACGATCAATAATGGCATTCTTAGCTTATCAGAAGTTGATTTTAAAGAAAAAGCTTCTTTTTTTGATAAGCATAAAGAAGAATTTAAAATTAAAAAATTTGTTCCGGCTTCTGGTGCTGCTACCAGAATGTATAAGTTTTTGACGGCCTTTTTAAATGATTTTGATATTGAAAAAGAAACCATAAATGCTTATATCAATAGAAAAAACGATAAAGAACTAGCCATTTTTATTATTGGGATGGATAAGTTTCCTTTTTTTGAAGATGTTGACAAAAAACTGAGAGAACTTTATCCTGATTTTGAAAACTTGGAAAGAGATTATAAAAACTATTATTTTATAAAACTGTTATTATCTCCTGAACATTTTAACTCGGCAAACAAGCCAAAAGCAGTTTTACCATTTCATTTATATAAAACTCATATAGCAACACCTATAGAAGAACATTTAAATGAATGTGTACATTATGCAACGGCAAAGAATGTTTCAAATTTACATTTTACAGTTTCAGAAATACATCAGGATTTGTTTGAAACTACTGTTGATGAGGTTAAAGGGAAAATTGAAAAACCTTCAGGGATAAAAATTAATATTGGATATTCTTATCAAAGTAAAAGTACAGATTCAATCAATGTTGATTTAAAAAATAAAATTGTCAGAAGTTCAAATGGAAGTCTGGTTTTTAGACCCGGCGGGCATGGTGCTCTAATTGAAAACCTGAATAATCTGGATTCAGACATTATTTTTATCAAAAATATTGATAATGTAATTCAAAATCATATTGATAAAATTGCTTTATATAAAAAGGCTTTAGGAGGAATTTTAATTGAAGTACAGCAAAAAGTATTTGGATATTTAAAAGCAATTGAAAAAAATGAAGTGAAAGAAGAGGATCTTAAAGAAATTGTGGATGTTTTAATGCAAAAACTAAACATTCAGATGACTAAAGATTTCAATAAATTTACTTTTGAGAATAAGATCACCAAAATTAAAGAACTGTTAGATCGTCCAATACGAGTTTGCGGAATGGTTCGAAATGAGGGAGAACCTGGCGGAGGACCGTTTTGGGTAATGAACGATAAAGGCGAGGTTTCTTTGCAGATCGTAGAAACATCACAGGTAGATTTAGCAAATAAAAAACAGCTTGAAGTTCTAGAAGAAGCTACGCATTTTAACCCGGTAGATTTGGTTTGCGGAATCAAAAATTATAAAGGAGAAAAATTTGACCTGAAAAAATTTGTTGACGAAAAATCTGGATTTATAGTTGAAAAAAGTGTTGAAGGGAAAGCCGTAAAAAGTTATGAACTTCCGGGATTATGGAATGGTTCGATGGCAAATTGGCTGACAGTTTTTGTTGCTGTGCCTTTAATTACTTTTAATCCGGTAAAAACGATAAACGATTTATTAAAACCGGCACATCAGCCACAATAATGGATAACGAGAAAATCATATCAGAATTAAACTTTAAAGCCGTTCGAAGCAGTGGTGCGGGCGGGCAGAACGTAAACAAAGTTTCTTCAAAAGTTGTTTTGTCTTTTGATTTAGAAGCTTCTCAAGCCTTGTCTGATGATGAAAAAACGCTCCTAAAAGAGAATTTATCAACTCGTTTAACTTCTGAAAATATATTAATCTTAAATTGCGACGAAGATCGAAGCCAGCTTAAGAATAAGGAAATTGTTGTAAAGCGATTTCTGGAATTAATTAAAAAAGGATTATATGTTCCAAAAGTTCGAAAAGCTACAAAAGTTCCCAAAGCTGTAATCAAAAAAAGAATTAAAGACAAAAAGAATATCTCTGATTTAAAACAGTCCCGAAGAAAACCTGATTTTTAGTATTAAGACTACAGAATTAAGTATTAAGAAATCCAAAAGTGAAAAATCGTAATACCTAATACATTTATCTTAATACTTTTCTATATTTGCATTGTCTCAAAGGGGTGCTCTAAATAACGAGCTGAGATCATACCCAAAGAACCTGAGCGAGTAATGTTGCTAAGGGAAAAACGACAAATCACAGCGTGCACACTATGCTTTGTCGTGAAACACATTTATTAATTTAACAAAAGAATAATTCCCCCTTTTATTCGTAATTCTTTACGAATGAAAACTATTTTTTCAGGTGCTAAGGCACAGAGGTACAAAGGTTCTAAGTTGAACCAAAAGTTTATTTTCTTTATTCTATTCTCAATTTTCTTTACTCTATTCTCTTTTGGACAAGAACAAGATTCAACCAAAGTAAATCAGCTTGATAATGTTTTGGTTTCTGCAGTTCGTGTTACGACCAAAACACCGGTTACGTTTAGTAATATGGATAAAAAAGAAATCAAATACCGAAATCTTGGTCAGGATATACCTGTTTTAATGAATTATCTGCCATCTGTAGTAACAACATCAGATGCTGGAGGAGGAATAGGTTATACCGGAATCAGAGTCCGCGGAAGCGATGCAACAAGAGTAAACGTAACCATAAACGGAATTCCATACAACGATGCCGAAAGTCAGGGAACTTTTTGGGTTAATATGCCCGATTTTGCTTCTTCTGTAGAAAGTCTGCAATTACAGCGAGGTGTTGGAACTTCTACCAATGGTTCATCTGCTTTTGGAGCAAGTTTAAATATGCTTACAGACAGTTATGCATCTAAACCAACAGGAGAAATTTCAAGCTCTTACGGGAGTTTCAATTCAAATAAAAATACAGTAAAATTCAGTACAGGTTTATTAAATGACCATTTTGAACTTGCCGGACGTTTGTCTACAGTGAAATCTGATGGTTATGTAGATCGTGCAAGTTCTGATTTGAAATCTTATTTTTTACAAGGAACTTACGTTGGCAAAACTACTTTAATTAAAGCTTTGGTTTTTGGCGGAACCGAAAAAACATACCAATCATGGAATGGGATTGATGCCGAAACATTAAATTCAAACCGAACTTTCAATTCTGCCGGAATGTATACCGATGAATTTGGAAATACTCGTTTTTACGATAACGAAACCGATAATTACAAACAGAATCATTATCAATTGCATTGGAGTGAATCTTTCTCTGATAAATGGAGTACTAACTTCGCTTTACATTATACAAAAGGGCAGGGGTATTACGATAATTATAAAGAAGATGCTGATATGGCCGACTATGGTTTACAGCCAGTTGGAACCGTAACAACAACCGATTTAGTGCGTCAGAAATGGTTAGATAATGATTTTTACGGAACTACTTTTTCTGTAAAATATAAAGAAGAAAAATTAGATGTTATTCTTGGCGGAGGCTGGAATAAATACGAAGGAGATCATTTTGGAAAAGTAATCTGGGCAAGATATGCTTCAACTTCAGAATTGGGAGATCATTACTATGACGACTATTCAGTAAAAACAGATGGGAATGTCTTTGCAAAAGCAAATTATCAGCTGACTGAAAAATTAAGCTTATATGGAGATTTACAATACCGTAGAGTACATTATAAAGCCAATAGTGCCGAAACTGGTTTAGTAAATGATACATTCAATTTCTTTAATCCAAAAGCGGGTTTAAACTACGAAATCAATCAAAAAAACACACTTTATTTCTCTTATGCACGTGCGAATCGTGAGCCAAACAGAACTGATTATGAAGGTGGAAATGTAAAACCTGAGAAATTGAATGATTTTGAATTAGGATGGAGATTTAATTCAGAGAAAATCCAATTAAATTCGAACTTCTATTATATGGGATATAAAGATCAATTGATTTTAACTGGAAGATTAGACGATGTTGGTGCACCAATTCGTGCTAATACTGAAAAAAGCTATCGTTTAGGATTTGAGTTTGATGCGACAATTTCACTTTCAGAAAAATTTATTATCAGACCTAACTTTACTTTAAGCAGTAATAAAAATGTTGACTTAGCTGTTGAAGGACAATACTACGGAACAACTAAAATTGCTTACTCTCCAGAAGTTATAGCCGGAAATATTATCGTATACAAACCAATTGAAAACTTATATGTTTCGTTATTGCAAAAATATGTTGGAGAACAGTATATGAATAATATTGAGCTTCCAGAAGCTAAACTGGCAGATTATTTTGTCAACGATTTGAATATTTCTTATGAAATAAAACCAAAATCAATTTTCAAATCAATTACAATAACAGGGTTGGTAAACAATATTCTGGATAAAAAATATGTTTCAAACGGAGCAATGTGGGATATTTATCCATACTATTATCCGCAGGCAGGAATTAATTTCTTAGCCGGATTAACTTTGAAATTCTAAAATAAAAAAAAGCCTGAAATTTACTTTCAGGCTTTTTTTTTTATTTTTAATTGTAAACGTGAATTACAGTTCCCGTTACCTGAACTTTATATTGTTTTAGAGGATATTCTTTTCCTCCAAGTCCTGTAAACAAACTGTAAGAAGTTTTATCGCAGGAACAAACAGCATTAATACCGTCAATTGTCATGGCAGCGCATGAATTTATCTCCTGATTAGGACATGCAGCATCAAAAGCATTGTAACCGCTTCCGGCATTAAAAATAATAATTCCTTTTGCACCGTAATTAGGAACTATAACTGCATTGCTGACATATTTGAGATTTGAATAAGAAGGCAGATTCATATCTACAGATAAATTAACAGAATAACTCGGTATATATGGGTTTTTGTTACTGCGATCGCTGTCACTGCACGAAAAAAGCACAGAAACGAAAAGAATTAAGAGCCAGATTTTTTTCATTATTTTAATAAGAATTAGTGAAACAAAAATAATTTATTTAGATTTGAATTTTATATGATTAACATATAATTATGTACTATTAAAAATAATAGTATATTTGTAATACAAAATCCCGTCCCGATGGGATTTTTTCTATTTATATAAACGATGAAGTTATGAGTAAAGTATCTTATTATACCGCTGATGGGTTAAAAAAGTTAAAAGATGAATTGGAGCATTTAAAGAGTGTAATGCGTCCTAAAGCATCTCAAGATATAGCAGACGCAAGAGACAAAGGCGATTTATCTGAAAATGCCGAGTACGATGCTGCAAAAGAAGCGCAGGGTTTATTAGAAATGAGAATTGCTAAACTTGAAGAAGTATATGCAAATGCAAGATTAATTGATGAATCTCAATTAGATGTTTCTAAAGTTTTGGTTCTTTCTAATGTGAAAATTAAAAACCAAAGCAACGGAATGGAAATGAAATATACGCTTGTTGCAGAAAGTGAAGCTGATTTAAAAACAGGAAAAATATCTGTAACTTCTCCTATTGGAAAAGGACTGCTGGGAAAATCTGTTGGCGAAATTGCCGAAATTACAGTGCCAAACGGAACTTTGAAATTCGAAATTCTTGAAATTACAAGAGAATAAATTTTTTATAGTTTAACCGTTAAATCGTTAAATCGGTTAAGCGGTTAGCCAGTTAAACCAATAAACTATGAGTTCAATATTTACTAAAATTGTAAACGGAGAAATTCCTGCCTATAAAATTGCCGAAGATGATAACTATCTGGCTTTTTTAGATGTAAATCCAAACGCAAAAGGCCATACACTTTGTATTCCGAAACAAGAAATCGATAAGATTTTTGATATGGATGAAGAATTGTATTTAGGATTAATGAAATTCTCTAAAAAAGTTGCTGCAGCATTAGAAAAAACAGTTCCTTGTAAAAGAATCGGAATTGCGGTTGTAGGTTTAGAAGTTCCTCACGCACACGTACATTTAATTCCATTAAATCATATGGATGAAATGCGTTTTCAGGACAAAGTTTCGCTTTCAAAAGAAGAATTTGAAACTTTAGCAAAAGATATTCAGTCTAATCTTTAAGATTAAACCCAAAATAAAAAACACCAATTCAATTTTGAGTTGGTGTTTTTTTTATGTCTAATTTTTAAGCCGGACTGGTTGTTTCATAAGTAATCTGAAACGTAGTTCCTTTACCAATTTCAGAATTAAGAACTTTAATTTTTCCGTTATGATATTCCTCTACAATTCTTTTGGTTAAAGAAAGTCCTAATCCCCAGCCGCGTTTTTTTGTAGTAAAGCCGGGTTCAAAAATAGTTTTGAATTGATTTTTTGCAATACCGCTTCCAGAATCTTTCACGTTTATTTTTATATGATGAGCATCTTTTTCAATATGAAGATCTAAAGTTCCTTTTCCTTTCATGGCATCAATAGCATTTTTAACAAGGTTTTCTATCGTCCAGCTGTGAAGTGTTGGATTGATTAAAGCAAAAATTGGTTTTTCGGGAACCTGATAAGAAAAAGTAACCTGTTTAGAGAAACGCGATTGTAAATATTCGTACGTATTTAATGTTTCGGCAACAATATCGTGCGGTTCTAAAACAGGAACAGAACCAATTTTAGAAAAACGATCCGTTATTGTCTGCAGACGTTCAACATCTTTTTCAATTTCAATAGTTATGGATTGATCAATCGCTTCGGTTTTTAAAATCTCAACCCAGCCAATTAAAGATGATAAAGGCGTTCCAATTTGATGAGCGGTTTCTTTTGCCATTCCCGCCAGCAGTTTATTTTGCGTTGCCATTTTTGTGCTTTTGTAAAAATTGTAAATCAAAGCAGCACACAAAAAGATAATCAGCAATAAAGCTACAGGATAATATTTGAGTTTATTAAGTAAAGCTGAATTTCCATAATAAAGCGTTTGATATTTTCCAGGAGCATACTCAAAAGTAATAGGTTCATTTTCATTGCCTAATTTTCTCAAATAATTGGCTCTTTTTTTCTTGTTCGTCAAGATCTCTTCTGGGACATTTGTGGCACTTACCACTTTATCATACAATATTACTATACCAGGAATAGAGGTATTATTGTTAATAATTTGAAGAGGAAGTTCAATGTCTGTATTTTCGTCAGCATTTACAATTGTAATTTGGGCATTTACAAAAAGCTTCATTTTTAAACGTTCCTCATTCTTAAAAATTTGGAAAAATGTATAAGTATTCCAGAGAATCAGCGAAATGATTAAAAAGGATATGAAAATTATAACCCAACGAGTTGTATTTCTACTTTCAGAAAAGCGCATAAACTAAATTTTGAGGTATAAATATAACGAAATAAACACATTTTATATTTTGCAGGGGCTTAAAAGATTTTTGTTTTAATCTTCAAAACTATTTCTTTGAATTGAACGATTTCAATACTTTTGTATGACCGAAATGAGGTTCGGTTAAACATTAAAATTATGATTAGCATCAATCCAAAAGAGATACCTACGGCACAGCTGCAGGGATATTTACAAAGTGCAGTAGGGCCAAGGCCAATTGCTTTTGCAAGTACAATAAGCGAAAAAGGAATTCCTAATTTGTCTCCCTTTAGTTTCTTTAATGTATTTAGTGCTAATCCGCCAATTTTGGTTTTTTCGCCTTCAAGACGTGTTCGCGACAATACCGTAAAGCATACTTTGATTAATGCCGAAGCCACAAAAGAAGTCGTAATAAATGTTGTCAATTATGATATCGTACAGCAGACTTCGCTGGCAAGTACAGAATACGGAGACGGGATAAACGAATTTATAAAAGCTGGTTTAACGCAAATTCCATCAGATTTTGTAAAGCCCTATCGCGTAAAGGAATCTCCGGTTCAGTTTGAATGCAAGATTACGCAGATTATACCGTTAGGAACAGAAGGAGGAGCTGGAAACCTGATTTTGTGTGAAGTAGTAAAAATTCACATTCACGAATCAATTTTGGATAAAAACGGAGCAATAGACCAGCATAAAATAGATTTAGTTTCAAGACTTGGCGGAAATTGGTATTCAAGATCCAATCAAGGGCTTTTTGAAGTCGCAAAACCACTAACAACTTTGGGCGTAGGAGTAGATGCAATTCCTAATTTTATTAGAGAAAGTCCTGTGTTTGATGGGAATGACCTTGGAAAATTAGGCAACGTAGAAACCTTGCCTACAAAAGAAGAAGTTAGTATATTTGTGAAAGAAAATTTTTCTGTAAAAGGAGTTTTAAGCTCAGATGATCAGGAAAAAGTTCATTTAGAAGCCAAAAAATATCTCAATAATGATGACGTTGAGTCAGCCTGGAAAGTGCTTTTAGCTAAAAAATAAGAAAAGAAATAATAATTAATTATAGACGAAGATGGAAGTTATAGGAAAAGTAAAAGTGGTTAATCCTGAGCAGCAAGTTAGTGCTTCATTCAAAAAAAGAGAACTGGTAGTTACTACAGATGAGCAGTATCCACAGCACATTTTAATCGAATTTACACAAGATAAATGCGATTTATTAAGCAGCTATAAACAAGGAGAGGCAGTAAAAGTTTCTATCAATTTAAGAGGAAGAGAATGGGTTAATCCACAAGGAGAAACTAGATATTTCAATAGTATTCAAGGTTGGAGAATTGAAAGAATGGCACCAGAAGGACCTGCACAAACACCTTCAGTTCCTGCAGCAGAAGCTTTCGCTCCAGCGACAAATTTAAACGAAGACGAACCAGACGATTTACCTTTCTAAGAGTTTAAAATTCAATTTATTAAATTCCAAATTCCAATTCATTTCCGTGAATTTGGGATTTGGAATTTTATTTTTGAGTTCATTTCATCAAATGAGAACTTTTTAGGATTTGGAATTTAAAAATTGACGATTTAAAATGTATTATTTATTTAAAGATTTGTTTTTTCCGCCGGTTTCAGAAGCTGATGAAGAAGGTGTTTTGGCTATTGGAGGCGATTTAGATCCAGAGCGGTTAAAACTAGCCTATAAGAGCGGTATTTTTCCTTGGTTTAATGAAGGAGAACCTATTCTTTGGTGGGCACCGGATCCAAGAATGGTACTGTTTTTCGATGAATTGGTAATATCCAAAAGCATGCGAAAAATCCTCAATAAGAAAATATTTAAGGTTACTTATAATAAAAACTTCAAAGAAGTAATTTCTAATTGCCAGCAGATAAAACGCGAAGGCCAGAACGGTACATGGATTTCAAATGAAATGATCGAAGCCTACTATGAACTTCATAGACAAGGAATTGCAAAATCTGTTGAGGTTTGGCAGGATGAAGTTTTAGTTGGCGGTTTATACGGAATAGATTTAGGTCATGTTTTTTGCGGAGAAAGTATGTTTTCCAAAGTTTCAAATGCTTCAAAAACAGCTTTTATCGCTTTAGCGTTATATTTGAAAAAAGAAAATTATAAAGTGCTGGACTGTCAGGTTTATAACTCGCACTTAGAGAGTTTAGGCTGCCGAGAAATAGATCGCGAAGAGTTTATGTCTATTTTAAAAAGTAAATAGAAATGAGTACAATTTATATTGTAAAGGAAATTTACATTTATCCAATAAAAAGCTTGGCAGGAATAAGCTGTAAATCTGCTTTCGCTGAAGAAATGGGATTTGAAAACGATCGCAGATGGATGTTAATTGATGCTGAAAATCAAATGCTGACGCAGAGGGAACATCGCATTATGAGCCAGTTTTATCCACATATTTCAGATGGAAAAATCAGCATAACTTTTCAGGATCAGGAACATGAATTTTTTATTGATGAACATTTAGAGAACTCAATAAAAGTAAATGTCTGGGATGATAAAAGCGAAGTTGTTGAGGTAAATCATGAAACATCAAAATGGTTTAGCCAGCACTTAGGCTTTGAATGTAAATTAGTCAAAATATTAAAAAACGGAGCTCGTAAGCACGAAAGCTCCAGATTAAAAGAGACTTTCAATGTGAGTCTGGCAGATGGTTATCCGTATTTACTAATAGGATCAAAAAGTCTGGATTTTTTGAATGACAAACTGAATGAAAAAATCACAATAAAAAGATTTCGCCCAAACATTGTAGTAAGTACCGAAAACGCTCACGAAGAAGATAATTTTAAGACTTTTACCATTGGAGAAGTTCAGTTTAAAAACATAAAACCATGCGGAAGATGCATTATGGTTAATAACGATCCTGAAAACGGAAGTTTAAAAAAAGAACCTCTTAAAACATTAAGCACATATAGAAATTTTGATAATTCTGTTTTATTTGGGACTAATATTGTAAGCTTAAACTCTGGTAATATTACAGTTGGCGATGCGCTTGTTTTCTAAAAATTCAGTTTAGTGAAATTCCAGTTTAACGTATTAAAGATTATTAATTCGTTCTTTAAAGCTGGTAATTCCAGAATTAATTTAAGTGTTTCGTGTGCCATCATATTCCCAATAATTCCGGGTAAAGTTCCTAAAACGCCATTTAAATTGCAGTTTGGTACATCTTTAGGATCAGGCATTTCAGGAAATAAATCTCTAAGGTTTTTACTTCCGTTATGATTAAAAACTGCAATTTGCCCTTCAAACTTTAAAATACTTCCATAAACTAAGGGTTTGTTTAATTCAACACAAGTATCATTGACTAAATAACGAGTCGAAAAATTATCAGAACCGTCCACAACAATATCATATTGCTGAATGATTTTTGCGGCATTTTCAGCAGTTAATTTTTCATTGATTGCAATAGCTTTAATCAACGGATTGAGTTTTGAAACCACATCTTTTGCGACTATTGATTTGTGCTTTCCAATTTTATTTTCGGTATATAAAATTTGTCGGTGAAGATTGTGAATTTCAATCGTATCAAAATCCATAATTCCAATAAAACCTACTCCTGCAGTGGCAATGTATTGTAAAATTGGGCAGCCTAAACCGCCGGCACCAATTACCAAAACCCGTGCTTTTTTTAGTTTTTCCTGACCTTCGTCGCCAATTTCAGGAAGAATAGTTTGTCTGTTGTAACGAAGAAATTCTTGAATAATGCTCATTTTAATCTAGTCTTAAAGTTTGAAAGTCAAAAGTCGAAAGCCAAAAGTTGTAAATGAAAGTTTTAAGTGAAGTTTTGGACTTTATGACTTTCGGCTTTCCAACTTTCGACTATAGGCTTTATCCCAGTCTTTCCAGACAGGTTCGTAACCCGCATTTTTTATAATTTTTGAGATTTCTTCTGCAGAACGTTCATCGCTGATTTCGAATTGTTCCAAAGATTGCGGATCAACAACATAACCACCCGGATTTGTTTTAGAGCCTGCGCTCATACTCGTAACTCCAATCGGAATAATGTTGTCTCTGAATTTCTCGTTTTCGCGGGTTGAAATCGAAATTTCTAAATCTTCATTCCATAAACGATAGGCACAAATTAATTGCGTCAAATCTTTATCATCCATAATAAAATTCGGTTCGATAATTCCTTCGGCAGGGCGGAGGCGGGGAAAGGAAACAGAATATTTGGTCTGCCAGTATTTTTTTTGAAGATAATCTAAATGCAAAGCATTAAAAAAGCTGTCGGTTCGCCAGTCTTCTAAACCTAATAAAACGCCTAAACCTATTTTATGAATTCCTGCTGAACCAATTCTATCAGGAGTTTCAAGCCTATAATCAAAATTTGATTTTTTGCCTTTGGTATGATATTTTTTATAAACTTCCTGATGATAGGTTTCCTGATAAACCAAAACCGAATATACTCCTGCTGCATGCAAACGTTCATAATCTTCTTGAGAAAGCGGTTGTACTTCAACAGAAATAATCGAAAAATCGTTTTTAATTAAATTAATTGCATTTAGAAAATAATTGATGTTTACAGTATAATTTGCTTCGCCTGTAACTAATAAAACGTGGTCAAAACCTGTGTTTTTCAGGGCTTCAACTTCTAGTTTTATTTCTGTATCAGTCAATGTTTTTCTTTTGATTTTATTGTCTAAACTAAAACCACAATAGGTACAAATATTTTGGCATTCGTTACTTAAATATAATGGCGCATACATTTGAATCGTTTTGCCAAAACGTTTCTTGGTAATCTCATGGCATTTTTGTGCCATTTGTTCTAAATAATTTTGGGCAATAGGCGAAATCAAAACCAAAAAATCATCGAGATTGTATTTGGTTTTAGCCAAAGTTCGCTCGACATCTTTAGATGTGGTTTGGTATATTCTGGATTGGATTTCATCCCAATTGTATTGCTCAAAAATAGATTTGAATGTGTTCATAGTTTTTGTTTTTTAACCGCAAGGCACGCTAAGAATTACGCAAGGTTCGCAAAGCTTTGCGTTCTTAGCGCTTTTCTTTGCGAACTTTGCGGTTAAATTTATTCATAAAGAAAAGAAGTCAAAGGACTGGAAGCCGAAGCATAGTTCTGCTGATTGGCAGCTCTGGCTGCAAAAGCCTTTCTTCCTGCAATAACGGCTTCTTTAAAAGCTTCAGCCATTAATTTGGGATTCCCGGCAACGGCAATTGCTGTGTTTACCAAAACGGCATCGGCACCAATTTCCATTGCTTTAGCAGCATCAGAAGGTATACCAATTCCGGCATCAACTATTACAGGGACATTACTCTGCTCGATTATAATTTCTAAAAAATCAATAGTTTTTAAACCCTTGTTGCTTCCAATTGGTGAACCCAAAGGCATTACAGCAGTTGTTCCGGCACTTTCTAAATGTTTGCATAAAACAGGATCTGCATGAATGTAAGGGAGGACAAAAAAACCGAGTTTGGCCAGTTCTTCTGTGGCTTTTAAAGTTTCAATTGGATCCGGCATTAAATATTTTGGATCAGGATGAATTTCCAGCTTAACCCAATTGGTTTCTAAAGCCTCACGAGCCAATTGAGCTGCAAAAACAGCCTCTTTTGCATTTCTTGCGCCAGATGTATTAGGAAGCAAATTAATATTAGGATGTTTTAAATGCGATAAAATAGCATCAGTATCTGTTTCCAGATCAATGCGTTTTAATGCAACCGTAACTAATTCGCTTTCTGAAGCTAAAACAGCCTCTTCCATTTCCTGATTTGATCCAAATTTCCCTGTTCCTAAAAACAAACGAGATTTGAAGCTTTTGTCTCCAATATTAAACAATGATGTTTGCATATAATTTTTCGTTTAATTGTTGAATTAGTATTTTCTTTTCGTCGCTTTCTGTTATGATTCCAGAAACGGCAATTCCATGAATTCCTGTTTCCATTAAAGGATTTATATCTTTTAAAGTAATTCCGCCAATAGCGTAAACCGGGACTTCAATTTTATTTTTCTTCATTTTTTGCAGAATCTCAAAATAACCAGATAAGCCTAAAATTGGACTTAGTTTTTCTTTTGTGTTTGTAAATCTAAAAGGACCCAATCCGATATAACTGCATCCATTTTTTACGTGATTCCGAATGTCTTCAAAAGTGTTTGCTGTTCCTCCAATAATTTTTTCAGCTCCTAAAATGGTTCGGGCCTCGTCGATTTTCATGTCTGATAAACCAAGATGCACACCATCTGCATTAATCTGCTGTGCGAGATAAAGATTATCGTTTATAATAAAGCTGGCCAGATATTTTTCGCATAAAAGCTTTATTTCTTCAGCTAAGATGAAAGAGTCTTTTTCGGTTTGGTTTTTAAATCGCATTTGTATCCAATCGCATCCTGCGTCTAAAGCCTGATGAATATTGCGGACTTGGTCTTCGATTGTGTTTCCCTGTGAAATGTATTGCAGTTTATTGTACATAATGATATCCAATTAATGTTGATGTTGAACTCAGGTATTTTTCGATATATTTTTTTGCGTTTTTGCAGGCTTCTTTTATATTTTGATTATAAGCCAGATTAGAAGCAATAGCTGATGAAAGAACACACCCTGAACCATGTTTTTCAGAACATTCTTTTTCCGTAGGAAGCAAATCATAAATCTCATTTTTAAGAAACAAACGATCAGTTCCAATTTCAGTTTCATTGTGTCCGCCTTTCAATAAAATATTGACAGGGATCTTAATTTCTTTACAAAGCATTTTTGAAATAAACCCTGGAAATAGAATTTCGATTTCATGATAATTAGGGGTAATCAAATCAATTTTTGACAAGATTTTATATAAATGAGAATAATCTTCAATTGTCATAAACTCAAATTTTGTTGTTGATTTTAAAACCGGATCCCAGACAATTTTAGTTGTGGGAGACAAAACTTTTACTGTCGAAATAATTTGATTCAAGTCATTTAAAGAAGAAACAATTCCGATTTTAACAGCGCTGATTTTATAACTGTTAAACAGCGTTTCTATCGAACGAATAATAAAATCTGTACCGGTCCATTGAATTTCATGAAATGCATTTTCTGTCTGAATTGTGTTGGCTGTTGAAATACCAAAACCTGTTACTTTGTGCTGTTCAAATGTTTTGATATCAGCCAAAATACCAGCACCTCCAGACGGATCTAAGCCTGCGATTGTAAGTGCGAAAGGACGGTTTGCTGACATATTTTAAATTGTTTTACAGGATTTTCATTGTTCCAAATAGTTCCTAAAAGTGCCACATCATCAAAACCATTTTTAAGAGTTTTTGAAATGTTCTCAGAACATATTCCTCCTAATGCAATAGCTTTTGTTCTATAGTTTTTTCTCAATTTTAATGCTTCAAAAAGATCTGTTTCCGGCTGATAATTCTCTTTTGAAATACTTTTAAAAACAGGGCTTAGAAATGCATAATCAAAATCACTTTCTAAAGAATTAAAATCTTCAATTGAATGGGTTGATGTTGATTTAGACCTGCAGGGTTTTAAAAACCTTGCATAAAAATCATTTAGATATTTTCTTTGTTTTTCAGAAAAATGCAATCGGTTAATATCAAAATCTTCTGCTAAATCGTGATGACTATGCAAAACCAAATTAGAACGAAATTCCAATTTGATTTGATGAATAAAATGTGCCATTTCTATTTCTGAAAAATCAGATTTACGAATGTGAAGCAAAGGCAATCCTTCTTCTAATAAAGAATGAAGAATTTCAATTTCATTTTTAATGGAAAAAGGGTTTGTAATTACAATCATTTCAAAAAAGCATTAAGTTTAAGATGGAAGTATTAAGACTTTGGAGATGTTCAATCTTAATACTTAATACTGTCATCTTAATGCATTACTAAATATAAATCTCTTTTCCCTGTTCAATAAATTCCTCTGATTTCTCCTGCATTCCTTTTTCTGCAGCAGCGACATCTCTAATTTCCTGAGATATTTTCATAGAGCAGAATTTTGGTCCGCACATCGAACAGAAATGCGCCACTTTTGCACCATCTGCCGGAAGTGTTTCATCATGAAATTCTCTTGCAGTGTCAGGATCTAAAGCTAAATTAAACTGGTCTTCCCAGCGGAATTCAAAACGCGCTTTACTCAAAGCATTATCTCGATATTGTGCTCCCGGATGACCTTTTGCCAAGTCGGCGGCATGCGCCGAAATTTTATAGGTAATCACGCCGTCTTTTACATCTTTTTTGTTGGGTAAACCAAGATGTTCTTTTGGTGTTACATAACACAACATCGCACAGCCATACCAGCCAATCATGGCAGCGCCAATTGCAGATGTAATATGATCATAACCCGGTGCAATATCTGTAGTTAATGGGCCTAAAGTATAAAATGGTGCCTCATGACAATGTTCTAATTGTTTGTCCATATTTTCTTTGATCATGTGCATCGGAACGTGTCCCGGACCTTCAATGAAAACCTGTACATCATGTTTCCAGGCAATTTTTGTCAATTCTCCTAAAGTTTCTAATTCTGCAAATTGAGCAGCGTCATTTGCATCTGCAATCGAACCCGGACGTAAACCGTCTCCCAAAGAAAAAGCAACATCATATTGTTTCATGATTTCGCAGATTTCTTCAAAATGTGTGTACAGGAAATTTTCTTTATGATGAAACAAACACCATTTTGCCATGATTGAACCGCCGCGAGAAACAATTCCAGTAACTCGATTTGCAGTTAAATGAATGTATCGAAGCAAAACTCCGGCGTGAATTGTAAAGTATGAAACGCCTTGTTCTGCTTGTTCAATCAAAGTATCACGGAAAATTTCCCAAGTTAAATCTTCGGCAATTCCTTTTACTTTTTCTAATGCCTGATAAATTGGAACGGTGCCAATTGGAACGGGTGAATTTCTTATAATCCATTCTCTGGTTTCATGAATGTTTTTTCCCGTAGATAAATCCATAATCGTATCAGCTCCCCAACGGCAAGCCCAAACGGCTTTTTCAACTTCTTCTTCAATACTCGAAGTCACAGCGCTGTTTCCGATATTGGCATTAATTTTTACAAGGAAATTGCGTCCTACAATCATAGGTTCGCTTTCTGGATGATTGATGTTATTTGGTATAATTGCTCTCCCGCAGGCAACTTCTGAGCGGACAAATTCTGGGGTAATTTTGCTTTTTGGTGTATTTGCTCCAAAACTCTGTCCGCTGTGCTGGCATTGCATCGCTTTAGTCTGCTCATTTAAAAGTTCGATACGCTGGTTTTCACGAATCGCGATATATTCCATTTCCGGCGTAATAATACCTTGTTTGGCGTAATACAATTGTGTTACGTTTGCACCTTTTTTAGCACGTTTTGGCTGGTGTAAATATTCAAATCGAAGATGATTCAGACTTTCATCTTTCAATCGGCTTTGTCCGTAATCTGATGTGATTTCACTTAAAATTTCAACATCATTTCTGTCAAGAATCCAGTTTTCGCGTAAGCGTGGCAATCCTTTTCTAATATCAATTTCTACATTTGGATCAGTATATGGTCCAGAAGTATCGTAAACGGTTACAGGTGGATTTTTTTCGATTCCTCCGTTTGAAAGTTTGGTATCGCTTAAAGTAATTTCGCGCATGGCTACTTTTATCGGATGAATTTCTCCGTCGATATAGACCTTTTTAGAGTTTGGAAATGGGGTTCTGGATATTTGTTCTTCTGTAGTCATAGGAAAAGAAGTTATGAGTTATGAGTTATGAGTTATGAGTTATGAGTTATGAGTTATGAGTTATGAGTTATGAGTTATGAGTTATGAGTTGTTGTAGCAACACCGGAGTGCGTCTACGTCAAGTTTGTAATTAGAATTTTTAAATTGGATTTTTAAAAATTAACCTCCCTGTGTAGCAGAAATAATTAAAATTTCGTCAGTTTCTTGTACAAGGAATTCGTTCCATTTGATTTTTGGAACAACGGTATTGTTTACGGCAACGGCGATTCCGTTTTGTTTGTGCGGAATTTCGAGATCGAGCAATGATTGAACGCTTAGCGATTCAGCATTGAATTTTTTGGTTTGTTGATTGATTTTTAGTTCCATTCCTTTCTGAGTTTAGTGTATAGATACACAATAGGAATGGCTGCAATAACGCACAAATATGCGTTTAAGAAGTCATCTTACTTTTCCCTACGCTAGTATGAACTAGATCAGGTTCAGAGGGTAAAATCTCAGCCTGCGTGATGCAGACACCCCTAAAGTGTGAAGCAAATGTAATGATTTTTTTTAAGTTTTCACTCGCGGTCTCAGTTTTGAGCCTTTTAATTTTTGTTTTGATTTTTTTTAAAACTTAAAAAACGACTGAAAACTGAGACTGTGACTGAAAACTATTTAACTCTGGTAAAGCAGTCCTCGATATGATCATTTACCATTCCGGTGGCCTGCATATGTGCGTAAATAACGGTTGATCCTACGAATTTAAAACCGCGTTTTTTTAGGTCTTTACTAATTGCATCCGAAATTGGTGTGGTTGCCGGAACATCTTTTAAAGTTCTGGGTTTGTTGTCGATAGGTTTTCCATCAGTAAATTTCCAAATGTAACTTGAGAAACTTCCAAATTCTTCCTGGATTTTCATAAATGCCTGGGCGTTTGTAACAGCAGATTTAATTTTAAGTTTGTTGCGGATGATTCCCGTATTCTGCATCAATTCTTCGATTTTATTATCAGAATAATTGGCAATTTTTTTATAATCAAAGTTGTCAAAAGCAGTTTTAAAGTTTTCTCTTTTATTTAAAATGGTTATCCAGCTTAAACCTGCCTGAAAGGTTTCCAGAATTAAAAACTCAAAGAGGGTAGGATCGTCATAAACTGGAGTTCCCCATTCTTCGTCATGGTATTTTTTATATAAATCACTTGCTGAACACCAGCCGCATCTTATTGGTTCCATTTTTTTATTTCAAATGTATAAAAAAACCTCAAATCAATTAAGATTTGAGGTTTTTGAATAATTTATAATCTAGTAATTAGATTTTTTTGAAAACTAAAACAGCAGAAACTGTAATTCCTGATTCGGTGTATGTTTCTTTTAATTTTAATTTGTTTCCTGTTAATTCAGCAACTTCGTATTTCTCAGTATTGTTAGTACCGTACGTTTTAGACAAACTGCTTCCGTCTTTTACCCATTTTCCTTCTTGAGTATATGCTTTACATTTGTCATCTGTAAATTCTGAATATGAATCTACAAAATTTCCATCTGCTTTAAATTCTACAACATCATTAGCACATCCTTCATTTGTAGCAGGTTGTAATATTTCCTGTCCTGCAAGAACAGCTCCTACTTCAGTAAGTTCCCACTTTCCTTCGAGTGTTCCTTCTTTATCATCATCGCTGCTGCAAGATGTTACTGCTAATCCTAAAGTTAAAACTGATACGAAAAGAATACTTAATTTTTTCATTTTGGTTGATTTTATTTGTTAAATTTTTTGGCAAAAATAGAATCTTTTTTAACAAATAAACTTTTGTTTCATAAGTTTTTTCGTGTGTTTTTAACATTTTATTATAAGTTGTTGATTTTCAATACCAGGTATTTATACCTGTTTTTCAAATGATAATCCTCTTCTTAAATAATTTCTATTATTTATATTATTTTTCTTCTTTTTCTTCGTCCAAATATCTTTTAATTAAATGATGACCTAAATAGATTGCCGGTGTGAGTAAAATGGCGATTGCTAACTTAAAAGTGTAACCAATTAATCCTGAGGAAATAAAAGTGTCGAAATCTATTTTTCCTGGAAGCCAAAATGCAATTCCAAGAACAATAAAAGAGTCAAATAATTGAGAAATTACAGTTGATCCTGTAGTCCTTAACCATATTTTTTTATGTCCTGTTCGTTTTCTAAAGAACCAAAAAACACTTACATCGATTAACTGAGAAACCATAAAAGCGATTATACTTCCAAAAATAATCCACATACTTTGACCAAAAACGGCTTCAAACTGCTGGTCATTAACTGGGCTTATTCCTTTTGCAGCCGGGATTACGATTGCCATAAATAAAATTAGAAATGCATATGCAATAAGACAGGCGGTTATAAAAGAAAGTTTTTTTACGCCCTTTTCGCCAAAATACTCATTAATTAAATCAGTTGTTAAAAATACAATTGGCCAGGGCAGAATTCCAATACTCATTACAAAAGGGCCAATCTGAATTAATTTTCCTCCTATAAGTTCTGCTACAACAGCATTTGTTATAAATATTCCTGCCAGAATTACAAAGACAATTTCTTTTCGGGTTTTAAACATGTTATTTTGGTTATGATGTTTCAAATTTAAGCTATTTCTTTAAATCATTGAAACGGATTACGCAGTTCGTTTGAAGTTTGCTTTCGATTGGTTAATTTTGAGACTCTATCTTTAATTCCTGAAAAGGAATAAGGAATTAATCAATGTACTTAAATTATGGAAAAACAACCCAATTTAAATAATCCGCTGCTTCAGGAATGGTCAGGTCCGTATGGAGGAGTGCCGGATTTTACAAAATATAAAATTTCAGATTTTAAACCGGCAATTGAATTTGCTATTCAGGAAAAGCTGGAGGAAATTGATGCAATTGCAAATAGTTCGGAAAAACCAACTTTTGAAAATACTGTTCAAGCTTTAGAACTTTCGGGCGAAAAGCTAGATCGTATTCATTCTGTTTATGGAATATACAGGTCAAATTTGAGTACTCCGGAATTTAATGCGGTAGATACAGAAATGTCGCCAAAACTGGCAGAAATCAGTGATAAATTCTATCAAAATGAAAAATTATTTTTAAGAATAGAAGAGTTATACAAATCTGAAGAAAGTAAAAAATTAACTGCTGAACAGCAGCGTCTTCTTTGGCTTTATTATACCGATTTTGTTCGTGAAGGAGCAGAGCTGAATAAGGAAGACAAAGAAAAGGTTGCGAAGATTAACCAAGAATTAGCGGGACTTTTTACGCTTTTCAGCCAAAAATTGCTGGCAGAAGAAAATGATCAGTATTTAGAATTAAATTCAGAAAGTGATTTAGAAGGTCTTCCAGAAGAATTTAAAAATGCTGCAATTGCAGAGGCAAAAGAAAGAAAGCTGAATGTTTTGGCTTGTATAGGAAATACAAGATCTTCAATCGAGCCATTTTTGACTTTTTCAAATCGAAGAAAATTAAGAGAAAAAGCTTTTGATATTTTTGTAAAACGAGGCGATAATCCGAACGAAAATAATACAAATGAAACGCTGGTATCTATTTTGAAGTTACGAGCTGAAAAAGCTAAGATATTAGGATTTAATAATTTTGCCGAATGGAGTTTGTCTAATAAAATGGCAAAAGATCCGCAGAAGACTTTAGATTTAATGAATTCTGTCTGGAAACCAGCTGTCGAGAAAGTAAAAAATGATGTTTCGGCTATGCAGAAAATGGTTGATAAAGAAGGAGGAAATTTTAAAATCCAGCCTTGGGATTATCGTTTTTATGCAGAAAAAGTGCGTAAAGCAAAATACGATTTAGATCAGAATGAAATTAAACAGTACCTGCAATTAGAAAATTTACGAGAGGGTATGTTTTGGACAGCGGGAGAGTTGTTTGATTTAGGTTTTAAACAATTATTCGATGTTCCTGTTTATCATCAAGATGTTCGTGTCTGGGAAGTAAATAATAAGAATACAGGAAAAGTAATTGGCCTATGGTATTTTGATCCTTACGCCCGTACAGGAAAACGTTCAGGAGCTTGGATGAACTCACATAGGGACCAGCAGAAAATAAAAGAAAACGTACTTCCAATAGTATCTAATAATTGCAATTTTATAAAAGGAAATGCAGATGAACCTGTTTTGATTTCGTGGGATGACGCGACGACTTTGTTTCATGAATTTGGGCATGCTTTACACGGATTATGTTCGAATGTTGCCTATCCAAGTCTTTCGGGAACTTCGGTTGCAAGAGATTATGTAGAATTCCCTTCTCAGTTATTAGAACATTGGCTGGCAACTCCGGAAGTGTTGAATAGGTTTGCACTTCATTATAAAACGAATGAACCATTGTCGCAGTCTTTGGTAGAAAGAATTGCAAAAGCGGCTAATTTTAATGAAGGTTTTGCAACTGTAGAAACAATTTCAAGTTCTTTTGTGGATATGAAACTGCATTTAACTACAGCAAAAGTAGATCCTCATCAATTTGAAAAAGATATTTTGGCAGAAATTAATATGCCTTCAGAAATTGTAATGAGACATAGAATTCCACAGTTTGCTCATATTTTTTCGAGTGATGGATATGCGGCAGGATATTACAGTTATTTATGGGCTGATGTTATAAATGCAGATGCTTATGAAGCATTTTTAGAAGGAAACGGACCTTTTGATAAACAAGTTGCAAAACGCCTTTATGATATTGTTTTAACGGCAGGAAACACAATTGATAACGAGACAATGTATGAAAATTTTAGAGGACACACTCCAAAATCAGATGCTTTAATGCGTGCAAGAAATTTTCCAGTCGAAAGTTAATTGATATAAAAAAGCCCGAATAAGTAAATATTCGGGCTTTTTAAATATTGAAATAATATATTAACCTAAAGTAACTCTTTTGAAACCTGTGATTTCAACGTTGAATCCTTTAACGTAATCACCAACTTTTTTACTGTCATCTTTGATGAAGTTTTGATCTAATAAAGCTTTTTCTTGATCTAAAGTAGTGTTGTCAGAAATGAAACGTTGAACTTTTCCTGGAAGGATTTTGTCCCAGATTTGCTCTGGTTTACCTTCAGCTTTTAATTCAGCTTTAGCATCTTCTTCAGCTTGTTTGATAACTTCAGGAGTTAATTGAGAGAAAGAGATGTATTTAGGAACATTTTTTAAAGTTTTTCCTAAACGTTTTGCTTCTTCATTATCTTTTTCGATTACAGCAATACGAGCAGCAAGTTCAGATTCAACGAAAGCTGGGTCAAAATCTTTGTAAGATAATGTGTCAGCTCCCATAGAAGCAACTTGCATAGATACGTCTTTTGTTAAAGTCTCAGCATTAGCAATTGGAGCAGAAATAGCTGTTAAAGCAGCAATTTTGTTCACGTGAACATAAGATCCAACGAAAGCACCTTCTAAAATTTCGAAACCACCGATTTCGATTTTCTCACCGATAACACCTGTTTGCTCGATTAATTTTTCAGCAACAGTAATTCCGTTGAAGTCAGAAGCTAAGAATTCTTCTTTATTAGAGAAGTTGATAGCTCTTTCAACTAAATCTTTAGCTAAAGTTACGAAAGCTTCATTTTTACCTACGAAGTCAGTTTCACAGTTTAAAGTGATGATAGCTCCTTTAGTGTTGTCTGCATTGATAAAAGAAACGGCAGCTCCTTCAGAAGACTCACGGTCAGAACGGTTAGCAGCAACTTTCTGTCCTTTTTCTCTAAGGATTTGGATAGCTTTATCGAAATCTCCTTCAGCTTCAACTAAAGCTTTTTTACAGTCCATCATTCCGGCACCTGTAGATTGTCTTAATTTATTTACGTCTGCAGCAGTAATTGTTGACATGATATTTTGAATTTTTAATGTTAAAAGTAAAAAATTCCAGCTTTTAAATCCCAAACTCCAATTTTAATAAATTATCAACATAACGTTTTTAATTTTGTATTTGGACTTTGGAATTTAAAATTTGGAATTTAAAATTTGATTTATTCTTCAGTTGCAGGAGCAGCTTCAGCTTCAACAGCAGGAGCTTCTTCAGCAGCTTCAACTTCTTTTTCTGCACCTCTGTCTGAAAGACCTTCGATTACAGCAGTAGTTACTAAAGATAAAATTTTGTCAATTGATTTAGAAGCGTCATCATTTGCAGGAATCACGTAATCAACCTCTCTTGGGTCAGAATTCGTATCAACCATTGCGAAAACTGGAATGTTTAATTTTTGAGCTTCTTTTATTGCGATGTGTTCAGCTTTGATATCTACTACGAACAATGCTGCAGGTAGTCTAGACATATCAGCAATTGAACCTAAGTTTTTCTCTAATTTAGCACGTAGACGATCAACTTGTAAACGCTCTTTTTTAGATAAAGTGTTGAAAGTACCATCTTTCTTCATTTTATCGATAGAAGACATTTTTTTAACTGCCTTTCTGATAGTTACGAAGTTAGTCAACATACCACCTGGCCATCTTTCAGTGATGTAAGGCATGTTTGCAGCTTTTGCTTTATCAGCAACGATGTCTTTTGCTTGTTTTTTGGTAGCTACGAATAAGATTTTTCTACCTGATGCAGCGATTTTTTTCAAAGCTTCGTTAGCTTCTTCAATTTTAGCTGCAGTTTTATATAGATTGATAATGTGAATACCATTACGCTCCATATAAATGTAAGGAGCCATGTTTGGATCCCATTTTCTAGTCATGTGTCCGAAGTGAACACCTGCTTCTAGTAATTCTTTTACTTCTATTTTGTTTGCCATTTTTGTACTAGTTTACGTTCTGTTGATTAGCAATGTGTTTTGGCTTTAGGCACTAAGCTTTAAGCTTTAGGCTTCAAACATTTGACTTTAAGACTTTCGACTTTAAGACTCAACCCATTTAGATGCTAAACTATATCCTACCTCGATAGGAGAGCAACAATAACTGTGTTTTTTAATTTCAATAAATAATTGATAATGTCTTGTCCCATCTGAACAAGACAGGTAATATTAACGTTTAGAGAATTGGAATCTCTTACGAGCTTTCTTTTGACCGAATTTCTTACGTTCCACCATTCTAGGGTCTCTTGTTAATAAACCTTCTGGTTTAAGGATTCCTCTGTTTTCAGCGTTAACTTCACACATTACGCGTGCTAATGCCATTCTTACAGCTTCTGCCTGACCAGTTGTACCACCTCCGTAAACGTTTACTTTTACGTCAAAGTTGTTTACATTTTCTGTCATAGACAATGGTTGTAAAACTTTGTACTGTAAAGTTGCAGTTGGAAAGTAAGTTGCGAATTCTTTTTTGTTTACAGTGATGTTTCCAGTTCCTTCAGAAACGTATACACGTGCAACAGCGGTTTTTCTTCTACCGATTTTGTGAATAACTCCCATTACTTAAGATCATTTAGGTTAACAGTTCTAGGTTTTTGAGCTCCGTGAGTGTGCTCAGATCCTACAACAACATTTAGATTTCTAAAAAGTTCAGCTCCTAATTTGTTTTTAGGTAACATACCTTTTACAGCTTTTTCTACTAATAATGCAGGGTTTTTAGATTGCAATACTTTAGCAGTTAAAGTTCTTTGTCCTCCTGGGTAACCTGTATGACGCATGTAAATTTTGTCATTCAATTTTGTACCTGTAAGGTTAATTTTTTCTGAGTTGATAACAATTACGTTATCTCCACAGTCAACGTGCGGTGTGTAACTTGGTTTGTACTTACCTCTTAAGATCATTGCAACCTTTGAAGCAAGACGTCCTAAGTTATGACCTTCAGCATCAACAACGATCCACTCTTTAGTTACAGTGGCTTTGCTTGCTGAAATTGTCTTGTAGCTTAATGCGTCCATAATATTATTTTAATTAAACATTCCATCCCCAATAAAGGGGATGCAAAAGTACAATTAATTATTTTAAAACCAAATACCTGAAAAGAATATTTTATATCCTGAAAATCAGGGGTTCAGTTTTTTATTTAAAACTATAAAAAAAGCACCTCTGCATTTTGCTGCAAAGGTGCTCTATTATTTTGAATTATTTTTTAGTTACACTATAAATATATTAGCGATATCAACTACTTGTTGTGTTGTAAGCGGCTCATCATAAGCTTCTGATCCTGCGGCAGCACCAAATGCTGTCGAAGTATTGAACCCTGCCTGTATCGTAACGCCTTCGCCGTCGTATACTGCTTGTGTCGCAGCCGGCATCCCTGCACCTCTTTCAGCATTAGAAATCCAGCCTTTCAGTCCGCGCAGACGTCTCACTTCTGAAGCGTGGCGTGCTTCTACAGAATGAATTTGTAATGCCGCTGTCAGTAAATCTGGAGTAGACATTAAATTTGCTGCCTGACCTTTATACGCTCTAACACCTGTATCTTCAAAAGCTTGTGCTAATGCCAAAAAGGTTGGATAGTCTCCAAAAGGGTCAAATGCACCGCCAACAGTAAAGTCAAAAGTGGGTTTTGGAACAAAGTTAGCGCTCATACTGCCGCCTAATCCTGCGATTAAAAAAGATACGTGGTCTGATTCGTGAGCTGCTATCTGCTGAAAAACTTTTAAATCGCGTCCGCCATTTTCAGAAGCAGGAATTACTCCAGAATCTAATGCCATTGCATAAAATTCATTTTCAAGGTATTCTAAGGTCAGCGCAAACTGCAAAGCGCCAATAGGTGTTGCAGGTGTTGCTGTGATATCTTTTGCAAATGCTTTACCGGTTAAGGCTGATAAACCAAAAGGTATGGATGCCAAGGCCAGGTTTTTTCCAATATTTCCAAACTGAGTAAAACTGTCTCTTCTTGAACCAGTACTTTTCATTAAGTTGTCATCAGTAAAGGTTTCTATAAATTTTAAAATATTCATAATTTCTAATTTTTAGCTGGTTAATTAAGGTAAATATTTGGCCGTGAATTTTGTTGTAATAAATCCTGCTGCAACTGGTAGAATTTTAGAAGGATCCTTCGCAGCATCTAATCCGGTAGAGGCGCTTACAATATCATCGCCTGCAAAATCTTTTGAATTTGGATTGATTAAGCTTCGAATTGCAGCAGCATGTCTAGCTTCTACAGAAACAATTTTTCCTGCTAATAATAAATAATCAGCGGTTTTAATAAGTCGGCCGGCACCATTATAAGCGGCAACACCAGTATCTTCTAAAGCTTTTGCAGTAGCTAAAACTTCGGTACGGCTGTTAAAATTCAAAGAACCATAACTAAAGGCTAAAGAAGGAAGTAATTGAGAACTTGGATCTGGAAGTGCTCCGGTTAAAGCAGCTTTAAAAAAATCCCTGTGAATTACTTCATGGTGATATAAATCAGTTAGAACTTGACGTTCAGTATCATTAAATACAGTATTAAAGTTTGAGGCGTTTACAACTTTAGTGTAAAAATCTGCTTCTAACTGCTCTAAAGCATAAGCATAAGTAAGAACACCAAAGTCTCCTGAGCCCAGGTCAAAAACACCATTTCTGACTCCCGGCAAGGAAGTATCCTCCATATTGTCTTCATTATCATTGTCGCTGCAACCAGCTAAAACCAAACCTGCGGTAACTAATGTTAGTCCACTGAGCTTAAGAAAGCTCCTTCTGCTATCCAGGGAAGGGTTGACCTCCTGAATTTTAACTTCGTTTTTCATAATCTAGGTTTTTTATTAAGGTTAATAACATTGTATTAAGGTTATTAACGAAATTTTAGGAGATGCGGTTTCAGAAAAATCATTCTTTTTTAGAATTATTTCGAATAGGTGGCATAATTTCAAATACTGGTGGTTGTTTTTTGTTTTATTTTCGGTAATTCTACTATATTTGTATTAATTACATAAACTTTTATTAGATGAAAGCTAAAGCAACTCTAAAACAAATTGCGAAGGAACTAGGTGTTTCTGTGTCAACGGTGTCTAAAGCACTAAACGACAGTCCGGAAATTAGTGAGCAGACGAAGGTGAAGATTAAGGAGTATGCCAAACTCAAAAATTATAAGCCGAATGTTATTGGTCTGAATTTAAAGAATCGTAAAACCAAAACCATTGGTGTAATTATACCTAATATATTGAACTCTTTTTTCGCAAAAGTTTTTAGCGGAATCGAAAAAGTAGCCGATAAAAAAGGATATAATGTAATTACATGTATTTCTAATGAATCTTTGGAAAAAGAAATTCATACGCTTGAAATGCTGAGCAACGGAACTATCGACGGATTTATTCTTTCGGTTTCTGAAGAAGCTCAAAAACTGCAAGATTATAATCATTTCTCTGAAATAATAAATGACGGAACACCAATTGTAATGTTTGATCGTATTGCTGATGAAGTAGACTGCGATAAAGTTGTAGTAGACGATTTTGACTCAGCTTTAAATTCAACACAGCATTTAATTAATTTAGGATGCAAAAATATTGCTTTAATTTCTTCCGTAGATAATTTAAGTGTTGGAAAACTTAGAGCTGATGGTTATTTAAAAGCTTTAAAAGACAATAATATTCCGGTTAACGAAAAAATTATTCTTCGTACTGATTCTGAAGATGATATGAAAGCTAAAATTGATTCTATTTTTGATCATAAAATCGACGGAATTTTTGCTTTGGACGAAAATGATTCAGTTGCGGCTTTAAGAGTAAGTTTGAAAAAAGGATATAGAGTGCCGGAAGATATTTCTATAATTGGTTTTGCAGACGGAATTCTGGCTTCAAGACGTTTATCGCCAAGTTTAACAACTGTAAGCCAGCACGGAATTGAAATTGGAGAAGTTGCAGCAAAAAGACTAATCCAAAGACTGGAAGAACCGGAAGGCGAAACTTCTGATTACGAAACGATCGTTATCAAAACAAAATTGAAAGAAAGAGAATCTACAAGAAAAGTATAAATAAAGAAAAACCCATCAGCAGAAACTGGTGGGTTTTTTATTTTATAGTGAATAAGGAAATTCAGGATTTTTATACTTTTTTAATTTTTCAAAAGGAACTAAGAAAGATTCTTCGCAGGCTCTCGCTGCTCTGTAAAAAGTAGGAGTGAACTCAATTCCTTTTTCGGTATAACTCCAGGAAGGGAAATTCCAATATTCTTCATCAGTATAATCACATGGTTCGTCATCAACATTTTTTGGTTTTTCAAAATGCTCTTGAGAGTTAATTACAGCAAGTAATTTTGGTGCAAAATAATCAGTTCTGTATTTAGAAAAAGCGTCAAAATTATTCTCTTTATCACCAGTTACACTTTTATCAAAAGCAAGAATATCATCAATTTCATATTGTTTTCCATTATTTAAATCAATCAGATAACCGCTTCCTCCAAAATCAGGATGAGCGCCTCCGCAGTAATACGATGCGAATATTTCGAAACCTAATAAATTTGTGTTTAAAAAGTTTATAGTTGCAGTGCTTTCAATTCCCTGACCATTGCTGTATTCAAAGCTCGAAGAGCAGTTAAGCTGGTTTAATGTATTTTGAATGTGTATCTGCTCTAAAATAGGATTAATTACAGTTTTGTTTTTCTCCGAAAAATCAGCTCCTAATCTAAAGAAATCAGAATCGCAGTGTTTTTCAGAATACCATACAATTTCTTTGTTGTTGTAAAGTGTGGTTTTCTGTTTTTTAAATTCAAGAAATTTATATTTCACCAGATTTAAACGTTCATCATCAAATCTAATTTTGATATTCGATTTGTAATTCTCAAAATTTACAGGTTCAAGGTGAACAGCTAATTGTTTTTCTTTGGCATCATACCAAAAACCCTCGAAATTATTACCTGATTTTTTCAGATAAAATTTTTCAGTTACAACATCGCCGGGCTTAAAATAAAAAGTATAATTATTGTCTTTTAGTTTTGCTTCCAGTTTAATGTCTTTTAATGAATTCTTGTAGAAATAAACTGCGGTTAGATTCGTTTCTTTATCTGATTTATAAACCTGAATAGTCATAAAGATGGTGCTTTTTCCTAAAGTTCCTTCCAGATAATAAATTTTGTCCTGACAAAATGCAATTGTTGAATAGAGTATAAATAGGTAGAAAAAACATTTTTTCATTTTACTATAATATTTAATTTTTTTAGAGCTTTTAGTTGAAGCAACAGATGCAAGAAAAGTAAAAATTCTTACACTTTAAAATGTTTTGACTTTTTTATTATTAAAAAAAGCCATTCGATAGGAATGGCTTTTAGAATATGAATAGTGATTTTTTTAGTGGGCTTCTAACCAGTCTTTACCTAATCCAAGTTCAACCTCTAAAGGAACAGACATTTTAAATGCATTTTCCATTTCGTGTTTAATCATTGGCTGGATTTTTTCGAGTTCATCATTGTGAACATCGAACACAAGCTCATCATGCACCTGAAGCAGCATCTTCGATTTCCAATTTTCGTCGCGAAGTTTTTTATGAATATTGATCATCGCAATTTTAATTACATCAGCAGCACTTCCCTGAATTGGAGCATTTACAGCATTTCTTTCGGCAGCGCTTCTTACGACAGCATTCGCAGAATTAATATCTTTTAAATAACGACGACGTCCTAAAATGGTTTGTACGTAACCTTTTTCACGAGCAAAATCAACTTGTTCTGAGATATAAGATTTAAGACGCGGATATGTTTTGTAATAAGCATCGATCAAAGCTGCACTTTCGCTTCTTGAAAGTGAAGTCTGATTACTTAATCCGAAAGCAGAAACACCGTAGATAATTCCAAAGTTTACGGTTTTAGCATTACTTCTTTGCTCGCGTGAAACTTCTTCTAAAGCCACATCAAAAACTTTTGCAGCAGTAGCTCGGTGAATATCTTCTCCGTTTTGGAAAGCTGCGATCATATTTTCTTCACCGCTTAAAGCTGCAATGATTCGCAATTCGATTTGAGAGTAATCGGCAGAAATTAAAGTATAATTTTCATCGCGGGCTACAAAAGCTTTACGAATCTGACGCCCTCTTTCGGTACGAATTGGAATGTTTTGCAGGTTTGGATTATTAGAACTCAAACGTCCTGTTGCGGCAACCGTCTGCATATAATCAGTATGAACACGTAAAGTCTTTTTGTCAACCTGTTCTGGTAGAGCTAAAATATAAGTGCTTTGCAGTTTTACCATTTGACGCCAATCCAGAATTTGTTTTACGATTGGATTATCGTTGGCTAAATAAGTCAAAACTTCTTCTCCGGTTGCATATTGACCGGTTTTGGTTTTCTTTTGTTTTGCGCCGCCAATTTTAAGTTTATCAAATAAAATGTCTCCTAATTGTTTTGGAGAAGCCAGATTGAATTTCTCGCCGGCAGTTTTATATATCTGTTCTTCTAAAGATTTGATCTCAACATCCATCTCTTTAGACATTTGTTTTAAGAACTCAACATCCAGACGAATTCCTTCTGTTTCCATGTCGGCTAAAACGCTTACTAATGGAATTTCGATTTCGTCAAACAGCTTTTTGGTTTCGGTTTTGTCTAATTCGGCTGTAAAGATTTCTTTTAATTGTAAAGTTACATCGGCATCTTCTGCGGCGTATTCTTTAATATCTTCTAAAGGAACATCGCGCATAGAAAGCTGATTTTTTCCTTTTTTACCAATTAAAGTTTCAATAGATTTTGGAGAATATTTCAAATACGTTTCGGCTAAAATATCCATATTATGACGCATATCCGGATTAATCAGATAATGTGCGATCATCGTGTCAAAAAGTTTTCCTTTTACAGTAACACCGTAATTAGAAAGGATTTTTAAATCGTATTTTAAATTTTGACCAATTTTCTCAATGTTTTCATTTTCAAAAAATGGAACAAACTTGTCAATCAAAGCTTTTGCTTCTTCCTGGCTTTCCGGAAACGGAACATAAAATGCTTTTCCTTTTTCGTAAGAGAAAGACATTCCCACAAGTTCTGCATGCAAAGCATCGATTCCTGTAGTTTCGGTATCAAAACAAACTGAAGTTTGTTTTTGTAAATTTTGTAAAAGCAATTTAATTCCTAAATCGCCCTGAACGGTCTGATAAGAATGTTCAGTATTCTCTAAAGTATTGTAAAATGAATTTCTTGCAGCTTCGGCACTTTCATCAAGAGTGGTGCCGCCTCCGCCAAAAAGATCAAATTGGTCTTCATTCTTTGGCTGTGGTTTTTTGTATAATTTAGCATCCTGAGCCGGAGTTGAACCTGATTCATTTCCTGCGCCAACTTTAAACAAATTATCAAATTGTTCTGCCATTCTTCTGAATTCCAATTCCTGAAAAATAGCATCGGTTTTTTCGATATCCGGACGAGAAAGTTCGTAATCATCTTCATTAAAAACGACATCGCAGTCACACATAATAGCCGCTAGTTTTTTAGATAAAATACCTTTGTCTTTATTGGCTTCGATGTTTTCTTTCATTTTACCTTTCAGCTTATCAGTGTTAGCCAAAAGATTTTCCATTGAACCAAATTCTTTCAGGAATTTTTTAGCCGTTACTTCACCAACTCCAGGTAATCCCGGAATATTATCTACGGCGTCACCCATCATTCCAAGAAAATCGATAACCTGCTCTGGTCTTTCGACTTCAAACTTTGCTAAAACCTCTGGAACTCCCCAAATTTCGATTCCATTACCCATTCGGGCAGGTTTGTACATAAATATATTTTCAGAAACCAATTGTGCAAAATCCTTATCAGGTGTTACCATGTACACCTTATAGTTTTGTTTTTCGGCTTGTTTGGCAATTGTACCAATTAAATCATCAGCTTCACAGCCTGCAAGTTCAATAATTGGAATATGCATGGCTTTTAATAATTCCTGAATATAAGGAACAGCAATTTTAATAGCTTCGGGAGTTTCGTCGCGGTTAGCTTTATATTCGGCAAACATTTCTGTTCTTGCGTGGCTTCCTTCTTTATCAAAAGCAACGGCTAAATGATCTGGTTTTTCTCTTTTAATAACATCTAAAAGTGAGTTCATAAAACCCATAATTGCAGATGTATCCATCCCTTTTGAGTTGATTCTCGGGTTTTTTATAAATGCATAATAACCGCGAAAAATTAATGCATAAGCATCTAGAAGAAAAAGGCGTTTTTGAGTTGACATATTAAAAATATTAGTCTGTAAAAATAAACAATTGGGTTTTAAAAAACGATTCGGTTTCTGAAAATATATTTTTTGAGCGGTATAACCTATATAGGCTCATTTTAGTAAAAGTGCGTCCTGCAGTGATGAACAGTAAGCAAAGCGTTAATATCAAGTTAAAATTTTTTATTCAGGGATTTCTTCATTTTTTCTTCATGTTGCGAAGGTAATTTTGAACTGTAAAATAAAAGGTATTTAATTTAAATCTTAGAAATCATGAGAAATTTATTGATGGTATTAGCGGCAGTTTTAGGAACAAGTGCAATGGTTCATGCGTTTCCAGCAAAAGATGGTAAAACAGTTCCTGCAAAAGAAGTAAAAGCAACAAAACACCCAAAAAATAAATCTGATAAAAAAGCAAAATCAGAAAAAAGTGAAGCTCCAAAACCTGAAACGACAAAAGTAAAAAAATAAACAAACAAAAAAATTAGAATAAAAAGTAATTAATTTAAAAATTAAAAAGTCATGAAAAATTTATTTATTGTATTAGCAGCAGTTCTAGGAACAAGTGTAATGGTTAGTGCTCAAACAACTCCAGCTCAGACAGCGCCGGCAAAAGAAGTAAAAGCTACAAAACACCATCACAAAGGAAATAAAAAAGCAAAAGCTGAAACTCCAAAAGAAGAAACAGCAGCTGTGAAAAAGTAAGAATTATTCTCGTTTTGTTTTCGAAACATTGTAACGAGGGCAAAACAGGAATAATGATTATGATGAATGCGATTGAAGAAGCTGATAAAGAAATTTGTCAGCTTTTTTTATTCGTTAATTTTTTAATAATGTGCAGCCGGACTTTTGATAATTGATTAATTTTAGTTGCGCATAAATGTCTTGTTTTATGAATGTTTTAATTGTAGAAGATAATAAAGAACTTGCTGTTGAAGTTTACGACTTTCTGTGCAAAGCAGGTTATATCTGTAAAATTGCGAATAATTGTGCCGATGCTCTCGAAGAATTTGGAAGCAATGATTATGATGCTATGCTGCTTGATCTTGGTTTGCCGGACGGAGATGGTTTTGAGGTTTTGCAGACCATTCGAAAAACAAAATCAAAAATTGCAGTAATTGTACTTACTGCCCGCGGTGAACTAGATGATAGAATTAATGGGCTTCATCTGGGAGCTGATGATTATTTAACGAAACCTTTTGCTTTGACAGAATTGGCAGCCAGATTGTTTGCCGTAATCCGACGAATTCATGGTTTTACTTTAAATAACTTAAGTATTCACGGTTTTTTGCTGCAGCTTCAGGATTATAAAGTGAGTTTTAATGAAGTGCCTTTGAGTTTAACAAAAAAGGAATTTGATATTTTTCAATATTTGGTTTTGAATAAAAACAGAGTAATTACAAGACTGCAATTAACAGAACATATTTGGGGAGACATTCTGGAAATAAATTCAGATTCTAATTTTATAGATGTTCATGTTCGAAATCTTCGAAAAAAATTAGACAAACACACTTCAATAGATTGGTTTGAAACGGTTCGAAATGTGGGTTATCGTATTAATGAATAAATAGATTTTCGTGAAGATAAAACATCAATTAGCCATTTTTAATGCACTAACAAGGTTGTTGGTAATTTTGATTTTGTGGCTCATGCTTCCTATTTTGGTTGAAAATGTGGTTTACAGACATATCAATAATGGGTTAATTGAAAAAAAGAAGAAATTCATCGATCATTTAAATCAGCAGGAAATTAATGATTTTATTGAAAATGAAGATGATTCAACTGAAACCTATTCCCAGTTTTCTACACTTCATAACGAATTTTTGGTACTTTCGAGAGCGCCGTTTAAGCCACATCAAAAAAGAACAAGTTTTAGTAACGAATACCGGATTATTGAAGGCGAAGAAAATGAATACCGAATTCTGCAGCATCATTTTAGTTACGAAAATCAAGATTATCAGTTAGAAATTGGAAGCAGTTTAAGCGAAGTAAAAGACTTAACTTTTATTATTAAACTGTTTATAATTGTTGTTTTGGTTGTTATTCTTTTTGTGACATTTCTGGCAGATACTTTTTATATCGAATATTTACTGAAACCTTTCTATAAAATTATTGATACTAAAATAAGGCGAGTCAATGAACCCGAAGTTTTTGACCATACGCCCATAAATGCAAAATCGAGGGATTTTAGAGAATTAGATTTGGTTTTAAATCAAATGATGGATCGTATTGCAGAGCTTTTCAAAAAAGAAAAACAATTTATTTCGAATGTTTCTCACGAACTTTTAACGCCAATTGCTTTATTAAAAAACAAGCTGGAAAATTTATTGCAAAATGACTCTTTAGATGATAATGCAGTTGATAAAATTGCGGGTTCGTTGAAGACGTTAGATATGCTGAAAAAAATCATCAATAATTTATTGCTGATTTCCAGAATCGAAAACAATCAATATGCAGCTAATGAACATATCAGTTTTCAGGAAATAATAAAAGATCTGCAGGAAGATCTTCAGGATCGTATTGATGATAAAGAAATTCAGTTTATTAATAAAGCAGAACATGATTTTGCCTTTACGGGAAATAAAACCTTAATTCATATTCTAATTTATAATTTGGTTACAAATGCCATTAAGTATAATAAATCTAAGGGAAGCATTATTGTAACTGACGGATTTTTGAACCATCACTATTTTATTTCAATAACAGATTCTGGAATTGGTTTAAATGAATCTCAAATCGAAAATATCTTTAACCGATTTGCAAGAGTAAGTTCTGATCAGGAAGGACAGGGCTTAGGACTTGCTATTGCTAAAAGCATTGCCGTTTTTCATCATATTGAAATAAAAGTTACGTCTGTTTTGGACGAAGGAACAGTTTTTACATTATTGTTTCCGGAAGAACCAAAACACAATTAAAAGTTAATTTTTTCAGATTGGTTCGATCTTCATTTTGTCTTCATTTACTGGTTATATCTTTGAGGTATAAATAATGAAATAATAATCAAATAAATCTACAATCATGAAAAAATTAATTTTATTAGCAGTAGCAGTTTTAGGAACAACAGCAATGGTAAACGCTCAAACAGCTCCAGTAAAAGAAACTCCGGCAAAAGAAGCAAAAGCTGCTAAGAAAGAGAAAAAAGCAGATAAAAAAGCTAAAAAAGCAGAAGCTAAGCCAGAAGCGGCAAAAGCTCAAAAATAATACAACAAGGCTTGTTGTAGAATAAAGGTTTTGAATAATTTGGTCGCAAAAGCTGATAGAGAAATCTATCGGCTTTTGCTATTATTTGAGTTAAATTTTTGATAATAAAAAGCAATAAAATTTTCATTCTTTGTTACTTTGCTTAAAACTGTAAATAATGATCCTTCGTTTTGTAATTCTATGTGCTCTTTTTATATTTATTGAGTTCTATTCCTATCAAGCCTTTCGCACCTTAATAAAACTTAGATGGGTTTTAGTTAGTTATCAGGTTATAAGCCTGCTTATTCTGCTGTTTATTATTTATTCATTTTCTCAGGTTGATCGTTCTGTAGGGCAGACCAAACAATTTATGTTTACTACAGGATTAATGCTGTTGGTTTATGTACCAAAAATTGTTCTTACATTAATAATGTTTGGAGAAGATATTATTAGAGTAGGAGCTAGTATTCTAAATTATTTTGTTTACAATACGCCTAGAAAAGAAATGATGCCTGAAAGAAGAAAATTTGTGAGCCAAATAGCTTTGGGTTTGGCAGCGGTTCCTTTCTTGTCTTTAATTTACGGAATCTTTGAAGGAAAATATAATTTTAAAGTATTTAAACAGACTATTTATTTTCCAGATCTTCCAGACGAATTTGACGGCTTTAAAATAACACAGATTTCAGATGTTCACAGCGGCAGTTTCGATAATCCTGAAAAAATAAATTATGCAATTGATTTGATTAATGAGCAGGAAGCAGATATGATCCTGTTTACAGGAGATATTGTAAATACGCATGCAAAAGAAATGCATCCGTGGCTGGAAACTTTTAACAGGATCAAAGATTATAAATACGGAAAATTTGCAGTTTTAGGAAATCACGATTATGGTGAATATGTAACCTGGCCTTCTGAAAAAGAAAAGGATGAAAATTTTGCCGAAATTAAAAGCCTGTATGGTAAAATTGGTTTCGATTTAATGCTGAATGAAAATAAATATATTCAAAAAGGAGCAGACAAAATAGCTTTGGTTGGAGTTGAAAATTGGGGCGCTAATTTTAAAAAAGCTGGTGATTTGAATAAGGCATCGGAGAATCTTCATAAAGATGATTTTAAGGTTTTAATGAGCCACGATCCAAGTCATTGGGAATATGAAATTAAAAAGCATCCTAAAAATTTTCATCTAACTCTGGCAGGGCATACACACGGAATGCAGTTTGGAATTGAAATTCCGGGATATTTTAAATGGAGCCTTGCGCAGTACATTTATAAACAATGGGCCGGATTATACGAAGAAGCCGGAAGATACGTTTATGTAAACCGGGGATTTGGTTTTCACGCCTATCCAGGACGAGTTGGAATTATGCCTGAAATCACAGTGATTGAACTAAAAAAAGGCGAGAATGTGGCTTAATTCGTTAAAAATGCTACATTTGTATTAATTATCTCTTTTTAATAGATTAAAAGAATTAAATTTTTGGTTTTATGTCAAAATTTGGAGAACTTATAAATGCTCAGGTTCCAGTGTTAATTGACTTCTACACAGATTGGAACGAATCATCAGTATTGATGCATCCGGTAATAAAGGATGTTGCGGCGGCACTAGGCGACAAAGCAAAAGTAATTAAGATTGATGTTGATAAAAATCAGGAACTAGCCGAAGCATTAAGAATTAAAGGACTTCCGACTTTAATGATATACAAGGAAGGACAAATGATCTGGAGACAATCTGGAGAGCTTGATGCAAATACACTTATCGGAATTGTTCAGGAGCAATTCAATGTATAATAATTCTTTCTAAAAGATATTATCAGTGTATAATATCAAATTTATATCCGTTTTCTTTTAAAAAATGAAGCGTTTTTGGCAGAGCAAATTTTAAATTTGGCGAAGCTTTTATGCTGTCATGAAATACAATTACACTTCCGGATTTTACATTTTTAGTTACATTTTCAAGACACTTTTCAGGGGTAATAGACTGATCGAAATCAGCACTCAAAACGTCCCACATTATGATCTTGTAACCTAGTTTTCTTAAAATTTTAGACTGCGCTTTTTTGATTTTTCCGTAAGGCGGGCGAAATATCAAATTGTTTGGTTTTATTTCTTCTTCTAAAATCTGGGCGCAATTTTTTACATTTTCGATATAATCATTAGTGTGTATTTTCCATCCATTTACATGGTTCATGGTATGGTTTCCAATAGAATGTCCGTCTCTAATCAGTTTTTCGAATAAAGATAAATTGGCTTTGATATTTTTTCCAATACAGAAGAAAGTAGCTTTAGCATCGAATTTTTTTAATTCAGATAAAACCCAGTCAGTAATTTCAGGGGTAGGGCCGTCATCAAATGTTAAGTATATTTTCTTTTCATTGTTTGGGATATCCCAGCAATATTTAGAAAATATCTTTTTTATAAATGAATTAGTTTTTACCCAATAAAAGCTCATTTGGATTGATTTAGATACATGTAAAAATAAAAAATGCGGCGCTTTTTATCAAGAAGCGCCGCATTTTTTTAATCAATATAATTTTCGTATATTATTCTTTTTCGCGTCCAAAACGCTCAAAAATATTTACATACGTATTAAAAGTTGTTTTGTGTTTTTCGTAGAAAGCGTTGTCGTTGTTATCTTTCATAACTTGCAATAAGCTTCTGTAACGCTCAATATCTGTAATAATATCAATTGCTAAATCTGTCTGATCTGAACCGCTTAAAGTTTTGTAGTAATCCAGATTTTCTCTGTATTTATTAACCAATTTGTCTAATAAATCGTGAGCTTTAGCTGTTTCACCAACTTTATAATAACCGCCCGCAAAAGGTTCAACTAATGAGTAGTAGCCAAATTTATCCAAAGGCATTTTTGTCATGGCTAAATTGATAATGTTTTTAGCCTTATCGTTTTTGCCTTCAGCAATAAGTTGGTTCATCAAACGAGACAAGTTTGTACGGTAGGTAATACTGTTTCTTCTTGTTTCCGGGTCGTGATAGATTTTGTTGCTTTCGCTGTTGCCCCAATCCCATTTCATTACAATATCGTACATTTTATCAGCGTCGATTTGTCCCATATCCATAGGGCCGCCGTCTTTAGAAGGTGTGTTTTTAATTGGAACCAATTTGTAAACCATTCCGTCTAATTGCAGGTAATCTTTAAGCCATAAATAATCTTCATCATCAAAAGCACCACCGCTGAAATAAATAGGGCGTTTCCAATCGTTATTAGCCAGGATATCCAGCATCATTAAACGATTTTTGTATAAAGCTCTTCCTTTAATATCAATATCCATATAAGGAACAATTGAATCATTGTATTTAGGGTTTACAACTTTGTTTTTGATGATAGTGTTTTTATCAACGTTAATTCTGATTTTATTTGTTGGATAAAAATGAATAGTCTGTCCATTTTGTAAGCCTACAGTCGATTTTGGATTTTTAATAAAATCAAGAAAGTCTTTTATATTCCAGCGCGTATCAATTTTTTGAATATAAGCTACATAATCCAGGTTATCACCCACATATTGACTATGTGTAAATGATATTGGCAGAGGGTCTGATTCGTATGATTTTGCTTTCATTTGATCGATATACCAGTCTGTCATGAAGAGGCTTGTGTTAACAATTTTCACGTCAGTTCTATAATGTTCAATTTCCTGAGCATACCAGAGCGGGAAGGTGTCATTGTCTCCAATAGTATAAAGAATAGCGTCTTTATCGCAAGAACTCAAGTATGCTTTTGCCATTGCAACAGCAGTATATCTGTTTGATCTGTCGTGATCGTCCCAGTTTTGAGAAGCCATTAAAATAGGCGCTGCTAATAAACTTCCGGCAATAATTACTGGTCCGGCAATTTTTGGAGCAACATATTTCTTGAAGCTTTCATATAAAGAATAAACTCCAAAACCAATCCAGATTGCAAATACATAGAAAGATCCAACAAGAGCATAATCTCTTTCACGAGGCTCAAAAGGTCTTTCATTTAAATATATTTTTAAAGCAATTCCGGTAAATAAAAATAATGCTAAAAGAACATAAAAACTTTTAAGGTCTTTATTAGCATGATACATTAATCCAATTAAGCCTAAAATAAAAGGAAGGAAATAGTAAACGTTTCTTCCTTTATTGTTTAAAACATCAGAAGGTAAATTGTCCTGAGAACCTAAATGAAGAGAATCAAGAGCTTTGATACCGCTGATCCAGTTTCCGTCTAAGTTGTCATATTTTCCCTGAACATCGCTTTGGCGTCCAACAAAGTTCCACATTAGATATCTCCAGTACATGTATCCAAATTGGTATTCGAACATAAAACTGAAATTGTCAACAGCAGTTGGTTTCTCGATTATTAAATAATCTCCATAACTCTTTAGGAATTTTACATATCCTTCGTTGTCAATTTGTTTTTGAGCATAAGCATGTCTGAATTCAGAAATTGTTTTTTCAACTTCATTGCGAAGCTGTGCTGTAGCCTTATTGTATTCTTCTTCAGTTAATTGGCTTGCGTCTATGCCGTATTTTGCTAAATCCTCTTCATAATCATAATTTGGATTGATTCTGAACTTAGGAGGATTTGTAAAACTGATGTAATTTTGAATGTGACCCGTTTCTGTACTCCACATTCTTGGCAGAATAGTTTTTTGATTGTCATCAGAATTTTGTTCTGCATTTTTATAATTGTTGGTAATGATATATTTACCTGTTTTATAATCTCTTTCGTAGTTTGGTTTTTTGTCTAAATATGGAGTTTTAGCATCAAGTCCGGCAAAAACTTCTGTGTATTGAGGTCCGTAAAATAAAGGGTTTACACCATATTGTTCACGATTGTAATAAGCCAGAACCTCTGCAGCGTCTGATGGTTTATTTTCGTTAATTACCGGGTTGGCATTAGCACGTACCGGAAGCATCATCCAGGTAGAAAAACCAATTAAAATAAATAAGATGCAAAGAATGATTGTGTTATAAAAAATCAGTCCTTTTTGTTTTGTGAATTTTAATCCAAAATAGAAGAAAGCAATTAAAACTAAAACCACAAAAATAGTTCCTGAGTTAAAAGGAAGACCAAGATTGTTTACCATGAAAACTTCGGTTTTACCAAAAGAAGCCATAGTTAAAGGAAGAAGTAATTTAAAAATGAATAATAAAATTCCAATTACAACAACATTGGCGATAAGAAAGTTTTTTATGGTTACTTTTTCGTAGTGTTTAAAATAATATAAGAATCCAATTGATGGAATTGTCAATAAAGCCATAAAGTGAACCCCAAATGAAAGGCCTACAACTAAAGAAATAATTAATAGCCATTTGTTTCCTTTTGGTTTGTCCATGTCTTGTTCCCAGCGTAGTCCAAGCCAAAAAAGCAAAGCAATTAATAGTGATGCCATTGCATACACTTCGGCTTCGACAGCATTGAACCAAAAACTGTCAGAGAAAGTATAGGCTAGAGCTCCAACAAAAGAACTTCCTAAAATAACAATAGAATTGTTTTGATCAATTTCGGCAAAACGTGCTACAATTTTCTTTAAAATCATAGACGAAGACCAAAACATAAATAAAATTGTAAATGCACTTGAAAAAACAGACATCATATTTACCATTACCGCTACATGCTGCGCATCTATAGCAAACATTGCAAAGAAGGCTCCCATCATTTGGAATAGAGGTGCTCCCGGAGGGTGGCCGACTTCAAGTTTAGCCGCTGTAGCAATATATTCGCCACAATCCCAAAAGCTCATCGTAGGTTCAACAGTTAGTGTGTAAGTAATTAAAGCGATTGCAAATGCAAACCAACCAATAATTGTATTCCATTTATTGAAATTGAATTGTGCCATATTTAGGTATTAAAATTTTGTATGTTTTCAATCCTACAAAGAAAATGTTTTTTTATGTAAAGAAACGAGCATTAACAAAAAATTCTATAAAAGTATCTGTAAAGAGTAATGTGTTGTATATGAGATGTTTTTAAGAATACTTGTGGTTTTAAAGTGAAAAAAAACTAAAAAAATGATTTTTTTTGGTTAAAAAGTTTGTGCAAACTAAATAAAACTTTAAATTTGCACTCGCTTAACCGCACTGCTGGTCTATGGTGTAATGGTAACACTACGGTTTTTGGTGCCGTCTTTCTAGGTTCGAGTCCTAGTAGACCAACAGAAAAGCCTCTCATTTTTGAGAGGCTTTTTTTATTTTAAAAAAGTTGCTTTAAAAATTTGCATAAATTAAATAAAGTTTTAATTTTGCACCCGCTTAACCGCACTGCTGGTCTATGGTGTAATGGTAACACTACGGTTTTTGGTGCCGTCTTTCTAGGTTCGAGTCCTAGTAGACCAACATAAAAAGCCTCTCAGATATGAGAGGCTTTTTTTATGCAATGCTCTTTTTGAAAGCTTTTTATATTTTTACTGTTAAAACAGGTTTGATGGAGTGGTTTACTAATCCTTCGCTGATACTTCCGTTAAAGAAATGAGCAAAACCTGTCCTTCCGTGTGTACACATTCCAATAATATCTGCATTTATGCTGTTTGAGAAGTTAATAATTCCTTTCTCTATATTTGTGTCATTGTAGATGTGAGTTGAGTAGTTAGTAAGGTTAAATTCGCTTACAAAATTTTGAAGAGCTTTTTCGGTTACATGAGTTGGTTTAAAGCTGTTAGGGGTGCATATAGAAACTAAGTGTATTTTTGCATCAAAAAAATTAGCGAAGTCTAATAGTTTTTGAAAAGGTTTTTTGGTTTCATCTGTAAAGTCAGAGGCAAAAACAATATTAGATACATTGAAATCTGTAGTGTCTTTTTTGATTACAAGAACAGGAACTTCAGAATTTCTAACAACTTTTTCAGTGTTTGATCCAATTAAAAGTTCTTCCATTCCAGATGATCCGTGTGATCCCATGATGATAAGGTCAATATCTTGTTCTTTGCTTATTTGTGTTATTCCATTTATTGGTTTGTCCATTTTTACCATTTCGGTTATCGAGATTCCTTCAAGAAATGGGCTGTTAGAAACTTTATCTAAAGTTTCGTTTGCTTTTTGCATGAAAAGCATGGTTTCGGGAATGCTGACGCCTCCAAATATTGCATCGTTAGTTTGATGTGGTAATTCCAGCATGTGTAAAATTGTAATTTCAGAATTGTTTTTTTTAGCGATTTGAGCAGCGACTTTTAAGGCATGTTCTGCGTGTTCTGAAAAATCAGTAGGTACTAAAATTCGTTTCATGATTTTAGGATTAAGGGGTTTAAAAAACTTGTTAATATTTGGTATTATAAAGGTAACGATTATTTTTGCAGCAATCTATTTATTTGATTTATAAAAAAATCACTATATTTGCACCGTTATTTATTAAAATCTAAATAATGAGGGGACTAAGTGTCCCCTCTTTTTATAAAATTATGACATTTAAGGAAAAGGTAAACGAATTAATTACAGAAGCACTTCTGGAAAAGCCATCGATCTTTTTGATTGATCTTGCTGTTTCGGATTCTTTTAAAATTAGTGTTGGTTTAGACGGAGATAATGGAGTTGCGCTTCAGGATTGTATTGATATTAGTCGTGCAATTGAGAACAATCTGGATCGTGAAGAGCAGGATTTTTCGCTTGAAGTAGCATCAGTTGGAGTGGGATCTCCTTTGAAATTGATAAGACAATACAAGAAAAATATTGGTAGAACGTTGATTGTTACTACAAATAATGAAAAAATCGAGGCAGAATTGATAGAAGCTAACGATGTTTTTATAATTTTGTCTTGGAAGGCAAGAGAACCAAAAAAAGTAGGAAAAGGAAAAGAAACAGTTCAAAAAGAACAACAGATACCTTATACAGAGATAAAAGAGGCAGTTGTTACAGTAACATTTTAATTAAAGAATTCGCATGGAAAATTTAGCATTAATCGATTCATTCTCAGAGTTTAAAGATAATAAACTTATTGATCGTGTAACGCTTATGGCAATTTTGGAGGACGTGTTTAGAAATGCACTAAAGAAAAAATACGGTTCTGATGATAATTTCGATATCATTATAAATCCTGATAAAGGAGATATGGAGATTTGGAGAAGAAGAGTTATCGTTGCTGATGAAGATCTGGACTTTGAGAACGAAGAAATTACTTTGACTGAAGCAAGAATGATCGAGGCGGATTTTGAAATTGGTGAGGAAGTTTCTGAAGAGGTTAAATTAATTGACTTAGGAAGAAGAGCTATTTTGGCTTTGCGTCAAAACTTAATATCTAAAATTCACGAACACGATAATACAAATCTTTATAAACAATTTAAAGATATTATTGGTGATATTTATACTGCCGAAGTGCACCACGTTCGCCCAAGAGTTGTTATCTTAGTAGACGATGAAGGGAATGAGATTGTGCTTCCAAAAGAAAAACAAATTCCTTCTGACTTTTTCCGTAAAGGAGATAATGTACGCGGAATTATTGAAAGCGTTGAATTAAAAGGAAACAAACCTCAAATTATTATGTCTAGAACTTCTGAGAAGTTTTTAGAAAAATTATTCGAGCAGGAAATTCCAGAAGTATTCGACGGTTTAATTACGGTTAAAAATGTAGTTCGTATTCCGGGAGAAAAAGCAAAAGTTGCTGTAGATTCGTATGATGACAGAATTGATCCTGTTGGAGCCTGCGTAGGTATGAAGGGATCTCGTATTCATGGAATTGTACGTGAGTTAGGAAATGAAAATATTGATGTAATCAATTATACAAACAATATTCAATTGTTCATTACAAGAGCATTGAGCCCTGCAAAAGTTTCTTCAATCAAAATAGATGAAGAAAGTAAAAGAGCTGAAGTTTTCTTGAAATTAGAAGAAGTTTCTAAAGCAATTGGTAGAGGCGGACATAATATTAAATTAGCGGGTCAATTAACAGGGTATGAGCTGGATGTTATTCGTGAAGGAGATGTTGCTGGTACAGTTGCAGATGAAGACGATGTTGAATTAACAGAGTTTTCAGATGAAATCGAAGAATGGGTAATTGAAGAGTTTGCTAAAATAGGTTTAGATACTGCAAAAAGTATCTTGAAACACGACGTAGAAGATTTAGTAAGAAGAACAGACTTAGAAGAGGAAACAATTCTAGATGTTATGAAAATACTAAAAGAAGAGTTTGATAGTTAAGCAATAGCTTTATCTGCTCTAACAACACAACTAAAAAAGGTAATAATAAAAAGGTTATATGTCTGAAGAGAGAGTAATAAGAATAAATAAGGTTTTAAGGGAATTAAATATCTCGTTAGAAAGAGCTGTAGATTATCTAAAAGATAAAGGAATTGCTATTGATGCAAATCCAAATGCAAAAATTTCTGACAGTGAATTTAATATCCTTCAAAGTCAATTTGCGGGCGATAAGGGGAATAAGGAAGCTTCTAAAGAGGTTGGAGAAGAAAAAAGAAAAGAAAAAGAAGCATTACGTGTAGAGCGTGAGAAAGAAATTGAAGACAAACGCAGACAAGAAGAGGAGCGTCAAAAACAGCAGGAAATAATCAAAGCCAGAGCTGTTGTTTCAGGACCTGTACAGGTAGGTAAAATTGATTTAAATCCAAAGAAACCTGCAGCTGTTTCTCCAGAAGAGCCAGTAAAAGCTGAGGAACCTAAAACTGTTACTCCAACTCAAACAGAAAAACCTGTTCAAAAAGAAACTGTACAGTCTGAGCCTGTAGCTCCTGTTGTTTCTGAAGAGAAAAAGGTAGAAAAGCCTATTATTACTGAGAAAAAAGAAGTAAAAGCTGAAAGTTCTAAAACAGCTCAGGAGCCAATTATTTCAACGGATCCAACAACTGCAGAGGAAACAATCACTACTCAATATCAAAAATTATCTGGAACGACTCTTACTGGGCAGACTATTGATTTATCTCAATTTAATAAGCCTAAGAAAAAGAAAGAAGATCCAAAAATTACTCCAAATAAACCAGGAACTCCTGGAGTTGGGAATAATAATAACGCTAATAAAAATAAGCGTAAAAGAATTGCTCCTAAACCTGGTACGCCGGGTGCGCCAAAACCTGCAACGGGTAATGCGCCGGGAACACCAAATCCGAATAAAATTACACCAAATTCTGGTGGAGGCTTTAATGCTAACAGAAACGCAAGACCTGGTTTTGTAAAAGGAAACCGCCCTGCAATTGTTGCAAAAGTAGAGCCTACAGAAGAAGAAGTAAAAAACCAAATTAGAGAAACTCTTGAAAAACTTCAAGGGAAGGGAGGTAAATCTAAAGCGGCTAAATATAGAAGAGATAAAAGAGAAACACACCGTCAGAAATCTGATGATGAACAAAGGGCTCTTGACGAAGGAAGTAAAACAATTAAGGTTACAGAATTCGTTACAGTTGGTGAGATTGCAATCATGATGGATGTGCCGATTACTAAAGTAATTGGAACTTGTATGTCTCTTGGTATCATGGTAACCATGAACCAGCGTCTGGATGCTGAAACATTAACAATTGTTGCTGATGAATTTGGTTATGATGTTGAATTTATAACTGTTGATATCGAAGAAGCAATTGAAGTTGTTGAAGATAGAGAAGAAGATTTAGTAACAAGAGCGCCAATTGTTACAGTAATGGGTCACGTTGACCACGGTAAAACATCTTTACTGGATTATATTCGTAAAGAAAATGTTATCGCTGGTGAGTCTGGAGGTATTACACAGCACATTGGAGCATATGGAGTTACTCTTGATAATGGACAAAAAATCGCATTTTTAGATACTCCGGGTCACGAGGCGTTTACCGCGATGCGTGCGCGTGGAGCTCAGGTTACAGATATAGCTATTATCGTAATCGCTGCGGATGATGATATCATGCCGCAAACTAAAGAGGCAATCAGTCATGCTCAGGCAGCTGGAGTTCCAATTATATTCGCTATCAACAAAGTTGATAAGCCAAATGCTAACCCTGATAAAATTAAAGAAAGATTAGCAGGTATGAATTTGCTTGTTGAAGATTGGGGTGGTAAAATTCAATCACATGATATTTCTGCAAAAACAGGATTGGGTGTGAAAGAATTACTTGAAAAAGTATTATTAGAAGCAGAGATTTTAGATTTAAAATCTAATCCAAATAAGGCAGCACAGGGAACTGTTGTTGAGGCTTACTTAGATAAAGGTAAAGGATATGTGTCTACGATTTTAGTTCAGCATGGAACTTTAAAAATTGGAGATTATATGCTGGCAGGAAAACATCATGGAAAAGTGAAAGCTATGCATGATGAAAGAGGGCATACAGTTTTAACTGCTGGTCCTTCAACTCCGGTATCTGTTTTAGGTCTTGACGGTGCTGCAACTGCAGGTGATAAGTTCAATGTATTTGAAGATGAAAAAGAAGCAAAACAAATTGCATCTAAACGTTCTCAATTAATGCGTGAACAATCTGTACGTACACAACGTCATATCACCCTTGATGAAATTGGACGTCGTATTGCTCTTGGTCAGTTTAAAGAATTAAACGTAATCCTTAAAGGAGACGTGGATGGATCTGTTGAAGCGTTATCAGACTCGTTCTCTAAACTTTCTACAGAAGAAGTTCAAATTAATATTATCCACAAAGGAGTTGGTGCAATTACAGAAACTGACGTTAACCTGGCTTCTGCATCTGATGCGATTATTATCGGATTTAACGTTCGTCCGGCTGGAAATGCAAGACAACTTGCTGATAAGGAAGAAATCGATATCCGTTACTACTCTATTATTTATGCAGCTATTGACGACTTGAAAGATGCGATGGAAGGAATGTTAGCTCCTGAAATGAAAGAAGAAGTTTTAGGAACTGCTGAAATCCGTGAGATTTTCAAAATCTCTAAAGTAGGTTCAATTGCAGGTTGTATGGTAACAGATGGTAAAATCTTAAGAACTTCTAAAATTAGAGTTATTAGAGATGGAGTTGTAGTTCATACAGGTGAATTGGTTGCTTTAAAACGATTCAAAGATGATGTTAAAGAAGTAACAAAAGGTTATGACTGTGGTATTCAAATTAAAGGATTTAATGACATTGAAATTAGCGATGTGATTGAAGCTTACCATGAAGTAGCTATCAAGAAGAAATTGAAATAATATTCAATATTAATATTAAAAAGTCCCAATGAAAATTGGGACTTTTTTGTTTAAAAAGATTTTGTGTGTAAGTGTGGTATTGAAAAAACTTTTTTATAAAAATGTGTTTCATTTTATAATATGAAACGTAAATGAGTGATTTGAATTAGGTGTGATTTTAGGATTGTTTGTTTCTTTGTCTTTAAATAGAATAGATAATTTGAATGGAAATTATTTGTGGTGGATATGAAGATAATGGTAATTCGTATTATTAATGCAGTTTTTAGGAAACGCTTTAAGTCAGATAATGCTGTTAGTAATTTTACAAACGTTCAGCAGTTAAGGCAGATAATGCCTGCATTGCTGGATGGATATTTGTCTGAAGCAGAAATGCCTAATAGTCTTCTTTTATTGTCGCCGCCTCCAGAGCATAACTCCAGTCTTTTTGATCTTGATTTGGAACATGCAAAAAAGGCTGTTGAGTCTAAGGATAAGGAGCGTTTTTTACTGGCTGCAAGAGATGCAGATCTGTCCTTTCCTTTTGCTGTTAGATCATTTGAGCCAATTTTAGGTATAGAAATTAGTGAAACAAAAACTCCTAAACTCTATGTTCTTATGCGAAGGGTAATGACTGATGCAGGATTACTTATGCTGCTAAAAATTATTATAAACGAGAACGGCCGTTTATGGTTAATAATCAAAAAACCTGCACTCCTGACCAGGAAAATATATTATATAAAGTTGGTTCTTTTCCTTCGGGTCATGCGGCTGTAGGCTGGGCATGGTCTTTGGTTTTGATTAAGCTTTTTCCGTATAAGCAAAAAGAGATTTTAAAACGCGGACATGACTTTGGCGAAAGCCGTGTTATTTGTAATGCGCACTGGTATAGCGATGTTGAAATGGGAAGAGTTATGGGGCAGGCAGTTGTTGAGTGTTTGTGTGTTAATTCGGCTTTTTTGTCTGATTTTGAAGAGGTGAAAAAAGAAATGTCACGAGCTTAGAAAAGGGTATTTATATTTCAGATTTTAATATTATTTTTGATAAAATTATATAAATTATGAAACGATTGTCAATATATGCTTTTACGCTTTTTATAAGTTTTTCTACATTGTCATTTTCGCAGGAAAGTGTTGAGAAGCCTTCACCGCCAGCTGGTAATGCTTTAGTTGGGGATTATTATGGAACAGATGTTTCTAGTGATGTTGTAAACAAAGCAATTTCTGTTAAGAAGTTAGAAAGTGAATTAAAAAACACGAAAAGGACAGAAGGAGTTGCTGTAAAAGGAGAGGTAACAAATGTTTGTGAGAAAAGAGGGTGCTGGATAACTCTTAAAGCAGAAGATGGGGTGTCTTTCTTTGTGAAAATGAAAGATTATGCATTTTTTGTTCCAACCACCTTAAAAGGTAAAAATGTGGTTTTAGAAGGTAGCGCTGAGAAAAAAGTAACTTCAGTTGATGAGTTAAAGCATTATGCTAAAGATGCTAAAAAATCAAAAGCGGAAATAGATGCAATTAATACACCAAAAGAAGAGATTCGATTTTTAGCAAATGGAATTAAAGTGGTAAATTGATTTAAAAGTTTTTACTTTGAAATCTATGAATAATAAAAAAAGCGAGATAATTATCTCGCTTTTTTTATTATTCTATATGTCTTTAATTATTTGCCTGGCTTTAATAAAAAGACACTTTTGTATTTTTTTCGAATGTCAACCAGATTTCTTTCGGCTTCTATTCTGGATTTGAAATTTCCAACAATAACCTTGTAGTTAGGAGTATTAAAAATTATAGTTCCGTCTATGTTCGAATATTCTCTTTTAAAGTCAGATAATGTCTTTTTAGCGTCTTCGCTTTTACCGCTGAAAATTTGAATTCTATAAGAATCGTTTGTACTTATTGATGTGTTAAATTTACGTTTGTCGTTCATTAACTGTTCAAATTTAGGGTCTTGATTTAGTGTTAAATTTTGGCTTTGAGCATGAATATTATATCCTAATGTCAACATTGTTAATGTTAAGAAAACGTTTTTTGAAGAGCTTAAAATTCTCATAATGTGATGGTTTTTATGCAAAAATACTATTTAAAGTTTGTATGTAAAATTTTAATATTATTTAGAATTGATATAAATTGATATTTAAGACTATTTTAAGGTTTTGAGAATAGTTCATAAGTCGTATTTTTGTGCAAGTTTTAAAAGAAGGTATTAATTTTAGTCTGATTTATTACAGAAAAAATCATACCAAAAATTAGTAGATAATTATTATACTATATGAAAAAGGTGGGTAACCATAATTCGATCTCAAGAAAATTATTACTTAGTTTATCGCTAACGTTGATTTTCTCCCTAACTTCATTTGCTCAAGATCCTGCTGCAGCTCCTGCGGCGACTGAAGCTGCTGCTCCGGCTGCTGCATCTGGTGGTGATCCGGTAAAAGGGAAAGAACTTTTTAATGCAAATTGTGCTGCATGTCACAAATTAGATGCTAAATCAACAGGTCCCGCTTTAAGAGGCGTTGCTTCTAAGCACGATATGGCTTGGATTTACAAATGGGTACACAACAGTTCTGATATGATTAAATCAGGAGATCCTGTTGCTGTTAAACTTTTCGAGGAAAACAACAAGGCAGTAATGACTTCTTTTCCTCAATTATCTACAGGTGATATTGATAATATTATCGCTTATACTTCTGAAGTAAAAGCTGAGCCGGCTGCAGCTGCAGGCGGTGCTGCTACTCCTCCTGGAACTAACGTTGAAGGCGGAGGGATTTCTAACAACATTATTTTAGGAGCTCTTGCTCTTGTAATGGCTATTTTAGTTGTTATGTTGTTCATGGTGAACAAAGTATTGACTAAAGTTGCCAGCAATAACGGAATTGAAGTTGCTCCAAAAGAGGGTAGAACTCCAATTTGGAAAGCTTTTGCTAAAAATCAATTTTTGGTATTAGTTACTTCTATATTCCTGCTTTTAGCTAGTGGTTACTTTGTGTATGGATATTTGATGCAGGTTGGTGTTGATCAAAATTATGAGCCAATTCAGCCAATTCACTATTCTCACAAAATTCACGCTGGAGACAATGAGATCAATTGTAAATATTGCCACTCTGCTGCACGTGTAAGTAAAACTGCTGGTATTCCTTCTCTAAATGTTTGTATGAACTGTCATAAAAATATTTCTGAGGTTGCTGAAACTACTGCTACTGCTGAATACAGCAAAGCGTTTTACGATGCTCAAATTCAAAAATTATACGATGCTGTTGGATGGGATAAGACTAAACAAGCTTATACTGGAAAAACACAGCCAGTTAAATGGGTTCGTATTCATAATCTTCCTGATTTCGTTTATTTCAACCACTCACAACACGTTTCTGTTGCAGGAGTTGAATGTCAAACTTGTCACGGTCCAGTACAAGAATTTGAAATCATGAAGCAATATTCTAAATTAACAATGGGATGGTGTGTTGATTGCCATAGAAAAACTGATGTTAAGATGGAAGGAAACGCATACTATGAAAAAATTCATGCTGAACTTTCTAAAAAATACGGTGTAGAGAAATTAACTGCAGCGCAAATGGGAGGTTTAGAATGCGGTAAATGCCACTATTAATCGAATTATTAAGATTTTAATATATATATACAATGTCATCAAACAAAAAATACTGGAAAAGTGTTGAAGAGCTAGAAAATAGCTCTATTGTTGAGGCGCTTAGAAATAACGAATTTGTTGAAGAGATTCCTACAGAAGAATTTTTAGGGAATGCAGATGCTTTAGCTTCATCTGGAACTTCACGTCGTGACTTTTTAAAGTACGTAGGATTTAGTACTGCGGCAGTTACACTTGCTGCTTGTGAAGGTCCTGTGCACAAGTCTATCCCTTATGTATTACAACCAGAGCAAATCATTCCTGGTGTTGCAGATTATTATGCAACTACTGTTTTTGACGGTTTTGATTTTGCAAATCTTTTGGTAAAAACTCGTGAGGGTCGTCCAATTAAAATTGAAAACAACACCATTGCTGGTGCTAAGTTTTCTGCCAATGCAAGAATTCATGCTTCTATCTTAGGTTTATATGATAGTATGCGTTTGAAAGAACCTAAATTGGATGGGAAAAACAGCAGTTGGTCAGCAGTTGATTTAAAAATTAAATCAAGTTTAGCTGATGCAAAAGCTAAAGGAGGTCAAGTAGTATTATTGACTAACACATTAGCGAGCCCGACTACTGAAAAATTAATTGGTGAATTTATCGCTAAAAATCCAAACTCTAAGCATGTTGTTTATGATGCGGTTTCTTCTTCTGATGCTTTAGATGCATTTGAAACTGTATACGGAGAAAGAGCTTTAGTTGATTACGATTTTTCAAAAGCTTCATTAATTGTATCTGTTGGTGCTGATTTCTTAGGAGACTGGCAAGGTGGTGGATACGATGCTGGATATGCAAAAGGACGTATTCCTCAAAACGGAAAAATGTCTCGTCATTTTCAGTTTGAATCAAATATGACATTATCTGGAGCGGCTGCTGATAAGCGTGTTCCAATGACTACAGCTGATCAAAAACAAGCTTTAGTTCAAATATATAATATTGTTGTTGGTGCTTCAGTTCCTGTTTCTTTAGATGCGAAATTTAAAGCAGAAGTTGTAAAAGCAGCTCAACAATTAAAAGCAGCAGGTACAAAAGGAATTTTAGTATCTGGAATCGAAGATAAAAATGCTCAGTTATTAGTTTTAGCTATTAACCAGGCATTAGCTAGTGAGGCTTTTAGTACTGCTGGTACAAGACAAATTAGAAAAGGTTCTAATGCTGTTATAGCTCAATTAATAAAAGATATGAATGCTGGAAGTGTTCACACTTTAATTATGAGTGGAGTTAATCCTGTTTATACTTTAGCAGATTCTGCTTCATTTGTATCTGGATTGAAAAAAGTTAAAACATCTGTTGCATTCTCTTTAAAAGAAGATGAAACAGCTGCTATATCTACAATCGCTGCTGCAGCGCCTCATTATTTAGAGTCTTGGGGAGATGTAGAGATTACAAAAGGAACTTACAGCTTAACTCAGCCTACTATTCGTCCGATCTTTGATACAAAACAATTTCAAGATGTTTTATTATCAGTAAACGGTACACCTGGAAACTTCTATGATTATTTGAAAGCTAATTCTGGAGCAATCATTGCTGGTTCTTCTTGGAATAAAGTTTTACATGATGGAGTTTTTGTAGTTGGTTCTGCTGCTTTAGCTGGTGGTTCTTATGATTTCGCCGGAGCTGCAAGTTTACTTTCTAAAGCAAAATCTTCTGGGGAACTTGAATTAGTATTATATACTAAAACTGGTATGGGAGATGGTCAGCATGCAAACAACCCTTGGTTACAAGAGTTCCCAGATCCAATTACAAGAGTTTCTTGGGATAACTATGTTACAGTTTCAAATGCTGATGCGAAGAAATTCAATTTATCAAATGAAATTGTTGCTAACGGAGGTTTAAATGGTAGTTATGCTACTATTACAACTGCTGATGGTAACAAAATAGAAAATGTACCAGTTATTGTTCAGCCAGGACAAGCTGTTGGTACAGTTGGTTTAGCTGTTGGATACGGTCGTAAAGCGGCTTTAAAAGAAGAAATGCAAGTAGGTATTAATGCTTACGCTTTATATAAAAATTTCAATAGTGTTCAGTCTATTACACTTGCTAAGGCAAATGGAGAGCATGAGTTTGCTTGTGTTCAAGGACAGAAAACTTTAATGGGTAGAGGAGATATTATTAAAGAAACTACTTTAGAGATCTTCAATACTCAAGATGCAAAACATTGGAACGAACAGCCAATGGTATCTTTAGATCATCAGGAAGTAGAAGCTACTACTGTTGATTTATGGGAATCATTTGATCGTACTACTGGACATCACTTTAACTTATCAATTGACTTAAATGCTTGTACTGGATGTGGAGCCTGCGTTATCGCTTGTCACGCTGAAAACAACGTTCCTGTTGTAGGTAAAGCAGAAGTTAGAAGAAGCCGTGATATGCACTGGTTACGTATCGACAGATACTATTCTTCTGAAAGTACTTTTGAAGGTGATAACGAAAGAAAAGAAGGAATTGCTGGTTTATCTAGTTCATTGTCTACATTTAATGAAATGGAAAAACCTGGAGATAATCCACAAGTAGCATTCCAGCCGGTAATGTGTCAACACTGTAACCACGCACCTTGTGAAACTGTTTGTCCAGTTGCGGCAACTTCTCACGGTCGTCAAGGTCAGAATCACATGGCATATAACAGATGTGTTGGTACTCGTTACTGTGCGAACAACTGTCCTTATAAAGTTCGTCGTTTCAACTGGTTCTTGTACAACAAAAACAGTGAATTCGATTATCATATGAATGACGATTTAGGTCGTATGGTGTTAAACCCAGACGTAAACGTTCGTTCTCGTGGAGTTATGGAAAAATGTTCTTTCTGTATCCAAAGTACTCAAGCAGTTATCCTTGAAGCTAAACGTCAAGGAAGAGTTGTAGGTAAAGATGAGTTCAATAATGCTTGTGCTTGTTCTGCAGCTTGTTCTTCTGGTGCAATGGTATTCGGAGATGTAAATGATAAAGAAAGCGAAGTTGCTAAATTAGCAGAAAGCGAAAGAATGTATCATTTATTAGAGCATGTTGGTACAAAGCCAAATGTTTTCTATCACGTAAAAGTTAGAAACACTTAGTAAAATTATTAATTAAGAAACAATATAAAGGATTATGTCGTCTCATTACGAAGCACCCATTAGAAAACCTTTAGTTATAGGTGATAAATCATATCACGATGTAACTGTAGATGTGGCAGCGCCTGTTGAAGGACCTGCAAATAAACAATGGTGGATTGTATTTACAATCGCATTAGTAGCCTTCCTTTGGGGGTTAGGTTGTATAATTTACACCGTATCTACCGGTATCGGAACATGGGGATTAAACAAAACAGTTGGTTGGGCTTGGGATATTACTAACTTCGTTTGGTGGGTTGGTATTGGTCACGCTGGAACTTTGATTTCTGCAGTACTTTTACTTTTCCGTCAGCGTTGGAGAATGGCTATTAACCGTTCTGCGGAAGCTATGACCATTTTCTCCGTAGTTCAGGCAGGTTTATTTCCAATCATTCACATGGGTCGTCCATGGTTAGCATACTGGGTTTTACCTATTCCAAACCAATTTGGATCTTTATGGGTAAACTTTAACTCACCATTGCTTTGGGACGTATTCGCGATTTCAACTTATCTTTCAGTATCATTAGTATTCTGGTGGACTGGTTTATTGCCTGATTTCGCTATGCTTCGTGATAGAGCTATTACTCCATTTAACAAAAGAGTTTATTCTATCCTAAGTTTTGGATGGAGCGGTAGAGCTAAAGATTGGCAGCGTTTCGAAGAAGTATCTTTAGTATTAGCTGGTTTAGCTACACCTCTTGTACTTTCTGTACACACAATTGTATCTATGGACTTTGCTACTTCTGTAATTCCTGGATGGCATACAACAATTTTCCCTCCATACTTCGTTGCTGGAGCGGTTTTCTCAGGATTTGCGATGGTAAATACATTGTTGATTGTTATGAGAAAAGTTTCTAACCTTGAAGCATACATTACATTACAGCATATCGAGTTAATGAACATCATTATCATGATTACTGGTTCTATCGTTGGTGTTGCTTATATCACAGAGTTATTCGTAGCTTGGTACTCAGGGGTAGAATATGAACAATATGCATTCTTAAACAGAGCTACTGGACCTTACTGGTGGGCATATTGGTCAATGATGACATGTAACGTGTTTTCTCCTCAGTTCATGTGGTTCAAAAAATTAAGAACAAGTATCATGTTCTCATTCATCATCTCGATTGTAGTAAACATCGGTATGTGGTTTGAAAGATTCGTAATTATTGTTACTTCTTTACATAGAGATTACCTTCCATCTTCTTGGACAATGTTCTCACCAACATTTGTTGATATTGGAATTTTCATTGGAACAATTGGTTTCTTCTTTGTGTTGTTTTTATTATACTCTAGAACATTCCCTGTAATCGCTCAGGCAGAGGTAAAAACAATTTTGAAAGGAACAGGAGATAATTACATTAGAGAAAGAGCAAATAAAGATTCACATCATGAGTAATAAAGTTATATACGCCATTTATAATGACGATGACGTTTTGATGGATGCAGTAAAGAAAACTAGAGCTGCTCATCATCATATTGAAGAGGTTTTTACTCCATTCCCAGTTCACGGATTGGATAAAGCTATGGGACTAGCACCAACAAGATTAGCAATATGCGCTTTTTTATACGGATGTGTTGGTATTTCTGTTGCAACAACAATGATGAGTTATATCATGATTCACGATTGGCCGCAGGATATTGGAGGTAAACCAAGTTTTAGTTTCATCCAAAATATGCCTTCTTTTGTGCCAATTATGTTTGAAATGACAGTGTTCTTTGCAGCTCACTTAATGGTAATCACTTTTTACATGAGAAGTAGATTATGGCCATTTAAACAAGCTGAGAATCCTGATGTAAGAACAACAGATGACCACTTCTTAATGGAAGTTGCTGTAAACGATAACGAAGCAGAACTTGTTTCTTTTTTCGAAGGCACTGGAGCTGTTGAAGTTAAAGTAATTGAAAAGAATTAATTGTAGCTATGAAAAGGATATATAAAATAACACTTTTAGTTGGTATAACTATTTTAGTTTCATCTTGCCACAATAATTCGGCGCCAAACTATCAGTATTTCCCAAATATGTATGAGTCTGTTGCTTACGAGCCATATACAGAAGCAAAAATATTTAAAGGAGGAAAAGAAGGACAGCTTCCTGTTGAAGGAACTATCAATAGAGGTTTTGAACCTTATGAATATGAAAATTCTACAGCTGGTTATGAATTAGCAAAAGCTAATTTAAAATCACCTTTAACAGAAGAAGAGAAAAACTCTGGAAAAGGGAAAGAACTTTTCGAAATTTACTGTATTAGCTGCCATGGAGCTGCTGGTAACGGTAAAGGTAAATTGGTTGAAAGAGAAAAATTTCTTGGAGTACCTAGCTATAAAGACAGAGAAATCACTGAAGGTAGTATCTTTCATGTTGAGACTTATGGTTTAAATGCAATGGGTTCACATGCAAATCAATTAAGTGCTCACGAACGTTGGTTAGTTGCTGACTATGTTCTGAAACTAAAAAGCCAATTATAATTGTTGAACAAACTGATCGTAATAGATATGTATACATTTTCAAGTAAATTAAAAACTTTTTCTATCATCTTAATGGTTCTTGGACTATTAGGAATTGGGTATGGTTTTTTAAGTGCACCTAAAGATATTCAAGAAGTTGAAAAAATACTAGCAGCAGATGCTCACGGAGCTCACGGTTCTGCACATGGAGAGTCTGCAGAGGCTTCACATAAAGAGGCAGGACATCATGAGGCTGCTGAAGCTTCACACGAAGAACATAAAGGAGGAGAACATGCAAAAGTTGGTGCGGCTGATGAGCACACTGAACACTTAAACCATGTATTGCACCAATTGCAAAACAAACCTTGGTCTGCATTATATGTAGCTTGTATTTTCTTTTTACTGCTTTCTATGGGGGTTTTAGCATTTTATGCTATTCAACAAGTTGCTCAGGCAGGTTGGTCTCCAGTTTTATTTAGAGTTATGCAGGGTATAACAGCTTACTTACCAGCTGGTTCTATCATTTTCTTCATAATTTTAGTTTTATGCGGATTACATTTTAATCATATATTTGTTTGGTTAGGTGAAGGAGTAACTGATCCTAAAAGCCCAAATTATGATGCTATCATTGCTGGTAAATCAGGATATTTAAATTTCCCTTTCTGGATTGTAAGAGCTTTTATCTTTTTGTTAGGATGGAATATCTACCGTCATTTTTCTAGAAAAAACTGTTTAGCTCAAGATGAGGCAAATGATGATCTTTACTACAAAAAGAATTTCAAAATTTCTGCGGGATTCTTAGTTTTCTTTATCGTATCTGAGTCTATTATGGCTTGGGATTGGATTATGTCATTTGATCCACACTGGTTCAGTACTTTGTTTGCATGGTATGTATTTGCTTCTTTCTTTGTAAGTGGTATTACTTCTATTGCTTTAATTACAATTTACTTAAAATCTAAAGGATATTTAGAATATGTAAATACTAGTCATATTCACGATTTAGCTAAATTCATGTTTGGTATTAGTGTTTTCTGGACTTATTTATGGTTCTCTCAGTTCATGTTGATCTGGTATGCTAATATTCCAGAAGAGGTAACTTATTTCGTAACAAGAATTCAATTATATAACCTTCCTTTCTTTGGTGCGGTTGTTATGAACTTTGTTTTCCCATTATTGATATTAATTAATACAGACTTCAAACGTCTTAACTGGGTTGTAGTTATGGCAGGTATTGTAATCTTATTAGGTCACTATGTTGATTTCTTTAATATGATTATGCCTGGTACAGTTGGAGACAAATGGTTTATTGGAGTTCCTGAAATTGCATCTATTCTTTTCTTCTTAGGGTTATTTATATTTGTTGTATTTACTGCATTAACTAAATCTCCTTTGCTTGCAAAAAGAAATCCTTTCATCGAAGAAAGTAAACATTTTCATTATTAATATTTAAAGAAGTAAACAGATGACAAGTTTGTTGGTAATTATAGTTTTAGTTTTATTAGCAGTTGCACTATGGCAATTGACCAAGATATTTGATCTTACTCAAGTAGGATCTTCTTCGGACGATTCTCAAGTTGCATCAGATAATGACAATAACATTCAGGGATATATTTTGTTTGGCTTTTTAGCATTCATTTATATATTTACTATTTATGGTTTACTAAAATGGGGTAATTTGGCGCTTCATACTCCTGCTTCAGAGCATGGTGGTTTAGTAGATAGTTTAATGAATATTACTTGGGTTTTGATCTTTACAGTTCAAGTTATTACTCAAGGTTTATTATACTGGTTTTCTTTTAAATACAAAGGAAATAAAGATAAAAAAGCATTATTCTTTGCTGATAGTAACAAATTAGAAGCAATCTGGAGTATCATTCCATCTGTTGTTTTAGCTTGTTTAATTCTTTACGGATTATATGCTTGGAATAACATTATGTTTGTTGATAAAGACGAAGATGTAATTGAAATTGAATTATACGCTCAGCAATTTAAATGGACAGCTAGATATGCTGGACAAGATAATGTTTTAGGAAAAGCTAACGTACGTTTAATTGAAGGAATCAATACATTAGGAGTTGATATGTCAGATCCTAACTCTCAGGATGATATTGTAGTTTCAGAACTACATATCCCTAAAGGTAAAAAAGTACACTTCAAAATGCGTTCTCAAGACGTTTTACACTCAGCTTATATGCCTCACTTTAGAGCGCAGATGAACTGTGTTCCTGGAATGGTTACAGAATTTGCTTTCGTTCCAACTTATACTACTGCTGAATACAGAGAGCTTCCATTTATGGTTGAGAAAGTTGCGAATATTAATAAACTTAGAGCTGAAAAAAGTGCTGAGTTAGTTGCAAAAGGCGGTACAGCTTTAGATCCTTATACATTTGACTATTTATTATTATGTAATAAAATCTGTGGAGCTTCACACTATAACATGCAAATGAAAGTTGTGGTTGATACTCCTGAAGATTATAAAAAATGGTTAAGTGAAAAAACTACTTTAGCTCAAGATATTAAAGCAGCAAAAGCTGCTGAAAAACCAGCTGAAGGAGCTGCTCCAACTACAGATACTACTGCAAAAGTAAAAGATACCGTAAAAGCGGTAGTTGATACTGTTAAAGCAGCTGTAGCTAAAGTTGCGATGAAATAATATTATTAAGAAAATTTAAAGTACACATATATGTCAGCAGAAGCGCACGGTCACGATCACGGACACGATCACGAGCACGAACATCATCATAAAGACACGTTCATTACTAAATATATTTTTAGTATTGATCACAAAATGATTGCTAAACAATACTTAATTACGGGTATTGTTATGGGAGTAATTGGGATTGCAATGTCCTTGCTTTTCAGAATGCAATTAGCGTGGCCAGAAGAGTCTTTTAAAATATTCAATGTTTTATTAGGAGATAAATTTGCACCTGATGGTGTAATGGCTAATGATATTTATCTTGCTTTAGTTACAATTCATGGTACCATCATGGTATTCTTTGTACTGACGGCAGGTTTAAGTGGAACTTTTAGTAACTTACTTATTCCACTTCAAATTGGAGCGCGAGATATGGCTTCTGGGTTTATGAACATGATTTCATACTGGTTGTTTTTCTTATCTGCTGTAGTAATGTTAAGTTCTTTATTTGTTGAAGCTGGACCAGCTTCTGCAGGTTGGACAATTTATCCTCCATTGAGTGCATTACCGCAAGCAATTCCAGGTTCTGGAACAGGTATGACTTTATGGTTAGTTTCAATGGCTATATTTATTGCATCTTCTTTAATGGGATCATTAAACTACATTGTAACTGTTATTAACTTAAGAACAAAAGGAATGTCTATGACTAGACTTCCTCTTACAATCTGGACATTTTTTGTAACAGCTATTATTGGTGTTATTTCATTCCCAGTATTATTATCTGCAGCTTTATTATTGATTTTTGACAGAAGTTTTGGTACTTCATTCTTCTTATCAGATATCTACATTGCTGGAGAGGTTTTACACTACCAAGGAGGTTCTCCAGTATTGTTTGAGCACTTATTCTGGTTCTTAGGTCACCCTGAGGTTTACATTGTAATCTTACCAGCTATGGGACTTGTTTCTGAAATTATGGCTACGAACTCTCGTAAACCAATCTTCGGATACAGAGCGATGATTATGTCAGTTCTTGCAATTGCATTCTTATCAACTATTGTATGGGGTCACCACATGTTTATTTCTGGTATGAATCCTTTCTTAGGATCTGTATTTACTTTCACAACTTTATTGATTGCAATTCCATCTGCTGTAAAAGCATTCAACTGGATTACAACTTTATGGAAAGGTAACTTACAATTTAATCCTGCAATGTTATTCTCTATTGGAATGGTTTCTACTTTCATCACTGGAGGTTTAACAGGAATCATTTTAGGAGATAGTACTTTAGATATTAACGTTCACGATACTTACTTCGTAATTGCTCACTTTCACTTAGTAATGGGTATCTCTGCACTTTATGGAATGTTTGCTGGTATTTACCACTGGTTCCCTAAAATGTACGGAAGAATGTTAAACAAAAACTTAGGTTATATTCACTTCTGGATTACAGCAGTTTGTGCTTATGGAGTTTTCTTCCCAATGCACTTTATCGGATTAGCTGGTTTACCAAGACGTTACTATACAAATACTAACTTCCCATTATTTGATGATTTACAAAATGTGAATGTCTTAATTACAACATTTGCTCTTGTAGGAGGTGCATTCCAGTTAGTATTCTTATACAATTTCTTTAGCAGTATTTTCTACGGTAAAAAAGCTGTTCAAAATCCATGGAAATCTACAACTTTAGAGTGGACTACTCCAGTTGAACATATCCACGGAAACTGGCCGGGAGAAATTCCTCACGTATACCGTTGGCCGTATGACTACAGTAACCCAAATCATGATGTAGATTTTGTTCCTCAAAATGTACCAATGAAAGAAGGTGAAGAAGTTTTACACCACTAAAATATATCAAAGGCTGTCAGAAATGACAGCCTTTTTTGTTTGACAGAAATTTAAACCTTAGGCTTACTGTTTTACAAACTAATTAGTTTCTATATCTTTGCAGGATGAATGAAAATCTAGATCCTACAACAAAAGGATATAACTCAGAAGAATTAGATCTTGAAAAAAGATTGCGTCCGCTGTCATTTGACGATTTTGCCGGACAAGATCAAGTTTTGGAAAATTTAAAAGTCTTTGTTGCCGCTGCTAACCAACGTGGTGAGGCACTTGATCATGCTTTGTTTCATGGACCTCCCGGACTTGGGAAAACGACTTTGGCAAATATTTTGGCAAATGAACTTGAGGTTGGAATTAAAATTACTTCTGGACCTGTTTTAGACAAACCTGGAGATTTAGCCGGATTGTTAACCAATCTAGATGAAAGAGATGTTTTATTTATAGATGAGATTCATCGTTTGAGTCCAATTGTTGAAGAATACTTATATTCAGCAATGGAAGATTTTAAAATTGATATTATGATTGAATCTGGTCCAAATGCCAGAACCGTTCAAATCAATTTAAATCCATTTACATTAATAGGAGCGACAACTCGTTCCGGATTACTAACGGCTCCAATGCGGGCTCGTTTTGGAATTTCATCACGCTTACAATATTATTCTACCGAACTTTTAACCACAATTGTAGAAAGAAGTGCGGGAATATTAAAAATGCCAATTGATCTTGAAGCCGCAATTGAAATTGCCGGCCGAAGCAGAGGAACTCCCCGCATCGCAAATGCATTGTTGCGAAGAGTTAGAGATTTTGCTCAAATAAAGGGTAACGGTACGATTGATCTAGAGATTTCTAAATATGCATTGAAGGCATTGAATGTTGATGCTCATGGACTTGATGAAATGGATAATAAGATATTATTGACGATTATTAATAAGTTTAAAGGCGGGCCGGTTGGTCTTTCTACCTTGGCGACAGCAGTTTCTGAAAGCAGTGAAACTATTGAAGAAGTTTATGAACCTTTCTTGATTCAGGAAGGATTTATTATGCGTACACCCCGCGGGCGTGAAGTTACTGAGAAAGCATATAAACATTTAGGGAAGATAAACACAAATATACAAGGAGGTTTATTTTAAATTTTTATGTCTGAAAAACAAAAATATACTTATCCTGAAAAATTATCTGTACTAAGATTTTTTAGAGATGCCGAAGGTGTTCGCAGAAATCCGATTCCTTTTCATAAAAAATATTTTGATAAATTGGGAGATTCTTTTTCTATTAGAATTGGTCTTTCAAAATATATAATCTTGTCGAGAGATAATGAAATTGCACAGTATATCTTAGTTAAGAATCAAAAAAATTACCATAAATCTAAATTTCAATCCGTATATCTTTCTAAGTATTTAGGGAAGGGGCTTTTAACGAGCGATGGTGATTTTTGGCTAAAACAAAGACGTTTGATACAGCCGGCATTTCATAAACAAAAAATGAATCAGCTGGTTGATAATATGAATGCAGTTATTGCTTTAGAATTAGAGAGTTTAGTTGAAGAAAAGCCAGTAGACCTCTTTCCTGTAATGAGTAATCTGGCATTCAATGTTGTAGCAAAATCTTTATTTCAGCTTTCGACTGCTGAGAATAAATTTCAACGTATTAAGTTCATCATAGAAGAAGTTCAAAATTTCTTAATTAAAGAAATTAGACTTCCGCATAAAGCATGGTGGTTTTCATTGAGTGGTCAGGTAAAGAAACATCTGAAGTTAGCCGAAGAAAACAACCATATTATTCAGGAAATCATTGAAGAAAGAAAAGTTTCGGGAGAAGAAATAAATGATTTATTGAACATGCTTTTAGAGACCCGATATGAAGATACTGGAGAAAGCATGTCTGTTGAACAATTGATTGACGAAATTAAAGTTTTGTTTATTGCGGGGCATGAAACTACTGCTAATGCTTTGACTTTTACACTTCATCTTTTGGGTAGAAATCCTGAAGTTCAGCAAAAGATTTTTGAAGAAATAATCAAAATCGAATCTCACACGGATAATGTTATCGAGCAGCTTCAAAAAATGACCTATACAAATGCTGTTTTGAACGAATCTATGCGTTTGTATCCGCCAGCATGGATTACTGACAGACAAAATCTTGAAGATGATTCTCTTGCTCATTTTAAAATAAAGAAAAATACCTTAATAGGAGTTTCTTTTTACGAACTGCATCGAAATCCAAAGTATTGGAAGAATCCGGATGAATTTATTCCGGAACGATTTCTTGGAGATCAAAAAAAGGAGTCAATGCAATATTTTTATCCGTTTGGTGCTGGTCCAAGAATGTGTATTGGCACCGGATTTGCCATTTATGAAATGTGCCTGACTATAACACAAGTTGTAAAAAAATATATCATTAAATCTAATAATGATGTAATTCAATTTAATCCGCTAATTACTCTAAAACCTGTTAATGTAGAAGTTTCATTTTTTAAAAGATGAGTATTAATTCAAAAGAGACATATTCAAAATTTATAAAAGAAGAAGCCAAAAGATTGGGGTTTATTTCTTGCGGAATTTCCAAAGCTGGTTTTCTGGAACAAGAAGCGCCTCGGCTTGAAAAATGGTTAAATAATAATCATAATGGTCAAATGGCTTATATGGAAAATCATTTTGATAAACGTTTAGACCCTACTTTATTAGTTGATGATGCTAAAAGTGTAGTTTCGCTCTTACTGAATTATTTCCCATCTGAATCTCAAAATGAAGAAAGTTTCAAGATATCGAAATATGCCTATGGTCAGGATTATCATTTTGTTATCAAAGAAAAATTAAAAGAATTTTTACATTCGATACAAGAAAATATTGGTGATGTATCTGGTCGTGCCTTTGTCGACTCTGCACCAGTTTTAGATAAAGCATGGGCAGCCAAAAGCGGTTTGGGTTGGATTGGAAAAAACAGTAACCTAATAACCCAAAGGGTAGGTTCTTTTTATTTTATAGCAGAACTTATCCTGGATTTAGATTTAGAATATGATCATGCTGTAACAGATCATTGCGGTTCCTGCACTGCATGTATTGATGCTTGTCCTACACAAGCAATCCTTGCTCCATATATTGTAGACGGCAGTAAATGTATTTCTTATTATACAATAGAACTTAAGGAAAATCTTCCAAATGACATGAAAGGAAAATTTGATGAGTGGATGTTTGGGTGTGATACTTGTCAGGATGTCTGCCCTTGGAATCGATTTTCTAAACCTCATTCAGAGCCACTTTTTAACCCAAATCCGGATCTGCTGTCTTTCTCAAAAAAGGATTGGACAGAAATTACCGAAGAAACTTTTCGAGTAGTTTTTAAAAATTCTCCTATCAAAAGAACCAAATTTGACGGACTCAAAAGGAACATCAAATTTTTAGAATAATCTAAATTAAAATACAAATTTGTTCTTATAATTTTGTGTTTTTATGGTATTGATTTTCAGTTATTTGGTTTGTTTTTGTTGTGTGTTTTGTTGTGTTTAAATTGTAAGACAATTTAGTTTTTTCTCCCTCTAAATCTTAATAAATTGACTTTTCTTTAAAAAATTAAGAAATTTCTGTTGTTTCATTGTTAAATTATCATCTTTATTGACTTGTTAAAGTTAATTTAAGTTTACTAAAAGTGTACTTCAACGTTTTTTCGCGTAGTTTATCGACTAATGTAGCTAGTATTGAGGTGTTTATATATTTTCGCCGCTCCAAAACTACTAATTTAACCGAGAGACATTTGTGTCTTGAACCGAGAACATTATGGTCAAAACGCTGCATAACTACTTTTTTGATTTTGAAAAGATTGTTTTCAATAATCTAAAATCTATCCTTTCATTTTTTTCGTATCTCGTTTATAACTTGAAATCTAATTCTGGGATTTCAACGATAATTTCTATTACTCAAATTAATACCGAGTCTGTCTATGCGTAACTCTACTTTTAATTGGTTTAAGTTTTTTAAATCAAATTGTACTATTTTATTCTTTCTTTTAATCAGCACCAGTGCTTCTGCGCAGTTTTATACTACGCACTATATTGCACCTGCTCCTTGGCAGTATTTTAGCAAAGCAAATGAAATCGTTATTGCAACTAACTCTACAACTACTGTAAAAATTACTGTATCAAAAAGTGATGGAACTTTAGTGACTAATCTTTCAGCGGTAAAAGGTACTCCTGCTGTTTATAGATTTGCAGGTCTTCCAAAAGACGCACCTGCATTTGCACTGAATACTGTTTTAAATGCTGCTGGTTTAATAGTTAAAGGAGATAAACCTATATCAATAAATTTAAGAAATATTGCTTCTGATGCTTTAGGAGGAGACGGCAGTGATAAAGATATTAAAGGAAATGCAGCATTAACAAGTTTTGGAGATGCTGGAATAGGGATTAGATTTAGAGTTGGATATTATAGAGATGGATCACTTGGTAATTTTAATAATTATGGTGATCAACGCCCCATATACAGTGTTATGGCTATTAATAATGGGACTTCAATAAAAATAAATAATGTTGTTACAACAACTTTAAATGCCGGACAAAGCTATTTGTTTACAGCACCTATTGGAACGCTCGTAGAATCTTCAAACCCTGTAGTTATGAATACCTCAGCGGCAATTGATACTCCAGGCGGATGTGGAGACGGGGCGTACAATCAAATTCCTCCTGAAGCGGTTTTAGGGACTGAATATTTTCTTGAAAGAGGAACAGGAAATAATATAGCAGAACAGACTACTGTAGTAGCTACAAAAGACGACACAAAAGTAACCATAGAAAGCTATTCGACTACAGGAGCATTAGTAGGATCACCGGTTACTGTAACTTTAGCACAAGCTGGAAATTTTTATACTTTTATAAATGGTGTTAAAGATGTTAGTTTTACAGCTTCTCATATTAAAGCAGATAAAAGAGTTGCCGTATATTCTGGAACAGCACAAAAATGTGAGGTTGATATTTCCACAATTGCGCCGGTATCTGAATGCGGTGGATCTAATTTCATAGAGACCGCAAAATTTAGAAATTATGGTACGGGGACATTAGATTATTTTGGATATATTCTTTTAAGAAGCGGGACAGAAGTTGTAACTGTGAATGGGAATAATATTGCCAATATATCTGGTGTTGGAGCTCGTTATCAGATAGGAAATACAGGCTGGTATTTAATAAACTTCAATAGTCAACAAATTGGAAGCCCAGATTTTCTTTCTATTGAAAGTAACGCTAAATTAACTGTTTCAATTGTACAGCAGGATGGAGGTTTCTCTATGGCGGGATTTTTCTCAAATTTTGCTGTTCAGCCAGAAGATCCAACCTTTACTTATATATCAGGCGGAGGATGTACTAATAATACAGCTACATTAAAAACACCAACAGGATTTGCTCCTTATCAATGGTATTTAAACGGAGTTGCTATTTCAGGAGCAAATTCAGATACTTATACAGCAACAAAAACGGGAGCCTATTCAGTTGCTTCAACTTTAACTTGTGGAGCTCAGACACAATCAAAACCTGTTTCAGTTACTTTATGTACTGATTTAGGCGTTACAAAAACAGTAGACAATACAACTCCATGTGTGGGTTCAAATGTTGAATTTACAGTAAAATTGAGCAATTTAGGCGTTAACAACGCAACAGGAGTTTCGATAAACGATTTACTTCCTACAGGTTATACATTTGTCAGCTCAACACAAACAATAGGAAATTATAATGCGTCAACTGGTGTTTGGAGTATAGGAGATGTAAATGGTGGAGTAACTGAAACATTAAAAATTACGGCAAAAGTTAATGCTTCTGGTGTTTACAATAACACAGCAGCATTGCCGGCATCAACAGTAGACAGTAATACGGCTAATAACAGCGCCAGTGTTTCAACTACACCAAATCCGTTACCAACAGCTTCGATAACAGGAGCACTAACGGCATGTTTAACGACTACTTTAAATGCAGTAACTAATGCTGCATCGCCAACGTATGTTTGGTATAAAAACAATGTTGTAATTTCTGGTCAAACATCATCTTCGTTAGTTGTAAATTCTGATGGAGATTATAAAGTTAAAGTTAGAAATTCTTCAACTGGATGTGAAGCAACTTCTGCGGCTTCAACAGTAAAAGTTAGTGATACTGAGAAACCTGTAAAACCTGTTTTGGCAGACATTACAGGGCAATGTTCAGCAACGGCAACAGCACCAACAACAACAGATAATTGTAAAGGAACAGTAACTGGAACAACGAGCGATCCTTTGACTTATTCAACTCAAGGTACTTATACAATTAATTGGAGTTTTAATGATGGTAATGGAAACGTAGAAACTGCGACTCAGAAAGTAATTGTTAAAGACACTCAAAAACCAACAATTACCTGTCCGTCAGCAGTTGTGGTTTCGGCTAATGCAAACTCTTGCGTTGCAACAGGAGTTTCTTTAGGCACGCCAACTACATCAGATAATTGCAGCGGAGCGGTAACCGTAACAAACAATGCACCGGCAAGTTTCCCATTAGGAAATACAACAGTAACTTGGACAGCTACTGATGCAGCAGGCAATACACAAACCTGTAATCAGACTGTAACAGTAAATGATACTCAAAAGCCAACAATTACCTGTCCATCAAATGTTGTAGTTTCTGCTAATGCAAACTCTTGCGTTGCAACAGGAGTTTCTTTAGGCACACCAACTACATCAGATAATTGCAGCGGAACTGTAACCGTAACAAATAACGCGCCGTCAACTTTCCCCTTAGGAAATACAACAGTAACTTGGACAGCTACTGATGCAGCAGGCAATACACAAACCTGTACTCAGACTGTAACAGTAAATGATACTCAAAAGCCAACAATTACCTGCCCATCAAATGTTGTAGTTTCTGCTAATGCAAACTCTTGCGTTGCAACAGGAGTTTCTTTAGGCACACCAACTACATCAGATAATTGCAGCGGAACAGTAACAGTAACGAATAACGCACCGTCAAGTTTCCCCTTAGGAAATACTATTGTGACTTGGACAGCTACAGATGCAGCAGGAAATACACAAACTTGTACACAGACAGTAAAAGTTGTGGGGCCAATTGTACCAAATAAAGACACTGCTTCAATTAATGGATATGAAGGAGGAACTGCTGTTTCAAATGTTTTAGCAAATGATTTGCTTAACTGTAATGCAGTTGTTAGAAATGAGGTTGAGTTAACTTTAGCTTCTACATTACCTTCAGTCTTAACTTTTAATACTACAAGTGGAGAAGTTACGGTTAAACCAAACACACCAACAGGGAAATATTCATTTGATTATAAAATCTGTGAAGTTGCGAATACTTCAAATTGCAATACAGCAACTGTAGAAATTACAGTTACAGCGCCTGTAATCTTAGCAGTAAAAGAAGATTTAGGTCCTATTAACGGAACAATCGGCGGTACAACAACCTCGCTTATTGGACTGGATAAACTAAACGGAGTTCAGGCTGTTATCGGATCAAATCCGGGACAAGTTACTTTAACAGCAACGGCTCCGACAGGATTTACGATTAATACAGACGGAACGATTACCGTAAGTGCAGGAGTTAAAAAAGGAAACTACGATATTGAATATACAATATGCGACAATAATAATCCAGCGACAAACTGCTCAACAGCAACATCAACAGTTGTGGTAACTGCAGCAGATTTAGTTGCAAACTTAGATTCTGTGGGATCAGTAGTTGGAGGAAATACGTCTCAAACGCTTATCAATGTTTTTGATAACGATACTAAAAACGGATCAAAATTAGATCCGTCAGATGTTAAACTGACACCGGGAACGGACCCGAAAGGTTACTTAACAATTGATGCCAATGGAAATGCAGTATTAGGAGCAAATGCACCGGCAGGAAATTACGAGTTAACATATGAAATCTGCGAGCTTTTTAATCCATCAAACTGCAGTACAAACAAAGTTCAGGTTACGGTTACTGCGCCTCAAATCTTAGCAGTAAAAGAAGATTTAGGTCCTATTAACGGAACAATCGGCGGTACAACAACTTCGCTTATTGGACTGGATAAATTAAACGGAGTTCAGGCTGTTATCGGATCAAATCCGGGACAAGTTACTTTAACAGCAGCGGCTCCGACAGGATTTACGATTAATGCAGACGGAACAATCACCGTAAGTGCAGGAGTTAAAAAAGGAAACTACGATATTGAATATACAATCTGCGACAATAATAATCCAGCGACAAACTGCTCAACAGCAACATCAACAGTTGTGGTAACTGCAGCAGATTTAGTTGCCAACCTAGATTCTGTGGGATCAGTAGTTGGAGGAAATGCGTCTCAAACGCTTATCAATGTCTTTGATAACGATACTAAAAACGGATCAAAATTAGACCCGTCTGAAGTTAAACTGACACCGGGAACAGATCCGAAAGGTTTCTTAACAATTGATGCCAATGGAAATGCAGTTTTGGGAGCAAATGCTCCGGCAGGAAATTACGAGTTAACGTATGAAATCTGCGAGCTTTTCAATCCATCAAACTGCAGTACAAACAAAGTTCAGGTTACGGTTACAGCACCGGTAATTGATGCTGTTGCAGAAAACTTAGGTTCAGTAAACGGAAGCACAGGCGGTACAACAACTGTTTCAGTAATTATAAACGATAAATTAAACGGATCTCAGGCTGTTATTGGAGCAAATCATGGAGAAGTTATTTTATCTAAAGTAAATCTTCCAACAGGTTTTGTATTAGAACCAGACGGACGTGTAACAGTTCCAGCCAAGACACCAATTGGAATTTACGAAATCGAATACAGTATTTGTGAAGTAACAAATACAGGAAACTGCGATACGGCAAAAAGTACTGTAGAAGTTACCGGAGGAGTGTTAGCAGCAAATCCTGACACTATTCTGTCAGTTGTTGGAATAAATCAGCCTCAGACAATTGTGAATGTTTTCGATAACGATACAAATAATGCATTACCGCTTGTACCAAGTGACGTAAAACTTTCTGTAGAAGTTGCAGATCCAAAAGGATTCTTAACATTAAATCCAGACGGAACAGTAACATTGGGAGCAAATGCACCAAGAGGAACTTATGAATTAACGTATCAGATTTGTGAAGTATTAAATCAATCAAATTGCAGTTCTGGTAAGGTAGAAGTTACAGTAGAAGAGCCAACAATAACCGTTACGGCTGAAAGTTTTTGCTCAAACAACGTTCCTTACGTAACGTATAAGGTTGTGGCAGATAATTTTACACCAACAAATTTAGTAACAATTAAATGGATTGACAGCGCAAACAATGTTGTAGCAACACAAATAGAGCAGCCATTAAGCGGTACTATTTTATGGCCGGGAGCAGTTATCGACGGAAACGGAAATGGAGTAGACTGGCCGGGCTGGTTATTAGCAAATGGGCAATGGACAGAAGGTGCTGACGGATTCGAAAACACCAGAACTGGAGTTACAATGCAATTCTCTCTAAACCCAACAGCAGCTATTCCGGTAAGTTATCCTGCTGCAACACCACAGTGTAATGCAAGACCAACTTTTGCAATCATCGCAAATGATGATACAGCGGGTCCGGTAGATACAAGTAAAGGAACTAACACGGGGACTAATATTTTTGATAACGACAAACTAAACGGATTAACTGTTAATCCTGCTGATGTTATTTTAAGCACAACAGTTCCAAATGCTAATTTGACTTTAAACGCAAATGGTTCAGTAAGTGTAAAAGCAGGAACGCCATCAGGAACATACCAATTGACGTATCAAATATGCGATGCTTCAAATTCAAATAACTGTAGTCAGGCAGTTGTAAAAGTGGTGGTGTTAAATTCAGTTTCTCCTGTTAATCCAGTACAGCAGTTGGCTTTGACAGATGATGCTCTTGTAGCAGTTGATGGAATTAACGGTTCTCTTGAATTTGTAAATGTTTTAGATAATGACTTATTAAACGGACAGCCAATTAATCCAGTTGATGTAATTATTAAAAACCAGTCAGGAAATTCAAATTTCGAATTTAATGCTGACGGAACAGTAAATGTTAAACCAAATACGCCAGGCGGAACTTACGCAATCGTATACCAGGTTTGTGAAAAAGCAAACGATACAAATTGCAGTACAGCAACATTAAATGTATTTGTAGAAGTTCCGGCAATTGCATTGGTTAAAACAGCGACATTCAATGACGAAAACAACAATACAATTGCAAATGCAGGTGAAACCATCAGCTATAGATTTACAGTTACCAATACAGGAAATGTACCGTTAAGCGGAATCACGATTACAGATCTTCTGCCGGGAGTTGTAGTTTCAGGACAATTTTTAGATTTAAATGTTGGCGAATCAAATGATACTAATTTTTCAGCTCTGTACAAAATAACACAAACAGATATCAATTCTGGAAAAGTAAGCAATCAGGCAAGTGTACAAGGAAAAAGTGCAAGAGGAGTAGTTGTTGAAGACAATTCTGATTATGAAAATATCGACGGAGACAAACCTACAGTATTAGACTTAAACGGATGTAAAATTAAAGTTCTCAATGCCTTTTCTCCAAACGGAGACCAGAAAAACGAGCGATTCTACATTCAAGGATTAGAATGTTATCCTGAAAATACCGTAGAAATTTACAACCGTTGGGGAGTTCTGGTTTTTGATGTAGATCATTATAACAATGTCGACAGAGTGTTTAAAGGATATTCTTTTGGACGTACAACCATGAAACAGTCAGAAGGGCTTCCGGTAGGAACTTATTTCTATATCCTGAAATACAAAGACAGCGACTCAAATCCTCACGAAACATCAGGTTATTTATACATTAATAAATAAAAAATACAAACGGCTTACGATAAGCTGAGCCGTTTTTTAAAATCTTTAAGATGAAAAAATTAGGTTTAATTTTTATGTTTTTTACCATTGTGTGTTCAGCGCAGCAAGATGCTCAGTTTACACAATACATGTACAACACTATCGGAATAAATCCGGCTTATGCAGGTTCGCGCGGCGTACTGAGCGTTTTTGGGTTATATCGTACACAATGGATTGGTCTTGACGGAGCGCCTGAAACAAGTACTTTTTCTGTAAACACACCTTTAACCAACAGCAATTTAGGATTAGGAGTTTCTTTGGTAAACGATAAAATCGGGCCAACGAACGAAAATACTTTATCGGCAGATTTGTCATACAGTATTCCAACATCAGAATCATTTAAACTTTCGTTTGGTATCAAGGCAACAGCAAATCTTTTCAATCTTGATGCTAGTAAATTGAGTTACGAAGATCAAAACGACGAATTATTTCAGGACATCAAAAATAAGTTTACACCCAATATTGGAGCCGGAATTTACTGGCATTCAGATCGTGCTTATTTAGGATTATCAGTTCCTAATTTTATCGAAACCAATCGCTATGACAATAATGATGTCGCTATTTTCAAAGAAAAAATAAACTATTACTTCATGGCAGGTTATGTATTTAATCTGGATCATTTAGAGTATATAAAATTCAAACCGGCATTGTTGACAAAAATGGTAGAAGGAGCACCTTTGCAGGTAGATGTTTCTGGTAATTTCATGTTCAATGATAAGTTCGTTCTTGGGCTTGCTTATCGCTGGAGTGCTTCGGTAAGTGCTATGGCAGGTTTTCAGGTTACAAAAGGCATGTATATAGGATATGGTTACGATCACGAAACCACACAATTAAGAAAATACAATTCAGGATCGCATGAGATTTTCCTTCGTTTTGATTTCTTTAATAATTACAGCAAACTTACCTCACCAAGATTCTTTTAATTGATAAATTATGAAGCTTAAAAAAATACTTTTTCCCATTTTGTTCCTTTGCTTTTTTATAGCAGATGCCCAAACGGCCAGTATAAAAAATGCAGATAAAAAATACGATAGTTACGCTTACGCGGATGCTATAAAAGCCTATGAAAAATTAGTTGAAAAAGGAGTTAGAGAAGAAAGAATATTTCAAAGACTTGGAAATTCCTATTATTTCATTGGCGAATTAAAAGAGGCCTTAAAATACTATCAGGAATTATTCAGTATTAATGAAAATCAGGAAGCAGACTATTTGTATAAATATGCTCAGTGTTTAAAATCAGAAGGGAATTATACTAAAGCCGATGAAATTTTAGAGAAATTCTCCCAAAAAGCACCTTCAGATAAAAGAGCCGTTTTGTTCTTAAAAAACAGAAATTATTTAGAAGATATTAAATCAAATTCAGGACGTTTTGATATTGCAGATGCCGGGATCAACTCAAAAGATTCAGATTACGGAAGCACTATTTTAGACAATAAATTAGTCTTTACATCGGCAAGAGATACAGGTTCTATTATCAAAAAGAATTTTAAATGGACAAATAAAGCCATTTCAACTTTATATGCTGTAGATTTAAATCCAGACGGAAGCATTGGAAAACCAATGTTGTTTCATAAACAAAATCTGCAGGTTAACTTCAATCAGTCTACTCCGGTTTTTACAAAAGATGGTAAAACCATGTATTTTACCAGAAATAACTCAGTAGACGGAAAAAGAAAACAAAACGAAAACAAGGTTACATTTTTAAAACTATACAAAGCAGTTTTAATTAATAATGAATGGAAAGAAGTACAAGAACTTCCGTTTAACAGTGACGAATACAGCGTAGCGCATCCAGCGTTAAGTGTCGACGAAAAAACATTGTATTTTGCATCAGATATGCCGGGAACGTTAGGACTTTCGGATATCTATAAAGTAAGCATACTTTCTAATGGAGGTTTTGGTGCGCCAGAAAATTTAGGTCCCGAAATTAATACCGAAGGAAGAGAAACTTTTCCTTTTATTTCAGATGAAAACGAACTTTATTTTGCCAGCGACGGAAGACCAGGTTTAGGCGGACTCGATATTTTTGTTTCTAAAATTACCAAAGAAGGCACTTTTGAAGAAGTACAAAATGTTGGTGAACCTATTAACAGTAAACAAGACGATTTTGCCTTTATCATTAACAGCAAAAACAGAAATGGTTTTTTCTCTTCAAACCGAGTAAACGGCCATGGACTTGACGATGTATACCGATTTACAGAAAACAGAAGATTAATTTGCGAACAGCAGATATCCGGAACCATTACTGATCAGGAAACAAACGAAACACTTTCAAAAGTTGCCTTGATTTTATTTGATGAAGCAGGTAAAACTGCCGTTGAAGCCAAATCAGATGCCAATGGAAATTATGTTTTTTCGAATGTAAAATGCGGTAAAAAGTACTATATCAAAACAGCTAAAGAAGATTATTTGTTTAAAGAAGTTTCGATAACGCTGAAAAAAGCAACAGGATCTGCTTCTCTGCCAATAGCTTTAGAAAAGAAGCCAAAGCCAATTACAGCAATTCCGGTTGTAATAAAAACCAATAATTCGATTAAACCAGTTAAAGTTACCATTGCAGTTGGAACCGATTTAGGAAAATTATTAAAAATCCCAATGAACTTTTTTGATTTAGGAAAAGCCACAATCAAAAAATCATCTGAACCTCAATTGCAAAAAATGGTCGATATGTTAAACCAATATCCAACAATTAAAGTCGATATTCGTTCGCATACAGACAGCCGTTCATCTTCACAAAGCAATCAGATTTTATCAGATAAAAGAGCGCAGTCTACCAAAGACTGGCTGGTAAGCAAAGGAATTAATGCAGACCGATTAACCGCAAAAGGATTTGGAGAAACACAATTAGTAAATAAATGTGCCGATGGTGTAAAATGTACAGAACAACAACATCAGCAAAACCGACGAAGCGAGTTTATAATCGTAAGTTTATAAAATTAAAAAAGGCTGTCTGGAAATATTTTCAGACAGCCTTTTTTAATTTGGCATATTTGTTATTCACCAATGACATCAGGGTTTACAATAAACATTTGATAAATTTCGTCTAGTATTTCCATTTCATCCGTTGGAAACATTTCTAAGACCATTTCTAAAATAAGCGCTACATTAATTGGTGAAGTTTTAATAGTATTCGAAGCTTTATGTGCATCGTAGTCCAGTGCTACAATACATAATTTTAAGATTTCGGCAATAACACAGCCAAGCTCAGAATAATTTGAAATTTTAATTTGAGCAACATTAGTATCTGATTTTGCATCTGTTGGTTTTAATGTACTGAAATAAAGTGCGGATAATTTTTTTATGCGTTCTAAATTTTTAATTTCATTAGTTTCCATAATATTTTTTTTACAAATGTAAGACTATATCTTAAAAGAGACATATATGTCGTGCTTATTTTTTCCACAGTTTAATAGATTTGATTTGTGGAAAAAAATAAATACGAGTTAGAGATTATTAAATTAGGTTTATTAATCAAGGAACTCAGAAGAAAAGAAAAGATCACGCAAGAACAATTGTCAACATTATGTAATGTTGATGTAAGAACTATTCAAAGAATTGAAAAAGGAAAACAAAATATTACAATTAGTTTACTTTTCACAATAGCTGATGCATTGAAAATAGAATCAAGTACCTTAATACATAAAATATTTTCTGAAAATCAATAATACTTCCAGATTTAAAATAATCCTTATATATAATCCCTAAGGGATATATTTGGGTGGATTTCCTTTTTCTGCCAATATTTAATTTCTACGAAATACTCCGTCAGGAGTTAAACATTGGCAGCTCCCCAAAAAAAATGCGTATTTTGTCTCGTAGGGACTATACAATTTAATATTGTTTCATATCTCCCTACGGGAAATTATTGAATGAAATGATTTCATTTTGCGCTACCAACCAGTTACTCCTAATGGAGTATTCCATATAAATTATAACATTTGATTTTACTGATATTTTATTCTTAACAGAGTTCTACTATTGTATTTAATTTCTACAAAGTACTCCGTTAGGAGTAACTGGTTGGTAGCAAAAAAAATATCCGCGATGTATTTTGTCCCATAGGGACATTTGTTCGTAGATAAAAACATGGATATATAATGAGATTTATATTTTATTAGGCAGACATCAAAAAGTTAAAAAATCTAATTTTCCACAAAAAACGCCTGTAATTTTTTTCTTCCTTTAAAGTATAATTTTGAAAATTCTAAAAACAATGTATTTTGTTTAAAATGAGTTAGTTGTGTTTTTAAAAAATCGATTTCGCTGCACATCGTATTTGTTTTTATTATAACTTTATGAAAACTAAAATTTTTCAGATATGACTGTAGATCAAATACTAAACGCAAAAGGGAAAAATGTTTTTTCGGTACGTTCAACCACAACTGTTTATGAAGCTTTAAAAGTAATGGGCGATAAAAATATCGGTGCTATTCTCATCATAGACGGAACCGATTTAAAAGGAATTTTATCTGAAAGAGATTATGCTCGAAAAATTGTTTTAAAAGATAAATCCTCCAAAGAAACATTTGTACATGAAATTATGGAAAGCAATGTTTTTACAGTCCAGCTTTCAAATAATATTGACGATTGTATGGAACTTATGAGTTCAAAAAGAATACGACATCTGCCTGTTTTAGAAAACGGAACCGTGGTAGGAATAATTTCTATAAGCGATGTTGTAAAAGCAATTATTGAAATTCAAAAAGACACCATTCATCATCTAAACTCTTACATCTCACAGTAAAACTTCTATAAAATACTTTTTTGAAATAGTCCGGTTTAAATCGGGCTATTTTTTTTGATTTTACCATTTTGATATTTTAACAAAAGAAAGCAGTAAAAGCGTCCCACTTTCAACTAAGACTTATATCTTTGTAAGCTAGAATAAAAGCTAAAATAATGAACAAAGAGAGTAAAAAAAGAGAGGCATTACAGTACCACGCTGAGCCAACTCCAGGAAAAATTCAGGTAGTTCCAACAAAAAAATATGCAACCCAGAGAGACTTATCGCTTGCGTATTCGCCGGGAGTTGCTGAACCTTGTTTAGCAATTGCAGAAAACATTGAAGATGTTTATAAATATACAGCAAAAGGAAATTTAGTTGCCGTAATTTCAAACGGTACAGCTGTTTTAGGACTTGGAGATATAGGCCCGGAAGCAGGAAAACCAGTAATGGAAGGTAAAGGTTTATTGTTTAAAATATTCTCTGATATTGACGTTTTTGATATAGAAGTTGACACAAAAAATGTTGAAGAATTTATTCAGACTGTAAAAAATATTGCTCCAACTTTTGGAGGTATTAATCTTGAAGATATCAAAGCACCGGAATCTTTTGAAATTGAAAGAAGATTAATCGAAGAATTAGATATTCCGGTAATGCACGACGATCAGCACGGAACTGCAATTATCTCTTCGGCAGCTTTAATCAATGCACTTGAATTAGCAGGAAAAAAAGCAGAAGATGTAAAAGTAGTAGTTTCTGGAGCAGGATCTGCAGCAATTGCTTGTACTGACTTATATGTTTTATTAGGAGTAAAAGTTGAAAATGTTTTAATGTTTAATAGTAAAGGACTTTTAACAAAAGACAATCCTGCACTTTCAGAATTACAATTAAAATATGCAATAGACGGTCCTAAAATTGAGTTAGCAGAAGCGGTAAAAGGAGCAGATGTTTTCATCGGCTTATCATCTGGAGATATTTTATCGCCGGAAATGTTGTTAACAATGAAAGAAAATCCGATTGTTTTTGCAATGGCAAATCCAAATCCGGAAATCGATTATAATTTAGCTGTACAAACACGTAAAGACGTGATTATGGCTACAGGCCGTTCAGATTTTCCTAATCAGGTAAATAACGTTCTTGGTTTTCCTTATATTTTTAGAGGAGCTCTAGACGTGCGTGCTACAAAAATTAACGAAGCTATGAAAATGGCTGCTGTAAAAGCATTGGCTATTTTAGCAAAAGAACCAGTTCCAGAACAGGTTAACGTAGCTTACGGAGCAATGAAATTAGGTTTCGGACAAGAATATATCATTCCTAAACCATTCGATCCTAGATTGATTACTGTTGTAGCTCCAGCGGTTGCAAAAGCAGCAATGGAATCTGGAGTAGCAAAAAATCCTATTACAGACTGGGCAGCTTATGAAGATAAGCTTCGCGAACGTATGGGTAACGATAATAAAATGGTGCGTTTAATTACAAACCGAGCAAAATTAGATCCTAAAAGAGTAGTTTTTGCTGAGGCAGACCAATTAAATGTATTAAAGGCTGCACAAATAGTACACGAAGACGGAATTGGTATTCCGGTTTTATTAGGAAACAGAGAAACTATTTTAGAATTAAAAGCTGAATTAGGTTTTGATGCTGAATTAGAAATCATCGATCCTAAAATAAACGAAGAAGAAGAAAGACGTAACAAATTTGCAAATTCATACTGGGAATCAAGAGAACGCAGAGGTGTTTCATTGCTTGATGCTCAAAAATTCATGCGCGAAAGAAACTATTTTGCTGCCATGATGGTAAACGAAGGAGAGGCAGATGCACTTGTTACAGGTTACTCAAGAAGTTACCCAAGTGTTGTAAAACCAATGCTGCAATTAATTGAAAAAGCACACGGCGCTTCACTTGTTGCAACAGCAAACATGATGCTTACATCACGCGGGCCAATGTTCTTGTCTGATACGGCAATAAACATCAATCCATCATCAGAAGATTTAGTAAATATTGCATTGATGACTGCTAAAACAGCAAAAATGTTCGGAATTGAACCCGTAATTGCAATGGTTTCTTATTCAAACTTTGGTTCATCAACGCATCAAAATGCTTCAAAAGTAAGAGATGCAGTGGCGTATTTACATAAAAATCACCCTGAGATGGTCGTAGATGGTGAGATTCAGGCAGACTTTGCTTTAAATTCTGAAATGCTTCAGGAAAAGTTCCCATTCTCTAAACTGGCAGGTAAAAAAGTAAATACACTGGTATTCCCTAACTTAGAGTCGGCTAATATCACTTATAAATTGATGAAAGAACTGAATAAATCAGCTTCTATCGGGCCAATTATGATGGGAATGGATAAACCAGTTCACATTTTCCAATTAGGAGCAAGCGTTGAAGAAATGGTTAATATGGCAGCAATTGCGGTTATTGACGCTCAGGAAAAAGAAAACAAAAAGAACAAATTAGCAAAATAATTCACTAAAAATAGGACAAAATAATATTGTCCTATTTTTATTGCATTTTTACTATATTTGGATTCTTACTAAATTATATTATGATAGCACATTTGCAGGGAAAATTAGTCGAAAAGAATCCCACAGAAGTTGTAATTGATTGCGGAGGAGTGGGATATCACGTAAATATTTCGCTACATACTTTTTCATTAATTCCAAATGCTGATTTTATAAAATTGTATACGCATCTTCAAATCAAAGAAGATGCGCATACTTTATATGGATTTATAGAAAAGTCTGAACGTGAGATATTTAGAATGCTGTTGTCTGTTTCTGGAATTGGAGCGGGCATTGCACGAACAATGCTTTCGTCTATAGAACCCAGACAAATTATTAATGCCATTGCCTCAGGAGATGTTGGGGTTATCCAGTCTATAAAAGGTATTGGAAACAAAACAGCACAGCGAGTAATACTTGATTTAAAGGAAAAAGTGTTAAAGTTGTACGATTTAGACGAAGTTTCTGTTGTCCAAAACAATACAAATCGAGATGAAGCGTTATCTGCTTTGGAAGTTTTAGGATTCGTTCGTAAAACATCTGAAAAAGTAGTGGAAAAAATCGTCAAAGAAGATCCGGAAGCTACTGTAGAAACGATCATCAAAAAGGCTTTAAAAAGCTTATAAAATCAATTTTATATAACCAATTGTATGCGTAAAATTTGTATTTTTTTACTGGTTTTATTTTGTGGTAACGTTTTGCGGTCACAAGTAAAACCGGCGGTTCAAGATACAACAAAGACTCAATTTTCTGTTGGGAAAATGGAGTTAGAAAATCCTCCAAGCATACTCTCGGCCTATAAATATGATCCCATAACAGATAGATACATTTATACAACATCTGTTGATGGTTTCTCTATTGATTATCCTTTAGTTTTAACGCCCAAAGAATACGAAGATTTACTTTTGAAAGAATCCAGAAGAGATTATTTCAGAAAAAAAATGGACGCTATTGATGGTAAAAAAACCGGAGCCGAAGCAGCCAAAAAAGATTTACTGCCAAGATATTACATTAATTCAAGTCTTTTTGAAAGCATATTTGGAAGTAACACCATCGACGTAAAACCTACAGGTTCTGTCGAAATGGACTTAGGAGTTCGATACACCAAACAAGACAACCCAGCATTTTCACCCCGAAACAGATCAAGTCTAACATTCGATTTTGATCAGCGAATCAGTATGAGTTTGATGGGGAAAATTGGAACCAGACTGGAAGTAAATGCCAATTATGATACTCAGTCTACTTTTGCCTTTCAGAATTTATTCAAACTTGCTTATACGCCATCAGAAGATGATATTATTCAAAAAGTAGAAGTTGGTAACGTAAGCATGCCTCTTAACAGCACGCTTATTCGTGGTGCGCAGAGTTTATTTGGGGTAAAAACACAATTACAATTCGGGAGAACAACCATTACAGGAGTTTTCTCTGAACAAAAATCGCAGACCAAAAGCGTTGTAGCAGAAAACGGAGGAACAGTTCAAAACTTTGATTTGTATGCTCTTGATTATGATAATGATCGTCACTTTTTCCTTTCTCAATATTTTAGAAACAAATACGACGTTTCATTAAAAAATTACCCATTTATAGACAGCCGTGTACAAATTACAAGATTAGAAGTCTGGGTAACTAACAAACAAAATCGTGTAACAACAACTGGCGGCGGAAATAACTTAAGAAACATTATAGCGCTTCAGGATTTAGGAGAAGCGCAGGTAAGCGGTGTTCCGGATAATGAAGTTGTAGTTATCAGCTCAACAGCTGGATTTTTCAACAATCCAATTGACAGCCCTACGAGTAATACCAACAACAAATACGATCCGGCAACAATTGGTCAGGCAGGTTCATTTTTAAACTCAAACATTAGAGAAATTGTAACGGCAAAATCCGGTTTCAATAATACAAATGTGAGCGAAGCTACAGATTATTCTGTATTAGAAAACGCAAGAAAACTAACAACAAACGAATATACTTTTAACCCGCAATTAGGTTACATTTCTTTACAGCAGCGTTTGGCAAATGACGAAATTCTTGCCGTTGCGTTTGAATATACTGTAGGAGGAAAAGTGTATCAGGTAGGGGAATTTGGAAGTGACGGTGTTGATGCTACTGTAGTTACAGGAAATAACAGCTCAAATCAGGCAATTATTACCCAGAGTTTAGTTTTAAAAATGCTGAAAAGTAATTTGACAAACGTTAAAAATCCGGTTTGGAACCTGATGATGAAAAACGTTTATCAAATTCCTCAGGCCTATCAAATTAAACAAGACGATTTTAGATTAAATATCCTTTACACAGATCCGTCTCCTATTAACTATATTACACCAGTTCAAGGATCATCATTCCCTCCAAATCCCGCTCCTGATAGCAAAGTTGAGCAAACGCCTTTATTAAACGTTTTCAACTTAGACCGCTTAAATTACAATAACGATCCACAAGCAGGCGGAGATGGTTTCTTTGATTATATTCCGGGAGTAACAGTAGATGTACAAAACGGCCGTGTAATTTTTACAACAAAAGAGCCTTTTGGAGAGTTAATATTCAATAAACTGCAAACCGGTGCAGGAGAGAGCTATAACGATCCAACAACATACAACGCGAATCAGCAGAAATATGTATTTAGAAACATGTATCGAAATACACAGGCCGGCGCTTTGCAGGATAGTGATAAAAACAAATTCTTATTAAGAGGAAAATACAAATCATCTGGAAGCAACGGGATTCCAATTGGAGCCTTTAATGTACCGCAAGGTTCTGTAGTAGTTACAGCCGCAGGACGTGTTTTGGTAGAAGGAATAGATTACAGCGTAGATTATCAATTAGGAAGAGTTCAAATTCTAGATCCTTCGCTGCAGGCTTCAAACACGCCAATTGAGGTTTCTTTAGAAAACAACTCAATCTTTGGGCAGCAGACACGAAGATTTATGGGATTCAATATCGAACATAAAATCTCAGATAAATTTGTAATTGGCGGTACTTATTTAAAAATGACCGAAAGACCTTTTACACAAAAATCAACTTATGGTCAGGAATCTGTAAACAATACAATTTTTGGCTTTAATGGAAATTATTCAACAGAAGTTCCATTTTTGACACGTTTGGCTAACAAACTTCCAAACATTGATACAGATGTTCCTTCAAATCTTTCTATTCGTGGAGAAGTTGCCTTTTTAAGACCAGATGCTCCAAAAGCAAGTGATTTTCAGGGAGAAGCTACTATTTATGTAGACGATTTTGAAGGTTCGCAGTCAACAATAGATATGCGATCTGCTTATGCCTGGAGTTTAGCTTCAACACCATTTATTACTTCTATCAACGACAATACTTTTAATGCCAATTCTAATACTTTAGAATATGGTTTTAAAAGAGCAAAATTATCCTGGTATACAATTGACCCTGTATTTTATTCTTCAAAACCATCGGGTATTTCAAACGATGATTTATCATTAAACACGACCAGAAGAATTTACAGTAGAGAGTTATACCCAAACACAGATATTGCGCAAGGACAGATTCAGGTTGTTAATACACTCGATTTAACCTACTATCCAAGAGAGAGAGGACCATATAATAACAACCCAAGTTTTGGGGCAAGCAATCCTTCTGCAAACTTTGGAGGGATTATGCGAGCTTTAAATTCAACTAATTTTGAGCAGGGAAATGTCGAATATATTCAATTTTGGGTACTTGACCCGTATGTTGGAAATGGTGAATCTCCAGCTACAAATGCGGGTAAAATATATTTCAATTTAGGTGAAATCTCAGAAGACGTTTTAAAAGACGGAAGAAAGCAATATGAAAACGGATTAGGACCAGATCAGGTTATGGTAAATCCACAACCGCTTTGGGGAGATGTTCCGGCATCACAATCTTTAATTTATGCTTTTGATACCAATCCAGATAACAGAAAAAATCAAGACGTTGGTTTAGATGGTCTGCCAAGTTCAAGAGAAGGTTCAATTTATACCAATTATGCGGGAGAAGCAGATCCTGCGGGAGACGACTATACGTATTATCTAAATGCTGATGGAGGCGTTTTAGAGCGTTATAAAAACTACAATGGTACAGAAGGAAACTCAGCAGTAAGCATCAATGATCCTAATCGTGGTTCTACAACACTTCCTGATGTTGAGGATATTAACCGTGATAACACCATGAGTACTATTAATGCCTATTATGAGTATAGCATTGATGTAAAACCTGGAATGCAGGTTGGTGAAAATTACATTACAGATATTAGAGAAGTTACAAATGTTGATCTTCCAAACGGAGGAACAACAAACGCAAGATGGATTCAGTTTAAAATTCCGGTTTCGCAGCCTCAAAATACAATTGGAAACATTACAGACTTTAGATCTATTCGTTTCATGCGTATGTTTATGACAGGATTTAATTCTCAGATGACAGTTCGTTTTGGAGCTTTAGATTTAGTAAGAGGAGAGTGGAGAAGATACACAGGAACATTAGATGCAAACGACCAAAATCCAGATGATGATGGAGTAGAATTTGATGTTGCTGCAGTTAATATTCAGGAAAACGGAACAAAATGTCCTGTAAACTATGTAATGCCTCCAGGCGTACAAAGAGAACAATTATATAATAACAATACGGTTATTAACCAAAACGAACAGGCATTAGCGGTTAGAATTGGCGGTGTTGGTTTACAATATCAAGATTCCAGAGCAGTTTTCAAAAACGTAAGTGTCGATATGCGTCAGTACAAAAAACTGAAAATGTTTTTACACGCAGAATCACTGCCAAATCAACCAACATTGGAAGATGATGAAATGGTTGGTTTTATTCGTTTTGGAAATGACTTTACACAAAACTTTTATCAGGTAGAGATTCCTTTAAAAGTTACCAAAACTGGTGGGTCTTGTTCAATAAGTCCGGATTTGGTTTGGATGGACGATAATAGTATAGATTTAGCTCTTGATTTATTGACAAGAATGAAAATCAAGGCTATGAGTATTGATATTAACTCATCGAAAAGAGATGTCAATGGTATTTATTATCCAGATAATGATCCGGATTTAGAAGGAGGAGATGGCGATGGTAAATTAACTTTAGGTATTAAAGGAAATCCTAACTTTGGTTTAGTCCGAAACTTAATGGTTGGGGTAAAAAGCCGTGCCGACCATAAAGACATAAAAGGAGAGGTTTGGTTTAACGAGCTTCGTTTAGCCGATTTAGAAAACAAAGGCGGTATGGCAGCAATATTAAATGTTGATACCAATATGGCCGATTTTGCTACTGTTTCTGCAACTGGTAGAAAAAGTACCATTGGTTTTGGTTCTTTGGAACAAGGAGCAAATGAGCGTGATCGTGAAGATGTACAGCAGTATAATATTGTTACAAACCTGAATTTAGGAAAACTGCTTCCTAAAAAATGGGGAATAAATCTGCCGTTTAATTATGCAATTGGCGAAGAAGTAATTACACCAGAGTACGATCCGTTTAATCAGGATATTAAATTAGATCAATTAATTAGAGAAACTACAGATCAGGCCGAAAAAGATAACATTAGAACTCGTGCTATTGACTATACAAAACGAAAAAGCATCAATTTTATTGGTGTAAGAAAAGACAGAGCGCCTGAGCAGAAACCTCATGTGTACGATATTGAGAATTTTACCTTCTCACAATCATACAATCAGGTAGAACGTCATGATTATGAAGTTGCAGATTATGAAGATGAGCAGTCTAATTCAGCTGTAAATTATGCTTATACGTTCCAGCCAAAAGAAGTTGTTCCGTTTAAGAGTACTAAATTCATGAAGAAAAGTGAATATTGGAAATTGTTGAGCGATTTCAACTTTAATTATCTGCCGTCAAACATATCTTTTAATACCAATATTTTAAGACAAAGCAACCGTCAGCAGTTTAGAGAAGTTGAGGTTGAAGGAATTGGTCTTGATCCGCTTTACAGAAGAAATTTTGCATTTAATTATCAATACGGATTTGGTTTTAACTTAACTAAATCTTTAAAACTAAATTATTCAGCAACATCAAACAATATTGTTCGAAACTTCTTGAACGATGACAATTCTCCAAAAGAAGATTTTAATATCTGGGATGATTATTTAGACATTGGAACACCAAATCAGCATGCACAGCAGTTGGTTTTAAATTATGATATTCCAATTAACAAAATTCCAATTTTTGGTTTTGTAAAAGCGAGTTATTCATATACGGCAGATTATATGTGGCAGCGTTCTTCGACAGCATTTTCAGAATACGAAGATCCAAACGGTACGGTATATGATTTAGGAAATACAATTCAAAATTCAAATTCAAATACACTTACAACAACTTTGAATATGAATACGCTGTATAAATACCTTGGTTTAACACCGGGTGCTAAAAAAACAGCTAAACCTAAAACGGCCGCACCGCCAAAACCGGGTGAAAAAATTGTTAATACAGCAAAACCAGTAGTAAGTTCAAGTCCGTTTTATGATGGTTTAATTGGAGTGTTGACAAGTATTAAAAACGTTCAGATTAATTATACGAAAAACAGCGGAACCGTTTTACCGGGTTACACGCCAAGTGTTGGGTTTTTAGGAACTTCTAAACCAAGTTTAGGATTCGTATTTGGAAGTCAGGATGATGTGCGTTATGAAGCTGCAAAAAGGGGATGGCTTACAACATATCAGGATTTCAACCAGAGTTTTACACAGGTTTCAAACAAACTTTTAAAAGTTACGGCAAACATTGATTTACTGCCGGATTTAAAAGTTGATTTATCAATGGATCGTTCTTATTCTGAAAATACCTCAGAACAGTATAGTGTAGATCCATCAACAAATGAGTATAAGCCGTTATCGCCTTATACTTACGGAATGTTTTCTATTTCGACTGTAATGATTAAAACAGCATTCTCACCAAGTGATGAAACACAATCAGCGGCATTTGATGATTTTAGAAGCAATCGTTTAATAATTGCAAATCGTTTGGCAGAAGGACATTATGGTTCTGGAGTTGCAATTCCAAGATATGGAGATGCAAACAATCCTATTCCGGCTGAAACAGATCCAAATTATGCGGTGTATACAGCAAATCAAGGATACCCAATTGGATATACAAAAAGTAATCAGGCTGTTTTATTGCCGGCTTTCTTAGCAGCATACACAGGTTCAGATGCTTCAAGTTCTTCTACGAATATTTTTAGAAGTTTTCCAATTCCAAACTGGAGTATTAAGTATAACGGTTTAATGCGCTATAAGTACTTTAAAGATAAATTTAAACGTTTTTCATTGCAGCACAATTATAGAGCATCTTATACCATAAACCAGTTTAGATCAAATTTTGATTACAACAGTTCGCCAAAAGTACAGGATGTAAATACTAATTTCTACAACGAAATTATAATGTCGAATGTCAATTTAGTAGAACAATTTAGTCCGTTAATTAGAATGGATTTTGAGTTGAAAAGCTCTTTAAGAGTTCTTTCTGAAATTAAAAAAGACAGAGCTTTATCGATGAGTTTCGATAATAATTTATTGACAGAAGTAAAAGGAATGGAATATATTATTGGTTTAGGATATCGCTTTAAAGATGTTATTTTCTCATCAAGATTAGCAGATAATCCAACCGGAATCATCAAAAGTGACATTAACATAAAAGCCGATTTTTCTTTAAGAAATAATGAAACTTTAGTACGTTACTTAGATTACGATAACAATCAGCTGGCGGCGGGTCAAAATATCTGGTCTCTTAAATTAACAGCAGATTACTCGTTTAGTAAAAACCTGACTGCAATATTTTATTATGATCATTCGTTTTCAAAAGCAGTTATTTCGACGTCATTCCCGTTAACAAACATAAGATCGGGCTTCACACTTCGATATAATTTCGGAAATTAAATTTGGGTTTCTAAACCATTATTATTAGAAGATTATTACATTTGTTGCAGAATTATTAAAATATCAATTTTCAAACATACTATTATGAGCATACCAGCAAATTTAAAGTACACAAAAGATCACGAATGGGTTAGCATCGAAGGCGATGTTGCGACTGTAGGAATTACTCATTTTGCACAAAAAGAGTTAGGGGATATCGTGTATGTTGAAGTAGAAACTTTAGATCAGACACTTGATAAAGATGAGGTTTTTGGAACAGTTGAAGCTGTAAAAACAGTTTCAGATTTGTTTTTGCCTTTAACAGGAGAAATTATTGCTTTTAATGAAGATTTAGAAAGTGCGCCGGAAACAGTAAATTCTGATCCTTACGGAGCTGGATGGATGATTAAAGTTAAAATTGCTAATCCTTCAGAAATAGATTCTTTATTGTCTGACGAAGCTTATAAACAATTAATCGGTGCCTAAACAATTATTGTTAATCTGGGCAATATTATGCTCAGGAATTATTGCTTATTTTTGTTTAACAGACTCAAGTAATCTTCCTGCAGTAAGTTTTCCCAGCATTGACAAAATAGTGCATTTTTGCTTTCATTTTGGTTTTACCATTTCCTGGATTGTGTTTTTTAAAAAAGAACTGAAAGGAAAAGATGTTAATGATTATAAAGCCTACTTTGTTTCGTTTATATTTTCGGTTTTTTTCGGAATAACAATCGAAATACTGCAAAGTGTTTTAACAGTAACAAGAGCATCAGATGTAACAGATGTTTTAGCAAATGCGCTCGGAGCCCTTGTGGCAGTTTTTACAGCGATAGCTTTAAAAAAACAAATCGATAAAATATAAGAATATAATTACCCACTTCGGTGGGTTTTTTATTGGCAGAAAATCAGCTTTATAAAACAGTATTTTTTATGAATTATAATGTACTTTTGCGCCATTCGATCTAACTTCTATATTATGAATGTTAAGCAGTACTTAGATTCAACTTACTTAAAAACAGCTTCTCAGGCCGGAATTTCGGAAGAGGAAAATGTTGTTGTAGTTAAAAATGCGATTGAAGAAGCGATTACAGAAAGTTTTAAGCTGATTATGATCAGGCCGGAATATGTGAGTCTGGCAAAAGAAATGATCTTAAAGGCAAATTCGACTTTATTGGTTGGTACAGTAATAGATTTCCCGGAAGGAAAATCAACTTTAGAAACTAAAATTAAAGAAGCAAACGAAGCAATAGAAAATGGAGCTGATGATTTAGATTTTGTTTGTAATTACGAAGCCTTTAAAAACGGAGATGTAGATTTAATAAAACAAGAAATCTTAATTGGAACTCAAATAGGACTGGCGAATAACAAAACAGTAAAATGGATTATTGAAGTCGCAGCATTAACAGATAAAGAAATTATACAGCTGTGTGCTTTAATAAAAAATGTTGTTGTATCGAACTTTAAAGAAGAAGATTATGCTTCGGTTTTTGTAAAATCATCTACAGGTTTTTATAAAACTGAAAACAATCTGCCAAATGGAGCAACAATTCCTTCTATAATTATAATGCTGGAAAATGCATCGCCTTTACCAGTTAAGGCTGCAGGCGGAGTTCGTTCTTATGAAGACGCAGTAGAAATGATTCGTTTAGGAGTTAAACGAATTGGGACTTCGGCAGCAAAAGCAATTGCAAACGGAGAAAATACCACAAATCAATATTAAATAAAAGCCCCAAATTTACGTGAATAAGTTATTTTTATCTTTTATCATTTTACCATTATTTGTTTTTTCTCAGGAAACAAATATAAAACAAGGTTTTACTTCAGAGCAATTTCCAATTTTTCCAAGTTGTGAAAATCTTCAGGCAAAAAAACTAGAAAATTGTTTTTATAAAGAAGTGCAGGATTTTGTGTATAATAACTTTGAAATTCCAGCTGATTTAAAACAAAACAATTACAAAGGAGAAGTAAAAGTTCTTTTTGAGGTTGATGCCAATGGTGAATTTAAAGTCATTTACGTAAATGCAGTAAATGATGCTCTTGTAGAAGAAGCAAAACGAGTTTTTGGTAAATTCCCAAAAATCAAACCTTCTACTTACAATGGAAAACCAACTTATTCAAAATATACCATTTCAATTGATATACCTTTAAAAAATGCAGATCAGATTGCTGCAGAAGCTTTGGCTGCATCACAAATTTTAAAACCAATTGAAAAGCCCATGACAGAATTGGATAGTATTGTGTATAAAAAATACAATATGCCTGAATTTGAAAGTCATTTAAATATTCCATTTTCTCATAGTTACTATGCACAGTTTGATGGGGCAATGAATCAGGTAGGAAGTAATAATCACACAGCTTCAAAGCCGTACACGTATGCCGAGGTTTCGAAATATTATAATTTAAAAGCCGTAAATCAATCGTTGCAAAAGAATGTTTCAAGCTGGTTAGGAAGAAAATGGTGGAACGAAAACATGGTACAGATTCAGGGAGAAGATTATTGGCTGGCTTTAAACCCGATTGTAGATTTACAGATGGGAAAAGCTTCAGATCTTGATGCTTCCTATTCTTATGTAAATACCCGTGCTTTAAATTTTAGAGGAGGTTTAGGAAAACAGATAAACTTTACTACTACCGTTTTTGAAAGTCAGGGCCGATTTGCAGGGTATTATAATGATTATGCCGAAACTTTGAAACCTTCTGGAGGAAATCCGGCAATTATTCCGGGAATGGGAATTGCAAAAAGATTTAAAACTGATTCCTACGATTTTCCTTTAGCAGAAGCTAATATTACTTTCGCACCAGGAAAAATATTCGATTTTCAATTAGGTTACGGCAGAAACTTTATTGGAGATGGTTATAGATCTTTACTTGAAAGCGACGGAGCAAGTCCATATCCGTATTTTAAAATCAATACCAATTTCTGGAAAATAAAGTACACAAATACTTATATGTGGCTTAAAGATGTACGTCCTGATGTAACAGTAGAAAAAACGTATGCGACTAAATTTATGGCAAATCATTATTTGAGCTGGAACGTTTCAAATAGATTGAACTTGGGTTTCTTTGAATCTGTAGTTTGGACAGATACCAACAATAGAGGTTTTGATGTGAATTTTGTGAATCCAATTATTTTCTATCGTTCAGTTGAATTTGGTTCATCATCAAAAAGCGGAAATGCCCTTTTAGGAATGACTGCTAAATATAAATGGAATAACAATGTAAATTTATATGCTCAGTTTTTGCTTGATGAATTTTCTATTTCAGATATGGGAGCTGGAGAACAAAGCTGGAAAAATAAATTTGGTTACCAATTGGGAGCAAAATATTATAATGCTTTTAAAGTTAAAGACCTTCTTTTACAATTAGAATACAATCACGTTCGTCCTTACGTATATTCGCATGGCGCGGTAATTACCAATTATGGGCATAACAATCAAAGTATTGGGCATCAATGGGGAGGAAATTTTGAAGAACTTGTTGCAATTGGGCGTTATCATAAAGGACGTCTTTTTGCCGATGCTAAATTTACTATGGGAACACGCGGTCTGGATTTTGATACGGCTCAGGACAGCTATAACTATGGTGGAAATATTTATAAAAGTTATGATGTGAATCGTCCTTATGATAAAGGTGTAAAAGTAGGACAAGGGAATAAAACAAGCGTTTTTATTGCCGATATTCAGGGAGGATATTTAATAAATCCGATAACAAACCTAAAATTGTTTGGAAGCTTTATTTACAGAAACTTTGACCCGACTCAGGAAACGGCAACAACTTTTAAACAAAGTACAACTTGGTTTACAATCGGATTACGTTCAGATATCTTTAATTGGTATTTTGATTACTAGGATTTTTAATAAGATTTTTCGAAATAATACTGTTAAAGATTGGCAAGTTCTTATTCTGTAAAGGTTTTATTGAAAAAAATCTAATTTTATAGGTCTCAATTCTACAATCTAATTTGTACATTTGCAGCACTCAAAAAAAATATACAAAGACTACGGTATTGAACGCTGCTAAAAATACATTATCAATAAAATCAATATTTCTGGATTTCAAAGAGATTACTAAAGCTGGTTTGGCTATTAGTGTTTTGTTCTCTTCGATAGCAGGATATTTGTTAGGAGTTAATGACGAACATCCTTTTAAATGGAGTGTTTTAATTGTTTTAGCAATTGGCGGCTATTGTATGGTTGGAGCATCTAATGCTTATAATCAGGTAATCGAGAAAGATATCGATTCATTAATGGATCGAACAAAAAATCGCCCTGTTGCTTCTGGGCGTATGTCAAAAGTAACAGCCTTAATAGTGGCAAGCCTGCTTACTATAATTGGTATTGTTCTTTTGTATACAATCAATGCTAAGTCAGCAATGTTTGCTGCAATTTCAATATTTTTATATACCAGTATATATACACCTTTAAAAACCGTAACTTCATTGTCAGTTTTTGTTGGTGCTTTTCCAGGTGCAATTCCTTTTATGTTAGGATGGGTTGCGGCGACAGGAGAATTTGGTATTGAAGCCGGAACGCTTTTTTTAATTCAGTTTTTCTGGCAGTTTCCTCATTTTTGGTCTATTGGATGGTTCTTATATGACGATTATGCAAAAGCAGGAATCTTTATGCTTCCAACCGGAAATAAAGACAGAAAAACTGCTTTGCAGGTTATTTTATATACGATTTGGTTAATAATAGCGTCGTTGTTGCCGGTTTTAGGGTATACAGGACAGTTGTTTATTTCGCCGGTCGCAGCAGTTTTAGTGTTTTTATTAGGTTTGTGGATGCTGTTTTATGCAGTTCGTTTGTACCAGCTGCGAACACCAAAAGCAGCCAGAACATTAATGTTAGTGAGTGTATCGTACATTTCATTACTGCAGATTGTGTTTATAGTAGATAAATTTTTAAGATAGTTATGGAAATGACATTAACAACAAGTGATGAGCAGGTAAGAAAATCAAAATCGGCAAAGCTGATTTTGTTGTTCGCAATGGTTAGTATGACCATGATGTTTGCTGGACTTACGAGTGCATTTGTAGTAAGTAAATCAAGAGCAGACTGGCTGCAGAATTTTCAAATACCAAGTGCTTTTTATTTTAGTACAGCTGTAATTATAGGGTGCAGCATCACCTTTTTTCTGGCGAAAAAAGCAATCCAGAACGGCAATAGAACTTCTACTACGGCGTTTCTTTTAGGAACATTGGTTTTGGGTGTTTTATTTGTTGTATTACAGTTTAGAGGTTTTGGACAAATTATAGAAAGTGGTTATTATATGACAGGTCAGGGCAGCTCGATTACTACAACTTTCCTTTATGTAATCGCGCTTATGCACTTATTGCACCTTGCAGGCGGGCTTATTTCACTTTTAATTATAATTTATAATCATTTTAAACAAAAATACAATCCGAGTCAAACTCTTGGAATAGAACTAGGTGCGATGTATTGGCACTTTTTAGACCTATTGTGGGTATTATTATTTTTATTTTTATATTTCTTTAAATAAGAAAAAAACGTAAATTTGGGAACTTTTTAACGAATATCTTTTATGGAAGCGACAGTTACTACTGCAAATAACGACAAAAAAACTTGGGGAGGCGGTCATGAAATCCAGCCGTTAGGATCAAGTTATGGTAAAATGATGATGTGGTTTTTTATCGTATCGGATGCCTTAACATTTTCTGGATTCTTAGGGGCTTATGGTTTTTCTAGATTTAAATTTATTGAAACTTGGCCATTGGCTGATGAAGTGTTTACTCACTTTCCTTTTATGCATGGTGTTTCGGCTCCTATGTATTATGTAGCCTTAATGACTTTTATCTTGATTTTCTCATCTGTAACAATGGTATTAGCTGTTGATGCAGGTCATCAATTAAAGAAAACAAAAGTTGCTATTTACATGTTCTTAACTATTATTGGAGGTTTAATTTTCGTAGGCTCACAAGCTTGGGAGTGGAAAAACTTCATTAAAGGAGAATATGGTGCAGTTGAAACACATGGTGGAAGTTTATTGCAGTTTGTTAAAGCAGATGGAACAAGAGTTGCTCTTGCAGATTTCGCAGTAAAATTACCAGAACAAAGAGAAGCTTTAACAAGAAGCAAAACTACTTGGTTCATGGAAGATGCTCAATCTTTGCCAACTTATTCTGTAGCAGAAATTCAGGCAGGATTTAAAGCGCATCCAGATTTATTGGTAAGAACAGAAACTCTTACTAAAGATAAAAAGAAAACAGTTTTGTCAAGACAAGAGTCTGAGACTCGTTTGGCAGAAGCTAAATATGTTGTAGAAGGTGCAAACTTAATTAGAAACGAATACGGTAATAAATTATTTGCTGATTTCTTCTTCTTCATCACAGGATTCCACGGATTCCACGTATTTTCTGGAGTTATCATTAATATCATTATTTTCTTTAATGTATTATTAGGAACTTACGAGAAAAGAAGAAGCTACGAAATGGTAGAGAAAGTTGGTTTATACTGGCACTTCGTAGATTTAGTTTGGGTATTTGTATTTACAGTTTTCTACCTAGTTTAATTTTAGAATTTAATTATTATGTCACACGAGCACGTATCAAATACAAAAAGAATCTGGTTTGTTTTCGCATTACTTTCAGTAGTAACTACAGTAGAAGTTATTTTAGGTATCTACAAACCAAAATCATTAGAGTTTACACATTTTATCGGTTTGAATTTGTTAAACTGGATATTCTATATCCTTACAGTATTCAAAGCTTATTATATTGTATGGGCATTTATGCACATGGAAGGTGAAAAAAGCAGCCTTAGATGGTCTGTTGTATCGCCAGTTATTTTCCTAGTATTATATTTATTGTTCATCCTGTTAACAGAAGGACACTATATTTATGGGGTTTTTAAAGATTCTACTATTAAATGGAATTTTTAACATGATATTAATTCGAAAAGAAGCTCCGTTTAACGGAGCTTTTTTTATTTTTGTACCTCAATAACTTCCGTTAAAACAATGAAAAAAAATATAGTTCTTTTTGTGCTTTTTGTTTTACCAATTGTAGCCTATTTGTTTTTTGCTTCAGGTGTAAATAGTTTTACAAAACTTCCCATAATTACTCCAAAAATTGCCGACTTTGGAAACTGGAAATCTCTCGACGGCAAGAAAGTCTCTCTTGATAAGAAAATTACGGTTTTAGGTTTTTCTGGTTCTGATATTTTAAGCAGCAGAGGAAACTACTTTAATCTTAATGAAAAAATCTACAAACGTTATCATGGTTTCGAAGATCTTCAGTTTGTTGTAGTTTGTCCGCTTGGTACAGAAAAAGAAGCTCAAAAACTGGTTGATGCATTAAAACCTTTTACAGATGTTTCTGGATGGAATTTTGTTTTTGCTTCTCCAGAAGAAATACAAGCATTTTACAATCAATTGCAGTTAAAAGGAAAACTAGATGATAAACTTGGGACTTCTAATGTTTTTATTGTAGATAAAGAACGAAATTTAAGAGGGCGTAAAGGAGAAAGTAAAGACAAAAAAGATGAATATAAAGAAGGATATGATACTTTTCATCCGTCTGAGCTGAGTAATGAAATGCTGGATGACTTTAAAATCATTTTGTATGAATACCGTGCTGCTCTTAAAAAGAACCATAATGCCACAAAACAACTTTAAAACTTACGAATAATGTTCAAAAATAAATCTTACATCGGGATTTCGTTTATTATTTTGATTTTCGGAATCTATGCAGTGCCAAAAATTGTTGATAGAATTAAAAATGGTGATGTTGTAAAAGGAAATCGATTAGATAATGTAGGTTCTAAAAGTTCTAAAGATGCAAAATTATTAACGATTGGTCCGGCTCCAAAATTTGAATTAACAAATCAGGATAACGTTAAAATATCTAATGAAACGTACAAAGGAAAAGTATATGTTTTAGAATTTTTCTTTACAACCTGCCCATCAATCTGTCCAAAGATGAATATGAGTATGCTTGAAATTGAAAAAACATTTTTTGGTAACCCAAATTTTGGTATTGTTTCAATTACAATTGATCCGGTTCATGATACACCTCAGGTTTTAAAAGACCATGCAAAACTATTAGGCGTAAAATCTGCTTCATGGAATTTCCTGACAGGAGACAAAGCAACTATTATGGATTTGTCAAACAAAGGATTTAATCTATATGCCGGCGAAAATTCAAAAGTAAGCGGAGGTTTTGAACATTCAGGATTATTTGCTTTAATTGATAAAGACGGAAATATTCGCTGTAGAAAAGATGAATTTGGGAATCCAAATATCTACTATGACGGTTTAGATAAAAAAGGAGTTAGAGATATTCAACAAGACATTAAAATACTATTAGAAGAATAAAAATGGAAGATCATTCATTAGAAAAAAAATACAATAAATTTATTGTTGCGGTTTCAATTATTATCCCGGTTGTTGTAGCAATCCTTTTTGGAATTAAATTAAAAGATTTCGGAATTAACGTTGAACCGCTTTCATTTCTGCCTCCAATTTATGCAACTACAAATGGTATTACAGCCATTGTTTTAGTTTGGGCTGTAATTGCTGTTAAAAACGGAAAACTTAAATTACACGAACGATTAATGACTTTTGCGATTGCGTTGTCTGTAGCGTTTTTAGTAATGTACGTTGCGTATCACATGACGTCAGATTCGACTAAATTTGGCGGTGAAGGAATTATACGTTATGTATATTTCTTTATTTTATTAACTCATATTTTATTGTCTATTGCGATTATCCCATTAGTATTGATTACTTATGTTAGGGCACTTGCGCAAAGATTCGACAGACACAAAAAAATAGCTAAAATTACTTTTCCGCTTTGGTTATATGTTGCGGTTACAGGAGTTGTAGTTTATTTAATGATTTCTCCTTACTATGTATACTAAAAATAAAATATCAAATTTTCAAACTCCAAATTCCAAATTGAAAAAATTGGTTTTTGGAATTTGTCTGTTCTTAGTTGGAATTGCAGCAAACGCTCAGTGTGCAATGTGCCGCGCCGCGCTTGCAGGAGATTCAAACGTAAAAAAAGCAGAAGCAGTAAACGATGGAATCGTTTTTTTAATGATAATCCCGTATTTACTTGTAGCAATAATAGGGTATCTAATTTATAGAATGTACCAATCGAAAAAGAAAAAGGCAGAATAATTATTCTGCCTTTTTTTTATTTTAATCCGTTTACAGAAACATTTACAGTTCCGTTTATTTTGATAAAAGCTATAATTGCCTGATTGGTTAACTGAATTTTATCAAACTGAATATCTTCCATTTTTCCGTTTACAAAAACACCAGGCATTGGCGAATAATTTTTAAGATAAGATGCCATGCTTTTTTTGCCTTCTTCTAAATTAGGCTGGATAGAATAGCGGCAGCTTTCTTCCATTTTTCTTAAAACATAACCTTGTGCAAGCCAGTTTGCAGTGCGCATTAATTTGCTTTTAGTATCAAGAACATAGTCGAGTTTGTCAAAATAAATTTCTTTTGTCTGCGCATTATACTGCGGAATCCCGTTTAAATACAATGTTCCGTTTATAGATCCTAAAACATCAAGAGCAATAATCATTTTTTCGTTTTTATGCCAGATTGAAACATTTTTTACGGTCACTTTTTTACTTCCTGATCCAAATTCCTGTCCGGCAAAATTCTTAGTCATAATTTTAGAAGCATCGACATAACTGGAAATTGCTGCAATATTGGCGGAAATCTGATTTGGGATTTTAGTAACTGGTTTCAAAACAATTTTGCTGGCATTAAACTTAGATTCCGGTTGTTTGCCTACAATGGTTTCCATGTTGCATTTCATTCCCATTTCAAGTAAGAATGAATCATTTTTGAGCTTTGCATTTGTTGAATAAATTTCAACAGGAACAATTCTCAGCCAGCTTTCATAAGTATCGCTCATTTGAAACGGCGTGCAGATTTTTTCTAAAGCTGATAAAACATTCGGTTTAAAATCCATTGATTTTTCAATTGCTTCATCAATTTTATGTTCCAGTTTTGATTTGAAAATTGAAATTGCCGGATTAATCAAATACGTAATCGGCATGTTTTTCCCAAAAACCGTCATTGTCGGGCTTTCGCTCCAGTCTAAAGATTTAAATTCTGTTTTAGTGTTTAATTTCCAATTGGTTAAAGCTACATCGCTGGATAATGTAATAACTCCGTTTAAGTTAAACTCGCGGGTATCGTAAAGTTCAACCCCAAGTTTTTTTGTACCAATTCGGTATTTAATATTGGCTTTTAAAGGGAGAATCGTTTTGATCTTTTTATCTGGATTAGCCGGATCGTTTTGGATTTTTATGGGTCCCTGTTTCCAGATTTTCATTTGAATATCGTCATCTTCAATGTCGTTATCCTCATAAATCAATCCGTTTAAAATTGCATTGGTTTGATTCTCAATATCATTTAATTTAACTGTAATAGGCAGATTAATAAATGACGGGCTTGCGTCGTAAACTAAAGGACTTGCATCATCTGGTTCTGGCTTAAGTGTTTCCAGTTTTTGTGTTGTTGAACAGCTTAAAAACACCGCAGCTACTGCAAACATTGAGATTTTTGAAAAAAACTTCATAATTATGATTTTTTTAAAGTCAAGCAAAATTAAGAAAACAATTAAATTATTCTCATAAAGTGTAACATTTGATAATAACCACCGTCTTATTTAAAAACTATGATAAAATTATTAACGTTTTGTTATCATAATTTACTTATAAAAAATATTATTATTGTTTTAAAAATTTAACAATATCATGATCGAAATCAAAGATTTGCACAAATCCTATAAAATGGGAAGTTCGGAGCTGCATGTGTTGAAAGGAATAAATTTTAATATTGCCGAAGGTGAATTAGTAGCCATTATGGGATCATCGGGATCTGGAAAATCTACGCTTCTTAACATTTTAGGAATTCTTGACGAGGCCGACTCTGGTAGTTATATTTTAGACAAAACCCCAATTAAAAAACTGAACGAAACTTTAGCTTCAAAATACAGAAACAAATTTCTGGGTTTTGTTTTTCAGTCTTTCAATTTAATAAATTATAAATCTGCATTAGACAACGTTGCAATGCCTTTGTATTATCAAGGTGTAAAGAGAAAAGAACGTTATGAAATTGCAATGAAATATCTTGAAAAAGTAGGTCTAGGATCGCATTCTCATCACTTGCCCAACGAACTTTCTGGAGGACAAAAACAACGTGTGGCAATTGCAAGAGCATTGGCATCTAATCCCAAAGTTTTGCTTGCCGATGAGCCTACAGGAGCCTTAGATACTAAAACTTCTTATGAGGTTATGGAGTTAATTCAAGGAATTAATGACGAAGGCAAAACGATTTTAATCGTAACACACGAACCTGATATTGCCGCAATGTGCAAAAGAAATGTGGTCCTGAAAGACGGATTAATTATCGATGATAAATTAGTAGAACAAGTTAGAGCTTCATCTTATGTTTAATATTGAGCGCTGGCAGGAAATATTTGAAGCCATTTCTAAAAACCGACTGCGAACGTTTCTAACGGGAATTTCGGTAGCATCGGGGATTTTTATTTTGGTGATTTTGCTTGGAGCAGGAAAAGGGCTTCAAAATGGTATTGAAAAACAATTTGAAAGAGACGCTGCCGGAATTATCGAAGTCTGGTCTGGTACAACTACAAAAGAATATAAAGGATTGAATCCAGGAAGACAGGTTCAGTTTCGAAATAGTGATTACAATCAGTCTACTCAAAAATTTGAAGATAAATTAGATTTAAGAGCCTCAACACAAAATTATTGGGGGCAATCTTTTTCTTATGGAAAAGAATCAGGAAGTTATCAGTTTAGGGGTGTAGATCCTGATTATGGCGGCATCGAAAACCTGACAATAGTTCAGGGACGTTATGTAAATAGTAAAGATTTGCAGAACAACGAAAAGGTTGCGGTTATTGGAATGAAATTAAAAAATGATTTGCTTAAAGATAAAGATGCGATAGGCGAAGAAATCTTAATTAACAATATCAGTTTTAAAGTCATTGGCGTTTTTACAGATCCGGGAGGAGAAAGAGAAGAAACCAGAGCATACCTGCCTTTAACAACTGTACAGAGGACTTTTGGAGGCGGAGATAAAATCAGCAATTTGTTTTTTACTTTAAAAAAGACAAGTAATTATGATGAAGCTTTGGCACAATCAGAAAAATTTACACAGGATTTAAAAGATCTATTAAAGAGCAAAAATATGGTTGCGCCTGATGATGATGGCGGAGTAGGAGTTTATAATTCTGTTAAAGATGCAAAGCAGTTTTATGATTTAAATCTTTACATCAGGCTGTTTTTCTGGTGGGTTGGTATTTGTACCATTATTGCCGGAGTTGTTGGTGTAAGTAACATCATGCTGATTATCGTAAAAGAAAGAACAAAAGAAATTGGAATTCGTAAAGCTTTAGGAGCTTCTCCGTTTTCGATTATTGCTATGATACTTCACGAATCAATTTTTATTACCACTATTGCCGGATTTGTCGGGCTTTTGGCAAGTCTGCTGTTATTAGAATTTGTTGGGCCGATGGTTCAGAGTGAATATTTTAGAAATCCGGAAGTAGATTTCAGCGTGGCATTAACAACACTATTTTTACTTGTGTTTGCAGGTGCTCTGGCGGGATTTTTCCCGGCATACAGAGCAGCCAAAATTAAACCTATTGTAGCACTTAGAGACGAATAATTATGTTTAAAAAAGATAATTGGGACGAGATTTTACAGGCCTTAACGGCTAACCCATTCAGAACTATTCTGACGGCTTTTGGTGTTTTTTGGGGAATTTTCATTTTGGTCATATTACTTGCAGCTGGTAATGGTCTGGAAAACGGTATTAAAAAAGGTTTTGATGGTATTGCCACAAACACTATGTTTATGTGGAGCCAGACAACATCAAAAGCTTATAAAGGACTTCCAAAAACCCGTCGTTACGATTTTAGAAACAGCGATGTTACGGCATTAAAAGCAGCAATACCAGATTTATTATATGTTTCGCCAAGAAATCAATTGGGCGATTTTAACGGAACAAATAACGTAGTTCGAGGTACAAAAACTTCGGCTTTTACGATTTATGGAGATTATCCTGAGCTGATTAAACAACAGCCAATGGATATTATAAAAGGACGTTTTGTAAATCAGCAGGATATTCTGGAAAAACGAAAAGTTGCTGTAATTGGTAAAGGAGTTATCAGCGAATTATATGGAAAAGAAGAAGAAGCTGTCGGCACTTATATTAAAATCAACGGTATAAATTTTATGGTTGTCGGGGTTTACAAATCCAAACAACAGGGCGGAAATGCAGAACAGGAACAAAAAAATATTTTTATTCCGTTTACCACTTTTCAGCAGGCGTTTAATTATGGCGATAAAGTAGGATGGATGGCGCTTACAGCTAGAGATGAAACTTCGATAACAGAATTGAAACCAAAGATTTTAGAAATCATAAAAGCACTGCATTCTGTAAATCCTACAGATGACAGAGCGGTTGGAAATTTCGACTTGTACGAACAGTTCAATAAAGTACAGAGTTTATTTAATATTCTAAAAATCATTGCTTACTTCGTAGGAACATTAGTTTTGATTTCCGGAGTAATCGGAATTTCAAACATTATGCTGATTGTAGTAAAAGAGCGTACCAAAGAAATTGGAATTAGAAGAGCTTTGGGAGCGACACCAGCTGCAATTAGAGGACAGATTTTATCTGAATCTATTTTCTTAACAATCATTTCAGGAATGTTAGGAATTGCTGTAGCAACCGGAATCATTGCGATTTTAAATATGGTATTGGACTCAATGCCGCCAGGAAACGATACCATGTTTGCCAATCCAAGTGTTGATTTGGGAGTTGTATTTGTAGCCTTAATAATATTAGTAGGATCAGGTTTGCTGGCAGGATTTATTCCGGCGCAGACCGCAATTAATGTGAAGCCTGTAGACGCTTTGCGAACAGAATAAATTATCAATCAAAAAAATAATCGATTAAACCGAAAACAAAATGAAAAAAGGAGTAACCGTAACCATTTTAATTTTAATTGCTGTAGTGTTTTTTGGCGCACTTTACTATTTGTATGCGAAGAATCAGGAATCACCAATTGTTTTTAAAACGGAGAAAGCAGAAATCAAAACAATAGTAAAAAATACAATTGCTACTGGTAACATTCAGCCTGATGAAGAGGTACTAATCAAACCGAACATTTCAGGTATTATTGAGCAGGTTTATATTAAAGCCGGAGAAAAAATCAAAGCCGGTGATATGATTGCTAAAATTAGAGTTGTAGCCAATGTATCTAATGTAAGCAGTACTCAAAATCAAGTACAAACTGCTAAAATTGCTTTAGACAATCAGGAGAAAATCTATCAAAGACAAAAAACACTTTTTGAAAAAGATGTAATTTCTGCCAATGATTTTGATGCAGCTCAATTAGCTTATAAACAAGCCAAACAAAACTATGCATCAGCATTACAAAGTTTAGATATTGTAAAAACAGGAACAACTTCGTCGTTAGGAAGTTATGCGAATACTTTGATTCGTTCTACAGTAAACGGAATGGTTTTACAGGTTCCGGTAAAAGTAGGAAATCAGGTTATTGAAAGTAATAACTTTAATGAAGGAACTACAATAGCAAGCGTTGCCGATGTGGGAAGAATGATTTTTATTGGAAAAATTGACGAATCTGAAGTGGGTAAAATCAAAGAAAAAATGCCAATTGAAATTACTGTAGGTGCTATCGAAAACAAAAAATTTGAAGCAGTTCTTACTGATATTGCACCAAAAGGAGTTACAGAAAACGGAGCAATTCAGTTTGAAATAAAAGCTAGATTAGAAAATAGAGACGAAACATTTATTAGAGCCGGATTAAGTGCAAATGCTTCTATTATTCTTGAAAAAGCCGAGAAAGTTATGGCAATAAAAGAATCATTAGTGCAGTTTGACAAAAAAACTCAAAAACCCTATGTAGAAGTTGAAACAACACCTCAGAAATTTGAAAGAAGAGATTTAGTTTTAGGTGTAAGCGACGGAATCTACGTTCAGGTAAAAAGCGGGATCAAAAACACAGATAAAATTAAAATCTGGAATCAGGGTTTGATCGATGAAAAAGAGAAAAAATAATTGAAATCGTAAAGAGTTTTTTGGTTTTAAAAAATGTTAAATTTGTGCAGCATCGACTGCGCCATCAATCAAAATATATGAAAATAAATAAATATAATAGTCTTGTTTTTGCCATGCTGTTCGGTTTTGGATTATCGGGCCAGGCACAAGCAAAACAATGGACTTTAGAAGAATGTGTGAGATACGCATTAGATAACAATATCACGATTAAGCTGTCTGAACTTGATGTAAAAACAGCAGATATTGATAAAAGAGGTGCTTTGGGAAGTTATCTGCCAACAGTAAACGGAAATGCTTCACACTCTTGGAATATTGGTTTGAACGTTAACCCGGTTACCAACATTGCAACTACGCAGACTACACAGTATTCTTCATTAGGAGTAAATGCCAATGTTGATATTTACAAAGGTCTGCAAAATCAAAATGCATATAGAAGAGCTTCACTTGCTATTGTAGCATCAAAATATCAATTGTTGAAAATGCAGGAAGATATTTCTCTGAATGTAGCCAACGCTTTTCTGCAGATTTTATCTAATAAAGAAAATTTAAAAGTAAGAATAGAACAATTAGCTATTGACGAAAAACGTCTTGCACGTTCTGAGGAAATGGTTAATGCCGGAACAATTCCGCGTGGTGATTTATTTGATTTAAAAGCAACTGTTGCAACAGATAAACAAAATATTACAGTTTCTGAAAACAATTTACTAATTTCAAAATTGAGTTTAGCGCAGCTTTTACAATTAAAAGAGTTTGCTGATTTTGATGTAGTAGATGATACAAATGCCAAAGATGAAAACAATATCATGGCACAATCGCCAATTGATATTTACAATAAAGCAAAAGAAATTAGAACGGAATTAAAATTAGCACAGACTAATCTGGAAATTGCCGAGAAAAATGTTTCAATTGCAAAAGGAGCTTATCAGCCAACTTTAAGAGGATTCTATTCTTTCAGCACAAGTGCAAGTTACAGTGACCGACTAATTGGAGCTGATGCAGCAGGAAATCCAATTTACGTTGGTCCAGATCCCGTTTTAACTCAGTTTAGTGATAATAAAGGACACAATTTTGGATTTCAGTTAAGTGTGCCAATCTTTAATGGTTTTTCTGCCAGAAATAATGTTGAAAGAAACAAAGTAAGTTTAGAAAAATCTAAAATAGATTTGGAACAAAAAAGCTTAGATTTGCAACGTAACGTTTATACTGCTTTTACAGATGCAAAAGGTGCTTTAAATACCTATGAATCTGCAACAGTTTCTTTAGAAGCAAGACAGCAGGCCTATAATTATGCTAAAGAAAAGTACGATGTTGGTTTAATGAATTCATTTGATTTTACACAAGCGCAAACTTTGCTTACAAATGCACAATCAGACGTTATTAGAACGAAATACGATTACATGTTTAAAATTAAAATACTTGAATTCTATTTCGGAATTCCAATTGTTCCAGTTATTACAAAATAATTTATTATGTCAAAAAAAACAGTTTACTTCTCAGTTGGCGGGGCATTAGTTCTAATTGCATTATTAGTAAGTCTTTCTAAGGCAGGAGTAATAGGAAATAAAGATGAAGGAAAAGAAGTTGAAGTTTCTAAAGTAACAGCTTCTACAATCGTTGAAACTGTTTCGGCTACCGGAAAAATCCAGCCGGAAATAGAAGTAAAACTTTCATCAATGGTTTCTGGTGAAATTATTGCGTTAAATGTAAAAGAAGGCCAGGTTGTAAAAAAAGGTGATTTATTAGTAAAAATAAACCCTGATTTATATACTTCAGGACTAGAAAGATCTGTAGCAAATTTATCTGGAACAAAAGCCGGATTAGTACAATCTGAAGCCAGTTTTAAAGAAGCTAAAGCCAATTACGAACGTAATAAAACATTATACGACAAAGGAGTGATTTCAAAGTCAGACTGGGATAAAGCTGTTTCGACATACGAAGTTGCCAAAGCAACAAAACAAAATGCATATTACAATGTTCAAAGTGCTTCGGCATCTGTAACAGAAGCCAGAGATAATTTAGGACGCACCACAATTTATGCTCCTGCCGATGGTACTATTTCAGTATTGAATGTAGAATTAGGAGAGCGTGTTTTAGGAACACAGCAAATGGCCGGAACAGAACTTTTAAGAGTTGCCAATCTTAACAACATGGAAGTTGAAGTTGATGTTAATGAAAATGATATCGTAAAAATTAAAATTGGAGACGAAGCAAATGTTGAAGTTGATGCTTACCTAAAAAAGAAATTTAAAGGAGTAGTAACCAGTATTTCTAATTCTGCCAGCACTACCTTAACATCAGATCAGGTTACAAACTTTAAAGTTAAAGTTCGTATTTTAAAAGAATCATATCAGGATTTATTAGAAGGAAAGCCAGATGCATATTCGCCTTTTAGACCTGGAATGACAGCTACAGTAGATATTATTACAACAACTAAAAACAATGTTTTGGCAGTGCCAATTAGTTCTGTAGTTGTAAAATCTGATACAACAGCTGTTAAAGATTTTAAAGTTGACGATCCAAATGAGAAAAAAACAACTCCAAAAAGCGATAAAAAATTTGAGTGTGTTTTTGTAAAAGTAGGTGACAAAGCCAAAATCAGAATTATTAAAACCGGAATTCAGGATGATACTAATATCGAAGTAATGTCTGGATTAAAATCTGGAGATGTAGTAATTACTGGGCCTTACACAACCGTTTCTAAAGAACTAAATTCTGGAGATAAAGTTAAACTTAAAAAAGCTGACGCTCCTAAAAAATAAATAAGATATATTTGTCAGGCTGAGCAGAATCAAGTTTTCTCTCAGCCTGAAATAATTAATTTTAAAATCATACACATTGTCTTTTATTCTCAATATCGAAACAGCAACCAAAAATTGTTCAGTATCAATTGCAAAAAATGGAGAAACTATTCTTTGTAAAGAAATTGCAGAAGAAGGATATTCGCACGCCGAAAAACTTCATGTTTTTATTGAAGAAGTTATTGCAGAATCCGGAGTTTCAATTCAGGATTTAAATGCAGTTGCAGTAAGCCAGGGGCCAGGTTCTTATACCGGGTTACGAATTGGAGTTTCGGCAGCAAAAGGATTGTGTTATGCATTAAATATTCCTTTAATAGCGGTAGATACTTTGCAGACTCTGGCCTCTAAAGCTAAAATCTCTGAAGGAAAAATTGTTCCGATGCTTGATGCCAGAAGAATGGAAGTTTACAGCGAAATTTTTAATGCAGATTTAGAAGTAGAAAGAACAATTCAGGCAGAAATTATTACAGAAGATTCTTTTGCATCATATAAAGAAACACTTTATTTCGTGGGAGATTGTGCCGAGAAATGCAAGCCTGTTTTGACTAAAGATAACTTTGTGTTTTTAGAAGAAATCAAATATCCTTCGGCAAACGAAATGAGTAAAATCAGTTACGATAAGTATCAAAAAAGCGACACCGTTGATGTCGCTTACTTTGAACCTTATTATTTAAAAGATTTTATGATGACACTGCCTAAAAAGCAGTAATCCATTTTTATTTTTGAAGTGTAAAAGGCTGAACAGAAATTCCTGCCTGATCTAAAGCTGTTTTACAATCTTCGAGCGTTTCAGAAAAAACAGCTCCATAATTAGCATTCTTCGCCCACGGACGCACTGCAAAATCTACAGAACTTGCCGATAAATTTTTAACAAAAACTTCCGGAGCAGGCTTTTGAAGCACTTTTGGATTTTTATTTAAAACCTCCAAAAGAATATCTTTTGCCTTCTTAATATCAGAATCATAAGAAACTGAAAAAGTTAAATCAGCTCTTCTTTCTCCCTGCATAGAGTAATTAATAATTGTTCCGTTTGACAAAGCTCCATTTGGAACAAAAACAGTTTGATTGTTTCCGGTAAGCATTTTGGTAACAAAAATTTGAATTTCCAGCACCGTTGCTATAACACCTTGAGCCTCGATCGTATCGCCAACTTTAAAAGGCTTAAAAACGATAATTAACATACCGCCGGCAAAATTAGAAAGTGATCCCTGCAGTGATAAACCAACTGCAAGACCCATAGCTCCTAAAATGGCTACGAATGAAGAAGTTTCGATTCCGAGGTTTGAAATAAAGGTTACAAACAATAAAATTCGTAAAGCCCATAGTAAAATATCAGCAAGAAATTTGGTTAATGTTGGATCCAGATTTCTCTTTTCCATTATTTTTCTAATAATTCTGTTGATGAATTTTATGGCATATAAACCAACAAATAAAACTAGAAATGCTGAGATTAATTTTGGCGAATAATCAATTAAAAGATTAATAAATTTCGCCGCGTAACTGCTTAATTGTTCAGGATTGATGTACATTATTTTAATTAAAAAAACCTTCTCAATAGAGAAGGTGTATTGATTGCTGCAAATATAAAATAATTATCTTTTAATTCAGAAGCTGCTTATTTTTCTGACTCTTCAGAATCAAAATCAGTTACAGCATCTTCGCTTACGTCTACAACGGTTTCGGGAACAAGTTCATAATCAGAATTGGTGTTTTCTGACAGTACTTCTTTTATAGAATCAAATACATCGCTGATTAAATCGGCAGCATTTTCAAGTATAGGTTCTGCGGCGTCTTTAATTTCTTCAACAGTAGTTTCTGACTGTATAGCAAAATCGGTAGTTTTTTCTTTTGCAGAGCCAAATAAATTGGTAAAAAATGAAGTTAATCCCATGGTTTTGATTTGGTTGGTTTAGAATACAATATTAATTGTTTTTCGAGAATTACAATTAAATTTTAGAATAATTAATTGATAACGAATTAGTTTGGTTTAATTTTAAACACATAGAAACAAAAGTCTCCAGCGGAGCATAATATTTATAGGATAATTTATTTCCATGCATGAAAAGCTCCAGAGGAGCGGCATATTTTATATAATATATGTTTCGCTCCTCTGGAGCTTGAAATCACGGGTACATAATTGCTGTAAATATTATGCTGCGCTGGAGCATTTATTGCTAAATAGTCTTGATGTCTCTATGTGTTAATACCTTTCAATAATTATTCCTAAATAAAAAAGCGCCTCGATTGAGACGCTTTCTATAATGTATTAAATGTTTTATGCATTCAAAGCTTCAACTTTAATAGCTTCATCATTCAGCATACTTTTCAGCATATTTTCGATTCCGCTTTTTAAAGTAAATGTTGATGAAGGACAACCGCTGCAAGCTCCTTGTAAAATCACTTTTACAGTTTTGTCATCTTCATTATAAGAATCAAAAGCAATATTTCCTCCATCAGCCGCAACTGCGGGTTTTACATATTCTTCTAATATGTTGATAATCTGCTGAGAAGTTACGTCCAGCTTGTCAAAAGCTTCGTCTTTTGTAACATCATTTTTTGTTGCAGTCTGAATTAAGCTTTCATCTAAAACAGTTCCTCCGTTTTCAATAAATTGTTTGATGAATGTTCTTAATTCTAAGGTAATTTCCTGCCAGTCGTTGATTTCGTATTTGGTTACAGAAATATAATTTTCATCAATAAATACTTCTTTTACATAAGGAAATTTAAATAATTCCTGTGCCAATGGAGAAGAAGCAGTCTGATCGATATTTTTGTATTCAACCGCATTTCTGGTCAACATTCTGCTTACTACAAATTTTAAAGCAGCAGGGTTTGGAGTTGTTTCTCCATAAACTGTAATAGGCTGTTTTTTAGCCTTATTTTCGTCAACTTTTATAATAACGCCGCCTTTGTCTACAAATGATGTAATTTGTTCTGCAACGGCATCTTTTACATCGTCCCAGTCTACAATGCTGTATCTTTCGATTGCAATGAAGTTTCCTGAAATATAAACTGTTTTTACAAACGGAAGATAGAACAATTGCTGTGCTAAAGGTGATGCTTGTGCTTCGTCAATATTTTTAAATTCAAAGCTTTGATTTTGAGTGATAAAATCTTCAAATTCGAACTTTAATATCGTTGGATTTTGAGTTTCTTTTATAGTGATTTTTGTCATGGCAGTAATTTTTTGCAAATTTACTAAAGTTATTTTCTACTTATGGCTATATTTGGTTTTTTAATAAAATAATTAAGACTCTTTTCAAATAATTCGTACGAAATTAGTAAGAGCACAAAAATTATATAAACTAACTAACCATCATGAAATTAAAAATCAAGTTTTTATTTGTTTTTTTAATTACTTCGTTCTTTACCTATTCACAAGAAGGAATTCCTGTTTATTCAGATTACTTATCGGATAACTACTACTTGATTCACCCTTCAATGGCGGGTGCCGCTAACTGTGCAAAAATTAGGTTAACAGCAAGAAAACAATGGTTTGGTCAGGAAGATGCGCCGTCGCTTCAGACTTTAAGTTTTAACGGAAGAGTAGGAGAGCGTTCTGGTGCCGGAATTATTGTTTTTAACGATAAAAACGGTTACCATTCAGAAAAAGGAGTAAAACTTACGTATGCACACCATATTATGTTTTCGAGAGACGAACTCGATTTGAATCAGCTTTCTTTTGGTATCAGCGGGGGATTGATTCAGAATCAGTTAGATGAAACTAAATTCGGAAATGTTTTCGATCCTATTGTTTTTGGTTCCATTCAAAAAGATTCTTATTTTAATTTAGATATTGGAGCATCGTATAATTTTCTTGATTTTTATGCACATGCCACGGTTCAGGGAGTTCTTGAAACAAGAAGAGAGCTGTATACAGATTATGAAAGTGACAATTTGAGAAAATTTCTTTTTAGTGCCGGATATGTGTTTGGAAAAAGAGATAAAATTACCTGGGAACCTTCTATCTTATTTCAATATTTTGATCAGACCAAGCAAAAATCTATCGACTTGAATTTAAAAGCGTACAAGAATATGGATTTTGGAAGTTTGTGGGCTGCATTATCGTATAGAAGAAGTTTTGATGGAGCACAGTATAGTTCAGGGAGCGGTGTTTCGTCTCAAAAATTGCAATACATTACGCCAATAGTAGGCGTTAATTTTAAAAACTTTATGTTTGCTTATACTTATTCTCAAGTTACGGGAGATGTAAAATTTGATACTGGCGGTTATCACCAGATTACTTTAGGAATTAATTTATTTTGCAGAAAAGAGCGTTACGATTGTAATTGCCCTGCAGTTAATTAAAATTTGTTATGATTATTAAATCTGTAAACCGAAAAGCACCTTCTATACCAGAAGATTGTTATGTTGCTGAAAATGCAACAATTGTCGGCGATGTTTCTTTTGGTGATTCTTGCAGCGTGTGGTTTAATGCTGTGGTTCGCGGAGATGTTCACTTTATTAAAATAGGAAACAAAGTAAACATTCAGGATGGAGCCGTAATTCATTGCACTTACCAAAAACATCCAACTATTATAGGAAATAATGTTTCAATTGGTCATAATGCGATTGTACACGGATGCACGATTCATGACAATGTATTAGTAGGAATGGGCGCTATTGTAATGGATAACTGCGTTGTTGAAAGTAATTCGATTATTGCAGCCGGAGCAGTTTTAACTCAAAATACGGTTGTTCCTTCGGGGACTATTTTTGCAGGTGTTCCAGCTAAAAAAGTAAAAGACATTGACCAATCTGATTTTGCAGGTGAAATCGAACGTATTTCGAACAATTATGTAATGTATTCTGGATGGTTTAAAAACGAAGAATAAAATACAAATTCCAATAGTATTAATGCTTTATTGGAATTTGGTCCCGATAGCTATCGGGATTATTTTGGAGTTTTTATAAACTTATAAATTGATTTTCTCGAAGAAAGCATTTTTATAGCTTTCACTTATTGGAATTCGTTTGTCGCTGATTAAAACTTTATTTTTTTGAATCGATTTTACATGTTTTATATTGATGATGTAAGATCTGTGGATTCGCGAAAATCCTTTATTCGAAAGCAGATTTTCCAGTTTTATTAAGCTGATTAAAGTCAGTGTAAATTTATTATCTGTAGTGTATATTTTTACGTAATCTTTTAAACCTTCGATAAATAAAATATCTGAAAAATTCATTTTTACATTTTCGTATTCAGCTCTAACAAACATAAAATCCTGTTCAACTTCTGGAGTCGGAACATTTTCTGAAACGGCCTGAACAGGAGCAGCGGGATTATTAATTTGCTGCGCTCGAACAACCGATTTTAAAAAGCGGTGAAACGGAATTGGTTTTACTAAATAATCAACAGCACCAAGATTAAAACCTTCTACAGCATAATCAGAATAAGCAGTTGTAAAGATTACTAAAGGCTTTTTTTCGATAGTGTTTATAAACTCAATTCCAGAAAAATGAGGCATTTGAATGTCCAGAAAAATCAAATCAATATTGTTCTGATTGATAAATGAAACGGCATCAATAGCGTTATTAAAAGTATTGACTAATTCGAGTGAATCTACTTTTTTGACAAAATCTTCTAATAGTTCAACTGCTAAAGGTTCATCATCTATAATTACACATTTCATTTGTTGGAAATTAAGTTTTAAATTGTTTTGGCAGTCAAAAGTAGTTTTAAACCAGTAAATTAAGTTTTAAAATTATCATAAAATACTGGTTGTTTCTAAAATTAACCGTTTACCGTAATGGTTTTGGTTAAAGTATATCCGTCAGTTAAATTTCCAGTCAGCGTTGCCAATTCGCTTGAAAGACTGTCTGAGAAAACATTATCTTTTGTGTTCGAAGTATCAGCTTGGCCATGAGAAGCATAATTAGTGCTCGAATATACTTCGCTGGAAATGTTTTCAGGAAAAGCAATCTGAGTTACTAATAAAGACGAACCACTGCCTGACAAAACTTCAACATGTACATGAGGTGCTCTGCCTTGATACCAGCCTGGGTAAATAGATATAAATGAAACTTCACCGCTTGCATTTGTAGTTTGTCTTCCTCTTAAAAAATGAACCGAGGTATAATCTGTCTGCTGCATTTGTGTACCGCCGTATTCAGAATAATTTCCGTCTTTGTCACAATGCCATACATCGACTAAAACATTAGAAAGAGGCGCACAATCATTGTTTTTATTTTCAATTTTTAAATTGATAAGAAGCGCAACTCCCACGCGGTCTGATTTTATATTTTCTAAAACCAGCTGACTTGGTGTTTTGATAGGAAATGGACCTTTTGTTTCTGCGGGAGAAACAACACAGCTTCCGTCTCCAGACGAGTTTGTGTCTGAGTCATCATTGTCGCTTGTAGAACAGGATTCTAATAATTTAGAAGCACCGGCCAAAGCGGTAATGCCTAAAAGACCATTTCGGATAAATTTTTTTCTGTCCATAATCACATTTGTTTAATTTACTGCGGTTTGAATTTTATCTAATTTTAGACTTAAATGCACTCGGTAAAATTGATTATCCTGGTTAATAGTTAGTTCGTGTGCGTTTGGATAAAGTAAATCAAGTCGGTTTTGAATGTTTACCAGTCCAATTCCTGAATTGTCAGGATCTTTTACATAATTTTCAATCGTATTTTCAATCCAGAAATCAAGATCATTTTCAGAAATGAAAATTTTGATCTTAACATGCGCGGCGCCCTTATAGTCAGTTCCGTACTTAAAAGCATTTTCAACAAAAGATATCAATAGCAATGGTTCGATAAATTTGTTTTTAGTATCGCCATGTACATTTATATAAATGTCTTCGATGTTGTTAAGCCGCAGTTTTTGTAAATCAATATAATTCTGGATATAATTGATTTCTTTTTCTAAAGCCACCGTTTTATTATCTGTTTCATACAGCATATAGCGCATTAGTTCAGACAATGTCACGATGGCATCAGGGACCAAATCAGATTTCTTGTGCGCCAGAGAATAAATACTGTTTAATGAATTGAATAAAAAATGCGGATTGGTTTGTTTACGCAGGTATATTAATTCGGTACTCGTTCTGTGTGTTTCGGCGATTAATTTATTTTGCTGATTATTATAGAACTCTGTCAGGGTTCTGATAATGGCACTTATTGTAAGGATTAAAATGTAAAAAAATGAAGGACCGATTTTAAAAAACAACGGCTGTCTCATTTCTACTCTAAAATGTTTTCCTTCTGGTAAAAAATGAGGATCTCTGGGGATCATTCTTGCCGGAGCAATATTATCTGGTCTTAAATGTCTAAATTCAGGAATAAAATAATTTATTCTAATGACCATAAAAATGACAATAATACCCAATGCAAATACAAAATACTGCCAGTATTTTTTTTGTAAAAGCAAAGCAGGAACCAAATAAAAATAGTTCAAATAAAACAGTAAAATACCGCTTATCCATTGTGCATAAAAATCATTATTGATCCTAAATGGACTTTCGTAAAACTGAATTAAAGAAGTCAGGATAAAGAAAAGCCAAATCATAAAATGGAATAAGATTTTATTTGAATTCGTATTTTTAATGGTATCTATCGTCATTATAATTTTATTTTTAATAAAATTAATTCATTTTTGGTTACCGATGGGGATAAGTTTTGTTTGAGTTTTGAAACAACTAAACCAGCGGTTTTTAAAGCATCTTCTTGTGTTGAAAAACTTTTGTTTTCATTTATAACCGGGATAATCGACTGCTTAATAATGATTTTTTCTTTGTAAGAAATCGAATACCCCCAGCCGGTATCAGTTTTAAATGTTTCGGTTTTTAGTACTTCTTTTTTAGTACAGGAAACAATTGATAAAACAAGAAACAAAAGCAGTAAATTCTTCTGGATTTTACTCCAGAAGAATTGTGTAATAGTATTAATTGTCATCGTCACTTTGTTCGTCTTGCGGTTTAAATTCCCAAACATCATCAAAGTAAGATGAACCTACTCTTCCTAATAAATAGAACCCGCGATTGTTAATTGCAAAACCAACTGCATCGGTTCTTGTAGCACCTTCCATAGCCGTTCTCTCTGTCCAAAGGTCTGTAGAAGGGTTGTATTCCCAGGCAGTTTTAATATTTTCACCACCTACAACATATCCTAATCCATTCATTGAGAAACCAGAAGCATTTGATCTGGTAATTGCATAGTCATCATTCCAAGAGTAATCATCATCTGTATCTTTATCAATATCTCTTTTTCTTGTCCAGGTATTAGCAGCCGGGTCAAACTCCCAAAAATCTTCCTGATATACACCATTGTTTATTCCTGTAACCAGATAAGCTTTGTCTGAAATTACAAATACAGTTGCATTACGTCTTTTATTACCGCCAAATCCATTTACAAGAGTCCATGTATTTGCTGTATCATCATACTGATAGAAATCTTTAAGATAATTTCCGTCATAACCGGTTCCAAAGAAAGCTTTGCCAGCTGCCTGAAAACCTACTGCACCATAACGTGCTGTTCCTTCAAAATCAGCTTTTTGAGTCCAGCTGTTGTTTGACGGATCGTATTGATAAAAGTCTTTTAATCTGTTAGTTCCGTCATAACCAAGACCAATATAACCTTTTCCGTTTAGTGTAAAAGCAGAAGCAGAACTTCTTCCAATACCTGTAAAATTGGCTTTTTGTTCCCAATAATCCCCATTTGAATCATAAACCCAAAGGTCTTTTAAATATTCATCTCCCGTGTAGCCTGTTGCTACATAAGCATAATCTCCAATTACAAAACTTGTCGCACTAGATCTTGCCGGACCGTCAAACGCTGATTTTTTAATCCAGTTTCCTACCAAATCATCATCGTCATTATCGTTGCTGCAGCTTACAAAAAACAGGCCCGAAAACAGGGCGGCGAATAATATTCCTTTTTTTAAATTATTCATAGTGTTTAAAATTTATTTTATTGTTTGTATTTGATCCCTATTCCTAAAACATATCCATTGCCAATATTATAATCATGAACGATATGGTCTTTACTGTCAGTAAGTTTATATTTTTTGTCAAAATTATATCCGGCTTTGAAATTCAAAAACCAGTTTTTTTCGACATTTCTTTCATATTCAAATGATGTCGTCATTTGCGAAAGAACTGCTTTTACAGCATTGTTATTTATATTGTTCTGAACATCTAAATTGTAAAAGTTTCCATTAAAACTATTGTTCAGGCTAAACTTGTTTCGGATGTTATTTGAATATGAAATTTTTGAATCTGGAAAACCAACCAGCAAATTTGCATTTTCGTTTATTTTATAATTTAATGAAGCTACAGGCAGGAATTTCGGATTACCAAAAATTGCCGTTCTGGAGGCTCCTATGTTTAAAGTCGTTTTTGAATTCAGCTGTCTGCTGATTTCAAAACTTCCTAAAAGCGACAAATCAGAAAAATCTAAATTGTGCTGGAAATTTGCTGTTGGCGTAAGCGAAAAAATTAGTTTTACAGCATTTAGTATTTCATGAGAAAATTCAAACTTATCCTGTATCTGACGTAACTGGTCTATACTTTTAAAGCTGTCTTTATCGTAACTCAAATTCAAATTAGTATACGATAATGTATTCTTTATACTGCTTTTAGAACTTATTGTTCGGCTAAAAAATACTCCCGCATTTGTTTCATTAAAATCAACTTTATCAGTAGGTTCTGTTTTTAAATCTACATTAACCGAAAACTTTTCCTGAGCTTTCATACTTAATATTGACATTAAAAAAACGGAACAAATTATAAACCTTATTTTCATTGCTTATTTATTGGCTCAAAAGTAGGCTGACGAAGGTTTTAAAAAAAAGAAGATATATGTATGACGCTTTTTGATAGACTAAATCCCGTTTTTTAAGGCTGAATCTAATATTGAAAGCAGTTAATGCACTGTAGATGTTTTAGCGTCATTTATAGTCGAAATATGCTTGCCTGTATATGTTATAGTGAAGTGCAGAATAGCGCCTTTTATATTTGCCAAAAAAATTGATTATGGGCAAGTTTTTATTAATGCTGTTTTTTGCGTTTACTATATTTTCATGCGGTACTGATACAGATGCCGGCGAGTTCGTTGTTGGATCAGATTATCTTGCTCTCAATAATAAAGTTGTAATGGTTGATACCGTTACGGTTGAAATGTCTACAATAAATTTTGATTCGCTGGTAACTTCAAGCCAGAGCCGAATTTTAGTTGGAAATTACGATGATCCAATTTTTGGCAAAATAAAATCAAACAGCTATTTTCAAATTTCCGGCAGTTCGTATTCGTTGAGTAATTCAGGATCAGATACCGAAGCGGTTAATTTTGTTTTTGATTCGATTTCGATGATTTTAAAATACGATAACTATTATTATGGTGATACAACTCAGGTTCAAAAATTCGACATCCATCGTTTAACTCAAAAAGTAAAACCAAACGTAGATGATAAAAGTTTTTATAATAATTCTACTTTGACTTACAGTGATGAAGTTCTGGGGACAATTTCATATAAACCCAGACCAACAGAGAAGGATTCGATTAATATTAGAATGAGCGACGCATTTGGGCAAGATATTTTTCAGAAAATCAAAAAAAGAGAAATTACAGGTTTTGACAATTTTACAGAATATCTAAAAGGACTTGTATTAGTGCCGTCCGGAACTAACTCATCAAGTGCAATTGGGTTTAATGTTTCAACAAGCAAAGTAAGGTTGTACTATTCTAAATATCAAGCTGATAATGATGATGATTCGCTTATTTTAGATTTTACTATTGCAGATATTTCTAAACAGTTTAATTCTGTCTCGCTTGATAAAACCGGAACAATAATTCAAAATTTACCCATTTCTACCCAAAGGCTTTCGAGTTCGCAGACCAATAAGCAGGGGTTTATTCAATCTGGCACAGGAGTGGCCTGCAGGATTGATTTCCCAAATATAAAACAGCTTAAATACATTTCTGCTAATGGAGCAATTGTAGATGCACAGCTGTTCTTAAAACCGGTTAATAATTCGTATTCCGATAAATATCCGCTGTCTGATTCCTTAAAGGTTTATGTGGGAGATAATTTAAACAGAATCAGCAGTCCTTTGCTCAATGCCGCTGGTAACTCTGTTTATGGAATTTTAAATAAAAAAAGCGATGAGTTCAATGAAAACATTGGATATACAATACCGTTAGGGAATTTTCTACAGAAAGAAATGCTGAAAGCTTCTGATTCCAGGTCTGCATTAATTTTAACCTTACCAGGAATATCTAAATCAGTTGACAGACTTGTTTTGGGAGATCAAAAGCATTCGCAAAATAAAATTCAAATTAAGGTTTATTACATCTCATATTAAATGAAAAATAAAATAGTTTTTTTTAGCTGCTTCATTTTAATGTCGCTTACTTCGTTTTCACAAAGTATATCAAGTTCTCCATATTCATTATATGGCGTGGGAAGTTTATACGATTCTGATTTTGGTTCAATTCCTTCAATTGGATCATCTGGAATTGCACTGCCATCCAATAATTTTATTAATAACCTGAATCCGGCTTCATTAGGATCAATGCCTCTTAATCATTTTATGCTGGATGTTGGTGGAAAAGCCATTGCGACAACTTATCAAAATAATTCCCGAAGCGAGAAGCGTAATAATTTTCAGTTTTCGCATCTTGCTTTTGCATTTCCTATTACTAAAAGATCAGGATTCAGCGTTGCACTGCGTCCATATTCAAGCGCATCATACAAGATTTCAAATTTGAAACTGCCTATAGCAGACAGTAATGAATCATATTATTTAACGGCGGGAGGCTCAGGCGGATTGAATAATTTTGATTTTTCATACGGATATCGTGTAACTGAAAAATTATCGGTAGGAGCTTCTGCAGCTTTGCTGTTTGGGAATGTTGTGGATGACCGAACATTTTCGATTTTAAATTCGATTACAAATGTTCATAAAAAGACAGATTATAACGGTCTTCGTGCTACTTTAGGAATGCAGTATAAAATTGATTCAACACTTACTATTGGGGCAACGTTTAAACTGCCGGCACAAATTAAGAGTTCAAAAATACAAACTGTTGAAACGATTACTGATGATGTTTACAATGCTATTGAAACTGATGTGGCATCAGATGTTGATGATTATTATCTGCCTTCAGAAATAGGGGTGGGGATCAGTAAAAAGTTTAAGAAAGTCCTGACTACGACATTTGACTATCAGAAGAGTTTATGGAAAGACACCAAACAGTCTGATTTATACGGAGAGTTTGTCAATCAGGACAGATTTGCCTTTGGTCTTACATATTTTAATGAAAAGAGAAATTTCCGAAAATATTGGGACAGGGTGCAATATTCTGCCGGGGCTAATTTTGATACCGGTTATCTGGAAGTTGATGGCAAAAGAGTTAACGATGCATCAATTTCTATTGGAATCAGACTGCCAATTGAAAACACTTTTTCGGCTTTAAATATTTCGTATTCTTACGGACAAAAAGGAAGAATTGCGAATGATTTAATCAAAGAAAATTATCACAAGTTATCTATCAATTTATCTTTAGACGGGATTTGGTTTGTAAAACGAAAATTTGAATAATCTCTTAAAAATCTTTTTCTATTACAGGATATTTGTTTTCTAAAATTGATTTTAATACTGCTGGATTTGAATTTACATAAAACACAGGATCGCTGTTGTTTTTACCATCAGTAAATCCAGCTTTTTCGCGTAATACATTTTGAGTCTGTCTTGCTACTGCTTCTCCAGAATCTATAATCTGAATGTGATCCGGAAGAATCTTTTTTATCTGCGGAATCAGATAAGGGTAATGACTGCATCCTAAAACAAGATAGTCGATATTAGCGTCAATCATTGGTTGTAAATAAGATTCAAGTAATTGAGTCATTTCTGGTGAATTTAAATTCCCATCTTCAATTAACTGGACTAATCCATAACCCACCTGCTCAATAATTGTGGTATGCTGAAACATTTCGGCAGTTTTATTAAAAAGCTCGCTGTTAAGAGTTCCTTTTGTGGCCAGGATTCCAATAACCTGTGTTCTCGAATTAGTAGCTGCGGGTTTTATAGCAGGCTCAATTCCAATAAACGGAATGTCATAATCATTGCGCAGTTCTCTAATGGCGTTTGTTGTGGCAGTATTACAGGCTACAACAATGAGCTTACAATTGTTTTCTAATAAAAATTCTACATTTTTTTTGCTTAGTGCAACAATTTCTTCTTTGGTTTTTTGACCATATGGAGCATTTTTGCTGTCTGCTAAATATATTGTTTTTTCGTTTGGAAGTAAATCGTGAATAGCACTCCAAATGGAGGTTCCTCCAATTCCAGAGTCAAAAACGCCTATAGGATTATTGTTTGTCATATTACAAAATTAGTATTTTTTACTTTCTCTGCAATTTGGTTTTTTTTAAATAAAAAGATATTTTATTGTAAATAAAATACTATATTTATACTTCACCCAAAAAACAATAACACTATGAAAATTATTGAAAATTTGTCATCTGAAAAGCTGACTAAAGAAGAGCTTAAAAAAATTAATGGAGGAAATGCTCCAGAGTGCTACGGTATCGCTTGTATCGTGGGATTTGAAGAAAACAGAAAACCTATTTGGGAATGTTTTCCTTCAGGAACTAAATGTCCGCCAAAAAATTAATACATTTTGTGTATTGAAGAAAAGGGGCCTGATTTCAGGCTCCTTTTTTTTGAATTTAATAAACCTTATACCTTATCACTTTACAGAGAAATACCTTAAAATAAAACGGCTCAAACTTAAAAAGTTTGAGCCGTTTTTAATTTTATCAGAATCGTTTTTCTTAGAATCCTAAATCTTTTTTCACATCAGCAGTGATGTTTGGACCATCAGCTAATAAAAGAGTAGAACCATCTAATACGTATTGGAAACCTTTAGCTTTTCCAATTTTTTGGATAGAAGCTCTTACTTTTTCCATTAATGGTTTTACGATATCAGTTTCTTTTTGTTGTAGTTCTTTTTGTGCATTGTCTCTGTAATCAACAATTCTTTTTTGCATATCTTGAACTTCTTTAGAACGATCTCCGTTTACAGCTTCAGTTACTGTAGCAGCTTCTGCTTCGTACTTTTTGATTTTAGTTTGGTATTCGTCAACCATTTTTTTGTATTCAGCATCATATGTCCCACTTAATTTTTGCAGTTGATTTTGAGCATCAAGCATCGCAGGCATTTTCGACATAATCTCGCTAACATCAACATGGGCAACCTTAGCCTGTGCGTTCATTGTGTTACTTGCTCCTAAAACTAGTATTGCAGCAATTAGTAAAGTTTTGATTTGTTTCATCATTTTTAAAATATTAATTAATTATTGGTCGTATTTGTTTTTTGTGTTTCGGCTTCTTTTGCTTTTTTAGCCGCTTCTCGTTCTTCGAGTATTTTTTTCCTTCTTTCTTCTAATTCTTTTTTGCGCTGCTCATAAAGCTTTTGTCTTTCTTCTGCTTTACTTGCTGCAGTTTCTGCCGGAGTTGTAGTTGTTTCAGTTGTCGATGCAGGTTTTGCAGTCGCATCTGTTTTTACAGCCTCGGTTGTTTTTGCCGCTTCCGTTGTTTTTGCAGTTTCAGAAACCGTGCCATTTTTTTTCGCATCTCTTTCGGCCTGCATCGCTTTACGTCTGTCGTCGTATTCTTTTTTCTTCGCTTCCTGCTCTAATCTTCTGTCTTCAATAAGCTTTTCTCTTGCGGCTCTTCTTTCATCTAATGCTTTTTGACGATCAGCCATTGCCGGATTTTCATCAATTTCATTTTCACGATTTTCTTTTGCTTCTTGTTCTTTCAATTGTTTTTTATTCAATTGCTCTCTTTTATCAGTTCTATTTAAAATACGAATCACCTGATCGCTGATGTCGAATCTTTTATTACTGAAAAGCATTGTCAAATCTGATGATTTATCAAAAATAAAATCATAATTCTTAGCCTCTGCAATATCCTGAACAGCGGTGAAAACCTGATCTTGAATCGGCTTTGCTAAAGCGGCTTTCTGTCTCATTAAATTCCCGTCGGCTCCAAATTGCTTTTGCTGATAATCCAGCATTTCATTTTCCTGAAATTTAATTTCAGTTTCTCTTTCTTCGATTAATTCTTTCGTCAATAAAGCTTTTTCAGTTTTAAGACCTTCTTTAAGAGAATTTATATTTAATTTTTTGGCTTCTATTTCTTGTTTCCACTTTTGGGCTTTTAGCTCCAATTGCGATTTTGCTTCTTTATAATCAGAAACATTTTCCAGAATATACTCCATATCAATGTAGCCAATTCTAGTTGTCTTGCCTTGTGCCTGACTTGTATTAGCTACAATCAAGGCTAAAAATATAAATAAAAATTGTTTTCTCATAACATTACTTTATTTGTCGATTTTTAACCAAACGTATAATTTCTAAAATTGTTGTCCTATGATAAAGTGTGTTTCCCAGCCATTTGCTTTATTAGTAGTAGATCCTGGAAGAGCATCAAATCCATAACCAAAATCAATACCCAATAATCCAAATGCAGGCATGAATACACGTAAACCGGCACCAGCAGAACGATTCAAGTCAAACGGATTGTAATCCTTGAACGTTGGATATGATGAACCTGCCTCTAAAAACGTCAATGCATAAATAGATGCAGATGATTTTAATGTAATTGGATAACGTAATTCCATAGAGAATTTGTTATAAATTGTTGCTCCAATCTGCTGTCCGTATCTAGAACTATTTCTGTCTTCAATAATTGGTGTTAATGAGTTATTAGGATAACCTCTTAACTGTATCGTTTCTCTACCATCCATTGAGTAGTTTGCCATACCGTCTCCTCCTAAATAGAAACGCTCAAATGGTACAACTCCTCTTGACTGATCATAAGCTCCTAAGAAACCAAATTCAGTTAAGGTTCTTAAAACTAACTTACCATATATTTTCGTATACCAGTCAGCTTTAAATTTAACTTTATAATATTCTAACCAGTTGTATTTCTTTTGATCGACTTTTCCAACATCTGTATCTGCACTTTTATAATCAGATCCAACACTTACAGTTCCTGACTGGCCATTTACTGTTTCAGTTTTAGTATAGTCACCAGGGTTTATTGCCTGTCCGTCAATACCGGTTGTGGTTGTTGTTCCTGTATATTGTGTTTTATATTCTTTTTGGTTTTGTAAATCTCCATAGTTTATATTGTTAAACAGAGAGTATGGAGGTGTTACTTTTGCAGAAATACTAAATTCTGAACCATACGTTGGGAATATTGGGTTAACCCCTTTATTACTTCTTGAAAGTCCAATAGTATATGCTAAGTTTCTCGACGCTCCGTTACCAAATGTAAATAATCCTGTATAGTAATTATTTAAATCATAATGCTGGTAACTTACAGACTGCGAAAGTACAAAATAATCATCAGGAACTGTAAGACGTTTCGCTAAACCAACTTGTACTGTAAAAATATTAAAACTTTGATTTCTGTTTACATCTCTTGATGAATAATTGTAATTAAACTGTTTACTATAAGAGATAGATGAACTGAATTGTACTGGTTTTTTACCTCCAAACCAAGGTTCAGAGAATGATAAACTATAAGTTTGGAAATATGTACTTCCTTGTAAACGAAGTGCTACTTTTTGACCATCTCCCATTGGAAGCGGTTTGTAAGCATCTTTGTCAAATAATTTTCTAGCAGAGAAGTTGTTGAATGATAAACCTAAGGTTCCAATGAAACCACCACCGCCGTAACCTCCTTGAAGCTCAACCTGGCTTGATCCTTTTTCTACTAATTGATATTCGATATCAACAGTTCCGGCAGCCGGGTCAACGTTTCTAAATTCTGGTTTGATAGACTCAGGATCGAAGAATCCTAACTGACCAATTTCACGAATTGTTCTTACTAATTCTTCTTTACTGTATTTGTTTCCTGGTTTAGTTCTTAACTCACGATAAATTACGTGGTCATTTGTTTTATCATTTCCTGTGACATATATCTTGTTGAAATATGCAATTGGACCTTCGGTAATTCTAATCTCAAAATCAATTGTGTCGTTTACTGTTTTTACCTCTACAGCATTGATTTTAGAGAATAAATAACCATTGTTTTGATATAAGTTTGTGATGTCTTCACCATCTGGTTTTGTATTATCAGCAATTCTTTTTTCTAATAAAACACCATTGTAAGTTTCACCTTTTTTGATACCTAAATAGCGGTTTAACTGCTGGTCAGAATATACAGTGTTACCTAAGAATTTAATGTTACCAAAGTAGTATTTGTTTCCTTCTTCAACATCAATTTTGATCGCAAGCATATTTTTCTTTTTGTTGTAAATAACAGAATCATAAATAATGCGGGCATCACGGTATCCTTTTTCTTTATAAGAAGCGATAACCTTTTCTAAATCGGTTTTGTATTTTTCAGGAATGAATTTTGAAGCTTTAAAAACGCGCAGTACATTTTTTTGCTTTGTATCTTTCATTGCAGCTCTAAGTTTGCTGTCTGAAAGCTGTTTGTTTCCTGTAAAGTCAATACTGCTGATTTTTACTTTATCCCCTTTGTCAACCCTTACAAGCATGTTTACCTGATTTCCTGCGGTAGTGTCAGGAGTGGTTGTAATAACAACTTTTGTGTTGTAAAAACCATCTTTTTTATACTTGTTTTCGATGTAGTTTTTTGTTGTCGTAATTAAGTTTTCGTTGACAATTTTATTTTTGGTTAAATTGTTGTCTTTAATTAATCCTTCGACTTTACTTTTCTTAACACCAGTTATTTTAACTTCGTTTAATTTAGGAAGTTCGACAATATTTAAGTCTAAATAAATACTATCGTTTTCTACTTTATTAATGTAAAAGGCAATCTCGTCAAAAAGACCAAGTTTACCTAATTTTTTAATTGCACTTGTGATTTCTTCACCAGGCACGGTGATTTCCTGACCTTTTTGCAGTCCCGAAAACGTTACTACAGTTTGTTCATTGAAGCTTATTTTACCAACTACAGATACTTTAGCCAGAGTATATTTTTTCCCTTGATCAAAAGGAACTCTATCTTGAGCTTTTATTTGTGAAAAACTACCCAATAATAAAAGGGTACAGATTATTTGTGGTATTCTTTTTTGTAACACTAAAAAATTATTTAATTTGTTCACTGGTTTTTCCAAATCTACGTTCTCTTTTTTGATAACTAATAATAGCCTCATATAAATCTTGATCTTTAAAGTCTGGCCACAAGACATTAGTAAAATACAATTCAGCGTAGGCAATCTGCCACAGCAGGAAATTACTTATTCTATGTTCTCCACTTGTTCGTATTAATAAATCTACGTCAGGTAAATTTTGCGTGTAAAGATGCTCATTTATAATTGAATCGTCAATAGTGTCTATTGAAATTATATTATTTTTAACTTTATCGCTTATTGCTCTAACAGCGTTTACCAATTCCTCTCTGGATCCGTAACTTAAAGCAAGAGTCAGGGTTAGTCTTGTATTGTTTTTCGTTTTGTCGATAACATCTAAAAGTTCCTTTTGTGCAGTTTTTGGCAATTTATCAAGATTTCCAATTGCATTAAGTCTAATATTGTTTTCCTGCAGTGTAACAAGCTCTTTTTTTAAAGAGTTAATCAATATTTTCATTAATGCTTCAACTTCCAATTTTGGACGATTCCAGTTTTCTGTAGAAAAAGCGTATAGCGTTAAATACTCGATACCAAGTTTGGCGCAGGTTGTGATTGTTTTTTTTACAGATTTTGTGCCGTTTTCATGACCAAAAGCTCTTAAAAAGCCTTGTTGTTTGGCCCAGCGTCCGTTTCCGTCCATAATAATGGCCAGATGCTTTGGTAAGTTTGATTGATCTATTGAGTCTAGTAAATTCATTTTATTATTCTGCGCAGTAGCAAGGTTTTTGTCCAAAGGTATATGTTAGAGTAATACCCGAAAAGACATACCAGTCATTATTATTTAAATTTCCAAATTTTAGAATGTTTGCGTTGCTGGTATTAGGATTACTTCCATCGATATTATCTGTAAAAGTATATCTAGCCCCAACTTCGGCTCCTATAACAAAATGCGGTGTTACATTTGATTTTATACCCAAAATCATAGGTATGGCAAATGAGTTTGAGTTAACACTTTGTATGTTATTAGGGTTTGATGAATATCGATACAACCCGTCATATAGAAAAAAGCTTAAACCCGAATATATATAAGGAGTAACTTTTGTATGGTAATCGTGCAGATTAAAATCGAAAAAATTGAATTCTAAACCAGCTGAAAATTCTTTTACATTGTTCTTAAAACGATAACCTCTTTTGTTTCTGCCTGTTTCATCAGAGTCAAAGTCGTTTGCTGCAATCGTAGATTGTGTATAAGAAAAACGATAAGAATGTCTTGGGCTTCTATTCCATTTATATAAAATACCAATAGCCGGCTTATCAGGGTTAATGTAAGTTGTACTTCCTACGTCACCAACAAAGTTGCTTCCGCCAATAAAAACTCCAAGCTCGTTTATTTGAGCCTGCAGTGTTATAAAAGGGAAAAAACATAACAATAAATTAAAAATTTTCTTCATTTAATTCAGAATTGCGTGCAAATATAATAATTATCGATACGAATCAACGTTCCTTTAGTTAAATGTGCTTTTTTTTCAATTTACGATATGATTTTGAGACATTTAATGATGATTCACTACATGCAGAACGAGAAAATATAGTAATATCGTATAGTTGGAACAAGAAAAGAGTTTAATTTCTCTTGTCTTCTCCCCAGAGCAATTTGTTTCTTAATGTTTTTAAGAAAGTTTCGCCTGGTATTTCAACCATTTTGATTTTATAATCGGTTTTTTTGATTTTAAGAACAGATTCGTTTTTTACTGAAGAAATTCTTGAATCCAGAGAAACTAAATATTGGTCTTCGCGGCCTGTTACGCGAAGTGTAATTTCGGTATCGTCTGGAATTACAAGTGGTCTGGCGGTTAAATTATGTGGTGCAATTGGCGTAATTACTAAACTTTTTACATCTGGTGTCAAGATAGGTCCGCCGCAGCTTAATGAATATCCTGTTGAACCTGTAGGTGTAGAAATAATTAAACCATCTGCCCAATACGAGTTTAGATATTCATTGTTTAAATAAGTTTCTACCGTTATCATCGAAGTTGTGTCTTTTCTGCTCACCGTAACTTCGTTCATGGCAAAATTAAGCTCTTTAAAAGCCTCATTAAAAGGTTCGCATGTTAAGCCCAATAAAGTTCTCTCTGAAGTTGTATAATTTTGGTTAATAACATACTGCAGTAAAATATCTATGTTTTCCTTTTGAACCTTTGCAAGAAAACCCAATCGGCCGGCATTTATTCCTAACAACGGAACACCTGAATTACGAACAAAAGCTGCGGCTCTTAAAATAGTTCCGTCGCCGCCAATACTTATAAGCATTTCAAAACTGTTGTCTAAAGCAGAGTTTGAAGGAAAAGTTTTGTAATCCTTTTTTACAAGCTGCTTTTCGTAGAGCATATTAAGGAAATTTTCTTCGATTACCATTTCCACATTATTGGAATTGAAAAACGCGAAAATGTCTTTTATAATAGGTTCTGTACTGTTTTGGTAATATTGTCCGTAAATGGCTATTTTCATTCTTTCTAATTAGATAATGAGAAAATGTGTCAATTTGATAATTTCATTATGTGAAATAATTTTCTCATTGACAAATTTTCTAATTTAAATATTAAGGTACTTGTCTAAATAATCAGAGCGTTCTTTTAAGCTGTTAATATAGTTGTCTTCCTGATGTTCAGAAATAATTTCATAACCATATCGTCTATAAGTTTGAATAATTTCATTTATAGCGCCTAAGCCTATTTTTATCGTGATCTGAACATTTTCTACATCAGCTTCAGAAATAAAACAGCCCAGAATTTTACCATTATTGCTTTCTACGATCTGCGTTACCTCACTCATAGAATAATCTAAAAGTCCCTTTTGAACAATAATAATGCCGCCTTGTTCTTTTAAAAATGGAGTTTCCTGAAAAAATTTCATAATATCCTCTATCTCATAATAACCTATATAGTTATTATTTTCATCTAGAATAGGAAGTATGTTAGTGTGGTTTTTAGCGAAAACTTCCAGAACATCAAGCCAGATCATCGATTTTCTGGCAAAAAAACGTTCTAAAGTATATTTATAGTCAATTGCTTTTTTATCTGTGTCAAAAGTTTCGACATCGTCAGAAGAGATGCTTCCAATAAAAATCCCATCTTCTAAAACCGGAAAATGAGAAAAATTTACATCAATAAAAAAATCCTGAACCGAGGCTATCGTTTCCTGACTATCAATCGCTCTGAAATCGTTTGTGATATAGTTTGTAATTTCTGTCATAAATCAATTGAAGATATTTGATGCAAAATAATCAAAAAATACCAAAAACTGCTGCGTTTTACTTTGTATTTTTGTCGTAACAAATATAGTGTTACTTGAATTAATTATCTATTTATATGACAAAGTTAAGTGTTAATATCAATAAAATTGCAACGCTGAGAAATGCTCGAGGCGGAAATGTTCCAGATTTATTAAAGGTCGCTGCAGATATTCAGCGTTTTGGAGGGCAGGGAATTACGATTCACCCGCGTCCGGATGAGCGACATATACGTTATCAGGATGCACGCGATTTAAAAGCAATTGTTACTACAGAATATAATATTGAAGGAAATCCGCAGCATAATTTTATTGATTTGGTTTTAGAATGTAAACCGGATCAGGTTACTCTTGTTCCGGATGCAATTGGTGCTATAACATCTTCTGCCGGCTGGGATACTATTAAAAACCAAGAGTATTTAAAAGAAGTAATTCAGGAATTTCAAAGAAACGGAATCAGAACATCGATTTTTGTTGATCCTGTTTTCGAAATGATCGAAGGTGCAAAGAAAACAGGTACAGACAGAATTGAATTATATACCGAAGCTTTTGCACATCAATACGATTTGGGAAATAAAAACGGAATAGACCCGTATGTAAAAGCAGCAGAATTGGCAAACGAATTAGGTTTAGGAATTAATGCCGGACACGATTTAAGTTTAGATAATATTCAGTTCTTTAAGCAGAACATTCCGGGATTATTAGAAGTTTCTATTGGACACGCACTGATTTCTGAGGCACTTTACCTAGGTTTGGATAATGTGGTTAATATGTATTTGAATAAATTGAAATAAGATTAAAACTAAACAATTATAACCTGATGTATTTGGGTTATAATTGTTTACTTTCGCACTTTTCTTATTAAAATTTACGTGTCAAAATCTGTTATTCTCTTTTTTTTATTCTGTTTTTCAAACATTTTTGCGCAGTCAAATATAAAGATTACAGGAAATGTAAAATCTTCTGACAATCAGACTCTCGCTGGTGTCCATGTTTTATTTGAAATAAATCAAAAACAAAAACATACAGTTACCGACACTTTAGGTAACTTTTTTGAAAATATTCCTGCGGGGAATATGGTTTTAACGATTAATCATTTAGATTTTACTTCAAAAGCAATTTACTGCCGTGTTCAAAAGGACACCATGTTTTCTATTATTTTAGAAAAAGATATTGCTCAGTTAAAAGAAGTAATTATTTCAAATGATAAGAAAAACGGAATTAAAACCTTATCAGGCGGAAAACTTTCTTTTAATCTAAAAGACTTAAACTCCGTTCCGACGCTTTTAGGAACAACAGATGTTATAAAACTTTTACAGTTGACCCCCGGAGTGCAAAATTCAGGCGATGCAAATGGTTATTTATATGTTAGGGGAGGCGATCCCGGGCACAACGCGATCTTGTATAATGAAACGCCAATTTATGGGATGTCGCATTTACTGGGAATATTTCCTTTCTACAATACAGATCATATTAAAGATATAGAATTTGATAAATCAAGCTCAAATGCAAAATACGGCGGACGTTTGAGTTCTACAACACTTTTAAATACCAATAAAAAAATACCTTCTGAGTTCTCAATTCAGGGAAATGCCGGAATTTTGGCTTCGCAATTAACATTATCAGGTCCGATTAACGATAAAAACGGTTTCTATATTTCTGGCAGAAAAACGTATATTGATGAAGTTGTGGGGCCGTTATTAAAATCAGATTCAGAAAACGATGTTCAGGATATGAAATATGGTTTTTCTGATGCAAACTTTACTTTTTTATCTCAAATTTCTACAAAGAATTTATTTTCATTTGATGCCTTTTATAGTGGAGATAAATTGAAAGTTAAAGATGGAGATCTGGCACTTCAAACCAATTTAAAATGGAATAACTTTACAGTATCGCCATCTTTAACGACGACATTTTCTCCTAAAGTAAGCATGTCCAATTCTATATATTTTAGTCATTATTCTAATGATTTAGATATGCAACAGGCAGCGATCCATTTTGGAGTTTCTTCCTATGTAAAGGATTTTGGGTTTGCAAATGCAGTTCGATTTTCGATTCATAATATCCCATTTGAATCAGGATTACAATATGTTTATCACAATTTACAGCCTCAAAAAGTAAATGTAGAAAACCTGACAACGATTGATAATAATTCGCAAAGGGAGATTAATGCCAATGAAGCAGCAATTTTTGCAAACGCAAAACCCAAATTGTTTGAAAATGTAACCGCAGATTTAGGTCTTCGAATTAATTATTATACTTCTGGAGCAAACTCGTATCTGCATTTTCAGCCGAGAGCGGTGTTGAATTATTATGCAAACGAAAAATATTCGTTTTATGCTTCTTACAACAGACAGTATCAATATTTGAGTTTAATTACAACTTCAAGTGTAGGTATTCCGACTGATTTTTGGATTGCAAGTTCGGATGGTATTAAGCCACAATCTTCAAATGAATTTTCAGTTGGATCAAACCAAAATATCACCAGAAATTTTTCTTCTTCTTTTGGAGGATTTTACCGTTCGATGAAAAATCTGCTCGAATATCCTTATGGAATAACGCAGTTTAATGAAACTACAACTTTAAAAAATGATTTGTATGTGGGGGAAGGGAAAGCGTATGGATTTGAAATGATGCTAAAAAAAAGCAACGGAAAATTTACAGGCTGGCTTAGTTATACCTTAAGCTGGTCTGAGCGAAATTTTGATGAATTAAATAACGGAAAAACATATTTTGCAAAGTATGACAGAAGGCATAGTCTTTCTGTAGTGGGAATGTATGATTTAAACGCAAAGTGGAATTTTGGGGTAACCCAGATATTTGGTTCCGGAAATCGATTTACAATGCCGACTTCCTGGTATTTTATAAACAATAATCCGGTGAAAGAATATTCACGATATAATAATGCTCAAATGCCAGATTATATTAGAACAGACATCTCTGCCAATTATTATTTTATAAAAACAGCAAAAAAAGAAAGCGCATTAAATTTTTCTATTTATAATGCTTTCAATATATCAAATCCTATTTATGTGGTTTTAAATGTTAGAACTACTGATAATAAAAATGAAATATTAGTTACACAGGATAAAAAGGTTTTATATCGAATTTTGCCTTCAATAAGCTGGCGATTTAAATTTTAAATTATGAAAAAGTATATCATTTTATTTTTTTCTTTTTTGCTCTTGAGTTGTTCTAATGATGATGTAAGCGTTCAAAAAAGCAAAGAATCTAAAATAGTGGTTGAAGGATGGATTGAAGAAGGTGATTTTGCTAATGTTTTACTGTCGAGCAGCATTCCGGTTACAGATGTTGTAGATACCACAAATGTTTTGCAGCACGTTATCAGGTCTGCAAAAATCACAATTTCTGACGGTCAGAATTCAGAAGTTTTAAGAGTAAAAAATGATAAAAACAGAATTCCGCCATTTGTTTATTTTGGAAATACATTAAAAGGCGAAGCTGGAAAAGAGTATTCTATTAAAATTGAATATTTGAACCGCGTAGTAGAAGCGGTTACCACAATTCCAAAATCGGTGCCTCTTATTAGTGCTGCATATATAAAAGAAAAACCTGCGGATACTACAGGATATATTTTTGTAAAATTTGATGATCCTGTTAATGAAAAAAACTACTATCAGATAGCAACAAAAATTGAAGGTGAGGAGCCTATTTTTGTGCCTTCATTTTATGGTAATCTGGATGATAAGAATTTTGAAAGTCCTTCGGTTGCATTAAAAATTAACAGAGGAGTAATATTATTTCCAGAAACACAGCTCAAACCTTATTTTAATGATGGAAGTGTGATTCATGTAAAACTACGAACGCAAACCAAAGAATCATTGGATTTCTGGAACAGCTGGCAGAATGAAATCGTAAACAGCAAAAACCCAATCTATCCTTCAAACACAAGTTTGAAATCGAATATAAAAGGAGGTATTGGTATTTGGGCAGGATATGGGCAGAGTGCTATAATTGTAAAAACACCTGCTAAAAAATAAGCCGATCTGAATAACTCAAATCGGCTTTGTTTTTTATTTTAAAGATATATTACTTTTGAAAACTTGCAGTAAAATCATTAAATTTAGTATAGAAAGTGTCAAATCCTGTTGAGAAATAAACGCCCATTTCTACTTCAGTTTTATCATTGAATCTTAAATAATTCACAGCATTGTAATAGTCGATTTCAGAATAATAGCTATTGTCTTCTTTTTCTGCATGCTGTACAATATCGGCGATTTTAGTCCCATCTTTTTTAGAAACTAAGATTAATTTTATATTCTTATTGAAATGAGCAACTTTGCCTTCTGCTAACTTTTTGTTGTAAGTACTCATGTCAGAAACATGTGTGTTAGAACTATAAGCAGGATGAGGCAGACTCTTTTCTAATGCTATACGGTCAGCAGCATCTTGTGCAAGATTCATGTCAGCTATGATAACAAAATTATCCAATAATGTAACTAAACCATTTGCTTTACCTCTGTACTGGCCAAGTTCATCATTGCCAATTAATTTGTCAACTTCAGTAGTACTTCCGCCAGTAAATGAAATTAGGTTTTTACCATTGTAAGTAAGAGTTGATTTTGCAGTGTTTTGTACTGCTTTTGTACTACTCATTTCCCAAGTATAACCATCATTTAGAGTTACTTTGTAAGCAAGATCAGTTGGAACTTGTTTGCCATCAGCATATTTTGCAGTCAGTGTAAAAATAGCAGCTTGTGTATTATCGATAGTTAAAACTGCATCTCCAGATGTTGGTAAATAGAACCAGTCATTTAAATCTGGTTTAACTTGTGTATAGTTACCCGCAGCAGAATTCCATGCCCATTCTCCATAAGTATCGATAGTTAAATACTTAATATCAGAAGAAGTACTTTTTACAGTAAAAATTGCGTTGTTGGTAGTTTGTGCTTTTTTAGCAGGAAAAACAAATTTTAATTCAGTAGATGAAGCTGTTTTTACCCAGATTTTTTGAGTACTGTTCCAAGTGTATACACCATAAGCACCTGATACCGTTAAGGCTTCTTCGATACCATTGTTGCTTTTTCCATTAAAAATATCAACAGGGCTTTCGTTAAGCAGATTAGTTAGATTTTCAATAGTTTCAAGAGCACTTAATTTCTTTGTTTTGTCTAATTGAACAAGCATTTCATTAGCTTCTGCTTCTAATTTTGTTTTTTGCTGATCAGGAGTTAGTTCAGAATAAGGTTTTTTTAGAAGTTCTGCAATCTGCTCTTCTAAGGTTTTTTCTGGTTCTGGTTTTTCTGGAACAACTACTTCTGGTTCAGTTTCTGGTGTAGTTTCGTCACTAGAACATGAAATCATAAGCTGCGAAGCAACCAGTGATAATAAAAGAAATTTTTTAATCATGATTTGTGTTTAATTAAATGAAATTATTGGCTTGTTTTTGGGCCGCAAGATAGTTTTTTAAAATTTCAAAAGTTTACGGAAACCCGTAAAAAAGTAAACTTTTTTCTGTTAATCTTTTTCTTAAAAATATTTTGAGAATATATTCTACAAGTGTTTAATAGATAAGTTTTTTACATTTGTAGAAGAATTTTTAAAGAGAAAATAAATGTTATACTCAAAAATAGAAGGTGAAGGAAAACCTTTTATCATCATGCACGGATTTCTCGGCATGTCTGATAACTGGAAAACCTTGGCAGGACAATATGTAGAAGCCGGATTTCAGGTTCATATTTTAGATTTAAGAAACCACGGACGCAGTTTTCATTCAGATGAATGGAGTTATGAGGCCATGGTTCAGGATGTTTTTGAGTATTGCCAGGCAAACCAATTAACCAGAATTGATATTCTGGGGCATTCGATGGGCGGAAAAGTGGCTATGCTTTTTGCAGCGCTGCATTCTGAAATTGTAGACAAATTGATCGTGGCAGATATTGGTCCGAGATTCTATAAACAGCATCATCAGGATATTTTGGCAGGTTTAAATGCGGTCGATTTTTCAGTAAAACCTAGTCGAAATGATGTCGAAGAAATCGTATCTCAATATGTTTCTGATCTTGGGACACGCCAGTTTTTATTAAAAAATTTATATTGGAAAGAACCTGGACAGTTAGCATTTAGGTTCAATTTAGAAGCATTTAATAATAATCTCGATGCTATTGGAAAACCTTTGGCAGAAAACCTGAAATTTGATAAATCAACCTTATTTATAAGAGGAGGAAATTCAGGCTATATTCAGGATTCAGATTTGGATGCTATTAAAATGCAGTTCCCAAATTTTAAATTAGAAACTATTCCAAATGCAGGACATTGGCTTCATGCCGAAAATCCAAAGATGTTTTTTGAATTGACAACAGCATTTTTGAAAGAGTAATAATTTTTAATCTGCGGTTAAAAAAAATAAGATTTCGGTCGTTGAACAATATAAAATCATTATTTTTAATTAAAATTTTTAAATTAAAAACTATGAAATTATTACTTAGACTCCTTGTTACTGCTGCCTTGGTTTTATTATTGTCTAACCTTTTGTCGGGAGTTCATGTTGCTAGTTTTGGTACGGCAGTAATTGTTGCGGTAGTTTTAGGATTGCTGAATATTTTTATTAAACCAATTTTAGTTCTTTTAACTCTGCCGGTTACACTTGTAACACTGGGCTTATTTTTATTAGTTATCAATGCAGTAATTATTTTGTTGTGTACTAATATTGTGGGCGGTTTTGCAGTCGATTCGTTTTGGACGGCGTTAATTTTCAGTGTTATTTTGTCTGTTCTGCAGTCTATAACTTATAAAATACTGGGAGACGATAAATAAAAAACAAATAGAGTCATTAAAACTGCTTCAAATACAATAGATTAAAAACTTGGTTGGGTTGCAAAAATTTTATAATTTTGCAACCCAATTTTATTACGTAAATTAAAGAACGAAGATGGATATTAAAAGAGTAGCAATAGACGCTGTTAACGAGACAATTGTTATGAACGTTGTTCATATGGATTATAAAGGTCAAGTAGCAAAAAGAATTAACGAAAAAATGCCTTTAGCGCAAGTAAAAGGATTTAGAAAAGGGGCTGTGCCTAAAGATCTTGTTGAAAAACAATACGGAAAAGCTATTAAGCAGGAAGAGATCAAAAAAGTAGTTGATTTGGCTTTAGAGCGTTATATTCAATCTGAAAGACTAAATCTTTTAGGAACTCCTCTTGCTAAAGTAAACGAAAACTTTAACTGGGATGCTGAAGAATTAACTTTCGAATACGAAATTGGTTTAGTGCCAAACTTCGAAATTGATCTTGAAGCTAAAAATAATATCGTAAAATATATCGTTACTGCTGACGATAAATTAATCGACGGACAAGTTGAGCGTATCCAAAAACAATTTGGAAAAGCAATTCCACAAGATAAAGCTGAAGCTGATTCAGATTTAACTGGAACTTTCTCTAGTGAAGCAAACGGAATCAATAATACAACTACAATCTCAGTTGGTGCTTTCAGTAAAAAAGCTCAAAAACAATTCGTAGGTAAAAAAGTTGGAGATGTTGTTACAGTAAGCACAAAAGGTTTATTTGATGACGATCACCAATTAATGGATTACTTAAAAGTTGGTCACGAAGGTGTTCACGGTTTAGATGTTGAAGTAAACTTTACTATCGAAGCCATCAACGGTTCTGAGCCGGCTGAATTAAACCAGGAATTATTTGATAAACTTTTTGGTGAAGGAAATGTTGCTTCTTTAGAAGATTTAAAAGCTAAAATTAAAGAAGATGCTGAAGCACAATTTGCTCAGCAGGCTGACCAAAAATTATTATTAGATGTTCAGGATTTCTTAATCGAAAACACAAAATTTGATTTACCAGCTGAATTCTTGAAAAAATGGTTACAAACTGTTGGAGAGAAAAAACTTTCTGCAGAAGAAGCTGAAATTGAATACGCAAGATCTGAAAAAGGGCTGCGTTTCCAATTAATCGAAGGAAAAGCATTAGCTCAAAGTAATATCCAAATTACATTTGATGATTTAAAAGAATTTACATCAAACGCAATTAGACAGCAAATGGCTCAATTTGGGCAAGTTAACCCATCAGATGAAGAAGTTCAGGGAATCGTGGCTAGAGTTTTATCTAACCAGGACGAAGTGAAAAGACTTTCTGAGCAGGTTGTAGCGGCTAAGATGTTAGATATCTTCAAAGAAAAAGCTAACCCAACAACTAAAGAGGTTACTTACGATGAATTTATTGCTGCTTCTTACGGAGAATAAATTTAAGTCTGAAAGTCAAAAGTTATAAAGTCAAAATTTAAGATTTTATTACAAAAACTGAAAGATAAAAAAAGGTTATATTTGAGCGTCAAAAGATATTTTTGACGCTCTTTTTTTTGTTTTAAAACTTCTTGTTTTTGAATTATTATTTCTTAAATTTCAAATACGAAACTTCTATTATAAAAAGAAGACAAATTGGCATCCTTTATAAAAAGGTATGAACTTTGTTTAATTCGTTTAAGTCACTTTGACTTTAGACTTTTCAACTTTAAACTAAAAATATGAACTACGGTAAAGAATTTAAAAATTTTGCTACAAAGCACCACGGAGTAAATGCCATGTATTATGACAAAATCATCAGCGCTATGACGCCGACGAATTTAACTCCAAACATTATTGAAGAACGTCAATTAAATGTTTCTATTCTAGACGTTTTCTCAAGATTAATGATGGATAGAATTATCTTTTTAGGAACAGGTATCGATGACCAGATTGCAAATGTTGTACAAGCGCAGTTATTATTCTTAGAAAGTGCCGATGCATCAAAAGACATCCAAATCTATTTAAATTCTCCAGGAGGAAGCGTTTATGCAGGTCTTGGAATTTATGATACAATGCAGTACATTAAACCAGACGTTGCAACAATTTGTACAGGAATGGCAGCTTCTATGGGAGCAGTTTTATTGTGTGCAGGTGCAGCAGGAAAACGTTCGGCTCTGCCACATTCAAGAGTTATGATCCACCAGCCGTCTGGAGGTGCACAAGGTGTAGCAACAGATATGGAAATTAACTTACGTGAAATGTTGAAATTAAAAGATGAATTATATCACATTATTTCACAACATTCAGGTCAGTCTTTCGAAAGAGTTCATAAAGACAGTGAGCGTGATTACTGGATGATTGCTGATGAAGCAAAAGAATACGGAATGATCGACGAAGTATTAAGAAGAGGATAATTTTATCAAAGCTTAAAATGTTTCACGTTACAGGTTTCAAGTTGTCTAAGCTACTTGGAACCTGCAGCTTGAAATTTGAAACAAAAAATAAATATTAAGCTGTAAAGGTGTTAAGTTTTAAAGTTTTAAAATCAAAAAGCTTAGAAACTTAGTATCTTTGCAGCTTAGTAACTAAATATAGAATGGCAAAAGTAGTATTAGAATGTTCGTTTTGTGGAAGAAAAAAGCCAGAAACTAATTTATTAATTGCCGGTATAAATGCACATATTTGTGATAAGTGTATTGAGCAGGCGCACGGAATTGTTTTAGAAGAATTAAAATCAAGCGGAAGTGCAAAACTTGTAGGCGATTTAATTCTAAAAAAGCCAAAAGAAATTAGAGCTTTTCTAGACCAATACGTTATTGGTCAGGATCAGACAAAAAAAGTAATGTCAGTAGCTGTTTACAATCACTACAAACGTTTAATGCAGCAGCAATTAGACGACGAAGTAGAGATTGAAAAAAGTAACATTATTATGGTAGGACAAACCGGAACAGGAAAAACATTGGTTGCAAAAACTATTGCAAAAATGTTAGATGTTCCTTTGGCTATTGTAGATGCAACTGTACTTACAGAAGCAGGTTACGTAGGAGAAGATGTTGAAAGTATTTTAACCCGACTTTTACAAGCTGCAGATTATGATGTAACCAAGGCAGAAAGAGGAATCGTATTTATTGACGAAATAGATAAAATCGCCCGCAAAAGCGACAATCCGTCTATAACACGTGACGTTTCTGGAGAAGGTGTTCAGCAAGCTTTGTTAAAATTATTAGAAGGAACAGTTGTTAACGTACCGCCAAAAGGAGGACGTAAACACCCAGACCAGAAATTTGTTGAAGTAAATACTCAAAATATCCTGTTTATTGCAGGTGGTGCTTTTGATGGAGTAGAACGTATTATTTCAAAACGTTTAAACCGTCAGGCAGTTGGATATTCGACTTCAAAAAATGCAGACAATATCGATAAAGACAATTTATTGCAGTATATTATTCCAAAAGACATTAAAGATTTTGGATTAATTCCTGAGATAATTGGCCGTTTGCCAGTTTTAACGCACATGGATCCTTTAGATAAAGAAACCTTGCGTGCGATTTTAACACAGCCAAAAAATGCATTAGTAAAACAATATCAGAAGTTATTTTTAATGGATGAAGTTGAATTTACTATTACAGATGAAGCTTTAGATTTTATTGTAGATAAAGCTTTAGAATATAAATTAGGAGCCCGTGGATTACGTTCGCTTTGTGAAGCTATCTTAACAGATGCGATGTATGAATTACCAAGTTCTGATGATAAAATTTTATCAATCGATAAAGACTATGCAGAACATACTTTAAGTAAAAACTTATTGAAGCGAATGGAAATTGCTTCGTAAAATCTCTAGATAACTTTGTCGAAATTTTAAACTTTGACAAAATTTCACTTTTAAACCTGTTCAATTTTTGAACAGGTTTTTTTATACTTTTAAAGTAAGATTTCCGTTTTGGATTTTGGGTAAATTGTAAACATGAAAAATATGATTTTTGTAATTGGTATGGCCTTGATTCTCTCTTGCTGCCAAAAAGATAATAAAGAGATTTTAGTTTCTAAAAATGAAAACAAAACAGAAATAATTGCAGAACAGACACCCAGAATTGAAATTGATTACAGTAAATATTATGCAGAAGCAAAAGGATACGTTCGGCAAAATAATTTAAATACAGATAAATTTATTCTTATTGATTTAGGATTGCATTCTGGTTACAAGAGATTCTTTGTGTATGATTTTAAAGAGAATACTATTTCAAAATCTTATATGGTAAGTCATGGGTGCGGCGATAGTCCCTGGGGAGGAACCTATTCTAAAGACAAGCCGAAAATAAGTAACGAATTTGATTCGCATTGTTCGTCACTGGGTAAATACGTTATTTTAGATCGCGGTGTAAGCCAGTGGGGGATAAAAGTCAATTATGTTTTGCAAGGAAAAGAAAAAAGTAATTCTAATGCCCGAAAACGAGCTATTGTACTGCATTCATGGGAAGCCGTTCCAAAAGATGAGGTTTACCCATACGGAACCCCTGAAGGCTGGGGCTGTCCTGCTGTATCAAACGAAAGCATGAAAGAAATTGATGAACTTTTGAAAACAAATAAAAATGTTCTGATGTGGATCATTAAATCATAAGTTTTCAAAAGATCTTTTTCTTCTAATGAAAATAAAATAACTGTTTTAAAAAACTATTGAACCCTGAATTTCTCTCTATACTCAATAGGTTTCATACCCACCATTTTGTAAAAAACTTTCCTAAATGCTTTAGGATCATTATAGCCGGTTTTTTCAATGATTTCTGAAATCGAAAGCTGTGTTTGTTCCAGATATTTTTTTGAACTTTCGACTCTAATATTCTGCAGATATTCAATTGGCGGAATTCCCGTTACTTGTTTAAAACGACGTGTCATGTTTCGGGCGCTGGTTGGAATATCTTTCGTGATTTCTTCCAGTTTTTCAATACTGTGGTACTGGCTTTCAATTTTTTGCTGTAACATGGCAACCAAAGTATCATTGTGTAAATGATTCGGTCTAAAAGTGCTGAAATAACTTTGTTTGTAACGATTTAAGTCGATAGAGAAGATTTTTGCAATTTGTACTGCAATTTCATTTCCGCAATATTTTTGAACCAAAAGAATCAGTAAATGGAAAGTTGAGGTTGAGCCACCGCTGGTATACAAACTTCCGTCGGCTGTTAAAGTTTCTTCTGGTTTTAGTTTTACCATCGGGAAAGCTTTTGTAAAAGCACTGCAGGCGTCGACATGTGTTGTAGCCAGTTTTTCATTTAATAATCCTGAAGCAGCAAATAAAAATGCCCCCGTACAAAAACTTGCCAGTTCGGCCCCAGACTCATGCTGTTTTTGCAGCCACGGAATAAATTTTTTATTCTTAGCAATCATTTCGTTCATATTATCGGTCGTGAAAGCTGGAATCAGAATTAAATCTAAATTTTTTGATGTCTCGATAGAATTGATTTCATACCCAAATAAACGTTCCTGATTTATTTGCTCAGCCGATTGAAAAATCATAATCTCGAAAGGCTTTTCGGTTTCTTTTGTTAGTTTGTTTGCCGTTTCAAAAACTTCTAAAATGGCAGCTATACTTAATAATTTATAATCGTGAGGAACGATTAAACCTACTTTCTTGCTCATGATTTTGTGGTTTTTAGGAAAATTAATTGGTAGACAAATGTAAGTATTTTGTCTTAAATGCCCCTAAAGTTGACTTTTATTGTATCCTAAAGGCCGTTTTAAAATTCTAAATTTGTTTTAAATAAATTGTAACTTTATATATTATGGAAACCAAGATGTATTTAAATCTAGCTGTAAAAGAGCTAAATAAGTCAATAAAATTTTTTAATGAATTAGGATTTCCTGTCAATCCAAAATTTACAAATGAAAAAGGAGCTTGTATAATTATTGGAGAAAATATTAATCTAATGATTTTGGCAGAAGAGTTTTATCAAACTTTTACAGATAAAAAAATCTGTGATTCTCATACAACCAGTGAAGCCCTTATTTCTATTTCTTTAGATTCAAGAGAACAAGTAAATGAAATGATAGACAAAGCTGTTAAAGCCGGCGGAACTGATTATAAAAGAGAACAAGATTATGGATGGATGTACCAAAGAACTTTTCTCGATTTAGATGGACATCATTGGGAAGTTTTTTATATGGATGAAACTCAGATTCCGGAACAGATGTAATTAAAAAAATAAAAATGATCACAGTTCAAAATACAATTGATGCATCTATAGATAAAGTATGGAATTTCTGGATTCTTCCGGAGCATATACAAAACTGGAATTATCCTTTTGATGAATGGCATACACCTCATGCAGAAAATGATTTACAAGTAAAAGGTAAATTTAAATATAAAATGGCAGCAAAAGATAAAAGCGAAAGCTTCGATTTTGAAGGTGAATATACCAAAGTTGAAAAATTTAAATTAATTGAATATAAGCTTTTGGACGACAGAACCGGAAGTGTTCTTTTTGAAAATTACGGAGACAAAGTAAAAATTACAGAAGTATTTGAGCCCACAAAAAATGATTCTGAAAGCATGCAGAAAAATTGGTGACAGGCTGTGATTGATAACTTTAAAAAATATGTTGAAAATAATAAAGAAGTGTAATTTTAAAAATAATAGATAATGATAACAGTACAAAATACAATCAATGCATCAATAAACAAAGTTTGGGATTTTTGGACCTTACCTGAACATATTACAAAATGGAGTTTTGCTTCTCCAGACTGGCACACGCCTTATGCCGAAAATGATATAAAACAAGGCGGAAAATTCAAATCGACTATGGCCGCTAAAGACGGAAGTATGAGCTTTGACTTTGAAGGCGAATATACTTTTGTTGAACCAAACAAAACCATAAAATATGTTATGGCTGACGGAAGAAAAGTGGAAATTACTTTTAAAGAAACTTTAGAAGGGGTGGAAGTTACAGAAAGCTTCGACCCGGAAACTCAAAATCCAGAAGAAATGCAGCGTGGAGGCTGGCAGGCAATTCTGGATAACTTTAAAAATTACGTCGAAAACAATTAGTTTCAATCCAAGAAAGCAGTTCCCTAACTTTAATAAACTTACCTCACTATATGCTTTAAAAACAATAATTATCTAACAAAAAACAAAAAAAACAATGACAAAACAAATTTGGTTAAACCTGCCAGTAAAAAATGTGGCAAAAGCAAAAGATTTTTTCTGGAAAATTGGTTTCTCGTTTAATGAACAACACGATACACCAAGCTCGACCTGCATGGTGGTTGGCGAAAATCATTTTGTAGTAATGCTCTTTGAAGAAATTCTTTTTTCAGGTTTTTCTCAAAACGATGTTACGGATACAAAATTAAGTTCAGAGGTATTGATTTCTATTGATGCCGAAAGCAGGGAAGAAGTAGACCAACTGGCAAAAAAAGTTCAGGAAGCCGGCGGAAATGTTTTTGCTGAACCAGCAGAAAGCCAAGGCTGGATGTACGGTTTTGGTTTTGCAGATTTAGATGGTCATCGTTGGAATGTTTTATTTATGGATTTTTCTAAACTGTCTTAATTATGGAAACTTTAGAATTTAAAATTAGAATTAAAGCTCCCGCTCAAAAAATATGGGAAGTTTTATGGAATGATGAAACGTATAAAAAATGGACAAGTGTTTTTTGCGAAGGATCTCATACCATAAGCAGCTGGAACGAAGGAGATAAAATACATTTTATGTCACCAAACGGAGAAGGAATGTATAGTATAATTGAAACAAAAACTCCAAACGAATATATGGCTTTTAAGCATATAGGCGAGATAAAAGATTTTAAAGAACTGCCTCTCGATGAAGAAACAAAAAAATGGAGCGGTGCAATGGAAACCTACAAATTAATTCCAGACGGCGAATATACAGATTTGATTGCTCGCACTGATTCTGTCGAAAAATTTGTTGATTATTTCAAAGATGTTTTTCCTAAAGGTCTGGAAGTTGTAAAACAATTATCAGAAGAAAAAAAATAACAATTTATAATTTACAATTAACAATTAAAAAAAATAGCATGGCAGCAATTAATCCTTATTTAATGTTTAACGGAACCTGCGAAGAAGCGTTTCTGTTTTACAAATCAGTTTTTGGCGGAGAATTTCCTTATATCGGAAAATATAAAGATGCACCGGCAGAAGAAGGAGAAAAGCTTTCAGAAGAAGCTTTAAACCGAATTATGCACGTTTCACTTCCAATTGGCAATACCATTTTAATGGGAAGTGACAGTCATCCAAGATATGGAGATGTTGGTTTTGGAGATAATTTTTCCATTTCGATTAATACAGAAAGTACAGATGAAGCTGACAGAATTTTCAACGGACTTTCTGCTGGAGGAAAAGTAGAAATGCCTATGAATAAAACTTTTTGGGGTGCTTATTTTGGAATGTTCAAAGACAAATTTGGAGTAAACTGGATGGTAAACGTCGATGAGAACCAACCAAACAAATAATGAAAAAGTTATGTTATTATAATAGAAGAGCATAATTGTTAAATTACTTAAAAAAGCGCATGAATATGCGCTTTTTCTTTGAAAAAAAAACAAGGATTATTCTTTTTTATCACCAAGAGATTGCCGATTTTTGTCGCTTTCAAATCAATAAGATAAAATGGCAGCAGAGGAAAATAAAGAAATTATTTTATTAAAAGTTTCTGGACACGATAAAATAGGGGTTACGGCAGGTTTAACAGCTGTATTGGCAGCTTACGATGCTAATATTTTAGATATTGGCCAAGCCGATATTCATGACACACTTTCTTTAGGTATCTTATTCGAAATTGCTGCAGGTTCTTCGTCTGCGCCGGTTTTAAAAGACTTATTATTTAAAGCCTACGAACTGGAAATAAAAGTTAAGTTTATTCCAATTTCTATAGAAGATTACGAAAAGTGGGTAAAATCACAGTCTAAGCAGCGCTACATCATCAATATTTTAGGTGAAAAGCTTGCAGCTTCACAATTGGCAGCTGTTACTAAAATAATGTCAGACCAAAACCTAAATATCGACTCCATTATACGTTTAACCGGAAGAACTTCAATTGTCGAAAAAGAACAATATCCGCGTTCTTGTATTCAGTTGTCAGTGACAGGAGAAATTGTAAATAAAATTGTCATGACGGCAAGTTTTATGGAGATTTCAAGAACTTTAAATGTTGATATTTCTTTTCAGGAAGATAATATTTACAGAAGAAACCGCCGTTTGGTCTGTTTCGACATGGATTCAACTTTAATCCAAACTGAAGTTATCGACGAATTGGCAGAACTAAACGGAGTAGGCGATCAGGTTCGTGCGATAACAGAATCGGCTATGAATGGTGAAATTGATTTTAATGAAAGCTTCAAAAAGCGTATGGCTTTGTTAGAAGGTTTAAGCGAAGAAGTGCTGCAAAATGTTGCCGTTAATTTACCAATAACACAAGGTGCACATCGTTTAATGAAAGCCTTGAAATACTACGGATATAAAACTGCAATTCTTTCAGGAGGATTTACTTATTTTGGAGAATACCTTCAAAAAGAATTAGGAATCGATTATGTTCACGCTAATCAATTAGAAATTAAAGACGGTAAATTAACAGGTAAGTATCTGGGCGATATCGTAGACGGACAAAAGAAAGCCGAATTTTTAAAAGCCATTGCTGAAAAAGAAGGAATTCATATCAACCAGACTATCGCAGTTGGAGATGGTGCAAACGATTTGCCAATGCTAAACCTGGCTGGCTTAGGAATCGCTTTTCATGCTAAACCAAAAGTTAAAGAAAGTGCTTCAACTTCAATCTCTAGTTTAGGACTTGACGGTGTTTTATATCTTTTAGGATATCACGACAGATATATCGATATGATGTAATCAAGATGTTACAACAGAATTCAATAATAAATCAATTGCCTCCTGCTTTAGCTGGAGGTATAAGAGTTGATAAAGATTAAGGCTTTAGCCAAATCACTCCGCATACAATTGAGCTAAAGCCTTAAACAAGATATATTATAAACCCCTGGCTAAAGCTGGGGGCTATTGAAAAATCTTAATTAAAATTCGTGAAATTCGTGTCTAACTTTTAACTGCACACATCTCCTTGAGCTGCTCCAAATAATCTCTCTGATTTGAAAGCCTCGGAATTTTATGCTGTCCGCCTAGTTTGTCTCTTTCTTTCAGCCAATCGTAGAATAAGTTTTCGCGGGCAACATTAATAACCAAAGGATTTAAAGTCATATTGTTGTAACGTTTTGCTTCGTAATCAGAATTTAAGGTTTGCAGGGTTTCATCCAGAACTTTTTGGAAAAGACCAACATCAGCCGGTTTTTTCTTGAATTCGATCATCCATTCGTGAGCGCCTTTTTCTTTGTCCTGCATAAAAATAGGAGCAACCGTGTAATCAATAACTTCGGTTTGGGTAATCTGGCAGGCTTTGGCAATGGCCTGATCTGTGTTTTCGACCATTAATTCTTCGCCAAAAACATTTATATGATGTTTGGTTCTTCCGGTAACTCTAATTCTGTATGGATTCAAGGAGGTAAAACGAACCGTATCGCCAATTAAATAACGCCATAAACCAGAATTTGTGGTAATAACAATGGCGTAGTTTTTATTTAGTTCAACATCGGCTAAACGAATTACTTTTTGATCTGGAGTTCCAAAAGTATCCATCGGAATAAATTCATAGAAAATTCCGTAATCCAGCATTAACAATAAATCGCTTGAATTATTTAAATCCTGAATCGCAAAAAAGCCTTCAGAGGCATTATAAATTTCGTAATATCTAAAATCCTTGCTTGGTAAAATTTTCTTGTATTGTTCTTTGTATGGAGAAAAACTCACACCTCCGTGAAAATATACTTCAAGATTCGGCCAAAGTTCTAATAAACTTTGTTTTCCCGTATTTTCAAGAACCTTATTCATTAAAACCAGCATCCAGGAAGGCACTCCTGCAAAACTGGTTACATTTTCATTTTTGGTTTCGTTAATGATTGCGGCAATTTTGGTTTCCCATTCGCTCATTAAAGAAGTTTTACTGCTTGGCGTACTGCTGAATTCAGCCCAAATTGGCATGTTTTCAATCAAAATAGCCGATAAATCACCAAAGAAAGTATTGTTGTTTTCATAAATTTGAGAACTTCCGCCCAGGCGTAAACTCTTTCCAAGAAATAACTCAGAGTCTTCATTGTTATTCAAATACAAACAAAGTAAATCCTTGCTTCCTTTATAATGACAATCTTCAAGTGCTTCGTTGCTTACCGGAATAAATTTACTTTTCGCATTTGTAGTACCGCTCGATTTTGCAAACCATTTAATTGGTGATTCCCAAAAAACACCTTGTTCACCCTGACGTGTGCGCTCGATCAAAGGCTGTAATTCTTCGTAACTTGCAATTGGAACTCTTTCTGCAAAAGTTTGATAAGAATTTATCGATTCAAAGTCATATTTTTTTCCAATAACCGTATTTTCAGATGCCAATAATAAATTATGCAATAGTTCTTCCTGAACTTCATTAGGATACTTTAAAAAAAGTTCAATTTGATGGATTCTTTGTTTTAGGACCCATGAAGCAAAAGAGTTTATTATAGATAAAGGCATGGACTATGGTATTGTTTTAGATGTTAGTTTTTGCCGTTGCAGGCAAAATCAGGAAACTTAAAATTTGAATATCGCAATACAAATCTTAACTTTGCTGTTGTATCAAAAATAGTGTTTTTTGTAATAAAAACCGCTTCAATTGCACTAAGATTTTAATCCAAAAAATGATTTTTCAAAAAAAATAGAATTAAAATCTTCAGCATTAAATCTAAAATCGAACATCTAAAATCTACAATTTAAACCTAATGACATATCAAGGCGTACTTACCAAAATGCAGACTGAACTCGGAAACCCAATTCAGTATTATTTAGTTTTCGAAGATAGTTTTCTCAATGTTAATCAATTATTAGATAAAGAAATTGAGATTAATTTTGCCGGTTTCGAATGTTTAAATTGTCATAAAAAGAAAAAAATATTCAGACAAGGTTTTTGTTATGATTGTTTTTATTCAAGCCCTGCTGTAGGCGATTGGATTATGAGACCTGAGTTAAGTACAGCACATTTAGGAATTGCAGATCGAGATCTGGAATACGAACAAAAAGCACAATTACAGCCTCATGTTGTTTATCTCGCTTTGTCTAGTGAAGTAAAAGTGGGAGTTACGCGTAAGAGCCAAGTTCCAACAAGATGGATTGATCAGGGAGCAACACAGGCCATCGCTGTTGTTGAGGTGCCGAATCGTTATTTAGCAGGAATTACAGAGGTAGCACTGAAAAATCATTATGCCGATAAAACAAACTGGAGAAAAATGCTGCAGTGTAATACAGAAGGATGTGATTTGATCTTTGAAAAATCGAAAGTAGAAAACTTAATTCCGGCAGAAGTAAAAGAGTTTTTTTATGCTCAGAAAAATGATGTTTACGAATTAAATTACCCGGTTTTAAATTATCCTGCTAAAATTGCAAGTTTAAATTTAGATAAAACCCCTTCGTTTCAAGGAAAATTAGTTGGAATTAAAGGTCAGTATTTAATTTTTGAAAACGGAACTGTTTTTAATATCCGAGGTTCCGAAGGTTATGTTGTCAATATAAACGTCTAGTATTATCCGTCGTTTGTCTATCTATATTTAGTATTAGTATATTCGTTTTTAATATTTATCGAAATCATCGTATTTTTAGAATTTCTATGAATAAGTGTGTGAATTTTGAAAGATTTGATAACAATTATATAATAATTACTTATTCAAAGAAATTAATTTTAAAAATTAAAACAGCCTAGATTTGAAATTGTCTATCTAGGCTTTTTTTGATAAGACCAAATTCTTTTAATCCTTAATTATTGTATAGATGAGTGTTTCAGGTAAAATAAATCATTTTAGGCGGGGCTTAATGCGTGGCCTGACTAAGAATATTGGAAAACCCAAAACAGAAAGAAATATTATTTTGGTTGATAAAACCGAAATAAAACGAGTTTTAATCTGCAGACCCAACGGAAGACTTGGTAATCTGTTATTAATTACACCGCTCGTTCAGGAAGTAGAGGAAATGTTTCCAAATTGTAAAATTGATTTATTTGTAAAAGGTGGATTAGCGCCAATTATTTTCGAAAATTATCCAGTCGTTAATAAAACAATCCATCTGCCTAAAAAACCTTTTAAAAATTTAATCGAATATATTAAGGTTTGGATTTCGATTACAAGTGAGCCTTACGACATGGCAATAAATGTCGACCAAAATTCTTCTTCTGGAAGATTAGCTGTAAAATTCTCAAGAGCAAGATATAAATTCTACGGAGATCTTGATGGTGAATTATCAGAACCTAAAAATGATTATGACCATATAGCTAAATATCCAGTTTATAACTTTCGTACCTATTTAACCAAACTTGGACTTCCAAAAAGAAATAAGATAGTAGAATCTTTAGATCTTAAACTTAATGTTGCTGAAATTGCTAACGGAAAGAAAATTTTAGATCACATAATTGATCCTTCTAAACGCACAATTTGTTTGTTTACTTATGCTACAGGAGCAAAATGTTTTTCTGAAGAATGGTGGGAGAGTTTTTATTCTAAACTAAAAGCCGAATATAAAAATTATAACATCATCGAAATATTACCAATTGAGAATGTTTCTCAAATTGGATTTCAGGCTCCAACATATTACAGTAAAGATATTCGCGAAATGGGATCTGTGCTGGCAAATGTAGATTTGTTTATTGGTGCAGACAGCGGTATTATGCACCTGGCGAGTTCTGTTCAAACGCCTACGATTGGTTTGTTCTCTGTTTCAGAATTAAAAAAATATGAACCTTATGACAGCGGCAGTGTAGGAGTAGATACAAAAGAATGTTTACAGCCGGAATATTTCAAAATTATTAATTCAATTTTAGAAAACGGAAAATTAAGAGTATATCCTAAAGCAGTATAAAAAATAGCAGTATAAAAAATAGCAGTATAAAAAAATAAAGGCCAATCATAATGATTGGCCTCTTTTTTTATACTTAGTTTTTCTTCTTGAAAAGTCCGTTTATTAAATCAGTTGCTTTTTTAGTAGTTTCCTGAGCTTTTTGTTCTTTTTCAGTTTTTGCTGCCTGCGTTGTGTCTTTCGCTTTTGTGTTTTTATTTATCAAATCAGTTAAAGCTGCTGCTCCTTTTTGAGTCAGTTTTTCTTTCTGCTGATTTGCCACTTGCGAAGCTAAACTTGTAACTGCACTTTTCATATCTGTCGTAATCTTTGGACTTGAAAAGTTTCCTCCAATAATAGCATTAATTGGAATGTTTTCCAGTTTTGCCGCATCTGCAGGAGACATTTTTGCGATAAGAGCATTTGCCTCGCTTCCTAAATATTTAGCAGGAACATCCAGTTTTAAGTTATAGTTCATCGTTTGGTCAAAACCATGAGTTCCGCCAACCGTTACTTTAATATCTTGATATTTAATATCGAAAGGTTTTACATTTACTTTTCCGTCATCAAAAGTCAGAGCCATTTTTAAATCATTTAAATTCAGTTTACTTGCATCAAGAAATTTGATGTTTGAAGTTAAAGAATTTAATACTGTAGAATTTTTAGGATTAACAGTTGTAGAAAGTAATTGGCCTAATAAATCCCCAGAAATTGATTTTAAATCAGGAGTTAATTCTTTTGCGTCTAAGTTTCCGTTTAATTTAATAGTAGAATTTAATTTACCATTGATAATTCCGGCAATTGGTGCAATTTTTTTCATCATGTCCAATTGCGTAAATGTCTGCGCAATATCAACCTGATTGAAACCTAAGTTCATATCAAATGTAGGCACTTTTGATTTAGTCGAAACAGCTCCCGTTAAACCAATTGTTCCTCCAAAGATTGAAGTTTTAAAGTTTTCAAGCAATGCTTTTTCATCTTTAATAATCAATTTTCCGGAAACATCTTTAAGTTTTAGGTTGTCATATAAAACGGTTGTTGCTTTTGCATTTAAAGTACAGTTTAAGAAAGCTGGAATTTTCATTGCCTCAGCTGGTTTTGCAGGAGTTTTTTCTTCTGCTTTTGCCGGTTCTCCAGAAGTCATAAAATCATCAACAGCCAATTGATTAGAACTCATATTGAAGTTTCCTTTCAATTCTTGTTTTTTAAACATAAAACCATAGAAATTTTCTAAAACTCCGTTTATAGCAATATCGCTTTTCCCGGTTGTAGCATTAAACTGTTTTAAGTTAATGGTACTTGGGTTAAACTCAACTAAAGCCGTGCTGATATTCATAGATTTATTGTTTTCATCAGTATATTTAAATCCTGATAAACTCATAGTTCCGGCGTTTTTGATGTTTTGATACTGGCTTTTTTCAACAGAAGCCATATCAAAATTAGTTGTAACATCAGCTTTTAGAATACCTGCCAAAGGTTTATCCATTTTAATTGGATATGCTTTAGAAAGATTTGCTAAGTTGATTGTTCCTTTTAATGCAGCATCTACAAGCGGATTAACTGTAATGTTTCTAATATTTGCTTTGGCGCTGAAAACATCCTGATCAATTCTAAAAGACAGCTTGTCTAAGTTTACGTAAGTGTCGTTCAGGATTCCGGTTTCGTTGATAATTTTAGTATCAATTACAATATTCTGAACTGATTTTGGTAAGTTCGGATATTGAAAAGAAGCATTGTTTGAAGCAATGGCAATATTGAATGCAGGAACTGTAGTATCTGTTAGTTTTCCTTTTGCAAAACCTACAACAGTAAATTCTCCGGTTGTTTTAACACCGTCAAGACTTGAAGCATAAGCCGAAGGAATTAAGCCTAAGAAATTGGTAAACGACGAAGTCGGCGTTTTAAATTTCAAGTCATAAATCTGGCCTTCTTTAACCATTTGAATAAATCCGTCAAATTCTAACGGCAATTGGTTAATCAAAGCTTTATTTTCTTTAAAAGTATATTTACTTTGGTCTAAATCAATTCCTAAAATCGCGTCTAAAGTCAATTTTATATTTTTCATATAATTAACTGTATCCATATCTAATGATACGTTAGCTGTGGTTTTTGTATCTAAATCTAATTTCGAATTGGTAAAATCTCCAGTTCCTTCGTGATTTAAACTATCAATAACCATTTTGATTTTTGAACCCTGATCGATATATCTAAAAGTAAAGTTTTCGATTTTGTAATTCTGAATCTTCAAAGAAAGCGGACTGCTTTTGACGTCCTTTTTGTTATCTTCTTTTTTATCTTTTAAGGCAATATCAAAATTTCCAACACCGTCTTTATTAAAGATAATGTTGATTAAACCATTTTCAGAAGTAATTCCCTGAATGTTTAAAGGCTCATCATTTCCTTTAAAAAGCTCTTTGATGCTCATTTTAAGATTCAATTCTCCTAATGAAACCAAAGTGTCACCTTCAAAAGGCGCTTTGTTAATAATGACCAATTTTTCGATTCCAACTGCTGCATTTGGAAAGTTTTTAAATAAACTTAAATCAGCATCAGCAAAGCTGACTTTAGCGTCAACACTTTCGTTGATAGCATCGGCAATTTTCGCCTTAATTTGATCTTTAAACAAGAACGGAATGGCAAATAATGCGGCCACAAAAACCACAAGGACAATGGCGGTTACTTTTAAAATTTTCTTTAACATATTTATAGATTTGAGGTTTAATTTTGAAAATTGACTCTTGCAAAAATAGTTTTTTTATTGAACTACAGGGATAAATTTTTCTTAATAATGTAAGAAAAATATGCTAATTAAAATAAAAAATCCGTTTGATATATTTCAAACGGATTTAGAGTATTTTTTGTTGTAACTATTTCTTTATAAATGAAACAATCTTGTTTATCATTGTTTCAGAAACAGGAAGGGTTTCATTATTATAACTGGTCATATTAGCCTGTTTATCACCGTCAATAATTTTTAATATATGGTTCATTTTATCAATAATAACCAATTCAGCATTTTTATTGGCCTGAGATAGATTTTCGGCATCTTTAACTGAAACCTGTAAATCATTATTTCCCTGAATTATTAAAACCGGAACAGTCAGTTTCTTAATTTCGATTTGCGGATCGTATTTAAACCACGAAATTAAATACGGCTGAATACTGGCTCTGAAAAGTGAATTTAAAAGCGGATCGACTTTGTTTACTTTGTTTCCGGTCTTCAGGCTGTCAATAATAGGAAACGTCATGTCTTCAACTTGTTTGTTCGATTTAGAAGAAATCTGTGATTTTAAAAGTTTATCAGCAGATTCTCCGGCTCCGGCAATCGAAATAAATTTATTTGCTTTTGCGCCTGCAATCATTCCAATTAAAGAACCTTCGCTGTGGCCAATAACCGTTAGCTGTGTAAAACGTTTATCTTGTTTCAAAAAATTAATCCAGCTTTTGACATCTTCGGTGTAATTTTCAAAAACCAGACTCGATTCTGTTACTGCCGATGCTTTGCTTTCGCCGATTCCTCTTTTGTCAAATCTCAAAGAAGCAATTCCGTTTTTAGCCAGCGCTTCGGCCAGCATTTTTAAGGAATTGTTTTTCATCATCGGGTTATTTCCGTTTCTGTCTGTTGGCCCGGAACCTGCAATTATTAAGGCAACCGGACATTTATTTACATCGTCTGGAACGGTAAGTGTGCCGTAAAGCTGATCGATGTTGATTTTTAAAGTAACATTTGTTTCTTTAAAAGTATCTTGTTTTGTGTTTTGGGCATTTAAAATGGTCAAAAACAGAAAAGCAGTAAACAGAAATATCTTTTTCATTTTAATTGGAATTATTTAATGTTTATTCCGAAAGGCATCATTGCCTGAACTCCTTTTTGTTTTTGAAATCTTTTTACTTGTTCAATAAGTAAATAATTTTCTTCGCCGATTTCTTCTTTAATAAAAGCTTCTTTAGATTGAGCAAAAGGAAGATCAGCCATTAAATCGCTGAATTTTTTTTCATACTCAGGATAATTCTGTGTGCTGTAATCTTTAATTTTTGCAATTTTAGCAGCCTCGGCAATTGCATCATTTAAACCGCCTATTTTATCTACTAATCCAATTTTTACAGCTTCTGTTCCAGACCAAACTCTTCCTTGTGCAATAGAATCTACTTGTGCAAAAGTCATTTTTCTGCCTTCGGCAACATGCGTCACAAAAGTCTTGTAGATCTGCTCAACACCTTCAAGTGTAAACGCTTTGAACTTTTCGTCAACAGGAACAAACGGACTGTAGTTTGCTGAGTTTTCGTGTGTTTTTACCTGTTCTGTATTAATTCCTAATTTGTTTGCCAGAGGCGTAAAGTTTGGAAGTACGCCAAAAACCCCTATAGAACCTGTAATAGTGTTGCTCTCTGCAAAAATTTTATCAGCATTGCAGGCAATATAATAACCTCCGGAAGCGGCATAATTTCCCATTGATACCACAACTGGTTTTACTTTTTTGGTAATTTCAATTTCTCTCCAGATTAAATCTGAAGTTAAAGCGCTTCCGCCCGGGCTGTCAATTCTTAAAACGATAGCTTTTACATCTTCATTTTTTCTTGCTTCCTGCAGCGAACGGCGCATTGAACCTTCGCCAATAACGTTTACATCACCTTCACCGCCGGCAATTTCGCCCTGAGCGTAAATAATAGCAATTTGATCATCAGCAATATTGGTTAATGCTGTGTTCATATTATTTTGAGTATAATCTAAAATTGAGATTTTGTTATAATCGTCATCGCCTTTTACTTTCAAAGCTTTTTTGATGGCATTATGATAAACATCTTCATAAGCTACAATGTCAACCAAATGCTGTGCTTTTGCCATTTCCGGAGTTCTCGCTAATAAACCGTTTGCAATTTCGTTTAATTTATCAACCGGAATATTTCTGCTTTTTGAAATGTCGCTGCAAACTGTTGACCAAATAGAGTTTAAAAGTGCTGTAACTTGTTCTCTGTTGGCATCGCTCATTTTGTTTTCTAAAAAGGGCTCAACGGCACTTTTGTATTTTCCGTGACGAATTACTTCCATGTGAATACCTGATTTTTCCTGAAAATCTTTGAAGAACATCACTTCAGATGAAAGTCCTTTAAAATCTAAATCTCCCGCCGGATTCAAATAAATGGTATTAGCAACCGAGTTTAAATAGTATTCTTTCTGTGAATAAGTATTGGCGTAAGCCCAGACAAATTTTCCTGATTTTTTGAAGCTTTCAAGAGCATTTCTTAAATCTTTGTACTGTGCCAGTCCTAATGAAGACTGATCGTTTAAGATCGAAATTCCTTTAATGTTGCTGTCTGTTTTTGCAGCTTCGATGGCATTAATTATATCAGTTAAACCAACTCCTTTTTTATCTGAAAAAACAGTTACCCACGGATCTTTATATTTTCCGGCGTAATCATTATTAATTTGTTTTAAGTCTAATTCGATGACAGAATCATTTTTAACCGAGACTTTATCGTCTCCGCCAAAGATGGCTCCAATTAGGATTACTCCAAAAAAGAAGATCATAATAAATACAAAAATACCAATAACTGTGGCAAGTACATTTCCTAAAAACTTCATAAGTATATATTTTTTAAATAAGTAGCGTAAAAGGGTTAATTGTTACAAATTTTACACATAAATTTAAATTCGTTCTATGTGCCGTTTCACAAATATATTGGTTAATTCTAAAATAGTTTTAGTTAATTTGCATTAATTATGAAATCACAGCATCAAGTCGTTTTATCCATAGGCAGCAATCAGGGAAACAGGTTAGAAAACATCAAAAGTTGTATCAATTTGATACATCAGGAAGTGGGAACTGTTATCAGGGTTTCGAAGTTGTACGAAACGCCTGCCTGGGGTTTTGAGAGTGATGCTTTTTATAATTGTGCCTTGCTTTTGCATACTACTTCATCGGCACAAAAAATATTAAATCAGGTTTTAAAAGTCGAAAAACAGTTAGGACGAATCAGGTTGAATCAGGAAGGATACCAATCCCGAATTATTGATGTTGATGTAATTTTTTTTGATGATGAAATTATTGAAACCGAAAAACTTCACATTCCGCACCCTTTGATGCAGAATAGAAATTTTGTTTTACTGCCGATGCAGGATTTAAAGTTAGACTGGAAACATCCTGTATTTCAAAAAACGGTTTCAGAGTTAATTTCAGTTTCACCGGATGACAGCGTTTGCACTGTTGTTCAGGATTTGAAATGTCCTTTAAATGAAATTCCGCTTCAAAAGTTCAATTATATTGCTTTTGAAGGAAATATTGGTGCAGGAAAAACTACTTTGGTTCACAAAATTGCAGAGGATTTTAATGCAAAAACAGTTTTAGAACGTTTTGCAGATAATCCGTTTCTGCCTAAGTTTTACAAAGATCAGAATCGATATGCATTTCCGCTCGAAATGTCATTTTTAGCCGATCGTTATCAGCAGTTATCAGATGATTTAGCTCAGTTTGATTTGTTTAAAGATTTTATTGTAGCCGATTATCATATTTTTAAATCACTGATTTTTGCTAAAATTACCTTGCAGGAAGATGAATATCGTTTGTACCGAAATCTATTCGATATTATTTACAAGGAAATGCCCAAACCCGATTTGTATATTTACTTGTATCAAAATACAGATCGACTGCTTCAAAATATTAAAAAACGAGGCAGGACGTATGAACAGAATATCGAAGGCGAATATCTGGATAAAATCAACAATGGTTATTTGGAATATATAAAATCTCAAAAAGATTTAAATGTTCTTATTGTCGACGTTTCTGATCGCGATTTTGTAAAAAAACAAGAAGATTATCTTTTTGTATTAAACGAAATACAGAAGAAGCTGGTTTAACTTTTAATTTAATTTTTGAAAGCGTTATTTTGGCCAGTTTAGTTTTTGAAACAAATCCCAAACCACAATTCCTGCACTGACAGCAATATTTAAAGAGTGTTTTGTGCCTAATTGAGGAATTTCGATACATCCGTCGCAAATGGCAACTGCTTCCTGCGATACGCCATAAACTTCATTTCCAAAAACAAGAGCGTACTTCTGATTTTTCTCAACCTGAAAATCCTGAAGGAAAACTGCACTTTCAACTTGTTCAATGGCAAGAGTAAGAACTTTTTCTTTTTTTAGATTTTCAATAACTTCCAAAACATTTTCATGATGTTCCCAAGCAACCGTTTCGGTCGCGCCCAATGCAGTTTTGTGAATTTCTTTGTTTGGAGGTGTTGCAGTAATCCCGCATAAAATTATTTTCTCAACCAAAAAAGCATCCGAAGTTCTAAAAACAGATCCTATATTATGTAAGCTGCGAATGTCATCCAAAACTAATATTAAAGGAGTTTTGTCTGATTTTTTAAAATCTTCAATAGATTTTCTTTCTAATTCGCTATTCTCAAGTTTTCTCATTGTTGTAAATTCAGGTCATAAAAAAAGCTTCCAAAGATAAGGAAGCTTTTTCGATTATTTTATTGTTTTTCAGATTAGCTTTTTACTGGATCTGGTAAAACAGTACCTTTAATTGTAAGTACTTTTGTTGGTTGTCCTTCTGCGTTAGAAGTAATTGTTACTGTTTTTGTAAAAGCACCAACTCTGTCAGTAGCATATTTTACACCAATAACACCTTTAGCACCTGGAGCAATAGGCTCTTTTGGAGATGTAGGAACTGTACAGCCGCAAGATCCTTGAGCGTTTGTGATGATTAACGGTTTTGTTCCGTTATTAACAAAAACAAATTCACGTTTTCCGTCAGCATTGTGCGCAATTGTTCCGTAATCGATAGTTTCACTTTCGAAAGCCATACCTGCTCCTTCGATTTTAGCAACTTTAGCAGCTTTAGCGCTTGCTTTTTTAGTAGTTTGTGCATTAGAAGCTGTAATACCAGCTACAGCTAACATAGCAAATAAAATTATTTTTTTCATCTTTAAGGGTCTTTTTTTAAATGATAAACAAAGCTATGTAAAATTCTGAAACGAGAGCCTAAAAATATCTTAAAATATTTTAATTTTTGTAGTCCTTCGATATGCCGTCAAAATATTATAAATTCGCTGTCTTATTTTTTCATTTAAAAACATTACAATTTGGCAGCGAAAGAGAAAGTGGCGAAAGAAACGCCTTTGATGAAACAGTACAACGAAATCAAGAGAAAATATCCTGATGCATGTCTGCTTTTCAGAGTAGGAGATTTCTATGAGACCTTTGGAGAAGACGCTATCAGGGCTTCTAAAATTTTGGGGATTACCTTAACAAAAAGAGGTGCAGGGTCTGATACTGAAACTGCTCTTGCAGGATTTCCGCACCATTCTATTAATACATATCTGCCAAAATTGGTTAAGGCGGGACTTCGTGTAGCGATCTGCGATCAGCTGGAAGATCCAAAAATGACCAAAACAATTGTAAAAAGAGGAGTTACAGAACTTGTAACACCTGGAGTTTCTTTAAACGATGAAGTTTTACAATCTAAAACAAACAACTTTTTAGCTTCTGTTTGTTTTGCGAATAAAAATATTGGAATTTCCTTTTTAGATGTTTCGACAGGGGAATTTTTAACGGCGCAGGGTAATGCAGAATACATTGATAAATTACTGCAGAATTTTAATCCAAGTGAAGTTTTGGTTCCTAAAAACTGCAAAAGCGAATTTAAAGATGCTTTTGGAGAAGATTTTCACACCTTTTATCTTGAGGACTGGATTTATAAAGAAGATTATGCTTTAGAAACTCTTACAAAACACTTTCAAACTAATTCTTTAAAAGGTTTTGGAGTTGAGGAATTAAAAGAAGGAATTATTTCTGCCGGAGCAATTTTGTATTATTTGTCAGAAACACAGCATAATAAAGTACAGCATATTACAGCTATTCAGCGTATTGCAGAAGATGCGTATGTGTGGATGGATCGTTTTACAATTAGAAACTTAGAATTGTATCACAGTTATAATCCAAATGCAGTAACACTTTTAGATGTAATCGACAAGACGCTTTCTCCAATGGGAGGACGTTTGTTGAAGCGCTGGCTGGCTTTGCCTTTAAAAGATACAAATAAAATTAAAGGACGTCATGCTGTGGTTTCGTATTTGAAATCAAATCCTGAAATCCTTCATAATATTCAATATCAAATTAAACAGATTTCAGATCTGGAGCGTTTGATTTCTAAAATTGCAGCAGGAAAAGTTTCTCCGCGAGAAATTATTTATTTAAAAGAATCGCTGGATGCTATTATTCCAATTAAAACATTAGCGCTAGAAAGTCCCCAGGAAGCTGTAAAAGTTATTGGAGACAGTCTGCATTCGTGTGATTTGCTGCGAGAAAAAATCAAAACAACATTAAATCAGGATGCACCCGTTGCAATTTCAAAAGGAAACGCAATTGCAACTGGAGTTAATGAAGAACTGGACGAATTAAGAGCAATATCTACATCTGGAAAAGAATTTTTGGAAGGAATAGAAAGAAGAGAATCAGAACGAACAGGGATTTCTTCTTTGAAAATATCATTCAATAATGTCTTTGGGTATTATATTGAAGTTAGAAATACGCACAAAGACAAAGTTCCGGAAGAATGGATTCGTAAACAGACTCTGGTAAATGCAGAACGTTATATTACTGAAGAATTAAAAGAATACGAAACGAAAATTCTGGGTGCTGAAGAGAAAATTCATAAAATTGAATCAGAGCTTTTTGAGCAGTTAGTAAATTGGATTGCGACTTATATTAAGCCGGTTCAAATGAATGCTTATTTGGTAGCACAATTAGACTGTTTGTGTTCGTTTACACAAATGGCTGTAGAAAACCAATATGTATGTCCGGAAATCGACGATACTTTTGAATTGGATATAAAGAATGGAAGACATCCTGTAATTGAAAAACAATTGCCGGTTGGAACACCTTATATTGCAAATGATGTTTTCTTAGACAGAGAAACCCAGCAGATTATTATGATTACCGGGCCTAACATGTCGGGTAAGTCGGCTATTTTAAGACAAACGGCCTTAATTGTGCTTTTGGCTCAAATGGGAAGTTTTGTTCCGGCTGATAGTGTAAGAATGGGAATTGTAGATAAGATTTTTACAAGAGTAGGAGCTTCTGATAATATTTCGATGGGAGAATCTACGTTTATGGTGGAAATGAACGAAACGGCTTCGATTTTGAATAATATTTCAGACCGAAGTTTGGTTCTTTTAGATGAAATTGGAAGAGGAACCAGTACATATGATGGAATTTCGATTGCCTGGGCTATTGCAGAGTTTCTCCATGAACATCCTTCAAAGGCTAAAACTCTTTTTGCAACACATTATCATGAGTTGAATGAAATGACAGAATCGCTTCCTAGAATTCAAAATTATAATGTAGCGGTAAAAGAATTAAAAGATACGGTTCTTTTTGTTAGAAAGCTTGTAAAAGGCGGAAGTGCGCATAGTTTTGGTATTCATGTGGCAAAAATGGCAGGAATGCCGCAACTTGTAATTTCAAAAGCGCAGAAACTTTTAAAGAAACTCGAAAAGAATCATTCAAGTGATGCTCTAAACGGAATTAAATCAGCAAATGATGAAATGCAGATGAGTTTCTTTAATTTGGATGATCCGTTATTAGAAGAAATAAAAGAAGAAATATTAAGTTTGGATATAAACGCGATTACGCCGGTTGAGGCGCTTATGAAGCTTAATGAGATTAAGCGAATGCTGGTTAAAAAATAAAATTAAAAATTTTCAATTTTAAAGTTTAGGTTATCAGAAGGTTATAAAATAAGTAAACTTTTTTTTCAAAAAACGCTTGTGTAATTGAATAAATGTCCTAAATTTGCACTCGCAATACGAAACAAATCAAGTGTTGCAGTTCTTAAACAGAATTTGAAAATGCGAAAATAGCTCAGTTGGTAGAGCGCGACCTTGCCAAGGTCGAGGTCGCGGGTTCGAGCCCCGTTTTTCGCTCTAGACCATATAATGCTCGGATGGTGAAATTGGTAGACACGCTGGACTTAAAATCCAGTGAACAGCAATGTTCGTGCGGGTTCAAGTCCCGCTCTGAGTACTAAAGCCTCTTCTTTTGAAGAGGCTTTTTTTATTGTGCAAACTCAATGGTTTGAAATTAATTTGTAAAGAATTAATTTTAAAAGAATCTAAAGATTTGAGAGGGCTTAAAATCTAAAATCAATAATCTAAAATCAATAATCTAAAATTTAAAATAAAAATATGGGTGCTTTTGTAATTAGCAAGCGGTTTAATGATGAATATAAGTTTGTGTTTACATCTAGAAAAGGGAAAGTTATTTTTACGAGTTTAAGTTATGAGTTGAGGTTTGAGTGTGAAGAAGATATTGAGAAATTTAAATCGACAATTGAGCTTGCTAGGTTTTTGAAATTTAAAGGCTCAGGAGGGAAGTATTTTTTTAAATTGATGCTTGGTGATGTTCATTTTGCGACAAGTCGAAAATATACTACAGAATTGCTTCTTCAAAAAGGGATAAAGGAAATTGTGACGTATGCTTCGAAGGCTGAGATTCTTGATTTTTCTTCAAGTGAGTCTATTTTTGAAGATGAGGAGGTTTTTGAAGAAGAAGAAGAAGTGGAAGAGTAGATAATAAAAAAAAGCGTTCATTTTCATGAACGCTTTTTTTTATGGCTCAATGTTGAGGTTTGGCCAAAAAAAAACCATCGATTTCGATGGTTTTAAAATTTTTAGAACTTAGGTTCTAATTATTTTTTTACTTCTTTAGCAGCGTCTTCTACTTTTGCAGCAGCAGAATCAACTTTAGCAGCAGCAGAATCAACAGTTGCAGCAGCAGAATCAACTACAGTAGCAGCAGAATCAACAGCAACAGCAGTAGAATCTACAGTTTCAGTAGCTGCAGCGTCAGCTTTTTTACAAGATACAACAGTTAAAACAGCAACAACAGCTAAACTTAAAAATACTTTTTTCATCTTACTTTATTATAAAAGGTTAATTATTAATTCGTGGCAAAGATATAAATTTTTTAATATGTAAAATATTTTTTCACTTTTTTTTTAAAATATTTTCCTCCGCTCACGTTTGTCTTATTTATCAAATAATATGCCAAATTTATAAAATTATCTTAAATTATCTAATGTTTTGTGTAAATAATTATTTGTTGAATATTCTGTTGGAAATTTGGCTGTTTTGATTACCTCTGTTGCGTTTTATTTTGCTTTTTAAGGATAATTCTGTTTTCTCGTGTAACGAAAATATGGTTCTTAAAATGAACTTTAATTAAATTACAGCTTCAAAACTTCAAAATTAAAGACAGAATATTACGAAACTGTTTTCATAATCGTATTTGTGGCTCCTTTGTTGTTCTGAATAAATGACTTACAAATATGACTTTTTTCTGTTAACAATTTTGGATCGTTAATTAAACGGTCTAAAATCTCTTTTAGTTCCAGGAAGTTTGTTATAGAAATGCAGCCTCCAAGTTCAACTAAAGATACAGCTTCTGCAAAATTTGAATAATTAGGTCCAATAACTATTGGGATTCCAAATGTTGCAGGTTCAAGAATATTATGGATTCCGGGATTTCCAAATCCTCCTCCTACATAAGCGATTGTTCCGTAACTGTAAATTTTAGTCAAAATTCCAATTGTGTCAATTATGAAGACATTATAATTGGATAAATCTTTGTTTTCTTTCTCAGAAAATAAAACGATTGACTTTTTAATCTGTGATTTAAGATTTGCAATCTGTTCTGTCTTTATATTATGCGGTGCAATGATAAATTTTACGTTTTCCGGCGCCTGATTAATATATTCTATTAATAAAGCTTCGTCTTTCGGCCATGAGCTTCCAATGACAATAGTCAGCTGGTTGTTTTTAAAATTTTCAACATAGTCCAGAGTGTTGTCTCTTTCCAAAATGGCATTTACCCGATCAAAACGAGTATCGCCGGAAACAATTACGTTTTTAAATCCAATCGCCTCGATTTTTTGTTTTGAGCTTTCATTTTGAACAAAAAAGTAAGTAAAAGCGTTTAGTGCTTTTCTGTAAAATCCGCCATACCATTTAAAAAACATCTGACTGTCTCTAAAAATACCGGAAATCAAATAGGTTGGTGTTTTGCTTTTTTCTAATTCCTTTAAATAATTCAGCCAAAACTCATATTTAATGAAAAAAGCAAATTCGGGATGAACTAATTTTAAAAATCTCTTTGCGTTGCTTTTAGTGTCAAGCGGTAAATAAATTGTCACATCGGCAACCGTGTTATTTTTACGCACTTCGTATCCTGATGGTGAAAAAAAGGTTACAATGATTTTATGTGATGGGTATTTTTCTTTGATTTTTTCAACTACAGGAAGTCCTTGTTCGTATTCGCCAAGTGATGCCGAATGAAACCAAATGGTTTTGTCGTTTGCTTTGATTTTTTCTTCTAAAACAGAAAATACATTTTTTCGGCCTTCCACAAAAAGCTTAATTTTCGGACTAAATAACGCTATGATTTTTAAGAAAAATCCTGCGATGTAAATGGTTAGATTGTATAAAAAAAGCATGTAATTTTTTTTGCAGCTAAATTACATTTCTTTCGACTATTTTCATTGGTTTGAAGCTATTAATAACTATTTTTGTTCCTCCTTTTAGAGATTTCTGTCTAAAATAGAGTCTTTAATTTTAAACATTATTCAAAAATGAAAAAAATACAAATGGTTGACTTAAAGAGTCAATACGAAAAAATAAAATCTACTGTAGATGCTTCTATTCAAGAAGTTTTAGACACAAATACTTACATTAACGGGCCATTAGTTCATCAGTTTCAAAAAAATCTTGAAGAGTATTTAGGAGCAAAACATGTTATTCCATGTGCAAATGGTACAGATGCTTTGCAGATTGCTATGATGGGGTTAGATTTAAAACCAGGTGATGAGGTAATTACTGCCGATTTTACTTTTGCAGCAACTGTTGAGGTTATTGCTTTATTGCAATTAACTCCAGTTTTGGTTGATGTTGATCTGCATAATATGAACATCGATATTGATGCGGTAAAAAAAGCAATCACGCCAAAAACAAAAGCAATTGTTCCAGTTCATTTATTTGGACGTGCGGCGAATATGGATGCGATTATGGAAATTGCCGCAGAACATAATTTATATGTAATTGAAGATAATGCGCAGGCAATTGGAGCAGATTATATTTCTAAATCTGGAACAAAATCAAAAGTAGGAACAATTGGCCACGTTGCAGCAACTTCATTCTTCCCGTCTAAAAACTTAGGATGTTATGGAGACGGAGGAGCAATTTTTACAAATGATGACAAATTAGCACACGTCATCCGCGGAATTGTAAATCACGGAATGTATGAGCGTTACCACCACGATGTTGTAGGTGTAAATTCTCGTTTAGATAGTATTCAGGCTGGAGTTTTAAATGCAAAATTGCCGCTTTTAGATGAATATAATGCAGCACGTCGTTTAGCAGCAACAAAATACAATGCAGCTTTCGCTGGAAATGCAAAAATTATCACTCCGGATTTTGATGCAAATCAAAATGATCACGTTTTCCATCAATATGTTTTGAGAATTTTAGATGCTGATAGAAATGCTTTAATGCAGCATTTATTAGATAAAGGAATTCCATGTGCAATTTACTATCCAATTCCATTGCATTCTCAAAAAGCATACTTAGATCCTCGTTATAAAGAAGAGCAGTTCCCGGTAACTAATCAATTGGTACAGGAAGTAATTGCTTTACCAATGCACACAGAACTTGACGACGAACAAATTAAATTTATTACCGATTCTGTTTTAGAATTTTTAAATAAATAATAAAAGCCAAAATAACCACAAAACAACCCAATAAATGAAAGTATTAGTAACAGGAGGATTAGGATTTATCGGTTCTCACACTGTAGTCGAATTGCAAAATGAAGGCTATGAAGTAGTGATTATAGATAATCTTTCGAATTCTTCAGAAGATGTTTTAAAAGGGATTACCGCGATTACAGGAAAAACGCCTTTATTCGAAAAAATTGATTTAAGAGAAAAAAGCGCCGTTCGGGATTTCTTTAAAAAACACAATGATGTTACTGGTGTGATTCATTTTGCAGCTTCAAAAGCAGTTGGTGAAAGTGTTGAACAGCCTTTGTTGTATTATGAAAACAACATTAGCAGTTTAGTTTATTTGTTGCAGGAATTACAGCAAAAACCTGAAGCAAGTTTTATTTTCAGTTCTTCTTGTACGGTTTACGGTCAGGCTGAAAAAATGCCAATTACAGAAGATGCTCCGGTTCAAACTGCAATGTCTCCTTACGGAAATACCAAACAGATGGGAGAAGAAATTATTACTGATGCTGCAAAGGTTACTAATATCAGCGCGATTTTATTGCGTTATTTTAATCCGGTTGGAGCACATGAAACAGCTGAAATTGGAGAACTTCCGTTGGGAGTTCCTCAAAATTTAGTTCCGTTTATTACGCAGACTGGAGTTGGTTTACGCCAGGAATTATCGGTTTTTGGAAATGATTATCCAACACCAGATGGAACTGCTGTTCGTGATTATATTCATGTTGTCGATTTAGCAAAAGCGCACGTAATTGCTTTACAGCGTTTGTTTAATAAAAAGAATGCAGCCAAAGTAGAAACCTTCAATTTAGGAACAGGAAAAGGAAGTTCTGTTTTAGAAGTCATTCATAGCTTTGAAAAAGTCAGCGGTAAAAAACTGCCTTACAAGATGATGCCTCGTCGTGAAGGAGATATTACTGAAGCTTATGCAAATACAGATAAGGCAAATAATGTCTTAGGATGGAAGGCAGAACTTAGTTTAGACGAAGCAATGGCAAGCGCCTGGAAATGGGAACAAAAAGTGAGGAATAAATAAATTCTTTATTAGTTAAAATTATAAAATTTTAAGATCCCAAATTATAGCAGTATAGTTTGGGATTTTTTTTTAACGTATTAATTATCATGAAACAAAGTTTAGACTATAAACTAATATTTGCCCTAGCGGCTGTTGGAATTATTTGGGGAACTACCTTTTTGGGTATTAGAGTTGCGGTTGAAACTATTCCGCCTTGGTTTGTAACTTCAATTCGTCAGGGATTGGCAGGAATAATCATGATGATTATTTTATTGTTCAAAAAAGAATTGAAATGGATTGGATGGGAAAATTTAAAACACCAGCTTGTTCCTTCTATTTTGATGATTGTAATTGCAAATGGTTTTACAACCGTTGCAGAACAGACTGTGCCAAGCGGACTGGCTTCAGTAATTAGTGCTATGGCTCCTATACTTATTTTTCTGGGCAGTATTTTATTTAAATTACAAAAACCAAGTTTAAGAGGATTTATTGGAGTTATAATAGGATTTTCGGGAGTGGTTTTTATATTTAAAGACGGACTAGGATCTTTTTTAGATGCCGATTACAGAATTGGAATGATGTTTATGGGGTTTGCGATTACTGCCTGGGCTGGTGGAACAATTTATACCAAAATTCATGGGAATAAATCTAAAAATATAGTTCTTAACTTATTCTACCAGTTTACAATGGCTTCATGTATTCAGATTGTTTTGGCATTTATTTTTTCGCCCAATATTGATGTGAATTTATGGAGTTCTAAAAGTATTTTTGCAGCATTATATCTGTCGATTTTCGGATCTGTTATTGCTTTTTTCAGCTATAATTACGCTCTGAAACACGTTACTCCGGTTCAGGTTTCTATTTTAGCCTATATCAATACTATAATTGCGGTATTTTTTGGCTGGCTGATTTTGGATGAAAAAATCACCATTGATTTTATAATTGCAACAATACTGATCATTTTGGGAGTTTTTATTATTAATTACAAAAAGAAGGAGAAGAAAACTTTATAATTTTGATTTAGTTTATTTTGTAAATTTGTAAGATTAAAATGTAGGAATAATGAGTTCGGATAAAGAAAATAAAAAGAATAACAAGGTCGAAGAGCCAAGAGTAGAATACGAGGTTCAAAAACCAAAATTTAAAGGTATAGATCGTGAAACTTTTGATTTTGATGCAGAATTTGCAAAAGGATTAACACCAGAGGAAGCAAAAGAGGAAGCAAAAAGGAGAATTAGAGAATGGTGGGGAAAATAGAAGTTATTTTTACTCCATCAGTAATTAGTTATCTTGATAATCTGGTTTTAGTTTTATATAGAAAGGAATATTTTGGTTTTATAGAATCAGCTGAAGAATATGTTGATGATATTTACGATGCAGTTCCTGAAAAGATTAGAAAATCTCCACATAAGAAAACTCCAAAATCACTTCAATATTTAGGTTTAAATTATATATTTTATAAATCCAACGCCAGAACAACTTGGTATATATTTTTTGAAAAGAGTAATCAAAATTATCTTATTACTGGAATTTTAAATAATTACAGCGAAGAAGCAAAGGAATTATAAAATAAAATCCTCATAAACTTATCAAAGTATATGAGGATTTATTGTTTTATACAGTTAACAACTGAAAACTGTCACTGAGACTGAACACTTAAAAATTAAGCATTAGCAACAGCAGCTTCTTTATCAATTTTATTAATCAATCCAGTTAAAACTTTTCCAGGACCAACTTCAGTAAATAAAGTAGCACCGTCAGCGATCATTTGCTGAACAGACTGAGTCCATTTTACAGGAGCAGTCAATTGAATGATTAAGTTCTTTTTAATTTCATTAGCATCAGAAACTGCGCTTGCAGTTACGTTTTGATACACTGGGCAGATTGGAGCAGAGAAAGTAGTTGCTTCAATTGCAGCAGCTAATTCTTCTCTTGCTGGTTCCATCATTGGAGAGTGGAAAGCTCCTCCAACAAGTAAAATTAAAGCACGTTTTGCTCCTGCAGCTTTCATTGCTTCGCAAGCTTTTTCAACAGCAGTAGTTTCACCAGAAATTACTAATTGTCCAGGGCAGTTATAGTTAGCTGCAACTACAACTCCGTCGATAGAAGCACAAACTTCTTCTACAACATTATCGGCTAAACCTAAAACTGCAGCCATTGTAGATGGAGTGATTTCGCAGGCTTTCTGCATAGCTAAAGCGCGTTGAGAAACTAATTTAAGACCATCTTCAAAAGATAAAGTTCCGTTAGCAACTAAAGCTGAAAATTCTCCTAATGAATGTCCTGCAACCATTTCCGGTTTGAAATCTTCTAAAGTTTTAGCTAAAATAACAGAATGTAAAAATACTGCTGGCTGTGTAACTTTAGTTTCTTTTAGTTCTTCGGCAGTGCCTTCAAACATGATATCAGTAATTCTAAAACCTAGAATTTCATTTGCTTTTTCGAATAATTCTTTGGCTAAAGCCGAATTTTCATAAAGGTCTTTACCCATTCCTGTGAATTGTGCACCCTGACCCGGAAATACGTATGCTTTCATTTGTCTAATTTAATTTTTACTTTTTTAAAATTGAAAATTAGTTTCAATTGGAAGGCAAAAGTACTATTTTTTTAGCTCGAATAATCCTTAAACATATAAATCCATGCTAATCTTGAAAATCTAAGATTAAAAGGAGTAAGCAAAGTAATGGTTACGGCAATAATTGGAAGGATTCTTAAATCGAAATTTGTTTCAAAGAAAAACTGTGCAATACAATACGTTGCAATTCCCTGAGCCACGGTTAATCCATAGTTTACGTACATGGCACCAAAGAAATAACCAGGCTCTTTTTGGAATTTGTAATTGCAATGACTGCAGTATTCATTCATTTTTGGAAAACTGAAATTCAGAAAAATATTCTTGTCTGTAAAAACTTTTCCTTTATGACAAACAGGACATTCGTTTTTTAAAATATGAGTTAATGCGCTTGACATGATATTGTTGATTTTTGTTTATACAAAGGTAATTCAGAGCATTATAAAAGTCTTTTTAGTATCTTCGCTTATTATAGCACAATAAAGACATTTTTTATGAAAAAATATCCCATTTATAGTGTTCAGAATTTTAGCTGTAACGATATTCATCGTGATTTTTATGTAAATACTTTTAAAGAGCATTTAAAAAATCACAGTTTTGTCGAAGAACCGCACCGCCATGATTCCTATTTAATGGTATTTTTTACCAAAGGTTCGGGATTGCATGAAGTTGATTTTGATCAGTTCGAAATCAAAAGAGGAAGTCTTTTTGTGCTGCAGCCCGGACAAATGCACCATTGGAATTTATCTGAAGACATTGAAGGTTTTGTAATTATCTTTTCGCAGGAATTGTACAATTTGTATTTCGGACAAAAAAAGATTAACGATTATAATTTTTACCATTCCATTCAAAACCGACCAGAAATGGTTTTTGAAGAAAAAGAAATCCCGAAAATCCAGCCTTATTTCGATTTGCTGATTCAAGAAAATAGCCAAGACAACAAATACCAATTGGATAAATTGTTGAATTTGTTGGATTGCATTCATATTGAAGTGGCAAGAAAATATGGCGAAACCTATTCGCATCAAACGCATTCATACAATATCAAAATCAACAAGTTTGAATCACTTTTAGAGGAATATTTCAGAACTGAAAAACTACCTTCGTTTTATGCAGAAAAACTAAATATTACGCTGAAACATTTAAACAGAATCTGTAACGAAATCCTTCAAAAAACAGCAACTGAAGTAATTACAGACAGAGTGATTCTGGAAATAAAAAGAATGCTGATCGACAAGCAATTAGCAGTAAATGAAGTTGCATTCAAAGTCGGCTATGAAGACTACTCGTATTTCTCCCGCTTCTTCAAAAAACAAACTGGAATGTCGCCGACTGAATTTAGAAATGTAAAGTAAGAAAGGGCTTCAACTTCGCTCAGCCTGACATATGATGTCTTTAAGAATACGATTGTCAGGCTGAGCGAAGTCGAAGCCCCTGTTCCTAAAAGTAAAAAAGCCTGTACCCCGAGAAGGTACAGGCTTTTTAACCAACCAAATTAAAACCTATTATAAAGTATTAGGCTTGTTTTACAAATTGTAATTCAATGTTCAAACGAACTTCTTCTCCAACTAAAACACCACCTGTTTCAAGAGCTGAGTTCCAGTTTAAACCCCAATCTTTACGATTAATTTTTCCTTCTATGCTTAAACCTACTTTTGTATTTCCCCAAGGATCAGTCATGATTCCGCTAAATTCAACTGGGAATTTTACTGTTTTAGAAACTCCTTTAATGTCTAAATCTCCAGTTAATTCATATTCACCATCGTTGATTTTTTTGAAAGAAGAAGATTTGAAAGTTAATTTTGGATGATTTTCAGCGTCAAAGAAATCACCGCTTCTTAAATGTCCGTCACGATCTGCGTTTGCAGTGTCTACTGAAGCGATATCAGCAGAAAAACTGAAATCTGCATTATCAAAACTATCTCCTTCTGTGATTGCAGAAGCTTCATAAGTTCCAAATTTTCCTGAAACATTTGTAAACATCATGTGTTTAACTTTAAAACCAATTTCTGAGTGAGTTGGGTCAATTGACCATTTTGTAGTTGCCATAATTTTATTTTTTAAATATTTTAAATAATTAATTTCATTTTGATAGGACAAAGTTACGGTGAGAGTTGTCCTGGAGCACTTAACCTAGATTAAGAAATAAAAAATGTGGTGTTTTTTGCCACAGATTACACGGATTAAAAGGATTAAAAGAAATATTGCCACGAATCACACGAATTGCCACAAATTTTAATTCAATTTATCTTGCTCGAGTCGTGGCGAAAAAAATCAATTTAATCCTTTTAATCTGTGGCGAAAAAAACTAATGCTTAAAGCTTAGCTTTTGTTATTCATATAAAATGTCAGCGCTCCCGACGGGCATTTATTAACAGTAGAAATTATTTTATCAGTTGTAGATTTTTCGGGAGTAATCCATGGTTTTTCTTTTGGGCGAAAAACATCTGGATTGTTTTTTACGCAATTAGCAGAATGAATGCACTTTCCAGATTGCCATACAATCGTAACTTCTCCGTTTGTATATTCTTTAGTGAGGTTATTTGGATTCATGGTTTAAAATTTTAAGGATGAATTTAATTTTAAAGTCAGACCAATTTTCTTATTTATAAAGTTAGTCTTTCTTTTTTAAAATTGAGCAAAAAAAGAAACGATAATAGTCTGATTTACAGATTTATTATCGTTTCAAGGTACAGGTATTAATTGTTTTTGTTTGAATTAATAATTCATCGGAATGTCCATTAATAAAAATTCAGCATCTGTATTTGCTTTAATATTCAACGTATCAGTTCCTGAAATTCCAACCGCATCACGAGTATTTAATTCTTGACCGTTGATGATTACATTTCCTTTTAAAACGAAAGCATAAACTCCGTTTCCTTCTTTTTTGATTTTATATTCAGTTGCAGTTCCTGCATCAAAATTACCCATGTTAAACCACGCATCTTGGTGAATCCAAACTCCTTCGTCATCGGCATTTGGAGATAAAACTTGTGCCAATTTATTATGTCTGTCAGCAACATTTAAAGTAATTTGCTGGTAACGTGGAGTAACGTTTCTTTTGTTTGGAAACAACCAAATCTGCAATAATTTAGTCTGCTGATCTGCGTTCGGATTAAACTCACTATGCTGAATTCCAGTTCCAGCACTCATTACCTGAATGTCACCATTTTTGATTACTTCCGTATTTCCCATGCTATCTTTGTGAGCCAAATCACCTTCTAACGGAATTGTAATAATTTCCATGTTATCGTGAGGGTGAGTTCCAAATCCCATTCCGGCTGCAATTGTATCGTCATTCAAAACACGAAGCGCTCCAAACTGAATTCTGTCTGGATTGTACCAGCTCGCAAAACTAAAGCTATGATAAGCGTTCAACCATCCGTGATTTGCGTTTCCTCTTGTGTCTGCTTTGTGCAATACTATATTTTCCATGATTTTGTCTTTTATTGATTTTGATAGTACAAAGATACGGTCGATGTAAAGGAAAAGCACTTAATGTAGATTAAGAAAAGATTCTGAGGTTCTAAGTGGCTAAGATTCTAAGTTTTTTTTTTGAAGCAGAAGAATCGTTTTCAAAAGACCTGAGGTCCCGCTATCCGTTTCAATCTTTTGTGGTGAACCCCACCACAAAAGGATTTCCACTTCTATCGGGGCTATGCGGGGAGTTTCATTTTTATAAGAAGGCTCAAAGGTGCGAAGTTGCAGAGGTTCAAAGGTTTTACCTCAAAGTAGCCACATGGTTTGTCATTTCGACGAAGGAGAAATCTTCGCAAGTAACTCTACAAAGATTGGAAATTATAAAGTTTTTTTTAGCTTCAAATTAACCACACAGTTTGTCATCCTGAGGAACGAAGGATCACACGAGAAATTCCGCCTGCATAATCGCCAATCTTTGCCGACTTCCGAGTGTGATCCTTCGTTCCTCAGGATGACAAGATTGCGCTGAATTACTTAATCCTAACCAATTTCCCTTTCCCAACCACTTCATCAAGATAATTTGCAGAAGAACTTTTCTTGTCATGCATAAAAAAAGGAATAGTATCTTTTTCGATTTGATCTTTTGAAATACTTATAACTAAGTCCGTATTAATGAAATTATCCAATACTATTTTGCTGCCATAAGAAACTTTTCCTTTTGGCAGATATTTGTTATCAAAGGCAAAAATGCTGTCCTTAAAAGTAATTTTATCTTTTTGGATATAAGTATTGTCCTCTTCAATCAAGTAATTGTAACGGCCAATAAGCTTGTCTGTTTTCTGAGTAAAACTAATTAAAAGCAGTGTCGTTATTAAGGCAAAATATTTCATGGCATTCTAACTATATTGATTCATAAATTGCTGTACAACAGCATCGGTATTCTCATGGCGTTTTTTTCTTTCCAAAACAATTGGCGGTGCTGCTCTTTCCAGACAATCCTTAACAGCACAGGTTTCGCAAGTTACGCCAACAATTCGTTTCACCAAAGGTTTTCCTTCAATGACTTTGAATTTCTTTTTCATTGTTGGATTAATCAAAATACCAACAGAAATACTTCGAATGGTATCATGTAAAAAAGGATCTTTTGTAGCCGAAGAAAAAACCAAATATTCGTTTCCGCTATTCGCATAACTGGAAATTTGTGCATCAAAAAAATGAGATTTATTTTGTTTGATCGCTTCATCAATTGTTTTTACCGAAACCCATCTTCTGCAATAATGTTCGTTGGTTTCGTTGGCGTGTGGTTCCTGCTGATGCGTAATGTGTAATTCTTTATTGATTTGGTAAACATCAGAACCAATTCGGTGAGATAATCTTAAAAAGAATAAATTTTTCAACTGAAAATCTTTCGGTAATAAATTGGTCAATCGCTGATAAAAAGATTCAGGCGAAACTTCAAAACTTTCAATTAATTGAACAAATTCTTCCGGTTTCGGATTTTCATTTTCTAAAAAAGAATTGATTTTATCCACTACTAATTTTCTCGGCAACAATAAAGCACCGGCAAAATAAGAGGCGTAAAAATTATGTAGTACCTGATCAAAATTCTCAAACTTAATCCAGCTGAAAGTCAGTAATCGATCTGATATTTTTAGATAATTATAAGCTATTTCTTTGGCTAAAATAAATGCTTTCTGCGGAGAATCTAATTCGGTTGAAAGCAATAAAGTTTTGCTTTTCGGAACATAAATCGAACGCAAATCGCCCAAAGCTTCCTGATCTGTAAAAACGATTTCTTTAATATGGTATTCGTATTCTTCTTTTAAAATCGCTTCCAGTTCTTCAACACTGATTTTGGAATCCAGATTAATCTGAAACGACTTCGAAAACGCGATTACTTTTTCTTCTAAATCTTCAAAATAATTGCTGTGCGCTTCCTGATACGAACGCAAAGCGGCTAAAAAGAAACTTTCGCGGCTTAAATTATAATGCTGTGCAATTTCGATAATCGTACTGATAAATGCATTGACTTTTGCGGGAGCATTGGCAATAATATCAATTAAATCGGCTTCCTGAATTCCGAAAAGTTCCAGAGGAATCTCTTTTAAAATACCTGATTTTAATATTTCGCCAATAGGAGCGAGGTTGTTATCGAGTTTTAAAGACACCATTTGGTCATAAGTCACGTCCAAATGTTCGCAGAGCAATAAAATTTTATCTGTTTTTGGATATTTTTTTCCCTTTTCAATCTCGTTTAAGTACGATTTTGAAAGATTTGTCAATTTAGCCAAGCCAAAAAGAGACAGATTTTTTTGCGTTCTGACTTGCTTCAATTTTAATCCGAAGATCAGCTTTATATAGTCTTTTTCGATATCCATGAACCAAATATAGGTATTCTAAAAATAATCGCCAAAAAATTATTTTTCATTTTTAGCGAACGTTCGCTTGTTTTGTAAAAAACTTTTTTCTAATATTGTGGTGTAGAAAATATTAATTATCAGTTTGTTATGTATTTGTGTTTTTGAAAAACATAGAATCGATTCAATTGCTGCTAATGAAATTAAAAACCACAGCTATGAAAAACCAATTAGAAATTACCGAAACGGCAATGGAATTTTTAGCCGAAAAGAAGCTTCGTTATCCAAAGATCTGGACAGAAGAAGCCATTGTTTTTATAACTGAATTGCATAAAAAATTCGAATCACAGCGAAAACTATTGCTTTTACAGCGTGAACAGAAACAAGTCACTTTTGATCAGGGAATTATGCCGGTTTTTATTCCAGAAACCAAAAGTGTGAGAGAAGGCAATTGGAAAGCTGGAGAAATTCCGAAAGATTTATTGGATCGAAGAGTAGAAATTACTGGACCTGTTGATCGAAAAATGATCATCAATGCTTTGAATTCTGGTGCCAAAACATTTATGGCAGATTTTGAAGACAGCACTTCGCCAACCTGGCAAAACCTGATGGACGGACAGGTAAATTTGATTGATGCGATAAACAAAACAATTACGTTTACTGATTTGGTAAAACAGAAATCGTATCATTTAAATGAAAAAATCGCAACGTTAATTGTACGTCCGAGAGGTTTGCATTTGCCAGAAAAACATGTTCTAGTTGAAGGAAATGAAGTTTCTGGTTCTTTGATAGATTTTGGTTTATATGTTTTTCACAATCATAAACGACTATTAGAAAACAATTCAGGACCGTATTTCTACATACCGAAATTAGAGCATTATCTGGAAGCGCGCTGGTGGAATAACGTAATCGATTTTACGGAGGATTGTTTGAAACTGAATAGAGGAACAATAAAAGTGACGGTTTTAATTGAAACCATAACGGCAAGTTTTCAACTAGATGAAATTATTTACGAATTGAAAGAACATATCGTTGGTTTGAATTGCGGACGCTGGGATTATATTTTTTCATACATCAAAAAATTTAGAAAAAATCCAAAATTCATCGTGCCGGATCGCGATCAGGTAACTATGACTTCACCTTTTATGAATGCTTATTCAAATTTGGTTATTCAAAGATGTCATAAAAGAGGAATTCATGCCATTGGCGGCATGGCAGCACAGATTCCGATTCGAAATAATGAAGAAGCCAATGCTGTTGCTTTCGCAAAAGTAAGAACCGATAAAGAACGCGAGGTAAAAAATGGACACGATGGAACTTGGGTAGCGCATCCGGATTTAGTTGCAATTGCAAAAGAAATTTTTGATAAGGGAATGCCAACTCCAAATCAGATTCATGTAAAAAGAGAACATCGAAAAATTACAGAAGCCGATTTGATTGAACCACCAATTGGGCTTATAACAGAAAAAGGTGTTCGAAAAAATATCAACGTTGGAGTTCTATATCTGGCTTCATGGCTGAACGGACAAGGTGCCGCTGCATTGCATAATTTGATGGAAGATGCTGCAACTGCCGAAATTTCGAGATCGCAATTGTGGCAATGGCTCCAGAATAAAGTGATTTTGGATAATGGACGAAAATTAGATTTGGCTTATTATCATGAATTGGCTTTAGATGAATTCAGAAAAATTAAGGAAGAACTAGGAGAAGAAAATTATGAAAAACAACAGTTTCCATTAGCCGAAAAAATGCTGGAAAGACTGGTTGTAAACCTGCATTTTGTGGATTTCCTTACCCTTCCATGTTATAAATATTTATAATTTATTTAAACACATAGAAACATAGATTTTATTTTTTCTATAATAAAGAGAAAAGAAAAAAACTGTTTTTTCACGCATAGATAACTATGTGTGTTGAAACAAATGAAACGCCTTTAACCACAAAGTATAACTATGTTTCTATGTGTTTAAAAATCTTGGTTAAAACTGAAAACCGAGACTAAAAACTTTATTAACGAACCACTTTAACTAAACTATATTATGAAAACAACAGAAGACAGAATTCAGGAATTGATTAACGATTGGATTACGAACCCGAGATGGAAAGGAGTAGAGCGTCCTTATACTGCGAGTGAAGTAGTTACGCTTCAAGGGTCTTATAAAATTGAGCATTCTATTGCCAAAATGGGTGCAGAGAAATTATGGAGAAAGTTAAAAAGTCAGGATTATGTTGCGGGTTTGGGAGCGTTAACTGGAAATCAAGCGATTCAGGAAGTCGATGCGGGTTTAGAAGCGATTTATTTAAGCGGATGGCAGGTTGCTGCTGATGCAAATCTGGCGGGCGAAATGTATCCTGACCAATCGCTTTATCCGGTAAACAGCGTTCCGATGGTTGTAAAAAAAATTAACAATGCTTTACTTCGCGCTGATCAGATTCAGACTGTAAATAATATTGAAGATAGAAAAGATTATTTAGTTCCAATTGTAGCTGATGCTGAAGCTGGTTTTGGAGGAAATTTAAATGCTTTCGAATTAATGAAATCTATGATTGAAGCAGGAGCATCTGGAGTTCATTTTGAAGATCAATTAAGTTCTGCTAAAAAGTGCGGGCACTTGGGCGGGAAGGTTTTAGTTCCTACTCAGGAAGCGATTAATAAATTAATTGCAGCGCGTTTGGCAGCAGATGTTATGGGCGTTTCAACTTTAATAGTTGCTCGAACAGATGCCGATGCAGCTAATTTACTAACAAGCGATGCAGATCCAAGAGATAGAAAGTTTTTAACAGGAGAAAAAACGGCAGAAGGTTTCTTGTATGTAAAAAATGGAATAGATCAGGGAATTGCAAGAGGTTTGAGCTACGCGCCTTATGCCGATTTAATTTGGATGGAAACCAGTAATCCGGATTTAGATTATGCTAGAAAATTTGCAAAAGCAATGAAAAAGGAATTCCCAGATAAAATGCTGGCTTACAATTGTTCGCCGTCTTTCAATTGGGCAGCAAAGTTATCAGTTGCTGAAATGGAAACGTTTAGAGAAGATTTAGCAGCAATGGGATATAGTTTCCAATTCATCACTTTGGCAGGATTCCATGCTTTGAATACCAGTATGTTTGAATTGTCAAAAGCGTATAAAGAACGCGGAATGGCAGGATATTCTGAATTGCAGGAACGTGAATTTGCTTTACAGAAAAACGGATTCAGAGCCGTAAAACATCAAGCTTTTGTGGGAACTTCTTATTTCGACGCCGTTCAGAACACTGTAATGTTAGGCAAATCAGCAATAACCGCAATGGAACATTCTACAGAGGTTGAGCAATTTTAATTCAAAAGAAAAGCCAGTTCATTGAACTGGTTTTTTTGTTTTTGCCACAGATTTCACAGATTAAAAGGATTAAAAAAATTGTTGCCATGTATTACACAAATTTCCACGAATTTTATTTTAATTTTTAAATCAATTAGTTCGTAGAAATTTGTGTAATTCGTGGCTAAAAAAATCACTTTAATCTGTGAAATCTGTGGCAAAAAAATCTATTTCTTTAAAAGTCTTGCTTTCATTTTACTGAAAAATTCCGGTGTTACACCAATGAAAGAAGCGATTTGTTTTTGGGGAACTTTGTGCACCAATGTTCCGTATTTTTTTGTGAATTTTTCAAAGCGTTCTTCCGCAGGTAAACTCAAATTATCCATTAATCTCTGCTGATTTGCAACCAATGAATTTTCAATTAAAATTCTGAAAAAACGTTCCAGTTTCGGAATTTCAAGATACAATTGTTCCTGATTTTCTTTCGATAACGAAACCACTTCGGCTTCTTCCAGAACTTCAATAAAAAGTTGTCCCGGTTTTTGCGAAAAATAACTGTACATATCACTCATCCACCAGCCTTCGCAAGCGAAAGAAAGTACGTGTTCAACAATATTATCGTTGATGTTGAAACTTCTTAAAATACCTGAATTTACGAAATAGGAATGTTTGCAGACTTCGCCGGCATTTAGTAAAAGCGTTTTGGCTTTGTAAGTGTTGGTTTCTAGTTTAGATAAAAAAAGCGCCTGTTCTTCTGGTGTCAGAGAAACGTGTTTGGCAATGTTTTCGAGAATTAATGCCATTATTTTTTATCGTCGATTAAAGTAAATGAAGTTGCTTTGAATCTATCTCCTTTAATTTCTCCCGTAACTAAAGCTTTGCTTATTGCATTACAGAAACCTTTTTCTGAGTGTGCATCACCGTGATCGTGAATTGTAGTTCCATCCACGAAATAGCTTTTTCCGTCAATGCGAACGGCTAAATCACAGCTTTTACCTTTCATTCCAAATTGACATTCTCCACATGAAGCTTCAACAACTGTTGGTTTGTCAAATTTCTTTTTGTCTTGTGCTTGTACTGCGATTCCAATAAAAAGGAAAGTCGCTAAAAGTATATTTTTCATAGTTAAGAATTTACAGTGATTAATTTTGCCGTTTTTTTGGCACGTTCTGTTATTTCGTTAATTGGAGTTGAAAGTGTATCGTGGCTTAAAACCACACCCATTCTTCGGTAAGGTCTTGACGTCGGTTTTCCAAAAATCCTGAAATCGGTTTTGGGTAAAGCGGCTACTTTTTCGATTCCGCTGAAAGTTGGATTTGCTGAATCTTCTGATGCTAAAATTACGGCGCTTGCTCCAGCTTTTTCTAAAGTAATTTCAAAAATGGGAAGACTTAAAATGGCTCTTAAATGCAGTTCAAATTCATTAAAATTCTGTGTTCCTGCTAAAGTTACCATTCCGGTATCGTGCGGACGCGGTGAAAGTTCAGAGAAATAAACGCCTTCTTTTGTCAAGAAAAATTCAACACCAAAAAGTCCAGCTCCGCCAAGCGCTTCCGTAATTTTTTCGGCCATATCCTGAGCTTCATACAAGTCTTTTTCTGAAACTAAAGCAGGCTGCCAGCTTTCCTGATAATCGCCTCTTTCTTGTCTGTGGCCAATTGGAGCGCAAAACAAAGTTGGATTATTATTTTGAGTAATGGTTAAAAGTGTAATTTCTGAATGAAAATGGACAAAAGCTTCTACAATAACTTCGATAACATCTCCACGCGAACCTGCAACGGCATATTGCCACGCTTTTTCGATATCGCTTTCTGTTTTGATTGTCGATTGTCCTTTTCCAGACGAAGACATTAATGGTTTTACCACGCAAGGAATTCCAACCTGCTGAACGGCTTTTTGTAGTTCTTCTGCCGAAGTTGCGTATTGATATTTTGCTGTTCTTAATCCCAATTCTTTTGCTGCTAAATCGCGAATAGCTTTACGATTCATGGTAAAGTTTGCCGCTTTCGCTGAAGGAACAACGGTGATTCCCTGTTTTTCGTAATCGTAAAAACGTTCGGTACGAATGGCTTCTATTTCAGGAACTATAAAATCGGGTTGGTGTTTGGCTACGATTCGGTCCAGTGCTTCGCCATCGAGCATATTGATGACTTCAAAACCGTGTGCGACTTGCATTGCCGGTGCATTTTCGTAACTGTCAACTGCAATTATGGTTTGTCCGATTCGTTGTGCAGCAATGACAAATTCTTTGCCTAATTCGCCTGAACCTAGGAGTAGTATTTTCATTTTGGAGTGGTGTATTGTTTGAGTAGTAAAAGTAGGGAAAAATGTTTTTAACCACAAAGCCTATTCGCATGGATTGGTGTAGAGACGCACTGCAGTGCGTCTACGTAATCTAGGTTTAACCGCAAAGTTCGCAAAGGATTTACGCAAAGCTCTCTAAGTTTTTGTTTTTATAAGTTGAGATGAGTTTGTAAAGGTTTTACGTAGATTTTGCAGATTTATTTTTTGTATGAGATTTTAATTTTTAGACAAATTAACCATGCAGTTTGTCATTTCGACGTAAGGAGAAATCTTCGCGAGTAGCTCCGTTTCAATAAGCCAATCTTTGTCGAGTTTCTTGCGAAGATTTGCTTCGCCCGTTCGCTATCGCTCGGGTCTCCTTACGTCGAAATGACAAGATTCGGAGAATTACAAGCGTAAAGGTTCTTTTGGAGCTGTTTGCGTGAGGGATAGAAGTGGAAAGCCCACAGCCTGACGAAGGAAGTGCGAGGACTTGAAACGGATAGCCCGACCCGGAGGGACACGCCCAAATTTATATGTTTATCAATAAAATAATGCTTATAGATATTTGTAGAAAATTCAGGTTAAATTAATTCGGGATTTTTGATGCAGCCATTAGTATATTTCTATATTTGCCCGCAAAACAAATAATAATCATAAGATGAGAATAAAATTTATTTTAATAATGAGTGCTTTATGCATTACATCGTTCGTACATTCACAATCAGCCGGAATTACATTTAATTTCGGAATGGGAGAACAAAAAGCTAATGCTGTAATTTTTAAAAAGGATAAACAAAAAGTCAGTGGAATAGTTAATTTCCCTGGGTTTGACGATAAAAAAGTAAAAATTAAAGTTGGCGAGGAAAATGAAAAATATGCTAGCAGTGATCTTGATTCAATTCAGATTTTAGACGACAACAAAAAATTGTCTTATACTTTTGTAAGAACAAAAACAAAGGTGTATAAAAAGAAGGGAACAGAATTTAAGGTTATTGATGAAAACTGGATTTGTAAAATTATTACAGGTATAGCTTCTTTATATTTAGGTGGTGAAGAATACGGAATAAAAGAAGTGAAGGTTGAGGATGAAAAAACGAAAGAAAAGGTTAAAGTAAAGAAAATGCAGGTTGTTTCTAAAGAAATAAATCATTACTTAAAAAGAAGTAATGAAGATTATCCTGTGCTGGTTTCTGTGAGTTCAAACGCTCTATCTGCTGGTTATAATGCTTTTTTTAATGAATATGGAGTTTATTATTTTAGCGATAATCCTGAAATTGCTAAAAAAATTGAAGATAAAGAGTATAAATATGATGACATTGAAAAGGTCGTAGATTTATATAATGTAAAACGAGAGAAAAAAGCAGAATCAAAATCAGCATTAAAGGCGACCAAGATAAATATTACGCCACCTGATTCAAAAGCAAAAACTACGAAGAAGAAATAAATAAAAAAGCGATACTTAATTAGGTATCGCTTTTTTTATATTAATGAAAATGATCTTCTTCAATTTCAAATTCGGCATCTTTTTCCCAGATTTCCATTTCGCAGGGTTTGCAGTTGAATTTTAGTTTGTATTCTAATTCTCCCTGTTTTAAAACCAATGGTTCTTTTACCTTAACACCAACGATGTCTTTTTGGTGAATTGGGCATTTTTTTAATTCGTATTTGATGCAATATTTGGTTGTCATTACACGAGATTTTCCTGGATCCCATTGTAATTCGAATGCTTTTTCGATTTCGGTAACACCGTGGCGTTCGTAGAATTTACGAGCTGTTTTATTCGAAACGTTGTACATAAAATCCAGTTTGGTTTCTGGATAGGGATGTGACGTTTTTACCAATTGGTGTTCTTCGCGAACGTAATTTGCCAAACGAATTTCTGATAATTGATCGAAAACATTTCTTCTCATTTCGTTGATTTTAGAAATAGGAAGAAACCAGTTTTCAGAAAACATTACATTGATTTCATCGGCGCTGTAAGGTGTAAAACCTGTTTTTGCCAATTGAACTTTAATGTTTTCTTCGATCGATTCGCCAGTTTTAGTTTTTTCTTTCGGATGCTCTAATTTTACTGTACTTACATTTCCGTCTTCGTCGGTAGCGATTAATTCAAAACCGTTTTCGTTTTCGGTAAGCAATAAAGTAGTTCCAATTTTACGGATCGCGCTGTCTTCTCTTTCAACAATTTTGATGAAAGCAGCGTCGTTGTTTCTATAGATGAAAGTTCCGTCTTTGATTTCTTTTAAAACGTTTGGGTATACTTTTCCGTTCTCGGCTTTGTTTACGTAGATTCCGTCGGCTTCATTATTTTCGTTGATAAAGCAAAGTCCGTCACCGTTGTTTAATAATTCGCCATTTTCGATTTCGTAAGCGTTTCCAACAGTTCTAATTAATTTACCGATATATTGTCCTTTTGATTTTGGGCTTTCCCAAGAACCAATAGAACTGTGTCTTTCGTTTACGAAATAATCCGTATAACCACGGTTGAAAGTTCTACTCAATGTAGAATCAAAAGTATACGTGCATTTTCCTGAAGAAGCTTTAATGTATTTATCGCTTCCTTCTAAATAGCTGTCTAATTTTTGACGTAAATAAGAAACGTTATTTTTAACGTAAGCAACGTCTTTTAATCTTCCTTCGATTTTGAAGGAAACAATTCCAGCTTCAATTAAATTCGGGATTTGATCTGAAACGTCCAAATCTTTAATAGAAAGTAAGTGACTGTTTCTGATTAAAGTATCTCCGTTTCCGTCAATTAGGTTATAAGGTAAACGGCAGTTTTGCGCGCATGAACCACGATTGGCACTGCGTTCTCCGTTGGCCACACTCATATAGCAGTTTCCGCTAAAAGAAACACATAATGCTCCAGTTACGAAAAACTCTAATTCGACATCAGCGTGGTCGTATATTGTTTTAATTTGATGCAGGTTTAATTCACGTGCTAAAACAACACGTTTGATTCCGGCATCTTTAAGAAATTTAATTTTATCTGCATCACGATTATTAGCTTGTGTACTGGCGTGAAGTACGATAGGAGGTAAGTCCATTTCCATAATCGCCATATCCTGAATGATCAATGCATCGACACCAATATCGTATAATTCCCAAATCATGGCACGACACGTTTCTAATTCGTTGTCGTACAAAATGGTATTCATAACCACAAAAACCTGTGCGTTAAATAAGTGTGCGTATTTAACTAGTTCAGCAACATCTTCGATTGAGTTGTTGGCATTAGAACGTGCTCCAAATTGCGGTGCACCAATATATACAGCATCGGCACCACTATTTATGGCAGCGATTCCTCCAATTAAATCTCTAGCAGGAGCTAATATTTCGATTTTCTTCTTCATTTCTAAAACTTTAGACTTTTGTGGTATTCCCGAAAAAAAGTGTGCAAAGGTCTTATAAATTATTTGAGTTTGCTAATGATGAAGCGATTTTTTTGAGTTTGTTAACTTAATATGGAATGAAGATAAATGAAATTATTTGATATAATTAATCTATTGGAAAATTATATCCTGCAGAAAATACTCCTGTTGATTGTTTTGCAGCTGGATGAAAATAACCTGAAAATGCAAGTTCAAAATTGTTTTTTCTGCCAACTGCTAATCCAAAACTGATGGGAATATGCATTAAAACAGTATTTTTATTGTAATTAACGGCTGGTGTAAAAGTTTGAAATTTTCCAAATGAAGCGCCAATGCCGCCTTCAATAAAAGGCGCAACCCACGGAATTGGAGCGCAAATACGAGCTTTTCCTCCAACTAACAAAGCACGAGTTGTTACTTTGTATCTTGGCTGGTCTAGATAAAATTGTTCTCCATCAATTTTTGTAGAAATTGTAGCAGCATAAGGTTTTATGCCAAACCATGAAGTTATTCCCCAAGCATATTCTGCTTGTACATACAGTCCGCTGCCCATAACATCTAATTGGTCCTGATTTCCATAATCTTCAATGTAATACGAACTGCTGGAAGCAAAACCTATTGAAGCATTTATTGATTTGCCAACTCTTGGCTGAGCTTTTGAAATAAAGGAAAATAAAACGGTAAAGATTGTGTAAATGAGAAAATTGCGTAAAGTTAATTTCATGTAGTCTGCTAGTTAGAATTGGTTGAGACTAAAATAAGATTTTATTTTTCAGCGGCAATAAAAATAAAAAAACCGCCCAATCCGAAGACCGGGCAGTTTTCAAAAAAAAGCATGAACCAATCGATTAATTTGCTCTCATTTTAATTTGTGATAAAGTATTTTGGATACCGTTTAGTTGTTTTGAAACGATATATACTTGATCATGTTCTAAATGGTTTTCTTCAAGTGCCTTTTTATATTTTTCGATTGCGGCTTCTTCACCCGTAATACAAGCATTTATAATGGCTTCTGTATCACCGCCTGTAAAAGCGGATTTAATATCAATCCATGTACGGTGTAAAGCCCCAAGCGGACCTCCGCCTGAATTATCTGTTGATTTTCCTAGCTTATTGATTTCATCTTGTAATTCTACAATATACAAAGCTCTTTCTCTTGCATATTCCAGAAAATCAGTTTTCATTGCCGGGTTTTCCACATGTTCTGCAGCATTTGTATATCCTAGTTTTCCATCTTCGAGAATTGAAATTAATCCTTCTAAAGTTTTAACAGCTTCTTGTGTGGTTTCATCTGTATGTATCATGACTAATAGTTTTTAAATTAATATATTACAAAGTTGGCGATTTATAAAGTGTTATGTTTTACAGGATTACATTTGAGGTTTTATAATATTGTAGAATGGGAATTTTGAAACTACTAATTTATTCTCCCGCAGATTCAGCCGATTAGGCAGATTTTTTATCAAAATGAATTTTCTCATTTTCCGTTTGCGTGAGGGATAGCAGTGGAAAGCCCACAGCCTGACGTAGGAAGTGCGAGGACTTGTAACGGATAGCCCGACCCGGAGGGGCACGCCCATAAATTATACAAATTATTCTTTTTGTAACCTTTAGTTGATGAATGTCGTCAAAGCTTTATCAATCAAACTAAATCATCACAAAATGAAAACAATTTTAAAATCTTTTGTTGTACTCTTAATAATTATTTATTTGGATTTGTCGGCTCAGAATTTAGAAACTAAAATAGACAGTCTAATTATCTCAAAGTTTAAACCTGAAAATCCCGGAGCAGTTTTTCTTGCGGTTAAAAATGGAAAAGTGATCTATAGAAAAGCTTTTGGAATGGCTGATTTGGAAATGAATGTTAAAATGAAACCTGAATTTGTTTTTGAAATTGGTTCAATGACCAAACAATTTACGGCTGTTTCTATTTTGATGCTTGCTGAGCAGGGAAAACTGAAGCTTGATGATGAAATTACGAAGTTTATTCCGGATTACCCAACAAATGGAAATAGGATTACATTACATCATTTGCTGACTCATACTTCGGGAATTAAGGATTTTACGAGTATGAAATCGATTAAAGATATTGCCAGACGAGATTTGTCGCCTAGAGAATTAGTAGATTTTTTTAAGAACGAACCTATTGATTTTAAACCTGGGGAGCAGTATAAATACTGTAATTCAGGATATGTGCTTTTGGGATATATTGTTGAAATTGTTTCTGGACAGACTTATGAGGAATTCATAACCCAAAATATTTTTAAGAAAATAGGAATGGAAAATAGTTATTATGCAAGCCATGATAAAATTATAAAAAACAGGGTTTCTGGTTATCGTGACAAGAATGGTTATATAAATACAAATTACATCAGTTTTTCTATTCCGTATGCTTCCGGTTCGATCATGTCGACTGTAGATGATTTGCTTAAATGGCAGAATGCAATAAATAGCAATGTATTATTAAATCCAGTTTATACAGAAAAAGCTTTTACGAATTATAAATTAAATAACGGAATCCATATAGATTATGGATATGGCTGGCATTTAGAAAAGGTGAAAAACAAAACAATACGCGAGCACGGAGGAAGTATTTTTGGTTTTAAATCTATGGGAGTTTATGAACCAACTGAACAAATTTATGTAGTGGGTTTGAGTAATTGTGAATGTAATTCTCCAACGACTATTACAAAAGATATTGCTGGTCTTTTAATTGATTAAAAGAAAGTTGTTTTTGAGCAATCTTTGGCGAATAAGCACATAAAAAAACAGCTTAAAGTATAAAAGTGATGAAACTTTTGAACCTTAAGCCGTTTTAGTAAAATTTAGAATATTGTTATGCAGTCAAAGCTTCTTTGATTCTGCGTAAAGCTTCTTTTAAAATATCGTTGCTTGTTGCGTAAGAGAAACGAATACAGTTTGGATTTCCAAAAGCATCTCCTGTTACTGTAGCTACGTTTGCTTCAGCTAAAAGATACATCGAAACATCGTTTGCATCTTTAATTTCATGACCTTTTAATGTTTTTCCGAAGAAAGAAGAAACGTCTGGGAATACGTAGAAAGCTCCTTCTGGAACGTTGATTTTTACTCCCGGAATTTCTTTTAATAATCCAACCACTAAATCTCTACGACCGTGGAAAGCCTGAACCATTTCGTTTAATACGCTTGGATCAGCATCTACAGCAGTAATTGTAGCGCGTTGTGCTACAGAGTTTGCACCAGATGTTACTTGCCCTTGAATTTTTGTACACGCTTTTGCGATAAATTCCGGAGCTCCAATATAACCAATTCTGTATCCTGTCATTGCAAATGCTTTTGCAACTCCGTTTACAGTAATTGTTTTTTCTAACATTCCCGGGATAGAACCGATGCTGCAGAAAGTTCCTGAGAAATTGATGTGCTCATAGATTTCGTCTGCAACTACGTAAATATTTGGGTGTTTTTCTAAAACTTTTGCAAGTGCTGTTAATTCTTCTCTGCTGTAAACAGATCCAGAAGGATTACATGGAGAAGAAAACCACATCATTTTTGTTTTTGGTGTGATCGCTGCTTCTAATTGTTCTGGGGTAATTTTGAAATCTGTTTCTACAGAAGTTGGTACTTCAACCGGAACTCCGCCAGAAAGTTTTACGATTTCGAAATATGAAACCCAATAAGGTGCTGGTAAAATTACCTCGTCACCATCGTTTAACATTACTTGCGCAATGTTGTATAAAGATTGTTTTGCTCCTGTAGAAACTACGATTTGAGATGGTTTGTACTCTAAATCATTGTCTCTTTTGAATTTTCTGCAGATAGCTTCTTTTAAATCCTGATATCCATCAACTGGAGAATATGTACTGTAATTATCGTCGATTGCTTTTTTAGCAGCTTCTTTAATAAAGTCTGGTGTATTGAAATCTGGTTCACCTAAACTTAAACTGATAATGTCTTTTCCTTGTGCTTTTAATTCTCTTGCCAAAGCGGCCATTGCCAATGTTTGTGAAGTCGCAAGGTTGTTGATTCTGTCCGAAAGAATATGGTTCATTATAAAAATTTTGAAGTCCTTAATTTGCTGTGTGATTAAGGAAGGTTAATTATTAATAGATTTTTTAGTTTAAACAGATAATTCAGGTTTCATTCCCAGTTCACGTAAATGCTTGAAGTGAGCAATAACTGCACTTCTCATTGTTTTATATTCATAATAAGGCAAGTTGCACTCCTTTGCGGTTTCTTTCACAATTTTTGCAATTTTGCCATAATGAATATGACTGATATTTGGGAAAATATGATGTTCAATTTGATGGTTTAGTCCTCCTGTATACCAGTTTACGATTGCATTTTTTGGAGCAAAATTAGTTGTAGTATACAATTGGTGAATAGCCCAGGTATTATCCATTTCGCCTAAATCATTTGGAGTTGGATTTGTAGTATGATCTACAACATGCGCCAGCTGAAATACAATGCTTAAAATTAAACCTGCAGTATAGTGCATTAGGAAAAAGCCAAGAAGAACTTTCCACCAGGTAATTCCAATTAAAATTGGTAAAACAATCCAGATTGACACATAAATCATTTTAGTGATAATAAGGGTTGTCCATAAAATTTTAGGACTTTTTGGTTCACCATAAGAGAGTTTTCTTTTAAGGTAATTACGCATTTGCTTAAAATCAGTAGTTAAAGCCCAATTGAAAGTTAGTAACCCATATAAGAAAACAGAATAATAATGCTGGAAACGGTGAAAACGGTGCCATTCTGCATGTTCTGTAAAACGAATAATTCTTCCGGCATCCAGATCTTCATCGTGTCCAGGAATATTAGTATAAGTATGATGAAGCACATTATGCTGTACCTGCCAGTTGTAAACATTTCCAGCCAAAACATAAATTGTTCCGCCCATGAATTTGTTGATCCAGCTTTTATTAGAGTAGGAACCGTGATTTCCGTCGTGCATTACATTCATTCCTACACCTGCCATTCCAACTCCCATAATAATTGAAAGTAACAGCATTAGCCAAAAAGGCATATTAAGCGTAAGAATTAAAAAATAAGGAGTTAGAAAAACTGCAAACAGAATAACAGCTTTTAAGTGTAATTTCCAATTTCCGGTTTTCTGAATATTATTCTCCTTGAAGTAATTGTTTACCCGAGAATTAAGTGTTCTGAAAAACTTCAGATTGTCTTGCCTTGCAAAAGTTGGAGCCGTGTTATTCATAATTGTTTTAAATAGGTTTCAAAGGTAATTATTATAAATTCTCAATTTGCAAAATTGAGTTAAATATTTCAATCGTAAAGTAGTACTTTTGTTAAAAATTTACAGCAATGGATGAGATATTGAAATATTTTCCCAATTTGACCGATCTTCAAATCGAACAATTTCAAAAATTAGACTTTTTATACCACGATTGGAATGAAAAAATCAATGTTATTTCGCGCAAAGACATTGATTCATTATATACAAAACACATTTTACATTCTTTAGGAATTGCTAAAGTTATGAAATTCGAACCCGGAACAACAGTTCTGGATGTTGGAACAGGAGGAGGTTTTCCGGGAATTCCGTTAGCGATTCTTTTTCCCGAAACCCGTTTTTATTTAATTGATGTTATTGCTAAAAAAATAAAAGTGGTTCAGGGTGTTGTAGATGCATTAGAATTAAAAAATGTAAAAGCAGAACAAAAACGTGCCGAATTGGTAAAAGGCGATTTCGATTTTATTGTGAGCCGTGCCGTAACTAATATGCCTGATTTTGTTTCTTGGATAAAAGATAAAATTAAAAAGCAGCACAAGCATAAACTAAAAAATGGGATTCTTTATCTTAAAGGTGGCGATTTGTCTGAAGAACTAAAAGATTTTCCTGCTGCAACCTTATATGATTTATCAGAGATATTTGAAGATGAATTTTTTGAAACTAAAAAAGTGGTTCATCTTCCTTTAAAGTTTAAACCTTAAATAAATAACCCGGCAAAGTTTAATTTGGCCGGGTTATAAAAAAAATAACTAATAAGTTTAAGAAGCCTTTCTTGAAAAATTTAAAAAAGGATTTGCTTTTATGTTTAAATTATCAATAAAATTGTGAATTGCATTTTCAGATGCTTCAGCGCTGTATTTAAATTCAGAATCAAAGAAAAATTCTCGGCAGATCACAGGTTCGTTTGAAGAATCGTAAACAGCCTCATCTGTTTCATCTAATTCATCATTTCTGTAAGGACAAGGGTGTGAATGCACCAATTCAGTTATAATTTGATTAAACCAATTATCAAATTTTTTCTTTTTCGGGGTGATATGGCGTGCTAATAATACTAATCCAACAAGTTCGTGTTGTAAAAAGTATGAACCTTTTCTGTATCGCACATCAATCATGCGAACATTCATTAATGCAATCCATAAAGCACCATTTACTGAACCAGAAGCCGATACTTTAAGATCTGCGTCAAAAAGTAAAGGATTAGTCTGTTCACGATTATTTATAGAACACCAAAGTGCTTCAATACGTTTTTGAGTATCATTAACTGAATGGGAATATCCTGTAAAGCGCCAGTATACCCATTCTAAAAGTGCAGCAGTTAAGCCAACAGATCCTTTATGGTTAACTTGTAATAAAATTTTTTCAAGTTCTTCATTTCCTTCTAATGGATCCAGCAGCTCATTTATTTTCTTTTTTGTCCATTTAAAATCAATAGCGTGACCAATGCTTTTTGATTCTGAAATTATTTTTGGGACGTTATTTAAGTTTCTCATGACTCTAATTTTTTTTGTTATGATTTATTTTGATGCAAATTTAGAGTCATGCTTTTTCTTATTGTGGACGTAAAAGTTTTAAAAGTATCAAAATAAGACTTTTTTGAAGCGCATTGTGCTGATAATTAAATGTATAAGAAAAGTATTACAATTTTAATAGATAGAAAGAATGATTAATTTGTAGAATCAAAAAAAGCCGGAAATTCAATTGAATTTCCGGCTTTTTTAATATTAAATGAACTCTAAATTAGATTATCCTAAAAACGGATATCTGTAATCTTCTGGAGTTACAAAAGTTTCTTTAATAGTTCTTGGAGAAGCCCAACGCAATAAGTTTAATGCAGAACCTGCTTTATCGTTAGTTCCAGAAGCTCTTGCTCCACCAAATGGCTGCATACCTACAACTGCTCCGGTTGGTTTGTCATTAATGTAGAAATTACCAGCAGCATTTTGCAATTTAGTAGTCGCTACTTCAACAGCATAACGATCCTGGCTGAAAACTGCTCCAGTTAAAGCGTACTCAGATGTAGTATCAACTAATTCTAAAGTCTCTTCCCATTTTGCATCTTCGTAAACATAAATAGTGATAACTGGTCCAAATAACTCAGTTTCCATTGTAGTATATTTTGGATTTGTTGTTGCAATAACCGTTGGCTCAATAAAGTATCCAACAGATTTATCGTAATTACCACCAACGATAATTTCAGCATCAGCATCTTTTTTGGCCTGATCGATATAGCTGGCTAATTTATCAAAAGAACCTTCGTGAATAACTGCTGTAATAAAGTTTCCGAAATCTTCCGGAGAACCCATTTTCATAGATTTTACATCAGCAATTAACTGCTCTTTTACAGATGGCCATAAACTTTGAGGAATATAAGCTCTAGAAGCTGCAGAACATTTTTGACCTTGGTATTCAAAAGCACCGCGAGTAATTCCTGTAGCAACTTGTTTTACGTTTGCACTTGGGTGAGCTATGATAAAATCTTTACCACCAGTTTCTCCAACGATTCTTGGGTATGTTTTATAATTGTGGATATTTGCTCCAATTTTAGACCAGATATCTTTAAATACGTGAGTAGATCCTGTAAAGTGAATACCAGCAAAATCACGGCTCGCTAATACAGTATCAGTAATCATTAAAGCATCTCCAAAAACTACGTTGATAACTCCGTCTGGAACTCCTGCCTCTTTGAAAACATCAATAATAATTTTTGCAGAAAATACCTGGCTGTCACTTGGTTTCCAAACCACAACGTTACCCATCATAGCAGCACTTGCAGGAAGATTAGCAGCGATAGCAGTAAAGTTAAAAGGAGTAATAGCGTAAACAAAACCTTCAAGCGGTCTGTATTCTACACGGTTCCAAACAGTAGAATCTGATTTTGGCTGATCGTTGTAGATTTGAGTCATAAACTCAACATTGTAACGCAAAAAGTCGATTAACTCGCAAGAAGAATCAATTTCTGCCTGGTGAATATTTTTAGACTGCCCAATCATTGTAGCAGCGTTAATACGAGCTCTATATGGACCAGCGATAAGTTCAGCAGCTTTTAAGAAAATAGCAGCACGCTGTTCCCATGCCATATTTGCCCATTTTTGTCTTGCTTCAAGAGCATTGGCAACTGCTTTTTCAATATGTTGTTTTTCAGCTAAATGATACTTTCCAACTACGTGTTTGTGATCATGAGGAGCTGTAATATTTTTTGTGTTTCCAGTTTTGATTTCTTCACTTCCAATATATAACGGAACGTCAATTTGAGAGTTCCACATTGTAGTGTAAGCTGCCTGAACAGCTGCTTTTTCTGGTGAGTTCGGTGCGTAGCTCTTTACAGGCTCGTTTACCGCTTTTGGTACATGAAAGAATCCTTTTAACATGGGATAAATTATTTTAAAATTTACGAATTGTTTAATTTTTTACAAAAGTACAAATGATAATTTGATTATATCACAATACAATATTAAAAAGTTGTAATTTAATAAACTAATTGCACGAAGTTGTAAAATATATTTTTTTATAAAGGTTTAAATTTGAGGTACTTCTAAAAGAATGTTTTAAATACACCAATATGAAAATACCGCTTTTAGCTTTTAACGATAAAGGTATTTACTGCCAGCAGGCAGATGTTTATCTTGATCCGTGGCGTCCTGTAAAGAACGCTATAATCACGCACGGACATGCTGATCACTCGCGCTGGGGACATCAAAATTATATTACACATCATACCAACATTCCTATAATTCGTCATCGTTTGGGCGAAATAAATGTAACCGGAAAAGAGTGGGGAGAAACCTTTGTTATCAATAATGTAAAATTCTCACTTCATCCTGCCGGACATATTATCGGCAGTTCGCAGATCAGGGTAGAACACAAAGGCGAAGTCTGGGTTTTTACCGGAGATTATAAAACGGAAGATGACGGAATTTCAACGCCGTATGAAGTTGTAAAATGCGACACTTTTATAACCGAATGCACTTTCGGGTTACCTGCTTTTAACTGGACACCGCAGGCTGAGGTGATTTCAGAAATCAATAATTGGTGGGCAGAAAATAAAGCCGAAGGCAGAACTTCAATTCTGTTTGGATATTCTTTAGGGAAAGCACAAAGACTTTTAAAATATTTAGATACCGATATTGGTAAAATATACACGCACGGCGCCATCGAAAATATGACAAATGTTTTACGTCCGATGGTTTATTTTCCTCCAACCGAATTAATTACCAGAGAAACCAAAAGAGAAGCACTTTTAGGAAATATTGTTCTCGCTCCGCCAAGTGCACACGGAAGTATTTGGATTAGAAAAATGACGCCTTTTGTAACAGGTTCTGCAAGTGGCTGGATGGCTTTTCGAGGTGCACGCCGCAGACGCGCGATTGATAAAGGTTTTGTTTTAAGCGATCACTGCGACTGGCATTCTCTATTAGAAAGTGTAAAAGCAACAGGGGCAGAACGCGTAATCTGCACGCACGGTTATACTGATATTTTTGCCAAATACTTAAGGGAATTAGGTTACGATGCCAGAACTGAAAAAACGCAATATGAAGGTGAAGCAGCAGAAATGGAAAAAGAAGAAAAAGAAACAGAAATAGACCAAAATGAAACTCCGGTTATTTCTGAAAATTAATTATTGGAGAATAATTTAGCACATAGAAACATAGGTTTAAAATCCGATAAAAAAGGTTAAAAAGAAAACCAGTTTTCCACACATAGCTATGTGAATTTAAGCAAAGTGAAACGCTTTTAATAGCAAAGAGAAGCTATGTTTCTATGTGTTAAATAAATTATGCGGTTTAAAAGAAATGTAAATGAAGAATTTCGCCCAACTTATAAAAACACTGGACAGCTCGAATAAAACGAACGTAAAAGTCGATGCACTGACGACGTATTTTAAAAATGCATCGCCGGAAGATAAAGTATGGACTATTGCTATTCTTTCGCACCGTCGTCCTGCAAGACCCGTCAATACAACTTTATTGCGTCTTTGGGCAAACGAACTGGCGAATATTCCGTTATGGCTTTTTGAGGAAAGCTACCATATTGTGGGCGATTTGGCCGAAACTATTGCTTTGATAATTCCAACAACCAAAGAACATTCCGATAAAAGTTTAACCGAATTTCTACAGGAAATCATCGCTCTAAAAAAGAAAACCGATCCAGAGAAAAAAGAATATCTGCATGAAAACTGGATGGCGTTAAATTATTACGAACGTTTTGTTTTTACTAAATTAATTACCGGAAGCTTCAGAATCGGCGTAAGCCAAAAATTAATGACACGAGCTTTATCAAAAGCAGAAGATGTTGATGAAGATGCTTTGGCTTATAAATTAATGGGAAATTGGAACCCGAATACGATTACATTTCAGGAATTAATTTTAGACGAAAAAAGTTCTGATTATTTATCAAAACCGTATCCATTTTATTTGGCGTATCCAATTGAAGGCGATGTTGAAGATTTAGGAAATCCCGAAGATTGGTCGATCGAACATAAATGGGACGGAATCCGATCGCAAACTATTATCCGTGATGACGAAATTTACGTTTGGTCAAGAGGAGAGGAGCTGGTTACCGATAAATATCCTGAGTTTAAATCCTTTCTCGGAATTATTCCAAACGGAACTGTAATTGATGCTGAAATTTTGGCTTTTCCGGAAAATGAAATCGGAACTTTTAATGATTTACAAGCCCGGATTGGGCGTAAAACCATATCGGCAAATCTGCTGGAAAAAGTGCCCGTAATTTTAAAAGCGTATGATATTTTGGAATGGGAAGGAAAAGATATTCGAAATTTATCGTATATAGAAAGAAGAAAATTACTGGAAGATTTATATGATGATATTAAAGACCAAGCTCGTTCTTTTCGACTTTCAGAAAGAGTTTCCTTAACTTCATGGGAAGATGTAGCGAAAGAAAGAGAGCGAGCACGTGAAATGAAAAGCGAAGGTTTGATGCTGAAAAGAAACACGTCGCCATATCAGGTAGGAAGAAAAAAAGGCGATTGGTGGAAATGGAAAATTGAACCTCTCGTAATTGATGCCGTTTTAACTTACGCCATGCGCGGACACGGACGACGCTCGAATTTATTTACTGATTATACTTTTGCGCTTTGGCAGAATAATGAAAATGGCGAAAAAGAACTTGTAACTTTCGCAAAAGCCTATTCTGGTTTAACCGATGCCGAATTCAGAAAAGTAGATGATTTTATAAAAAAGAATACTTTAGAACGTTTTGGTCCGGTTCGGAGCGTTACGCCAAAACTGGTTTTTGAAATTGGTTTTGAAGGAATTTCACTTTCGAAAAGACATAAAAGCGGCATAGCTACCCGTTTTCCAAGAATCCTGAGATGGCGTCAGGACAAAAAAATAGAAGAAGCCAATTCTATTGAAGATCTAAAAGATATGATTTCATAAATATGTTACAATTTTTAAACACATAGAAACATAGGTTAAATGTGTGTAAAAAGAATTTAAAAGAAACAAGTTTCCACTCATAGCTATGTTTGTTAATGCAAATGAAATGCCTTTATGCGTTCTAAAAGCTATGTTTCTATGTGTTAAAATTAATTATATCATGAATGAATAGGAACGAATTATATGTATTAGCCGAAAACTGGTTTAAAAGTCAGGGCTGGAAATCTTTTCCATTCCAGACGCAAACCTGGACGGCTTTTCTGCAGGGGAAAAACGGTTTATTAAACGCTCCAACCGGAAGCGGAAAAACCTATGCCTTGTGGTTTCCGGTAGTTCTCGATTACATTAAAAAAAATCCCGATTATAAAACCAAGCATAAAGCCGGATTAAAAGCCATTTGGATTACACCTTTGCGGGCGCTTTCTGTAGAAATAAAACAAGCAGCAGAACGAATTATTACCGATTTAGATCTGCCGTTAACCGTTGGAATCCGTTCCGGAGATACTTCGCAGAGCGAAAGAGCAAAGCAGAAAAACAAAATGCCCGATCTTTTAATTACAACGCCCGAAAGTTTGCAGCTTCTTTTAGCATCAAAACAATATGAAAAAACGTTTGCCAATTGCGGTGCTATCGTGGTTGATGAATGGCATGAATTAATGGGAACCAAACGAGGCGTGCAAATGGAATTAGCGTTATCGAGATTAAAAACAATTGCGCCACAAATGCGAATATGGGGAATTTCAGCCACTATCGGAAATCTCGAATTAGCACAAGAAGTTTTGTTAGGTCATGATACGGAAGCCTATAAAAACTCGGTTTTAATAAAAGCACACATCAATAAAAAAATCAAAATAGAATCAATCCTGCCGGAAAAAATGGAAACTTATCCGTGGCGTGGACACATGGGCTTGCATTTAATTGATGAGGTTGCCAAAATCATCCGAAAGAGCAAAACGACTTTAATTTTTACCAATGTACGCTCGGCCTGCGAAATTTGGTTTCAGGCCATTTTAGAAAAATATCCTGAATTTGCGGGCGAAATGGCCATGCATCACGGAAGTATCAGCAGAGAAACCCGTTTGTGGGTAGAAGACGCCATTCGAAACGAAGAATTAAAAGTAGTAGTCTGTACTTCGAGTCTAGATCTTGGTGTCGATTTTGCGCCTGTTGAAACCATTATTCAGGTTGGCGGACCAAAAGGCGTTGCCAGATTTTTGCAGAGAGCAGGACGAAGCGGACACCAGCCGGGAAAAGAAAGCGTGATTTATTTTCTCGCCACACATGCAATGGAATTAATTGAAGCTTCGGCTTTAAAAAAAGCAGTTGCTCAAACCGTTGTCGAAGATCGAATGCCGTATTTAAACAGTTGGGACGTTTTGGTTCAATACTTAAATACGCTAGCCGTTTCTGACGGATTTTTTCCGGATGAAATTTATCAAGAAGTTAAAACAACTTTCTGCTATCAAAATATAACCAAAGAAAACTGGAACTGGGTTTTAAACTTTATTACCAACGGAAGTCAGAGCTTGCAGGCTTACGACGAATTTAAAAAAGTAGAAATCGAAGACGACGGACGTTATAAAATCAACAGCCGTTTTATTGCCATGCATCACCGTATGCAAATGGGAACAATTGTGGGCGATGCTGTTTTGAATGTAAAATTTTTAAGCGGCGGTTTTATTGGTACAATCGAAGAATGGTTTGCTTCAAAACTGCAGCGAGGCGATGTTTTTACTTTTGCCGGAAGAAGGCTTGAATTGTTTCAAATTAAAAACATGCAGGTTTTAGTACGAAAAGCCGATCCTAAAAAAACAGCCAGAGTGGTAAGCTGGATGGGAGGCCGAATGACGTTATCGGCACAAATGAGTGAATTGCTTCGGGAAGAATTGTACGCAGCTAATACAGATCACTTAACTCCCGAATTAAAAGCTTTAAAGCCTATTTTTGACAGGCAGAGAAAAGAAAGTATTGTACCCGATAACAATGAATTTTTAATCGAAACGTTTAAGACAAGAGAAGGTTATCATGCTATTTTTTATCCGTTTGAAGGACGTTATGTTCACGAAGCTATGGCAAGTTTAATTTCGTATCGAATAAGCTTATTATCGCCAATTACGTTTTCACTGGCCTATAATGATTACGGATTCGAATTGCTTTCTGATCAGGAAATAGATATGCAGGCTGTTTTTGATAATAATTTATTTACGACAGAATATGTTCATCATGATTTACAGAAAAGTTTAAACGCAACCGAAATGGCACGCCGAAAATTTCGTGATATTGCCGTAATTGCTGGTTTGGTTTTTACGGGAATACCCGGAAAACCTGTTAAAACAAAACATTTGCAAAGTGGTTCGCAATTGCTTTTTGAAGTTTTTAGAGATTATGAACCCGATAATTTATTATTACAGCAGGCTTATACAGAAACCTTTGAACATCAGTTAGAAGAAGGACGTTTGATTCAGGCAATGGAAAGAATAAACAATCAGGCGATTGTCTGGAAACAATGTAAAAAGCCAACGCCGTTTAGTTTCCCAATAATTACAGATCGTTTACGCGAAAAAATATCAAGTGAGACCCTGCAGGAAAGAATAAAGAAAATGACCGCGAGTTACATGAAATAAATTAATATGAGAATAAATATCAACAATCAAAATTTCGTTTTGCATCAGTCCGGTGCTGCTTTTTGGGAAGAAAAGAAAATTCTTTTTATTTCTGATTTGCATTTGGGGAAAATTGCGCATTTTAGAAAACACGGAATGGCAATTCCGGAAAAAGCTCTTTTTGAAAATTTTACCAGATTAAATGAAGTGCTGGATTTATTCGATTCTGAGACGATTATTTTTCTTGGAGATTTGTTCCACAGCAAAATCAATAACGAATGGGAATTTTTTTCAGATTGGACTAAAACTGTTTCGCAGCAGATTATTTTGATTGAAGGTAATCACGATATTATTGCAAAAAAATACTATGCCGATTTGAACGTTGAAATTTATGAAGAGTTGATAATCGATGATTTTCTGCTGACACATCATCCTACAACACGAGAGAACTTTTTTAATTTTTGCGGACACATTCATCCCGGAATAAAACTAAAGGGATTGGGCAGACAATTTTTGAGTTTATCTTGCTTTTTTAGAAAACCACATCAAATGATTTTTCCTTCTTTTGGAGAATTTACAGGTAATTTTTACTTAATCCCTGAAGAAAATGATCAGGTTTATGCTATTACAAAAGAAGAAGTAATGGAAATAAAACGTTAGATTAATTTAATGCAAACGGAGCGCACATTCTAAAAGTAGGAACAATTACTTTGAATGTTTTGGTTGTAGTAAAATTGATCATATTAAAATGACCTTTCATAGCACCATAAGGAGATGATAGTAAACAACCAGAGCTGTAAGTGTGGTTTTCACCTGGTTTTAAAACCGGTTTTTTACCAATGACACCTTCACCGTCAACAATATCTAAATCGTTTAACGAGTCGAAAATTTCCCAGTGGCGGGAAGTTAACTGAACGGAATCTTTACTGTGATTTTCGATTGTAACTACGTAACTAAAAGCAAAGTGAATCTTATAGTTCTTGAAGTAAGTTCCTTCAAAACTAGTTAAAACCGATATTTTTATGCCTCGTGTAATTTGAGAAACCATACTAACCTAGTAAATCTGTGTGTTAATAGGTACAAAGCTACGAAAAAAAACTATGAAACCTAAAACCTTAACAATGTTTTAATTAACGATATTTATAGAGTTTGCATTGCCTTTTCCAATAACTCTTTGATAACGATCTATACTTTCTTTGTAATAAACCAAAATAGTGTATTCATTTTCTGTTTGATAAAAATTACCGTCTACGGCATTTTCCAAATCAATGTTTCCTTTTTTATCAGCAACTGTATATTGATAATTAGTAAAACCCTGTTTGATCATCACCGCTTTTTCAAAAACTGCTTTATCAGTATTATAATCCATTTTATATTCTGGTGAAAGGCTGTAATTATTGAACATTCCCGTAATATAAATGTCTTTGTTCATTCTAAAAGCAGGTGCCGAAAGTGTAAAATAAACCCAGGCATAATCTGCCTCGATGCTGTTGTCAGCCCCGTTTATATTTTTTACAACAAAATTTCCGTTTACATCCTGATAATTGGTATAAATTTGATTTCCTCTTGCAGCATTGGTATATAAATAAGCATTGTAAATATCATTGTTAGAGCCAATTCGGCCTACGTTATTATTTGCCGCGCGAATGTCTTTGTTTTCAAAATATAAAAATTCATTGCCTCCCCAAAACTGCGTTTCAGCATCATATTTATAAACCAGCTGATTTCCAATTGTATATTGCGGTGGAATATTTTTAATCGCGGTATTAAAATTTCCGTTTTGCAGCAAAAGAACTTTTACGTTTTGAGTTGGAGTCTGAAACGTAATATCGTTTGAGGCAATCGTAAAATCAAGATTTTGCTTATAGTTGATATTGCTGAGGTTTCGGGTTCTTTTTACCTGTGCGCCCACTGTACAATGTTCTTCATACACAATAAATTTTCGGGACAAAACCACTTCTTTATCTTCATTTAAAATCTTTAAAATATAATTTCCGGATAATCTGATTTGTGTTGTAAACTGATTTGGAAACGGAAGTCGGTAATGCGAATAAACCTGAAGCGTATTAAAAGAATTAGAATAATCCACTATTCTCTGGCCGTCAAAACCTCTTAAATAATCTGTTTTTGGAATATCACTGGGTTTCCAGTTATAATCGCAATGTGTGATTTCGAAATAATAATTGGCTTCATTTCCAAACAAATCATCAAACTGAAATTCAAATGTAGAATTCAGTTCAAATATCGGAACAACATTATTGCCATTTTGAACAAAAGTTACAGTTTTGATATTGTAAGGAGGAACTACTTCAGTTTGTATTTCCTGGGCTTTCGCCGAAGTAAAAATAAAAAGCGCAATTAGGCTTTGATATAAAAATTTTGGCATCTTATTACGTTGTAAGATTGTAAATATAAGAATTTTATTAAACGTATTAAGATGCCAGTTGTTACATTGACAATTTATTAAGAATTCAAAATGTATTCTAAATTAGCTTCGATCTCATCATTGATATAACTTTCTTCTAAAAGTGAATCAGATAAAAGCTTTTTGTTTTCCTGCAGTTTGATGATTTTTTCTTCTACAGTATTTTTAGAAATAAAACGAACAACGTTTACTTTATTCAACTGACCAATTCGGTGTGCTCTTCCAACTCCTTGTTTTTCAGCAAAAGGATTCCACCACGGATCTAGAAATAAAACATAAGAGGCTTTTGTAATATTTAAACCAACGCCTCCCGCTTTCAGCGAAATAAAAAACAATAAAGGTTCTTCTTTTTCCTGAAACAGTTTTACCTGCTGTTCTCTTTTGGCGGCCGGAGTTTCGCCTGTAATTTCACAATATGTTATTTTATTTTCCTTACACCAATCAGTATAAAAATTCAGGTTGGTAACAAACGAACTGAAAATAATTACTTTTTGTTTTGCTTTTACTAAATTTTTCAGATAATTGGTAACCGCAATATATTTTCCTGAATCAATTTCAGATTCCTGATCTACCATTTTTGGGTGGTTACTCAATTGTCGTAACTTCATCAGTGTGTTAATAATACTGATTTTATCAGGACCTGAACCATCGGTTTTTAAAAGGAAATTTCGAGCTTTTGATTTTTCCTGTTCGTATAATTTTTCCTGATCAGGATCCATGTCGCAATAGTAAATCTGCTCTGATAATTCTGGTAAATCCTTTAAAACCTGTTCTTTGGTTCGTCTTAAAATATAAGGCTGAACAAGATTTTTCAATTCAGATAAAACGTCTTCATTTTGTTTTTTCTCAATTGGGTTTTTAAAATTATCAACAAAAAAATTATAACTGCCCAAAATATCCGGATTTATAAACTGCATCTGGGACCATAAATCGTCAAGCGAATTTTCGATTGGCGTACCGCTCAATGCAATTTTATGCTCCGTACTTATTTTATTTATAGCTTTAAAAATCTTCGAGTTTTTATTTTTAATGTATTGGCTTTCATCCAGAATTAAATAACGGAAATCGTATTTTTCTAAAACCGAAATATCACGATGAACAATGCTGTAACTTGTAAAAATTAAATCAGTAGCTGCCAGTCTGCTTGCTAATTGTTTTCTGTCGTTGCCTACATACTGCATTCTCGAAAAATGCGGTGTGAATTTACCCGCTTCGTTAAACCAGTTAAAAACCAATGAGGAAGGCAAAACAATCAAAGCTTTAAGCGGTTCTCTTTCGATGGTGGTTTCGTTTGCAAACAAATCAAAATTGGTTGTTTTCTTCGTGAATCCCAGTTGTTCCTGAACGGCAACTAAAACAGCCAATGTCTGTAATGTTTTTCCAAGTCCCATATCATCAGCCAGACACGCGCCTAAATTGGAATTAAAATGTCCTAAAAGCCATTTTACACCGTCAATTTGATACGGTCTTAAAGTAGCTTTTAATAAATCAGAAGCGATATATTCAGCTTTATAGGTTACATCATCTTTGATTTCGGGAATGGCATCCAGAGCTGTAAAATTGCTTTTACGTAAAAGCAAAGTACCGCTTTCTATTTTAGCCAGTTTTGCCAGCGAACCGTATTTGCTGAACCATTCCAGCGGAATTAAAAAGTAGTTTCCGTCTGGCAGAGGAAAAAGCCTTTCCTTGCTTTTTATATTCGGAATAATTTCGCTGAAATTGATTTTATACGATCCAACCGTAATAATTATTTTAATATCAAACCAATCTCCATTTGTGTCTTTTGAAGCCGAAATAGTATGGTTTTCTGTAATGATTTCTTTGCTTTCCAGTTTTAAATTCTGAATATCAAAACCTAAACTTTCCAGTTTTTCTTTATTATCAATAATCAATTGGATATTGATATAAGGATCAGAAGTTTCAGCTTCAGAATTTAGGCCGAATAGTTCATTTTTGATTTTTACTAAGCCAATTTCGGTTAATTTGTCAACATATATATTTTCGTCTGCATTTCGTTTAAACTGAATAATTTTAGGTTCATTGGCAACACTGAAATCTACAAACGAATGTGTTTTTTTTGTTTTACCTGCATCAAATGAATAACCGTTATAATCAAAATATAGGTTGAGGTAATAACAGTTTTTAAAGAAATCATAAACGGGCTGAATCGTGCAGGAAACCAATTTGTCGCGAAGTTCGATTTCAAAACCATTGGCATCAATGTCAATTTTCTTTGCAATTTCCGGAATAAAACTTTTGAAATAATCATCTACTAATTTTGATGGAATTTCAATTGATTTTTTCTTTAAAAAAGGCATTAGTTTTTTAGCGTTCAGTTCTTTAAGCTGTCCTAATTTTTTATTGATAATTAACCAGCCCGGTTCGTCTAAAAGAATATCTGCATTGCTTTCCATTGGCAGAAAAGCTTTTTCATTTTCTTTTAGCGAAAGGGTATAAGTGATGCCTTCTGCATGTTTGTCAAACTGAATCTGCGGTTCAAAATAAACCGGTTCGACACTTACTTTTGAACGATAAAAATCTTTTTCTGGTCCAAGATTTAGAGACAAAGGAAATTGCTCTTTTACAATTAAATCGTAAAATGAGCTTAAATGGAATTTTAAATGCTGGCGGATTGCAAATTCAATTTTAGAATCTTTTTTCAGATCAGCAATGGTTTTAGCCGATTTGATTTTGGCGCTGAATTTTTTGAAGATAAATTCAGGTTTCAAAGAATCACAGGCCATTAGTATTTTTTTTGTATTTGAATCTAAATTGTCAAAAACAATCCCGAAACTCTGCATTACGCCGGGACTTGCTTTTTTGTCCAGATATTTGATTTCTTCTGTATTCTCGACAATGTAGGCGGTTGGAATATAAGTATTGAGATTTTTTTCTAAACTGATGTCAAAGCAAAATTGAAATGGTTTTGTAGGTTCCAAGGTTAAAAGATTTGGTTGGCTTATAGTTTTCGGGATTGGGCTGAAAAAAGAAAGAGTTTTCAAATTATTACTATTTTGAAAACTCTTTTTAAATGAACTTATATCACTTATATAATGAAAATTAGTTTTCCTGTTTAAAGCAAAGCGGAATAATTTCTCCTTTTGCTAAACAGTACTTTTCTACCAATTCTGGTGTGATTTTGTTAGTGTAATCTTCTTCAATTACAATAAATCCAATACTTCTTAATTTGTCGAAATAATCGCGTCCATAAACACGAACGTGATCGTACTGTCCGAAGATTTTAGCACGCTCTTTTTGATCTGTAATTGAATCATCTGCAAAAGTAACTTCACGGTTTAAATCCTGTGGAATTTGAAGAATAGCCATTCCGCCAGGTTTTAAAACACGATATAATTCCTGCATTGCTTTTGTATCATCAGGAATATGTTCTAAAACGTGATTACATAAAATCACATCATATTCGTTGTCTTTAAAAGGCAGGTTACAGATGTCAGCTTTTACATCGGCCAAAGGCGAAAGTAAATCTGTTGTAGTGTAATCAAGATTTTTCTGCTTGCGGAATCTTTTATAAAAAGCTTGTTCCGGTGCGAAATGAAGTACTTTTTTTGGTGCTGTAAAAAAATCAGTCTGATCGTTTAAATACAACCAAAGCAAACGGTGTCTTTCTAAAGAAAGTGTACTTGGCGAAAGCACATTATTACGCTGTTTTCCGTATCCGTAAGGTAAAAACGATTTAAAGCTTCTGCCATCGATAGGATCTGTAAATTTATCTCCCCTTAATGAGAAAGCTAAAATTGGGCGCGCCACATAACTCAAACGAATTAATAATGGACGCGGGATAGTATTTAAAACTAATTTAAAAAGTTTTTTCATAGGACTGTTTCGCAGAGTTACACAAAGGAGACACAGAGTTTCACAAAGTGTTTATAAATCTTTTTATGTTGTTTTTTAATATTTTTGAATCAAAATTAATGAGCAATCCTAATGGATAATTTCCGAGTTTCAGATATGTTAGTATTTGTGCAAAATGTACATCGGTAAAAGATTCAACTGTTTTTAACTCGATGACAATTTTATTTTCAATCAGCAGATCAATTCGATATCCGTGATCTAATTTTACATCTTTATATACAATTGGTAATGCTTTTTGTCTTTCAACAAGTAAACCAGAATTTACAATCTCATAATGTAAACATTCCTGATAAGCAGATTCCAGTAAACCCGGACCTAATTGTCTGTGAACTTCAATTGCTAAACCAATAATCTTATATGATATAGCATCTAGTTCATCTTGAGATACTAATTTTTGAGAATGCATTTTTAAAAGGCGTATAAAATATTTTTTTGTGAATCTTGGCGTATATCTTAGTGAATCTCTGTGGAATAGCTACAGTACTAATGGAACTTGTCTGAATTCGTCTTCTTCATTGCTTTCGATTCCTAAAGCTTTGTAGATGTATTGAAAAGTTGATAATAACTCTGGTTTACCATTTATTAATGCCACATCATGCTCAAAATGCGCGCTTGCTTTTCCGTCTGCAGTTGTAATCGTCCAGCCGTCTTTATGTTGTTTGATGTTTCTTGTTCCAAGATTAATCATTGGTTCGATTGCAACGACCATTCCTTCAACGAAAAGTTTTCCGCGTCCGCGTTTTCCGTAGTTTGGCATTTCTGGTTCTTCATGCATTTTTTGACCAACACCGTGACCAACTAATTCACGAACTACTCCGTAACCGTGTGCTTCAGTATATTTTTGAATCGCATTTCCAACATCTTCAACGCGGTTTCCAGCTTTAAATTCTCTAATTCCAACGTATAGAGATTCTTTAGTTACCTGTAAAAGTTTTTTAACTTCAGGAGCAACTTCTCCAATTTCAAAACTATAAGCATGATCTCCGTGATATCCATTTTTGAATGCACCGCAGTCTACAGAAATTACATCTCCGCTTTGTAAAGGCGTATTATTCGGGATTCCGTGTACAACCTGAGAGTTTGGGCTCATACAAAGTGAATTTGGGAAACCGTACAATCCTAAAAAGCTGGGAACTGCACCGTGATCACGAATGAATTCTTCGGCTAATTTATCTAGATATAATGTAGTAACTCCTTCTTTAATTTCAGAAGCAATCATTCCTAATGTTTTAGATACGATTAAAGCACTTTCGCGCATTAATTCGATTTCTTCTCTGGTTTTTTGGATGATCATATTTTTCAGATTTTCAGTTGGCAAAAGTACAATTTTTATCTCATTTTTTAAGTAATTTTTTTGTCACGAATTTGACGAATTCACACTAATTGAAGTGCGTTAAATTGTAATTTGTACTAATTCGTGAAATTCGCGGCAGACTTTTTTAATTTAATATCCCGGAAAAAAGCCCTAAATTAGTAGTAAAAACGTGTACAATCATGAAAACTACAATAGATCAGGATATATCAAAAGTAAAAGCACTGCGCAGAATGCAGCGAAACGCTTTGGCACTTTTAGGTTTTGCGGTGCTTCTTTTTATAATCGCTATTTATTTTAAAATTCCAATGCTGCAGGCTTTCAGCGAAGCTGCTATGGTAGGTGGAATTGCCGATTGGTTTGCTGTTGTGGCTTTGTTTCGCCATCCGCTTGGGATTCCGATTTGGCATACGGCTATTATTCCAACCAAGAAAAATGAAATTGGAGAAAACCTTGGGAATTTTGTTTCGGAAGAATTTCTAAACCGCGAAAAACTGGAAATCAAGCTGGATGAATTTAACTTTGCCACAAAAGCATCAGATTGGCTTTCGCAGGAAGAAAATGCAGATAAAATTGCCAATGTTGTGGCAGTAAATATTATTCCGGGAATTTTAAAAACAATTAAGGATGAAGATATTAAAAGGTTTATTCAGGTTCAATTTAAAGAAAAATTAGAAGGAATAAATTTTGGAAACTGGGTTGCGGTTGCTTTAGAGCCTTTGCAAAAGGGAGATTTAAAGAATCAAATGCTGACAAACCTTCTGGAAGTAATGAGCAGCGAATTGACTAATAATAAGGATTTGATAAGGCAAAAAGTAAAAGCATCAACCCCGCTTTTAAGTTTTGGACTTGCTGATAAAAGCATTACAGAAGGCGTTTTTAATGGTTTACAGGATTTTTTAAATGAGGCTAAAAAACCGGAAAGTGCAGTTCGTTTAAAAATTGACGAGTATATTTTTGATTTTTTAGAAAAAGTGAGAAATTCTGAAGAAATGAGAGTTAAAATCAATGATATGATTTTAGGTTTCGTAGGCAAAAAAGAAGTTCAGGATTACATCAACGGAATTTGGGATGAAATAAAACTTTCGATAACTAATGATTTAAATAAAGGCGATGACTCGTCTATTAAAAATAGTATTTCGAATTTAATTCAGACTTTTGGGAATGGCATTAAAGAAGATTCTATTATGATTGATAAAATCAATAATTTTATCAAAGATGATCTGCTTTCGGTTCTTTTAAATAATAAAAAAGTAATTGGAGATCTGATTTCTTCGACCGTAAAAAGCTGGGACGGAAAAGAGGTTTCAGAGAAACTTGAACTGGAAATTGGAAAAGATCTTCAATACATTAGAATAAACGGAACTTTGGTTGGTGGAGTTATTGGGCTTATTATTTATGGTGTTGAACAGCTTTATCATTATTTTGTTGTTTGATATTGAACAATAGACACAAATGTCAGGCTGAGCGAAGTCGAAGCCTTTTTGAACTTTAAGTGTTATGTGCCTTCGACTTCGCTCAGGCTGACAAAAAAATACGCAAAAACAAAAAGGGACTAATTTTAAAATTAGTCCCTTTTTTATGTTGAAAATCAGCTTTCTATAATAACGAATGACAAGTCATTGCATTTGGCTGCTGTACTCCCATTAATTCTAAAATAGTAGGAGCGATGTCACCAAGAACACCATCCTGAATATTTTTTAATTGTTTGTCAACTAAAATAATCGGCACTGGGTTTGTTGTGTGTGCCGTATTTGGGCTTCCGTCAGGATTAATCATGGTTTCGCAGTTTCCGTGGTCAGCAATAACAATTGTTGTGTAATCATTTGCAAGAGCAGCTTCGATTACTTTTTTCGCGCAGGCATCAACTGCCTCACAAGCTTTAATTGCAGCTTCCATAATTCCGGTATGGCCTACCATATCTCCGTTTGCAAAGTTTAAACAAACGAAATCCACTTCACCTTTGTTCAATTCAGGAACAAGAGCATCAGCTAATTCGTAAGCGCTCATTTCCGGCTGTAAATCGTAAGTTGCTACTTTTGGAGAGTTTCTCAAAATTCTAGATTCGCCTTCAAAAGGAGTTTCTCTACCGCCAGAGAAGAAGAAAGTTACGTGAGGATATTTCTCTGTTTCAGCAATACGGATTTGTTTTTTACCCGCTTTTTCTAAAACTTCACCAAGAGTTTCTGTGATGTTGTCTTTATTGTAAACTACTTTTACGTTTTGGTACGTTTCGTCGTAGTTGGTAAGCGTTACATAATACAAGTTTAATTTGTGCATGTTCTGCTCGTGAAAATCCTGCTGAGAAAGTGCTTCAGTAAGCTCACGGCCTCTGTCAGTTCTAAAGTTAAAGAAGATTACAACGTCACCTTCTACAATAGTTGCTAATGGTTTTTGTTCTTCATTAACAATGACAACCGGCTCAATGAATTCGTCAGTTACATCATGTGCATAACTATCAAGAACACTTGCCACAGCATTAGTAGATGGAATTCCAACTCCGTTAACGACTAAATCGTAAGCCAGTTTTACACGTTCCCATCGTTTATCACGGTCCATTGCATAGTAACGGCCAATGATAGAAGCAATTTTTACAGGAGTATCTTTAATATATTCATCTAAATCGTGAATGTATTTTGCTCCGGATTTCGGGTCAACATCACGTCCGTCTGTAAAAGCATGAACATAAACCTGATCTAAACCATACTCTTGAGATGCGTCGATTAAGCCGCGTAAGTGAGAAGTATGAGAGTGAACACCTCCATCAGAAACTAATCCTAAAAAGTGTACTTTTTTATTGTTTTCTTTAGCATAAGTAAAAGCATCGATTAACACTTGTTCTTTAGCAAGTGTTTTGTGGGCTACTGCTAAATTAATTTTTGCTAAATCCTGATATACAATTCTTCCGGCACCAAGGTTCATGTGTCCAACCTCGCTGTTTCCCATTTGTCCTTCTGGTAAACCAACGTTTAAACCATCGGTGCGAAGCTGTGCGCTTGGGTAATTTTTGTAAAGGCTATTTATAAATGGAACATTTGCATTGTCTATTGCAGATACTTTAGGGTCAGGAGATTTTCCCCAACCATCTAAAATCATAAGGATAACTTTTTTGTTCATTACATTTTTGTTTTCTACAAAGATAAGGCATTTCTAAAATTTGGAGAGAAAGCTTTATGACATTTATGTTTAATAAAATGAAGTGTAACAAAAAATACTAATTTAATTATAGAACTCTTTATTTTTTAAAATTTATTCACGCTAAGCTCTTTTTCTGATCTTATTTTTGACAGCACTATAGTCTATAAAATATTTTACGCTGATTGAAAAAACATGTTTTAGAGCATCATTGTTTAACAGATTGGTTACACTGCGTTTGAAGTCTTTATAAATAACACGTTCAAAATTAGAAGCATTATTGCGATATAAAACCGAAAGCTGGCTTCCGGGAGCAAACCACCATGAGTACGATAAATCAGCATTCCAGGAATAAAAATTTGAATTTTTGTTTTCTGTATATTGAGAATAAGGATCTAAAGTCCCGTCCTGGTCCAGTTTAAGTATATTTTTGTTTTCTGCTGATGACCAATATTGACGAACAGCCAGATTAAACGTCATCGTACTGTTAATGGCATATTTTCCTGATAAAGTGTTGGCATAAGTAATGACATCACGATTAGCAAAAACAATTGTTTCCGGCGTCTCTTCGTTTTCATCATCGTCATAACTGTCAATATATCCTTTGTTATTATTTCTTTTAAGAAAACTAAAAGTATAAGTCAGCAGAAGTTTATCATTAAAACGGTATCTTGGACCAATATCAACTCCAAATGCGGCTCTTCCGGGTTCATCGACAACTGATATAGATGGATTTATATCTATTGCAAATTTATGATTGTAATTTGTAGACACACTTGCCCACGCATCTATTTTTCTTGGAATAGTTACATATCGGCCGTCAGTTCTTGGCTCATAATAATCACATATTTCTACAGGATAAACCGTGATTCCCATTCCGTAATAATTGTTTTTTACCGTTGTTAAATTCACATTGGCATTAATACTGGCATCTTGTGTTTTTCCTGAATCCTTATTGAATTCAATATAGTTATTAAGGTTAATCCTGAAGCTGTTAAAAAGTTTAGTTGGGTTTAAGATTCTGTAATTAACGTTATTGAAAAAATTATAATAATTAGTGTAGAAATTAATTCCCAAATCATTTGGGTTAAAATCTTTGGTTACAAAATCAGATCCAAAACTGTAACGGTATTTTCCGGCTGTTTCAGCAAAACCAAGCGTGGCATACATTCCTCTTTTGTCTTCTTCGGCATTTATGGTGCTGTATTTTACATTACCTGATAAATTGTAGGTATTGGCTTTTGTATTTAAATCCCAAACTAAACCTGTTACATTGGCATCTCTAAAATGTCCGTTTCTGGTAACATTTGTATTTATAAAAGTAACGGATGAGTTTTTGCGAAAACGCTGATCCAGAACCAAAACATTATAATTGGTAAGCGGTTCTACGACTACACGTCTGGTATCGCCGGTAATAGTATCTTGTATGGTAGCAAAAGTTTTCTCGGTAACAGCGTTTAAAATTCCAACCCCTAAACCGTTTTTAGTTCTTCCTGAAAGTTTTAAGGCATTAATTAAATTTACGTTTTGAACCTGTTCGATAATTTTTTCATTATCATTTAGATCTGGTTCAGAAGGTCTTCCGCCAATTCTTCGGGAATAAAACATTTTACCTTTATTAAACAAATCTGTTCCTTCGGTAAAAAAGGCTCTGTTTTCGTTAAACTGCTGTTCAAACGGACCTAAATTCAAAATCTGATCGTCGTATTTTGTCTGCCCGAAATCAGGAATTAAAATAGCATCAACAGTAAAAGCGTCGTTAATTCCGTATTTAATATCCATTCCGCCTTTTACGGTTCCATACGTTTTTTGACCTTCTCCGGCATTTAAATAATAAGAAGCATAAGGCATAAGAAACAAACGGGTAGGAGGTTTTATGTTTTCGATTCCTTCCAGAGTTCCGGCCTGCTGCGTAAAAGTGCCTATTTTTCTATCAACAAAATTCCAGGTGTATTTGTATCGCGTTCGTTTTATTTCGCGGAAAAAATTAATTCCCCAGATTTGTTTGTTTTCCTGCGAAAATCGTAATGCCGAATACGGAATTTTTATTTCAACTGTCCATCCGTTTTCATTAACAACGGCTTTGCTTATCCAGACAGCATCCCAGGAGTAATCTTCGCCGGCTGCATCTGTCATGATACAGTCTCCCTGAACATCTGCTGCCGAAACATAAAACATAAAATCCTGCTGTCCGTCGTTAAAGCCATTAATAAAAACACCAAAAAGATCTGCTGTTCCAAAATTGTCTCGCTGGGAAATCTCTTTTAATATTTTATCCGGTTCGTCATCAAACATTTTTGCGCCAATATATATGGCATCATTATCATATAAGATTTTGACTTCCGTTTTTTTGCCTTCAGGAACTGGTTTTCCGTTATCTGGTTCAAGTGTGATAAAATCTGAAGCAATCGCAGCATTTTCCCACGCATTTTCATCCAGCTTTCCATCAATAGAAATGTTTTGCGAAATAGATTTCGCCTGTAGTGCTTTTTTCTGGCTGTAACAAAAAAAAACAGATAAAAACAAACTAAGATAAATAAGCTTTTTCATCGAATTTTAGAGAAAATATTGGGTTTTAAGTACTTTAATATAGAACAAATAGACTTCATTTTCTTTTACTTGTTACAGATTTTGTTTCAAAATTTCCATTTTCTTTTGCTTTTTTTAAGAAAATCGGTCCAAATGTTATGATTTTTAGCATAGGAAATAATCTTACAGAAACATCATTTTTATGTTAATAATGTTAAAATTTAAGCAAAAAGTGCCTGATTTACAGGGTTGTATTTTGCAAGGGGTGATTTTTTTATAATTTTGCCTTACCCAAATTTTTATTATTAACCTAAAGAAATTCAATGATTTACAAAATTTATCCGCTGCTTGTGTTTTTGTTATTGTCTTTTGGTAAAGATTCAAAAAACACCTCCGAATTAAAAACTGCAACGACAAGAAGTATTGCTAAAGTTGAAAAAAAGCTTACTGTTGATGCGAAAATTGAAAACATTTATTACTCTTTAAATTCTAACAATTTTAAGCTTCCGGAATTAAAATCTTTTTCTGAAGCATTGAAAGGATTTTATCTTTTGAAAGAAAGAGGAATTATTCAAAAAAACATTTTAACATTGGTTGATTTTAGTTTGTCATCAAATACCAAACGACTTTGGGTAATTGATATGACTACTAATACTATTTTGTTTAATTCTTTAGTGGCTCATGGAAGAAACACCGGAGAAGAATTTGCTACAGCATTTTCAAATTTAAATTCTTCTTTTAAAAGCAGTTTAGGCTTTTATGCAACTGGTGAAATCTATCAGGGAAAACACGGAGCTTCATTACGTTTAGACGGTCTTGAAAGAGGTGTAAACGATAATGCCCGCGAAAGAGGCGTTGTAATGCATGGCGCTGATTATGTTTCTGAATCTTTCATCAGAGATCATAAAAGATTAGGCCGAAGCCAGGGTTGTCCTGCGGTTCCGGTTGAATTAACAGATGAAATAATAGAAACAATAAAAGACAAATCATGTTTGTATATCTATCATCCGTCAAGAAGCTTTACAATGGAAGAAAGATTAATGTCTTAATTTCGAATACAAATCTGAATCTAAATTATAAATATCAGCTCTGAAAATGAGCTGATTTTTTTTGCTCCAAGCTGTCCAATACCACTGATACAAAGCGTATTTTTTTGTGATTTTAAAACTCATTGTTTTTTTAGACGCGATTATAGTATCGATTTTGACTTTAGAAAATCGTATTGAATCATTTAAAATATGCTCTGCTAATTCCAGCGGATTTTCTACACGAACACAGCCTGAGCTTAAAGAACGATTGTTTCGTACAAAATAGTTCCTGTGATTGGTGTCGTGCAAATAAACACTGTGATGATTTGGGAATAAGATTTTCATTAATCCTAAAGAGTTGTTATAACCCGGACTTTGAACGTATCTGTAGTTATTAGGTTTGTTTTCGTTCCATGCAGAAGGTTCAACTACTTTTCCTGAAGTATCATAAATAGTGATATTTTTCTTTGCCAGATAGTTTCTGTTTCGTTTCATGGCTGGTACAACATCTTCTTTTAAAATAGTTGGAGGAACTGTCCATGTTGGATTAAATACAACAGTTTTTAAAACAGAAGTAATAATAGGTGTTTTTCTTGAACTGGTTCCTACTACAATATTTCTAACTAATGTTGTGTCTTGATTTTCGACTACGTGCAGGCTGTAATCTGGAATATTAATGATGAAATAATTTTCTGCTAATTCAGTTGGATACCATCTCCAGCGTTCTAAATTGGCAATAATCTGCTGTTTTCTTCTTTCTTTCGAATAATTTAAAGCACTAATAGTACCAATACCAATAACTCCGTCATCGGCAAGGCCGTGTCTGGCCTGGAATTTTTTAACTGCTTCAAAAGTCTTTTCATCGTATTTGTCAGTCAAACTGTCTTTTCCAGACATGTCTTTCCAGAATAAAAGTTTCTTTTTAATGTTGATTAAAGCATTATTAGTATCCTTTAAAGTGATTTTTTTGACATTCTCGATGGCTTGAATATCTTCATCCGGAAAAGAATTAATAATTTGAAGTGATTGCAGTAATTGCTTATAAGTCTCAGATTTTGGCTGAATATTATCTACAATACTGTCTAATTTGTTTTTATTGAATGCCTTGATAAGAACATTATTCACGTCAAATGTTTTTTCATCCAAATCCCAATCGGTATATAATTTTTTAGGATCGAGTTTTCCTTTATATAAATGATTAAGGTATTTTTCGAAATTATAGGTTAGAAGTATATCGTAAGTTGCCAGTTCAGAATCGTTTAATTTACCGATTCTGTTTTCGAATTTCTTCAGCTGTGCGGCTTTATAATCTTCCGGGTCTAAACCTAATTCCTCTGATTTTTCAAGCTGAGACAAAACATAAGTTCTTTTTTTTAGATTTCCCCAAACAGTTTTGTTTTCAGATGCAGTATAAAATTGTTTCAGTGTTTCACTTTTAAAAGTGCTTAAAAGAGCGGTATCAACTTCTACTGTTCTTTCATCAGTAAGTATAATTGCCGGAGCTTTTTTTACAATAGGAACAATTTTAGGTTCTTCTTTTTTACAACTAATAAAAATACAAACTGCTAAAAGAAAATAAAGTTTTCTCATTCTATAATTTTTTAAACATTCAATAATGCTTCTTCAAAACCCTTTTATGATGATTATCTAAAATCGTCATGATTAAAATCTGAACCTGATTTTTTTCGGCAAATATAAGGTTGCTTTGTTTGAATAACGAAATAATTCCTATTAATTTTTTATCATTAGGTAAATATTACATAAGCTGCAGTCTCAAGATCATCTTAAGCATTCGATAAATTTGTTTTTCTCAGCAATAGCTGGTGTGTATGATAAGTTTCATTTAATGGGATTTACCGAATTATATTCATGATTTTTTAAAAATAATTGATTTTATAACTTTTTAATTTTAAATGTGTTATAAATAAATGTTGTTTTTATTTAATTTTTTTTCAAAAAAAGCTTGTTTTGAACTTAACTTTCTTTCTATATTTGCACAACCAATGCGAAAGTAGCTCAGTTGGTAGAGCTCCAGCCTTCCAAGCTGGTTGTCGCGAGTTCGAGCCTCGTCTTTCGCTCTAAAAACAAACTTTAAGTTTTGTTTTGTGAAAATAAAATTTTTGATTTTTATTTTTTTTAAAAGATTAAATTTTTTAAATTTGCACCCGGTTAATGCGAAAGTAGCTCAGTTGGTAGAGCTCCAGCCTTCCAAGCTGGTTGTCGCGAGTTCGAGCCTCGTCTTTCGCTCTTCAAAAGCCTCAAACATTGTTTGAGGCTTTTTTGTTTTTTACCATTAAGATATTTAGAAAATAAAGTTCAACACTTAATAGGCTTAATATCTTAATGGTAATATATAAATTACTTTAAACTGCTCAAATCGCTTTCGGTTTCTAATTCTTGCGGTGCTTCATTTTGTTTAAAAAGTCTCGCTTTCAAAGCACCTTTCAGGGTTATTTTATTTCCTTTAACTTCTAACCAGCTTCCTTCTCTTAATCCTAAAACCGGAATTGCGTTAAATGCATGAAATTCCTTAATTCTTGTTTCGCGCGTTTCTCCCATGTGCTGCGAATTTGCGTCAGGATCTAAATAATGCGGGTTTAGGTTAAACGGAATCAATCCCAGGGTTTGAAAACTTGGCGGATAAATTATAGGCATATCATTGGTTGTCTGCATTGATAAACCGCAAATGTTGCTTCCGGCACTTGTTCCCAAATATGGAGTTCCGTTTTTTACTTTCTCAGCAAGAAGCTGCATGATTTTGTTTTTGTATAATTGTGTTACAAGTAAAAAAGTGTTTCCTCCGCCTGTAAATACGCCTTCGGCATTTTGTATGGCTTCTTCCGGATTTTCAAATTCATGAATTCCCTGTACTTTAATGTTTATTGAAGCAAAAGCCTGTGCTGCTTTTTTTGTGTATTCGTCATGCGAAATACCGCTTGGACGTGCGTACGGAATAAATAAAATGGTGTTGCAATTCTTAAAATGAGATTGCAATGCAGGTAATAAATACTCTAAATAATTGCCGCCGTGCAATGTTGATGTGCTGGCGATGATGATGCTTTTCATAAATCTAAAACTCAAATTCTATCTGCTAAAGATATTAAAAAATGTGTCGCTCCTGAAATTACTAAAATGATAGTTTAATTAACATATTTTTACCAACTCGTTAATACTATATTTGGAAGACATTAGGATATTTTTACCTTTTTAATAATTTTCTAATTTATTCATTTTGACAAAGAGTATTGTTTGTTTTTTGGTAGCAGTTATAAGTCAGAATTCCTGGTCGCAAAATCAGGAACGTGCTGTTATTGACGGAAAAATTACTTCAAATACAAATGATTTGGAAGGTGTGTATGTTGTAAATGCTCAAACAGAAACAATGACAACAACCAATTCCTTGGGAGCTTTTTCAATTTTGGCTAAACCAGATGATGTACTTGTATTTTCTTCTATTCAGTTTAAAGAAAACAGGGTTTTGCTGACTTGTGAAAATTTTACTGATTTAAACTTTACAGTCAAAATGAATTTGGTTATGCATCAATTACAAGAAGTTGTAATTAAAAGATATGATAATATAAATGCTGTGGCTTTGGGAATTGTGCCTTCTGGACAGAAAAGTTATACTGAAGCTGAAAGAAAACTTCGTACGGCTACAGCGCTCGATGCTACTGCAAATGCCGGAACGATGGCTGGCGGATCTATCTCGGCAGATCCGTTATTAAACTTTTTATCAGGCAGAACAGCGATGCTGAAAAAAGAAGTTGAAGTAGAAAAGAAAGAGTTTTTTATGAAATTATTAGAAAGAATGTTTAGTCTGGAACATTTTGTTGAGCGGTTAAAAATTCCGGCAGAATATGTAAAAGGCTTTGAATATTATGCTGTAGAAAATAAACAGTTTACTACTATCTTAAATTCTAAAAATAAAACTTCGACTGAATTTTTATTGGGCGAATTGGCTGTAAAATATAAAGAAATCATTGCAGGTGAAAGGAAATAATATTTTTTATATCGCCTTATTTTTGTTTTTTGCGCAGTTAAGTTTGGGGCAAAAAGCTTCTTCTAAAGAAATTTCAGGTCAAATTTTCGAAAAATCTACTTCGGTTACCAGCGTAAATATTATTAATAATGATACACAGGTTTCGACTGTTTCAGATAATGACGGCAGGTTTTCTATTGTTGTCAAAGAAGGGGATGTTTTGGTTTTTTCGGCAGTAAATTTAGAGCCGCTTAAACGCAGGATTTCGGCAGAAGATATGAATTTGAGCCTGCTTGTAATTAAAATGGAGGCTAAAGAAATTGAGTTAAAAGAGGTAGTTGTTAATGATAATTACGGAATTACGGCAGAAAATTTAGGAATTGTGCCCCGCGGGCAAAAAACATATACACCAGCAGAACGAAAGGTTTATACAGCGACTTCAACATCTGTAGATAAAATCTTAAATGGGATTTCCGGTCGTACCGCAATGCTGAAAAAAGAGGTGAATGTTGAGAAAAAAGAAGCTCTTTTTAGAAAAATAGAATATCTTTTTGATGAGAATTATTATACCGAAAGATTGAAAATTCCGGCAGATGATATTAAAGGATTTCAATTATATTGTGTGGATGATGCCGATTTTGCCGTATCTTTGAATACAAAGAACAAAACAATGAGTATGTTTTTGATAACAGATTTAGCCCGAAAATATCTAATAATTCTCGAAAATGAAAAATAAACTAGGAGTATTCGTTGTTTGCTTATTTTGTCAAATAATGCTTGGACAAAACGGTACAAGAAAGTCGCTGCACGGTCAGGTTACGAACAAATCACTTGCTATAGAAAGTGGTTATGTTATGAATATTAATGCAAAATCCAGAACTTTTATAGGTCCGGGCGGATTGTTTGATATTTTGGCTCAGCCAAAAGATACACTGCTTTTTACCGGTATAGCCTTTCAGTCTAAAAAAATTGTTTTAACAGAGAAAGACTGCTCGCAGATTCTTTTCTCTGTGTCATTAGATTTGGTTAGTAATGAATTAAAAGAGGTTTTAGTTCGTAAAGATTTAAAAGTAAAATCACTCGACAGCAACACTCAGAAATATGTTGATATGCAGTTTGAAGATGATAAACAATCGACTGCAAAAAATACAGTAATGTATTCTGATCAAACGATTAAATACGGAACTGATTTTGTTCGAATTTTTAAAGATGTTAAAAAGCTTCTTTCTAAAAATAATGAAAAAGAAGAAGTAATCTCAGATATTGCTTTTGTTGAATATTCTAAAGCAAATTTTAAACCTGATTTTTATACTAAAACACTGGGTTTAAAACCAGATGAAGTTGATTTGTTTTTGATGTATTGTTCTAACGATCCAGAATCAAAAAGACATCTTAATGAAGATCAGAAATTTGAGCTGATTGATTTTTTAATCAACAAAAATGCCGAATTTAAAAAAGTGAATGCCGCTCAATAATGAAAAAAAAATGGTTTTATCCTTTACTGGGAATATTATTCTTATCGCTTTCTGCTTTTGCATTTCATAAATTTTATGTGGGTGTTTTTCAGGTAGAATATGCTGCAGAAAAAAAGATGATTCAAATTACATCACGCATTTTTATTGATGATTTGAATAATGCAATGGAGAAAAAATACCATAAGAAAACCTTTGTAGGTACAGAAAAAGAAACACAGGCTGACCTTGATTTATTTAAAAAATATCTCGCAGAAAATTTTACTATAAAAATAAACGGACAGACAAAACCTATTACTTTTTTGTCTAAAGAAGTTGAAGCCGGCGATGTACTGGTTTGTTATTCCAGAATAAAGGAAATTGATAAGTTTAAAACTATCGAAATTTCAAATACCATCTTGGTTGACTGGAACGGCGAACAGCAGAATATTACACATATTTCAGCATTTGGCACCAAAAGAAGTGTTCTTTTTACAGAATCTTCAAGGAAAGAATTGTTAAAGTATTAATTAATAAGTCAGATTAATGTTTTAATTATTATTTTCACAGCCTGACAAAATTACCATCAAAATTTTATGAAAAAAATTTCATTATTATTGCTTTTTCCTGCAATGTTAATCGCTCAGGAGAAAACTACTGCGCCTAGACAGCAAGGTAAATACGATACCAACAAATTCAGCCAGATGTACGATTTGCTGGCGACACCAAACATGTTCCGTACAGCATCTGGAGCACCTGGTCCTGCTTATTACCAGCAGCAGGCCGATTATAAAATTGATGTTGAATTAGATGATAAAAATTCAAAATTAACAGGTGCAGAAACCATTACTTATTCTAACAATTCACCAGATACTTTAGAGTATTTATGGATTCAGTTAGATCAAAATCAGGCAAGAGCAAACGGACAGACTGTTTTAGCTGAAGGAGAAAAAATCAATCAGGTTTTACCGCTTGAAGGTTTCTCAACAAAATATTTGAAAAAAGATTTAGAGCGCGGTTTTAATATTGAGCAGGTAAAAGATGCAAAAGGAAATCCAATGTCTTATACTATCAACGAAACTATGATGCGTATCAATCTGGTTTCGCCTTTAAAACCGGGAGAAAAAATTTCATTTTCTATAAAATGGTGGTATAACATCAACAACTACAGAAAAGAAGGCGGACGTTCTGGTTATGAATTTTTCGAAAAAGACGGTAATAAATTATATGTAATTGCACAGTTCTACCCAAGAATGGCAGTTTACAATGATGTTGAAGGATGGCAGAATATGCAGTTCTGGGGAAGCGGAGAGTTTGCTCTTCCTTTCGGAAATTTTGATGTAAATATTACAGTTCCTGCAGATCACATAATTGATGCAACGGGAGAATTAACAAACAGAAGCGAAGTTTTTACTGCAGAACAGGTTAAACGTTATGAGCAGGCTCAAAAATCATTTGACAAACCAGTTGTAATCGTAACTCAGGCAGAAGCAGAAGCGGCTGAAAAAGGTTTTTCTGAAAAGAAAAAAACATGGAAGTTCAGTGCTAAAAATGTTCGTGATTTCGGAATTGCTTCTTCTAGAAAATTTATCTACGATGCAATGGCTGTAAAAATTGGAAACAGAACGGTTATGGCTGAATCTGTTTATCCAAAAGAAGCAAACCCGCTTTGGGGAGAAACTTCTACATTAGTTGTGGCGCATACTTTAAAAAGTTATTCTTCTCATACTTTCGATTATCCTTATCCAAAAGCGGTTTCAGTTTCTGCAGAAGATCAGGGAATGGAATATCCAATGATTTGCTGGAATTTTGGTCGTCCGGATGAAAACGGAGTAACGAGCAAAGAAGTTAAAAACGGAATGATTGGGGTTATTATCCACGAAGTTGGACATACTTTCTTCCCGATGATTGTAAACTCTGATGAGCGTCAATGGACCTGGATGGATGAAGGTTTAAATTCATTCTTAGAATATCTGGCAGAGCAGGAGTGGGATCCAACTTTTCCATCAAGACGCGGACCTGCAAAAAATATCGTTCCTTATATGAGCGGTGATCAGAAGTTTTTAGAGCCAATTATGTCAAACTCTGAAACGATTCACCAATTTGGAAATAACGCTTACGGAAAACCGGCTACAGGTCTTAATATTTTGAGAGAAGTAGTTATGGGGAAAGATTTGTTTGATTATGCTTTTAAAACCTATGCAAACAGATGGAAATTTAAACACCCAACCCCAGAGGATTTCTTTAGAACTATGGAAGATGCATCTGCGGTAGATTTAGACTGGTTCTGGAGAGGATGGTTCTATTCAACTGATTTCGTAGATATCGGAATTAAAGATGTAAAACAATATTATGTTTCTGATACGCCGACTGCTGATATTAAAGATGTAAAAGTGAGAAAAGGACGTTTTGGATTCGAAAAAGGACCATTCGTGTATTTAGTTGCAGGGGATAATCCTGAAGTTAATGCTTCTAAGAAAAAAGAATTAAAAGTAGAAGATTTTAAAACACTGGCTGATTATGTTGACCAGACTTTTACAGCTGAAGAAAAAGCAAGTATTAAATCGCCTAAATATTTCTACGAAGTTGAATTCAATAAACCAGGCGGTATGATTATGCCAATTTTGGTTGAGATCACTTATGAAGATGGCACAAAAGATAATTACCAATATCCTGCTCAGATCTGGAGAAAAAATAATGATACAGCGAAAAAAGTTTATGCAGCTGCAAAGGCTATTAAAAGTATTCAGATAGATCCAAAACTGCTTACGGCTGATATTGATGTAACAAATAATTCATGGCCAAAAGTTGAACAAAAATCAAAATTTGACTAAGAATAAACCTAAAAGACTCTGAAAAGAGTCTTTTTTTTTAAGTAAATTTTAAAACTGTGCGCTTCAAAATTTAATATCTTTGTGGACACACAAAAATAAAAGATATGTTTGGTATAGGAGGAGGAGAATTAGTATTCATATTATTTATAGTACTAATGCTTTTTGGTTCAGATAAAGTGCCGGAAATTGCCCGTACAATGGGTAAGGCTATGGCGCAGTTAAAAAATGCGACCAATGATATTAAAAGTGAAATTCAAAAAGGAGCAGAGGCAAATGGCCTTGATACACGATCTTTGAATAATTTAACGGGTAATATCAATGCTGAAATTGAAAGCGCAAAATCTAATTTATTAGGCGATTCAACTAATTTGCTGGGTGATACCGCAACAGAAATTGATAAAGTAAAAGAAGATATCGATTCGCTTTCCGGACCTATAAAACGCCAAAGATAATATGCTTGAAAAAATAGAACAATTAGATGTTAATTTATTAGTATATCTAAATGGATTAGGGTCTGAAACATACGATAAATTCTGGATTTTTATTACCAATCAGGCTTATTGGACTCCATTTTTCTTGTTGCTGTTTTATCTTATTTACAAAAAAATAGGAGGAAAGCAAACACTTTATATTCTACTTTTTGTGGCTGTTTTAATTGCTTTTACAGATCAGACCTGTAATTTGTTTAAACATACTTTTCAGCGTTTACGTCCATGCAATAATCCAGACATCAAATCAATTATAAGAGTTGTTATGGTTAGGAACTCTTATAGTTTCTTTTCTGGTCATGCGGCAAATACAATGGCGGTTGCAACCTTTTTATATTTGGTTTTAAAACGTCATTTTAAATATTTCGGGTTATTGTTTTTATGGCCTTTAATTTTCGCTTACAGCCGAATTTATTTAGGATTACATTATCCGGGAGATATTCTAACTGGATATTTCTTTGGAGCGCTTTTTGGGTTCCTGATCTTTTTAGCTTATCGAAGATTGAAACCGCAATATTTTCCAGGATAGTTTAAGGTTCTGAGTTTTTAAGATACTAAGGCTCTAAGTTTTTTTAAAGAGCAAAATAAAAAAGGTTTTAGCTAAAATACACTGAGTATTTGGCTAAAACCTTTTTTATGTTTAAATCTCCTTTTTTCAGCTTTAGCTGGAAAAAATATATAAAATTAGATCCTTAGTACCTTAGCAGCTTAGTAACTTAGAACCTCAGCGTCTATAAAACTCTGCTTACCGTCAGCCCATCACGAATTGGCAGCAAAACCGTCTCTACTCTTGGATCATCTTTTAAAAGCTGATTGTATTCTAAAAGTACTTTTGTACTCGTATCATTTGGATGAACAGGTTTAAGTATTTTACCGCTCCATAAAACGTTATCAGATAAAATAATACCGCCTTTATTCATTTTTGGAACAATCATTTCCCAGTAATTGAGGTAATTTTCCTTATCTGCATCAATAAACACCAAGTCAAATTTTACATCAATGGTTGGAATAATATCGACAGCTTCGCCTAAATGCTGAAAAATTTGTTTTCCCCAAGGTGATGCATCAAAATATTTTCTTTGAAAATCGACTAATTCTTCTTTAATGTCAATAGTGTGCAATTGTCCGTTTTCCTGCATTCCTTCGCATAGGCAAAGCGCTGCATAACCTGTATAAGTCCCGATTTCAAGAATATTTACAGGACGGATTAATTTGGACAACATGCTTAAAACACGACCCTGAAAATGTCCGCTAAGCATTCTCGGTAAAAGTATTTTCTGGTACGTTTCTTTATTAAGTTTTGCTAATAATTCTGGTTCATTTTCAGAATGCTGTTCGATATAATCTTCTAATTCTTGTGATATAAAATGCATGTTGTAGTTGTTCTAATTGAATGCAAAAATACAAAAAATATCCGCTGGCTTTTTTGCATAAAAAAACCATTCGGTTTAAGAATGGCTTTTCGTTTTTAGTTTTAATTTGAAAGCTTATTTTTTCAAAGCTTCATTTACATCTTTTGCTGTTTTTACAGTTCCGTCTTTGGCAGCTTTAGCCGCATTTTCAACTTTTTCTGCGCCTTTTTTAGTTGCGTCTTTTACATCAGTCGCGGTTTTCTTTGCTGCATTTTCAACATCTGTTGCTGCTTTTTTTGTAGCATCTTTCACGTCAGCAGCAGCGTTTTGTGTAGCGTCTTTTGCTTTTGTGGCAGCACTTTCGGCTTTGCTTACAGCGCTGTCTTTTACTTCTTCAATATCTGTAGTTAATGAATCTACTCTGTTTCCAAGAGTTAATTCTTCATCGGCAGGTTTAGTTTCTTTTTTCTCACAAGATTGAACCCCAAATGCTAATAATGCAACAACAGCTAAACTTAAAATTTGTTTTTTCATAATGAATGTCTTTTTTAGGTTATAAAAATTTAAAAGGTTATAAAGTGGAATAATAAAAATACAAATTTTAAAATAACGGCGCCCTTTGTAAGATTATTTTTCTTTTGAGTGCAAGACAATTCTTGTGCCAAACTTTTTTAGTTTTAAAAAGTTGAAGTAATTTTTTTTAGTTGAAAATTGAGAAGTGTTTGAAGCTGTGTTTTTTAGTCTTTGTACAGGCTGAAATTGATTACAATATCATCTTTAACTTTTATTAAACCAGCCATTTTTACGGGCGGTTCCAGTTCTATATCAGAGAATTTTAAACTAAGTGTTCCCTGAATTTTATCATCGGTATTATATAAAATGAAGTCTTTGTATTTTAATGTTTTATCTGTGATATAAAAATTTAATCTGCATTTGTAGTTTTTACCGCATGGTTTAATATCTGTAATAGAAACCGTGCTGTTTGGAAATTGTTTCACTTTTACAGTTCCCTGTAAATCTTTAGTCATTATTTTGTTGCCGCAATCAAAGTTTGACATTTTGATTTCGGTATTAAAAGTGTTCTTTTTAACTGAATTTACATAAACTGTATCCTTTTTAGAAAAGGTGTTAGAGCAGTTGTATTTGCCAACAGTTGATACTCCGGTAATTTCTATCTTTATTTTGTTTATTACCACGGTTGTATCTTCTGGAAAAAAAGTGGGTTTAGCACTTCCTAAGAAAAAGAAAACTGCTAAACCCGTAATTAATATTTGAAATCTTGATTTCATTTTTTTTATATTAGAATGCAATTGTTGCTTCGAATACTAAACCATTAAATTTACCGCCATAAAAATTGTTTGGATTTCCAGCAGCAGGATCTCCTGTAAATTGTGAGTAATCTTTATAGTTTTGGTTAACGTAGTTTAACTTAGCTAAAATGTTTTTAGTCATAAACCAGCCGGCACTTGCTTCAAATTTATCTACGGTAACCTTTTTAGCATCGGCATTAGATAATTTTCCAGATACAGTATTGTATTTTCCTCCAAGGTAGAATTGTTCTGTTTTTCCAAATCTGTAAATAAGCTCAGAAGCATATTGATTAGCAGTACGTTTGTCGTCAGTACCAGCTTTGTCTCCACCTGAAGCTAATTCGATCGTTCCAAAGAATTCAAGTCCTTTATATTTCACAAAAGGGTTAATCATGTATGTTGTAGCCCAATTTTTGAAATTAGGGTTGAACGTTGCTTCTGGAGTTGATGTTTTACTGAAACTAGTAGGAACATCAGTAGTAGTTGTAGAAATAACATTACCATCAGCGTCGGTCTTAGTTATAGTATTTTTATAAGCGTTATTATTCAATATACCCCAATAACCAAATCCTGATCTATTAGCAGAATATATGTTTGCGTTACCAAGATTTGCATTATGGTAATAAGAGCCAGTTAATCTTATTCTTAAATCTTCATTAAGTTGTTTGTCATAACCCAATTTAGCTAAGATTGAAGGGCTGTGCGTTGTATTAGTGTTTGGCCCGGCAGTGTAAAAAACTTCTTCATTACTTTGATTTAAATTACCATTTGTAACACCTAACATACTTACCAATCCATTTCTGTTGTAGTAAACCTCCATACCCATTTCTGTAGTGAAAGAATACATAATGTTGTTTCCAACAAATGCATTTCTAATTGTATTACCATTATCAGAACCTCTAAAGTGTGCATCACCAAAATTGTTCTCCATTTGCCCAATTTTAATTGTAGCATATTTCATTACATCAGCCAGGAAGTCTTTTTTGATGAAGTCTAACTTGTCAATTTGCAAGTATCCTCCTTTTACATAAGAATCATTGTGGTGTCTTGAGGCTAAATAAATATCTAGATTCACTCTTACTCCGTCAAACAATTGAGCGCCAAGATACATATCAGCTCCAGGAAGCGTAAAATTGTTTTCAGTATTCATTAAACGATATCCGGTAATTGTTCTAACTGTAGTTCCGGCAGCTGTATTGGTTGTAGTTGTAGAACCAGCAGGCTGATCGTTGAATGAATTTGTTGCTTGAAAATCCATATTGAAAGCACCACCAAGGTCAATACTAAGGCCTTTAAATTCTCTATTGTCCTTTTGTACGTCGAAAACGTTGATACCGTCTTTTCCTCTGGAAATTTGGTTTTGCATGTTTCCAAAACTAACTTGTGCATTAACAGCAAATGTGCTGATAAGGGTAATAAACAGGATATAAATCTTCTTCATGGCGGTTATAAATTAAAGTTTAAATTGAATTTTATAGTTAAATCTTGTCCGGTTTTAATAGTTCCAAGCATTGCAGTTGGAGATTTCATTCCAAAATCAGTAAAAGTGATTTTATTTGTTCCCTGAAGATTTAACCCATCTTTTGTAACAGTTGTTTTTACTGTCGTTTTGTATACTTTGCTTACTCCGGCAATTGTATAAGTTCCGGTTAGTTCCCAAATCGTTTCGTTTACTTTTTCGGCAGATTTTAAAACGTATTTAATGTTTTTGTTTTTATCTGTTTTTAAAGTCTCATACGCTACTTTATCCATGCTTTTTTTCTCGCTTTTTACACTTTCAGCTAAAAGTGTTACTGATAGAGATTCGATCTCACTAAGCTTTGAATTGGCAATTGTTAAGTTTGCTGTCCCGGTTCCAGATGCTGATTTCATTTCCCAGTCATGAAGTGTTGAAGTTCCCGCAACAGAGAAAGTAGATTTAGAGTCTAAAGTGTATGATTTTTGCGCTGTAGCAATTGAAGTAATTCCAAAGAAAGTAATTATAGCTGCGATTAATTTTAGTTTATTGGTTTTCATTTTTATCATGTTTATATTGTTAAGAATAAGTTAATGTGTAGGCCGTTTTTCTGTTTAGTACTAAAGATGCTGTTTTAACTTGTATCAAAGATCTGCTTATAATTCAGTGTTATACATGATAAAAGTCATTGTTAAAATTTTATTAAATAAGTATTTAATAACTACAACGTTTTCATTTAAGGGAATCAATCAGCAAGAAAAAAAAGAGTATTGATTTTTACGAAAATTGTTAGTTTTTGAAGTTTTAGAACCAAGTTCCATTCTTGAAACCTGGTTCTAAAAAAGATTTCTGTTTAGCTCAAAGTGATGTTGAAAATCACCGTTAGGTCTTTTCCAGCTTTCACCACTCCAAGAGCTGCTTTTGGAGGTGTCATTTCAAAATCGCCAAAAGTGATTTGATTAGAACCCTGTAAAATAAAAGTGCCGTTTATAGAAGTAATTTTTACCTGAGTCTGGTATTCTTTACTTACACCGGCAATTGTGTAAACTCCTGTTAGATTCCAGGTTGTATCGTCTACTTTTACTGCAGATTTTAAAACGTATTGAATGTTTTTATGTGTTTCTGTATCTAAGGCTTCGTAAGCAACCTGATCCATGCTTGATTTGTAGCTTTTTAAGCTTTCTGCTAATAATGTAATAGTTAAGCTGTTTATGCCGGCAAGTTTAGAATCTTTAACGGTTAGGTTTGCAATACCTGTTCCTTCTGTAGATCTCATTACCCAATCGTGCACGGTAGAAGTTCCGGCAACCTCAAAAGTCGATTTAGTATCTACTACGGTATAAGTTCTTTGTGCGTTTACTTGGAATGTAAGGGTAGTGAAAATAATTGCTGTTAGGATTGATTTAATTGTTTTCATTTTGATGTGTATAGGTTAATTTTAATTAGGAGAGTTCTAAAGTGGCTGCGAACTAACCTTATTTCTTAGGCCAAATTTATCACGCACTCAAAGGATATGAAATGATAAAAATCATGGTAAAAGCTTTATTAAATTCTTATAGTTAAGAGTAAGCAGAAAGGATAAACTTAAATTGAAGTCAGGTGCTAAATAGTTTTGGGTGGTAATTGTTTGGTTATTTGTGTGTTAAGTTGTTTAGGGAAGAACAAACAAATAATATTGTTTCAATTCTTTCTTTCTGTTAAAGAAATAGAAATGTGTTACTGCAAGTTTTATATTTGAATATTGCGGGTAAAACAAGGATATTTTCTCTCAGATTTTTTGGTTTTGGCCAAGAATGCATCTAAAAATCAAAAAAAATGACAAAAGTGATTAACTTTGCAGCATGCAAATTGAGAAAAAAGACATAAGAGCCTTATCAAAAGATCAGTTACGAGATTTTTTTGTTGCCAATAACGACAAAGCATTTCGAGGCAATCAGGTTTATGAATGGTTGTGGAGCAAAGGAGCACATAGCTTTGAGGATATGACGAATGTTGCCAAAACAACACGTTCTATGCTCGAAGAAAATTTCGTTATCAACCATATTAAGGTAGATACCATGCAGCGCAGTAACGACGGAACAGTAAAAAATGCTGTACGCCTGCATGATGGATTAGTAGTAGAGTCAGTTTTAATTCCAACAGAAACCAGAACAACAGCTTGTGTTTCGAGTCAGGTTGGCTGTAGTTTAGACTGTAATTTCTGTGCTACTGCAAGATTAAAACGTATGCGAAATTTGGAACCGGGAGAAATTTATGACCAGATTATGGCCATCGATAAAGAAAGCCGTTTGTATCATAATCATCCTCTTTCGAATATTGTTTTTATGGGAATGGGTGAACCTTTAATGAACTATAATAATGTCATTAAAGCAATCGATATGGTTACATCGGCAGAAGGTTTAGGAATGTCTCCAAAACGTATTACACTTTCAACATCCGGAATCCCGAAAATGATTAAGAAAATGGCCGATGATGATGTGAAATTCAAATTGGCGGTTTCTCTTCATTCTGCGATTGATGAAACCCGTGCGAAGATTATGCCTTTCAGTAAAAACTTTCCTTTAAAAGATTTAAGAGAAGCATTAGAATATTGGTACAGAAAAACCAAAAGTAAAGTTTCATACGAGTATGTCGTTTGGAAAGGAATTAACGACGATAAAGCTTCTGTTGATGCTTTAGTGAAATTTTGTAAATATGTGCCGTGTAAAGTCAATTTAATTGAATACAACCCAATTGATGACGGAGAATTCCAGCAAGCCTCAGAAGAGTCTATTCTGGCTTATATAAAAGCATTAGAGAATATTGGTGTTGTGGTAAAAGTACGCCGAAGCCGCGGAAAAGATATCGATGCAGCCTGCGGACAATTAGCAAACAAAGAAGCAGAAGTATAATCCCTGCGGGATTAAATATTCCGGTGGGAACATCTCGTCGGTAAAAAAAATAATGACAGTATAAAATGTCCCATTTAGACATTTGAGTGATAATAAAAAAGCATTAAAAACGAGGGTGAATCTTGTTTTTAATGCTTTTTTTCTGGGCAAAAAGGGAACTATTTTTTCAAATCGATTTCTTCTGTTACGCCGTCTTTTGTTACAGAAGACAGCGTATCACAATCTCCATTGCCATAATCAATAACAGCCGAAGCCCCGTTTTTAGTTACAGAAACAATTCCTTTTACAGCAAACGATTTTCTGCATGAAGCTTTAAATTCTAATGGCGTTGTAATTTCTGCTGAATAAGTATCTCCGTTTGGTAAAGTTGTAGTACCGCTTCCGGTAACCACAAATACATTATCTTCCCAATTAAACCAGGTGTTGTAACCCGCAGTCATTTCTTTTACAAGAGAACCTTTTCTGCTGTAAACACTTCCATCGTCAAAAGTAATCGTTAAATCAATTGCTGCAGTCGAAACCAGATGTGCTTCTGCCAGTAAATCAGTTGATTTTACAGTTCGAATTATGCTTTTGCTTCCCTGTAGTTTTTTGCCATTGTGATAAAATCCTTCAAAAGTATAACTGATTGTTTGTGTAGAAGCCGAAAAATCATTAGAAAATGAAACCACCATTTTTCCTTTTACTATATTTCCGTTGTCAAGCGTACAGCCGTCAACGCCAAAATCTACTGTTTTTGTAAAAGTATTATTCGTTAAAACCGTTGTTGTAACAGCGCAGCCAGGCAAAAAGTTTTTAATATTTCCGGAAGGTTTATTATTAATATTTAGCTGAGAACTAAATTGATCTTCAGCAATATTAGTAACATCATCTATTGAGGCATCTATTTTAGCATTTGCAATAATCTCGTCGTTTGTAATTACTTTACTCGTTCCGTCATTTGTGTTTTCATCAGAATTACAGCTTGTAAATAGTGATAAAGCGATACATGTTCCAATTAATAAAAATTTTGTTTTCATAATAAATAGTTTTTTGGTTTTACTTTTAATTAATGAATTCAAATTAGTATTAGATTGAGGTGTTTTTGGATTGTTTTTTAAATTAGTGTTGAAATTGTTAATATACTAACATAAAATAGACAACGTTTTTTTATTTAAAATAGTATATTTGGAATCGAAATGAATATTACTTCACAAATAAAACAGCCCATTATTGCCGAGATGGAACTTTTTGAAAAAAAGTTCCATGAATCGATGACCTCAAAGGTTGCACTGCTCAACAGGATTACCTATTATATTGTAAACAGAAAAGGAAAACAAATGCGTCCGATGTTTGTGTTTCTTACTGCAAAAATGGTTTCTGGCGGTACTGTAAACGAAAGAACCTATCGCGGGGCATCGGTTATTGAATTAATTCATACGGCAACTTTGGTTCACGACGATGTTGTAGACGATAGTAATCGCCGCCGCGGATTTTTCTCAATCAATGCGCTTTGGAAAAACAAAATTGCTGTTTTAGTTGGAGATTATCTTCTTTCAAAAGGATTACTGCTTTCTATTGATAACGGCGATTTTGATTTACTTCGAATCATTTCTGTAGCCGTTCGCGAAATGAGCGAAGGTGAATTGCTTCAAATAGAAAAAGCCCGCAGACTTGATATTACAGAAGATGTTTACTACGAAATCATCAGAAAAAAAACGGCAACACTTATTGCCGCGTGTTGTGCACTTGGTGCAAAAGCTGTAATTGAAGATGATGTTCAGGTTGAGAATATGCGAATGTTTGGTGAACTTATAGGAATGGCGTTCCAGATCAAAGATGACTTGTTTGATTACAGCGAAGAAGCCATTGGTAAACCAACCGGAATCGATATTAAAGAGCAAAAAATGACGCTGCCTTTAATTCACGTTTTAAATACCTGCACACCGCAGGAAAAAAAGTGGCTTATCAACTCCATTAAAAACCATAACAAAGACAAAAAACGCGTAAAAGAAGTTATTGCTTTTGTAAAAAATAATAATGGTTTGGCTTACGCCGAAAACAAAATGGTGCAGTTCCAGCAGGAAGCACTTTCTCTTTTAGAAAATTACCCGGATTCTGAATTCAAAGCAGCGCTTACTTTAATGGTAAACTATGTTATTGAAAGAAAAAAATAATTTCTGCAATTAAATAATTTAGAAAAAATTGTCAATTAGATAATTGGTTTACTTTGTTGTAAATCAGTTGTCTATTTTTGTTTTATTGAAATTTTAAATTTTTTTATTGAATTTTTTTATACCTCATGCAACCATTTTAAATCGACAATCGTCTATGCTGATAGAAGTCTGTTTCTAAAACCAAAAACCGAAAAGCGTATTAATGAAAATTATTCATTTACATCACGAAGAAACCAAAATCATAAAGCTGGCTGTCGAAAATAATCGACAGGCACAGCAGCAGATTTACTGCAGGTTTTCTCCAAAAATGTTAAGTGTATGCCGGCAGTATATAAAGGACATTCAGCTGGCAGAAGATGTAATGATTACGGCTTTTATGAAAGTATTTACGAATCTAAAAAACTTTGAACACAAAGGAAGTTTTGAAGGCTGGATTCGAAGAATTATGGTTAACGAATGCATTTCGTATTTAAGAGTTCAGAAAAAAGTAAAATTTGCCGAAGACGAATTTTTTGTCGAAGAAAGTTTCAATGAAATCGACAGTCAGTTTACAGTAGAACAAATTCAGTATTTAATAGATGCCCTGCCAGATGGTTATAAAATGGTTTTCAATTTATACGCCATAGAAGGTTATAAACACAATGAAATTGCCAAGATGTTAGGAATTAATGAAGGAACATCGAAATCACAATTATCGCACGCCAGAAAAATGCTGCAAACACAAATTACTATTTTAAAAAAACAAGATAATGGAACCGAATAATTTTGAAAAGGATTTCCGTGAAAAGCTCAACCAGCGAAAAATTGAACCAAGCGAAAAAGCCTGGGATCGATTAGATGCTATGTTGAGTGTTGCCGAAGAAAAACCTAAAAAGAAAAGCAAAAAATGGTTGTACATCGCAGCAAGTGTTGTAGGGGTTTTATTAGTTGGAACTTTCTTTTTTAATCAGAAGGAAGACATTCAAACATCAAAAAATGTAGTAATCGAAGAAAATGCTGAAAAAGATTCTATTATAAAACCAGTTATAAATACTATCGATTCTGTTAAAACTGAAACTGTAATTGCAGAAAAATCTTCAACAGAAACTTCAAAATCTGTATCAAATAAAAAAGAAAATAATATTAATCAACCATCAAATAAAGCTCTTAAAAATCAATCAAATCAAATAGCGGAGTCTTCAATCATCATCAAAAACAATCAGGAAAAACAATCAACAAACAACAATCAAACTGTAATTGCCGAAAACCAAAAGAAAGAAAACATTGACCAACTGCTTGAAACTGCCGAAAATAAAGTTTTGGCAGAAAACGCAAACAAGGTTAAAAAAGCCAAAGTAAAAATCAATGCGGCTGATTTGCTGGATCAGGTCGACGGCGAGTTAGAACTTTCTTTTAGAGAAAAAGTAATTACAAAGGTGAACAAAAATCTTCAGGAAGTTAAAGTGGCTTTGTCAAACAGAAATCAGGAAGAAAAGAAATAACAATTCATATTTAAAATAACAATTAAAAAATCATCATCAATCAAATCATCAATCATTTTAAAACAATCAATTATGAAAAATTTTACCATTTATCTTATACTTTTCTTCTTTTTAGTAGTAAGCAAAGTGATAGGACAGGAAACTTTTGAGTCTGAAGCGAAAAGAATTGCCAATAAAATAGAGAAAATCACCAAAGAAGAGAAAGAAGCTTTAAAAGAAGAAATAGAAGCCATAAATGTTCAGTTGTCTGAAGGTAAAATCACGCAGGAACAAGCTGATAAACGCAAAAAAGAATTGGCAGAAGCGAGAGCTGTAATTATAGAAGAAAAAGTAACTCTGGCTCAAAATGAATTAAATGACTTGGTTCAGAAAAAAGTAGACGGAAAAATAAAAGAAGATTCTTCAAAGGTTTACATGATTCGATGGAAATCACCAAAACGAGACAAAGATTCGATTCACGGAGAAAAAAGAACTACTTCGCAGTTTGTATTTGCCATGGGTTTAAACAATACTATGGTTGACGGAAAACTGCAGGATTCAAATTATAGTTTTATAGGTTCGCATTTTTACGAATGGGGTTTTACTTATAACTCACGATTAATGAAAAACGATAATCTGCTTCATGCAAAATACGGGCTTTCATTAATGTACAACAATATCCGTCCAACAAATAACAGGACTTTTGTGGTAAACGGAGACCAGACTAATCTGGAAGTCAATTCGATTCACTTAACAGAATCCCGTTTTAGAAATGTCTATTTGGCTGTTCCAGTACATTTAGAATTTGATTTTACGAGACCTATTGAAAAAAATGGAAAAACATATTTCAAAACTCATAAAAGTTTCCGTTTTGGAGTGGGAGGTTATGCAGGTATAAATGTAAAATCAAAACAGATTTTGAAGTTTGAAGAAGACGATTTAAAATACAAAACAAGAATCAAAGGCGATTATAATGTAAATAATTTTATCTACGGATTAAGTTCTTATATCGGTTACAGAGATGTGAGTTTGTATTTTAAATACGATTTAAATCCGTTGTTTCAGGATAATTTAGTTAAAGAAAATAATATTTCTTTAGGATTACGTCTCGATTTAAATTAGAAATAAAGTTGAGTTTAGTTAGTAGAAAAAGTGTTTCGAAAGAGGCACTTTTTTTGTAAATTCAGGTTGGATTTGCGTACTTTTACAGGCTCTAATTTTTTAAAAATAATTTACGTTTTGATTTCACAAAGTACAATAGACGCTGTTTTTGAAACCGCTCGAGTAGAGGAGGTTATTGGCGATTTTGTCAATTTAAAACGTGCAGGAAGTAACTACAAAGGTCTGAGTCCGTTTTCAGATGAGCGCTCACCATCGTTTATGGTTTCACCTGCAAAAGGAATCTGGAAAGATTTTAGTTCCGGAAAAGGCGGTAACTCAGTAGCCTTTTTGATGGAACACTCTCATTTCACCTATCCTGAAGCAATTCGGTATCTGGCTAAAAAATACAATATCGAAATTGAAGAAACCGAACAAACAGATGCTGAAAAAGCAATGACCGATGTTCGTGAAAGTATGTATTTGGTTTCAGAATTTGCTGCGAAGTATTTTCAGGATGTTTTAGTTAATTCTGAAGAAGGAAAAGCAATTGGTTTATCTTACTTTAAAGAAAGAGGATTTACTAATGAAACCATCAAGAAATTTGCTTTAGGATATTCTCCTGAAACCTGGGATGCTTTAACAAAAGAGGCTCTGGGAAAAGGATATAAATTAGAATTTCTGGAAAGCACAGGTTTAACCATTGCGAGAGAGGATCGTCCTTTTGACCGTTTTAAAGGTCGTGTAATGTTCCCAATTCACAGTATGTCGGGACGCGTTTTGGGTTTTGGAGGACGTATTTTAACCAACGATAAAAAAGCAGCAAAATACCTCAATTCACCAGAAAGTGATATTTACCATAAAAGTAAAGTTCTCTACGGAATTTTTCAGGCAAAACAATCTATTGCCAAACTAAATAATTGTTATTTAGTAGAAGGGTATACAGATGTTATTCAGTTTAATCAGGCTGGAATTGAGAACGTTGTGGCTTCTTCCGGAACTGCTTTAACACCGGATCAAATTAGACTTGTTAATCGTTTAACTAAAAATATTACTGTACTTTTTGACGGAGATGCGGCCGGACTTAGGGCTTCTATTCGTGGAATCGATTTGATTCTGGAAGAAGGGATGAATGTAAGAGTTTGCGCCTTTCCTGATGGAGAAGATCCGGATAGTTTTGCCCGAAAAAATTCACATGATGATCTTGTAGCGTATCTGGAAAACAACAGTAAAGATTTTATACAATTTAAAGCTTCAATCCTGATGGGAGAAGCTAAAAATGATCCTATAAAAAAAGCCGATTTGATTCGTGATATGGTCACGAGTATTTCTAAAATACCAGATCGTATTCAGCGAGAAGTCTATATTCAGGAATGTGCCCGAATCATGGAAATCTCTGAGCAGGTTTTGGTGAGTACTCTGGCACAGCTGGTTCAAAAAGATCTTGCCGAAGCAAATAAAAAGCAAAAACAGGAACAAAAACCGTTTCAGGTTTTTAGAAATCCGCCGCCAAATACAGGCTTTTCAGGAGGAGATCCTGAAGACCCAAGAACAGGACCACCTGATGGTTATTATCCGGAAGAACCGGGTTATCCACAGGAAACAGCAGAAAAAGTAGATATTTTGTATGGCTTTGAAAGAAAAGTTATAGAGATATTATTGCTGTACGGAAGCGTAGAAGAAGATTTTGAAGATGTTTTTTTAAAAGCTGATGAAGAAGGAAATGTTAAAGAGGTAAGTGAAAAGCGAAGGTATAAGGTTTATGAAAAAATTTATCTGAGTCTGCAGGAAGACGAGGTAGAACTATCAAATGCTCTTTTTCAGAATATTTTTTCAGGATTAATTGATTATTATAATCAAAACGAAACCTTTAGTCTGGATAAATATTTAATGCACCTCAATCCTGATTTTGCTCAGGAAGTAACCAATATTTTAATGGAAGATGAAAAAGTTACCATTCATAATTGGGAAGGGCAGAATATTTTTCCGAAGCATAAAAATGTAACAATCGAACAAAATGTTTCAGATACCATATTTTCGATGCGATGGTTTTTAGTTTCAAAAATCATTCATGATTTAAAACATTCATTAATTTCTGATCCGCAGGAAGATAATTCTGAATTATTGATGATGGTAGTTGATTATTCTAAATTGCTGAATAATTTTTCAAAAAAATTAGGAAGAGTAGTAGTTCCTTACCATGGCGGATAAAAATCAAAAAGCTCTATACTGATTAACAATATAGAGCTTTTTTTATGGTTGATGATTTACGAAAGTAAATCAGGATACCACCGAAATTAAATAATTTCTAAAGTCTTAGCTTTATTAACTAAATCAACTAAATTGGTAACATTTAGTTTAGTTAACAATCTTAGTTTGTAAGTACTGATCGTTTTTTCGTTCAGACTTAAGATTTTAGAAATCTCATTGTTTTTCTTACCATCACTTAAATAACGTAAAACCTCGATTTCACGGTTAGAAAGTTTTCTGTACAAACGTTCGCTTTTGCTTTGTTTAGCAATAAGGGCCATGTTTTTGCGAACTGTTTCGTTGATGATAATTTTTCCTTCGTGTACTTTAATAATAGAAAGACCTAAAGTTTCAAGTTTTTCTGTTTTGTGTACATACCCGGATACTCCAGCTTTAATAGCATTTGGAGCATACATTTGCTCAGCCAAGTCACTGAAAATTACAATTTTTGTTTTTGGGAAATTTTTCAAAATAGATTTTACTTCGAAGATACTTGAAAGGCCTTCTAATTCTAAATCTAAGATTAGAATGTCGATTTCCTTCGTTTGAAGAATATCTCTAACCATTGAAAAATTGCCTACGTTGGCAACAATTGAAATTTGATCGTGGTCTTTAAAATAAGACTTAACGCCAAAGTGAGTCACAGGATGATTGTCTGCAAGACATACTTTAATCATAATTTTACCTTTTTAGAATTGTTATCATGTTTTTGGAACTGTAAAATTAATAAATAAATTCTGTAATATATTGCAGACAAATGTTAAAATATTTATTTTAACGTTTTTGGGATTAAACAAACCGGAATTGGATCCATTTTGTGCTTATTACTGGTGTTTAATCTTTTATAAATTTCAAAGACAGATTTTTCTCTCCCGCTAAAGTCATCTGCCGTATTTCCTGACTCTGAGGCGATCATTGCCCATTCTAATTCGTCGTAACTTGCCCCTAATTGATCCTCATCTGTCCTGTTATCGCCAAAAAGACCGTCTGTTGGAGCAGCTGTTAAAATTGATTTTGGAATCTCTAAAAACTCTCCTAAAGCATAAACATCAGATTTCATTAAATCGGCAATCGGACTCAAATCTACGCCGCCATCTCCGTATTTTGTATAAAATCCTACACCAAAATCTTCGACCTTATTGCCTGTCCCTGCTACTAATAGCCCGTTTATTCCTGCTAAATAATACAAAGAAGTCATTCTTATACGTGCTCTTGTATTGGCTAATGATAAATTAACTTTTGTTGAATCTTTTGAGGTTGGCACGGAGCTCTTAAAAGCTTCAAAAGTTGAAGTAAGGTCAGTTTCTACACTCGAAACATTTGGAAAACGCTTTTTTAATTGCTCAATATGTTCTCTTCCTCTAGAAACTTGACTTTCAGCCTGATGGATAGGCATTTCTACGCATAAAACCTGTAAACCAGTCTGTGCGCATAAGGTAGAAGTCACTGCAGAGTCAACTCCGCCGGAAATTCCAATCACAAAACCGTTCACTTTTGCGTTAGCAGCATAATTTTTTAACCATTCAACAATATGGGTATTTACTTTTTCTGTTTGAATTGTGCTTTTTTTAGCCATAATAGTTCAAGATTTAAGATACAGGGATGTATATTTGCAGAATTATTTTTGATTACAGATATCATATATATGTAATCTAATTCCAGCAACACAAATCTAATTAAAATAAAATGAAAATGTATCGCTTTGTAGTGGTTCTGTGCTTGTTTTTTTTGTCTTGTGACCAAAAAACAAAGGTTGAAAAAGAGGTTGAAGAAATTCCGGTTGATATTAAAGTAGAACGTTTTGATAAAGTGTTTTTCGAAACCAAACCAGAAGATCTGGCTAAAGTTAAAAAACAATATCCGTTCTTTTTTCCAGAAGGAAATGATGACAACGTCTGGCTTCAAAAAATGAAAGAACCAATCTGGAGAGAAGTTTATGATGAAGTGCAAAAAAAATACGCCAATTTTGAGCCTGTTCGTGAAGAGTTTAACGAACTTTTTAAACATGTAAAATATTATTTTCCAAAAACAAAAACACCAAAAGTTATTACAGTAATTGGTGAAATGGATTATAATGCAAAAGCAATTTATGCAGACAGTCTTGTAATTGTTGCCTTAGAGTTGTATTTAGGAAGAGAGCACAAGTTTTATGAGTTTCCAAATTATTTAAAATACAATTTTGAGGAAAGACAAATTATGCCAGATGTAGTTTCGAGTTTTACCTACCGAAACATTCCGTCTTATCCTGATAAAAATTTAATATCTCAGATGATTTTTGAAGGAAAACAATTGTACGCAAAAGATTTGCTTCTGCCTCAATATACCGATGCCGAAAAAATGGGTTATAAACCTGAACAGATAAAATGGTGCGAAGAAAATGAAAGCTATATGTGGCGTTATTTTCTTGAAAACGAAATGCTGTATAGTTTAGATCCTAAATTAACAACACGTTTTATAGTGCCGGCTCCGTTTTCTAAATTCTATCTCGAAATAGATAACGATTCACCGGGAAGAGTGGGTGCCTGGATTGGATGGCAGATTGTACGTTCGTATATGAAAAATAATAACGTTTCGCTGTCAGAATTATTAAAAGTAAATGCAAAAGAAATTTTCGAAAAATCAAAATATAAACCTAAGAAATAATGTCAAATACAATAAAATCAGAAATTAAATTCAACGTCGAATTAGACGAAAACCGCGTTCCCGAAAAATTAACCTGGAGCGCTCAGGACGGTGGTGTTCTTGCAGAAGAAGCAAAAGCTATTATGCTGTCAATTTGGGACAGTAAAGCGCAGGAAACAATGCGTATTGATTTATGGACAAAAGATATGCCGGTAGACGAAATGAAAATTTTCTTTCACCAGACTTTAGTAGCAATGGCTGATACTTTTAAACGTGCAACCGATGACGAAAAAATGTCAGACACAATGAAAGACTTCTGCGACTACTTTGCAGAAAAACTGGAGCTGACTAAATAATAGAAAACCCAATATTTTAAAATCCCAAATTCCAATTGCAAAACTGGAATTTGGGATTTTTTTTGAACATTAACTGCATAAAAAAAACGCTGAAACACTTGAGTTTTACAGCGTTTTTTTTATGCAGTTAATTAATCCTGCCAAAACTTAAAGACATTGAGTATCCTTCTTGTAAACAATCAAAAATGTCTTATTCTGATAGTTTTATGCCGTCTAGAGGTACACCTTGGAATTGTAATACCAATACATTTATTTAATCGATATCGTATGGATGTTAAAATTAAATATTGTCTTTTAAAAATTTAACCCCCATAAGTATCATCACATAAAAGCCACATGTCCAGTAATTAATAAAAATAATATACAAATGAGTTTTTTAGCAAAATTAGAATTAGACAACGAAATTTTTAATGTCTTAGAATTTGATGTTCATTTTATTCAAAATGTTGATACTAATGGAAAACCGGCCAATAAAGCAAAAGGCGGACAGATAAAACTTGTTATAGAAAGCACCCAAACTGATTTGTTTTCGGACTGGATGGTTTCGCAGACAAGTGTAAAAGATGGAAAAATTATTTTCTATCGAAGAGATGCTATGAGTACTATGAAAAATGTAACCTTTAAAAAAGCCTATTGCATATCGCTTCATAAAAGTTTCAAAAGTGAAGGATCAGTTCCTATGGTTACCGAAATTCTAATTTCTTCAAATGAAGTAAAAATAGGAAATACTCTTTTTGAAAATAACTGGAAAAATTCATAGACATCTTAACTAACAACGACCATGGCATTACAAACAATAACCACTATTAAAGTAGGCGAAATCAGGATTACCAATTTCAATAAATTAAAAATTTTTCAAACCATCCACGATCATCATACTTTTTCATTTGAAGTACGACAGGATTTATTAGTAGACGAGTTTAAAAGTGTGATGCCTTTTTCCCAGAAACTGTACGGCGAGAAAATCAGCATCGAAATAAAACCTATAGACGGTCTGGAAGATCTTATGATTGGCGCAGACCTTAAACATTATACCATGCAGTTTTATGGTGTGGTAACCAAAGTGAAACTGCAGAAATCCAATGTAAAAAATATAGAAGAAACTATCGTAGTAAAAGGAAAAAGCTCCACGATAGCACTGGAAAACGGTCCCGAATGCAATTCTTTTACCAATATGACCCTGAGCGATATTGTAACCAAAGTAAAATCAGGCTGTGATATTGATATGGATGTAAGACCATTTTACTTAGAAAACCTGCCTTATACGGTGCAGTATAACGAAAGTAATTTCTCTTTTCTAAACCGTCTGGCAAAAAGAAATGGACACTGGCTGTATTATAACGGACGCACAACTGTTTTTGGAAGCCCCGGCGGTGTGGGCGGACAGCCGCAATTAGTTTACGGGGTAAACATGCAGGATTTTGATTATACCATTAAACTCCTGCCGGCAATGTACAAAGTAATAGAAAATGACAACCGCGACGGCAGTTACAGAACCGATGAAACCTTAAAATACAGAAGGGAAGCCGACGGTTTTCAGCAGAATTTTTTAAATAAGTCTAATGAGTTCTTTAATAAAGAAACCATAATACAGCTCAACCAGAATCCTGTTGGAGGATATGCACGACGATCCTCAGAAGAATATGCCAAAAACAAAATGCGCGAAATTCTAAGCCGTTTAACAGAAGTAAAAGCCTCAAGCGAAGTTCCGGGAATTACGATAGGAAACGAAGTCAGGATAGCAGGTGTCGACGTACAGCTGGAAAGCTCCTACCGAGTAACGCAGATAACCCACATTTGCGACGACGGAGGCGGTTATGAAAATTATTTTACAGCTGTAAACTTTAACGGTTCTGTATTCTCTCCCCAGACCGATCCTGATTTAGTGCCGTTCTGCAGAAGCCAGACCGCTGTTGTAACGGGCAATGCAGACCCGGACGGACTCAGCGGCATACAGGTGCAGATGCCGTGGCAGGAAGCCAAAGGCGAAACCACTCCTTATATTCCCTTCGTGCAGAAATACGGAGGTGATGCCAGGGGAAGCCATACGCTGCCGGAAATTGGCGATACAGTTTTTGTAGATTTTCAGGGCAATAATGCCGAACTGCCTATTGCAATAGGAACCATAACCAGCAGAAAAGAAAAAAGCTGTTTCAGCACACCAAATAATGATTTAAAGGTCATGAAAACCCGTTCTGGAATTACAAGCATAATGAATGATGCCGATGGAAGTGTTTCTATTGAAGATCCAAGCGGCAATAAGTATTTTATGGATGGAAACGGAAATACAACTGTCGATGCTCCTAAGAATTTTACCATTAATGCAGGAGAAAATATAAGCATAAACGCAGGACAGAATATGGATGTCAATATTGGTCAGCATAAAACCGATACAATTGGAGGAGATTATACTGAAAAAATTACAGGCTCAAAATTTATTAAAATAGGTATTGATTTTATGGTGAATGTAACAGGCAGTTTTAAAGAATATGTAAAAGGAAAAATAGAATCGCATACTGAAAAAGAGCGACAAGAATATGGAGCAAAAGGAGTTGATACCAGCAGTGAAGGCTCTATTAGAAAACATGCGCAAAAAAATCTCAACAATAATAGCGGCGAGAATTCTACACATAATTAATACTCAATAAATATGAGATTACGATATTCTGAAAGCGAGATCATAAAAACAAGCGTAGGAGATCATGATGTTTTTTCTGGTGAAAATATTACTACAAGTGCAGGAGGGCATATTCATGAGTCTTGCGATGGTGAGATTATTTACGGAAATCCAGAAACTGCTCCTGAGCTAAAACTAGGAAATTATTTTAAAAAAGGCTACTGGACCAATCATAAAGACGAACCTATTACGAGGGCTGTTTATGGGCAAAAACTTAAATTTCATATCGAGTTTGATATAGAATATGCAACCGTGGGAGATACATTTGAATTTGGATTGTATGACGATGACAAATATTATTATCCTTTTGATCTTGTAAAAACCACAGACGATCATATCGAACTGGCAAGATCAAAATCTGGTGCATTATACAATACTGAAACAATAGGTGAAAACGGAAAGACGGTTCTAGTTTTTACGAGTACCAATCTTGAAAAACTTACAGACAAACTTGACAAGGACAAGATTTTTGAACTTTATTTTAAGTGTACCTATAATGGCAAAACAGGAATAGAAACTATTGATTTACCAGCGCGCCCAACCCAATATTTAAAACTTGGCGCGCTGGTTATTGACCGTTACAAAATGCCCGGCTTAAATCTAGAAGGTACCGATGTTGCCGATGATATGACTTTTGGTAAAGGAATACCAGATGCAAGACCGATATTTTCTGATATTGACACTTATATACAGGAATATACCGTATTTGGTTTTGATGAAACTAGACATGCAAAATATGCGAATCTCAATACAAGCAGTAAAGCCATTTATACTACTGCCGAAATAAAAAACTTAGGCACATTAATGGAGCGCTCAGCCAATTCGCATAACGAAGACCTGCTGTGGATAGACTTTAGAAATATGGCAAAAGATAATCTTTCCAGCGGTGATCTCTCTACGAATATAGATTTAATGATTAAAAAATTTAAGGAAAATACAGGTGGCGTATATGAAAACGAAATGCTTGCTAAAGCCATAATTAACAATCCTGCTACAGAGGCTTATTGCAATGAAGTAGAAAAATACATCGCAAGCCAGCTTAAACAAAAAAGCGCAAAACTGGAAGAAGTGGAGGATAAAGAACCTTATTTTAGAATAGAAGAGATTGAAAACGGTAGTAAGAATATTGTTTTTTTTAATTCAAAAGGTGACAGAAGTAAAATAGGAAAGAGAGATTTTAAAAGTCCTGCGTATACTTGGAAAAAAAATTGGAATGTACTTCGAGGAGAAACGATAGCTTTAAATGATATATGGGCAACAGAAGTAGTCTTGAAAGAAATAAAAACGGAAGGTGACAGCTGTACAGTACATTATCATGTAACCTTATGGGATCATTTTGGGCTGGATAGTCCAGATATGGAAAAATTTTATTCCTACGGTTCCGGCTTTAGGGCATGGTTTGTATTGCAGCATCTTTTTGGTTACAAACCTTTTTTGACGAAAATACAGTTTGACAAACAGTTTAAATTTGATTTATGAAAAAAATATTTATAATTTTTATTATTCTTTTTTCTTTTTCGTGTACTAGAAAAACAGAATTTATCCAATCTAAAGTTTATTCAAATCTTTTTTTAATAAAAAATCCTCCTAAAGAGGATACTTTGTTAAAAAAAGAAATTACTTTTTTTTTAATAAAAAATCCTCCTAAAATAGGAAAACGATTTACTCATTTAGATTTTTATAAGTATTCTTGGAATACTAAATATTTTTTAGATACCGAAGAAGACCCAGGAGGTTTTTCAAGTGAAGAATTGAGTAATTATCCGGAAGATAATTTAGGAACATTCATTATTACAAAATGTAAAAACGATACGACAAAGTTAGTTGGGGAATTATTTACTAAAAGTCCTTTTAAGGCTGATACCATTATTTATAAATGTGATTAAAAACTGGAACGTATTACGAGGCGAAACCATTGCGCTCAACGATATTTGGGCAACAGAAGTAATTATAAAGGAATTAAAAACCGAAAACGATATTTACGCAGTTAGCCTGTCATAAACATATAATGTGGCGATTGGCAAGATGAAAAAATAAAAAGAAAAACAAAACTGAATACTAAATAAATTAATTTAAAATTACCTATACGCTATAATTGATTTGCTTCAAATATAGTTTTAAATATATAGTTTTAAGATTTTTCTTTAAAAAAATAAAAATCCCAAATTCCAATTGCTTCAAACGGAATTTGGGATTTTTTTATTGTGGGAATTTAACTTCTTAAATCGAATTTAAAAAACCGCTGTTGTTTTTAAAAACCTCTTGGTTTACTTCATCTATATAGGTCAAGAGTTCATCTTTTCCAATAGATTCTGTTGATGAGGTTACAAAATACTGAGGCATTTCTGCCCAGTTGTTGGCATACATCTGTTTGCGGTAAGCTGCAATATGTGAATCGATTTTTCCTTTACTAATTTTGTCTGCTTTGGTAAAAATAATGCAGAACGGAATTTCACTTTCACCCATATACGACATAAATTCAATGTCTATTTTTTGGGCTTCATGACGAATATCAATCAAAACAAAAGCGCATACTAACTGTTCTCTGTTTTCAAAATAATCAGTAATAAACTGCTGGAAAATTGATTTTGTTTTTTTTGAAACCTTAGCATATCCATAACCGGGCAAATCGACCAAAAACCAATTATTGTTGATTTTGAAATGATTTATAAGCTGGGTTTTTCCAGGTTTTCCAGATGTTTTTGCTAAGTTTTTATGGTTGGTAATCATGTTTATCAACGATGATTTTCCAACATTTGATCGGCCTATAAATGCGTATTCCGGCAAAAAATCTTTCGGGCATTTTGCTGCATCAGAATTACTGACAATAAATTCGGCGGTATTAATTTTCATGTTCTTTGGTTTTAAAACCTCCTTTAAATCGAAAGTTAGATGCTATAAATTCTTTTCGGTAAGCCATTTCTCAAGAATTTCATTAAATTCCTGAGGATGCTCCATCATAGCAGCGTGTCCACATTTGTCAATCCAGTACAAACTTGAATTAGGCAATAATTTGTCAAATTCTTCAGCAACATTTGGAGGCGTTACTGAGTCATTTTTACCCCAAATGATGCAGGTGTCAACTGTCATTTTTGGTAAATCTTTGGCCATATTATGACGAATTGCGCTCTTGGCAATTGTTAACGTTTTAATCAGTTTTATGCGGTCATTGGCAGTCGCATATACTTCATCAATAAGCTCCGGAGTTGCAATTTTCGGATCATAAAATACATCTTCAGCTTTCTTTTTAATGTACTCATAATCGCCTCTTCTAGGGTAACTGTCTCCCATTGCGCTTTCATAAAGTCCTGAACTTCCTGTAATTACAAGTCCGGCAACTTTTTCAGGATAAAGCTTTGTATGATACAAGGCGATATGTCCTCCCAGAGAATTTCCAAGAAGAATTACTTTGTCGAAACCTTTAAAAGTGATGAAATCTTTAACGTATTTAGCAAAACTTTTTACGTTCGTTTTTAAAATGCTTTGTGTGTATATTGGCAAATCCGGAATAACAACTTTATATCCTTTCGTTGGGAAATATTGTGCTACACCATCAAAGTTACTTAGACCTCCCATTAACCCATGCAAAATAACGATAGGGGTTCCTTCTCCTGCTTCAAAATAGCTGTATTTGCCTTCTTTTTTATAGTGTTTGTCCATCTAATCTAATGCCAATTTCAATTTCGACAAATATAGGGTTAAATAAATAAAAATGGATTTTTGCTGCCATTTTTTAACTACATAATTTTAGTAGAACTTATAACTGTTTAAAAATCAGCTTTTAAAACAGTTTTGCGAATATTATGTAAATGTTAAATTCATTGCATTATAATTAATTTTTTAAGAGAAATGCTACTTAATTTTTTTAATTGTTAAAAGAATCATTCTGCAGGCTGATTAATATCTAAAGTGTTGATTGATCAATGTTTATGTAAAGTGGTAGTAAATGGCTTAAACTTATCAACAAAGTGGTAGTAAGTGGTAATATGTGGTAAAATTTTTTATATTTTTGCTGTATAACATGTTAAGTAGTTTTTCTTGAATACAATTGTAGGGACATATGAGTGTAAAGTCGATGCAAAAGGGAGGTTAATGATACCTGCGCCTTTAAAAAAGCAATTGGCTTCGTCACTTCAGGACGGTTTTGTCTTGAAGCGCTCGGTGTTTCAACAGTGTTTAGAATTGTATCCAATGGATGAATGGAATTTGATGATGGCGAAAATTAACAAGTTGAATCGTTTTGTAAAAAAGAACAATGATTTCATCCGAAGATTTACTGCTGGTGTTAAAGTGGTAGAAATTGATGCATTGGGAAGATTGTTAGTGCCAAAAGATTTGGTGACATTTTCAGGTATTTCTAAAGATGTGGTTTTTTCATCTGCGGTTAATATTGTGGAAATTTGGGATAAAGATTTATACGAAAAATCAATAAGCGGCGAAGATATGGATTTTGCCGATTTAGCCGAGGAAGTAATGGGAAATATTAATGACGACGACAATGGAATATCATAATCCGGTTTTACTTCATCCAACGGTTGATGGTTTAGATATTAAGCCAGACGGCATTTATGTAGATGTAACGTTTGGCGGCGGCGGGCACTCAAAAGAAATTTTGAGACGTTTAGGGCCAAACGGAAAATTGTTTGCTTTTGATCAGGATGAAGATGCGCTGACAAATGCGCTGCCTGATGAAAGGTTTACCTTAATTAATGAGAATTTTAGATTTATAAAAAGATTTCTTCGTTTTCATGGAATAAAAGCTGTAGATGGAATCTTGGCAGATTTAGGAGTTTCATCACATCAGTTCGATGTTCCGGAGAGAGGTTTCTCAACAAGATTCGATGCTGAGCTGGATATGCGGATGAGTCAAAAAAATGACTTAAATGCTTACCGGGTGGTAAATGAATATGAAGAACAGGATTTACGTCGTGTTTTTTTTGATTATGGGGAATTGAAAAATGCGCCAGTGCTGGCAAGAACAATTGTAGAAGCCAGACATCATAGACCAATAAAAACGACAGATGAATTAAAAGAAGTTTTGAAAAAATATTTACCGGAGAAAGTTCGAAATAAAATATTGGCTCAAATCTATCAGGCTATTCGAATCGAGGTAAATCAGGAAATGGATGTTTTAAAAGAATTTATAGAACAGTCTCTTGAAATTTTAAAACCGGGCGGAAGATTCTCTGTAATCTCATACCACTCTTTAGAAGACAGGCTGGTAAAAAGATTTATTAAAAACGGAATGTTTGAAGGAGAGCCAGAGAGAGATTTTTACGGAAACTTCTCGGTGCCGTTTAAAACAATAGGAAAACTGATTGTTCCGGATGATGAGGAAATCAAAATTAACAATAGAGCAAGAAGTGCAAAATTGAGAATTGCCGAAAAGATATAATACATATATATAGGTAGAAAATGAAAAGTGGAGTATTCAGCATATTAAAAGCAAGATTTCTAATAAACGACGATGCCGTAAAAAACTGGCGTTTCATTGTTTTTATAATTCTGCTTGCGATTCTGATGATTGCAAATACACAACGATACGAGCAAAAGGTTTTTGAAATAGCAAAACTAAACAATGAAGTGAAAGAACTAAGATCAGAATTTGTAGATCGACGTTCAGAATTAATGAAGCTGAAAATGGAGTCGACGATATCGGATAAAATGCTCGAAAAGCAGATTTTTCCATCAACGGTGCCTCCTGTAAAAATAGAAGTTAAAAAAGAAGAAGAAAAAAGTTTCTTTAAAAGAATATGGCAGTAGACGATAAACATATATCCTACAGAATTTACCTCGTAGCAGTTTTCATCTTTTTGATGGCAATTGCTATTGTCGTTAAATTAACCAATATTCAATGGGTTGAAGGAGATTATTACAGAAAACTGGCGAAACAGCGTACAGTAAGAAACTTTGTAATTCCGGCAAATAAAGGAAATATTTATTCGGCTGACGGGAGTTTACTGGCAACATCAATTCCAAATTATGAAATTCGTTTTGATGCAAAAGCGCCAAAAACAGAAACTTTTGAGAAGTATGTAAAACAATTGTCAGATTCTCTGGAAACTGTTTTAGACAGACCATCAGGTTATTACGAAAAAGAATTAAGAAAGGCGAGAGCCAATAAAAACCGTTATTATTTAATTGCCCGTAACTTAAGTTATACCGAATATGTAAAAATTAAAGGCTTTCCATTATTCAATTTAGGCGCTTTTAAAGGCGGAATTATCGTAGAGCAGGAAACTGTTAGAAAACATCCGATAGGTAAAATTGCTGAAAGAACAATTGGTTACGACCGAATTGACCCGGCAACCGGAGTTGAAGTTGGAAAAGGAATAGAATGGGCTTTTAAAAACTATCTAAACGGAAAAGACGGAAAAATTCTAAAACAGAAAATCGCAAAAGGACAGTGGAAACCGATTCGTGATGTAAACGAAGTAGATCCAATTGACGGTTACGATGTAATTTCGACTATAGATGTTTTTATTCAGGATATTGCACATCACGCTTTATTAAAACAATTAGAAGATTACGAAGCAGATCACGGTTGTGTTGTGGTAATGGAAACACAAACAGGTCATGTAAAAGCAATTTCAAATTTAGGAAGAGCAGAAGACGGATCATATTACGAAACAACAAATTATGCTATTGCTGAATCTCAGGAACCCGGATCGACTTTTAAACTAGTTGATTTAATGGCGATTTTAGAAGATAAAGTGGCAGATACAAGTAAGGTCTATGATAGTCAGGGTGGTGTAGTTAAATATTACGGAAAATCAGTACGCGATTCGCATCATGGCGGTTATGGAAAAGTTTCATTAGCCCGCGGATTCGAGCTTTCGTCAAACACCGTAATGGTTCAGGCTGTTTATGAAAATTACAAAAATAATCCATCGAAGTTTGTAAATCATATCAAAAGCTGGGGATTAAATAAAACTTTGGGCTTGCATTTTAAAGGAGAAGGAAGACCTTATATTCCGCAGCCGGGTGACAAACATTGGTCAGGAACTACACTTCCGTGGATGGCTTTTGGATATAATGTTTCGGTTACGCCAATGCAGACACTGGCATTTTACAATTCAGTTGCAAATGATGGTGTAATGGTTAAACCGCAGTTTGTATCTGAAATTAAAGAATGGAATAAAACAATTAAAAAGTTTGATGTCGAAGTAATAAACCCAAGAGTCTGCTCGCCTGAAACCTTGAAGAAAGTTAGAGCGGTTTTGCAAAATGTGGTTAAAAAAGGAACGGGTTCTAAACTGTATTCGAAAGATTTTTCAATGGCAGGAAAAACAGGAACAGCTCAGGTTAATTACGGCGGGAAAGAAGGGAAATCAGCATTGTATTATGCGTCTTCTTTCGTTGGATATTTTCCGGCAGATCATCCAAAATATTCTTGTATTGTAGTGGTTCACAAACCTAATACAGCTAGAAATAATTATTACGGGGCAGACGTTGCAGGACCGGTTTTTAAAAGAATCGCTCAAAAAATATTTACAGATGCGCCATCAACCAATAAAATAAAACAACTGGATTCTAAAATTGCAAAACAAGAAATCAGTTATGAAAAATATGAAAAAGAGGCTAATAAAAAATTAAGCCAGATTCCTAATTTAAAAGGAATGCCGGGAATGGATGCGATTGCTTTGCTGGAGAATTTAGGTTTGAAAGTAAAAGTAAATGGAATGGGGAAAGTAAAAAATCAATCGATTCAAGCCGGAACCAGTATTAGCAAAAACACAACAATTGTATTAGAATTATCGTGAAAGTATTAAAAGACATATTATATAAAGTATCTATTGAATCTGTAACAGGTTCAACAGATATTGATATTCAGAAAATTGAATTTGATTCACGCAAAGTAGAATCAAATGATGTTTTTGTGGCAATTCGCGGTTCGCTTTCTGATGGACACGATTATATTGAAAAAGCAATTCAGTTAGGTGCAAAAGCTATTATCTGCGACAAACTTCCTCAAAATATTGAGAAAGACGTCACTTATATTCAGGTAAAAGATACCAATACAGCTTTGGCTTTTATGGCTGCTAATTATTTTGGAGATCCATCTGCAAAACTAAAATTAGTCGGCGTAACAGGTACAAACGGAAAAACGACAATTGCATCATTATTGTTTCAGCTGTTTGAAAAAGCAGGCTTTAAAGTCGGCTTATTATCAACAGTAAAAATCGTAGTTGATAAAACAGAATATCCAGCGACACATACAACACCAGATTCTTTAACCATAAATCATTATTTAAATGAAATGGCTGAAGCAGGAGTTACGCATTGTTTTATGGAAGTAAGTTCACACGGAATCCATCAAAAACGTACTGAAGCTTTGCATTTTGTGGGCGGAATTTTCACGAATCTTTCACATGATCACTTAGATTATCACCCAACGTTTGCTGAATATAGAGACGTAAAAAAATCATTTTTTGATTCTCTGCCAAAAACTGCTTTTGTATTATCAAATATTGATGATAAAAATGGTTCAGTAATGCTGCAAAATACTGCAGCTAAAAAACTGACTTATGCTTTGAAATCTTATGCAGATTACAGAGCTCAGATTTTAGAAAGCCAGTTATCCGGATTATTACTGAAAGTTAATGATAATGAAGTTTGGGTAAAACTAATTGGAACTTTCAACGCTTACAATGTTTTAGCGATTTATGGCACTGCTGTAGAGCTAGGAATTGATAGTTTAGAAGCGTTGCGTTTATTGTCTGATTTAGAAAGTGTTTCGGGGCGTTTTCAGTATATCGTATCAGATAACGGAATTACAGCTGTTGTAGATTATGCACATACGCCGGATGCATTAGAAAATGTTCTAAAAACGATAAATGATATCCGTACTAAAAACGAACAATTGATTACAGTTGTAGGATGCGGTGGAAATCGTGATAAAACAAAAAGACCAATTATGGCAAAAATTGCGACAGATCTTAGTGATAAAGCAATTTTAACATCAGACAACCCAAGAAACGAAGATCCTGAAGTGATTTTGGATGAAATGGAACAAGGTGTTGAAGGTCATAATTATAAAAAAGTACTGAGAATTACCGACAGAAAACAAGCTATTAAAACAGCTTGTCAATTAGCTCAGTCAAAAGATATCATTTTAATTGCCGGTAAAGGACACGAGACTTATCAGGAAATAAATGGGGTTCGCCATCATTTTGATGATATGGAGACAGTAAAAGAAATTTTAGAACAACTGAATAAATAATAAAAGATTTTAAGTTCAAATACCACCACACAATTGGAATTTGGAATTTCAAAATTGGAATTTAAAAAATAGAGAAATATGCTGTACTATTTATTTGAATATTTTGACAAAACACTAGATGTGCCTGGAACAGGGGTTTTCCAGTACATTACTTTTAGATCGGCTTTAGCATTCATGCTTTCATTGCTTTTGTCAACTATTTATGGTAAAAGGGTGATTAACTTTTTGCGTCGTCAGCAAGTGGGAGAAACAGTACGTGAATTGGGTCTTGCGGGTCAAAACGAAAAAGCAGGAACACCTACAATGGGAGGATTGATTATCATTTTTGCCACATTGGTTCCAGTTTTGTTATTTGCCAGACTGCACAACATTTATATCGTGTTGCTTATTGTAACTACTTTGTGGATGGGAACTATTGGTTTTGTTGACGATTATATCAAAATATTTAAAAAAGATAAACAAGGATTAAAAGGAATTTTTAAAGTTATTGGTCAGGTTGGTCTTGGAATTATTGTTGGTGCAGTTTTGTATTTTAATCCTGCCGTTACAGTAAGAACAGATACAGGAAAAACAGATGTTTTTAAAACCGCAGCAAATACAACAGTTGTACTTCCTGCTCCTGTTGAGGAAAAATCTACAGCAACAACAATTCCTTTCGTAAAAAACAACGAATTTGATTATGCAGAAGTTCTTTCTTTTATGGGAGACGGATACGAAAAATGGGCTTGGTTAGTATTTATTCCGGTAGTGATTTTCATAATCACAGCGGTTTCAAATGGAGCCAATTTGACGGACGGAATCGATGGTCTTGCCGCCGGAACCTCCGCAGTTTCAGTCCTCGCGCTCGGGATATTTACATTCGTTTCAGGAAATATCATTTTTTCAAATTATCTGAATATCATGTACATCCCCAATTCGGGAGAAATGACCGTCTTTATCTCGGCCTTTGTTGGAGCATTGATTGGATTTCTTTGGTACAATTCATTTCCCGCATCCGTATTTATGGGAGATACAGGAAGTTTAACAATTGGAGGAATCATTGCCGTATTAGCCATTGCAGTTCGTAAAGAAATATTAATTGTTTTATTCTGCGGAATTTTCCTTGCCGAAAGTGCTTCAGTAATTATTCAGGTAACCTATTTTAAATATACAAAAAAGCGTTTTGGCGAAGGCCGAAGAATTTTTCTGATGTCACCGCTGCATCATCATTATCAGAAAAAGGGATATCATGAAAGTAAAATTGTGACCCGTTTCTGGATTGTTGCCGTAATGTTAGCCATATTATCAATCGTTACTTTAAAACTAAGATAGATGAGATTAGTGGTATTAGGTGGAGGAGAAAGCGGGGTTGGAACCGCTATTCTCGGAAAGAAAAAGGGATACGACGTTTTTGTTTCGGATTTTGGAAAGATAAAAGAGAGTTATAAAGAAGTTCTTATCATTAATAAAATTGACTGGGAAGAAGAACAGCATACCGAAGATTTGATTCTGAATGCTGATGTGGTGATGAAAAGCCCTGGAATTCCGGATAAATCTCCGATAATAAAAAAGCTGGTTGCTGCGGGAGTAAAAGTGATTTCGGAAATAGAATTTGCAAAACCTTTTACAGAAGCACTAACGATAGGGATTACCGGAAGTAATGGTAAAACGACAACCACAATGCTTACGCATCATTTACTAAAATCGGCCGGACTCAATGTAGGTTTGGGAGGAAATATAGGAAAGAGTTTTGCCTGGCAGGTAGCCGAAAATAAATACGACGCATACGTTCTTGAATTAAGCAGTTTTCAGTTAGACGGAATAATAGATTACCGGCCGGATATCGCCATAATAACCAATATCAGCCCGGATCATTTAGATCGATACGAATATAAATATGAAAATTATATCAATTCGAAATTTCGAATAACGATGAACCAAACCGAAAGTGATTATCTCATTTACGATGCAGACGATGAGGCAAGCACAGAATGGTTAAAAAACAACAAAACAAAAGCAAAATTAATTCCTTTTTCATTGACCAAAACATTCGATGAAGGGGCTTCTATAAATAACAACAAAATGGAAATAAAGATCAACCAAGAAGAGTTTACAATGGAAACAGAACACATTGCGTTAGAAGGAAAACATAATATGAAAAACGCAATGGCAGCAAGCTCTGTAGCAAAATTGATGCAAATTAGAAATGCAACGATTCGTGAAAGTTTATCTAATTTTCAAGGTGTTGAACACCGTTTAGAAAAAGTATTAAAAATTCAGAATGTACAATATATCAACGATTCAAAAGCAACAAATGTAAACGCTACTTTCTTTGCTTTAGACAGTATGAATGTTCCAACGGTTTGGATTGTAGGTGGGGTTGATAAAGGAAACGATTACAACGAATTAATGCCATTAGTTCGCGAAAAAGTAAAAGCAATTATTTGTCTTGGAATCGACAACCGTAAAATTATTGACGCTTTTGGAGCTGTAGTAGATATTATGGTTGAAGTAAATAACATGAATGATGCAGTAAAAACTGCTCAAAGATTAACAGAAAAAGGTGATGCTGTTTTATTGTCTCCAGCCTGCGCAAGTTTCGATTTATTCGAAAACTATGAAGACAGAGGGAAGCAATTCAAGCAAGCAGTTCATAACTTGTAGAAAATAGTTTAAAGTTTCACGTTTCAGGTTTCAAGTTCGACACCTGAAACGTGAAGCCTGAAACAAAAAAACTTGAAACAAAACAACAAATGAAGGAGCTGGTTAACAAACTAAAAGGAGATAGAGTAATATGGTCATTCGTGGCCTTATTGGCGTTGTTTTCGTTTATGCCTGTTTTTAGTGCGAGCAGTAACTTGGCGTATATAGGTCACGGAACCGGGAACACATTGGGGTATTTAGTAAAACACTTAGCTCACGTCTGCATCGGTTTTTTAATTATTTACTGGGTTCACAAAGTACCGTACCATTATTTCAGGGCAATTTCAAAAATTGCACTTCCGGTAGTGTGGCTGTTGCTATTGTATACTTTGTTGAAAGGAACTGTAATTGCAGGAGCAAATGCAAGTCGTTGGATTCAGGTGCCGTTCATTGGAATTACGTTTCAGACATCAACATTAGCGGCAAGCGTATTGTTTATTTATGTAGCACGCTATTTGTCAAAAACCAAAGAAGAAAACGAGCCGTTTCAAACCTCATTTATTCAGCTTTGGATACCGGTTTTTATCACTTTAGCATTGATATTACCAGCCAACTTTTCGACCACAGCGTTGATTTTTGCAATGGTAATGATGCTTACATTTATTGGTAAATATCCGTTAAAATACATTGCTTTTATTATTGGGTCAGGAATTGCGATGTTAGCATTTTTCCTTTTAGTGGCAAAAGCATTCCCGGAATCAAGATTTTTCAGCAGGGTTTCAACATGGGAAAGTCGTATCATGAACTTTACGACAGATAAGCCCGATGAAGATGATTATCAGATTGAAAAAGCAAAAATTGCAATAGCATCAGGAAAATTAGGAGGATTAGGACCTGGAAAAAGCGTTCAGAAGAACTTTTTACCACAATCTTCTTCCGATTTTATTTACGCCATTGTAGTAGAAGAATATGGTTTAGTAGGCGGGGTTTCAATATTAGTTCTGTATTTATTGTTGTTATTCCGATTTGTGATCGCATCACATAAAGCCAATACCTTGTTTGGAAAATTAGTTGTCGTCGGCCTCGGATTTCCGATGATATTTCAGGCCATGATTAATATGGCTGTTGCAGTAGAATTACTACCCGTAACAGGACAAACGCTTCCGTTGATAAGTTCCGGAGGTAGTTCGATCTGGATGACCTGTTTCTCTCTCGGGATTATTATTAGTGTAACCAAGAAAGAAGAAGAAATTGCCGAAGAACAAGAAGAAAAAGCAAGAAGAAAAGAAGCGCTTCAAAGATTAATAGATAAGGAATTGGCGGAAGATGATTTGCCGGTTGATGAAAAAGAAGAGATTTACGAAGAAGAAGCGATGTATTCCATCGAAGACAATTCAAGAAATCCGATGAATGCAGTTTTAAATAAATAAAAAGGGATAGAATAGTATAGTCATGACAAAGTATAAATTCATACTAAGCGGAGGAGGAACAGGAGGTCATATTTATCCTGCGATTGCGATTGCAAACGAATTAAAATTGCAATTCCCAGATGCTGAATTTCTTTTTGTTGGTGCCAAAGACAAAATGGAAATGCAGAAAGTGCCTCAGGCAGGTTACGAAATAAAAGGTCTTTGGATTGCCGGATTACAGCGAAAACTGACTTTGCAAAATATGATGTTTCCTTTAAAACTGGCATCTAGTTTATTGGAATCAAAAAGAATTATTAAAAAATTCAAACCCAATGTAGTAATTGGTACGGGCGGTTTTGCCAGCGGGCCATTATTGCAGGCGGCGGGTTCTGCAGGAATCCCGACAGTAGTTCAGGAACAGAATTCTTTTCCCGGAATTACAAACAAATTGCTGAGTAAAAAAGCAAATGCCATTTGTGTGGCTTATGAAAATTTAGAAAGATTTTTTCCAAAAGAAAAAATCGTTTTAACAGGGAATCCGGTACGTCAGGATTTAATTGATATTGATACAAAACGTGACGAAGCGATTGCTTTTTACGGCTTAGATCCAAATAAAAAAACACTGTTGGTTTTAGGAGGAAGTTTAGGAGCAAGGAGAATCAATCAGTTAATTGAAAAAGAACTTCAAAATTTCCTTTCGCAGGACGTTCAGATTATCTGGCAGTGTGGAAAATTATATTTTGAGGATTACAAAAAATACAATCAGCAAAACGTAAGAGTAGTTGATTTTATAGAAAGAATGGATTTTGTGTACGCAGCTGCAGATGTCATTATTTCACGAGCAGGAGCATCATCAGTTTCAGAATTATGTATTGTAGGCAAACCGGTAATTTTTATTCCGTCTCCTAATGTAGCTGAGGATCACCAAACTAAAAATGCTCAGGCAATCGTAGAAGCAAAAGGTGCGATTTTGTTGAAAGAATCTGAACTTGACAACGAGTTTAGCATTGTTTTTGAAGCGCTGCTGAAAGACGATGGAAAACAAAAACAACTGAGCGCAAACATTAAAAAACTGGCTCGCCCGGATGCGACAAAAGTAATAGTAGAACAAATTAAAAAGTTGTTATAATATAATATTTTATAAAAATTATACAACACAGAAAATAAATAAGAAGGCTATTTTAGGCAATTTAGGCTTGAAAAGACTTCAGAAAACGTAAAGGATTAATTGTTAGTTTCTTACAAAAAAGTAAGAGGCAGTCAAGTCGAAAAAAACATATTTTAAAATGAATTTAAATCAAATAGAAAACGTTTATTTTATAGGTATCGGAGGCATCGGAATGAGTGCTTTGGCCCGTTATTTCAAATACATCGGGAAAAAAGTTTCCGGTTATGATAAAACGCCTTCTATGCTTACAAGTGAATTGATTGAAAGTGGTATTGATATTCATTTTGAAGACAACATCAATTTAATTCCATCTAATTATTATGTAGAGAATACGCTGGTAATTTTTACGCCTGCGGTTCCAGCCTCACATTCAGAATGGCATTATTTTATTGAAAGAAATTACCAAATTAAAAAACGAGCAGAGGTTTTAGGAATTATCACTAAGGATACTTTTAGTTTTGCAGTTGCCGGAACACACGGTAAAACCACAACATCTAGTATTTTAGGACATATTCTACACCAAAGCGGGGCAGATGTTACAGCCTTTGTAGGTGGTATTGTAGAAAATTACAATTCAAATTTAATTGGAACCGGAAAAACGGTAACCGTAGTAGAGGCTGATGAGTTTGATCGTTCATTCCTTCATTTGCATCCTGATATTGCCTGCGTTACCTCGATGGATGCAGATCATTTGGATATTTATGGAACAAGTGATGCAATTCAGGCTTCGTTTATTGAATTTGCCTCGAAAGTAGAAGATAAAAGCAAATTGTTTATAACCAAAGAATTACCTCTTGAAGGCGTTCAATGTGCTATAAATGAAGATGCAGTATATAAAGCTTATAATGTTCGAATTGAAGATGGAAATTATGTTTTTGATGTGCAGACGCCGTCAGAAATTATGAAAGACCTTCGTTTTGGACTTCCGGGAAAACACAATTTAATGAATGGGTTAATGGCTATTGCGATGGCGAAAACGTATGGCACCCCGACCGACGCCATTGCAAAAGCTATTGCCTCATTTAATGGAATTAGAAGACGTTTTTCTTATCAAATTAAATCAGATAAGTTAGTTTATATAGATGATTATGCACATCATCCAACAGAAATAAATGCTGTTCATCAGGCAGTTAGAGAGTTATATCCTGGACGTAAAGTTCTGGCAGTTTTTCAGCCGCATTTGTTTAGCAGAACTAGAGATTTTGCCGACGGATTTGCCGAAAGCCTGTCTCAGTTTGATGAAGTGTTTTTGATGGATATTTATCCGGCACGCGAATTACCAATGGAAGGAATTACATCGCAATGGCTGCTGGGTAAAATGACAAACCCGAACAGAAAAATTGTTGCAAAAGAAGATTTATTAGCGGAAATCAAAGCCAGTGATGCGCCAATAATTGTAACAATAGGAGCTGGTGATATTGGTGAAATGGTACCATCAATTAAAAAAATGCTGAATGAAAATATTTAATTGGACAAATATTCGATTAGTACTCATTTTAGGGCTTGTTCTTTTTCTATATTCTTTCGCGCAGCACCGAAATGGAGATAGAAAATTGAAAAAATCTATGGTTGTTTTTGTAGGAGAAAATACGCTTTTTGTAAAGCCGGAAACGGTTAATAAATTGTTGATAGAAAATAAAAGAGACGCTTCCAGTATTAGAAAAGATGAAGTAGATTTGAATAAGATAGAGAAAACCCTTGATGCGCAAGACATGATTGAGAAGTCAGATGTTTTTGTAAGTATCGACGGCGTTCTAAAAGCGGTAGTAAAACAGAAGACACCAATAGCAAGAATCTATAATGGTGATCGCTCTTTTTATATTGACTATGAGGGTGATAAAATGCCCTTGTCAGATAATTTTACGGCGCGAGTTCCTCTTGTTTCTGGGGCAATAAATGAAAAAAATAACGAAGATTTAGCTGCTTTATTTCGCACAATTTACGACGATGCGTTTTTGAGAAAAAACATCATTGCAATACAAATTATGCCTAATGGCAGCCTAAAAATGTTTAACCGAAACTATGATTACGTCATAGATTTTGGTCGTACAATGAATGTTGATAGAAAATTTAGAAACTATAAAGCCTTTTTTCAAAAGGCTGTTTTAGATAGTACGTTATACAAATACAATAAAATTGACCTTAGGTTTACGGAACAAGTAGTTTGCACAAAATAATAGAAGATGGAAAAAGATAACATTGCAGTAGGTCTAGATATTGGAACGACAAAGATAGTTGCCATGATAGGCAAGAAAAATGAGTATGGTAAATTGGAAATTTTGGGTATTGGAAAATCCAAAAGTCTTGGTGTTGCACGTGGTGTGGTAAACAACATTACGCAGACTATTCAATCTATTCAGCAGGCAATCCTTGAAGCAGAAAACAATTCAGGTTATAAAATAAAAGATGTAGTTGTAGGTATCGCCGGGCAGCACATCAGAAGTATTCAGCATACAGATTACATCAGCCGTAATAATCCGGAAGAAGTAATTGGCGAAAAAGATATTCAGCTTTTAATCGATCAGGTAAATAAACTGGCTATGTTACCGGGAGAAGAAATTATTCACGTTCTGCCGCAGGAATTTAAGATCGACGGACAATCTGAAATCAAAGAACCAATTGGAATGTACGGCGGAAGATTAGAATCTAGTTTTCACGTTGTAGTAGGGCAGGCTTCTTCAATCAGAAACGTTGGAAGATGTATTCAGAGTTCAGGAATCGAATTATCTGGATTAACATTAGAACCATTAGCTTCTGCAGATGCTGTTTTAAGTCAGGAAGAAAAAGAAGCGGGAGTTGCGCTTATCGATATCGGAGGCGGAACAACCGATTTAGCCATTTTTAAAGACGGAATTATTCGTCATACAGCTGTAATTCCTTTTGGAGGAAATGTAATTACAGATGATATTAAAGAAGGCTGTTCGATTATCGAAAAACAGGCAGAGCTTTTAAAAATAAAATTCGGATCAGCATGGCCGGGAGAAAATAAAGACAACGAAATTGTTTCTATTCCTGGTTTAAGAGGCAGAGAACCAAAAGAGATTTCATTAAAAAATCTTTCAAAAATTATCCATGCACGTGTGGTGGAAATCGTAGAACAGGTTTTTGCAGAAATCAAAGCTTACGGACATGAAGATCCCCGCAAAAAGTTAATTGCAGGAATTGTTCTTACTGGTGGTGGTGCACAATTAAAGCACATTAAACAATTAGTAGAATATATCACTGGTATGGATACCAGAATTGGATATCCAAACGAGCATTTGGCAGGAAACTCAAGCGAAGAAATCTCCAGCCCGTTATTTGCAACAGCAGTTGGTTTAGTAATGAACAGCATCGAAAACAGCACACAAAGTGCTATTAGAATGGAAGTTGTCAATGAACAGCCAAAAGTAGTTTACAGAACCGTTGAACCGCCTGTACAACAGCAGCGATACGAAGTTGAAGAAAACTACGTTGAAAAAGTAGAAGCTATGGAACAGGCAAGGGAAGTAAAAACAATAAAGGCCGGACCAGAATCTACAGAAACAAAAATCAGAAGATCATTTTTTGATAGATATGTCGACAAAATCAAGGATTTTTTAGACAACGCAGAATAATAAAAGAGAAGGATTACTTTCTTGCCCCAAGTCAAGAAGTAAAAAATGTACTAAATAAGAATTTCAAAAAACCAAAAAGATGATGAGCAACTCAGAATTTGGAAGTATTTCATTTGATTTACCAAAAAACCAATCAAATGTAATCAAAGTAATAGGTGTAGGTGGAGGAGGAAGCAATGCTATCAACCACATGTTTAAACAAGGTATTAAAGGTGTAGATTTTATAGTTTGTAATACCGATTCACAAGCACTGCAGAACAGTTCAGTACCTAACAAAATTCAGTTAGGAGTAAATTTAACAGAAGGTCTTGGAGCAGGAGCAAATCCTGACGTAGGACAGCAGTCTGCTATTGAAAGCATTGCCGACATTGAAAAAATGTTAGACCGCGGCACTAAAATGGTATTTATTACCGCTGGTATGGGTGGAGGAACCGGTACTGGTGCAGCTCCCGTTATCGCACAATTAGCAAAAGAAAGAGAAATCCTTACAGTGGGTATCGTGACAATTCCGTTTCAGTTTGAAGGGAAAGTACGTCAGGAGCAGGCACTTTTAGGAATCGAAAAATTACGCAAACAAGTTGACTCTTTAATTGTAATTAACAACAATAAATTAAGAGAAGTTTACGGTAATCTTGGTTTCAAAGCTGGATTCTCTAAAGCAGATGAAGTTTTAGCAACTGCCTCTAGAGGTATTGCCGAAGTAATTACGCACCACTATACTCAAAATATCGATTTACGCGATGCTAAAACAGTTTTGGCAAACAGCGGAACGGCTATTATGGGATCTGCTGTGGCAGAAGGAGAAAACAGAGCAAAAGATGCGATCGTATCTGCATTGGATTCACCATTATTAAATGACAATAAAATTACAGGAGCCAAAAACGTATTGTTGCTTATCGTTTCTGGGTCTAACGAGATAACGCTTGACGAAATCGGAGAAATCAACGATCACATTCAGGCAGAAGCAGGTTACAATGCCAATATTATCATGGGGGTTGGAGAAGACGAAAGCCTTGGTGAAGCTATTGCAGTAACTATTATTGCAACTGGTTTTGACGTTGAACAACAAAACGAAATTGTTAATACAGAGCCTAAAAAAATCATTCATACGTTAGAAGATGAGCAGAGAAGTGTTCATAATTTAACAAACAAACCGCTTACTTCATTTGATTTAAATGCAGAAACACCTACTGCAAAATCAGAGGAGAAGATTGTTTTTGAATTAATGGAAGATACGGTTGCTCCCGTACAAACTCCAGTTGCTCCGGTAACAACACCTACAATCAATCAGGAAGAATTGGTAGTGATGTCTGAGTTCATTAAAAACCTTGATGTAACTTTTGAAATCGTGTCGCCAATTACTGATATTGATTTTAAAATTTCGACTCCTGCTGCAGAACCAGTTCAGGAAGTAAAACCTGTACAGCAAAGAACTTTTGAAAGAGAAGAACAACAAACTACTTTTTCATTTGATTTACCGCTTTTCAAGTCAGAGCCTGAAATTAAAAGAGAACCAATTGCAGAACAAGACAATAAAATTGTTTTTGAACTGTCAAACGAAACTCGCAACATAAAAGTAAACGATCCGGTTTCATTTGTACCGGTAACGGAACTTTCTGACAAAGGAATTATCAAATATTCGTTAGAAGAATATATGGAAGTTGAGAACGATTTACTAACTTCTAAACCGGTTGAAAAAGTGGTTGAAGATGTTGTTCCTGAAGAATTAAACATTACGTTGAAATCAAGAGCTGATTTTGCAAGCCAGCCAGATTTTACAACAACTTCAGAAGTTTCTCCAATGGAATTAACAATTGAAGAAACACTTCGTTTAAGAGCTGAAGAAAGAAGAAAGAAACTAAAAGAATTTAATTATAAATTCCACAATAACGTTTCAAGAATCGATGAGCTGGAAAAAGAACCAGCTTACAAAAGATTAGGAATCGATTTGTCGAATTCTCAATCAAACAATACAAATTCTAGAATTTCGGTTGGAACAGATAGTAACAACGATTTGCAATTGCGTTCAAATAATTCATTTTTGCACGACAACGTAGATTAATTTTACAATCTTAATATAAGAATAGCCCGAAAATTGGATTTAATTTTCGGGTTATTTTTTTTATCTTCGCACAGAATTTAGAAATTTGACTTTTAAATTAGTATTTTAAAGACAATATTGTCACCCTGAGCGAAGTCGAAGGGTTTCTTGTCGGAAAGGGCTTCGACAAAGTTTATCCTGAGCAAAGCCGAATGGACTCAGCCTGACAACTAGAATATTATTTAAAATAAAAAATACCTGGTTAATAATCAATTTATAAGCACAGCTTATTCAAATAAAAAAATATAAAGATGAGTTTACAAGCAAAGATCATGGACGAGATCAAAACGGCCATGAAAGCAAAAGATACAGTAGCATTAGAAGCATTAAGAGCAGTAAAATCTGAATTATTATTAGCTTCGACAGCTTCAGGATCTAAAGAAGATTTAAAAGAAGACGAAGAAATTAAATTACTTCAAAGATTAGTAAAAACCCGTAAAGAAAGCGCAAGAATCTTTACAGAGCAAAACCGTCCTGACTTAGCTGAACCAGAATTGGCTCAGGTAGCGGTAATAGAGAAGTTTTTACCGGCTCAGTTAAGCGAAGAAGAAGTAGAAGCTGTAATTGCAAAAATCATTGCAGAAACAGGCGCTTCTGGAATTGCTTCAATGGGTAAAGTTATGGGATTAGCATCTGCTCAATTAGGCGGAACTGCTGAAGGAAAAACCATTTCTACAATTGTGAAAAAATTATTATCATAAATATAATTTTAGATTTTAGTCCCGATAGCTGTCGGGACTAAAATCATAAATCTAATATTAACTGACCTCGTAGTTCAACTGGATAGAATATCAGATTTCGGCTCTGAGGGTTGGGGGTTCGAACCCCTCCGGGGTCACTTTAAAACTAAAAAAGCCTGCAAAAATATTTATTTGCAGGCTTTTTTTATGCCTTGAAATTCACTTAAACTACTCTGAATTATTATTGCAAACCTTAATAAAAAAACCGAAATTGAGCTGGAATTAAACTTAATATAACTCCATCTGCTGAATATTGTTCTAATTTATCAATTTAAACAAAATACATCAATGAGACATACATTAATAATTATGGGATTTTTTACAGCAATTTTAAGTTTCTTTGGATGTTCAGGGCAGACAAAAAAAGAAAACGGTGAGATTATTGTCACTGTAATGGAAGAAAAAAAAATTGAGACATCAAAAGACAAAGTTAATATGTATTTGACGGAAGAAAATATTGACAGAACTTCAGACAAATATTTATTAGATGAAGTTTCTACAGTTTTTTCTACACAACTGTCAGGTCAGCATCACAACGAATATGAGGTCGTAACGTCGTCCTGGAATAAATCAAAACAAGCTGTTTACATGGTTCGTTTGTTAAGAGGAGAAGTAAATAATGGCGGTTATAATCAGTTTTACAACAATGCAGGCGGGATGTATTACAAACATTTGCCAGAGGCTTTACATCTTATTGGAGCTCACAAATTTGCAGACTTAACAAAGCGCGCTAATGAAACTTTTGAAAAAGAATATGAAAGAGTCACAAAGTATCAGGAAAAGTTTGTGGATGACCCATTAGAGGAGTTTGATGATGAATTTTTTGACTTGAATAAAACTAAAAATCTGGAAAAACTGCTTGTAGACTACATCAGAAAACATAAAAAAGAACTTGTTGATTAATTTTACTGAAGCATTAATCTCTAGAGATGCTTTTTTGAATATTATTGCGTGTTAAATTAATAGTAAAATCTAAAAAAGAAGGCTTCTCAATTAGAGAAGCCTTCTTTTTTATTATCGAATTATTTTTAGATAAGCAGTGTAAACATTGTCTTTAAGTGAAGTTCGCATATAATATACGTTTTCGTCTTTTTCTTTTAAATCAAACTGAATTAAACCGGCATCGCAGTAATAATAAAGTAAGTTATCATCATTGTCAGGGAATTCAATATTTGAAACAGGCAGGGTTGTTAATTTTGCATCAAATGCTATTTCTCCATTATTTAAATCCAGCTCAAAAAGTTTCTTTTTACGAGTGTATCCCCAAATGTTTTCACTTTCTTTAAGAATGTATTCGATATTATCATCCTTAAAATCGGTTTTCCAAAGCTGATTTCCTGTTTTTGAATCAACAGCATATATAGAAGAAAACTGAGGCCCTTGTGCTGCTAAATATATTTTTTTGTCATGGCACAATATACGTTCCTTTGTATTGTATTGACTTTCATCTAATTTAAATTCCCATACAATATCAAGGTTATTAGGATTTAATGCAAAAAGCACATTTTTTTCATTTGCAATAAATACATTTTCACCATCTGTTACAGGTTTTCCAGTCATGGCTTCCTCAAAGCTTTTTTGGCTTAGTACTTTTCCTGTATCGGCTTCAAAACTATAAACAGTTGAACCGCTTTGAGTAAAAATTTTGTTATTAAAAACTAATGTCTGAATGTCGTTATTTGGAGTGTCTAGTTTGTAATTCCATGCCAGACTTCCGTCTTTTATGTTAAGAGCATAAAGATTACTGCTTCCGTTTTGATTTTGAGCAATGATAAAAAGTTTTCCATTACTTATAGTTGGAGCCTGATCTTTTAGTATAATTTGATCTGTAATATTGCCCAGTCTTGATTTCCAGAAAAATTCGCCAGATTGATTGTCTACAGCAAAAATTTCACCATTAATAAACGGAACATACACAACACCATCCTGCAGTGTAACTTTGTTGCCGCACATTTCCGTATTAGCAACTGAAGGTTTTACAGTCCAGTTAATTGTTTCGGTTTCTAAATCAAATGAAAAAAGTGCGCCGTCGTAATCATAAATAAGCATTGATTCGCCGTCTAATGGGATTTTTTTAACTGGTTTAAAAGCCTTGTTAACAACCATTTCAGCAACGGGAAGTTTAGTGTTGACATTGTTAGTTTTACTGGCTGGCGCTTGTCCAAACATATTTACAGCAATAAATGCAAGTAAAAATGGTGCTAGTGTTTTTTTCATTTTTGAAATTTTGATTTGGGTGATTTTTAAGCAGGTATTTTATTTCTGTGTTTTCTTCCTGAAATTTTTAATTAAAACAAAAACCGAAAAAACAAAAACAATCAAATACACAATTGCCAGGGCAGGTTTTTCAAATTTTAAATTTTCAAAGTCAATTTGTTTGTACAATGCTGCACCTACAATTATAGCTACAATACTAAACGTAAATACCGGCACATTATTTTTGTTTTCCATGTTTTGATGTTTTTGATTTATAATTGGTTATTTAATAGTTTTTCCTGCATTTCCTGTTTTTACTTCTCCGGCGCGTTTGTAACTGGCTAAAATTACTCCGGTCGAAGTAACAGTGTTTTCGATTAATTCAAATCCTGACGGATGTGCATTATCGTCAAAAAGCTTTTTCCCTCTGCCAAGCAGTAAGGGATGAATTTTTAATCTAATTTCATCTACTAAATCATTTTTGAGCAGTAAATGAATCAGCTCGCTGCTTCCCCAAACCTGAATATCTAAACCTTCTGTCTCTTTTAGTTTTTTTATTTCTGCCAGATTTTTGATAAAGATAGAGTTTTTCCAATCTGATTTTTTTCTGGTTTTAGAAAGAACGTATTTATTGCCTTCATTAATGCCGGGCCAAAATGCTGCGTTTTTCGGCCAGTAATCTTCCCAAATTTCAAAAGTCTTTCTGCCCAAAAGATAATCTGCTGGTTTTAGCTCATTTTTTACAGCTTTGCTATAAGCTTCGTCGCCATAAGGTGCAGTCCATCCTCCATATTTAAATCCGTCTGATTTATCTTCTTTTGGTCCGCCCGGAGCCTGCATTACACCATCCAGCGAAATCATCGACAAAACAATTATTTTTCTCATAATATATTGATTTTGTGTTTATGTAAATTTAATAAACTTATATATTGAGAGGTAAATAAAATTTTATTCAATAACCAGTTTTATATATTTCCTTCCGTCTTCATCAATATCTTCTGCATTGTAAGCGCGTTTTCCAATAAGATTTTGAACCGCTTTTTGAGCATCTTCTAAATCACCGCCTAATTCAAGTGTTACAATTCTTGAAGTATTAAAAGCATCTTCGTCAACAAAATCAGAAACATGCAGATAGAATTCGTCCAGAATATCTTCTAACGGATATTGAGAATCTTCATTTTCTTCTAACTCATATGTTACGGCAAAAACATATAAATCTCCATCTTGTTTGTCAAAATAGATTCCGTTTTCGATTAATTCATAATTAGGCGTATTGTATTTTGGTAATTCAATCTGGCTGATATTCTTCATAATAAGGTAAATATGATTTAAGAAGCTGGTTTTAAGATTATCAAGCGAATATAAAGAAATATTTAATTTCAATTTTATATTTTAGCAAAACAGAGATCAATAAAGCTTTCTGTTTTTTTAATTGAATTAAAACTATGCTTTTTCTCTTTTTAGGTGGAATTTTATTTGGTTTAATAATCGTGTTCAGAATTATTGAACCAACTTATTTACTGCTTTTTAATAAACCGTTGTTTATATTTTGGCATCCCATTTTGAATAAAATGAATGGTGCCGATAAAACAATTTTACGCCGTGAATTTCCATTTTACCTCAGTCTTTCAGATAAAAAGAAAGGCTATTTTGAACATCGGGTGAAGTGTTTCATTGATAATTATAATTTTGACGGAAAAGATATTGAAGTTACACAGGAAATGAAACTCATCATTGCCGGAACTTATGTAATGCTGACTTTTGGAATGCGAACTTATCTCATTCATTTATTTGAGAATATTGTCATTTATCCTTCTGTATATTACTCAACCATTAATGATGCATATCATAAAGGAGAATATAACCCGAGAATGAAAACCATTGTTTTTTCATGGGAAGATTTCCTGAGCGGACATCAGACAAAAGATAATATTAATCTCGGGCTGCATGAATTTACACATGTTCTGCACTTTCATTCCAGAAAAAGAGCAGATCCTAATGCAATAATATTCTATGATGAATTTACCGAAATAGAAAAATATTTTGATAAGGAAGACTTAACAAATAAGCTTAAGGAAAAACAATATTTTAGAGATTATGCGTATACAAACAAGTTTGAATTTCTTGCCGTAATTCTGGAACATTTTTTTGAAACTCCGGAAATCTTTAAGAAAGAATTCCCGGAGCTGTTTGAAAATGTAAAAACCATGATTAATTTTAAAGAAGAGGTTTAAAATTTTAGTTAATCATTTCTAAAGTCAGGGAAGTATTGCCGCTGTATTACTAAATTGACTTAAACCTTTTTTACTGCAAAAGCAGTTCTGTAAAACTCATATCCTTTTTCAGCACGATCAGGAAGAAATTTTTGACGGTATTCATCGGCTCCTAAATCTTCCAGAAGCTGAATATTAAACTGATTTAAATACTCTGGCAGCTCATTTGGCATAAAACCAAAAGTCCAGTGTTCCTCTAGTTTTTCCAGATCTTTTAAAAGTTTTTCTCCGCCTAAAAATAATTCAGGATTTTTGAGTATTTCTTTATGCACATAAGTAAATATGACGTAACTGTTTTGGGTAAACTTAGAAATGAAAGAAAAGGTGCTTTTTACGGCTTCTTCGGTTAAATAATTGGTTACGCCTTCCCATATAACGGCAGTAGGTTTAGAAAAATCTAAGTTATTTTCTTCTGCCAGCTGGTCCAGGTTTTGCTTGTTAAAATCGATTTGAAGAAAAGTAACATTTTCTGGAATCCTGCCTATACGTTTTTTATAAATTCCGGCTTTAAAATTTGACGTATTGGGGTGGTCAATTTCAATTACGGGAATAGATTTTAAAAAGTCAAGACGCACCGCTCTGGTATCAAATCCTGCTCCTAAAATTATAACTTGCTGTACGCCATTTGAAACTGCTGTTTTAAGCAGTTCGTCAATATATTTTGTTCTGGCAGTTCCAGAAGATAAAGCGCCCGGAATTTTTTTATTAATTGTATGGTTGATGTATTTTGAGAAAACAGAATATTGAGACAAACGAACAGCGAGCCTTAATTTAGAATCTACAAAATGTATGGCATAAGGGTCAGAAAATATTCTGTCCTTTTGATTTCGTTTAGTTTCCAGCGCTCTAAAAAAAGCCATGTATTGAGCTGTTCTGCTGGTTTTTTGAGCTTTCATTATTTTCTGGAAAATAAATTTTCGACAACCCAAGCCGGACCAATCAATAAAAACTGAAGATCTTTTAAAAAAGACGGTTTTTTGCCTTCGATATTATGACCGTAAAACTGCCCAATCCAGGCAATTACAAAAACGCCAATCGAGAATGCCCATAAAGGGAAAATCTGCCCGATATAATAATTAACAACAAGACAAATTCCTGAAAACAGAGCAATTTTTACTGCCATCGCAATAGATAATCGAATGTAGAAAATAAGCACAAAAAGCAAAACTACAAAAGCCCAGTTTTCGATAACAGGCGCATTTAGTTTTAAAGTATTGGCAATAATACCACTCGGAATACTCATTAGTAAACCTACTATAGAAAAGTAAATTGCCGGCACGCAAATGTAGTGTATCGCTTTGTTTTTTGGATTTTGATGACTTACGGCATACTCGGCAAACCATTGGTCTAATGTTCTCATTGTTTTGGTTTTATAAGGTTAGTTACCGTAAATCTAGTAAAATTTATCTTAGCTTTTACCGTGCTCTATTTTCATTATTTCATTTACAATAGCAGTTGCTTTTTCAAAAGTAATTCCATTTTCCTGATCGAGAGTTAAGGGATGGTTTTCTTCAATCATTTTTATTTCAGGAATCAATCCCAGTTCTTGTTCAATGGCAATTGTTTTAAGAGAAATAGTTTTGCCGTATGTAGGAACATCAGTCTGCATCCAGCCAAAATACGGTTCTTGGTTTATGCGGTTTGGGTCTTCCCACAAATCCATTCTCAGGCAAAAGTTATCTTCGCTTATTGTGGTCCATACATTAAAAACCAAATCCTCATGATAATCAATTATCGGGATGGTTAATCTTCCGCGGTGAAAAAAATGTTCTTCATCTACATAACACCAGCTGCCGCCGTATTCAATTCGCTGTTCTCTTTCTTCGGGCGGAACTGCATAATAATAAGCCGGAAATTCATTGCCGAAACATAAAGGCATTTCATCGAAAATTTCGCCGCAGCAAGAACATGTGTAACCTGAATTTGTTTCGTTTGGAGAAGAATTGGATAGTTTCAAAAGATATTTTTTTGTGAGTTATAATATTTTAAATAAGTACAGAAGCTTTCATTTTCTGTACTTATTTAATTAAAATGCTTTTTTAAAATTAAAATATATCACTGGTATCAGTTACTAATTTTAGCTTTTTAAATCGGCTTTTATCGAAGTCTATTCGGCTGGCTTTAACCGCTATTGGAAAAAGAGTATCAGTATTTGAAACCATTTTGAGCTTTTTTTGCGCGTTAATCGAAAAATCGGCTTTACCGCTGGCAATTTCGTTTAAGCTGGCAGTTAAATTGGTATCTAAAGCAAAATCAGTTTCGATATCGACAATTACATTTTTTGCGAAAACAATACCGCTTATTACAAGAATATAATTTCTATTGGCATTTTTTAGAAGAGAAGGATTTGGATGCAGAAAATCAGCTCCGTACATATAATCTTCGAGGTTTCCAATTGCATATTCTCTGGTGACGGAATTGTCATAACTTATGGTTACTTTTTTCCCGGATTTAATTTTTGATGATAATTCAAAATTTCCTAGGCCTAAAGTCTCCATGATCTGCTGAAGAAGTGTTATACCAATATTGAATCCGTAATCATCTTTGTGAGTGGAATTAATATTTAATGCCGGATTTTCAATTTCATTTAATACGATACTGCTTTTAAAAGCATGTTCAATATGGGCATAATAAAGCTGTGCTTCATCAAAAGGCTTTTTGAGCCATAATTGTAAGGGTTTGTGGTTTCTAATGGGACCCTGAATTATATCATAGCCCTGGTCGCTTAAAAAATTGGTAAGTTTCATTTTTTGGGGTCTTTAAAGTTATCGGGCTCGTTAATTAGTAAGCCGCTGCAGTTTTAAATAATTTAAAAACGGCAATTGTTCTTACAAAATTACGGATTGCTTATGAAGTTTCCTTCCAAAAAATGTATTATTATTGGTGCTTAAAAATGAATAAAAAAGGATTTATTTCTGGTTGTATTCAAAAACGTTATCCCATAATTCATCAATTTTTATCAATGCTTCTTTTAGCGATACAACCTGCCATTTTCCGTCATTTTCAATTCCAAGACCAATACTTTTTAGTTTTATTAATGCGTCGTTTACATCAAAATCCAGTTCGGTTTTTAAGTTTAAAGCAAACCAGGATTCAATTTGAGAATCCAGTTCTTCGGCAGTCAGCGAAACCGGGCTTTCGTGTAAAAAGGTATAGGCTAAAATGGTTTCTTTTAATGCCTCTTCTTCAGATGAATTTAAAAGCGAATAAAAAGCACCGCTGTTGTTTCCTAAATTCTTAAAATACAAACTGTCTGAAAGTGTTTTAGAATATCGAATTTTCTTGTTTATGAAATTATTGTACTGGCGGAAACAATACGCTGCCAGAATTCCCAAAGCAATTAATCCTTGATTTAAGGATGTTTTACTGTTTAATAAATCGATCGTTTCGCCCGTTTGGTAAGCTTCATACATATTTAGAAGAGCCGGAATTACTTTGGCGCTTAATAATGAAATACCACCAAAAACACCCGGAACCCAAAGCAGCATTTTGTCTTTAAAAGACATTTTTGGAACTGCATTTGGAAAAATGGTTTCAAGGTCGTTTTTAGGAACACGCTTAAAAATTTTTAATGCGATAGAACCCGGATCGATTGGCATTTTGCCTAATTTAACTTTTTTTGCTGCCAGATAATCGGCATCGCTGTAATTGAGGTAAATAAGTACCCGATCGTAATATTCGATTTCGACTTCTTTTTTCCAGAAAAAATATTTCTTGACCTTTTCTTTTGCTTTATGATGACCGCGGGCATACAATTCGTAATCTTTAAAAGCATTAAAATCGATTGTGAGATTTAAACCAATCAAATCAGATTCCTCAAAGGCTTCTTTTAAAGTTTCTTCGCCGATTCGGTAATAATTGCCGCGTTCTAAAACAGTAAGCAGTGTGTTCTTGAAGATAGAAAAATCGCTTTTGCCAATAAAGCCTTCACGTTCTCTTTCGCTTAAATCAGGATCATATAAAGCATAGTTTTGCTTTAAGTTTCGGTTTAGATTAAAAGATTCGTAATGATAATAATGTTCGATAATTTCGAATAATTTTTTAAAATCATCAGCCTTTTGTTTGTCTTCGGCGAAAGCTGCAATTTGTTGTTCGAGTAAAAATTCCTTATTAAAGGGAATATAATGTTCTCGTGTCATATCAATGAGGGCATTAATTTGTTTTAGGCGCGGATGCCGCAAAGATATGCTTTTGTTTCAAGTTTTTTGAAGCTTTAATGCTGTATAAAAACAAAAGCCGTAAGATGATTTTACGGCTTTGCTTTCCTAGGGACATACATTAGGCAAGCCCGGATTAGCTGCCTGCCCAATTTTGTAATCTATTGTAATTAAGATTTAAGGCCTCTCATATAACGTATTTCGAAAGATAGCGGGTTTCTAAACACATTTTATGAATACTCCTGGCGAAAAGAGCAGACCATTGTTTTTGGATTATTACGGTTCCCTGGAAAATTGTATTTTAAAGTTTATTTTGTTCCTCTCTTAATCTTTTGGCCTGACTCTCTCGTACTATTTTATATTCATTGTCCAGCCTTTTATATTCTGCCTTAATAATGTCGCATATAATGCCTGTACGGTCGCCTCTAATGGATTTTCGAATATAATCGTAAGAATAACCGTGTTTTTCTTTAATAATCTTTAACACTTCTTGGTTGTAACTTGGCTGAGATTTTATATTTTTGTCCATTGCATTTTTTGTATTAAAAGTAAGACAAATATATGTAAGATATTTCTTAGTTACAAATAATTGTAAGATATTTTATAAAATAAAAATAAACTATGGCGGAAAATACACTTAAAAGGATTAAACAGTATTTGGATTACAAAGGTATTAGAATTAGAGCGTTTGAAAGAGTGGTGGGAATGTCTAATGGCTCATTTGCCAGTCAGTTAAAAAATGACAAAACGATTGGTGTAGATAAATTAGAAAATATCTTACATCAATACCCTGATATTAACTCAGAATGGCTTTTAAAAGGCAATGGCGATATGCTTTTATATGATACTGTAAATGAAGGACGGGCATTTTATAGAAAAACAGAAAAAACGCAAAGCCGTAATATTCCGGTTTATGATGTCGAAACTACGGCAGAAATTGCTGATTTGCTTGGAGAAACGAATTCTCAAAGACCTATAAGTTTTTTAAATGTTCCCAGAATTTCTCAATACGACGGGGCTTTGTATTTATTAGACGATAGTATGTATCCGCTGTTAAAAAGCGGCGATATTGTGGTCTATAAAAAAATAGATAATCTGGAAAACAATATTATCTGGGGCGAAATGTACTTAATATACGTAAGCAGCGATAATAATGAATTTTTCTTAATTAGATATTTAAAACAATCTGAACGCGAAGGATACGCACAGTTTACGGCTTATAATTCGCATTATCAAACGCTGGAATATCCAATTAGCAGCATAAAAGCTATTGCATTGGTAAAGGCATCAGTTAGGGTTAATTCTTTGTTTTAAATTTAGACACAGGATTCAAAAAGAAAAGTGGGATTTCTAATCGTTACCAGCGATTTGAAATCCCACTTTCTTGTTCCAAAAAAAAAGTGACAAAATTTAACAAGCTTTCTTGCGAAAAACTATATTCTAAAATTAAAAAAATTATTGCATGCAATGATACGCCTAAATAATGTTTAGACACAGCGTATTTATACCTGTTTTTTGCATATTAAGGTATAAAAGATGCAAAAGATTAATTAAATTCAGATTTTTTTAATTCAATTACTCTTTCGATGTATTGTATCAGGTTTTCTCTTTCTAATGAAAATAAAGCTGCTTCTTCTTCGGTTTTTAGATACAAATCAGCAATACTTTCGGCATCCATGTTTTTGGTTTGATAATGGTGCAGGGCATATAGTATAAGGTTGTCTACAAAAAGTTCTTTTTGACGTCCTTTTTCGAGAGTTTCAGGATCAGCATTTTTAATTTTTTCTATTTCAGATTCGGGTAAATCAATCGTGAGGTAAGTAGTATCTACAGGAACTTTTGAAAGTATTTCGGGAGTAGTTTTTCCCGAAGCATTACAATAGGCACAAGGCGCGGGAACCCATTTTAATTGTTTATTTAAACGTCGAATATCCTCCCAGTCTACAAAACCTTTTCCGAGGCATCTGGGGCATTCTAAATCTGATTTTTTAAATAAATTAAAAAAGAACATTTTGTTGAAAATTTTGGTTAGTGGTTTGTGAGTGCGAAGATACTTAGTTTATGTAAGAAAATTATTTTATAGGTCTTATTTTTTAGGAAGAAAGATTTTTAACAAAAATCTGTACTTTCTTGAACTATATACTTTTCTGGTGTGGCTGTGTTTTTATTTCTTCAAACCATTAAATTTAAACATGGATATTCAATAACTATTCTGTAAAGAATATGCAAAGCATTTTACTGCTGAATGTTATAAATTTGAAAGAAGATTTTTATGATTTTAACTCGTAAACCAATTATGTGAAAATGGAAAATATACAGACAACTAAAACGCAGAATTTCTTTAGAATCCTATTGGGGCTTTTTATGATAACAGCAGCAATAGGACATTTTACTTTTCAAAGAGCCGATTTTCAGGCGCAGGTTCCAAATTGGGTGCCGCTGGATAAAGACCTTGTTGTAATTCTTTCCGGAGTTGTAGAAATAGCTTTGGGACTTAGTATGTTATTTTTAACACGATATAAAGTATTTGTAGGCATAGCGCTGGCTGTGTTTTACATTTTAGTTTTTCCTGGAAATATCGCCCAATATTTAAACAAAACACCTGCCTTTGGACTCGATACAGATCAGGCGCGTTTAATAAGATTGTTTTTTCAGCCTGTTTTAATCTTTCTGGCTTTGTGGTCGACAGGGGCGATTACGTACTTTAAAAGGAAATACTAAAGCAATATATTTTGTAAGAAAATATCTTATTTTTTTATTCTTTGTATAGCTTTAATTTTGTACGTTTGTCATCGACAAAATACTTTGGATATATTATTAAAACTTCATAGAAGTTAACATAATCGGATCCCTCGCCATGATGAGTAGTTTAAACCGAAAGGCTAGTAAATCTATCCTTAACACGGGTATTTTGTCACATCTAAAGCGGGGGATTCGTGCGTTTAAAAATTTTCGACATGACAAAAGAAAATCAAAAAACACACCGCGACGTAATGCGGTCAGTAGCCATTTTCGTCTCAAACTTAAGTTACGACGGCGAATTTCAAAAACACCCCATGTATTTGCAAGAAGTTTTCGAAGTATTGCTCAATACCGAATTTGGGAACGATCTCATTTTAAGGCAAAAAATGCTAACCTGTCTTAAAACCAGCAGAGATTTGGTTAAAGTTTTATCTCAGTTTACAGACAAACAAATTCAAAAAGCCTGCGATAATGTACTAATGGTTAAAGCAATTTAGGTTTTGTTATTCTAAAAATTAAAAGCTCCGTTAATGCGGAGCTTTTTTTGTGTTTTAGTTTGAAAGATTAGATTTTTCTATTGCTGGTGTTCACGAGCGAGACGCTCGCGCTAGCGGGGAGATTAATTGCTTTAGGAGGAAGCGTTAAAAGAATTACAGTAAAAACTTTGTCCATGTTACATCTACTTCAGAAGGAAAATCTGCAAAAATTAGAGTTTTACCTAATTTGTCATAGATAAATATACTTTTTCTATATTCACTTCTGAAAATATCTTTTTCTACAGCAATACAATAGTACCAAATAGAATTTATACCATTGTATGCTTTTGTTTCTGATCTTTCAATTCTTCTGATTAGATCTTTTGTATTATTATTTGAGTAATTTTTTAATATAATTTCGGAGTCAGTTATCGTTATTTTCGTTTCTTGCGTTTTGTCTACAATATTAGATTCTTTTTTTATAAAAGAATGTGATTTCAGTTCTTGTCCATTGGCAAAATTAAAAATGAATATTAAAAATAATATATTTATTGATTTCATTTTAGTTGGTATTATAGAGATTAATTTTTTATAACTAATAAATAAGATAGGTTGAAGGATTATGATTCTCGAATAACTTCGGCTATTTCAAGTGCAATCTCCTCAACAGTATAAGATGATGTATTTCGTGCTAATTTATCAGCTAGTGATGGACTGAAATCTATTACTTCTTTTTTTGTTATTTCATGCCAAATTGGTAAAACAATTTGTTCTCCACTTATTGATTTAGTTATGATGCCATCAAGTTCATAATTTGTCCAACCTTTTTGTATAAAATTTTTAGAAAGGACTACGATTCCGAACTTGCTTGTTGCTAGTCCTTTATCAATTTTCCTACGTAAACTATCGCCAATTTTTAATTCAAACTCGTCATACCATACTTTTAAACCTTCTAATTTTAAGGCATGTGCTAAAGGTCTAACAACTTCATCCTTATCTTCTGATGCATGTGATATGAATACATCGTACTCTTTTTCAATGTTCTCAGTGTCATTTGGGAAAAAGTCATCTTTATGCACTAAAGACGGTACAGAAGAAAGTGCGGGTTCTTTAATATTCGGTAAAGGGCTAGGTAAAGTTCTTACACTTGATCGAACCGTCCCTATTAATCCTTGCATGTCAATTGTAATATGCCAGTTTCCTGTGCTGGGAATACTAAGTCGAACAGGAGATTTTCTGGCTAATCCACCAGTATATCTATGATTTCTTCCATTTCTATAATTTTGAAAATTGGAACTATCCATAAGTCTAACATTGGCCGCGCTCCCAGATAGTGTAATTTCAATAATTTGTCCACGTTCTTTTCTTCCTAAATCATAATGTGTGAAATTCATATTTTTAGTTTATTAAGTAAATATTCATTGTTGAATTTATAGCAAATTTTATAAAAATCAATTCTTTTGAATTACGGAAAACCATAATTCAATAAATTTATTACCAGACAATTATATCAATAAAAAAAATCTTATCAACAAGTACTTCTACGCATTTTACAAAACCAATAAAAACAAAAAAGCCCAACCTAAAAAAGTTGAGCTTTTCAAAAATTATCTAATTATCTAATTATCTAAATTGACAAATTATCTAATCGAAAGATTATCCAATAAAATCTGGTACTTCCTTCCCACAGGAATAATTTCTCCATTTGACATGGTAAGATTTTTAAAAGTAACTGCCGAGATTTTGTTTGCATTTACGATATAAGAACGATGTACCTGTACAAAGCTTGTGCTGTCAATTTCTGAGGCAATGCTCGAAAGCGAACCGTAAATAATGTGGGGTAAATTGTGTTTTGTGCTGTAAAGTTTCATGTAATTGCCCAGACTTTCGATATAAATAATGTCACAAAGAGGCATATCAATTGTTTGTCCGTTTAAGCGGTAAGAAAAAGTTTTTGAGTTTGTATTACTTTCTTTTTTTAAGCTGTTGCCAGAGAAATAGGTTTTGGCTTTTTCTATAGCTTTGGCAAATTTTTCAGGCGAAATGGGTTTTAGTAAATAATCGATCGCATCGTTTTGGTAAGCCGAAAGCGCAAAATCAGAATAAGCAGTGGTTACAATTGTAAGCGGTCGGTTGGGCTGCAGTTCCATTAATTCTACACCCGAAATTACAGGCATATTAATATCCAGAAAAATAATGTCGTATTGGTTGGCGTTAAGCAGTTTTAGAGCTTCCATACCGCTAAAAGCGCTTCCGGAATGTTCCAGTTCGTCAAATTTTGAGATGTGCGAAATGAGCGCTTTGTGCGCCGGCGATTCGTCATCGACTATAAGACAGCGGTAGGTAAGTGCCATATACTTAATTTTACAACAAACATATTTTTCTCTTTTTTACAGCTCAAATCGTGTTTTAAGCCGTAAACTTCTAAACGCCTTTTTAGGTTTTCAATTCCAATTCCGGTGCTCGAAAGACGCGAACCCGAATCGAGATAATTGTTTTTTATCGTAAAAGACAAATTCTGGCATTTTACTTTTAAATCTAAAATAATAAACGGCTCGGCAGTTTCGGCAGAAAATTTAACCGCATTTTCTACCAAAGGTAAAAAGAATAAAGGCGGAATTTCGATTTCATCAAAAGCACCTTCAAAATTCTGGGTTACGTTTAAGCGTTCGTTTCTAAAGGTGTAATATTCAATATATTTTTTTACGAAGGCAATTTCTTCTTCAACTAAAACATAATCTTTTTTTGTGGCTTCAATCTGGTAGCGCAGCATGTCTGAAAGATTCAGGATTCGGTCTGGAACTTTATCCGGTTCAGAAAGAGATTCTCCGTAAAGATTGTTCATGGCATTCAGCAAAAAATGCGGATTTAACTGCTGTTTTAAAAACGAAAGTTCTGACTTGAAATTCATAATATCCTTATCAGCATCCATTATTTTTTTTGTGATAACGACATGCATAAAATAAAAAAACATTCCGTTGATAATAAGCGATAATATCTGGAGTGTTTTAAAATTTCCAAGACCCACAAGCGGGAAAAACCAATTCATAAAAAAGTAAAAACAAGTCCAATACACCACAAGCAGAGTAAAGAAAAGCTTAGCTTTTTTTCTAAATAAAACTGGTTTGATAATACAGATATTAAATATGGTAATCCAGACAATACAGGGAAAATAACCTAGGGCAATTTTACTTAAAATATAAGACCAGCTGTGACCGTCTAATTTTATTTCGTCATACACACAGGCTAAAATAACTAAGTAAACCAGGGTATTTACGAGTAGATTTCGCAGAAAAAAGTTTTGATAAATTTTGGAAATTGTCATAACTGCAAAATTAGTTTAATATTATAGTTTATAGCGCTTTGCAGGCTATATTTTATACAAACGCCATTCGTATAAATGATACGCCACTGGTATAAATATTCTATTATAATAGGAACTGCTAAGTTACTTTTGATCCCGAATTTCAATTACAATCCACTAACAAAACTTATATAATCCATTTATGAAATCAAGAATCACTTCGGTTTTAATTGTATTTATATCGCTGCATACAATCGCTCAGGAAAAAGAACCGGGAATTAAAACATTTGGTAAAGCCATTGTAGATAAATTTCCAACAACAAGAACTTTTGATGTGCAATACGAACAGTTAGGGCCGTCTAATTACAATTCTGATTTGTTTGGAAATAATTTTGAAAGAGGACGAATCGAAAGCCACAACCGATTTAAAGCAGCTTTTAATCTGCCTTTTTATGCTTCAAAATCAAAGCAGTTTGTTTTAACAACTTCTCTTCGATATAAATATGAAACGTATGAGTTTGGCGATATTTACAATTATACAAGTATGCAGACTTATTCGCGGGATCGTCAGGAACTGCATTTGTGGGGAGGTTCTTTGAGTGCAACTTATATGACATCGCTTTTTAAAAAACCGGTTATTTATAATGCTACAGCAACAGTTGACGGAGATGAAGATGGTTTTCAGCGTTTAAAAGGATTTGCATCGGTAGTTATAGTGCTGAAACGAACGCCAAGCACAACTATTACTTTGGGAGCTTTGGCTTTGCTGGACCCGTCGTCTATTGTGCCGGTTACACCGCTTTTTTCGGTCAATCATAAATTTAAAGATTCAAAATGGGATATGGATTTTATTTTACCGCAGCGTTTGTTGTTTAGAAGGGAATTGTTAGAAAACGGAAGAATTTCATTTGGTACTGAATTGAATACTGAAAGTTTTTACTTAAATTTAAACTCCTCAAATTTAAATGGCGTTTACGAACTAAATCAGCTCGAGTTAAAATCCGGAATTACCTACGAATATTGCTTTACGCCAAAAATAATAGCATTTGTAAAAGGCGGTGTTAATAATGTTGTAAGTGCACGTATTACCAAAAAAGGCGAACGCACGAATCGCTATATATACGATCAGAAAGAAGATGCACAGGGATATGTTAGAATTGGTGTATCGTATAATCTTTTTCAGAAGAAATAATTCAGGAGTTTAAGAATTAATATAAATAGTTATGATTGTTGAGGTTTTTAAAACAAATGTCCAGAAAGAATCAGAAAAGAATTATGTTATAGCTGTTATTCAAAATCAGTTTCCGGATTATAAAATTAATTTTGATCTCGAAGACTGCGATAAAATATTACGAGTAGAAGGTGTTGAACCTCAGTGTAATGATATTATCGATTATGTAAATTGTCTGGGCTATACCTGTATTCGATTAGATTAACATTTTATTACACAAAACAGGTAAAAATACGCAGCCGTATATTTAGCTTTATAAATAGTTTTGTACGATAATTTCATCTAAAATAAAACCAACACCAATGACAAGTTTCATTCTTTCGCTGTTCATTTTGCTTCTAAAACAATTCTGTTAATAAAACAGCTGTTTCTTATTATTGCTTTTTTTATGCTGAAAAGGTTTGCGTTGTTTTCGGGCATATTTTTTACATTTGTGCCATATGAAAAAAGCTTTCCAACTCTTCGATTTCTCCCAAAAGGTAAATTATAAAAACGAAATTTTAGCAGGTTTAACTGTTGCCATGACAATGATTCCAGAATCGTTGTCATTTGCTATTTTGGCTGGATTTCCGCCTTTGGTTGGTTTATATGCCGCATTTATTGCCGGATTAGTTACGGCCATATTTGGCGGAAGACCCGGTATGATTTCGGGCGGAGCAGGAGCAACGGTAATCGTTTTGATTGCTCTTATGAAATCGCATGGCATAGAATATGTTTTTGCTGCTGTCGCACTTGGCGGTGTGGTGCAAATTTGTATAGGACTTTTTAAACTTGGAAAATTTATCCGGTTAGTGCCTCAGCCTGTAATGTTTGGTTTCGTAAACGGATTGGCTGTTGTAATTTTTATGTCGCAGCTGGAACAGTTTAAAACCGTAGTAAACGGTCAGGTTTCATGGCTTCAGGGAACTCCTTTGTATATTATGCTGGGTTTGGTTGCGCTTACAGTTGCAATTGTTCTTGTTTTTCCTAAAATTACAAAAGCAGTTCCGGCTTCTCTGGTTGCCATTATGGTGGTTTTTGCATTGGTAATTGTTTTTAATATCGAAACCAAAACGGTCGAAGATATTGCTTCTGTTCAAGGCGGATTTCCTCCATTTCATATACCTAATATTCCCATTTCTTTTGAGACTTTAAAAATCATTTTTCCGTATTCGGTAATTGTTGCGGCTGTTGGTTTGACTGAAGGTTTGCTTACGCTGAATTTAGTCGACGAAATTACCGGAACACGCGGTAACAGCAATCGCGAATGTATTGCGCAGGGAAGTTCGAATATTTTAAACGGTTTTTTCTACGGAATGGGCGGCTGCCCAATGATTGCGCAAACGCTGGTAAATCTGGGTGCAGGATCCAGAGCAAGACTTTCGGGAATTATTGCTGCTTTGACGATTTTATTAATTATACTTTTTGGAGCGCCCGTAATTGGAAAATTGCCAATGGCAGCTTTAGTAGGCGTTATGATGATGGTAGCCATTACGACTTTTGAATGGGCGAGTTTCAGAATTATAAATAAAATGCCTAAACACGATATTTTCGTGGGAATTCTGGTGGCGTTAATTACAATCGTATTGCACAATCTGGCTTTGGCGGTTTTAATTGGTGTGATTATTTCTGCTTTGGTTTTTGCCTGGGAAAGTGCCAAAAGAATACGTGCGAGACAATTTATTGATGAAAACGGCATAAAACATTATGAAATTTACGGTCCGCTATTTTTTGGGTCGATATCCGCTTTTCTGGAAAAATTTGATGTACAGAACGATCCGGAACATGTTATAATTGATTTTAAAGAAAGTCGTGTTTCAGATATGTCGGCTATTGAAGCATTGAACAATTTGACTAAAAAATACCGTCAGGAAAATAAAACAATAGAATTGCAACATTTAAGTGCAGACTGCAGACAGTTACTTAAAAACGCCGATGCGGTAATTAACGTTAATGTTATTGAAGATCCTACCTATAAAGTGGTTAGTTAATTTGATAATTAGAAAATTTGTCAATTAGAAAATTATATTGACAACGTATATTGTAGAGACCCCCCGGAGTGCGTCTTACGCAACGTAACCACAATGTTTGATACAAGACATAGACACACTGCGGTGCGTCTCTACAGAGATGCATTATATTAATAATTATCTCATTTTCTAATTGGCAAATTATCTAATTAATCAAAGATTGATTTTTGTAACTTTGCAAAATGAAACTAACAGAAACTTTAGAAGATTTTTACACTGTAAAAATAAAAGGGATGCCCGAAAATCTTAAAAAAGAGATCGGACATTTTAATGTTTTTAAATTGGATGATTATATCGGGAGTACTTGTAATCCATTGCCTTATACTAGAAAAGACTTTTATAAAATAAGTTTGATCGTGGGCAGAAACAAAGTGCATTATGCTGACAAAGTCGTGGCAATCGAAGATCAGGCTTTGTTCTTTGCAAATCCGCAGATTCCGTATAGCTGGGAACATATTGATGAGAATCAAACTGGATTTTTCTGCATTTTTACAGATGCTTTTTTTAGCCAGTTTGGAAATTTAAAAGAATATCCTTTGTTTCAGCCCGGCGGTAATCCTGTTGTTCCGGTTTCTAAAGAACTGGCCGAATCTTTAAAAACAGTTTATCTTAGAATGCTGGAAGAAATCAATTCAGATTATGCTTTTAAATATGATGTACTCCGAAATCTGGTTTTTGAAATTATTCACCTTGCGCTCAAAACGCAGACTGTAACTGCTTCATTATACAGTAAATCAAATGCTACAATTCGAGTTTCTTCTTTATTCCTGGAGCTGCTAGAACGTCAGTTTCCAATTGAATCCATTACGCAGCAAATTAATTTTCGTTCGCCTTCAGAATATGCCAATCAGTTAAATGTGCATGTCAATCACTTGAATAAAGCATTAAAAGAAACAACGGGAAAAACAACTTCACAGATTATTTCTGAAAGAATTATTCAGGAAGCTATGATTCTGCTAAAACAAACCAATTGGAATATTAATGAAATTGCGTGGTGTTTAGGCTTCGAAGAATTGTCTCATTTTATCAATTTCTTCAAGAAAAATGTTCAGGTTTCGCCTAAAAACTATCGTTTAGCAGAAATTGTTTGATTTTTGTAACTTCTTGTTTGATTGTTTCAATATTTAAGAAGTACTTCACCAATACCTTTGTCCTGTAATTAATAACGTAAAAAATTAAAATCATGGACAATAAAAAAGTTTGGTTTATCACAGGTGCTTCAAAAGGACTTGGATTAGAATTAGCTAAAAAATTATTAGCAGAAGGTTTTAAAGTTGCTGCAACATCAAGAAGTGAAGAGGCTTTAGTAAAAGTATTAGGAAATTCATCTGAAAATTTTCTTCCTCTTGAAATGGATTTAGTTGACGAGAAAAGTGTAAAAAGTGCAATCGACAAAACTATCAATCATTTTAAAACAATTGATGTTTTGGTAAATAATGCCGGTTATGGTTTATTGGGAGCATTGGAAGAATTAACAGACGCAGAATCAAGAAAAAACTACGAAGTAAATGTTTTCGGATTATTGAATGTAATTAGAAATACAATGCCAATTCTTCGTGCAAACAAATCTGGACATATCTTTAATATTTCTTCTGTAGGAGGTTATTATGGGGAATTTCCAGGCTGGGGAATTTACTGTTCTACAAAATTTGCAGTTGCGGGTTTAACAGAATCTTTAGCAGCAGAAGTAAAATCGTTTGGAGTTCATGCTACAATCGTGTATCCGGGCTATTTTAGAACTGATTTCTTAAAAGACAGTTCTTTATTACTGCCTCAAAACCCAATTGCAGATTATAAAGAAGTAAGACAGTCTGAAAGTGCACACAAGGAAGATATCAACCAAAATCAGCCGGGAGATCCTGTAAAATTAGCTGAAGCTTTGATTAAAGCAAGCGAGGATCAAAATCCGCCTCTGCATTTGTTTTTAGGGGAAGATGCCTATAATATGGCAAACCAAAAAATAGCAAGTGTACAAAGCGAATTGGAAGCATGGAAAGCAGTTTCTGTTTCTACTGGCTTTTGATTAGATAATGATATTTATAACGATTGGTGTTAATTTATCCAAATAGTAAACCCGACAGGTATTTATAACCTGTCGGGTTTGTTGTGTTTATAAGTTTGTCAGGCTGAGCGAAGTCGAAGCCCGCATACCAATTGGAACGTCCTTTGACTTCGCTCAGGATGACACTCAATTCATTTTCTAATTAGCCAGCATTGATTTTAAATCGCTTAATTTCCCATCAACTTGATCAATCTGCAAACCTAAAATATGTGCTATTAAAGGGTAAACAGAAACGTTTTGAAAGGTTTTAACTTCTTTATTTACTTTAAAAGCAGGTCCTTTTGCATAAAAAACAGCGTGCATATCTTTGTTTTCATTGTCGTAACCGTGAGTTCCGCCTTTTATATGAGTGCTTTCTTTGCTTACTAAACTCCATCCTTTTTCAGCTTCAATAACAAAGTCATGTACACGCGGATTAGTTCCGTAATGCAGTCTTTCAGGAACTTCACTAGATTTCCAGAATTTAATATGCGGTACTTTTTTCAAAGCATTTGCAATAGAATCCTGATAACCGGCTTTGGCCTGCAGACTCATTATTGGGTTAATTACATCTTTGTAACCCAGCCATTCTGGTTTTAAATAATCCAGAACCGCTACTTTTTTATCATTGCTTATATCGGCCATTCCGTGATCTGAAACGATAATTAAATTGATTTGTTTTCCAATAGGCAGTTGATCTAATTTACGGGATAATTCTCCCATAATAGAATCCATTTTTGTTGCTGCTTTTTTAGTTTCAGGCGAAAGCGGACCAAAATTATGTCCTGAATGATCTGGTTCATCAAAATATAAAGTAACCAGATGAGGTCTTTGTTTTTCCGGAAGCTGCAGCCATTTTAGAACTGTGTCTATCCTCGCTCCGTACGGGATTTTATTATCATAATCTTTGTAATAACTTGGATTTCTTTTATCAATATCAGATCCCGGCCAAAAGAAAGAAGCAGCTTTTACGCCTTGTTGTTCAGCGACATTCCAAATAGGGTTTCCGCCATAAAAACGAGAATCACTTTTTGCTTTACTTGACAATGAAAACGATTCGTTTAAATCAGCATCGTAAAAAACATTATTAATAATTCCGTGATGATCTGGATAAAGTCCTGTTACAATAGCGTAATGATTTGGAAAAGTTTTGGTAGGATAAGAAGGTTTCATCGATTTTGCATGAACACCTTTTTTAGCAATCTGCGGCAGATTTTGAAGATTAAACTGCTTGGCATAATCCCATCTAAAACCATCCATAGAAACTAAAACAACATAATTGTCTTTGGTATTTTGGGCTTGTAAAAAGAATGAAAGTAAAAGAAAAATTAAAGACAGGAGCGAGGTAAAATGCTTTTTCATTTTTTGAATTTATTATACCTGCAAAGGTAGATATAACAGATTTTTTAAATAAAAAGAGAATGTTAAATAAAAAAAGGCTGCCACGAATTGCACTAATTTCCACGAATGATTTTGCTTGTAAAAAGTTGCCACAGATTTCACAGATTAAAAAGATTTCTTTATTGGATACACTAAAAATTTTTCACGCAGATTCTACAGATTCAAGCAGATTAATTTTATTTTTATAATCTATGATCTGCATAAAATAAAAATCCTTTTAATCTGTGTAATCTGTGGCTGAAAAGAAAAATAATTCGTGGAAATTCGTGGCAAACAAAAAAAAGCGCCAGATAAAAATCTGACGCTTTTAAGTTTTAAGAAGGGAATGAATTACATCATTCCTGGCATTCCGCCTCCCATTGGCATTCCGCCTCCGGCATTTTCTTCTTTAATATCGATTAATGCACATTCTGTAGTTAAGATCATTCCAGAAACAGATGCAGCGTTTTCAAGAGCTACACGAGTTACTTTCTTAGGATCGATAATTCCAGCTTTAAGCATATCTACATATTCGTCGGTTTTTGCATTATATCCAAAATCGCCAGAACCTTCAGCAACTTTAGCCACAACAACAGATCCTTCAAGACCAGCGTTTTCAACGATAGTTCTTAATGGAGCTTCAATCGCGCGAGAAACGATTTGGATTCCAGTTGCTTCGTCAGCGTTATCTGCTTTTAAGTCAGCTAAAGCAAGTTTAGCTCTTAATAAAGCAACACCTCCACCAGCAACGATTCCTTCTTCTACAGCAGCACGAGTTGCATGTAAAGCGTCGTCAACTCTGTCTTTTTTCTCTTTCATTTCAACTTCAGAAGCTGCGCCAACATAAAGAACTGCAACACCTCCGGCTAATTTAGCCAGACGCTCTTGTAATTTTTCTTTATCGTAATCAGATGTAGTAGTTTCCATCTGACCTTTAATTTGGTTTACTCTGTTTTTGATGATATCCGCTTCACCAGCACCGCTTACGATAGTTGTATTATCTTTATCGATAGAAACTCTTTTTGCGTTTCCTAACATTTCGATAGTTGTATTTTCTAGCGTATAACCTCTTTCTTCAGAAATTACAGTTCCACCTGTTAAGATTGCGATATCTTCTAACATTGCTTTTCTTCTGTCTCCAAAACCTGGAGCTTTTACAGCAGCAATTTTAAGAGCACCTCTTAATTTGTTTACTACTAATGTAGAAAGCGCTTCTCCGTCTACATCTTCAGCAATAATCAATAATGGTTTTCCTGATTGAGCAACTGGCTCTAAAACCGGAAGTAATTCTTTTAAAGAAGATACTTTTTTATCGTATAATAAGATGTATGGAGAGTCTAATTCTACTTCCATTTTCTCAGGGTTTGTAACAAAGTAAGGAGAAAGGTATCCTCTGTCAAACTGCATACCTTCAACAACATCAACAAAAGTATCAGTTCCTTTTGCTTCTTCAACAGTGATAACACCTTCTTTTCCAACTTTAGCGAAAGCTGTAGCGATTAATTCACCAATAACTTCGTCATTGTTAGCAGAGATAGAAGCAATTTGCTGAATTTTATCAGAATCACTTCCAACAACTTTAGCTTGTTTTGCTAAGTCAGCCACGATAGTTTCAACAGCTTTGTCGATACCACGTTTTAAGTCCATTGGGTTTGCACCTGCTGCAACGTTTTTAAGACCTTCTTTTACGATAGCCTGAGCTAAAACTGTAGCAGTTGTAGTTCCGTCACCTGCTAAATCATTGGTTTTAGAAGCAACTTCTTTTACCATTTGTGCGCCCATGTTTTCTAATGGGTCTTTTAATTCGATTTCTTTTGCAACAGAAACACCATCTTTAGTAACAGTTGGTCCACCAAATGATTTCCCGATGATTACGTTACGACCTTTTGGTCCAAGAGTTACTTTTACAGCATTTGCTAATGCATCAACACCACGTTTTAATCCGTCACGTGCTTCAATATCAAATTTTATATCTTTTGCCATTTTTTTAATTTTTGTTTAAAGTTTGATTTGTTTCAAGTTGTTTTAGTCTTAATTCATGATACTCACAACTTAATACTTATTGTTTTTAGATTATCGCTAAGATATCATCCTCACGCATGATCAGATAATCAGTTCCTTCCAGTTTTAATTCTGTTCCTGCGTATTTACCATAAAGTACAGTATCACCAACTTTTACGGTCATAGTGTGGTCTTTAGATCCGTTTCCTACTGCAACAACAGTTCCTTTTTGTGGTTTTTCTTTGGCAGTATCTGGAATAAAAATCCCTGAGGCAGTTTTAGTTTCAGCAGCAACAGGCTCAATAAGTACTCTGTCTGAAAGCGGTTTAATGTTTAAGGCCATGATTTTATATTATTATAGTTATACGTTTTTTAATGTTCTTTAAACTTTCAGAAATTATGCCATGCTCTATAAACTGACATTTTTTCTTAAAAAAAATGCCAGCTTTGACAGGCTGGCATTTTTAATATATATTAAAAATATTATTTTGCTGGTGCTGCCGGAGCAGGAGTTTGCTGTGCTGGCGCTGCTGGTGCAGTTGCTGCAGGAGCTTCACCTTTTTCAATAATTTTAGATCCTGTATCACCTAAAGCTCCAGTAAAGCTTAAGCTTGAAAGCAAGATTAAAGCAATCAGAATAGTAGCTAATGTCCAAGTACTTTTATCTAAAAAGTCTGTTGTTTTTTGTACACCGCCTAACATTTGAGTTCCACTGATAGTAGAAGATAATCCTCCTCCTTTAGGGTTCTGTACCATAATTACTACGATCAATAGAAAGCAAACTATTGTGATTAAAACTAAGAAAATTGAAAATGTGCTCATTGTATTAATTGTTATTGTTATTTTGTTGTAAAATCTTTATATCCGAAATGCGGTCTGCAAAGAAACTAATTTTTTCTGGATATTTCAAAATTAATATTTCATATGCTTGTATGGCCTTTGTATATTTTTTTTGTTCCAAATATACACGGGCTAAAGTCTCTGTCATTAGGTATGAATTGTCCTCTTCATTACTATTAAGTTGAATAGGAGGAGTCGCCATTGTTGGTTTTATTGGAGAGATTTTTGGATTTGTCTCAATAAATCTGTCAATAATTTCAGCTTTTTTCTTTTTTTCTTCCTCAACAGTAACTATTTCAGTTGTTTCTGTGGTTTTTTTTTCACCGTTTTCACTTTCGCTACGGTCAATAGGTTCTGCTCTTGCCAGTTGAAGCCATTCCTGGAAAGAATGTTTTTCGCTGACAGAAAAATCTATTGGTTTTCCTATTTCAAGATTTTCCTGAGCTTCTTTTACCGTTTCTGGAATTTCAATTTCAGAGGTTTCAATCTCAGGTGTTTCAATCTCAGGTGTTCCAAATTCTAAAAGTTCCGTTTTTTCAGTAATTTCTTCAACAGCTTCTGGTTCTTCAGTAGTTTTTGCTTCTTCTGTAACTGCTGGTTCTTCAAAAGTAACATTTGCAGCTTCTTTTATAGAAACAAGAACAGGGTTTTCGATTGGGTCAATCTGTACTTCTGCGATTTCATCGTCTACAAATTCATCAAAGAAAGTAGCTTTCACAACTGGTTTTTGAATAATTGGATCAGCTGTTTTTTCTTCAACTTCTTCGACTTTTTTAAATGTATCTAATATTTCTTCTTCACTTGGTGCAGCAATTGTTTCTTCTTCTGGAGCTGGTTCAAAAGCTGTCTCTTCAGTTTCTGTAACTTCTTTAAAAGTATTTAGTATTTCTTCTTCACTTGGAGTGATAACAGATTCAATAACGACTCCTTCAACTGGTTTGTCTTTTATTTCTTCATTTTCTACAGAAGTGTTTGTTTCTTCTTCTTCAAAAATTTCAATTGAATTGTCTGCAGATTGAGTTGTTTCTTCTTCGTCTTTAGTTACTTCTTTAAATGAGTTGAATATTTCTTCTTCATTAAGAATTGCGATTGGCTGTTCAGAAAGTACTTCTTCTTGGTTTTCTTCAACTTCGTTTACTTCTTTAAAAGTACTTAATATTTCTTCTTCACTTGGAATAATCAGTGTAGGTTGTTCTTCAATAACAGGTTCTTCTGTTTTTGCGAAAGTATTAGATTCCGTTTCTTCTGTTTTTTGCTGAATTTTAGACGGTTCTTCAAAAACTACAGTTGTAGCTTCTTTTATCGATTTTAAAATTGATTGTTCAATAGGATCGATACGAACTTCCGGAGCTTTTTTAACTTCTTCAAATGTAACCACTTCGCTGTCAAAAACTTTAATTTCTAAAAGGTCTTTTAATTTTTGATCATAAAAATCGTTTTGGATAGAAGTGAAAGTTTCTGATGTTATAAAATCAAATAAAACCGAACGATCAGCTGTATGAGCTGCAGTTACTTTTAAAGCATAATTATACTTAAAACTGTTTTGATTGTAAAGTCCTTTTAGTCGAAGTGCTCTGGCACTTTGAAAATATGGAAATTCATTCAAAACACTTCCTAATGCTTCTGCCTGCTTTTCTGTAATAGCATCGGGTTTGTTCATTAAGTAGGTATAATCAGTAACGTTCATTATTTATTGTTTAATCGTTTATTTTGTTTAATCGTTTAATTGTTTATTTGTTTAACTGTTTAATCGTTTGTTTTTATTTATCGATTTAACGAATAAACAATTTAACAGTTAAACCAAAAAATTACCATTTTGCCAGTGACTCATTAAAAATATCCTGAGTTATTCTCTCAAAAATAGTTTTAATAGCTTCGTTTAATACAGATCCTGTTGGCAGACTTGCTCCAGGGAAGTCATAGTAAAATTCAAAAGGTTTTTCAAAATCGTCAGTTTCTTTCTTTTTATTGGTGAACCTTACATTAATACGAATAGTTAAACGGTTTTGTGCCGCGCCGACATCACCTGTTGATGTTACAGCTGTTGCTGTCATTGGTGTGATTCTATAATCAACTATTTCACCTTCATAGGCTAGTTCTCCGCCATTGCTTACCAAGTTTAAATTGGTCTGATTCATAATTAAATCCTGCAATGCTAATGTAAAATCCCTGTCAATTCCGGGTTCAATTAAATCAGCATTGTTGTGGAAAAAGCTTACCTGAAATGTTTTTGCATCTATTGGACTTGCTCCTGTAAAGTTATAAACGCCGCATCCGCTAAAGGTTGTTGCGACTAATAATAGTAAAAGATATTTTAAGTGTTTCATTTTGTTTTAAGGATTGCTTCGCCATTTTGCTGAGGCTAGGGTCAAAGATATTCATTTCGTTTAAAACATTTTTGAGTTTTAACTTCTTTACAGGAAATTACAAATCAAATTGTTTAATTTTTCTATATAAAGTTCTTTCTGAGATTCCCAGTTCATCAGCAGCAGCTTTTCGTTTTCCTTTGTTTTTCTCTAATGATTTTTTGATCATTTCGATTTCTTTTTGTTCTAAACGTAAAACTTCTTCTTCTTCAATAGTTTCGGCAAACAAATAATTGTCATCCGGAATTTGATAGCTTTCTTCACGAACTGCCGGTGTCATAACAGCTGTTCTTGGTTCTTCTTCAAAATCAATTTCACTGTCATTTTCCTGAGAACCGTATATCTTTTGAATCAAATTCGGATTAATATCCTGCATTTTAGAACTTCCCCCATTCTTCATTAATTCTAAAGTCAGTTTTTTCAAATCATTCAAGTCGCTTCTCATGTCAAAAAGCACTTTGTATAAAATGTCTCTTTCGGTAGTAAAATCGCTTTCCTTTTTACTGTCGTTTATAACGGAAGGCAGATTACTTCCCTCAGTTGGAAGATATGAAGATAATGTAGAAGCTGAAATGTCACGGTTGGTTTCTAAAACCGAAATCTGCTCTGCTACATTTCGAAGCTGGCGGATGTTTCCATTCCATCTAAATTTTTGCAGAAGATGAACAGCATCGTCATCTAATTTTAAAGGAGGCATTTTGTATTTATGAGCAAAATCGGCTACAAATTTTCTAAATAATAAATGAATATCATCATTTCGCTCGCGTAAAGGCGGTAAAGTGATTTCGACTGTACTTAAACGATAGTACAAATCTTCACGGAATTTTCCTTTTTCGATTGCGTTGAATAAATTCACGTTGGTTGCTGCAACAATACGAACATTTGTTTTTTGAACCTGAGATGAACCTACTTTAATAAATTCACCATTTTCAAGTACACGAAGTAATCTTACCTGAGTTGTCAATGGCAATTCACCAACTTCATCAAGAAATATTGTTCCGCCATCAGCCACTTCAAAATAACCTTCACGTGTGCTTGTTGCACCTGTAAAAGCGCCTTTTTCGTGACCAAAAAGTTCACTGTCTATAGTTCCCTCCGGAATTGCACCGCAGTTTACGGCAATATATTTACCATGCTTTCTATGCGAAAGCGAATGTATAATTCTAGGAATGTTTTCTTTACCAACACCACTTTCCCCAGTTACCATAACCGAAATATCAGTTGGAGCAACCTGAATGGCTTTTTCGATAGCGCGATTTAATTTCGGGTCATTACCAATAATTTCAAATCGTTGTTTTATTGCTTGAACTGTTTCCATATCGATTTTGTTTCAAGTTTTTAATTGTTTCAGGTCACAAGTTTTGTGCTTTGACCTTTAACTTTTAAACTTTTTGGCTTATAATTTTTTATCTTTTGCCACAGATTAAAGTGATTAACACAGATTCCCTAAATTATAAAATATATCTTTTGTATTGTAAAGATTTTGTTTGAAAATTAATAAGCAATCCTACTTCTGAATTTGATAATTTAATATAGTTTAAAATTTGGGCAATATGTTCATTTGAAAATTCTTTGATTGCTTTTACCTCTAAAACAATATCTTCATTGATTATAAAATCAGCATAAAACTTATGAGGCAAAATAGTTCCTTTATATTCAATTGAATATTCTTTTTCTCTTTCAAAAGGAATGTTATTTTCTTTAAATTCTAATTCTAAAGCATCTTTATAAACTACTTCTAATAAACCTGGTCCAAGATTTCGATGCACTTCCATACAAATTCCAATAATCTTGTAAGTTTCTTTTTCTCTATAATGCTGCATAAAATATTAAATTTTAACCAAAACTTAAAAGTAAGAAAAATATTAAAAAAAATCTTTCTAATCCTTTTAATCTGTGGCAAAAAATTAATTCATGCTGCTAAGCCCTACAGCTTCTCCTTTCAGAGTGCCAGAAGTACAGCTTGTGATTTTTACGTTTACGAAATCTCCAATTTTATAATTCTCCTTTGGAAAAACTACCGTAATACTTTGAGAGTTTCTTCCAGAGAATTCTTCTTTAGATTTTTTAGAAACTTTTTCTACTAAAACTTCAACTGTTTTTCCAACAAATTCCTCACTTCTAAACCAAGCATGTTTTTGCTGTAAATCAACAATTTCCTGAAGTCTTCTGGCTTTGGTTTCTTCTTCAACATCATCTTTCATTTTTCTTCCAGCCAAAGTTCCGGGACGTTCAGAATACGAATACATATAACCGAAATTATATTTTACATATTCCATCAAACTCATTGTATCTTGGTGATCTTCTTCTGTTTCTGTTGGGAAACCGGCAATCATATCCTGCGAAATCGAAGCATCTGGAACAATAGCTCTGATTTTGTCAATCAAAGCCATATATTCTTCACGAGAATGCAGACGATTCATTTCTTTTAAAATTCTATTGCTTCCAGATTGAACTGGCAAGTGAATATGTTTGCAGATATTTGGATATTTTGCCATTACATGCAGAATACTTTCGTGCATATCCTGCGGATTTGAAGTCGAAAATCGAATACGCATTTTTGGAAAACCAACAGCAACCATTTCTAATAATTGGTCAAAATCAACCGCAGTTGCTTTTTGTATTTCAGAAGCGTTTACGAAATCCTTTTTTAAACCGCCGCCATACCAAAGGTAGCTATCAACGTTTTGCCCAAGAAGTGTAATTTCTTTAAAGCCTTTGCTCCATAAATCCTGAATTTCAGCCATGATACTTTGAGGCTCACGGCTGCGTTCGCGTCCGCGTGTAAAAGGTACAACACAAAACGTACACATATTATCGCACCCGCGGGTGATAGAAACCAAAGCGGTGATTCCGTTACTCATTAAACGAACCGGCGAAATATCTCCGTAAGTTTCTTCTTTTGATAAAATTACATTGATGGCGTCGCGTCCTTCTTCAACTTCGGCCAATAAATTTGGAAGATCTTTATAAGCATCTGGACCAACAACAAGATCAACTATTTTTTCTTCTTCCAAGAACTGACTTTTTAAACGCTCAGCCATACAGCCTAAAACACCCACTTTCATTTTCGGATTTGTGCGTTTTACAGCATTGTATTTTTCAAGACGTTTACGAATAGTTTGCTCAGCTTTGTCTCGGATTGAGCAAGTGTTTACCAAAACCAAATCGGCTTCTTCCAAAACAGAAGTAGTGTTATATCCTCCGTCAGATAAAATGGAAGCTACGACTTCACTGTCCGAAAAATTCATCGCACAGCCGTAACTCTCTATAAATAGTTTTTTAGTATTCTCAGGTTTATTTTCTAAAACAAGACTTTCACCTTGTTTGCTTTCTTCAATAATCTTTTCCATTGTAAAAATTCAAAGTGCAAAGATAGCGTAAATACGGTCAATATGACAAGATGGCAGAAAAGAATTTTAGATTTTAGATTGCAGATTATAGATCGTAGAACGAAAAAGATTTTGATGAGATAATCTTGAATCTAAAATTGGAATTCTAAAATAAAGAAATTTCTTGGTTAGAATCTGATAAAAGTTATACCTATATATATAATGCAGAATATTACAGATAAATCTGCAATTTTAAGTTTCATAATATCAAAATACCTCAAAAATGCATTCGTAAGGTTAATATTTAAAAAAAATAAATACTTTTGTTGCAGAAAATAAGAGCAATGGCAAAGAATTTAGTAATAGTGGAGTCACCTGCAAAGGCGAAAACGATCGAGAAATTTCTTGGGAGTGATTTTCAGGTGGAGTCAAGTTATGGTCACATAGCAGACTTACCATCCAAGGAAATAGGGGTAGATGTAGAGAATGGTTTTAAACCTAAATATGAAGTTTCCCCGGATAAAAAAGCCTTGGTAACGAAACTAAAATCGCTATCTAAAAATGCCGAAACGGTTTGGTTAGCATCCGATGAGGACCGCGAGGGAGAGGCTATTTCATGGCACTTGGCGGAAGAATTAAAACTGGATACAAAAAAGACTAAACGTATTGTTTTTCACGAGATTACAAAATCTGCGATTCTTAAAGCAATTGACAATCCAAGAGAAATTGATTATAATTTAGTAAATGCACAACAAGCGAGAAGAGTATTAGATCGTTTAGTGGGTTATGAATTATCTCCGGTTTTGTGGAGAAAAATTAAAGGCGGACTTTCTGCAGGTCGTGTACAATCTGTTTCTGTACGTTTGATTGTTGAAAGAGAACGCGAAATTCAAAGTTTTAATGCAGTGGCAACTTACTCAATTGTTGCTGAATTTGTAAACGAAGCTGGAAAAGCTTTTAAAGCAAAACTGCCAAAAAACTTCAATACAAAAAAAGAAGCCGAAGATTTCTTAAACAAAAACATCGGTTCTAAATATAAGGTAGCCGATTTAGAAACTAAACCTACCAAAAAATCTCCAACAGCACCTTTTACAACTTCTACGTTGCAGCAGGAAGCGGCAAGAAAATTATACCTGCCGGTTGGAATTACCATGCAGTTAGCACAGCGTTTGTACGAAGCGGGACTTATTACTTATATGAGAACTGACTCGGTAAACCTTTCTAAAGAAGCAATGGATGCTGCACAAGCAGAAATCATAAAATCTTATGGAAAAGAATTTTCTAAACCGAGAACTTTTGCAACAAAAAGCAAAGGAGCACAAGAAGCACACGAAGCAATTCGTCCGACAGATATGTCACGCCATACTGTAAATATCGATCGTGATCAGGCTCGTTTGTACGATTTGATCTGGAAAAGAACTTTAGCATCTCAAATGAGCGATGCACAGCTTGAAAGAACAAACGTAAAAATTGAAACTGATAATCATGATGAGCTTTTTACAGCTTCTGGAGAAGTTTTGCTTTTTGAAGGTTTCTTAAAAGTGTATTTAGAAGGTCATGATGATGATGAGGAAGAGCAGGAAGGAATGCTTCCGGCTTTAAAAGTAAACGAAAAGCTGGCTAATAACTATATTACAGCTACAGAACGATATTCAAGACCGCCTGCACGTTACACAGAGGCATCTTTGGTTAAAAAATTAGAGGAACTTGGTATCGGACGTCCGTCAACTTATGCGCCTACTATTTCAACAATTATCAATAGAAATTATGTTGAAAAAGGAACGCTTGAAGGTCAGGAACGTAACTATACACAGCTGACTTTACAAAATAGTAAAGTAGGTGAGAAGCTTTTAAAAGAAAATACTGGTTCTGATAAAGGGAAGTTGGTTCCTACTGATATTGGTACTATCGTAACAGATTTCTTAGTTAAGAATTTTGGGAATATTTTAGATTATAATTTTACTGCAAAAGTTGAGCAGGATTTTGATGAAATTGCCGAAGGAAATATCGACTGGGCAATCATGATGCAGGATTTCTACAATAAATTTCACCCAAATGTAAAAGAAGTTGAAGCTAATGCTGAACGTGAAAGCGGTGAAAGAATTTTAGGAAAAGATGCAGATGGAAGACAAGTTTCTGTTCGTTTAGGAAAATTTGGACCAATGGCTCAAATTGGAGAAGCAGACGATGAAGATAAAAAGTTTGCCAGCCTGATGGCAGATCAAAATATTGGAAATATCACACTTGAAGAAGCTTTGAATTTATTCTTGCTTCCTAAAAATTTAGGAGAATATAAAGGAGAAGAAGTAGAAGTGAGCAATGGTCGTTACGGTCCGTATGTTCGTCACGGAAGTGTGTTTATTTCATTACCTCGCGGTGAAGATCCTTTGAATGTTACAAAAGAAAGAGCTAAGGAATTAATTGACGAAAAAGCACTTGCTGATGCGCCAATTGCTGTTTACAAAGGAGAAGCAGTTCAAAAAGGTGTGGGACGTTTTGGTCCTTTTATTAAATGGAACGGTCTTTTTGTAAATGTGAGCAAAAAATACAATTTCGATAATTTATCTCAGGCAGATGTTGAAGAATTAATTGAAGATAAATTACAAAAGAATATTGATAAAGTTCTTCACAATTGGGAAGAAGAAGGAATTGTAGTTGAAAAAGCCCGCTGGGGACGTTCAGTTATTTTAAAAGGTAAAATCAAAATTGAATTAAGTAAAGATGTTGATGCGACAAAATTAACATTGGCAGAAGTTCAGGAAATGATCGAGAAAAAAGCGCCGGCTAAAAAAACAGCAGCAAAGAAAACCACAGCTGCTAAAAAAACTACAACCGCTAAAAAAGCACCAGCAAAAAAGAAATAAAGAATGGAATTTGACTTTCTAGAGCCTTTAAATGACGGAATTTTAAAATTCATTAGTTCATTGTCTACACAAGAACTGGGCAGCAAAATTGTTTTGCATACTCAGGATCAATTTCCGGATATCAGCAAAATTAATATTGCGATCGTAGGTGTTCTCGAAGATCGACGCAACATTAATATGGTTAATGAAGTTAACCTAACCGCAGTTCGTAAAAAGCTTTACGGAATGTTTCCTGGTAACTGGGATGCATCAATTGCAGATTTAGGAGATATTCTTGCGGGCGATTCTGTAGAGGATACTTATTTTGCAGTAAAAAAAGTTGTGGCTGCTTTAATTAAGAATAAAGTCATTCCTATAGTCCTGGGAGGTTCTCAGGATTTAACCTACGCTTTGTATCGTGCTTACGACGATTTAGAGCAAATGGTAAATATGGTTTCTGTAGATAATAAATTTGATTTTGGTAAAGAAAATGAATCGGTTTCGGCTAATTCTTACCTAACGCAGATTATTATTAATGAACCAAATAACCTGTTTAATTACTGTAATATAGGGTATCAGACTTATTACAATTCTCAGGAAGAAATTGATTTAATTGAAAAGCTGTTTTTTGATGCTTACCGTTTAGGTGAAATTTCAAACAATATTGCTTTGGCAGAGCCTGTATTTAGAGATGCAGATTTAGTTAGTATCGATTTGAATTCTGTAAAGTCTTCTGCATCAGGAAATATGGTTTCTTTTGAGCCGAATGGTTTTAATGGAAAAGAGATTTGCTCTCTGGCCAGATATGCCGGAATAAGCGATAAAGTTTCTTCTTTCGGAATCTTTAATCATAATAGTACATTGCCTGAATCTCCTATAATGGCTCAGATAATCTGGTATTTTATAGAAGGATATCATTACAGATCAAAAGAATATCCGTTTGGAAGCAGAACAAACTATTTAAAATACATTGTTCCGCTGGAAGAAGAGGAGCTTGTGTTTTATAAAAGTGACAAAACTGAGCGTTGGTGGATCGAAATTCCATTCGAAACAAACGGCAGCAATAAATTAAAAAGAAATACGTTATTACCATGTTCTTACGACGAATATTTGTCGGCTTGCAATCAAGAATTGCCAGAAAGATGGTGGAAAGCACAGCGAAAAAACGCTTTGTAGAAGAAAATTTCGAAAGAAATCTTAAAATATTTAATTTTTAGGAAAATAAGTTAAAATTATTAGTAAGAAAAGGTGTATTTATTATAAAATTTAACGTTTTACGTCGATTTTTTTAATCAGTTTATCGAGGAAATATTTTTTTTTTATTTTATTTAACATTATTTTTGAACGGTAAAAGAAAATTCGCAAATAGGTATTGTTTTTTAGATAAATAATAAATACGTTTACGGACTTTTAGTAATGAATAGATAATCCAAATTTATATGAAGAAGTTTATTGCATTTGCAGCAATGTTAACACTAGTAATCGGCTGTGGTAAGTCAGGTGACAAAGGTGAATTAGTTGGTGTTACAGGAGGGAAATGGCATCCTGAAAAACCGTATGGAATGACTTTGGTTCCGGGTGGATCTTTTATTATGGGTAAATCTGATGGTGACTTAGCTAATGTAGAAGATGCTCCAACAAGAACTGTAACTGTTCGCTCGTTTTATATGGACGAAACTGAGATCACTAATAGTGAGTACCGTCAATTTGTAGAGTGGGTAAAAGATTCTACAATGAGAGTTCGTCTTGCTATTTTAGCTGATGAAACTGGTCAAAAAAGTACTGGTGACAAAGGTAAAAAAGGCGGTAGTATTGCTGATTATGCATTTAATGATTCTGAGCCGGATAAAATGACGGCTTATGATAAATATATGTATGATAACTACTATAGTGTAGGAACAAAAGATGATCCGTATGCTGGTAGAAAATTAAACAAAAAAGTAAAATTAATTAGAGATACTAAAGCTTATCCAGATGAGTATTATGCTGAAGTAATGGACTCTATGTATTTACCAATTGAAGAATCATACAATGGTTTAAGAACAATTGATGTAAATAAATTGAAATTCCGTTATTCTTGGATGGATATTCAGGCAGCTGCAAAAGCTAAAGTTGGAAAAAGAAAAGACTTCGTTAAAACTGAACAGGTTAATGTATATCCTGATACAACAGTTTGGATTAAAGATTTCGCATATTCATATAATGAGCCAATGCACAATGATTATTTCTGGCACAAAGCTTATGGAGATTATCCAGTAGTAGGTGTGACTTGGAAACAAGCTAAAGCATTTTGTGCTTGGAGAACTTTAAATAAAAACAGCTACATTAAATCAAAGAAAAAAGGACGTGATTTAGTTAACGCATTCAGACTTCCAACAGAAGCAGAATGGGAGTATGCTGCAAGAGGTGGTCTGGAGTCTGCTACATACCCTTGGGGAGGTCCTTACACTAAGAGTGACAGAGGATGCTTCATGGCAAACTTTAAACCAAATAGAGGAGATTACGCTGCAGACGAGGCTTTATATACTGTTGAAGCAAAATCTTACGAGCAAAACGGTTATGGACTATATAACATGGCAGGAAACGTTTCTGAGTGGACAGATTCGGCTTACAATCCAAATGCATATGAGTATGTTTCTACAATGAACCCTAACGTAATTGATGGAAACAACCAAAGAAAAGTTGTTCGTGGAGGATCTTGGAAAGATGTTGCTTACTTCCTGCAAGTAAGTACTCGCGATCACGAATATGCTGATTCTGCAAGAAGCTACATTGGTTTCAGAACTGTACAAGATTACATGGGAACTCAAGTAACAGGAGGCGGAAGAAAATAATAATAACTTAGTGTATAATTAAATCAATATACAAAAACCAAATCGAATCTATTTAAAATTAAAACCTAAAAAAGAATTATTATGGCATTATTAAGTAAAAAAGTTATGAATTTCGCTTATGGTATGGGAGCGGCAGTGGTAATCGTTGGAGCTTTATTCAAAATTACTCACTTTGAGATTGGGCCATTAACAGGGACAGTGATGCTTTCTATCGGTCTTTTGACTGAGGCATTAATCTTTGCGTTATCTGCTTTTGAACCAGTTGAGGATGAATTAGATTGGACTCTAGTTTACCCAGAATTAGCTAACGGACAAGCTAGAAAAAAAGAAGTTAAAGCGGAAACTGCAACTGATGCCCAAGGTTTATTGTCTCAAAAATTAGATGCAATGCTAAAAGAAGCTAAAGTTGACGGTGAGTTAATGGCAAGCTTAGGAAACAGCATCAAAAACTTCGAAGGAGCTGCAAAAGCAATTTCTCCAACTGTAGATTCAATCGCAGGTCAAAAGAAATATGCTGAAGAAATGTCTATGGCAGCTGCACAAATGGAATCATTAAACAGTTTATATAAAGTTCAATTAGAAAGTGCTTCAAGAAATGCACAAGCAAACAGCGAAATTGCTGAGAACGCTGCTAAGTTAAAAGAGCAAATGGCTTCTATGACTGCAAACATCGCTTCTTTAAACAGCGTTTACGGTGGTATGCTTTCTGCAATGAGTAACAAAGGATAATTAGTTTTTAACTAGATATTACATTTATTAATAAGAACTAATTAGACAAAAATGGCAGGAGGAAAATTAACCCCTAGACAGAAGATGATTAACCTGATGTATCTGGTTTTCATCGCAATGTTAGCAATGAACGTATCAAAAGAAGTTATTTCTGCTTTTGGTTTGATGAATGAAAAATTCGAAGCTGCAAATACATCTTCAGTTACAACAAATGAAAGTTTGTTGACATCTTTAGATCAAAAAGCTGCTGAAGCAAAAGGAGAATTTGCTAAAGCTGCAGAAACAGCTCACAAAGTTCAGGCTGCTTCAAAAGAATTCTACGATTACATCGGTACTTTAAAAACTCAGGCTGTAAAAGGTTTTGAAGTTGATAAAGAAACTGGAAAAATGCCATACGAAGCTATGGATAGAGGTGATAACATCGATGACTGGTTTACAGGAGACGGTTACACTAAAAAAGGTAATGAAATTATCGCTAAAATCGAGAAATATAAATCAGATATTAAAGCTGCTTTAGGTACAGATAAAAAATATGCTGGAATTATTTCTGAGGTTGAGAAAAAATTTGATGTTTCTGACGTAAAAAACAAAGAAGGTATTAAAGAAAAATACTTAGCATACCACTTCAAAGGATTTCCTGCGATCGCTTCAGCTGCAAAACTTTCAGCTTGGCAAAATGACGTTAAGAAAACTGAAGCTGACGTTTACAACAGTGCATTAGGTAAAGCTGCAGTAGCTGCTGCTTCTTACAGCAACTACCAGGCAATTGTTGTTTTAGACAAAAATGCTTATTTCCAAGGTGAAAAAGTAACTGGTAAGGTAGTTTTAGGACGTTATGACGAAAACACAAAACCAACTTCTTTCCAAGGTCCTGGACAAATTGTTAACGGACAAGCAGTAATCTCTTTAACTGCTGGTGGAGTAGGAGAACAAGATATTAACGGACAATTTACTTTCTTAGAAGATGGTAAAAACATTCCTTTAAAATTCTCTGGAAAATATGTTGTAGTTCCTAGACCAAACTCAGCTACAATTTCTGCTGATAAAATGAATGTAGTTTATAGAGGTGTTGTTAACCCAATCTCTGTATCATTCGCTGGTGTTGATGCTAACAAAATTGTTGCAAGTGCTCCGGGATTATCTTCTGCAGGAAAACCAGGAAAATATAACATGAGCCCAGGTCAAGGTACTGAGGCTACAATTTCTGTAACTGGTACATTACCAAACGGAGATAAAGTAACAGATAAGAAAACATTCAGAATTAAAGGTATTCCTGGTCCAACAGGTACAATTAGAGGTGAAATGGGAGTTGTTAAAGGTCCTAAATCTAACTTAGAAATTGCTACTATTGGTGCTAAATTACTTGATTTTGATTTTGAAGTTGGTTTAGATGTTGTTGGATTCAATATGAAAATTGCTGGACAGCCTACTGTTGTTGTTACTGGTAATAAAATGAATGCACAATGTAAATCAGTTCTTGCAAGAGCTGGTAAAGGAGACCAAGTTACTATTTCTGAAATTAAAACTAAACTTGTTGGAGCTGGTAGTTATTTATTACCAAGAACTGCTCCGGTAATTTACGAAATACAATAATAAAGTAGTTAAAACTACGTTCAATATCTTATAATGATACCACGATGAAAGTAAGAAATTTTTTAATAGCTATTGTTTCTATCGCTGGAGGTTTTGCTTCTAATGCGCAATCTAATTTGCTTAATGCAAAAACTCCTGCTCAGATCGGACTTAAAACTCCTGCGCAGCTTATCTCAGATAATGATAAGCCTTTAGCTTACGGTTATGTTGATGATAGAGATATCTTGATGGGTAAAACTACTTGGGAAATCATTGATTTAAATGAAAAAATCAACTTTCCAATGTATTTTCCTGTAGATACAGCTAATATTGGTTCTGATAGACGTTCTCTTTATGACGTTTTAACGAAAGCCATCACAAAAGGCAAAATAACTGAAGTTTATGCTGATAGTTATTTCAATACTAAAAAATCTATGAAAGACATCCAGGGTGCATTATCTCGTATTGATACTACAGATGCTGGTAGAGAACTTATCAACCAATATCCAGATGACTACAAATCACGTGTTGTGAAGAAAAAAGTAGTTACTGGAAGCGGTAAAAAGAAAGTTGTTACTTATGTAGATGAAACAGTTGGTCCAACAAGAACGGTTCCTGCTGAGTATATCTTAAAACAAGATCTTACTTCTGCTGATGTTACACAGTACAAAATTAAAGGGTACTGGTATTTTGACAAACGCCAGAGTGAATTGAAATATCGTTTACTTGGACTTTGTCCTGTAACTCCAGACGTTTATACAATGAATAGTGACGAGAAAGATTATATTGAATTGTTTTGGATTTTCTTCCCAAATGCTCGTGAAGTACTGCATGAAGCAAAAGCTTTTAACGACAACAATTCAGCACTTCCAATTTCTTTCGATCAAATACTAAACTCTAGACGTTTTAATGCGGTGATCTACAAAGAGGAAAACCTTTACGGAGATAGAGCTATTAGTGATTACATGAAAGACAATGCACAAAATCAATTGTTAGAATCTGAAAGAGTAAAAGAGAAGATTCGTAACTTCGAACAAGATATGTGGAATTACTAAGTATCTGAAAATAAAATATTTAAAAAACTCTTACTACCTTTGTAGTAAGAGTTTTTTGTTTTTATGCTGTTTTTAGTCTTTTTATAAAAACAAAAATACTGCTCAATTTTAAATTACTTTTTAGTAATTTTGATTTATGTAAGAAAAATAACAATATTAAATATAAAATTACGTTTAATTTCTTATAATATTTATCATGATGAAAGTAAGGAATTTTTTAATTGCTGGTTTTACCCTTGTCAATGGATTTGTCTGCAATGCACAATCTAATTTATTAAATGCTAAAACAGCTGATCAAATAGGGCATAAAACTGCAGCACAGCAAATTTCTGATAACGACAAGCCTTTGGCTTATGGTTATGTAGATGACAGGGATGTTTTAATGGCAAAGACAACTTGGGAAATTATCGATTTAAATGAGAAAATCAATTTTCCATTATATTTCCCGGTAGATACTGTGAATATTGGACCTGAAAGACGTTCTCTTTATGATGTTCTAACCAAGGCCATTCGAAATGGCAGAATAACTGAAGTTTATACAGATAGTTATTTTAATACCAAAAAATCACTAAAAGATATTGAAGGATCTTTGACTCGTGTTGATACTACAGATGCTGGTAGAGAACTTGTTAATCAATATCCCGATGATTTCAGAACACGGGTTGTTAAGAAAAAAGTAGTGACAGGAACGGGTAAGAAAAAAGTAGTCAGCTATGTTGATCAAACAGTAGGTCCTACAAGAACGATTCCTGCTGAGTATATCTTAAAGCAGGATCTTACTGCTGCCGATGTTTCACAATATAAAATTAAAGGTTACTGGTATTTTGATAAACGCCAGAGTGAATTAAAATATCGTCTGCTGGGAATTTGTCCTGTAACTCCTGATGTCTATACGATGAATAGCGATGAAAAGGACTATATAGAACTGTTTTGGGTTTTCTTTCCTAATGCGCGGGAAGTGCTGCATGAAGCAAAAGCCTTTAATGATAAAAACTCTGCGCTTCCTATTTCGTTTGATCAAATCTTAAATTCAAGACGTTTTAATGCGGTTATCTATAAAGAAGAAAACGTATACGGAGACCGTGAAATTAAAGATTACATTAAAGACAATGCACAAAGTCAATTGTTAGAATCTGAAAGGGTAAAAGAGAAGATTCGCAACTTTGAAGAAGATATGTGGAATTACTAAGTGTTTAAATCCAAATTATACAAAAAACTCTTGCTACCTTTGCAGTAAGAGTTTTTTTTATTTTATCTATATTACCAATGCTTGATTATTTAATCGTCGGATCTGGATTAGCCGGAATTTCCTTTGCTGAAATCGCCCTTAAAAACAATAAATCTATTTTAGTTGTTGATAACAAATCCCAAAATTCTTCGAGAATTGCAGGAGGCTTGTACAATCCGGTTATCTTAAAACGTTTTAGTGAAGTCTGGAATGCAAAAGAGCATTTGGTTTTAATGAATGAATTCTATGAACAAGTTGAAGGAAAGCTGCAGGAAAAATTCAATTTTAAAATGCCAATTCTTCGAAAGTTTTTCTCAATTGAAGAGCAGAATAATTGGTTTGCTGCTTCAGATAAAATTAACCTGGCTCCCTTTTTATCTACAAAACTTATTACTAAAAAATACCAGGGTATTGACTCCCCTCATGATTATGGAGAAGTTCTGCATACTGGTTATGTAAAAACCGGGCAATTATTAGAAAGTTACAGAGAGTATCTAAAAAAGAATGATTTACTCCTTGAAGAATCTTTTCACAGCTCTTTTCTGGAAATTCTTGATTCAGGAATTCAGTACAAAAGTATCAAAGCCCGTCATATTATATTTGCTGAAGGTTTTGGGCTGCATAAAAACCCTTATTTTAATTACCTGCCTTTGGATGGAACAAAAGGTGAGTTGTTTTTAATAAAAGCATCTGGTTTAAAACTAGATGTTATTGTTAACACAAGTGTTTTTATTCTGCCTGTTGGAGGTAATTTATACAAAGTTGGTGCAACCTACAATTGGCATGATAAAACTGATCTCCCAACTGAAGAAGGAAAACAAGAGCTTATAGATCGTATTAAAGAAATTATTACCTGCGATTTTGAGATCATAAAACACTTTGCCGGAGTAAGACCAACAGTTGCCGACAGAAGACCTATAATAGGAACTCATGAGGCATACAAATCTATTCATCTTCTTAACGGATTAGGAACACGCGGTGTAATGCTGGGGCCGGCACTGGCAAAAATGTTATATGAGAATATTGAAAACGGAACTCCAATAGACCGTGAAGCAGATATAAAACGCTTCCATAAAAGATATTTGAAATCTCTTATTCCTGACCGGCCTTAGGATCGTATGAAATAAACATATTGATATATAAATTTCTCGACAGTCTTAAAACAAACGGAAATAATAGAATCAAAGTAATTACAATTGCAATAAAAGATTGTTCTATACTTGCTCCGAAGAAAACAAATGAGACAATAAATGCTGCAATTCCAACTGCAACATTTAAACCATAACTTACATACATTGCACCATAAAAGAACGAAGGTTCAATTTGATATTTTAAACCGCAATGACTGCAATTCTCATTCATTTTTAGAACATTAGTCAAGTGAAGCGGATTTTTGTCCGAATACATGCTCTCTTTTTGACATTTAGGACAACTTCCTGTTAAAATACTATTTAGTTTGGATCCTTTTTTTAACATTTGCAAAAAATTTAAACAAAGGTACGATTTTTCAACCTTTACTGCTGATAACAATAGTTATAAATTATGCTTAATATACACAATCTTTCCGTTTCTTTTGGAGGAACATATTTATTTGAAGAAGTTACTTTTCGTTTAGGAGCCGGAGACCGAGTTGGTCTTGTTGGTAAAAACGGAGCTGGTAAATCTACAATGCTTAAAATGCTGGCAGGAGATTTTGCGCCAGATTCAGGTGTTATCTCACAAGAGAAAGATATCAGAATGGGATTTTTACGCCAGGATATCGATTTTGAACAAGGAAGGACTGTATTGGAAGAAGCGTATGAAGCTTTTACAGAGATTAAGGTTGTAGAAAAAAAACTGGAACAAATCAATCATCAATTAGTTACAAGAACTGATTATGAAAGTGAAGAATACAGTCAGATTATTGAAGATTTATCTGATTACACACATCGTTTTGAACTTCTTGGCGGTTATAATTATGTTGGAGATACAGAAAAAATTCTTTTAGGTCTTGGTTTTAAAAGAGAAGTCTTTAATAATCAAACTGAAACATTTTCCGGAGGATGGAGAATGCGTATCGAATTGGCAAAATTATTATTGCAGTCAAATGATGTATTGCTTCTGGATGAGCCTACCAACCACTTAGATATTGAAAGTATTATTTGGTTAGAGAATTTCCTTCGCAATTATCCGGGAGTTGTGGTAATTGTATCGCACGATAAAATGTTTTTGGATAATGTTACCAACAGAACAATCGAAATTTCTTTAGGAAAAGCATACGATTTTAATAAACCATATTCGCAGTATTTAGAATTGCGTCATGAAATACGCGAAAAACAATTAGCGACTCAAAAGAATCAGCAGAAAAAAATTGAAGAGACAGAAAAATTAATCGAGAAGTTCCGTGCAAAAGCTTCAAAGGCTTCAATGGCGCAATCGTTGATTAAAAAGTTAGATAAAGTAGAAAGAATAGAAGTTGATGAAGATGACAATTCTGTAATGAATATTTCTTTCCCGGTTTCAAAAGAACCTGGAAAAGTTGTAATCGAAGCAGAACATGTTACAAAAGCTTATGGTGACAAAACGATTCTAAAAGATATAAGCTTATTGGTTGAAAGAGGAAGTAAAATTGCATTCGTTGGACAAAACGGTCAAGGAAAATCGACTTTCATTAAAGCTTTGGTTAACGAATTTGAATACGAAGGAACTATTAAATTAGGACACAATGTACAATTAGGATATTTTGCTCAAAATCAAGCAGAATATCTGGATGGTGAAATTACATTGCTTCAAACTATGGAAGATGCAGCAACCGATACAAATCGTATGAAAGTGCGTGATATGCTGGGGTCATTTTTGTTCCGTGGAGATGATGTAGAGAAAAAAGTAAAAGTACTTTCTGGAGGAGAGCGCAACCGTTTGGCACTTTGTAAATTGTTATTGCAGCCAATTAACGTACTGTTGATGGATGAGCCTACGAACCACTTAGATATTAAATCTAAAAACGTTTTAAAAGCGGCACTTCAAAAATTTGGAGGTACATTATTATTAGTTTCTCACGATAGAGATTTTCTACAAGGAATGTCGAATATTGTTTACGAATTTAAAGATCAGAAGATCAAAGAATATCTGGGCGATATTAATTTCTTCTTAGAACAGCGTAATCTCGAAAACATGCGTGAAGTGGAGAAAAAAGATGTTGTGAAAACAACAGCGCCTAAAGAAACCACAAAAGCATCTTACGAAGATCAGAAAAAAGGAAAAGCACTTCAAAACCGATTAAGCAAAATTGAAAGTCAGATTCAGCAGTTAGAAAAAGACATTCAGCACGACGATAAAATGCTCGAAACGAATTACGATAAACACATCGAAGATGCATCGTTCTTTACGGCTTACAACAAAAAGAAAGAAGACCTGGAACAATTGCTTATAGACTGGGAAATTGTTCAGGAGGAGATTGATAGCTTTAATGCTTAATTAGTTTTCAGTCGCAGTCACAGTTTTCAGCAAGTTAAACAGATATAGACCTTTGTTAAAGTTTTAAATTTTGACAAAGGTTTTTTTTACGTCAAAAAAATAAAAAATCTGTTCAAACCAGTTTGATCAGTATGCTGTATTCTCAACAAAGCTATTTAATGACCCCAATAGACCTAGAATGTGCAATCGCCTCACTGCTTTCTTTAAAATAACAGACGGAGACATCCAGCGATTCTAAATTCTTCATGATTTTTTTGACTGCCTTTTTTTGGGTTTTTCCGGTTTGTCTTATGTAAACTGCGATCACGGTTACTGGAAATATTTTGCAGATTCTTTCATATAAAACAGGATCATGCTGGGAATCGTCTCCAAGTAAAACATATTTTAAGTTGGGATAAAACTCTAAAACATGTTTTATTTTGTCAAACTTATGATCGTGATTACCGCGTCCGCTCATAAAGAAATCAGTAATTCCTCTTTTAATGTCTTTTAGTAAAATAACGGCTCTAGGAAGTTTGTGTATTTTGGTAAATTTTGCAATAAATCGGTACAAATTCCACTCACTGCTCGAAACATAAAAAAAAGCATTTTCTTCGCCCATATTATTTCTTCCTGCCGAACTCAAAGCCTGATAATGTTGTACAACATCTTTAAAAACTTTTCGGTCGTTTACATTTTTGAAAAGTAAAATGTACATTTTCCTGAAAATATTCCGCGTATGCGAAATCAAAAAAGTATCATCAATATCAGAGATAATTCCAAGATTTCCTTTATGCGGGCGTATAAAATTAGCATTACAGGTAATGGTTTTGCCTTCGTATTTTATACTGACCTGATATTCCATCCATCCAAAATGAGTTTCTTTTTCTAGCGGAATACAGAACTTAAAATAACCGTCATCCAGCGTTTTAGTATGGATTTCCTGATTGTTGCATTTAAGATAAACATCAAAATTTTCAATTGTTTTTATCCTAAACTGATTAATTATTGAACGTGCATTTTTTAGGTTTTTCTTCTGAAAATCATAGTTATACGTTCTTTTAAAAACATGCCCCATCACAATTAATTCTTCTTCATTGGCATAACCTCGATATAATTGTAAAATTGGTTTCATTAATTGCGTACTTTTATATAATACTGTAAATTAATTATTTTAATTGGTTTTTAAAAATAAAAGAGTTGAAAAAGAATATCATATTTGTTGTAAATCCTATTTCGGGCGATCTTGATAAATCAGATTTAATCGAGGCGGTTCAGGAATTTGCAGCTACAAATCACTTTAATCTGGAAGTTTATGAAACGACCGGCAAAAATGATCAGAGAGAAATACAGGCCCTTTATAAGCAATATCAGCCGGAACGAATTATTGTTGCGGGCGGTGACGGAACTATAAAAATGGCAGCCGAAGCCATGGAAGACCACGATGTAATTATTGGGATTCTGCCGGCTGGTTCGGCAAACGGACTTTCGGTAGATCTGAATCTGCCTGCCGGAATCGAAGAGAACCTAAAAATAGCTTTTCTAAACCATTATATCGAGATGGATATGATTTGTATTAATGGTAAAAAAAGCATCCATTTAAGTGATCTAGGATTGAACGCTAATCTGGTAAAAAACTACGAGCAGAGTGATGTACGTGGTTTTTGGGGCTACGCTTTACAGGCCTTTACAACCTTAACCGAATCTGAAGAACCGTTTGTAGCTTCTATTACCGCAAACAATAAAACTGTCGAACACGTTGCAAGAATGATTGTAATTGCCAATTCGCAAAAATACGGAACAGGCGTAATCATTAATCCAAATGGAGCAATGAATGACGGAAAGTTTGAATTGGTAATTTTGAAAAGTCTGGATTTGCTTTTAATTGGAAAAATTATAACCGGAAATATGCCTATTGATTCAGACGATATTGTGATTATTTCTACAGATAGGGCAGAAATAAAAACAGATTATCCGGTTCATTTTCAAATTGACGGTGAATATTGCGGCGCGCAGAAATCATTAGAAATTCATATTTTGCATAAGCAGATGAAATTGGCGGTTCCGTAATCAATTAAATATCTTTATTTAAACGGATTACGTTCCTGCCATTCTGTTTTAGGCTCAAGGTAATTAAAAAATCTGGCAATGTTATGATTGATCAGTGCGTTGCTGTGCGTTATTAAACCGTACATTTTTACTGGTTTTGCACCAACAGAACTTTTAATTTCAAGCGCTGTTCTGGCAAAAACAATTTCTTTAAAACCTTTTTTAATAGAATACGCAATCATGTCGTACAGCATGTTTAAATACAGCATTTTTTCGCGTTGGATACTTTCGTCATAGCCTAAGAAATAAGTGTCCATGATCTCTCCGTTTTTTATCAAAGTATTAAAACCAATTAGTTTTTCATCCAAAAAATAACCATACAATAAGAAATCTTCTTTCATTATTTCTTTAAAAAAACTAAAATGATTTCTTGCCAGAAAAAAGGTGTTGAAAGGTGCATTTTTAGCCACATGAAAATACAAGTCGTAAATAACATCTTCATATTTTCTAATATCGGCCAATGACATCTGCTGTTTTTCAATTCCCTCAGATTTTTTGCGGGCGCGTTTATACTGATCACGATATTTTTTTGAAAGTGCAGCAATGTAATCCTGTTCTGACTTCCAGTTTTCATTGATCTCAAAAATCATATTAGGCTGTGTCGAAAACGTATAATTGTTCTTGAATTCAGCTTGCAGCGGTTCGATTTCTTTGGCGGTAAAATCTTTAATACTGGTTATGTGAACTTTTTTGCCACTTGCTTTTAAATCTTTTTTGAGTTGATTAATGGCTTTATGAAGCGTTTTGACAGCTTTTGATTCTTTTATATTTTTATCAAAAATGAAAGCATTTTGACCAGTAAGCATATTGTTTCCTATGAATAAAACATGTGAAGCAAAATTTTTAAGAGCAAAATTACGGACAGAAGTTTTTAAGCATTGATCACGTTCTCCAAAAGACTCTAGTTTTTCGGCAAATAAAAATTGGGTTAAAACAATTCCAATGAGTTTTGTTTCTTCAAAAATTCCAATAAAATGGCAGATCATATTTACCGGACAAGAATTTTCGAGTACTTCCAGATATTCACGTGTTAAAAAAATGTTGTCTGAGGCCAGCAAATTCCATTCTGCAGGCAGTGAAGATGTGCTGTTGTAGATTTGAAAAGAATAAGTTGTATTCAAAAGTGTGCGCTAATTTTTTCAAAATTAGATAATATTTATAATAACTGACTTTCTTTAAGTTATTATTAAGAAAAACCCGTTTGAGTTTTGGTTTCAAACGGGTTTATATATTTGTAAATTATGCAAATCCGCAGATAATACCGCCCATTAAAGTAAGCGTAACTATCCAGTATCCGGCATGAATGAAAATGTATTTCCATGATTTTCTTTCAAACAAACCGTTGATTCCAATAATTGGTAAAGCGAAAAATAAACCTGAAATAAAACCATGCAAAGCACCGTGTTTAAAAGTGCGGTAAGCCGTTCCGTAATCGGCCATGAAAGCAGCAAAAGAAGGTTTTGCATTAGCAATTAAAGGCGGACCTCCAACCATGCCTATTGCTCCAGACTGATGAATGGTAAGTGACATTAAAGTCATTGTAATCATGAGTGAGAAAATGTAAGTAAGCCCAAAAATTTTGAGCATGCTTCCTTTTTTAAGATCTTCTTCGGTAAGGTTACTTTCTCTCATCCAGATTGATCCAAAAACTTTTGGATGATACCAGGCAAAACCAACAAGTAAAGTTACAACCGCAGCGGTTAGTAATGCGTAAAAGTTAAATTCCATGATATTAGGTTTTTATAATTAGTTGTTTCAAAATTAATCAAAAAAGAAGAACAAAGATGATATTTTAAAAGAAGGAAAAATCGTATGTATTTTTTATTTATCAACACTTTATTGACATGCGATGCTTTATATCTTGTAATTATCTAATTTTGATGCAAGAAAAACATAGTCCCCAAGTCTAGTTATGAAAAGCTTTGCAACACTTTTTTTAGCATTTGTTTTTTCTCTTAATACTTTTGCAGATACTGTTTCAGATAAAGAGAAAGAGGTGCTGATAAAATTATATCACGCGACTAATGGTTTGCAGTGGAAAATTAAATGGGATTTATCGTTGCCAGTTTCAACATGGTATGGAGTTCATACTGAAAATGGAAAAGTCACAGCTCTAAATTTATCCAATAATAATCTGCAGGGAAAACTGCCTGCTGAGTTTTTTGATCTGGTAAATTTGGTAACTATAGATTTGCATAAAAACAATTTAAAGGGAGAACTATCAGCCGAAATAGGGAAGTTGAATCAATTGCAAATTCTGTGTTTGTCTGATAATGAAATTGAAGGAATACTGCCTGATTCGCTTTATAAAATTGCAACTTTAAAAGTACTTCTTTTAAACAGTAATAAATTTTCGGGTAATTTAAGTTCTGATATTATGAATTTAAGTGTTTTACAAAACCTGAGTTTATTCAACAATAATTTTGAAGGAGAGATTCCAAAAGAATTAGAAAAGTTATCTAACTTGTCTGAATTGAATCTTTCTTACAATAAATTCAAAGGTTCGGTCTCAAGAAGTTTAACTGTGCTGGATTCTTTGAATATGACAATGTTTGACGAGAATGGAAATCCATTTTTGCTGGATATAAACGAAGAAAGAAAAAATGAAAATATTACCATAAATTAATCGTGCTTATGAATGAATTTTACTCGTTGAAACAAGTTGATTAAATATATTTAGTTAATTGCGAAAAAGCCGTAGAAATACGGCTTTTTTATTTTTAATTTATCCGGACTTTAAAATATATTTTAACTTTGCATCAATAAATTTGACTTTAGTTTTAAAGCAGTCAATTTTTTTTATAACTTTAAAATTAGATTCAATTCTAAATTAAGCTGAGAACAAAATATTAACCTTTTACTCTAAAATTATGACACTACAATATCAGGGTGAACAATACGGAAAGGCAACAACATTTACACTAAGAATTATTGGAAACAACCTTTCAAAAAGCAGTTCTAATTATCAAATTGATTTATTGGTTGGAGATAAAAAACTGCCAACGTTTACAAGTGAAATTCACCAAAGTCTTTCAAACTGTTTAAAAGAAATTTATTTATTTAGAAAACATAACGGAATAAAATTTGACGAATCATCAGAGAAAATTGTTTCTCTTTATGTTCCTTATGATAAGGTTTTATTTAACTACAATAAATATGCTTTGTTTAGAGCGTAGCTGAAAATCTAAAAATATTTAAGATGACCGTTCTTGTTAAGGACGGTTTTTTTGTGTCTGCATTTTAATTTTGAGAAGTATTTTCAGTTTTTTGTTAAATATGGTTATTGTAATAAAATTAGGATCAATTTTTAATTTTTTTTCACTCTTAAATTGTTTGATTTTTCTTATTTTTTATTGTTATATAAATGAATTTTCTTACCTGTAGAAAATAGCTGAATCCTTGTTGCTTATGGTCTGGCAATTTTTTTTTTTATTGTGTGAATTATCTTTATTAATTTATATAAAATATTATTTTTGCTTTTTTTAACATGGAAATAATTACATCCTAAATGTCCCTAAATAAGTTTCTTTTTTTCTTTTTATTATTTATATCAATATCATATTCGCAGACTAAACGCGCTGCTGTTATGGTTAATGCCAGAGCACAAAAAGATAAAATCTTAATTCGCTGGGCTGTTAATTCTCCAGCCGAATGGCAGAAAGCAAATAAAAAAGGATTTATAATTACCAGAAGTACAGTTTTAAGAGATGGTAATGTCTTGTCTAAGCCAGAAAAAACACTTCTTACCCCAAAACCGTTAACCCCGGAACCTTTAGATTCCTGGATGGATGTTGTTCAAAAAGATAACAATGCGGCGATTATTGCACAATCTATTTACGGAGAAAGTTTTGAAGTAACTTCTGCTAAAGAAGGCGATTTGGCAAAAATAGTAAACATGGCAGACGAATTGAATCAGCGATATACATTTGCTTTGTATGCTGCAGATATGAGTTTTGAAGGCGCAATAAAAGCTGGCTGGGGATATGTAGATACAAACGTAAAAAAGAATGAAGTATATGCTTATCAGGTAACCGTTTTTGAAAGTCCGCAGGTTAAAGAGTCTTCTTATATGATAGGTTTAAAAGATTATAGTGTTCTTCCTGCTCCAACTGATTTTATTGCTGTTCCTGATGATAAAAAAGTATTGCTTTCATGGGATTATGAAACCTTTAAAAGAATTTATACTTCATTCATGGTCGAGAAATCTTCAGATGGAATAAATTTTAGTCCAATATCAAATACAGCACTTGTTAATTTAAACGATAAAGATGATCATCCATCTAAAAATATGTATTATGTTGATACACTTAGCGTAAATGATAAAGTTTATCATTATCGTTTATACGGAATCACTTCATTTGGAGAAAAAGGAGAACTGACAAAACCAATTACAGTAACAGGAGTTGCAGCGATAGTTACTCCAGCCAGATTAGTAGATTATAACATTATAAATTCAAACGAAGTTAATCTGGAATGGGATTATCCAAAAGAGTCAGAAGGTTTTATTCAGGGTTATGAAATAAATTTAGCAAATAATGATAAAGGACCTTATAAGGTTGTTTCTAAAATTATTCCGCCTGCTGAAAGAAAACTCAACTTTAAAGATAACTTATATCCGTCTAACTATTTTACAATTTCTGTCGTTGGGAAAAATAATCAGAGATTAACTTCTCAAAGTATGCTAGTGCAGCCTGTAGATTCTATCCCGCCTGCTAAACCTATTGGACTGGAAGGAGTCATTGATAGTCTTGGAACGGTTCGATTAAAATGGAAACCTAATACCGAAAAAGATTTGCGAGGATATAGAATTTTAAAAGCAAATAATTCAGGAGAGGAGTTTGTCGATATTTATCATCAATCTTACGTTGGCACAGAGTACAAAGACAGTGTGAGTTTAAAAATGACTAACAGCAAAGTGTACTATAGAATTGCAGCCGAAGATATGCGTTATAATATCTCTGATCCTTCTGATATTCTTGTTTTGGATAAACCAGATAAAATTCCGCCGGCAGCGCCTATTTTTAAAGATTATGAAAATAAAGATGGAAAAGTGCATTTAAAATGGATACGAAGCTATAGCGAAGATGTGGTAAGTTATAGTTTAAGAAGAAGGGAAAAAGGTCAGGAAAAATGGCTGGAGATCAAGAAAATAAACGATACTATTCAGGAATTTACAGATGACCGTGTTGAGAATAGAAAAACCTATCAATATGCAATTTTGGCTAAGGATAAAAGTAATCTTTGGTCATCGCTGGATCATTCTACAGTAACAGTCAGTGTATTAAATTTTACACCAGTAAAAATAATTACATTCCTACAGGGAACAGCAGACAGGGAAAATAAAAAAATAGTTCTTTCTTGGGATTATGCTAAAAATAAAAGCAAAGTAACAGGACTAAGTATTTATAAAAATGTAAAAGGAACTCCGCCGACTTTATGGAGAGAATTAAACGGCAATATTTTTACATTGGAAGATAAAAATTTAAATATTAATCAGGAATATGAGTATCATTTAATTCCAAATTTGGAGAGTGATAGTCCGGCAAAAGCAGAGACTTTAACCGTTATATATTAAGCCTATGAAGAAATTTTACTTATTAGTTATTTTATTGATTTCAGTATTTGGATTTTCACAAACTGTTGGTACATATTCGGTTATCGCGAAATTGTATATTAAACCAGGAGGTGGAAGTTATGGAGGGAGCTGTAGAAATGATGTTAGAGTTAATTTAATTTACAATGATGCTACAAGACAGATAATAAGTCAGGATTTAAGCTCTATTCCTTCTAACAGCTATACTTTTTATACCAATACACTTCATGTACCCGCTACAAGTATACCAACAAAAATTCGAGTTACTTCTTCAAGAAACTGGAAAAGAAGTCTGGGAGGCTGTGGAGGTAACGGTTCATTTAATGATGATGCAAAAGAGAGTACAGCAGCTTTTTCATGTTTAACGTCTTATAATGATATTGTTAGATGGTGGGAAGACCAGCTGACAATTGAGAATATTCCTGAATTGAAAGTTATTCAAGCTGCAGATAATGCTTTGCCAACAGATACACCTATTACAATATATTCTAATACAGGGTTTGCACGATCTGAATACAATTGGCAGTATACTTTCAATCCAACTTCAAATCCTAATGATTGGATTGATTTTCCGGCAGCACTTAATGGTTCAGATAAAGTTACGATAAGTGCTAAATCTCTTTTGGCTGATGCTGGAAAATATCATGGGCAGACTATTTATTTTAGACAAAAAGCATGTAATACTTATTCAACTCCTGTTAACTATGTCATTAGACAATCGGCTCCTTTAATGAGTTCAGTTCCTTCTGTTGAAACCACTTGTTTTGATTCTGCAGATGGTAAATTGGTTGTTAAGTTTGACAGACCTTTGATTGATAAAGAAAAATTTACTTTTTCTATTATGCAATTAGATGAAAAAGGAGTTCCTATGGAAGTTCTTTGTTCATCACAAGATGATGAAAATATTGTTTTGGATAATACTAACAGCTATAAATTTCCCTGCGATTTTGCTGCTGGAAAATATGCACTTAGTTTTATTGGTTCTATAAACGGAAATAACACCAATCCTCCAATTGATCCACAGCATCCTTATATTTTTGATGTTACTTCACCCACACCTGTAGATTTTAGTTTGACCGCAACAAATGTTAATTGTTATGGAAGTAAAGATGGTACATTAACAATTAATGCATCCGGAGGTAGTAAAGAAGGTTACCAATATTCATTAGACAATGGTAATTCCTGGATTCCTTTTACAGATGTAAAAAGCACAAAAGAAGTTTTAACAGGCTTGTTTCCTATAGTAAAACCTTCAATAACCTATAGCGTAATAGTTAAAGACAAGAAAGGCTGTATAGCAAAACAGGGTGCTAATACAAAAGTTTTGACCGAAACCATATCAGAACCTTTATCACCGTTAGCTCTAAATTATACTTTTAAGAAAAATCCAACTTTTTATGGAGCAGAAAACGGTATAATAACAGCATCAGTATCTGGAGGTACAATAAAGGATGATAATTCATATGATTTTGTATGGAAAAATAGTAAAGGCGATATATTAACTGCCACAGGTCAATATAACTCAACAGATAAAACTTATAATATTACATTAGAAAATATTCCTGAGGGTGAATACAAGTTAACTGTTACTGATAAAAATTATGGAAAGGCTTCTAATAAAACAGGCTGTTCTGTTATTGAAGCATCAGAGAGTTTAACTCAGCCTAAACAAATAAAAATTACATTAACAGAAACACAATCTATTTCATGTAATACAGAAAATCTAGAAACAGATGCTGATAAATTTTCGGATGGAATTTTGACAGCAGCTGTTAGAGGAGGAATTCAATTCGAAAAAACAAAAAATGGAGGTTTACCCTATATATATACTTGGTCGAAGAAACTGGCAGATGGTACATGGGAGGTGATGAGTGAAGTTAAAGATTCAGTTGCAATAAATCTTCCAGAAGGTACTTACGCTGTAAATGTTGAGGATGCTAATGGTATAAAACAGGGAGAATACAACACTACAGATATAATAAAAGAAATTCCTGAGGTAGAAGAAATTTCAGAGCCTGCAAAACTTGAGTTATCGTTTGATTCTGAAAATGTATCTTGTTATGAAGGTAATAATGGATGGGCAGTTGTTAATGTTACTGGAGGAACTCTTATTGAAAAAAACGGTATTAAAGATTATAAATACTCATGGTATAATAGAGGAAATAAAGTAGCAGATACACAAAAAATATCTCAATTAATTGAAGGGACATATTACATTGAAATTGAAGATTCAAAAGGCTGTATTATAAAAGATAGCATTACAATTACGCAGCCTTCAGGGCGAGTTGAGATAAATTATCCTACAATAGATACTCCTACTTTTGCAGGAGCAAGCAATGGAAAAATTGTAGCCGAGATTACAGGAGGTACGGCATTTGATCCTGCATTAAATGATGGAAGATTATACGATTACGAATGGAAAAATTCGGCTGGAGTGGTGCAAAACCCAACTGCCGAAGTAGTAAATGGAGTTTATACAATCACTTTAAGCAATGTACCGGCAGATTCTTATTTTTTAACAATAAAAGATAAAAATTACAATCAGGCGACAAGTCAAACAACTAATTGTTCTGTAATAGAATCTGAAATAAAGCTGACACAGCCAGATCCTTTAAAAGTTGTTTTTGAAGTCATTAAAACTATTTCTTGTAATGCAGGAAATGAATATGGAGATAAAACAGATACGACTCCAAATGATGGACAGCGTGATGAATCGCAGGATGGAATTTTGAAAGCACATGTTACGGGAGGAACTCCGCTTGCATCAAATAAAAATGGAGGACTTCCGTATTACTTTTATTGGAAGAAACAGCAAGATGATGGAACCTGGAAAGATTTAGGTGTACAAGATTCAATTATCTCAAACCTTTCTTATGGGAATTATGCTCTTAATGTCAAAGATAGAAATGATGTTATTTTAGGTACTTATACAAATGGAAATTGGATTGCAAAAGATTCTATTCAGTTTATGGACCAGCCTCCAGTATTATCAGTAAAAATTGAAAAGGGAGATGTTTTTTGTAATGGAGGAAATGACGGATGGGCAACTGCAACTGCAGAAGGAGGAAGCGGATATTATACGTACAAATGGTCTAATGAATTTGAATCGGATAAAAATACCATTTTAAAAACGGGAACTTATTGGGTAATTGTTACAGATAAAAGAGGCTGTACTGCTTATGCGGAGGTTTTTATTAATGAACCTAAAAAACCGCTGGCTATAAAGTATAAAGATGTTGTTAACCCAAGTTTTTACAAAGCAACAAATGGAAAAATTGTAGTAGAAGTTACAGGTGGAACTATTGCGGCAGATAATACTTATTGGTTTGAATGGAAAAATAGTAAAGGAGTAATACAAACTACAACAACGACCAGTTTTGCAAATGATATTTATACTATTTCCTTAAACGGACTTGGAGAAGAAACTTATACTCTGACTGTTCGTGATGCTAATTACAATGCTGCAACAAATAAAACAAGCTGCACAGTAGCAAATTTAGTAACAGAATTAGACGATCCAGATCCGCTTGAAGTTACTTTTGAAGTTATTCGCACTATTTCTTGTAATGTAAGTAATGAATTTGGAAATGAGACAGATGCCAATCCTTTAGATAATCAAAGAGATGAATCGCAGGATGGAATTTTAAAAGCTAATGTAAAAGGAGGAATTCAGTTACCTGCAAATAAAAATAACAGATTACCATATTATTATACTTGGAAGAAAAAACAAAAAGATGGTTCATGGACTCTTTGGAATAACACAGGAGATACGGCAGAATATCTTTCAGAAGGAACCTATGCGTTGAATATTGAAGATGCCAACGGAATTAAATTGGGAACTTACGTTAATAATGTTTTAGTTGAAGAAAAAGATGCTGAAAAATATATTCCGCAGCCAGATCCATTAAAATTAAGTTTTACCAAGTTTGATGTTGGTTGTACAACTGGTGATGACGGCTGGGTAGAAGCACACGTAACAGGTGGAACGCCGCCTTATACGTATGAATGGACAAACGGAGAAACAACATCAAAAATAGAAAATATCACTACAAATAATTATTTTGTAATTGTAAAAGATGATAAAGGATGTGTGGTTCAGGGAAGTATTTTCGTGGGTGATCCTAACGGAATATTGACTACAGAAACGGTTAAAGATCCTATTTGTTATCAAGGAAATGATGGATCTATCGAACTCAATGTTACAGGAGGTAACCTGTCTTATACTTATTTGTGGAATACAGGAGCAGTTACCAAAGATTTAAATAATCTTACCGCAGGAAATTATGAGGTTACAATTACCTGTCCTGATTGTTGTGTTTACAAGAAAAGATTTGTTTTAAAAGATCCACAACCGGTTATTGTAAATATTGGGGCAGACAGGACTTTGTGTATTGACCAAAGTTTAGATTTAAATGCATCAATTGCTGATCCAAAAGCTCAATACAGCTGGACATCTACAAACGGATTTACTTCAAATGAAGCAAAAATCAACGTGTCAAAAGCCGGAACTTATCGTGTAAAAGTAACTTCAGGTTTGGGTTGTATTGGTGAAGATGAAATTGTAATCAAGACAAGTCAAATGGCAATCAGCGCAGAGTTTTTATTGAGCTCTCAAGCCTATTTAGACGAAGAAGTAATTTTAGTTAATACCAGTAACCCTTTTGGAGAAAGTACAGACTGGGTAATTCCTAAAGGAGTTAAAATTGTAGAACAGAAGGAAAAATTTATAACATTAAAATTTGATGCTGCAGGAGTATATTCAATTGGCTTACAGCAGACACAGGGAGAATGTTATGCGGTATATACCAAGAATATTACAGTTGAAAAGCGAGGAACATTACCAAATACAGGAACAACATCACAATTTGTTCTGGATTTTATCGTGACGCCAAATCCAAGTGACGGTAATTTTAAAGCAATTGTGAATTTAGAAAATAATAGTGCCATAAACTTAAGACTCTTCTCATCTGCAGGGCAGAATACAATGATTCAAAAACAGGAATCAGGAAAGAAAAAATATGAAGTAGATTTTAATACCTCATTATCATCTGGAATTTATGTTTTAGTATTAGAGACGGGACAGCAAACATTGGTTAAAAAAATTATCATCTATTAAAATGAAGAACCTTTTCAATAGCATATACTTATTTGTTGTATTCCTGGTTTTTAATGTAACAGGATATGCACAATTATATCCAGTTCAGTTAACACCAGTTTTTAATAGCCCGTACAGCGTCAAAATATCTGATTATGCCACAAGCATGGATACTAAGATGCAATTATTGATTAACCCTACAGATATTTCTATATCGCAGAGACGAGTACGTTTAAAACTATATATACAAGGTAACGGACTAAATATCCAAACTTCTGATTACGCTCAGGAACAAAGACCTATATATATTAATGGAGGTGAATTGCAAACGTTGACCAATGTAGACATTGCATCACTTTTCAGACTGGATAACCTGCAGGGAATTTCTGCAGCACAATATGCAAATCCTTTACCAGAAGGAATGTATAATTTTTGTTTTGAGATGTATGATTTTGTAACCAATCAAAAAATATCTCAAAAAAGCTGCGCCAGTTTGTATCTGATATTAAATGATCCGCCAATATTAAATACACCGCAGAAAAACGAACAAATTGCTTCGACAGAGTTTCCTAATATTTTATTTACATGGACACCACGTCAGATCAATGCAACAAATGTGTCGTATAAATTTGAGCTTAAACAGCTTTTCGATCCGTCATTAGATCCTCAGATTGGGTTTCAAATGTCGCCGACTTTATATGAAGAAACTTTATTTGGGACTGCATTATTATATAATTTAAGTATGCCAATCCTTACTCCCGGACTGCGTTATGCATGGAGAGTAAGAGCTATTTCTACGACAGGACTTTCAGAGAATGCTATTTTTAAAAATGACGGATATAGTGAAATATATTCATTTAAATATACCGCTTCCTGTGCCGCACCAACATTTTTGCTAAGCGAAGCACAGAGTTCCAAAAGTGTAAAAATTACCTGGGAAGGAATACCAGAACATACACGTTATCAAGTACAGTACAAAAAACAAGATGTTCGTAATGCCCAGTGGTTTTCGTCAAATAGTTTAAACAGACAGAGTTTAATTACCAATTTAGAACCGGGAGTTACTTATCAGTTTAGAGTAGGTTCAAGTTGTGATCCTGCCGAAGATGGGGTTCAGTCGTTTACTTATTCCAATATAAGCACTTTTACAACACCAACAGAAACCAGCGGTGTTCCTGCTTATAATTGCGGTATTGTACCACAAATAAATATTCAGAATCAAAAACCGCTTACGAATTTAATTCAGAGTGAAACATTTAAGGCTGGCGATTTCCCTGTAACTATTTTAGAACTGCAAGGACAAAACAGTCCATATTCAGGAAGAGGATACATTATTGTACCTTATTTAGCTGATACTAAAATAGCAGTTGAGTTTAAGGATATTGTAATCAATACCGATTACCAATTAATAAGCGGTATTGTAGAGACGAGCTATAATCCGGATTGGAAGAATATCACAGATGTTGAAGATTTTACTGGTGAAGGTCAGGGAGGACAAATCGAAGAAACAGTTCCGTTTGAAGTAAAAGATATTGTAATCAATGCCAATGGAGATATTCTTGTAAATGGTAAAGACGGCCAGCAAATAACTATTCCAGGTGGAAAAGATACTGTAATTACAGACAGCAAAGGAAATATTTATACCGTAGATAAAGATGGAAACGGAAGCAATGAACCTGCAATAGCAACGGCAGGAGGAAAACCTACTCCTGAAAATACAGATGGAGTAGATAAAAGTGGTCAAGCGACAGCCTTTACTGCCAAAGGAATTTCGATTGCTTTTTCTGGAAACGGAAGTAAATATGCTTTTGATGTAATGCCTGAAAATGCATCTGCTGCTTTAAAGAAAATATATGCCAAAGCTGGAGATAATGTACTGCCTTATAAAGCAGTATTAAATGGCGATTCCGATACAATGCTGGCTACAGTAACCCTTACAGATGCCAAAATAAATCTGGATAGTATTGTTTTTAAAACGCAGAATGGAGCTAAAATCGATTTTACAAGAAAAGAAAAAATATTCTATCTTACTGTAAAAGGAAATCTGAGTTACGCAGAAGAACAGATATTAGCAACTATAAAACAAGGTAAAAAATGGCAGGTTATTGGTGCATTTATGCTGGTGCATATTTCGCCAAAAGATGTTAATGTTGCATTGGTTCCTACAGATGGTAATTCTCAAAAAAAGCTTGATGATATTATTACTAAGACTCAAGAGATTTACAGTAAAGTTGGGGTTAAAATCAACTTTAAGAAAGATGATATCCTCAATATTAGCAGTGTTGTTTCAGGAAATACAATTCAGACGGATAAAAATACAATTACTTCTACTTATAGTGCAGACCAACAGGCTATAAATGGGTTATATCAAAGTACAGATAATAACTATGTTTTATTTGTAACTGATAAAGCTTCGAGTACAGGACAACAGGGTTATATGCGTTTGAATGGTCAGTTTGGTTATGTATTTAATTCAGGGCTGTCAAAAACTCCTGCACATGAACTAGGTCACGGAATTTTTAAACTCGAGCATCCTTTTGAGCAGTACAAAACAACAGATTCTAGTACTGATTTCTTAATGGATTATAGCTCGGGAACAGTTTTAAACCATCAAGATTGGAAACAGATTAATGATCCTGCGTTTAAGTTGTATGCCTTTCAGAGTCAGAGTAGTGGGGAGTATAAGATTATTGGTGAGGTTGATTACGTTTGTATAAAAAATGCTTATAAATATAAGCAAGGAACATCTTTTTATGACTTAGATGGTAACGAAATCATGCTTAATTCAAATTATGTTCCATTTGCTTTTGTAGGAGAAAAACCGTTAGAACATAAAGGACAATTGGCAATTATTCAAAATGTCGATACAGGGAAATTATTTTACCCTATAGATAGTAAAGATGGAACCGAAAAGGTTGGATATAGAGGATACGATGCATATGGTAATTTTAACATACCATTTAAGGGATTTACTTCTTCTAAAAAAGGCGGCGTACTTATTTATGCCAATGATAAAAACGAACTTTTTGAAAACGGAAAATCTTTAGGAGTACATGAAGGCTGTAGAGAATGTATTGAACTGAGGGGAGGTGAGAGTATTCCTTCAGGCGTTTTTAGAATAAATAAAAAGACTTTCAGTTTACCTGACGAATTATCTGTTGTTGCATCAGATAAAGATGAAATTACTAAGGAAATGGTGATTATAATAGACAATGATAGAAGAGGTGGTAGAGAAAATAAGGAAGATACATTTTCTAATGTCGATTTAGCACCTTCAACTAAAGAAGGAATAGATATGTATAAGGAAATAGTTTCTTTGTGGAATAATTATGAAAATGAAATTTATCAAGAACATCTAACACCATTCTCTGTTACAGGTTATTTCTTTGGTTATGAAATAGAAAAACTAGATGGGAAAAAATTATTGATGCCAGATTTAATCAAAAATAAAGTGCTAGGCAATGTCTCAGAGAAATTTATTCAAGACTTTTTTGAATATAAAATTATGGGTCTGTCAAATTTAACTAAAGGGTTTATTAGTTTGTATGGCTTAGGAAAAGGAAATAAAAATTATGAACAAGCAGGTTCGGAGATTGTACATAATTTTTATAAAAAAACGGGAGATAAATACTATAAAACTAAAACCATTGCAGATGCTATATATAAAGCAGAAGCGGGGAAACAAAATATTGACAATATGATAAAACTAGTTGATCAAGTTTTTCAATATAAAATGAGTAAGCCTAAAGAGGAACTTAATAATAGTAAATTTTTGGATAGATCACTCGATAACGATTGGTTTAAAGATGGAATTGATCCAGAAACATTCCCAAGATTTGAGGTTTCAGCTCTGACAAAAGCAGACGAAGATAGACTTGGTTTATTTTGTATTGGTGGTACTCAGGCAGCAAGAGTTGCAGTAAAAGAATTTAAACCTATAATTGAGGGAGATAATATAGGATACGAGGCTATTGTAATTATTCAGTATTTAGATACATTTGGAGTTTCTGAAAGTGATTATACAAAAGACTTAGGATTTAAAGGAGCTAGTACTTTGGCTCAATACAATTATCGAGGTGGAGTTTTAGCGCAATGGATTCTACAACATCAATTTGGTTACAAGCCTTTTGATGATTTTTTAACATATAACATAAAAATGAAGAAGACATGGAAAAAGTAAAGCAATTATTAGGTTATTTTTTATTTTCAGAGTTAATAATAATTATTGCTATAGTTTTTAATTTTGGGTTCATTAATAATACTACTTCAGGTTGGTTTTTTATTTTTATTCTTGGAACCTATATTTTCTATACAATCAAGTGGAATTTAATTTTAACTTTTATCTTTTACTTCATAAATGATAGTATAACAAAATTAATTTCAGCAGTTAGCATTGTTGTATTTCTTGGTATTACTCTTTATTTATTTTATCATCGAAGTTATTATGAAAGCCTTTCATTAGATAAATATCCGCATTCATTTATGAGAGATAATATAGAAGAAGTGTTAATTTTTTTCTGTTTGATTATCAATCAGTTATTGTTGAAATTTTATTGTATCATTTGGGATAAAATGAAAAAAACATGGAAAAAATAAATGCAATCTTCCTACTAGCGCGAGCATCTTGCTCGTGCGCCCAAAGTGATGGTGATATTTAAAATATGAAAACGTTCATTGATATAAAAAAAAGAGTTTTGTAGGAGATTGAAAAGAATACGAAGTCGGGAGACTTAGCATAGTGGAGATATTATCTGGTTTTGGAAAAGGAATACATCGATTCCAACTAAAACTTTAAAAATTGAATACACTCATTAATAATCTACTAATGAAAATAGAAATTAATAAAAAGTACCAGTCAAGTTTAATAGCAAATACTGATCTTCATGCAGGTGGTTTGTTTTTTTGTATAATCTACCAAAATCAACTAGAGTTCTTTGAGAATGGTAAAGTTGAGCTAACAAAAAAGATCGTTGATGCCTTTCGTCCTATGGATGAAAATGATGTTAAGCATTTACAAAATTATAAGATTGTTGGAGACTACTCATTTAATGATAGAGGATATTTGGTTTGTAAGTTTGAGGATTTGTTTTGGATATTTACAGGGTTGGCTACCGAAAAAAATAGTTCAATTATTCCCTTTAACATTAATGATAGTCGCTTACAATATAGTTGGGGAGAAGTTTATAAACTTGAAGAAATTATTTAGTTACAAGAATCTTTCAAATATTATTTCTTCTTTTGGCTTGGTTTACAAATTCAGCAAACCTAGGAAATGCAAGTAAAATATTGCAAAAAAAACACAGTGAATAGCATGAAAAAAAATCTTTTACTCCTGATAATAATGCTAATCAGCATTCAAAGCTTTGCACAAAAAATAAAAATAGACAAACAAGAAATAAAATTAGATGATAAAACAATAGGTTTTATAGAAGGCAAAAAGCCCTTTTTTAAGATTTTAAGTTTAGACAAAAGTTATGCAGTTATAGTAGAATTAAAAAAAGCTACAAATGAAGAATCCTTAGTATTGCCTTGGATTGAATTGCAAGATGAGAAAACAGGAAGATATAATGAATTAGAATTCAAAAGCAGAAAATTCAGTGCTTTCAATTATGCCAGAAGCGTTGTGTATGAGCTATTCGACAGAAATTATATCAATGCCGAAGGTTTAAATAAAACAGCCTTAGAAAATTTTATCAATGGCGAATTGACTGGTATTTCTGCGAAAAGATATGGAGTTCAGGATGAAATTGACAACGCAGAGAATATTGCAGACACTTATAAAATAGGAATTGATGATTTTGGTGTTATTTATAGTATAAAAGCACAAAATCCGGATCCGGAAGATAAAAGAATAGGATATATAAGAATGACTTCGCCTTCTTCAAATGGAGATTTAAAATATGAAGTTTTAGACCTTGATAATAATTTAATCGGAACATGGTTTGCCAGAGGCGGTATGTTCTCTGGATATGAAAAATTATTAAATCAAGAAGTGATTACATTCAACGGAAAAGTGTTTAAAGCAGCTTTTGATAATACAGGGAACCCAGTAGGTTATAAAATGAGCAATGATGTTACTGCTATGAATATCGTAAGAGTTTTGGTTGGTAATGGCTATGCTTTAGGAAGTCACCTTAGACGCAATTAAATAACGAATTAATATAATAAATGATAAAAATGAAGAAAAAAGTTTTATTAGCAGCAATGTTACAGCTTTTTATGGTTTTAGGCAGTTGCAGTTCAGATTCAGAAAAAGATTCAAATCCCGTTGACAAACGAACAATAACAGCTGAATATGTAGTTAATGTTCCTTATACAAGTGATTTTGTTATTGGAAATGATAATACAGTTTATCAATTTGGAGAAAGAGATTTTGAATTAAAAAAAATTGATTTAACTGGTAAAGTTAGTTCACTTAAAGCTTTTAGTGACGCAGTTTTTTATAATAGCAAACTGTCAATTTCAAAAACAGATGAGATTTTTGTAATTGCTCCATGGAATGATTTGAACAAAGATAAAATATATCGTTTTGAGAAGAATTTCTCAGAATTGAATCTTTTTTATACCATGAAACCCATAAGTTCTCCTTTTGCAGCTGGTATCAGACTTTGGTCAATTGCTGAAAACAATGATAACACTTACTTTGTATATGATTTTAACAATAAGCAGATAAAAAGATTTATACCGGAATTAAATGGCGATGTCTTTGTTGCAGGGTCAGAAAAAAACGAAATCAAAGACGGAACAGGATTAAATGCAGGCTTTAGTGTAGTAACTAAAATACTTCCTCAAAATAATATTTTATACTTAATAGATAATTTGGATTCAGGAAACGGAGTATCATTTTTGAATTCTAATATACGAAAATTAGAATATATTAATAATGAGTGGAAAGTAACCACTATACTTTCGAGTACAACAGAAACTTTTGTAGATATTGCTTTCGATTCTAAAAACGAATTGTATGTTTTAATTGAAGATAAAGGGATAGCAAAATTAAATCTTCAAAACAATAGGTTAGCTTCTTTCAAAGAAGGACAATTTGATGTTAGAAAAGATAATTCTTTCTATGGCTTTCCTTCAGCAGATATTAAAGCAATAAGAATAAAAGGAAACGATATATACATAGCAAATAGTGATTATTTAATTAAAATTTCCGATTTCCAGACAAAATTTGCTGCAGCAGCGCAGTAATAATAAATCAAAAAACCACTGCAGTGTTTTAATAACTGCAGTGTTTTAAAATGCACTGAATGAAAAAAACTTTACTCTTATTCTTACTTATTATCGCTGCTTCATGTTATCAGGAGACTGCTATAGCTATAGAAGGTGATTTTACGACTTCGTATGCCAATCAGGATGAATCTATACCCGTTATTATTGAAATAGATAACAAAATAACAGGTGCAGATACTTATGAATGGACGTTTGAAGGCGGAAACCCTTCTGCATCAAATTTTAAAAATCCAGGTGAGATTTTATACAGCAAACAAGGCACTTATACCATTAAATTGACAGCAAAAAATGTAGATGGTGAGAGTAGAGAATTTACGAAAACTGTAGTAATTAAAGATGGAATCAATATTGAGTTTACTCATGAAATTGTAAAAAGCAATTATTCTCCTGTTGAGGTAATTATAAAGAATTCTACTATTGGAGAAGGATTAACTTATAAATGGGAATTTCAGGATGGATCTCCAGCCTCTTTCACTGGGAAAACACCGCCAAATGTGGTGTTTACAACTCCGGGAGAACATACTATAACATTGACCGTTTCTAATGGTTTTGAATCTGAAAAACAAACAAAAACAATTACTGTTAATCCCTATTTAGTAAGCTTATTTACCTACGAGCCAAGTTTTGAAGATGATGATTACGAAGCTCCAGTAAAAATTATTTTCACTAATAAATCAGTTAGTGCGACAAGTTATAAATGGAGTTTTGAAGGCGGTAATCCAGCCGTTTCTACAGAAGAAAATCCAACTGTTATATTTACAAACCCAGGTACTCATGAAGTGACTTTAGAAGCTTTTAACGATAAAACAAGTCAGGTTTTTAAATCAACTATTACAGTTCTTCCAGATACCAATCTGCGTACTTTAACGAACATAAAATTGGGAATAAATTCGGCGCATAACAATAATAATATTGGCGCTATGTTCTCAACAGTAACGCGTCAGGTTTATAAAGCAAATGAAATTAACGATCAGAACAGCAGTTTAGTAGATATTGTTTTTCAGGGTTTAAACAGCAATTTTACTTACAATAGATTTATATCACCGGATCAGGCAAACAACTATGGTTTTTTAGCATTAAAAAATGCACAAAGCACCATTTTTGTAAACTCTCAAAATTTATGTAACTGCGGTTTAAATTTTACTGAGTCACAATTTGATGCCATGGTAAATGATACACCAATTAAATCATTAAACATAAGTTATACCGCTGCAGGAGCACAGGAATTCGGTTTTACCTATCCAAGAATAATTTTATTTAAAACACAAGACGGCAGAAAAGGCGCTATTAAAATTAAAGAAATGGTAAAGAACGGCACAAGTTCTTACATTTTATGTGATATCAAAGTCCAAAAACAATAACCAATAAATGAAGATAAAGAATAATAAAATCTTGTTTTGGTTATGTATTGTTTTTGCCTGTTGTTTTTGCAGGAAAGGATATGCACAGGATGTAGATTTAGAGAATTTTTATAAACCAAATTTTAAAGTAACAGGGAATATCAATGCCAATATGATGTACTATACTTCTAATATGGAAAATTCGCGTGAACCTTTTACTTACCTGTTTTCAGGAAATTTAAACGTCAGTGCTTTTAATTTTAGCGTTCCGATCTCTTATAGTATTACCAATCAAGGAAATAATTTAGGCTATACAGCCCCATTTGATTTTAACAGATTAAGCATTATGCCCAAATACAAATGGGTAAAAGCCTATATAGGAAATGTGAGCATGACATTTTCTCCCTACACATTAAGCGGTTATCCGTTTAAAGGAGTTGGATTGGAACTTACACCAAGAAGCCCCTTTAAAATATCCTTAATGGGAGGACAGCTGCTTAAAGCCGTTTCAGAAGAAAATGCTTTAGGGGGAGTTCCGGTATACCAGCGTTTTGGTTATGGAGCAAAAGTAGGGTTTGAGAAAGCCCAATATAAACTAGGCTGGATTGGATTTTATGCAAAAGACGATGTCAACTCCCTAAATATGGTAAATGACAGAGGAGTTACACCAAAAGAAAACTTTGTAAACAGTTTAATTTTCAGTACATCATTAGTCAGAAACTTAAATTTAAATGTAGAGTATGCCTTATCTGTTTTAACAGATGACATTCGAAGTAAAACTATTTCGGGCGGAGGTTTTAGAGATAAAGTCTTTTCTAGTAAAGAAACGACAAGTTTTATGAATGCCTTCAACGTTAATTTTGATTATAACATTCAAAAAAGTACAGTAGGATTAACATACGAACGCATCGATCCTAATTATAACACTTTGGGAGCGTTATATTTTAATAATGATTTAGAAAACATATCGCTGCGATTTGCGCGTCCATTTTATCAGGATAAAATTACCATTTCAACCAGTTTAGGATTTCAAAGAGACGATCTTGAAAAAGTAAAAAAACAGGATACAAAACGTGTAGTAGGATCTATTAACATGAATTACAGAGTAACAGATCAATTAAATATTACCGGTAGTTATTCTAATTTTTCAACCTATACCAATAAAAAATTAGATCAGTTTGAGTTAATAAACAATCCAAATGTAGTACCGTCAGATACTTTAGATTATAGGCAGTTGTCTCAAAATGCCAATATGAATATGTCGTATGCTTTTGGAAAAAAGAGAAATCAAAATCTGAATTTCAATTACAGCATCGCCGGTCAGGCCAATGAACAGGGAGGTGTAATTCGTAAAGGTCAGGCAAGTACAGTTCAGAATTATAATTTGGCGCATACAGTTAGTTTTCTGGCAGCAAAAGTTGCTTTAAACAGTTCACTTAATTATACCAATAATCAAGTAAGCAGAAACAATAATTCTTCGATGGGAGCTTCGGTTGGAGCTTCAAAAAAATTATTCAAAGACAAGCTGAATACCAATCTTGGGTTTCTGTACAATAACACGCAGGGAAATATGAATTCGAGTTCTGTGTTTGGAGTTAAGTTTAACAATAGTTACGTAATGCTCGAAAGACACAACTTTAGTTTAAATATTATTTCAATGTTTCGAAGCAGTACAAACACTCAAAAATTCAATGATTTAACAGCAACTCTAAATTATTCCTGTTCGCTTGATAAAATCAAACTGCCTGCTAAAAAAGAACCTAAGAAAGAAAAAGAAACGGTTTTAAACCCTGTTCTAAAAATAAATCATAAAGACAAAACTTACGAAGGCACCAGAGACGAAATTATAAAACAGCTTCAGGATATGCAGTCTGCACTTCGCCCAATGCCAAAAGAAGATTCAGATGATTTACAGCATTTACTTACCCTTACAACTTTGACTCCTGATGATCAAAGCTTCAAAGAAAAAGCATTGAATTATTTAAAAGCTTATGATTTAAATAACGACATCTTAGATAAATACAATAAATATCTTCTTGATACTGCAAAAAGTTTAAGAGAAGAAATGATTCGTAAAGACGAAGGGTTTGAAAATGATTATGTTATGGCTCTTGGAAGAGTAAATAAACATAAAATGCACGGCGTAAATGAAAAAGATGTAACAGATAAAGTAAGTTATAATTCTTATTTAAAACTGGTAGAACGAAAAAATAAAAAGTTACAGCCTTTATTAGTTCATAGATGGATGATTAATGAAATTACGATACTTTCAAATACACCTGTAGATCAAATTCATCAAAATGAAAATCTCTCGGTTTTTAATAAAGAAGAACTTGGGCATTTCTTCAAGATGATGAAAGAGAAAAAGACAGAAACAGAAACTATCGAAGAAATAAAAATAAAATTGATTCCTTTTTATCATGATTTAGCACTTAAAAATGTAAAAGATGATGAGGTTGATTTTAAATTTTTAAAGAACAATTAAAGACAAAATAGGTGCTCTTAAATAAAATGAGAGTATAAAAATATAAAAGAAATAGGTATGCTTTATTTTTCAAAAAAACAGAATTATTTGCTTATGAAAAAAAATTACAAAATACATTTCGCATCGTTACTTATCTTGCTTTCGGTTGTTTTTTCTTATGGACAGGACATTGCACCTCCAAAAGAATTAGGTGCAGCTTCGAGTTCTATCGAAAAGATCGAAGCATCTGACCGCTGGGTAGATAAATTTTCGAATCAGGATTTGGTAGAACTGCCAATAGGTATTCGTAATACGGTAAATAATATTCAATACTCTATTGGGATTACGAAGGCAACTTTTACTCCAGAGTACACAACTTTGACTGTTTTTTGCCGCGTTGATATTCCGCAGAAAGATAAAAACGGACAGCCTATGCAGCTCTTTTTTGGTGCAGATAATGTTAAATTATCGCATCAGGGAGGTATTATGGGCGAAGCAAAATTAGTGTTGCTGGGCAATGTCGATATTCCGTTCAGCGATAATAAATGGCAGCTTTCATTATATGGAGGTTTCGACATGGCAACCGGAAATGTAAATGATCTTACCTATGTAAAAATTGACTGTGATGGATTTAAAGAAATGAAAGTTTCAGGAGCGGTTGAGTTTTCAAGAAATTTAATTCTGCCAATAGATCCATTAACAAAAACGGTTGATGAAGCAAAAACTACAATTCCAAAAACATATTACAACGGAAAAACAGTTCAAATTCCCAATAGAGTTAGAGGAGAGTTCAGTTTTACAGCAGGAAGCTGGAATGATATTCTGGTAAATGTAAGCCTGCAGCCTTTTGTTTTGAAAGACAAACGAAACGGAAAAGACTTTGATGGTAATTTTCAGTTTTTGGTAAATAATGCAGTACTGGATTTAAGTGATTTAAAAAACGATCCTGTAGTTGTTTTTCCAGAATATTATGCAAAAAATGCACTTTTAGTACCCAGTCAGGAAGCATGGAAAGGAGTATTTGTTCAGACTTTTGATGTAGGTCTGCCAAAAGAATTTCAAACCACAGATACAGCGTCAAGCAAAGAAAGACTTCATGTAGGAGCTCAAAACCTTATTATTGATAAATATGGAGTTTCAGGAACTTTTTATGCAGATAATGTTTTTCCTTTAGACAGAGGTATCACAAGTCAGGAAAAATCCTGGGCTTATTCCTTAGACCATATCGATGTTACAATTGCGGCAAATACTTTTGTAAAAGCAAATTTAAAAGGACAGATTCTTTTACCAATTAGTAAAGCCGGCACAGAGAAAAAAGAAACCGCTGCCGCTCCGGCTGCAAATGCGTCAGGAGATGGAGCATCAAATACTGCGGCTAAACAAAAACAAACCAATAGAGCCGGTTTAGAATACAACGGTTTTATCTCTATGGAAGAACAGCAACTAGTTGTTATAACAAAAGATTCCATAGCCTTTGATATTTGGAAAGCAAAAGCCTTATTACTGCCTAACAGTTCGGTTGAATTAAAATTAGTTAACGGACGCTTTTTGCCCAAAGCAAACTTAAATGGTTCTGTTTCTTTTGGGACCAATAAAGGAGCAACAGACGATAAAGATGTAGAAGGAAAACGTACTGTAGATTTTAAAGGTATTACTTTTGAAAATCTGCAGTTACAAACCGTTTCGCCTATTATTTCGGTTCGAAATATGGGGTATAAAGGCACAGTTGCCTTTGGAAACTTTCCGGTTTCTATTGGAAATATAAATGTTGCCATTAATGGAGACAATTCCAGAATTGATTTTGATTTAGGAATTAACCTGATGGAAAGCATTGGTGCCGGTGCCACAGCCAGAATTGGGATAAAAGGTAAAATGTACGACGACGGATACAGGCAGAGAAGCCGATATGACGGTCTAGATCTTTCTGCCATTAATATTAACTGTAAGTTTAGTGGTCTAACCATTAACGGAGGTTTGATTTTAATGGAAAAAGATCCTGTATACGGAGATGGATTCAATGCAGATCTTGAAGTTGATGTTGCCGGTATTGTTAATGTAAAAGCAAAAGCTATTTTTGGACGTACCACTTTTAGATATTGGTATTTTGATGCAGCAGTTAAATGGCCGCCAACTCCTGCACCTTTTATGATTAATGGTTTTGGAGGTGGAGCTTATTACAAAATGAGCAGAAATCAAGATATTGCAATCGGCGATTTTTCACCTTCGGGATTGAGTTATACTCCAAATGAAAAAGTAAGTCTGGGAGTCAAAGCCTTAATTTATTTTCATGTAGGTTCAGAAACAATCTGTGATGGTGAAGCAGGATTTGAAATTGCATTTAACTCAAAAGGAGGAATAAACAGATTAGCCATTTTTGGAAAAGCCAATGTTATGGCTAAAATTCCGGGACTTAAAAGTGTTACCGACTTAATGGGCAAAGTAGCGTCTAACGTTACAGCAAAGAAAAGTTTCTTAGGAATTACAGAAAATGATCTTAAAGGCTCTTTTGCCAGTAAATATATTCCAGAAGCAAAAGAAGCAATTCCGGGAGATTTGTCTGCAGCGGTCGGAATAAAAATGGCAGCCGCTATCGAATTTGATTTTGAAAACAAATCGATGCATGCCACAACAGATGTCTATATTAATACACCAGGAAACTTTCTTTCGGGAATAGGACCGGGGGGACGAGCAGTTTGGGGCGTTTTTCACAAAGATCCAAAAGACTGGTACATGTACATGGGAACACCAGATGACCGATGCGGTATAAAAATAGGAGTAGCCGGAATGTATTTAAAAACAACAAGCTACTTTATGGCCGGAACAGTACTTCCGGGAAGTCCGCCGCCACCGCCTCAGGTTGCTCAGATTTTAGGTGTCGATTTAAAAGAACTGGATTATATGCGCGATGAAAACGCATTGGCAAACGGAGGAGGTTTAGCCTTTGGAGCCAGTTTAGATTTTGATACAGGAGATTTAAGTTTCTTACTTTTTTACGCACGTTTTCAGGCAGGAATGGGATTCGATATCATGCTTAAAGATTATCAGGAAGCAAGATGTTCGAATACAGGAGATCGTGTAGGTATAAACGGATGGTATGCTAACGGACAATCGTATGCTTACCTGCAGGGAGAATTAGGAATTAGAATTAAACTATCATTCTTAAAATTAAAAGTGCCAATTATTTCAGGAGGAGCCGCTGTTTTATTACAGGCAAAACTGCCAAATCCGGTTTGGATGCGAGGATACATGGCCGGAAATATGAATATATTGGGAGGACTGATAAAAGGGAAATTCCGTTTTAAATTTGAATTAGGAGAAGAATGCCAATTTGAAAATGCATTACCATTAGGAGGAATTAAACTAATAACCGATGTAACGCCAAAACAAAGCTCGACAGACGTAGATGTTTTTGCCGTACCGCAGGCAGCATTTTCAATGAAAGTAAATGAAGCTTTTGTAATTCCAGAAGACTCAGGCGATGTAACTTATAAAGTAATTTTAGAGAAATTTAAAGTATTTGACGGTGCAAAAGAAATTCCGGGTGTTTTTGAATGGAGTTCTATGAAAGACAGAGTTAACTTTGTTTCAACAGATATTCTGCCTCCGCATAAAGAATTAAAAGTTCAGGTTGAGGTAAGCTTTCAAAAAATGGTAAACGGTACTTTCCAGCCAGTAAAAGTAGATGGAAAAATAGCTACCGAATATGAAGAAAGGTTGTTTACCACAGGAGGTGCGCCAAACCATATTCCGCTTACAAATATTAAATATTCGTATCCAATTGTAGATCAAAAATATTTCCTTGAAGAAGAATATCCAAAAGGTTACATTCAGCTGAAACGAGGTCAGGATTATTTGTTTGAAGATGCAAATTGGGAAACCAGTATAAAAATGGATCAGGACGGAACTTCTAATTCAAAACCTGTTGCCTTTAATTATGATACAAGTTCAAACGAAGTGTATTACAACCTGCCAAACATCGATCAGGACAAGAAATACAATTTTTCAATTGTTAGTAATTTGAAGCAAAATACGGCGAAAAGCACAACATCAAATACAAAAACAAATACAATCAGCGATGAAGGAAATGATATTCAGATAAAAGAAAATCAAGCCGATGCGTTGTCTAAAGCCGAAGGAAGTATTGACCGTTTGAACTATTCGTTTAATACAAGTAAATACAAAACCTTTGCTTCTAAAATGAATGCAATAAATACACAAAACTATAATTTTGGAATTCTGTATTCAGATGTTATTTATTTAACCAATACCATTTCGAGTCAGGAAGCATTTGATTTAGTTGAGTTGAGCGGCGTAACGTACAGCGATGGTAAAGCACTTGTAACGGCAGAATCGAAACTAAACGATCAATATTATGCAACAGATATTTATCCTTATTTATACAAAGATTATCCTTTAAACGGTAGTTTTGCGATAAGTAACAGAGATACAAGTGAGTTAGGCGTTATTCCTGCAAAAGCAATTCCGCTTAATGCGTATTATATGACAAGTATAGAAAATGACGTTAACCAGTCGTGGACAAAAGGAAATTTCCCGTTTAAGTATAATATGCCGCTGCTTTACAAACAAGACTGGGTTGATTTAAGCAATCAAATTGTAAACTCTTATGTAAATGGCGAAGCAGGTGCTGTGGCAATTGCCCAGCGTTTTATAAACAACAATTTCCAGTTTATGCGATACGGAAATTACGAAATAGTAATGAAGTATAATTTACCGGGAAATAAACAGGCAAATGAGTTTGTTTACAAATACAAAAACAATAATAATTTTAGATAGGTTAAAATTATTCAATGAAAAAGAAAATGCCACTTAATTTTTAAGCGGCATTTTTTTTTTACACTTTTTTATTTTCTTGATTATCATATAAGATAACCGAATTGAATTAGAATATCATCAAATTTGTTTTTTATAAAAATGTAATTTTAATCTGATGAAAAATGAATGAAATTTAAAATTTAGAAGATATTAAAAAATTCACATCAGAGTTTCTAAATACTTTAAAACCAGCAAAAGATGAAAAAGATTGTTATACCGCAGAGGTTAAGGTATTAGATTATTATGAGTTAGGCTGTGTTATAACAAATATGCTGAAACTTTGTATTTGGCACTAGAACATGAGGAACATAAAATTTCGGAAACAAGAAAAGACCAATCTATTAATGTTGCGCTAATGCTCGAAGTAGTGCTGCAGCTTTTTCCTTTAGACGAATTTGAGTTTCTAAGCGAAATAAAACAACTCGTTTAATATAAAACCAAAATAAAAAAGGCCTCAGATTTTCTGAAGCCTTTTAAAAAATTGTAAAAACAGAAATGTTTTAAAAATTAGTGTTTACTTTTTTAGAACGTTCTGCTATAAATGAGATAAGCCATGTTACTTGTCCTTCTTTTACAAAGTATATTTTCTTTGTATCTAAGTTTGGCATAGCTTCCAGACAAGAAACAAGAATATTGTTTGCAGAGATTAAGTATTTCTGTTCGTAAGTGCTTAAAACTCTTGCTGCTTCTGAATTGGTTTTTGCAAGAGCAGTAAACTTACCAAAATTATTTTTTAGAATTGCATCATAATCAATAACGTCTTGCAGAGTTAAAGCAATATAATGTTCTTTTACGTTTTCATTGTAGTACAAAGTAGAAAATGCCCAAACAGCACCACCTGATAAATACATTTTATCTTTTTTGAATAAAAGAGGATTTTTGTCAAATAAGTCTTTTACTTTTTTACGAAGAACGGAGTTAAAGTCAAAAGATTTTTCCTGATAAGCAGACATGTCATTTGCCTGAGATGGATTTACAACTGTTTTTTGTACAGCATCTGTAAGAGTCATTGTTCCAAAATCCAGTTCAAGAGGAATAAACTCTAATTTGTTGTCTTTAAGTTCGTCAATATAACCGCCTTTTGTAGTTTGAGCACCAATATCAAGAAGGAAAGCATTAGCGTAATCAACCGGAGGAATAGCACCTTTTACAAGTGTTTTTGCTTCTTCGTTAACATCTAGAACTTCAAGTTGTTTATTTGTAAGAGAAGCGATTTTGTTTTTTAAAACATCAATATTACGAGCAGATTGAAAAACCGGAGCTGCAACGATAAAAATGTTTTCTTCAAGAATTTTATATTCAGATCTTATTTTTTTTAATTGATCACTGACAATAACGCTTGCTCTGTTTATATCTTCCTGAGGAAGTGCGTTTGATGCAGCAATATGATCAGCAAAAGGAATTCTTTCTGTCCAGAAAGAAAGGATTTTATAGTCAGCTTTTTTGATATTGTTTACATCAATAACTGAAACTTTTATAGCTCTTCTTCCAATTTCAATTCCAGCATAAATACTTTTTTGAGAAAATACATTGATGGAAAAAAATAAATTTAAAAGAATAAAAAATAGAATTTGGGGGTTGTGTCTTTTAAGCATTGTTATTACGATTATATTATAATTTTAAATAAATTATTGTTTTTTATCTTAAGAACGCAAATAAAACCAATCAAATATTTATCAATTTTGAGATGTTTTTGGTTTTATACAAAAAAAGCTTCAGATTTCTCTGAAGCTTAGTCTTAGTAGCGGGAACAGGACTCGAACCTGTGACCTTCGGGTTATGAGCCCGACGAGCTGCCTACTGCTCTATCCCGCGATGTTTCGGGTGCAAAGATACACACTAAATACTGTTATGCAAAGAAATTAGTGAAATATTTTTATTTAAGTTTGTTTTTGTTCTAATGATTTGGTTTGTAGTTGGTTACTTTTTGTTGTTTCTGAAATTAGATTTGATAATCAAGTAATTCCTTGTACGGGTTGTTTTTTAAACCCAATAATTTACCAAAAGCAGGCTCGGTTTTGTAACCGTTTTGTTTAAGTTTTATAATTTCTAGACGGAAGTTTTCATCTTTCGATTGCAGGATTTTATGCTCAATAATCATGTGTTTGTAACCATTTTGATTTTGAGTTGGAACGTTCTGCCCAAAAATTTCGATTTCAAACTCCTCTATTTTAAAGTTTGCAATTACAGATTCGTGTTCGTCGATATTGGCTTCCCAAATTTTAAAATCGGTTTTGTTTTCAAATGCAGAAGTGATTTTAGTAATAAACTCAGTTTTGTTTTGCCAATAACAAATAATATCAAGATCGCTGTTTTCAATATCAATATTTATCGGAATTGTGCCAGCCAGAATTGGATCAAATTCAGACAGGGTTTCTAAAACCTTATTTTCAGTCAGGCTTTTATAAGCCTCAATTTGTCTGGAATTTCCGTTTTTTAAATATTCTATATTGGTAAAATCGATCATTAATAGGTATAATTTTATTTGATATTTTTAGGGCTGATAAATATTTCAATCTCCAAAAGCAATAATCCCACTATTGGCGTTTTCAATGATTTCAATTATCTTAAATAATTGTTTTACATCAGTATCGTTTTGTAGTTTATGGTCTATATTATTTTGGCAAATTTGCTTTATTTGTTCACTGTACCATCTAAAGTCTGAGTTATACTCATAATGATTTTCAATAATCCCCTTAGTTTTTAAATTTTTAAATGTTTTACTGTCAAGTTGCCCAATAAATTCAAGTTCTGTTGGAGAATCGGGAGTAATTTGGTCGTCTTTTATGAGATAAAAATCTAACATTATTTAATTATTCTTTGATGTAATTTTTTTCTTCGTCAATTTCCTGCTGAAGTCTTTTATTAATGTTGACTTTGGCATTGGTAAAAACAAAAATGGTTGTTCCGTATTCTCTGGCGAATTTATTTGTGATTTCGCCCGCTATAAAAGCCGACTGAAAAAACGGACTTGTTTCTTTAAATTCATTGCTGTTTTCTTCAAAGGTTTTAACCCGAATTAAGTTTTTGTAATACAAATTCAAATTGAACCAGTTTACATAATCGGCATTAAAAGAAACGGCTTTAATTCCTTTTTTGGTATAAAAATTAATGGCTCCGGCTTGTCCGTAATTGTCACAAAGCACCAAAGTGTTTTCTGATTTTGGAAACAGCGCATAAACCGAATCTGTTTTTCGGGCCAGTTCTTTCCAGCCCAGCATATCGGCAAAATCCTGAGATAAGTTGTGTTCTTTTCCGTCTTCCCAGCGATGTGTCTGCTTTTCGGAGGCTAATTTTTCGGGACTTCTGTTTGGGAAAGCCAAGTAATACATCGGAACAAAAAATAATAACGGAAGCGCAATAAAAACAGGTTTTAAATAGCGTTTCCATCCCGTGTTTAAAATATCTGCAAGAAAAACAGAACCCAAAGCAATGTATATAGGATACAAGCCAATGGCATAATAAGCTTTGGCTTTAAAATATAAAAACACAAGTATTGTAAAAATTATCGAAGCAAAAAGAAACTTAAATTTTTCAAAAGGTTTGTAAAATAACAAAGCATAAAATGAAGCAAGGATTACAAAAAATGATCCTATGAAAAACAAAAGCTGTTCTTTTAAAAAATCGGCACGATTGACATTTACCAATTGTGTTTCAGACAATTCTTTCATGTGATGCACGATGGGGAAATGATTGTTATACTGCCATAATAAATTGGGTAAAATCAGAATCAATCCTAAAAATAAAGCAAAGTATAGTTTTTTTTCAGCCAGTATTTTTCTTTGTTTAGAAAGAATAAGTGCCGGTAAAAGTCCGATAAGGAGAAAGAGAATGTTGTATTTATTTAGAAATCCAAAAGCAAAAACAACGGCTCCAATATAAAGCCATTTTGGTTTTTCGGAAACAATATATTGTATCAGGATATAATAAAATGCCGTCCAGCACAAAACATCAAATGAGTTGGGCTGATAGAGCATGTTGATCCTCAAAAGTGATGAAAATACGATGCACATTGCGCCTAAAACCAAAGCGTAAAGATTTCCTTTTAAAAGCTCAATAGTTTTCCAGACAATTATAAGTGTCAAAACGCCAAAAAGGGCAGGGAAGAACTTAACCCAGAAAACAGAATTTCCAAGCAGTAAAATAAGATACGAAAACCATGAAGTAACAGGCGGAACAGATAAATAGCCCCAAGCCAGATGATGCGCCTGATCGAGATGTAAATATTCATCGCGCTGTAAATCATATTCGGGACTTATTAAAACGTATTGAAGAACAAATTTTAGAATAATAAACCCAATTAAGATTAGTGTTTTTTTGTTCATGGAGCTTTTTGGTTTAGTAAATGGTTTTGTATAACGAATATAGGGTTTATTTTGATTTGAAAATGCTTACAGGTTATCGTTAGAAAATAAAAAAGCTCCAGATTTCTCTGAAGCTTATTTTTTTGGATTTTTAAGAAAATTTATTCTTCTTCTGCGGTTTCAAATTCCATGTGGTCTACCATTTCTGCATCTGGTTTTGCAGGTTTAGAAGCTTTTAGCGCATTGAATCTTTCGAGCATTTCAGTTTCTTCCTCTTCACCGCTGAAATACGGGAAAACGTCCATAATTGGCGATTCTGAAATGGCAGGAATAGAATATTCTCCCATTGTGTTTTTCATTACATGAATCGTGTTGTCGTAAGCTTCTCTAACATCATTTGCCTGAACCAGCATGTACATGTTTGATTTTCTTTCTTTACCGCTTTCTTCATCATAAGCAATTAAAGAAACTTTTGATTTAAACCAGCGATCGGCATTTTCAAACGGATGTATTTCGGCATAATTAGCCACTTTTATATTTGTGATTTTAAATTCTTCACTAATATAAGCTGCCATTTCTTCATTAATTCTTTTTTCGGCTTCAGTATAAGATACAGCATCTACCAAATAAGGTTCTGTTAAAACTTTTTGGCCTCCAGTTTCATCTGTTTTTCTATATTTTACTTTGCATTCGTACCAAATTGCGCTCATCTTTTCTATTTTTTAAGGATGCCAAAGATAGATTTTACAGCAAAATAAATCTCGAAAATCACCAAATAGATATTCACAATTTGTGCATGTTTCTGGTAAAGTGCTGACTTTTTTTGGGTTAGGGAATAATTAAAAAAAGCCTCAGAAAAACTGAGGCTTTAATTTCCAAAAACATGATTTCTAAATTATGGTAGATTTAGATCTTTAAATCCTGAAACTTCGGTTGAGACTTCTCCTAACCATCCGCCTTCAGCGCGATTTGAATTGTAAACTTTGATAAAGTCAATTCCTTTTAGTTTTACCGATTCGCCTTTTGCATTTACTGCCCAGCTGATATCGATATATCCTCTTGCATCTGTATTAGCCCAGTTGTCTGTATAACCCCATTCGTAAGCAGGATTTGCCCAGTTTGTTCCTGTTCCTGATTTGTCGTAAATATTAGATTTTAGGAAAGTTCCTTTTAAAGTAACCGTATTTCCTTTCCATAAAGGATAGAAAGATTGTCTGTGAAATTGGTTTTTTGCAAGATATCCGGTTTGTCCCTGATTATCTGTCCAGCGAATGTAGTTTGGTTCGTTTGCATTTGCAGGTTCAGTTTCTGGTTTGTAGTAGGTAATCTCGTAGTTTTTAATTGTAGTTGGTTTGTTGTGTTCAGAACCTGCAATTTCAAACCACTCATCGTCAGCTATTCCATTTCCGTTTGCGTCATAAGAAACCATTACAATTCCTGGCTCAGACCAATCTGTAAAAGCATTTCCAAGAACTACAAAATCGGCTCCGTCTTTATTAACGATAGTATGGTCAAAACCAAATTGTACGTAACCTCCAAATCCTCCTAAACTTACCATGCTTCCGGTAGTTAAGGCCGTTTCTGCTTTTGCACGCATTGTTTCATCTGTATCTGCAGCTGTTGCGGCAGGCAGTGTATTGATAAATTGCCCTGGAGCCGGGAAGAAATCAAAAACACGTGTAATTCTGTTTAAATATGTTTTTTCGGCAACAGTTAAAGTGAAATTTTTTGAACTTTCGCCCACACCGTTTTTAGCTCTAAACTCAACATTATAAGTTCCTGCATTAGCAAAAACATAAAACAAATCAATAGTTGAGGAAACTTCCTGATCGTTTACAAGCCATTTGTAAGTAGCACCAGAAGCATTTGCTGTTTTGGCTTCAACTTTAAACCACTGCATTTTATCAACAGTAAAACCTCCGGCTGGGTTTGGTAAAGTAATTTCTGGAGCGCTTGCATTAATGCTGATGGTACGTCCGTCTGCAAAAGTAAAAGTCATGATTCCGTTTGCTAATGAAACCGAAATAATTTCAGCAGCATCTTTTCCTTTTTGGCCAGATGCAGAAACTCCTGTATCAGTTCCGTCGATAATCCAGTTTCCGTTAGATCAAATAGTAATTTTTACTGCTTCGCCTTTATCTCCGTTTTGTCCTTTAGCAGATGTTCCGGTATCAACACCGTCGATCCACCAGTTTCCGTTTTCTCCAATTTTAATGAAAGATGAAGTGTTGCGAACCGTTAGTTTTGATCCGTCACTCATTGTAATAACATAGCTTCCGTCTTTAGTTTCATAACTTACAACGTACAATCTTTTATTAAGAACATCAAGCAGGTTTTCATATTGTGCCATTCTGTTTTTCAAGTCATTGACGTCGTTTTTAAGATCGTTAATATCGTCTTTGTAACATCCTGATAAAAGCAGGATAACCGACAATGCTAGTAGAATTTTCTTCATTTTTAAAAATTTAAGGTTATGGATTAATTATTGTTTTTTTGGTTTTAAAAGCAAAATGAGCCGGAATGTCGCCTGTGGTAACAGTAAACTTTGTATTTCCGTTTTTGTCAATGCAGTACAATTTTCCGGGCGAAACATAATCTCCTGCATCAGTTACGTAAACGTTTAAAGAAACCGGATCTACCGCAATTCCGTAAGGCATTACAATTTCGTCGCTTACCGCTTTTGGCAGATAACTTTCAGAAAGAAGGGTTTCGGTTTTTACATTAATCATAGAATAATTAATGGCCCAGTCGCCGGTTGCATAACTGAATTCAGAACCTATAATGTAGGCCTTCTCCCCGGCAATTGTGATATTGGAACAGGCAATATCAAAGGTTTTTTTGATGTTGTCTGTTTTAGTGTCGATTACAAATAATTTAGGGCGAATGTTAAAATAATCACCGCGTGAGCTTACATATAAATCTCCGTCTTCATCGGCTTCAATTCTGTGAAGATTTATGGCAACTTCAATATCTTTTATTTTGGTAAAAGTGCTTAAATCAATTACAGAAACGGTTTTTTCATAATCAGGCGGACTATATCCTCCTGAATTGGCAACATAAAGTTTGTTGCCTACAATTGCCATTTCTTCAGGCTGACGGCCTACTTTTACAGTTCTTGTAATAGCAAGAGAAGTGGTGTCGATTTCGGCGACGAAACCATTTGGAGAATTCTCACCCAATTGTACTTCACCGTCGTAAGCGCTTAAAAAAGCTTTTCCGTTGGCAAAAGTTATGTAACGGCAGTTTTTTGCATCAATTACTTTAAGACGTTTTGCGGTAACAACATCCATAACTTCAACCTTGTTTGAGTTGTTAATTACCGTATAAAGCTTAGAGCCATAAATACCAATGTCGTTCCCCACATCTCCTAATCCCAAAGTTGCATCAGGATTTGCCTGTCCGTACACGTTGCGTTTGTAAGTTCCTGTTTCGTAGTCGTAATAATCTAACGAAGCTTTGTTCATGTTCATGTTTCCTTCGTTAAGAAGGTAAAAACCTTGTACTGTTGTAACCGTTTCCGGAGGTAAAACCACCACTTCTTCAGGAATAATGGGATCTTCTTCCTGACATCCCTGAAAGGCAATCGCTGCGAATACGAGTAAAAGCCAAAATTTGAAATTTGTTTTCATTATTGAGATTTTAATTGTTGATGCTGTTTTGGTTTAAAGATTTATAGACATACTTAATCGGTAATTTCTTCCCGGCATAGGAAAATTGAGTACGACATCATAATATTGATTAAATAAATTGTTAACCTCACCGCTTATTTTTACAGGAAGTTTTTCAATTTTTCCGTTCCAGATAAGCGCCATGTCGCTCGTGTACCAAGGTTTTACATAATTTACAGGAATGTTGGCTTTCTGGCTGTATCTTTCGCCTGTATAAATAAAACTGTAGTTTAAATTCCAGTTTTTCCAGTTAATAGAAGAAGTTAAAGTACCGCTGTTTCTAGGTGTGTAAGGAATTTGATCGCCGTAAGTAGTGCCTTTTGGCGTAATATCGATTGCCTGCTGATAGGTATAACTAAGGCCTAAGTCTAAAAATATTTGTTCAGGAAGTTTAAAAACCAAATTGGTATTGATTTCTAAACCGCGAATATCAACTTCTCCCAAATTCATCATCGTCCATCTAAAAAGATTAGAAGACGGCATTGCCACAATTTTGTCTTTTACGCGGTTGTAATAAACATCTGCCTGAAATGAAACCGATTGTAAAAACTTTTTTGGTTCGATAAGATAAGTGGTTCCAAAATCATATTGAGTTGTAAATTCCGGGCGCAAAAAGCTGTTTCCGATAAAAGTGTAATACAAATCATTAAAAGTCGGCATTCGGAAAGATTCTTTGTAAAATGCCCTGATTCTAAAATTCTTTACGTCAAATGGCTGAAAAGAAGCTGATACAACCGGACAAAAAACATGCTGACTGTCTCCCTGCTGGTAATATTTGACTTGTTCATCGATATAAGCGCCCAGTAAATTTGCCTGAATATCCAGACGCTCCCAATGCATTTCGCTCGAAAGTGCTCCTAAATAAGAATATCGGGTAGGATAGGGGAAATGGTATAAATTAGCGTCGAGTGTATTTATAGAAAGATCGGCAGCGAAAGACATTTTCCACCAGTCTTTTATATTGTAGAGATTAACAATCGAAGCGTAAAATTCGTTTTGGTAATATTTATTGTCTAATGCCCCTTCAAGAGTTTTATAATCCGGGTCGATGTAACGGCTGTAATCACGGCTGAATTTTACATTTGCCAGCATTTCGTGTTTTTCAAAAAAAGAATTTTGCACCGAAGCATGAATAAAGAAATTCCGATCCCATTGACGTTGTACATATTCGTACCGGTTGGCTAAAATAGCACCAGGAAGACCTCTTTCAGAATCGTAATAATAAGCTTTAAGATTGGCTTGTCCGTTTGTTCCAAACTTTGTGTTTAGGTTTAATTCAGCGCGAAGAGCAGTTATATCTCCGTTTTGGCGAACAGCTGTCGTGTCGTAACCGTCTTTTTTCTGATACCTGTATTTGTATTTTCCATCGGCTTTCATCCACTCAATATTTGATGAAAGAGCTATTTTAGAAGTTATTTTTTGCTGATAAAGAACAGAAGGATTCACCAGTCCGAAAGATCCGGTTTTAAAAGAAGCCCTGACATTTGCATTTTTACCCGATTCAAAAACGGGAACTTTCGATTTTAGAAATAAAGTATTAGAAGAGAAAAATCCGCGTGCCGGCTGAAAAATAGTAGACTTTTGACCATTATAAAGTTCTATGGCTTCAATATTATCAAGCGAATATTTTCCTAAATCTACCTGTCCGTTTTGAGCATTTCCAACCGTCATTCCATCGTAAAAAACCGCTGTATGGGCGCTTCCTAAACTGCGGACGTTAATGGTTTTTAAACCGCCAATTCCGCCGTAATCTTTTAGCTGTACGCCTGAAAAATAACGAACCGCATCGGCAACAGAAAGACTGTTAAGGTTTTCGAGCTGTTTGCCGGATAAAATCTGGACAGGCATAGGCGACTCTATCCTGAACTCGCGTTTGCTTGCGGTTAGAATAACTTCGTTTAACGGAAGCGGTTTTAAAGAATCAACTTCTTTAGCTTTGGGATGGTTTTGTGCCAAAATTGGATTTGAGAACAAAATCCAAAGCAAAAAACAAAATCCACAATGTATTAGGCTTAACGGCCTTTGCTTACATACGTGCATAAAAAAATGGTCTATTTGTAACAAATAGTTTTAAACGGAAAAAATCGAAATCAAATGTTAGTTTGATATTGCGCTTGTTCAAAGCTTTGGTCCACGAAAGCCTGAATTTATTTGCAGTGGCAGGTCTCCTGACTTATTCCCATTTTGAACCGCCTTCCCACATTTGATGAAAAATGCAGTGGCAAAAGATTAGATTTTAAAAGCCTCAAAAAGCTTTTTTGTCTGTCAAAATGTTGCATGGAACTTACAGTAACGGGCTTGTTCAGGATTTGCACCTGATTCCCTCTTCGTTAGCTGCCCTCGAAAAGTTGCAGCTAAACCAATGCGGGTGCAAAGGTAAATAAACTAAGCTGGGTTATGGTGCTGTTTTTGAAAAAAATGTTCTGTGCTTTTTTTCAGAGACTTATTGATTGAAAATTCAGTTTTGAGAACTGGTATTTTGAGCAGACTATTTTAAACAAAAAAAGCTCCAGATTTCTCTGAAGCTTTTTGTAGTCCGTGGGGGAATCGAACCCCCCTTACCAGGATGAAAACCTGGCGTCCTAACCGATAGACGAACGGACCTGCTTTGTTATTGCGGGTGCAAAAGTGCAACTATTTTTGAGATGTACAAAGGATTTTGATAAAAATTTTTTAAATAATTTTATTAAAAGATCATTTTTGATGATCGTTTTTCTTTAATAAGTAAGATTAATAAATTTGTATTTATTTGATATATAATTTGTTGTTTAGTTTTAGAAGAGCCAATGAAGAAAATTTTATTGAGAAAAAATAATTTAAAAAAAAGTGAAAAAATATTCTTTTGAGGGAATATTCTTGTATGTTTTCTTCTGTATTTTAAAAATCATTTATTCGTTAATAGCTTTTCAAGTCTTGCCATCATTTCATCTTTCTCTTTTAGCATGCGTTCGTACAAAGCAATTTTTTCTTCGTGCAGTTTTTTTAATTCATCCAATGGGTTGATATTGAATACAGGTTTAGCATTTCCGATATAAGCATCTTTTTCAATATTAAACGTATTGGAAATAATATTTACGGCTTGTTCTTCATCAAAGTTTTGAAAAGCTTCAACAGGAATTTTCAATATTGAAGAGATTTGTTTAAGCAGATTATCCTCAATTACTTCTTTCTGTTCCAGCAAAGAAATCTTTTTTTGGCTCCAGTCTTCGCCCAAATCATAAGCCAAAGCTTCCTGTTTTATGTTGAGCATTTCTCTAAAACGTTTTACGTTTCTTCCCTGATGAATTTTCTGTTCCATAAATGAATTTTGATTTCTAGGCTCAAAGATAAAGCCATTTCTATTAAAAAAACCTGAATTTCAAAGATAAAAAAATATCCCGAGAATATGTTTTTTGTCAGATATGATATCTAAAATATAGAATAGTATATTCCTTGTAAAAAAACTAAATTTTCAAGCTGGCACGATCTTGTTGATCGTGTCTTTTTTATTGTATTGATTTAGATTGTATTAAGAGCAAATAACTAGCCCAGATTAATAAATACATCTATTTTTTGTGTTAAAATTTAAAAATTGAAAGAAAATATTTATATATATTGTTTTTAATTAAGTAAAAAGATTACATTTATCCTTTGATTAAATTGTAGATTATAATCTACAATTGCTTTGCAATTGAAATTAATAACTGCTGTTAATGATATGGAAAAAGACGAAGACAAAGAAAAAAAGAAACAACAGGTTTTATTTGTAAGCCAGGATTATATACTGCCGTTTCGGCCTCTTGAACTCAATCACGAGTATTCAGTTTTGTACACAATAGAAAAGGGAGATAAAAAACAAACTCTTGAGCAAAATTTTAGTTTAAGGAGATTAAAACCTGACAGCAGTCAAAATGAATATCATTTTATTCAAATTGATAAAATATCAGAATTATTGGTTGATGGAAAGTCCGTAGATTCAAGAGCTTACAAAGTGGCAGAAAAAACTGCCGAACTGCTGTATCCCTTAAGAATCGTGGTAAACAAATACGGAAAATGGGTAGACATAAATAGTTACTATAAACTAAAAGAACGCTGGGAAAATCAAAAAGAAGCCATTAAAGAACTATTTGATGGAAAAACCTTTGAGATGTTAGCCCAAAATATCGAAAATGCTATCGAAGATGACAAATCTCTGGTAGAATTAATTTCCGGGAATTGGTTTTTAAGAGCCTATTTTAACGGAATACACAGAGCCTATACCCGAAGGTTTGAAAGAGAAAGAACTTTGTATTTTCCTGCTGCTGCAGAAGTTGAGGATATTGAATTTTCGATTGTTCAAAAAGTAAATCCTTATTTAAATGACTTAAATCTGATAGAAGTAACACAAAGCGGAAAATCAGAAGATGAAAATACAGAAGAACATTATCACGCCCAATATTATTTGAATCCTAATAATTATCTAATTGAATCTCTCCATTTAGAATGTGATTTAATTGATATGTGGCGAAAAATTAAAGTAGAAGTTAAAAATCTGGATCAGAGTAAAATCAGTATAGACAATGCAATATCTCTTTTAGTATAAAAATAAAACCTAACACATTATGAAAAAACATGTTGTTGTAGACGGTGCTTCGTGCAAATGTAAATTTAGTGAAGACACAAAAGCGACTGATATTTTAGTAGTAAAATCGCAGAAAAAGCATTTTGCAAATGATAAAGGAGCTGATAAAAAACTTATTGCCACAACAAAAGACGTCAATCAAACCTTAAAGAAAGGCACATTTGGCAAATGCACTTTGCAGCCAGCATCAGGAGGGAATTCTCCTTGTGTTGCATTGCCGCTAAAATGGGATAATCCCTATGAAAAAATTACACTGAGCAATCAGGGTAAAATTTTAACCGAAGACAGTAAAGCATCATGTAATATAGGCGGACCTGGCTGTATTGAGATTTTTAAACACGGACAGACAGCCGAAGTAGGAAGCGGACAGATGCAGAAAGCAGATCGTGATGTTTTACAGCAGATTAACCCATTATTAAATCTGGATGAGTCAGAAGAACAGCTTTCTGATTGTTATTAAAAAGTACAGCATTATGAGCAAAGTAAAAATATACGGGAATCCTAACCCTGTAATTGGAATAAAAGAATATTATTCTATTCATGATTTTTTTGGCAGTTCAGCATCTTCACAGACAGCTGAACCGCAATTTCAAAATACACCTGATGGAAATATTAAATGGAGTGTCTGGATATTATTGGGAAAATCATGGGTAAAAATGTCAAAAAACAATAAAACGGGAGCAACTGTAGACTACACATTTACTCAGATAAGCCTTAAACGAAAAGGAATCAGGATGCTCGTTGATGCAAACGGCGAAAAAGCGATTCTTGATATAGAAACAAAGAATACTGAAGAAAGAAAAATTCTTCATGTTGAAATTCTGGACTGGAGCAAAAAAAAGCCTGCAAAATTATTTAGTTATGGCGAAAAGATAACTGCACGTGTTCACTGCCTTAATATGGAAAAATTCCCTATAACCGTTACTTTATGGGAAGATGACGGAGGTAAAAAAGACCTTAGCGATATCAGCATTGAGAGTAAAGAAGTCAACGTTTTAAATGGAAAAGCAGATGTCGAATTTGCTTTCGATCCGGGCAAAGTATGGCTTGCCAATGCAAAATCAGAACCAAATGAATCAAACGAAGGCGCATTTCATGAATATTATGTAACAGCTGAGTTTTATAAAAAAGTTTCGAAACCTACCGAAAATGTCAATGTAATTAATCCAGATTATAAAGAAGATATATTTGCAAAAGTGCCGGTTTCTAAACCATCTGAACCGGGAAAAAAATCTCCAGCAGCACAAAAAGGACCTTCTAAAAAAGAAACCAGAGGAATCTCAAAAACTGATAGAAAAGCGGATGATTATCAGGAACAGAAAGTTGTTGTAAAACCAACTGTTGTTTTTAACCCACAGCAAGAGTTTATTAATAGTCTGATGATGGTTGATGTTGGGGATTCTGTGTGGAATAAGAAAAAAGGTTCATGTGCTTGTAAAGAAAATAATTTTTACTGGAGCAATATGCTCACTTGTGATGAACGAAAAAAAGTGCTTCATGTATGTGCAAAACTTTGGGGCGAAGATAAAAAGAAAGATAAGGCAAGTGAATTAATGGCAGTTATGCATCTTGAAACAAGTAAAGAGGTCTTTAAACCTTATGCAGACAATGGGGCTGGTTATTCTGGTTTAATACAGTTTAGTGATACGGCGGCAAGAAATTTAGGTACTACAAGAAGCGCTTTAAAAAAGATGACTTTCATAGAGCAAATGGATTATGTTCATGACTACTTTGCTTCAAAGAAAGAAATATCAAACATGGTTGACTTGTACTTGCATGTTTTAAAACCAAATGCAGTAGGAAATGGAAATAACCCAGATTATGTTCTTTTTGACGAAAGCATTTCTGTGCCAGATGGTGATGGAAGCCAGACAAGTGCTGAACAGCGAAAAATAAATATTGGAAAAGAACCTTGGGTAACCAAATACGGCTATTCTTCAAATCCTTCATTTATGAAAGGTGATGAACACACACAAAGAAAAAAATGGGTATATACAAGACAACGTTTTGAAGACCGCTGGGGATTTATAAACGGAAAAACCACAGTTGCGGATGTTATTATAGAATTAAAACAAGCACATTATAATCCTGGAGCAAAATATTTATTTACGGGTGTTTGTGAGAATGTTGAAGAAGGAAATGATAATACTAATGATAGAGCACCATGGATGGAAGTAGTTGTTAATGAAGCTAAAAATTATGGTGGCAAAAAACAAAATTTAATACAAGATAGAGTAACAATGTACCATAAAGAAGGTGCTAGCTATCTGGGTAAAAAAGAAGCCTGGTGTTCATCATTTGCATGCTGGTGTCTTGAGAATAGTAATCCTAATTATCCTTCACCTCATTCGCCAGGATCTAGATCATTTATTAATAATAAAACAGTTGAAAAATGTGAAGTGTTTTACGGTGCAATAGCTGTATTTTCTGATTGTAATAAAAATGGTATTGTTGAAAGTTCAGGACATGTAACTTTTGTTTATGGAAAAATAAATGGCACAAATAATTATGCTGTTTTGGGAGGAAACCAAAATAATATGATTAAAGTTTCATCGTATGACTGCAGTGGAAACGTTTTCCACAGTCATTATAGCGCCAAGAAAAAAAGAGACGTATATAAAAAATTTATGGGTTTTTTTAAACCCAAGGGATATGAAATAAAAGCAAATGAAAAATTAACGGTATCAGATGTGTATTCAAATCCTGACGAAGCTAATAAAGCAATAGGATTAAGTTCAATTAAAACTGTTAAAGGGGAGAAAGATGATTAAAAATAAAAAAATGAAATTAGCAAAAATAGGAATATTGATTTTTGTTTTTATTTATAGCTGTGCTAAAAAAAATGAAGAAAATATTCAAAATGATAACAAAATAAATAACGAGACCATGTTTTATAATGACAATAACGATAAAATAAAATCAATTTTAATAAAGCAGGTTGATTCTGGAAATGATGAAGTCTATGGTAGTTTTCAAGATTACAATAAAGATGATCTAGATGCTCTAGTTATAGTTGCGCAATCAATTTTGAAATCAAGTGGCTATAAAATAATAGATAATAAGAATTTTAATGATATTATAAAAAAAGTATTTGGAAGAATAATTGATGATCATTCCACAAATGAATATTTAAAGATTGAGACATTTGCTGAGAATAAATGCGATAAAAGTTTGCAATACTACCCTTATACTAATGATGCACAATACTTATATGTCGTAAAAGGTAAATTCATTACTAACTTTTACCCTCTTCCAACAATAATCGATTATTTAAAACTGTTTCCTGATGTTTCAAAATTTGAAAAAGAGGACATCATTATTGAAGATAAGATAGAGAATGTAAAAACAAAAGCCTCTCAATGGAAAGATGATTTAGAATATTTAGCTCAAACAAGAGAAAAAAATATTCAGATACTTACAAATCGCAATAAATATCTATTCAATGATAACAAAGCAAGTTTGGTATGGTTAAAATTTAATGATGAATATTTTTTAGAATCACTTGTAAAAGTTTTTGGTTATGTTCAAGATGAAGATTTATTAAAATGGGTTTTAGACAAAAACCTAAATGACGATGAATTTGACAAATTATTATTAACCAAAACCTGCGATAACAAATTCATTTTCCATAAAGAGATTTTTGAAGTTATGACAAAAGCTGACAAGAAAAGTAAGGAAAGCTATCTTCTTTATCTACGAGGAAAAACAGAACTTCCAAAAGTAGATGATACAAATTTTAGTGACACAGCAAAAATATTTGCTCTCTATTGTTATTATGCTACAAAATTTACTCAAAGTATTGATCAAGGCGATGTTTATACCTTTTTTCCAAAATTAAATGAGAAAAAGTATGAAGAGGAATTCAGAAAAAATAATTATTACAACATTCCTGATTTTAAAGAATTATTTGAACAAACCAAAAATGGTGGTATTGGTTTGCCTATGTAAAAGTTAAGTTTATTTACTTTTCAATCTCTGAGTCTTATTCTAAAATAGGTTTACTTTTTTGTGTAAATCTATTTTGGTACAAGACATAACAAAAAAAGCTCCAGATTTCTCTGAAGCTTTTTCTTAGTAGCGGGAACAGGACTCGAACCTGTGACCTTCGGGTTATGAGCCCGACGAGCTGCCTACTGCTCTATCCCGCGATGTTTCGGGTGCAAAGATACGCCGATTTTTGTGAAATCCAACGAAAACTTTAAAAAATGTTTTATTTTCTGTATTAACTTGATATGACTACCTTTGCAAAATAAATAATATGCAAATGTCACATAAAGCAGGTTTTGTAAACATCATCGGAAATCCAAATGTTGGAAAATCGACACTAATGAACGCCTTTGTTGGAGAAAGATTATCAATCATAACTTCAAAAGCACAAACAACACGCCATAGAATCTTAGGAATCGTAAATGGCGAAGATTTTCAAATAGTACTTTCAGATACTCCCGGAATTATAAAACCGGCTTATGAAATGCAGGAGTCGATGATGAACTTCGTAAAGTCGGCTTTTGAAGATGCTGATATTTTAGTTTACATGGTCGAAATAGGGGAGCAGAATTTAAAAGATGAAGATTTCTTTAAAAAAATCTTTTATGCTAAAATCCCGGTTTTACTATTATTAAACAAAATCGACAACTCAAATCAGGAACAATTAGAAGAGCAGGTTGCTTTTTGGAAAGAAAAAGTGCCAAACGCTGAAATTTTCCCAATTTCGGCACTTCAGAATTTTAATGTCCCGGAAGTTTTTGACAGAATTATTCAATTACTGCCAGAATCTCCGGCTTATTACCCTAAAGATCAGTTAACAGACAAACCAGAACGTTTCTTTGTAAACGAAACGATTCGTGAGAAAATCTTGTTGAATTACGCTAAAGAAATTCCATACGCAGTAGAAATAGTAACAGAAGAATTTCATGAAACCGATACTATTATCAGGATCCGTTCTGTAATTATGGTAGAACGCGATACACAAAAAGGAATCATTATTGGGCATAAAGGCGCAGCTTTGAAAAAAGTAGGAACAGATGCCCGTGCCGATTTGGAGAAATTCTTTGGAAAACAAATTCATATTGAACTTTACGTAAAAGTGAACAAAAACTGGAGAAGCAACGCCAATATGCTGAAACGATTTGGTTATAATCAATAGTTTTTGTTTAATCGGTTAATCGTTGATTTGTTTAATCGTTAAATGAAAGTTCTTTTTGAAAATAGGTGCGTTAGCCCTGATAGAAGTGGAAATCCTTTTGTGAAGCTTTAGCGGAACAAAAGATTGAAACGGATAGCAGGAATAGCTCCTAAAAAAGATAAAAACTTAGGTATTTAGTCCCAATGGCTATCGGGATAGTGACTTAGTCACTTTTTTAACTACCTTTGCAAAAAATTTAAATAAGGCATTTAAAGTTTTAGTGATCCGATTTTTAGGCCGCTAAAAATCTGAAATCTAAAGTCTAATCCCGAAGCCTCGGGACTAAAATAAAAAAAAAATGAATAATAACATTGTTGCGATAGTAGGAAGACCTAATGTAGGGAAATCGACCCTTTTTAATAGGCTGATACAAAGAAGAGAAGCTATTGTAGATTCAGTATCTGGGGTTACCCGTGATAGAAACTATGGTAAAAGCGAGTGGAACGGAAAAGAGTTTTCTGTCATTGATACGGGAGGATACGTTCGCGGATCTGATGACGTATTTGAAGGTGAAATTCGTAAACAGGTAGAACTTGCTATCGACGAAGCCGATGTTATTATTTTTGTGGTTGATGTTGAAGAAGGTATTACACCAATGGATGAAACAGTTGCAAAGTTACTTCGTAAAGTAACAAAACCTGTTTTATTGGCTGTAAACAAAGTAGATAACGCAATGCGCGAAAAAGATGCTGTAGAATTTTATAATCTTGGTTTAGGAGATTATTATACTTTCGCCAGTATCTCAGGAAGCGGAACCGGAGATTTATTAGATGCTTTAATTGATGCATTTCCAGAAAAACCAGAACCAGCAGAGGCAGCAGAAGAATTACCTCGTTTTGCTGTGGTAGGACGACCAAATGCAGGAAAATCTAGTTTTATTAACGCCTTAATTGGTCAGGATCGTTATATAGTAACCGATATTGCCGGAACAACACGTGATGCGATCGATACAAAATTTGACCGTTTTGGTTTTGAATTCAACTTGGTTGATACTGCGGGAATCCGTCGTAAAGCAAAAGTAAAAGAAGATTTAGAATTTTATTCTGTAATGCGTTCTGTAAGAGCAATTGAGCATGCAGATGTTTGTATATTAGTAATCGATGCTACACGTGGTTTTGAAGGTCAGGACCAGAGTATTTTCTGGCTTGCAGAGAAAAACCGTAAAGGTGTTGTAATCTTGGTTAACAAATGGGATTTAGTTGAAAAAGACACTATGTCAAGCCGTGATTACGAAGAGAAAATCCGCAAGGAATTAATGCCTTTTACAGATGTGCCTATTTTATTCGTTTCGGCTTTAACGAAACAACGTTTATTAAAAGCATTAGAAGCTACGGTTCAGGTTTTTGAAAACAGAAAGCAAAGAATTTCTACTTCAAAATTCAACGAATATATGCTGAAAGTTATTGAAGCATATCCGCCGCCGGCAATGAAAGGAAAATATGTGAAAATTAAATATTGCATGCAATTGCCAACGCAGACTCCTCAGTTTGTATTTTTTGCCAATTTGCCACAATATGTAAAAGAACCATATAAGCGATATCTGGAAAATAAAATTCGTGATAATTGGGATTTTGCAGGAGTTCCAATCGATATTTATATCAGAGAGAAATAATAAAAAGAGTCCCCAAAAACGGGGACTTTTTTTATATGATAATTTTAATGGCACGTTATTTGAATAAATGTAAAAACTACAATTAAAAAATAAAATTTTAAACCTTTTGTTTTTTCTGTAGTCTAACTAATCTAACTAACCCAATTTTATGACCAAGATTTATTCATTTTTATCGTTTTTATTCCTTTTTGTTTTGACTGCCAATGCACAAAACGACGTTACACTTAGAGGAACCGTTTTAGACGTTAACACGCAATTGCCTCTGGAAATGGCAACTGTTTATTTTACTACTATAAAAGATTCTACCGTTATCGAATACGCCACTACAGATAAAAATGGTGCTTTTAGAATGGATATCAAAAAATATGAAAAGCCTGTTTTTTTAAAGGTGAGTTATATGGGATATCAAACCTATTACGAAGAATACAAGGGGCTTACTGAAAACAAAGATTTCGGAAAACTTTACATGATAGAAAATGTAAATACGCTGAATGACGTTGTTATAAAAACGGAAGCAGCACCTATTACTATCAAAAAAGATACGTTAGAGTTTAACGCAGCTTCTTATAAAGTCCGTCCGGATTCTAATGTTGAAACTTTATTAAAACAACTGCCGGGATTTGATGTCGATAATGACGGAAAAATTACGGTGAACGGACGAGAAGTGAATCAGGTTTTGGTAAACGGAAAAACGTTTTTTGATAAAGACGGGGCCATTGCCATTAAAAATCTGCCGGCTGATATTATTAAAAAAATTCAGGTTTCTGATTTTAAAACCAAAAAAGAAGAGCTTTCTAAACAAGAATCAACTTCAGATTTTTCGAGTATTAATATTACTATTGATGAAAAGAAAAACAAAGGATATTTTGGAAAAATAATGGGCGGTTATGGTACCGATGATCGTTATGAAGCCAATGTGAATCTGAATTATTTTAATAACAAGCAAAAAATAAGTTTACTCGCTTCGTCAAACAATATCAATTCGACCGGATTTTCAATGGACGATGTTTTTGATAATATGGGAGGCGGAAGAAACAGCAGCGGAAGAGGAGGAAGTACAAGCTCCGGTTCTAGTGGAAAAGGAATTACGCAGTCAAATCTAGTGGGAGTTAATTACTCTGATGACTGGACTGAAAAACTGCTGGCTATGGGGAGTTACAATTTCTCAAATACCATTAATAACAACGACAGTAAATCAAATCAGCTTAGTTTTTTACCAACTGGAAATATTATAACCGAGGCCGAAGCTAAAACAAGAAACGAAAGTACAGGAAATAACGTCAATTTTGAATTAGAGTATAAAATCAGTCCAAGTATTCGATTGGTTGTAGCGCCAAAATTGAATCAATCCAGAACCAACAGTAATTCGACTTCGTCTAGTTTTTCTGAGGATGAAGATGGAAACGAGCTGAACAGAAGTACTTCAAAATCTTATTCTGAAGGTGATAATACCAATTTTGGAAACACAATCAATTTTAATAAATCTTTCGAAAAGAAATCCCGAAATTTTAGTTTTGTTTTTACCAATAACAACACTAACAATACAGCAGATGGTTTAAATCTTTCAGAAACTATTTTCTATCAGGACAATCAGCCGAATGATGAAAGAAATCAAACTACAAAAAAGAAAAATACCAGTGATTCTTATTCGGCAGATATTGAATATACTGAGCCGATAACAGATTCGCTGCGAGTACGATTTGGATCTAATTTTGATTGGAAAAGTACTTCAAACGACGAAAGAACTTTTAATTTTGATCCGGATACACAAGAATATACCGATCTTAATTTAGCATTGAGTAATTATACAAGTTCAATACAAAATTCGGTTACGCCAAAAGTTGGGGTTACGCTTCAAAAAAATAAATTTACGCTTAACCTTGACAGCCGAACATCGATTGTAAATTTTGATAATCACTCATTGTATTTGAATAATGCGACAGATTTAAGTAAAAAATATGCTTTGCCATTTGCAACAGCGGTGCTGCGATATAAATTTGACCGTTCTAAAAATTTATCATTCAAATACGATTATTCAAATACTCTTCCATCAGCTGCACAATTAATGCCGGTTGTAAATCTTAATAATCCATTGAATACGATTATCGGAAATCCTGATTTGCATCCTGTAGAAAAAAACAGTATTAATTTTAATTATAGAAATTACGATTTTCGTTCTCGTTCCGGCTATAGCTTGTACGTAAAAGGAGATTATTATGATAATGATATTGTTTCGACTTCAATTTATGATGAAAGCGGAAAAAGAACGACAACGTATATAAATATTTCGGGGGTTTACAATGCTTCTATTGGAGCAAACTGGAACCAGTCTATAAAATCTGGCGCGCATACACTGCGTTACGGATTAGGATTAAATGCTGGTTATACTTTTGATAAAGGTTTTACAAATGCTGTTTTGTATAATGCAAAATCGACTTCTATTACGCCAAAAGTATATTTATCATACGATTATGGAGATGTTCTGACGATTGCACCATCTTATAATTTATCCTACAACCAGTCGAAATACGAGAATTATTCGAGAGATGCTACTTCAAATGTTGTACACAGAATCAATTTGCAAACTACAACGTACTGGCCAGAAAATTTAATCTTCGGAAATGATTTTGGTTATACTTATAATTCAAATATTTCAGGCGACTTTAAAAAAGATTTTTATTTATGGAATACGAGTTTGTCGTATGGATTTTTAAATAAAACACTTTATGCTAAAGTAAAAGTATATGATGTTTTAAATCAAAATTTAAGCGCAACAAGAACCATTTCGGCAACTTCAATCCGCGATGAAGAAAATACGGTTTTAAGACGTTATGTAATGTTTTCTCTGGCTTATAAAATAGGAAACTTTACAGGGTCTGAAAAAGGAGGAAAGAGAAGACCGAGAGATTAAGTTTTCTTTTAGGTTCAAAGGGACAAAGGTTCAAAGGGGCAAAGGGACAGAATAAAAAACCTAAATTAAATTGTAAATTTGATTTAGGTTTTTTTATTAAAATCTAAAATCTGCGATCAATTTTATGGTAAAAAGTAAACCTGATGATATCACGGTCATAAAAATCTAGACCGCTGGCGCGTCTTTGAAAACTTTTTAAATAACCCAATTCTAAACCAATATTAGGATTAATGTGATAGCGAAGCGCAGCATAAAAACGATTTTGATCAAATGTATTTCGTTTGTTATCTTTTCCGTAATTCAATAAAATTTCATCAGAAATTGTTGCTTTTAGGCTCTGTTTTTCTTTTTTCCAAAGATCAAAAGTAGATTGTAATCTATAACGAAATCGGAATGCAAAGGAGAAATCGTCAAGTAATTCTGTTCGTGTTGCTTTTTGTGTAAAACGTTCTTCGATCTGAAATCGATTATGAAAAGTAATTTTTGCAATATCGTTTATAAAAGTAATATCCTGTTGTGTGCGATATTCTGGAATCGAAAAGTCAGGATCAATATTTGGATCCTGTGTATTTACGTTAAAGTATGCAAAACCGCTGCCCAAATCGATATTTTGAGTCGCTCGGTATCGGCCTTGTACTCGTATAACAAATAGATTTTGATGAATTGGATTTACAAAACTGCGATTATCAAATTCAGAATGCAAAGCCCATTTTTCGCTTAAAGGAAGAATATTATAATACCGAATCCAGGTCAGTGTCTGCTGATCTGTTTTCTTTATATTCTGCGCCGATAAAAAAGGACTTATAAGCCCTAAAATAAATAGTAATTTGAAAATCTTCATCAAGCTGATAAATCGAGCAGCGAATATATACAAGAAGGATTAATTTAATGTAGAATAAAATTTGTATTTGAAGGCTTTTTGTGATTTTGGACATACAAAAACGAGATGTAAAGTAATTTACATCTCGTTTTCTGTTTCTTTTTATTCGAATGTCTTATTTATTAAATAATTCTTCTGCATTTACATTTTGACGCTGTGCTTCTGATGCCATTTGCCATTCACGCTTTTTGAATCCAAATTTTGAACCAATTACATTTCCGGGAAAAGTACTAAGCCCATTATTATAATCAGTAATAGATGCACTTAAATAGCGTCGGCCGGCGGCTATTTGTTCTTCAGATTCAGTCCATGTATATTGCAAATTCAAAAATTGAGTATTTGCTCTTAAATCAGGATAATTTTCTACTTGCAGCATAATTTGTTTCATCATTTGACTGGCTTCATTATCTGCTTTATATTCAATCGTATTCGATTTTAACTGACGCAATTGTGTTATTTTTCTAATACGTCTTTTTCGTAATTTGTATATTGTTTTACAATTGTTACAAGATTTGGAATAAGCTCACTTCGTTTTATAAATAAAGCATCTAAAGACGAGAATGCATTTTGAATTTGATTACGTCGTTCATTTAGTGAGTTGTAAACAGAAATTATAAATATGATTATGGCAATTACAACGATGCCTAAAATTATTGCTGTCATAATGTAAATGTTTTTAATTAGCTTGTTGTTTCCAAATATTGATATTCAGTTTTAAATCATCAATAATTGAAAACTGTTTGTATAAATCTTCATAAAACGAAACAAGTAATTCAGGATTTAACTTCGTAGTTACTCCTGTTTCAAATTTGTTTATGCGATTATTGTTTGCCGCAATTATTTTATTGTTTATAAAAAAGAAGAACAGATTTCCTTTCGCTTTATGTGCAATATCTTTAATGTTCTGCATAGTGGCTGGTGTTAAAACATAACGCGCTTCTACCTGATCATTAGCATAAACATCAAACATTTTTGTAAACTCAGGATCTTCCAGTATTATCTTGCCAGAAGGTTTCACTATGTTAGAAGAAAAAGAATTACCAATAATATATTCTGAAATTCCGGCCTTTGGAGAAATTACAATTTGTGTACTAAATGTTTTATTGAATTTAGCCATAAAAAATTGTCCTGAAAAAACTTCTTCAGGCGATTCGTTTTGTAAACGAAAAGTTGGAGTATGGCTCATATACAAGTCACAATATTGAAATGGAACCCCGTTATAACTGCCCAGTATTTGATCATTTCCTGTAACATCATAATTTTTATCTCTAAATATGGCAAGTTCGTGTAACTCTCTTGCTCCAATATAGCCATGCTCTACATATTGAAAAGATGGGTTAATAAAAGCAATCATTTTTTTGAAAATCTGTTCTTTAAACGAAGTGTAATTTTCTCCCGAATCTACAATCTGCTTATGTTTTTTCTTCATAATTGGTATGTATACCAGATAAATTATGGCACAAAGTATTCCAAATACTATAAAAATAGAACTTCCATAAGAAGCATTTTCTGGATTGCTGGCAAGATCAGCTGCTTTTGTATAATTAAAGAACATGAATCCTCCAACTATTAAAACAGAAAAAACTATTCCAATGATCGAAAAATTCAATCCTTTTTTTCGGCTTTTTTCAAGGTTTTCCAATACAGGAGCCAATTCAGTATCAGCATACTCCTTAAATTCAGGAATTGTTTTTAAAGGAACAGATTCGATAGTTTCAATGACCTTATCGCTATTAAGATTTTCTTTTAAATTATTAACATGATCAATATTTACACCGCTTAATAAAACCTTAAAATCGGGCTCAATACCTGGAGGTACGGGTAAATTGTAGACTTCATTTTGTATTGAAAAACAAAGGAAATTTACAGGATACAGTCTTACTCTGATTTTGCCTAATGGCAGTGTTATCTTGTAATCAACAAATTGTGTTATTGATGAAGCTTTTTTTTCAGCATTTAGATCATTAAAAAGCTTTTCTATTAATAAATGACGATTGTTAAGTGCTTTTATTTTTTTAAATATTGAAAACCCAAACCCAATAAGAATTACAGGTATAATCAATTTGTAATAAATAGGAGTACTTGTATTTCCGTTCCCAGTAAAGCGCGACAGAAAAACACGTGATAAAACCGTTATAACTATAAAGCCGATTACTGCATAAAGAGCGAAAGCATAATAGGATAATTTTTTATCACGATTATGTTCTCGTAAAAGGATTTCTTGTATGTTGTTATTGTTCATTGTATTTTTAATTATGCAATTATTTATCTTTTACTACGGTAAAAAAATCTACTATATAGCTGTTGGAAAAAGAGGGACTATAAGTCCCTCTAAAAAATAATCATGTAAAAAGTAATATAAGATTACTTTAATGGATAAGTATTCCAAATGCTCGTATTGCTGCTCAGCATGCCTAATATAACGGTTGCAAAGTCTACAGGACTGCCTCCGTACATAAATACACGGCCAGTCATAAATGATGCAGCATACTCAGACCAGTTAGTATATCTTTCTTTTGCCATTTTACTGGCAGTTTCCAGATATTGTAAACAAGTTTGCTGGTCTATATATCCGGCAGCATAACAATATCTTGCTACAGAACCTATACGCTCAATATCCCAGGCATCAATGTCAGTTGGATTTCCGTTTTCATCAATGTTTAGTTTTAAAGCAGGAGCCAGTGCCTGTTCATATTCTTTGATATCATCTTCAGTATCTTCGTCAATTTCTGCTTCTTTTTCTCTGTGGCCTTCATCTTTCAGTCATTCCAGTACTTCAACTGCGTCTTCATGATCTGTAATATTCCACGCATTTTCAAGCATGTCTTTTAAATCACTTTTATAACCGTTGATTTCAAATGTATCTGTAGGATGCTGGTGTAATATTATAGAACCAATAGAAAGCAGTTCTTTTTTGTCATCAGGTACAGGTTCAATGTTTCCGAAATCGTCATCATCGTCATCGTCATCACCACCGCCAAATAATCCTGAAAAATTATTCATTAACTGGCTGAAGGCTGAATTCGCTTCAGAATTAGTATCGATTTTTTCATCCCCAGCCAGATAGCTGAATTTAGGGCATAACGCCGGATTACTATAATACTGCATATATGTGCCCATATTTTGCAAGGCAGCAAATTGATATTTGGTACATACCTCTGTCCATTGTTCATAAGTAATATTTAAAGCGTTAAGTATAGCGTTATTATCAATTGCCTGAGTCGTTAATGCACCAATTGCGGCAGCATATTCAGAAAGGCTTACGCCATGTATTGTATTACTCATTTTAGATTGTAAGTATTACAAGATTATTTCCAGTCTTTTTCTAATTTCGTATCCCATTTTACCTGAAACGGACTTTTTGTGTCTTCTTTCAATTTAGAAATAAATCCTTGGCGTTCAACGTATTTTGATGAGTTGTCTTTAGGGTCTTCTTTACTCCAGTATAAATAGCCATACATATAGCTTCTGTTGTATTCATCCCATGATTTAAAAGTTTTTTGGATACGTTTTGAAACTTCTAATGCTTTGTCTAAAGCTGTATTTTTATCATTAAAACCAGCTACATAAAAACTGGTCAACAGGAAGTTAGCTCTTCCAAGATCCCATCCTAAAATGGCATTATAGCCAAGATCAGTATAAGCATCATATAATAATTGTAAGTGAATTTTTTGCTAAGGATCTGTAATAAGAGCTAGTTTAGTTTCAAACTCTTGTTTACTCATTTTATCAATGCCAAGTTCTTTTACTTCATCAACAAATTCTTTGCTGTGCTTTCCGTTTTCAGATGTAAGTTCCTGAACTTGTTTCATTCCTGAATTTAAATCAGATATTGACCACCATTGTTGCAGCATTTGTTTTATAGGTTGTTTCATGCTGCTATCCTGACCACCAACTAAATTGTAGTCTCCTTGATTCTGCATCGTCAAAATAGCATAAGTACCATTTATAAAACGTGTAGTTTCGCTTGCTGAATCAGCAGTGTTTCCTTTCTTGCATCCAGTTAATAAAAAACATGTTGTTAATACAAGAGTTGCACTTAGGTTAAAAACTGTTTTACTTTGTTCATTTTGCTCATTTTAATGTTTGAAAATTGGTTTTTAAGAATTGTGTAAATGGTGTAAAAGGAGCAAATTTATTATGTAGAATTTCCCTAAAATGCCCCTAAAAGTTTAAAGAATAATAAAATAAGGTATTTTTTGAGGAGGGAAATATTGTCTGACAGGAGCTTTTATAATAAAAAATCCTAAATCAAATGAGAGTTTGATTTAGGATTTTAGAAAATAAAAAAACGGGATATGCTTTACACATATCCCGTTGATTTAGTTTTTAGCTTTTATTTTATATGTTTATAAACTGTATTTCAATGTTATTCCGTAAGTTCTTTGATCTCCCAATACACCAGCATATTGTCCTGCGTTACCACCTGCTGGCAATAATTGTTCGTAGTAATCTTTGTTTAAAAGGTTACGACCCCAGAAGTGAACAGACAAACCTTGTGATGCGCGGAAACCTAAGCGGGCATTAAAAATTGCATAACCCTGAACGACTAAATATTTTGAAGCCGAAGGACTTGATGAAAATTCAGAACGTGCATAAGAATCAACAGCTAAGAAAACTTTTCCTGCGTTTCCAAAGAATCTTGCATTATCAGAAAGCTCACCGCCTAATGATCCTGCCCATCTTGAAGCACCCGGAAGATTAGTTCCTGAAACGTCTTTGAAAGATACTGGAGCTCCTGTTTCTTCTAACGGCAGCGGTGCATTTGTAAATTTCACATAAGTACCATCAGTGTAAGTTACGGCACCATTTATTGTTAAGTTTGGACTTATAACAAAACTTCCATCTACTTCAACACCTTGTACACGTACTTTATCAGCATTGGCAAGATAACCACGGTTTACACCCAATTCAGCTGCCTGAACGTTAGTTTGGAAATCTTTAATATCAGTTTTAAATAATGCAATATTGAAGATTGAGTTTCTAAAAGGAGAAGTTTTTACTCCCACTTCATAATGGTAAACTTTTTCAGGTTTAATAACCGCAAGATCAAGCAATGGCTGGCCTGCAGAATTGGTTGGAAGTCCGGCAACGTTTACACCAACTGGTTTGTAGCTTTTTGCAAAAGTTCCGTAAGCATTGATTTTGTCTGAAGCTTTAAAAGTAACCGTAATGTTTCCAGAAAAGTCAGTATTGTCAGTACTTGAATCAAAAGCCTGATCAGAATAAACCAGTTTTTTCAAAGCCAATAATTGTGGATCTGTTGTTTGTAAACCTCCGTATGTTGTACGTGCGTAATGCGCGTCTTTTTTGTCAAAATTATATCTTAAACCAGGTAAAATGTGTAAACGATCTGTAATTGCCCAGTCAATTTGTCCAAATACAGCAGCACTAGACGCTCTGATTCTTGCATCAGTTTTAATTCCGTATCCTTCAAAAAGTCCTGGTGTTTTCCATAAGTTACTTGTTGTGCTTTGAGAAAATCTCCATTGCGCATTTCCAGATTCCTCAGTTCCATCAGTCTGTGATGTCTGGTCGATAAAAAATACTCCGGCAACACCGCTTATTTTAGAAGTAATCTGCCCGGCGTAACGAACCTCTTGTGTAATTTGTGTTTGTCTTGTAGGGTTTTGAGATTTGGCCAAAACTTGTAATCCTGTAAAATCTCGGTCATTTGACGGATCCCAGTTCCAAAAACGCCATGCTGTAGTAGAAGTAAGAGTTCCGCCTCCAATTTTTGTGTCAACATTTAAAGAGAAACCTCCCATATCCTGGTTAGAACGCCAAGGTGTATCCTGATCGATTTTACGGTCAAAAGCATTTAAACTTGGTAATTTATAATTTAAATCGGCAATAATGGCATCAAACTGGCGGTAAGCTGCTCTTTGTGTTGGAGCAACACCAGCAACAACCTGCGCATATCCATCTGGGCGCTGCGTTGTAATATCAGCAGCAAAAATAACATTTGTATTTACAGTTGGAGTCCAAAGTAATTGTCCTCTAATTCCCTGATTATTTAAAGTGTTTGTAGATCTTCCAGTTGCAATATTGTCAACTAAACCGTCGCGTGAAGTACCTGAAAATGATAATCTACCTGCCACTTTTTTACCTAGAGCACCTGTAACAGAAGCTTTAGCCTGTAAGAAAGAATAATTTCCATAACTAACCTCAAAATCAGCACCAGAAGTAAAACTTGGTTTGCGGGTAGTAATATTGAAAGCTCCCGAAGTTGTATTTTTTCCAAATAAAGAACCTTGAGGGCCGCGTAAAACCTCGATTTGTTCTACATCAATAAAATCTAAAGTAGTGGCAGCAGGACGAGCATAGTAAACACCATCAACATAAAAACCTACACCCGGATCAATTCCGTCGTTTGTTAATCCAAAAGGAGAACCTAAGCTTCGGATATTAATACCAGTATTTCTTGGGTTTGAAGAGTAAAGCTGTACCGATGGAACTAATTCTTTAATACGGTTTACGTTAAAAGCTCCGGTTTGTTCTGCCTGTTTTCCTGTAATTACAGAAATAGCGATTGGCACATCCTGAACTTTTTCGATTCTTCTTCTTGAAGAAACGACAACTTCAATAAGTTCGTTTTCTTCTTTAAGTGCAACTTGCAGCGGATTTGCTGGGATTGCTGTAAGTTCGATTTCAGCAGTTGTATAACCTACATACTGAATTAAAAGGGTTAAAGGAAGTCTTCCTTTAGAATCGATTACAAACTTACCGCTGTTATCAGTAACAGCACTGTTTGTAGTTCCTTTAACTACTACGTTTACGGCTTCTAAAGGAACATTTTCACTTGTTGTAACTACACCTTCAATATTTTGAGCGAATGAGATAGAGAAGGTTAAAAAGAATAATATTGTAAAGATATTTTGTATTGATGTTTTCATTTTTATATTAAGTATATGTGATTAGTAGAATTTAAAATAAATTTTTTTAAATCAACATATACACATCATAGATGAATTTCTTTTTACAGAAGCAGAAAGCTTTGTTTGGTTATTTTGCAAAAGTTTTGTGACACCTGATGAACTAAAATGTACTTTCATGTTAAAAATTTTGTAAATGGTTAGTTAAATATTTTGTGCAAATATAAATATTAATTCTATCGATTTACTAGGAATTAGAAAATATTTTTTTATTTTTTTACTAATGAGGCGATTGTGATACCTTCCATTGCCTTTAAAGTTTTGTCTCTAATAAGCATTAAACCGTGACGCAGACTGCACTCAGACTCGGTTTTACAATCAGAGCAAGGCTCGTAAAAATTTAAAGAAGCACATGGCAAAAGTGCAATTGCACCGTCAAATAATCGGTGAATTTCTGCCAGAGTGATGTCATTTTTGGATTTTATCAGATAGTATCCGCCAAATTTTCCCTGCTTACTGCTTACAAAACGTCCTCGTTTTAGATCTAATAGAATCTGTTCTAAAAACTTTTTAGGAATATTAGCGCCATCAGCAATTTCCACAGTTCTGGAAATGTGATTTTCGTCTTGTTCTGCTAAATAAAGTAAGGCCTTAAGGGCGTATTTTGCTTTATGTGATAACATCTATATTAAATTGTAATTTGTAAAAGTATGAAATTATTAATTATTGTTAACTGAAAACTTTTTTCTTTGTCTACCAGCTTCCTCCAGAACCTCCTCCAGAGAATCCGCCTCCGCCAAATCCACCGCCGAAGCCTCCGCCTCCGCCAGATGATCCGCCGCCAAAACCTCCAAATCCACCGCCGCTGCTTCTGCCGAGACTGCTTAAAAGAATTACATCCATCAGGCTTGGGCCTCCGCCATTACTGCCAGAATTTCCTCCACCGCCTCTTTTACCTCTGGAAAGTAAAATTAAAACAATTACAACAATAACAATAAAGGGCAGTATTGGAAAATCGTTTCCTTTAGACTGTTTGCGTTCGCCTTTATATTTTCCTTTAAAAACATCAAAAAGTGCATCCGCACCTTTATCAAGTCCGCGGTAATAACTTCCTGCTTTAAATTCAGGGATAATAATATTTCGGGTAATTTCGCCGCCAATTCCTGCTGTCAAGCGATCTTCTAAACCATAACCAGGAGAAATCCAGATTCTTCTTTCAGCTTTAGCCAATAAAATTAAAACACCATTGTCTTCTTTAGCCTGTCCTATTCCCCATTCCTGCGCCCATTTTGGTGTCAGGATTCCAATATCTTCGCCTTTAAGGCTTTCGATGGTAATAACAACAATTTGGGTTGAGGTTGAATCTGAGTAACGAATTAATTTTTCTTCTAATTGTGTTTTCTCAGAAGCACTTAAAACGTTGGCATAATCGTAAACAGAAGTTTGAAAATCTGGTTTTTTGGGAATATCAAATTGTGCAAAAATAGTATTGCAGATAAAAAACGCGATAAACAAAAAACTAAACTGAAAAATTCTATTGGAATTTGTGATTTTATTTTTGGAATTTTTCATTATTTATCCTTTAGAGATTTCGTTAGATAATTCGTTTATATCGTCTTCCTGAGATGGGAAATATTTTTTAAGCTGTTCACCGGCATTCAAAATACCGTCTACAATTCCTTGTTTAAAATTGCCGGCTTTAAAATGATTTGTCATAATGTCTTTTGTGCAATGCCAAAAGTCATCAGCAACAAGATCATTAATTCCTTTATCGCCGCAAATCACGAAGTTTTTATCTTCAACTGCAAAATAGAGCAGTACGCCATTCTGCAATTTAGTTTCATTCATTCGTAATTCATGAAAAACTTCTAAAGCTCTGTCGAAATGAGCTTTAGAAGTTGTTTTTTCTATATGAACCCTAATTTCGCCAGAAGTATTTTTTTCAGCCACACGAATAGCTTCAACAATTTCCTGCTCTTCTGTTTTGGTTAAGAAATCTTCTACTTTTGACATGGGAAATATTTTAGAGTTAAGATTGTAGATTTTAGATTATGGTCTAAAAAAAATTAGAATTTTACTTCAACTGGTTTGTCTGCTCCTGTAGAAGCTTCGAAGTATGGTTTTTCTTTATACTCGCTCAAGAACCAGTTGTTAGGAATTTTTAAAACATATCCGTTGTAAACTTGTACAGCTTCGTTAAAACGAGTTCTAGCTGTTAAAATCTGATTTTCTGTACTAGCCAGTTCATCCTGTAATTTTAGGAAGTTTTCATTAGCTTTTAAAGTTGGGTATTGTTCAACAGAAACTAATAATCTAGATAATGATGAACTTACACCGCTTTGTGCCTGGTTAAATTGTGCTAATTGCTCTGGAGTTACATTGCTTGGATCAATTGTTACAGATGTAGCTTTTGCACGAGCTTCGATTACCGCTGTCAAAGTTGATTTTTCAAAATCAGCAGCACCTTTTACTGTGTTTACTAAATTTCCAATAAGGTCATTACGTCTTTGGTAAGCCGTTTGTACGTTACCCCATTCTTTATTTACAGCCTGACTGTGTTGTAAAGCAGTATTTTTAATTCCAATCGACCAAAATGCGATGATAGCGATAAATGCTACAATAATTCCCACAGGGATTAACCACTTTTTCATATTTGTTTAATTTAAGTTTATTTCTATTTTTAATTACAATTCGTTTTTGATGTCGTTTAATTGCGTTTTTATGGACTCTAATTTACGTATTATTTCGAATTTATCTAACGTTTTCTTCTGACCTTCTTTTAAATGCGTTTTGGCTCCTTCAAGTGTAAAACCTCTTTCTTTTACCAAATGATAAATCAATTGAAGATTGGTTATATCCTCCGGAGTAAACATTCTGTTGCCTTTGGCGTTCTTTTTAGGTTTCAGGATATCAAATTCGCTGTCCCAAAATCGTATCAAGGATGCATTGACATTAAAGGCTTTGGCTACTTCGCCAATGCTGTAATATCTTTTATCTTTTGAAAGCTCAATATGCATGTTTTTTTATTTCTAATTTATTTCAAAAATAATACTTTTTGCAGTATTAATCTAATGACTGATTTTCCTGGTTTGCCATTTGCGAAATTGCGACGTATTCTGCTGCCGAAATATTGCCGTAATAGAAGTTTAGCGGGTTTACGACTTTTCCATCTTTGTGTACTTCGTAATGACAATGTGGTCCTTCAGATCTTCCGGTACTTCCTACATAACCTATAACGTCGCCTCTTTTGACTTTTTGTCCGGGTCTGCAGTTGTATTTGCTTAAATGCGCATATAAACTTTCATATCCAAAACCGTGCCTGATCACAACATGGTTTCCAAAGCCTGAAGCTGTGTCATCTGCTCTTGCCACAACGCCGTCTCCAGTGGCATAAACCGGAGCTCCTGTGTTGGCAGTAAAATCCATTCCGTTGTGCATTTTTCTCACTTTTGTAAAAGGATCGATTCTGTATCCAAAACCAGAAGCAACACGTTTTAAATTTTCATTCTGCACAGGCTGAATTGCCGGAATTGCCAATAATAAACTTTCTTTTGCTCCGGCTAATTTCAATATTTCATCTAATGATTTAGATTGAATTGCTAATTCTTTTGAAAGTTTATCTACTCTTTTTGTGGTATTCAAAACCAGCTGCGAGTTATTGTAACCTTCTAATGCTTTATATCTTTCAGGATTTCTAAAACCCGCTTTTCTAATAGAATCGGGAATTTCTGCTTTATTAAAATACACCCGGTAAATATTATTATCTCGTTCTTCCAGGGCATCTGCAGCAGCGTCGATTTCGTCCAGTTTTTTATTCAAAATCGAATATTGAAGTTTTAAATTTTCAATTTCACGTGCCTGAAGCCGATCTTTTGGAGTTTCAAAGTAAGGTGTGTTAATTAAAAGTACAAAAACTAAAAAGCCAAACAATGCCGAAGCCACTAAAAACAGTAATGCGTAACCAATTTTTATTCTTTTTCTGGTTTTTATTTTCGTATAAGCCAGATTTTCTGAGTCGTAATAATATTTTACTTTCGCCATATTTTAAAATACGCTATTTTTGCAGCTTGTAAAATAACTTAGACGAACAAAATGGCTAAATGCTGCAGTTATTCGGGGACTTTTTTACAAGAACAAAATAATTTGATAATTTGGGGGAATTACATAAATTATATAATGCGCAAAATAGGCAATTTATTGTTGTAAAACATAAGTTTTTAATTTTCGATTTTAAAATTAACGCATTATTAATTTGATAGAATTTCTAATTGTCACATTATCAAATCAACACATTTTAAACAGACACATTTTCTAATTTAAATATGAAATCACAAGACGTACGTAAACAATTTTTAGATTTTTTTGAGAGTAAAGGTCATACTATTGTTCCTTCAGCTCCTATTGTACTTAAAGACGACCCAACCTTAATGTTCAATAACTCGGGAATGGCCCAGTTTAAAGAATTTTTCTTAGGAAACGGAACTCCAAAAAGTCCTAGAATAGCCGATACGCAAAAATGTCTTCGTGTTTCAGGAAAACATAACGATCTTGAAGAGGTTGGTATTGATACCTACCACCACACTATGTTTGAAATGTTAGGAAACTGGTCTTTTGGTGATTACTTCAAAAAAGAAGCAATTAACTGGGCTTGGGAACTATTGACAGAAGTGTATAAAATTCCAAAAGAAAATCTTTATGTTTCTGTTTTTGAAGGAAGCAAAGAAGATAACGTTCCGTTTGACCAGGAAGCTTGGGATATCTGGAAAACATTAATCGACGAGGACAGAATTATTCTTGGAAATAAAAAAGATAACTTCTGGGAAATGGGAGACCAAGGACCATGCGGACCTTGTTCTGAAATTCACGTTGATTTACGTTCTGCAGAAGAAAAAGCTTTAGTTTCTGGAAAAAGTCTGGTAAACAACGATCACCCGCAAGTTGTTGAAATCTGGAATAATGTATTCATGGAATTCAACCGTAAAGCGGATGGTTCTCTAGAAAAACTTCCAGCACAGCACGTAGATACCGGAATGGGATTTGAGCGTTTGTGTATGGCATTACAAGGAAAAACATCAAACTATGATACTGATGTTTTCATGCCATTAATTAGAGAAATCGAAACGATTACAGGTGCAAAATATACAACTAATGATGTAACAGGCATTAGTGAAGAACAAAATAAAATGAATATTGCTATTCGTGTAGTGGCAGATCACGTTCGTGCGGTAGCATTTGCTATTGCAGATGGTCAGTTGCCATCTAACACAGGAGCTGGTTATGTAATTCGCAGAATTTTACGTCGTGCTATTCGTTACGGATTTACTTTCTTAGGAACAAAAGAGCCGTTTATCTATAAATTGGTTGAAACTTTAAGCGAGCAGATGGGAGATTCTTTCCCGGAAATCAGAACGCAGAAAGCACTTTGTTCGAATGTAATTCGTGAAGAAGAAAATTCATTCCTGAAAACATTAGATCAGGGATTAATTCTTTTAGATGCTGTAATTTTAAATAATACAGGAGATACAATTGATGGTAAAAAAGCTTTCGAATTGTACGATACATACGGTTTCCCGATTGATTTAACTGCTTTGATTCTTTCTGAAAGAGGATTGAAATTAGACGAAGAAGGATTCCAGGAACAATTGCAATTGCAAAAAGAAAGATCTCGTGCAGCATCAAAAGTAACTGCTGGTGACTGGAACGTAATTGTAGAAGATGATATTCAGGAATTTGTTGGTTATGACAGATTATCACAACAAGTGAAAATCACGAAATACCGCAGAGTTGAAAGTGTTAAAGATGGTGAGATTTTCCAATTGGTTTTCAATGCAACGCCATTTTATGGAGAAAGCGGAGGACAAACAGGAGATAAAGGATATCTGGAAGCTCAAAACGGTGATATCGTGTATATTATCGATACTAAAAAAGAGAATAACCGAACGATACATTTAACACAATCGTTACCGGAAAATATTACTGGGACTTTTAATGCAGTTGTTGATGCAAACCAGAGAGCTAAAACTTCGTCAAATCACTCGGCTACGCACTTATTGCACCAAGGTTTACGTAAGATTTTAGGAACGCACATTGAGCAAAAAGGATCGATGGTTCGTAATGCTTCATTGCGTTTTGACTTTTCTCATTTTGCTAAAGTGACTGATGAAGAGTTGTTAGAAGTAGAAAACTTTGTAAATGCAAGGATTCGTGAGAGTTTGCCATTAATTGAAAAAAGGGCTATTCCAAAAGAACAAGCTCTTGAAGATGGAGCAATTGCTTTGTTTGGAGAGAAATACGGAGATTTAGTTCGTACCATTAAATTTGGTGATTCTGTCGAATTATGCGGAGGAACTCACGTTGCGAATACATCTGATATCTGGCATTTTAAAATTGTTTCAGAAGGTGCTGTTGCAGCAGGAATTAGAAGGATCGAAGCTATTACAAGTGAAGCAGCAAAAGAATATTTTGAGTCTCAGGCTGTTTCTTTAGCAGAAATTAAAGAAGCACTTAAAAATGCTCAGGATCCGGTGAAATCGATCTTGGCATTACAAGATGAAAATGCACAGTTGAAAAAACAATTAGAAGCTTTATTAAAAGATAAAGCTAAAAATATGAAAGCTGATTTAGCTAAAGAATTACAAGTAATCAATGGCGTTCAGTTTTTAGCAAAGCAAGTTGATTTAAACCCAGAGGGGGCAAAAGATTTAGCTTACGAATTAGGTGGTTCTTATAACAACTTATTTGTAGTTTTCGCAACGGCACACGAAGAAAAACCAATGTTAACTTGTTATATTTCTAAAGAAATTGTAGCAGCCAAAAACTTAAACGCTGGGCAGGTAGTTCGCGAATTAGGTAAATACATCCAAGGCGGAGGAGGAGGACAGCCTTTCTTCGCTACAGCAGGAGGTAAAAATGTTGATGGAATTGCAGAGGCGCTTGCCAAAGCTGTGGATTTCGTTAAATAGTTAAAGCTGCTAAGGTTCTAAGATACTAAGGGACTAAGTTTTTATAATTCACAACAAACCCGACAGGTTTTAAAAACCTGTCGGGTTTTGCATTTAATATGGATTCAATAGCGTCCAGCTTTAGCTGGATGACGAAATGGGAATAATCAAAAGGCTTTAGCCAAACCATAATGTTTGGCTAAAGCCTTTCAACTTTAATTTATTATCCATCCAGCTAAAGCTGGACGCTATTCAAAAAACTTAGTCCCAGAACCTTTGAAAGAACTATTTACGCTCGCCAATTTGCTGGCGCCACATAGCGTAATACAATCCTTTTTCAACAATTAAATCTTCGTGTTTACCTTGCTCGATGATTTTACCTTGTTCCAGAACAAAAATTCTATCAGCATGCATAACGGTTGATAAACGGTGAGCGATTAAAACCGTGATTCGGTTTTTGTCTGAGATATTTCGAATCGTATCGTTGATCTCTTCTTCGGTAATTGAATCCAAAGCAGAAGTTGCTTCATCAAAAATCAATAAATTCGGATTTCTTAGAATAGCTCTGGCGATAGATAAACGCTGTTTTTCTCCACCCGAAACTTTGATTCCGCCTTCACCAATTGTAGTATTTAAACCATCTTCGGCACGTCTTAAAAGTTTATCGCAGCTTGCTCGTTTTAAAGCGTCGTATAAATCCTCGTCGGTTGCATTTGGTTTTACAAACAATAAGTTTTCGCGAATAGTTCCAGAGAATAATTGTGCATCCTGAGTTACAAATCCAAGTTGTTTTCTCAAATCAAGTAAATCAATATCTGTTGAATCAATATCATTGTATAAAACCTGACCTTCGGCTGGAGTATATAAACCAACTAATAGTTTTACTAAAGTTGTTTTTCCAGAACCAGACGGACCAACAAAGGCAACAGTCTGTCCTTGTTTGATTTCGAAATTGATATTTTCTACAGCTTTAAATTTGGCAGTTTTATGCTGAAAACTCACATTTGAAAATAACAATGACTGAATTGCCCCAACGTGTTTTGGATTCTGCGGACGAAATTCTTTTGGAGCACTTAATAAAGTTTTGAAATTCTCCATAGATACTTTGGTTTCATTCAATGCTATAATGAAATTTCCAAGTTCCTGAAGCGGACCAAAAATGAAAAATGTAAAGAAAACCATCGTAAGCAAATCACCCACAATAATTTTTCCTCCAAATAAGAAATAGTACAAAGTAAAAACCACACAGGTTCTTAAAAAGTGAACCGTTGTTCCCTGAATAAAACTCAAGCTTCGAATAAATCTGATTTTTTCTAATTCTAACTGCAGGATTTTAAAAGTGTTTAGATTTAAACGTTTCTCTTCCTGATAAGTCAAACCAAGACTTTTTACCAATTCGATGTTTCGTAAACTCTCCGTTGTAGAACCCGCCAAAGCATTGGTTTGGTTCACGATTTTTTTCGAAACAATTTTAATCTTTTTACCCAGATAAGAGCTTACCAAAGCAATAATTGGTGCAGTAATTAAAAAGATAATCGAGATTCTGTAATCAATGCGGGCAACATAGAGAATCACAAATATAAATCCGATAATGGTTTGAAAAATAAGCGAAATAGAAAGCGTAATCAATTTTTCTGAATCAGAACGTACTTTGGTTAATTTGCTCAAAGTTTCACCGCTTCGCTGATCTTCAAATTCAGCATAAGGAAGATCTAAAGATTTTTTAATTCCGTCAGTATACATTTGAGCGCCGGTTCTCTGAATCACGACATTGGTAAAGTAATCCTGAAAGTTTTTGGTAATTCTGGAAATCATGGCCGCACCAAGTGAAAGCCCAAGCCAGAAAGATAAAGATTTAATAAAGCCGGCAGCATTTCCGTCGTATTTATGCAGACCAACCCCGCAGTCCTGCATTAATTTACCGGTAATAATAGAATCTGATAAACTGAAACAAATGTTTATCGAGGCCATAATCAAAGCAAAAAACAACAAAAGTTTATGTTTGATTATATAAGAATATAATAATTTCATAGAGTATTTAAAAAAATGGAAGATGCAAAAGTAAGCAATTGTTTTAGTTTCTGAAGTTCATTTTTGTTATTAAAAATGTATTTTTTTTACAGATGCAGCTATCAATGTTTTTTTTGGGTTTGATTTCTTATCAAATATAATTAAGTATATATTTTGATAAGTATTAGTGTGTTAAGAAGTGTTAGAGTAGTGTTGTTTATCTTAATGTGGAATCCCGTAAGGTTTTGATTTTTGGTTGTGTTATGTTTGCTGCAGTAATAAATTTAACAAAGTCAAAATGAAAAAAATTTTATGCCTTTTCAGTGCTTTAGCATTAGTTTTAACGTCTTGTTCAAGCGATGATAATCAGGATAGTAATGTTGTTTTACCAAGAACGATTAAATATTCTAATATACAATATCCTTCAGACAACTCTTCATATGTAAGTACTTACGATGGTAATAAGGTTGTAAGTGTAAAAGATGAGGCTGGAAGAACTGATTATACTTATGAAGGCAGTCAAATTGTTAAAGAGATTAACTATGATACTGAAAGCGGTAAAGATATTATCAGCGATATTGTAGGTTATAAATATACAAACGGAAAATTAACTGAGTCTACATTTGCAGAAGGATTTTCGGCGGAATTTCCTAATGGAGAATATCAAAGCAGATATGTATACATACATAACGCAGATGGAACAATAAAAAAAGAGCATTACAGGATAAATACTAAAACAGGAGTTGAAACAAAAAGCAGTACTGTTGAGGTATTGACTTTTGCAAACGGAAATTTAGTAAAAAGTGTTGAAACAGATTCAGAAACGGGCAGTGTATTTACAGCTGTATATGAATATGACAATAAAAATAATCCATTTAAAAATATCTTAGGATTTAATTTATTAATAGGTCATAGTGAAGGCGAAGGATCAGTTAGTTCTGTAAATAATGTTATAAAATATACTGCATCATATGAAGATGGAGATGCCGCAAATGTATACAAAAGAGAAATTGTATATGATGCAAATGATTACCCATCAAAAATTACCAACTATAAAAATGATGGAACAACAATTAATGAAATAAACGAGTATACTTATTAATTAAAGATTATACACTTTATTATAAAAACCAAATACTTTCCGTATTTGGTTTTTTTATTGGTGAAAATTAGTGAAATTCGCGGTTAAATTTAAAAATCATGCAATTCAGAACCCAAATTCCAATTTCAAAAAGTAATAATCCGATTGATTATAATTCGAAAATACTTTCTGTTGGTTCTTGTTTTGCAGAAAATATGGCTGGGAAATTTGATTATTTTAAATTTCAAAATGAAACCAATCCGTTTGGGATTATTTTTAATCCTGTTTCAATTGAAAAGTTGTTTGAAAGAGTTTGTGCCAAACAGTGGTTTACAGAAAAAGACGTTTTCTTTTACAACGAGCGCTGGCATAGTTTTGAGGTTCATTCTGATTTAAGCAATGCTGACAGGCAGGAATTACTGGAAACGCTCAATAAAGCTATTACAGAAACCAATAAACAATTAAAAGAAGCTTCACATATCATCATTACATTTGGTACTTCCTGGGTTTACAGAAACCTCGAAAGTGAGCAAATAGCCGCCAATTGTCATAAAGTCCCGCAAAAACAATTCTCAAAAGAATTATTATCTGTTGATGTAATTCAGAGAAGCATTCAAAAAATAATAGATTTAATTCAGGTTTTAAATCCTGATATTAATTTCATTTTTACGATTTCGCCAGTGCGACACATAAAAGATGGATTTATAGAAAACCAGTTAAGTAAATCTCATTTGTTTTCGGCTTTACATCAAGTTTTAAAAACGCTTAATTCACAATTCATAACTCATAACTATTTCCCTTCTTACGAAATTATGATGGATGAACTTCGCGATTATCGTTTTTATAATGAAGATATGCTTCACCCCAATCAAATTGCGATTGATTACATTTGGAAACTGTTCAGCGAAAATTACATTTCGCAAGAAAGTGTTTTAATAATGCAGGAAGTAGACGAAATTCAAAAAAGCCTTCGACACAGAAGCTTCAATCCAGAATCTGAACAACACCAAAAATTCTTAGCTAAACTTCAGCAGAAAATAAATCTTTTAGGAGAAAAATTACCGCACATTAAATTCTAATCTTCAGTAAATATCGCTTTTACCAATGAACAGCATATTTGGTGTAAACCCAAAGATGTTTGTACCATACGACCTTTCTATTCGCGGCAAGAAAGTAAGAAATTAACTATTTAATAGTGAAATTTTAGAATAATTGCCAATAATTATGTAAATTGTTAAAGGTTTAAAATTTACATTTTTGTAAGATGTATAACCCTGCTTTTTTCAGAAGTAATTAAATCCTGTATTTTATTGACCTATGAATAAGAAACCCATTCATTATTTAAAAAAAACACTTCGTGTACTGGTATGGTGCGTGGTTTCTTTAGTGGCACTTTTATTGCTTCTTATTATATTAATTCAGGTTCCATCGGTTCAAAATTTCGTTAAAAATAAAGCGGTTACTTATCTTCAGGATAAAATAAAAACCAAAGTTTCCTTAGATTATATTTCGATAAAATTTCCAAAAGATGTAGTTCTGGAAGGTTTCTATTTTGAAGACCAAAAGAAAGATACTTTATTGGCTGGTAAACGTTTAGAGGTCGATGTTGACCTTTTTAAACTTGTAAGCAGTGAACTCGAAATCAATTCTGTTTCACTTGAAAAGGTAAAAGCAAATATTTCCCGAAACAAAAACGGCGTTTTCAATTTTGATTATATCATAAAAGCATTTGAATCTAAAGAGCCAAAAGTTGAAGATCCTAATGCAAAACCATTCAAAATATCAGTTGTAAAAGTAAATCTGGATAACATTAAATTTAATTTTAAAGACGATTATGCTAAAAATGATATTCGGGTAAACCTGACACATTTCGATACTAAATTCAAGGAATTCGATTTGGATAACATGAAATTTAATATTCCAAATATCAATCTTGACGGATTAAAACTGGTTTTAGATCAGGATGTTGTCGAAAAAATCGCCGAAGTTTCAGTTGAAACTGTTGATACTATTTCAAAACGTCCGGATTTCAATTTAAATCTTAAAAAAATCAGTCTTTCAAAAATTGACATCCTTTACGATAACAAAGATTCAAAATTAGATTCGGGAATAAAACTTGGAAACCTGAATTTATCCGTTAATGAAATTGATTTAAACAAACAATTTTTAGATTTCGATACTTTCGAATTAAAAAATCTTAGCGGAAACTTGCGATTAGGGCTAAAAGACAAAGAAATCAACGCACCAAACTTAGACACAACTGCAATTAAACAAGCAGGCTGGAAAGCCAGGCTCAACAAAATCAATATACAAAACGTGGCTTTTAAATTTGATGATATGCAGTCTAAACCTACCGCAAAAGGAATCGATTACAGCCATTTAGATTTGAGTAAATTTAATTTTGAAGCCGAGAAATTATACTACGGAAATGACACAATTTCGGGAAATATAAAAAAACTGACTGTAAATGAAAAACGCGGTTTACAGATTCAGGCTTTAAAAACTGATTTCTTTTACGGACCTAAAAATGCGTCTTTAGATAACTTGTATCTAAAAACTCCGCAGACATTAGTACAAGACAAAATAAAAGCCGAATATAAATCGCTTGCATCACTGCAAAAAGAGTTAGGAAATCTCACTGTTGATGCCAATTTAAAACAGTCTAAAATTGGTTTCAAAGACATTTTATTGTTTGTGCCTGATCTTCAAAAAACAAATCCGTTTAAAAGCAATACTAATGCTGTTTTATATGTAGACAGCCGTGTAAGCGGAAAAGTTAAAGATTTGAATATTGCAAAATTCGAAATGAGCGGTATTGGTACTACAAAAGTTTCCCTTTCGGGGAAAATAACCGGACTGCCTGATGCCGAAAAAGCGTATTATGATTTGAATATTAAAAAAATTTCGAGCACATCAAAAGATATCAATATGTTTGTGCCGGCTGGAACTATTCCTAAAAACATTCAATTACCCTCACAATTAAATCTGCAGGGAAAATTTAAAGGTTCTGTTCAAAACTTTAAAACCAATTTAGCTTTAAACAGCAGTTTTGGAAACGCAAAAATCGATGCACTATTCGACCAGCGAATCAAGAAAAAAGAGAAATACGATGCCGAAGTATATTTGCTGGATTTTGATTTGGGAAGATTAATCAAAAATGATTCAATTGGAAAAATTACACTTAAAGCAAAAGTCAAAGGAAATGGTTTAGATCCTAAAACTGCTAATGCTGTAATAGACGGTCTGGTTCAAAAAGCAGCTTTTAACGGCTATACCTATAGAGATTTAGCGTTAAAAGGAAACATTGCAAACGGTTCATTTGCTGTAAAATCCGGAATGAAAGATCCAAACCTCAATTTTGATTTAACAGCCAGCGGTGACACAAAAGACAAGTACCCAACTATAAAATTAAAACTGAATTTAGATATTGCCGATTTAGAAAAGCTGAATCTGCATGCGGGACCAATGAAACTTCGTGGAAATATAGACGCAGATATTGCTAATAGTAATCCCGATTTTTTAAACGGGAAAGTATTCTTGTCTAATGTTCAGATTTTACAAGATGCTGAGCCAATTGTTATGGATTCTGTTCGTGTAATTGCGTTTTCAGATAATACCCGAAATAATATTAAAATCTCATCTCAGTTTTTAAAAGCCGAAGTCGACGGAAAATATAAATTAACCACGCTTGCCGATGCAGTTAAAAAATCACTATCGAAATATATTGATTTAAAAACGCCAAAAGCAAAAGCAGAATCTGATGAACAAAGACTTGCATTTACATTAACAGTAGACAACGATCCGATTCTTTTTAAATTGATTCCGAAACTAACAGGGTTAGAACCAATTAAAATTACCGGAAAGTACAATAATGCAACAGATTCTTTAGAAGTAAGAGGAACTATACCAAGAATTACTTATGGAGACAACACAATCTCTGACGGGAAAATAAATATCGAAGCCAAAGAAAATGCTTTAGAATATTCTATTTCTATTGCCACAATAGAAGGTGGTTCATTGAAAATACCGTTTACCACTTTAAAAGGCGATGTACAAAATAATACTTTGACTTATGCTCTCGAAGTTCAGGATGCCAAACAAAAACAGCAATATTATGTAGCAGGAGAATTTAAAACAGAAGATTCTAAAAACATTGTAAAACTCAATGCCGAGAACTTTGTTTTAAATTATGATAAATGGAATCTTGATCCGGAAAACGCCATTGAATTTGGAGAAAAAAGATTGTATGTAAACAAATTCAATCTCAACAATAACGGAAATGAATTAAAAGTCCAGTCGCAGGGAACGCAGGATAATGCTCCTTTGCAGGTTGATTTTGTAAACTTCAAAATTGAGACTATTATGAATATGGTCAAAAAAGATGAAGTTTTAATGCAGGGTTTAATTAACGGAAATGCTCTGGTCGAAAACGTAATGACAAACCCGACTTTTACATCAGATTTAAAAATTGATGATTTTGCGTTTAAAGGAGAAAAAGTCGGCGATTTAGAAATTAAAGTAGACAACAAAACTGCTAATACTCTTGCCGCAAATGTAACTTTAAGCGATGAAGGAAATGATCTTAAACTAACAGGAGATTATCAGCTTGATGCCGGAAATTTTGATTTTGATATCGACATCAATAGACTAAATATAAAAAGCATTCAAGGCTTTACAATGGGTAATATTACCGAAGGAACGGGATATTTATCAGGAAATTTTAAAGTTACCGGAAACACTTCGCAGCCAAAAATTAATGGAGAATTAAATTTTAACGATACTGGTTTTAGAGTAACACAGCTCAACTCGTATTTTAAAACTAAAAACGAAAAAATCACTTTTAGTAATGAGACAATTACATTTGATAAATTCTCTCTTTTTGATGAAAACGACAATGAATTATATGTAAACGGAAATATAAAATCGCCTGATTTTAGAAAATACAATTTCGATTTAGTTGTCGAAGCCGATGATTTTAGAGCCATAAATTCGAAAGCAAAAGACAATGATTTGTTTTATGGCGATTTGTTTTTGGATACAAAACTGAATATCAAAGGAAATCTGGACAGTCCTGTTGTCGACGGAACGCTTAAAATCAATAAAGAAACCAAATTTACGGTTGTCCTGCCGCAGTCAGATCCTTCAATCGCTGATCGTGAAGGAATTGTTGAGTTTGTGAATGAAGATAATATGTATTTGAAACAAACGGTCGACTTGCAGAATAAACTCGATCAGTCTGAATTAAAAGGAATGGACGTAAATGTTGCCATTTCGATTGATAAAGAAGCAGAATTGACCTTGCTGATTGATAAGGCAAATGGCGATTATTTAAATTTAAAAGGTGAAGCAGAATTGGTGGGCGGAATTGACCAATCAGGAAAAACGACTCTGACCGGGAAATATGAGTTTTCAGACGGTGCTTATGAAATGAATTTTAACGGAATAAAAAGGAAATTCGATATTCAAAAAGGAAGTTATATTACCTGGAATGGCGAACCAACAATGGCTAATTTAAATATTACAGCTATTTACAAGGTAAATGCGGCACCAATTGATTTACTGGGAAATCAGTTATCAGGAATGGAACAAGCAGTTCAGAATACCTACAAACAAAAGCTTCCGTTTCAGACTTTATTGAAAATGAATGGAGAATTGATGAAGCCTGAAATTTCATTTGGAATTGTATTGCCGGAAGGAAATTATAATGTTTCGACAGATGTGGTTACAACAACACAGAATAAATTAAAACAGCTGGAACAAGATCCTGCAGAATTAAATAAACAAGTTTTTGCACTTTTATTATTAAACCGTTTTGTAGGTGAAAATCCGTTCGCGAGTCAAAGTGGCGGCATAAGTGCTGAAACAATGGCGAGACAAAGTGTTAGTAAAATACTTTCTCAGCAATTAAATAACCTGGCAGGAGAATTAATTACAGGATTTGAAGTCAATTTTGATTTAGAATCGTCTGAAGATTATACTTCGGGAAGCATGCAAAACAGAACTGATCTGAATGTGGAGGTTTCTAAAAAACTGTTGGACGACAGATTAAAAGTAACCGTTGGAAGCAGTTTTGGCGTAGAAGGAGCAGAGCGTGCCAATGAAGAAAGCACAAATATTGCGGGTGATGTTGCTTTAGATTATCAATTGACAAAAGACGGACGTTATATGGTTCGTGCTTATAGAAAAAATCAATATCAGGTTGCAGTAGAAGGACAGGTTGTAGAAACAGGTGTTGCTTTTATTATCACGATGAGTTACAATAAATTTAGAGAACTTTTCCATCGCAGTGAAAAAGAAAAAGAATTAATTCGAGAAGAAAAGCTTCGAAAAGAAAAGGAAAAACAGAAAAAAAAGGAAGAAAAAGAGAAGGAGAAATTGCAGGAAAATCAAATTGAAGGAAATGAACAAAAAACATAATCATATAAATAATCATTTTATAAAGTATTTTGTACTGCTATGCCTGTTTTTTGTTTTTGGATGCAGTAATACAAAATATCTTCCGGAAGGCGATTTGCTTTATACAGGCGGTTCTGTAAAAGTGAAAGATTCTATTATGAAAAAGAAAGATAGAAAAGCACTGCAAACCGAGCTCGAAGGTCTTCTTCGTCCAAAACCAAACAAAACATTTTTAGGATTACGTCCAAAATTATGGTTTTATAATATAGCAGGCGAACCAAAAAAACAAAAAGGATTTAGATACTGGCTTCGTACTAAGGTTGGAGAAGAGCCAGTACTTTTTAGTAAAGTCGATTTAGATTATAATGCATCAGTTTTACGAAATTTTACTGAAAACCGTGGTTTTTTTAAAACACGTGTAAGTGCTGATTCTACTGTTCGAAACAAAAGAGTTACAGCCGAATATACTGTTACGCCCAGAAAACAATACAAAATTAAAAGCGTTATTTTTCCCGATGATTCACTGGCAATGTCCAGAATTATAGGAAGATCAAGCCGAAGAAGCCTGCTTAAAGTTGGAAATCCGTATGATCTGGATGTAATTAAATCCGAAAGAGAACGAATCGACGCCAGATTAAAAGAAAAAGGTTATTACTATTTTAATCCAGATTATCTTTTAGCAAAAGTAGACAGCAGTAAAGGCGATCACGAAGTCAATATTAGACTGGTAATAAAAGACGATACACCTGTAAAAGCACTTACGGCTTATAAAATTGATAAAATCTATGTATATCCCAATTATTCGCTGAACAATGACAGCATGGTTTACAGGAAAAAAAATATTCAGCAGTATAAAGATTTTACAATTATAGATACTGCCGAAACTTTTAAGCCCAGAATTTATGACCGTACAATCTATTTTAAAAAAGGAGATTTGTATAATAGAAAAGATCACAATCTAACCTTGAACCGATTTGTAAATCTGGGAACTTTTAGTTTTGTAAAAAATGAATTTAAAACGTCAGACAGTATCAAAAATGCTTTGGATTCCTATTATTACCTCACACTTCTTCCTAAGAAATTTATACGAGTTGAGGTTTTAGGAAAAACCAATTCAGCAAGTTATACAGGGACAGAAGTAAATGTAAACTGGAATAATCGTAATTTCTTTCGCGGAGCAGAATTGTTTACTTTCTCGATTTTTGGAGGTGCCGATTTTCAGTTGGGCGGTGTAAACAAAGGAAAAAACATTTATAAACTTGGAGCCGAAACCAGCTTAACCTGGCCAAGATTCATTACGCCTTTTAATATTGAAGGAAACAGCGAGTATGTGCCAAGAACCAAAGCAACATTACGTTATGAATATCAAAAACGTACACAATTGTATGCTTTAAATTCCTTTAATACCTCATTTGGATATTTATGGAAAGAAAATATTCGCAAAGAACATCAATTGAATGTAATAGATGTAACTTATGTAAGTCCAAATCATGTTACGCCAGAATATTTAGAAGATATTCAGGAAGATCCTGCTTTAGGAAAAGTAATTGAAAAACAATTGATTTTTGGTCCAACTTACAATTACACGTATACTAATACAATGCAGAAGCGCCGAAAAAACACCATCTATTTTAATGGCGAATTAGATCTGGCAGGAAACATAACGGGATTAGTAACAGGTGCAGATTATCCAAATAATGTAAAAACCATATTTGATGTTCCGTTTAGCCAGTATGTCAAAATCAAATCAGATTTCAGGCATTACTTAAAATTAGGAAAAGAAAGCGAACTCGCAAGCCGATTAATCGTAGGAGCCGGATTTGCATACGGAAATTCGAATACACTTCCAGCTTCAAAACAATTTGTGGTGGGGGGAACCAACAGTATTCGAGCTTTCAGAGCAAGAACTTTAGGGCCGGGAAGTTATGTGATTCCAGAAACGACAACAAATATTAATTACACACCAGATCAATCAGCCGATTTAAAATTGGAATTCAATACAGAATATCGTGCAAAATTGTTTAGTATTGTGAGAGGCGCTGTATTTTTAGATGCAGGTAATATTTGGCTTTTACATGCCGATCCGGACAAACCTGGTGCCGAAATTTCAAAAGATTTCATGAAAGAACTTGCCGTTGGAGCAGGAGTAGGTCTGCGTTTTGATTTATCATTCCTGATATTAAGAACTGATTTAGCCATGCCGCTTCGAAATCCTGCTTTGCCAGACGGACAAAGATGGGTAATTGATGATATTAATTTTGGAAGCAGTTCCTGGAGAAAAGACAATCTGATTTTGAATATCGCTATTGGATATCCGTTTTAAGTTTTTCGCCATTTTTTCCGCCACGAATTCACGAATTTTCGTTAATCTATACGGATACTTATAGTTGAATTTCGCAAATTTTAATTTGTGAAATTGAAAAAATAATAGATAAAGAGATTTGCGAAAATTCGTGAATTCGTGGCGGAAAAAGAAACAATTTCGTGGCTAAAAAAGAAAAAAATGAAGTAAATTGGTCTAAAATATTTTAGAAGAATGCAAAACTTAATCAAAAGAATTATAGGTGTTGGAATTATTGTTTTATTAATTGTTCTGGCTTTTAAATATTGCCAGTTTAAGAAAGAAGACGATTCTGATATTCAGTACAATACTAATTTGATTCAGCAGCAGATTTTAAATGTTGGAAAACTAGTTGTTACCGAAGGACATTTCTCAGAAGTCATCACCTATAAAAATCAACAGAAATATTTGATGAACATGATTTCTTTTGAGAAAAAAGCACTTATTGTAGTTAATGCCAATGTAACCGTTGCCTACGATTTGCATAAAATGAAATACGATATCGACGAAAAAAACAAAACAATCACGATTCTAAATATTCCAAAAGAAGAAATCACAATCAATCCTGATATTCAGTTTTATGATGTAGAACAAAGCAAACTGAATCCGTTTACTGGAGATGACTACAATAAAATCAACAAATCAGTAAAAGCCAATCTGGCGAAAAAAATCGACCAGTCAACGCTAAAAACAAATGCCCAAAATAGATTAATAAGCGAATTATCTAAGATTTTAATCCTGACCAATTCAATGGGCTGGAAACTGCAATACAACGGAAAAACCATTGAATCAGAAACTGAGCTGAATCAGGATTTGAAATTGTAATTTTTAATATTTAAGGTTTTTTGCCCACAAATTTAACCGATGAAACGGGTTTCCACTGGAATTTGTTTAAGTTTTAATAGGCATTAATAAAATATGCTTTGCAACTTTGTAAGATTTAAAAAATCTGTGTTCATTAGCTTAAATCAGTACAATCAGCGGGCAATATTTTATACAGCTTCTTTATCAAAAATCAAATCCAATCCGCCGGAAATCAAATGCGCAATTTCTGGACGTTTTTCTTTCAGTTGGTCTAAATGAACCAAGACTTCCTGTAAAAGTTGTTTTTCATCAGAATCCTTTAGAAGTTCTGCAATTTCAACAGACAAAAGCCAATCGTTAGAATGATTATTTTTTAAATTTTCAAAAACAGATTTAAGTTCCGTTTTAGAACCTTTATTTTTTCTGATCTCTCTTACTTTTGCGTACAAATTCTCTAATTCGTCGCGCTCTTCAGTATGTTTTGCTTTAATAGTTTTTGTAGACGGAACAATATTAATTAAGTCAAAACTATTTACATCAGCAGGACCGGAAAAAGCAGAAATCACTTTTTTGCCAATTGCCATATCATAATTTCCCCAATCAGGCTGAAACAAAATGGTTTCGCCATGCGTTACAGTACAATTTCTAAAACTGATTAAAATAATTTCGCCGTGTAAGTTTCGCGATCCGGTGATAATTTCACCTTCTACAATAATATTCCCTTCAAACTCCAGTTTTACGGTTTCGTTTTCAACAATACTGTAAGCCTGTAAATCCTTTGGACTCATATCTTCAATAGCCAGGTTAAAACCTTTCAATTTCCCAATCGGACTTCCAAATCCGTGCGGATGCGTTAAAGTTCCGTGACCTACTAATTCTTTTTCTCTATATGATAAAGCTGTTTTTCCGGTTGTTTGAATGTAAACCGGTTTTCCCTCTTCTTCAATAACATTCGTAAAAACTCCTGAAATTTGTAAACCTGTACTCAATTCAATTGTGCCCAGAGCATTGGATTGAATTAGTTTTTTTATTCCCGAAAGTCCTCCGGTACGAAGTGCCATTTTATTGGCAAACTCTTCCAAAACTAAACTTAAATAAGAAAAAGTAGGAGTTACATAAAGTTGCGGCTGTAACTGCGTAATATCAAAATTCTGATTTGCAGCCGAAATATCATAAGGGATTTTCTTTACATTATCAGTCATGCACCAAGCACTTTCGCCAATTGAAGAAAGTAATCCGGCGCCGTATATTTTAGGGTTTTCAATCGTTCCAATCAAACCGTATTCAACCGTCCACCAGTGCAGATTTCGAATTTGAGCCATTTCAGACAATTCGCCCATATCATTTTGCAAATCAGCCACTGCTTTTTCAGCTTCGTCGATTTTTTCCTGCGGCGTATCTTCGGCTTCTTTTAAAATCGAAAGCAGTCGGATTGCCTCATACATCTGATAATCTTTATGAGATGAAATTGCTTTGCATCCAATTTCACCAAAACGTCTTAAATATTCAGCATATTCAGGATTTGCAATAATAGGAGCATGTCCGGCACCTTCGTGAATGATGTCTGGAGCAGGCGTATATTCAATATGTTCTAATTGTCGAATGTCTGATGCAATAACCAAAACATTATAAGCCTGAAACTCCATAAAAGCATTTGGCGGAATAAAACCATCAACAGCGACCGCAGCCCAGCCAATTTCGGTTAAAATACGGTTCATTCCGTACATACTCGGAATAGAATCAATTTCGATTCCCGTTTTGCGTAAACCATCTAAATAAGAATGATGTGCAACTTTTGAGAGATAATCTACATTTTTGCGCATAACATATCGCCAAACCGCCTGATTAATTGGTGTATAATCACTATAATCCTGAGGTTTAATAAATTGCTTTAAATGTTTTGGCAATCGTTCTAATAACGGATTGGTTTCTATAGATGCATTCATTTCGAAAACGTTGTAGATTAGAATGTAAAATTACGAATTTAGACTCCTAATTTTTGCATTTCATCACAAAATTTTTATTCGAAACTGATTTTTATTGCGTTTTTGTAGATTTTAGATCGTTAATAAAAAAATAGAAATTTTAGCAGTCGTTATTTTCAAAACTTACTCTTTCCAGAGTTTGTTCGTAGTTTTCGATTTCTTTTTTAGTCATTGAAACTTCTTTTAAATCTATTTTTAACTGCTTTTTAGTATCGGGACTAATCCATAAACCAGAGAAAGTATTTCCAGTTTTCTTTAAAATCAAAACACCGCTGAAACCATGTTCAACCATAATGAATTCATTTTCAGCTTTTCTGTTCTGTGTAATATCCAGATGAAGCCATTTGTTTGATTTATAACGGTATATTGCTACATAACTTAAATCGGCCGTACATTGGTTTTCTGTTGCTTTAATATAAAAAGTAACTGGCGTTTTTCCATCAACCGTTCCTTTATATAAATTAGAAAACGGGGCTTGTGATTGTGCCGCTAATTGATTTATAAATGTAAAACAGATAATAACAAATGAGATTGCTTTTTTCATAACAAAGAAATATAGATTTGGGATTAATTCATTTTAGCCAAATATAAAATTCTGTTTGTTATTTGAAAGAAATTTTCTAAGATTTTTTTGCGGCATTTCTCAATTCATTCTCAGCATTCCTGAAATATTCAATTTTATGACTGAACATAAATGCCATGTTTGTGGCACGCATTTTTGCTTCTTTGGTAATCACGCCTGCAAACTGAGCATCGATTGTAGTATTAAAAATGGCAATCCAGCGGTCAAAATGCGTTTTATCAACCGGCAGTTGTTTGTGCGGCGGAAAGGGAGTTCCGGAATAAGCCCGAACATCAAATAAAATAGTCTGCCAGAATCCGTACATTTTTTGCAGATGAGGTTCCCAGCGGTCTTGTAGTTTGTCATTAAAAATTGGGCCTATTAGATCATCTTTTCTAACATTGGCATAAAAGCTGTCAACCATTTGTTTGATGTCTTCTAAGGTTGAAATATCTTTAAGTTCTGACATGATTCTCTATCTAAAATTGAAATGCAAAAATACGCCATAACTCCAAGTTTGTTCTATGATATTTGTCATTTGTGAAAATTTTATAACATCATAAAATAGGCTGCATATTGATTAAAGAATTGATTTTTAGAATATTCTAATCAATGTAAAAAATAAGATTAGTTATTTTATGATTTTTAAAATATTAAATAATTGATTTTCAGGTATTTATGAAAAATGAAGATGAGTTTTTGTTAAGTTAATTTTTACAAATGATGTGTATTTGTAAAGTTCAAATTATATCGATTTCGTGAAAATTGAATTAATTTCGATGCGTTTTAATAAAATTAATCATAATAAAATGAGAAAAATTTAACTATCTACAAACCTCAAAAACCACAAAAAAATGCACAAAACTACTCAAAAACCTACAAATCGAGTGAGAAGCATAATGCAGGTCATTATCATGCTTTTATGTATTAATGTAAGCGCTCAGACTGTTACACCTTTTATAACATCTGGCGATCAGACAAGACTCCTGCAGCAGCAAGGTACAGTAAATTTCGGAACCAATTCCGGGACAAATCCCTCAACAGTTACGGTTAACGCAGGAACGACTTACCAGACAATGGACGGTTTTGGTTACACACTTACCGAAGGAAGTGCCGAAGTAATCAGCGGAATGGCGGCAACACAGCAAAATCAATTATTAAATGATTTGTATAATCCAAATACAGGATTAAATGCAAGCGTAGTTCGTATTAGTATTGCAGCTTCAGATTTAAGCAGTTCTTCTTATAGTTATAATGAAACTTCCGGCGATACCAATATGAACAATTTTAGTTTGAACGGACCGGATCTAACGTATTTAATTCCAATTATTAAAAAGATCCAGCAGATCAATCCAAACATTAAAATATTGGCAACACCGTGGTCAGCGCCCCGCTGGATGAAGACTAACAATTCATGGATAGGAGGAAGTCTGCAGACACAATATTATGCTGCTTATGCAAGATATTTTGTAAAATATCTTCAAGCTATGCAGGCACAGGGAATTCCAATTTGGGCAATCACACCTCAAAATGAACCTGAAAATCCGCATAATGAACCAAGTATGCTGATGAATTCTACAGAACAAAAGAATTTTATTAACCAGCAGCTTGGGCCTCAAATGGCATCAGCGGGTTTTGGAAATGTCAAAATCATAGCTTTTGATCATAACTGTGACAATACAGCTTATCCAATAGATGTATTAAACAACAGCAGTTATGTTGACGGTGCTGCGTTTCATTTGTATTTAGGAAATATTTCTGCAATGTCAACTGTAAAGACTCAAACAAACAAAAACGTTTATTTTACAGAACAATATACAGGTTCGGGCGGGAGTTTTAGCGGCGATTTTGGCTGGCACATGCAAAATGTAGTTATTGGAAGCACCAACAACTGGTCTAAAACAGTTTTAGAATGGAATGCAGCCAATAATTCTAGTTTAGGACCGCGCACGCCAGGCGGATGCAACACGTGTTTAGGTGCGATTACGGTTAATAACAGTACGAGTTATACCAGAAATGTGGCGTATTATATTATTGGGCAAATTTCTAAATATGTAAAACCGGGTGCATTAAGAATTGGTTCTTCGAGCACAAGCGGCAGTATTTTGTCAGTTGGATTTAAAAATCCTGACGGATCTATCGCTCTTGTAGTATATAATACTTCCGGATCATCAAATACAATAAAAGTGGTTTCGGGTTCATCAGCGTTTAATTATGCAGTTCCGGGTTCGTCAGCAGTTACTTTTACATGGGGAGCAGGAACGCCGCCTCCAACTGGTTTTCCGGGATATTATAATATCATTTCGAGAAACAGTAATAAAGGACTTGACGTAGCAGATAATTCATCAACAAGCGGTGGAAGAATTCAGCAATATGATATAACTAACGGCGGTGGAAATAACCAGCGTTGGAGATTTGTTTCTGATGGAGCCGGCAATTATTACATTATAGTAAAATCAACCGGAATGTATCTTGCAGTTGAAAATAATGGAACAGCAAATGGACTAAAAGTACAGCAGAGAACTTTCTCTAATTCTAATGAATTTAAATGGACGGTTGAAAGTCTTGGTGGAGGATATTATAAAATTACGAATGTAAATACTGGTAAGTCTCTTGATGTTGAAAGCGTTTCTACAGCAAATGGAGCCAATATTCAGGTTTGGGATTATACAGGAGGATTAAATCAGCAATGGCAGTTTGTTCAGGTTGAGTCTACGGCAAAAAAAGCGTTATCTGTAAGCCCTGAAGAAAATGAAAATACAGCTGATATGGCTGTTTATATTGATGAAGTAAGCAATCATTTAAAAATTGAAACAAATCACGAAGGCAGTGCCGATGTAGAAATATTCAATATCAACGGACAAAGCGTGTTAAAACGAAATGTAAATTTTGTAAAAGGAAATCTTTCTGAAATTGAAGTTTCGAGACTTCCAAAAGGAGTTTATATTGTGAGAGTAAACGATGGTGCAGGATCTTATTCTAAAAAAGTATTAAAACAATAATTATCAATTAAGGGTTCAATTAGTAATTTTATATTGATGCTTAAAAGGCTGTCTAATTTTTTTAGGCAGCCTTTTATTTTATCAATTTATCCTATTAATTGCGTAAACAAATCCTGATTATCGTTTAAGTATTGAAATTCAAAACCGTATTGTGTCATTTTCATTTTGATAGGCAGAATATCTTTTTTCTTTTTTAATTCTAAACCAACTACAACAGAACCAACTTCGCGGCTGTTTTTCTTGGCAAACTGAAAATAAGTAATGTCATCATCCGGACCTAAAATATTATTTACAAATTCTTTTAAAGCTCCCGGACGCTGCGGAAACTGAATCATGAAATAATGCATTAAACCTTCATAAAGCAGAGAACGTTCTTTTATTTCAGCAGTTCTTTCAATATCGTTGTTACTGCCGCTTACAACGCAGACTACATTTTTACCTTTAATTTTATCCTTGTAAAAATCCAAAGCTGCAATAGTTAAAGCGCCTGCAGGTTCTACAACCATCGCCTCTTCATTGTACAATCTTAAAATGGTTGTGCAGACTTTTCCCTCTGGAACGAGAATAATGTCTTCTAGATTATAACGGCAGATTTCAAAAGTTTTATCACCAACTTGTTTCACTGCTGCACCATCAACAAATTTGTCGATTGTTTTTAGTGCCGTATTTTTATTTTCTTCTATGGAAGTTTTCATCGAAGGAGCACCTTTTGGCTCAACGCCAATAATTTTAGTATTCGGACTTAAATGCCTGAAAACTTCCGACAATCCAGAAGCCAGTCCGCCGCCGCCAATAGGTACAAAAACATAATCAATAGGCTCTTTATATGTTTCCAATATTTCTAATCCAACAGTTCCCTGTCCGGCAATTACTTTTTCGTCATCAAAAGGGTGAATAAAAGTTTTGTGGTTTTTGATGGCATCTGCAGTTGCTGAGGCATACGCATCATCAAATGTATCTCCGGTTAAAACAATTTCAACAAACTTTTTTCCAAACAATTGTACTTGCTTTACTTTTTGTTTTGGAGTTGTTTTTGGCATATAGATTTTGCCGTTTATTTTAAGAAGATTACAAGAATAAGCAACACCCTGTGCATGATTACCAGCACTGGCACAGACAATTCCGTTTGCTTTTTCTTTTTCGTTTAACGAAGAAATCTTATTGTAAGCGCCCCGAATTTTGTATGAACGAACAATTTGTAAATCTTCTCGTTTTAATAAAATAGTAGATTTGAATTCGTCTGAAAGATTCAAATTTTGGGTTAAAGGCGTAGCAGAAATTACATTTTCGAGCTGCTTTTTGGCATTAAGTACTTCTTTAAATAAACTCATGATGTTTTTGTTTTCATTTTTTGCCACAGATTTAAAGGATGATTTTTTAATCTGTGAAATCTGTGGCAAAAAAATATTTGATTTAAAATCTTTTTTAAAATAAAAAACCTCCCAATTGGGAGGTTTCTATAAATTATATTTTACAAACTTATATAACACCTCGCCATCATTGCAGAATTGCAATAATGCTGATAATAGCGATAATAATGTTGTTAAAGTTTTTCATTTTTTTAGCTGATTGAACAGCAAATGTATTAATTATTTTGGAAAGTTCACAACTATTTAAAGTTTTATAAAAGCTGAAAACTACCAACTGTGACTGAAAACTATTTCTTCACCGGCGGATATTGAGCTAAAATTTTAGCAACAAATTCGGCAATTCTTTCATCTTTTTTATCGATGTTTCTTGTCAAAGTACCAATTCCTTCACCCTGCCAGATCATTTCTTTCTTTTTGGCATCGATTAAATCAATGTATAAAGTTCCTTCGGTAGAAGTAGAAACAGTAGTTTGGTTTCCGTACATCATCCACGGATTCCAGCCCCATCCCCAGCCGTAGCCCCATCCGGCACTGAATTGGTTTACATCAACCTGCTCTCTTGATTTTGTAAAAATATTTACCAATAAATCAGGATTGTCGCTTTTTGTAAAACCTTTAGCAGCCATTTGGTCATCAATTGCGCGAAGAATTCTTCTTTTATCTAAATCTGATATTTCGACTTTGTCAATTCCGGGCTTAAAGTAAGCGTATGTTTTATAAGGCGCAAAATCGACAGTTTTGTCATAATCAGAATAAACAGTCACAGTACTGCAAGAGCTAAGTATCAGCAGTAACAAAAGTGGAATTAACTTAAGTGTTTTCATATTTCTAAGAATTAATGTTCTCAATTTTAATTAAAGCAAACTTTCATCGACTAGATTAGGTAAAGTTACTTTTAATAACGGCTCAACTTCCATTGCTCTTTTTATAGCAAAAACAGCACCCTCGTTTCTTGCCCAGCTTCGTCTTGAAATTCCGTTGTTAACATCCCAGAAAAGCATTGACGCTAAACGCTTTGAAGCCTCTGTAGAACCATCAAGAACCATACCAAATCCGCCGTTTATAACCTCTCCCCAGCCAACGCCGCCGCCATTATGAATAGAAACCCAGGTTGCTCCTCTAAAGCTGTCGCCAATCACGTTATGAATCGCCATATCGGCAGTAAAGCGAGATCCATCATAAATGTTTGAAGTCTCTCTGTAAGGTGAGTCAGTTCCGGAAACGTCGTGGTGATCGCGTCCTAAAACAACTGCGCCAATTTCGCCTTTTGCAATTGCCTGATTAAATGCTTCGGCGATTTTAATTCTTCCTTCAGCATCAGCATATAAAATACGAGCTTGAGAGCCTACAACCAATTTATTTTCCTGTGCGCCTTTAATCCACTTAATGTTATCCTGCATTTGCTGCTGGATTTCATTTGGAGCTGTTTCGGCCATTTTTTCTAAAACTCCGCAGGCAATGGCGTCTGTTTTTAATAAATCTTCTGGTTTTCCTGAAGTACAAACCCAGCGGAAAGGACCAAATCCGTAATCGAAACACATTGGTCCCATAATATCCTGAACATAACTAGGATATTTAAAATCGATATTATTTTCGGCCATTACATCAGCTCCTGCACGAGAAGCTTCTAGTAAAAAGGCATTTCCATAATCAAAAAAGTAAGTTCCTTTAGCAGTGTGTTTATTAATAGCATCTGCATGACGGCGTAACGTTTCCTGAACTTTTACTTTAAATAATTCTGGATTCTCAGCCATCATTTTATTGGCATCTTCAAAAGAAACTCCAACCGGATAATAACCTCCAGCCCACGGATTATGAAGTGAAGTCTGATCTGAACCTAAATCAATCTTGATGTTTTCCTGATCAAAACGCTCCCAAACGTCAACCACATTTCCTAAATAAGCTATAGAAACGGTTTCTTTATTGGCTTTCGCCAAAGCTACTCTGGCAACCAATTCGTCTGTCGAAGTTACAACTTCATTAATCCATCCTTGTTCGTGACGGATTTTGGTAATCTTCGGATTTACTTCGGCGCAGACCGTAATACAACCTGCAATATTTCCGGCTTTTGGCTGTGCGCCTGACATTCCGCCAAGACCCGAAGTTACAAATAAACTTCCTTCTGGATTTTGTTTTATTTTTCTAAAACCGTTTAAAACTGTAATGGTTGTTCCATGTACAATTCCCTGCGGGCCAATATACATATAACTTCCTGCTGTCATTTGCCCATATTGTGAAACTCCTAAAGCATTCATTTTCTCCCAATCGTCCGGTTTAGAATAATTCGGGATTACCATTCCGTTTGTTACCACAACTCTTGGCGCTTCTTTATGAGAAGGGAACAATCCCATTGGGTGACCTGAATACATGGTTAAAGTCTGCTCATCTGTCATTTCAGACAAATATTGCATCGTCAATAAATATTGTGCCCAGTTTTGAAAAACAGCACCGTTTCCTCCATAGGTAATCAATTCATGCGGGTGTTGCGCTACGGCATAATCCAGATTGTTCTGAATCATGTGCATAATCGCTTTTGCCAGCAATGATTTTCCCGGATATTCGTCAATAGGTCTTGCGTACATTCTGTAATCAGGACGAAGACGATACATATAAATACGTCCGTATGTTTCTAATTCTTCTGAAAATTCAGGAATTAATTCGGCGTGATGTTTTGGATCAAAATAGCGCAAAGCATTTTTCAGCGCCAGCTTTTTTTCTTCTGCCGAAAGAATTTCTTTTCTTTTCGGAGCGTGATTAATAGCTGGGTCAAATGCCTGCTTTGGAGGTAATATAGAAGGTATTCCTTGTTGTATTTGTTCTTTGAAAGTCATTTTTTTAGAGATGCTAAGGTGCTGAGGATCTAAGATGCTAAGTTATTACAGTTAGATTAACAGCAGATTAATTTTTTGTTTTTTTAATTATGCCGCCCCGCTGGGGCTCAAATGTGACTGACGGTTATTTCTATAAATATATCGCTCCTCACGGAGCTTTTAAGTTTAGAAAAATCTATTTAAATATGCTGCGCCACTGCTCAAAAATGATGGACTGTTAATTGGTTCTATAAATATTTAGCTCTTCTGGAGCTGATAAAATAAAGCCTTGGAAAGGCGAAATATTTACAGAAAAACAATAATTACACCAATACAAAAGCTCCAGCGGAGCGAAATATTACCCAGCGAAATTGCAATTTAAAATCTGAAATTTATTTAAATATCTAATTTTCAAATTGTCACATTTTCTAATTAAAAAACTAGGGATAACGGATATCCGACCTATGATAGGATTTGTGGATTGTAATCCTAAATTTTCTCGAACGAATATCCATATTTGATATTTTAGATTGTTGATTTTAGATTGGGAAATTATCTTAATTATCAAATTGCCACATTATCTCATTAAGAATAAACTTCCTCATTAACACAAAACGGCATTTTTTTGCCTTCAATAACCGCAATTACATTTTGTGCTGCACAAACAGCCATTCCGTTTCGGGCTTCGTATGTTGCTGAACCAATATGCGGTAAAACGCAGCAATTTGCAAGCGACAATAACGGATTATCTTGTTTCATTGGTTCGGGATTGGTAACGTCTAATCCAGCGCCCCAGATTATATTATTAGTCAGCGCCTCAAACAAATCATTTTCATTATGAAATTTTCCTCTTGCGGTATTAATGAAAATCGAATTCGATTTCATTTTAGCAAAAGCATTTTTATTGAAAATCTCATTGTTTTCTGTACTGTAATTAGCATGAATACTCAAAACATCACTTTCGGTAAGCAGGGTTTCAAAATCTACGAATTTAGCATCCAATTCTTTTTCTACATCTTGTTTGCGAGAACGATTGTGGTAAATAATGTTCATTCCAAAAGCTGCTTTACACTTTTGCGCCATTTCAAAACCAATTCTTCCCAAACCAAATATTCCTAAAGTTTTACCATACAGTTCCTGCCCTAAATTGGCTAACGGATCAAAACTTCCCCAATCGTTGTTTAAAATTCTTCTATAGTTGAAAAATGATTTTCGGGCAACGCTCTGCATCAATAAAAATGCAACATCAGATGTCGCTCTGCTTAAAACATCGGGCGTATTTCCAATAGGAATTTTATGGCTGTTTGCCGATGGAATATTGACAGAATCAAATCCCACAGAAAACAAAGCAATACCTTTTAAATTGGGACATTGCTGAAAAAAATCTTCATCAAAAAAAATTTGGGTTCCAACATTTAAAAGAACATCGTTTTTCTGGCAGATTTTAATAAATTCTTCTCTGGATAATACATTTTCTGTTGGATTTATAGTCAGATTTATGTCTTTTTCCTGAAGTAATCTAAGACCAGCTTCGGGTATATTTTTATTGATAAAAACGTTCATTGCGTGTTATAGAATTTTATGAAGGTTTATTTATTCTTCCTGTTTTTTTATCATATCCGTACGGACAATGGCGACAGCCGCTTTTGCAGCAATAGCCTCTTTTTAAATGATGTTTTTCAGTAAAGCATTTATAACCTTCGGGCGTATAGTAAAAATCTTCGCCTTCGATTAATTTATTTTCATTACTTTGCTCTTTCATAAATCTGCTTCGTGTTCTTTTTTGAATAAACTAAAAATCAAAAATATAAATATTTGATTGTGATTTTATTGAAATCGAACAATTTTATAGCTACAAATTTATAAATTTTACAGCCAATGTTTCTGATTGTTGCCAAATATTTAATTCCGAAAGGTTATCGAGGAATGGCTGTATTTCCGTTTGTAATTGCAAAATATGATTATGATAAGACAAATAAAGTTTTTGTTAATCATGAAAAAATCCATTTAAGACAACAATTGGAGCTTCTAGTGATTCCGTTTTTTATCTGGTATTTTTTTGAATATTTAATTCGTCTCATTCAATATAAAAATGGGGCTTTGGCGTATCGAAATATTAGTTTTGAAAGAGAAGCTTACGCAAAAGAAACCGACATGAATTATTTAAAAAAACGATCTTTTTTTCAGTTTTCACATTACATAAAAATCAATAAGCATTAAAGGTATTAAGACAAAGATTATCACTTTTGACTTTCGACTTTTGACTTTCAGCTATTAAAAATGAATCCAGTTTTCAATCAAAATATAAATATTCAGTTTCCAAATCATATTTCGCTGACTATAAAGCGTGAAGATTTAATTCATCCGTTTGTTTCGGGCAATAAATTCAGAAAACTAAAATACAATTTACTTAAGGCAAAAGCCGAAAATAAAGAAACTTTACTGACTTTTGGCGGAGCATTTTCCAATCATATTGCAGCAGTTGCTTATGCAGGAAAAGAACAAGGCTTTAAAACCATCGGAATAATTCGAGGCGATGAACTTTTGGACAAAATACAGGAAAATCCAACCTTGAAATTTGCTCAGGAAAACGGAATGCAGTTTGAGTTTGTTTCGAGAGAAGAGTACCGTTTAAAAAGTGAAAAGTCGTTTATAGAAAAGCTGAAAGACAAGTTCGGTGATTTTTATTTGGTTCCGGAAGGAGGAACAAATGAACTTGCTGTAAAGGGCTGCGAGGAGATTTTGACAGAAGAAGATTCGGTTTTTAATTACGTATGCTGTGCAGTTGGAACAGGCGGCACAATTTCGGGATTAATTAATAATGCATTGCCAAATCAGAAAATTTTGGGCTTTCCAGCGTTAAAAGGTGACTTTTTAAACGATGAAATTCGTATTTTTGCAAATAAAGATAACTGGAATTTAATTTCTGACTATCATTTTGGAGGTTATGGCAAGATAAATTTAGAATTAATTGAATTTATTAATTCTTTTTTTGAAGAAACAAAAGTGCCCTTAGATCCAATTTATACAGGAAAGATGGTTTTTGGCGTTATAGATTTAATAAACAAAAATTATTTTCCTGCACATTCAAAAATTTTACTCATTCACACAGGCGGATTGCAGGGAATAGACGGAATGAATATAAAGTTGAAGCAGAAGAAATTACCAATACTCAAAACCAATGATTAAAAAAATTGTATTACTTCTCGTAATATTAGCTTTAGCAAGCTGCTCTTCTAGTAAGCCTGCCATCGCGACGACTAAAAAAGCGGCAGCCGTTCAAACCAGAACCGCATCAGCAAAAAGAACTACTTCTGCTAAACCTACTGCTAAATATCCTTCGACAAATAATACAACTGAGGTTATTCAATCTACTTCAAAAACAGTTGTTACCAGTGATTTAATCAATAATTATGTTTTGCAATACAAAGACATTGCAATGGGAAACATGAAAACTTACGGCATTCCGGCAAGTATTATTTTAGCACAGGGAATTTTAGAATCGGGTGCGGGCAGAGGAGATTTAGCTGTAGATGCTAATAATCATTTTGGAATTAAATGTCATAATGATTGGCTGGGAGAAAGTGTTCGCCACGACGATGACTCAGCTCAGGAATGTTTTAGAAAATATCCGCAGGCATCTGAATCCTATAGAGATCATGCCTTATTTTTGGTTGGGAAAAAGCGATATGCGACCTTATTTACTTACGAAAAAGACGATTATAAATCCTGGGCAAAAGGTTTGAGAGCGGCAGGTTATGCAACAGATCCGAAATATCCAGACAAGCTGATTAGTTATATTGAACGTTATAATCTGCATCAATATGATTGTCAGGTTACAGGAAGAAACTATGTGCCAATTAATACTTCGGTTCCGCCAAAAAAATCATCTTATGATGTCGCGTCAGACCCTAAGATCAATATGAATTCAAACGATCCTAATTTATACGAAGTTCAAAAAGGAGATACGTTATACTCAATTTCGAAAAAATTCAACTTATTAGTTGATGATTTAAAACAAAAGAATAATCTAACTGATAATGCAATTTCGATTGGGCAGAGGTTGAGAGTGAAATAATTATCAATTGATAATTGACAATTAACAATTATCAAGAAATCTAAAATAAGAATGTTATATAAAAGAAGTAGTCAGCTTTTTGCTGAAGCAGAAAAAGTAATTCCGGGAGGAGTAAATTCACCAGTAAGAGCCTTTAAAGCAGTTGGCGGAACTCCGATTTTTGTAAAAAGTGCCAAAGGTGCTTATTTATATGATGAAGACGGAAACAAATTAATAGATTACATCAACTCTTGGGGACCAATGGTTTTAGGCCATGCTTATCAGCCGGTTGTTGATGCTGTAATCGAAAAAGCAAAACTGGGAACTTCATTTGGAATGCCGACAGAATTGGAAACAGAAATTGCTGCTTTAGCCGTTTCTATGGTTCCAAATATTGACAAAATACGTTTTGTAAATTCGGGTACAGAAGCTTGTATGAGCGCAATTCGTCTGGCTCGCGGATTTACTAAAAGAGACAAAATCATCAAATTTGCAGGTTGCTACCACGGACATTCTGATTCATTCCTGATTCAGGCAGGAAGCGGGGCAGTAACTTTTGGATCTCCAAATAGTCCAGGGGTTACAGAAGGAACTGCAAAAGATACTTTATTAGCAAAATACAATGATTTAGAGAATGTAAAAACTTTAATAGAAGCTAACAAAGGAGAAATTGCTGCTATCATTATCGAAGCTGTTGCTGGAAATATGGGTTGTATTCCACCAGCAAAAGGTTTCTTGCAAGGTTTAAGAGATTTGTGTACAGCAAACGGAATCTTATTGATTTTTGATGAGGTAATGACTGGTTTCCGTTTAGCACGCGGCGGAGTTCAGGAATTATATGGAATTGATGCTGATATTGTGACTTTCGGAAAAGTTATTGGCGGGGGGCTTCCTGTTGGAGCATTTGCAGCACGCGAAGAAATCATGAATTATTTAGCTCCTCTTGGACCCGTTTATCAGGCAGGAACATTATCTGGAAATCCGTTAGCAATGGCTGCTGGATTGGCAATGTTAAAAGCTCTTGATTCAGATAGAGAAATTTTTACACGTTTAGAAGAAAAAACAGCTTATTTAGAAGCAGGAATCGACAGAGTTTTAAAAGCTAATAATGTTGTATTTACGATTAATAGAGTAGGTTCTATGATTTCGGTTCACTTTGATGCAGATCCGGTGACAGATTTTAAAACTGCTGCAAAAGGAGATAACGAAACGTTTAGGAAATTCTTCCACGGATTACTGCAGGAAGGAGTTTACATTGCACCATCTGCATACGAAACTTGGTTTATTACAGATGCTTTAACGTATGAAGATTTAGATTTTACAATTAATGCGATCGACAAGGTTTCGAAAACATTTTAATAACAAAAAAGAGGCTTTTAAAGCCTCTTTTTTTATGCATTATTTTTTGTCTTTTCTGTGTTCTTTCATTTTGTCTTTATGCTCTTTTTGAATTGCGGTCCATTTTTTATATTGATCTGCATTCAAAATAGATTTCATTTTAGCATCATACGCTTTGTGATCTTCTTCCATTTGTTTTTTCATGGCTTTTTTGTCAGCATCTGTTGGCTGAATACCAGAATCTCTTCTGCTTTTTTTAAGCATCGCCATTTTTGTACTTCTGTCAGATAAAAGTTCACCGATTTGTTTTTGCTGATCTGCATTTAAGTTTAAATCAGTTGTCAGTTTTTGCAAATGAGCTTGGTCACGTTCCTGTGGTGATTTAAAATGACCTTTGTGGTCTCCTTTGTGATCTTTATAGTCTTTTTTTAAAGCTGTCCATTTTGTGTATTGATCAGCATTTAAAATGGCTTTCATTTTAGCATCAGTCGCTTCTTTATCAGCTTTCATTTGTTTTTTAAATGCTTCTTTTTCTTCAGCTGTAGGTTTTGTTTTGTTGTTTTTTCTATCTTCTCTAAACTTTTCTGCTTTTGCACTTCTTTCAGCCAAAAGCTGTTTTACCTGTTCCTGTTGATTTTTATCTAAGTTCAAATCAGAAGTTAATTTTTGCAAATGTTTCTCACTGCGTTGTTCCGGAGTTAATTTTTCGCGTTGATCTTGTGCCGGTTTCTGATTGATGTCTTGTGCAAAACTTACTATTCCAACGAATAATAAAGCAGCAATAAATAATTTTTTCATTTTTCGTCTTTTTTAAAGGTTTATAGCAATTAGACTTCTACAGGTTTATTAAGTTTAATGGCATTTTCAGGTTTATCTTTTATTTAACAGAAAGTATTAAGAAAAATATAATGTTATTTAAAAAACAAAAAAGAGGCTTGCGGCCTCTTTTTGTAAAAACTAATTAGTTGTTTTCTTTTCTATATTCTTTCATTTTTTCTCTGGCTTTGTCTTTATTTTTTTCTTGTAAAGTATGCCATTTTGTGTATTGATCTGCTGTTAAGATTGTTTTCATTTTAGCATCGTTAGCATCTTTTTCTGCTTTAAGTTCATTTTTAAGAGCTTCTCTTTCGGCTGCAGTTGGTTTGGTGCCGCTGTCTTTTTTATCTTTTCTTTCTGCTCTTAGTTTTTCTGCTTTCGCACTTCTTTCTGCCAATAACTGTTTTACCTGAGCCTGCTGATTAGCATCTAAACTCAATTCGGAAGTCAGTTTTTGTAATTGCTTTTCATTACGCTGTTCCGGAGTCAGTCTTTCTCTCTGTTCGCGTTCCGGGTTTTGATCTGTGTCTTGTGCAAAGCCTGCTATTCCAACAAATAACATTGCTGCGATAAATAATTTTTTCATGATTTGTCTTTTTAAGGTTATAGCGTTTAGACTATAATAAACTGATTTGGTTTAATTTATATTGTTTAGGTTCTGCTTTATTTATAGTTTATAAATTATAAATGAGAGAACACCAATGAGAATTTTATTTTTTTTATAATAAATATTTAAAACCGCAACTTATTTGTAAGAATAGTTTTAAATTTGAAAAATGTTTTAAGTTTTAGATAAAAAGAATTAAAAGAAGATGGAAGAGTTTAATAAAAAGAATAAGAACAGGGTTCTTGATGCAGTAAATGGCGAGATGTCCTACCAAAAATTGACTGCTCCGGAATTGCATCAATTCGTTATGCATTGGAATTATGATGACGGAATTGAGCCTTTTAAATGGATTATAAAGCAAAAATATCTTGATAAGGGAACAGCTCTCTGTTTATATTGGATGCTCCAGCCGGATTATTTTTGCAGGTTTGAGAATGAAGATCAAATAAAGGATCAATTTAATTATGAGAATTACAAACTGATAAAAGAAATTGAAGAAAAATATGTATCTGGTTTCTATACTGATGAAAATTTCTCATTTGATCCAAACGAAGAATTTTTAGATCAAAATACCAACACAAAATGCATTCCTAGTGTAATGCTTTTAAAGTCAGCAGGAAATGTTTTTGAAAGGCTGGATATTGAATTTGCTTTTTTAAGGAAACCAAATGAAAAAGAAATAAAATCGATTAATACAAAGATTGGAGATGCTGTAAAGATTATTCAGGTTTCAAATCCTAATTTTGTATACAATCAAACAGATGAAGCAATAAAGGCAATAATTGAAAGTGTTGAGTATTGGAAAGAAAAAGATTTAGGCAAAATCAAAATCAAGAATCTTTCTTATTTATGGCTTGATTGCGTTCGCCAAAAGCATAATTGGGAATGGATTATTTGGGATTGGGAAACAGGAAATAACATCGGAATCACAAATTCTACAAAAGAATTAACCTGCTTGGCAGATACTATTATAAATCATACAATAGATGGATTTCAGCAATCTTCAATAATTGTTGATTTATATAATGATTTGGCAGGAGTAACTAATTTTTATGATTTAAGAAGAGACCCTTACAGCGGGATTGGTTTACTTTTTAGCACTGACCATTTAAAGTTTAGAGAATAATAAATCATGGCATTAAGAAGAATTACGATTGAAGATAATGTCTATTTGTATAAATCTGTGACTGGATTTGGAACCGGTATAGATATAGCAACATTTGAAATAACAATATTTTTAGAGAATTATAAATTGACGCCATTGAGAATTAATTTTATTACTTGGGAAGATATGTATGCTGGAAATCCTTTAAAAACAGGTATAAAACTAACTAAGTTATCGACTAAAGAAGAAGAAGTTGTCAATTTAAACCGACCTAAATATATTAGAGAATTTATTTTGTATGGCTTAAATTTGGGTTGGAATGGTAAAAATAAAGTAGAATCTATTAATGGTCTAAAAATGCTCATGAGTTTAGATTATGATGTTTCCATCTTACACCCAAAAAAGGGTTTTATTATTGCTCATGGAAAAGAATATTTGAAATAAGTTGATTCTTCATAATCAGAGATTTACTTCAGAATTAATTGCTTAATTTAGTAAAACCAGAAATTAAGAACCAAAACAATGATTATGAGTTTATCAGAAATATCAAAAAGAATTGCTTTTTTTTCAACTCAGCCTTATGACAAAACGTTTTTTAATCAATACAATGCTGATTTTGGTTTTCAATTAGATTTTTACGAAACGCAGTTAAATCCGCAAACGGTGGTTTTAATCGAAAATGCTTCTATCGTTTGTGTTTTTGTAAATGATATTGTAAACGAACAGGTTATTAGGCAATTAGCAGAAAAAGGCATAAAAATTATCGCTTTGCGTTGTGCAGGATTTAATAATGTAGATTTGGATGCTGCAAAAAAGTATGCAATTAAAGTCTGTCGCGTTCCAGCTTATTCACCACAAGCAGTTGCAGAACATGCGATGGCCATGATTTTAACTTTAAACCGAAAAACACATAAAGCTTACAACAGAGTCCGTGAACAAAATTTCTCCTTAAACGGATTATTAGGTTTTGACTTATTCGGAAAAACAATCGGGATTATTGGAACAGGAAATATAGGAAAAGCATTTTCTAAAATTGCTCTTGGTTTTGGCTGTAAAGTTTTGGCTTATGATATTGTTGAAAATGAAGAAATGAAAAAGGAAGGCGTATCTTTTGTTGGTTTAGAGGAGATTTTTAAATCAAGTGATATTATTTCGCTTCACTGCCCATTAAATGACCAGACGAAGCATGTAATTAATAAGACTTCGATTTCTTTTATGAAAGATAATGTGATGATTATCAATACAAGCCGCGGTGGATTAATAGAAACTTCAAGTGTAATTGAAGGTTTAAAAGAAGGTAAAATAGGTTATTTAGGAATTGATGTTTACGAACAGGAAGAAAAACTGTTCTTTAGAGATTTATCAGCAGATATTATACAGGATGACGCAATTCAGCGTTTAATGAGTTTTCCAAATGTTTTGGTAACGGCGCATCAGGCGTTTTTTACTAATGAAGCTTTAACCCAGATTGCTTTGGTGACTTTTAACAATATAAAATCATTGTTAGCGAAAAATGATATTGAAAACAAAGCAGCTCTGCTGGTTTAAATTATCTTAGGTTTAAACCCAATAGGTTTTTATCCCGAGGCTTCGGGACTGTCGGGTTTGGAAGAAATTTTTAATTTAAAATATCAGATTATGAAAAATAAAATTCTAATCCTAGTTACAATTTTGGCATTATATTCATGTCAGAATAAAAATGATTCAAAAAATATTGTCAAAACAATTGTTCAGGATACTTTATCTAAAACAATAGGAGGAACAGCAAATTTAAGCGATGCTCCGCCAAGAGATGATAAAGCAGTAGATCTGATAAGAAAACAATTAAATGTTTTATTAAAAAAAGATATTCCTGCAATGACAAAAGAGGATCGTTATTTTTATTACGAAGAATTTGATTTGAATAACGATAAGAAAAACGAGTATTTTGTTGGGTTCTCTAATTCCTATTTCTGCGGAAGCGGAGGCTGTTCTGGATATATTTTAAATAGCGATGGAAGTGTAATTAATCATTTTACCGTGACCGATTTTCCAATTTATGTTACGACTTCATCTACTGAAAAATTTTATAACCTTTTGATGAAAAGCGGCGGTTTATTTCATCATATAAAAATGAAAAACGGAAAATATCCTTCGAATCCATCTATAGAAGAAAAATGGAAAGGAGATGTTCCTAAAGAAAGTACTAAGGTTTTGGATATCAATGATAAAAAGTATGAAAAATATTCGTTCTAAAAAGAAAACCCGACAGGTTTTTAAAACCTGTCGGGTTTGAATATTATAAGATCCAATTTGGGATTTTAATTTTGGAATTTAACCAACTAGTTCCACAAATTTAAACTCGCCGTCAACAACAACTTTGGTTAAACCGTGTTTAGATAAGTTTTTCATCGACGCATCCCATTTTTTACCGCTTAAGTTAGCTGTAATTTTTAGCTGCGTTAAATCCATTCTATTTTCATTTTTCGTAAGCAGGTCAATGATAAATTTTTCTTCATCAGAAAGTTCAATCTGCGCTTGTTTTTTCTCAGGACGCATTTGAGGGAACAATAAAACTTCCTGAATAGAAGCATTGTTTGTTAAATACATAATCAAACGATCCATACCAATTCCCATTCCAGATGTTGGAGGCATACCGTACTCAAGAGCTCTTAAGAAATCTTCGTCGATAATTCCGTTTGCTTCGTCATCACCTTTTTCAGAAAGGCGCATTTGGTCTTCAAAACGTTCTCTTTGATCGATTGGGTCATTTAATTCAGAATATGCATTTGCAATTTCTTTACCGCAAACCATTAATTCAAAACGCTCAGTCAAATCTGGATTATCTCTGTGTTCTTTACAAAGCGGAGACATTTCTTTAGGATAATCTGTAATGAAAGTTGGCTGAATATAATTTCCTTCACATTTAGCTCCAAAAATCTCATCAATTAATTTTCCTTTACCCATTGTTTCGTCAACCTCGATTCCCATTCCTCTAGCCGCTTCAAACAATTCTTGTTCTGTTTTTCCAGAAATGTCAAAACCAGTAAAATGTTTGATAGAATCTGTCATCGTAACACGTGCATAAGGCGCTTTAAAGTTGATTTTGTGCTCGCCAAAAGTAACTTCGCTTGTACCATTTACTGCAATCGCACAATGCTCTAATAAACCTTCAGCAAATTCCATCATCCAGTTGTAGTCTTTATAAGCTACATATATTTCCATTGCAGTAAACTCAGGATTATGCGTTCTGTCCATTCCTTCGTTACGGAAGTTTCTAGAGAACTCATAAACACCTTCAAATCCACCAACAATTAATCTTTTTAAATACAACTCATTCGCAATACGCATGTAAAGCGGAATATCAAGTGAGTTATGGTGCGTAATAAATGGTCTTGCCGAAGCTCCACCAGGAATTGACTGTAAAACCGGAGTATCAACTTCAAGATATCCAGCATCGTTAAAATAACCACGCATTGCAGTAAATAACTTTGTACGTTTAATAAACGTTTCTTTTACCTGTGGATTTACAGTTAAATCTACATAACGCATTCTGTAACGCAATTCAGCATCGTTGAAAGCATCGTGTACATTTCCGTCTTCGTCAACTTTTGGTAAAGGTAACGGACGTAATGTTTTGCTTAAGAAAGTAAAGCTGGTTACTCGAATACATTTTGCTCCAACTTGTGTAGTAAACAATTCACCTTCAATACCAATAAAATCTCCTAAATCGGTTAATTTTTTGAATACTTGGTTGTATAAAGTTTTATCATCCCCTTCGCATAAAACATCACGGTTTACGTACAATTGAATACGTCCTTCGCTGTCTTGTAATTCAGCAAAACAAGCTTTACCCTGATCACGAACACTCATCAAACGTCCCGCAACGATAACCTTCTTACCTTCCTCAAAAGTTTCCTTTATCTGCTTCGAAGTATGATTTACAGGAAAAAGATTAGCTGGATAAGGATTGATTCCCAGATTGCGTAAGTTTTGAAGTTTTTCTCTTCTGATGATTTCTTGTTCTGATAATGCCATTTTGTGCTCTATTTTTTAAGTGTGCAAAGATAAAGAAAAGAATGCAGAATTTAGAATGCAGATTTTAGATTTTTTGCAGCATCAATTTATTGGGGTTCAACCACCTTTAGTCCCGCTATCCGCTTGTATCTTTTCTTCTCTAAAGAAGGGAAAAAAAGGATATCGCTTCTATCGGGGCTGGACTAGATATTTTGTTTTTGGGATGTTTCTATTGTTGAGTAAAATATTTCTGTAAGAAATAAACGTAGAAAAACTTACTATCTTAGCTTCTTAGAACCTTAGCATTTTAAAAATAAATGAAATATTTATCGATTTTTCTACTATTGGTTTCTTTTACCGGCTGTCAAGTTACCGAAACTATTACAATCAATCCAGACGGAAGCGGTGTTATAGAAATAAAACAACATCGAGAAGAAAACAGCTATATGCAGCTTGCAGGCGAAGAATACACTAAAGAGAATGTTTTTAAGGATACGACTTATGTTTTTAAGGACTACATTAATAAATACAAGGAAAACTTTTCGAAATATCTGCCGGAAGAACAGCAGTTATTTCAAAAATATGCCAATGTAAAAGTGCATACCAAAAGAAGTTCTTTTGAAAAAGAATATAAAAATGAGTTTGTCCTTCATTTTAATGCAGTTTCGGAAATTCCGGATTTGTATAAAACGGAAGATTATGCATCAGATATTGAGCATAATTATGCCTTAAGTGCAGAAAATCATTATTTCAGAATCGGCTATAATTTTGACGGAAAAGCGTTCAGCCGTTTGGTTTCGATTATAAATAAAACAGAGCTGGAAAAAGCAAAAAAACAATCTAAGGAATTCAATGCTAAATATGGAGCTTTAAAACTGGTACAGTCATATATTTTAAATTATCATTTTCCAAGAAATATAAAATCAGTTTCTAATTCAAAAGCTTTTATTAGTGCAGACAAAAGATCTTTAACCTTAGAATTCCTGCTTTCAGATTGTTTGCAAGATCCTGAAATGACAAATTTAGAAGTGGTTTTAGAGTAAATTTATCTGTGCGGTGTCCGTTACATCTGCCAAATCTGTAAGCCATTTTTTCGCCTAAACTATTAAACAAATGAACAATTAAACAATTCAAAATAGACTTCGTATCTTTGATAAAAATTGTACTACGATGAAATTATACAAATTATTTGGTTTCTGCCTTTTATTAGCAACTCTAACGAGCTGCACTTTTACTGAAAATATTACAATTAACGATAACGGAACCGGAAAATTCTCTGTAGATATGGATGGTTCGGCTTTAATGGAAATGGCGGGCGACCAGATAGGAAATCAAATGGGAGCTGATGCAAAAAAAGAGATCGATTCTAGTTTTACTTTCAAACAATTATTTGACGAGAAAAAAGACAGTATTGCAAAACTATCACCCGAGGCTCAAAAAGAAATTAAAAAACTCGAAAATTTTGTAGTCAATACTAAAATGAGTTCTGAGAAAAAGCAATTTTTAATGACTTTGTCGACTGACTTTAAAAATGTAAACGAAATGCAGGATATTCTGCAGACACTCAGCACACTTCAAAAACTAGAAGGCGGAGCAGCAGCATCTCCTTTTGGAAGTGGTTTTGGAGACAATAACAGTAAATTAAGTTATAGTTACGACGGGAAAAAATTCACCAGAAAAGCAGTTATTGATGCGCAAAAAAAGGCACAAAAACCAAAAGATTCTGCCGGAGATATGTCTAAAATGATGTTTGCTTCTTCAACTTATGTGGTGAAATATAATTTCCCAAAAAAGATAAAAAAAGTATCCAATCCAAACGCTTTATTCAGCGACGACCGAAAATCAATTACAATTCAATACTCTTTCACGGATTATATGGAGAATCCTGACAAACTTAACTTTGATGTTGAGTTTGAAAAATAATTAAAATGAATAAAAAAATTCAACTTCAGGATCTGGGAAACAGAGACTATAAATCGACTTGGGAATATCAGGAAGAACTTTTTCAGGATATTGTCGATTTAAAAATCAAAAACAGAAGAGAAGAACTGGACTTGCCAACATCCAATTATTTATTGTTTGTTGAGCATCCGCATGTTTATACTTTAGGTAAAAGCGGCGATTTAGAAAACTTATTATTAAACGAAAAACAGCTCGAAGCAAAAGGAGCAGCTTTTTATAAAATTAATCGCGGCGGTGATATCACATATCACGGACCGGGACAAATTGTGGGATATCCAATTCTGGACTTAGAAAATTTCTTTACGGATATTCATAAATACCTGCGTTTACTCGAAGAATCTATGATTCTGACTCTGGCAGAATACGGATTAGAATCTGGCAGAAGTGAGGGCGAAACAGGAGTCTGGCTAGGAGTTGGAACTCCGTTTGCACGTAAAATATGCGCAATGGGTGTTCGCGCTTCGCGCTGGGTAACCATGCATGGATTTGCTTTAAATGTAAATGTAGATTTAGGTTATTTTGATAATATTATTCCGTGCGGCATTCGTGGAAAAGGTGTTACATCTTTAAACGTTGAACTTGGCGTAGAAAAAGTAGATGAAGACGAAGTAAAGTCTAAAATCATAAAACATTTAACTCATTTGTTTGAAGCTGAAATAGTTTAAAATAAAAAAAGACTTATCTTTTGATAAGTCTTTTTTTATTCAAAAAAATTAAGCTCTAATTGATCCGGCAGAAGTCTAAAACTCATTCGGTGATATTTTGTAGTGCCATATTTTTTAATGGCTTCGCGATGTTCTTTTGTTGGATATCCTTTGTTTTGTTTCCAATTATACATTGGAAATTCTTCATGAATTTGATCCATATATTCATCACGATAAGTTTTGGCTAATATCGAAGCTGCGGCAATACTCAAAAATTTAGCATCACCTTTAATTATACTTTGATTAGGGATTGATTTTAAGAGTTCAATTTCTTCTACAGAAAATTGTTTTCCAAAAGTGTTTTTCAATCCTAATTTTGCATTTAAAGAGCGATTTCCGTCAACAATAATATATTCAGGAATATGTTTTAATTTCAAAATACATTCCTGCATTCCTTTCATTGAAGCATTTAAGATATTTATTTCGTCAATTTCGTCAGGAAATAGATGAGTTACAGAAAAACAAAGCGCTTGTTCTTCGATTACAGGTTTTAAAAGCGCACGTGCTTTTTCTGATAATTGCTTACTGTCGTTTAAGATTTTATTTTCAAAAGCCGTGGGTAAAATTACCGCAGCTGCGGTAACCGGCCCCGCTAAACATCCTCTGCCAGCTTCGTCAGTTCCTGTCTCCAGAGTAAATCCTGAATAATTAAGTTGCAGCATTTTTATTTTTTTTGAACCACAAATATTATATTTTTTTTCTAAAAATCATTAAAAAACAATATTGAAAATAAAGGATATAAAGTCCTTTGTTTTGATAAATTGAATACAAGTTTGTTAATTTTTAACAATCATCTTAATGAAATTATATTTGATTTTAGAAAAGAAATGTGTTTTTAGAAAAAATGATTTATGTAATGCTTTTGTTTAAAAGTAAGTTATTACTGTTTTATATATGTATTTAAAGTAAGAAAAGTATTTAATTTTTAACATTTTAAAATTTGTTTTGTAAGAAAATAAATTGATTTTTGTCAGGTTATTAACTTAAAAATAATTTTAAAATGAGATTAAAATTTACGTTTATTTTAACATTGTTGATGTTGATCTGCACGCAGTTTTCTTTTGCACAGCAAAGAACAATATCAGGAATTGTTACAGATGGAGGTGGAGCGGTTCCTGGAGTCAATGTGATTGTAAAAGGAACCAAAAACGGTACACAAACTGATTTTGATGGAAAATATTCGGTAAAAGCTAAAACAGGAGATGTTTTGATCTTTTCTTACATGGGAATGCAGGATTTTACAGCAACAGTAGGAACCAGTTCTGTTGTAAATGCTAAGATGCAGGAAGATGGAAAAGAATTACAAGAAGTAGTAGTTGTGGCATTTGGAACACAAAAAAAACAAGAAATCACAGGTGCTGTATCTAAAATTGATGCTAAGCAGTTAGAAAACACTCAGGCATCAAACGCAATACAATCTTTATCGGGTAAGGTAGCTGGTGTACAAATCAGCTCTAATTCAGGGCAGCCTGGAGATAAACCTCAGGTACGATTTAGAGGTCTTGGGTCAATTTCATCATCAAATGAACCTTTGTATGTTGTTGATGGTATTCCTTATAATGGTGATATCAATGCTATTTCTTCTCAAGATATTGAATCTATTAGTTTTTTAAAAGATGCATCTTCGAATGCACTATATGGCAGCAGAGGAGCAAATGGTGTAATTATTATTACCACCAAAAAAGGAAAAAAAGGAACACTAAGAGTGACTTATGAAACTAAAATTGGAGTTAATTCAAGAGCAGTTCCAGAATATGATATGATTACTGATCCTGGGGAATATTATAAAGCGGTTTATAATAGAGTTAGAAATGGATTAATTTATCAAGGCCAAACGCCTGAAAATGCATCAAATATTGCTGTGCAGAATTTAGTTAAAGGAGACACTTATTCATTAGGATATAATAATTTTAATGTTCCTGATAATCAAATAATAAATATTGCAAATGGACAAATAAATCCAAACGCTAAGTTGCTGTATCATGATACTTGGTCTAAGGAATTATTTAGAGAGGCTGCAAGAACTGAACATTTTCTCAGCCTTTCGGGCAGTACAGAAAATCTTAGTTCATATTTATCAGTAGGATATCTTTCTGATAATGGATATACAATTAACTCTAATTTTAAACGTACCACAGTTAGAGCAAATGTAGATTATAATGTATCCAGTAAAATAAAAATGGGGGCAAATTTAAATTATGCAAATTCAGATCAAAATGCACCTATATCTCAAGTATCATCTACCACATATAGCAACTTGTTTTATTGGGCAAGAAATATTGCTCCTATATATACAATTTGGCAAAGAGACAGCAATGGAAACATAATTACAAATGCTGACGGCAGCAGGGCTTATGAGTTTAATAAAACGGGTGATCGTCCATATGGATCAAATTTAAATCCGTATGCTACAACTTTGTTAAACACGCATCTAAATCAGGAAAATAAATTTGGTGTCAGAGGTTATGTTTCGGTGGATTTTTGGAAAGGGTTTAATTTTAGATACAACCTTGGTTACGATCTCCTTTCGGGATATAATTTAGACACAACTACTGGATTAGGCGGAGATGATATGGGGGTTAATGGTCGAATTGGCACTGGTACAAAAAATGAATATACAATAACAAATCAGCAGTTATTGTCTTGGAAAAAAACTTTTGGAGATCATAATCTTGAAATTTTATTAGGTCATGAATCTTCTGATTTTAAATCAAAAATGCTGGCTGGGCAAAAAAGCGGTATTGTTATACCTGACTTACCAATTATTAGTAATGCAACAGTATATAATTATTTAGATGGATATAATGATTTATATAAAGTTGAGGGCTATTTTTCTAGATTAAATTACAGTTATAAAAACAAGTATTTTGTTAATGGAAGTTTTAGAAGAGATGGATCATCTGTATTCGCACCAGAAAATCGCTGGGGTAGTTTTTATGGATTTGGGGGAGCTTGGTCTGTATCAAAAGAAGAATTTTTTCCTAAAACAAAATGGATAAATGATTTTAGAATAAAAGGAAGTTATGGAGAACAAGGAAATGATAATATTTATTATCCAGCAACATCCCAAATAAGTCATCGATCATATTATGGCAGTTCAAGAAATTACTATGCATATCAAACTCAATATGAAGTAGTTCCTGATGCAGAAGGAAATGCAAGCGTTCTTACGGTTTATCAAGGAAATAGAGATATTAAATGGGAAAAATCTAAAAACCTGAATATTGGTTTTGACTTGCAATTATTTAACAGATTGAATATTGAAGCAGAATACTTTGAAAGAAATGTCAGCGATTTGATATATAATCGCCCTAATTCTCCATCTACCGGAATTTCATTTATTACTGAGAACATAGGGGATATGTCAAATAAAGGAATAGAAGTAAACTTAGGATTAGATGTGATAAAATCAAATGATTTTGATTTCAACATTTGGCTAAATGGAACACATTATAAAAATAAAATCACTGCATTGCCTAGTCCATTTACAAATGGATATTTTCGATTTGAAGTTGGAGCCCCAGCGTATGCCTATTACCTGAGAGAATTTGCAGGAGTTGATAAAACAAACGGAGATGCATTATGGTATATGGATCAAAAAGACGCATCTGGAAATGTTATTGGTAAAGTAACAACCAATGTATATGGCAATGCAACACAATATTTAAGCAGTAAAGATGCTAATCCTGATGTTTACGGAGGATTTGGAACAGTACTTAGATATAAAAACTTAACATTTCAGGCCAACTTTGCTTATCAGTTTGGCGGATATATGTATGATAGCGTATATCAAACAGCTATGTATTCAGGATCAGATAACATTGGACAAAATTATCATAAAGACGTAACGAAAGCCTGGTCAATAGATAATCCAAATTCTGATATACCACGAATAGATCATATTTCTACTTTGCAGATGGCGGCTTCAGATTATTTCTTAATAAAATCTGATTACATCAGTCTTCAAGATGTTTCTTTATCGTATGATTTTAAGAATAGCATACTTACCGATTTAGGAATCGAATCTACAAAATTCAGCTTAATGGGATCAAATTTAGCTTTATGGTCTAAAAGAAAAGGCATGGATCCTAGATTAAATAATTTAGGAGCAAGAAATAATAATGGGCAAACCTTAAATGTATATGGCGTAATGAAATCTATTTCATTTGGTTTAACAGTAAATTTTTAAAACATGAAAAAAATAATAATATTATCATTGTCGTTGTTAATCTTTACAAGCTGCGAGAAAGATTTTCTTGATACTACACCAGAATCAACAATTAATGATGAACAACTTGCTTCGTCTGCAGAAGCTAATACTGCAGTTATAAACGGAATTTATTCAGCACTTAGATCTTATGGACTTTCTTTAGCTGGTAATCATGAAGATTATGGACATAAATCTATATTGGCAGCTACAGATTTAATGTCTAATGATATGCTGATGTCTAAATCGAGCTGGTATAGTTCTTTTTACAACTATCTGGGAAGACAGCAGACTAATACAAGATCCAGACTTGCATGGAGTATATATTATCCTCAAATAAAGACAACAAATGTTGTGTTAGATGCTGTTCCATCAAGTGTAACTGATGAAAAAATGAAAGCAATCAGAGGGCAGGCATTAGCACTAAGAGGTTATTTTTATTTTATGCTGGCACGTATGTATGGACCAACATATATTGGGAATGAAGATAAACTATGTGTTCCGCTTTATACAGATGTAAGTTTAGAAGGTAAAGCAAGATCAACAGTTAGGGAAGTTTATACTTTAATAGAAAATGATTTAAAAGAGTCTATTGAATTGCTGCAAGGCAATATTCGTAAAAATAATAACGCAGTTGATCAAACAGTTGCGCAGGCATTTTTAGCTGATGTTTATTTGGAAATGGGAAAATATAGTGATGCTGCTCCTTTAGCAAATGCTGCAAGACAAAATTACCCATTACTGACTGAAAGCGAATGGGAACAAGGCTTTTATGATGTAAGTAATAAGGATACAATGTGGGGGGCAACTATAACAGCTGCTCAAAGTAGTTTTGTGGCTAGTTTTTTCTCTCATTTTGATAATACTAATGAATCTGGATATGCTGGAGGTTTAGGAGTTTATAAAAATATTGACAAAAACCTTTATAACAGTATATCGAGTACAGATTTTAGAAAAAAAGCTTTCGTGGCACCAGGCGGAAGTGCAGTTTATCCAGAATTGCCAGAATATGCTAATTTAAAATTTAGGGATCCAACAATTACTGCAGGAGATTATATCTATTTAAGAGCAGCAGCAATGTATTATATAGAAGCAGAAGCTTATGCCAGATCAGGTAATGAGGCATTGGCAAAAAAAGCTTTATACGATATTACAATTACAAGAGATCCTTCTTATGTATTATCTACTAACACTGGGACAGCTTTAATTGATGAAATAATTCTTCAAAAAAGAATTGAATTATGGGGAGAAGGTTATGCCTGGTTTGATATGAAACGTTTAAGTGTTGCACTAACAAGAGATTATCCGGGATCAAATCATCCTGCATTTGGGAAGTTCAATATTCCAGTAGGAGACAATAGGTTTATTTTTCAAATTCCGCAGGCAGAAATTGACGCTAACCCATTGATAGTTCAAAATCCATTGTAATTATATTTTATAATTTCATTTTAAACTGCCCAAAATGTTGGGCAGTTTTTTTTATTTAGTATTAAAAACTTCTCAATACTAACAATTTGTTTTTTTTCGTTTATACGTTTTTATCTTTTACCTTTGCTCAACAAATTTTGCCGAAATAATTTTATATAACGCTATCAAATGAGAATATTCATTTTTTTATATCTATTAATTATACCAACATTATTGTTTTCTCAAGAAAAAACTACTTCAAAAGGTAGTTTAGATATGAATACAAAATATTCAAGTATAACAGACACAGTTAAAAAGAAAAAGGCAAAAATTGCTAAAATAGAACAATATCAAATTATTTCTCTGGAACATGATACCATTCATGCAGATACTTCGCTGACTATAAAAAGTGCCTATAAACAAAACCATCTTAGAAAAGATCTTTTTGGGCTTTTAGAGTTTCCAAATATAGGACAGCCGTTAAATATCCTGCAATATAGTTTAACCAGTTATTCGCCATATCCTGAAATTGGTTTTACTGCCAAGCATTACAATTATATACAAGCTGATGAGATAAGATATTATTCTGTTCCAACACCTTTAACCGAGTTATTTTTTAATACCACTATAAATAAAGGTCAGAATGTAGATTCGTTTATTACATTAAATACATCTAAAAACCTTAATTTCTCAATTGCTTATAGAGGTCTGCGTTCAGAAGGAGATTACATCAATCAGTTAGTAAGTGCAGGAAATTTTAGATTTACTACAAGTTACGCCACTACAAACCGAAGATATGCCTTGAATGTACATTATACTTATCAGGATAATTCAAACGAAGAAAATGGTGGTATTACAACAGCTGAGGATTTTGAAAGTGGTAGTGCCGATTTTAAAAACCGTCAGCGTCTGCAGGTTTATTTGACAGATGCGAAATCCTTTTTAAAAGGAAGACGTTTGTTTTTTGACCATGCTTTTAGAATAAATCCTAAAGATGGAAATAACAACTTATACATAAACCATCAGTTTAATTACGAAAATAAATTTTTCGAATACAATCAGGCAACTGTTCTTTCTGCTGTTGATGGATTTACAGAGCCGGTAAAACGTTTTGGAGAGTCTTATGTTACAAGCGGTATAAACGATCAGACACATTTTGAAAGATTGTATAATAGAGTTGGAGCTGCTTATGAAAATTCTCTTTTAGGTAAATTCAATTTCTTTGTAGACGATTACCGATCAAACTACAAGTACAACAGAATTTTAATTGACGCTTCTGGAAATGTTATTCCTGATAATTTGTTTTTGCAGATTAATAATTTCGGCGGGCAATATGAATATCAAAAAAATAAATGGAATGGACGCTTTTTGTATACAAGATCGATAACAAACCAATCGTTATCAGATCTTGATGCTAAATTGCGTTATGATTTAAATGATAAGATACAATTTGATTTTAGATATAGAAATATCAACAAACTGCCTAATAATAATTACAACTTGTACCAAAGCAGTTATGTAGAATACAATTGGTCGAATAACTTTAAAAATGAAAAAATAAATTCATTAGGTGCTAGCATTTCTACGCCTTGGGTAAATGCTGAAGCTCAATATACAGTCCTAAAAGATCACTTGTATTTTGTTGATATGGCAACTCCGGCACAAGCAGCACTTAGAACACAAATTGTAAAACCGGCTCAGTACGGAAATGTGATTAATTATTTAGAAATTAAAGCCAGTAGAGAATTTAAATTTGGAAAATTTGCTTTAGACAACACCTTATTATATCAAAAAGTAGATCAGTCAGAGTTGATTTTAAACGTGCCTGATTTTGTAACAAGAAACACATTCTATTACACAAATTACTTTTTCAAAAAAGCGTTATACGCACAGGGAGGAGTTGTATTTAACTATTTTACCAAATATTATGGAAATAGTTACAATCCTGTTATTGGAGAATTCTTTGTGCAGAATACTAAAGAAATTGGTAATTATGCCACTTTTGATGTTTTCATAAATGCACGAATTCGCCAGACACGCTTTTACTTAAAAGCAGAACATTTAAACGCTTTGTTCTCAAGCAGTAATTATTACTCTGCACCTGATAATCCGTATCGCGATTTTGTTATCAGATTTGGTTTAGTTTGGAATTTCTTCCAATAAAAATCATACAATTATTTAAATACCACATTAAACTTAAATAAAATGGACTTTTCAAATAATATTTTAGAAACAATTGGTAACACACCATTGGTAAAGCTCAACAAAATTGTTGCTGAAATTGATGCGTTAGTATTGGCAAAAGTCGAAACATTTAATCCGGGAAACTCTGTAAAAGACAGAATGGCCGTAAAAATGATTGAAGATGCTGAGGCTGATGGAAGACTTAAACCCGGAGGAACTATAATTGAAGGTACTTCTGGAAATACCGGAATGGGACTGGCGCTTGTAGCAATTGTAAAAGGGTACAAATTAATCTGTGTAATCTCAGATAAACAGTCAAAAGAAAAAATGGATATACTTCGTGCTGTTGGAGCAAAAGTTGTAGTTTGCCCTACAGATGTTGAGCCTACAGATCCACGTTCGTATTATTCAGTTTCAAAACGTTTGGCCGAAGAAACACCAAATTCATGGTATGTAAACCAGTATGATAATATGTCAAATTCGTTGGCACATTATGAGCAGACCGGCCCAGAAATCTGGAAACAGACAGACGGAAAAATTACACATTTTGTTGTAGGTGTTGGAACTGGAGGAACAATTTCTGGAGTTGGAAAATACTTAAAAGAAAAAAATCCAAATATTAAAATCTGGGGAATCGATACTTATGGTTCTGTTTTTAAGAAATACCATGAAACAGGGATTTTTGACGAAAACGAAATTTACTCATACATAACAGAAGGAATTGGAGAAGATATTTTACCTAAAAATGTTGATTTCTCCTTAATTGACGGTTTTACAAAAGTAACCGATAAAGATGCTGCTGTTTATACAAGAAAAATTGCTCTTGAAGAAGCTATTTTTGTTGGTAATTCTGCAGGAGCCTGTATAAAAGGATTACTTCAGTTAAAAGAACACTTTAAACCAGATGATGTTGTTGTTGTTTTATTTCATGATTCAGGAAGCCGTTATGTAGGTAAAATGTTTAATGATGACTGGATGCGTGAACGCGGATTCTTAGAAGAAAATGTTACTAAAGCAGAAGATGTTATTAAAGATCACATCGACAAGGAATTAATTGTTGTTCGTACAGAAGAATTAGTTTCTCATGCCATTGAGCGTATGCGTAAATATAAAATCTCGCAGATTCCGGTTGTTGATATAAACGGTTTTGTTGGTTCTGTAGATGAAACAGATTTGTTTAGAAGTTATGTTGCTGATAAAAACGTAGCCGAAAAACCTATTAAAGAAGTAATGGGGAAACCTTTTCCAATTGTAAAATTAGGAACACCAATCGAAGAAGTATCAAAACTATTTACCAAAGAAAATGATGCAGTTCTTGTTGATTTAGCAAACGGAAACCATCACATTATTACAAAATATGATATTATTGGCTCTATAAAATAGGTTGGTCAATAAAACTTTAATCCACAAATCAGATTGAATCAGGTTTGTGGATTTTTTTATTTCTGAAAATAAATTTGTAAGAATAATATTAAATTTGTTATTTTTAAATTGTAATTACAATAGTAAAAAAAATGAAAGAAGATTTTCTTCATTATTTATGGAAATTCAGGAAGTTTGATAACCTGAATTTAAAAACAGCACAAAATGAATCAATCACAATTATTAAGCCGGGTGATTATTTAGAACTTTCTGGACCAGACTTTTTTAACGCACTTATAAAAATTGGAGATCAAAAGTGGGCAGGAAATGTAGAAATACATTTAAAATCTTCAGATTGGTATCTGCACAATCATGAAAAAGATCCTGCTTATGAAAATGTTATTCTCCATGTTGTTTGGGAGAATGATACAGCAATTTTTAGGGAAAACAACACAGAAATCCCAGTTTTGATTCTTAAGGATTATGTTACTCAGGAAATAATAGAAAATTATTATGCACTTGTTTCGCCAAAAACATGGATTTCCTGTGAACGACAATTAAATAAGATTGACGATTTTATATTTAAAAACTGGCAGGAAAGATTGTTTTTTGAGCGATTAGAACGTAAGTCGTTATTTGTTTACGAATTGCTTGAGGAAACAAATCAGGATTGGGAAGCCGTTTTGTTTTGTATGCTGGCAAAGAACTTTGGTTTAAATACAAACGGAAATTCATTTTTACAGATTGCTAAATCAATACCTTTTTCGATTATTAGAAAGGAAAGTTTTGAAGCAGGCAGTCTTGAAGCTTTATTTTTGGGAACTGCAGGTTTGTTAGACGGGGAAAAAGAAGATGTTTATTTTAAAGATCTGAAGTTTAAGTATTTTTTTCTTCTCCATAAATACCAACTAGTAAAAACACATGTTGATCCGGTTTTGTTTTTTAAGCTCCGCCCAGATAATTTTCCAACAATAAGACTTTCTCAGCTTGCGGAGTTATATCATAAACATCAAAATTTGTTTTCTAAAATAATAGCTTTAAAATCTGCGAAAGAAGTTTATAATCTGTTGAATGTTTCTTCAAGCGAATATTGGAAAAATCATTATCAGTTCGATAAAGAAAGTTCAAAGAAAGCGAAGCCATTATCAAAATCATTTCTGGACTTGATAATTATAAATACTATAATACCAATTCAGTTTGCTTATTCAAATACAATAGGAGAGTTTGTAACAGAAGATTTAATTGATTTTATGATAGAAGTTGCTTCAGAAAAAAATGCCGTTATAGATAAGTTTAATTCATTTGGCATAAAATCTGTAAATGCATTTGAGAGTCAGTCTCTGTTAGAGCTCAAAAATGAATATTGTAATAATAAAGCCTGTTTAAAATGCGCTGTTGGAATTGAATTGCTTAAAAAGAATTAGATAATTTGTACTTTTGTAATCAGGAATATAAAATCTAAAGTCTAAAATAAAGATGTCAGCAATTTTAAAACTTAAATTTTTTTTCGAAAAATATGGTTTCCATGTTTCATCGAGATTAGCAGATAAATTAGGAATGCGTGTAACAAGTGTGCGATTATTTTTTATCTACATATCATTTGTAACTGCTGGTTTAGGATTTGGAGTTTATTTAACTCTGGCCTTTTGGATTAGATTGAAAGATTTAATTCGTTCTAAAAGAACTTCAGTATTTGATTTATAAAAAAAAACTCCAAATCTTAGATTTGGAGTTTTTTTTATAAATCAATAGTATTTTATTCTTCAGTTGTAGTATCGTTAAGTCTTGATCTTTTCTTACTGTATCCGAAGTAAACCAGAATACCAATTATAAGCCATCCAAATGATAATAATTGAGCATCTAAACTTAAATTAAAAATTAAGTAAGAATTGATCGCGATTCCAAGAACAGCAATAACTGGTAAAGCAGGAACTTTAAAAGTTCTGTTTAATCCCGGTTGTTTTACTCTTAAAATCCAAACAGCGATACAAACCATTGTAAAGGCAAACAAAGTACCAAAACTTGTCATATCAGCTAATTTGTTGATTGGTGTAAATGCAGCAACAGTTGCGATAATACCTCCTAAAATCATTAAGTTTGTTTTTGGAGTTCCGGAAATAGGATTTACTTTAGAGAAAACAGAAGGAATTAATCCATCTTTAGACATACCTAAGAAGATTCTTGATTGTCCCATGATCATTACCATTAATACAGAAATCAAACCTATAGTTGCAGCAACAGTAATAATAGAACCAGCCCAGCCTTGCCCGGCAATATCAAATGCATAAGCTACTGGAGCTTTGATAGCATCAGGGTATTTTCCTAGTGGATTAAAATCTTGGTAATTCATCATTCCTGTTAGTACTAGTGAAACAAGAATATATAATGTAGTACAAATTAATAAAGAAGCAATGATCGCAAACGGAACATCTTTTTTAGGATTAATAGCTTCTCCGGCTTGTGTAGAAACAGCATCAAAACCAACATAAGCAAAGAAAATTGCTGCAGCTCCGGAAACAATTCCTCCAATTCCGTAAGCATTATGAGTCGTTTCTTTTTCTATGATCTGAGTTGCTTCAGGAATAAACGGGCTCCAGTTTGCTGTATTAATAAAGAAAAGACCAGCTATAATTACAAAGATTACTGCAGATACTTTAAGGATTACAATAGCATTATTTGCTTTAGCAGCGCTTTTTGTACCTTTAATAAGTAATGAAATAACTAAAATTACAATTAAGAAAGCCGGAAGATTCATTGAAAATCCTTCACCAGTGTAACTTGCAGGGTCTGTTGTGAGCCAATCAGGAAGTTTAATGTGAAACAATTTAAGTAATTTGTTGAAATATCCTGACCAGGAAACGGCGACTGTCATTGATCCCATTGCATATTCAAGAATAAGCCCCCAGCCGATTATCCATGCAAACATTTCTCCGATAGTACCATAAGCATATGCATAAGCAGATCCTTCAACAGGTAAGATAGAAGCAAATTCAGAATAACAAAGAGCTGCAAAAACACAGGCAATACCTGCAATAATAAACGAAATTGCTAAAGCTGGACCTGCATGGTAATAAGCTCCAGTACCGGTAAGTACAAAAATTCCACCACCGATAATGGCACCAACACCAATGGCAGTAAGGCTCCATTTTCCAAGGACTCTTTTTAAATCACTTTTTTTCATATCGGCCTCAAAGGCAGATATTGGTTTAACTCTCCAAATTGACATACTATTTTATTGGTTTATTTGTTATTAAGTGCCAAATGTATTGTTTTTTGTAAAAAATAAAAACAATTATCATGTTTTAAGTTATAAAATATTTAATTTTTTGGATGAATAATTATTGGGTTTGCTTTAATAGCTGAGATTCATTAAATTAATTGGTAAGTAATGGGTCGAACTTTAACTTTTTGAGAATTGTGTTTTTTGTTATTTTTCTTATTAAATATGTAAATTCTTACGTAATTTGCGCTGTTTTAATTTTTAATTTTTTTATTAATAATGAATTTTCAGGTACTTAACCGTTATTTTAAGTTTACAAAGAGACAACAAACAGGAATTTTTCTATTTTTCACTATAATAATTATTTTACAGCTTATTTATTTTTTCTCGGATTTCAGCAAGTATGAAAAAATCTCTGCAGAAGAAAACCAATGGCTTTCAATCCAGAATGAAATAGATACTCAGAAAAAAAATAAGTTTGATAATAATTACACAGTTTATAAATTTAATCCAAATTATATTTCAGACTATAAAGGGTATAAACTGGGGATGTCGATTCAGGAAATCGACAGACTCTTAGCGTTTAGAAAACAAAATAAATATGTCAATTCTGCAAAAGAATTTCAAAATGTAACCCAGATTTCAGATTCTTTATTAAATGTACTTTCTCCGCTTTTTAAATTTCCTGATTGGGCGCAAAATAAGAATGAATTCAAAAAAGAAAAAAAAGAATATGTCCCGAAGGTGTTTGAAAAAAAAGAAAGAATTATTTTAACAGATATCAATCAGGCTACCCAAGAAGATTTAATAAAGATATATGGGATAGGAGAGGCACTTTCTTCAAGAATATTGAAACAAAAAGAAATATTAGGAGGTTTTGTTTCTATGGAACAACTAACAGATGTTTGGGGATTATCACCGGAAGTAATAATAGAATTAAATAATCATTTTAAAGCCGTCTTACCTTCTAACTTTAAAAAGATTCCTATAAACGACGCGTCATTAAAAGAGTTGTCGCAGTTTCCATATTTTAAATATGCATTAGCCAAACAAATTGTAACGTATAGAAGTATGAACGGAAATTTTAATAATATTGAGGATTTGTCAAAAATTAAAGGTTTTCCTGTTGAAAAAGCAAAAATAATTAGTTTATATTTGGAGTTCTAAAAAATTAGTAAAATGAATTTTGAATATAACGAAACGCAGTCAATGATTGCGCAATCTATAAAAGACTTTGCTGAAAAGAATATAAAACCTTATATAATGGAGTGGGATGAGGCTCAGATTTTTCCTGTTGACTTGTTTAAGAAATTAGGTGAAATGGGATTTATGGGGGTTTTAGTACCTGAAGAATATGGAGGTTCAGGATTGGGATATCACGAATATATTACAGTAGTTGAAGAAATCTCAAAAGTTGATCCTTCAATAGGATTGTCTGTTGCTGCACATAATTCACTTTGTACAAATCATATTCTAACATTTGGAAACGAAGAACAAAAGAAAAAATATCTGCCAAAACTAGCAACAGCTGAATTTATTGGGGCCTGGGGACTTACAGAGCATAATACAGGTTCTGATGCTGGAGGAATGAATACAACAGCTGTTAAAGATGGAGATTTTTGGATTATTAACGGAGCTAAAAATTTTATTACACACGCTATATCTGGAGATGTGGCTGTTGTAATTGTTAGAACTGGAGAAAAAGGCGACTCAAAAGGAATGACTGCTTTTGTTTTAGAAAAAGGTATGGCAGGTTTTTCTTCGGGTAAAAAAGAAAATAAGTTAGGAATGCGCGCGAGTGAAACCGCTGAATTGGTTTTTGACAGCTGTCGTGTGCCAGATGCAAATAGATTAGGAGAAGTCGGCCAGGGATTTGTTCAGGCAATGAAAATTTTAGATGGAGGCCGAATTTCAATTGGAGCCTTATCATTAGGAATTTCAAAAGGAGCTTACGAAGCAGCATTAAAATATTCAAAAGAAAGATATCAGTTTGGTCAGCCGATCAGTAATTTTCAGGGTATTTCTTTTAAATTGGCTGATATGGCAACAGAAATTGAAGCCTCAGAACTACTTCTGCATAAAGCTGCTTATTTAAAACAACAGCATAAACCGGTAACAACATTGGGAGCTATGGCAAAAATGTACGCGTCTGAAGCTTGTGTGAAAATCGCAAATGAAGCAGTTCAGATACATGGAGGTTATGGTTATACAAAAGATTTTCCGGTAGAGAAATTTTACAGAGACTCTAAATTGTGTACTATTGGAGAAGGAACTACCGAAATTCAGAAACTGGTTATTTCGAGAAACTTATTAAAAGAATAGATTTTGTAAAATAATTTACATTTTATAATTCATAATTCATAATTAATTTTTACATTTGCAGCCTTAACGAGAGGAGGTGTCTATATTATGTTAATTATACCAATTAAAGACGGAGAAAATATCGATAGAGCATTAAAGCGCTATAAAAGAAAATTTGATAAAACAGGAACTGTTCGTCAATTAAGAGCACGTACTGCTTTTATTAAGCCTTCTGTTGTAAAAAGAGCTCAAATTCAAAAAGCTGCTTACATCCAAACTTTGAAAGATAGTTTAGAGAGTTAGTATTTCGCTTTTCAAAAATAATTACCGTTAGTGGTCAAAATGTATTAATTTTGATCCTAACGGTTTTTTGTTTTCAAAACCTTTTGTAATTTATTGATCGTATGAAGTCAAATAAGCAGGCATTTCAGGATTATTTACAGTTTGAGAAAAAATATTCTCCTCATACTGTAAATGCTTATTTAAATGATTTAGGTTTTTTTGAAGGGTTTAATAAAGAGCGTTTTGAGCAGGATTCTATTGAAAAAGTAAATTATAGTCAAATTAGGAGCTGGATTGTTTTTTTAGTAGATCAAGGAGTTTCGAATGTTTCTGTAAATCGTAAAATGGCTTCTTTAAAAGCGTTTTATAAATTTCTTTTAAAAATAAAGCAGATAGAGGTTAGTCCAATGCTTAAGCATAAGGCACTCAAGACTCCTAAAATTGTCCAGATTCCGTTTTCTGAAAAAGAAGTAAGTGATTTGATGTTTGGAGTTGAGTCTCCAATTGGTTTTGAGGAAGTAAGGGATAAGCTTATTGTGGATTTGTTTTATACTACAGGAATGCGTCGGGCAGAATTAATAGGCTTAATGTTTAAAAATGTTGATTTGTCTTCGGGTGTTGTGAAGGTTTTGGGTAAAAGGAGTAAAGAACGTATTGTGCCGCTTCTGCCGATAGTTACGGATCAGATTAATTTGTATTTAAAAGAAAGAGAGCGGCTTGATCGAATTGTGGATTCTGAATATTTTTTTATTTCGGAAAAAGGGTTAAAATTAAGCGAATCTTTTGTGTATCGATTAATAAATTGTTACTTTAGTAGGGTCTCTGAAAAGGTAAAGAAGAGTCCGCATGTGCTTCGGCATACTTTTGCGACTCACTTACTGAATAATGGGGCAGATTTAAATTCAGTTAAGGAATTATTAGGGCATTCGAGTTTGGCGTCTACGCAGGTTTATACTCATAATAGTTTAGCAGAGTTAAAAAAAGTATATTCAGAAGCGCATCCGAGAAATAAATAATAGTTCCAAAAGTTTAACCCTAAAATTATTATTATGAAGGTAGATGTTCATGCAGTTAACTTTACTGTCGACAGAAAATTGGTGGATTTTATTCAAGAAAGAATGGATAAACTTGAAAAGTATTACGATCGAGTAGTTTCGGCTGATGTTTTTTTAAAAGTTGAAAGAACAAGTGAGAAGGAGAATAAAGCAGTAGAGATTAAGATTAATGTTCCGGGAGATGAGTTTTTGGTTAAAAAGCAGTGTAAAACCTTTGAGGAAGCTGTGGAACTTTCGGCAGAATCGCTAGAACGTTTGCTGGTTAAAAGGAAAGAAAAAATTAGAGCACATATATAATTGAAATTTTTTTTAAAAAATGTTTTGATTAAAAGATAAAATAGCTACATTTGCAGTCCGTTAGAAATAGCGGACTTTTTTAATGTATTCGCCGATGTAGCTCAGCTGGCTAGAGCAGCTGATTTGTAATCAGCAGGTCGTGGGTTCGAGTCCCTCTATCGGCTCAAAATATTTCAAATGCGATTTGAAATTGGTTCTTTAAAATGATGGAATTTTAAAATTAGGGGAGATACTCAAGCGGCCAACGAGGGCAGACTGTAAATCTGCTGTGTGAACTTCGCAGGTTCGAATCCTGCTCTCCCCACAAAAAAAAGAAGTTTAAGATTTCGGATTTTAGATTTTAGGTTTTTAAAAGTCTAAAATCAGAATTCAAAAATCTAAAATCAGAACTCTCTGCCGGTGTAGCTCAGGGGTAGAGTGCTTCCTTGGTAAGGAAGAGGTCTCGGGTTCAAATCCCGACATTGGCTCAAGTAAGTAGGAAATTGAAAATTAATATATAACTAAGATTAAAAATTAAGTAAAATGGCAAAGGAGAATTTTAATCGTTCCAAACCGCACTTAAACATAGGTACAATTGGACACGTAGATCACGGAAAAACTACATTAACTGCTGCAATTACAAAAGTATTGTCAGATGCTGGTTACTGTCAAGCAAAATCGTTTGATCAAATCGATAACGCTCCAGAGGAGAAAGAAAGAGGTATTACTATTAATACATCACACGTAGAGTACGAAACAGCTAACCGTCACTACGCTCACGTTGACTGTCCAGGTCACGCGGATTACGTAAAGAACATGGTTACTGGTGCTGCTCAAATGGACGGTGCTATCTTAGTAGTTGCTGCTACAGATGGTCCAATGCCACAAACTCGTGAGCACATCCTTTTAGGACGTCAGGTTGGTATTCCAAGAATCGTTGTTTTCATGAACAAAGTGGATATGGTTGATGATGCTGAGTTATTAGAGCTTGTTGAAATGGAAATTAGAGATTTATTATCTTTCTACGAATATGATGGAGATAATGGTCCTGTAGTTCAAGGTTCTGCTTTAGGGGGATTAAACAATGATCCAAACTGGGTACCTAAAATTATCGAATTAATGGAAGCTGTTGATAACTGGATCGAAGAGCCAGTACGTGACGTTGCTAAACCATTCTTGATGCCAGTTGAGGACGTATTTACAATTACAGGTCGTGGAACTGTTGCTACAGGTCGTATCGAAACTGGAGTTGCTAACACTGGAGATCCTGTTGAGATCATCGGTATGGGAGCTGAAAAATTAACTTCTACTATTACAGGAGTTGAGATGTTCCGTAAAATCCTTGATAGAGGTGAAGCTGGAGATAACGTAGGTTTATTGTTAAGAGGTATTGATAAAGCTGATATCAAAAGAGGTATGGTTATTATTAAGCCAGGTTCAGTAAAACCACACGCTAAATTCAAAGCTGAGGTTTATATCTTGAAAAAAGAAGAAGGTGGACGTCACACTCCATTCCACAATAACTACCGTCCACAGTTCTACGTACGTACAACTGACGTAACAGGGGTTATTTCTTTACCAGCAGGTGTAGAGATGGTAATGCCAGGTGATAACTTAACTATTGAAGTTGCTTTATTAAGCCCAATCGCTATGAACGTAGGTTTACGTTTTGCTATCCGTGAAGGTGGTAGAACAGTTGGTGCTGGACAAGTTACTGAAATCGTAGAGTAATCTATAATAATAAAAACAAAAGCCAGTTGATATCTTAACTGAAGTCACTGGCTTTTTTAATTACGGGCGTAGTTCAAGGGTAGAATAGCGGTCTCCAAAACCGTTGATGGGGGTTCGAATCCCTCCGCCCGTGCAATAAAAAATATATCAAATGACAAAAGTTACTAATTATTTATCAGAGGCTTTCGAAGAGTTAAAGTCAAATGTTACTTGGCCTGCTTGGGCTGAGGTTCAAAAATTGACAATTGTTGTGGCTGTATTTTCGATTCTATTTGCTTTGGCAACATGGGGAGTAGACGAATTTTTTGCAAAAGCTTTGGCTGGATTTTTTAACTGGTTAAAAGGATAATTTTTTTGTGATGGCAGATAATAATGTGAAAAAATGGTATGTAGTTAGAGCTGTAAGCGGCCAGGAAAATAAGGTTAAAGCTTACATCGAAACTGAGATTGCCAGACTAGGGATGGAGGATTATGTTTCTCAAGTTTTAGTACCTACTGAAAAAGTAGTTACAGTAAAAGAAGGGAAAAAAATGTCTAAGGATAAGGTTTATTTTCCTGGATATGTTATGATTGAAGCTAACTTAGTTGGTGAGATACCTCATATTATTAAATCTATTACTAGTGTGATTGGTTTCTTAGGAGAAATTAAAGGCGGAGAACCTGTCCCTTTAAGACTTTCAGAGGTAAATCGTATGTTAGGTAAAGTGGATGAACTTGCTGTGAATACAGATACAAGATCAATTCCGTTCAGCTTAGGTGAAACAGTAAAAGTGATCGATGGTCCTTTTAATGGTTTCAATGGTACGGTTGAGAAAATCAATGAAGAAAAGCGTAAACTTGAAGTAATGGTTAAGATTTTCGGAAGAAAAACCCCATTAGAATTAAGTTTTATGCAAGTTGAAAAAGTATAATTTTTTGTTACACTATAATAAACCATTGTAATCGCTTCCATTGATTACAGTGATAAATTTTTTAAAAATGGCTAAAGAAATTAGTAAGGTAGTTAAACTACAAGTTAAGGGAGGTGCTGCGAACCCGTCGCCACCGGTTGGACCTGCTTTAGGAGCTGCTGGGGTTAATATCATGGAGTTTTGTAAGCAGTTCAATGCTAGAACTCAGGATAAACCTGGCAAAATTTGTCCAGTGCAAATCACTGTGTACAAAGACAAATCATTTGATTTTGTTGTTAAGACTCCTCCAGCAGCAGTTCAGTTAATGGAAGCTGCAAAGCTAAAATCTGGTTCTGGTGAGCCTAATCGTAAAAAAGTAGCTAGCGTTACTTGGGAACAAATTAGAACTATTGCTGAAGACAAAATGCCAGACTTAAATGCTTTTACAATTGAAAAAGCTATGAGTATGGTTGCTGGAACGGCTAGATCTATGGGTATAACTGTATCAGGAGATGCTCCTTTTTAATTAAGAAAAAGACATGGCAAAATTAACAAAAAAGCAAAAAGAGGCTGCTTCAAAAATTGAAAAGAACAAATTATACTCTCTAAAAGATGCTGCTGCATTATTGAAAGTTGTTGCTTCTGCAAAATTTGATGAGTCTGTTGATATCGCAGTTCGTTTGGGTGTAGATCCAAGAAAAGCGAATCAAATGGTTAGAGGTGTGGTAACTTTACCTCACGGAACAGGAAAAGATGTTAAAGTATTAGCATTGGTTACTCCAGATAAAGAGGCTGAAGCAAGAGAGGCTGGAGCAGATCATGTTGGTCTTGATGATTACTTACAAAAAATCAAAGACGGTTGGACAGATGTTGATGTGATCATTACTATGCCTGCTGTTATGGGTAAATTAGGTCCATTAGGTCGTATTTTAGGACCTAGAGGTTTAATGCCAAACCCTAAAACAGGTACAGTAACTATGGATGTTGCTAAAGCTGTTCAAGAAGTTAAAGCTGGTAAAATTGACTTTAAAGTTGATAAAACTGGTATCGTACACGCAGGAATCGGTAAAGTTTCTTTTGGAGCTGAGCAGATTGTTGACAACGCACACGAAATTATTCAAACATTAATAAAACTTAAACCAACTGCTGCTAAAGGTACATACATCAAAGGTATTCACCTTACAAGCACAATGAGTCCTGCTATTGCATTAGACCCAAAAGCAGTATAATTGGTAGTTAAAAATTTTTAGTATGACTAGAGAAGAAAAATCAATCGCGATTGAAAATTTAACTGCGCAGTTAGCTGGTACAAATATCATTTACATTTCTGATATTTCTGGTTTAAACGCAGAGACAACTTCAAACTTACGTAGAGCTTGTTTTAAAGCAGGTATCAAATTAGAGGTTGTAAAGAACACTTTGCTTGCAAAAGCAATGGAAGCTTCTTCTAATGATTATGGTGATTTACCTACAGTTTTATCAGGTAACAGTGCTATATTTATTTCTGATGTTGCTAATGCACCTGGAAAAATTATTAAAGATTTCCGTAAGAAATCTGACAAACCAGTTTTAAAAGGAGCTTACATCAATTCTGAAGTATATATTGGAGATAACCAATTAGATGCGTTAGCTACAATTAAATCTAAAGAAGAGCTTATTGGAGAAATCATTGGATTATTACAATCTCCAGCTCAAAGAATTATTTCTGCTTTACAAAACAAATTCGCTGGAAGCGAAGAAGAAGGAGCAGAGTAATTATCGTAAGGGAGTTTGCTTCCTTACTGCTTAAATTAGCGCACAATAATTAAATTATATTTTTACACAAATCATTTTAAACGATAGAAAAAATGGCAGATTTGAAACAATTCGCAGAACAATTAGTTAACTTAACAGTTAAAGAAGTTAACGAATTAGCAACAATATTAAAAGATGAGTACGGAATCGAGCCTGCTGCTGCTGCTGTAGTAGTTGCTGCTGGTGGAGGAGACGGTGCTGCTGAAGAAGCACAAACTGAATTTACAGTTGTATTAAAAGATGCAGGAGCTTCTAAATTAGCAGTTGTGAAATTAGTTAAGGAATTAACTGGTTTAGGTCTTAAAGAAGCTAAAGATGTAGTTGACGGTGCACCAAGCAACGTTAAAGAAGGTGTTTCTAAAGAAGAGGCTGAAGGTCTTAAAAAATCTTTAGAAGAGGCTGGAGCTACTGTTGAGCTTAAATAATTAAACTCAGTTTAAGAACTAGGTTTAGGTCTTGAGTTAACACTCAAAGACCTAAACCATTTTTCGTATAATAAAATATATTAAGTTTTATTATCCCATAGTTTAAAATACGAAAAAGTTTTAGATCAATACGAAGAAAGAAAATTGAACTTGTTTTTATGTTTTATTTTTAAAGATGTATTGATTATAATAAGAAAGTATAGATTAAACAGTGTGTTTACACAAACAAAAATTACTTTTTTTTAATCAAAATTTTGTCCATTGATGATAACAAATCAGACTGAAAGATTGAATTTTGCCTCTACAAAAAATATCCCTGACTATCCAGATTTCTTAGATGTTCAGGTTAAATCTTTTAAAGATTTCTTTCAATTAGAAACGAAATCTGACGAAAGAGGCAACGAAGGGTTATACAACACCTTCATGGAAAACTTCCCAATTACAGATACAAGAAATAACTTTGTATTGGAATTCCTAGATTATTTTGTTGATCCGCCGCGTTATACAATTCAAGAATGTATAGAGAGAGGTCTTACTTATAGTGTGCCTTTAAAAGCTAGGTTGAAACTATACTGTACAGATCCAGAACACGAAGATTTTGAAACAATTGTACAAGATGTTTATCTTGGAACAATTCCTTACATGACTCCTAGTGGTACTTTTGTTATTAATGGTGCCGAGCGTGTTGTAGTATCTCAATTACACCGTTCTCCAGGGGTTTTCTTTGGACAGTCATTCCACGCAAATGGAACTAAACTTTATTCTGCGAGAGTAATTCCTTTTAAAGGATCTTGGATAGAATTTTCTACAGATATCAACAGTGTAATGTACGCGTATATCGATAGAAAGAAAAAATTACCTGTAACAACTTTATTCCGTGCTATCGGTTTTGAAAGAGATAAGGATATCCTTGAAATTTTCGACTTAGCAGAAGAAATTAAAGTTTCTAAAACTGGTATTAAGAAATATATTGGAAGAAGACTTGCTGCTCGTGTATTGAACACATGGCACGAGGATTTCGTTGATGAAGATACTGGAGAGGTAGTTTCTATCGAACGTAACGAAATCATCCTTGATCGTGATACAATTATTGACAAAGATAATGTTGAAGAGATCATCGATTCTAACGTAAAATCTATTTTGTTGCACAAGGAGGATAATAACCAAGCAGATTATGCTATTATCCACAACACGTTACAAAAAGATCCAACAAACTCTGAAAAAGAAGCTGTAGAGCACATTTACCGTCAGTTGCGTAATGCTGAACCGCCTGATGAGGAAACTGCTCGTGGTATTATAGATAAATTATTCTTCTCTGATCAACGTTATAACTTAGGTGAAGTTGGTCGTTACAGAATGAACAAAAAATTGGCTTTAGATATCCCTATGGATAAGCAAGTGCTTACCAAAGAAGATATCATTACCATTGTAAAATATTTGATTGAATTGATCAACTCTAAAGCAGAGATTGATGATATCGACCACTTATCAAACCGTCGTGTTAGAACAGTTGGTGAACAATTGTCTCAACAATTCGGTGTTGGTTTAGCACGTATGGCTAGAACTATTCGTGAGAGAATGAACGTTAGAGATAACGAGGTGTTTACACCAATTGATTTGATCAATGCTAAAACATTATCATCAGTTATCAACTCTTTCTTTGGAACTAACCAGTTATCTCAATTTATGGATCAAACGAATCCATTAGCTGAGATTACACACAAAAGAAGACTTTCTGCACTTGGGCCAGGTGGACTTTCGAGAGAGAGAGCTGGTTTCGAGGTTCGTGACGTTCACTATACTCACTATGGTCGTTTATGTCCGATTGAAACTCCTGAGGGACCAAACATTGGTTTGATTTCATCTCTTGGTGTTTATGCAAAAGTAAACGGAATGGGATTCATCGAAACTCCATACCGTAAAGTAACTAATGGTGTAGTTGATTTAGAAAGTACTCCAATTTACTTAAGTGCTGAAGAAGAAGAAGGTAAAATGATTGCTCAGGCAAACATTGAGATGGATGAAAATGGAAAAATTACAGCTAGCAATGTAATTGCTCGTGAGGAAGGTGACTTCCCGGTTGTTGAACCATCTGTAGTTCATTATACAGACGTTGCTCCTAACCAGATCGCTTCGATTTCTGCATCTTTGATTCCTTTCTTGGAGCATGATGATGCGAACCGTGCGTTGATGGGATCTAACATGATGCGTCAGGCAGTTCCTTTGATCCGTCCTGAAGCTCCGATTGTTGGTACAGGTTTAGAGCGTCAGGTAGCTTCAGATTCAAGAGTATTAATCAATGCTGAAGGGCATGGTACTGTTGAATACGTAGATGCTAATATCATTACTATTAAATACGATCGTACAGAAGACGAGAGAATGGTTAGTTTTGATGCTGATGAGAAAACGTACAACTTAATTAAATTTAGAAAAACCAATCAAGGTACAAGTATCAACTTGAAACCAATCGTAAGAAGAGGTGATAGAGTTGTTCCTGGTCAAGTATTGTCTGAAGGATATGCTACTCAAAATGGAGAATTAGCTTTAGGTAGAAACTTAAAAGTTGCGTTCATGCCATGGAAAGGGTACAACTTCGAGGATGCGATTGTAATTTCTGAAAAAGTAGTTCGTGATGATATTTTTACTTCTATCCACGTTGATGATTATTCATTAGAGGTTAGAGATACTAAGTTAGGAAACGAAGAGTTAACAAACGATATTCCTAACGTTTCTGAAGAAGCTACTAAAGATTTAGATGAAAACGGTATGATTAGAATTGGAGCAGAGGTTAAACCTGGCGACATTTTGATCGGAAAAATTACACCAAAAGGAGAATCAGATCCTACTCCAGAGGAGAAATTGCTTCGTGCAATCTTCGGGGATAAAGCAGGTGATGTAAAAGATGCTTCATTAAAAGCTTCTCCATCTTTACATGGTGTAGTTCTTGACAAAAAATTATTTGCAAGAGCCGTAAAAGATAAACGTAAACGTACTCAGGATAAAGATGCTTTAGGCGCTTTAGAAATGGAATTCGAAACTAAATTTGTTGAATTAAAAGACAGATTAGTTGAGAAATTATTCTTGATCGTTAACGGAAAAACATCTCAAGGTGTAATGAATGATTTGGGTGAAGAAGTTTTACCAAAAGGTAAAAAATATACTCAAAAAATGCTTTATGCAGTAGAAGATTTTGCTCACTTAAGCAAAGGTCAATGGGTTGCTGATGATGCTACTAATAAAATGGTTAATGATTTAATTCATAACTATAAAATTAAGCTGAACGACTTACAAGGAGCTTTAAGAAGAGAGAAATTCACTATTACAGTTGGAGATGAATTGCCATCTGGAATCTTGAAATTGGCTAAAATATATATCGCTAAAAAACGTAAGTTAAAAGTGGGTGATAAAATGGCGGGACGTCACGGTAACAAAGGTATTGTTGCTAGAATCGTTCGTCACGAAGATATGCCTTTCTTAGAAGACGGAACACCAGTAGATATCGTATTGAATCCACTTGGGGTACCTTCACGTATGAACATTGGTCAGATTTATGAGACTGTTCTTGGATGGGCTGGTATGAACTTGGGTAGAAAATTTGCTACTCCAATTTTTGACGGTGCTTCTCTTGACGAAATCAACGCTTTGACTGATGAAGCTAACGTACCACGTTTCGGACATACTTATCTTTATGATGGTGGTACTGGAGAGCGTTTTGCACAAAAAGCAACTGTGGGTGTAATTTACATGCTTAAATTAGGACACATGGTTGATGATAAGATGCACGCACGTTCTATCGGACCATACTCATTGATTACGCAGCAGCCACTAGGAGGTAAGGCTCAATTTGGAGGTCAGCGTTTTGGAGAGATGGAGGTTTGGGCACTTGAGGCTTATGGAGCTTCTAGTACTTTACGTGAAATCTTAACTGTTAAGTCTGATGACGTTATTGGTAGAGCTAAAACTTACGAAGCTATCGTTAAGGGAGAAACTATGCCAGAACCAGGTTTACCAGAATCATTCAATGTATTAATGCACGAATTGAAAGGTCTAGGATTAGATCTTCGTTTGGAAGAATAAATAAAAAGTTTCTAGTCACAGTCTCAGTATTCAGTCCCGCACTGAAAACTGGGACTGAGACTGTTTACTAAATGTTACAAGTTTTTAAAGATTTATACCCGTAACCCGTTCCGATTTTTTATAACAATGCAAGGCATTTTATAACTAGCACTTCAAATAAGAATTTGAGGTTTAGAGAAGTAACCCGAGGTAGTGTTTTAAGTCAAAAGTTTAAAAGTCCAAAGTCTAAAGTCGTTCATGACTTTATAACTTTATGACATTTGACTTTCGACTAGGATAAGAATCAATTTTTTAATTGCAAATAAATCAATAGTAAAAACTATGATGAATAACAGAAACAATAATAAAGATAAGAATCCAGTAAAAAGATTTAACAAAATTTCTATTGGATTGGCTTCACCAGAATCTATCTTGAAAGAATCAAGAGGAGAGGTTTTAAAGCCAGAAACTATTAACTATAGAACTCACAAGCCAGAGCGTGATGGACTTTTCTGCGAAAGAATCTTTGGACCAGTAAAAGATTTCGAATGTGCTTGTGGTAAGTATAAAAGAATTCGTTACAAAGGTATCATCTGTGACCGTTGTGGTGTAGAAGTTACTGAGAAAAAAGTACGTCGTGATAGAGTAGGACACATCAACCTTGTTGTGCCAATTGCTCATATCTGGTACTTCCGTTCTCTTCCAAACAAAATTGGTTATATCCTTGGTCTTCCATCTAAGAAATTAGATATGATCATTTACTACGAAAGATACGTGGTAATCCAAGCAGGTATTGCTAAAAATGCAGATGGAGAATCTTTACAAAGATTAGATTTCTTAACTGAAGAAGAATACTTAAACATTTTAGATACTCTTCCACAAGAAAACCAATATTTAGATGATTTAGATCCAAATAAATTTGTTGCCAAAATGGGAGCAGAGTGTATTATGGATTTATTAGCTCGTATTGACTTAGATGCTTTATCTTATGAGTTAAGACACAGCGCCAATAATGAGACTTCTAAACAAAGAAAAACTGAAGCTTTAAAAAGATTACAAGTTGTTGAATCTTTCCGTGAGTCTAACGAAAACCGTGAAAACCGTCCAGAATGGATGATTATGAAAGTGGTTCCAGTTATCCCGCCAGAATTACGTCCGCTTGTGCCACTTGATGGGGGTCGTTTTGCAACTTCAGATTTGAACGATTTATATCGTCGTGTAATCATCCGTAATAACCGTTTGAAAAGATTAATGGAGATTAAAGCTCCAGAAGTTATCTTAAGAAACGAGAAACGTATGTTACAAGAATCTGTAGATTCATTATTTGATAACACACGTAAAGCTTCTGCTGTTAAAACAGAATCTAACAGACCATTAAAATCATTATCTGACTCATTAAAAGGTAAGCAAGGACGTTTCCGTCAAAATTTACTTGGTAAACGTGTGGATTATTCTGCTCGTTCGGTAATTGTTGTTGGTCCAGAGTTAAAATTATATGAGTGCGGATTGCCAAAAGATATGGCTTCTGAATTATACAAACCTTTCGTTATCCGTAAATTGATTGAAAGAGGTATTGTAAAAACAGTAAAATCTGCTAAGAAAATCATTGACAAAAAAGAGCCGGTAGTTTGGGATATTTTAGAAAATGTAATTAAAGGACACCCAGTATTACTGAACCGTGCTCCTACTTTGCACAGACTTGGTATTCAGGCTTTCCAACCTAAATTAATTGAAGGAAAAGCAATCCAGTTACACCCATTAGTATGTACGGCTTTCAACGCCGATTTCGATGGTGACCAGATGGCGGTTCACTTACCATTAGGACCAGAAGCTATTTTAGAGGCACAATTATTAATGTTGGCTTCTCACAATATCTTGAACCCTGCAAATGGTGCTCCAATTACTGTACCTTCTCAGGACATGGTCTTGGGTCTATACTATATGACCAAAGAGCGTATTTCTACAGAAGATCACATTATTTTAGGTCAGGATTTGACTTTTTATTCTGCTGAAGAAGTAAACATTGCATTAAACGAAGGAAGATTAGAATTGAATGCTCGTGTGAAAATTAGAGCAAAAGATTTTAATGACGCTGGAGAATTAGTGTACAAAATTATTCAAACAACTGCAGGACGTGTATTATTTAACGAAGTAGTACCTGAAGCAGCTGGATATATCAACGACGTATTGACTAAGAAAAACCTTAGAGATATTATCGGACACATTTTAAGTGTGACTGATGTACCTACAACGGCAGCTTTCTTGGATAATATGAAAGATATGGGTTATAAATTCGCATTTAGAGGAGGTTTATCATTCTCTTTAGGTGATATTAGAATCCCAGAACAAAAAACTAAGTTAATTGCTGATGCCAGAGAACAAGTTGAAGGTATCTCAACTAACTATAACATGGGTCTTATCACAAATAACGAGCGTTACAACCAGGTTATTGACGTATGGACTTCAGCAAATGCTCAGTTAACAGAATTAGCAATGAAGAATATTAGAGAAGACCAGCAAGGTTTCAACTCTGTATATATGATGCTTGACTCTGGGGCGAGGGGTTCTAAGGAACAGATTCGTCAGTTAACTGGTATGCGTGGTTTGATGGCTAAGCCTAAAAAATCTACTGCTGGTGGTGGTGAGATTATTGAAAACCCGATTCTTTCTAACTTTAAGGAAGGTCTTTCGATCCTTGAGTACTTCATTTCTACTCACGGTGCTCGTAAAGGTCTTGCGGATACGGCTCTTAAAACGGCCGATGCTGGTTACTTAACAAGAAGGCTTCACGACGTTTCTCAAGATGTTATTGTTAACATCGAGGATTGTGGAACTTTAAGAGGTGTTGAAGTTGCTGCATTGAAGAAAAATGAGGAAATCGTTGAATCATTAGGAGAAAGAATTCTAGGACGTGTTGCATTGCAAGATGTTATAAATCCGCTTACTAATGAAGTAATGGTTCAATCAGGTCAGCAAATTACTGAGGCAATTGTGAAAACTATCGAAGCTTCACCAATTGAAAAAGTAGAAGTTAGATCTCCATTAACTTGTGAGGCTTTAAAAGGTATTTGTGCTAAATGTTACGGTAGAAACTTAGCTACTGGTAAGATGACACAAAGAGGTGAAGCTGTTGGAGTTATTGCAGCTCAGTCTATTGGAGAGCCAGGTACACAGTTAACACTTCGTACGTTCCACGTTGGAGGGGTAGCTGGAGGTATCTCTGAAGAGTCTAGCATTGTTACAAGATTCGCAGGTAGACTTGAGATTGAAGATTTAAAAACAGTTAAAGGAGAAGACAGTGAAGGTAATGCGGTTGATATCGTAGTATCACGTTCAACTGAATTAAAATTAGTTGATGAAGGAACTGGTATCGTCTTAAACACACATAATATTCCTTACGGTTCTAGTATCTTTGTTAAAGATGGAGAAACTGTTGGAAAAGGAACTGTAATCTGTAAATGGGACCCTTATAATGGTGTAATTGTTTCTGAGTTTACTGGTAAGATTGCTTACGAAGATTTAGAACAAGGACAATCATTCATGGTTGAGATCGATGAGCAGACTGGTTTCCAGGAAAAAGTAATTTCTGAGGCTAGAAACAAAAAATTAATTCCAACTTTATTAGTTTATGGTAAAGAAGGTGAATTGATTCGTTCTTACAACTTACCAGTAGGTGCACACTTAATGGTTGAAAATGGTGAGAAAATTAAAGCAGGTAAAGTATTAGTAAAAATCCCTCGTCGTTCTTCTAAAGCAGGGGATATCACAGGAGGTTTACCAAGAATTACTGAGCTTCTTGAGGCTCGTAACCCTTCAAACCCAGCAGTTGTATCTGAAATTGATGGAGTTGTATCTTTTGGAAAAATTAAGAGAGGTAACCGTGAGATCGTTATCGAATCTAAATTTGGTGAGATTAAAAAGTATTTAGTTAAACTTTCAAGCCAAATCTTAGTACAAGAAAATGACTTCGTAAGAGCGGGAGTTCCATTGTCTGATGGTGCAATTACACCAGATGATATCTTAAGAATTCAAGGACCGGCAGCTGTTCAGCAGTACTTGGTAAATGAAATTCAAGAGGTTTACCGTTTACAAGGGGTAAAAATTAATGACAAGCACTTTGAGGTTGTAATTCGCCAAATGATGCGTAAAGTAAAAGTTGAAGATCCAGGAGATACTCTATTCTTAGAAGATCAATTGATCCATACTAAAGACTTTATCCTTCAAAATGATAAATTATACGGAATGAAAGTGGTAGAAGATGCTGGAGATTCTTCAGTATTGAAACCAGGTCAAATTATTTCTCCTCGTGAATTGCGTGATGAAAATTCATTATTGAAACGTACAGATAAAAATCTTGTTGTAGCAAGAGACGTAATTACTGCAACTGCAACGCCAGTTCTACAAGGTATTACAAGAGCTTCGTTACAAACTAAATCATTCATTTCTGCGGCTTCATTCCAGGAGACAACGAAAGTACTTAACGAAGCTGCAGTAGCTGGTAAAGTAGATGATCTAGAAGGATTAAAAGAAAATGTAATTGTTGGACACAGAATTCCTGCGGGAACTGGTATGAGAGAATACGATAACACTATCGTAGGTTCTAAAGACGATTACAACGAAATGATGGCTAATAAAGAAGAATACATTTATTAATTAGGGAAACTATGAGTAATCCGAAACAACAACAAGAGCAAATTAACATTGAGTTAGACGAAACTATCGCAGAAGGAATTTATTCTAATCTAGCGATTATTAATCACTCATCATCGGAGTTTGTTTTAGATTTTGTGAGCATTATGCCGGGTATTCCTAAAGCCAAGGTAAAGTCAAGAATTGTCTTGACACCACAACATGCTAAAAGATTATTGAGAGCAATTGGTGAAAATATCCATAGATTTGAAGCAGCCCACGGCGAGATCAAAGAGACAGAACAAGCACCAATACCGCTTAATTTTGGTCCGGCAGGACAAGCATAAATTTTAAAGCCCCATTTTAATGGGGCTTTTTTTTGATCTATAATGAAAATTAAATGTCGTTTGTCTGATTTAATTTACTTTAGTCGACAAAATTTCTTTTTGCAGTCCTGTTATTCTAAATTGGCTGTTCCTATGATAGATTAATTTTTGAAATATAATGACTTAGTAAGGTTGATTTAATTCAAAGTTTAAAAAAGCGCTAACCTAATTAGCGCTTTTTTTATTTTGAAAATGAAGTGATTAAGTTCTGTTTGTAAAATATTTTATTTCCTTCCCAACCTTTTTATAAAAAATGTACTCTATATAAGTAAGAGCGATTCAGAAGTTTTTAACTTAAATAAAGTATAGTATGAAAAAGAAATTCACCTTACAAATAGCAAATCCTTGTTCTGAAAATTTTGATAAAATGATTCCTAATGCAAATGGTTCATTTTGTGATTCCTGTATGAAAAATGTGATTGATTTAAGTAAGAAAACAAATTCTGAAGTTGCTAAATTCATTGCGGAAAATAAAGACAGATCTATTTGTGCGAGATTAAAAACTACACAGTTAGAAGAACAGTTCGAATACAATGAAACTTCTAAAATCAATACTTTAAAATATGCAGCAGTTGCAGCATCCGTTTTATTGGCTTCAAATCTTTCAGCGCAAGAAAAAGAACCTGTTAAAACAGAAGTAAGTTGTACGAAACCTAATACTTATAAAGTAGGGAAAGTGGCTTATAACCATACTTCAAATCAAGAAATTTCTATAATTATAAAAGGAAGATTGCTGGAAGCAAATACAAATAAACCTTTTAATAGAGAAACATACCCGAATTTAATGCTTGCTGTTGATGGTTCACAAAATCCTGTAAAAGTTAATCCTAAAACGGGAGAATTTTCGATAGAAACTAAAATTTTAAAAAACAGTAAATCACTAATGGTTACAATTACCGGAAATGATTATTATCTGTCAAAAGAAATAGATTTCGATTTAAAGTCAGTTAAAAATAATGTTTTGAGACAAAATATAATTATTGGAGCAGAAGAACTTACTAAAATCTATATTGCTGGCGGATTAGGAATTAATTACACAAAGTAATAATTAAATTTACATTTTGGGGAATGTAAATTAAAAAGGCTGTCTAAATCAAATAGACAGCCTTTTGGTATTTTTTATCTAAAGGATATTAATCAAATTCAGATGTAAAGTATAATTTCACAGTAGGATATTTACTTTGTGTCATTTGTATTGTAAAATCAGAATCGGCTAAGAAAACTAATTGGCCATATTTGTCATGAGCCAGGAATTTTTGTTTAATACGCTTAAATTCTTTGAATTCCTCATTTTTAGAATCATCAGGTTTTACCCAGCATGCCTTATGTACAGGGAAGTTTTCATAAGTACATTTTGCACCATATTCATGCTCTAAACGATATTGAATAACCTCATATTGAAGTGCTCCAACAGTTCCAATAATTTTACGATTGTTCATTTCTAATGTAAACAACTGCGCTACACCTTCATCCATTAGCTGGTCGACCCCTTTTTCTAATTGTTTAGCTTTCATTGGATCGGCGTTGTTGATGTATCTAAAGTGTTCTGGAGAGAAACTTGGAATTCCTTTAAAACTCATGATTTCGCCTTCAGTTAAAGTATCTCCAATTTTAAAGTTTCCTGTATCATGTAAACCAACAATATCACCTGGATATGAGATGTCTACGATTTCTTTTTTCTCAGCAAAGAATGCATTTGGACTTGAGAATTTTAAATTCTTTTTTTGGCGTACATGATAGTAAGGTTTGTTTCTTTCAAAAGTACCGGAAACAATTTTGATAAAAGCCAGACGATCACGGTGTTTAGGATCCATATTTGCGTGGATTTTGAAAACAAATCCAGACATTTTTTCTTCTGTAGGTTCGACTGTACGCGTCTCAGAATCTTTTGCTCTTGGAGACGGAGCGATTGTAATGAAACAATCTAACAATTCACGAACTCCAAAGTTGTTCAAAGCTGAACCAAAGAATACAGGCTGGATTTTTCCATCCAGATAATCCTGACGTTCAAATTTTGGATAAACTTCATCAATTAATTCTAACTCTTCACGAAGTTTGTTAGCTGCTTTTTCTCCCACAATTTTATCCAATTCAGGATTGTTCTGTACATCAGAAAAAGCAATAGTTTCTTCAATATTTTTACGGCTGTCTCCACTAAAAAGGTTAATGTTCTCTTCCCAAAGATTATAAATTCCCTGAAAATCATAACCCATTCCAATAGGGAAACTTAAAGGAGTAACTTTCAATCCTAATTTTTGTTCTACTTCATCCATTAGATCAAAAGCATCTTTACCTTCACGATCTAATTTGTTGATGAAAACAATCATAGGAATATTACGCATTCTACAAACAGCAACCAGTTTTTCTGTTTGTTCCTCAACCCCTTTTGCAACGTCAATTACAACAATTACACTGTCAACAGCAGTTAAGGTTCTAAAAGTATCTTCGGCAAAATCCTTGTGTCCCGGTGTATCAAGGATATTGATTTTTTTATCTTTATAATTAAAAGCAAGTACAGAAGTTGAAACCGAGATACCTCTTTGGCGTTCGATTTCCATAAAGTCACTCGTTGCTCCTTTTTTAATTTTGTTATTTTTTACCGCTCCAGCTTCCTGAATAGCACCTCCAAATAACAGTAATTTTTCCGTTAATGTAGTTTTACCGGCATCAGGATGCGAGATAATTCCAAATGTTCTTCTGCGTTGTATTTCTTTTAAAAAGCTCATATTTTGTATAAATAGGTTGCAAAAGTACTATTAAATACGACTTTATAAAAATATTCACTTCTTAAATTTAGGAAGTCTTTTCTATTGAGAGATTTTTAGAAAAAAATAAGGCTGTTTTGCAACAGCCTTAGATAGTCATTTTTAAAATTACTGATTAATTGACCAAATTGAATATCCTCTTGGAGGACATTGTATTTTTACCCATTTGTCAGCCTGAGTAGTTGGATACCAAGATGAGTTTCCTGTAAAATCTTTAATTTGAGTATTTGCCCAATTGGTTTGAATCCATCTTTCCTGCCATGAGTCAGAATTGTTTATGTAAACAACCAATCCGGGATTTCCGTTATAACCATTTCTTCTGGCAACATATTCATCATTATCAGAATATAAAATAGAAGTTGTTCCAGTTGCTTTATTGTTGTGAATCCAGATTAGATTATTCAGTTTGTTTTTATCCAGCCATTCTTCATAATCTCTGTAAAAAATTGTTGGATAACCTTCGTGAGTTAATATATAGGAGTAAGCTAACATTTTGCTCCAGATTTCGTCAGTATCATGATTGGTTACAAAAGTTACTGCTTTGTACGGATTGCGTTTCCACATCATATCATCATTTAATAATGCGAGATTATTTCCGTCAAAGGCATCGTTCATTTTATAATAACATGCAAAATCAAACACAGAACTATTCGCATTGTTTGCCCAGTCATTTAATACATTTACATTCGAATCCCATAATTCTCCAACAGAAAACCCTCCAACATTAGAGTTCCAGGCATTTACAACCCATGCACCAAACCCTTTTACATAGTCGAATCTCCAGCCGTCAAATTTCATTGTGTTTTTATAATATTTACCAACTCCGTCAGCACGCAGCCACAGCCAGTTCTGAACGTTTGGTGCAGCATGGCATAAATCAGGAAACCCTCCAAAAGAGCCTTCGTCATTATTTCCGTAACTGTTTTTATAAAAATCATTATAGTTACGAGGAAATTTACCCGAAGCAACTCCTGTAAAATTAGTCCAGGTATTTGTTCCTGTAAATGGATTTGCTTCAGATTGTCCGCCGCTGTTATGATTGATTACGATATCTGCATAAACTTTGATATTCTCATTATGGGCAGCTGTAATTAAACTTACTAATTCAGCTTTTGAGCCAAATCGTGTTTCAGTGCTTCCGTTTTGATTATAATCTCCAAAATCAAAATAATCAGTAGGATCATATCCCATAGAGAATGCTCCATTTTGAGCTTTTGAAGCAGGTGGGAGCCAAATAGAACCAATTCCGGCATTTCCCCAAGCAGTTACTTTTCCTTTTACAGTATCCCACCAAGTTCCTCCAGCAGGCACATCCCAATAAAAGGCCTGCATCATAACCCCTCCTCCTGGATTATCAACATATTTTCCAGTTAGAGAAGAAGATTTTCCTGTACTGAAAGGCTTTCCGTCGTGATGTGTAACATTAATGATTTTAAACTCCTGACTTTCTGCTTTTGAGTCAACATCGTTTGTTTCGTTTTGTGAACAAGAGTACAAGAATCCTGTAATAGCCATAACAAAACACAATCTTGCAATAGGTTTTTTCATAATAGATGTGGTTAAGGTTAAATTAATAAAGTTTGTAATTGTTTAATTTTTAGTTTTTAAAATAAGATATTCTTAATTTTTACATGTTTAAATTATCAATTACGCATCTAAAGTAGGAGTTTTTTGATTCGGTTTAGTTTTGTAGGAAAATAGTTTTACAACGAAAACGTTGTAGTGTTTAAAACTTTTTTAGAATATTTAAATTTGAGATTTGAATTTAAATTAAGTGCATAGTAATTTGTCTGCAGAAGAAAAAGAATAACATTATATATTGGATTTAATATCATCCACATAATTTTTTGTTAATACTATGGCTGATAGTTGTATTATGTAATTGAATTGTTATTTTTGTTCGTTTTATATAAGATAAAGAAATTGACTATTTGGTTTTTCTGAATAACTTTTGAAGAACAAATAATGTCTCATTAAATTTTAAAGCACTGATCTTTAACATCCAATTAAATTTAAAATAATGTTATTAAAAAAATTACAGCTAAAAACAATTGATTACAAGTTAGTCTTAACAATGTGTTTTTTACTTTTTTTCACTTCAATAGTTTCAGCTCAGGAAATTATTAAGGATGTTGTAGCTGAAAAGCCTGCAGAACCAGTGCATGGTAAACAAAAAATAGACGGTATTATCGCTACAGTTGGAGATTATATTGTTTTAGATTCTGATATTGATAAAGGTTATTTAGAGATTTCAAGTCAGGGAGGTAATATTAAAGATATTACAAGATGCCAGATGCTTGGTAAGCTTCTTGAAGATAAATTATATGCGCATCAGGCTATTCAGGATAGTATTATTGTGAGCGATGCCGAAGTTAGAGGTATGATGGATGAACGTTTGAACTATATGATTCAACAAGTTGGAGACATCAATAAAGTAGTAGAATACTACAAGAAAAGTTCTGTAGAGGAATTTAAAACGTATTTTGCTGACATCTTAAAAGAGCAGAAGTTAGCTTCTGAAATGAGAGATAAAATTGTTAAAGATGTAGAAATAACTCCTGAAGAAGTTCGTAATTTCTTTAGAAAAATTCCTAAAGACGAATTGCCGACTTTTGGAGCTGAAATGGAAGTAGCGCAAATTGTGGTAGAGCCAAAAGTTTCTAAGGAAGACAAGCAAAAAGTAATAGATAGATTAAATGCTATTAGAAAAGATGTTTTAGAAGGATCAAGCTTTGCAACAAAAGCTGTTTTATATTCTCAGGATCCTGGATCTGCACCAAATGGCGGTTACTACAAAATGACACGTAAAACACCTTTTGTAAAAGAGTTTAAAGATGTTGCATTTAGTTTACAGGAAGGCGAAATTTCTGCACCATTTGAAACTACTTTTGGATATCATATTATAATGGTAGATAAAATAAAAGGACAGGAAGTAGAATTACGTCATATATTAATTGCTCCAACCGTTTCTGAAAGCGCTTTAAAAGAAGCAAAAGAAAGAATTGCAAACATTAGAGCTAAAATTGTAAGCAAAGAATTGACTTTTGCAGACGCTGCAAGAACAGAATCTGATGAAAAAGAAACCAGAGCAAATGGGGGAACATTAATTAATCCTAATACTCAGGATACTCGTTTTGAATTGACTAAAATGGATCCAACCTTATATGGTCAGGTTTCAAATTTAAAAGATGATGAAGTTTCTCAGCCACTTTTAAATACAGACGATAAAGGAAAGAAAACATATAAGTTGATAACTGTAACAAACAGAATCGACGAACACACAGCTGATTATGCTAAAGATTATACTAAAATTAAAGAGTTAGCATTAAAAGAAAAGCAAATCAATGCGATAGCAAAATGGTTTGATACTAAGATTAAAGATACTTATATCAAAATTATTGGAGAATACAAAGATTGTACGTTTGCTAACAATTGGTTGAAAAAATAATTTTTATTAAATAAAGAAAAAGAGTTAGTTTTATGAATTCATTAAACTAACTCTTTTTAATTTTAAATATATTCATAAATGTCTGACGTAACAGCAATTCATAATTTAGTTCAGAAACGCAACGAATTAAAAAACGAAATAGCAAAAATAATTGTAGGGCAGGATGCCGTAATTGATGAAATTTTACTTTGTATATTTTCTGGAGGACACGCTCTTTTAATTGGTGTTCCGGGATTGGCAAAAACGTTAATGATAAATACTTTATCGCAGGCTTTAGGTTTAGATTTTAAAAGAATTCAGTTTACACCAGACTTGATGCCTTCGGATATTTTAGGAAGTGAAATTCTAGACGAAAACAGACATTTTAAATTCATAAAAGGACCAATATTTTCTAATATTATTCTGGCTGACGAGATTAATAGAACTCCTCCAAAAACTCAGGCAGCTTTATTAGAAGCAATGCAGGAACGTTCAGTAACAATTGCAGGACAAAATTACAAATTAGATCTGCCTTATTTCGTTCTGGCAACACAAAACCCAATTGAGCAGGAAGGAACGTATCCTTTGCCGGAAGCCCAGCTAGACCGTTTTATGTTTGCTATTAAACTAGAATATCCAACTTTTGAAGAAGAGGTAAAAGTGGTTAAACAAACCACATCAGATAATAAAGTAGAAATTAGACCATTGTTTACTGCTCAGGAAATTATTGATTTCCAGCATTTAATTCGTAGAATTCCAGTAGCAGATAATGTTATAGAATATGCTGTAACATTAGTGAGTAAAACTCGTCCCGATAATGCGTTAACGAATGATTTTGTAAAAAACTATCTGGATTGGGGAGCAGGGCCGAGAGCTTCGCAAAATTTAATTTTAGCTGCAAAAGCCCACGCTGCTTTTAATGGTAAATTTTCACCGGATATTGAAGATGTAAAAGCAGTAGCAACCGGAATTTTACGTCACAGAATTATTAAAAACTACAAGGCCGATGCTGAAGGAATAACTGAAGAAGTTATTATTAAAAAGCTGATGTAAATTATAAAACAATAAATTGTAAAAAGCCTGATAATCTTATCGGGCTTTTTGTTTTTTTATTTGAAATCAATATTAAGAATTAGTCAATTTTGACATGGGCAGATGAAGGTCGAAATGACGTTAAAACTTGTAACTATAACGTTATAATTATTTATTTAGAAAGATTCTTTATCAAAATAGGTGTAAAATCTTACTTGCATCCTAACATTAAATTTCGACTTTGTTAATGAAAAGATTTTAAAATATCAATAATTCATTTTTTTAATACAAAATTGATATTTTAGCAAAAACAAGCAGTGAAAATCGTTTTTTAACAATAATAATTTTTGAAAAGGCGACTTCTATTATATTTTTTTTAATTATCGGCTTTAATGCTTAAATTTGCATAAAAAAAATAAATCTGCCTTAATTATGAACATTTATAAGGATTATATCCAAGAAATTGAAGAACGTAAAAATCAGGGACTTCACCCAAAACCAATTGATAGTGCTGAATTATTAAGCGAAATTATTGCACAAATTAAAGATACAAATAACGAATACAGAGAAGATTCTCTTAAGTTTTTTATTTACAATACTTTACCAGGAACTACAAGTGCTGCTGGTGAAAAAGCTAAGTTTTTAAAAGAGATTATTCTGGGTCAGTCTGTTGTGGCAGAAATTACACCAGCATTTGCTTTTGAATTATTATCTCACATGAAAGGCGGGCCTTCTATCGAAGTGTTACTTGATTTAGCTTTAGGTAATGATGCCGCTATAGCAAAAGAAGCAGCAAAAGTTCTTAAAACACAAGTTTTCCTTTACGAAGCAGATACAGATCGTTTAGTAGAGGCATTCAAAAATAATAATACAATTGCTAAAGAAATCCTTGAGAGTTATGCTCAAGCTGAGTTCTTTACAAAACTTCCAGAAGTTGCAGACGAAATTAAGGTAGTTACATTTATTGCTGGTGAAGGTGATATTTCAACAGATTTACTTTCTCCGGGTAACCAAGCGCACTCTCGTTCAGATCGTGAGCTTCACGGACAATGTATGATTACACCTCAGGCACAGCAGGAAATTAAAGCGTTACAAGCACAGCATCCAGATAAAAGCGTAATGTTAATCGCTGAAAAAGGAACAATGGGAGTTGGTTCTTCTAGAATGTCAGGTGTAAACAACGTGGCGCTTTGGACAGGAAAACAAGCAAGTCCTTATATTCCATTTGTTAATATTGCTCCAATTGTTGGAGGAACAAACGGAATTTCTCCAATTTTCCTAACAACTGTTGATGTTACTGGTGGTATTGGTTTAGACCTTAAAAACTGGGTTAAAAAAGTTGATGCTGACGGAAACGTTATTCGTAACGAAAATGATGAACCAATTTTAGAGCAAACTTATTCTGTTGCTACAGGAACGGTTCTTACAATCAATATTAAAGAGAAAAAACTTTATAACGGAGATCAGGAATTGATCGACATTTCTAAAGCATTTACTCCTCAAAAAATGGAATTTATCAAAGCAGGTGGTTCTTACGCTATCGTATTTGGTAAAAAACTTCAAACATTAGCAGCTAAAGTTTTAGACGTTGAAGCTCCGTTAGTATATGCTCCATCAAAAGAAGTTTCTCACGAAGGACAAGGTCTTACTGCGGTTGAAAAAATCTTCAACAAAAATGCAGTTGGTATCGCTCCAGGTAAAGTATTACACGCAGGTTCTGATGTTCGTGTTGAAGTAAACATTGTAGGTTCTCAAGATACTACAGGTCTTATGACTGCTCAGGAATTAGAATCTATGGCTGCTACAGTAATTTCACCAATCGTTGATGGTGCTTACCAATCAGGATGTCATACTGCTTCTGTTTGGGATAAAAAAGCGCAGGCCAATATTCCTAAATTGATGAAATTCATGAACGATTTTGGTTTAATCACGGCTCGTGACCCAAAAGGTGTTTACCATGCAATGACTGACGTAATCCATAAAGTACTTAACGATATTACTATCGACGAGTGGGCTATAATTATTGGTGGTGACTCTCATACAAGAATGTCAAAAGGTGTTGCTTTTGGTGCTGACTCAGGAACTGTTGCTCTTGCATTGGCTACTGGAGAAGCTTCAATGCCAATTCCAGAATCTGTAAAAGTTACTTTTAAAGGAGATATGAAAGGGTATATGGATTTCCGTGATGTGGTTCATGCTACTCAGGCGCAAATGCTTCACCAATTTGGAGGAGAAAATGTATTCCAAGGAAGAATTATTGAGGTTCACATTGGAACATTAACTGCTGACCAAGCCTTTACATTTACAGACTGGACTGCAGAGATGAAAGCAAAAGCTTCTATTTGTATTTCTGAAGATGATACTTTGATCGAATCATTGGAAATTGCTAAAGGCAGAATCCAAATCATGATCGACAAAGGAATGGATAACGATAAACACGTTCTTCAAGGATTGATCAACAAAGCTGATAAGAGAATTGCTGAAATTAAATCGGCAGAGAAACCAGCTTTAACTCCAGATGCAAATGCTAAATATTATGCTGAAGTTGTAGTTGATCTTGATTTGATTGCAGAGCCTATGATTGCTGATCCAGACGTAAATAATGCTGATGTTTCAAAAAGATATACGCACGATACTATTAGACCTTTATCTTTTTACGGTGGAGTGAAAAAAGTAGATCTTGGATTTATTGGATCTTGTATGGTTCATAAAGGAGATATGAAAATCCTTGCTCAAATGTTGAAAAATGTTGAAGCACAAACAGGAAAAGTGGAATTTAACGCTCCTCTTGTTGTTGCTCCTCCAACATATAACATTGTAGATGAATTGAAAGCTGAAGGTGACTGGGAAGTTTTACAGAAATATTCTGGTTTTGAATTCGACGATAATGCTCCAAAAGGTACTGCGCGTACAGAATATGAAAACATGTTGTATTTAGAGCGTCCAGGTTGTAACCTTTGTATGGGTAACCAGGAAAAAGCTGCAAAAGGAGATACAGTAATGGCAACTTCTACGCGTCTTTTCCAAGGAAGAGTTGTAGAAGATAAAGAGGGTAAAAAAGGAGAATCATTACTTTCTTCTACTCCAGTTGTAGTATTGTCTACAATTTTAGGAAGAACTCCTACTATTGAAGAATATACAGCAGCTGTAGACGGTATCAACTTAACTAAGTTTGCGCCTTCAAACAAATCGTTAGTAATGTAATCTTACGATTATTAATATTATAAAGCCCGAGTGATAAACTCGGGCTTTTTCTTTTATAGCTCTTCTATTTTTTGTAACTTGTCATGTTCAAAATAAAAAAAACAAAACAATAAACTTATGGCTTTTGATATTGAAATGATAAAAAAAGTGTATGAGAACATGCCGGAACGTGTTGATAAGGCACGCGAGCTAGTTGGTCGTCCACTTACTTTGACAGAGAAAATTTTATATAATCACCTTTGGGATGGAGCTCCATCTCAAGTTTTTAAAAGAGGTGTAGATTATGTTGATTTTGCACCAGACCGTGTAGCGTGTCAGGATGCTACAGCACAAATGGCATTATTGCAGTTTATGCATGCCGGTAAATCTAAAGTAGCAGTTCCAACAACGGTACATTGCGATCACCTGATTCAGGCAAAAGTAGATGCAGCAACTGATTTGGCAAGAGCGAAAACGCAGAGTAATGAGGTTTTTGACTTTCTATCATCTGTTTCTAATAAATATGGAATTGGTTTCTGGAAACCAGGAGCCGGAATTATTCACCAAGTAGTACTTGAAAACTATGCTTTCCCTGGCGGGATGATGATTGGTACCGATTCTCACACAGTAAATGCCGGAGGTTTAGGAATGGTAGCAATTGGAGTTGGTGGAGCAGATGCTGTTGATGTTATGTCTGGTATGGCTTGGGAACTTAAATTTCCTAAACTTATTGGAGTGAAATTAACTGGTAAATTATCAGGCTGGACAGCTCCAAAAGATGTAATTTTGAAAGTAGCAGGTATTTTGACTGTAAAAGGAGGAACAGGCGCTATTGTTGAATATTTTGGTGAAGGAGCAACTTCTATGTCTTGTACTGGTAAAGGGACTATTTGTAATATGGGTGCTGAGATTGGCGCTACAACTTCTACTTTTGGTTATGATGCTTCAATGGGACGTTATCTTCGTTCTACAAATCGTGCCGATGTTGCCGATGCTGCAGATAAAATTGCTCCATACCTAACTGGAGATCCTGAAGTCTATGCTAACCCTGAAGAATATTTTGATCAGGTTATCGAAATTAATTTATCTCAATTAGAGCCGCACTTAAACGGACCATTTACTCCAGATTTAGCTACTCCGATTTCTAAAATGAAAGAAGAAGCAATCAAAAATAACTGGCCGCTGCAAATTCAGGTAGGATTAATTGGTTCTTGTACAAACTCTTCTTACGAAGATATTTCTCGTGCAGCTTCTTTAGCAAGACAAGTTGCTGCGAAAAACTTAAAAACAAAAGCCGAGTTTACCATTACTCCGGGTTCTGAAGTAGTTCGTTCTACAATAGAAAGAGACGGATTTATTGATACATTCCATAAAATTGGAGCAACTGTTTTTGCTAACGCCTGCGGACCATGTATTGGTATGTGGGATAGAGATGGAGCAGAGAAAGAAGAAAGAAATACAATTGTTCACTCTTTCAACCGTAATTTCTCAAAACGTGCAGATGGTAACCCTAATACACTTGCTTTTGTTGGTTCTCCAGAATTGGTAACTGCAATGGCAATTGCGGGTGATCTAGGTTTTAATCCATTAACAGATAAGCTGATTAATGAAGATGGAGAAGAAGTAATGCTGGATGCTCCAACTGGAGACGAACTTCCTGCTAAAGGTTTCTATGCCGAAGATCCAGGATTTCAAGCTCCGGCTGCGGATGGTTCAGGTGTTCAGGTTGTGGTAAATCCAACGTCAGAGCGTTTACAATTATTAGCTCCTTTTGACGCTTGGGACGGAAAAAATATTACTGGTGCTAAATTGTTAATCAAAGCATTCGGAAAATGTACTACAGACCATATTTCTATGGCTGGACCTTGGTTACGTTTCCGCGGACATTTAGATAATATTTCTAATAATATGCTTATTGGAGCTGTAAATGCTTATAACCAAAAAACAAACTCTGTTAAAAATCAATTAACAGGTCAATACGATGCTGTTCCTGCGGTTGCTCGTGCATACAAAGCAGCTGGAGTTCCTTCTATTGTAGTGGGAGATCATAACTACGGAGAAGGTTCTTCTCGTGAGCATGCGGCTATGGAGCCTCGTTTCTTAGGTGTTAAAGCGGTATTAGTGAAATCTTTCGCTCGTATCCATGAAACTAACCTTAAAAAACAAGGTCTTTTAGGATTGACTTTTGCAAACGAAGCAGATTATGATAAAATTCAGGAAGATGATACAATTAACTTCTTAGATTTAACTGAATTTGCTCCTGGTAAACCATTAACATTAGAGTTTGTTCATGCAAATGGCACTAAGGATATCATTTTGGCGAACCATACTTATAACGCCGGACAAATTGGATGGTTTGTTGCAGGTTCTGCATTAAATTTAATTGCAGCAGGAAAAGCTTAATTTTTTAAGATTCGATTATACTTAAAAAGCGCTCTGTGTTTTTACAGAGCGCTTTTTTATTTGATTAATTAATTTTGTCTGATTTGATTTTTAATGTTTTAATTCTATTTGGTTTTGTTGTTTGAAATTCATCAATTGAGACACTGTATGTGTTTGAAGAAGGAGTTTTAGAATAATCATTGTGTGTATAGCCGCCAATTATATAAAGTTTGTCATTGTAAAAATGCATAGAACAAGATTTTAAACCCAGATCAATTTTATATTCTTTCAGCTGTTTTGTTTTTAAGTGATAGGTGTAAAATATTGCATCTTCAAAAAAATAAATGATATTGTCATGATAAGTTATTGCTGGTCTTCCTAATCCTGAAAATAATTCACCTTCAATCAGCCATTTTTGTGTAATCAAATCAAAAGTTTCAATTTCAGGCAGAGGCTGGCTGTTATTTCCTCCAATAAGATATATTTTATCATTAAGCAGGATTCCTGTAGTTTCTTTTGCAGTTGGCATGTTGTCTAGTTCATACCAATAACCGGAAGTAATGTTGTACATATGTACTTTGTTGGTGAAAGTTTTTTTACCGCTTTCGGTCATTTTTATAGAACCGCCCATTATAATAATATTGTCTTTATAAGTAAACGAAGCAAAATCTGCAGCTTGATGCGGATTTGTATTGTCGACTTTTGTAGTTTGATTACTAAGGTTTAAAACTTCAATTTGATCTTGTAAATATTCAAATTTTCCATTTACAGAAATCCTTTTTCCTCCTAAAACATACACTGAGTTATCATATAAATGTGTATTGTGATATGCTCTTTTTATGAATTTTATGGGAGAATCTTCCCAAGTATCAGTTTTAATATTGTATGTAGAAAAATCTCCTTTGTAAAACAAAAAAGTTGAATTTCGACTTAATTCGTCTTGAAGATCTTTTAAAGTAGGCGCGGCTTTTTCTGCAGTAACTTTCTTCCATGAATCAGCTTCACGAGATCCATTCCCGCCTATAACATAAATTTTATCGTCCTTTAAAAACGATCCAAAAGAGAAGATAGGGAATTTTAAAGGAGCCAGTTTATTAAAGTTCAGCTTTGATTTTAATTTTAACTGATGATTGGCTGTAATTGTCAATTCAGATAAATTCTCGACTTCATTAACCAGAAAGATAATGAAATTTGCTTTCTTAAGGTCTTCTAGACGTACTTTTAGACTGGTAAATCCAATATGAGAGAATTCTAAAATTTCATCGTTTTTAAATTGTGGAAGCAGCTTTAAAGAAAATTTCCCATTCAGATCAGTTATTGTTCCTACTTTGCTTGACAAGGCAAATACATTGGTGTTTTCAATAGGAAAATTCTCTTTTTGAGAAAACACTTCGCCATTTATGTTTTGCGAAATAGAAAAAAAAGGAATGAAAATAAAAATCAAGAGTAATTTTTTTACCATTTTTTAGGTTTCAAATTTTGGATTTTTTGGAAAAAAAGAATGCTAAATGTAAAAAACTGCATTTCAAAAAGTTGGCTCAATTTTTATGCCGAGGTTGTTAATTTGAAGTAAATTAGTTGTTAAAAAACGTGGAAATTTTACTTTAAAAAGTTAAATTCGCCTTTTAGGCAATATATTTGTGCTTTTTGAGTTTCAAAATAGTGTCTAAACTTAAAAGGAGTAATAACTTTAATAGGTAAGTATGGTTTTTAGATTAATTATAGTATTGTTTTTTTTTAGTGTTGGTGTTTTTTCTCAGGAAAAATTTATCAAACATAAAATTTCAAAAGGAGAAAACCTTACTATAATTGCTAAAAAATATGGAGTAAAAGCAAAAGACATTCAAGAAGCGAATCCAAATGCTCCAAAAATTTTAAAACTAAATTCGGTTTTGTTGATCCCGAATAAAAATGTAAAGTCAGCTCAAAATTCTACACCATCAATAGCGAACAATACTTCTGTAAATACTACTGGTTCGCACGAAGTTTTACAAAAAGAAACACTTTGGGGAATATCTAAAAAATACAATGTTAGTGTTGATGATTTAAAAAAAGCAAATCCTGCGCTGGAAACAGAGGGACTGAAAATTGGACAGCAAATCGTTATTCCAGTAAATACAGCAGTAATTGCTGAAAATACAGCTCCGGAAACAGAAAAACCAGAAATCATTTCTTCTGCAGATGTTGACCTTGAGGTTAAAGTACAGCCAAAAGAAACAAAATACGCAATCGCAAAAAAATACGGAATAACGGTAAAAGAACTGGAACGTCAAAACCCTTCTATAAAAGCTAAACTTCCGGTTGGATATGTTTTGAAAATCAAAACAACAAAAGAGAAAGCAGATGCTGTAAATGTTTTAAATGAACCTAAGACATTATTAGACGAAAGTTTTGGTTCTGAGCCTCAAATTGCAGATAATAATACAGCAGTTAAAAAAGATTCTACATTTGTTTATAATGGAAATCATTCTGATTTAATCGACCAGATTATTGTAAGTGCGACTGAAAATATTGGAACCCGTTATCGTTCAGGCGGTACTACAAAATCAGGTTTTGACTGTTCAGGTTTAATGTTCTGCACTTTTGGAAATTTTGATATAAAACTGCCAAGAAGTTCAATCGAACAATCTCGTATAGGAACTAAAGTAGCTTCTGCAGAAGCGCAAAAAGGAGATTTGATTTTCTTTAAAACTAACGGCAGACGTCATATTAATCATGTAGGAATGGTAGTTGAAGCAGCTGACGGAGAAATTAAGTTTGTGCACTCATCAACACATGGCGGAGTTATGATTTCTTCTACAAAAGAACCTTATTATCAAAGAACTTTTTCTCAGGTAAACCGTATTTTAGAATAAGAAACTATTTAAAAATTGCTTTTTTAATTCTTCAACCGGAATAGGTTTGTTTAAAAAATCACAAACAAATTCATTTTTTCTAATTTGTTCTATTTCATCAGAATCTAAAGTTGAAGAAAGTACATAAATCTGAGTTTCCTTTTGAATTTCCATATTAAGCGTTTGAAATATATCTAAAAATTCAAAACCATTCATTATAGGCATTTGTATGTCTAATAAAATGACTAATCTCTGCTTTGCCTTTTTATTCTTTATAATCCATTGCAGACCTTCTAATCCATTATTGGCAATAGCAACTTGGTTTATATCAAGAATTTTTTTCAGTAATTGTTTTGTAACAAGCTGATCAATTAAATTGTCTTCAATTAATAATATAGTTGAGTTAAATTCCATAAGAAGTTGGGATAGCTACAATAAATTTACTTCCAATATTGTTTTCAGAAACAACAGAAATATTTCCTTTAATATTTTCGACAGCTTCTTTTACAATATAAAGACCTAATCCGGATCCTTTATTTTTGTTTGTTCCAAAGTACATTTCAAAAATATAATCTTTACAATCTTCTTTGATACCTATTCCGTTGTCAGAAACCTCAATTCTGTTAAAGCCGTCAGAAAGATAAGTCTTAATTGAAATAAACATTTCTTGTTTACTGTTGTCGGCATATTTAATTGCATTAGAAAGTAAGTTGCTGATAATGATTTTTAAACGCAGACCATCGCTCTGAATTTGATCTATCTCTAATTCTTGTTTAAAAGTAATTTTGCTTGCATTTTCAATGTGCATTAATTGCGAAATGGCTTCGTTGAAAATCTCCTTAAGGCTTACAGGTTCAATAACAATTTGTTTTCTTTTGTTTTTAGAATAATCAATAATATCACTTATAAATTGATCCTGCTTCGTTAAACTTTGATGCATTAATTTTAAATAGTCTTTTATTTGATCGATGTCATCTTCCAATTGTGTAATCTCAATCAGGCCTTTTAAAGATGTAATAGGAGATCTTAAGTCGTGAGAGGCGCTGTAAACAAAGCGGTCTAATTCATGATTAACTAAAGTTAGATCCTCATTTTTAACTTCAATTTCCTTTTTAGAAATAGTCAGACGTTTTACCATTATTGAATAATAGGAACAAACACTTAAAACGATTATTAAAATAAAAACGATGTTGGTGATTGTTAAAAGTGTTTTTATTTTTCGGGTTCCTTCTCCCAGAGTATTCGAGAAATTACGCTGATTAATAGTAAGCTTATCACTAATACGGCTGATTTGAAGAATGAATTTCTTTTGATCAGCTTCAGTCAATGAATTGTGTTCGATTTTTGCATTAATTTGAGTTCCAATTATAAAAAGTTCATCAATTAAATTATCTCCTTGTTCCCATTCGTGAATTGCTTTTGCCAGAAATGAAACTTTTTTAAAGTTTACAAACAGCCAGACAATATCATCTAAATCATCTTTATGATTACGGCCGGCTAAAAAACCTTTTCTTGCTACCTCATTATCGCCTGCCTTTAAAAGAGTTTTTCGGGCAATTCCATCGCCTTGAGGAACTTTTAATTCTTCTTTGTATAGTTTCCATTGATTTGGGTCTTTGTTGTAGAGATAAGTGATAAGATGACGTGAAGCATCTTTTTGCCCCTTAGAATAATGTGATTCTCCATTAACATAAGCCCTGTTGGCAGATAAAATTTTAATGGTGAAAAAATTAATGCAGATCAATAATGCACAAGAAATGAATACGATTAATATTAAAATAAACACATTCGGCAAACGGAGGCTTTGTAAAGAACGAACCTTATGCATGATTTTCATATTAGTAGGTTTAATATTAATGTTCTGCCTTATGTTTTGATTGTTTAGTTTATTCTTAAAATAATCTTGAGGCTGATTATTCAGAAGAAATTAAAATAAACAATTGTTAATAAAAAAATGTAAATTTTAAGACTAATGAAGTCTTTTACCAAATTTAGTAAAAAATACGAATCTTTTTACAAGACTTGTTATTTTGTTTCTTATTCTTATTTTTTAATTTAATTATTTGATTTTTAATATCTTATATTTTTTTGTTTTTTTTGGAATAAAAATATTGCAATTTTACTTAGGTTTTTTAAAATGAAATATGAAATTACTATTGATTTTTTGTTTAACAATAAAAAAGTTAAGTGGAAGATTTGTTTAATACTTTGAATATTAATATCTCTATTAATATGGGATAATTTTCTATTTATGATTTTTAATTTGAGAATTTCAAAATTTATAACAGAAAATTCAAATTTTGAGAAAAAAGTATATCTTTAACCAACCTAAAACCAAAAACAATGCAAGAAGAGAACCAAGAACATTTTAAAAGAGAACTCGGATTATTAGACGGAACCATGCTTGTGGTTGGTTCAATGATTGGATCTGGAATATTTATTGTAAGCGCCGATATAGCCAGACAGGTAGGATCTGCAGGATGGCTTACTTTAATTTGGCTGATATCAGGATTGATTACCATTATAGCAGCTGTCAGCTATGGAGAGTTGAGCGCCATGTTTCCAAAAGCCGGTGGGCAATATGTTTACTTAAAAGAAGCGTATAACAAGTTAATAGCTTTTTTGTACGGTTGGAGCTTTTTTGCAGTAATTCAAACCGGAACTATTGCGGCAGTGGGAGTAGCTTTCTCAAAATTTGCTGCTTATTTATACGAACCATTGAGTGATGAAAATATACTTTATGAAATAGGTTCATTTAAACTAAATGCTGCGCAGTTAGTATCGATATTCACTATTATTTTATTGACTTATATTAATAGCCGTGGTGTTAAAAACGGTAAAATTCTTCAAACTGTTCTTACGATTATTAAAATTTTATCATTATTGGGCTTAATTGTTTTCGGATTAACGCTTGCAGCAAAAGCTTCTGTTTGGGATGCGAACTGGGCCGATGCATGGAATACTCGTGCATTTGATAAAGAAAGCGGCTCATGGATGCCAATAGGAGGAACTGCATTAATAACCGGAATTTCAGCTGCAATGGTTGGATCTTTATTTTCGAGTGATGCCTGGAATGGTGTTACTTTTATTGCTGGAGAAATTAAAAATCCGCAGCGGAATGTTGGTTTAAGTTTGTTTCTGGGAACTTTTATTGTAACCATTATTTATGTTTTAACGAATATTATGTATTTAGCCGTAATTCCGTTAGAAGAAATTGCAACAGCAAAATCAGATCGTGTTGCCGTTGTAGCATCACAATATATTTTTGGAAATATAGGAACGCTGATTATTGCAATTATGATTATGATTTCGACTTTTGCCTGCAACAACGGATTAATTATGGCTGGAGCGAGAGTATATTATACAATGGCAAAGGATGGTTTATTCTTTAAAAAGGCAGCTGTTTTAAATGAATCAAGTGTTCCTGCATGGGCACTTTGGGCACAATGTTTTTGGGCTTCGGCTTTATGTCTTACAGGAAAATATGGTGATTTGTTAGACTTTGTAATTATCATTGTCTTGATTTTCTATATTTTAACGATATACGGAATCTTTATTTTGAGAAGAAAAATGCCAAATACCGAAAGACCTTATAAAGCTTTTGGATATCCATTTTTACCAATGCTTTATATAATAACAGCTGCAGCAATATGCGTTTCACTGCTTATTACAAAATTCTCAACCTGCGGATGGGGAGTGTTAATTATGCTGACAGGAATTCCGGTTTATTATTTTACTAAACCAAAAGAGTAAACTTTTATTTGATCTGAAATTTTTAATTTAAATTATAAAAAGCGTCTTTATATAAAGGCGCTTTTTTAGTACAAACAAATTTATAATCGAGAATCGGCGTTTTTTTGGGGTAGTCTAAAAAGCAGTAATTGTAATTTAATAGAATAAAAAAAGACACTGCTAAAACACAGTGTCTTTTGATATTAAATAATCTATTGAAATTTGTTATACAACAGCAGGTTCAACAGATGATTTTATAGATGAATTAATAATAGATATAGTAAGCGGATCAATTTCTCCGGAGAAAAAAGCATCCAGAACTTCCTGAAATATTGGATTTGCATTTTCTGTTAAAGAAAATAAAGTCATACACGAACGTAATTTACGGGCATCTAAATCTCCAAAAATTCCGTCAGCAGATTTCATTTTAAAGGTTAATAAAAGCTCTGATATTTCGATTAAATGTTTTCCTAAAATTGGATGTTCTAAATAATCAAAAGCTTCTTTTAAGTCATTAATGGCATATAGATTGGCAGTATCGCTTTTTCCCAAACCTTTTATTTGAGGAAAAATAAACCACATCCAGTGCGTTTCTTTTTTTCCTTTGCTGATTTCAGAAAGAGCAGTAAGATAAAGTTTGTTCTGCGCATCTAAGAAGCGCGCTAAATCATTGTTTGAATAAGCCATTACGGTATTATATTTTAAAAAAGGGTTGCAAAAGTAGTAAAAAAGAAGGGCTCTGCCTAATAAAACGTTCATACAATCAGTATTTTAACTTTTTTCGACAGAATTTTCCTCATCGTTGCAGCGTTAAAAAAACGGCGTTGTTTTTCGTTATTAATAAATTACACATTTCTGTGTGTTTGTCTAAAAGTTAAATTTATTCTTGGTAAAACATTTCGTGCTGTTTTGGGAACTTGATGCTGCCAAAAGCTGTTCGTAGTTCCGGCCATCAGTAAAAAAGAACCATGATGTAACGGAATTTCGACCTGCGGAATTTCTTTACTGTATTTATGGCGCAGCCTGAACATTCTAGTTTCTCCAAAAGTCACCGAAGCAATAATTGGGTTTGGTCCCGTATTATGTTCTTTATCGCTGTGCCAACCTACGCCATCATTTCCATCTCTGTACAAATTAAGCAGTACAGTATTAAAATCCTGCTGTGTTTCTTTTTCTACACGTCCTCTAATAGTCAGCAATTCATAATTCCAGTCAGGACCTTTTAGATCTGCTCCCGGATTATCTTTATCTTCATACCAGGCAATCATTCTGGGAACAGTATAGGTTTTATCATAAATTTCCATTTCGTATTCTCTCCATTTCGTTTTGCGAAGCAGCCTTTCATAAAAACGATCAGATTCTTCTTTTGTGAAGAAATTATCAATTAAAATCAATTCAGAATCAGGAATGTCAAATACTTTTTTTCCTGCCAAACCTGTGGTAAATAATTCGGTGTCGTTAAATAGTGTCATTATTCCATTTATTTTTTGTCAATTTGAATCCATACAGGTGCATGATCGCTTGTTTTTTCCCAGCCTCGCACATGACGATCAACACCGCCGGAATGCAATGCTGATGCTATTTGCGGGCTTAATAAAAAATGATCGATTCTAAGACCTGCATTTCGCAGATAAGCATTTCTGAAATAATCCCAGAAGGTGTAAATTTTCTCATCAGGATACAATGTTCTAATCGCATCTGTCCATCCTTGTGAAACTATAGCTGTAAATGCTTTTCTAATTTCTGGTTTGAAAAGCGCATCATTTATCCATTTTTCAGGTTTATAGACATCCAGCTCTGTTGGCATCACATTATAATCACCTATTAATAGTACAGGAACTTTTAAGGATAATAATATTGCTGCACGCTCAGCCAGGCGATCAAACCATTTCAATTTATATTCAAATTTTGGTCCCGGCACTGGATTTCCGTTTGGGAGATAAAGACACGCAATCACAATTCCGTCAATTAAAGCTTCAATATAACGGCTTTGAACATCTTCGTCATCACCCGGAAGTGTACGGGTTATTTCTTCTATTTTCATATTTCGGGCAAGAATAGCAACACCGTTCCATTGTTTTTGTCCGTGCCAGACGGCATTGTAACCTGCATCATTAATAGCCTTAATAGGAAAGTTATCCTGAGGTGCTTTTAATTCCTGTAAACACACAATATCCGGAGCTGCTTCATCCAGCCATCGAAGTAATACATTTAACCTTCCGTTGATTCCGTTTACGTTATAAGTTGCTATTTTCATAGTACATTTAATTTTAAAATCTATATTAAATTTACTGATTATTTATGTTCTTATTTTATAAACTGCTTGTTAAAGAATACTTTACCAGGATGTTTTTCTGCGTAAGTAAAAATTAAATGTTCTATATACTGATTACTTTTATATTGTGTTACATAACTTTTTACTTCATCATAATCGTTAATGGCGATATCTCTGGGTATGTAGCCCATTCCGTGAAAATGCCCATTTTCAACCCAGACACAGCTTCGTTCGTCAGCAGATCTTCCTTTATCGATAATCGCAAAACTGGGTCTGTTGTTCAGTAAATAATCAATTGCATTATCTACTTGTTCGTTATGAAGCAGAACATCAGGCAGGCTTCTTACATCATTATTTTGAAATAATTCTCCTTCTTCCGGTCTTGTATATTTACAAAATCTATGATCAATTTCGAACTGTTCTGCCAGACTGCGCAGTAAATTGATACCGTCATACTGTGTATTAAATTCATGAATGCAGATTTGAAATTTACTCACTTTTCCAATAGCGAGATATTTATAACCATTTCTGGCTTCGTATTGATAAATGCCAAATTTAGCCTCAAAACGTTTTAAAGCTCTGTTGTAAGTAGGCCAGAGTTTTTTGATTTCGGTGCATTCTAAAAGAAGCGCCATTAATTCAGTTGCGCAGATCTCAAAAGAAATTCCGTAAATGTCTCTTAAAAAATGTTGTCTTTGCGGGTTGATATTATTGCCTGTAAAATGCGATGTAACACGTTTTTTTAAATTAACAGCTTTTCCAACATAAATTACTTTTTTTGCCTGATTATAAAAATAATAGATTCCCGGTTTTTCAGGTAAATTATTAAAATCATCAGGAGGAAGGTTAGGAGGTAAGCGCTGATCTTGTGCCGTTTTCTTGATCATTTTTTCGATTTCTCCAGCATCATCCCATTCTAACAAAAGCGAAAATAATATGGCTGTTGCATCTGCGTCTCCTCCGGCACGGTGTCTGTTTTCTAAAGATATATTTAAAGAGTTACAAAGATTTCCTAAACTGTATGAACCTAAACCCGGTTTGATTTTTCTGGCGGCGCGAACTGTACAAAGTTTTTTTGCCGACCATTTGAAACCTGCCTGTTCCAGCTGATGATGAACAAATGAATAATCGAAGTTAACATTATGCGCTACAAAAATGCGGTCTGTAAGCATTTCGAGAACTTTCTCAGAAATATCATCAAAGATTGGTGCATTAGCCACCATTTCGTTATTTATACCTGTTAATCCAAAAATAGAAGGAGGTATGTCCTGTTCAGGATTTACCAGTGTTTCATAACGATCCAGCACATTTTTACCATCATGAATAATAATGGCAATTTCTGTTATACGGCTTCCACTGGCATTTCCTCCTGTGGTTTCAATATCGACTATGGCATATTCCTGATTCTTCATTTCTATATAACGTAAAATCGATTGGTTTTCTGTTGTTTATTAAAATTTTAAATCTGTAATAATTTGCTTTTTAGGCTTTAACAGTAATAACGTCTTTAAGTGAGGTAGAAAACTTAGGAGATAATCTGTTTTGTTTCATTTTCCATTGTCTTCCAAGAGACTGCACACCAAATTTAATTTTATTATTACCATAATTTTGGTTCATTTTGTCGATAACACTCATTAAAGGCTGGTGTTTAGGATTTGAAGTTTCAAATAAATTAAGCTGTGTTTCGCTGTTTGGCGTTAAGCCCATTACAATTACGCCTGCTTTTTTATAGCGATAACCCTTTTTAAAAATAGCTTTAAATCCTTTTTGAGCTGCAGCATTAAGTTCTATCGTAGAATTAGTTGGGAAATCTGTTGTAATCGTAATGCTTCTCGAATAGTGTGATTCTTCGTTTTTTATAAAACTCGTTTGGATAAAAACAGTGACCATATTACAATGACAATTTTGTCGTCTTAATTTCTCAGCACATGAGGCTGTAAATGTGCTGATTCGCTCTGATATTTCTTCATAAGAAGTATATCTTTTTTCGAAAGACCTTGTTGTAGCGATCATTTTACGATCTGCAGCTTCTTCTAAGTCTAAAGTTGGTTTGCCTTCTAATTCATGCTTTAACCGAAGCCCGACTACTGACATTTCTTTTCTCACCCATGCATCTGGAAGCTGAGTAAATTCATAAGCGGTATTAATTTTTTTTGCTTTAAGACGTTTCGCGTGTTTTCTTCCAATTCCCCAGACATCTTCAATTTTCGACCATTTTAAGGCTTTAACTCTTTTTTCTTCAGAATCAATACAATGAACATTTTGTGTGCGATCTGCAAATTTTCGGGCAATTTTATTCGCCATTTTAGCCAGAGCCTTAGTAGAAGCAAAACCAATGCTGACAGGAATGCCTGTTCCTTGTGTGACTTCTTTACGCATTTTTAAACCCAAGGCATTCATATCAAATAAATCGTAGCCTGAAAATTTCAAGAAAGCTTCATCGATACTGTAGATTTCGATTTCAGGGGTATAAGTTCTAAGCAGGTTCATTACCCGATTGCTCATATCGCCGTATAACGGATAATTAGAAGAATAAACAAAAATGTTTTTTTCTTTAAAAACAGATTCGTACTTAAAAGCGGGAATAGCCATTGGTATGCCCAAAGCTTTAGCTTCATCAGACCGCGAAATAACACAGCCGTCATTATTAGAGAGAATAACTATAGGTTTTTCTCTTAAATGCGGTTCAAATACCCTTTGGCAGGAAGCATAAAAATTATTACAATCGACTAAAGCAAACATTTTAAATTTGTTTTCTATTTCTGTTTTGTCACCCTGAGCGAAGTCGAAGGGTTTTATCGTATAAAAGGTCTTCAACTTAGCTCAGACTAACAATAACTTAAAAAGTTTTGATACTATGAGTTACAATTCCCCAGATCACGAAATTATTTTCTGGAGTCACTTTTATTGGTTTATAATCTTCATTTTCGGCAATAAGCCAGATAATGTCTTTTTCTATTTTAATGCGTTTTACCGTAAATTCACCATCAATTTGACACACAGCAATTTTATTGTTTTGCGGTTCCAGACTTTTATCAATAATTAATAAATCACCATCATGAATGCCGGCATTTTTCATAGAATACCCTTTTACCCTGGCAAAATAAGTAGTGTATTTATGTTTGATGAGTTCTTTATTGAGATCAATCGATAATTCGATAAAGTCATCAGCAGGCGAAGGAAACCCCGCACTGATTCCAACATCAAAAAAAGGTACTTTTACTTCCGTGCTTGTATCCGGGATATAAAATTCTATTGATTTTGTGGTATTTATATTTCTCAGATTCATAATCACTTCAGAAACTTAATTTTTTACATTTACAAAATTAGTACAGACAGCAACATTTTTTCATATATTTGCTGTTCCAAATTATAACAAAATTAATTATGTCCTTATTTTCAGACAACATCAGAGCATTAAGGGTGAAGCATAAAATATCGCAGGAGAAATTAGCTGAAAACCTTAGTATTACCAGAGGAAGATACGTGAAATACGAAGATGGAACTTCGGAAGCACCGTATGACATTTTAAAGAAAATTGCGTTGTATTTTCATATGAGTATTGACTTGATATTATCTGTCGATATACGCAAAATTGATGTACAGAATTTGATAAAGCTGGAAGGTAACCGACTTATTCTTCCTATTCAGGTTGATAGTTTTGGAGAAAATTTTATCGAAATCGTATCTCAAAAAGCAAAAGCAGGTTATTTAAACGGATATGCTGATCCAGAATATATTGAAAGTTTACAGCAGATTACACTTCCGTTTTTAGGACCTGGCAAACATCGCGGATTTCCCGTTGAAGGCGATTCAATGCCTCCACACGAAGATGGTTCTATTATTATTGGCCGTTATGTAGAAAAACTGGGAGAGGTTATGGATGGCAAAACCTATATTCTTATTACTAAGAATGAAGGAATGGTATATAAGCGTCTCAATAAAAACAAAAAGAATGCCTTGGTTTTAGAATCGGATAATAGTTTTTATCCAAATTATGAAGTGAAAGCTTCTGATATTTTGGAGATTTGGGAATACGAATGTAATATAGGCCGTTCTGATAAGAAACAAGAAATAACAGAAACCGGAGCAATGAAAGATTTGCTTTTAGAATTGAAAAGGGAAGTTAGAGAGATTAAGAATAATACTTCGAATGCTTAGTTTATAGCCACAGATTTCACAGATTAAAAGGATTTTTGAATGGCTTTGTGGAAATTTTTTCGCTGCGAATTCACAAATTTTGATTTAAAATAATTCGTGAATTCGTGGCGAAAAAAAAATAATCTTTTTAATCTGTGAAATCTGTGGCGAAAAAAAAACTAAAAAACCTTCACAAATCCCAATCCATATTGCTGCCCGTTATAAAAAGGCATTATCATAGAGGTAGATTTATTTTCGGCTGATGACTTAAACAGTTTCTTGGTAATATATGGATTGACCCAATAGGCAATTTTCGTACTCAAAATTCCAATTCCAGCTCCGGCAGCGACGTCTGTCAGCCAATGGCGGTTATTGTAAATTCTGAAAAGCCCAGTTCCTGTTGCAACAGCATAACCTGCAATTCCGTACCAAATCGATTTGTCTTTGTATTCTTGGTATAAAAATTCAGCACCCATAAAGGCAGTTGCAGTATGCCCGGAAGGAAAAGAGTTATTCGAACTTCCGTCAGGTCTTTCTACATGCGAAATCGATTTTAAACCCAAAACCGTTGTAGCCATAATTGCATACGAAGTCACAAGGATTACAGAACGGTCGCGCATATTATTCTTGCCTTTTACGCCAAAAGCATTCAATGCATATACTGATGCAGCAGGAGCATATTGAGAAAAATCATCAATTGTAATTTTCTCGTCAATGTCTTCAGTTACTTCATCTTTAATCTGGTGATTAAAACTCAAAAGCTGATCACTTTTTAAACCAATTACACCATAACCAATTAATACACCCGGAATAATTAATTGTTTGTAATTGAATTTTAAATTATGAGAAGTACTGTCAATTTTTGTGATCGAATCATTTTGCTGTGCATTCGCAGAAAATAATACGAATAAAAATACAAGGGAAATCGTTTTGTGGAACATTGTTTTTGTCGTTTATATTTTGCAATAGTAACGAATGTTTAACGCTGTTATTTTGGTCTTAATAGAACCTTAAGCTAACTTTAATTTGTTGGTTTTAAATGAGGTAGTTGGATTAAGATTGGCTTATTTTTATTTTATTCAGATTGATGATTTTAAGTAAATAAGTCCCAGCGGGACGATATATTTATAGAAAATTTATTAGGCGTGTTTTTTAAGCCCCAGCGGGGTGAAATATGTCGCTCCGCTGGAGCTTATTATCAACGTGAATCAAATTAGCTGTAAATATCTCGCTTCTCCGAAGCTTTTTTAATATTTTTTCTTTTAATAATTCACAATTCTTCTAAACCTTCAGCGAAAACCAAAACGTACTTCCTAATCCCAAATTACTCTCAACACCAACACTTCCATTTTGAGCTTCAATAAATTCTTTGCTAATCGCCAAACCTAATCCCGTTCCAGATTTTTGACTGCCCGGAACTTGAAAATATTTATCAAAAACCTTGTCTTTATATCTTGTATCAATTCCTTTTCCGGTATCAATAACCTGAAAAACCATCTGATTATTTTCTTCTTTTAATTTAATGAGAATCGTGCTTTTTTCAGACGAATATCTAATGGCATTCGATAGATAATTAATCAAAACCCAGCCTGTTTTTTCGGCATCGGCTTTTACATTTTTGAGATTTTCATTGGCATCAATAACTAACTGAATCTGTTTTTGATCTGCCTGAACTTTTACAGCTTCTACAGCATATTTCACAATTTCGTGCGGATTGCTTTTTCCAATATTCAGCTGAATGTTTCCAGTTTCCAGTTGCGATAAATTTAATAACTCTCCTGTAATTTTCAACAAACGCTGACTGTCATCTTTTATACTTTCAACCAATTGTTTTTGGTCGTCGTTCATATCACCCGTTTTTTCATTTTCAAGCAATTGAAGACTTAATTTTATAGAAGCAATAGGCGTTTTTAATTCATGAGAAACAGTTGCAATGAAATTGGTTTTAGCAAAATCCAATTCTTTAAAAAGCGTAATATTTCTCAGAATAATCACATCACCAATATTAATTTCTTTTTCTTCTCCAGTTGGTGTTATCGTGATATTGTGAATTTCTTTTTCGAAATAACTTTCTTTTCCGTGAGCAAAAATTTTGAGAGCCTGTTTTTTAGGAGTTTCACTTTCTTTCAGAATTAAAGAACGAATTAAATCATTAGAAATGGCTAGTTCAGAAGCTGGTTTTCCAATAATATCTTCAGATTTTAGACCAATAATTTTCAATGCTTCATCATTCACAAACAAAACAATTCCTTCGTTGTCCAAACCAATAATAGGATCGTTCATATTATTGATCAGGGTTTCCAGTCGTTTCTTTTCAAAAAGAAGTTTATAAACATTGCTGTCATGATATTCTTCAAGTTTTTGCGCCATGGTATTGAATGATTTTGCAAGATCTCCAAATTCGCTATGACTCGTAAAATGAACACGTTCTGAATAGTTTTTATTGGCAATTTCCTTAATACTCTGCGTTAATTCTCTAATAGGATTCGCAATATTATTGGGCAGATTAACCAATAAATTAAAAGCAATCAGAAAGCATAAAGTTCCCACGATGGCAATCGACAAATTGGCCGTTTCAGCCGAGTGTTTGGCGATATCGCTTTTCTGTTTTATGGCGTCAAGATTCAGTTTCATAATCGCAAAAATATCCTGACGAATCTGAGCTTTTATATATTCATCGGCATTATTTTTATCTAAAAGGGCAAAGCTGGCTTTCAGTTTTTCGGTGGCTTGCTTTTCGCCTGGTTCTGTAATATTTTGAGTCTGCTTTTTGAGATTTTCTTCAAAATTCTGAATCGTTTCTTTTGAATCCGATTTGATTCCGTCCAAAGCAAAAATCATATTTCGGGAATATTCCAACGTATTGTAATTGGATTTCAGAATATTCTCGGTGTCTTGCTTAATCAAAAAAACAGAATAAGCACTCACTAACGAGAGAATGATAATCATTAAAAATAACAATCCAACACCCAGATTCAATTTGGTTTTAATTCTCATTTTATAAAACATTTAATTTTTTTTGAACCATATAAGTTATATAAGTTCATTTAAAAACTGTGCTTAAAATTTAACCGCAAAGAGCGCTAAGGTTTCGCAAAGCACGCAAAGATTAAAGTAAAAGCTTTGCGTCCTTGTGTCTTCGAGCAAAAAACTCTAGCGAACTTTGCGTAAATCACTGCGCTCTTTGCGGTTAAAATTCAACGTCCCGCATTAAATGAACTTATATAACTTATATGGTTTAAAAACTTTTAAGACAGAATAACAAGATCAACATTTGATAAAGACAGCTTGTTTAGCAAACGTCTGAAAATTGTTGTAGACAAAATTACTTTAAATAAATTCAAATGCGGTTTTCCGATGCACACAGTTGTAATTTGTTTTTCCTCGACAGTTGTCAAAATAGCATTAGCAATATTCGAATTTTCGAGTTTAATAACTTCGGCTCCTAGTTGCACGGCAAGTTTAAAGTTATTAATTAAATGTCTTTGTTTGTCTAAAGCAATTTTATTACTGCTTTCCTGCGGAGTTTCGACATACAAAACATACCAGCTTCCGTTATAATAGCTTGCCAAGCGAGCTGCTTTTCTAATTACAATTTTGGCCGTTTTATCATTACTGCTAATACAGGCCAAAAGTTTCTCATGTCGTAAAGCATGAAGATTCGGAACTTCATTTTCAACTTTTCGAACGACTTGACTCGCTACTTCTTTCAAAGCCAATTCTCGAAGTTGTAAAATCTGTTCCGATTTAAAAAAGTTCGTTAAAGCCGTCTGAATTTTATCCGCAGTATAAATTTTTCCTTCTTTCAAACGCGCAATCAAATCTTCTGATGTTAAATCGATATTCACGACTTCATCTGCTAATCGTAAAACATTGTCCGGAATACGTTCCTGAACATCAATGTTTGTAATTCTTTTTACGTCTTCATTTAAACTCTCAATATGCTGAATATTAACCGCCGAAATTACATTTATTCCAGCTTCCAGAATTTCTAAAACATCCTGCCAGCGTTTTTCATTTTTGCTTCCTTCAACGTTCGTATGTGCCAATTCATCAACAATAACCACTTCAGGACGAAGATTGATAATCGCCTGAACATCGAGTTCTTCTAATTCTTTTCCTTTATAGAAAATGGTCCGTCTCGGAATTATTGGTAAACCAGCTAATAATTCATGCGTTTCCTTTCGCATATGCGTTTCAATGTAGCCAATTTTGACATCGATTCCGTTTTTTAATAACGAATGCGCTTCCTGCAGCATACGGAAAGTCTTGCCCACACCGGCACTCATTCCAATGTAGATTTTAAACTTCCCCTTTCGTGATTTCTGAATTAAATCGAGAAAATGCTGTGCGTTATTTTCGTTTTCTTCTTTCATGTTTTTTTGCCACGAAGGCGCTAAGTCACAAAGTTTTTATTTTTTTTTAACCACAAATTCACGAATTTTTATTTAAAATAATTCGTGAATTCGTGGCGAATAAATTAGCACAAAAAAATCCTTTTAATCTGTGTAATCTGTGGCAAGAAATATTCTTCTAAAAACTAATCGCCAGCGAAGTTGTCACGAACGTATTCGTATCCGTTGGAAGATTGTCTTTATTGGTGAAGATTTCGTCTTTACTCGAAAGATTTCTTGCTTCAATTCTAAACATAACATTATCAGTAACTAAGTAATCAAAGTTAGCTGAAAATCCATAAGTTTTAAAACCATTTGGCGTTTCAGTCGCGATAATTACACCCTTTTCATCACTATAATATTCACCGCGTACTGCAAGCTGAATCTTGTCAACTGGCTTGTATTGCAGAATCAAAACTGGCGAAAACCAGGTATCATATTTATTACTTCCTTTTGCCGACTGCTGAGATCCAACATCAAAACCAGCTGTAATATTTGTCTTTTCCGTAACCTTAAATTGTCCGTAAAAGTTGTTGAAATAACGCCATTTTTTATCAATATCCGGCTGTTCATTTCCAACATAAGTACTCCAGTTCAAAGCAACCCTATCAGAAGGTTTGTAGGTAACTTGCGTTCCAAAAGCAGGGGTTTGATTCCCATCGATTTTCTGAATTCTCTGCCAACCGTTCAAATACATCGCTGCCAAGTACCATTTTCCAGATTCAGAAGTATAACCAATTTTGACTCCCGCTTCATAATAAGGAGAATTCTCAGCCATAATACTTCTTGTTAAAGTCTGGCAGTCTTTTCCAATTGCACTTTCAAATCCAATATGCGAAGGCATGATTCCCGCATCAACCCATAAATTATGGTTTTTCGAAATCTTTACACCAACATTTGCCTCGTAGATATTTTTCAGCAAACCTTGTTCTGCCGACATGTTATACTCGGCATAAGTTCCCGCCATCAAGGCAAAATTCCCTCGAATATTTTCTTTCGAATAATTCACTTTCGCCATTCCCAAATTCAGGTTTACCTCGTTGCTTTTATTATAACTGTAAAAAAAGTTTGGCCGAGTATGATTTTCAGGTTTCCCGAAATCATAACTGTAATAAGCGTCTACATATCCTGAAAATGTCAGCGGACTTTTAGATTCTTCTTGTGCTTGTAAATTGCTATAACCAAAAGCGATTAAAGCGGTAAGTATTATTTTTTTCATTTTTGTGGTATTCTATTATTTATTAGTAGATTTTTTAGGAGCTAATCCCGCTATCCGTTTCAATCTTTTCCTGGCTAAAGAAGCCAGAAAAAGGATTTCCACTACTATCGGGGCTAGGGCATTTGGGGAAAAAAGGTGTTTTGTATTATAATATTTTCATATCCTAACAGGTTTCCAAAACCTGTTAGGTATTATTGTAAGTTTAGTTTTTCGATTCCAACTCTCGCCACAGTTTGTCATTGCGAGGAAGGAAAAATCTTCGTAAGTAACTCCGTAAAGTAAATCGATAATCTTTGTCGAGCTACTTGTGGAGATCCCTCGTTCCTCGGGATGACAAACGGTGTGGTTACTCGGTTTATAATACCTAACAGGTTTCTAAAACCTGTTAGGAGAAAAACCTTAGTCCCGATAGCTATCAGGATAGCGACTCAGAACCTCAGAACCTTTTCTAGCGTAGCTGATCCAAAGCCACATTCAATTCCAGAACATTCACAGTTTCAGGACCAACAACAGCAGTATTAATTTTAGATTCCACCAAAGATTTTACTTTCGCTTCGTCCAGTTTTCTTTCTTTAGCAATTCGTTTAACCTGAATCAGCGCCCCTTGCGGAGAAACATTCGGATCTAAACCGCTTCCAGAAGCCGTAACCATATCAGCAGGAATATCAGATTTTTTCAAGTACGGATGAACCAATAAAAGCGTATCAATTCTTTTTTGAACCAAAGCCAGATATTCGGCGTTGCTTGGACCTTTGTTGCTTCCGGCACTTCCTGCAGCATTATAATCAACAGCCGAAGGTCTTCCCCAGAAATAATTCGACTTATCGAATTTTTGACCAATTTTTTGATAACCAACCACTTTTCCGTTAACCGAAATTGTTTCTCCTTTTCCTTGATTTGGAGCCAATTGTGCGATTCCGTAAATCGCTAAAGGATAAATAACTGCGAATAAGATTAATGTAACCGCAGTAAGTTTTATTATAGAAAATAGATTTTTCATTTCTTTTGAGATTCTAAGACTCTAAGATGCTAAGGTTCTAAGTTTTTTTCTTAGAAGCTTAAGGAATCCAAAGTCTATGTTTTTAATTTGAGTTTTTGTAAACCTGTCAGGTTTAATTTTTACATGAAGAGTGCAACAATCACATCAATCAATTTGATTCCAATAAAAGGAACAATTAATCCGCCAAGACCATAAATTAAAAGGTTTCTTTTTAAGATCGCACTAGCCCCAATTGGACGGTAATCAACACCTTTCAGCGCAAGCGGAATCAAAATTGGAATGATAACCGCGTTGAAAATTACAGCCGATAAAATGGCACTTTCAGGACTATGCAAATGCATAATATTCAAACCTTGCAGTGCAGGAATCGCAGTAATAAAAAGAGCAGGAACAATAGCAAAATATTTCGCAACGTCATTTGCAATAGAAAAAGTAGTTAAAGTACCTCGAGTCATTAAAAGCTGTTTTCCAATTTCAACAATCTCGATTAGTTTCGTTGGGTCATTGTCAAGATCGACCATGTTTCCTGCTTCTTTTGCAGCTTGAGTTCCGCTGTTCATGGCAACTCCAACATTCGCCTGAGCAAGGGCAGGAGCATCATTTGTTCCGTCACCCATCATGGCTACTAGTCGTCCTTCGGCTTGTTCTTTTCTGATGTAATTCATTTTATCCTCAGGTTTAGCTTCGGCAATAAAATCATCAACACCAGCAGCTTCGGCAATAAATTTAGCTGTAAGCGGATTGTCACCTGTAACCATAACCGTTTTGATTCCCATTCTGCGTAAACGCTCAAAACGCTCTTTCATTCCGGTTTTTATAATATCCTGAAGTTCGATAACACCTTGAACTTCATTGTTTTTGATTACTACTAATGGCGTCCCTCCGTTAGACGAAATAGAAATTACTTGTTGTGCAGTATCTTCAGGGAAAGAATTTCCGGCTTGTTGCGCAATATTTTTTGCAGCGTCTTGTGCACCTTTTCTAATATTGGTTCCGTCTTTTAATACGACTCCGGAAGTTCTGGTTTCGGCAGTAAATTTTATTGTGTGTGAAATATCTGAAGTAGTTTGTAAAAAGCTCGCTTTTGTTTCATTTTTCACATCTAACATTTCACTTAACTCGAGAATACTTTTCCCTTCCGGAGTATCATCTGCAAGCGAACTCAAAACAGCAGATTTCACAAAGTCATCAAAAGAAATTCCTTTTGTTGGATAAAAATTGGTTGCTTTTCTGTTTCCAATGGTGATGGTTCCTGTTTTATCCAAAAGCAGTACATCAATATCCCCAGCAGTTTCAACCGCTTTACCAGATTTTGTAATTACGTTAGCTCGCAACGCTCTGTCCATTCCCGCAATACCAATTGCAGAAAGCAAACCACCAATTGTAGTTGGAATCAAACACACAAACAAAGCAATGAAAGCCGCAATCGTGATGGGTGCGTTGGCATAGTCGGCAAACGGTTTTAGCGTAACGCACACAATCACGAAGATTAAAGTAAATGCGGCTAATAAAATGGTTAAGGCAATTTCGTTTGGTGTTTTCTGACGGCTCGCACCTTCAACCAAAGCAATCATTTTATCTAAAAAGCTTTCGCCAGGTTCAGAAGTCACTCTTACTTTGATTTTATCAGATAATACTTTTGTTCCTCCGGTAACCGAAGATTTATCTCCGCCAGATTCCCTGATTACAGGAGCACTTTCTCCGGTAATGGCACTTTCATCAATGGTAGCCAGACCTTCGATAATCTCACCATCGGCAGCAATTAAATCACCGGCTTCACAAACGAATATATCGTCTTTTTTTAATGCCGAAGAACTAATGTTTCTAATTTCTCCGTTAGGTAAAATTTGTTTTGCAGGAGTTTCTTCTCTTGTTTTTCTTAAACTGTCGGCTTGTGCTTTTCCTCTTGCTTCGGCAATAGCTTCGGCGAAATTGGCAAATAAAAGCGTTGCCAGTAAAATTAAAAATACAATTAGGTTATAAGTAAAACTTCCCTGATCATTTGCACCCATTAATATTGAAATGCAGACAGCAAACATAATAGCTGTTCCAATTTCTACGGTAAACATTACCGGATTTTTGATCATCATTTTTGGGTTCAGCTTGACAAAAGACTGCGCTAAGGCTTCTTTTACCTGTTTACTTTCAAACAATGATGTGGATTTATTAGTTGTCATTTTCTTGTAAAAAGTTAAATGTTATTTGTTAAATGTTGTGTGCTAAAAACACATGGATTATAGAACATAGCCAGCGGTTTCAACCGCTGGGACGCAACGTATATCACAATCTTTGTCCCTGCAATTCGTTTCCCGTGGTTGAAACCACGGGCTATATTGAAATACGAATGATAAAATCGTTATTCTAACTATGTGTGAAAACGAGTTTTCTTTTTATTCTTTTTTATTGATTTAGATTCTATGTTTCTATGTGTTTAAAATATCCAGCATTTTTATTTTAAAGTAAAGAATTCTGCCAATGGACCTAAAGCCAATGCCGGGAAGAATGATAAAGCAGCGATAATTGCGATTACGGCAAAAGTCATGATTCCGAAAATTGAGGTGTCGGTTTTTAAAGTTCCTGCACTCTCTGGAATGTATTTTTTACCTGCCAGTAAACCTGCAATTGCTAATGGCCCAATGATTGGAATAAAACGGCTTAACAGTAATACAATTCCTGTAGTGATATTCCAGAACGGATTATTATCTCCCAGACCTTCAAAACCAGAACCATTATTGGCAGCACTCGAAGTATATTCGTACAACATTTCTGAGAATCCGTGATTACCAGGATTGTTTAACCAGCCTGTTGCGTTGCCGTTAAACCAATAACCCATTGCAGTATCATGCGCAGCAAAATAAGAAGCTAAAGCAGTTCCGGCTAATATTAATAAAGGGTGAAGAATAGCGATGAAAGCAGCAATTTTAACCTCCCGCGCTTCGATTTTCTTCCCTAAAAATTCGGGAGTTCGGCCAACCATTAATCCTGAGATAAATACAGCCAGAATAATGAAAATGTAATAGTTTAGAATACCAACACCGCATCCTCCGTAAAAGGCATTTACCATCATAGATAATAATTGCATAGCGCCAGAAATAGGCATAGAACTATCGTGCATACTGTTTACAGAACCTGTAGAAATTACCGTTGTAGCAATGCTCCAGAAACCTGAAATTGCCGGGCCAAACCGAACTTCTTTTCCTTCCATCGCTCCGGTTACCTGTGCAATTCCCATTTTTTCGATAGCAGGATTTCCGTTAATTTCACTCATAACTGTTGGAACAACCAAGAGTAAGAAACCAACCGTCATTACACCAAAAATAATATTCGCTAATTTTCTTTTGTTGAGGAAAAATCCAAGAGCAAAAATCATTGCAAACGGAATAATCATCTGCGACCAAAGCTCAACTCCATTCGTAAAATAAGTTGGATTCTCTAATGGATGCGCTGAGTTGGCTCCAAAAAATCCACCACCATTTGTACCAATATGTTTAATAGCAATAAAGGCCGCAGCGGGTCCGCGAGAAACTTCTACATGATCACCTTGAAGCGTTGTAATAGCATCTTTACCTTCAAATGTCATTGGAGTACCGCTAAATACTAGTGCTACAGCTACAATTGCTGAAAGTGGTAATAAAATACGAGTACAGCTTTTGATGAAATAATTATAAAAATTACCCAGTTTTTCTGTAGTTCTTTCTTTCATTGCTGTAAAAATCATTGCGGCAGCAGCCATTCCGATACCAGCAGAAACAAATTGAAGAAACATCAAGACGATTTGTGAAAGGTAAGAAACCCCGCTTTCGCCTGAATAATGCTGTAAGTTACAATTGACTAAAAATGAAATGGCAGTATTAAATGCCAAATCAGGAGTCATCGATGGGTTGTTATCCGGATTTAAAGGTAAAGAACCCTGAAACAATAAGACAAAAAAGCAAAGAAAGAACCAAACCATATTAATGCTTAAAAGTGCTTTTAAGTGTTGTTTCCAGTTCATTTCTTCAGCCGAATTGATACCGCTGATTTTAAAAATAAATTTTTCAATTGGATTGAAAATCGGGTCAAGAAGTGTTTTGTCTCCCAAATACACTTTAGCAATATATTTTCCTAAAGGGATCGCTAAAACAATGGTTAGGATAAAAATACCAATGACGCCTAATAATTCTGTGTTCATAATTTTTATATTTTTTAGTGAAAGGTGAGAGGTGATTTGTAAAATGAGTTGATGAATAAAATTTGCATTTACATTTCACTTAAAGCATTTCACTTTTTACATGATTTAAAATTTTTCGGGTTTGATTAGTACATAAACCAAGTACACGAAAACGGCGATTGAAATGATAAATAGTGCAGTCATGATTTAGATTTTTTCAAAAAATTCAACTGACAGAAAACAAATTGCAAACAGTAAAACTGCTAAAGCAAGAAGAAGGATTGTGACCATGATTTTTATTTTAGATTTTTGAGTTCAGATTTCAGATTATGTTGAAGCGATTAAACGATTAAACAGTTAACCGATTAAACACCAGAAGCATTAACCTGCTTGATATATTCCGCTTTAAGCGTTTGAGGAAAAAGATGAGAAATATTGCAGTGGCGCATTTCCATAAAAGAAGAAACCGAAAAAACATACACATTAGAAATGGCATTTTTAGTTTCGATGCTTCCGGTTATGAATAAACGTTCGGCTAGAGCCAGACATTTCTTAGCTCTTACTATATTTCCAGAAATAATAGATTTTTTGGTTATCTCAGCAAACCGTTCGGCTTGTTTGTAGATTGAGGTTACTTGATTTTTCATTTGGAATGAATTTTTAATGTTCTTCCTCCTTATGCCAAAATATGTTCCGAAAAAGTTGAGTCACAGCTAAAGTGCTGTCAATAAAAGGGATGTAGTTTTGTGCCAAAAAATAGGCATAAAAAAAGCTTATCATTTTGATAAGCTTTTCTCGTTTTGATATGTTGTTATTGTCAAGCTCCAGAGGAGCGAAATATTTATAGAAATGATGAATCCACATTTATCAGAGCCCAGCGGGGTGACATATTTTTTCAGATTGCCTAGGTGTCGCTCCTCTGGAGCTTTTTCTCATTGGCAATAAATAATCTATAAATATTGTGATTCTCTGAAGCTTTGAGAATTGTAATTGATATTGAAATTGAATTTTGTTATTGTTATTGAATTTGATACTCTTCTAACTTGCGGTACAAAGTCGCAATTCCAATTTCTAATAATCGAGCCGTTTCTGCTTTATTCCCTTTAGTATAATTTAAAACCTTTTGTATATGCAGTTTTTCAACACTCTGCATTGAGAAAGCCGACATAGGTTTTGAATTATTTTCAGCCTGATGTTGCATTTCATAAGGTAGAACATCCGAAGTTAAAGTATCGCCATTACTTAAAATAACTGATCTTTCGATGATATTTTTAAGTTCGCGAATATTTCCAGGCCAGGAATAGTTTTCTAATTTCTGCAGAAAATCATCAGAGATTTGTAATGTTTTTTTATTCGTTTTTTCAGAAAACTGTTTCACGAAATAATGCGTCAAAACGCCAATATCTTTAATTCGTTCTCTTAAAGATGGCAGTTTTATTTCGAAGATATTTAATCGGAAATACAAATCAGAACGGAAGCGATGTTCGTCACTTTCTGTTTTTAAATCTCTATTTGTAGCGGCAATTAATCTAAAGTTTGATTTTTTAGGAGTCGTGTCACCAACCGGAATATATTCGCTGGTTTCTAAAACACGCAATAATTTGGCCTGAAGATCAATTGGCATTTCACCAATTTCATCCAGAAATAAAGTTCCGCCGTTTGCTTCTTCAATAAAACCCTTTTTATCTTTTACAGCTCCCGTAAAAGCACCTTGTTTATGACCAAAAAGTTCGCTTTCTAAAATTTCTTTTGTGAAAGTACTGCAGTTTAGAGCCACAAAAGATTTTCCTGCACGATTGCTATTTTCGTGAATCGCCTGCGCGAAAACTTCTTTTCCTGTTCCAGTTTCACCCGTAAGTAAGACAGTCGAATCGGTTTTGGCAACTTTTTGAGCAAGATCAATTACTTGTTCAATTCCTTTTGATTTTCCAATAATGGTATTAAAAGAATATTTATCGTTAATACGTTTTTCTAATTGCTGAACTTTTTTCTGTAGATGTACTTTTTCGACAGCTTTATAAAGAAGCGGAATAATTTTATCATTATCGTCGCCTTTTACAATATAATCAAAAGCGCCATTTTTCATTGCTTGAACGCCGTCTGGAATATTTCCGAAAGCAGTTAGCAGAATAACTTCTGTCAGCGGAAAACTGTTTTTTATATTTTGAACAAAATCGACACCGTTTCCGTCAGGCAGTTTTACGTCACACAAAACAACGTCAATATCAGTTTGCTCCAGTTTTTTAAAACCAGACTTTAAATCTTTCGCTTCAAAAACTTCAAATCCTTCCGATTTTATAATGCGAACCAGTAGACTTCTCAGTTTTTCTTCGTCGTCTATAATTAAAATTTTGTGTGTCATTTGCAGAAATGCTAAATCAAATTTTTGTAATTGATGTACAAAGTTAGGTTTAAAATCTGTTCACTTTTTTGAATCGACAGAAATTATTTTAAGCACTAGAATCAGTTTTAAAATATTTTTTTGAAAAAGAAATGTACTTTTAAGTCGAAAATGAATCCCTAAAATTTATGCCAAAACGAATTCTTCTTATAATAATTATCGTAATCTTCGGAAGCGTTAATGGTTTTTCAAATGGAATTATCGAAAAAGATTCTTCAAAATCGAAAACTATTTCATTCAAAATAAAATTGAAATCGACGGATAAAGTAACAATTGCCGTTTCTCCATTAAAATACAACAAACATTTGGCGTATAGTTTTACGCTTGACGATGGCTACAGATCTGCTTATTTAACCGCTTTTCCATTATTGAATGGAGGAAAAATCAGTAATTCATCCATTAACGAATGGAAAATTGATCAAGGTGGAGATGGAACAGTTTCAGAAGGGCTTTTTTATTCGGACGGAATGGGAAATAAAATTCCGTTTAAATTGGCTTTAGCGATCAATGGAGGTTCAATTCGAGATCTACCAGAAAACCGCGGACATCTTTCGTGGGCTGAAATTAAAGAAATGTACAATGCTGGCTGGGATATTTTAAATCACAGTTTTCATCATGCAACAAAACATGGAACTAAGTACTTGACAGAAGTAACCGAAAATACTACTTCAATAAAACAAAATCTAGATTTTACCATGTCGCATTTTGTAGTTCCTGGCGGAGAAGGTGATGAGAAATATTATTTAGAATATGAAAAAGAAGCTTTGGCCAATGGAAATTTATCTGTTGCTTCTTATTACGGTGTAGGGCCAGTTTTTAAAGTAGATTCAAAAGTAGATTTAGATAAAATGATTTCTGCTCGAACTTTTGTTCAGAGTTTAAAAGACACTACAAGTTTTAAAACGATGGATAAATATTTAAAAACGATAGATTCTATTGTAAAACAAAAAGATCCAGTTTGGTTTAACGAATTCACACACGGAACGGGAAATACAAACTTGTGGAATCTAAGCATGCGTTTTCCTGATTTCAAATACTATATGACAACGCTTGCCAACAAATACGGATTAAAAGGAAATGATTCGATCTGGATGGCGCCGTGGCAAGAAGTTTACGAATACATTTGGTTAAGAGACGGAATCAAAGTCGATTTTCAGCAGAAAAATAAAGAAGTAATAGTTACAATTAAACTTCCGGAAATTCCAGAAACTTTTAGGAATCGTGATATTTCTTTGAATGTAGAAACTGCATCAAAATTTCAAATCGAATCCAACAAAGATTTGAAAATTAAAGACGACGGAAAAACAACTCATAAACAGATTTTAATTCAATTGAGATAAAAGTTTTTTGCCACAGATTAAAAGGATTAAAATGATTTTTTTTGCCACGAATTCACGAATTTCTCTAATTCCTATTTTTGACTGATTTTTATTTCAAACATAGCCCGTGGTTTCAACCACGGGTACACAATATCTAATTATACCCAATTCGTAACGTTTCCCGCGGTTGAAACCGCGAGCTATATTTTGAGCATTTGTGAAAAACTAAAATTAAAAATTAGTGGAAATTCGTGGAATTAGTGGCAAAAAAACTAATCAATTTCCTTTTCGTTATCCTTTATAAAAGTATCAATATTCATTAAATACGGATCAATAACAATGCGTTGAGGTTTTGTTTTGAGTTTGATTTTTCCTTCAATTGTATTGTTCTGGATTGGAAAAGTATAATTAAATAAGTTTCCGTTTTCATCATAAATTCCAATATGTATAGTGGCATCGTTTGCGATTTGTTTTCTTTGTCCTGTTGCATTTTCTTTATATTTCTGAGAAAACGCTTTAAATGAAACCTCATAAAAACCATTCTTTTTAATACTTGAAACAGCTTCTATTTTTGAGGAATAGGTAATAATCTGCTTAAACATTTCGTCCAGTTTAGAATGCAGCTTTTTATCCGTTACAGCATAAATTTCTTTTAATAAAGCCTCAGAATCAGGAAACGGATTTGGATATTTATAATGATTCAGAAAATTTTTCAAAGCCAGATTTACTTTTTCTTCACCAATTAAAATCCGAAGCTGATGCATTACCAGCATTCCTTTGTCATAAGGTAAATGCGGTGTGTCATAATTCGTTTTATACAAAGGAGTTTCAGGATCATAACTTCGGCTGCTCAAATATAGATCCAGATGAATTTTTAAAGTTTCGAGCGCTTTTTCCAAGCCATGCTCTTTTTCATAAAGCATCAATTCGGTGTATTGCGCCAAGGTTTCAGTCAAAATCCAGCTTCCTTCTTTTTGTTCCGGACTTATTTGGGAATTTCCCCACCATTCGTGCGACAATTCATGCGCCGTTAATTGATTAATCACATCTTCTTTATCCTTGTTGTTGAGGTTGCTGTAAAATCCGAAATTTTCTTTCATAAAAACGGTCGACGGATATGAAGTCGCAGCAAATCCATCGACGAAAGCAGAAACTTCGGCATAACGAATCGTTTTATACGGATATTTGCCAAAATTATTTTGGCAGTAATCTAAAGTATTTTTTACATCCTGAATTAGTTTTTTAATGTTTCTCGAATGTCTTTTATCATAAAAAACTTCAATCGAAATACCTTTATAATTTGTTTTTTGGATTCTATATTCAGCAGATGAAAAAGCAAATCGAAACGGAATCTTGCCGTTAGATTTATAATGAAAATAATTGCGATCTTTTTTTTTCCAATTTCCAATTAAATCTCCAAACCCAATCGCCGTTTGGTTTTTAGAAGTCGAAACCAGAGCATCATAATCAACAAAATCATATTTAATTTCCGATTTGTCTTCTAGCTTTTTAAGAGGCGTCTGAAGTTTCAAATATCTTTTTGCCCTCTCTTTTTTACTACTGATTTCATTCGATTCCTGATAACCAAAAAGCGGAAAGTAACGGCTTATCCGCATAAATGATCCATTTTCGATTATAGAATTAAAGGCAGTATGTCCTTTAAATGGTGACCACGACGACTCAAAAGAAAAATTCATTTTCATTTTCTGTTGAGGTAACAAAGGTTTTTCCAATCGATACCAATAATGATGAAATGCCGAAACATCATCTAGATTTTTCGAATTCGGAATTTCAATAGAAGTCAGTTTCGAATTTCGATCTATATATAGGAGTAAACTATCAATTGGTTTTTCAGAATCATTGATCAATTCATAAACGCCTTTTACTTCATAACGATTTTCCTCAGGAAATAAATCGACTCTACTTTTTACAGAACCAATCGTGGGCTGAGCAAGATTGGTGTATTTTTTAAATTGAGTTTCATATTGCTCGCTCCAGTTATTCTGATCGTCTTCGGTGAAATATGGATATTCGATATTCGTTTTATAAAAAAGATAACTTCCAAAACCAATAAAAAGAATAATTCCCAATGCAAAAGTTGTTTTTTGAAAGCCATTAAATGAATTTCTCCGAAAGGTTTTTAAAACTGAAGCATTTCTTTTCCATAAAATTCCTGTCAAAGTAAGAAGCAGTAAAGCCAATCCGAAATTGTACAGCATCGAAATATGAAACGGAAAAGTATATTTTCCGAAACCATTCAAATCAAAATATTCTCTTTTAAAAGCATCTCCAAATCGAAGTAAAGGATGCGAAATTCCCAATTGTTCTCCAATTCCCGTACAAAACAAAATGCAGACAAAAGCAGCAACCGAAAGTCCGACATATTTATTTTTAATAAAAGTTTGAATTGCGATTATTAAAATTGAGATTAATAACAACGGAAATCCGAGATAATAAAACAAAGAAAGATAGATGCCAATTTCGATTGGAGCATTGGCATTCGCAATCTGAAAGGCGCATCCAATCAAAATACTAATGCTGATAATGAGTAACGGAATGATAAAAAGTGCCGTCAGTTTGGCCAATAAAATCACAAATTGAGAATACGGTGCGGTATTTTCGAGCATTTCAAATCTCGAATTTTCGCTTCGGTTTAATAATTCACTGCTGTAAAAGAGAAGAATCAAGATCAGAATAAAAGGTAGACGATCCATTATGGTGGAAATCATTAAAGCCGTATCGGTAATTTTTTCGGCTAATCTTATTCCGCCGTCAATTTCATCCGAAATTTCGATTGCCAACAATCCCCAAAATAAAAGAACAATCAATAAAAACGGAATTCCTTTTACAACTAAAAAAATATCCAGCTTGATATTGCTTTTAAAAACAGCAAAATTATGATTGAAAGTTTTGAACTCGATGTTTTTTGGAATTTCCGAAGAAAAGATTTTTGCTTCTTTTGAAATAGTTTTTTGCGTTTTTATCTTTTTGGTTTTTGTTTTTCGGAAGGAAAATAATCGATACGAAACAAAAAGTAAAGGCAGTGAAACTGAAATCCACAACAATCGATTAAATAAAAAGTTCCCCGAAAGTGAAACCAGTTCGGTGTTTTTTTCAATTGCAGTCCAATATCTCGTTTGTTCTAAAAACGCTGCCAAACCAAACGGATCTATTTTTGCTGCCAAAGACATGGCTTTCGCCGAAGACGGTGAAGCATTTGCAAAGATGGGCGAATTAGAAAAAATAGAACCCGCTATATATAAGATGTAAATTAATAAACCGCCAACATAGATAAAAAGTTTATTTCGCGTAAGCCACGCCAAAGCCGTCAATATAGAAAGACACAGAAAAATATTCGGAATCACAATTACAAAATACGGCCAGAGATAATTTATAGTTTCAAAAGGACCGATTTCGCTTTTAGAAAGCCACGGCATTTGATGTCCAACGATCATTCCTGTAATGAACATTCCAAAAGAAACTACGGCGATTGCAAACGCAGTAATAAATTTAGGTGCCAAATAATGAAACTTAGAAATAGGAGAGGAGAAAATAATCGAATCGAATTTCGTTTCATATTCCTTTAAAAAACTTTGTGCAACCTGAAGCGTAATCGAAAATATCGTCATCAGCGAAATTAGGCCAATCGCATAAGTAAGCACATACGGACTATTTTTGTAAGCACCCGAAAAAGAAAAATTCGCAAAAGCACTCACAAAAAATCCTAAAACCAAATAAATAATAAACGCGGCATAAAATGTCCAGCTTCTGGTATTGTTATGCCATTCAAATTGAATTAATTTAGAAAGCATAACATTAATTTTTAAGTTGATTTTGAGCTAAAACACTAAAATAAACATCGCTTAAATCGGGCGATATCAATTCGAAACCAGAATCTGGACGTTCATGGGAGAAAACATGAATATTGATTTTTCCTGAATTTAAGTTAGACGAAATGATATTAAAGTTCGATTGATGCTCTTTCAGTTCTGTTTTCTGAATCGCTTTCATCCAGATTTTATCTTTCAAAGAATCAATCGCTTCGTTTGGTTTTCCTTCCAAAATCAATTTTCCGTTAGAAATAATCGCCATCTTAGGGCATAAATCGCGAACGTCTTCTACAATATGCGTCGATAAAACCACGATAATGCTTTCACCAATTTCACTCAACAAATTATTAAATCGGTTTCTTTCCTCCGGATCAAGTCCCGCAGTAGGTTCATCCACAATAATAATCTTCGGGTTTCCCAATAATGCCTGAGCAATTCCAAATCGCTGACGCATTCCGCCAGAAAAAGAATGAACCGCTTTCTCTTTATGCTGCAGTAAATTCGTCTGCTGTAATAAAAACAAAATTTGATCGTGTCGTTCCTTTTTATCGACAATTCCTTTTAAAACTGCCAAATGATCGAGCAGTCGATAAGCAGAAATTTTAGGATAAACGCCAAATTCCTGTGGCAGATAACCCAAATTTTGCCTGATGAACATTGGATTTTCTAGAATATTAATTCCGTTAAATTCAATAATTCCCGAAGTAGGTTCTTGTAAAGCGGCAATAGTTCGCATTAAAGTCGATTTTCCGGCGCCGTTTGGGCCGAGTAAACCAAACATTCCGTTTGTAATTTCAAGCGATAAATCGGCAATCGCTTTTGTGCCGTTCTCATACGTTTTGCTGAGATTTTTGATTGATAAACTGTTCATTTTTTGAGTGATTTTGATGATTGAATTGAACTATGATTTAAAAAATTTAGGCAATAGAATACCTGTCGGCTTCAAAAACCGATTTATTAAGAGTGAAATAAGATTTAAAAGAAAGCTATTCTGCCACGTATTCTAAAATGTCCCCAGGCTGGCAATCCAATATTTTACAAATAGCTTCGAGAGTATCAAACCGAATTCCTTTTGCTTTTCCCGTTTTTAGAATCGATAAATTGGCAGGTGTAATATCTAGTTTTTCTGCCAACTCTTTACTTTGCATCTTGCGTTTGGCAAGCATTACATCAACATTTACAATTATTGGCATAGTTATATAAATAAGTCTTGTTCGTTCTGAAGGTTTAAACCTTGTTTAAAAATGGCGGCTAAAAAGTAAGCGAAAACACCCAGCATTCCGTGTAATAATATAAAAAGTGAAACTTCATTATCTAATGGAACAAAAAAGAAAGCCACAAATAATACAGTACTCGGAATTAGTAAATTGGATAAATAGAAACGCCTTAAATGAGAAATTCCGTTTTGCGTAAATAATTTAGGCTGAAAAAATACTTTAAAAACATTACTGCTCAATAAAAAGAAAAGCCCATATAAACTCAGTGGAGCCAAAAAATCAAAAAGAATATACGGCAAGTTGTAATCACCTAACATTAAAGGATGAGAAGTAAAAGGATAACAAACCTGAAAATACTTTCCGTTGTTCTTAAAATTCAAAAACAATCCCGTTAGTAAAGTAAAAACAGAATATCCGGCCAAAAAGAAATAAACCACAGACAAAAATCGGGTAAAGTAAAATAATATTCTAGATACAATATGAGTTGTCTTCATATAATGAAAAGTTAGATTGATATTGCAAATGTATAATTAATTATTGTAAAACAATAATTAATTATTAAAAAAGAAACTTTTAGATAGTTTTAGAAATATTATAAATCTATTAACATTAGAAAACAAAAGGCATCCATATAAAAGGCTTAATTTTGCATATTAGCATTTTTTTATATGAAAAACCCAATTTCAGTCTCATTATTAGAGCTCGCTATCATCACTCAGGATAGCAATGCCACAGAAACATTTCAAAAAACAAAAGACATAGCGCAATTAGCAGATACTTTAGGATACAAGCGATTTTGGCTTGCAGAACATCACAATATGGCACATGTTGCCAGTACAGCAACGGTTGTTTTGATTGGTTATGTAGCAAGTCAGACCAAAAATATCCGTGTAGGTTCTGGCGGAATCATGCTCCCAAATCATTCTCCTTTAGTAGTTGCCGAACAATTTGGAACCCTGGAAACCCTTTATCCAAACCGAATCGATTTAGGTTTAGGAAGAGCACCTGGAACAGATCAGCCAACTGCAGAAGCGATCAGAAAAGACTTTTTCGAGCAGGCACAGCGTTTTCCGCAAAACGTAAGCAAACTCCAAGAGTATTTTTCAAGCGAAAATGAAACTGGAAAAGTACGCGCATTCCCAGCTGAAGGATTAAAAGTTCCTATCTGGATTTTAGGTTCAAGTATGGACAGTGCGGCTTTGGCAGCAGCTTACGGATTGCCTTATGCTTTTGCCGGACACTTTGCGCCAAAACTGATGATTCAGGCATTTGAATTTTATAGAGAAAATTTCCAGCCTTCAGAATATTTAGATAAACCGAAAACAATGGCTTGTCTGAATATAATAGCTGCAGATACCAATGAAGAAGCAGAACTATTGTCTACAAGTTTGTATCAAATGTTCCTGAACCTAATTAGAAACGACCGCAAAGGCCTACAACCGCCGGTTCCGTCATTAGACGACATCATGAACGAAGCAGAACGTTTTCATGTCAACCAAATGACAGCTGGAACTTTCACAGGAAACAGAGAACAATTAAAAACCGATTTGGAAAAGTTTATAGACTACGCAAGAATCGACGAACTAATGGTGACAAGCCCAATCTTCGATCATCAGGCGAAATTAAAAAGCATCCAGATCACAAAAGAAGTAATCGACAGTTTAAATGAAAGTATACATATATAAGTATACTATATATAAGAGTAGATTTCATTCCCGCAACCCGACAGGTTTTTAAAACCTGTCGGGTTTATTTTTGTACATATATTAAGTAGAAAACTTAGATTGTCATGCTGAGCGAAGTCGAAGCTCTTTTATACATATACAATAAGGGGCAGTTTCCCGCTATCCGTTCCAATCTTTTGTGCCGAACCCCGGCACAAAAGGATTTCCACTTTTATCGGGGCTGCGAAAATCTTTTGAAAAAGGAAATTTTAGGGTCAACAAGATAATTGGAGAAGAAAAAGCTGATGCTCTTGCTTGATTTGAGAATTAAAATAAGATCAAAAACACGGCTTAAAAGCTGAAAACTCTGTAAAATCGGCAAACCCGAACCCGTGTAAAATACGAAATCCACAGTTATACCAAGAAAAACCTCACAGCTATTCAAGAAAGTTGAGATTGTAAATCAGCTGTTATGAGTTAGTTAAGAAAAAGTTTTAAAAAAGATTGAAATTATATAAGGAAAAGGCTTGTAAATGTAAATAAAGGTGGTACTTTTGCACCCGCAACAGCGAAAAACGTTCACAGAAATACTGACAGGCAATACGAATTAAAAGAGAAGAAATTTTCAAAAAAAAAGATTCGAAAAAGCTTGTGGGATTTGAAAATGCTTTTTACATTTGCACCCCGCAAAACACGGAAAGTTCATTGAGAGACTGGCAGGAAAAGAAGAAAAACAGAGACGAAAAAAAAGTTTCAAATTTTTTTTAAATTTTTCTTGCGAGAAACAAAAAGAAGTTTTAGTTTTGCACCCGCTTTGAGAGACAAGCGAAAGACAAAGAAATTACGTTCGTAGACATATTGAATTGACAGCCGTTTTAACAGAGATGTTAGAACAAAAGAAATAAGAGTAATAGAATCGAAAGATTCGAAATGAACCGATAGATATTTGTCGAGATATAATATTAAAATATACGATGAAGAGTTTGATCCTGGCTCAGGATGAACGCTAGCGGCAGGCTTAACACATGCAAGTCGAGGGGTATAGCACTTCGGTGCTAGAGACCGGCGCACGGGTGCGTAACGCGTATGCAATCTGCCTTTCACAGAGGGATAGCCCAGAGAAATTTGGATTAATACCTCATAGTATTATGGAGTGGCATCACTTTATAATTAAAGTCACAACGGTGAAAGATGAGCATGCGTCCCATTAGCTGGTTGGTAAGGTAACGGCTTACCAAGGCTACGATGGGTAGGGGTCCTGAGAGGGAGATCCCCCACACTGGTACTGAGACACGGACCAGACTCCTACGGGAGGCAGCAGTGAGGAATATTGGTCAATGGACGCAAGTCTGAACCAGCCATGCCGCGTGCAGGATGACGGTCCTATGGATTGTAAACTGCTTTTGTACGAGAAGAAACATCCCGACGTGTCGGGACTTGACGGTATCGTAAGAATAAGGATCGGCTAACTCCGTGCCAGCAGCCGCGGTAATACGGAGGATCCAAGCGTTATCCGGAATCATTGGGTTTAAAGGGTCCGTAGGCGGTTTAGTAAGTCAGTGGTGAAAGCCCATCGCTCAACGGTGGAACGGCCATTGATACTGCTGAACTTGAATTACTGGGAAGTAACTAGAATATGTAGTGTAGCGGTGAAATGCTTAGATATTACATGGAATACCAATTGCGAAGGCAGGTTACTACCAGTTTATTGACGCTGATGGACGAAAGCGTGGGGAGCGAACAGGATTAGATACCCTGGTAGTCCACGCCGTAAACGATGGATACTAGCTGTTGGGCGCAAGTTCAGTGGCTAAGCGAAAGTGATAAGTATCCCACCTGGGGAGTACGAACGCAAGTTTGAAACTCAAAGGAATTGACGGGGGCCCGCACAAGCGGTGGAGCATGTGGTTTAATTCGATGATACGCGAGGAACCTTACCAAGGCTTAAATGCAGACTGACCGATTTGGAAACAGATCTTTCGCAAGACAGTTTACAAGGTGCTGCATGGTTGTCGTCAGCTCGTGCCGTGAGGTGTCAGGTTAAGTCCTATAACGAGCGCAACCCCTGTTGTTAGTTGCCAGCGAGTAGTGTCGGGAACTCTAACAAGACTGCCAGTGCAAACTGTGAGGAAGGTGGGGATGACGTCAAATCATCACGGCCCTTACGCCTTGGGCTACACACGTGCTACAATGGCCGGTACAGAGAGCAGCCACTGGGTGACCAGGAGCGAATCTATAAAGCCGGTCACAGTTCGGATCGGAGTCTGCAACTCGACTCCGTGAAGCTGGAATCGCTAGTAATCGGATATCAGCCATGATCCGGTGAATACGTTCCCGGGCCTTGTACACACCGCCCGTCAAGCCATGGAAGCTGGGGGTGCCTGAAGTCGGTGACCGCAAGGAGCTGCCTAGGGTAAAACTGGTAACTAGGGCTAAGTCGTAACAAGGTAGCCGTACCGGAAGGTGCGGCTGGAACACCTCCTTTCTAGAGCCTGAGTGTTAGCAGTAATGCACGCTTGGGAAAAATGATGAAATTTAAAGGTTTTGAATTTTAGATTGTATTACTCTTGCTGTTAATTTAAAAAAAAATGATAAAAATTAAGTAAAACAGAGTCTCGTAGCTCAGCTGGTTAGAGTACTACACTGATAATGTAGGGGTCGGCAGTTCGAGTCTGCCCGGGACTACTTTTTAAGAATTGGCAATTAATAATTGTTGATTGCTAATTAAAAAGACTGAAAAGCTTAAAAAGAAGGAAATTCTAGAGTTGAAAGATTACGGATTACAAATAATTCCTAATTCATAATTCACAATTCATAATTAGATTGGGGGATTAGCTCAGCTGGCTAGAGCGCCTGCCTTGCACGCAGGAGGTCAACGGTTCGACTCCGTTATTCTCCACGATTTTAGTCATAAAGATTAAAGTCATAAAGTCCAAAGTGATTCACTTGGCGGCTTTTGACTTTTGATCTTCGGCTGGATAAAGTTCATTGACATATTGAGATAAGAAAATAATAAGAAAGTAGAAAGCGTTTTTTACAATTTTATTGTAAAAAACAAAAAAAAACGGTCTTGTTTTAAGTAACAAGATTGGTACAATAAGCAAAATAAGGGCGTATGGGGAATGCCTAGGCTCTCAGAGGCGATGAAGGACGTGATAAGCTGCGAAAAGCTGCGGGGACTGGCACACACAGATTGATCCGCAGGTATCCGAATGGGGCAACCCGCTATATTGAAGATATAGCACACCGATAGGTGGGCAAACCCGCTGAACTGAAACATCTAAGTAGGCGGAGGAGAAGAAAACAAAAGTGATTCCGTAAGTAGTGGCGAGCGAACGCGGATTAGCCCAAACCAGTGCTGTTACGGCAGTGCTGGGGTTGTAGGACCACGACATTTTATGCATGCAGAACCGGAAGTTACTGGAAAGTGACGCCATAGAGGGTGATAGCCCCGTATGGGTAATAAATGTAATAGATAGTGGTATCCTGAGTAGGGCGGGGCACGTGAAACCCTGTCTGAATTCGGCGGGACCATCCGCTAAGGCTAAATACTCCTGAGAGACCGATAGTGAACCAGTACCGTGAGGGAAAGGTGAAAAGAACCGTGAATAACGGAGTGAAATAGATCCTGAAACCATACGCTTACAAGCGGTCGGAGCCCTTTCGTGGGGTGACGGCGTGCCTTTTGCATAATGAGCCTACGAGTTAACGCTGCTGGCAAGGATAAGTACTTCAGGTATGGATCCGCAGCGAAAGCGAGTCTGAATAGGGCGCTTTAGTCAGTAGTGTTAGACGCGAAACCGTGTGATCTACCCATGGGCAGGTTGAAGCTGTGGTAACACACAGTGGAGGACCGAACCGGTTGACGTTGAAAAGTCTTCGGATGACCTGTGGGTAGGGGTGAAAGGCCAATCAAACTCGGAAATAGCTCGTACTCCCCGAAATGCATTTAGGTGCAGCGTTGGTTATAAAGTTATACAGAGGTAGAGCTACTGATTGGATGCGGGGGCTTCACCGCCTACCAATTCCTGACAAACTCCGAATGCTGTATAATGTTCACTAACAGTGAGGGCTTGGGTGCTAAGGTCCAAGTCCGAGAGGGAAAGAACCCAGACCATCAGCTAAGGTCCCCAAATATATGCTAAGTTGAAAGAACGAGGTTTGTCTGCCCAGACAGCTAGGATGTTGGCTTGGAAGCAGCCATTCATTTAAAGAGTGCGTAACAGCTCACTAGTCGAGCGGACGAGCATGGATAATAATCGGGCATAAGCATATTACCGAAGCTATGGATTTGCAAGTAATTGCAAGTGGTAGGGGAGCATTCTAACAGGGTTGAAGGTTTTTCGTAAGGAGGGCTGGACTGGTTAGAAAAGAAAATGTAGGCATAAGTAACGATAATGCGGGCGAGAAACCCGCACACCGAAAAACTAAGGTTTCCACAGCTATGCTAATCAGCTGTGGGTTAGTCTGGTCCTAAGGCGAACCCGAAAGGGACAGTCGATGGCCAACGGGTTAATATTCCCGTACTACTAATTACTGTGATGGGGTGACGGAGTGATGAAAGCGCCGCGAACTGACGGAATAGTTCGTTGAAGTACCTAGCTATAGGTCCTGTAGTAAAATGCGCAGGAACTGGTGAAATACGATAGTACTCGGAGTCTTCGGACAAAGAGATAGTGCGCCTAAGGGCTTCCAAGAAAAACCTCTAAACTTCAGGTAATTAGTACCAGTACCGTAAACCGACACAGGTAGTTGAGGAGAGAATCCTAAGGTGCTCGAGAGATTCATGGCTAAGGAATTAGGCAAAATAGACCTGTAACTTCGGGAGAAAGGTCGCCCTGAGCAATCAGGGCCGCAGTGAAGAGGTCCAGGCGACTGTTTATCAAAAACACAGGGCTCTGCAAAATCGTAAGATGAAGTATAGGGCCTGACACCTGCCCGGTGCTGGAAGGTTAAGAGGAGATGTTATCTTCGGAGAAGCATTGAATTGAAGCCCCAGTAAACGGCGGCCGTAACTATAACGGTCCTAAGGTAGCGAAATTCCTTGTCGGGTAAGTTCCGACCTGCACGAATGGTGTAACGATCTGGACACTGTCTCAGCCATGAGCTCGGTGAAATTGTAGTAACGGTGAAGATGCCGTTTACCCGCAGTGGGACGAAAAGACCCTGTGCACCTTTACTATAGCTTAGTATTGACCTTGGATAAATGATGTGTAGGATAGGTTGGAGACTATGAAGCGGCGTCGCCAGGCGTTGTGGAGTCATTGTTGAAATACAACCCTTTGTTTATCTGAGGCCTAACCCCGTGCTGCGGGGGACAGTGCTTGGTGGGTAGTTTGACTGGGGTGGTCGCCTCCAAAAGAGTAACGGAGGCTTCTAAAGGTTCCCTCAGTACGCTTGGTAACCGTGCGTAGAGTGCAATGGCATAAGGGAGCTTGACTGAGAGACATACAGGTCGATCAGGTACGAAAGTAGAGCATAGTGATCCGGTGGTTCCGCATGGAAGGGCCATCGCTCAAAGGATAAAAGGTACGCCGGGGATAACAGGCTGATCTCCCCCAAGAGCTCATATCGACGGGGGGGTTTGGCACCTCGATGTCGGCTCGTCACATCCTGGGGCTGGAGAAGGTCCCAAGGGTTGGGCTGTTCGCCCATTAAAGTGGCACGCGAGCTGGGTTCAGAACGTCGTGAGACAGTTCGGTCTCTATCTACTGCGGGCGTTAGAAATTTGAGTGGATCTGATTCTAGTACGAGAGGACCGAATTGGACTAACCTCTAGTGTATCTGTTGTCCCGCCAGGGGCACCGCAGAGTAGCTACGTTGGGAAGGGATAAGCGCTGAAAGCATATAAGCGCGAAACCCACCACAAGATGAGATTTCTTTTAAGGATCGTGGAAGATGACCACGTTGATAGGCTATAGATGTAAAGGCAGTAATGTCATAGTCGAGTAGTACTAATAATCCGTAAGCTTATGTACACCCTTTTCCCGGGCCGAAAGGCTCGGGAGGAAACTTTCTAAAACAAAACTTACTTTTCTTTATCTCAGTATGTTAAAATATTGTTTAATTGATAATTAACAATTTATAATTGATAATTAATAATTAAAAGCTGCTAGCAGCGAATAGCCTTAAGGTGGTTATTGCGGCGGGGCTCACCTCTTCCCATCCCGAACAGAGAAGTTAAGCCCGCCTGCGCAGATGGTACTGCAGTTTTGTGGGAGAGTATGTCGTCGCCTTTCTTTTGAAAACCCTATCCAAATCGGATAGGGTTTTTTGTTTTTATTAATGTTTTGGATTTGTTGCCGATCGCTGTTGTGAAAAATATTCTCCCAAGATGGATTACTCTCTTTATGTTTTACATTGTTTTTCTCCTTTAGTTTTTATTGTTTTAATATGTAACAGGATTTCCTGCGGCTTGAAACCACAGGAAATGTTTTTAATTACTTATAAAAGTTCTGGATTCGGTTTTGATAACTATATGTGAGAAAATTTATTAAATTTTATATTGTACGCTGTAAATCAGTTATTTGTGTTTGTTGCTTAATTGACTTTTTCATCATTGATATCATTAATAAAATCAATAACACCATTCATAAACACTTTTTGATCGTCCCACATTGCTAAATGGCTTCCATTTGGACAGTATAAATAACGGCCTTTTTTGACTAATTTGCTTTGTTCCTCCATTGCTTTTGGATCCATCGTGTCGTATTTTGCTCCAATCATAAGGGTGGGAATAGTAATTTCATAAAGTCTGTTTTTAATATCCCATTTGGCTAATCTTCCACTGATACCAAATTCACTCGGACCTTGCATTAAGGCATAAATTTCTCCATTTACATGTTTGCTGGCACGATTTAATCCGTCTGGCCATTCATCTAATCTGCATAAATGTTCTTTATAAAAATTTGGAAGCAATAATTCCATATAACGTGGATTTTCAAAATCTTTTTTAGCTTCTAAATTTCTAATTTCTTTTAAAACTTCTGGTTTCATTTGTTTTGCCAGAACCTCATCAGCATATTTTCCATATTCTGGGGCGCTTGCCATCATATTAGAAACTAATAATCCTTTCATGTTTTGCTGATATTTCAATGCATATTCCATTGCAAGAATGCCTCCCCATGAATTTCCAAGAACATAAAAATTGTCTTTATCAGCATTAATTGCTTTGCGGACTTGTTCTACTTCATCTACAAATCGGTCAATAGTCCATAAGCTGCTATCTTTTGGCTGGTCGCTGTAGTAAGATCCTAATTGATCATATTCGTAAAATTCAAATCCTTCACGCTGGAAAAATGTTTCAAAACATTCCATATATTCGTGTGTCATTGCTGGACCTCCATGCAATAATAAAACTTTGATTTTTGGATTAGTACCAAATCGTTTTGTCCAGACTTTAAATTCTCCAACGGGAGTTTTTATTGGGATCATTTTTACTCCTGCAGTTTCAACTTTTTCTTTATCATATGTAAAATAGTCTGATAAGATATTGGTATTGTTTTCATTTTTACATGATGTTAAAAGTAAAAGAGAGGAAAGGACAATAATACTGCGCATGGTTTTAGTTTTTAATGATTTAGACTAATTTACAAATTATATTTTGCAGTAGACTTTTTGATTGTATTATTTTATGCCAGAGTTCAAAAATCATTATTTATAGTGATGTGAAAGAAATAGTGAGATTATAGTTTTGCGCTTTAAATAGTATTTGCAAATTATAATACCTCAGTATGATAAAATTTAAGATTTTAACTAAAATAGCAAAGTTAGTTTTACTGTTTACAACTTTTTTTTCTTTTGGATCAATTTATGCTCAGGAAAAAGATATAAATAAGTCAGATTCTAATATTGTTACGCTTATTAATAAAAATGACTTTCATTCAGTTAGTAAAACTATAAAGGTTACTTCAAAAAAGAGTATTACCAAAACTGCAAAATCTACTGCAGATACCGAACCTCCTACATTGATTTGTCCACTCGATCAAAAATTGAATTGTGGAATGCCAGTTCCAAGTTATTTTGATTTGTTGACAGTAAATGATAATATTGATACTGAAATTGATGTAACGCAATATCCGGGAGAAGGTTCTTTTTTTTATGATGGAATGGAAATTAAATTTACTGCGACAGATGATGCAGGAAACATAAGTCATTGCAGTATTATTGTTACCGCTGTTACTCCAGATGTCACTCCTCCAACATTTACATGCCCAAGCAGTATTAAATTGAATTGTGGAGATGTGATACCTAATTATGCTATCAGTCCAATGATGAACCTTAATGATGATTGCAGTATTAATTTAAAGTATAAAATGACTCCTGCAGCGGGAACTATTTTTTATGGTATTCCAACTCCTATAGAAATTGAATATTCTGATAAGACAGGGAATAAATCGTATTGCAATTTTATAATTACCGCTAATCCTGATGTTACAAAACCGATAATTAGCTGTCCGAGCAATAAGAAATTGGCTTTGGGCAGTGTTTTGCCTAATTATCTTAGCGAAGTTACCGTAAGTGATAATTGTGATGCGAGTCCAGTTGTTACGCAAAGTCCTGTTGCCGGTACTGCTTTTATACCAGGTATGACGGTTACAATGACAGCAGCTGATAATTCTGGAAATAGTGAAATTTGTGCTTTTACAGTAGAAGCAATTACTAGTTCAGATAGTGAACCTCCAGTTATTTCTTGTCCAGTGAATCAAGAGTTATTTGCCAATTCTACTCTGCCAAATTACGTTTCCTTTTTAGCAAATATTACAGATAATGTTACAGATCCGTTTGATTTGGTTTTTACTCAAACTCCTGGTCAGGGAACTTTATTTACTTCTGATACAAATGTAAAAATTACTGCAGCTGACGAGGCAGGAAACAGCAGTTCGTGTACCTTTTTGGTAAAATTAAAAACCAGTACGGAAGAAATTAATTGTAAAACGACAAGTTTTAATGTTTCAAATTTAAATGGCAGCAACGGGTTTACGCTTTTTGGAGATACAAAAGTCAGAGAATCAGGTTTCAGTGTGAATAGAGCAGGCGATGTAAATAACGACGGTATAGATGATTTTATAATTGGAGCTCCGGGTAATTATAATCCTTGGTATGGAAAAGATAAAATTTACAAAATTATTCGTGGCGCAGCGTTTGTTGTTTTTGGAAAAACTACTGGTTTTCCGCCAAATATTGACTTAGGGTTACTGGATGGAACTACTGGTTTTTCCATTAGAAATGATATTCCTTCAAGCAATTTTCCTGAAACGGGATATGATGTAAGCAGTGCTGGAGATATCAATGGTGATGGTATAGACGATTTTATGATTAGTGATCCAACTAGACAATCTGCTTATGGTCCTGAAGTTGGACATGTGTATGTCATTTTTGGAAAGAACGGTGGATTTCCTGCTGATTTCAATTTATCGACTTTAAACGGTACAAATGGTTTCACTCTTATAGGTAATGATAATTATTGTAATGTAGGAAATGCAATAACACCCGTAGGAGATGTTAATGGTGATGGTTTTCAGGATATAGCTGTAATTACTAGAGGATCTGGGGCAGGAAATGGAAAATGTATTATTATTTATGGGAGACACGGAAGCTTTCCAGCAATTATTAGGGTTAATGATATTGATGGTACAAACGGCTTTATCATTACAGGAGATGCGATAATTGGAAAAATTGGTAAAAATCTTTCTGCTTTGGGAGATGTTAACGGAGATAATATTCCAGATATAGGTTTAGGCAGTAATGATTCTTCACAAAGTAAGCTGTTCGTAGTTTTTGGACGTTCAGCTAATTTTCCCGTAGTATTTAATATTTCGCAAATAAATGGAACAAATGGATTTGTGGTTGAAAACTCTGAAACTCCATTATATTCCTATGCTGGAATGGCTAAGGCTGGAGATATTAATGGTGATGGTATTAATGACATTTTTGTAACGTCAAACTATATATTGTTTGGAAGAACTGCTTTTCCTAAAACTGTTGATTTAAAGGATTTAAACGGAAGCAATGGATTCAAACTAACCAATTATTTTGGTAATAACTTTGGATATGCAGGAGATTTTAACGGAGACGGAATCGATGATTGTTTCTTTGATACTGGTATTTTATATGGTAAAAATACATGGAACTCAACTGTAAACTTAAATTCTATATCAAATAATGAGTTTTTAAAACTTAACATACCAAATATATATAGTCATAAAACTGCAATAAATTTCTCTGGAGATGTCAACAAAGACGGAATAAGCGATTTGATTATTGGAACTAGTCCTGACTCATATGGAAGTAATTTAAAAGTAAATTGGAATCCTGGTACAGCATATGTGGTTTTTGGAAAAAAAATAGCAGATACAGAAAAACCAATCATTGCCGATTGTCCTGCAAATCAAGTTTTAAGTATAGGAGATTTAATTCCTGATTATACAAAATCAATTGCTGTTACGGATAATTGTGATGATAAACCTTTAATCACACAAACTCCTGCTGCAGGTTCTGTATTTGATGGCACTACAGTAAATATTACACTCAAAGCTGTAGATGCGAGTGGTAATACATCAGAGTGTAAATTTACAGCAGCACTAATGACCAGTGCGAGTCCGATAATTGTTTGTCCAGCAAATCAAGAACTATATGTAAATTCTTTACTGCCTAATTATGTTCATTTTTTAGAAGATGTCAGCGATGATAATACTCCAAATTATGAATTAATTTTTACTCAAACTCCGCCTGTTGGGACTTTATTTACAACTGATACGAATGTAACCATTACAGTTAAAGATAAATCAGCTAATGAGAGTTCGTGTACATTTTTAGTAAAATTAAAAACAGAAACTTTTGATTTAGACTGCAATACATCCAGTATTGATGGAGAGATGCTAAACGGAAATAACGGATTAATTTTATATGGCGAAAAAGCAGGAGAAAGAGCAGGTTATACAACAAGTGGTGCCGGAGATATAAACGGAGATGGAATTCAGGACTTTCTTATTGGTGCAAAAAATCACGGATGTTATGTCGTATTTGGAACAGATACCGGATTTCCTCCTAATATAAATTTAGGACAGCTCAATGGAAGTAACGGATTCAAAATTTTTGATGATGTTTTAAGCGTACCTGCCGAATTAGCTTATGATGTGAGCAGTGCAGGCGATATTAATGGAGACGGTATTGACGACTTAATGCTTAGTGATCGTCAGAAATTGAATTCAGGGAAATATTTCGCAGGAACAGTATATCTTATTTATGGAAAAAAAACACCTTTTGCTGCACAACTGCCGCTTTCCAGCTTAAATGGAAATAATGGATTTAAAATTATAGGCAATACTTACGATGAATTTTTAGGAACAGCAGTTAGTAATATTGGTGATTTTAATAATGATTCTTATAGTGATATTGCTATTTTATCTGCTAATAAAGGATCTGGAGGAGTTAAAAAAGCATACATAATTTTTGGACGCAGCACTAATTTTCCTGCCTCACTTAATATTGATGATCTAACTAGTTCTTCTTCATTTATAATTGAAGGAGATGTAGGTCAAACCATAGAAGCACCGGGTGATATAAATGGGGATGGTATAGTTGATCTCATTTTTTCGGGAGATTTTACAAAATATCGATATGTTGTTTTTGGGACTTCGGGTTTATCAGGGAAACTCAATACTTCTAGTTTGAATGGGACAAATGGTTTTAGAATTGAAAATTCAGCCAATACACTAAGCACAAATCAATATTATCAGGTTAAGGCTTTAGGAGACGTTAATGGGGATTCCTTGAATGATGTAGGAATTGATAATTATGTATTGTTTGGAAAAAGTTCATTCCCTTCTAATTTTGACCTGAAAGACTTAAATGGAACAAATGGATTTAAAATTATTACTAATACACTAGAGTATTTACATGAATATAGTGGCTATGGTGATTTTAATGCAGATGGGATGGATGATATAGCCGTGGTGTATCAAAATCACGTTTGTATTGTGTATGGAAGGAATGCTTGGAATCCTTCTATAAACCTCAATACTATAACTGCAGCCGATGCCTTAAAAATTAAATTGCCCTATAGAACGAAATATAGTGTGAGCTACTTTAATGATGTCAATAAAGATGGTATAGATGATATTTTAATAGGAAGCAGCGATACAAAATATACTTTTGAACCTAATCATGATCCTGGAATTTCGTATTTAATTTTTGGAAGTAAATATACAGATGTTACAGCTCCTGTAATTGCAAATTGTCCAAGTAATCAGGTCTTAAATTCAGGAGATTTACTGCCAGATTATATCAATAGTATTACAGTTACAGATAACTGCGACTCAGCTCCTAAAATTACACAGACACCAGCTGCAGGTTCAGTTTACGATGGAACCAATACAGAAGTTGTACTATTGGCTGTTGATGCGTCTGGAAATACCTCTGAATGTAAATTTGAGATAAGTACCACAGCAGATACAAATCCGCCAGTTATTGAGTGTATTTCAGATCAAACAGTATCTTGCGTAACTAAAATAATCCCAAATTACTTAAATCTTGTAACTGTTACTGATTCAGAAGATGTCAATCCTGTACTAACACAAAATCCAATTGCTGGAAGTGCTTTTACAGACGGAATGACGATTACCATTACCGCAAAAGATGTTTCAAATAATAGTTCAATTTGTAGTTTTAAAGTAAACGCTTCCGCAGATGTGACTGCGCCGGTAATCACTTGTATCGGAGATCAAACTTTATCATGCGGCAGTACAATTCCAGATTATACACCTTTAGTTACAGCAAATGATAACTGCGATTCTTATCCTGTAATTACTCAAAATCCGCTTGCGGGAAGTGTTTTAACAAACGGAATGACTATTACAATAACGGCTAAAGACGCCTCTGATAATCAATCAAACTGCAGTTTTAAAGTTAATATATCTGCAGATGTAACAGCGCCGTCGATTAATTGTATTGCAGACCAGAATTTAAACATTGGAGATATTCTTCCAGATTATCGAACCATGATTACTGCAGCCGATAATTGCGATTCGAATTTAATCATAACACAAGTCCCATCTTCGGGAACAAATGTTACAGACGGAATGAATGTAACAATGAATGTTTCAGATAACAGCGGTAATAATACGTCATGTACATTCAAAATTAACCTTGTAAAAGATACGCAGGCACCAGTTTTTACCTGTATCGCAGACCAAATGTTTGATTGCAGTGTAAGTCAGGTTCCGGATTATACCAAAATGATTTTTGCAGCCGATAATACAGATCCAAACCCTGTAATTGCTCAGTCTCCGTTACCAGGAACAACGTTTTCAGATGGAATGACTATTACGATCAAGGTTTCAGATAAAAGCAATAATATTTCAGAATGTTCTTTCCAGCTCTTTATGTATCCTCTTTTGGTAGATGCAGGACAAGATATTGAAATTAATGAAGGTCAGTTTGTTAAACTGCAGGCTGTTGCTTTAGAAAATGGTTCTTTTTCATGGTCACCGGCAACAGGATTAAACAATACCAAAATTGGAAATCCAATTGCGACGCCTCAGGAAACCACAACGTACACTGTAGTTTTTACCAATAAAGACGGTTGTCAGGCCGAAGATTCGGTAACCATAACCGTTATTCCGTTAGAAAAAGACGAAACAAAATATGGTTTCTCACCAAATGGTGACGGAATTAACGATTTCTGGGAAATTGACAAAATAACAGATTATCCAGAGAATGAAGTCCTGATTTACAGCCGTTGGGGTGATTTGGTTTACCAAACCAAAGGCTACGACAACTCCACAAATGTTTTTAGCGGAATTGCCAATAAAAGCCGAAATCTTGGAGCCAGTCAACTGCCAGAAGGAACTTATTTCTTCGAAATCCGTGTCAATCAGCCCCATCATTTTAAAAAACTCAAGGGATATCTTGTTTTAAAACGTTAATTCATGAAAACTAAAATCAATATAATCTTAACCCTATTCATAATCATCATTTTTTTAGAAAGAGCTTATGGACAACAGACACCTGTTTTTTCAAGTTATAATTACAATGCCGTTTTAATAAATCCTGCCCATGCCGGATATTACCATGATATTGATATTGCGATGACTACAAATGGTTATTTTAATTCAGTAGAAGGAAGTCCAAAGAATTTTGATCTTTCGGTAAATAAATTAACATGGGGAGAAAAAATAGGTTTGGCTGCAGGAATTTCACATGACCAGATAGGAGTAACCAATACAACCAGTTTTTTTACCTCTTATTCCTATAAAATCTATTACGATTCAGATTATAAATATGGAAAATGGTGGGCATACGATCCTAGTATAATTTCTTTTGGAGTTACAGCAGGAGCAATGCTTTACAACGAAAACCTGACTCGGTTGGGAATTGAAAATGATCCCGAATTTCAGGAAAACATAAACAGTTTTACACCCACTTTAGGAGTTGGCTTTTTGTATAACCGAGATCAGATTTATTTCGGATTATCGTCTCCAAATCTCTTAAGTTCTGCTTTTAATTCAAGTAATAATACCCATTTAAAAAACGTATATTACAGTTATTTTGGTTATAAATTTTTCACCAATCGTTTTGAAGAAGTACTGGTCAATCCAAGCGTATTATTTAAATATGTAGAAGGAGCGCCGTTTCAGGCTGATCTGAATCTTTTAATCAATTATAAAAATAAAGTAGAATTTGGCGGTGGTTACCGAACTTCAAAAACGCTGAATTTTCTAGCTGGATTTCACCTTTCAGACAATTTCAGGGTTATCTGTACTTACAATAAATCTATTGACAATGTAGTAATTCCCGACACTTTTGGATTAGTTTTAAACTACAGAGCGGGTAAAGGGTTTTAGTTAATCAACTAAACCATTTTCGACTGCATATTTAACAAGACCTGCCGTATTTTTAGCATTTAGTTTAGATAACAAATTACGGCGGTGCGTATTTACGGTATTTAAACTAATAAACGTTTTTTCGGCAATTTCAGCCGTATTGTATTCGTGGGCAATCAAAACCAAAATCTCTTTTTCACGGGAACTTAGCTCAGTTAAGTTAGAAACCTGCTTTTCGATTTTCGAACTATTCGAAAGATGTTTTTCTTCCAGTTCTTGAGCAAAATAATTCTCTCCCGAGGCAATTGTGTTAATTGCTTTCAGCAGTTCTTCTTTTGCAGCATTTTTCAGCAAATAACCGTTTACGCCAATTCTAATCAGCCTGGAAACAATCATCACATTGCTGTGTGTGCTTACAATTAGTATTTTGACATCTGGATGCTGTTTTTTCAGGATTTTACTCAATTCAATTCCATCCATTTCAGGCATGCTGATATCCAGAATAATAAAATCAACAACTCCCTTTTTAATAATTTCCAGCGCTTCAATTCCGTTTACCGCTTTGTCAATAACAGTGATATTGGGTTCCTGCTCTAAAAGAGAAATAATCCCCTGTAGAAACATCGTATGATCGTCGGCAATAAGTAGGTTAATTTGGTTCATTCAACAAATATATTAGTTGCTTTTTAATTCATCAAGCTGATTTTTCAAATCAATGCCTTTTATTTTCGCTTTAGGTTTCGGCTCTGCAATCGGAATCTCAATATTAAAAATAGAACCGCGTTTTAGTTTAGAATCAATTACAAACGAGCCATTTAATTTCTTAATTCGGTTTTCCAGATTAATAAATCCAATTCCTTTCGAATGATTTTTTGTTTCAAAACCAATTCCATTATCCTCAAACAAAACATTCAATATATTTTCAATATAATTCAGCTGAATTTCCACTTCCGAAGCCTTTGCATGTTTAATCGTATTCGTTAAAAGTTCCTGAATAATTTTAAAAACCTCAATCTGAATATTTTCATCAAGGTCATTAATTTCTTTCTTTGGATACGGAATATAAGAAATCTTAATTTTGCTGGCTTCGCTGATATTTTTTAAATACGACTCCAGAACTTCTAAAAATTTATTCTGGCTGAATTTCTTCGGAAGAAGTGTATGCGATAAATTCCGAACCTGCTGATACGTCTCATCCAATTGAAGGCTGATTTTCTGAATATTAGAAAAATCGGAAGCATTCAAATGATTGACTTGTAATTTTATAGCAGCTAAATTGCCGCCAATACTGTCATGAAGTTCCTGCGCAATACGCTGTCTTTCCTTATCCTGTCCGCTAATCGATGCTTTTATCAACTCTAATTCCTGTTCTTTCAAAATACCATCTATTTTTTGAGAACTGATTTCCGCGTGTTTAATGTTCAGTAAATGCTGTACTTTAAAACGTTTGTAATACTGAAACAAAAGACCAATTATCGGAATCATTAAAATCAGAAAAGCAATAATAGTAAACCATCTTATTTTTTTCTGCTGATTGATTTCCAAAGCTTTAAATTGCTGGTCTTTCTTTAAAAGCGCTATTTCATTTCGTTTTTTGTTTGATGAATTCTGATACGCCAGAATCGTATTTTCATTATTCTTTTTCGAAATTTCTTCCTGCAGAATCATATTTTTAATAGCCTCTTCCTGATTGGCAAGCGTCAGTTTTTTAGCTTCATTTTCAAACTTCAAAGCTTCAATTTCTTTTTGTTTCTGCGCCGTTTTATATTTGACTTCCAGTTCGTTAATCTCTTTTATTTTCTGAAGATTATTGATAGAATCTTTTATGAGGGCTGACTTTTCGAAAAACGAATAAGCACTTTTATAATCGTCCTGAAGAATGGCTATTTTTCTCAACTCATCATAAATAGAACTCTGATTTTGAAGCAGACCAAAATGAACCGATTTCTGAAGAGCTTCAGAAAATATCAATTTTGCTTCGTTATATTTTTTCAGCGAAATATAAGTATCGCCAATACTGCTTCGGGAAACAATCGATAATTGATTTAGTTCACTTTTATCAGCAATAGCAAGCGCTTCCTGAAACATTTTTAATGCTTCCTGAGTTTTTTTTTGTAATTGATAATTTTCGCCAAGTCCCAATAACACAATAACACGTCCCTGGTTATTATTGGTTTTTTCAGAGAGTGCTTTTCCTTTTTTATAAAAAATACTGGCATTGTCATAGTCTTTCAGCTTCGAATAAATATCGCCAATATTGATGTAACTGCCCAGAATAATTTCATTATCATCTTTATATTCAAGACATTGCTTAAACAATTTCAAAGCATTGCTGTATTCGCCCAATTCGCTGTAAGTCTGCGCTAAACCATGCGTGTGCGTATAAAAAAGATTTATTTCGTTGTATTTTTGAGAAGCTTCAATACCTTTTAAATGCCATTTTTTGCTCTCATTCAGCAAACCTCTTTTTTTATAATTGATGGCCAAAAGATTATAGCCAAGTGAAAAAAGCCTGTTTTTTAAAGAATCGTTTACAACAGTGTTGAATTTTAAAGCCTGATTGGTATAATAAATAGAAGAATCAATAATGGCTCTTTTATTAAAATAATAAGCCAGAAGCAGATTAGTTCGGGCGAGAGCTCTGTTGTCGGCAATACCAGATTTTAAAATGGAATGCGCTTTTTTATAAGCCTTTTTTTCGTCTCCTTTATTGTATAAATCATAAAGCGCCAGTGTGTTTTTATCCTCTTTAATTTTTACAGGATTTCTGGAAATAAAAGTCTTCTTTTTAGTTTCAATCTGCGCGTGCAGGCTGAACGATAAAAAGATGAAGATCAATAAATAAAGTCTTCCTGACCAGATTGCCATGTGTTTTTGGTTTAAACTCTAATTTTGGTTTCGAGTAAGTTTTTAAAGTGTTGTAAACTTGGGGTTTATGATCTCGGTCTTTGACGAACCAGAAAGGTAAAAATACTATAAAAGCATCAAACAGCCATTTCTTAAAATAAATTTTTTAGGCAAAGTTGTGATATAATTTTAAAACTAAAACTATTTGTTAATCAATTCGTTATGGATTTTAAAAAGACTAAAAATTTCTTAAATTAATTTGAAAGCATATTTTGAATTGGTAAATTAGTAACACTACATTTAAACGAAATGAATTATGAAAACGAAAATATTTTTAGCCATAGCATTGTTAATCGTAACAATCTCGGCCAGTGCACAGAAGAAAATTGAAGTTGCCGAACTGCCAAAACCGGCACAGGAATTTTTAAAGAAACATTTTAGCCATACTTCGGTAGAAAAAGCTCAAAAGGATCCTGAACACGGTGAAAAAGGGTATGAAGTCAAACTTAAAGACGGAACTGAAGTTGAGTTTTGGAAAGACGGATCATACCGAGAAGTCGACGGTGGAGACAAACCAATTCCTACTGATTTTATTCCGGATAATATAAAAGCTTATGTAGCCAAAAATCATCCCAACGAAAAAATAACGCACATCGACTATGGGCACAAAGATCTCGATGTCGATTTGACCAATAAAATCGATTTGGAATTTACCAAAGACGGTAAAATTCTAAAAGACAAAAAGAATAATGTCAAAAATTAATAATTTATAAAAATTAAGCATCCTAATTTTTTTTGATTTGAAGATCAGCTTCGGAGAAGCGAAATATGTATAGAAAAAATATTTGTTATCCATGACAAAGCTCCAGCGGAGCGAAAATTTTTTCGACAATGTTGCAATATTTCGCTCCGTTGGAGCTCTTTTGTATGCGTATTATTGAATTTCTATAAATATTCTGCCCCGCTGGGGCTTACTGAAACAATAGCTGTACAATCAAATTAAATTGTCTAGCACTTTTTCTTCTAACTTCTTTTATTTAATGCCAATTTTTACGAAAGAACATCTTGAACGAAAATAGTTTATATTTACATCTTTATTTTTTATTTCATGGAAGAAAATAAACATGTAACGATTTATGATATTGCCGAACGTCTTAATTTGGCAACATCAACTATTTCACGCGCTTTAAAAGACCATCACACGATAAGTGACAAGACAATTAAGAAGGTGAAAAAAACTGCCGAAGAAATGGGGTTTGTTCCCAATACTTTAGCGGCAGGTTTACGCGGAAACAAAACCAGAACTATTGGTGTTTTGATTCCCACCGTTACACAGCCCTTTTTATCATCTTTAATCAGCGGAATCGAAATCACGGCCCAAAAATCAGATTATACCGTTATCATTATGCAGTCGCATGACTCGTATGAAGAAGAAGTAAATATGGCGAAATCTTTGTATTCCAATCGTGTAAGCGGTGTAATTTGCTCATTGGCAATGGAAACCAGAGATACAGCACACTTTCATCAGTTTTCAAACAATAATATTCCACTGGTTTTTGTCGATAGGGTGCCAAAAGACTACAACACTTTTAGAGTAGTTATCGATAACTATACAGCAGGTTATAAAGCAACAAAACACCTTATCGAGCAAGGCTGTATTCGTATTGCACATTTAACAGCAGGATCAGAATTAGGGAATTTGTACAACGAAAGAAAAAGAGGTTATATAGAAGCCTTAAAAGATCATAATATCGAAGTGGAAGAAGAATTGATTATCAATTTAAATTCAGTTACTTACGAAGATGGTGTAAAAGCAAGCAACGCTTTATTTGATTTAAAACCAATTCCAGATGGATTGTTTGCACCTGGAGATATTCTCGCTGTAAGCGCCGTACAGACTGCTAAAAAAAGAGGTATTAAAGTGCCCGAAGAATTTAAAGTAATTGGCTTTAACAACGATCCTATTTCACAGATTATAGACCCTAATTTATCTACAATTACGCATCCTGCAGAAAAAATGGGGAAAGCAGCAGCCGAAATTATTATCAAAAATCTAAAGTCATCTAAAAATGATGATGCTAAAGAAATTACCTTTTTAAATACAGAAGTCCTTGCCAGAGAGTCATCTAGTAAAGAGTAAATGAGAAAGAATTAAATTGTCATTTATGCATACCATTACACTTCCCGATGAAATGAATTTAGAAAAAACACAGCAAATACATGTTGTGGATTACAGAAGTTCTAAAGATGTTTGGAAACAGCAGATTATTCTAAATCAAAATATAATTAGTTTTCTTATTGAAGGAACAAAAGAAGCTGTTTTCGATAATGCATCCTTGTCTATAGATTCTTCTAAGTTTTTAATAATGAGATCAGGAAATTGTTTAATGACAGAAAAAAGGATTTCGGAAGCCTCAAATTATAGAAGCGTACTCTTGTTTTTTTCTAACGAAATGATTCATAATTTTATTAGAAAAATGGAAATAAAAGACTTTGAATCAGTTGAAGCCAAGTCTGTTCATGCTTTTGAATATGATGATTTCATACAAAGATTTGTACAAAGCCTAGTAGATATTTCTAAACTTTCGGGAGAAATAAAATCCAAATTATTAGAAGTGAAGCTGGAAGAAATTATGCTTTATCTTACCGAAAAGTATGGAACAGAATTTCTGTACTCCTTAACTGTAAACAGCAATAATGCTGCGCAAAAGTTTATTCAGGTAATTGAAAATAGTCATTTGAGTAAACTCACTTTAAAAGAACTGGCATTTTTATGTAATATGAGCATTTCAACATTCAAAAGAGAATTTGAAAAACATTACGCCGAATCTCCAATAAAATGGTTTCAAAACAAAAGACTGGAGTTTGCTCATTATTTATTGCAGCAAGAACAAAAAAATCCATCAGAAATATATTTTGAAGTTGGTTACGAAAACCTATCCAGCTTTACGCAGGCTTATAAATTGAAGTATGGCGTAACGCCAAAACAAAATCAGAAAAACTGGACTTTTAGCAACAGTTTTTGATCCTTTCCCTAAAGTTTCGCTGGCATAGCAGAATCTAAATTTGCTTTAAATTTTAAAACCAAGTAAAATGAAAAAGTTAAATTTAATTTTGGTGTTGTCTTTAATTTTTACAACAACAATTTTTGCCCAAAAAACATTTACCCTAACCAGTAAAGATTTAGGAGGAGAAACTACAAAAGTTCAGGAATTCAATGGATTTGGATGTTCAGGTGAAAATCAATCACCGCAGTTATCATGGAAAAACGCTCCAGAAGGAACTAAAAGTTTTGCCATAACCATGTACGACCCGGATGCGCCCACAGGAAGCGGATTCTGGCATTGGGTAGTAGTTGATATTCCGGCAAACATAAACGAATTGGTTACTGGTGCAGGAACTAAAAACCTTGTTCCAAAAGGCGCTGTTCAAAGTGTAACCGATTATGGAATTAAAGGGTTTGGAGGTCCATGTCCGCCGGTTGGTCACGGATTTCATCAATACATCATTACCGTTTATGCCTTAAAAACCGATAAACTGGGAACCGATGAAAATACAAATCCGGCAGTAGTAGGATTTAATCTTTGGAACCAGACTTTGGCAAAAGCCAGTATTGTGGCATATTACAAACGATAGAGTATTTCAGGATTTAACTTTAAATCCAACCCCGTTAAAGCAGGATAGTTTTTATAATTATCCTGCTTTTATTTGTTATAGAAATTATTTTTTTGAAAAAAAGAGAGCTAAAATTTTTTTCTTAAATAACAATCCTATATTTTTACGCAACCGATTGCATTTGTTATTTTATTTAAGATAATGTATTTTTTAAATTAAAATTTTATCAAATAGTATTATTAAGATGCAAAATGCTGATACAGTAAAAATGAAATTTAAGAATAAACTAATTAGTAAATGACTTCAATAAGACTTGTATTCCTGTTTGTTTCGATTTCCTTTTCGGCTTTAGCGCAAAAGGATTATAAACTTTGGTTTCAGTATGATAGAATCAGCAATTTGGCAATTGATTCAGAATATAAAAACAATATTCAGGGAATTGTTTCTTTGGGAAATTCTGAAACTTCTCAGATTTCCGTAAAAGAATTAGAAACAGGAATCGCTGGAATGCTGGGAAATAAACCCCAAATTAAATCAGAAATTAAAGGAGAAAACAATTTGATTATTGGTTCTCAAAAAGCTTTAAATCCTGATTTGAAAAAAGCTCTGCAGACAGATTTTGAAAAAATAAACAACGAAGGATTTATTATTAAATCCATCTCTTTTAAAAATAAAAAACAGCTTATCATTTCAGGAAAAAATGATGTTGCAGTTTTGTATGGAGTCTTTAATTTTTTGAGGATGCTGCAGACCAATAAATCAATCAAAAGTTTAAATATTGCCGATTCACCAAAAACAAATCTTCGAATTTTAAATCACTGGGATAATCTCGACCGAACTGTAGAACGCGGCTACGCAGGTTTCTCTTTATGGAACTGGCAGAAATTACCTGATTTTATCGATCAAAGATATATTGATTACGCCAGAGCAAATGCCTCAATTGGAATTAATGGAACGGTTTTAACCAATGTAAATGCAAACGCTTTAATCCTGACTCCGCAATATTTAGAAAAAGTTGAAGCCTTAGCTAATGTTTTCAGACCTTACGGAATAAAAGTTTATTTAACGGCAAGATTTTCGGCACCCATTGAAATAGGAAACTTAAAAACTGCTGATCCAAAAGATCCGGAAGTAATTAATTGGTGGAAAAATAAATCGGCAGAAATCTACAAACGAATTCCAGATTTTGGTGGGTTTTTGGTGAAAGCCAATTCAGAAGGTCAGCCCGGCCCGCAAAACTACGGAAGAGATCATGTTGACGGAGCGAATATGCTGGCTGATGCCGTTGCGCCTTTTGGCGGAGTTATTATGTGGAGAGCCTTTGTATATTCAGAACATGATGCAAATGATCGTGCTAAACAAGCTTATGCTGAATTTCAGCCGTATGATGGAAAATTTAAAGAAAATGTAATTGTTCAGGTTAAAAACGGAGCAATCGATTTTCAGCCTAGAGAACCTTTTCATCCGTTATTTGGAGCAATGCCGAAAACGCCTTTAATGATGGAGTTTCAAATTACACAGGAATATCTGGGTTTTAGCACACATTTGGTTTTTCTGCCTAAATTATTTCAGGAAGTTTTAGAATCTGATACATATCAAAAAGGCAAAGGGGCAACCATTGCTAAAGTTATTGACGGTACTTTATATCAAAACAAATTAACCGGAATTGCCGGCGTTGCCAATATAGGAAACGATTTAAACTGGACAGGACATCCTTTTTTACAGGCAAATTGGTATGGCTTCGGCAGGCTGGCCTGGGATCCGTATTTAGATTCTGAAACTATTGCTGATGAATGGTTAAGATGCACCTTTTCCAACGATGAAAATTTTATTAAACCTGTAAAAAATATCATGATGGAATCGCGTGAAGCCGTTGTCAATTACATGACTCCGCTTGGTTTGCATCATATTATGGATACAGGACATCATTACGGGCCGGGACCTTGGGTTTCTAATTTGTCAAGACCAGAATGGAATCCAACCTATTATCATAAAGCAGACAAAAATGGAATTGGTTTTGATCGATCAAAATCGGGTACGAATGCCGTTTCACAATACGCAGCAGAAGTCGCAAATCTTTTTGATAATTTAGAAACTTGTCCTGAAAAAGATCTTTTATGGTTTCATCATGTTGCATGGGATTATAAACTGAAAAACGGACAAACACTTTGGAACGGTTTGGCATTGAAATACCAAGAAGGTGTAAATCAGGTTGCAGTAATGCAGAATGTTTGGAATCAGGCAGAAAAGTATGTTGACAACGAACGTTTCAACGAAGTAAAAATGTTATTAGAAATTCAGCATAAAGAAGCAAAATGGTGGCGTGATGCCTGCTTATTGTATTTTCAGCAATTTTCGGGAAAAGAACTTCCGGCTGGAGTCGAAAAACCAACACAAACTTTAGAGTATTTTAAATCATTAAAATTTCCTTTTGCACCAGGAAATGGCTAAAATTAGAACACGGATGAAACGGATTCGCGATAGCGAATCTGCGTCATCCGTGTACCAAATATCAAAAATATATTTTAAAAATTATGAGCAAAAAAACGGCAATAGTAACCGGAGGAAATTCGGGTTTAGGATTTGCAACAGCAAAGAAATTATGTGACAACGGAATCACAACCTACATTATTGGAAGAACAAAAGACAAAACGCAAGATGCCTGCAAAGAAATTGGCGAAAATGCTATTCCGGTAATTTTCGACTTAAATGATCTGAAAGGAATTCCTGCCATGATCGAAAGCATTACCAAAAACAGTCCTATAGATATTTTGGTAAACAATGCCGGAATCAATATGAAAAAAGAGTTTGCAGATGTTACCGATGAAGATTTCTTAACTATAGTTCACACCAATCTGTTGAGTGTTTTTGCTGTGAGCAGAGAAGTGGTAAAAAACATGAAAGAAAACGGAGGTGGAAGCATTATCAATATCAGTTCGATGGCATCGCAATACGGAATCCCAAAAGTAATTGCCTATTCGTCAAGCAAAGGCGCAATAGAATCTATGACGCGTGCTATGGCGGTCGAGCTGGCGCAGTTTGGCATCCGCGCCAATTGTATTGCTCCGGGATTTATTAAAACAAAAATGTCGTCAACAGCTTTAGATAACGATCCTGAAAGAAAAAATAAAGTATTGGGAAGAACTCCAATGGGCTATTTAGGAGAACCGTCAGACATTGCAGATGCGGTTTATTATTTTGCTTTAAGTGAATCAAAATATACAACAGGAACTGTTTTGCCAGTTGATGGTGGAAACAGTATTGGGTTCTAATTTTTAAATATTTTAAACACATAGAAACATAGTTCTTCTTTGTATAAAAAGGCGTTTCACTTACATTAATGCACATAGGCTATGTGTTAGGAACTAGTTTCTTTTTTAAGTCTTTTTTAGAGTTAATATAAATCTATGTTTCTATGTGTTTAATTAATTTTTACAAAAGTTAAGTATGATAAAAATGCAGCAAACCATGAGATGGTTCGGACAAAACGACAATGTCAAACTAATTGACATTCGGCAAGCCGGCGCAGCGGGAATTGTAACCGCATTGCATCAAATTCCGGTTGGCGATGTTTGGACAGTTGAAGCAATAAAAGAAAGACAGGAAATTATTCGTAATTCTGGCTTGGAATGGACTGTGGTTGAAAGTCTTCCTGTTCATGAAGAAATTAAACGAGCTTCTGGAAATTACCTGCAATACATCGAGAATTATAAAATCAGTTTGCAAAATCTGGCAGAATGCGGTATCAAAATCATTACTTATAATTTTATGCCGATTTTGGATTGGGTACGAACGAATCATAATTTTATCAACGAAGATGGAAGCAGGGCTTTGCTGTACAATCAGGATGCATTTACTTATTTTGATGTTTTTCTTTTAAAAAGACCCAATTCAGAAAACGATTATTCAGATGTTGAAAAAGAAAAAGCTTTGCAGTTTGGGAATCAATTGTCTGAAGATGAAAAAGCACTTTTGTTTAAAAATGTTTTATTGGGACTGCCGGGAAGTAAAATCAATTTTACGGCCGAACAGATTTTGTCTCTTTTAGAAAATTATGCCGAAATCGACAATCAAAAACTAAGAGAAAATCTGATTTATTTTTTATCAGAAGTAACTCCGATTGCGGAGAAAAACCAACAAAAATTAGCGATTCATCCCGATGATCCGCCGTTTTCGGTTTTAGGACTTCCGAGAATAGTTTCAACAGAATCCGATTTAAAAGCTATTTTTAATGCCGTTTCTTCAACTGCCAATGGCTTATGTTATTGTACAGGTTCGCTAAGTGCTGATCCAAAAAACAATCTTGAGAAAATTATAGACGATTTTGGAGATAGAATTCACTTTTTACATCTCCGAAATACCATCCGCGAAAGCGAAACTATTTTTAGAGAATCAGAGCATTTAAACGGTGATGTTAAAATGGAAATTATCGTTGAGAAATTATTGCTGTTGATGAACAAAACCCAAATAAGCCTGCCAATGCGTCCAGATCATGGTTTCCTTCACAGAGTTGATGAAGCAACAGAAACCTATCCGGGTTATTCTTTGACAGGAAGACTAAAAGGGCTTGCTGAATTAAGAGGTTTAGAAATGGGAATTGCTTATAAACTGAATTTGTAATTTTTTTTTCGTGTTAAACTGACTGGTTTTAAAAACCTGATAGTTCTGCGATGAGAAAAAAAAACGTCCTGTTTATCATTTCGAGAACAAAAAATAAGTATTAACTATTAACCAAAATATATGAAATTTATTAACCCTTATTTGCTCGCGATCAGTACCGTATTTTTTGTAAATTGTTCTTCTAACAAGGAAACGTTAACCTTAAAAGACTCTTATAAAAACGATTTTTATATTGGAACTGCTTTGAGCGCAGATCAAATTGAAGAAAAAGATGCAAAAGTTGATTCATTAATTCGAACAGAATTTAATGCAATTACAGCAGAAAACATCATGAAATCGATGTACACGCATCCACAAAAAGATAAATATGATTTTAGTTTATCGGACAAGTTTGTAGCTTACGGAGAGAAAAATAAAATGTTCATTCACGGACATACTTTAATTTGGCACAGTCAGTTAGCACCCTGGATGGAAAAAATCGCAGACAGCACTGAAATGAAAGCCTTTATGAAAGATCATATTACAACAATTGTTTCAAAATACAAAGGCAGAATCAATTCGTGGGATGTTGTAAATGAAGCTTTAAACGAAGATGGAACTTTAAGACCGTCTGTTTTTTTGAAAACGCTTGGTGAAAAATATCTTGTTGATGCTTTTAAACTGGCAGCAAAAGCAGATCCAAAAGTAGACTTATATTACAACGATTATAATATTGAAGAACCGGCAAAAAGAGCCGGAGCAATTGCTTTAATTAAAAAGATAAAAGCAGAAGGCGGAAAAATTGATGGTGTTGGGATTCAGGGACATTGGAGACTGCATAGTCCATCGATAGAAGAAATTGAAAAGAGTATTTTAGAATATTCGGCATTAGGAATAAAAGTTGCTTTTACAGAATTGGACATTACCGTTTTACCAAATCCGTGGGATTTGAAAGGAGCCGATGTAAATCAGAATTTTGAAGGGAGTGCCAAAATGAATCCGTATCCTAAAACATTGCCGGATTCTGTTCAGACTAAATTGGCAGAACGTTATGCGTCGATTTTTAAATTGTTCTTAAAACATAAAGATAAAATAAGCAGAGTTACTTTTTGGGGAGTTTACGACGGACAATCATGGTTAAATGACTGGCCTATAAAAGGAAGAACCAATTATCCGCTTCCGTTTGATAAAGATTTGAAACACAAACCGGCTTACGATAGTATTTTAAAGTTAAATAAAACGGAAGAATAGTGGGTTTAAAAGGCTTTCAATTAGAGTATTATAAACAAACGGTTGTTTTTTATGATATTATTCAAATAAAGCATATTGAATTTGCATAATATGTTTTTTTATATAATTTTACACAACCGATTGTTTTAAATTTAATTCAACACAATCCTGTCATTTTGAGGAAGGGGAAACCACACTGGAAACTCTGATTTCCCGTTTCTCGAAATGATAAAAAACTAAGTTTAAAACAATAGACTAACTAACCACAAACCATAAAATGAATTACATTTCACAAAAATTATCCATCAAAGAAAAAATTGGATACAGCTTAGGAGACTTGGCAGCCAATTTGGTTTTTCAGACTTTGATGACGTATCTGGCTTATTTCTACACCGATATTTATGGATTATCGCCAACAGATTCTTCTATCATAATGCTGATTGTTGGTTTAGTTGCCGCTTTTGTTTTTAATCCCATTATTGGCGTTTTAGCTGATAGAACAAGTACAAAATGGGGAAAATTCAGACCGTGGATTCTGGCAACTGCAATTCCGCTTGGAGTTGTGGCTTTACTGGCATTTTCAACTCCTGATTTCTCTTATAAAGGAAAAGTAATTTATGCTGTTGTAACTTATACTTTACTGCTGCTTTTTTATGCAGGAAATAATCTGCCGTATTCTGCTTTAAGCGGAGTTATTACAGGCGATATGTCCGAAAGAAACAGTATGTCATCATATCGTTTTGTGGCAGTTATGTTTGCCCAGTTTTTTGTTCAGGTTTTTATGCTCGGAATTATAAAAAGTGCCGGAAACGGAGACAAAGCAATTGGTATCGAAAAAGTAATGACGGTTTTAGCCATCATTGGAACCATCATGCTTTTAATCACATTTTTAACGACTAAAGAAAGAATCATTCCCAAACCAGAGCAAAAATCAAGTGTAAAAGAAGATTTAGGCGATTTGGTAAAAAACAGACCCTGGGTAATCATGCTTTCGCTTACAACTTTGGTTTTTATTACACTGGCAATGAAAGGCGGTTCGTATGTATATTATTTTGAAAATTATGTAGATAAAGATCAGTTAGCACTTTTTATCCAGCCTATTTTAGATACTTTATCGGCTATTGGGTTGAATCATTTTGGTAATGATCCCGTTTCTGCTGGATTTGGATTATTCAATGCAGGAGGCATTATTTTTATGATCGTAGGAATCACTTTGTCTAAAAACCTGGCAGATAAATACGGAAAGCGAAATATATTTGGATTGTTCTTATTCATTTCAACGCTTTTTATTATCGCTTTTTATTTCTTTCCATCAACATCAGTCAGCTTAATGTTTTTCTCCCAAATTCTGCACGGATTTTTCTACGGAATTACAATCCCAATTCTTTGGGCAATGATTGCCGATGTTGCTGATTATTCTGAATGGCTGAACAATCGCCGTGCAACCGCAATTATTTTCTCTGCCATGATGGTAGGCTTAAAAGCCGGATTAAGTATTGGCGGTGCCTTGACAACATTGTTTTTAGGATTTTTTCATTACATGCCAAACTCTGCGGTACAAACAGAAACTGCGATTAACGGAATCAAATTATTGGTCAGCATTTTTCCTGCAATTCCATTTTTAATAGGAGCCGGATTATTGTTTTTCTATAAAATCAATAAAGAAATGGAAGTGCAGATCGAAACCGATTTAAAACAAAGAAGAACTTAATTATTTAAAACAAAGATATCACTATGCCTGAAGACAGCATTGAACAAATTAATTTCGATGAAATTAATGAACTGGCGATTTCAAAGCCTTTAGTTTCTCATATTTACACAGCCGACCCGTCGGCGCATGTGTTTAATGGTAAAATTTATATTTATCCATCGCATGATATAGATGCCGGAATTCCGTTTAATGATAATGGAGATCATTTTGGAATGGAAGATTATCACGTTTTTTCAATGGACAGTATTACAGCAAAAGCCGTAGATAATGGTGTTGCGCTTCACGTAGATGATGTTGCCTGGGCCGAAAAACAAATGTGGGCGCCAGATGCAGCACATAAAAACGGAAAGTACTATTTGTATTTTCCTGCCAAACGTGCCAATGGAATTTTCCAGATTGGAGCAGCGATCAGCGATTCTCCTTCAGGGCCTTTTGTACCTCAGCCAGATGCAATAAAAGGAAGTTACAGTATTGATCCTGCAGTTTTTGAAGACGAAGACGGAAAACATTATATTTATTTTGGCGGTATCTGGGGCGGACAATTGCAGAAATACAGAAATAATGTATACGACCAGAATAACGAAGAACCTTCTGAAAATGAACCCGCTTTAGGACCAATTGTAGCTTTGCTTCGCGATGATATGCTTGAACTTGCAGAAGAACCAAAAGAGATTAAAATTTTGGATGAAAAAGGAGAAATCCTGTTAGCCGGAGATAATAACCGTCGTTTTTTTGAAGCTTCATGGGTACATAAATACAACGGAAAATATTATTTCTCATATTCAACAGGAGACACCCATTTTATTTGTTACGCTATTGGCGATAATCCGTATGGGCCGTTTACCTATCAGGGAAGAATTTTAAATCCTGTTGTGGGCTGGACTTCTCATCATTCTATTTGTGAGGTTGAAAATGAGTGGTATTTATTTTATCATGATTCAAGTTTGTCAAAAGGCGTAACACATTTAAGAAGCATGAAAGTGACTAAAATTGATTATTTAGAAGATGGTTCGATTGTAACAATTGATCCGTATGGAATAAGAAGATTAATTGATTAGTTTTTTGTGTAAAAAAATTTAGCAAAAATTACAATCGGTTGTGTTGATTTGATTTTGCTTTTTTTGTCATTGCGAGGAACGAAGCAATCACATTTGCTGAATCAAATTGCAGTGAGGCTGTTCGTTCGTCGCAATGACAAACTTATTATGAAAATGTCTTTTGAAGCTGTTTTGCGTGAGGGATAGAAGTGGAAAGCCCACAGCCTGACGAAGGAAGTGCGAGGACTTGAAACGTATAGCCCGACCCGGAGGGGGCACGCCCAAATTATTGAAATATAGAATTTAAAAAACTTAACATAATTAATACATAAAATGATTTTTTATAAAAGTTTTTTAGCTACTTTAGCATAACAGAACGGAACAGAACGGTATGCTAAAAGAAGAAGAAAAATTTGAATTTATAATTAATCACGATAGTGATATTCCGAAGTACCAGCAATTGGTTGATGGAATTACAAATGCTATTGCCGAGAACATTTTACAAAAGGGAGATTTGCTTCCGTCAGTAAATGTAATCTGCAAGACCTATCAGCTTTCGAGAGATACAGTTTTTAAAGCCTATACGATTTTAAAAGAGCAGAATACGATTGAATCTGTACCCAATAAAGGATATTATGTGGCGGGTGAAACAAGAAAAGTGCTTTTGGTTTTAGACACTTTTAAGGCATATAAAGAAGTTTTGTACCATTCATTTGTCAATAACCTGCCGGATAACGTGATTACCGATGTGCAGTTTCATCATTATAATATTGATGTTTTTAAAACGATCATCAATAACGGAATCGGAAAGTATTACAAATACGTGGTCATGAATTTTGATCACAAAGAAATTGCTCCGGCGTTGTCGGCAATTTCAAAAGATAAACTGCTTTTGATAGACTGGAATATTCAGGCAGAGAAAGCAAATAATTATGTTTTTCAGGATTTTGGAAAGGCATTTTATAACTCATTGACAGAAGCAGCTGATTTGTTTAAAAAGTATAAAAAGATACAATTTGTGTATCCGGATTTTACAAATCATCCAAAAGAAACAGTTGAGTTTTTTAAGAAATTCTGTGCTGATTTCAGTTTTGAGTATGAAGTGGTTACAGATCCTAAAAAGTTCAATATCGAGAAAGGAATTGCTTATATAAGCGTAAGCGACAGGATTTTGGGGCACTTTTTAGAGCAGTGCAAAGAGAAAGATTTTGAACCAGGAAAAGACGTTGGGTTTTTGTCGTACAACGAAACCCCAATGAAAAAATTTATATACAAAGGAATTTCGGTTGTCTCAACTGATTTTAAAGAATTAGGAACCAAAGCAGCGGCATTTATTACGCATGACGAAGAAACGCAGTGTTATGTGCCGACAAATTTAATAATAAGAGAATCATTGTAAGTATGTATTATATCGGATATGATATTGGAAGTTCTTCTGTCAAGGCAGCCTTGGTAGAAGCAGAAACGGGTAAAAAAATAATCGTTTTGAATGAACCGCAGAACGAAATGGAAATCCTTTCGATTCACCCGGACTGGGCAGAACAGGATCCTGAAATCTGGTGGCAGCACATTTGTACGGCAACTAAAAGAGCTATTAAAGAAGCTAATATCGATGCATCTAAAATTCAGGGAATTGGTATTTCGTACCAAATGCATGGATTGGTGATTGTGGATAAGGAAGGAAATGCACTTCGAAATTCAATTATCTGGTGCGACAGTCGTGCGGTTGAAATTGGAAACAAAGCTTTTGCCGAAATTGGAGAAGAAAAATGCATGTCGCATTTATTGAATTCACCAGGAAATTTTACGGCTTCAAAACTAAAATGGGTTAAAGAAAACGAACCTGAAGTTTACAATAAAATAGCTAAATACATGCTTCCGGGAGATTACATCGCTTTGAAACTGACAGGTCAAGTAACGACAACCAAAAACGGTTTGTCTGAAGGAATGCTTTGGGATTATAAAGAAAATAAAGTAGCCGACTGGCTTTTGGAATACTACGGAATCGACAAATCATTGACGCCAAAAATCGTAGAAAATTTTACGAATCAGGGAGTTGTTACTGAAAAAGCTTCGGCAGAATCAGGTCTTCCAGCTGGAATTCCGATTGTGTACAGAGCGGGAGATCAGCCAAACAATGCATTATCATTAAATGTTTTAAATCCGGGAGAAGTGGCTGCGACTGGCGGAACTTCGGGCGTGTTTTATGCAGTAAGCGAAATTTCATCTGGAAAAAGCACAAGGGTGAACAATTTCGTTCACGTAAACTACGAATTAGAAACGCCAAGAGTGGGGAAACTTTTAAATATTAACGGAGCAGGAATTCAGTACAGATGGCTTCGTAATAATATGGGGAATGAAAGTTATGAGGTTATGAATGAAAAAGCTTCAAATGTTGAGGTTGGATCAGAAGGTGTTGTGGTGATTCCGTTTGGGAATGGCGCAGAACGTATGTTCAACAATAAAACTATTGGAACTCACTTTTTAAACCTCAACTTAAATATTCACAACAGCGCGCATTTGTTTAGAGCTTCTCTTGAAGGAATTGCTTTTTCGTTTGTATATGGAATGGAATGTTTAAAAGAAGACAATGCGACGATTAATGTAATTAGAGCAGGAAATGATAACCTTTTCCGTTCGGAGATTTTCTCAAATACCGTGGCGACTTTAATTGGTCACGAAATCGAAATTTACAATACAACAGGAGCTGTTGGCGCTGCGAGAGCAGTTGGCTTAAAAGATGGTGATTACGGCAAGTTTGGTGCTAATGTGAGTGACAATGACCATGTAATGACGTTTTTACCGCTTCACAACAAAGAACCTTACGAAACGGCTTATAAAAAATGGAAACAAGAATTAGAATTAATATTAACAAATAAATAAAAAAATCAAATGATAGTTTTAGGAGATAAAGAATACTACAAAGGTATCGGCCAAATTAAATTTGAAGGAAAAGAATCTGATAATCCGCTGGCATTTAAATATTACAATCCAGAACAAGTTGTAGCTGGAAAAACAATGCGTGAGCACTTTAAATTTGCTATCGCGTATTGGCATACATTCTGCGGACAAGGAAGCGATCCATTCGGACCAGGAACACAGCAATTTGCTTGGGATGCTTCGTCAGATCCGTATCAGGCTGCAAAAGATAAAGCAGATGCCGCTTTTGAATTCATCAGTAAAATGGGATTCGATTATTTCTGTTTCCACGATTATGATTTAATTGCTGAAGGAGCAACTTTCGCAGAATCAGAAAAACGTTTGGCTTTTATTACAGATTACTTAAAACAGAAAAAAGCAGAATCTGGAATTAAATTACTTTGGGGAACTTCAAACTGTTTCTCAAACCCAAGATTCATGAACGGAGCAGCTACAAATCCAGATTTTAATGTAGTAGCAAGAGCTGGAGGGCAAGTAAAATTAGCGCTTGACGCAACAATTGCTTTAGGCGGAGAAAATTATGTATTCTGGGGTGGTAGAGAAGGTTATATGTCTTTACTAAACACAGATATGGGAAGAGAATTAGACCACATGGCACAATTCCTTGCAATGTCTAGAGACTACGCAAGAGCTCAAGGTTTTAAAGGAACTTTCTTTATCGAGCCAAAACCAATGGAGCCATCTAAACACCAATACGATTTTGACTCGGCTACAGCAATTGGATTCTTAAAAAATTATGGTTTAGACAAAGATTTCAAAATCAATATCGAAGTAAACCACGCTACTTTGGCGCAGCATACTTTCCAACACGAATTAGAGGTTGCAGCAAAAGCGGGAATGTTAGGAAGCATCGATGCAAACAGAGGAGATTACCAAAACGGATGGGATACTGACCAGTTCCCTAATAACATTCAGGAAACGACTGAAGCGATGTTGGTTTTCTTAAAAGCCGGAGGATTACAAGGCGGAGGAGTTAACTTTGATGCTAAAATTAGAAGAAATTCTACAGACTTAGAAGATGTTTTCTTAGCGCACATTGGGGGTGCTGATACTTTTGCAAGAGCTTTACTTACTGCAGACAAAATCATTACTTCTTCTCCTTACGAAAAATTAAGAAAAGAAAGATACAGCTCATTTGATTCTGGAAAAGGGAAAGATTTTGCTGATGGAAAATTAAACCTTAAAGATCTTTATACTATCGCTCACGAAAACGGTGAATTAAATCTTCAAAGCGGTAAACAAGAATTGTTTGAAAACATAATTAACCAATATATTTAATTGGTTTAGATTTTATATCAAAAATATAGTGAGATAAAATTGAGAGAATGTGTATTAAGATTATGATTTGTTTTGAAAGTGAGATTTAAAAAAATAGGTTGAAGGTTTAGTTACTATTTTTTGAAAATCAAACAAAAGAAACAAAGTCAGTTTAATAAAATAATAAGTGAGTTATTTTTTTATTAAGGGTTTTTTGAAGATTAGAATCGATCGAAATGCACATTTTTCACTCACTGCAGCATGCTGAGAACTTTGTCAAAGTTTAAAATTTGACAAAGTTTTTTTACGCAAAAAAACTTTTAACTTAAACTAAAAAACATGAAATTTTTTATTGATACAGCCAATCTTCAGGATATTGAAGAAGCACAGGCTTTAGGCGTTTTAGACGGCGTAACCACCAATCCGTCTTTAATGGCCAAAGAAGGAATTACAGGAAAAGAAAACATTTTAAAACATTATCTTGACATTTGTAATATCGTTGACGGCGATGTTTCGGCTGAAGTAATTTCGACTGATTTTGAAGGAATGGTAAGAGAAGGTGAAGAGCTTGCAGCTTTACATCCGCAGATTGTGGTAAAACTGCCTATGATTGGCGACGGTGTAAAAGCCTGTAAATATTTTTCTTCTAAAGGAATTAAAACCAATGTAACTCTAGTATTTTCTGCTGGTCAGGCATTATTGGCAGCAAAAGCCGGAGCCACTTATGTTTCTCCATTTTTAGGCCGTTTAGATGATGTCTCAACAGATGGAATGCATCTTATTGAAGAAATCAGAGAAATCTATGATAATTACAATTACCAAACCCAGATACTTTCAGCTTCGGTAAGACATACTATGCATATTGTAAATTGTGCCAAAGTAGGATCAGATGTTATGACCGGACCGCTTTCGGCAATTAAAGGATTACTAAAACATCCATTAACAGATATTGGCTTGAAACAATTTGTTGAAGATGCTAAAAAAATGAATCTCTAAACTCTAAATACAACACGCAGTTAAGCCCTTTTCGTATTGAAAGGGCTTTTTTTACTAAAGCATGATAAGTTTTAAATAATGACGTAAAAACTTATTTCAAATTCTCCATCAATGTTTTCAAAAACGCAATCACTGCTTTTTTCTCATACACTTCTTTCAAAGAAATCAGCATTGCAGTTCTGGTCATGTTTTCTCCCTTTATGGGAATAGCATGCAAATCTTTTTCGTTTTCGATTGTTGTTTTAGTTAAAATGGTATGCCATTTTCCCGTTTTGATTAATTCCAGCAAAGTGGGAATATCATTAATTTCAATCGTAACTTTCGGATTGAGATTGTCTTTTTTAAAAGCTTTATTTATAAACTGTGTAGTACTGAAACCACTTGAAGGAAGTGCGAGCGGCAAGGAACTGACTTCACTCAAAGAAATACTTTTTTTATTGGTAAATGATGTTTCGGTTGAGGTAACCAAAGCCATTGGAGACGTAAATAATTCCCTGTATTTAAAATGTGCCTCAGAAGCAATTTCTTCAAAAGTCAGAATCACATCAAGTTCAAAAAGATTTAGTTTCTGTATCAGTTCCTGCGAAGTTCCAAAGACGATTTCGAATTGAATTTTAGGATATTCAGAACTAAATAAAATCAGCGCTTTTGTAACCACATGACGAAGTGCGTATGTCACGCCAATCGCCACTTTTCCGGTTTCAAGATTATTCAAATCTTTTAAAAGTTCAAAACCGTCCGTTGCTTTGTTAACAGACTGTTGCGCGTAAACCGAAAATAAATCTCCAGCTTCCGTAAGTGTAATTCGTTTTCCAATTCTATTAAAAAGCGGTACCTGCAATTCATCTTCCAATTGTTTAATTTGTTGTGATAAAGTGCTTTGACTGATGTGAAGTGCAGTTGCAGCTTCGGTAAAATTCAGTAATTCTTTTGCTTTTAGAAAATATTTAAGCTGTCGAAGTTCCATTTCTAAATCGGTTTTATCGATTGATTTTATCGAAAAATAAGGTTTTACAAATATAGAAAATCTTAAGAACTTTGTAGTGTCGCAAAATTAAAGCAAAACAAAATGAAAATTATAGCTTTACAAGAAGGAAATTATATAGCTGATTCTAAAAAAGAGTTTAAGCTGATTACAAAAGAAACAACCGAAACAGGCCTTAAAATGGCAATTCAGCCTTTTGTGGTTATTACAGATAACGATGTCATATTATTAGATTTTGGTCTAGGATTTATGAATGACGGAATCCCGTTTATTCATGAAATGCTGAAAAAGAATAATATTGCTCCGGAGCAAATAACAAAGGTTTTGGTTTCGCATCTGCACAAAGATCATATCGAAGGAATTGGTTATTTTGAGAATGGAAACTTTGTTTGTAATTTTCCAAATGCTAAGATTTACATTCAGGAGCGAGAAATAGATTTTGCTTTAGAACAAATCAATAATCCGTCTTATGTTTTTGAGATTTTAAATGAGCTCAAAAAACTGCCTAATGTTGAATTAATGCATGATGACAGCGGACAGATTACTAATGAAATTTTCTACGAAGTTTCGGCCGGACATACCAAATATCATCAGGTTTTCTGGATCAAAGCCAATGATGAAATTGTTTTTTACGGCGCAGACGATCTGCCTCAAAAAATATACTGGTCAATGCACGTTGCTTACAAAACCGACTTTGATGGAAAACGCGCTATGGAATCCCGAAAAAAATGGGAACTGCAGGCAAAAGACGAAAACTGGAAAGTGCTTTTTTACCACGATATGAAAATGCCGGTTTTGGAATTTTTTGAACAAAAAATAGAATACGTGTCATAAATGAAAGATTTACAATCAATGCCGGCTTTAATTATTTATGGTTCGCTGGCACCGGGCGAATCCAATCATTCGGTTATGGATTCTATTAAAGGAGAATGGCAGAAAGCAATTATAAAAGGGAAACTGCAGGAAGGAGGCTGGGGATCATCTTTAGGATATCATGGTTTTATCCCTGTAAATATAGAAGAAGCAGAAACCATCAATTGTTATGTACTTTTCTCTGAAGATCTCACAGCAAACTGGGATTATCTCGACGAATTTGAAGGCGACGGTTATACGCGAATTCTAACAGAATATGAACTCGAAAACGGGGGAAAGGGAACAGGATTTATTTATGCTTTAAAACAATAAAAGGAAAATTCAGATTAATTTACTTAGTCTGAATTTTTTTTTAGCCGAAAATAAAAGAAACAAAACACTTTTTACCTTTTCTTCTAAGGAAGTTCTTAGAATAGAAAAAGCTTTAGTAATTTGAGCCTCAACGGTTTTTATAGAAACATCTAGATGCTCGGCGATTTCGATATTAGTCAAACCTTCTTTTTTACTCAAAATAAATACCTCTTTGCATTTTGGAGGCAGATTCTGAATTTCTTTATTTACCGCATTTAAAACCCTCTGAAAAGCTTCTGAATCTTCTTCCTGAACAATTCCGTTCAAAGCGTCATAATACGATTTTTCTAATGAAAACAAAGACTGGTTTTTTCGATACAAATCGATAAACTCGTTATAAGTCATTTTATAAAGAAAACTTTTTAACGAATGCTCCGGTTTTAATCTCGTGCGCTGTTCCCAAACCTTAATAAAAACATTCTGTACAATATCTTCTGCACTGTAAACATTCTTTACCAGACTGTTAGCATAAACACAAAGTTTATGATGATACGTATCGATTAAATAAGTATATGCCATTTCATCTCCGTTTTTAAGAGACTCAATTAATACAGCGTTATTGTTGTAGTCGGCATTTATCATAGAAACAAATATATAAATTATAATTTTTAAGGCTTAAACTGAGGCTGTATTTGGGGCAAATTGGCTGTTTTTTTCATTTTCTATTTGAAAATTATTACAAATAAAAACCTGAAAAAATGCAAAGATAAAAACATTTACTCTTTTATATCTATCAAATTAGTAGAATTTGTTGAAAGAAAAAACTTGTGAAAAATAAAAAATTCATCAAAATGAAAAAAACTTTATCAAATTGTTAGGGTTTTGTTTTTTGGCTTCGTAATAATATTAAAAATAACTAAAATGACAGTAAAAAAGTCAGAGAGACTAATTGTTAAATTTATCACAAATCAGGCGAGTCAGGAGGAAATCGAAGCCTTGACCGAATGGTTAAAAGAGGATGAAAATCAGCTTGTGTTTAAGGATTTTGTAAAAACCAATTACGCAATAGATACCGCTGTGAACAATTTTGATTCTACCGAAGTCAGAAAACAACTTTCAGAAAGAATCAGAAAAGAAAATAACGTTTTTTATAAAAGAAGATTTTCATCGTATTACAAATATGCAGCGATTTTGATCGTGGCTTTGGGCGGATTTTATTTTTACAAAAATTCAACTACTGCAATACAGTCAAAACAAAATGTAATAATACCGAGAGAAGATGAAATTGTACTGCAGCTGGGTGACGAATCGCAGAATCTTGACCCAAATGAAGCCAGAACAATAACTGATAAAGACGGAAATGTAATTGGAAAACAGGAAAAAGACAGATTGGTTTATACGAAAGCTTATGCCAAAGGTGCATTAGTTTACAATACAATCAAAATTCCGTACGGAAAAAAGTTTGAAGTACAATTGTCAGATGGAACACTTGTGCATTTAAATGCAGGAACATCGCTGCGATATCCGGTTCAGTTTGTTAAAAATCAAAACCGACAAGTTTATCTTCTTGGAGAAGCTTTTTTTGAAGTTGAAAAAGACAAAGAACATCCGTTTGATGTAAACACACAGAATGTAAATGTTGAGGTCTTGGGAACTAAATTTAATGTAGATACGTATAGTGAAAATCCAAGAACTGATGTTGTTTTGGTTGAAGGAAAAGTGTCTTTGTACAAAGATCAGAAAACCAAAGAAAATCAAGTGTATTTAAAACCTGGAGAAAAAGGCTCAAACGAAAGAGGACAGTCAGAAATTACAACAGAACAGGTTAATACAGAATATTATACAGCTTGGATAAAAGGAAGTTTAGTATTCAAAAATGCTTCGTTTGATGCTATTATTAAAAAACTGGAACGACGTTACAATGTTACTTTTATCAATAAAAACAAAGTACTTGGAAAAGAAATTTTTAACGCCCGTTTTGATAATGAACCCATTGAAGTGGTGCTCAAATATTTTAGTGACAGTTATGCTATTGATTATATCATTGACAGAGACAAGATTACAATAAAGTAAATTATCAATTAACAATTCATAATTAACAATTAAAAAACGCCTATGTAACAAAAATCCAAAGAAGAAGGATCGGCATTAAATAAAAAAAAACCGGAAAATGCGCCAACATTTCCCGGTAGAATAAATGCGATCAGTTAATTAACCAACCAACATTAAAAAACATTTTAAAAGTATGAAAAAACTATTGAACAGAATTAGGTTCGACAAACCTTTTTTGAAATTCGATTTGAAGATGAAATTGACCACATTATTTCTATTAACCACTCTCACGGTTATGCAGGCGGGTGTAACCTACTCGCAAAAAGCAAAAATGTCTTTCAGTGCTAATAATATGACGGTTGCAAAAGCCATCGAAAAATTAGAATACACAACCAATTACAGATTTGTTTATAATGTAAAATCAGTTGATTTAAACAGAACTATTTATGTAAATGAAAGTAATGTTTCGATCGAGACGATTTTAAATACCATTTTTGGCAATACCGGAACAGATTATAAAGTTTCGGGAAACCATATTGTATTAATGGCAAAAAAAGCTCCGGCAGAAAAACCTGTAACGTCACAAAATGAGGAGGCTGATTTTATCGTAAAAGGACGTGTTACCGATGAAAAAGGAATGCCTTTAGCAGGTGCTGCAATTTCTGATAATGGTTCTGGACGAGGTGTAAATACAGACTTTAACGGAGAATATCAGATTATTGCAGTAAGCAGTGAAACGACTTTAGCATATTCTTATTTAGGATTCGTAAGACAAGAAATAAAAGTTGAAGGCAGAAGTGTAATCAATGTTGTGCTTAAAGAAGAAACACTTCAACTGGGTGAAATTGTTTTAACAACAGGTTACCAAAATATTTCGGCTGAGCAGGCAACCGGATCTTTTTCAAATTTAAAAGCAAAAGATTTTCAGGAACAGCGTTTAAGCAGTTTAGATAAAATTTTAGAAGGTCGTATTGTGGGTTATCAGGATGGAAAAATTCGTGGTACAACATCTATGCTTGGCGTAACATCTCCTTTGTATGTTGTTGACGGATTTCCGATAGAAAATACAAAATTGACTCCGTTTTCTACAATAGAAGAAAATGTTCCAAGTCTGAACTTAGAAGATATTGAAACCATTACGGTTTTAAAGGATGCAGCAGCTTCGTCTATTTACGGTTCACGTGCCGCAAATGGGGTTGTCGTTATTACAACTAAGAAAGCAAAAGCAGGAAAAACAAACATTTCGTTCTCTAGTAATTTAACCATTACACCTTATAGAAATTACACCGGAAACCTTACTGATTCTGCTGATATTATTGGTTTAGAAAGAGGATGGGCAGATGGAAATCCTAATTTAAAAGGAGCAAATGCAGCGACATATTCACAATCATTATTAAATAACGCAGTTTTTACCAGTTTAGGAATGCAGACTATTTTAAACGGTTATGCAGGAAACATTTCTCAAACAGAAATGAACAATCGTTTAAACAAGCTGGGTTCTCAGGGATATAAATACTTCGATGATATTGCCAGATATGCAAAACGCGATCAGTATTTTATGCAGCATAATGTTAGTTTAGGTAAAGCAACAGATAACAATACATTTAACGCTTCGCTTACCTATAAAAATAATGAACTTGAAAACAGATACTCTGAAAATCAGTCAGTGGGAATTAATTTAAAAAATTCAACAGAAATTAATAACTGGCTGTCTTTAGACTTAGGAACTTATATTAATTACGGAAAAGGCGATACACAAAGCTTTTTAGCACTAAATCCTGATTTATCAAATTCGTATTTTAAATATCAGCCGTATAATCAGTTAGTAAACAACGACGGAACTAATTTTGTTTCTACAGCAGCTTCTCGTTATAATAATTATACGCTGCAATCGATGCAGAATTATGGCTTGTACAATATGGATATTACACCAATGGACGAGTTTGGAAGAAATTTAAATGAGACTAAAAATTTCTTAAACAGAACTTTTGCCAAGTTTAATGTAAAATTCAGCAAAGCGTTTACTTACAATGTAATGTTTCAATACGAATACAGTTCAGATCGTGCAAGCCAGTTGTATGAAAAAGATTCTTATTATGTTAGAAACAGAGTTAACCAATTGGTAACGATTGCCAATAACAAAGCCGTTTATAATTTGCCTTACGGAGATATTATAAAAGAAACCAACCAGTTTTCTAATGCTTATAATTTCCGTCAGCAGTTAAATTTCAATCAGATTTTTGCTGATAAACACGATTTTTCTGCTATTGCCGGTATGGAAATTCGTCATTCAAAACAAGAGTTCAGCAACAATACACGATACGGATATGACAGCCAGACTTTAGGTTTTGCACCTATTAACCAAGTTGATTTACTAAAAGTTTATGGAACTGTTTTTGGCGGTTACATGGTGCAAGATGAGTTTTCTTTGGAAAAAGAATTACAAAATCGTTATGTTTCAGTTTATGGAACAGGAGGTTATACTTTTGATAAAAAATATAATGTTTCTGGAAGTGTACGCTGGGATCGTTCTAATCTTTGGGGAACAGACAGCAAATACCAAAATAAACCCATCTGGTCAGCAGGAGCAGCGTGGAATATCGATAAAGAATCATTTTTTGCAGTTTCATGGGTAGATGCCCTAAAAGTTCGCGGATCGTATGGTATTGGAGGAAATATTGCCAAAGATTCAGCGCCATATCTTACAGCCTATTACAATTCAAATTCAAATGTTGGAGGAAATCAGGGAACTGTTAATAAACGACCAAACCCAGAATTATCTTGGGAAAAAACGACAACAAAAAACATTGGTTTAGATTTTTCATTGTTTAAAAGAAGGATAAGCGGAACCTTAGATTTGTACAACAAAAAAGGAGAAGATCTATTAGCAAGAAGCCAGGGAATTCCAACCGAAGGATTTGGATATTCTACTTATACGCTTAACAATGGAGAAATGACAAACAAAGGTATCGAAGTCAGCTTAAGTGGTACTATTGTAAAAACACCTTCATTTTCATGGGAAGCAGCCGTTTTATATGCTAACAACAAAAACAAAGTAGATTACGTCAATGTAAAAGCTCCGGTTTATTATCTGCAGTTAGATTATCCTCAAGATTTCCCAAGAGTAGGAAACAGCTACAACACAATTTATGGTTATAAATGGGCAGGCTTAAGCAGTACAGGAATACCTCAGGTTTATGATGCATCTGGAACAGCAGTAAAATACAATCCGGGCCAGCTGGATGCTATTCAGGATTATGGATCAACAGTTCCTATTCACAGCGGTTCTTTCCATACTTCTGCTAATTATAAAAACTTCTCACTTTCGGCACTTTTTGTTTATGAGTTAGGACATAAAGTTAGAAATACTTTTCTGCCAATGTTGAAAAATAGTTATAACGGAGCTGCAGGAGGTTACGTAACCGATATTTCAGTAGTAAACAACAATATCGCAAATCGTTGGATGCAGCCAGGCGACGAAGCATTTACAAATGTTCCAAGAGCAGTTTATGAATATGATCCGGAATTTAATTCAGATTCTTACACTATTTATTCATATTCAAACATTAATATTCTGGATGCATCAAATGTGAGATTAAGCAACGTTTCATTGGCGTATCAAATGCCAAAAGACCTTATTAAAAGAGCAAAACTAGACGGAGTGCGTTTTAATTTAAATGCAGAAAATGTATACACTTTTGCCAAAAGCAGAGACGCTAAATATATGCTGGGCGGTTTCATATCTCCAAGTTTTGTTTTGGGTGTAAATGTTAATTTCTAATTTATTAAAGACTAGACGATGAAAAATATATATAAAAAGACAGCATGCTTAATAGCTTTAGGATTGACTTTAGTCTCTTGTGATAATTATCTGGATGATGTGCCAAAGGGTTTTAAAACACCCACAACATTAGCAGATTATGAAGCTTTTTTACGTGACGAATACACCAATCACAGAATTGATATTACCGGAGCGTCACAATTATTAAATGATCAATATGTTACAGTTGCCTCTTTAGCAAGCAATAGATTGTATAATGCCAATTATATGTGGGACGAAAATGCAGATCGTATTTCGTTTAAAGTATCAGACGAAACCGCTTATTATGCAGGTTATGCCGGAATTGCGACTTTTAATTTAATTATCGAAAATGCCTTATCAACAACTACCGGAACTGATGCCGAAAAAAGAATAGTCTGGGCAGAAGCAAAAGTATTGCGTGCTATGAATTACTTTAATCTCGCTAATTTTTATGCAGATACTTATACTGCATCTACAGCTTCAACAAAATTATCAGTTCCTTTAATTACAAGTGCCAATATCAATGCGCCAAGTAAACAAGTAACGATTCAGGAGATCTATGATTTTATCCTGAATGATGTTAAAGAAGCTTTGCCATATCTGCCAAAAGTTTCACAAACTGCTTTGCATCCAAATTTAGGGGCAGGTTACGCATTTTATGCAAGAGTATATCTACAGATGAATAATTATACAGAAGCCCTGAAATATGCAGATTTAGCATTGTCAGAAAATAATAAATTGTACGACTGGATTGGATATTACAATACAAACAAAGCAATTATAGATATTCCTAATTCGTATACTACAACAGTATCTCCAATGGGATATAATTATGTAGAAAACTATACCTATCGTCATGGAACGTATTCTAGTTTAACAACAGAAAATAGTATTCCGGTAGAACGCGCGCAACGTTTTGAAGCTGGAGATGCACGTTTTATTTCTCGTTGGAAAATTTACACCGTTGGAGCAGAAACGTATTATAGAAGAACACTGTCTGGAGCTTTTAATTTTGGCGGTATTACAACTGTAGAAGTGTATTTAATTAAAGCAGAATGTCTTGCACGTGCAGGGCAGATCAGTGAAGCGCTGGGAGTTTTAAATACAGTACGTAAAACCCGTATTTTTCCTGCCTCTTATCAGGATATTTCAACTTCAGATAAAACAACAGCTCTGAATGCTATTTTTAGAACAAAAAACAATGAACTGATTAATACGCTGATTCCTTTTGCAGATGCACGCCGTTTAAATGCCGAAGGTGTTTATAAAGTAAGTTATACTAAAACAGCAAACGGAAATACCTATACTTTAAAATCAGATTCTCATTTATGGACAATGCCATTTCCACAAGGAGCAACACAAAATCCAGGAAACGGAACATTAACACAAAATGTAGATAAATAACAATTCAAAAGCTTCCTGATTAGGAATCACGAAAGGGAAGCTTTTCTATAAAACATCGATCAAAAATGAATACAATTAAATATAAAATAACAGCTTTGTGCATCTGTTTGTTTATGGTTTCAAACACTCAGGCACAAAAGAAAAAAACAGCTGCTCCGGCAGCAGCATCTTATACAATTGAAGGAAACGTTACAGGTCTTGAAGAAGGAACAACTGTAAAATTAATTCCAGGTGGTACACATTCATCAGAACTGCCGGTTGCAGAAACTACGCTGAAAGATGGTAAATTTACCTTTACAGGAAAATTAAAAGAACCGCGTTTTTTCTATATTATCTTTGGTAAAAACAAAGGAAACATTTCTGTAATGGCAGAAAATTCTAAAATAAAAATTACTGCTTCGGGCAGTGTTTCAAATGATGAAGGACAGTATATTAAATTTAAAGACATAGCAGTTACAGGTTCAAAATCACATGATTATTATGTAAAAGAAACCGCTTTTAAAGCAGAGTTAGATAAAGATTATGCTGCTTATCATGTTGGAATAGATGAATTGAGCAATAAAGTAGGCAAAGCCAGAAAAGAAGGAAATAAAAAAGCTTTAGACTCTCTTTACGGCACTGAACAATGGAAAGTTTTTGAAGCAAAGGAAAAAGCATTTTTTACCAAAGTAGAAAAAACAACATTAGATCTTATTGCAAAACATAAAGAAACCTGGTGGGGTCCGTTTTTTATGATGACAAATTTCAGTTATTTTACACCAGAACAAAAACCATTGTACGATCAGTTTTCTGAAACAGCAAAGAAAAGTTACTACGGGCAAATTTTAGATAAAGATTTAAATCCGAAATCATTAATTGGAACCAGCATTGCTAATTTCAGTTTAAAAGATAAAGACGGAAAACCATACGCAGCAAAAGATATTACAGCAGGAAAAAAATATATTTTGGTTGATTTTTGGGCTTCTTGGTGCGGACCATGCCGAAAAGAAATTCCAAACCTAAAAACAGCCTATTCAGAATATTCTGGAAAAGGATTTGAAATTTTAAGTATTTCAATTGACAAAGATGAAAAAGCCTGGCAGAAAGCATTGGGACAAGAAAATATGCAATGGCGTAATCTTTTAGATGATGACAAAGTAAGCAAAGCATTTAATGTAAAAGCAATTCCGGCAACCTATTTAGTTGATAGTAAAGGTATAATTATCAGCGATAATTTAAGAGGTGCAGAATTAGAAGCAAAATTAAAAGAACTATTAAAATCTTAATTTTAAGTTTATAGCCGCAGTTTACAATCTCAATCAACACTGTAACTGAAAACTGGGACTGAAACTGAATACTAAAAAAAATAACTCACATGAAAAGTACAATCTTAAAATCGTCATTAATTGTATTGGCACTTGCATCTGTAATTACTTCTTGCTCTAAAAAAGAAGGTTACACAATCAACGGTACTATTGCCGGATTAGATAAAGGAATGGTGTATCTTGAAAACACAGATGAAAACGGAAATAAACAAATAGCAGATTCTGCACAAATTAAAGAAGGAGGAGCTTTTACTTTTGAAGGAAAAGTTTCAGAACCTTTACTATATACTCTTAAATTAAAAGGAGAAGATTATGGAGCTTTCTTTCTTTTAGAGAACGAAGACATTAAAATTGAAGCTAAAAAAGATTCTATTTTTAAAGCCAAAATCAGTGGAGCGCCGCAAAATGATATTTACAAATCATACTACGATAACGAATTCAAAAAAATCCAGAATATCGCTGGTCCTGTCTACAAATTATCTGACTCCTTAACTCAAAACGGAAAAGTAAAATTAACAGCTGAACAGCAAACCATGATGGATAAAAAATGGAAAGATCTTGCCGCTTTCGCTGATGATTTAACCGATAAATACATCCGAAAAAACAAAGATAAAGTAGGGGCAGCTTTAATAATCAACGACCGAATTGTATCGTATGGAACTCCGGAACAGGTAAAAATGTATTACGCCGTTTTATCTCCCGAAGTACAAAAATCAATTTACGGAAAACAGTTAAAAGAAGCCATCGACCTTAACGAAAAAACAGCAGTAGGCGTTACGGCTCCAGAATTTTCTCAAACTGACATTGACGGAAAAGTAGTGAAACTTTCAGATTATAAAGGAAAATATGTTCTGGTAGATTTTTGGGCTTCTTGGTGCGGGCCATGCCGAAAAGAAAATCCAAATGTAGTTTTAGCTTATAAAACCTATCACGAAAAAGGATTTGATGTTTTGGGAGTTTCCTTAGATGATAAAAAGAACCTTTGGCAGAAAGCAATCGAAAAAGACGGTTTAACCTGGACTCATGTTTCTGATTTAAAAGGATGGCAGAACGAAGCCGCTGTTTTATATGGAGTAAAAATGGTGCCAACGAATTACTTAATTGGTCCAGACGGAAAAATCGTTGCTAAAAACCTTAGAGAAGCAGAATTACAATCAAAACTAAAAGAAATCTTCAGCAAATCATAAAGATTAGTATTTAGTCGTTCCTGATCGCTATCGGGATCAGTCCCAGTCTCAGTCTCAGTCTCAGTTCAAACTGCAAACTGCGGCTGAAAACTAAAAACGGCTGAAAACTAAAAAAATATCAACAAAAACATGAAAAAACACATCCTTCTGGGCTATTGCTCACTAGCATTCTGCACGCTTGTTTCTGCGCAGAATAAATCAGTTAACTTCAAGAAAATAAAAGAATTAGGCGGAATAGAAGAATATTTATATCAGCCAAACGGCATGAATGTTTTGCTTTTGCAGGACAATGCTTCACCTGTTGCAACCGTGCAGATTGTATATCGTGTAGGTTCTAAACATGAGGTTTTAGGAAACACAGGATCGACACACCTTTTAGAACATTTAATGTTTAAAGGAACACCGGGTTTCAACAAAAAAAACGGAAACACCATTACAGATGTTTTGCAAAATACAGGAGCGCAGTTAAACGCCACAACCTGGTATGACCGTACGAATTATTTCGAAACACTTCCGAGTGATAAAATCGAACTGGCACTTCAAATTGAAGCCGACAGAATGCGTAATTCTTTATTATTAAAAGAAGACAAAGAAGCCGAAATGACGGTTGTGCGTAACGAATTTGAACGCGGTGAAAACAATCCAAATAGTTTATTAGACAAAGAGATCTGGGCTTCGGCATACATTGCACACCCGTATCATCACTCGACAATTGGCTGGAAATCGGATATTGAGAATGCACCAATCGAAGTTTTACGTAATTTCTATAATACCTATTACTGGCCGGATAATGCCACTTTAACCATTATTGGAGATTTTAAAAAAGACAACGTTTTTGACTTAATCGAAAAGTATTTCGGTAAAATTACAAAAGCACCAAACGCAATGCCGCAGCCTTACACACAGGAACCGCAGCAATATGGCGCCCGAAAAATTGTAGTAAGAAAACCGGGAGAATTAGGCGTAATAAACAAAGCTTATAAAATTCCGGGCGCTTTACATGAAGATCTTCCTGCCTTAAATATTTTGGGAGAAATTATAGGTTCCGGGGCATCTGCTATTTTAAATAAAACTTTCGTTGACAGCCGTTTAGGAATTTATACGTATGCAAGTGCAACAAATTTCAAAGAAGTCGGTCTTTTTACTATCGGAGTTGGTTTTCCAACCTCATCAAAACATGAAGATATCGATGCAAAAATCAGCGAAGTGGTAGCAAAAATCCAAAAAGAAGGCGTAACACAAGATGAGGTAAACAGAGTAGTTGCCAAAATTAGTGCGCAGACCATTTTAGCAAGAGACGGTTCTGGCGTAATTGCATCAGAATTAAACGAAGCCATTGCAGCCGGCGACTGGACAGATTATGTAACAGGAGTTGACAGATTGAAAAAAGTAACTCCGGCAGATGTTCTTCGCGTAGCGCAAAAATATTTAGTTGAAGACCAAAGCACAACGGGTTATTTTATTCCGAAACAATCAGGAAACCAAAATCAGGATACTGCAAAAGCAAACAACTTTATTCCTGAAAACGGACCGTTTTATTACAGACATTCAGAAGACGGACACGTGCATGAAGAATCAGAATCAAATGTTTCATCGGAACAAAAAAACACAAAAGAAATCGCTTATGATAATGCGGTAATCGAAAAAACAGCTTCGGCTTACAAAAGAGAAAAAGTATCTGGAATTGATGTCATTTCGGTAAAAACTTCAGCAAAAGATTTCGTAACCGTTGCAGCAAGCATTTCGTTAGGAAATTATGCAAATGAAGGAAAAAATAATATGATTCCTTCTTTAACAGCCTCAATGTTATCAAAAGGAACTACGTTGAATGACAAGTTTAAATTCTCAGAAAAACTGCAGAAATTGGGCGTAAACTTAAGCGTAAATGCCTCAACTTTTAAAATCAATATTGGATTTAAATGCTTGAAAAAAGATTTAGATCAGGTAATTACATTACTGGCAGAAGAATTAAGAAATCCTTTGTTTGATGCCAAAGAATTTGAAAACTTAAAACAGCAGTTTATCGGGAATACACAGCAGGATTTAAACGATCCGGGCGAAAGAGGAAGCATTGCATTATCGCAGGCTATTTATCCAAAAGCAAATCCAAATTACAGTTTAAGTGTTGAAGATAATATCGCGAATATTAAAAACGCATCTTTAGATGAAGTAAAAGCTTTTCATAAAAAATATTTCGGATCGGCTTCAATGCATTTAGTAATTGTAGGTGATACAGAAGGATCTAATTTAAATGCTTCTTTAAAAAAATCATTCAAAAACTGGAATGGCGGAGTAGTGGAAAACATGAAATTTGAAGAAGCAGTAAAAGCCAATTCAAAAACAGAAGTAGTAACAATTCCGGAAAAACCAAGTGCCGAATTATTCATTGGGCAATACACAGGTTTAAAAAGAACCGATGCCGATTATATTCCGTTTTACATTGCTAACTATACTTTAGGAGCAGGTTTTGCCGGACGTTTAATGCAGACCGTTCGTGATAATGACGGTTTAACCTATAGTATTTCATCTGGTTTAGGAGGAAATATTACAACAGGCGGTTACTGGTTTGTAAACGCTTCATTCAACCCTGCATTATTTCAAAAAGGATTAGATGCTACAAAAGTTCAGGTAGATAAATGGGTTAAAGACGGAATCACCGCAACAGAATTAGAAAACAAGAAAACCAATTTAATTGGAAGTTTTAAAGTAGGAATGTCAACCACAAGCGGAATGGCAAGAACTATTTTAAGTTTTGTAGAAAGAGGTCTGGAGCCAAACTATATCGAACAATATCCAAAAGATATCGAAAAAGTGACTTTGCAGCAGGTAAACGATGCCGTTAAAAAATACATCCAGTTAGACAAAATGATTATCATCAAAGCAGGTTCTTTAGATAAAGACGGGAATCCTTTGAAGTAGTTTTTTTAGTTTTCAGTCCCAGTGTTCAATCTCAGTGTTCAGTCTCAGTGTTCAGTCTCAGTGTTCAGTCTCAGTTTTTCAGTTCGCTGTAATCTGCAAACTGTGACTGTGACTGAAAACTAAAAAAAAACTGAACACTGGGACTGAAAACTGAGACTAAATAAAAAATTTTAATAGTCGTCTTTCATTATTTTCATTTTAGAATCTGAATTAGTAAGCCATTTTCTATGAAAGACCTTTAAGAGAGCTGTTTTTGCCAACAGCTCTTTTTTGTAAAATATCAAACCAAAAACAATGAAAAATAGCATATTAACTTTCCTTTTACTGCTTTCGGCGAGTATGTTTGGTCAAATGTACAATCCCGTAAAGTGGTCAGCATCTGTAGAGAAAATTTCAGATAAAGAATATATTTTAAAAGCCAAAGCCGTAATACAATCGGGCTGGCATTTGTACGGACAATATATTGAAGAAGGCGGACCTTCGCCAACCGCTTTTACCTTTAAAAATACGCCGAAAAAATTCGAATTAGTGGGAAAAACAACCGAAGAAAAAGGTCATGAAACGATCGACAAAATCTTCGATATGAAAATCAAGTATTTTGAAGACAAAGCCGTTTTTACCCAAAAAATCAAACTGATTTCTGACGTTTCGTCCATTACAGCCGATGTTGATTTTATGGTTTGCGATGACAGTAATTGTTTACCGCCCACAGCAGAAGAATTAACTTTTAAAATTCCGGCAGAAAAGAGATTGGCTTCCGCCGAAGAAACTCCAGCCGTAAAAAAAGATTCGGCTGTTGATGAAGATGTAACATTTGTAAAAGCCGTAGATAAACCAGAAAAAACAGCAGTAAATCCCGTTAAGAAAGAAGAATCAAGAGGGTTGCTGAGTATTTTCATTATTGCTTTTTTATCAGGATTTGCAGCGCTTTTAACGCCTTGCGTTTTCCCAATGATTCCAATGACGGTAAGTTATTTTACCAAGCAAAGTAAAACTAAAGCAGCCGGAATTCGTAATGCCATGATTTACGGATTTTCAATCGTAATTATTTATGTTTTATTAGGTTCTATCGTAACCGCAGTTTTTGGTGCCGATTCGCTGAATGCACTTTCAACTAACGTTTGGTTCAATCTGATTTTCTTTATTTTATTGGTTGTTTTTGCCTGTTCATTTTTGGGCGCTTTCGAAATTATGCTTCCAAATGCATTAGCCAATAAAGTCGATTCACAAGCGGATAGAGGCGGATTAATCGGGATTTTCTTTATGGCTTTGGCTTTAGCCATTGTATCCTTTTCATGTACAGGACCAATCGTAGGAACCTTATTAGTCGAAGCTGCTTCAAAAGGCGGAATTGCGCCAATTGTTGGAATGTTAGGATTTTCAATCGCCATTGCCCTGCCGTTTTCATTATTTGCAGCATTTCCGGGCTGGTTAAATGCATTGCCAAAATCAGGTGGCTGGTTGAATACCGTAAAAGTAGTTTTAGGCTTTTTAGAATTGGCATTAGCCTTCAAATTTTTATCTAATGCCGATTTGGTTCTGCAATTGCATTGGTTAGAAAGAGAAGTTTTCCTTGCCATTTGGATTGCTGTTTTTGGAGCTTTGGCTTTTTATTTATTCGGAAAAATTACTTTACCTCACGATTCGCCTTTAAACCATATTTCGGTAGGAAGATTAAGTTTTGGATTGATCGTTTTAACGTTTACCATTTATTTGATTCCCGGACTTTGGGGTGCACCTCTTAAATTAATCAGCGGATTTCCTCCGCCAATGCATTACAGCGAATCTCCAGACGGATTAGGCGCTAAAAATACTGCCGAAACAACAAAATCTGCTTTGCCGGAAGGCGCAGAATACGGTCCGCAGAATATCATCACTTTTCATGATTACGACAAAGGAATGGAGTTTGCCAAAAAAGCTGGAAAACCTGTTTTGTTAGATTTTACCGGATATGCCTGCGTAAACTGTCGAAAAATGGAAGAATTAGTCTGGTCAGACGCTAAAGTTTTAGGTGTTTTAAATAATGATGTGGTTTTGATTTCGCTTTATGTTGACGATAAAAAAGAACTGCCAGAAAGTGAACAATATGTTTCTGAAACAACCGGAAAAAAAATCAAAACCATCGGGAACAAATGGAGCGATTTACAGATTAAAACCTATAAAGCAAATGCACAGCCGTTTTATGTAATTGTAGATCATGCAAGTAATTCTTTAACAGAAACCTCAGCGTATAATCCTGATATCGAAGAATATTACAATTGGCTTCAAAGCGGTATTAAAAACTTTAAAAAGTAAATTGCTTTTAAGATGATAAATGAAATGGATACTATTTTGAATACAAAACCAAGCGAACTCGAAAATTATTTTTCTGAATTTAGAGAAAATACAATTGGAGTCAATCACAGTTTCGAATCGATTTACGGCCCGCAGAATGTTCTGTATGCAGACTGGATTGCCAGCGGAAGATTATATTTACCGATTGAAGATATTATGCTTCGAAAAATTGGCCCAATGATTGCCAATACACACTCTTTTTCCAGCCAGACCGGAAAAGCTTCGACTTATGCCTATCAGCACGCAAGAGAGCTGATAAAAAAGCATGTAAACGCAAATGAATCCGATTGTCTTGTAGCAACAGGAACCGGAATGACGGCTGCTTTAAATAAATTGCAGCGTATTATGGGACTTCGTTTTCAGGACAATATTTTCAATGTAAAAATCAATTTTGATGATGAAAGGCCGGTAGTTTTTATCACACACATGGAACATCATTCCAATCAGGTTCCGTGGTACGAAACCATTGCCGATGTTGTGGTTTTACCCTGCGGAAAAGACAATTTAGTCGATCCAGAGATATTGGCCGAAGAAATCAAAAAATACGAAAACAGAACGCTTAAAATTGGCTCATTTACCGCTTGTTCAAACGTTACGGGAATTATTACGCCGTATCATGAATTAGCCAAAATAATGCATCAAAACGGCGGTTATTGTTTTGTAGATTTTGCAGCGTCGGCGCCGTATGTTTCAATTGATATGCATCCGGAAGATCCAGAAGAACAATTGGATGCGATTTTCTTTTCGCCCCATAAATTTCTGGGCGGTCCCGGAACGTGCGGCATTTTAATTTTCAATGAAAAATTATACCAATCTAATTTTCCGGATAATCCGGGCGGCGGAAATGTAAAATGCACCAATCCGTGGGGCGGTTATCATTACAGCGATGCAATTGAAGTAAAAGAAGATGGCGGAACACCGGGATTTCTGCAGGTTATGCGAACTGCTTTGTGTCTGGAACTGAAAAATAAAATGAACGTTCAAAACATGAAAAACAGAGAAAAAGAACTGCTTGATCTTTGTTTTCTTGAATTGCAGAAAATAAAAGGTTTAACCATTCTGGGAGATTTAAAAACAGAAAGAATTGGCTGCGTTTCGTTTACAATCGAGAATATTCATTACAATTTAATCGTACGATTATTAAATGACCGTTTCGGAATTCAGGTACGTGGCGGGTGGTCTTGTGCCAGTACATACGCTCATTTTTTATTGAATATTGATGAAGAAAAATCAACCCAAATCACAAACGGAATCCTTCAGAAAAATTTAACCGAAAAACCGGGCTGGGTAAGGGTTTCACTTCATCCAACTATGAAAAATGAAGAACTTTTGTTTATTTGTAAAGCCGTTGAACAAATCGTTTTAAATATTCAGGATTGGCAGAGAGCATATCAATATAATCCTGCAACCAACGAATTTGATAATCTTTTGGTAAAAGAAACCATTGAAGACGATGTCAAAAGTTGGTTTTCTTTGGCTTAGATTTGTGTATATAAAAGAGGCTGTTCTACTTTTGGAACAGCCTCTTTTTTAATTTTCTTTGGATGGAGGATTTTTTTATCTGTATAAACCCCAGCGCCATATCTTATATTAGAAAATAGGTCACTCCGCTGGAGCTTTATATTGTAAATGTATATTGCTATAAATATTAAGCTTCTCTGAAGCTTAAAAAAAGCATTTTATTTTGTATGAATAAACATTGATAGGAGATGAAAAAAAGGTTTTTGAACTCTATTTTCCTTTCAATAAATTAATGCTGACTGTAGCGGTATCGGCATTTGGAAATCGTTTAAAAACAGATTCATCCGGAAATAATCCTGCTTCTGCTGCAATGGTATTAAAAACATCAATTTCAACAATATACTGATCAGAAAAACCATGAGTGGCATCATAAGCCGTTGCAGGAGTGCCGCCTATATTCTCGGCTGTAAGTTTAGGATTTATGGTGTGAAGTTCAATTAAAAGCAGACCAAACTTATGCACATACGGTGACCATTTTTGTAAATGTTCCAGCAGATTATCTTCAACGAGATTGTTACTTATTCGTTTTCCTTTGTAAGCAAACGCACCTGTAGATTTACTGACTCTGTTTTTATTAACATGAATTGGATTATGCCAAATTCGGTTATGGTCTAAAAAAGTCCTTACATTCAGGAGGTCTTTCAAATCAATATTATAGTTTTCTTTGAGATCATTAGCCAATACATCCGGACGTCCAATATCGCCCCAAATTACTTTTGCCCAAATATCAGCTTTTATCAAATTGGCTCTGGTAACTTTTAAAGCAGTTTGATTATAATCGGCGCCAACAAGAAATAGAGGATATTCATCTAAATATTTTCCCCGCAGAGTCTGCCTGTCGATCACTTCAAAAATATGCTGCAGAAAAGCGCCGTTGCCACAGCCCATATCCAGGATTCCTTTTGGCTGTTCTTCAATTGGAAGATTAAAAAGTTTGATCAGAATTTCGTCCACGACTTTAAAATAAGTGTCATGTGCGCCTCCGCTTCCCCAAACATTCATTTCACGATCTACATGAAGTTCGTTTTCACCTTCAGCGGTTTTTAATACATCCGGATTACCAAAAATTAATTCTTCAATTTTGGCGAATGTTGGTAAATAGGAAACCGTAACGCCGTAAGCGCTGGCTCTTTTGGCAAAAAACAAACCGGCTTCGGTAAACTGATAATTGCCGTTTTTTTCGATAAACCAGCCCAGATGAACAAAAAAGTCTAATATTTTTTTGAAGTTTTCCGGTGATTTATGAAACTCTTCGGGTCTGAAAGAAGTTTCCATAAAATATTTATGAAACATGCCGTTCATCGCCAGACGAACTATTGTAGGACCAATTAAATGACCTTCAATATGTTTTAAAATTTGTCTGTGAATACTGCTTCTCAACAGATCTGCTGACGGTTCGATTCCGTATCTAGTTTTATATTTTTCAAAAATAAGATTGAGTTTTTCAAACGGAACATCTTCAAACAAACGAGGATGAAACTGAATCGATAAGTGAAGTAAATCCACAACATCTTCATAAAGATGAAATAATGAAAAAGCCATTTTGGTTTTTTCGTTTACCGAAATTGTAATTTCCTGTGTTTGATTATCAACTTCATAATCCAGAAAACCCTGAGAAGCCAAAACTCTTAAACCTACATTCAGATATCCTTCATTAGCATTAAAAGCAGCAGTAAGCTCAGATAAAGTGAGTTTCTCTTTATTTAAGATAAATTCTAAAACAGATTTATTTTTAAACGCAATTGCCACAGGAGCAGTTACAAGGCCGTCAAGATGCCTAAAAATAGAACTTAAAAACTTTGATTTATGAGCCATAGTACAAAAATGAAGGTTAGTTTAAAAATAGTGAATTTTTTCTTACCTAACGCAAGTCAGTTTTGTTTAGTCCAGAATAAAATTGCTCATTTATATTTAAACAAAAACAGTTAAATCTGACTGGATAAATACGTTCCTATTTTTTAGCTTTCTTACTCTTATGTTTGTAAAAAAATAAAGAAATGGAAATGAATGAAGAATTAGAGAAATTTAAAAACTTAGCAGGTCAATATTTAAATACTTTAAAACCTATTTCGGTAGAAAAAAACAGGTATGAAGTAAAAATTGAATTGACAGGTTATACTGAATTGAGCTGTATGATTACACAAATTTTGAAATCATGTATTTTAACATTAGAACAAAATGCAAATAAAGACACAGATATTGCCTTAATGCTTGAAATGGCGCTTCAGTTACTTCCTGTAGATGAATTTGAATTACTGGATAGAATCAATGAATTACAATAATTATTGAGCTTTATATGCAGCAGTAAGTTTATCCAAAAACTCAAAAAGTTTCGCATTCATTTCGCTGTAATCATAAGCCAGAATAGTTTCAGGACTTTGAACAAATTTGTGTTTTTTACTTGCAGAAGCTAAATCATCTTCACTTTCAATTAAAAGTGATACGACTTCTGTAGATAATTCCATGTGGCATTGAAAACCATAAACTACATTAGAATAGGAAACAATCTGAACCGGACAGCCTTCGCTAAAAGCCAAAACTTTACTTTCTGGTGTCAGTCCTGGCATATCATTGTGCCAATGTCCTACGTTTAAGTATGTGCCGAAATGGTTTATTTTTTCATCTTCGGTACCCAGTTTTGTCAAGGTAATAGGAAAAACACCAATTTCTTTTTCGGGACTCTGATTGACTTTTGCTCCAAGTGCTTCGCCAATTAACTGCGAACCTAAACATACACCTACAACAGCTTTTCCTGCCGAAATACATTTTTGAATCAAATTTATTTCGGCAGCAGCATTAAAATGCGGACATTCCTCCAAAGTAGTATTCGGACTTTGAGGCCCGCCCATGACAATTAGCAAATCGATTAAATCTGCTGAATCGGGCAGGGGTTCGTTTTCATAAACTTTAGAAAAAGAAATTTGATAATTTCTCTCTTTTGCCCAGTTTAAATACGCTCCCGGCGCTTCAAATATTTCGTGTTGTATAAAATGTATGTTCATCAAATTCAAAATTTAGAGCAAATTTACCTTCATTATAAAAAATCCTCATAGTCCACTTTTAATTATTAAAAGATAGTCCAGAAGTTAAAACTGAAAACTGCGACTAAAAACTCACTTATTCATTGCAATATACTCCGAAGGAGTCATTGTAAAATGCTTTTGGAAATTACGTCCGAAACTCGTCTGCGATTTATAACCCACCATTTCGGCGATTTCATACATTTTGTAATTCTCGTTTAAAAGTAACTCAGCAGCACGTTTTAAGCGTACGATATTAATCAGCTCATTCGGACTCAGATTCGAAATGTCTTTAATTTTTCGGTATAAAGTTGAACGGCTCATATTCATGATTTGTGCGAGAGATTCTACGCTTAAATCAGAATCGGTGATGTTTTTCAGAATTTCTTCGTCGAGTTTTTTCAGGAACTTTTCATCGGTTTTGTTGTGTGCAATACTTTTAATATGCGAAAGCGGCGAACTCGCATAATAATTCATAATCTGCTTTCTGTTTTCAATCAAATTATTTACCTGAACTTTTAAATAATCCATTGAAAAAGGTTTTGCTATATAGGCATCGGCACCCACTTCAAGACCGTCAATTTGGGATTTCAGCGAATTTTTGGCGGTAAGCAAAATCACCGGAATATGACTGGTTTCGAGATTTGTTTTAATCTCTTTACACAATGTAATTCCGTCCATAACCGGCATCGAAACGTCGCTTATAACCAATTGAATATTTTCATTATGAATTATTTTTAAGGCATTTTCTCCATTATCCGCTTTTAAAATAGTATAAAACGGCGCTAATTCAGTTGTAATAAAATTCAATAAATCTTCATTGTCTTCAACTACTAAAAGCTGTGTTTTTTCATGTTTGTTTTCGACTTCAATTGTTTCAGATTCCGTTTCGACTTCTTCTTTTTCAGGTTCATTGTAAAACATAAATTCTTCTTCCTGACGAAGCGGCACCACAAGCTCAAAAATATTGACTTTTGAGTCCGGAATTACCTGCAGATTTCCGTTATGCAGCTGCGTTAACGAATGCGCCAGCGATAGTCCAATTCCTGTTCCCGAAGTCGTATCCATATTATCAACCCTGAAAAACGGTTCAAAAATTTTATCTTTTAAATGAAACGGAATCAGATTTCCGTCATTTTTTACAATTAAAGTCAGTTTCTTTTCATCTCTAAAAAGCGTAATCGAAGCTTTATCTGTAGAATATTTAATAGCATTGCTCATCAAATTACTCAGGATTTTTTTGAAAGCTTCTTTATCTACAAAAGCAAAAATGTCTTTTTCGCCCAGTTCAAGTTCAAATTCAATTCTGCGTTCTTCAATCAACTGACTGAATCTCAAATGTAAATTCCGAACCATCGACGAAATATTGGCTTCTACAAAAGTCAATTTCAAACCGCCAATTTCAGATTTTCTAAAATCCAGTAATTCGTTTACCAGTTTTAATAAACGAGACGTGTTTTTCTTCATTATAGAAAGATTCTGAGGTACTTCCGGCGATTTGTGCTCCATAACCAAAAGTTTTTCCAAAGGCCCTTTTATCAACGTCAAAGGCGTTCTGATTTCGTGCGCCACATTGGTAAAAAAGTCAATTTTGGCCTGATAGATTTCTTTTTCTTTTTCGTCGTTTAGATGTTTTATTTTTCGGTTGTTTTTAATCTGCGTTAAATTCTGCGAATAACGAATGATGTAATAAAACGAACCGCATATTAGCAGAAAATAGAAAAAATAAGCATAAGAACTCGCCCAAAACGGAGGCAGAATTCTGATTTTTAATTCTACTTCTTTGCTCCAGACACCAAAACTATTCAGCGACTTTACTTTAAAAACATAATCACCCGGCGCTAATTCTGTAAAGAAAACTTTATTGTTGCGTTCCAGATAAACCCAGTCGTTGTTAACGTTTTCCAGTTTATACCAATATTCTGTAAGTTCCGGCGCTGTGTAATTTAAAGAGGCAAATTCGAGATTAAATGACGACTGGCTATTGTCTAATTCCAGTTCATCAATATGCGAAATAGATTGTTTTATAGGCGAATCATTTCCGTTGGCATCAATATCCTTATTATTAATCTGAAGATTGGTGATGAAAATCGAAGGCGTGTATTTATTCTTGGTAAAGTTCTTCGGGTTGAAACTGATCATTCCGTTTAAATTTCCAAAATACATATCGCCATTCGTATCTTTATAAGCCGATGCATAATTAAACTGGTCGCTCAATAAACCATTTGCGGTTGTATAAATTTTGATGCTTTTATGATCCGGGCCAAATTTTACCAAACCTTTGGAAGTCGTCAGCCATAAATTTTTAGAATCGTCTTCTAAAATCGAATACACGACATTACTTGGAAATCCGTTTTTGGTGGTGAATTTTTTAAACGTTCTTGTTTTTTTATCAAATAAATCCAGTCCATTTTCGGTAGCAAACCATAAATTTTTAGAACTGTCTTCAAAAATATAATTGATAGAGTTATTGCTGATTCCGTTTGGGTTTTTATAATCGTAAATAAAAACCTCTTTCTTTTTGGTTTTAGGATTGTAATAAAACAAACCATCGCGGTAACTTCCCGCCCAGAGATTTCCGTCACTGTCTTCTTTATAAGTCGTATAATGCGTGGTTTCCGGAAATGTTTTTAGAGTATCAAAAGTATCTTTCTGCTCATTATACACATAAAGTCCCATTGTCGTAATTACAATTAATTCGTCTTTTTTGGTTACATAAAAAGAAAAAATAAAATTACTTCGCAATCCAGAACCCGGATTATTGGCACTGTAATGTTTGATAACTGCGCCCGAATTTCGGTCTAAAACATCCAGACCATGTTCAAAAGTTCCTACCCAGATTTTGTCTTTTCTGGGCATTAAAGCATGAATATTATAATATGAAACACTGCTTTTGCTTCCGTTTGGCAAATACGAAGTAAAGATTTGAGTTTTTGGATTAAATCGGTTTAAGCCGGCATCTTCAGTTCCAATCCATAAATCACCTTTATCATCTTTATGAATTTCTCTAACGGCGCTTCCGCTGATAGAATTTTGCCCTTTCTGCGGAAAATATTTCTTGAACTGCGTGTATTGTTTTTGATGGTAATTAATGCCTCCAAAATACGTTCCAACCCAAATTCCGTTTTCTTTATCAATAGTTATAGAATACGCCGCATTATCTGAAATTGCATACGGATCATTGTAATTTTTTTTGAGATTAACGCTCGACTTCGTTTTTAGATTATAAACATAAACCCCAGATTCACTGGCAATCCAGAGTTCGTCGTTTCCTTTCTTTTTAAACTGGCGGACATAAACAGGTTTTTTTGTCGAAAATTCTAAACTTGAAGTTTTTTTGTTTTGAATGTTATAAAGTAAAACGCCGTCGTCCTGCGTTCCTATAACAATATTGTTTTGGTCTAAAGCATAAATAACCGTAATCCTAAAATTAGCAGAATTGGATGGAGGCGTTACAGGAATATTTTCAAAGGAAAGATTTTCTTCAGAATAACGGTAAATTTTATTTAAGGAAGAAGCCCAGATCTGCCCGTTTGCATCTCTGGAAATCGAAGTGGCTATAAAGTATTTATTTGGGTTAAAAGTTTTGGTTTCTTTTTTTGAAGTAGAATATTTATAAAGAATATTTCCTGAAATGAACCAGATATTTCCGTTTTTATCGTGATTAATATCGTTGATACGATCGTTAATAGCTTCGTTTAAAACTGTAAACTGATCTGTTTTTTTATCGTATTGGTACAAACCTTTATCTGTCCCTACCCAGATAACGCCTTTATACTCGTGTAAAGACTGAATATAATTGCTTCCTAAACTATGAATTGGATCGGCATTGCTTCTGTAAGTTTTAAAACGATAGCCGTCAAATCGGTTTAAACCATCTTTTGTACCAAACCACATAAAACCGTCATCATCTTGTAAAGAGGTCAAAACGGTGTTGTTAGAAAGTCCTTCTTCAACCTGAAAATGTTTGAAATAATATTCTTGTGCTTCAATAAAATTTACTGAAAAAATCAAAAAAAATACAAAAAGAAAGAATTTACGCATAGCTGTGTTTTTTAGGATAAAACATGGACTTATTCAAATCGTGTCAATTTTCAACAAAATGTTGCAGGCCTCTGTTTTTCTCGTCTTTTTTATACAATTTGAATCATTTGAGATAGAAATTGACACAAATGAAGCATTTTATTTTGAATTAAAATCATCTACTTTGGATTTTCAAATAAATGATATTGACAATTTTTAGGCTTAAAAAATACATTGTCTTTAAAATAAAGTTTGAAAAAATATTCCATTAGCAATTTTGAAACAAAATGAACGAATTATTAGCAGCTAGTAAAACTATTTGTTTTTTTGTGCGCATTAGAGCCGACTAGAATTAGTAAAAAACAATTGTAAAACCAACCAAAAAAGAAACTATCTAAATGACAAATCAATGAAAACAAAGATCACTCAAATTTTAAAGAAGAGATATTACCTCTTGTTTTTCTTTAGTTTATTATTACAACAATCGTATGCACAACAGCAAATAACCATAACGGGAAAAGTAGCTTCTGCAGCAGGAGAATCAATTCCGTTTGCTAACGTTGTCATTAAAAACACTAAAAACGGCGCTGTAACCGATTTCGATGGAACGTATAAAATAACCGCAGGCTCAGACCAGACACTGGTTTTTAGTTCTCAGGGTTATAAAACAACCGAAATCGCGATTAACGGCAAAACAATAATAAATGCTGCTTTAGCAGAAGATGCCACAAAACTCGACGAAATTGTAGTAGTAGGATACGGCTCGCAGCAGAAAAAAGACCTTACAGGAGCTGTAGCGCTGGTTAAAGCCACTGAAATTCAAAAAAGACAGGTAACTACAGTTGCAGATGGATTACAAGGTTTAGTTACGGGAGTAAAAGTTCGCGGCGGCGGACGTCCCGGACAGGAAGCTAATATTGAAATTCGTGGTTTAAAGAACCTTCAAAATGCCAATCCGCTTTATGTAATTGATGGTTTGGTAACAACGGCAAATCGTGATTTTAACCCAAATGATATCGAATCAATTCAGGTTTTAAAAGATGCTTCTGCCGCTGCTATTTATGGTTCGAGAGCAGCAAATGGGGTAATTATTATTACGACTAAAAAAGGTAAAAAAGGACCGCTGCAAGTTGAAGTTTCGGCAAAAACAAGTTTTCAGGTTATGCCTCGTTACGATTTGATGGGAACCGAGGAGTTTGCCAAATACAACAACATGGCGTATGACAATGCCGGACTTCCGAGACAAAACCTGAATATGGCTGTTGATACTGACTGGCAGGATGCAACTTTTCAAACAGGAATGATTCAGGATTATAATGCGAGTTTTTCAGGCGGAAACGAGAATTCTACATTTTTCCTTTCTGGAAATTATTTTGGAAATGAAGGAACTGTTGTTGGAACTGATTTCGACAGAATTTCATTTCGTGTAAACTCAAGCGGTACAAAAGGAATTTTTAGTATTGGAGAAAACTTAGCCATTAGTAATGCTAAAACAGATGAAATGTCTGGAAATCCAATTATTGATGTTTACAGAATGACGCCGACAATTCCGCTTTACGACGCTTCTAATCCGGGCGGATACGGGTACGGAAAACAAGGTGTTGCAGATACTTTTGGAACAAATCCTCTGGCACTTGCTGATTTTTCTAATACAACAAACGAAAACTTTAGAATTAGAGGAAACATCTGGTCAGAGTTAAAATTTGTGCCTTGGTTAAAATACCGTTTCAATTTTGGATATGAAACTAGTTTTGATTCTTATAAATACATGAGAAAAAAAGGAAGCTGGACATTAAACCAGCCTCAGGATCCATCTCAGACCGATCAAAATAAAGGAAGATCAGAAACGATGTTATTTGAAAATACACTGACTTTCAAAAAAGAATTTGGGAAACACGATATTACAGTTTTAGTAGGTCAGACGTTTCAAAAAGATACTTACAATCAGATTTATGGAACAAAGAGAAATCTGCCAATGAATTCTGGAACAGGTCAGTATTATGAAGTTTTAAATCAGGGAGATTCACCTGTTGTTGGAGGTTTTATAAACGAAGCCGCTTTAACATCCTACTTAGGAAGATTAGAATACAATTACGATAATCGCTATTTATTTAATGCAGTAATCAGACGTGATGGTTCATCAAAATTCAGCGATGGAAATAAATGGGGTAATTTCCCGTCACTTTCTGCAGGATGGAGAATAAGCAACGAATCATTTTTTAAATCAGAATTTATTAAAGATTTAAAATTAAGAGCAAGTTATGGAGAATTGGGTTCTGGAAATATCAGAGAATACGAGTCAAGAAGTTTCATTAATAATTTCGGACAAATTGTATTAGGTAAAGACCAAAACTTATATCCATCTGCAGCTCAGGTAAAATTATCAAATTCACAATTGCGCTGGGAAAAATTAAAACAAACCAACTTAGGATTAGATTTAGGAGTTTTAAATAATGATCTGCGTCTTACTGCCGATTATTTTATTGCCCGTACAGAAGATGTATTATTTGGTTTTCCAATTTTACTGACTACTGGTAACGATGGCGGAAACCCAATTTCTAATGCTGCAACTGTAGAAAATAAAGGTTTTGAATTAGAACTGGCTTACAGCAAAAAAATCAACGAAGTTTCATTTAATGCTTCTGTAAACTTTACAAAAATAAACAACAAACTGGTTTCTTTAGGTAACGGTCAAAATGAAAACATTATTGGAAACACCATGACACGCAGCGGACAACCAGTAGGTATGTGGTACGTATTGCAGACAGATGGTTTATTCCAGTCTCAGCAAGAAATTCAGAACTACAAAAACGCAGATGGAAAAGTGATTATGCCAAATGCGGTTCCGGGAGATATTCGTTTTAAAGATGTGAACGGTGACGGGCAAATTACAAATGAAGATAAATCTATCGTAGGAAGCCCATGGCCAGAATTTGAAATGGGATTAAACGCCGGAGCAGAATACAAAGGTTTTGATTTTTCTATGAACTGGATTGCTTCGCACGGAGCTACTGTTTATAATGGATTTAGAAGTGTTGTAGATCGTTTTGACGATAACAGTAACTACAGAACAGGTATTCAGCCTTGGACACCAGAAAATCCAAATACTGATTTTCCTAGAATTACAAAAGGTTCAACCTTAAACTCAAGAGGAGACAGCGACCGTTTCTTAGAAAGCGGTGATTTTATCAGACTAAAATACATTGGTTTTGGATATAATCTGCCAGACAGTGTTTTAAAAAATTCAGGAATTACAAGAGCAAGATTAACATTATCTGCACAAAACATTCTTACGATTACAAAATACAAAGGCTTAGATCCTGAATTTAGTAATACGGGAGATAACAGAATTTTTGAAAGAGGTGTTGATAATGGTTCTTTCCCAAATCTAAAAACATATTCTTTTGGTGTAGAGTTTAGCTTTTAATTTAAAAAACAGCGTAATGAAAAAAATAATAATAATAACAGCAGCTTTTCTGGGTCTGGTTTTTACAGCTTGTGAAAACGAATTGGATTTGAACAGCCCAAATGATATAACAGTAGATCAATATTGGAAAACTGAAAGTGATGCACAAGCCGGTGTAAACTCAATTTACGCCATGTTTTATAAAGACGGATTATGGGCAAGATGGATTTATTTTCGTTTAGACCTTACTTCTGATGAAGGTTACAGCGTAAGCCCGTGGACAGAATTAGCAGACTGGACAAGATTTAATTACATCAATTATAATTTTTGGGAAGGAAATGCCGTAACATGGAGAGATACTTACAAAGCCATCTTTAGATGTAATCAGGTTTTAGCAAATGTTCCAAATATTGCTTTTCAAAATGAAGATGATAAAAAGAAAATTATTGCGCAGGCTAAATTTTTCAGAGCCTTACATTACTACTATGCAGCAGTAATCTGGGAAGATGTTCCATTGGTTTTAGATCCGTCTACGCCGTCAGATTTACCTCAGCAGAAAAAGGTTGACGAAATCTGGGCACAAATTGAAAAAGACCTAAACGAAGCCTACGAAGATCTGCCAAGAGACTGGTCATCAGATCAATTGGGAAGACCGGATAAAGGTGCCGCAAAAGCTTTTCTTGCCAAAACGTATATGCAGCAGCGCAAATGGCCGGAAGCCAAAGCCGCTTTAGAATATTTAATTAACGGCGCAGGAGCAAAGTATAGCTTAGCTGCTAACTACAGAGACAATTTTACAGATGTAAATGAAAACAACAGCGAATCTGTTTTTGAAATCCAGTTTGGAGATCAAAGAAAAGGAGGAACAGATGAGTCACAAAATGCAGCAGTTTCGAGCAATCGTTCGCAGTTTTTTGCACCTAGAGGAATTGGATGGTCAGACGGTCAGGCTCGTTTTTGGTTAGTAAATGCTTTTAAACAGGAAAAAAACAAAGATGGTAATCTGGATACTCGTTTAAGATGGACTTTATACTACCCTCAATTACTGGCTGATTTTGGAGATAAAACATACGATAGAAACTGGGAATGGAATAATGATGAAGCATGGTTTAGAAAAGGAAGCCGTGACTACTACAGAAATAATGAAGATTATTACAACCAGGTAAATTACAGATTAGTTCGTTATGCAGACATTTTATTGCGTTATGCCGAAGTTTTAAATGAATTAGGCAATACTTCAGATGCTTACCAATATGTTGATCAGGTAAGAGCTCGTGCAAACATGAAGACATTAGCTGCTGCACATCCTGAAATTGGAAACGATCACGATAAATTCTTAGAACGTTTGAAAATGGAAAGAGTTCTGGAATTATGCGGCGAAAGTGTTCGATGGGAAGATTTAAAACGCTGGGGAGATTTAAATTCTCAGGCTTCAGTTGATAAAATTGCGCTTCGTGATCCGGATTTTAAAAACTTCACGGTAGGCAAAAATCATAGAATGCCAATCCCGCAGAGTGATGTAGATAATAATCCAAATCTAGAGCAGAACTCTGGATATTAAAAAGATGCATTGGTTAAAATTGAACAGAATTTAATTTTAACACATAGAAACATAGTTTTTAGGAATCTATTAAAGGCGTTTCACTTAGAATAATACACAATAGGACTATTTGTGAAAGCTGGCTTTTTCTATAATCTTAAGCAGAATAATAAAATCTATGTTTCTATGTGTTAAAAATAATCTCACCCAATGAATTAAAACTGATTTTTTGAGAGAATCAGATTAATATATCTGATTCCCTTATCATAAAGAACGATTGTTCATAATAACAAAATTTATAATGAGAAAAGTAAAATTGTGTCTGACATTTATGTTGGCAGGATTAGTATTGCTAAGCTGCAACAACAAAAAAAGTAATTCTGAAGAGAAAAAAAATGAAACTGCTGTAATCGAAAAAAGAGAAATCTGGACAAAAGACCAAGCCAATAAATGGTACGCAGAACAGCCTTGGTTAGTGGGCGCAAATTATTATCCCAGCACAGCTGTAAATCAATTAGAGATGTGGCAGGAAGATACTTTTGACCCCAAAAGAATCGATCAGGAATTGGGCTGGGCAGAAAATTTAGGCATGAATGTAATGCGCGTTTACCTGCACGATTTATTGCACAAGCAAGATGGAGAGGGACTTTACAAACGTATGGATCAGTTTCTTGAAATTGCAGACAAACATCACATTAAAACCCTTTTCGTTTTATTTGATTCCTGCTGGGATCCGTTTCCTTCTTTAGGAAAACAGCGCGCTCCAAAACCCTTCAAACACAACTCAGGCTGGGTGCAGAGTCCGGGACAAAAAGTGCTGCAGGATTCTACACAATATCCTCGTTTAGAAAAATATGTAAAAGAAACGGTTGCCAAATTTAAAGATGACAAACGTATTCTGGGCTGGGACGTTTGGAACGAGCCGGATAATATGACAGGACCATCTTATGAAAAAGTAGAAATCAAAAACAAAGTCGATTTAGTTCTGCCTCTTTTAAAAAATGTTTTTGTGTGGGCAAGAGAAAGCAATCCTTCACAGCCTTTAACTTCTGGAGTTTGGGTTGGAGACTGGAGCGATGAAGCGAAAATGAAACCAATGCACAAAATGCAGATTGAACAATCAGATGTAGTTTCTTTTCACAACTACAATACACCACAAGATTTCGAAAAAGTAATCAAACAATTACAGCGTTACGGAAAACCGCTATTGTGTACAGAATATATGGCAAGACCAAACGGAAGTACTTTTGAAGGATTTTTACCAGTAGCCAGAAAATACAATGTAGGCATGATTAACTGGGGATTTGTTGATGGAAAAACACAAACCAAATACGCCTGGGACAGCTGGACGAAAGAATACAGTTCAGAACCAAAATTATGGTTTCACGAAGTATTACACACAGACGGAACACCATACATAAAAGCTGAGACAGATTTGATTAAAAAAATGACAGCAGAAGCGAATAAGAAGTAGATAAATTTTATTGCCCACAGATTTCACAGATTTCACGGATTTCCGCCGATCATTTTAAATTATATCAGCAAAAATCTGTTTAATCTGTAAAATCCGTGGGCAATAAGCTAAACTTTAACAGCAATGAAAACAAACACAATAAAACAGCTCTTTTTTCTGCTGGTAATTTTGGCTGGATTTTCTGCGAAAGCACAACAGCCAGATCCGCCGGGACAAGTTAAGGGAAATGAAAAACCAAAAAACGAAGCCTATCTTTTTGCGCACATGACGCACAACGATTATGGCAGATTGTATTATTCTGTAAGTTTAGACGGTTTGCATTGGGAAAACCTCAACAGCGGAAAACGCGTTTTTGAAGAATACAAAGGACATCCCGATATCTGTAAAGGACCAGACGGAAAATATTACATTGCAGGAAATACAGGCGACGATGCAAAAAGTATTAACATCTGGGTTTCGGATGATTTAATTACCTGGAAAAAACATTCTGATTATACGCCGGATTTAAAAAGCACACCTGATTATTCTAATGCTTTACAGCGAATTGGTGCTCCAAAATTATATTACGATAAAGATTCAGAAAAGTTTATCATGACTTGGCATACCCCGCATCTTGAAGGAACAAAAGAAGACGGAGAACGTTATTGGGCAAGTCAAAGAACTTTATATGTTTTGTCGAAAGATTTAAAAACTTTTGAAGGAACACCAAATCGTTTGTTCGACTGGGATATGGGAACCATTGATGTTTTTATTCGTAAAATCGGCGATTCTTACTATGCCGTAATTAAAGACGAAACCTACCCAACGTTGTATTGGACAACCGGAAAAACCATCCGAATTGCGAAATCAAAAAATCTTTTAGGACCTTATTCTTTGCCCCAGCAGTCTATCAGTCCCAATTTTAGAGAAGCGCCAATGCTGATTCCTTCTCCAGATGACAAAATATGGTACATGTATTACGAACAATATCCCGGAGTTTCTTACGGATTATCAATTGCAGATAACTTAAACGGACCTTGGTACCAAGCCTCAGGTTACACTTTTTTCTCAGATTGGGATAAATACAGTCTTCCGGAAAAAGTGCGCCACGGCTGCATGATTACAATCTCTAAAAAAGAATACGACAGTTTGGTGAAAAAGTTCGGAATCACTAAAAAGTTATGAGTTATAAATTATGAGTTATGAGTTGTGGTCGTAGTTTTTGAATTTTGAGTTAATAAAAACAGATTATTTAATCGGAAATAAAATAATTAGTAACCCAACTCATAACTTCTAACTCAAAACTCATAACTAAAAATACGGTTAGTTAAGTTAGTTTGAGAAGTTACCAGACTTATGTGGATATAAGTCTGGTAATTCATTTTGATTTAGAAGAAAATCACGGCATTTGTTGTTATCAAAAAGTGCCTAAAATATATAAAGCATGAAAAGAAAAAGTATCCTTTTTTTAGCCTTGTTATCCATGTTTGCAGTAAATGCACAATGGAAACCTCAGGGAGATAAAATCAAAACAAAATGGGCAGAACAGGTTGATGCAAAGAAACCGCTGCCAGAATATCCCCGTCCGATTATGGAGCGCAGCCAATGGAAAAATCTAAATGGTTTATGGAATTATGCCATTCAGGAATTTGGCAAAACAGCGCCTTCAAAATATGACGGGCAGATTCTGGTTCCGTTTGCTGCAGAATCAAGTCTGTCTGGTGTGATGAAAGAAGTCGGCGCAAAAAATGAACTTTGGTACGAAACTAATTTTTCGATTGAATCAGGCTGGAACGGCAAAAATATTCTTTTACATTTTTGCGCTGTTGACTGGAAAACAGAAGTTTTTATAAACGACATTAAAGTAGGTTCGCATACAGGCGGATACACTCCATTTGCATTTGATATAACGCCATTTATTCAAAAAGGAAAAAATCAAAAACTAGTCGTTAAAGTTTGGGATCCATCAAATGATGGACCTCAGCCAAGAGGAAAACAAGTTAAAAATCCAGAAGGAATTTGGTATACGCCTGTTACCGGAATCTGGCAGACCGTTTGGATTGAACCAGTAAACGCTAAAAATATCTCGGAACTAAAAATAACACCCAATATTGACCAAAATACAATCAGCATTAAGGCTGATATAAACGGAGCAGAAAAAGGAGATTTAGTTGAAATTTCTGTTTTTGACGGCGGAAAAGAAATTGCTAAAGAAAAAGCCGTTGTTGGCGAAAGCAACGATATTGTTTTGAACAATCCAAAATTATGGTCGCCCGAAAGTCCATTTTTGTATCAGACTAAAGTTCGTTTAATCAGCAAAAATAAAGTGGTTGATGAGGTGAAAAGTTATTTTGCGATGCGAAAAATTTCATCAAAACGAGATGAAAACGGAATCATGAGAATGCAGTTAAATAATAAAGATTATTTCCAATTCGGACCTTTAGACCAAGGCTGGTGGCCAGACGGATTATACACTGCGCCAACTGATGAAGCTTTAAAATATGATATTATTAAAACCAAAGAATTAGGCTTTAATATGATTCGTAAACACGTAAAAGTTGAGCCGGAACGCTGGTACACACATTGCGATCAATTAGGAATTTTGGTTTGGCAGGATATGCCAAGCGGAGACGATCAGCCAATTTGGCAAAACACAAAATATTTTACCGGAACAGAATTACAGCGTTCGGCAAAATCAGAAGAAATCTACAGAAAAGAATGGAAAGAAATTATGGATCATTTGTATTCTTATCCAAGTATTGTGGTTTGGGTTCCGTTTAACGAAGCCTGGGGACAATTCAAAACCGTAGAAATTACAGAATGGACTAAAAATCACGATCCAAGCCGATTAACAAATTCGTCAAGCGGCGGGAATCATTTTCAAACTGGAGACATTTTAGATTTACACAATTATCCCGGACCGGAAATGTATTTGTATGATGCCAGAAGAGTTACTGTTTTAGGAGAATACGGCGGAATTGGTCTTCCGCTGGAAGGGCATTTATGGAGAGCAAATGACAATTGGGGTTACGTTAAATTTAAAAATGAAGCTGAAGTAACGGCAGAATATATCAAGTACGCTAAAATCTTAAAAAATTATGTAAAAACAGGATTTTCAGCAGCAGTTTACACGCAGACAACCGATGTTGAAGGAGAAGTAAACGGTTTCATGACCTACGACAGAAAAATAGATAAAATGGATTTCAAAGCTGTAAATATGATTAATACAGAAGTTATTAATGCTTTGAATCATTAAATAGTGATTTGTTTTTAAACACATAGAGACATAGATATTTTTATCTTAAAAAGAAAAGTAAAAGAAACTAGTTTCTACACATAGTTGTGCAGAGATACTGTAAAAAGTATTTTTTCAAGACCATGGAAAGCTATGTTTGTTTAAGAAAAATGAAATGCCTTTTTACAGACAAAGAAAAACTATATCTCTATGTGTTTTAAAAATCACACCCAACAATAAAAAAACTAAAAATGAAAAAATACCTTATACTTTTTCTGTTTACAATTATAAGTTTTGCGCAGCAAAAAACATTTACAAACCCAATTCTTCCAGCGGGAGCAGACCCATACAGTACCTATTACAAAGGCTATTATTATTACACCAATACATTGGGGAATAAACTGGTTTTATGGAAAACAAAAGACTTGTCTGATATTAAAAATGCAGAAAGTAAAGTAATCTGGACACCGTCCCAAAACACCAATTATTCGGCTGAAATCTGGGCACCGGAGTTTCATATCATCAAAGGAAAATGGTATTGTTATTTTGCAGCAGATAATGGCGACAACAATACGCACCGTATGTATGTTTTAGAAAACAAATCCTCAGATCCGTTTAAAGGAAAATTTGAATTTAAAGGAAAAATTGCTGCCAAAACCGATAAATGGGCAATCGACGGAAATGTCTTCGAACATAAAAATCAACTCTATATGATTTGGGCCGGATGGGAAGGTGACACAAACGGACAGCAGAATATTTACATCGCTAAAATGAAAAATCCGCTTGAAATTGAAGGCGACCGCGTTATGATTTCTGCACCAACAAATGACTGGGAAACACACGGAGCACTGCATGATGATGTAAATCCTCCTCAGGTAAACGTAAACGAAGGCCCGCAGTTTTTAGAAAGAAAAGGTAAAATTTTTATCGTGTTTTCGGCAAGCGGATGCTGGACAGATTTTTACGCTTTAGGATTATTAACATTTAACGGAGGTGATAATTTATTAGATGCCAATGCCTGGAAAAAATCTCCTGAACCCATCTTCAAACAATCAGATAAAAACAAAGTATACGCGCCAGGACACAATTCATTTTTTAAATCTCCTGACGGAAAAGAAGATTGGATTTTGTATCACGCCAACTCAAATCCTGGAGAAGGATGCGGTAATAAAAGATCGCCAAGAATGCAGAAAATTTATTGGGATGCCAACGGATTTCCGGTTTTGGGAGAGCCGGTAAGTGAAGAAACCAAACTGGCAATTCCATCAAAATAAAATCATCTTAAAATTATAAAAATGAAAAATATTCAAATTGCTGCAGTTGTTTTGCTGGCGCTTTTTCAATTTAATTGTAAAGACAATAAAAAGGAAGATTCGGTTTCGAAGGAAAGGACAGAAATCAAAACAGATTCAGTAAAAACTGTTTTCGAAACTAAAAATTTCGATACCATAATCGACGGAAAAAAAGTTGGGTTATACTGGATCGAAAATAAAGGCATTAAAGCTGCTTTTACCAATTACGGCGGAAGATTAATTGGACTTTGGGTAAACGATAAAAACGGAAAACCAACCGATGTTGTGGTGGGAATGAATAGCGCAAAAGGCTTTAAAACCTCAACAGAACCTTATTTTGGAGCAACGATTGGAAGAGTTGGAAACCGAATAGGAAAAGGAAAATTTACATTAGAAGGGAAGCAATATCAAGTTCCGTTAAACAATGGGAAAAATGCCTTGCATGGCGGTGTAAAAGGTTTTCAGGATGTAGTTTGGAATGCCGAAAAAACAAACGAAAACACTTTGGTTTTTACCTATGTTTCACCAGACGGCGAACAAGGTTTTCCTGGGAATTTATCTGTAAAAGTAACCTATACGATTACTGATGATAATTCGGTTAAAATGGAGTATGAAGCAACTACAGATAAAACAACAATTGTCAATTTAACCAATCATGCTTTTTTTAATTTGAATGGAGAAGGAAGCGGTACAATCTTAAATCACGAATTACAAATTTATGCCAACGAATTTACTCCCGTTGACGAAGGTTTGATTCCAAGCGGCGAATTAAAAGCAGTAAAAAATACGCCTTTTGATTTTACGTTAAAACATACCATTGGCGAAAGAATTGAAACCAAAGATGAACAGTTGAAATTTGGAAAAGGCTACGACCACAATTACATTTTAGACGGAACTAAGAAAAAGGGATTAAATCATGCTGCAACCATTTGTGGTGATAAATCGGGAATCACGCTTGATATTTTTACACAAGAACCGGGATTACAGTTTTACAGCGGAAATTTCATGCAGTCAAAAAACACATTTAAAAGTGGTGCAAAAGATGATTTTAGAACTGCTTTTGCTTTAGAAACTCAGCATTTCCCAGACGCACCAAACCAGCCAAAATTTGCTCCGATTGTTTTGAAAGTGGGAGAAAAATATCATACAGTTTCTTATTATCAGTTTTCTGTAAAAAAGTAGTTTAACCGCAAAGTTTTTTTTACCGCAAAGAGCGCAAAGAATTACGCAAAGGTCGCAAAGTTTTTTTCTCACTTTTGTCACCCTGAGCGAAGTCGAAGGAACCCAAAGTAATTCCTTATTTTTTTTACTCTTGCGTGCTTTGCGTAATTCTTTGCGCTCTTTGCGGTTAAAATACACCAACTAAAACCAATAAAAAATGAAAAAAATACTAACCTTAATAACATCACTCTGTGTCTTCGCAGCCTGTTCGCAGGAAAAAAGCACAGAGAAACCAAAAGAAGTAAAATCGAATACCATCTTACTGGCCGATCCAACTATATTTTACAACAAAGGAACCTATTATTTATACGGAACCACAACAGGAGATTTTCCAAACGGTGAAGGATTTCAGGTGTATACCTCAACAGATTTAAAAGACTGGAAAGGTCCAAATGGCGAGCAGAGCGGTCTGGCTTTAAAAAAAGGAGATGCTTTTGGTGACAAAGGTTTTTGGGCACCGCAGATACTTTCGTATCAAAATAAATTTTACATGATTTACACTGCAAATGAAAATATTGCAGTCGCAGTAAGTGACAGTCCGCTTGGGCCGTTTAAAAGCGAATCAAAAGAACCGATTATCAAAACCGGAAACCAAATTGATCCGTTCATTTTTATTGATGAAGATGGAAAAAAATATTTATATCATGTGCGTTTAACTAACGGAAACCGAATTTTCGCAGCAGAAATCAATGACGATTTTCAAAGTATAAAACCGGAAACGTTAACCGAATGTATTTCGGGAATTTTGCCTTGGGAAAATACACAAAATGTAAGCTGGCCGGTTACAGAAGGCCCGACAGTTTTAAAACACAACGGTTTGTATTACATGATTTATTCGGCAAATGATTTCAGGAATATAGATTATGCTGTGGGTTACGCAACCAGTAAAAGTCCGCTTGGACCTTGGGAAAAAGCAGCAGACAGCCCAATCATCAGCAGAAAAAACACCAAACAAAACGGAATTGGCCACGGTGATGTTTTTTGGGATAAAAACAACAAAATGCATTATGTACTGCATACACATTTTAGCGAAAGCGGTGTTTCCCCAAGGAAAGCCGGAATTATTTCAATTGAATTTAAAGACGGAAAAATTCTAGCTGATCCTGCAAGTTTTCAGTTTTTAAAAACAAAATAAAAAGTTCTGTTTTGATAAATTAGACTTGATTTTTTTTATAAGTATAAACTCTCAAAAATATAGTAAGAATAACTAATTTTGCCTAAATTTTTAGGTTGAAACTGCTTATTTATTGGTGGATAAATAATCTGTAATACTTTTAAGATTATATTATTCTAATTAATAAAATTGCATGAGTACTTTTTCTGAATATGAGAAAATGCCTGAAAACTTTAATCAGTATGAGCAGAATGAAAAGCTGGTTAAAGATATGAACAAGCTGAAATGGGTGGTGACAGAAAAAGTACACGGAGCTAATTTTAGTTTTGTCTATCAAAACAAGAATTTACAATTTGCCAAAAGAAAAGATCTCTTAAAATGGAATGATGACTTTTTTGGGTTTCAATCGGTAATAAGTAAAATTGAAACCCAAATAATATCTTTTTTTGAACAGTTAAGTTTTGATTTTAAAGCAGATAAATATATAGTGTATGGAGAATTATTTGGAGGGCACTACCCGCATCAGGATGTAGTTCCGGAACCTAATGTTCAAGCTATACAAACAGGTGTTTACTACACGCCTGAAATCAGTTTTTGTGCTTTTGATATTGCGTTTGTAAAAGAAGGTAAAAAAGAATATCTGGATTATGACCTGACAGTCTCTTACTTTGAAAAATTTTCTGTTTTTCATGCTAAAATACTTTTTTCAGGAAAGCTCAATGAGGCGTTAGAGTTTAATAAGAGAATCAGTTCGACTATTCCCGCATTACTTAATTTACCTTTAATTGAAGACAATTTAATTGAAGGAATTGTTGTAAAACCATTAAAACATAACGGATTAATCCAAAATGATGAAAGACCGGTAATAAAACTAAAAAATGCAGAGTTTAAAGAACAAAAATTTCATCAGGCACAAAATTGGTCTTATATCCCAGAGGTATCGTCACATTCAGAAGAGTTAACTTTTTTAATAGAAGATCTTAGAACTTATATTACAGAAAACAGATTGAACAGTGTATTGTCAAAAATTGGTGCAATCGATTTTAAAAATATTCAAAGGATGGAAAATATCTACAATGAATTTGTTGAAGATGTTTTATTAGATTTTAATATCCAAAATGATCAAATTCTTAATGATATTTTAGCTGAGCAAAGAGAATGGATTGTAAACCGAATAAAACCAGAAATAAGGTTATTGGTTGAAAATCATAATTTGACTAAGTAAATCTGATTTTCTGATTACTTTAAATTTTTCGAAAACTCTTTCAAAATCGTTGTTGGTCGAAATAATAACATTTAGAATAGTAATTTACATTAATATTGTGTTGTTCCTATTTTATTAATACGTTATGAATCACCGTACGATGAAAAACATTTTTCTTTTCTTGTGTTCTCTATGTATCACAATTTCTGCAAACAGTCAAAATACTGTAAAAGCTCCGGAACCTTTTGGTCCGCTTCCTACTCAAAAACAACTGGACTGGCAGGAAATGGAATTTTATGCTTTTGTACATTTTTCATTAAATACATTTACCAATAAAGAATGGGGTTACGGCGACGAATCTCCAGCTCTGTTTAACCCGACAAATTTAGACGTTCGTCAATGGGCGCGTATTGTAAAAGCGGCCGGAATGAAAGGAATTATTTTGGTTGCCAAACATCACGATGGATTTTGTTTATGGCCTTCGGCGTATACAGAACGTTCAGTGAAGAATTCTCCGTGGAAAAACGGGAAAGGTGATTTAGTAAAAGAATTGGCAGAAGCCTGTAAAGAATACGATTTAAAATTAGGACTATATCTTTCTCCCTGGGACAGAAACCGGGCAGATTATGGCAAGCCGGAATATATTACCTATTTTAGAAACCAGCTGAAAGAATTATTAACCAATTACGGAGATGTTTTTGAAATGTGGTTTGACGGTGCAAATGGCGGTGACGGTTATTACGGCGGAGCCAATGAAACGAGGAAAATCAATACACTTGAATATTACAATTGGGATGAAACCTATAAATTAATCTACAAAACTGCACCAAAAACTTTGGTTTGGGGCGTTGGCCCTTCAGAAGCCAGATGGATTGGAAATGAAGAAGGCCGTGCCGGAAAAACAAACTGGTCGCTTTTGCGCCAAAAAGATGAATTAGCAGGAAAAGTACATTATACCGAATTTATGTCAGGGCATGAAGACGGAGAAAAATGGGTTCCTGGCGAAGCCGATGTTTCAATCAGACCGGGATGGTTTTATCATTCAGTTGAAGATGATAAAGTACGTCCGCTGGATGAAATGGTCGATATTTATTACGAATCAATTGGGCGAAATGCCACTTTATTATTAAATCTTCCGGTTGACAGGAGAGGTTTGGTTCACGAAAATGACGAAGCCAGATTAAAAGAATTAGTAGCGACTGTAAAAGCCGATTTTAAAACCGAATTATTATCTAAAACAAAAATTGCTGCTGATAATGTTAGAGGCAGCAGCGAAACATTTGCAGGAAAAAATGCGGTCGACGGAAATAAAAATACCTATTGGGCAACAGATGACAATGTTAAAACCGCTTCAATAACTTTTGAATTTGATAAACCTACAGACATAAACCGAATTTTACTTCAGGAATATATTGCACTTGGGCAGCGTGTAAAAGCTTTTAATGTTGAGGTTAAAGTAGATGGAAACTGGAAAACTGCTGCAAACGAAACGACAATTGGTTACAAAAGAATTCTAAGAATCGACCGGGTTAAAGCATCGGCGTTAAGAATCAATATTACAGATTCAAAAGCAAATATTGTTATTTCAAATATTCAAGCTTACAATGCACCGACTTTTGTGCGTATGCCGGAAATCAGCCGTGATAAAAACGGCGATGTTACGATTAAATCTCAAGACGGGAATCCTGTTTATTATTCGCTTGACGGAAAAAATCCAACGAAAAAAAGCACCTTATATAAAGGAGTATTTCGAGTTAATAAAGCGGTTACCATAAAAGCCGTAGCAATTGATGCTGTAGAAAATATTAGCAGCGCAGTAAAAACGGCAAAATACGGCGCATCAAAAGAAAACTGGAAAATAGTTTCGGCTTCAAGCGGAGATTTAAAAGCAGCTGATCGTGTTATCGACGGAAATCCAGATACCGATTGGAGTTTTGGTAATGATCAAAACAAACTTCCACAGGAAATAATTATAGATATGGGAAGTCTTTTAAACTTAAACGGTTTTACGTATGTACCGCAGCAAGTAGGAAACAATCTTAATTTAATTTCAAATTACGAATTCTACACAAGCACTGATAATGTAAACTGGACATTGCAGTCTGGAGGTGAATTTTCGAATATTAAACACAACCCAATCGAACAGATTAAGACTTTCAAAAAAGCCAAAGCCAGATATATTCGTTTTGTTGCCAAGTCAGCAGTGGCAAAGGGATCAACTGTTTCTATAGCAGAATTAAATGTTATCGAAACATTATAATTGCCTTTTGAATTGTAAACTTTTTGGTTAAAGTTTCAAATTTTGTCCTATAGCGAAGGTAACAGGTTATTAGTCGAATTTTTGATTATTTACATTATGTAATATTTAATTTTATACTAAATAATTAGAACAACAGGCAAATGATTAAAGAAAGTATAAATTTCAAAGAAGCAGGAAAGTTTGAAGAAACGCGTTTTGAAAAGATACACAATGTAATTTTTGATTCGTCTAAAGAAGCTTCAATTTTAGTAGCTCAGGAAATAGCCAATATAATTCAGAGAAAAGAAGAATTAAACGAACCTTGTGTTTTAGGTTTGGCAACAGGATCTTCTCCTATAAAAGTATATGAAGAATTAGTTCGTCTTCATAAAGAAGAAGGTTTAAGCTTTGCAAATGTGGTAACTTTCAACTTAGATGAGTATTATCCAATGGATAAAAACGACATTCAAAGTTATTGGTACTTTATGCATGAGCATCTTTTTAATCATGTTAATATTCCGCCTCAAAATATCAATATTCCTGACGGAAGCATCAGCAATGAAGACCTGCAGCAATATTGCATCGATTATGAAATGAAAATCAAAGCTTACGGCGGATTGGATTTTCAGCTTCTTGGAATTGGAAGAACGGGACATATCGGATTCAACGAACCGGGATCTCACGTAAATTCAGGAACCAGAAGCATTACATTAGATCACTTAACACGTGTTGATGCCGCATCATCATTTTTAGGAATTGATAATGTGCCTAGAAAAGCAATTACAATGGGAATTGGCACCGTAAAAAATGCTAAAAGAATTGTACTTCTTGGATGGGGAATCAGCAAAGCAGATATTATAAAGAAAACAATCGAAGGTGAAATTTCCTCTCGAGTTCCGGCGACGTATTTACAGCAGCACAACAACACAACTTTTGTTTTAGATACCGAAGCTTCATCAGAATTAACTCGAGTAAAAACACCTTGGTTAGTAAAATCTGTAATCTGGACAGACGAATTAAAATTGAAAGCAGTGGCTTGGTTAAGCGAATTAACTAAAAAACCTTTCTTGAAACTGACTGACAAAGATTACAACGATAACGGAATGTCAAGCGTTTTGACAGAAGAAGGAACTGCATACAATTTGAATATTAAAATGTTCAACAAAATGCAGCAGACTATCACGGGATGGCCGGGTGGAAAACCAAATGCCGATGATACGTACAGACCAGAACGTGCAACTCCGGAAAGAAAAAGAATTATCATTTTTAGTCCGCACCCAGATGATGATGTTATCTCTATGGGGGGAACTTTTGACAGATTGGTAGAGCAGGGGCATGATGTTCATATTGCATACCAGACTTCAGGAAATATTGCGGTTTCGAATCAGGAAGCTTTAAAGTTTGCTGAAATTACAAAAGCATTAAATGCTGATTCTGTTACGGCAGAGACTATTATTGACTTTTTGAAAAACAAAAAAAGCAATGATATCGATTCATTAGAAGTAAGAAAACTGAAAGGTTTAATTAGAAGAAGTGAATCATTAGCAGCAACAAGATATCTAGGTTTGCCGGATTCTAATGTAAATTTCCTTGATCTTCCTTTTTATGAAACAGGAACGGTAAAGAAAAATAATCTTGGTGAGGCAGATATCGAAATTATGTGCGATATCATCGAAAGAATAAAACCTCATCAAATCTACGCAGCAGGAGATTTAGCAGACCCGCATGGAACACACAAAGTGTGTCTGGATAGTTTGTTTGAAGCTTTAAAACGATTGAAACACAAGAGTTTTATGGATGATTGCTGGGTTTGGCTGTACAGAGGTGCTTGGCACGAATGGGAAACCTACCAAATTGAAATGGCGGTTCCAATGAGTCCGGATCAGGTGCTTAAAAAACGTCACGCGATTTTCTATCACCAGTCTCAAAAAGACGGTGTAATGTTCCAGGGTGATGACAGCAGAGAATTCTGGATTAGAGCAGAAGACAGAAACAGATTGACTGCAGAAAAATATCACGCTTTAGGTTTAGCTGACTATTCAGCGATTGAAGCCTTCAAGCGATATTTCTTCTAAGAAATCTTAAAAATATAATAAACTATTTTCATGTGGTTTATTTGGTTAGTTACCAAGTTTTGAAATGCAGCCGTGGTTGGCTGCATTTTTTTTGTTTTTATACGCGATGTAGTTTAACCTCAAAGAGCGCTAAGGTTTGCGCAAAGAACACAAAGTTTTTTTTGCTTGGTCAAAAAAAGAATATAAAAAAGTTCGCAAAGCTTTGTGAATAAACTTTGCTCCCGATAGCTATCGGGATTACGTAAACCTTAGGGCTCTTTGCGGTTAAATACTATATAGAAGAATTTAAAATTCTCTGTTTTACATGATCGATATACGATCTTCCAATTACATATCGAAGTCCTTCAATTTCAATACTGTTTCCTTCAACTGCGTCGATTTTGTCGATTGCAATGGTATAGGATCTATGGATTCTCAGGAAGTTTTTTTCTGGCAGTAAATCTGTAAAGTCAGATAAAGTGCTGTGAATAATATATTTCCCTGTAGTGGTGTTGATTTTTAAATAATCTTTAAGGCTTTCGATAACCAAAATTTCGTTGAAGAAAATCTTCTTCATTCTCTTTTTGTCAATTTTCACAAAAATAAAAGGGCTGTCTGGATTACTTTCCTGCGGAGAAGCGGCTTTGTTTTCTAACCTCTTGCTGATTTTATTGAGCGTTTTCATTAATCTTGGAAATTCGATTGGTTTTACCAGATAATCTAAAACGTCCAATTCATAAGTTTCAATCGCAAACTGACTATAGGCGCTTGTAATTACTAATAAAGGCGGATTTTCAAGACTTTTTATAAAATTAATTCCGTCAAGAACCGGCATGTTTATATCCAGAAAAATAACATCAACTTTGTTATTTTTCAAAAAATTCAAGCCTTCAATCGGGTTACTGAAAGTATTTATTACCTCAAAATTTTCAAGCGGCTCTAAGTAATTTTTAATAACATTGATTGCCAATGGCTCGTCGTCAATAATCAAACATTTTATTCTCATTTCTATAATCTTAGTTATTTGAGCGAATAATTTAGCAGGTAAACTTATATACGAGGAAAAACGGTGTTAGGATACTTTAATCACCAGCTTTACGACAAAAATATCTTTTTTATTTTTAAATGAAAGCTTATAGTCAGTTTTATTATAACCTAATTCTAGTCTTTTTTTAACATTTTCAATCCCTATACCACTTGACTTGTTAAAATTATCATGATGCTGCGTAATTTCTGGCGTAGGATTAGAAATTGTGAAGTACAGAAAATCATCTTTTACCTTAAATTTAATGTCGATTTTTACTTTTCCGGTGTTTTTATTTACGCCGTGTTTAAAGGCATTTTCAATAAAAGTCAGTAAAATCACCGGAGAAATTTCTTTATCATGAATGTCTCCCGAAACTTCCATGTTTATTTCCAGACGTTCATCATTTCTAATTCGTTCCAGATCAAGGTAATTTTGAATACATAGAATTTCGTTTTCTAAACTCTGTTTTTTTCCGCTTGTATCATAAAGCATGTAACGCATCAGCTCAGAAAGTTTTAAAACAATCTTGGGCGTTTTATTCGATTTTTCGACAGATAAAGAATAAATGTTATTTAATGTGTTGAAGAAAAAGTGCGGCGAGATTTGAGATTTCAGGAAAAGCAGTTCTGTTTCTAATTGTGATTTCTCTAAATCAGTTACCCTTTTTTGTTCTTTCAAAAAGTCTAAAGTGATTTTGATTGCTGTAACAAAAGTCATTACATACAATTCTCCCATCATCATATCAATCGTATAATTCAGCGTTAATTTGTCGATTGTTTCAGGTCCTTCGGGCCAGACTTCATGTGTGATTAAGAGATAAGTAAGGTTAAATTTTATCAATACCATAACAAAAATGGCAGATAAAACCGCGAGTACATACAAAACATACTTTTTTCGGTACACCAGATACGGCATAAAAATCAGGATATTCAAATAACAAAGTGTCATGTGAATAGGAAATCCAAGTAAGTTGGTTTTTATCGAATACCAGTAATCGTTAAAATAGCTTCCCCACCTAAAAGTATTAAATAAGAAATAAGTCAGCCAAAAAACTACATGATAATACAAAGGTACGCGGTATAATTTATTAGAATTGAAATTCATAATATGAGTATGTTTTGTGACTTTTTTTGATGTTTATCTAAGTTTATATGTTGTCCGTCTAAATAAGTTTTAATAAAAAGTCAGTTTATATAAATTTAAAGTTAAATTAAGGTTGTTTTATATGAAGAAAATTTTCGTGCCTGCTTTATTTGTAATTCTGGTTACAAGTTGTAAAATAAAGTCATACAAAAATAATAATCAAGAAAATATTTTTGTAAACCATGTTGATCCTTTTATTGGGACAGGTGGACACGGCCATACGTATCCTGGAGCGACAGTTCCTTTTGGAATGTTACAAGTAAGTCCTGATAACGGAATCTCGAGCTGGGACTGGTGTTCAGGCTATCATTACTCAGATTCTATTGTTTCTGGTTTCAGTCATTTACACTTAAGCGGAACCGGAATTGGCGATTTGGCGGACATTTTATTTATGCCGACAAACAAAAAAGTCGATTTAACAGCTAAAACAACATCACGCGATCAATTACCATATAAATCATTATACAGTCATGCTAACGAAAAAGCAGCACCAGGTTCTTACCAGGTTTTTCTTGAGGATCCTAAGATCAATGTAGAATTAACTTCTTCACAAAGAACAGCTTATCACAAATATACATTTGCTAAAAATGACAAACAATCTGTTGTAGTCGATTTAGGATTTGCTATTAATTGGGATAAAGCTTTAAAGACAGAAATTAAAATTGAAGACGAATATACTATAAGTGGTTATCGTTATAGTATGGGCTGGGCAAAAAATCAGAAAGTATTTTTTGTGGCTAAGTTTTCTAAACCTATTTCTGAATCAGTTTTAATTGCTGATAAACAATTTGTTAATGGTAAAAAAGCTGACGGAGAGAATACTTCGGCACAATTATTTTTTGATTCGAAAAACTCCGATCAGCTTTTTGTAAAAGTGGCACTTTCATCTGTAAGTACGGCGAATGCAAAAGAAAATTTAGACGGAGAAAAAGCCAATTTCGACAATACAAAATCAGAAGCTTCTTCTGTTTGGAATAAAGCATTAAGTAAAATTAAAGTTGAAACACCAGTAGATTCGTTAAAAACGATTTTCTATACTGCGATGTATCACGCACAAGTTGCCCCTGTAACCTATAGTGATAAAAACGGTCAATTTAGGAGAGAGGATGATCAAATTGTTACAGCAAAAGATTATACCGCTTATTCGACCTTATCACTATGGGATACTTTTAGAGCCGAAAATCCTTTATTGACTCTGCTGGCGCCAGACAAAGCTTCAGATATTGTAAACTCAATGTTAGCGTATTACGATACCAAAAAAATATTACCGGTTTGGACACTATACGCCAATGAAACGAATACAATGACAGGTTACCATTCCATTCCGGTAATTGTTGACGCATATTTAAAAGGAATAAAAGGTTTTGATGCAGAAAAAGCTTTCGAAGCTATGAAAACTACGATGATGCAGGACGAACGTGGTTTGAATTTCTACAAAAAATACGGTTATATACCTTATAATTTATTAGACGAATCAGTTACAATTACTCTGGAATATGCTTATGACGATTGGTGTGTGGCACAAATGGCAAAAGCTTTAGGAAAAAATGCCGATTACGAATTTTTCTTAAAACGTTCTCAGGCATACCAATATTTATTTGATCCGAAAACAGGATTCATGAGAGGAAAATCTGAAGACGGGAAATCATGGAATGAGCCTTTCGATCCAAAACATTCGAATCACAGAGAACATACAGATTATACCGAAGGTAATGCATGGCAGCACAGCTGGTTTGTACCTCATAATGTAGAAGATTTTATTAAACTTCACGGAAGCAAGGAAGTATTCACCAAACGCTTAGAGCAGTTATTTACAGAGAGTTCAGAAATTACAGGAAACAATGTTTCGGCAGATATTTCAGGATTAATTGGGCAGTATGCTCACGGAAATGAGCCAAGCCACCACATTGCCTATATGTTCAATCATGCAGGTCAGCCTTGGAGAACACAATATTGGGTTCGTCATATTCTTGATACGCAATATAATACAACACCAAACGGATTAAGCGGTAATGAAGACTGCGGACAAATGTCAGCATGGTATGTTTTCAGTTCAATGGGATTATATCCTATGAATCCGGCTTCTGGCGAATACGAAATTGGAAGTCCTATTTTCGAAAAAGCAACCATCAATCTTGAAAAAGGCAAAACGTTTGTAATTGAAGCAGAAAATGTTTCAGACAAAAACTTTTATATCCAGTCAGCGACTTTAAACGGAGTCGAATTCAATCAAACAGCAATTACACATCAACAGATTTTAAAAGGCGGGGTTTTACATTTTGTAATGGGATCGCAGCCAAATAAAAACTGGGGAACAAAAAAATAAACAAAACAAAAAACAAAACTAACCTACTAACAAAAAAATAGATGGATATTATTGACGTATCGATAATCGTAGCTTACATTCTGCTCTCGGTGAGTATCGGAATTTGGATTTCAAGAAAAGCAAAACAAGGATTAGATGATTATTTTCTTGGAGGAAAAACAATCAAATGGTATTTTTTGGGTCTAAGTAACGGATCTGGAATGTTTGATGTTTCCGGAACTTCCTGGATGATTGGGGTACTTTTTCTATATGGTGTAAAAAGCTTCATGTTCATGTGGTTGTGGCCTATCTGGAACCAGATTTTTGTAATGATGTTCCTTGCAGTCTGGATTAGAAGATCAAAAGTAATGACAGGTTCTGAATGGATTTTAACCCGTTTTGGAAGTGACAGAGCTGGAAAAGCATCGCATATTATTGTGGCTATTTTTGCTATTATTTCTACAATTGGTTTCATCGCTTATTTCTTTGAAGGAATCGGAAAATTTGTAACCATTATTCTTCCTTGGGATTTAACGCTTCATTATGGAGATATGATTTTATTGACTTCTGAACGTTCTTATGCATTGTTAATCATATTTTTAACTACTATTTATACTGTAAAGGGCGGAATGTTCTCGGTAGTAGCGACAGAGGTAGTGCAATATTTAATTATGATTGTAGCTGGAGTTTTAATTGCCGGATATGCATTTATTAATTATACTGATATTCAGATTAATTCGATTATTACGCCAGAATGGAAAAATGTTTTCTTTGGCTGGCAGTTTGAAACCCAATGGAGTGATAAATTCCAAACCTTCAATAATTTAATTGATTCTGAAGGTTATAAAATGTTTGGCGCTTTCATCGGGATGACATTGTTCAAAGGTTTCTTTGCGAGTGTTGCCGGGCCAACACCAAGTTATGATTTACAAAGAGTTCTTTCTACAAAATCGGTTAAAGAAGCTGCTTATATGAGTGGTTTCACAAACTTAATTTTATTCATTCCTAGATATTTATTAATTACAGGAATCGTAGTAATTGCGCTGGTAAACTTAGCTCCAGAATTAAATGCAAATACAGGTTTAACCGGAGCTGATCTGGAATTATTAATGCCAAAAGTGGTCAATTTATATATCCCGGTTGGAATTAAAGGAATTCTTTTAGCAGGTTTATTAGCCGCTTTTATGTCAGGATTCTCAGCTTTCGTAAATGCTGGACCGGCTTATATCGTAAACGATATTTATAAAAAATACTTTAAACCGGTTGCATCAAATGCACATTATATTAAAGTAAGCCAGATTTCTTCTTTCCTTGTAGTTGGTTTAGGTGTTTTTATGGGATTCTTTGCAGACTCAATTAACTCTTTAACGCTTTGGATTACAAGTGCTTTGTACGGAGGTTATGTAGCGGCCAATTTCCTAAAATGGATTTGGTGGCGTTTTAATGGCTGGGGTTATTTCTGGGGAATGTTCGCCGGATTAATTGTAGCTTCATTACAATTTGCTTTAGGTCAGGCCAAAGGAAGTTTAACCGAAGGTTCATTTTTATATGATTTAGCACATGTACAAGTGATTTATTTGTTTCCGTTAATATTTGGTTTCTCAATTTTAGGATGTTTGTTAGGAACATTCTTGAGTAAACCAACTGATATGGAAGTTTTAAAATCGTTCTATTCAAACGTAAGACCTTGGGGATTCTGGGGTCCGGTTTATAAACAATTAAAAGTTGAAGACTATACTTTCGAGAAAAATAATGATTTCTGGAGAGATATGATGAACTGTGCAATTGGTATCATCTGGCAGTCAAGTATGATTCTGCTTCCAATATTCTTCATCATTAGAGATTATCCAAAAGCAGTTATCGCATTGATTGTGTTTTTAGTAACGACTACGATATTAAAATTCACATGGTTGGATAAAGTTAGAAAAATCGAAGATTAAGATAAAAGATGCAAAAAACAAGAGCTTTGTCAAAGTTTCAAACTTTGACAAAGCTTTGGAAATATTTTTAAACACATAGAAACATAGGTTTAAGTGTGTATAAAAAAGAATACAAAAAGAAACTAGTTTCTAACACATAGCTATGATTTTTAATGCAAGTGAAACGCCTTTAAGCGATTTTCAAAAACTATGTTCCTATGTGTTTAGTAAATGACAAAAGTGAGAGAATAAAACAAACAATAAAAAACAAAAAAAAATGAGCAGTATTCCTTGGCAAGACAGACCCGAAAACAGTAAAGATGTGATGTGGAGATATTCTGAAAATCCAATTATCGACAGATATGCAATACCGTCATCAAACAGTATTTTTAATAGTGCTGTAGTTCCTTTTGAAGATGGTTATGCGGGAGTTTTCAGATGTGATAACAAAGCGGTTCAAATGAATATTTTTGCCGGCTTTAGTAAAAACGGAATCGATTGGGACATTAACCACGAACCAATCGTAATGCAGTCTGGTAATACAGACATGATCGAATCTGCTTACAAATACGATCCACGTGTGGTTTTCATCGAAGACCGTTACTGGATTACATGGTGTAATGGTTACAACGGACCAACTATTGGTATTGGATATACTTTTGACTTTAAAGAGTTTTTTCAATGCGAAAATGCCTTTTTACCATTCAACAGAAACGGAGTTTTATTCCCTCAAAAAATAAACGGAAAATACGCCATGTTAAGCCGTCCAAGTGATAACGGACATACACCGTTTGGAGATATCTGGATCAGCTACAGCCCGGACATGAAATATTGGGGAGAACACCGTTTGGTAATGAAACCAAGTCCGTTTGAGCAAAGTGCCTGGCAGTGTACAAAAGTAGGAGCAGGACCAATTCCTATTTTAACAAACGAAGGCTGGCTGATGATCTATCACGGAGTTATCAATACCTGCAACGGTTTCCGTTATGCAATGGGTTCTGCGCTTCTGGATGTTGATTCACCAGACAAAGTAAAATACAGAACACAGCCTTATTTATTAGGACCAGCAGAAATTTATGAAATGGTAGGAGACGTGCCAAACGTAGTTTTTCCATGTGCCGCTTTACACGATACAGAGGAAGATAAACTGGCTGTTTATTACGGTGCAGCCGATACTGCTGTAGCCATTGCATTTGGTAAATTAAGTGAAGTAATTCAGTTTACAAAAGATAACAGTTTATAGAAAAAGCATGCGTTTAAAATTTCAATGGTTAACAGTTGTTTTAGTTTCTCTTTCGACGGCAGGTTTTGCGCAGTCAAAGAAAAATACGATTATTCCTAAAACATACGTCGCGGCAAAAACTACATCTTCAATAACAATAGACGGAGACGAATCTGATGCTTCATGGAGCAGAGCAGAATGGACAGATCTTTTTGAAGATATAGAAAATGACGTTAAGCCTAAATATGCAACAAAAGTTAAAATGCTGTGGGACGAAACCAATTTTTATATATTAGCAAAGATTGACGAACCGCACGTTTGGGCCAATTTAAAGCAGCGAGATACCATTATTTTTTACAACAATGACTTTGAAGTTTTTATAGATCCCGACAGCGATACTTTTAACTATTACGAATTAGAAATAAACGCCTTGAACACTGCTTGGGATCTATTTTTATCAAAACCTTACAGAGAAAATGATCTCGTGGTTTTAAACGACTGGAATCTTACAGGTTTAAAATCAGCAGTAAAAATTCATGGAACGCTTAATAACCCCAATGATGTAGATCAGGGATGGGTTTTAGAAATGGCGATTCCGTGGGCAGCTTACAAAACCTCTTATTTCGATCAAAACGTACCTGCAGATAAATTCTGGAGAGTCAATTTTTCCAGAGTCAACTGGCAGCATTCACTTATTGAGGGTAAATACGAACGCAAAAAAGGCGCTGACGGAAAATTTCTGCCAGAGTACAACTGGGTTTGGTCGCCAATGGGCGTAATCAATATGCATGAACCCGAAAAATGGGGCTATGTTTATTTTTCATCAAAAGAAGGAAAAGATATCTTTACCATTCCGCAGGATGAAAAAGTAAAATGGGAACTTTACAATTTATACAGAGCCCAAAAAGAATATTTCCAAAAGAATAAAATCTGGGCAAAATCAATAGCGAATCTAACAAAAGAAGTGATAAGCATTGATAATAAAATTTTAAAACCTATTTTAGAAAACCATTCCAGCGGTTATAATATTTCAGTAAAAAGTCCATTTTCTAATGAAACATTTATTATAAGGCAGGACGGGAAAATAATAACAAAATAAACCACACTATGAAACTACCAAAAACATTACTTCTTTTATTGGCAATTACCATTTTTTCCTGCGCCAAAAAAGAAGAACCAGCTGCAGCATTTAAATTTGGAGTCTGGACAACCGCAGATGCTAAAAAATCAGATGCAGATTACACCAAAGAATTCAAAAAATACAAAGACGGCGGTATCGACGAAGTATTAATCAATACAACAACAGACCCGCAGCTTTTAAAAAGATTAGTGCCTCTTGCCGCTAAAGAAGGCCTAAAAGTTCATGCCTGGATTATGGCGATGAACAGACCCGGAGATTCAGTTGCGTTACAGCACCCGGAATGGTATCAGGTAAGCAAAGAAGGAAAATCATGCTTTGACAATCGTCCTTATGTCGATTACTACCAATGGTTATGCCCAACCAGAAAAGAATCAAGAGAACACGTTTTACATTTAGTTGAAGAACTGGCAAAAGTAGAAGGAATCGAAAGTGTTCATTTAGATTATATTCGTTTTCCGGACATCTTTTTACCAATCAGTTTACTGCCAAAATACAACTTGGTTCAGGATGTAGAATTACCACAATTTGATTTTTGTTATTGTGACGAATGTGTAAAAGCATTCGAAAAAATCCACCATAAAAACCCAAAAGAAAGCCACAACACTTCTATCGATATGGAGTGGAAAAACTTTCGTTTAAATGCGATAAGAGCTGTTGTTGACGAAGCTTATAAAATTGCACACAAACACAACAAACAATTAACAGCTGCTGTATTTCCTTACCCTGAAATGGCAGATCACATGGTGCGCCAGCGTTGGGACAAATGGAATATCGACGAAGTATATCCAATGATTTACCACAGCTTTTACAATGAAGAAATTGACTGGGTTGGTTATGCTACAAAACAAGGTGTCGAAGATCTAGAAGATAAGAAAACGAAAATCAATACAGGAATTTATATTCCGGGCTTGAAAAACGATGCAGAATTGAAACAAGCTATTTTAGAAGCAAAAGAGAATGGAGCAGTAGGAGTTTCATTTTTTGACGGAAATGCATTGTCTGAAAGTAACTTAAAGACAATCAAAGAAACAAAAGCAAGTTTAAAGTAATATTTTTAAACACATAGTAACATAGATTTTTAAGTGTGTATAAAAAGAATACAAAAGAAACAAGTTTCTAACATATAGCTATGTTTGCTAATGCAAGTGAAACGCCTTTATTTAGTTTCCAAAACTATGTTTCTATGTGTTTAAATAAATTAAGATAAAAGTAAGCAGCATGTCAAATAGAAGAGATTTTATCAAAAAAGCAGCTTTAGGCGCAGCAGCCGTAAGTTCAGTAGGATTTAGCGGATTTGCAAAAGAGAAAGAAGATGAAAAAGAAGGCGCATTAGAATTTCCTTCAAAAAAAGTAAAAAAACCGGTTGTTATTTCGACATGGAACCACGGTTTACCGGCGAATAAAGAGACCTGGAAAGAATTAAAAGCAGGAAAATCTGCCTTAGACGCGATTGAAGCCGGTATGAAAATTCCTGAAGCAGATCCGAATGTCCGCAGTGTTGGTTATGGAGGATATCCGGATCGCGAAGGAAAAGTAACTCTTGATGCCTGTATTATGGACCACAACAGCAACTGCGGTTCGGTTTGTTTTTTACAAGGTATTATGCATCCAATTTCTGTAGCCAAAAGAGTATTGCAAAATACGCCTCACGTAATGCTTGCCGGACAAGGCGCATTGCAGTTTGCTTTATCAGAAGGCTTTAAAGAAGAAAATTTACTAACTCCAGAATCTGAAAAAGACTGGAAAAAATGGCTGGAAGATTCTAAATACAAACCAGTTATTAATATAGAAAATCACGATACCATAAGCATGCTAATGTTGGATCAAGACGGAAATCTTTCGGGAGGGTGTACCACCAGTGGTGCTGCCTGGAAGATGCACGGCCGCGTCGGTGACTCCCCAATAATCGGCGCGGGTCTTTTTCTGGATAACGAAGTGGGCGCTGCGGCCGCTACAGGTTTAGGCGAAGCAGTAATTAGAACAGCAGGAAGTGCCATGGTTGTAGAATTAATGCGTCAGGGAAAATCGCCTTATGATGCCTGCAAAGAAATCACAGAGCGTATTTACAACAAACACAAAAACCACAAAGACATGGAGTATCTGCAGGTTGGATTTATTGCCTTAAATAAAAACGGCGAATATGCAGGTTACAGTTTGAGATCTGGTTTTAATTATGCCGTTTCTGATGATGAAAAAGGACACAGAATGGAAGACGCTAAATTTAAAATGTCGTGGGATAAATAGACCTGTTTGTCATTTCAACGAAGGAGAAATCACAAACATAACTCGACAAAGATTGGCGATTAAAATTTGAAGCACATAGAAATAGATTTTTCTCTCACAATCTATCCCGATCCCGAAACTTCGGGACAGGGCTATGTGTTAAAACAAAAAACAAAAATGAAAAAAACAGTATCCATATTAACCTTATTACTTACTACAGCATTATCTGTTAACGCACAGGAAAAAGTTCCGTTTTGGCAGAATGAGAAAATCAATGAAGATAATAGAGAGCCCATGCACGCCGCTTATTATGTTTTTGAAAATGAAACATTAGCTGCTAAAAACGAATGGAGACAATCTAAAAATTACTTAGACATTAACGGAGCCTGGAAATTTAAATATGTTGAAAATCCGGCTGCACTTCCAAAAGATTTTGAGAAAACCAATTTTGACGATAAAAGCTGGGATAATTTTAAAATTCCGGCAAGCTGGGATGTAAACGGATATGGATATCCGGTTTATGTAAATACAACTTACGATTTTGATTATTTAATGGCGCCAAATCCGCCGTTTGTGCCAACAAAATACAATCCTACAGGAGTTTACAGACGAGAAATCAACATTGACAAATCGTGGGAAGGAAAAGATATTTTTCTTCATATTGGTACAGCTAAATCAAATTTAACGGTATGGGTAAATGGTGTTTATGTAGGTTATGGAGAAGATGGAAAATTACCATCTGAATTCAAATTAAACAAATATGTAAAAGCCGGAAGAAATACAATTGCACTTCAGGTAATGAAATGGAACGACGGTTCGTATTTAGAATGTCAGGACATGTGGAGAATGAGCGGAATTACCCGTGATTCTTATTTAGTTGCCAGAAACAAAGCACATTTAAACGATTTTGAAATTATTCCTGATTTAGATGCCAATTATGTAAACGGAAGTCTAAAAATCTCAACTCAATTTTCTGATTTAGATAAAAAAGACAGTTACACTTTAGACGTTCTGTTAAAAGACGGAGACAAAGTTATTACTTCAAAAGTTATTGCAGCTTCAAATGAAAAACAAACGTTTGATTTTAAAGTAGAAAATCCAAAGAAATGGAGTGCAGAGATTCCGAATTTATATCAGGTAAGTTTTATTCTAAAAGATAAAAAAGGAAATGTAATTGAAGTTATCAATCACAACGTTGGATTTAGAAAAGTAGAAATTAAAGGCGGACAGCTTTTGGTAAACGGAAAAGCGATTTACATAAAAGGAGTAAACCGTCATGAAGTTGATCCAATTACAGGACAGACAATTTCGAGAGAAAGAATGGAACAGGATATTAAATTGATGAAAGAATTTAATATCAATGCCGTGAGAATGTCGCATTATCCAAACGATGAATATTTCTACGAATTATGCGATAAATACGGAATTTATGTGGTTGATGAAGCCAATATAGAATCGCACGGAATGGGTTATGATATAACCAAAACGCTTGGTAATAAACCAGACTGGGAACTGGCGCACATTCAGCGTATGCAGCGTATGATCGAAAGAGATAAAAACCACACTTCAATCATTATCTGGAGTATGGGTAACGAAGCCGGAAACGGTTACAACTTTTACAGAGGGTATTTGTGGATTAAAAATCGTGATAAATCAAGACCAATTCAGTACGAAAGAGCAACTGCGGGCGCTTGGGATGGAAAAGATTTAAAATTTGAATGGGATTCTGATATTATCGACCCAATGTATAGTTCTCCAAACAAAATGGAAGAATATATTCTGGCAAATCCAAATCCGTCAAGACCTTACATTCAGTGCGAATATGCGCATGCAATGGGGAATTCAATGGGGAATTTTAAAGATTATTGGGATGTGATTCGTAAATATCCAAACTTTCAGGGTGGTTTTATTTGGGACATGATCGATCAATCGGTTTACAAAAAACTGGATAACGGAACTACCATTTTAGCTTACGGAGGAGATTTTGGACCTAAAGACGTAAAAAGCGATAACAACTTTGTAAACAACGGAGTTTTTACAGTAGACAGAAAACCAAATCCTCATGCTTTTGAAGTAAAAAATGTACAGCAAAATATTCACACTTCTTGGGAAAATCAGGAAACTGCGACTATAAAAGTATACAATGAATTTTCATTTAAAGACTTGAGTAATGTTACTTTACATTGGGAATTATTTTTAGACGGAGTTAAAGATGCAGCGGGAATTATCGATTATTTGGCAATTGATCCAACGCAGTCAAAAACTTATACACTGCCAATTCAATTGGGGGATAAAAAATTTCAGGAAGCTTTTATTACTATCAGTTATCAGTTAAAGCAGGAAGAACCATTTTTACCAAAAGGTTTCGAAATTGCAACAGAACAACTGGCTTACAAAGGAACTTGGAAAAATGATATTACGGTAAAAGGAGATGGAAAAATTACAGTTGAGAAAAAAGTAAATGCAACAGTTTTTAAAAGCGATAAGGCTGAAATTACTTTTGACAAGAAAACCGGATTTATCAGTGGTTATTCATTCAATAACCAGCCGATAATAAAAGAAGGATATCAATTGCGTCCTAATTTCTGGAGAGCACCAAATGATAATGATTTTGGCGCTAATTTTCAGGTAAACTTAAAAGCGTGGAAAGATGCAACAGAAAATCCAACATTGGTAAACTGGACATTTACGCCATCAAAAGACAATAAAGTTGTAGTAAAAGCAACTTACAGCTTACCACAGGTTTCTTCGACATTAGAATTGAATTATGAATTTAACGGAAACGGAGAATTAGCCGTAAAAGAAGTTTTAAATATTGATAAAAACAAAGAACAGCCTATCTTGCCAAGATTTGGAATGGAAGTAATTGTTCCGAGAGATTTCAGTAATATGACGTATTACGGAAGAGGTCCTCACGAAAATTACATCGACAGAAATTACAGTTCAAAAGTGGGATTGTATACGCAAACGGTTTCAGAGCAGTATTATCCATACATCCGTCCGCAGGAAACCGGAAATAAAACCGATGTGCGTTTCTTAGAATTATCAGGAGATAAATTAAAATTAACCGTTACATCTGACGAATTATTGGCCGTAACCGCTTTACATTTCTTAAACGAAGATTTAGACGACGGACTGCAGAAAGACCAAAGACACGCTGCCGAATTGAAAGAAAGAGATTTAACAAGTTTAAAAATCGATTCGAAACAAATGGGAGTAGGAGGAATAGACAGCTGGCAGGCATGGCCAATGGAAAAATATCTTTTGAGAGGAAAAAATTATCAGTATCAATTTAAAATAACACCATCATTAAAATAATTTAGAATATGAGAATTATAAAATCTTATTTGATAATCGGTTTTCTTGCTCTTGTAACTTCTTCGTATGCGCAGAAAGTTTTTACAGAGAAAGACATTCGTATCATTCCAAAACCAACTCAGACTCTAATAAAAACAGGTGTTTTTGAATTTAATAAAGATACAAAGTTTGTTACCGGCAATGATTTCCAAAAGGATGCGGCCAATGCTTTGGCTTCTAAATTTGCCATTGCTGCAGGATGGAAACCAGAAACAACAACAAAAGCTCCGGCAAGTAATTTTGTTCAGTTTAAAACAGATCCAAACTTAAAAAATGAAGCTTACATTTTAGATGTAAATCCAAATAGTATTGTTATTTCGGCTAAAGGGAATACAGGTTTTTTATATGGTCTGGAAAGCATCAGACAATTACTTCCTGAAGGAATCGAAAGCCAATATGCTGTAACATCTGCAAAATGGCAGATTCCGAGTTTAACCATAAATGATGAACCTCGATTTAAATGGAGAGGTTTAATGCTGGATTTATCACGTCATTTCTTCGATAAAAATTATATTCTGGCTACAATCGACCGTTTGGCAATGCACAAAATGAATGTTTTGCATTTGCATTTAGTAGACGATCAGGGCTGGAGAATCGAAATTAAAAAATATCCAAAACTTACAGAAGTCGGAGCCTGGAGAGTAGATCAGGAAAACTTATCATGGAACGCCAGACTTGCCGTAAGCGCAGATCAAAAAGGAACTTACGGAGGATTTTTTACGCAGGACGAGTTAAGAGAAATTGTAAAATATGCTGCAACAAAAGGCATCGAAGTAATTCCTGAAATAGAAATGCCGGCTCACGTAAGCAGTGCCATTGCATCCTATCCTGAACTGGCTTGTTTTGATCAGAAAATTGGAGTTCCGTCTGGTGGAGTCTGGCCTTTAACAGATATTTATTGTGCAGGAAAAGAAACTACGTTTGAGTTTTTACAAAATGTAATCGATGAAGTAATTACCATTTTCCCTTCAAAATATATTCATATTGGGGGAGATGAAGCGACTAAAACCAATTGGGCAAAATGTCCGCACTGTCAAAAAAGAATTAAAGATGAACACTTAAAAAGTGTAGACGAGTTACAAAGTTATTTTGTAAAACGTATGGAAAAATACATCAATTCTAAAGGCAAAAAAGTAATTGGCTGGGATGAAATTTTAGAAGGCGGTCTGGCTCCAGATGCAACAGTAATGAGCTGGAGAGGAACAAAAGGCGGAATTGAAGCGGCAGATCAGGGACACGATGTTATTATGACTCCTGAAACACCTTGTTATTTCAACTTTTATCAAGGTCCGCAAAACGAAGAACCTTTAGCTTTTGATGCTTATAATCCGTTAAATGAAGTTTACAAATTTGATCCCGTAGTGCCGACTATGACGCCTCAGGAAGCTGGACACGTTTTAGGCGGACAGGCGAATTTATGGGCAGAACATATTTCTGGGCCAAAAGATTCTGAGTATATGATTTTTCCAAGATTAGCCGCGTTATCAGAAACATTATGGAGTCCGAAAGAGAAGCGTAATTGGAATGATTTTACAACAAGATTGTTTTCAATGTTCAAGCGTTATGATTATCAAGGATTAAATTATGCAAAAAGTGCTTATTTGGTAACGGCTTCTTCTACTGCAGATTTAGCTAACAAACAAGTGAAAGTGGAATTAAAGAATGAATTTCCAAATCCGGATATCCGTTATGTTTTAGGAGATAAAAATATAGATCATCACGCAGTAAAATACACAAGTCCAATTGAGTTTAAAGAAACAACTGTTTTAAAAGCTTCTTTGTTTCAGGACGAAAAACCAGTTGGCAAAACATTTACAGACACGATCATTTTCCATAAAGCTGTTGCACACAAAGTTAAGTACTTAACACCTTTTAATCAGAGTTATAAAGGAGATGCTAATACGATGGTTAATACAATCAGAGGAAGTAAAAATTTCCATGACGGACAATGGCAGGCTTGGCTTGTAAACGATATGGAACTGGTTATTGATTTCGAAAAACAGGAAAGTATCGAGCAGGTAATCGTAGGAACTTTAGAAAGCCAGGGCGCTGGAGTTAATTTTCCTATAGAAGTTAAAGTACTGGTTTCTAATGACGGAATTAAATACAAGCAAGTTGGAAAAATAACACGTCCGTATGCAGTAAATGCTGTTCCTGAATTGAAAGATTTTAAAATCAATTTTCAGAAACAAAACGCACGCTTTGTTAAAGTAATTGCAGGCAACTTAAAGAAAAGCCCTAAAGGAGAAAGCTCTTGGTTGTTTGTAGATGAGATTTTGGTGAACTAATTTTTTAACACATAGAAAAATAGATTTATTTCTTGAATGAATAAAAAAGGTATAAAAAACTAGTTTCTAACACATAATTCTATGTGCGTTAATGCAAGTGAAACGCCTTTTAAAGCTATGAAAACTATGTCACTATGTGTTAAATAGAAATTTTAGAAATCCAAGAGATGAATTTTAACAAAATTGAGTAAAGCAAGGGCGCTTTGTCTCAATATGTTAAATGTTGATTTTACAATTAAAAAAAACAAAAACAAAACCTAAAATAGAATAAAAATGAAAAGAGGGATATTTATAATCGCATTATTATTTTCCGTTCAAATGTTTTCACAGGCCATTTATGAAGATGAGCGATATGTACCGGAAACAGATCCGGCAGTGTTGAAAAACTTAGACGAGTGGCAGGGCAAAAAATTTGGTCTGTTAATGCACTGGGGAACTTACAGCCAATGGGGAATTGTAGAATCTTGGTCTATCTGTCCAGAAGATTACGGATGGTGTGAACGCAAAAAAGGAAGCAATCCGTCTAATTATAATGATTACATAAAAGATTACGAAGGATTAAGAAAAACATTTAATCCTGTGAAATTTGATCCTGCAAAATGGGCAAAAGCTGCTAAATATGCCGGAATGAAATACATGGTTTTTACAACAAAACACCATGACGGATTTAATATGTATGATACTAAATATTCTGATTACAAAATCACAAGTAAAGATGTTCCTTTTCATACCAACCCTAAAGCAGATGTTTTAAAAGAAATTTTCAACTCTTTTAGAGGTGAAGGTATTTCAACAGGAGCTTATTTCTCTAAACCAGACTGGCATAACGAAAACTACTGGGATCCATACTTTCCTCCATTCGACAGAAACGTAAACTACGATCCGTCATTATATCCAGAAAAATGGCAAAAATATGTTGATTTCACTCACAACCAAATATTAGAAATCTTGACTAACTACGGTAAAGTTGATATTTTATGGTTAGATGGAGGATGGGTTAGAAAAAGAGACCAGGTTAACATCAAAGAAAACTACGACGAGAAATTTACTGAAAACGAATCTAAAAACGGTTTCATCAAACACAGAGTTGTAGATCAGGATCCTAAAATGGACGAATTGGTTGTAAAAGCGCGTCAAAAACAACCAGGTTTAATTGTGGTGGATAGAGCAGTTCACGGTAAAAACCAAAACTACTTAACTCCGGAAGGACGTGTTCCTGCAAAAACATTGCCTTATCCTTGGGAATCTTGTATTCCAGCCGGCGGGGGATGGTCTTATTCTCCAGGAGCTGAATACATGACAGGAAGACAAGGTATTCATATGTTGGTTGATATTGTGGCAAAAGGCGGAAACTTATTATTAAATATTGCGCCAAGTCCTGAAGGTGAATGGGATAAAGGAGCTTACGATTTATTACAGGCTTACGGAGACTGGATGAAAGTAAACAGCACAGCGATTTACAACACAAAACCAATCGAACCTTATAAAGAAGAAAACATTTGCTTTACACAAAATAAAACAGGAAATGTATTTGCATTTTATTTAGCTAAAGAAGGAGAAAATAAAATTCCTGCTGAAGTTACTGTAAAATCGATCAGCCCGAAAAAAGGAACAAAAATTACGATGTTAGGTTCTAAAACTTCTCTTAAATGGACAAAAGAAGGAAACGGATTTAAAGTAATTATTCCAGAAAGCTTAAGAAATAACCTTCCTGCAAAAGAAGCGTGGACTTTAAAAATCGAAGCGATCAACAGATAAAAATGAAACCTATGGTTTTAAATACAAACAAATTTAAGACAGCATGTATTTTGTACATGCTGTTTTTTAGCATCATGATTTTTGCGCAGGAACCTGCCGATTTTGTTAATCCTTTTATTGGTACTTCTAATTATGGTGCGGCTTATCCAGGTCCAATAGCCCCGCGCGGTATGGCAAGTATCAGTCCGTTTAATGTGGCTGGAGTAAAAAATACTCCAATGGAAAAAGACAGTCAATGGCTTTCGAATCCCTATGTAAATGAAAATACCTTTTTGACAGGATTTAGTCAGGTAAATTTAAGCGGTGTCGGCTGTCCAGATTTGGGTGTTATTTTATTGATGCCAACGACTGGAAATGTAGAAATCGATCATTTAAAATACGGTTCAACGTATTCTAATGAAGTTGCCAAAGCAGCTTATTACAGCGTAAACATCGACAAATACAAAGTAAAAGGCGAATTTACCGCTTCAAAACGAGTGGGAGTGAGCAGATTTACTTTCCCGAAAGGGCAGTCTAATATTTTATTAAATCTTGGATTGGGGTTAACAAATGAAGAAGGAGCAATGGTAAAAGTCGTTTCTTCGACAGAAATTGAAGGAATGCGCTCGGTTGGTTCGTTTTGTTATAACAGTCCAGAAGATGCTTATCCGGTTTATTTTGTGGCTCAATTTTCTAAACCTGCCCATAAATTTGGAGTTTGGAAAAAAACTGCAAAATACAACGGCGTTGAAGCGCAATGGATGGGTTACAACGGAAAAGCGAGAATAATGGAAAATACCATTAAAACTGTAGTAGGTGATAGTATTGGGAGTTATTTTACGTATAAATTCGACAAACAAGAAACGGTTGAAGTGAAGATTGGAATTTCGTACGTAAGTATCGAAAATGCCCGTGAAAACTTAGCAAAAGAAGTTGGTAACAGATCTTTTGATGCAATCTATAAAGAAACCTACAACGAATGGAACGAAGAATTGTCTAAAATTTTGGTTGAAGGCGGTACAAAAGATGACAATACGATTTTCTACACAGCTTTGTATCACACTTTAATTCACCCAAATACTTTAAATGATATTAACGGACAATATCCCGTAATCAAAAGAAGTAAAATTGCTAAAACCGATGACACCCGTTATACCGTATTTTCATTATGGGATACGTACCGAAATGTACATCCATTGATGTCTTTGGTTTATCCAAAACAGCAATCTGATATGGTAAAAAGTATGTTGACTATGTTTGATGAAAACGGCTGGTTACCCAAATGGGAATTGAACTCAACAGAAACTTTTACTATGGTGGGAGATCCTGCAAGTATTGTAATTACAGATACGTATTTAAAAGGAATTCATGATTTTGATGTTCAGAAAGCGTATTACGCGATGCTGAAAGGAGCGGATCAGGTTGAAAATAATCCGCTTCGTCCCGGATTGAAAGATTATATCAAAAAAGGATATTTGACAACCGACAATAAAGGCCCGGTTTCGACTACTCAGGAATACAATATTTCAGATTATTCTATTTCGCTTATGGCCAACGAATTCGGTGACAAAGACAATGTAAAACGTTTTAAAGAACGTTCATTATCCTACAGAAAATTATTCGATAAAAACTTAAATCTGCTTCGACCAAGAACTCCTGACGGAAAATGGTACGAGCCATTTGATCCTGCTTCTGGAGCTAATTTTGAAGAAAATGTTGGTTTTATCGAAGGAAATGCCTGGCAGTACGCTTTTATGGTTCCGCATGACATTAACGGATTAAAGAAATTAATGGGAGGTGATCAGGCTTTTTCGGCGCAATTGCAGAAAATATTCGACACCAAACAATTTGATATGGCAAACGAACCAGATATTGCCAATCCGTATTTATTCAATTATGTAAAAGGAGAAGAATATAAATCTCAGGAAATGGTTAAGAAATTGGTTCGCGAATATTTCAAAAATGAACCAAAAGGATTACCAGGAAATGATGATACAGGAACAATGTCGGCCTGGTTGGTGTATTCGATGATGGGAATTTATCCAATATCGCCTGGAGATCCAATTTACACCATTACCACGCCAATGTTTCATAGAGTGACGATCAAATTAGATCCAAGATATTATAAAAAAGAAAGTATCGTAATAGAAAGACAAGAAAATAATGGAGGGAAAATCAATTCGATCGAACTAAACGGAAAAACACATAACAGCTTTTTTATTTCGCACGATGATTTTGTGAATGGAACAAAGCTTAAAGTGATTCAAAATTAAAACAACACAATTATGTTACAACTAAAAATCAAAAAAACAGCCATTATTTTTGTAATGGCTGTAGGTTTTTTTAACCAAACCTATGCGCAGAAAAAATACCCGTATCAAGATCCAAAATTACCGGTAGAAGATAGGGTAAAAGACTTGTTAAGTCGTATGTCGCTTGAAGAAAAAGCACGCCAGATGGATATGTACAGAGGAGACTTTTTTAAAGACAAAGAAGATTTCGCTAAATCTAAATCGGCAGAAAAAATTGGAAAATTAGGAATTGGAGCTATCCATGACCTTTATCCGCGTTCGGCTAAAATGATTAATGATCTTCAAACAAACGTAATAAAAGGAAACCGCTGGGGAATTCCTGCGTTGATTATGTGTGAAATGCTTCACGGTTATCTAGACGAAGGAAGTACGGCTTTCCCAATGAATATTGGACTTGGAGCAACCTGGGATGTTGCTGTGATGGACAAAGTGGGTAAAGTAATTGGTATGGAAGCAAGAGCGCATGGAGTTCATTTTGGTTTTGGACCAAACCTAGATTTAGGACGTGAACCACGTTGGGGTAGAGTTGCTGAAACTTTTGGAGAAGATGCATACTTAAACAGCGAAATTGGTTTGGCTTTTATTAAAGGAATGCAGGGAGACGATTTAAAATCAGATCGTTCGATTATTGCAGAGCCGAAACACTTTGCCGTTCACGGTATTCCTCAGGCGGGAGGAAATTCTTCGCCAATTTTGGTTGGAGAACGTTCTGCAAGAGAAGACCATTTGCCATCTTTTGAAAAAGCTTTTAGAAAAGGCGGTGCATTAGGAACAATGTGTGCGTATTCTGAATTAGACGGAATTCCTTGTGCAGCAAATCATTGGTTATTGACTGATGTTTTGAGAAACGAATGGGGTTTTAAAGGTCTTGTAGTTTCAGACTTAGGTGCTATCAAATACATTCAAACAACTCATAAAGTTGCTGATTCTCCAAAAGAAAGTATTAGAGAAGCAGTTTCAGCTGGTGTTGATATGCAGTTTTATGATTTTAGTAATGAATTTTGGCAGAATACAATCATTGAATTAGTAAATGAAAAGAAACTGACAATGGAAAACATCGACCGTGCTGCGGGAGGAGTTTTACGTTTGAAATTCTTATTAGGATTATTTGAAAATCCATACACAGAAAAAAATCTGATTAAAGAGCGTTTTCATACTCCGGAAAATCAGCAGGTTGCTCTTGAAGCGGCGCAGAAATCAATGGTTTTATTGAAAAATGAGAACAACATTCTGCCTTTAAGCAAAAGTTTAAAAAATATTGCCGTTATCGGACCAAATGCAAATGCTTCAAGATTGGGAGGTTATGCTCCTAAAAACAGTGTTGGTATGACAGTTTACGAAGGAGTTAAGGAATTGGTTGGAAAAACGGCTAATGTAGTTTATGAAGAAGGCGTTCCGCTGATTGTAAAAGGACAAATTATTCCATCTAAATATTTATTTACTCCAGACGAATCTCAAAACGGATTAAAAGGAGAATATTTTAATAACAGAAACCTGGAAGGAACTCCGGCATTGACTCGTATCGACAGTCAGTTAGAGTTTGATTGGCCTTGGGCTCCCGGAGATGGCGTAAATGTGGATGATTTTTCTATCAGATGGACAGGATTCTTAAAATCAGATCAGGCTCTTGACGGCTGGTTAGGTTTAAGTTCTGATGACGGAATTAGAATGTATATCGACGACCATTTGGTAATCGACAACTGGACAAAAGGAGCGACAAGTATGGTTACGACTCCAAAAAACATCGAAAAAGGTAAAAAATACAAAGTCCGCATTGAAATGTGGGAAGGAGGCTGGGGAGCCAGAGCACATTTCCGCTGGAATTTAGAAAAAGTAAACTTACAGCCGGCAATCGAAGCGGCTAAAAAAGCAGATGTTGCGATTGTGGTTTTAGGAGAATCGAACGAGTTGGTAGAAGAAAACAGAGATGTTGCTTCTTTAGACTTATTTGGAATCCAGCAGCAATTAATTGAAGAAATTCAAAAAACAGGAACTCCAGTAGTTTGTGTATTATTAAACGGTCGTCCGCTTTCTACAAACTGGATTTCTGAAAATATTCCTGCAGTGTTGGAAGGATGGTTTCCTGGAGAGTTAGGAGGAAGAGCAGTTGCTGATGTTTTATTTGGAGATTACAATCCGGGTGGAAGACTGCCAATTACAGTTCCAAAATCAGTTGGGCAGTTACCTATATATTATAACCAAAAACCATCTGCTATTCATAAATACGTTGCAGAGAGTGAACATCCTTTATATTCATTCGGTTACGGATTAAGTTACACGAAGTTTGAATATTCTAATTTAAAACTGAATACTGCTGAAATTAAACCAAACGGAGAAGTAAAAGTTTCTGTCGATGTTAAAAATGTTGGAGACAGAGACGGAGACGAGGTTGTTCAATTGTATATTAATGATGTATATAGTTCTGTAACGACACCTGAAAAAACATTAAAAGGTTTCAAAAGATTAAATATTAAAAAAGGAGAAATTAAAAATGTTGAATTTACACTTACTTCAGATGAGCTATCTCTTTGGAACAGAGAAATGAAGCGCGTTGTAGAGCCTGGAGATTTCGAAGTTATGGTGGGCGGAAATTCGACAGATTTGCTTAAAACGAAATTTAAGGTTTTGAACTAAAAAGAGTGAAAAAGGATAATATGTTTAACGATTAAGATAATTAAAAAAGAATGCTGTTAAAAAAACGATAAATCAATTAGATTAATTCGATGTGAGGTCAGGAAATATAGAGGATTATGGCTACAATTTAAAACGTTTTCGTATCCTAAAAAGATAAATGTATGACGAACACCTTTTCAAACTTGTCATTTGTCGAAATTATATTTTGTTAACAAAATGTATTCTTAAGTTTAACATGTTATTAACTCAAAAAACAACTAAATATGATCAAGGACGTACTAAAATTACTGTTAGTGATTTGCTTATTTGGATTCCAAAGTATGCAGGCACAAACTACAGTAAAAGGAACGATAACAGATGCTCAAAGTGGAATTCCGATCCCTGGAGCGAATGTTGTTGTTAAAGGAACAAAAACAAGTACCTCATCAGATTTTGATGGGAAGTATACGATTACAGTTCCAAATCAATCAGCAGTTTTGGTTTTCTCTTATGTTGGTTCAGCTTCAAAAGAAGTAGCCGTAGGAACTCAAACTACAATTAATGCGGCTTTGGGAGCAGCAACACAACAATTGGGAGAGGTAGTTGTAACTGCTCTTGGTATTAAAAGAGAGAAAAAAGCAATTACGTACTCAGCTCAAAACATTGCAGTAGGAGAGCTTTCAGAAGCAAGATCATTAAACGTTGCCAACTCACTATCGGGTAAAGTTGCGGGTCTTAACTTCTCTACAACATCAAACGGTGTTGGTTCTTCTTCTAGAATTACATTAAGAGGTAACAGATCTCTTAATGGTAATAACCAGCCATTATATGTAGTAGATGGTGTGCCAATTAGTAATGGTACAACTACAACAAATCCTGATATTGATACAGGAGGTACAACACAGCCAGATGGTATTTCGAACATTAACCCTGAGGATATTGCTTCGATGACAGTTTTAAAAGGACCTTCTGCAGCTGCTCTTTACGGTTCTAGAGCATCAAATGGTGTAATCGTAATTACAACTAAATCTGGTAAAGCAGGAAAAACTTCAGTTTCGTTATCATCTAATTTTATGGCTTCTTCTGCTTATAATTTGATGAACTTACAAAATGAATACGGACAAGGAACAAATGGAAATTATGTTTCTAATTCAAGTTCAAGCTGGGGAGCACCGTTAGACGGACGTCAGGTTTCTGCATGGCAGTTGGTTCGTAACCCAAACTATACAGGGCCGGCGACACAAAGCTATTCTCCACAGCCAAACAACGTGATCGACTTTTACAAAACAGGTTACAACTTAGCTAACACATTAACTGTAACAGCTGGTAACGAAAAAGCACAAGGATATTTCTCTTACACGAACACACGTGCTGAAGGTATTGTGGGAGGAAATGCAATGGACAGACACAATCTTAACTTAAGATTGACTAGTAAAATCTCTGATAAATTATCATTAGATGTAAAAACGAACTACATCGTTCAGGATATTGATAATTTATTAAGAACAGGAGAAGAATCTATTGGTACATCGGCTTATTTATTACCTCGTAGTATTGCTTATAACGATTACAAAAACTTCGAATATATTGATGCTGCAGGACAAAGACAAGTAAACTATTTCCTTGACGAAACGGGAGCTCCTGGCGGAAACCCATTCTGGTCTGCTTTAAGAGATGATGCTCGTACAGACAAAAGAAACAGATTTATTGGTTTAGCGTCTCTTAAATATGAGTTTACAAAAACTTTAAGTTTACAAGGTAGAGCAGGTTTAGATCAAATGACGAACAAAAACGTAAGAAACAGATATGCTACAAATGCATTTAACAGCAACATGGGTTCATACAGCGAATCTTACGAAACTGTTAGCGAGTTAAACGTTGATGCTTTACTTTCTTACAATCAAAAATTTGGAGATTTTTCTATTGGGCTTAATGCTGGAGCAAACTCATTACAACAAAACAGCTCAGCTTTAAATTCTGGTGGTGTTTTAAGTAAAAGAAACTTCTTTGCATTATCTAATGTGCAAACAATTCAATCTACTTCAACTGCTTCAGAAAAAAGAATCAATTCAGTTTATGGATTTGGACAGATTGGTTTTAGAAACTATTTATTCTTAGACGTAACAGCTAGAAATGACTGGTCTTCTACTTTACCAAATGATTATTTCTACCCATCTTTCGGTTTGTCTGCAGTTATTTCAGATATGGCTAAATTACCAGAGGTAATAAGCTTTGCAAAAGTTAGAGCTTCTTATGCACAAGTAGGTAACGATACAGATCCTTATCAAACACAGCAAAGATTCTCATACATTGGAGGAAATGGCGGTATGTTATACGGACAAAGCACACAAGCTAATCCAAACTTAAAACCTGAGATTTCGTCTTCTACAGAGTTTGGTGCAGATGTTAGATTTTTCAATAACCGTTTAGGTTTAGATTTTACATATTTCAATACATTAACTAATAACCAGATTTTTTACATCAATACTCCAGAATCTTCTTCTTTTTCTAGAGCTATCGTAAATGGTGGAGATATTGAAAATAAAGGTATTGAGGTAACACTTACAGCAACTCCGGTTCAAACAGAAAACTTTACTTGGGATATTACAGCAAACTACGCTTCTTATAAATCAAAAGTAAAATCGATTTATGAAGGAAGAGATGAGTTAGTACTTGGTGAAGGTCGTTTAGTTAGAAGTAAAGTTGTTGTAGGAGGTGAATACGGTGATTTATACATTAAAGGTTTCCAAAGAGATCCAAACGGAAATATTATTGTAAACAGTGCCGGTATTCCATTAGCAACAAATGGTTTTGATGTTCGTGCTGGTAACTTTAATCCAGACTGGACTGGAGGTTTGAAAAATAACTTTAAATACAAAGATTTCTCTTTAAGTTTCCTTGTTGATTTTAGAATTGGTGGAGAAGTTATTTCATATACTCAGGCAAGACAAGCTGGTTTAGGGGTAAGTGATATTACACTTGCAGGAAGACAAGGCGGAATTGTTGTTGATGGTGTTGTTGCTGCAGGAAACGGTACATATACTCCAAATACTACAAGTATTACAGCTGAGCAATACTGGACAGCTATCGGACAAAGAACTCCTGTTGCAGAGCCATTTATTTATGATGCAACAAACATCAGATTAAGAGAGCTTGTTTTTGGTTATTCATTACCAAAACGTTTATTAGGTGATTCAGGATTCTCAAGTATTGATTTTTCTTTAGTAGGCAGAAACTTATTCTTCTTCGTAAATAAAGCTAAATATTTTGATCCAGAAGCAGGTGCAGGAACTGGAAACTTGCAAGGTATAGAATCTTTCAACATTCCTTCAACGAGAGATTATGGAGTTAATGTGAAATTTGGATTTTAATTAAAAAAAGAGACAACATGAAATATAGTTTTAAAATAAAAACATTAGGAGTTGCATTGATGGCAGTTTCTATTTTGTCAAGCTGTACAAAAGACTTTGATGAAATAAACAAAGATCCTAATTCGTTGACAGAAGATCAGCTTGATGCTACATTAGCGGGACCAGCATTTGCTTCTGCTTTGTATGCAGGTATTCACAACGGATCGTATTCGTCTCCAGGAGTAGATGATCAAGGTACGTGGGGTATTGCAACCGGTATTTTGTCTTCAACTTTTATCCACTATTTAAACTGTGGATATGGTACTGAAAGAAACGCTTTCGTTAATGGATATGAAGGCAGAGGATGGACAAGATTTTACACTGTTGCTGTTCCGGCATTAACAAATGCTGTTAAAGCATCTGAAGGAAATGCAGAAGCATTGGCAGTACTTAAAATATGGAAAGTTTTTATGTATAACCAAATGGTTGACGCTTATGGACCAATTCCTTACACTGAAGCAGGTAATGGAAAAGAAAAAGTACCTTACGATAGTGTAGAGTTTATTTATGAAGATTTCTTTAAATTGTTAGATGAAGCAAACGCAGTATTGTCTACTTCTTCTACAGCTACAGTTGCATCTCTTTCTCCAAACGACAGAGTTTATGCAGGAAATGTAGACAAATGGAGAGTTTTTGGAAACAGTATGAGACTTCGTTTAGCAATGAGAATTTCTGATAAAGAACCTGCAAAAGCTAAAACTCAGGCAGAAGCTGCGGTTGCTGCAGGAGTTATGCAGACAAATGATCAAAGTGCATTCTTTAAAGCAAGTAACATTACTCCAAACAATTTAAATATGATTGTAAACAGCTGGGGTTATGTAATGACAGCTTCTATGGAAAGTATCTTAGTTGGGTATAAAGATCCGCGTTTATCAAAATGGTTTGCTCCGCTTGATGCTGCGGCTACAACTAAAGTATATAGAGGTAATCCGGTTGGAGGTTTAGAAGATCAATTTGGAACTACTAAATTCTCAGCCTTTAATAATGATGTTTTAGGAAATGGTGCTGCTAATAACCTTAGTGAAACAAAAAACATTGAAATCTTTATGGCTTCTGAAAACTATTTAACCAGAGCAGAAGGAGCTTTAAATGGATGGAACATGGGCGGTGATGCCAAAACATTGTACGAAACAGGTATTAAATTATCTCTTGCTCAATGGGGAATTACTGATGCAGCAGAAGTTAATGCTTACATCAATGGTTCTACATTACCAACATTACCTAATATTTTAACACTTTATCCAACTTTAGATTTACAAGACATTCCTGTTAAATTGCCTGTAGCGTGGTCTGCATCTGCTGCTGATCAGCGTACACAGATTGCAGTTCAAAAATACTTAGCTATTTTCCCTGAATCTTGGGAAGCTTGGGCAGATTTAAGAAGAAGCGATGCTAAAGTTATATATCCAGTATTAAACACAGATAATCCAGATGTTGGTGTTGGTAAATCTTTAATGAAAAGAATTATTTATACAACAAACGAATATTCTTCAAACAAAGAAGCTGTTCAGGATGGTGTTACAAAACTAGGCGGCCCTGATACCGGAGGAACAAAACTTTGGTGGGACACTAAATAATTAATTTGGTTGAGTAATGAGACACACACTCTTTACTTAAAAATTCAAAAGGAGAGGAAACTCTCCTTTTGTTTTATATAAAAGTTAGATTATGAATTTAAAAAAATATTATTCAGCATTTTTATTGATTTCGATTTTAGTTTCTTGTACCTCAACTAAAAATGAACCGAAAGCAATTAATATCACTCAAAATTATATTGCAGAGAAACCTGTTACAGCAGCCAGCCACGCCTCAACATTAGTAGAGTTAGAAAACAATACACTTTTAGCAGCCTGGTTTGGCGGGAAATACGAAGGAGCAAAAGACGTCGGCATTTATATTTCATCTTATAAAGAACAAAAATGGTCAGTTCCTAAAGAACTTATCAAACCTTTAATTAAAGACGGAGACACACTGCCTTGCTGGAATCCGGTTTTGTTTAAAAGCAAAAGCCAGAATTTGTATTTGTTTTACAAAGTAGGGAAAAATCCAAGAGAATGGTTTGGCGCTATGATTGTTTCTAAAGATGATGGAAAAACGTGGAGTAATTCAAAATATCTTCCCAAAGGTATTTTAGGGCCAATTCGAAACAAGCCCATCGAAACAACTCCAGGCGTTATTTTATGCGGCAGCAGTACCGAAAGTGTTGACGATAATAAATGGAGGGTTTTTATAGAAACCTATACAGAAGGAACAGACAGCTGGACAATTGCAGATATCAACGACAAGAAAAATTTTGATATTATTCAGCCCACATTTTTAGTTCATTCTGATAAAGAAATTCAGATTTTATCCCGAAGCCGACATAATAAATTAATTTCGAGCTGGTCTAAAGACAACGGAAAAACCTGGCAGAAAACAGACAGCATAAATGTCGTAAATTCTAATTCTGGAGTCGATGCTGTAACATTATCAAATAAATCATTTTTATTGGTAAACAATCCTCTAAAAATGGGAAAAGACTGGTTTAACGGAAGAAATGTTCTGGATGTAGAATATTCTAAAGATGGTGTAAACTGGAAGAAATTATTTGATCTGGAAAATCAAAAAGAAGGCGAATTTAGTTATCCGGCCATTATCCAGACTTCAGATAAAAAAGTTCATATATTGTACACTTATAATCGAAAGTTCATTAAACACACCACATTCGATTTAAAATAAAAACAGAAATTATGCAAAAATACTGTCTTGCCTTAGATTTAAATAACCACCCAGATTTAATTGCAGAATATATCGATTACCATAAAAATGTCTGGCCTGAAATTCAGAAAAGCATTAAAGATTCTGGAATTATCAATTTAGAGATTTATAATGTCGGCGATCGTTTGTTTATGATTATGGAAACCGATGATAATTTCTCATTCGCAGAAAAAGCAAAACTAGATGTAGAAAATCCAAAAGTGCAGGAATGGGAAACTTTAATGTGGAAATTCCAAAAAGCACTTCCCCAAGCCAAATCTGGAGAAAAATGGATTTTAATGGATAAGATTTTTGAACTAAAATAAATTTTTATGGCACACGGATTTAACGGATTTGCTTCGCAAAAAAAGCTGATAAATACGGATTTTATTTATATTCTTTTATAAAAAATCTGCGGGCATTTGTGCTTTGCGAAGCAAATCCGTTTCATCCGTGTGCCAATTTTAGACAACTATAATTATGAAATTTTTTATAAAGATAAACTTTGCTTATGGTTTGTTACTTTTTGGTCTTACTATCAATGCGCAAAAAAATAATCTATCGCAGACATTTTATAAACACGATAAATATCTTTCTTCAGATAAATTAGAAGGCCGTTTCGTAGGAACGAAAGGGAATAACGATGCAGCAGCTTACATCAAAAAGTACTTTAAAAAGTATGGTTTGCAAAAGTTCAATGATACTTATGATCAGCCTTTTAAAGTGTTTGTAAAAGAAGGAATTAATAAAATGAAATCCGACAGCGTTTCAACACAAAATGTTTTTGGATTTATTGAAGGTTCTGATGAAAAACTCAAAAATGAATTTATTGTCATCGGTGCGCATTATGATCATTGGGGCTGGGGCGGAAAAGGATCTGGAAGCAAGAAAAAAGATACCATAGCCATTCATAACGGTGCAGATGATAATGCATCTGGAGTTTCTGCTTTGTTGTGTATTTTAGAAGAAGTTTCGAAATTAAAAATTAAACCTAAAAGGAGTATTATTTTTATTTCTTTCAGCGGAGAGGAAGAAGGTTTATTAGGCTCTAAATATTTTGTGAATCACTTACCTGTCAAAAAAGAAGCCGTAAAAGTAATGCTGAATATGGATATGGTAGGAAGATTAAATGCCGAGAAACAAATCTATATGGGCGGTGCAGGAACTTTCCCCAACGGTGTTGAACTCATGAAAAAATTAGGAGATAACAGCGGGCTAAACCCAGTTGTATTCGCTGGTGATGTTGGCGGATCTGATCACGTTTCTTTTTACAAAGCTTCGATTTCTGCCATAGGATTTCACACAGGCGGACATCCGCAATATCATACACCCGAAGATGATATTGAATTAATTAATTTTGAAGGTGGCGCTTTGGTTTCAAAATATATTTATAATGCTTTGGTAAGTATTGCGAATTATAATGAAGAATTGGTTTTTATAAAGCAGGATTAGAAGTGAAAACTGCGCAAAACCAGAGACATTTGCGCAGTTTTTTGTTGGACACGCCAGAGAGCGAAAGATTTTTTTCTTTGTTTTGCCTACTTATTTTTCAGAAATCCACCATTCTTATCATAAAGTAATAAACTTTCTTTTGCTTGAAAATGTCCTTGTTCTGCTGCTTTTTTTAGATATTTAAAAGCGAATTTTTGTGTTTCGTTATCAAGAAAAGTTAATTTCTCTTTGTTAACTATTTTTTCTTTGTTAACAAACTCATTCATGCTATATAAAATGGAATAAACATCATAACAAGCCTGTTTGTAACCATATTTGTTTGCCATTAATATAGATGTACATAAATACTCTTCCTTATGACCGCTTAAAGCATATATACTATATAATTCTCTATATGCTAAAGTATCTCCAGCAAATAATATTTTGTCACTTAATGCTCTAACCTTTTTAGTATCATTAAAATAATCTGTATATAAACCTGTGGTAGATTGAACTTTCTCTTCTATTACTGGCAACGATTTTTTTTCTTCATTTCTACAGCTTAAGACCAAAAGTCCCAATATCACAATTAGCATTAATTTTTTCATAATTTAAAAAATTTATTTTATTCAATTATGTACTCCCGTTACGCGAAGTCACAGCTCCCGGACGAATCCTTTTGTGTGGCTATTTGGTAGTTAAAGCCTCGTTTTCAGAACGTATCAAACCAAAGTATTATAACCATTGGTAAAAGTTTTTTATTTTCTTTGTCTATAATTCTACGTCACACGAAAGGATTCTTGCTAAGGGGGAGAGAAAATTTCGCAATATAAAAAACCTCGCATTAATACGAGGTTTTTTATTCTAAAATACTTTGTCTATTATCGTTGCGCCACACGAAAGGATTCGTGCGGGAGCTGGGCGACTAGTTAAAATTTGATAAAGTACATTATTTTATTTTTTTTATTTTATTTAGTAAATAATCACATCTGTTTTTTAAGGAATCAATGTCACTAGTTTTTCCAATTATTCTTATTTTTTTTGATTTATTCTTACTAATAAAATACAAATTCCTAACAAGACCATTTGAAGCATTGTCTGAGTAAACATTTTCTAATTGACAATAATCTGTATTAAAAAAATAATCGAGATTTAATTTATCTAACTTGTCAACTGGAAAACTATCTTTTATTTTATCAATTGAAAATAAACTCCTATTGTATATTACATAAGGGCTATTTTTTTTATGATAAATATGACAATTATCCTCAGAATTTTCACTATAAAACTCTATATAAATTTCGTTTACAGAATCACAACTCGTTACATTTTTGATTATTGTATTTTTATTTTTTTCTTGTGTAAGGTCTAATTTTTGTTTTGATTTTTCACATTGTGTAAGAACAAGAATAAAAAGACACGATAAAATAAGAGAAAATGTTTTTTTCATGATTAGTTTATTTTTTTCCGCCAATTATTATTTCAGGTAGTTCTTGGGGAGTTTCTTGAATTGAGTATCTACTAAACTGCTGTAAGACAAATGACTTATACTGATCTGTTGTTCCTGAAAATAAATTGCTGTTTATTACAGATGAATATGCAATTCTATGCATTAGGTTTTTGTCAGTAAATCCCCATTTTCCATGTACTAGACCTTCATGAACTACTACACTAGCTCTTATGTTTTCAACTGTTGGTTCATAACTAAGACTTCCATAACTAGTAATCGAATAAGATTTATCAGAGAATATTTCAGTTACATAATTTGCTCCAGAGCCTGAGTAAGGATTGTTATAGGTCTTATTGCCACCTAAATGAACTGAAGTTGAACCCCCGCGTAATTCTCCTATTTCGAATCTTGCAGGATTTAAAAATGAAGCAAAAGAAAAAGTATTACCTGATAATTCATCATAAAAAGGAGTAACAAAATAGTTAGTTCCTTGAGTAATATTATTAATCATATTTGCTTGTGCACTAGGGGTTAATTGGAAATTAAAATATCGACCTCCTAGTGTTAGTAAACTTCCCGCTTCAAGACCTGAAAATTCTGCATTCCCATCATATATTAGTGGTACTCCTGTAAATCCTTCTCTTGTACTACCTCTGTAATTACCATTACTACCATATACAGGATTGCTAAAACTAGCTACTTCACCATCTTGAGTTCTATATCCGCCTTCATCCCAATCATAATAAATATATGCAGTTTGTGAACTCTCCGGCTTCATTCCATCAGGATCAACATTTGTAACAGGATTATTATAACAGTAATTATAAGTTGACCATCTTCTTGAAACTTCAGCTAATGGATCAATGTTTATCCATTGACCCAATGTTGGGTCATAATTTCTAGCTCCATAATCATACATTACGAGTCCGAGCTCATCTTGTAATTCTTTTCCATTATACTTAAATTTATTATCTACTCCATTTATAACGTTAGTATATACTTTATGCATTAAACCAAAAGGATAATAATTATTCTCCTGAACAATTTCACTGCTGTTAATGGCACCATTCTTATCTTTATCTTGATAACTTAATCGAATGTTTCCTAAATGGTCTTTATATTGATAAATATAGTTAAATGTATTTCCAGAAGGTTCTATATATCCCTCTGGTTGTCCAATGAATTTTAAAATTAAAGGTCCATCTCCTTCAAATTGCTGTAAATATTGATAATTACCCGCATAAGTGGTTTCTGTTCTATCACTTGATTTGATGACGATCTTTTTCTGTTTTATACCTGTAGCATCATAAATATACCTAATTAAATCATTATTTAGAAATTTAATTTCAAAAGGTAGATTTAAATGGTTATACGTAATACTGTTTATTCTTTTGTTTTTATCCGAAATCATATTGCCATTATCGTCATAACTATATTCTACAGGATCATTGCTTCCGTTATTGAATCCTTCTGTACTACCAGAAGTATCTTCAACTTTAGTAAGTTTATTCCCTGTATCGTATGTGTAAGCAAGGATATCCATAGGTCCAAATGAAGTAGCTGCTGTATTTATATTTCCCTGCCTAGTAATACTCATAATATTACCATTTTTATCATAACTTAAACTTTCGTTATATCTTCCTTGATTTATTGCAGAATTATCTATTGCCTGAGTCAAACGGTTTAAATTGTCATAATTATAAGTATAATTTTTTAAGCTATTATCTGTATTCGCTGTTTTCCAAAAAGTCTGACTAATGTTGCCATTAAATAACTTGTTTTGTCCTGTACTTGTGGCGTTGTAATTAATTTGAAAAGCAAACAAATTACTCCCCAGATTAGTTACATCGTTTATGTTTTTTAGCCAGCCGCGGATATTGTAGTTATAATTAATATTTTGTAAACGCGACTGTGTTGTTTTTCCACCAATCCCTTTAGTAATCAATTGCCCCATATTATTATAAGTATTGCTGGCAAGAGTTTCCTGACCCTGATTATTAATAGTCTGTTTTTGTGTTAATAAACGTCCGCTATGATCGTATGTAAAAGCGTCTATTATTAAAATTTCGATATTATCCTTTTTCTTATGGGTAGAGGTTGTTTCTAAAATTTTACCAGCAAAATCAAGTTTGGTTTTTACAACATCAGTTGTCGCTAAATAATTGTTTTTACTGTATTTATAAATATTTCTGCCTTTTGCATCATAGTAACTCGTAGTTGTCGTCCAATTTGTTGTCCCTAAAATACGTACTTTAGTACATACATTTAAACCTTTTGGACTGGTAATTGGAGTAATGCCATATGAAACAACAGCTGTCCCGCCATCGAGATCAATATTATTATAATTATCGTAATAGTTTATAGTAAACAAATCAATATCAACATTTGGGAATGCAGTATTAGGGTAGTTAATGCTTGTCCCTTTAATGTTTAAACTTGAAGTTTGTTTATTTTCGAATAAAGTTGTGCTTTTATTCGCTTCTGTCTGAACTAATGCTCTTGTCGTTTGTAAAGTATTTACATATTCCCCTGTATAAATAGGCCTGCTAAAAGCATCATACTTAGTAAAAAGCCATTTGTTTAATGCTCTTAAATTAGCATCTTGGGTTAATACCGGCCTGTCTAATTTATCATAAACAATGTATTCCCATTCTTTACCTGGAAGTTTTTTCTCAACCAGCCTGTTTTTAGTATCATATCGATATTGATATCCTAATTCTTTTAGGGTTAAATTATTTGTTGAGCCTTCTGCTTTAGGAGGCAAAACATAAGTTAAATTTCCGTATGTGTCATAAATATAATAGGTGTCGTGTTTAACTTCGGTTTGAGCACCATAATCAGCATACGTACGCTTTAAGATAACCTGTCCTTCTTTGTTTTTAAATTCTTCGGTTGTATTGTTTTTACCACTAACCCAGTTTTCATCTTTGGTTATGATTTTATACAATTGATTCTCTGAGTAATTGGTTGTTGAGGTAACAGTAGGAATATAAACTCCTTCAGAATTCAATTGTGTTGTAACAACGTATAATTTTACTTCATCAGCAGCCGTTACAGTATTTGTTAGATAATCTAGTTTTATTTCATGACCAGAGCCTAATGCCCAATCTTTTCCGGGTGCAGACTGTAATAAAACCCTGCCAAGGGGTGAATTGTCAAATTTCTTCTGCGCGTAAGGATTTGGGGCTGTAGTATTAATATCATCAGGATAATTTGTTTTGTAATAATCAATTATTCCATTGAGAGCCGTAGATTCATTTCTATATGATCCAATTGCAATGTTGCTATCTGGATAAGGGAGATATTCTTTCTCTTGTCGACCAATATTGTCATAAACCGTATGAGAAATAATGTCGGTTTTGTTAGGAGAAGCTTTTATGGCGATACTTTGAATAGGTCTTCCTAAACCGTCATGATAAATTACACTTTCTAAAACATCAGAGTTATTAGCAATGTCATCTGTAGATTTTAAAGCTGTTTGATATTTACGGGTAAAAACAAAATTCCCGTTACTAAGTGCAACCGGCGTATATTCATCAGGGCTTATTCTAGCCAAAAAGTTGCTCCCTAATTGTATAATAGTATTTGGACGAAGAGTAATGCTTTGAGTCGCAATAAGGGTTTCAGTCCCTGTTACAGTATATGGGGCATTTATAGACCCTTTAACGATAGTTACCGGGGTTTGAGCCTGAATATATATGGTAAATAATAACAAAATAATTTGTATACTATATTGTTTAGTTTTTATGATCATAATTTTATGATTAAGTTTTTAAATCGTATAAATTACAGACCTTCCATATCAAGAAATTCTGCTTGATAATCTAGATTGTCATCATTTGATAAACCTTGCTGTAAAGTGATGTTTTCACTTTCAAAATACAAAGCAGGAGCGGCAGGATCAAATCTTTTTGTGGCTGTACAAATTAGTTTAGCTCTTTTTCCGTTTAATGCAGGAGGTACAAAAAAGAGTTCTTTAGATTCTAAAGTCCTAATTAACGGAACTTGCTGTCCGGTATCTGCCAGTTTTAAAAACCATTGAAAATCATACTCAGAACTATTTTCTATTCGTTGTTTTATAGCGTTTCTATCAAATCTATACCCACCTCTTGTTGTATAAAAATTGGTGTAAGAATTCATTACATAAGGAAACCTAATAAATGCTTCAAAGGCATGTGGGTTTGGGAAAGGTTCTTCTCCGTGCATACCAGAAGTTGGTCTTGGAAAATAAAATAAAGGATGTAAACTTGGTGTTGAGATCTCTGGCCATGTAAAATTTATTCCTAAAAAAGCAGGAACCGGAATATCATAAAGTTTAAACTTCTCAATACTAATTTTGAAATCAGGATCGACAACCGTACCATTATCAATTGTCCATGGTGTGTCTTGCCAGTATTTAGGATCTGAGTCTGTTGAAGAAGTACTGTCATCAATACCATAACCTGAAGATTTGTCGCATACATTACCGGAGTAATGATTAACAGAACTTAATTTATAATAAGCAATTACATTGTCGTAGTCATCTAAACCGCTTGTTAATTTTATTAAATTACTTTTTGCGATATAAGTAGTTGGTGGAATTGGATCTTGATGATCAATCCATTTAGGGGTTACTTTTACAGAACATACTATTCTGCCTGATGTTCCGTCAAGGCATTTTGGTATAAAAAATACATTAGAGTATTCCTGAACCCTTGGAATTTCGATTTTTTTTCCATCAATTTCCATCCACCAGGTTAATTCTGCAGTTTTATCAGGACCTGAAAATTTAGAACTTTCCAGACCTAAAATTTCATAAGTATTTCCAGATCTTTGTGCATAGTAGTTACAAGTATATTCTTCTAGCGGATATGGAAGATTTAATAACCTGTATTCATCCGGTAATGGAGTATAACCAGGATTATAATGCACTCCAATTTGAGAAGGATTAGGGAAATATAATTGATTATGAAGGCTTAAAATATTTCGGCCTTTATATGGAGCTCCATCCGGTAGTTTATCTTCCCAGTTTACTCCTCTGCCGCAAGCCACAGGTATTTTGTAAGATTTAAAATCTCCAATTTTTATTTGTAAGTCCAAATCGGTTACAGTATTTTGATCTTCTGGCGATGGAATTGTCATTTGATTCTGACAGTCATTAAGCATACCATTATAACCATAACAATATTCTTCAATAATGTTTAGATCCTGATCTTTGATTTTTTTAAGGCGATTTAAGTCATCATATTCATATGAAATTGAAGTACCTCTTGGATCTACTACTGATGATATTCCAACCAAAGGTTTGTAAACATAAGAAGTAACCATTGCACTGCCAAGATTCGATCGTATTTGTTGAATCTCGTTTTTCAATAAATTATCATTATAGTTTTGTAGATATTCAAGAGTTTCTGAGCTGCTCTTACCTAAGGCAGTCATAACTTCAGCATAAGTAGCATTTTCTATTTTTGCAATGGGTTTTGTGTAATTATATCCCCAAAGATAAACAGTATGGGTGTCATCTTTTTTTGATGATTCTATCGAATTACCAAATTTATCGTAATCATGAAATTGAATTTTTTCTTCAAATTGATTTGAACCTTTACTAATTCTTACCGCCTTTGGGAGGATCAAAGTTTTACCAGCTTTAACAAAAGAATCGTACAATACTTCCTGTGTACTAAGAGTTTCTTGACTATTACCTATTTTGCGCGTTGTTTTTATCATTATAGGTTCAGCAATTCGATTTTCACTTTTTAAACTTTGCATTAATGGAGTTAAAGTATAAAAATGAGGATAAACCATTTCCTTTATTAAGGAAATTATACTTCCAGACTCATTTACAGTATTTTGTACTGATATAGGTAATGAATATTTTGGATCATAAGTTGTTAAAGTACTATTTACAACTTTGTTTAGTTCGTATTTTGTTGATGTTTTTGTTTCGCTGAGTAAATTTCTGCTAGAGTATACAGATGGATAAAATGCAAAATCAGGTTCTATTGGCTCAACGTCTGAAACTTCACCTGGAAAAATATCTCGCCTTGAAATACCAACTTTCTCATTAATTTCACCAAAATTATACACATATTCATAACTGTTTTGGGTTTCTTCTACCAAGTTGTTTGCCTTGTCATATTTTCTAAGATATTTTAATTTTCCAATCAATATCTCCGTATTATTACTAGTAGGAAGCCTCCAGCCATTATTAAAACCAAATTCAATTTTATTTTTATCATAATTTGCAAAGGTAAATTTTGGGAGTTCTATAGGATAGTCTTCTCTGGTTGAAAATATTTTTTCAACATACCCATTGTCAGCATTTTCTTTAACCAAAACTCTTGCATATCCTACATTTGATCCTTCTATGACATCAAAATCCGATCTGGAATTTGTAAAAGTATGAAGTGTAAGACCAGATTCTAACCAATAAGTTGTTAAACCTAAATAAGTAGCTGCAAGCGACTCGCTGCCAGCATGTGCGATACCAAGTGTTGGTAAATTATTCAAAATTCCAGATGAATTATTATCGATATTTAAATAATTATATTTATGTACTTGTACGGTACCTTTGTTGTCAATTAGTTTATGAATTGAAACTCTTAATCCGCCAGACTTAACATTTTGGTTGCTTAAAATAGAATAAAAATCATTTAAATCATATTCAAACTCCTCAGTACCACCAGTTGGATATTTTACCTTATTTAAAACTCCCGCTTTTGTATATGCTAGAGAAGGTTGTAATGATCTTCCTGCTGTAATGAAGCTGCTTTCAAAAATAGGAAATGGAGAAACGGAGAAGTCTTTTTTGTTAGGTTTGTAGTATAATTTAGGAGGAGGAATAAGACACATACCACAAGTTACAGCACTAACATTATTGTATTCACTTGAAACTGGACCATTAGCATAACCAAGATAATCTGTAATATTAGATCCTCGTTCAGGTAATTTAATGTCATCATTATAATAAAATCGGTGAGGAGGAATTAGGACATCATTTTTTCCTATTTCTTGTACTGCTAAAAGACGTAATCTTTTACAAGTAGGCTCACTGCAATTATTATTAGAAATCATATAATCGTACTCTAATTTTATTGTCTTTATTATATTGTTATTAATATCCTTAATAACAACTTTAGACAAAGCAAAGTCACCTGGGAGGTCATTTCTAGGTTCTTCATATTTAAATTCTACCGTTCCCTCAGCGTATACTATTTTACTGATTCTATTCAAATTAGGGTACCTAATTTCTGTAGAGGTTTGATTTTGCATCGTTTGATTTCCCTGACGATCATTTAGTTCAAAACTAGCTGTTTTACGATATTCAGGATAACTTATTGCATATTTTTCGTATTCAAAAGAAACTTCATTTCCTTTGAAATCTTTTATTTTACTGAGTTTATAAGCCATTATTTCTTGTGAAGTAAGATCTCTGCTTGACTCGGTGCTTATGTATGGAGTACGAATTTCTCTGTTGACATATTGGTTTACATCTAACTGGTCAAAAATGTATTGAGTTCCGTTTATGTTTGTAATTTCCACTTTAGTAACACCAAATAATCTTCTAGGAACTCCTCCGTCAAAAAAACGTAAGTCTCCTTCAAATTTAACATTATCCCTAAATTCCGAAAAGAATGGAATTATAGAGGTTTTCCCTATTGTTGTTGCAATTTTATTTCCCTGATAAGCAATTTCCATTACTGATCCATCTCTTCTATGAGTAAAAGACGTATTTAGACCTGGAGCATTGACATAAAACTGGTCAGGGGCGAGGTCCTTTCTTGAATACGCATAAGACATTTCTGCTACTTCATAAACTTTATCAATGCTGGTATTTTTATCGTAGTAGTTGTTTAAAGAAAGACTTGCATTTTGCAGCAACCATCCTACTTCTTTTAATTTCATGCCCAGTATATCGCTGGTTCCTATTTGGGAGAATTTTAGTCTATGACTGTTTGGGTTGTATGGTAAAGCACCTTCGATAGTCACTTTAAAGTCTTCCATGCCTTTAATCACTTTCGTTACCATTCCTCCTGCATTTAAAGACCAGTTCTGACCAACATTAGAAGCCGTTTCATCTATCTTAATTCCAGTTGCTGAGTAATTCAACTCTATAGGGATACTAATTTGTCCTATTTGAATTTGATAAATAGGGATATTAACACTTGCAGTTCCAGTGTATTCTGAAACGTTTGAAAAGTTCACCTTTCTAAAGGCGGCTACGTTTGGTGTACCAATTTTTGGAGTGAAAATTTCCGTGTAAAGTAAATCGCTGATGCCTGAAGATTGACTACCGGATCCTCCATCACCAGGTCCCGATTCAATAGGTCCCGATCCGGGACCTCCTTCAATAGGACCCTGTTCTACAGGATTATTTCCTGGAGATCCTGTTTGAGCCTGTACAATAAATGAAAAAAATAAAAAAATAAATAAGCAATAGTAATTTTTTTTCATAAAAATTAGGTTATAGTTTATTTGGTTAATTGAGGTTTTAAATATATAATAATTTTCTTTTGTTTTTGATTTTATTATGAAGAAAAATATTAAATAATAATATTGTTTTCAATTATTTAACTGTTATGCTGTGAAATTTTGATATTATCCAATTGCACTGCTCAACTGGAACATTGGTAAATACATAGCAACTAATAAAACAGCCACCAAAACACCAACAAATAGAATAATAAACGGCTCTAATACCGTTGTCATCACTTTAGATTGCTGTACGACTTCCTGATTATATTGTTCACTTAATTGCTTAAAAACATACTCGGTTTGATTGGTCTCTTCGGCAACTTTTACAAGAGAAATAATTCGGTTATCGAAGAGGGGAGTATTTTTTAAACTTGAGCTTAAGCTGTTTCCTTTTAAAATACTGTTTTCGACTTGTTCGAGTGCATCCTGAAGTGGTACAAAATGAATCATCTTTTTTACCATTTGAATACTGTTTAACAACGGAACTTTGGCAGTAGTCAATAAGGTTACTGCCTGAGTAAATTGTGCCAGATAAACTTTTGTCATAAATGCCCCTAATACAGGAACTTTTACTAAGAAATAATGCAGTGCCTTTTTGTATTTATGATTGTTCTTAAAAAACTGAGTTGAAAAAATGAAGATGATTATTGCCAATAAAAAATAAAGCCCATAAGTTTTAGTCCACACCGAGAGTTTTACAATTAACTGGGTCAAAAACGGAAGCTCCATATTGTTTTGTTTGAAGATATCCTGAAACATAGGTACTACATAACTCAACATAAAAACTACGACTAAAACTGCCGTACTTAATACAATAGAAGGGTAGGTTAGTGCCGCAATTATAATTCTTTTTTGTTCGTTTTTGCGTTCAAAAAAATGACCAAGTTCCTGACATACTTGTGCTGTTGTTCCTGTTTCTTCACCAATTTGAATAGAATAATACTCATATTCAGTAAACGATTTTGACTTACGTAAGGCTTCAGAAAAAGGCATTCCGTTTACAACATTATTTAGTATCGTCTGAATTAAATCTTTATCGGCACTTTTCTTTAATGATTCAATAATTAATGATAATCCTTCCTTAAAACTAACTCCTGCTTTTAATAAAACAGCAAGTTCCAGATAAAAAGCCTGCTTCTTTTTATTATTAAAGCTGTCGCCAAAAAGCGTGATTTCTTTCTTTAATAGACTTTCAATACTGCTTGGGTTTGCAGATTGAATGGTTTTTTTATTTGGGATGTTTTCTATTTTAAAGGCCATTTTCCTGATTCATAAAAAAGGTTAAATCATTTTTTTTTGAAACAAAAATTTGATAATCCGGTAATTCTGTTTCTGCAAATATTGAGATAGCATCTATTTGTCCGCTGCTAATTTCTTTTCCTCTAAAAAAAGCTTTTTTAGGAATAACTTTTAATTTAATAGTATCCCGATTTCGCATGCTGAATTTCTCCTGAAAAGAATAAGTTACAGTGTCGATTTCTGAAGTCATTATTAATAACTGTTTAGAACTATCGTACATGATATTATGAGGTTCGTTAAAGTCCTGCCACAGCTTTTGTTCGAAAAGGGATAATGTGGTTGTTTTTTCAAAATTACTTTGAATGGTATGAATTTGTTTTTGAACAATTCGTAAAACACTAAATGCCATACCAACCACAATAGCCGTTATAATCATAACCACTATTAATTCTGAAAGTGTAAATGATTTTAATTTTCCTGCAGCCATATTACTTGTTGTTTTGTAATTTCTTTTTTAGAAATATTATTTACTGCCGAAATTGAAATTACTTTTTTTGTAGAAATGGTTTCCAATTCAATACTAATATCCCAGTTTTTAAAATTTTCCTGATAAGGTAATTTTATGGTATTATTTTGAATTTCATATTCCAGTTCGTTTATTCTGGTTTCTACATTGTGCGTGTTTTTCGAAAAAGTATTAAAAACTAAATTATTTAAAATTAAGCTGGCAATGATAAAAATAATTACCACCAAAACTGTAGCTACAATGGCTTCTACTAATGTCGCCGATTTTACTTTTTTTAGTATAACCATTTCAAAACAGTTTTTGGTTCTTGTTCTAAAATTATGCCTCCATAAATTGCAGGTACATTTTCATTTTCGATAGTTGCATTATAGACGTGATTCATGAAAATTGAACCCGCCTGGTTTGCAACAAATTGTTTCGTATAAACTGATCCGGAAACGGTGCCTTTTATTTCAAAATTTCCATTGCAATATACCTGACCTTTTATTTTTGAATCTTTTTCTAATACGATTTGGGTTTTAAAATCGGGTTTTTCTTTTGTCTGGAAATAGGTCACACAGCCTTTTAAGGAACTTCCTTCGCCTATAAAAATTTGATTTTCTAATAAGCTGTTATAATTGGAGTTATTATCAGAATCGTTTTTATTGTCCTGAAATAAAAGCAATGCCGATGGATAGCTTAAATTGCATTTTTTCCCTAATGTGATTTTTTTTGAAGCAATCGCTTGGAAATTCCCCATAGTTTCGTCTTCAATTTCAATACTGGGTGCAATTAAAATTATATCATTCAATAAAGCTGTTTTTCTTACCTTAATAGCTGTTTCTGATTTAATAATAATGTTTCCTGAAATTATTTTATTTTCTAATGTTATGGCATTTTCGGAGTAAAATCCATTTGTTTTTTCTTTAAAAGAATTTAAAATTTTAATTCCAGAATTCAAGTTTATATAGTCTTCCTGACGGATAATTCTATATTCTTTTATATAAAAATTTATCGCGTCCAGAAAAGTTTTTCCCAATTTTGGAAGCTCTTCAGTACTCTTTTCAATACGGCCATAAATTAATTGCGAACCATAATAACTGTTTCCTGCAATATAGCCTGAATTGACACCTTGTTTGGGTAAATAAGCGATACCCGTAATTTTTGTATTGCCCACAACAGTTAGCGCATTATGAGTTTCCTGTAGAAATAGAGTAGGAGTTTTATCTGCAAAGAGCAGAGATCCAATTATGGCAGTTTTGGTAAATTTCTTTTTACGAAATTGTGTTATCGTAATTCCTTTTTGAAATACTCCCCATTGCGATAAATGAGTTTTTATAATTTGATTTTCTTTTTTGACAAAATCAATCTTAGCGGTATCAGTATTTAATTCCTTTTGTTCTAAAAGTGACTGAATACCAATTTCGGCAATTTGTATGTTTTCGATAGCACCTTTTGACTGCTCTTTCATGTAAATAAAAGTATACGCATACAAAACCAAGCCAGCTAAAAGCAAAGCAATTAATACAGCAATAAAAACTGTAAATTGTAAAGCGCCAGATTTTATTTTAAGTTTTAATCTCAATCCTGAAGCATTATAAGATTAAGATTTCCTTTGTATTTTACGTAAATAGATTCTTTATCGCCGCTTTTAAGAAAAATTTCATTTTCAGTTTCCCCAATTTTCATGTAATAATTTTTATTATCTATGATAAGCATGAAAAGGGTGTTTTTACCTTTTGAATCTGCAATTAAACCTTTATACACAATATTTGGCCAAACTAATTCTGGTTTTTTGGCAACCTTTTTAATACTCTTATTGCTTGTTTTTGCATGAGAAACAGTTTCTGGATTATACATTTTTCCTAAAAAAGGATCTCTATAATTTACATTAATAGCAAATGATTCTCTTTTATTAATCTTAAGAGGTTTAATGGTAAATTCAGGATTATCGGCAGGAGTTATTTCATCAGATTTTGTAAATGAAAAGACCTGAAACAAAACAGCGCCCCAGACAAATAAAACCAGAGGCAAAAGAATATATATGTTTTTTTTGTTTTTCATTAATTTATTTTTGATTCATTTCTTTCTCGATTTTTGCTACTCGCAAAGCTAAAGCTTTTAATGTTTCAATTTCTTTTGACTGTTCTTCAATTTTTTTATTTTGTTGAATAGAGTATAAAGTCAATTCTTCAATTTTTTGCAAGAGTTTGATATTCATTTCAGAAAGATTAATTCCATCTTTTTGCATTTCTTTTGCCGAAGCAATTTCAGGTAAGTGCTTGTTTTCTTTAATGAATTTATCTACAGATTCCAAAGAGGGTAAATTGTAATCATTTTCAAAAACGAAATCGGCTCCGGCATCTACAGTAACTTTTACTTCGCGTGAAGCAATATTTCCTGCAACGGTTAGCATTGAAGACGGATTTGTTGTACCAATTCCAACTCTGGCAGCATTTAAAATTAATGGTTAATCTCCTGCACCTGTTTACAAGAAAACAGGATATTGATTACTTATAAATGTTGTGGAATTACCCGTATTGCTAATTTCTAGTGATCTGGCATCTCCACTTCCAATTCTGGCCGGAAAGAAATTAGAAACCCCATAAACAGTTAATGGAACGTTTGGCTGAGAAGTTCCAATACCTACATTTCCTTCAATATTTTGATTGCCTATAAAGTTATTTGCCCCTCTGGTGGCTACCTCATTCCAAGTAGGATTAACTGAAAAAAGGGTATAGTTTGTAGCTTTTCTAAAGAACAATCTATCGTTATCAGTAAAACTTGAAGCTATTTGAAGTTCATGATTATTTAAACTATTTGAATGTCTTGTGACAAGTAAATGCTGCCAGCCACTATAACTCAAATCAGGGATTGATCCAACGGGATTAATTGCTTCATAAATACCAGAATTTAATGGAACAGTTAGATCAGTAATTCCAAGAGCTTTTCCGTCTCCAATTTGTTGAGAAAAAGCTGAAATTGTAATTAGTAAGGCAGTAATTATTGTAATGACTTTAACTTTCATTTTTTGTTATTTATGTATTTTAGATTTCAGAATTTTGATTTCCTCATTTTGTTTTATATTGTCTTTTTTTATTTCCTCATTTTCCTTTTTCATTTCGATCATATATAATGTCAATTCCTCAATTTTCTGCAAGAGTTTGATATTCATTTCAGAAAGATTAATACCGTCTTTTTGCATTTCTTTTGCCGAAGCAATTTCAGGTAAATGTTTATTTTCTTTAATGAATTTATCTACAGATTCGAGAGAAGGTAAATTGTATTCATTTTCAAAAACAAAATCGGCACCGGCATCAACTGTAACTTTTACTTCGCGTGAAGTAATATTTCCTGCGACCGTAAGTTTTGAAGTTGGGTTTGTTGTTCCAATACCTACATTTCCATTAAAATAGGCATTTCTATTTTGATAAGTTCCTGTTGTTGTGGCATATTCTTCTACTGTAGTTTTATAATTGTGCGCAGGTCCATTATCTTCATTATACGGAAGAGGATTTTTAACTCCATCGTAAACAGTTGGGTTAACAGCAAAATTTGATGAATAATAGTAAGTAGTTCCTCCACCACGAAGCCAAATTATAATACAATGGCAGCTTCCAGTCTCTGTAGCGTCTCTCCATCCAGCAATGAAATTAGGAATTGAACCTCTTGAAGGTTTAATATCGGCATCAATAAAGTTGGAACCATGTCCCCATGCTGTAATATGATAGTTAAAAGTCGCAACTAATGATCCTCGCCATTGAGAATCTAAATGGATGCTGTGTCTTGATAAAGTTAAATTTGTTGCTTTGTCATTATTCCAGCCTCCATCTAAAAAAGTTACGGGATAGAATTTATCAATATCTCCGCCAACATTAATGCTGCTAGATACTTGGGCAAAGCTGTATTTTGTAAAAAGATATAATAAGATTATAAATATTACATTTTTCATGTTTATTTATTTTCAATTTTTTGAATTCTGTCCTCTAAAATTTTTTGATTTTTTTTCATTTCTTCATTCTCCTTTTTCATATCAATCATATACAAGGTCATTTCTTCCATTTTTTTTAATAGAGCCATATTCATTTCGGCAAGCATTAAACCATTTTTCTCTATTTCTTTTGCTGATGGAATTTCTGGTAAGTGTTTGTTTTCTTTTATATAATCTTCAACTTCTTGCAAAGTTTTAAGTTTATAATCATTTTCAAAAACGTAATCAGGAACTAATGGTCCTTCCATGTCAACTCGTACTTCCTGCGTATGAATTTTTCCTTTAACGGTTAGTTTCTCGTCTGGAGACAATGTTCCAATACCAACTTTATTTCCTAGTATCAAGAAGTTGTTTACTTGATGGGTTTCGTTTATATTAGGTATGTAATCTTGTATATTTGAAAGAATATCTGTGTTTATTGGTGATCCCTTTAATTCGTAAGGAACCGATTTCATGTTTTCACCACTTGACTTTGTCCAGCCCGCAAAATTAAAACCCCAATCATGGAAGGCTGCAGAATAAGGAACATCAAGAGCCAGATACTTTTTTCCATTATATATACAAGTTTTTAATTTCCAAATGCCTTCGTCGTCAAACGATTTTATAGAAGCAGCAATGCCATTGTATGATGATGATGAATTTATTTCGGCTACATTAATTCTGTTTAAGGATGCTATAGTACCTCTAAACGCTGTTATTGTTCCAATAGCATTGTTCATAGGTAATAGCGTTCCATTATATATTTCGTGAAGTAAAATTAAATTTCGGGCAAAATCGCCTTTGCCATTATTACCAATATTTACAACTTTGTAGTTTTCTGCTAAAGGTGTTGTTGAAATTTGTGCGTTAGTAAATAATGGAATTGCTAATATTGCTATAAATATAAATTTTAGATTTTTAGTCATTACAAGTACTTTTTAGTTTATTTTCGAGTGTTCGTATTTTATCATTTTGCTTTTCACTTTCTTTTTTCATTTCTATCATATACAAGGTCATTTCTTCCATCTTTTTTAATAAAGCCATGTTCATTTCGGCAATCATTAATCCGTTTTTCTCTATTTCTTTTGCCGATGGAATTTCTGGCAGATGTTTGTTTTCTTTTATGTAATTTTCAACTTCTTGTAAAGTTTTGAGCTTATAATCATTTTCAAAAACATAATCAGGAACTAATGCTCCAGTCATATCAACTCGCACTTCTTGTGTATGGATTTTTCCTTTTACGGTAAGTTTTTCGTCTGGAATTGCGGTTCCAATTCCCACATTTCCGTTTTGGATCGCTTTTATGGCAAGAGTCGCCCCATCTGCAACAAAAACATTTCCCACATATAAATCCCAATCAGAAGTCATTGGAACGAATTTAGAAACTGTTGTGTCATTCCCAGTAGCATTTAAAGTAGTAAAGGTGCCATTTGTATTTAAAGAAGTTACCTTGATATAAACCGTAATAGGAGTATTTATTCCTAAAGTATTTACTGCTCTTATTCTAAATCGAGGATTTGCATATTGTGTGTTACAATCAATAGTAAAATTAACCCCAGATCCTACGTAAGGATTATTGTTTACTCTTCCAGCTTCTCTCCATAAAGCCGGATTAGAATGAGATATTGAGGCAACATGAGTTGCTGCCGAAGCAACATTTCCTCTTGTATAATTTATCGAGATTTGATAATAACCACTGGCTCCAGCAGAAGCTGGATTTACACTTAAAAATTCGATATAATCGCCAACAATATATCCTGCAGGAAAAGTAACACTGCTTTCATATTCTGTTGCATATACTAAATTATTTGATTTAGCAGAAAGTTGTATAAAAAATAAAACGGTAAATAGTAAAAGTAATTTTCTTTTCATTTTTAAGGATTATTTAGTTAGGATTGTTTCGATTTTATTTTCTAGATTTTCAATTTTTTTATTTTGCTCAAGTCATCTCTTCCATTTTTTTTAATAGAGACATGTTCATTTCGGCCAGCATTAAGCCGTTTTTCTCTATTTCTTTTGCCGATGGAATTTCTGGCAGATGTTTGTTTTCTTTTATAAATTCTTCAACTTCGGGTAAAGTTTTAAGTTTATAATGGTTTTCAAAAACATAATCAGGAACTAACGCTCCAGTCATATCAACACGCACTTCCTGCGTGTGGATTTTTCCTTTTATGGTAAGTTTTTCATCTGGATTCATTGTTCCAATACCAACATTATTTCCCATTATCAAAAAGTTACTTACCAAATGGGTTTCATTCATGTTTGGAATGTAATTTTGAATATCCGAAAGTTTATCAGTATTAACCGCTTGACCATTTACTTCATAATTGACAGATTTCATGTTTTCTCCTGTTGATTTAGTCCAACCAGTAAATTGATATCCCCAATCATGGTGAGAATCGGCGTAAGGAACATCAACAGCTAGATATTTCTTACCATTATAAATACAGGTTTTTAAAATCCATTCGCCATTTCCATCATAAGTTCTTAATGTTGCAAATGTGCCATTATAAGCTGATGAACTGTTTATTTCTATCATATTTGTTCTATTATATGATCCTGCAGTACCTCTAAAAGCAGTTAAAGTTCCTACGGCATTATTCATTGAGATTAAACCTCCATTGAAAATCTCATGAATTAAAATTAAGTTTTTGGTGGAGTCTCCACCATTTGTTCCTATTTCAATGATTTTGTAATCAGAAGATAAAGGGGGTGTTACTTGTGCATTTGTAAAAAAAGAAAGAAATAATAGCAGAAAAAGAAAAAGTTTGTTTTTTTTATACATTGTTTTAGTTTTTTAGTTTCTTTTCAAGAGCCAATATTTTATCATTTTGTTTTTCACTTTCTTTTTTCATTTCGATAACATATAGGGTTAGTTCTTCAATTTTTTGTAAAAGTTTGATATTCATTTCAGATAAATTAATACCGTCTTTTTGCATTTCTTTTGCAGAAGCAATTTCCGGTAAATGTTTATTTTCTTTAATGAATTTATCTACAGATTCTAAGGACGGAAGATCATAGTTGTTTTCAAAAACAAAATCGGCTCCAGCATCTACACTTACTTTTACTTCGCGTGATGCAATATTTCCTGCAACAGTAAGTTTTGAGCTTGCATTTGGTGTACCAATGCCTACATTTCCATTTATACCTATAGATAATTTTGTTGTATAGACTAATTTTTGTTCTGAGTCAACAGGGTCAGCGGTTTGAATAAGCAAGCCATTCGTACCAGTATCAGTACCAGCATACAATCTTACTCCAAATGAGTTAGTTAAGTTTGTATGAGTTATCATTTCTAATCCTGTCCTTCCGTTTCCATACTGTCCTAACCTTATTTCTTCAAAATTGTAGGCACCAGGAATACTTAATTTATAATTAGAGTTATTATTATAGTTACCTATCTGAAAAACATATTGAGGATTCTCTGTTCCAATGCCAATATTACCATTAGGTAAAAAGGTCATGTATCTTGTAGTTAAATCTTTACCTATAAAACTGCTTGAAACATTTGCAATTCCATTGGTAACAAAACCAGTTGAGCCAAATGTAAAAAAAGACTGACTGCCCGATTCGTTAGTAATAAAATAGGCACGTCCCCAACCTCCAGTATACCCAGGGAAATTTGCTTTTAGCTGAACACCATATGCAGGATAACTAGTGCCAAGACTAATATTATCAAAAGTTGTATTTTGTGCTCTTGCAGCAAAATTGATGCAAAGAAAAACAGTAACTAATGAAATTAATTTTTTCATAAAAAATTTAATTTTTGGGTTGGTTAAATAGACAGATGAGATTTCTGAAAAGCATTCTAATTATTTATAGTAAAATTAAAAACAGTACTTCTGCCACTTTGGTTTCCGGCATCATCAAATGATTTTACAAACCAGTAATAAGTTCCAGCCGTCATGGTTTTATTATACGGACTTGTACCTCGATCTTTGAAGTTTAAATTCGTCAATGCACTTTCTGTATAGACATATATGCTGTCTCTTTCGGCACTTCCGGGTACAAGAGTTCTGCTCCATTGAAAATTTATGCTTTTGTTAGTGGTAGTACTTGCGTTTAATGGACTAGATAGAGTAGGAGTGTTTGGAACTTTAGTATCTACTGTAATTGATCTCGAAGTATAAAGTGTTTGCTCAGTACCATTACTTGCTCTTACTTTCCAAGTATATTTCCCTTCATCAAAAGTAAAATTCAGAATCGTTGTTTCTGAAGTTTGATCTTTTACTAAGGTGTTGTTTTCGTCTAAAACCTGAATTTGATAATTTGCTGCTCCAATGATTGCGTCCCAGGATAATTTTTGTGAAGCAGTTTTTGTAATTAAATTGTTATTTGGGGTTAATAATACAACAGTATTGTTTTGGAAATCATCGTTGTTTAAAATTTCAAAACTTTTTTTAACATATGCGGTTTCATAGGCACTATTAATTGCTCTTATTCTCCATTCATATTTTCCAATATTTAATTGCTGTGTATAAGAGTTTTTTGAAACTACGGTGTCAAGGATAATCTGCCTTGCGGCTTCAAAACTTGGAATTGCAATTTGAAGCTGATATTTATCTGCACCTTCAACAGTTTCCCAAGAAAATGTCACTCCCGATGTCGATAAAATGGCGTTATTTGCCGGTGCTGTTAAGGATACTTCCTTTTTAGTTATATTATCAACCATTAGTATTTCTTCACAAGAAAGAAAAGAAAGAAGAAAGAAAAGGAGAAAATACTTAAGTGAAATTTTATTCATGATTATTAGAATAGTCTTAATTTATAATTTAAAAAAACAAAATGCCGAAGCCCTTACATGTCAAACAAATCTTTGTTGTTTTTCTTTTCGTTTGTTTTACTTTTTGTTATTCCGGTACAGCTGTTTTGTTCGTTTATAATATCAGCCACATTCCAAGTACCTTTAGTTGATTTTACCCAGCAAAAAGAGCTTACCTGATATGCCACAATTGTTTCTGGATTTATGTCTATATTGTCTGTTTTTTTTCCGCTTTTAAACAAAGCAATTGTATATTTCTTGAATTGATTATTGGTTAAATAATAAGCATCGGCTTGTCGTATTTTAGCAATTTCTTCATTAGATAAACTTACAGCAAGACTTGAGATTATTTTTAAACCTTGAGTATCTGTTAATAATTTTAAAAGAGAGGCATTATAATCAGAGTTGATTTCCTGAACAAGACCAGCTATATCTAAAATTTTAATGGTTACCAATTCTGGTTTAATTGGAAGACTGTCTATAAAAGCAACTTTTGTTTGATTTTGATTGTATTTTGCTTTCGATTTATAAATCTTGTTTAGTTTTTTATTGTAAGGCACAACCCCAATTTCTACTCTAATATTATTTTCCAGTTTTGGCAGGCCTTTGGGTTCAAATGTATTTAGATTGTATGATAATTTAGATGTTCCAATACTTCCTAATTCAACAACTGAAGAGGAGAACTTATAGTTGTCATTTTTTATTTTAGTTGTCTGGCATGCACTGCAGATTAAGACTATCAAGACAACAATTTTTTTTAACATAATGCGCTGTTTTATAAGTGAAAGGTGTGAATTTTAATAACAATTAAAAATGAATTTTGACAGATTATTTCTATTATCATTAATTTAACAAATCTAGTAAAATGGATGTAATATATTGTTAAAAAAAATTTTTTATTTCAATAGAAAAATAAGTTATTGTTAAGTAATATCTTATATTTGATTTTCTATTTTTAAAACCTAATTATGAAAAAAACAATACTTTTTTTTGCATTTTTGTTATGTCAGATTATAAATGGTCAAACGTTTTCAACTAATTTAACTCCAGTGGGTTGGGAACATAATACTTTGTTTAATGCTACGACACGTTATACAGTAACACAACAAGGACCAATAGTTCATCTTCCAACATTTTTTGACGGAGGTATGAATCCTTACTATATTTCTGGTGTTACTCCTAGTAATCCTTCTGTTATTTTGATTGAAGGACTATCAACACTGCATACTCAATCAGGATCATGGGTTGGATGGACAACGCGATATCTTCCGGCGACTCGATTTAAGATAGAAGGTTATGACGAATACAATTCTGCTAACGTATGGAGAGTTATAGCAGATTATTCAGCTTTTGATTATGCAGGGTTCAATTTTTCGGTTAGAATTCCGATTGGCGGAAGTTATACTAAACTAAAATTTACATTTTACAGCGGTGAGAATTATAATGGCGACAATTCTACAGTTGGAATTTCGGAACTGTTTTTTATACATCCGGAAGCAACTTATCCTTATGCGGGCTTACTAGCGACGGCTCAAGGGAACTGGCAGAATAATGGATCTGATTTAGTTTTTAATACTGGAAATGTAGGTATAGGAATAACAAAACCAAATAATAAGTTAGATGTAAACGGAACAATCCATTCAAGAGAAGTAAAAGTTGATATGGAAAAATGGTCTGATTTTGTTTTCAAAAAAGAATATAGTTTACCCACTCTTCAAGAAGTCGAAAAACATATTATTGAAAAAGGCCACTTAGAAAATATTCCAAGTGAAAAAGAAGCTCTAAAAAATGGAATTTCTTTAGGAGAAATGAACTCAAAACTATTACAGAAAATTGAGGAACTTACTTTGTACATGATTGAGGTGAATAAAAAAGTAAATGACCTTCAGGTTAGTAATGATAGGCTTCTTAAAGAGAATAACGTATTAGTTTCGAAAGTTGAAAAATTGGAGAAAAAGTAATTCTAATTTTATAAGAAAGACTATTTATAATAGAGAGTTTACTTTTTGTAATTTAAACTTATCCGAAAAATTCTATTTTTGTTTGAGATAAAATATAGCATTCATTTAATTTTAATCTGTATCGAACATAAAAGAATATGTTTTTTACGCATTGCTTTATTTTTTTAAATCTTGGTATTTAGTACTGAAATAGTCGATAAAGGGAGGGAGGATGCTCTGAGTGCTATTTTTCAAATCCATTGAGATGACCTAGCAGTTGCAGGCTAACATGAATTCTATTTTAACAGTTTGATACACTTTAAAGTGCTATAAAAGCAAAAGCCACTCCGTTATGGAATGGCTTTACTATTCAAAATAGATGATTATAATTTACCAAATTATACTCCAATAAATAACAGTATTTTTAGTTTTGTTTATTGCAACTCCTTTTGAGAATCCATTTTCCCATCCTTTTGGCATTTGTGGATTAGGCTGTAATTCGAATTGTTTAAAATGATTTCCTGATTCCGCATTTATAACATAAATTTTAAAACCTTTATCTTTCCAAAAATCTACATTATTGGCAATCGAAAAATCGATGAAATTTGGAACAGGCAATAGTTTTTTATAACATGGTTTGTCTATCAAAGAAGAATCTCCTATTTCAACCATTTCAAGACTATCTTTAGTTCTTACAGTTTCAAATCTATTTACTATCAAAAGACATAAATCTTTGTTGGTGTATACACTCTTATAATTCTGAATAATTTTTTTTTCTAATTTTTTAATGCTATTTGAAGATAAATTATATTCAAACAAAAATAAACCGACATCATTTTTTTCAGAATTTGTATTAGCAACTGTAAAGTTGTCAGTCGAGTTGAGTATACTGGGAAAATGATTAACCAAGGTAGAATCAAACTTGTTTTTAAATAACAAATACCTTTGATTTGTTACATTATTAAAGTTTTTTTTATCATTACAACTATTTAAAGTAACAACTAACGCTACTAATAATATATTAATTTTCATCATTTTTTTATAGATTGAATTACAGCTTGAGTAATTTGAATAAAACTATCTAAAATTTTTAATCCAGTACCATAATCTGTATGTTTATTACCATAATATTCTGCCGTTTTTGCGTTGTCTTGACCTGCAGGTTTTGTTAAAGTGTATGTAGTAGTTCTTGAAGAACTCCATGGACTTTGTCCACTTGTTTCCGCTAGTACTTTCTTATCATTCATTTGTTCAGGTTTAGCATACGTAACTTTAGAATCTCCTATTTGTTTCATGTCTGTAATTGTTGAAGTTATTTTTTCTTCTCCCATCGCTCCCCCACTAACAAATTCTCTTTCTTTTATATTTACTTTCTCTGCTTTTCTATAACCTTGTTTTTCCATAAATATCTCTGGATTTTCAACAACACTAGCTCCTAACTCCCTAATATTGTTAGCTTTTTCATTATTATTCCCAAACATATTGTCAGCTCCAAGTCTATCATATTTTTTTGCATCTCCAGCACCAATTTTATTCGCAGTTGTCTGAGTAAGTTTTGATTGACCTTCAACATGAACCACAGCACCAGTTTCTCTATTAACAAACCAATCTGGAGGAGGAGAAGCCATCATCCCATCTGGGTCAATAAAATAAACAGGATTATCAACAGCATAGGTGTATGGACTGAATCTTCGTGACTTTTCTGCCAATGGGTCAATGTTCATCCAGCGACCAAGTGCAGGGTCATAATTCCTTGCTCCATAATCGTAGAAGTTAAGCCCCAGCTCGTCTTGGAGTTCTTTTCCATTATACTTGAACTTATTGTCAACACCATTTATTGCAGAATTATATCCTTTTTGTAGCAAACCAAAAGCATAATAATTATTCTCTTGAACAATTTCACTGTTGTTAACGACGCCATTATTGTCTTTATCTTGAAAACTTAAGCGGATGTTGCCTAAGTGATCTTTATATTGATAAATATAATTATAAATTCCCGCATTATAAGCTATATATCCCTCTGGATGTGAAAACTGCTTCAAATTATTGTTTTCATAAATAAAGGTTCCGGCATAATCTGTACTTTCTCCTGTTGTAATCGTTTTACGTTGTTTTGCTCCTAAAGCATTGTATGTATAATTTATTGTATTACCGTTTAGTGTTATTGATGTAGGAAGATTTAAATAGTTATAACTTATGTTTGTAATATTTTTATTTGTGTCAGTTTTCATATTACCATTATTATCATAAGTATATTCTATTGCCAGATTACTACCGTTACTAAATCCTTCAGTGCTTCCAGAAGTATCTTCGACCTTATCAAGTCTATTTCCCTTGTAACTATAACTTAGATTGTCCATAATCCCGAATGCAGTAGCAGCTGAATTAATGTGCCCTAATCTTAATAGATTAATAATATTACCATTTTTGTCATAACTTAAACCTTCGTTGTATCTTCCTGAATTTATAACAGAGTTATCCATGGCTTGTGTTAACCTGTTTAATTCATCATAAGTATAATTGTAGCCTTTTAAACTATTATCTGTATTAGCAGTTTTCCAAAATGTCTGACTAATGTTACCATTAAATAAAGAATTACCTAATACAGCATTATTATAATTTATTTGAAAAGCAAACAAATCATTCCCTAAAGTATTTATGTTGTTGATACTTTTTAACCATCCACGAATATTATAGCTGAAATCTACATTTTGGAGACGAGGTTGATTTATTTTTCCTCCAACACCTTTAGATATTAGCTGCCCTAAATTATCGTATGTATAGTTCGCAATTATTTCTTTTGTTTGATTGTCGATAGATTGGGTTTGAGTTAATAAACGGCCAATATGATCATAAGAGTAAGAATCTACTATGCTAATTAAAGCTTCATTATCTTTTTTATGTGTAGTTGTTGTTTCTAATATTTTTCCTCCAAAATCAAGTCGTGTTTTTACAGTTGCAGTAATATTTAGAAAGTTGTTTTTATTATAATTGTATATTATTCTTCCCTTACTATCATAATAATCTGTGTTTGTAATCCAATTATTAGTTCCTAAAACTCGGATTTTAGAACAAGTAGGTAATCCTTTAACATTAGAGATAGGAGTAATGCCATATGATATAACAGATGTTCCGCCGTCTAAGTCAATATTATTGTAATTATCATAATAGTTTATAGTAAAAAGATCTATACCTGAATTAGGAAAAGCGTCGTTTGAATAATTTATATTTGTTCCATTAATATTTAGAATCGATGTCTGTTTATTGTCGAAAATAATGGTGCTATTATCTGCTAGTGTCTGAATAGCAGATCTAGATGTATCTGTCGTATTTATATATTCTCCGGTATATATTGGTCTGCTGAAAACATCATATTTCGTAAAAAGCCATTTGTTATTTAATTTTAAATTTCCATCTTGGGTTAGTATGGGTCTATTTAGTTTGTCATAAACGATATATTCCCAATCTTTACCTGGGATTTTTTTCTCAACTAATCTATATTTTGTGTCATATTTATATTGATACGTCAAATTATCTAATAAAGCTGTATTTAGTCCACTATGATAGCCTCTACAGGTTTGAGGTAAATTTACAGTAAATGTTGTAGAAAATCCAGTTGATGGAGCTCCGGTTATACTCGTTATTTTTAATTTTCCTTCAACGATACTTACATTGTAATCTCCATTAGAAATAGTTCCTAAATTCATATCAGGAAGGGCACAAGGTGTCGTTGGAAGATCTTGTGGGGTGTTACTAAGAAATGTTGAATTATAGCCTCCGCTAAAAGCTATTTTTAAAACGTTATCTACAATTGTCACATTTACAGTACCTCCTCCACTTGTGCCAGAAAAAACATAATGACTAAATGTTTTTGAAAAATTGTTATACCCAATCGTTGGTAAATCGTGTAGTATTAAATCATCTGTATTTGTCGATGGTGGAAGGACAAATATTAAGTTATTATATTTATCATAGATGTAATAAGTATCATGATTGGTGTTTGTTAATGTTCCATCAACCAATGATTTACCAAATGTTCTTTTTAGTATTAGAAGGCCGTTTTTGTCGGTAAACTCATGAGTGGTTTTGTTGTTTCCGTCTGAAGGTATCCAATTTTCATCCTTAATTACTTTTTTGTATAAAGTGCTACTAGGGTAAAAGCTTATATCATCAATTTTTGAGTCTATAATATTAAATGATGCTTCTGTATTAATTAAAAATTGTTTTACTTCATTTTCTTCATTTGTTTGATAATCGAATTTTACCTCATGTCCATTTCCTAAAGCCCAGTCAATTCCTGGTGCTGCTTGTTTCATTACACGATTAAGAGGTGATTTTTCAAATTCTTTATTTGAAAACGGATTTGGTTGAACGTTGTTTATATCAGCAGAATAATTTGTTATATAATAATTATTAGTATTGTTTACGGCATTATTTCTATACGAAGCTAAATTAATGGAAGTATCCATATAGGGAAGGAATTCTTTTTTTTGACGGCCAATAGAATCATACGTAACAGCAGTTACTATATCTTGAATAGATGGAGATGCTTTTATGGCAATGTTTTGCATTGATCTGCCTAAGCCATCGAAATAGTTTATAGTTTCTATTACATCGTTATTTTTTGTAATTTCTAATGATGTATTCATGGGAGTTTGAAATATTCTCGTAAAAACATAATTTTCATTACTGAAAGAATTACTACGATATGCGTCAGATTCTATTCGGGCAATAAAAGAACTTCCAGCTTTAATCCATGTATTAGGCTTTAAAGTTATGCTTTCTGAGGCTGTAAGAGTTTCTATTCCAGTAACAGTATAATTATTTTCTTTTGTAATAGTGACAGGAGTTTGTGACTTACAATTAAATCCAATTAAAAAAAACAATAGGAGGTATATAGATATATTTTTCATTTGAATATTAATTTTTATAATGATATTGATTTTCTGAAATTAATTTTCCCTCAGCATCTTTAACAGATAGTAATTTCCCAAAATTGTCATAATTGTAGTTCATCATATCGCCTTTTGGGTCATTAATACTACTAACTCCCACCAATGGAATGTGAGTATAAGTAGTAATCATTGAATTTGTAAATGAAGCATTATTACGAAGATTGTTTATAGACGCTAAATTGGTTTCATTGTAATTATTTAATACAGAGGTCGAAATACCAAGTGCTGCTGCTATTTGTGCATAAGTAGCATTCTCTATTTTTGCAATTGGCAGTGTTTTATTATACCCCCATATTATAACAGTATGAAGATCATTTTCATAATGAAACTCTACAGGGTTACCTTTAAAATCATAATTATCATAAATCAATATTTTGGCAGTGTTCTTTAAAGTATTAGTTGTTATTTTTTTTGGAACAAGGAAACCAAGTGTTTGATCGTATTCATAAGATGTATTTTCTTTATCTTTACCATTGATGGAAATATGATTTGATAGTGGGAGTGTAAAAATATTATTTTGATAATAATTAGAATTAAGAATTGTTTGGTCATAAAATATTCCATCTACTAGATTAGATTTGTAGGTTCTATCAAGAATTCTGTAAGAATCATAATCATAATTTGTGGTTGTAGTGATAATTTTATCATTAAAATATTCTTTTTCAATTTCAGCTTTTAGAAGTGTTTCTTTTCCAAAAATTGGATAAGTACTAATTTGATATCTTGGGAGTTCATCTAAACTCCCATTCATATTATATTGAAAAAATTGACCATAGTAGCCAATTTTTGCGCCATAATCAATTGAGCTTCTATATTTATAATATTCTAACTTTTTTTCTTTTAAGATCTTATTGTTGGAATCAAATAATCTTTCGCTTGTTAGTGAACCATTATCGATATCATCATTACCGAAGGTAAAATTGTTAATAGTTTTTACATTATCTAAATAAGCAACATTTTCTGCTCTATTTTGAAATGTTCGCATAATGTAACCATTTTTTGTATTGCCTGACTCAGTGATTTTTACGGTGCCATATCCAACATAATTAGAGACACCATTAGGTGATACATTAAAATAATTGTTAGATGAAATTCTGTCGACTTTAACACGATATAAATAACCCGTTGAACTTGGATGGCTTATAGTATTATCATAAGTTGCAGTTCTAGCTGTTAAGAGGGGAATCATAGTTGTTCCTCCATAATAATCGTAAATTTTTGAGGTGGCCAATGTACCATCATTATCATAATTTGCAATTTCCCTTATTCTTAGTCCATTACCTCTAGTTATTCCTTGTGCTTCACCCTGTACTGAATAAAATAAATTACTGGCTTCATTTAATTCATATTTAAATGTGCTGTACCCTTTTGTAGGATAGGTGATTTTTTCTAATATAGCAGCTTTGGCATAATCTTCACTAGGATATAAATTATTACCATTATCTCCCATATGGCTGTAATATTTAAACTGAATAGGATTTGGTATAATTGAGGTGTTTTGAAGGCTTCCATTATAATAACCCCAAAAATCTATGGCAAAAGAATTTCGTGGAGGAAGATTTATTGAATTATAGGTAAAATCGTATTGTTGATCGTTAATTATTAATGAGTTTAACTTTAACCTATAGAGAGTTTGATTAATATTTGTAAATGCTTCACCTGATGTGAAAACATTTGCAGATGATGTAGAAGAAAAATAAGAGTACGCAAATTTTATATTTTTAATTTTTCTACTATATTGGTTGTTTAGTGTTATTGAATCTAATTTTTTTAATTTTGGATTGTCTATTCTATCAGAATAATAAAAGTCAATCTTACCCTCATCAGAGGTAATTGAATTAATTAATTTTAAATTCTGTTTGGAAAAACTGAAATATGTATTTGTATATTCGCCATTACTATTTTCAGCTGGTACAAATACATATTCAGGATAACTCATTAATGGTTGTCCATAATGATCTAAAGTAATTTTATTGAAAGGCCTATAAGATGTATGGGTCTTAGATAAGACTTTAGATTTAGTAAATTCTTGTGAATATTGTGAGTTGCTGATGAAATTTGGAATATCTATATAATCAATTGTTGTTTCTCTTTTATTGGGAGTAATTATTTTAGTTAATTTCCATATACGTGAATCTACTGGTGAATAAATACTTGGTGTAGAACTTTCAGATTTTATTTTTTCTAAGGCACTGAATTCATAGATAATACCTGATGGGTTAGTAATAACAAATTTGATATTATCAGCATTTATATAGTTTAAAGTAATTTTATATCCTTCTTTATTCAAGACTTTAAACGAGATTGCGTTAGTAGATTTAGAAAAATCGTTAATAAATGTTAATGATTGACCTAAAAAATTAGCAGTGAAGATATCAGGTTCAGAATCAAAATTTCTATTATTTATTATATCAGCCGTATGGCTCAATAAACCTTTGTATATAGTGTATTCTGCAAAATTAATTTTGTTACCTACATTAATAGGTATTTCACTAACTACAGGATAAACACTGCTGACCGGGTCACATGAATCATATGGACTTCTAGCATACACGCATGGGTAAGGTGAATCTGAAGGATATATATAACCTTGAAAATCTGGACGCATTTTAAAATAATCAGAATCGAAAAATTTAAGATCGTCAATATCACTAATACTTTGTACTATAGATCCTAAATTCATATCCCATCCTAAGCCAGTTATTCCCGGTTGGTCATTTACTCTATTGCCACTTGTAGCTGTATAAGTAAGATTAAGAGGGATTTGAGAAAGTTCGACTAATGGGATATTAATATTTGCAGAACCGTTATATTCATTTAGTGCAATTTCTTGAAATTTAAATAAAGATGCGCTGCTCGGGGAAGTAGGCATGTTTGGCATATATTGTTTTATGAGCTCTGAATTAGTTACAGTTTGGGCATTTATATTTAGGAAGAATAAAAACGGAAAAATAATTTTAATTTGTAGATGCATATTGATTGGGTAAATTGCTGATTATCTTTTTATTGCTAAAGGTTGGTTTATTATTGAATCACAATGCAATGATAATAAAAAAATAAAAAAAAATCTTATAAAAAAATTACAAAAAAAGAAGGTTGTTTCTTACTTTTTTTTTATTTTTTTTCCCAATAAAAAAGATATATTTGTAAAAATTAATTTATATTTTGTTTTGAAGAAAAATCTACTTAAAAAACTGCCGTCTTTCAATCTTCAGGAAATGTTGATTGTTCTTGCCATCATCGGAATATTGCTTTTAATTGCTTTGCCAAACCTAATGCCGTTAATTACAAAAGCCAAAAGTGTAGAGGCTCAGGTACAGCTAAAGGCGATTTATAATGCTGAAAAGCAGTATTATTTTATGTACTCTAAATACAGCCCTAATTTTACCGAAATAGATTTTGAAGCACCGAAAACGACAAAAGAAAATGGAAGCGCCAACTATGTGTATGAAATTGTACACTCAAGCAATAATGAGTTTAAAGTAAAGGCAACAGCTATTACTGATTTTAATGGGAATGGTGTTTTTAATGTTTGGGAAATAGATCAGAATGGCGTTCCAAAACAAATTACAAATGATTAATGTGGTATTTAAAATTAATATTAGTAATTGTATTTGCTTTTGTATTGTACCAAGACTTTAAAAGTCGTTTGGTTTATTGGTTTTTATACCCAATCATTGGTGTCTTAGCATTTGCAATTCAATTACAAAATCTTCCAGTTTCAATTGCCCTGACTAACTTAGGATTTAATTTATTATTTGTAGTTTTAATTTTATTGGTCAGCACACTTTACATTAAATTCAGAAATTTAGATTTTAAAAACACAATTGGAATAGGAGATATTCTATTTTTTCTATTTATAGCCGGCACTTTTTCTATAGTTTCCTTTCTTGTTTTATTTGTTTTTTCGCTTGTATTTTCTTTGATTTTGCATATAGTTTTAAATAATAAAAAAGAGCAGGCAACAGTTCCTTTAGCGGGTTATATGTCACTTTTTTTTGGTGTTGTTTATGCAGTTTCTTTTTGCTTTAACAATGCTTTTTTATATGCTTATTAGATGGAGAATTTTGATATTCCAATAGAATTTCAGCAGCTTGTAAAGTCAGAACAAGCCTATTATTACAGGATAATTCCGGTTGGAAAAGATCAGAACACAGTAATCTTAAAAACTGACGCGTCTGATGTTGTAAGCCTGCAGAATGAATTAAGCATTTTACTTAGTTTTCAAGTTCAATTAAAAACCGATTCTACAGAAAATATAAACCGTTTTTTAAGTACCAATTATAGAAAAACTTCTAATAACGTTTCCGAGATTCACTACACTTCTGATTTTTTAGAAAAGATTGTTTTGAATGCCAAAGAAATAGGAAGCAGTGATATTCATTTTGAACCGTATGAAAAAAATGCAAGAGTTCGTTTTCGTTTGGACGGTAAGTTAAAAGAACAGTTTCATATTTCGGTAGAAGAATATCCTATTATTGTAAATAAAATTAAGATTCGTGCACAGCTAGATATTTCTGAAAAAAGATTACCTCAAGATGGCCGTATTACGATGGTTACAGATTATCAGGACTTTGATGTTCGTGTTTCTGTTTTACCCACTTTACATGGCGAAAAAGTCGTACTGCGTATTTTAAGTAAAGATACGAGTCATATTGATATTAACTCTCTTGGTTTTACAGATAAAGAATTAGCAGCATATCTTGAAAATATAAAGCGTCCAAATGGAATCGTGCTTATTTCTGGACCAACCGGTTCAGGTAAAACGACCACTTTGTATGCTACTTTAAAAAGGCTAAACGTTCCTAACACCAATATTCTAACAGTAGAAGATCCAATAGAATATACGCTTGAGGGAATCAATCAGGTTCAGTTAAAAGAAAATATCGGACTTGATTTTGCAGCTACTCTAAGGACTTTTTTAAGACAAGATCCCGATATTATAATGGTAGGGGAGATACGTGATGTTAATACCGCCAATATGGCAATTCGTGCGGCCTTAACGGGGCATCTTGTTTTGTCTACAATACATACAAATTCTGCTTGGGCAACAGTTTCAAGATTAATTGATATGGGCATACCATCATTCTTAATTGCAAGTACGCTGAACATTAGTGTTGCGCAAAGATTGGTTCGTAAGCTTTGTAATACTTGTAAGACAGAAGAAACAATTAATCCGGAAATTTTCCCCAGTGGATTCGAAATTCCAAATGACTTAATTTCACATCATACAGCTGTAGGATGTGAGCATTGTTATCATACAGGTTATTCCGGAAGAAAAGCCATTTATGAGATCCTGCCAATAGGTTCAGAATTATCTAATTTAATAAAAAACAATCAATTAGATATTAATGATTACTTAGAAGAGAAAGACATTTTTACACTAAAACGTAACGCATTGTTATTAATAAAAGAAGGAATTACTTCGGTTGACGAAGTTTTTTCATTACTATTGTAAAACAAATAAAATCCTACAACTGATATAATTTCATGAGAAAAATAATTACGCTGTTTTTTATACTAATTTTTCAATTTTCATTTTCGCAAGAAAATCGAATTCAACAGCTAAAAAATAATATTGAGTCCATTTCTGCCGATGCTCCTGGATTAAATGAAAAAGTAAATGTTAATATAAAAGAAGCTTCTCTTTCAAGCTTTTTATTGGCTGTTTCGCAAATTCATAAATTAAATTTTAGCGTTGCCGGAAACCTAAGCCAAATAAATATTGTAAATAATTTTTCGGATGTGACGGTAGGCGATCTGCTTATATTTTTATGTAAAGAATATAATCTTACGATTGATTTTACAGGAAATATTCTGGCTATTAAATCGTATGTAAAACCAACAGAAATTCCTGCTTTAAAAGCTATTGATGTATCATACGATCTGGCAAATAATTTACTTTCACTGAATTTAAAAGATGATAAATTGTATGATGTTTTCAGAAAAATTATGGACGAAAGCGGTAAGAATCTTGTTTTTGCTCCAGGTTTGGAAAATCAATTGCTTACCGTATACATTAAAAGCATGCCTTTTGATGCTGCTTTGAATAAACTAGCATTTGCAAATAATTTAAGTGTAAACAAATCCCGAGATAACTTCTACATTTTTGATAAAGTAGAAGGGAATTTTGTAAGCGAAGGAACATCAGATCCAAATGCCATACGTCAGAATAAACCTCAACGAGCCCGAAAATCTAATTTTTTCTTTACGGTTGTTGATGCTGAGAAAAAACTTTTAAACGTAGATTTTGAGAATACTCCAATTTCAAGCATTGTTTATGATATAGGCAATGAATTGGATATAGATATGTTTATTTCGAGTCCTTTAGAAAGTGCTGGAAACGGAACAGTTAAAGCAAAAAACATCACTTTTGATGAACTTTTAGCTAAACTATTTGAAACTAAATCTGATGGTGGTCCTTCACAAACAAGTAATTCACAGCAATTTAGTAATAATAATTCGGGAGCACCAATGGCATCTTCTGGCGGAGGCGGCTATACATTTAAAAGAAGTGGCTCTGTTTATTATTTTGGAACAAAAGATCAATTAGTGGTACGAAATATTAAATCGATTCCATTAATGCATCGTTCTATTGAACTTCTAAGTGATCCTTCAAAAGAGGGCAGAAGTGCCGGTCGATTAAATAACACGAATAGCTATTCTAATTATAATTCTTTTGATAACAATAGTAATAGATCTAACTCTAATTCTAATTACTCTAACCAAAACAGTAATTTTAATAGTGGAGGCAGCAGTAGTAATTATTCATCTTCAAGCGGAGGAAGCAGCAGTAATCCATCAGAATCTATCCTAACTATTATTCCTGATGAAATAAAGAAAGATTTAGACATAAAAATTGATAAAGAACTCAATAGCTTTTTAGTAAATGGCCCTGCGGCTAACATTGAAAGATTTGAATCTTTTATACACTATATAGACAAAGCTGTTCCGGTAATTTTAATTGAAGTGATGCTGTTAGAAGTTAACCGCAGTGCTACTGTAGAAACAGGTATACAAGCCGGAATTGGTGATAAACCTGTAACTACAAAAGGAACTGTTTTTCCTAATGCCGACATTAATTTAGGAGCCTCTACAATCAATAAAATTATAGACGGTTTTAGCGGATTTGGATCTTTAAACATTGGTCAGGTTGTTCCTAATTTTTATTTGAGTTTAAAAGCTATGGAAACAAACGGAAATCTAAAAATACGTTCTTCCCCTAGGTTATCAACTTTAAATGGACATAAAGCCTATTTATCTATTGGAGAGACTACGTATTATGTTGTGACCAATCAAAATTATTATGGATCGCAAATTCCGCAAGCTTCAGAAGTAAAAAATTACCAGCCTATCGATGCAGAATTATCGGTAACTATTATGCCTTTGGTTTCTGGTAACGGACAGATTACTATGGATATTAAAGTGATTCAGTCTAGTTTTAACGGCCAAAAAGTAGATAAAGATGCGCCTCCGGGAATTAATTCAAGGGAGTTTACTTCAATTATTAGAGTTAAAGATCAGGACTTAATCGTTCTGGGCGGACTGGAAGAATCTGTGAAAAATGATTCAGGAACGGGTGTGCCATTGTTATCCAGAATTCCAATTATTAAATGGATTTTTAGTTCGAGAAAAAGAGAAGATTCAAAGAAAAAGTTGAGTGTGTTAATTAAACCTACAGTTATTTACTAATGGCCATATTATCCTTAAATACCTTTTTGCTTGGAAAACAATACATTGGTGTTGAGCACTTCACTATAAATAACGAAGATAAAGTTGCCTTACTTTTAGTTGAAAAGAAAAAAGAAGGATTAGTAATTACCAAAAAAGACAGGGTTAGTTATAACGGAAAAATAGCTGAAAAGTGGGATACTAAACTGCCTTTCTTTTTAGTTATAAATTCCAATCAGGTTATACAAAAAGAAGTTTTAGGTGTTGAACCATCTGATGAAAAACTGCTTTATAAATCTTTCCCTAATACCAACTGGGATGAGTTTTATTATGAAATTTGGAGGTCAAAAACAAAATCGGTAATTGCGATTGCAAGAAAATCGTATGTAAGTACCTTGCTGGAAGATTACGAAAATCAAAAAATATCGATTGCCGGAATCAGCCTTGGAGTATGCTCCATAGCTGATATTATTGGTTATACAGATGGAAGTGAGCTTTATACAAATCATCAGAGTGTTTCGAAAGAAGAGACGCAGATAATTTCAGCAAGTGTTTTAGAATCGGCAATAACCTATACCATAAACGATCTTCAAATTGAGAATAGGCAATTGTTGTCTTTTTCCGGAATTTTAAGATTAATACTCAATAATACACTGAATACAGGTTCTATAATTTCGTATAGTGACCAATTATATAATGATTACAATCAGAAAACTTTTTTTAATAAAGGAATTAAAATAATGGTTGGAGTTATTTTGGGGATTTTACTTCTGAATTTCGTTTTTTTTACACACTATTATAAGCTAGCTCAGGAATCATCTGAAATTTTGCTGGTTAATAAATCTTCAATTGAAGATGTTAGTAAAATAAAGCAAAGAATTATTGTAAAAGAAGAAAAAGTTAAAGGAATAGATGGAAGAATGACTTCGAGAAGTTCCTTAATTATTAATGAAATTACAAGCAAAGTCCCGTCTTCTATTTTGTTGACCGAACTTACTTTTAATCCTCTGGAAAAGAAAGTTAAAGCCGAGGAACAAATACTTACAAAGGATAAAGTAATTGCAATTTCAGGAACTACAATTGCTAATTCTTCTTTTACTAAATGGGTAGAAGATATCGAAAAACTAAATTGGGTTGATAAAGTTTTAATTACGCATTTTGGAAAAGATGAAAATAATGAAACAACATTTTCTATAAACTTAACTCTGAAGTAAAATGAACTTGAATAAAAAAAACAAACTGCTTGTAATTGGTTTTTTTGTACTGCTCTATGTTTGTTATTCTTTTGCGATATCAAATACCATAAATTATTATAATGAATATCAGAAAAAACAACAAGAGATAGCCGAGGATAGTGATATGCCCAAACTTGTGGCGCAGCTGGTTCAAAAAGAAAAACAACTGGACCAGATTTTATCTACTTATGATGTGATTATATCAGATTCATTTCAGAATGATTTATTAAAGCAATTAACTTCTTACAGTGATAGTTATCATTTAAAAATTGTTGATTTTAAAGAACCCCACATCATCTCCCAAAAAGGATTTACTACAACGAGTTATACCTTTTCTTTAGAAGGATCATTTAATGGATGTCTGACCCTGCTTAATAAAGTAGAAAACAATCCGATGCTGGGGAATATTAAGCACTTAAATTTTGTAAAAAAAAGAAATTATAAAACCAATACAGACCAATTGTTTGTAGAGGTTATTATGCAAAAGAATAAAGGAGTTTAGTCAAAACTCATTATCAAAAACAAAACATAAAACAAATTATGAAAAAGACTTTTTTTATTATTTGTGACATTTGCTGCACAGGTTGCTAATGCTCTTCGGCAAAAGTATTGGAACAAAACGGAATTCATTTAACCGAAATGAATATTACACATTTAAAGAAAGTTGAAGAAATTTACTTAGTATGTTATTGAGCAGAATAAAAAAATAGCTGATTTGGAACAGGAAAATAAAAAGATGACAGATTTAGAAAAAAGATTTCAAAAACTTGAAAAAACATTAAAATAATGAATAAAAGAATTATTTACTCAGCAATACTATTTGGAATATTCACATTTGGATTCAAGGCTCAGAGCTTAAGTCCCATTTCTCATATTTCAGAGGCGGGTTCAGCAGATGCCTTCAAAGCAGGCTATACTTTTGCATATGCAACATCTGGAACTCCGTGGAACGGATCTTTAATTAGTTATGGGGGATTTCCAATAAATAATTATGACACACAGATAAGTTCAGATTACGGGCCTGGAGGAGGTACTCATATTAGTTTTAGAACTAAAAACGGAGATATCAATGCTTGGAATCCGTGGATTGAATTAGCCAGTAAAGGAGAAAACGATTTTATGGGAAAGCAAAGTATATCGGGTAATTTAGGTCTTGGTATAAGTAGTCCTTTGCATAAATTACATGTATATGGAAATCATTCGGATTCCAGAATTTTGCTTCATTCTGTAGGTGGAGGTGATGAAGTTCGTCAAGCCGATTTAATGCTTTGGGCAAGTGAACCGGGGCTAACTTACACAGGGGTAGGGATTGGTAATAATATTCATAACTATAAAACTACAAATGGCGGATTAAAACTGATTAGTACAGCTAGAGGAGGTTCCTATATAAGATTGTTAGATTGTGCGATGCAGTTTAATATTGTAAATTCGGGAGAAAATGATATACAGGCGATGACTATAAATACGTCAGGAAATATAGGAATTGGTGTTGTTTCTCCTTTATATAAATTGGATGTGAATGGAGCAATCCATTCAAGTGAAGTAAAAGTTGATTTAAACTTCCCTGCACCAGATTATGTTTTTGCTAACGATTACAAGTTAAGGGATTTGAAAGAAGTTGAAAATTATATAAAAGAAAACAGCCATTTACCAGAAATTCCATCCGCAAAAGAATTTGAGAAAAACGGAGTCAATGTTTCTGAGATGAATATGGCACTTTTGAAAAAAGTTGAAGAGTTGACTTTGTATATGATTGAAATGAAAAAGGAGAATGAAGCTGTAAAAAAACAAAACCAAAAATTTCAAGAAATATTCGAACGACTAAATAAAATTGAAAATCAATTAAAGTAAAATCTTTAATACTATGAAAAATAAACTGATTTTTATTGGTGCTGTTATATTTTCTATATCTGTTAAGGCACAATTATATACACCAAATAGCGGAAATGTAGGTATAGGAATAGAAAATCCACAAACTAAATTAGATGTAGCAGGTAGAGGGCGTTTTAAAGTTCCGGATGATGAATCGGGTGTAGGAGGGCTTACTATCGAAACAAATAATGGAACTAATTTAAAAATGGGAGGAAATACAACTTACAGCTGGATACAATCTCACATGTCACTGCCTTTATATATTAATGAACTTGGTAATAATACAATTATTAATAAAAAATATGGCAATGTAGGTATTGGAACTATAAATCCATTAGCAAAATTAGAAGTTAGTAACGGAAATATTCTCGTTCGTAATTCGGCTAATGTTGACAATGAATCTTCTATAATGATTGCACAGTCAATTAATGTTGGCAGTATAGATACTTTTGGCACTTCAATACGTACGATTACTCAAAGTGCTGGGAATAACACTTATGGAATGCAGTTTTTTACGAATGAATCTTATATGACAAACCAGACAGAAAAGATGAGAATTTTGGGAAATGGTAATGTTGGCATAGGAGAAACGAATCCAACTAATAAACTAGATGTAAAAGGAACTATTCACTCTCAGGAAGTAAAAGTAGATATGAAAGATTGGTCAGATTTTGTGTTTAAAAAAGAATACAATTTGCCAACACTTCAAGAAGTTGAAAAACACATTAACGAAAAAGGACATTTAGAAAATATCCCAAATGAAGAAGAAGTTTTAAAAAACGGAATTAATTTGGGAGAAATGAATGCGAAGCTTTTGCAGAAAATTGAAGAATTAACTTTGTATGTAATTGAGCAAAATAAGCGTTTAGATAAAGTTGAAAAAGAAAATGCAGATTTGAAAAGTCAGATAAATTCATCTAAAAAATAATACAATATGAAATTGAAAATTTTAATATTAGTTTTATCCGTCCAAATTAGTTTTTCTCAAAGTGTTTTCCCTACTGATGGAGGTAATGTTGGTATTGGAACAAATACACCATTATATAAATTAAATGTATTTGGTTCCCATAGTGATGCTAGAATTTTATTGCATTCTATTGGAGGAGGCGATGATGCACGCCAAGCCGATTTAATGCTTTGGGCTAGTGAACCCCAAGTAACTTATTCAGGTGTTGGAATAGGAAATAATGTAACAGTATCAAGTGACAGAGGATTACATTTATTAAATACTATAAGATGAGGATCTTATATGAGATTATTAGACAATTCGATTTCGATAGGAATAGTTTCATCCACGGGAGCAATAAAAGAAACAATATGTAAATACAGAGGGAGATATTGGTTTTGGAACAAATTCTCCAGTAAGTTATATATTGCACGCTCTTTAACACTAGATGGCGGAATTAGTAATACTTTGCCAAGACCATTAATTACAGCAGGTACTTTAGCAAATGGAGAAATAAGAAGCTATGGAGGCGGGGGGAATTTTTATGATGACGGATTTTTAAGATTATCTGCCGGTGGAGGAACAAATGTAGATGTAAAGTCATACATTGATTTATCTGGATACTCGACAATTCCAGATATGAATAGAAATATTGTTTTTGGGACGTCAGGAACAGAACGTATGAGAATTGATGTTAACGGAAATATAGCAATAGGTTCAAAATCGCCAGATGCAAAGCTTACTGTAAACGGAACAATCCATTCAAGCGAGGTAAAAGTCGATTTAAACTTTTCGGCACCAGATTATGTTTTTACAAATGATTACAAATTGAGAAGTCTGAAGGAAGTTGAAAAGTACATAAAAGAAAATAGTCATTTACCTGAAATTCCATCGGCAAAAGAATTTGAGAAAAACGGAATTAATGTTTCTGAAATGAATATGGCACTTTTAAAGAAAGTAGAAGAATTAACTCTTTATTCTATTGAGCAGCAAAAAAATACCGAAAAGCTCAATTTATATATTGACAAGCAGCAAAAAAAATATGATGAATTAATATTGCAACTGAAAAAGCAAAATGACCGTTTAGAAAAGCTCGAAAAAATGAATAATAATTAAGAAAATAAAATGAAAAAAGTATTTAGATTAAGTTCACTGTTCTTGCTTTTATGTTTTCAAAAAAGTATTTCGCAAGGATTTATTACAGCACCAGATAATAGTGTAAATGCAATTAATGCTTCTTCTACTGTAATTCCTAAAACAGAACCTAGTACAGCAATGTGGACAGCAACAAATGCGTATTGGGCTACGCCTCTTATTTATAGAACAAGAAGATTTCCTGATGATGGAACAGGAGTTTTTCCTTTTAATAATTATGGCGAATTAATGATTCAGGGAACATCTCACGGAAACATGTATAATAAAGGAATTAGTTTTTTAACATGGGATGGATCTGGTGCAGAACCACAAATTAGAATGAGAGTTTCGCCAGAAGGAAATATTGGTATTGGGACTTTGTCGCCAGATGCAAAATTAACCGTAAATGGTAAAATCCGTTCCCGTGAAGTAAAAGTCGATTTAAACTTTCCTGCACCAGATTATGTTTTTGCAAATGATTATAAATTGAGAAGCCTGCAGGAAGTTGAAAATTATATAAAAGAAAATAGTCATTTACCTGAAATTCCATCAGCAAAAGAATTTGAGAAAAACGGAATCAATGTTTCTGAAATGAATATGGCGCTTTTAAAGAAAGTTGAGGAATTAACTTTATATATGATCGAAATGCAAAAAGATATTTCTGTTTTGAAGCAAGAAAATAAAGAATTGAAATCACAGATTAAAAGTAATTAACCTCATCTAAATAATACTTAAAAACCTATGAAACAAAAATACTTGATTTTGATATTGTTTTTTACAATCATCAGCAGCGCACAGAATTATAATAATATAGTTAATTATTCAATTAATGGCACTCCGGTTAATGGAGTTAAAATTAAAACCAATCTGCCTTTTGCCGCAGCAAGTCAAATGCCTACCATAACAATAACAGGGTTTAATTATCAGACTGCAGAGACGATAAACCTAACAATTGTTTATTATATATATTATAACGGACCAGATTCAGGAAATGCATCAAGTTATTATTTTCATACACCAAAAATGTCTTCATCAGGAAGTTATACCCCACCGGTTTACTTATCTAATGAAAATGGTAAAGTAGTTATTTTTATTAATGATAAAGTTTATTTTCAAAGATTTACAGTAAGTGTTTATGCGCAGGGTATGGCAGAAACGAGTAGTTGGTTTCAAGGATGGACAGCCGTTGATGAACCAATGACAGGAACTAAAACAGTAGAAATTCCATATCAAAATAGATTTAAAGGCAATGTTTATCTTTCCGGAGGAAGCATTTGGAATTTAGAAGGAAATGTAGGGATAGGAACTGAAAACCCTGATGCAAAATTAGCAGTAAATGGTACAATACATTCAAAAGAAGTAAAAGTAGATTTAACCGTTCCTGCTCCTGATTATGTTTTTGCAAGTGATTATAAATTAAAAGACCTAAAAGAAGTTGAAAAATATATAAAAGAAAACAGTCATTTACCCGAAATTCCATCGGCAAAAGAATTTGAGAAAAATGGAATCAATGTTTCTGAAATGAATATGGCGCTTTTGAAAAAGGTTGAGGAATTAACTCTTTATACTATTGAGCAACAAAAGAATACCGAGAAGTTAATGAAGATTATCGAAGAGCAGAGTAGGAGGTTAAACGTTCTGGAAAATTGTAAATTAAAATAGAAAACTTTATGAGCAATTACTAGAATTTGAAAAATAGAAAATTCCTAAGGGAAAAATCATTTTATAAGAGATTATTTTAAACAAAAAAAGAGACTTTCAGTCTCTTTTTTTGTTTAAAATAATTTAAATTATTAATCCGTTTAGCGTATTAGTTAATAAGAAATTGAAATTAGGTGAGTGTAAACTAATAGAGTTTTTTGACTTAAAAAACGGAATATTATAATTAAATTTTTATGACGTGAATATTATTAGAAGAATTATGATGAGGCCAAAAACAATTACACCTATCATATGATTTCGGTCACTATTTCCACTTTTTTTATCAATACTTCCTTTAGGAGACCATATTTTAGAAAATGAAATAAAATCATCATCGTTGGTAAGAGTTATAGCATTTAAATAGATGTATCTTGTAATGGCCCCTAAGAGTTCAAGCAAGTATCTTCCTGATATTATTTCGATTAAATCCATATTATTCTTGATTTATTTCTTCGTTTACTTTTCTTGCACCCTTTTTTGCATATCTAATAAATTTACTTCGTTTTGTATAGGAAGTAAGAATTTTATTTATTCTTACAATTATCGCTCCTCTAGTTGCAGGGGTTAATTTTGTTAAAAATGTGCCTTTAAATGTTGAACCAAAGGTTGCTACATTAAATTTACCGGCTAGACTTGGTGCAATTGAAAATCTTCCTTTAATTGGACTTGGAGTGATAAAATATATAGTATTTATACCAGATTCAACAACCTCTTGAGGACTAGCACCAAAACCGTTAAGGTGCCTTGCCGAATTATCTTTATAAAAATTCCTTGTACCATAAACATATGCATCATCCGCTATATTATATGGAACTTTAGCCAGCCCTCTTAACTTAGATTTAATAAAGTTATCACTTTCTCTGGGATTTAAATAATTTTCTTCGATATTTTCAAAGAAATTTGGTTGATGAGCAGTTATTTGAGGCGTCCATCCGTAATTATCGAGCCCTTTACCAGAGGAAACTGATGTAATAGTTATTCCTGTCTCAAAACCTCCGGCACTAAGTTCAGATTGCACAGATGTTAAATTAAAATAATAGCCTTTATTTTCACTATACATTACTTCAGAAGGATCTAATCCATTTTTTATAGCGTTCTTTCTCTGAAAATTAGCCCAGAATTTAAGGAGCCAGCCTCCATCAGGGTCAACTCCAGAAACAGGATTATTTCCCATTCCTAAATAAGGAGAAGCATACTGACTATAAGGATCGGTAGAAAGCCATCTTCCAATTCTTCCATCCCAAAGGCGTAATTGAAAAGCCTCCATTTGTGTATCTTTATCCAGTTCCTGCCCTTGAAAAGCATAGCGATAGTTGTCAAATGAATTACGTCCATATAATACCTCTCCAAATGGATAATAATCGGCGTAAGATTTTGTTGTAACTGTACCTCCAGTTTCCTTTTGAACGACTGCCCTAACATTACCTAAGTGATCAGTAATTTCATAGTTTGTTATATTTGTTCTATTTGTAACGCCTAATCTATTTAAGCCATAAATTGGTAGTTCGACTTGATTTATGCTTCCACCGCCAGTTAAGGAATATATAGCTATTGTGTTTCCAGATAAATCTACTGTATAATAAGTGGTACCAGGCAGTGAACCATAACTCTCTTTTCTAATACGCTGTCCTCTTTCATTATAAAAGAACTTTACTAAAGAAGTATTACTTTTCTTTACTTCTATTACTAATCCTTGTGAGTTGTAAATGTAACTTAGATTTTCAGAAATATTATCTGTTAATTGGCCTATTTCATCATATTTATAATTTTGTGCGTTTGTTTGATTTCGAATATCATTTAAATTAGGATCTACAATACCGCTGTCAGAAACACTGTTTAATTGATTTTTTCCATTGTAACTGTAATTCAAATTGTCAATAATTCGGCCTGAATTATCAGTTCTTATAAGCGTTTTTATATTTCCATTAGGGTCATAGGTTAAGCCACCTTCATTTAAAACCGACGACGGAGTAATAATAGCTGTATTTGGATTTGCATTTCCAAATGTAGCTTGTGTAAGCCAATTGTTAAGGTTGTAATTGTATAAATACCCTTTTTGATTTGTTGAATTCCCAGAATAATCGTCAGCTATTGCTCTATTAGCCCATCTAGCTGCTTTTATATTTCCGTTATAATCAGTATTAATTGTAGGTGATGAAATAATATTCCTTCCCGTACGTAAATAGTCTCCGTTATAATAGTCAAGTGTCAAACCAAATACATCATTATTATCTCCTCCAGGATCTTTAGATGCTTCTAGGCTTGGATGGTTAATACTCTTAAGTTGTCCGCTTAGTGTATATACATAATCTAATCCTTGCGTTCCTAGACCTATGTTAACTCTTTTTAATTCGCCTGTTTTGTAATAATTATAATCTGCCTGTGTTGTAAAATTTGTATTATTTGTTGAGGTCTCAACTTTTGTTAGTACACCATTAATATTATAGGTATATTTATGTATAAATGACTCGTTAATATTATCTTTTTGAAACAAAACTTTTTGTACATTTCCTTTATAATCATATTCATAGTGAGTGGTTTTTGCTCCAAGACCTTCATTGTATTGTATAACCCATTCTGTTCTTCCATATATGTCATAGCTGTACCAGCTAATTGAGTTTATTGTATTACCGGCGTCTGATTTGTAAGTTACTGCTACATTTCCAGATAAATTTTTCTGTAAATTTACATATCCTGGTGCTAAAGTAATAAGGCTTAAAGATGTAGGAATTGTTAATGAGTAAGCTGTTGGTAAAAGAGTGGGATCAGTAACGGTATTTTCTGTATAATCATATATTGAGAAATTTCTTTCCTTAACACTATTACCAGTAATGATTGCGGCATTATTTACACTATTGACAGCTGTTGTCCATATTCCTGGATTTCCTGCAATAACACCGTTTTCTATCGGTCTGCCCAAAATGTCATAATTGGTGTAAGAAACTTCATTGCTTTTACTTTGCAGTGCATTTTGTGAATAACGTATTTGTCCATCATTGCGATAAGCAAATTTATTGTTTCCTTGATCAGGATCTGATGTTTCAATTAATTGGCCTAATGTATTGTATAAATAGGTAGTTACAAAATTTGTAGAAGTCATGTGTGTAGGACTTGCTACAATTGTTGTATTATTTGTATATCCATTTGGTTGTACAGATTTTATTAATTGACCTGTTTTGTTATATATATTTATGGCATATTCAAAGTAGTTTACATTATAAGTTATTCCTAATGAACCAGCATCATATGTTGGTGTTCCTGAAGAAATATAAACTTTTGGGTCTGAAGCGGGAGGTATTTTTGCTTCTATTCTATATGCATTTCCACCAGTTATACTTGAAGCTATTAATCCTGTTTTTAAATCATATACATTATATAAATTTGCCCCTCCTATCAAGCTTCCTGATGAAATACCTTTTGGAATATGAACATCTACAAATCCCTGAGTTCCTATGAGTGAAACAACTGGATATGAAACTCCTCCTTCAGAACCTGATCTGGCAGAAGCGAGTAATTTGCCTTCGCCATCAGTAAAAGCTACATTTTCATTACCATTAGCATCAATGTTTACAGATTTGTAAAATTTAGTAATAACTTCTTCTTTTCCGTTAGAAATTGTTCCATCATAAAAATCAGAGCCAAACACATAATACATTTCCTGTGCAGCAGGGACAACATAAGAATAGACTGTTTTCCATTCTCCATTTATTTTATTACCGCCTACTACAGTAATAACATTACCAGGATTTAATGAATCATAATTTATTTGAGAAAAGGGATGGGTTGCTGTAGCCTGATAAGGTTCGTCAGTATTATTGTCACTATAATAATTTGCTAAGCTTGCATTTGCTGAAATATCTGGTAGATTAGCAGCTGTAATTATAAAACTGCTTCCTGCTGTCGCAGTTACTGTAAAAGTATTCCCTAAATTTATATTTGGAGCAGTTAAAGTTACATTCAATCCCGAACCTACACTACCAGTAGCTGTTATAGATTGTGATGCTTTATACGAATCACTTATTGCAATATTATTTAATGGCAGAATAGAAGGATAGGCAGAAGCAGTTGATTCAGTAGTACTTTTTAGAAAATTAATTTTATTAAAAGTTGTAAGAGACGATGGGGCGATAAAAGAGGTCTTATCCGACCTTCCAAAATTATCATATGTTGTTTCTGTACCCCAAATTTTATTTGTAACATAATCTTTAGACAAGTTCACATCTGATTTTCCTAAATCGTCAAAGTAAGATCTGGATTGGCTTGTTACATTTCCTTTACTGTCGTATGAAACACCATGAATCCAATTGTAAAGATTATCATTAGAAATGAAAACTTCTTCACTGTCTCCAAGATCTTTACTAAAAGTCAAATAGCAGGCAGGTATAATGGGGGAAGTGGCCCCTGTATGGTAAAATACTAGATAATTAGATTCTATTTTAACTCTGTAGTTAGTGTCAACACTACCTTGTTTAATTATTCCTAATTCAGTATTTTGTAAAGGTACTCCGGTATTTAAGTAGAGAATTTGACCTGTTTTTAGTGTACAAGAACTAGACCAAGCACCTGTGATGCTTAGGTTTACTGTACCGTTTTTTATGGATATACTGCCATTACTGCTTCCTTCTCCGGTTGTACAAGTAAAAACGCTTGGCAGTACATTAGAGTAATTAACTCCTGCTGCATAGTTAGATGGTGATATGCTTATATTGGTATTTACACTTGTAACTAAATTTGCAGCATCATAAATTACTAAACTATTATTTTCAATTTTTGCATTATATCCGCTTGGAACACCGTTCGGGGTTATAAGTATGGGACCTAATTCAAGATTGGGCAGACTTGGAGAAATAGTTAATACTTTTATGACTCCAGTTTTCATTACAGTTGGCTGCCACCTGCCGCCAAAAACAAGAGATAAGACATTATTTGTAACAGATAAACTTCCTGAAACAGATCCATTTGAATTGACTAGATCTGATAAAATTAAATTTACCGTATAATTTGGATAGTTTCCAAAGGCGTCTAAATTGTATGAACCAGCTTTTTTGTTATGAGTAATTCCCGGATTTCCAAAAATAAATATCGGAAATAAGATAAAATAGTATATATATTTTTTCATCGATTTTCTATTAGGTTAACAAACTCTTATTTATATAAAATTGATCTTATAAATATTTATTATTATATGTATTTGATTTAGCTAATTTAAAACCACCAGTGATTCCATTATTAGCATCATCAAGAATTTCCGAATACGTTTTAATTAATCTTCCAGCGGCATCGTATTCAAATCTTGTTGCAAGGCCATTGTTTGAAATAATATGGGTTAACTCATCCCATTCATTATAAACATATCCTGTTATTGATGCAGCCACAGGACGGATCATAAGATCATCAAAATATACTATTGAAGTATCTGCTGAAACTAAATAGATTGTATGCACCCCTGCAGCTACATTTACATAACCAGATTTCAGTACCCAGTTTCCGGCAGTGTATGATTCTGTAAAATCTACTATAGTACTATTATTATTTATCCTTGCTTTTGCAGCGTTTGATTTTTCAACCCAAACAGATACTTTGTATTTACCAGGTCTATGTTGACCACTTCTCATAGCGACCCCAAATTGTGAACTTGATGAGGCTGCAATTGATTTTTTGCCTGTATGATAATAAGTAGAATTTATTGAGGCATTATTCATTATCACTTCTGGTTCTATAAAGTTAACGAAACCTGTCATAGGGGCATTTTCACCACCAGCAAAAAATATTTCGTTATAACCTGCATTTCCTACAACAGTTACTTTGGTATTATTATCTCCCATTTTTGTTGATGTATAATTACCATTTATATCTTTTGTTTCAAGTGGTGCCGAAAAATGATCATATAATGTTATTTCAGAAATTTGCTTCCATTTAGAAGATTGTGGGTCATTTAAAGGAGAATTCCATTTAAAATCATCATCAGTGTCATAATTATTGCCACTGATATAACCTTTAAAAATACCATTGCTGTCTTTTTCTCCATTCCAAGTATAAGATTTATGTTTTCTCCAGATTTTTTCATTTAATAAAGTTGGAGATTGCGTTCCTCCAGCCATGTCTTTATATGACCATATATTATTCCATGTTGTAATACCAACACCAGTTTCTTTCCATGGTTTACTTGCACCGCCATTTTTATCAAAAATATAAGAATAATTAACTGCTACCTGAGATAACATGTTTTTGTATGTATTAGGATTATCAACTTTTGATCCCATTCCTCCATGTCTTAAATATGCTGGAACAATTTTAGTTTTGGTTATTTCTCCAGTACTATTTATTGTTCTTGTTTCAGTTGCCTGACCAGTTAAAAAGTCATAATTATCATAATAATTTGTAGACGACCAACCTCCATTTATTGTGGTTGTACTTTCTAATCTTGATGGAAAAACAACTTTTCCAATAGAATTGAAAGTATATCTGAAATCTTTTGCATTTATTGAATTTCTCTTTGTATATTCTTGTATAGCATATTTAAAGCTTTCTTGCGAAATACCATTTTCTTTGTCATCATATTGAAATTTTTTATATTTATTAATAGTTTGACTTATCAATTGCTGTTTAGAATTAAAATGCCTTACACTTAATAGTTGTCCTAATGACGAAAAGTTATCATACAACATGATCTTAGAAGTAGATACTTGACGATAATTGGAATTAAATTCTCTTCTACTGCCTCCGAAAAATTTTAAATAAAACTGATCTCCAAATTTATAATCATATTCTCCCTCATTCTGATTACTTTGCATCAGATCGTCCATTACTCTAAAATTAAAAAGAGAACTGGATAATGTTTCAGAATTGTTTTTTATAGTTGCCGTTACATATTCATATTGTACATTAGGTGAAGGAATTTCTTCTACAGCCTGAATATTATCTGCCACTTGCGGGTTATCTGATGGCTCAAAAGAAGTTACTCCTGATATATTTGTTGTGTAAGGATTTCTATAGTCATAATCCGTAAATAAAATATTACCATTATTAAAATCTGAAGTAGTAATTCGTCTAACTCTCAGTCCGCCTCCATTCTTTCCATTTCGGCCATATTGGGCAACTAATCGATTGTAATTAGCAATAATCTTAAAACTAAATGCGTATTCAGCCTGATTTGGTTCAGAATAAGTATATTGTTTTATTTCAAAATTTCCAGTACCACTGCTATGATAGCAAGATGGACCTTCAAAAAATCTTCTTTGAAGAGTAATATCTGTTTTATTGTTAGGCTTTAGAGTTAATTTTTTATTTGGATTATCTATACCAATAATGGTGTAATTATTTGTGTACTCATTCATGCGGGAATAATGAGTAGGATCTTTAAATTTAAAAGTTAAATCGATTTCTTGGTTTAAGCTAAATACGTCATTTAAATTATCGGATGAATATTTAAAATCTGTATTTATTGTTATAATATCATCTTGTACGGTATATTTAACAGGAGTATTGGTTAAAGGCTGGCGAACTCTATAATAATCAGCAGCAGAACTCGCGACTGTATTAGTGTTTAAAGCTGCTTCTCTCGAAAATGAATCAGGTTCGTAATCAATTTTTATTTTACCCCCAATAGGTGTTATAATTTCATTTAAACTCCATGCATCGGGGTTATCTTTTACATAGCCCCAATTATCTGAATTAGTGAAATTATACGGAACAGTACTTTTTAAGTAATTGAACTTATATGCAGGCATCGTTTTAATGTTATTTTTTCCATTAAGTTCAAGACTTCTTAAAGCCAGTCTTCCGTTATTTGCATTAGGTAAATTATTTCCTAGACTATAGTCATAATTAAAATTGATGACTTTTACAGCCTTGGTCTGAATATCAAAGCCTTGTGATTGATTTAAGATGTTAATATCTTCTGTATCAAGTACATTTTGATCAGTGTTAATATCCGAAACTTTTACATCATAAGGATTTTTACGGCATACATCATATGCTCCAAAAAAACCAAAATCAAAATAAGTGTAACCTTTCTTCCTATTGGTCCCAGTCCCTAAATTTTTATTTGCATTTGCAGCATCATTATTTTTTAACAGTATTATTTTATCAAGTTTCAAACTTAAATTCTCAGGTAAGTCTACATATTTATAGGTTCTATGCTTATAATCGTAGTCAAAGTTAAAATTCAAGGACTGGTATGTATTAGAACCACTTGATACGGGTACATAATAATATCCTTGCTCTATTGGTCTGGCTATTCTGTCTTGAAATGTTTGGGTTAAGTTTATAGGCATTGCACCAGACTGATATTGTCCATTTCGGTATTGTATAGAGGTACTTTTGTCATCTTCTCTAACTGACTTAACAAATAAAGCAGTATGGGTACGGGTTTTAACTTTATCTAAGTAGTAAATTTCTTTTCGGCCCCAAAAAAAGAAATTTTTACTATTATATGTTTTTCCTCCAACTTTTGGAGATCTCCACCCATATCCATCTGACCATTTTCCATACTCAAATTGAACATAATATCCATAATCATCCTTGTCAATAATGTTGTTGTTGTTAATGTCTACATAATCAGGACCTGTAACAGCAGTTAATAGCCAATGTGTTGCATATGGTTTTGTTTTAATTGTTTCTAAAAATTTATCATTTTCATTACTCGTATTTGAGTAATTTTTATAAACTTCCTCAAAGCTGTATACAGGTAGTGAATAATGATATACTTTCCCATCTAAAGCGGTAATTCTGTAGGCTCCAATTCCATTTTCTGCAATATTTTTATAGTACTGTCTATCATAATTTGATGCTTCCAGAAAAGGAGTTGAACCTGTATTTCCATCTACAATTTGTTTATTTGTAAAAGCCTCAATGTACTGTCCATCTCTTTTTCTGTTACCAACCTTAGTTAATTGCCCATCTTTATTATAATTAGAGCTAAAAGTATTATCAGTATCGGTAACAATATTATTTACAAATCTTCCCATTTCATTTGAACCGTTGGAATTGACAGTATTATTGTCTAAATTAAATGTAGGGTCAAGGGATTTAAAATCTCCTGTTTGTGTTCTTAAAAAGGAAGAATTTACATTATCAAAATAAAAAAACAGTTTGTTGTTTAATTTATAGTTACTATCATTTGTGTTTGCAGGATATGTTAAATATGTTGCAAGATCATTTGCTTCATCTCCTTTGCCATAGAGCATAACTTCATCATAAATTCTTGGAGAAAATGAGCCGGACATTCCCTGTGCTGTTGCAGAATAGTTGTCATAATCAGGTAATGTTATTTCTGCTTGTGTAAACATTCCTGTGCTAGATGGACGATTTTTATCTACAACGTTATGAGTTCTAACATCCATTGAATATTTTATGTCCTGTTTGTATTGGGATTCTTTTTTTGAATCGAAAAGATTTAAAGTTCCAGAATTATAGCTGTTGGTAAGTTTAAAAAGCGAATATTCAATGTGTGTATGCTGATAAGCTATCCAAAAGAAACCAGCTGCATTTAAATCAAACCCACGATTAAAGTTATTTATATAATAATCTGAGTTTGTAACGGGCGTACTATTATTGCTCGAGACATTTAAAAATTGTGAAGTTACTTTGTTTGAAGCAGTACTATAAGAAACACCCAAAGCAGAGGCTTTTACTTCTCCGCTGGTATTTATAGTAAGGCCATTGTATGAGGCACCTGTTGCAGATAGAGTGTATGAACCGGAAACTTTTTTTGAATCTAAATTATATCCAACACCAACTCCTGCATATGAAACCTCAATTTGTTCAGAACCTACTCCAATTCCTACTCCTGCATACCCCACAGTTCCCCCCCAGGCTTTATGTGCTCCCCATGATCTACTCATTCCAATTGTTATACCATTAGGCAGAGTACCTCCTATTGAGAAGCTATAGTAGTTTAAATTTTGTCCTTGATCGTATAATAATTCTGAAACTCTTGTTTTATCCCAATCATCTGGAACTCCTTTTACGGATCTATTTATAGCACCAGGATTTAGACTCCATCCAAGACCAACCCAAGAAGCTTCTTCGTCCATTGCTATTCCCGCATGATTTGATAATGTAAGCGGATAACCTCCTTCTGGACTTGGTACATTTAATAAAGGCAAAACATAAGACATGTCTCCTGTATTAAGATTAACCATATCTGTGGCATCTATAGGTTCAAAACTAGTAGCTTCTGGAGCAACTGGTCCATTATTAGAAGCAAATAGATTATTAGGTAATAATGTTGGAAAAAATATCAACAAGAAAAAAGTGGCAATAATACGATGGCGCTTGTGGTATTTGGTCATTGGTTTATGATTTTAAAAAACTAGTTGAGGTTCGTTTATTAAGGCTTTGGTATTTATTTTGAATTTAACATCTCCGGTATTAAGACCCAAATCTTCGATTACAAAATTTAGATAGTCTTGTTTTAGATATTTTTCGTCACGGGGATAGACTATCATAATAGAAGTTGAGTTACTCATGCCGTACATTCTTGGATAAATAAAGTCGGCTAGGGCAAGGGTATCTTTTGCAGGGGTGTAAACATGTAGTTTTTCCTCCATTCCAAAAGCTAAATCATTGACCATTTGACCAAATTTTGCTTTGTCTTGCGCAACACTATTTAATAACTCCTGATTGTTTTTTGACATTGAAAGATTGAAATACAAAAACTTATTGTATTGCTTCCTTAATTTCTCTATCTCAGACGGACTATTTTTTTCTGTTAATTCCTGTTTTACTAATAAATCAGTTGGTCTATACTGTAAAACATAATCAACACCAGATATCGTTTTTTTGTAATGATAGCCGTTATCTTCGTCTTGTATATATGCATTCATTTCCTCTTGTGTATCAAATGATTTGTTACAAGAGGAAATAAATAATAGTAAAATAAATGGTAAAAGTTTATTTCTTATCATATTCAGCATTAAGGCCTTTTAAAACTTTTTCGGTTAGGTCAGTAGATTCATCTGCGTACATGATGTTTCCGCCGCCACTTGCGCCAAATATGATTTTGTAGTTATGATCTTTCCCGTATTCTTTGATATAATCGTTAATATCGTTAATTACGGTTTGTGTTACTTTTTTATCTTCTTCCTGAATTTTTTTCTGAATAGCTTCTTGGTAACCGTTAATTTGCTGCTGTTTGTTAGATAACAATTCTTGCTTTAATTTTAGTTCTGTAGGAGATAAAGAAGCTCTCTCTTTTTCGTAGTTTTTTAATTCATTTTGCCAGTTACTGATTAAGGAATCTACATTGGCTTTCATTAAAGAGGCTTTTTTATCAAATTCTGCTTTTGCAACTTTTGTTTTACTATATCCAGTGATTAATTTATTAACATCAACATATACTAATTCTGAACTTGATTTTGCAAAATAGATTGCAGCAATACTTAACACAACTGCTAAACAAGCAGCATACAAGGGGATTTTTTTCATTTTGTTTATTAGGATAATTTTAACAATATTAAATCAATTAATTGCTAATTTAATCAGATGTATATTACTTTTTTAACATTTTTAATTGATTGATTTTTAGTAAATTATCTGTTTTTTGTCTCAATTAATTAAATTTAACTAAATGAAAACTATCTGAATTATCTCTAAAAATCATACAAATATGTTTTTTTTATTTTAAATTTCTTTACGGGAAACCACATTATCACATTTTTTCTTAAAAAAATAAATAAGATGATTTAAGTTCATTTTCTTTAACAAAAAAAGAGCAAAACTTTAAAGTTTTGCTCTTTTGAAAAGAGGGTTAATTTTGCTAATTTTTATGTCGAAAAAGTCAGCCCTTTAGCTTTAAAATTGCTAAATAAAACTTGTTTAGCCGTACTTATAGTTTCTTCGGTTCTATAGATACTGCACCAAAATTTGATTTGTATTTTAAATTTTCCATCAGAAATTGAATTGTAATAAATTTGAGACGGTTTAGTGTTGTTTACCAAAGGAAGATTTTCAAGAGAACTTAAAATAGTTGCATTTATGTCTTCTGGAGTTGCCTCTCCGCTGATTTCAATAGAAATATCTACCAGTTTAAAATTATCTGTATACGTCCAGTTTGTAATGTTTTGAGACAATAAATTACCATTTGGAATAATAATTTCGGCACCATTTGGAGCATTGATTTTGGTTGTTCTTAATCCCATAGATTTTACTCTTCCAGATTCAGAACTAATATCGATAACATCCCCAATTTGAATTGGTTTATCAAAAATCAAAATAATTCCCGATACAAAGTTGTTTACGACATTTTGAAGTCCAAGTCCAACACCGACACCCAACGCTCCCAAAAGAATACTCAATTTGTCTAACGGCATTCCCGATGCAGCAACAGCCAAAAGATAACCCACAATCAAAACAACAAGTCTTGTAATAAGTAATTTAGAATGCTGTCTTTTATTGATGTTTTCTTCGTTTTCGTCTTCAATTTCTCCAAAAAAGTACGCAACATAGTTTTGCAATAAATGTGCGGCCCAGACAATTATAAAAAATAAAACAATATTTCCTAAAGTAAAAGTGATGCTTCCGATAGTGTTAGGACGACTCAATAAAGTACCAAGAGAAGAACGTAATGATTCCCAGATATTTAAATTAGAAGCAATTACAACCAGCCACATATAGCTGATTACGATTATGAATGGTTTTTTGAGCGTGTCAGATAAATTCTCGTAATCAAAAATCTTTTCGATACCTCGTTTTACTCGGGTTGTATAAATCTGTAAAAGAATTATTTCCAGAATTATTTTTAAAAGTACACTCAATGCAACAATCTGAGTAAGAGAAATAAAGGCAGTTAAACTCAGCATGTTTGAAAGAGAAACCCTTCCAAAAAGATTGTAAAGTATCGATAAAACATTTAATCCGATAAAAATGATGCTGGCCCATTTAAAAAATCCTTTAATGTATAACTGATCTTTTAAACTTTTAATTTGAACCAATCCATATCGAATTCCTAAAATATTAATGATAATGAATGAACAACGTTGAAATAAACCTACTTCTATAAAAAGATCCAGAAAACAAAGCGCAAAAAACAATCCGAAAAGCAATAACCAGTTTCGCATTGATTTTCCAGACCAGTCATTTTTAAACAAGATCGTCAGAACACCTAATAAACCAAGCTGAAGTAATTCTAAAAACAGGGCAGGAGCATACAAATTTGTTACAACGGCAATGTTTAGGGTAATGACAATTATTGGCAGAATTACGCCTCTGTTTAAATATTTAAAATTAAAAAGAGCAAGATTTTCGTCGTGACCATTTGATTTTAAATATTTCAAATTGCGTGAAATATACCAAGCCAAAAGTCCCATAAAGAAACACAGAGTGATTAATGCTCCAGCTTTATAACTTAAATAATAAGCGGCTACATTTTCTTCAATTATAATTTTTGCTTTAATGTTATGTGATACCACTTTTTTTGCTGTAGTGTCAGTGCTCCATAACGAAGGATATTCTTTATTTAGAATACTTATTCCTGATTTCTCGAGTTTGGTTTCTACAGTTGCAAGAGCATTCGAAACTGCAATTTTATGCTCTACAGTTAGCCTTTTTTTATGGTTTAAAGTCTCCTGATTTTTAGTCATCAGACTATCAGTTGTAAGATATCTTTTTTTAAGGTTCGCTAATTCAGTTTTGAATTGTTTTCTGCGGATAGTATCTTTTATGAGAGTAAATAAAATTTTGTCTTTACGAAGATCAATAATCCTGGTTTTAATTTTTTCAAGATTTTGATTACGAATGTTTATCGCATTATTTTGATCGTTTAATTCTTGTTCGATTTCTTTTAGAACAATACGATACATCTGCTGATTTCGCACATTTGGATTAGCTCCTTTTAAACTTGCTAGTATTAAATCAAGTTTGCTTTCGGTTCTTTTAATGTCTCCAAATAAGTGGAAAGTACTTCCTTCAAATTCGGCATCATTTGCAGCAGATTCCAGTACATCTCCGGCTTTTTCGATAGCCATCAAATAATCACTGTCGGTTGTGGTTTCTTCAAATAACTTAGACTTGTTTTCAGCTTTAGAAGCAGTATTTGAAGTCTGAGAATAAGAAAATGATGCTAAAAAGAACATCATTAATAAGGCTGGTAAATAGAACGAATTTCTTTTTGAATTCATAATTAATCTGGTGATTTAAGGTCTCCAAATTTAATTGTTTTTTAGATAGAATTGTTTTGAGATTTAAAATTTCATAAGAAATAAATAAAAAGCAAAAAATGTAATGTCTCTGTGTTTTTATTAAAATAAACAGAGACATTATTTTCTTTTAATTTACTTCAAATAAAAAAATCAGGCAGTGTTATGATGTTTTTCTTTTAAAAGTTTAAGTTTATGTAATTCGTCAGTAAGCTGTTTATTAATGTGTGATAATTCATTGTTTTGAACTTCCATTTTTTTGATATTTTCAGTTGCAGCGGTAAGACGTGTGGTTATGTCATCTAGAAGATCACGATAATATTTTACAGCGCTTACTGCATTATCAAGTTCAGCAGCACGGTCTTGAGCCAATGTTTTTCTCCATGAGAAAAACCATGTTATAAAAGCACCAAAAAATGCTGTTAAAGTAGGGTATAAAAAATGTTCCATAAAGATATTATTTATAAAGTATTTGGGTTAAAAATGTTTTAAGCAGCGTATTATTTTACATTTATTTTTAATGTATTTTATGTGTAAATAGTTGTTTTTGTTTTGTTTTGTTGGTTTTTTAATAGAAATATGATTTTGTAAGGCGTTTATTTTACGTGAAATTTATTGTTTTTCAGTTTGTTTTTTCTTTACTTTGCAAATATAATGTAAAATAATACATCAAAACAAAACTTTAACACAAAATATATATTGATATGGGATCAACTGAAAGGATGCGTGAATATCTTGATTATAAAGGAATTACTAAATATAAGTTCTGTAATGATTTAGGCTTTTCTAATAAATTTTTAGACAACAGCAGTAATATGGGAACGGATAAGGCGTGTAAAATTTTACACTATTATCCAGAAATTAATTCCGAGTGGCTTCTAACCGGAAACGGACCTATGATAAAAGAAGATAATACCAATATTATAATTATGAATAACGACCGAAGAACAATCGATACACTGCATGTGAGCCAGGAAATACCATTATATGATCTAGAAGCTGTGGCAGGTTTACGAGAATTGTTCAACAGCGGAAAACCACAAAGAATTTTGGATACAATTAAAATTCCCAATCTGCCAAAATGCGATGGAGCTATTTCTGTAACTGGAGACAGTATGTATCCGCTTTTAAAATCAGGAGACATCGTCCTGTATAAAGAAACTGAGTTTGAAAATATCTTTTTTGGTGAAATGTATCTTTTAAGCGTAAAACTAAATGATTGGGAAGAATACATTACAGTAAAATACGTTCAAAAATCAGATCAGGGATCAGAATTTGTAAAATTGGTAAGCCAGAATTCACATCATCAGCCAAAAGATATTCATATCTCAAAAATTTCGGCATTGGCACTTATAAAAGCTAGTATCCGTATCAATACAATGATGTAATTTATTTGAAAATCAGATTTTTCTGTTTTTTAGAAATAAAAATAGAAGCCTTTAATTTTTACATTTAAAGGCTTCTATTCTTTTTTTAAATTATGCCCAACCCTAATGTTTTCTGAAATTAAAGTACAAATCCACCCCTTAAAAAGAAAAAACAACTCCCTCTTTTTTTTACATTAGATTTATTTTGCAGTGCCTTCAAAACGATTTTTTTCATAGGTTTATTGATTGTGAAAATACAAATCGTTTTACAAATTTTATCTGGCGTTTATAAATTCTGTTTATGAGGAATATTAAAATTTACATTTTAAGCTGTATTGCATTTCTTTCCATTTCTTTTGGCGTTTCTGCACAAGGATCTGATTTATATTTTGATCATATTGATTACGATGTGAGTTTTTCGCAAAGTATGATTTCGAGTATTCATCAAACCAAAAAAGGATTTATCTGGATAGGAACTGCAAACGGATTAATCAGTTACGACGGATATAATTTTCTGCGATATGTTTACAACAAAGACATTCTAAATACCATCAGCAACAATCATATTAACGTGATTCTGGAAGACAGACAAAAAGAACTTTGGGTTGGAACCAATAACGGATTGAATCTCTTTAATAAAAATGAAAGGAGTTTTTTAAGAGTTGACGTTCAGAGAATTAAAGGCGGACGAAATTATATATCATCTATAATTCAGGATGATCAAAACCAAATTTGGATTGGGACTTTTGGCGGTATAAAACGTCTTAATAAAGAGAAATATTTGTTAGAAGAAATCTCAAACGATCACAATTCGCCATTCAGAAAAAGCAGGGTTTTGTCTTTGTTTTATGATCGCAATTATGGTGTTTTGGTTGGAACTTCTAAAGGCTTAGAATGTTTTGATCCTAAAAATGGCTCAAAAAAAATATTACCAAAAACATTGACAGATAACGAAGCTTTAATCAAATCGAAAATCTGGAAAATTATCAAAGAAAAAAATGGTGATTTATGGTTTGCGACTGAAGCAAATGGCGTTTTTCATTTTGATGCAGATAAAAATATCGTAAAAAATTACCTGCTTAATACAAATAATAAAAACAGTTTATCGTCAAATTGGGTCAATGATATTGTTTCTGTCGACAATAATACCATTTGGTTTGCCACTAAAAATGGTTTATGTGTTTACAAAAAAGATAAAAATGAATTCACCAAATACGGACATAATCCACTGGAAAGTTACAGTCTTTCAGACGATGATGTCAAATGTTTTTTAAAAGACCGTCATAACGATATTTGGATTGGGACGAATGGAGGAGGAGTCAATTTTTTTCAGAAAACCAATACCAATTTTACCAATATAAGAGAAGTCATCAAACCTAGTTTCGGATTAAATACAGCCTTTGTAAATGCTGTTGTGAGAGAAAATGACGGTTCGGTATGGGTTGGAACAAATGGCGGAGGCTTGAATTATCTTGACTTTAGAAATAATAAAAATACATCTTATCAAATTGAAGGCTACGATTTTGATAAAAGCGTTAACATGATAACGGCTTTGGTAAATCAAAACGAACAGAACTTGTTTTGCGGAACTTTCAATGGATTGTTCAAATTCAATAAAAGCAGTAAAACATTCCAGTTTATTTCGCTTTCACGCAAAGATTCTAAAGAAAGAGAACGCCCCATTACTTCTTTATTAATGGACAATACAGATTTATGGGTAGGAACAAACGGAAACGGATTAAAGAAAGTAATGCCCGACGGAACGGTCGAAATTTATATGGCAGACGGAAGTTCAAATTCTCTCAGCGATAATTTTATTACTGATATTGTAAATAGAAAAGACGGACTTTGGATCGCTACACAATACGGCTTAAATTATTTCGACAAAAAGCTAAAACAAGTCACCAGAGTTTTTAAAGCCGGACCAAAAAGCGGATTGTCAAACAATAGTCTAACTGTAATGTTTACCGATTCTAAAAATCGTTTTTGGGTAGGAGCAGAAAGTGGCGGAGTAAATATTTTTGATGAAAAGAAAGGACGTTTCTTCGAAATCAACCGCTCTATGGGATTCACAGATGAAACCATCAAAAGTATTTCAGAAGATTCAGAAGGAAATATCTGGATCAGCGACAATAATTTATTGTACAAAATAAAAACCAAAACTATAACGCCTGTTCCCAATATTGCTGATTTTGAAATCACTTCTTATTCTTCAAACGATGGCTTAAAAGTCAAACAATTTTCAAATAACTGCAGTGTACAACTAAATGCAAAAGAACTCGTTTTTGGATGTTCGAATGGTTTAATCGTTTTTAACCCTTCGAAATTAATCAAAACAAAAGATAAATCACCAATTGTTTTTACAAAGCTTATTGTTAATAATGAGGAAATTAGACCAGGAAACAAAGAAGTTGCTTTGGAAAAACGGATCAGCGAAACAACTGAAATTACTTTAAAACACGATCAGGGATACATTGGCTTGGAATTTAGTGCAATGAGTTTTATTTCGCCGGAAAAAAATGAATATGCATATAAACTCGAAAGTTCTAATAAAGACGAATGGCATATTATAGGTTCACAGCATTATATCAACTTAACCAATTTAAATTCCGGAACTTATCTTCTAAAAATAAAAACTTCAAACGGAGGCGGAGAATGGAATCCGAATATTAAGACTTTAAAAATTACCATTCTGCCACCGTGGTGGCAAACATGGTGGGCTTATTTGTTTTACATCGCTTTATTAACAGGAGCTTCAGTTTTGTTATTCCGCTTTTTCAGGAACCGAGAGTTGTTAAAACAAGCTTTTTATCTGGAACAAGTTGAAAAAGAAAGACAGGAAGAATTGTATAAAATGAAACTGGATTTCTTTACCAATGTTTCGCACGAAATCAGAACGCCTCTAACATTAATCAGCGGACCAGTTGAAGAACTTTTAAACAGTGCCGAGAAAAACTCGAATCTGGAACTGAAACTAAAAACCATCAAAAACAATTCTGATAGATTATTGAAATTAGTCAATGAATTAATGGATTTTAGAAAAGCAGAAAAAGGCAGTATGAAAATCTATTGCGAACAGCAGGATATTGTTTCATTTTGTTTTGATATTTACGAATCGTTTCGAGGAATTGCTGTCGAGAAAAAAATCGATTATAAATTCGTCTTAAACATAAATACAGTACAGCTTTATTTCGATAAAAACCAAATGGAGAAAGTGATTTACAATCTGCTTTCGAATGCCTTTAAATTTACCGGAAAAAACGGCCGAATTACTTTAGGCGTAGAACAAAAAGAAGATTCAGACTATGTCGAAATAAAAGTAAAAGACAACGGAATAGGTATTCCGGAAAACAGAAAAAAGAAGATTTTTAAGAATTTTTTCCAATTAGACGAACGCGGCAGTGCCAATTTAGGCAGCGGAATTGGTCTGGCTTTAAGCAAAAGTATTGTAGAACTGCATCACGGAGAAATCAAAGTTCAGACAGAAGAAGATCCAAACTTTACTACCATATTTACAATCAAATTAAAGAAAGGAAAAGATCATTTTAAAAAATCGCAGATAGTCGAGAATTCAGTTAAGATTGAAGAAAATGGAAATCCAATTTCGGATGTTAAAACAGAAATTGAAACTTACGAAAGAGAATACGAAGAGCTGGAAAACAGCAATAAAAAGACTGTTCTGGTTATTGAAGATAACGAAGAAGTACTCTCTTTTGTGTACGATATTTTGTATCACGATTACAGGGTTTTGAAATTTACAGATGGAATTCACGCACTCGAGTATATGGAAAAAGAAATTCCGGATCTCATCGTAACCGATGTTATGATGCCGGAAATGGACGGCTTTGAATTGTGTACCATTTTAAAAACAAATCAAAATACAAACCACATTCCGGTTATTTTATTAACGGCAAAATCTTCTACTTTAAATAGAATTGAAGGACTTTCTACTGGAGCAGATGCTTATATTTCGAAGCCTTTTAGTATTGAAGAATTAAAACTGACAATCGCCAATTTATTATCAGCCAAAGAAATCATTCGTCAGAAATATGGAGAAGGATTTATTGCTGCTGTTGAAGAAGAAAACGTAAATACGCCGGAAGGAATCTTTCTAAAAAAACTCACTCAGATTATCGAAGCAAATCTGGATAATACTGATTTTGATGTAAATGATCTGGTAAATGAAATAGGAATGAGCAGAACCGTGCTTTACAAAAAAGTTCAAACCCTCACAGATCATTCGGTAGCTGGTTTTATAAAAAATATGCGATTAAAAAAAGCTGCTCATTTATTAACCAACACCACTTATTCTGTTGCTGAGGTAACTTATATGGTTGGTTTTAATGACAGAAAGCATTTTAGTAAAGAATTTAAAAAGTTTTATAATTTATCGCCTACTGAATATAAAGCTTCAAATAATTAACTATAAAAAAGGGTTTAATCGCTGACAGACCTATGTTTACCCAAAGTCCGCAAAGTTTAATAAGCTTTGCGGACTTTGCGTTTTTTCCTTTTGCGTTCTTTGTGTTTAACTGCAAAATTAAGTACCTCGCAATTATTTAAGTTTTTTATTACGAATACTGTTTTTTAAAGGCTTGTCTGGTACAAATTTCTCAGATAAAGACGTTCGAACCCCTAAAAACGAATATCTTCCTCCCTTCGTAACCTCAATTATTAGTCACATTTGCAACATAATCACATGACTTTATAATTAACTAACCAAAAAAATTACAATGAAAAACAACAAACCCGAAAAGATTCTTTTTCTTGGTGGAAATTATCTAAAATTAATTTTAATGTTTTTTCTGTGTATTCTGGCTTCTAATGTGAAGGCACAGGAAAGCACAGTTTCAGGAAAAGTAGTTGACAATGCAGGTCTCCCATTACCAGGAGTAAATGTACATGTTAAAGGAAGTACAAAAGGAACTCAAACCGATTTCGATGGAAATTTCAGCATCAGCACAGCGCCAAAAAGCACACTTGTTTTTTCCTTCATTGGGATGGATGAAGCTGCTGTTGATACAGAAAACAAGAAAAACCTAAAAGTAGTTCTTAAACCAAGTTCTCAGGCACTAGACGAAATTATAGTGGTTGGTTACGGAACCAAAAAGAAAAGCGACGTAATTAGTTCTGTAGCTTCGGTTAAGCCAGGCGATATGACAAAAGTGGCGACTTCTGATGTTGGAGAAATGTTAAGAGGTAAAGCGGCCGGAGTTCAGGTTTCGTTAGCCGATGGAGGTCCGGGAAGTTCTTCTTCAATTCAAATTAGAGGAAAAAAATCTATTAACGGCAGCAACGAACCTATCGTAATTGCAGATGGTGTTGTAATTGGAAACATCAATGATGTAAATGCCAACGATATTGCTTCTTTAGAAATTTTGAAAGATGCCGCAGCACAATCTATTTATGGAGCAAGAGCGTCAAATGGAGTTATTTTGATTACTACAAAAAGAGGAAAAACCGGAAAAGCAAAAATCGCTTACAATGGTTTCTCTGGAGTACAAACAATCAACAGGAATTTTGACATTTACAGCGGAGAAGAATTTGCTCAGTTAAAAAGAGAAGCTTACAGAACAAGCAATGGCGGAGTTTACAGACCAGACGATCAGGTTTTTTCGCCGCTTGAATTAGAATCTGTCCAATCAGGAAAATATATCGATTGGGAAAAATATGCGCTGAGAACAGGTACAACTAATAACCACAGTTTAAGCATTTCGTCAGGAACAGATAAAACGAGTATTTTTTCAAGTATCAACTACATTAATACAACAGGAGTAATCCCAAATTCTGATTTCGAGAAAGTGGCCATGAGAGTCAATGTAGATCAGAGAGTGGCAGACTGGTTGAAAATAGGAATGAATGTTTCGCTTCAATTCTCAGAAACAAACAGACCAAACGTAGGTAATGTTTTAAATAATGCCATTACTACATCACCTTTAGGAAGAATTTATAATGATGATGGATCATTTCGTTATCTGCCGGGAGGAATTCAGGAAACACCAAATCCGCTTATTGATATTTACGAGACGACAACAAATGAGTTAAATCGTAATGATATCATGAATATATTTTTGGACATTAATTTAGCAAAAGGTTTTACGTATAAATTAAACGCCAGCCGAAGATCATGGAATTATAAAGCAATGGCCTTTAATACATCAAGATCACTTTCCGGAATTGCCAATTCAGGACAAGGAAGCGGCAGTATACTTTATAAAGATAATGTAGAATACCAATTAAGTAATATTTTGAATTACAACTTTAAACTGGCCGAAAAAAATCATTTTAATGCTACTGGAGTTTATGAAATTACTTCATCAGAATACAATGAATTTAAAAACTCGGCAAGCAGAATTCCAAGTGATATTTTGGGAATTTACGGTTTAGAAAGTGCTTTTTTAAATACACCTGAAATTGGCGGAAACGAAAGGTCTCTGATTTCATTTGCAGGAAAATTAGAATATGATTTTGACAGCAAATACTATTTTACAGTTTCAGGCAGAGCCGATGGATCTTCTGTATTTGGTGCCAATAATAAATGGGGATTTTTTCCTGCTGTAAATGCCGCATGGAATGTTTCAAATGAAAACTTCATGAAAGAACACGTTCCGGTTATCAGTAATTTAAAATTAAGAGCCAGTTATGGTAAAGTAGGAAACCAGCCAAAAGATCCGTATCAAAGTATGGCGGTTGCAGATCAGAGAGATTATATCATAAACGGAATAAAAGTATCTGGATACGTTCCGGGAACACAATTGTCTAATCCGGATTTGCGCTGGGAAACTTCAACGCAGTTAAATCTTGCAGCAGATTTTGGATTATTTAAAAACCGATTAACAGGAACTGTTGAGATTTACAATACTGATACTTCTGATTTATTGATTTATGAAACCTTAAATGCAAATACAGGTTATACCAAAAAACTTTCAAATATTGGTAAAGTAAACAACAAAGGTTTAGAAATTACCTTAAATGGTGATTTAATCAAAAAGAAAGACTTCAGATTAAATGTTGGTGCTACTTTCACTAAAAACAAAAACAGCATTGTAAGTATTTATGGCAAAGATGCCAACGGAGACGGAAAAGAAGATGACGATGTTGGGAACTTATGGTTTATAGGAAAACCTATTGATGTGTATTACCGATACAAAGCTGTTGGAATTTATCAGGAAGGAGAAACCATTCCAATTGTTACAGGAACAACTTTATATCCGGGAGACATAAAATTATACGATGCTAATCCGTCAAACGGAGCCAATCCAAACCCGAATGAAGACCGTGTCATTACATCAAAACTGCCAGATTGGTTTGGAACTTTTTCACTGGCTTTAGAATACAAACAATTTGATTTCTCGGCAGATATTTATACTGTTCAGGGAGTTACAAGAGATAATTTATTCTTATACGATTATGTAAAAGGAGGTTCTTTGAGAGGAGTAAAAAACGGTATCAAACAAGATTACTGGACACCTGAAAATCCAGGAGGAAACTGGCCGAGGCCAAGAGACGGAAACGATCCGCCGTATATCAATACTTTAGGGTTACAAGATGCCTCTTACATTCGTTTGCAAAACGTTTCTGTTGGATTTAAATTTCCAGAAAGCACACTTAAACCATTAGGATTAAGTAATATGAGATTGTATGTAACCGGAAGTAATTTGGTTACCCTTACAGATTATCAGTCTTACAGCCCAGAGAAAGAAATAAACGATTATCCGGAACCTGTTACTTGTGTTATAGGCTTACAAGTAGGTTTTTAATAACACAGTTTAAGACATTAAATAAAATAAAAATAACAAGATCATGAAAAATATAAATTTTCTATTTGTTTTGATATTCGGACTTTCTTTAGGACTTACTTCATGTGAAGATTTTCTGGAAGAAAACGTAAAAGATCAGGTTTCTGTAGATTATATCTACAATTCTCCTGCAGGATTAGAAGTAGGAGTAAATGCACTTTACAACCAAATGCGTTTTTATAATCTGCCATCTGGTGATAACAGCGATTTGTGGGCCAATGTTTTCTTTATGGTCGCAACCGATTTAGGATTGCACAGAACCTGGAATACACCTTACGGTACAGGACATAATCCGCAGTCATATACAGGATCAAAATGGATTCAGGGCTATAAAATTATCGACAGATGTTCGGCAATTATTACATCGGCAAGAACTATAAAAATGGATGAGAATGCCAAAAAAAGATTAGTAGCGCAGGCACGCGTTATTAGAGGAGAATTGTATCTGGATTTAAAACAAATGTATGGAGGTATTTTAATTGATACTATTCCAACAACTCCTCAAAACATCAATGACCCGGTAGAATATAAAGTAGCCAGCGATGCTGATGTATATCGATTAATCGATGCTGATTTAGACTATGCGATTGCCAATCTTCCTTTTAAAGTAGATCCGGGACGTTATGGTCAGGGAGTTGCGAGACACATTCGCGGAAAAAGCGCATTATGGCAGGAAGACTGGACAGAAGCTGCAGCACAATTTGACGCCATTATTAACGACGGAACACATGGTTTAGTGGCTCTTGTTGATGTTTGGGGACAAAATGCCAATCATAAAGAATCTCTTTTTACTTATCAAAAAGACTTTTTATTAGGCCCGGAAGATGGGTTAGCTGGAGGAGGCGGTTCGTGGTTAAGCAGCGTTTTTACACACAGAACTTACGAATTAAACGCAAACGAACTGATTCAGGATGTGGCTTACGGAGGTCAGGCTTTAGGATGGTTTTATCCAAATAATTACCTGAAATCACTTTACGATCAGGCAAACGATCTTCGATTCAAAACTTATTATTATTCAGATAATTATCAAGATTATAAAATCAATGTTCCGGGAAATCCAAAATTCGGACAGCCGATTACCAATCCGGCTATTGCAGCGCCAAATGGAAATTACAGAGCATGGCATTGGAGTTTGAAAAAATACCATGATACAGAAAAACTGCCAATGACCTCAAACAGTTACAAAGATTATATGTATTACAGACTGGCAGAAACGTATCTGCTGGCATCAGAAGCACATCATAATTTAGGCAACGATACAAAAGCATTAGCATATTTAAACAAAGTAAGAAGAAGAGGTTATACAGGAAATCCTGAAAGCACCGTAACCACTTTTGATTTGACTGCATGGACTTTAAACAACTATTTAGACGAATCGGCAAGAGAATTAGCTTTTGAAAACAACAGATGGTTCTTATTAAAAAGATTAGGACTTTTAGTAGAAAGACAAAATTTATATTTCCGTTCAAGCCCGTCTGGAACTATTTCGGGAGAAGTGCCTTTAAAAATGACACCGGCAATGGTAAATATGCCAATTCCGCAGAGCCAGATAGATTTAATGGGAAAACCAGAAGGATTTAATGTTGGATACAATTAAGGTTAAAGTTAGTAATAACCCGTCCGGAAGTTAGAATATTCCTGATCTGACTTCCGGATTTAAAAAGAAAACACATGAAAAGTAAACAATATATTTTAGGAGCATTAACCGCTTTGCTGTTTGCCTCTTGCAGCAACGATGAAAAAGTAGTTTTGAAATATGCAGATGAAGGCGATTCAGGCAATCCAAATCCTATTACGCAGACTTTAAAAGAAAAAGCAAAATTTAAAATTGGAGCTGCTGTAAAAATGAAAGATCTGCAAAACGAAGCCAATTATAAAAATGCTGTTTTAAAACATTACAATCAGATTACAGCCGAATTTGAAATGAAAATGGCAAGCATCTGGACCTCTTCAACGGCATATAATTATACCGCCGCCGATTATTTAGTAGGTTTTGCTCAGGACAATAAGATGGAAGTTCACGGACATACTTTGGTTTGGTACGATTCATTTCCGGAATGGTTTAAAAAAGCCCAATACGATTCGATTGCATTTGAAGCCAAAGTAAAAGTCTATATTACTGATGTTGTAGGACGCTACAAAGGAAAAGTAAAAAGCTGGGATGTTGTTAATGAAGTTTTTGCAGACGGCGGCGCCATGCGAAACGAAACGGTTATCAATTCACTGTTTAAAGATCCGATTGGATTTTACGGAAGATGTTTCCGCTATGCAAAAACTGCAGATCCTGATGCAAAATTATTTTACAACGATTACAGCGTAGTTCTGGATGCAGGAAAAAGAGCCTCAATCAAAAAAATGGTAACAAGATTCAAGGCAAACGGAGTACCAATTGACGGTTTAGGAGATCAGTTTCATTATGCCACAGATACCAACAGGCAAACGATGAAAACCGGTTTTACAGATCTTGCTTCAACAGGATTGTTAATACATATTTCAGAATTGGATATTAAAGTCAATACTGGAAAATCAGATTCGTATGTTTTTAATGATGTTGAAAATCAGAAACAGGCAGAAACCTATAAATACATTACAACTATGTATGAAGAGCTCCCTCAAGCCCAAAAATTTGCCATTTCAACATGGGGAGTAACAGATAAATATACGTGGCTTACAAGTTTCTGGCACTCAAAAGAATATCCATTGCTTTTAGATGCTGATTATAATAAAAAACCAGCTTATCAGGGATTCTTAGACGGATTGAAGTAAGAGAGATATTTTAGAAAAAAGAGACAAGAAGCAAGATTTTTGAGAGTATACCCTTTCTGAGTTACAGTTTAGAAAAGTCTTTACTCTTGTTTCTTTCCTCTTTCTCCTTCTCAAAAAAATTAACCAAAAAACATTGAAATCATGACCATAAAACTAAATCATATATCTAAATTAAAATACCTGTTTTTAGTTCTTTTCGCATGTTTATTTTCCTGCGAAGATGATGTACGCGAAGTATATCTTTATAAAAAAGGAGAATTAAGCGCAACTTCAACAAATACAGCTATTAAAGGAGGAGAAACAGTAACGTATATTGATGCATCAACAAAAGTGCGTGCCATAAAGTGGACTTTTCCAGGCGGGTCGCCGGGAGCTTCAATTGAACCGAATGTTGAAGTAAAATATACCAAAGCAGGAACTTTTACAACCACCTTAGAAATCACATTTGTAGACAATACAACTCAAAAGAAAACTTTTACGGTTGAGGTTGAAGCACCGCCGACACCTCCAATTGTTATTCCGGCAGATGCTCTTAAAATTTACTCTGAAAATCCGGATTTTACCAAAATAGCTCCGGTTTTAAACTGGGTTTCAAGCAATCAATTTGTAATTAAAGAAGTTGCTCAAGACGGTTATGAAGGTGCTTACAGAAATTTTTCTCTTCCTGCGACACCGCCGGCTGCAGAAGCAAAATGGGCAATGGCAATTTTACAGTTTGTAAATTTCACTGATATCTCATCTTACACTTATATCAATATGGCAGTAAGAACTACAAGTACAGGAAAAATCAGATTTAGAATGAAAGATGCCTCTAATACTGGTTATGTAGAATTTGATGCCGCAAGTAATTTATACGGACTAAAAAGAGACGGAAGCTGGAACATGGTTAAAATTCCAATTGCCGATTACAAAAAACAGAATCCGCTGTTAGACTTAACAAAAATCAAAGATATTTTGGTTTTAAGAAGCGTTGATCCGGAAGATGTTAGAGCATTAAATAATTACACTTTCGATTTCGATCATATCTATTTATCGAAATAAGATTTCTTTTTTATTACACAATTTCTTTATGGGGCAGTTTTTTTGCTGTCCCATAATTCTTCAAAAACAATTAAAATGAATTTAAAGAAACATTCCGTTTATGCCTTATTCGGTTTTTTAAGTCTCACATTGCATGCGCAGCATAAAAATACATATCAAAAAGTCGAAGCCAGACAAAATGCTTTAGATCCAAAATGGGTAGCGTATGATGCTAAAACTATTGATAAACTTCCAGGATTTAAAATTAAAAAAGAGTCACCAGCCTCCGTTTACGGCGGTTCTAAAATGTGGCAGAAAGAAGCAACCGGATTTTTTAGAACCGAAAAAATAGACAACAGATGGTGGATTATTGACCCGGAAGGTTATCCCTATATTTATAAAGGAATTGCGGTTTTTAATGCAGGACGTTCTGAAAATCAGCAAAAAGCATTTGATAAGAAATACGGAAGCAAAGAAAACTGGGTAAAACAAGAATCAAAATTACTTCGCGATAATGGATTTAACGGTGTAGGAGCATGGTCGAATGTTGATTTGGTTCGTAATGCTGAAAATCCTTTGGTTTACACGGTTATCATTTCGCCAATGGGAATATATCATTCCGATCATATTAAAAAATTTGGAGGAAAATATAAAGAAGCAAGCTGGCAGAATTACCGTTTTGATTTGGTAATGGTTTTTGATAAAGAATTTGATTCTTACATTGAAAAATCGGTAAAAGAGATTGCTCAGTACAAAAATGATAAGTATTTGATGGGTTATTTTACTGATAATGAACTGCCTTGGTATAACGACGCATTAGATAAACATTTAACTTTATTGGCCAAAGATGAACAGGGCTATATTGCTGCAAAAGAATGGTTTGATAAAAGAAAAGGATTTAATACTTCAATCTCTGATATTACTCAGGAAGACAGAATGGCATTTACTGCTTTTTACTTTGAAACTTACATGAAAAAGGTAACCGAGGCATTAAGAAAAGCAGATCCAAACCATATGTATTTAGGATGCCGATTCAATCAGGATAAAGATCAGGAACTAACCAATCCGGAGATTTTTAAAGTGGCAGGAAAGTATATGGATATCATTTCGATCAATCATTACAGAAAATGGGAGCCAAGTCAGGATTTAATGAATAAATGGGGCGAATGGTCAGGAAAACCGTTTCTAATTACAGAATGGTATACTAAAGGTGAAGATTCTGGTTTACCAAACAATACAGGAGCAGGATGGCTGGTTCGGACTCAGAAAGAAAGAGGAATGTTTTATCAGAATTTCACTTTAGAACTTTTAAAAAATAAAAACTCAGTAGGCTGGCATTGGTTCAAATATATGGATAATGACCCGCAGGATTTAAGTACAGATTATTCAAACCGTGATTCAAACAAAGGAATCGTGAACAGTAATTTCGAACCGTATCAGCCATTATTAAAAGAGATGAAAGTTATTAATGATAATGCCTACGAACTGACACGTTATTTTGATAAAATGTAAAAATCTTTAAACACATAGAAACATAGATTTTTTAGGCTTAAAAAAGAGTATAAAAGAAACTAGTTTCTAATGCATAGATGAGCTTTGTGAATCTAGATAATCAAAAATCTGCACAATCTGCCAAATCAGCGGGAGAATTTTCAGCTCACAGATTTAGCAGATTAGCAGATAAAATCTAACAATGTGTTTAAATTAATTAGACTTATATAATTAAAAATTAAGAACTATGAAAAAAATTGTAATGCTGTGCTGCACTTTTCTATTGATGGTAAAAGCAACAGCACAGGAAGTTCCATTAGTTTCCAATATTGCAGCCCGTAACAATATTACCTTAAACGGAAAATGGAGTTATATTGTAGATCCGTTAGAAAACGGGTATTACGATTACCGTTTGATGCCTTTTAAAAACAATGGATTCTTCGAAAATAAAAAATTCAATACCACAGATTTAACCGAATATAATTTTGCGACTTCTGCCACAATGGATATTCCGTCAGATTGGAACAGCAAAGACGAAAGATTGTTTTTTTATGAAGGAACTGTTTGGTTTCAGAAAGACTTTAATTATAAAAAAGATTCTAAAACCAAAGGGATTCTTCATTTTGGAGCAGTCAATTATGATGCAAAAGTCTATGTAAACGGAAAACTGGCAGGAACACACGTTGGAGGCTATACACCTTTCAATTTTGATGTAACTGATCTATTAGTCGACGGGAATAATTTTGTAGTTGTAAAAGTAGATAACAAGCGCCACAAAGATAATGTTCCAACTGTAAATATGGATTGGTGGAATTACGGCGGAATTACAAGAGATGTTACTTTGGCTCAGGTTCCAAATATGTATGTTGAAGATTATTTGGTTCAATTGGATAAAAAAGAAAAAGGCAAGATTTCCGGCTGGATAAAACTGAATAGTGAAACAGCAAATCAATCTATTTCAGTTTCTATTCCAGAATTAAAAATCAAAAAGAGCATTACAACAGATGCTAAAGGAATGGCGTATTTTGAAATTAAAGCCAATCCGGTTTTATGGACGCCGGAAAAACCAAAATTATACGATGTGACCATTTCCAAAGCAGATGAAAATATAACAGATCAAATTGGTTTTAGAACTATTGAAACCAAAGGAAAAGAGATTCTGTTAAACGGAAAAAAAGTCTTTTTGAGAGGAATCAGTATTCATGAAGAAGCACCTTTCAGGTCAGGAAGAGCGTGGTCTGAAGATGATGCTTTAACGTTATTGAATTGGGCTAAAGAGTTAGGCTGTAATTATGTTCGTCTGGCGCATTATCCTCATAACGAAAATATGGTAAGACAAGCTGAGAAAATGGGTATTATGATTTGGTCTGAAGTTCCTGTTTATTGGACCATTTCATGGACAAATCCTGATACGTATGCTAATGCTGAGCGTCAATTACACGATATGATTTACAGAGATAAAAATCGCTGCGGAATCGTGATTTGGTCTATCGCCAATGAAACACCACATAGTGATGAAAGAGACGTTTTCCTGAGTAAATTGGCTAAATACGCACGCACGCAGGATAATACTCGTTTAATTAGTATGGCGATGGAAGTTACCAAAAGTCCAAACAATGTCAATACACTTCATGATAACATGAATGAATTTGTAGACATTGTAAGTTTCAATCAATATCTGGGCTGGTACAGAGGAACAAATGAATCTTGTAAAGATATGCAATGGGTGATTCCGTATAACAAACCAGTTATTATCAGCGAATTCGGAGGAGAAGCTTTACAAGGGCTTCACGGAGATAAAAAAGAACGCTGGAACGAAGAATATCAGGAAGAATTATACATTCAAAATACTCAGATGTTTAATCGTATAGAAGGTTTAGCAGGAGTTTCACCCTGGATTTTAGTTGATTTCAGATCACCAAGAAGACAATTGCCAAACATTCAGGATTTCTTTAACCGCAAAGGCTTAATCTCAGATCAGGGAATTAAAAAGAAAGCTTTTTATGTAATGAAAGACTGGTATGCACAGAAAGAGCAGGAATATAAATAAGTGAGTTAGAGTTTTAGATAAAGAGGAAAACCTTTGGAATCAGAAATGATTTTGAAGGTTTTTTTAGTTTTTGGAAATGTTGTTCTTGAATAAATACAAATAGAGAATCTTCTCCGAAGGTTCGAATCCCTCTTTCTCCGTACTTACTTTTTTGGGAAAATAAACATATTAATTAAAAGGTAATAAAAAAAGAAAACCCTTAACGTTAGTTAAGGGTTTCAAGTTCAGCGGAGAAAGAGGGATTCGAACCCCCGGACCTGTTACAGTCAACAGTTTTCAAGACTGCCGCATTCGACCGCTCTGCCATTTCTCCAATATGTTCGCAATCGTTGCGTGATTGCGAGTGCAAATATAAGGCGTTTTTTCGATTGTGAAAATTTTTTTGGAACTATTTACAAAGAAAAATATATAATAAAAAAAGAAAACCCTTAACGTTAGTTAAGGGTTTCAAGTTCAGCGGAGAAAGAGGGATTCGAACCCCCGGACCTGTTACAGTCAACAGTTTTCAAGACTGCCGCATTCGACCGCTCTGCCATTTCTCCAGTATGTCGCTCTCATTGCCTGATTGCGGGTGCAAATATAAGACGGTTTTTCGGTTCTCAAAACTTTTTTTAGACTTTTTTTTGAAACTTTTTTTAAATAATTTTCAAGTGTCTAGTTATCAGTATTTCCGAAAATGAGCTTTTTTGAAAAATTATTCTAAATCGTCTAAAATTGGTGTCGGTTTTTTATTTTCATCAACTGCGACAAACGAAAAAGTTCCAGAAACTACCGTTTCGCGAAGTTCAGAATACATTTGTTCCATGAAAATATCAACATGAATTTTACAACTTGTTCTTCCAACACTGTCTACTTTTGCTACTAATTCAATTAAGGTTCCTGCTGGAATCGCTTTTTTGAAGTCGATTTGACCTGTAGAAATTGTGACTACTTTTTTACGGCTGAAACGAGTAGCGCAAATAAAAGCTACTTCGTCCATTAGATGAAGCGCAGTTCCGCCAAATAAAGTATCGTAATGATTTGTTGTGCTAGGGAAAACCGCTTTAAAAATACGTGTCTCCGATTTTAAAATTCTTTCTTCTACAGTTCCCATATTAATAAGTTACATATTCAGTGATTTCAAGGCCATATCCAATCATTCCAACGCGTTTTGTCTGCTCAGTATTAGAAACTAATCTAATCTTAGAAATATCAATATCGTGAAGGATTTGAGCTCCAATTCCGTAATCTTTACTATCAATGATTACTTTTGGTGCTTTCAAAGTTCCTTGCGCCTGTAATGATTTAAGTTCAGAAATTCGGTTTAACAGATTTACGGCCGTCATATCCTGATTAATAAAGATAACAGCACCTTTCCCATTTTCATTTATTACTTTAAACATGTCATCTAACTGCTGTTCGGCATTATTAGTTAAAGTACCCAATAAATCATTATTAACCTGTGAAGAGTGAATTCTCGTTAAGATTGGTTCACCAAGATTCCAGGTTCCTTTTGTTAAAGCGATATGAATTTGTTTGTTTGTAGTCTGCTCGTATGCTCTTAATCTAAAAGTTCCAAAACGGGTTTCGATATCAAAATCTTCTTTTTTAACAATTAAACTGTCGTGCTGCATTCTGTAAGCAACCAAATCTTCAATTGAAACTAACTTTAAATCGAATTTTTTGGCCACTTTTATTAATTCAGGTAAACGCGACATTGTACCATCCTCATTTAAGATTTCACAGATAACACCTGCAGGTTTAAATCCTGCCAGACGTGCAAAATCTATAGCAGCTTCAGTATGTCCTGTTCTTCTTAAAACGCCTCCTTGTTTGGCAATTAAAGGGAAAATATGTCCAGGACGAGCTAAATCGTGTGGTTTGGTATTTGGATCAACTAATGACTGAACAGTTTTTGAACGGTCAGCAGCAGAAATACCAGTTGTAACGCCATGTCCTTTTAAATCTACAGAAACTGTAAAAGCAGTTTCCATGTGATCTGTATTGTTGGTAACCATTGCACGTAAATCAAGTTCTTTGCAGCGGCTTTCAGTAAGCGGTGTACAAATTAATCCGCGTCCGTGTGTAGCCATAAAATTGATCATTTCCGGAGTTACTTTTTCGGCTGCAGCCAAAAAATCACCTTCGTTTTCGCGATCCTCATCATCGACTACAATGATTACTTTACCTTGACGAATATCTTCTATAGCTTCCTCAATGGTATTCAGTTGGATTTTTGTTGACATAATTATTGTTTGTTTTGAGCTGGTTTAAACCGCTCATAAATTTTTTGAAACAGTTGTGAAATAGGAGTGGTTATTGCATCAAAATTAATTAATCCGTTATCATTTGTAGCACGATACGTTAATAATATTGCCAATGGTGAAAGAATAAATGAAGACATCCATGATCCCATAAAAGGACTCATACCGCCTTCTTGTGATAATCTTTTTCCAAAAGTATTGATGAAATGAAAAGTAATAAAAATTAAAACCGCAAAAACGATTGGCAGACCAAGTCCTCCTTTTCGAATAATAGCGCCTAATGGAGCACCAATAAAGAACATTAAGAAACAAGCAAAAGCAATAACAAACTTTTCATACAATGCAGTTAAATGCTTGTTGATTTCACGTTGTTTGTCTTTTAAGTCTTTTTGTGTCGTTTCGATTGAGTAAATGTTGCTGGTAACATTACTGCTTGCCATTTTTAAAACATCAGATTTCTCTTTGTTTGTATATAAAGTTAAAAGATCGTTTGGGAGATTTTTTTTCTTTTTGGCTTTTTCTATCTCGCTTTGAGGAATAGATTTTCTAATTCCAACACGCTGGTTTATATTTTCAGAGAATGAAATGATTTCATTGTCAAGATTTTTGTTCAATGAATCTAATGTATAACGCAATTCGTTTACGTTCAGCATGGCATTTGTGCCCTCAATACTTTCTTTACTGTCATCGACTTTATTTAATTCAGATAAATCAATGTTGATGATGTGTTTTTTGAAAGCAGCTTTTATAAAAGGAAGTTTAGCGCGGTCCTCGTATTTTTTTGGAGTAACATCCTGATAGTAAAAACCGTTATTTAAAACAAGTTTCAAAATACTCGATTTCTCACTGCTGATTAATTCACCGTCTTTAGCCTTAATAACAGTTTTGTTTTCACCAATGTTATTTGCTTTTTCATGAATGGTAACGCCGGTTAAAATATTACCGTTTTCACCGGATTTTTTATTGACTTTAATGTTGTAAGTTCCAACATCATTAAACTGGCCTTCGGCAATTGCCATCGCAGGTTTAGCCTGAGCAATATTTTTACGGAAGTTTACAAATTTATATTCAGCATAAGGAATAACGTTATTGGCAAACCAAAAAGCTACAATACTTAAAACAAATATAAAAATGATTAAAACCCGCATGGCTCTTTGAAGCGAAATTCCGGAAGATTTCATGGCAGCGAATTCATAATTTTCGGCTAAATTTCCGAAAGTCATAATCGAAGCCAAAAGAACCGAAAGCGGTAAAACCAGCGGAATAATACGAGGCATAGAAAAAAGCAGGAATTTCACGACCAGTAATAAGTCGAGATCTTTACCTGCTAGTTCTGATATAAATAGCCATACTGTTTGAAGTATGAATATGAAAAATAAGATTACAAATACCGTAGTAAATGTAAATAAGAATGTTTTTAATAAGTATTTGTCTAGAATTTTCAACCTTCTGATTAATCTAATTTATTGATGTAGTATTTCGGGTATTTACTCGCTACAAAGGTAAATTGATTTTTTGATAATGGCTGATTGGTTTTAAAAGAATTAACGGTTAAAGTTGTTTTTGTTCCGTTTTTTCCAGTTTCAATCAAATTATAGATGTGTTTTGTCTGAACGTCAATACCTAACAAAATTTCTTTTCTTTGGTCTTTTCCTGTAGTTGGCACTAATTTAATGTACTGGATTTTTCTTCCTTTTACATTTTGTACAATATCCATAGTGTATTTGTAACCAGAATTAAAGAACGTAAGCATTTTTGAAGGCGTAACTGCGTTATCGTCTTTTTCATTTACTTTAGAAACAGTAACTTCTTCGTCTTCAGGAACAATTGTATATGTTTTTTGTCCGTCGAAAATTTTAGTAACGCCCATAAAATTCAATACATATTGATTTCCTTTCATAGTAACATTTCCTTTACTGTCCTGGTTGATGTTTTCTTTGGCGTTATTCAAAGAATATTTAAAGTCGATTACGATGTTATCGTAGCTTTTTATTTTTGTAGTTACTTCGTTCAATAAATCTTTAGCTTTTTTATCCTGAGCCTGAATAGAAGTGAAGCTCAAAAGCAAAATAACTGCTATTTGAAAACACTTTTTAGTCATGTTAAAGATAGAATTGTTGTTGATTTCCTGAATTTTTGTTCTCATGATTGGATTAATTTTGTTCATTATTAAAAAATTGATCAAGAGCACTTAAGTCTAAAATATTCACGCTTCTTGCTTTACTGCCTTCAAATGGTCCAACAATTCCTGCTGCTTCCAGCTGATCGATCAAACGACCGGCTCTGTTGTAACCTAATTTTAATTTTCTTTGCAATAATGAAGCAGAACCCTGTTGTGCATTGACAATAATCTCTGCAGCTTCTCTAAATAAGGTATCTCTTTCAGAAATATCCATATCAAGATTAATGCCAGTTTCTTCTCCAACGAACTCTGGAAGCAAATAAGCTGTGGCATACGCCTTTTGTGAACCAATAAAATCTGTAATTTTTTCAACTTCAGGCGTGTCAATAAAGGCACACTGCACACGAATTACATCATTTCCATTCGTGTATAATAAATCTCCTCGTCCAATTAACTGGTCAGCGCCCTGAGTATCTAAAATTGTTCTTGAGTCGATTTTTGAAGTTACTCTAAAGGCAATTCTGGCAGGGAAGTTGGCTTTGATTAAACCGGTAATAACGTTTACAGATGGTCTTTGTGTTGCAATAATTAAGTGAATACCAATAGCACGCGCCAGCTGAGCCAAACGAGCAATTGGAACTTCGACTTCTTTTCCGGCAGTCATAATTAAATCGGCGAACTCATCGACAACCAAAACAATGTAAGGTAAAAATCGGTGTCCAGCTTCTGGATTTAATTTTCTGGATTTGAATTTTTCGTTGTACTCTTTAATATTACGAACCATCGCATCTTTTAATAAAGAATAACGATTGTCCATTTCAGTACAAAGTGAATTCAAAGTGTTGACCACTTTTGCATTATCAGTAATAATAGCATCTTCCGTGTCAGGAAGTTTAGCTAAATAATGTCTTTCAATTTTGTTGAAAAGTGTAAGCTCTACTTTTTTCGGATCGACTAAAACAAATTTTACTTCTGCCGGATGCTTTTTGTATAACAATGAAGTTAAAACAGCATTTAATCCAACAGATTTTCCTTGTCCTGTTGCTCCCGCCATCAATAAGTGAGGCATTTTAGCAAGATCGACAACAAAAGTTTCGTTTGAAATGGTTTTTCCTAAAGCAATTGGCAGTTCCATTTCAGCTTCTTGGAACTTTGCAGCTCCAATAACACTTTTCATAGAAACCATAGTTGGAGTCTTATTCGGAACCTCGATACCAATTGTTCCTTTTCCTGGAATTGGTGCAATAATACGAATTCCTAAAGCGGATAATGACAATGCAATATCATCTTCTAAACTCTTAATTTTAGAAATTCTGATTCCGGCTTCAGGCACAATTTCATATAAAGTAACCGATGGACCAACGGTTGCTTTGATTTGCGCAATTTCGATTTTGTAGTTACGAAGTGTATCTACAATTTTATTTTTGTTTTCTTCTAATTCTTCCTGATTAATTGTAATTCCTCCAGTCGAGTATTCTTTTAATAAATCGATGGTTGGGAATTTATAATTGGATAAATCCAAAGTTGGATCAAATAATCCAAAATCAGCAACCAAACGTGAAGCAAGATTTTCTTCTATAATATCTTCCTCTTCGGCTTTTTCAATTACAAATGCTTCATCAGGAGTAACTAATGGAAGTTCTTGTTTTGGCTGAATTGGCTTTAAAATCGGATTTAATTCAATTTCAGATGAATGATTGATTGTTGGTTTTAAAGCTTCTTTATTGATTTCGAATTTAGAATCATCAGTTTTTAAATGAATGTTATCTAATTCAGGATCTTCTTCAATTGCAAATTCTTCTAAGTTATAAGCGCTTTCGGGCTCCAGCTCTTGTTGTTGTGGCTTTTTGATTGAATTTAGTTCTGATTTGAATTCTTTTTTAGTAGAATCAAAATAGGACTGAATTTTTTCTGGAGATACTTTTATTTTAAAGATTAAATAAACGATCAGTCCAAAAAGCAGAGTTAATAAAGTTCCAGTTTTTCCAATGTAATCCTGTAGAAAAATATTCAGCTCATAACCAATAGTTCCTCCCAATTCTGGAGCCGAAGTGGCGAAAAATCCAAACAGAACTGAAACAACAATAATGGCAAATATGTCCCAGAACCAGGTGTTTTTAAGTTTTTTGGTTGAAAGTTCCAATGCTAAAAACAAACCGGTTAAGAAAAATAATCGAACTAATATAAAAGAAGCCAGACCAAAGCCTCTGTAAACAATTAAATCTGCAAGATAGGCTCCAAATTTTCCAAGCCAGTTTTGTACTTCTTCGCTGCGATCTCCAAGGCTGTCAACAGCACTTTGATCAGTCTGCCATTGTCCATTAACATAAAATGAAATAAATGCTACTAACAATGCAATAGAAAAGAGTACCAAAAGGCATCCCAAAACAAATTTTTGCGGTTTGTTTAATTTCCAGGATCTAATGCCTGCAATTTTTGATTCGGTTTTTTTGTCTACAGTTTCTTTTTTACTTTTTGCCATTCTTACGTTCCTGTCCTATATAAATTTTGGAATATAAATAATTAAACCTATTGCAATTGCTGTCATTGCGGCAAAAAATACCGCTCCTGCAGCAATATCTTTAATAAATCCGATTCGTCTGCTGTAATCAGGATGGATAAAATCGGCGATTTTTTCAACTGCCGTATTTAATCCTTCAACGCTTAAAACTAAACCAATGGCTAAGGTTTGACATAGCCATTCGGTTTGAGAAATATGAAAATAGAACCCGGCAATAGTCATGATAATTCCCAATGAGAATTGAACCATAACGCTGTGTTCTGTTTTAATCAATTTTACAGCTCCTTTAAAAGCATAGGTAACGCTTTTTAAACGACCTGTAACAAAAGTATTATCTTTTTGAAACTCCATTTATTGGAAAATATTATAGTGCTGCTAAAGCTGCTTCGTAATTTGGTTCGTTTGCAATTTCTGCAACTTGTTCTGTATGTGTAATTGTTCCATCAGCATCAACAACAATAATAGCTCTTGAGTGTAAACCAGCCAATGGTCCGTCAACAATTTCTAATCCGTTTGCTTTACCAAAAGCACCAGTTTGAAAATCAGATAAATTAACTACATTTTCTAAACCTTCTGCACCACAAAAACGTTTTTGAGCGAAAGGTAAATCTCTTGAAATACATAAAACAGTAGTATTTTCTAATCCGCTTGCACTTGCATTGAAAGTTCTAACTGATGTTGCGCAAGTTCCTGTATCAACACTTGGGAAAATGTTTAAAACTAATTTTTTACCAGCGAAAGTACTTAAAGAAGCAACTGATAAATCATTTTGTACTAATTTGAAATCAGCTAATTTTGAACCAACTGCTGGTAATTCGCCTGATGTATGAACTGGATTTCCTCCTAATGTGATAGATGCCATGATTTTTGTTTAAAATTAATGAGGCTCAAAAGTAAGGATTAATATTTGAATCTAAAAGTATTTGTTATGCGTTTAAGGAGAGATTAAGATTGGCTTTTTGGCAGCCTTGGATTTAAATATTTTAGATTTTAGAGGGTAGATTTTAGATTTGTTCAGCCTGACAAAGATTGCCTAAAAATGGGAACTCAGACTGCGACTGAAAACTGCGACTGAATACTATAAAAAAAAGCGTCTCCAAAAATAGAAACGCTTTCTTCGTCATGTTTTTTTGTTTTTTTCTTTGAAAAAAGAGGCCGATTTATTTATCGATTGAACCTAAAACACGTTTCATAAACGTATTTAAAGCTTCTTTTTTATCAGTTCCCTGAGCAACCAATTTTTGTACTTCAAGAGCACCATACATATTTGAAATCAATTCACCAATTACGTCTAATTCTTCATCTTTAAGAGAAGGAATTTCAGTCATTGCCTCAAGAACTTCAATCGTTTCAATGATATAATCCTGATCGTTTTCTTCGATGAATTGCGTTAAATGCTTTATTACTGGTAATTTCATAATTTTTTGTTTAAGCGTTAAATCGTTTTTTTGTTTAATCGATTAAACGAATAAACAAATAACCAATTAAACAATAGCGTTTACTAAGTCAATTAAAACTTCTTGTTTGTTAGTCTGCGTTTCGCCAACTAATTGTCCGTTTACGAAAGTTGCGAAAGTTGGCAGGTTACTCACATTAGCTAATTTTCTAGATTCAGGAGAATTTTCTGCATCAACCAAAACAAAAGTGACAGCTTCATTTTCTGTTGCTAGTTTTTTGAATTTTGGTTTCATAATACGGCAATTTCCACACCATGAAGCTGAATATTGTACTACTACTTTTTCGTTTTTAGCAACTAAATCTGCTAACGTATCTTCGTTTAAGTCGATTAACATAATTTTATTTTTTAAGGTGCTAAGTCGCTGAGGTACTAAGATTCTAAGTTTTTTAGTTCCTAATCCTTTAATGACTTAACGTTAAGATTTTTTTTGAGATCTAAAGTCCTCGAGGTTCTAAGATTCTAGGTTTGAACCTTAGAACCTGAAGACTGTATTGTAGAATTATAATTTAAGATTTAAAAGTTCAGTTAAAAAAACTTAGAGCCTTAGTAACTTAGAACCTCAGAACCTTAAAAAAGAATTAGTTTGCGCTTAAGTATTCAGCAGTACTGATTCTGTCAGCAGACATAGCTTCTTTACCAGCTTCCCAGTTTGCAGGACAAACTTCACCTTTAGTCTGGATGTGAGTGTAAGCATCAACCATTCTTAAGTATTCATTTACGTTACGTCCTAATGGCATATCGTTTACGCTTTCGTGGAAGATTTTTCCAGTTTCGTCAATTAGGTAAGTAGCTCTGTAAGTTACGTTTGAACCTTCGATGATAACTGAATCTGTATCTTCGCTGTAGCTTGTAGATTCGATATCAAGAATACCTAAAATGTTAGCTAAGTTACGGTTTGTATCAGCTAAGATTGGGTAAGTAACACCTTCGATTCCACCATTGTTTTTTGGAGTATTTAACCAAGCAAAGTGAACTTCGTTTGTGTCGCAAGAAGCACCAATTACGATAGTATTTCTTTTTTCAAATTCTGGTAATGCAGCTTGAAAGGCGTGTAATTCAGTTGGACATACAAAAGTAAAATCTTTTGGGTACCAAAATAAAAGTACTTTTTTATTGTTGTTTACTGCTTCTTCAAAAATGTTGATTTTTAAATTGTCACCCATTTCTGAGATAGCATCTACTGCAATACTTGGGAATTTTTTTCCTACTAAAGACATAATTTTCGTTTTACGTTAAATATTTATTTCTGGTGCAAAAGTAGGATATAAGTACAGGTTCTTACAATAAGATGTGATTATAAAAATTTATAAGTTGATAAATTTTGACTATTCTAAGTTTTAACTTATTGAATGTCAATATTTACTGGTAAGTCGCCGTTGAAAGTATTTTTTTCTAAAAATTGAATTCCTGCTGTTTTTTGAAATTCTTCGAAATCCTGATAAGCCTCAATTAGTCCTGAAGCTTTTTTCAGATTTGGAATTAAAGGCAATGCATACGGATTTCCAAAAACAAAAACGATGCATTTTTTGGTTTGCAATAATTCAGAAAGTAAATTCAAAACTTCGTTATCAATTTCGAAATTATTAAGTGGTTTTGCTTTAGGAACAAATAATGAAATTAAAATAGTTTCGAAATTTTCTAATTCTTTTTGGATTGCCGAAATATCTGAAACTTCTGGATTTTCAAAAGCAAATTCTGGAGAATCAAGTTTTGAGTTCAGCGTTTTGAAAAAGGTGTTTTCAGTATTTTTATATAAACTCAGTTTAGCGAATTTATTGTTTTTCTGCGCTTCAAAAGCTAGTTCAGTACTAGAGTTGTCTATAATTTTAGTAATTGCATTTTGAGCAATTTCTAAGTTTATATTTGATGTTTTTTCAAAATCTAATTCACCCGAAGCTGCAGTATTTCCAGAAAGAATTCCTGCTTTTTCTTTGGCTTTCATAATTCGGTTATAGCTTTCGAAAATACGATCTGGAGAAGCATTTTTATAAATCGCTGCAATTCCTTCCGGCACATTTTCTGCGAAGCATAAAACATCATTTCCAGCATTAAAAGCTTCCCATTCTAATTGACCTTTGGTTTCATACAATTTAGAAACGCTGTGCATATTTAGGGCATCAGAAATTACTAAACCATCATATCCTAATTTGTCACGCAAAAGATCCTGAATAACCGCTTTTGATAATGTTGCTGAAGTATCTTTACCGTCGTTTAAACTAGGAACAGCCAAATGTCCAATCATGATCGAATCGACATTGTTTTCAATTCCTTTAATGAACGGATATAATTCGTTTTCCATTAATTCTTCCAGCGTTTCTTTTAAAACAGGTAATCCCAAATGCGAATCTACATTCGTATTTCCATGCCCGGGAAAGTGTTTCAGACAGCCTAAAACGCCAACTTCAGACATTCCTTTTAAATATTCAATCGAAAAATCGGCTACTTTTTGTTTATTTTCGCCAAACGAACGATATCCAATAACAGGATTATTTGGATTATTGTTGATGTCTGCTAAAGGCGATAAATTATACTGAATTCCGGCTGCTTTTAAATCTAAACCAATTTGTTTTCCAGCTTCATAAACCAAATGAGATTTGTTTTCTGGCAAAGCGCCAAGCGTAATTGCGTAAGGATATTGAGGTGTTTTTTCAATTCGCATTGCCAATCCCCATTCGGCATCAATACTAATTAAAAGCGGTGTAGAAGCGGCTTTTTGATAACGAACAATTAAAGCCTTGATTTTCTCGTAGCTGTCGTCATTAAAAACTACTTTTTTCTTGCTTTCATAATTGGTTGCAGCGCTCGCACGACTATGAAAAAAGGTCAATCCGCCAATATTGTGTTCTTTAATAAGGCGTTCTGTTTCCTGAATATTTTCTTCGGTATCATTGATAAAAACGGCTGGGAAAAAGAATTGTCCTATTCTTTGTCGTAATGCTTCGGCTGTAATTTTCATTATTATAAAGTCTTTTTCATGCAGACACTATTATCCATTTCTTCATAAGGCGGATAATTTGGAATGATAGTATAATTTAATTTTTGGTATAAGTTGATGGCTTCGGGCTGTTTTTTTCCGGTTTCCAAAATAGTATAAGTATAACCGACTTCTTTTGCCCAGGTTTCGAGTTCTTTTAAAATAGCAGAAGCAATTCCTTTTTTTCGATAATCAGGATGCACATACATTCTTTTAATTTCAGTTTTGTCGCTTTCTTTTTCTCTAAAAGCACCGCATCCAACAGGAACATCATTTTCGTAATAAACAATAGTATGTTTTATTTTGTTGGTTTTATTAAACTGATTGTAAAACGAATGATCTACACCGTCTCTAATGGCTAAATCTTTATCTAATAAAGCAACCAGATTTATAAAATCGGGATCATCTGAATTGGTTCGCTTTATGCTCATGATTTTTAATATTTAGAATAGTATTGTTTAATTTTCTAACACATAGAAAAATAGTATTTGGTTCTTGGAAAAGGTGTTTCACTTTATTTAAATACACATAGCTATGTCTTGAGAAATGAGTTTCTCTTTTTTATTCTTTTCACACAAAAAATCTATGTCTCTATGTTTTAAAAGAATGTTTTATTTCAGTTTTGCTTTCTTTTGTTTAGCTAATTGTTTTTTGGTTTCAATTGCTTTTTCTAATCGGTTTTTAAAACGGAAAAGTTTTGGTAAACCTTCCAATCGGTCTTCGATCGTAATTTCTTCGTAAACCACAATGGCTTTTTCTAAAACGCGAATTTCATTTTCCAGATCGTTTTGGTTTTTGTAAATCGTAGCCAAACGATCGTAAGGATGATTTCCTTTAAAGCCTTCCGCGACATTTTCCTCATATAATTCAATAGCTTTTTCAAGATTTCCGGATTTTTCGAACTCAGCTCCTTTTAAGTTGCGTTCGGCCTGCAAATTTTCATTGATTTCCATATTGTAAGAGTTTGATTTGGGGTTAAACTTCTTCAGATTTTTTCCCAAAATCTTTCGGGAAAGTTAAAAAACGTGATAAAATAAGACCTGGAATTGTAGCTATAAGAACCCAGATAAAGAAGTTGTCATAGCCTAAATATTTTTGAATATAACCACTCAGCATTCCCGGAAGCATCATTCCTAAAGCCATAAAACCGGTTGCCAGTGCATAATGTGCTGTTTTTGATTCTCCTTCGGCAACATGAATTAAATACATCATAAAAGCAGTAAATCCAAAACCATAACCAAATTGTTCTAAAATCACGACGGCATAAATGTAATAAATTGATGCGGGGTGAAAAAATGCTAATAAAATGAATCCAATAATAGGTAAATGCATTGTTAAAAACATTGGAAACATCCATTTTGTAAGACCATGTCTGGAAATAGCAATTCCGCCTAAAATACCGCCAATTGTTAAGGCAGCAACACCGCAGGTTCCATAAATAATTCCTACTGCTTCGGTATCTAAAGCCATTCCGCCCAATTTTTTTGGATCTAATAAAAATGGACTTAACATTTTAAGCAGCTGCGATTCTCCTAGTCTAAAAACCAGAATAAAAGCCAGAATTAAACCAATTTGTTTTTTCTTAAAGAAGCTTATAAATATAGTTCCAAAACTTTGATGATGTGTTTCTTTATTTTTTTCGACAGCGTTTATTTCGTTTTTTGGAGTAAAAATGAAATTGTAAATCGTAATAAAGGTCATTAGCAAACCAACTGCAATCATAGTATACGACCATGCTTTAGTATTATCGCCGTATTTGTGTTCCAGATATCCTGCAAAAAGTACAATTAATCCGTTTCCGGCTAATAATGAAAGTCTGTAAAAAGTACTTCTGATTCCGAGGAAAAAAGACTGCTGATTTTCGGGTAAAACCAATAAATAAAATCCATCGCTGGCAATGTCATTAGAAGCCGAAGCAAAAGCTGCAACCCAGAAAATAGCCAGAGTCATTACAAAAAATCCATTTGTTGGAATCGTAAAACCAACTAATAAAAAGGCTATCGAAATAAGGAACTGCATGGATAAAAACCATTTTCTTTTGGTTCCTGTTAGTTCAATAAACGGACTCCAAAGTGGTTTGATAACCCACGGCAGATATAATAAACTGGTATAAACTCCAATATCTTCATTTGAGATTCCGAGATTTTTGTACATAATTACCGAAACGGAAATTATAACGGCATAAGGCAGTCCGGATGCGAAGTTAAGAAGCGGAATCCAAAACCAGGGTTTATTATCTGTTTTCATTAGGCTGAGCAGGTGAATATATTTTAAAATTCTTTTTTATGTCGGCAGCAGCGGGTGTGCTTTCGTTTGCAAAATAATCAATAAATGTTACAGCACAAGCTTTATACATGCTGATTTTTTCTGCAGGAATAGAAAATGAAATAACACCGTCTTTTTCAACAGCTCTAACTTTGTCGATTATTTTTGTCGCGTCGTTTGTATTGATTTTTGAAATATGCTCGCCTCCATAAATTACAATATAACGCACCTTTGTATTAAGCGGACTTTTAATGCTGAAAGTATATGTTGAATTATCTTTTGTAAATTCTGTAAAAACAGGATTGTCGATTATTATGCGTTTTAAATTTGGAACCGCAGCTGGAATCGAAGGATATTTATATTGATTATCTCCTAAAAGACGAACAACATCTAAATTTTTGCTCATGAACCATTTAGCACTGAAATAAGCACTTCCGTTTACATTTTTAAAGCTTCTGGCAAAATCAACCTGAGTTGGAATTTCGGTGGCAAAATACCAGCTTTTATCACCATCGCCTCTAATTTTATAGGATGCATGACCAATATAAATGGCTGTGTTGTTTGCGTTTTCAGACCACCATTTTACTAATTTAGAGTAAGAAGCTCTAGGATTATTCATGCTCCAGTATAATTGCGGCATAATGTAATCAATCCATTTTTGATCCATCCATAAAACAGGATCTGCATACAAATCGTCGTAATTAGAAGTCGATTGTGTTTCTGAACCTTTTGGATCTTGAGATTTGTTTCTCCAAACTCCAAACGGACTAATTCCAAATTGAACCCAGGGTTTACTTGCTTTTATGGTTGTAGAAATGGTATGTACAAAGTTACTCACATTAGCACGACGCCAGTCTGCAAGACTTAAGCCAGAACCGTATTTTTTGTAAGAGGCTGTGTCGTTAAATACTTTTCCGGGAACAGCATATGGATAAAAATAATCGTCAAAATGAATTGCGTCGATATCGTAGTTATCAACTACTTCTTTTACTACTTTGGTTAAATGTGTCTGAACTTCAGGAAGGGCAGGATCGTAATAGTATTTTCCGCCATATTCTATCATCCATTCCGGATGTTTAAAAATATCGTGATTTGGGCTCAAAAGATTTTTATTTAAATCAAAAGTAGCACGATACGGATTCAGCCAGGCATGAAATTCAAAGCCTCTATTGTGTGCTTCTTCGATCATCCACTCCAGCGCATCGTAATACGGATTTGGTGCAGTACCTTCTTTTCCTGTTAAGAATCGTGACCACGGCGCAAATTCTGAAGGATAAAATGCATCACCAACACTCCTGATCTGAACGATAACAGCGTTATAATTTAGTTTTTTATAGGTGTTTAAAATTTCAAGATAATCAGCCTTTTCCTTTTCGACATTATCAATTGCCGTTTTTGGCCAGTCAATATTTACTACAGTTGCAATCCAGACTCCTCTAAATTCATTTTTAGGATATATAATTTTTTCTTGTGAAAAGACTTTCCCTCCAAAGAAAAATAAAAATATTATAGAGTATAGTAAGTACTGATTTTTATGCATTTCAAATGTTTATTTTAACAAGAACCAAAAATAGGTTTAATTTTTTTTCTGCCGCGAATTCACGAATTTTATTTTCTCAAACTATAAAAAAATAATTCGCAGTAATTCTTTTTTGCCACACCCGATAATCATCGGGATAAATAAATTATTTGGATTAATCTTTTAATCCTTTAATCTGTGGCAAACTTATTCTTTAATCAGGAAAAGAAATTTTTCCCATTGTTACAGATGGAATTCCTTTTTGTGAACCAAAATTATAATTTCCGCCGGCAACGGTTTCATTAGCCAAAACGGCAAATAAAACGGCTTCTTTTGCATCGCCTGAAATCCCCAGAACGTCACTTTTTTCAAATTTACAAGACAATAATTCCTGTAACCATTTCACCAATAACGGATTTCGTGCACCTCCGCCCGACATATAAACCGTAAACTCTTCTATTGGTGTTTTAGTATTTTGTACGACAAACAAAACTGCTTCGGCAATTGTTTCGGCACTTAGGCGTGTTAAAGTTGCCAGCAAATCTGGTGCCGAAATGTTTTCCAGACCTAATTTTACCAAAGCTGAGTTTACAAATTCGTGATTAAATAATTCCTGGCCAATTGTTTTTGGAAAGCTTTGTTTGAAAAAAGGATCACTTTTTAATTCGCTTAAAAGTTCTTGATTTACAGTTCCTTTTTTAGCGATTTCGGCATCTTTATCAAAACTTTTTTCAGGAAAAAATTGTTTGGTAAAAATGTCAATTAAAGTATTTGCTGTTCCGGTATCGGTTACAAAAACCTCTTCGGCGTTTTGAGAAGCGGGTAAATAAGTGAAATTTGCAATGCCGCCCATGTTCAGCATAATTCGGTTTTCGCCTTTTTTGCTGAATAATAAATAATCACCATAAACAGCTAAAGGCGCGCCTTCACCGCCTGCGGCAACGTGTTTTTGTCTGAAATCAGATAATGTGATAATTCCGGTTTTTACCGCAATATGATCACCGTCGCCAATCTGCAAAGTTGCATTGGGAAATTTTTCCTGCTGATGTAAAAATTTTGGCGCATGCAGAACCGTTTGTCCGTGCGATGCGATTAAATCTACCTCACTTGCGGGAATATTCCATTTAGCAAGACAATCGTTAATCATTCCTGCATGTAGGTTTGCAATCCATTCGTTTAGCAAAACCAAATGCTGAAAATCGATTGTTTTCTGTGCAAATACCTTTCTTATTTCGGTTTTAATATCGTCGTTGTAATCAATGGTTTCAAATTGCTGGATTTTGACAACCGTGTTGCCGCCTTCACCAGAAACTTCGCAAAGAGCCAAGTCGAGTCCGTCGAGAGAAGTTCCAGACATTAAACCTAGTATTTTTCTGGTCTCTTTTTGAGCAATTTCGTAAAGGGTTTTTATATTTTTATTCATTTTCAAGTAATCTTAAAAAACGCATTTAATTTGATAACGCTAAAATGGGATTATTTTGCATATAAATTTAGAAAAAAGAAATTTTATTGTTTTGAATTGCAAGAATTAACAAAAATCTCATCGGGATGAAATATTTATACACAAATTAATGGAGTCAAGAAGTATTTCATTGTGTTGAAATATTGATGTTTAAAAGATTTCCCTCCACTGGAGCTTCTGAGAAAACGAATCAAAACAGCTCTATATATTACGCTTCTCCAAAGCTTGAGCTATAATTGAAAAATTAACTAAAAACTTATATCTCTAATTTCTATATTTGCTCATAACCAATTAAAAAAAATAAAACCATGTTTGTTATTATAGGACTTTTTGCTTTCCTTTTTATTATCGGAATTATAATCTACAATTCACTTATCGGAAAAAGAAATCAGGTTACCAATGCTTTCTCGGCGATTGATGTTATGCTGAAAAAACGTTTTGATTTGATTCCAAATCTTGTTGAAGTTGTAAAACAATATACAAATTACGAACAAAGCACTTTAACTAAAATTGTTGAGCTTCGTGCAAAAGCGACTTCAGGAAATTTGACAGATGAAGAAAAAGCAAGTTTAGACACTCAGCTGAGCTCAGCCGTAAAAGGTTTAATGGTTACTGTAGAAAATTATCCAGATTTAAAAGCGAATACTAATTTCTTAAATCTGCAGACTACATGGACAGAAAGTGAAGAACAAATTGCAGCAGCAAGAAGAACTTACAACTCAGCCGTAACAGATTATAACAACGCGATTATGATGTTTCCTGGTAATATATTTGCCGGAATGCTGGGCTATACTAAAATTGAGGTTTTGGCAACTCCAGAAGAAGAGCGTAAAAATATTAGTGCAAAAGAACTATTCAATAATTAATGGATTCAGAATTAAATTCTAAAGTCAATCTGCAGGAAATACTGAATACCTTAGAAGTTGATCGGAAAAAAATTTCCGAAACGTATAAAACCTGTTATATATTATTTGGCCTTACATTAGTAATTTTAGTTATCGGGTTATTAATTCGATTTCCTGCTTTGGGAATTATTGGATGTTTAGTTCCATTAATTATAGGTATTGTGATGTATTTTAAAATAGATGATGATGCCAAAAAATACAAAGCAGATTATAAAATGAATGTTGTGGCATCGGCATTAAAAACAGTTAACGAAAGTTTTGTTTTTGCACCACTAAGCGGACTTCCGGAATATGAATTTGTAAGCTCGGAGCTTTTTACAACCGAACCTGATCGCTATAAAACGCAGGATTTAATAACCGGAACGACCGATAAAACTTCTTTTTGGTTTGCCGAAGTACACGCCGAATATAAAACCCAAACTCAAACCAAAAATGGGACGCGAACAGAATGGCACACTATTTTTAAGGGAATTATTTTTGCAGCCGATTTTAATAAAAACTTTAATGTTTCGACAGTTGTTCGTCCAAAAAGTTTTGGTGCTAGTCTTGGAGCGTGGTTTTCTAAAAATGTTTTCAGTTTTGGAAACACCGAAGTTGTACAATTAGAAAACACTGACTTTGATAATAAGTTTGTAACCTATTCTAAAAACCAAATCGAAGCGCGATATATTTTAACGCCTGCCATGATGGAAAGAATTCTGGATTTAAACAAAAAATGCGACGAAACAATTTCGATCTCGTTTATACATTCTAAAATGTATATTGCTTTTCCATTGTCTCAAAATTATTTTGAAGCGCCTATTCATTCGTCACTTTTAGTGCCAGATTTACTTACTGATGATCTTTCAATCGTTAAGTTTATGCACGATATTATTCATGAACTGGATTTGAATACGAGGATTTGGGGAAAGGAGTAAAGTTTCTTTTTTTTATAAAATATTTTAAGCCGTTTAATAGATTTTGATTTATTCAAGATTTATTAAACGGTTTTCTTTTTAAGTAATTCAGGTATAAGTACTTGGTTTTCTAGAACGGTTAATTGTTACTTTTGAGGTGAATAATTAACTAAATAAACTGACCTATGAAAAATTTAATTTTGATTGTTGCTCTAATGTTTGCATTTAATTCAAATGCACAAGCTAAAAAACAATATAGAAGCGCAAAAACAGGACAATATGTTACAAAAGCAAAAGCTGATAAAAGCCCATCTACGACTTACAGTACAACAAGAAAATCAAAAAAATAGACATATTAAAAGAAGAAAATAAATAAAAAAACCTCGATCTTAAAAATCGAGGTTTTTTGTTTCTACTCCGCTAGCGCGAGCGTCTCGCTCGTGCCCGCAAAGAGCATCAATTATTAAAATAAAAACCTCAATCTTAAAAGTTGAGGTTTTCTTTTTTTAATCTTTACTCCAAATCCAAATAAGGATTTAAAGTTTCAGCCAATTCATTGAGCCAGTAAAGACCGTCTCTTAATTTGGCGATTTCATATTGAAGCGATTCGTGTTCGCTCATAACGCCTAACGCCAATGTGAAATTTATCTGCCTAAGTGTTTTAGCCATTTCTTCAGGTTCAATTCTGTCGTTGAAAAAAATCAAAAGCCTGATTTGGGTTTCTGTGGAAAGTGTGTTGGTACTCATAATCTTTGTGTTTAGGAAAAGAACCCGCACAGCTAAGGTGTCCTACGCCACAAAGTGCGTTGCAGTTGTTTCCAATACCGCCACCATACCGCACGGGCAAAAGTTTTTTTGATATCATATTTCTTTGTGTTTAGGATTGTAAAGATATCAAAAAAGTATTTTAAGTAAGAAAAAGATTATTTTTTTTGCTTGATAATGAATTAGAAATAAACTAAATCATCTCTAGATGGTAAATATAAAGCGATATTTTGAGAAAAGATAAACTAAGATAGATTTTCAGGCAGTTTGTCATTTCGACGTAAGGAGAAATCTTCGCAAGAAACTTCGCAACAATGTGCCTCAGCGTGTGGAGATTTCTCCTTACGTCGAAATGACAAGATTGAGGGAATTTGTGGTACAAATGTTTACCAATTACTTCTAATGAAACCAAGTGTCCTAGTCCTGATGGGAGCGGCATCCTTTTGCGCCGGGGTTCGGCGTAAAAGATATAGCGGACAGCAGGAAATAGCTCCTTATTAAACTTCTAAATTTTTTGAGTACCAAATTCCAAAAGAAAACATTCAAAAATTGTTTTCATAAGCCTTTGACTTCGCTCAGGATGACAGTAAGATTTAAAGGCAAAGGAAAAAAAACTTAGAACCTTAGCATCTTAGAATCTCAGCACCTTTTATTTCAACACAAACTCATTTTCTTTCAATTTCTTTAAAACTGCAGCAATAATTTTAGAGCGGCATTCTGAATTTTCCGTCGTTGAAGCCGTTTTAACCCAATACCGAATATTGAGCTGAATGACACCCGCAGCGGCAACATCGGTAATTACGGCTGCATTTTCGTGGTCTTTTTCGGTTACATCTTCGCTGTTTCCTAGAACTTCTTTTACGAGTTCGATGGCGCGGGTATAATCAGAACCATATTCGAGGCCGACTGTGAAAGTCTGAAGCAGAAAACCTTCGCTGTTGTAGTTAATGAGCGTGTTTTTTATAAGAAGCGCATTTGGAATATATATAATTTTCGAATCGCTTTTTACTTCGGTATCACGCAGGTTGAGATTGATGACTTCGCCTTTTACGCCGTTGCTTTCGATAATATCGCCAATAGAAAACGGACGTTTGAATGCCAGAAGAATTCCGGCAAGAAAATTTTCTCCAATATCTTTAAGCGCAAAACCAATTACAAAAGCCGAAATCCCCGCTCCGGCAAGCATACTTTGAGCAACGCCGTCAAGACCAATAATTCGGAACATAAATAAAATTCCGATAATAATTAAAACCGATTTAATTAAACGTGCAATAAAAACTGCCAGAAGACGATCGTGCATTTTTACTTTGAGTCGGTTTCCGGCAAAAATCCCCACTCGGCTTGCGATAAACCACGAAACGAGAACAACTAAAACGGCGAGAATAAATTTTGGCGTAAGATCGACAATGCTATTGTAGTAACCTTCGAGATGGTTGATGACGTCCTGAAAGAAATTTTCCATAATTGTAAAAAGCGTAAAATGTTTAAAATTGTTGAGTGAATTTTTAAACACATAGAAACATAGTTTTTCTTTGCACTTAAAGGCATTTCATTTGTTTAAATTCACATAGTTGCGTTTGTAATTCTATGTGTTAAAATCTAGATTTTTCAACTATTCTCAGAATTTAAAGAAATAAATCTATGTTTCTATGTGTTTGAAAATATTATCCAACTTGGCAAAACAATAAAATTACTTTTTAATAAGTTTTACGCTTTACAGGATTCTCTCAGAATTTTATAAAATATGGCGGAGTTGTTACATAAAATCCAAAAATAGAATCGTTTTGCCCTGCGATATTTTTATCTTTGTGATCTGAGTTTTTTCAGAAAATATTTTTATAAAAAGCACCATTTAACATGTTGACCCAATCTCATTTAGATCAATTAGCCAGCGAACTCGAAGGCACACTTTTGTACGATGATCTTCATAAAACACTTTATTCGACAGACGCATCAGTATATCGGATTCGGCCAAATGCGGTGGCTTTGCCTAAATCTACGGCAGATATCAGCAGGTTAATTCGCTTTGCGGCGCAGCATCATATTTCGGTTACGCCAAGAACAGCCGGAACTTCACTTGCGGGACAAGCAGTTGGAGATGGACTTGTGATTGATGTTTCGAAAAATTTCACAAAAATATTAGGTTACAATGCCGAGAAAAAAACGGTTACGGTTCAGCCAGGCGTAATTCGCGATGAATTGAATTTGTATTTGAAACCGCACGGCGTATTTTTCGCTCCAATTACGTCAACTTCAAACCGCGCGATGATTGGCGGCATGGTGGGAAATAATTCATCTGGAACCACTTCGATTCGGTATGGTGTTACGCGTGATAAAATTGCCGAGGTAAAAGCGATTTTAAGCGACGGAACAGAAGTAGCTTTTGGTGAATTGACTTCGGCAGAATTTATCGAGAAAACCAAAGGCGATTCTTTAGAAAATAAAATCTACAAAAGCGTTTACGACGAACTTTCGGTAAAAGAAAATCAGGAAGAAATTATAAAGGAGTTTCCAAAACCGGAAATTCACAGACGAAATACAGGTTACGCCGTTGATATTTTGTTGAAATCAGAATTATTTGGCGGAACTGAACCCACAATCAATCTTGGAAAATTACTTTGCGGAAGCGAAGGAACACTGGCTTTTACAACCGAAGTGACGCTGAAAGTAGACGATCTTCCTCCGCCTCACAGTATTATGGTTGTTGGACATTATCATACCATTCAGGAATCTCTAGAGTCGGTTGTCGTGGCAATGAAACATCATTTGTACACTTGCGAAATGATCGACGATACGATTTTAGATTGTACGAAAACGAATCGTGAGCATATTAAAAACCGTTTCTTTTTGGTTGGAGAACCAAAAGCGATTATGTTGTTTGAAGTGGCTTCTCACACTTTAGAAGATGCCGAAAAACAAGCCGATGCTTTGATTGCTGATTTAGAGAAAAATAATTTTGGTTATGCGCGAGTAAAAATCTACGGAAATGATATTGACAAGGCCAACGAACTAAGAAAAGCAGGTCTTGGACTTTTGGGAAGTATTGTAGGCGATGATAAAGCTGCCGATTCTATTGAAGATACAGCGGTTGAGTTAAGTGATTTACCAGCATATATTGCAGAATTTTCGGCGATGATGTTACGTCACGGACAGGAAGCGATTTATTATGCGCATGCCGGTGCGGGAGAACTGCATTTGCGTCCGGTTTTGAATTTGAAGAAAACATCTGACCTAAAATTATTCAGAACCATTGCAACAGAAGTGGCACATTTGGTGAAAAAATACAAAGGTTCGCTAAGTGGTGAACATGGAGACGGAATCGTGCGCGGGGAATTTATTCCGTTTATGATTGGTGACAAGAATTACGAATTGCTGAAAAGAATCAAATTAGCATTTGACCCGAATTCGGTTTTAAATATCGGAAAGATTGTCAACGCCTTGAAAATGGACGAAAACCATCGTGTAGTTTCAGGCAGGGTAGAACCGGATATTAAAACGTTTCAGGATTTCTCAGACAGTTTAGGAATTTTGCGTGCTGCCGAAAAATGCAACGGTTCTGGCGATTGCCGAAAAATGCCATCGGCAGGAGGAGCAATGTGTCCGAGTTATCGTGCGACCAGAAATGAGAAAGAAACCACTCGTGCGAGAGCAAATGCTTTAAGAGAATATTTGACGTATTCTGAAAAAGAAAACAAATTTGACCAGAAAGAATTATACGAAGTTTTTGAGTTATGTGTAAGCTGTAAAGCCTGCGCAAGCGAATGTCCGAGTAATGTTGATGTTGCAACTCTAAAAGCGGAGTTTTTATACCAATATCAAAAAGCAAACGGATTTTCGACTAGAAACAAGATTTTTGCCAACAACGCCAAATTGAACAAAATGGGAAGCAAATTCCCGTCGATTACGAATTTTGTTTCGAATCAGTCTTTCGTGAAAAAAACAATGGGAATTGCAACGGAAAGACAAGTTCCGTTATTGGCAAAAAAGACTTTTAGAAAATGGTATCAAAATCATAAACCTGCAACATCAGATTTTCCAAACGGAAGATTGTATTTGTTTGTAGATGAATTTACAAATTATTACGACGTAAATATCGGGATTGATGCTTTTGAATTATTGACGAAATTAGGTTACGAAGTTCTAATTGTAGATCATGAAGAAAGCGGAAGAACGTATCTTTCAAAAGGATTTTTAGAAGAAGCTAAGAAAATTGCCAATCACAACGTAAATATTTTTAAAGATTTGATTTTGGCAAATGCACCTTTAATTGGAATTGAACCTTCGGCAATTTTGACTTTTAGAGATGAATATCTTCGTTTAGCCGATGATAAAGAAGCAGCAGAAAAACTATCCCGAAATGCTTTTACAATTGAAGAATTCTTTAAAAAAGAAATCATAGACGGAAAAATAACTCCAGATTCTTTTTCTGAAGAAACGAAAGAAATTAAGATTCACGGACATTGTCATCAGAAATCTTTAAGTTCTGTTGAAGCTACTTTCGCAATGCTGAATCTGCCTAAAAACAATACAGTTACGATTTACAATTCCGGCTGCTGCGGTATGGCGGGCTCTTTTGGCTACGAAAAAGAACATTATCAGGTAAGTATGCAAATGGGAGAGGATACACTTTTTCCAAAAGTACGCAGCACGGCTGAAAACGTAAAAATCGCTGCTGCAGGAACAAGCTGCCGTCATCAAATTTATGATGGAACAAAGCGAGAAGCACAACATCCAGTTAGTATTTTGAGAAATTGTCTGCGTTGAGAAATGGCTCACTGATTTTACAGATTGAACGGATTAACACAGTTTTTAATCATTCTGTTTGCTTAATTTTTTTTTATAACCCTGCGTTAATCCGTTCAATCTGTAAAATCGGTGGGCAAAAAAAACAATCTGCACAAACCAGTTAAATCTGTACAATCCGCGGGCAAAAAATATTCACGTAAAACAAAATCGTTTTATATATTTGAAATAAGGATATTTTTTGCATTATTTGCAAAATAAAACAAAAACGACTGAATTAAATTAATTTATAACAGTAAAACATATATGGCATTATCAAGTTTATTCCGAAAGAAAACAGTACAGGATATTCTGAAGCAGGTTGCTCAGAACGAAACAGACGGTCATAATGCCTTAGGAAAACATTTGACAACTAAGGATTTAACAGCCTTCGGAATAGCAGCAATTGTTGGAGCAGGAATTTTCAGCACGATTGGAAAAGCCAGTGCAGACGGCGGACCAGCTGTAATCTTTTTGTTCTTATTTACTGCTTTGGCTTGTAGTTTTGCTGCTTTTGCTTATGCAGAATTTGCTTCGATGGTTCCGGTTTCAGGAAGTGCTTATACATATTCTTATGTCGCTTTTGGAGAATTAATAGCATGGATAATCGGCTGGGCTTTAATTATGGAATATGCCGTTGGAAACATTACCGTTGCCATATCGTGGAGTGATTATTTTACCGGACTGCTCCAGAGTGGCGGTATTCACCTCCCGCAATGGATTCAGATGGATTATTTAACCGCTTCAAACGGTTTTAAAGATGCCGAAGCTTTAATGCGAGGCGGAAAATCATTCGAAAATTTAAGCACTGCTTTACAACAAGCCCATACTGCCTGGACAACAGCACCAACAATAGGATCTTTCCATTTTGTAACTGATATACCGGCTTTATTTATCATTATTTTGATTACAGCTTTAGTGTATAGAGGAATGAAAGAATCTCGTAACGCCAGTAACTTAATGGTTGTGGTAAAACTTTGCGTAGTACTTTTAGTAATTGCAGTTGGGGTATTTTATGTAGATACAGCAAACTGGGATCCGTTTGCTCCAAATGGAGTTGGAGGGGTTTTAAAAGGAGTTTCGGCTGTTTTCTTTGCCTATATTGGTTTTGATGCAATTTCTACAACTGCCGAAGAATGTAAAAATCCGCAGAGAGATTTACCACGCGGCATGATGTGGGCTATTATTATTTGTACAATTCTTTATATTGCCATTGCGTTGGTTTTAACCGGAATGGTAAAATATCACGAATTAAATGTTGGAGATCCTCTTGCATTTGTTTTCGACAAATTAGACCTAAAATGGATGTCAGGAATTATTGCTGTGAGTGCAGTAGTGGCAATGGCAAGTGTTTTATTGGTTTTTCAAATGGGACAGCCTCGTATCTGGATGAGTATGAGCCGTGATGGTTTATTGCCAAAGAAATTTTCTACAGTTCACCCAAAATTCAAAACTCCGTCTTTTGCTACAATTGTAACAGGTTTTGTAGTAGCGATTCCAGCGTTATTCTTAAACCTAACAATGGTAACTGATTTATGCAGTATTGGGACGTTATTTGCCTTTGTATTAGTTTGTGCAGGAGTTTTAGTGTTGCAAAACAAACCAGAAATTCCAAGAGGAAAATTCAAAACGCCTTATATCAATTCAAAATTTATTCTGCCCGTTTTAATGATTGCCGGATTGTATTATGCTTTTGCATTCAACAATAAAGCAACAATGGCGTTTATCAATAACGATCCGCAGATTTATGATGCGACTTCAATTGTTACTTCTTTAGATAAATCAGAATCAGAGCAGGTTTTTAAATATTTAGAAAGTATCGAAGTAAATAATAAAACTGCAGAAACTTCAGATTTAGAGCATTTATTAGGACAATACCAAGACGACGAAGTAAAATATGCTGAGGTGGTAAAAGGTTTGCCAATTGCTGATTCTGCAAAATACGAATCAGGTTTTAGTTTATTCAAACACAAAATTCCAATGTGGATATTCCTATTCGTTTTAGTTGGATTAGCTGTTTGGGCTTTTAGAAGAAACTTGTCTTTAATTCCGCTTTTAGGATTAATCTGCTGTCTGTACATGATGGCCGAATTAAGCGTTTGGAACTGGATTTATTTTACAGTTTGGTTAATCATCGGATTACTGATTTATTTTGGCTACAGCCGAAATAATAGTAAGCTAAATGTAGCCAAAGTTTAAATTAGAAATAAAAAGTAATAAAAAAGCCGTTCTGAGATTAATCAGAACGGCTTTTTTTATGAAAAAAATCCGCTTAGAGAAATCTCCAGCGGATTCAAACAACTAATAAAAAATCTTGCAAATTTATTTATAAAGAAGTGTTTGCTTTTATAGTGATCAAATTTTTTTGTTTAAAATACCCCGTTCCGATGGAACTCAATTTTGGGACATTTCTATCCTTTCAACGGATTAAAATCCGTTGTTACAAAACAAATAATTTTTACGGAATTTTACCAGAGTTCCATCGGAACGGTTATGCTGTAGGGATGGATTTTAATCCGTCCCAGATCAAAAATTAAACCAGCGTAAACCCGTTAAACCTGTAAAACCCGTGGGCTGGAAATTTTTAATATTCCAAGTTCAATCATACATCGTTTCATCATTTCGTAAGTACGGTCAATATCATTATCCAAACCAATAGAAAAACGAATCAAACCATCTGTTAATCCCATTTCTTTTTGTTCTTCAAGCGGAATTTCACTAGAAGTTGAGGTTCCAGGCGCGCTGAATAACGTTTTGTAAAAACCTAAACTTACTGCTAGATAACCTAAATTTCGGGCTTGCATTAACTCCATTAATTCATTGGCTTTTTCCAAAGTACCAACATCAATCGTCAGCATTCCTCCAAAACCGTATTCAGGATTAATCATTGTTTTGTACAATTCATGACTTGGATGACTTTTCAACCCAGGATAAACTGTTTTCAAACCATCTTTCTCAAATTGATCTGCCAAGAAATGCGCATTATGACTGTGCTGTTTAATTCTAATATGAAGCGTGCGAAGATTTTTCATCACACTTGCAGAACGCAGACTGTCCATTGTTGGTCCTAAAAGCATACTTGCGCCAGAATTTACGTTTTTCAAAGCGTTGATAAATTCTTTCGACGCACAAGTTACACCGCCAACTGTATCACTGCTTCCGTTAATGTATTTTGTTAAACTATGAATCACAATATCGGCCCCCAATTTTGCAGGAGAAACAGAAAGCGGTGAAAATGTATTGTCGACAACCAATTTCAAATTGTGTTTTTTGGCAATTTTAGCCAAACCAGCAATATCAGCTACTTCTAATAACGGATTACTAACAGTCTCGCAATACAAAACTTTCGTTTTTGGCGTAATTGCAGCTTCAACAACATTCAGTTTTGTAATGTCAACAAAGCTCGTTTCAATCCCAAATCTTGGTGTAAAGTTTTTCAGAAAAGCATATGTTCCGCCATAAATAGTTCGGCTTGAAACGATATGGTCGCCAGCACCGCACAATTGCAATAGAGTAGGCGTAATGGCTCCCATTCCAGATGCAGAAACATTTGCTGTTTCAGTTCCTTCCATTGCTGCCAAAGCCTGATCGAGATATAAATTACTTGGCGACGAATGGCGAGAATATAAATAACAGCCTTCCATATTTCCTTCGAAAGTATCAAACATAGTTTTAGCCGAAAGAAAGGTATAAGTCGAAGAATCAGAAATCGACGGATTCACACCGCCAAATTCTCCAAAGTATTGCAAATCCTGAATTTTATCTGCTGGGTTAAAGTTTTTCATTTTTATGTCATTGCGAGGAACGAAGCAATCTCATCCTCTAGTTAGTATTAATGTTTAGGAGCTATTTCCTGCTATCCGCTGTATCTTTTATGGTGAACCCCACCATAAAAGGATGCCGTTTCTATCAGGGCTAGGGCACTCCTTTTCAGAAGAAATTATATTCAAAATAAAATCTAATTAGAAAATTAATCAATATTAAAATGAATAATTAGATTTTAAAACTATAAAAATATGTTATTAATGATTTTTAATCTAAATTTGATTCATATAAAGCATTTAAATAGATTTTCTATCATTTAGATAAACTATCAACAATTAACCAAAACCATCAACTATAATGGCTTTAGACGCTACAGATAAAAAACTCTTGGTTTTACTACAAACCGATAGTAAAAAAACAACCAAAGAATTATCCTTAAAACTTGATCTTTCTGTTACAGCGGTATATGAAAGAATTAAAAAGTTAGAACGCGAAGGAATAATCAAAAACTACGTCGCGTTAGTCGATAAATCCAAAATCGAAAAAGGATTTGTAGTTTTCTGTCATTTAAAACTCATTCAGCACACAAAAGAATTCTTAACCAAATTTGAAAGTGAAGTCATCAAACTAAATGAAGTTTTAGAATGCCATCATGTAAGCGGCGATTACGATTATATTTTAAAAGTTCTGGTAAAAGATATGGAAGCGTATCGCGAATTTTTAGTAACTAAACTTACTTCATTGCAGCATATTGGAAGTACACAAAGCATGTTTATGATTAGTGAAGTGAAGAATTCGACGGTGATTTCGTTCTAAGATACTAAGTTGCTAAGGTTCTGAGATTCTAAGGTTTCTTTTTTAATCTCGCAAAGATGTGAAGTCGCAAATTTTTAATTGAATTGCCTCCAGCTTCAGCTGGAGGTTTTAGAATTATGCAGAAAAAGGCTTTAGCCAAATCTTAGTCAGTTTGGCTAAAGCCTTTCGTAATGACATTATTCTCCATCCAGCTAAAGCTGGACGCTATTGATTCAACACTTTTACAAAAAACTTCGCGTCTTTGCGAGACTAAAAAAACAAAAACTTTGCGAACCTTCGCGTAATTCTTAGCGCTCTTTGCGGTAAAACTTAAACCCAAAATTTCACGCAAAAAACATTGAAAATTAAACTTTAAACAGAACTTTATTGCTTAATTTTGTAACCGCTAAAATAAAAACAAAATACTATGAGTTCATTTGACGTAGTCATTATAGGTTCAGGTCCTGGAGGATATGTATCAGCAATTCGTTGCGCACAATTAGGTTTCAAAACTGCAATTGTAGAAAAATATAATTCATTAGGCGGAACTTGCCTTAACGTAGGTTGTATTCCTTCAAAAGCATTATTATCTTCTTCTCATCATTATGCTGAAATTGCTCATTTTGCAGATCACGGAATTGAAGTTTCCGGCGATGTAAAAATCAATTTAGAGAAAATGATCGCACGCAAGCAAGCTGTTGTAGATCAAACAGTAGGTGGTATTAACTACTTAATGGAAAAAAATAAAATTACTGTTTTTAATGGTTTAGGTTCATTCGTAGACGCAACTCACATTGCTGTTGCAAAAGTTGACGGAACATCAGAAACTATCGAAGCAAAATATACTGTAATTGCTACAGGATCAAAACCATCTTCTTTACCATTCATCAAAATTGATAAAGAAAGAATTATTACTTCTACTGAAGCTTTAGCTTTAAAAGAAGTTCCAAAACACCTAGTTATTATTGGTGGTGGAGTTATCGGAATCGAGCTTGGACAAGTTTATCTTCGTTTAGGAGCTCAGGTTTCTGTAGTTGAATTCATGGACAGAATCATTCCTGGAATGGACGGAGCTCTTTCTAAAGAATTGACTAAAGTATTGAAAAAACAAGGAATGAAATTCTATGTTTCTCACAAAGTAAAATCAGTAGAAAGAAACGGCGATGCTGTTATAGTTCAGGCTGAAAATGCAAAAGGAGAAACTATTACTCTTGAAGGAGATTATTCATTAGTTTCTGTTGGTCGTCGTCCTTACACAGACGGATTAAACGCTGACAAAGCTGGAGTAAAAATTTCAGACAGAGGACAAGTTGAAGTAAACGATCATTTACAAACCAGCGTTCCAAATATCTACGCAATTGGTGATGTTGTTCGCGGCGCGATGTTAGCACACAAAGCAGAAGAAGAAGGAGTAATGGTTGCTGAAATTTTAGCAGGTCAAAAACCACATATCGATTATAACTTAATTCCTGGAGTAGTATATACTTGGCCAGAGGTTGCTGCAGTTGGACAAACTGAAGAGCAATTGAAAGCAGCTGGAGTAAAATACAAATCTGGAAGTTTCCCATTCAAAGCATTAGGACGTGCAAGAGCAAGTGCCGACTTAGACGGATTCGTAAAAATCCTTGCTGACGAAAAAACAGATGAGGTTTTAGGAGTTCACATGATTGGTGCTCGTACAGCAGATTTAATTGCTGAAGCGGTTACTGCAATGGAATTTAAAGCTTCTGCTGAAGATATTTCAAGAATGAGCCACGCACACCCAACTTTTGCCGAAGCGGTAAAAGAAGCAGCATTGGCAGCTACAGAAAATAGAGCTTTACACGTATAATTTTACGTTAAATCATATTTCAAAAACCATCAGAGAAATTTGATGGTTTTTTTAATTACACCATTTTTAAAAATAAGAGTAAAAATTTTGAGCCAAAAAATGTAAACCTGAAGAATAATTTTGTAAATTAGATATAGATTTCAGGTGCTATCTTTATGATAATTAAAAAGATAGTATTATGAAAAGTAAATATATAGTTCCAGTTTTGATTGGAGCAGGAATTGGTCTCGCATTGTATTCTTGCGGAGGAGGAATTCCAGAGAAAGCAAAAGCTCTAACAAACTTTGACAGCGCAAAATATCTCGGAAAATGGTACGAAATTGCCAGATTAGATTATAAATGGGAAAGAGATTTGAACAATGTAACAGCCGAGTATTCTTTAAACGAAGATAAAACTATAAAAGTCGATAATAAGGGCTATAATGTCAAAAAAGACAAATGGGAACAAAGTGTCGGGAAAGCTAAATTTGTCAAAAAAGACAACATTGGTATGCTAAAAGTCTCATTTTTTGGTCCTTTTTATTCTGGTTACAATGTCGTAGCAATCGATCCTGATTATAAATATGCACTTGTAGCTGGAGAAAGTTTAAAATATATGTGGATACTTTCCAGAGAAAAAACAATTCCGGAAAGTGTAAAAGCAGATTTTCTTATCAAAGCTCAGGAAATTGGATACAAAGTAACTGATTTGGTTTGGGTAAAACATGATAAGTTGAATTAAATAAAAAACGCCGATATTTTTAAATATCGGCGTTTTTTATTTTTATCTGTATGAATCAAGGAGTAAATACAGTTTTATAATTATCCCAATATCTGTAAATCAAAAATAAATTTCCAAGGAAAAGCAATACAGCAATTGGCAGACCTTCTGGCGCAAGGAAATAATTAATAAACAAAATATTGATTGTAATAGGTAAAATCAGAATATTTGCCAAAGTCACAAAACGACCTGTAACAAATGAAAGACCACAAAGCAATTCAACTGTTTTTGCCAAAGGCAATAAATAAGTCGAAGCAACTAATCCCATATTAAATGCCTTAAAATTACCTGTTGTTTCTGGTTCCGGCGCGAGTTTAAAAAAGAACGAAATTGAAGCAAACAGCAAAAGAAGGCCGATTAAAACGCGGACAATGATAGTAGCAATTTTCATAATACTTAGAATTTAAAATAGGTTAAATGATATAATTAGTGGGTTGAAAACGCAAAATCTATATTCATCAATCAAAACTGAAAATTTATTTAAGCCAGCTTTTTTTTGAGAATTTAACAATCAATAATATTCTATTTTGGGATTAGTTTAATGCTATATCAAATATAATGATTTTTTTTCTTACTAAAATGTTGTATTTTAACAGTTTTGATTATTTTTTGAAATATTTTCTATAAACAAAATAACCTCCAATACCAATCAATATAAACGGCCACAGATTAAGGAAAAATATAAAGACTGCTTCAATAATATATAGGCCGTTTTTTAAGGCATCTAAAATCTGAATTCCTAAATTAGGTCTATAGCTGCTGCTGTCTTTTTCGCTTGCCGTTACGTCCTGTTTTATTGTTTGGTTTTGATAAAGCTGTAAAGTAATTGTGCTGAAATTAATCTGATCTTTTAAAGAAAGATTGTTTACTAAAGCATTGTCGCCTGCTTCTTTTTGATTTGCCAATGTATTTTCGGCATCAACAATATCATTTACTTTTTTGCCTTTATTGTCAATTGCTTTTTCTATTCGGCTGGCACTTTCGCTGTTTCGTTTTTGCGAAAGCTGATTACTTAAAAGTTTTAAAGAGACATCATCTGCTTTAATAACTCTAAAATCCAAAAAGTCAATTTGTCTCGCAATTGTTTTAATCACTGTATCCAGCTGCGTATTAGGAACTCGGATTGTGATATTATTTTCTACTGTAAATTTAGTTGTTTCCACAGTGCTGTCCTGACTGATTTTAGTGCTGATCTGGCCCTGAATATTGCTTTGCAGATTCGTATAGGTTACAAAACCTCCAAATTTTTGAACTGCATTTTCGATTGCATAAGTTGATTTTACAACATTTTTGACTTTAAATTTAAGATCTGCAGTTCTGATAAATTTTTGTTTACTGTCTTTGTTTTCGACTGTTGCAGATGATGAAACTGCTGTGCTGTCTGCTGAGGCATAATCAGCTGTTGATTTTCCTGCCGCATAGGCATTTTCAGCAGATGTATTTTCGGCTTTTTTACAGGAAAAAAGCAGCACTATGATGGCTAAGCCGGTCAATCCTAATTTTACAATTGTTTTCATAAAGGTTAAAAATTTGATTAAAATGAACGTTTGTTGGTTAAAGGTTTCTAATTGTGTAAAATATTTCATGAATCGATTCAAAAACGATATACTAAAAAGCGTGCCAATAATTTTAAGATATTCTTTTTATCGAAGGATTTTTTTTGTTGTAATTTTGAAGTTTAAAAAATATCATTTTTGAGAGTTTCTATTCATAAACATATTTCAAATCCTTTTGATTTTAAACAGCAGCTATTAAGCTGGTCACAGCAGTTTCGAGAGGTTGTTTTTCTGGAAGGCAATGGCTATCCTGAGCAATATTCAAGTTTTGACTGTATTCTTGCTGTTGATGCTTTTACATCAATTAAAACTGATTTTCATAATGCATTCGAAGATTTAAAACAATACCAGCAAACCACTAAGGACTGGTTGTTTGGCTATCTGTCGTATGATTTAAAAAATGATATTGAAGATTTAAGATCCAACAATTTTGACGGATTAGAATTTCCGGATTTGTTTTTCTTTCAGCCCAAAAAAGTATTTCTGCTTAAAGGAAATGAACTGGAAATACAATATCTGCTTTTTTGTGATGATGAATTTGAAGATGATTTTAATGAGATAGTTGAAAGTCAATCCCGAAGCTTCGGGACAAAAGCTGAAAGTTCTGCACCTTTAAAAATTGAACAGCGTATTTCAAAAGATTTATACGTAGAAAAAGTAAACCAAATGCTTCATCATATTCATATTGGTGATATGTATGAAGCCAATTTCTGTATGGAATTTTATGCTGAAAATGCTGTTATAGATCCTCAGGAAAAATTCAGAAAACTAAATGAAATTTCGCAGGCGCCATTTTCGGTTTTCTTTAAAAATCATAAACATTTTCTGCTTTCGGCATCGCCGGAACGCTATTTAAAAAAAGTTGGAGAAACTATTATTTCCCAGCCCATAAAAGGAACTTCAAAAAGAGCTGCAGACCCTGTAGAAGATGAAGAGTCAAAAGCCACGCTGGCTTCAGATGAAAAAGAACGTGCAGAGAATATTATGATAACTGATTTGGTACGGAATGATCTTTCGCATACAGCTCAAAAAGGTTCTGTTGAGGTAAAAGAACTCTGCGGTATTTATTCATTTCTGCAGGTGCATCAAATGATTTCGACTGTTGTTTCAAAATTAGATAAACAATATTCAGCTGTAGATGTTTTAAAATCTACTTTTCCAATGGGGAGCATGACTGGAGCACCAAAAATTTCGGTAATGAAAATTATTGAAAATGTGGAAGAAACTAAACGTGGACTTTACAGTGGTGCTGTAGGATATTTTACGCCAGAAAGTGATTTTGATTTTAATGTGGTAATTAGAAGCATATTATACAATCAGGAAAAACAATATGTTTCGTTTTCAGTAGGAAGCGCCATAACATCTAAGTCGGTCCCTGAAAAAGAATACGAAGAATGTTTACTGAAAGCGAGAGCAATGCACGAAGTTTTGCGATAATTTTTTTCGCTGCTAATGGCACGAATTTGCACGAATTACTTTTTTACCATAGATTAAAAAGATTTACACAGATTTTTTAATCATTTTAATCCTTTAATCTGTGGCTAATTTTAGTGCCTATATTTTTTAAAGGGAAAAATTTGTGGAAATTTGTGCAATTCGCGGCAGAAAAAATCCGCTTAACATTTCATTTAAAAATAGATCGAATTTAATTTTTTACTTTTATCGAATGCTTTCAAAATTTCAAAATCATATCGTATCCAGATTTCCTTTCTTAAAACAGAAAAAGCTTTTTCTGGCTGTAAGCGGAGGATTAGACAGTATGGTTTTACTGCATTTGTTTAAGCAGTTAAACTATGAGATTGCTGTTTTACATTGTAATTTTCAGCTTAGGGGATTGGAAAGTTTTGGCGATCAGGAATTTATTCAAAACTATTGTGATAAAAATAACATCAAAATTTTTACTACTCAATTTGATACTCAGGCGTTTGCAGAAGATTACAAGCTTTCGATACAAGTTGCGGCAAGAGAGCTTCGATACAGTTGGTTTTATGAGCTTTTAGAAGAAAAACACTTCGATTATCTCTTAACAGCCCATCATGCCGATGATAATCTGGAAACTTTTATCATCAATTTAACCCGTGGAACCGGATTAGACGGCTTAACCGGAATTCCGGAACAAAACGATAAAATTATTCGTCCATTACTTCCATTTTCAAGAGAAGAAATTTTAAAATACGCTCAGGATAATAATATCGAATGGCGTGAAGACAGTAGTAATGCTTCGATTAAATATGTTCGAAATAAAATTCGTCATGATTTAGTTCCGGTTTTAAAACAAATCAATCCTAATTTTTTGGATGCTTTTCAAAAAACACAATCTTTTCTGCAGGAATCAAAAGAAATGGTAGAAGATGCTTCGATTGTGATTTATCAGCAAGTTGCGAAAGAAGCCGGAGACGACATTCATTTCGATTTAAACCAGCTAAAAAAACTTCCAAATTATAAATCATATTTGTATCAATGGCTGAATGAATTTGGATTTTCGGCATGGAAAGATATTTATGATTTGGTTGAAGGACAATCTGGAAAACAAGTTTTTTCAGATGAATTCAGACTGCTTAAAAATCGCGAAATTTTGATTTTGACTCCAATTTCAGAAACATCAGAAAAAGAAGAATTCGAAATTTATGAAAACGATACAGAAGTTAATTTTCCCTTAAAAATGACACTTTGTAACGTAGGTCACACAACATTCGGTTCAAATAGAACTATATTTGTCGACGCTGAAAAAATCCAGTTTCCTTTGAAATTACGTAAATGGAATGAAGGCGATGTTTTCCAGCCATTTGGAATGAATGGTAAGTCTAAAAAAGTAAGCAAACTTTTTAAAGACGAAAAAATGTCCCTGATCGAAAAAGAAAAAACATGGATTTTGTCTTCTGATGATCAAATAGTCTGGATTGTTGGAATTAGACAGGACGAACGTTTTAAAATAAAAAATACCACAAATAAAATACTTAAAATAGAATTGCAATAATGAACTTTAATCAAAATCATCGAGCGATACTTTCAAGAAGTATCTGGAATAAAATAACCGCCTTTTTACTGCTGTTCTTTTTTACTTTGGCAGGAAATGCTCAAATTTTAGAGCCTGTAAAATGGACTTCTAAAATTGAGAAAAAAGGAAACAATGCCGTCTTAATTTTTGATGGAACAATCGAAAAAGACTGGCACATGTATTCGCAGTTTACACCAGACGGCGGACCTCTTGCACTTGAAATTTCTTTTAAAAACCAAAAAGGAAACTACGAATTAGTTGGAAAAGCAAAAGAAGGGAAAACGAGAACGGCTTATAATGACGTTTTTGGAGTAGATGAAACTTTTTTTGAAGGAAAAGCACATATTGAACAAGAAATAAAAATCATTAATCCGAATTTAAAAACGGTAGATGTAGATTTTGATTTTCAGGTTTGTAAAGAAGTTTGTATCAATTCAAGCAAGAAATTCTCGATTGCTGTTCCTTCAACTTTTAAAATAGATGAAGCCCTTCCTGTTGTGTCAGAAGCAAAATTAGACGAAACAAAAACGGCTGGTTTAGCAGTTGATACTATTAAAAAAGAAACAGCTGCAACTGAAGACCACACTGTAAAAGCTGAAAATGAAGCGAAAGGAGACATTCCGGCTCCAGCACCAGCAAGAAGTTTATGGTCAATCTTTTTTATTGCATTTTTATCTGGATTTGCTGCTTTGTTAACACCTTGCGTTTTCCCAATGATTCCTATGACGGTTAGTTTCTTTACAAAACAAAGTAAAAGTCGTGCAAAAGGAATTAGAAATGCTATTATTTACGGACTTTCTATTATTGCAATTTATGTAATTTTAGGACTTATAGTAACTAAAATATTTGGTGCCGATGCCTTGAATGCATTGTCTACAGATGTTTGGTTTAACCTGATTTTCTTTGTAATCTTAATCATTTTTGCTACTTCATTTTTGGGTGCTTTCGAAATTATGCTTCCAAATTCTTGGGCAAATAAAGCAGATCAACAGGCAGATAAAGGCGGGTTGATCGGGATATTATTCATGGCTTTGGCTTTGGCAATTGTATCATTCTCTTGTACAGGACCAATTGTGGGGACTTTATTGGTTGAAGCAGCTTCAAACGGAGGAATTGCTCCCGTAGTTGGAATGCTTGGTTTTTCATCCGCATTAGCGCTTCCATTTATGTTATTTGCTATGTTCCCGGGCTGGTTAAATTCACTGCCAAAATCTGGCGGATGGTTAAACACCGTAAAGGTAGTTTTAGGGTTTTTAGAATTAGCTTTAGCATTTAAATTTTTATCAAATGCTGATTTAGTTCTTCAATTGCATTTCTTAGAAAGAGAAGTTTTCATCGCAATATGGATTGCAATTTTTGGAGCTTTGACTTTATATTTATTCGGAAAAATAACTTTGCCTCATGATAGTCCAACGCACCATATTTCGGTTGGAAGATTGTATTTAGGATTACTTACTTTAGTGTTTACAATGTATTTAATTCCTGGACTTTGGGGAGCACCGTTAAAATTAATCAGCGCATTTCCACCGCCGCCGCAATATAGCGAAAGTCCTTTTGGAGTAGGAGGTTCTGGTAACGGAGCTGTTTCTTCAGAATCAATAAAAGGACTTCCTGAAGGTGCAGAATTAGGTCCGCATGGTATTATGGTTTTTCATGATTATGAAGATGGATTAGCTTATGCAAAAGAAATTAAAAAGCCAATTATGCTCGATTTTACAGGTTATGCTTGTGTAAACTGTAGAAAAATGGAAAACAATGTTTGGTCAGAACCAACAATTCTTCCAATTCTAAAAAATGATGTGGTTTTGATTTCGCTTTATGTAGATGATAAACGTGAATTGCCAAAAGAAGAACAATTTGTTACTAAATCCGGAGATAAAATCATTACAGTTGGAGATAAATGGACTGATTTCATGATTTCTAAATATAAAACAAATACACAGCCTTTATATGTGATTACAGATTTAGAAGGAAACAATTTAAATGCTTCTAAGCCAACAATAAGTTATGTAAGCGCAGATGAATATTTACATTGGCTGAAAGAAGGAATTTCTAACTTTAAATAATCATTTAAGAATTAAGAATTAAGAATTAAGAATTAAGAATTAAGAATTAAGAATTAAGAATTAAGAATTAAGAATTAAGAATTAAGAATTAAGAATTAAGAATTAAGAATTAAGATTATAGTTAAAAATCTAAAAAATAAAAGGGATTTAATTCAAAGCAAAAAGCACTCTAAATTTATAGCTTAGAGTGCTTTTTTATTTAAGGGAAAAAGGGGAAAATTAATTCTTATAAGAACTCTCCGTGTTGAGAAATATCTAATCCTAACTCTTCTTTTTCTTCAGTAACTCTTAGAGGAGTAATTTTATTTACTACAAAGAATAAAATATAAGAACCAACAAAAGCGAAGATTGAAACAGCAACTAAAGCAGTTAACTGGTTGATGAATAAAGTAGGAGTTCCGAAGATTAAACCTTGATTGTCACCAACAGCAGGGTTAATAGCTTTTGAAGCAAAAACTCCAGTTAATAACATACCTACCATACCACCAACACCGTGACAAGCAAATACATCAAGAGCATCGTCGATTTTTCCTTTAGGGAATTTACTAACTACTAGGTTACTCACAATTGCAGAGAATAAACCAATGAAGATTGCGTGAGAAATGCTTACGAAACCAGCAGCAGGCGTAATAGCAACAAGACCTACAACTGCACCAATACAAGCTCCAAGAGCAGAAAGTTTGTGTCCTAAAATTTTATCAAGGAAAACCCAAGCCATTGCAGCAGCAGCAGCAGCAACTGTAGTTGTTCCTAAAGCCTGAGCAGCAAGACCATTTGCTCCTAATGCAGATCCGGCGTTGAAACCAAACCATCCAAACCAAAGTAAACCTGTTCCTAATAATACATAAGTAATTCTTGCAGGGTTAACTTTTTGAATTTTTCTTTTTCCTAAGAAAATAGCTCCAGCCAATGCAGCCCATCCAGCACTCATGTGTACTACTGTACCTCCGGCAAAGTCTAATACTCCCATTTTAAAGAAAATTCCATCAGGATGCCAGGTCATGTGAGCAAGTGGTGTGTATATGAATAAGATAAATAAAACCATGAATAACAAATAAGCCCAGAAACGTACACGTTCTGCAAAAGCACCTGTAATTAAAGCAGGAGTAATGATAGCGAATTTTGCCTGAAATAATGCGAATAATATAAAAGGAATAGTTGGTGCAAGGCTCCATGCAGTGTTAGTTCCAACTCCTTCAAAGAATAAATTATAAGTTGGATTTCCTATAATTCCTCCAATAGTAGGTCCAAAAGCAAGTCCAAAAGCAACAACAGTCCATAAGATAGTAACAATTACCATTGCCATAAAACTTTGAAGCATAGTACTAATTACGTTTTTCTTACCTACCATTCCTCCGTAGAAAAATCCTAATCCTGGCGTCATTAACAAAACAAAAGCAGTTGCAACGATCATCCAAGCTGTATCTCCTGTATCAAATTTTACAGCTTCAGCCGGAATTGGGTTATCGGCAATGATGAAATTTGATATAAAGGTTAGTACCAAAATAGTGATAAGAATCACACTTAAAATAATTTTTCGCATAGTTATTTAGTTTTAAAATTTTTGATAAAAGTATAAAATCATTTAATACCCCATAAAAAAATAGGGGTTGTTGTTTAATTTTTGTTAAATTTAAAATTTAACCCCTATGATTTTGCGTGAATTTCTTAAAACAAACTTAAAATTTACATTTTGGCAGCATTTTTTTTTCACTTACTGTCATTTTTGATAATTTTTAGGGTAATTGGTTGCTATTTTTTGTAGGATAATGGATATTTGTTGTTTAATAGCGTCTTGATTTTTGTAACGAAGAAGTTTTTTTTAAACTTTTTAACAATTTTGATGATTATAATTTAAGAATGGAAAACAGAAAAATTAAATGGGGAATTGTGGGGCTTGGAAATATTGCACATCAGTTTGCATCAGATTTGTTGTTGATCGAAAATGCTGAGTTGACGGCTGTTGCTTCCAGAGATTTTTCTAAAGCTGAACTGTTTGGAGAAAAGTTTAATGCATCAAGAATGTATAATTCGTATGATTTGCTTTTTGAAGATTCAGAAATTGAAATCGTTTACATGGCAACTCCTCATAATTCGCACGCCGAATTGACAATAAAAGCCTTAGAGAAAGGAAAACATGTGCTTTGCGAAAAACCAATGTCGTTATCTTTTCAAGATGCGCAAAGAATGATCGAAGCTTCGAGAAAATACAATAAGTTTTTTATGGAAGCTTTTTGGACGAGATTTATTCCTTCGGTTCAGGATGTTTTGCAGAAAATTAATAACGGAATTATTGGAAACGTAAACTATATAAAAGCTGATTTTGCTTTTCACGGAAGTGAAACAGAAAACAAAAGGCTTTTTGACAAACAATTAGGCGGCGGCGCATTATTTGATATTGGTGTTTATCCTTTATTTCTGTCTTATATACTATTAGGAAAACCAAAAGAGATCGCAGCAAAAGCAGTTAAACATAAAAATGATATTGATCTGCAGACTTCTATGATATTACAATACGAATCGGCACAATCGGTTTTGCATGCTTCTATTGTTTCAGAATCTGATATGAAAGCGGTTATTTCTGGAACAAAAGGAAGAATAGAATTAAATGCTCCGTGGTTTATTGCTGATGGTTATTCTTTATTTATAAATGAGAAAAAAGAAGCGGCTTTTACGCTGCCTGCTTTAGGAAAAGGATATTCACATGAAATTATCGAATGCCACCATTGTATTTTGAATAATGAAATTGAAAGTAAACTTTGGTCACATCAAAATTGTTTGGATTTGAGTGAGATAGTGGAGGAAGTTAAGAATAAATCATAATCAGTAAAAATCAATATAATACATCCATTCACCAGTTTTTCTATTTTTAGCAAAATAGAAGTTACCGCTGTCAATGATATTTAAGTTTGCTTTTTCATCAGAAGAAATTTGAAATACAAATTCATAATCTTCGCCAAAATCAATTCCTGACTGACGATAGCTTGCATATCCTCCAATTTTATGACCATTCCTGTTTTCAAAAAAATCATAATAAGAGTCAATAGCGCCAGAGTCTTCCAGTTCCAGTATTTTGTCTGTGATTTCATCTGAAATTCCGGAAGCATCTTCCCAAACCGGATAATCTTCTTCAATTAATTTATTAGATAAAGGAAAAGCTTTTATAAACGATACATCATTTTGTAAATCCTTTATAACAATTTTATCTGTGTTTTTGTATTCGCGCAAAACCCAATTATTTCCGTTAGGCGTTAAATCCATTGGGAAATCCTGAGATATAAAAACGGTAATAATTTTTGTTTCTTTTAAAATGTTGGGTACAAAAGGAAACTGATCGAAATATAATTGAAATAAAGGAAGCATTAAGTTCCCTTTTTGATCTAATGGAATTTGTTCGTTTTCATTATATAAATAAACTTTTCCAATCCAGCTTTCAGTAATTGAATTAGTTGGCTTGAACCCGCCAGCTATAAATTCTGTCGCATTTTTTGCCAGTACATTTTTTATTTTTTCTATTTCATCCATTGTCACTGATTTTAAAAGAAAAGTAAATTTAAATATATTCTCTAAGTTAAAAATCTATTTTTGTAAAAATAAAAAGTAATAAAATATTTACAAATATAATTAGATTTATTTCTAATTGTAATACTTTTACTCTTTAATAATAGATGAGTTTTTATGTTAGTAAAAGTTTACGGAAGTGCCGTTTTTGGAGTTGAGGCCACAACCATTACAATTGAAGTGCATATGGATAAAGGAATTGGTTATCATTTAGTTGGACTTCCGGATAATGCCATAAAAGAAAGCAGTTATAGAATTGCAGCAGCTTTAAAAAATAACGGATTAAGTTTTCCGGGAAAAAAAATCACTATAAATATGGCGCCTGCTGATCTTCGAAAAGAAGGTTCTGCGTATGATTTACCGCTGGCGATGGGAATTTTAGTGGGTTCAGACCAGATAAAAGCGCCCGAAATTGAACAGTATATTATTATGGGCGAACTTTCTCTTGACGGAAGTTTACAGCCTATTCGCGGTGCATTACCTATCGCTATAAAAGCAAAAGAGGAAGGTTATAAAGGTTTTTTCCTACCGATTCAAAATGTGAAAGAAGCAGCAATTGTATCTGATTTAGATGTTTACGGAGTTTCTAATTTACAGGAAATAATTGATTTTTTTGCTGGAAAAGGAACTCTCCAGCCAACGATAATTGATACCAGAGCTGAATTTTACAAAACTCTGGATTTTCCTGAGTTTGATTTCTCTGACGTTCGCGGGCAAGAAAGTATAAAACGCTGTATGGAAATCGCTGCTGCTGGAGGACATAATATTATTTTAATTGGTCCTCCTGGTGCAGGTAAAACAATGCTCGCAAAACGAGTTCCGAGTATTTTACCGCCTATGACATTACGTGAAGCGCTTGAAACCACTAAAATTCATAGTGTAGCCGGAAAACTAAAAGAAGTTGGGTTGATGAATCAAAGACCATTTAGAAGTCCGCATCATACAATTTCAAATGTCGCATTGGTTGGAGGAGGAAGTTATCCGCAGCCAGGAGAAATTTCGATGGCACATAACGGTGTTTTGTTTTTGGATGAACTTCCGGAATTTAAACGAGATGTTTTAGAAGTAATGCGACAGCCGTTAGAAGACCGTGAAGTAACTATTTCGAGAGCTAAATTTACGGTGACGTATCCGTCATCGTTTATGCTGGTGGCAAGCATGAATCCGAGTCCGAGTGGATTTTTTAATGATCCAAGTATGCCAAATACTTCTTCTCCGCACGAAATGCAGCGTTATATGAGTAAAATTTCCGGTCCGCTTTTAGACCGAATTGACATTCATATTGAAGTTACACCTGTTCCGTTTGATAAATTAGCAGACGACCGAAAAGCCGAAAGCAGTGTAGAAATTCGTAAGCGCGTAACTGCAGCACGCGAAATTCAAACTAAACGTTTTGCCGATGTAGAAAATATCCACTACAATGCACAAATGAGCAGTAAACTAATCCGTGAGTTTTGTGCCTTAGACGAGCAGTCAAAAGAACTGCTTAAAAACGCAATGGAACGTTTAAATCTTTCTGCCCGAGCTTACGATAGAATTCTGAAAGTAGCACGCACAATTGCCGATCTAGACAATTCAGAAAATATAATTTCGCAGCATATCGCTGAAGCAATTCAATATCGAAGTCTGGATCGCGAAGGATGGCTGGGATAAATTAATTTTAGATTTTAGAATTCAGATTTTAGATTCGAAGCATTATAAAAAAACTTTGTCAAAGTTCTAAACTTTGACAAAGCTTCTCGAAATGGCAAGCAGCACTTTTAATTCAGTTCAATAAAATCTTCAATTTTTATCTCTTCCAAAAAATGAACATCATGCGAAACCACAATTAAAGTTCCTGTATATTCATTAATTGCAGTGTTAAGGATTTCGATATTTTGAATATCAAGATTATTTGTAGGTTCGTCTAGAATGATAATATCAGGAGCTTGATTATTAATTGTTAAACAGCAAAGCATTAAACGCATTTTTTCTCCTCCGCTTAAAGCAGCACAAGGTTTATTCCAGTCATTTTGCGAAAACAAAAACTTGTTGAGTTTCATTTTGATATCATGTTCCTGTAAACCTGATGAATTAAATTTCTGAGCCTGCTCATAAACCGTAATTTCGTTTTCTATAAGCGAATAATCCTGATCGATATAAATAATCTTCGAATCAGCTTTTTGAAAAGTTCCAGTTTTGGGCTTCAATTCGCCCATGATAATTTTAATTAGTGTCGTTTTTCCAGAACCGTTTAAACCTTTTAGTGCTAAACGCTGACCACTCAGAATTTGAAAGCTTAGCGGGTTTTTCCATAGAGACTGATTTTCGTAACTGTGATTAATTTCAACTGCTGTAAAAAGTGTTTTTCCTTTATGTAAATTCGTTTTGTCAAAACCAAATTTCATTTGATCAATATCCGGTAAAGACGATCGCAATTCTTGTAAATCTTTTGAGATTCCGCCAATTTTTTCAGCATGAACACCTTTCGTTTTTGCCGTGCTGTTTTCGGCATTATTGCGTAAAGTATTCATCATAATTCTGGAAACCCCGGCTTTCTTTTGTTTCTTTTCACCGCGTGAATCCAGTTTGTTCTGACGTTCAAGAGTTTCGCGTTCTTTTTCTTTCGCTTTGCGCAAAGCCTTTTCTTTGCTCTGGATATCCTGACTTAAAGCATTGTTTTCTATTCCTTTTTGTTCGGCATAAAAATCATAATTACCACCATAAACTGTAATTCCGTGTTTGGATAATTCACAAACCGGATTCAGTAAATTAAGCAGTTTTCGATCGTGGCTCACAACAATTAAAGTTGAAGAAGTGCTTTTTATAAAATTGTACAATAATTCTCTGCCCGAAATATCCAAATGGTTACTCGGTTCATCAAGCAAAACAAGTTCAGGTTCGTGAATTGAAATTCCGGCCAGAAAAACTTTTGTTTTTTGCCCGCCGCTCAGTGTTTCCAATTTCTGATTCAAATTTAAATCCTGCAATTGCCAATATTTTAATGCTTCATTGCAGCGATCTTCAATTGTCCAGTCATCGTTTAAAGTGTTGAGGTTTTCTTCGGAAACAGTTCCGTTAAGAATTTCCTGAAGCGCATTCAGTTTGTCTTCAACCTGCAATGCCTGAGCAATTGTAAGATGATTAAATTGTCCGAATATCTGCGGCAGATAATAAGGTTTAGAATTGGTTTTTAATATTCCGTCGGCAGGTTGTAATTCGCCTGCAATAATTTTTAATAAAGTTGATTTACCAACGCCGTTATTGCCAATTAAAGCAATTTTTTCGTGAGGATTAACTGTAAAGGTAATTTTATCAAACAACAAATCTTTGTTTGAATGAAGGTATGAGATATTCTGTAAAATAACCATGATTTCTTTCTTTAGGAGATAAACAAATATGTAAGCCGATTTTCAGCTTACCTTAAAATTGTCCGAAAGAAATTTTTATTCACATAGAGTTTGTGCGGTTTATTTAGTGATGCAAAGATATAAAAAATATTTTTTAAGATTTAAATACCAGATTACTCAAATTTTAAATTGGCATTTTTTGACATTAAATAGGAGGTAAGCTTTTTGATTTTTCCGTTTTCCATTTCAAAAACATCACAAAAAACGGCATCCAGTTTGCCGCCGTTTTTCATGTTTCCCTGAACTGCACCTTCGGCAATTACAATGTTATTTTCTTCAATTAATTTAATAATCTGAATTGTTGGACTTCCAACAAAATTGTCATTTTCAATCTCTTTGTCAAAAGCTTCTTTGCCCACATGCTGATAAATTCCGGGCATTTCCCAAACAACATCATCAGTAAGGCAAGCAAGGATTCTTGCGTGATCGCTTACCATAAAAGCAGCCATATATTCGTTTACAGTTTGTTTATTTGGTGTCATGATAAGGAATTATGAATCAATAGATTATAAAATTACAATTTTTTGGAATATTTCTAAAATCCCCTTTATTCTTTTGTTTGAGGATAAAAGAATTTAAAAGAATTAAAAACGGCCAAATGCAGGATTGTTCCATGGTTTTCATTAGGAAAATAATCAAAAAAGACCTTAATGTTTTTGCTTTTAGAAGCCTGTATTTTCTCGGCTAATAAATTGGCATCAACTTCCATAACTCTTGGGATTTCGGTTGGAGTTAATCCTTCTTTGCCCACTGCAATATAAATCTCTGTAGGCTGTTTAAAATTTTCCTGAAGAATTTGTGAATCTATATTCAGTATAGAACCATTATCCCACCATATACTTGGGCTTACAATAACATATTTGTTAAAAAGCGATGGTTTTTTAAGCAGTATTTCAGAACTTAATAATCCGCCAAGCGACTGTCCTATAATCATTTTTGATTCAGTTGTTTTGTATTTTTTATCAATAAAAGGCTGTAATTCTTTTTCGATAAAAGCAATAAATTTATCAGAATGTCCGGTTGTTGGAAAACGTTTTTTATCTTTTTCAAGAGTTGTTGCAAAAGTAAAATCTCTTTTTCTGTCCACCGTTGCAATACCTACCACAATTGATTTTGGAACCTGATTAATCCATTCAAAACTATTAAACTGAACTAAACCTGAGATGTGAATAAAATCTTCATTGGCAGAACCGTCTAATAAATAAATTACGGGATATTTTTCTGCATCTTTTGGGTTGTAGCCTTCTGGAAGATAAATGTTCAGGATTCTGTTTTCGCCTAATTCTTTTGACTGTATTTCGTCGATAACGCCTAATACAAAAGGTTTAGCTGTTTCTGTAGTTTTAGATTTGTTGTTTTGGCTGAAAAGGAAAGGGGAGGATAAAATTAAAAGTGTGATTAAAAATTTGTTCATTGATTGAAGTAAAAATGATTTGTAAAAAGAAAGACGAAAGTTACAATTTATTTTTTGCAGCTTTCGTCTTTTATAGCATTCAAACTTATTTATTTTGCTTTTTCTGCAAAAATTTTGTCTAATCCTTCCATTGCAATGGTGAAACCTTCTTTGAAGCCCATTTGAATAATCATTTCCAAATCAGATAGTTTTTCGTGTTTTATTACAACATCAACGAAGGTAGAACCGCCTTGTTCAGAAAAATTTACATTCCAGTCTGAACGCGGAAATTCGGTATTTAAATTTCCTTCACTGTCACTGAATGCATCCAGATATTTAAAATTAGTCTTCGGGCTGATAGAAGTAAAATCGGCAATTGCCCAGTGTTGTTCGCCTTCTGGCCCAATCATGGCATAAAGTCTGCGTCCGCCTTCTTTAAAATCCATCCTTTTTGTTTTGGATTTCCACGGAGCCGGTGCCCACCATTGATCTAAAATTTCTGGTTCTGTCCATGCCGACCAAACGTTTGCTAATGAAGCATCAAATTCACGTTTTACATTTACAGTACTATTTTCTTTATCTACAGTAAAATTCATTAAAAGATTTGATTTCATAATTCTCTCGATTTTAAATTCATTATTACTTTATTAAACTGTTATTTTCTTGCTTCAAAGATTTTATCCAAAATTTGCATTGTCGCTGTGATTCCATCTTTGAAACCCATTTCGATTAATTTTTCCATTTCTTCAAAGCTGTCTCGTGTTATGGCAATGTCTACAACTGTCAAGTCGCCTTGTTCTGAAAAGGTTAAATCCCAGTATGAACTTGCAAAAGCAGAATTTGGTTTCCCTTCGGCATCACAAAAAGTAGAAGAATGTTTAAAATTTGTTTTTGGAGAAATCGAAGTATATTCAAAACAACTCCAGCGTTCTTCGCCTTCAGGACCAACCATGGCATACAATCTTTTTCCGCCTTCTTTAAATTCCATACTTGTGGTTTTAGATTTATACGGAGCCGGCGCCCACCATTGGTCTAAAATTTCAGGTTCTGTCCAGGCTGACCAAACATTTGATAACGATGCGTCGAATTCACGTTTGATGTTTACAGTCTTATTTTCTTTGTCTACAGTAAAATTCATTAACAGGTTAGATTTCATTTTCTTTAGATTTTAGATTCATTAATACTTGATCCAGCTGGCTGAAACGGCTTTCCCAGATTTTTTTGAATTGTTCGAGCCATTGGTCAACTTCTTTCATTTTTTCGATTTTGAGCTGATAATAAATTTCTCTGCCCACTTTTTTTTCATCTAATAATTCACATTCATTTAAAATTTTGATATGTTTTGAAACTGCCTGACGTGTAGTATTAAATTGTTCTGCAATAGCATTTGGTGTTAATGCATTGGCAGATATTAAAACTAAAATCGCTCTTCGGGTTGGATCGGCAATAGCCTGAAATATATCTCGTTTCATTTTAAATATAAATTACGCAACTAATCAGTTGCAAATATAAGCAACTTTTTGGTTGCGCAATTCTTTTTTATGATTTTTTTAATTGAGGATTTTTTATAGAAACAAAAAAGGCGCATAAAATGCACCTTTTCCTAGTTTTAATTTAGCTTCTAAATTTATTTTTGACAATAATATCTTTAAGTCTCGCTTTCAGGTCTTCTCCCGTATCATAAACCATTTGTTCATTATTAGGGAACGGAACGGCGCGTTTATTAAAATAAGAGATATAATTGTCTTCGCATGCATTTTTATCGCCTTTGTAAGTCGAATAAATATTTTCAAAAACAAATTCACTGCTTACCGGGAAAGTCTGGATTAACTGATTTGTTTTTATATCAATGTAATCAACTTTTGCTGTAATCTGACAGGATTTAAATTGTCTGAATTCGTAAATATTAGCACGAAGTGTTCTGTAATTATCAACTTTTATTTCTTTGCCTAAACTGTCTTTTACAGGTCTTCCGCGACTGTCTACAAGTGTTTTTACACCATCTTTTATTTGTCTTTCTTTAATGAATTCCTTTTCTTTTATTTGTTCCGGCGAAATTAGAATTTGTCTAAAGTTGATAATCAGGCTGTAGTCGTACACTATATTTTTTTGTCTGGCATTATGATAGACCGTCCATTTATCGTTTAATCCGTAAGTTTTAAAATCCAGTAAGTCTTCCTGAAGTAATTTCGGAATCACCATTTCGGTTTCATTTTTCGCGTAAACATCTACAAAATCAGTTCCTTTAAACTGGGCGTCGTCCATCAGTTTTTTAGTGTTTTTGTAATTTGGGTTGATGCTTTCCAAATACGCAAAATCATCATAGGCTTTTCTAAAATCGAGTTTGTTGTTAGATTTTAAAAGAGCCGAAGCATTTTCATATAAATATTTTGAAAGTGCATTTCTACTGCTTACAATTTGATCTGAATAATTATCAAATGGGAAATAAGCGTTTTTTCCTTGTTTCAATAAAGGCAGAGGCAGTAAAGGGCGAATTTTTTCCTGACGATTATTAAGTTGTAAATATGTATTGTAAATACGTTCTGCATTTGCAGGATTTGCTTCTTTTGTGATCATTTCAAGATTGCGTAAATCTCTGTCTTTGGCTTTTGCAAATGCTTCTTCCAGCAGATAAACATAATCTTGTTTTCCTTTAGAATCTTTTTTGGTTCGGAGTGCTTCGACCGCTCTGTCGATGGCGCCGTCGTAATTTCCGTCACTCAGCATAGATTGTGTTGTTTTAACTCCGCATGACGAAAGAGCTAAAAATAGTATAGAAAATAAAAGGGTAATTTTTTGCATGGCATTCTTTAATTGAAGGTGTAAATATATCTTTTTTAACTTTCAACAACTATGCCTTTTTTAAATATTTTGAAGAGCATAAAGAGGTTTTTACAAGAACGATTAGCCCCGCTTTTGCATTTATATCTTCGATAATATCAGCTCTATCGGGATTAAAATAGATGTGTATTTTTTATAACACATAATTTCGCATAATTTATGGCAGCAGTCAATAAATCATCATCCGTATTTATTTCGCTTATTTCTTTCAGTACAATTAAAGCAAATTTGCTATAACCTTCTTCTAATAAAGCTTCTGCATCAAATTCAGCATCATTTAATGAATTCGATTTTTCGATAGCATCTTTCTGTTTTAAAATACCATTTATATGCTTTTTTATTAAATTAATGCTTTGTGCTTGGTTATTGTCTAGATAGGCTCCAAAAGCTCCCGAAAACATTTTTCTTCTAAATGACAATAAAGGTTTTCCATTTTCATCGCAAACGCTATCATGCAGATCTGCCCAGACTTTTTGTTGCTTTCCTTTTGGAGTCCAGTTAAAAGAAATATTTTCTCTTTTTAAAATTTCTTCACCAAAACTAATTTTCTCAAATTTTAATTTTAAAAATTCTGTTCTTGATAATTCTTTTTCGAGTTCTTTAGAATTTTCTTTCCAAAAGACTTTCCAGGCTGCGACATCTTTTCCTTCGATGAAATCTTTAAAGTATTTTAGATATTTCTTTTCCATTTTTAATCTTCCCAGGTTTCAATTAAATTATCGCTCCATAATTTTTGAGCAAACTCTTTAAAAACTTTGGGGCCTTTTTTGAAGTTTTCATCCAGTTTATATTCACCGCCTATATATTGTTCTTTGCCATTGTCAAGAAGTCCAACAGCAACTTTGCTTTCGCCTCGCATAGCATATTTTTGATTTCCTTCGTACATGATAACCTTCATGTCGCACGGACTCACATCGCCGTGGCAGACAGTTTTGTACATCAGCCATGTTTCGGCAATTCCGTTTTTGTTAAAATCTGTAACCTGAAATGTGTTTTTTACAAACGAGGCTACTATATCTACAGGACAATCTGAAATATAGTCGTAAACTTTCCAGGTTTGTTTTGCTTCATTTCCCGAAACTATAAAATGATACGCAAACAATTCGGCATCAGAGCCATCGGTTTCGTGTTCAAATTTTTTGTTTATATGATAGCCTGTTTCGGTTGTAATCACAATATTATCTCCTAATTTATCTTTCCATCGAACGGCATTTTTAATAAAGCCTTCATATTTTATTGAACTTGGAAATTGTGTAGAATCAATTTTTTCTACCGTTAAAACAAAATCTTTGTCTTCAATTGCTTCTGATTCGGTTTTTGCTGTGGGTTTAATTTCTTCTTTTTTATCTTCTTTACAGCTTGAAAAGAGAATTACAGAAAGTAATACGATGAAAATATTTTTCATAAATTTTATTTTGGCGTTTAAAAAATTAATTTGGGTTTAATTGAGTAAGTAGCTTTTTTATCAATACAATCTGCCCTAAATGATAATAACTGTGTTCGATCATACAGTCAATATTTCTTCTATAAGTACCGTATTTTTCATCAACGAATGGTTCATTGAGTTTTTCATCTGGCATTTGTTCAACAAAAGAAGCAAATTCTTGACTGTCGTTCCAAAACTTCTCTAAAAAGTTGTTCCATTCTTCCTGTGATTGAATAGAAGGAAAGTCAAAACTGAATTTGTCTTTTATATCGAGTGTTCCGCCTTTAAAAACCTGATTAAGTCCTTTAATGTAATAATGAATATGCTGTGCAAGAACTGCAATTGTATTTAAGTTTTGAACAGGTTTTACTGCGATTTTCCAATCCAGATTTTCGAGCTGGAGTTTGTAATTTGTATTTGCAACCCAAGTTCCGTTTAGGATAATTTCTTTAAAACGACTAGCAATTTCTAATGTACTTTTCATATTCAAAATTATTTAGGAAGTTATTTTACAGCTTTATTCCTGCTGAACCCAATCGTATTTACCATTATTTAGGTAAATAATCCCGCCTCCGCAGCTTTCATCGGCGTGAATAAAGATTCCGTCGTTTGGCAGTTTTATTTTGTCTCCTTCTTTTATTTCTTCATCGCTTATAATTTCGCCGTCTTCATTTACATTGTTCCATACAATGTTTCCTTTTGATGCTTTTTCGAATACTCCGGCCCAGTCAATTTCGTCAAAACCCTGATCCAGAATATTATTTCCCATTCCGAAATAATCTGTGCGGTTTCCGTTCCCGAAAATTATTCGCAGACCGCTTTTATCGTTATTTGTACTTCGAACAATTTCTACAGTTTCATTTTTTCCGTCTCCGTCTAAATCGCATAGAATTTTGTTTGTTTTATGTTTTGCAGAAATTACAATTGTATCGAAGTCGTCGTTTATAATTTCATTTTCTTCTACTGTTACAACTGTGTCTTTTAAAGCAGCTGGTGTTTTTTCGGTTGTTGATTCTTTTTTGCAAGAGATAAAAATAAAGGCAGATAAAAGTAAAATTTTGAATTTCATGTTTTTGAATTGCGATTTAGGTGTATTTCGAATCGCTAAAATATAAAAAAAGGTTTACAAGAAAGTTACAGGAAATGAAAATTAGCCGCCGCAATGTGTCTTTGTTGAAATTAGATTGTTCAATAAAAAATGCTTCGGAGAAGCATAATATTTATAACAATGATGTACACGCAGATTTCAAGCTCCAGCGGAGCGATATATATTGTTTAAAATGTGCCGCTCCTCTGGAGCTTTTTGTGTATGGACATGAATTGTGCTATAAATATTGCACTCCTCCGGAGGTTTCACAGTAGATAGAAAATGTATTGTTTATTGCAAAATAGCCTCAATTTTTGTTTCTGATTTTTCTTTAACTGGGCTGTCTGGGCGAAAACTCCAAATAATTAGAAATTTTCCTTTTGCCAAATATTCTTCCGGACGTTCATTGGTTGGCTGGCCGGCTTTTCCCCATAATAATCCCTGCAGAAATCTGTCGCCTTTAAAAACGTGTTCAAATTCAAAATACATAATAGAACCGCTGTCGGCTCTGTTTTTAAAACTTTGAATCTGCTTGCTTTTTACGACTCCCACAATATTACTGTAGGTTTCGATATCTGTATAAAAATTGCAGGCCTGAGGCGTAACACAAATTTGACCGTCGTTTGCTGTATAACCTTTTGGAATTTCTTTTGCTTTTAATTTTAAATCGGCTAAGGTCTGGCTGAAAACATTGGCAGTAAATAACAGGAATAATGCCGACAGGGAAATCGTAATTTTCATTGTTTTTGGTTTTAGATTTGGGTAGTTTTGAATTTAATTTATGATTTTCTAATTTTTATCTGATACACAATTTCCCAAAAAATAATTGAGAAAACAGCATTCGCAAATATGGCGGTTTTAACCTGATACGGATCGTAATCTATAAACAAATGCAGATTGGTAAATTTTAAAGCCAAGAATAGAGATAAAGCAGCAATACCAATAGCCGAGATTATATTTAGTAATACATTCCACTTTAATCCAAAAAAGGCATAAATGAGATTGAAAACAGCAAATCCGCAGCCTAAAGTTATATAAGGATCGGTTTTTAATTTTTCGCCTACCGAAAGAAAAAAGGTTGTAGAAGTAAGGTATAAAAAGAATAGAATTGAGTAAACAAGGATTCGTATTTGTGGTTTCATTTTGTTGTATTTTATTTGTTTATTTTTCGTTTACAAAAAAAGCACAAAATCATAAGATCTTTGTGCTTTTGCTGGATTTTTATTATCGAGGAAATTATTTTCCTTTTAGTAATTTTTCTAAATATTCGTTTTTGTCTTTTTCGGCCTGAACTAGACGTTCGTAAAGCTTTTTGTTTTCTTCATAAGATTCAATCAATTTATCTATTGGATTGAATGTTGGATGAAAGTTCATAGAAGCAGCAATCATTGTAGAATTGTCACTACTACTATTGTGATATGTATTTCCAATAATATTAAATACAGCTTCATCGCTATAATTTTTTATAGCTTCTGCCGAAACGCCTAAAACTTCAGCAATTGCATCTAATTTATCATCTTCAATGGTTTCGCTTCCTTCAATATTTGAAACAGTTTGCTGCGTAACACCAATTGCAAAAGCAAGTGCTTCTTGTTTCATACCTCTAAGCTCTCTGATTCGGCTTATGTTTCTTCCAATATGTTTTGGTTTTGCTGTTGTAGTCATAGCTCAAAGATATTTAAAAAATTTTAGATTTTTTGATCGTTGTAAAAAACAAAAATACTTTGTAAGATACAATTATCATTTGTCGGTTACCCGAAAATCTATTGATTACTTGCGGGAAGTAAAAATACAATTTTTCTTACTTTAAAATTAAAGATTGTTAAATAAAATAAATGCCTAAAAATATAAACAAGAAATTAAATACCGATGAAAAAAAATGAAATGGAAAATGAAGAGAAATTTAGAAAATTAATGTGTTATTATTTTAAAACTCTAAAATCGGCGAATAAAGAAAATGAGCAATATGTTGCCAAAGTTAAATTTTCAAGTTATTATGAACTTGGCTGTGCTATTAGCGAAATGCTAAAACTATGCGTTTTAGGCGTAGATAACGATGTGCATAAAATTTCAGAAACAGATATAAAAACAACTATCAATTTGTCTTTAATTTTAGAAGTTGTACATCAGCTTTTTCCTCTGGATGCATTTGAATTTCTGGATGAAATCGATGAAATGCTTCTTGAAAAAGTTCAAAATTTAAAAGAATAATATACTTGCGTCTCGCTCGTGCCTGTGAAAGTTTTTTTATTGTTGATTTCTTAAGATTATGTTCACGAGCGGGACGCTCGCGCTGGCGGGGGCAAAATAAAAAATCCCATTCACTTTTCGAGAACAGGATTTATGATATGTTACTTTTGAAATTAAAAGCTTAGTTTAAACTCGATTTTATTAATTTCATCTTGTTTTCCAGATTGAAACTCAATATTTTTAAGATTATTAAGTGATGAATCAATAATAACTTTTGAGTCTTTTGTAGTTAATCTTTTAGTTTTAATTGTTTTTTTTACACTCTTCATATTCTTTTCCTTTTAATTAAAAAACCATCATAGTCCTTTTTATAATCAAATGGCTCATCTATGATTTTATTATTATCAATCATTCTTGCACCAAATATATCAAAAGTTTCTGATAATTCCTCTAGATTTAACATAATAGCTCTTTTGTAAGTATTTGTTCTTCTGGCATCACTTCCTCTAAAAAAGATTGTTATTTGCGGATTAACACTTGTAAATTCATATACAGTTTTTACTACAGTTGCTAAAACAATTCTAATATCTCCGTTATCATTTATGATTTGATCATCTATAATATATTTCTTTTTTGATAAATCGTATTTTAAATCTCCAAAACCAAGATTGTATACATTTGAGTTTGTAGTAGGTGAATAAACAACTACTTTTCTAAAATTGCCTTTATGTCCGACACTTACAAAATTGAATACAGTCGATAATTCATTTTTAATAAGAGCATATTTTTTATAATTCATTTACGTGTAAATTTCTTACAAAATTAAAGTTTTTATAAATTTATCTAAATTTTTAGACAAAAATCTGGAATAAAAAAATCCCGCCTCAATTAAGAAACGGGATTAAAGTGATATTCTCTTTTTTTCTATTGTTAAACCGCAGCAGCAATTTCTTGTGGTAACGGAATTTGATTTTTAAGTAAATCTTCAAATGTTTCAGCCTGGCGAATCAAGATTCCCTGACCGTTCATCCATAAGACTTCGGCTGGTTTGTATCTTGAATTGTAGTTTGAAGACATTGAGAAACAATATGCTCCAGCGTTTCTGAAAGATAAAATATCTCCTTCAGTAATTTCCTGAATTCTACGGTTGTTTGCAAAAGTATCAGTTTCGCAAATGTATCCAACAACTGAGTAAAAACGCTCTTTTCCTTTTGGGTTTGAGATGTTTTCGATATGGTGTGAAGATCCGTATAACATTGGACGAATTAAGTGGTTGAAACCACTATCTACTCCAGCAAAAACTGTAGATGTTGTTTGTTTTACTACATTTACTTTTACTAAGAAATGACCTGCTTCGCTCACCAGAAATTTTCCTGGTTCGAAAATCAGCGTTAAGTCTCTTCCATACTCAGCACAAAAAGCGTTGAATCTTTTTGATAATTTTTTACCTAATTCTTCGATGTCTGTTTCGATATCGTCTTTTTTGTAAGGAACTTTAAATCCGCTTCCAAAATCTAAGAATTGTAAATCTTTGAAATGTTTTGCGGTATCAAATAAGATTTCAGCAGCATACAAGAATACTTCGATATCTAAAATATCAGATCCTGTGTGCATGTGAATTCCTACGATGCTCATTTTTGTGTTTTCGACAATTCGCAATATATGCGGAATCTGGTGAACAGAAATTCCGAATTTACTATCAATATGTCCCACAGAAATGTTAGCGTTTCCGCCCGCCATTACGTGTGGATTAATACGAATACATACCGGAATATGCGGGTGTTTTGTTCCGAATTGCTCCAGAATAGATAAGTTGTCAATATTAATTTGTACACCCATTGCGGCAACTTCTTCGATTTCTTCTAGAGAAACGCCGTTTGGTGTAAAGAAAATTCTTTCGGGTTCATAGCCAGCATGAAGTCCTAATAAAACTTCCTGAATTGATACAGTATCTAAACCAGACCCCATGTTCTTTAATAACTGAAGAATCGCAACATTTGACAATGCCTTCATGGCGTAATTAACTCTTAAGTTTTCTACCTTAGAGAAAGCTTTAGTTAACCTATTGTACTGAGATTGGATTTTTTCGGCATCGTAAACATACAACGGACTTCCAAATTGGTCTGCTAACTGCAGTAAATCTTTTGCTTGCATTTTTAAATCATTTTGGGCAAAGTTATTACACTTTTATCTATCAACAAATAATTTGTAGAAAAATAACAAATTATAACAAATTGTTTTATTTTAAACAAAAAGTTGCTTGTTTTGGAATTTTGTAACCTTTTTTAAGGTACTGAGGTACTAAGATGCTAAGGTACTAAGTTTTTTTGGCTCGAATTCGCGAATTAACTTATTCTTAAATGCTGTTGAAATTATTATTTTGCCACTCCCGATAGCTATCTGGATAAAATGATTTGCACAGATTATTTTTTGTTTAGCCACGAATTACACAAATTTTCACGAATTTTTAATTTTAGATTTTTCGCAAAATACTAAAACATAGTCTGTGGTTTCAACCACGGGAAACATTGGGATTGGGCTTAGTCATAGATTGTATTCCCGTGGTTGAAACCACGGGCTATATTGAAATAGAAACCGGCCAGAAAATAAAAATTCGTGAAAATTGGTGTAATTGCTTCGCCAGTTCGCTATCGCTCGGGTCGTGGCTAAGAAAAAATCCTTTTAACCATGATAATCTATGGCTAAAAAAAACAAAACCCCTGAATTATCAATTCAAGGGTTTGTAGTAGTTAGTTATGTTGTTTATCGGAAAAGATTAATAAAATGCAAGGAAAAAAGACTTAGTATCTTAGCATCTTAGCACCTCAGAACCTAAAAAAAATTATAAGCTCGGTAAATCTCCTTTTCCTTTAGTAGGCAAGTTTGTAGATCCCATAAGGAATAAATCTACTTCTCTTGCAGCTTCGCGACCTTCTGAAATAGCCCACACGATTAATGATTGTCCTCTTCTCATATCACCTGCTGTGAAAATGTGAGGCACGTTTGTCTGATAGTTATGCGCTTTGTAATTGCTTCTCATATCAGTTTCGATTCCTAATTGTTCGCTTAATGTTTTCTCCGGACCTGTAAATCCAAGAGCTAATAAAGCTAAATCGCAAGGCCAGATTTTTTCAGAACCTTCTTTTTCGATTAATTCAGGACGCTGACCTGGAGTCATTTTCCATTGCACTTCAACAGTTTTTAATCCAGTTAATTCACCTTTATCGTTAGAAATGAATTCTTTGGTATTGATTAACCAGTTTCTGTCACAGCCTTCTTCGTGAGAAGAAGATGTTTTAAGTTGCAACGGCCAGAAAGGCCAAGGAGTTGATTCGCTTCTTCCAACTGGAGGTTTTGGTAAAATCTCAAAGTTAGTTACCGATTTAGCTCCGTGTCTGTTTGAAGTTCCAATACAGTCAGAACCAGTATCTCCACCACCAATAACGATTACATCTTTACCAGTTGCTTTAACCTGATCTGGAATTGATTCTCCGTATAAAACTTTAGTTTGCTGTGTTAAGAAATCCATTGCCTGAACAACGCCTTTGCTTTCGATTCCTTTAGTTGGCAAGCTTCTTCTTTCAGTTGCTCCTCCGCATAAAACGATAGAATCGAATTGGTTTAATTCTTCAACGCTGAAGTTAACACCAACATTTACATTAGTTTTGAAAGTGATTCCTTCTGCTTCAAGAATAGCTACACGACGGTCGATAATTCCTTTTTCTAATTTGAAATTTGGAATTCCGTAACGTAATAAACCACCAATTGCGTTGTCTCTTTCAAAAACAGTAACCGTGTGACCAGCTCTGTTTAACTGTTGAGCAGCTGCAAGTCCCGCAGGTCCTGAACCAATAATGGCAACTGTTTTTCCAGTTCTTGTTTTTGGTGCTTGTGGTTTAATCCATCCTTCAGCGAAACCTCTTTCTACGATGCTTTTTTCGATGTTTTCGATAGAAACCGGATCTTTGATGATTCCTAATACACATGATTTCTCGCATGGAGCAGGGCATAAGCGTCCTGTAAATTCAGGGAAGTTATTAGTAGATTGTAAAATCTCTAATGCACTCTGCCATTCTTCCTGATGCACCATGTCGTTGAAGTCAGGAATTAAATTTCCTAACGGACAACCACTGTGGCAAAAAGGAATTCCACAGTCCATACATCTTGATCCTTGTTCTTTTAATTTATCTTTTGGTACCGGAATAGTAAATTCGTTGTAGTTAGAAACACGTTCTGCTACTGCTAAATTACTTTCATCGGCTCTGTTATATTCTTTAAATCCGCCTATTTTACCCATGACATTTTAATTAAATCTAAATGATTAAAATTCCAATTACTAAATTCCAAATTCCAATTTTTTTAACCGCAAAGAGCGCAAAGGCTTTTTTAAAATTCTTTGAGAGTTTTAAGTTCGCAAAGCTTTGAGGTTGATTTCAATCTAAAATCTAAAATCTGAATTCTAAAATCATTTATCCCGCTATTAATTCTTCTATTTTTTTCTCTTCTGCAATTCTTTGTAATGCTTTTTTGTAATCAGTTGGCATTACTTTTACGAAGTGCTGTTGTTGGTTTTCCCAGTCTGCTAAAATTCTTTTTGCTAATGGACTGCTTGTGTACAACGAATGATTTTTGATCAGTTTTCTTAGTTTCGTAAGATCTTCTTCTTCCATTGGGTCGAATGCAACCATTTCCATGTTACAAACTGTAGAATCGAATTTCTTATTTGGATCGTAAACATAAGCTACACCACCGCTCATACCAGCCGCGAAGTTTCTTCCTGTTTTTCCTAAAACTACTACTGTACCACCGGTCATGTATTCGCATCCGTGATCTCCAATTCCTTCAACAACTGCTGTTGCTCCAGAATTTCTCACACAGAAACGCTCTCCGGCCATTCCATTAATATAAGCCTCTCCGGTAATAGCTCCGTAAAGGGCAACGTTACCGATAATGATATTGTCTTCAGGGTTGAAGGTTGCAGTAGGAGGTACTTTTACAATTAATTTTCCTCCAGAAAGACCTTTTCCTAAATAATCATTACAGTTTCCGTGAATTTTAAATGACAATCCGTTTGTTGCGAATGCACCAAAACTTTGTCCGGCAGAACCTTCAAAATCAACTAAAATAGTGTCATCAGGTAATCCTTGTGCGCCGTAGATTTTTGAGATTTCGTTACTCAAAATCGCACCTACAGAACGGTCTGTATTTTTAATTTTAAAGGTTACTCTTGTTTTCTCTTTTCTATAGATAGACGGAATAGCTTCTTTGATAATATCAAAATCCAATACGTTTTCAAGTTGGTGATCTTGAGTAGTTGTATTATGATTAGGCTGTGTTTTCGCTTTTTCCGGTTTGTATAGAATTGATGACAAGTCTAAGCCATTTGCTTTATAATGTTTGATGGCTTTGTTCACATTTAATTTTTGTGACTGACCTACCATTTCTTTTAAAGTTCTGAAACCTAACTGCGCCATGATTTCTCTTAACTCTTCAGCAATAAAATACATGAAGTTGATTACGTGCTCTGGAGTTCCTTTGAAATTCTTTCTCAATTCAGGATCCTGAGTTGCAATACCAACTGGGCAGGTATTTAAGTGACAAGCTCTCATCATGATACATCCAGAAGCTACAAGCGGCGCAGTTGCGAAACCGAATTCCTCAGCTCCTAATAAAGCTGCGATTGCAACGTCACGACCTGTTTTTAACTGTCCGTCGCACTCTAAAACTACACGGCTTCTTAAATCGTTTAAGATCAAAGTCTGCTGAGCTTCAGCTAAACCAAGTTCCCACGGAATACCTGTGTGCTGTAAAGAGGTTAATGGAGCAGCTCCCGTTCCTCCGTCGTAACCAGAAATTAAGATTACGTCAGCTTTAGCTTTGGCAACACCGGCAGCGATGGTTCCAACTCCAACCTCAGAAACTAATTTCACGTTGATACGAGCTTCACGGTTTGCATTTTTCAAATCGTAAATCAACTGAGATAAATCCTCAATTGAGTAAATATCGTGGTGAGGAGGAGGCGAAATCAAACCTACATAAGGTGTAGAGTTTCTGGTTTCTGCAATCCAAGGCACTACTTTTTCTCCAGGTAACTGTCCACCTTCACCAGGTTTCGCACCTTGAGCCATTTTAATCTGGATTTCTTTAGCATTTGTCAAATAGTTGATCGAAACACCAAAACGTCCTGATGCAACTTGTTTGATCGCACTGTTTCTAGAATCTCCGTTAATTTCTTTCTGGAAACGTTTTGGATCTTCTCCACCTTCTCCAGAGTTACTTTTTCCGCCAATTCTGTTCATTGCAATTGCTAAATTCTCGTGTGCTTCTCTAGAAATAGATCCGTAAGACATGGCACCCGTTTTGAATTTCTTTACAATTTCTGTCCAAGGCTCTACTTCATCAATAGAAATTGGGTCTAAATTGTTGAATTCGAATAAACCTCTAATAGTCATTAAGTTTGAGCTTTGCTCGTTAACGGCATTTGAGTATTCTTTATAACTTTCTGGGCTGTTTAAACGAACTGCCTGTTGTAATTTAGAAATAGTGGTTGGGTTAAACATGTGTTTTTCTCCACCACGTCTCCATCTGTAAATACCTCCAATTTCAAGAGAAAGCAAGTTTGCAATTTTTGAATTTGGGAAAGCTTTTTGGAAACGTTTTTTAACTTCTTTCTCTACTTCCATTAAACCAATTCCTTCAATTCTTGATGGAGTGTAAGGGAAGTATTTAGATGTAAATGTTTTGTTTAAACCTAAAATCTCGAAAATCTGAGCAGCTCTGTATGAATGTAAAGTAGAGATACCAATTTTGTTCATGATTTTCACGATTCCTTTTGCAATCGCTTTGTTGTAGTTTACAACAGCATAATCAGCTTTTACTTTTGTGATGAAACCTTTTTCAACTTGATCGTGAATGATTTCGTTTACCATGTAAGGGTTGATTGCACTTGCACCATATCCAAACAATAAAGCAAAATGATGAGGTTCTCTTGGTTCTGCAGATTCGATGATGATTCCGAATTTAGAACGAACCTGTAAAATGTTCAAAGAGTGGTGAATGTAAGAACAAGCCAATAACATTGGAATTGGAGCTAATTCTTCGCTCACGCCTCTATCAGATAAGATGATGATGTTGCATCCTTCTTCAACCGCTTTAAAAGTTGCCTGAACACATTTTTCAAGCGCACGCTCTAAACCGTTAACTCCTTTTTCTATTTTGTATAAAGTAGAAATAGTAGCCGATTTGAAATCTGGGTGATCTATATTTCTAATTTTATCCAAATCCTCATTAGAAACAACTGGATTTTGGATTTTTAATTTTTTACATTGTTTAGATTCAATTTCGAAAATATTGAAATCTCCACCAATCGCTAAACTGATATCAGTGATGATTTCTTCACGAATACCATCCAACGGCGGGTTTGTAACCTGAGCAAACAATTGTTTGAAGTAATTGTACAACAACTGAGGCTGATCTGAAAGAACTGCTAAAGGTGTATCGTTACCCATAGAACTGATTGCTTCAGCTCCGTCGCTGCCCATTGGGTTGATGATTGTTTTTAAATCTTCGATAGTATAACCAAACAAACGCTGTCTTGTTAAGAAATCTAATTTTTCAACAGGAGTAGGGTTATTTGTGTAAGGAACGCTGGCTAAAGGTAACAAGTTTTCGTCAACCCATTGCTGGTAAGGACGTTTTGTAACTATCGCTTTTTTAACTTCTTCGTCTTCGATGATACGGCCTTCGTTCATATCAACCAAGAACATTTTTCCTGGCTCTAAACGACCGTGCTGAATTACATCTTCTGGATCGATGTCTAATACACCAATTTCAGATGACATAATTACGAATCCGCTTTTCGTTAATGTATAACGAGAAGGACGCAATCCGTTTCTGTCTAGTAAAGCACCAATTACGTTTCCATCTGTAAACGGAATAGAAGCAGGGCCATCCCAAGGCTCCATGATACAAGCATTGTACTCATAGAAAGCTCTTTTTTCCGGAGACATTGTCTGGTGTTTTTCCCAAGCTTCAGGAACAACCATCATCATTGCCTCTGGAAGAGAACGGCCAGTCATTAATAAAAGTTCAATTACCATATCCATAGAAGCAGAATCTGATTTTCCTTCTAAGATAATTGGGAATAATTTTTTGATATCATCGCCAAAAACTTTGCTCTGCATAAGCTCTTCACGAGCACGCATACGGCTTACGTTTCCACGAAGTGTATTGATCTCGCCATTATGACACATGTATCTAAACGGCTGAGCTAGGTCCCAAGATGGGAATGTATTTGTAGAGAAACGCTGGTGTACAAGTGCTAAACGAGTCACCAAGTCTGGATCTTTCAAATCTATATAATAACGGCTGATGTCTTCCGGCATCAATAGACCTTTATATATTATAGTAGTTGTCGATAAACTAGTAAAATAAAACATGTGGCTTTCTGAGGTTTTAGATCCTCTTACGGCGTGTTCAGCAATTTTTCTAGCTGCAAAAAGTTTTGCATTAAATTCTTGTTCAGTTAAATCCTGACCGTTTTTAGAAACGAAAACTTGTTTAACTGTTGGTTCTTTTTCTGCGGCGATTTCACCTAGATTTTCAACGTCAACGGGTACATCTCTCCAACCTAAAACTTTTAAGTTTTGGTCTTTGATTGTAGCTTCAAATGCATTAATACAAAAAGAAACCTGGTTTTTGCTTTTTGGTAAAAAAACCATTCCTACTGCATACTCACGCGCTTCTGGGATTTCAAAGTCACAAACTTTCTTAAAAAAATCATGAGGAATGTCGAATAAAATTCCGGCCCCGTCACCAGTTCTTCCATCAGAACTTACGGCACCACGATGTTCCAATTTAATTAAGATGTCTAATGCTTTGTGAATAATATCATTTGACTTAATACCATTCAAATTACAAATAAATCCTGCACCACAATTGTCGTGTTCAAATTCAGGCAGATAAAGCCCTTGTTCTTTAACTCTCATTCTTGATATTTTTTTTACAAAAATAAAGATTTCGTTAAACATAATGTAGTGAAATTATCTATTCGCTTTCATTTTTGTAGTAATATTAGAAAAAGGGTTCTTAAATGATAATATTATTATATAAACCATTGCGAATTATCAAAATCATAATTGAGAATAAAATATATTAAGAAAAATCGTCGCAAGGCCAATAAATTCAGTGAATTTTTTGTTAAATATCAAACGTTTTCTGCGATTTGTGTTAACATTAACAAATTGTTCCGTTAACGATTTGTTTGCGTTGAGAAATATTCAACGGTTTATACCTGTATACAATATTATTTAATTGAAAAAGATTTTACTATTAAGTTGTATTTTGTTACTTTTGTCGCACTTTTATTCTGAAATAAATTCAGAACCAGACAAATTCTATATTATGAACATACACGAATATCAAGGAAAAGAAATTTTAGCGAGTTACGGAGTACGCGTACAACGCGGAATTGTGGCTAACAATGCGGTTGAAGCTGTAGCTGCTGCAAAACAATTAACTGCCGAAACTGGTACAGGATGGCATGTAATAAAAGCACAAATTCACGCAGGTGGTCGTGGAAAAGGTGGTGGAGTTAAGCTGGCAAAAAACTTACAACAAGTTGAAGAGTTAGCAGAACAAATCATCGGAATGCAGTTGATTACACCTCAGACTCCGCCTGAAGGTAAAAAAGTAAATAAGGTATTAGTTGCAGAAGATGTTTACTATCCAGGTGAAAGCGAAACTTCTGAATTTTATGTTTCTGTTTTATTGAATAGAGGTACAGGACGCAACATGATTATGTATTCTACTGAAGGTGGAATGGATATCGAAGAAGTTGCTGAACATACTCCACACTTAATCTTTACTGAAGAAATTGATCCAACTGTTGGGTTACAAGGTTTTCAAGCTAGAAGAATTGCTTTTAACTTAGGACTTTCTGGAAATGCTTTCAAAGAAATGGTTAAATTCATCGACGCACTTTACAATGCTTACATTGGTTCTGATGCTTCTATGTTTGAAATCAACCCAGTTTTAAAAACTTCTGATAACAAAATCTTAGCTGTTGATGCTAAAGTTAACATCGACGATAACGCTTTATACAGACAACCTAAATATGCTGAAATGAGAGATATCCGTGAGGAGAATCCAATCGAAGTTGAAGCTAAAGAAGTTGGTCTTAACTATGTTGACCTTGACGGTACTGTAGGATGTATGGTAAACGGAGCTGGTCTTGCAATGGCAACTATGGATTTAATTAAATACGCTGGTTTTGAGCCTGCTAACTTCCTTGACGTTGGTGGAACTGCTGATGCTAAACGTGTTGAAACAGCTTTCAGAATTATCTTGAAAGATCCAAACGTAAAAGCTATCTTAATTAACATCTTCGGAGGAATCGTTCGTTGTGACCGTGTTGCTCAAGGTGTTGTTGACGCTTACAAAAACATGGGAGACGCTATTAAAGTGCCAATTATCGTTCGTTTGCAAGGAACAAATGCTGAAATTGCAAAAGAATTAATTGACAACTCTGGTATGCCAATCTTATCTGCAGTTCAATTCCAAGAAGCTGCTGACCAAGTTAAAGCTGCTCTTTCTTAATTAAAATAAGAAATCAATTTATATAGAAAATCCCTCCATTTCGGAGGGATTTTTTTGGAGTTAATTTAACCGCAAAGGGCGCAAGTTTTTTGTCAAGGATTATGAATACAAACGCAAAGTTCGCAAAGCCAAATCGATAAAATTTTGTGGATTTTATTTCAATATAGCCCGTGGTTTCAACCACGGAGACGCTCAGTGACATACAGATTTGATAAACAAATTGTGATATGCATTGTGTCTCCTTGGTTGAAACCACGGGCTATGTTTTAAAATTAGGAACTTTATTAAAATCTATTGGTAACAAAAAATTCGCAAAGCTATATGTTTAAAATTTTAGCCACAGATTATACAGATTAATACAGATTTTTTTAAATCTTTCTAATCCTAACAATCAGTAGCTAAAAACTTTGCGAACTTTGCGTTCCCGATAGCTATCGGGATTGCGCTCTTTGCGGTTAAAAAAATACTATTTCAAAACAGTCGCCAAATCTACAAGTTCAAATGCAGGATCATGAGATATAAATTCTCTAATCAATGCAGCATGTCCAGCGCCGACTAAAATCATTATTTTATTATCTGTACTTTCAGTCAGTTTTTGAATTAAAGAATACATATATAAATTTCTTTTGTACCAATTTGCAACTAAAGATGCTCCAGTAAAATCATCTGGATTTCCACCTCTGTTTGCTACTTCCAAATACCATTGAATATTTTCATTTTCGGATTGTTTTGTATTGTAATACAGCATCATTTCTTGTAAAGAACTTTTTCTAATTTTTTCGTTATGCTGCTTTTCGAAATTTTCCGTCACCACTTTATTTCTCTGTATTAAATCCTTTTGGTTTGCTTTTTCCATTGCCATCATTAAACTGTCATATCGAAAAGAAGTGTAAAGATTCATTCCGTATAATTTTTTATGATTCAGTTTTTTAGCTGTACGAAGTGCCAGTTGTGTTATTTCACTTTTGTTGTTTTTAAAAAGACTGTCAGTATTTTTATTATAAAACTTATCCAAGTCGGTTTGTTTGCTAAATTCCCATTCTACAAATATTTTATCAGGTCCAAACTTTTTGATTTTGTCACTCATAATTTCGAGTTCCTTTTGGCTCTTTTCAGACATAATGCTGAAACTATTTAGCTGGGCAACATCAAGACCTGGATTTGCATAATGAAAAGTTCCAATTAATAAAACCTGTTTCTTTTTTATTTGAGATGATGAAAGATTAAATGTAAGAAGTGCTAGTAATAAAATGATTTTCTGCATGATTGTTTTGATTTAGATTCACAACAAATGTATAAGTGTGTTAGAAGCGTTTTTCTCATTTTTGATGAATTACAGGTTTTATTTGATCAAGTGCTCAAATTTTACTTTCAAAAAGTTGGTATATGATTTTTGATGTTTTGTCACTAAGAAAAACTGGTTTTGTATAAACAACACTTTCGTTTCAGTGTATAATTGTATTTTTGGTTTCATAACTGTTTTCTATGAAACTTAAAATACCTTTTTACTACCATATTATTCTTTTTGCCGGGTTGTTTTTAACCTTTTGTCTTTGGGATTACGGAATAAATAACCGACTAGAGATGGTACAGCAAACCAAAATTTATTTCTGGCTTACATCGACTTTTATGCTTTCGGTTTTTGCGTCTTACCTTCTCAATTTTTATACTTTTTGCAGCTGGTTTTTAAACAAAAAGAAAATTCTTTTTTACTTTTTAAGTATTCCGGTTTCTTTAGTCATTTTTGCAGGTATAAGGTATTTTTTTCAGGAAATAATTATGTTTCATTTTACAGGAATGCATAATTATTTTGAAGAAAGCAGAGAAATAACGTTCTACATAAAAGACAATTTTTTATACGGACTTCCTGCTGTAATTTTAAGTGCTTTCAGTTATTTATTCTGGGAATTTCAAAATACACAGAAACAAAATCAGGAATTAATGCTGGAGAATAAAAAAGCCGAATTTCAAATGCTGAAAGCACAAGTGAGTCCGCATTTTTTATTTAATACTTTGAATTCATTTTACAGTCAGTTAATTTTAAAAGATGATAAAATGGCTTCAGATGTTTTGGTTCTTTCAGATCTGCTTCGGTATGTAATTACAGAAACAGACAAAGATGAGGCAATACTATCAAGGGAAATTCAGTTTATAAAAAACTATATTCATTTACAGAGAAAACGATTTGAAGATCAATTGTATTTAGATTTTTCTGTTGAAGGAGATTATTCTAATGAGAGAATATTGTCATCGGTATTAATTCATTTTGTTGAAAATGTTTTTAAACACGGAAAATTTAATAAAGAAAAAGAAACCGCAGTTATTTCCATTAAAATAAAAGATGAGTTTCTGGAAATCTCAACTTTTAATTATAATGCCGACGGTGAAAATTATTCCTCGACCGGAATTGGTTTTACGAACTTAATAAAAAGGTTGGAATATGCTTATAAAAACCAATTTGTTCTTGAAAAAAGCGAAGAAAATAATACCTTTAAGACATACTTAAAAATACCGCTAAAAAAATAATTTATGGCTTTTAAATGTATTATTGTTGATGATGAACCGCCTGCAACACGGATACTCGAAAATTATATTGGGAAAGTGAGTTTTTTAGAAAAAACCGAAGTTTTTAACGATTCATTAAAAGCGTTAGAGTTTTTAAATACACAATCTGTTGATGTGATTTTCCTGGATATCCAAATGCCTCAATTAACAGGATTACAGATTTCCAGAATTATTTCAAAAGATATAAAAGTTATTTTTACAACTGCTTATCCTGATTTTGCATTAGAAGGGTTTGAATTAAATGCTGTTGATTATTTATTAAAACCTATATCTTTTGAACGGTTTTATCAAGCCGTTTCTAAACTGAATACTCAGTCAAAAACAGTTGTTTCAAATCAAAATAATTTACCTGATTTTTTATTTATTAAAACAGATGCAAAGAATAAATTCCAGAAGGTTTTTTTAAATGATATTTTATATGTAGAAAGTCTTCAGAATTATGTTTGTATTCATACTTCTAAACAGCAGATTATTACACATTCGTCATTGAAAAATGTAATTGAATCATTACCGGAAAACAATTTTATTCAAATACAGAAATCCTATGTTGTTTCTTTAAAACATTTAGAATCAACAGACAATTATTCTGTTTACATTAACGGAAAAGAACTTCCTATTGGAGCAGCTTATAAAGAAGCATTTTTTGATAAAATAGAGGAGAATAAGATTTAAAAGTTAACCGCAAAGTACGCTGAGATATTTACTTTTCTTTGTAATTATAAACGCAAAGTTCGCAAAGCTGGATAGATAAAGCTTTGCGAACTTTGCGTTTTTGAGTGTACAGCTGATAAAAAAAACTCAGTACCCTTTGCGGATAAATTATTTCTTATTCTTACCGTTTTTAAAAACCACTTTTTCTACAACAGCTGGTTTTCCATTTCCTTTTGGGAATGCTTTCTTTTTTGGTTTTCCGGCTGATGAACCTGATTTTGAAGAACTTTGGTCACCTCTATATTTTTCTGAATCTTTTGGAGCAGCTTTAAATTCTGGTCTTTCTTTAGAAGTTTCTTTCTTCGGAATTTCTGATTTATGTTTAGCTAAAACATCATTAGGGTTTTTAGGATTTTCTTTCGTTCCTCTTAAATGAATCACTAATCCGTTTAAGAAATTACGCAAAACCTGATCACCGCATTCCATGTAGTTTGGATGATCTTCGGCTCTAAAAAAAGCACCTAATTCTGATTTCGAAATTCTAAAATCTACTAATTCTAAAATTTCAACTATCTGGTCATCACGGAGCATCAAAGCCACGCGAAGTTTTTTAAGTATATCGTTATTTGTCATAATTTTTGTTTCAGGTTTTTCTGTTTCAAGTTTCAAGTTTTTCCAATCTGAAACTACAACACCTCATTTATTTTTTACAAAGGTAGTTTTTAAAATGATTAAAATCTAGAATTGAAATCATTTAAAGTTGTAACCAATTTATCTAAATCTTCTTTAAGATGATTGGCTGTGATTACAATTCTATTTAATGGTTCGGCTTCTTTGTTGTATCTAAAACTGGCGATAATGATTTTTTCCTGCTTTAGTTTTTTTACCAATTCATTTGATAAAAGATAAATTAAAGGGTAGTTTTTATCAAATTTAACATTACTGTTTTTAATTAAAATCGAATCAATATAATTTAAATTATCTAACAGTTTTTGATGCTGTATTTTATAAATTTCAGAAGCATCATAAATTGTTTGTACAAAAGCTGGATTCATTCCCGCAGCACTTGTAAAAGTTTCAATTTCTTTTATTGCTGTAATGAATTCAGAATCTGATGCAATAACACCGCCTGTTAATCCAAAAGCTTTTCCGAGAGACGAAACCAAGATTTTTCTTTTAATGGGAAATGAAATTGCAGCATAAATTCCAGAACCATTTTTGTTTACAATTCCCAGCGAATGTGATTCGTCAATAACCAATGTAACTTCTTTATGATTTGGAATTTCTTTTAAGAAAGATAAATCAACAGCTTTTGTTTGAAATGAAGGAACGCCATCTGTCAAAATTGTGATTTTTTCCGGTTTTGAGTCTAATAAACGATCATTCAATTTTTCATTAATAAAAACAGGCTGGCTATTTTCAATTTGAATAGCCGAATGAATTTCATTTAAATGATAAAAAACAGCTGTTTCTTTTTTTAATTTCTCTAAAACCAATTTTCCGGCCAGCATTCCCGAAGAAACGGTAACGGTGCTTTCTGATCCTATGTGAGAAGCTAAAAACGTTTCGCTGGCATCATAAGCCGTTAATTGAATATTTGCAGTTCTGGAGCTTCCGTAAGTTGTTCCCCATTTTAAGATATTCTGAATAACCAAATCCTGAAATGCTGTGTTTGTTGGAAGTCCTAAATAAGCAGTTCCGCCAAAATACAAATACTGTGCTTGGTCAATTTCAATAACTCGATCAGGAAATTTTTCGACTTTCATTTTACAGCAGTGTAACTCCCGTTCCGTTTAAATTAGAATAACTTACAACACCGTCTTTTATGGTTACGCCCGTTGCAATATCTTCTGCCAAAAGTAACGCTCCGTCCATATCTACATAATCTAATTGAGGCAGTAAGTGAGCAATGGCAGAAATCCCAACAGTAGATTCGGTCATACAGCCCACCATTGTTCTTAGTCCTAATTTTTTAGCTTCTTCAATCATGCGTTTTCCAGGTGTTAATCCGCCGCATTTTACGAGTTTTACATTCACACCATGAAAATGATTGAAACATTTTGCCACATCTTCTTCAATAATACAGCTTTCGTCTGCAATTACAGGAAGAACAGAATGTTTAAAAACTTCTTTATGACCTTCCCAATTGTCGGCTTTCATAGGCTGTTCTAGAAATTCAACACCTAGTTTTTTTAGTTCAACCGAATTATTGATTGTTTCTTCAACTCCCCAGCCGCAGTTGGCATCGATTCTAAAAATGGCATTGGTGTGTTTTCGAAGCTCTTTTACAATTTCTATATCTTCTTGAGTTCCCAGTTTGATTTTATATATCGGCCAAGGAAGTTCCTGCATTTTAGAAACCATTTTATCGATAGAAGCAATTCCGATGGTGTAATCTGTCATTGGATTTCTTTCGGTTGTATAGTTCCATAATTCGTAAAGTTTTTTACCCTTTTTGCGGGCATACAAATCATTGTAAGCAAGGTCTAATGCACACAAAGCAAACATATCATCTTTTAGATATTGATGAATTTTAGCCCAAAATACATCGGGTGTATCATTCTCAGTATCTTCAATAATACTTCTTATTTTTTCTAAATCCTGCATCATCATCGGAACTGTGATGTTGTAATACGGGTTTGATGTGGCTTCTCCAAAACCCGAAAATCCTTCACTTTGAAGTTCAACAATCAGCGAAGGCTGAAAATCAATTGATTCTCTTGAAATGGTAAAAGTATGTTTTAGTTTGAGATTGTATTCTCTTAAAATAAGTTTCATGGTTTAATGCTTGTTTTTTGTTTTTTTGAAAAATAGAATTCTAACTCTTTTTGATAGACATTTTTACGCCAATGCCTGTTTGTAAATCTGGTGCATTATCTAAATTTAAATCTTCCCGAAGATACACAAAATAAGAAAATCGCTTCGTAGAATAAGTACAAATTGCACTCCATCCTTCTAAGTCTTCATATAAATGGGAAATTGTTTTCTGCCAATGCGTATTTATCCTTTCTCCGGTTAAAACAATATAATCTATGTCGCTTTTCTTATTATAAGAATTTTGAAAATTGTAATTGATTCCATAAGAAATGTGATTGCTGTTTCTAAGTTTTACTTTGTAATTAATCAAACCTTCAAAACTGCATAAAAAATCCTGATTGCTGAGATTTACGCCATCTCCGTATTCAAAAAGATGCTGGCGTAAAACTCCGGCACTTAAACCAAAACTTAGAATATTTTTATCTTTAATAATCCTTTTTTTTATGATAGAAGATGAAATTCCAAAATCGGCTGCAGGATTGTATTTTGAAGTATTAATACCTAACTGCGCTCCAAAATTTAGGTAAATATGATGTTTTTCATTCATTTCCAGTTTTGGATAATAAGTATAATTAATATCAACTCCCGGAATCGTGAAATTATTGTTGTCCATTTTTAGAACCTTTCCGTTCTCATCTTTATATACTATTCCGGCTTTATTTATACCATAATGATATCTTGAAAACGGATCTTTTCCACCGGCAATATTGCGATGAAACCACTCGATCGATTCATCAGAAGTAAAAACCGAATAGGGATATTTACCTCGATCCAGTGAGTTGGCGCGAAGACTTAAATTGAGTTCATGATTAACGGTAAGCGGTAATGTAAAATTGAATCGGTAGGATCGAATAACACCATCGGCCTCAAACTCTTTGATTTTAGAAGGAGATTTATTTAAGTCAAAAGCAAATTCACGAACGTGCCATGGAAGATTTTTAGAATTTTCACGATCAACTGGATCTGTTAATTCGTATGATTTTACATAAGGAAGTACAACGTTTCCACTCGAAACTTCAAATGAAAAGGAGTATTTTTCAGTATTTCGAACATTGAAATTATGATTTAATCTCGAAATGTAAATTCCAAAAGGATGTGTTGAAAGTGTATTCGGTTTTATGATATCAGATGAATTTTCCAATTCTTCATTCCAAAAATCAGCTTTGTTTGATTGTGCTGCAGAAAAACAATTGACAAGTAAAAAGAGAAAAAAGAGTAAATGATATTTCATTTCAGATTTTAAAAATTTTGATAAATCTAATAAATTTTAAAAAGATTAGATTGGTTAATTTTTAAAAAAATGAATTGTTTTAACTTTTTTAAAATAAGCTTTTTAAGGTAATTGTTCCTGTAGTTTTTTAATGTCGTCACGAAGCTTGGCAGCCTGCATAAAGTCTAATTCTTTTGCTGCTTTTTCCATAGATTTTCGTTTCTCGCGAATTAGTTTTTCCAGATCAGCTTTTGATAAATAAGCTGTTTCCGGTTCGGCTGCAGCTGGAAGAGTGTGACCTAATTCGTATTCTACCAAAGGATTTTTGGTAAATGCGCTGTCGATCTTTTTATTTAAAGCCTGAGGCGTTATATTATTTTCAACGTTAAAGTTAATTTGTTTTGTTCTGCGATAATTGGTTTCGTCAATTGTTCGCTGCATACTGGCCGTAATTTTATCAGCATACATAATTGCTTTACCATTTAAGTTACGTGCAGCACGACCAATAGTTTGGGTTAAAGAACGATGATTTCTTAAGAAACCTTCCTTATCAGCGTCTAAAATAGCAACAAGAGAAACCTCCGGTAAATCTAAACCTTCACGAAGTAAGTTAACTCCAATTAAAACATCAAAAATACCTTTTCGTAAATCCTGCATGATTTCGATACGTTCTAAAGTATCTACTTCAGAATGGATGTAACGACATCGAATACTGACTTTTGTTAGATATTTAGCTAATTCTTCGGCCATTCTTTTGGTTAAAGTAGTCACTAAAACTCTCTCGTCTAATTCGCATCGAACCTGAATTTCCTCAATTAAATCATCAATTTGATTTAAACTCGGACGAACTTCGATAACTGGATCTAACAGTCCAGTTGGACGAATAATCTGTTCGACATAAATACCATCCGATTTTTGTAATTCATAATCGGCAGGAGTAGCAGAAACGTAAATCACCTGATTTTGCAATGCTTCAAACTCTTCAAATTTCAAAGGTCGGTTATCCATTGCAGCTGGTAATCTAAAACCATATTCAACCAGATTTTCTTTACGGCTGCGATCGCCTCCATACATGGCATGAACCTGAGAAACGGTTACGTGGCTTTCATCAACAACCATTAAATAATCACTTGGAAAATAATCCAGAAGACAGAAAGGTCTGGTTCCGGCTTGTCTTCCGTCAAGATAACGTGAGTAATTTTCAATTCCGGAACAATATCCTAATTCGCGAATCATTTCTAAATCGAAATTGGTTCTTTCTTCCAGACGTTTGGCTTCTAAATGTTTGCCTATTTCTTTAAAGTAATCTACTTGTTTTACTAAATCCTGCTGAATTTCCCAGATTGCACCTTGTAAAACTTCCGGAGAAGTCACAAACATATTGGCGGGGTAAATAGTCAGCCTTTTAAATTTTTCAATAACCTGCGAAGTCTTGGCGTCAAAAGATTCTATTTCTTCGATTTCATCACCAAAAAAGTGAACTCTGTAAGCATCATCTGCATAACTTGGATAGATTTCAACTGTATCACCTTTAATTCTAAAAGTTCCCGGATTAAAATCAGCTTCAGTTCTGGCATATAAACTCTGCACCAGACTGTGAAGTAATTTGGTTCTTGAAATAACCTGATCTCGGGTAATTTCGATTACATTCTTTTTAAATTCAACAGGGTTTCCAATACCGTATAAACAAGAAACTGATGCAACAACCAAAACATCACGACGTCCTGAAAGAAGGGAAGAAGTAGTGCTTAAACGCATCTTTTCGAGCTCTTCATTGATTGATAAATCTTTTTCAATAAAAACTCCCGTTACAGGCATAAAAGCTTCTGGCTGATAATAGTCGTAGTAAGAAACAAAGTATTCAACCGCATTATTAGGAAAAAATTGTTTGAATTCTGAATACAGCTGCGCCGCCAAAGTTTTGTTGTGTGCCAAAACCAGCGTAGGGCGCTGTACTTCCTGAATAACATTTGCTACAGTAAAAGTTTTACCAGATCCTGTAACTCCTAATAAAGTTTGATATTTTTCTCCGTCGACTACACCTTGCGCCAGTTTTTGTATGGCTTGAGGCTGATCTCCTTTTGGACTATAATCTGAAGTTACTTGGAAACTCATTTGTTACTGATGAAAAATTAGTTTTGTAAAGATACAAAGTTTGAATGCTATTCTAAAAAATTAATGACAGCATCATTTGTAATTTTAGGCTGATCGATTGTTAAAAAATGCCCTGCATCTTTTATGATTTTTGTCTTGCTGTTTGCTAAATATTTTTGTGCACGTTCTAAACTTTCTTTTGAATTAATAACGTCTTTATCGCCAATTATAACCAAAACCGGATTTTGTATTAATAAAAGTTCTTTATCTGAAAAAGGATGCATTTTAAGCATACTGGAGTTTGATTTTGCATATTTATTGGCCAGATAAAATTGTCTTTTATAAACTGGACTTATTTTTTCGGGATGAGTTGAAAATGTAGAAAGTGTTTTTCCGAATTTTTTCTCACTCGGAAAAAGTTTCAGCATTAAAGCAGAAGTTGTTTTGCCGACTTTATCAATAAATTTGAATGTCTGCGCCGGACTCAATAGAACAATTTTATCAATTAAATTCGGTTTTTGAGTGGCTAATAATGTTGCGATCCAGCCGCCTCTTGATGCACCTATAATGTCAAATTTCTTGAGTTTATAATAGCTGAAAATTTCGTTGTAATAAACCAGAATATCTTCTGATGAAAGTGGTTTTGCCGTTAAGTGCGATTTATTGGGTTCCATTATAAAATCGATGGAATAAATGCGATGATTTTTGGCTAAAACCTTAATGTTTGGATACCACATTGTAGAGCTGGCATCCATTCCATGTAGTAATACTAAATCTTTTCCGTTTTTTGGACCTGCAATGATTACATGAGCTGTTCCAAAACTGGTTTTGACATCTTCTTCAGTATATGGAATTTCCCAAAGTTTTAAGGACTTGTTATAAGCGGTTTGGTATTTTTGTTCTTCGCTTTTAGTTTTAAAAACATAATCTTCAAATTTTGCTTTTTTGGAAGCGCAGCTGGTAACTAAAAATAATACAATAAATAGGCGGGAATATAGTTTTAGCATAGTGATAAAATTCTGGTTTTAACATTAAAGTTACGATTATCGTAAACGAATGATGTATCAGAATTTTATTTTAAAGTATCATAATTTTAAGATTGTTCTCTTTTTGATGTCAAATAGTATACTTGCACCAAAGCTAAAATAGCATTTGGAATAATTACAGGTAAAAGCCATTGTCTCATATCTCTATAATCATTTAAAAAAATACCATAGATAACAAAACAAATACAGCCAAACATATTAATGAATCGAATGGTTCTGAGGTTTTTCAGCATAAAACCACCTACAATAAAAACAGATGCGAGATAACCTATATATTCTGCCATAATCTTGATTTTAAATAGTTGATACTAAATGTAGCAAAACCAAATTATAAAATCAATATTTTGTATTGAAAATCAGGAGTTTATATAATCCATTTTTTCTGTTCTATTTCGTTTAAAAAGCTCCATGCCACAATACGGCTGTTTTTTTGTCCTTGTGACATTTCAATTGTTTTAACTGAAACGGCATTTACCTTTTTTAGGGTTTTATATATAGAGGAAAGATTTTCTTTTTTAGAAACCAATGTTGTAAACCACAAAACTTGTGAAGTATATTTGACACTTTCATAAATTATTTGTGTTATGAAGCCAATTTCACCTCCATTGCACCACAATTCGGCATTTTGGCCTCCAAAATTTAAAACAGGATTTGTGTTTTTCTTTTCTTTCGGATTTAAATTCGAAACTTTTCTGGAAGTGCTTTTGTTTGCTTCTTCTGCTGATGCATGAAAAGGCGGATTACACATGGTGAATGTAAAACGATCTTCGGGAATTATAATGTTTTTGAAAATAAACCGGGGTTCTGTCTGCTGTTGTAAACTTATAGCATCAATTAATCTTGGATTTGCTTCTATGATTTTGCTGGCATTTTCAATCGAGGTTTTGTAAATGTCTGTTGCAACAAAACTCCAATTATAAATAGAATTTCCTAATATCGGATAGATTAAATTGGCGCCCGTTCCTATATCAAGTCCCATAACAGAATTGCCTTCTGGAATTTTACCATTATTTGTTTCTTTTAATAAATCGGCTAGATAGTGAATATAATCAGCGCGTCCCGGAATGGGCGGGCAGAGGTAATTTTTAGGAATATCCCAGTTTTGAATATCGTAATAAGTTTGCAGTAAAGCTTTGTTTAAAGTTTTTACAGCAAGCGGATTACTGAAATCAACGGTTTCGATTCCGTGTTTGTTTATCGAAATAAAAGCCTTTAATTCGGGACAATTAGAGATAAGAAGTTCAAAATCATATCGGGAACGATGAAGATTTCTAGGATGTAAATTGTCTTTTTGTGAATTGTTTTCTGCTTTCATTTAGATTTATTTCAGTGCAAAGATAGGCATTCCTTTTTTGGGATTGAGAATTCTAAACGAATGTAAATATTACAACAATAGATTTAATCAAAACATTCCATTAGCAGTAAATCACCATTTGAATGAGAAATAGTTACAAGACCATCTTTTGCAACAGAATTACTGCTTCCGGTTCTATACCCCATGGTTAAGGTGTCATTTTGCAGAGGATATTCTAAGTTGGTTGAATAAATACCATTTACAACCCCAATTGGAATCAATGAAATAGGTGTTTTTGCTGTATACCATTTTTCGAATTTCGTTGGAAGAAGGAAAATCTTAGAATGATCGTCGAGAATTACAATTTTTATTAAATCACGGTAACGAACTATATTCGTAAGGTTTGTAATTGTATGATCGGCACGTTTTCCGGTTGCCCAGACTACATTTACGGCAGGGATTTTTCTTTTAACCAGATAATCAAAAGCTTTCTCTAAATCGGTTTTGTCCTGATCTGGTGTATGAACAATTTCGATAGGATATTGTGAAGTTTTATACACTTCCGGATCGAAACCGCGGTCAAAATCTCCCAGAAGCACATCGACTTTAATTCCTAATTCAATTACTCTTTCAATAGCAGAGTCTAACACTATAACAAGCGGAGACCATTCTAGCAATTGGCCTAATAATTCGGGATTACAGGCAGCTCCATTGGCAATTATTAAAGCAGGTTCCTGATCGTCGCGTACAATATGGTGTGAAGACATTTAGAGTTGATTTTAAATATGCTGCAAATGTACGAAAGTTATGGGCTTTGACTGGTATCAGTTCACTTAATTGACTTTAAAAGCTACTGCATCAACTTCTATCTGCATATTGTCGAGAGCTAATCTTGGAACTGGAATTAAGGTACTGGCAGGAAAAGGTTTGTTTTTCCAGGTTTTACGAATTTCTTCTTCCCATATTTTTAGTTTTTCTGAGGAATGACCGACTATTAGAACTGTAATTTTCATCACATTTTCTGGCTTTAGCTGGTAACTGTTTAAAATCGTTGTCAGGTTTTTTAAAGCCGTTTGAACTTGCTCTCTAAAGGCGGGGCTTAAAATATGTTCTTTGCCTAAACCACCGCTCTGACCTGAAATATAAACCAGCTCTCCAGGTGTTTTTACAGAAGATGCGTGACTGAAACCATACGGAGTGGGATTAAATAAAGAATCAGGATTTTTAAAAGTTTGCGCTTTTGTCTGGAATATGAAAACGCATAATAAAAGGGAAATTAAATGTTTCATGTTTTAAAAATTAAAATTAAGAGCACAAAGGTTTCGTAATTCTAATTTTTAAAACATTTACATATGTTGAGGTTTTGCTGTTTTAGCAGTTTTTTTGTCTACAAGATTAATCAAGCAGTCTTCTGTGATAATTTATCTGTCCTAAATGATAACCTAAATGTGCAGCAAGATGAACTAAGAAAAATCCGGTTGTCATTTCTTTTTCAAAAACAATCTGCGGGTAAACTGCAGTTAAATCATCTTCGGTTAAAGAATCCAGTGCATTGTTTACAACTAAAATAGTGTCTTCAATTTTTTGGATTAATTCTGATCTCGGCACATCTTTTAGAGAAAATTCTAAAGGACGGTTTCTAATATATCCTGTTTTTCCAATTTCGGCTCCAATGTAAGTATTGATGTTTCCAATTAAATGCAGGCAAAGATTACCTCCAGAATTAGAAATGTTTTTTTCAATGTCCCAAATGTGGTTTTCGTATTCATACGATTCAATTTCGAATTTCAATTTATTTAAATCTCTATTAAAAAGTATTTTTAGTGTTTCGATTAACATGTTTTTTAGCTGAAAGTTAAGAAGAATAATTCACTGCCCGGAAAATCAATCTCTGTTTTTTATTGGGATCCATATTTCTTCTTCAGAGTCTGGATCATCTTTTTTGTATTTATGGTCCATTACTGCAAAATGCGGTCTGTTATCAACAGTATATTTTGAATTTGGAAGCCATTCTGTAAAAATAGGATGATAGGTTTTGTGCGCTTCTGAGGCTGGCCCGTAATGAACAAAAACGGCATATAAGCCATCCGGAACAATTAAAGTTTCCAGGTTTTCTGGAATAGTATCTAAATTTTGGACTTCAACGGCGGCCCATTTTTGAAATGTTTTAGAAGGATCAAAATTGTCAAAATGATCTAAAGTATAAACCTCAAGAGAATACAAATTATCGTCAATAGTATTTTTGATATTCTTACGGCTGGGCATAAAACTGCTCCATAATTCAAATGTTTTATTTTCTATAAAAGACATTTCAATATGTTTTCCGATGAGTTTTTTTTCGCTCAAAGTCTCAATTCTAGCTTCCATATTTCTATTGTATTGTGAATTTTTTTGTTTCTTTTTCACTTAATGAAAAATAGCCTAACGGATAATTTGCTTTGTCTGTTGTATTGATAATATTTCCTTTTACAGTTGCAGGAGGAGATTGAAACGGTCCGCCGGTATTACTGCCGGCAATGCTTACTAAAATGCTCATGTAATTGTAGTATTGTTTTGAAATGCCAATGTGAGTAATTTCAATTTCATCGCCAGGTTTTAGATCATCATCATCTGAAACGCTGAAAAATTCATTTCCCTGAAAAAACTTATCTTCATCTACATAATAATTCGAAGTTATTTTGTTAGAATATAGATATTTATACAAATAGAAATTGTCTTCATCTGGCGGATCATTATAATACGCTCTTACTTCGATATCTTTTCCGGTAAATCCTCCTTCATTATTTTGTTCAATTCTGGTAATTGGCGCTACAGATTTTAATATTTCTGCTGCAGTATAAGTATTTCCGCCGCTGGTTACAGTTAAGGTGTATGTTTCGTTAATTTTTGGAATAAAATCATTGCATATATAACGGCCGGTTTTTTGAATTTCAATAAAATTAAACTGCTTGCCGCTGCTGTTTTTTATATAAACTACTGCTCCGGAAACTGTTGGAATTGTATTTTCGAAATAACCAGTTGTTGTTGTTAATTTTATAACCTGTTGTTTTCCCGTTGTGCCTTTCTCCCAATTTATTGCTGCTTCGATCACTAGTTTTGGAGGTGCAGTGTCGAGATCAACATCGACAACATCTTCACAACTAATGAAGAAAGATGAGGAAAGTAAGACGATTAATAAAACTACTTTTTTCATATTGTATTAATTTTCACTTGTGAAAAATTGTGTTTAAAATTTAAAATTGTAACTAACTGCAGGCACTATACCAAATATTGAAAATCGTACAGCTTCGTTTATTCCTGTATCAGAATTCTGCCTGAAATTAATAGAAGCAGCGTTGCTTCGGTTATATAAATTATAAATACTGAAAACCCATTCGCCTTTCCAGTTTCGGTCTTTATTTTTTCTTGGTGTTAAAGTTGCCGAAATATCTAAATGGTGATAAGCAGGAAGACGATTCTCATTTCGTAAACCGTAACTTGGAACTGTAATTCCTAAGTATTCATACTGCCCGTTTGGATACGTAACCGGCTGTCCGGATTGTAAAACAAAGTTAGCGCCAAATGACCATTTTTCATTTAAATTATAAGCAGATGTTACAGCCAGATTATGCGTTTTATCGTAAGCAGAACTGTACCATTGACCATCATTAATTCCAATTTCTTCAGGAGTTCTTCCTGGTGTCTGCTGTTCAGATCTTGATAAAGTATAAGAAATCCAGCCGTTGAATTTTCCAGTGTTTTTCTTTACCATAATTTCGAGACCGTAAGCACGCATTCTTCCATTTAAAATTACCTGCTCGATAGCATTATTTGCAATTAAATCGGCACCGTCTATATAATCCAGCCTGTTTTGAATTTTTTTGTAAAAAGTTTCAACTTCAAGTGAATAATCTCCTCCTTTAATATTTCGGAAATATCCTAAAGCCACCTGATCTGCAATCTGTGGTTTAATGTAATTATCGCTTGGCATCCAGACATCAAGCGGAGTAGGAGATGAGGTGTTTGAAATTAACTGAAGATATTGCGCCATTCGGTTATAACTCGCTTTTATTGACTGATCTTCATTTAATTGATATGAAATGGCAAATCTTGGCTCTAGATTATTATAATCCTGAATTACTTTGTTCTTACCGAAATATTTTGTTGAAGTGGGTGTGCCTTTTTCATAAATCTGCATATCAGAATTAAAAACAACAGGACTATTATTGTCGTAATAATTAATAGTCGACGAACCTAAACGATAAAATAAACTGTATCGTAAACCGTAAGCAACCGTAATTTTTTTAGAAAGCTGATTTTCGGCATCTAAGTAAACCGAAGGTTCAAAAGCGTATTTTTTATCTAATTGATCCGGATTAATTCCTGAATCAGCACTGCTTGGTTTAATGGTTCCCGGATTAAATTCATAATAAATTCCGTTTAAACCATAATTCAATTTGAATTTATCTGAAATATAATGTTTGAAATCGTATTTGATGTTGTAGTTTTTGATTCCTGAATCCCATTTGAAACCAACAAAATCCAGATCAAGTCCATAATAATAGTCACTGTAAATTAAAGATAAATTCGAAAATAATTTATTTGAGTACAAATGGTTCCAGCGAAGATTTAAAGTTGAATTTCCATAAATATTGGTAAAACTTTTATTCAGACTGAAAACATCGCGTCCAAAATATCCGGATAAATATAAGCTGTTATTATCGTTTAATTTATAGCTGAATTTTGCATTTAAATCATAAAAATAAGCCGAGTTGTCTTTGTTGTCTTCAGAAAGTTTTAAAAACAAATGCGCGTAAGAAGCACGTCCTCCAATTAAAAAAGAACCTTTGTCTTTTACAATTGGACCTTCTACAAGAAGACGGCTGGATATTAAACCAATTCCTCCGTTTACATGAAAATCTTTACTGCTTCCGTCTTTCTGGTAAATTTCCAGAACAGATGAGGCTCTTCCTCCAAAACGTGCCGGAATGCCTCCTTTGTATAATTTTAAATCTTTAATGGCATCTGGATTAAAGACTGAGAAAAACCCGAAAACATGTGATGAATTAAAAATTGTAGCTTCATCTAATAAAATTAAATTCTGGTCAGCACCGCCGCCCCGAACATTAAATCCTGATGCGCCTTCGCCCGCATTTGTAACTCCGGGAAGCAATAAAATCGATTTTAAAACATCGACTTCTCCTAAAACTACCGGCATTTTTTTTATGGTTGAAATAGAGAGTTTATTCACGCTCATTTCTGGCGATTTGATGTTTATTTTGCCCTTATTATCAGTTATAATAACTTCCTGCAGTTCTTCGCCGCTTTCGCTGATATAAAAATTATTCTTAGTATTTTGATTTAAATTGATAGTCTGCTGAATGGTTTGATAACCTATATAACTAATTTCTATTTGATGTTCGCCTCGCGGCACTGTAATAGAATAAAAACCGTATTCGTTTGTGGTTGTTCCTATTTTTAAGGCTGGAATATAAATGTTGACCCCAATTAAAGTTTCATTATTTTTAGAATCCTTTATAGTACCGCTTAGTGTAAATTTATCCTGAGAGAAAGAAGTAAAAGTCGTAAAGATAATAATTAGAAAAAGGCTGATTTTTTTTGTAATCATTGTGCTGGTTTTGATATACATAGATAGTGATTCTTGCTAAATATTACAGACGAACTTTTGTTAAACATAAGTTAAGAATAAAAAAAGGACAACTTTGTGAGTTGTCCTTTTTTAATATTTGTAAAACGCACAGAAGTGCGCTTAAATTATTTGATTTTAGCAATAATAGCATTGAATGTTTCACTAGGGCGCATTGCTTTGCTTACTAACTCAGGAGTTGGCTGGTAATAACCGCCAATGTTTTGAGCTTTTCCTTGTGCTGCAATTAATTCAGCATCGATTTTAGCTTCGTTTGCTTCAAATTCAGCAGCAATTGGAGTAAAGATCGCTTTCAATTCAGCATCTTTGTCCTGAGCTGCTAAAGCCTGAGCCCAGTAGAATGCTAAATAGAAGTGAGATCCACGGTTATCAATCTGACCAACTTTACGAGCCGGAGATTTATCGTTTGCTAAGAATTTATCGTTTGCCTGATCTAAAGTTTCCGATAAAATAATTGCTTTAGAATTGTCTAAAGTTTGTCCTAAATGCTCTAATGATGCACCAAGAGCTAAAAATTCTCCAAGTGAATCCCAACGTAAATATCCTTCTTCTGTAAATTGCTCAACGTGTTTTGGAGCAGATCCTCCAGCACCAGTTTCAAACAACCCGCCGCCGTTCATTAAAGGAACGATAGATAACATTTTTGCAGAAGTTCCTAATTCTAAAATTGGAAATAAATCTGTTAAGTAGTCACGTAAAACGTTTCCAGTTACAGAAATTGTATCTAAACCTTTGATGATTCTGTCTAAAGTAAATTCTGTAGCAGCAATTGGGTTTAAAATACGGATATCTAAGTTTGTAGTATCGTAGTCTTTAAGGTATTTTTGAACTTTTACGATCAATTCTCTATCGTGTGCTCTGTTTTCGTCTAACCAGAAAACTGCAGGAGTATCAGATAAACGAGCTCTGTTTACAGCCAATTTAACCCAGTCCTGAATAGGAGCATCTTTTGCCTGACACATTCTGAAAATATCGTTTGCTTCAACGTTTTGTTCCATTAAAACATTTCCGTTTTGGTCAACCACACGTACAACACCGTCACCTTTAATTTGGAAAGTTTTGTCGTGAGATCCGTATTCTTCTGCTTTTTGAGCCATTAATCCAACGTTTGGAACACTTCCCATTGTTTTTGGATCAAAAGCCCCGTGTTTTTTACAGAAATCGATAGTTGCAGTATAAACACCAGCATAAGATCTGTCTGGAATAACAGCGAATGTATCTTGTGCTTTACCTTCTTTGTTCCACATTTGTCCAGAAGTACGAATCATTGCCGGCATAGAAGCATCAACAATTACATCAGATGGAACGTGTAAGTTTGTAATTCCTTTATCAGAATTAACCATTGCTAAAGCTGGTCCGTCAGCGATTGCCTGATCGATAGCAGCTTCAACTTCTGCCTGTTCTGGTCTTCCGGCAATTTTAGCGTAGATATCGCCTAAACCGTTTCTTGTATCAACGTTTAATTCAGCAAATAAAGAAGCGTATTTTTTGAAAACATCTGCAAAATATACTTCAACGATAGCGCCAAAGATAATTGGATCAGAAACTTTCATCATTGTAGCTTTTAAGTGTACAGAAAGTAAAACTCCTGCAGCTTTAGCTTCAGCGATTACATCTGCAGCAAAAGCTTTTAATTTATTTACACTTAAAACAGAGCTGTCAATAATTTCACCTGCTTTTAGCGGAGTACTTGCTTTTAAAACAGTTGTAGTTCCGTCTTTAGCAACGAATTCAATTTTTACATCATTAGCATCATTTACAGTTAGTGATTTTTCGCTTCCGTAGAAATCACCGTTTGACATAGAAGCTACCTTTGTTTTTGAGTCAGCAGACCATGCACCCATTGAGTGTGGATTTGCTTTTGCAAAGTTTTTAACGGCTCTTGGCGCTCTACGATCAGAGTTACCTTCGCGTAAAACAGGGTTTACAGCAGAACCTAATACTTTTGCATATTTTGCTTTAATTTCCTTTTCAGAATCGTTTTGCGGATCTTCCGGGTAATTAGGAACATTATAACCATGTGATTGTAATTCAGCAATAGCCGCTTTTAATTGTGGTACAGATGCTGAAATGTTTGGTAATTTAATAATGTTAGCTTCTGGCTGAGTTGCTAATTGGCCAAGTTCTGCAAGAGCATCTCCTGTTTTTTGAGCATCTGTTAAAGATTCAGGGAAGTTAGATAAAATTCTTCCTGCCAAAGAGATGTCTCTAGTTTCAATAGCAATACCAGCTGTAGAAGTAAAAGCTTGGACAATAGGTAATAAAGAATAAGTCGCTAATAATGGCGCCTCATCAGTTAAGGTGTAAAAAATTTTTGAATTCTGTGTCATTTTTTTTTCTTTTTTTATAATCGTGTCGTCACAAGAATGGCGATGTAAAGGTAAAAGTCGGCTCAAAAACGAGCGGAGCAAATATAATAAAAACAGTCCGAAAACGGTGTAGTTTTAGTTAGAAAAGCATGTTTTATCAGATTGTTATTTCGTGCTCATTAAATTGTCAAATCGATGATTTTGCTATTAAAAAATTACGGTTTTGATATTAGGAAAGAAAAAGACATAAAAAAAACTCGTTTCAAATGATATGAAACGAGTTTTTTATAACAATTAGATAAATGATTATCTTCTTTTATCTTTAATCTTAGCTTTTTTACCAGTAAGTTCTCTGAAGTAGAAAATTCTAGCTCTACGAACTGCACCTTTTTTGTTGATTTCGATTTTTTGTAAAGCTGGTAAGTTTACTGGGAAGATACGCTCAACTCCAATAGCTCCAGACATTTTACGAATTGTGAAAGTTTCTGTAGTTCCAGAACCTCTTCTTTGAATAACAACTCCTTTAAAAAACTGAGTTCTTGTTTTTTCACCCTCTTTAATTTCGTAGAAAACAGTGATTGTGTCTCCAGCTCCGAAATCTGGGAAATCTTTTTTAGCAACGAATTCGTTTTGAACGAATTTTAATAAATCTGCCATGATAATTTTATTATTATAGTTTTATATAAAGCAACATTCACGTATTTCGCCAGAGGTTGGTCTAATTCGGGTGCAAATGTAGAAAATAATTATAAATTATGAATTATAAATTGAAAATTATTTTAACTATCTGATAAAATGATTGTTAGACTCAGTTTTTAGTTTCACTTTTCAGTTTTTTTCTTTTTAAAAAATGTAAAACATAAGTATTCATTTACTTTTAATAAATAGAAATCCTATATTCGTAATAAACAGATTGTAATTATAAGATAAAATTAGGATGGAGAAAAATTATCTGAAACAATATATTGAGTTTTCTAATGCATTTAGAGAATCAAACAGCTCAAAAGAAAGTGTAGAAAATATTTATGATCTGCTTTATGAATTGGAGGATGTGGATAGAACTAAAGAAGACAACTTAGTACTTTCAAATGCATATATTCTTTTAGGTTTTCATAAATCAGCTTATGAAGTTTTTAAAGAAACGGTAGATTTGAGTAATAGTAAAGAAGTTTCTAAATTATATGTGATGGAACAAAAAGCCAAATCACATGGAAATAATTTTATCATAAAAGACATTAGAAAACTTAAGGAAAAGAAAGAATTGCCAAAACTTACTCGATCAGATTTTCAAATTTCTAAAGAAGATAGAAGGAAGTTTGAAATCCCTCAAAAGGAGATTGTAATATTCAATAAAAATATAAAAGGAAAAATCTCGATATATACTCCTGATTTAGATATTGAAAAATATTCAGATATAATTTTTGAACATCTCAATTGGCTTGCAGATTGCAAAAATGAATTAATTGAATTTTATAATCAAAACAATGAATTTATTGATGAACAGGCAAATGATGATTGGTATGATACTTTAGATATTTACAGTATTCAATTGACGATTAATAATTCATCAGACATTGAAACTTTAATTTCTGCAGGAGATACTTTTTCGCAAGATCATATTTTAGATATAGAACTAACAAATCGAACGATTATTTCGATGAATTACGACGGCTGAATTTTTATTTAGTCCTGGTTTTCGGCCTCAGTTACTGAAAACTGAAAACCGCGACTGAATACTTTTTAATGCTCTTCCAATAAATCTGGCCGTCTGTTTTTAGTATGTTCATATGCGGCATCTTCACGCCATTTTTCGATTTTAGCAGCATGTCCGCTGGTTAAAACTTCGGGAACTTTCCATCCTTTATAATCGGCTGGTCTTGTGTATATAGGTCCAGAAAGTAAATTATCCTGAAAACTATCTGTTAAGGCTGAAGTCTCATCACTTAAAACACCCGGAATTAAACGAATCAAAGCATCAGATAAAACCAAAGCACCTAATTCTCCTCCAGATAAAACATAATCGCCAATAGAAATTTCTTTGGTAATAAAATGATCTCTAACTCTTTGATCAACACCTTTATAATGACCGCATAAAATGATAATGTTTTCATACATTGACATTTTGTTGGCCATTTTTTGGTTTAAAGTTTCGCCGTCTGGAGACATATAAATGATTTCGTCGTATTCGCGCTCACTTTTTAAATGTGTAATACAATCGTCAATTGGCTGTATCATCATCACCATTCCGGCACCTCCGCCAAACTGATAATCATCTACGCTTTTTTGTTTGTTGGTTGTATAGTCGCGCAAATTATGAAAATGTACTTCAACCAAACCTTTGTCAATAGCACGTTTCATAATCGAAGCCTCAAACGGACTTCTTAATAATTCTGGCAAAACCGTTATAATGTCAATTCGCATTTTCTTCTCTAATTATTCTAGGCTGCAAAGATACAAGTTAATAATTGGCATTCTAAAAAACAAAAAGCAAATAATTCCAAATCTTAAATAGCTGTCAAAATATTTGATAATGATTGGTTTTGGTGTTAATGTATTGCTTGTCAATTTGTTAAATGATAATTATATAACATTAGAGGATAATTGTGTAAATAAAATTTTACTAATTTCAAGTATCATTACAATGCTTAATTATATGAATGGCAGATTAAAAACCAATCTAAAAACTAAATTTTATGAAAAAGATACTACTAATGACTGTTATATTTGCTCTCCACGTTTCTTGCTCAAGTACTAAAAATTCGATGGATGTTTCAATAGGAGAAAACAAATCAAAATTAATTAAGACGTATGGATCTCCCGTAAGAACTTTACCCGATAACGAAAATGGAGAAATTCTTGTATATGCAGATCAGGTTTTCCTGAATGAAGATAATTCTAATGGTCCCAGAATAGCGGGACAAAACTATTGGAATTACAATTATGTATATGTAAACAAGGATGGAAAAGTAACTTCAACTCGAAAAGAAAAACAAAACTATCCTCCTCAGGCTATTGATTCTCAAAAAATACAGGGAATGAATTTGCTGACGGCAAAATAGATGTAGTCCATACGGGACAAAATATGTTACGATAATTCTTGGCTGCCGATATTTTGTTCCTAACGGAACAGATAAATGATAAGTTAATAACAAAAAAAAAGAAAGATAATTCTTTCTTTTTTTTTGTTATGTTTGCGATGTAAAAATTATTCCGCTAGGAATAAAATATCGGTAAAAAAAAATAATATATAGAATCAATGTCCCGTAGGGACTGCATAAAATGGCAAATACATATTCATTTTGTTTTTGCTGTGAAATATAGGAAAGCAATTATTCACAAAAACTGGAGAGATGAATTGTTCAAGTATATTTCTGGAATCATAAAGAATAATAATCATAAACTTTTGGCTATAAATGGCGTTTCAGATTATGTTCCTATTTTGATTGGTATAAGGCCTGTGCAGTCAATATCAGAATTGATGAAAACTGTGAAACAAAATTCATCAAAGTGGATAAATGAAAATAAATATATAAATAGTCATTTTGAATGGCAGGAAGGGGATATGGAGCATTTTTATATAGTAAATCTCAATTGAATGCCGTTATAGAATATATTCAGAAGCAAGAACAACATCATAAAAAGAAAACATTTAGAGAAGAGTACATCAATTTTCTTGAAAAATTTGAAGTTGATTATGATGAAAAGTTTATTTTTAAAGAACTAATCTAAATTTGAACATGTCTCCACAAACATTAAAAATTGTAGCCATAACCGGCAGTACAAGAAAAAACTCAAGTAATTATAAAATTCTAAAACATATTTCAGAGCAAATTAAAACAGGTTTTGAAGTTGAAATATTTGAAGATTTAGATACCATTCCTCATTTTAATCCAGATTTAGATACCGAAAACCCTCCGAAAGAAGTTGTATTATTAAGAAATAAAATAAAAGAGGCAGACGGAGTAATAATATGCACTCCAGAATACGTGTTCAGTTTACCCGGAAGTTTAAAGAATGCTTTAGAATGGTTTGTTTCAACTACTATTTTTTCAAATAAAAAGACGGGCTTAATAACTGCTTCGGCATCTGGAGAAATGGGACACGAACAGCTCGAGCTGATTATGAAAACCCTTGAAGCTAAATTTGATAATAATACACAATTATTAATACAAGGTATTCGGGGTAAAGTAGATGCAGATGGAAAAATTATAAATGAAGAAACCAAAGCAGCTCTTCAAAACTTCACAAATAACTTTGAAAATCAATTTTTATATTAAAATTACTTTCTGAAATTAGATCAAAAATGATTACAAGAAGAACTTTTATTATAAATACAAGTCTTACTGCAGCGACAGTTTTGGCTTTACCTTCATTAGCATTTTCTATGGATAAAAAAGAGATTGGTTTACAGTTGTACACATTGAGAGAGGAACTTCCAAAAAATGTAAAAGCGGTTTTAGAAAAAGTTGCAGCTTCTGGATATGCAAATGTTGAAACGTATGGCTTTTCGATTAAAGATCAATTTTGGGGATTATCTCCGGTTGAATTAAAAAAGATTTTAGATGAAAATAATCTAAAAGCAGTAAGCGGTCATTATAATTTAGGAAGCTTTTTATATGATGGAAATACTACTGAACTTATAGCTTCAATTGAAGCGGCAAAGACTCTTAAAAGCGAATTTCTAACTGTTCCCTGGGTTGATGAACCTTTTAGAAAAAGTCTTGAAGATTATAAAAAGATTGCTTCACGATTAAATCAGGCAGCTAAAATGTGTGCCGATTCTGGATTAAAATTTGCTTATCATAATCACGATTTTGAATTTCAAAAACATGATGGTGTTACGGGTTATGAGATTTTATTAAATGAAACCGATAAAAACCTTGTTTGTTTTGAATTAGATCTATACTGGGTTGTTCGTTCAGGAAATGATCCGCTGCAATTGTTTAAAGAAAACCCGAGCCGTTTTAAAATGTGGCATGTAAAAGATATGGATAAAAAAAATCAGGCGCTGAATACCGAAGTCGGATCTGGATCAATTGATTTTAAACCTTTTTTTGCAGCAGCAAAACAGGCCGGAATGGTTCATTTTTTTGTTGAACAGGAAAATAATTTTGCTGTAAATTCTTTTCAGTCCATTAAAACAAGCTGCGATTTTATTTCAAAAAAACTGATATAAAACTAAATCATCAAAATGTCTTATTTTTGTAAAAATCAATTTTGAAAGCTATGCAGAATATTGGAACAAGTAAAGAATTTATAAAAGGAGACGAAATAGAGTGGGAAGTGGTTGGCGAAGGAATCAAACGCAAAATTCTTGCTTTTGATGACAGAGTTATGCTTGTAAATGTACATTTTGAAACGGGAGGAATTGGTGTTTTACACGAACATTACCATACTCAGGTTACGTATGTTGCAAGCGGAAAATTTGATGTCACCATAAATGGCGTAACAGAAACCTTAAAAGAAGGCGACAGTTTTTACATTCCGCCGCATGCAGTACATGGAGTTGTATGTTTAGAAAGCGGTATGCTTACCGATGTTTTTGGTCCAGCAAGAGAAGATTTTCTAAAATCATAAAAGTTTTAAAATCAAGAGAATTATCATTTGAAAACCTTGATCTGATCTTAAATTTAAAAATTTTATAACTTTTTTAAAGTTTTGATTAAGATTAGATCGGTATTTTTGCAAAATGAATTTATCTAAAACTAACGTATTGTTTATGGCAGTTTGCACTGGTCTTATAGTTGCAAATCTTTATTACTGCCAGCCTTTAATTGTTTTAATTGCAAACGAATTTAAAATTCCTGAAGCCAGCGCCGGAACTATAACATATTTAACTCAGGCCGGTTATGCCATTGGGTTGTTTTTTATGGTGCCGCTTGGTGATAAATTAGAACGCAAAAAGCAGATTTTAATTACCACTTTTGCCTCTGTAATTGCATTACTTATTGCAGCAACAGCAAAAAGTTTTCTTATTTTGCAGATAGCTTCTTTATTAATTGGAATCACTTCAATTGTACCGCAGCTTATCTTGCCTTTGGCCGCTTCATTAAGTACGCCGGAACAACGAGGAAAAGTTATCGGAACTATCATGAGTGGTTTATTGGTCGGAATTTTGCTATCGCGAACTTTAAGCGGATTTATTGGCGAAGTTTTAGGCTGGAGATCGATGTTTTATATCGCGGCCGGAATTTGTCTTTTGATCTTTTTTGTCATTCAAAATAAATTCCCTGTAAATAAACCTCAGTTCAAAGGGACTTACGGGCAATTAATCCAATCTTTATTTACCCTTATAAAAACACAGCCGGTTTTACGTGAAGCTACAGCAATCAACGTATTTAGTTTTGCTCAGTTTGGTGCTTTCTGGACCACAATGGTTTTACTGCTTTCCGGAGAACCTTTCCACTTTAATAGTGCTACAATTGGTTTATTCGGAATTGTAGGAGCTTCGGGAGCTTTGGCAGCGCCTTTGGTTGGAAAAATAGGAGATAAAGGAAATTCGAGAATTGCAGTTGGTTACGGTTGTTTATTGATATTAATAAGCTTCTTGATTTTCTATTTTTCTATAGAAAGTGTAATTGGAATAGCGATTGGAATTGTGTTTATTGATATTGGAATTCAGGGTGTTCACATTTCAAATCAAACCAGAGTTTATTCTCTATTGCCAGAAGCCAGAAACAGATTAAATACGGTATTTATGTCGTTTAGCTTTTTAGGAACCGCTGCAGGATCTGCTTATGGATTATTGTTGTGGAAACTGGGCGGATGGCATGCGGTAACGATTGGCTGTATGGTTTTATCGTTATTATCATTAACAGTTTATGGACTGACTTATAAATCAAAATCTAAAAAACAGAAAGCACAAATTGATTAAAAAATTAATTTGTAAATTTGCGTTCAATTAAAAAATAACAACAATGGAAAACGGAATATATGCTAAATTCAACACTGGCAAAGGTGCGATTTTAGTAAAACTTACACACGATTTAACACCTGGAACTGTAGGAAACTTTGTTGCTCTTGCAGAAGGGAATATGGAGAATAAAGTGAAACCTCAGGGACAAAAATTCTATGACGGATTAAACTTTCACAGAGTAATCGCTGATTTTATGATTCAGGGTGGATGTCCTAAAGGAACTGGAACAGGAGATCCAGGTTATAAATTTGATGATGAATTCGTACCAAGTTTAAAACACGACCGTCCAGGAGTTTTATCTATGGCAAATTCAGGTCCTGGAACTAATGGTTCTCAATTTTTCATTACACACGTACCAACTCCTTGGTTAGACGGAAAACATACTGTTTTTGGACATGTAGTTGAAGGACAGGATATTGTTGATGCTATTGCTCAAGGTGATGCATTAGAGTCTGTAGAAATCATCAGAGTTGGTGAAGAAGCTCAAAAATGGAATGCAATTGAATCTTTTATTTCTTTAAAAGGTGCCAGAATGAAAAGAGAAGCAGCGTTAAAAGCAGAATCTGAAGCAAAAATGGAACAATTAGCAGCTGGTTTTGATAAAACAGAAAGCGGATTACGTTACAAAATGATTCAAAAAGGTGAAGGTAAAAAAGCTGAAGCTGGAAAAACAGTTTCTGTACACTACGAAGGATCTTTAGAAAACGGAAAAGTTTTTGATTCATCTTACCCGCGTAAAAAACCAATCGAATTTAAATTAGGAATTGGGCAGGTTATCGAAGGATGGGACGAAGGTATTGCTTTATTACAAGTTGGAGACAAAGCTCGTTTTGTAATTCCATCTGATTTAGCTTATGGACCATCTGGTGCAGGTGGAGTTATTCCGCCGCATGCAACTTTGATTTTCGACGTTGAATTAATGGACGTAAAATAAGAATATACAAGACAATTTATAATTGTTTTAAACTAGAATCCCGTTCGGTAATCGAATGGGATTTTTTTTAAATTTACTTGAAAACTAAATTTAAAAACAAGATGAAATTAAGAATATTAAGTGCAGTATTTGCAGCTGCGCTTTTAACAGCATGTGGTTCTTCAAAATCTGCTTCTGTAGCTTCTGCTACTCCGGCAGCTCCAGCAAATACGACAGTAGAATTAACTCCTGAACTTGCAGAAGGAAAAAACTTGTATGAGAATAGTTGTGCCAGATGTCATAAATTATATGAGCCGACTAAATTTAGCAAAGAAGACTGGCAGCCAATTTTAATCCGCATGCAGAAGAAAGCAAAACTTGATGATGTAAAAATGGCTTCAATAACAAATTATATTCACTCGCAATTATAATTTGCATTCAAAATAATAAAAAACCTGTTCAGTATTTTTTGAACAGGTTTTTTTTATTTTTCAAATAGATATAAAAAAACACCTTCACATGATGAGGTGTTTTATAAATTAAGAATGATGTACTACAGCCGAGTTATCTACTGCTACAATCTTTAAAGTTTTAATGCCGGCCGGTAATTCCCAATCGACTTCGTCATTTTCTTTAAAACCAATAATAGCTACGCTTAAAGGTGCCAGAATTGAAATTTTGCTCTGCTTGACATCTGCATATGAAGGTAAAACAATTTGAATCTTCATTTGTTTATTTGCTTTTACATCTTCAATCGTTACAAGAGAATTAATCCTGATAACCGAACTGTCCAGTTCGCTTTCTTTACTTATTACAGCGCGGTCTAACTCTTGCGAAAGCTGATTTGCCTCTTTAGTATTAGTTGAATTTTTACTTTTTAAAATCAATTCTCTTAAAAATTGATAGTCTGATTTACAGAAAGTGGGTGTTGGTTTCATATCTATATTGAATTTATTGTTATTAATTTTTTTTGAATGATTTTTCTTCTTTTGTATTGTTTAGAACGAACTTTCCTTATCCTATTAAAAATAGGTCGTTAAATGAAAATTATGTAGTTTGAAAAAACAAAAAAATATCCGACCAAAATTGATTTTTGTCAAATACGTAAATGCTTAAGCTGATGTAAATCCTCCGCCTGAAAGAAGAAAAGTGAAATAGACGGAGGCCTAATTAATAAAGGCCTTACTATGCGAAATAAATACAGCAGAAAGCGGCTTTCTTGTAAGAGAAAGCAGCAAAGCAGAAACTGTAAATATTGTTATAGTGCTCACAATGAGTAATGTTTGTTTGTTAGCAAAGATAGTAAACTTTTTTTAAAGCGCACATATCTTTATTTCCATTTGATATTGCAGCCAATACTAGGCTTTTGAATTTCGTTTAAAATTCGGTTATAAATCAAAGCGTCGATAGCATTTCTTAAATCAGTTCCGCTTAACGGAATTCCGTTTCCGGGTCTTGAATCATCTAATTGTCCTCTGTAAAATAACTTATTTTGATTGTCAAATAAATAAAAATCAGGAGTGCAGGCAGCCTCATAAGCTTTGGCAGTTTCCTGAGTTTCATCAAATAAATAAGGAAAATCTATTTTATGCTGTAAAGCAAAATCAGTCATTAATTCCGGAGAATCTTCGGGAAATTTTACAATATCGTTGCTTGAAATGGCAATTATTCCAAGTCCCTGAACACGATAATCGTTTGCAATCATGACAATTTCGTTAATAACATGAAGCACAAACGGACAATGATTGCACATAAAAATAACAAGAGTTCCTTTTGATCCTTTTAAATCTTCAAACGAATAGACATTATTCGAATTAGTATCTTTTAAATAAAATTCGGGAGCAATTGTCCCAAGCGGAATCATATTTGAAGGAGTTCGTGCCATTTTTATAGAATATTAATTCTCAAAAATAGCTTTAAAAATCTGTAAAAGAAAGTGTACAAGAAGAAATTGTTGTATCTGACTGTGAGTAATTTTTTGAACAGATTGCACAGATTAAAATGATTTTGAAATTTTATAACAGATTTTTATCCGCAAAAAGTCCTTTTAGTCTGTGTAATCTGCAGCTGACTTATTTTATGAATTCAAGAACTCAAGTAAATCTTTATTTAATTTGTCTTTTTCGGTATAGAATAAGCCGTGTGGTGCGCCTTCATAAACAATAAAAGTATTGTTTTGTATTGCTTTGGCGGTTTTTTCTGAACTCACTTCAATAGGAACATTTTTATCGTCGGTTCCGTGTATTATTAAAGTTGGAACTTTAATAGTATGCAGTTCGTCTCTAAAATCGGTAGTGTTTAGGGATTCTGCACATTGCAATGTAGCTCTTGGTGAAGCTGCAGAACATAAATCTCTGTAATATTCTAACAAAGGCGTGCTTAAAGGTTTATTGATAATGTTTACACCAAAAAATATTTTTCCAAAATTATCCAAAAAGCCTATTCTGTCTTCATGTATTGAGGCAGCAGTTGCTTCGGTTTTTTCTTTTGGACGTCCTTCTGGATTATCTTCAGTTTTTAATAAAAATGGAATAATAGACGAAATAAGAGCGGCTTTTGTAACGCCTTTTCCCTGATGTCTGCTAAAATATCGAACTACTTCACCGCCGCCCATCGAAAAGCCCACTAAAGTCACATTTTCTAATTCTAGCTGTTCTATGATTTCACTTAAATCATCACTTAGAGTATCATAATCATAGCCATCCCAAGGCTGAGACGATTTACCAAAACCACGACGGTCATAAGCAATTACACGATAATTATTTTTAACCAAAAATTCAATTTGATATTCCCACATTTCGTTAGAAAGAGGCCATCCGTGAATTAAAATAACGGGTTTTCCTTTTCCGTAATCCTTTACATAAAGTTTTACATTTTTGGCCGTTTCTATATATTTATCTGTATTTAACTGATGAATATCGAAGTCTAAATCTCTTAGAGTTGGATTTGAGTTTATTATACTATTTTCCATTTTTTACATCTTTTTCTAGTTAGTTACTAAACCTGTATCGTAAAATTAATTCGAGAGTAAAAAAATGGGTTATAGAATTAGGTATATTCGTTACAAAATTTATAGGTTTGTAAATAAAGAATAAAAATGGATTTAACCTGGAACGAGTTTGAAAGAACCGATATGCGTGTAGGTACAATCATTGAAGTTAATGATTTTCCCGAAGCGAGAAAACCTGCTTTTCAGCTTACAATAGATTTTGGTGCAGAAATTGGTATCCGAAAATCATCGGCACAAATTACAAAACGATATAACAAAGAAGATTTAGTAAACAGACAGATAGTGGCGGTTGTAAATTTCCCAAGAAAACAAATTGGAAAATTTATGAGCGAATGTCTGGTTCTTGGAGCTGTAGGCGAGGAGGGAGATGTTATTTTACTTGCCCCGGATTTTAAAATTCCAAACGGATTGCGTATTGGCTAGTTTTCAGTCGCAGTTTTCAGTCTCAGTCTCAATGTAAAATTGTAAACTGAGACTGCGAACTATTTAGTTTTAGAAATTAACTGTTGCAAAATAACCTGTCCTTCTTCCCAATATTTCAAATCGGAGTCTGAATTGATATGTCCTTGTTGACCGACGTTTACAAAATCACTTCCCCATTTTTCTGCAAAATATTGTTTTCTTTCGAATGAGGCGTAAGGATCGTTTTCGCTGGCTACTACTATTGATGGAAAAGGTAGTTTGTAAAGCGGCATAGGCGAAAAATTTCTGATAATATCCGGTGTATGTTCAGGTGAATCAACATCGGCTGGAGCCACAAGTAAAGCGCCAATTATATTTTTATTTGAATGTGTTTCTGCCCAGTGCAATACTAATGAAACTGCCAGACTGTGTGCTACTAAAATAGTTGGATTTTCAAGTTTTGAAACTGCTTCGTTTAAACGGGAAATCCAGTCTTCGCGTACAGGTTCATCCCAATTGTCCTGAACCAGACGAATTGAATTTTTAAATTTTTCGTGCCAAAAGGTCTGCCAGTGTTTCTCTCCGGAATTTCCTAATCCCGGTAAAATTAATAGTTGTGTTTCCATTGCCGTGGAATTATTGTATTTATTTTTTAGTTTGTTTTTCTTTTAAAATTCGGTTGACTTCATTTACCAATAAAGGAAAAGCAGGTTCCGTCATTCCATGTCCATAACCGTCTAATTCGTATAGTTTTGTTTGTGTATGTCCAACCAGTTTCATCATTCTGGCCATATAAGCGTTTTCTTCATAACGGCCTAACATTTCCAATTCACGATCTCCTGTAATTAATAAAAGCGGCGGAGCATCGGCGCGAACGTGATACAAAGGTGCAAACGTATCAATTATAGGTTGTTTTTCCGGAATTCCGTTTTCTCTTCTAATTTCAAAATGTGTAATACATTGTCCGCTAAACGGAATAAGTCCCGCAATTCTGTTGGCATCGATTCCTTCTTTTTGCAGCCATTTTTTATCTAAGCCAATCATCATTCCCAGATATCCTCCTGCCGAATGTCCTGAAACGAAAATTGAAGATGGATCTCCTCCATAATTAGCAATATTGTTAAATGCCCAGCTTACTGCTGCAGCGGCATCTTCAATTGCTTTAGCTGCTTTTGCTTTTGGAGATAATCTATAGTTTACGCCAATAATAGCAAAACCTTTATTTTTTAAAGCCTCCGGGATTTCTTTGCTTCCTCCTGTTAATCCTCCGCCATGAAACCACACAATAGTGGCAAAGCCTTTTGTGTTTTTTGGATAATAAATATCGAGAACACATCTTTCGTTAATGTAACTGTCAGATTTATTTATAGCGGTGTTATAATATTGAATGTTTGATTTGGTTTCATAATCGGTTTGTTGTGCCAATGCCGAAACGGTAATTAAAACGAATGTTACTAAAAATATTACTTTTCTCATTACAAGTTTATTATAAATTAAATCTAAAGCCTAAAATTGAGATTTGATTATCTACTAAAATTATAGAATTTTAAAGTATAAAAAAAGCCCAAAATGTGTTACATGTTGGACTTGTATTTTTTAAGGTTGTATTAAGACTAAATATCGTCAAAATCAATATCGGTAAAGCTTGATCTATGCGTTTCTGCTTTATCAGAGCTGTATTCTTTTTTAAAATCTTTTTGGTGTCTTTCAGAAATTACTTCTTCGCCTTTGTGGTTCAAAACGTATGAAGTCATTTCTTCTAATATTTCAGCAAAAGCACTAAAATCTTCTTTATATAAATAAATTTTGTGTTTTTTAAAATGAAAAGAACCATCTTCTTCAGTAAACTTTTTGCTTTCGGTAATGGTAATATAATAATCGTCAGCTTTAGTAGCTCTCACATCAAAGAAATAAGTTCTTCTTCCTGCTCGTAATACTTTAGAAAAAATCTCTTCTTTTTCTAACATGTCATTTTCTCTCATAATACGTTCTATCATTTTTGGAATTAATAGTAATCAAAAATCATAAAAAATTATCTATTACGCAACAATTAAAGTAATTCTTTTTCCGAAAGTTGTTTTAAATATAACGACGCATAATAGCCTTCCTGATTTATTAATTGATTATGAGAGCCTTGTTGAATAATCTTACCATCTTCAAGAATAATAATTTTGTCGGCATTTTTAGCCGAAGAAACTCGATGACTGACAATTATTGTAGTTTTATCTTTACAAAATTCGAATAAATTGTTTAAAATCGTTTCTTCGGTTTCGGTATCGACTGCAGATAAACAATCATCAAAAAGTAAAATAGCAGGATTTTTTATAATTGCTCTTGCAATAGATACACGCTGTTTTTGTCCGCCGGAAAGTGTTATTCCTCTCTCGCCCAAAATTGTATCATATTGTTTGTTAAAAGCGATGATATTATCGTGAACTACAGCATTTTTGGCAGCATCAATAACTTCTTCATCAGTCGCATTTTGATTTCCGAATTTGATGTTATTTTTAATCGTGTCCGAAAATAAAAAGGCATCCTGAGGCACAATTCCTATGCTGTTTCTTAAATCATTTAGGTTTAAAGTGCTGATCTCATTTCCGTCAATTGTTATTTTTCCGCTGGTAACATCATATAAACGGGAAATTAAAGACAATATTGTTGATTTTCCAGAACCTGTTTTTCCTAAAATGGCAAGGGTTTCTCCTTTTTTTACCGTAAATGAAACCTCTTTTAAAGCTTCAATATTAGTATCTTCATAAGTATAATTAACATTTTCAAAAGCAATCTCGCCCTGAATATCTGATGAATTTGGATTGTTGTTTTTGATTTCCGGTTCAATTTTCAAAAATTCATTTAATCGTTTTTGAGAAGCCTCTGCTTCTTGAACCATAGATGAAACCCATCCAAGCGATGCAACCGGCCAGGTTAGCATATTAACATATAAGATAAATTCGGCAATAGTACCAATATTCGGAATAGTTCCGTTAATGTACATCACGCCTCCAAAATAAATTACCACCAAATTACTGATTCCAATAAGGGCAATCATTAAAGGACCAAACAGCGATTGCACTTTAGCAAGGTCTAAGCTTTTACGTTTGCTTTCGTCTGAAAGTTCAATCATATTGTTTTGGTGCTGATTTTCTAATGAATACGCTTTGATAACTCTAATTCCTGAAAATATTTCCTGAGTAAAGCTTGAAACTTTTGAAAGATATTGCTGAAATGTAGTGCTTCGCTTATTGATTTCTGAACTTAGTTTGAAGATACAATAAGATAAAATTGGCAGCGGCAGAATAGTATATAACGTAAGCAGTGGCGAAACATTATACATATATAGTATAACAATAGCAAAACGAATAACTGTATTTATGGTGTACATTACGGCAGGGCCAACGTACATGCGGACTTTTGATACGTCTTCGCTTATACGGTTCATTAAATCTCCGGTACGATTTTGCTTGTAGAAATTCTGTGAAAGATTTTCGTATTGCTTGAAAACTTCGTTTTTTAAATCAAATTCTATATGGCGTGACATTACTATTAAAGTTTGTCTCATTAAAAAAGTCAGGAAACCTCCCACAATGGCACTTCCTATAATCAAAAGGATGTTATGAATTAATTCCTGCTGGTAAAAGTTTGTTGTTATAGAAGATTTTTGATCAGTTTCTGATAATTTGAGAAACTTCTCAATTACATCAAAAGACTGACTCACCAGTTTTGGAGTAAATAAAAAGAATATTTGTGCGATTATGGTGATTAAAATACCTAAGGAAAAACTGTATTTATATTTGATGAAATATTTGTTTAAATAGCTTAATTCTTTCATTTTTTTAAGAAATTCGATATTGAATTGATTGGGAATTATGAATTATTATTAAATAAAATTATAATAAAATGCAATTTAATCAAAACAATTATATTGTAAAATTGTTATTTTATGGATAAAAAATTAGCACATGTGTATTTTTTGTTTATGTTTGGATTGTCTTTTTGACGAATTCATAATTTTTAAACAAATTAAAACTAACACTATGAATGCAGCTTTCGCAACTGGAAAGGAACTTCAAAAAATGGACCCTGTTTTTGGTCAGTTATCTTTTGATGATCACGAACAAATTGTATTTTGTAATGACAAAGATACAGGTTTAAAAGCAATTATTGGTATTCATAATTCTGTTATGGGACCAGCCTTAGGAGGTACAAGAATGTGGAATTATAATACCGAGTGGGAAGCATTAAACGATGTTTTGCGTCTTTCCAGAGGTATGACTTATAAATCAGCTATTACCGGTCTGAATATTGGCGGTGGAAAAGCGGTTATTATTGGAGATGCAAAAACTCAAAAAACGCCTGAATTAATGCGTAAATTTGGTGAATTTGTACACTCTTTGAGCGGAAGATATATTACAGCTGAAGATGTTGGAATGGAAACTAAAGACATGGACACTGTAAGAGATGTAACGCCTTATGTTACCGGAATCTCTGAAGAAAGAGGCGGTTCTGGAAATCCTTCTCCTGTAACAGCTTACGGAGTTTATTTAGGAATGAAAGCAGCTGCTAAAAGTCAGTTTGGTTCTGATGTTCTGGAAGGTAAAAAAGTTTTGGTTCAGGGCATTGGCCACGTAGGTGAAACTTTGGTTGATTATTTAACTAAAGAAGGAGCGATAGTTACAATTACTGATATCAACGAAGAAAAATTATATCAGGCAGCTTCAAAATACAATGCCGCTATTTATACAGGTGAAGATTTATATACTGCCGATGTAGATATCTATGCGCCATGTGCAATGGGAGCAACAATTAACGACAATACTGTAGATAAAATTAAAGCTAAAGTTATTGCCGGAGCAGCAAATAACCAGTTAGCTGATGAAAATGTTCACGGTGCAAGATTACAAGAAAGAGGAATTTTATACGCTCCGGATTTCTTGATTAATGCTGGTGGAATCATCAATGTTTATGCTGAATTAGAGCATTATGGCAAAGCTGAGATCATGTCTAAAACAGAAAATATCTATAATACAACTTTAGAAATTATCGATTACGCTGCTAAAAACGGAATCACAACTCATAAAGCGGCACTTACAATTGCTCAAAATCGTATTGATGCAAGAAAAATCGAAAACGCTAAGAAATAATTTTTAGAGTTTTTTATTATTAGTTTACAGTCTCAGTCAGAGTTTTCAGATTTTGAAAATTGTGACTGGGACTTTTTTTATGCAATTCTTTACTGCTGTAAACAGATACTTTTTTTTATCTGATTCCTAATATAATACTATAAACGGTGACTGCGACTGCAAACTCTAATCCAAAAGCACGACTTTTTTACGAATTAATTTTAATATCAGGATTGAAATTCCTAATTTTGCAGACTAATTTTTAAATGTTCTTACGAGGTGGTAAATAGAAGACACATACGCATTAAAGTAATGCAGTCCATTTATGCAATGCATCAAAGCGGTTCTGATAATATGGAAAAAGAAGAAAAATTTCTTTTCTACAGTATTGATAATATTCAGGACTTATATCTGATAATGCTTTCTTCATTGATTGAAATATGCAAAAAAGAATCAGTTTTTTTACATCTATCAAGCAAAAAACATCTTGCAACTCCAGCAGAACGTAATCCGAACGAAAAGTTCATTAAAAACAAAATCTTTCAGCTTCTTGCCGAAAGTAATTCCCTTAGCATTGCTTTAGAAAACCGTAAAATCAATAACTGGTCATTAAATGATGATTATATTATTTTGCTTTTAAATGATATTAAAGCAAGTGATATTTACAAAAAGTATATGAGCAATAATGTCAATACTTTTGAAGAAGACAAACAGTTTATTGCTGATTTATTTGCTGAAGTTATTGTTCCAAATGATAAATTATATGAATATTTGGAGGATGATAAATTAACTTGGGTTGATGATATTCCGGTTGTAAATACGCACATTATTAAGCAGTTAAAAGCAATTAAAACTGATAATCCCGACGAATTTAGAGTTCCTAAATTGTATAAAGATGTTGAGGATAAAGATTTTGCAAAAGATTTATTTAGAAGAACTGTTTTAAACGAAGCTGTTTTAGCAAAAGAATACGACGATAAAACGCCAAATTGGGACAGTGAAAGGATTGCAGAAATCGATACAATTATCCTGAAAATGGCAATTTGCGAATTCTTAAAATTCCCTTCGATTCCTGTAAAAGTAACTCTTAACGAATATTTAGAAATTGCAAAAGAGTATTCTACGCCAAAAAGCAGTATTTTTATCAACGGAATTTTAGATAATCTTGTAAAAGAGCTTGAAGCCAGTAAAAAAATGGTGAAAGTGGGAAGAGGGTTAATGTAATTTTAGAAGAAATTCCAGTTTAAGAATAGAAAATTCCAAAAAGAAAATATTAATATAAATCAAAAACAGAATTTAATTATGGGACAATTAAGTCAATTTGCACCGTTCCTTTTAATGTTTGTGGTAATCTATTTCTTTATGATCAGACCACAGCAAAAAAGAGCTAAAAACGAAAAAGAATTTGAAAGCAGCCTGAAAGTAGGTGACAAAATAGTAACAAAAAGCGGATTTCACGGTAAAATTGCTGAATTAGCAGAAACTACTGTAGTAATCGAAACTATGTCAGGAAAATTAAAATTAGAGCGTTCAGCTATTTCTTTAGAATTGAGCGCAGCTTTGAATAAGAAAGCTTAATTTTAAATTACAATATTTTAAAAATCCCAAATTCCAAAAAGGAGTTTGGGATTTTTTGTTTAAGCAAAACGCATGTAATGTAATTGGAGGAACGAAGTATCCGCACTAATATAAGCATGTGTAATAAGCATCGTGAGATTGCTTCGTTCCTCGCAATGACATTACTTTACGTAAAAAAAAGACCTTTGTCAAAGTTTTAAACTTTGACAAAGGTCTCGTATTGCTTATAATTTTGAATTTAACTATCTGTATTTGTCGTTTAATCCAATATTTCCTAAAATCATCGGAATAACTTTTTCGATTCTTGCGAGTTTTGTTTTTTCCTGTTTTGCACTTTCAATATATTCCAGAAACTCGTATTTCTTATAAGGAGTAAATTTTTCAAAAGCATCTTTTAAAGCCGGGTTTTGAATCATTTCTTTTTCAAGAAGTTCTGAAACAATGGTTTCTTTTTTTGAAGGTTTTATGACTTTTCCTTCTTTTTCATTTTCAATTGCTTCTAAAATATACTCAAGAACTTCTTTTTCGTTTACTTCTTCTTTTGAAGTAAAACGCCATTGACGCATTGATTTTGTTTTGTCTTCTTGAGCATTTATCAGTCTCTTTTTTTCATCTTTCAGAAATACACCATTTAGAAACCAAATTGCAAAATAATTTTTAAAACCTCCAATTCCGATAACATTTTTTTTGTTGTAAACATAAATTGGACCTCCCCATTTTGTGGTTTCGACCAGTTCAGTTTTGTCAATGATTGCTTTTAGAAAAAGAAGTTCTTCTTCCCATTGATTGACTTTGTCCCAAACGTGTTTTTTGTCAGAATTCGTTTCCACTTTATTTTGTTCTTTTAGGTTTTTCTGCCGCATCAAAAGCTCCTGGAATCGCAGTCAATTCTGCAATTTTTACAATTACATCAGTTGCTTTTTGAATGCTTTCTGCGGGAACATATTCGTATTTTCCGTGGAAATTATGCCCGCCCGCAAAAATATTCGGACAAGGTAAACCCATAAAAGATAACTGAGAACCGTCAGTTCCGCCGCGAATAGGTTTTATGATAGGTTTTATGTTTAATTCGCGCATCGCTTTTTCGGCAATATCCACAATATGTTTTACCGGAAGTACTTTTTCCTTCATATTGTAATATTGGTCTCTTATCTCGGTAATTACAATATCTTCGCCAAATTTCTTTGCAAATTTTTTATTGAATTTTTTCGCAATTTTCTCAATCAGCTCTTTACGTTTTTCGAATTTCTTTTTGTTGTGATCGCGAATTATCAATTCTAAAACAGTTTCTTCAATGCTTCCTGTTAAATGGTGAACATGGAAAAATCCTTCGTAACCTTTAGTTTCCTGAGGCGTTTCTCCTTTTGGAAGTTCGTTGATAAATTCATTAGCCAAAAGCATAGAATTAATCATTTTACCTTTTGCATAACCCGGATGAACACTTTTTCCTTTAAAAGTAATTTTTGCTCCTGCAGCATTAAAGTTTTCATATTCTAATTCGCCAATCTGGCTTCCGTCCATAGTATAAGCCCATTGAGCGCCAAATTTTTCAACATCAAAATGATGTGCGCCGCGACCGATTTCTTCATCTGGCGTAAAACCAATCCTGATTTTTCCGTGCTTTATTTCCGGATGCTGAATTAAATATTCCATTGCTGAAACAATTTCTGTAATTCCCGCCTTATCGTCAGCTCCTAATAAAGTTGTTCCGTCAGTTGTAATAATCGTCTGCCCTTTATATTGTAATAAATCTTTAAAGTAATCCGGAGATAAAATGATGTTTTTTTCAGCGTTTAAAATAATATCTTTTCCATCGTAATTCTCTACTATTTGAGGCTTTACATTGGCACCGCTGAAATCTGGTGAAGTATCAAAATGAGAAACAAAACCAATTGTAGGCACTTCGTGATCGACATTGCTTGGCAGTGTTGCCATAATGTAAGCTTTGTCGTCTATAGTAACATCTGTTAATCCAATTGCTTTTAGTTCTTCAACTAATTTATTGGCAAGATTCCATTGTTTTTCTGTACTTGGTGTTGTTTTCGAATTCGGATCTGATTCAGTATCAATTGTTACATAACTGATAAAACGATCTATGATATGTTGCATTTCTTTTTATTTTTAGCAAATATAAACATTTTTTTTAGGAGGTATATTTTGCTGTCTGCCTTCCAAAAAATAGAAAAAGGATTCTGTTTAGAATCCTTTTATCGTACTGTTTTTTATAGTTTAAATACTTTTTACACATCTAAAACCAACATGGTTAGCGGCAGATCTGATTTCTCCTTTTCCTCTGGTTCCAACCATATAGCGTGTACAGTATTGGTCAGTACATAAAAAAGAACCGCCGCGATGCACACGTTTTATTTCGGTTGGGTCATTAGGATCATAGTAGGCATTTGGCCCCTGCGGATTTTTGACTGTTTTACCGCTTTCTGCTAATGATTTGTAATAATCTACACTGTACCAGTCATTCACCCATTCCCATACATTTCCGGCCATATCGTACAAGCCATACGCATTTGGTGCAAATTGCGCGGTTGGAGCTATTCCTTTAAAACCATCTTCGCCGGTATCACCATCTTTTATTGGAAAATGACCTTGATAAATATTGGCCTGAAATTTTCCCTTTGGTTTTAAATCATTTCCCCATGCATATAAGTTTCCTGTTTTGCCGCCGCGTGCGGCAAATTCCCATTCTGCTTCGGTTGGAAGTCTTTTTCCTGCCCATTTAGCATAAGCAGCAGCATCTTCGTATACAACATGTACGACTGGGTATTTTTCCTTTCCTTTAATATTGCTCTGCGGACCTTCCGGATGTTTCCAGTCTGCGCCCGGTTCGTAACGCCACCACTGCAGAAAATTATTTAAATTAACTGCTGAAGGAGTGGGAGTAAAAACCACTGAACCTGTAATTAAATCTTCTTCATTAGCTGTAGGAAACTCTTCTTTAGTTGGTTTCTGTTCAGCTACAGTAACATAACCAGTCGCTTTTACAAATTTTTCAAATTCTTCATTTGTAACTTCAGTTTTGTCCATATAATATCCGTCAACATAAACACGATGAATAGGAGCAGCGTCTTTTGTAACCCCTTTTATACTGCATAAACTTTCATCTTCAACATTACTTCCCATAGAGAATTCTCCTCCGGGAATCCAAACCATGCCTTCCGGAGCTTTGCCTGAAGGTTTATTTTTGTTTTCGATGGTAGGTTTAAATGCCGATGGTTCTGAAGTATTTGGTGTTTCGTGACATTCTAAAGCTGTTTCTTTTACTTTTTCTTTAGGTGAAATTAATTTAGTTACACCATAAGTAATGGAAATTATAAAGATGGTCAGAAATGCGAAAATCCAAAAGGTTTTATTTTTCATGGTTAATAGTTTTGGTCTGATGGTATGGTTGTCAAATAGATGGGTAAAATTATAAAAATAACTTTTAATAGTATAGTAATTTTATAGAATTAATAAAATTAATCTATTCTTTTTCAACTTGAACTACTTCATATTTATCTTTCCCATCAATTTTTACGGGTTGATAATAGGTTTCTCCAAATTTTACATATTTAGCATCACCAATAGTAACTTCTTCACCTCCTTCTGGCAGGTTTTCAACTATAGTTCCGGCTGTTGGTGCTACTACTGTATATTTTTCTCCATCTTTTTCATAATACGTTCCTCCGTAGTAATAGTTATTAACGGTTCCTGTATTGACCGTTTCAGCACCGCTTGGAATATTATTTACTGTACCGCCAACAGGTGCGGGAACAGCTGTATAACCTCCGTTTGTCGAGGTGTACCAAACTCCCTGATCATAATGATACTGCGTGCTTTCTACACTAACCACAATGGCTGTGACTGCTAATGTGGCTACAAAGAAGCCCCACGGATGCCAAACGGGACCCCAATAAAAAGGAACGTAAGGACGTGGGAAATATGGATGATAACAATTGTATCTGTAACCTCCGTATACATAAGGCGGACGTGCATAAGGTCTAGGTCCTGGTCTCACAATTGTGTTACGATTGTTACGAACATGAACACTGTTATTAACGTTAATATTTACATTGTTTCTGTTTCTGTTAACTGTGTTGCCGCTTATGTTGGTATTTCGGTTGCCAGAGTTTCTAATGTTGTCAGAATTTCGGTTACCTGAATTGTTTCTGTTATTAATTTTTGTGTTTGATGCATTAGCGGGCCTTGTAACTTTTGTTCCAGATCCGTTAGATCCTGGTCTTGTCGCTGCAGGTCTTGTTGCCGGCCGTGATTGATTAGCCGGCCTTGTTGCTGCTGGTCTTGTGTGAGCGCCGCCACTAGGTCTGTGAACACCGCCTCCGCCGCCTCCAACACGACGTTGTGCAAGGCTGTCAATAGAAATCAAAAAAAACGATCCGGACAGACAAACAATTGCTGCTTTTTTTATTGTTTTGCTTATATTTTTCATTTTCAGTGTTTTATGTCGTATAAAGTTATTAAAAAAATGAATTTGTATTTGAAAAAGAAGTAAGAATTTTATAATGAAATATCCCATTGTATTCTAAATCGCCAGCCTTGCTCTAAAGGAAGTGTCTTGTCCTGAAAACTGAAATAGCTAAACTCCGAAGTCAATTTATTTTTATGTCCTTTAAAGAACCAGTTAAAAGCCAATGTAGATTCGTCTTGTCTATTTTGCCTTATGGAATAATCAGGTCTGTATGCGGCGTGTCTCGCTGCCATTTCCAAATGTTTGGGCCACCATTCAAAAACATTATGAAAAAAATACCCTGCCTGAACGTAGTAGCCTTTCATAACAGTCATATCATTATTATTGTATTTATCGATAATTTCTTTGGTATGCCATTCGCTCTGCCAGGAAAAACCACGATACATAAAAGCGGTTTCTACATTCCATTGATTCACTCTGTACTGCCCTGGCAAACCATTTTCAAATCCGTCGAGAGAACCACCGCCAGCTTGCGAAAAACGAGTATACGGGCTTCGGTTAGTTATGGCAGAAAAGGCAATAATAGGAGTGGGTTTTTCGTGAAATTCTAAATCACAGCCTTCAAAATCCAGAAACCTGCCTAAGAAATTCCATTGTGCTCTTCCAAAATACATAAGATGATTATCGTCATTAGAAGTACTGCCTCGTCCTGTTCCGGTTAATGCTGCAAACCAATAATTAAAATCGGCAATTCCTGTTCCTTTTAAATGACCGTAAACTTCAACTCCTAATTCTCTATCAACTGTAAAAGGGCGGTTAATAAGAGATCGTTCTACCATTTGTTGTTCACCGCTGCTTATAAAACGTTCGCGCGTAAATTCTGTTTTCCATTGCCCGACTTTAAAGCTCAGCCAATCCCATTTTTCAATCATTATTCTAAAATCAAGCAAATTGGACTGACTTAATTCGTATTCCCAATAATATTTAAGCCAGGGTTCAAATGCATGACCGCCAACTTTTAGTCTGGCTCGATTTATTTTAAAAGTAGTTTTGGCATCCTGACTGTAATCGTCATAAGTTAAAGGGTCTGTATCATAAGGAGTAGAAAAACGAAATTGTAATCGGCTTTGCAATTGAAAAAGAAATTTATTGTCTTTGGTCTGCAATTCGATTCCTTTACTGCCATATCGAACATTCATGAGTTTAGTTGTGTCTTTTTCCTGCTGAGACCATCCTCTAAAACCAATTAATAAAATAAAAACTAAAACCAGATTTTTCGAAATACGATTTGTTTTTTCTGCGTTGTACATAAGTTCAATAGGGTTGTATAAAATTTATTTTCCTCCAAAGTTTTTTGCAATTCCTAATCCAATTCCCCAGCTGTCATAAGCATTCCATTTTAGATCATAGCTGAATGTTCCAAAAATCTCCCAGTTTTTAGGAAGTTCATAACCGTATTCTATGCCCGCTCTCGTCAGGAAAAAATTGTCTTCTTTTGCAAATTCGCCTCCAAAACCTAAAAGAAAACTCCAATGTTCATTAGGTTTATAAATTCCCATTAAAGCAGGGGCAACAGGGTAGCTGCGTTCTACAGTTTCTTTATCTTCATCATTTGCATAAACTTTCTCAACTTTAAATTTTTCGATTACAAAATCAGTATGAAGTCCAACAGCCCATTTTTCATGAAACTGAAACGTATAATCAATTCCCCATGCTGGCAGGCTTAATACTTCACGATTTCCTTCATCATCTCTGCCTTCAAAAACATGAACATGATTTATTGAAATGCCTATTTGATGATGCGGACTAAAGTTTTTTTCTACACTTTCCTGAGCTGAAATTTTGGTATAACCGGCTAAACAAAATATTATTACCAGAAAAGCTGTTTTTCTTAGATGAATTCGGGTGTCTGCTTTCCTTTCATTTTGCATAATTTCTAATTTTTGAATTAAAAAATTGCAGCAATATTTTTTGTAATTGCTTCAAAATTAAATAATAAAAAAACCAGAGAAGGAGAATGAGAGCCTTGAAGTTGTTTCATTTTATAACTTGCAACCTCTTATTTATTTGTTTTTTCTAAAAAAGCACCTTTTTAAACTATAATATTTAAATTTGCAGCCAAAATAACAACAACACAACTCTTATGTATAAATTGATAATTCGTCCGATACTTTTTTGGTTTGATCCTGAAGAAGTGCATTACTTTACTTTTTCATTTGTAAAATTCATTTCAAAAATCCCTGGAGTTTCGTCGATTATAAGATCAATTTATGAAGTAAAAGACAGCCGTTTAGAAAGAGAAGTTTTTGGCATTAAATTTAAAAATCCGGTTGGACTTGCAGCAGGATTTGATAAAGATGCTAAACTGTATAAAGAGCTTTCAGATTTTGGTTTCGGTTTTATAGAAATTGGAACCGTAACTCCGGTTGGACAGGAAGGAAATCCTAAAAAACGTTTGTTTCGTTTAAAAGAAGATCAGGCGATTATTAACCGAATGGGGTTTAATAACGGCGGAGTTCTCGAAGCGGTAGAACGTTTGAAGAAAAATTCGGGAGTTTTAATTGGAGGAAATATAGGAAAGAATAAAGTGACCGACAACGAAGATGCTGTTAAAGATTACATCATTTGTTTTGACGCTTTATACAATCATGTTGATTATTTTGTTGTGAATGTAAGTTCGCCAAATACTCCAAATTTAAGAGCATTACAGGATAAAGAACCTCTAACGGCTTTATTGCAGACTTTGCAGAACAGAAATGTTGAAAAACAAAAAACAAGTACTCAAAAAGTAAAACCAATTCTTCTAAAAATTGCTCCAGATCTTACAGATGAGCAATTGTTAGATATTATCGATATTGTAAAAACAACACAGATTGCAGGTGTAATTGCAACCAATACTACAATTTCGAGAGAAGGTTTACAATCTTCAAATCAATCTGAAACGGGAGGTTTATCTGGAAAACCATTAACAAAACGCTCTACAGAAGTAATTCGTTTTCTTTCGGAAAAAAGCAACAAAGCATTCCCAATTATTGGAGTGGGAGGAATTCATTCTGCCGACGATGCGATTGAAAAACTAAATGCAGGAGCAAGTTTAGTACAGTTGTACACAGGATTTATTTACGAAGGGCCAGCGTTGATAAAAGCAATCAACAAAAAAGTTTTAGGGCAGTTGTAAAAGAAGTGCCTGAACGATTAACCCGGCGAGAATTGCGGTTCCAAAACTAATTAAAGTACCAATTAAAACATATTCGGTTAGTTTTCGGTCTTTGGCTTCTTTTAAATCTCCAAACCTAAAAATAGATTTGGCAGCTAAAAGAAATCCGATTGCCTCAAAATGATTAGTCAGGATAAATCCGAAAACAAATAAACGTTCCAGAATACCAATATAATTTCCGGCCGCAATTAATGAATTGTCCTGATTGTCGATTTTACTTTCAGGAGCCCAGATCGAAATTATCGTTTTGATAAAAATGGATGCTGGTTTAGTAAGCAGTAAAATCCCGGTTAAGAAAATCCAGAATTCATTATTCGTCCAGAAATTGGGAACCGTTTTATTTTCGTATAAAAGCACAACTCCAATTAAAATTAGAATATGCGCAATTTGGTCTGCAACGAACCAGGTGCGTTTATTTTTCTTTTTCTGAAAATTTAATTTGATTAAATCGATGATGCCGTGTGTAACAGTAATTAAAACTGCATAAGGAATAAAACTGATTTCTCCAGCCAAAATTGCGGCCAGGATTCCATGAAGAAAAATGTGAACATATAAGTAAATACTTTTATGTTTTTTAATTTCTTTATCGGCTACCCAGGAATTGGGCTGCCAGATAAAATCGCCTAATAAATGGGCTAAAAACAGTTTTACGAATAAAATCATGAGGCTTTAAGTTGTTTTATTTGTGTTTTAAAATATCGATCTAAATTCATGACCAAATCAAACTGAGCTCGTTTTTGTCTTCTGCTTACTGCAGCTTGATTAATACCTAATATCTGCCCCAATTCTTCCTGCGAAAGTGTTGGATTTTCTATTGCTTTTGCAACAAACTCAGCCGACTGTACAAGCCAGCTGTCCATAAAAGTCAAAGCCAGCTGAATCATCAAATTCATTTTTTCATCAAAAGCAGTATCACCCGTACGCATCGCTAAAGTTACTTTTTGCTTTTTTAAAGTTTCAAAAAGTTCTCCAGAATTGATAAAAGCGGTTCCGTTACTTTCGGAAATTTTAGCAGCAGAATGCGTTTTATTTCCAAAACCAATACTCATTCTCGCATCAGACTTAATGGATCTCAAATGTGCTTTAATTAAAACAGCAGTCAAGAAAGCATCTTCAGGATTTTCAATTTCAATTTGAAATTCGTCCCCTCTGTAAACTTCCCATTGGGCTGGTGTTTTGCCAATTGGAGATAAGATTTTTTTTAAATCTTCTACCCAATGTTGTGATTCGTTTTTTCTCGAATCGATTATATCGCCTGTAATTACACTAGTCATAACTTCAAATATAAGTAAAATAGTATACAATTTCTATTACAAATATAAGGAATGTTTTTAAATATTACATTTTTTGGTAATATTATTAATTATTACTTTTTTGTGTAATAAAATTAAATATTACAATATTGTGTAATAATTTTGATAAGAAAAAATTATCTTTTTTATCTTTAAAAAAGGAACTAACTTAGCATGTACTAAAGAATAAGCTTTGAATAAAGAGATCAAGATTATAGAATGTCCAAGAGATGCCATGCAGGGTATCAAAACTTTTATTCCAACCAAAAATAAAGTAACTTACATACAAGCATTGCTTCGTGTAGGTTTTGACACGATCGATTTTGGGAGTTTTGTATCTCCAAAAGCAATTCCGCAGATGCAGGATACGGCTGAGGTTCTTGCAGAATTAGATTTATCTCAAACAAGCAGTAAGCTTCTTTCGATAATTGCCAATACACAAGGTGCAGCTCTGGCTTCAGGATATGATGCCATTCAATATTTAGGGTTTCCTTTTTCGATATCTGAAAATTTTCAGATGCGTAATACACATAAAACGATCGCCGAATCTTTAATTACTCTTGAAGAAATTCTGGAAATCGCCGATAAAAAAAATAAAGAAGTTGTAACCTATCTTTCAATGGGTTTCGGGAATCCGTATGGTGACCCGTGGAATGTTGAAATTGTGGCAGAATGGACTGAGAAACTGGCAGGAATGGGCGTGAAAATTTTATCGCTTTCAGATACAGTTGGAAGTTCAACTCCAGATGTTATTACGTATTTATTTTCGAATTTGATTCCGAAATATCCCGAAATCGAGTTTGGTGCGCATCTGCATACAACGCCTGACAGCTGGTTTGAAAAAATCGATGCTGCATCAAAAGCCGGATGTACCCGTTTTGACGGCGCAATTCAGGGGTTTGGAGGCTGTCCTATGGCGACAGACAAACTAACAGGAAATATGCCGACTGAAAAATTGGTTTCTTATTTTACTGCGAATAAAAAAATAACAGGACTTAATTCTTTAAGTTTTGAAAGTGCTTATAATGAAGCATCTAAATTATTTGGGAAGTTTCATTAAAAATAATGCTGACAACTAAATGTTATGAAAGGTTTTAAATTATGGCTGGAATTTGAGGAAGTTAATCCTGATAATTGAAATGTCAATCAGTATAAAATAATGAACTTTTAAAGTTTCAAAATAAGTCTTAAAAGTTTCATTAAAAATATTTTATTAAAATAAGTAATATCTGACAATAAAATGCGTTTTTATGTATTCTAATAAAATTAAAATGAAACGAAATCTCATACAAAGAATCTCAGTAATATTTTGTATTGCAGTTCTTTTTCTGTCTTGTTCCAGTGATTTAAATTTTGATCAGGTTAATGATTTTAAAATAGAGCCTGTATTTGTGGCCAATGTGGCGCATTTTAATGTTGCAGCAGATCAGATTGAAGATGATGGAACCGGACATGTCCTGCCTCCTGATGTTGAAGATTTTGATGTTTTTAAAAATAAGTTTTTAAATGATGATCTGATCAAGGCTGAACTCAATTTCGAAATTGAAAATACTTTTAACAGAGCGTTTAAGGTTGAAATAACGTTTATTGATGCAAACGATCAGCCAAAAGAAACTATTACCCTGAATGTTCCGCAGTACAACGGCACTGTAAATATTATAAAATATCCAACCGAAGTTTTTGAAGGCGACAGGCTGGCTATGTTGAAGCAAACCGTAAAAGTAGGTTTTGTTATAACAGTTGAACCCGGAACTGGTGACATATCAGGTAATTTGAAATTAAAATCAGGTGCAACCGCTTATATGAGAATCGAATGAGAAAAGCACTTTTAATTTTAGTACTAATAGTGCAGTTTTCTTGTTTTGCTCAAAACAAACAAATTCTGTACAACTTTACGTCAATTCCGCAGTCGTCACTTGTAAATCCGGGTGCCGATGTTTCTTATAAATATTATTTTGGTGTTCCGCTTTTGTCCGGAGTTTCTGTAAATACAGGTTCAAGCAGTTTTTCAGCTTATGATTTGTTTGCCAATAATGGTGTAGATTTTAATGATAAAGTCCGAAATATTATCAATAAATCAGCATCAAATGATAAAACACAAGTCAACCAGCAGTTAGAAATTTTTTCGGGCGGATTTAGAATAGGAGGCAGGGAGAGCCAGTCTTATATTTCATTTGGAGTATATCAGGAATTTGATTTTTTAATGTATTTTCCAAAAGATCTCGCTATTTTGGCAGTAGACGGAAACCGTGATTATATTGGAAAATCATTCAATTTGGGCGATTTAAATGTTCGTGCAGAGGTGCTTTCCGTTTTTCATGTTGGATTTCATAAAAAACTTAATGAGAAACTTGTTTTAGGAGGACGTGCTAAAATTTATTCAAGCGGTGCCAATGCTACTTCAACCAAAAATTCAGGATACATATATACAGGTGAAGGCACTGGAACCAACATGTATACGCAGATAATTGATTCTAACTTAGAGCTTAAAACGGCCGGAATTGCAAAATTTAGAAAAGACGAATACGAAGGGAGTATTCCAAGCGATATAGCACATAATACTTTTTTTAACGGAAGTCTTGGTTTAGGGTTTGATGCCGGATTGACCTATTATTTTAAAGACAATCTGCAGTTTACAGCCAGTATATTAGATGTTGGATTTATAAGACAATCAAAAGATGTAGAAACCAGACGATATAAGGGAATGTATCAGTACGATGGAGTAAATCCAATTTTTAACGCTGTAAATGAACCAAAAGATATTTTTGACGATTTTAAAGAAGCTATACCAGAGGAGAAACTGTACGATAAATACACCACATGGCGTCCGGTGAAGTTTAATTCTTCTATTCAGTATTCTTTTGGTGAATCAAGATATGACGGCGAGTGTAATTGCAAAGTTCCGGATCAAAGAAGGTATTTAAATACAGCGGGAGCACAATTGTTTGTAATGACAATGCCTACAAATGATCCTTATCTGGCTTTGACAGCTTTTTACAAAAGAAGTATTTTAGAAAAACTAGATGTAAAAGCCACTTATACAATCGATCCGTATTCTAAAACAAACGTTGGCTTAGGAGTTTCAGGAACTATTGGGAAATTTAATATTTATGCTTTAGCAGATAATATTTTCGAATATACAGATGTTTCAAAAGCAAACAGTATTGCCTTTCAATTTGGTTTCAACTTTATTATCCAGGATTCTAAAAAATAAAATTCCAATTTTTGCATTGGAAGCCTAGTTCTCAAATTCCAAAAAAAAAAGACGCGATTTTTCGTTTTTCTTTTGGAATTTGAAATTTAGTTTTTCAAATCTAAAATCATAAGTATTTTCCTGTAAAGTTAAATTTATGAATAAGTTAGTATTCAAGTTAGCAATTTATTCACTATATTTGCACGCAATTCAACTAGAAATTGCACCATGATAGCACACAACTCCAAGATTATCGGCGAAGGTTTAACTTACGACGATGTATTATTAGTACCTAACTACTCGAATGTGCTTCCCCGCGAAGTGAGTATCAAATCAAAATTCTCAAGAAACATAACATTAAACGTTCCAATTGTATCTGCTGCTATGGATACAGTGACCGAAAGTGCAATGGCAATTGCTATGGCACAAGAAGGCGGAATTGGAGTTTTACATAAAAACATGACGATCGAGCAGCAAGCTGCGAAAGTTAGAAAAGTGAAGCGTGCTGAAGCAGGAATGATTATCGATCCGGTAACATTACCAACAAATTCAACTATTGCCGATGCTAAAAACGCTATGAAAGAATTCGGAATTGGCGGTATTCCAATTGTTGATGAAAACAAAATCCTTAAAGGAATTGTTACCAATCGTGACTTGCGTTTCGAAAAAAACGGAGCAAGACCAATCGCTGAGGTAATGACAAGCTCAAATTTAGTTACTGTTGCCGAAGGAACTTCATTAGAGCAGGCTGAAGTAGTTTTACAAGGTCATAAAATTGAAAAATTACCAGTTGTAAATGCTCAAAACGAATTAGTTGGTTTAATTACATTTAGAGACATTACAAAACTGACTCAAAAACCAATCGCTAACAAAGATTCATTTGGTCGTTTAAGAGTTGCCGCTGCTATTGGCGTTACAGGAGATGCAGTTCAAAGAGCTGAAGCTTTAGTTGCTGCCGGAGTAGATGCTATCATTATTGATACAGCTCACGGACATACTGAAGGTGTAGTTAATGTATTAAAAGAAGTAAAATCAAAATTCCCTCAAATAGATGTAATTGTTGGAAACATTGCAACTCCGGAAGCTGCTAAATATTTAGTAGAAAGCGGTGCTGATGGTGTAAAAGTTGGAATTGGACCTGGTTCAATTTGTACTACACGTATCGTTGCAGGTGTTGGTTTTCCTCAATTTTCAGCAGTTTTAGAAGTTGCAGCAGCAATTAAAGGAACTGGAGTTCCGGTCATTGCAGATGGTGGAATTCGTTATACAGGAGATATTCCTAAAGCAATCGCTGCTGGTGCTGACTGTGTAATGTTAGGTTCATTATTAGCAGGAACAAAAGAATCTCCAGGTGAAACTATTATTTTTGAAGGAAGAAAATTCAAATCATACCGTGGAATGGGATCTGTTGAGGCAATGCAGACAGGTTCAAAAGACCGTTATTTCCAAGATGTTGAAGACGACGTTAAAAAATTAGTTCCAGAAGGAATCGTTGGACGTGTTCCTTACAAAGGAGAATTAAACGAAAGCATGCTTCAGTTTATTGGAGGTCTTCGTGCAGGTATGGGGTACTGTGGTTCAAAAGATATTCCTACTTTACAGGAAACAGGACGTTTTGTTAGAATCACGTCAAGCGGAATCACTGAAAGTCACCCGCATAACGTAACTATTACAAAAGAAGCTCCAAATTATTCTAGATAATTTTTAGTTTTTTCAAATATCAAAAAAGGCATAAGATTTAGTTTCTTATGCCTTTTTTGTTTTAATTGATAATTGAAATTCCATTATTCAATTCATCAATAAGCTTTTGATTTCTTTCAATGGCTTCGGCTTGAGCGCCATACTGCAATTGTATAGAACCGCCTTTTCCACTGTAGATAAAGCCTTGATATTTATATAAATAATCATTGTAATCTAACTCACACTCAAAGTAATTTACTTCAATACTATTTACTTTTTTCTTGTAAATTTTTAGGTTTTTAATTTCCCCAAATTCTTTGTATTGTTCTTCAATGGTGCTTTTTAGTTTTTTATCAGGTATAAAATGATCATATTCAATAAAATAAGCACTTATTAAATTGTATTTATCTCGAAACTCAACATCCCAGGTTTCTGTTTGAGGACTTTTTGTCCAATGTTGGGGATTGTATTTTATTTCATAAATCTCTTTTCGGCTGGTATAAGTTTCTAATTTAGGGTTATTTTTAGTTTGCGCTGCGGCGAAATAACCTGATAGTAAAAACAATAGGAATATTTTTTTCGACATTTAATATTAAAGATTGACAGTTTATATTTGCAAACTAAAATAGTAAATAAAACTAAATTTGTTTCAAAAGAAACGTCTTATTTTAGAGCGCAGCAGTCTGTTGTTCTGTTTCTCTAAGTTTTTGATTTTCCAAAATCTTCTGAATAAATGGTTTTACTTCATTTTCGATTTCATTTTCAGAAATACTCAAAGCTTTTGGGTCAGATGCCAGTTGCAGCCACGGTTTTGGACCGTCAAAATCATAACTTCCAAAAACAACAACCGGAGTTCCTTTTACCTTTACATTTTCCTTATCTTTTAGAATCCATTCATCGGCAAATTTGTATAGATATTTGGCATCTTTTTCTAGTAATCTTAAGCAGGAATGCGAAGCTGGATAACCCGGCAGTTCATATTGATGAAAACCAACACCAAGTTTATTTTCGATATTAAAATTCCATTTTAATTCCCATTCGTCATTGAATGTACTTGTTGTTTTTTCTGCTTTCCAATTCGTAAAAAATAATCCTGTTGGGGTTGGATCTTTTTTTCTTCCCATATTTGTTGGACCTGTACGAACCAATTCACCATTTTCGTAAGCAGCAAAAGTCTGCGTAGGATAGGAGAAAATGATAATTTTAGAAACATCTTCTAAGGCAGTAACATGTAATGGAAATGAAAGATAGTAAACCAGATCTCCGCTAAAATCTGAAGGAATTACAATCGAATCCAGTTTTTTAAGATTTGCTTTATCGGTTCTGTTTACTGCGTAAACAATATCCATTTTTGTACTGTCGGCTTCATTGGTTTTCAGCCATTCTTTTGCATTTGTAAATTGGTAAGAAACACTAGATTCTGGTTTCTTATGTTCAATTGTTTTCTTTGGTTTTGCTTTTTCTGTATTGTCAGTAAGGCTTATAGTGTCGCTTTTTTTACATGAAACCATTAATCCTAACATTAGAATAAGTAGTACGTTTGCTGTATAATATAACTTTTTCATAAGGTCGTATTTTTATGAAAATAAAATTATAACTATACCAGTCAATATGCCTTACACAATTCTTAGAATTGTTTTCGGGATTTTCATTTTACAGCTATAGCATTCATTTGAAATATGAATGCGGAATAATAAAAAAAGCTTTGCCTAAGTTTAAAATTTTGACAAAGCTTTTTTTGAGTATTTTACATAATTTTAGAATCTAAAAATACTCAAAAAATCTAAATAAGTCCTTTTATTTTAGCATGCTGCAATAACAAAATAGTTTTAGCATCAGTAATCTCGCCAGATTCGATCATGGCATAAGCTTCATCAAAAGTATATTCCAGAACCTCGATGTTTTCCTGTTCAGCGTCAAGTCCGCCTCCGGAACTTACTTTCATGCTTTCATCATATTCTCCCATAAACAGATATAAAATCTCTGTTACAGATCCTGGAGACATATAGGTTTCAATAACTTTTTGGACTTTTTTTAAGCGATAACCTGTTTCTTCTTCGGTTTCGCGAATAATGGCTTGTTCAGCATTGTCTTTGTCTAAAAGTCCAGCACAAACCTCAATCATCATTCCGGTTTTGTTTCCGTTAAGATATGTTGGTAATCGAAATTGTCTGGTTAATATAACGGTCTTTTTAGCTGTATTGTATAGTAATATTCCAGCGCCGTTTCCGCGGTCATAAACTTCGCGAATATGCGATTCTATTTTTTCATTTTCTTTTTTATAGTTAAAAGTAACTTTATTTAATACATACCAATTGTCTGATAATAATTGGGTATCTGTTATTTCAATTTCTGGATTTTTTCTCATTTGGAAAATTGTTTCAAAAAAAAACGCCCTGATTTTCAGAGCGTTTAAAATGTATTATTTTGTTATTGTTTGTTTTCTGTCTGGTCCAACCGATACAATTTTGATTGGCACTTCGATTTCTTTTTCAATAAACTCAATATATTCTTTTAGCTCAACAGGCAGTTGATCGTAAGTTGTTAAGCCTGTTAAATCTTGTTTCCATCCTTTAAATTCTTTGTAAACCGGAGTAACATTTTCTGGTTCGATGTTGTATGGAAAGTGAGAAATGTTTTGTCCTTTGTAGTTATACTCGGTACAAACTTTTAAAGTTTCAAAACCAGAAAGTACATCACCTTTCATCATCATTAACTGTGTAACTCCGTTAACCTGAACTGCATATTTTAACGCAACAAGGTCTAACCATCCGCAGCGTCTTTGTCTCCCTGTTACAGAACCAAATTCGTTACCAATTCTTGCCATAGTAGCGCCAACTTCATCAAAAAGTTCAGTTGGAAAAGGTCCGCTTCCTACACGAGTAACATAAGCTTTAAAAATTCCGTAAACTTCTTTGATTTTGTTAGGAGCAATTCCTAAACCTGTACAAGCTCCTGCAGCGGTTGTGTTTGATGAAGTAACGAAAGGATAAGTTCCAAAATCAACATCTAGCAAAGATCCCTGAGCTCCTTCGCAAAGAATAGATTTTCCAGCTTTTTGAGCCTGGTGCATGTATTCTTCACTGTCAATAAAGTCTAGTTTTTTTAATTCTTCAATAGCTTCAAAGAATTCTTTTTCAAGTTCAGCTAAGTTGTATTGAATGTTTACATCATAAAAAGCAATCATAGCTTCGTGCTTGTCAGCCAAAGCTCTATAACGATCTTTAAAATCTTCTAATTCGATATCACCAACACGTAAACCGTTTCTGCCTGTTTTGTCCATATAAGTTGGCCCAATTCCTTTAAGGGTAGAACCAATTTTTGCTTTTCCTTTAGAAGCTTCAGAAGCTGCATCAAGCAAACGGTGAGTTGGTAAAATTAAATGTGCTTTTCTTGAAATGATTAATTTCTTTTTAATGTCAAGGTTGAATTTCTCTAAACCTTCGATTTCTTTTTGAAAAACTACAGGATCAATTACAACTCCATTTCCGATGATATTTACTGAATCTTTGTGAAAAATTCCAGAAGGAATAGTTCTTAGTACGTGCTTAATTCCGTCAAACTCTAATGTATGTCCTGCATTTGGTCCACCTTGGAAACGTGCAATAATATCATAGTTTGAGGTAAGAACGTCAACAATTTTTCCTTTACCTTCATCTCCCCATTGTAATCCTAGTAATAAATCTACGGTCATTCTGTTTTAATTTGCGTTGGGACAATCTAAGTTGTCCTACTGATTATGTAGTTAATTTTCTTTTTTTAATTTTTTGAAAAAGTCTTTGTTTAAAGACTATGAGTTTTGTTTTTTATTTCCGTAGAAATAAAGTGAATGATTTGTGATTTCAATATCAAAAATTTCTTCGATAGTCTTTTTGATGGTTTGAATTCTTGGATCGCAAAATTCAATTACTTCACCCGAATCAGTCATAATGATGTGATCATGCTGTTTATCAAAATATGATTTTTCGTAGTAAGCCTGATTTTGTCCAAATTGATGTTTTCTAACCAAAGCGCAGTCTAACAATAACTCGATCGTGTTGTAAAGCGTAGCCCTGCTCACACGATAGTTTTTGTTTTTCATTTTGATGTATAGGTTTTCTATATCAAAATGCTCCTCGCTATCGTAAATTTCCTGAAGTATAGCATAACGCTCAGGAGTTTTGCGATGCCCTTTTTGTTCAAGATACAATGTAAAAACATTTTTTACAATTTCTTGATTCTTAGTGTTGTCAGTTGAAATAAGTGTCATATCCGGCAAAGATAATTTTTTATTTTTAATGAATAAAAGTTTCGGGTTTAAAGTTTCGTTACAAAATTCTTATAGTTTCCCTAAAAAGTTAGGTTCTGTACTCTCTTGTAACCTTATCAACGCCGTCAATTTTCTTAATGGCATTGATCATTTTTTTCAAAATGGTATTGTTTTGAACAATAACAGCAACCTGTCCGTGAAAAATTCCGGCATCAGTACTCAAAGAAATACTCTGAATATTAACGCTCATATTGTTTGAAATTACACGGGTTAATTGATTGGTAAGTCCTAAAACATCCATTCCTGTAATATTGATAATGGCTTTAAATTCTTCCTGAGAAGAATCGATCCATTTAGCACTCATAATTCGGTAAGCATAGTTAGACTGCATTCCAATAGCATTTGGACAGTCTTTTTTATGCACTTTAATTCCTTCGTTGATCGTTACGAAACCAAACACATCATCACCCGGAATTGGATTACAGCATTGCGAAAGTTTATAATCGAGTTTGTCATGCTCTGTTCCAAAAACCAGCATGTCGTAATTACTGCTGATAACTGGTTTGTGAATATCCTCTGCAGCAGTTGTATCTTTATTTCTTTTGATTTTATTTTTGAAGAAATTGATAAACGTATTGCTTTTTTGAGCTGCGTAATCTTTTAACTGCTGATTTTCGATTGCGCCAATTCCTACTCGGTAAAATAAATCTAAACTCGTTTTTAATTTGAAAAAGTTAACTAACTCGTTTGTTACTTGTTCGTTAAGCGTAATTTTTAAATGTTTCAGTTTTCTGGTAAGTAATTCTTTTCCTTCCTCGCCAATTTTTTTGGTGTTCTCGTTAAGAACGTTTTTAATTTTATTTTTTGCTCTCGAAGTCGTTACATATTCCAGCCAGTTTACGGTTGGTTTTTGGTTTGGAGAAGTAATAACTTCAACCTGATCACCGCTTTTTAATTCATGATTTAAAGGAACAAGACGCCCGTTTACACGAGTTCCTCGTGTTTTAATTCCAATTTCAGAGTGAATGCTGAAAGCAAAATCCAGAGATGTTGCGCCTTTTGGCAGTGATTTGATTTCTCCTTTTGGCGTAAAAACGAAGATTTCTTTTGAATATAAATTCATTTTAAAATCTTCAACAAAGTCTACAGCATTGGTTTCAGGATTTTCCAGAGCTTCACGAAGCAAATTCAGCCAGGTATCAAGACCGCTTTCTTCGGTTGCACCATTTTTATATTTGTAATGCGCTGCATAACCTTTTTCGGCAATTTCATCCATACGCTCGCTTCGAACCTGAACTTCAACCCAGCGTCCTTTTGGTCCCATAACCGTAATGTGAAGCGCTTCGTATCCGGTTGATTTTGGAGATGAAATCCAGTCACGTAAACGGCTTGGGCTTGGTCTGTAATGATCAGTTACTATCGAATAAATTTTCCAAGCGATGAACTTTTCATCATGCGGATCTGCTTTGTATACAATTCGCAGTGCAAATTTGTCATAAACTTCATCGAAGCTTACATTTTGCGCACGCATTTTTCTACGAATCGAGTAGATTGATTTTGGACGGCCTTTTATAATATAATCAATGTTTTCTGCATCAAGAGATTTTTTGATTACTTCAGAAATGTCGTTTATATACGCATCCTGCTGCTCTTTAGTTTCTCTAATTTTGCTTACAATATCATTATAAACAGCGGGTTCTGTATATTTTAAACCTAAATCTTCAAGTTTGCTTTTAATGTTGTAAAGTCCCAGACGGTGGGCAAGGGGAGCATAAATGTATAATGTTTCCGATGCGATTTTGGTCTGCTTGTATTCTGCCATCGAATCCATTGTCTGCATATTATGAAGACGATCGGCTAGTTTTATTAAAATTACGCGGACGTCATCATTCAGTGTCAGGATCATTTTACGGAAATTTTCCGCCTGCATTGATGCATTTAAATCTTTTTGAACTAATGAAATTTTGGTTAAACCTTCAACCAGCTGCGCCACTTTAGGATTAAACATACGCTCGATATCTTCGACCGTAATAGGAGTATCTTCAACAACATCGTGCAGTAACGCTGCGGCAATAGAAGTCGCACCCAGACCAATTTCTGAGGCTACAATTTTTGCAACTGCAATAGGATGAAAGATATACGCTTCGCCAGATTTGCGTCTTTGTTCTTTGTGAGCATCAACAGCAACATCAAAAGCTTTTCGAATTAATTTTTTATCAGTCGTGCTTAAAGTCTGGTAACTAATTCTTAGTAATTCCTTGTATTCCTGCGCAATAGCTTTGTTTTCTTTTTCTATATCAATTTCTGTCATAACGGCATAGTTCAAGTACTAAAAATAAGAATTAGTTAGAACATACACAAGGGAATGGAGTGTTGATTTTAGAAGGTAAATTTTAGATTTTTTCAGAAATAAATTTCCAATTTTTTAAATCCCAAATGTAAATTTCAATCTCAAAAATCAATCTCAATTGCAATTGCAATTTAAAATAGTTTAAAAAACACCAAATAAGTAAAGAGAAACAAATTTGAAAAAGGAGCAAAGCAACTTTTAGAAAATCTAAAACCCTCTTTGTCTTTTAGCTTCAAAAATTAAAATAGCGGCTGCGACAGAAACGTTCATGCTGTCGATTTCTCCCTGCATTGGAATAATGATGTTCTGCGTTGCTTCGTCACGCCATTTCTGAGATAAACCAGTGGCTTCTGTACCCACAACTAAAGCTGTTGGAGCAGTGAAGTTTTGAGTATGATATGAAGTTGAATTTTGTAAGGTTGCCGAATAAAAACTGATCTTTTTTTCTTTTAAAAAAGCAATAATTTCTTCGGTTGTTCCGGTTGCAATTTGATTGGTAAACAAACAGCCAACGCTGGAACGCACAATATTTGGATTGTATAAATCACTTTTTGGGTCAGCAATTAAAACGGCATCAAGATTTGCAGCGTCGGCAGTACGTAAAACGGCGCCCACATTTCCTGGTTTTTCTAGTGATTCGGCTACTAAAATTAATGGATTATCAGATAATTTTAAATCGGATAATTTTAATGATTTGGTTTTGGCTACAGTCAAAATACCTTCGGTCGTATCGCGGTAAGCCAGTTTTTGATAGACTTCTTTGTTGATTTCGATTAATTGAACCGACGAACCAACTAATTTGTTTATTTGATTTTCGGTAACTAAATCGGGTAAAAACAAAACGGTTTCAATTTCATAACCGCCTTTTATGGCTAATGAAATTTCGCGTTGTCCTTCAATTAAAAATGTTCCGGTTTGTTTTCTTGCTTTTGCTTTTTCCTGCAATAAAGCAAGCGATTTTATAAACGGATTTTGAACTGAAGTGATTTGTTTCATTTTTTGAGCGACTAAGATTCGAAGGCGCTAAGGTACTGAGATTTTTTTAAAAGTTGCAAAGAGACAGAGAGACAAAGAGGCAAAGGTTTTTTTTCTGTCACGAATTCACGAATTTTATATTGATTTCGAAACCAAATAATTCGTGAATTCGCGACGACAAAAAAACTAAATTATTTTTCAAAAAGTTCTTTAACTTCAGTTTCTACAGGATGATTTGTTGTGAAATTATACCCCATGATTTTTGCAATGGTTTGAGCGAATTGCTTTTGATAGAACTGAGAATCTGTTTTGATTTCGCCTTTTGGGGCAATTTCCGGCCCCATTGCAGCAAACCAAATTTGTGATGCGCCTTCAATATCAGCTCCGTGATCTCTCCATTGCGATTTTATTTTGTCGCCTCGACCGTGGTCAACGGTTATAAATAAAGTTGTTTTGTTTTTGTACTGCGGATCATTTTGCACAAAATTCCAGATTTCCTGAATCCATTTATCGACTTGGTTCGCTGCATCCAGATACGACCTGTAATCGCCATGATGCGCCCATTCGTCGGTTTCGCCATAAGCGATGTATAAAACTTTTGGTTTCTTGGTTTTCAATTCACCCATAGCCTGATAATGCGTAAAAACATCCAGACATTCATCTTCATGAAAAGGCTTAAACGAATTATTACGCATTTCGTTTAATAGTTTTTGTGTTTGTGTTGGTTTGTTTCCACCCACATTGTCAAAAGCAGAAATTACAGGAAATCCGCTTCTTTCTTCATTTAAAATTCGATCAAAAGCATCCCACGCGCCAAAAGCGGCAGTTTTGCCTTTTAGTTTTGGCTGTTTATTTAAGAATTCCAAAACATTTACATTTGGATTGGCTTTGTAACCGTTTGAATTTACGTTTACATCAACATTTCCGGTCATGATTTCGCTGTATCCGGGATAGCTGAACCAATACGGATTGGCAACATCCACTTTGTTTCCTAAGTCACGATTACCGTAAATCTGTCCTTTTGATGCAATTTCCGACCAGAAAAAAGGCATAATTTTTTGGCGTGATGTTTTAAAATCCTGACCTGAATATTTTTTGTAAATGTAAGTACTGTCTCCCTGATTGAATTTTTTATCGTTGGCAATTGCTGTGTCTAAACCTTTATAAACTTCCTGCCATCTAAATCCGTCAGTAGTTATAATGATAATGTTTTCTGTTTTTTGTGCAGAAGATAAAAAGCTGGTTAAAATGAATAGAATTAGAATTGATTTTTTCATTCCTTGTAGTTTTACAAATTAGAAGATTAAAGATATTTATAAAAAACAGAATGTTTAATTATTCAGTTTTAAGAAATAAACATTTTTTATAATTCTTCAGTTTTTGAAAAAAGAAGATGCTGACAATTACTTTTTCTGCGTTTTTAAATATTTAACTGCTTCTTCCAGTACGCTGTCTCTATTGTTTAAATAGTCGTTTAGAGTAGGTGCAATTTCTATATCAGGTTTTATTCCATAGCCTACAAATTCCCTTCCGTCTGGATAAGTATCTTTTTTGGTACAGACTCTGGCATATCCGCCACCAGGCAAATCAAACAAAAAAGGCTGTCCTGTACTTCCATATGATTTTTCGCCCATTTTAATCATATGTTTTTGATTATCGGCAAAAATCAAGAAATCTTCAGCTGCCGAAGCTGTATTATGACCAAGTAAAATTACTGTTGGAACCACAATTCTTTTAGCATTTAGTTGAATTGTAGTTGGATTATATTCAAGATCAAAATAAAATTGATCGTGATAACACAAATAGGCTTTTTTCTTCCACGGAATGTTTATGGTGTCTTTAGCATCAATGTATTTTCCCCATGCTTTGTAAGCCGGAAGATGATCTCTGGTTTTTTGGCGCGATCCGTAAAGAATAGTATCGTTTGTCAGATATTGTAATATATCACTTCCAACATTGGTACTGCCTCCTCCGTTACTTCGTAAATCAACGATTAACGATTTAGCTTTATATAATTCAGGAAGTTTTGTAACGAACAAGCTGTCAATTTTTTCATCACTAAATGAATTTAGCGAAATATAAGCTGTCTCTTTATTTACCCATTTAAAATCTAAAAGTTTTTTTTCGGTTTCTGCAGGGAAGACTTCCTTTTCTTCTGTTTTTTTATGCGTTAATGCCAGTTCAATAATTTTTTTATTGGGCTTTTTTATTTTAACTATAAAAGTTTCTCCTTCAAGCCCTTTTAATAGATTCGAAATACTCAAATCTTTTAAAACATAATCGGTAGAAGAAGAGATATATGGAGCAGTATTTTCATCAATAAATTTTTGGGTTGATTTTCCATTTACTTCAATGATTTCGCTTCCCACCGGAATTTCATCTTTTTTGCTGTAATTTGTTCGGATTATTATGGCTTTGCCTTCAATATTTTTAATGAAAAGTTTGTAGTCTCCAAACATCGCAGTCATAGGTTCAATGCTTTTTGGAAAATAAACATTTGTATGTCCGTCTTTTAATAAAGCACAGAATTTTTGAAGTTCACGGTAATATTCGTAATCGTTTTTTGTGTTTTGAACTATTGTAATAAGCTCTTTATATCGATTATCCCACATTGTTCGGTCAACTTTATCGAGATAGACAAAATTGTAATTTACTTCCTGCCAGAATTTTGAAAGTCCGTAGACTTTATCGCTTGGTGTTAATGTATTTGGGATTTGTCCAAAAAAAGGTGTTGTAAACAATAATAAAGCAGTAATAAACAGCTGTTTCATTTATGTATTAGATTTTTTTGATTGATGATTTTTAGAAGAATAAATGATTTACAAAATCCCTCTTGATTTAATTTCCAAATACTTATTGATGGCATCTAAAGTTAAATTCTCAGGCTGCGTTAAAACCGAATGGATTCCGTATTTCTTTAATTCATTTGCAATTAATCGTTTTTCAAACATGAATTTTTCAGCAATTACTTTATCATAAACTTCCTGAATTGTATCGGTTTTTTTATTGATAATAGCATTTAATTCTGTATTCTGAAAAAAGACCACGACCAATAAATGGCTTTTTGCAATTCCTTTTAAATAAGGTAATTGACGATTTAAACCGTCCATGGTTTCAAAATTGGTGTACAGGATAATTAAACTTCTTTGGTTGATGTTTTTCTTAATATCAACATACAATCGGCTGTAATCACTTTCAAAAAAGTCGGTTTTAACGTTGTATAAAGTCTCCAGAATTTTTTGCATCTGCGAACCTCTTCTTTCTGCAAAAACTCTGTTTTCTACTTTTTTAGAAAAAGAGAAAAGTCCGGCTTTATCTTGTTTTTTCAGAATTACATTTGACAAAACTAAAGTTGAGTTTATCGCATAATCTAATAAACTTAAACCGTTAAAAGGCATTTGCATAACGCGTCCTTTATCAATTGCCATATAGACTGACTGTGATTTTTCGTCTTGAAACTGATTGACCATTAAAGCATTTTTCTTTGCTGTGGCTTTCCAGTTTAAAGTTCGAAGATCGTCGCCCTGAACATATTCTTTAATCTGTTCAAATTCCATTGTATGTCCAATTCGACGGATTTTTTTGATTCCGTATTGAAATAAATTATTCGAAAATGCCAGTAAATCGTATTTTCTTAACTGAATATAAGACGGATATGCTGGCACCATTTGATCTTTTGCAAAAGAAAATCTTCTCGAAATTAATCGTAACGGAGATGAAACATAAATATTTAAATAACCAAAATGATATTCACCGCGTTCTGTGGGACGAAGATCATAGCCAAATTCTTTTTGGTCTGAGGCTTGTATTTTTTTTACAATTTTAAAATCACGAACCTGAAACTGAAACGGAATTTCATCAATTATCTTAACCAAAATTGGAAAAGTATAATGGTTTTTGATTTGAACATTTATAGGATTTAAATCTCCATTTGAAAGTTTTTCGGGAGTAATTCGTTCTGCTTCAATTCCTGTTTTTGTGAAATATAAAATTAGAATATCAAGTCCCAGAAATGTCAATAAAACTAAAAGAATAAACCAAACGGCATTGTACAGATTTGGAAATATAAAAGCACAGATAAATAATCCTATAATGCCTAAAAGCAAATAGAAAAAGAAATTATTGAGATATAAACTTTTTATTAATTTCAAGTTTTCTTGGTTTTATGTTTTACTAATAAATTTTAGTGAATTCATCAAAATTAAAACCTTCAAGAGAAGCAATTTTCCAAACTCCGTTTTCTTTTACAACAGTGGTTTTGTATTTAAAATCACCTTTCCAGAACCAGGTCCAATAAAAAGAAGCTTTGTTGTTATCTACTTTAAGGTTATTGACTGCCATTGTTTTCCAATATTCATCCGGGTAATCCTGACAGCTGCACCACGGATTTGAATCATTTCCAAAAGGAGGCAGATCGCCTACAAGCCATTCTATTTTTTTATTTTTAAGATTGGCGTCAAGTTTTAGTGCAATTTTATTGTAATTGTCTAAAAACTGCTGTGAGAAGAAATTCGTTTTCTTCAGCGCTTCCATTCTTTTTTTATGTGCTGTTAAATCTAATCCGGTGTATTTGTCTCCTTTTTTGTTTGTAACTGGATCAAAATCAGTGTTATTGTTTTTTGTTTCAATCCATTGATAAGCTTTTCTAATTAAGCTTTCAATTTCTTGTTTGTCAGTTTTGAAATAAAAATTTTTATCATTTTTTAAATCAACAGAATCTGCAGGCTTAAAGCTTACCGCCAGAATCCAAAGTGAGAATAGGAGAAGTAGTTTATTAGTGTTCATTTTTTTTAGTTTTCAGTCTCGGTATACAGTTTTCAGTCGCAGTTTTTAGTCTCAGTGCTAAACTGTAAACTGAGATTGCGACTGAAAACTGCAGCTAAGAACTAATAATTATCTAGGTATTTCAACCGTTTCAATAATTTGTTTGATAATTTCCGAGCTTGTTATACCTTCCATTTCACGTTCTGGAGTAACGATAACACGGTGTTGCAAAACAGGAATTGCTGCTTCTTTAATATCTTCAGGCGTTACGAAATCACGTCCGCGAATGGCTGCGAAACCTTTTGATGCATTCAAAATTGCGATTGAAGCACGAGGTGAAGCTCCTAAATATAAAAAGGCATTTTCGCGTGTGTTGACTACAATTCGTGCAATATATTCTAATAAATTTTGCTCAACTCTAATTTGTTTGATTAAAGTTTGGTATTGATTTATTTCTGAAGCAGAGAGAATAGTTTTGATAGCTTCTAATTTGCCATGATCCTGCAATAAATGTTCTCTTTGGATAATCAGGATTTCTTCGTCTAGTTTTGGATAATCAATTGTAATTTTAAACAAGAAACGGTCTAATTGAGCTTCTGGTAAACGATAAGTTCCTTCCTGCTCAATTGGATTTTGGGTTGCAATTACCAAAAACGGAGTTTCTAATTTGTATCCAGATCCGTCAATTGTAATCTGGCGCTCTTCCATAACTTCAAAAAGAGCTGCCTGAGTTTTTGCCGGAGCACGGTTGATCTCATCAATTAAAATTAAATTAGAAAAGATTGGCCCTTTTTTAAACTCAAATTCTGAAGTTTTCAGATTGAAGATAGAAGTTCCTAAAATATCCGAAGGCATTAAATCCGGTGTAAACTGAATTCGGCTGAAGCCAATATTTAAAGTTTTAGAAAGCAGTTTTGCCGTAATGGTTTTAGCCACTCCCGGAACACCTTCTAATAAAACGTGTCCGTTTGATAAAATAGCAACCAAAAGCTGGTCGACCATTTTATGCTGGCCAACAATTACGGTTTCGATTTCTTTTTTAATCGCATTAACGTGATCTAAAAGAGGTGCTAAATTTAATCGTGTTTCAAAATTCACATTTTCATTTGTGATTTCTGTTTGTGATGTATTGATATCGTCCATGTTTGGTATGTTTTTCTAATTGAGTATTCTGTTTTTTAATGTAAAATCTTTTCTATGGCATTATTAATCCGGATTAGATCCGCTTCGATATTTCCATGGTAACTATTTCGATATTCGTTGATTAAAAGTACAAGTTCCTGAATATCTTTTTCGTCTTTACCGGTTTTATGATGCAGTTTTTTTACAAACTCGTCATCTAATTTTGTAGTATCGATTAAATATTCGGTTCTGATTCTTTCTAAGAAATAAATGATTTTTTTATCAATTATATTCTTGTGATCGCCTTCCTGATAATACAGGTTTCCAATTGTTTTGGTAAAATCGATTGTTAAATTAGACAATGGCTGTAAAATAGGAACAATTCGCTGTTTTCTTTTGGCGTTGAACAAAATAAAAACAAACATTCCGATTAGGAATAAATACCAAGCCCATTTTAAAGCCGGCTGGCTGAAAATGTATCGAAGCGGCGAAGCTGATATATTTTCATCATTTGGCGATTTTGTGTACCAAAAAACATCTCCTTTAGGAATATAGGATAACACCTTTTCGGTATATTGATAACGGTCTTTTTTGAGCAGATTATAATTTGTAAAAGCAACCGGATTTGTATGTAAAAAGAAATATCCGTTTTTATAAGGCACTTTTATAAAGTTGATATTTTTTTTGTACTTCGGATTTCCTTCGTAGCCTAAAACGGTTGTGTTTAAGGTGTCGATTTTAGAAAAATAATCGGCTATGTCACTTGTTGATTTGTATATTTTTGAACTTAGTTTTTTGTTTGCCATCCATACCGAAGCATCTTTGGTTTGCAGTAAGTTAGACGAATATTCAAATTTTAAGCTGTCTAATAATGTTTTAGGGAAATTTGTCATGCTTAAAAAAGCATTATTTCCGTGCGACACAAAATACAGGATTTCTTTTGCCGACTGATCGTCAAGATTATTTTGCTGTGAAATATTGATAAAAGTTCCTTTTACACTATAAGTTTCAACAAGTGTGTCTTCATTATATTTTGAATCTAAAAACTCATACGGCGTGATATCTGGAATTCTTTCAATTTTTTGATTTTTAAGAATACCGCCGATTTCTTTATCAAAAACATATAAACCATAAGGAATTTTGTCATTGACAGAGTAGGTTGGACGCCAGTCGATTGTTTTTTGTTTGTTGTAATCTCCAATTAGAATTAAGATTAATATAAAAACCAAAACAGCTATGTATATTTTAATGTTTTTACTCATCAGCTAAAGGTTTTTAATGCATTCTTAAATCTATTCTCGGTTTTATTGAATGTGGCATCATCAATTTCAAATTCGCCATACCAGATATAATTGTATAGATAAGATAGATAGGTAAACTCTTCTCTATGTTTAGGATTTTGAATTTCGTATAAATAATCTGAATTTGTTTTTTCGATATCCCATTCAATATAATTGTGCTGTGCCATTGTTTTTAAAAGCCATAAATAATAGTATCGCACAGCAGTACGTTTTTCTCCGGCTTCAAGACTTTCTTTGATTAATTTTTCAAAATCTAAAAGATGGATGTTTTTTTCAAGATCAGAGTAATAAACGTTTCTTTTATTAGCATTTTTGCCAAAAATCCATTGTCCTTCTTTATTGATAATGGCTTTTACAATTAAATAAATTACGACAATAATAACTGCTACGCCAATTATGCGAAGTAACATTACTGCAACATTTAAGGAAGTCTGCGGATCGTTAAAAGAAAAAAGTTTTCTTAACAAACTAGCAATCCAGTCTTTAAAACGGTCCCAAAGATTTTTTTCCGGCGCTTTTTGTTCGTAAACAAAATCAGAATCGGTATATTTTTTTTGGAAGTTTTTCGGGAAATATTTCGCTTCAACTGATTCAGAATCAATTTGAATATCTTTTTCGGTAAACTTAACTGAATCAATTTTTGGAGGTTCTTCCGTCAGCAAAGAATCCTGTGCGTTTGTAATACCGCAAAAGAAAAGAAAATATAAAATAAAGAAAATTCTATTCATTACTGGTTTGTATTAATTCTATTTGGCTGTTATTTTTTGGATTTTCTTATGAACAATAAACGGATAAACTAAGTAATAAAATGAAATTATTCCAAGCGTAACTAATATAATGGAGCTGCTTAACCAATTGGGCATATCGATTGAATATCTTGTAATAAAACCTTCGAGAAATCCTGCACTGATTGTAAAAGGAAAAGTGCTTAAGAATATTTTAAAACTGTTTTTAAAACCAATTTTAAACGAATTCATTCTCGAAAAGGTTTTAGGAAACAAGATTGAAGCTCCTAAGATAAATCCGGCAGCAGATTCGATTACAATAGCAAAAATTTCCATAGAACCGTGAATCCAAATACCGCGGACGCTTTGCCAGAAAACATTTTGTTCATAAAAGAAATACTGAAAAGACCCAAGCATTAATGAGTTTTGAAGAAAAATATAAAACGTTCCAATACCGCCAAAAATGCCGTATAAATAACATTTTGCTCCCACATAAAGGTTATTCATGGTGATGCCGATAAAACTTCCCCAGTTTGATCCCGATCCGTAAACTGCCATTGGATTTCCTTTTTTGATATTTTCCAAAGACATATTAACGTATTCATCACCCAATATTAAACGAACAAAATTTTGATCGTAACGTGCGGAAACCACGCCCATGGCAACGGTGAAAAAAAACAAGACAAAAGCATACAGGAGATATCTTTTGTAATCGTAGAGTAATAAAGGCACTTCGGTTTTAAAGAATTCAACAATTCTGTTTTTTTCGGTGCGTTTGGTTTTATAAATTTTTTGGTAAATCTGCGATGCAAGATGATTTAAGTAGACAACTGTCTTACTTTTAAGGTAATAGGTTTGTGCGTACGACAAATCATTCATTAATTGAATGTACAAATTAGCTAATTCGTCAGGATTTTTCTTAGCTTTACCAAAAATAGCTAGCTCAAATTCCAGCCATTTTTCTTTATTTTGTTTTATAAATGCAACTTCTCTCATTGAGGGCTAAAATATGAAATATGTCAGAATTATCTATTAATACGACACAAAATGTTAAAATAAATTTTATTGCTGCAACGCCGGGCGAACGTATGGGTGCTTATTTCATAGATTTAGGCATTAAAATTTCCTATGTAATCGTTGTTTTATTAATTGTTTTCAGCTGGCTGAACCTTGGCCAGGCCCTGGATAGTTTAGATATGTGGTCCAGAGCCGCGGTTTTTATTGTACTTTTTATTCCATGGATGATTTACTCATTAACTCTGGAAAGCATTTTTGAAGGTCAGTCATTTGGTAAAAAACTTGTGAAGATAAAAGTCGTAAAAATAGACGGATATCAGGCAGGTTTTGGCGATTATTTAATGCGATGGTTTTTTAGAATAATCGACTTTAGTTCTTTTTACGGTCTTGTTGCTTTAATTACGATTATTTCAAGTAAAAAAGCGCAGCGTTTAGGCGATATGGTGGCGGGAACAGCAGTAATTACTCTGAAAAACAAAATTAATATTAGTCATACAATTTTAGAAGAAATTGGCGATGCTTATGTGCCGACTTATCCCTTGGTAATTAAATTATCAGATAATGATATGCGAATTATTAAAGAAACATTTCATAGAGCCGTGGCAAAAAACGATCATGAAATCATTTACAAACTGGTAGCTAAAATTGAAAGTGTTGCCGGAATTAAAAATCAATCCGGAAATAACTCTGATTTTATTCGTGTAGTTTTAAAAGATTACAATTTCTATACGCAGCATATGTAATTTTATGCAGTTAAAACGCTGTATGTGTTTTTCTTAACGTGATTATCATTTAAATTTTATAATTTTAACAAACGTGATTTTATAAAACCAACATAAGGAAACTAAAATTTAAATGCTATGATAATTAAAAAGCTGACTGCCGTATTATTAATGTTATTTGTTTCTGTTTTTGCTTTCGCCCAAGGCGGGAAAAAGCTGGATAAAATTATAAAAAGAGATTATCAGATTATTGAAGGAACCATTTCTAAAATATCTGATAAAACTGTAGAATATTCTCTTCCCGGAGAAACTCTCACAATTTCTCTCGATGTTTCGCAGATAGCCAGAATTGATTTTGCCAGCGGACGCTCTCAGACTTTTGATGTAAGTCTGGGAAATAGTGATTCTTCTACCGTTGTTGCAGCATCACAAATAAAGCAGAATACAATTGCAGTGCTTCCCGTTCCTTATTTAAATGCAGACAATCAGGAAAGTTCAGAAGATATGGCAAAGTTTGCTCAAAATGATCTTTATAATAAGCTGATAGATAAATCGTCTAATATTTTACCGTTAATAGTTCAGGATTTAAGAACAACCAACAGTCTGCTTCATAAAGCCGGAATTGATCATACTAATATTGATGAAACGCCAATTGAAGATCTTGAAAAAATACTGGGCGTTGATAATATTGTCGCTGCAAAAGTTTCGTATACCATGAATTCAGGCACGACTTCGACTACTTACAATTCAGGAAATGCAAAAGTAAGCGACAATAATAAGAAAATAAAAACCAATGATGTTTCGACTACAACCGCAAATACACAGGTTTACTATTATTACACTGTTTATTTTGATATGTATAAAAACACCACAAAAATTTATTCGCAAACCCGAAAACCTTTTCTGGCAGTAAAAGACAGCTGGATGGATTCTATTACCTATTTATTAAAAAGAAGCCCTATTTACGTTAAAAGATAAATAAATACTTGAAGTAGAATAGCACTAAAAAAATAGGAGAAATACTAAAATCTCTGCACCTTTGCATCTTTGTAACTTAAGAAAAAATGTTTCATTTATTAGATATTATTGGTACAATGGCCTTTGCCATGTCTGGTGCTTTAACAGCAATGCATAAAAGACTCGATCCGTTTGGGGTTTTCATAATTGCTTTTGTTACGGCTGTAGGAGGCGGAACACTCCGCGATGTTTTAATTGGCAGAACTCCGGTAGGATGGATGATGAACCTTCAATATGTTTATGTAATTATTTTAGGTTTTTTTCTGGCTATTATTTTTAGAAAAAAGTTTGATAAACTCAGAACTTCATTGTTTTTGTTTGATACCATTGGTTTGGGAGTTTTTACTTTGATAGGTTTGGAAAGAGGTCTTTTAACAGGACTGCATCCGGTTATATGTATTGCCTTAGGAACCATGACGGCTTGTTTTGGAGGCGTGACACGAGATATTTTGTGCAATGAGATTCCAACTGTTTTTAGAAGAGAAATTTATGCTACGATATGCATTTTTGGCGGCATTGTATTTTTTGGACTTCGCAAACTAAATTTAGAAGACGATATATTGTATTTAGTAACTTCGATTGTAATAATTTCTATTCGCTTACTGGCAGTAAAATACAAATGGTATCTGCGTGCTTTTGAACATAAATAGAATTTAATTAGATATATTAGCCACAGATTAAACGGATTAAATAGGTTTTTTAAATCATTGAAACCGTAAAATCTGCGACAGAAAAATGAAAAACCTTACTGTAAAAAAATACGATCAAAACGATTACAAAATTTGGAATGACTTTGTTAGTCAGGCCAAAAATGCAACGTTTTTATTTCATCGTAATTTTATGGAATATCATAAAGATCGTTTTGAAGATTTTTCACTTTTAATTTTTGAAGAAGAAAAACTACGAGCTATTCTGCCGGCAAACAAAAATGGAAACACGGTTTATTCTCATCAAGGACTTACGTATGGCGGATTGGTTTATAAAGAAGAAACAAAACAAACTGCTGTTATCGAGATTTTTCGAGCTGTTTTATCGTTTTTAAATGAAAATAGTTTTGAAAAATTATATTTAAAAACCATCCCATCAATTTATCATCTTAAACCATCTGACGAGATTTTGTATACTTTGTTTCTGGCAGATGCAAAACTAATTCGCAGAGATTCACTTTCGGTTATTGATTTATCACAGGAAAAATCAATTTCAAAAATTAGAAAAAGAGGCATTAAAAAAGCACTTTTAAATAAACTTATCATTAAAGAGGAAGCGGGTTTTGAATTGTTTTGGAATGAGGTTTTAATACCAAATTTAGATAATAAGCATAATGCAAAACCAGTTCATTCGATAGAAGAAATGAACCATCTTCAGTCTCTTTTTCCAGAAAATATTCATCAATTTAATGTTTATTTTGAAGATAAAATTGTGGGCGGAACCACAGTTTTTGAAACCGAAACGACAGCACATTGCCAGTACATTTCTAAAAATCCGAATATAGAAGATTTAGGAAGTTTAGATTTCCTTTTTCAGTATTTAATTCAGGAAAGATTTGCACATAAACGGTTTTTTGATTTCGGAATTTCGAATGAAAATCAAGGGAAAAATCTAAACGAAGGATTAACGTATTGGAAAGAAAGTTTTGGAGCAGGCACGATAATTCATGATTTTTATGAAATCGAAACTTCAAATTATACTACGTTAAATGGTATTTTTGTCTAAAAAACCAAACCAATGATTTCATTTCTGGATCTAAAAAAAATAAATCAGCCATACGAAACTGCTTTTCAGGAAAAACTGAAAACGGTTTTAGACAACGGCTGGTATATTTTAGGAAAAGAAGTTGAAAATTTTGAAAAAGCTTTCGCCGAATATTGCCACTCTGAATATTGTATTGGAGTAGGGAATGGTTTTGATGCTTTGGTTTTAATTTTTAAAGGCTATATCGAACTCGGAATACTCAAAAAAGGTGATGAAGTTATAGTTCCGGCAAATACTTATATTGCCAGTATTCTGGCCATTCTGCAAGCCGATTTGATTCCTGTTTTGGTTGAACCAAGATTAGAAACCTACAATATAAATCCGGATTTAATTCCCGAAAAAATCACATCAAAAACAAAAGCCATTTTAGCCGTTCATTTATACGGACAATTAGCTGAAATGGAGAAAATAAATGAAATTGCACAAAAACATAATCTTGTTGTTGTAGAAGATTGTGCACAATCTCACGGAGCCATTAACAATCAACCATTAACAATTAATAATTTAAACTCAGCATCTGCATACAGTTTTTATCCGGGGAAAAATTTAGGCTGTCTGGGCGATGGAGGAGCTGTAACTACAAATGATGCTGAATTGGCAAAAATGCTTTTTTCACTTCGCAATTATGGATCCCAAAAAAAATATTATAATGATTATGTTGGTGTAAATTCGAGATTAGATGAATTACAGGCTGGTTTCTTAAACCTAAAAATTCCCAATTTAGACGCCGATAATCAGAAAAGAAGAAACATTGCAAAACGATATTCAGCTGAAATAAAAAACGAAAAAATTATACTTCCTGATTGGAATTTTTCTAATAATCATGTTTTTCATTTATTTGTTATTCGAACGGAAAACAGAGAAGATTTACAAAATTATTTAGTTCAAAATAATATTCAAACTGTTATTCATTATCCGGTTCCGCCGCACAAACAAAATGCTTTTTCTTCCGAAACTTCGGGATGGAATACTTTATCTTTTCCCATAACAGAGAAAATCCATAACGAAGTTTTAAGTCTGCCAATGAGCCCGGTTCTTGAAGATCAAGAAGTTGATTTTATTGTTGCCGTTTTAAATAAATATTAGTTTGAGGGCAGTAAAAAAAATAGTCAATTCTACTTTGTTTAAGATCACTTCGTTAAACAGTTTTAGCGTAGGACTTAAAATAGGGATTGGATTAATAACTTCAAAAATACTGGCCATTTTTGTGGGACCCGGCGGAATGGCTTTGGTGGGTAATCTTCGTAATTTCTTGACTTCTTTAGAAAGTATTTCAATATTGGGTTTTCAGAACGGAATAGTAAAATATATTGCCGAAAATCAAAAGAATGAAGAAGAATTAAAAAAAATAATCGCAACAGTTTTTATTAGTTTAGTCTGCACTGCACTTATTTTAAGCGGTATTTTGTATTTTTTTGCTTCCTTTTGGAATGATAAAATTTTAGAACACAACGGAGATAATGCTCTAGTATTTAGAGTTCTGGCACTTGCTTTACCTTGGTATACCGTTTCTGTTTTTCTGCTTTCCGTTTTAAATGGTTTAAGTAAATTCACAAAAGTAATTTGGGTAAACATTACAGGAAACTTAATTGGTCTGGCGGTTTCTCTGGTCATGATATTAAAATTCCACACTTTAGGAGCTTTATTAGCCATTGTAATAACACCATCATTATTGTTTTTTGTCACTTTTTATTTTGTACAGAAAGAGATTCAATTTCTAAAAATTATTCGCCTGCAATCATATGATTTTACCATTATAAAAAACTTACTGCCTTATTCCTTAATGGCTTTGGTATCCTCTGTTTTAGGTCCAATAGTTTTATTAGCCGTTCGAAATAATCTTATTGAAAAGTTAGGATTAGATCAAGCCGGTTTTTGGGAAACCATGACCCGAATTTCATCTTATTATTTACTCTTCGTAAGTACAATTCTAACTGTTTATTTTTTGCCAAAACTTTCAAAAGCTCAGGATAATGACCAAACAAAATCTATTTTTTGGCAGTTTTATAAAACAATTTTGCCTGTTTTTTGTTTTGGCTTACTTGTAATTTATTTTAGCCGCTATTTCATAATTCAATTATTGTTTACCAAAGAATTTTTACCCGTGACATCGCTTTTTTTCTGGCAGTTAATTGGTGATGTTTTTAAAGTAGCAGCATTAATTTTGGGATATCAGTTTTTTGCCAAAAAGCTGACGAAAGCTTTTATTATTACAGAATTGTTTTCTCTTGGCACTTTGTATTTTTTGAGTCTGCTTTTTGTGAATTATTATGGAATAGAAGGAATGGTTATGGCTCAGGCTTTAGACAACTTTCTTTATTTTGTAGTGTTAGCGGTTTATTTTAGAAAATGCTTAATTTAAATAGAATCATATTTCGATCATTTGTACTATTTTTATTGAAGTTATATTTGCTCAGGATGAAATTAAAACGCCTTGAATTCTATTTTTATAAATGCTAAATATTAAATTTTTGAATCCATTTTTTACAAAAGAAATTAGAGTTTTAATTTGCGCAGGATTCCTTTTTCGTGCTTTATTATCCATTTTGTATTTTCACGTAACGCTGTTTCCTGATTCTGAAGGATATTTATTTTTAGCTGAAAAAATCTTAAGCTTCGATCTCAGTTTTTATAACGGAGAAAGAACTCCGGGATATCCGTTATTTATTGCTTTAGCATTAGGTTCTACAATCTTGACCGTTGTGTATCAGGTTGTTTTAGGGATTTTTACTTCTGTTTATTGGTATAAAACCATTTTAAAACTAAATTTCGATTCAAAAGCAGCATTATATATTACGCTTTTTTTACAAAGCTTTCTCCAGATTCATTTTTACGAAAGAATAATATTGGTAGAATCTGTAACCCTCTTTTTTGTTTCGGTATTATTTTACTATTTAGCTGCTGATTATTTAGAAAATAAAAGTTTTAAAAGAGACTTTATCGTCGCATTAGTTCTTGGTATACTTGTTTTGATTAAACCATTTTATGCCTTTATTCCATTTGTTATTTATGGGTTTAGTGTGGCGAAGAATTTTAAAATTTCAAGGATTATAAATTCTAAACTCATTATTTTACTGTTTCCTTTAATTTCTTATTTTGGATGGTCTTATGTAAATAAAATAAATACCGGATATTTTGTTTCGACCACATTTTTCGGACTTAATTTATCTCAAAACTGTGTTTATTTTGCCGAAAAAACAACACCGAAATACCAATGGATTGGATCTGTTTATGCCAAACACCGGGATAAATTAATAGCTGAAAATAACCAATTAGAACCACATCTTCAAACCGATATTGCGATGACGATTTGGGATGCTCAAACCGAATTACTGCCCAAAACAGCGGGTAATTTTGCCTTACTTTCGGCAGAACTTGGCGGTTATGCTAAAGCGACGATAAAAAAGAATCCGCTGGAATATGTAAAACAAGTTGTTTTTAGATCTTGGTTTGATTTCTGGAAGCCAAAAATATATTGGGATTACGATAGTTTTTCTCTGCCTTTTGTAAACAAAATATTTTTAGGAATCTGGTATTTTCAAACAGTATTAATCTGGATTTTTAAAGTCTTTTTTGTGCTTTTAATTCCGTATCATTTTGGTTTGTTTTTAAAGAATCGCAGTATTACAAAAGAACTTCTTTTTACTACGATTATTTTTCTAACCTCTGTATTGCAAGCTTTAGTTACGTTTGGCGGCAATGCAAGATTCAGCTTTCCTTTTGAATATATTATGATGCTGGTTGTTATTTTATTTGTCAGGAAAAATATTTTAAATAAGAGAAAAAAACTTGAAGTTTAGTTTATTTCAAATTCCAGGCATTAAGGTATTTTTGTGCAATTTTGATATAATCGTGTTCTTGCTCTATAAAAGCTCTGGCACGTTTTCCTATTGCCTCAATTTCATCCGGATTTTCAATTAAAAAAGACAATTCGTTTACTAGATAATCAACATCAGGAATTGCATTTACACAAACTCTTTCAGTTAAATTATAATGTGCTGTAAACTCATCTTCAGCTCCGGTAAAAACCACTTTTCCTTTTGCCATTGCTTCCAAGGCATTATAGCCTTGATCGTAGCCGTAAACCTGATCCAGTAAAATATGAGACTGATTATATAAAGCGATATATTCGTTATACGGCACATTTTCAACTTTTATAATATCGACTTTAGAATCATATTTTTTTTGAATTATCGAAACAGCTTCTTCAAAAAATACTGTTCCTTTTTTAATGGCGCTGCTGTTATTTTTTCCCAGAAATATAATTACTTTATCAAAAACAGCTGTAGCTTGAAAAGTAATTTTATCTGTGTTTACCGGGTTTGGAATCAATGTTTTTTCGGGTAATGCAATTTTATAATCAAAATCAGAAACCATTATTTTAGAAACTTTTTTGCTGACAAACTCATATAAATCGCGATAGTTTTTATGCGTATATTTTAATGAAAAACGATAGTTGGACGCTAATTTTTTATTTTGTAAAAGCGGCGTCAAAATCGAATACTTTACTTCATCTTTTAATAAAAAATCGATAACCGGAGTATCTTCGCCGCAAACCAATAGAAAGCTTTTTTTGTTTTGATTGAAAAGCTTTTTCAAAAGGTATTTTGAAAAAAACGGATACGTTTCAATCGCATTCGAGTTGATTAATTGTACAACATCGTAGTTTTTTAATTTTGAAAGAAAGAACCAAAACCGAATTCCTTTTTCGGCCAATTGTAAATCAGTTTTAAAAATTCGGAAGAGAACTTTATTGCAAAAAACTAAAAATTTATTGTCCAGAAAAAACTTTGGGTGAATAGAATAATCAACAGGAAATTTTTTAAAATTATCGCCCGTTGCAATAATCGAAACTTCGTGTTGTAAGGCTTCTAATCCTTCTTTTAAAGAATTATGTAATCGGCTGTATTCTCCTACCAATAGTATTCTCATTTCTGCGGGAAATATTTATATTTACGTAAATATATATGAAAATGTTAAATGTTTTTTCTGAAAATGATTTTGAAATTCTAATTGCGACCAAAGATAAGCGCAATTTAGATTTTTTACAGCCCATGTTTCCGTTTGAGCATTTTTCAACTTTTAATTTATTGATTGTAAATCAAACCGAGAATACTTTTTTACAATCTGATTTTGATTCGGTTAGGGTTTTAAACAGCAATGAAAATGGCTTGTCGAAAAGCAGAAATAAAGCGATTCAGAATGCATCAAAAAACATTTGCCTTTTTACAGACGATGATGTCGTTTTTACAGAAAATTTAAAAACGAAGATTTTTTCTGCTTTCGAAAAAGATTCGAAAACAAGTATTATTACCTTTAATCATGTGAGAATTGGAGATACCGAGCCGCAAAAAAAGGCAATTAAAACTTTTATTCATGACCAAAAAAGCATCTGGAATGTAAGTTCAATCGAAATTGCTTTTAAATTAAATGATATAAAGGAAAGCAATATTTGGTTTGATGAAAACTTCGGGCTTGGTTCTTTTTTTGAAACTGCCGAAGAGTTTTTGTTTTTAAAATCGGCTTTAAGCCAAAACTTAAAAGTTAGTTTTAATCCTGAAATTATCGTTTCGCATCCGCAATTTTCATCGGGAAAAAACGAAGGTTCAGATTCTATAATTTACGCCAGATCGGCTTTATTTTATAAGCTGTACCATAATTTTGCTTATGTTTGGCTTATCAAATATGTCTTTTTTTTAATTCGAAGAAAAAGTATTAAAATATCGGAAATACAAAAAAAAATTAAAGCAGGAATAAACGGAATTTCAAAATTTAAAGAAATAACTAAAAGCAAATTATGACCACAAATGCCGATATTCAATTAATTGAAATTCCAAAAATTCAAGATCGTCGAGGAAACCTTGCTGTTATTGAAAAGGATACGATTCCGTTTGTTTCAAAAAGAGTCTATTATTTGTTTGATGTTCCAAGCGGGAGCAAACGCGGCGGACATGCTCATAAAGAACAGCACGAGCTTTTAATTGCTTTGAGCGGGAGTTTTGATGTTGTTTTAAAAGATGGTAAAACAATAAAAACAGTAACGCTGAACAAGCCCAATATTGGTTTGCTGATTGTAAATGGAATTTGGAGAGAATTAAAGAATTTTTCGTCAGGCGCCGTATGTTTGGTTTTGGCTTCAGACGAATTTGACGAAAACGATTATATTCGGGAATATAAAGATTTTAAGTTATTTAAAAACAGATGAACCTAATCCGAGTTCGGCCAGTTTAAGTTTTAAATCAATTAAAATCTGCAATAAATTTGAGGGAAGAGTCAGCAATATTCTTTTTTTAAGACTTAAATTTTTCAAATTAATTCCGTCGTAATAATACTTAAACAGCGTTTTATTATTGATAAGTTTACTCTTTACAGCCAGCGAAAACCGATTTAAATCCAAAAAAAATTTAAGGTCAGGATTAGTTTTTTCAAGTTCCAGAAATTTAGAAAAATCCATTTTAGAATTCATTAAAGAGGAGTTTTTAGAAAGGCTGTTTTCATCATGTGTGTAGCGCACCAATATTTTCCAGATAAATAAAACAGGATAAACAATCCCAATTCTAATCCATAAATCCGTGTCTTGCCCGCTTTTTATGTTAGGATCAAAAACACCTGTATTCTTGAAAATGCTTTTATTAAAAACAGTTCCAGAAGTCAGGATTACAGATTCTTTAGTACTGGCACGAAAATAATTTACGATCTCAAAATCGCCTGTTTTTTGTATTGAATATGTCGCAGGAAAAGTTTTTTTAGATGTTTCGATTTCTATCGCTGCAGCAAAAACTTTTTGTTCTGGAAAATGCGTACAATAATAATGCATTGTTTCTAAAAAATCAGGATACCAATAATCATCGGCATCCAGAAAGGTTACGAAATAAGCATTTGCCTCGGCTAAACCAAAATTTCTGGTTTGAGAAACACCTTCATTTTTTTTGCTGAAATATAGAATTCGATCGTCTTTAAACTGTAAAACCTTTTCTTCACTTTTATCTGTAGATCCGTCATTTACTATAATAATTTCAAAATCATGAAAAGTCTGGTTCAAGACACTTTGTATCGTATTCTCGATAAATTTTTCTTTGTTGTACAACGGAATTATGATAGAAAAGAAAGCCATTTATTTTGTTTTTAAAGAACAATAATAACCTAAGCGATAAATGTCAAAAAGCAAAAGAGAAGGATTTTTGCTAAAGAGCTGTTTTACAAATAAAGATTTGAAAACTCTAAAACCAAAAGCAGTTAAAGCAGTAAGATGATATTTTTTTATAATTTGAAAATAATGTGACAATTTCACATAATCTGCAGAAATAAAATTGGAATCGACTAGATTTTTTAAGCCTAAAACGGCTTCTTCAGATTTTCTTAAAAAAGTTTTACTGTCTTCAATTCCTAAATGAAAAACAGGGTTTTCGATATGAATTATTTCGATTTGTTTCTGCTTTAATTCAAAAGAAAACAAAGTATCTTCATGTCTGAGATTTGGAATGTTTTCATTGAAACTGACCTTTGAAAAAATACTTTTTTTGATTAAAAAATTCAAAGTCAAGAAAGAAAGATATGGATTTTTTTCTCGGTCAAAAACATTTAAAGCTTCCCTTTTTGTGCCATAAATCCATCGTAAAAGTTCATTTTTGCATGGTTTTGAGCTTTCATATAAAATACCTCCATATACTATTTTTTCTCTGTTGTCAATCTGAGAAATATATTTTGAAATGAAATTTTCATTTACAGGAAATGTATCAGCATCAAGAAACAATAAATTCTCGTAAACAGCTTTTTCTGCCAGCAGATTCCGAATAGCACTGCGTCCGATGTTTTTTTTTAAAACAACAAATGAACAGTTTTGTAATTGATTAATTTGTTGATTTTCATTTGTAAAAAGATTCGAAGCGTCATCTAAGCAAATGATTTCAAATGTTATGTTTAATTCCACGGCTTGATTATGCAGTTTTTCAACTAATGAAAATGCCTTATAATCAAAAACCGGAATTAAAATAGAAAGCATTACACGCTTCTTTGCACTACTTCAAAAATTCTTTCCTCTTCACATTTCAATGTTTTCGATGGGAATTTCATTAACAAAGCATAATCGTGAGTCGCCATGATAATAGTTTTACCATTGGCATTGATCGTTTTTAAAACTTCTAAAACCTCAGAACTTGTCTGCGGATCAAGGTTTCCTGTTGGTTCGTCGGCAAGGATAAACTCTGGGTCGTTAAGCAAAGCTCTCGCAATGGCAACACGCTGCTGTTCACCGCCAGAAAGCTGGTGAGGCATTTTGTTTAGGAAATCTTTCATTCCAACTTTATCCAAAACTTCATCAATTTTGTATTCCATTGCTTCTTTTTCAACCCAGCCGGTTGCTTTAAGAACAAAAAGCATATTGTCTTTAATAGAACGATCCGGAAGTAATTTAAAATCCTGGAAAACGATACCAATTTTACGTCTCAGGTACGGAATATCTTTTTCTTTTAAAGTTGCCAAATCAAAGTCAACAATATGAGCTTCACCTTCAGTTAAAGGGAGATCAGCGTACAAAGTTTTTAAGAAGCTGCTTTTTCCGGAACCTGTTTTCCCGATGATGTAGATAAACTCACCATGTTGAACATCCAAATTAATATGAGATAAAATTTTTCTTCCTTCTTGATATATAGTGACTTCTTTAAGAGATAGTACGGTTTGTGACATAATAAAATTGATTTGAATGGTAAAAGTAATAAGATAACGATTGGATTCAAAATAAATTTCAATCATTTCTTAAGAAAAATTCTAGAAAAAGGAATGAAAATTTAAATGATAAAGGCAATAGATATTCATTTTAACAGATCTGTTAAAAGCTCCTCGCTTATAATAACTTATGCTGGTTATAAAGCTCAGATTTATTTTTCTTAATGCGCCTAAATGTCTGTAATTGCATTTTTGTTCATAATAAATTCAAGAAACGTTTCGTTATAAACGGTATAAAATGATAAATTTGAATATTAAATATAACTAAAATGCATAGACTTTCCTGGTTCTTTTTATTCCAAATTATCCTTACTTCGACTATAGCTTCGGCACAAAAATCAGCTATTTATACTTACGAATTAAAGGATTTTGACAAAGCACTGGCTTTATATAATGACAAACAATACGCTTCGGCACAACATATTTTTGAGTATGTAAAAAATAACGCAGCAACTGAAGAAGTAAAATCAGACTGTGCTTATTATATCGCAAACTGTGCAATTAGAACCAATCAGGCAAATGCCGATGCTTTGATGGAAAAATTCGTAGAGGATTACCCAACAAGCACCAAACAAAATCAGGCATATATTGAAGTGGCGCAGTATTTCTTTGAACAAGGAAATTATCCAAAAGCTTTGCAGTGGTTTGACAAAGTAGATGAAAGCTACATGAGCAAAAAAGAATCGGATAAATTTAATTTCCAGAAAGGATACAGCTATTTTAATGCTAAAAAGAAAAAAGAAGCTACAACGTATTTTAATAAAGTCGTAAACTCTCCAGAATACGGTTCGCAGGCCAAATATTATTTAGGATTTATGGCGTATGAAGGCGACGATTACAAGGAAGCAACGAAGTATTTTGATGAGGTTTCGGGCGAAGAAAAATACAAAGAGAAACTTTCGTACTATCAGGCTGATATGAATTTTAAACTAGGAAATTTCCAAAAAGCAATTGATTTGGGCCAAAAAGCAATGGCGAAATCAAATGAAATGGAAAAATCAGAATTGAATAAAATTATTGGTGAAAGTTATTTCAATTTAAAACAATACGATAAAGCCATTCCTTATTTAGAACAGTATGCAGGGAAAAAAGGAAAATGGAATAATACTGATTTCTACCAGTTAGGTTATGCGTATTACGAGCAGAAAAATTACGAAAAAGCGATTTCTCAATTCAATAAAATTATTGAAGGAAAAGATTTCGTAGCTCAAAATGCCTATTATCATTTAGGTTTAAGTTATTTAAATACAGGTAAAAAACAAGAAGCTTTAAATGCATTTAAGAATGCATCAGAAATGGATTTTAATGCACAAATTCAGGAAGATGCAGCTTTAAATTATGCTAAAGTGAGTTATGATATTGGAAATGCGTATCAAACCGTTCCGGGAATTTTACTTGATTTCTTAAAAAAATATCCAAACAATTCAAACAGGGCAGAAGTTGAAAAACTTTTAGTCGATTCTTATATTTCGACTAAAAATTACAAAGAAGCTTTAGCATTATTAGAAAAAAACAGAACTGCCGAAAATAAAGCGGCATATCAAAAAGTACTTTTTTACAGAGGAGTTGAATTGTATAATGAATCGAATTATACTGAAGCCGGAAAAATGTTTAAAAGTGCTGCAAGCGAACAAAAAACGCCTGAATTTACTGCACGCGCTACATTCTGGAAAGCAGAAACGGAATATCTTAATGACGATATGCAGAATGCATTGCTGACCTACAAACAATTTGCTGGACTTCCGGCTGCTAAATCTACAGACGAATACAAAAACATCAATTACAATATTGGTTACACGTATTTTAAATTGAAAGAATACGATCAGGCTGCTAGTTCATTTCAGGCACAGATCGACAATAATAAAGAAGATAAAGTACGTTTAAATGATTCGTACTTGCGTTTAGGAGATTCACGTTTTGTGAATTCGAAATATACGCAGGCAATGGAAGCGTATGGAAAAGCAATGGACGGAAAAAGTGTCGATGCTGATTATGCTCAGTTTCAAAAAGCACTTTCATACGGTTTTATGTCTAAAAATGATCAAAAAATCAGTGAACTGAACAATTTCCTGAAAATGTATAAAAAATCAGAATACCGCGATGATGTTTTGTTTGAATTAGGAAATACGTATGTGGCTGATAAAAAGAATGATTTAGCGATTAAAACCTACGATCAGTTAATTTCAGAATATAAAAACGGTTCGTTTACATCAAAATCAATCTTAAAACAAGGTTTAATTTATTACAATTCAGATCGTGATGAACAAGCACTTACAAAATTCAAAAAAGTAGCGGCTGAGTTCCCAAAAACGCCGGAAGCCCTTGAAGCTGTTTCTACAGCCAGATTAATTTATGTTGATTCAGGAAGAGTAGATGAATATGCATCATGGGTTAAAACTTTAGATTTCGTTTCGGTTACAGATGCAGAACTGGATAATGATACTTACGATGCCGCGTTTAAACAATACAGTCAAAGCAACAGCAAAGCTGCAATTACAGGTTTTGCAGGTTACATAAGCAAATTCCCTGCTGGTTTACACGCTTTAGAAGCTAATTTTTACTTAGCACAATTGTATTATGCAGAAGGTTCTGAAACTAAATCAGTTTCTAATTATCAATATGTAATCGAACAGCCAAGAAGCGAATTTACAGAGCAGGCGCTAAACAGACTGGCTCAGATTTATTTAAAAGCAAAAGATTGTGATAAAGCAATTCCGGTTTTAGTTCGTTTAGAAAGTGAAGCAGATTATCCTCAAAATAAAAACTTTGCTCAGGCTAACCTGATGAAATGTTATTATGACAAAAAAGACTATGATAATTCAGTAATTGCGGCTGAAAAAGTATTAGCAAATCCTAAATCTGATGCCAACGTAAAAGCCGATGCACAAATTATTGTAGCTCGTGCGGCTATTCAAACAGGAAATGAAGATAAAGCAAAAGCAGCATACGCAAAACTGTCTACAACTTCAAAAGGAGAATTAGCAGCCGAAGCATTGTATTATGATGCTTACTTTAAAACAAAAGAAGGAAAATTTGAAGCATCAAATACTGCGGTTCAAAAACTAGCCAAAAGTTATTCTGCTTATAAATATTACGGAGCAAAAGGTTTGATTTTAATGGCGAAAAACTTCTACGGTTTAAAAGACAGCTATCAGGCAACTTATATTTTAGATAACGTGATTAACAATTTTACAGATTATCCGGATGTGGTAGATGAAGCTAAAAAAGAGTTAAGTGCGATTAAATTAGAAGAGTCTAAAACGAATTCATCAATTAATAAATAAGATAATTTTAGAGAGAAGATGCAAGCAAGATTTATAAATGTCTTGTCTCTTTCCTCTTAATTCTCTAAGAAGAAAAAAATAAGAACAATGAGTTTACCTTTTTATATAGTTGATGTTTTTGCCGATAAAAAATATGCCGGAAATCAGCTGGCGGTATTTTTAGAAGCCCAAAATTTGAGTTCGGAAGAAATGCAGCAGATTGCACGTGAGATTAATTTTGCCGAAAGCACATTTGTAACCAAAATTGACAGAGAAAATAATAAAGCTGAGATTAGAATATTTACACCAGCTCAGGAAATGCAGTTTGCAGGTCATCCAATAATTGGCACTTCGTGGGTTTTGATGAACAAGATTTTTGATAATTCGCCTTCAGAAATTAAACTGGAAGTTCCGATTGGGCCAATTGCCATTCAAAAAACAGAAGATTTGATTTGGCTCAAAGCAGCACAGCCGAAGTTTTGGGATGTTTTCTCAAAAGTTGATTTTACATTTTTTAGTAATCTGCAGGTAAGTGATTTTGAAAATCAATTTCCAATTCAGGAAGTTACAACAGGAAGCGCTTTTGTAATGGTTGGATTAAGCAGTAAAAGAGCCCTTGAAAATTTGGTTTTAGATAAAGATAAAACAGATCAATGGCTGAAAAATAATTGTAAAACAAATCACAGAGGCTTATATTTTTATTACCTGGAAGGAGAAAAATTGTTCAGCAGAATGCTGTGCGTTGAAAACAATCAATTGGTAGAAGATGCTGCAACAGGAAGCGCCAGTACGTGTCTGCAGGCTTTTTTGCTAAAATATCATAAACCTGAATTTGAATTAATTAATTATCAGGGAGATTATATAGGACGTCCGTCTCAAATATATTTTAAAGGCAGATTAACCGGAGATCATTTTGACATTAATATTGGAGGAAAAGCACAGTTTGTTGCCAAAGGAGAGTGGGAAGCTTGATTTATAGAGAATAGAAGCAAGAGTAAGATTTTAGAAAATAGAATAAAAATATATAGAGAAAATTAGAAATAAAAGAGAAGTCTTTCTTCTTTTCTCTTAAAAAGAAAAAATATGAAAATTAACTGCCGAAATAAAATTATTGTTTTACTAGTGTTATTTGTCTGCCAGCTTTCGTTTTCGCAAGTTAAGAAAAATGAAAGCATTGGAACTGAAACAGTAAACGTAGTAAAACCTTATTCGCCAACTATATCTGATGCTTTTAAAGTAAAAGAAACGCCATCGCTGGACGATGCAGGAAATCAGCCGAAAGAAACGATAAAATATAGTATTTTGTCTGTTCCGGTGGCTTCGACTTTTACGCCGTCAAAAGGTAATGCACAAGGTGTGGATAAATCTAAAAAAGAAAGATTGTTTAATAATTATGCAACGCTTGGAGTTGGAAATTATGGGACTTTAAATGCTGAATTATTCGTAACTCAGGATTTAGGAAACAATGATTATCTGGCCGGAATGCTGCGTCACCATTCTTCGCAGGGAGGAATTAAAGATGTTAATCTAAATGATGAATTTTACGATACAGGTTTAAATATTGGTTATGGACAAAATAACCGCGATATGTCCTGGGGAGTAGATTTGGGTTATCAAAACCAAGTATACAATTGGTACGGTTTACCTGCCGATTTTGGAATGACTTTAGCACCGGGAACACAGGAAGATTTAATTAGAGGAATTAATCCAAATCATTCTTATAATACCATTTCTTTGGGCGGAAATGCCGAATTTAATGAAGGAATTTTTAGTAAAATTTCGACAAGATTTACGCATTTCTCAGATAGTTTTTCTTCTTCTGAAAACCGTTTTTACCTAAAGCCGACTTTTAAAGTTGATATTATGGATCAGGCAATTAATACAAATATTATTGTAGATCACGTAAGTGGTTCTTTTGAACACAATTATGCCTGGGATAATACAGAACCTTTAAAATATAGTTTGACAAACTTTGGAATCGAACCAAGTTTTGTAGTTCATGAAAATGAGTGGACATTAGAATTAGGGGCAGGATTGTTCTATGCTTTAGATTCTGAAAACAGCGGAAACAAATTTTATATCTATCCAAAAGTAAATGCTTCATATAAATTGGTGGGCGATTTGATGATTTTCTACACAGGGGTAAACGGAGGTTTAAATCAAAACTCGTATGCTGATTTTGTAACCGAAAATCCATTTTTGTCTCCAACATTAAACATGAGACCAAGCAGTACACAATACAATGTTTTTGCAGGATTAAAAGGAAAATTGGCTAATAATGTGAGCTATAACTTAACAGGTTCGTATTTAAACGAAAAAAACAAAGCATTGTTTAAGAGCAATGATTATACAGAAGATTTTTCGAACCAGAATTATGCTTTTGGAAACTCGTTTGGGGTAGTTTATGAAGATATCAGAACCTTCCGTTTTTATGGAGAATTAAAAGCTGACTTTTCTCAGAATGTTACTTTTGGAATCAACGGAACTTTTAACAGCTACAATACAGATAACGCTGTTGAGGCATGGAACTTACCAACAATGAAGCTGAGCTCGACTTTAGATGTTAATATTACCAAACAATGGTATGCTGGTTTAAATGTATTTTACGTTGGAGAACGTAAAGACATGCAGACTAATTTAGACTTTGGAACAGATCCGGTTATCACAACATTAAAAAGCTATTTTGATGCCAATGCTCATTTAGGATATAAATATAATGAGCGTTTGACTTTTTTCTTAAAACTAAACAATATTGGAAATCAGGCATACCAAAGATGGCTTAATTATCCTGTTCAGGGATTCCAGGTTTTAGTTGGAGGAAACTATAAATTCGATTTTTAAGCAGCAAGACTTTATAGATAGTAAGGCACGAAGTTTTTAAAACAGGAAGTGTCTTTTTAGCCATGGGTTCATGAATTTTTGGAGTAGATTCGTGAATTTGTGGCTATTTTTATGATTTAATTTTAAGATAATGAAAGTTCTAATTAGACAAGAAAGTAGAAACGATTATAAAAGTGTATTTGAATTAATAGAAAAAGCTTTTAAAAATCAGGAATACAGTGATCACAAAGAACAGTTTTTGGTTGAAAGATTTAGAAAATCAGAAGTTTTTATTCCGCAGTTATCTATCGTTGCTGAGGTCGACGGGCAAATCGTGGGACATATTTTATTTACAAAACTGCAGATTGTAAATGAACTCAGCGTTTTTGAATCTTTAGCATTGGCACCCGTTTCAGTTTTACCGGAATTTCAAGGAAAAGAAATTGGTTCAAAACTTATTTTATATGGACACGAACAAGCTGAAAGATTAGGATATAAATCCGTTATTTTGCTTGGGCATGAAGATTATTATCCAAGATTTGGATACCAGCGCTGTGAAAAATATAATATAAAAATGCCGTTTGATGTTCCTGCAGAAAATTGTATGGTTGTACCGCTTGTAAAAGACGGTTTAAAAGAAGTATACGGTAACATTGTTTACCCAGATGTTTTCTTCGAATAAATTCTTAGCCAACCAAAAAAACTTTGCACCTTTGTATTTTACATCTTTGCACCTTAAAAAATGACTTTTAAAGAAAAAATATATTCACACTACATACAAATGGTTCAGGACAGGATTGATGTTTTTAGAGACATGATTTCTAATTTAACAGAAGATTCTAAAAACGACGCCAAAGGTTCTGCCGGAGACAAACACGAAACAGCTTTGTCGATGATGCATATCGAACAGGAAAAGCTAACCCATAAATTAAAAGAATCCATTGCACAAATAGCAGTTTTAGACAAAATTGACCCAGCCAAAATAACAGAAAATATAGTTTTAGGAAGTTTGGTAAAAGCAAACGGAATTTATTTGTATGTAAGCGTGGCACTTCCAAAAATCGCAATTGACGGTATCAATGTTATTGCACTTTCTCCGCAGTCACCTTTAGGAAATCATTTAATGGGTAATAAAGTTGGTTTTGAGTTTGAAATCAATAAAACACATTATATTATTCAAAGTGTTGAATAATTTAAAATTGGATTATAGAGAACTTTCTGCCTAGTATGTTTATGTAAACCACAATTCCAGAACAATTTTCTATCTCTTCTTTACGAATCTTTTATTTGTAATGGAAAAACTCAAAAATTAATTCAAAAAAATGACTTAAAGTTTCAATTTTAAACCAGTTTTATGGTCAAAATTGAAATTTTTAAGTTTGAGGCTTTTTTTAATGCTTAAATTTTACATTTTGTATGTAAAAATAAATTTATGCTTATAAATTGTAATTGAAATTAGTGTTTGTGTTTTTCAATTGTAATCGATACTGCATCTTTGCCCTATCAAAATGAAATTTAAAGTTTTAAAAATATAAAATTATGTGTGGAATTGTATGTGCCTTTGATCTAAAGCAAAAAGCTGAGAGTTTAAGACCTCAAGTATTAGAAATGTCTAAAATCATTCGTCACCGCGGACCAGACTGGAGCGGAATTTACAGTAATGATAAAGCAATTCTTTCTCACGAGCGTCTGGCAATTGTAGATCCAGCTTCAGGAAAACAACCTTTATTTACAGAAGATAAAAAATTGGTTTTGGCTGCAAACGGTGAAATTTACAATCACAGAGATTTGCGTAAACAATTTGAAGGGAAATATAACTTTCAGACTGAAAGTGACTGCGAAGTTATTTTAGCATTATACAGAGAAAAAGGAGTAAACTTTGTTGATGAATTAAACGGAATCTTTGGTTTTGCAATTTATGATGTAGATAAAGATGAGTATTTCGTAGCTCGTGACCACATGGGAATTATTCCATTATATATTGGATGGGATCAGCACGGAACTTTCTATGTAGCTTCTGAGTTAAAAGCTTTAGAAGGATATTGCACAAAAATTGAATTATTCCCTCCAGGACATTATTTATCAAGCAAAGACGGAGAATTCGTTCAATGGTACAAAAGAGACTGGACAGAATATGATGCAGTAAAAGATAACGAAACAAGCATTCCAGAAATTAGAAAAGCATTAGAAGCAGCAGTTCACAGACAATTAATGAGTGATGTTCCTTACGGAGTTTTACTTTCTGGAGGTTTAGATTCTTCTATTACTTCGGCTGTAGCCAAAAAATTTGCACAAAAAAGAATTGAGTCAGATGATACTACAGATGCCTGGTATCCGCAATTGCACTCTTTCTCAGTTGGATTAGAAGGTTCTCCGGATTTAGCCGCAGCTAGAAAAGTAGCAGATCATATTGGAACTATTCACCACGAAATTAAATTCACAATCCAGGAAGGTTTAGATGCAGTTCGTGATGTGATTTACAACCTTGAAACGTATGATGTAACTACAGTAAGAGCATCAACTCCAATGTGGTTAATGGCGAGAGTTATCAAATCTATGGGAATCAAAATGGTTCTTTCAGGAGAAGGAGCAGATGAGTTATTTGGAGGATATTTATATTTTCACAAAGCACCAAACGCTAAAGAATTCCACGAAGAAAACGTTCGTAAATTAGGAAAACTTCATATGTACGATTGTTTACGTGCCAACAAAAGTTTGGCAGCGTGGGGAATCGAAGGCCGTGTACCATTCTTAGATAAAGAATTTATGGATGTTGCAATGCGCATCAACCCGCAAGATAAAATGATCAACAAAGAACATCCAATGGAAAAATGGGTTGTTCGTAAAGCTTTTGAAGATATGCTTCCTGAAAGTGTGGCATGGAGGCAAAAAGAGCAGTTTTCTGATGGAGTAGGATACAGCTGGATCGATACTTTAAAAGAAGTGGTAGCCAGAGAAGTTTCGGATGAGCAATTGGCAAACGCAAGATTCAAATTCCCATTACAGACTCCAACTTCAAAAGAAGAATATTACTATCGTTCTATCTTCTCAGAACATTTCCCAAGTGATGCTGCAGCATTATGCGTTCCTCAGGAAGCAAGTGTTGCCTGCAGTACAAAAATTGCTTTAGAGTGGGATGAAGCGTTTAAAAACTTAAACGATCCTTCAGGAAGAGCAGTTGCAAATGTGCATGACGATGCTTATGTAAAAGCATAAATGAGTTAATTATTAGAATTAGTATATATATTGCTGGAAAAACGTTCTCTACCGAGGGCGTTTTTCTTGTCTTAAATTGTTAAATTCTATATTTTCAGTTCTTTATAAAATGGAATCGATAATTAATTGACTTACTTTTTTTATATTTGGCATTCGCCGGAATAAAGTTAAAGCCGCTTGATTTTAGTATTGAAAAGAGCAGGAAAGAAAAAAATAATATTTAGATTTGCCTGCAATAGAAAATTTTAATGATTTTTTAATGTTCAGCTTATTTTAAGTTGACACAGAAGAATAAAAATATAAAATAGATTAGTATGTCTGGATTATTGGCCGTTATTGGTAAAGGAAAAGACCCGCAGCTTGTAAAAGAACTTTCTAACAGAATGTCACATCGTGGCCCGGATGAAAGCGATTTGCATATTATGGAAAATGGAAGCATACTTTGTCATGAAAGTCTGTCTATTATCGATCTGCATTCGGGAAAACAGCCTATTCAGGGAACGAACAAAGCATGGATGGTTCACGATGGTGAAATTTATAATTATCAGGAATTAAAAAACACAATTTTAAAAGATCATACTTTTAGAACCAATTCAGATTCAGAAGTTATCGTGCATTTATATGAAGAGTTTGGATATGATTTTTGCAACAAACTTGATGGTGATTTTGCTTTCGTAATTATCGACGGTGATAATTATATAGCAGGAAGAGATCCAATTGGAGTAAAACCTCTATATTATGGATTAGATGAAAGAGGAAGAATTTATTTTTCTTCAGAAATGAAATCAATTGCCGATCAGTGTAAATCATTTTCAACTTTCCCTCCGGGACATTATTATACAGGAAAAAGCGGTTTTGTAAAATATTACCATCCAGAATACGAAGATCATTTAAAGGCTGATCAGCCGCTAGATTTTGGATTAATCCGCGAAAGTTTAATCGAAGCTACACGCAAACGTTTAATAGGCGAAGTTCCTGTTGGAGTTGTATTGTCCGGTGGTTTAGATACCTCTTTAATTTCTTCTGTAGCTTCAAGACTGCTAAAAGAAAACGGTAAAAAACTGCCGTCTTTTTCTATCGGTTTAGATGCTGATGCGCCAGATAATATTTCGGCTAGAAAAGCAGCAGAATTTTTAGGTACAGATCATCATGAAATACATTTTACAGTAAAAGAAGGAGTAGAAGTTTTAGAGCAGGTTATTGCATCGATAGAAACGTATGATATTATTTCTGTTCGTTCAGGAGTTCCAATGTATTTATTGTCTAAAGCAATCAGCGAAAAAGGCGTAAAAGTAATTTTATCAGGAGAAGGCGCCGATGAAATTTTTGGAGGACATTTGTATTTTAGAAATGCGCCTTCGACAGAAGAATTTCAGGACGAAACTATCGAAAGAGTTCAAAAATTATTTACTGCAGATTTACTTCGTGCAGATAAAACAACAATGGCTAACGGAATCGAAGCCAGAGTTCCGTTTCTTGATAAAGATTTTTTAGATGTTACCATTCGAATTAAAACCGAAGAAAAACAACCTAAAACTTACGATGGAGTTGAAAAATATATTTTAAGAAAAGCATTTGATACTCCCGAAGATCCTTATTTACCGGCAGAAGTTTTGTGGAGACAAAAAGAGCAGTTTTCTGATGGAGTAGGATACAACTGGGTTGATGAGTTGATAGAGTATTGTGATTCGCAGGTTACAGATGAACAATTGGCTGGTGCAAGTGCAGAATTCCCGTACAATACGCCAACAACAAAAGAAGCGTATTATTACAGATCGATTTTTCATAAATATTATCCACAGGTCAGTGCGGCGCAAACCGTTCGTAAATGGATTCCAAAATGGCAGGAAAACCAAGATCCAAGCGGAAGAGCTAATGCAGCACACTTAAAAGGAAATTTTGAGAATATAAAATCAGTAGCTGTTTAAAAATATATTTTAAAATATAAATTTCCAGACGGAATTTCAAACCATAAAACCGAAACAGATATTTGATCTCGTTTCGGTTTTTTTATGGGTGTAATTAAGATTTTTTTGTAATTCCTAAATCTTAGTTAATGTAGGTTTTTACTTTATGAAAAATATTATATTTGGTTATCATTAACAAATTAATAACCAATCAATCACAACCTATGAAAAACGTATTACTAGGTGGAATTTTATGCTGTGCATTAATTTCATTGAGTCCTGTTTATGCCCAAAAAAAGGTCGAAGTGCCTAAATACATTACCAATATTGAAGGTGTTAAAGAGTATTCTTTAAACAACGGATTAAAAATTCTTTTAATTCCAGATGCTTCTCAGAGCAATATGGTAGTTAACATTGTCTATAATGTAGGTTCCAGAAATGAAGGCTATGGCGAAAAAGGAATGGCGCATTTGCTGGAACACATGCTTTTTAAGAGTACTAAGAATTTAGGCGATATTAAAAAGATGTTGTCAGACAAAGGAGGAAATGCAAACGGAACCACCTGGTTAGACAGAACAAACTATTACGAGATTTTTCCATCAAGCGATGAAAACTTAAAATGGAGCATCGAAATGGAAGCCGACAGAATGATTCATGCTACCATTTTACAGTCAGATCTTGACAAAGAATTCTCAGTAGTTAGAAATGAGTTTGAAATAGGAGAAAATAATCCTGATGGAGTGTTACAGGAAAGAATTCTTTCTACAGCATATTTGTGGCATAATTACGGAAACAGCACCATAGGAAGTAAAGAAGATATTGAAAGAGTAAAAGCAAATAGGCTGCGGGTTTTTTATGAAAAATACTATCAGCCCGATAACGCAACTCTTATAATTGCAGGGAAATTTGATGAAAAGAAAGCGCTGCAGTATGCAGGTCAGTATTTTGGAGCGATCCCTAGACCAAAAAGAGTTTTAGATAAAACCTATACAATTGAACCGGCTCAGGATGGAGAAAAATATGTTGAGCTTAAAAGAGCCGGAGACAGCAAAAATGTTGGAGCTTTGTACCACACGGCATCGTATGCAGATAAAGATTACGCAGCTATTGATGCGTTAGGCGAAATTTTAACAGCAGATCCATCAGGTTATTTGTATAAATCTTTAGTCGAAACACAAAAAATATCCAGTATTTATTTTTGGCAGCCTACAGTAAGAGATGCCGGATTTATTTATTTTGGAGCCGCATTGCCGAATGATAAAGATGTAAAAGAAACGAAAGAACTTATTAGAACTGAGCTGGATAAAATTGCATCAACAAAATATACAGATCAGGATATTAGCAGAGCAAAAGCTAAAATTATTAAACAGATTGAGGCGGTAAAAAATAATACAATTTCGTATGCTATAAATATGACAGAAATTGTTGGAGCCGGCGATTACAGACTCGGTTTTTTATATAGAGATGCAATTGAAAACCTTACAAAAGAAGATGTTCAAAGAGTAGCCGAGAAATATTTTAAAGCAAATAACAGAACAGTTGGTGTTTTTATTCCGTCAAAAGATGAAGTAAGAGTAAAACCAAACGAATGTACTGATGAACAGTTATCAGCATTAATTAAAGATTACAAAGGAAAAGCACTTGAAAAAGAAGCTGCGTCGTTTGAGGCCTCTATTAAAAATTTAAAACAAAATTTTGCTGAAGGTAAATTAAGCAACGGCATAAAATACGGATTAATTAAAAAAGAAATCAAAGGCGGAAAAGTTCAGGCGAGTTTTAGATTCCCGGTGAGTAACGAAAAAGATTTAACAGATAAAAGCGATATTGCCGGTATTCTTGCTCAGTTATTAAAAACAGGAACAAAAACTCAAACCAAAGAGCAGATCCAGGATCGATTAGATCAATTAAAATCTTCTATTAGTTTTAATTTTTCGAGACAAACTTTATCAGTCAATATCAATACTTATAAAGAAAATTTTAAGGAAGTAATGGGAATTTTAGCAGACTTGCTTACTAATTCAACTTTTCCTGAAAATGAACTTACAAAAACAATTAGTGAGTATAATACTTATTTAGAGTCTAGTTTAAACGATCCGCAGGCTGTGGCATTTACTGAAATTACAAGGTCAACAACAAAATATCCAAAAGGGAATATGTTTTATACACCAACGATTCAGGAACAGATAGATGCTTTCAAAAAAATAAAACGATCAGAAATTGTTGATTTTTATAAAGATGTTTTAGGTGGAAATAATGGTGTAGGAAGTGTAGTAGGAGATTTAGATGCCAAAACTACAGGAGAAATTTTAGAAAGCACATTTGGAAAATGGAATTCTAAGGCGAAATATGAACTTGCTCTGCCAACTTATTTTGAAACGCAAAAACTAGATAAAGACATTATTACACCAGACAAAGAAAATGCGGTTGCTTTAGGAAGAATCAGTTTTAAAATGGATAGAAACAGTGCTGATTATCCTGCATTTGTTATGGCAAATGAGATGTTAGGAAGCGGAGGTTTTTTAAGTGCCAGAATTCCGATGAGGTTAAGAGAAAAAGAAGGAATCAGCTATGGAGCAGGCTCTTTTGCAGATATTCCAATTACAAACAACGTGGCTTCATGGAGTTATTATGCTTTTTTAAATCCAACTAAAAAAGGTGCTGTTGAAACTGCTGCAAAAGAAGAAATCGCAAAAGCAATAAAAGATGGATTTACAGCAGAAGAACTAAAATCTAATCTAACCAGCTGGCAAAACGAAAGAAAAACAAGATTAGGAGTTGACGGTACATTAATGGAACTCTCAAATAATTATTTACAATACGGAGTGCCTTTAGAAGATTATGATAGTTTGGAAACAAAAATCAAAGCTTTAAAAGTCGAAGATGTAAATAGTGTCTTGAAGAAATATCTTTCATTAGATAAAATGACTTCAGTTTATGCTGGAGATTTTAATAAGAAAAACTAAAGAGGAAAATTTCAACATAAAAAAACCGAAATGCATTTCACAATGTCATTTCGGTTTTTTTTATGCTGTTATTAGGATTTGAATTTGGGATTTCAAAATTGATTTTTGTGTTATTCCTATTTTTAGAATTTGGAATTTATGAATTTTGAATTTAAAATTCACTTTTGGAATTATTTTTTGGTTTTTCAGACAATTGTGTTAATAACTTAAGCGCTTTAAGTCGGAATTTTATGGGTATATACCCCGCGTTTTTATATATTTGCGTGTTAGACAGTAAATACATTTTTTAGAATAAATTATATGAGCGAAGAAATCAAGAAGAACAATTATTCAGCAGATAGTATTCAGGCATTAGAAGGAATGGAGCACGTAAGAATGCGTCCATCGATGTATATTGGAGATGTAGGAGTTCGAGGGCTTCACCATTTGGTTTACGAGGTTGTTGATAACTCTATTGATGAGGCGATGGGAGGACATTGTGATACTATTGGTGTTACAATAAACGAAGACGGTTCGGTTACAGTTGAAGACAACGGTCGTGGTATTCCAGTTGATTTACATAAAAAAGAAGGAGTTTCAGCACTTGAAGTTGTAATGACTAAAATTGGTGCCGGAGGTAAATTCGATAAAGATTCGTATAAAGTTTCCGGAGGACTTCACGGAGTTGGGGTTTCTGTAGTAAATGCACTTTCGGTTCACATGAAATCGACTGTATTTAGAGAAGGAAAAATCTATGAGCAGGAATACGAAAGAGGGAAATCATTATATCCGGTAAAACAAATTGGAGAAACAGATAAAAGAGGTACACGTCAGACCTTTTTTCCAGATGATACTATTTTCCAGCAGACTACAGAGTTCTCTTATGATACTTTATCAGCTCGTATGCGTGAGCTTTCTTTCTTAAATAAAGGAATTACGATCACGTTTACTGATAAAAGAGAAGTAGATGACAAAGGCGAATTTAGAAGCGAAGTTTTTCATTCAGATGAAGGTCTTAAAGAATATATCCGCTATTTAGATGGAAACCGTGAGCCAATTATTTCTCACGTAATCAGCATGGATCACGAAAAAGGTGAAATCCCGGTTGAGGTTGCCTTAATCTATAATACAAGTTATTCTGAGAATATTTTCTCTTACGTAAATAACATTAATACACACGAAGGAGGTACGCACCTGCAAGGTTTTAGAAGTGGTTTAACAAGAACACTTAAAAAATACGCTGATGCTTCTGGATTGTTAGATAAATTGAAATTTGAAATTTCGGGAGATGACTTCCGTGAAGGTTTAACAGCTATTATTTCGGTAAAAGTTTCTGAGCCTCAGTTCGAAGGACAAACAAAAACGAAACTTGGAAACAGAGAGGTTGTATCTCCGGTTTCTCAGGCAGTTGGAGAAATGCTTGAAAATTATTTGGAAGAAAATCCAAATGATGCTAAAATAATTATTCAAAAAGTAATCTTAGCAGCTCAGGCTCGTCACGCGGCGAAAAAAGCACGTGAAATGGTACAGCGTAAAACCGTTATGGGCGGCGGCGGATTACCAGGAAAATTATCAGATTGTTCTGAGCAGGATCCGGCAAGATGTGAGGTTTACTTAGTCGAGGGAGATTCGGCTGGTGGAACAGCAAAACAAGGACGTGACCGTAACTTTCAGGCGATTTTACCATTACGTGGTAAGATTTTGAACGTTGAAAAAGCGATGCACCATAAAGTGTTCGAAAACGAAGAGATTCGTAATATCTTTACTGCTTTAGGAGTTACCGTTGGTACAGCAGAAGATAGTAAAGCTTTGAATATTGAAAAACTTCGTTACCACAAAGTAATCATCATGTGTGATGCCGATGTCGATGGAAGCCACATTTCTACCTTAATATTAACGTTCTTCTTCCGTTTCATGAAAGAGCTTATCGAAGAAGGTCACGTTTATATCGCAGCACCGCCTTTATACTTAGTTAAAAAAGGTAACAAAAAAGAATACGCATGGAATGACGTTCAACGCGATCAGGCCAATGAAAGAATGGGAGGAAGTGCAAACATTCAGCGTTATAAAGGTCTTGGAGAGATGAACGCAGAACAATTGTGGGAAACAACAATGGATCCTCAATTTAGAACTTTGCGTCAGGTAACAATCGAAAGTCTTGCAGAAGCAGATAGAGTTTTCTCTATGTTAATGGGAGATGAGGTACCGCCTCGTAGAGAATTTATCGAGAAAAATGCAGTTTACGCAAATATCGATGCCTAATAAAAAATAACTTTCAATTCGTTTAATTGTTTAAATTTACTTAAACGATTAAACGAATTGTTAATTTATAAAACAAACAAATTATTAATAACCGATAAAGTAAAAAATATGAAAGTTACCATTGTAGGAGCAGGAAATGTTGGAGCTACTTGCGCAGATGTTATTTCTTATAGAGGAATAGCAAGCGAGGTTGTATTGTTGGATATTAAAGAAGGTTTTGCCGAAGGAAAAGCGTTGGATATTACACAATGTGCGACAAATACTGGTTTTAATACAAAAGTGTCTGGCGTTACCAACGACTATTCTAAAACCGCTGGAAGTGATGTAGTGGTTATTACATCAGGAATTCCAAGAAAACCGGGAATGACTAGAGAAGAATTAATTGGTATTAATGCAGGAATTGTGAAAACAGTTGCTGAAAATGTACTGAAATATTCTCCAAATACTATAATTGTTGTAGTTTCTAACCCAATGGATACTATGACTTATTTAGCTTTAAAAGCTACAGGACTGCCAAAAAACAGAATTATAGGTATGGGCGGTGCATTAGACAGCTCTCGTTTTAGAACTTATTTATCTTTGGCTTTAGATAAACCGGCAAATGATATTTCTGCGATGGTAATTGGAGGTCATGGTGATACAACCATGATTCCGTTAACACGTTTGGCTTCTTATAATGGAATTCCGGTTTCGCAGTTCCTTTCAGAAGATGTACTGCAAAAAGTAGCAGCAGATACTATGGTTGGCGGTGCTACGCTTACAGGTCTTTTAGGAACTTCTGCGTGGTATGCACCGGGAGCTTCTGTTGCTTATTTAGTAGACAGTATCCTAAACGATCAAAAGAAAATGATTGCCTGCTCAGTTTTCGTAGAAGGCGAGTACGGGCAAAATGATATATGTATAGGTGTACCGTGTATAATTGGTAAAAACGGTGTAGAAGAAATTGTAGATATCAATTTAAATGACCAGGAAAAGGCTTTATTTGCTAAAAGCGCAGATGCGGTTCGTGGTATGAATGATGCTCTAAAATCGATTTTAGTGTAATAAAAACAGGAAAAAAAGGAAAAGGCTGCACTTTTGCAGTCTTTTTTTTGAGATTAATTAATAAATAAATTGGTTAATCTTTCCGTTAATTATATATTTGCTCGATTTAAAAAAAATGCAGTAATTCGTGATCTCGATTTTTTAGTTTTAAAAACTCATGTCAGGGCTTATTTTTAGGGAATTTAAAACCAAAAACAAACAATAAAACATAATTAATTTTTAGTAATAATGCAGAATAAAGGACTTATTAAATTTTTCGCAATTCTATTTGCATTGGTAAGTATTTACCAACTATCATTCACTTTTGTGGCAAATAATGTCAAAGGTGAAGCTAAAGCTTTTGCAGGAGATAATCCTGATAAAGAGCTGAAATATTTAGATTCTATCGGTAAAGAAAAAGTATTCAGTCTTGGTTTTACAGACTTCACTTATAATGAAGTAAAAAACAAACAGCTAAATAAAGGTCTTGACTTAGAAGGAGGAATCAACGTTATTCTTCAAATCTCTGTTAAAGATGTATTAAAAGGTTTAGCGAATAATTCTAAAAATCCGGTATTTAATAAATCATTAGCTGATGCAACTGCGAACTTAGAAGGAAATAAGACCTATTTAAATAAATTCTTCGAAGCTTTTGAAGCTAACTCAAAAGGAACTGTAAAATTGGCTTCGCCAGATATTTTTGCAAACAGAAGTTTACAAGGAGATGGTGGTATCGATTTTCAAATGACTGATGCACAAGCTCAAAAAGTTATCAAAAGAAAAGTTGATGAGTCTATCGAAAGTGCTTACAAAGTATTAAGAGAGCGTATCGACAAATTTGGTGTAACACAGCCAAACATCCAAAAATTAGGAGAAACAGGAAGAATCTTAGTAGAACTTCCAGGTGCTAAGGATGTAGACAGAATTAAAAAATTATTAGGAGGAAAAGCTCAATTAGAGTTCTGGGAAACTTTTAAAATTGAAGAAGTTGGTAACTTTTTAGTTGCTGCTAACGAAGCTTTAAAAAAGACAGAAGTTAAGAAAACAGAAACTAAAGCTGTAGCTAAAGATTCATTGAATGCTTTATTAACAGATAATTCTAAAGATTCTCTTGACGCTAAAAAAGGAAATAATCCTTTATTTGACAAAATGATTGTTCAGGGTGGTGGTCCGGTTTTAGGATACTTCGCTACTAAAGATACTGCAGCAATCAACGGTTATTTCAAAAGACCAGATATTAGAATTTTATTGGGTGCTGACCAACACAATGCAAAATTTGTCTGGAGCAAACCAACTACTATAAAAGATGCTAAAGCAAAAGAAGTTGAAGCTGTAGAATTATACGCTTTAAAAGGAAACAGAGATAACGTACCAGCTATGAGCGGTGGTGTTGTAACTGATGCAAAAGATACTTTTGACCAAATGGGTAAACCAGCTGTTTCTATGCAAATGAACAGCCAGGGAGCTAAAGTTTGGGAAGAATTAACAGGAAGAGCTTTCTCTCAAAAAGGTTATATCGCTATTGTTTTAGATAACATCGTTTATTCTGCGCCAGGTGTTACAAGCGGTCCAATCGCTGGAGGAAGATCTGAAATTACAGGTTCTTTTGATGTTGCTGAAACAAAAGATTTAGCTAACGTATTAAATGCAGGTAAATTACCAGCATCTGCAGACATTATTCAATCTACAGTTGTAGGACCATCTTTAGGTCAGGCAGCAATTGATGCAGGAACAATTTCATCTGTATTAGGTTTCTTATTAGTTTGTGTTTGGATGGTATTCTATTATGGTAAAGCTGGATGGTATGCGAACCTTGCTTTATTATTAAACTTACTGTTCTTATTCGGAATTATGGCAAGTTTTGGTTTCGTACTTACATTGCCGGGTATTGCAGGTATCGTATTAACATTAGGTACTGCGGTAGATGCGAACATCATTATATATGAAAGAGCAAAAGAGGAATTACGTGAAGGTAAATCATTGTCAGAAGCTGTAGCAGCATCTTACGGATGGCACGGAGCAATGCGTTCTATTATTGATGCTAACGTAACTCACGTTTTAACTGGAGCGATCTTATTTATCTTTGGAACAGGACCAATCAAAGGTTTCGCGTTAACATTATTAATTGGTATCGTAACTTCATTGTTTACTTCTATCTTTATTGCTAGAATTTTCATTGACAGAAATATTGCAGGAAAAGCTGATTTAACTTTCTCTACAAGTATTACTAAAAACTGGTTTACAAACTTCCACTTTGACTTTATTAAAGTTAAAAAATTCACTTACATTTTCTCTTCTATTGTAACAGTAGTAAGTTTAACTTCTATCTTCTTTATTAACGGATTAGATGAAGGTGTAGATTTTGTTGGAGGTAGAACTTTCCAGGTTAAATTTGAAAAACCAATCGATGCAACTGTAGTTTCAGATGAATTATCTGCTGCTTTCGGTACTCCGGTTGAAGCTAAAATTTTAGGTGATGACGATCAGTTGAAAATCACAACTAAATATAAAATTAAAGAAGATGGTGTAGCTATCGACGAAGAAGTGAACCAAAAATTATACAAAGCATTACAAAAGTATTACCCAAATACTTCTTATGATAAATTCATCAACTCTTTTGACGGTAAAAAAGTTGGAGTTTTACAAGCTTCTAAAGTTGGAGCTTCTATCTCAGAAGATATTAAAACAAACTCTTACTGGGCAGTACTTGGAGCAATGGCAGTTATTTTCTTATACTTAATGGTATCTTTCCGTAAATGGCAGTATTCATTAGGTGCGATTGCAGCAGTTGCACACGACGTAATCTTCGTATTAGGAATCTACTCTTTATGCTACAAGTTCATGCCATTCCACATGGAAATGGACCAGCACTTCATCGCTGCGATCTTAACGGTAATTGGTTACTCTATGAACGATACTGTAATTGTATTTGACAGGGTGAGAGAGTTTATCATCGGAAACCGTAAAGGTAGTTTTGAAGATATCGTAAATGCTTCTATTAACACTACATTATCTAGAACATTGAATACTTCATTAATGATGATCATTGTATTATTAACGATGTTTATCTTTGGTGGTGAGTCAATCAGAGGATTTATCTTTGCAATGTTAATTGGTATTATTGTAGGTACTTATTCTTCATTATTTATCGCTACTCCGGTATTGGTAGATACGATTTCAAGTGATGAAAAACACACAATCGAAGACAAACATAATAAAGCATAATTAAAAGCTTAAATTATATTAAAAAGATCCAGTGAAAGCTGGATCTTTTTTTTTGTATTATATTTAAATGAATTTAAAAACGATTTATGATTAGAAAATTACTTTTGAGTATACTATTTCTTTTTGCTGTAAAGATGTCTGCACAAGAAGATAAATCCCGTTTTTCTCTAGGTTTTAATTATGGATTCGGAAGTGAGTTTAATAACCGGAACTACACGTTTACAAATCATTTTTACAAAATACAGCTTTATTACAAACTAAAACAGACAAAGCATTTTCAATATCAAATCCTTGTTCAGCCGGAAATTAATTTTGCTGAACATCAATTATTAAATTTCTATTTTGTGAAGCCGGAAACGCCGGATTATGAACAAAAAAGAGCCCAATATATACAGTTAAAAGATATTCGCGAATATGTGCTCAACTGCGGTTTTTTAGTTCGTAAACCAATTGGTGAAATTTGTTCATTTTATATTCTCGGCAGTATTGGCCCGATGATAACAGATACTGAAACCGAAAGAATGTCGAAAGGTTTCGCTTTTGCCGATGTTTTAGCAGTGGGATTCTCTTTAAATTATCATAAAATTCAATTTGACATTCGCCCAAATATCAGGCACGTATCGAATGGTGGATTAAGCAGTACAAATTCTGGTTATAATACCAGAAATATAGAGTTTGGGGTTTCGTATTCGTTGTAGATTAAATTCTTAAAAAAATTATAAGATTAATACTTTAAAATAGAAAATAGCTTACACTTTAATGTGCTGTAAATATAAGGCGGATTTTTATCCGCTTTTTTTATACCCTTTAATGTTAAAATGAAAGAAAATATTTATAATTATTTTATTTAAAAGAATAAAAAGATTACATTAGTCGCGATAACAAAGTGTAGGTTATAATCTACATTTTGTTTGGTGAATTTATATATGATAGTTTGAAATGGTAAAAAAACATGTATTGAGTCTTATTGATATCAGGCTCATTGTATTCTTAATTGTAATTGTGGCACTGTGTGCTATTCTAACTCTGCTGATTAGTGATAAAGTAGAAGATTTTGCGAAAAAGTACAAAAAGAAATTTTATGGATATATCTTATTATTTGTTTTAATCTATACCCTTATAGCATTTTTAGGATACAATAAACTCTTTATTGAACTTAGAAATGAATTTATTTTTTATCAGGCAGCTTCTTTGTTATTAGGAAGTTTACATGCATGGTTCTATCGTGAATTTTTTCAGGAGTTTAATCTAAAAAAATATAGTGTTGAGTTACTATTTTCCTTTATCGTTCCGCTGTATTCAAGTATTTTATTTGCCATTATTTATACATTTTTAAACGGAATAAATTTTACGCTTTTAATGAGCGCACATTTTTTGGTCTTCGTTATTCCAACGTGTATCTATATGGTATTTTGTTTTATGATGCTGATACCTCCAAGAAAATATATAACCTGGACTCCCGAAAAATCGTATTCAGCAATAAAAGACGACGAAATGGAGGCTATTGTATTGATTACTTTTTTAATAAAGAAAAGCTACGATGATACAGAATATACTTCAATAAGAATACAAGCCCCTGTGAAAGTAAGTTTTGGACGTTTGTTTTTTCTTGCCGTTGCAGGATATAACAGGCAAAACGAAGGAGAAAATATTGATTTGCAGATGCCTGATGGAAAAGACTATAACTGGGTATTTTATTTACAGTCTAAATGGTACGAAAACACCCGCTATATAGATGCTGCATATGATGGTGCAATGAATCAAATTACAGAAAACTCAGTAGTAATATGCCAGCGTGAAATAGAGAAAAATGCACCTCCGGAAAAAAAGAAAAAAACAGATCAAAAACTGTATGGTGTCGATTCGCATAATGAGGGGGCTGATCAGGAAAAGTTTGACGAATTAAAAGAAACAGAAAAGGAAGCAGCTATAAAATAATCTTTGGAATCAATAAACATTTAAAAATTTAACCGCCGTTAACGAATATGGAAAAAGACGAAGACAAAGAAAAAAAGAAACAACAGGTTTTATTTGTAAGCCAGGATTATATACTGCCGTTTCGGCCTCTTGAACTTAATCATGAGTATTCGGTTTTGTACACAATCGAAAAAGGAGATAAAAAAGAAACCTTTGAACAAAATTTTAGTTTAAGAAGATTAAAACCTGACAGCAGTCAAAATGAATATCATTTTATTCAAATTGATAAAATATCAGAATTATTGGTTGATGGAAAACCCGTAGATTCAAGAGCCTACAAAGTGGCAGAAAAAACTGCCGAACTGCTGTATCCCCTAAGAATCGTGGTTAATAAATACGGCAAATGGGTAGACATAAATAGTTACTATAAACTAAAAGAGCGCTGGGAAAATCAAAAAGAAGCTATTAAAGAACTATTTGATGGAAAAACCTTTGAAATGTTAGCTCAAAATATCGAAAATGCTATCGAAGATGACAAATATCTGGTAGGATTAATTTCCGGAAATTGGTTTTTAAGAGCCTATTTTAACGGAATACACAGAGCCTATACCCGAAAGTTTGAAAGAGAAAGAACCTTGTATTTTCCTGCTGCCGCAGAAGGGGATGATATTGAATTTTCGATTGTTCAAAAAGTAAATCCTTATTTAAATGACTTAAACGAAATAGAAGTAACACAAACAGGAGAATCAGAAAGTGAATATTTGGATGGAAATTATACTGCAAGATATTTTTTAAATCCAAATAATTATATCATTAAAGACATAGAACTAGAATGTAATTTACAAATGAGTTCATCAAGAAAGATTAGTGTAAGTGTTAAGGATTTAGATAGAAATGAAATCGTTTTAGATTCAGGTATATCACTTTTAATATAAAATAAAAAAATATTCATTATGAGTTCAAAATATGTTGTTGTAGACGGTGCTTTGTGCAAGTGTAAGTTTAGCGAAGACACAAAAGCCACTGATATTTTACTGGTAAAATCGCAGAAAAAGCATTTTGCAAATGATAAAGGAGCTGATAAAAAACTTATTGCCACAACAAAAGAAGTCAATCAAACCTTAAAGCAAGGCACATTTGGCAAATGCACTTTGCAGCCAACATCAGGAGGGAATTCTCCTTGTGTTGCATTGCCGCTAAAATGGGATAATCCCTATGAAAAAATTACACTGAGCAATCAGGGTAAAATTTTAACCGAAGACAGTAAAGCAGCATGTAATATAGGCGGACCGGGCTGTATTGAAATTTTTAAACACGGACAAACAGCCGAAGTAGGGAGCGGGCAGATGCAGAGAGCAGATCGTGATGCAGTAAAACAAATAAATCCGCTGTTAAATCCCGACGATTTAGATGAAAACGGTATTTGTTTTTAAATAAAATAAGAAAAATTATGGCAAAACTAAAAATATTTGGAAAAGCCAATCCTGTGGTTGGTACTAAAGAATTTTATTCAATTAATGATTTTTTTGAAAATTCAGCTTCTGCTCAATTAAAACAACCAAATTTTGAAAGCATATCAGGTGATCAGGTAAAATGGAGTATCTGGGTATTGTATGGAAAAAGATGGAAAAAAGTTACAGAAAATAATAAAACCGGCTTAACAGTACCTTACACTTTTTCTCAAAAAAGCTTAACTAGAAAAGGAATAAGAATGCTTGTTGAAGCCAATGGCGAAAAAGCAGTTCTTGATATTGTAACACAAAAAGCATCTCAAGGAAAAATACTGCATGTAGATTTATTAGACAATAATTATAATAAACCTGCCAGACCATTTGCTTATGGCGACTGGATTATTGCACGTGTACATTGTGTTGATATGGAGCTGATGCCTGTAAAGATAACTTTATGGGAAGACGACGGCGATAAAGCCAAACAAAATTCAACAAATGTAAAAATAGAGATTAAGAAAGGCGATGTATTAAACGGCAAGGCCGATGTTGCTTTTTATCTGGATCCAAGTCATAAATGGCTTGCAAATGCTAAACTGGCTCCCGGAGATGAAAACGAAGGAGAATTTCATGAATACTATGTAACAGCAGAAATTTTTGAAAAAGTTTCAAAAAGAATTGCCAGTAAAAATACCAATGTGCCTAACCCTGATTATAAAAAAGAACCAGAAGCAAAAAAACAAACTCCGGCAGAACAAAAAGGACCGTCTAAAAAAGAAACCAAAAAGATAGCCCTGTCAGACAAAAAAGTTCAGGATTATCACGAGCAGAAAATTGCTGTGAAAAATGAAATCTCTAAAAATCCTGTCTGGGAAAAGATTAATAGTTTTATGATGGTGGGCGGTGAGGATTCTATTTGGAATAAGAATCATAAAGATGGAGAATGCCCAAATTGTATTGCTGCTGTAAAAGCAGGACAATTAAAAAAAATATTTACAAAAACAGATCTGACTATTTTAGAAACTGTTGGCGCAATATATACAAAGTATATGAAAGAGCTGGGTATGGATACCTGCTGGAACAAAGCGCATTTTTTTGCACAGGCAGTTGTAGAAAGCGGTAAAGAGCTTACTGTAAAAGGTGCAGGAGAAAGTTTTGATTACTCGGCAGATGATTTGTATCTGGGCAGATGGAGTGAAAAAGAGCAAAAACGAAAAATTATTTTTTCATATTTCACAACACATAAAGATGAAGCTTATCAATATGGACGTATTAAAGAAATTAGAAACGGTAAAAAAATAATTGTTCAATACGCTAACGAAGAAATGATTGCCAAACTGGCTTACGGACCCAACGCCGCAAAAGGTGTGGAACTTGGTAATACGCAACCCAATGACGGCTGGGATCTTAGAGGACGAGGGCTTGTACAGCTTACCGGACGGTCTGGCTATGAATATGCAAACAATTATACCAAAAGAGAAGGGGCAGATATTGTGCAAAATCCCGATTTAATTGTTACAAATCCTGCAATTGCCGTTTTATCTTCGATGGCATTTTTTAAATGGAAAGGTATTACGAGGATTGCAAATGAAGAAAAAAATAATACAGAGCTAGTTTCTAAGAAAGTAGGATATGATGTAGTACTTGCTGATGGTAAAAGAAACCATTCAGAAAAACAAGAAGTTTTTACAAATAATACGTCCATTGTATTTGAAACGAGTAGTTGTAAATATGGCGAGAATGAAGACGTAGCAGATTTAAAAATCCAGCAGGGTATTACTTGGTTAGAAGGTATTGCGATTGATCAGGACCTTGCGGGGGAAAAGTCAAATTATAAGGTGTTGTATGCTAATGACATAAATAGAACTTCAGAAGCTGGTGAAGATACCATGGACTGTTCAGAATTAGTTTGCAGATACCTGCAAAAAATAGAATGGAGTTCAAAAGTTTTAAGTATGAATACCTCTGGTCTATTTAATTATGCAAAAAAACATGCAAAATGGCTTGTAAAACATGATGCAATAGGTTACAAACCCAAAGTGGGCGATATTTTTATATGGAAAAACGATGCTGGAAGTATGGGGCATACCGGAGTTGTAATAAGTTTTGATAAAATCGATGACGTTGTCACTACTATTGAAGCAATTAAAAGTTTTGAAAAACCGAATGATATGAATGATGCCGTTCAGCTAGAAGGTGTAGTTAAATTAAAATGGCAAAGATTAAGTAAGCATTTAATAAATCATCCTGTTAGAACTTCAACCTATACAGCATCAACATGCAGATTTTATACGCCTAAAATTCATTATTCAAAACAAGATAAAAAGTAAAAACCTAAAATTTTATGAAAAAATATGCCTTATTATTGCTTTCCTTATTTGTGTTTTTTTTAAGCTGTAAAGAAAAAGAAAAAAATGAAAAAGTGATAATCAATCAAAAAAATGATATTTTAAATGTTGATTTAACAGAAATTAAAAATTTAATACATCTTCAAAAAAATGCAAATTATATTGATTATCGACCTGACGATCCCTATCGTCCTACAGAAAAAGATCTTCTGATTCTTATTCCATTTGTGGAGCAGGAATTAAAAAAAGCGGGCTATAAAACTTTACCAAGTAATCAGTTTGAAAGCAGAATAAGAAATCTTGTAAAAGATAATAAAACTAAAAACTACAATTCTTTTACTACAATTTTTTTAAATAAACTGGATAGGACGGATAAAACATTAAATGAATTTGAATTTGAATTTGATTTAAATAATCAATTTGCTATTAAAAAATATAATTTTATGACTCCAATGCTGTTTTTGGAAGATGTTATAAAAATTAAAAAAGATAATAGTTATTCAATTAGTGTTCCTCATTATATAATTGCAAGAAATAAATATTTATTCAATGACAGCAAATCTGATTTGGACTGGCTTCTTGTTAATGATCAGGATTTTTTAAAAAGTTTAGTTAATTCTTTAGGATATGATAAAGAACCCCGAATAAATAAATTGTTGTTGGAAGATTATTATAAAATGCTTAGTACATCAAAGCCTTCTAAAAAAGAAAAAATAGGAGCATTTTTCTTTACAAAAGATCTCAATAATAATTTTTGTATTAGGCAAGGTTTGATTGATTATGTGAAAAATAATACTACTGTAAATGATAATAGACTTTTATATGCTTTAGACGATTATTCTTATGCTTTATATGGCGATAATTTGAATAAAATTTATGGCAGCGATGATCCTGCTAAAATGTTTAATGATGTAGATAAAGCTCATATTGTTGCTGTAATTGCAAGTATTGAGGTTCCTGCAATTGCAAAGTATAAATCAGAGAATCCGGAATTATGGAATAATGTGGTATCAGCACTTTATAATCTTCTTGTGGCACATCCTGAAATAAAAGATATTATAATAAAAAACAATTATTTTGGTATAAAGAACATAAAGCAGGTTTTAGAGGACACTATTGATGAAATTGATGTAGATAAAATTAAAAGAGGAGAAGATTTCTAGATTATGAAAAAAGAAACCTTACTACTACTTTGTTTTTTTACATTTTTTTTAAACTGTAAAGACAAAGTAAATGATGAAAAAATAGTCGACATTCAAAAAAAAGATACTTTAAATATTGATGTTGCAGAAATAAAAAACTTAATAAAGCTCCAGAAAAATGCAAACTATATAGATTATCGACCAGATAATCCTTATTTACCTACAGAAAAAGATCTTCTTGCTATTATTCCATTTGTAGAGCAAGGGTTAAAAAATGCAGGATATAAGACTTTATCAGATGCTGAATTTGAAAACAGAGCAAAGGATTTAGTAAAAGATAATAAAGTAAAAAAATATAATGCTTTTACTACTGTATTTGTAAATAAATTGGATAGAACTTCCGAAACTCTCAATGAACATGAATTTGATTTTGACTTAACAGATAATCAATTTGTTGTTAAAAAATATAATTTTATGATTCCAATGTTGTTTTTAAGAGATGTTATAAAAATAAATAAAGATAATAGCTATTCAATTAGTATCCCTCATTATATAGTTGCAAGAAATAAATATTTGTTCAATGACAGTCAAGCCGATTTAGACTGGCTTATGGTTAATGATCAGGATTTTTTAAAAAGCCTAGTTAATTCTTTAGGTTATGATAAAGAACCTAGAATCAACAAACTTTTATTAGAAGATTATTATGAAATGTACAATGGCTCTCAACCAACTGAAAAACAACTTATAGGGACATTTTTTTTTACAAAAGATTTGAATAATAATTTTTGTATCAGACAAGGCCTGGTAGACTATGTTAGAAACAATACTAAGGCAAACGATAATAGATTTATTTATGCTTTAAATTATTATAGTTTCGCTTTGTATGAAAAAGAATTAGGAGAAGAATTTGGAAGTAAAAATCCTTTTAAAATGTTTAATGATGTTGAAAAAGCTCATATTGCTTCTGTAATTGCAAGTATAGAAGTACCGGCAATTGTGAAATATAAATCAGAAAACCCTAGATTATGGAGTAATGCGGGATCTGCATTATATGATTTGCTTGTTGAGCATCCCGAAATTGAAGATATTATTGTAAAGAATAATTATTTTGGTATAAAGAACATGAAGCAGGTTTTAGAGGATACTATTGATGAAATTGATGTAGATAAAATTAAAAGAGGTGAAGATTTCTAGATTATGAAAAAACATGTCTTACTACTACTTTGTTTTTTTACATTTTTTTTAAGCTGTAAAGACAAAGTAAATGATGAAAAAATAGTCGACATTCAAAAAAAAGATACTTTAAATATTGATGTTGCAGAAATAAAAAACTTAATAAAGCTCCAGAAAAATGCAAACTATATAGATTACCGACCAGATAATCCTTATCTCCCTACAGAAAAAGATCTTCTTTTCCTAATTCCCTTTGTTGAGAGGGAATTAAAAAGGCAAGGATTTAAAACAATTTCTAATACTCAATTTGATAAAAAAATAAATTCTTTAATAAAAGACACTAAAATTAAAATAAAGAATCATGATTCATTTACGACTATTTTTACAAATGATTTTGATAAAAAAGACCAATCATTAGATGAGTATGAGTTTGAATTTGATACAGATAATCAATTTGCAATTAAAAAATATAATTTTTTGATTCCGATTTTGTTCTTGCAAGATATTATAAAAATAAAAAAAGACAATAGTTATTCGGTCACGATACCACATTATGTCGTAGCGAGAAACAAATATTTGTTTAATAACAGTAAAGGTGATTTAGATTGGCTTCTGGTTAATGATCAGGATTTTTTAAAAAATTTAGTGATTTATTTAGGATATGATAGAGAGCCTAGAATAAACAAGATGGTTTTAGAAGAGTATTATAAAACATTTAGTGGTTTTAGGCCTATTGAAAATGAGAAAATAGGAACATTTTTGTTTACAAAAGATTGGGAAAATAATTTTCAAGTGAGGAAAGGACTTGTAGAGTATATTAAAAACAATACCACTGTAAATGACAATAGGTTTATCTATGCATTAGATGATTATACTTTTCATTTGTATGACAAAGATCTAGATGGTATTTATGGAACTAATAATCCATTAAAAATGTTTAATCCAGTAGAGAAGGCTCATATAGTATCTATAATAGCGAGTATTGAGGTTCCTGCAATTGCCAAATACAAACCACAAAACCCGCAATTATGGAATTATGCAGGTTCAGCATTGTATAATATACTTGTTGAACATCCAGAAATAGAAGATATTATAGTAAAACATAATTATTTTGGTATAAAGAATATGAAACAGGTTTTAGAAGATACTATTGATGAAATTGATGTAGATAAAATTAAAAGAGGAGAAGATTTCTAGATTATGAAAAAAGAAACCTTACTACTACTTTGTTTTTTTACATTTTTTTTAAACTGTAAAGACAAAGTAAATGATGAAAAAATAGTCGACATTCAAAAAAAAGATACTTTAAATATTGATGTTGCAGAAATAAAAAACTTAATAAAGCTCCAGAAAAATGCAAACTATATTGATTATCGCCCTGACGATCCTTATCATCCTACAGAAAAAGATCTTCTAATTCTTATTCCATTTGTAGAGCAGGGATTGAAAAGTGCAGGATATAAGACATTATCAAGTAGTGAATTTGAAAACAAGATAAAAGATTTGGTAAAGGATAATAGATTTAAAGAATACGATGCTTTTACTACAATTTTTGCAAATACTTTAGATAGAACCAATAAAACCCTTAATGAACATGAATTTGATTTTGATTTAACAGACAATCAATTCGTTATTAATAAATATAATTTCATGATTCCTATGTTATTTTTAAGAGATGTTATTAAAATAAATAAGGATGATAGTTACTTAATCACTATACCTCATAACATTATTGCAAGAAACAAATACTTGTTTAATGAAAGCAAAGTTGATTTAGACTGGCTTTTGGTTAACGATAAAGACTTTTTGATGGATTTGGTTGTTTCTTTAGGTTATGATAAAGAGCCAAGAATAAACAAATTATTATTAGAGTATTATTATGGTATGTTTAATGAATCTGTACCTATTAAAGATGAGAAAATTGGAATATTTTTCTTTACAAAAGATTTAAATAATAATTTTTGTATCAGACAAGGTCTTTTAGACTATGTTAAAAATAATACTACAGCAAAAGATAATAGGTTTATTTATGCATTAGACAATTATGCCTATGCATTATATGGTAAAGATTTGGATATGATTTATGGAAGTGATGATCCCGCCAAAATGTTTAATGATATTGAGAAGGCACATATTGTATCTATAATCGCAAGTATTGAGGTTCCTGCAATTACCAAATACAAATCACAGAATCCTGAATTATGGAATAATGCAGGGTGGGCATTATATGATTTGCTTATACAGCATCCAGAAATAGAAGATATTATAGTAAAGAACAATTATTTCGGTATTAAAAATATGAAACAGGTTTTAGAGGATACTATTGATGAAATTGATGTAGATAAAATTAAGAGAGGTGAAGATTTCTAGATTATGAAAAAAGATGCCTTACTACTAGTTTGTTTTTTTACATTTTTTTTAAGCTGTAAAGACAAAGTAAATGATGAAAAAATAGTCAATACCCCGCTAACGACCGTCTCGTTCGTGATAATTAGTTTTAGATTAATTTGTAAAATTAATTTAGATTGTGTTCATCAGCGAGATGCTCGCGCCAGTATTCTCCAATGCAAATAATTAAAATTTTAAAACCCTTGAACTTATTTAAAGTCGAGGGTTTTTAATTTTATGACCATTCAAAATAAAAGTCTTTTTACAAAACAGAATACTTTTCTCACTTATTGAAGCTGGCGTTTTTTTGATATATTTGCAGTCCTAAATTACAGAATCATGAAATCGAAAAAACTTTTGCCCGTGCGGTATGGTGGCGGTATTGGAAACAACTGCAACGCTTCTGTAAGCGTAGGACACCTGTAGCTGTACGGGTTTTATATTTCCTTAAATTACAGAGTTATGAGTACAAACACCCTTTCAAGAAACTGAAAAAAGATTACTCACTTTTTTCAACACGACAGTCGATTCCGAAAAAATGGCAAAAGCAATCAGACAAGTTAATTTTGTCCTTGCTCTAGGTTTGATCAGGGAAAATGAAACCCTTCAACAAGAAATCAATAAACTCGAAAACAGTTTCTATTGGCTTAATGAATTAGCGGAGATATTGAATCCCTATTTGGATGTAGAATAATCGTTTTATTTATGTTTTTAAAACTTAAAACCTTTTTGATCTTTAAGATTAAAGAGGTTTGTTTTATGCTTTAAAAATTACCGTAGATAATAAGTTAATAGGGAATATATCTTTTAAGATTTACTATAAAAGAAAAGTCCAGTATAAATAAATATACTGGACTTTATTATTTTAAAAGTTTCTTTTGTAAACTATGAAGCAGCTAAAGGATTTCTTTGTGCTCTAATGATAAAGAAAAGACCAATTATAATAAAAGGAATACTTAACCATTGTCCTGTTGAAAATAAGCCTAATTCTTCTTCGATACCGCCCTGGCTTTCTTTTACAAATTCTACAATAAATCGAACTACAAATAAAAGTACCAGGAACAATCCAAATAAGTATCCTGATTTAAGTCTTGCATTGGTTTTCCAGTACAAGAAAAATAAAATAGCAAAGACAAAAATATAGCAAAATGCTTCGTACAATTGAGTTGGGTGTTTGGCAGGAACCTGTGCTAATAAATCAGCAAATTTTGGATTTGTTGCAATGGCATTATAAGCCTCTTTTGGATTGGCAATTTGTGTTGCGTTTACAGCCTCTGCTTTGCTGAACTGGTCATGTAAAAAACGAATTCCAAAAGCAGAAGTAGTTTCGTGGCCAATAATTTCTGAGTTCATGAAGTTTCCTAAACGAACAAAAATAGCACCGCTGGCAACCGGAATAACTACACGGTCTAAAATCCATAATAACGGACGTTTTAAGATCATTTTGCTGTAGTAATACATTGCCAGTATAATAGCAATCGCTGCACCGTGACTTGCTAATCCCTGAAAGCCTGTGAATTCGAATTTTGGTTCGAATTTGAAAGGCAAGAAGATCTCAAGTAAATGATTTCTAAAATATTCCCAGTCATAAAATATAACATGTCCTAAACGAGCTCCAATTAACGTTGCTAAAACAGTCCAGACAAATAATGAATCTAATTTGTCGATTGGCTCATTTTCGCGTTCGAAAATCTTTTTCATTAGGTACCAGCCTAAACCAAAAGCAATTACGAACATTAAACTGTAATAGCGAATCATAAAAAATCCTAAATCAATTCCTTCTGAAGGATTCCAAACGATGTTTAAAGGATGTGTCATATAAGGTAATTTTTTTATTATATTTTGTAAAAATAGATATTAAAAGCGGAGCAAATCTTTATAAAAAGTTAATGTTTGTGTGAACATTTCTTTTCTGGAACGGGATCGTAACCTGTTCTTCCCCACGGATGACAGCTTAAAATTCGTTTCATTCCCAAATAGCCTCCGTAAAATAATCCGTGAGTCTGCAGCGCCTGAATCATGTACGTAGAACACGTTGGTTCAAATCGGCATGAAGCAGGTGTAAAAGGTGAAATCGCAGTTTGATAAAAGCGTACTAATAAAACAAATGGCGTAATGACTTTCATGATTTATTAGATTTTTTTCTTTCTTAAATTGAGAAACTTGTTCCTTCTTTGCCGTCTTTTAACTGAATTCCAAGCGCAATTAACTGATCGCGGATTTGGTCAGAAAGTGCGAAATTTTTATCTGCTCTGGCTTGATTTCTCATTCCGATAAGCATGTTTACAACGCCTTCTAATTTATCGTTATTGCTGTCTGCAGCTTTCTCGTCGCTTAAACCTAAAACGTCAAAAACAAACGCATTAATGGCAGTTGAAAAAGATTTTAAATCTTCGGCAGAAATAGTTTCTTTTCCTTCTTTTAATAAATTGATATAACGAACAGCTTCAAATAATTGTGCAATTAAAATTGGGGTGTTAAAATCATCATTCATGGCGTCATAGCAAGCTTGTTTCCATGCTGCAAAATCAACAGAGCTGGAAGAACCTGCTTTTATTGCTGGTAAAGCTTCAAGAGCTTCCATTAATCTTTTGTATCCTTTTTCGGCAGCAGTAATTGCATCATCAGAAAAATCTAAAATACTTCTGTAATGTGCCTGAAGCATAAAGAATCTGGTTACTGATGCTGAAAATGCTTTGCTTAAAATCGTATTGTCGCCGCTTAAAATTTCTCCCGGTAAAATATTATTTCCGGTAGATTTTGCCATTTTCTTCCCGTTTAGCGTAAGCATATTAGCGTGCATCCAATAATTTACCGGCGATTGTCCTGTGCAGGCTTCGTTTTGAGCAATTTCACATTCGTGATGAGGGAATTTTAAATCCATTCCGCCGCCGTGAATATCAAAATGATTCCCTAGATATTTAGTACTCATTGCAGTACATTCTAAGTGCCAGCCAGGAAAACCATCACTCCAAGGCGAAGGCCATCTCATGATATGTTCTGGTTCTGCTTTTTTCCAAAGTGCAAAATCCTGCGGATTTCTTTTGTCTGACTGTCCGTCAAGATCACGGGTATTCGCAAGCATATCTTCGATGTTTCTGCCGCTTAAAACGCCGTAATTATTGGTTTCGTTATATTTTACAACATCAAAATAAACAGATCCGTTGGCTACATAACCAATTCCGGTATCGATAATTTTTTTGATAATCTCGATTTGTTCAATAATATGTCCCGTTGCAGTTGGTTCAATACTTGGCGGTAAAAAGTTAAAAGCTTTTAAAATGTCATGAAAGTCAACAGTATAACGCTGCACAACTTCCATTGGCTCTAACTGCTCTAAACGTGCTTTTTTGGCAATTTTATCCTCTCCTTCATCAACATCATCTACAATATGACCAACATCAGTAATATTTCGAACGTAACGAACTTTATAATCAAGGTGTAAAAAATACCTGAAAATCACGTCAAAAGACATAAAAGTCCTTACGTTTCCTAAATGCACATTGCTGTAAACCGTTGGTCCACAAACATACATTCCAACATTTCCTTCATGGATTGGTTTGAAATTTTCTTTTTCACCCGAAAGTGAATTGTATATTTTTAGTGGCTGACTGCTGTATAGTGGCATATTTTTTTTGATGTTTAATCATTTATTTGTTTAACCGTTTAATTGTTTGGTTCGTTTTGCTGTATAAACGTTTTATCGTTTTTATTCTTTTGTAAGATAATATTTTTTTAAACTATTTATCTGGTTACAGATTTTTTCGATTTTTTCACGAGATTCTACATATTCAGCTTCGGATAATACATAATTTAAATCTCTTGAAATAATTAAGTGATTCAAAGTTTCCATTGCTGATGAATACGAGATCGTTAAAAAATGAGCTTTATCTTTATTTGTATTTCTCGAAGTTCCTTCTGCAATATTAGTCGCAATTGATGATGAGCTTCTTTTTATTTGAGAAGTTATTCCGAACAATTCATTTGATGGAAATTTAGCAGTTAATTTATAAATATCCAAAATAAACATTCTTGCATTCTGCCAAACTTCAAGTTTCTCAAATGAAAAAACGTACATATTTTTAAGTTAAATCGTTTAACCGTTTATTTGTTTAACTGTTTTCGATTAAACGATTAAACAAATAAACGATTAACCCAATATTTAAAATTGTGTATCTAGTTTAATGTAATCAAGAAATTCTCTTTTTGTTTGAGGATCTTTGAATTTTCCGCCGAATTCAGAAGTTACAGTACTGCTTTCGATATCTTTGATTCCTCTTGAGTTAACACAAAGGTGTTTTGCATCGATAACGCAGGCTACATCTTCTGTTCCTAAAGCTTTTTGAAGTTCCTGAACAATCTGCATTGTTAAACGCTCTTGTACCTGAGGTCTTTTAGCATAATACTCAACGATACGGTTCATTTTTGATAAACCAATAACTCTTCCGCTTGAAATATAAGCAACGTGCGCACGTCCTATAATTGGCAGTAAGTGGTGTTCACAGGTAGAATAAACCGTAATGTTTTTTTCTACCAGCATTTCGCCATATTTGTAATTATTGTCAAAAGTTGAGGCTTTTGGCTGTTTTGCAGGATTTAAACCTCCAAAAATTTCTTTTACAAACATTTTAGCTACTCGGTTTGGAGTACCTTTTATGCTGTCATCAGTTAAATCCATTCCAAGAGTCTGCAGAATGTTTTCAACATCTTTTTTAATTTTTTCTATTTTTTCTTCATCAGTGATATCAAAAGCATCCTCTCTTAAAGGGTTTTTTGCATTACTGCTGAAATGACTGTCACCTATTTCGTCTAAAAAATCTTCGTTATTTATCATTAAAAACTACTATTATAATGGGTATATCTTTTTAAGGCGGTAAAGATAATTAATAAATGGGAAACCTTTTCTATCGTTTTTATTATTTAATCGATCCTTTTTAGATATAATTTAAAATTGTTCCAAAATACAAAAGACAATAACAGGAATCGTTATTGTCTTTTGAGAGTTTAAGTTTAGTTTGTTTTATCTATTGTTGTACACTAGTAAAGCCTCTTTTAAGATGTTTACTGCCGTAATTAGATCTTTTTTGTTTAAAACGTATGCAATTCGCACCTGATTCAATCCCATTCCCGGAGTAGAATAAAATCCTTTTGCGGGTGCAATCATAACAGTTTCGCCGTTTAAATTATAGCTTTCCAAAAGCCATTGAGCAAAATCATCAGAATCTTCAATTGGCAGCTGGGCAATACAGTAAAAAGCACCTTTTGGTTTCGTTACAATGACACCTTCAATTTTATTTAATTCAGAAATTAAGGTGTTACGACGTTCTTTATATTCGCCAATTACTTCGTCAAAATAACTTTGCGGCGTATCAATTGCTGCTTCACAGGCAATCTGCTCAATTGTTGGCGGGCTTAAACGCGCCTGAGCAAATTTCATAACAGTTGCCAGAACATCTTTATTTTTAGTAATCAAACATCCAATTCTGGCACCGCACATACTGTAACGTTTAGAAACAGAATCTACCATGATTACGTTTTGCTGTACATCTTCCAGATTCATTACAGAAAAATGCACATCATCTCCATCGTATAAAAATTCGCGGTAAACTTCGTCAGCAATTAAATATAAATCGTGTTTTTTAATTAATTCTGCTAATTGTTTAATTTCCGTTTCAGAATATAAATATCCAGTCGGATTACCAGGATTACAAATTAAAATAGCTTTTGTTTTTGGCGTAATTAACTTTTCTACTTCGTCAATACTTGGCAGTGCAAAAGCCGTTTCAATAGTAGAAACAAGAGGCACTACAGTTGCACTTGTAGAAGATGCAAATGCATGATAATTAGCATAAAATGGTTCCGGGATAATGATTTCATCTCCTGGATCTGTAATTGTGGCCAGTGCAAAAAGTAAGGCTTCAGAACCACCAGTTGTAACAATGATGTCTTCTGTGTTAACGTTTACATTTTGGCGCTGGTAAAAATGAGCTAATTTTTTTCTATAGCTTTCATATCCGGCAGACGGACTGTATTCTATAATACTCAAATCAATATTTTTTACCGCCTCGATGGCCACTTCCGGTGTCTTGATATCCGGTTGACCAATGTTTAAGTGATACACCTTGTGTCCTTTTTTCTTTGCTAAATCAGCATAAGGAGCCAGCTTGCGTATCGGTGATTCAGGCATGTTTCTGCCCTTTTGAGAAATTGTTGGCATGAGTATAAATTATTGAAGTGCAAATTTGCATTTTTTTTTCGAAATTAACGTAAACAATACGAGTACTTATAAAAATGTAACAATAATAAATATATTTGCTAATTTTATAATAAAATATTGCCAATGAAAAAATATATAGCCCTGTTTTTTGGCTTATTGCTGCCTTTTTGCTTAAAAGCTCAAGATAGTTTTACTATTGAGAACAATAAAAAAAAGGCTGTAATCCCTTTTAAATTGATAAACAACCTCATTTTTATTCCAATAAAAGTAAACGGAATCGAACTGAATTTTCTATTAGATTCAGGTGTCGAAGAAACCATTTTGTTTAGTATGGATGAAATGCAGGAAGTTAAATTTAATAATGTCGAAAAAATCAAACTTAGAGGGCTAGGATCTGAAAATGAAATTGAAGGTTTAAAATCAACAAAAAATACTTTTGAAACACACGGGTTACGATCAGACAATCATATGCTGTTTGTAATTTTAGATCAGAGTTTTAATCTTTCATCTCATATTGGTATTCCGGTTAACGGCATTATAGGCTATAAATTTTTTAAGAATAATTTGATTGAGGTTAATTACGAAAAAAAGAAAATTACGGTTCATACCGACAATGAATCTATTAGGAGAAGACTCAACAATAAGTTTAAATCTATTCCTATTACAATCGAAAAATCGAAACCTTATATTTATACAAATGCCGTAGTAGACAGTGTAGATATTAAAGCTAAACTGCTGATTGATATAGGTAATAGTGATGCTTTCTGGATTTTTGAAAACAATAAAATAAAGCTTCCAAAAAAGAACTTTCCAGATTTTTTAGGAAAAGGTTTCAGCGGTGATATTGAAGGACATCGTGCCAGAATAAAAATGTTTTCAATTGATGAATTTGATTTTAAAAAACCAATAGTAGCATTTCCGGATTCATCATCAATTCGAAATGTAAAAATGGTACCGGATAGAATAGGTTCAGTAGGGGGCGAAGTATTAAAACGATTTACAGTTGTTTTAGACTACAAGAACCAGAAGTTGTATTTGAAAAAAAACAATAAATTCTCAGAACCTTTTATCTATAATAAAAGCGGTATAACAATTCAGCACAACGGTTTACAATGGGTTCAGGAAACAGTTCATCTAGAAACTGTCAAGGTTGCAGGATCATTGAGCGAGGCCGAAATGGCAGCAAATAATAATGGCAGCGGAGGAAATTTTAGATATAAATTTTCTTTAAAACCAATTTATGAAATTGTAAATATTAGAAAAAATTCTGCTGCTGAAAAAAGCGGTTTACAAAAAGGGGATATTATAGTAAGTATTAACAATGAAAGACCTTATAAATATTCTTTACAGCAGATTAACCAGCTTTTAAAATCTGAACATGATATATGGATCACGATAGAAGTAGAAAGAAACAGTCTTATTTTAAAGTTTAGATTTAAGCTTGAAGATGAATTGTAGTTTCTTTTTTATGATTTTTTGATACGAAAAAATATTTACATATTAATATCTATATATTTAAAAAATTAATAAGAAAATTAAGTTTTTTTAGAAAGTAAGCACATATTTTATTATGTTTAACCAAAATAATAATTTATGGTCAAAAACTACATTAATTTCTTACAATTTTTATTGTTTTTTGTTTTTTTAACGGCTTTATCTCCAAAAATTTATTCGCAATGTGCTGGTAGTGATGGTTCTGTCACGATTTGCAACGTCGAAGATATTTCAAATAGATCAGTTTCTTTATTTTCTTTTTTAGGAGGAAGTCCTGTACCCGGCGGAACATGGTCTGATGATGATGGTTCCAGAGGTTTGAGTACTACAACAGGAATCTTAAATGCCCAAGCTATTAGGGCTGGGGGAACCTATCAATATACATATACAGCTCCTGGCGCGGGATGCACTGTGAATACGGCAAAAGTTTTGGTTACAATTGGTGCATTCGAAGGATTTCCAGCTCCATATGCAACAAAATGCAGTGATGAAAACACCTATAATTTGTTTTCTGCATTTAATAGTACAGTAATTAGTCCGCATACTAATGGAACATGGAGAGATAGTTCAGGTAATGTTATTCCTCCATTGCTTACTATAACCAACATGAATGGTAATTTTCAATATTCTTATACTGTACCGCCTGTTCCCGGATGCGATACAGCACCATTAACAACTTCAATAACACTTACTGTTATCAGGGCACCGCAACCGGGAATAGGTCGAGATTTGCTTTTGTGCGGCACCACTGATTTAGATGGTTATACTGCTTTTGATGTCAGTACCTTATTATCTGGTCAGGACCCTGATGGAAGATGGAGCGGCAGAGGCATAACCTCTCCTTCAAATCCGGTTGTCAATCTTAAACAAGTATTTGCAACATACGGACCTGGAGAGTATGCTTATAATTATACTGTTTTATCAGACAATGATAATTGCCCTGATAAAACAACAACGATGATAATCACACTCGAAAAAAGATTAGATTTTACCGGAGCCAAAATTGAAGTTGAGAAAAATATTTGCGAAAATGAAATAAACACTGCAACCTATTCAGCAACAATTACGCAGGGAGCAGAAGCAATACCAGATAATGAGTACAGCGTTACATTTAACGTGTCTGGACCAAATGGCGGAACAGAAACAATAAAAGCATTTTTTGTAAACGGAAAACTTAGTTTTCCTGTAAATTCTGCTTACTTTCGACAGGTTGGAGTTTTTCATGTAACCGTTACTGGTATTGTTGCTGTAGATAGTAAAGGAGCCTGCCGCAACATCATAAATAATTTAACTACAGATTTAGAAATTCATACGCTGCCTTATTTAGAGGGAGCTGTTTTAACTCCAGAACCCACATGCCAAAATAAAAATGCATTAGTACATCTTACCAATGCCTTACGTTTAGGAGACGGAAATTATAATATTCGGTACAATATAAGCGGAGATAATTCGGCATTAGGCCAAACGGCAAACATTACAGTTGCGGGCGGCAGTTCAAGTTTTATAGTTCCGGGAAGTTTAAATATAAAAAGCGGTGTATCAACTATTACTATTACGAATATTACAAACACAGCAACCGGCTGTACAAATACTGCCACAATTAGAGGAGACTTAATTATTAATCCTCTGCCCAATGCTGCAACAGTAAATGTTGTTGTAAATGATTATTGTTTAAACGATCCGGTTACGGTAACCGTTTCGGGATTAGGAACGTTGACTGATGTTACAGTGTCCTATATGCTTCAGGATAGTAATTTAAGTACTTTAGAATCTGTTGCCTTGTCTGTCACTAACGGAAAAGCCGATTTTGTAATACCTGTCGGCTTGCTTTTAAACACAGGATCTACAATTATATCAGTTTTGAATTTAAAAAATAATATCACCAATTGCGATGTCAATCTAAACAACGTTTTAGATAGTTTTATAATACATCCAATTCCGGTAAAACCAACTGTTAGTCCATTGTCTTTTTGTAAAGTCGATGAAGCAGCGGTAGAAAACTTAACTCCAAAGGGAAACCAATATAAATGGTATGATTCAGCAACAGCGACAACGCCACTTGCAGGCACAACAATTTTACAATCTGGAAATTATTATGTTAGAGAAACTTCAGTGGCTGGATGTACATCAGAGCCTGCAGAAGTTCCGGTTACAATAAACGATTCTCCCGTTCCCGTACTAAATTCAGACGGGCAGAATTTCTGCGGACTAACTAATCCAACTATTGGAGATTTGTCAAATAATACCAACATTCCAGCAACAGTAGTCTGGTATGATGCACCTGATAACGGCAATCTGCTTTCAGCTTCAACTCGTTTAACTGAGCAGGGAAGGTATTATGGATTTAACTTTCCAAATTCGGCTTGTTTTTCTTCAGAATATATTGAAGTTACTGTTGCATTAACAGATTGTGACAATGTGCCGAATGACTTTTTTATTCCCGATGGGTTTTCACCAAATGGAGACGGTATAAATGATTCATTTGTTATTAAAGATATTGAATTTCTATATCCGGATTATACACTTGAAATTTTTAATAGATACGGAAACGGAATGTATAAAGGAGATAAAAATAAACCCGCCTGGGACGGAATGAATTACGAAAAGAGCGGTATTGCCGGCGGTATTGCGCCAAATGGAGTTTATTTTTATGTATTGCATTTTAATAAAGATAACAAACCGCCAAAACAAGGCCGTCTTTATTTAAATCGATAAATCTCTTCTTTATATTATTTAATATAATTTTCAAATGAAAAAAATACTACTCCTTATAAATTTTCTCTTTTACGTATCAGTTTCTGCGCAGCAAGATCCCGAGTATACACATTATATGTATAATATGAGCGTTGTAAACCCGGCATACGCAACAGGAGTTCCGGCTATGATGAATTTTGGAGCCTTGTACAGAACTCAGTGGGTGGGCGCTGTTGGTGCTCCTAAAACGTTCACTTTTTTTGGACATACTGCCATTACAGATAAAATAGAAGCAGGTTTATCTTTTATTTCAGATGATATAGGTGACGGCGCTAAAAAAGAAAATAACATTTATGCCGATTTTGCATACGTTTTAAATCTGGGAGGGAAGAACAAACTCTCTCTTGGATTAAAAGCAGGTTTTTCGTCTATACAAAGTAATTTTAACGGATTTCGTTTTACAGATCCGCAGACAGATTTTGCTTTTTCTGAAAATATAAACGCAACAAAGCCAAACATTGGAGTTGGAGCTTATTATTTTAGAGACAATCTTTACGTAGGATTGTCTGCTCCTAATTTATTGAAATCAAAATACATTGAAGAAAAATCAGGAATTAATGCTTTTGGAGCCGAAGAAATACATACATTTTTAACCGCAGGATATGTTTTTCAGGTTAATAATATGTGGAAAATTAAACCTGCATTTATGTCAAAATTCGTAAAAGGCGCGCCAATTACTTTAGACGTTACGGCGAATGTTTTGTATAATGAAAAATTTGAATTTGGAGCCGCTTATAGAATAGATGATTCTGTAAGTGCTTTGTTTAATATTAATGTAACTCCTTCGCTTAGAGTAGGGTATGCTTACGATTATACGCTTACTAATTTTGGTCAGTTCAATTCAGGAACTCACGAAATTATGCTCCTCTTTGATCTTGATTTATTAGGAAAAGGGTTTGATAAATCTCCAAGATTCTTTTAAAATGAAAAATATGAAAAAACTACTCGTTATTATATTCGTATTTTCAATACAGTTTATAAATGCTCAGGATCAGGAATTGATAAGAGCAAAGAAATTTTTTGACAGAACTTATTACAGCGAAGCAATCGTTTTGTATCAAAAACTGGCTGATGACAGACCTTCGCAGGAAGTAATTAAAAACTTAGCCGATTCGTATTTTTATACCAATGATTTGGTAAAAGCCCAGCGTTATTACCGACTTTTAGTAAAAAACTACAATAACAATTTAGATAGAGAATACTATTTTAGATATGCTCAAACTTTAAAAGCAACCAATAGTTTTGATGATGCAAATGAAGTTTTAAAAGAATATTATGCAAAATCTTCAAATACAGAAGATGTTATCAATTTCGAAAAAGACATTAAAACTTTAGAAAATGTAACCGCAATTGGTAAACGATTCGAGATCAAAAACCTGCCAATAAATACACCAAATTCAGAGTTTGGAGCGGTCGAATATAATGGTAATTTGGTTTTTGCGGGCGTTAAATTGAAACCCGGAATTTTCGATAAAAAATTTAAATGGGATAATGCGACGTATTTAAATTTGGTTACAATCCCTCTCAAAAACATCAATGCTGCAGATTCTATTGTGCATTATTTTGCCAAAGAATTAAAAACAGGAATGCACGAATCAAATGCTGTTTTTACAAAAGACGGTAAAACAATGTACTTTACCAGAAACAATTCTAAAAAAGGAACGAAAAAAAGAGATGATAAAAAGATTTCAAACCTCCAGATTTTTAAAGCCGAATTGGTAGAAGGAAAATGGACTAATATTTCATCATTACCTTTTAACAGCCCAAATTATTCTGTAGAACATCCAGCTTTAAGTGCCGATGAAAAAGTGTTGTATTTTGCTTCAGATATGCCGGGAACTTATGGTTCATTTGATATTTATTCGGTAAATATTAATAAAGGTGCATTTGATACTCCAAAAAATCTCGGGCCGTTAGTAAATACAGATAAAAGAGAACAATTTCCTTTTGCATCTGCAGATAATAAACTATACTTTTCTTCAGACGGACATTTAGGTTACGGATCTTTAGACGTCTTTGTTTCTGATATAAACGGAAATGAATATTCTAAGCCGGTGAATATTGGTTTGCCTTTAAATTCAAACTTAGATGATTTTGCTTTCAATATTAATTCAGAAACCAAAGAAGGATATTTTGCATCCAATAGAGAAGGAGGAAAAGGGAACGACGATATTTACCAATTTAAAGAAATCAAAGATCTAATTGTAGAAGATTGTAAGCAGTTTATTGCCGGGGTTATTACAGATATTGATACTAAACTGGCATTAGAAAGTGCAACCGTAATTTTACAGGATTCTGAAAATAAAACCTTAAATACTATTACAACTTCTGCCGATGGAAAATTTAGTTTTACAGCAGCTTGTGAGACATCTTATAAAGTTTCGGCTTTTAAAGAAAAATACACAAACGAGTCTGTAACTTTAACTTTAGATAAAACAAGAGATAAGATCAATGATGCTTCTTTAGCATTAAAATCTTTAGAAGTCATCAAATTAGAAGAAAAAGAAAAAGCCGAAAAGAAAAGACAGCAGGAAATTATTATTGAAGAAGAAAATAAGAAGAAAACAGAACTTGCTGCTATAGAATTAAAAAAGAAAGAGAAAAAAGCCAAAGAAGCAGAAATCGCTGCTGCTGAGGTTAGGAAGAATGAAAAAGTAAAAGAAATTTTAGAGAAAGAAAAAGATGTTATAAGAGATAAAGACCGTTTAATTATCAAAACAGATCCTATTTATTTTGACTATAATTTGTGGTACATTCGTAAAGAATCGAAAGTAGTTTTAGGCAGAGTAGTTGAGCTGATGAAAAAATATCCGGGAATGGTAATCGAAATTGGCTCGCACACAGATTCACGAGGGAATGAAAAATTCAATGCCGATTTATCTCAAAAAAGAGCTAATTCAACCAGAGAATTTATAATTCAGTCTGGAATTGAAGCCAAGAGAGTTTCTGCAAAAGGTTACGGAGAATCAGTTCCTATTATAAAATGTAAAACCGATGATGCCTGCTCTGAAGAAGAACATGAATTAAACCGAAGATCAGAATTTGTAATTAAGAGTTTATAGATCTTTTTAAATACTATTATAAACCCGACAGGTTTCAAAAACCTGTCGGGTTTAATTTTGTAATCAATATTTTTTAAAAATCTTTTTCTTGAGTTCTTTTTTATTAATTTTATAGAATAACCATGAAATAAAAATTGTTCAAATATGAAAAATCTAGTTTTACCATGTCTGCTAGTAATCTGCATTGGATTTCAAAGCTGTAAAAATGACGAAAAACAAAAAGAAGAAGCTGCAGCTAAAGCAGAAGCAGAAACAGTTGTAAGCAGTGAGTGTTATCAGGCTGTATACGAAAAAGATACAATTGCCTTAAAACTGAATACTTTAAAAAACGGAAAACTAAGCGGTAATATGATTATGAAAGTTGCTCCTTCTACAGTTAGAACTGGTGAAGTTGCAGGAGAATTTCATGGTGATACTTTATTTATAGATTACACCTTTAAGGATAATGTAAATAAAGACAAAACATTTAAAAACCCAATGGCATTTTTAAAACGAGATAAACAGCTTATTTTAGGAAACGGCACAATGCAGACTACAATGGGAGTTACTTATTTAGTAAAAGATAAACCTATTGATTTTGATCGTGTAAAATATAAATTTGATACTGCAGAATGTGCCGACAAAAAATAAGATATAAACCTGCCGGGTTTAACTTATAATAATAAAAAAAAGCCATTTCTAATTCAGAAACGGCTTTTACTATTTTTAGATTTTATTTTTTTATAAAACTTCACCTTTAATTTTTAGAGCTACACGCCCGTCAGGATAATTGACAGCATTGGTTTCAACCGTAATTGTTTTACGAATTGGACCGCTTGCCATATTGTATTTTACATCAATTTTTCCTTTTTTACCCGGCATAATAGCTGCGGCAGGTTTAGTAACAACGATTGAGCTTAATGTCGATTCAGCACCAACAATTAAAAGCGGTGCATCGCCGGTGTTTGTAAATTCAAAGGAGCGTACTCCATTATCAGTCTTTGAAATTTTTCCATAATCAATCGTATTGTCCGGGGCTGCAAATTCAATCTTTGGGCCATTTTGTGCATAACCTATTGCGCTAAACAATACGACAGCAATAAAAGAGGCAACATTTTTCATTTTGAAATTGTTTTTAAGTTGTAAGTAAATATACATTGTTTTAATTAACACACAAATTATTAATTCGTTTTTTATAGTCTACTTAATTATTTACTTTTGCTGTCAGTTATAAATACAAAAATTGAACCAGTTTTTTTGTTTAACTGTTTAATCGTTTATTTGTTTAATCGTTGAGATTGATTTATAAATGATTTTTTTAAACAGAAACAAGAAAACAAATCAATTTGAAATTCGATGATCAAAACCGATAACGGTTAAACAAAATTAACGATTAAACAACCCTAGTAAATGACAATTCCAGCACAATTTGACGCTAAGACGATTGAGAGTAAATGGTATGATTACTGGATGAAAAACAACTATTTTCATTCAGAACCAGATCATAGAACACCGTACACCATTGTAATTCCGCCGCCAAACGTCACTGGAGTCCTTCACATGGGACATATGTTGAATAATACGATTCAGGATGTTTTAATACGTAGAGCGCGTCTAAAAGGATTCAACGCTTGTTGGGTACCGGGAACAGATCACGCTTCTATTGCTACTGAAGCAAAAGTGGTAGCAAAATTAAAAGCAGAAGGAATCAATAAAAACGATTTGACCCGCGAAGAATTCCTAAAACATGCTTGGGAATGGACAGATAAATACGGTGGAACAATCTTAGAACAACTTAAGAAACTAGGTGCTTCTTGCGATTGGGAACGTACCAAATTTACTATGGATCCAGACATGTCTGCATCTGTAATTAAATCTTTTGTTGATTTATACAACAAGGGATTAATCTACAGAGGATACCGTATGGTAAACTGGGACCCGGAAGCAAAAACTACGCTTTCTGACGAAGAGGTAATTTATGAAGAACAACAAGGAAAATTATTTTTCTTAAAATATAAAATTGAAGGTTCAGAAGATTTCTTGACGATTGCTACAACACGTCCTGAGACTATCTTCGGGGACACTGCCATCTGTATCAATCCAAACGATGAGCGTTTTACACATTTAAAAGGTAAAAAAGCAATCGTTCCTATTTGCGGAAGAGTAATTCCAATTATCGAAGACGAATATGTTGATGTTGAATTCGGAACAGGATGTTTGAAAGTAACGCCTGCTCACGATATGAACGATAAAACGTTAGGAGAAAAACACAACCTAGAAATCGTTGATATTTTTAATGAAGATGCGACTTTAAACAGCTTCGGATTACATTATCAAGGAAAAGACCGTTTTGTAGTTCGTACAGAAATTGCAAAAGAACTAGAAGAAATTGGAGCTTTAGCAAAAACAGAAACACACTTAAATAAAGTGGGCACTTCTGAAAGAACAAAAGCGGTAATCGAACCAAGATTATCAGACCAATGGTTCTTGAAAATGGAAGAATTAGTTAAACCAGCAATTAAATCGGTTTTAGAAACAGGAGATATTAAATTACATCCAAAACGTTTCGAAAACACTTATGCGCATTGGTTAAACAACATTCGCGATTGGAATATTTCTCGTCAGTTATGGTGGGGACAACAAATTCCGGCATACTATTACGGAGACGGAAAAGAAGATTTCGTAGTTGCAGAAAATATCGAAGACGCATTAAAATTAGCACAAGCTAAAACCAACAACCAACAACTAACAACTGACAACTTAAAACAAGATGTTGATGCATTGGATACATGGTTTTCATCTTGGTTATGGCCAATGTCAGTTTTCGGTGGAATTATGGATCCAGAAAGTGCAGATTTTAAATATTACTATCCAACAAATGACTTAGTAACAGGTCCGGATATTTTATTTTTCTGGGTTGCGAGAATGATTATTGCAGGTTATGAATATGCGGGAGAAAAACCATTTACAAATGTATATTTGACTGGTTTGGTTCGTGATAAACAACGTCGTAAAATGTCTAAATCATTAGGAAATTCTCCTGATCCTTTAGATTTGATCGATAAATTCAGCGCCGATGGAGTTCGTGTAGGATTGCTTTTAAGCGCTTCTGCCGGAAACGATATCATGTTTGATGAAGAATTGTGCAGTCAAGGAAAAGCGTTTTCAAACAAAATCTGGAATGCTTTTAAATTGATTAAAGGATGGGAAGTTTCAGAAACTATCGCACAGCCAGAATCATCAAAAGTGGCAATCGAATGGTATGAAGCTAAATTGCAGCAGACTTTAGTTGATATTGAAGATAATTTCGAGAAATACAGAATTTCAGATTCATTAATGGCAATTTACAAATTGGTTTGGGATGATTTCTGTTCTTGGTTCTTAGAGATGATCAAACCTGCATACCAACAGCCAATTGACAGCGTAACTTTCGCGAAAGCGATCGAAATGTTAGAAAACAACTTGAAGTTATTGCATCCGTTTATGCCATTCTTGACAGAGGAAATCTGGCAGTTAATTGCTGAAAGAACTCCAGAAGAAGCTTTAATTGTTTCAACATGGCCAGAAGTAAAACCGTTTGACGCAAAATTAATTGCTGATTTTGAAAACTCAATTGAAGTAATTTCTGGAATTAGAACGATCCGTAAAGACAAAAACATTCCGTTTAAAGATGCAATCGAATTGAAAGGAATCAATAGCGAAAATGTTTCGATTTATTTTGATTCAATCATAACGAAATTAGGAAACGTTTCGGCTTTCGAATATGTTTCTGAAAAAGTAGACGGGGCATTGTCTTTCCGTGTAAAATCAAATGAATATTTCATCCCGATTACAGGAAACATCGACGTTGAAGCTGAAATTGCAAAACTGACAGAAGAATTGAATTATACAAAAGGATTCTTGAAATCTGTTGAAGCAAAACTTTCAAACGAGAAATTCGTAAACGGAGCTCCAGAGAAAGTCCTTAACATAGAGAAACAAAAACAAGCTGACGCTCTGGCAAAAATTGCTACAATCGAGCAGAGTTTGGCTGGTTTGAAATAAGAATTTAATTTCTATTACATTATAGAAATAAACCCGACAGGTTTTAAAACCTGTCGGGTTTTTTGTTTTAAGTTAATATTGTCATTTCGAGGAACGAGAAATCTTCGCAATCCCGAAGCTTCGGGACGCAACGAAAATACAATCTTTGTCGAGCTTCTCGTGGAGATTTCTCGTTCCTCGAAATAACAATATTGGGATGTTTTTTCAGAATTACAAATAATACGTTTTATCTTTTCTTCCTCAAAACCAAAAACAAAGGATAAGAAACAATTGCAATTCCAACAATAATAATAAAGCTTTTAGGGTCGCTGTAAATGAATCCAGCAAGTAATGCGATAGAAAATATAATCGCTATTATAGTTGTCCAAGGATACCAAAATGAGCGATAGGGTCTTGGTAGATCCGGTTCTGTAGTTCTTAGTTTTAAAAGTGAATAATAGGCCAGTCCCCAAACGATTATCGAGATGAAAGCTGCAAAAGAAAATAAGACTTCAAAAGAACCAATGCAGATTAAAAACAAACTGAAAAATGATGAAACCAAAAGCGCAACAATTGGTGTTCCGCCTTTATTGACTTGAGTTCCTTTTTCGATAAAAAACCCGTCACGACTTAATCCGTACAAAATTCTTGGCGGAATCATCATAAAAGCATTCAAAATACTAATTAAGGAGAAAATAGAAATTATGGTAACGATTTTAGCTCCGCTGTCACCAAAAAGAATTTTAGCAACATCGGCAGCAGCCAGATTCGATTTTGCTATAGTTTCGATTGGGAGAACGTGAAAAAATGCTGCATTTACCAAGATATAAATGGCTACAACAAGCAGAACGCCGCTGTATAAAGATTTCGGAATATTTTTGCTCGGATTTTCATTTTCTTCAGCAAAAAAACAAACGCCGTTCCAGCCGTTGTAAGTCCCAATAATAAGCTGTAAAGATTTGAAGAATCCGAAAATAAGTCCGATTTGAAAAATTGAATTATCTGTTTTTATTGGCGGAACTTCAACTCCAGAATACATAAAACAAGCCGTAACCAAAGCTGCAAAGCAAATTACTTTTAAGAAACTGGTAATCTGCTGAATTACGCTTCCGTTTTTTACACCGCTTAAATGCAATAATACAAATGCAACCAATAAAGAAATAGATAATACGGTAGAATAATGTGCTAATTGCGGAAATAAAATAATGGTGTATTCGCTGATTACAATACAGTAAAAAGCAGGAGGGATGGCATTTACAATATAATCGTACCATCCTGAAAGAAATCCGGCATAATCGCCCAAAGCTCTTTTAATATAATTATAAGATCCGCCAGCTTTTGGCAGCATGGTTGCTAATTCTGAATACGAATTTGCTCCCAATAAAACGTATAAACCTCCAAATAGCCAGGAAGCAAGAATCAGCCAGTAATTATTGAGCATTTCGGCAATAGTTCCGGGCGTACGTAAAATGCCGACACCAATTGTTCCTCCAATTAAAACAGCAATATTAAAACTAAAGCCTAAACTTTTTTGTAATTGATTTTTTGGAGAATCTGACATTTTTTTGGATTGTTTTTTAGGATGATATTTTCAGGCAAAAATAGTGTTAATTGAATTATAATTGGGCTTAAAATAAAAATCCCAAGATTTTCTAGTGAAACTGAAAATCTTGGGATAAAATCAAAACTCTAATTCAATATTTTAGAACTTGTATCGCAGGCTTGTCATAACTTGACGAGGAGCAATTGGGTTTACACTGTAGTTTTCGTGAACAGTATAATTTAACTCGTTTGTAATGTTTGATAGTTTGCAAAGAATAGAGAATTTTCTCCATGTATATCCAGCTGAAACATCAATAGTTGTGTAACCATCAATAGGGATTTCTCTGTGGTAGATACCATCAGGATATTTGACAAGATCTGTGCTGTATTGGTCATTCCAGCCTCCAAAACGGTCACCAATGTAGTTTCCAATCGCTCCTACAGAAACTCCTTTAAAGAAACCTTCAGGAACTAGGTAATAGAAACTTAAATTTGCGGTATTGGCTGGAGTTCTAACAAGACGATCACCTTCTATAAAACTTCCGTTTAAACCAGATGTTTTAGTATATCGCATATCATTGTAACTGTAACCAGCAATAATGCTAAGTCCTTCAATTGGTCTTGCAGTAACGTCTACTTCAATACCTTTACTTTTAGTTTCACCGCTTAAAACTTTTATGTTCGTATCTGAGTTTAAACTTCCGTCAGCTTTAAATTCGGCTGTTTGCGCCAGATTGCTGTTTACGATTTGATAAACTGTAACATTGGTGCTTAGCATTCCTTCTAAGAAATCAGTTTTAATACCAGCTTCATACTGATCAATAATAGATGGCTCAATTGGTTTTAAATCAGCTGTAGTTCCCGTGTTTGGAGTAAATGAAGTAGAATAACTTCCAAAGATAGAAATATCTTTTCTTGGCTGATAAATTAATCCAAATTTTGGAGAAAATGCGTTGTCTAATTTTTTAGCACCAACTGTTGGAACTGCATTTTCAGGTTTAACGGTTTGCACTTTATTGGCATAAACTTCTTTGTAAGTCGTAACTTCAGCTTCCTGCCATGACCATCTTACACCTGCCAATACTTTTAGTTTGTCTGTAATAGAAATCAAATCTTGAAAATAAACCCCAAAACGATTCGTTTCTGTTTTTGCAATTTGAGTTGCTCTCGCGCTTGGAATATCATTTCTCTGTGTTGACGGATCAAAATTGAAAAGATTAATAGTGTCATAATTTGCAGGGTCAAATGCAAAAGTATATGCTGTTGCGAATGAGTTTTCCCAGTCGGCACCTGTAAATATCTGATGCTTTACAGATCCAGTGTTAAAATTCCCCTGAAGACTTATCTGATCTCCTAATATTTGTTCCAGGTTTTTGTTTTGAACCAATGGTCTTGTCCATTCTCCATTATCTTTAACAGATGATAATTGTGCTGTAGATTTTGAAGCTCTATCATAATTTTGGAAAGAGCTGTTGAAATTAAGTTTCCAGTTTTTATTAAAATCATGATTTAATAATACAGAAGCGCTGGAAGATTTAGTAGTACCATTCGACCAAAGTGATCCGTAAAAAGTATTACGAGGTAAATCTAGAATTTTTGTTCCAATAATTCCTGTTCCGAAATCAGGAGTCCAGTCTGCTGATAAATAATCTCCCTGCAGCGTAATTTGTGTTTTAGGATTAATTACAAAAAGCAGCGATGGATTGATGTATAAACGTTCGTTTTTTACAACATCTCTAAAGCTTTCTGAGTTTTCGTAAGAACCATTAATTCTAAAAGCGATTGATTTACTTAAACCGCCATAAAAATCAAAAGCAGGTTTGTAATACGCAAAACTTCCTATCTGCATTGATATCTCGCCGCCGCTTTTAAATTGAGGAGTTTTGGTTACCAGGTTAACGATTCCTCCCGGAGCAACATTTCCAAACAATAAAGCCGATCCTCCTTTAAGAAATTCTACTTTGTCTAAGCCGGAAACATCAGGAATTGATCCTGCGTTGTAACGGAATCCGTTTTTAAACATATTGTTGGCAGATAAATCGTAACCTCTTGAAAAGAAAGATTCCTGAGCACCGCCTCGCGCAGAACCAACATAAACACCGTTGGCATTTTTAAGAACTTCACTTAATCTGATTGCCTGTTGCTGTTCGATAACTTCAGAACCAATAACTTGTATAGCTTGCGGATTATCCATTGGTTTTAATCCGGAGCGAACTGCTGTTACCGGTTTTGGCTCTTTGTTTTTAGTAACAATTACTTCGTTTAATATTTCTCCTTTTTTGCCTTTTACAGTATCTGTAACTGAAGCTCCAGATTCATTATTTGAATAACTCTGACCGTAAGAGACGAAACTTAATAATCCTAAGGCAAATAGTAAATTATATTTCATGGTATTTATTTAGATTCAATAAAAATTATCGATTGCAAATATAAATACACATCTTCTTTAACAGGAAATTAAGAAGTGTTTTTCTTTCTTAAACCTTACTTAGTCTTTTCTTAAGATTTGCTTAAGAATTTTCTAATTCTATTTTAATTTTGTATTAATGTTGGATTTTAAGCAAAAAAAAACCTTGCCGGAAAGCAAGGTTTTTTAATTGAAAATCTAAGTATATATTTTACAAGATTACTTTACCACAATTTGGTAAGTAGCCATTTTCCAGATTTCATCATATTTTTTTCCGTTATGTTCACCAGCAGATTTATCAGTGTGAGCATATTCTACCATGTAGTTTCCAGACCAGATTGGAGTAAAAGAAAATTCTCCTTTATCGTTTGTCCATAATTCTTTTTCCCAGCCATTTGGAGCGATAACTTTGATTTTTGCTTCTTTAGCAATAGCTCCGTCATAAGAAGCAACTCCAGTTACTTTAGCATCTTTTTTTGCTGTATCTGCATTTTCTGAGAAAACAGCAATTTTATTAGTGTTTGCTGTAATATTATTTCCAGCTGCTTTGTTTCCAACAACAACTGTTGCACTTGAGTTGTAATCTAATTTCATTGTTCCGTAAACATCTTTAACCGTGTGCTGCATTACAATTGTGTAAACACCTTCTTCAGTTGGTGTAAAGAAAGCCTGGTATTTATTATCTAAAGCTTTAGAAGTAAGTTTTGTTTCTTTTTTTGAAGGAGAAATTACTACCAAAGAGAAATCTTTTAAATCTGAGAACCATTTATCTGCTTTTGTAATATCATTATCTGAGAATTCGCCAAAGTAAATAGAAATTTCCTGAGCTTTTCCTTTTGTTCCTGTTGCTTTAGTTTCGATCCAAAGTGCGTGTGCAAAAAGCTGAGGTGCAGCAAAAAACATTAAAAAAGCAAATGTTATTAATTTAAAAGTTTTTGATTTCATAAGATCAGGTTTAAAATTATTAAAATGATATTTTTCACAAACATACGCCTTATTTAGAATAATTAAAAATAAAACAACAAAAAAAGCCCCAAACCATATAATTATATGGTTTGGGGCTTTTAAAATTTTTAAGCTTATTTAGAATTTATAAGTAAAACTAGCAGCAACATTTCTTGGTTTCTGCGGATTTACTGTAGACCATCCTCCGTTAAAGTAATCTTTATTGGTAATGTTATTTACATTTAAGCTTACGCGGAATTTATTTGAGTTATAGAAAACAGATCCGTTGATAACAGTGTAAGCAGGAAGAACAAATTTTCCTGTAACATCACTGTCTAAAACAGCATTATCACTGGCATAATTTCCACCAAATCCAAGTCCGAAGTTTTCTAATGCACCTTCATCAAATTTATAAGTAGCCCAAAGATTTACCAGGTTTTTTGGCCCTGCCCAGAAAGGTCTTTTTCCTTCATCTAACCAAACGTTGTTTATGTCTCCTTTGGTAATTTTACTTTGATTGTAGCTGTATCCGGCAATAATGCTGAAATTTTTTGATACTGCAGCATTCAAATCAAATTCAAATCCCTGACTTCTTGCTTCACCGCCTTGTGAACTATACATTGGGTTGCTGGTAACTAAATTAGCAACATTAATAACATAATAACTAGCGGCAGCAGTTACTTTATCTGAAAATAAATCAGCTTTAATACCAGCTTCTAATTGATCAGCATGTTCCGGTTCAAAAGTTTTTGTCCCAATTACATTTCCGCTTCCGTCATAAACCAATCCTGGTGCAATATTTCTAAAGCCATTCATGTAATTTGCAAAAACAGATAATTGATCCTGAATTGGCTGATAAACTACTCCAAATTTTGGAGAAAGTGCTGTTTGATTATAATTATCGGTATCTTTTTTGATATTTCCTTCATTATCAAAATAATCTACTCTTAAACTCGCCATTACTAACAAAGCAGGCGTAATGTTTAAAACATCGGAAACATAAGCGCTGTAAGCTGCATCTTTAGAATTATAATCCGGTCCCGGTGCAGAAGCTAATAATTTATCTACTGATGTCTGGCTTAAATTGTAAGGATTTGCCGGATCCAGCTGTCTAACTTCACCCTGAGGTGTAACGTTATAAAGGTGTGCGTAACCTGAACCTCCAAACATTAAATTTCTTTCAAAATAATCTAAACCAGCCACAAGACGATTTCTCATTTTTCCAATTTTGAAATCTCCAATAAAATTCTGCTGGATATCAGTTGTTGCAGTTTGAGAATTTTCTTTTGTGATCCAGAAAGCAAAATCTCTATTTCCGTTTTCATTGTCAGACATGTAAGAGTAATATCCTTTTGATTTAGTTGAAGTTCTTGAAAGAATAGTCTGCGAAGTCCATTGGTCAGAAATCTTATAATTCATCTGAGCCTGCAGATTGAATCTCGGATTTTTCATTGGTAAATCGTTGCTGTAAAAAGATAATTTTGTATTGTAATTTAAATCATTTAAATCAGCATACTGAAGTTTTGAGTACTGGCCTAAAAACAATATAGGTGATGCTGCTTTTTCTTCAGCCATAAATTCGGTATTAATCAAGAAAGACAATTTCTCATTTACTTTATAAGAAAGGGAAGGAGCAACAAAAATTGAAGTTCTATACCCAGCGTCCTGAAAACTGTTTTCTGTCTGGTAAGCCGCATTAATTCTAAAAGCCGCATTATCATTATCGTCAAGCGGTGTATTAATATCTGCAGTAACTCTGTTTAAGCCAAAGCTTCCTGCTATATATGAAACTTCACCGCCAAAACCGCTGTATGGTTTTTTTGTTACAGTATTAATAAGACCGCCGTAGCTTACTAAACTGCTTCCAAATAAAGTTCCGGATGGTCCTTTGATGACTTCGATACGTTCGATATTTGCCGGATCTAAACTACCTCTTGTTAATCCAGGCAGTCCGTTTACAACATTGGCCTGAACTTCAAAACCACGCAATGAATAAAATGAACCTCCATCACCGCCACGCCCTGTAGACTGCCATAATTTTTGAATTCCCGGAACATTTTTTAAAGCATCATCATAATTTGTAATTACCTGTTCTTTCATTAATTCTGATGAAACAATATTGTAAACCTGAGGATTTTCAACGTTTTTTAGAGGCATTTTTGATACAAAGCTGCTTTGTTTTGGAAATGCTTTGCCTCTGGAATGTGTAACAATAATTTCTTTTAACTGTTTATTTGAAACTTTCAGCTGTAATTTTAATGACGATGTTTCGCTTGCAGAAACAGTAACTTCTTGTTCCAGAGTTTCGTAACCTGATAATGAAACCTGAACAGTATAAGTATTTGGTTTTACTCGGTTGAATTCAAAAGAACCATCTTCTTCAGAAACAGTTCCGTGTTTTGAGTTTTTTAGAATGATGTTTACGCCAATTGCAGGTTCGCCATCAGACGTTGTAATGTTTCCTTTAATTTTTCCGTTAGTCTGTTGAGCGTTTACAGTGCTTGTAAAAATAAAAAGCAGGGCTGTTAAATACATAAAACGCTTCATGCTGCGGTTAAAATAATTCATGATTTTTTTCTTTTTAAGTGGATTACGGGGGGATGTGTAAGATTGGTAAAAACACCGCAAATGTAGAAATTATAATTTTTTTAACAATACTGTGAACCCTTATAATTACTTCGTTTTGTTCGTTTTTTTGTTATTTCTTCCCCACCAGATTAAAAATCCGGTAACTGGTAAACTTGCACAAATCAGGCTGGCAAAAAAGGCGAGTAATTTTCCCGCAAATCCAAGGATACTTCCAACATGTAAATCATAATTAATAAACCGAAACTTCTCACCATTATTCTTCTCGTGATAAGTCTCAATTTTTAAAGGTTTGGCTGTGTAACGATCAAATTCAATAGAGACATCATCAAAACGATTATTGTATCTTATAAATGTGCTAAATGTTGCCAGCGAATCTTTTTCTTCAGGTACAAACAAATAAAAACTTTTTGCTTTAGGCTGCGATTGTCTAATGGAAGCGTAAATCTTATCAGTGGGCATTTTTTTAGTGTATTGTGTAGTATCAGAAACGAACCTCTCGTTTTCAAATGTTTCTCCGCCATTAAGCAGCCATTGTACCCCTTTATCATAAGACTGAAATGCCCAGACTAATCCTGTCAAAGCGATTAGTAAAGCAAAAAGCATCGAATAGAATCCAAGAATATTATGTAAATCGTAGTTCTTGCGTTTCCATTTAGTACTGTTTTTCCATTGAAACGAAAAACGTTGTTTAGCCGCCTGCTTGTTTTTAGGCCGCCAAAGTATAAGACCGGTAATAAGCGAAATAATAAATACAATAGTTGCCGTTCCTACAATTGGATCTCCAATATCGCTGTTGAGACATAATGTTTGATGCAGCATGCGAACAAAAACAAAAAACTCGAAATTATAATCTTCTTGTTTTTTTACATTTCCGGTAAAAGGATCCAGATAGAGATAAGTATTATGATATTGATTCCAGTACCAAAACGCATCTTTGTCTAATTCTTTATAAAACCACATAACTACAGTACGATTATCATCGCTAAACGTCCTGCATCCTGAAAAAGATTGTTTAGGATAATCAGAATTTGCATTTTTTGCAATTTCAATTAATTGGCTTAAAGGTAATTTTTTGTCCTTTACCTGATCTACGTAATAATAATCATGAACAAGAGGACGTAATTCTTCTTCAAAACAATACAGGCATCCTGTAATACCCAATATAACTACAATCAAACCGGAAGATAATCCCAGCCATAAATGGATTTTTAGAATTAATTTTTTAAAAGTCATTTACTAAGATTTACAAATAAAATGTTTAACAAAAAGAAACACCTCCGTTGTATTGCAGAGGTGTTGTTTTAAGAAAAAAAAATGACTTTAGAATTTTAATGTCAAATTAACCAAGAAGTTTGTTGGAGCTTGGGAGTTTCCATAAAAATCCCAGTATTTTTCGTTTGAAAGATTATTGAATTTAAGTCCGACTCTCCAAGTAGGCTGATCATAAAATACAGTAGCATTTGCCGTGGTATAAGAAGGAATGTAAAAAACATTATCATCAAACATATAACTTTTTCCAACATAATTAATTCCAAATCCGGCCCCTAAACCTTTTACAGTATTTTGTAAGGTATAAGTTGTCCAGAAATTTGCAACGTTTTCTGGAGCTCCAACAGCTTTTTTGCCAGTAGCAGGAATTGTATTGTCATTAAAAGCATATCCGGCAATAATGTTAAAACCTTTAATTGGATTCGCAATTAATTCAAAGTCAAAACCTTTGCTGACTTGTTCTCCATTTTGATAAGCAAAACCATTATTGTCATATTGTACTGCATTGTCAATTTTGATATTATAATAACTTAAAGTAGTACTTAATTTTTTATTGAATGCCTCAACCTTTACACCAGCTTCATATTGTACGGCGTATACAGGATCTAAAATCAATCTCGTAGCATCTGGCTGTGTAGCAGGAGGCGAATTTTGGAATCCGTTCATGTAATTTCCAAAGATCGAAACCTGATCTTTAACAACCTGATACACTAATCCTAATTTTGGAGATAATGCCGTTTGATTGTAACCTTCCGTACCTTCAACAGTATCTAGTTTATAGTTGTCTAAACGTAAACTAAGCATTGCTGATAATCTTTCAGTAAAATTAATAACATCCGAAGCGTAAACGCTAAAAGTCTTATTGGTAGTAACTGGATATGCAGTTTGTTTTAATACAGCATCTACCGTCTTTCTTCTCATAGGATCAAAAGGAGTTCTCACGTCTATTGTATCAATATACGCTGTTGCTCCAGAAGAGAATCCGCTTTTATTAAAATTGTAATTTGCACCAACTAATAGTTTATGTTTAATACTACCTGTTGCAAACTGGCCGTTAATATTTTGCTGAATATTAGTGTAATTGTCATAAATAGGTCCCCAGTTTCCAACTCTTCTTGCGGCTTGGTATGGGTTTAACCAAAGCGTATAAGTCTGATAACTGCGATCTACGTTTTCTCCCATAAAAGAGAATAGAGTAGTAGATTTCCAATTTTCTGATATTTGATATTCTGCCTGAGCAAAAACTTTATTTGCAGAAGTTTTAGCATCATTATCATCATAAAATAATGATTTTTTGTAGTCAATTTTCAAATCACCAGGGTTTGTAATTCCGGAAGCAGCATCATATCTATGATAAGTACGTCTTGTATTGTTTGAACTGATGTATTCAGCATCGATATTAAAAGTAAGTTTTTCGTTTGCTTTAAAAGTTAAACTTGGAGTAACGGCAACCGTATTATTGAAGCCATAATCTAAAAAGCTTTTTTCTCTGTTAACTGCAGCATTTATTCTAAATAATACCGTTTTTTCTTCATTTAAAGGCGTGTTAACATCTGCAGTAAAGCGATTTAAGTTAAAACTTCCCGTAGTATAAGAAACCTCTGTCGCAGTTGTTTCAAAAGGTTTTTTGGTAACAAGGTTTACAACACCTCCAAAAGATGAAATAGTAGAACCAAATAAAGTTCCGGATGGACCTTTTAAAACCTCAATTCTTTCTACGTTGGCAAGATCAGTAGAAGAACGGTTAGTTGAGGTTTCCATACCATTTCTGGCATTAATGCCCGTAGTAAATCCTCTAAAAGTTACGGCAACACCTCCGGATGGATACGTAACCGGAACTGCTCCGGGTGAGTTTTGTACAGCACTTTTAATATCTACAGAAACCTGCTCTAAAAGAAGTTCTTTATGTATAACATTATAAACTTGTGGATTTTCCAGATTTGTTAAAGGCATTCTGGCAACATAATCTGTTTTTTTAGATAAAATGCTTTTTTTACTGTTTACTACAACTTCTTGTAATTCTTTATTAGAAACTTTTAACTGCAGATTTACAGTAGTTGTTTCGCTTTCGGCAATAATTACTTCGCTTTCAAGTGTTTCGTATCCTGTTAAAGAAACTTGTAAAGTATAAGTGTTTGGTTTTACCCTGTTAAAATCAAAATTTCCGTTCTCATCAGAAACTGCCCAGTATTTTGATTTTTTTAAGATGATATTTACTCCGGCAGCCTTTTCACCATCTGCAGTTGTGATGGTTCCTTTAATTTTTCCATTTTGCTGTGCAAACGTGGTTAAGAACGTAAAGACAAAACTAATTGTCATTAGAAAACGTAATGTTTTCGGTCTAAGATATTTCATTGGTTAAAAATTGGTTTGTAATTAAAATTTATTTAGAATAAATAAAAACAATACAAATGTAGAAATTATTGTTTTTTTTACAAATAATATTTCAATTCATTTGTTTTTAAGCCTTACAAGGTTAAATAAGAAAGAAAAGTCTTTTATTTTTTCTGAAATAAAACCGAAAAATTGGATGTATTTATTAAAGTGTGAAACCGACAATAATTCGTTTTAAAAGCTTTATTTTTGCAGTCTGAAATAAAAGAATTCATGATTTTACCTTTTTTCAAAAAGATTCAAAACACGCCTAGAGGATATCGAATCGCAAATACTGTATTTTTCTTTCTTTCGGGTTTTGGTTATTCTTCTTGGGTTTCGAGAATTCCGCATATCCAGGCGCAGCTGCATTTATCTGAAGCTGAATTTGGAGCTGTTTTATTTGCTTTTCCAATAGGTTTAATGCTTACAATGCCGTTTACCGGAAAGTTGTTAAACAAGTACAGCAGCCGTTATATTATGCTGCTTGGAGCAGTTATGTTTAATGTAGCTTTGTCTTTGCCTGGTTTAGCCGCATTTGTCTGGCAGCTGGTTATTATACTTTTGTTTTTTGGAGCTTCGCGTAATATTTTCAATTTGTCAATAAATGCACAGTCTCTTGAAGTGCAGAAACTCTATCCAAAATCGATTATAACACGTTTTCATGCGGTTTGGAGTATTGCTGTTTTCTCTGGAGCCGGTTTAGGTTATGTAATGGTAACGCAGAAAATTGCTCCATCACATCATTTACTGGGAGTAAGTATTTTTATGCTGGCTCTTACAGCTTGTTTTTACCCAATGAGTATTCATAATGAGCCTGTTCCGGTTAAAAAGAAGTTTTTCTCGATGCCGGAAAAGAATCTTATAAAGTTTGCCTTGATTTGTTTCGTGTCTATGGCCTGCGAAAATACGATGTATGACTGGAGCGGTATTTATTTTGAAAATATCTTAAAGGCTTCTCCAAAATTAACAAGTGCTGCTTTTGTGTTTTTTGCGTCGGCAGTAACTTTAGGACGTATATTTGGCGATTATGGCGTAATGAAATTTGGAACTAAAAAAATCCTGCTTTACAGCGGAATTTTAATTACTGCTGGTTTTGGTCTTTGTTTTATCCTGCCGTATGCTTACCCAACTATTTTTGGTTATGTTTTAATCGGGTTTGGGGTTTCTTGTGTGGTACCGCTGGTGTTTAGTATTGCAGGAAGATCTTCAAAATTAAGCAGCGGATCTGCTTTGACTTCTATATCTACAATTGGTTATCTTGGTTTTTTACTAGTACCGCCAATGGTTGGTTTTATATCAGAATATTTAAGTATGAAATGGGCATTTTTAGTTATGGCGTTTTTAGGAATTCTGATGATTTTTATGGTGAATAAGATAGGGGAGAATGAGTGATTTTTTTTAATCTGCTAAGTTGCTGAGGTTCTAAGGGATTAAGTTTTTTGCTTAAAAACCTATCTTATCGTTTTTTCATAATAAATTTCTCAGTATAAGGTTTGCCTTTTTTCAAACCTGAAATTTCTGCTATTAGCGAATCTTTCTCAACCAGATTGTAAATAATTTTATTTGGATAATCGTGTTTTGGGTTTTCAAAAACAATTTGATTATCTGCAGCTGAGGTCATTTCAAAACTTACGGGCAATTCTTGATTCTGCCCCGGAACTGTTACTATATAGGCTAATTTTCCGTTTACTTCTTCAAGACGTACATGTTCTGCAAAAACGGTATCATTTTGTCCCACAACAAAATAAGATTCTCCTAAATAAACGGAATCATTTTCTTTTTTCCATCGTTCGGTAAGTTCACCATCTGCCGATTTATTTTCCCATTCGCCAATAAACCATTCGGCTTTTGCAAGTTTAGAATAGATTTTTGCGGGAGTTTCTGGTTTGGTTTCCTTTTTGCAAGACGCGAAAATGCCTAAAGTCAAAACTGCGAAAAAAATGCTATATGATTTCATAATTCATTTATTTAAAACCAAATTGGTGTTATCAAATATAAAATAAATATTTGGTATTTAGATTGTTGTGATTGTTTTAGCAGATTGCCATTTCTTGTTACAAAAATTGTCCGAACCTATGGTTCTTTTGTATTGGGGAACATTTTGTTGTAACCGGATTAAAATCCGGCCCTACAATATTTTCGAACCTATGGTTCTTTTTAATCGAAATTCCGTAGAAAAAAATAATATTGCAGCAAGTTTTGTATTCGGGAACATTTTGTTGTAACCGAATTAAAATCCGGCTCTGCAATATTTTTCGAACCGATGGTTCTTTTTTTAATTTTAAAATTCCGAAGGAATGAATTAATATTATAGAAACGGATTTTAATCCGTTTAGAATTAGAGTAAAATTAAAGCTTAAAGATTATTTTTAAATTTGATTTGGATCAAAATCATACATAAAGTCATTCAATTGTCCCTCTGAACTTTCCAGACCAACAATATCCATTAATTCTTCAAAATAAGCACAAATTCTTTCACGATTTTCTGTATCCAATTCAAGATAAATTCCTGAAAATCGATTGAGCCCATTTTTTATTGCATTTTGATAATTTTCAACTGTAGGATTGTTTGATTCTGCAATCTTCTTAAAGTCATCTGCAGCTAAATTAATTTTTTCTGTCAAAATTGGTTTTAATTTTTCATCACCAATTCCTGGATAAAAAATGGTATTGTCTGGTAGAAATTTTTCTTTGTTTTTGAAATTTTCAAATTTAGGCATAGCATCAATTGTTGTTGTCATCTTAGTTTGTTCACAAGACAAAAATGAAAATATTATCGTTATTAAAAATAATTTTAATTTTATCATTATTTCTTCGTCATTACAAACTTTTCCGAACTAGGTTTTCCTTGTAAATTTCCAGAGATTTCAGCAGTTAAAGTATTATCAGCGTTTTTGGTATAAGTGATTTTTTGCGGATAATCGTGTTTTGAATTTTCAAAAACCAATTGTTTATCAGATTCTGCGGTTGATGCAAAAGCAACGGCTTTATCTTCATTTTGTCCTTTTACGGTTGCAAAATAGGTTAGGGTTTCGCCTTTTTGAGCCAGAACAATTGTTTCAAAATGCAGTGTATCTTTCTCTTTTATATAATAAGACGACGCATTAAAAGTACTGTCGTTTAGTTTCTGCCAGTTTTCAGTTAAAATACCTTCAGCCGATTTGTTTTCCCAGTTTCCAATAATCCAGTCGGCGATTTTGATTTTATCTTTTTCGACAGATTCTTTCTTCTGGCAAGAAACAGCGGCTAAAACAAGCGTTAAAAGAGTAATTTTCTGAAACATATTTTATAAGATTTTGGTTTTGTAATATGCTACTAAAGTATGAAAAAAATGTTTGCCACGACTCGACCGAAGGGAATGACGAAGTAATTATAAAAAATTCCAGAAATAATTTGCGAATAAAGAAATGTGGTATTGACTGTGAAAAGTATTTTTGTCTCTCGCAGATTTAGCGGATTAGGCTGATTTTTTTAGTTCTAATTATAAATTAAATCTGCAGAATCTGCGTAAAAAATGAATTAGTGAGAATTCGTGTAATTACTTCGTCATTCCCTTCGGTCGAGTCGTGGCAAAAAAACACCGTAAAAAAAATCATTTTAATCCCTTTAATCTGTGGCAAGAAAATACTAAACTCTTCCCTCTAAAATAGAGTAGACCAATTCCTTTGTTGGTTTTTGATCTTGAAGTTTTGCGCGGACTTCATCAAAAGTAACTTTAAAATCACAACCCGATTTATATTCAGAACATCCGTAAGCGGTTTTTCCTTTTAAGATGTTTCCTTTTTTGCATTTTGGACAGGATAAAGAATCTGATGCTGTTTCCTTAGTTGTCTTTTTTATATCCGTTTTTTTGGGTTCGAGTTTAAGTTTGTAATTCTCTTCAAAACGAATTAAACCTTCAACTGTGCCGGCATCGGTTTTAAAACCTTTTATGTTTACGGTTGAGCCTTTTTGAACTAATCGTAAATATTGGCTTTCGGTAATTTTTTTATCATGAAAAACATATGGAAGCACAAAATCGCATCCCGATTTATATTCAGAACATCCAAAAGCCGATTTCCCTTTTATAAAATTTCCTTTCTGGCATTTCGGACAAGTTTCTGCCAAAATTCCTGCTGCTTTCTTTTTTTCTGCTTTTACAGCTGGTTTCTGAATTGTTGCTGCATGTGAAATATTGGCGTGTCTGGTTTCACTTCGTACTTCGGTAACCAAAGCTTCGACCATACGTTTCATGTTTCTGATAAAAGCAGCTGCTGTAAAAGTACCTTTTTCTATATCTTTCAATTGCTTTTCCCACGAACCCGTAAGCTCAGCCGATTTTATCAATTCGTTCTGAATTGTATCAATCAACTGAATTCCCGTTGTAGTTGGTAAAACCTGTTTTTTATTTCGAACAATATACTGACGTTTAAAAAGCGTTTCGATAATGTTCGCACGTGTAGACGGACGACCAATTCCGTTTTCTTTCATCAATTCGCGTAAATCTTCATCGTCTACTTGTTTTCCTGCGGTTTCCATGGCGCGCAGCAAAGTTGCTTCGGTAAAATGATTAGGCGGTTTGGTTTCTTTTTGAAGAAAAGAAGGTTCATGCGGTCCTTTTTCGCCCACAACAAAACTCGGCAGTAAATCCGGTTCTTTTTCTTTCGCATTCGGATCTTCAAAAACCACACGGAAACCTTTCTTTAAGATTTCTTTTCCTGTAGCTTTAAAAGTTACGTCGGCTGCTTTTCCAATTACGGTTGTGTTGGCAACAAGACAATCGTCGTAAAATACAGCAAGAAAACGTTTTACAATAATATCGTAAACCTGCTGCTGATTATAAGGCAGATTAATTTCTATTCCGGTTGGAATAATCGCATGGTGATCTGTTACTTTTTTATCGTTGAAAACCTTAGGTGATTTTTTGATTTTCTTTCCTAAAAGCGGTTCTGTCAAGTCACTGTAATTGGTCAGTTTTTGCAGAATCCCCGGTACTTTTGGGTAAATATCTCCAGGCAGAAAAGTGGTATCAACTCTGGGATAGGTAATAGCTTTTTGTTCGTATAAAGTCTGCGCAATTTTAAGCGTTTCTTCTGCCGAAAATCCAAATTTTTGGTTGCAATATACCTGTAAACCTGTTAAGTCAAACAGTTTTGGAGCATATTCGTTTCCGTTCTTTTTATCAACAGAAACAATTTCGAAATCACTTTCCTTTACTTTTTCAGCCAGAATTTCTCCGTCTTCTTTTTTTAGGAAACGACCTTCTTCGTAACTAAAAAGCGTTTCTCTGTATAAAGTCTGCAATTCCCAATAGGGCTGCGGTTTAAAGTTTTCAATTTCTTTAAATCGGTCTACAACCATTGCCAATGTTGGCGTCTGTACGCGCCCAATAGACAAAACTTGTTTGTAACCGCCATGTTTTACGGTATACAAACGAGTTGCATTCATCCCTAGAAGCCAGTCGCCAATGGCTCTCGAAAATCCGGCGTAGAATAAATTATCATAGTTTTCAGAAGGTTTCAGGTTATCAAAACCTTCTTTTATGGCTTCTGTAGTTAAAGACGAAATCCACAAACGTTTTATTTCGCCTTTGTAATGCGCTTCGTTCATTACCCAGCGCTGGATTAATTCTCCTTCTTGTCCGGCATCCCCGCAGTTTATAACCAATTCGGCTTTATCAAAAAGTGCTTTGATGATTTTAAACTGTTTCTGAATTCCCGAATTCTGAACAACTTTGGTTTCGAATTTTTCAGGAAGCATGGGCAGATTGTTTAAATCCCAGCTTTTCCAGTGCGGTTTGTAATCGTTAGGTTCTTTTAAGGTGCATAAATGACCAAAAGTGTAGGTTACAGCATATCCGTTTCCTTCGTAATATCCGTCGTGCTTGGTATTGGCGCCCAAAACAGATGCGATTTCACGTGCTACACTTGGTTTCTCAGCAATACATACCTTCATTTTCTCCTTTTCTTATTGAAGAGCGAAGTTAGGATTTTTATGAGAAAGGGACAAAGGTTCTTAGTTACAAAGGGGCAATAAAACAGAAAAACCACAAACAAGAGCTTGTGGTTTTTGAGTTTATATATTTAAAAGTAAAGCGGTTGTTATTTTGATTTTGCCTGCTTTAATTTTAGGCGCATATTGAATTGTTTGACAATTTCTTTAACATGTGCATCTTTGATTTGTTTTCTGTTCAAACCCTGTAGATTTTGTACATATCCTGTAAAAACATGGCTTATAAAAAGAGGCGATTCAGCAGAATTGTTAGATGCGTTGTGGCAGGAGAAGCAATTAACAAGATTGTTTACGGTATTTCCATGTATAGAAGATGGACTAAATCCTACCTGAACATAGGTTTCCATAGTAATATTGTAAGCTGCAGTAGAACCTCTGGTTAAATCTCCCGGTGAAGAATTTGAAAGATTATAGCTCAACGAATCTAATAAAGCCGCTTGTGCCGGAGTGCTGTTGTATCCTGCAGTATTAATCCACAATGAACCATTGTAGAAATAATTGTTCCAAATGCCTGTCAGCTGTGTTTTAACGCTTTGGTTAATAGTACGAATGTTATTGAAGTTTTCAGAACCATTTTGGCTTGTATCCATATAAAGCTGCACATTAAAAGAACCTTTCATTGCTTTTTCTACAGGAACGCCATATTTGTAGACAGAAAAGACATCAGTGTAATTTCCATTTCCTGTAGTTATATTCTGAACCGTTGCTGTGTTGTTTTTATTAAAAAACGGATAATCAACTGTACTTGTTACAGGGGCATCAGCAGTTGGCGTAGCTTTAGTCCAGTCATAAGCAGGCGCAAGGTTTTCATGTTCAAAAGTTGCCCATACAAATTCGGGATGATTTTCTACAATTCCCACGACATGCATTCCTAAAAGTGCTACTTTTGTTTTTACTCCGTTTATTACACCCTGAGTAACAAAATAAGTTGAAGTATCTTTAAGAGCGCTTGCATCAATCCATGAAGTTTTTAGTTCTAATGCTCCTACAGGAAAAGTGATATCTTTTACTTTTGTAGGATCGTTTTTGGCAATTGGACCATATTTTATCATAGTGTCGTAAAGAAGTTGGTCCATAAATATAGAATAATAGACTGTAGTTTGTTTAGGAACACCCGACTGGTATTTAGGAGTTTGTAAAATATCAGTATTAGAACTTGCCTGAGCAGTATCTGTTAAAACAATTCCGTTGCTAGGGTCTAATTTCTGTCCTGCTGCGTTCACCTGAATCAGATTGGTCATAAATAAAGGTTTTCCATTAACTTCATTGGTCAGCCATAGAAATTTTTGCCATGACCACTTATGAAAGTCACAATTTGTTACCGTAGCATTGTTGGCAAATACGCTTGTTGGTCCTTCATTTGGCGGAGGAGTCTGGCGGGTATTGTTTACCATCGTAAACCAATTAGCAGGAGCTAAACACTCAGAAGAAGCTGCGCTTTTGTTTATTGTTGTATAATTATCATTTTTTCCCTTTGCGTCCTTTTTACAAGCGCTTAATGCGATTATTATGATAAAAAGGCATACCATTTTTGTAGTTTTCATAACATGGGGCTTTAGTTGGTTTATTTAATTATCTTTTTTTGAATACCTGAAAGTAGATAATTAAGAAAGTGACTTTTGAAAAAATGTCATAAGTCCGCCATATTGAGGTATGAAGCCAATAAAAATGTGTATTAATTAAATAGTTACTGAGATACTAAGATTCTGAGTTTTTTGAGCTGTTGTGTTGATTCTTGCGGAGGCTTTGAGGTTTTTAAAAGCTCTTTATAAAAAATAAAAACCGCTCATAGAAATTTCTTGAACGGTTTTTTATGAAACAATTGTTTTGCTAAGTTCAAAACAAGAGATTAAAAATTCAGTTTGAAGTTATGTTTGTTAACTTCTTCCAGTTTATCAGATTTGAGTTTTATATCTTTTATTTTATCTAATTCTGGATCAACTTTTACTATAGATTCCATTTTAGTTTGTTTTTTAACAATTGTATGCGTTTTCATATTATTTTCTTTTAATAATAAATCCATAAAAATCACCATTTGAATCAAAAGGAACGTTGAATATGTTTCCATTTTCATCTTCTATTGTTCCAAAGATATGAAATGTTTTTGATAATTCTCTCAAATTTAGCGATATAGCTATCCTGTATAAGCGTGTTCTGCTTTTAGTACTGCCTTTAAAAAAGATTTTCCTTTCAGGATATCTTTCTGAAAAAATATAAGCAGATTCAGCAACTGTAGCTAGAATTTTATTGCGATCCCCATTATCACTTACAATTAAATCGTTAATTATAAATTCTTTTTGGATTTGATCAAAAACTAAATCTCCAAAACCTAAATTATATATTGTATCATTTTTTGTAGGTTTATAAACGATACCTTTGTCTATTTCGCCATTAATTCCCTTACTCTTAAATCTAAATAGTGTAGCATCAGTATTTGTAAGTAATTCATATTTTGCAATATTCATTTGTAAAATAATTAATCCTGCAAAAATATATTTTATTATAAAAATAAACTTACTTTTTTTGTTTTTTTAGATAGGGAATATATCTAACTCTTAAAAATATCAATTCTCTGCATCCATGGAATATCCGATCCTAAAAACTGAAGTTTAGTTTTTACAACTTTATCGCTTTTATCTCTTGGATTTTTGGTTACAAAACGAGCTGTAGAATTATTAAAATCTAATGTGTATTTTTCGTTCAGATCTTCTTTTTTGTCTGCCGAAAAAGTGATCAGATTATCTTTTGCACTCCATTTTCCTTTTCCGTATGAATTGGTTTCCGGCGGCGTTCCGCCTTGCATTTTAGAGTAGGAATGAAATTCAAATGTTCCATCTGGATTTAAGGTCAATTTGTATTCAATTATGTGTTTTGCTTCTTCGCTAAGTGAACGGGTATAATCGCCCGCAAATTGATTTGATTGTGCGAATAATGTAAAGTTTGAAATTAAAAGTAAAGCGGTTATTAATAGTTTCATAGGTTTTGTTTTTTTTTGATTTATAAAATAAAATTGCCTTCCAGAACAATCACTGCTTCTCCAAGAATGTAAACTTTGTCTTGTACAAGTTCTGTACTCATAGTTCCGGTTCTTAAAGAAGATTGAAAGGCATTTAGTTTTGTTTTATTCAGTTTTTTTGCCCAATATTTTGTCAAAAAGGTTTGAATTCCTCCCGTTACAGGATCTTCGTCAGTTCCTGCCCAAGGCCAGAAATATCGATAATGGAAATCGAAATTTTCGTTGTCTGAAATTGCAGTTACCAAAACCCCGTTTATTCCGGTATGCGAATTTACCAACGCTGTAAAATCGGGTTTTAAATCTGCCAGTTCGCGGGCGCTGTCAATTTCAAGTAAAATTATTTTATTGTTTGGGCTGTATCTTTTTTCCAGAATTTTAGAAAGTCCAAGTGCATCGAGCAGTTTTTGAGGCACCTCAGTTTCTTCTGTTTCATAAACCGGAAACTGCATTTTTATTTTATGAACTTCTTTCTCAATAAACAATTCAACATTATTGATGTTAATAAATTTTATGCTCTCAAATGAAGTCGTGCTGAAAACAATTTTAGAAGAAGCCAGCGTCGCATGCCCGCATAACGGAATTTCGGTTTTTGGGCTAAAAAATCGAATACTGTATGTATTGTCTTTTATTTGTTTTATAAAAGCCGTTTCCGAAAATCCTATTTCTGCAGCAATACTCTGCATGCTTTCTGCATTTAATTCTATATTGGGAAGACAAACTGCTGCTGGATTTCCTTTAAATTTTTCCTTCGTAAATGAGTCAACAAAATAAGTCTTCATTTTTATTTGGGTCTTTTTAAATATATAAAAGCAAAAATATTCTAAATCAATATACTGCTTTATTCTAATTGTTAATCATTGGGTCTAAACTGTTATCCTTGTTTCGCAAATCTAATCCGCCTTCGTAAACCGATTTAAGATTAGTGAGATAAAAATGCCAGCCGTTTGAACAACCCAATCTTATGTATTTTTTCGAATTATCATCTGTTGGAATATCATGATGATGAAGTTGAACTATTGTATAACCATTTGTTTCGCTCAAATTTATATCAACCAGACAAGTTCCTTCAAAAGTAAACTGTAAATGGTCTTTTCCGTTGGCAGAAGTAATTTTTCCCAACATGGCATCATCATACAAATACCAAAGCCATTCATACCTACTCCCTTCTAACACGTTTTGATTTTTGCCAATAACTTCCTGATTTGCATCAAAAAAAGATACTTTTTCGAGAAACCATTTTTCTAATTCACCTGCAATTGTCCAGGCATTATAAATGTCGCTGAGTTTAGCTTTAACGGCTATTTTTTTGGTAAATGATGTCCAGTCGAAGTTTTTCATTTTAAATTTAAATTAGATTTTTGTCAAGTTTTCTGAGCCGTAACCACATGCCGCACAATATATTGCTTTTGGAGTTCTGAAAGGTTTATAACAATTAGGACAATCTTTTCCAAATTGGCTTCTTTGGTGATGCAAAATAGCCAAAGGATTTGATTCGTATTCGCTAGTTATTATTCGATACATTTCTAGTAAATATTTATATTGCTCATAAGTTTCAATTTTGTCAAGCCAAACATGATCTTTAATTTTTCTTCGTTCTAATTCTTGGTCAACAATTTTTTTTCCCTCAAACCAAGCATCTCGACATAATTTAAATTCATTGTCATCAAGCATTTTGACTTTTATATTGCAACGCCAGCAAAATTTTTCTTCCATTTAAATCTTCCAATTTAAAACAAATATAAGGTATTTCTTGTAAGTTTTTAAGTGTGATTTAATGCCGGTTGCATATAACGGATTGTATTTCATTTACAAAACTCAGAATCTTAAAGTTCTCTAAAAGAGCTGGTTTTTTGACAGAAAAGCCGTAGATTGCACGTTTAACTTCAAATGTTATACAATAATGGTAACGGCCAATTTTTATTTACTAAACAGCGGTTTGATGTGCTTAATGTACACATTATTGTATTTGCATGACGATACTTTCTTAAAAAGCTCAAAAGAGTTTATTACTTGTGCCCTGCTGCAACTCTAAGCAGGGATCCTTTTTATAGTTCGTTTTTATTTAACCTCAATTTTCATTCAGGATATGATATCATTGAATTGAATCGAGCTGGATATTCAATGAAGAGTTGTTTATCATACGCAATGAAAAGTGAAGAAAAAAGAAAGTAATGTCACAAAATAATATCATTTTAACAACAGGAACCTACGATTTAATTAAAGACCACGTAAGAAGAAAAAAAGTAACACCGCAGGAAGAAGAACTTTTATTGAGCGAACTAAAACATGCAACGCAGGTATTGAGAAAAAACCTTCCCGAAGATGTTGTTTCGATAAACCGAAAAGTAACTTACAAAGACCATAATACTAACCAGGAAAAAACAATTCTTTTGGTTGGTCCCGAAAAAGTAAAAGTGAGCAAAAACAAAATTTCGGTTCTTTCAGACGAAGGTATTGCAATGGTTGGTTACAAAGTAGGAGATCTTATAGAATGGCCGGCTAAAAATGGTCATTTGAAATTAGAAATTTTAAAAGTAGAAGCAGAGGCATAATATTTTAGTGTTTTCGATTTGAGTTTAGTAACAATCCCAAAAGAGTTTTTCTTTTGGGATTTTTTTATGCAGAAACCAAAAGAAAAATAAGATAATTACTTCAAAAAACGTTCGTCGAAAGCTTAAAATAATTAAATTCGTTCTTCTCAATTTAACCATAACCAATTATAAATGAGTATGAAACAAGCTGGAAACATAAACGAAGTAATTCTGTTATTAGATGAAATAATAGAAAAATCAAAAATAGACCAAAGCAATTTAGGTTTATTTGCTATTCTGTACAGAGAAGTTACTGTAAGAGTAAAAGAAGGCATACAAAATGGTTCTTTTCAAAATGGCGACCGAATGGAAAAACTCGACGTTATTTTTGCCAACAGATATCTAAAAGCCTATTATGAATATCAGGCCAAAGAAAAACCATCAGAATGCTGGGGATTTGCCTTTGAACAAGCCGATAAATTTTGGCCCATAGTGTTACAGCATTTACTTCTGGGAATGAATGCTCATATTAACCTTGACTTGGGAATTGCCTCGGCAGAAATTTGCACAGTTGAAGATATCAAGGATTTACAAGCCGACTTTGATAAAATAAATGCCATTTTGAGCAATTTGGTTGGCGGTGTCGAAAAATGCTTAATCAAAATTTGGCCGACACTTACGTGGATATTAAAATTTACAGGCAAAATAGATACTTTTTTTATTGATTTCAGTATGGAAACGGCAAGAAACGGAGCCTGGAAATTTGCCAATGAATTTGTAGCTGTTCCCGAAAATGAAAGAGAAGCCTGCATACAGCTGAGAGACCAAAGAATTACAGAAATCGCCCGATTAGTCTCAAACCCCGGATATTTTGTGAGCGCTGTTTTTAAATTCATCCGTTTATTCGAAAGAGGAACGATCGCTCAAAAAATAATCGATATGCAGATTGCCGAACAAAATAATGTGGAGTGTGTGGCGGCGTGATTTTGAAAAAAAAAATGATATTTGAAAGCGCAGATTTGTAAATCTGTGCTTTCAGGTTATATGCATGCAATAAATACTCCTTTTAGCTTTTTTATTTAATCCGCTAAATTTGCAGGTATGATTAAGGTTTTATTTTTCTAATTCAATTTTGAGTTTTTCGATTATTTCCTTTTCAAATTCTCTTTTCACCATTACATTTTGAAACAAACCTAAATCCTGATTGACTAACTGCCATTGTGTTTCTCTGTTTTTGTATACTGCTACAAAACCTAAAGAGGTTCCATTATTGCCAGATGGTCTTGTCCAGGCTTTTATTCTTTTACCATCCAGATTAAAATAAATGTCGTGCCAAAAGTCTGTGGTGTCTTTGTCTTTTAAGTCAGTATTTTGAAGATGCATTTTTTCCAGCGCATCAAGGATTTTCTTTTCAGGATATTCAAGATAATAGGTTTCTGCATAGGGATATGTTCCTGCTGCATAAAAGTGAAAGGTAGAAAAAAAAGAAATTATCTTATAAGAAAAAAATAAAACTATTGTGATGAGTATTAATAGCTTAAATTTTGATTTGGTCATTTATATTTTAGTTTAAATTTGTATAGTACTCAATACTCGATAGCGCGGATTTGCAATCCGTGCCCGCAAAGATTGGCTTTTTTAAAATACTTGTATTGTGTCTCACTGTTGCAGGCACGGATTGCAAATCCGCGCTATCGGGGTAGGAAAACTAATGAAGATGTTTTTCAATAACTTTGTCAATTATATTTTCTGCCCACAAAAAAGTATTTTCTTCCCAATCTGTATTTTTAAAGTTTCTTATTGTTTCTACTTTTTGGCGTAATTTTTTTAGCAAGTCAAGATTTGGCTGACGTATATTTTCTACATACATGATATCTTGCATAATCCAAGATGCATCTTCAAGTGGTAATAATAAATATTGAGTAAAGAAGATTTCGTAAATGTCAACAATTTTTACAATTCTATTATTATCATAATTCAATAAGGTACAACAGAATTGATAACGTTCATCATCCGTAAAATTATTTAATTCTTCTATAAAACTTAACCATTCTTTTTCGTTAAAAGTATCAAGAATTTGATGGATTGATTCGTCACCTTCGTAATACCAATAATCCCCGTCGATATCTCCGTTGTCATTAATGATTTTTTTTATTGAATCAATTTTCTTTTCTAAATTCATATAATCTTGATAAGATGCTTTTTTACAAATCCTTAATCAATTCACTTGGATGAATTTTTAAAGCTTGCGCAATTTTAAACAAAGTGCTTACTTTCATTTCCTGCGAACCTTTTATATATTTTCTTAAGTTCTCCACATCCATTTCAGCATCATGAGCAACTTCTCTTGGTTTTAAATCATTGCTGTTAATCACATCTTTTATCTTAATTCCTAGTTCTTTTACAACCTCAGGAATTTCGCTTTTTCTTTCTCTTTTCATAGAAATGAAATTACAAGTAATAGATTGTTTTGATATGATTGTTAAAAATCGATTGTTTTCAACCGAAATTTATATATTTGTTTAAAATTGTAAATCAAATCTTATATGAAAATAGAAATGCAAAATAAAGAAAGAGCTCAAGAATTATTAGAATTAATAAATAAAGGAAGATATTTCACCAAACTACAACCAGAACCAAAAGAAACCAACTCATATACAATACCGCTAAAAGTATCTTCTTATAACGAAGTAAATCTAATGGTTTCAGATTTGTTAAAAGCAAGTCTTATTTTGCTTAATCCTGATGCAAACGGTTTGTCGAGTTTTACAAAAGACAATAATGTCAATGTAATGACTTTGCTTGAAATTGCCTTGCAGTTATTGCCAGAAGATGAAATGGAGTTGTTGGATGAGGTTTATAAGGTTTGTTTTTATAATTAACATTTTTAATATGTATTATTGTTAATTTTGGCATTTTAACGATTATTTATGTTGTTTAACGATTAAAGTGTTGGTGAATATATAATGAAGAAAGGGTTTTCGTATTTTTGTGAATTAATACATTAATATGGAAAAAGCTTTATTAGATATACCGACTTTAGAATTGTTGGATAAGTTTGGTGCAGGAAAACATAAGCCAGGTTCTGGAAGTGCGGCAGCTTTTCAAGCAATGATTGCTTCGAAATTATTAATAACTGTAATAGGAATTACAAATAGACCCAATTTACAGAAAAGTTATAGTAGTGTTTTGCCAACATTACTGCAATATTTGGATGATATAGAAAATAGAATATTTCCTCAATTAAGCGAGTTATTTATTAAAGACGCATTAGAATTTGATAGAGCAATTGAGCTTAGAAAATTACGTAATCAGGAAGTAGATCCCGTATATAAAAATCAATTAAGGAGAGAAGCTTTAGAACAAATGAAAGTTGCTATTGCAATTCCTTTAGAAATATGTAAGTTATCAATTGAATTATGTGAAATTGCAAATTATGTATTTGATAATGCATTTAAAAGTGCCAGAGGAGACTCGCATGTGGCTTTTAGTGGCGCTGTTGCAGCATTAGCGGGTTCTTTATCTATTATTCGTTTAAATCTTCTGCAATTTGGAAGTGACGATTTTCGATATTGTGAAGAGATACGTTTAAAATTACAAGAGTTAGATATAGATTATGCAAACTACAATTTACTTGCAACTTCTAAAATTACTGTTCTTCAAAGAGAATTTGATGCAAAAGCTCCTTTTTACCTTGAGTTGAATGATTTATTAGATAAGCTCAAGCTAAATAAAAAACCTACAGATTTTGAAATTGAGAAAGGTATAACTGATTTCCAAAATCTCGTTTGGAAATATAAAGATAGTATTTGGAAGAATGCTCCAAAAGAGCCTTGGGAAATCCTTGATCCTCAGAAGATTTTTAAAGATGTACTTTGCTATGATTATGTTGTTAGAGAAGAATTTGCTGTGCCTGATGATAAAGGAAATATTATTGAGATTGCTGGTTTAATTAATCAAGCAAATAGATTGGTAGTTGTTTCAAACAAATTTTCATTACCCATTCAAAGGTTTACAGGAGCACATGAATTAGCACATGCATTGTTTCATGATCAAAAGGTACAACATCGAGATCTACCATTAGATAATGATACATATCATCTACGTCCTTTCGATGAGAAAGTTGCAGATAAAGGAGCTACTTATTTCCTGATGCCCCAAAAAGATGTTATTAAACAATTTGCATTGCGATTTGAAAGTTTGAATTTTACTATTAATGAAGAGACTTCGTTTAATTTAATTAGAAGAGATATATTATCTTTAAAAAAGGAATGTAAAAATCTTCGAGAGCTTTCAAGAAAATTAGCTTTAACGGAATCTTATAATGGTCGTCGCTTTCAATCATTATCAGAAAGATTCAATGTCTCTGTTCAAGCTATGGCTATTAGATTAGAGCAATTGAATTTGGTTAAATATTAAATTTTATTAATTCCCTGAGCAAATAAAAATGTTCGCGACAGTGAACAATTTCTTGTATTCATGAAATTTTTATTCTTGAATATTGATTGGGTACGAAGTTAGGAGACTTCATAAATTACTAAAATTATTTGGATTTAAAAAAGGTAAATCAACGGAACCCTCTGTAAAAAGACTTTCATCTGTATCATCGAAAAAACTTTTTCTAATACCCCGATACCCGATAGCGCGGATTTGCAATCCGTGCCCACAAAGATTAGTTTTTTAAATTATTTGTATTGTGTCTTGCTGTTGCGGGCACGGATTGCAAATGCGCGCTATCGGGGGTAACTTGTAAATTATGATATTTTTTGTAAAAGGAATAATTTTGTCTTTCTTAACCTTTACTGCTTTTGCCTAGTAAATAACCTGAAATTGTGCCTAATAAACCTACTATTGGTGTGATTTGTTGTTGAGAATAACCTGCGGTAATTAAAAATAATCCAGCGACAATTAAAAGGGTAATGCTTACAATTTGTACTGTATTTGGTCCCCAGCCTTTTTTCTGCTTTATCAAAATATAAAAAATCCCTCCAATTATTATTCCCCCAAAAATTAATATGGAAATGCTAAGATATAATGAATGCTGATATTGCTGTTCAGAATAATTTGGATAATATTTATTTTTATTTACAATACTATCCAATTCTTCAGGAGATATAAAATAATTATAATCTGAATTATTTTCATGTCGAATGCTATCAAGATGTTTTTTGTATGTTTCAATGACGTTTTTATTTAAACTGTCATTTTTTAAATTTTGACTAAAAATATTAGCAGTTGTTATAATGAAAAAGAAAAGTAATAAGTTTTTCATAATTTAAGATCTTGTTATTTTTGCTCCTATTTTTCAAATTTATTTTTACCCAATAAGAAAAAAATCTCAAAGCAAGTAATATTAAACACACACACTTGTAAAACTTAGTAATCTAAAATTATTTTATAATTGTTTTAAAATTAGTATCATATAGATTTTTCGCTAATTATCTTCCTTTTCTTCATTACGTAATATTTGTATTGCTAAACCACCGTTGGTATGTAGTTTAGATTTTATTTTATTATCGATTAAATCTTTATCTGTTTCAAATTCTTTTAGCAAATTTGGAATTAAAACTTTTCCAATTATTTGACCTTTAGATATTTCTACATTAGAATGAATGACATTATTTATACTACACTCAATTCCATTTAAATCTTTTGGAAGCTGGACAATATAAACAATACCATTTGAATTGTCAATTTCTTTAATTTCATTAAAGAGCTCTACTACTTCGTTGGGAATTTTATCTTTTAATGATTCATTTTTGGTTAAAGCCAAATCAATAATTTCTTTTGCTTCCCGTATGGCCATAAAAGCTTGACCTCCCTTAGTTTTTGACAATGTATATTGTGCACTTGCTAAACTTAATGGTGTGAAACTTATTCTAAACTCTTTCTTTTCTAATGCATCTAAATAGTGCTCAATTCCATATGCAGTTGTCCAATCAAGAAAGCCTTTTTTTAAATCATATTTTTCAAAATCAGTACTTTTTAATGTTTCCACAAGAATTTTAACGTGTTCAACATTATAAGGAGCCCAGTTAGATTTAAAACCATTTTTCTCAATACTATTTGAGTGATATGTCGTTGTACCGTGAAAAACATTCATAGGATTTGACCAAATTTCTTGAGGTACAATCTCTAAATTAATATTGTCGAATTGATATGGGATTTGTTTCATAATTTATTTTTCCGTTACAAGCTGTAATAAAAATGTTTCCTAATTCAGTTAAGATTAACTCACCTTTTTTAAAATATAAAATATCTTGTCTCATTGTTGCGGGCAAGGATTGCAAATCCGCGCTATCGAACGTGAAGATATATCCGCGCGATCTTGGTTAAAGAGTTTCCAATATATTGCCAATTGAATATTTTTCCATTCTGTTAAATATTACTAGTCACAAGATTTATTATTTCTTCAATTGTTTGTTTTTTTACAGTTTTTTTTTCTTCTTTTTTAGGACTAAATTTTGACCAAACTTCTTTCAAAATTGGATTTTGTTTAGCAAAATTCGTTATTATCATTTTATAGCTGGAACCATCAACATTTCTACTTCTCGCACAACATATAATAATATCAATGTTAATTTGAATAAAAATGCTTAATTGTGCTTTCAAATCTTCAGCTACGTCACCCGCGCTAACTATTCCTATGGTTTTTCCTTTGATTTTTATGACAGCATTAAAATCAATTAAATCTCCAGTTTCATTGTCATAAGTTAAACTGTTTTTGGTGACGTCTTTATTGTTGAATTTATGCTTTATTTCAGAAATTTTTAATAATTCACTATAAACCAATCCTGTAGTTGTAGTTTTTCCTGAATTTCTTTCGCCTCGAATTAATATTATTTTTGCCATTATATTTTTTCTTTTATTTGGTAAATACTGAAATGAGCTAGTTTTATATAAAAACAAACATCGTCTTTATTTTAAATTAACAACCAAGTAAAAACACCTGATTTTATTGAAATTAGTTTTACCAAAAATAAAACCTTTCACTTCAACAATTTTAAGGAAATCCATAAAAGCAAATTAAAACTCCAAAAGTCCTAGCCCTGATAGAAGCGGTATCCTTTTACTGGCTTCTTTTCCCAGAAAAAGATACAAGCGGATAGCAGGAAACAGCTTCTAAAAATCATTACAATTCCACTAAATATTGAACGTAATTTACCTAAAAAATAACCACTAGAATTTTCCACAAAAATTTTGTAATTTTGCCGTCCAATAAAAGGAATTAGAAAATGTTAGATAGACTTCAATATGTAAAGCAGCGTTTCGATGAGATTTCGGATTTGATTATTCAGCCGGATGTTATTTCTGATCAAAAACGTTACAAGTCGCTTAACCAGGAATATAAAGGCATAAAAGCGCTTGTTGAAAAGAGAGAAGAATACATTATAGTTTTAGCAAACATCGACGAAGCAAACGAAATCATTGCTGACGGAAGCGATGCTGAAATGGTAGAAATGGCCAAAATGCAGTTGGATGAAGCAAAAGAACGTTTGCCGGAACTGGAGGAGGAAATCAAATTTATGCTGATTCCTAAAGATCCAGAAGATGCGAAAAACGTTATGGTGGAGATCCGCGCCGGAACGGGTGGGGACGAAGCGAGTATTTTTGCTGGTGACTTGTTTAGAATGTATACAAAATACTGCGAAACAATGGGATGGAGAACCTCTGTTGTTGATATGAACGAAGGAACTTCTGGAGGTTTCAAAGAGGTTATTTTTGAAGTTACAGGAGAAGATGTTTACGGAACTCTGAAATTTGAAGCAGGTGTTCACCGTGTACAGCGTGTTCCGCAAACAGAAACTCAGGGACGTGTACATACATCGGCTGCAACGGTTATGGTTTTGCCAGAAGCTGAGGAGTTTGATGTTCAGGTAGATATGAACGATGTTCGTGTAGATTTCTTCTGTTCGTCTGGACCTGGAGGACAGTCGGTAAATACAACGAAATCGGCTGTACGTTTAACGCACATTCCAACTGGATTAGTTGCGCAGTGTCAGGATGAGAAATCACAGCACAAGAATAAAGATAAAGCTTTAATGGTATTGCGTTCTCGTTTATACGAAATGGAATTGGCTAAAAAGCAGGAAGAAGATGCTAAAAAACGTAGTTCTCAGGTAAGTTCTGGAGACCGTTCGGCTAAAATTCGTACGTACAACTATGCACAAGGCCGTGTAACGGATCACCGTGTTGGTTTAACGCTTTACGATTTAGGAAACATCATGAACGGTGATATTCAGAAAATCGTTTCTGAACTTCAGCTGGTTAATAACATGGAGAAATTGAAGGAAGCTTCGGAAGTGTATTAATCTGAGGTTCTGAGATACTAAGATGCTAAGGTTCTAAGATTTTTCTTTGAACATAAATTATATTTAAAGCCGGACATTTGTTCGGCTTTTTTTTAATGAAAATTTAATATCTGTAAAAGTGAGAGTTTTACAGGTTCTTTTTAAAATAATAACGCTAAATTAAGACCAATACTACAATAATAATCTTGCGGAGTAGGATTTATAATACTGTTGGTAAAGATTAGAATTTCAGTGTTTTATGGTTTTGGTATCTCACAAAAAATAAGTTTTTTATTGGCTTTTTTTACCTCATATTTGTGTGTCTTAATCAGGAAAAGACAAATATGCTAATCAACCAATTCAAACTATTTTATGAAGAGAACTTTACTTTTATGCATCCTTTTTGGGAGCTTTTTTTACTGTCAGGGTCAGTCCTACTTTGGGTTTCGGGATGATAATTATGCCGGAATACAAGGCGTTTTGTTTAATCCGTCGTCAATTGTAGATTCTAAGTACAGAGCTGACGTTACCGTTTTTTCGGCAAGCGGTACACTTCAAAACGATTTATACGGCGTAAATATCATGGACGCTTTAGACGGCAGTTACGATCTGGCAAAAGATGCCAGTAAAAACTTTAAATCAAACAACAGAGGAAATTTTAATGTCGATATTCTAGGTCCTTCGTTTATGCTGAATATTACGCCGGAGCATAGTATTGGGCTTTATTCGCGCGTGCGAAGCATAACCAATCTTGTTGGGGTAAACGGAGAACTTATTGATGAGGTAAATAAAGAAACAGATGTTTCAAACAGTTTTTTATTTTCGGGCGGAAATCCAAATGGTATAACCAATTCCTGGGCAGAAATTGGCGCGAGCTACGGAACGGTATTGTTAGACCGCGACGATCATTTTATTAAAGGCGGTATTACGGTAAAGTATGTAATGGCAGGAGTAAACGGTTATATTAACGGAAGTGATTTAAGCGTGGCTTTTACCAAAAATAATGCTGATCCAGCTTTGAGTCAGTACACTTCGACTGGAACGCTGAAAACGGCTGCAAGTTATGATTATGAAAACGGAAAAGATCCTAAGTTTGATATGACATCGGCTGGTGTGGGTGTCGATTTGGGTTTTACTTATGAATATCGTACCAATTGTCATACTTGTATGGGAAACCGATATAAATTTAAAGTTGCGGCATCGGTAACCGATATTGGAAAAATCAATTATAAAGATCTTACTGAAAACACTTATAACTTAACCGGAAGCGTAAGTCAGGCGGATATAGATGATGCCGATGATATTTTCGAATTCTTTGATTCTAATTACACTAAAATTTCATCAAGAAAAGGAGTGAAAGCAAATTTACCAACGGCTCTGCACACTAATTTTGACTGGAATATTGACCAAAAGTTTTATTTAAATCTAAGCACAGACTTTAGTTTGGTTGATGCTAAAAAAGTCAACGGAACTGCCATTGCTAATTCGGTTACTTTTACGCCCAGATATGAAACAAGACAATTTAGTTTTTATATTCCGGTAACGTATATGGAATACAGCGGTACTCAGGTAGGAACAGGCTTTAGAGCTGGCCCGTTGTTTATTGGTTCAGGGTCTCTTGTTTCGAATTTATTTTCAAACAAATCTAAAGCTTGTAATATTTACGTAGGTTTAAAACTTCCTATTTATCAGGATTACAGATAGGTTTTTTTTAAAGGTACTGAGGTTCTAAGGTTCTGAGGGATTAAGTAACTATAAGTCTAAAATAAAAACTTAGTCCCTCAGAACCTTAGAACCTCAGAACCTAAAAAAAAAAGAGATTGTTTCACTTGTGCGAAACAATCTCTTTTTGGTTTGAGATTTTACTTAGAAACTCTGCATCTAAGAACCTTAGTAACTTAGTAGCTTAGCATCTTAGCCCTCAGAACCTTAAAATATAATGAAGTATTAACTGTTTAATCGTTTGTTAAATCAGAAACGTATAAACGAGTTAGATACCGAAAAATACTCGTGTGTATTCGAAACATTTATATAGATTAGAGTACATGTACACACCGTTTTTTAATACTATGTGGCTTAATTTTTCCATGATGTAAAATTTAAGTTTAACAATTACTCTCTAGATGGTTCATATTGTAATGATTCTTCTTCATCTTCAGAAGCATCATTTGAAGATTCGCTTGGTTTTGAAACCATATTGGTAACAATAAGCTGTACGATTGATCCTAAGATTCCTTTAAACATCGAATCGCCTTTACCCACAATAAATCGTTTGGCAACATAACCAATGGCAATACTAATGGCAGATTGTGCCAGGTGGCTTTTAAAACCAACAGTTTCGTTGATTTCTTCAACCGTATTCCTGATTAGGTTAATAGGCTTTAAATTCTCTTTAAGATCGTCTATATGGTCTTTAATCGCGCACCATTCTGTATCCTGGCGGTCTTCTAACAGTTTTATTCTCTGATTTAATTCATCAATAGTGTAAATAGGCTCCATAATAGTCTGGTTAGTTATTAATTGGTTTTAAATCAGTTTTTATTTTTCTTTTAGAATGCTCGATATAATCGAATTTCCAATAGGAGTTTTTATAAGCCTGTGATGCGATTTGTGCACTATAATGGCAACAATTAAATAGAAAAGCGCCATGATAAAAAAGCCGAAATAATATTCTCCCAGTTCTTTCCCTATCCATAAACTTAAACCAATATTAAGGAATAAGGTAAAAAATGCAACAACAATACCGACTGCTACCTTTGATGCTAATGATGATACACCATCAGCAACTGAACATACGGTTTTAAGTTTTAGTAATTCTAAACTTGTTTTTGTATAGTTTTCAGCTTTTTCATAAAGATTCAAATTCTCGTTTGTTGTTGCATTTGGTTCCATGATATTGGTATTTATGGTTTGAAAAAATCACTTTGTATTTTAGTAGTTCGATTTTACAGTTTTAGCTTCATCTTTAACTGTATTGAAATCATCTTTTACCTGATTGAATTTTGCTTTTCCTTCTTCGATGATTTCTTTACCATTTGAAGTGATTGTGCTTACAATACCATCAAATTTAGTTTTGATATTATCTCCGTAATCTTTCGATTTATCTTTGATTTTTTTTCTTGTGTTTGAACCTTTATCTGGTGCGAATAATACTCCTAATAATGCTCCTGCTGCAGCCGCTGCTGCAAAACCTAAAATTGTGCTAGATGCTTTCATAATATTTGATTTTTAATAGATTAATATATTTATTTAATGTTGATTCGATTTTTTAAACTTCTCGTCCTTTGATTAGTCTTAGTAATACTGCAATTATGGCAATTACCAGCAGAATGTGAATAATACTTCCAAAACTGTAAACAAAGAATCCAAGAGCCCACAGAATAACAAGTATCACTGCGATGGTATACAATAAGTTTGACATGGTTTTTTATTTAGTGGGTTAGTAATTCAGTTTTTTTTAGTTTAGCTTATACGAAAGGTATATTGACAAGTTGCTGTTTTTTGCATCTGGAACAGTATAAGTAGTTCCTAAAACAGTTCTTTCTTTTCCAACAGTAGTAAGACCGTAGTTATAACGTACTCCAATGCTTATTGGGTCAAAATCTACACCTACACCGGCAGCAATACCAGCATCAAATTTGTTAAGATCGTCTCTGTCAATTTCCTGATCAAAACTAACATCACCGTCTCCGGTTACTTTAGAGCTTACCAGGTAAGAAGCATATCCACCGGCATGAATATTAAAGTTTTTAGTAATGTTAACTCTTACTAAAAGAGGAACTTCGATGTAATTTAATTTGAATTTAGTCGATCCGCTTGCAAAAGCATTGTTGTATTCAAATTCAGCACCTTTTGTTGTAAATAAAACCTCTGGCTGAATGGCAACAAAATCAGAAATTGGTAATGTTGCATAAACACCGGCATTAAATCCGTATAAGATATTATTGTCATCTACATCATCACCGCTTCCGTATAGATTAGACATATTAAATCCTCCTTTTACACCAAACTCGGTATTTACATTATTGTCCTGAGCGTGCAGCATTCCAAATGAAGCTGAGATAAAAAGTGTTAAGGCGCATAAAAAATTTGTTTGCATTTTCATAATAAAATAATTTAGTTAGTAATCTGGGCTTTTAAATAATTCTCTTTTTTAATTTTTTTTAATTTTATTTTTGATTTGTGCTTCGGTTTCCCTTAGTAAATCAAACTGTTCAGGTAAATACTTCAATACTAATTTTAAAATTATTTTATCGTTGGTTTCTTTCGAAACGTTTTCTAATAACTTAATCTGCTCTTCGAGGCATTTTTTCATTGAATTCAAATAAACCCGATCAAAATTTGACGAATTAGCGGTAATCAATTCGTAAGTATCTCTTCTGTGTGATGCATTTATTTCAGAAATGATAAGCAGTTTTTTGTTTGCTAATTCTGTTATTTCCTGCAGCAGGCGATTTTGATTGTTTTCGATTTTTTTACCTAAAATCACTATTGAATTTTCTGAACTTTTTTGTTGTGCAATTTGACTTTTTGAAATAATAGTTTTTCCAATATTTGCCGTTTCAATAAAAAAGAAGGCTATTGTTTCTTCTTCTTCATTTTTTGTAAAAGCTTCGTTTTTCTTAAATGTATTTTCTATCGAATTATTTTTTTTGCATGATGAAACACAAATTATAATTAATAAAAAGAGTACTTTGAAGATTACTTTTAGTACGGGTCTTGCTTTCATTATTACTTCATAAAGTATTACATTACAAAGATGCTAACGAATGAAACATTTTGCTTTACAGCATAAAAAAGAAACGTTATATAATTCCCATAAAGAATTTATATAACGTTTTAAGATGTAGTGTTTTAAGGGCTTTCCGCAGTTTAATCAGGAAGAAATATGGTAAAAACCGATCCTTTTTCCGGTTCACTATCGGCCATAATATAGCCTTTATGGTTGTCTACGATTTTCTTACAAATCGCCAGTCCAATTCCGGTTCCCGGATAATCAGTTTTAGAATGCAGACGCTGAAACAAAATAAAGATCGTTTCCTTAAACTGAGGATCAAATCCCATTCCGTTGTCTGTAAAAGTTATTTTATGAAACTTCTTAATATTCTGGTCTAAAATTTCCGGATAATCTTCGGCATTTACTTTTACACTGTCAATAGAAATGGCAGGTATAGTATTAGGTTTGCTGTATTTTAATGAATTTCCAATCAGGTTGATGAAAAGCTGTTCTATTTGATACGGAATAACCGAAAGCTTAGGAAGTTTTGTTGCCATGATTACGGCGCTTTTTTCTTCGATAATTTCTGTTAGTTCAGATTCTGCATTTTCCAGTAATTCATTTAAATTGGTTTTAATGAATTCCTTTTTCGTGGTATTGGTTCTCGAAAACAAAAGTAAATCATCAATCAGCACACGCATTCTTTTTGCCGAAACTTCAATTTTTGAAATGTAATCTCTTGCACTTTGTGACATAACTGCTTTATCGGCATCAGAAACTCTTGAAATAAAAGTCTGAATTTTTCTAAGCGGTTCCTGTAAATCATGACTCGCAACGTGGTTAAAAGAAGCCAGTTCTTTATTGCTTTTTTCAAGTTCTTTATTACGTTCCTGCAATTCGATATTCAACAAATGTTCATCAGTAATATCAAAATTGATTCCCAGTAAAATTTTACTTCCCTGCTGATCTGTCAATAATTTCCCTGTTGATTTAAAATATCTGATTTGATGATTAGGAAGCAGTATTTTATAATACACAAACGGAAGCTGTCTGTTATTGATTATTCCTTCAATGGAATTTGAAACTGTTTCTTTATCATCCGGATGAACAAAATCTAAAAAAGTTTCTTTTACAGGAACAAATGCTCCCGGTTCATGACCCAGTAAACGAAATTGATTGTCTGAATAATCGATTTTATTGGCGTCTAAATCCCATTGCCAGGTACTGAATTTACCAATCGCTTCCGATTCGGCAATTAATCCGTTTGAAATTAAAAGTTTTTTATTGAAGACTTTTAAACGCTGGAAATCTTTACTGATTTGTCTGTAAGCCAGTAAAATAAAAAATAATGCGGTTAAGAATAAGGAAATCGAAAATAACGGACTTAATGAAATTTCGTCATCATAAATTTTAAGCCTGTTTTTAAGATACGTTTTTTCGATATCGTTCATTTCGTCTACTTTAAAACGAATGTTTTCCATCAAAATTCGTCCCCCAAACATATGATTGTCTAGTTTTCGTTTATCATATGTTTTGGGATCGCTGTATTTTAGGCAATTTTCAAAAGAAACAAAACGCTGGATAATGAGTTTAAATAACTTTCGAAGATTTTCCTGCTGTACGGGATTGTCAGCAGTTAGTTTTTTTAATGTTATAAACGACGTATTTACTTTGTCTCTCGAATAAATATACGGAGTTAAAAAACGTGCGTTTCGTGTAATAATATAACCTCTCTGACCGGTTTCAGCATCTTTTATTGCCGACATTAAACGTTCGAGCTGAATGTTTATTTCGTAAGTATGCATAACCAGCTTACTCGATTCGTTCAAGTCCTGATTATGTTTATAGGCAATAGAAGAAAGAAATAACAGAATGAAAACTGCGATTACAAAAATAACTCTCAAAGAGTTTGAAGAATTAAAATTTGGTATCCATTTCATTGGTATACTATTATTTTTATTTTAGTCGGAGCAAGAAATTATCACGGTTTAAACCAGAAGTGTGATAGTGCCAGTTTACGGTCACGACTTCATTAATTATTTTTTTAAGCGTATTAAAATCGCTTGGCTTTTTGATATAAATATTAGCTCCCTGAATAAAGGTGTCTTCAATATCTTCCTCAGATGAAGAAGTAGAGTAAATTGCAATAATTATATTTTTAAGATGCTCCGTTTTTTTTATTTCAATTAAACATTCTTTACCGGTTTTCTTTGGCATATTTAAATCCAGAAACAAAATATCCGGCAGTTTATTGTCAGAATTCATTAAATGATCCATTAACTGCATTCCATCGTGAACAAATTCTACGTTGGTTTGTATTTTAATTTCTTCAAAAGCATCCTTAAAAAAAAGACGATCGTCTTCATCATCATCAGCCAGTAATATATTTAATGCGTTTTTTTGCATTTTAGTGTGGTATTTGGGTTTTTATTTTAAATTTTCTCTTCGTTTCTTAATTATTCTCTGAAATGCCGACGGCGTGATTCCGGTCGTATTTTTAAATTGTGTACTTAAATGTGCAACACTAGAATAATTTAGTAAGAATGCGATTTCAGTTAAACTCATTTCGTTGATAATAATTAATTGTTTTGCTCTCTCGATTTTCTGTAAAATGATGAAATTTTCGATGGAAGAATAGGTAACTTCTGAAAACACATTCGATAAATAACCATAACTATGGTTTAGTTTTTCGGCAAGAAATACAGAACTTTTGTAATTGTTGCTGTCTTCCATAAAAACAAGTTCGATTATGGCGTCTTTTATTTTTTGAACTAATACACTTTTCTGATTTTCAACTATTTCAAATCCACAGGGACTTAGATTATTTTTTAAAGTTTCGAGTGCTTCAGCATCAATATTATCATCAATTTCAATTTCTCCAAAACCCAGACTGGTAAAATTTATATTATTTTGTTCCAGATTTTGTTTTAGATAAAGTGAGCAAATGGTGTTAATGTCAAACTTTATAAATAGTTTCATTTTATAGAAAATTTTGGTTAAAGATAATTAATTTATTTGTGGTTACCGCGTTTAATGTTTTTAAAATATATGTTAAACAGAATAGAAAATACTTATTTTTTCAAAAAAATACCGTCTAATATTTTGTTACTAGACGGTATTTCCCTGATTGAGTCATAAGAACTACAAATCTGATAGAATCTGATGAAATTCCTCTTTCGTTTTTCCCAGTTTTTGCTGAAGTCTTCCGTACATTTCGTCTTCTTTTCCTTCAGCAAACATTAAATCATCATCTGTCAGTTCAGCATATTTTTGCTTAAGTTTTCCTTTTAACTCATTCCAGTTTCCTTTTATCTCTGTAGTATTCATGATCGTGTTTTTTGTTTGTTATTAATAATAATGTAAAATTGCAATTTGTATTTTGATTACGTTTTACATCAATTTTCACTAACGCTGCATAATTCACATTTTGTTATTTTTTATACCTGATAACGGCGTAAAACCCATGCCATTTTTTCGTGTTCCTGTAATAAACCCGTAACAAAATCAGCAGAACCTGCATCGTTTGTTTCATTTTCAAAAACCGGAATATAGTCTCTAAATTCAGTAACCAGCTGCTCGTGGTTTTTTAAAAGTTCTTCCAGCATATGTTTTTGTGAAGCATATTCTTTTGGAGATTCTTTAAGAGTCGAATTTTCGATAAACTCTTTCATTGTGCCAATAGTTTTTTCGCCAAGCTGGCTGATTCTTTCGGCAACTTCATCAATATTTGCTTCTAAAATTCGGTATTGATCTTCAAACAATTTATGTAATTCCATAAAGCTGTTTCCGGAAATATTCCAGTGAAACTTTCTCGTTTTTACATAAAGTGTCATTTCGTTAGATAAAATAGTGGCTAATATGGCAGAACTCTTTTTTAAGTTAGCGGCAGATATTCCGATATTTGGAGTCATAATTGTGTTTTTTTGGGTTCATATCAAAATTATAAATACAAAAAAGTTTTTTTCTTACACAATTTTTGAAAGATGTTACATCAATTCTATGTTTCCGTAAAGTTTAATGATTTCAATATTGTAGTTTTGCCGCCAGTTCAAACTCAAAACTCAAATTTTAATGAAAAAACAATTACTTATTTTATTCTTATTTATTACCTCTTTACAAGCCGATGCACAATCCTATATGGGATATTTTCATGACAATTACGCAGGAGTTCAGAGTGTACTTTTTAACCCGGCTTCTATTGCCGATTCTCGTTTTAAAACAGATATTAATTTGTTTTCTATAAGTGGTTCTGTTCAGAACGATTTATACGGTGTAAAACTTTTTGATGTTTACAAAGACGGATATGATTTTGACACGCAGTCAAAAATGAGTCCAAAGAATGCTAACAACGGTCTGGTAAATTTTGATATTATGGGACCGTCGTTTATGTTTAACATTGCGCCAAAACACACTTTGGCAGTATTTACAAGAGCAAGATCAATTGCTAATGTAAACAAACTTAACGGGTTTCTTGTAGATCAGGTAAAAGACGGTTTAGACCAGTCGAGTAACTTTAATTACAATTTAGGAAGTCCAAACGCAGCAGCAAATGCGTGGGGAGAAGTTGGTATTTCTTATGCAGCAGTTCTATACCAAAACAACCAGCATTTTTTAAAAGGAGGTTTAACTGCAAAATATCTTCAGGGCGGCGCAAATGCTTATGTTAAAGGAAATAATGTAAGTGTGGCTTATCTTGAAAATAAGGCAAATCCTAAAGCAGGATCTTTAATTTCAACTGGAGAAATTTCGGTAGGAGGAAGCCAGGATTGGGAAAATAATGAAGATTATGATTTTGATGCAGCTTCACGCGGATTTGGTTTTGATTTTGGTTTGGTTTATGAATGGAGACCAGATTACGAAAAGTATGATGTTAGAAATGCAAAACCTGCAGATAACAACTTTAGAGATCTAAACAAATACAAATTACGTTTCGGGTTATCTGTAACTGATATTGGTTCTATCAACTACAAGAACTCAAAAATTGATACTTATAATGTAAATGGAGTTGTTACGCAGCAAATGATTGATGATGCTGATGATTTATATGAATTCTTAAACGATCATTACACTAAAGTTTCAAGCTCAAAAGGTGTAAAAACAAACTTGCCAACAGCTATTCATGCTGATGTTGACTGGAATATGCACAATAAATTCTATTTGAATCTTAACGGAGATATCAGCATGGTATCTGAAAATAAATTAAATTCATACGGAATTGCAGACAGAGTTACCTTAACGCCTCGTTACGAAAGCAGATGGTTTAGTTTTTATGTACCGGTGACGTACATGGAATACAGCGGTATGCAGGCAGGAGCAGGTTTACGTGCTGGAGTCTTCTTCATTGGTTCTGGATCTATTTTGAGCAATTTAGCTTCTAAAGATTCAAAAGGAGCAGATTTTCACTTAGGAATGAAAATTCCGGTTTACGAAAAACAATTTAAAGATACAGACGGAGACGGGGTAATTGACAAACAAGATGCTTGTAGAAAAGTTGCGGGTCCTGTAGAAAATAATGGATGCCCTTGGCCGGATACTGATAAAGACGGTGTTTTTGACAAAGACGATGCTTGCCCGGATGCAGCAGGTCCAAAAGAAAACAAAGGATGTCCGTGGAAAGATTCTGACGGAGATAGTTTATTAGACAATGTAGATGCATGTCCGGCCGTTGCAGGTCCTGTAGAAAATAAAGGATGTCCATGGCCTGATACAGACGGCGACGGAATTTTAGACAAAGATGATGCATGCCCTAATGAAGCAGGATTGGCAGAAAACAAAGGCTGTCCGAGTTTAGATGCTGATAAAGATGGTGTTTTAGACAAAGATGATGACTGCCCATTAGTATACGGACCAGCAGATAATAAAGGCTGTCCTAAAGTTACCAAAGAAACATTGGCACAATTGAAAATGGAAGCAAAATCAATTTTCTTTACAACAGGAAAAGCGACTTTGAGCGATGCTAAAATGGGAGAAACGTCTGGAAGATTAGACGCTATTAAAGAAATCCTGAAAAACTATCCAAATGCTAAATTTGCTATTAACGGACACACAGATAATGTAGGTAATGCAAAAGTAAACCAGAAATTGTCTGAGCAGAGAGCAAAAGTAGTAATGGATCTTTTAATAGAAAAAGGAGTAAATCCTGCTAACTTAACTTCAAAAGGTTACGGAGCTTCAAAACCAGTAAAATCAAATAAAACAGCTTCTGGCAGAGCAGAAAACAGAAGAACAGAAATTGTTTATTTAGGCAATTTATAATCTGTACATAATATATACCCAAAAAGCCATTCTTAATTGAGTGGCTTTTTTTATTTTTGCATACTTTTTAAAAAGAATTATTTCTTTGAAACAGAAGTTCTAAAAAAATAATATGACAACACAACAACTACACGAACAAATTCTTCAAAAAAAATCATTTTTATGCGTTGGCTTAGATCCTGATTTAAGCAAAATTCCAGCCCATTTATTAGAAACCGAAGATCCTATTTTCGAATTCAACAAAGCTATAATCGATGCTACTCACGATTTAACAGTTGGCTACAAACCTAATACAGCTTTCTTTGAAGCTTATGGAATAAAAGGATGGATGTCTCTGCAAAAAACGATCAATTACATCAACGAAAATTATCCTGATATTTTTACGATTGCCGATGCAAAACGCGGTGATATTGGAAATACTTCAAGTATGTATGCAAAAGCTTTTTTTGAAGATTTAAATTTTGACAGTGTAACCGTTGCTCCTTATATGGGAAAAGATTCTGTTGAACCTTTTCTTGCTTTCGAAAACAAACATACCATAATGTTGGCACTGACTTCTAACGAAGGCGCTTTCGATTTTCAGACTTTAAATACAAACGGAACAGAATTATACAAACAAGTTTTGGAAACTTCTAAAACTTGGAAAAACAGCCAAAATTTAATGTATGTAGTGGGTGCTACAAAAGCAGAATATTTTGCTGACATAAGAAAAATTGTTCCGGACAGTTTTTTATTAGTTCCGGGAATTGGCGCTCAGGGCGGAAGTTTGTCTGAAGTATGCAAATATGGAATGAATGATAAAATTGGACTTTTAGTAAATTCTGCGAGAGCTATTATCTACGCTTCAAAAGGTACTGACTTTGCTGAAAAGGCTAGGGAAGAAGCTTTGAAAGTACAGCAGGAAATGGCTGAGATTATTGGTTTAAAGTTTCAGGTTTAAAGTTTCAAGTTTACTTTGAACATAATTTAACCGCAAAGTTCGCTAAGATTTACGCCATGAACGCAGAGTTATTTTCTTTGCGTGCCTTTGCGAAAAACCTTTGCGAACTTTGCGGTTAAATACACAACAATAACTTTAAACGTAAAACCTGAAACAAATAAAAAATGAAACAGTTAAAAGATCAAATAGGAAACGTTCATTCTTTTGAAACTGCTCCAAAACGAATTATTTCGCTTGTTCCTTCCCAAACCGAATTATTATATGATTTAGGCTTAGAAGAGAAAATCATCGGAATTACGAAGTTTTGCGTTCATCCGTTTCATTTTAAATCTACCAAAAAGATTGTAGGCGGAACGAAGAAAATTCACTTCGAAAAAATAAAACTTCTTGAACCGGATATTATTATTTGCAATAAAGAAGAAAACACAGAAGAAATTGTAAACCAATTAAAGGAAATTTGTCCGGTTTGGGTTACGAATATTGTTTCTATAGAAGATAATTTTCAGATGATTTCAGATTTCGGCCAGTTGTTCAATTGCAGAACTGAAGCCCAAAAATGGAATGATAAACTGACTTTCGCCTTGAGCGATTTCAAAAAATACATTCAGGATATTGAAATCAAAAAGGCAGCTTATTTTATTTGGAAAGATCCGTATATGGTTGCAGGAAATGATACTTATATAAATGAATTATTAAAGCTGAATCATTTTAAAAATATCTACGAAGATAAAGGACGTTATCCTGAAATTGAACTCAAAAAATTGCGTTTAGAAGGTGATCCTGATATTGTTTTTCTTTCGTCAGAACCGTATCCTTTTAAAGAAGAAGATGCTTTTGAAATAGGAAGATTTACGCATCACGCCAAAACCATTTTCGTCGATGGTGAAATGTTTTCCTGGCACGGCAGCCGATTGTTAAAGGCTTTCTCGTATTTTAAATTACTTCACGAGAGACTAAAAAATTAATTAAATGAATTTCTAAACTCTAAAGGAGAAACTGTGGTTTTACTTTTAAAAAGCTTATTAAAAGATTGCGGATATTCAAAACCTAATTTATAAGCAGTTTCACTTACACTCAGGGTAGTTGTGGTAAGAAGTTCTTTGGCCTTTTCAATAATTTTATTGTGAATATGATGCTGTGTACTTTGTCCGGTAAGTGAACGCAGCATATCGCTGAGATAATTTGGCGTAACATTTAATTGTTCTGAAATATACGCGACAGTTGGTAATCCTAATTTCTCAACTTTGTCACTTTCAAAATATTCAGAAAGAAGAATTTCCAGCTTATTTAAAAGAGTATTGTTTGCATTTTTTCGGGTAATAAACTGTCGGTTATAAAAACGATTGCAATAATTAAGAAGCAGTTCAATATGCGAAATCATTACATCTTGGCTGAAAGCATCAATAGAAGACAGATATTCTTGTTCGATATTCTGCATAATTCCTGTAATCATTGTTTCTTCTTTTTCTGAAAGATGCAAAGCTTCATTAACAGCATAAGAAAAATAACCGTACTCTTTTATTTTTTTTGACAAAGCATAATTCTGAATAAAATCAGGATGAATTACTAACATTGAGCCATATACAGAAGAATCCATTGGCACTTCTGTCGAAATAATCTGGCCCGGCCCCATAAATGTCATGACTCCTTCATCAAAATCATAATAATTTTGGCCGTATCTCATTTTTCCCTTAAATCCTCTTTTGATCGAAATCGTATAGAAGTTATAAATCACACTCTTTAGATTATTATCAAAATGACAACTTATGTCTCTCAGATTTACAAAACTTACCAAAGGATGATCTGGTTTTGGAATTCGTAATAATTGATGTAATTCTGAAATAGAGGTAATGTTATACGGAGTATGATCTTCTTTCTTCATGGCTTTAGGTTTAATACAGGAAAAGCTGTCATAAAGATAACTTTTCCTGTAGATTTTTTTTCTGATTTTTTATAGATTAACAGATTTCATTCCAGATTCATCATAACGATTTCCGGTAATTGTTCCAAGAGGAATAATGTTTTCTAATCTGTTCAATTCTTCAGTAGTCAGGACAAGCTGAGCGGCCTCGATATTTTGCTCTACATATTTTACTCGCTTTGTACCTGGAATGGCTAAAAATCCTTTAGAGGCAACCCATGCCAAAGCCAATTGCGAAGCAGTAATTTTTCTTTCGTCGGCGATAAGTTTTATTTCATTCAAAAGTTCAATGTTTTTATAAAATTGTTCTCCTTGAAAACGAGGAATTGTTCGTCTAAAATCATTTTCGGCTAAGTCTTGCGGATGTTGTATTTCTCCCGAAATAAAGCCTCTTCCCAAAGGTGAATAAGCTACTACACCAATTTGAAGTTCTTCTAATGTTTTTATAATTCCGTCTTCTTCAATGCTTCTTTCAAAAAGGGAATATTCACTTTGAACTGCCGTTAGAGGGTGAATGTTGTGTGCTTTTCTAATGGTTTCAGAAGAAACTTCAGAAAGACCAATATAACCAACCTTTCCTTCTTTTACCAAATCAGACATTGCTTGAACTGTTTCTTCTATTGGAGTATTAGGATCAACACGGTGCAGGTAATATAAATCGATATAATCTGTTCCAAGATTTTTAAGAGAACGTTCTACGGCTTTTTTTACATATTCTTTTTTGCCATTAAACTGCCAGGTAAGTTCTTCATTGTCATTAATCTCAAAACCAAATTTTGTAGCAATGATGTAAGCGTCACGATTTCCTTTTATAGCTTTAGAAATCAATCTTTCATTTGCCAGCGGACCATACAAATCTGCTGTATCTAAAAAATTACCCCCTAATTCAAGTGAGCGATGTATTGTTTGTATAGATTCAGTTTCGTCTGCTTTACCATAAATATCATTTCCTGCAATCTGACTCATTCCCATGCAGCCTAAACCAATATTGGGCACAACAAGTCCCTGATTTCCTAAATTAACTTTTTTGATAGTACTCATAATTACTGTTTTAATTTTAAATCAAAATTGATTTAGCAAAGATCCATCAGTATTGCTTTTATAAAGTATCTAAATCTCGTGTAGTTGTATCCAAAATGAGCCAATGTTTAAAAGATTGTGTTTTTTACCGCAAAGAGCGCAATCCCGATAGCTATCGGGAACGCAAAGTTCGCAAAGTTTTTTACACAAAGCTTTGCGAACTTTGCGTTTTATACTAAACCTCTTGAGTAAAAAAGCTTTGCGCTCTTTGCGTTAAAATATGCTCAAAGTAAAGCAACCTGAAACAAAGAAAACATGAAACCTGAAACTAAACTTATATAAAAAAAGAATGCCGACATCTCGAAGACGCCGGCATTATTTAACTAACCAAAACCAAAATAATAAATAACCAGTTTATTACATTACAAATGTCCGACATATATCAATCTTATGCTGTTAAGATCTTGTTATTACTTTGTTGGATATAAGTTAATGTTGAAAAGATTGATTTTTTTTACCGCAAAGAGCGCAATCCCGATAGCTATCGGGAACGCAAAGTTCACAAAGTTTTTAAGGCAAAGCTCTGCGAACTTTGCGTTTACACAAAACCTCTTGAGTAAAAAAACTTTGCGTTCTTTGCGTTTTATACAAAAACTCTAAAGTAAAAAAACTTTGCGCTCTTTGCGGTAAAATATGCTCACAGTAAAGCAGCCTGAAACAAAGAAAACATGAAACTAAACTTATATAAAAAAAGAATGCCGGCATCTCGAAGACGCCGGCATCATTTAACTAACCAAAACCAAAATAATAAATAACCAGTTTATTACATTACAAATGTCCGACATATATCAATCTTATGCTGTTAAGGTTTTGTTATTACTTTGTTGACCATAAGTTAAGATTTTTGGTTTTAGAAAGATGGCGCATTTTGACCTTGAAGTAATTCCAGAAAGAAGAATGCATAATGTATGGTGTTCATGAAGTAAATGCTTTTAATGACTCTGGATTGGCAATTGCAGCCAGATAAAAAGGTGCAAAGGTTCTGAGATGCTAAGGGACTAAGTTTCAGAATTATTTAAATAATAAACCCGAAAGGTTTTTAAAACCTGTCGGGTTTGCTTTTTATATTGAATTAGCTTAGAGGGACGTTTAAAGAAAACCTTAGAAACTTAGTATCTTAGAACCTCGGCAGCTTAAGAAAAAACAACTGTCTTATTACTGTAAACCATAGTTTTTCTTTCTGAATGTAATTTTATAGCTCTTGCCAGAACAATGCGTTCTAAGTCACGGCCTTTCATGATAAAATCTTCAACAGAGTGAATATGAGAAACTCTGGCAATATCCTGTTCAATAATCGGACCTTCGTCTAATTCTTCGGTTACGTAGTGGCTTGTTGCCCCAATAATTTTTACTCCGCGTTTAAAAGCTGAGTGATAGGGTTTAGCGCCCGGAAAAGCAGGTAAAAATGAATGGTGGATATTGATAATTCTATTTTCATAAAGTTCAATCAATTTTGGTGTAATAATCTGCATATAGCGCGCCAGAACAATAAAGTTGATTTCATATCGCTTTAATAGTTCAATTTGTTTGGCTTCGCCTTCTTCCTTATTGTCTTTTGTAAAAGGCACACAATGAAACGGAATATCAAAACGTTCTGCAATCGATCTTAAATCATTGTGGTTGCTAATGATAACCGGAATTTCTACGTTTAATTCGCCCGCGCTGTATCTTCCTAAAATATCAAACAAGCAATGATCGTATTTAGAAACAAACAAAGCCATTTTTGGTTTTTGTTCCTGATTGTACAAATCCCATGACATATTAAAATCAGCAGCCAGGGTTTTATCAAATTCTTCTTTTAAGCTTTCAATGGTAATTTTATGATTGGCGAATTCGCATTCCAATCGCATAAAAAATACATTTTGCTCCACATCAACGTGCTGGTCGATGTACGTAATATTTCCTTCTACTCTTGCAATAAAAGTCGTCACTGCAGCAATAATACCTTTTTGGTCTTTACAGTGAATAAGAATGGTTATTTTTTGCATTTTTGGTTATTGATTAATCGGTTAATCGTTGATTTGTTTAACCGTTTAATTGTTAATCATAAAATCCGATTACACAATTAAACGATTAAACAGTTAAACAACAAAAACTATTTTCCGTCCTGCATTGCAAAAACGCTTTTTAATAAAGGCGTTGTTCTTGCACTGATATTGTTACGGATTTCTTTTTCTTCAACAGCAATCATTTTAAAAACACCAGATAAAGCCTGAGTTGTTGTGTAATCAGTTAAATCTGGATTTACTTTTTTAACTAATGGAATTGTGTTGTATTTGTTTATGATTTTTGTCCAGACTACATCTGCACCTACTTTTTCAAATGAACTTTTAATTACCGGATTAAATTTTCCGTATAAAGCAGTTGTGGTGCTTCCTTGTAAATAAGTTGTTGCAGCACTGTCGTTTCCTAATAAGATATTTTTAGCATCTGTAAACGACATATTTTTTACAGCCGAAACAAATATTGGAGTTGCTTCTTTTACCGCATCTTCGGCAGCGCGGTTCAGCATTTTAATTCCTTCATCAGCAAGAGAACTCAAACCTACTTTACGTAAAGTGGCATCAACTTTTTGTAATTCTTCCGGCATTAAAATCTTTACAGCTTCATTTTTATAAAAGCCGTCTACAGCTGTTAATTTACTCACTTGTACAGTAATTCCTTTGTTAAGGGCTTCTTTTAGTCCAGAAGCAATATCAACGCCTCCAACTCCCGGAATCTGAGATGAAAGCTGAGGTAATTGATTTAGAGTTTGTTGTACCTGCGCACAAGAAGTAAGTGAAAATGTTACGGCTAATAGTAAAATCTTTTTCATTAGTAGGGGATTTGTTTAAGTTTCAAAAATACTACTTATTCAAAAACAAAGCCACAATTTTATTTAAAGCGAACTAACATTTTGTTGTAAACTTAACATCACAAGTTTTAGCCGCTTAGAATTTCAATTTCTTGACAACTTATCTAGGGCCAAGCCATTCGAATAGTATAATCCCAATACGTTTTGCTTGAAATGTATTCAGGCTGTAACTGCATTATTGGTCTATTAGCAGCATCAAAATATCGAACACGAATAATTTTTTCTTTCGAATCATCTTTCATTTTGATATTTCCTTCGGCATCATCAATTAGTTTCTTTTTCTTTAAGTACAAATCAGGTTTTTCAATTGTGAATTCTGTTACGGCTTCTCCTTTTAGTTTTAGATTACAGCCAATTAAATCGCCATTGCTGTCAAGAGATTCAATTCTTCTTAAATAATTATTTTCATAATAATAGATTTCAAAAGCAATGCTGCATACTCCTTTTTGAAGTTTGTTATCAGACAATCTAAAACGAAGTATTTGATTTTTTTGATTTGTAAATTCAATAGAACCATTTCCCTGAGCATCCACATCGTTGCGCAAAACTCTTACAGGTTTTGAGAATTGTTTAATTTGATCAATATAAACTTGGTAATTTCCCGCAGATTGTGCAAATGAAGAAACGCACAGGAAAAGCCCGGCTAATAAAAAGAAAAGGGATTTCATGAGATTTTGATGATTTTTTCGAATTGATAATTTAATCAACTTTCTGTAACGTCCCTAGCAATAGCGGCCAATTTATCTGCCGAGTATAGAATTTTCTGTCGCATTTCACCTTCATGTTTGTATGCACAGCTTTCTATAGAGCTATATAAATCAATAAAGACATTGGCCAGATTTAGAGGGACAGATTTACTCTCTTGAATTATTGGCTTTAGATCACTTAATAATGAACATGTTTTTTCGAATTTGTTTTTATCAAAACCTTTGTTGCTACATGTTGTTTCGTTAAAGTCTAAGAAAGCCTCAATAAATGATTCATATTTATTCATACACAATTTTAAAATCTATTTCTGCAGTAAATCTATTTCTTCTTCGGTTTTTTCAATGTAAACAGTTAGTTCACTGTATTTCCATTTTCCTCTTTTTTCTGCTGTAACAAATAAAGTTCCTTTTCCTTTTGGGCCCTTCAGCGGAATTTGTAAATCGCATTCGCCTGTACTATTGCTTGTGCTGATATTGCCAGAAACCATTCCGTCAGTTTCTATTGGACTTCCCAGTTTTTCAATTACTAGTTTATTGTTTTGAGCTGCTGCCATAGATTCTTTATAAGCATCAGAATCTTTCATCATTGAAGTAACGCCAAAAAATATTCCGGCAATGAAAAGGCCAAAAAGAGTAAGAAGACCTAAACATCCGGTTGGAACGAACCATTTCCAGTTTCTGTCCCACCAATTTTTTTGAGGCTGATGATCGTTTTGCATAGTTAAAAAGGCTTAGTTTAGAAAATTTTATAAGCCCGAAATATACAATTATTCTTCTTAATCTTAGAAGTTAATTATCTGATAAAAAAAGATTTTAATTGTATTTTAAAAATTCTATATCAGGATTGTAAGCGGGCTTATTCTGGTTTAATTCATCAAGAATAGCCTCTGTGTAATCTTTTCCGCCTTTTATTAAATAATACAAAGATTTCACGACATAGACTGGCCCTAATGGGAACATTTTCCAGCTGACGGTTAAATTTAAAAAGAAGTGTTTTAAGGCATATTTAAACGTATTTTCTTCGGGACGAACAAAATAAATATTAGAACGTTTAAATTTTTTAAAAAGTTTTGAAATAGTATTCGGAAAAACTACAAATCGTCCGCCCTGTTGTACTAATACGTTTATTTCAAACATTGTTAGACCTTCTGTATTATTGGTTTTCATGGCTAAAATTTTTGCAAAGTTCTAAAAAAGTAAACCATTTTTTTGCTCCTAAAAGTTTTAAAAATAATAAATTAAGGTTAATTTTTAGGAGAAAAAAAATCGGAAACCCAACTAAATGAGTTCCCGATTTATTCTGTATTCTGAATAAATTAATTGGCCGTAAGAGCAGTCTGCGGAGTTAACTCAGCATCTTTTTCATAAACATCCTGAAAGAAACCAATTTCACCGTTTTCATTTACCAAAGAGGTAAAATAAGTGATATAGATTGGCACTTTTTTAGAAAGTTTAAAACTGCTTTCTACTTTACCTTCCATAGCTTTATCAATTTTTGCCTGAGTCCATTCAGGATAATCTTTCAGCATGGCAACGGCTAATTCTTTTGCCATTTTTACGTTAATACAACCGTGGCTGAAAGTTCTTTTTTCGAAATCGAATAAAGTTTTAGATGGCGTATCGTGCATGTAAATATCGTCTGAGTTTGGAAACATAAATTTAACCAAACCTAAAGAGTTATCCGGACCTGGTTTTTGTCTTACCTGACCATTTACCATTTCCATATTTTTTTCTGCAAGGTAATTTGGATCTGCAGCGATTTTAGATCTTAACTCATTTTGAACAATACTCTGCGGTACTGTCCAGTACGGACTAAAAACGATTCTGTCAATCTGCCCGTTAAAAATGGTAGTTTTAGTTAAAGGAGAACCAACAAAAACGCTTGATGTTAATTCTATTTTTCCGTTTTTAACATAGATCAATTCATACGAAGGCACATTTACCAGAACATATTCGTCATTGTTGACTAATTCTGGAGAAATAGCACGTATTCTTTCCATGTTTAGCATTAAAGTTTTTACTTTATCCGAAACCGGAATATTCATTTCTTTAATATGTTCTTCAGCTAAAATATAATTTGGTTTAAAACCGTTACGAACTTTGTATTTCATAACGCCGTCCATTAGTTCACGATCATAAAAATCGCTTTTAGAATCTTGTTTTAAATCGCCCAATAAATACAAACGGGTTCTAACCTGTGCGATAGTAGGTGAAACAGCATCAGGTCGCAAATCTTTATAAGGAGTTTCGGCTACAATAGGTTTCCATTTACTTGATTTTTCAAGTTTTTTGTATTGTTTTAAAACACCTTGCAGTTTGTAATATTGGTCATAAAGATTACCATCGTCTTCAACTTTTGCAGTAGCTTCTTCAATTGTACTGTAGTTTAAAAAATCTTTCAGCATGGCATCATAAGGCAATTTTTTCTTATCTGAATTGCTTTTTTTGGCGTATAGAACATACAAGGAGCTTAAAAGCATATCAGCATCAGTTTTAGAAATGTTATTTTCTGATGAAGAATCAAAAAGCTGGTCGATTTCTTTTTGGTATGGAATAACCAAATCATTTGTTTTTTTTGCTTTTTCATACAATACAGAACCAAATTCGTTGATTTCGTCTTCATCAAACCAAATAGTTCCCAGAGTTCTGTTTTTGTATAATGACATTACTTCAGATTTATACTTTTTTAAATCAGTATATTTTTTGAAGAATTCATTTGAAACGCTTTCTTTTACAGCATCATTATCAGAATTGTAAAAGATTGAGGTGTTAGATGTATGCTCTTTAGTATCGGTGCTTTCATATTTACTAAAAGATACGACGCTAAAACTTAGAGCTAAAATAATGCTTAGTGAATATAAAGTTTTCATTTTCATTTAAATTTTTACGTTACTACTTAGATTTCAAGTTTTGGGTAAAAATCTGGGGCCTTTTCTACATTGCTAAATTACTTTAGGAAGCGGCGAAACATGTTTATTGATTTTATTTAAATGTTGCGAAATTGCCATGTCTTTAAGCTTTCTTTAACTATATCAGCTAGTTAGCGAAATTGTTACCCTATAAGTCAACGAAATCGATATATTTTGGAAAACATAAATAGAGAAGTATAAACAAATATTAAAATATTTTGTAAATTGGTCGCTTAAAATTATCATATTCATAAAATGGAACAGCAAATACCATATATTCCTAAAAATAAAGTAAGAATTGTCACAGCAGCTTCGCTTTTTGACGGACATGATGCAGCCATTAATATCATGCGCCGTATCATTCAGTCAACAGGTGTAGAGGTAATACATTTGGGGCATGACCGAAGTGTAGAAGAAGTTGTAAATACCGCAATTCAGGAAGATGCCAATGCAATTGCAATGACCTCTTACCAAGGCGGACACAATGAATACTTTAAATATATGTATGATCTGCTTCGCGAAAAAGGAGCGGGACATATTAAAATCTTCGGAGGCGGAGGCGGTGTAATTCTGCCAAGCGAAATCGAAGAATTACATGAATATGGTATTACAAGAATTTATTCTCCAGATGACGGACGTTCTTTAGGACTTCAGGGAATGATTAATGATTTAGTACAGCGTGCTGATTTTCCTATTGGAGATAAACTAAACGGAGAAATTGATCATATCGAAAATAAAATTCCAACAGCAATTGCACGTTTGATTTCTTCTGCAGAGAATTTTCCTGAAATTGCAAAACCTGTTTTTGATAAAATTCACGAAAGCAATGCGAGTTCTAAAATTCCGGTTTTGGGAATTACAGGAACAGGAGGAGCAGGGAAATCATCTTTGGTGGACGAATTGGTTCGCCGTTTTTTAATTGATTTTCCAGAAAAAACAATCGGATTAGTTTCTGTCGATCCTTCAAAAAGAAAAACGGGAGGAGCGCTTTTAGGAGACAGAATCCGTATGAATGCCATAAATAATCCTCGTGTATATATGCGTTCGCTGGCGACACGTCAGTCAAATTTGGCTTTATCTAAATATGTAGCTGAGGCGATTCAGGTTTTAAAAGCCGCAAAATACGATTTGATTATTCTGGAAACTTCAGGAATTGGTCAGTCTGATACCGAAATTATGGATCATTCTGATGTATCCTTATATGTAATGACACCAGAATTTGGAGCAGCAACGCAATTGGAAAAAATCGACATGCTTGATTTTGCCGATTTAGTAGCTTTAAATAAATTTGATAAACGCGGCGCACTTGACGCCCTGCGCGATGTAAAAAAACAATATCAGAGAAACCATAATCTTTGGGATAAAAATCCTGATGAAATGCCGGTTTTCGGAACGATTGCTTCGCAGTTTAACGATCCTGGAATGAACACGCTTTATAAAGCGATTATGGATAAAGTGGTTGAAAAAACCGATTCTGATTTGAAATCGACTTTTGAAATCACTAAAGAAATGAGCGAGAAAATCTTCGTAATTCCGCCGGGAAGAACGCGTTATTTATCTGAAATTGCAGAGAATAACAGATCTTATGACGAAATAGCACTTTCGCAGCAAAAAGTAGCACAGAAATTATACGGAATTTTCAAAACCATAGAATCGGTTTCTGGGAAAGTTCCGCAAATTAATAAAGCTGGAATTGACGATTCCACAGTTTTACCAAGCGGAATTGCTGAACATGACGAGAACAGAATCTTTTTAAATCTTTTACTGAATCAATTCGATAAAGTAAAAATGGACTTAGATCCATACAATTGGGAAATTATCCTGAATTGGGATGAAAAAGTAGCGAAATATAAAAATCCGGTTTACTCGTTTAAAGTTCGTGATAAAGAAATCAAGATTGCAACGCATTCTGAAAGTTTATCGCATTTACAGATTCCGAAAATTGCTTTGCCTAAATATGAAGGTTGGGGCGATATCTTGCGTTGGAATTTACAGGAAAATGTTCCTGGCGAATTTCCGTTTGCCTCGGGATTATATCCGTTTAAACGCGAAGGCGAAGATCCGTCGAGAATGTTTGCGGGCGAGGGCGGACCAGAAAGAACCAACAAACGTTTTCATTATGTAAGTGCAGGAATGCCTGCAAAACGTCTTTCGACCGCTTTTGACAGTGTAACTTTATACGGAAACGATCCAGATTTACGTCCGGATATTTACGGAAAAATTGGAAATGCGGGAGTTTCAATCTGCTGTCTGAATGATGCTAAAAAACTATATTCAGGTTTCGATTTGGTTCATGCTTTAACTTCGGTAAGTATGACCATTAATGGGCCTGCGCCAATGCTGCTAGGTTTCTTTATGAATGCCGCAATCGATCAGCAATGTGAGATTTACATCAAAGCCAACGAATTAGAAAAAGAAGTTGAAGCCAAAATCAACCAATTATACAAAGAAAAAGGAATCGAAAGACCGAAATACCAAGGCGAACTTCCTGCTGGTAACAACGGTTTAGGATTAATGCTTTTGGGTGTTACCGGAGATCAGGTTTTACCTCAGGAAGTGTATAATGATATAAAAGCCAAAACGTTATCGCAAGTTCGTGGAACGGTTCAGGCCGATATTTTAAAAGAAGATCAGGCGCAGAATACTTGTATTTTTTCAACCGAATTTGCTTTGCGATTAATGGGCGACGTTCAGGAATATTTTATTACTAAAAACGTTCGTAATTTCTATTCGGTTTCGATTTCAGGATATCATATTGCCGAGGCGGGAGCAAATCCAATTACGCAATTGGCATTTACGCTTTCAAATGGTTTCACTTACGTGGAATATTATTTGAGCCGAGGCATGAACATCAACGATTTTGGTCCGAATTTATCGTTTTTCTTCTCCAACGGAGTAGATCCAGAATATTCGGTTATTGGTCGTGTGGCACGTAAAATTTGGGCAAAAGCCATGAAAAATAAATACGGAGCCAACGAAAGAGCACAAATGCTGAAATATCATATTCAGACATCTGGACGTTCGTTACACGCGCAGGAAATTGATTTCAACGATATTAGAACAACTTTACAGGCTTTGTATGCGATTTACGATAACTGTAATTCATTGCATACCAATGCTTACGACGAAGCGATTACAACGCCAACAGAAGAATCTGTACGTCGTGCTATGGCAATTCAGCTGATTATCAATAAAGAATTAGGTTTGGCGAAAAACGAAAACCCAATTCAAGGTTCATTCATCATCGAAGAACTGACTGATTTAGTTGAAGCTGCGGTTCTTCAGGAATTCGACAGAATTACAGAAAGGGGAGGAGTTCTTGGCGCAATGGAGACCATGTACCAGCGTTCTAAAATTCAGGAAGAAAGTTTGTATTACGAAACTTTAAAACACAACGGCGATTTCCCAATTGTAGGTGTAAATACGTTCCTGAGTTCAAAAGGTTCGCCAACCGTAATTCCGGCTGAGGTTATTCGTGCAACCGAAGAGGAAAAACAATATCAAATTACAATGCTGGATAATCTGCATCAATTTCACGAAGCAAAAGTAAACGAGCATTTAAATACGTTACAGCAAGCCGCTATTAAAAACGAAAACTTATTCGATCATTTAATGGAAGCGACAAAGGTTTGTTCTTTAGGTCAGATTACTTCGGCGTTGTTTGAGGTTGGTGGGCAGTATAGAAGGAATATGTAATTTTTTTGATTTTTAATGATATGGAAAACCTCTCAAGATTTTGGGAGGTTTTTTTTTGGTCTCATATTTTTATAATCTGATTTTATTTGTTGGTAATTACGGAAAACCGTAATTTTTTAGTTAAAAAAAAATAATTATTTTAAATTATTTGTGTTTTTATTGATAATTTAATTGTTTGTCTGCGCATTAAATAGTATGTTTGATTTTAATAATCACAGAAATACTTTTATATATTAAATTATGAGTACAAAACTTGATCAATTATATTCTCTAAGAAAGAATTTTACAATTATTGGATTAACAGGAAGAACAGGTAGTGGTTGTTCAGATTTAGCATTAGCATTATCAAAAAGATTTGATGAAATTAAAACTATCAGAGATCCTAATGATATTGACGAATCTGTTTTTCAAAAAAAGTACGAAATAACTTATAATTATACTAAAGAAAATTGGAAACAATATAAAATCATTGAATATAAAAAGGTTATTTTTTTATTGTTATTACCCTTATTGTACAAGAATTCTAAAAATAAACATTTATTCGATTATTACAGATATTTTCTTGCTAAAGAAACTTCAGTAGAAAAGATTACATCGGTTAAAGATCAAATAAAAAACTTGATAGTAGAAAACGATAATTTAATTAAACAAATTGATGAAGTAGGTGATTTAACTAAAGTTCGCATCAAGAAAAAACTAACATTACTAAATCGAGTATTTTGGGGACCAGATTTTAATAAATTAGCAGACAAGGTAAATGATATACTTATCAAAGAAGGATTCATAGAAAGAATTATGTTGCTACATCATACAGCTAATAATTTAAGAAAATCAGGAAAACCATTTAAAACTTATAAATCCGATCCAACAAATATTTATACAATAGCAAAAGTTATTAATAGAATAATAAAAGCTACTAAACAAGAATCTTTAAACGATGAATGCCATATAGTTATTGATTCATTAAGAAATTCTTTAGAAATAAATTTTTTCAAGGAACGTTTTTCTGCGTTTTATTTAATCGCAGTAAAAAATGACGCAAGAAAAACCAAACTTATTGATTTGTATGGAAAAGATAAGACAAATACTATTGATAGATTGTTACAAATTGATGAAGTTGAATATAAATGTACTGATTATCAAAAAGGTATATTTTATACCCCCGATGTTCAAAATTGTATACAAATTGCAGATTTTCATATAAATAATAATATTTTGCAATCAGATATAACTTCTAAGATTGATAATTTTAGAAGTATGTTTAGTTTTTTTTCAATTGAGGAACAATTGATGAAATTACAAGCATTGATTCAACAACCTGGAATAATTACTCCAGATCCTACAGAAAGAATTATGCAAATTGCCTTTACAGCTAAATTAAATTCGGGATGTATCTCTCGACAGGTTGGAGCTGTTGTTACTGATGATGAGTTTTCAACTAAAGCAATTGGTTGGAATGATGTTCCTAAAGGTTCTATTCCTTGCTCAGTGAGAAATGTAAAAGAAATTTCAAATAATGATAAAGAGTTTGGTTTTACTAAGTTTGAGCTTGGAGTAGGTTTAAAAGAAACTGAACAAATAAATACAGAGCAAGCTGATAATTTGTTAGATAATGAATCTAAAAAGTTCAATGAATATATTAAAAAGAATTATAATGAAGAAACATTGCCGACTGAAAAATTAGGTGGAAGAAATTGCCCATATTGTTTTAAACAAGCGTACAATAGTTTTTCAGGAGAAAAAAATCAGGTTCATACAAGGTCATTGCACGCAGAAGAAAATGCAATGATGCAGATATCAAGAAGTGGAGGGCAAGGTTTGAAAAATGGATTTTTATTTACGACGGCAAGCCCTTGTGAGTTATGCGCAAAAAAAGCTTATCAATTAGGAGTAACAACAATATATTATATAGATCCATATCCAGGTATATCTCGGAATCATATCTTAAAAAGTAACTCTAAAACGGATCCTAAAATGATTTTATTTTCTGGAGCAGTTGGAAAGTCTTATCATAAACTGTATGAACCATTTTTATCGCAAAAAGATGAATTAGCATTATTGACTGATTTTAAATTAGAATCTCCTCAAAATGTAAAAGTGAAATCTTTAAAAGCCATTTTAAAGGAAAAATTTGCAGATAAAAAAGATTTAGCAGAAAAATTAGATGAGATGTTAGGAAGCGATGAAAAGGCTTTTGATAATCTCATGCAAATTATTGAAAAAGGTTTAGAATGACCCCATAATAAAAAATAAAAGTGCCTAACCCTCGCTAACGTTCCGCTCGTGAGCGCAAAGAAATGCACGAGCGAGACGCTCGCGCCAGCGGAAGATAACATTGTCGAGTTTCTTGCGCAGATTTCTCCTTCGTCGAAATGACAATATTGGGGTTATAATTCTGTAAAGAGTTCCGAAGAAACAAAGCATATTGTAGGGATGGATTTTAATCCATCCAAGACAAAGAAATTCCGTAACCAAAATGCATTAGCATAAGCAACAAAAATCCAATTGTCAAATATAGCCCGTGGTTTCAACCACGGGTACACAATACGAGCAAGACAAATATTACGTTCCCGTGGTTGAAACCACGGGCTATGTTTATATCGTTTTGAAATAACAAAAAAGAAAATCATTCTCCGGCAATTTCTCCAACATACCCCAAAAACTCCATTTCGTCTAAAGGAAATAGTTGCAGAACAGTTTCTAAAATAAGGCTTACGTTTATAGATTGGTTTTTCTTTTCGGGAACGTTGTGCATATCATGATCGAGAGCGAGAATGCAGAGTTTTAGCATATCGGTTATAATGCAGCCGAGTTCAAAATGGTTTTGAATTTTAATTTGAGCCAAATATTCGTTTGAGTTGTCAGTTCTGAGTTTTAGGGTTTTGAAATAAAGAGTAGTTAAGCGTTTTAGGTTTTTTACAATTTCAGATTCATTTGTTTCCATAAGGCGTATATTTAGTTTTGTTTGATAATTAGTTTACGATTTGGCTTTTATAAAATTATTATAAGAAAAATTGTACTTTTGTTTTGGTTCGGCGAAGGAAGAAATAGATTTTTATGTAACCTATCAATTTTATGTGTTTGGTACACGATTAAATATGTTTTTTACATCTCGCAGATTCTTACACTAAATTATTATCTTTGAATTATGAGCACACTAACAAAACCAAATCATATAGGGCGAAAAATAAGCCGTATTCGTGAACTTCGTAATATGAAGCAGGAAGCTTTGGCGCAGGCTTTAGGAACAAATCAGCAGGCGATTTCAATTTTAGAAAATAGTGAAACGATTGATGAAGATAAACTTATCGCAATTGCAAAAGCACTTGGTGTGACAGCAGAAGCAATTAAAAACTTTTCAGAGGAAGGTATGATTAATTATTTTAATACTTTTAATGAAGCTGTATCAGATAGTAGTTTTGGAAGTATTCATAATAACAAATGTACTTTCAATCCATTAGATAAATTAATGGAATCTGTAGAAGAAAATAAAAAGCTTTACGAGCGTTTGCTTCAGGCAGAAAAAGATAAAATAGAATATTTAGAGAAATTACTAAATCAGAAATAGTAAATCTTTTTAAGAATATAGAAAACCTCTCAGAAATGGGAGGTTTTTATTTTTGATAGAGAGTTAAAGAATAAAATTCTATACAGTTTGTCATTTCGACGAAGGAGAAATCTTCGTAAGTAACTCCGCAGCGAAGAGTTCAATCTTTGTCGAGCTTCTTACGGAGATTTCTCCTTCGTCGAAATGACAATATTGGGGGTTATACAGTTCTAAGGAAGTTCCGAAGGAACGATGCATATTGTAGAGATGGATTTTAATCCATCATAAATAAAAAAAAGCAGCTCCATCTTATAGAGCTGCTTTTCTAATTTTTTTGTGGGGCAAAAAAAGTGGTTAACGACGAAATCCTGGACTATGGTTTACAGTTTCGTCTAATTTTACAGTTTTTGCCTTTTTAGCAGCAACTTTAATCTCGTGTTTCGCAACTTTGTCGTTTGCTGTTACTTCAAGTAAATAAGTTCCGGCAGGAAAACCTTCCAGGCTTATTGTTTTTGAAACTTCTAATTTGTTTGCTGCAGATTCTCCCGCATAAAGTAAGTTGTGGTTTTCGTCGTAGATAGAAAAAGATGATTTTTCAACTGTGTCTAAAGTAAAGCTGACTACTTTTCCGTTTCCAGTTTGAATGTTTAAAATGTAATCGCCTTTTCCATCAATGGCGTAAGTAAATACTGTTGCTAAAAAAAAGGCAGCAACTAAACCTGTCTTGGTAAATTTTGTCATGTTTTTTTTAAATTATTATTTTTATTACTTAATGTGGAACGGTCAAAACTACAAATAGAATTTTAATTTTTTATCAAAAAAACTGTCTTTTTTGAGGTTTAAAATGCTGAATTAAAACCTTTTCTGTGTTTTGTCTACGCTATGTACGTAAATACGGGACTTGCGGTTTTATCTTTTTTAAAATTATTTTTTAACAAAAAAAAGCGGCTTTAATAATTATTAAGAATAATTTTTCAAAAAAGTTAAAGTGAGTTTTTTTCTTCGGTTAAAAGCATAAAAAAACAGCTCAATAACCACAAAGAGCTGTTTTTAAAACAATCACAGTTTTAACTTTACTAACTATCTAACCTTATTTATACTTTATGAGAAGTATAACTTTTTTAGCGCACTGCTACGCTTGTATTTTTAGCAGCATATCCTGCTTTATAAACTGTCGAAATTGCTTTTGCAGATAAAACTGTAGCATCATCTGTAATTTTAATTTCGTGTCTAACTTTTTTTACATTGTCTTCTGCCTCTAAAAAGTAAGTTCCTTCCGGAAATTCTTCTAAGCTGAAGGTTCTTAATATTCCATCTTTACCTGAAGCAGTTTCAGAATAAATTAGAGATCCGTCTTTGTCGTAAATTGCAAGGTTTGCTTTTTGTACTCTGTTAAGAGCAAATGTTATAAGCTTTCCGTTTGCTTTTATTACATGAAGATTAAAATCTTCGTTCCCATCAATTGCATACGTACTTCCTGTAAAAAGTACAGCACATACTAAACTCAATTTTAAAATCTTTTTCATAGTTCTTAGTTTTTAAATTATTAGTTTAATTCTCTGATGTAAAATTACTTAAGGACTACAAAAAAAGTATCTGCTCTATTTTCCAATTTCGATGCTGTATTCTCATTTACGAAACCGTTATAGGTTAAAATTTGAATTATATTTATCGTTTTGGTTAATTCGGTTATTATTTTTCAACGTTTTTGCAAAAATGTAAATTTACCTTTATCTTACAATTTCGTAATATTTGATGTAAAAAACAGGTTGTTTTATTAATTGATTTTTACCGAAAAGTAAAGCACAAAAAAAAACAGCTCAATAACCACAAAGAGCTGTTTCTAAAACTTTCGTTTTTAAACTTTACTAACTATCTAACCTCATTTTTATACTGTATGCGAGTATAAATTTTTACAACGCATGAGTGCGTTTATATTGTTTGCAGAAATCTGCTTATTAAAGTGCTTTTGAAGACAAAACAGAAGTTTCGTTTGTAATTTTAATTTCGTGTCTTGCTTTTTTATTGTTGTTTTCGATTTCAAGGAAATAAGTTCCTTCTGGAAATTCTTCTAAACTGAAAGTTCTTAAAATACCTTCTTTTCCAGAAGCATTTTCAGAATAAATTAAACTTCCGTTTTTGTCATATATGCTAATGCTTGCTTTTTGAACCTGGTTTAAAGCAAAAGTGATCATTTTACCATTTGCTTTCATAACGTGCATATTAAAAACGTTACCTCCGTCTATTGCATAAGTACTTAATCCTGATAAAAGTACAGCACATACTAAACTCAATTTTAAATTCTTTTTCATACTATTTTATTTTAATGTTTTTATCTCTAATTCTCTGATGTAAAATTACTTTAGATGTATGTGTTTTTTATCATCTCTATTTTCCAATTTCTATGCTGTATTCTCATTTACGAAACCGTTATAGGTTAAAATTTGAATTATCTTTATCGTTTTCGTTAATTCAGTTGTTATTTTTCAAGGTTTTTAGATAAAGGTTCTGAGGATCTAAGTTTCTAAGATTCTAAGTTTTTTAAAATCTGAAACAAGAAAATAAAGCCGAGGTTTCAATTGCCGGAAACGTAATATAAATCACAATGCAGTATTCTAATCTTTGTCTCTGTGGTAAAAAAAAAACACAGGGAGTATTTGAAATTGGATTTATTTAAATGAGGAGTGTGTTATTTTCAATATTAGCGCAGTCAAAAGAAATATAGCCAGCGGTTTTAACCGGTGGAACACATATAATAAGAATGTAGATTTTGTATTTGAAAAACAATGAGAATTATAGATATCTGCAAAAAATCCAAAATTCAGAAAAGTTTAGAGCAAAAAAAAAAACAGCCCAATAACCACAAAGAGCTGTTTTAAAACTTACGTTTTTAACTTTACTAACTATCTAACCTTAGTTTTATACTTATGAGAAGTATAACTTGTTTAGCGTACTGCTACGCTTGTATTTTTTTCAGTTGTTTTGTAAACTGATGATATTGCTTTTGAAGATAAAGTTGTAACTTCATTATTTACGTTGATTTCGTATCTTACTTTTTTAGCATTGTCTTCAACTTCTAAAAAGTAAACTCCATCAGGAAAATCCTGTAAGTTGAAAGTTCTTAAAATTCCATCTTTACCTGAAGCAATTTCAGAATAGAATAATGTACCTTCTTTATCGTATATAGCCAATTTTGCTCTTTGTACTTGATTAAGACCAAAAGTGATATTTTTTCCGTTTTTTAATACATGAAGATTAAAGTCCTCATTTCCATCAATCGCATAAGTACTGAAACCTGATAAAAGCACCGCACATACTAAACTTAATTTTACAATCTTTTTCATAGTATTTGTTTTTAAAATTATATCTCTAATTCTCTGATGTAAAATTACTATGACTGTATTGTTTTTATATCAACTCTATTTTCCAATTTATGTGCTATATTCTCATTTACGAAACCGTTATAGGTTAAAATTTGATTTTTTTTAGGTGTTTTTGTTAATTCAGCTATTATTTTTCAAATATTTTTAAATGTTAAGTTTTTTAAAAACTTCTAATATTCTTACAGAAATAATAAATGTCTATAAAAATGGTCGATTTAATACGATATATTAAAAAAATCAGGAAAAAAAATATTGGTCGTTTAAAAAACGGGCATTTTGCGATTGATTAAAGTTTGTCTTTTTGCTTATTATGATGAAAAATTCTCATTTGCGAAACCGTTGTAGGTTAATTTTTAAATTATATTAGGTATTTTTGTTAAATTTGCTATTATTTTTTAAAAGGATTTTATCATGAAAACAATTGCCCCAGCTCTTGAAGTGATAACTAACTCATATGGAAGTTCTTTTACCTACACGAAACACGCCGAAAAGACCAATAGCAAAGCTCATTTATGGCATTATCATCCTGAGATTGAGTTGGTTTATATAAACGGCGGGGCAGGAAAAAGACAAATAGGAAGCCATGTTTCCTATTACACAAATGGTAGTTTGATCTTGATAGGCTCTAATTTGCCGCACTGCGGTTTTACGAATGAACAAACGGGAAACGTAAACGAAACGGTTATTCATATTAAACCTGAGTTTTTGGGGAATGGCTTTTTTGGAGTACCGGAAATGAGAAAGATTCAAAATGTTTTGAGTCAGTCAAAAGGCGGAATTGCTTTTGGAGGCGAAACAAAAAAACAAATTGGAAAGAAAATAGAAATGATGGAGCATCAGCTTCCGTTCGAACGTCTGCTTACACTTTTGAGTATTCTGGATGAGTTAGATTCGTCTGAAGAATACACAATGCTGAATGCAGATGGTTTTGCAATGGAGCTTCAAACTCAGGATAACGATCGTATGAATGTTGTTTTTAATTATGTAAAAGATAATTTTCAGCAGTCTATCGCTATCGACGAAGTTTCGAGTCTGGTAAGTATGACAACTCCTTCGTTTTGTCGTTATTTTAAAAAAATATCTAATAAAACATTTACTGAATTTGTAAACGAATACCGTTTGGTACATGCTTCAAAACTTTTGGCCGAAAAACCAATAAGTATTAACGAGGTTTGCTACGAAAGCGGTTTTAATAATTTCAGCCACTTTAGTAAATCGTTTAAACAATATACCGGAAAAAGCGCGTCGCAATACCGCCACGAACACAAAATTATAATTAGTTAGTATTTTTTGAAGGTTAAAATTTAAAAGCCTCGAATTCATGAATTTAATTCTTGAATTCGAGGCTTTTTTTTGAAGTAAAAGAAAAATCATTTCAATCTGTCTAATCTGTGGCAAAAAAATCAGAGGCTTTGTTCTTAGAAAATCAGTGAGATTTTTCATATAGTTATTCGGAAAAAAGTATATTTACATTCCTTTTAATCGAAAAAAAAACTATCAAAAATGAAAAACCTTAAAATTTTACTATTCGCCGTTTTTCTGTGTCTTTCGTCAATGTCATACGCAGCAAAAGTAGACACTTTGCAAATTGCAAGTGCAGCCATGAGTAAAACTTACAAAGCTGCAGTTGTTTTGCCAAATTCTTATTCTAAAGGTAAAACCGCTTTTCCGGTAATGTATTTGCTTCACGGGGCATACGGACACTTTAGTGATTGGCTGAAAAATACGCCCAACAAAAAACTCGTTCAAAATTTATCAGATCAATACAATCTTATTATTGTAATGCCAGAAGGCGAGACCTTTAGTTTTTATCTGGATAGTCCGGTAAACAAAGAGAGTCAGTTTGAAACTTTTATTACACAGGAAGTAATTCAAAAAGTAGATAAAACCTACCGAACAATAAGTAATAGAAACGGAAGAGTAATTACAGGTTTATCGATGGGAGGGCATGGTGCTTTGTATCTTTCGACCAGACATCCTGATTTATTTTGCGCGGCAGGAAGTATGAGCGGTGCAGTAGATATGGGTACAATGCTTAATCGTGAATCATCGGCTCAGGTTGTAAAATTAATGCAGCCGGTTTTTGGGGATAAAAGTGATAGTTCTGAAATGTACGCACAGCATGCTGTTATGGGAATGCTCGATAAAATAAAAGCAAACAAACTGCCTTTAGTTATAGATTGCGGTGTAGACGATTTCCTGATAGAACCAAACAGAGAATTACACCGCCGATTAGTATATAATAAAGTAGAACATGATTATACTGAACGTCCGGGTGCGCATACTTGGGACTACTGGGAAAATTCACTGCCATATCACGTTTTGTTCTTCAATAAAATTTTGCTTAAAAATCAAGTAGTTACTAAGAAATAGGTAAAAAATATCGAATTTTTAAACCTTAAGATTTTTTTTGGTTTGATTTTTGGAATACCTTTATAGTACAAACCTTAAAAAAGATAATATTATGAAAAAGATACTTACACTATTCGCAGTTGTTGGGTTAATTGCATTTACAAGCTGTGAAGGGCCGGAAGGGCCTCCGGGACCTCCGGGAGATAATTCTTTATCGCCTGAGGCATTTGAAATTAAAAATGTAAATTTAGGTAGAGTTGCAGATAATGAGTATAATTTAAAAAGTACTTTTCAATTTGAAGTTGGAGGTAATTTATATGACGACGAAACTGTTTTAATTTATAGATTGACAGGTGTTATTAATTCTAATACTCCGGTTTGGCAATTGTTGCCTAGAACAATTTATCTTAGTGATGGCAATGAGTTAGATTATGATTATGATTTCAGTAAAATTGATTTTATTATTACTGCTCGAGGAACTTATAATTTGCTTAGCAAGCCTGAATATATTCAAAATCAAACTTTTAGAGTTGTTATTATTCCTTCTAATTTAGCTAAAACAATAAATACAAATAACTTTTCAGAAGTGATGTCGGCAGCTAATTTAAAAGAGAGTCAAATTCAAGATATTAAATTGTAATTATCATTTTGATTATAAAAAAAAAGGAAATCGTAAGATTTCCTTTTTTTTATACCTAATATATTAGAACTATTAATGCTGATCTAAATCAGAATCAGTTAATACTTTTTCTTTTCCGAATTTAAGCGAAACCAGGATTCCTACTAAAAGTGAAAGTGCAATAAATCCTAAAGATGCCCATTCTGGAACGTGTATCCAATCGTGTAAAAGCATTTTTAAACCAACAAAAGCTAAAATAGCAACTAAACTGTATTCTAAATAACTGAATTTTGCCAGCATATTTGCCAGGAAAAAATACATAGAACGCAATCCAAGAATAGCAAAAATATTAGAACTGAATACTAAAAACGGATCTTTAGTAATAGCAAGAATTGCAGGAACGCTGTCTACAGCAAATAAAACGTCCATTACCTCAATTACAATCAAAGCTACGAAAAGCGGGGTAGCGGCTTTTTTTCCTTTTTCGGTTAAAATGAAAAATTTCTCACCATCCATTTCTGATGTAATAGGAATAATTTTTCCTAAAGCTTTGTAAACAAAAGAGTCTTTTGGGTGAAAGTCTTCTTCTTCGCCGGAAAATAACATTTTTACGGCTGTAAATATTAAGAAGATTCCAAAGATATAAGTAGTCCACGCAAACTTATTAATAAGCATTACTCCGAAGAAAATCATTAATCCGCGGAATACAATTGCGCCCAGAATTCCCCAGAATAAAACACGGTGCTGGTACTTTTGCGGAATTTTAAACGATGCAAAAATAATGGCAATTACAAAAATGTTATCGACACTTAAGGATAACTCGATTAAATAACCGGTAATAAACTTCATTGAAGCTACTGCAGGTTTTAAAGCGTCAGGATTTTCAATATAATCTGTGGTGTAAAGCCAATAAATTACTCCTGAAAAAAGAAAGGATAAAGTAACCCAAATTAAGGTCCATTTGCTGGCTTCTTTGGTGCTTATAATATGCGGTGTTTTGTTAAATACACCTAAATCTAAAGCAAGAATAAAAACTACGGCTAGCAAAAAGAGAGTCCAGACTATCATGTTGATTTTTTTAAATGATTTACAAAGATAAGTTTTGATGTTTAACTTAAAAATTAAATTTAGTCCTAAAATTAAGGAATATTTGTTATTTGTAAAATGTTAATTATTATAGAGTTATGAGGTTTTTGTGTATGTAAAATTCAAAATGTTTTTAAAACCCGCAGAGTTTAATGCATAAAAAATGCCAGCAGTAATGCCGGCATTTTTAGAATATATTGTAAGCTTTGAATTATAGAGCTGATTTAACAGTTTTGATAATTCTTGCAGCAATTTTGTAAGGGTCTCCGTTTGAAGCTGGTCTTCTGTCTTCCAACCATCCTTTCCATCCTTTTTGAACAGTCATTAAAGGAATTCTGATAGAACATCCTCTGTCTGAAACTCCATAAGAGAAATCGTGGATAGAAGCAGTTTCGTGTTTACCAGTTAAACGTTGGTCATTGTAAGCTCCGTAAACTGCGATGTGCTCAGCAGTAACAGGACGGAAAGCTTCACAAATTCTTTCGTAAGTAGCTTGGTCTCCACATGTTCTTAATACTTCGTTAGAGAAGTTAGCGTGCATTCCAGAACCATTCCAGTCTGTATCTCCGAGAGGTTTTGGGTGATATTCAATATAGTAACCATATTTCTCAGTTAAACGGTCTAATAAGTAACGAGCAACCCAGATTTCGTCTCCTGCTTTTTTAGCTCCTTTAGCGAATAATTGGAATTCCCATTGTCCGCAGGCAACCTCTTGGTTGATTCCTTCAAAGTTGATTCCTGCAGCGATACATAAATCAGCGTGTTCTTCAACTAATTTTCTACCGTGAGTGTTTTTTCCACCTACTGAACAGTAGTACATCCCTTGTGGAGCAGGGTATCCTCCAACTGGGAAACCAAGTGGAAGCTGTGTTTTAGTATCCATGATGAAATACTCTTGTTCGAAACCAAACCAAAAATCATCATTATCATCATCAATTGTGGCTCTTCCGTTAGATGGGTGCGGAGTTCCATCAGCATACATAACTTCAGACATTACTAACCATCCGTTAATACGAGTTGGATCTGGATAGATTGCAACTGGAACTAATAAACAGTCAGAAGATCCACCTTCAGCTTGTTTTGTTGACGAACCGTCAAATGACCAATTTCCAAGTTCTTCTAATGTTCCTTTGAAATTTTCGTGCTCTTCAACTTTAGTTTTACTTCTAAGATTTTGAGTTGGTTCATATCCGTCTAACCAAATGTACTCTAACTTAATTTTAGCCATAATAATATAAATTTATTTTTTTTGTTTTTTCGCTGGGTCAAATATAGATTTATTTTTTTAGTCCTAAAAATTAGGGGGCTATTTTGTTTTACGAAGTACTATTTTTTTGAGAAGCGCAATTTTGATAGGGGTATATTTTAAAAAAAGTAATTTTTAACACTATAAAAAAATAAATTCGTAAAAATATGGTGTTGTTTTTGAATTTTAGGGTTAAGAAATTATGAAAAAATGTTTATTTAATGAATAATATTGAGGTTTTTTGTTATATTTCTTTACATCATCTTTATTATTCTTTAAAAAAAGCTTCATCTGTTGAAAAATCCTCGTATAAAAATCTCGAATTTAAGTTTAAAACAGGGTTATTTATTGTTTATATTTGTCGATCATTTTTCAATGAAAATTATTACGAATTTTTAAAATTATAGACATGTCAACATTACGTTTCCAAGCGCTAAAAGAAGCTTCTACCAGAAAGCCGGTGCATTTTGAAGAAATTGATAGAAAATCTAATCTTTTTGGTTCAAATGTGTTTAATGAAAAAGCAATGAAGCAGTATTTAACTTCTGATGCTTTAAAAGGAGTAAGAGATGCCATTCAACATGGAACGAAGATAGAACGAAAACTGGCAGATTATATCGCCATGGGAATGAAAGAATGGGCATTATCAAAAGGTGTTACACATTATACACACTGGTTTCAGCCGCTTACAGGAACAACAGCAGAAAAACATGATGCTTTTTTTGAAACGTCTTATGACGGCAATGAGTCTGTAGAAAAATTTGGCGGTGCACAATTAGTACAGCAGGAACCAGATGCATCTAGTTTCCCAAATGGTGGAATTAGAAATACATTTGAAGCAAGAGGTTATACAGCCTGGGATCCAACTTCGCCTGCTTTTATATATGGTACAACTTTATGTATTCCAACTGTATTCATTGCTTATACAGGTGAAGCTTTAGATAATAAAATACCTTTATTAAGAGCATTATCTGCAATTGACGAAGCTGCTACAGAAGTTTGTAAATATTTTGACAAAAACGTAAAAAAAGTAACGGCAACTTTAGGATGGGAGCAGGAATATTTCTTGATTGACAAAGCTTTGGCAAATTCTCGCCCTGACTTAATGATGACAGGAAGAACTTTATTAGGTCATACTTCTGCAAAAGGACAGCAGTTAGACGATCACTATTTTGGATCTATCCCAACCCGCGCGCTTACTTATATGAGAGATTTAGAGCAGGAATGTATGTTATTGGGAATTCCGGTAAAAACGCGTCATAATGAGGTTGCGCCAAATCAGTTTGAGTTAGCACCAATTTTTGAAGAAACCAATCTTGCTGTAGATCATAACTCTTTATTAATGGATGTAATGCAGAGAGTAGCAGAACGTCACGATTTTAAAGTATTATTTCACGAAAAACCATTTAAAGGAGTAAACGGTTCTGGAAAACACAATAACTGGTCATTGGCAACAGATACAGGAGTTAATTTATTGAGTCCGAGCAAAACGCCAATGAGCAATTTACAGTTTTTGACTTTCTTTATAAATACTATAAAAGCCGTAAACGACAACGAAACTTTATTAAGAGCTTCTATCGCAACGGCAAGCAACGACCACAGGTTAGGAGCAAACGAAGCACCGCCGGCAATTATGTCTGTGTTTATTGGAGCTCAATTGACTAAGGTTTTATCTGAATTAGAAAGTGTAACAACAGGAAAACTTTCTCCAGAAGAAAAAACAGATCTTAAATTAAACGTTGTTGGGAAAATTCCAGACGTATTATTAGACAATACAGATCGTAACAGAACTTCGCCTTTTGCTTTTACAGGAAATAAATTTGAGTTTAGAGCTGTAGGTTCAAATTCAAACTGTTCAAACGCAATGACCACTTTAAATGCGATTGTAGCAAAACAATTAATAGACTTTAAAAATGAAGTAGAGAACCTAATCGAGTCGAAAGACATGAAAAAGGACGATGCTATTTTTAATGTTTTAAGAGAATACATCAAACAATCTAAAAAAATCCTTTTTGAAGGAGACGGTTACAGCGAAGCTTGGGAAAAAGAAGCAGCAAAAAGAGGTTTAAGCAACTTTAAAACTACTCCGGAAGCTATTAAGGCTAAAGTTTCAAAACAAGCTTTGGAGTTATTTGCTGAACTTGGAATTTTTAACCACGTTGAAGCCGAAGCCCGCTACGAAATTGAATTGGAAGAATACACAAAGAAAATCCAGATTGAAGGAAGAGTTCTAGGAGATATTGCCAGAAATCATGTAATTCCAACAGCAATTCGTTATCAGAATACTTTAATTGAAAATGTAAAAGGTTTAAAAGAAATCTTTGGAAAAGAATTTGAAACCATTGCAAAAGAGCAGATTACTTTAATAAAAGAAATTTCAGGTCATATTGAAGGAATCAATTCTAAAGTATTGGCAATGACTAATGAAAGAAAAAAAGCAAACCAATTGACTGATGCTCAAAAAATGGCCGAAGCATATTGCAATAAAGTAAAACCTTATTTTGATGAAATTCGTAATCACTGCGATAAATTAGAATTATTAGTTGATGACGAAAGCTGGACACTAACAAAATATAGAGAATTACTGTTCACGAAATAAGTTTATGTACTTAGAAATGTTAAAAACCTGTCTCGATAAAGACAGGTTTTTTTTATGATAAAATGAAAAATTGGTCTAATTGATACTCATTTTAATAAATGTTAACCCTTAAATGTAAATAAATTGTAATAATAAAGTAATTTCCTACTTAAATTTTTCATCGTTTTAGTAGTTCATCGAGATAGTTTTACATTTCATCGAAAAGAAGTTAAGTAATTGGAAAATAGCTAATTCTACATGAATTGTTTATCAATAAGTTTTCTAATTTTGGTCAAGAGAAAAGGAAATAAAGATTCAATTTTTGTTTTCAAATGAAGATGTAAAGCCCCCAGACTTTCCCCCAAATCAAAACCTGCATAATAAGTTGTATTAATAACCAATTAAATATATTTATTATGAAAAAAGTAATTTTAAGCATCTCAGCGATGCTGTTTGTGGGAGTAGCGGCAATCGCTCAAGGTAACACTTCATCAGTGAACCAGATCGGAAATTCTGACACCGGTATTGTGAATCAAAACGGACAAACAAATGATTCTAAAATTGACCAGTTAGGAGATTCAAACAAATCAGAAGTTTATCAGGGAATTCAACCGGCAACTTACAATGCAGTAAGCAATAAAGCTGATGTAAAACAAGACGGTAACAGCAATGGAGCATTTATTTCTCAAAGCAACCATGACAACCAAGCTTATCAAACTCAAAAAGGAAACAGCAACTCTGCTACAATCTGGCAAGATCAAATTGTTAATGCACCAAGCTCAACTGGTGGATTTGACAAAGCCTGGCAGACACAAACTGGTAACAACAACACTGCAACTGTAGATCAAGGTACTACTGGTAACGAAAAACCAACGGGAGCTCCTTTTACAGCTGCTCAAATTGGACATGTTAATGGTGTAGCTGTTCCGGTTGGTCCTCACAGCAAAAATGAGGCTACTCAAACTCAAAAAGGAGATAATAACGTAGCTTATGCCAGTCAAGGTGGTGTTTCTAATAAATCATGGCAGACACAAACTTCTCCTAGCGGTACTACTGCAGCAAACAAAAATGTTTCAAACCACTATCAATATGGTGATGAAAACCAAGCTACATCTGTACAAAACGGTACTAAGTTAACTGAAAACACATTACAGATTGGAAACAAAAATACAGCAACTGTAACTCAAACTGGTGCAGCACACAGCAGTATTGCTTTCTCTAAAGGAAACATGAACGTGATCACTGTTACTCAAAGCAACTAAGGGTTAAAATGTAAATGTGATAGTCGTAGAACGACTATCACATTTTTTAATTTTAAATGTATCAAGATGAAAACTTTCATTCTCTCTATACTATTATTAATTCTTTATTGTCCTGCCTTTTACGGCCAGAATAATAAAGAAGACAATTCACAATTCAGCCATTACAGTTCCTCACTTTTTAATTCAAAAGAAACCGCAATGAGCGTAGTTTCGGTTTTAGATAAAAAGGAACAAAATGAGCTAAATTCAAAAATCCAGCCTGGGGTTCAAATTCAGCAGATTGGAGATTTAAACAAAGTAAAAGCCAATTTACAATCAAATGAAACCAAAGTTTCTGTTGACCAAAAAGGGAATGTAAACGAATTGCTTTTGGATAAAAAAGCCAAAACGATTACACAAAATGTGGTTCAAAAAGGAAACAATAATACAATTTCTGATTTTACATTAAACACAAATTATAATGTAAATATGGAAATGATTCAAAAAGGCGATAATCAAAACATTCAAAATATTGGAACCAATTCCCTTTCAAAAAACATGAAAATTACACAAACAGGAAATGGAGCTTCAATAATTCTTATTAATAAATAAATTGAAACATGCGTTTTTTAAACAGACATACTATAACCTTAATCCTTTTTTATACTACTATGACTTTCTTCGGACAAGTGCCGCAGGATAAAATAAAAGCTAAAATTGAAGTAGAAAATATTGAAGGAAATGTAAAAATTACTGGTACAGCCGAGAATCTCACCGATGTTATGAGAAGTGCGGCATACAGGTTGTCTGTTATAAAAAATAATAATAAAAGTAATAATCAGTCAAATAATGACCAGGTTGGAATATTTACCCTGCAGCCAAATGAAATACAAAAACTGTCAACCTCTCAAATCAATCTTCTTGAAGATGATGAAGTAATTGTACTGCTTTTGTTTTATGACGAAAACAAGCAGATAATTGCGAAAGACCGCGTGGTTTTGGGTGAAGAAAAAAAAAAGAAGATCCAATAATTCTTCCTGCTGACGGATTTGTTTTACGGGGAATTATTACAGATGATACCAAAACCAAAATGGGAAAAGATTTTTATGACAGGTATTATTACAAGTACAATGATATTGGAATCAACGCTGATAAAATAGTCACAATAGGTGAAGAATATAGTTTTGCGAGAAACACCGCTATAACCGTTTCTATAGACAACGAAGTTATATACGAGTTTCTGGCCAGACCAGACGACGAATTCTTAGACGCTGTTGCAGAAGAATCTGTAAATGCAACCTTCACTTATTTGAAAGAAAAAGAAAAAGAGCGCAAATATTTCACTCAGTATTAATTTTATTATTAACGACATGAAATTTATAACCATCCTCGCAGTATTCCTGCTTATTTCTCCATTTATAAATGCGCAGGCCTTAGTTTATAAACCTGTAAATCCTGCATTTGGCGGAGACACTTTTAATTATCAATGGCTTTTGAGCAGTGCCGAGGCTCAAAATAAGCAAAAGGATAAAACAGCCGAAACAAAAGAACAAACAGATTTAGAACGGTTTAAAGCCAATTTAAATTCGCAGCTCCTAAGTCAGATTTCGAGTACGCTTTATAAACAGCAATTTGGCACTGACGGTATTAAAGAAGGTTCTTATACCTTCGGAAGTTATTCTGTCGACGTTTATCCATCAGCAGATGGACTCACACTTAATATTTTAGATACCAATACCGGCGAACAAACTCAGGTAATCATCCCAAATCAATAACATGAGATTACATTACTACTTATTTATTCTGATCGCATTTCTTTTTGCGGGCTGCGGTGCTTATTACAATCAGCCGACGGGAGTACAAAAAGCAATTTTGGGAGAAAGCACTCCTGCGACATCTTTATTAAAAGACCTGCCAAAACCAAAAGAGCAGGTTGTAGTTGGGGTTTATAAATTCCGTGACCAAACAGGACAATATAAACCACAGGAAAACGGAAGCAGTTTTAGTACAGCCGTAACCCAGGGAGCAACTTCAATTTTAATAAAAGCTTTAGAAGATTCAAAATGGTTTATCCCAATTGAACGCGAAAACATTGGAAACCTGCTTCAGGAACGAAACCTTATTCGTGCCACAAGACAGGAATATGTAAAAAATGCCAATCCAAACGAACCACAGTTAACCCCATTATTATATGCCGGAGTTTTGCTCGAAGGAGGTATCGTTTCATACGATTCTAATATTATTACCGGAGGTTTTGGCGCTAGATATTTTGGTGCCGGAGCATCTGTAAAATACCGTCAGGATCGTGTTACCATTTATTTAAGGATGATTTCAACATCAAACGGAAAAATTTTAAAATCGGTTTATATCTCGAAAACCATTTTATCGCAGGCAATTGATGAAAGTTTGTTTCGATATGTAAATTTTAAAAGACTTTTAGAAGTTGAAACAGGTTATACAACAAATGAGCCCGTACACATGGCGGTTACCGAAGCCATAGAAAAAGCTGTAGAATCTTTAGTCTTAGAAGGACTTCAGAATAATATTTGGGAAGCAGATGCACCAAAATGGCAGGTCGATAATTTGATAAAAGCTTATAATGAAGAAAATAAAACTGCCGATGTAACAGGACTTTATGGAAGAGTTTTAGAAAACAGAAGAGGCAAATATGCTATAGAAGTTTCAGGAGGAGCTGCTTTAATGGACGGAGATTATCGTGATCCGCTTTTAAGGCCTTTTGGACGCGGTGCACTAAAATTCTTTTTAACACCTTCCTTTAATATAAGTGCTTCTACAAATGTTGTAAATCTGGCCAACAAAAATTTGCTCGATGTAGGATATATAACATACGATCTTAATCTGGAATGGATTTTACTTCCAAAAGACCGATTAACACCGTATTTATATGGAGGAGGCGGACTTGCGATGAATCGGAAATTTGAAAACACATACGGAAAACTGCAGTATGGAGCAGGACTCGAATATTTGGTTTCAGACCAAATTGGACTAAAATTATTTGCTGAACAAAACATCAACTTTAGTGATAATGTCGATTATATAAAAGCCGGAACCAGAGACGATTATTATTACAAGTTTGGTTTTGGACTTACTTATTATTTTGGTAAAAAGAAGAACAAGTAAGGAGATCAAATCTGAAATATAAAATGAAATTTAAATTTAAAAAAAAGGAATAATGAAGTATTTATACAAAATAGCAAGTGTACTTTTTTTATTGTTTTTGGTTTCGTGCAGTGAAGAAAAAATAGGAGAGTCGGAGTTTGGAACCGTTACCGGAAAAGTAGTTTCGGCAGATACTTTTGAGCCGATGGAAAACGTAAAAATATTATCCAGCCCAACATCAAGTACCGTATTTACAGATGAAAGCGGAAAATTTACAGTTTCAAATGTAAAAGTGGGCGAATATTCTTTTCAGGCTCAAAAAGACGGATATGTTGCAAAATTTGAAGCCGTAACTATTACAGCAAATAATACATCTGAAATTGTTTTTGAACTCAGTAAATCGACGGCAAATAATAAACCGCCAACAGTTCCGGTATTAGTCAGTCCAATTGATAACAGTACAGCACAAGCTGTTTCGCTGGATTTAACCTGGACTGCGACAGATCCTAATAATGATGTGCTGACCTTTAAAGTAACGCTTAGAAATGACAGTAACAGCGATGTAAAAATTTTTGAAAATATAAAAGAGAAAAAACTAACCTTAACAGATCTTTTATTCGGAACAAAATATTACTGGCAGGTTGAGGTTAATGACGGTATAAATACACCTGTTTTAAGTACTATCAGCGCTTTTACAACTTTACAATTTCCAACAACACGTTATTTGTTTGTAAAAAAGATAAGTGATAACAATGTAATTTTTGCCGCAGATGACACCGGAAAACAATACCAGTTAACCAGTACTGATAAAAATTCCTGGCGTCCGAGGAGAAATAATCAGGCGCAAAAAATCGCTTTTATTGCCACAAACGGTTCGCAAAATGATATTTACACGATGAATTTTGATGGAACAGGAATAAAAAAAGTAACCAGTTCAGTGCCAATTGCAGGTTTCAACTCAGATTATATAGGTTATTCGTGGAATGCTTCGGGAAGTGAATTTATTTATCCGAGTTTTGATAAACTGTACAGAATTAACAGTGATGGAAGTGGTTTAACCAAAATATTCCAAACTCCAAACGGCAAATTTATATCAGAATGCGACTGGAGTGCCGACGGAACTAAAATTGCATTAAAAGTAAATGATGCCAATGGTTATAATGCAGAGGTGTATGTTATTGATACTTCGGGTACGATAACAGCTTCAATACTTTCCGGACAACCAGGCGCAGTTGGCGGTTTAAATTTCTCTGTTACCGGATTAAAATTAATTTACACCAGAGATGTAACCGGTTTTGAAAATTCGACTTACCGCCAGCTGGATACCAGAATTTTTGAATATAGTTTTGTAACATCATCGTCTTATCAAATTGTAACCGAGAAAATTTCGGGGACCAACGATCTCGATGTACGATATGCTCCAAACGAATCAGAATTAATTTTTACCAATACATCAAATGATGGTATTTCGGCAAAAAATATTCTAAAAACCAGTATAGGAGTTGCAAATTCCAGAGTTGTATTATTCTCCGGAACTTCAATGCCAGACTGGGAATAAAGAGAAAATTCCATAATAACCAACATAATTTAATCGGAGAAAATCGGCAGTATTCAAAATCTGCCGATTTTTTTATGAATCATACAGACGAATCAATCGAAGAATTTAAAAAAAGGGATTATCTTTGCAGCACATCAACACAAACTAATTTTCATGAGTTCAGATTCTAGCAAAAGATATGCACAAAGAGGTGTTTCGGCATCAAAAGAAGACGTACATAACGCTATAAAAAATATTGACAAAGGTTTATTTCCGCAGGCATTCTGTAAAATTGTTCCAGATTATTTAACTCAGGACAATGAGCACTGCTTAATTATGCATGCTGACGGAGCGGGTACAAAATCATCTTTAGCTTATATGTACTGGAAAGAAACCGGAGATCTTTCGGTTTGGAAAGGAATTGCTCAGGATGCCTTAATCATGAATATTGACGATTTATTATGTGTTGGCGCAACAGATAATATCTTGCTTTCTTCAACTATTGGAAGAAATAAAAACTTAATTCCTGCTGAAGTTATCTCAGCAATAATTAACGGAACAGAGGAATTAATAAACGAATTAAAATCATTTGGTGTAACGATTCATTCAACAGGAGGAGAAACTGCTGACGTTGGAGATGTTGTTCGTACCATTATTGTAGATTCAACTGTTACCGCTCGTATGAAACGTGCAGATGTTGTAGACAATGCTAATATTCAGGCTGGAGATGTAATTGTTGGTTTGGCTTCTTTTGGTCAGGCTTCTTATGAAAAAGGATATAACGGAGGAATGGGTAGTAACGGATTAACTTCTGCCCGTCATGATGTTTTTGGCAAATATTTAGCAAAAAAATACCCTGAAAGTTACGATGCTGCTGTTCCGGAAGAATTAATTTATTCAGGACAAGTAAACTTGACAGATGAAGTTGAAAACAGTCCAATAAACGCAGGTCAGCTGGTACTTTCACCAACAAGAACTTACGCACCAATTATCAAGAAAATTTTAGACAAATACACACCAAGTGAGATTCATGGAATGGTGCATTGCAGCGGTGGTGCGCAGACTAAAATTTTACATTTCGTAAAAGACTTACACGTTATAAAAGACAATTTATTTCCGGTGCCGCCATTGTTCAAGTTAATTCAGGAACAATCAAAAACAGATTGGAAAGAAATGTATCAGGTTTTTAACTGCGGTCACAGAATGGAGCTTTACGTTCCGGAAAATATCGCACAGGATATTATCGAAATTTCAAAATCATTCAATGTTGATGCACAAATAGTAGGTAGAGTAGAAGCTTCAGATTCTAAAAAACTAACGATTACCAGCGAATACGGAACATTCGAATATTAATTTTTAAAGTTACAAAGGTTCAAAGGTTCAAAGGTTTAGAGTTGCAAAGACTTTGAAACTTTTAAAATAATTATTAAATTTAGAGATGCATAATTGTGCATCTCTATGTTTTTTTAACACATTATATTATGTACGAATTACTTTTCTGGAAATATCTGGACGAAATTTACCTGAACAATCAGGAAGTTTATGAAGCGCTTGTAGAAAAACAAGAAGTTGAAGGTCTTGCAGTACTTCAAATTGAAGTAATCGTAAACAGAATTAATTCTGTCTTTTCAGATTGGGAAAGAGTTGACGATAACAGCTGGAAAAATCCAAAAGGAAAAGGCGCATTTCAAGTTATTACAACACCGCAGAGTATAAAAATTGACTGCTACGGAACAGAAGGTAAAACCATGAATAAATTAGTAGATATCATGGAAGAATTTAAATGTCCGCTTTACGATCCGCAGGTTCCGGAACGTTATGATGAAATGAGTGAATAAGTTTTCTTAAAGATTTTCAAAAAATATAAGCCATGTCAAAATCAAATTTCAGTTTTTCAGATAACGTAATTTTAGAAGACGATTTTGTTTTATTACGTCCAATTCAGGAATCAGATGTTGAAAATCTTTTAGAAATTTCGATCAACGAACCAGAAACCTGGAAATATTCCTTAGTGGGTGCTGACGGAAAAGAAAATTTGATCCATTATATTCAATTGGCAGTTAAGGCAAGAGAAAACCAAAAAGAATTTCCGTTTATAGTTTTCGATAAAAAATCCCAAAAATACGCTGGTTCAACACGATTTTACGATATCAACCTTGAATTCAAAACTTTACAGTTAGGATATACCTGGTACGGATCTGCGTTTAGAGGAACCGGACTAAACAAACACTGCAAATATCTATTACTACAATTTGCTTTCGAAACCCTTGGAATGGAACGAGTAGAATTCCGCGCCGATAATAATAACGAACGAAGCATTGCCGCAATGAAAAGCATTGGCTGTAAAGTAGAAGGCGTTTTAAGAAGCCACATGCCAACCGCAAACGGCGATGTCCGTCGTGATTCTATTGTTTTAAGCATTCTAAAGAACGAATGGTTCAACGAAGTAAAAGAAAATTTAAAAAATAAGCTTTAACAGAACCATAGGTTCGACCCATTTTACAAGGCTACAATATGAACCGTTCCTACGGAACTCCGTAATGTGAAACATCGATTTTTTTGAACGGATTAATCCCGATAGCTATCGGGAGTTGCTGCAATATTTACTATTCCTACGGAATTCTTCAATTGGAATTCATAATTCACCATTAACAATTAACCATTAACCATTAACCATAACCATTAACAATAACCATTAACCATTAACAATTAACAATTAACAATTAATTCTTATCCGTCTTTCAATAACAAATTTTGTTCTTTTCTTAATTTGATCAGTAATTGATCGATATTTAATTTAATCTTTTGCGGTAAAGAGCTCCAATTTGCATCTTTTTTAAAACTTCTGCAATAGTCCAAATCACATTCTACAGCACGAATAACATATTTTTTGTTATTGTAAATTGTAATAATTTTTACTCTCCTAATTTCTCCATATTCCGTTTTTGTTCCGTAAACAATTACCGGATCAATATAACCATCGCCGTCAATATCTTTAGTGCTGCAGTATTTTGTCCAAAACCAGATATTAGTTTCTTTAGGTTCATAATCTTCAAGCAGATCATTTATTCTCCATTTTTCTAAAAAACCACCATGATCATTCATGACACAAATCGCCTGAATTTTAGTATTCAAAGTATCTTTTTTCGAAATATTTTTTTGATTTTCGGTTAAAATCAAATTCGTAACGCCGCCTTTATCGCTGTATTCAAAAGCTCGATAAATAGGAAAATCGGCAATCTCATTAAGTTCTCTTTGAGTGATTTGCTCTTTTGACAGTTTATAACTTTCAGTTTTTTGAGAAAAAGTAAATACAGAGTATAAGAGAAACAAAAACAGCGTTATTTTTTTCATTTGGGCATTTATTAGAACAATCAAAGATATTCAAATGTAAATTAGTTTAAAATTTAAATTTTTAAAAGGACTAATTTTATTGTAATTTTCTAGACTTAAAAAACTTAATAAAACCACATGAATATTCTGCTGCAATCTAATTTTCGTTTTATAATTGGAGTTTTACTATTTTCCTTTTCAGTAAACTGTAACGCGCAAAAAAAGACAGAAAATAAAAATTTAATTCAATATGTTGATCCAATGATTGGAACGGCAAAAATGGGACATACTTATCCTGGTGCAACAGTTCCGTTTGGCAGTGTGCAGTTAAGTCCGGAAACCGATACCATTGCTTACAGTTTAAACGGAAAATACAACGGGGAAGTTTATAAATACTGCGCCGGATATCAATATGAAGATAAAACTATTGTTGGATTCAGCCACACTCATTTTAGCGGAACTGGACATTCCGATTTAGGAGATTTTCTAATTATGCCAACCACAGGAAAACTGCAATTGAATCCGGGTGTGGCATCAAAACCGTTGTCTGGTTATAGATCAGCATTTTCTCATTCTACAGAAAAAGCAGAACCGGCTTATTACAGCGTTCTTCTGGAAGATCATAATATTAAAGCAGAACTTACTGCCACAACCAGAGTTGGAATGCATCAATATACTTTTCCAAAATCTAATGAAGCACATATCATTTTAGATTTAACTTCAGGAATTTACAACTACGATAAAAAGAATGTTTGGACTTTTGTGCGTGTAGAAAACGATACTCTGATTACAGGCTATCGCCAAACAAACGGCTGGGCAAGAACCAGAACGGTTTATTTTGCTATGGCATTTAGCAAACCAATAAAAAGCTACGGACAGGCCGCGCAGGAAAAAAGCGTTTACAGAGGTTTTTGGGGAAGATTTGATCAAACAAAAAATTTCCCTGAAATGGCAGGACAAAACCTGAAACTGTTTTTTGATTTTGATACCAATGAAGGTGAAAAAATTAAAATTAAAATGGCTTTATCGCCTGTAAGTTCTGCAGGAGCTTTAGAAAACATGAAAAAAGAAACTCCAAACTGGGATTTTGAACAAGTTAAAAAACAAAGTCAGGAAGTATGGAACAAAGAATTGAATAAAATTCAGGTTGAAACCATTCAAAAAGAAGATTTGGTAAACTTTTATACCGCAATGTATCATGCTTTTCTCGGTCCGACAGAATACATGGATTTAGACCGAAATTATAAAGGTTTGGATATGAATGTTCATAAAGCTGAAAGCTTTACCAATTATACCAGTTATTCACTTTGGGATACTTATAGAGCATTACATCCATTTTTCAATATTGTACAGCCTAAACGAAATGCCGATATGGTAAGTTCAATGCTGGCACATTCTGATCAAAGCGTACATAAAATGCTGCCAATTTGGTCACATTATGCTAACGAAAACTGGTGTATGATTGGGTATCATTCGGTTTCGGTTGTGGCAGATGCAATCGTAAAAGGTAATGTTAGTTTTGATGCCGAAAAAGCACTTCAGGCTTGTGTTAATACTGCAAAAGTACCTTATTATGACGGATTAGAATATTATATGAAAAAAGGATATGTTCCTGAAGATAAAAATGGTTCATCTGTTTCTAAAACCTTAGAATATGCTTATGACGACTGGGCAATTGCACAGGCAGCAAAGAAATTGGGCAAAACAGACGTTTATAACGAATTTATCGAAAGATCTAAAAATTATAAAAACGTTTACGATGAGAAAACCGGATTTATGCGTCCTAAATTAAATGACGGGACTTTTAAAAAAGAATTTGATCCGCTTGATACACACGGACAGGGATTTATTGAAGGAAACTCATGGAATTACAGTTTGTATGTACCGCAGGATCCGGCTGATATGATTAAAATGATGGGAGGAAATGAGAAATTTAAAATTCGTTTAGATTCACTTTTCAATATGCATTTACCAGATAAGTATTTCGAAAATACAGAAGATATTACAAGAGAAGGAATTATTGGAAATTATGTTCATGGAAACGAACCTTCGCATCATGTTGTTTATTTATACAACTGGACAGATTCGCCTTGGAAAGCGCAAGATAAAATAAGAATGATTTTGAAAAAAATGTATCGAAATGGCGCTGACGGTTTAGGCGGAAATGACGATTTCGGACAAATGAGTGCTTGGTATATTTTTAGCAGTTTAGGATTTTATCCAGTTGCTCCAGGTTCTGATGAATATGCACTGGGAAGTCCGTTGCTGAAAAATGCCGTTATGAATTTAGAAAACGGAAAAACTTTTGAAGTGGAAACTGTAAATCAATCTGATAAAAATGTATTTTTGAGTAAAGTTCTGCTGAACGGAAAACAATTGGAAAAACCATTTTTAAAACATGCCGATGTTATGAATGGCGGGAAAATTACGTTTTATATGAGTTCAAAACCCAATAAGAAACAATACTCAAATTAACTTCGTTCTAGACCTGACAGGTTTTAAAAACCTGTCAGGTCTAAGTTTGTCAGGTTCAGTCAGACAGTGCAATAGTAAAATTTGAGAAAATTTGTGCAATTCGCGGCGGAACAACAAAAAAACTTCCCGAAATTTGCACTTCAATAAAGATAATCAAATATGAAAATAAATTTAAAATCAGGAATTGATAAACTGCTTTTCGGAATGAAGCAGAACGATGTTACAGCTGTTTTAGGAAAACCTGATAAAAACTATAAAGATGAAGATGACAATGTGATTTTTGTATACAATGCACATAAAATCAGATTGACATTTTATGAAGAAGAAGATTTGAAATTAGGCTATCTTGTGGCTTCGAGCAATGATCTGGAAGTTTTCGGATTTAAATTAATTGGAAGAAAAATTGCCGATGTTAAAAAAGATTTTGCTGCAAAAGGAATCACAAAATACAATCAGGAAACTTTTGATACTTTCGAAAACTATTTCAATGAAGACAACTGGTTTATTCTTCAAACAGAATTTGATGAGGTTGTAAAATTTGAAATAGGAGCAATCATCAACAATAAAGATGAATTTGACTGGAAATTCCCTGTGAAGAAATAAACTATTTTTTGTCAGGCTGAGCCAAGTCGAAGCCCAACCCAATGCGATTTAACTTGCGAAGGCTTCGACTTCGCTCAGCCTGACAACCTTAACAAAGTTCCAGCATAAAAAAAACCGACAATCACTTGTCGGTTTTTTTATGGGTTAAAAAAGATTATCCTTTTAACCATGCATTTTTAATTTTGTCTTTTGAAGCATCAGTTGCTTTAAAAGTTTCAGTTTCTTCAAACGGAAGTTTAACGGTTCCTTTTATGGTTTCTTCTTTACCGCCGCGTTTTACTTTTAAAGTAATAGGATCATTTTCTTTCCAGTTTTCACTTTCAGTAATAAGATCATAAATGTTTTCTAAAGAATATGCTTTATTGTTTACTGCTAAAATTTTATCGCCTCCTTTTAAGTTAAGATTTTTAAAGAATGCACTTGGTTCAATATCAGAACGAACAGCAATTTCTTTTGTTTGTTTATCAATTGTGATGTATGGAGTTTGACCTTTTAAGAAAATTGGACCTGCCTTTTTTTCTTTTGATTTTGTTACTCCTGCTTTAGCCAGATAAAAATCGTAAGGAATTGGTGTAGTTCCTGCTACATATTTGTTTAGGAATTCGCCCACTTCAGGATAAGTTAAAGACGTTATTTTAGCAAAAAGCTCATCATCATTAAATGGTTTGTTAACGCCATATTCTTCAGAAAGTTTGTGCATTAAATCAAGAATTCCTCTTTCTCCATTGCTTTTTTCTCTAATGATAATATCAATACACATACCTATTAAAGCACCTTTTTGATATACATTTAAGTATTGATCTTTATACGGCTGCTCTAATACATTTTTACTCATTACAGTAAATGACATAGTATCGTCTAAAGTTTTTGCCTGCTCAATTTTATCAGCAATACGAGAGTAGAACTCAGCTTCATCAATTAATCCCTGATTAATTTGGAAAAGGTTGGCAAAATATTCTGTTACACCTTCATACATCCATAAATGTTCTGACATTTTTGGTGCGTTATAATCAAAATACTGAATTTCTTTTGAGTGAATGGTTAATGGAGTTACAATATGAAAGAATTCGTGAGAAACCACATCTTTCATAGATTCTACCAGTTTTTCTTTTGGCATAGTCTCAGGAAGTACTACTGTAGTTGCTGTTGGGTGTTCTAAAGCTCCAAAACCATGTGCATCGTCTTTTGCCATGCTTGATAAGTACAGTAAAACGGTGTATTTTTTAGTAGAATTTACTTTTCCTAAAAAGTTTTTCTGAGCCGTCATCATTGTTTTCATTTCCGGAGTGATGCTTTCTGCAGTAAATTTTCCAGTTGGAGAATAAACCGCAATTAAAATATCCATTCCGTTAACGTTAAACGTTGTATAATCTGGTTTAGAATACATAATTGGATTTTCTACCAATACCGCATAACGAGGTGTTGTAAAAACATCGCTTGTTTTGCTTGCATCTTCATCTGTCATTGAAGTTGCTCCCCAAAGTGTTTCAGGATGTGTAATGGTAACTTTGTAAGGAACTTCTAAATTATCTTTAAAATAACCTACAAAACCATGTGTGTTTACCATGAAATTTACACCTGCATTGATATTTGTTCCCGCTGGAGAGAAAACATCATCATTACCAAATCCGGTTCCTTTTTCAGTATCAAAAGTATCATTAACTAAATAGGTAATTTTTGCCAGCGCTTTTGCATTTGAAATAGACCATGAATTATCGTCAAGTCTTTTTACAGTTAAAGGATTTCCTTTAACATCAAATGCTTTAAAATCTTCAGAATATTTTCCGTAGTTGTCTGTAGAATACGTTCCTGGGACTGTTTTTGGAATGCTGTAAACGATTTCATCTGTTTTAATTTTTGGTGGTGTTACCGTTACTAAAACCTTATCATCTTTTACATCAGTTAAATTAATATTAACATCTACCACATTGCTTTTTCCAGCAGTGCTACCTGTTTTACAGCTCCAAAGCGTTACGGCAAGAGCTAATGTGTAAAGTATTTTTTTCATTTGTTTATGTTTAGTTATGTGTATTGGACTTAAAAATTGTTTAAAAGTTACAATAAATTTAAAAATATAAAAAAAACTCCCGAAATCAGGAGTTTTAATCTTAGTCAAATTTATTTTTTATATAATATTTTCCGTCCAAATCTTCGTCAAAATCATCAATTTTAATTGGTTTTGGTTTAGGTTTATTTGCAATAGCCTTCTTTTTCCACATCTCAAATTTTTCAAGAGGCATTTTCTTTTTCATGATTTCAAGAACTTCTTTTTCTGCCAATCCAAATTCTTTTTTTATAATTTCAAATGGATTTCTTTCTTCTAAGGCTAACGAAACAAGTTTTTCCGTTTGTTCCCAATTCAACTCTTTGCGGTTACTCTTTTTCATCTCGTGAAAATTAATTCAAAATAGAGGGTTAATGATTAATAGATTGATTTTCATTTTATATATCAATATTAATAAAAAAAATAATTAGTTGTTTCGATGGACTATAATTTTTTTTATTGATTTTTAGTGTTTTTAACAGATCTGGATTTTTGAAACGGAATTTGAAGTAAATTTTTTAATTCGTTGTTTTCTTCACGCTTCATGTGCGTATCTACGCCATAAATTAACTGATCTTTTGGTAAAGTGGTAAATGTGCCGAAAAGCCTGTCCCAAACTGAAAAAATATTACCATAATTACTGTCTGTATAAGGTAAAACATAATGATGATGTACTTTGTGCATATTAGGAGAAACAATAAAATAGCTCAGAAAAACATCTAATTTATGTGGCAGGGAAATATTAGCATGATTGAATTGTGAGGCAACCACAGAAAGTGACTGATAAAGAAAAACCATCCACATAGGGCTTCCTACAATTAAAACGCCAAGTGTAGTAAAAGCGAAACGTATTACGCTTTCGCCGGGATGATGCCGATTTGCTGTTGTGGTGTCAATCCAGGTATCGGTATGGTGTATAAGATGAAAACGCCATAAAAACTTTACTTTATGTTCGATTAAATGTACTAAATAAGCACCTATTAAATCCAATAAAAGCAAACCTATAATGGTATAGAGCCAAATTGGCATTTGAGGAAGCCATTGTAGAATTCCAAAATGATTTTCTGTTGTCCAGCCAGCCGTTTTTATTAAAATAAAAGCCAGAATGAAATTTACTATAATTGTGGTAATAGTAAAGAAAATATTGATTCCGGCATGATGCCATTTTCTGTATTGCATTTGAAACAGCGGAAATGTATTTTCAATTAACCAAAAAATAGTAATACCGCCCACTAAAATTAAGCTCCGGTGTGAAGACGGAATAGTGCTGAAGTAAGAAATAATTTCGTTCATAACAATTAGATTTGAGTTAGAAAGAAGTTTTCCTTTTCGATTTTATCTAAAGAAAAAGAGAAAACCTAATATAAATATATCTGATTTTCTCTTTAAAATTTTATAATTGGTGAAGTATTTTTATGTTTTTTTTATCAAACTGATAATAAACAATAATATCCAGGCGCCTCCTACAGCAACTAAAATCTGCCATAAAAGCCCACCGCCGCCAATACCAAGTTTGCCTGCCAGCCATCCTCCAAATATACCGCCAATTATTCCAACAATTATATTACCAATTAGTCCGAAACCTGCACCTTTCCAAATTTGGCCCGCCAGCCATCCTGAAATTGCTCCAATAAGTAAGAAATATAAAAAACTCATGATATAACAAATTTTGTTTTAGTTTGTATGATCTTGTGTATGATTTTGTAATAATGATTTGTAAATAAATCCGGCTGTAATTGCGCCTAAAATTGGAGCTGCCCAAAACAGCCAAACTTGGGTAAGAGGCGTTCCGCCTACAAATATGGCTTGAGATAATGATCTGGCAGGATTTACAGAAGTATTGGTAATAGGGATACTAATTAGGTGAATTAAGGTTAAGGCAAGACCTATTGCTATACCAGCAAATCTTCCGTTTGCAAACTTATCTGTTGCGCCTAAAATTACCAGTAAGAAAAATAAAGTCAATACAAATTCTGCGATAAAAGCGGCCTGAAATGAATATCCATCAGGAGAAAAAGCACCAAAACCATTTGAAGCAAAAGCTCCGGCTTTAGTATTATCAATAACAAACCCTGCTTTTCCAGATGCAATTGTATATAAGGTTCCTGCCGCTGCTATTGCACCAACACACTGGGCAGCAATATAGGGAAGAAGATCTTTGGCTGAAAATCGTCCGCCAGCCCATAAACCAAATGAAACAGCTGGATTAAAATGTCCGCCTGAGATGTGTCCAACAGCATAAGCCATTGTTAAAACTGTTAAACCAAATGCCAAGGCAACACCAGCAAACCCAATTCCCAGAGTAGGATATCCGGCAGCAAAGACTGCACTTCCGCATCCTCCAAAAACCAGCCAATAAGTTCCGAAGAACTCAGCAAATAATTTTTTCATGATAAAATAATTTTAGATTAATAGATTTGATTGTTAAAGGGTATATTGGAATGCCCAAATAATCAAAACTAATTGTAAGGGCAAACGTACAAATAAAATCCATTTTGGCAAGTTAAAACTCGCTTTTTCATTCTGAAACATATAAAGATTTGCAGGAAATATCGCGATTAAAAGCGCGATAATTCCCCATGCGGCATATTGTGTTGTAAGGGTAAACATCAGTAAGATGCCTAGTACAATTTCGGCAATACCGCTTACAGCATTTATTAATTTTGGGCTTTTAAAAAAAGGAGGAATGATTTTGATGTACATTCCGGGATTACGAAAATGATTGAATCCGGCAAGTATATAAAGTATCGCCATTAAATATAAATGCCAGGGTAAATTCATGATAGTTAATTATTTACGGCTAAATTATGGAAAAATTAACACTTATTACATTACAAGGCAGTTTTTTTTAATAAGGCGTAAAAAATCTTAAATTTTGCGTTTGAAATTTATATTCATGATAATGATTGCAAGAATGATTAGAATAATTCCAATCCATTGCGTAAGAATTACTTTTTCGTTCAAAAGAACAAATGCCATCATAACCGAGACCGGCAGTTCCAGAGCCGAAACAATACTTCCTAATCCAATTCCGGTTAACGGGAAACCTAAATTCATAAGTATTGGAGGAATTATAGTTCCAAACAAAGACAAAATAATTCCCCATTTTAAGAAAATTGCCAGATTGAAAGGTGTAACCTGAGTAATAAATCCAAATGTAAATACAATGATAGAACCTCCTAAAAGCATAAATAAGCTTCTTTGTGCTGGTGAAATTTCGGTTGCTACACGATTGGCAGTAAACATTGTTGTTGTAAAAGAAGCTGCAGCTAAAACACCCCAGACGATTCCTCTCCAGTCAAGCACAATATCATTTTTAAGAATATTTGTAGCTAAAACAGTTCCAAAAAGAACTATAAAAACTGCAATCACTTTTTGCTTTGAAGGTAATTTTTTTTCTAAAATCATTTCCAGTAAAACTCCCATCCAAACAGTCTGCATTAATAAAACGATTCCAATAGAAACCGGAATAAATTTTACTGCCAGATAATAAAACAAACTCGTCATTCCTAACGATGTTCCGGCAAGCATTAAACTGAAAATATTTTTTGGAGTAGCTTTTACTACTTTATCTTTATTTTTTAATTTTTGAAAGATATTAATAATCAAAACGCCGATAATTCCAAGTACAAATTGAGATGTTGTTACCTCTGCTGTAGTATATCCTTCTGTATAAGCCATTTTTACGAAAGTAGCTAACATTCCGTAAGTTGTAGCTCCTAAAGCGACTAAAATTACTCCTTTTAATACGTTATTTTTTGACATTTTGATTGTTTGTTTTAAAAAATTCAAGCCGGCAAAGGTAAGCTATTTTATTTAGGAATTAATAGAAAATATACGCAAACGTTATCATTGTGCCTGCTTAAAGTGTCATATTTGGTTTTACTTTGATGATTTAGCAGAATAGGAAATAAAAAAGCCGTCAACTTTTAATTGACGGCTTTTTATATATTTTAAGTAAAAGGATTATTTTACCGGTTGATTTTGATAAGTTTCGATTTCGAAAATCAAAGTTGCATTTGGCGGAATTACACCCCCGGCACCTTTTTCTCCATAAGCTAAATTAGAAGGCAGGAAGAAAATTGCTTTTTCTCCGTCTGTCATCATATCCAGAGCTTCAATAAATCCCGGAATCATACCGTCTTTTTTACCAACTGTAAAAGGAAAAGCTTTATATCCTCCTTGTGCATCTCTGTTTGGATCGTATTTTCCGTAAGCTTTTGCAACTTCGGCCATACTGCTGTCAAAAAGAGTTCCGTCTTCAAAATACCCAGCATAATGGAAATAGATTGTAGAACCTTCTGCACCTTTTACGCCAGTTCCTTTTTTAGTAATTACATATTTTAAGTTTGATGGTGTTGTAGTTGCTTTAGCTTTTGTTGCTGCAAAGTAAGCTGCTTTTGCGGCTACTACTTTTTTAGCTTCCTCTTTTTTAGCAGCTTCTTTTTTTACATCGTCGCTTAAAACTTTTAAAGCATCAAATTTCTTTGCTGCTGCACCTTTGCGTGTAATAACAATTTTTGTCATAACATCATCCTGAACAATTTTATTTACATTGTCCATTCCAGAAACTACATGTCCAAAAATGGTATGTTTTCCATTTAACCACGGAGTATCTTTATGTGTAATAAAAAATTGGCTTCCGTTTGTTGCAGGACCAGAATTAGCCATGGCTAAAACACCGCCTTTTTCGAATTTTAAATCGTCTACAAATTCATCTTTAAAAGAAAATCCTGGACCTCCGGAACCATTTCCGTCTGGATCACCTCCCTGAATCATGAAATCATTAATAACTCTGTGAAATTTTAACCCGTTATAAAATGGTTTTCCTTTAAGTGATGTCTTAACATTAGGATTTGTTCCTTCTGCCAAAGTAATAAAGTTTGCAACTGTTACCGGAGCTTTTACATATTCTAATGATAAAACAATATCTCCTTTTGTTGTAGAGATTGTAGCAAAAATACCATCGTTTGGATCTGTTGCTGCAACAGTTTTTGCAGGAGCTGCTTTTGCTGCCGTTTTTTTAGCTTGTGCCTGAATGTTTAGTACAGCCAGACAAAATAAAAATAGAAATTTAAATTTCATCGTATCTAGAATTTAAGTCTATAAATAATTACTAGTTATGTAGTAATTATGGTTTCTCTAATAATTGAACTTCAAAAATAATATTTGCATTTGGCGGGATAACTCCTCCTGCACCAGTTGCTCCATAAGCTAAATGAGATGGAATAAAAAGAACTGCTTTGTCTCCAAAAGAAAGTTTTTCGATACCCTCAATAAATCCAGGAATTAAACCGTCTTTGCGTCCTGCCTGAAATGGAATTGGCTGATAACCTTTTGCTTCGGCTCTGGCAGCGTCAAATTTTCCAAATGTTTTATTAACATCTTCTATACTTGAATCAAATAAAGTTCCGTCTTCAAGAAAACCAGCATAATGAATATAAACCTGAGCTCCCGTTGCTGGTTTTTTACCAGAACCTTTTTCAGTAATAACATATTCTAAACCGCTTGAAGTTTTTGTTGCTTTTGGTTTTATTGAAGCATAATAATCTACTTTTTCTTTTTGAGCCCCTGCAAATTTGCTTTTTTCTTTGGCAGCATCTGCAAAATAGTCGTGAAATACTTTTACAGCATCAAATTTTTTAGCAGCTTCACCATTTCTGATAATGCTTACTGAAACGATTGTATCACCCTGAACCACTTTATTTACAACTTCTTGTCCTTTTTCATCAACAACATGTCCAAATATAGTGTGTTTGTTGTCTAACCATGGAGTATCAACATGTGTAATAAAAAATTGGCTGCTGTTTGTTCCAGGACCATTATTTGCCATGGCTAAAATACCAGCTTTATCAAATTTTAAATCTGAAAATTCGTCTTTAAATTTGTATCCAGCATCTCCAGATCCTGTTCCTTCCGGATCTCCAGATTGAATCATGAAATTTTCAATAACTCTGTGAAATTTTAATCCGTTGTAAAAAGGTTTGCTTTTTAAATAATCTTTGGTAACAAATTCGTTTTTACCTTCGGCTAACGTTACAAAATTAGCTACAGTTATTGGGGCTTTTTTATAATCTAATTCAACAATAATATGTCCTTTATTAGTTTCGATATCAGCATATAAACCATCTGGCAGATTACTGTGTTCGTTCTTGCATGAATAAAACGAGCTAACGGCTAATAACAATAGAAAAATCTTCTTCATTTTTTAAAACGTTTTTTATGGGTTTAATGTATCTTTTTTAGTTTGAGCGGCAGGTTTTGAAACAGCAGGTTTTGCTGCTGCAGGTTTAGTTTGTGCAGCTGGAGCAGCAACAGTGTTTTGCGCCGGATCCGGAACAAAGTTTCTTAAGGTAACAGTACAAATCAAAGACTGATTAGGACCAATTTTTTTGTTATCTCCATGATATCCATAAGCCATATGTGATGGAAAAAGAAAAGTAACAGTTTCATTTTTTTTCATGTATTTAATCCCGTCACGTAATCCCATCATGATGTCTTGTTTGTCAACATAATAAGTCTGTGGACCAAGATCAGCTTCTGAATAAATTACTTTACCCTCAATATCTTTAACTTCTAAATTAAAGTAAGCGATGTCTCCTTTTCGTGGTGCAGTGGTTTCGGTGTTATTTTTTTCATCATAACTAAACCAATATCCTTTTTTTGTGGCGTAATATTTTACTTTCGGATTGCTTTTGATGATTTTTTTAATCACATCTTCTTCGCTGGCTACTAATTTTTTGTTTCTGTCGGCTGATTTTTTCATAAAAGTCCCCGAAGCTCTTGAAATTGGCCTGCGCGCTTCTTCATGATGCTTACAGCCCGCCAATAAAACTGCAAAAAGCAGTGAATAAATGCTGATTTTTAAGTAGTTCATATTGGTTTTATAATTTTAGTTTAGTTACTAAATCTTCGAATTTTTTAACCGTTTCTTCCATTGAAACTTCAGATCTTCCGCCAGCTGCATTTATGTGTCCGCCTCCTTTAAAATGGTCTCTTGCAAATTGGTTAACATCAAATCCCCCTTGAGAACGGAAAGAAATTTTAATTATTTTTTCGTCTCTATTTTCGATAAAGATAGCTGTAAAAACAATTCCGCGTATGCTTAAACCATAATTAACAATTCCTTCGGTATCGCCTTTTACATAATTAAAAGAATCTAACTCTTCCTGAGTCAAAGTCATGTAAGACGTTTTATGCTCTTCAAAAATTTTCATGTTTTGTAAAGCACGGCCTAATAACTGCAAACGGCTGAATGAACTGTTATCGTATAACAAAACCGGAATTTGAGTATTCTCAACCCCTAAGTCAATTAGTTCGGCAATAATTCGGTGTGTGTTTCCTGTAGTTCCCGGAAAGCGAAAAGAGCCGGAATCAGTTAAAATTCCAGTATATATGCAGGTTGCAATATTCTTGTCAATATCTTCCTTTTTATTCAGGAAAGTAATAAAGTTGTAAACCATTTCACAAGTCGATCCGTATGTTGGGTCAGAATATGTGTAAAGGGCATAATCATGTGGTTTTTCATGATGATCGATCATGATATATGGAGCCGTTAATCTGGCTAACGTATGTTCCATTTCGCCTGTTCGGTGAAACGCATTAAAATCAAGCGTAAAAATTAATTCGGCTTCTTCTAATATTTTGATGCAGTTTTCAGTGTCTTTTTCAAATATTTTGACCGTTTCAGAACCTGGAAGCCAAGCCAGAAAATCAGGAAAATCATTAGGAGCAATTACTGTTGCCTGATGATTGTTTTTTAATAAAAAATGGTATAATGCAAGAGTAGAACCCATAGCGTCGCCGTCTGGCCCTCTGTGCGGAATTATTACGATTTTCTTTGGAGCAGCAAGCAATAATTGAATTGCCTGAATATCTTGTATTTTCATAGTGTGCGAATTTACATTTTTTTAATGTAATGCTGAAAATAATTTTAGTTTTCAGTCACAGTCGCAGTAATCAGTTCAGTTTTTGAATTTAAAATTCAAAACTTGGAATTTATTTTACAAATTTTGAAGTTCTTTTTTCTGAAATCTTTGGTACAATTTATACTTCGCACCTTTAACTATTTGTGATTTGTAAATACCAACAGAACCTGAAGAAAAATACGCTATTGTACATCCTAGAGCAATGAAAATTCCGGGCTGAATGCCAAATAATTCCATTCCCATAATAGTACAGGCAATAGGAGTGTGGGTTGCACCAGAAAAAACAGACACGAAACCAACTCCGGCTAAAAGCGCAATAGGCATTGGGATAAATATTGATAATGCGCTTCCTAATGTGGCGCCGACAAAGAATAAAGGTGTTACTTCTCCGCCTTTAAAGCCTGCTCCTAAAGTGAATCCTGTAAATAGAATTTTGAGCAGAAAATCATACCATTCACTTGGATTTGAAAATGAGTCAACAATAACCGGTACACCAAGTCCTGAGAATTTAGTAAAACCTAAACCAGCAATAGCAGCAGCTAAAACGACACCGCCAATAACTGGACGAAGCGGCGGATATTTGATGTTTTTAGAGAAAAGTGAACCCCAGAAATGTGTGCTTCTCGAAAATAATAACGCAGCAAAGCCTGAAAGAAGTCCGAGTAATATGGTATAAAATATAGTGTCGAAATTAAGTTCGAGAACAACCGGAATACTGTAATGGGTGTGTTTTATTTTCCAGAATTCTACTGTAAAATAAGCCGTATAAGCAACTACAAAAGAAAGTAAAGCGCTTTTAAAATTGATTTTACTGAAGTACAAAACTTCTAAAGCAAAAACAGCGCCTGCTAACGGTGTTCCAAAAACAGAGGCAAAACCTGCGCTGATACCCAGAATAATAAGAATTCGGCGTTCTGCATTATCTAAGTTGAAAATTTTAGTGAATTGATCTGCGATTGCGCCTCCCATTTGTACGGCTGTACCTTCGCGTCCGGCAGAACCTCCAAATAAATGAGTAAGTAAAGTGCCTAAAAGGACCAAAGGTGCCATTTTAAACGGAATGACTTTTTTGGGTTTTTCGTATTCTTCAAGTAATAAATTGTTGCCTTTTACAACCGATTCTCCCCAGTAATAATAACTCAAACCAACCAGTAATCCGCCAAAAGGTAAAAGCCAGATAATCCAGTCGTGCTGAATTCTAAACTGTGTTACCCATTCTAAAGAAACAAGAAAAAAAGCAGATGCAGATCCTGATAAAATACCAATTAAAGCACAGATAAGAATCCATTTTGGAAGAGAAAGAAGGAATTGTTTAGTGTTTTGAGAAGTCATTCAAAGAATAAAATTATTTCAGCCACGAATTTCACGATTTTTCACGAATTATCTTTCTTTTGCCACATATTAAATGGATCAAAAATGATTTTTTTGAATTCGTGAATTTCGTGACTGCTAAAATTACTGAACTACAGCTGTAAATTCAATTTCAACTAAATATTCAGGAGCAACTAATTTACTGATTTCATAAAAACCTGTTGTTGGTTTTACATCTTTAAAAAAAGCAGAGTGCGCTCTTGCAACTTCCTCAAAAGTATCAACATTTGTTGTAAAAATGCGTGTTCTGATTACGTCTTTAATTCCAACATTTAAGTCTTGCAGTACTTTTTCAACGCGTTCAATTATATTATAAGTCTGAGCATAAGCATCGTCGGCTTTTACTTTATCGCCGTCAACAATTGCTACTGTGCCCGAAACTTCGATGATATTGCCAATTCTTACAGCGCGGCAGTATCCCATTTTGTCTTCCCACGGCGATCCTGTTAAGATGTTTTCTCTTTTCATTTTATGAGTTTTTTCGAATTGTTTTGTGAGGTTTTAAAAACAAATTCAGGTTAATTAATGCGCTGCAATTTATGAAATAAGCTTGGCAAAAAGAATTATAAAGACTTGAAATCATTTTGAAAATCGTGTTTTTTTGTGATATTTCAATACGCTTTAATCGGTTTGGTTTTCCTCGTAAATTCTAAGCTTATTTTGTGTATTGGTAAGATGCTGCTGTAGGGTTTCAATTTTATTCAACAAATGATAAATGGCATCAATACCTTCTAAATTGATATTGAGATCATAATGCATTCGAATCATTTTTTCCAGCGCAGGCAGTTGTTCCGGCTGTAAATATTCGTCATCTTTTTCAATGATAATTTCTACTAAACCGTAACTGTTAAGTTCTTTTATAAAGGTGTTTTCAATTTCATGATACACACAAAATTGTTTTATTTGGATTAGGTTTTTATTACTCATGATTTCTTAGTTTAGATAATTCTGTAAACAATTCTTTTTCTTTTTGAGATAATTGGGTTGGAATTTTCAAATTGTACGTTACATATAAATCCCCAAACTGATTGTCTTTTTTGTAAATCGGAAAACCTTTTCCTTTTAATTTGACTTTTGTTCCGGTTTGAGTTTCGGCAGGAACTTTAATTTTTACTTTTCCATCAAAAGTTTTGATATTGATTTCGCCTCCTAAAACAGCTGTATAAAGGTCTAAATCAACATTAGAATATAAATTGTTTCCTTCTCGTTTAAAATCAGAATTGTTTTCGATTATAAAAGTGATATACAAATCGCCGTTAGGTCCTCCGTTAGCTCCGGGGCCTCCATGACCCGGAATTTTAATTACCTGGCCGTTTTCTACTCCAGCAGGAATTGTAATTCGGATATTTTTGCCATTTACGGTTAAACTTTGTTTGTGTGTTGTATAAGCAGAAGCAAGATCTAATTGTAATTCGGCATTAAAATCCTGTCCTCTGTATTTCGACTGGCCTCGGCTGCTTCTGCCGGAACCGTACATCGAATTAAAAAAATCTGAAAAATCACTTCCTGAAAAATCTCCTCCGCCAAAACCAGAAAAATCCTGACCGCTGCTCTGTTGTCTTGAATATTGCTGCTGATTAGGATCGTAACCTGCTTTTTCAAATTCGTCAGCATGTTTCCAGTCTTTTCCGTATTTATCGTATTTTTTACGATTTTCGGGATTGCTTAAAACTTCGTTTGCTTCGTTTATTTCCTTGAATTTTTTCTCGGCTTCTTTATCATTCGGATTCAAATCGGGATGATATTTTCTGGCCAGTTTTCGATATGCTTTTTTAATCTCGGCTTCTGTTGCTGATTTTGAAACGTCTAATGTTTTATAATAGTCGATATAATCCATCTTTTTTGAAATTTAAGATAAAATAAAATGAGGTATTGAAGTTAATAATAAGTTGTTAACTATCAAAGTGGTGAAGGCTATTTTAGGAGAAATTTATTACTCTAAAAATTTTAAATATTTTACAGCATGGTATTTTTTTGGCAGGTTTTTTGATTCCAAAAATTAGCCTAATATATTGTTATAATAGTATTAAAGTTGTCGCGCCAAACTTATTTATGTTATTTTTGTGAAGCTATACTTTATTACAGATAAAAAATTTTTAAGCCGATTCGATAATCTCTTTTCAATGAAGCATATTTTATTTTTCATATTATTTTTTGCCGCTGTCAGTGTTTCAGCGCAAGAATTTGGTACAAAATACAAACCTATTCCTGCACCAAAGTTTAGCACCAAGAAAAAAACGCCGCTTCCGCAGGTTAAAGACCCGCAGGCAGAAACCGCTGATATTCCAGGAATAAAAACACCTAATGTTTTTGATAATACAGCCATAACTCCAAAATCTCAATTTCAGATTGGTGAAGAAAAAAGCAAATTTTCGATGTATCAGCAAAATGATTTTGCTAATCCTGGTGATTTGTATGTAGATAAAATGGAGAAAGATTTAAATAAAGCATTAAAAGATGCCGGTTTAAGAGAGGGAAGAGGAACATTGGTCAAGAAGAATATTTCACTGGGTGATTTTAAAACCAAATCAGAATATTTTATTGTCAAACTTCGTGACTTTGGTGCTATCGACGGAGATTTGGTCAAAGTTTCTTCAAATGAAGTAGTAATTGCAAGCCAGATATTATTAGATGCCAACTTTAAACAGGTAAAAATAAATCTTGCCGAAGGTTTTAATAAATTAGATTTTGAGGCTTTAAATATTGGTACTCTGGGAGGAAACACAGCCGAAATTCAGATTTATGATGATAAAGGCCAGTTAGTAACAAATGATTACTGGGATAATCTGGCAGCAGGATTTAAGGCTTCGGTAGTTGTTACGAAAGAGTGATTTTTTTAGCTTCTAAGAGGCTGAGAATCTAAGTTTCTGAGTTTTTACTTTGAAAGGGAAAAATATATAATAATAAATAAAAAAGAGGTTCTAATTTTAGAACCTCTTTTTTTATTGTGTCTAAATCTGTGTCTAAATCCTTTAAAAAAAAACTTAGCACCTTAGCATCAGCACCTTAGCACCTTAGATTAAAAAGGATCTGCAGTAACTTTAAACTTCATATCAGCTTTAACCGTTACATCTTTAGTAAGAGTTTCTTTAAGAGTAACCTTAGTTCTAATTTTATAGCTGTCAGCTTTAATGTACTGGTCTAATCTTGCATCAGTACAAATCAAATCAATTTCGCTGCTTGATGAGTTGATGTTATCCAGATAAGCCAATTCTATTTCGTCAGAATTAGTAGTGGATATGTATATGTGAACCGATTTTAAAAAAGTAAAAGTTTTATCTGAAGGATCAGAAATAGAAAGCTTAAGCGATTTGATATGTACATCTTTTACCAGATTAGCTTTGGTTTTGTTGTTTTCAAATTCAGCAGAAGAATTAGTAGTAACATCCGGAGTGATTATTTCCGACGGCAGATTAATTGGTGATGTGCTTTGAATTTTTATCGAAGTGTTATTCGATATAGTAAACGTCAATAAATCATCAACAGCATCACAAGAAGTAAAAAAGATTGATAAACAAGCTGTCAAGGCAATAAGTTTTGATTTCATAGTTTAATTTAAATAGGTTTTTCTACAGATACGAATTTTTGGATTGTTTGGATTTTTTTTTGCGAAGATACTAAGTTGCTAAGATTCTAAGCAGCTAAGGTTTTTCTTTTTGAAGTTGAAAAAATCTGTCTATATAGATGTCAGGATAGCATCTTAGAACCTGCACTGAAAAAAAATATTTTTTTTCATTGTTCCGATTTTTCAATTTCGAATATAAAAAGTATTTTTGCGCATGCAACACAACGTACTTATTTTAGATTTCGGATCGCAATATACTCAGCTTATTGCGCGTAGAGTTCGCGAATTAAATATATTCTGCGAAATTTTTCCTTACAATCACATTCCAAGTGATTTATCAAGTTATAAAGCCGTAATTTTAGGAGGAAGCCCTTTCTCTGTTAGAGGAGAAGATGCGCCGCATCCTGATTTATCACAAATTAGAGGTAAAATGCCTTTGCTTGCTGTTTGTTACGGAGCACAATATTTAGCTCATTTCAGCGGTGGAGAAGTGGCAGCTTCTAATACAAGAGAATACGGAAGAGCAAACTTGTCTTATATTAAAGAAGACGAAACTTTTTTTGAAGGAGTTTCAGAAAACAGTCAGGTTTGGATGAGCCACAGCGATAGTATCAAAGCGCTTCCAACAAATGCTGTAAAATTAGCAAGCACTCATGATGTAGAATACGCAGCTTATAAAATTGAAGGCGAAACTACTTATGCAATTCAATATCACCCAGAAGTTTATCATTCAACAGATGGTAAAAAAATGCTGGAAAACTTTTTGGTAAAAATTGCTGAAGTTCCTCAAAACTTTACTCCAAATGCTTTCGTTGACGAAATGGTGGCAGAATTAAAAGAAAAATTAGGAAACGATAAAGTTGTTCTTGGTTTATCTGGAGGAGTAGATTCTACTGTAGCAGCAGTTTTATTAAACAAAGCAATAGGTCAAAATTTATATTGCATCTTCGTTAATAACGGACTTTTGCGTAAAAACGAATTTCAAAATGTATTAGATCAATACAAAGGAATGGGATTAAACGTAAAAGGTGTAGATGCCGGAGATCGTTTCCTTGGCGAATTAGCAGGAATCAGCGATCCAGAAACAAAACGTAAAACAATTGGTCGTGTATTTATCGAAGTTTTTGATGATGAATCGCACTTGTTAGAAGACGTAAAATGGTTAGCACAGGGAACTATTTACCCAGATGTTATCGAGTCTGTTTCGGTAAAAGGACCATCTGCGACAATTAAATCGCACCACAATGTGGGTGGATTGCCGGATTATATGAAATTAAAAATTGTAGAACCACTTAGAATGTTGTTTAAAGACGAAGTTCGTAGAGTGGGTGCTACATTAGGAATAGATCCAGAATTGTTAGGAAGACATCCTTTCCCGGGACCTGGATTATCAATTAGAATTCTTGGAGATATTACGCCGGAGAAAGTACAGATTTTACAAGATGTTGATTCTGTATTTATCGAAGGATTAAAATCTTGGGGATTATACGACAAAGTTTGGCAGGCGGGAGCTATTTTGCTTCCTGTAAACAGTGTTGGAGTTATGGGCGATGAGCGTACTTACGAAAAAGTAGTAGCGCTTAGAGCAGTAGAATCAACAGATGGTATGACTGCTGACTGGGTTCACTTACCGTATGATTTCTTGATGAAAGTATCAAATGATATTATCAATAAGGTAAAAGGCGTGAATCGTGTAGTTTACGATATTAGTTCAAAACCACCTGCAACAATTGAGTGGGAATAGCAGCGTATTTTAAAATTAAGGTCTTACATTTGTAAGGCCTTAATTTTTTATAACCTACTATTTATGAGAGAACTTTTAACGATTTCTCTTGTGTTTATTTTGTCTTTTAACAAAATCACTGCACAAGATTCAATAATTGAGCACAAAATTCAAAAAGGAGAAACTGCTTATTTCATTGCCCAAAAATACAAGGTTTCTGTAGAGGAGATTTACAAACTCAACCCCGAATCGCAAAACGGAATCAAAGACAGTCAAATTATTAAGATTCCCGTTCATTCTTCAGAAAAAACAAATTCAGACCAGCAGATTACCCACATAGTTGGAGAAAAAGAAACGCTGTACGGTTTATCAAAACAATACCATGTTTCGGTAGAAGTTATTCAAAATGCCAATCAGGCGATTTTGGTAAACGGACTTCAAGTGGGACAGGAATTAAATATTCCAAATTCTTCAAATTTTTCTAAAACTGAAACAACAGGTTCATCGAAAATCACACATCAGGTTGTGGCAAAAGAATCTTTGTTTAGTATTGCCAGACAATACAATGTTTCGGTCCAGGATTTAGAAAATCTCAACAAAGATATTTTGGTTAACGGATTGCAGATTGGGCAGACAATCGCTATTCCGAATAAAAGAAAAACCTTAGACGGAAGAGTCCGCGTTATCAATCAGGAAACAGTTTTTCATGTAGTTGAACCAAAAGAAACTAAATTTTCGATTTCTAAAAAATACGGTATTTCAATAGAACAGTTAGAATCTCAAAATCCCGAAATTGTAAATGGATTAATTGTTGGAAACAAATTAGCCATCAATACAAAAGAAATAAAACCGGCAAACGAAAGCGAAGAATTAATGCTTGCCCTTGCCGAAAAACAAGTTGTAGTTGAGAAAACAAAAGCTAAAACGGTTGAAATAGAAGATTTAAAAGACAGATTGGTTGTTCAAAAAGAAATGAACCAGAAAATCATAAAGATTAATGATTTAAAAGTCAATCTGAATGATATGAATGGTTCTAAAGAAAACTCGGTAGAAAAACTGCGTTTGGTTTTAGAAGCCAATAAAAATGTTCAGGACGTTTTAATGGCCAAATTAGATTCATTGGTAAATACAATGAATAATGATTTGAAAGAATTAAAACGAATGGATATTTTAAATGTTGATGAATCGAAACGTTTAGAAAAGCAATCGTATGAAAGCATCGGAAAAACCAGCGAATTATCTTCTCAATTGAAAAAAGAACTTGCTGAAAACCGTAAGGTTTATGCAGGATTAATGAATAAAGTTGAGAAAATTGCCGTAGAAGAAAATCAGGAATACAAAAAGAAAATCCGCGAAAGCGAAAAAAATAATAATGTTACTTCAATTCAGCAGAGACTTTCTTTAGAAGAAATTAAACGTTATAAAATTGAACAGGAACAGGGTGATGCGAAAAATCAGCTGCTGATTTCTAAAATTGATTCGCTGGACACTCAAAAACAAATTGAAGTAAAACGTCATATCAGCAAAGCATCTTATTATAGTATGGAAGCCAGAAAATTTGATGATAAACTGGCTTTGGTAAAATTAAAGAAATACCAGGATGAAGCTGTTAAGAAATCAAATGGTGCAGAAACTTCAAAAATAGTTTCATTAGAAGAGATGCGTCGGGAGCTGAAAGAGAATCCTTTAAAGAATGAAAAAAATATAAAGATCGAAGTTTATGATAATCTTAAAGAAGTTTCGAACGGCTATTACTTAGTTTTAGGTATATTTACAGACGCAGTGCCAAGAGATAAGTTAATTATGCAGCTTATTGATTCTGGTAACTTTAACGCTGGTTTTTTCTTTAATATAAACAGCCTTTCTTATTATGTATATGCTGATAAGTTCCAAAATATGGACGAAGTTTTATATCAGTGCAAGAAAAAGGAAGAAGATGAGTTATATAAGAATATTGTTATTACGAAGTTAGAAATTGATCTTCGATAGTAATAAAAAAGATTAACAAATGGCGCGAATCTTGTATGCAGGAAATTAGTATCTTGTTTTTGAATTAGAAATTAAAATTGTTTTAAGCTTTATTATGAAATATTTTTCGACATTATTATTCTTTGTTTTTTTTATAACCTGTTCTGCTTTTTCGCAGGGAAAAGTAATTAAATATACTGTTTCCAGCGGAGAAACAATCAATCAGATTGCTCAAAAATTCAAAGTCACACCTTACGATATTTATGAATTAAATCCTGATGCACGCAGCGGAGTAAAGCCTAATACCGTTTTATTGATTCCGGCTGCGGCAAATAAAAATGCGGATAAAAAAGAAACAGCTGAGGCAAAATCGACAGGTAATTCTAAAGAAATTATTCACGAAGTACAGCCAAAAGAAACTTTTTACAGCATTGAAAAAAAATATGGCATTTCTGATGAAGCCTTAAAAGCGGCAAATCCAATTCTTGAAAAGAACGGGGTTCAGATTGGCCAGAAACTTGTGATTCCTGCAAAAGGCACTGCTCCTAAAAATACAGCTGCAGCAGAGAAAAAAACAAAAGAAAAAGGACCTGAAAAATATGTATACCATGAGGTTCAGGCAAAAGAAACGAAGTATTCGATTGCAAAACAATACAATACAACAGTTGAAGATTTAGAGAAAAGAAATCCCGAAATTGTTTCAAGTTTGCCGGTTGGATACAGAGTTACTATAAAAGGAACTGCTCCAAAAACCGAAACTGCGGCGCCGGTTTCTAAAGCTGAAGAACCTAAGAAAACTGAATCTAAAAAAGCAGTTTCTTATATGGAATATCAGGTAAAACCAAAAGAGACTTTTTATAGTTTAGGAAGAGTTTTTCATTTAACACAAGATGAGCTAGTTGCTTTAAATCCGTCATTATCAGAAGGAGTAAAAGAAGGAATGGTTCTTAAAGTTCCTGTGGGATATGTAGCACCGGCACCAATCGTGGCTCAATCTCAGCCAGCTGAAAGAGCAGTTGTTTCTACACCAGCAGTAGTTGAAAAACCTGCAGAAAATACAGGAGGCGGTATTAAAATTATAGATAAGGTAAAATCTGAAACTGTTTCGGCAGATCCTGAAATTGTTGAATTAACTAAGAAAAAAGGACAAAATGACCGCCAGAAATTAGTTTTATTACTTCCTTTTAATTTAGCAAAATTACAAACTGACACAACCGGAATGGCGGCACGTTTAAAAACAGATAAATTTTTAAACATGACACTTGATTTTTATTCTGGAGCAATGATGGCAATAGACTCTGCTAAAACATTAAAACTGCCAATTGATGTTTCAATTTACGATTCGCAGGAAACTAAAACTACATCGAATATTGCTTCTTTAATTGCGCAGAATAAATTGCAGGAAGCAGATGCAGTTGTTGGTCCGTTCTATCAAAATAATGCAGAATCTACTGCAAATTCGCTTCGTTTATACAATGTTCCTGTGATTTCGCCATTGTCAAAAGATGCAGCAAATCCTATCGATAATTTATATCAGACAGTTCCATCAAATGATGTAGTTCGAAATGCGATTTTTGATTATATGAGAGCTAAAAACGGAAACATTGTAGCTGTTGTAGACAAGAAAAAAGAATCGGTTATCAATTATATAAAACAAAATCAAAAAGGAGTTGTTTTTGCCGGATTAACAGAAACCGGAGGTTTAGATGCGGCCAATTTAAAAAGCCTTTTACTGCCAACACGTTTGAATTATGTGGTAATGGAAACAGGAAATACGGCGATGATAAAAGCAACCATAAAAGCTTTGATTGATTCTCAAAAAACATGTCAGGTGCAGTTGGTAATTCTAGAACCAAACAGTACGCTTGATACAGACGAGATTAGTTTTGATAATTTGGTTCAGTTGAAATTAATGTATCCTTCTGTAACTCGTGACAGTGACGAACAAGGAGCTGCAATTTTCAAAAAAGAATATAAACTGAAAAATAAAACCTATCCAAATACATACGCAACAAGAGGTTTTGATGTAACTTTTGATACCATGATGCGTTTGGTTCAGGGAAAAACGTATCAGGAAACAGCAGATTTAATGACAACACAACAGGTTGACAATAAATTTCAATTTTATAAAAAAGAAGATGGCGGACACGCAAATAAAGGTGTCTACATTTTATATTACGATTCAGATTTAACTTTAAAAGCAGCAAATTAATGACATCAAAAGTAACTTACTTAGGCGATTTAAGAACAAAATCAATTCATATACAATCAGGAAGCGAAATTATTTCTGATGCACCGCTTGATAATAACGGAAAAGGAGAAGCTTTTTCTCCAACAGATACAGTTGCAAATGCTTTGGCAAGCTGTATGATGACAATTATGGGGATTAAAGCTCGTGATTTAGAAGTAGATTTTACCGGTTCTACCGCCGAAGTAACAAAGATAATGAACGCTGAACCAAGAAGAATTGGTGCGATTGAAATTGTTTTTCAAATGAAAAGCAATGCCGATGAAAAGAGTAAAACGATTTTAGAACGTGCTGCAATGACTTGTCCGGTGTTTTTGAGTTTAAGTTCAGAAATTGAAAAAAATGTAACCTTTAATTGGGAATAATTTTTTTAGAATATAGTATAAAAAGCTGTCAATATTGGCGGCTTTTTTTATGCAATTCATATAAATGCAAAAATTAACAAAATATTCATGCCAAATTTTGGGTCTTAAAAATATATTGAAGTATCTTTGTCTTGCAAAAAATACGCATTTTAATGCAAAAATAACGCAGTCTTAAAAAGTGAAAACGAGAATCACTTTTTTAATATTATTTGGAATCTCTAAGTGAGATAAAAATGATATTCCAAATTCTACTCCAAATCAATAATTTAAATTTTGTTGTATTCCATTTATAAAGGTTTTATCTTTATATGGTATTGATTGCTATTGTTTTAGCAATGATTTGACTTGCGTTTTTTCAATTGAAAAATGAAATTTTAGGGTTTTAACCCAGCACACATAATCTGAAGAATAAAAAAAAATATATCATGTTAAAAAGTAAAATAGACAAAGCAACCGGTTTTGAAAAACGCTTCGAAAACATCAATACCGTTGTTTTTGAAAATTCAAACGAAGCTTCAAAAGCAGTTGCACAAGAAATCGCAGCTTTAATTCAATCAAAACAAAAAGAAAACAAACCTTGTATTTTAGGTTTGGCTACAGGTTCTTCTCCAAAAGGTTTGTATGCTGAATTAGTGCGTCTGCATAAAGAAGAAGGTTTGAGTTTTAAAAACGTAATCAGTTTTAATCTTGACGAATATTACCCGATGGAGCCCAATTCTATCAATAGTTATGTTCGTTTTATGAAAGAATTATTGTTTGATCATGTGGATATTTTACCTGAAAACGCTCATGTTCCAGATGGACTTTTAACTAAAGAACAAATTGCAGACTACTGTCACGAATACGAAGCTAAAATCGAAGCTCTGGGCGGTATTGATTTACAGATTCTTGGAATTGGAGGAAACGGACATATTGGTTTTAACGAATCTGGATCGCTTCAAAACTCAAAAACACGTTTAGTAGCTTTGGATCATATTACAAGAGTTGCGGCAAGTAAAGATTTCTTCGGCTTAAATAATACGCCAAGAACAGCAATTACACTTGGGGTTAAAAAAATCATGGAAGCTAAAAGAGTCATTTTATTAGCTTGGGGTGAAGGAAAAGCAAATATTGTAAAAAAGTCGGTTGAAGACGAAGTTACAAACCGAGTTCCGGCTTCATTCCTGCAAGAACACGATAATGCTGTTTTTATTTTAGATAAAGAAGCTTCTTCAAAACTTACAAGAATCAACAAACCATGGCTTGTAGAGAAAATTGTCTGGACAGATAAATTAACTCGTAAAGCAGTTTTAGGATTAGCTTTAGATCTTAAAAAACCAATTTTAATGCTTACTGATGCTGATTATATCGAAAACGGAATGAGCGATTTATTAGCAGATTCTGGTCCGGCATATGACATCAATATCAAGATATTCAATAAATTACAAAATACAATTACAGGCTGGCCGGGCGGAAAACCAAATGCAGAAGATGCAAATCGTCCTGAAAGAGCTGAGCCTGCTAAAAAGCGCGTATTGATTTTTAGTCCGCACCCGGATGATGATATTATTAGTATGGGAGGAACTTTTATGCGTTTGCAGGAGCAGGGGCATGAAGTGCACGTAGCTTACCAGACATCAGGGAATATTGCAGTTGCCGATGATGAAGCATTGCGTTTTGCCAGATTCGTAATTGATTACAATGAAAAATTCGGAATTAAAAGCGAAGAAGCTGATAACATTTATCAAAAAGCACAAACCTTTTTAGAGAATAAAAAGAACAGTGAAATTGATATTCCTGAAGTTCGTTACATAAAAGGATTAATTAGAAAAGGAGAAGCAAGAGCAACAAGTCATTTTGTTGGTCTGACAGACAGCCAGATTCATTTTATGGAACTTCCTTTCTATGAAACCGGAACCATTGAGAAAAAACCAATTGGACCAGAAGATATTCAGTTAACAGTAGATTTAATTGAAAAAATTAAACCGCACCAAATCTACGCAGCAGGAGATTTAGCAGATCCGCACGGAACACACAAAGTTTGTCTGGATGCAATTTTTGAAGCTGTAAAAGTTTTAAAGCCAAAAGAGTTTATGAACGACTGCTGGTTATGGCTATACCGCGGTGCTTGGCAGGAATGGGGAATTGACGAAGTAGAAATGGCAGTACCAATGAGCCCTGATCAGGTTTTGGCGAAACGTCACGGAATCTTCAAGCACCAGTCACAAAAAGACGGTGTTGTTTTCCAAGGAACTGATGCAAGAGAGTTTTGGCAGAGAGCCGAAGACCGAAACAGCGAAACAGCAGCTTTGTATCAGCAATTAGGTTTGGCAAGTTATGCAGCAATGGAAGCTTTTGTGAGATGGCACTACTAAGATGCTAAGGTTCTAAGGGACTAAGTTTTTATATTCGCCACGAATTCACGAATTATATTTAAATCAATTCGTGAATTCGTGGCGAAAATCTTTTTAAATCCTTTTAATCTGTGGTAAAAGAAAAAATAAATGATAGTTTTGCACGCAACTAAATAAGCTGAACAATCTATTTTCTTTCTTCTAGCTTCTTTTTTCTTAAAAAAATGGAACAAGACAAAAAACTTCTCATAAAATTAGCACATACCAAAATGCCTTTCGGGAAATACGAAGGACGTTTTTTAATTGATTTACCAGAATATTATGTGGTTTGGTATCATAATAAAGGTTTTCCAAAAGGAGAATTAGGCCAGCAGTTACAGCTTATTTATGAGTTAAAACTTAATGGTTTAGAAGAATTAATACGAAATATTAAGAAACAATATCCTAAACCTGTAAAATAGTAAGAAAAATCTTTTGTTGTTTGGTTTTTTTTATATAAGTTTGAAATACAAAATATTATAATTTCTAAAAACAAAGTGATACCACAGAATTCAAGACTGAATTCATATAATGTGTACAAGTCAGTGTTTTTTAAATTATAATATTTTTTTGTTTTAAAACCTTTCTAATCACCTTCATTATTCTTTAAACGAATATCCAATAAATTAGCCTTATTTTTTAAGTTTCTCAAAAACATTTTTCAATCAGAAATAAGGATATTCTTTAAAAAAATCTCTAATTAAAAGTTAAAATTATCGATTACAAAACCAAGTAATCAATCTGTTTAAAAATTTGCAAATTATCTCATTATCGAATTGATAAATTGTCTAATTAAATTTGTACTTTTGCCAAGTTTTTTACACAACTACTTACAAACAACAACAGAATGAATCAAACAAAATATATTTTTGTTACAGGCGGTGTGACTTCTTCATTAGGAAAAGGGATCATTGCAGCATCTTTAGCAAAATTGTTACAAGGAAGAGGATACCGTACAACTATTCAAAAATTTGATCCGTATATTAATGTGGATCCGGGAACACTAAACCCGTATGAGCACGGAGAATGTTATGTAACAGATGATGGTGCAGAAACAGATTTAGATTTAGGTCATTATGAGCGTTTCCTTAATGTTCCTACTTCTCAGGCCAATAACGTTACTACAGGAAGAGTTTATCTTTCGGTTATTGAAAAAGAAAGAAGAGGAGAGTTTTTAGGAAAAACAGTTCAGGTTGTTCCTCACATCACAAACGAAATCAAAGACAGAATGCAGCTGCTGGGTAAATCTGGCGATTATGATATTGTAATTACGGAAATTGGTGGAACAGTGGGTGATATTGAATCATTACCTTATATAGAGTCTGTTCGTCAGTTAGTTTGGGAATTAGGAGAAAATAACGGAATTGTTATTCATTTAACTTTAGTTCCTTATTTGGCTGCAGCAGGTGAGTTGAAAACAAAACCAACACAGCACTCTGTAAAAACTTTAATGGAAAGCGGAATCAAAGCTGATATTTTGGTTTGTAGAACTGAGCACGAGTTATCTCAGGAATTACGTCAAAAACTTGCTTTGTTTTGTAATGTTAAAAAAGAAGCAGTTATTCAGTCTATTGATGCTTCTACTATATATGAAGTTCCAAATTTAATGCTTGAAGAAGGATTAGATGTTGTAGCTTTAAAGAAATTAGATCTGCCTAAGAAAGCATCTCCGGATCTTAAAAACTGGAATACTTTCTTAAAAAGATTAAAAAGTCCAAAACAGACTGTAAATATTGGTTTGGTTGGAAAATATGTAGAAATGCAGGATTGTTACAAATCTATTTTGGAGGCGTTCATTCATGCAGGTGCTGCAAATGAAACTAAAGTAAATGTAATTTCAATTCACTCAGAGCATATTAATGCTGATAACGTAGAAGAGAAATTGGGAACTCTTGATGGAGTTTTAGTTGCTCCAGGATTTGGAGAAAGAGGTATTGAAGGGAAAATCGAAGCAGTTCGTTATGTTCGTGAAAACAATATTCCGTTTTTCGGAATTTGTTTAGGAATGCAGATGTCTGTTATCGAGTATTCTAGAAATATATTAGGTTATGCCGATGCCAATTCTACAGAAATGAACGAGAAAACGCCTCATCCGGTTGTGAATTTAATGGAAGAGCAAAAAAATATTACAGACAAAGGCGGAACAATGCGTTTAGGAGCTTGGAAATGTGATATTAAACCAAATACACTTGCACACAGAATTTACGGTGAAAAAACAATTTCAGAACGTCACCGCCACCGTTATGAGTACAATAATAAATATGCTGATGAATTACAGAAAGCAGGTTTAAAAGCTTCTGGAGTAAACCCGGATACCGGATTAGTTGAAATCGTAGAGCTTGAAAACCACCCGTTCTTTATTGGTGTACAATACCACCCAGAATACAAAAGTACAGTTGCAAATCCGCACCCAATATTTGTAAACTTTGTGGCAGCTGCTGTAAATGCGCATAAAAAATAATAATTAATATTCTGAGAAGAATGTAACTTTTGAGATCAACTCATTACTAATAAGCTTCAACGAATAACTTTTTTAAATTAATAATGGAAGAAAAAAAATTAGACCTTAATTCAATCATTGGTTTTGTATTGATATTCGGAATTTTGATTTGGATCATGTATCAAAATCAGCCTTCTGAGAAAGAAATTGCTGCTGAAAAAGCCAAGAAAGAATTAGTAGCTAAACAAGAAGCTCAGGCAAAAGCTGATAAAGCTAAAACAGCTGTTGCTCCAACTGCAGTAACACCAGGTGATACAGTTCAATTGGCACAATTGCAAAAAACTTTAGGTGGTTTTGCATATTCTGCTGCGCTTCCTTCTGCAAAAGAAGCTTTTACAACTATTGAAAATGAAAAGATCAAACTTAAAATCGCTAATAAAGGTGGTTATATAGTTGAAGCTACTTTAAAAGAATTTAAAAAGTTTGAAAAAAATTCAGGGCAGTTAGTTGAATTGATTAAAGACAATAATGCTCATTTAAACATTCAGCTGCAAACAGTCGATAACAGAACTTTAAATACTAAAGATTTGTTTTTCGAACCAACTTTAGAAAAAATTGGTGCAGATCAGGTTTTATCTATGCGTTTAAAAGCTGGGGCTAATGAATTTTTAGAATATAAATATGTATTAAAACCAAATGATTACTTAGTTGGTTTTGATGTTCGTTCTCAAGGATTAAACAAAGTTTTAAATTCGGCTAAACCATTAGATTTACAATGGGATTTAAAAACTTACAGAAACGAAAAAAGTATTTCTTATGAAAACCGTTATGCTGAAATTTATTATGAGCACGAAGATGGGAAGATAAATTATGCAGGTTTAGGAAAACATGAAGAAGAAACAGTTGATAAAGTTAGTTTTATAGCTTACAAACAACACTTCTTTACTTCTATTTTAGTAACAGATAAACCATTTGAAACTACTAAATTAGAGTCAATTAATTTAGTAAATGACGAAAAAATTGACACTGTTTTTACTAAACAGTTCAAAGCAAACGTTCCATTAGCATTTTCAAATGGCGAAATTGATTATAAAATGCAATGGTATTTTGGACCTGCAGATTATAAAGTTTTAAAATCATATGATAAGAATTTCCAAAAAATTATCCCGCTGGGATGGGGAATCTTTGGATGGATTAATAAATTGATATTTGTACCATTATTTGGATTCTTAAGTTCAACAATTGGATTATCATTAGGAATTGCAATTATCATTTTTACCATTATTATCAAATTGGCAATGTCGCCAATTACCTATAAATCGTTCCTGTCTCAGGCTAAAATGAAAGTTTTACGTCCTGATATTGCAGAGTTGGGAGAAAAATTTAAAAAAGACCCAATGAAAAAACAACAGGAAACAATGAAACTGTACAACAAAGCAGGAGTAAATCCTATGGCAGGATGTATTCCGGCATTGATTCAGCTTCCTTTTATGTATGCTTCGTTCCAGTTTTTCCCTGCTGCTTTTGAATTAAGACAGAAAGGGTTCCTATGGGCAGACGATTTATCATCTTTTGACTCAGTTGTAAAATTACCATTCCATATTCCATTGTACGGAGATCATATTAGTTTGTTTCCAATTTTGGCAGCAATTGCGATTTTCTTCTACATGAAAATGACTTCTGGAGATCAGCAAATGGCTGCGCCTCAGCAGGAAGGTATGCCGGATATGGCAAAAATGATGAAAATCATGATTTATGTTTCGCCATTAATGATGTTAATTTTCTTCAATAGTTATGGAGCTGGATTGAGTTTGTATAACTTTATTTCAAACTTAATTACTATTGGAATTATGTTTGTAATCAAAAATTATATTGTAGACAGTGATAAAATTCACGCTCAAATTCAGGAAAACAAACAAAGAGAACCTAAAAAGCCAAGCAAATTCCAACAGCGTCTTCAGGAAGTAATGGAACAACAAGAAGCGGCGAAGAAAAATCAAAACAAAAAGAAATAATTAAATAATAAAAAAATCTCGATTCAATCGGGATTTTTTTATTTTAGAGAGTTGGTTTTCAGGAAAAATAATCAAAATTTTATTTTTTGAGAAACACCAATTATACTTTGTGAAACGATTTTTCGTTTAACTTAAAAATTGAATAAAACATGATTTCTAAAAAACTAGCAATTGGACTGACATTATTAAATGTTTTTATTTTAAGCGCTCAAACGGAGTTTAATAAATTAGATGCAAACGGTAAAAAAGACGGTGTCTGGAAAGGAGTTTATGAATCTAAACGTCCTCGTTATGAAGGAACTTTCAGTCACGGAAAAGAAACCGGAATTTTTAATTTTTTTGATGACACACAAAAAGGCGACATAATTGCAACGCGTGATTTTACGGCTAATGATGGAAGTTCATACACTATTTTTTACGATCAGAAAAAAAACAAAGTAAGCGAAGGAAAAGAAATAGGAAAGGAGAGAGAGGGAGAATGGAAATATTATCACAAAGCTTCTAAAGTTTTAATGAGTACTGAAAACTATAAAAACGGCAAACTTCACGGATTAAAAACAGTTTATTATCCAAATGCTAAAGTTGCCGAAGAAATGACGTATCAGAATGGTTCAAGAGAAGGGAATTATAAAAAATACGGACAAAACGGAACACTTTTAGAAGATGCGACATATAAAAATAATGAGTTTAATGGTGATGCTGTTTTTTATGACGCAGACGGAGCTATAGCATCTAAGGGGAAATTTGTAAACGGAAAAAAAGCCGGAATGTGGCAGTTTTATACTAAAGGCAAATTGACTAAAGAAGTAAATATGAGCGACCCAAAAGCAAGCTATAAAGCCGATTCTAAACCTAAAATGAGCAATTAAAGAGTTTAAAATATTTAAAATTTTCAGCCGCAAATTCACAAATTTGTTATAAAACTAAAATTTGTGAATTTGCGGCTCTTTTTTTTGTCTAATTGTTTAAATTTGATTTGCTAATAATTTGATTCAATGGATTTAAACGAACTTGCAGGACGATTTTTGTTATTGTTTCTTTCGATACTGGTTCTGTATTTTTTCTCTAATAGAAAAGATAATGAAACCATAAATCCATTAATGGTAATTGTGGGACTTTGCACATTTTCGCTTTGCTATTTGTTTACAAAAATTGAAATCGGTGTTGGAATTGGTTTTGGCTTATTCGCCATTTTTTCGATTCTGAGATTTAGAACACAATCCTTTACAGTAAACGCTATAATTTTTCTTTTTGCGACAATTACACTTTCTATTTTAGATATTATGTATCCTTTTGAAAAAATTGAAATATTGCTCTTTTTTCAGGTTATCATAATTGGTTTTTATATTGCGGCCTCGGTTATTGTCAATAAAAAAGCTTCCAGCTATTTAAATGCAATCGATATGAAAATTCCTTTAGTAAGTGATTTTTCTTTAGAAAATGGAAACATCCGCAAAGCAATTCAGGAAAAAATAAATATTAAACATTTCGATTTTAAAATCGTTTTGGTAAATATGGTTACAAACGAAATAGATCTTTTGGTTTTTTATTAAGGTTAATTCAAAAGCTCCGGAGAAGTTATTTATAGAAAAGCGATTATTCGCACCAAATAAAGCTTCAGAGGAGCGAAATTACCATATGCCACCCCGTTGGCGCTCTGTTTATACACAAAATCATTTTATTCTATAAATATGCAATCCCTCTGGGATTATTAATAAAGTTTCCCGAAGAATAATCTGCTAGATCTGTAGAATCTGAGAGAGTTTGCCAGCATATTTTTAAATCATTTAATCCTTTAATCTGTGGCAGAATAAATTATTCTTCGCAACCAATGGCCTAAATGTCAAATTGTTTCTAATCATTAAAAGGCCGAACCTGTTTGATGTATAAATCCCGATTTTCTCCCACAATTTTAAACTCAATATCTACAGGATGAAATAAGCTTTTTCGCCAGTAACGATACATTTTTTCCTCAATTTTTTTACTGACCATAAAAAGCCTGCTCATTTCTTTTCTGCTTAGCAAAGGTTCATTGTCATTTAGATTTGAGTTTGAAGTATAATCAACATCAAAATCATCATCGTTAGTTCCGGAATTAAAGTGATAAGCCACAAACTGCTCGCAGATTTCACCTTTTTCCGGCTTTACAACCGAGTTTTCTCCTTTTTGAACATTTACTGTAATTCCTGAAAAATTTTGCCTGAAAATATTCTTTGTAATCACGACGCCATTTGCCAGTTCATCTGGAAAAGAACGGTGAACCAAAACTCCCATTGCAATATTCTGCTGATCAATTCCAAATAGTTCTCTTTCATTATATGAAGCTTCATTCCAGACACTTGCCCAGACTTGTTTAATTGCTTTTTCAAATGTTTTAATACTGTCGCCTAAAATTCCGGTTTTAGAATCATATAAACCAGCCCCGTTAAAATCATCCAAATCTTCGGCATTTGTTGACGAGCGGAATCTGAAATTTTTGAATTTAGCATTTTTAAAAGCCATATTCAGTTTAGAAATTAATTCAGGATCTACAGGTTCTTTTTTAATTGCATCGCGTATTTTTTTTAACTGCTGATTAATCCAAACGGTAGAATCTTTCTTAGGAAATGCCAAAAGCTGATTTATTAGAGGCAAAATAGATTCTTTTTGAATATGTTTTGTATAAAAATAAAACGGAATGGCATGTGCGTCTTCTGGAGTTCTAAACGGAATTTCTTTAGAAATCGCAATTAAATACGCCATGTTCTGCGCTTTAGATCCAATATAATTCACTCCTTTTTTTGGAATTTTAGATAAATCTACTAAATCTGTAACCGTGTTGTCGATAGTGAGCTTTTTCTTTTTTGAATTTGTTTTAATGACTATTTTTTTATCAGTTTCTTTAATAAAAAAAGTATCAGACTTGATTTTTAATTCTACTTTTTTAGAAATTAGTTTCTTTATGTTTTCATCTTTTAAGGCCATTGTATAGGCCATAATTGGGATTTTTCTGTTTTTGCCTAAAAGCACCAAATGACTTAGCGGCGTTTGGAGTTCGTTGACTATAATTCCTCTTACGTTTGGCAAAATATCCGGCGTTCCGTCTAAAACAACAATTTCATCCGGATTAGGTTTTACTTTTTCTAAATCCTTGATTTTGTATTGTCTTAAAATACCAATATTAGTTCCGGAAACGACTTCCTGATATTGTATTTCATTAAAAATATAATCTGATTTTACACAAGGTATTTTAAACTGTTCCAAACGAAACCATTCCATTTGTTCTGGATTATTGAGATAAAACTTTAGGTTTTCACCAATAAAAGTTGATTTTTTGACCAAGTTGAAAAATCGTTCTATAATTTCAATAGGCATGTGATCTGAAGCTGCCAATTCAAAAATCCATTTATCAGTTCCTTTAATATGATTTAGATTTCCAAGTAAAAAATCGCGGTTTTTTTGAGTATTGCTGTAATTATCATTATTAAAAACTTCTAAATCGTGATTGTAATGCAGATAATTAATTACGAAATCATAGTGAAGTGGAATCAAGGTGCTGTTGAAATAATACATTTTCTGTTTTCGTAAATCATAAATTACTTTCACAGATTCGATATTCGAAAATTTATCAGACAAAGGTTTTCCTCTAAATGCCTTATATGCTTCGTAATTTTCTAATGATGAAGAATATCTCTGCGCACTTAAAGACATAAAAATGAGAAAGAAAAACAAGCTGTAAATGTATTTTTTCATGACAATTTTATTGAATATTAAAAGTAAGTATTTAAACCATAAGTTTTATCTACTAGCAGATTATATAAACCAATCAAAACCATTACGATTTTCTAAAATATGGCGTATCTTTGCACCCTTGTAAAAATAAATATTTTAAAATGAAACGAGTAGTAGTTGGTCTTTCTGGTGGAGTAGATTCTAGTGTTGCAGCTTATTTATTGCAGCAGCAAGGATACGAAGTTATTGGCCTTTTTATGAAGAACTGGCACGATGATTCGGTTACTATTTCTAACGAATGTCCTTGGTTAGAAGATAGTAACGATGCTTTATTGGTTGCAGAAAAACTTGGAATACCGTTTCAGACAGTTGATTTAAGCGAAGAATACAAAGAAAAAATCGTTGATTACATGTTCAACGAATATGAAAAAGGAAGAACTCCAAATCCTGACGTGCTTTGTAACCGCGAAATCAAATTTGATGTTTTTATGAAAATCGCTCTAAGTCTTGGAGCTGATTATGTTGCAACTGGACATTACTGCCAAAAAAGCGAAATTGAAGTTGACGGAAAAACGGTTTATCAATTAATTGCTGGAAATGATGTTAACAAAGATCAGTCGTATTTTTTATGCCAGTTATCTCAGGAACAATTATCAAAAGCATTGTTTCCAATTGGGGCTTTGACAAAACCAGAAGTTCGCGAAATTGCTGCAGAAATGGAATTGGTTACTGCAGAAAAGAAAGATTCGCAAGGACTTTGCTTTATTGGAAAAGTGCGTTTACCTGAATTTTTACAACAGAAATTACAGCCAAAAGAAGGTACAATTGTTCAGATTGATAAAAATGATCCTATTTACAATGTTGAAAAACAAGCTGGATTGTCTTTAGAAGAAGAATTAAAAATCGAATCTCAAAAACTGAACTATAGTCCGGAAATGGGTAAAGTTATGGGTAAACATCAGGGAGCACATTATTTTACTGTTGGACAAAGAAAAGGATTAAATGTTGGAGGTACTACAGACCCATTATTTGTAATTGCTACCGATGTTGATACTAATACAATTTATACTGGTTTAACGAGCAATCATCCTGGGTTGTTTAAAAAAGCTTTATTTGTTGGTAATTCTGAGGTACACTGGGTTCGTGAAGATTTGAAACTGAAAGAAGGCGAACAGATGGAAGTAATGGCAAGAATTCGTTACCGTCAGCCATTGCAAAAAGCAACTTTACATCAGTTTGCAAACGGAATGTATGTTCATTTTGATGAGCCTCAGTCTGCTATTACAGAAGGACAATTTGTTGCCTGGTATTTAGAAAATGAATTAGTTGGTTCGGGAGTAATTTCTTAGCTTTATACTTTCTTAGGAAGAAATTCCATAAAAAGTATACTATGAGATATAACTTTACTTTTCTTTTATTATTTCTTTCGTTTGCAGTATTTGCTCAAGAAGATGCCTGGGTTTATTTTAATGCAAAACCCAATGCTCAGGCATTCTTTAGTAATCCTTTATCAGAACTATCACAAAGAGCATTAGACCGAAGAACAAATCAAAATATAGTTTTAGATTTAACAGATGCACCGTTAGAAACTTCATTTGTAAACCAAATTAAATCTAGTACAGGAATAACAGTGATGGCACAGTCTAAGTGGCTTAATGCACTTCACATTCGCGGTACACAAGCTAATATCAATGCTTTAAAAGGATTATCTTTTGTAACAAAAGTTGAGTTTGCAGATAAAAGTTTAAATACCACTGCGAAAAAAGTCTCAGAAGCAAAAACAAGTGAAACACTGGATAAGTTAAAAACTACTGTTGATTATTCGTATGGTAATTCTGCCAATCAAATTCAGATGTTAAACGGTGAGGTTTTGCATCAGCAGAATTTTACCGGAGAAGGAAAAATTATAGCCGTTTTAGATGCCGGTTTTCCAGGTGTAAATACAGCCCAGCCTTTTGAAAATCTTAGAAATAACAACCGAATTCTGGGAGGTTACGACTTTACTACCCGAAATGACAATTTTTATACGGGAGACGATCACGGAACTTTAGTACTCTCAACTATGGGAGGTTATAAAGAAAATGCTTTGGTTGGAACAGCTCCAAATGCATCATATTATCTTTTTATTACAGAAATTGATGCCGTAGAAAATCCTGTAGAAGAATCTTTATGGGTTGAAGCTGCCGAAAGAGCTGATGCTTTGGGGGTTGATATAATAACTACTTCATTAGGATATTTTGGCGATCGCACAGAGCCGAGATATAATCACACCTACAGCGACATGAACGGAATAACAACTTTTATTTCGCGAGGTGCAGAAATAGCTTTTAGCAAAGGAATATTAGTTTTGGCTTCTGCCGGAAATGAAGGAAATACGACAGAAAAACATATTGGTTCTCCGGCCGATGCTGTATCAGTTTTGGCAATTGGTGCGGTTACAGCAGCTAAAGTAAAATCGAGTTTCAGTTCGATTGGACCAAGTTATGATGGAAGAATAAAACCAGATGTAATGGCACAGGGATCTGCGGCAACAGTAGCTAATGTAAACGGAAGTATAGGAATTGCCGATGGAACTTCTTTTTCATGCCCAATTATGGCTGGAATGGCAGCTTCTTTATGGCAGGCTTTTCCAACCAAAACCAATAAAGAAATCAGGCAAATGATTTTGGCTTCTGCCGACAGATATACTACTCCTGATACTAATTATGGATACGGAATACCAAATTTTGGCTCTACTCTAGGAACTCAAACTTTCCAGTCAACTTCAGATTTTTTGGTCTATCCAAATCCAACAAAATCAAATATTTCATTTTTGTTTGGTAACGAAACCGCTTCTGTTTCTATCTATTCATTATTAGGACAAAAGCTGATTGAGAAACAAATCACAAATCAAAATCCGGTGCTTTCTGTAGAAGGTTTAACAAACGGACTTTATTTTTATACTTTCGATGCAGGAAGCTTACATAAAACAGGAAAAATAATAAAACAATAATAGTTTTAATGAATAGAATTACAACGCTTTTCAATATAAAATACCCAATTATTCAAGGCGGCATGATCTGGAATAGCGGTTATAAATTAGCATCGGCAGTGAGTAATGCCGGAGGATTAGGTCTAATTGGCGCAGGATCTATGTATCCTGATGTTTTGAGAGAGCATATCCAGAAATGTAAAAAAGCTACCGATAAGCCATTTGGAGTTAATATTCCGATGTTATATCCTAATATTGAAGAGATCATGAATATCGTGGTTGAAGAAGGCGTTAAAATCGTTTTCACTTCCGCAGGAAATCCAAAAACATGGACTTCATTTTTAAAAGAAAAAGGAATAACAGTAGTACATGTAGTCAGCAGCAGTATTTTTGCCTTAAAGGCGCAAGATGCTGGCGTAGATGCTATTGTGGCCGAAGGTTTTGAAGCGGGCGGACATAACGGACGTGATGAAACTACTACTTTGACTTTGATTCCGATGGTAAAGGAAAAAATCCAAATTCCAATTATTGCTGCCGGCGGAATTGCAACCGGAAGGGGAATGCTTGCAGTAATGGTTTTAGGTGCCGATGGTGTTCAGGTTGGAAGCCGTTTTGCTGCATCGATAGAATCATCTGCCCACAATAATTTTAAACAAACAATAGTTAATATAAAAGAAGGAGATACTCAATTGACTTTAAAAGAATTAGCTCCGGTTCGATTGGTTAAAAATAAGTTTTATAATGATGTTCAGGCTCTATATGAAAAATGTCCTTCTAAAGAAGATTTGATCGAATTATTAGGAAGAGCCAGAGCCAAAAAAGGAATGTTTGAAGGTGACTTGGAAGAAGGTGAACTCGAAATAGGACAAATCGCCGGACTGATTCATGAAATTTTACCTGTCGAACAAATTGTTCAAGAAATGATAGCTGATTTTAAAGCTGCTCGCGAAGAAAAAGCTACATTTGATTTTTAATTATCCGCAAGAAATATTTATGAATTCTATTCGCACTTATATAATTATATTGTTTTTAGCTTTTGGACTGCAGCAAGTTCAAAGTCAATCCTATCATTTTAAAACTTCAGGTTTCAGCGTACTGCAAAAAAATGAGAGAGGAAAATGGGGCGAATGGTCGAACCTTGATTTGGTAAATCTTTCGGTTGTATTAGATACAGATAAACACCGTATTGTTGTGTACTCTCAGGAAATCCAGCTTTTTAATATTTTGGATTATATAGAAAGAGAAGAAAATGATACTGATATTGTGTATTCTTTCTTGTGTAAAGATAACGACGGAAAAGAATGTAAACTTTCAATTATTACCAGAAAGAAACAGGATTTCCGTAAACAGCTTTATATCAATTACGATGACCATATTATCGTTTATAATATTTTTACGGTTTAAAATAAGCTTCTAAGGTTCTGAGCTTCTAAGATACTAAGTACTTTAGCTTTAATAATAAAATAAAAACCTCAGTAACTTAGAAGCTCAGAATCTTAGAGTCTATAAAGAGTCAATTTCCTTAATAAACTCATCATATTCCAGATAAAACATTTCTAGAGCATGCATTTTTTCGTTGAAAAAATCAAAAATTGCATCCCAGTTATTGCGGTTGCTAAAACCAACACCAAGTTTTTCAACCCAGATTCGGCTTATGTTTTTACCGCTTTCAAGAGTATAGTTTTTTTCAAAAACCAAATCTTTAATGAATTCTTCTTCCAGAATATTCTTTAAAGCTTCCAGTTTTTCGAAATAAGCATATCGTTTTTCGTCGCTTCGGTGTTCAATGTCAATTAAAACCTGAGCTTTTTTATTGTCTACATAAAATTTAAAAGAGAAATCTTTTATTTTGGTATCATAAAGAACCCATTTTCTAGGATACTTTTCTGCAAAAGCTACCCAAAATTCCCTTTTCATTCTTTGTGATTCTTCTCTGCTGTACATTTTTATGGCTTTGTTTTAGAAAACTTGTAGAACCGCATTTTCTAGAGTATATTTATATTTTAATTGAAAGTACAAAAATAAACTTTGAATATGGATTTTCAACAATTTTTACAATATGTTCCTAATTTAATTCCAGTTGAACTTCCGGCAGAAACGGCACACGCTAAAATGGCACCTCTAGAACGCATTCAGGCATTGAAAAATTTAGATATTAATGCAAAGAATCCGCGAATTGCTGCAGTTATGATGCTGTTTTATCCTAAAAACGAAAAAACACATCTTATTTTAATTGTCCGAAATGCTTACAACGGAGTTCATTCCTCACAAATAGCATTTCCGGGAGGTAAATATGAACTTACAGATCGGGATTATCAGGAAACAGCTCTGCGTGAAACAAGCGAAGAAATTGGTGTTCTTCCTGAGAAAATAGAAATTATAAAGCATTTTACACCCATGTATATTCCGCCAAGTAACTTCTTGGTTCATCCATATTTGGGAATTGCAAAAGAAGAACTTTCATTTTATCCGGATGCGCGTGAAGTAGCTTCGATTATCGAACTGCCGCTGTCTGTTTTTTTAGATGATGAAATTATGATCGAAACCACATTATCAACTTCTTACGGAAATGATATTCTGGTTCCGGCATTCTATATTCAAAATCATATTGTATGGGGAGCAACAGCGATGATTTTAAGCGAATTGAGAGATGTTTTAAAAACAACTTTTGCGGAAAATTCGTAATAGAATAAAATTAACAATTTGATATTCATGATAATAGTGTTTTATTCTGTAAATTGTATAAAACTACTGCTAAAAGAATAATTTTTGTATGTTTGCGACTTAACCTAAAATAACATAAAAAGCATTATGGGATTGTTTAAGCGAAATCCTTTCGGTCATATATTATTCATCAAGAAATGGTTAATCCGTATTTTGGGTGCCATGACACATAGAAGATATAGAGGTTTTAATGAATTGCAGATTGAAGGATCTGAAATTATTAAAACGCTTCCGGATACAAATGTTTTGTTTATATCAAATCACCAAACTTATTTTGCTGATGTTGTGGCTATGTTTCATGTGTTTAACGCAAGTTTAAGCGGACGTCAAGATACTATTAAGAACATTGGTTATTTATGGCAGCCAAAAATGAATATTTATTATGTTGCTGCAAAAGAAACTATGCAGGCGGGATTGTTGCCAAGGATTTTGGCTTATGTTGGGGCTATTACAGTTGAAAGAACATGGAGATCAAAAGGAGTCGACGTTACAGAAAAACGTGATGTAAACCCAAATGATACCGAAAATATTAGAATTGCTCTTGAAGACGGCTGGGTTATTACTTTTCCGCAGGGAACAACAAAATCTTTCAAGCCCGTTCGTAAAGGAACAGCACATATTATCAAACAGCATAAACCTATCGTAATTCCTATTGTAATTGACGGTTTCCGTCGTTCTTTTGATAAAAAAGGACTTCGTATGAAAAAGAAAAATATACTTCAGTCTTTTATAATTAAAGAGCCTCTTGAAATCGATTATGAAAACGATACTATCGAGCAGATCGTAGAAAAAGTAGAATACGCAATCGAACAGCATCCATCATTTTTAAAAGTTATTCCTGCTGAAGAAATAAAAGCACAAGAAGAACTTAACAAAATGAGACAATGGGATTATTAGAATTTTAGGTTATTTTTTTGTTTCAGGTTTCAAGTTTCAAGTTTCAAGTTGGAAAACTAGCATCTTTGAGCCTTTGAACCTCAATTAAAAATCAATCTTCTTCAACTCCTTGTAATTCAAATACAATCTGCGTAAAAGAGTTCCGTACAATAATCTGTAGAAACACCAGAACACTCCAAAGAAACCTAGGATTACCAGAATTAAAATTCCAATTGTGGTAAACATTGCTTTTCCGTTTACGGCTAATTTTTCTCTTAAAAAAGCCATATCAGGATTGTAGACAAAAGCGATAAAAAAGCTTAAAATAGACGTAACCACAATCATTCCTAAGTTGTACCACACATAATACTGAACCGTTTTTCTGGTTCTTAAAATAGCGCTCATTAAAGATTTTGTAGCAACAGTTGTAGAAATCGTAGTGTAATTTTTGTAGAAAATAAAAACAAAAATTAATCCCACCAGATAATTCAAATAAGTTAAATATTCAAGGGTAACAACAATCTCAGGATGATTTATTTTTCTTAAAACATCATCTGTATTGATAAACAAATTTGAGAAAGTCCAAAATGAAATTTCCAGAATACTAATAATCAAAATCCATTTTACAATAGAAGATGATTTTTTGTGAATCATTCTGTAGATTTCTGTTTCAGAAATTTGTTGAAAAGAATCAGAGTTCTTTTTCCAGTCTTTTTTTAATAAATCCAGTTCTTTCATAATAATTTTTAAGGATTTAGTATTTTTTTAAGTTTCCCTTTAATTCTGTTCATTTTCACACGCGCATTCACTTCGCTGATTCCTAAGGTTTCGGCTATTTCTTGATAATCTTTGTCTTCTAAATACATAAAAACTAATGCTTTTTCGATGTCATTAAGCTGATAAACTGCTTTATACATCAATTTTATCTGTTCTTCCTCTTCATAATTGTAATCAACATCTTTTACAAAGTGCTGATGACTTTCATAATCTACGGTAGATATGGTCCTTTTGGTTTTTCGGTATAATGTAATTGCTGTATTTAAAGCAACACGATACGTCCAGGTCGAAAATTTACTGTCGCCTCTAAATTTTGGATAAGCTTTCCAGAGCTGAATGGTGATTTCCTGAAATAAATCTTTATGAGCGTCTTCGCCATCAGTATACAACCTACAAATCTTGTGGATTATATTCTGATTTGCCTGCAATTGTGCAACAAATGACTGTTCTAGATTTTCGCTCATAAAAGTATTAGTAGTTATGAAATCATTTTTGTTACAGTTAAATTTATTTTTTTTGACGCACGTTAAAAGATTATAATTTCTTTTAGTTGTTTAATACAAAATAAAAATCCTTTTACTCTGTGCGATCTGTGGCAGAAAAATCTAAAATTTTCTCGTTTTATAATAATTAATCATCAAATCTATAAACTTGCTGTAGCTTTCCATTCCGTCTTTTTGATTGTTCGATTTCAGGAAATTATCATACAGAAAGTGAAAACCTTTATCTATAAAGGTGTCGTATTTTTTCCAGAAATCCTGGCTTTCCTGATAGTTTTTTAAAATTCCGGGATTTATCTCTTTTTTTAATTTTTCAAAAACTTTTTCATTTTTAAACTTCCAGATTCCAAGACAATAACGCAATGCAAAGCTGTATCCTGAATATTGAAAATATAAATTATCATTTTTCACACATGCCAAAACGCCGATAAAATTACATTCATTTTCACTCGCAAAACCAATTTGATGAGCCATTTCATGTGAAGCCGTGAGCGGGAAAGAATACATAGGCAGTAAATCATTTACCTGTGCTTCATTGGTAAACGGATTTAAATAACCGCCAAATCCCATATAAGTTAATGGAACGCTGAATAGTGATTTTTTAACGCTTAATGTGTTGTATTTAAAATATGGATGCTCTTGTGCTAAATTGTTATATCCGCTTAAATTCATTTTAAAAACTTCTTCCTGTGAATACGGAAGTTGAATTTTCTCGTTCTTATTTTTTGTGATCTTAAACTGGATTTCATTTGTTTTGACAATCAGTTTTTTTGTGAACGCTAATAAATCAGCATCGCTGTATTCTCTTTTAATTTCCATTTTCTGGAAAAGAGGTTCACGATAATAATTAAAAGCCCAAAGCACATGAAACAGAAAATAATAAACGGAAATTTTGCCTAAAATTTTTAAGATATGATCTTTCCATTCGGTTTTCCATGTTTTTCTAATTTTCCAGAACCAGCTGATAATTGATATAATCAAAATACCGTAAATGCAGTCGCCCACAGAAAAAGGAATTTTACCTAAAACTATTCGTAAGAAATGAGAAATTCTAATGTATAAATTGTTGCTGTAAAAGCCTTCAACAAAGTCAGGAAAAAACGGAAGAACTTTTAAAAAGATAATCTGAATTAAAAGAAATAGGGGAAGGATATGTTTTCTTGTCACGGTTATTGCGTTTGTATAAAAATAATAATTAAAAGATAGTTAGTGTTATTTTTTGTAAATTTGTTATTCAATAATAAGGAAAAAATGACACAAATCACTTTAAATATTCCAGATAATGAATTGTCATTCTTTATGCAGTTAATAGAAAAATTCAATTATGAAACTGTAATAAATGAATTTTCAGTGACTGAAGAAATGAAAAATTTGTTAGACGAAAGAAGATCAACTTCAAAAACAGATGAGTTTCTTCCTTGGAATGAAGCAAAAAAGGAATTGCGTTTTAAATAAGGCAAATGATTTTTAATGTTGTTATTGAGTCAAGAGCGCTCGTTGATATACAAAATGCTATTGATTATTATGAATCTAAGCAAAGCGGTTTAGGTGAATATTTTTATAAAGTGATTGACGAACATTTAGATACATTATCTAAAAATCCTTTTTTTTGAAATCAGATATAAAGATTATCGTGGTCTTCCCACTAAAAAATTTTCATTTATCATTTTTTATTTCATCGATGAGAAATTAAAAACAGTATATATTTTATCTGTTTTTAATACTTCAATGAATCCTGCAAAATATCCTCTTTAAGAAAATTAAATTTACTTTCGTATTACTTGCTTTAAATAGAATATTCGTGTAATTCTATTTTAAAGTCGTTTTAATTTGCGCTAATTCGTGAAATTCGAGGCGGAAAAAGCATTTAAACTTTGTAACTTTGAGGCTCTTAATTGTTAAACATCAAACAAAATATAATGAGTCAGGAAATAAGAAATCTGGAACCAAAAGCACTTTGGAATAAATTTGCAGATTTAAACGCTGTTCCGCGTCCTTCAAAGAAAGAAGAGCGAGTAATCGAGTTTATGAAAAACTTTGGAAACAGCTTGGGTTTAGAAACTTTTGAAGATGAAATCCGAAATGTAATCATCAGAAAACCGGCAACTCCGGGAATGGAAAACCGCAAGCCAATAGTAATGCAGGGACATCTTGATATGGTGCACCAAAAAAATGCCGATACCGTTTTTGATTTTGATACACAAGGAATTGATATGTATGTTGATGGTGACTGGGTTCGTGCGCGTGGTACAACATTAGGAGCTGACAATGGGTTAGGAGTGGCAACTATTATGGCTGTTTTGGAAAGCAAAGATATTCCGCATCCTGCAATCGAGGCTTTATTTACTGTTGATGAAGAAACAGGAATGACTGGAGCTTTAAATCTAAAGGGAGGAATTCTACAAGGTCAGATTTTGTTGAATCTTGATACAGAGGAAGATGATGAAATTGATATTGGATGTGCTGGTGGAATCGATGTAACGGCAACAAGAACTTATAATGAAGAAGAGGTTTCTGAAGCTTCAGTTGGTTATACTATTACGGTAAAAGGCTTAAATGGAGGACATTCTGGAATGGATATTCATAAAGGTTTAGGAAACGCAAACAAAATTATGAACCGTTTATTATTTGATGGTTTTGAAAATTTTGGACTGCAGGTTTCTGAAATTAACGGAGGAAGTCTTAGAAATGCAATTCCGAGGGAAAGTGTTGCGAAAGTAATTATTTCTCAAATGTTTGATGAAGCGTATGTGTATGACATGCAGGAAATTATTTCTGATATTAAAGCAGAATACAAAACAACGGAACCTAACTTAACGATTGAAATCGTAAAATCTGATTTGCCTGAAAAAATAATGGATTTAGGCGTTCAGGAAGGTATTATAAGAGCGATTTATGCTGCACAAAACGGAGTTTACAGAATGAGTCCTGATATGGCTGATTTAGTTGAAACTTCAAATAATATTGCCCGCGTTGTTGTAAAAGACGGAGAAATTTTAGTGGGATGTTTAACACGTTCTTCTGTAGAATCTTCAAAATTTGATTTAGCTAATTCGTTACGTTCTGCATTTGAATTAGTAGGATGTGAAGTTGAACTTTCTGGTTCTTATCCGGGATGGACTCCAAATGTAAACTCTGAAATATTAGAAGTTTTAAAAGATATTTACGAAAAACAAAATGGCGAACAGCCAAAAGTTGTAGCTTGTCACGCTGGTTTAGAATGTGGAATTTTAGGAACAAATTATCCTGGAATGGATATGATTTCTTTTGGACCCACAATTCACGGAGCGCACTCTCCAGACGAAAGAGCGAGTATTTCATCTGCACAGAAATATTGGAAATTTGTATTAGAGATTCTTTCAAATATACCGGTTAAATAGTCTCAGTATTCAGTCACGGTTTTCAGTTTCCTTAGAGACTGAAAACTGCGGCTGAAAACTTAATCCCTTTTTGGAGCGTTTTTCTTCTCTCTTTTTTCTTCTTTCTTTTCTTTAGCCGTTTTTAACGGTTCTTTTTTTTGCTGTTTTTTAGCATCCTGACTTTTTGCCATTGATATTTGTTTTAATTGTTTTAAATTGATTATTAAGTAAATATAGCTTTTTTAAATCCTAAAAGGCATAAAAAAATCCCCAATTTTTAAAATTGAGGATTTGTATGATAAGAGTAAAGCTTTAATTCCTTTTTAATACTTTGTATTGCTCGTAACAACCGCTTATGGCATCTAAGATCTGTAAGTCATTTGCTGATTGAATAAAAGCATCAGAATAGTTGCAGCGATGCATAATTTCAGGGATTTCGTCTTTGCTTATTCCTAATAAAACAGCAATAGTTTCACGGTCGTATTTGGTTTCTAAAAGATTTCTAATTGTATCGTCCTTTTTCATATCCTTAAGCTTTTTAAGCTCCCTGCTGTTTTTTCCGAAGAAATTATAAAGCATATCGGCAGGGTTAAAAATAGAGCCCAATACTTTTCCAAAAGCATTTGGAGAGTATTCTCCTGCTTCATAACCTTGTGTAAGACCAGAAATACTATAACGGTAGTTTTCTTTTGTAGGGATCAGTTTAGAGTCAATTTCAAGATAGCCCGTTAAACTGAAAGGGGCAATGATAACTTCTTCAAGAGCAATAGCTTTTTCAGTAAGCTGAATTCGAGTTACTTTGTTTTTTATCCAGTCATTTGTTACTCTGATTCTAAGAGATTGAAATCCTAAAAGAGAGAAATGAATAGTATCATTAGGCTGTACATCAATTTCAAAATATCCTTTTGAATCTGATTTTGCACCGCGTACTTTGTTTGTGTTAATGATATTTACATTTGGAAGAGGCTGTTTACTATCGTCGTTTATAATGTAACCTGAAACTCTTTGCGGGGTTGATGAGTCAACATCTTGCGCAAAACTAACAGCCGAGAATAGTAAAAAAAAGAAAACTGCGAAATATTTCATATCCTGATTTAAAGCACTAAAAGTAGTAAATCGAGATTAAATATTTCGTAGTCTTGGAATATAATTATAAGAAAATTAACAATGGCATCAGTATAGCTTTTAGTATTTTAATAAAAAGCGGTATAGATGATAAATTAAAATACTTCGAATTAGAAAGCTTATTTTATAGAGTAAGATTCTTAATATAAAAAAATCCCAAATTCCAATTATGTCTGGAATTTGGGATTTTGTATTTTAAGATATTAAATAATTAATCTCTTCTTGGTCTTCTTGGTCTTGATGAATCACCAAAACTTTCAGAACGTCTTGGAGCTCTGTCAGAACCACCTTCGTTTCTTCTAAAACCTCCTTCTCTTGGAGCAGAGTTTCTGTCGCTTCTAAAACCTCCGCCAGAACCTTCACGTCTTGGAGCAGAATTTCTGTCGCTTCTAAAACCTCCGCCAGAACCTTCACGTCTTGGAGCGAAGTTTCCTTCTCTTCTTTGTCCGCCAGAATTTCTTCCGCCGCCACGATTGTTGTGGTCACGTCTTCCGCCTCCGTCATTTTTAGAAATTTCAACATTAATACGACGTCCTTCTAATTGAACGTTGTTTAAAATATCCATTACTTTATCAGTGTGCTCAGGATCAGTGTTAAAGAAAGAGAAACCTTCTTTTACATCTACTTTGAAAACGTCATCACGACCTAAGTCTAATGTTTCTTTCAAGTAATCTTTTAAAGACATCCAGTCAAAATTGTCTCTAGAACCAATGTTTACAAAATAACGAACAGCTCCGTTGTTGTTGAATTCTCTTGGCTCAGAATCACCTCTTTCACGTCTTTCTCCAGAAGATTGAGTAGAGATATCTCTATTCTTTTTGTAGTAAGTAATGAAACGGTTAAATTCTACAGATACCATTTTCTTAATCAATTCTTCTTTAGATAAATCTTCAAGAACATTGTTAATTGCTGGTAAATAGTTGTCAATTTCGTGATCAACCTCAGTATCTTTAATTTTGTTTGCTAAGTGTAATAACTGAATTTCGCAGATTTCGATTCCAGATGGAATAGCTTTTTCTTCGAATTTTTGTTTAATGATTCTCTCGATAGAAGAAATTTTACGTAACTCACTTTTTGTAACGATTACAATAGAAGTTCCTAATTTTCCTGCTCTACCAGTACGTCCAGAACGGTGGTTGTAAGTTTCAATCTCATCAGGTAATTGGTAGTTCACAACGTGAGTTACGTTATCAACGTCAATACCACGTGCAGCAACGTCAGTAGCAACAAGCATCTGAATTTGTCTTCCACGGAAAGATTTCATTACCCCGTCACGTTGTGCCTGAGATAAATCTCCGTGTAACGCAGCGGCGCTATATCCATCTTCAATTAATTTTTCAGCTACAGCCTGTGTATCTCTTTTTGTACGACAGAAAACTACAGAGAAAATATCCGGGTTAGCATCTGCTAAACGTTTTAGAGCTTCGTAACGATCACGAGCATTTACTAAGTAAAATTCGTGAGAAACTGTTGCAGAACCTGAGTTCTTAGCACCAACAGTAATTTCAACTGGTTCGCTCATGAATTGTTTTGCAATTCTGGCAACCTCTTGCGGCATAGTTGCAGAGAACAACCATGTGTTTTTTTGATCTGGTGTATCTGATAAAATAGATACGATGTCTTCATAGAATCCCATGTTCAACATCTCATCAGCTTCATCAAGAATACAGTAATCTATATTTTTAATGTTAACTAAACCTCTGTTAATCATGTCTTGCATTCTTCCTGGAGTAGCCACAATAATTTGTGCGCCTCTTTTAATCTCTCTAGCTTGCTCTGTAATACTAGCCCCGCCGTAAACTGCTACCACATTAATACCTTTTTCGTATTTTGAGTAGTTTTTAAGTTCGTTGGTAATCTGTAAACAAAGTTCTCGTGTTGGCGATAAAACTAATGCTTGTGTGTTTCTATTGTCAGCATCAATTTTTTGAATTAGCGGAAAACCGAAAGCTGCCGTTTTCCCTGTCCCTGTCTGAGCCAACGCAACCATATCTGTGTCTTTTTCCAATAATAGGGGAATCGCCTTTTCCTGTACCTCTGACGGATTTTCAAATCCTAGATCTAAAATCGCCTTCAGTAACGATTCATTCAATCCTAATTGTTCAAATTTATTCATATATGTATTTAAAATAGGGTGCAAAATTACTGTTAATTATTCACATAAACTAATGCAATTTCAAGAATTATGCATTTGTTATGATTTGATTATCAAAAAGTTACGATTTTGGTAAAATGATTTTTTGCAAAAAATCCAGAATTTGCCCCAAAAACACGTCTGAAAATGTAAAATTTGAGCTTTAAAATGTTGTATTTGAAACAATTATTTTGTGGTAGACAGGAAATCAATTAGTTGCTGAACTGCTTTTCCACGATGTCCAATGGTGTTTTTTATTTCCAAAGGCAGTTCTGCAAAGGTTTTGTCAAAATTTTCAGGTTTGAAAATTGGGTCGTATCCAAAACCATTTGTACCTGTTTTGGTCTCTGTAATTTCTCCTTTTGCAATTCCAGTAAATAAATATTGCTTTCCTTCCAGGTTTAAAGTGATAACGGTTTTAAACTGAGCGCTTCGATTTTTGTTGTTTTCTAATGCCTTTAAAAGTTTATTCATGTTATCGTCGGCATTTTTTTGCTCGCCGGCGTAACGTGCAGAATACACTCCGGGTTCACCATTTAAAGCATCTACTTCCAGTCCAGTATCATCTGCAAAACAATCGTAGCCATACTTTTGTGTTACGTAATCCGCTTTCAAAATAGCATTTCCCTCAATTGTATCTGCAGTTTCAGGAATATCTTCAAAACAATTAATATCTTCTAAACTTAATATTGTAATACTTTCAGGAAGCATGCTTTGTATTTCTGCAATTTTATTTTTGTTGTTTGAAGCGAAAACGAGTTTCATAGAATTAAGTGTTTAAATGATTTTCAACACAAATTTAGAATTCTTATATTTGATATACTGCCTAAAAATAAAATAAATGCAATTATCTGTTTTATATAAAAAAATCCTGCCGTTTGTAAAACCTTACAAAAAAATGGTAATTGCAACTTTACTCCTTACTTTCTTAGGATCGTTTGCGGCGCAGGTAAACGCTGTAATTTTAAAATATACTGTCGATACTATAAATAATTTAATGGTTGCCCACGAACCATTATCCAAAGGGTTTCATTTACTCGGTATTATTAGTGTTGTATTATTAACTAAAGAATTGGTTAATTCAGTGGTTCAGTTTGGGCAGAAATTCTATGGAGAAAAACTCCGTATTTTCATCACAAGAGATATATCACAGACAATTGTAGAAAAAATTCTAAGTTATAGAATGGAATTTTATACTTCAGATGAAAATGAAAGTGGAAAACTTCAAACAAGAATCGATCTCGGAATTAGCAGTTTAACACGACTGGTTCAAAACTTTTTTATTGATATCCTGCCTTTGTTTGCCAATGCTTTTGTGGCTTTGGTAATTATGTTTTATGCCAATGTTTATGTTGGATTGGTAAGTTTGTGCATTATTCCTATTTATTTTTATATCAGCCAATTGCAAGCCACAAAACTAAGTGGTTTTAGAAGAAGAATGCGTAATTATCGTGAAACTAAAAATAACGGAATTATTAGCTTAATTGAATCTATCACGGTAATTAAATCTTTTGTTCGCGAATCGACCGAAGCAGATCGCCATGAAAAAATTCAGTATGAAATGACCGAAAATCAGCTGCAAACCAGAAAAACCAGTTTTATTTTTGAAAGTATTAAAAGTTTTGTCGAGCAGATAGGTGTCGTGATTATCATTATTCTGACGGCTTATTTTGTGCTGAATAATCAAATGACAATTGGTGCGATAATGTTTCATATTATGTTGTTTAATAATGTTTCGTCCCCAATCAGGCAATTGCACCGAATTTATGACGAGGTAAATGATGCTTTAATTTATTCAGAAGGTTTCTTCGATATTTTAGAATCAGATAAGGAAATTGAAACCAGCGGTAATTATATGCCTGAAAAAATTTCAGGATTGATCGAAGTTAAAAATGTAGACTTTGTTTACCCAAACGGCACTCAGGCACTTTATGATATTAATTTTACGGTAAAACCTAATGAAACTACTGCTTTGGTAGGATTAAGCGGAGCCGGAAAAAGTACTATTATTAATTTATTGGATAAATTTTACCTGCCATCATCAGGGCAAATATTTTTAGATGGAGTTGATTTAGTCGATTATGATACAGACTTTCTGCGTAAAAACATTGGTTTGGTTTTGCAGAAGAATCATATTTTTAAGGGAACTATTGCAGAAAATATTTTATACGGAAATCCCGAAGCTTCTCACCCAGAAATTATCGAAGCTGCAAAACAAGCTTATATTCATGAACAGGTAATACAACTGCCAAAAGGTTATGATTCTGATGCGCATTTGCTTTCGGGCGGGCAGCAGCAACGAATTGCGATTGCAAGACTTTTTCTTAAAAATCCGCCAATTATTTTTCTGGATGAACCAACTGCCAGTTTAGATGCCATTGCAACAGAACAAATAAAAAAATCTCTCGATGCTATTAAAAAAGACCGAACTGTAATTATAATTTCGCACAGCATTTCTCAAATTATAGATGCGGCGAATATTATTGTTTTAGAAAAAGGACGATGCGTCGAAAAGGGAACCCATGATGAATTGTATGATAATAAAGGAACGTATCATCAAATATTTATGGCAATGGCAAACAGTTTGAACATCGAAAAAATCACACAGACTTTTGACTGAAATAATTGAAAGTTATTTTTTCAAAAACAAAAACCGTAATAATTCCAAAAGTATAAGCCAAAATATCTTCCCAAAGAAATCCCTGTCCTAAAACATATCTGCCAAAAAGTGTTTTTCTAAGTTCAATCATCCATTCGCCTTGATACAATTGTAAAAACTCAATGCAATAGCAGGTAATAAGGGAAAGTAATATTATGATGTAATATTTTTGAAAAGGAAAAAATATTCTAGCCAGAAAATAAATCATCACAGCGTACAAAAAGTCTCCTATCCATAATGGGACAAATGTTGTTTTTCTGGAGCAGATTCCAAGAAAAATGATGAATAGAAAAAGGGAGAAATAATAGATTCTGGATTTCAAGTTTACACTGGTTTTGTTCAAACAAATTTATATTAAACAGCACACAGATGAAACTGATTTAACAGGTTTATTATTTGTTTACTTCGTTAGTTAAGACAAACTCAGATAAAAGGAGTTTAATAGTACATTTTTAGGGAACGAAAAATACAAACCTTAAATGATTTTACTTTATTTCATAAATTTATCGGTTAATAAACTTTCTATCAAAAACAACCACATGAATTCAAAACTTTTCACGCTGATTACGGCTTTGTTTCTTATCGGAAACCAAACCTATGCTCAAAAAAACAATTCGTTTAATGTTCAAAAACAATTAGAGTATTGCGCAGAACAGGCATCCAAAACTTTAAAAGTAATTCCAGATGACGGAACTTCACCAAGAACGGTCCCAAATGGAAGCAAAGACTGGAAATTTGTTAGTTACAAAGACTGGACAAGCGGATTTTGGCCTGGTGAATTGTGGTATTTATATGAAGCAACAAAGGATAAAAAATGGGAAAAAGAAGCAGATAAATTCAGTCGTTTCTTAACGCCTTTATCTGTCAGCAAAGCAGCTGACCACGATTTGGGTTTTCAGATTTTTAATAGTTTTGGAAACGGATATCGATTGACAAAAAATCCGGAATACAAAGAAATTATCCTTAAAACAGCCGACACTCTGGCAGCACTTTTTAATCCAAAAGTAGGAACGATTCAGTCCTGGCCTCATAATAAAATGGGCGGTCATAATACAATTATTGATAATATGATGAATCTGGAACTTCTGTTTTGGGCATCTAAAAATGGAGGAAACAAAAAGCTGTATGATATTGCTGTAAAACATGCCGAAACGACAATGGCAAATCATTTCAGACCAGATAATACTTCGTATCATGTTATTATTTATGATTATGAAACCGGTAAGAAAATAAAAGGAAGAACGGCTCAGGGGTACAGTGATGACAGTATATGGGCGCGTGGTCAGGCTTGGGCAATTTATGGTTTTACAATGACTTACAGAGAAACAAAAGATCCTAAGTTTTTAGATTTTGCACATAAACTAACACGAGTTTATTTAGATAAACTTACAACAGAAGATTTAATTCCGTATTGGGATTTTAATGCGCCTGATATTCCAAATGCTCCAAGAGATGCTTCGGCAGCGGCAATTGTTTCTTCGGCACTTTTACAGTTGAGTTCTTACACAAAAGATAAAAACCTGAAAAACGAATATCTGACAAAGTCTAAAAAGATGATTGTTTCACTTTCAGATCATTACCAGAGTCGAGATGTAAATTCAGCCTTTTTACTTCATTCAACCGGACACAAACCTGCAGGAAGTGAAATAGATTGTTCTATAAATTACGCAGATTATTATTATCTTGAAGCACTTTTAAGACTTCAAAAAATAAAATAAAAAATTATGGTAAAGAAAATAAGCCAGATTTCGTTTGTAATTATCATGGTATTGATGCTCTCAGGCTGTAAAAATACCAAACAAAAACTTCAGGAATTTGTAGTGAAATACAATGCAACTGCTTCTAGTTTTAAGGCTGAAAATGTAACACTTACTACAGCAAGAGGTTATATAAACGACAATAAAATTGAATTGCGTTTTGAAACTGATTTAGAACAGAATGATGCTAATAAAACTGCGGCAAATATATCGTTTCCCAAGCTGTTAAAAGATATGTTCGATAAAAATCAAATTCCGGAAGAATTGGTTAACGAGGGTGTGCAGTTTGATGCTTATTTTTTAGCAGATGATAATACTGTTTTTGTAAAAGAAGTGATTACAAAAGAATCACTGCCTGAATTATTGAAAGAATAATTGAGCTGTAAAAATACTCAAAACAGAAAGCCTCTTTAATTATTTAAAGAGGCTTTTTTAGTTTATCTAAGTTTAATCCTTTCTATTTTAAACTTTGTGTAATTGACTTGTAGTTAAATAATTACATTTTTTAAAATTATTATTTGATGTTGTTTTTTTATTTTAATTTCATTATGTTTGAGTTAAAAATTAACTAATAAACCAAAAAATTATGAAAAAAATTACCCAAATCGTATTTATTTTTGCAACAATGTTAGTGTTGGTAAGCTGTAAAAATACCAAACAAAAAATTCAGGAGCACGTAAGTACTTATAATAATTCATCAACAATAAAAGGACACGGAATTACAAGTACAGCGGCTAAGGCATTTTTAAATGACAACAAAATCGAGATTAGAATTGAAACTAATTTAGAAGAAAATGATTCTAACAAAGCGGCCTACAAAGAGTCATTCCCTGATTTATTAAAAGAAATGATTCAAAACAATCAGATTTCGACAGAACTAATCGACGAAGGAGTAAAATTTGACGTATATTTCCTGGCTTATAACAATGCAATATTAGCCCAGCAATTAGTTGATAAAGAAGAATTAGCTGTTTTAGAAAACGGAGCGGCCGCAGATAATAAAGAAACTGCAAAACTCTAAGATTTCATATAAAAAATAAAAGCCTCTTTGGAAATTCAAAGAGGCTTTTATTTTTAGTTACGTTTGGTAACGTTCGTTAAATTATCAGGGAAATACAATTCTGATAGATTTGTAAACTCGTCACCTCGCATAAAGATATTGATATCAACGTCTGCAAAAGATGTTTTTCCGGCTGCAGCCAAAAGTTCATTTGCAGAATGAAGTGTATTTTTATGGAAATGATACACACGGTCTGATTTATCGGTTACAACCAGACCTTTCATCAGCATTTTGTTTTGAGTGGCAACTCCGGTTGGACATTCATTATTATGACAGCGTAAAGCCTGAATACAACCTAATGAAAACATAAAACCTCTCGCGCTGTTACACATATCTGCACCCAAAGCAACGGCATGAAGAATGGAATATCCTGAAATAATTTTCCCGCTTCCTATAATGCGTATTTTGTCACGAATATTTAATCCAATTAATGTTTTATTGACGAAAATTAAAGCCGGTTCAAACGGCATTCCAACACCATCTGCAAATTCTAACGGAGCAGCTCCGGTTCCGCCTTCGGCACCATCAATTGTAATAAAATCAGGATAAGTATCTTCGGCGATCATTTCATGGCAGATAGCTTCAAACTCAGCGGTATTTCCAATACATAATTTAAAACCTATTGGTTTTCCATTCGATAATTCGCGTAATTGTTTAATAAACTGAATTAATCCTTTTGTATCAGAAAAAGCAGTGTGTCCGGGAGGAGAAAGAATCATGGTATGCGGTACAACTCCTCTAATTTTAGCAATCTGCTCTGTGTTCTTTGCAGCCGGAAGCACGCCTCCATGACCTGGTTTTGCACCTTGCGAAAGCTTAATTTCGATCATTTTTACATTTGGAAGATTTGCCTTTTCTGAGAATTTTTCAGGGCTAAAATTTCCTTCGGCATCACGGCATCCAAAATAACCCGTTCCAATCTGCCAGGTAATATCACCGCCGCCTTCAAGATGAAAATCGGTTAAACCTCCTTCGCCTGTGTTTTGGTAAAAATTCCCTTTTTTGGCACCAATATTAATGGCGCGTACTGCATGTTCACTCAAAGAACCAAAACTCATAGCCGAAACATTAAATAAAGAAGCAGAATAAGGCTGTTTACAATCTTTTCCTCCCACTAAAACCCTTGGAAGTTCTTCGTTTACTTTTGCAGGGAAAATAGAATGTTTTATTCCTTCGTAGCTTTCAGTATTTAAGTTTTGCTGTGTTCCAAAAGGTGTACTTGAGTCAATATTTTTTGCCCTTTGATACACTAAAGAACGCTGGTTTCTTGAAAAAGGTTTTCCATCTGTAGATCTTTCAATAAAATACTGCTGAATTTCGGGCGCAATCATTTCAAATAAATATCTAAAATAACCCAAAACCGGGAAGTTCCTTAAAATGGCATGTTTTTTTTGAGAAGCATTATAAGCTCCAATAATCAATAAAAGAGGGATAATGAAAACGAGTAAGTAACCTCGTCCGGTGTAATAATAAATTGCAGCAACAATTAGAAACAATAAGAATCCGTAAATAAAGAATTTCTTTCTCATGTTTTTAAATAATAATAGGGTAATAAATTAATTAGTTGAATCGTAAACGCACATAAACGTGTTTTATGCCTTTTTTATCCGATTCTCTTTCGTCGATTTCCAAAATATCCGTCAATGATTTCAGCATTGGCGTAAGCTTAGAATAACCATAATTTCTTGGGTCAAATTCTGGTTTTTTCTTTACAATCAGATTCCCGACATCACCTAGAAATGCCCAGCCGTCATCATCTTCAATATCTTCAATTGTAGCTTCAATAAGCTCAATGGTTTGTTTATCTACTTTGTGAAGTGCTTTTTCAGCAGGTTTTTCCACAGGTTTTTTGGTGTCGGCTGTGTTTACTTTTGGTTTTTTCTTCTGAATTGCACCATCCAAAACCTCAATATAAATAAAACGGTCGCAGGCTACGATAAAAGAACTTGGGGTTTTCTTTTCGCCAATACCAATTACTTTCATGCCGGATTCTCTTAATCGAACTGCTAATCGGGTAAAATCGCTGTCGCTGGAAACGATGCAGAAACCATCTAATTTCCCGGAATACAGCAAATCCATAGCATCAATAATCAACGCAGAATCTGATGAATTTTTTCCAACCGTGTAACTATATTGCTGTATAGGAGTAATGGCATGTTCTAGTAAAACGGCTTTCCATCCATTTGCATTCGGCTTTGTCCAGTCTGCATAAATTCTTTTGGTAGTTGGTGTTCCAAATTTTGCAATTTCCTCCATCATACCTTTCACATTACTGTATGGCACATTATCGGCATCAATCAGGACTGCCAGTTTTAAATCTTTTGAGTTGCTTAAAGGCATATTTAGATATTAGAAAATTAAATACTCTCAAAGTTAAAATTAAAATTGGTTTTTATAGAAAGTCAAAGCCGAATAAGTAGTTTTTTAAGTACTAATTAGTTTCATTATAAATAAGGATTTTCTCTAGTAAAATTAATTAAGGATAAATTTGTCTTTTATTTTAAACTTTAATACATTTGCAGGGAATTAATCCAACAGTTTATGTTTTCAAAAGCGTGTGAATACGGAATCAGAGCTTCTATTTTTATTGCCACCAAATCGTCAAAAGGGATTCGGGTGGGAATAAAAGATGTTGCCAAAGAAATTGATTCGCCGGAACCATTTACTGCCAAGATTATGCAGATTTTAACCAAAAACGGCATTATTCATTCGGCAAAAGGAGTGGGAGGAGGTTTTGAAGTTTCGAAGGAAGCATTAAAGTCAATAAAACTAATTCAGATTGTTGATGCAATCGACGGTGATAAAATTTATAGAGGATGCGGTATTGGTTTAAAAGAATGTTCAGAAGAACATCCATGTCCTGTGCATTTCGAATTTAAAAAAATAAGAGGTCTTCTTTTACAAATGCTTTCAACAACAACTTTAGAACAGCTTGCTTTGGGAGTAAAATCAGGAGACTTTTTTCTAAAAACATTAAATACAAACGATTAACATTAAATAAATTTCTTAAAAATGAATACAAAAACCAAAATTTCACTATTGATCCTAATGGGATTTTTAACTATAACTTCTTGCGGTAAAAAAGAAACAGCTCCGGTTGAAGAACAAACAGAAACTTCTACAGAAGGCGAACAAGCTCCAGCAGCTGCGCCAGCTGAAGAAAATGTATTGGTTATTGAAGGAAACGACCAAATGCAGTTTAATACAAATGAATTAAAAGCAGTTGCCGGAAAAACAATTAAATTGACTTTAAAACACGTTGGTAAAATTCCAAAAGAAGCAATGGGCCACAATTTAGTAATTCTTCAGGAAGGAACAGACCAGAGTGCATTTGCTTTAAAAGCTAATGATGCAAAAGCGACTGATTATATTCCTGAATCTGAAAAAGCTTCTATCATTGCACATACTAAATTATTAGGCGGCGGAGAAGAAGATACAATCGAATTTACAATTGATAAAAAAGGATCATATCCGTTTATCTGTTCTTTCCCTGGCCACGTAGCCATGATGAAAGGTGTATTAATTGTTGAGTAAATAATATAGACTCCAAATGCTGAAAATAGGTTTGGAGTTTTTTTTAAAACCAATAAAAGATAATTTTGTCTTTTATTAATAAATTTCCCCCCAAGAGAAATGAAAAGAGAAAAAAAATTATGGCTCGTTTTTGCATTGGTAATGAGCATATCATTTGCTGTGCTAGGTTATTATGGTTATGAAATTTATCAGCAGGCGCCTCCGGTTCCTAAAGAAATTATAACCGATTCAGGAAAAGTGGTTTTTACTGAAACCGAAATTAAAGACGGGCAGAATATCTGGCAGAGTATAGGAGGCCAGGAGGCAGGATCTATCTGGGGACACGGTGCTTACGTTGCCCCGGACTGGACTGCTGATTGGCTGCACAGAGAAGCACTTTTTATACTGGATAAATTTGCCAAAGAAGATTTTAATAAAAAGTTTGACGATTTGGATGCCGAAAAACAGTCGGCTTTAAAAATTCGTCTGCAAAAAGATCTTAGAACTAATCGTTATGAGGCCAATACAGGAGTTCTTACAATATCTGAAAATCGTTTAGCAGCTATTGAGAGTTTAAGCGAATACTACAAAGGACTTTTTACAAACGATCCTAAGTTTGATAAACTGAGAGAAGAATATGCAATTCCGAAAAACTCAATAAAAGATGATGCGAGAATGCACAAAATGAACGCATTTTTCTTTTGGGCTACCTGGGCAACAGTTACTAATCGTCCGGATTCTGATATTTCGTATACACACAATTGGCCTTCAGATGAATTGGTTGGAAACAAAGCAACCAAAGAACTTTTGGCATGGTCTGGAGTCAGTATTATTCTGCTGATTTTAAGTATTGGAATTTTAGTTTTCTATCATGCAAAATCAGGTGAAGAAGAAGAATTTCCGCTTCCAAAAGAAGATCCAATCATCAATCAGGGCAAAACACCTTCGATGAAACTGGTTGTAAAATACTTTTGGATTGTAAGTTTACTGATGATTTTACAAATGGCTTTTGGAATCATAACAGCCCATTACGGAGTAGAAGGAAACGGCTTATACGGAATTCCAATTGATCAGATTCTGCCTTACGCCGTTACACGTACATGGCATACGCAATTGGCAATTTTTTGGATTGCGACGGCATGGCTGGCAACGGGATTGTATATTGCTCCGGCGGTTTCGGGTAAAGATCCTAAATTTCAATGTTTTGGTATTAACTTCTTGTTTATCGCCCTGCTGATTATTGTTTTGGGCTCAATGGCCGGACAATGGTTTGGTGTAATGCAGAAATTAGATTTGGTACAAAACTTCTGGTTTGGTCATCAAGGTTACGAATATGTTGATTTAGGGCGATTCTGGCAGATTTTCCTTTTAGTTGGATTGTTTTTATGGCTTGCCTTAATGATTCGCCCTTTAATCCCAATTTTAAAGAAAAAAACACAAGAGAAAAACCTGATTATTTTATTCCTGATTTCTTGTACGGCAATTGCCATGTTTTACGGCGCAGGATTAATGTGGGGAAGACAAACCAACTTAGCCGTTGCTGAATATTGGAGATGGTGGGTAGTTCACCTTTGGGTTGAAGGTTTCTTCGAAGTTTTTGCAACCGTTGTTATGGCTTTCTTATTTGTTCGTTTAGGATTGCTGAAAACCAAAACAGCTACTTTAAATGTATTGTTTGCGACCATTATTTTCATGTCGGGAGGGATTTTAGGAACCTTCCATCACTTGTATTTCTCAGGAACGCCAACCGCGATTATGGCTCTTGGAGCGACTTTCAGCGCACTAGAAGTTGTGCCTTTAACTTTAATAGGATTTGAAGCCTATCAAAACTATAAAATCTCAAAATCAACCCAATGGATTGCCGATTACAAATGGCCGATTTATTTTATGATTTCTGTTGCGTTTTGGAATTTCCTTGGAGCCGGAATTTTTGGATTCATTATTAATCCGCCAATTGCGCTTTATTATATACAAGGCTTAAATACAACGCCATTACACGGACATACGGCTTTATTTGGAGTTTACGGAATGCTGGGAATTGGACTGGTATTGTTTGTATTAAGAAGTTTATACAGAAATGTAAACTGGAATACAAAACTGCTGAAAATTACTTTCTGGTCGCTGAATATTGGTTTGTTTTTAATGGCAGTATTGAGTTTACTTCCAATTGGAGTGTGGCAGGCAATTGAAAGTATCGATCACGGAATGTGGTACGCACGTTCATCAGAATTGATGCAACAGCCGGCAATGATTACCTTAAAATGGCTTCGTGCGATAGGAGATTCTATTTTCGGAATTGGATTTATAACAATGGCATGGTTTGTATTTGACCTGACCTTAAAAAACAAAAAATAAAAACAAATTTAAAAATTGAGTATCATGGAAAATTTAAAAAACAAAACAATAGGATCATTCGTAGCTCAGGATTATAGAACTGCTGCGGTTTTCTCTAAATACAGAATTGATTTTTGCTGCAAAGGAAACAGGACCGTAGACGAAGTCTGCGAAAAACAAAATATTGACGCCGATGTTTTATTGCAAAACATTCAAGAGGTTATTCAGTCTGAAAACAATGGTTCGATTGATTTTAACTCATGGCCTTTGGATTTGCTGGCAGATTATATCGAAAAAACACATCATCGTTATGTTGAAGATAAGACACATACACTGCTTGCTTTTTTAGATAAGTTATGTAAAGTTCACGGAGCCAATCATCCTGAGTTATTTAAGATAAACGAATTGTTTATTGGCTGTGCCGGCGAATTATCACAGCACATGAAAAAAGAGGAATTAATTTTATTCCCTTTTGTGAAAAGAATGACCAAAACCAAAGAATCTGACGGGATTTTATCTCAGCCTTCGTTTGGTTCAGTTTCAAATCCAATCGCGATGATGATGCACGAACACGATAATGAGGGGGAGCGTTTTAGAGAAATTGCTGCTTTAACAGATCATTACACGCCGCCTGCAGATGCTTGTACAACGTATAAAGTAACTTTTGCAATGCTTAAGGAATTTGAAGAAGATTTGCATAAACACATTCATTTAGAAAATAATATCCTGTTTCCCAAAGCAGTTCTTCTAGAAAAAGATTTTGTTGAAGTAGAATAAAAATAAATTTAATAGTTTGAAAAGCACCGATAGCACATTTAAAAATGATATTTATCGGTGTTTTTTTATTTGAAGAAATGTTATTTTTAACGAATTGAGTACTAAAAAAAATAAACACATAGAAACATAGACTTTAACAAACTTAAAAGAAGATTGGAGAAAATCTAGATTTTTACACATAGTCCCGAAGCTTCGGGATGTATTCATACAAGTGAAACGCCTTTTAAACGCTTGCAAAATCTATGTTTCTATGTGTTTAAAAATCAATATTATGAATTCTCAAAAAGCCTGGATACTCTGCTGTTTTTTTAATTTTCTGATTGCTTGTGTATTCGGATTAGTAATGCGGCTGGTGTATTTTTTTCCTTTAGATTTTATAAACTACAGTTTTCTGCTTCACGCACATTCTCATGCTGCAATGCTGGGCTGGGTATATATGATGATTTACGTTCTAATTGTCTGCTTTTTTATTCCGAAGGAGAAAAGACAAAATCGAATTTATAATCGTTTATTCTGGCTTACTCAATTTTCGGTTATCGGAATGATGATTGCTTTTCCTATTCAGGGTTATGCCTTGTTTTCTATTGTTTTTTCGACGATGCATATTTTGCTGAGTTATATTTTTTGCAGATTGGTGTGGAAAGATACTTCTAAAGAAAAAACACCGCAGCAAAGACTTTTACAGGCTTCTGTTTTGTTTATGATTTTGTCGACTTTTGGAGTTTGGTGTTTAGGCCCGGCTGTAAGTACACTTGGAAAGCAAAGTGCTTTTTATCAAATTGCGATTCAGTTTTTTCTTCATTTTCAGTTTAACGGCTGGTTTATACTCGCAATTTTAGCGTTGTTTTTAAAACAATTTCAAAATAAAATAGATGAGGTGAATTTTAGAAAATTTTATCTTTTAATTATTATTTCAACTCTTTTAACGGTTTCTTTTCCAATACGATGGTTTGTAGAAAATAATATATTGAATTGCATTAGTGTTCTGGGAGTTTTGGTTCAACTGCTGGCTTTTGTTTATTTCTATAAAATGCTGCAGCCACAAATTCATCATTTTAAAAATTCTTTGGATAAAATGACTAAAACAGTTTATGGTTTGGCTTTATGTTCATTGTTTCTCAAAGCAGGAATTCAGTTATTGACGATTTTTCCCAATTTAGCCGAAGTTTCGCATCAAATCCGAAATTTTGTAATTGGATTTATTCATTTAACAACTTTAGGGATTATAACTGGATTTTTGTTTGGAATATTACTGCAGAATAAAATGCTTTCTGCTGATTCAAGAGTATTAAAAATAGGAGTAAAAGCTTTTATAATAGGTTATCTAGCAACCGAAATTCTGCTTTTTCTTCAGGGTGCGCTTCTTTATTTTGGTAAAGCAATACTTGCAGGATATTATGAAAGTATTTTTGTTTTTAGCATGCTTTTGGTGTTTGGATTAATTTTAATGATAGTATCATGTAATAAATTTAGAATATGTTCCTCTGGAGCTTAAAACTGAACAGAGTTAAAACAAAAAACAAGAGTCGATCCATTCCTAAAAATCTCCTCTTGTTTTTCTCCTAAATCAAAATGTGTAATCTTTATATTTTTTGTGCTTCCCTATTTATTGCTTCAATTGTTTTTTCATTGTTTACGCCCAAGCCTTCTTGTTGAAACACTAATTCTCCTGCCTCATTAAATACACTTATAATATTTGAGTGCGAAAAATCTACCGGAGATATTTGTTTGTAATTAACAGCCAAAACAGCAGCAAATTCGCGTGTATTTTCTTCAGATGAACGAAGAAAAAGCCAGGGTTCCTGATTCATTTTATTTTCAATTGCAAAAGATTTTAGTCTTTCCGGAGTATCGATTTTTGGATCTATGCTTACCAAAATCAGTTTTACATTCTTTTTTATTTTCTTGTCGAGTTTCGATTCAATATCTCGCATATCAGCAACTAATCTTGGGCAGGCTGCTTTACAGCTTGTATAAATCATAACCATTACCAAAACATTTCCTTTAAGACTTTTTAATTCTATCTCTTTATTGTTCTGAGTAGTCCATTTTGACGGAAGGTTGTAAATTGACAAATCGCTGATGTCTTTACTTTTTTCTGCGGGAATATCTTTTTTATCAGCTTCTTTACAGCTTTGCAAAGAAAATGAGAAGATTAAAAGAGCAATTATTATTTTTTTCATTTCAAATAAATTAAAATTAGAGTTTTGGTTTTGTGCTGGATGCACATCTAAAACCAAGATTTCGGGTTGAATATTGGGCCTTAAGGCTTCCTCTAAAAGCATATCGCATAAAAGCCGCATAATCCATTAAATCGGTGGCATTTACAGAAGCGCTTCCGCAGAATAAATTCTTATCACTGCTTTTGTCTTTTCTTGATTCTCCCGATAAAAAAATGCTGTTAAAGTCAGACGTCCATTCCCAGACTAAACCGTGCATATCATAAACACCCCAATAATTTTTAAAAGTCTGCCCAATTTTATTTTCATAAGTTTTGGACTTTTCATACCAGGATAAAATATATTCGTTAAACTCTTTTTTGGTTCTGGCATCTACTTTTTTTTCATCGGCCATAGCCGCGTATTCCCATTCATCCATTGTGGGTAAACGCTTTCCCTGACATTCACAGTATTTTTTTGCAGCAAACCATGAAACACTAGTTACAGGCGATTTAGAGGCAACATTTCCAAAATCAAAATCACTTTTCCAATACGACAGATAACTTTTGTCTGCAAAAATTCCTTTTATTTTTGATTTACTGTACTGCTGATTTTTTTTAATAAAATTTAAAAATTCTGCATTTGTAACTGGGTAAACATCCATATAAAAAGATTTTACAAGTACAGGCTTTTTGGAAGAGGCTCCGTAAAGAGGGACAAAAGAGCCCTCTTTTACCGGAACCATTCCATTTTCCTGAGCTCTTGAAAACTCTGAGAGCATCAAAAAAAAGGTGATAATGAAAAAGTGTATTTTCATGCTAAAGAATTGCTGTTATCTTAATGCTTTTACCATTTCTGGAGTAATGTCTGTTTTATTATTGCCCCAGCTGTTGTAGATATAAGTTAGAACGTTTGCTATTTCATCATCAGATAAATTTTGAGCAGGCATTACGTTGTTGTATTTTTTTCCGTTTACAGTTACTTCGCCAGTTAAACCGTGTAATATTGTTGTAATAGCACGTTTAGAATCGGCATTCAAGTAATCTGATTTGGCAAGAGGAGGGAAAGTACTTGGAATTCCCTGTCCTTCAGATTGATGACAGGCAAAGCAGGTTGTGCCAAAGATTTCTTTTCCAATTTTAATTTTCTCTTCAACTGTACGTTTCGGAACGGCAGTTTTTGCTGCTGAACCTCCCGGCATTTTTTGAATTGTTCCTCCTTCCGGCAGGTAAATACCTTCCTGAATTGTTCCAGAGTAGATGTTTTTGTTTTCTTTCCCTTCAACTTTCAGCATTCCCAAAGCACCTTTATTAAATGCTCTAAAAATCGAGTGGTCAACCAAAATAAAAGTTCCCGGAGTTTCTACTTTAAAATCTACAATTGCGGCACCGCCGGCAGGAATTAAAGTAGTTTGTACATTTTTATTGATAGTGCTTCCGCCTTCTATATGAACACTATCGAAGATTTCGCCAATTACGTGGAAAGAAGAAACCAAATTTGGTCCGCCGTTTCCAACAAACAAACGTACAGTTTCTCCCACTTTTGCTGTCAATTCACCGCCATTTGTTAAAGAGCCTACTTTTCCGTTAAAAACTACATAATCAGGAGTTTCTTTTACAGCTTTGTTCATATCAAAAGGCTGTAGACCTTTTTCTCCATATTCGCCCTGAGTATAAAAATCTCCCTGCATAACATAGTATTCCTTATCAACAGGAGGGAGTCCGCCTTCTGGTTCAACCAAAATCAAACCATACATACCGTTTGCAATATGCATTCCAACCGGTGCAGTAGCACAATGATAAACATAGAGCCCGGGATTAATTACTTTAAAGCTGAATACTTTTTCATGCCCCGGAGCGACTAATGATGAAGTAGCCCCGCCGCCCGGACCTGTTACGGCGTGTAAATCAATATTATGAGGCAGTTTATTGTCAGGGTGGTTTTTTAGGTGAAATTCTACTTCGTCGCCCACACGGGTTCTGATAAAACTTCCTGGAACAGATCCGCCAAATGTCCAATAAGTATATTTTACACCATCAGTCATTGTGCCTTCCTGTTCTTTGATTTCCATGTTTAGTTTTAGTTTCATGGCCGTTCTGTTACCTACTGGTTTTGGCACATGAGGCGGAGAAGTAAGTTCTGCTTCCATTTCTCCTTCAGTCATTATATCAGCATAGTTTTTTGATTCTTCCTTTTTACAGCTTCCTAAAAACAGGACAGCAAAAAGAGAATAAACCAATAATTTCATTAAAATGCAGTTATTCTTTTTCATAAGAGTTGGTTTTTATTTTTCAGGTTTAAAATTTTTTATCAAAAATAAAAGACTAATTTGTCTTTTATTATGATAAAAATCATACTTTAGTGAGAAAGAAAAAAATAATCTGCTAATTATAAAACTGAAAAAGCCAGAGTTAAATCTTGTTAAAAAATGGATGTTGATTATTTTTTAATAAAAATAAATGACTGTCTGAATTTTAGAATAATAATGATTATTTTTGCTCGCTGATTAAGTTAAAAAAATTACTACACTATATTATGGTAAAAGATTTATTCGAAAGAATTCAGGACAATAAGGGACCTTTAGGAAAATGGGCTTCTCAGGCAGAAGGCTATTACGTTTTCCCAAAGTTAGAAGGAGAGTTGGGTCCTAGAATGCAATTTCATGGAAAAAATATCCTAAACTGGAGTTTAAATGATTATTTAGGTTTAGCTAATCATCCAGAAGTTCGTAAGGCTGATACAGATGCAGCAGCTCAGTTTGGTGCAGCTTACCCAATGGGTGCTCGTATGATGTCTGGACACACTACTTATCATGAGCAATTAGAAAATGAACTGGCTTCTTTTGTAATGAAAGAATCAGCTTATTTATTGAATTTTGGTTACCAGGGAATGGTTTCTATTATTGATGCTTTGGTTACAAAAAATGATATCATTGTTTATGATGTAGATTCACATGCTTGTATTATTGATGGTGTTCGTTTGCACATGGGTAAACGTTTTACTTACAAACACAATGATCTTGAAAGTATGGAAAAAAACCTGCAGCGTGCTACTAAAATGGCCGAAGAAACAGGCGGAGGTATTTTATTTATTACCGAAGGTGTTTTTGGAATGCGCGGACAGCAGGGAAAATTAAAAGAAATTGTTGCGTTAAAACAAAAATACAATTTCCGTTTATTAGTTGATGATGCACACGGTTTTGGTACACTTGGTAAAACAGGAGCTGGAGCAGGTGAGGAGCAGGGAGTTCAGGCAGATATTGATGTTTATTTCTCTACTTTTGCAAAATCTATGGCTAATATTGGTGCTTTCGTAGCAGCAGATAAAACAGTTATTGATTACTTAAAATATAACTTACGTTCTCAGATGTTTGCAAAAGCATTACCAATGATTCAAACAATTGGTTCTTTGAAACGTTTAGAGTTATTACGCCAGTCTTCTGCAATTAAAGATAAACTTTGGGAAAACGTAAATGCTTTACAAAGCGGTCTTAAAGAAAGAGGATTTAATATTGGAGATACAAATACTTGTATTACACCAGTTTACTTAGAAGGAAGTATTCCAGAAGCAATGGTAATGGTTAACGATTTAAGAGAAAATTACGGTATTTTCCTTTCTATTGTTGTATATCCGGTTATTCCAAAAGGAATTATTTTGTTAAGAATGATTCCAACAGCTTCTCATACATTAGAAGATATCAAAGAAACATTAGCAGCTTTTGAAGCAATTCGTGAGAAACTGGTAAACGGAACGTATAAAGAAATTGCAGAACGTACAACAGTAGACGTTTCGTAATTGATTTAAAAATAAATTCTCACATGGGAATTATGTAAAAAAATCCATTCGTTATGCGAATGGATTTTTTTTATTTGAGGTAACTTTATTTCATAATCACAAAATAAAAACAGCATTATGAAAAAAGTACTAACACTAACGGCCCTTGTTTTTACGGTTCTTATTTCTTGTAAAAAAGCAACCGAAACAGAGCCAATACAAATTACTCCAAGCCCGCCAAAAAAGGCCGAAATTGTAGAACCAGCCGGAGATCAATGTTATGAATGGAGATCAAACGGAAGCATTATGGAGATGAGTTTTAATGTAAACTCTCATCAGGAAGTAAATGGAAAATTAAAAGTTGATATAGTAGGAAAAGATAAAAATGAAGGAACTCTGATTGGTAATATGAAAGGTGATACTTTAATTGCTGATTATACTTTTAATTCTGAAGGAGTTTCATCAGTAAGAGAGGTTGCTTTTTTAAAAAGAGAAAATACCTTTATTGAAGGATATGGAGATGTAGTTACAGCAAATGACAAAGTAACTTTTAAAGACAAAACAAAATTGAAATTTGATCCAAAAAATACACTTACTAAAGTAGATTGTAAAGTAGAATAAATGAAGTGTTTATAAAGTGAAAAATCCATTCGTTTTGGGGGCGAATGGATTTTTTTTATGTTATAACAAAATGTTTATTGTTCACGTAAGTTAAACAGAAAACTTTTTTAAAGATTCTTCAAATAAGTCTTTCTCTGGCAGTGAATTGTAGGGTCAAAGTTTTTCCAAAGTAAGTGAATGGCATTGTTTTCAAGTAATTCTGGAGTTCTAATACAATTTTGAATTCCCTTTTGAGAAAAAGTTTTATAATATTCATCAAAAATAATAGCGGTAACACCTTTATTTTGATATTCCGGACGAACTCCAATTAAATAAAAAACTACGTCTTTGCTGTGTTTTTTTGCTTTTAACAGCTTTAAAAAACCAAAAGGAAATAATTTGCCTCTTATTTTTTGTAATGCCTCTGTAAAACTTGGCATTACGATACTGAAAGCTACTAAATTATCATCTTTATCAACTACAAATTTTATGTATTCCGGATTGATAAAACTGATATATTTCTTTTTAAAATATTCTTTTTGAATATCAGAAATCGCTACAAACGAAGCCAGTTTTTCATACGATTCATTAAACAAATCAAACATTTTGTCTACATGAGGCATAATGTCTTTGGTTTTTGTAAAATTAAGCGCTTTTAGTCCGTAACGTTTTTTAATTAATTCCTGGGCTTTTTGGAAAAATTCAGGTTTAACATTCGAAAAAGGAAATATGCTTTCGATGTATTGTTTTTCTACTGCAAATCCTAATTGTTCTAAATGTGTTACATAATATGGGTGGTTGTACCACGTAATCATAGTTCCAACCTGATCATATCCTTCTGTAAGAACTCCCACTTTATCCAGATTCGAAAATCCCATTGGACCTTCTGCATGTTCCAGATTGTGTTTTCTTCCTAATTCAAATACTTTGTCGAGAAGCGCTTTTGTTACCTCAATATCATCAATAACATCAAACCATCCAAAACGAACTTTTCGCTTGTGCTGATTGTTTACTTCTGCCCAATTTATGATTGCTGTTATTCTTCCAACAATTTGATTGTCTTTGTAGGCAAGGTAAAAATAAGCTTCGGCGTTATCAAAAGCAGGATTTTTAGTTTTATCAAATGATTCTAATTCATCAGCAATAATAGGAGGAACCCAATATGGGTTGTCTTTGTAAAGTGAAAACGGAAATTTGATATACTCAGTTAATTCCTTTTTGGTTTTGGCTTCTTTAATTGTAATCATTAAGTTGGTATTTGCTCTTGTTACAGAGGTATTTGATTGTTTATTTTATTCGTATTTAGCTTTACGTTTTCTTTCTTTTTCCTGATAATCGATAGGTTTTTTATTATCGATATTCTTTTTAGCTCTTTCCTTGTTTTTATATTCAATAACTTTCTCTTTATACCATCCGTCATAACGCCAAGAGAATCCAACTCCGCCATATAAAACAGAAGGAGTATTCTTGAAATTGGTGCTTATTGAGGCATCAACCTGCATATTTGATGATAAAAGAAAAGCTGCACCGCCGCGAATAATTGCGTCACTGTAAAAATCACTTTTAAATCCTTGGTTTTCAATAAAACCAGACCATCTGTCATTAAATCCGTGCGTTAAAGTTAAGATATAACCATAACTTGGATAATCTGTACTTATATAATCAGCAAAAATATTTGTTACAAAAACCCATGACCCTCCTCCTAATAAGTTTTGTGTAATTAAAGAAACTTTTGGTGAAATGGCACCATCAGGAGAAAAATAATACGGATTATCAGCTCCAACAAAGTTAGCTCCAGCAAAAACAGAAACGGCTGGAATCAATTCGCGCCACTGAAAATTACGATTGGCTTTGTAGCTGTAAATATTAGCTTCTCTTTTGTAGTTTTTGTACGGATCGTAAATAAGATATTTTGCTCCTAAAAGGGTTTGTCTGAAATTGTTTTTTTTGTAGCTGGTATAAGGTGTGTCAAAATTTTCCATTTGATATTGAACATCCAGAACAAATTCCAGCTGTTCCAGAAAAGCACCGTATCTAATGCTTAAATCTGTACCAAAACCAGAGGCGTCATAATCTAGTAAATTGTGTTTTTCTTTAATGCCATAAACACCTATTTCACCTTGAATAACTGATTTTCCAACTGAATAAGCAGACATACTTTCGCCGGGGCGGTTTGAATTAATGACGTCTGTGTATTGTGCAAAGAAAATTTGCGGAGTAAAAAAAAGTGCGGTAAAAAGTAATTTTTTAATTTTCAACATAATTATTTGGGGATTAGAAAAATAATAACGCAATTCAAATGTACTATATTTTATTATTTATTTAAGATTGATATTTTAATTTTAAACAACGGATTTACTAATTTTGGAAAAAAATTATATGATCATGCAAGAAGCATCTTTTACAAATTTGTTTAAAACGATAATGTGGATTATTGCGTTTTATTATATTTTTAAATTTTTGGCTCGAATCTTTTTGCCTGTATTGGTAAAAAAAGCAGTCGAAAAGGCAGGAGAAAACTTCCAAAGACAACAGCAATACAGCCAGGATAATTCATGGCAGCAAACCCGCAATAACAACAATGACGAAATAATCATAAATACCGCTAATGCTAAAAAGCCGCGCGAGACCAAAAAAGTGGGGGATTATGTTGATTACGAAGAAATAGATTAAGTTTGCATCCTGACAAATAAGGATTCATCATTTAACCAAACCAGCCCAAAATTGAAAATAGTAAATAAATTCTATCCGCATGCCCTTGTAGTACTGGGCTTTATTCTCGTTTCATTAATTTATTTTTATCCGGTTCTGCAGGGAAAACAAATCTTCCAGTCAGATATTGCTCAATACACCGGAATGGCCAAAGAGCAAAATGATTTTAGAGCAGCAGAACACGCTGAGCCATACTGGACAAACTCTGCTTTTGGAGGAATGCCGACTTACCAGTTAGGAGCTAATTATCCAAACGATTTTGTAGGTAAAATAGATGACATGCTTCGTTTTCTGCCACGTCCTGCAGATTATTTATTTCTATATTTCTTAGGTTTTTATGGTTTGTTATTGGTTTTAAAAACAGATCCGTTAAAAGCTTTTATTGGCGCGATTGCGTTTGGATTTTCTACTTATTTAATTATTATTCTTGGAGTTGGGCACAATGCAAAGGCACATGCTATTGCGTATATGCCATTGGTTATTGCCGGATTTATACTCGTTTTTCAGAAAAAATACATTTGGGGAGGTTTGCTTACCATGTTTGCGGTTGCGTTAGAAGTTAATGCCAACCACTTTCAAATGACCTATTATTTATTGATTTTCTTATTGATATTATCAGGTTATTTTACCTTCAATTTTATAAAAGATAAAGAATATAAACCGCTTTTAATTGCGATTGGAACTTTGGCCGTTGCCGGAATTTTTGCTATTGGTGCCAATGCAGCCAATTTAATGGCAACAAGTGAGTATGCTAAATTTAGTACACGAAGCAATAGTGAATTGACTTTTAATCCGGACGGAACAAGAAAGACAAATGAAAATGCTTTAAGCCGCGAGTATATTACTGAGTACAGTTACGGAATAGCTGAAAGTTTTAACCTTATTGCTCCAAGACTTTTTGGAGGTTCTAATCACGAAAATATAGGAACTGACAGCAGTATGTACTCTTTTATGATGGAGCAGGGAGTACCGGCAAGTCAGGCAGAAGATTTTGTATCAGGAATGCCTACATATTGGGGAGATCAGCCAATAGTTGCTGCACCCGCTTACATTGGTGTAGTAGTTTTTTTCCTGGCAGTATTGGCATTATTTATTGATGAAAGAAAAATAAAATACGTATTTCTTTCAGGAGCATTGTTTTCATTAGTGCTTTCTTGGGGAAAAAATTTCTCGCTTTTAACTGATTTCTTCATTGATTATGTGCCAATGTATGATAAGTTTAGAGCAGTCTCATCTATTCAGGTCATTTTAGAATTGTGTTTTCCAGTATTAGCAGTAATGGGAATTCAATCGTTTTTTAAAGCAAAAGAAGAACCTAAATTACAGCAAAAAGCTCTTATACAAACAGGAGTTTTTGGCATAGGAGTTATTTTGATTTTAGTTTTTGCAAAAGGTTTTTTCCACTTTACAGGAAGCAATGATAATTATTTCCTTCAAAGTTATGGAGCAGCGTTTGTAGATGCATTAAAAGAAGACAGAAAATCTTTATACTTAGCAGATTTACTTCGTTCAGGATTTTTTATAGTCGTGACTTTTGGAGCTTTATGGCTGTTTATTAAAAATAAGTTTTCGCAGACAACTACTTTGGTAATTGTAGCTCTTTTAATGATTTTTGATTTGTTTTTTGTTGACAAAAAATATGTTTCTGCGAAAGATTTTGTGAGTCCGGTTCAAATTGCGGCTCCGTTTCAGGAAACACCTGCTGATGCAAAAATTTTAGAAGATACAACGCATTATAGAGTTTTTGAAGTAAACGGTAATATGTCAAGCGCAAGAGCTTCCTTTTTTCACCATTCTATTGGAGGTTATCATGCTGCAAAACCTAGAAGAATGCAGCAGTTGTTTGATTATCAGATTGCTAAAAATAATCTGGAAGTACTTAATATGTTAAATGTTAAGTATGTGATTCAAACCGATAAAGAAGGAAAAGAAATTCCAACAATCAATCCTGATGCAAATGGGAATGCATGGTTTGTAAGCTCAGTTAAGCTGGTTAATAAAGCAGATGAAGTTATGAAAGCTTTAGACCATCTTGATACTAAAAAAGTGGCTGTTTTCAATGTTCATGAGCATGAAGGCAAGTTTAGAAATGCCCGCATGAAAAAGCAATGGGATACAACCGGAACAATAAAACTAGTTCAATACAAACCAAACTACATTAAATACCAATCTGATAATGGAAAAGACGGATTGGCTGTTTTCTCTGAAATCTATTATAAAAACGGCTGGAACGCTTATATTGACGGACAATTAACAGATCATTTTCCTGTTGATTATGTTTTAAGAGCTATGGAAATTCCGGGTGGAAAGCATACAATCGAATTTAAGTTTGAGCCAAATGTTATTAAAACAGGAGGTACAATTAACTTGGTTAGTTCTATTGGAATGTTTGTACTTTTAATTGGAGGAATATATTTTGAAAGAAAAAAACAGAATACAAATAAGAGCGAGTTTAAAGTCTAACCATTAGATGCTGATTTCAAAGATTCTTAAAATTGTTGTTTTTACCATTTTTGATTTATTCGTATTTATTTTTTGCGGGATTTACATGATGGGATATGATGACTTTTATGATGAAAGTCAAGGAGAATATTTTAGTTTTTCTAGTATGAAAGATGAATATAAAATTGTCTGGGGTTTTTATAATTTTTGGATTTTCTTAAACTGTTTACTCCTAATTTATTTCATATATAGAATATATAAGAGATTTATTTTGAAATAACTTTAACTTTACACTTTTAAAATAATAATCGATTTTCATTGGAACAAAAAAAGCTCTTAATTATTACGTATTACTTTCCTCCGGCTGGCGGACCGGGAGTACAGCGCTGGTTGAAATTTGTAAAATATTTGCCGGATTTTGGTGTTCAGCCTATTGTTTATGTTCCAGAAAATCCAACATATCCAATTGTTGATGAAGGTTTGGTAAGCGAAATATCAGATAAAGCAATTGTTCTAAAAAATAAAATTTGGGAGCCCTACCAGCTGGCTTCTGTGTTTTCAAAAAATAAAACTAAGAAAATCAGTTCCGGAATTTTTCCGCATAAAAAAAAGCAGACTTTTTTAGATAAAACATTTCTTTGGGTGCGTGGTAATTTATTCATTCCGGATGCACGCGTTTTTTGGGTAAAACCTTCTGTTGCTTACCTTGAGAAATATATCAAAGAAAACAATATTGATACTATTGTAACTTCTGGACCGCCGCATAGTCTGCATTTGATAGGTTTAGAATTAAAAGAAAAACTAAATGTAAAATGGTTTGCCGATTTCCGCGATCCGTGGACAACTATTGGCTATCATAAAGCACTTCGTTTATCTGGCTATGCAGCTAAAAAACATAAAAATTTAGAACACAAAGTTCTGAATTCTGCTGATACTATTATTGTAACGAGTAAAACAACAAAAACAGAATTTGAAGCGATTACTAATAAGCCAATTTCTGTAATTACAAACGGATACGATATTGAAAAGGTTGAAAAACACCCTTTAGACGAAAAATTCACTCTTGCGCATATTGGTTCATTTTTATCAGACCGAAATCCTAAATTCTTATGGGAGTGTCTGGTTGAACTGCTTCAGGAAATTCCAGATTTTAAGTCTCATTTAGAAATTAAACTAATTGGAGCCGTAAGTCAGGAAGTTTTAGATTCTATAAACGATTTTAAATTAAATGACTATTTAAATCTTTTAGGATATGTTTCGCACAATGAAGCGATTGCACATCAAAAAAAATCTCAGGTTCTGCTTTTAATCGAAATTAATTCAGAAGATACCAAAAGCATTATTCCGGGTAAATTGTTTGAATATATGGTCTCAAACCGCCCAATAATTGCGATTGGACCAAATGGTTCTGATTTTGCCGATATTATAAAAGAAACAAATACAGGAGTATTTTTTGATTATTCAGAAAAAGCGAAGTTAAAAAGTGTAATTTTGGACTTTTATAATCAATTTTTGGAAGAAAAGTTACAAGCTAATGGTGTTGGTTTACAGCAGTATTCACGAAAAAACCTGACAAAGCAATTAGTACAATTGATAAATTAAAACAACAATTTCAAAAATAAAAAGAGAGCAGAAAATCAAAAATCTTAACTCTACAATCTAAACTCTGCAATCAAAAAATGGGTATTGTCTTAAACCAGTCTTTTAAAAACACCATAATTACATATATAGGCTTTGGAATTGGAGCCATTAATACGCTTTATTTATATCCTGTTTTTTTAGGCGCAACTTTTTATGGTTTAACGAATTATATCACATCTGCCGCAAATGTTATTATGCCTTTGTTTGCCATTGGAATGCAAAATACTTTGGTTAAATTTTATTCGCAGTACCAAACAGATGAAGAAAAATCCCGTTTTTTATCCTTTACGGTTTTATTTCCGCTGTTATTAATAATTCCACTTTTGCTTATTGGTCTTGTTTTTTACGATGAGATTATATTCTTTGTATCAAAAAAGAATGCGATTGTAAAAAGTTATATCTGGTTAATACCATTTATAGGATTATGCATGGCTTATTTTGAAATTTTTTATGCCTGGCTGCGAGTAAATATGCATTCCGTTTTTGGAAACTTTATTAAAGAAGTAGGTTTACGATTGTTTTCATTATTTCTATTGATAGGCGTTTATTACGATTGGCTCAGCGTAGAAGGTTTTGTATATGCAACAGCTGTTTTATACTTTTTGGCATTTCTGGTAACAATGTTATACGCGTTCAGTATTCAAAAACCAACTTTTCAGTTTACAATACCAGTAAATACAAAAGACATATTGATATATACATTTTATATTATTTTATCAGGAAGCGTTGCCAATTTGCTTTTAGATGGAGATAAAATGATATTGAATCAGTACATGCAGATTGAAAATATTGCCTTCTATTCTGTAGCAACTTATATTGCTTTGGTAATTTCGGTTCCCAGTCGTGCCATGCACCAAATTGTATATCCCATTACGGCAAAATTAATGCATGAAAATAAACATGACGAACTGAATCAGCTTTATAAAAAGACTTCTATAAACCTGCAGATTGTGGGCGGTTTTGTAATGCTATGCATATTCGTAAACATTAATCAGTTGTATGAGTTGGTTCCAAAAGAATACAGCGGCGGAATTGCAGTTGTATTTATGATTGGTTTATCTAAGTACTTTGATTTGATTTTAGGAAACAATAACGCTATCATTTTTAATACTAAATATTACCGAATGGTGCTTTATTTAGGATTAATGCTGGTTGTACTAACAGTTGTTTTAAACATGATCTTTATTCCAATTTTCGGAATATTCGGGTCTGCTTTTGCCACTTTATTATCTATTACATTATACAGTTTAGCTAAACTGCTTTTTGTGGTTAAAAAACTTAATTTATATCCTTTTACAAAAGAAACAATCTCGTCAATGCTATTAACATTTGCTTTGTTTTTAGTATTTTATTTCTGGGAGTTTCCGTTTTTTCAGCTTATCAGTATTGCTTTAAAATCTATTTTGGTAACCATTGTATATGTTTACCTGAATTACAGATTTAATATTTCTCCAGATATTAATAAAGTCATAGACAACATTCTTAGAAAAATAGGAATTAAAATTTAGTACGATTTTATTTCGAAATAAGGAGGTAATTTAAATTCGAATCTATTTTGTTTTTATATTTGTTAGTAGTAACTAACTAATTATAAATGAAATATGAAGAATAAATTACTTTTGTTTTTAGCTGTTTTCACTGTTTCGTTTTATTCGGCTTCATTTGCTCAAAACAGCAGCCGCGATACTTTACATAAAATTGAAGTTAAGTCGAAATTAAAACCATATCCGGTTGCTCCATTTAAGGATACACTTTTCTATATTTATAACAAAGTTGGTTCATTTTCTGCCGAAAACAGGGCACATGCCATTACAGAAAAAATTAGAAAGCTTTATGAAGATTCTTTTTTTGAAAAAGATTCTATTTTAGTTGTTCCTTCAGATCTGTCACAAGATATCATTTATAAAAATGATTTTATTATCATGTCGGTTCTTAAAGCCGATGCAAAAGCAGAAAATCAAACAACCGCTTTTATTGCAAAACGGAATTTAAACTTAATAAAGAAAGCAGTAATTTATCAAAACGAAAATCATTCACTGCTTCCAAAAAGGCTTGGATATACGGCATTGTTGATTTTAATTATTGGTATAATTTTATATGTAGTCGGGAAAATCTTTAACAGAATAAAATTATACATCTTAAAAAACAGCGACAAGTATTTTAAGGGTGTCAGTTATAATAATATAAATTTTTTATCGCCTCAAAGACAGCAGTCATTATTAATGCGATTGTATGGCTTTATAAAAATTGCAGCCTTAATTTTTATCGTTTATCTTTCGCTTCCTGCCTTATTCAGTATTTTTCCTGCTACTGAAAATTATACCAAAACATTGCTGCACTGGATTCTTTCGCCTGCAAAATCGGCTTTAATGGGCTTTATTCGATTTTTACCAAGTTTAGTAACTATAATCGTTATCATCTTCATTTTTAAGTATGCAATAAAAGTCATCAAGTTCTTTTTTGACGAAATAAAACAAGAGAATATTAAAATTGATGGTTTTTACAGCGATTGGGCAATGCCTACATTTAATATTATTCGGTTTTTGCTTCTGGCTTTTATGATCGTAGTTATATTTCCCTATCTTCCCGGTTCAGATTCTCCTATTTTTAAAGGTGTTTCAGTGTTTGTTGGAGTTCTGTTTTCTTTAGGTTCATCAAACGCAATAGCTAATATGGTAGCTGGATTAGTTATTACTTATATGCGTCCGTTTAAAATAGGTGATTTTATAAAAATTGGCGATGTAAGCGGTGAAGTAATAGAAAAAACAGCTTTAGTAACCCGAATCAGGACTCCAAAATTTGAAGACATTACCATTCCCAATTCGACTGTTTTATCTAGTACTTCAACTAACTTTTCTGCTAATACGAAACAAAACAATAATGGTTTATTGATACATACAACAGTTACAATTGGTTATGATGTTCCGTGGAAAGACATTCATAAAGCATTAATAGATGCCGCTCTAAAAACAGAAATGACTGAAAAAGAACCAATTCCTTTTGTTCTCCAGACAAGTTTGGATGATTTTTATGTTTCGTATCAAATCAATGTTTATACAAAAGAACCAACAAAACAGCCCAGAATTTATTCGTCACTTCACCAAAACATTCAGGATTCTTTTAATGCTGCCGGAATAGAGATTATGTCGCCTCATTACAGTGCTTTAAGAGATGGAAACACTACTACAATACCGCCTGATTATCTAAATGATGATTATGAACCTTCATTTTTTAATATTAAGAATAAAAGTTAGTGTCTTTTTGTAAGATATTTAAAATGTGAAGATAATCTTAAACTTTTTGACTCATTTCTTTGAAATTCAATTTATTAAAATTAATTTTATGTTCATTTTTTGGACACTCTTACATTTTTATTGTAGAAAATGTTTTATAAAATGCAATAAAAGAGGTAGATAAGTGTTTTATTAAATTGAAATACCCATTCAACATTATTAATTTTTTAAGTATCACGACAGACAAACCAAAACAGATGATTATGAAAAGCAATAAGCTAAGTCAGGAACAAAGTGTACAGGTGTTTTCTAATATGATATCTAATAAAGTTCATAACGGATTCACACTAGAAGAGAGAAATGATGAGTTACTTTTTGCTGTTCTTTCCAAAGGAGGAAAAGTAGTTAACCACAGTTTAAATTTTATTATTTTTTGTTTAACTCTCGGATTATGGTCATTCGCGTGGCTTTATCTAACATTTGAGGCTTCAAAACAAAAAAAGGTATTAGTTGCCATTGACGAAGATGGTTTCCCTTTCGAAGAAAAATGTTTAGTTGCTTAATGCTAAAGTCAATAAGCAAAACATCTTAAAATTAAAAGCGGTCTATATACATAGACCGCTTTTTTTTAGCGTTTTATATTGATTTGCTTTTAGAATAAATGCTTAATGCCTAAAGTTATTGCCTGCAGCCTTTTTAGAGCTTATCCTTTAAATAAATTCCAGTAACCGATTCTTTAACCTTAACAATATCTTCAGGAGTTCCGGCTGCTAATAAATGACCGCCGTTTTCACCGCCTTCCGGGCCTAAATCTATAATCCAGTCGGCACATTTAATCAGGTCAAGATTATGCTCAATTACGATTATCGAATGTCCTTTTTCGATTAAAGCATCAAATGAAGCTAAAAGCTTTTTAATATCATGAAAATGCAGACCCGTTGTCGGCTCATCAAAAACAAATAAAGCTTTATCTTTTGTGGCACCTTTTACTAAAAATGAAGCCAGTTTAATACGCTGTGCTTCACCGCCTGAAAGGGTAGAAGAAGATTGTCCTAATTGTACGTATCCTAAACCAACATCTTGTAAAGGCTGTAATTTTTGTGTGATTTTAGATTGTTTGTTTTTTTCAAAAAAAGCAATTGCATCATCAATTGTCATGGTAAGGACATCGTTGATGTTTTGATTATCAAAAGTCACTTCCAGAATCTCTTTTTTAAATCGTTTCCCGCCGCAAGTTTCACAAGGCAGCGAAACATCGGCCATAAAGACCATTTCAACGTTTATAGAGCCTTCTCCTTTACAAGTTTCGCATCGGCCGCCATCAACATTAAAAGAGAAATGTTTTGCCTGATAACCTCTTATTTTGGATAATTTTTCTTTGGCATACAAATCACGGATATCATCATAAGCTTTTATGTAAGTAACAGGATTCGATCTGGAGCTTCTTCCAATAGGATTTTGATCTACATATTCAATATGTTTAATCTGCGAAAAAGAACCTGAAAGTTCACTGAACTGCCCTGCTTTTTCGGCTGCATTCTCCAGTTTTTTCTGCATGGCAGGAAATAAGATCTTTTTAATCAAAGTACTTTTTCCGCTTCCTGAAACTCCGGTTACAACTGTTAAAATATCAAGAGGAAAAGTAACATTTATATTTTTCAGGTTGTTTTCTCGGGCGCCAATTATATCAATGTGATTTTTGAATTTTCGTCTTTTCTTTGGAACAGAAATTTCAAGATCGCCGTTCAGGTATTTTGATGTAAGTGAATCTGATTTTAAAATTTCCGGATAAGTTCCCTGAGCAACCAGTTGTCCTCCAAAAGTTCCGGCTTCCGGGCCAATATCAATAATCATGTCGGCTGCTTTCATGATGTCTTCATCATGTTCTACCACAATTACGGTATTTCCTAAATCACGAAGTGAAAGGAGAACTTTTATCAATCGCTCTGAATCTTTTGGATGCAGACCAATACTTGGTTCATCCAGAATATACATTGAACCTACTAAACTGCTTCCTAAAGAAGTTGCAAGGTTAATACGCTGTGATTCTCCTCCGGAAAGTGTAGAAGAATTTCTATTTAAGGTTAAATAATCTAAACCAACTTCGGTTAGAAATGACAAACGATTGTTGATTTCTACCATTAAACGCTTTGCGATCTGCTGTTCGTATGGGTTTAATTCAAGATTTTTAAAAAACGTAACCAAATGCTTAATAGGAAGATCTACTAAATCTGAAACTGTTTTTCCTCCAATTTTTACGTACGAAGCTTCTTCACGTAGACGTTTCCCACGGCAGGCGTGGCATTTGGTTTTCCCGCGGTAACGAGAAAGCATCACGCGATTTTGTATTTTGTAATTTTTTTCTTCTAATTCTCTAAAGAAATCATTTAATCCCTGAAAATATTGATTTCCAGTCCAGATTAAATCTTTTTGACTTTCTGAAAGTTCAAAATAAGGTTTGTGAATTGGGAAATCGAATTTATAAGCGTGTTTAACCAATTCGTCTTTATACCAGCTCATACTGTCGCCGCGCCAAGGATAAATAGCACTTTCAAAAACAGATAAAGAAGTGTTTGGAACTACAAGATCAGCATCAATACCAATAATATTTCCATAACCTTCACAAACAGGACAGGCTCCGTAAGGATTATTAAAGCTGAACAAATGTACGTTTGGTTCCAGAAACGAAATTCCGTCTAATTCAAAATTGTTAGAATAAGAAAATCTTTTGTCTGTACCCACTTCTTGAAGGTAACAAATTCCTTTTCCTTCAAAAAATGCTGTCTGTACAGCATCTGAAAGACGGTTGTAAAATTCTTCTTCTTCCTTAACTACAATACGGTCAATAATTAAGAGAATATCCTTATTGTCTAATTCATGAATATTTTCTGTAGAAAATTCATCTAAACGAACCATTTCATTTCCAACCAAAATACGTGCGAAACCCTGCTGTAAAAGTATTTTTAGTTTATCTTCAAGCTGGCGTCCTTCTTCTAAATGAATAGGAGCAAGAAGAAGCCATCTGCTGTCAATTTCGAGTGTTTTTACATCAGAAACAACATCTGTTACAGTATTTTTTTTGACTTCCTGACCTGAAATTGGCGAATAAGTTCTTCCAATTCTGGCAAATAAAAGTTTAATGTAATCGTATATTTCTGTAGAAGTTCCAACCGTTGAACGAGCATTGGTTGTATTTACTTTTTGCTCAATAGCAATTGCAGGGGCAATCCCTTTTATATATTCAACTTTTGGTTTATCTAAACGTCCAAGGAACTGACGTGCGTATGATGACAAACTTTCAACATAACGACGCTGTCCTTCGGCATATAAAGTATCAAAAGCCAAACTTGATTTTCCCGATCCGGAAAGCCCTGTAATAACAACAAGTTTGTTTCGCGGAATGGCAACATCTACATTTTTTAAATTATGTACTTGTGCGCCCTTTATTATAATATTTTGCTTTGGGTCGAGTGTAGAAAGATCAATTTGCATAAAAAAAGTCAATTTTTACAAAAGTAATCAATTTTAAGCAGAGTTTTGTTAAGGATATTGTTCCAAATCTTAACAGAATTACCATGTTAACATCTGATTATAAGCAGACTTTTTTTTATTTAAAATTTGTTATTTCATTGTAAAAATATCCTACTTTAGAACTGTTTTAGTACTATTTTAATATCCTGACCAAATTTTGAAAACTAAACTATCTACCTTACTGTTTTTAATGCATTTCCTGATATTCTCTCAGGAATTTCCACCCATCGTAAAATATTCTCCTTCTGTTTATGGAGCCGGAAATCAGAGCTGGATGATTTCGCAGGATCATAATAATTATTTGTATTTCGCTAATAATGACGGATTGTTAGAATATAACGGAACAAGCTGGCAGTTATATCCGGGGCCAAACGAAACCATTATTCGATCTGTAAAAGTGATTGGCAATAAAGTGTATACGGGCAGTTATATGAATTTTGGTTTCTGGACGAGACAAGCAGATGGAAAACTAAAATATACTTCGCTGAGTGACAGTATAAAAAATAAGATTTTAGATGATGAACAGTTTTGGAATATCCTAAAATATGATCATTGGATATTGTTTCAGTCTTTAAACCGAATTTATATTTATGATACCAAAACAATGCAGTTTAAAATAATTGCACCCAAAAATGGTGTTGTAAAATCGTTTGCTTCGACCAATGCGATTTATTTTCAGACTTTAAAAGAAGGACTTTTTGAAATAGAAAGCGGTAAAGCCAAATTAGTTTCAGATGATCCGATTTTGAAAAAATTTACCGTTGCCAATGTTTTTGCAGCAGATGAAGGCTTGATAATCCAAACACAGTTAGATGGAATACATAAACTTACCGGAAACGCATTAAGCCGTATAGTGACAGATGTTGATGCCGAATTAAAAGCAAGTTTTGTTTACAGCAGCCAGCGTTTACAGGACGGCAGTTTTGCTTTGGGAACTGTTTCCAACGGGATTTTTATTTTATCTGATAAAGGGAAACTGAAATATCACCTGACACAGAGCAAAGGTTTAAGCAATAATACTGCTTTATCTCTTTTTGAAGATAAAGACCAAAATTTATGGACGGGACTCGATAACGGAATAAACTGTATCAATATGCAGTCGCCGGTGCGCAGTTTTACCGATGATTCGGGTGTTTTAGGAACCGTTTACGCATCTGCAATTCATAACGGAATGCTGTATATTGGAACCAATCAGGGATTGTTTTGTAAACCAAGTCAAAGTAATTCTGATTTTAAATTTATAAACGGCACAAAAGGGCAGGTCTGGTCTTTAGCAGTTTATGATGATACGCTTTTCTGCGGACATGATTCGGGAACTTTTGTAGTGGTAAATGATATTGCCAAAAGTATATTTTCGGCTTCAGGAACCTGGAAATTTGAACCGGTTTCGGGAAATAAAAACCAATTACTTCAGGGAAATTATTATGGTATTTCGGTTTTAGAAAAATCAGGAAATCAGTGGATTTTTAAAAATAAAGTACAGGGATTTGATTATTCATCACGTTATTTTGAAATAGGTGATAATCTCGAAGTATATGTAAGTCATGAATACAAAGGGATTTTTAGATTAAAACTGGATTCATCATTATCAAAAACACAAGGATTCTATGCGTATAAAAGTCCCGATAAAGGAAAATATGCCAGCTTAACAAAATTCAATAATTCGATTTATTACGCTTATAAAGGCGGTATTTTTAAACTAAACCCAAAAACAAAACAGTTTGTAAAAGACAATGTATTAAGCTCTATTTTTGAAAAAGACGAATATACATCGGGTAAATTAATTGTTGATAATTCAAACAAAATCTGGCTGTTCTCTAAAAACTACATTCATTATTTCTCAGCCAGTAAATTGAGCAGTCAGTTAAAAGAAAATATAATACCAATTCCGTCTTCGCTGACCAATTCGATGTTAGGATATGAAAATATCACCCAAATTTCAAAATCGACTTATTTAATAGGAACTACAGACGGATATTATACGCTTAATATTGATGATCTGAGTTTTAAAAATTACAATGTTTTTATTACTGATATTACGACTAATAAACAAAATGAAACCTTTAGAAATGCTGCGATTTTTAACGAAGGGAGTTTTAAGTCTGATGAAAATAACATTACCCTGAATTATACAGTTCCGGAATACAATAAATACATCAATTCTGAATATCAATATCTGCTGGAAGGTTTTCAGAATGAATGGAGCGAATGGAGTACAAAAGCAACTGTGAATTTTAAAAATCTTCCTCCTGGAAAATATACTTTTAGAGTCAGGGCAAAATATGCCAATGTAATTTTGCAAAATCCGGCCTCATATACATTTGTGGTTTTAAAACCATGGTATTTAACTAATCTGGCTTATTTTATTTATTTTCTTTTGATGCTTGCAGTGGCTTATTTTATTAATAAAGCGTATCGAAACTATTATCAAAAGCAAAAAGAAAAGCTTATTGAAGAAAATAACCTTTTGTTAGAGATTAAAGAGCTTGAAAACGAGCAGCAGTTAATGAAACTTCGAAACGAACAGCTTTCTCAGGATGTAGATAACAAAAACCGTGAATTGGCAGTTTCTACGATGAGTTTAAACAGTAAGAACGAATTACTGGCTTTTATTAAAGAAGACTTGAAAAAAACAGCTCAAAATGACAGTTCAAATATTAAATCTGTAATTAGTACCATTAATAAAAATATTACAGAAGAAGATTCGTGGAATGTATTTAAAGAAGCTTTTGATAATGCCGATAAAGATTTCCTTAAACGAATAAAACAAATGCATCCGGCCTTAACGCCAAATGATCTTCGTTTGTGTGCTTATCTCAGATTGAATCTTTCATCTAAAGAAATTGCTCCAATGTTTAATATTTCAGTACGAAGCGTTGAAATAAAACGATACCGTTTGCGAAAAAAGATGGATTTACAACACGAAATCGGTTTAGTAGAATATATTCTGGCTGTATAGTAATCCCAAAATCACCGTAAATTACCTATACATTACCACAACATTATGGTTTTATTAGGAATTCAGGAAGCAAATGTTAATAAAATTAACATTCTGCAATTGTAGTTATTTGGTGCTTTATTTTGTCATATCCTGAATTTAGGCTTTGTTTTTTTATGATGTATGTTTTTTGTTGAGGTTAATTTTATCGTTTTAATAAGAGGAACAAATAAATTTAACTTTCAATAAAAACTAACTAATTATGAAATCCAAATTATTACTAACAGTACTATTACTGTTTACATCTTTTGCATTCTCGCAGAACTTAGATGTATCAGGAACGGTATTAGATGCTTCTGGTTTATCATTGCCAGGTGTAAATGTAAAAGTTAAAAATTCGTCTAAAAGTACAACCACGGACTTCGACGGATCTTTTAAACTAACCGATGTTCCAAAAGGAACTGTAATTGTTTTTAGTTATATTGGTTACAGAACGCAGGAAGCCGCTGTTTCTGGAACTAAAATGACAGTTAAAATGAGCGACGATGCTAAGTCACTTGACGAGGTCGTTGTTATTGGTTACGGTACTCAGAAAAAAAGAGAAGTTACCGGAGCTGTAGCAGTTTTAGACAGTAAAACTCTAGATGTCTTGAAACCAGCAAGAATCGAACAGGCTTTACAGGGAACAATTTCAGGGGTGAATGTAACGACGCAGTCAGGAGCGCCGGGAGCACCGCTTGATATTCGTATTCGTGGTATAGCCACAAATGGTGAAAACAAACCAACCGTTATTATTGATGGTTATGTTGGAGATTTAGGAGTACTGAATCCAAATGATATTGAAACCATTACAGTTTTAAAAGATGCTCAGGCAGCAATCTACGGAACGATTGGTGCAAACGGAATTATCCTGGTTACTACTAAAATGGGTAAAAAGAATTCTAAAACCAGAGTTTCATTTAATAGTTATGCAGGTTTTCAGCAGACTTCAAGAAAACTGCCTACTTTAAACGCTACGGAATATGCACTGCTTTTAAATGAGAGTTATGCAAATGGAGGAAGACCATTGCCTTATCCAAATGTGAGTTCACTTGGAAAAGGAACAAACTGGCAGGATGAAGTTTTCGAAAATGCTCCAATTATCAATAATGATTTAACAATTTCTGGAGGATCTGATAAAATTACTTATTCTATCAGTGGTTCTCATTTAGATCAGGAAGGTATTGTGGGAGGCGATAAATCTGGATATTTAAGAAATACAGCCAGAATTGCTCTTGGTGCAGATTTAAGTGATAAAATCAAATTAAAGACTAACGTTATTTATACGTATTTTACAAGAAAAACATTAAATGAAAACGGATTAGGTTCTGTACTTTTTAATGCCTTAAACGTTCCGGCTGCATTAAGTCCGTATGATGCAAACGGCGATTTTACTTTAGTGCCAAGCACAACAGGTTTAGGAACAGAAATTATCAACCCGTTAGCACAGATTGCAAATACGTACAACGATTATAACTATAAAAAACTGAACGGAAATTTTGGTTTAGATTATAAAATCTTCAAAGGATTTACATTATCAGCTTCGATAGGTTTTAATACTTCAAACAGCGAATCTAAAGATTTTGCTAAGCAGATTAGTTACGGAGGAAAAGTATTTGATGTGCAGAGAAGTTCTGTAACTCAGAGAGCTGTAAATGATAATGATTATTCATTTGACCTTTTTGCAAACTACAATACTAAAATTGCGGAAAGCCACAATATTACAGGAACTTTAGGAACGACTATTTACAAACAATGGGGTAACGGACTTACTGCAACTGGTTTTGATGTGCCAAATAACGTTTGGGAAAATGCAGATATTTCTTTAACAAAAGGAACTTCAGAAACGCTTACTAATAGTGCTTATGTTTACGATCAAAGAAGACTTTCTTATTTTGGAAGACTCCAGTATGATTATAAAGGAAAATACCTTCTTTCTGGTATGATAAGACGTGATGCTTCAACTAGATTTGGTCCAGGAAACAAAGTAGGTTATTTTCCTTCTTTTACAGCTGGATGGGTAGTTTCTGATGAAAGTTTCTTTGGACAGCCTAAATTTGTAAACTTCTTAAAATTCAGAGCGAGTTACGGAACTTTAGGAAATGACCAAATTCCTAATTACGGATATTTAGGATTATTAAATGGAGAAGCTACTTATGTATTTAATGGTACTTTAGTAAATGGTACAGGACAAGGGCAGGTTCCAAATCCGGATTTAAAATGGGAAGATGCTCAAAAGTTTGACGTTGGTTTAGACTTAAAAATATTAAACGACAAAGTTTTCATCGTTGCTGATTATTTTATTGATACCAGAAAAGATTTATTGATTCCTAATATTCCGGTTTCAGGTATCAACGGTACTGGTGCACCTGGTGCAAGTGCGCCGACTTTAAATGCTGGAACGGTTAAAAATTCAGGTTTTGAATTTGCGATCGATTATAAAGATAAATTTTCTGATGCTTTCACTTTCAGTGTAGGTTACAATGTTACTTTCCTTAAAAACAAAGTTACTGAAGTAAATAACGGAACAGGATTTATTGAAGGCGGTGCTTTTGGTGTTGGTCAGCCTGCTCCATCAAGAATGGAAATTGGTAAACCAATGGGATACTTTTATGGATACAAAACGGATGGAATTTTCCAAAGCCAAGCCGAAGTTGATGCACATCCATCACAGTTAGCTTTAGGAGCAAATGCTGCGCCTGGAGACATACGTTATGTTGATTTAAATGGAGATGGTGTAATTGATACAAAAGATAAAACCAACATTGGAGATCCAATTCCAGATGCTACAATGGGTTTCAATTTACAATTAAATTACAAAGCTCTTGATTTTGCTGTATTTACATTTGCATCAGTAGGAAACGATATGGTTCGTAACTACGAAAGAACACTTTCTGATGCTAATCGTATTAATTATGTTTTAGACAGATGGACAGGACCGGGCACAAGTAATTCGACACCAAGAGTAACAACAGGAGCTACATCAAATAATGTTTTCTCAAATTATTATGTTGAAGATGCTTCTTATGTAAGAATTCAAAATATACAGCTTGGTTATACACTAAATCCAGAAATCTCAAAAAGAGCAGGAGTATCAAAATTAAGACTTTATGCAGGAGTAAATAACCTTTACACATTTACAAAATACAAAGGTTTTGATCCGGGAGCTTCTTTTGGTCCAGGCAATCGCGACAACGTTTCTCAATCTCCAATCGGAGCAGGAATTGATTACGGATTTTATCCAATCCCAAGGACGTATCTATTGGGCTTAAACCTTAATTTTTAATTTGAATTAAAATGAAAAAGTATTTATTTATATCCACTATAACACTGGTTTTGTTTTCGACCGCACTAACATCATGTTCGGATGAGTTTGTAGATCCAAAACCAGAGTATTCTATCGACGCTGAGAATTACTTTAATTCTAAAGAAGAATATGACAATGCATTAATTGCAGCTTACGATTTACTGCAGTCTTCTTATGTAAATGTTTTATTAGGAGAAATTGCTTCAGATAATACACTTTGCGGAGGAGAAAGCCCAACCGATGTAATTGGTTTCCAGCAGATCGATGATATGATTCATACACCTGTAAACAGTAATTTAAGAGATATCTGGAATTGGATGTTTGCTGGTGTTCAAAGAGCAAATTATATCCTTGAATTTCAAAATAAAACAGATTTTCCGGGAAGAACCCAAGTCATAGCAGAAGCACGTTTTTTAAGAGCGTATTATCAGTTTGAGTTAGTAAAATGGTTTGGAGGTATCCCGATGAAAGGAGATGCGAGATTTAAAATTGGAGATGAAAAAATAATTCCCCGCTCATCAGTTCAGGAAGTGTACGCTTCTATAGAAGCCGATTTGATTTTCGCATCTGCTAATCTGTCTCCAAATGCAGCACAGCAGGGACGCATAACAAAAGGCGCTGCTCAGGCATTATTAGGAAAAGCCTATTTGTATCAAAATAAATTTGCCCAGGCTGCAGCTTCACTTGATGCTGTAATTACTTCTGGAAAATACAAATTGGTAACAGATTATAATGCAATGTTTGAAGCAGAAGGAGAAAACGGAACAGAATCTGTTTTTGAAGTGCAGTATACAGATGTTGAAGGAGCAGGATTTGGATGTTTACAATGCAGTGAAGGAAACGTAGCCGTTGGTTTTAATGGTATTCGTAACTATTCTGGGCCTTTATTCTCTTCTGGATACAGCTTTAATATTCCAACTCAGGAATCGTATGATGCATTTAAAAGCGGAGATAAACGTAAAGATGTAGCTATTTTAGATATTAATGCATGGGCATTAGCAAATGCTTCTTATGATAACGGAAACGGTATCACATTCGGAAAAGGGAATGAAGATACAGGTTTCTTCAATAGAAAATATCTTCCAAGAAAAAGAAGCAAAGATGCTGCAGGAGATTTGAACTTAACAAATCCAAACAACTACAGAGCGATTCGTTATGCAGATGTACTTTTAATGGCTGCAGAAGCATATAACAGAGGAGGAATTGATGACGGAAAAGCAAGAACGTATTTAAATGAAGTAAGAAGACGTGCTTTTGGAGATACAAATCATGATATTGCAACTTCGGGAGCAGCTTTGACTGATAATATTTTAGACGAAAGAAGAGTTGAACTTTTTGGCGAAGGACATCGTTTCTTTGACTTGGTTAGAACTGGTAAAGCTGCCGGAACTATCCCTGGCTTTAAAGCGAATAAAAACGAATTATTTCCACTTCCAATTGAAGAAATTCAATTTGCTAACGGAAACTGGGCACAAAATCCTGGATACTAAAAAACATCAATTATGAAAAAAATACATTTTATTATAAATTTTTTCGTTTTGGCAGTACTCATAGGCTGTGCAAACGATGACTTAGATATTGATTTAGACGGAATAGCTTCTCCGGCAAATATTTCTGTCTTAACTACAGTTACGCAGGATAATACCGGAAAAGTTACCTTCCTGCCAAAAGGTGAAGGTGCAACACAGTACAAAATTAGTTTTGGCGACGGAACACCAGATTCTGATTACATAGGAGTTGGATCGACAGTTTCTCACGTTTACAAAGAAGGCGTCTATAAGTCGAAAATTATTGCGTCAGGACTTAGCGGCAAAACAGCTGAAATAGAAAAAGAAGTTGTTGTTTCTTTTAGAGCTCCGGAAAATTTACAAGTTGTGGTAACAAATGATAAATTGGTTTCTAATAAAATAACCGTTACAGCAACCGCTGATTTTGCCTTGTTTTATGATGTGTATTTTGGAGAAGCAGGACATCCTGATCCAATTTCAGCTAATAATGGAGAACCAGTTTCGTACACTTATCAGGCTGCAGGAGTTTATACAATTAAAGTTGTTTCTAAAAGTGCAGCTATTAAAACAACTGAACATACAGAAGAAGTTACGGCAAAATTAGTATTGAACCCAACTACATCTGCACCGGCACAGCCAGGCAGACAAGCAGGAGATGTTATTTCAATTTTCAGTTCTAAATACACAGATATTGCAGGAACTAATTTTTATCCAAACTGGGGGCAGTCAACAGGATTTGCTGAGTTTGATTTAGATGGAGATAAAATGTTGAACTATACAAATCTAAATTATCAGGGAATTGCGCTGGCAGATAATGTTACGATTGATGTTTCAGGAATGGAATATCTTCACATGGATATCTGGACAGCAGATTTAGATAAACTGGCAATTTTCCCAATTAGTAAATCAAATGGAGAAAGAAAGGTTGTAAAAGATCTTACAGCAAACCAATGGACTAGTATAGATATTCCAATTTCAGACTTTACAAGTCAGTCTGGTTTTACAGTTGCTGATATTTTCCAATTAAAATTAGATGCTGTTACGGCAGGAAAAAGCGTTTATATTGATAATATTTATTTCTATAAAACAGCTTCTCAATCAATAGGGTTGCCAATTGATTTCGAATCAACTTTAACTTACGCTTGGGGCGGATTTGGAAATGTAGATGCTTCAGTAGTTACAAATCCTAATAAAACAGGAGTTAATGTTTCTAATAAAGTGGTAAAGCTGGACAAAAAGACAGGGGCTGAAACCTGGGGAGGAGCAAGTTTAAATCTTGAAAATCCATTTGATGCTTCAAAAGGAACTAAAGTAAAAGTAACAGTTTGGTCGCCAAAAGCAGGTGCTGCAATATTATACAAAATGGAACTTTCGACTTCACCAAAAGACGGTAACGGAAATCCAAGTGTTAATTTAGAAGTACAGGCATTAACAACAGTTGCTAATGGATGGGAAGTATTGACATTCGACCTTACAACTGCAGCTTCTTTCAACAGCAGTATAAAATACGACAGAGTAATTCTATTCCCTGATTTCGGCAAAAACGGACTAGGAGAAACGTATTACTTTGATGATATTAAACAATCCAATTAAAACAAGAAATCATGAGCAAGAAATTAATTATAAAGATAGTATCCCTATTTACGATTCTCTTGATGACGGGTTGTCAGAAAGACGATTTTACATTCGGATCAATAACTACACCATCTAATTTAAAGGTAACAGCCGAAATTGTTGGTAAAACGGCCGATGCTCCTTATGGAGACGGATCTGGAATAGTAAAGTTTGCTGCAACTGCAGATAATGCTATTTCGTATAAATATGTATATCCAGACGGAACTTCTGATAATGCTCCAAGCGGAAAAATTTCTAAAAGATTTACCAAAACAGGAGTTAACACCTATACCGTAACTGTTGTAGCAACAGGAGCAGGAGGAGTAGCAGCAAATACAACAATCGATGTTGAAGTAAAAAGTGATTTTAGCGATGATCAGGCCGTTCAATTGCTTACCGGAGGATCTTCTAAAAAATGGTATTGGGCTGCCGGAGAACCAGGACATCTTGGTGTAGGTCAGAACGATGGCGATGCAGAGAAAAACTTCTTCCCTAATTACTACAGTGCAGGAGCATTTGAAAAAGCAAATTCACCAAACAGCAGCTGTTTATACGATAACATATTGACATTCTCTCTTGATGGAGATCAGCTTAAATTCCAATTAGATAACGGCGGAGCAACATTCTTCAATAAAGATTTTGGAAGCGTTGCTGGAGCATCTGGTTTATCAGAAGACATGTGTTTAAGCTATAACACTGGTGCTGCAAAAACAGTTTCATTAAGCCCTTCTGAATCTGTGATAATGAATAACCCAAAACATGCAGAGCAGACAAGAGGTACAACAATGAACTTTTCAGACAATGGATTTATGGGTTACTATATTGGTCAAAATTCTTATGAGATTTTATCACTTACGGCTAACCGTATGGTAGTGAGAGCGGTAATGGGCGGAAATCCGGCATTGGCATGGTACCATACCTTTACAACTACGCCTCCAAATCAAAATCCAAATCCATCAACAGATTATACAAATCTTGTATGGCAGGACGAATTTAATACAGACGGAGCGCCAGATCCTGCAAAATGGGTTTATGATTTAGGAAGAGGCGATAACGGCTGGGGAAATAATGAAAAACAAAATTATACCAGTTCAGCTTCAAACATAAAAGTACAAGGCGGAAGCTTAATTATTACAGCTAAAAAAGAAGCTTCTGGCGGAGCAGATTATTCTTCGGCAAGACTTAAATCAGATGGAAAATATTCTTTTACATATGGTAAAGTTGAGGTTAGAGCAAAACTTCCTTCTGGCGGCGGAACCTGGCCGGCTATCTGGATGCTTGGGCAGAATTATGCAACAAAACCGTGGCCTGCCTGCGGAGAAATTGATATTATGGAACACGTAGGAAACAATCAGAACGTGATTCACGGTACATTTCATTATCCGGCACGTTTTGGCGGGAACGCAGATACAGCATCGAAAACAATTCCAAATGTATCTACAGAGTTTCATGTTTATAAAACAATCTGGAGTCCGGAATCTATCTCAATTTATGTTGATGATACACTGATTCATACACTGGCAAATACTGCATCATTACCTTTTAACAGCAGCTTTTTCTTGATTTTAAATGTTGCAATGGGAGGTAATTTGGGAGGAGCTATTGATGGTGCTTTTTCACAATCTTCTATGGAAGTTGATTATGTTAGAGTATATCAATAAGTTGAGTTAATTAATTAGTAATTCTGAGAAGGTCAGTTTAGGCTGGCCTTCTTAATTAAAAAAAGAATATGAATAAAATAGTTTTACTGCTGTTAATCTGTAGTTTTTCGTATGCACAGGAAACAAAAAGAAAATTAGTCTGGGAAGAAAATTTCAGTAAAAAAAATATAAACGAAAAAGACTGGAATTTTGAACTTGGCGACGGCTGTCCAGATTTATGTGGTTACGGAAATAATGAAAGACAGATTTATACCAAAACAAACCACGAAATAAAAGATGGAAATTTAGTTATTGAAGCCAGAAAAGAAGGAAATACATATACTTCGACCAAAATTACTACAAAAGGCAAAAAGGAGTTTAAATACGGTAGAATTGAAGCAAGGGCAAAACTTCCAGTTGGACACGGTTTATGGCCGGCATTTTGGATGCTTGGAGCTAATATTGATGAGGTAAAATGGCCAAAAACAGGTGAAATTGATATCTTAGAATATATAGGCAGAGATCCTCATATGGTTTACACAACCCTGCATACGCAAGACAGCCACGGAAATACAATCAATACAAAACGTACAGAATTTCCAAATATTGAAGAAGGTTATCATGTATATGCCATTGAGTGGAACAAAGACAAAATTGATTTTTTTGTTGATACAAATTTAGTTTACACCTTCAATCCACAAGTGAAAAATGAAGACACATGGCCTTTTGATAAACCATTTTATATCATTGTAAATTTGGCAATTGGAGGCAATTTTGGAGGCCCTGAAGTAGATGATTCAGTGTTACCGCAAAAATATTACGTAGATTATGTACGGGTTTACCAATAAAAAATAACACTTTAAAATTTCAGTATTAAAACAGGTGTAAGTTGTTTAAGTGATTAATTGTAAGTTATTTACATCTGTTTTTTTAATATCGAAAATAGTTTTTTTTAATCCATTTTTTTAACTATTTTTAATGAAATAAAACATTGCAGTAAAAACTTAACGATTTATTGTTAATTATTATTGTTTTTGTTTGCTTTTTAAAATAAATATTTGTTAAATTTGGTCACAATATTAACATAACTCCAAAAAAAAGATACGCCTATAAAATAAAATTACTTTTTAGAATTACTCCAAATTATTAAAACTAAAAAAGTAGTATTATGGCTGATCTGCATACTCCAGACGCTCTATTAGTAAAAAATTATGTTGAAGGCAGTGAAGCTGCTCTTGCAACATTAATAAAAAGGCACGAATCTAAGATATATGGTTTTATATATTCTAAGATTGCTGATAGAGATATTTCAAATGATATTTTCCAAGACACTTTTATTAAAGTGATAAAAACATTAAAAAGCAATTCTTATAACGAAGAAGGTAAATTTCTTCCGTGGGTAATGCGTATTTCACACAACTTAATTGTGGATCACTTTCGCAAAACCAAAAAAATGCCGATGTACAGAGAAACCGAAGAGTTTTCAATATTTTCAATTATGTCTGATGATTCTTTAAACATCGAAAGCAGAATGATTGTAGATCAGGTTGAGGTGGATTTAAAAAGACTAATCGAAGAACTTCCGGAAGACCAAAAAGAAGTTTTGATAATGAGAATGTATCAAGACATGAGTTTTAAAGAAATTTCAGAATTAACTGATGTAAGTATCAATACAGCATTAGGAAGAATGCGTTATGCGTTGATGAATTTGAGAAAAATTATCGACAAACATCAAATTATTTTGACCAACTAATACTATTTTGAAAATTAGCCCGTTATACTATAATAAAAACACTAACATAGTATGGCGAAAATTTACTCAAAAAAAGCATTAGCTTCTAAAGATTTAAAACCTAAAAAAGAAGTAGTTTCTTTTTTATTAAGTTATTCACAAGCTTTAAAAGTTGTGAAAATCGAAGATAAAAGTTTTGAAATCGTAGCTAATTAAACAGCCCGCTGCTTTGGTCGGATGTTTATTTCGAAAGAAAAACCAAATGGTCGTTTTGGTTAAAAAGCTCACTATTTGTATGCAGATACAGATAGTGAGTTTTTTTATGCAGCAAAGTTGATGAAATTCAAATAATGTAAGGTTTTTGGTGGTTTTTTATTCTTATTTGTTAAAGTTTTTAATTTTTACTCTTATTTGTTAGTTTTTTCGATTATTAATTTTATTTTAGTTAAAAAGTAATTTTTATTTCAGTAAAAATGAGTAATGTTTACTTTTAATATAAATCAACTAACCAACCAGTAATAAATGTTTAATTTAATACCAGTAATTGTATGGCGAAAAACTACTCAGCTTCATTTTAGTTTTGTTTTAGACCTTAATATTTATTAAGAGCAGGATTTTATAAAACGTAAAATCTTTTAAAACCCCAGTCTATTTAATAACAAAACTTTACAAGAAATGAAAAATAACCTAATTGTGTTATCAATATTTCTATTGGTAACAGTAGGAGCATTTGCTCAAAAAGACCAGATAAAAGAAGCTCAGTCTTTGTATGATAAAGGGAAAAACGAAGAGGCATTAGCTGTTTTAAAAAAAACAGAATATTTGATCATCAATGCATCAGATTCAGATAAATCGGATTTCTTCTATTTAAAAGGAAATATCTGCAAAGATTTAGCAGCAAAGAATATAGATGCGATAAATAATTTTGCTCAGGCTTCCAGTGCTTATCAGGATGTTCTTCTGTATGAAAACGATTCACGTAATTACAAATATGCTTTCAAAGCCAATTTAGCTTTAAAAGGTATGAAATCTACATTGGTAGACGGAGCATTTAGTGATTACAAAGCAGGAAAGTTTAAAGAAAGCGCCGCTAAAAGTTATGAAGTGTATCTGATAGATAAAAAAGATACTTTAAACCTTTTCAATGCAGCAGGGTCTTCATTAAATGGAAAAGATTATGTATCAGCAATTAAGTATTATGAAGAGCTTAGAAAAATAAATTATACCGGTAAAGGAATGGTTTATTATGCTATAAATAAAAAAACAAAAACAGAAGAAGCTTTTATTTCAAGAAGTGCGCGAGAATCAAATATTCAGGCCGGACTTTATGAAAAACCCAGAGATTTTCTGCCTCCGTCTAAAAAAGAAGATATTCTTATATCATTAGGATATTGCTACTTAGAAAGAAATGATTATGTCAATGCAGCAAAATATTACGAAAGCGATCTTCAGTTAAATCCAAATTGTCTGGATTGCTGTATTAACCTTGCTTACGTAAAAATGCAGTTAAAAAAAGAAATACTGGATCAGATGAATCAATTGGGTAATAGTCCAAAAGAAATGAAAGAGTATGACAAACTAAGTGCACAAAAAGATGAAATTGTAAAAAGTGCCATTCCTTATCTTAAAAAAGCATTGACAATTGAGCCTAAAAATGAAGAAGCTACAAAAACACTTTTAGGCGTATATCGATCACTTGATATGACAAATGAATACAATGCGTTAAAAAACGGGATGTAAAAAAAACAGAAGCTGCTAAACTTTCTTTTTAGCAGCTTCTTCTAATATTGATTTTTTGCCGATAGTTCTGGTAATAATATCTTTTTCAAGACTCCATCCACGGGCAGGAGAGTATTCTCGTCCGTACCAAATGATCTGCAAATGCAAATCGTTCCATAAATCTCTTGGAAATAATCGTTTAGCATCTTTTTCAGTCTGAGCTACACTTTTACCGTTCGACAAATTCCATCTGTGCATCAATCTATGAATATGTGTATCAACCGGAAATGCAGGAACGCCAAAAGCCTGAGACATTACAACACTTGCTGTTTTGTGTCCTACAGCTGGTAATTCTTCAAGCGCTTCAAAACTCTGCGGTACTTCTCCATTATGTTTTTCAATTAAAATTTCAGATAAACCATGAATTCCTTTTGATTTCATTGGTGATAAACCACACGGACGAATAATTTCCTTAATTTCTTCAATCGACATCTTCACCATATCATACGGATTATCTGCTTTTGCAAACAAAAGGGGTGTAATCTGGTTTACACGTACATCTGTACATTGTGCAGAAAGCAATACGGCAATCAAAAGCGTGTAAGGATCTTTATGGTCAAGCGGAACAGGTATAGTAGGGTAGAGTTCTTTTAAGGTATTTATAACAAATTGTACGCGGGCTTCTTTATTCATTTCCGTATTTTTAATGTTGTAAAAATAGTGTATTTTTGATGATGTGCCTAATCCAGCTTTCCGTTTCAACTCCTCATTGTGTTAGTAACATTTTTAAGTATTTAAAAGAGCTTCCGTTGGTCGCTTTTTAAATACAAAAAATGTAAACTACCACAACTCCGGGGTTTTTACTGCAATCTGGGGCATGAAAATAATTATGAGTTATGAGTTTTGAATTATCTTTATTCTTTGCTCTTATTCTAAAATCAACAATCTAAAATCTAAAATAAAAATATGACAACATTAAAAGCCGGAGATAAAGCACCAAACTTTTCAGGAACAGATCAAGACGGAAAAACGCATAAACTAGCAGATTATTCTGGAAAAAAACTCGTAGTATTTTTTTATCCAAAAGCAAGCACGCCCGGATGTACAGCCGAAGCCTGCGATTTGAGAGATAATTTTGAGCGCTTTAAAGCAAATAATTACGAACTTTTAGGAGTAAGTGCAGACAGCCAGAAAGCGCAGTCAAAATTTAAAGACAAATACGAATTTCCTTTTTCGTTAATTGCAGATGAAGATAAAGCTGTTATTAATGCTTTTGGAGTTTGGGGACCAAAGAAATTTATGGGAAAAGAATACGACGGAATTCACAGAACTACTTTTGTAATCGACGAAAAAGGAATCATCGAAGAAGTAATTGAAAAAGTAAAAACAAAAGAACACGCTTCGCAGATTTTGAAATAGAGTTTTTTGTTTCAAGTTTCATGTTTCAAGTTGTTTTACTTAACGCTTAGTTTTACCGCAAAGCACGCTAAGTTTTTTTGCTTGAGCTTGAGCTGAAACCCGCAAAGTTCGCAAAGCTAAATCTATATAAAGCTATGCGAACTTTGCGCATTTATTAAGTTTGGCCCATAAAAAAATTAGCGTGCTTTGCGGTAAAAAAATACCCGCTCCAACAATAACTTGAAACAAAGAAAAACTCAAACTTAAAACAAAAAAAAGTCCCAATAAAGGGACTTTTTTTATTACGTATTTTGTTCTAATTCTTTCTGAGGATGATATCCGAAAAGATGATGTTCTTTTATAATCTCTGAAATACCGGTTGGAAGCATAGGTTCCCAGCCTTTTTTACCCTGATTGATCATTTTTAGAACTTCACGAGAGAATACTGATAAATTATCCGGATCGTAATCTTCAATATCAACAACTTTTCCGTTAAACTTAAAGAATTTGTAAAGTTCTTTCATTCTTGGATGTACTTTTAAGTTGTTTGAATTCATCAATACACCATCTTCATCTAACATTGGATATAAAAATACTTTCATATCACGATAGAATAATTTTCCAAACGCTTCGAGAATTCCTCCGCTCAAATGGCGATAGTATTTCTCGTCAAAAATATCAACAAGGTTGTTTACACCCATTGCCAGTCCCATACGGGCTTTAGTATAATTAGCGAAATATTCTACTACTTTGTAATACTCCTGGAAATTTGAGATCATAACCGTTTGTCCTAATGAACAAAGCAGTTCGGCTCTATCCATAAAGTCTCTCTCGTCAATCTCACCATCAGAACGTAAATTTGAAAGTGTGATTTCAAAAACAACAAGAGTGTTGCTTTTTTCTACTTTATTTTCTTTAAGGAACATTTCTAATGATTTCTCATACATGTCCATGTTTACTTTTGTAACCGGGCGGAAACTTCCTCTTAAAGCTAAAAGGTTCTTTTTGTAAAGAATAGCAGCAGGCAGAATGTTTTTTCCCTCAGGGTTAAACATCACCGCATCAGTCATTCCGTTTTTAACCAGTTGTAAACTCATTAAACGATTATCAACATCAGCAAAACGAGGTCCGGAGAAGTTAATAGTGTCAATTTCTAACTGATCTTTATCTAAGTGATCATATAAGTAACGAAGTAATCGCTTTGGATCGTTGTATTTGTAAAAAGCACCGTAAATTAAGTTAACACCTAAAATTCCAAGTGTTTCTTGTTGTAGTCTTGCATCAGTCTCTTTAAAACGAATATGAAGAATAATTTCGTTGTAAGCTTCGTCTGGTTCAATTTGGTATCGAATTCCAACCCATCCGTGACCTTTAAATTGTTTAGCAAAATCTATTGTAGCAACCGTATTGGCGTAACTGAAAAAAAGTTTGGTTGGATGTTTTTCGCGGCTTAAACGCTCTTCAATGATCTGTCCTTCATGGGTAAGCATTTTTTTTAAACGCTCTTCAGTAACATATCTTCCGTCGTTTTCAGCACCATAAACGGCGTCGCTAAAATCTTTGTCATAGGCAGACATCGCTTTTGCAATAGTTCCTGATGAACCTCCGGATCTGAAAAAATGTCTAACTGTCTCTTGTCCAGCTCCAATTTCAGCAAATGTTCCGTAAATATTCTCGTTTAAATTAATGCGTAATGCTTTGTCTTTTATAGAAGGAATCTGTTCGATGACTTTGTCACCTTTGAGTTTTATTTCTGTACCCATTTTATTTTAAATAGATTTGTTACAAAGTTAGTAAATTAGGCTTTTAATGAAAGGAAATAATCCTATTTTTGTAAAAAAAATAAGTTCAATTGAAGGTCTATTTTTTAGGTACTGGTACTTCTCAAGGCATTCCTATCATCGGAATCGATCATCCCGTTTGTAAAAGCACTGATGCTAAGGACAAAAGACTCCGTGTATCCATCTGGATTACATGGGAGGAGCATTCGTATGTAATCGATTGCGGTCCCGATTTCAGGCAGCAAATGCTTTCCTGCGGATGCCGTAAACTCGATGCTATTTTATTTACTCACGAACATTCAGATCACACAGCTGGTTTAGATGATATACGTCCGTTTAATTTCCGTCAGGGAGAAATTCCAATCTATGGGCATAAACGCGTTCTCGATAATTTAAGACGTCGTTTTGATTATGTTTTTGAAACCGTAAATAAATATCCCGGAGCGCCAAGCGTAAAAACTATTGAAGTTAAAAACAACGAATCCTTTGCTGTTGGAGATAAAACAGCAATCCCAATAAACGCGATGCATGGTGATTTACAGGTTTTTGGATACCGCATTCAGGATTTTGCGTATTTAACCGATGTAAAAACGATTGAACAAGCTGAAATTGATAAACTAAAAGGTTTAAAAGTTTTAGTGGTAAATGCCTTACGTGTAGAACCTCACGACACTCACTTTAACCTTCAGGAAGCACTGGATTTTATTAATTTGGTAAAACCAGAAAAAGCGTATTTAACACATATCAGCCACGTATTAGGTTTTCATGAAGAAGTGCAGAAACAACTTCCGGAAAATGTTTTTCTGGCTTACGATAATTTAGAAATTACAATTTAATTATACCACAAAAATGAAAAAATCCTTAATGCTTTACCTTTTTATCCTTGCGATATTAATGAATGTTTTTACATACATGTTTTATAGCCGCGAAGTTAAATTTGGTGAAGAGAGATATGAGAAAACAACTAAAAAGCTAAGAGACAGCATAAATTTGGTTTCAGCTAAATTAGCCGAAGCACATTATTTTTCTTTGGAACACAACGAAAATGCACAAAACTATTTTGATAACAGCGCATCTGGTGGAAAAGTAATTTTATTTGAAAAGCTGATTCCGGTTGTAACAGAGAAATTATTAGATTTTAATGCAAATCCAAAAGGAAATCCGTATACAGGACAAGACCAAATAGGTCCAAATAAATTTATCATTAACAAAGTAAAACTTTTAAACCACCGTTGGATCATTGCAGATTACAGTAATGGTGAATTATGGGGAGAAGTCTTGTTAAAATACTTTGTTGATAATGATGATAACATTACCTTTGAAGTAAATCAAACTTGGTTATATCAAAAATAGGATTTTTTAATCCTATTTTTTTTGACCCAATAAAATAGATAGGATTATGAAAAAGATGTTTTTGTTAACGATTATTGCAATTGCGGGATTTTCTTGTGCTAAAAAAGTTTCCGCGGAAAATACTGTTGCAAAAGAACCGCAGGAAAAGAAATTAGTTGGAGGAGATTCTGATGAACACGGATGCAAGGGCTCTGCCGGCTATACCTGGTCAACACTTAAAAAAGAATGTATTAGAGTTTTTGAAGGAACAAAACTGTCGCATTATGATGATGGTAAAACCTATACTACAGTTTCTTACGTAATCTTCGAAGGAAATAAAGCAGAACTTTTCTTAGATACTCAAAAAGAATCAATCATTTTAGAAAGAAAATCAGAAGGAGATTCTTGGATTAATGGCGATTGGCAGTTAATTCCATGGAAAGGATATGTCTTGAAAAAATCAGGGAAGATTCTTTATACAGGGGAATAAAGTTTTTAGTCGCAGTCTCAGTTTTCAGTCTTGACTTAAAAAACTTTTATAAAGTTCTAAACTGAAACTGAGACTGAGACTGAATACTAAACAGAAAGCCAGTTCTTAAAATCAAAGAAATTCTGCGGTGCAACGCCGTGACCAACTGGATATTCTTTGTACGTAACCGGAATATTTAATTTTTCTAGAATTGCCGGGGTTTTTCTAGCCCATTCAATTGGAATAACCTGATCTACAGTTCCGTGTGAAGCAAAAAACTTTAGGTTTTTGAAATCATTATTTTCAAAACCTTCTTTTATAATTTCTTCATTAAAATAACCGCTCATTGCTACAACTCTCTGAATTTTTTCAGGATAAGAAAGAGCAGCTGCATAGCTTAAAATTGACCCCTGGCTGAAACCAATCAAAGTCACATTATTGGCATCAATAGGGTAATTTGCCACTAATTCATCAATAAAACCAGCAATTACATCTCTTGAAGTTCTGGCTTGCTCATTGTCTGAAAATTTATTCTGATCAGCATCAAAATTAATTGCGTACCAGGCATAAGCTCCATATTGTAAATCATAAGGCGCTCTTGCAGAAATTATATAGTAATTATCAGGAAGTTCAGATGCAAATGAGAATAAATCAGCCTCATTGCTTCCATATCCGTGCAATAAAAGCAATAACGGATTTTTATCTAAAATTACTTTTGGTTCTCTTATTTTGTATTCTAAAGATAGACTCATATTTTAATTGTGAATTGTAAATTGTGAATTTTAAATTTTACCCAATAGATTTAAACCATTTTTGAAATACATTTCCAACTAAAGGAATTGGTCTCATCTGGCCTTGAATTGCGCTGAAAATCCCATATGTCCATAGAATCGAAATACAGATCCACATTGGAAAAGTAATGTAAAAGCTGTCAAAGTTGCTGATGATCGCTCCAAAAGAAATAAAAGTCAGTGATAAACCCAAAGCCTGGCGTATATGAAAAGACGCAAAACTGTTTTTGTTTTCAGAATTCATAGACATTGCAATCAAAACACCAATAATTAAAATATAACTGGTAATAGCGATTGATTTTCCCTCTTCGATTGTATTGTTCATTGTATTATTTTGTAACAAGTTGATTTTGATTTAAAATTCCGTAAACAGAACCTTTAAGTTCAGTTCCTAAAAAAGCAGAATTTTTAGATTTTGAAAGAATATTTTCTTTCGTAAAAGTTGACTTACCTTCGGTTGTAAATAAAGTGATATTTGCTTTTGCTCCTTCTTGAATAGTATGATTTTCAAGACCAAAAACCGTTCTTGCTGCAGTTAGTTTTGCAACTATAGTTTCAACTGGTAAAACGGTTAATAATGCTCCAAAAGCACTTTCTAAACCAATTGTTCCGTTTTTGGCCGTATCAAATTCCATTTTTTTGAATTCAATATCAATTGGGTTGTGGTCAGAAGTAATCATATCGATAGTTCCATCGGCGATTCCGTTTAGTAATGCCTGTCTGTCAACCTCAGTTCTTAACGGCGGCGTAACTTTAAAACGAGTATCAAAACCGTCTAGTTTTTCATCGGTTAAAACTAAATGATGTACAGATGCACTTGCTGTTACATTTAAGCCTTTAGCTTTTGCTTCTCTAATTAATTCTAGCGATTTTGCTGTTGAAATAGTTGGAATATGAAGCTTTCCGCCTGTATATTCTAATAAAAATAAGTTTCTTGAAATTTGCAGTTCTTCGGCTAGATTTGGAATTCCTTTTAAACCTAATCTTGTCGAAACGATTCCTTCGTTTGCAACGCCGTTTCCTTTAATATTCGGATCTTGCGAATAAGCAATTACCAATCCGTCAAAATCTTGTACATACTGCAAAGCGATCTTTAAGATATTAGCGTTGTCGATACTTTTGTTATAATCTCCAAAAGCGATTGCGCCGGCGTTTTTCATATCAAAAAGTTCTGCCATATCTTTTCCTTCGCTTGCTTTAGTTAAAGCTCCAATTGGGAAAATTTCTGTCGCAAAACCATTTCCTTTGTTTTTTACAAAACTTACCTGCGACTGGTTGTCGATAACAGGTAAGGAGTTTGGCTGTAAACCAATTGCTGTAAAACCGCTTTTTGCGGCAACGGTTAGCCCGTTTGCAATGGTTTCTCTGTCTTCGTAACCAGGTTCTCCAAGAGAAACACTGCTGTCAAACCATCCCTGAGAAACATACAGATCATCAAATCGAACTATTTCGGCACCATCATCCGGAAGAGAAACTCCTATTTTTTCTATTAAACCATCTGCAATTAAAAGATCAACGGTCTGGTTGTGAAACGGACTTTTTGAGTCGATAATTTTGGCGCTTTTGATGATTATTTTCATATGTAGATATTTTTTTGTCGTAAAATGATTTCTGTAAAAAGTAAAATTATTTTTAAAATATTAGTGCTTAATTTTTTTGAACCATGAAGAAATTAAGTTAATAAAGGAAAAGCTTAATTTTTTTAATGTCTTAATGGTGAAAAAATTATTTTACAAATTTTATAATTGCCATTTCTAATGCTAAAAATAACAGTGCAAAGATAACAAACCATTTCCAAATTTGACTGTCGGTACGCTCAGTTTGTAAGGTGTTAAAAATGGTCGAAATCGTATCCGCAGTTTTAAAGTCAGAAACTACATTTGTGTTTACTTTACTCAAATCACTTTCGGTTCTTTTATAATTGAAACTCAAATTTTCAACCCATTCTTTTTTATCAAAAATGCTGTAATTTCCAGCTGTTTCAGGGAAATCATTAAACGTTAATTTGACTTTGTTATTCAAAATCTGCTGAATCGGAATAAACGAATCTTCAGTTCCTTTTACTTCCAAAATAGCATCTTTAGTCAATAAGACATCCACAAAATAAGGCTGGTTATTTCCAATTGTTAAGGCATTTACACCTGTTTTTTGATTGTGCTGTGCTATTTTATAAAACAACGGTACAATTAGAGGCGATTGCTGAAAATTTGAATTTGAGGCATTTATAGGAGCCGAAAAAACTGTAATTCCAGCCGTAGGATTTTGAACTGCCGTTACAAATGCACTTTGATCTTCATAAGATAAAACAGCCGGATATGGGCTTGAAATATCAAATGAACTGTTTGTTTTTGGATATTGAAAATTTGTGATTTTATTTTCGAAAACACCAGAAAATAACGGATGATCAAAATTAATTTTGGTAATGAGTTTACTTTCTGTTTTTAAGTTGTTAAACTGAACTTTTCCAAAATTCCCTAAAAACGAATTTAGATTTGAAACTGAAGTTTTTTCAGAAGGAATTACAACTAAATTACCGCCTTTTGATACAAATGCTTTTAAAGTGGTCTGCAAAGCCTGTGGAATTTCAGCTAATTCGTTTAAGATTATCGTATTTTGTTTCTCTAAACTGTTATAATCCAGAGAGCTGATAGAGTAATTATTGTAATTGAATTCGGCAGAAGTATAAATTCTTGATAAGAAATTACTTTTTTCGGGTTCGCCAATGCTGATTACATTTGTTTTTTTGTTTTTAGAAATGCTGAAAAACAATTTATTATCGTAAGTCAAACCATTGTCTTCTATTGAAACATAACCATGAAAAGCTTCTTTTGGAATCGTGAAGCTGATTTTCTTTTTCTTTGTATCAAAATTGATGATTGTTTTGGCAATCAGTTTGTTTTGATTGTATAATGCTGTAGAAATGGGTTTGAAATCTTCTCCGTAACCTGATAAATCAACGCCAATTTCGTAGAAATTTTCTAAAGTCTGATTAATGTAAACGCTGTCAATAGACACATTGTTTTTTTGCTCAGCTTCGGAAATTATGAAATAAGGTTTTTCTCCAGTATCAATGTTTTTAATATCATTTTCAGTTAAGCCAACAGCATCCGAAATAATTACAATATCTTTATTATATGCAGATTTGTGCGCTTTTACTTTTGCCATAATCGACGAAAGTTCAAATGGCGTGGCGCTGTACTTTAAATTCTGTAAGGAACTTTTTATTGATTTAATGTCTGTATTCCAGTAGTTTTCGGTATTTGTAAGTAATGAAAACTGAGCAGTTTCTGGTGTGTTTTCCAATAATTCCTGAACGGCGCGTTTTAATAATTCTCCTTTTTTGCCTTTTGCCTGCATGCTGAACGAATTGTCTAAAATAATGTACATTTCGTTTGAGGCATTTTTGCTGTCTTTCGCCTCAAAAAATGGCTGTGCAAAAGCGATTATAGCACAAGTAAGCAGTAAAATACGAGTGGCAAGCAATAAACGTTTTTTGATTTTAGAACTTTTACGGGTTTGTATTGCAAGTTCTTTTAAGAAACGAACATTTGTAAAATAAGAAGTTTTAAAACGTCGTAATTGAAATAAATGAACCAAAATTGGTACAATCAATAAAAACAGAAAGTATAGAATTTCGGGGTGTTTAAAGTGCATTCTGGCTTCGATTTACTTCGCTACGTTTTATTTTTCGCGAAGATGCAGGTCAAAAATACAAATTAAAAATTATTTAAACCATATAAGTTTATATAAGAGAGTAAGGAAAGTTTAGAATGAAATTAAAATAGGTTTATATAACTTGTACGTTGAAAAAAAGTGCAGAAATGTAACTTTTGTAATTTCTTTTGTAACAAAGAAACTATTTCTAAAAGATTTTAATGTGTATTTTAGCTATTCAAAAAAACAAACTATGAAAAAAATATATCTTGTATTATTTTCTGCTTTTGCTTTCACAACAGCAAAAGCGCAGAATAAATTTAACCTGTTGGTTGGAACCTACACCAATACATGCCAGAGCAACGGAATTTACGTTTACGAATTTGATGCTTCATCTGGTGATTTTAAATTGAAGAAATCTTCAGAGAATGTGGTAAGCCCAAGTTATTTATCAGTATCAGCAGATAATAAATTTATTTATGCTGTAAACGAAAACGGAAGCCATAGTACTGTAAGTGCATTTAGTTATGATTCTGCTTCGGGAAAAATTAGTTTATTAAATAAAAATGATGCTTTAGGAGCAGATCCGTGTCATTTAATTAATGACGATAAAAATGTAATTGCAGCCAATTATTCCGGCGGAAGTATTGTTGTTTATAAAAAGAATGCAGACGGAAGTATTTCAGAGGTACAGCAGCTGATTCAGCATGAAGGAAAAGGTCCAAATGCTGCACGTCAGGAAAAAGCACACGTACACATGGTTACTTTTTCTCCAGATAAAAAGTTTGTTTTGGTAAATGATTTAGGATTGGATAAAATTTTTATTTATAAATATAATCCAGCTTCTAAAAATGAAATTCTGACTTTAAAAAGCAGTGTTGATGTAAAACCTGGAAGCGGTCCAAGACATTTGACTTTTAGTAAGGACGGGAAATTTGTTTATCTGGTTCAGGAACTAGATGGAACGCTTACTTCTTTTAGCTACGATAAAACCGGAAGTTTAAAGCAAATTGCAGAAACAAGTATTCTTCCAAAAGATTTTAAAGGAGGAACGGGAGCGGCAGCGATAAAAATTTCTCCTGACGGAAACTTTTTATATGTTTCTGATCGTGTAGATGCAAATTCGATTACAGTTTATAAAATTCTTAAAAACGGAAGTATTGAAAAGGTAGAGCAGCAAAGTAGTCTAGGAAAAGGCCCAAGAGATTTTGCTATTGATCCAACTGGAAATTATCTTTTAGTGGGACATCAATACACAAACGATATTGTAATTTTTAAAAGAGATATCGCAACAGGAAAACTTACTGATACAGGAAAAAGAATTCAATTGTGTTCGCCGGTTGGATTGGTTTTTACGAAAATATAGTTTTGAAGGTGCTGAGATGCTAAGTTACTAAGTATCTAAGCTAAAAAAGGGTAAAGATTTTTTTTAAATCTTTACCCTTTTTTAGTGTTATGAAAAAACTTAGAACCTTAGTAATTTAGCAGCTCAGCACCTTAAAAAGATTACTTGTTATTTTTTTTCTTCTTCTCATTTCTCGTTTTCAGCATATTTCTATTAACTGATCCGTGTGTTTTCTTTTTGGTTTTTGAAGGACCGCCCAGATTAATTTTTTGATTCTTTTTAGATTTTTCGTGAAAAGCACCGTCACCTTCAAGTTTAGGTTTTTTCAATAAAAACTTTCTTGGCAGTTTATCTTTTTCAGCTTCAATCAATTTTTCAGAAATTTCTACTTCTTCAGGAAAATCAGAAATTTTAAGTTCCTGATCCATTAAAAGTTCAGTTTCAATTTTGAATTCTTCTTCTCTTGGAGTAACAAAACTAATAGCTGTTCCAGTTGCATCTGCACGACCTGTACGACCAATTCTGTGCATATACAATTCAGGTTCTTCCGGAAGTTCGAAGTTAATTACGTGAGTGATATTCGAAATATCCAAACCTCTTGCCATAACGTCGGTTGTGATTAAACCGCGAAGATTTCCTTCCTGAAATTCAGCCATGGTGCTCAAACGGTAATTTTGAGATTTATTAGAGTGAATAACACCAAACTGACCTTCAAAAAGCTCATCAATACGATTGAAAAGCATATCCGAAATCTTTTTGTTGTTTACGAAAACCAAAATACGATTCATGCTTTCGTCGGTTTCTAATAAATGTTTCAGCAGATTTACTTTTGTATTGAAGTTTGGTACATTATAAGTAAACTGTGTAATTTTTTCAAGCGGTGTACCAGATGGTGCTAATGTTACTTCTTCCGGGAAATCAAAATAATCATTTAAGATATCATCAACTTCATCTGTCATCGTTGCCGAGAACAGAATGTTTTGACGTTTGGTTTTCATCATTGCAAAAAGTGCAGTCAGCTGTGGTCTGAAACCTAAATTCAACATTTCGTCAAACTCGTCGATTACTAATTTTTGAGTTTCATCAAAACGTACGACAGCATCAAGTGCTAAATCCATTGTACGTCCTGGTGTTCCAACCAAAATGTCGACACCTTCGTAAACGGCTTTTTTTTGTGTATTGATATTTACGCCTCCATAGATACCTAAAGTTTTAACCGACATATATTTAGTCAGCTTTTCTACTTCTTCAACCACCTGAACTACTAATTCGCGGGTTGGCACAAGCACTACGATTTTTGGCGTATTGGTATGGGTAAACTTATATAGTTTTAAAAGAGGCAGTAAATAAGCAAAAGTTTTACCGGTTCCGGTTTGTGCAATTCCCATCATATCGCGTCCAGACATGATTACAGAAAAAGATTTTTCCTGAATAGGAGTAGGCGTAACAAACCCTAATTCGTCAACTGCTTTTTGTAATGATTTTGGAAGATTGAATTTTTCGAAAGTGCTCATTTGCATTAAATTTTGTGCAAATGTACATTAAAATGGCGGTTAGATCACTAAAATTTTCGAATCATCTAATAATTTGTAATGATAATTATTTGATTTTCAATTTTAAAACCCTTCAAAAACACCTAAACCAAACAAAGCAAAATCATACTTTACAGGATCTGCAGCGTCCATTTTACGTAGTTTTTTGTCTAATTCTGCCAAAGCTTTTGCGTCGTTTTGTTTTCGTTCTAAAATGCCCAGTTTTCTTGCTACATTTCCGGAATGTACATCAAGCGGACATGATAAAACTGCTGGTGAAATGCTTTTCCAGATTCCCAAATCGACTCCTTTTGTGTCCTGTCGAACCATCCAGCGCAGGTACATGTTAATGCGTTTTGCTGCCGAATTATTCAGGGGATCTGAAATGTGTTTTTGAGTTCGGGCTAAATGATCTGTTTCAAAAAATATTTTTTTGAATTCGCTGATGCTTTTCTGCAGACTGTCTTTTTCCTGATTTTTAGCAAAAACAGCTTCAAGTCCGTTGTGGTTTTGGTAAATATGCTTTAAGCCTTTTATAAATCCGCCGAAATCTTTTCCGTTGAAAGTACGGTGAACAAACGTTTCTAAATCGGCTAAATTATCTTCAGAATGTGACATAACGAAATCGTAAGGCGTATTGCCCATTAATTCCATCATTTTATGCGAATTCTTGATGATCATTTTGCGGTTTCCCCAAGCGATTGAAGCACTTAGAAAACCTGCAATTTCAATGTCTTCTTTTTGAGAAAATAAATGCGGAATCTGGACAGGATCACTTTCTATAAAATCCTGATTGTTATATTGTATGACTTTCTCGTCGAGAAATTCTTTGAGTTCTTTTTGATTCATTTTGAAGGGAATGCTTAATTGCTAATCTGGCCGTCGACCATGATTAATTTTCTATCAGCCATATTGGCTAATTCCTCATTGTGGGTTACGATTACAAACGTTTGTCCGAATTCGTCACGAAGCTGAAAAAACAACTGATGTAAATTTTCTGCAGAATGGGTATCCAGATTTCCAGACGGCTCATCGGCAAAAATAACATCGGGTTTGTTAATTAAGGCTCTTGCAACAGCTACACGCTGCTGTTCTCCGCCCGAAAGTTCGTTTGGTTTATGGTTTATTCGGTGTGACAAGCCTAAATATTCTAAGATTTTTTTCGCTTCTTTTTCGGTTTCTGCTTTTGGTTTATTGGCCATAAAAGCAGGAATACAAACGTTTTCTAAGGCAGTAAATTCAGGCAGTAACTGGTGAAACTGGAAAATGAATCCGAGGTTTAAATTTCTAAAATCAGATAGTATTTTGTCTTGCTTGCTTTTCTTTTTAAAATATCTGTTATAGTAAACAAGCATTGAAATTATAGGTAAAAATAAAGCAGTAACTACTACTATGCGTAAGGTATCGTCGAAAATTTTAGTTTTAAAAAACAATAAATAAACAGCCAGAATAACGATATAAAGAGAACCTGCCCAGGTTATGATTTTAAAAGTTTTTTCTTGTTTTGAATTATCGTTTTCAATATCCTGCAGTTTTAAAATGTTTTCTCCATTTATGGTTAACGATGAACCTGGATTTCTTTCAGGTTTATCAAGTGTTCCTAAAATTTGCAGTAAAGTTGTTTTTCCGGCTCCGGAAGCGCCGACAATCGAAACAATTTCGCCTTTTTTTATATGTAAATCAACTCCTTTTAAAACCTCAAGTTTGTCGTAGAATTTATGTATGTTTTTTGCGTGTATCATTTAGTGAAACTGTTTTTACAAAGAAACGAAGATTATAATTATAATCAAATTGCAATATTTTAAATTCCAAAACTTTGGCTTTGTTTGAATTTAAATTTAAAATCAGAAATCTGTATTCAAAAAAAAGGTACGTTTATTGTATGGGAATTTAGAAATTAAATTTAATAATGAAATAAAACACTTTTCGTGAATTATTTTTAATTTCGAATAAACTCAAATAAGACTTAAAATGCAGGACTTAAAGGTTGTAGAAGATAACAGAATGTCAAAATTAATTATTGGTTTAATTTTGGACGGAATTGGTATGATTTCTTTTTCGATTCCGCTTCTTGGTGAATTTTCAGATGTAATCTGGGCACCTATTGCAGGTATTATTATGGCCAAAATGTATAGAGGCAGAGTAGGGAAAGTAGCCGGAGTTTTAACTTTTCTTGAAGAGATACTTCCGTTTACGGATATAATTCCTTCTTTTACCCTGACATGGATTTATACTTATTTTTTTCAAAGAGAAAACAATGACTCATTTTAGAGTTTGAATATAAAAAAGGCCTTTTCAATTGAAAAGGCCTTTTTGTTTTTACTGTACTATAATTTTTTTAACGTGTAGTACTTTTTTATTATTTGGATTGGAAACTTTTAAGATATAAACACCTTTTTCCCGAAGATGAATATTTTCTGTTGTTTTTCCATTTATGTTGCGTTTTTGAACTTCTTTTCCTAAAACATCATAAATTTTAAGATCTGCTTTTTCAATTTCATTATCTAGTAAAACAGAAAAATTCCCGTTAGTTGGCACCGGCCAGACTTTAAAACTGTCGGCAGTTTCTTTATTATTTTCTTTTACAGATAAAGTAGAATACCCGCTTAGGATATTTACTTTTCTGGTCATTGTACCGCCTTCAGAATCGATTACTGTAAAGTTAAAAGAAGCTAATCCTTTGGCAGATGGGGTAAATGCAACACTATCTATATTTAATACGGCATTTCCGTTTACTATATCTGAAATGCTGTATGAAACACCGCTGGTAAATCCTCTTGATAGTTTTTGTATGTTAATATCAATTTTATTTCCGTCTGGCGATTCGTAATGAGGCAGCGACATCCATTGTAAATAATTGTCAAGGTTGGTATAACCGTCCTGATCAGCATCGGCATTTGAATCTGAGAAATCACCTGCGGCAGAGTTTACATTGGTGCCAATGATGTTTTCCCACCAGTTTGGCAGTCCGTCCTGATCAGTGTCCCAATCTTCATTTCTATTTACTACAGGGTAATCTTCATAACCGCCAACATCTGCTTCATTATCCGGAAATCCGGGTTTATTAGTTACGCTTCCTTTTATTGAATATGTTCCGTTTAAGGTTTCAGAGATTATTCTTTGATCGTGTTCGTCAAATTCAGGCTGAACACATCCTACATCTGAAAGAACAATTTTATAGGCATTTTTAGCTGATTGGGTAGTTACATAAGAAGGAAAAAACGGTGTGTTTACAAAATTTTCGTAAGAAACCGTTATTCCGGAAGCTTTTCTTCCTGCAGTCTGACTGCTTTCATCAAAATAGCCTGGCATTACATTACCGTTAAAATAACATTGCTGCATTCCGGTTCCTACACCTTCATTTTGCTGATTAAATGCTACAAATATTTTTGATCCTGCACCAGGTTTATAATAGTTGTTTACAAAATTTACTTCTTTAGTACCGCCGTCAGTTGTTCTGCTTCCCCAATTATAGACAACATTGTTTGTAATGTCCATTTTTCCAGTATAAGCACCGCTTCCGTCAAGTCCGCCTCCTAAACTCCAATTACGGCCGTAGCAGTGTGCTAAAAGATTATGATGAAAACTTCCAATGTCACCTCCTATGGTAGCGGCATAACCATGTTCTGTTCCGGCAGGATAATTTTGATGACCAGCGGCATTTAATGCTTCAGATATTAAAGTTCTTTGCAAAGTAATGTTTTTGCCAGAGCGGGAACTGAAAGCTTCGTCGATTGTCCAGCTTATTGAGCAGTGATCTATTATACTGTGATCTGCTCCGGTTAAACCCATTCCGTCAAAAGTAGGGCCGCCCCCAACACGAACACGAATATTTTGAACTACTGCATCATTTCCGGTCACGCCAAAAGGAGCTGATTTTATACAAATACCTTTACCCGGAGCAGTCTGACCGGCAACCGTAACATAAGGCTGGCTTAAAATCAAACGTGAAGTAAGCTGAATAATTCCCGAAGTACTAAATACAATTGTTCTTGGACCAATGTCATTGGTTACGGCTTCACGTAAACTTCCCGGACCGCTGTCGTTTAAATTGGTTACGACAACAACCTTTCCGCCTCTTCCGCCTCGTGCAAAACGACCGTAACCTTCTGCATCAGGAAAAGCAAGCTGTGCAGGACGAAAACGCCATAAATTGCCTTTTTCTACTGCATTGTTTGCTAAAACTTCGTCAATTCTCCAATAATAGGTTGTTCCGGTATAAAGTCCGTTAACCTGAAAAGTGGTATTGGCTAAACTTTGATTTCCTTTATATTCTGGTGATGATGTTGTGGCGGCCTCAACAGCTGCAGGATCTGTTCCGAAATAAACATTGTGCGATAAAGCATTTGCAGCAGCTGTCCATCCTAAAACCCGATTTTTTGAAGTTAATTCAACATGCTCATCGTTATGTTTTGGCGAAGGATTTGTTGCCTGATAAAAAATGTTTGGAGTATTTAATTCGAAACCATTTAAAATAAAGTTTTTTACATTTTCAGTTCCTGAAGTTTCAGCAGCAAATAAGAAAACTACATCGGTATCCTGATTAGCCTGAAATTTCAAATAGGTAGATTTAGCATCGGCTGTTTTTGTGGCTCTTACGCTAGGAATTAAATTATTGACTACTAAGCTGCCATCTATAGAAATGTCAATTGGGCTAAAGGTGTTGGTCGTTGGACTGTCTACAGCATTAAAAAAAGTTAATAAAGTGTGTTGTCCTGGAGCTAGTCCTGATATTCTAAGTTCAATCTGAGCACCAAGATTTGCGGTGTTTCCTTTTACAGTAAGTCCGTCGCAGACTAATCTGGCATAATAAGGTGCCTGTATCCCGGCTTTATACCAGTTGGTTCCCAGAGCATCTCCGTTATTTCCGACTCTCGTAACGGTAAAGGTTACTCCATTTTCAGTATAAGTGCTGGTGTTTCCTGATCCTATTACCCAAGCGGTGTAATCAGGTTCGTTGACTTCGGCTTTTGGTCGGCCGGATTGGTCAAAATCAATTTTTACTACAGGATTTTGTGCAAAAAGTGCAGTAAATGTCATTGTAATGCAGGCTAATGCCATTACATAACGTAATTTCATAGAGCTTTTAGACATAATGTTTTAGGTTAGTTAAGTAAAATCTAGGTTACTCTTTGTCATAAAATTATTTGTTTTCTAAATGCTGAAAATGGTAATATTGGTCAGATATTACGTGTTGATTTAGAAATAACTCTATGATTATGAGTAATGTAAATATTAGAAATACTTAAAATAAAACTATCCTGCACTATCCTGTAAAAATGTGTTTTTTACACTTAATTACATTTGTTTTTTAGTAAAGTGTAATTTTTATCTTAATTTTTTGCTTATTTATTTTTAGAAATCAAATTGAGAGAAAAGCAGAAAAGGGTAGGAGTGAAAAGGTATTCTGTATACAATTGGGGACGAAAAAAGAAATAGGAAATGAAAAAACAGGAAATTAGAAATGAAAAATGATTTTAATTTTTAGGGATATCATTTTTAAATAAAAATCCTAATCCCATATTTTTGAGCATTTTCTTTTCAAAGTTCCAAAAGAATTTAAACTGCCCAAAAACGGTTCCAATTGCAACCAGTAAAACCTGATAAATAGGGAAAATAATTATTAAACGAATTAAGGTAAACCAGCCTCCAAAATCTTCTTTAGTAATACCCAGCCAAACGCAGAATGGTTTAGACAGCCAGGCAGAAGCTGATCCAGTGATAGCAAAAACGGTAAGTATAATAATGGCTTGTAAATTTGAGGTAATTCCCCAGCGTTCTTTTAATCTATTCATCGTTATTTGTAATGATTACAAATATAGTATATTATCTTGAAGGAACGTTACCCCAAAGCTTTTGTTTGTAAGTATTTTGAAAATAAATCATGTAATTATAAATTAGATAATTTACTTCATATCCGTAATGAATGTCTGGTCTGTAGTTTATTGACATTTCGTATAAATTTGGATTGTAACGCTGCGGCTGTAAGACACGATTATTCCATTCTGTTATGTACAAATAGTTTTTATTTTCAAGGTATTGCAAAGAATAATAATTTCTAGGGTATGCTCTTGATGCAAGCCAGGTGCTAAAGCCATTATCGATAATTATTACTTCATATTCAAGAGAATCATTTGCAATTCTAACCGTATCGTTTATTTTTTTTGCCGAAGCAGCATCACTACTGGCAATAGTCTGCGAGGTTGTCGAACACGCAATTATAATAAGCAGAAGGATTAATATGGAAATATATTTTTTCATAACTTTTCTTGAAGATTTAAAGTTACGATTTATTGAGGAAAGAGAAATGTTATTTAACAGTTTGTAAAGAGGTTAGCTTATATAATCAAAAAAGCTGTTTGGTTTACAAACAGCTTTTTTAATTATTTATAAATGAGGCTGAACACTCAGTATTTTAGAATCTCAGCACCTTAGCTGCTTTATTTACTTCCAAACAATTTACCAATAAATCCTGCAATACCGCCTTTGCTTTTGGTAACTACAAGAACATCGGCAACGTCTAGTTTTCCGTCGTTGTTTTGGTCAAGTCCAAATTGAACTCCATATTTTGAAATTGTATCCATAATTCCAGATGCTTGCGTACTGTTTCCTGAAATAGAATTGATTATATCTGAAATTTGAAAACTGCTGTCGTTTGGATCTTTTGCTTTATTAACCAGCGAGCCTAAAATCTGCGGAATTAAACTTGAAGCTACACCTGATGAAGCAGTACTGCTTAAACCAAATTTTTCTCCTAAATTTCCGGATAATTGTTGTGTGATCTGCTGTACAACCGGATTTGAACTGTCAATAGGTGAATTTCCATGAAATAATCCGGCAAGCTGTTCGCCCCCGCCTTCAGAAGCAATTTTTTTTAAGCTTTCAAAAATAGAACTGCTGGTTTCGTTTATAACGGCTTCATTATGTTCATTTGGGACAGCGGTATTGTTTACAACAGAATCGCCTCCATATTGTTGTACTAATTGGGTTAATTGTTCAAACATGATATATATGAGTTTAAAATTACACGCCAAAAATAATAAAAAAAGAAAGGTATTTACTACAAATTTCTAATAAATGCATTTAAAGGTAATCTATTTTTTGCTTACTCGGTTCGATAAATTCAAGAAATTCTGCAAAAACAAATTTATATTGTCTTAAATTAAAATCAGTGTTAAGATTCAGTACTTTAGAACCTTTACTTTGCACCAGGTTGTAACATCTTCAGGATTAATCCAGGACAATTGTTAATGTTTTTTTTAGGAAAAAAAAGGACATCGTTATCAAATGTGCTTAGATTATAATAATAGTTGCTGTAATCTTCTCCATACCTCCAGACATCGCTTGAGCCTTCATTACCAATTGTTTCATTAAAAGTGAAAATAGAAGATTGCTTAGGAATAAAATATTCTTTTTCGATAATAAGCGAAAATACATTGCCAAAGATAGAGGTGCAGAACAAAGTAATTGCAGTTATAAATAGAATCACGCCCACAATCCACTTGCGTTTAGAGTTTTTTTTTGTATTCATTGTATACTTTTAAGTATTCGCGAAAGTATAAAAAAAGAAAAGGGATTTACTACTTATTTGCAGTAAATCCCCTTAGTAAATCTATTTGATTTTTGATATTTAACTCAACAAAGTAATAATTTGTGAAGCTAATTCAGTACCAATTCTGTCTTGTGCTTCTCCTGTTGCAGCTCCAATGTGAGGAGTTAAAGAGATTTTAGAATGCATTAAGATTGCCATTTCTGGTTTTGGCTCGCTTTCAAAAACGTCTAAACCAGCGAAAGCTACTTTTCCTGAATCTAAAGCTTTTACTAAAGCTACTTCATCAATAACACCGCCGCGAGCACAGTTTACAATTCCAACACCATCTTTCATGATTGCAAGTTCTTTTTCTCCAATGATGTAACCATCTTGTGCAGGAACGTGTAATGTAATGAAATCAGCTTCTTTAAATAAAGATTCTAAAGATTGAGAAACGATTGTAGTGGTGATAGACTGTCCGTCGAAAAATTCAACTTTTATGTCTACTTGAGGAATAAAGCTGTCAGCAGCGATAACTTTCATACCAAGACCAAGCGCCATTTTTGCAGTAGCTTGTCCGATACGTCCAATACCAACAATTCCAAGAGTTTTTCCTCTTAATTCAACTCCGTTTGCATACGCTTTTTTCAAACCGTCAAAGTTAGAATCTCCTTCAAGAGGCATGTTTCTGTTTGAATCATGCAAGAAACGAACACCAGAAAATAAGTGTCCAAATACCAATTCAGCAACAGATTCTGAAGATGAAGCCGGAGTGTTAATTACATGAATTCCTTTGCTTTTAGCATAATCAACATCGATGTTATCCATACCAACACCACCACGTCCGATGATTTTGATACCAGGACAAGAGTCGATAATATCTTTACGAACTTTAGTTGCACTGCGCACTAAAATTACGTCTACATTATTTTCATTAATAAAGTTAGCTACTTGTTCCTGAGCTACTTTTGTAGTTATAACTTCAAATCCGCCTTTTTCTAAGGCTAGAATTCCACTTTTAGAAATTCCGTCATTTGCTAATACTTTCATTGTGTGTTTATTGTTTATTTGGTTAATCGTATAAACGTTTAACTGTTTATTCGTTTAATTGTTTAATCGATGAACCAAGTATTATATTTTTTTGATTTAGGAGCTAATCCCGCTATTCGTTACAATCTTTTTTGTTTTTAAAGAAAAAACAAAAAAGGATTTCCACTTCTATCGGGGCTGAAATTTAAAGTTTCAATAAGTATTTTCGATTAAACAATTAACCGAATAACCGATTAAACCTTTTTAAACTTTAGTTTCAAGTGCTTTCATTACATCAACTAAAACCTGAACACTTTCGATAGGCATAGCGTTGTAAATAGAAGCTCTGTAACCGCCAACAGAACGGTGTCCCGGCAATCCAGAAATTCCTGCAGCTTTCCATAAAGCATCAAAAGTTTCAGTATGCTCAGGGTTGTTTAATAAGAAAGTAACGTTCATTTTAGAACGATCTTCTACATTAGCAGCACCTTTAAATAATGGGTTTCTGTCGATTTCAGCGTAAAGTAAATCTGCTTTTGCATTGTTTAATTTTTCAACAGCAGCAATTCCGCCTTTAGCTTTAATCCATTGTAATGTCAGTAATGAAACGTATACAGCAAATACAGAAGGAGTATTGTACATACTTTCTGCTTTGATATGCTTAACATAATCTAACATACTAGGAATTGTTCTTCCGTTTTTGCCTAAAATTTCTTCTTTAACCACAACAAGAGTTGTTCCTGCAGGTCCCATGTTTTTTTGAGCTCCGGCATAGATTAAATCGAATTTAGAAAAATCCAATTCACGAGAAAAAATATCAGAACTCATATCGCACACTACTGGAATGTTAGTCGATGGGAATTCGTGCATTTGAGTTCCAAAAATTGTATTGTTGCTTGTACAGTGAAAATAATCAGCATCGGCTGGTATTTCGTATCCTTTTGGAATATAAGTATAATTGTCATCTTTTGAAGAGCCTACGATAACAGTTTCTCCAAAAAGTTTAGCTTCTTTAATAGCCGCAGTTGCCCACGTTCCTGAATCTAAATAAGCTGCTTTTCCGTTTTCTTTCATTAAGTTATAAGGAGCCATCAAGAATGCAGTACTTGCACCACCTTGTAAAAACAAAGCCTGATATCCTTTTCCCTGAAGTCCTAATAATTCTAAAGCCAGCGAACGAGCTTCATCCATAACAGCCACAAAATCTTTGCTTCGGTGCGAAATTTCAAGAATAGATAATCCTGAATCATTAAAATTTAAAACTGCTTTTGATGCTTTTTCAAAAACTTCCTGAGGTAAAATACTAGGTCCTGCGCTGTAGTTGTGTTTTTTCATGGTTGTTGTTAATAGTCGAAAAATTTGTCGAAAAATTTAAAGATGCAAATTTCGGTAATAGGAGCTGAAAAAGCGATAAATAATTCGAAATAATTAAACATTTTTTTACTTTGTTGTTAACAAAAACGTTATAGTATCAACGTTATCTGCATAATCCCACAATTGAGGATTTTGGGTCTGCCCAAACGAAACACTATTTTCGATTAAATTATTGCTTACGATGCATTGAATTTGTTCTTCCTCTGCTTTAAGGCGGGATTTTAAATCTTCAAGATTTTCGTAGTATTCAAAGAAAACGCTCGAAATAGGCGAGGCGTAACTTGAATCTTCTTTTAAGGTAAGGAAACCGTTATCTGTCAGTTTAAAATTACTCATTAAGAAAACCGCTTTGTTATAATCGTAATTATTAGCGTATTTTTCATAATGTATAACGTCCTGATATTTAAAAACAGCCTGAAAGAAATTTTCAAAAGAATAGTCTTTAGGAACAAAAAGTTTAGAAACATTTCGGCATCCTAAACCAAAATATCTAAAAATATCTTCACCCAAAGCTTCTAAATCTTCTTTGGTTTCTTTTCCGTTTAAAACAGCTGCCGAATTTCTGTTTTTTCGAATAATCGAAGGTTTATCTTTAAAATAATATTCAAAATAACGAGCGGTATTGTTGCTTCCGGTAGCGATTACAGTATCAAAATTTTCAAGTTTACCTTCTGCGAAAGTGATTTTATCTTTTAAATTTTCATCAACAGCGATTAAATACTTAGCTAAAAACGGCAGTAAATGCTGATCATTTGAAGAAGTTTTTACTAATGCTTTGTTTCCGGTAATTAAAACAGATAAAAAATCATGAAAACCAACTAACGGAATATTTCCGGCCAAAATCAAAGCAACAGTCTTTTCTTTTTGATTGGCGCTAAAATCATATTTAGAAATCCATTTGGTAATGTTTTCGTCTGTTAGAGCATCTGCCCATGATTTTACGGCAAAATAAACCTGCTCCGGTGTGTACCAGCCGTTATGGGACTGTGATAAATGTATAAGTTTTTCAAAATCATCAAAAAAGATATCATTGTATAAAACGTCAGACTTTCTTGCAGAAGCACCTTCAGAAAACTGACTTAAAAATTTTCCTAATTCAACAAAAACACTTTTTTTTGTTTCTAATGTCATAATGTTTGTTTATGAATTGTTTTGATTGTAATTTTGCACAAAAATAAGCATAATTAAGTCGAAAGTCAAAAGTCATAAAGTCAAAAGCTATGCTTGTCTTTATTTTGACTTTAGAACTTTAAGACTTTTAACCTTAAGATTAATAAACGATGGCAATTATTATAACTGACGAATGCATAAACTGCGGGGCCTGCGAACCAGAATGCCCAAATACTGCAATATATGAAGGAGCGGATGACTGGAGATATAAAGACGGAACAAGTCTTTCTGGAACTGTAATTTTACCTGACGGAACAGAGGTTGATGCAGATGATGCACAAACTCCAATTTCTGATGAAATTTATTATATCGTTCCGGGAAAATGTACAGAATGTAAAGGTTTTCATGATGAACCTCAATGTGCGGCTGTATGTCCTGTTGATTGTTGTGTGCCAGATGACAATCACGTAGAAGATGACGAAACTTTGTTAAACAGACAAGCGTTTCTACACGGTGAATAATAAATCTTTTTGATTTAATGATATAGAAATCCTGAGTTTTGCTCAGGATTTTTTTTACCCTGATATCAGGTATTTGTAAAAGTTAGTTTATTGATAACGAATGTTTTATTTTTCAGGGTGTTGCTTTAATGTTAAAAAAACAATACTTTAGTTGAAAATTTAACAAGCTTATGAGGAAAAGTATACTTTTATTTTTTGTTTTATTTAGTGTTGGTGTTTTCTCACAAAATGAAGAGTACTCTATTTTTGTGCGAGATATAGAAACGTTACTGCCTATCGAAAATGCTGCTGTTGTAATCATGAAAACCAAACAGATTTTATTAAGCAATGAAGAAGGTAAGGTAACTTTTATGCTTACGGGCGGTTCTAATGTTCAGGTTTCTCAAACTGATTATGAAGATGCGACTGTACGCTGGACATCATTAAATGGAGATCAAAAATTTGTTATTTATTTAAAGAGTAAAAACAATAAACTGGACGAAGTGGTTTTGTCTAGAGAAGATCCGGAAAAAATACTGCAGAAATTAGTTTCAAATTCTACCAAAAAAATCAGCATTTCGCATAGACAAAAAGTATATGTAAGAGAGTTTTTTATGCTCAATAATCAGTATTCTTATTATAATGACGGATTGGTTAATTTTCAATTCGATAAAAATAATAATGCAACCACTTTGCTTGTTGAACAAAACAGGTCATACGGATTGTTGGAAACTGATATAAGTGCTGACTTGAGAGGATATGATTTGAATAATATTATGAAAAATTATTCTGATTTTAAATATTTTGATCCGTTATTGGATTCAAAAACAAAAAAAGGATATGATTTTGTTATTAGAGGACACGCTAAAAATAAAGATTATTATGTAATGTATGTTACACCTCTTGATAAAGCTAAGGAAGCTGTAGATAATTTTGAGATTGTTTACGATCCTGTAAAAAAGCTTATTATGGGTTTTACAATAGATATTACGCCTCAAAATCTTGATAAAATTGAAGAGAAAACAACGGTAAATTCAAAAAATATTACAAAGTCTTCTGTAAAAGTCGATTATAGATTTGACGGACAAGATTATTATCTGCTGAATTCAAATGAAGAAATTGCCTATAATCTTATGTTAAAAGACGAGGTTAAGAAAATTCAGGTAAGAAATAGCTTTGTAACCACGAGCTTTAACAGACAGAATTTTACTTATAGTGAAAGCGATGTTTTTAAAGAGAAATCACTCTTTAATAAAAAGAATAAAATCTTGACAAATTATTGGGATATTTCAGGTTTTACGGCAACTGACGAAGAAAAAGCAATTATAAACTCGTTAGAATTTAAGTTGTAACTGCAAGTTGTTTTTTTTGTGAAATGTGAAATATGAAATGCCTTTTTGGATATAAAAAAATCCTGAACTATTGTTCAGGATTTTTTGTTTTCTAGTTTATGTAAAATGTATTTCAGGTTGAGCAATTCCTAAGCTTTGTGAGAAACTTAGAAATTAAATCCAAGTCTGGCATAGTAATATGCACCGCTGAAACCCATTTGTACAGCATCCCAATAACCTCCGGCTTCAGTATTTCCTTGTTCATCTTGTTTTGTTGGGTACACGTTAAATAAGTTGTTGCTTCCAATGCTTAGTTTTAAACTTTTGCTTAGTTGATAACCCAAAGTTAAATCTGTAACCAATCTTGGATTGTAAACATCATCTTCATCGGCATAATCAACTAAAACTACTTTGCTGAAACGGGTAAAAGCTAATCCTGCATCGAATTTATTTTTGGCATAATTTAAATTTAAAGCAAATTTGTTATCAGGTGCAGAGGCTAGTAAAAAGGCTTTTTCTCTTTTTCCAAAGAAAGTAGCTTCGTCCAGAGGACCATTTTTTACTTTGTCAATTTTCATGTCATTTATATTTCCTACCAATGTGGCGTTCAATTGACCAAAGTCAAATGCTTTTTTCCAGGAGAAAACTAAATCTAAACCATGAGTGCTTGTGTCAACTCCGTTAGCAAAAAACTGTGCTTCTGAAACACCTAAGTTTAAAGATTCGGCATCAAAATATCCAGTAAGTACAATACGGTCTTTTACCTTAATATAATAACCGTCTACAGTTGCAGTAAAATCTCCAAAAGAAGCTGTAAAGCCTAAAGATGCATTGACTGCTTTTTCTTCGTTTAACTTGCTGATTCCAAAAGCTCTTGTAACCTCGCTGTCATTTGGAGCCAGTAAAACTTCGGTTGCACCGCTTGCGTTAAAGTTCGTGAAACGTAAATTGTAATAAATCTGCGCTAATGAAGGTGCACGGAAACCAGTGCTTACAGATCCTCTTAAGTTAATATGCTTGTTTATTTTTAATCTTGATGCTAATTTTCCGTTTACAGTGCTTCCAAAATCGCTGTAATTTTCAAAACGAACTGCTCCGCTCACCATTAAAGCCTCTGTAATATCCAATTCTCCATCTGCATACAAAGAGAAGTTTGTACGGTTTTTATTAACCTCGTTGGCAGGACTGTATCCTGGAAAACCTTGCGAACCGCCTGGTCTTGGTATTGTTGGTGAAGAAGTAGGATCTGAAGGATCGTAATCTGGATTAGGAACCGTTGGCGGACTTTGAGTCGCTGGGTCGGTTATAGGCTGGCCATTTGTGTCATAAGTAGCATAAGAACCTTCTTCGCCGGCAAAAATCTTAAACTGTTCAACTCTAAATTCGGTTCCAAATGCGATATTAAAACCGCTAAGAACACTGTCGTAGTTTTTAGAAATGTCAAAATTAGTCGTGTTTTGAAGTAAACTATGACCTCCGGCGTCAAATTCGTGAGGAGATTTTTCTTCAAGAGAAGCATTTATAGTTCCTTTAATATCGTATTGAAATTTATTTTTTCCAAAAGTGTTGCTTAAATCAAATTTCCATCCTCCGTCAGATTCAGTTCTAATTCCTGCAGCAACCGAGTTGTCATTAATTTTTGAAGTAATTCTTGGTGTGTAACCTCCCGGATAAACTGATTCTACAACTCTTTCGCCGTCATTTCTGGTAAAAGCATACGCATCAGTATCTCTAAAATTACTTCCTCCAAAAGCATAAAATTCAGTTTTGTCAGCAATTGGAACAGCAAGATTAACAAAGAGATTAACGCCCTGCATTTCGGCATCGCCAAAACCTTTTCTAAAATCGTAGGAAGGTCTTAGGGTTTTATTTTTGTTTAAAAATTCTCCCGTAAAATTGGCATAACCGCCTTTTGTTCCTAATGCAACACCATAATTGGCGGCAACTCTTACAGAACCTCCATCAAAATCCTGATCTTTTCCGTATGAATTTCCGTTTCCATGCTGATCTAATCTGTATCCTTTTGTGTTTGGAGTTCCCGGCAGGAAATCGCCTTTTGCATTTGTGTTAAAAACTCCATACGTAACAGAACCCGTAAGTTCGTTTACATTATCATTGGTGACAATATTGATAACACCTGCAATTGCATCAGAACCGTATTGAGCCGCTGCGCCGTCACGCAGAATTTCGATTCTTTTAATAGAAGCTGCCGGAATTGCATTTAAGTCAGTTCCAGTATTTCCACGTCCGCGGGTTCCAAATAAATTAATTAAAGACGATTGGTGTCTTCTTTTTCCGTTAATTAAAACTAAAGTCTGGTCAGGTCCCATTCCTCTTAATGAAGCAGGATCTACGTGGTCGGCACCATCAGAACCGGATTGTTTATTCGCATTAAATGAAGGTGCTACATACTGCAGTAATTGATTGATTTCGATTTTCCCGCTTTGTGTTGTAACCTCTTTTACGTTAATGACATCAATAGGAACGGCAGAGTTTACAACAGTTCTTTTGGTATTTCTGGAACCTACTACTACAACGTCACTCAAAACCTGTCCGCCGCTTTCATCTAAAGTTATATTCATTTTATCTGAAGCTGCTTTTTCGATTGAAGCAAAACCAACATAACTGAAAATTAATACTGCTCCTTCTTTTACTTTAATTTTAAATCCTCCTTCAAAATCGGTTGAGACGCCATTTGAAGTTCCTTTTTCAACAATATTAACTCCAGGAAGCGGTGTGCCTGCTTTGTCTCTAACGACACCCGATACTTCTTTCTGTGCAAAAAGAAATGCTGAATTCAGCATCAATAAAAATAATGCAATCTTTTTCATGGTTATTGGTTTTTTGGTTTGTTTTTTGTTGTAAATTTTTATAAAATTACTATTATTTAACAAAAACTTAATAAAAAGTTTAAAAATTTTTAAGAATAGCCTTAAAATTATATTAATGCACATTTTTACTTCGGTTAAGAGGTATTAAATCTTATATTTGCAAAATTTTAAAGCCAAAAAATATCATTTTGGCATAAACGAAAAATAAAAACGTAAATCATAAATCATTACAATACAATTGTTAATGACCAGACCTGATAGTTCAGTGTCGAATAAAATAAACAGAAACAAGAAATGAAAGCAGGAATTGTAGGATTGCCAAATGTTGGAAAATCAACATTATTTAATTGTTTATCTAATGCAAAAGCGCAGAGTGCGAACTTCCCATTTTGTACTATCGAACCTAATATTGGTGTTGTAAACGTTCCAGATCCAAGAATCAATAAGTTAGAGGAATTGGTAAAACCAGAACGCGTTCAAATGGCAACTGTAGATATCGTAGATATTGCAGGTTTGGTAAAAGGAGCAAGTAAAGGAGAAGGTCTTGGAAACCAGTTTTTAGGAAACATTAGAGAGTGTAATGCTATCATTCACGTTTTACGTTGTTTTGATAATGACAATATTGTACACGTTGACGGAAACGTAAACCCAATTCGTGACAAAGAAACAATTGATATCGAATTGCAGTTAAAAGATTTGGAAACAGTCGAAAAACGTTTAGAAAAAGTAAAACGTGCTGCAAAAACCGGAAATAAAGAAGCTCAGGCAGAAGAAGCTTTATTAAACAGAATTAGAGAAGCTCTTTTACAGGCAAAATCTGCAAGAACAATTGTTCCTCAAAATAATGATGAAGAAGTTCTTATGGAAGCTTTCCAATTAATTACAGCAAAACCAGTTTTATACGTTTGTAACGTTGACGAAAGCTCTGCTGTAAACGGAAACAAATATGTTGATCAGGTTCGTGAATTAGTAAAAGATGAAGAAGCTGAAGTGATTGTACTTTCAGTAGGAGCAGAAGCTGATATTACAGAATTAGAAAGCTATGAAGAGCGTCAGGTTTTCTTAGAAGACATGGGATTAGAAGAGCCGGGAGCATCTGTTTTAATTCGTGCAGCTTATAAATTATTAAAACAGCAGACTTACTTTACAGCTGGTGTAAAAGAAGTTCGTGCCTGGACAATCAATATTGGAGCAACTGCACCGCAAGCGGCTGGAGTTATTCATACTGATTTTGAAAAAGGATTTATCCGTGCAGAGGTAATTTCATACGATGATTATGTTCAGTATGGTTCAGAAGCAAAAGCAAAAGAAGCTGGAAAATTCAGAGTTGAAGGAAAAGAATATATCGTAAAAGATGGTGATGTAATGCACTTCCGTTTTAACGTTTAATCTTTTTTTGAGAGAAGAAGAAAGAACAAAGAGAATAGACTAAAACTGCTGGAGGAATTCAGCAGTTTTTTTGTTTTTATTATTTAGGTTTTTATTATCAGGCTGAGCGAAGTCGAAGCTCACGCAAAGATTGTCGATTCTCTTTGTTGCTTTTCGTAGTGTGATTGCTTCGTTCCTCGCAATGACAAAAAATCCGTGTCTCATTTTGCAAACAAATTAACTGTTTAAAAATTTTTGGCTCAAAAATTGGTTAGTAAAAAATTAACCAATTACTAATCTAAAATCAACCAATTAAAATGCTGAAAAAATCATTTAAAATTCTAGGCTGGACGCTTTTCGGAATCTTTAGTTTTCTTGCTTTGTATGTTACATATGTTTTAATTATTTCTAAAATTACAGTCAATTCAGATGTTTCAAAAGTTGAAGAACAAGACGCAGTTCCAATTTACATTCTTTCCAACGGAGTCCATACTGATATTGTGGTTCCAATAAAAAATGAGATAAAAGACTGGCGAAGCGAAATTCAGTTCAATCAAACCCAATCAAAAGATTCTTTAATGAATTATATCGCTTTTGGCTGGGGTGATAAAGGCTTTTATCTTGAAACTCCAGAATGGGCAGATTTAAAAGCAAGCACAGCGTTTAAAGCCGCGTTTGGAATCAGTTCATCGGCTGTACATGCTACATTTTTTAAGCAGTTGAGAGAAGGTGATGATTGTAAACGTATTTTAGTTTCAAAAGAGAATTATCAAAAGTTAGTGAACTATATTTCAGATAGTTTTAGTGATCCAGTTCATCCAGAATGGATTCAGGGACACAGCTACGGAAAAAAAGATGCTTTTTATGAAGCCAAAGGAAGTTATAGTCTTTTCTATACCTGCAATACTTGGGCAAATAACGCGCTAAAAGCGGCGAACCAAAAAGCCAGCTTATGGACCGTTTATGATAAAGGGATTTTCTATCATTATAAATAATGTATAAATAAAGTCCCTGTGACATTCTTCAGATGTTAGTTTTTTAGTTGCCAATGTTGAATCTCTACGAGATTATTTCATGATGTATATTGTTAATTCAAATTGTGGAATTAAATGTTGGTAACTAAAATATGTTTCCAGTACAGTTATTCAGCTGGGAATTAAATATCGACAGATGGAAAAAATATAAAATTCCATTAAAAAACGAGAATTCAAGATTTTTTATTATTGCGTAAATTTGAGAGAATATCAAATTAATCAGCAGATGAAAATCAAAAATATCTTAAAAAAAATATGGTTTCTATTAAAGAATACTTTTTTAGAATTTAATGATGACAACGCTATTAAGCTCAGCGCGGCATTATCGTATTATACGATATTTGCACTGCCTCCGCTGTTAATTATTATCATTACTATTTGTGGTTTCTTTTTTGGAGAAGATGCAGTAACTGGCCAGCTGTATGGTCAAATTAACGGAATGGTAGGAAATAGTGCTGCAATTCAAATTCAGGAAGCTATAAAAAATGTGCAATTGTCTGGAGATAATATGTTTGCAACTGTATTTGGAATCGTAATGCTGTTAATTGGAGCATCTGGAGTTTTTGCTGAAATACAAAGTTCTATTAATTTTATTTGGGGATTACGCGCCAAACCAGATAAAGGTATTAAGAAATTCATTCAGAATCGATTAATGTCCTTTTCAATGATAGCATCTGTAGGCTTTTTAATGCTGGTGAGTTTACTCGTAAATACAACATTAGATTTAGTGAGTTCACGATTAAAAATCTACTTTCCGGAAAGTACCGTTTATTTGTTTTATGTTGTTAATGTAGTGATTGTACTGGCAAGTATAACACTGCTTTTTACTATAATTTTCAGAACTTTACCAGATGGAAAAATAAGATGGAAAGATGCTTTTATAGGATCAGGGGTTACTGCGGTATTATTTATGATTGGGAAGTTTGCGATAGGTTTTTATTTAGGAAGTTCAACTGTGGCTTCTGTTTATGGAGCGGCGGGATCTGTAATAATTATTTTAGTTTGGGTTTATTATTCGGCAATTATTCTGTATTTTGGAGCAGAATTTACTAAAGTATATGCAAAGGCTTACGGCGGTAAAATTTACCCAAATGAATATTCAGTTGAAATTCAAAAAGAAATTTTTGAAATAGAAAACAATTAAAGAACCGCAGCAGATTAAAAAATCATTTTAATCCTCTTAATCTGTGGCAAAAAACAAATACCACATATGAAAATAATAGCTTTTGGAGGAAGTAACAGTAAGCAGTCAATCAACAAACGTTTAGCGGCTTACGCTTCAAGTTTATTTGAAAATGCAGAAGTTGAGATTTTAGATCTTAATGATTTTGCAATGCCTGTATTCAGTGTAGATCTTGAAAAAGAAATAGGTCAGCATGAAGTGGCGAAGGCGTTTCTGAATAAACTTAAAGAAGCTGATATTCTGGTTGTTTCAATGGCAGAAAATAACGGGAATTATTCTGTTGCTTTCAAGAATGTTTTCGATTGGAGTTCAAGAATCGAAAAAGATGTTTTTCAGCATAAACCAATGTTATTATTAGCAACTTCTCCAGGAGGCAGAGGAGGTGCATCTGTTTTGGGAATTGCCCAGACTCTTTTCCCTCGTTATGGGGCAGAAATTAAAGGAAGTTTCTCATTACCAGCATTTGGCTCGAATTTTGATTTACAGGAAAATAAAATTTCTAACGTTGAGTTAGATAATGAACTGAAAAACATTATTAAATCAAATTTTTAAATGCCACAAAAAAAGTTTGCCCTTATTTTCCTTTTATTAAATAGCATTTTTATCAATTTTACGTTTTCTCAAAAGATTAGCGAAGTCGATAAAATAGTTGCAAAATATCCTAAAAGTTTTGACAGCACGGAACAGTTAGCAGAAAGAATCGAAAAAGATTTTGATTCAGATGCTGAGCGCGCACGCGCTATTTACGGCTGGATTGCCTTTAACATAAGATACGATTATAATGCGTATTTGAATCCGCCGAGAGTGCAGGGATTTAGTTATTCTACAGAAGCAGAAAAACAGCGTAAAATCAAACAATTAAATGATAACCTCATTCAGAAAGCTTTCAAATCAAAGAAAGCAGTTTGTGAAGGTTTTACGGCTTTATATCAGCATTTGGCTTCTCTAATGGGAATTAAATGCGAAATAATCCGCGGTGATTCTAAAATTTCAGTTAGAGATATCGGAAGAAAAACGACTTCATCCAATCATGCCTGGAATATGGTTTTGATCGATAAAAAATGGCGCTTAATTGATGTAACCTGGGGACAGGGGTATTATGACAGCAGCAAAGGCAGAATGGTAAACGATTTTAATCCCGTTTATTTTGACACAGATCCAGATTACTTTTTTGCCAAACATTTTCCGGATTCCGGAACTTATTTAGGTGAAAGATTAAGTAAAGAAGATTTTCTGAACGGTCCATTGATTTACAATACCACAATCGAAAAAGATTATAAAATTAAATCACCGGATTCTGGTATAGTTGAAGCCAGAAATGGAGATAAGATTACGGTAGAAATCAAAAATCTCTCAAAATCCAATCAGGTTTTTTATTTAAATAAAAAGAATCAGCCGGTTAAAGTTCAAAACCCGAAAGAAAAAAGAGGAGGGTTAGAATTTCAAATTACTATAGATAATAATATTGGAGATTATATCACTGTTTTTGCAGATACTAACAGTGTTGTTTCTTTTAAAGTAGTTTCAAAATAATATTTAAGGATTATACAAATTTTCATCTTTTCTGAAATTGCCGTATCTTAGCAAGAATGATCCGAATTTGAACACTATGGAAGCGACTTTTCTGAAATCGATCTTAGATAATGATTTCTACAAATTTACAATGCAGCATGCTGTAATTAAACTTTTTCCAAAAGCAAAAGTTCGTTACGGATTTATAAATCGTGGTAAACATATCTTTCCGGAAGGATTTGCAGATTTACTTCGACGTTCAGTAGATGCATTGTCTGAACTTCGTTTAACAAAAGAAGAGAAAAGTTATTTAGCTCATTATTGCCCTTATCTTGACCCAACCTATTTAGATTTTCTGCAAGGATTTAGTTTTGATCCGTCTGAAGTTCATATTAGTCAGGAAGGTTCTGAAATTTCAGTAACCGTAGAAGGATATTGGTACAGAACCATTTTATGGGAAGTTCCTTTGATGGCTTTGATTTCGGAACTTTTTTATAAATCAAACCATTTAATTCGTTTAAATGATGAAGCCATAAAAGAGCTGACAAAAGAGAAAATCGATAATTATAATAAATTAGGAGTTTCGATTTTAGAATTTGGAACAAGAAGACGTCATTCTTACGATGTTCATGATTTAGTAAATGAAACTTTAAGAACCTACGGCGGAAACAGTTTTATTGGAACGAGCAACGTACACTTTGCAATGGTTAACAATAGAAGGCCTTTGGGAACTCACGCTCATGAATGGTTTATGTTTCATGCCGCGCAGTATGGCTTTCAGGTAGCGAATTTTATAAGCCTCGAAAACTGGACAAAAGTTTACGGCGGTGACCTTGGAATTGCTTTAACGGATACTTATACTACAGAAATATTTTTCAACCAATTCGATAAAAAATATTCTAAGCTTTTTGACGGCGTTCGACATGACAGCGGTGATCCAATTGAGTTTGCCCAAAAAGTAATTTCTCATTATACCAAAATGGGAATTGATCCAAAATCAAAAGTTATTGTTTTTTCAGATTCACTTAATTATGATAAAGTAAAAAAGATTGTTGATTTCTGTCAGGACAAAATAAAAATGTCATTTGGAATAGGGACAAATTTCACCAACGATGTTGGACTTCCAGCAATGAATATGGTTATAAAATTAACGGATACAAAACCTGATAATGTACATTGGCAAGGCGTTGTTAAACTTTCTGACGAGAAAAATAAAAACACAGGAACGCCCGAAATGATTGCTCTGGCAAAAGAAGTACTGGGAATCAAATAGTGTTTTTTTTTGATAAAAAAGCAGTTTTTTATAATTTTACCGCCCATTTTATTTTAAAATCAATTTAAATAGATTTTAAACTGTTATTATTCATAACAAAAAGAAAATACGCTTTCATTTTTTGCTAAGAAATGGTACATTAGCAAAAAATCCTAAATTCATATATGCTAGAGCAAAATCAATATACCGAAGATAATATTCGTTCACTTGATTGGAAAGAACATATCCGTATGCGTCCGGGAATGTATATCGGAAAACTTGGAGACGGTTCTTCTCCAGATGATGGTATTTATATTCTATTAAAAGAGGTTTTAGATAACTGTATCGATGAGTTCGTAATGGGCTCTGGAAAAACTATTGAGGTAACGATAAAAGATAAAACGGTTTCGGTTCGTGATTACGGACGTGGAATTCCGTTGGGGAAAGTGGTCGATGTAGTTTCGAAAATGAACACAGGAGGAAAGTACGATTCTAAAGCTTTCCAGAAATCAGTTGGTTTGAATGGTGTCGGAACAAAAGCGGTAAATGCGCTTTCTACTTATTTCCGTGTAGAATCGGTTCGTGATGATAAACAAAAAGCGGCAGAGTTTTCCGGCGGGAATTTAGTTTCAGAAGAAGATGTAATCGATACTACAAAACGTAAAGGAACAAAAGTAACTTTTACGCCAGACGAAACGATTTTCAAGAACTATAAATTCCGTTTAGAATACGTTATCAAAATGGTTAAAAACTATTGTTACTTAAACAATGGTTTGACAATTATTTTCAATGGAGAAAAATATTATTCAGAAAACGGACTTCGTGATTTATTAGAAGAAACAATCAGCGAAGAAGATTTAGAATATCCAATTATTCACTTAAAAGAGCATGATATCGAGGTTGCGCTTACACACAGTAAAACGCAGTACAGCGAAGAATATCACTCTTTTGTGAACGGTCAGAACACAACGCAGGGTGGAACGCACTTAGCGGCCTATCGTGAAGCGGTTGTAAAAACGATTCGTGAGTTTTATAATAAGAATTTCGAAGCATCAGACGTTCGTAAATCGATTGTAAGTGCGATTAGTATTAAAGTAATGGAACCGGTTTTTGAGTCTCAGACCAAAACAAAATTAGGTTCTACAGATATGGGTTCTGATGATGGAACACCAGCAGTTTCTGTTCGTACTTTCGTAAACGATTTTATCAAAACCAAGTTAGATAATTATCTGCATAAAAATCCAACAACTGCGGATGCTTTATTGCGTAAAATTCTGCAGGCAGAACGTGAGCGTAAAGAATTATCGGGAATTAGAAAACTGGCGACAGATCGTGCTAAAAAAGCGAATCTTCACAATAAAAAATTAAGAGACTGCCGCGCGCATCTTCCTGATACCAAAAACCCAAGAAACTTAGAAAGCACACTTTTTATTACCGAGGGAGATTCGGCTTCCGGATCAATTACAAAGTCGCGTGACGTGAATACACAAGCAGTTTTCAGTTTACGTGGTAAACCTTTGAACTCATACGGAATGACGAAGAAAATCGTGTATGAAAACGAAGAATTCAATTTATTGCAGGCAGCGCTTGATATCGAAGACGGATTAGAAAAATTACGTTACAATAATATCGTAATTGCAACCGATGCCGATGTCGACGGAATGCACATTCGCTTGCTTTTAATTACTTTCTTTTTACAGTTTTTTCCAGAATTAATCAAAGAAGGGCATTTGTATATTTTACAGACACCGCTTTTCAGGGTTCGAAACAAAAAAGAAACGATTTACTGTTATTCTGATGAAGAAAGAAAAGACGCCATCGAGAAATTAAAACCAAAACCGGAAATCACCCGATTTAAAGGTTTGGGAGAGATTTCGCCAGACGAGTTTAAAAACTTTATTGGCGACACTATCCGTCTTGATCCGGTTATGATGGATAAAAATACTTCTATCGAGCAGTTGTTATCGTTCTACATGGGTAAAAATACGCCAGATAGACAAGAGTTTATTATTAAGAACCTGAAGGTTGAGATTGATGAATTGGAGGAGGTTTAAGAATTTTTAGAATAGCAAATAGTGTCAGACGGTCTTCAAAATAAAGTTATTTTCCAGCAAGTATCGGAGTTATTACAAAATGCCCGACAACAGGTTTTGCGTACTGTAAATTCAACAATGACAATTACCTATTTTGAAATAGGAAGAATAATTGTTGAAGAAGAACAAAATGGAAAAGATAGGGCTGAATATGGAAAACAACTCTTAAAAGACCTTTCAAAGCAATTGACGAAAGAATTCGGGAGAGGCTTTTCTATTGATAATTTGGAAAATATGAGGAAGCTCTTTTTGACTTTCTCAAAATCCGAGACACTGTCTCGGATTTTACAAAATCAAAAAAACCAGTCAGTAACTGCGGAATTTAATAAAGTAGATTATCAAACTTTATCTTCATTTTTTAAATTGACTTTTAGCCATTATATTTTTCTAATGCGAATTGAAGATGAAAAAGAAAGAAGGTTTTACAAAATTGAATCTGAAAAACATAATTGGAGTGTTCGGGAATTAAAACGTCAATACAATACAGCGCTTTATACACGATTGGCTTTAAGCAGAGATAAAGAAGGAATTTTAAAGCTTTCAGAGAAAGGTCAGATTATCGAGAAACCGAAAGATATTATTAAAGATCCTTATATTCTGGAGTTTTTAGGATTACCAGAATTGAATCAATATTCTGAATCGCAGTTAGAAGAAGAAATTATCAGTAAACTAGAGCAGTTTTTATTAGAATTAGGTCATGGTTTTACTTTTGTTGCAAGACAGGAAAGAATTACTTTTGATGATAAACATTTTAGAATTGATTTAGTTTTTTACAATAGAATACTGCGGTGTTTTGTGCTTATAGATCTGAAAATAGGCGAATTAAAACATCAGGATTTAGGTCAGATGCAAATGTATGTCAATTATTACGATAGAGAAATGCGATTGGAAGATGAAAATAAAACTATCGGAATTGTACTTTGTCAGACCAAAAGTGAAGCTGTAGTAAAATATACTTTACCAGAAAATAATGAGCAAATATTTGCCAGTAAATATAAGACCGTTTTACCAAGTGTTGAAGCTTTAAAACAACTACTCGAAAACAAATAGAATTATAATTAGAATATAATTAAATGAAAGACGAAGAAGACGATAACATAATTCCAAACGACGACGAGAATAATCAAGATGAAAACCTGATGGATGACAATCAGGATGGAGATGACGAGGATATTATAAACGTAGATGCGAAGCATTTCGAGGGACAGCATTTTTACGAAAATCAGGAAGAAGAAGGTGAGGACGTTATTACTAAAGTAACGGGAATGTACAAGGACTGGTTTTTGGATTATGCTTCGTATGTGATTCTGGAACGTGCAGTTCCTGCTATCGAGGACGGATTTAAGCCTGTTCAGCGTCGTATTATGCACTCTTTAAAAGAGCTGGACGATGGTCGTTATAATAAAGTTGCCAATGTTGTAGGTCACACCATGCAGTATCACCCACACGGAGATGCAAGTATTGGTGACGCAATGGTGCAGATTGGTCAGAAAGATTTATTAATTGACTGTCAGGGTAACTGGGGAAATATTTTAACGGGCGATGGTGCAGCTGCACCCCGTTATATTGAGGCACGTTTATCTAAGTTTGCTTTAGAGGTTTTATATTCTCCAAAAATTACAGAATGGGGACTATCGTATGACGGTAGAAAAGCCGAACCGATTAATCTTCCGGTAAAATTTCCATTGCTTTTAGCGCAGGGAGCAGAAGGTATTGCGGTGGGACTTTCAACAAAAGTACTGCCTCATAACTTTAACGAATTAATTGATGCTTCGATTAAAATCTTAAAAGGAAAGCCCTTTACGCTTTATCCTGATTTTATGACGCAGGGTATTGCCGACGTCTCGAATTACAACGACGGAATGCGCGGCGGACGTGTGCGTGTGCGTGCTAAAATTTCGCAATTAGACAAAAATACATTGGTAATTACACAGATTCCGTTTTCTACCAATACATCGAGTTTAATTGACAGTATTTTGAAAGCCAATGATAAAGGTAAAATCAAAATCAAGAAAATTGAAGATAATACGGCTGCTGATGTTGAGATTTTAATCCATCTTTTCCCGGGTGTTTCTCCAGATAAAACAATTGATGCATTATTTGCATTTACAGCCTGCGAAACTTCTGTAGCGCCTTTAGGATGTGTTATCGAAGACAATAAGCCGTTGTTTATTGGTGTTTCTCATATGTTGAAGATTTCAACACACAGAACAGTTGATTTACTTCGTCAGGAATTAGAAATTCAGTTAGAAGAATTAAAAAATAAGTGGCACTTTTCTACTTTGGAGAAAATCTTCATTCGTGAAGAAATGTATATCGACTTCAAATTATATGGAGACAGAGAATCACTTTACAAATATTTATACGATCGTTTTGAGCCTTTCAAAAAATCATTCGTTAGAGAAATTAATGACGACGATTTACAGCGTTTGACTCAAATCCCGATGATTCGTATTACGCGTTTCGACTCTGATAAAGCCGATGATTTAATCGCGAAGTTAGAAGACGAAATGAAAGAAGTTGAGCATAATCTGGAACATTTAACAGATTTTGCAATTGCTTACTTTACTAAATTAAAAGAGAAATACGGAAAAGGACGCGAACGTCAGACAGAGCTTCGTGTTTTTGATAACGTTGAAGCTACAAAAGTAGTTTTGCGTAACACAAAACTTTACGTAAACCGCGAAGAAGGTTTCGTAGGAACGAGTTTAAAGAAAGATGAATACGTAGGTGATTGTTCGGATATTGATGATGTTATCGTTTTTTTACGAGACGGAACATTGATGATAACCAAAGTCGACGCCAAAACTTTTATTGGAAAAGACATTATACACGTCGCAGTTTTTGATAAAAACGACAAGCGCACCATTTATAACATGATGTACCGCGATGGTAAATCAGGGCCGTCTTATATAAAACGTTTCAATGTTACAGGAGTAACCCGTGATAAAGCTTACGATTTAACAAATGGTACAAACGGTTCTCAGGTGGTTTATTTTTCACATAATCCAAATGGTGAAGCTGAGGTAGTTACTATCTTACTGCGTCAGGTTGGAACGATTAAGAAACTGAAATTCGATATTGATTTTGCTAAGTTAGCCATTAAAGGACGTGGTTCTAAAGGAAACTTAGTGACCAAATATCCAATCAAGAAAATCGAATTAAAAGAAAAAGGAATTTCGACATTACTGCCAAGAAAAGTTTGGTTTGACGATACTGTAAAACGTTTAAATGTAGATGCAAGAGGAGAGTTGTTAGGTGAATTTAAACCAACAGACAAAATCTTAATAATTAATCAGTCAGGTAAATTAAAAGTAATAATCCCTGAATTATCGACTCATTTTGATGAAGACATGATTGTTCTGGAAAAATGGAAACCTAAAAAACCAATTTCTGCGATTTATTATGATGGAGAAAAAGAGCGTTATTTCTTAAAACGTTTCCTTGTTGAAAATGAAGGAAAAGAAGAAAGCTTTATTACAGACCATCCAAATTCGCAGTTAGAGATTGTTTCGACCGATTATCGTCCGGTAGCACAATTGGTTTTTGCCAAAGTAAAAGGCGTTCAAAAAGACGATTTACATATTGATGTAGAAGACTTTATAGCTGTAAAAGGTTTTAAAGCTCTAGGAAATCAATTAACAACAGATAAATTAAAACAAGTAAATCTCTTAGATCCGCTTCCTTACGAAGAACCAATTGAAGAAATTCCTGAAAAACCGGAAATTTCAGAAGATGATCCTGTAGAAACAGAATTAGACGACGACGGCCAAATAGGATTGGTTTTAGAATAAAAATATAAAAACCGCTAGGAAGAAATTCTTAGCGGTTTTTATATTTTAGTTATAACTGCAAAATTAGTCAGCCCTATATTGTTATAATTTAAACTTCTAGTGGAGGTTTGCTCATATTTTGATATCTAAATTCGCAAATTAATTTAAAATCAAAATCATGAAAAAAATTTTATGTTTAGTAAGTGTCATTGCATTTACATTTACTTCTTGTTCAAAAGATGATAATGACTCATCTGATTCAACTTCTTCAATTTTAGTAAAAAAGATAACGACCACAGATAATAATGGACATTCTTCAAGTGAAAGTTATGTTTATAATGGCAATAAAATTGTTAGCATGACCGAAGATAATGGCTCTGTAACTAAGTATACTTATACAGGTGATTTAATAACAAAAATCGAAGAGTTTGATATGAATGGCACTTTGAATTTAACAACTGACTATAATTACATTAATGGTAAGTTAGATAATTCTATAGATAAACATCCAGCTGAGTCTTATTATTACAAGACTAAATATACACATAATGAAGATGGAACAATTTCTTACGATCAGTTTAGAGGTATTCCTGCAACAGGTGCTGAAGAAGAATACGGAGCAACTGGAAAATATACATATAAAGATGGTAATGTTGTTAAACTTGAAGTTTCATATTATGGTGCAGAATATTCATATATTTATGAATATGATACTCAAAATAATCCATTTAAAAATGTTTTAGGTTATAACTTATTATTAGATTCAGATAATACATCAGCTAATAACATAACTAAGCAAACTTCTACTTATGAGCAAGTCAATACATATAAATATAATGATAATAATTTTCCAATAGAGAAAATAACAAACTTTTCTACTGGTAATGAAACTGTTGAGTACGCTTACTAATTATAAAATGTAAAAAAAGCAGAAATTTCAATCTAATATTGAAATTTCTGCTTTTTTATTACTGAAAAAATTACATCAACGTAAAGAAAAATGAAGTGTATGCCTATTAGATTAATGTTTTATATACAAGTAAAGAGTAATAATAATTTTAGGTAATGAAGTTGAAGTTCAAATATATTTTTCTGATAATATTACTATCCAGCTGTACTAATAATAATTTTTTTGGTTATGTATATGACTATGATACAGAAAAACCAATAAAAGACGTACAGGTCAATATAAATGGTATAACAACCCAAACAGACAGTACTGGTTATTTTTCTGCTAAAATAAAATCCAATAAAGATTGTATAATATTATTGCAGAAAGAAGAATATGAAGTAAAAAAAGTATATCGAAGACCAGATTCTCCGGGAATGTTTAGTAAGATAAATCTTAAAAAGAACAAAATTTATTTATTTAAAGAAGAGAGTGAATTTTTAAAATAATTAAAAGCCGGATTGCTTATTTTCCGGCTTTTTTGGGTTAAAAAATTATTTTGGTTTTATTGATATTTTTTATCTGTAAGTGTCTTCATAAAAGCAACAAGCGCCTGTTCTTCTTTTACAGTCAAATTTAGTTTGTCGAAGGGAAGTGTTTGGTTTTCTACTTCATAACCTAAACCAATTCCACCGCCTTTATTGTAAAAAGAAACTACTTCTTCAAGGGTTTTGAAAACTCCGTTGTGCATATACGGTGCTGTAACTGCAGTATTTCTAACTGTAGGAGTTTTAAAAGCACCAACTAATTGAGGCATTTGATTGTATATGTAACGCCCTTTATCCGGGCTTATGGATTTTCCGGAAGGTTCATTTGGAGTTCCAATAACTTCGTGTTCGGTTTTAGAATAACTTGGCGGAACCGTTCCATTAAACAATGGAGTAAAATGGCAGGTCGCACATTTGGCTTTTCCCATAAACAAGTTCATTCCTTCGATTTCTTCATTATTTAACGCATTTTTCTTTCCTCTCATATATTCGTCAAATCTCGAATCAAAAGAGTTTAGAGAACGTACATAACTTGCAATAGCGTTTTGAATCTGCCAGGCTTCAGGTTTCGAATTTCCTGGATAGGCTTTTTTGAAAAGATCGATATATTCTTTGTCTAATTGAATTTTAGCATGAATATTTTCCATTGAGCCGTGCATTTCATCTTTATTCTGTATTACATCTACACTTTGTTTTTCTAAATCCAGCTGACGCATATCCCAAAACTGGGCATTTTGTAACGAAGCATAGGTTAGAGTAGGAGTATTTCGGGGTAAATTTATTCCGGTTAATGAAACATTGGTTTTTAACCCGTCTGTAAAAGCCTTCTCAGGATTATGACAGGTTGCACAGCTTCGGTCGTTATTTTTAGAAAGGCTTTTATCATAGAATAGTTTTTCGCCTAAAATCGCTTTTTCTTTCGTGAAATTATATTCTTTAGAAAGCACAAAAGCATTTACATCAAAAGCATCTTTATCAAATAAAGTTTCAATTGTTGGTTTTAGCGGACTGTTTTTCTTTACGTTTTTAATGTTTTCTTCTTTCTGGAAAGCTTTTAGCTTTTTCGAAATAGGGTTTAAATATTCACTTATAAAAACAGCTCTGTTAAAGGCATTGAAATTATTATTAGCGGCACAATATTTTTGAGCTTTTTCAGTCAGATTTTTTAATTCTGCTAATGATTTATTGTTTGAATTAATTCTTGAAAGAGATTCAGGAATCGAAATTAAACTTTCTCCTGCTTCGGGAATGGAAGATTGTAAAATTGGACTGTCAAAACCTGTAATTCCCAGAGCAATCACACGAAATACATTTTGCTGAACAGCATCCAGAACATAATCATCACTTACTGTAATAACTTCAAAAGTACTTTTTAACTGTTTAATATTCGCCAGGAAAATATTCAGTTCCCGAATTAAATCTTCTTTACTTTCAGAATTATATTCTGGAAAAATCATTTCTTCCATAACCTGAAAACCGTGAGGTTCAAAAGATCTGTTTTCTTCCAGTTCCATTTCGTCAAGAGCTGGACCGTTCATAAATCGGGCAGTTTCGGGAACAAAATATTCAATTGCCCATTCGACTTTTTTATAAACCAGACGCGATTTTTTAAACTGTTCTACAATTTCTTTTTGAGAAGAATTGTTATTTACAAGTTTTTGAAATTGAGCAATTTCATTATTTAGTTTACTTAAATCAATAAGTAAATCTTGTTGTATTGTTGCTTTTGATTTTTCATTCTTCTGACATGAAAATAAAAAACAAAGTAGTAAAATCAGGAAAGTAAAATGTTTTAATTTCATAATAGTATTGTAATAGAAACAACCCTTATTGAAAAATAAGGGTTGTTTTATGATTTAAACGAAATTATTATCGTTGTACGTTTCTGATAATTACAGTTTGACCTCCCTCTTTATTAGTTTGAGTACCAGAACCGTCTGCATTTTTAAATGCATCACTCTGCCAGGTATGAGGGTGAATATTTACCGTAAAAGTATCCGGAACACCAATGATATCTGAAATGTCTTCCATAGCACCAAATTCCCAGCTTCCAAATCTCATTTCGCCAGTTTGGTTGTAAAGTCCATTCCATGCAGCATCAGTTCTTTTATGGTTCATGTTTAACCACGGTTTATTTTGTTTTGTCGCGATGCTGTACTGCCAGATATATGAATCGTGTTTTGCATCAGCATAATAACTGTCACCATCTTCCTGAATGTAAACGTAGTTTTCAGTTACACATAAATTGTCTGGATTGATAATTCCGGTTCCTGGAGTACTGTCACCTTCAACAGCTAATTCTAAAGTTCCTTTTAATGGGTTAGAAGCATCCAATTTCAATTTATAAACTCTTCCCCACATTGTATATCCTTCAACAGGAGCGTTGTTTGTTGCCTGACCAGTCGCTGTAAAATAGATTTCTCTATTATTGCTTGCGCTTCCTTTTCTGTAATCAACATCTTCAACTCTTGATAAACGAATGGCTTTTAAGTCGTTTACAGTAGTATTAATAACAGCTCCAGTTAGGTTTTTAGCATTTGGAATTTCAACAAATTCAACTGGATATGAATTATTTAAAGTCATAGAAGTTTCAACCTGATTTCCATCTGTTCTTTTTAAAGCATATAGTTTTCCGTTTGATAAGTCACCAACAGAAGAACCGATGTACATGATTAATTGTCCGGCACTTACGTGAGAAGTTGCATACGATTGATCTTCTCCAATTAAAATAACTGTTTTTCCAGGATATGCTTCTTTTGTAAGTGGAACAGCGTTTTCCATACTTGCTTTTCCTAAAGCTGGCAAAACTCTGTCTGTTCTTGCTTTATCAGAAGATAATCCAAGCGGATTAATTCCGTGAACCATACTTTCCTGACCGCTTTCTCCGGCAGTTAAAAAGATTGGTCCAAAGCCGTGGATTTCAGGAGTAGCCAAAGTCGCAGAACATAAACGTGTTAAACCTCCAACGCCGTCAACTATATAATCTCCTTTTACAGGTTTGAAAGTTTTATCTAAATAAACTCTTGAAACTGATTGAAGGATTTCGTGATTTGTAATCATGATGTAACCTTCACCATTTGGATTTCTCATTAATCCTGCACCATCTGGCTGTGCACCATAAACAAATGAAGGTGATTCTGGTAAAACATCAGAACTTGCGATTAAAGTGCTGATTTTTAAGTTTTCAAAACCTGTCATTGGATAAACAAAAGCAGGAACTTTTGAATGTGAAGTAAAATCGATGCTTGAATTTACATCGTTTGAAGAATCTTTGTCATCATTCTGACAGCTTATTACAGAGAAACCTGTAATACCAAGCAGTGCAATTGATTTTAGAAAATTTAATTTCATAACTGTGTTTTTATTTTTTTGATTAAGCAAAGCTATCCTTCAAAAATAAAATACATGTTACGTGAATTTTTTCTTATTGCTAACAAATAATAAGTCTTGTATTACTAAAACGTAAAATTTTCAGCCAAATGTAAATTTAAGTTTCATAAAAATATCTTAATTTTTAAAAAGCTGATTTAACGAAACGGCCTTTTTCTCTCGTAATTTTTTTACAATTTTAAGAAAAGCAATAGCAGTTATATAAGCATCTCCCAAAGCAGTGTGCCTGTCTTTTTTAGAAATGTCGAATTTATCTGCCAGATCATCTAATGTATAATGATCCTTTCGCTCAAATAAATGTGACTGAATCAGAGTTTTTTTGTACAAATAAGCCGTATCTAAAGTTTTATTTGTGAGTTGAGGCAGTCCGTTTCTTTCGAGAGCTTTATTAATCATAGTAACATCAAAAATGGTATGATGAGCTATGATTATTGAATCGCCTAAAAAATCTAAAAACTGTTGTAAAGCTTCTAATTCTGTTGGACGTTTAACAAGCAGATCTTTTAAAATTCCGTGAATCTGTGCTGTCGATTTATCATAATGATCCTGATGTAAATATATTTCAAAACTATCCTGAACCGAAATTACGCCGTTTTGTAATGCCAAAGCGCCAATGCATAAAATTCGGTCATTTTCATAATCAAAACCAGTAGTTTCGGTATCTAAAACCACAAACCTGGTTTCTTCTATAGTGATACTTTCATCGAAGAGATTTTCTTCTTTTTTCCAAAAACTGAATAATCCCATTTTATACCAGGTTTGAAATATTAAAACGAACAGAAATTAATTCCTGAAGCTCTTTAATGGTTTTAAAAGTGCGTTTCAGTTTAATTTTTTCCATTTTGGTTAGAGATTCAAGTTCAATAAACTGACCCGAATCATGATGTAAAAGACCTTGTTTGGTCCTGAATTTCAGTAAAGCTTTAAAAGAATATGAACATGATAAATACAATTCACGATTATTTGGTTCGAGTTCGGCTAGTTTTTCAAAACGTTCTGCTGTATTGCTGATTGACTTTACAGAATGTGATAAAATTAAAACACGCGCAGCATCTGTCAACGGCATTAAAGCTCTTCGTTTAATATCAAAATTATCTTTATTGGCACCGTCTTGTTCTACTAAAAATTGTCTGAAGAAACCAGTAGGAGATGGGCTTTGTAAAGCACCGCTCACTAAATGCATATAAAAAATAGGGTTTGCTTTTATGGTTTCAAAAATATATTCTGATAATTGATCTACAGTTGCAGCGTCGCCGTATGTCATGCTGTAATCAAAGAAAATGAACGACAATAAAACCTCATTTTTCCCCGGATTGGTAATCCAATGGTGTACCTGATTTTTCCATTCATCCAGACTCATACACCATTTTGGACTCGATGCCATCATATCTGCAGGGCAATAATCGTAACCAATTTCAAAAAGACCTTTATTAACAAGTCCTGCAAATTTCAGGAAATAAATTTTCGTTTCTTCCCTAAAAACTTCGTTTACATTTTCGTAAACAATCGCATTATCCTGATCTGTATGAAGCATTTGTTCACCGCGTCCCTGACTTCCCATTGCCAGCCATGCAAATTTTACCGGCGGCGGACTGCTCATTTTTTCTAAACAGATTTCAATAACACGAGTCGTACATGCCTCATTGAGTTCTGTTATGATTTTAGAAATTAAAGTCATCGGAATATTTTGATCTAAATATCCCTGAAGCAGCTGCATGATTTGGTTTCGAATAGGTTTTATTTCCTTTGTTTTTTTGGCTCTTTTTAAAGCTTTAATTAAAACGGCTGGATTATTTCCTAAAGCGACCATTACATCGTGTTTCGACAAAATCCCGACAGCTTTGGTATTAACTGTACCATCTTTAGTAAGGCATAAATGGCTGATGTTGCTTTTCATCATGGCCATTTGAGCTTCTGTAACAGTCATTTTTTTGGGATACGTAATAACAGGTTTTGTCATTATCGTTTCAGCCGTTGTGGTTATCGGAAAATCTCCTGTTACAATTTTATTGCGGAGATCTTTATCTGTCAAAATCCCTATTGGCAGCATTTCGTCTACAATTAAAATCGCTCCGACTTTCTTTTTATTCATTATCCTCGCAATTTCTTTAACGGTAGTTGACGGACTGCAGGTTACTATTTTTTTTGAATATTTTATTGGCGCTAAATCAAAAGAATGATTGCTGGAATGCAGGTTTTCATTTAAGAGATCATCACCATATAATTTGTCTTTATGAATGTCAGAATATGGATTTCTTGTGTTAGAAGCATAACTTTCGATCAGGAAATTACCAACATTTCTGTTTTCAAGTGCGTAAGGTTTAAAAATGGCAATAGGAATGGCGTAAAGAATGCTTTCTTCATGTGCCACCGCTTCCATAATGTAATTTTCTTGTGCCAAAAGCGGACGAAGTCCAAATATATCGCCTTCGTCGCACATATCTAAAACTGAGTTTTTGGTGTTTTTTTTGAGTGCCACCGCACCTTTATGAACCACATAAAAAGAATCATGTGTTTTATCATTTTCGGCAAAAATTACGGCATCTTTATCTTTATAAACAATAGAAATTTGTTCCGAAAGCTTTTCAAGATCCATTGGATGCAGGAAATTAAAAGGCGGATAATTTTTTAAAAAGTCGGCAACTCTTTGCGAAATGGTATTTTTCATTGGGTTAGATTAGAGTTCTAATGTACTATTTAAAATAGAAATGTAAAAGAAACACGTTTATTTTTTAGTTGCAAAGGGCAAAGATGCAGAGCTGCAAGGTTTTTAAAAAAGGGAATGCAAAAAACTTAGCGGTTTCACGGCATAAAAAAAGCCCCATAAGGAGCTTTGATAGTATAAAATAAGATTTAATCAACTTTGTGAACAGTGCCTCGTTGTTTCTCTTCAGAACCAACCATTCCAAATTCAAAAGTATAAGAATCTTTTGCTGTTGTTAAAATTTTCATGCTTATGGCTTTTTCTTCAGCCATGTTTTTTGGATGTTTCTTTTGCAGTACATATTCGCAGTCACTTACCCAGCGAATGGTTGCAGTATCTGTTTTTCCTTCAAAAGTTTCAATTTCGATGCTGTCCTTGCGTTCAAAAAAAGTCACCTTTTTTACGCCGTTTACTTCAAATTCAAATTTAAATTTTCCGTTTTTGAAATCTTTGCAATTGTGTTCGGCATTATAACAGGAAACTAAAGCCAGTACCGGAAATAAGAATAGTATTTTTTTCATTTTTTTATGCTTTAAGCCTATGGCTTTTATCATTTCAATCTCTTTAATTCATCATCGGTAAAGTTCTTGATTTCTTTTTCTTTGGCAAACTTTTCGGCGTTATAATTTCCTGATTTATTTTTCGGAATTGATAAACTTTCCCATGAACTCTTTTTCAATTGTTTGGCATAAAAAACGATTTGTCCCACATGATACGGATAATGCGCTAATTGACGATTTATGGCTTCGATGACCGTATGGCCTTCATTTCTAATATAAATAATATCTGAAAGCTGTTCTGGTTTTAAACTCTCTAAAGCATTTCCGAGACAATTCCAGCCTTTATTCCAAATCTCTAAAACTTCTTCTTTTGACTGTAAATCATTTTCAAATTCTGCATCGCGGTTTCGCCATTCTTTCTCACCGTCTGAAGTTAAAAAATCGGTCCAGCGCGAAAGCATATTACCTGAAATGTGTTTTACAATAGCAGCAATACTGTTCGTATCTTCATTTATGGCCGTAAAAAGCTGTTCTGGCTCTAATTGATTCATTGCCTTTTCTCCAAGCATTTTGTAATACAGAAACTGCTTTTTAACGCTTTCCAGATAAGATTCATCAGTTTTCATGATTGAAATGTTTTAAGATTGGAGTTCGGTTTTGTTTTCAGAAATCAGTGTTTTTCCCCAGTCATTTAGTTTCCAAAGTATTTCGACTAATTGTTTTCCTGTTTCGGTCAAAGTGTATTCAACCCGCGGAGGCAGTTCGTTAAAAGAATGTTTGATTAATATGCCATCTTCAACCATTTCATTTAACTGCTGGTTTAAAACACGTCTGTCTACCTTAGCAATACCGCGTAAAAATTCGCTTGGTCTTTTTTTTCCATCATTAATCTGCCAGACAATGGGGATTTTCCATTTTCCGCTGATAGTATTTACAGCAATTTCTAATGGGCAGATTTTATTTTCTGTGCTTCGTTCCTTTGTTTGCATAAAATTGACTTTTATATCCCTATGAGACAAAAATATGCGGTATTGCCAGACCTATCCGGCTTTCCGATCTTTGCAAAAATAATCAAAAATTAAAGTAGAATGAATGATTTAGCCCATCAAATTGAAACATTGAATATCGAACTTTTAAAACAAGTTCCAGAAGAAATACTGGCAGCTTTCCAAAAATCAATACAAGATTTGAAAAGTCTGAATATAGAAATTAATAGTTTAAAAGTTGGAGATAAAATTCCAGATTTTTCTTTACCAAATGCAGTAAATGATACCATTACATCTGAAAGTATTTTGAGGAATGGAAAAATGATAATCGCGTTTTACAGAGGGAGCTGGTGTCCTTATTGCAATTTGGAGTTAAGAGCATTACAAGAAAATCTTTTGAGAATTACGGCAAAAAATACGACTTTAGTTGCAATTTCACCGCAGAGTTCAGATAATAGTTTAACACTTAAAGAAAAACACAATTTACAGTTTGAAGTGCTTACAGATTTACATAATGCTTATGCAAAACAGTTAGGGATTACTTTTCAGCTGCAGGATTTTGTTATACCGCATTATCAAACTCTTGGTATTAATCTTGAAGATTTTAATAAAGATCGAGAAAATACATTGCCGGTTCCTGCTGTTTTTGCAGTAAACGAAAACGGAATTATAATTTATAAATTCCTGAATGTAAATTATATGAATAGGATTGATGTTGAAGAATTAATTAACGTATTATGAAGGAAGTAAAACGTAAAGGGGCGCGATCTACAAAAGATATTCCGGTCTCTATTTTAGAACAGCTTAATAAAGGTGAAATTGAATCAGCAAATTTGGTTGAATGGCTGGCAGTAGATCAAATTGTGCTTCTTGAGAATGTATTAAATGAATTGAATAGAATTGAATATCTAGAACCTGTTTTAATAGATGCTAGGAGTTTAAAAAAGCAAACAGTAAATACAATAAACGAAGCAATTGGAATAGGAATATTAAAACAGTCAGTTTTAAATAATGATTTAAAAATAGTATCAATTATTTCTAAGCATAAATCAGATTTAGTTCGATGCTGGTCAGCATATGCAATTGGCAGAAATCCCAAATTTACAATTGAAGAAATGTTAGAGCAGATTCAGTTTTTGGCTGCCGATAAACATTTTGGAGTTCGGGAAATTTCATGGTTAGCTGTCCGCCAAAATATTACAAATAATTTAGACAAAAGCCTGGAAATTTTATTAAAATGGGCTTCATCTGAAGATGAAAATATCCGACGTTTTGCAACTGAAGCAATAAGACCAAGAGGTGTTTGGTGTGAACATGTCGAAGAACTTAAGAAAAAACCAGAATCAGCTTTGAAAATTTTAGATTTACTGAAATCGGATTCTTCTAAATATGTTCAGGATAGTGTAGGTAACTGGCTCAATGATGCAAGCAAATCGCGGCCGGATTTTGTTAAAGATTTATGTCAAAAATGGCAGACAGAAAGTCCAACAAAAGAAACTGCCTATATTATAAAGAAAGCACTGAGAACAATTGAAAAGTAAAATTTATGCTGTTTAAAATTATTTATACGATCTTAATATCGTATTTATCTAAAAGTCCAACAATTCCCTCTGTAGAAAATTGTGCTTTTCTCATTGGGTTGAATTCTGGATCGATTTTATAATTATAAGCTGTTTTAAAATTGACACCTGCCAATTGGGTTTCATTAAAAATAGCGCCGTCAAGATTACAATTGTCAAAAACTGAACTTGTTAAATTAGTACCAATAAAAGTCACTTCACGCACCGAAGAATTGATGAATTTTGTTTTTGGCATTTTTTTATTTGAAAAAACAGCATAATCTAAAGTGCAGTCTTCAAAATGAACCTGAAATAAGAAATCATCACATTCATTAAAAGCAATTCCCAGAAGTTTACAGTTTCTAAAACTCACATTTTTTAAACTCGTTCCGGCTAGAGTTGTCATAGATAAGTTACAGTCAATAAATTCACAATCCAAAAATGTATTAGAGCCGAAATTACTATTCGAAAAATCACAGTTTTTAAACACACAGTCTTCAAATTCCCTGTTGTTTATTCTTTTATCAATATAAACAACTTTCTCAAATGTTTTCTGAATTTGAATTATTTCTTCCATGTTTGGGGTTTCTGTGCATTGTGACGAACTCGAAGAATATAGATGTTTTCTTCTGTTACTTGATATGAAACAGCATAGTTATAAACGAAATAAACTCTAAAACTACCGTCGTTTTTATTTTTTTGTTTGTCTAACTTATAAACTTCCGGCTGTGTTTTCAGTATATCTGTGCTGTCAAAAATTGTATTGACAACCTTGTCTGCAATTTTAATTGATTTACTTTCGAAGAAAATGTAAAAATGAATGTCTTCTAATTGATCTAAAGCATCGCTTGACCAAATTATTTTCTTCCCCATTTTTTTGCAATCTCTTTTGCTTCGTCTTCAGTATAAAAATTACCTTTTTTTATATTGTTTAAGGCATTTTCGATGTCTAAATTATAAGACGCATCTGAGTCAACTGAGGTATTATTAATTGATTGTAAAAGATGTTTTAGTTTTTCTACAAAAGAAGGATCTTTTACTTTATCAATTTCCTGATGAATCCAATTTATTTCTGCCTGTATATCCATAATAAAGAATTTTAGTAAAGATACAAATTAGTCATTAAAAATTCCCTTCATAATGATTTTCAATCCTAAGAAAATCAAAACCATAGAACTCAGACAAGCCGCAATTCCAATCCCTAAAACTAAGTAATGCCAATTTGTATGCTGATTCATAAAAGCATTATAAATCAATGACGGCCCAATAAACATTAAAGGCAGAGCGCCTGTTAGATATTTAATTCCTTTGCCTAATAATTGTTTGTTTGTTGCCATTTTATTTTTTTTGTTTCAAGTTTCAGGTCTGCTTTGTTTCAAGTTTAAAACTTTGACAAAGATTATTAATTTAAACTTTGCGTACTTTGCGAAAAAACCTTTGCGCGCTTTGCGGTTAAATAATTACGCAGAAAACCTTTTACTTTATATAATTGTCAACAGCGTTTCTTACACTGCCGTATTTTTTTAATAATTCTGAAGCTTCTTCGTACGAAACCGGAATTTCTCCCATAATCATTTTTACGCCGCGATCAACCAGTTTTATGTTGCTTAGCTGCATATCGACCATTTTGTTGCCCTTTACTTTTCCAAGCTGAATCATCGAAGCAGTCGAAATCATATTTAAAACCAGTTTTTGAGCTGTTCCGGCTTTCATTCTTGAACTTCCGGTAACAAATTCAGGTCCCACTACAACTTCAATAGGAAATTTTGCCGTTAACGCCAGCGGACTTCCGGCATTGTTTGTAATACAGCCTGTAACTATATTATTTTGATTGCAAGTCTCTAATCCGCCAATAACGTACGGAGTTGTTCCAGAAGCCGCAATTCCTATAACCACATCATTTTCGCCAATATTATGCGCTTGCAAATCAATCCAGGCTTGTGCTGCATTGTCTTCGGCATTTTCTACTGCACGACGAATAGCAGTGTCGCCGCCGGCAATTATGCCATTTACTAAATCAAACGGAACACCAAAAGTTGGAGGACATTCAGATGCATCTACCACACCAAGTCTGCCAGAAGTACCTGCTCCTATATAAAATAATCTTCCGCCAAGCTTTAATTTTGCCACGATTTGCGGTACTAAAGCTTCTATTTGCGGAAGAGCTTTTTCTACTGCATAAGGAACAGTTTTGTCTTCCTGATTAATATTTGATAACAATTCATGAACAGACATTTTTTCTAAATGCTCGTATTTTGATGATTGTTCAGTGGTTTTCGTAAATGTCATTTTAGTGTTATTTAGACCAGTCAAAATTAATATTTTTTATCTCAATCTTGCAAAGTCTCAAAGATTTATACTCTTTTTTTTCTTCTTATTTTTCTGTATAAAGACTACTCACAAGCCGTTTTGTTACAAGAACTAAAATATTATATTTGTTTAATATTAATTGACAAATGGATAAACTAAGTTTTTTGAATGGTATTGCCTGGATTGCTGTTTTTGTTTCTATGCTTCTGGCTTTCTTTTTATTTACGGTAAAAACTCAAAATAAACTTGCTAATCGTTTATTTGCTTTCTTTTTTATTTTATCTGCGATTGATCTAAGCGGATTTTTTTTCTATGAATTTATTGACAGACAATTTGATCTTGAGGTTTTTAGATGGACAACCTGTCTGCTAGGAATGCCTTTGTTTTATTTATTTGTTCTTGCTGTATGTTATTCTGATTTTAGATTACAGTGGAAACATTTATGGCATCTCCTTCCGTTTTTGGCTGTTAATTTAATTTTTGTTCCAAGGTTTTATCTGGCAGGTGAAGTAGAGAAAATACAGTTTTTTAGAATACACAATCAAATGCCCGAAATGTTGATTTTTCGTTCAATTGTTGAGTTTCAGTATGTATATTATATTGTGGGTGTATTTTTAATTTTAAAGAAATACAAAAAACTTTATTTAGAGAATTACGCCAATACAGGTTTTTCAACTTATATGTGGCTTTTTCAAATGACAACCGTTTTCCTGATCGCACATATTATTGTAGTATTAAAAACGTTATTGCGATATACAGATTTAAACGAAACCTTTCTCTGGGCCAATGTTTTGGTAGGAAGCATTGCGTTATTGATTACCTGCTGGTTTATAATGAAAGCCCTGAATCATCCGGAACTTTTCAGGGGAATCAACTCTAAGCTGAAACTCACAAAAGATATTATGCCACAAGGCGAAATAAAATCAGAAACCGCAAACTCTCAAAACGATGTAATTACTGCTCAAATCGAGACTTTAAGAGACTATATGACTGATAAAGAACCTTATCTCGATCCGTCACTAACGATACAGGAATTGGCAAACCAAATCAATATTCCCGTTCGGGATTTATCAGTTTTGATAAATCATCATATCGATCAGCATTTTTTTGATTTTGTAAACGAATACCGCATTCAAAAAGCCATGAGTATTTTGAAAAATCCATCAAAAAAAGAGCTTACAGTTTTAGAAATTTTATACGAAGTAGGTTTTAATTCAAAATCTTCGTTTAATACTTCTTTTAAAAAATATACCAATTTAACGCCAACGGCTTATAGAAACAGTTGAAAATAAACGTTTTGTAAAAAGTCGTACTTCATAACAAATAAAGTCGAACCAATTTTTGAATTAGAAAATGGTTCGACTTTTTTTTGTCGGTCGCGCAGGGAGATTTTCTAACGCAGCTTTGCTTCAAATTAATCGAACAAGTTAAAATTAGAAATTATGAAAAAGTCAAATCTCCTTATCTTTTTATTATTGCCTTTGTTTTGTTTAGCGCAGTCAACTTTAAAATTAAAAGGAAAAGTGTCAAATGAAACTGCAGGGTTAGAATGGGCAGATGTTTCTGTATCCAATTCAGAAGGGAAAATTATTGATGGAACGACAACGAAACAAGACGGAAGTTTTGAAATCAATCTTAAAAAAGGAACTTATAAAATTACAATCAGTCTTTTGGGATTTTCAGAATATGAAAAAGAAATTTCAATAGAAAAAGAAACAGATTTAGGAATCATTATTTTGAAAGAAACCACAACCAATTTGGGAGAAGTTGTAATTCAAACCAAAAAGAAAACAATAGAACAAAAAATAGATCGTGTAGTTTATAATGTCGAAAATAATATTTCAGTAACTGGCGGAGATGCGCTTACGGCCATAAATACGGCTCCGGGCGTTGTGGTGCATAACAATGTTATCAATATTTTAGGAAAAGGTGCGTCGAGAGTGATGATCGATGGCAGAATGATTGAATTATCGGGCGAAGAATTAAATAGTTATTTAAAATCTATTTCTGCCAATGATATTAAAAGTATCGAAGTTATTGCGAATCCGCCGGCAAAATATGAAGCAAATGGAACAGGCGGCATCATCAATATCATTTTGAAAAAAGGAATGCGCGATTCATGGAAAAATGCGACTACAATCTCTTACGACCAAAATAAGTACGGAATTTATACTTTGAGAAACAGTTTTTTCTACAACAAAAATAAATTTAGATTTGCTTTCAGCGGAAATGGAAGAATTGGAAACACCAATAATACGGAAGATTTAGATATTTATTATCCAACAGGGCTTTGGGAATTAAGAGACGTTTCTAAGCAAAAAGAAAACAGTATTTCGGGACGTTTTTCTTTAGATTATGATGTTTCAGATAAAACTACAATTGGTTTTCAGTATTTAAACGAAAGTTATAATCCTGATATGAATTCGAATACAGTTATTTCCATTTTTAATAATTCAAATTCAATAGATTCTGTCCTTATAAATAAAGGTTTTAATAATAAATATTCAGGAAGCCAGACTTATAACACACATTTGATTTCGAAACTGGATTCTATTGGCAGAAAAGTAAGTGTTGATCTGGACTATTTTACTTACGACTCAAAATTTGATAAAAATTTCACAGCCAAATCGTATCTGCCAGACGGAACGTATCAAAATACGAATCAGGCAGCACGAAACAACTCTAACCAGAATATTGATAATTTTAGTTTAAAAGCTGATTTTGAACATCCAATGCAAGCTGTTAATTTGTCTTACGGAGGAAAAGTAAGTTTTGTAAAAAGTAACAGCGATGTGTTTTATTACAATACCATTTCTGGAAGCGAAGTTTTGGATCCCAATCAGTCGAACGTATTTGAATACAAAGAAAATAATCAGGCAGTTTATTTGAATGGAAATAAAAAAATCAATGATAAATTCTCTGTTCAGCTTGGTTTCCGATTAGAAAATACGCAGACAAACGGTTATTCTGCAACTTTAGATCAAGAAGTAAAAAATGATTATTTAAAACTGTTTACGAGTTTGTATCTAGATTATCAGTTAAATGACAATCATGGTTTTAATTTTACTTACGGAAAACGTATTAACCGTCCGGGATTTGGATTATTAAACCCGTTTCGATCTTATATTAACAGTAACAGTTATTCAGAAGGAAATCCGTTTTTAAGACCATCTTTCAGTAATAATTTCGATTTTACATATTCGTTTAAAAAGAATTTAAGAACTAATCTTTTCTTTAATAAAACTACTAATGGTTACGGCGTTGTTTTTACTTCAAATCCTGAAATCAATACGCAGATTGTAACGAGAGAGAATTATTTTGACGAAAGTTCTTTTGGAATTGGTGAAAGCTATTCGGCAGAAGTTACAAACTGGTTTGAAACACAGACTTCGGTTTATCTTTTAGGTTCAAAAACTTCATTTATTTCAAATATAAATGCGGTTCCGTCAAATAGTGCACAGCTTTATTTTACAACCGAAAATTCTTTTTCACTGAGTGAAACTACGAAACTGCAATTGGAATATTTTTACAGTTCACCTTTCAAAAAAGGTTTATATGAAATTGGTTATATGGCGGGATTGAATATTGCAATTAGACAAAGTTTCATGAAAAACAATCTGCAATTGACTTTTTTGGTGAATGATATTTTTAATACTTCTTATTTAAAAGATTATAAATCGATTGTAAATGGAGTAGTGCAGGTTTACAGCCAAAATGAAAGTAACCGATTTGTGAGATTGTCTGCAACGTATAATTTTGGAAATAAGAAAATTAAAGTTCAGGAACGTGATTTTGGAAATAAAGAGGAGAAAAAACGAACAGGTAAGTAATTAGATAATTAGATAATGTGTCAATTAGAAAATTATCTTATTATATAATTGACACATTATCTAAATTAATTTATTATAAAAATGATGCCAATATAATTCCGAGAACGATCATCGAAACTTTGGCGATATTAAATTTATGTCCTTCGCTGCTTTCAAAAATAATGGTCGAAGAAATATGGAATAAAATACCAATTACAATGGCTGTTATTTCGGTATAATAATCGTTTAAGAATTGTAAATATTGAGAAGCAATAGTTCCAAGCGGTGTCATGAGGGCAAAAGTCAGCATAAAAGCAAAAATGGCTTTTTTGTTAAGATCGGCATTAATGAAAAATGTCGTTAGAATCACGGCAATTGGTAAATGATGAATGGCAATTCCAACCGCCAGATCATGATGATGACTTACCGGAAATCCTTCTAAAAAGGCATGAATGCACAAACTGATGAAAAGCAGCCACGGAATCTGTGACATTTTTGCATGACCATGAACATGTCCGTGTTCGGCTCCTTTTGAGAAAAATTCCAAAACAATCTGAAATAAAATCCCAATCATTATAAATATTCCAATTTTATGATTGTGAGTACTGTAAACTTCCGGCAGAAGATGCATTACAGTTAACGATAACAAAAATGAACCGCTGAATGCCAGAAGCAATTTTAAATTGGTTTTGTTTTCGGGTTTTATAAACAAAGCCACACTATATCCTAAAAGTACAGAAAATAAGGGTAGTAGATAATTCATTTTTGTTTAATCGTTTTTTTGTTTAATCGTTTAATCGGTTTTTTGGGTCAACTTGTTCAAGCGATTAAACAAATTAACAGTAAACGATTAAACCTACTTAAAAATCATGATTAATCTTTCGCTTTCGGTTTTATGGAATTTTTTAAGCTTATAATCTCCAAAGATATCTAAAAGATAGATTCCGGCTTCATCCATTAAATCCTGAAAATCTTTTAAAGTTAAGGCTTTTACTTTTTCTGTAAAATGGTATTTACTGCCTTGGTCTTCAAAATCAATTTCTTTTAAAATATGCCCGTTTTCCACATATCTTTTGATGTGAAAATCAATTCCGTCAACAGTTTTAACTTCTTGAGGAACGAGAGTTTCAATTACCTGATTTACATTCATAAAATCGATAACGGCAAAACCATATTCAGATAAGCTTTCTTTTATGGCTTTTAGTGTTGTCAGGTTATCATCATCATTTTCGAAGTAACCAAAGCTAGTAAAAAGATTAAAAATGGCATCGAATTTTTCCTCAAAAGGTTCGCGCATATCGTGCACTTTAAAATGAAGATGTTCGTTGCTGTTTTTATTGGCTTCGGCGATGCTGTTTTCAGATAAATCTGCGCCTAAAACATTATAACCTAATTGGTTTAAGTAAATAGAATGGCGTCCTTTTCCGCAGGCTAAGTCAAGAACTTTAGCTTTTTCGGGAAGATTTAAATAATGCGTTAAATTATCCATGAAAATCTGAGCTTCTCTATAGTTTCTATCCTTATACAGAATATGATAATATGGAGTATCAAACCATGATGTAAACCAGTTTTCAGTGTTTCTTTCCTGATTTGGTGTTGATGAGTTCGGTGCGTCAGACATTTATTCTATTTCAATTAATTCAAAGTCCGGCAAATTTAGTGTATTTTTGCCGAAAAATAACTATTTCGCGGCATCTGTCTGCGATTGGGGTTGTTTTTAATACAAAAAGTAAAAATGGAAGAAAATTTTAGAATGATAGCCAAATGTTTTTTTGGCTTCGAGGAAATATTAGAGAAAGAATTGCGTACGCTTGGGGCTCAGGATGTTGAAAAAGGAGTGCGTATGGTAAGTTTTAAAGGTGATAAAGGTTTTATGTACAAAGCCAATTTGTCGCTTAGAACAGCATTAAAAATCCTGAAACCAATTTATTCTTTCAGAGCTAACAATGAACAGGCTTTGTATAAAGGAATTTCGGGTATTAACTGGTCGAAGTTGTTAAACGCTAATCAGACTTTTGTAATCGATTCAACAGTTCATTCTACTTATTTTAATCATTCTGAGTTTGTTTCTCAAAAATGTAAAGATGCTATTGTTGACCAGTTTAGAGAAAGAACAGGACAACGACCAAGTATTGACAAACAATATCCGGATTTAAGAATTAATGTTCATATAGATAAAGATCAGGTTTCTGTTTCTTTAGATACTTCCGGAAGTTCACTTCATCAGCGTGGTTACAGAACTGCGACTAATATTGCACCTATAAACGAGGTTTTAGCAGCTGGAATTCTTTTATTATCAGGCTGGGACGGACAAACACATTTTTTAGATCCAATGTGCGGATCTGGAACTTTTCTTGCCGAAGCAGCTATGATTGCCTGCAATATTCCGGCAAATATTAATCGTAAAGAATTTGCTTTTGAGAAATGGAAAGACTGGGACAACGATTTGTTTGATACTATCGTTGACAGTTTGATGAAAAAAACAAGAGAGTTTCATTACACCATAAAAGGTTTTGATAAAGCGCCAAGTGCTGTAAGCAAAGCGAAAGACAATATTAGAAATGCGAATCTCGAAGATTATATAACAATTCATGAAGATAACTTTTTTGATACTGAAAAAGAAGTAGAAGGAAAACTGCATATTGTTTTTAATCCGCCGTATGATGAGCGTCTGGATATTCACATGGAGCAGTTCTACAAAAATATCGGTGATACTTTAAAGAAAAATTATCCGGGAACAAATGCCTGGTTTATAACTGCAAACCTTGAAGCTTTAAAATTCGTTGGATTAAAACCGTCAAGAAAAATTAAACTTTTTAACGGAAGTCTTGAAGCACGTTTGGTAAAATACGAAATGTACGAAGGAAGTAAGAGAACGAAGTTTCAGGTTTCTGAATAAAGCTTCTAAGATGCTAAGTTTCTAAGTTACTAAGGGATTTGGCTTGTAAATTAAATAATAAGATAATTTTAGGTTCAAGATTTAAGTTCTAAAATAAAAACCTTAGAAGCTTAGCATCTCAAAACCTTAGCAACTTTAAAAAAATGACAAAACTACAAGTAAGAGCATTTCTATATCAATTAGGATGTTTCGCAATTCTATTTATTTTAGGAAGATTTTTGGTGGCAATGTACACGGGGCTAACGGGACTTTGGATTCCTATGACTGCTTTTATCGCGGCTACTTTGATTTCTCCTAAATTTCAGGCCGTGAAAACAAAAGACGGCGAAAAGCTTTTTATGAAATGGATTTTTATAAAAGGAATTAGAGAAATTGGATAAAATTTTTAAATCAGCAATATGAAAAAAATTGGACTTATTGGCGGTATAAGCTGGGTTTCGACTACAGATTATTACAAACTTATAAATCTTGGAATAAACGAAAAACTGGGAGGTTTAAACTTTTCTGAATGTTTAGTTTACTCTTTCAATTATGCTGATATTAAAAAGAATAACGATAACAACGATTGGGATTCTACTTTTAAGATGCTTTTTAAAGGATGTGAATTCTTAAAATCGGGCGGGGCAGAAGCTATTGTTTTATGCGCCAATACGATGCATTTAATTGCAGATAAACTTCAGGAGGCAATTGGTCTTCCGGTCATTCATATTGCTGCAGAAACAGCGATTGAGATTCAAAAACAGAATCTTAAAAAAGTAGGTTTATTGGGAACCAAGTTTACAATGGAACTTGATTTCTTTAAAGACAAATTAAAAGAGAAAGGAATTGAAGCTGTAATTCCAGCCAGTCAGGAAGATAAAGATTTTGTTCATTATACTATTTTTGAAGAACTGGGAAGAGGAATTGTAACAGATGAAACAAAGAAACGTTATCTTGAAATTGCAGACGAATTAATTAAAAACGGAGCAGAAGGTATTATTTTAGGATGTACAGAAATTCCGCTAGTAATAAAAGAAGGCGATTTATCTGTTCCTATTTTTGATACGACTTTAATACACGCAAAAGCGGCTGTTGAATTTCAGCTGTCTTAAATAAAAATAAAAAAAGCCCTGAATTTATAAATTCAGGGCTTTTTTTATTTTATATGAATTAAAACGCTACTTTTTTGGAGCTTGGTTTATGATTTCAGGTACAATTGTTTTTTTCTTGTAGATAGGAATGAAATACGAAACAGTATAATTGAATCCTACTCCAAAACTTCCGTCATACGTTCTATTGAACCCCGGAATGTAAAGATTGTCAAATCCTGAAGGTTTGTTATTCATTGCCAAAAGTTTAAGCTGTACACCAAATCCAACAAAGATATTATTGAAAACTTTGGCTTTAACTCCTAATGCTACTTCTAACCAGGCAGCAGATAATCCGTTGTATTTTTGATTTGCTGCTATTGCGGGCTGTTCTCCCCAATACGGATTTGGATTGTAAATTTTATAACTGTTTAAATCCTGGCTGAAAGAACTGAAACCTCCTCTTAAACCAATCGTAATGAGGTTTTCCATGTCTAGCCAGTTATCATATAAATTATAATCAAAACCTCCTTTTATGTACGTTCCTGTAGCTGTAGAATTTAATCTATCGTCGTCTGTTGTTTTATCTTCAAAACCTAATTCGGCTGCGATGTAATACTTTTTAGTTAAACGCCAGTCTGCTGTAAACTCAATTCCTTTATAATCTTTATCATAAAAGCCTCTGGTTAGTTTATATAGATCGACACCCACTCTTAAACCATAACGATCAGTTTTTATAGAAATACTGTCTTTTTTAATTTCTTTGACTGCAGGTTTTGCCGCAACTTCAGTTTTCGGTTTTTGATCATCGAGATCTCTTACTGTAACGGTATCTTTTATTACCACCTGAGAATATCCCAAGAACATTGATAAAAGAAAACAAAGACTAAAAGTATACTTTAACGTGTGTTTCATTTTCAAGTTCGATATTAGAATTAACTACATTTATATTCAGCATCCAAAGGCCGTCACCAGCGGGATCTGTTCTTATCAATCCTGAATTGGCTGTATTATCACGAGGATTTAGTGTAAAAGTGGTTTTAAAACCGCAGGCTCTCGAAACATAAACACTTTGAGTTTCATAATTAAACGTCAAAACATCAATATTTGGAGCTGCGCTTGTTGCATTGTAAATAAACTTGTAAGTCGTTGTTTTTGCATCTGTTTTTAACGGAATTGAAATAGTATTTGCATTTGTTAAATACTTAGTTACCGAAGTTCCGGTTTCGTTAAAAATAATTGCATCTGTATCCTCTTTACCTTCGCCGACTACTTTTAAATTGGTAACCGTTTTAAGAGTTGTTGGAGCTGCGTTATCATAAAATGTAATTACAAGTCTGGGAGTTGTAGGCGTATTTGCGTCGCAAATATCATCTTTCTCACAGCTGGACAAGCCAAAAGTAAAAAGTAATAAAAGAGAGATTATTTTTTTCATTTACAGTTTTATAATTATCGAAGTTCTAAAAGTACAACATTTTCAACATGATGCGTTTGAGGGAACATATCAACCGGACGTACACGTGTTACTGTGTATTTCTCGTCCATTAAAGCTAAATCACGTGCCTGTGTTGCAGAGTTACAGCTTACATAAACTACTTTTTTAGGAGCAATTTTTAAAATCTGATCGATAACCGCAGCGTGCATTCCGTCTCTTGGAGGATCTGTAATAATAACATCTGGTTTTCCGTGCTGTGCAATAAAAGCTTCGTTGAATACGACTTTCATGTCTCCAACAAAAAACTCACAATTGGTAATATTATTGCGTTCTGCATTTGCTTTAGCATCTAAAATTGCCTCAGGAACACTTTCTACACCAATTACTTTTTTTGCCTTTTTAGAAACGAACTGTGCAATAGTTCCTGTTCCTGTATACAAGTCATAAACAGTTTCTTCTCCTGTTAATCCTGCATAATCACGTGTAATTTTGTATAATTCGTACGCCTGATCAGAGTTGGTTTGGTAAAAAGATTTAGCATTAATGCTGAATTTTAAGCCTTCCATTTCTTCTAAGATATAATTTCTTCCTTTGTAAAGTTTTATATCCTGATCGTAAATAGTATCGTTTTGTTTGGCATTTACCACATATTGTAAAGAGGTAATCTGCGGGAATTTCTCGTATAAATGATCTAAAACCAATTCGCGGTTTGCTTTATCATCTTCAAAAAACTGGATCAAAACCATAATTTCGCCGGTTGAAGCCGTACGTATCATTAAAGTTCTTAAAAGACCAGAATGTTCTCTTGGATTAAAAAAAGCTAAATTATGCTCGTTGGCAAAAGCTCTGATTTCGTTTCTAATAGCATTTGACGGATCTTCCTGTAAATGACATTTTTCGATGTCCAGAATTTTATCCCACATTTTTGGAATATGAAATCCTAATGCATTTCTGTTTCCTAAATCTTCAGTGCTTCCTATTTCTTTTTCGGTTAACCAACGGCTGTTAGAAAACGAAAATTCCATTTTATTTCTGTAAAAAAACTGCTTTTCCGAACCCAAAATAGTTTCAAATTCCGGCAATTCAACTTTTCCAATACGCTGTAAATGATTTTTTACTTCGTTTTGTTTGTAATACAGCTGCTGGCTGTATTTCATATTCTGCCATTTGCATCCGCCGCAAACACCAAAATGTTCGCAGATAGGATCTACACGATGTTCTGATAATTCGTGAAATTTTACGGCTTTTCCTTCGTAATATGCTTTTCTTTTTTTGAATGTTTGTACATCAACAACATCTCCAGGAACGACATTTGGAATAAAGATAACTTTTCCGTCAGGAGCTTTTGCTACTGATACTCCCTTGGCTCCGGCATCAAGAACCTGAATTTGATGAAAGACAACTTTGTCTGTATTTTTTCTTCCCATAGCGCAAAAATAAGCCTTTGTAAACTTTTACAAATTTTATTTTCATAATATTTTATCAAATTATGTAATTTGCTAGTTTAATTAACTTTAAAAGTTAACTTTGTTTCTGCTATTGAGCCCCAAGCTGCAGTATATAACCTATAGTTTTGTTATGTTTTATGAAATTATATCATAACCTTTCGCAAATTAGCTTTTTGAAAAAAAGTTATGCGTTTAAATTTTTGTTTGTTGCTTTTATAGGAATACATATTCCGCTAATAGGAATCCTTTTTTTTGTCCTTTTTTTTGAGCACACTATTTCTCCTGCATCAATCTTGTTTTTTTCATTAATAATGACATTGCTGGCGACAGCAATAACTCTAATGGTTTTAAAACAGCTTATTAAACCCATTTCTATTGCATCAAAATCTTTAGACGATTACAGAAACAGCCGTAAATTGTCTATTCTTCCAACCGAATATACCGATGAAGCAGGTTTGCTGATGTGCAATATTCAGGAATCGATTTATGAGTCTGAAAGTTTTATAAATGAAAAGCAGGATTTGATTTATATGCTTTCGCATGATTTGAAAAATTTTGCCGGAAATCCTCAGGGACTGGCGAAACTAATTTTAAGTGAAAATCCATCTGAATCTGTAAAACATTTAGCCGATTTAATTTGCGAATCGACTAATTTACAGTTTCGCTACATCGAAAACTTCATAAAATTATTAAAAGAGCAGGATCAGATTTCAAAAATAACATCTGAATCCAGAATCATTAATTTCCAAAATATTCTGCCTTTTATAAATGAGCAGGTCGAACAGCGGTTATTAGACAAAAATATAATACTTAATTTAAGTCTTGAAATAGATGAAGCTAAACTTAGAATAGATGAAGGTCTCTTAGTTCAGGTGATTGTGAATTTGATTAGCAATGCTGTAAAATTTTCTTATTTTGACAGTGAAATTAAAGTCAGAATTTATAAAGAACAATCCGATTTAATTATAACAGTTGCCGACAGGGGAATTGGTTTTGATAAACATCAGATAGAAGAGTTATTTAAGAAGTTTACCAAAATGAGCCGATTGGGAACTGCAAATGAATCATCAACCGGAATTGGACTTTATTTATGTAAAAAAATCATCGAAAAAAACAAAGGCCGATTAAGTGCTTTAAGCGAAGGTAAGAATAAAGGCGCCGAGTTTAAAATTGAGTTCGATATCAATTAAAAAAATAAGGTCATTAAGAGCAAAGATCTTAATGGCCTTATTTTTTTGCAGAAAATTGAATTAAACAATAATTCGTTTATAAGGGATTTTGAAAAACAAGTTTTGCTTTTCCATCAACGCAGTTAATGCTGGTTGGCGCATTAGCAGGAGCACAATCGCCAAGAACATTCCATTTTGTTACATAATCTGATTTTGTTTTGATGTACTCTTTTATTTTTGCATCTAATTTAGCTTTGTCAGCTTTTTTAGAATATAAAATATAACCTCTATTGGTACCGCATCCTGACGAGCTTAGAAGTTCAAACCCCCATTCTTCCGGATTTGTGCAAGTTTGGGAGTTAATCAAGGAAAGTTCGATAATTTCATTATACATCTTGTCTAATCTTTTTGATGTTTCTTCGGCAGATTCTTCATTATCACTGCTGCAAGAAGCAAATGTCAGGCAGATAGAAAACAAAATAAAACTTAATTTTTTCATGGTTAGTCAATTTTAGGGTTAGTTTTATTAGTAAGATGTTTCTTTAGTAAAATGGTTGCGTCAGGAAGAAAAATTAAAGCTGAGTTTCTAAGTCTGGAAAAACTTAGAAACTCAGCCGTTTAGTATCTTAGAAGCATAAAGCTACCAAAGATGATGCACTGAAGGTTTAATATACTCTTCGTAAATTTTATTCATAGCCGAAATTTTCTCAGGAGATAATTTTGGCAGATCATAAACAGATAAATTAGAAAGCACATGACTTTCTTTTGAAGCTCCCGGAATAATACAGCTTATTTCGTTAAAACTTAAAATCCATTGCAGCGCAATAGGAGCGAGATTTGTAGTTTCAGGGAAAATTGCTTTTAATTCTTCAACAGCTTTTAAACCTAAATCATAATCGATTCCTGAAAAAGTTTCGCCTTTATCAAAAGCATCGCCGTTTCTGTTGAAATTACGATGATCCTGAGCATCAAAAGTAGTTTTAGCATCAAATTTACCCGTTAAAAGTCCGCTGGCAAGAGGAACACGCGCAATTATTCCGATATCTTTCTTTTTGGCTTCTGAGAAGAATAATTGTGACGGACGCTGACGAAACAGGTTAAAAATAATCTGAACAGTCGTTACATTCGAATATTCGATTGCTTTTAAAGCTTCTTCAACTTTTTCGACACTTACTCCTAAATTTTGAATTTTACCCTGATCTTTTAAACGATCAAACATTTCAAAGATTTCAGGACGGTAATATACTTCTGTTGGCGGACAGTGCAGCTGAATTAAATCTAAAGTTTCTAATCCGGTTCTTTTTAAACTGTCTTCAACAAACTTTTGAAGTACTTTTGGCTGATAGCCTTCATTCACATGCGGATTAATCTGGCGTCCGCATTTTGTGGCAACATAAATACGTTCAGATCGTGAACGAACTACTCGTCCAACAGCAGTTTCACTTAATCCGTTTTCGTAAACATCGGCCGTATCAATAAAATTTACGCCATTATCTATGGCAGTATTTATTAATTCGTCGGCTGTTTTATCATTAAATCCTGATCCCCATTTACGCCAACCTGCCAGGTTCCCAGAGAGATTTCAGAGATATTAAAATTGGTTTTTCCTAGTTTTCTGTAATTCATTTTTTTGAGGTTCTAAGGTTATAAGGTACTGATTTACTGAGGTTTTAAGATTTTTAGCTTTGAAAAGCTAACGTTTTAAGATTTCTAAGTCTTAGCATCTTAGAAGCTTAGAACCTTAGCAGCTTTTTTTAGTCAAATAAATCCGATGACAAATATCTGTCGCCGCGGTCGCAGATAACGGCAACTATAACTCCTGATTCTAATTGTTCAGCGATTTTAAGGGCAACAGCTACAGAACCTCCGCTGCTCATTCCGGCAAAAACACCTTCTTCAAGAGCCAGTCTTTTGGTCATTTCTCGGGCTTCTTCTTCGCTTACATCTACAACAGTATCTACTTTCGAAGCATCAAAAATTTTAGGTAAATATTCCTGAGGCCATTTGCGGATTCCCGGTATTTGAGATCCGTCGCTTGGCTGTGCGCCAATAATTTGAACAGCCGGATTCTTTTCTTTTAAATAAGTCGAAGTTCCAATGATAGTTCCGGTTGTTCCCATTGCCGAAACGAAATGTGTTACGGTTCCTTCTGTGTCATTCCATATCTCTGGTCCGGTTGTTTTGTAATGTGCTTTCCAGTTGTCATCATTAGCAAACTGATTCAGCATAAGATATCCGCCTTGTGCTACTTTTTTATCAGCATAATCCCTTGAACCAATAATTCCTTCTTCAGCAGGCGTTAAAATAACCGTAGCGCCATAAGCACGCATGGTTTGTGTTCTTTCTTTTGTTGAATCTTCCGGCAGAACCAATTCTATTTCTATTCCAAACAATTGTGCAATCATAGCAAGGGCAATTCCTGTATTACCGCTTGTTGCTTCAATTAATTTGTCTCCTTTTTTAATTTCGCCTCTTTCAAGAGCAGCTGCAATCATGTTATGTGCTGCTCTGTCTTTTACGCTTCCTCCCGGATTGTTTCCTTCAAGTTTCAGTAAAAGTTTTACGTTTTTATTTTTAACCAAATTGACCGTTTCCATTAATGGAGTATTTCCAATTAGGTTTAGCAGTTTCTGTGGACCCATTTTATTTTTTTTCTTTTATTTTGACTTCTGTTGTAGTGGTGTTTAATACGATAGAATCTTCGGGAATAGATTTAGTAACCCATGAATTTCCTCCAATAACACTATTTTTTCCTATAATTGTGCCTCCGCCCAAAATGGTGGCATTGGCATAAATACAGACATTTGCTTCAACGGTTGGATGTCTTTTGGCATTTTTCATGTCTTTGCTTACGCTTAAAGCTCCTAAAGTAACTCCTTGATAAATCTTGACATGCTTTTTAATAACGGTAGTTTCGCCAATAACGATTCCTGTGGCGTGATCTATAAAAAATGGCGAAGCAATATCAGCACCAGCGTGAATATCTGTTCCGGTAATTCTATGCGCATATTCGCTCATTAATCTCGAAAACAACAATAAATCCAGTTTGTATAATTCATGGCTAAGTCTGTAAATTGCAATGGCATAAAAACCAGGATATCCTAGATAAACTTCATCGATGCTGTTTGATGCAGGATCATTTTCAAGAATATAAGAAGCATCTTCATTTAATTTTTCTAAAACGCCCGGAAGTTTTTCTACAAAACGATCCCAGATTGATTCACAAAGATTTTCGGGTTTTTTGCAGGCTAAAACAGCAATTTCTTTAAAACGAATTTCAAGTTCGTCAATGCTTTCGTCAAGTGCTGCATTCGAATCAAAAAGAGTATAGAAAAGCTTCTCGGTAAAATCTTCAGTTTTGGTTTTGATACCGTAATTTATATTAGAATGGCTCTTTAAAGCCTTAATATTTTGTATGATATTGTCTTTTGTCACAATAATAAAATTGAGTGGATATTTTAAAACGTTAAAAGTAAGGTGTTTTTTGTAAATAAGGACACGAATTAACTAAAGAAATTTTGTTTTAAAAATCCTATTTGTGATAAATCAAGCACTTATAAATGGTTATATTTTATATGATTCTTAAGAAGTTAATTGTGTAAATTAGCAGATAAAATTTGCAAAAATGAAAAACAATTCAACTTTTAAAAGTGCGATTTCTAGTATTTCTTTTCCCGAAAACGAGAAAATTTACGGTAAATCGATTCATGATCCAATTTTAAGCCTTATTGTAAAAGATCATCCTTCTTTTTGTGATGATGATTCTATTTCGGTTCAGGAATTAAATGAATACCGTCAAAAATATGTTTCGAATTATTTGTCTACCGAAATAGGAATGCTTTCTGATCTTGAGAAAAATGTTATTTCGTCTTTAAAAGAAGATAAATCGATTGTAAGCATTGTTGAAGATGAAGATGAAACGAGAAGTTTTGGTCAAAAAATAGCCGATAAAGTGGCAGATTTTGGCGGAAGCTGGACGTTTATAATTTCTTTTGTTGTTTTTATTGTCATTTGGATTGGGTCAAATGTTTATATTTTGGTTAACAAAGGTTTTGATCCGTATCCGTTTATTTTATTGAATTTGATTTTATCATGTATTGCGGCACTTCAGGCTCCGGTAATCATGATGAGTCAAAACCGTCAGGAAGAAAAAGACCGAAACCGCGCTAAAAAAGATTATATGATTAACCTGAAATCTGAATTAGAAATTAGAATGATTCACGATAAAATTGATCATCTTATTATGCATCAGCAGCAAGAATTAATTGAAATTCAAAAAGTGCAGATTGAGATGATGAATGATATTTTGAACCAGGTTAAGAAGTAAAACTGCTGTGTCAAAAATTAAATATAAAAGTGTTTATAGATGTAACCAATGCACATAAAAATGATATTCAGGGTTGCCGCTTTCCAGATTACTTTGTGATAATTTCTGGATTTATCCAAAAAATATAAACCAACTAAAATTAAAAAAAGAAGGGTTGTATAAATTGCCGGATACATATAAAACGCAGCCGAAAATTCGCCTTTAAAAAGTAAGAATAAAGAGCGTTGAAAACCACAGCCCAGACACTCAAAACCAAAGAGTTTTTTAAACGGGCAGGGGATCATATATTTCTCTAAATTCACGGGGTGATTTTTTTACAATTTTACAAAAAAATATTGGATAACATTTTAAAAGAAAAACAACAGCTAATTTAAAGTTTTATACTTTTGAAATCTCAAACTCAAAAAAATGAAAACGTTTAAAATTATAATCATGATTCTTGCTATTTCAGTTGCTTTGTATGAGCAGGTTTCAGATCAAAAAAATATTTATGTAATGGTTATTGCAATTGCAGTTTTCATGTATGGAATGATGCAGCTGAGTGCAAAAACACCAAGTAAGAATCAAGAAAAAGAAGAGCAGGATGTTGACTAAAGGAGATAAAGTTTCGGTTTTAGACGAAGCAATAAACGGAACTGTGGTTTCGGTTAAAAACAATGAAGTTTTAATAGAAACTGAAGACGGATTTATGATGACATTTTTTGTCAATGAATTGGTTAAAATACAAGATTCCAGTGATTTAATGAATTCTATTAAAAGGATTAATTTAGAAGAAGTTACAAAAGAGAAAACTGAGCCAAAACCGAGAAGTTTTGTAAAAGAAAAGAAGGACAAACGCGATGTTGCAGTTCCGGAATTTGATTTACATATCGAAAAACTGGTTCCAAATAAACGAGGAATGTCAAATTATGATATCCTGACTCTGCAGACTGAAACTGCAAAAAGACATATTGAATTTGCGATACGAAACCGCATTCCAAAAATTGTTTTTATTCACGGTGTCGGCGAAGGAATTTTAAAGGCCGAACTTGATTTTTTATTAGGCCGTTATGACGGAATTGATTTTCAGGATGCGAATTATCAGAAATACGGCTTAGGTGCAACCGAAGTTTATATTCGTCAGAGTAATAAATAAAATTGTTTTTATAGTTTAAAATCATTCATTTTAGAGCATAAAAAAACGTCCGTTTTTCAGTATTGATTTAATTTAAAAATCAAATTAAAAACGGACGTTTTTTTGTAAGAATAAAAAGCTGTGAATTCTTTTGTTTTTACTATAAGTTTACTGTTATTTTACCCAAAGTAAAAGTGTTTCCTAGCTGAAAGTAACTGCTGTCTTTTGTTAGTTTTACATTTTTTAGTACAACTGTGTGGATAAATGTTTTGTCTCCAATTTTTTCTGTAGTTACTTCTATAGTTGCTTTTTTCGCTTCACTCGTATCAGTACCAATCCAGGTTTGATTTAGTAATGGTAAGCTTGGAATTTGAGCTGCGCAAAAATCATATGTAGAAGTAATACTTCCGGACCCGTTTACAAAATTTCGATAAACAACTTTATTGGTCGTTGCAGTAATTGCTTGAGATCTTGGCTGATTCGGTGCAGTTGCTTCATTAGTAAGTAAAGCCGGATCTAAATTTTCTACTGTTAAAGTAAATGAAGCATTGTAATTATAGATTTTTTTATTGTCAGGACAGTTAAAAGCTTCTCCAGTATCTGTATTTTGAAATGTTAAATCAGCTGGCGTAACAGTTGTTTTAAAAGTACCAAACTCAAATAATTGTTGAACCTGAGGACCGGATGGTTTTTGAAAAGTAATGTTTTCAAATGTAATAACATGATTATATGCCTCGATTCGAAATGAATCATTTGCATCAGTCGTTGTAGGAACCTGAGAAGAAACAATTTTTATTTTTCCAGAAGCTCCAACCCATTCTTCAGTAACATTTGGAGAACTAGGCGGAATAGTACCGCAGATATTATCTTTTGCAACCGCTCCGTTATAAGCTCTGTATAAAACTCGGTATGTTGAGTTATCAATGTCATACGTTACAGTTCCATTGTTATTTACAAGTCCATTGGTTTGAGGAAGCTGTAAAACAAACGCTTCCTGAGTTTTTAACTTATATATTATCGTAGGATCAGTACTAAGTGAGTTTTCTGTAAATGTAGTACAGCTTACAGGAGTTACAGAATCAAAATTGATTTCGTCTACGGTTAGATCACCATCGTCGCAGCCGTTTAACAAAAACGCCAGAAATATAAGGCTTGCATATTTTTTCATTGTAGTTTTATTTGTGCCAAAAATAGTGAAAAATTTGGCAAATGATATTTAAGATTAGACAATTGATATTTTATAACTTTGCATTAATGAAAAAAGTATATCTCGATAACGCCTCAACTACTGCGATGCGTCCTGAAGTTGTTCAGGAAATGACTAAAATTATGAGCGAAGATTTTGGAAATCCATCATCTACACATAGTTTTGGACGTAATGCAAAAACTATTTTAGAACTTTCAAGAAAAACTATTGCTAAATATTTAAATTGTTCTGCACAGGAAATTCTTTTTACTTCGGGCGGGACTGAAGCTGATAACTGGATTTTAAGATCGGCAGTTGAAGATCTTAAGGTAGAACGTATTATTACTTCAAGAATTGAACATCATGCCGTTTTATACACTGTTTTGGCCTTACAGTCTGATTATAATATTCAGGTTGATTATGTAAATGTAAATACAGACGGAAGCATTGATTTAACGCATCTGTCTAATTTATTATCTGACGAAAAGAAAACAATCGTTAGTTTAATGCATGTAAACAACGAAACAGGAACTGTTTTAGATTTAGAAAGAGCAGGAGTCATTTGTAAGCAATATAATGCCTTATTTCATTCAGATACCGTTCAGTCGGTTGGTAAAACAGAAATCGATCTTCAAAAAACTCCGGTAGATTTTATTTTAGCAAGCGCACATAAATTTCACGGTCCAAAAGGTGTTGGTTTTGCTTTTATTAGAAAAAATACTGGTTTACAGCCTTTAATTTTTGGCGGTGAGCAGGAAAAAGGATTGCGTGCGGGAACAGAAGCAGTGCATCAAATTGCCGGAATGGCTAAAGCGCTGTCTCTTTCTTATGAAAATTTAGATCAGGAGAGAAATTATATTTCTGATTTAAAGAAATATCTAATAGAACAATTAGAAATTGAATTTCCGGGTTTTAGAATAAACGGAAAAAAGGATGATTTTTATAATATTATAAATATTACACTGCCATTTTCTTCAGATAAAACTTCTATGCTTTTGTTTAGTTTAGACATGAAGGGGATTGCTGTTTCTAGAGGAAGTGCCTGTCAGTCAGGAAGTATAAAACCTTCGCATGTTTTAAAAGAAATGCTTTCAGAAGCTGATTTAAAACTGCCCAATCTCAGAATTTCATTTAGTCATTACAATACAAAAGAAGATATCGACTGGCTGATTGAGAGTTTAAAAAGTGTTTAAAAAAGAAGCAAAACTCTGAGTTTGCATTTTTTTTAAATAATAAAAAGCCGAATCAAATTTGTTTTTGATCCGGCTTTTTAATTTAAGTTCTATTTTCGAATAATTTTTACCTGAGAATCATTTGTCAGTTTTATAATCGTCGAAGGTTTTCCGGCAACTTTATCCTGATTTAGTTTTACGACATAATCGACTCCATTAATAATTTCAGGACTGATCTCTTTAAAAGACATTGGTGTTGGCTGTCCGGAAATATTTGCCGATGTCGAAACCAAAGGTTTTTTCATTCTTTCCATTAGTTTGTAACAAAAAGGCTCTTTTACTAATCTAACTCCAAGTGATTTATCTGCCGAAATAACATTGTGAGCTACATTTCTGGCATCATCCAGGATCAATGTTGTTGGTTTTTCAGATAAATCTAAAATCTGCCATGCAACTTCGGGAATATTCTTAAAAACATTGTACATCATTTTTTCTCCATTCATTAAAACGATCATGCTTTGTGTTTCGGCACGCTGTTTTAACTTGTATATTTTTGCAACAGCTTCCGGATTCGTCGCATCACAGCCAATTCCCCAAACGGTATCAGTTGGATAAAGTATGATTCCGCCTTCTTTTATAACTTCGTAAGCGTTGATTATTTCTTCATTCATGATTTATGATATTAAATTCTGTTTTAGTTTTTAATTTTTAATTGAGTAAAAACTAAATGCCATTTCTTATTTGAAGTGACTTTTTAAATGCCAAAAATAAACTATTTTTGGGGTTTAATAAAATCGTAAAAATGTTCAAATCAATAAAATTATACTTTAGGTTAAAATCATTAGCAAGAAGACTTCAAAAACAAAAAAAAGAAATTGATTTTACGAGTAATTTAAAATTTAATAAAAATGTTATTATAGTTGATGTTAAACTTCCGGAATATGATAAAGATTCTGGATCGAGACGATTAACAGAAATTATAAAACTGCTTCTTTCTAATAATATCGGGGTTTTTTTGTTGCCAGATTTTAGAGAGCATCGTTTTACAGCTGATTATGTTCAGTACTTTAAGGATTTAGGAGCTGTAGTTTACGAGCCGGCTGTAGATGGAACCGGGAAATTAATTATGAAAAATGATTTTTTAGAACAGGTTCTTCCTTTTGCAGATTTTGCCTGGCTGCACAGACCTGAAATTTTTGCAAAGTATTACCCAATTGTCAAAAAGTATAAACCAAATGTAAAGGTGTTTTTTGATATGGTAGACTTTCATTATTTGAGATTTAAAAGAGAGTCAGAACTTTTGGGTAATTCTGAAATCATGAAAACTGCTAATGAGTATTTGCAATTGGAAATAGAAAATTGTAAAAAAGCAGATAAAGTTATTGTAATTTCAGATGTTGAAAAACAAACTCTTCAGGAACATTATAAAGAAGATTCTAAAATAATAAGCATTAGCAATATTCATCAATTTATTGAAAATGAAAATTCGGTTCCTTTTGAGAAACGAAAAGGTTTATTATTTATTGGCGGCTTTGATCATAAACCAAATGTTGACGCTGTAAATTATCTGGCAGAAGAAATTATGCCTTTATTATGGAAATCATACCCAGAAATTTCTATTTCTATAATTGGCAGTAATCCGCCGGAATCTATTGTTAGTTTGAATTCTGAAAATTTTAAAGTTTTAGGCTATGCTGAAAATGTTTCCCCTTATTTTTTAGAGTCTAAAATTTTTGCAGCACCTCTTCGATACGGTGCAGGAATTAAAGGTAAAATAGGGCAGAGTCTGGAGTTTGGTCTTCCGTTAGTTACAACAGATGTTGGTGCAGAAGGATTTGATTTTGGAGAATGTAAGGATGTTATGGTTGGTAATTCAACTCAGGAAATAGTTGATAATATTATACTTCTTTATCAAAATAGAGAAGTGTGGGAAAAGGTAAGTTTGAACTCGAAAAATGTAATAGAACCTTTTTCAACTTCTGCAATTGAACAAAAAATACTGAGTTTGGTTAAGTAAATCCTATATTTTAAAAACTGTTTTTACCCAATTTTCGATAGTATATTTATTATATGTTTCATCGCTCAATGGTTCATAAGGTGTATTGAAGAAATCAGGATTTATGTTTATAGGTTCGTTTTCATCAAGAATCAAAATATTATTTGGATTATAAAAGTCATATTGGCTTATAGACTGATTTGTTGTTATTATTTTTCTCTGCATAGCTAAAGCTTCAAATATTCTGAAACTTAATCCGTTATGGCCATGTCTTATTAGATCCAAAAATATTTTTGAGTTTTCTAAATCTTCTTGTATATCTTGCGGTAAAAGTGTTTTTTCTAAATGAATAATATTTTTATTCATATTGTTAGGAGTTTTTTTACCGACTGCTATAAATTTAAATTTGACAGCATGATTTGTAAAATACTCTGCAAGTCTATTTAGAAAATCAAAGCGCTCGTCAATTGATATTACGATAAAAACATTCTCATTTATTTTTGAATCTAAATGTCTTTTATCAAGATAGATATAATTTGAAATAAAGTTGAAATTGTATTTTTTTACATCAATTAAATCGAAAGAATAAATTTCATCAAATATTCCATCCAGCAGATGGTCAATTGGAAAACGTCGACAACTGTCGTAGATGTATGTGATGTATTTATTGCTTTGCTTTTTTATTTCTAAATGCGTTTTTTTACTCACTCTGTCTGGACGAATAAACATGATAATGTCCTGATGTCCTAATTTTTTAACCTCAGTTAGTACATAATGTTCTAAGGCTTCTTGTTTTATATTAGCATTAAAAAGATTTTTTTTTATTGAATTGCTTATTTTTTCAAAAACTGATTTGTATTTATATCTGAATTTTGAAGCGTCAATATGATGAGCATCAATATTTTTTCTTTTTAATTCAAGAATAATATTGTGATCAAAATAAGTTGAATCGAAACTAATTAAACAGATTTTCATAAATATCTTTTTAATGCTTTAAAAATGAATTTTGCGGGTAATTTGATTGCTGCTGGATTTGTTTCTAAGAAAAAAGCTTCTTCACATTTTCGATCATATTGTTTTTTTCATTCACGACAAATGATCTGAAATCAGCAAATTCAAGTGAAACAGTTTCATAATTATCCATAAGATGATTAATAAGTTTTATTATTTTATCATCTTGCATTTCATTTTCATGTAGTTTATATTGTTCAGGAATTCCAAGATCCTCTTTAAAAGCAGAAGTTCCATCACGTCCTGTTAAAAGACAAACGCCAGAAACTAAAGCTTCTCTTGGAATTTTATCCCTTCCTGGAAAATAACCAAAATCAATATGAAGTTTAGCTCTTCTTAAAGTGTCACGCATTTCTTCTCTTGTCATTCCTGTTAATGGAACCCATTGATATTGAGGAAGAAGCTGCATGTATTTTTCAATTTTCTCAAGTCCTTTTTTAGGGTTGTATGTTATTATGTTTTCTTTCGTAAATGAATCCGGAAAATTTTCAAAAAATAATTCTGTTACATAATCGCATAAATAGGCTATTTCGTTATCCAGCTTTTTAGTCATTAAGAACTCTTTAGTTCGTTGTGACTGATACCAATGTGTAACGGTCTTATTAGGTTCAAAACGATATTCAGTGTGTTTGTAAGGAACAATTAATTTTCTCAGCCAGTTTTTTTTCTTTTCACGGCTGTTCATTAAAACTTCATAAAAATCAAGACTCAGCCACCATACTTTTTTTTCTGCCAAAGGATATTTAGCAATTAAATTAGTCATTGATTCTGGAATTATAATAATGTTTTCAGAGCTGTCCTTTACATTCATTACATAAGGTACATTGTAATTTTTGTAAAATGGATGAACAGGATCTTTTTTATATTTTGAATATAGCATTTTAGCATTATATCCAAGAGTATTTAAGATGTAACCCAATTGATGTAAAGCTTCTGGTCCTCCGGTTGCTTTTTTTGGCGGACAGATAATGTATATGTTTTTAGACATTTTTATTAATTAATTTTTTGGCTGTTAAAAACTACGTGTTCTATCCAGCCTTGAATGGTGTATTTTTTGAAAATTTCTTCAGGTATTTTTTCGTATTCTTTGTCGAAAAAAGTAACAGGTATTTCTGGATTTTTTTCGTCTATTACTAGAATATTATTTGGATTGTAAAAATCATAATTTACAATATCTTTATTAGTTGTGATTAATTTTTTATGTAATCCAATGCTTTCAAAGACCCTGAATGTTAAGCCGGTTTGTCCTTTTCGGTTGATATCTAATAATACCTGCGAATTGTTTATATAATCATTAATTTCTGATAAGGAAACATATTCTGTAATAAATTCAATAGAAGAGTTTTTTTCTATATGTTTTTTATTATGAACAATTATTTTATGGCTAATATTTTTTGCCTCAAGATTATTAGCAATTTTAGAGAGTGTTTTAAGTCTCTTGTCTTTTGAAATAATGTTAAAAACCTTGTATTTGTAATTTTTGTTTGGATCTGTAGAAGGAGAATTATAAATCCAGTTTGTAGCAAATTTTAAATTATATTTTTGACAGTCTTCTTTTTCAAATGAATATACTTCATCAAAAAATGGAAGTACTCTTGTTATCTTAGGACATCTTTGTGTGTTGTCGTTAAAATAAGCAATCGTTTTTTTACTATATTTTTTTAATTCAACAATACTTTTAGGGTCAATAAAATCACCTTTAATAACAAGTATGACATCTTGAATTTCGTTTAGTTTATTTATATTTTCAATTATTTTTTTTCCATAGTGGATTGTTTTCAAATTTCTTTTAAAAAAGGTTTTTAGAAAAAAATTATAAATTCTATAAAGGGAATTCTGATACTTATATTCGTACTCGTCAAAATTTAAGTGCTGCACATTATGTCCGCTTTCTTTTAAAGCAGTAGCTATATAGTTATTGAATCCCCAATTATCAAGACTTACAAGGGTAATACGCATAATGTATGTTAATTCTGTTAGGGTAAAATTAAGAAAATTTTAACGATTTAATTTAAATTTAAGTTAGTGATAAATAAATATTATTATTTTATTTTTTAAACATAAAATAGAGAGAAATATTGTTTAGTAATTTAGGATAAAATTTTTGTATAAACATCAAAATAATCAGCAGCTGTTCTTTTCCAATCAAAGTCGGCTGCTCGTTTTTTTATCATTGCTTCTTTTTCAGCTTTATTTGTTTCATAATCATGCAGACCTTCAATTAAAACATTTGTCATGTATTCAGGATCAAAATTATCCCAGTAAATTGATGCGTTACCTCCAATTTCAGGCAGAGATGTTTTATTTGATAAAAAAGTAGGTTTTCCAAAACTCATTGCTTCAATTGGCGGAAGTCCAAAACCTTCTCTAATTGAAGGGAAAAGAAATGCAGTACAATTTTTCATAAAAAACTGTTTGCCTTCTTCACTTACTTTTCCGGTCAAAAAAACTCGCTTTGTTAATCCGTTATCAGCAATTAACTGCTTTATTTTGTCGCCGTATTTTTTATCATTATTTCCGGAAATAATTAAATTGAAGTCTTTTACATGTATCATCATATTAACAATTGACTGATAATTTTTTCTTTCAAGAAAATCTCCAATAGCATAGAAAAATGGCTTGTCAACCGGAATATTTGTAACATATTTAGATGTATCTAATACTGTAGAAATCGGGTTTCCATTATGAATTACATATTCTGGAACATCTGGCACATTAAAATTTTTATGAGTTTCAGACTTTGCAAACTCTGAAATATAAGTTATGGCAGTTGATTTTTCAAGTTTAGCCCTAAATAATCGATTCAGTCTATGATTAGGATCTGGAGAAACTTCTTCAATAAAATGAACATCATGAATAGTTAATAGATATTTATTACAAGAAAAAGGTTCGACTTTAGTATTTTGATTTACAGAGTGCCATAAATCGTGTTTTTTACGAACTCTAAATAACGGATGTCTTGATAAGCTACTGTATTTATGATATTTAAATTTAGCTTTAAATTCCTCTTTTAGAATATCAGGCTCAGGAGTGTTTAAAATTAATTCATAATCTTTAAAATCTAAAGCAGATAAACCTTTTACCAGTTCATAATTGAAAGTTCCTAAGCCAGCTGCCCGATTGCTTATATTATGTGTTTCCAGAAAAATCTTAGGTGGCATTTTTTTTCTTTTTTTTACGAAAATACAATAATAATTTGAAGTCTTAGATCGTATACGTATTTTTGTTGTTTATAAAAAAAAGCTGATGAATTTTAAAGTAAATCCAATTTTCGAAAATAGCACTGAGTCGATACTTAATACAATCAAAATGTTCAGTTCTACAGGTGAACTTTTTGGAAATGGAGATCGTAATAAGATAAAATTATTTGATTTTAACGAAAAAAAAATCAATATAAAGTCATTTAAAATTCCCAATTTAATTAACAAGATTGCTTATCGATATTTTAGAAAATCAAAAGCAAGACGTTCATTTGAATATGCGACTATTTTATTAGAAAAAGGAATTGGAACGCCAGAACCAATTGCATTTCTTGAAAATTTTAATATTCTCGGATTAAAAGACAGCTATTATGTAAGTGAGCATTTAAATGCTGATTTGACATATAGAGAACTGGTAGAAATTCCAAATTATCCAGATAATGAAAATATATTAAGACAGTTTACCAGATTTAGTTTTGGACTACACGAAAAAGGAATTGAATTTTTAGACCATTCTCCAGGGAATACCCTGATTAAAAAGAATAACGAAGGCACTTATGATTTTTTTCTTGTTGATTTAAACAGAATGGAATTTCATGAATCGATGACTTTTGAAAAGCGAATGAAAAACTTATGCCGTTTAACTCCTTTAAAAGAAATGGTTGCAGTTATGAGTAATGAATATTCAAAACTGTATAAAAAAGAATCTGAGGAAAAGATTTTTGAAACTTTGTGGAAATATACAGCCGATTTTCAGGAGCAGTTTTATAGAAAGAAACGCCTAAAAAAGAAGCTTAAATTTTGGAAGAAGTAAGACGGAAAAACTCTTTATAACGGACATAAATGCTGTAAGCATTTAAATAACATATTGTAATTCCATTTATGCCGTCTAAAAAACCAAGTCTTATTAAATATTGATACAAAAAAGTATAAAGAGGATGGAAAATCAGTAATATTCGAACTGGTTTTTGTCCTTTTTTTATTTTTTCATTCGCCTTTAAAATTCCGTACTTATACATTTTTACTTTATATTCCTGATATGAAGTATAAGAAAAGTGAATGATTTTATTTTTTAAGACACCGATTTTTCCGTTTACGATAAGTTTTTCGTGTACCATCCTGTCTTCGGTGTACCTGCAGTAAATTTTATTAAAAAGCCTGAAAATCTTATCAGTCTGCCAGCCGCTAAAACGTAATTTACTGTTTTTAAACATAAAAATTCTGTAAACAAGATAAGCACTTACAGCATCTTTATTGTGTATTGTCGAAATAATTTCAGTTTTCAGTTCTGGAGTTAAACGTTCATCGGCATCAATAAATAATATCCAATCGTTTTTTACCTGATCTATTGCAAAATTTCTTTGAGAAGTATAGTCAACAAATTTCTTTTCAATTAAAGTAACATTTGGAAAAGATTGCACTATTTTTATTGTAGAATCGGTACTGTAAGAATCAACAACGATGATTTCATCTGCAAAATCAACATCTTCGAGCAGTGATTTTATGTATCGTTCTTCATTAAAAGTTATAATTAAAACCGACAGCTTTTGTTTTTCAATAGTATTCATCCGATGCTTATACTTTTCTCAATTTTTATACTCTCGAAAATAAGCTTCTAATTTTTCCAGTATTAAAGACAGAGGATATTCAGCATAATATTCAAAAGTATGTTCTTTAATATATTGCTCAGTATGCTGTTTGTATATTTCTGGTTTTAAGTCTTTTAAATGAATAGAGAAGTTTTTTGCTTCATTTTCGAATATCTGCCATGTTTCTTTTCTAACAGAAGGTGTAAAGATTGAAAAAGTTGGAATTTCAAGCGCTTTGGCCATATTTACGGCACCGCCTTCATTTCCAATTAACATTTCGCATTGTGAAAGTAAAGCCAAAAACGGACGAAGTTCTGTACAGTACAAATCGAAAACAATATGTTTTTTTGTCTCTTCACTGCAATAGTTATATACTTCTAATGCCAGATCTTTTTGATATGGAACGTAATTAAAAATTATGGTTGCATTAGTTTTTGCTACTGTAAAATCTATAATTTTTGCCATTCCTTCAAGAGGATAGGTTTTATAAACTTCGCTTCCTAAAATACCAAACATAATAAGCGGTTTTTCGCTGTCTATGTTATAACTTTTTAAAAGTTGTTTAGCTTCGTTAATCTCAGAGTCTTTTAAAAATATTTTAGGTTTAACATTTGTAATTTTTTCTGAAATAAAGGGTTTTAGAAGTAATAATCGGTTTTCAATTGCTAAACCATGCTCAGATTCTACGGCATCAAAACGTTCGTATGTATAATTGTAGAATATTTTAGTATACCATTTATGGTACGAAACTTTATATTTTGCCCCAGAAAATAAGGTAATCAGGTTTGTTTCTAATTTTGAATACACATCAATTACCGCATCGTATTTTTTTCTGCGAATTTGAAAAATGAATTTAAAAAGAGAAGGAATAGATTTTCTAACTTCGTTTGACAACGGAATTATGTTGTCAATGTTTGGATTTTCTTTTAGTACATCTATAGAATTTGGATAACACATATAGTCGATTACCGAATCTGGAAACTTAGTCTTTAAGTTGTTACAAATTATTGTACTCGTTAGTACGTCTCCAATCCTTTTTTGTTGAATAACTAATATCCTCATTTTTTTCAATTCAATTTGAAGGCTAAATTACAAACTATTTTATGAAGTGTGCAACCATTCCAGGTATTAAAAATGAATTAAAATAAAATGTGTTATTTTTGTAAAAATCAAATTAAAATTTAGAATGAAAATTAGCGGTCTCGTCATTACGTTCAACGAAGAAAAGAACATTGGAAAATGTATTGATGCTTTATTGAAAGTATGCAATGAAGTTATTATTGTAGATTCTTTCAGCAAGGATCGTACAGTTGAAATTGCAAAAGAAAAGGGTGCAATAGTTATTGAGCAGGCTTTTTTAGGAGATGGCCCACAACGAACACATGGTTTGCCTTATTGCAAAAATGATTGGATTTTAAATCTTGATGCCGATGAGTTTTTGGATAAAGACGCAGAGCAGTTTATCCTTAATGGAAAATATTTGGAAGGTAATTATGATGCTTTTAGTTTTAGAGTGAAAAACTTTTTAGCAGATAAACTAATTGATTTTTCAGGCTGGTATCCAGATCATAAAGTTCGTTTTTTCAATAAGAAAACCGCTCATCCGTCTGATTCTAAAGTGCATCAGAAAATAATTACTCAAAATGAAAAGAAAGTTGCCGTGCATATTTTGCACTATGGCTGGGATTCTTTAGATCAGATTATTTCTAAAAAAAATCAATACTCTGGCTGGCATGCACAGCAATTATTTGATCAGGGGAGAAGAATTAATGCTTTAAAACCTGTAATTCATGGTACAGTATCTTTTATACGCTGTTACTTTTTCAAAAAAGGAGTCTTTAATGGCATCGAGGGATTGTCAATCGCAATGATCCAAAGCTTTTTCTCTTATATGAAATATGCTAAACTTTTAAAACTTCAAAAAAAGCTGAAATAAAATTTCAGCTTTTTTTTTAAATAATAGTGCTCTAAACCTGCTGAGTGATCTATTAAAACCATCTTATAAACAACAAAGTCTTTTGGTTGTATTAATTGTATTTATATTCTTATATATTGCTCAATTATGCATTTCTAAGTGAATTAAGAAAATGATTCGTAATTCTTACAATAATAGGCTTGAAATATGTGAAATATTATTTTTTGTTTAATTTTTCCTTTTTTTTGTTAATCAATTCTATAAATATATAGATTTGCACAAAAAAGTACATGTCAAAGTTACCCATTTTAATGTACCACAATGTTGTTGTGGATGAAGCTAAATCTTTGAATTTAAGTATTTCTATTTCTAAGCTGGAATCTCAATTAAAGTTTCTGCATGATAATAATTATACAGCATTTCACTTTAAAGATTTAGAGAATTTAAAAGAGCTGCCTTCAAAAAGTATTATCATCACTTTTGATGATGTTACAGAATGCCAGCTTTTGTATGCGGTGCCTTTGCTTGAGAAATACCAATTAAAAGCTTCTTTTTTTATACCATTTTCTTTTGTTGGTAATTTTGATTATTGGATTGAAGGAAAAGAAAAAATAATGAGTGTTGACCAATTAAAAGGATTAAACAGTAATCTTATTGAATTAGGGTATCATTCTTTTGAGCATAAAAGATACAGTTCATTATCAAAAGAAGAATTAGAAGCTGATTTCATTAAGTCAAATGATTTTATAAAAAAGAATCAATTAGATATAAAACCAGTTTTAGCATATCCTTTTGGTAATTACGCTAAAAAAGAGGCTCAATTTGCTGTTTTTGAAAAAATTATGCGCGATAATGGCATAAAATATGGTTTGAGAATTGGAAACAGAGTAAATAAATTTCCTTTTAAAAATAATTATTTAGTAAAAAGAATTGACATTAAAGGAGAGGACAGTATGTTTAAATTTAGATTAAAATTAAAGATTGGAAAACTTAAATTATTTTAAATAATACATGAAAATCAGCGGATTGGTAATAACCTATAATGAGGAAAAAAATATAGGTAAATGTATAGATGCACTTTTTAGAATTTGTGATGAAGTAATTATTATAGATTCATTGAGTGCAGATAATACAGTAAAAATAGCAGAAGAAAAAGGAGCTAAAGTTATCCCGCAGAAGTTTTTAGGCGATGGACCACAGCGAATTCATGGACTTCAATATTGTAAAAACGACTGGATTTTAAATCTGGATGCAGATGAAATTTTGGCTGAAGATGCCGAAAAATTCATATTATCAGGAAAACATGAAAATCAAGATTTTGATGTTTATACTTTTAGATTGTATAATTATCTGGGGGGTAAAAAAATAAATTTTGCAGGCTGGTATCCTGATAAAACAGCACGTTTTTTTAATAAAAAAACAGCTTCTCCATCAAATGAGAGAGTTCATCAAAAAGTTTGCGGAAGCAGTAAGACCCATTTAAATGTTCATATAAATCATTACGCTTGGGAAAATTTTGATCAATTTATCGCTAAGAAAAATTTATACACTACCTGGAATGCCCAGCAGCTTTATGATCAGGGAAAAAAAATCAATAGTTTTAAACCTGTATTAAACGGAACTGTATCTTTTATAAGATGCTATTTCTTTAAAAAAGGTTTTTTAAACGGATTGGATGGTCTGACATTTTCAATGATTCAGGCTTTTTTCTCTTATATGAAATATGCCAAGCTTTTGAAACTTCAGAAAAATAATAAATAAAAAAAATCCAAATTTCAATGGAAATTTGGATTTTTTATTGATTTTTAAAATCTATACTGCAACATCGTATTCACGAAGTGCATTATTTAATGAAGTTTTTAAATCTGTAGACGGTTTACGAGTTCCAATGATTAAAGCACATGGAACTTGGAATTCACCAGCAGCAAATTTCTTAGTGTAACTTCCTGGAATTACAACAGAACGTGCAGGAACAAAACCTTTCATTTCAACTGGTTCGTCACCCGTAACGTCAATAATTTTTGTAGAAGCGGTCAAACATACATTTGCACCAAGAACGGCCTCTTTACCAACGTGAACACCTTCTACAACAATACAACGAGAACCAATAAAAGCGCCGTCTTCAATAATTACCGGAGCAGCTTGTAATGGCTCTAAAACACCGCCAATTCCAACACCACCACTTAAGTGTACATTTTTACCAATTTGTGCACAGCTTCCAACAGTTGCCCATGTATCAACCATAGTTCCCTCATCAACATAAGCACCAATGTTGACATAACTAGGCATTAAAATAACACCGCTGGAAATATAAGCTCCGTAACGTGCAACAGCATTTGGTACTACACGAATTCCTTTCTCAGCATAATTTCTTTTAAGGAGCATTTTATCGTGGTATTCAAAAATACCAGATTCCCATGTTTCCATTTTTTGAATTGGGAAATACATTACAACCGCTTTCTTAACCCATTCGTTTACCTGCCATTTATCACCAACTGGTTCGGCAACACGTAATTTTCCTGCATCAACCAATTCGATAACTTCTCTAATAGCATCAGTTGTAGCTGTTTCTTGTAATAAAGCTCTGTTTTCCCAAGCTTGTTCAATTATAGTCTGTAAAGAATTCATAGTTTAAATTTTTGGCAAAGATAAAGTATTTAAAGAAAAGCAAAAAAGTAAACGAGATCGAAAGTGTTACAGGTATAACATTTTGTTTTTAATTTGATAAATTTTTATAACGGTCTTTATGTGAAATAAATTTAAAAAACATCCACTAAAAGTTTTTTTTATATCAAAATATGACAAAAGTCAGATTTTGCACTTTTTCTTCTATCTACTTTTGTGTAATTAATTCTTACAAACCAGAATTAAAAAATCCAATCCAAAAACATATTAAATTTACGAGACATGAATCAAGAAAATCAACTTCGAACACCAGTTACAGTTATTGATAAAGAAGTTACTTGGGATAAAACGCAGGTAATTATGAGCAAAACAAACGCTTTTGGTATTATTGAATATGCTAATGAAGTTTTTGTTGACGTTTGTGGTTACGAAGATTACGAGTTAATGGGACAGCCGCATAACATTATTCGTCATCCGGATATGCCAAAAGTTATTTTTAAAGTCCTGTGGGAAAATCTTAAAAACGGAAAAAACTTTCATGCAATAGTAAAAAACTTAGCTAAATCTGGAAGATACTATTGGGTTATAACTGACTTTGATATCGCCAGAGACGAAAATGGAGTTATTGTAAACTACTTTGGAAGAAGACAAGCCGTTCCGCAAGAAGTTGTTACAATGCATATTGAACCATTGTATAAAAAACTGCTTCAAATTGAAGCTGCAAGCGGTGTAGAGTTTAGTGAAAAATATCTAATAGGTTTCTTAGAAGAAAAAAAGAGAACTTATGTAGAATATATTAAAGAGTTAATTTTTGAGCACGAAAAAGCACAAGCAAAATTTGCTCATTATGAAGAAGAACAAGATACTGAAGAACACAAAGGTTTTTTCAGCAGATTATTTAATAGATAGAATAAAGTTTTAGTTTTTAAATATTTAGGTTCGGGTCCGTTTTGAGTTCGCTCAAGGCGGACCTTTTGGGTTAAATAATTAAGAGATTAAATTAATGGACTTTTTGAAGTAAGTTAAATTGTAAAAACATCAATTCAAAAAGCTTTATATTTGTATTGTAAAATAAAGTATTATGGAAGCAATTAGATTAGAATTTCAGCCAGAAATTAAGGAGAAGATATTGAAATTATTAAGTTCATTTTCTTCTGATGAATTGAAAATAGTTGAGGAGAGTAATTTTGTTGATCCTAATTTTATTAAAAATAAAAGAAAATTAGAGGCTGCAGCGGCTAAAATTGATAATGGTACAGCAAAGCTTTACACGTTTGAGGAATTAGATGAAATCTTAGAAAAAACTATTTCTAAATATGAAAGTTAGCTTTACTGAGGATTTTATGTTGCAACTAAAAGAACAAATAAAATATATAGCTAAAGATAAACCAATTGCTGCGAGAAAATTTAAAAAAGATTTGCTTAAGAATATTAAAAAAGATTTGGTAAACCCTTTTTACTTTAAAAAATCCATTTATTTTGATGAGGAAAAGTATCGAGACTATGTTTTTAAAGGTTACACTGCAATTATTAGAATTGAATCGGAATTAGAAATCGTTTATATTATTGGTTTTCTAAAACACAATAAATTATTTTAAGGTAAACCTGCTAAAAAAATACAATGCCAAGAATACTCTCTATAGATTACGGACAAAAACGTACTGGAATAGCAGTTACAGATGAAATGCAGATAATAGCATCTGGTTTAACTACGATTCCAACTCACACTTTAATCGATTTTCTCAAAGATTATTTTACCAAAGAAAAAGTCGAAGCCGTTTTAATTGGCGAACCCAAACAAATGAACGGCCAGCCATCTGAAAGTGCATCTGTTATTAATGGTTTTGTAACTCACTTTTCAAATATTTTTCCTGACATGAAAGTAATTCGTGTCGATGAACGTTTTACTTCAAAAATGGCATTTCAAACTATGCTCGACAGCGGACTCAGCAAAAAACAACGCCAAAACAAAGGTTTAATCGACGAAATTTCGGCAACAATTATGCTTCAGGATTATCTTTCTTCTAAACGTTTTTAAGTGTATTTCTGATTAATTTTTCTTTTTTAGAAAAAATTATAGTTTCCTAACTTTTATCATGTAAAAATTAGTTTTTTTTTGCGATTGAAAGAAGTACCTTTGCACTTTAAAAACAAAATACTGTTATGCCTGACAATACAATACGTTCCAATAGTGAAGTAGTGCTTATTGGAGCTGGAATTATGAGTGCAACTCTTGGATTAATTTTAAAAGAGCTGCAGCCGGATATAAAAATTGAAATTTACGAAAGATTAGATGTGGCGGCTGCCGAAAGCTCGGATGCCTGGAATAATGCAGGAACCGGACACTCAGCTTTTTGTGAATTAAATTATACTCCAGAAAAGGCTGATGGAAGTATTGACCCTAAAAAAGCAATCAGTATTGCTGAATCATTTGAAATTTCACGCCAGTTTTGGTCGTATTTAGTACAGCAGAATAAAGTTCCATCTCCGGAAAATTTTATAAAAAGTGTTCCTCACATGAGTTTTGTATGGGGAGACAAAAATGTAGAATACTTAAGAAAAAGATTCGAAGCACTTCAAAGTAACCCAATTTTTGCAGATATGACATTCAGTACTGATTTTAATCAGTTAAAAGAATGGATGCCTCTTGTAATGGAAGGAAGAGAAGCAGATGAAAAATTAGCTGCGACTCACATGGAAATAGGTACCGATGTTAATTTTGGAGCCTTAACAAGAAGCATGTTTAATTATCTTGAAAAGTTAGACGGCGTTACTTTATATTTTAATCACGAAGTTAAAAAGTTAAAACAGCGTGAGGATAAATCATGGAGAATTAAAATTACAGATTTGTCAACAGGACAAAAACGCAAAGCATATACAAAATTTGTATTTATTGGTGCTGGCGGCGGTTCATTGCCATTATTAGAGAAAGCAGATGTTCCGGAAGGTCACGGCTACGGCGGTTTCCCGGTTAGCGGACAATGGCTGAAATGTACAAACCCGGAAGTTATTGCAAAACATCAGGCAAAAGTTTATGGTAAAGCTAGTGTTGGAGCACCTCCAATGTCTGTTCCTCATATTGATACACGTGTAATTGATGGTGAAAAAGCACTTCTTTTTGGCCCTTTCGCCGGATTCTCAACACGTTTCTTAAAAAATGGTTCATATTTAGATTTACCTCTATCTATAAAAGCAAACAATTTAATCCCAATGCTTTCTGCGGGATTCCATAATATTCCATTAACGAAATATTTAATCGAGCAGGTTCGTCAGTCTCCAAAAGACAGAATGAAAGCACTTCGTGAATATTTGCCTACTGCACGCTCTAAAGACTGGAAATTAGAAAAAGCAGGTCAGCGTGTTCAGGTTATTAAAAAAGGAAAAGATGGCGGCGGTGTTTTAGAATTTGGTACAGAAGTAATCAATACACACGACGGAACTCTGGCAGTTTTATTAGGAGCTTCTCCGGGAGCATCAACTGCAGTAGCTATTATGGTTGACTTAATCAGCAGATGTTTTGCCAATCAGATTAAAACTCCTGAGTGGGAAGCTAAAATGAAAGAAATGATTCCTTCTTACGGTAAAACTCTGAACGACAAACCAGAGCTTTTAGCAGAAATGAGAAAACATACGGCTGAAGTTTTAAAAATTAAATAATTAAAATTTCGAAATGTAAATAAAACCCAAGGACTTAGTTTGTAAATAACTGAGTCCTTTTTTAATTTTAACCAAAAAGAATATGGCACTTTCAAAAACAAACAATCCGGCATTAATTTTAATTGATATTCAAAAAGGATTTGATGATATTGATTATTGGGGAGGACAAAGAAATAATGTAAATGCAGAAGAAAACGCTGCTGAAATTTTAAATCTGTGGAGACAAAATAATCTGCCAGTTTTTCATATTCAGCATTGTTCTTCAAATCCAAATTCTTTGCTAAACGAAAATAATGCAGGAAATGAGTTTAAAGATGTGGTAAAACCAAATGAAGGTGAAATTGTTATTAAAAAGAATGTCAACAGTGCTTTTATAGGTACAAATTTAAAAGAACAATTAGATAATGCTAAAATCACGACATTGGTAATTGTAGGTTTAACAACAGATCACTGTGTGTCGACAACAACAAGAATGGCAGGAAATTTTGGCTTCGATACTTTTGTCGTTTCAGATGCAACAGCAACCTTTAATAAAAAAGGAGTCGATGGACAGAATTTTTCGGCAGAACTAATTCATGAAACTGCTTTGGCAAGTTTAAATGATGAATTTGCAGCTGTTGTAACAACTGATTTTGTAAAACAAAATATCAAATAAAAACAAACAAAACAAAAGAATTAAAAGCTTTAATCGTTCTTTACGGCTTTTAATTCTTTTGTTATTTTTAAAATTTTCTCGGCAAGATTACTCATCCAGATTAACTGCTCAATAACCATCGATGCTTCCTGCATTTTAGCCTGACGAGTTTCTTTATCCAATTCATCATCTGTTGCCAGACGAGTGAAATTTTTGCGTTTTAGTTCCTCAAACTGTAAAGTCACATCTTCTTTGTCAAAAAAAGTATCTGTAATTATAGTTTCATTTCTTAAAATAGAAATAGAGTTATCTAAATTAGATAAAATGGTTTTTATAATATAATTGAATGAATCTGAAGCCGACGTTGTTTGATGCGACTGAATATAAGTTGATAAAGAGGCCAATGCAGACAAAAGCGAATGGTTTAAAACTACCAGCTTATTTACCAAAGGCATTGTTTTTTGCTTTGATTTTGGTTCCTGCATCATACGCTGAAAAGAAGTCATTAAGTTTCCAATTTCAACAAAAGCATTTTTTCTCGCTAATCGGTATGAAGTTGGAATTTCACCTTTTTTATTATAAAAATCAGCAATTTCTTTAAGGTAATTTCGATTTGCCCTGATTGCATTTTCGATATGAATAGGCGTGTTTATAAATTCCCATGCCGGCCATAAAAATTGATTAGCAATAAATGCCAAAGTCGCTCCGGTAAGCGTATCTAAAATTCTAAACTGAATAACTTCTACAACATTTGGAGTTAAAATACCATAGATAAATACAACATACATAGTTACAAATGTTGCACTTATTTTATAGTTAATTTGAGTAAAAGAAATACCTAAAAGCATGCATACAATTGAAAAAATACTTAATGCAACATGATTTTGAATTATAGACACAATTCCAAAAGCTAATAATCCGCCTAGAATGGTTCCAAACATACGATTATAAGATCGTTCTTTGGTTAATCCGTAACCAGGTCTCATAATTACTACAATGGTCAGTAAAATCCAATAAACGTTTTGAAGATCCAGCATTTCTCCAATAAATAAACCAATTAAAATCGTAATGGTTAATCGCAGAGAATGCCTGAAAATAGACGAAGAATAACTTAAATTTTCAGTAAGTGTTCTTAAAGGATAGTATTGAGGTGTTAAGAATTTTTCTAACTCCTTATCTTTATCTTTCAATTTATAAGACTGCATTGCCAGTGATAAAGCACGCTGAATAATTTTAATTTTTCCAACCTGATTTTTGGCATATTTCAGCATATTGGTCAGCATTAAAACGCCTTCTGCAGCTTCTTCTTTTCCTAATGTTTTCTCATAATCAAAAATGGCAAATTCTAAAGCATCTAATTCATTTTTAAGATCGTCTTTGTCAACATAAACCGCAATATGATGTACATTTTTAGAAAGCTTTTTAAGTGTTGATGCCAGTTTGTAAGCTACATTTTGATACGTACGAAGAACTTCAGGATGTTTAGCAAATTTTTCATGAAGTTTACTATGATCGAATGAAGTATACAATGCGAGTTCCTGAATTTCAACCAAAGTAATAAAAACCAAAAGCATTTTTCGGTTTTGGCTTGTTGTTCCAGATGCATTTTGATTTCCGATAAGCATTTTGCGCAAATCTTCATGAATCAAATTCAAATCGACTTGTATGGCAAGCTGTTTTTCAATTATTTTTTCGCGATTCGCTTCCGGACTCCATAAATCCCCTCTTAATTTTAAATATTTTGCCGTTAGTTTTATACCTTCTGCAATTTGCAATTCTACATATTTATAAGGCTGTACAAAATGAAAAACAAGTGAAACTATCAGATATAAAATTCCTCCAATAAAAATAAACCCAGAATATTGAAAAGCTTCCCAGCCTTCGTGCAAATGTCCAAATGATAATGAAATAGATAATAAGGCAGAAAATGAAACCAGTGTGGCACGCTGTCCGTAAACCGAAATCATCGAACATAAAAACAATAAAAATCCTAAAAATGGATAAAATAAAAACGGAAAAGGATAAGCAAGATTTACTAATAAATTTACACCCGATACGATAAACGATGCAACGATTAATCCTTTAATTTTGTGGCTTAAAGAACTGGGGATATCACTGGGATAAGTATAAAAAGCACCCAGCGCAATAGTAAAACCTATTTCAAAATGGCCTAAAAAATTCAAAATTAAAACGGGCACAACGGAAGCAATTGTTACTTTTGAAGCGTTTAAAAAAGAAGTACTGTTTGTAAATTTTGAGATGCGGTCAAACATATAATGAGGTTTACTAGCAAAGTTAAGAATTGTACGAAATATTTTGGCATAATTATAGCTGAGTTTTCCAAAGCATATAAAAAATATGTTATAATGTGCGTTTACAACTATTGGTTGACTATTTTTTACTATTTTTGCCAGCTGAATTATGAGAACCGGTTTTTAAGGTTTTCGTTAGAAAAACATTAAATAAAAACAAATGATTTTACCAATTGTAGGATATGGTGATCCTGTTTTAAGAAAAGTAGGTACGGCAATTACGCCAGATTATCCTAACTTAAAAGAAACAATAGCAAACATGTATGAAACCATGTATAATGCTTACGGAGTTGGACTTGCTGCACCGCAGGTAGGTTTGCCAATACGTATATTTGTTATCGATACAACACCTTTTAGTGATGACGAGGATTTGCCGGCAGATGAACAAAAGGATTTAAAAGGTTTTAAAAGAACTTTTATCAATGCTAAAATTGTTAAAGAAGAAGGTGAGGAGTGGAGTTTTAACGAAGGATGTTTGAGCATTCCGGATGTTCGTGAAGATGTTTACAGAAAACCAACGGTTACAATTGAATACTGCGAAGAAGATTTTGTAATGAAAACAGAAGTTTTTGACGGTTTAATTGCAAGAGTAATTCAACACGAATACGACCACATCGAAGGAGTTTTATTTACAGATAAAATATCTTCTTTGAAAAAGCGTTTGATTCAAAAGAAATTGAAAAATATCACAGAAGGCAAAACGTTTCAGGAATACAGAATGAAATTTGCAGCCGCTAAAAAAGGCAGATAATGTTCTAAAAAAAGAACATCAAAAAAATACTAGAAATTCTTAATACTAATTTTAATAAACATGAATTTAGACAAAATTTTAGCCATTTCTGGGAAACCAGGTTTATATGTATTGAAAGTGCAGACTCGTACAGGTTTTGTGGCAGAATCATTATTAGATGGAAAAAAAATCACAGTAAACTTAAAAAGTAACGTAAGTTTATTATCTGAAATTTCAATTTATACATACGAAGGTGAAAAACCATTGACTGAAGTAATGCAAAAAATTGCAGTAAAAGAAAACAAAGGTCAGGCTATTTCTCATAAAGAAGATAATGCAACTTTAAGTGCTTACTTCAAAGAAATTTTGCCAGAATATGATGAAGAAAGAGTTTATCCTTCAGATATTAAAAAAGTATTAAACTGGTATAATACACTTCAGGCTAAAGGTTTAGTAACAGATTTAGCTCCGGCTGCTGCTGAAACTCCGGAAGAAGCTCCTGCTGCTGAAGAAAAACCAAAAAAAGCGCCAGCTGCTAAAAAAGCAAAAGCTAAAAAAGAAGAATAACAGTTTACTGCATTCAAATATATTAATCCTGTTAAGATGTTTTCTTAGCAGGATTTTTTACTTTTACATATTCGGTTACAATATCAAAAATACTTCAAAATGAGCAGAGAACTTCAATTAAAAGCCTTCGAAAGATTATTAATTATAATGGATGAACTTCGTGAGCAGTGTCCGTGGGATAAAAAACAGACTTTGCAGACACTAAGGCATTTAACTATTGAAGAGACCTATGAATTGGGCGATGCTATTTTGGATAATGATTTAAACGAAGTAAAAAAAGAACTTGGCGATTTGTTATTGCATATTGTGTTTTATGCAAAAATAGGTTCAGAAACCAATGATTTTGATATTGCCGATGTATGCAATGAAATCTGCGATAAATTAATTCATCGTCATCCGCATATTTACAGCGATACTGTTGTAAAAGACGAAGAAGAAGTAAAACAAAACTGGGAAAAACTAAAATTGAAAGAAGGTAAAAAATCAGTTTTAGAAGGTGTTCCGAGAAGTTTACCCGCATTAGTAAAAGCAAGCCGAATTCAGGATAAAGTAAAAGGCGTTGGTTTTGACTGGGAAGAACCGCATCAGGTTTGGGATAAAGTTCAGGAAGAGCTGGAAGAATTACAAGTTGAAGTTCAGGCTGGAGATCAGGATAAAATTGAAGCCGAATTTGGAGATGTTTTATTCTCGATGATTAATTATGCCCGATTTTTAAATGTCAATCCGGAAGATGCTTTAGAACGCACCAATAAAAAATTCATTAAGCGTTTTCAATATTTAGAAAGCAAAGCTTCAGAATTAGGAAAACCTTTAATGGATATGACTTTGGCCGAAATGGATGTTTTTTGGAATGAAGCGAAAAAGCAATAAAACTATTCAGCCAGTTTTTTTAAGGCTTTTACATTTTTAAGCATAATTTTTTTACCCACTAATTCAATCAATTCCAATTTGTTGAAATCAGATAGTAATCGAATACAACTTTCAGTTGCAGTACCAATTATTCCGGCAAGTTCTTCTCTGGTAAGCTGTACTTTAAGGGTTTTGTCTGGATTTTCACCAAAATCATCATGAAGCTGCAGTAAAGTTTCAGCCAGACGTTGTTTTACTGTTTTTTGAACTAAAGCGATTTTGTCATTGTCAGATTCCTTCAAATCTTCGCATACAGACTGCATCAGGTTCAAAGAAAATTGATTATTGTTGTTAAAGAAATGAATAATTTCAGATTTCGGAATAAAACAAACTTCCATATCAGCAATTGCTTTTGCAGATAAATTGGCTGGTTCATTGCTAATCATAGAACGCTGACCTAAAAGTTCACCAGATTTTACAAGTTTTACAATCTGGTCTTTTCCGTTGGCACTTAATTTAGACAGTTTTCCAACTCCGTCCTTAATACAAAAAACGCCGTTGGTAACTTCACCTTCTTCAAAAATAGCCTCACCTTTTTTAATAGTGTAAGTCGTTTTACTGCTGGCAAGTTTTACAACCTCATCTTTATTGAGAGCCTTTAATGAAGAAAGCTGTCTAACGATACATTGGTCACATTTACTCATAGCAATTAAAAAGTTTGATGCAAAATTAACCAATATTGGGCTTTCTTGGTAATTTTATTGTCTAAAAAATACATAAAAAAGTGATTATCGCTGTTTGAGCGTTTTAATTTGCTAAATTAGAATTTTGAATTCATTGTAACATGATAAATATCATAGTTATAATTACTGCTTTTTTGGAATATTTGTCGAATTAAAAAAACAAATTATGAGTGAGCAGAGTTGTTTTCATTGCGGGCTTGAAATTCCTAAAGATGAAGAGATCAATTTTGATGAAAAAACGTTTTGTTGTACAGGCTGTAAAACAGTTTACGAAATTTTTAGTCTAAATGATTTAACCTGTTATTATGATTTCGAAAAGTCTCCTGGCGCAACTCCGCAGGATATTAAAGGCAAATATGATTTTTTAGACAACGAATCTATTCTTGCCAAAGTTTTAGAGTTTCAGGAATCAAATACTTCAATAGTTTCTTTAAATATCCCTCACATTCACTGTAGTTCATGTATCTGGATTCTGGAAAATTTAAACAGATTAAATTCAGGTGTAAGCAGTTCTCAGGTTAATTTTCCGGAAAAAAGAGTTAGAATCACTTTTAATTCAGAAACCGTATCGCTAAAAGAAATTGCCTATTTATTGAGTTCAATTGGTTACGAACCTTATATAAGTTTAGAAAACTACGAAACAGGAAAAACAAAAGTAGACAGGAGTTTAACTTATAAACTTGGTGTTGCTTTTTTCTGCTTCGGAAATATTATGCTGCTTTCTTTTCCGGAATATTTCGAAATGAAAGAATTTTGGTTAGATAGCTACAAACCGTTTTTTAGACTGTTGATTTTTGTTTTGGCTCTGCCAAGCTTCTTTTATTCAGCAAGTGGTTATTACGTTTCGGCCTATAAAAGTATCAAAAGCGGTATGCTTAACATTGATATTCCAATTGCATTAGGAATCATCGTAATGTTTATACGAAGTACTTATGATATGCTAATGGACCACGGACCGGGATTTTTTGACAGCCTTGCCAGTTTAGTTTTCTTTATGCTGCTTGGGAAAATGTTTCAAATTAAAACCTATAGCTTTTTAAGTTTCGAAAGAGACTTTAAATCCTATTTTCCTATTGCTGTTACCCGAATTAATTCAGATGCATCTGAAGAAAGTGTGCCAATTTACGATGTTTTAAAAGGAAACAGACTCTTAATTAGAAATCAGGAGTTAATTCCTGTTGATGGTATTTTAATTAGTGAAAAAGCTGAGATTGATTATAGTTTCGTAACAGGAGAAGCGGTTCCAATTACAAAAAAATCAGGAGACAAAGTTTTTGCCGGTGGAAAACAAATTGGTAAAGTGATAGAAATGGAAGTTTTACATTCTGTTTCTCAAAGCTACTTAACACAGTTATGGAGCAATGAAGTTTTTCAGAAAAAAGTACAGCAAAAGCATAAAACAATTACAGATGCAATAAGCCGTTATTTTACGCCAATTTTATTATTAATTGCATTTGCAGGATTTGGTTATTGGATATTTATTGATGCCAATACAGCTTTTAATGTTTTTACGGCAGTTTTAATCGTAGCATGCCCTTGTGCATTGGCTTTAACAGCTCCGTTTACTTTTGGAAACATTCTCAGAATAATGGGAAAACAAAAAATTTATCTAAAAAATGCTTTGGTTATAGAGCAATTGGCTAAAGTTGATACCATCGTTTTTGATAAAACAGGAACGATTACAACCAATAAAAAGTCGAATATTATATACGAAGGAACAAATATTTACGACGATAATTATTTGTTCATTAAAAATGTTCTCCGAGGATCTAATCATCCGTTAAGCAGAATGTTGTATGACTTTTTGCCCGAAAACAAACGAATTAAAATTGATGATTTCCAGGAAATTACTGGAAAAGGTATTCTGGCAGTCGTAGAAGGTAAGGAAATAAAAATAGGGTCTTCATCATTTGTGGAAAGTCCTGTTGCAGAGGTATCTGAAATAGAAAAAACAGCGCTTCATATCAAAATAGATAATCTTTATCTGGGAAAATTCGTTTTCCAAAATCAATATCGTGAAGGTTTAGAAAAATTATTTGCAACACTCAGCAAAGAGTACAACATAAAAGTCCTTTCTGGGGATAATGATGGAGAAAGAAATACTCTTGAAGAAATCCTGCCAAACAATACAGAATTGGTTTTTAATCAAAAACCAGAACAAAAATTAGAATTTATCAAAGAACTTCAATTGCAAGGAAAAAACGTTATGATGGTTGGTGATGGTCTAAACGATGCCGGAGCTTTGGCGCAAAGTAACGTTGGTATTTCAGTTTCTGAGAATGTAAATGTGTTTTCTCCGGCCTGCGATGCGATATTAGATGCAGGTGTATTTTCGAAGCTGAACTACTTTTTAAAATTGTCTCATAAGTCAATTTTAATAATTAAAATGAGTTTTACTTTATCGCTGCTTTATAATGTAGTAGGCTTGGCATTTGCAGTCACCGGAAATCTAAATCCGCTTGTTGCCGCAATCATAATGCCGTTGAGTACAATTACCATTGTGAGTTTTGTAACTATTATGTCTAACTATTTCAGTAACAGTAATTTAAAATAATTATAAATAATACAAAGAATATTTTATCTAATTTTAGTATTCTTCTCCGATTATGATAATTATCATATTTTAAACGCCAATCACCTAGTAATTTTGTTAACATAAATTTACGGTATGAGTGTTATTTATCTTTTAATTTCAGTAAGTATTTTCGTGGCAGTTTGTTTCTTTATTGCTTTCATTATTGCTGTAAAATCCGGTCAGTACGATGACGATTATACGCCCTCAGTCAGAATTCTTTTTGACGACGAGACCAAAATTACTTCTCAAAATAATAATCAACCAATCGAAGAAAAACAAGTATAAATTATGGAAATGGAACAGTTTTATTACGACAACAAAATTGTAAAAAAATTCATTTACGCCACCATTCTTTTTGGAGTCGTGGGTATGTTAGTGGGACTGACCTTAGCGGTTATGTACCTTTTTCCCAATATCACAGACGGGATCTCATGGCTTAGTTACGGTCGTTTAAGACCTTTGCACACTAATGCTGTTATTTTTGCCTTTGTTGGGAATGCTTTCTTTGCAGGTATGTATTACTCAATGCAAAGATTGCTGAAAGCCAGAATGTTCAGTGACTTTTTAAGTAATCTGCACTTTTGGGGATGGCAGTTAATTATTGTTGCTGCCGCAATTACATTACCATTAGGATATACTTCTTCAAAAGAGTATGCAGAGCTTGAATGGCCTATTGATATTGCTATAGCGTTAATTTGGGTGGTAATGGGAATTAATATGATAGGTACAATGCTTCGAAGAAGAGAACGCCACCTGTATGTAGCAATTTGGTTTTACCTTGCTACGTTTGTTACGGTTGCTGTACTGCATATTTTTAACAACATCGAAATTCCGGTTTCAGCATTAAAAAGTTATTCAGTTTACGCAGGTGTTCAGGATGCTTTAGTACAATGGTGGTACGGACACAATGCAGTTGCGTTTTTCTTAACAACACCATTTTTAGGATTGATGTATTACTTTGTTCCTAAAATTGCAAACCGTCCTATTTACTCTTACAGATTATCAATTATTCACTTCTGGTCTTTAATTTTTATCTATATCTGGGCAGGGCCTCACCACTTATTATATTCAGCTTTACCAAACTGGGCTCAAAATTTAGGAGTTGCGTTTTCAGTAATGCTTATCGCTCCATCTTGGGGAGGTATGATCAACGGTCTTTTAACATTAAGAGGTGCGTGGGATAAAGTTCGAGAAGAACCGGTTTTGAAATTCTTCGTAGTAGCGATTACAGGTTACGGAATGGCGACTTTTGAAGGACCAATGTTATCTCTTAAAAATGTAAATGCTATTGCGCATTACACTGACTGGATCGTAGCTCACGTACACGTAGGAGCTTTAGCTTGGAACGGATTTATGTCATTTGCAATTATTTACTGGTTGATTCCAAGAATGACAAAAACAACTTTGTTCTCTAAGAAACTGGCAAATTTCCATTTCTGGATAGGTACTCTGGGTATTATTGTGTATACAATTCCTTTATATGTTGCCGGATTCCAACAAGCTTCGATGTGGAAACAATTTAATCCAGACGGAACTTTAACTTACGGGAACTTCCTTGAAACAGTTACGGCGATTATGCCAATGTATTGGATGAGAGCTATTGGAGGCAGTTTGTACTTAATTGGAATGCTGACATTAGTTTATAATATCATCATGACAGTTAGAGCTGGTGAGCCAGTTGAAGACGAATTAGCTCAGGCTCCGGCTTTACAAAAAATAAGCAGTAACAGATTGAGCGGAGAAAAATTCCACTCATGGTTAGAAAGAAAACCAATTCAGTTAACTATTCTGGCTACGATTGCCATTTTAATTGGAGGTATTATACAAATTGTACCAACCATTATGGTAAAATCAAATATTCCAACTATTTCGAGTGTGAAACCATATACACCGTTAGAACTTGAAGGACGTGATTTATATATCAGAGAAGGATGTGTAGGATGTCACTCTCAGTCAGTTCGTCCGTTTAGAAGTGAAGTTGAACGTTACGGAGTTCAGTCAAAAGCAGGAGAGTTTGTTTATGACCATCCATTCTTATGGGGATCAAAACGTACAGGACCAGATTTATTAAGAGTAGGTGGTAAGTATAATGATAACTGGCACTTTAACCACATGTGGAATCCTCAAAGTACATCGGCAGGATCTATTATGCCAGGATATAAATGGTTATTTGATAACAAACCGCTTGATATTTCATTGACACAAAAGAAAATGAATGCTATGATTTCACTTGGAGTTCCTTATTCAGCACAAGATGTTGAAAATGCACAAAGAACATTAAGAGAACAGGCAGTTAAGATTGAGAAAAGCTTAGAAAGTGATCCTGACTTTGTGAAAAGTTATGAAGACAGCAAGAAAAAAGCAGCTGCAAAAGGAGAAAAATTCATTCCGATGAATGAAAGAGAAATTGTCGCTTTGATTGCTTATATACAAAGACTTGGTACTGATATTAAAGTAAAAGAAACTAAATAACAGCATTATGTTTGAACAAATAAAACACAATATGGAAACGATATCGGGTGTAGAAATTTACCCGATACTTTCCCTCTTGATTTTCTTCTTCTTTTTCGTAGGATTAGGCATTTGGGTGTTTTCTTATAGAAAAGATAAAATTCAGGAAATGAGTAATATACCTTTAGAAGAAGGACAAGTTATAATCTCAAAAGATAGATAAAAATGAAAAAGTTTTTCCCAGTATATGTTAGAGTACCGTTGATTTTCTTCATCGTATTTGCTTTGATGGAATATTTTATAGATTCAGGCGATAAGCCCGCTTTTATCAAATATCCAATGGTATCTGTCTTTTTATTTGTTTTCTTATTCATTTTGATTGCAATCGAAGTTACGCTTAGTGCTGTAAACAGAGTGATGTATCAATTAATGTCGCCGGAAGAAAAAGCAAAATTAGAATACGAAAATAGTTTAAGCTTAAAAGAAAGTACCTGGTTCAAAGAATTAATGCACAAGCTTACTAAGACAGAACCAATGTCTAAAGAAGCTGACTTATTAATGGATCATGATTATGACGGCATTAAAGAGCTAGACAACAATTTACCGCCTTGGTGGGTGTATTTATTCTACATCTGTATCATTTTTGGGGTAATCTACGTAGTTCGTTACGATGTATTAGGAGCTGATGATCAGGAAATGGAGCTTAAGAAAGAAATGGCTCAGGCAAAAATTGATGTTGAAGAATACCTGAAAACAGCGCCTGATCTAATGGATGAAAAAACAGTTGTTTTACTTACAGACGAAGCAAGCCTTGCGGCAGGAAAAGAAATCTTTACAAACAATTGTGCAGCCTGCCACAGAGCAGATGCAGGAGGGCAGATTGGTCCAAACTTAACAGACAACCGTTGGATTTTAGGAGGAGGAATTAAAAATCTGTTCCATACAATTACAAACGGAGGCCGTGACGGAAAAGGAATGATTGCCTGGAAAGGAACTTTGAAACCAAAAGAAATTCAAAAAGTTGCGAGTTATATTTTGTCTTTACAAGGAAGTAATCCTAAAGATCCAAAAGAAGCAGAAGGTGAAGTTTGGGTAGACGAAAGTGCACCAATCAACGATGCAACCTCAGCTGCACCAAAAAAAGATACCACAGAAGTTAAAAAATAAAATAGAATACCATGTCAAATTTACCAGACGAAGCTTTTAGAGATACCATTGGAACAATAGATGAAGGTGGTAAAAGGAAATATATTTTTCCGAAAAAACCGTCTGGTAAATTTTATGATTACCGTAAAATAGTCAGTTACGTTTTACTGGCAATTTTAGTCATAAATCCGTTTATAAAAGTAAACGGAAACCAGTTTATGATGTTCAATATCATTGAACGTCGTTTTAATATCTTCGGATTTCCTTTTTGGCCGCAAGATTTTTACCTCTTCGTAATTTCAATGCTGGTAGGCGTTGTATTTATAATCTTATTTACTGTTGTTTTTGGCCGAATATTTTGCGGCTGGATTTGTCCGCAGACCATCTTTCTTGAAATGGTTTTTCGCCGGATAGAATATTGGATTGACGGCGACCGCGGTTCACAATCACGTTTGGCAAGACAGGAATGGAATGCCGAAAAAATCAGAAAGAGATTGATTAAATGGACGATTTTCTTTATAATTTCTTTCGCTATTGCAAATGTCTTTTTAGCTTATTTGGTAGGAAGTGATGCTTTACTGCTAATGATTGAAAAAGGCCCGATTCAGCAGGCAAGCAATTTTATTGCACTTTTAATTTTTACCGGAGTTTTCTACTTTGTTTTTGTATGGTTTCGTGAGCAGGTTTGTATCATTGCCTGTCCTTATGGAAGATTGCAAGGCGTTCTTTTAGATAATAAATCAATAAATGTAGCGTATGATTTTGTTAGAGGAGAAAAAGAAGAAGGAAGAGCAAAGTTTAATAAAAAAGAAGACAGAGCTTTAACCGGAAAAGGAGATTGTATCGATTGTCTTCAATGTGTTCATGTCTGCCCAATGGGAATTGACATTAGAAACGGAACCCAGTTAGAATGTACAAACTGTACAGCTTGTATCGACGAATGCGATCATATTATGGAAAGTGTAGGACTGCCAAAAGGACTTATACGTTATGCATCAGAAGATGAAATCGTTAAAAAAGAACCTTTTAAGTTCACTGCCAGAATGAAAGGCTACAGTGCAGTTTTATTTATATTATTGAGTATTTTTGTTGGAATGTTGTTTTTAAGAACTGATCTTCAAGCAGTTGTTTTACGTTTGCCAGGACAGCTTTTTCAACATAAAGGAGAAAAAATAAGCAACGTTTACACTTATAAAATTGTCAACAAGACAATGAAAGACTACAACGATATTCATTTTGAATTAATCGATCAAAAAGGTGAAATTAGAAATGTTGGAAAACAGCATTTTAAAGTACCAAAAGAAGGAATTTCTCAAGGAACATTGTTTATAGAAATTGATGAAGTACTGCTGGAAAGTGACAAAACTAATGTAAAAATTGGTGTGTACAACGGCAGAGAACTTCTAGAAACTACCAAAACAAATTTCTTAGGACCACGAAGTTTTAATTAAAATATATACCATCATGAAAATTAATTGGGGAACAGGAATTGTCATTGCATTTGCATTGTTTATGACCTTTATTTTATATTTTGTTTTTGAAGTACAATCAAATAGTAAATATGACAATGATTTGGTTGTAGAAGAATATTACAAACATGATACGCATTTTCAGGAAGAAATGGCCCGAATTCAGAATGCGCATGATTTACAGCATAAACCTTCAATTAAATTTGAAGAAGAAGGAGTAAAAGTTACTTTTCCTGCCACTTTTGAAAGTGAGAAAATAAAAGGTAACATTTTATTGTACAGACCTTCAAATAAAAAATTTGATTTTGATACACAAATTGCCTTAACCAATTCTTCTATAGTTATTCCGCACAAAAAATTAATTAAAGGACGCTGGGATGTTAATATGGAATGGCAGTATGAAGGTAAAAAATACTTAACAAAAGAAGTTATCTACGTAAATTGATTCGTCTTTTAGCCTAAAGTAATGCAGTCCCAACGGAAAATGTCTCGCAGGGGCTACATATTTGTCTGAATTAATTATAAAAAACAAATAAAATGTTGTTTTCAGCTTTTATATTAGGCCTTATCAGCAGTCTGCATTGTGTTGGAATGTGCGGGCCAATTGCTATGATGCTTCCTGTTGATCATCAAAATGAAGCTAAAAAAGTAACGCAGATTATTACTTATCACTTAGGAAGATTAACAGCATATGCTGCAATTGGTTTAATTTTCGGAATATTGGGCAGGGGGTTTTTCCTGGCAGGAATGCAGCAGCGAATGTCTATTTTTATTGGTATAGCAATGATTTTAATTGCTTTGATACCAGAAAAAATATTTGCCAGATACAACTTTTCAAAACCCGTTTATAAAATTATCTCAAACATAAAATCAAGTTTAGGAAGCCAGTTTAAAAAGAAAAGTTATAAATCTCTTTTTACGATTGGTTTACTTAATGGATTTTTGCCTTGCGGAATGGTTTATGTTGCTTTATTTGGGGCAATTGCCATGCAGAGTGCCGGCTTTGGTGTTTTGTATATGTTTCTGTACGGATTAGGAACTATTCCTTTAATGACAATTGTGGTTTATGTAAAATCACTTTTAAAATTACCATTTAGAAATAAGATTCAAAAAGCAATTCCTTATGTTGCAGTAATTATTGGAATTTTGTTTATTCTGAGGGGTTTAGGTTTAGGAATTCCCTATTTATCTCCTTCAAATATGAGTTTGTTTGTTCAGGGAACTCCTAATTGTCATTAAACCGTCATCGAAAACAAATTGGTTTCCGGTGACTTTCTTTTTAAATGTAAATCAAAAGCCATACAGATATTACGAACAAAAGGTCTTCCGGCTTCAGTAATTTTTATTTTATTCTCTTCAATTAAAATCAATTGATCGTTTTCTATTTCTTTTAGAGATAATAAAACTTCAGGCAGTTCTTTAAAATATAAAGAATCATTGCTCCAGGATGTTTCAAGCTCACAGGTTAAGTTTAAAATATGTTTTCTGATGATAAGATCTTCATTATTTAAAATATGGCCTTTTACAACCGGAAGCTGGTTCCATTCTAAAATTTGATAGTAATCTTCCAGGTTTTTAGTATTTTGAGCAAAACCATACCAGCTGTCGCTAATTGAAGAAACTCCTAAACCAATCATAAGCTGTGTTTTTGAAGCACTGTAACCCATAAAATTTCGATGCATTGTTTTGTTTTGCGCTGACTGATATAAACTATCAGATTTTAAAGCAAAATGATCCATGCCAATTTCATGATACCCATTTGTAGAAAGTAATAGTTTACCTGTTTCGTAAAGTTTTCTTTTTTCGGCATCTTTTGGGAGGTTTTCTTCATTAAAACCGCGTTGTCCATTTCCTTTTATCCAGGGCACGTGAGCGTAGCTGTAAAATGCCAGTCTGTCTGGTTTTACAGAATTGGTTTTTTCGACTGTATCAATTACATCTTCAACCGTTTGAAAAGGAAGCCCAAATATAATATCGTGTCCTATAGAAGTGTAACCAATTTCTTTGGCCCAAAAAGTTACTTTGGCCACATTGTGAAAAGGCTGAATTCGGTTGATTGCTTTTTGTACCTTTTCAGAATAATCCTGAACTCCAAAACTAACCCGGCGAAAGCCTAAATCATATAATCTTTTTAATTGATCGTAGGTAGTGTTATTAGGATGTCCCTCAAAGCTAAACTCATGATTTTCGGCTTTATTTGCAAAGCTGAAAATACCATTTATCAAATGCTCTAAATTATGTGCCGAAAAAAAAGTAGGTGTTCCGCCTCCTAAATGAATTTCCTTTATAAGAGGTCTTTCAGGTAATAAATTGCAATACAATCTCCATTCTTTTAAAACGGCTTGTATGTATTTTTCTTCAACAGTATGATTTTTTGTAATTCGTTTGTTGCAGCCGCAAAAGGTGCACATGCTTTCGCAAAATGGAAGATGAATGTATAAACTTATTCCGTTTTGAGAATTGCTTTCAGAAAACGCTCTTTGAAATGATGATTTCCATTCTTCTATCGTAAAAGCAGCTTCATTCCAATAAGGTACGGTAGGATAACTGGTGTATCTTGGCCCTGGTACATTGTACTTTTGGGTTAGTGAAATTTTCATAAAGACGGATTTAGTTTTCACCAAAATTACTACACGAAACTGGGGTATAAAATGACAAATATCATATTAATTAACAAAAAAAAAGAGACCCATAAAGAGCCTCTTTCTACTGAATTAAATAACTAACATTAAATAGAATCCTGAATGATTTTAAGCCATTTTTTCGCAAACATATGATCCTGATACACGCTTATTTGTTTAATGCGGTCATCATCAAAATCATAGAATGGAATTATTATTTTTCTAGAAGTTTCTTTATCCTGAAATTCAAAATCGATTTTTACGATTGTATCTGAACTGCCTTCTGTAGTTAAAACTAATTTACAAGACGAAACACTTTTTAAATCTACATAAGTAGATTCCTGTTGATTTGGATTGAAATTCATTAAAATGAATTTTCTGTTTTTTTGATCGATCGTAAGTGTTTTGTTGCTTTGAGATTCAGTCAAATCAAATTGCTCCGGATTATTTGGATTGAATTTCTTTTTGATGTTTAATATTCTTGATTTGTTTGCAGCGCTCGAGCGTGCTGAAAAATACATTGGAATGGCTACTATGATTGCGATCACAATACCAATTATGGTTACACTTGTTTCCATTTTTGATTTAAGTTTTTGGTGAAAAATAAATGAAATCATAAACAGTTTTCAGGATGAAAACGGTTTACTTATTTGTGAAGAATTGCTCTTCAGAATAAAATTCAAGTTTTATTTACCAGAAAAAATGGAAGGCATAGAGCAATAACATGATTTTTTTGCTCTGAGTAGTAAACTGATTTGTAAAGTTAAATGCAGATTTAACTGCTTTATGAGGCGGTATAACAACTAACAGCGCATCAAACCATTTGATGACAACGGCTGTATCTGTTTTAATATTTGCAGCAAATTGATAACTGCCCTGAGGCTGAATAAATGCTGATGAATCGGCTGTTTCCTTGCAGAAATTAGTATCCGTTTTTTGACTTTCATTTTTTTGCACAGGAAACTCATTTGCCTGAGCAGCAAAAAGTCCTATGATCAAAAGTGATACAAAAAATATGGTTTTACGAATCCAATTCATGGCTGCGAATTTAGTTCATAAAACACAATAAATGAAATTTTAAGTGCTAATTACTTCTTAAAAGTAGCTTTATTATTTTATCCTCAACATTTGTAGAATAGCTGAGGATAAAATTATTTATTGCTGCATTTTAAAGTAATAGTCGGCTGAGTGTTTTCCTCCTCCGTAAAATAAGAAGAAGATGCAAAGCAGTAAAACTACTATGGCAAGAATTAAACTTTCAGAGTGCATGCGTCCCATAAAATTAACGAGAACAGCACCAAATAGTACAGGTAATTGAGCTGCAATTGCCCAGCGGGTAAGCAGCCCGAATACAATCATTATGCCTCCAATCATGTGGGCCGGTGCAATATAATGCAAAAGAAACATTCCGCCCCCAAACTGATCTATAGGAGAAATTAAATCATGTAAATACTGAATGTTTGTTACAAATGAAATTCCTTTCATAAATAAAAAAACACCCAATATAATACGCACCAAATCTACTGGTAAATAAGTATGCGAATTCGCCCACTTATTTAAGCTTTTAACATTTTCCATGATACTACGTGATTAAAAATTACATATAAAGTTACTAATTTTTAATGATATATTTAATTTAAGTATCTGAAAATAAGTTTTTTGATATTTATTTAACAGCTTTTCAAAATTTTCAAACTGCTAAACCTGAATAACTCCCAAATTAAATGGTTTTTGAATAGGAGCGTGGTTTGCTGCTTCGATTCCCATTGAGATCCATTTGCGGGTATCAAGCGGATCGATAATAGCATCTGTCCATAATCTTGAAGCTGCGTAATACGGAGAAGTCTGCTCGTCGTAACGTGCTTTTATTTTATTGAATAATTCTGCTTCTTTGGCTTCATCAATAACTTCGCCTTTGGCTTTAAGCGAAGAAGCTTCAATTTGCGCCAAAACTTTAGCAGCCTGAGTTCCTCCCATAACAGCAAGTTCTGCACTTGGCCATGCGAAAATTAATCTTGGATCATAGGCTTTTCCGCACATCGCATAATTTCCTGCGCCATAAGAATTACCTACAATTACTGTGAATTTTGGTACAACAGAATTGCTTACTGCGTTTACCATTTTAGCACCATCTTTAATAATGCCGCCATGTTCAGATTTTGAACCTACCATAAATCCGGTAACATCTTGTAAAAATACCAGCGGAATCTTCTTTTGATTGCAGTTTGCAATAAATCGGGTTGCTTTATCTGCACTGTCAGAATAAATTACGCCTCCAAACTGCATTTCTCCTTTTTTGGTTTTTACCACTTTTCGCTGGTTTGCCACAATTCCAACAGCCCAGCCGTCTATTCTGGCATAACCGGTTATTAGTGATTGTCCGTAACCTTCTTTATAGGCTTCAAATTCTGAATTATCAACCAAACGTTTTATGATTTCCATCATGTCGTATTGATCTGTTCTGGCTTTTGGTAAAATTCCGTAAATGTCATTTTGGTCTAAAGCTGGTTTTTCAGCTTTGATTCGGCTGTAGCCGGCTTTATCAAAATCACCAATTTTATCTACGATATTTTTAATTTTATCTAAAGCATCTTTGTCATCTTTAGCTTTATAGTCTGTAACTCCAGAAATTTCGCAGTGTGTTGTTGCGCCGCCCAGAGTTTCATTGTCGATAGTTTCTCCAATTGCTGCTTTAACCAAATAACTTCCGGCAAGGAAAATACTTCCTGTTTTATCTACAATTAAAGCTTCATCGCTCATAATGGGCAGATAAGCACCTCCGGCAACACAGCTTCCCATAACGGCAGCGATTTGTGTAATTCCCATACTGCTCATTTGAGCATTATTTCTAAAAATGCGTCCAAAATGTTCTTTGTCAGGAAAAATTTCATCCTGCATAGGCAGGTAAACTCCGGCGCTGTCTACTAAATAAATAATTGGAAGTCTGTTTTCGATAGCAATTTCTTGCGCTCGAAGATTCTTTTTTCCTGTTATTGGAAACCAGGCTCCGGCTTTTACTGTCGCATCATTGGCAACCACAATGCATTGCTTTCCTTTTATGTATCCTATTTTAATTACAACTCCTCCAGACGGACATCCGCCGTGTTCAGCGTACATTCCTTCTCCGGCAAAACCGCCAATTTCAATACTATTTGAATTTTCATCTAATAAATAATCGATACGTTCACGAGCCGTCATTTTTCCTTCGACATGTAATTTTTCAATTCGTTTTTCGCCTCCGCCCAATTTTACTTTGGCAAATTTTTGTTTTAGTTCTGAAAGTAAGAGTTTATTGTGATCTTCGTTTTTATTGAAGTTTAAATCCATGATATAATATTGATTTTACAAAATAGTGTTGGCTAATTTACAAAATCAATTGAAATAAACCGATTGCTTTGTGAATTAAGAAAAAGTTTATATTTCTGTTTATATGTGTTTAAATCAATTACACCAATTATTTTTCTTTAATTTGCTTTTTCATACCAATTAGTATTTTTTTTATGTCTAAAGCTGCCAATACCCGACTTACTATTCTTCATAAAGCATTTGAATTGATATACACTAAAGGATATCAAACCACTAGTGTTGATGAAATTATTGCAACAACTCAAGTTACAAAAGGAGCTTTTTATTATCATTTTAAAAATAAAGATGAAATGGGAGTTGCAATTATAGAAGAAATTTTAAAGCCGACAATGCAGGAACATTTTATAAAGCCAACTGAAGTTTCTCAAAATCCAATTGAAGATTTTTATAATATGATTTCTTACCTGTTATTAGAAGATCCATTTTTGCAGGTAAAATATGGCTGTCCGGTTGGAAATCTTACTCAGGAAATGACGCCCTGGAATACTAAGTTTAGCGAAGCTTTGACTGAATTAGTCAATTTATGGAAAACCACGATTATAGATTCAATTGAAAAAGGTAAACAATCTGGATTGATTCGTAAAGATGTTATTGGCGAACAAGTAGCTTTTTTTATTCTTTCAGGCTATTGGGGAATACGAAATTTTGGAAAACTTCAAAATGATAATTCAGCATATCTTATTTATTTACAAGAGCTTAAAAGGTATTTGAATAGTTTGAAATAAAATTATTTTTCAAAACATACTAATTAGTATGTTTTTTGAATATATTTGCATTGTCTAAATCAAAAAACAATGTATCAAACTCTTTTATCAGGCCATTCTTTTATAAGATGGCTCGTATTGTTAAGCTTATTATATTCTATGTATATCGCTTACAAAGGTTATTCTCAAAAACTTCCTTTTACCAAAAAAGATAATCTCATACGGCACTGGACAGCAACAATTGCTCATATCCAGCTTCTTTTTGGAATTTTGGTTTATATGCAGAGTCCAATTGTGAAATATTTCTGGAGAAATTACAAAGATGCTTTTCTAAATCTGGATGCTTCATTCTTTGGAATTATTCATATCTTTTTAATGTTAACTGCGATAGTTTTCATTACAATTGGCTCGGCTTTAGCCAAAAGAAAACTTTCTGATGAGCAAAAATTCAGAACCATGTTTTTGTGGTTTTCAATTGCTTTGATAATTATTTTTATTGCCATTCCGTGGCCATTTTCTCCTCTTGCAAGCCGACCTTATTTTAGATAATTATGAAAAATTTATTCAATACAAATACCGGACGATTACGAATTATTGGTTTCCTTGAAGGAACGTCACTTTTAATTCTGCTTTTTATTGCAATGCCAATGAAATATGTTTTTGAAATGCCATTTTTAACGAGACCTGTTGGAACAATTCATGGCGCTTTATTTCTGCTTTTTGTTTTTAACACTTTAAGTGTTGGAGTAGAACAGAACTGGAAATTTAAGGACACAACCTGGAAAGTGCTTTTGGCCTGCGTAATTCCGTTTGGCACTTTTTACATCGATTCTAAGATTTTAAGTAAAATTCAAAACCATTAAAATTTATGATTTTTGTATTCAAAACAAACGTTGACAGTATTTCGAAAGTAAAGAAAGTTACCCCAAAACTGAATCGGTTATTTCCCAATTCTAAATGGAATTTTGATCTTGAAGATTGTGATAATATTCTGCGATTTGAATGTAAAGATGATAGTATTGAAAAGGTAATTTTTTTAATGAAAGTAATTGGTTTCGAATGTGAAGCCTTATAAAAACAGAAAACATCCGTTGAAGCGGATGTTTTTTTATGTAAACGATTGTGTGTAATTAATTTAAACACATAGAAACATAGGTTTTTAGTTTTCTTAATAAAGATTAAAAAAATGATATATCATTTACACATAACCTATATTTGTTAATGCAAATGAAATGCCTTTTGCGAAAACAAAATTTATGTTTCTATGTGTTTAAAAATATTTAGAATTACAGATTATTTTTTAGGAGCGCAAACCATTCGTTTTAACATTGCCCATTGTTTTAATGCATCACGAGCTTCTACAGCCGGATAACCCAGCATTGTTTTTCCGGCAGGAACGTCTCCAGTAACACCAGATCCGGCGCCAATTACAGCTCCGTCACCAATTGTGGTATGGTCTTTTATAGAAGCGCTTCCGCCAATGATAACTCCGTTTCCTAAAGTTACAGAACCTGCTAAACCGCTGTTTCCTGCCATAATACAGAATCGGCCTAATTTACTGTTATGTCCAATCTGTACTAAATTGTCGATTTTACAGCCGTCGCCTAAAACGGTCGAACTGAATTTTCCACGGTCAACGCAGGAATTGGCTCCAATTTCAACTCCGTTTCCAATAATTACATTTCCAATTTGAGGAATTTTTACTAAACCTTTTTCAGTGCAAGGACGAAATCCAAAACCATCGGCTCCAATTGTAGCATTTGGGTGAATAATACAATCGCTTCCAATATGACAACGCTCACGTACAACGCTTCCTGACCATATAATGGTGTTTTTTCCAATAGTACATTCGTCTAGAATGGTAACGTTTGGGTAAATTGTTGCATTAGCACCAATTTCAACTTTAGGTCCAATATAACATCCCGCACCAATTTTAGCACCTTCACCAATTACAGCTGTTTCGTCTATAGTGGCAGTTTTGTGTATATTGTTATGGAATATTGGTGTAGGAGGGGCAAAAAGAGCAAGGATTTGTGACATCGCCAAATCTGCATTTTTAACCTTAATAAAAGCACGATTTTCACCAGGTTCAATCGAAATATCTTCGTTTACAACTGCAATTGATGCATTTGATGTCGACCAGTATTTTTCGTATTTTTTATTTCCTATAAAAGAAATCTCTGAAGTTGTAGCTTTTTCTAATTGCTCAGTTGCGGTAATGTTCTGCGAAGTAGTGCCGTAAATTACGCCATTAATTACTTCATTAATTTCTTGAATTGAATAGGATCTCATTGACAATTTTAATCGACTTAGGGTTAATTTTTGCCAAATAAAACAAATTAGATTTTAATTACCTAATAAATTTTTTATGTTTCTTAATAAATATTTAAAATAGAAGTCTAAATATTACAAAATTAACATTTTAACTATTAAATTACTGAAAGTCTTTTAATGTTTGGAATTGCTGTAGCTGTGTTTTTGACTTAATTGTCTTAATTTTGATGCTGTAGGAAATAAATAATTTAATTGATAAGTAGCGACTTACATTTGTTTTGTTAATTGTTTAGTTCAGTGAAGATTAAAAAATAAAGCGATTCACTTTTTTGAAGGAATCGCTTGTAGAATTTATTCTTTAATTTTTGATAGTGAAATGGCATTTATGCAGTATCGTAAACCTGTTGGAGGAGGTCCATCAGGAAATACGTGTCCTAAATGCGCGTTGCATACATTACAGACAACTTCAACACGTATCATGCCGTATGATTTGTCTGCATGATAACCAATTGCATTTTCTTTAATTGGCTGTGTAAAAGAAGGCCAGCCTGTTCCTGATTCAAATTTTTCACTCGCATCAAAAAGAACAGTTCCGCAGCATTTGCATTCGTAAATTCCAGGATCAAATAAACTGCACATTTCAGAGCTGAAAGATCTTTCGGTTCCTTTTAAACGTGTTACCTGATATTCTTCAGGAGTTAAAAGCTGTTTCCATTCTTCTTCTGTTTTCTCTACTCTTTTATCCGGAGTTGGATTTCCTTTATTTGTAAAATGAATTACATCTGCCCATTTTATCATAATTTTTTTGTTTTAAAGTTTCAGGTTTCAGGTTTCAAGTTTACTGTGACTGCAAACTGAGACTGAATACTAAAAAAAACAGAACACTGTTTACTCTTCTTCCTTCTGTCCCATCATCATTAAATAGGCTTTCAGGAATGCATCTATATTTCCATTCATAACGCCGTCGACATCGCTGGTTTCATAACCTGTACGAACGTCTTTTACTAATTTATAAGGCTGCATTACGTAGTTACGAATCTGCGAACCCCATTCGATTTTCATTTTTCCGGCTTCAATATCGGCGCGTTGTGCCTGTTGTTTCTTTAACTCAATTTCATACAATTGAGAACGAAGCATCTGCATAGCACGCTGTCTGTTGTCCTGCTGTGATCTTGTCTCAGAACACTGAATCTGGATTCCGGTTGGTTTATGTACTAATTGAACTTTTGTTTCAACTTTATTTACGTTCTGTCCTCCGGCACCACTTGATCGTGACGTTGTAATTTCGATATCGGCAGGATTAATGTCGATTTCGATACTGTCATCAACAAGTGGATAAACGTATACAGACACAAACGAAGTATGACGTTTAGCATTACTGTCAAAAGGAGAAATTCTAACCAAACGGTGAACTCCGTTTTCGCCTTTTAAATAACCAAAAGAATAATCGCCTTCGAACTCTAAAGTTACCGTTTTAATTCCTGCTACATCACCTTCCTGAAAGTTAAGTTCTTTTATTTTGTAACCATAACTTTCTCCCCACATCATGTACATACGCATCAGCATTCCAGCCCAGTCACAACTTTCTGTTCCTCCGGCTCCGGCCGTAATTTGAACTACTGCACTTAAACTGTCACCTTCGTCAGAAAGCATGTTTTTGAATTCGATGTTTTCTATATGAGACTGAGTTACATTGTACTGTTCGTCTAATTCTTCTGTAGAAAGTTCACCTTCTTTATAAAAATCATAAGCAAGCTGTAATTCATCTGTTAGAGATACGGCTTTATCATAATCTTCAATCCATTTTTTCTTGTTTCGAAGATTTTTTACAATGTTTTCTGCTTCTTTAGGATTGTTCCAAAAGTCAGGAGCAAAAGTTTTTTCTTCTTCGTTTGCAATTTCGATTAGCTTGGCATCAACGTCAAAGATACCTCCTCAACGCACCAAGGCGCTCCACAATACCTTTTACTTGTTCGGCTGTTGTCATAAATTAATAACTTGTTTTAGATGTTTTTTGTTGATATTACATTGGTTTAGATTTTAAAACTCAATGCTTAATTTCGTTGTACAAAAATAAGATTTAGTTTTTAGAATACAGCTATAAATTATGGTGCAAAAAAGGAGATATTTGAAAACTAATTTTTTAGTAAAAACAATTGTTTAGAAAAATAAGAAATCAATTTTTGAATTATTAATGCTAGTTTTATATGTTTTTTATAAATATTACGTTAATTTGGTTCTATGTAATCTCTAAGTTAAAATTTATTAAAACTTGAGATTATTAACAAACAGTTATACGTAATTTTGCAGTCCAAAATATATAGTTTTATATGGAAATAAATTTAATCAGCGATACCATTACTAAGCCTACATATGAGATGCTTCAGTATATGTTTAACGCTCACGTTGGCGACGATGTATACAAGCAGGATCCTACGGTTATCGAATTAGAGACAAGAGTAGCCGAGTTTTTTGGTATGGAAGCTGGACTTTTTTTTCCGTCTGGAACTATGGCAAATCAAACTGCAATTAAACTTCATACACAGCCGGGAGAGCAGTTAATTGCTGATAAATATGCCCATGTTTTTCATTATGAAGGAGGAGGAGTTTCTTTTAACAGCGGTGTTTCATGCTGTTTGTTAGATGGAGACCGAGGTATGATAAATGCGAAACAGGTTGCTGCAGCGATAAACGATCCAGAATTTTACCATAGTCCGCTGACGAGTTTGGTTTGTGTAGAAAATACAACAAACAAAGGGGGCGGCGCTTGTTATGAATTGCAGGATTTAAGAGATATTAAAAAAGTTTGCGACGCTAATAATTTAAAGTTCCACTTAGACGGTGCCAGAATTTGGAATGCATTGGTTGCTAAAAGGCAAAACCCAAAGGAATTTGGAGCTATTTTCGATACTATTTCAGTTTGTTTATCTAAAGGATTAGGAGCTCCAATTGGTTCTGTTTTGCTTGGGAGTAAAGCTGATATTCATAGGGCGTTGAGAATCAGGAAGATATTAGGTGGCGGAATGCGTCAGGTAGGTTATTTGGCTGCAGCGGGATTATATGCTTTGGCAAACAATATAGAACGTCTTGCCGAAGATCATCGCAGAGCAAAAGAAATTGGAGCAATTTTAAGCACCAAATCCTGGGTTGCTTCAGTAGAACCAGTTGAAACTAATATTTTGATTTTTTCATTGGCAGAAGGCTACAGCGACCAGCTTTTGATAGAAAAATTAAAACAAAAAAATATTTTAATAAGCTCTTTAGGTCATAATAAACTTAGAATCGTTACGCATTTGGATTATAAAGAGGTAATGCATACTTATGTAGTTGATACGCTTTCGAAGATTTAAATAAAGCTGCTAAGGTTCTAAGTTTCTAAGAGCCATAACAACTGGATAAAAAAAGACACACAATTAGTGTGTCTTTTTTTGTAAAGCAAAAACCTTAGCAGCTTAGAAGCTTATTTAAAAAGATTATCCATTCCAGGAATAGAAGGCATATCCATTCTGGCAACAGCATCAAGTTCTCTTTCGTTTACGCTTGTTGCTTTTTCTATTGCTTTGTTTAGAGTTACAACTAAGTAATCTTCTAATTGTTCTTTATCTTCTAAAAGAGAATCATCGATAGAGATTGATTTTACTTTTCTATTTGCAGTAACTGTAATTTTTAATAATCCGTCAGCGCTTTGTTCGTCAATTAAAACAGTATCAAGGCGTTTCTTTGTATCTTCAATTTTTTGCTGGGTTTCTTTAAGTTTACCCATCATTCCCATTAAATCCATTTTTTGTTGATTTTAATATTATTTCATACAAAATTAGTATATTGCTGTATGATTACAATAGAATATTTTATGAAAAATTTAATTTCGTTCTATATGTGATTGTAGTATTTTTGCGTCTCCGAATTAAAAACCTAATGCTTAATTAAATCAATGCAGAACGATATACTGGCTCCAAAGGCTAAAGAAATTCCAAAATCATTAAAGAAACATAAAGAAACAAGAATCGATAATTATTTTTGGCTGAATGACAGAGAAAATCCAGAAGTTATCGATTATCTGAATAAAGAAAACGAATATTACCAAAAATCGACGGCTCATACAAAAGGTTTACAAGAATCTTTATATGAGGAAATGAAAGGAAGAATTAAAGAAGACGATTCGTCTGTTCCTTATTTCTACAACGGTTATTTCTACATTACACGATTTGAAACGGGACAGGATTACCCTATTTTCGCCAGAAAAAAAGGAAGTCTTTCGGCAGATGAAGAAATTCTTTTTAATTGCAACGAATTAGCAAAAGGCCACGCGTATTTTAAATTAGGAGGTTTAAGCATAAGTCCGGATAACAAATTTGCGAGTTTTGGAACCGATATTGTAGGAAGAAGAATTTATACAATTCAAATTAAAAACCTCGAAACAGGAGAAATTCTGGCAGATAAAATCGAAAATGCTACAGGAGGATCTGTTTGGGCCAATGATAACAACACTATTTTTTATACCAAACAGGACGAAGTTACTTTAAGAGCTGATAAAATTTTCAGACATAAATTAAATACAGATTCAGCTTCGGACGTTTTGGTTTATAATGAAACCGACGATACTTTTAATGTTTCGGTAAACAAAGAAAAATCAAGAAAATATATTGTAATTAGTTCAGGAAGTACTTTAACGACTGAATATAGAATTCTGAATTCTGATAATCCAGATGGAGAGTTTGAAGTGTTTCAGCCTCGTGTACGTGGTTTAGAATACAGCATCTCTCATTATGAAGATTCATTTTATATCTTAACGAATAAAGACAAAGCGACCAATTTTAAGCTGATGAAAACGCCTGAAAATAAAACAGGCAAAAAAAATTGGGTTGATGTGATTCCGCATAGAGAAGATGTTTTATTAGAAGATATTGAGATCTTTAAAAACTATTTAGTGGTAGAAGAGCGTTCTAATGGTTTAAACCATATCAGAATTATGCCCTGGAATGAAGAACCAGATTATTATCTGCCATTTGGAAGTGAAACTTATAGTGCTTTCACTACTACAAATATTGATTTTGATACCGATATTCTGCGTTACAGTTATCAATCGCTGGCAACACCTTCTTCGGTAATTGATTTTAATATGAAAACTAAAACCAAAGAGATCTTAAAAGAGCAGCAGGTTTTAGGCGGAAAATTTGATAAAGAAAATTACGTAGAAGAACGTGTTTGGGCAACTGCCAGAGATGGCGTAAAAGTGCCAATTTCGATGATTTACCGAAAAGGATTGCAGAAAAACGGTAAGAATCCGTTACTTCTTTATGCTTACGGTTCATACGGAATTACAATGGATACATATTTCTCATCAACAAGACTTTCTTTGTTAGACCGCGGATTTGTTTATGCAATCGCACATATTAGAGGAGGAGAGGACTTAGGGAGACAATGGTATGAAGACGGAAAACTGTTAAAAAAGAAAAATACCTTTACAGATTTCATCGATTGCTCTAAATTTGTAATAGACGAGAAATATACTTCGCCAGAACATCTTTATGCTGAAGGTGGATCTGCAGGAGGACTTTTAATGGGTGTTATTGTAAATGAAGCACCAGAATTATACAACGGCGTTATAGCTCAGGTACCTTTTGTAGATGTTATTACAACAATGCTGGATGACAGTATTCCGCTTACAACAGGAGAATATGACGAATGGGGAAACCCAAATAATAAAAAGTATTATGATTATATGTTGTCGTATTCACCTTACGATAATGTAAAAGCGCAAAATTATCCTAATATGTATGTATCCACAGGATTACATGATTCGCAGGTACAATATTGGGAGCCAGCTAAATGGGTGGCCAAATTGAGAATTTTAAAAACAAATAATAATCAATTGTTTTTAGATACTAATATGGATGCCGGACATGGCGGGGCTTCAGGACGTTTTGAGGCTTTAAAAGACTTAGCAAAAGAATTTAGTTTTTTATTAGATTTAGAAAAAATTAAAAGCTAATTAGAAAATTTTTGTTAAATTTGCAACCTATCAAGGTTATTTAAAAATGCCTTCGATTAACTATTTTTTTATGAAAGAAGAAATAAACGCTTATAATAATGTTTTAGAGTTAATAGGTAACACCCCACTTATTAAACTAAATAAAATCACCGAAGAGTTAGAAGGAAATTTCTACGCAAAGGTAGAAGCTTTTAATCCAGGTCATTCCTCAAAAGATAGAATAGCGTTATATATTATTGAAGAAGCCGAAAGAAAAGGAATATTATCACCAGGCGATACCATTATTGAGACAACATCTGGTAATACAGGTTTCAGCTTAGCGATGGTAAGTATAATAAAAGGGTATAATTGTATTCTGGCTGTAAGTTCAAAATCATCTAAGGATAAAATTGACATGCTGCGAAGTTTAGGAGCAAAAGTGTATGTCTGTCCGGCCCACGTTTCTGCAGATGATGAAAGATCTTATTATAATGTAGCAAAACGTTTACACGAGGAAACAAAAGGTTCAGTTTACATTAATCAATATTTCAACCAGCTAAATATTGATGCTCACTACAACACTACAGGTCCTGAAATCTGGGAACAAACAAAAGGAAAAATTACACATCTTATTGCTTGCAGCGGAACCGGAGGAACAATTTCAGGAACTGCAAAATTCTTAAAAGAGCAAAATCCGAATATTAGAATCTTAGGTGTTGATGCTTTTGGATCAGTATTGAAAAAATATCATGAAACAAGAGAGTTTGACAGCAAAGAAATTTACCCATACCGTATAGAAGGTTTAGGTAAAAATTTAATTCCATCAGCTACAGATTTCGACATCATCGATAAATTCATGAAAGTGACCGATGAAGAAAGTGCACACTCAGCAAGAGAAATCACTCGTAAAGAAGGTTTATTTGTTGGATATACATCTGGAGCAGTAATGCAGGCGATTAAACAATATGCAGAAGAAGGTGAGTTTACAAAAGACAGTAATATTATAGCGATTTTCCCTGATCATGGTTCACGCTACATGAGTAAAGTATTCAGCGACGACTGGATGAATGAACAAGGTTTCTTTGATAGTGTTAATGAAGAAGAAGCTCAAAAAATTGAATTTGTAAAATAAGATTTATCTTAAATATATTTAAAACTCCATTCTTGCCGAATGGAGTTTTTTTTATTAATCATATTTATTTTATTGTCTAAATTGTATCTTTTGTGGAGAAATCTTGTTTTTTGCAAATGTTAAATATTAGTATTTCTTTAGAAATACAGTATTAATACGTAGGAAATAATGTTTTTGGTTGAAATAAAATTATAATTTTAATAAAAAATCCTAAAGTATAACAATCTGATTTAAAGTCAAAATCATCAAATTTGGTTGTTTTAACGATTTTTTAGGTTACTTAACGAAGAAATTTTCGACGAACAGCATATTAACATAGATTAGCGGGTGTAAAATTAACACACTTAGTTTTAACCCTTTAAATCTATTATCATGAAAAAATTACTACTCTCGTTGCTGTTTGTAAGTTATTTGAATGTTGATGCTCAAAATCCAATTCAGGAGTTTAATTTCAATGGAACTTTAAATAATACCTCTAATACAATTTCTTTCATGGGAACAAATGATTTTGTTGCTGATAGAACTGGAGATGCAGGAAAAGCTCAAAGATTAAATAATAAAGCATTAGAAGCAGTAATAGATAATCTGCCACAGGCCAATACAGCAAGAACAATAAGCCTATGGGTTAAGTTTAATGATATTGCTTCAGCAAATTATATTTGGGGTTACGGCTCGGCTTATAATGCACAGTATTTTGGCTTATTGCAGCAAGGTACAACATCATCAAACTCAGATTTAAGTCTGGCAGGATGGGGAGCAAGTAATGATGTTATTGTTTCGATTCCATTAGCAAAAGGAATTTGGTACCAATACACGATAACATTTGATGGAACTGTTTCCAAAATGTATAGAAATGGAGAATTGTTGAAGTATATAAGCGGTTCAAAGCGTTCTACAAACGGAAATATATTTAGATTAGGAGAAATCAATACAGCGGTAGGAATCAATGCTGATATAGACGATTTAAAGATTTATAATATAGCTTTGACAGATGAACAGGTTTTGGAGTCTTATGATAGCTCAAAACCACTAATTTCGACGATTTCAGAAACAACAATTAAGGACAAAGCAGTAAAGAGAATTGCAAAAACTAAAACCAATATTAAATCAGCAGGATCAGGTTCAATAATTGCAGCTGCTGATTTAAATGCGGGTTCAAAAAATATCGAAGTGTTTTCACAAGGGCAGAAGGTACTGGGGAATAATAGTTCAATTACTATAAGCGATCTTCCGGAAGGAACTTATCTGTTGAAAATAACAAATACACCAGGCAAGAAAATTACTTCGAAATAAGGCATTACTTTAATTTTAAATAGTTAGTTAGTTTTTTTATATTTTTTAGCAGCAATCAGGTTTTGGAATACGAAAAAAGCCTTCTGGTATTTCAGGAGGCTTTTTGATTTTTGAGTATTCAAATAACTTCATGCTTCGTTAAAATGATTCAGAAAAAGGTGTGTTTTTATTTTTGTGAGAATTCTATATTTGTGTGTAAGAATTGCTTGGTGATGTTGAATTAAAATTATAGTTTTAACAAAATTTGTAAAAATATAATTAATATTTTAAGAAGCAGAAGGCTTTTACTGTGACTTATATTATTGAAAAACATATAAAATATACCATATAATCTCTTTTTGCATATGAAAAAAACATTACTCACTTTCTTGTTTGTGAGTTTTTTAAGCGTGAATGCTCAGAATCCCGTTCAGGAATTTAATTTTAATGGAAATTTAAATAGTGCTGACAATTCTATTTCGTTTTTAGGCTCGCCAACTTTTGCTCCAGACAGGCTGGGTGTGGCAAATGGAGCTTTACGATTAAATAATAAAGCATTTCAGGCTGTAGTTGGTGATCTTCCGCAAGCTAATAAACCAAGAACAATTTCTGTTTGGGTTAAATTTAATGCCATAACACTGCCTAATTATGTTTTAGGTTATGGTACAGCAGTAAACGGACAGTATTTTGGTTTGTCACAGCAAACAGCGGCAGGAGGAAATTCAGATGTAAGCCTGATAGGCTGGGGAGATGCAGGTAATGTTGTGGCTTCTGTTCCGCTTGCAAAAGATACTTGGTATTTTTATAGTATTACCTATGACGGAAATGTTTCAAAAGTATATCGTAACGGAGTATTAATAAAAACTGCTGAAGGAATTTCGCGTGCTACAAAAGGTTATATTTTAAATATCGGAAAACTGAATACATCGACAAGTATTAACGCTGATATTGATGATTTAAAATTATATACTGTAGCAATGACAGATGAACAGGTTATGGAATCGTATAACAGTTCAAAGCCGGTTCCGGTGGCAACTGAAACTGCACCAGTTTCTACTGCAAGAAAAGTAACTATTCTGCCTGCTAAGACCTCATCGTCTTCAAGTGCTGCTCCTCCGGTTGAATCTTATAAAATGAGTAAAAATGTTGAGGTTTTCTCGCAAGGCAAACAAATTCCAGGAATCAACGCTTCTAATATAACCGATTTACCAGAAGGTACTTATTTAATTAAAGTAACAAATGGTGCTCCAAAAAAGTAATTGGTAATTTTTGTATAATAAAAAAGCCTTCTGAATTTCAGAAGGCTTTTGTTTTTCTAGCTGATTACGCTGATTACTATAAATAGAACTACTAGTAATATTACGGCGTATCTTGTGATTTTTGAGGTTTGCATAAAATTATATTTAATTAAGTTTATTGCTGAGATTAGCAAATATAATTTTTTATTTGATTTAAAAAAGCTAAAGCACGCTAAAACAAAAAAGCTCCAGAAAAATCCAGAGCTTTAAGTGTATTTTCAGAATAAGGTTATTCTTCTTTCATAGTATGATAAACGTTCATAACGTCATCATCTTCTTCGATTTTTTCGATTAATTTTTCAACATCAGCGATTTGAGCTTCTGTTAATTCTTTTGTGATTTGAGGAATACGCTCAAAACCAGAAGATAAAATTTCAAGGCCTCTGTTTTCTAATTCTTTTTGTAAAGCACCAAAACTTCCAAAAGGAGCGTAGATCAAGATTCCGTCTTCATCTTCAAAAACTTCCTCGGCACCAAAATCAATTAATTCAAGTTCTAATTCTTCGGCATCGATACCATCTTTTGCAATTCTGAAATTACAAGTATGGTCGAACATAAATTCAACAGAACCCTGAGTTCCCATTGTACCGTTGCATTTATTAAAATAGCTTCTAATGTTTGCTACTGTTCTGTTATTATTATCAGACGCAGTTTCGATCAAAATAGCGATTCCATGAGGAGCATATCCTTCAAATAAAATCTCTTTATAGTTTGCAGTATCTTTGTTACTTGCATTTTTTATTGCACGCTCAACATTGTCTTTTGGCATGTTGGCTGCTTTCGCGTTTTGTATAACAGCTCTTAATCTAGAATTGGCGTCAGGGTTAGGACCGCCTTCTTTAACAGCCATAACGATGTCTTTACCAATTCTGGTAAATGTTTTGGCCATTGCAGACCAACGTTTCATTTTTCTTCCTTTTCTAAATTCGAACGCTCTTCCCATTTCTAATTTTTAGTTTTGTGTTGCAAAAATAAAGGTTATTCCTTATTTATCCAAAATCAAAATTTAAGTTTTTTTCTATTTGTTTCAGGTTTTAGGTTTCAGATTTCGCGTTTGCTGTCTCAGTATTAAACTTGAGACCTGAAATTTGAGAAAAGAGCTTACTTCAAACCGTTAAACTCATTAATAATATTTACGGCTTCGTTTAGATAAGGATTTGTTTTCAAATTATCCATCTGATATTGGTTGATTGTTTTGTCGTTTGGATAAACGCCTAATAAAAGCTGATTTACAGAAGAGTTGTAAACATCCAGCGGATTATTCTCGTCGTTAAAAGTATTAATCTCAGTCCAAAGTGAATTCACGACTTTTTTCTGTTTAAAAACAGCATCTAAAGTCATCGGAATTTCTGCTTTTGGAGTATTAACCAGCTGATCTATTTTTTGGTTGATTTTTTTAATTCCATTAAAATAATAATTGTCAGCTAACCTCAAAGTACTGTTTTTAGCTATTTTATCAATCAGGCTGCGTTTTACATAAGGGCGGTATTTTAGAACAGATTCAATACTATCATTTTTAATAGCAGTAGGAAAATCACTTTCTTTTTGATAAACATCTTCATAAAATTCCGGAAGAACAACATCTGGAGTAACGCCAACATATTGATGGCTTTTTCCGGTAACGCGATAGAACTTATTAATTGTAATTTTTAAGAAATCTGTATTTTTAGTTTCATCCAGTGAAAGAATCGTCTGCATGGTAGCTTTTCCAAGCGTACTGCTTCCAAGCAAAAGCGCTCTATTGTAATCCTGCATTATTGAAGAAAAAAATTCACTAGCCGAAGCCGTGTTGCTATTTACCAAAACCACAATTGGACCTCTGTAAATTAGTCCTTTGTATGGATCGTTTATTACTGATTTTTCCTTAGTATGATCAACAACTATCGAAAGAGGCCCGTAATCAATAAACATTCCGGCCAGTTTTATAGCTTCTTCCATAGAACCGCCGCCATTATCGATTAAATCAATAACGAGACCTTTAATATTATCCCTTTCTAGTTTAATAACTTCGCGTGCTACATCATCGGCACAGCCTTTGCGGCTGTTTCCGTCTAAATCAGCATAAAAACTTGGAATTTTTATGTAACCTATTTTGCTTTCTTTACCAATTATAAAACTGAAAACCGAATTTTCTTCGTCTTTCATAACTTGCTTTTCAATATGCACGTCAAAGTTTTTGCCTGAGTTTCTTTTCAGCGTAAGCGTAAGACTTTTGTTGGCTTCAGACGTAATCATTGTAGAAATAGATTCTAATGAAGCACACGAAACCTGCAGCGTTTCTTTATGATTTGAAACCGAAATAATCTGATCTCCTTTTTTGATCAATCCTGTTTGATAAGCAGGACCATTTGGATCAATTTCGTGTACAATAATTTCATTTTTTTCGTTTAAATTAACGGTCATTCCTAAAGATAAATGCTCTTTTGATAATGAGGCTACAAAACTCGATTTAGAATCATTGCTAAAATAGGCTGTATGCGGATCAAAATAAGTACAAAAGAAATTATACAGATTTTCATCTTGTTTCGTTTTGGTTTCTAAAAGTGTGCTTATACGGCATATTTCGTTCGACAAAATCAGTTTTCTGGATTTTGCTTCAATCGAATTAAAGTTGGTTTTTATGGAATCTAAATTGTTACTCACTTCGGCTATATCATCCAGAATTTGATAACGGAGTTTTTTACGCCATACTTTTTCCAGATCTTCTTTTTTAAGGTAAAAAGCGAATGATTTTTTATAAAATCGAATGGTATCTTTCTTTGTATAATCAAAAGCAGTCGATTGAATTTTTTCAAGAACTTCCTTTGTTCTTATTAATCCATTTACATATTTTGCTGTAATATCAGTCAAAAAACTGCAGTCGTTTTTAAGTATTAAATCGTCGATATTTAAACGATATTTAGCAGCTAATTCGTCGTATTCACTTTTAAAGAAAATGTTTCGGGAAGGATCTAATTCATTGATTAAATTATCAAAAACAAAAACAGACAAGCTGTCATCTACAGGTTTTGGTCTTAGATGTTCAGTTTGGATAACGGCATTTATTTTGTTCAGTATTTCGCATGTCTCCGCGCTATTTTGACTAAATAGGAAAGAGGTAATCAGTAAAAACAGCGGCGAAAATTTTCTCATAAGTTTGACATCAATGTGTACATTAAAGTTACGCTTATTTTCTGATACGATTTTATATTATTTATAAAAAATCTTACAGATAAATACTCGATCTAAACTTTAATGATTGAAATATGTAAAGAATTAACTTTAAAATGAATTAATCTGCCATAAAAAAATGCATTACAATTTGACTTGTAATGCATTATGAAAAATTATATGTTTAAAAAATTATTTCTTGTAAAAAGGTAATTTTACCACTTTTGCAGGAACATCATTTTTTCTGATTCTAATAAAAATATTGCTGTCAACAGCACTGTTTGCTACCGTTACATATCCTAAACCAATTCCTTTATTCATTGAAGGCGACATAGTTCCAGAAGTTACGATTCCAATAACATTTCCTTCGCCGTCAACAATTTCATAATCGTGTCTTGGCACTGCACGCTCCTGCATTTCAAAAGCAATTAATTTTCTGGCAACACCAGCTTCTTTTTGTTTTTTAAGAGCTTCAGAGTTTGTAAAATCTTTGGTGAATTTAGTAATCCATCCCAGACCAGCTTCAAGTGGAGAAGTAGTATCGTTAATATCATTTCCGTATAAACAGAATCCCATTTCAAGACGCAAAGTGTCACGTGCTGCAAGACCAATAGGTTTGATTCCGTAAGCAGCTCCAGCTTCAAAAACTTTATTCCAGATTTGTTCTACTTCGTTGTTTTTACAGTAAATTTCAAATCCGCCAGAACCAGTATAACCTGTAGCAGAAATAATTACATGTTCGATTCCGGCAAAATCGCCTACCTCAAAATGGTAATACGTAATTGCAGATAAATCTACAGAGGTTAAAGCCTGCATAGCTTCAACTGCTTTTGGTCCCTGAATTGCCAATAAAGAATAGTCATCAGAAAGATTTCTCATTTCAACTCCCAAATCATTATAAGAAGAAATCCAGTTCCAGTCTTTTTCAATATTCGAAGCATTTACAACTAGTAAATACTGTTCTTCTTTCATTTTATAAATAATCAAATCGTCAACGATTCCGCCTTCATTATTTGGCAGACAAGAATATTGCGCTCTTCCAATTGTCAACGTCGAAGCATCATTTGAAGTTACTTTTTGAATCAAAGCCAATGCATTTGGACCAGTCAGCAAAAATTCTCCCATGTGCGAAACATCAAAAACTCCCACACCATTACGAACCGTTTCATGTTCAGCATTTACACCTTCGTATGTAATAGGCATGTTATAACCTGCAAAAGGCAGCATTTTCGCTCCCAGACTCTCATGTATGTGCGTAAGCGCAGTATTTTTCATTGTGTTGTTTTATAAAATTGTTTTGCAAATCTATTCAAAAAATATCTAATTAGAATGCCTTAAATTATAAATTTCGCAATAATTAGGAGCTATTTCCTGCTATCCGCTATATCTTTTTGTTTTTAAAGAAAAAACAAAAAGGATGCCGCTGTTATCAGGGCTAGGGGTGACCGTTAGAAAGAAACGTTTATGCTTTCGATTTTTTATGTAACTTTAATATATATAAAGTCATACTTTTTCAAGTTTAGCTATGTTTATTAAACAAGTGAAACGCCTTTATCCGCAAAGAAAAAACTATGATTCTATGTGTTTAAAATAAAAAGCCATCAAATGAAGTCTCCGTTTTTAATCAATAAAGAAGAAATTTTAAAGATTTATAAACCCGTAAATCCGCACACACATAAGGGAATTCAAGGACATGCCGTGATTATTGCCGGAAGTTATGGCAAAATTGGAGCAGGAGTTCTTGCCTCAAAATCCTGCTTAAAATCAGGCTGCGGACTCGTAACGACTTTTATACCAAAATGCGGTTATCAAATCCTTCAAATTTCCATTCCAGAAGTGATGACTGTGACAGACGAAAACACCAATTTTATAACCAGTATTCATTTACCATTACAGCCTCAGGCTGTTGGAATTGGACCCGGAATAGGAAAGGAACTCGGAACACAAAAAGCTTTATTCGAATTTTTAAGAATCAACAAAGCGCCATTGGTTATAGATGCAGACGCATTGAATATTTTAGCAGAAAACCAATCCTGGTTAGAATTAGTTCCCGAAGACACAATAGTAACACCTCATCCAAAAGAATTAGAACGCCTGATAGGCAAATGGAATTCTGAAGCCGAAAAATTTCAAAAAACAATCGCTTTTTCAGAAAAATATAAAATCATTGTTGTCATGAAAGGCGCGCCGACATTTATTATAAACAGAACTTCGGTTTACGTAAATACAACCGGAAACGCCGCACTCGCAACTGCAGGAAGCGGCGATGTTTTAACCGGAATCCTCACCAGTCTTTTAGCGCAAGGTTATGAACCTAAATACGCTTCAAAACTAGGAGTTTATCTTCATGGATTAACAGCAGATCTGGCTTTACCCAAAACTGGTTATGAGTCTTTTACGGCTTCTACAATTATTAAATATCTTGGAAAAGCGTTTTTGAGTTTAGAGGTTTAACCGCAAAGTACGCAATCCCGATAGCTATCGGGAACGCAAGGTTCGCAAGGTTTTTTTAGATATAGCTTTGCGAACTTTGCGATTTTGTAAAATCCTCATTAAATAAAATCTTAGCGAACTTTGCGGTTAAATAAAAAATCAAAAATTGTAAGTTTGTAATATCAAAGATTAGAAACTTAGCAACTCAGTACCTTAGCATCTTTGAATCTTTAAAAAATGAAAAACAACTTCGATCTTAGAACAGTAAATGTCATGCGTTATATAACGCCGCTGCGCGAAGGAGGTTCTTTACCTGCTTTGGCAGAAGCCGATGACGATTTTAAATACGTATTAAAATTCAGGGGAGCCGGTCACGGTGTAAAAGCCCTTATAGCCGAATTAGTAGGCGGACAAATTGCAAAAGCTTTAAAACTACAATTACCAGAATTAGTATTCGCAAACCTCGACGAAGCTTTTGGAAGAACCGAAGCCGATGAAGAAATTCAGGACTTACTGCAGGGAAGTCAGGGATTAAATCTTGCGCTTCATTTTTTATCCGGCGCAATAACTTTTGATCCTGCCGTAACAACTGTCGATGCAAAATTAGCTTCGCAGATTGTCTGGCTGGATGCTTATATTACAAACGTAGACAGAACTTTTAAAAACACCAATATGCTGATCTGGCATAAAGAATTATGGCTTATCGATCATGGCGCATGTTTGTATTTTCATCATTCATGGAATAACTGGGAACAGCATGCCAAAAGTCCGTTTGCTTTGATAAAAGATCACGTTTTACTGCCTCAGGCTTCACTTTTAAAAGAAGTCGACGCTGAGTTTAAAGCCATTTTAACGCCGGAAATTTTAGAAGAAATTGTAAACACAATTCCGCTTGACTGGCTGCAGTGGGAAGATGCAGATGAAACACCAGAAGGCTTGCGAAACGTTTATCTGCAGTTTTTAAAAACAAGATTAGAGAATTCAGAAATATTTGTAAATCAGGCTCAAAATGCAAGATAACCACTTATATGAATATGCTGTGATTCGTGTTGTGCCAAGGGTAGAACGCGAAGAATTCCTAAATATCGGAATCATTTTATTCTGCAAAAAAGCCAAGTTTATTAAAGTGCTTTTTCATCTTAATAAAGAAAAAATACAAGCGCTTTCTTCAGATTTTGACATCGAACAATTAGAATGCAATTTAACCTCATTGGAGAAAATTGCAAACGGAGCCAAAGACGGCGGTCCAATTGCTGAATTTGAAATTCCGGAGCGTTTTCGCTGGTTAACAGCCATCAGAAGTTCGGCGATACAAACTTCAAGACCTCATCCGGGATTGTGTCAGGATTTAGAGAAAACCATTCAGAGATTGTTTGAGGAGCTGGTGCTTTAAAAGGGGCTGAGGTTCTAAGATTCTAAGGTTTTCTGTGATGCACTCCAATGCGTTTAGGTATTTGCCACAGATTAAAGGGATTAAAATGATTTTTGTTTCACGCAGATTTTCCAGATTTACGCAGATTTAATTTAATAAATTCATCTATTTAAAATCTGCTTAAATCTTTTTAAATCTGCGTGAAAAATCTTTTTGTCCTCTCTGCCAACGCTTATCGGGATTACGAGATTAAATAGACTTTATGCCTTGTGTCTTAGTGGAAAAAAATGAAAAACCACGAACTGCATTACTGCAATCCGTGGTTTTAGAAACTAAAACTAACTCATTTTTTTGCTATCCAGAGTTTATTAGAAAGAGCCGCAAATGTTACCGCCCAAAGTTGCTCCTGCGTTAGCAGAAATATCGGCTTTTACAGCTGTTTTATTAAGCTTTACAATAGAATAAGGAGGGGTAAAAGCTGTACCGCTTCCAGCCTGATTTCCAGATACACTTGTAAATACGTTGTCTGTTGCTGTAACAGCAGTAAAACCTGTCATTAAATCGATTGGTGTTTTTACGCCTTCAAAAACGTTGCTTTCTACGCGAATATCAGCTTCAAAACCTGCAGCGATGCATTTGTTGCTTACCGTACTGTTAAAGAAACTGTTTACGATATGTACTTTCCCAAAACGTACTCTAGGCATTCTTTCTTTACATCCAGGAGCCCACCAGCATCTTGCAAAAGTGATTCTCAATTTTCCGCGGTCACCAGTTGCACCGTCGCTTGAACCAATTAAGTTTGAATATCTGTGATCATCAGATCCTCCAGAACCTCCAGCTTTTGGCGGTTTTAAATAATGGAATTTAGAATACGTAACCGAAATATAATCAGATTTGTTTTTAATGTCGAAGTTTCCATCAACACCATCTCTAAATTCGCAGTGGTCAACCCAAACGTTTGTACATTCGTCCAAAATTGCATTGTCCCATCCGTCAGTATCATAAGCACCCGGACCTTCAAAAATTAGGTTTCTAATGATAATGTTTTTACATCTTTTAATGTTGATAATTCCAGAAGCATCTTTTGTCTGATTAGTCGAAACCAGTTTTGCGCCATTTGCACCATAAATAGTTTTACCGGTTTGATCCTGAAATGACAATCTGGTCGTAACTGTAATAGTTCCTGAAACTTTAATAACTTTTACAGAGCTGTTTTCAATAGCCGATTTCAGCTGAGCATAAGTAGTTACCGTAGTTTCAGCAGCAGAACCTCCGCCGGTTGTTCCGCCGTTTTGAGAAGCCCAGCCAGGAACTTCGGCACAGTTTCCAATTTTAGCAGTTAAATTGCCTGAAGGAGTTTCGGTTACTGCTTCAGTTTTTGCTTCTGTGTTCGAAGCAATTTCTTCGGAGTTACATGCTGTAAATCCGAAAGTCAATGTTAGTAAAAACATTGAAAGTTTCAATTTTAAGTTCATAATAAGTTTGGTTATTTATAAAAGTTTAACAACGCAAAACTCAGAATTATCTGTAGAAAAAAAATTGAACAAGTTCAAACTTTTGTAAAAAAATCTTGTAAATGTGTTTTTTTAACAGTTGTAAATTTACAAAAATGCATAAATAGTGTATTTTTACGTAATCGATTACATTATTTAAGCCCCTAATTAATAATGAATTGAGTAACCACTTTTATTCCTTAAACAAAACACAAAATGTACAACCTACTACGAAAAAACATTGAAAGGAAAGTTCCGCTCACTGATGAAGAATGGAACATTATTGTTTCAAAAGCAGAACTTGTAAAATTAAAGAAAAATCAGTTCTTGCAGATTCAGGATTCTCATAATAGTTATGAAGGATTCATTTTAAAAGGATCGTTTAAAACCTACATCGTAAACGAAAACGGAACAGAAACCGTAATTTTCTTTTCCTTTGAAGACGAATGGATGTGTGACCTGGAAAGTTTTTACCATCAAAAACCAACGACCTACAACATTAAAGCCATTGAAGACAGCGAAATTTTGGTTATCAGTAAAATCAAAAAAGCGCAGCTGTTTCAAGAAATCCCAAAAATTATGCAGTTTCACGTTCTTATGATTGAACGTGCAAATGTTGCCATTCAGCAAAGACTATTGGATGTTCTTAATAAAACTTCGAAACAGCGTTATCTTGATTTTAAAGAGCGTTATCCGCAAAAGGTAAGTTCGATAAACAATAAGAATTTGTCTTCGTATTTGGGAGTTTCTCACGAGTTTCTTTCGAAGATAAAAAGGAGGTGCTAAGGTACTAAGGTTCTGAGATTCTAAGTTTTTATTTCACGCAGATTTTAATATGATTTAAGCTGATATTGCAGATTTTCAAATAATCTGCTCAATCTGCTCAATCTGCGTGAAACAAAAAAACTTTACGCCTCAGCTCCCGAATAGCTGTTAGGATTGTGAGATTAAAAAAACTTTGTGTCTTCGTCTCAAAAACTTAAATACTCTTCTCTAAATATATAAACTCCAAAGGTTCATCTGAAACCGTTACATGAATTTCACTCTCAGGAAATGCTTCTCGTTTTCCTGTATCTACATAACCATGACGTTTGTACCACGCCACAAGTTCTTCTCGAACAGAAATAACCGTCATAATAATACTTGACAATCCTAGAGATTTAGCATGATTTTCGGCTTCAGCTAAAAGTTTTTTCCCAATGCCGCTGTTTTGAAGTTCTGGCGAAACGGTAAGCATTCCTAAATACAATTGATGTCCTTTTTCTACCAATAAAACCGAACCAATAATCTTGTCATTTTCTGTAAATTTCAGAATCGTATTTTTTGGATCAAGAAAGATTTGGGTCATTTCTTGCTCGTCAGTTCTTTTTCCTTCTAGTAAATGCGCTTCGGTTGTCCAGCCTTTTTTTGAGGTTTCGCCTCTGTATGCTGAATTGATTAAGATGGTTAATGCTGGAATATCTTCGATTGTTGCTTTTGTAATCATGGTAATCTGATTGTATTATAATATAAATGGTTTCCAGTTTTAACTGGAGAAAAATTTGAATTGCCTCCAGCTTTAGCTGGGGGAACAAAATTAAATAAGAAAAATGGCTTCAGCCTAATCTTTTACATTTTTTGGCTAAAGCCTCTTATTGTGCAAAACAAAACCTCCAGCTAAAGCTGGAGGCAATTATTTTATTGTACGCATTTGCCAGCGTGAGAAAACTAATTGTTTTTCTGAGATTCAATCAAATCTAAACGATTTTTGATTCGTTCAATAATATCTAAGTCATCATGACCATGAATATCCCTTATATTATAATTTGGATTTCTTGGGTCAGTTGTTTTCTGAAATTCATTAATATTAACATTGAACAATGCCTGTCCAAATCTCTGACTTGGATTCTTTTCCAAATAAGATTCTAGTAACTCAAGGATAAGTTTATGTTCTTGTTTCATCTGAATTATTTTTACTTAAATCTTCAAAAAATTGTATTGGATCATTTAAAAATCGTGTTGCATTTGAGGTTTTAATACTTCCTAAAACATCTTCTAATTTTGGTTCGAAAATTTTTCCTTTTAAGTCAATTAATACAAGATTGTGCTTCTCACAAACATTTAATATTGATTGAAGAATATTGGTAATATTTGAAGGTTTCCTCAAATCAATTCTAAATTGAAATTCTTCGATTTTTGTTTTATCATCACTTAAACAAATGCATGCATCATTATCTTCTTCATTTTGTCCATTTCCTTTCCAGTTTAAATAAGTCTCATTTCCCCAATTCGCTTTAGGGATAATTTGATCAAGTTCAGAAATGATTGAAGAAATGTCGCCATTAAAATTTTTCCAAAAAATATCAGTCTCTGGTAAAAATTCTGTTTTGTTATTTTTAAAAATGCATTCGTAATTATTATCGATTGAATCTTCTGGAACTGCGATTAAAAGATATTGCCAAACTGCCATTTTTACAATATGATTAATAATTGGTAATTATTCTAGAGCTGGCTAATATAGAAATTATGAAAATAGTATCTTACAAAAACAGCTTTCTTTTTTACCGAAACTCATGCTGTGCGAAGTCTCCTGACTTCGTACACGCTTCTATATTCCGTTCCAATATATTGTAATTTGCGTTGTGGCTAATTGGGACGGGTGCGAAGTCGGGAGACTTCGCACAGTGATTGTAATACTTCGTAGAGCGGGTTTACACTGATTAAATTAAAAAATCCTTATAATCCGCGCTATCAGAACAACTTTTATTAAATAACGGTGTTCCGTGATCGATGTTGCAAAATTGTCTGCTAGTGTTAGTCATGAATCACTTTATACAACTCATCCAACAATTCCATTTCATCAGAAGGCAAAAGCTGTATCGCGATTTCAAGAAGAAGCATAACATCAATGGCAGTTTGAGATTCTTCCTGTTGAAGCGTGTTAATACTTGTTCTTAATAGCGAAATAATGGTTTGCATTAATTCGTTGTAACACGATATGATCATTTTGGTTTTAAATGAGTTTCTGTTCTTTTTACTGGGTTTTAATTGTGTAAAATAGTTAACTCTGGCTGCAAATTCTAAAAAATCGGTTATTGATAATTTACTTGGTTTTGTCATGGCTTATAGTTTTAATTGATGTAAAAATCTTACTTTTGTGTAATTAGCGGCAAGTAAGCCAGAGATTTTGAGTTACAAAAATATTTACGTTTGTATATCACAAATGGACTTAGTTTTTTACAAAAATCTATTTTTCCTTAAGAATTTTAAATATCTTTGAATTATGAGTACAGCAACAAAACCAAAACATATCGGCAGAAATATAAGCCGTATCAGAGAGCTTAAAGATATGAAGCAGGAAGCTCTGGCAGATGCTTTAGGAATAACCCAGCAGACCATTTCGAATATTGAAAACAGCGAAACGGTTGACGAACAAAGATTAATTGAGATTGCAAAAGCTCTTGGGGTTTCTGTTGAAGCAATTAAAAACTTTTCGGAAGAAGCGGTTTTTAATATTATTGGAAATACTTTTCAGGATCACGGTACTATTCCTATTATTACTACAGGTGATTACAATTGTACTTTTAATCCTTTAGATAAAGTAGTTGAACTTTACGAACGTTTGGTGCAAGCTGAAAAAGATAAAGTTGAGTATTTGGAGAAGTTATTGAATGGGAAATAAAGTTTTAAGACATATAATAAAAAAAGAGGTTTTAATTAGATCTCTTTTTTATTTTTAAAAAGTTTAAGATTAGTTTTCTACGTATTTAGATCGTGTTCTTCCTAAGTAGGGATATAAAAAAAACTCCCACACTAGCGGAAGTTTTCTTTGTAACTTTATAAAGTTTTTATTGTAAGTTTAAACTTTATAGTTTTTTTGATTTATCGTGAAAGTCCTTCAATACCGTTAAAGCTTCAGTAGCAACTTGTAGTCTTTGCTTTCCAACATTGTAATTTATATATCTTGCAAAATGACAAACTCCTTTTAAATCTTTATAGGAATTTTTAACATCGTCATTATCAACATAGTTTTCAACTATGTTTTCTAAAATCCGATGCGCATTTGCTTGATTTAACGATCTATTGGCTTTTATATATTCGGCAAAAGTATTAAAATTTTTCATTGTCCTTTCAGAAGGGCATATGTATTGACTAGGAAACAATGCACTCTGTAAGAATTTTATTCCTGAATAAAAACCTGTAGTTATGGCCCAATCATCGTAGTTGCCATCTTCTAATAACTGAGTATGTAATTTATAGTTATGCTCAGCGTGATCTAAATCTTTAGTTCTATTTATCATATTTAAAAACAAAACCTTCAGATGCAATAATTGAATTGTCAATTTCTTCTGAATGAGGCATAAATGAAAAATTTAAAGATAAATCATCAATACTTTTGTTGATCTCTCTGGCATACTTATATGCATTCCATCTTTTTTCTTTATTATAATAATCCTCGTCAGCAATTATTACAAGAGTATCAAACTCTTTAGGTGTTACGAAACGTAAATACATCTCTTCAACCTTAATGGTTTCATTCTTTAATTTTTCAAACAAATAATTTGAAGAGACAGAGGATAATTGTAAGCCGCTTTTTATGAGTTCTTTGACCTCTTTCATTACCGATTCTTTTCCTTTAAAATAAGCATTCAAAACCTCATCAGCAGTAAATTGGCCACCTACTACTTTAAAATTTAAAGGATTTTGAATCTCTGTATTTACAGATGATGTTATCATGTCTTGAGTTTTATTCATACATCAAAAGTAAGATTGTTCTTTAATATTAATGTTATAGAATTTTTATTTTTTATTTCAATTTAATGTTGCAAATATAACAACAATTTTTTTATAATCTGCACACTATAAGTTGTTTAGGAGTTACTGAAGTTTTTTATCTTACGAACATATGTTCGTAAGATAAAAAACTTCAGTATCATGTAGCAAAAGTATAAGAAAATTATAATAAAAACAAATCTATTTTCTATAAAGTGATAATGTTTAAGTGATTTTTATTTTGATGAAATGTGGGTTTATAGTTAATTATTTTAATTTCAAAATTAAATAAGCAAATTTTTGTGAAATATATTTAATTATGCAATTTTGTGCCAAGTGACTGTATAAAAGTGTATTTAAATTTAAAACATTCTAAATTAAAAATTGTAATAATAGTTAATCTTTAAATATTTTTCTATTTGGTCAGTTTTTCTCTTTAACAGGTTTGTTTTGTTACATCGGTGTGATTTTTATATAACTGTTGTTTATCTTCTTTTATAGCAGTAAAACTTTTCGGAAAGTTTCCTTAAGGTATTTTTTTATTTATATAAGTATGTATATTTATATAAATATTCTACTGTTGTATAGGAAGAAACTGATTGTTAATTATCTGCTAGGCAAAGATAATCTATCATGTAAGAATAGAAGTTTTTTTTTGTTTGGTGTTTCAATAGATTCAGTAGGTTTTTAAGATTCTTTCAAATAGAAATTTACTTTGCAGAGATGTATTGATTATCTTTATATAAACAACTTTATTATTGTATTTAAAATTTAAGTGCTAAGTTATAGTGTTTAATCTAAATTAAAAAATGATTAAGTTCATTAATGCTTTAATATGTTAAAAAGATATAACGGCCATTGCTAGCGCGAGCGTCTCGCTCGTGCACATTCCAATGTTTTTGAATTTCTTTGTCGTCACGAGCGGGACGCTCGAACTAGCCCGTGATAAATCTTTAAGCAAGAATAGATTAATGCCATATTACTTGAATCGCAAAATAATTTTGGATAAATATTTTGACTTGAGTAGAAGTTTTACTTTGAATGACACAATATTGATAAACTTTATCTTGAACATTTTCCCAATTTAAATAAGGGACATTGTTAGCGAAGTGGACATTCATAGTTCCTCTGCTTCCAACTTCAGGAGCTATATCTAATTCTTTAGTTTCAAAAAAAGAATCTATTTCTTCATCAGACATTTTGTTTATAGTAGTGATGCCAATGTGCTTCGGATCATCAAATTTTGGTTCACTAGTTTCAAATTTAATATGCCCTTTAGCTAGTTTGGTAATGACATTTTTAAATCTATTTTCTTCAAAATTAAAAACTTTTATATTGTTTTTATAAGAGAAGGAGTTTTCAATGCGTTGTTGTAATTTTTCATTTTTTGAAAGAACATTTTTAATTTTGGTTCGCTCTAATTTTTCTATTTCGGTAGTTCCATGTATTATGCATTCAATTGAACAAGCAAAATATTGCTCATCTAAAGAAAAGCTTTGGTTACATTCATCGCAACAAAAAACAACAGGTAAATTTTCAGGAAAAGGTTCATCTAATAAAATTTTAGAAGGTACATGATCACGTGTTCCGTGTTTATCTCCACAGTATGTACATGTCATATCAAGTCTTTCATCACTAAAAGTTGGTATTGCTCTCAATATTTAATATTTTTAATAAATATAATAAAAAAGACTACATATTTCATTGAAATTATCAATGCAATATGTAGTCTTATAATTTTAAAATAAGATAAATTATTTACCCCAAGAAAGCCTTCAACTCCTCATAAGTCCCAATTTTCACACTAACTTTCTCCTCATTAATAACACTCTCAATTTGAGCAGGAATCGGAAGCGTAATTCCCAAAGCAGGTTCAACAACATCTAAAAATTTAATAGGATGTGCTGTTTCTAAGAAAATTCCAATGGCGTTAGGATGTTTTTCTAGTTCTTTTTTCAAGCCTAAATAACCCACAGCGCCGTGAGGTTCTGCTATGTAACCGTCTGTGTTGTAGATTTTCTTTAGAGCTTCAAGCGTTTCTTCATCAGTATAGCTATAAGAAGAAAAATCTTTTTCGAAAGCTTTTAAGTCATTGTTATACAATTCCTGAATTCTAATAAAGTTGCTTGGGTTTCCAACATCCATGGCGTTAGAGATTGTTGCTTTAGAAGGTTTTGGGTCGTATTTTCCGTTTTCTAAGAATCTTGGCACCGTATCGTTTACGTTTGTCGAAGCAACGAAATGTTCAATTGGCAAACCTAATTTCTTTGCCATAATTCCGGCGCAGATATTTCCGAAGTTTCCGCTTGGGCAAGAGAAAACTAATGGTTTGTTTTGGCTTTTCAACGCTTTGTAAGCAAAGAAGAAATAAAACATTTGCGGCAACCAGCGCGCAATATTAATTGAGTTTGCCGAAGTCAGGTTTTTATGCGCTAAAGTTTCATCTAAAAACGCTTTTTTTACCATATCCTGACAATCGTCAAAAACACCGTCAACTTCAAGCGCTTTAATGTTTTGCCCTAAAGTTGTCAATTGTTTTTCCTGAATATCGCTCACTTTTCCAGACGGATATAAAATGACAACATCAACACCGTCAACGCCAAGAAATCCGCTAGCAACGGCTCCGCCTGTATCTCCAGAAGTAGCTACTAAAACGGTGTTTTTAGCGTCTTTTTTGTCTTTATTGAAATAGCCCAGACAACGCGACATAAAACGCGCTCCAACGTCTTTAAACGCCATTGTTGGTCCGTGGAATAATTCTAACGAATAGATTCCGTCTTCGACTTTCACAACCGGAAAATCAAAAACTAAAGTTTCGGCAATGATTTCTTTTAGTTTTTCTGCTGGAATTTCGTCGCCAACAAATTGTTTAATCGCTTCAAAAGCAATTTCTTCATGGCTTAAACTTTTGATTTTATCAAAAAATGAAGGATCAAGCGGTGTAATGCTTTCTGGGAAATATAATCCTTTGTCAGTTGCTAATCCTTGTATAACAGCTTCTTGAAAAGAAACTTTTGGGGCATTATGGTTTAAACTGTAGTATTTCATTGGTTGTTTTTTATTTAACCGCAAAGCACGCAAGGAATTGGTTTCTTTTGAAAACGCAGAGTTCGCAAAGCTTTGTGGTTATTTAAATTGTTTTTTTATTTCAATAGTTATTTTTAAGCATTTTTGTCATTTCGACGTGAGGAGAAATCTTCGCAAGTAAATCCGCAACGTTATTCCAATCTTTGTTGAGCTTCTCGTGTGATCCTTCGTTCCTCAGGATGACAAACTGTGCTGTTATACTTTGCGTGGGCTTCGACGGAGTTTATCCTAAGGAACGAAGGGCTCAGCCTGACAGACGTCTCGTATAAATCTTAATACTTAATACTTAATACTTAATACTTAATACTCTTCTACAAAATTCTTACACCGCCTGGATTAATTTTCGAAACGTGAATTTCATACGGCAAATTCATTTTTTCGTAAACGTCGCTCATAGCTTTTGCGATTTGGTCGGCGGTTTCTTTTCCTCTGCTTAAAGCGAAAATCGACGGACCAGAACCTGAAATTCCAGAACCTAAAGCGCCGTTTTCGTAAGCTGTTTGTTTGATTTGATCAAAACCAGGAATTAAAACACTTCTTAATGGCTCAACGATTTCATCATGAAGCGAACGCCCGATTAATTCGTAATCTTTAGTGTAAAGACCTGCTACTAATCCGCCCACATTTCCCCATTGCATAATGGCGCTTTTTAGGGAAACATTTTGTTTTAAAACCGAACGCGCGTCAGACGTTTTTAACTCAATTTGCGGGTGAACCACCGTTGCGTATAATTCCTCCGGACTGTCAATTCTGATAATATCAAGCGGTGCATAACTTCTTACCAAAGTAAAGCCGCCTAAAAGGGCAGGAGCAACGTTGTCGGCATGCGCGTTTCCGCTGGCTAATTTTTCGCCCTGCATCGCAAACTGAACCAAATCTTTACGAGAATACGGTCTTCCTAATAATTCATTAATTCCGAAAACCGCTCCGGCAGAACTTGCCGCACTGCTTCCAATTCCGCTTCCGGCTTTTATGTTTTTATAAATTTCGATTTCGAATCCAAAATCCAATTCGTCCAAAGTTTCTAACATTGCCAAAGCAGCAACTCCGGAAACGTTTTTCTCGGTTTCCAAAGGTAAATCGGCACCGACAATTTTAGTGATTCGAACTCCTTTTTGATCGACTTTTCGAACAATCATTTCATCGCCCGCATTGTCTAAGCAAAGTCCCAATACGTCAAATCCGCATGAGAGATTGGCAATTGTAGCGGGACAGAATAATTTTATTTCCATTTCTTTTTAAAGGTTCTAAGGTTCTGAGTTGCTAAGGTTCTAAGGTTTTTGCTTTGCAAACTATCACCATTTTTTTTAAAGGTTTTGAGACTCTGAGTTGCTGAGGTTCTAAGGTTTAGTAGATAAAAAAACTTAGAACCTTAGCACCTTAGTATCTTAGCACCTCACTAAATGTTTCCTATTCGAATAACGTCAGCAAAAATTCCCGATGCTGTTACTGCTGCTCCGGCACCGGCTCCTTTGATTAATAAAGGCTGATCTACGTAACGATCTGTGTAGAAAAGCACGATATTATCTTTTCCTTCTAAATTGTAGAAAGGATGATCTTTTGGGATGAATTGCAGACCTACGCTTGCTTTTCCGTTTTCGAATTGCGCCACGTATTTCAATCTTGAATCTTTGGCTAAAGCTTCTTTATAAATACCTTCAAAATGAGCAGCGTGTTTGATTAACGATGCGAAGAAATCTTCGTTGTTTGTTGTTGCTAAACATTCTGCCGGCAGGAACGATTCGTTTGCAATGGCATCAATATCCATTTCGTAACCGCTTTCGCGAATTAAAATTAGGATTTTACGAGCAACATCAATTCCGCTTAAGTCGATTTTTGGATCTGGTTCTGTGAATCCCTGAACTCCGGCTTCTTTTACCACATCGTGGAAAGAGTTATTTTCGTTAAAATTGTTGAAAATAAAGTTCAGACTTCCTGATAAAACCGCCTGAATTTTATGCACTTTATCGCCAGATGCAATAAGGTTTTTAACGGTATCGATAATTGGCAGTCCTGCACCAACATTCGTTTCAAACAAAAATGGAGCGTTGTATTGGCGAGATAAGCTTTTTAGTTTTTTATAATTGTCGTAAGCAGATGAACAAGCGATTTTATTACAAGTTACAACGGCAATACTTTCTTTTAAGAATTTCTCGTACATTTCAGAAACGCTTGCATTTGCTGTAATATCTACGAAAATACTGTTACGTAAATTCAGTTCTTTTGCACGGGCGATAAATTCTGCAGCAACTGCATTTTCTCCTTTTTCCAAAGTCGACTGCCAGTCTTTTAAAGATATTCCGTCTTCATCAAAAATCATTTTTCTTGAGTTTGATAAAGCAATTACGCGAACATTAATTTTTAAAACATCTTTTAAGAATTTTCTTTGGTTGTGAATCTGCTCGATGAATTTTTCTCCCACATTTCCAACTCCCATTACAAATAAGTTGAGCTGTTTTGTGTTTTCTTCAAAGAAGTTTTCGTGTAAAGTGTTCAGTGCTTTTTTAACGTCTCTTTCGTTAATTACAGTCGAAATGTTTCTTTCAGAAGCACCTTGCGCAATGGCACGAATGTTTACGTTGTTTTTTCCTAAAGTACTGAACATTCTTCCGCTTAATCCCTGGTGATTTTTCATGTTTTCACCAACCAAAGCAATAATGCAAAGGTCTTTTTCTACATAACAAGGATCGATTTTGTTTTGCGAAATTTCGATTTCAAAAGCTCTGTTAATTGCAGCTTCGGCTTTATCAGCATCAGAATTCAGGATTCCGATACAAATTGAATGCTCAGAAGAAGCCTGAGTAATAAAAATCACGTTGATTTTTTCCTGAGACAATACTTCAAACAAACGTCTAGACGAACCCGCAACTCCAATCATTCCCGGACCTTCAAGAGTTACAAGTGAAATATTATCGATATGGCTTATTCCTTTTACAACTGTATCTTTTGATACAACAGTGTCAGAAATCAAAGTTCCAACAGCTTCCGGCTCAAAAGTATTTTTGATTAAAATAGGAATATTTTTTCTTAAAACCGGCTGAATTGTTGGCGGATATAAAACTTTTGCTCCAAAATGCGACAATTCCATCGCTTCCTGATATGAAATGTTTGCAATTGGCTGTGCTTGTTTTACGATTTTTGGGTTTGCAGTAAACATTCCGTTTACGTCAGTCCAAATTTCCAATTGTTCAGCATCTAAGGCTCCTGCTATAATTGCAGCAGTATAATCAGAACCGCCGCGTCCTAAAGTTGAAGTAATTCCGTCTAAAGTCTGCGCAATAAATCCCGGAAGAATATTTATTTTTGCTTTATTTTCAGCAAAATATTCTTTAATCAGCTGATTTGAAACTTCAAAGTTAACAGCTGCTTTTCCAAAATTATTATCAGTTTTAATTAATTCACGGCTGTCTTTATAAACGGCATCTTTTTCAGTTTGCTGAAATGCCTGTGCAATGATGAATGATGAAAGTAATTCTCCGAAACTTAAAATAGTATCGGCAGTTCTTGGAGACAATTCGCCTAATAAGAAACAACCGTCTAATAAAGTTTCTAAATGATTGATGATTCTTTTTACGTGGCTTAAAAGACTGCTTTGTTCACTTACGGGAATTAGTTCTTTTAAAGTATCAAGGTGTTTTTTCTCGATTTCGGCTACAACTTCTCTAAAGCTTTCATCGTTTGCCGCCGCTTTTGCCGCTGCAGATTGAAGCAAATCGGTCACTTTGCTAAGAGCAGAAACGACAACAACAAGTTTGTCATTTTTAGCTTTTTGATTAACAATTTCGAGAACGAGTTTTATATTTTGAGCATTGGCTACAGAAGTTCCGCCAAATTTTAATACTTTCATTTTGTGATATTTTTTAATAAGGTGCAAAGATTTTGAGTAACAAAGGTTCAAAGGTTATTAACTGTGAACTGAAACTGAAAACTGCGGCTTTTTTTTTCTTTGTAAATGTTTTTTATGTATCCAATAACTCTCTTCTTTCAAGAAAAAAGTATAGGTAACCTAGGATTATATGTAAAAATGTATACCCCTAAGGGGTAGTAGTTGTTGTAGTAGAAATTGTGGCAGCAGCAATTGCAGCTCCTGTTTGAGCTGTAATAATTGTAGATTGATATTTTATGCTGTTACTTTTCATTTGATTTTTCAAAAGTACAGCTTTTTATAAAAGTTAAAAACTTCAAAAGCCTTTTTACGAATATTTTAATAATTCAAATCTCTGCAATTCAATATTGAGCATTTGTTAAAATTAGATATGTTAAGTTGAGTTTTTAATATATTTCAGAATTCATTTAATAAAGAAACAGGATTGGCAGTGTTTTGATTTTTAATAAAAACTGCCGGAAAAAGCACTAGCTGACACCATTTTACTATTGTTAAAAAAATAAAAGTATAGAAATGTGCAGGTTAAATTTTTAATTATTGTGATAAAATGTTGCTTTTTAATGTTGATTTGTTGAATTTTGACGTTTTAAAATTTGAAATCATCATGAGAGAAATCCATTATATAAGTACAGAAACGATCACTTTAGAAACACTTCACGAAATTTTATCAAATAACAAAACACTTGAACTGTCTGAAGAAGCTAAAGTAAACGTTCAAAAATGCCGTGATTATTTAGATAAAAAAATGGCAACGCATACAGCGCCCATTTATGGTATTAATACTGGTTTTGGATCTCTTTACAGCGTAAAAATCTCGAATGAAAATTTATCTAAACTTCAGGAAAACCTTGTAAAATCTCACGCCTGCGGAACAGGGGAGGAAGTTCCTGCAGAAATTGTAAAAATGATGCTTTTATTAAAGATTCAATCTTTAAGCTACGGGCATTCTGGAATTCAGTTAATTACATTACAGCGTTTGGTTGATTTTTATAATAATGATGTTTTACCAATAATTTATACGCAGGGTTCACTTGGAGCTTCTGGCGATTTAGCACCTTTAGCGCATTTATCTTTGCCTTTAATTGGTGAAGGAAAAGTGTATTTTGAAGGAAAAAAAACAGAATCAGCAGAAGTTTTAAAACATTTTAACTGGGAGCCAATTATTTTACAGTCAAAAGAAGGTTTGGCTTTGTTAAACGGAACTCAGTTTATGAGTGCTTATGGCGCTCATATTTTAATTAAAGCATATAAATATTCGTATCTGGCAGATTTAATTGGAACCATTTCTTTAGAAGGTTTTGATGGAAGAATCGAGCCGTTTAACGAATTGATACATTATATACGTCCGCACAAAGGGCAGATCGTAACGGCGCAGCGAATTACAGAATTTTTAGACGGAAGCGAAATCATTGCTCAGGAAAAGAAACACGTTCAGGATCCGTATTCTTTCCGTTGTATGCCTCAGGTTCACGGCGCTTCAAAAGATGCAATTGATTATGTTAGAAAGGTTTTCAAAACAGAGATCAATTCAGTAACCGATAATCCTAATATATTTATTGAAGCCGATCAGATTATTTCGGGCGGAAATTTCCACGGGCAGCCTTTGGCTTTGGCTTTAGATTTTATGGCAATTGCTTTGGCAGAATTAGGAAGTATTTCTGAAAGAAGAACGTATCAGTTAATTTCCGGATTGCGTAACCTTCCTGCATTTTTAGTTGATAATCCGGGATTAAATTCTGGATTTATGATTCCGCAGTATACTGCTGCAAGTATTGCCAGCCAGAATAAACAATTGGCAACGCCTGCCAGTATTGACAGTATTGTTTCGAGTAACGGACAAGAAGATCACGTAAGCATGGGGGCAAACGGTGCAACAAAAGCCTTACGAATTTTAGATAATTTAGAGCGTATTTTAGCAATCGAATTATTAAATGCTTCACAGGCAATTGCCTACAGAGAGCCTTTAAAATCAAGTGATTTTATTGAAATGTTTTTAAATAGTTACAGAGAAGTAGTGCCTTTGGTAAAAGAAGACAGAATCTTACATAATGATATAGAAAACACAGTGTTATTCCTGGAGAGTTTCCAAATAGAAAACGATTTGTTAACAATGGCTTAACATTGCAAAGTATTAATGGAAGTAATTTTGCACTATCAAAAATATAAAAATGTCAATAAACAGTATTTTCCAATTTTTAGTGCCGAAAGACAAGAAATTCTTTCCACTTTTTGAAGAAGCTTCAAGCAATTTAATTGAATTAGCTTCTAACTTACACGAAGCTGTAAACCTTCCATTAAAAGAAAGAGAAATTCTTTTTCAAAAGATTGACGAATTAGAACAAAAGGGCGAAGACATTACACGTCAGACCAATTTGGAATTAAGCAGAAACTTTATTACTCCATTTGATAGAGAGGATATTCATACATTAATTACTTCTATTGATAACGTTGCTGATTACCTTCATGGTGCAGCAAGCCGTATGAGATTATATCAGGTTGATAAGATTACAAAATCTATCAGAAAAATGACTGAGATTAATCTTGAAGCTTGTCAAAACATTGACAGCGCTGTAAAAGAGTTAAGAAATTTACAGAATTTTAAAATCATTAAAGATGCTTGTGCCAGAATTAATAAACTGGAGAACAAATCTGATAATGTTTATAATAAAGCAGTTTTTGAAATTTTTGAAAACGAAACAGATGCTAAAAACATCATTAAATATAAAGAAGTTTTATCTGTTTTAGAATCAGCGACAGACAAATGTAAAAGTGTTGCAAACATACTAGAATCTATTTCTGTAAAACATTCTTAATTCAATTTTTCAATCTGAAGTTATAACTTTATGACGCTACTTATATTAATTATAGTATTGGCCTTAATTTTTGATTACATCAATGGTTTTCATGATGCGGCAAATGCTATAGCGACTGTTGTTGCCACAAAGGTTTTGACACCTTTTCAGGCGGTTGTCTGGGCAGCATTTTTTAACTTTTTGGCTTATTGGGTTTTCGGATTTGGTGTTGCAGATACTGTTGCCAAAACTGCGCACACCATGGAAATTAACCTGGTTGTAATTCTCGCTGGAGTAATTGCGGCAATCTGCTGGAACTTATTGACTTGGTGGTTAGGAATTCCTTCAAGTTCTTCACATACATTAATTGGAGGTTTTGCCGGAGCAGCTGTTGCACATGCAATCGCAGTTCACGGTTTTTCTGGCTATGTTGGAGAAGACGGTGCAACACATTATTGGTATGAAATTGTAAGCTGGTATAAGGCAGGAAAAGATGGTGCAATGCCCTCGGGAGTCCTTATTATTATTGCTTTTATAGTTCTTGCGCCATTATTAGGAGCTTTGGCTTCTTATTTAATTTCTATCTGGTTATTAAATGCTTCTCGAAAAAGTATTGGTCCTAAAATCTTTACTGGAGCATTAATGATTGCTACAATCGTATTTGTATACTATCAGATGATTCCTTATTCAGAGATTGATAAACCAAGATTTGATTCTCATTTTTGGAGTGTTGCTTTTGAAGCCCACAATATTAAATGGTTTTTAGTTGCGTTCATCGTCTTGACAGTTAGTGGTTTTTGTTTAATATTCAGTAGCTTAAACCTTCATCAGGCTGACGCTGCTTTGAAAAAAATGCAATTACTATCTTCTGCAGCGTTTAGTTTAGGACACGGAGGAAATGACTCTCAAAAAGTAATGGGAATTATTGCTGCTGCGGTTGCTGTTTATATCAATACCAATCACGGTGTACATATGGATGCCTGGTTAGATGTTGTTCTGCCAAATGAAGATTTAGGAATTAAAGGACAAATGCCAAGCTGGATTCCGTTAGCATGTTATTCTGCAATTGCAGCCGGAACCTTAAGCGGTGGATGGAAAATTGTAAAAACAATGGGATCTAAAATCACAAAAGTAAGTTCGTTTGAAGGTGTTGCAGCTGAAACTGCAGGAGCTTTAACGCTTTACTTTACAGAACATTTAAAAATTCCGGTAAGTACAACACATACTATTACAGGATCTATTATTGGTGTTGGATTAACAAAACGTGTATCTGCAGTTCGCTGGGGAGTTACAGTAAGTTTAGTTTGGGCCTGGATTTTGACTATTCCAATTTCGGCTATATTAGCAGGTTTGGTTTATTTTATACTAAGTGTATTTATTTAGTAAAATGATTATCGAAAAATGTGAGTTGTAAATTGCATTTTCTTAAATATTTAAAAGCCGATTTCAAATTGAAATCGGCTTTTTTGTTTGTATTGATAGATGAATTTTGTGTCTTAGAATGATAGTTTAAAAACTTTTAATGGATATTTTAAAAATGAAACAATAAGACCTTTGCAAAAAAAATAAGAGCAGTGATAAACTTTTGTTTACAGCTCAATTATGTAATATAAAACAAAATACAAATGCAAAGAATTAATCGTTTCTCGGCTTCAGTTGCTGCTTTAATGTTTATGGGTATCACTTTTTGTTCATGTGACAGTAAACCAGATGATAAGAGAAAGGTTTATTTATTGGAAGATAAAAAGAAAGTTACTGATACTCCAGATCAAAAAACAGATTCTATTTCTTATTTCTTAAAAGAATGTGTAAACAGAACACTAACAGGTATTAAGACAGATGAATTAAAATATTTTTCAAAAGAAAAAAACGATACAGTTCTGGTAATTGTTAAAGTTGGAGATATGAAAGGTATTGAAAAATCTTCCAGAAAAGAATTGTTATTTGCTGTTGAAGACTGTCTAAAAGCAGTTGACTATTTTAAAAATAAGAAAATTTATATTGACGTTGAAGGAAGATTTAATACGTTATTAGTCAAAACACCTGTAAAAGCCGATTTAGACGGTAAATTTGCGGATAGTGATTTGATTTTACCATTTTACGGAAAAAATATAATTCCTAATAAAGAAACTAAGTAATTTAGCACACTTAATTTTCTCGTTTTAATAAAATATGAATTCTGAAATAACATATCAAATACAAAGAATCAAAAAGAAGCTGCTTTTAGCAAAAGAAATTGATAAGGACTTAGAAGTTTTTGGAGCAGACAGTCATAAATATGTTGTAGGCGAAACAGCAGCTGCTGATGAAATTTTTGAATTTGAAAAAAAATACAATGTTTCTCTTCCACATTGTTACAAAGCTTTTTTACTGCATATAGGAAATGGTGGGATATCATATGAAAACTCTGCAGCGGGGCCTGGTTATGGAGTATTTCCCTTTGCTGAAAATGTTGATGAATTTGTTTATTCTAATCCAGAGAATTGTTTAAGTCAGAATTGTTTCATTTATCCAAAAATGAGTGATGAATTTTGGGAAGAATCAATCAAAAATATTGAGGAGAACGATGATATTTCCGAGGAAGATTTTGAAGCTGAACTAGGCAGGATATTTGCGGGAATTTTGCCTCTTGGAACACAAGGCTGTTCTTATTATTATGGTCTAGTTTTAAATGGAAAATTTAAAGGACGGGTAGTAAATGTTGATTTAGACAGACAGAAACCTTTTTTTGCTTTTGAGTCTAATTTTTTAGATTGGTACGAACGCTGGTTAGACGGAATTACGGCAGAAACTGCAATGGATGAAAAAGATTTGTTTAATTATACTTTGGGTGGATCGACGGCACATATTTTAGATGTATTTGTTACTACAGAAGGTGAGGAAACAAAATTAGAATGTTTGCTAGGTCTTTTAAAAAAGAAAAAGATTGATTCTCCCACATTAGATATTTTAGAAAAAGAATATAATTTAAGTTCAGGTATAATCCAGAAAAATCTCCTTCAAATACTTGTAAAATTCGATTATGATCGTGCTTATCCTTATTTGATTGATTGGGTTCAAAAAGATTTATTAAGTGTTTTTCAATTTGTATACTGGTATGCAAAAGACAAAAGTCTTGACTGGCTGGAAGTAATTAAAGAAAATGCTTCAAAAATTAACGACGATGAGACTTTTAACTTTTGTACGTATTTATTAAAAGAAACAGGTACTGATTATAGTTCAGTTATAATTTTATTCACTTCGCATAAAGATGTATCAATACGAGTAACTGCCTTTTTTGCGCTTGGGCAGTTAAAAAATAAGGTTGATTATTTAGAAACTTTTATTTTGGGTTTAAATGATAAAGCAAACAGAGTTGTTCATATTACATTACAAGCTTTAGAAGGTATTAACGACAAAAAGCTTTTGCAGCATTATAAAAATATTGCTGTACGATTTCCAAAAGAGAAAGATTATATTTTAATAAATCTAAATCATAGACTTAAAGCTTTTGGATTAACGAATGAAACAATAAAAGAAATAGATCCTGATAACTATTAAACAAAAGCCGATTTCTAATTTGAAATCGGCTTTTTTGATGTTTGTAGTTAAAATTTTTGAAGATTTTTATGATTGTGTTTTCGCTTATAATGCGATTGTTTAAGATGTTTTTGATCTGCAGAAATAACACTTATCGTTCCATCCATTTCCAGCATGGCAAGTTTGATGTCGGTAAGATGTTCTAAACCGTGTTCGCGTGCCGCTTCCTTTAATTCTTCGTGCGAAATATCCAGTCTGCTCAAAGCTTTGAAATCTAATACTCCGTCATGAATTAAAACTTCGGGTTTGTCAAGTATTAAATCGCCTAAGATTTTCGATCTCTTTGTTAGTTTTTTAATGGCAAAGTTAATTACAAATAAAACTAAAGCTGCAACCAAACCGCCAACAAGGCTAGTGTCTGGACCCACCATTGCGTTTTGAACAGAATTGCTGATTAGTAAAATCAGAATAATATCGGCAGTATTTAATTGTGAAAGTTCTTTTTTACCGAAAATGCGAAGGGCAATTGTCATGAAGAAATAAACAGCAACACTTCTAAAAATAATATCTAAATAAGGAAATGACATAACTTTTTATTTTAAAGTTAAATAAAAAAAGCTTTGTCAAAGGTTCTAAACTTTGACAAAGCTGCTAAATTATTTGTAGATAATTAAGTTAAAATGAACTTAACTATCTATAGTTTGAAATTTTTCTCAATCGCTTTAATCATTTCTCCGGCAACATCTTTGTTTGTTGCGCCCTCAATTCCTTCAAGCCCTGGAGAAGAGTTTACTTCAAGTAATAAAGGTCCTTTTGAAGAGCGAATAATATCAACTCCGGCTACTTTTAAATCCATTGCTTTTGCGGCTTTTATGGCAATCTTTTTTTCTTCGGCCGTTACTTTAATTACAGATGCTGTTCCGCCAAGATGTATATTGGCTCTAAATTCACCCGGCATTGCTTCGCGCTGAATAGCTGCAACTACTTTTCCGTCGATTACAAAACAACGTATATCTTTTCCGTTTGCTTCTTTAATAAATTCCTGAACTAAGATGTTGGCATTTAAACTTTTAAAAGCATTAATTACACTTTCTGCAGCTTTTTTGGTTTCGGCTAAAACAACTCCTTTTCCTTGTGTTCCTTCTAATAATTTTACAATTAGAGGTGAACCGCCCACCATTTTAATTAAGTTGTCTGTATCAAGCGGAGAATTGGCAAATCCTGTAGTTGGAATATCAATGCCGCTGTTCAAAAGAAGCTGCAATGAATATAATTTATCTCTGGATTGTGTAATAGCTGTGGCTGAATTTAAAACAAAAACCTTTAAAGCTTCAAACTGACGTGTTAATGCACATCCGTAAAAAGTAATACTCGGACGGATTCGTGGAATAATAGCGTCAAATTCGTTTAGAATTTTTCCGCCTCGGTAGTGAATTTCAGGTTTTTTAGCATCAAGTTTCATGTAACATTCCTTTATGTTCAGAAAGTGCATTTCGTGGCCGCGCATTTCGCCGGCTTCCATAATACGTTTGTTGCTGTATAATTCCGGATTGCTGGCCAAAAGACCAATTCTTAAACCTGTAGTAGCTTTTTCAGAGTTTTGGTATAATTCTTTTAAAGTTTCCGGAGAAGGCTGTCCTAAAAGATATTTTTGTTCAGGATCTACTAAAACTCTTCCGCTCATGGCCTCGCGTCCAAGAAGCATACGAAAACCCATTGAATCACGATTAGTTAAAGTCATTTCAATTGGCCATTTTGCATCGCCAATTTTTAAATGCGTCTGAATAACATAACGATGTTCTCTGTAACCGCTGGAACTTTTTACAATTCGTTTATCAACAAGCGGGGCTTCACAGTGAATAATGGTTTTAATGTTATTTTGAATTGGGTTAATATCAAATTTTACCCAATTAGCATCATTTTTTATAAAAGGAGCAATATTGATTGCATGCATTGCCGAAGTTTTGGCACCAGAATCGACACGAGCTTTAATTGTCGGGATTCCAAGTTCTGGAAATGAGCACCATTCTTCACTGCCTAAAATGACTTTGTTTTGAAGCATATTTTGTTTTTTATTATAGAATTTGAATTCAAAAATAGCTATTTGCTTTTACTAAAGATAGTGATTTTTGCAAAAAAAATACCCGTTATGTTATGAAAACGTAACGGGTAAATTATTTTTGTTATAAATTTTAACTAATTTATTGATTAGTCGGCTCTTCGGCTTTATGAATTTCTACTGATAGTTCTTGCGAATCATCTTTTAGATCCATCATAATTTCATCACCTGAATGTATTTTTGAAGTGATGATTTCTTCGGCAAGCAAATCTTCAACATATTTCTGAATTGCTCTTTTAAGCGGTCTTGCTCCAAACTGTTTATCGAAACCTTTTTCAGCAATAAAAGCTTTTGCTTTGTCAGTTAAGCTTAACTTGTAGCCTAACTCTGCAATACGAGAATATAGTTTTTTCAATTCGATTTCGATAATCAAATCGATATCAGCTTTTTCTAGTGCATTAAATACAATTACGTCATCAATTCTGTTTAAGAATTCAGGAGCAAAAGTTTTCTTTAATGCATTTTCGATAATGCTTTTTGAGTTTTCATCTGCCTGAGCTGTTCTTGCTGCAGTCCCGAATCCAACACCTTGTCCAAAATCTTTTAACTGACGTGCACCAACGTTAGATGTCATGATGATGATAGTGTTTTTAAAGTCAATTTTACGACCTAAACTATCTGTTAAATATCCGTCATCTAAAACCTGAAGCATCATATTGAATACATCTGGGTGTGCTTTTTCGATCTCGTCTAAAAGAACTACACAATATGGTTTTCTACGAACTTTCTCAGTCAATTGCCCGCCTTCTTCGTACCCAACATATCCCGGAGGCGCTCCAACTAAACGAGAGATCGCAAATTTTTCCATGTATTCACTCATGTCGATACGAACTAATGCATCTTCAGAATCGAATAATTCTTTTGCTAATACTTTTGCCAGCTGTGTTTTACCAACACCAGTCTGACCTAAGAAAATGAACGAACCAATTGGTTTGTTTGGATCTTTAAGTCCGGCTCTGTTACGCTGAATAGAACGTGCGATTTTAAGAACGGCATCATTTTGACCAATTACTTTGTTCTGAATTAATTCAGGTAATTTGGCTAATTTATTGCTTTCTGTCTGTGCAATTCTGTTTACAGGAATTCCGGTCATCATCGAAACAACATCGGCTACATTATCTTCTGTAACTTCAATTCTGTTGTTTTTAGAATCTTCTTCCCATTGTTCTTGTGCAGCAGCAAGATCTTTTTCTATGCGTTTTTCGTCATCGCGAAGTTTGGCAGCTTCTTCATATTTTTGTTTTTTAACTACCATATTCTTCATTTCGCGAACTTCTTCTAACTGACGCTCTAAATCTAAAATTTGTTTAGGAACATCAATATTAGTAATGTGAACACGAGATCCGGCTTCATCAAGAGCATCAATCGCTTTGTCTGGTAAGAAACGTTCAGACATATAACGATCTGTAAGTTTAACACAGGCTTCAATAGCTTCTTGTGTGTAAGTTACATTGTGGTGATCTTCGTATTTGTCTTTTACGTTATTTAAAATAGCGATTGTTTCTTCAACAGAAGTTGGTTCTACAATAACTTTTTGGAAACGTCTTTCTAATGCACCGTCTTTTTCAATATATTGTCTGTACTCATCAAGAGTAGTGGCACCAATACATTGGATTTCACCTCTTGCTAAAGCAGGTTTAAACATGTTAGATGCATCAAGCGAACCTGTTGCTCCTCCAGCTCCTACAATAGTATGGATTTCATCAATAAAAAGAATGATATCGTCGTTTTTTTCAAGCTCATTCATAACGGCTTTCATTCTTTCCTCAAATTGTCCTCTGTATTTTGTTCCGGCAACTAAACTAGCCAGATCCAGAGTAACAACACGTTTGTGGAAAAGAATACGTGATACTTTCTTTTGAATAATACGTAATGCAAGTCCTTCTGCAATAGCAGATTTACCAACCCCGGGTTCTCCAATAAGAAGCGGGTTGTTCTTTTTTCTTCGGCTTAAAATCTGCGAAACACGTTCAATTTCTTTTTCGCGTCCCACAACAGGATCTAGTTTTCCTTCCTCAGCCATTTCTGTTAAATCTCTCCCAAAATTATCTAAAACCGGAGTCTTGGATTTTTTGTTTGACTTATTGGCGGGATTATTAAAACTACTTTCCTTTAAACTGTCATCTTGTCCTGAATCGTCATTATACGATTCGTTTCTTGGCAAGTTTTCTAAGAATTCTTCTTCGTTTGGCGTCATATTTAAATATTGTTCTTTAGCCACGTCATAATCTATTTTAAGTTTATTCAGCAGCTTGGTTGTTGGATCGTTTTCGTTTCGTAAGATACACAGAAGCAGGTGAGCGGTGCTTATCGACGAGCTTTGAAATACTTTAGCTTCAAGAAAAGTGGTCTTCAGGGCTCTTTCGGCCTGTCGGGTAAGGTGAAGGTTTTTCTTTTCTGTATTTACCTCAACGCTGTGATTTGCCGGGCTCAGTATTTCTACTTTCCTGCGTAAATGATCTAAATCAACTGCTAGGTTATTAAGTATATGAATAGCTTTTCCGTTACCATCTCTTAATATGCCCAGCATAAGATGTTCTGTACCAATAAAGTCATGTCCTAAACGAAGGGCTTCTTCCTTACTGTACGTAATAACATCTTTTACTCTTGGTGAAAAATTATCATCCATAATATATAATTGGTAGTGTAAATTTAATTATTTACTGGTTGAAAAACAAAAATCATACCTATCGAGATCTGCTGTCAGCTAATTGACAAAAAAAATAACAATAAAAGCGTTAAAAAACGCTTAATTTATTAACTAAAAGCGAAACTAAAGTTGTTAATAAATCATTTAAATAAGTGTAAGGAAATAGCTGAAAAAATTTTAAAAAAACGTATCTTGGCACGCTTTGAAACTAATATAATTATTTAAACATAACAACTTATGTCTGAAGGAGAAAAGTTAATTCCTATTAACATTGAAGATGAAATGAAATCAGCTTACATCGATTATTCGATGTCAGTAATTGTATCGAGAGCGCTTCCTGATGTTAGAGATGGCTTGAAACCAGTACATCGAAGAGTACTTTATGGAATGTATGATTTAGGTGTAACTTCAAGATCTGCCCATAAAAAATCTGCGAGAATTGTGGGAGAGGTTCTGGGTAAGTACCACCCGCATGGAGATACTTCTGTTTATGATGCAATGGTGCGTATGGCACAGGAATGGAGTATGCGTTATTTATTAGTGGATGGTCAGGGTAATTTTGGGTCTGTTGATGGTGACAGTCCGGCAGCGATGCGTTATACTGAGGCCAGAATGCGCAAAATTTCAGAAGAAATTATGGCAGATATCGAAAAAGAAACAGTTGATTTTCAATTGAACTTTGACGATACAATATATGAACCAAAAGTAATGCCTACAAGAGTTCCTACTTTATTAGTAAATGGAGCTACCGGTATTGCAGTTGGTATGGCAACTAATATGCCGCCGCACAATTTAACCGAAGTAATCAACGGTACTTTAGCTTATCTTGATAATAATGATATCGAAGTAGATGAGTTAATGACTCATATTAAAGCTCCTGATTTTCCAACCGGAGGTATCATTTACGGTTACGAAGGTGTTCGTGAAGCTTTTAAAACAGGTAGAGGACGTATTGTAATGCGTGCAAAAGTTGGTTTTGAAGAAGTTGACGGAAGAGAATCTATCATCGTTACCGAAATTCCATATCAGGTTAACAAAGCCGAAATGATTAAACGTACGGCAGATTTAGTTAACGAGAAAAAAATTGAAGGTATTGCTAATATCCGTGACGAATCGGATAGAAATGGTATGCGTATCGTTTATATCCTAAAACGTGATGCTACACCAAACGTAGTTTTAAATACCTTATATAAGTATACTCAATTACAATCTTCTTTTAGTGTAAACAATATTGCATTAGTAAAAGGACGTCCTCAATTATTGAATCTAAAAGATATGATTCACTATTTTATTGAGCACCGTCATGATGTAGTAGTAAGAAGAACGCAGTTTGAATTGCGTAAAGCAGAAGAAAGAGCGCATATTTTAGAAGGTTTAATTATCGCTTCTGATAATATTGACGAAGTAATTGCGTTAATTAGAGGTTCTAAAAACACAGATGAAGCAAGAGAGAAATTAATCGAAAGATTCAAATTATCAGATATTCAGGCTCGTGCAATTGTTGAAATGCGTCTGCGTCAGTTAACAGGTCTGGAGCAGGACAAATTAAGAGCTGAGTATGATGAATTGATGAAATTAATCGAGCATTTAAAAGCTTTACTTGCAGATGTTAATCTTAGAATCGACTTGATTAAAGAAGAACTTACTGAAATTCGTGATAAATACGGAGACGATCGTCGTTCTCAAATCGAATATTCGGGTGGAGATGTAAGTATTGAAGATTTAATTGCTGATGAAAATGTAGTAATTACAATTTCGCATGCAGGTTATATTAAGCGTACAAATTTATCAGAATACAAAACTCAGAATAGAGGAGGAGTTGGTCAAAAAAGTGCTGGAACAAGAGATCAGGATTTCTTAGAGCACATGTTCGTTGCAACAAACCACCAGTACATGATGTTCTTTACTCAAAAAGGAAAATGTTTCTGGATGCGTGTTTATGAAATTCCGGAAGGAAGTAAAACGGCAAAAGGAAGAGCGATTCAAAACCTTATCAATATCGAAAGTGATGATAAAGTAAAAGCTTTCATTTGTACACAAGATTTAAAAGACAAAGATTATATCAATACTCATAACCTTGTAATGGTAACAAAACAAGGACAGGTTAAGAAAACTTCTTTAGAGAAATACTCTAAACCTCGTGCTAATGGAGTTGCCGCTATTACTATTAAAGAAGGTGATGAATTGCTTGAAGCAAAATTAACCGACGGAGAAAGCCAAATTATCCTGGCAGTTAAATCTGGTAAATTGGTTCGTTTTGAAGAAACAAAAACACGTCCGATGGGAAGAACAGCTTCTGGAGTTCGTGGAATTACTTTAAAAGATGATACTGATGAAGTAATTGGTATGGTTACTGTTGGTAAAAATGATGTTGCTGATTCTCAAATTTTAGTTGTAACTGAAAACGGATACGGAAAACGTACAAAATTAGTTGATGATGATGGTGAAGACGTTTACAGAATTACAAACCGTGGCGGTAAAGGAGTTAAAACCTTAAATATTACAGATAAAACAGGAAAACTGATTTCTATTAATGCTGTAACAGATTCAGATGATTTAATGATTATCAACAAATCTGGATTGACTATTAGAATGGCAATTGAGGATTTACGTGTTATGGGACGTGCTACTCAAGGTGTTAGATTAATTAACCTAAAAGGTAAAGATTCTATTGCGGCTGTTACAAAAGTAATGAAAGATGACGCAGAAGAAGTTGTAGTTGACGAAGATGGAAACGTTGTAGAATCTGTTATTGAAAGAGTTAAACCGGATCTTGATGAAGTTCTTGAAGATGACGGAACTGCTGACGATGACGACGACGACTCTGATGATGTAGTTGAAGACGAAGACGATTCGGAAGAAGAATCTGAGGAATAAATTTAAATTAGTCCACAAGAAAATTAAATTAAATATACAAATTGAACATTATGAAAAGTAAATATGTTATACTAGCATCAGCATTACTGATTTCTGTAGCTACATTTGCTCAAAAAGATCAAATTAAAAATGCAGAAAAAGCGTTAAAAGGCGGTGATGCACAAGGAGCTCTTGCACAATTAAAAGATGCAGAGAACTTAATTGTTAATGCAAAAGATACTGAGCAGGCACAGTACTATTTCGTACAAGGAAATGCTTATTTAGACCTTGCAAACAAAAAAGTTGAAGAGAGTAAAAACTTAAGTGCTGCTGCTGACAGCTATAAAAAATTAATTGATGTTGAAAAAGCTTCTGGAAAACAGAAATATTCAACTCAGGCTGCAGCATCTATCACAAACATCAAGGGATTATTGATTAATTCTGCGATTGCTGACACTCAGGCTAACAAGCATTCAGAAGGAGCTAAGAAATTGTATGATGCTTATTTGTTAGACAAAAACGATACAATTAATCTTTATTATGCAGCTTCTACAGCTGTAAATGCTCAGGATTTTGATACTGCGCTTCCTATGTACGAAGAGTTAAAAAAATTAAACTATTCTGGAAAAGGAACTTTATACTTAGCTGTAAACAAAGCAAATAATAACGAAGATAACTTCGCTAATGCAAAAGAAAGAGATTTAGCTGTAAAATTAGGAACTCACGAAAAACCTAAAACAGAAGCTATTCCTTCAAAAAGAGGAGAAATCTACAAAAACCTGGCTTTGATTTTAGTTCAAAAAGGAAAAATTGAAGAAGCTAAGAAAGCAATTGCAGATGCAAGAAAAACAAATCCAGATGACAGCTCTTTAATTCTTACTGAAGCTAATTTATATCTTGAAACAAAAGACTACGATCAGTACAAAAAATTAGTTGGAGAGGCTTTACAAAAAGACCCAAACAATGCTGATTTAGTATTTAACTTAGGTGTATTGAGCGCAAATGCAAAAAACAATGCTGATGCTGAGAAATACTACTTAAAAGCAATCGAAATTAACCCTAACTACACAAATGCTTATTTAAATCTTGCTGCTTTAAAATTAGAAGCTGAGAAACCAATCATTGATGAAATGAATAAATTAGGTACATCTGCTAAAGATATGAAGCGTTACGATGTATTAAAAGCACAAAGAGAAGATGTTTTTAAAGGTGTTATTCCTTACCTTAAAAAAGCAAATGAGTTAGATCCTAAAAATGATGATGTTGCAAAAACATTATTAGGAGTTTACAAAGCGTTAGAAATGACAGCTGAGGCAAAAGCTCTAAAAGCTACGATGAACTAATAATATTAGGTAAATTATAAAAAAAACCATTCACATTGTGAATGGTTTTTTTATGCCTTATAATTACTTTTTAGCTCACTAATGAAGCAGATAAAGTAATTGTTGTGTTTAAAAGTTTTGAAATTGGACAGATTTCTTTTGCTTTAGCTGCTGTTTTTTCAAATTCTTCTGCTGATATAGAAGGCACTTTTCCTTTTAAATCTAAATGGATTAAAGTAATCGAACCGTCTTCAAAAGTTACTGTAGCTTCTGTAGAGAGATCATCAGCGGTAAAACCTGCTTCGTTAAGCAAGAAGCTTAATTGCATCGTAAAACAGCCTGAATGAGCCGCAGCAACCAATTCTTCGGGGTTAGTTCCAACTCCGTCAGCAAATCTTGTTTTAAAAGATAATTGAGCGTTATCTAAAGTTGTACTCTGAGTACTTATAGTTCCTTTTCCTTCCATCCCGGTTCCTTTCCAGTTGGCATTTGCTTTTCTTGTAAATTTCATTGTCTTTTAATTTAAAATTAATATTAAATGTTATTTGTTGTTAATAGCGGTAACTCAAATATAATCAATATTTTGCAGAATAGTTTTATAGAATTTAATTCGAATGTTAAGTTTGGTGTTCAAATAGAGTGAAGGTTTAACCGCAAAGTACGCAAGGTTTTTTCTATAGCTGAATGCTATTAAAACGCAAAGTTCGCAAAGCTGATTAATAAAAAGCTTTGCGAACTTTGCGTAAATCATAGCGCACTTTGCGGTAAAATGCACACATAAAAAAACTGCAATGAATAATAATTCACTGCAGTTCTTATATTTTAATTACTCCTGACCTAAGTTTCGTAATTGTTTCAATTTGTCTTTCCAAACCTCAAGACTTTCTTTGTGAATAGCAATGTTTTTACGTACTTCTGTAACAATTGAATTCTCTTTTTTAGCATTTTTAGTGTTGGTAAAGAATTGAATGTTATTTTCTAATTGGAAGATTTCATTCTGTACTTCTTCAATTTTACGCATAATAAAGATTTTTTCATTATCTAATTTGCGTGTATCGTTACTATCAGATAAAGAATCTATTCTGTTGGTAAAACGCATCATTTCAGATTCTTTTTTGCTTAAACTTAGTTTTTCAAAAAGAGCATCTAAAATTTTATTGAATTTACCTTCAATATGACGTCTGGAAAAAGGAACTTTTCCATAACCTTTCCAGATTTCAATATGCTGTTTAATTGCATCAAGATCTGTTTTATGATCTCCTGTTAACTGGTAAGCTCTTAAATTCTCTAAATATGCTTTTTTATTATCAAAAGCGGCAACTTCATCTGCATTTTCTTCTGATTTGTGTTCTTTTAGTTTATCAAAATAATGATTGCAGGCATCTTTGAATTCTTTCCAGATTTTATCTGAATATTTTTTAGGAACGTGTCCAATTTGCTTCCATTCTTCCTGAATTTGTTTCATTACTGGAGTAGTAGAGCCAAAATCAGTGCTTTCCTGTAATTCTTTTGCTTTTGCAACAAGAGCCATTTTCTTGTTCAAATTATCGTTTTGATCTTTTTTGATATCTTTATAAAACGAGTTTTTGAATGCGTTGAAATTTCTAACCGCAGTTTTAAAGGAAGCCCAGGTTTCTTCGTTTACTTCTGAAGGAACTTTTCCTGCTGCAAAAAAATCATTTCGTAAAGCTTCAACTTTTTGAATCTGAACCAGCCATTGAGAATGAGAATTCACTTTTTCAGTTCCTAGAACCTCAATTTTTGCAATGATTTCTTTTTTAGCCTCAAGATTTTGCTGTTCATTCGCTCTTTGGCTTTCAAATAAAACTTCTCTCTTATCGTGGATTTTTTTAGTCAGTTCGCTGAATTTATTCCAGATAGAATCACGATGTTCTTTTGAAACCGGACCAATATCCTCTTTCCATAAACGATGTAAATCTTGTAATTCGCGGAAAGCTTTATTTACATCAGTTTCATTTACAAGTTCTTCAACTCTTGCAATAATTTTTTGTTTTTGATCAAGATTGTGTTTAAAATCTAAATCGCGGGCTTCACGATCTAAATGCAGATAATCATAAAAATTTTCTACATGAAAGTGATAGTTATTCCAAACGTGATTGTATTTGTCTTTTGGAATTGCTCCTGCATTTTTCCATCTTTCTCTTAAATCGTTAAAATGTTTAAGAGTATCTTTTATGTTTTCCTGCGGATTTATAAGTTCTTTTAGTTCTTCAACAATTGCAAGTCTGTTTTCCAGATTTGATTTTAGATTAGTTTGTAAATGCTTAAAGTGTGCATTTCTTTTCTCTCTAAAAACATTGTAATATTCATCAAATTTTGATTTTAAAGGAGAATGATACTCAAACTCTTCGTTTGGATCTTCTTTAGATGCATTAAATTCATCTCTTTTTTCATCTAAAAAATGATTGTATTGTAGTAAAAATGATTTTTTGATTTCTTCAATATGATCTTTTACAGACATAATTTTGTCTATATTGATCAGCTTTTTAAGTTCATCAACAAGAGCATCCAAAGAAAAAGTATGATAGTCCTTCATAGGAATGTCATGACGTTCTTTTAGTGTCTCATCTTCGCTTTCTTCAGCATTTGAATTTGTTATGGCATCTAATGCATTTTGATGATCAGGTTGTTCTGTTTCAACAGTTTCTGCTACTGTGTTTTCAACAGCTTCTTCAGCTTTTTCAGAATCTGAGTTTTCAATTGCATTACTTTGCGTAGAATCGCTTATTTCGATTCCTGATTTTCCGTCTGCTTCTTGCAGGTTATCATTCTTTTCTTCTAACATTTTTAAATGTATAAGGTTTTTACTTTAAACAGTGCGAAAGATAGTAAAGGTGTTTCTAACTACAAAATAAATCGTTTGTTTATGCAGTATTTTACGATAAAATTCTTATTCATAATAGAATAATGCATATAGATATATAAAATTTTATCCCTTTTTTACAAGAAATAGAAATTTCAAATCATTGCATTTTTAAATCTTTTTTGAACATTTTCCTCATTTTTCGTCTTAGAATAAAATCAGAATCCCTGCCTCTAATCCGTAATTGTATGATTTTTGGCCTCCAAATGCAATGCTGGGATGAATGTAAATTAAATTATCGGGAGTAATTTTTCTTCCAAATTCTAAAAATGCATTGTTTTGAAATCCTTTTACAGTGTTATTATACCGAAATGCTGCATCTACAGCAATCCAGTTTCTTCCAAAAAACCATAAGATAACATTTTCAAATGCCGTTACATTTATATCATTCCGGCTGCTAGAACCCGCAAAACTGGTTTGATATTCTAAAGATGAAATCCATAAATACCTTTTTGATTGTAAATAACGGCCATAAAAAACGGTGGGAATAAAAACCCATTTTCCGCTTCCAAAACTGGGATCAGAGGCCGAATTTGAAACAACTCTTGCTCTCAAGGCAATGCCGTTATTTCTTTCCATATACGGTATAAAACTTATGCCGGCGCTGACGTCGCCAATTCCGGTTTTATTGACAGAATTAGTATTTGCTGATATTAAAGGAAGATCAAAACGAAGGTTCCAGGCTTTATTTCCTATTGGATACAGGAAACGTAATTGAGTAGTATTGTATGATCCATTTTCAGTATCTAAATACTCATTAAAAAATAAAATAGTTTTTAGAAAATAATGATATCTGGCTTCTGAAAATGGATTATTATATTGAATAGTATCTTGTGCTTTAACAGCAGATGAAAAAAGAAAAATTATGCAGAAGTAAAATTGTAATATTTTCATAACTATCTACAAATGAGTAGACTAATTTACGAAAATTACTTTAACTTCTTGAAAATCAGCTTTTTTATTTATTCCAGATCTTCCAGGCTTTCTCTGCCTGAAAAATAAGCATATCGTATCCGTTTTTGATTACTGCGCCTCTTTCTTTTGCATTTTTTAGAAATTGAGTTTCAGCAGGATTGTAAATCAAATCGTAAGCAATATGTTTTTCTGTAAAAAACTCATAAGGCAGATCCGGGCAGGCTTCTACGTTAGGACTTGTGCCAACAGGAGTACAGTTAATGATAATTTGAAAATTATCAAAAGTTGTTGCGTTGATTAAATTATAATAGATAATATTTTCTTTGGCTTCTCTCGAAACAAAAGTATACGGAATATCAAGTTCATCAAGTGCAAAAGCAACACCTTTTGAAGCACCTCCGGTTCCTAAAATCAAAGCTTTTTTATGGTGCGGCTCCAATAATGGTTTTAATGATTTTTTAAAACCGTAATAATCGGTGTTGTAGCCTTTTAATTTTCCGTTTTTGGTAAATTTAATAGTGTTTACAGCACCAATTAAAGCTGCTTTTTTTGAAAGTTTATCCAGAAAAGGAATAATTTGCTCTTTATATGGAATTGTAACATTTAAACCTTTCAAATCAGGATTGTTTTTCAATAATCCGGTAAAATGGCTGATTTCAGAAATATCGAAGTTTTCGTAGCTGTTGCCGGCGAAAATTTCGTCGTTGAATTTTTCTGTAAAATAACCTTTTGAAAATGAGTAACTAATATTACGGCCCAATAAGCCAAATCTTCTCTTTAAAACTTCAATCATTCTTATTTTCTGTGTTTTTCGATGTAATTTCTAACTGTCTTTTTTGTCCATACTACAGGAAATAAATCTTCGATAAGGATATAATTATCAAAGTTTAAACGCAAACCATTACTTAAGTGGAATTTTGCTTTTGTATTGTCCTGAATCATGAAATATAAACCTGCTAAACGATATTCGATTTCGTTTTCTTCCGGAAAATATTCTGAAGCTTGTAATAAGGTTTGAATGGCACTTTCAAATTCTCCTAAAAACTGCAGTATATCAACCCAGTATAACCAGGTATCAAGTGCATAATCTCCAAATTCTACTGCTTTTCTGTATCCAAACTCAGCCTCTTCAAAAAAGTTCATTTGTTTGTTGATCGTTGCATAACGTTTCCAATACAAACGATTTTGATTGTCAATTGCTAATGCTTTATTGACAAAAAATAAGGCTTTTTGAAAGTTTTTCTGGCGAACATGGAAATCAGTAATTGCGATCCAGCCTTTATCTAAAAGCGGGTCTTCGTGAACAGTCTGGTTGTAATATTGAAGTGCTTTTACGGCATTTCCCAGTTTTTCATAACATTTTCCTATTCGAAGTAAAGCATAAGATGTTGCATCGTCTAATTCGATTGTACGATTATAACTTTCAATTGCTTCATTGTATTTTTTAAGACGCTCATAAGCTTTTGCTTTTTCCATAAAAGCGCCCAAAAATTCGTCATCAATTAAAGTTGCGTAATCAAAAGCACGTATAGCTTCCTCATATTCTTTTACTCCATAGTGAAGTCTGCCAAGCTGATGCCAGGCAATTTCGCTGTAAGGATTTTTGTTGATATAGTCGTTTAAATATACAATAGCTTCTTTGTTTTGATCTAAAAACTCAAAACAATATACTACGTTATATAGGGCAGATTGATCTTCAAAATCTTCTTCAAGACATTTAATGAAGCTTTCCTTTGCCAGTTCAAGATTATCCATAAAAAGATATTCCATTCCAATTAAGTTATACACGTCAGCATAATCATCTGTATACTGCAGAGCAATTTTAAGTAATTCTACAGCTTTTTCGTGTTGATCTCTTTTAGAGCAGATATTGGCTTTCTGAATATAAATTTCCTCGTTGTTAGGTTCAATTGCATACAACTCGTTTAAAAGCTTCTCAGCGATTTCAAGTTTGTCTTCGTAAACCAGCATTTCTACTTGTACTAATTTTAAGCCCGTAGATTTTGGATGCTGATCTAATGCAAGTTTTAAGGCCTTTTTTGCTAAATTAGCCTTACCTATATCTAAATAATGAAGAATAATTTCTTCAAATTCTTCAGAATCAAAAAAGAGCACTTTGTTAGTTTTTAACATCGACTCAAATTTTGATAAGGATAGGTTATAATCTTCTTCTTCGTTGCTTAATTGCATACTTTGTTTTATTTGAAATTAGCCTGTTATAAATTTAGGCAACCATATTATTGATGCGGGGAAGGCAAATTAATTGTTTTGAACAATTTAATTAACAATAAGGACAGAATTTTTATTCTGTTTTTAGATTCAATCTTTTGATTTTTAAAAGATTAATTTGGTTGATATTAAGCTTGCTGTTTTCTCATTATTTCGTCCATAACTTCTAAAATTATAGAACAGCCTTCCTTTATTTCTTCTTCGGAAATGGTTAATGGCGGTGTTATTCGAATTGCACATCCTTCAAACAGAAGCCAGAACAGTATTAAACCTTTATCCTGACAATTTAAAATCACTTCATTGGTTATATCTGCTGTTTCGGTCATTGCGGCCAGCATTAATCCTTTTCCTCTAACTTCTTTTATCAAAGGATGTACCAAAAGCGATCTGAACAGTTTTTCCTTTTCCAGTGCTTCATTCATTAAATTTGTTTCAGTTAATTCCTGCAAAGTAGCAAGACAAGCTGACGCAATGACAGGATGGCCTCCAAAAGTGGTTATATGACCCAATTTAGGATTTTCTGTTAAAAGGTCCATTTTTTCTGCCGAAGCTGTAAAAGCTCCAACCGGCATACCGCCTCCCATACCTTTTCCCATTACCACAATATCTGGAACAACGTCATAGTTTTGAAAACCAAAAAGCTTCCCTGTTCTTCCAAAACCCGGCTGAATTTCATCAACAATCATCAAGGCTCCAACTTCATCACAACGCTTGCGGACTTTTTGCAGAAAGTTATTTTCCGGCTGAATAAATCCGGCACCTCCCTGAATGGTTTCAAGAAGAATTGCTGCGGTTCTGGTTGTTATTTTTTCAAGATCGGCTTCGTTGTTAAAAGTAATAAAATCTACATCCGGAAGCAAAGGTCTAAAAGCTTGTTTGCGTTCTTCAAATCCCATTACGCTCATAGAACCCATTGTGTTTCCATGATAAGCATTGTGACATGAAATAAGCTGGCTGCGTCCTGTTGTTCTTTTAGCAAGTTTCAAAGCACCTTCTATCGCTTCTGTACCCGAATTGACTAAATAGGTTTTGTTTAAAGATTCTGGCAGGAGAGAGGCCATTAATTTGCAATATTGCACAGCCGGACTTTGCGAATATTCTCCGTAAACCATTACATGCGAATATTTGTCTAACTGGTCTTTAATTGCCTGGTTCACTCTCGGATGCTGATGCCCAAGCGTGCAAGCAGAAACTCCGGCAACAAAATCTAAATATTTTTTATTGTTTGTATCGTATATGTAAGATCCAACAGCGTGCGAAACTTCCATTCCTAAAGGATAAGGAGAAGTCTGTGCCTGGTATTTTATAAAATCTGGGTTCATTTTTTTTAAGGTTCAAAGTAGCAAAGGTACTAAGGTTCTGAGGGTTCTCTTGTTTCAGGTTTAAAGTTTCAGGTTTTATAAACTGAGATTGAATACTGAACATTGAAAACTGCAACTAATTCTACCGCAAAGATCGAAAAGATTTATGCAAAGTTTGTAAGCTTAAAATTAAGATTACATTTTAATTGCAGTCATCTTAATGTTAGACAAACTGAAAACTGTGACTGCGTCTGAAAACTAAAAAAAATAACTACTTCTTTTTATCTTTTGTTTCTGTCTTTGGCGCCGGTTTTTTCTTGTCGTAATTCAAGGTTTCTTTCCTTACTTTCAGCGGAACATTTTTGTTTTTCTCTTCCTGTTCTTTGCCTTCTTTTATTAATTTTTCATTCAGTTCATTATCTTCTTCTGTAAAAATATCATCTTTCGATTTTATTCTTTCATCGCCGCGCCAGACAAAACCACGCAGTTTACGCGCGTTTTCAGGCAAATCTGTTTCAGGGTAAATATCGCCGTCAACTTTATTAAAGAAAGTAATAGTTTCAATTAGATTATTTTCTAAAATCAAATTGATTTTACTGCTTACATTTTTATTAATCCCGATAAGTTCATTATCGTCGTTCCGCATAAAATAGACGACTTCGGTATTTTTGATGACGTCGACATCATGGAGTTTTCCTTCTTTAAACTTTCCAAATAAATTGATGCCCTTGACCTGATTATAACCTGTTCCAAGGGTATCCTTTGATATTATAAAAGTGTTATTGAGGACTTTTAAAGAGTCTAATTTCTTAGTATTATTATCGCCTATCAAGTGCATTACATCTCCGGTAATCTGACTTTCTCCGTTCCAGATAATTGGATTTCCAATTAGTTTAGTTAATGCCGTTTTTGAGTTTGAATGTATCGAATCGCATTTTCCGCTCATATCTGTTTTATAGAAACGAACATTATTAAAAGCTCTTAAAATTCGTTCGCCTTCTTTTCCGGTTACCATCAGTTTTTTTCCGTGAATGTAAACCGAGTCATTTTCAACTAAATTAATAGCAACAGCTCTTTTGGTAACAAACATCGAATCTTTCAGTTTGAAAATTTCGGCATAATGTCCTTTTACGATACCTTTATTTATAGAATCGGTAATTTTTACATTTCGCGTTGCCGAAGCAAATTCGGTATTTCGATTGTAATATAAACTATCACCTTCAATAAGTCTGTCATCATATTTTATATACGATTTCCGTAAAAAATGCGCGAGATTCTTCTTTGTGTCATAAAAACCTCTTTCGGTATAAATATAATTGGCTTTACTCGTAATAGTTGATGGACCAAGTAAATAAGTATGACCAGAATTACTGTAATAATCTAGATGATTTGATTTAATAACATATTTTGGGTTTGTAATCGTAACTTGAGTCAGGAATTGAAACTTTTTTTCTGCTGCAAAATATCTTCCTGATTTACTCACTAAAGTATTGTCTTTGTTTACGATTGTTCCTTTTGTGTTATAATAAGCCTGCTGAATATTACGGTCAAAATGAATGGTATCTGTTTGCAAAGTAGCGTCAGGAGAAGTCATAACGGCATCTCCGGTTGCAAAAGCCTGCTTTAAATTACCACTGTATTCAGCATATTTACTGTTCAAAAATAAAGTATCACCTTGCACCAGCTGTACATTTCCAAAAGCTTTTAGATAATTTTCCCCTTCAAAAATATAAGCTTTATTACAAGTCAGAACGATTCCGTCGTGATCTACTTTTACATTACCGCTCAAAAGCACTGCACCCGGCACCAAAGGTTCGTTACGTTCAAAATTATCGGCATGTTCTACATGAATCTGTTTCGGAGCAGTTTTTGCTGATTTTGCTGCTTGTGCAAAAGTAGATTGTACGCTTAAAACAAGCACGCAAAATATAAAAAAGAGTAATTTCTTCAAGTGATTAAATTTTTGTCAAATTTATGAAAAAGGATATAACCTTAGATTGTTATTAGCATTAATTTATATTTTTAGGTTTAGAGGGGCAAAGAGGTAAAATTTCAAAGGTAGAAATTGATTTTTTTTGCATTTTTAAGACATTTAAAAAAAGCTTTGTTCTTTTGAAACTCTGCTTCTCTGTGCCTTAAAATTTATCAACAAAACCTTGAACTCTTACGTTGTAGTTCACGATTTATGAATCAGGAAAAAACAAATCAGGCTTACTATATTCTGAGTTTTAAAAAATAAACTAAATTTAAGAATTGGTTTTGGATTAAACTTTCATTTCCATATCGTTAAGTTAGATTAAAAAATATGATAAAAAGTAAATTTGTTGCCACAGGAATAGCTGTGACAATGTTGTTTTCGGCTTGTAAAACAAAAGATTTAAAAATGAGTGAAGTAAAACAGGAAAATTCAAAAGAACAAAAAGTTGTAGTCTATCAGGTTTTTACCCGTTTGTTTGGAAATAAAAATAAAACCAATAAACCTTGGGGAACAATTGAAGAAAACGGAGTTGGAAAGTTTAATGATTTTACAGACAAAGCACTTCACGAAATTAAAGATTTAGGTGTAACTCATATTTGGTATACTGGTGTTCCTCATCACGCTTTGGTTCGGGATTATACAGCTTACGGAATCTCAAATGACGATCCCGAAGTAGTAAAAGGACGTGCAGGTTCGCCTTATGCCGTAAAAGATTATTACAATGTAAACCCAGATTTGGCTGTAAATCCTGCAAACCGACTTCAGGAATTTGAAGATTTAATTGCACGTACGCACAAAGCAGGATTGAAATTGCTTATTGATGTTGTTCCTAATCATATTGCGAGAAAATACGAAGGAAAAAACAATCCTGAGGGTGTAAAAGATTTTGGTGCCGATGATGATATAACGGTTGAATATAAAAGAGATAATAATTTCTACTATATTCCAAATTCGCATTTTGAAATTCCTGAAGGAGATATTCCATTAAATGGAGAAAAAAATGCTCTTGTCGATGGTGTTTTTGATGAAAATCCGGCAAAATGGACAGGGAACGGCTCCCGAAAAGTAAAGCCGGATCAAAACGATTGGTATGAAACCGTAAAAGTAAATTACGGCGTTCGCCCAGACGGAACTAAAGATTTTCCTGAACTTCCGGCAGGTTTTGACCAGAAATCGTACAAAGAACATTTTGCTTTTTGGCAGGATAAAGATGTTCCGGATTCGTGGAAAAAGTTTAAATCGATCGCTTTGTACTGGACGGCAAAAGGCGTTGATGGTTTCCGTTACGATATGGCCGAAATGGTTCCGTACGAATTTTGGAGTTACATGAACTCGGCAGTCAAAATGAAAAATCCTGATGCATTTTTACTGGCAGAAGTTTATAATCCTAATGAATATCGTAATTATATTCGTTTAGGAAAAATGGATTATTTGTATGATAAAGTAGAAACGTACGACAAATTGAAAGATATCATTCGCGGAAAATCGTCTCCGGATGGATTATCAGATATTCAAAAAGGAATGGCGGATATCGAACATCATATGCTTCATTTTTTAGACAATCATGATGAACAGCGTTTGGCTTCGCCGGAATTTGCAGGAACGCCAGAAAGAGGAAAACCTTTAATGGTTGTTTCGACAACTTTAAGTACTTCTCCTACGATGGTGTATTTTGGACAGGAAGTAGGTGAGGTCGGAAATGAAAATGCCGGTTTTGGAACGCGTTCCAGAACTTCGATTTTTGATTATATTGGAGTTCCAAATCATCAAAAATGGATGAATGAAGGTAAATTTGACGGAGGACAATTGTCTGATTCTGAAAAAGCTTTGCGTGATTTTTATAAGCGATTATTGAATTTCTCTCTAAAAAGTTCTGCTTTAATGGGGAGCTTTCAGGAAATCCAATCCGTTAACCGTCAAAATACGGCTGGTTACGACGAATTAATTTATTCTTATGTCCGCTGGTCTGAAAACCAAAAGTTAATTGTTACGGCTAATTTCTCTTCAGAAAAAACAAGCGAGTTTGATTTAAAGATTCCTGCCGATGTCATTTTAAAATGGAATTTAAAAGATGGAGAATATCAGCTTACAGATCAATTGTACAAAAAAACTTCGGTAAAACTAATTGTGAAAAATGGAGAAGGAAGCGCCAGAATAAAAATCCTGCCTTCTGAATCGTTTATTTTTGAATTGCAATAAGAAAAGTGAAACATAAAAAAAAAGCTGATACGATTTGTATCAGCTTTTTTGTTTTATACTTTCTTAACCTTTTTGAGGGCTTCGATATAATATTCGTTTACTTTTTCCCAATTTATATGTTCGTAAAAAGCGTCAATATAACTTCCTTTTCTGTTTTGATAATCCAGATAATAAGCATGTTCCCATAAGTCGATGCCTAAAATTGGCGTTCCCGGAATCAAAGCATTTTTCATCAGCGGGTTATCCTGATCTTCGGTAGTTGTAATTTGAAGTTTTCCGTATCTGTCAACCACTAACCAAACCCAGCCTGAACCAAATTGTTTTTCGGCTTGTCCTTTAAACTGCGTTGTAAGGTTGTTAAACGAACCAAATTCTTTATTAATTGAGCCTGAAAGTGTATCTTTTGGTGTCTGCTCTTTTGGTGTCAGAATATTAAAATAGAGAGTATGATTGTAATATCCTCCGGCATTCTGACGCAGTTTTGCATTGTTTAAATCTAATTTCTTTAAAATATCCTCAATTGGCATATTTTCAAACTCAGTCGAAACAATAGCTTTGTTAAAATTATTGGTATACGACAAATAATGTTTAGAATAATGCGTCTCCATTGTAAGAGATCGTAGAGCAGGGCTTAGTCCGTCATAAGCAAAAGGCAGTTTGGTAAGTTCAAAAGAACCCGGATCTGCTTTTACATCATTGGGTGATCCAATTACTATTTTTTCTTCCTTCGTAGGAAGAGGAACTTCTACAACTTCAGTCAGTTTGTTATTATCATTGCAGGAAAATAATAATATGAATGAAGGTAAAATGCTGAAAAGAACAATGATTTTCTTCATAATATTAATTTATTTTGATGTTAGCGAATTGATAATTTCTATGTAATTTTCTTTAGCTTCATCTGTCGATAAATGACTAATCTGCATCCAGGCATTAGTTTTAAAAGCATTTCTTAAATCAAAATTCTCCGACTGATTGTAAACAGCAGTTCCAAAAGTGGCCTGTTTGTAAAATGCATAAAGTCTTAGCTGCACATCTTGCGGCAGCGAGGCCTGAGTCATATTCATTGCAATCTCTACAGCCTCAGAAAAACGTTTATCTAAATCTTTGTCTGCCATTTATGCTTTTGTAGCAATAATAGTTTTACCGCCAATTGCTTTTTGTCCTAAAACAACATTTATTGGTGTACCTAAAGGTAAAAATAAATCTACTCTCGATCCAAATTTAATAAATCCTGCATCTGTTCCTTGTACAACCTGCATTCCTTCTTTAGCATAATTTACAATTCGTCGTGCCAAAGCTCCTGCAATTTGTCTGTAAAGAATTGCGCCAAAAGTATCGTTTTCGATAACTACAGTCGTTCTTTCATTTTCTTCGCTGGCTTTTGGGTGCCATGCAACCAAAAATTTTCCAGGATGATATTTACTGAATTTTATAATTCCGTCCATCGCATAACGTGTAACGTGAACGTTGATTGGCGACATAAAGATAGAAACCTGTAAACGTTTATCTTTAAAATATTCGCCTTCGTAAACTTCTTCAATAACTACAACTTTTCCATCTACCGGAGCAAGAACATGCTCGATATTTCTAACAGCGATTCTTTTAGGATTTCTAAAAAATTGCAGAATGATAATTAAAATTACTAAAGCAAAAATCTGCACTAGTTTTTGCAGCCAATAGATATCAATAAACTGGTCAGCTAATAAAACCACAACAACAGTGAAAATTACACCTAATAAAATAGACGGGCCTCCTTCTTTATGAAACATAATATAAAATTTGATAAAATAAAAATATAATTGGTGCTACAAATATAACACTATCTAATCGATCTAGTATACCTCCATGTCCGGGCATAATTGAACCGCTGTCTTTTACGCCGGCAATTCTTTTAAATTTTGATTCGATCAAATCGCCAATCGTTCCAAAAATACTCACGATTAAGGCAATGATGGTCCATATTAAGATTGATTTGCTGCTAAAAGCCGGATTAGGCTGTATGTAAAATTTTGAAATTAAAAAACCTGCAAAAGCAGCGAAAATCATTCCGCCTACAAATCCTTCTATCGTTTTTTTAGGAGAAACACGTTCAAATAATTTGTGTTTTCCGATAGATTTTCCAACTAAATAAGCGAAAGTGTCGTTTGTCCAGATTAAAACAAACAGTCCTAAAATAATTTTCGGATTGTAATCGTTGGTTCCAAAGGAAATTTTGACAATAAAAATAAATGGAAGTGTAATATATCCTAAAAGGTATAAGTATTTTGAAGAGATGCTTACTTTTTGAACTGAATCATAAAATAAGAATATGATGCATTTAATAGATACTACAAGCGTAATTGCTAATAATACAAGGTCTAATTGCTGAATATTGGTTTCTAAACTTATATTCGATTGAAATGTCTGATTTAGATAAGCAGCAGTTTGTTTGTTGTAATGGCTTATGAGAATTACAATGCTGTACAGTAAAGTGCCAAATAAAATCGAGAAGACTTTATTCAGGTTTACGATATTCGAAAACTCATAAATAGTAATGATTAGAAAAATACCAAAAAGAAGGATGAAGCTCTCAGTAGAAAACAGGATTGAAGTTAACAACAGAGCAATATAAACAGCACCAGAAATGGTTCTCTTAAGCGTTTCGTTCATCTTAAAGATCTTCTAAGAGCAGTAAATAAAGGTTTTTGGCAACACTTCCGTACTGCGTAAAATCTTCTTCTTTTGCTTTTTCGAAATATTTTATTGTAGTGATATTAGTTGGGATATCTCTATCGTATTTGCGTTTAATGGCGCTTAAGCCGTCGCTTTTCATTGGGAGAATCTGGCTTGTTGTAGCAATAATTACAATATTTGCCGGTAAATCGTTTGGTTTGTTTTGTCTGATTTGTTTAGATGAAAACAAAATAGAACCTTCGTCTGCAATTAAATTTTCGCAGCTTGCCAATAAAAATTTTGGATGAGAAGGAGCAATGTAAAATAATTTGTTTTCTTCGAGTAAATGAAAAAGAGCCGACTCGTAGCACAAAACTTCGTTTTCAAACCAGTCGTTTTCTTCTAAAATATTTTCGAATTGTTCTGCAACTTCCTGCGTGTTTTCACAATACAAAAATTTACCGCCATTTTTCTTGAAGTTGAAAATGAATTGTTCGTCTAAAGATAAATGACTATTCGGGACAGGAGTTCCTGCGTATTCACTTTCGTGCTCTTCGTCAGAAGCAGATTCGCCGGAACCAAATATTTTTTTAAAAAAATTCATTTTTTATATGAAATACTTTACATGTTAATTGAAAACGTTCAAAGATAAAAAAATCTTAATTCAAAAGCCTGTTTTGAATTAAGATTTTAAAAAATATTACATATTTATTGAGTAATTTACGAAACGACCTCTTCTAAATTTTTATCCCAGGTACGTTTTCCGAAAATTGTTTCAAGATCATCTTTAAAGATTACTTCTTTTTCGATTAAGATATCAGCAAGCTGATTTAATTTATCTTTATTTTCTTCAAGAATTTCAATAGCTCTCTGGTATTGACCTTCAATTAATTCTGAAATTTCTGCATCAATAATTTTTGCTGTTTCATCAGAATAAGGTTTAGAGAAATTGTATTCGCTTTGTCCAGTTGAATCGTAATAAGTAACGTTTCCAATTTTGTCATTTAAACCGTAAATGGTTACCATAGCACGAGCCTGACGGGTTACTTTTTCTAAATCGCTTAATGCACCAGTCGAAATTCTGTCAAAAGTTACTTTTTCAGCAGCTCTTCCGCCCATAGTTGCACACATTTCGTCCAGCATTTGGTCTGTTCTTACGATTTGTCTTTCTTCTGGTAAATACCATGCAGCTCCTAAACTTTGTCCGCGAGGAACAATTGTTACTTTAATAAGCGGTGCAGCGTGCTCTAACATCCAGCTTACAGTTGCGTGACCCGCTTCGTGAATTGCAATCGCTCTTTTCTCTTCTGGAGTAATGATTTTGTTTTTCTTTTCAAGACCGCCAATAATTCTGTCAACAGCATCAAGGAAATCTTGTTTGTCTACAGCAGGTTTGTTATTACGAGCGGCGATAAGTGCAGCTTCGTTACAAACGTTAGCAATATCAGCACCAGAAAATCCTGGAGTTTGTTTAGCTAAGAAATCAAGATCAAGACCTTCAACTTTTTTAATAGGAGCTAAGTGAACTTTAAAAATTTCAGCTCTTTCGCGAATGTCTGGTAAGTCAACAAAAATTTGTCTGTCAAAACGTCCTGCACGCATTAAAGCTTTGTCAAGAACGTCGGCTCTGTTTGTTGCAGCTAAAACAATTACATTAGAGTTTGTACCAAAACCGTCCATTTCTGTTAGTAATTGGTTCAAAGTGTTTTCTCTTTCGTCGTTTCCGCCAGACATATTGCTTTTTCCTCTTGCTCTACCAACTGCATCGATCTCGTCGATGAAAATGATAGCAGGAGATTTTTCTTTTGCCTGTTTAAACAAATCACGTACACGTGATGCTCCAACTCCTACAAACATCTCTACGAAATCAGAACCTGATAACGAGAAGAAAGGTACTTGTGCTTCGCCGGCAACAGCTTTTGCTAATAAGGTTTTACCAGTTCCCGGAGGTCCTACAAGTAAAGCTCCTTTAGGAATTTTACCTCCAAGATTTGTATATTTTTCTGGGTTTTTAAGGAATTCTACAATTTCCTGAATTTCTTCTTTTGCACCTTCTAAACCAGCTACATCTTTAAAAGTAGTTTTGATATCAGTTTTTTCATCAAAAAGTTTAGCTTTTGATTTTCCGATATTGAAAATCTGTCCGCCTCCGCCAGCGCCTCCGCCAGACATTTTACGCATAATGAAAATCCATACACCAATAATGATGATGATAGGCAGTAAGCTGATTAAAATATCGCTCCAGTTGTTTTTCTGGATGAAATTGAAGTCTTTTAATTTCCCTTCGTTAACCGCTTTTTCAAGTTTAGTTTGAAAAATCTGGTCGTTACCAATTTCTAAAGTATAGTGAGGGCCTTTGTTAGCTCTGTCAAAAATATCTTTTGCAACTTTTTTGTTAGCTGGGTCTTTAAGTGCGGCAGCATTTAAATATACCTCAGCTTCAGCTTTATTATAAACGATAACTTTTTCAATTTGTCCTTTTTCTAATAAAGTATTGAATTTAGAAGAAGTCAATTGAGCAGGTTCGCTTAAGTTAGATCCTCCGGTAGCAAAACTTATAAATAAAAAAACTAAAAGTATTGCGGTATATATTAACCAGGGACTTATTTTAAATTTATTCGGATTTGGATTATTATCTTTAGCCATTTAGAAAAATTTTTCTTTAGTATTTGTTTTCGATTGTAGTTATTTTGGCGTCACCCCAAAGGCTTTCGATATTGTAATATTCACGAATGTGTTTTTGGAAAACATGTACCACAATATGCACATAATCCATAAGAACCCATTCTGCATTATCGGTTCCTTCTACGTGCCATGGTTTATCTTTTAAGTCTTTAGATACTGTTTTTTGAATTGAGTTTACAATGGCGTTAACTTGGGTATTTGAGCTACCGTTGCAAATGACAAAATAGTCACAAACCGCTGTGTCTATATCTCTTAAGTCAAGAATGTCAATATCATTTCCTTTTACTTCCTCAATCCCTTTGATTATGTTCGCCAATAGAACATCATTATTAATAGTCTTTTTCGCCATGAATTATTTTATATGAATTTGTAAAGTTACCAAATTTTGTGATTATTTTTGAACCTTAACAAAATATTAAATTAAGATATTTAAATTATTTAATGAAACTAATCAAACTCGATGCCATAGATTCTACAAATGATTTCCTAAAATCAATGTCAAGTCAGGATGAACAGGAGAATTTTACAGTGGTAACGGCTGAAAATCAGACAAAAGGCAAGGGGCAAATGGGCGCTGTTTGGAAATCTGAAACCGGTAAAAACTTAATTATGAGTGTATTGGTAAAGGATTTTCTTTTTGATAATGAAAAGGTTTTTAACTTAAATATTATCGTTTCGTTATCTGTTTTAGAAGTTTTAAAATCTTTAAATATTCCTGATTTATGTATAAAATGGCCAAACGACATTATGTCATACAATAAGAAAATTGGTGGCATACTTATAGAAAATACTCTAAAAAGTGATGGCAGAATCGTGTCAGTTGTCGGGATTGGGCTTAATGTTAATCAAACGAATTATACTGAACTGCCAAATGCTTCTTCGCTGGCTGTAATTTCCGGAAAAACTTTTGACAAGAACGCTTTGGTTGTTTCTATAGTTGAAAAAATGAAAGAAGAAATTGAATTATGGCAGACTAATACGGCAGTTTTTTGGGAAGATTATTTTAATTCACTTTTCAAAAAAGGAGTTCCAATGCCGTTTAAAAATCTACAGAATACAAACTTTATGGGGATTATTCAGGGCGTTTCTCCAGTAGGGAAACTGCAGGTTTTACTTGAAGATGATTCGGTTGCAGAGTTTGAGATTAAAGAGATTCAGATGCTTTATTAAGCGACTAAGGTTCTGAGGTGCTAAGATTCTAAGGTGCTAAGGTTCTGAGTTTCTAAGATTCTAAGATTTTGAGTTTCTAAGATGCTAAGGTTTTTACAGAGATTTAAACGTGCTGTTTGTAAGGAAAAATCTTCACGAGAAACTCTACAAAGATTGGCAATTTTAGGAGCGGAGCTACTTGCAAAGATTTGCTTCGCCTGTTCGCTATCGCTCGAGTCTCCTTCGTCGAAATGACAAAAAATGAGGTGAAATTTTTGCGAACTTTGCGTATTTCCTTGCGGACTTTGCGGTTAAAAAAAATGTCCAACAATAGTCGGACATTTCAATTTATAATTCACAATTCACAATTCACCATTATTAAAGTTTGTGCATATTGTTTGCTAAAGTTTCAATAAACTTACCAATTGGACCTTTAACCATCATTGCCATCATAGCGTTAAATTCGCCTTCGAAAAACAATTGTACGGCACTTTCTGAGTCAGAAACGCTGTCGATGTTTGATGTTAAAGTAAATGGAAGTTTATCACTTGCAGCGCCCAGAACAATTTTGTTTGGAGCTGTTTTGTCTTTCATTTTTAATTTGATTTCCGGCATGCCTTTCAATCCAAAAATAAAAGAGTCTTCGCCAGTAACCTCAAATTTTGCAATGTTATCCGGCATTAATTTTTCAAAATTCTTAACATCAGTCAATTGATCGAATAAATCCTGTGCTGATTTCTGAACAGTAACTTTTGGACTTTCTAAGTTCATATAATATTTTTTAATTTTTATTTAACCGCAAAGGGCGCAAGGTTTTTTACTAAGTTATGTATAATTGCGCAAAATTCGCAAAGTTGAAACTTTAAATAAACTCCAAAATCCAAAAAGAGCAGAGCGATTTTTAGAAAATCTAAAATCAACAATCTAAAATCTAAAATCTTATTCCTGTCCCCAAGTTGATGGGCTTACGCTCCATTCTTGTAATGTAGACTGCTGGTCTTCTGTAATGTATTGTTTTTGAACGGCTAAATCTAATAGATTTTCGTAGTTGCTTAATGTGAATAAATCAACATTGGCTTCTTTGAAGTTTTCTTCGGCAACGCCAAAACCATAAGTAAAAACGGCAGCCATTCCTTTAATGTTGGCACCTTCGTTTCTTAAAGCTTCTACAGCTAATAAACTGCTTTTTCCGGTGCTGATTAAATCTTCAACCACCACAACATTTTGTCCTTTTTGTAAAAAACCTTCAACTTGGTTTTGTCTTCCGTGTTTTTTTGGTTCTGGACGCACATATACGAACGGAAGTCCTAGGCTTTCGGCAACCAAAATCCCAACTCCAATGGCTCCAGTGGCAACACCGGCAATAACATCAGGCTTTCCAAATTGTTTTTCGATGTTCTTCGCAAACTCGTCGCGAACGTAGTTTCTAATGCTGGGAAATGAAAGAATTAACCTATTATCGCAATAAATAGGAGATTTCCATCCAGAAGCCCATGTAAAAGGATTTTCTGGATTCAATTTAATTGCATTTATTTGCAAAAGCAATTCAGCTGTTTTTTCGGCAGTATCTTTATTAAAAATCATAGTACAAATGTATAAAGTTTTTGTAAACGACAAACCACTTTTTTTGACAAATGAAATCTCGAAAGAAACAGATTTCCAATTGTTCTTGTTGGAGAGTATTGATATCGAACAGCTTATAGTTAAAATTTTTCAAAATAAAATTCAAAAAGCCATTTTATATCATCCCGACGAAAGTGAAATAATGAAAACCCTTAAGGCCAAAATTCCGGTAAATAAAGCCGGCGGAGGCTTTGTGTATAATAAGAAAGGCGAGGTTTTATTTATCTTTAGAAACGGAAAATGGGACCTGCCAAAAGGCGGAATCGAAAAAGGGGAAGACATTGAAGCGACGGCTATGCGTGAGGTAGAGGAGGAGACAGGGGTAAACAAGCTTCGTATTACGAGTAAACTTCAAAAAACCTATCATATCTTTAAACGTAACGGAAAATACAAACTTAAAATCACACATTGGTTCGAAATGTTTTCTGATTTTGAAGGAACGCCGCACGGGCAGATAGAAGAAGGAATCGAAAAAGTGGCGTGGTTAAATCCTGAACAGATTAAAGAGGCTTTGACGAACTCTTATGAAAATATTAAGCTGTTGTTTGAGGAGAAAGAAAAACCAATGGAAAAGCTTGCTTCGCCTATTGCGTATCGATCTGGGCCAGAATCTAAATAACGAGTAATTTTAAAATAGAAATTTAATATTTCATGTATTAAAAATCGTACTTTTGTTTGGTAAGCAAAAAATTGATTGTAATGCATTTTGATGGTAGGATACAATTTAATTTTGTTTTTTACCAGTTACTTGATATTGCCATTAATATTATCTTTGAATTATGAGCACATTTACAAAACCAAGCCATATAGGGCGAAAAATAAGCCGAATTCGTGAACTTCGTGACATGAAGCAAGAAGCTTTGGCACAGGCTTTAGGAACAAGCCAGCAGACTATTTCTGCTTTGGAAAATAGTGAAGAAATTGATGATGAAAAGCTAAAACAGATTGCAAAAGCCTTAGGAGTAAGTGTTGAGGCATTGAAAAACTTTTCAGATGAAGCAGCAATTAATTATTTTAATAATTTCTATGATAATAGTAACGGGACTAATTTCGGAACTAATAATAATTGCACTTTTAATCCTTTAGATAAATTAATCGAAGCTTACGAAGAAAATAAAAAGCTTTACGAACGTTTGGTTCAAGCTGAAAAAGATAAAGTGGAGTATTTAGAAAAAATATTGAAGGATAAATAAGTTTTTTATTCTTTCTGGAATTTAAAAAAGCCTAATAAAAATTGTTTTTATTAGGCTTTTTTTGTTGTTTTTAGGTTTTATCTTTTTGCTGGCACGAGCATCTCGCTCGTGTATTTTTTATTGTATTGATTTTGAATGTATTAAGAGCAGATAATTAACTTAAGATTATGCTTGTAAATAATAAATGTATTTATTTTTGTGTTAAAATTTAAAAATTGAAAGAAAATATTTATATATTTTATTCTTAATTAAGTAAAAAGATTACATTTATACTTTAATTAAATTGTAGATTATAATCTACAATTGCTTTGCAATTGAAATTAATAACCGCTGTTAATGATATGGAAAAAGACGAAGACAAAGAAAAAAAGAAACAACAGGTTTTATTTGTAAGCCAGGATTATATACTGCCGTTTCGGCCTCTTGAACTCAATCACGAGTATTCAGTTTTGTACACAATAGAAAAGGGAGATAAAAAACAAACCCTTGAGCAAAATTTTAGTTTAAGGAGATTAAAACCTGACAGCAGTCAAAATGAATATCATTTTATTCAAATTGATAAAATATCAGAATTATTGGTTGATGGAAAACCCGTAGATTCAAGAGCTTACAAAGTGGCAGAAAAAACTGCCGAACTCCTGTATCCCTTAAGAATCGTGGTAAACAAATACGGAAAATGGGTAGACATAAATAGTTACTATAAACTAAAAGAACGCTGGGAAAATCAAAAAGAAGCCATTAAAGAACTATTTGATGGAAAAACCTTTGAGATGTTAGCCCAAAATATCGAAAATGCTATCGAAGATGACAAATCTCTGGTAGGATTAATTTCCGGGAATTGGTTTTTAAGAGCCTATTTTAACGGAATACACAGAGCCTATACCCGGAGGTTTGAAAGAGAAAGAACTTTGTATTTTCCTGCTGCTGCAGAAGTTGAGGATATTGAATTTTCGATTGTTCAAAAAGTTAATCCTTATTTAAATGACCTAAATCTGATAGAAGTAACACAAAGCGGAAAATCAGAAGATGAAAATACAGAAGAACATTATCACGCCCAATATTATTTGAATCCTAATAATTATCTAATTGAATCTCTCCATTTAGAATGTGATTTAATTGATATGCGGCGAAAAATTAAAGTAGAAGTTAAAAATCTGGATCAGAGTAAAATCAGTATAGACAATGCAATATCTCTTTTAGTATAAAAATAAAACCTAACACATTATGAAAAAACATGTTGTTGTAGACGGTGCTTCGTGCAAATGTAAATTTAGTGAAGACACAAAAGCGACTGATATTTTAGTAGTAAAATCGCAGAAAAAGCATTTTGCAAATGATAAAGGAGCTGATAAAAAACTTATTGCCACAACAAAAGACGTCAATCAAACCTTAAAGAAAGGCACATTTGGCAAATGCACTTTGCAGCCAACATCAGGAGGGAATTCTCCTTGTGTTGCATTGCCGCTAAAATGGGATAATCCCTATGAAAAAATTACACTGAGCAATCAGGGTAAAATTTTAACCGAAGACAGTAAAGCATCATGTTATATAGGCGGACCTGGCTGTATTGAGATTTTTAAACACGGACAGACAGCCGAAGTAGGAAGCGGACAGATGCAGAAAGCAGATCGTGATGTTTTACAGCAGATTAACCCATTATTAAATCTGGATGAGTCAGAAGAACAGCTTTCTGATTGTTATTAAAAAGTACAGCATTATGAGCAAAGTAAAAATATACGGGAATCCTAACCCTGTAATTGGAATAAAAGAATATTACTCTATTCATGATTTTTTTGGCAGTTCAGCATCTTCACAGACAGCTGAACCGCAATTTCAAAATACACCTGATGAAAATATTAAATGGAGTGTCTGGATATTATTGGGAAAATCATGGGTAAAAATGTCAAAAAACAATAAAACGGGAGCAACTGTAGACTACACATTTACCCAGATAAGCCTTAAACGAAAAGGAATCAGGATGCTCGTTGATGCAAACGGCGAAAAAGCGATTCTTGATATAAAAACCAAGAATACTGAAGAAAGAAAAATTCTTCATGTTGAAATTCTGGACTGGAGCAAAAAAAAGCCTGCAAAATTATTTAGTTATGGCGAAAAGATAACCGCCCGTGTTCACTGCCTTAATATGGAAAAATTCCCTATAACCGTTACTTTATGGGAAGACGACGGAGGCAAAAAAGACCTTAGCGATATCAGCATTGAAAGTAAAGAAGTCAACGTTTTAAATGGAAAAGCAGATGTCGAATTTACTTTCGATCCGGGCAAAGTATGGCTTGCCAATGCAAAATCAGAACCAAATGAGTTAAACGAAGGTACATTTCATGAATATTATGTAACAGCTGAGTTTTACAAAAAAGTTTCGAAACCTACCGAAAATGTCAATGTAATTAATCCAGATTATAAAGAAGATATATTTGCAAAAGTGCCGGTTTCTAAACCATCTGAACCGGAAAAAAAATCTCCAGCAGCACAAAAAGGACCTTCTAAAAAAGAAACCAGAGGGATCTCAAAAACTGATAAAAAAGCGCATGATTATCAGGAACAGAAAGTTGTTGTAAAACCAACTGTTGTTTTTAACCCACAGCAAGAGTTTATTAATAGTCTGATGATGGTTGATGTTGGGGATTCTGTGTGGAATAAGAAAAAAGGTTCATGTGCTTGTAAAGAAAATAATTTTTACTGGAGCAAGATGCTCACATGTGATGAACGAAAAAAAGTGCTTCAAGTATGTGCAAAACTTTGGGGCGAAGATAAAAAGAAAGATAAGGCAAGTGAATTAATGGCAGTTATGCATCTTGAAACAGGTGAAAAAAATATGTTTAAACCTTATGCAGACAATGGAGCTGGTTATTCTGGTTTAATACAGTTTAGTGATGCTGCAGCAAGAAATTTAGGTACTACAAGAAGCGCTTTAAAAAAGATGACTTTTATAGAGCAAATGGATTATGTTCATGACTACTTTGCTTCAAAGAAAGAAATATCAAACATGGTTGACTTGTACTTGCATGTTTTAAAACCAAATGCTGTAGGAAATGGAAATAACCCAGATTATGTTCTTTTTGACGAAAGCATTTCTGTGCCAGATGGTGATGGAAGCCAGACAAGTGCTGAACAGCGAAAAATAAATATTGGAAAAGAACCTTGGGTAACCAAATACGGCTATTCTTCAAATCCATCATTTATGAAAGGTGATGAACACACACAAAGAAAAAAATGGGTTTACACCAGACAACGTTTTGAAGACCGCTGGGGATTTATAAACGGAAAAACCACAGTTGCTGATGTTCACCTAGAATTAAAACAAGCACATTATAATCCTGGAGCAAAATATTTATTTACGGGTGTTTGTGAGAATGTTGAAGAAGAAAATAATAATAATACTAATGACAGAGCACCGTGGATGAAAATTGCGATTGATATGGCAAAAGAAATGAAAGGCTGTACTGAAGATAAAGAACCTATGTATGGCAATGCAAAAAAATTCTTAAAATATTGCGATAATGCTTCTGAACCAACCGATGGAAATAATGGAGCTTGGTGTGCAGCATTTATGAATTGGTCGATAAAACAGACCAGGAATGATGCAACAAAGCTCCCATATAAACATAAAAATTCCGCTTCTTCACAAGCGCCGTTAAATGATAAAAATTATGTAAAAATCAGTGAACCAATATATGGATCTATAGTTGTCTATAGATCTAGTAATGGTAAAGGTCACACAGGTTTTTTATATGGAAAAACTACAAAAGGGGAGTATATTTTATTGGGTGGTAACCAAGATAATACTATAAGATTCGACTCTTATGGTGAATATACAAGTAATTCTAAGAAGAAAAAATTATACGGATTTTATCTTCCTGCGGATTATGTTGTTAGTGATGTAGATAAATTAAATGATAATGATATTTATGATAATGAGGATATGATAAATATTAAATATGGAATTGTTGTTGAAAAATCAACCGGTAAAACAAATTAATAATAATTATGAAAAATATAATTTTAGTGGTCGTGTTTATGATTGTATCATGCAATAATAAAGAAAACAAAAAGGAACGTAGTGACAATAATATTAAAAAAGAAAATAACCAAAATATGGAATTGAATATAACTGAAATTGAAAAACATATCGAGTTACAAAAAAGAATTGAATCCGATGAAATAGAATATGAACATCCTTATTCATTTGCCGAGAAGGATTTGAAGCTTGCTTTTCAACTGATAGAAGAAGGATTAAAAAAACAAAATTATAAAATACCTACATTAGAAAAATTTAATCAAGTTATAAATATTAAAAGCAATTATGAATGGTATTATTCAGTACATTTTAATGGTGATTGTTTAGAATGGAAATACGACAATTTACTGTTTTCTCATTTTGATTTAATTGATAGAGGACATTATGTTTTCACTAATAAACGGTTCATCACTGATTTGTTCTTATTAGAAGAAATCGTTAAAATTAATAAGGATCATTCATATACCCTACAAATTCCTGAATACATTGTTGCTCGTAACAAATATCTATTCAATGATAACAAAGCAAGTTTAGTATGGCTGAAATTCAATGATGAATATTTTTTAGAATCACTTGTAAAAGTTTTTGGTTATGTTCAAGATGAAGATTTATTAAAATGGGTTTTAGACAGAAACCTAAATGACGATGAATTTGATAAATTATTATTAACCAAAACCTGCGATAACAAATACATTTTCCATAAAGAGGTTTTTGAAGTTATGACAAAAGCTGACAAGAAAAGTAAGGAAAGCTATCTTCTTTATCTACGAGGAAAAACAGAACTTCCAAAAGTAGATGATACAAATTTTAGTGACACAGCAAAAATATATGCTCTCTATTGTTATTATGCTACAAAATTTACTCAAAGTATTGATCAAGGCGATGTTTATACCTTTTTTCCAAAATTAAATGAGAAAAAGTATGAAGAGGAATTCAGAAAAAATAATTATTACAACATTCCTGATTTTAAAGAATTATTTGAAGATACTAAAAATGGTGGCATTGGTTTGCCTATGTAAAAGTTAAGTTTATGCTTTTCAATTTCTGAACTATGCACGAGCGAGACGATCGAGCCAGTATGGGGAAGAAAATAAAAGCTTTACGAACGTTTAATTCAAGCTGAAAAAGATAAAGTAGAGTATTTAGAAAAAATATTGAAGAATAAATAAGTTTTTTGTTCTTTCTGAAATTTAAAAAAGCCTAATAAAAATTGTTTTTATTAGGCTTTTTTAAATGTTACTAAATTTAATTAATTGAACTTTTTTTAAATTACTAAAGTAAGACTATATTTATTGTGTTCAGGATTGAATTTTTTTATTTTTATTTTTATTGTATTACCTAATGAATATATTTCAAGAAAATTATCTGGTAATTCACTACAATGTAATAGTCCAAAAAATGATGTGTCTACTATTTCACAAATCATTCCATAATGTTGAATATTTAGAACAGAAGCCTCATAAATTTTAGATTTCGATAGATTTGGTTTTGTGTTTGTTTTTATGTTTTTATCAAAATCGTCAATATCAGAGTTTAATTGGTTAAAATCAATTGGTGTAAAATCAGTATCAATTATTTTACCAGTTATAAATGAAAAATTACTATTGTAATATTTTTCTAGATAATCTAAGATATTTCTTGAATGCAGAGATACTGATTGTATTGATAGATGAGCATATTCTCCATTTCCTGAAAGATCTGTAACTATCTTTTCTGCTAATATATTATCCTTATACCACATATCTTCAGCTACAGATGCTAGATAATCAATATTCCTTATAATTTCATAGTTTGCACAACCAATTGTAGTAATAGTTATTAAATCATTTTTGTTAAAAAAATCAGGATTTAATGATTCATTTTCAATGAGGTTAAATCTTAAAAATGATTTTAATTCTTCAATAATTCGATTTTCATCGTGTCCGAGTGAATTTAAAAATTTAATTAAAAAATCTGTTTTTATATAGCCAGTAAGATTTTTATGGGCATCGGTTGAAAATCGATTATCAAACAAATATTTTAGAATTGAAACTCTAATAAAAGGATCAGGAATTTCGTCGCTAGGTACGCTAAAAAATAAGTTTTTTATTCTTGAATTTGAATCTGTATAATATACTTTATTTCCTCTAATGAAAACCTTGCTTATTAAGTGATTTGGGAGAATATAATCGCTTTGAGATTTTATAATCTTTGTGATTTCAGCTTCATTAATATGCCCACTTTTGCAGAAATCTAAAAATATTTCAATACCATTACGAATGTTTCTACCTGCAAATCCTGAGATAAGTTTTTTGAAAAAATTATTATTAAATAAGGAACTCAAAATGCTTTTTAAATATTTTTCTTCATCTTTAGAAGGATATTTTACTTTAATTCCATTACTTAAGTAATAATAACCATCTTTATTGTTATTCGATAATTTGGAAATATAAGATATTCTTGATGAGAGAACTTGTTCTAAATTAGGAGGATTTATTTTGAAAATTAAATCTTTTACAACAGTATCTAATGGTTTGTCATATTTATGATTCTCGTAAGTTGTATCTCGTAGAGGTAAAAAAACTATCGTCTTAATATTATCTTTTAGCCAATTAGCTACTTCAAACATTAATAATTGTTCTTCAACATTTCTTTTGTCGCAATTATCTAATACAATTACTAGTTCTTTATTCTTTTCATTAATTAATCTCAAAATAAATTTATCTAATGTTAAATCAACATCATTTTGAAATTTTAATAAATTTTCAGCTAACAAACTTCTATAATTTGGATCTGTTTCACTGAATAAAGAAAGAACTCCTTTTTTTAAGGAATTTATTTCTTCTTGATATAATTCTAAAATAAAAGCTAAAGTGTCAAATTCAATTTCACTATGACTTTCTTTAATATTGTCTATTATTGATTTTTTTATCCATTTGTAAATTTCCTCCTTGTTAACGGGGGCATCATTAAGATTTAAATTAATCCAGTGGGTTGTATCTCTGATTTGTTGTTCTAAAGCTACCTCCTTTAAATATGTGGTGAATGTAGATTTACCTGATCCAACACTGCCAATAAGAAGTAAAACTTGATTATTAAGGTTTTTAGGATTCTCAAATTTTCCTATAATTTCAGATGGATTTTCAAAATTTGATATTAATATTCCGTCATTATTAAAAATACGCTTTTTAATAATATTATCAATTGGTGAAATATGTGATTCTACCTTATTTAACTTGACATAGGCATTTTTTACAATATCATTTTTTTCTATTTCTAGTTTTGGATTAAAAAGATGTCTGTATTGAATTGAAATATTTTCACCAAAAGAATTACTTGATTCTAAATTTCTAATATTTTTACCACCTAATAAATTTATTGGATTTTTGAATTTAGCATCAGTTCGTATTTTTGATCTGAAATTTCTAGCCAATGTTTCTAATTTAGTATAGTTGAAAGTACTTAAGAATTTGTCAAAGTCTATATCAGTATTAACCCAATTGATTCTATCTATTTTAAATTCAGGAATATTAGTATCACTATTACCCGCAAATAATTTTTTACCGTCGCTTGCAATTATTAATTGGCAAGGGTTAACATTCTTAGGGAATTCTCGATTAATTTCATTTGCATATAAGCATGCTTGTCTGTATGCTTCATCTAAATCTTCATTTGGTTTTTTAGCTTCCACAATTAATAAAGGGACACCTAAAATAGTAATTGCAAAATCAGGATAATATAATTTTTGTGAAGTTCCTTTATCAATTAATATTTTTTTTAAACTAGCTTTAGTCTGAATATGATAATGTTCTAAACCTAGTCCTTCAGGTAATTTATTTTGTAAAAGAGGTAAAATTATTTTCATTTCTACATCACTTTCTGTAAAATTTTCTATATCCATAACATATTCTGTTTTTGGTAGATTTCTTTTCAAAATATTTTATATTTATTAGTTATATCAAATGTTCGCTGATTTTCAAAAATAAAAATTATAATTTAATAAATTTTATGGAAAACCGTAAATAAAGTCTGTAAAATATTAAAAGTTATTTTCTAATCTACAAAATACGATAAACAGGATACTGCATATGCGCCTTTTCATAATAAACAGAATGTTTATAAATCCAATCCAATTGTGCTTCGGCGTTTTTAGCAAACTCATGGTCGTTTTGTTTTTTAGTTTCTAATTCTGCTTTTAGAGCTGGATTTTCTTTTAAAAGCTGTCCGGCAGTATCTTCAAAAATATATTCAGAATAATGTTCTTTTTGCTGTAAAATCGGGTCGAAGAAATTCCAGTTAAAAAACGAATCGACACCTTCTGGTTCAAAAGCTTCTACGAGATATTTTACGCCTTTTTGGTTCGTTGGCACGATGTAATCTCCTTTGGCGAAAGCCATTTTAACGATTTTAGAAGTTACAGTTGTGTTTCTGTGCAGATAATGTCCTTCGTAAGCAGACGGAACGGTTTTAAAATCGGCAATTCTGTAGCTTTCGACTTCTATAATCGTATCGTTTTTAATTTGTTTAAACGAGATATTGTTGTTTTTCAAAAGATCAATAATATTCCAATATCCTCTCGGCACAATATAAGCCGTAGGAATCACGACTTCCTTAACCGATTTGAATTCTTTGATGTATGGAACGTCTTTTTTATAAGGTTTGCTTCGGTCATAATACAAACGATTTCCAGTTGTAGCGTCGCTTTTTTTGTAACCTGCTTCATAGCCTAAAAACGAAAAAGTGGTGGCTTTTGTACTGTCTAATTCCCATTTTAAAGTGTATGATTTTTTGGGCTGATATTGTTCTAAATTTTTTACTCTTAAATCTTTTATTTTTTGATAATTCGCATCGGTAAAATCCAAAGTCGATTTCATGTATTCGTAAGTCATTTTTACACGTTCGGCATATTTTTTCAGCATGTGTGTTTCGACCACAAAACCAATTGTATTAAACAACGAAGTGTAACCCGTTGTATATCGCGGACTATCGACAAACTGCCCAAAACCTTTGTCTGGAGTATCTTTAAACGAATCGACATAAGGCGTAGTTTCGATTTTCTTTTTCTGAAGATCTTTTACCAAAGCCGGCATCATTTCGTTATTCATAAAATCGCCCAAAATGGTTCCCAATTTATTATGCTGTGTCATGATATACGTTAGTTTGTATTGATAATCAGAACCGTTGCTTACGTGATTATCGATAAAAACATCGGCATTTATTTTCTGGAAAATCTCAACAAAACTTTTTGTATTTCTGGTATCTGATTTCATTAAATCACGGTTCAAATCGTAGTTTCTGGCATTTCCTCTAAAACCATAAATTTCTGGTCCGTCTTGATTGGCACGAGTTGTCGAATTTCGGTTTAAAGCACCGCCAATATTATAAACCGGAATGGTAACCAAAACGGTATTTTTTGGCGCTTTTATTTTTCCTGTTGCCAAATCTCTGTAAAACTGCATGGTTGCGTCAATTCCGTCTGGTTCGCCCGCGTGGATTCCGTTATTGACAAACAAAACGGCTTTGGTTTTCTGGATTTTATCAAAATCAAACTCTTTGTCAGGATTAAAGGTAATCATGCGCAGAGGTTCACCAGAATCTGTCAGTCCCATTTCCTTCATTTGAATCGTTGGAAAATCAGCTGCAAGCATCTTAAAATAAGCAATTGTTTCCTGATACGAAGCAGATTGATTTCCGTTTCCTTTCTCAAAAAACGTATCGTATTTTTTAGTGTTTTGCGCAGTAGTGGTTATAGTGAGAAGTGAAAATAGAAATGTAAAAAGTTTCATGGTTTTGGTTTTATAGTAAATCAAATATATAGTTTTTTGTTTCAAGTTTCAGGTTTCAAGTTTGATGTGCGTGGTGTTTTTTTAACCGCAAAGAGCGCAAAGGTTTACGCAAAGTTCGCAAAGTTTATGTTCAAGGCATTGCGAACTTTGCGTTTTTATAAAACCTAGTATATATAATTCCTTGCGCTCTTTGCGGTTAAAAATAAACTTGAAACCTGAAACAAGAAAAACTTGAAACAACTTTTTTGACTACTTTTGCAAAATGAATAAAAATCACCATTCCAACAATATACTTTCGAATTTAGGGATTCAGAGCCTGAACGAAATGCAGGAAACTGCTCAGGATGTAATTCTAAACGATAATAACGTTTTACTGCTTTCGCCAACAGGATCAGGAAAAACGCTGGCATTTTTGCTTCCGGTTTTAGAATTATTACAGCCTGAAATTCTTTCGGTTCAATGTTTAATTTTGGTTCCATCGCGCGAATTGGGACTTCAGATTGAACAGGTTTGGAAGAAAATGGGAACGCAGTACAAAGTAAACATTTGTTACGGCGGACACTCTATTGATACTGAAATCAAAAATTTAAGCAATCCTCCGGCAGTTTTAATTGGAACGCCTGGAAGAATTGCCGATCATATTGACAGAGAAACTTTTAGAACGGATAAAATTCAGACTTTAATTTTAGATGAGTTTGATAAGTCTCTGCAGTTAGGGTTTCACGAGCAGATGTCTTTTATTATTGGCAGATTACCAAAAGTAAATAAACGTGTTTTGGTTTCGGCAACTTCTGATATTGAAATTCCAAAATATACACGAGTGGTAAACCCGACAGTTTTGGATTTTATTCCGGAAGAAGAGGAGAAAGCAAATCTTTCGATGAAAATGATTGTTTCGCCATCCAAAGATAAATTAGAAAGCTTGTTTAATTTAATCTGCTCTTTAAAATCAGAGTCGGCTATTATTTTCTGCAATCATCGTGATGCCGCAGAACGCATCAGCGACACTTTAAACGAAAAAGGTATTTATGCTACTTATTATCATGGCGGAATGGATCAGGACGAACGTGAGCGTGCTTTGATTCAGTTTAGAAACGGAAGCATCAGCTACCTCATTACAACAGATCTTGCCTCACGCGGACTGGATATTCCTGAAATGAAACATGTTATTCATTATCATTTGCCTTTAAAAGAGGATGAGTTTACGCATCGTAACGGACGTACAGCACGTATGCAGGCAACAGGAACGGCTTATATTATTGTTCACGAAAGTGAGAAAAAACTAGATTATATCGATTATGATATGCAGGTTTTAGATGTTAAAAATATAACGTCGCTGCCTAAACCTCCGCAATTTCAAACTATATACATTAGCGGCGGTAAAAAGACAAAATTGAATAAGTTTGATATCGTAGGTTTCTTTTCTCAAAAAGGGAAATTAGAAAAAGATGATTTAGGACTTATCGAAGTAAAAGATTTTGTTTCGTTTGCAGCAGTAAAATTCGGTAAGGTAAAAGACCTGTTGAAAGCGGTAAAAGATGAAAAAATGAAGGGTAAAAAATTTAAAATTGAAGTTGCCCGCAACGTTATAAAGAAAGAAGAAGATAAAAATAAGAAATTTTAGCCTTTTTGAGATAGCTGTACAGAGTTATGGTTTAGTTTATGTGCTTGTAAATCAGTTTTTTATAATTTACCGAACAAGATTAACAATTTTGTGTTAAAAAAATAATGATTTGATAGGTGTTTTTTCAATATTTCTGTGTTTTTTTGTTGCAGTAAAATTGTAACCCCAAATTCACTATGAAAAAGATTATTACCATTGCCATTTTGTTCTTTAGTTTTGTTTCGTTTGCGCAAATTAAAGTTATTGAAACAGTTCCTGTAGAAAAATTAGGAAAAGTAAATAATAACTACATTCAGAAAATTGGAGACGAATATACAGTGTATTACACTAGTATTTTAAACGATGATGATTCTTCACCTTTAAGAAAATTTAGTTTCAAAAATGTTAATAATGATTATACTAATCTTTACAACATTATCGTAGGTGGTTTTACAGCTGCTCCGTTATATGACATTAAATTAGAATTGCCAAACAACTACATCTGGTTACACTACACAGGAAACGTTGTTCCAGACAAAGCTACAGTTCAGTTCATGGTTTCCAGCAAAGACAGAGATTCTGCTACAAACAGCGTTTCTGAGCCATTCGTAAAAGATCAAATCAATAAATTATTCCAAAAGTAATTTTTTGTTAGAACAATATATTTAAAAAGCCCGTTCAGTTTTATGAACGGGCTTTTTTTGTTTAAGGTTTCAAGTTTCGGGTTTCAAGTTGATATACCTTGTTTTTGATTTTACCGCAAAGCACGCAAAGTTTTTTTCTAATTTAAGACTTTATAAAAGCGCAAAGTTCGCAAAGCTTTGTGGATAAAACTTTGCGAACTTTGCGTAAATCATTGTGTGCTTTGCGGTTAAATTATTAGTATTCTAAAAAAACTTAGAATCTTAGCGACTTAGAACCTTAGCACCTTTTTAAATCTTCTTCACATACTGTGTAATAATCACAATCTGTTGTCCATCAACTTTTCCTTCGATGTATTCAGCGTTTTCGTGGTCTAAACGAATATTACGAACAGCAGTTCCTTGTTTGGCAACCATGCTTGATCCTTTTACTTTTAGATCTTTAATTAAAACTACAGAATCTCCGTGTTGTAAAACCACGCCGTTACTGTCGCGGTGAACCAGTTTATTTTCGTCATCTTCGCCTTCTCCGGTTGCTTTTGCCCATTCAAGAGTATCTTCGTCTAAATACATCATATCAAGCAATTCCTGAGGCCATCCTGCAGCGCGTAAACGGCTCAACATTCTCCAGGCTGTAACCTGAACCGGAATATTTTCATTCCACATACTGTCATTAAGACATCTCCAGTGATTTAAATCGACATTGTCAGGGTTTTCAATTTGGTCAATACAGGTGTTACAGGCAAATACAGCTTCATCAATGCCTCCTTTTTTAGTTGGAAGTACTTGATAAACTTTTAAATTTTCTTCAGCGCCGCAAAGCTCACATTTAGATCCGCTTCGTTTGCTTAATTCTCTTTCGATACTCATTGTTTGGTGTTTATTTTAAAAATGCGAAATTACTTATAATTTGCTTCGCTGGCAAATTTATGCTTTTGATTGTTGTATATGCGATTGCTTCGTGTCTCGCAATGACTTTTAGAGTGTTTATTTCTTAACTCGAACCGCATCCGGAACCAGCATTTCATATTCGCCCCCATGACGCAATACATCGCGCACAATGCTCGAACTGATAAAAGAGGTACTTGCGGCTGTCAATAAGAAAACTGTTTCTATTTTAGAAAGTTTTCTATTGGTATGTGCAATTGCTTTTTCAAATTCGAAATCGGCAGGGTTGCGCAGACCTCTTAAAATGAAATGAGCTTTTTGTTTTTTAGCCAAATCAATGGTTAAGCCTTCATAAGTTATTACCGAAACTTTTGGTTCGTCTTTAAAGGTTTCTTGAATAAAGCGTTTTCTTTCTTCTAATGAAAACATGTATTTTTTTTCGGCGTTTACACCAATAGCAATTACAATTTCATCAAATAAAGGAATTCCTCTTTTGATAATATCTTCGTGTCCAAGTGTAATGGGATCAAATGATCCTGGAAATATGGCTTTTCTCATTTTTTTGAGGTTCTAAGGTTCTGAGATTTTAAGTTGCTATACCAATAGTTATCGGGATTAAGCTTTGCTTTTGGAATTTGGATTTTTATTTTAGGTTATTCTAAGGGTTTTGATTGCTGGAACCCATTCATCTTTATGGCAGATTTCGCAGCTTGCGGTTCCTTTTTTTACTTCTTCTGTATGACCGCAGAAAGTACAGGCATAAATCCCGTCTGTTGCGATTATTTTACTTTTTTCATTAAATAAACCGGGTAAAATAGGCAGTCCGTGTTTCACTTCTTTATCTTCATAGAAAAACACACTTATTTCGCCGCTTGGTTCTATAAAAGCATGTTTTACCTGTCCTAAATGTTCGATTGATTTTACGCGGAGTTCAGAGAAAAATTCGTCTTGTGCCAAAGTTTCTTTTTTAAAACTCGATACAGAAAACTTACCGTCGTTGATTAAGCATTCGGTTTTGCCTTCTATAAACTCTTCAAATTTTTTGCTCTTTCCGGTAAGCCAGGTTACAGAACGATAAAGGGTAATAATTACCAAAAAAACAATTGCCGCAGGCACGATTCCAACATCTTCATAAAACATTGGGTCGCCCGCAGCAGAACCTAATGCAATGATAATTACGGTTTCGAAAATAGATAATTGTTTTACGCCTCGTTTACCGGCTAGTTTTAACGTTAGCAGTAAAATGGTAAACATTACTGTCGAACGAAATATTACTTCCAGAAGAAAAACCTCTGGCAGTTCGTTAAAAAAGAGCCTATTCCATTCGAAGATTTCTTTCATTTTTTTTAAGGTGCTAAGGTTCTAAGCTGCTAAGATTCTAAGGTTTTGACTTTACTTTGTTTAGTCTGATATTTATAGGTTTAAAAAATAAGGTGCTAAGATCTTATAACCTTAGCACCTTAGTATCTTAGAACCTTTATGCAAGCGATAATTCAATAGCATTTGTAAATAAATCTTCCAGAGAAATTCCGGCTGCTTTTGCTTGCTGCGGAATCAAACTTTCGGTTGTTAAACCCGGAATAGTGTTCATTTCAAGCATATACGGTTCGTTGTCTACAATGATGAATTCGCTTCGTGAGAATCCTTTCATTTTTAAAACTTCGTAAGCACGTTTTGCAGTTTCTCCCACTTTTTGAGTCAGCTCGTCTGAGATTCTCGCTGGTGTTATTTCTTGTGATTTTCCTTCGTATTTTGCCTCGTAATCAAAGAAATCATTGTCTGAAACAATTTCTGTAATTGGCAATACTTTGATTTCGCCTTTGTAATTGATTACGCCGACAGAAACTTCAGTTCCATCAAGGAAACTTTCGATGATGATTTCGTTATCTTCTTTATACGCAACTTCAATTGCAATTGGAAGTTCGGCCTCAGATTTTACTTTAGAAATTCCGAAACTAGAACCTGCTTTGTTTGGTTTTACGAAACAAGGAAGTCCAACTTTTTTAACAATCTCGGCAGTATTGATTTCGTCGCCTTTGTTCAAATAATAAGAAATTGCGGTTTTGATTCCGTAAGGTTTTAAAACCGATAATAAATCTCTTTTATTAAATGTTAATGCCGATTGGTAATAATCGCATGAAGACTGCGGCAATCCAATTAATTCAAAATAAGCCTGCATTAATCCATCTTCGCCCGGAGTTCCGTGAATGGCATTGAAAACGCAGTCGAAAGTAATTTTTTCGCCGTTTACCGTTACAGAAAAATCATTTCTGTCAATTGGAAATTCGGCGTCATTTGCGTCTACATAAACCCATTTCTCTTTAAAGATATGAATTCGGAATCCGTTGTATTTTGTTTTGTCAAGATATTGGTACACAACGTTTCCGCTGATAAGCGAAATTTTGTATTCGCTTGAATATCCGCCCATGATGATGGCAATGTTTTTCATTGACTTTTATTTATTTGTTTAATCGTTAATTTGTTTGTTTTTTCTGCGCATTACACAAATTGCCGCAAATTGTTTTTTTTCAATCGGTTTATATCTGTGTCATCTGTGTGCCAATTACATTGAGCGCTCTCTAAGCTTGCGTTCCTGAAAAAGACTTTCCTGTTTTAAACAAAATTATCATTTTTTTTGAAATGAAATACTTTATCTTTGCGTTCATCTAAAAATAAATTTATGAGTTTACGTAAGTATTTAACCAGCCGTGTGTTTTTTTTACAAGTGTTAGGTGCAGCTGCTATTATTGCTGTTTTAGGATATTTGTTTATGCATTGGCTGACGTTTACAACTGATCACGGACACGAAATTGCGGTTCCGAATCTGGCCAGATTAACTGAAGAACAAGTTGAACAAAAACTAGACGAACTGGACTTAGATTATGTGCTTTTGGACAGTGTTGATTACAGAAGTGAATATCCGAAATTTAGTGTTGTAGAGCAGGATCCGCTGCCGGGAACTAAAGTAAAAGTAGGAAGAAAAATATATATTAAAATTAATTCGTCTGGATTCTCATCTGTTAAGATTCCTGATTTAATTGAAAAAACATATCGTGAAGCGGTTCCAACTTTAAAAGCTTTAGGACTTGAACCGGGAACTATTACGTATATTCCAAATCTTGGAAAAGATATGGTTCTTGAAATGCGTTACAAAGGCAGAAACTTAAAAGTAGGAGACCGTGTATTGAAAGCATCTAAAATTGATTTGGTTTTAGGTGACGGAAAAGCGAGTTATGTAGATGACAGCCAGGCAGACAGTACGGCAGTGCCTGTAGAAACCCCACAAGATGAACAATAATATTGAAGAAAATTTAGATCTGGAAGACGAATTATTCGAGCATTACAGATTTGAAGTACCAAAAGGTCAGGCGTTTTTGCGTATTGACAAATATTTAATGTATTTGATTCCAAATGCCACACGAAATAAAATTCAGAATGCGGCAACAGACGGAAATATTTTTGTAAATGATATTCCGGTAAAATCAAATTACAAAGTAAAACCTTTTGATGTGATAACGATTATGTTGTCGCATCCGCCATTTGAAAATCATATTCTTCCAGAAGATATTCCGTTGAATATTGTGTATGAAGATGATGCTCTTTTGCTGATTAATAAAGAGCCGGGAATGGTTGTGCATCCGGGTCACGGAAATTACACAGGAACTCTTGTAAATGCTTTGGCGCATCATTTTGATAATCTGCCAATGAACAGCAGCGAGCGTCCTGGTTTGGTTCACAGAATTGATAAAGATACTTCTGGACTTTTGGTTGTGGCTAAAACCGAAGCGGCAATGACGCACTTGGCAAAACAATTTGAAGCTAAAACAACAGAACGTGAATATATTGCCCTTGTTTGGGGAAATGTTGTAGCAGACAGCGGTACAATTGAAGGAAATCTTGCCAGACATTTAAAAGACCGCATGCAAATGGCAGTTTTTGCTGATCCTGAGATTGGAAAACCTGCTATTACGCATTATAAAGTTTTGGAACGTTTTGGTTACGTAACTTTGATTTCCTGCAAATTAGAAACGGGTAGAACACACCAGATTCGCGCGCACATGAAACATATCGGCCATCCTTTATTTAATGATGAACGTTACGGCGGTCATTTGATTTTGAAAGGAACCACGTTTACAAAGTACAAACAGTTTATTGAAAATTGTTTTAAAGCATTACCACGTCAGGCGCTGCATGCTAAAACACTTGGATTCGTTCATCCAAATACTGGTGAATTGATGCGTTTTGATACAGAACTGCCTCAGGATTTTCAGGATTGTATTGAAAAATGGCGCACGTATGTGAAATCGCATAATACAGAAGATGATAATTAGATAATTTGTCAATTAGAAAATTAGATAATTTCTTAATATTAAAAAAAAGCTCCCGATTGGGAGCTTTTTTTGTTTTTTAACCATTAAGATATTAAATTAATTAAGCAATACTTAACCGCGCTTTCTAATAAAAGAAAAATTAAGCGCAGAACTTAATTACCTTAATGTCTTAATGGTAAACCTAAACTATTTTTTTACAGCGTTTTAATGCTTAAATCAATTATTTTGGCTTCGCCGTTGGTAAGGAAACCCAGTTTTCCTTTTTGGCTTAAATTGCTCTTTTCAAGAGAACATTCCAGTGTTGTTTTGTTATCTACAGAAAAAAATAACTGATTATTTTGTACTTTAATTTTTATCGTATACCATTTGTTATTCTGCAATTCCAGATTTTTTTTAAACAATGTAGGTCCGCCTCGTTTGCCGTATTCGTCACTGTTTTTATGGTAAACACCTTTTCCTATTACAATGTTTTGATCAATTTGATAAAGATAAGTTCTTATGTAATTTTCTTTATCTGAGTTTAACATGACTTCAAACAAAGATTCTTTGGTCATATTGACTTTAAAATTAATCTCATAATTTTTTGGAAGCTGTTTTTTAGACATCAAAACACCCCAATGAGATGGGCCTCCGTTGCCGATTAAAGTATCGTTTTTGCGAATCCATTCGTTTGAATTGATGCTCCAGTTTGATTTTAATTCTCCAGAATCTGAAAGCTTATATTCTTTCTTTGCTGTTGAAATTGTGCCGGAACATGAAAACAGTAAAAACTGCAGGATCAATATTCCAATTATTTTGAGTTTCATTATGTTTTAATTTAATTCTGAATGGTATTTTATGTTACCAACTGATCCTGTTGGTGCTGGTAAAAGTTCAAATACCGAAGTAGGAGCAAGACCTTGTTCTATTCTGTGAGAAACATATAAAATCGTCACCTTAGTCTGCTGTTTTATGGTATTGATAAACTGAATTACCAAATCGACATTTTCGTCGTCTAAACCTTCTACAGGTTCGTCCAGAATTAATAAAGGCGGATGTTTTAAAACGGCACGAACAATTAAGGCAACTCTTTGTTGTCCCAGTGTTAAATCTATAAAACGTTTTTTTCTTAAATGACTCATTTCAATTACCTCAAGCCATTGCGAAACTATATTTTGTTGATGTGTTGTCGGCTCTGTATAAAGTCCGATTTGATCGAAAAATCCAGAAAGAATCATTTGCTCCACAGTGTGGCCTTTTTGAAATAAGTCCATCATAGAAGTTGTATAAATTCCGATTTGTTTTTTAATGTCCCAGACACTTTCTCCGGTGCCTTTTTTTCTTCCAAACAAATACAAATCCTGTCCAAAACCTTTTGGATTATCTCCTGTAATTAAGGATAAAATTGTGCTTTTTCCTGAGCCATTAGGGCCAATTAACTGCCAGAATTCACCTTGTTTTATAGTCCACGAAATATTATCTATAATTTTTCTTTCATCATAACTAACCGAAACATTTTCCAGTTTTATTAATACACTTTCGTGAAAAGAATGCGGTTCAACCGCTTTTGGAATTGCCGCTGTATTTAAGGTTTTAAAATGATTTTCGGTTTTTGAAATTGGGTGAAACTCAAAAGTATTATCTTTAATTAGTGCTTTGTTAGGTACAAATTCAAGAACATCAACCATACGATTCAAAAGCTGAATTATGGCAATATCCTGGATTAAATCTTTTAAAGAATCGGCTAGAATTACTCTCGAAGCCTGATCTAAATGATCAAACGGATTATCAAAAATGATAAAATCCGGTTTTTGATTGATGCAGTATTTTAAAAATTCTTTTTTGCGTTCTCCAGATGAAAAAGTTCGTAATTGCCTGTGCGATTCCGGAGAAGCTTCTACGCTGTCGTATTGGTATTCTTTTTCAATGAATTTTTCGATTGCGATATCAGAGAACAAAATTCCTTTTTGATTATTAAAAACGGCTAATTCTCCTTTTGCTTCGCCGTTTAGTATGCTGTCTATAAAAGCTTTTTTATTTACCTGATTAGATAAAAGTATATCCCAGTGCTGCATTTTTGTGTTTTCTATTTTTTAAACTGTTTTAAGCATTTTTAACACATAGTAAACATAGCTTTTTGAAACTTAAATAAAGGCGTTTCACTTGCATTTACAAACATAGTTTGCTATGTGTTAGAAGCGTGCTTCTTTTTATGCTCTTTTATACACAATAAAAATATATGTTTCTATGTGTTATAAAAAGAGATTATTGTTTGTCTTTAGTTGCCATTTCGCGGTCATTTCTGGACCATTCACTCCAAGAACCTACATAAAGTTTCGGAATTTCAATTCCGGCATAATCCATTGCTAAAAGCGTATGACAGGCCGTAACACCAGAACCGCAATGTACGATTATATTTTCGGATGGTTTGTTTTCTAAAACAGAGTTGTATTTTTCGGCTAAAATTTCTGCTGGTTTAAAAAGGCCGTTTTCATCCAGATTTTCACTAAACGGAACATTTACAGCTCCGGGAATATGTCCGGCGATTAAATCTAAAGGTTCTGTAAGTCCGTCAAAACGATTTTTATCTCTCACATCGATTACGATATTCTCACTGTTATTTCGAACTTTTTCTACTTCTTCAATATCGGCAGTTTTTAATTTCCATTCCGAAACGGGATATTTTTCGGCTGCTTCAAAAGTTTCAATTTCTGAACTCACAGGAAAACCCGCTTTTACAGCTTCTTGTAAACCTCCATTTACAACCTGAACTTTTTCGTGTCCTGCAGCTCTCAGCATCCACCAGAATCTTGAAGCTGCGTTTGAGCCGTTTTTATCATCGTAAATTATAATATGAAAAGAAGGTGAAATGCCAAGCTTAGAAAGTACATCAGAAAATTTGGAAAAAGATGGCAGCGGATGTCTTCCGCCATTTGCCGGATCTTCAACTGCCGCTAGATCTTTATTTAGATCAACATAACGAGCACCTTTTAAATGCTCTTTATTATAGTTTTCTTCGGCATTAATTCCTGCTCTGGCATCGATTAAAATGATTTCTGACGGATTTAATTTTAATAATTCGTCTGTATTGATGATAGAAGAAAGTTTTACAGCCATTTTATTTAATTTTTTTAGAATTCCCCAGCCAAAGCAATTCATTAAGAATTAACTGGTTTTGTGTTTTATTATCAAAAGTGTAGGAAAGTGTTTTATTGGTTTTGCCTTCGTAATCAATATCATTATGCCCCATATTTACATAGAACATTTTATATTTTGTATTGGTCCACACTACAGGATAATAGCCGCTGTGCCAGATTTCGTGTGCTTTTGGTCCTGTTCCTAAAGGAAAACTGCTTTCGTCTATTGCCAAAAGTATTTTTATATCCGGATTTTTGGTTAAATCATTGCTCCATCTGTACCATTCGTTTGGTGCAGAAGTAAAAGTTTTAGGAAGGTTTTTGGTTGCCGGATGCTGGTTTTCGACTCTTAAAACCGCCGATGTTGGTTTCCAGGTATTGCTTCCGTATTCGCCTGAACCTAAAAATGTATTGTGATACCAATCCCAATTTTGCGGATAGCTTGAATCTTTTAAAGCAAAGGCAGAAAAATGAAATCCGATAAAACCGCCGCCATTTTCCATGTATTTTTGAAAAGCTTCACGCTGTTCCGGAGCTTCGGGTCTTGTATCTAAAAATAGAACAACCTGATAATCGGCTAAAAATTTTGCATTTAAATTATTCCAATTGCTTGTAGAATCGTAAACAAAATGATTTTCCTGAGCAATTTTTGGAAACCATTTATTGGCTTCATGCACAAAACTTATATGTGCCTGATCGTTTTTGGCAGTGTAAAAAGCAATTGCCTTAAACTTCGTTTTTTCTTTTTTATGCTGAGAAAATCCTGTAAAACAAACTAAAAAAAGCATCAAAAAGATACTTTTTTTAGCAGTTGAATAAATTGAATTAAAATTTGTCATTTTAGAATTTATTCTGGAATTTTCTCGATTAAAATTTCATTTTCAGCACTGTCAAAATACGTGCAGGTCATTTCGATAATATCTACCCTCCATTTTGCAATACCGCATTGTCCTGCATGATTACAGAAAGTTAAGTAATCAGTTTCGCCCTGCTGATGTTTTACAAGAAATTCAATAAAAAGCTCTTTATTGACTGTTGCAGCAATTGAAATGGGATTATATTTTTCGTCAGATGTAACGATATAGCCATTTACGCCATAATATTCAACGTGTCCGTCATTCACAAAAGTGTCATAACCTTTTACACCCAGAATAATTAAATCTTGTATATAATTTGGAAAATCAGCACCGCTTTTTACTTTAGAATGTGCTTCTTTGATTTGGTCGATTGTAAACATATTATTTTAATTTTTAGATTAGCTGTATATAGGTTTTCAGTGCAATTGCCTTGCAGCGAAAAAAATTATTGTTTCAAAAATACGATTAATGGTTTTATAAATTGATCGAAAGATTCAATGTGAGGTAAATGTCCTGTGTTGGGAATTTCCACTAATTTCGAATTCGGAATTGTTTTTTGAGTTTTTTTGCCCAGTTCAGCATAATTTCCCATTGTTTTTCTCACTTCCTCAGAAACTAACGGTTTTCCAATTGCGGTTTTATCTCTTGTTCCGATGATTAAAAGCGTTGGACTTTTGATGTTTTTAAATTCGTATAAAACAGGCTGCGTAAAAATCATGTCATACATCAAAGCCGAATTCCAGGCTGCTTTATTGTAATCCGGAGCTGTTGTCCAGCCGGCGCCGAGCTCTGCCCATTTTTGGTAATCAGCATTCCATTTTCCGTCATAATAATTTTCCATTTGGTATTTTTTGATGCCTTCGTAATTTTGCTTTAATTCAGATTCATACCACCAGTCGACTGGTTTATATGGAACGACAAGTTTCCAGTCTTCAAGACCAATTGGGTTTTCGAGAACTAATTTTTCGGCTGTTTCAGGATACATCAAAGTAAATCTTGCGGCTAACATTCCGCCCATAGAATGGCCTAAAATGGTAGTTTTTGCAATGCCTAAATGATCGAGTAATTTTTTAGTGTTTTCTGCAAACTGCTGGAATGTATATTGAAAATTATCCGGTTTTGATGATTTTCCAAAACCAATCTGATCCGGAACAATAACACGAAAACCTTCTTTTGTAAGTGCTTTTATTGTAGTTTCCCAATAAGCACCGTTAAAGTTTTTTCCGTGAAAAAGAACGATGTTTTTATTGTTGTAATTATCGGGTTTTATATCCATATACGCCATTTTTAAATTTTGACGCTGCAGGTTTAATTCAAGAAACTGAACCGGAAATGGATAATCGTAATTTGTTAAATTTATGTCTAACGATTTTATTTTTTCTTTCTGAGAGAAAGAAAACAGCGGTAACAAAAGTATTAATGCCTGAATAATTTTCATTTTGACGCTTTTTTTGGGTTAAGAATTATAAAATTACGTCATGCATTTTTAAATGCAAGAATTTAAATCTTAAAATTATCAGAAAAAATGTGAATCTACTTTTTAAGCGTTACAACCCGCTGTGGATAGGGAATGTCGATTCCTGCTTCATCAAAACGTTTTTTGATACTTTGCAGTAAATCGCAGTACATCACAAAACCATCTGTAGAATTTTTTGCCCAGGCCCACGCTTTTAAAGTTACGCTCGAATCTGCCAGAGCCACAACTCTTGCTGTTACCAAAGGTGTTTTTGCTTTTTTATTTTCGGCAGTTCTGGTATCAATAAAAAGAGGATGTCTGGCAATTTCATCTTTCATTATTTCCAGCGCTTTTTCAACATCAGATTCATAACCAATTCCTATTTCGATTATTTTACAGCATTTGGTGTCGTGCATATTGGTATTTACAATAATTTGAGCGCTGATAACAGAGTTTGGAATTATAATTCGGTTGTTTTCGGCATCTTTTAAAACGACTTGTCTTAGGTTGATATCTTCTACAGTACCTACAAAATTGTTGATTGTGATTTTGTCGTTAATTCTAAAAGGTTTAAAGATTACCAAAAAGATACCGCTCACAATATTACTCAAAGCCTGCTGCGAAGCCAGACCAGCAACTAATGAAATAACTCCGGCACCCGCTAAAAACGAATGCCCGATAATTTTAAATTCTGGAATTTGAATTAAGGCAAATGCAAAACCCAGAATATAAATTACAGTTATAATTAAATGCTTTAAGAACTTAAATCCCGTGGCATCATATTCTTTATTAGTTAGTTTTCGGTACAAAAAATAACGTAACAATTTGTCTGTTACCGCTCCCAGAATAATGGTTGTAAGGGCAATTATTAAAATAATGATGCCTATTCTAAAGTCTTTTGCAAAGTCGAACATACCTTTTTACTATTTTTAAATTGATGCTTAACAAAGTTATTGTTATTAGCGAAAATACCCGATATCAAAGTAATAATTTTAAAATTGAAATAATTGAATTGAAATTGAGTTCTTGAAATTATTTATAATCTTTATTGTGTTAAAAATATGATTTAAATTTAAAAAAGCATCTGCGAGCTTCAGTTACATTATTTGAATTTAAATGAAATTTCTATTTCGGTTTTAATAATGTAAAATATTGATAATTAGAATTGTAAAACAGGATTGAACAGGACAGTCTCATTTGGTCTAATGGCTAATTTGGTTATAACTATTTAACCATTATAACCAAATCACTATGAGAAAAACTACCTCAAATTTTAAGCTTATGCTTAAAATTTTTATGAATTGCTGGCTGATTGTATCAGTTGGAAATGTAAAAGCCCAGACTCTGGCATTTCCGGAAGCAACGGGTTTCGGCCGATTTACAACCGGAGCGCGCGGTGCTGCAAATCCGCAGATTTATTTAGTAACCAATTTAAATGACAGTGGTCCGGGTTCGTTTCGTGATGCTGTGAGCCAGGAAGGAAGATTCGTGATTTTTAAAGTTGGCGGTATCGTAAACCTCCAGACTCAGGTTGTGGTTGCCGCTAATACCACTATTGCAGGACAAACGGCAACAGGCGAAGGAATTGTATTTTTAGGCCCAAGAGTTACCTTTACGGGAGCGAGTAATACAATTGCCCGATATCTTCGCATTCGATACGGCGGAACGGCTCAAAACCAAGATGCATCCGGATTGGCAAACGGCGCCAATATGATTTTTGATCACATGACTTTTACTTGGGGAACCGATGAAGTTTTTTCAATTAACTGGGATAATAAAGGTTTGAGTCCGGATAATATTACGATTCAAAATTCGATCATAGGGCAGGGACTGCATCGACATAATCATTCGGCGGGAGGATTAATTCAGCCTTCAGGCGGAAAAATAAGTTTAATAGGTAATTTATACATCTGTAATAAAACCCGAAACAATAAAATTAAAGGGATTAATGAGTTTGTAAACAATGTGGTTTACAATTGGGGAAATTACGGAAACACCTACGGACATACAGAATCTGGCGATGCCTACATTATGGGCGGCGATTCTGCCGGAAGTTCTGATGTAAACATTATCAATAATTATTTCATTGGCGGACCTAATACAAGCAATACAGTTTCTACACCTTTTAATCGCGGAAATGACAATTTCTCGTTGTACGGATCTGGAAATTATTTTGATAATAATAAAGACGGAGTGCTGAACGGAACTCTGGTTCCGGCAGATTTAACTGGATATCCAACAGGAAATGCCTCGACCATTCTTTCTGCGCCGTATGATTATCCAATGAAAAACACCACTTTAACTGCTCAGGATGCTTATAATAAAATTGTTTCGAGTGTTGGAGCGTCATATCCAAGAAGAGATCAGGTTGACAATTTAATGATTTCTGATTTGATGTCTAAAGGAACAACAGCAGCGTATGTGTATGTACAGACAGATTTAACAACGCAATTTGGTTTTACAAACGGAGGCGCAGGACACGTTTACGGGGCGCCGTCTCCTTTAGATTCAGATAATGATGGAATGCCGGATGCGTGGGAAGATGCTAACGGATTGGATAAAAATAACAGTGCCGATGCTTTGGCTGTAAGTACATCGCATTCGCCGTATTTTAATATTGAAGTTTACATTAACGGTTTAACGAATGTAACGCCGCCGGATTTTATTATTCCGCCTTCAAATGTCAATTTTACTAATGTGGTTTCGACTGAAATTCCGCCATCGAGTTCGTTTACTATAAATTGGAATGATAATGCCGGAAACGAAACTAATTATGTTTTAGAGCGTTCTTTAAACGGAACAGATTTTACGGTTTTAAGTACTTTAGGACCAAATGTAACGACTTACAATGAAGTAAATTTAGTACCGAATACGCAGTATTTTTATCGTGTAAAAGCAATAAATGCTACAGAATCATCGGTTTATACTCAAGTTGTTTCTGTAACCACACCGCCAATTCCGTCGGCGCCAGCCAAAGTAACAAATCCAACTCCGGTAAATACTGTTTCTAATGTAGAATTGACAAATGGTAATTTGACTTTAAAGTGGAACGGAAGTTCTAATACCACAGCATATTCTGTTTATTTTGGAACAAATGCTTCAAACCTGAATAAGCTTGCAGATGTACCGTATTCAGCCAGCCCATCGTATCAGGTTACAGGTTTAAATTCGGCCGTAAATTATTACTGGAGAGTAGATGCTGTAAATGCTAAAGGAACAGCAACAGGCGATGTTTGGAGTTTTAGCGCCTTAACATCAAGTCTTGTTGGTCATTGGCCGTTTAAAGAAGCAGCACTTCAGGGAGAAGAAATTGCAGATATTTCGAGTTATGCCAACCATGGAATTTTAGACCCTGATTTTGATAATGCAAATGTAAGAGTAGCAGGAAAAGCAAATAATGCGATCGATTTTTCGACTTCTGCCAATAACAAATCGATGGTAAATATTCCAAATCAGGATTATTTGCTGTTTGATAAAAACTCGTTTACGGTTTCATTTTGGATGAAAGCCGCACCGGCTTTACTGCCAAGTTCTTCTGCCACTAGTATTTATGTTTTGTGCAAAGGTTCTTTTACCAAAAACACAACAACGGGAGCTACGGGAAGAAGATATAATGTTGAGATTAAAGGAGGCCTTTTGCGTTTTGCAATTGATGATGATAAAACGAAAAAAGAAGTAACTACGGCTGCAGCCAAATATTTTACAGACGAATGGGTAAATGTGGTCATTATGAGAGATATTCCAGCGCATAAAATCAGAATTTATACAAACGGTGTTTTTTCTGCCGAACTGGATGAAACTGCCGTAACCGGAATTTCTGAAGAAACGGATCTGATTATTGGAAATATCGGCGAAATTGAGTTAACATCCGGAACGGCTCCAGCACCCTACAAAGGACAATTTGATGAATTACAGATTTTTAATTATCCTCTAAATCCCACAGAAGTTGCTGCATTGTTTACACAGGATTTTTTAAGCACAAATAAATTTAATCAGGGAAAAAGTATCGTAAAAGTGTATCCAAATCCGGTGAAAGATCAAATATTTATTACTGTTCCGGATCATACATTTGCATCGGCAACCGCTTCATTAAGTGATATTACAGGAAAAACGATTATTAGAGAAAAAATCATTTCTGACGAAAACGGAGTTTTTACTTTGAATGTTGGAAATAGAAAAATAACCGGACTTTATATTTTGAATATTTCGGGAGAAAATTTCAGCAGTAATTTTAAGGTTTTAGCAGAATAAAAAGCAGAAAAAAAAGCAGAAAAAAATCCAAAAGTATAATTCTAAATTATGTTTTTGGATTTTATATTTTGATGTTTTTTAAAACTTAAAGTCCAACAAAATCATCGCTTTTTGGAAAAATACTTAAAGCCTCAATCGCAATTTCAGGGGTTGGAGAAGCCAGTTTTCTTAGTTTTGTATCCATCCATGCTCCATCAACAGTAATGGTGGCGCAAAGTGTGTCGTCTTCTCTTCTAAACTCATGAATAATTGACCAGCGGGAAGCATCGGCCTTCATTTTTGATGTTTTAGTATGAATGAAGATTTTGTCTGAAAGTTTTAATTCTTTTCTAAAAACACATTCTTCTCTAAATAAAACCGGTCCAAAAGCCTGCGTCTGCATTACTTTTAAAGTTAATCCTAATTCTTCAAGGATTTCGATACGATGCTGTGCGCCAAAATCGTAATAAGCGCTGTGGCGAACGTGAAAATTAGGATCAAGATCTGACCAGCGAAAAGATATTTCTTTTATAAATGATGCCATTTTGTAGTTGTAATTTTAATGAGAATCGAAATTACGAATAAAAAATAAACGAATAGCATGAAATTACTATGCGTGCATATTTTTTTATTTTTTTTCTAACTTTTCTAAGATTCTATTTGTTCTGGTTTAGAGTTTAATTTTTTGACAATAAACGGAAGTGTTAGTCCCTGCCCAATAAGCGTAAAAAGCACTACGGCGACAGAAATAAAGATAATTGCGTTACGTTCAGGAAACGGATTTCCGTCTTCTAGAAATCTTGGAAGCCCAATGGCAATGGCAAGTGATACAATACCGCGCATTCCTGACCATCCTAAAATTATACTGTTCTTAAAGTCTAAAAGAGCATCTTCGCTGATTTTTCTTCTTCCTTTTCGATTTTTTTGAAACGCTTTTTGAAGATTAATTTTTTGAAGAAATATCCTGACGAATCGTATCAATAAGGCAACTATGGTTATAATGAATGCGTAACCAATGTAAGGTAATATCATATCATCGTCAATGTCTTTTAATACATATCTAAAATTAAGTCCGATCAGGATAAAGATTAATCCGTTTAATAAAAAGATGATAATATCCCATAAACTTCGGGAACTGTTTTTTAAACTTTCAGGAAATATTTTTTTGCTGAAACGCGCAATCGCCAACCCGGAAATAACCACGGCAATAACTCCGGAAACATGCAGCTGCTCTGCAATTAAATAGGTTACAAAAGGCATTAAAAGCATGAAACTAATCGTGACATTTGAATTTTTGTGGACTTTTTTCAAAATAACAGCTAGAATTTTTGACATTACAAATCCTACCAGAAAACCTCCTCCTAATAATAAAATAAACTGCAGTGCTGCCTGCCAGATTATAAAAGCAGATCCCAGTACGGCAGCAACAGCAAATCTGTAAGCTACTAATGCCGAAGCATCATTTATCAAACTTTCGCCTTCGAGAATGGTAATGGTTTTATGAGATATTCCTAATCCTTTTGTGATACTTACAGCGGCAACGGCATCGGTTGCAGAAAGAATCGCTCCGAGTACAAACGCAAGAGGCCAGGTTATATTAGGAATCATATAATGAGCCACAACAGCAATCCAGAATGTAGTAAGAAAAACTAAAGTAATGGCTAGTGTGCTTATCGTATTGATATTGGTTTTGAAATCTTTAGGAGAGATATTAAATGATGCATCATATAATAATGGAGGCAGGAACAATAAAAAAATAATTTCAGGATTGATTTCAATTTCAGTCATGGTTGGAATAAAACCAATAGCAATTCCCACAATCACTAAAAGAATAGGGTAGGGAAGTTTTGCTTTATCAGCAAAGGCAGATAATCCGATAACAATGGCAAGTATAAATATAATAATGCTGTAGTTTTCCATTTTTTAGATTTAGAAAAATGCTAATGTAATTAATTTAGGTATTTAATTAAAAATATTCTGATTTGGTAAATGTAAAAGTTCTAATGAAAATTATTGACTTAGCCCCGATAGAAGCGGCATCCTTTTATGGCGGTGTTCGCCATAAAAGATACAGCGGAGAGCGGGAAACAGCTCCTGAATAATGACATGGAAATTAGTATTATGCCACGAATGTCAGTCTTTAAAAATGTCATGTTGTCAGATGATTATTAATGTGTCAATAACAAAACTGACATTTTACTTTGGTTTTTTATATTGGCATAAAGATTGACTTATGCCACCTGAGTTATAAAAAATAAATCAAAATTAAATATATAAAAAATGGGTAAAATAATCGGAATTGACTTAGGTACGACGAACTCTTGTGTTTCTGTAATGGAAGGTAACGAAGCAGTTGTTATCCCTAATGCAGAAGGAAAAAGAACGACTCCATCTATCATCGCTTTTGTTGAAGGTGGCGAAATTAAAGTAGGGGATCCTGCAAAAAGACAAGCAGTAACGAATCCTACAAAAACGATTGCTTCTATTAAACGTTTTATGGGACACACTTTTGCTGAAACTCAAGATGAGGCAAAAAGAGTTCCTTACAGTGTTGTAAAAGGTGACAACAATACGCCGCGTGTGGATATTGATGGTCGTTTATACACTGCTCAAGAATTGTCTGCAATGACACTTCAAAAAATGAAAAAAACTGCTGAAGACTATTTAGGTCAAACAGTAACTGAGGCAGTTATTACAGTTCCTGCTTACTTTAACGATGCTCAGCGTCAGGCTACAAAAGAAGCTGGTGAAATCGCTGGTCTTAAAGTTATGCGTATCATCAACGAGCCAACTGCTGCTGCACTTGCTTACGGATTAGATAAAAAAGGAAATGATCAAAAAATTGCTGTTTACGATTTAGGTGGAGGTACTTTTGATATCTCTGTTCTTGAATTAGGAGACGGTGTATTTGAAGTATTATCTACAAATGGTGATACTCACTTAGGTGGTGATGATTTTGACCAGGTTATTATTGACTGGTTAGCTGACGAATTCAAAACTGAAGAAGGTATTGATTTACGTTTAGATCCAATGTCATTACAGCGTTTAAAAGAAGCTGCTGAGAAAGCTAAGATTGAATTATCATCTTCTGCTGAAACAGAAATCAACTTACCATACGTAACTGCTACTGCTTCTGGACCAAAACACTTAGTGAAAAAATTATCTAGAGCTAAATTTGAGCAATTATCTGATACTTTAGTAAAACGTTCTATGGAGCCAGTTGCTAAAGCATTAAAAGATGCAGGTTTATCTACATCTGATATCGACGAAGTAATCCTTGTTGGAGGTTCTACTCGTATGCCAAGAATCGCTGACGAAGTTGAAAAATTCTTCGGTAAAAAAGCATCTAAAGGTGTTAACCCTGATGAGGTTGTTGCTATTGGAGCTGCTATTCAAGGTGGAGTTTTATCTGGAGATGTAAAAGATGTATTGTTACTTGACGTAACACCTCTTTCTTTAGGTATCGAAACTATGGGTGGTGTATTGACTAAATTAATCGAGTCTAACACAACTATCCCAACTAAAAAATCTCAAGTATTCTCTACTGCTGCTGATTCTCAACCATCTGTTGAAATCCACGTTTTACAAGGAGAAAGAGCTATGGCTGCTGATAACAAAACTATCGGTCGTTTCCACTTAGACGGTATTCCACCAGCACCAAGAGGAGTTCCTCAAATCGAAGTTACTTTTGATATCGATGCTAATGGTATCATCAAAGTTTCTGCAACTGACAAAGGAACTGGAAAATCTCACGATATCCGTATCGAAGCTTCTTCTGGTTTAACAGCTGAAGAAATCGAAAAAATGAAAAAAGACGCTGAAGCTAACGCTGATGCTGACAGAATTGCAAAAGAAAGAGCTGAGAAATTGAACGAAGCTGATAGTACTATCTTCCAAACTGAATCTCAATTGAAAGAGTTAGGAGATAAATTAACAGACGATCAAAAAACAGCTATTGAATATGCTTTAACTGAATTGAGAATGGCTCACCAATCTCAAGATCTTGACGCAATCCAAAAAGGATTAGACAATGTTAATGCAGCTTGGAAAACAGCTACAGAAGCAATGTACGCTCAAGGTGGTGACCAAGGTCAACAAGCTGCTCCACAACAAGAGCAGCCAGGAGACAACGTTGAAGACGTTGAATTCGAAGAGGTAAAATAATTACTAGTATTAAATAATTAGTACAAAGTATTAAGATAGAAAACCGAGTCAGAAATGGCTCGGTTTTTTTGTTTAAGTTAATATAAAAGTAGTAAAAAGATTACTTTTTAAATCGCCCCATCTTTTTAAATCTTTCTGATCAAACTGACAATTGTCATTTCTCATTCAGATTCTTTTTCGTAATATTACTATTGTAAATTTTTTTGAATGAGAAAGATCAAATACAAAAAGGGACGCAAGCTGCAGCATATTACATTAGAGTACACAGGTTCGCATAAAGAGCATGAAACAGAAATGCAGCTTTTCGTATATGATGATGCAGATGTTATTGAGTATGATAAGTTTACGGTTTTAGCTTTGAATTCTTGTTTTGACTACACTAAAAATAATTGGTTAAATGTTCATGGTTTAAATGATATTAACTTACTTAAAACAATTGGCACGCATTTTAAGTTCGATGATTTTCTTTTATCCGATATTTTAAACACAACCAAAAGAACCAAGTTAGAAGAACAGCAAAACGTTTTATTTTTCAATATAAAATCACTTCTGCCTTCTGAATATTCAGATAATATAAGCGTTGAACAAATTAGTTTTATTCTGAAAGAAGGAATACTAATTTCGTTTCAGGAAAAACGAAGCGATTTCTTTACCCATATTCGTGAGCGCCTTCGCACACATGCAGGAATTGTAAGAACAAAAAAAGTAGATTATCTCTTGTATTTACTTTTAGATGCCGTTATGGAAAACTTCTATATTACACTCGAAGATGAAGAAGATAAAATAGAAGAATTAATCAATTTGACTAAAAAAGATGCAAAGCCCGTTATTTTAGAAAAAATTGAAAATCATCGCGATAATTTAAACTTCTTAAAGCGTTCTATAATTCCACTTAGAGATTCATTGTATTATCTCAAAACGATTAAAGACGATGATGAAAACAACGGCTTAATTCAAAGAGAAACATTTAATTTTTTTATCAGGCTGCATCAAAAGAGTTTAGAACTTTTAGAACAGATAGAATCGGATATGAGTGCATTGGAAAGTGCTTCTAACTTTTACTTTTCGGAACAAAGCCGAAAAATGAATGAAATTATGAAAACGCTGACTATAATTTCAGCCATATTTATTCCGCTGACCTTTATTGTTGGAGTGTACGGAATGAACTTTGAAAACATGCCCGAACTTAAAACCCAAAACGGCTATTTTGTGGTCATGGGCATCATGTTTTTATTGGTAATAGCCCTAATCGTTTATTTCAAAAAACGACGTTGGTTTTAACGTTTGTTGCAAACTGTTGAACGATTTGATTTGTGTAAATTTTTTATTGAGAATAATATAAATAATTATGAGTAAAGCAATATATATAGCCACTAGTGATTACAACAGTGGTAAATCAATTATCACACTCGGTTTAATGAGTATCTTGATTGGTAAAACGGCTAAAGTGGGTTATTTTAGGCCTATAATCGAAGATTTTGTTGATGGTGAGGTTGATAATCATATCGAAACCGTTTTGTCTTATTTTAACCTTGATATTGATTTTGAAGATGCCTATGCAATTACAAAAAGCAAATTGATTAAAAAGAAAAACAAAGGAAAAATAGGCGAGGTTCTGGATCTTATTATTGAAAAATACAAAAAACTCGAAGAACGCTTTGATTTTGTTTTGGTTGAAGGAACGAGTTTTACAGGCGAAGGAACTTCGATCGAATTGGATTTAAATGTTTTAATTGCTAAGAATCTGGGAATTCCAACCATAATTGTAGGTTCAGGAGTTGGTAAAACCTTAGAAGAACTTTTAGACAGTTTGTACTTAGTTTATGATTCTTTCAAAGTAAAAGAAGTAGAAGTCCTGTCAGTTTTTGCAAATAAAGTACAGCCGGAAAATATTGAATTGGTTACAAAAAGTCTGCAGAAGACTTTACCTTCAAATGTTTTAATCAATACAATTCCGCTTATTTCGAGTTTGAATAACCCAACCATGCAGGAAATTGTAAACGAATTGAACGCCAAAGTTTTGTTTGGAGAAAACTATCTGAATAATGAAATTGGACATTACAGCGTTGGAGCGATGCAGCTTCATAATTATCTGGTTCATTTACACGATAATGCTCTCGTGATTACTCCGGGAGACCGTTCTGATATTATTTTAGGAGCTTTACAAGCCAATGAATCGGCTAATTATCCCACTATTTCGGGAATTATCTTAACCGGCAATATTGTTCCTGAGGAAAGCATTTTAAAACTCATTGAAGGACTTTCTGCAATTGTTCCTATTATTGCTGTTGATGGCGGTACTTATCATATTACAAATAAAATAGGATCGATTAAATCTGAGATTTATGCCAACAACACGCATAAAATTGAAACCTCAATAACTACTTTTGAGAAATACGTTAATAACGACGCTTTATCTGAAAGATTAATCACTTTCCAGGCAGAAGGCATGACGCCGAAAATGTTTCAATACAATATGGTTAAAAGGGCTAAACAGCATAGAAAACATATTGTACTGCCAGAAGGAAATGACGACAGAATTATTACGGCTGCATCAAGATTGTTAGATATGGATGTGGTCGATATTTCGATTATTGGAGATAAAAAACAAATTGAAAACAAAGTCGTAGAACTAGGCATCACTTTAGATTTTTCAAAAGTAAACATCATCAACCCAATAGAATCTGAAATGTATGAAGATTATGCTAATACTTATTACGAGCTTAGAAAAGCTAAAAACGTAAGTATTACAATGGCAAGGGATTTAATGGAAGATGTTTCGTATTTTGGAACCATGATGGTGTATAAAGGCCATGCAGACGGAATGGTTTCGGGTGCAGCACATACAACGCAGCATACCATTTTACCGGCATTGCAATTCATTAAAACCAAACCAAATTCATCTGTAGTTTCTTCTGTGTTTTTTATGTGTTTAGAAGACCGTGTTTCTGTTTTTGGAGATTGTGCCATCAATCCAAACCCAACGGCACAACAATTGGCAGAAATAGCAATTTCTTCGGCAGAATCAAGTTTAGCTTTTGGTATTGAACCAAAAATAGCTATGCTTTCATATTCTTCTGGTTCATCTGGAAAAGGAGATGAGGTAGACAAAGTAAGGACAGCTACAGCAATTGTAAAAGAAAAAAGACCAGATTTAAAAATTGAAGGTCCAATTCAGTACGATGCAGCAGTTGATTTAAGTGTTGGAAAAAGTAAAATGCCGGATTCAGAAGTGGCAGGACAAGCAAGTGTATTGATTTTTCCTGATTTAAATACCGGAAACAATACCTACAAAGCTGTTCAAAGAGAAACCGGAGCTTTGGCAATTGGACCAATGTTACAAGGACTAAACAAACCTGTAAACGATTTAAGCCGCGGCTGTACGGTTGATGATATTATTAATACAGTCGTAATTACAGCGATTCAGGCACAGGGAATGTAAATAATTGTGAATTGTTAATGGTAAATTATGAATTATACTTTGCCTTAAAATTACTTTTATTTCAATTTGAATTCGTTACATTAAAAATATAAAATAAAAAGTTCTGAGTCTTAAAAAAAAACTCAGCACCTTATAAACTCAGCATCTTAGAACCTTAAAAAAGAAATGAAAATACTAATTATAAACTCAGGAAGTTCTTCAATTAAATATCAATTAATGGTAATGCCGGCAAATGAAGTAATTTGTTCAGGCATGATTGACAGAATTGGTTTAGAAACATCAAATATTACTTTTAAAACAGCTTCAAATTCATTTGAAGAAATACTGCCAGTTCCAACTCACAAAGTAGGATTGCAAAAAGTAGCCGATATGCTTCTGGATCCAGAAACGGGAGTAATAAAAACCACATCAGAAATTGCCGCAGTAGGGCATAGAGTGGTTCATGGAGGAAGTTATTTTTCGAACACAACAGTTATTACCGAAGAAGTAAAAGAAAAAATTAAAGAACTTTCAGAACTGGCTCCGCTTCACAATCCGGCACATTTAGTTGGAATAAACGTTGCCGAAGAAATTTTTGCTTCTGCAAAACAAGTAGCCGTTTTTGATACCGCTTTTCATCAGACAATTCCGGTTGAAGCACATAAATATGCTATTCCTAATTTTCTTTTAACAGAACATAAAGTTCGTGTTTATGGTTTTCATGGAACAAGTCATAAATATGTTTCAGAAAAGGCGATTAATTATTTAGAAAAAGGTTCTAAAATCATTACCATTCATTTAGGAAACGGCTGTAGTATGACAGCTGTAAAAGACGGAAAAAGCATCGATACCACTATGGGGTTTTCGCCAGCAAATGGTTTAGTTATGGGAACCCGTGCAGGCGATATAGATCAGTCGGTTATTTTTTATATGGTAAAAAGCTTAGGTTATACACCAGATGAAGTGAATTCTATTCTGCTAAAACAAAGCGGAATGCTTGGTCTTACCGGATATAGTGATCTTCGTGATATTGAATCTAAAGCATCAGAAGGCGATAAAGACTGCCAGCTGGCATTATTAATGAATGCTTACAGAATTAGAAAAACAATTGGTTCTTATGCCGCAGCTTTAAACGGATTAGATGCCATAGTATTTACAGCTGGTATTGGAGAAAATTCTTCGTTTATGCGTAATTTAATCTGTACAGATATGGATTATTTTGGAATTGAAATTGACAAAGAAAAGAATCAAATTCGTTCTAAAGAAATTAGAGAAATTAATACTCCAAATTCTATTGTAAAAGTTCTGGTTGTGCCAACAGACGAAGAATTTGAAATTGCAAATCAGGTTTATCAGTTATTAGAGAATTAATCTCTTAAAAATAAACTTTAACAATGGCAAAAATCATTGCAGTACTACTATTTTTTGTATTTCTTTTTCTTTCATTAATCCATGTTTATTGGGCTTCTGGAGGAAAATGGGGAACTAAAGGTGTTTATCCGACACCTGATGCACAAACTCCTCCAAAAAATCCAGGAATAGTGCCTACATTGATAGTTGCTGTTGGTTTGTTTGGTTTTGGTATTTTTTATTTAATAAAAGTCAGAATCGTTTCTGCAGTGTTGCCGCTTTGGCTGGAAAAATATGGTCTTTGGATTTTAATGACAATATTTACTGTAAGAGCAATTGGAGATTTCAAATATCTTGGGTTTTTCAAAAAAATAAAAAATACCAAATTCGGACAGAATGATTCACATTATTTTGCTCCTTTATGCCTCATAATCGGTATTCTAACTTTGCTGATTGCTGTTACGGGCTAAATCTCATCTTGTTTTTAAAGCTGAAAATTAAATATTTGTGATTATCTTTGGATTTAAATCCGAATATCTTGAAATCGATACTTTTAAAATCAGTTTTCTTCTTTTTCATTGGTTTTCAAATCCAAGCACAAGAATTACTTCCTTTCGTAGAAAATTACAATAAATCAGATTATCAGGGCGACAATCAAATATGGAATGTTGCTCAGGGTAAAGATAAAGCGATGTATTTTGCCAATAATCACTATCTGCTTAGATATGATGGTGTTGTTTGGGAAAAATACTCACTTCCTAATAAAACCATTATTCGTTCGATATTAATTGAAGGTGATCGAATTTACTCCGGATCCTATAAAGAATTTGGGTATTGGTACCGCGAAAACGGAAAAATGCATTATGTTTCGATTACAAAGAACCTGCGTTTGTTTGATGAAAAAGATAATGAAGAAATCTGGAAGATTTTTAGATTCAATGGTTCACTCTATTTTCAGTCTTTTAATGATGTTTTTATTTATAATGGAAAACATATCAAAAAAATCAAGTTTCCATTCTTAATTTCCTATTGTTTTGTTGTAGACAATAATGTTTACGTGGCTTCTGTAGACAAAGGTCTTTTTAAAATGGATGGGTCAAAGATTTCAAATCCAAAAGGATGGGATATTTTAAAAAACACAGTTGTTCATGCAATTGAGAAATACAAAAATCAAACTTACATTTTTACGCAGAAGAAAGGAATCTATGTAGTCGAAAAAAATGGTTTAAAACCGTGGGATAATCCATTAAACGAAACTTTTAAGTCGAATGGAATTAATGTAGCGAAATTTATTAAAAACAATAAACTTGTTGTAGGAACAGGAAATAAAGGTGTTTTTATTTATGATTTCAATACAAATACCTTTAAAAATATTGACCGAAATAATGTTTTGATGAACAATTCTGTTCTAAGCATTGGTTTCGACAAAGAAGAAGATTTATGGCTGGGACTTGATAACGGAATTGCTCATGTCGAAATTAATTCGCCTATTTCCTTTTTTTATGACAATTCTGGTATTTTAGGATCTGTATATTCTGTAGCAACAATAGATAAAGGATATTTAATTGCTTCTAATCATGGAATTTTTGAATTCAATTCAGGAAATTTTAAAATGATGCCCGGCACACAAGGTCAGGGCTGGAATATTACTAAAATAGGAGAAAAATATATCATTGGTCATAATGACGGAACTTTTGGTTACGAAAAAGGAGCGCTTACTAAAATAAACAACATTAGCGGCGGGTGGAATTTATCTAAAAGTATGATAAATGAAACTTATTTTCAATCGACTTATAGCGGCGTTTTAGTATATAATGATGTTTCAAACCTTACACAGAGCATAAAAATTAATGATCTTTCAAAGCCTATAAAATATGTAGCTCAAAATAAGAAAAATGAAATTTGGGCAGCCGACAATTACCGAGGTTTATACAGAGTGCTTTTTGATGATAATTTTAAAACCCAAAAAGTCGAAAATATTACACAGCAGAGTAAAATCGCAAATGATTTTGGTGTAAAAATTTTTGAATTTAGAAATGAAATACTTTTTCTAATTAATAATGTTTGGTACACGTTTAATTCTATTTCTAATAAATTAGAAGAAAATGAGTTATTCAATACCAATTTTAAAAACATTACCGATGTTGTAGCGATCGATAAAGATCATTTTATAGTACTTCAGGAAGGTATTTTGTATCATATTTATTCTCATGACAATAAGTTTGTCTGGAATATGATTCAGGAGAAATATTACAAAGGAAAACTCATTAACGAAAATCTGAGAATTTTTAGAAGCCACAATCATTATTTAATGAATCTTGATGACGGTTTTATTTCACTTCAGCTCGGTTATGAAAATAAACAAAATAAAGGAGTAAAAGTTGAAGCTTATAATGAAAAAGAATTATTGCCAAATGAAGGTAAGATAAAACACAACACAGAACTTCGTGTAAATGTAATCTCCGGAATTTATGGTGCCAGTAAACCCAATTTGTTTTATCAGATTAATAAAGGAAAAAATTATATTCCGATTTCAAATGGTGCAATTGTTTTAAACAACTTAAGCAGCGGATCGCATTCTATTGTGATTTTTAAAAATGACGGGGCTAATTATGATAAAGTTTCCAGTTTTGATTTTAAAGTTGCGCAGCCTTGGTATTTTTCTTTTTGGATGATTTTCCTTTATTTGTTAGTAATAGGAGCAGTGTTGTTTTTCTATTACAAATGGAATAAACTTCGTTATACTCAAAAATTAAAATTACAAGCCGAAGAATTGAAGCATCAGCGTGAAATTCTTGAAATGGAGCTGAAAAAAGAAAATGAATTAAATATTCAGGAATATGAAAAACATATTCTTGAACTTGAACTGCAAAGTAAATCTTCTGAAGTCGCAGGAAAATCTCTGTCTATTGCTAAACAAAGTGAAATGATCGAGAATATTCAAAATATTCTGGACTCTGAAAAAGATTTCAATAAACTTAAAAGTGAAATCAAAAAAGCAATTAAGATAAATGAAGTAAATAAACACGAATGGGAAATATTTGAAACTAACTTAAATCAAATCCATAATGAGTTTATCATAAATTTATCTAAAAAGTATCCTCAATTAACTCCAAAGGATATTAAACTGTGTGTTTATTTAAAAATGAATCTTTCTTCAAAAGAAATTGCACCTATGATGAATATCTCTTTTAGAGGTGTAGAACTGCATAGATATCGCCTTAGAAAGAAGCTAAACCTGACTCAGGACGAAAACCTGTCGAAGTTTTTATTAACTCTGTAAGATTTGGTTTTATTTTTTAAAGATTTTATATTTTTAATCATCAATTTTTACATAATTCTAATACATCATTACTACATCATAACGTTATGTTAATGAATTTTCTTTAACATTTATTGTGTTGATAATCATTGTAATAAATTTGTTTTTTAACACAATGATGTAGCTGTGTAGTAGTGGTATTTGATGTACTACAACGTTGTAATTGCTTAATTTGGCTCTACTAACTTAAACGATTACAAACTGTATGAAAAATTTTATTTTTAGCTTATTTGTGCTCTTAATGCTTCCAGCATATATGTCTGGGCAGGCACAAGCGATTAAAGGAAAAGTAGTTGACAGCAGCGGAATGGGGATTCCGGGAGCAATCATTGCTTCATCTGACGCTAGAGCAACTGCTGATGCAGATTTCGACGGAAACTTTACAATTAATGCAAAACCAGGAGACATTTTAAAAATCTCTATGTTAGGCTTTGATTCAGTTTCTGTACCGGCAACTGCCGCACCAATGACAATTACTTTAAAAGAAGCAGGTGATACTGCCTTAAAAGAAGTTGTAGTAATTGGATATGGTACAAGAAAAAAGATTGACAATACTTCTGCTGTAAGTTCTCTAAAATCAGAGGAAATTACAAAAATGAAGGTGTCAAATGCAACTCAGGCTATTCAGGGGAAAGCAGCCGGGGTTCAAGTAACTTCTTCTAATACGCCTGGAGGAACACCTTCAGTAATTATCAGGGGGGTTGGTACAGCATTAGGAGGAAGAAACCCTTTATATGTTGTGGATGGAATGCCAACTGACAACATCAATAACATTAACACAAATGATATTACTTCTTATGAAGTTCTAAAAGATGCCTCTGCACTTGCTATTTATGGTACTAGAGGTGCGAATGGTGTGATCATGATTACTACAAAAGCTGGTAAAGGTAAAATGACTATTGATTTTGATAGTTATAGTGGATTTAAATCTGCTTTGAAAAAAGTGAAAATGGCTAATAGTGAGGAGTTTGCTCGTTATAGTAATGCCGCTTTTAACGATCCAGCTAAATTTTCTTTGAATCAGCCAATTAATACAAATTGGTATGATGAAATTACGCGCACAGGAACTTATTCAGAAAACAATCTCGCATTGTCTGGTTCATCAGAAAGTATTAAATACTTTTTAAGTGCAGGAAACTACCAAGAAAAAGGAATTTTGAATGGAACAGATTATTCTCGTACAACTATTAGAAGTAACAACGAGTATAAAATTTCTGAAAGACTTAAATTAAGCCAGAATTTTAGTGTGAGCTCAATAAAAAACACACCAAAACCATTATCTGCATTTACAACAGCTTACAGACAATCGCCAATCGTACCAGTGCGTTATGCTGATGGTAAATATGGTGTTCCTTTTGTAAATAATGGAGTTGCTGCAGAAACAGGTTCTCAATTTAATTCAGTTGGAAATCCAGTAAGTGCTATCGATTATAATAATGAAAAACAGCAAACTGTTATTTTACAAGGAGGTTTAAAATTAGATTTTGATATTACAAAATCATTAAAATTCACTTCCCAATTTAACGGAGAGTTTTATACTTATAAGCAATATAATTATGTTGACAATCTAGCTATTTGGTTAGCTGCAGACCCAAACAGAGTTGTAGATGCATACGATCCAAAAAGTAATATCAATACCTTAACAAGAAATAGAGATCAATATTTCAACTGGAACTTATCTAACTATTTTACTTATAATAAAGTGTTTGCTGAAATTCACGATGTTGAGGTGACTGCGGGTATTGAGGCAAACGTTATTGGTACAAGAGAAAAACTTGGTATTACTAGAAAAAATGTCGAAGCTAATTCTAATTACTGGGCATTAGACGGCGTTCCTTATGCTGCAAATGTTGTTGGTTATACAGATGTAGCATTAAATCAGCAAAAATTATCATCATATTTTGCACGTTTCCAATACAAATTAATGGACAGATATTTGTTTACAGGAACAGTAAGACGCGACGGATCTTCACAGTTTTCTGAAGGTAACCGTTGGGGAACTTTCCCATCATTTGGTGCTGGATGGATTGTAACTAAAGAAAATTTCTTAAGCAATGTAAAAGGTCTTGATTTATTAAAGATTAGAGGTTCTTGGGGTAGATTAGGAAATCAGAAAGTGCCTTTGAACAATCAGACTTTTACTTCAGGGTTAAATTATGGACCAGATTCAAGTTCAGGAATTACTGTTGACTCAGCTGTAGATCCAAACTTATCATGGGAAATTGTTGAAGAACTTTCAGCAGGTTTTGACATTGAAATGTTTAATAACAGATTAAAAGGATCTTTTGATGTTTATGATAAAAACACAACAAATGCCATTTTATATGTTTTACCATATTCAACTTCAGGACTTACTCAAAGAACTGCTACTCACGTAGGAGAGGTTTCAAACAAAGGTTATGAAATTGCTCTTCGTTGGGATGATAAAATCAATGATAATTTAAGTTACTGGGTTGGAGGTAATTTCTCTCACAACAAAAATAAATTAGCTAGTTTGAACAATCCTTCAATTGCTCCAATTGTAGCAGGAAATTTAGGGAACGGTCAGAATACTAAAATACTTGATATTACATCTGTTGGACAGCCAATAGGAAGTTTTTACATGTACGAATATGCAGGAATAGATCCAACAAATGGACAAATGTTATACTACAATGCAAGTGGTAATAAAGTTGCTCAAGGCGCTTTAAATGAAGTTAATGATAAAAAATATGTTGGTTCAGTTTTACCTACAGCAAACTACGGTGTAACATTAGGTTTAACATATAAAGCTATTGATTTTTCTGTTGACGGATATGGTACAGGAGGAGCAAAAGTCTACAATGGTAAAAAAGCACAGCGTTTTTCTGGAGAAAATGTAGAGGCTTCTTTAACTCGTGATTTCTGGACTCCAACAAACACAACGGCTTCAAATCCGGCTCCATTTAACCAAGTTCCTGTTGCTTCAACTTATTACTTAGAATCAGCTGACTTTTTTAGAATTAATAACATTACAGTTGGATACAAACTTCCTTTAAATGAAAATGGATTTATCAACTACTGTAGAATTTATGTAAATGCTGTAAATCCATTTATTACTCAAAAATTCTCAGGGTTTTCACCGGAAGCATTGGGAGACGGAGAATTAGTTACAGGTACTCAGGGAGTTGAGTTAGATGCTTACCCATCATTGAGATCATTTGTTATTGGAGCTAATTTAAAATTTTAATATTATGAAAAGAATATATATATCATTGTTTATACTTGCTGGACTCTTTTCAGGATGTTCAGATGATTTTTTAGATGTTGATCAGACGGATAAAATTCCTGTTGATGTAGAATATCTAAATACTGATAGTAAAGCTGCAGAATTGGTTACCTCTATTTACAACCAGTTTTTATCTTGGGACATGTCATCTTTTGGATGGAATGGGGTAACAAGTATTATTTCTGATGATGCAGATAAAGGTTCTGACCCAGGGGATACTGGTGCAGATAAGGATGTATTGGATGCATTAACTTACAATGCTTCAACTCCATCATTTGAAAGTGTTTGGAAAGCAAATTATGCCGGAATCAATAGATGTAATCAGGCATTAACGTATCTGCCGCAATTAGACAAAGTAACTCCTGCATTGAGAAATAGATTAATTGGCGAAGCAAAATTCATGAGAGCTTTCATGTACTTTACTTTAGTAAAAGGGTATGGTGCAGTCCCAATTGTTGACCGTTTAGCTAATATACCGTTAACACCAGAAGATAAAGAAATGCAGTTAACTCGTAGACCTGTCTCTGATGTTTATGCTTTTATTGAAAAAGATTTAGCAGAAGCTGCTGAGGCGTTACCAGAAAAAAGCACTTATTCAGGAAATGACAAACAAAGAGTTTCAAAAGGTTCGGCTTATGCATTATTAGCAAAAGTAAATTTATACTTGAAAAACTGGCAGGCTGTAATTGATAATTGTGATAAAGTAACGGGCTATTCATTAGTTGCGGATTATTCTTCACAATTTAAATTAGAAGGTGAATTTGGTTCAGAATCAATTTTTGAAATCAACGGTGTTGGTTCACCAACTTCTGATCAAAAATTAGGAATTGGTAACTATACTGTATCTCAGGCACCAAGAGGTGCTGGAGGATGGGGCTGGGGTTTCAACACACCAACTCAAGGCCTTGCTAATGCTTACGAGCCAGGTGATGTTAGAAAAAATGCTACAATTATCTTTAGAGGTTCAGTTTTATATGATGGAAGAGTTGTGGCTTCAACAGTAACAAATCCGATGTACAACTACAAAGCATACTCATCAGATTTTTACAATCTTGAATTTACAGATACAAACCTAAGATATTTAAGATATGCTGAAGTTTTATTAATGAAAGCAGAAGCTCTTAATGAATTGGGGCAGACAAGTGCAGCAGTTCCGTTCTTAAACCAAGTAAGACACAGAGCTAATTTAGGTGATACCCCTGCAGTTTCGCAAGCAGATGTGAGAACCGCAATCTGGAAAGAAAGAAGGGTAGAACTTGCTTTTGAACATGACAGATGGTTTGATCTTGTTAGAACAGGTCAGGCGCAGGCAGCTATGGCGGCAGATGGAAAAACATTTGTGGTTGGAAAACATGAATTATGGCCTATACCAACATTTTTCATTAGAGAATCAGTGGGATATTCAACTCAAAACCCAGGCGGTTATTAATCAAAATCTTATATCACTTTCTCCAGAATCATTCTGGAGGAAGTGATTATTTATTACAATCTCAAAATCTTTATAATGATTAGAATTTCAGTTTTATTTTTAGCTTTTGCTTTTTTTAGTTGTGGATCGAATGATAAGTCGAAAGAAAATGCACAGGAAAATACCTCTGGCGTTACAGCATTAACAGACGAACAGCTTTTAGACGCTGTTCAAAAACAAACTTTTAAATACTTCTGGGATTATGCAGAACCAAATTCTGGATTAGCCAGAGAACGTTACCATCCAGACGGAAATTATCCTGAAAATGATTCAAATATCGTTACAACAGGAGGTTCAGGTTTTGGATTAATGGCTCTTGTATCAGGAATGTCTCAAGGATATATTACTAAAGAGCAAGGTGTAGAACGTCTTAATAAAATTGCAGATTTTTTAGGCAAAGCAGATCGTTTTCACGGAGCATGGTCACATTGGATTGACGGAAATACAGGAAAAGTAAAACCTTTTGGAACCAAGGATAATGGAGGCGATTTAGTCGAAACCTCATTTTTGGTTGCAGGAATGATTACAGTTCGTGAATATCTTAAAGATGGTTCTGAAAAAGAAAAAGCTGTAGCACAAAAATTTGATGCACTTTGGAAAGGTGTTGACTGGCAATGGTACACAAATAATAAAAATGTTCTATACTGGCACTGGTCTCCGAGTTATGCCTGGGAAATGAATTTTCCTCTTCAAGGTTATAACGAATGTCTGATCACTTATGTAATGGCAGCGTCTTCGCCAACTCATACAATCGATGCGAAAGCATATCACGAAGGATGGGCGAGAAGCGGTGGCATAGTTTCTTCAAAAACAAAATACAATATTCCACTTATTTTAAAGCACAATGGTGCAGAAGAATTTGGAGGTCCGTTATTCTGGGCACATTATTCTTATGTAGGTTTAGATCCAAATCAGTTAACAGATAAGTATGCAAACTACTGGGATTTAAATGTAAACCAAACCAAAATCAATTATCAGTATTGCGTTCAAAATCCAAATAAAAATGCAGGTTATGGCCCAGATTATTGGGGTTTAACAGCATCATATTCTAGAAATCCTGATGGTTCTATTGGATATAATGCACACATGCCAAGCAACGATCAAGGTGTGATTTCACCTACTGCTGCAATCAGTTCAATAGTGTACACACCAAAAGAATCGATGGCTTTAATCAGAAACTTATATGATAATCATAAAGATGAAACATGGGGAGATGCAGGTTTTTATGATGCACTTAGTTTAGGAAACAAATGGGCAGCAAAACGTTATCTGGCAATTGATCAAGGCCCTGAAGTGGTTATGATCGAAAATTACAGAACAGGTTTATTATGGAAATTATTCATGAATGCACCTGAAGTAAAACAAGGCTTAACAAAACTTGGATTCAAATCTGGTAAATACGGAATTTAAGCTTCTATGAAAAATACATTAGCATTTTTATTTCTGTTGCTTTCTATCGTTGTTTTTGGGCAGACCGAAACAACGGGGAAAATCAATACAGTTATAATGTCTAAATATGAGCTTGGTTATGTTTTGCATAAACAGGCAAATACAAAAGAGAAAAAGCCTCTAATAGTTTTTATTTCTGGAGATGGAGAAAAAGGAACAGACCTTGAAAAAGTAAAAGTTCATGGTCCGTTAAAATATTTAAAAACACATCAATTAGACGCCTACGTTCTGGCTCCGCAATGCAAGGAAGATGAGAACTGGGATATAGAATCGATTTATCAGCTGATTTTAAAAATTCAGAAAGAAAACAAAATCGATTCAGACAGAATATATGTTACTGGTTTGAGCTCAGGAGGCTGGGCTTCTTGGAATTTGGCTTTTGCACATCCGGATCTATTTGCAGCAAACGTACCTGTCGCTGGCTTTGTAGATTTAATTCAGTTAGAACACGCTTGTGAAATAGCCAATATTCCTACCAGAATTTTCCACGGATTATTAGATGATGTGGTGAATGTGAATTATGCAATTACGATTTATAAAGAATTAAAAAAGTGTAATGCAAAAGACGTAAAGCTTACCATTTTTGATGATGCAAATCATGACAGCTGGACAAAAGTGTATGATAATCAGGAAATCTACGACTGGATGTTTCAGCAGAAAAAAACAAATACAAACAAATAAATAAAATAGAATGAAAAACAAATTAGTCTTACTTTTTTTAGGATGCGCTGTTTTGGGTTACGCTCAAAAAAAGCCGGCTAAAAATACAGTGAAAATTAAACCAAAGTCTGAATTTGTGGCGGAGTTAATGTCAAAAATGACTTTAGACGAGAAATTGGGTCAGTTAAACCTGCCAACATCTGGTGATATTACCACAGGTCAGGCAAACAGCTCAAATGTGGCAAAAAACATTGCTGAAGGAAAAGTGGGTGGTTTGTTTAACATTAAATCAGTTCAAAAAATTAAAGAAGTACAGAAAATTGCGGTTGAAAAAAGCCGTTTAAAAATTCCGTTGCTTTTTGGTATGGACGTAATTCACGGTTACGAAACAACATTCCCAATTCCGTTAGGATTATCTTGTACTTGGGATATGGGCTTAATTGAAAGAAGTGCGCAGATTGCTGCAAAAGAAGCAAGTGCAGACGGTATCAACTGGACATTTTCTCCAATGGTTGATATTTCTCGTGATCCAAGATGGGGAAGAGTTTCTGAAGGTTCGGGAGAAGATCCATACTTAGGAAGCCAGATTGCAAAAGCGATGGTAAACGGATATCAGCAGCATGATCTTTCAAAAAATAACTCAATTTTAGCTTGTGTTAAGCACTTCGCATTATATGGAGCACCAGAAGGCGGACGTGATTACAACACGGTTGATATGAGCCATATTAGAATGTTTAATGACTATTTTCCTCCTTACAAAGCAGCAGTTGATGCTGGTGTAGGTTCGGTTATGGCTTCTTTCAACGAAGTTGACGGAATTCCAGCAACTGGAAACAAATGGTTAATGACAGATGTTTTAAGAAAACAATGGGGTTTTAAAGGATTTGTAGTAACTGATTTTACAGGAATTCCTGAAATGATCGAACATGGAATGGGGAATCTTCAAGATGTTTCAGCTTTAGCATTAAACGCTGGAGTTGAAATGGATATGGTTGGAGAAGGTTTCTTAGGAACTCTAAAAAAATCTTTAGACGAAGGAAGAGTAAAAATCGAAACAATAGATAATGCTGTAAAACTTATTTTAGAAGCAAAATACGATTTAGGATTATTTCAGGACCCATACAAATATTGTGATGAGAAAAGAGCAAAAACTGAAATCTTCACAACAGACAGCAGAAAAGAAGCACGTGAAATTGCAGCACAATCTTTAGTTTTATTAAAAAACCAAAACCAGCTTTTACCACTTAAAAAATCTGGAACAATTGGTTTAATCGGACCATTGGCAGATGCTAAAGAAAACATGCCAGGAACCTGGAGTGTGGCTACAAAAATGGAAAATGCCGTTTCGTTATTGAGAGGTATTAAAGAAGTTGCCGGAGCTGGAACTAAAGTTTTATATGCAAAAGGAAGCAATTTAGATTACGATGAAACTTTTGAATCCAATGCGACAATGTTTGGTAAAACATTACATCGTGATGCTCGTTCAAAAGAAGAATTATTAGCAGAAGCTTTAAAAGTAGCTGAGCAGTCAGATGTAATTGTAGCAGCACTTGGAGAATCTGCAGAGATGAGCGGAGAATCTAGCAGCCGTACAAACTTAGAAATTCCACAAGCGCAAAAAGATTTATTAAACGCTTTATTAAAAACAGGAAAACCAGTTGTTTTAGTTTTATTTGACGGACGTCCGTTAGTAATTACAGACGAAGAGAAAACAGTTCCTGCAATTTTAAATGCTTGGTTCGCAGGTACAGAAGCTGGTTATGCTATTGCTGATGTATTATTTGGAGATGTAAATCCTTCTGGAAAATTGACTTCAACTTTCCCAAGAAGCGTTGGACAGCTGCCAATTTACTACGCACACAAAAATACTGGAAGACCACTTTCTAATACAGAAGGTAAATTCGAAAAATTCAGATCTAATTATATTGACGAAAGAAATGAGCCTTTATTCCCATTCGGATTTGGTTTAAGCTATACGACTTTTGATTATTCAAACCTGAAAATTTCTTCTGATAAAATGAATCCATCTGGAAAATTGAAAGTAACTGTTGATGTAACAAACACTGGAAATTTTGACGGAAAAGAAACCGTTCAGTTATACATTAGAGATTTAGTTGGTTCAGTAACAAGACCAGTTAGAGAATTAAAAGGTTTCCAAAAAATAGCACTTAAAAAAGGTGAAAAACAAACCGTAAGTTTTGATATTACTGTTGAAGATTTAAAATTTTATAACTCTGATTTGCAATTTGCAGCAGAGCCTGGACAGTTTGATATTTTCGTTGGAGGAAATTCAAATGCCGATAAGAAAGTTAGTTTTGAGTTAACTAAATAGTTGGTTTATTGATTAGTTAAAAGCCCTTCGTTTGGAGGGCTTTTTTTTAAACTGAAGAGCCATTTTTGTAATTTTTTAACTACGTTATAATGAATACTCTAAAAATATTTAGTGCAATATGTCTTATCGCTTTTTCATATTGCAATGCCCAAAAAAATGCGATAGTTGCTCATCGCGGCGCCTGGAAAAAAAATAATCTGCCCGAAAATTCAATTGCATCATTACGACATGCAATTGATTTAAAATTACCGGGTTCAGAGTTTGATGTCTGGAGAACGGCTGATGATTCACTTGTAATCAATCATGATGCGCATTACAATAAACTTCTTATAGAAGAAACAAATTATGCAGATTTGATAAAGTTTAAACTTTCAAACGGAGAAAAACTCCCAACCCTTCATGAATACATTTCAGAAGGAATGCGAAATAACAAGTACACACTTTTGGTCTGTGAAATCAAACCTTCAGAAATTAGTAAAGAAAGAGGACAAAAAACGGGTGTAGCAGCAGTCGAAACCATTAAAAAATTAAAAGCCGATAAAAACACCTGCTACATCAGTTTTGATTATGATATTCTAAAGAAAATCAGAGAAATTGATTCTAAAACTTCTCTGCAGTATTTAGAAGGAAATAAATCTCCAAAAGAAATAAAAGCAGATAAAATTAACGGTGTTGATTATCATTATTCTGTTTTTCAAAAACATCCAGAATGGATACAGGAAGCAAAAGATAACAAAATTATTCTAAATGCCTGGACTGTTAACGACGCTAAAGATATGGATTGGATTATTGAACATAAATTCAATTACATTACAACCAACGAGCCAGAACTTTTAAGCGAAAGATTAAAAGCAAAAAAGTAAGTTTTCAAACTTTACAAACAATCAACCATGAAAAATATATATAAACAACTTGTACTGCCTGTTTTATGCGGTTTGATATTTTTTAGTCAAAACCTTTCGGCACAAAATTCGGGTAAAACGGAATGGTTTGATCCATCAAAACCCGCAACTACTTATTGTAATCCAATTAACATTGGTTATAATTTTACGACACACAATCATAACGGAATTCCTGAATCTCGCCGTTCCAGCGCCGATCCTGTAATTATTACTTATAAAGGCGAATATTATTTATTTGCTACCAATCAGGCTGGATTTTTTTGGAGTAAAGATATGTCAGACTGGAATTTTGTTTACGGAAGTTTTCAAAGACAGCCTGGCGACGATGACCAATGCGCACCAGCGGCCTGGGTAGTAAATGACACATTGTTTTATGTAGGTTCAACCTGGAAAAGAGATCATCCAATCTGGAAAACTGCCGACCCAAAATCTGGTAGATGGACACGTCACGTAGATAAGGCAATGCTGCCAACCTGGGATCCTGCTATTTTTCAGGATGATGATAAAAAAGTCTACATGTATTATGGTTCAAGCGGAAAATTGCCTTTAGTGGGCGTTGAAGTAGATTATAACACATGGCTTCCAAAAGGAAATCAGGCAGATTATGCAACATTATACAAAGCAACAGAAGTTGAAGATATTCAAAAAACATACGGACAAATTAAAGAAGTTGCTATTTTAGAACCTTCTCAACACGGATGGGAACGTTTTGGACCAAACAATGATATGGAACCTGCACCTTGGGGGAATTTTATCGAAGGAGCGTGGATGACCAAACACAGCGGAAAATATTACATGCAGTACGGTGCACCGGCAACAGAATTTAAAGGTTATGCAAATGGAGTTCATGTTGGAGATAATCCGCTTGGACCATTTACCTATCAAAAACACAATCCGATGTCTTATAAACCAGGCGGATTTGTAATTGGAGCAGGGCACGGAAATACTTTTGCTGATAATTACGGAAATTACTGGAATACAGGAACCTGTAAAATTTCAATCAAAGATCGTTTTGAACGTCGTATAGATATGTTTCCGGCAGGATTTGATAAAGATGATGTAATGTATTCTATCACTGCTTATGGAGATTTCCCTATTGTATTGCCAACAAGCCAGCGTGATCAAACCAAAGGAGCTTCATCTGGCTGGATGCTGCTTTCATATAAAAAGCCTGTAACCGTTTCCTCTTCTGAAGAATGTATGGAAGTTGAAACGCACAGAATGGATAACGGAGGGAAAAAAGTATATGAGAAATTCTGTTACGGGCCAGAAAACCTTACAGATGAAAATATTCAAACCTATTGGTCTGCTAAAACAAGTAATGCTGGAGAATGGCTGCAAATGGATTTAGGAAGACCGATGGAAATAAATGCGCTGCAGATTAATTATGCCGATCATAAAGCCACTCAGTTTAATAAAGCAATGGATATTTATTATCAGTATAAAATTTTCATGTCTGATGACGCTCAAAACTGGACTTTGGTTGTAGATAAATCTAAAAATGATAAAGATGCACCTCATGACTATGTAGAACTTACAAAATCATTTAAAGCGCGTTATATTAAGATGGAAAACATTCATAATGCATCTGGATTATTTGCGATTTCTGATTTCAGGGTTTTTGGAAACGGATTAGCAGCAAAACCAAAAGCTGTTGCTTCTTTTAAAGTAGACAGAAATAAAGCAGATTCCAGAAATGCCATGATTTCATGGAAAAAGCAATATGATGCCGTTGGATATAATATTTATTACGGAATTGAACCAGATAAATTATACAACAGTATTATGGTTTACGGCGACAATTCTTATGACTTTAGAGGTTTAGATAAAGGAACAAAATACTATTTTACAATTGAGCCTTTTAATGAAAACGGAATAGGAACGAAAAATAAAATTATCGAAGTAAAATAGCTTTATTTTATTAAAAACATAAAAACTCTAATTATAAACTAACAGGTTTGTAATTAGAGTTTTTTTTGAGAAAGGATATGGAAAAACTCTGACAATTTTATAGAATTTTTGTTTCTTTGTGGAATAAGCCAAGAAATTGGAAGAAACCCAAAATGCTAAAAAACTATGAAAAAAACAATTCTTTTAACTGCGTTAGTTTTAAACGGATTGACATTATTTGCGCAGTCAAATGATGAAAAAAACATCAAATTATTTTATAAAAAAGCTTTAACAGAAGCGAAGTGTTATTCTTGGTTAGAATATCTTTCTAACGATATTGGAAGTCGTTTGTCTGGATCAAAAGGTGCTGCAGAAGCAGTAGAATACACTAAAAGACAATTAGAAAGCATAGGTCTTGATAAAGTATATTTACAAGAAGTTATGGTTCCTCACTGGGTACGCGGTGAAAAAGAAACTGCTTATATCTTAGACGGAAAAGTAAAAACTAATGTACCAATTTGTGCTTTAGGAGGGTCTGTTGCAACTCCAAAAACAGGACTTACAGCAGAGATAATCGAAGTACAGGGGATTAAAGAATTAGCTGAACTTGGTGCTGATAAAGTAAAAGGAAAAATTGTGTTTTATAACAGACCAATGAATCCTGAAAACATTGAAACTTTTACATCATACGGTGCATGTGTAGACCAAAGATATGCCGGTGCAAAAGAAGCGGCAAAACTTGGAGCAGTAGGAACAATTGTTCGTTCTATGAATTTGCGTTTAGATGATTTCCCACATACAGGAGCACAAAGCTATGGTGATTTACCAAAAGAACAATATATTCCAACTGCTGCAATTAGTACAAACGGAGCTGAATTGTTAAGTAAAACTTTGAAAGCAAATCCAGCTTTAAAATTTTATTTCAAACAATCTTGCGAAACGCTGCCGGATGTATTGTCACATAACGTTGTTGGAGAATTAACAGGAACTGTAAGTCCTGAAAACATTATGGTTGTGGGCGGTCACTTAGATTCTTGGGATTTAGCTGATGGTTCTCATGATGATGGAGCAGGAGTAGTGCAGAGTATGGAAGCAGTTCGTATTCTTAAAAACCTAAACTACAAACCAAAGAATACAATTCGTGTAGTATTGTTTATGAATGAAGAAAACGGCGGAAAAGGCGGTGCTAAATACGAAGAAATTTCAAAGCAAAATAAAGAGAATCACATTTTTGCATTAGAAAGCGATTCAGGCGGATTTTCTCCAAGAGGATTTTCTATTGAAGCTGACGATGTCAATTTGAAAAAAATACAAGGATTTAAAGACTTTTTTGAGCCTTATTTAGTACACAGTTTTACAATTGGGCACGCAGGTTCAGATATCAGTCATTTAACGTCTAAAGCGATCGTTAAAGCAGGTTTAAAACCAGATTCACAACGTTACTTTGATTACCACCATGCAGCAAACGATAAATTTGATGCTATTAACAAAAGAGAATTAGAATTAGGTGCAGCAACAATGACGTCATTATTATATTTAATTGACCAAACCGGAATTGTTATTCCTGCAGCAAACTAAAATTTTAAAAATAGATTATAAAGAAAAAGCCGTGAGTATAGCTCACGGCTTTTTTTATTTCATAAAACTCAATTAATTTTCATCACCACCAGATAATACAAAAATGTAATAGGAATATTAGAAAGAACAATTAGAATTTTAAATCCAATATCTTTTCGATATTCCGGTAAATGAATAAGCCTTTCGGTTAGATGAAAAAGCATAATCGCATTAAGTACTATTCCTGATAAGGCAAACGGCCATGCAATTACTAAAATATTAGGACTTTCATTTGAAATGATATAAAGCATAAACAAAAGTGTGCTGATAATAAAAGTTCCAACAGCCAGTTCTGTAGATTGTTTTTCTTCAAAGTGTTTATTGTGTATTGTTTTCATGATCTTAAATATTAAAAGTTTGTTGAATAGATTGTATAGGCATTGAAAGCATTTTTGAAAAATCCAGATAATGAAATGAATGTGCTTGTTTCCCTCTTTTATACTGCTCAACGAAATACTTTATCTGTTTGGGATAAAAAAGAGTTCCGGATAAAATAACCATATACAAATACAAACTTCTTTTTCCATTTCCGAAAAGATAATACTGCATGCCGATTTCTTCATAAACAGAAATTCCGGTATTCGTAAGAACATGTATAATATCGTGATCTTCCAATTTCTCCTGAATATCAAAATGATTTTTATGTAGAAAATTTCCTAAACCATATCCTAAGCTATCTTTAGGAAAATTAAACAGCTGTTTTTTATCAATATTCCAAGGCTCGTTTTTCTTAAAATATTTTTGATACGGCTTTTTAGTGCATTCGTATAATTTTTCAATTAAATAATCTCTCATAGTTGTGCTGGTTAAAAGTTCTTTGAAATTCAAAGTAAATAGTTAAAATAAAAAGCTAATCGGGTTTAGAATTAGCTTTTAACTTATTTCTTAATAATTGTCTATTACAGTTTTTAATAAATTTGAATCGGCTAGGTCGGAGGGAGCGACAACTTTTTCTTCAAGAGGAATATCATTGCCATAACGCTCTTTAAGAATTTTTTTGACTCTCGGGTCTTCTAAATTGAAATCTTTCAATTCTCTTAGTTTTGATAGTTCAATACCTGCCGCATTTTTATAAATTTTCCAAACCAATTCAGAACAATAAATTCTATTATCAGTCCATTCAAAATAAGCATCATACTCTTTTCCGTCAAACTGCTGGCCGTAATTTTCCATTTTTTGCAGTACTTCCGGAGTTAAAACGGTTTCAGCATTTTTTAATCTCTTTACGACATATTTATTGTTTTTACCGTGCTGGATCCATTCATCAAAAGGAGTAAGTTTTACAGGCTGCACAGCTTCAAAAACAAACCATTTCCCGTTGAGGTTAAAAATAATACCGCAATGCGAGAATTTAGAATTAGTAGCAATTCGAACGGCTTCGCATTGAGGAGACTGTGAAGTTTGAAAGATAATATCGCCGCTTTTAATTTTATCAGATTGAATATTTTCAGTTTTCTTTTTTGAAAATGGGTTGTTTGGGAAAACTTTCACTGCGACAAATAATGCCAAACCAAAGCTTAGCACAAATGTGATAATCAGGAAAATGTATTTTTGCTTTTTCATATTTCAAATAAATATTAAAGTACTTTGAGTTGCAAAGTAAATAATAAAAAAAATAGTTACCAAATTAATGATAACTATTTTTAATATATTTTCTAACTGAAATTAGATTCTAAAGATTCCTCCAACAGCAATAATTCGTTGAAAATAAGTAAAATGCTGAGAAGCTTTATCTTCATTACTTGTTGTAGTTTTAATATCCTGCATGTTGATATATCCTCCTTTTAATTCTCCCTGAACATAGAAATGTTTGAAAAAAGTAATATTTAGACCCGCTTTTGCAGAAACACCGTATCCGGAAACATGAAAATCATCATGACGTTCTTTACCTAAAAGAGTAGTATTTGTTTTTGGATATAAAATACCCGCTCCTAATCCTTCAGTTAAGTTGATCTGAACTTTATCAATATTTGGCAGCCCAAACCATTTAGAAACATCATCAAATCTGGCAACCTCAGTATTAATGTAGTTTAAACCATCTGTATGTTCGTACATTAAAAAAGCAGGACCGTTTGGATTAGTGACACCTTTGTCATAACCACCTTCTATGGCTCCATTTAAAGACATATCTACAGGTCTGTTATTGTATTCACCGTTGTAAATTGAGCCGGGATCATCTGCAGGTAAATTAATATTTCCATTAACATTTGCAATTTGATTCTGTGCCATTACATACTTCATGTGGTCAACACCAATTGTTACACTGTAATGATCACTAAAGAAATAACCAAGTCTTAAATTGGTTTGAGGAATAGTCATATTTGCAGGATTAATATAATCTACATGCCATCCTTTTGGTTTGTCATGAGCAGACATATTTTCAACTGTAAAGTTGTAATCCTTACCACGAAAGTTTACATCAGATTTTGAGTAACTTTCTCTGTTTCCGCCCCACATAACAAAGAATTTTCCTTTGTTGTGAGCAGCGTATTTTTGTACTGGAATTTCTTCCTGAGCAAATGTGTTTAAAGAAACACAAGCCAGTAAGAAAAATAAAATTTTTGTTTTCAAAGAACTTAAGTATTATAAATTAAAAGGCATTTACAGTTTTTCTAATAGCCACTAATTTGTTCATTAAACCTTCAAAATAGTCTAAATGAAGCATATTAGCACCATCACTTTTTGCATTTGCAGGGTCAAAGTGTGTTTCGATAAAAATACCGTCAACACCTACAGCGATACCCGCTTTTGCTACTGTTTCGATCATGTCAGGTCTTCCTCCTGTAACACCAGCAGTTTGGTTTGGCTGCTGTAAAGAGTGTGTAACATCTAAAACCGTAGACGCATATTGCTGCATAGTAGGAATTCCTCTAAAATCAACAATCATATCCTGGTATCCAAACATAGTACCTCTGTCTGTAACCATAACGTTTTCGTTATTACAGTCTAAAACCTTTTGTACAGCATGTTTCATACTTTCCGGACTCATAAATTGTCCTTTTTTAAGGTTTACTGTTTTTCCTGTATTAGCGGCAGCAACAACTAAATCTGTCTGACGAACTAAAAACGCAGGAATTTGTAAAACATCAACGTACTGTGCAGCCATATCGGCATCTTCATTTGTATGGATATCGGTAACAGTTGGAACGTGAAAAGTTTCTGAAACTTTTCTTAATATTTTTAAAGCTTTTTCATCTCCAATTCCAGAAAAACTATCGATTCTTGAACGGTTTGCTTTTTTAAAAGATCCTTTAAATACATAAGGGATTTGTAAGTTGTCGGTAATACCAACTAATTTTTCAGCAATTCTAAGAGCCATTTCTTCTCCTTCAATAGCGCAAGGCCCCGCCAATAAAAAGAAATTTCCGCTTTCAGTGTGCTTGATTTGTGGAATATGTTGTAAGTTCATAAAATTATTTTTTTGCAATGCAAAGGTAGTCATGATTTATGAATAGCAGATGAAGATTTAAGATTATTTTTAGAACACAATAGCTGATAGAGACCTTAACAGCAGTAACGAATTTCTAAAATTTCTTAATAATGATTAAATGCTTTTTCCGGTGCAATATTAAAGTTTGAAAAGAAACTAATAAATGATATTTATCATGTTCTGCAGTTTTGCAGTTTACTGCTTTTTCAAACTTAGATTATACTGTGTTTCTTTTTGCTCTCCATCTTTTAATTAAAAATTGAATTACAATAATTATAATCAGGATAAAAATAAAAAAGAAACAAGCGACAGCCATTCCTACAAGCGGCATACCGCATCTTACAGGATTCGGCTCATATTGTTTTGCAAGATTATAATCAGCAATATTAAAAGCAGCAAAAGAAAATATAATCTGAAGGAGGAAATTTATCCATGAAATAGGACTAAATTTTAAAGATGATGATTTATAGATTGAATAACTTCCTAATAGTAATTGTGATAAAACTGGAAAAATAATAAGCAGTAAAGGCAGTATGTTAAGCATTTTTATTTCAGATTAACTATAGTTTATTCCTGTAAATTTTACTCCTTTTTTAAAGTCAATCCCATCGGAACCATTAAAATTCCTTTTTCATAAATATTTAAATACAGCGTTACAGGTTTTTTCTGTCCTTCCCATGTTAATTCATATACATTTAAAAATCCGGCGCCCATATCGCTTCTTTTTGTTGGAAAAGGACAGCAGGTTTCTAAACGCTTATATGTGATTTTTTCTCCGTTTGGTCCGGCTAAAGCATTCAAAAAACGCACTTCGTTCGTTGCTTCGTCACGGGTGTTTTTAAAAAATATATTTACAGGATAATCAGGATTATAACCATACTTTTTGTCTTTGCTGAATAGCGAAATTACAAACGTATTGTTTTTATTTAAAACTAAATCAGGAGCATTATCGTCTACATTTTTTAAAGTCGATTTTGTGCTTATACAAGAAGCTGCAGTTATTAATAGAATAATGAAAAGAGCTGTTTTTTTCATGGTTGAGGTTTATTTTAGTCATGCAAATGTAAAAAAGGTTTTGCCACAGATTAAAAGATTAATAAGATTTTTAATCGTTAATCTAAATCTTTATCAAAAAGAGATTTATTCAGCCTTTTTTCCATTTAGTCTTAATATACCAATTACAATCAGATATTGTGCCACAAGATAGGTAAGCATAATAATAAATGAACTTTTTTTGAGCGGCATATAAAATTTATTGAGAGCCAAAATACTATCTGAAATTACAAAAAACAAAGCACCAAAAAACACCAGCTGATTGGCTGGTTTTTTCCAGATTAAAAGTCCGTTATAAGCAAACAAAAGCATTATTGAAATAACACTCGCATATACGATAACCGGAATTTTTAAATCGCCTAATGAAGGCAGTAAAACAGAAAGCATTCCAATTAAATAAACGGCAATAAGAATACTTCCAAATATAAAAATAATTGAATTTCGTTTGATTTTTTCTTTAGTCTGCCTGTTAAAAAGCACACAATACAGAATGTGGGAAATTAGAAAAGAAATTAATCCCAGAATAAAATATATTTCGGCAATATCTGAAAAAAGCAGAATTACATCGCCAATCCAGGAAAAGAGTAATGCGGTTAAAAGTAAATTTTGAGTTGGAAATCTTTTAGAAAAGTACACGCCTAAAATTAACAGCGGAATTAAAGCAGGTTTTAGGTAACAGTCTAAACTTTCATATCCCAGATATAAAATAAGCAGATAAATAAAGCAGTATGCAGTATAAATTTTAAAAAATAGAATATTTTTCATTATGCGGTTTGTGAATTTATGGTTTGGTTTTGGTTAGTTTTAAAATCGACAGTTACAAAGTAAATCGTTATTAAAAAAGATACACTTAAATAACCTAAAATTATATAATTACTTAAAGAGAAAACGGTGTTGAGACCAAACCAATCGCCGTAAAATAAAATTACAGCTGTTGCCAGAGACAATCTAAAACCTTCCCAGACAATAGCAAATCTGCTTTTATCCATTAGTTCAGAGCTGCTGTAAATGGTTATAAAAATAAAGAACCCGTAAACAAAAATATTTGGCAGGCCAATTTTGGCAATATTCTCAAATAAATAACTCACAAACAAAAGTGTGATTAAAATTTGAGCAACCGACCAATAAATAAGTTTTTTGGAATTCTGTGTTCCGTATTTTTCAAAATCAAATACATTTTCGATTTTGTTAACCGGATATTTTTCTTCGAAATTCTCAGGACGCCAGCCTGTTGGTTTAAACCAAATGGTTAGTTTATCTTTCCAGCTTTCGGCTCGCCAGGCGTCTTTTATTAATAAAGTTAAATGCTGAAAATTTATTTTTATCGGATTCCATGTATTGGCAGGTCTTGTAATTCCAAAAACTGGAGGAACATGGTCTAATTCTTCCTGAAAAGTTCCAAAAAGTTTATCCCAGAAAATAAATATCTGCGAATGGTTTTTATCTAAATATTCAGGATTTATGGCATGATGAACCCGATGATGCGAAGGCGTTACGAGAATTTTTTCTACAAATCCCATTTTTTTAATGTGTTTGGTATGATACCAAAACTGTAAAAATAAATGGAGCGGAAGTGTTATGGCAATTACAGAAGCCGGAACTCCTAATAATGCTGCCGGAATAAGCAGAAAAGTAAATAAATTAACCAGACTCGCTACAGGCTGGCGCAGCGCACAGGCAAGATTAAACTCTTCACTGCTGTGGTGAATGGCGTGTTTATTCCAAAAAAAGTTAATTTGATGTGCCAGTCGATGACTCCAATATCCGTAGAAATCAATAACAAAAAAGGCAATGACGTAAGATAGAACTGTGGCTTCCTGATGGAAAAATGCAATTTTAGAAACCATCCACTCATAAGAAAGAAAAGTAATGCTGAGTCCTAAAACATCTTTTACAGAATTGGTAATTCCGGAACTAATACTGGAAACGCTGTCAATTAATGGAGCAGTATCGTTCTTTTTGTAAATGCCGTAAAGTTTTTCAATTACAATTAGAACTAAAAAAACAGGCATTGCAATAATTAATATTTTACCATATTCTTCCATAAAAAAACATTCTATTTTATTTCAAATATAAAATAAAATAGAATGTTTTTTAAATTATTGGTAAATTAAACAATTTCAGCACTTAGTCCAGCTTCCAAAAGTTGTGTACATTGAGGTTTAAGTTTTTCTATTGGTCCTGTTTTTACAGTGCATTTTCCGTTGTAATGTACAATTAAGGAACATTGTTCGGCTTGTTCTGCCGTATGGTCACAAACGCGCATTAAAGTATCAATAACGTGGTCAAATGTATTTACATCATCGTTATACATAATGATTTCATTATTGAACACAGCCGCTTCTTTCTCGCGGACTTTTTCTCTTACTTTCTCTTTAGTACTCATCTTATCTAGTTTTTGTACTTTGTAATTACTATCTAATTTACGTATTTTAATGAAACCCAGTTGTTTCTTTGTAACTTTTTAACATACGTCAAACTTTTTTCTGTGCATGAAGCATCGATAAACGGAATGTCTTCTTCATAAAAACCACTGAATAAAATAATTCCTTTTGGATTTAAACTATCAACATAAGCCTGCATATCATTCAACAAAATGTTTCGGTTGATATTGGCAATAATTAAATCGTATTTTTTTCCTGCCAATAAAGCTGCATCGCCCTCATAAACGGAAATGTGTTTGCAATTATTGCGTTCGGCATTTTCAATAGAATTTAAATAACACCAATTGTCAATATCAATGGCATCGATTGGTTCAGCGCCTTTCATTTCGGCTAAAATGGCTAAAATTGCAGTTCCGCAACCCATGTCAAGCGTTTTTAAACCTTTAACATCCATTTCCAGTAAATGCTGAATCATCATGTGAGTGGTTTCGTGATGTCCAGTTCCAAAACTCATTTTTGGTTCAATCACAATATCAAATTCTGCATTTGTTTTTTCATGAAAAGGAGCGCGAACATGGCATTTCCCATCAACGTCAATTGGCTCGAAATTCTTTTCCCATTCCTCGTTCCAGTTTACCTGATCGATTTCTTCAATTGTATATTCAATTTTAAACTCCTCAGATTGTAGAATATAAATATCATCCAGGATATTCTCATCCCATAAATCCTTTTTCACAAAAGCCGAAATTCCGTTTTCAGTTTCTGTAAAACTTTCAAACGCTTTTTCGCCCAATTCAGCCACTAAAATTTCAGAACCCAATTCTTTTGGCTCAATTGTAAAATGATATCCTAAATATATATTCGACATAAATAAAAATTTTTGCAAAGGTAAGAATACAAAGCAAAAGTTGTTCATAAATAAATCATATTGTTATAAATTTTAATACTAATTTTGAATTATATTTTGTAAGTTTTTTATTATCATGAAAAATGTTTTTTTTGTTCTGCTTTTTGTCGTTTTGAGCTCGGGAAACCGTGAAAATGGCCACAAAGTAATTCGTTCCTTTTGTTACTGGAAAACCAATCTTTACTTTCAGGAAGAAGACGATTCTCTGGTGAATAAACTAGATGTAAAACACATGTATGTTCGTTTTTTTGATGTTGATTATAATCCGTACTCAAAAGAACCGCTGCCTGTTGCCACTATTTGGGATATTTCGTTTAATAAAAGCAACCCCGAAATCACACCGAGTATTTTTATAACGAATGAAGTTGTTTTAAAATCAGATACGAAACAGTTAGACAGTCTCGCAGTCAGGATGGCCAAACGAATCGAACAGATTGGTAAAAAAATGAATGACACAAAAGCTGATGTCATAGCTTCAAATATTGTGTACCCAAAAGATTATTATAAACAAAAAGACTATAAACCTTTAAATTATGATTCAGTAAGATCTGCAGAATCTGCCAAATTAAAAGTGGCATTTAAAGAAATTCTAATAGACTGCGACTGGACCGAAAAATCTCAGAAGAATTATTTTTATTTATTAAAACAAATTAAAAACCAGCTGCCATCTTCAAAAATAGCTGCAACCATAAGACTGTGGCAGTATAAATATGCTTCAAAAGCCGGAATTCCGCCAGTAGATAAAGGTTTGCTGATGTGTTATAATATTACAAAACCAGACGATTTACAGACTAAAAATTCTATTGCAACAAGCGAAGAATTAGCACAATACATAACACATAGCGATTATAAACTCAAACTAGACATTGCACTGCCATTATACAGCTGGGCGGTTGCCTTTAGAGGAAATCAATTTAAAGGGATTTTGTCTGATTATGACCAGTTGATTAAGGATACGATTAAAGTAAAGAAAACTTCTGATTCCAAATATGTTTTGAAGGATGATGTATTAGTCGGGCAGACGTATCTTAGAAATGGTGATGAAATTAGAATTGAGAAAATTTCAGACAGCGAACTTGACAAGATGATTTCAATTATTAAAAACAAAATCCAGATTGATAATCAGACAAAAGTGACTTTTTTCTCTTTTGATAAAGAATACATAAACGATTATGGAACCGAAAATATCTCCAATTATTATGCGCGCTTTTAGCAGTTTACTTTTAGTTTTAAGCGTTCAGTTTTCATTTGCCTGCGGATGGAGTGTTTCTCCCGAAACCAGCCGTTTGGCTTTGTTTAAAGCACAGCGAGAAGGTTTCTTTAAACTTACGCCATTTTACTACTCAGCAGATTATTATTACTCAACCAATACTGTTTCGGGTGTCGATCAGGAAAAGAATTGTTTAGAGTGGAAGAAAAAATTGGGTAATAATATAAATGCAAATGATGTTCATGTTATTTTATATGAAACAGATTCTGAACAGTTTCAAACCGCTTTTGAAAATAAAACATTGAAAACTGTATTTGCAAAAAACACATTTGTTGACGCTTTGCTGTTATCTAAAAACAAAGCTTTTTTAAATTATATTTTACTGGCCAAAAAACTGGAATATAATAATGTTCAGGACACGAAATGGGAATCCTGGGGGCAAATTAGAAGTAATTATAATAACAATGAACTGAAAGATAATTTTGATTTTGAGAAGAAAATAAAAAGTTCAAAAGATACCTTTTTAAAACAGCGTTATGCTTTTTTAGCACTGCGTTATTATTTTTATGCGCAGCAAGATCAAGATGTTATTCAATTGTATAATACCTATTTTGCTTCTGAATCAAATACAATCCTGAAACCTTGGGCATTGTATTATAATGCTTTATGTATTGATAATCTGCCTTTACAAAATTATTTACTTAGTAAAGTTTTTAATTCCTGCGAAGAAAAATCCTTTGCAGTGTTACAGCATTACAATTGGAAATTGACCAACGAAACTTTGGCATTAGCTCAAAATGATGAAGAGCGAAGTGTTATTCTCGCTATTGAAAGTCTTAGAAATCCAGCTCCGGATTTAAAATCTATTAAAGAAATTTATGAATTAAGTCCAAACAGTTTGTTTTTGAGTTTTTTAATTGGAAGAGAAGTTAACAAACTCGAAGATTGGATTTTTACGCCTCAGTATACTAATGACGGGACTCCTTCAGTAACTTTTAGTTCTACAGATTGGTATGAAAATTATGCTAAAGCGAAAGAAGAAAATTTTAATAAAGATATTTTATACTTAAGAGAATTAGAATATTTTCTGATTTCTATTCGCGAACAAACTTCGGGCGAGCAGAAAGATTATATCACTGCAGCAATAGCCCAGTTATGTTTTATTGATGATCAGGTCGACGAAGGAAAAAAATATACCAACATGATTTCAAATAAGGCCAATGCATCGATACAAATGCAGAAAAATATTCAGCTGGCTTTGGTTTCATTAAAACAAGATGATTTAAAGAACGAAAAAGTTCAAAATCAGCTTTATACTTATTTTAATTCAGTCGAAAATCTGGTAGAAACGGATCACGGATTATTTAAAAATTTATATAGTTTGTACCGAATTGCAAGCAGTGATTTTTATAAAAAAGGAGATGTAGTAACAGCTGGTTTGCTTTCGATGAAATCGGATATTAAAAATGAAGGAGAATATTCTGTTTATAATAATCCGTACTTTTTTAGTTATATAGGCTATTTTGACCGAAATGCATCGGTAAAAGACATTGATCTTTTAATGGCTTTGCAAGAGAAAACAAATAAAACGCCTTTTGAAAAATATATCTGTTCTGGAACAATTGCTCCAAATAGTAATTATTACAAAGATTTAAAAGGAACAATTGCTTTTAGAAACAATAACCTGGAATTGGCTTACGAAACTTTTTCAAGCATGCCTCAGGATTTTTGGGAAAAGAACTATGAGTATAAAGCCTATTTAAACGAAAATCCATTTACACCTAAAATTCTGCAAAAACAGGAAGAACGCAAATTCGATTATCGTTTCAATAAAGCCGATTTTATTGCTAAATTAATTCAGCTGAAAAAACAAAATACAGCAAGCAGTAATCTGCAATTAGCTCATGCGTATTTTAATGTTTCGTATTTAGGAAATTCATGGATGATGACATCTTATGATTGGAGTTCCGGCGCATCATATACAGATTATGTTTACGGAGATAATACAGAGAACGAAAAGAAATACCAAAACAGTAATTATTATAATCTGAAAATGGCTAAAATGTATTATGAGAAAGCTTTAAAGATGTCTAAAAACAGCAACGAAAAAGCAATGGCTAGTTTAATGATTTTTGAATGTAATTATTACAATCATTATGCAGAGTTGGTTACAGAGGAAGAAGAAGCCAAAAATCCTTTTAAAGCAGGGAAGGAGCTGGTTAATTTTTATTCGATTTACAAAACAACGCCAACGTTTAAAAAGTACAATTGTCCGTTACTATCATCATTTATAAATTAGTAAAGTTGTAAATGCTTCAAATTATATAGAAATAAAAAAGCGATACTATTATATAGTATCGCTTTTGTTTTAAGCCACAGATTAAAAGATTAAAGAGGATTTATTCAAAACTTACAATAAAATCTGTGGAAATCATTTTAATCTGTGGCAAAATAATTTTTTAGATAGCAGTAACGATAGCCAAGAAATCATCAGCTTTTAAAGCAGCGCCTCCAATTAAACCACCATCTACATCTGGTTTAGAGAAGATTTCTTTAGCATTTTCTGGTTTTACAGAACCACCGTATAAAATAGAAACTTCATCTGCGATTTCAGCTCCAAAAGCTTTGCGGATCGTTTCTCTGATAAATTCGTGCATTTCCTGAGCTTGTTCTGGTGAAGCAGTTTCCCCAGTTCCGATAGCCCAAACTGGCTCATAAGCTAAAACAATTTTTGACCAAGATTCTTTTGCGATATGGAAAACTCCGTCACGTAATTGGTTTTCAACAATATTGAAGTGATTTTCAGACTGACGGTCTTTTAATTCTTCTCCAAAACAGAAGATTACTGTCATATCATGTTTTAAAGCAGTATCAACTTTGTTTGCGATTAAAGCATCAGTTTCGTGGAAAATAGCTCTACGCTCAGAGTGACCTAATATTACAGTATTAACACCAATGCTTGTTAACATATCTGCAGAAATTTCTCCTGTAAAAGCACCACCTTCAGCTTGGTGAACGTTTTGAGCAGAAACTCCAATAGTTGTATTTTTTAATTTAGCAGCAGCAGCTTGTAAGTTTACAAAAGTTGGCGCTACAATAACTTGTGCATTTGTTTTTGCTGGAATTTTTGCAATTAATTCGTTTAATAATTCTTCAGTCTGCGCTGCATTTTTATGCATTTTCCAGTTTCCTGCAACAATCGATTTTCTCATTTTGGTAGTTTTTGTTATTCTTTTAATTTTTTTGTTTGAATGAAGTAGATTAAATAACAGCAATTTTAAAATTGCTGTTATTTTAAAATTATTTTAAGCTTTTAAGCGTTTCATTAATTTTGTCGAAATCAGTTTCGATAGCACGATATAAAACTATTTTTCCGGTTTTGTCAATAACAATATACCTTGGAATCCAGTCTAAGTCAATTGCTTTTCCAAAAACACCTTTCATACCGTCGTTCATCATAAAATGATCGCCTTTTAATTCGTGTTTTTCTATTCCAGCTTTCCATTTATCAGCTGTTTTATCAGCAGAAAGAAATAAATAAGAAACATCAGGATTGTTAGCTTGTAACTCTTTTAATTTTGGCATTGCTTTTACACAGTCGCCGCACCAGGAAGCCCAAACTTCGATAACTAAAGTTTTTCCTTTGTATTTTTTTAAAATGTTTTTAAAAGTAACCTGACCTCCGTCAAGGGTTAATAATTTTTCTGATAAAGCCTCTTTAGAAAAACTTGTTTTCTGAGCCTGAGAGCAAGAAAAGGTTATAAATGCAATAAAGATTAAAGCTATTTGTTTCATAGAATTAGTGATTTTCAACAAAGTTAAACAAACAAATTGAAAGCCAAATGCAGATTAACAAAATTTGAAGACTCGTTTGTTTTGTAACAAAACAGCCGTTTTAGGTTAGAAAAACCAGAATGAAATCGTAATAGTTGGGTGTAAAAATCAGTATTTTTTTAAAATGCTTTTTTTGAAAAGACCGAAACTTTGAATTTTTTATTTTTAAAAGAAAAAATTAAAGTAAAAAAACGTCTGATTATTGAATTTTCAGGTAAATAAAAATCAAAAAAAAGAGCTTAAAATTTTTAAGCTCTTTTCCGTTTATAAGATATCTAAAATTAAATTTTAGTACTGATTAAAATTTTATAAATACCAGTTGTTTTGTCTAATTGAAATTCAGCATTCTTAATTTCGAATGAATTAATTCTGCTAAAACTGCAGCCTTTTTCACTTACTCTTTCAGCAGAAGCATGCAGTTCAAAAACACTTTTTCCCTGAATTGCTATAGAATAATTAAAGACTCCGGACTGCCATCCTATAGAATTAATTACAAGACGATTTAAATCTTCATTTTTTATGTAAGCGTATTGTATCACTTTATTTGCATCTAAATCTGTTACAGTAACGGCTTGTTTTGAATCAAAAGTTCCGTTAGTGTAAAGGTTCTCCCCAGAATCTTTGTCTACAAATTCAAAAGAAAAATAAGGAGGCGGAGTAGTGCAGTTATTAGATTCACTTGTACAGCCTAAAGTTGTAATAAGTAATAAAATAAATGAAAATTTGATTAATCTTTTCATAGGTTTGGTTTTGTTTTTGGTTCACCCAAATGTAAGATTATTTCTCTTGTATCAAAATTAAGATTTCACTACCGGAAACTATTTTTAATTCAGTTGATAATTTCCATTTGCCCATTTTTTGCAAGGTACAATCCATTCGTCTAACGCTTTATATAAAAAGCCATGTTTTAAATTGGTATTTAATTCTATTTCTTTAAAATGGTTTACTTTAAGCTTTGAAGTTTCTTTTCTTCTAACCGCCGAAACCCCATAAATATCTGATTTTTCATAAATTGTTAAAATATTGCCGCAAAAATTAATATCAGGAATTTCTTCAATGTCAACATCTCTAAAACAGCCTATAAAAACAAAATTAACGTCAGGATTTGCTAAATAAGTCGAAACAAATTGTGCAATATAACCGCCCTTTGAAGTTCCAATAACGGTTATTTTGTTAGGAGAAACTCCTTTTTTTAATAAGTTTTTAATTTGTTTTACAATTTTTTCGGCATAATCAGCAGCATTGGTGTTTTTCTTTCTCTTTTCACTAAAAACTATAAAGTTATCTTTTCTAAATGATGCTAATATTTCATTGTATTCTGCTTTTCCATATTCAGGATGTGCTGTGTTTAAATCATTTTCTTCAATAAATTTATTATGAAGAAAAAAGATATATCGCTGATCTTTATTGGGTGTTTTTTCCTGACTAAAAGCGGTAAAAGTATAAAGAGCAGTAAATAAAATGGTTAAAAGTAATTTTTGAGTTTGTTTCATAATAGGTTTTGTTTTTGAGATGGCTTTCAAATGTAGGAAAGTTTTTAATTTAATATTGCTATAAATTGTAATTCAATGAAAATCTGAAGCAAAAAAAAACGCCAATAATTTTTTAAAAATTATTGGCGTTAAATATTTTTTATGCTATTTAAAGACTATACGCAACATCTGATAGTTTTAAATCATCAACATCGTTGTAATGTAGTTTTTGAACAACAGTTCCTTTTTGTATTACAACAATACTAGGATTTGCTCTTTCGATTGTTTTTAAAGTTGTGGCATCGCAGAAATAGAAATCAACATCTAAATTATATTCTTTTTTTGCTTTTGCGATTTCATCAGCTCCAGATGCAGTCATAGCAATAACTTTGTAACCTTTAGCTTTTGCATCTGCAGTAACTTTAGCCAGTTTTTTCATTCCGGCTGGGTCAGATTTAGTTAAATCATACGTTACAAAAACTAATAATTTTGGTTCTTTTAATAATTCATCTTTATAATCAGAATCATCTTTTGTCATTGTAAAATCATGAATTGGCGGTACATAACCTTCAGAAATAACTTTGTCTTTTCTATCTACAAACGTTGCGCCTTCTGGAATATTCATTAAATCTTTTTCGGTAAACTCTTTGTCAACTCCGTTTACTTTGTAAATGAAAATCATTTCAACAACTGACTTTGGTGCACCTTCAGGAATTTCCATTCCTTTTTCAATATTATTTCCAACTTTATACGGACGGAAATCTTTTATAGGATTATGATTTATAACCCAATATGCCATTAATGCTGATAAAATTACACTAAGATAAACTGCAAAATTCGTTTTTGAAGTTGAAAATAAAGGTTTTATTAGTTTTTGATTGAAGAATAAAATCAAAATGAAGAATAGTAAAACTACATCTTTTGTAAATGACTCCCAAGGTGTTAAATGTAAGGCATCACCAAAACAGCCGCAATCTTTTACCACATCAAAATAAGCAGAATAGAAGGTAAGGAAGGTAAAGAAAACAATTAAAAGCAATAGAGCCCAAATTGTTTGTGTGGCTTTATAGCCTACTAATAACATTACTCCTAAAACTACTTCTAATATTACCAGAACAATAGCCATACTTAGTGTAAACGGCTCTAAAAAAGGCATATTGAAAACAGGTTCACTAAAATACTCTGTGAGCTTATAAGAGAAACCTACCGGATCGTTTAATTTAATTAATCCGGAAATTATAAATAATACACCGACAAATAATCGGGAGAATTGGGTAATGATGTTTTTCATAAGTAATATTTAAATATTCAAATTCCAATATTAAACCTGGAATTTAGTCCCGATAGCTGTCGGAAGGAATTTCTATTTATTTATAGGATTTAGGATCAAAGCAAAAACAGAATAATTAATCATATCCTGATAATTAGCATCGATTCCTTCAGATACAATTGTTTTTCCTTTATTATCTTCAATTTGTTTTACGCGAAGCAGTTTTTGAAGAATCAAATCAGTTAATGAACTTACTCGCATATCGCGCCAGGCTTCGCCGTAGTCGTGATTTTTGGCTTCCATTAAATCTTTCGTCAATTTTACTTTAGCATCATATAATTCGGTTGCTTTTTCAACATCCAAATCCGGCTGATCTACAACGCCTAATTCAAGCTGAATCAAAGCCATGATAGAATAATTGATGATTCCGATAAATTCTCCTTTTTCATCTTCGTCAACTTTACGGACTTCGTTTTCCTGTAAACTTCTAATTCGTTGTGCTTTTATAAAAATCTGATCTGTCAGCGACGGCAGTCTTAAAATTCTCCACGCACTGCCATAGTCTTTCATTTTATTGATAAACAGGGTTCGGCAAACCTCGATTACATTATCAAACTCTTGGGAAGTATTCTTCATTTATATGCTGTATATTTGCTAAAATTTCTTCAAAAATAAGGATAATTTTTTAAGAGTTTCAAGTTTACGGTTCGCTTTGTTTCAAGTTTTTTCTAAACAAAGTGTTAACGGCAGTAACTTGAAACTGAAAAAATGTTTCAAGTTCTCGAACTTACGCAATCTGCATCAACTTGAAACTTTGAACAATTAAAAACTTGAAACAAAATGTTTATTAACTGCAAAGGCGAACTTATAGATTTATCGATTCCTAAAGTAATGGGGATTTTAAACGTTACGCCGAATTCTTTCTTTGATGGAGGGAAATATAAAAATGAAGACGAAATTATTTCGCAAGTAGATAAAATGCTTTCTGAAGGCGCAGCATTTATTGATATTGGAGCTTATTCCAGTAAACCAAGCGCTGAATTTGTAACCGAACAAGAAGAAATCGACCGAATTGTTCCTGCAATTGAATTGATTTTAAAGCACTTTCCAAAAACGTTATTATCAATTGATACTTTTAGGGCTGAAGTCGCAAAAGCGAGTATCGAAAGCGGTGCGGCGATAATAAATGATATTGCGGCGGGCGAATTAGATGATAAAATGTTTGATGTTATCGCAAAATATAACGTTCCATATATTATGATGCACATGCGAGGAAATCCGCAGACGATGCAGAGTTTGACACAATACGATGATATTATAAAAGAAATGTTTTTCTATTTTTCTGAAAAAGTAAAACAAGCAAGGTCATTAGGAATCAATGATTTAATGTTAGACCCTGGTTTTGGATTTGCTAAAACAACGGATCAGAATTATGAAGTCATGCAGAAAATGGAGCTTTTTAATCTTTTAGAATTACCTGTTTTAGCAGGGATTTCAAGAAAATCAATGATTTATAAAACGCTGGATATTACACCGCAAGAAGCTTTAAACGGAACAACGTTTCTAAATACTATTGCTTTGACAAAAGGTGTTAAAATTCTCCGTGTGCATGATGTAAAAGAAGCAGTAGAATGTGTTACTTTGTTTTTGAAGTTGAATATGTAAGCGAATAAGTATTTATTTTTAACTGAATTATGGAAAAAGAAGAAAAAAAATATGATATAGATTTTATACAAAAAGCACATAAAGGGAGTTCATCTCATAAGGAAGAAATTTTAAAAGGAGATTTATGTGGGTGTTTTCATTGTAAAAAAGTGTTTTTTGCTAAAGAAATCAATGAATGGATAAAAGAAAAAGAAGGAGAAACTGCAGTTTGTCCATTATGTGGTATAGATTCTGTTTTGAGTTCTCAATTTCCTGTAAGTGATAATAATTTTTTAAAAGAGATGAATCGATATTGGTTCTCATAATTTATAATTTAAAATGAAATACTTCTCTATACTTATAATCTGCCTTTTGTTTTCCTGCGGAAAAAAAGAAGATGTTTTACTTCCAAAATCAAATATTTCAATTGTAAAAGATGTACAAGATCATTCGCCGATTTATATTTTCTTTAAAAAAGAAGGAAAAGATACAATTGCCGATTTGAATAGAAAAAGTGCTATTATTTCAACCAATTGGATTTTAAATATCGACAAACGTTTGCCATTAAAAGTCGTAATTCCGCAGGTAATAAAAATGCAGGAAAAAAAGCGTAACGAGAAAATGCACCAAAACGAAGAATCTGAAAATTATTATTCTTATGCAGATTCTATTGGAAAGAATTTGGCTTTTCTGCCTTTTACGAAAGTGTTTTATAAAATGGAAAAACCAAGTAGAGAAAATTTTGTTGTTTACTTTAGAAAAGGGAAAAAACAAGTTTTCATGGGAAATAAAGAAATACAAATATCAAATATACTAAAGTATTTTTATAGTATTAAGTTCCAAAGTGTACCAGATTTGGTATTTTTCTTTGATAAGAACATGAGTTATGAAGAATACATTCAATATAAAATTCTACTGCAAAAAGATGTAACTTATAATCTTGATAAACTTCCGGTAGAATTCATCTTTTAAACCTGAAACAAAGAAAACCTGAAACAAGAAATTATTGATGATGATAAGGTTCGTTGCGTAAAATTGTAAATCCGCGGTACAATTGTTCAATAAAAAATAAGCGAACCATTTGATGCGAAAATGTCATTAGCGAAAGCGAAACTTTTCCCTGCGCTTTTTTATAAACCGTTTCAGAGAATCCGTAAGGACCGCCAATTACAAAAACCAGTGTTTTTACACCAGAATTCATTTTCTTTTGGAGTTCTTCTGAGAAACCAACACTAGAGAAGGTTTTTCCGTTTTCATCCAATAAAATAAGCTGATCAGTTGCTGAAAGTTTAGACAGAATCAGTTCGCCTTCTTTTTCCTTTTGCTGGCTTTCAGATAAGTTTTTTACATTTTTAATGTCAGGAATAATTTCCAGATCAAATTTGATATAAAAGGACAAACGTTTGGTATAATCGTCAATCAAAGTTTGAAGAGATTTATTATCTGTTTTGCCTATAGCGATAAGTTTTATATTCATTATATTTTTCTTTTGCCACTAATTGCACTAATTAGCACGAATTTATTTTTTTGCCACAGATTTCACAGATTGAAACAGATTACATTATTTAAATTAAAAAAAATCCTTTTAATCTGTGAAATCTGTGGCAAAATAAAAACACTATTTTTTGTTTTCAAAAACCGTTTCAAAATGTTCTACAATTGGAAAAGGTTCGTAATAATGATGTAAAATTTTCTTCCACTCTAAATATGCTTCAGAAGTTCTAAAACCTACTGTAAGATCTTCAAGTGTATTCCAGTCGACCAATAAAAGATATTTGTTTTCAACCTCAAGACATTTTTCTAATCGATGTCCTAAATAGCCATCGATTGATGAAATGTATTGGCTTGCTTTAGTAAAGTCAGCTTCAAATTGATTAGCTAATTCTGGTTTTACGTAAAGAAATGCGGTTTCTAATATCATAGTTTACTGTTATCAAACCCGACAGGTTTTAAAAACCTGTCGGGTTTCGTTTAGTTGTTAAACTTCGCTTCAAAAGTTTTAAAACGGTTGTCTAAATCTTTGATTAATTGCTTTTTTACCGAAGCATCTTGAATAAAACTGTAATTGATGCTGTTGTAAACGTATTTTTTTATTGTTTCATAACTTACGTCAGGATATCTTTTTGCTAGTAAAACATATTGTTCTGTCATATTGCTTCTTAAAATTCCCGCATCGTCTGTACTGATTACAATTGGCACATTAAATTCTTTGTAAAGCGTAAACGGATGTCTGTTTTCTTTTACCTTCAAAATGAATTCGTTGCTCACTAAATTGATTTCAATTGGAATGTTTTTTTGAGCCATATATTTCAATAAATCATACGAATTGGCTTCGTAAGCGATATCAACTCCGTGACCAATTCTGTTTGCACCGGCAACATAAATCGCATCGTTAATGTGCCACGTCAATTCTTCTGGTTGAACCAATCCTAAAGTCAATTCACCCGCATGAAGCGTATATTTTACGTCTGGAAATTTAGAATGACAGTATTTAAACATTACCATGTGAAGCCAGTAATCTTTCATAGAAGTCTGCCCGTGTTCTGGAGAAACGATGTTTACACCAGCAGTCAGTTTACTTTCGTTTGACGAAATAAAAGCAATAACCAAGTTTTTGAATAAATCTACCGGTTCCATAAAACGAAGTACAAAGTTTTGATAACGCATGGTGAATTTTTCATCATCCATTTTTAAATCCTTGTGCAGTTTTGCTATGAAATTAGTATTGAAATCATCAGCATATTTTTTAGCGTCTTTTTTCTGAAGCGATTTATACAAATCATCTAAAAGTTTTAGAACTGCTTTTTCGTCTTTTTGATCAGCAGATTGGCGAAGTTTTGTATTGAAATCAGCTAAATCTGAAACATTCATATCGCATGGAATTGTCGATAATTGTGTTTCGATATAACTTACATTTTCGGCAATGGCACGTTTTTTCAATTCGAGCATTCCTTCTGCAAAATGACCTTGAATTGTGGGTTCAAATTTCATGAAAGAATCAAAAAACTGATCGTCAGAAGGTACAGAGCCATTATAATCTTTTACCGACCAAGTCTGCATAATCTGCTGTTCGTAATAGTCTAGTTTTCCTTTGTTTTTAAGAGATGAGAAATTTTCCCAGTTTCCGTTTGCAGGTTTGGTTTTAGAAACTGCCATAGTTTCTAAATTCAAATAAAAGTCTTCTGCAATCGCTCTTTCTAAAAGAGGTTCTGCATAAACTGATCCTGAAAAATGGTGGTGTAAATCGCCTCCTTTTGGCATTTGTTGAAAAAAAGCTGTTAAGAGAGCTTCATTATTTCTGATTTTTTCTAAATAACTCTCAGCTGATTGAGAAAAGCCGATTTGTGCTATAAAAATACAGAAAAGCGTAATTATCCTTGTCATACTCTAAGTTTAAATTACATGCAAATATACGAGTTTTCGGAGAATTTTGAAAATTTGTTTTTTGTTGTTGTGGGTTTTACCGCAAAGTTCGCAAAGTTTTATTCCAGCTTGACTTAATATAAACGCAAAGTTCGCAAAGCTTTGCTTAAAAAACTTTGCGAACTTTGCGTAATTCTTTGCTCCCGATAGCTATCGGGATTGCGGTTAAAAAAAACTTAGAACCTTAGCATCTCAGAATCTTAGAAACTCAAGAAAAAAGTACATCACGAATTTCCTCAACTTTATCAAAAACGCTTTTAGCAAATGGACAAAGCGGAATAATTTTTAAGTTGTTTTCTCTTGCATATTCTACGGCAGCCATAACCAATTTTTTACCAACACCTTTTCCGTTAAATTCTGGGCTTACTTCGGTATGATCGATAATAAATTTTGAATCTCCTGCCCAGGTGTAGGTCATTTTTCCAGCTTCTTTTCCGTCTTCTATGGCTTCAAAATAGCCTTTTCTTATATCGTTTATTTGTTGAATTTCCATGTTTTTTATACTAAAGAAGTTTCTATTTTAATTGTATTTATTAATGTTTTGTGTACAGGACAACTGTTTGCAATTTTTAAAATTCGTTGTTTTTGAGCATCGTCTACATTGCCAGTAATTAAGATTTTGGTTGAAAATAAAGAAACAGTATGTTCTTCATTCTTTTCAAAATCTACCCAGATAGAAAGCTCTGAAACGTCCCAAGCTTTGCGGTCAATATACATCCTCAATGTAATTAAAGTGCAGGAAGCTAGAGATGAAGCAAGAAGTTCAAAAGGACTAAAACCTAAATTTTTCCCGCCCATTTCTTGAGGTTCATCGGAGATTAGAATATTACCTGATTTAGAAGTTATTTCTGTACGATATTTTCGTGTGTCTATTGTTGCTTTAACTGTATCCATAAGTTATTTGATTCTTGGTTCAGGTAATGGAACAAATTCAGTTTCGCCCGGAACTTTTGGGAAAGTTTGTTCTGTCCAGTCTTTTTTAGCCTTTTCGATGAGGTTTTTATCAGATGAAACGAAATTCCAAAAAATAAAATGTTCTTCTGGAAATGGCTGTCCGCCGAAAATATATACTGTCGAATTTTCAGCGATTTCAAATTCGCAAAGAGAAGCTTCAGTTGTAATTAAAATTTGTCTCGGATCGTAAGTATGTTCGCCGTTTTTGATGCTTCCTTCTAAGATATACAAACCGCTTTCGCCGAATAAATCTTTACCAATATTAATTTTCTTAGCCTCTTTACTCTTAATTTCAATAAAATACAACGGACTATAAACCGGAACTGGAGATTTTTTACCAAAAGCTTCTCCTGCAATCAATTTGTATGAAACGCCGTCTTCTTCCCAAGCTGGAATATCATCTGCTTCAACATGAGTGAAATTCGGATCCATTTGCTCTAATTCTTTTGGTAGCGCAACCCAAATCTGTAATCCGTGAAGCATTTTATCTGAATGTCTTAAATATTCTGGAGTTCTTTCAGAATGTACGATTCCTTTTCCGGCCGTCATCCAGTTTACTGCTCCCGGTTTTATTTCCAATTCTGTTCCTAAACTATCGCGATGCATAATGCTTCCTTCAAACAAAAATGTCAAAGTAGAAAGTCCGATATGTGGATGCGGAGGGACATCCATATTTTCATGATCACTTAAATGTGCAGGTCCCATATGGTCGATAAAGACAAATGGTCCAACTGCTCTTTTTTCGCGGAAAGGTAATAAACGACCTACCATAAAATTGCCAATATTGGCAGCACGTTCTTCGATAATTAAACTAATATTTGACATGTGGTATTTTTTATTTGATTTGAAAACAAAATTACAGTGGTGATATAAATCTGTAACTTAATTTAGATTAAGAAAAGTTGTTTTTGGATTTTTGAATTATAAAAGTAAGGAAAACCTCCGAATAATTTATTTCATTTTTGTTATTGTAAAGTGAAGTGTATTTTTGTCAGACTGAGCGAAGTCGAAGTCCCGCATGCTGAATCACTTTGCGAGACTTCGACTTCGCTCAGTCTGACAACACTAAAGATATTCTGTTTAATCAATCAACTCAAACTCCAAAACTTCACTCTCTGTCCCATTAATAATAATAGACAATTGATGAATTCCAGTATGAAAAACTCGCGTTGTAATGAGCTTAAAAGATTGATTTCTTTCGACCTTAGTTAGTTGATTTGGATGATAAATTTTCTCACTGATTTTAAAGACTTTTTTTGCCAAATGTCCTTTTGCTTTTTTATAATGCACAGCATATTCTAAACGAACTGTTTTTGGTTCTTCGTTTTTATTGTTTAAATGAAAATGAAACTGCAGGTAATCTCCAATTTTCACAACAGGTGTTTTAATTTCAAAAGACGAAAGTTCAATATTGGTGCTTTCTAAACCATAATGACTTAAAATTTCAGGATGTCCTTGTTTTAATAAAGTTCGGCTTCCGTGTTTGATAATCCCATCAGTTTCTTTGCTGCGGCCTTTCCATCTGGAAGCGATTTCTAATACAATCTGAGGATTGTCTTTTGCAATATCATTTAAGTTATTGGCAACACTTCTTCGGACATATTCTGAAGGATCATTTTTTAAATTCTCTAAAATAGGAAGAATAGAGGAGGGATCTTTTTTAAGAAATGGAATCGCCATAGCCCACGGTAATCTTGGGCGTGAACCTTCGCTGGCCAAACGTCGTACATGATGATTTTCGTGTAAAGACCATTTTGTCATTTCGTCAATCATTTTCTCTTTATATTTTAAAATAAAAGGACGAACGGCAAATTCACAGCTTATAAACTGCGTTATAGATACAAAGGCTTTCGCCGAAGTTTCAAAATCGTCTAAACCGTACATTTCGATATAATCGGCAAAGAAAATAAAAGCCAAATTGCTGTCAGCAAAGTTGTTTTTTCTTAGATTTTCTATGATTTTATCAATTAGGGAAACGGCTTCTGGAAAGTTTTGAGGCATAAACTGATGAAAAACAAATGTTGTATGTTTCATTCTTTCTTTCCATTCTTTCTGGGCAAAATCCCCTTCATAAATCGCTTCAATAAATTTTTGTTTATCGAATGCAGGATATACTTCGACAACTGCCTGACTAAAATTTTCGTAAAAAGAAACCGAGTAAATATCTTTAATTAATCCCATGATTTTTGCTTGATTGAACTTCAAAGATATTTAATTGAAAGCTTATTCAGAGATTAAGTTTTGTTAAGAATTGTAACTTTATTTTTCTGAATATCTTAATGGTTAAAAAAGAGATATTTAATGTTTTGTATAATTTTTCATGTTATCGGAATTTTCAAATCCATAAAATAAGTTCTAATTTAGCATTATTATTAAAAATAGAAAAATGATAAGCGAAGCTCAATTTCAAGCAGAATTACAACTTTTAATAAAAAATGCTATTAGAGAAGATGTTGGCCCGGGCGATTACAGTTCACTTGCCTGTATTCCAGCTACAGCTCACGGTCAGGCGAAACTATTGGTAAAAGATCAGGGAATCATTGCCGGTGTTGAACTTGCCAAGATGATATTTGAACATGTTGATCCAAAATTAAAAGTTAAAACTTTTATAGAAGACGGAACACATGTAGAATACGGCGAAGTTGTTTTTGAAGTTTCAGGAAGCTCGCAATCTATTTTAAAAGCCGAAAGAGTGGTTTTGAACACCATGCAGAGAATGTCTGCAATTGCGACAAAAACAAACCATTTAATGGAGCTTTTGGAAGGAACAAACGCAAAAATTTTGGATACACGCAAAACGACTCCAAATTTTAGAGTGGCTGAAAAATGGGCTGTAAAAATTGGAGGCGGCGAAAATCATCGTTATGCTTTGTACGATATGATCATGCTGAAAGACAATCATATTGATTTTGCCGGCGGCATTACTCGTGCTATTTCTAAAACAAAAGAATATTTAAAAGAGAATAATCTTGATTTGAAAATTATTGTAGAAGCTCGTAATCTGGATGAAATCAGAGAGATTTTATTAAGCGACGGAGTTCATAGAATCTTGATTGATAACTTTAATTATGAAGATACTAAAACGGCAGTGAATTTGATTGGTTCAAAATGTCAGACAGAATCTTCTGGAAATATCAGCGAAAAAACAGTTCGTGAATATGCTTTATGCGGTGTAAATTATATTTCGTCTGGCGCTTTGACACATTCTGTATATAATATGGATTTGAGCTTGAAAGCCTTTTAAATTGTTAATTGTAAATTATCAATTATTAATTAAAAATCTAAGAAGTCTAAAAACCTAAGTATATGTCGAAAGAAATAGAGGATCGGATTGAAAAACTGCCTGTAATACGCAACGCAGCCCGACTTTTAAAAAGAATTAAGCTCCCTTGGTTAGAGGGATTTTCTTTGTATGATTTACTTGAAATGTACACTTTAGGGATTCTTGAAGGTGCTTTTTCATATCATGCAAGTGCTGTTTCTTTCAGCTTTTTTATGGCTTTATTTCCTTTTGCTTTATTTATTTTAAACTTAATTCCGTTTATTCCGATAGATAATTTTCAGGAAGATTTCCTGCAGTTTGTACAGCAGAGTGTTCCTCCAAATACGTATGATGCTATTAGTAAAATTATCAGCGATATTTTAAATAATAGCCACTCCGGCTTATTATCGTCGGGTTTTTTACTTTCTATTTTTTTGATGGCAAATGGTATTAACGGAATTTTAAGCGGTTTTGAATCGTCTAAACACGTTTTTGATAAGAGAGGCTTTTTTAGACAATATTTGGTTGCTTTGGCTATTTCACTTGTTATGACTGTAATTTTGTTTGTAACTGTGGCTACAATTGTAGTTTTTGAGGTTTTTATTCAAAAAACAATTATTCAGGATGTATTAAGCGATCGTATTCCGCTGATTATTTTAGGGCGATATTTATTCGTTATTCTGATGATTTTGATAACATCTTCAATATTATTGCGTTATGGTACAAAACAGTACAATAAAGTGCCTTTTATCAGCATTGGCTCTGTTTTTACAACGGTCTTAATTGTTATATCTTCGTTCTTTTTTGGGATTTGGGTTATAAAATTCTCAAAATATAACGAACTTTATGGTTCAATTGGGACATTATTAATTCTAATGTTTTATATTTGGATAAACTGTATGATTCTGCTTTTAGGGTTCGAATTGAATGCTTCTATCAGAAAATTAAAACAAAAAAAAGAAAAATAATATGAAAAATTTGATGCTAACTATCGGAGTGTTCTTCTTTGCGCTGACCATGCAAAGTCAAAGTGTAATTGGAAAATGGAAAACCATTGATGATGAAACTGGCGAAGCAAAATCCGTTGTAGAGATTTATGAAAAGTCAGGAAAAATATACGGAAAGGTTGTAGAGATACTGCGCGAGAACCATAAAAAAGATCTTTGTGTAAAATGTGAAGGAGCTGAAAAAAACAAACCAATTTTAGGAATGGTTATTATAAATGGTTTAAAAAAAGACGGTTCAGAGTATAACGGAGGAACTATTTTAGATCCTACAAGCGGTAAAAAATACAAATGTTATATTTCATTAGAATCTGCAGATAAATTAAAACTTCGCGGTTATGTTGGAATTTCTTTAATGGGAAGAACACAATACTGGACACGAGTGAAAAATTAATTCAAAATAATACATGCGAAAATTAGCTTCGATAATTTTATTCTTAGCCGCGGTTTCAAATAGTTTGGGACAATCTAAGAATTCGCCATTACAAATAAGTCATCTTACAGGTGACTTTTATGTTTATAGAACTTTTAATGATTATAAAGGAACTAAGATTTCTGCCAATGCTATGTATGTCGTTACAGATAAAGGCGTTGTGCTTTTTGATGCGCCTTGGGATAAAACACAGTTTCAGCCGTTATTAGACAGCATAAAAGCAAAGCACAATAAAGATGTTGTAATGCTTTTTGGCACGCATTCTCATGAAGATCGTGCAGGAGGATTTGATTTTTACAAGAAAAAAGGAATCAAAACGTACTCCATTAAACTGACTGATGATATTCTTAAAAAGAATAATGAACCAAGAGCAGAATTTATAATTTCAAATGATACAACATTTACTGTTGGAAATCATACTTTTGAAGTTTATTACCCAGGAAAAGGACATGCTCCTGATAATATTGTAGCATGGTTTAAAAAGGAGAAAATTCTTTACGGAGGCTGTTTTGTGAAAAGTGCAGAAGCAGTGGATTTAGGTTATCTGGGTGATGCTGACGTTAATGAATGGCAGAAATCTATAAAAAAAGTGCAGGCAAAATTCAAAAAACCGGCTTATATAATTTCGGGACATGATGACTGGACTAGTAAAGAATCTTTAAATCATACTTTCAAACTGGTTAACGAGTATTTGGCTCAAAAATCTGTCGGAAAAAAGTAACTTTGCAATCCTATATATAGTACATGTTTTTTATCGAAGTTATTTTACCGCTTTCCTTAGCAAAAACCTTTACATATCGTGTTTCTGAGGCTGAATTCCATTTTATTAAAAAAGGAATGCGGGTAGCGGTGCCATTTGGTAAAAGCAAAATTTATACAGCACTTGTATTAGATATACATGAAAATGCGCCAACCTTATATGAAGCCAAAGAAATTCATCAAATTTTAGATGAAAGGCCAATTGCAACCGAAATTCAGATTAAACACTGGCTTTGGGTGGCTAATTATTATATGTGTGGTATTGGCGATGTATATCGCGGCGCTTTTCCAACGGGATTACTGTTGGAAAGTGAAACTATTGTTTCGCACAAACCAGATGTTGTTGTTAATGATTCTGAACTTTCTGATGATGAATTTTTAATTTATGAAGCGTTACAGCATCAGAGTTCGCTTAAAGTTCAGGAAATAGCTTCTATTTTAAACAGAAAAAATATCCTGCCAATTCTTCAAAAATTAATAGCAAGAGATATAATTTTTCTGGAAGAAGAAATAAAAGAAAGTTATAAGCCTAAACTGGTTCGTTATGTTAAGCTGCATTCAAAATACGAAACAGATCAAGGTTTAGGAAGCCTGCTTGATATTCTGAAAAATGACAAACAAAAAGAAATTGTCTTAGCTTATTTTCAAATTAGTGCTTCAGAAAAAAAGCCTGTTACTGTTAAAAAATTAGTTGAGGTTTCTGGTTCGAGTTCTTCTGTTGTGAAAACCTTGGTTAAGAATGAAATTCTTGAAGAATATCTTTTGCAGCAAGACCGTGTTTTGTTTACCGGAGAAAAATCGGAAAAAGAATTATTGTTAAGTGAAGCGCAGCAAAATGCTTTTACAGCAATAAAACAAAGTCTTACTGAAAAAGAAGTCTGTTTGCTTCATGGTGTTACTTCGAGCGGGAAAACAGAAATTTATATAAAGCTAATCGAAGAATATCTGCATACAGGAAGACAGGTTTTGTATCTGCTTCCTGAAATAGCTCTTACCACTCAGTTAGTTTCTCGTCTGCGTCTTCATTTTGGAGACAAAGTTGCTGTTTTTCATTCAAAATACAGTAATAATGAAAGAGTTGAGGTTTGGAAACAGACACTTGAAAATTCTGAAAAAGCGCAAATAGTCATAGGAGCAAGATCGGCTTTGTTTTTGCCTTTTAATGATCTTGGTCTGCTGATTGTTGATGAAGAGCATGAGCAGACTTTTAAACAAACAGATCCGGCACCAAGATATCACGCCAGAGATGCCGCAATTGTATTAGCAAATTTTCATAATGCTAAAGTTTTACTTGGATCTGCAACACCAAGTATCGAGACTTATTTTAATACCCAGAATGATAAATATGGTTTAGTAACGCTTACTGAACGCTATAAAAATGTTCGAATGCCCGAAGTTGTTTTAGTCGATTTAAAAGACAAACATTTTAGGAAGAGAATGACAGGGCATTTTAGTGATCTTTTAATAGAAGAAATTACTGAGGCCTTGTCTTTGGGTGAACAAGTGATTTTGTTTCAAAACAGAAGAGGATATTCACCTATAATAGAGTGTTTGACCTGCGGACACGTACCTCATTGCCAGCAATGCGATGTGAGTTTAACGTATCATAAGTTTAAAAATCAGCTGCGTTGTCATTATTGTGGATACGCTATTGCAAAACCTACGAATTGTCATAGCTGTTCAAGTATAGATTTAACCACAAAAGGGTTTGGAACAGAGCAGATAGAGCAGGAGCTGGCATCACTTTTTCCAAAAGCAAAAACGGCACGTATGGATCAGGATACAACACGCGGTAAATTTGGTTTTGAAAAAATTATCGATACCTTTAAAAATCGAGAAATAGATATTCTTGTCGGGACGCAAATGCTGGCCAAAGGGCTTGACTTTGATAATGTAAGTCTGGTTGGAATCATGAATGCTGATAATATGCTGCATCATCCGGATTTCAGGGCTTTTGAACGCAGTTTTCAAATGATGACTCAGGTTGCAGGAAGAGCAGGAAGATCTGAAAAGCAGGGAAAAGTTGTTATTCAGACCTATAATCCAAATCATAATACAATTCAGCAGGTTACAAACCATAATTATAATGGTATGTATAAGGAGCAGTTGTATGACAGGCAGATCTATAAATATCCTCCTTATTTCAGAATTATAAAACTTACTATAAAACATAAAGATTTTGATAAGCTGAAAGAAGGTTCAATGTGGCTGTATCAGGTTTTAAGCCAAAATCTAAATATACCTGTTTTAGGTCCTGAAGAACCGGCAATCAGCAGAATACGAAATGAATATATCCGAACAATTTTAATTAAGATTCCGCAGAATATGCATTTGGGTAATACAAAAAAAACTATTCAGAAAATGTTGAATAGTTTTGAAGCTGTTGCTCAGTACAGGGCTATAAAAGTGGTTGTAAATGTCGATTTTTATTAAAATTACGACGTTGACAAAGCTTTAACTAAATCTTCTTTTTTGTTTCGGCTAAGCGGAATTTTAGTGATGCCGATTTCAGCAAATTTACTATTGAAACGTTCAACTTTATCAATATTAATAATATATGATTTGTGAACGCGTATGAATTTGTCTTTTGATAAATCATTTTCAAAAGATTTCATAGTCGAAAGTACCAGGTTACTGTCGTCTTCAGTAACTACTCTCACATAATCCCCAAAAGCTTCAATCCATTTGATTTTTGCAGTGAAAATTTTAAGTTTTTTAAGGTTGCTTTTTATAAAAATATGCTCTCCTTCTTCTTCTTTAACTTCTTTTTTCAGTAAATGCATATCGATTGCCCTTTTTACAGAAGCATTAAAACGGTCTACAGCAATTGGTTTCTGCAGATAATCAGTAGCATCATAATCAAAAGCTTTTAAAGCATATTCTGCTTTAGAAGTAATAAATATAATCTGCGGTTTAGATTTTAAACCGTCAAGAAAGTCAAAGCCGTTAATAACCGGCATTTCTATATCAAGAAATATTAAATCGATATTATTAAGTGAGATACAACTTTTTGCTTCTATTGCATTAGAAAAATCCCCGATTAAGTGCAAACCTGGGTGATTATTAACTAATTTTGCAATAATTGTCCTCTGTATAGAACTATCATCTACAACAACACAGTTTAGTTTCATAACATTTAAATTTAGAATAAATTCAGGATAGCAGTAGTAAATGTATTATTTTTTTGGAAAAAAAACTAAAATGAGCGCATATTTTTTGCATTATGACGAATAAAAGGAAAAAAGTGTTGTATATCTAAATATAATGATTACTTTTGCACCCAATTTTAACAAATAAATTTTTTATTTATGAATCATTATGAAACTGTTTTCATTTTAAATCCCGTTTTATCTGAGGTTCAGGTGAAGGAAACAGTAACGAAATTTGAAGAATTTCTTACTAGTAGAGGAGCTGAAATGGTATCGAAAGAGGATTGGGGTCTGAAAAAAATGGCTTACGAAATCCAAAACAAAAAAAGTGGTTTTTACCATTTATTCGAATTCAAAGTAGCTGGAGAAGTTCTAATTGCTTTTGAAACTGAATTCAGACGTGACGAAAGAGTTATGCGTTTCTTAACTGTAAGTTTAGACAAACATGCTATTTCATGGGCGGAAAGAAGAAGAGCAAAATTAAAATCTACTAAAGCGTAATTATTATGTCTACAATCGAACAATCTGCAAAAGGAAAAAAAGACGGAGATATCAGATATTTAACGCCTTTAAACATTGAAACTAACAAAACTAAAAAGTATTGCCGTTTCAAAAAATCAGGAATCAAATACATCGATTATAAAGATGCTGATTTCTTATTGAAATTCGTTAACGAGCAAGGAAAAATTCTTCCACGTCGTTTAACTGGAACTTCATTAAAATACCAAAGAAAAGTTTCTGTAGCTGTAAAAAGAGCTCGTCACTTAGCTTTAATGCCATACGTGGCCGATTTATTAAAATAGTATATAAAAATCTAGTCGCTGGTTTCTGTTAAAGCAGAACCTAACTTCTAAAATATAAGGACAACAACATGGAAATTATTTTAAAACAAGACGTACAGAACTTAGGATTTAAAGATGATGTAGTATCTGTTAAACCTGGTTACGGTCGTAACTTTTTAATTCCTCAAGGATTCGCTACATTAGCAACTCCTTCTGCTAAAAAAGTTTTAGCTGAAAACCTAAAACAAAGAGCACACAAAGAAGCTAAAATTGTTGCTGATGCTAAAGCATTAGCTGAAACTTTAAAAGCTCTTGAAATTAAACTTACTGCAAAAGCTGGTGGAGAGAAACTTTTTGGTTCTATCACTAACATCGATATCGCTGAAGCTTTAGAGAAATCTGGTAATGCTATCGATAGAAAATTCATCACTAGCGGTGTTGTAAAACGTATTGGAAAATACAATGCTACAGTTCGTTTGCACAGAGATGTAATCGTTGAATTACCATACGAAATTGTTGCTGAAAAGTAATAGTTTTAAAAACTATATAAAAATCCCGATGCGAATCGGGATTTTTTTGTTTAATACAAGATCTATATTAATAATTAGAATTATTGCTGGCGGTTTATGGCATATTGCTTAAGGCCTGCAGCGTAAAGCCTAAAAACAAATGAAATACGCTAGATTAACAAAAGAGCAATTTGATGAATTGCACGCTGAATTTGCCAGCTTTTTAGCAACTCAGGCAATTGATAAAGCAGAATGGGATTCTCTTAAAATAAATAAACCTGAAGTTGCAGAACAGGAGCTGGATGTTTTCTCTGATTTAATTTGGGAAGGTGTTTTAGGAAGAGCTGAGTTTTTAGAGCACTTTTCTAAAAATCATATTTTTTTATTTCAATGTTTTGATACTCATGTTCAATCTATAGTATTGAAATCATTAGTTCCTGAAACTGATTTTTTGACCAAAGAAGGTTTGCAGTGGTTAAGTGATAATATGTTTACTGAAAACATTGAAATGAAAGTAGGAAAAAAAGTGTTTACAGAAGAGAGAAATGCTTCTATTTTTGAATTGATTAAACAAGGGGCTTTTTTAAGCGATGGTCAATTATTTACGCAAATTAATACAATTTTAGAATCGTAGTGTGTAAATAGTTCATTTTCAAAATTTTATTAAGGGGTAAGCAGTATTGTTAAAATGTTTACCCTTTTTTATTTTTTTAACTTTTGTTTAGACTTTTTTGTTTTTTATTACCCGTATTTTTACCTCTTTTTTTAATAATATTCAAAAAATTAAGATTTTAAACAGAAATCAATAATTTGAATGTGTGTTTAATGATTATTGTTAAAATTCAATCGTTTTAAATTAATTTATTGTAGTATTAAACCTATAATTATTAAAATTAACATAAAAATTATAATTATTTTAAAGTCCAAAAACAGGTGTTTTTTCTATTAAAAACTCCGTTTTTTCTTATATTCCTTCCGTTTTAGTAGTTTTCGAAATTTATCCTCTTTCAAAAAAATAAGAATTTTATGCTTGTTTTATTATTTTGTTTTTTATAATTTTAGAATAGAAAAGTTAAACAAAATATTGGCTCCCATTTTTATCATGTTTAATATAAAGCCAATTTAACTTTAAAAACAAAAAATAGGATAGTATAAATTGTAATTAATTAGACTTTAAATAATAACTTAATTCGCCTGCTTATGGAACTGACAATTACTTTTTTTATCAAGTTTGCATTAGGTTTTCATATTATTTCAGCTTTAATTTTTATTATTTTGAAGAAAACCAAACTTCTTCATCCTGTAAGTTTTGCTTCTCTTGCAAATAACTTTTTTCAAAAGTTTTCAATATTCCATTTTCATTATTTAAAATTTGGCCGACGACGTTATGTCGATGACAATATTCTGCATTAAATATTTTGTTTAATGCTAAACATTCTAATGTTTAATTTATTCAATTGTTGAGTTTTTATTTTAAAGTAATAAAATTCATAGAAAGAGTAATCAACTTTCTATAAGAGATTGAAAAGGCTAAATGTTATCAAATTAAATTCTCCCCTCCATAACTGATTTTCTTTAGGAAAATTATTTAAACAGATCACTTCATTAAGAAGATGGTGCGGATCAATATTGTCTAAAATTTACGGAATATTTTATTCCAAGAAGATAAAAATTTCTGGTTTGTATGTTTTTTAAAACATACGGTGTAATAATTTTTTTTTGAAAATTTAAACTATAGTCTTTATGTGCTAAGGATTTATTATAGGGTTTAACTAATTGATTTTTAACGTTTTTTTTAATTGCCTAAGCATACGTGCTTATCGCAGCAGGTGTTTTATTGTCCATTTTCTAATCTTCCAAATTATGAAAAAAAAATTTACTTTTTGTAGTCTCAGCTTCCAGAAGAGATTATTCGGACTATTATTTTTATTCTTATTATGCACTAATGCATTTTCGCAGACTATTTGCAGACCTGTGTCTCAAACTAATAGTCAGGGAGGTCTATTGTGTGTAGGTTTAAATGTTGATAGTCCCGCCAACGCTTATGACAGCGCTGGTTTAACAACTTTTGCAACCCTGACAAATGCTGTTGGTGTAGGTTGTTTCGTTGAAGAAACACTCACTTTAAGCCAGACAGCAAGAGCAGGTGACCAGATTGCTATTTATTTTGGTACCGGAAATGGTTTGCTTGACGTAGGATTGTTATCTAATGCGTCTCTTCAGGCTAAATTTTCGGGTACAAATGTAGGTTCAAGTGTGGCTTTAAATAGTCCGCTGTTGAACCTAAACTTGTTAAATGGCAATACTGTTGCTGTGGCAAAATTTGCTGTGACAGGTGATACTAATCAGATTCAAATTCAGGTTGGAGGTTTATTAAGCCTTTTAGTGAGTTTAAGAGTTTACGATGTGCGTTTAGAATTTGCACAGCCTACTGTAACAGGTGGTTTAACACAAACTGTTTGTTCAGGTTCTACTGCAGCACTTACAGCGACACCTGCCGCAGGTACAACACTTGCATGGTATAGTTCTGAGGCATCAACAACACCATTAGCAACAGGTAGTACCTATACAACTCCTGCTTTAACTGCGTCAACTACTTATTATATTGGTATTTCGAGAGCTGCAGGCTGTGAGGGGAATGTTCGTGTTCCTGTGATTCTAAATGTTTCAAATCCTGTTGCTCCTGCTGTAAATAATGCGGGAGCTTCAATTTGTTCTACAGGAGCAACCCAGCAAACAACTTTGACACTTTTAAATCCTATTCCGGGAACAACATATTCCTGGTATTCCGGACCAACTGGCGGAACTGCACTTGCATCAGGAACAACTTATTCTCCTACGGTTTCATTAGGAACAACAACTTTTTATGTTGGAGGTTCTATAGGAAGTTGTGTGAGCCCAACTCGTACAGCAGTAAATGTTGTTTCGACAGCAGTGCCGGCAGCGCCAACTGTTTTAACACAAAGTGTTACTATTCAATCAGGTCAGAATGCTACTTTAACAGCAACATCTTCTGAACCTGGGGCTCAATTAAATTGGTATGATGTTGCCACAGGCGGAACAGCGGTTGCTGCAAACATAGCTACTTTTACAACGCCAATTTTAACAGCAACAAAAATATATTATGTAGAAGCACAAAGCCCGAACGGTTTATGTCCTAGTGCTGCCAGAGTACCGGTTACTGTAACGGTTCAACCAGCTGCTTTAGGCGGATGTCTTGAAGCCAGCAGTCAGTTAACGGTTCAAAACGGATTGTGTCTACTGTGTAGTTCTGCAAATCCAAATAATTCTGTAGATGGAAATCCTGCTACAGCAGCGAGACTTAGTGTTCCGGTTGGGTTAATTAACGGTTGGGTTCAACAGACATTACAATTTAATAATCCTGGAAAAGCAGGTGATATTGTAGATGTGGAGCTAGAATTACCAGGCGGTATTGCAGATCTTTCTTTATTAGGAGCCGTTAGTTTGGCAACTTATAACGGAGCAACTTATAATAATGACAGAATTGCTATTAATAATCCGTTAATTACACTTCAATTATTATCAGGAAATCGTTTTAGAGCCAGTGTAGTTGCAGGAGCTAATTTTGATCGTGTTGAAATTCGATTAGGAGGTTTGGCTACTGTTTTAACAACAGCTGATATTTATCAGGCAACTTACAGATATAAAGCGCCTGTAATTACAGGAAATACAACTATTTGCAGTGGAGCGACTACAACATTAACTGCTGCTCTTGCGGTAGGTGAAACTGTGAATTGGTATAGTGCAGCTACAGGAGGAACTTCGTTAGCTTCTACAGCTGCGTTTACAACTCCGGCTTTAACAGCACCAACAACATATTATGTTGAAATAACAAGAAATGGTTGTGTGAATAGTGAAAGAAATCCAGTTCAGGTATTGATACAAAATCCTGTACTGCCTACAGTTACTCCATCACCATCGAGCATTTGTAACGGACAGTCTACAACTTTAACAGTTGATATACCAGTTGCAGGTACTACTTATAATTGGTACGATGCGGCAACGGGAGGTAATTTAGTATTTACAGGAACGGCGTATACAACGCCAGCTTTGACTGCTAATGTAACATATTATGTAGAAGCAGTTGTAGGCGGTTGTTCAACTCCAACTCGTACTGCGGTTCCGCTGACAGTTAATCCTTTGCCTGCGGTACCAACTTTTGCGTCAACAGATGTAATTATACAATCTGGACAAACTATTACTTTGGCTGTTCAGAATCCGGTGGCGGGTGTTAGATACAATTGGTACGATGTTCCAACTGGTGGTGCTTCTGTTGCATTTGATACAACAACTTTTACACCTAGCCCGGCTTTAACTGCTAATAAAACGTATTATGTTGAAGCAGTTAATGTGGGTACTGATTGTACTAATTTAACAAGAGGTGTAATTAATGTTATTGTTATAGCTAATACAAGTACTTGTTTGCAAGCTGGTACACAGGCAACATCTACAGATGGTGTATTATGTGGTTTATGTACAGCTCTTACTCCAAATGATTCTGTAGATGGTAATATTAATTCGTATGCACATCTTTCTGTACCGCTTGGAGTAGGCGGATTCATTCAGCAGCAATTGATTTTTGCTAATCCGGGTCAGGCAGGAGATATTATTGATGTGGAATTAGAAGTTCCAGGAGGTCTTTTAGATATCAGTCTTTTATCTAATATTACTTTGGCAACTTATAACGGAGCAACTTATAACAACGATAGAATTTCTGTCAATAACAATTTATTAAATATCCAATTGTTGTCAGGAAATAAATTTAAAGCAAGCTTTACTACAGCAGCTGCATTTGATCGAATTGAAGTAAGATTAGGAGGTCTGGCTACAGTATTAAGCAATTTATACATTTATCAGGCGGCATACAGATTTCCAAATGCAACTGTAACGGGTGCTGCAAATCCAATTTGTTCTGGTCAGACAGCTTCTTTAACAGCATCTTCTACAGGAACAGAAACTTTTACCTGGTATGATGCTCCAACAGGAGGAAATATTGTTGCAGTTAATCCAACTGCTGCATTAACTTCTACTACAACTTTTTATTTACAAGGAACACGAGGCAGTACTTGCGAGAATAGCTTACGTCAGGGAGTTACAGTAACTGTATTGCTAATTCCTACAGATGCCGATGTTGTAGTTGCAACACCAGTTGAAGCTACTTGTACAGGACAAGCTGTTATAGCTCCAACAACAACTATTGCAGGAGCAGAGTTTAGATATTATACAGATCAAAATAAAACAACTCAAATTGTCAACGGAAGCGTAATTGGCGGTGTAACATTTGCAATAGATGCTTCTACGGGCGCACTTTCATTAACTGGTGTAACTGCTTCTGGAACCAATTATTTTGTTTCTATTTTAAATGGAGGTACTTGTGAAAATGTAAACGGTTCATTAAAAGAAGTTACAGTAAATTTACCTTCAACAACTACTTTGACAGTTAATGCTGCTTTGACAGGTTGTGGAAGTGCTAATTTAAGAAACGCAATTACTAACTTTGATTCAACAGGAAATACTACTTATACTTTCTATGATCCTTCAAATAATGTAATTACTTCAGATGCTGCTTCAAATATTACTGTAGGCGGGAATTATTCAATCGAAGCCCAGCTTACTGGTGATACTTGTCCTTCTGTTAGACAAACTGTAGCAGTAACGATCAATGCTTTACCAAGTATAGTGGTAACGAATCCACAGGAATCTGTAAATGTAGGTACAAATGTTACTTTACAAGCAACTTCTACAGCGCCAATCACTTGGTTTGATCCGCAGGGAAATGCTTTGCCAGGAACATCAACAGGTGCATTAAATACACCGGGAGTTTATACTTATACTGCAGTCGCTAATGACGGAACTTGTACAGCAACTGCAACAAAAATAATTAACGTTATAAACCTTAGCAGTTGTAAATCATTAACAGAAAGAGTTTATGCAACGGCACAGACATCTGGTTCAATAGTTACTGGAAATGTTACTAATGGAGGAAGTGCAGTTGACGGAAACCCACAGACTTATTCTACAATTACTACAGGTTTAGGACTTTTAGGAGTAGGTACAACATGGCAGAATTTAACCTGGCCAAGTGTTATTACTAAAGGAACACCGGTAACGATTAAATTAGGATCTGAATACAGCTTATTGGCTGTTGGTCAAAATTTATCAGTAATTGGAACTATTGGAGGTGTTGATATTGGAGCAATGCAGTCAGTATCAGGATCTTTATTGAACTTAATTTCAGGAGATAATACTTATGAGTTCACTTTTGTTCCTTCAGATGCATCTGGGCCACAAGCTTATGACGGAATTCGTATTCAGTCGGCTTCTGTTTTAAGTGTTGCTCAAAATACAAAAGTATTCGATGCTCATTATAATACATCAGTTCCATCTGTAGCATGTACTCCGGGAGATATTCGTGATATTTTCTATGGAGCAACAGATATGGGACTTCCAGTTGGGGCAGTTACAGCAACTGTAGGGGTAAGTGATGCATGGAATATTGCTGACAATGATATTACCACTTTTGCTACAATGTATAGTACAATTGGAGTAGCTGCTGCATCAGATTTAACTGTAGAATTTAAAACACCTTCAGTTGTAAGCGATACATTAAGAATTGTTGTTTCAAAACCAGGAACACTTTTAGATGTTAACTTATTGACTGGATTTTCAATTCAGCGTTATTTAGGAAGTGTTCCAGTTGGAGCACCAATTCAAAATACTAGTACATTATTAAGTTTAAGATTATTGCCGGGAAATACAATGGCAATGGTTTTGGTTTCTTCACCAACAGAATCTTATGACAGAGTAAGAATTCGTTTTGGAGGAGTTGCAGGAGTTTTAGATTTCTTACGAGTACATACCGTAGAAAGAGTAGCTAATACAACAGTTGTAGGAGCTGACCCTCAAAATAAAATAATAGTCTGTCCGGGTTCAACGATAACACTTCAAATACCCGAAGAAGCCTGTTCAACTTATATTTGGTACGATTCGCCAACTGGAGGAGCTTCGGTTGCAACAGGACCAAGTTTTACAGTTCCAGCCAATTTAACAGCAGGAATTTACAAATATTATGTACAGCCGGTACGTTATGGCTGTGAAGCCTTTACAAGAGGTGAAGTTACTGTTGAAGTAAAAGCTTCTGCTCCGGTAAATGCTTTAACAGATATTACTTTAAACGGAGGAACTACAACGTCAATTTGTTCTCCTTCAGGAACAGTGACTTTAGCGACAAGTTTAAGCGGAACACCAGTTGTAACTAATCCAGTTTATTATTGGTATAGCTTTAACGGAACTACAAGTCAGTTAATTCCGGGAGAAACAACTGCACAATTAATCGTAAACGGATTAGCTCCGGGAACTTATACCTATTATGTAGGAGTTAGTTCAGATCAATTTTGTGAAACAGCTGCAGCAGATAGAAAACAAATTACGTTTACAATTCTGCCTCCTTCAATTGCAAATGATATAGTAGTTGATGATATAACAGTTTGTCACGATGTACCTGCTTCATTAACTCCAACTGCACCAACATTAACAAATCCGGTATTTACCTGGTATTTGGATGCAGCTAAAACACAGCCAATAACCAATGGTGCAGTTATAGCCGGCGTTACTTATACAACTGATCCGGTTACTGGTGTTTTAACTGCAGTAGGTTTAACAAAAGCAGTAAGCCCAATAACATATTATGCTGCTGTTGCAAGTGCTAATACTTGTGAAAATCTAGCAGGAACATTGCAAGATGCAGTAATCATTATTAGTGATCCAAGTACACCAACATTAACAAATCCAGGAGATCAAAACTTCTGTTTGGTAAATGCACCAACTTTTGCGAGTATTTTACTAAATGAGTCTAATATTGCATGGTATACTGCTGCAACTGGAGGAACTCCAATTGCTTTAACAGATGCCTTAACAACTGGAGTTTATTATGTAGGTCATATTGATCCTGTTACTTTATGTGAAAGTTCAACAAGATTAGCTGTAACAGTAAATGTTAATGATCCGGGAATACCAACATTAGTAACAGCAGGAACACAAAACTTCTGTTTGGTAAATTCACCAACTTTTGCCAGTGTTCAGTTTAATGAAACCAATATTGTTTGGTACACAGCATTAACAGGCGGAACAGCGATTCCATCAACAACAGCTTTAACAAGCGGTACATATTATGCTGCTATCAGTGATCCGACAACAGGCTGTGAAAGCGCAGTAAGATTAGCAGTAACGATCAATGTTAATGATCCTGGCACACCAACATTAGTAACAGCAGGAACACAAAACTTCTGTTTGGTAAATTCACCAACTTTTGCCAGTGTTCAGTTTAATGAAACCAATATTGTCTGGTATACAGCATTAACAGGCGGAACTGCAATTCCATCAACAACAGCTTTAACAAGCGGTACATATTATGCTGCTATCAGTGATCCGACAACAGGCTGTGAAAGCGCAGTAAGATTAGCGGTAACAATCAATGTAAGTGATCCTGGCACACCAACATTAGTAACAGCAGGAACACAAAACTTCTGTTTGGTAAATGCACCAACTTTTGCGAGTGTTCAGTTTAATGAAGCAAACATTGTTTGGTATACAGCATTAACAGGCGGAACAGCGATTCCATCAACAACAGCTTTAACAAGCGGTACATATTATGCTGCAATCAGCGATCCGACATCAGGCTGTGAAAGTGCAGTAAGATTAGCGGTAACAATCAATGTAAGTGATCCTGGCACACCAACATTAGTAACAGCAGGAACACAAAACTTCTGTTTGGTAAATGCACCAACTTTTGCGAGTGTTCAGTTTAATGAAGCAAACATTGTTTGGTATACAGCATTAACAGGCGGAACAGCGATTCCATCAACAACAGCTTTAACAAGCGGTACATATTACGCTGCTATCAGTGATCCAACAACAGGCTGTGAAAGTGCAGTAAGATTAGCGGTAACGATCAATGTAAGTGATCCTGGCACACCAACATTAGTAACAGCAGGAACACAAAACTTCTGTTTGGTAAATGCACCGACTTTTGCGAGTGTTCAATTTAATGAAGCCAATATTGTCTGGTACACAGCATTAACAGGCGGAACAGCGATTCCATCAACAACAGCTTTAACAAGCGGTACATACTACGCAGCAATCAGCGATCCGGCAACAGGCTGTGAAAGCGCAGTAAGATTAGCTGTAACGATCAATGTAAGCGATCCTGGCACACCAACATTAGTAACGGCAGGAACACAAAACTTCTGTTTGGTAAATGCACCAACTTTTGCAAGTGTTCAGTTTAATGAAGCCAATATTGTCTGGTATACAGCATTAACAGGCGGAACTGCAATTCCATCAACAACAGCTTTAACAAGCGGTACATATTACGCAGCAATCAGCGATCCGGCAACAGGCTGTGAAAGCGCAGTAAGATTAGCAGTAACGATCAATGTTAATGATCCTGGCACACCAACATTAGTAACAGCAGGAACACAAAACTTCTGTTTGGTAAATGCACCGACTTTTGCCAGTGTTCAGTTTAATGAAGCTAATATTGTTTGGTACACAGCATTAACAGGCGGAACAGCGATTCCATCAACAACAGCTTTAACAAGCGGAACATACTACGCAGCGATCAGCGATCCGGCAACAGGCTGTGAAAGCGCAGTAAGATTAGCTGTAACAATCAATGTAAGCGATCCGGGAACACCAACATTAGTAACAGCAGGCACTCAAAACTTCTGTTTGGTAAATGCACCAACTTTTGCCAGTGTTCAGTTTAATGAAGCCAATATTGTTTGGTACACAGCATTAACAGGCGGAACAGCGATTCCATCGACAACAGCTTTAACAAGCGGTACATACTACGCAGCTATCAGCGATCCAACAACAGGCTGTGAAAGTGCAGTAAGATTAGCAGTAACAATCAATGTAAGCGATCCTGGTACACCAACATTAGTAACAGCAGGAACACAAAACTTCTGTTTGGTAAATACACCAACTTTTGCCAGTGTTCAGTTTAATGAAGCTAATATTGTTTGGTACACAGCATTAACAGGCGGAACAGCGATTCCATCAACAACAGCTTTAACAAGCGGAACATACTACGCAGCAATCAGCGATCCGGCAACAGGATGTGAAAGCGCAGTAAGATTAGCGGTAACAATTAATGTAAGCGATCCTGGCACACCAACATTAGTAACAGCAGGAACACAAAACTTCTGTTTGGTAAATGCACCAACTTTTGCCAGTGTTCAGTTTAATGAAGCTAACATTGTTTGGTACACAGCATTAACAGGCGGAACAGCGATTCCATCGACAACAGCTTTAACAAGCGGTACATACTACGCAGCTATCAGCGATCCGGCAAAAGGCTGTGAAAGTGCAGTAAGATTAGCTGTAACAATCAATGTAAGCGATCCGGGTACACCAACATTAGTAACAGCAGGAACACAAAACTTCTGTTTGGTAAATGCACCGACTTTTGCCAGTGTTCAGTTTAATGAAACCAATATTGTTTGGTACACAGCATTAACAGGCGGAACAGCGATTCCATCGACAACAGCTTTAACAAGCGGTACATACTACGCAGCTATCAGCGATCCGGCAACAGGATGTGAAAGCGCAGTAAGATTAGCGGTAACAATTAATGTAAGCGATCCTGGCACACCAACATTAGTAACAGCAGGAACACAAAACTTCTGTTTGGTAAATGCACCAACTTTTGCCAGTGTTCAGTTTAATGAAGCTAACATTGTTTGGTACACAGCATTAACAGGCGGAACAGCGATTCCATCGACAACAGCTTTAACAAGCGGTACCTATTATGCAGCGATCAGTGATCCGGCTACAGGCTGTGAAAGTAACACAAGATTATCAGTATCAGTTAACGTAACAGATCCGGTTACGCCAACAACTAGTAATGCTTCTCAAACTTTCTGTTCTGGAACTACACCAACTGTTGCTAGTATTCAGGTAAACGAAGCTAATGTAATTTGGTTCAGCACTCCAACAGGAGGAACACCAATTGCTTCTACAACAGTATTAGCAAGCGGTACTTATTATGGCGCAATATTAGATCCAGCAACAGGATGTTCAAGCAGCGTGAGATTACCAATCGCGGTTACTGTTGGAAATACAATTAATCCAACAACAAACAATGCTTCTCAAACTTTCTGTTCAACAGCAGTACCAACAGTTGCTAATATTCAGGTAAATGAAAGCGGCGTAACCTGGTTCAGCAGTGCTGCAGGCGGAACAGCAATTCCAGCAAACACACCTTTAGTATCAGGTCTTTATTACGGAAATATTGTAGATCCGATAACGGGATGCGAAAGCTCAACTCGTCTGGTAGTAACAGTTACAGTATCAAATCCAAGTCCAACACCAACAACAACTGATACAACACAAGATTTCTGTACTTTGAATACACCAACAATTGCCAGTATTCAGGTAAATGAAGCAAATGTAATCTGGTACAGCACAGCAACAGGCGGAACAGCGATTCCATCAACAACAGCTTTAGCAACAGGAACTTATTACGGTGCAGTTGCAAGCACAATAAATTGTGAGAATCCAGTGAGATTAGCCGTTGCCGTTACTGTAAATACTCCGGGTACTGTTACAACGCCTAAAACAACACAAACATTCTGCTTATCAGCACTTCCAACAATTGCAAGTATTTTGGTAAACGAACCAAATGTAGTTTTCTACGCAACAGCGACAGGAGGAACACCATTGGCACCAAATACAGCACTTACAGCAGCTACATATTATGCAGCTTTATTAAGTAATACAACTAATGGCTGCGAAAGTGCCGGAAGATTAGGTATTACAGTAAACTTTGAAAATGATGCTTTAGTGCAGCTTACAACTAATGATGATACTCCATGTGTTTTCAAAGGTGTAACGTATTCAATTGCAAATGGAAAATCAGATTATGTGTGGACAATTACAAACGGAACTATTCTTTCAGGTGGAGGAAATGCAGACGGAACTGTAACAGTTTCATGGTCAGATATTGGTCCGGGAAGAGTAGAGGTTTCTTACATCAACAACTGTAACGAAAACACAACGAAATTCCTAAATGTAAATGTGGCAACTTGTTCTGATATCACAATTACCAATGTAGTAGATAACCCGACTCCTAATTTTGGAGAACATGTAACGTTTACTATAACAGTAAATAATGTAGGCGAGGGAAGTTTCATAAACACAATAGTTAGTGAAATACTGCCAAGCGGATACGATTTAGTAAGCTTTAATACAACAGGCGGTACATACGATCCTGCAACACAGCTTTGGACAATACCTGCTTTAGCCTCAGGTCAGAGTCTGGTTCTTACAATAGTTGCAGAAGTATTGCCAAGCGGAAATTATCTAAATGTTGCTGCTATAGAAATTTCAACTCCTTTAGATGTTGATGCGGCAAACAATTCAGCTTCAGCTTCAGTAGAGCCAATCTGTTTAACAGTTTACAACGAGTTTACACCAAACAATGACGGCGCAAATGATCTGTTTAGAATTGATTGTATCGAATCATATCCAAACAATGAATTGAAAGTATTTAATAGATATGGTGCATTAGTTTACAGCAAACAACATTATGAAAACGACTGGGACGGAACAGCAAATGTATCCGGAGTTGTAAATAGAGGAGATATGCTGCCAACAGGTACTTATTTTTATGTGATTACCATTGGAGATGGAACGGTTAAAAAAGGATGGTTATCAATTATGAGATAAGCATTTCAATTAATCATCTAATTAATTAAACTAAATAAGTATCGTTATGAAACTATATATAAAACCATTAGAAACGTATTTCATTTTAATATGTTCTTTTATTACAATATGTGCCAGTGCACAGCAAGATCCCGAGTATACACAATATATGTATAACACAATGGCGGTAAATCCGGCTTATGCCGGGTCTACCGGTACATTAGAAGCCACACTTTTGCACCGTTCACAATGGGTGGGAATTTCAGGAGCTCCAGAAACACAGTCATTCTCTATTCATGGCCCGCTTCGAAACGAAAAAGTGGGTTTAGGATTAAGCGTTGTCAATGACAAAATTGGTCCTTCAAACGAATTATACCTTGACGGAAACTTCTCTTATTCATTGCCTCTGGGTTATGAAAAAAGATTAGCATTTGGTCTTAAAGCTGGTATGAGAATGCTGAACATCGATTGGTCTAAAGGAAAATATTATGATAATACAGACGTTCTTTTGAATCAAAATATCGACAATCAGATGAAATTAGCAGTTGGAGCAGGGGTTTACTATTATACAGAAAAATGGTATTTAGGATTCTCAATTCCAAGCTTTATAGAAAATAACTATTATGATGATGTTCAGGAATCTATAGATTATGATCGTTTACATTATTATTTAATGGGAGGTTATGTTTTTGATTTGAATCCAAATTTAAAGTTCAAACCAGCATTTTTAGTAAAAGCAGTAAATGGGGCACCGCTTACTGCTGACGTATCGGCGAACTTTATGATTAATGAAAAGTTTGTTATTGGAGGATCATACAGAACAGATGATTCGATCAGTATTTTGGCAGGTTTTCAAATATCACCAAGTTTTTATCTCGGATATGCTTTTGATTACACAGTAGGCGGATTGAATAAATACAACGATGGAACACATGAGTTCATCCTGCGTTATTCGCTTAACAAAAATCAAAGCAAAATCAAGTCTCCTCGATTCTTCTAAAAACAAAACATATGAAAAAATTATATATCCTGAGTTTAGTCTTGAGCATTACGTTTAGTTTTGCTCAAAAGACTAATTTAAAACAAGCCGATGCCTTGTTTAGAAATTATTCATATGCCGATGCTTCAAAAGCCTATGAAGAAATTTTGCAGAACATCAAAAATCCTACGGCTCAAACCTTAAAAAATGCTGCCGATTCGTATTACTTTATTTCAGATGCACGAAATGCACTTAAATGGTATAAAAAACTATACGAAGTTCAGGGGAATAATTTAACCGATATTTACTATCTGCGTTATATTCAATCTATGAAAGCAGTTATGGATTATGATGAAGCTGATAGAGTTACAAAAGAATATCTCGATAAAAAAGGCGATAAAAAAGAGATCAACCGTTATGTTGTCCAAAAGAAACAGCTGGACAGTTTAGCAAAATCAAAATCGCTTTATCAGATTAAAAATCTGGATATTAATACCAGTAAATCTGATTTTGGAGCAACATTTTTTGGAGATAAAATCGTTTTTACATCAGCAAGAGATACTACTAAATTTAGTGAAAAACTCTATACATGGAACAATCAGCCTTTTTTGAATTTATATGTTTCAGAAAGAAATCCGGCTGATGGAAGTTTGTTTAATGAAAAACTTTTTCTTCCAAATGTCATGAGCAAATATCACGAAGCTACGGCAAGTTTCGATCCAAGCGGGAAAACCATTTATTATTCGACAAACATTGTAAAGAAAAATAAATTGGTAGTCGATGGAGATAAAGTCAACAATTTTCAAATTGTAAAAGGCACAATTGTAGATAATAAGTTAGAAAATCCTCAAAATGTTTTCTTTGACAATGACGATTACTCAGTTGGACATCCTTGTTTAAGCGAAGACGGACAATGGCTCTTCTTTGCATCAGATATGCCGGGAGGTTTTGGTGAAACCGATTTGTATGTGGTAAAAATTGCTGCCGATGGAACAATGAGTTCTCCATTAAATTTAGGACCAAATATCAATACAATGGGAAATGAGGTTTTTCCTTATTACAGAAACGGAATGCTGTATTTTTCTTCAGACGGACATTATGGTTTAGGTGATTTAGATGTTTACGAAAGCAAATTTTTAGCCGATGGAAATTTTACAACCCCTAGAAATCTTGGCGCACCAATAAACAGTAACAAAGATGATTTTACTTATGTTGTTGATAAAGCAGATACTTATGGTTATGTTTCATCAAATAGAGCAGGAGGAAAAGGGGATGATGATATTTATTCATTTGTAAAAGGTAAACCCGTTTGCAACCAAAGTATTTCAGGGATTGCAGTTGACAGAAAAACGAAACTTCCTTTAACAGATGTTACCATTATGGCTTACAACTCTTTTAAAGAAGTGCTTGGAGAAACAAAAACCAATTACGAAGGAAAATATGCAATTGTTGTTCCATGTAATAAAGTTGTAAATATGATTGCGGCAAAGCCAAATTATAGCAGCGAAGAAAAAACAGTAGAAACAACAAAAGAAAACGAAGGCGAAATAAAAGATGTCAACTTCGAACTAAGCAACTACGACGATTTGGTAGTTAAAAAGAGAGGCGTAGAAATGGTAGATGTTCAGCCTATTTATTTTGATTATGACAAATACGATATTACGCCAAAAGCTATTGAAGAATTGACCAAAGTTGTTTTCATCATGCAGAAATTTCCAAACATTAAAATTAAAATAGAATCACATACAGATTCTCGTGGAAAAGATTCCTATAACTTAAAACTTTCAGACAACAGAGCCAAGTCAACAAGAGATTATATTCTCTCACAAGGCATTGATGCTTCAAGAATTGAAAGTGCCATTGGTTACGGTGAAAGCCGATTAATCAATAAATGTAAAAACGGAGTGAAATGTACTGAAGAAGAACATTTATTAAACAGACGCTCTGACTTTATCATTATTCAAAAATAGTACTATATTTGCACTCTAATAATTTGATTATCAGTATAAAAGTATAGAACGTAGAAACCATTTGGAAGTTGGTTTTTTTAAATTCTTTTTTAAGAATAATGGACAAGGAGAAAATCAGGCCGCATATTTTGCAGCCTGATTTTTGATTTTATAAAACTTTCAAATTTTAATGTTTTTGAATTAAAATAATCCTAATTTTGATATTCAAATTACTTTCAAATCAAATCAGCATTATTTTAATATTATATGAATATTCAGGAAACCATTCAAACATTAAGAGAAGAACTTAATCAGCACAATTACAATTACTATGTGCTGGATAACGCCACAATTTCTGATTACGATTTTGATATCAAATTAAAAGAACTGCAGGATTTAGAAAACAAACATCCTGAATTTTTTGACGAAGATTCACCAACACAAAGAGTCGGCGGATCAGTAACAAAAAACTTCAAAACCATAGCGCACCAATACAGAATGTATTCGCTTGATAATTCCTATTCTAAAGAAGATCTAATAGATTGGGAAAACAGAATTCAGCGTGTATTAGGTAACGTTAATTTACAATATACCTGCGAATTAAAATACGATGGAGCCTCAATCAGCATTTCATACCAAAATGGAAAATTAGTTCAGGCGCTTACACGCGGCGATGGTTTTCAAGGAGATGAGGTTACCAATAATATTAAAACCATCAAATCTATTCCGTTAAAATTAAAAGGAGATTATCCAGAAAGATTTGATATACGAGGAGAAATAATCCTTCCTTTTGCCGGTTTCGAAAAAATGAATCAGGAACTAATCGAAATTGGAGAAACCCCATATTCAAACCCAAGAAATACAGCTTCCGGAAGTTTAAAATTACAAGACAGTGCAGAAGTGGCGAAACGTCCTCTTGAATGTCTTTTATATACTGTTGCAGGAAATAATCTTCCTTTTAAAACTCAATTTGAAGGATTAGAATCGGCCAGAAAATGGGGATTCAAAGTGCCAAATGAAGCCAAACTGGTAAACAGTATGCAGGAAGTTTTTGATTTTATTGACTATTGGGATGTTCACCGCCATAAATTACCTTATGAGACAGACGGTGTTGTTATAAAAGTAAACAGCATTCATTCTCAGGAAGAACTTGGATACACGGCAAAATCACCACGCTGGGCCATTGCCTACAAATTCAAATCAGAACAGGCTTCAACAAAATTAAAATCAATATCGTATCAGGTTGGGCGTACAGGAGCTATTACTCCAGTTGCCAATCTAGAACCTGTGCAGCTGGCAGGAACTATTGTAAAAAGAGCTTCACTTCACAATGCAGATCAAATTGAAAAATTAGACATTAGAATAAATGATACCGTTTTTGTTGAAAAAGGCGGAGAAATTATTCCTAAAATTATTGCCGTAGATCTGGAAAAACGTCCTGAAAATTCAGAAGTTACACAATACATAACACATTGTCCTGAGTGTGAGACTGAATTAGTTCGAAATGCTGGAGAAGCCAACCATTACTGCCCGAATTTTTATGGATGCCCGCCGCAGATTATCGGAAGAATCCAGCATTATATTTCAAGAAAAGCAATGGATATTGAAGGACTCGGAGGAGAAACCGTTGCTTTATTATTCAAAAACGGCTTAGTTCACAACTATGCAGATTTATATGAATTAAAAGTAGAAGATATTCTTCATTTAGAAAGAATGGCACAAAAATCTGCTGAAAATTTGGTAAACGGTGTAGAAAAATCAAAAGAAATTCCATTTGAAAGCGTTCTTTTTGCGCTTGGAATTCGTTTTGTTGGAGAAACCGTAGCCAAAAAGCTAGCCAAACATTATAAAAACATAGACGCTTTAAGCCAGGCTTCATTAATGGATTTAATTCTGGTTGATGAAATTGGAGAAAGAATTGCCAGAAGCGTTATCGAATTTTTCGAAAACGAAGAAAATAAAATCATAATCGAACGATTAAAAAAATACGGTATTCAGTTTGAAACCGTAGAAAGAGTCAACCCAAATGCTACCGAGAAATTTATTGGAAAAACTTTTGTAGTTTCAGGAGTTTTCAGCCAATTTTCAAGAGATGAATTAAAGAAAGCAATCGAAGACAACGGAGGAAAAGTAGGAAGTTCAATTTCTGCAAAAACCGACTTTGTGGTAGCAGGAGATAATATGGGACCAGCTAAATTAGAAAAAGCAACAAAATTAAATATTCCTATACTATCTGAAGACGAATTTATAACCAAACTTAATGAAAGCGAATAAGCCCTCGTTGATTTTATTTTTCTTGTCATTACTGTTTACAATCATATTTGATTGTACTAAACAGGACTTCATGGCTATCTATGCCAAAGCAATAGTATTACCCGCTATTTTTATTTATTTTTTTATCAGTAATGAATTTAAAATAAAGAAGACAGAAGGTTTAATATTCCTGTTTTGCTTTATTGGGCAGGTTTTTGATTTGATGGATGTTGAGGTTTCAGAGATTGGCGGTGTAATAAGCTTTCTTATTGTATATTCATTAATCCTGCTCCTTTTTATCAGAGAACACGAAAGAATAAAACTCGTAAAAAAAGACATACTGCCAATTTCAATAGTAGTCGTATTTATTGTTTATCTGCTTATTTCTGTACTCAGTATGAAATTTGATAATATGCAGAATTTCAATATAATTTATATATTATACGGAATTGTGCTAAGCTTAATAAGCTATTTTTCATTTGTAAGCTACATTACCAAAGGGACATTTATTACATTGTTAATGTCCCTAATGGCAGTAAGTTATATATTTTCGGATATATTTTACATCTTCAATCAATACTTTTCCTATTCAGTTGTACTGGTTTTAATTCGTGATGTAACACAAATTCTAGCTTATTATTTTATGGTAGAATATTTTCTTGAAAAAACTAAAAAGAAACGAAGAGCCTTATACAACAATTGATCTGGCTTGGTTGCTGTGTGCTTTATCTTTATCAAAATAAAAATCGATACGGCCTAAATTAATTCCGTAACATCCAACCTGATTTACCAGTACCTCTTGTCCTGCTTTATTTTTTACAATTGTAGGTTTGTCAAGAAAAGTATGCGTGTGGCCGCCAATAATCAAATCAATATCCTGTGTAAGTTCAGCAAATTTTAAATCTGAAATCTTATTTTCTTCATCTTTATATTTATATCCAAGGTGCGAAAGGCAGATAACCAAATCACATTTTTCTTCTTTCTTTAATAATTGCGTCATATCCTGAGCAATTTCAACAGGATCATTATAAACAGTTTCCTTATATAATTGTTTGTCAACTAAACCCTGAAGTTCAATTCCTACACCAAAAACACCAACCTTAATTCCGTTTTTATTAAAGATTTTATACGGTTTAACAAGGCCGTTCATAACCGTATTTTTAAAATCGTAATTAGAATTTATAAATTCAAAAGTCGCATGAGGCATTTGAGCATACAAACCATCAAGACCATTATCAAAATCATGATTTCCAATTGTCGAAGCATCATATTTCATCATGCTCATCAGTTTGAACTCAAGTTCACCGCCGTAATAATTAAAATACGGAGTTCCCTGAAAAATATCTCCTGCATCTAATAAAAGCACATTTGGGTTTTCCTGACGAATAGTTTCAATAAGTGCTGCACGGCGAGAAACACCGCCTTTGTTTGGATTACGAGGATCATCAGCCGGAAAAGGATCAATATGACTGTGAACATCGTTAGTATGAAGAACAGTTAAGTGTTTAATATCGTTAGTTTCAAAACTGCTCAAAGACAATCCTAAACTTAATAAGGCAGTACTTGCAGCTGTTTTTTCGATAAATTCTCTTCTTTTCATCTTGTATATTTTTTGCGTAAGCGCTTTTTATTTTTTCTTAATTTGATTTCTTTATTCTTCTGTAATTCTAATATCTTTTGATACCGGGATTGTCTTAACTTGTTTAAAATAATCAATCAGCACATTTCGAAGTTTATAATTCAAATCAAATTTCTGTGTGTTTTTTGCGAAAAAACTCATATTGTCACCACCATTTGCTAAATAATCATTCGTAGCAACATAATATGTTTTGTTTACATCAAAAGGTTTGCCTTGTATCAAAATATTTTTAACAGTTTTATCTTTTGCAATAGTAAAAGTCATACCAGATAAAGGCTGTGCTTTTTGTGTTTTAATAAAATAAGAAGTTATTTCAAGAACTTGCTCACCTTTTAATGCCAGTACAACTAAATTATTTTCAAACGGCATAATTTCAAAAGCACTTCTGCTGGTAACATTTCCTTTTGGAAGACCAGCTCTGATACCTCCAAAATTTAAAAGGCAGAAATCAATGGTTTTGTTTTCTCTGGATTTAAAAATAATATCACCACGCTGTACACAAGCATCAGCAAGCATGTTGCCAATAGTAGTCTGCCATTTCCCCGAGTTTTTATCTAAATTTTCAGGGCAGTAGGCAAGAACACTGTCCAGATCTTTATTAATATGATCACGATAAGGCTTAATAAATTTTTCAATTTCAGGAGTTTCGGTACCTTTTTTTGTAACCGGAATCTGTTTTCCTTCTATTTTCGTTAAATTATAGTTCTTGTTGCTGCAAGAGATTATTGAAAATAGTGTTAAGAATATAACAAAAAGTTTTAAAAATCGGTTATACTTTTTTAGTTTTACCATCTTAAATGCGGCTTAAATAATTAATTTTGTAATTTGTAAAAGTACTATGTTTTTAAATTATATAAAGGAATTTTTTGTAAAAAAATCATTAAAAAATAACTTGAATATTGTCAAAAACGAAGTCTTTACCAGCAATATTCAAACGGTTGGTTTATTGGTAGATGAAACACAATTTCGTTATTCAAAAGAACTGATAAAAGAATTAATATCGAATGGAATTGCCGAAGAAAATATAAAAATTGTCGCGTACAGACGTAAGTTCAAAAAGAAAAAAATATATTCAAAACCCACTTTTGGCAGAAAACATATAGACTGGAGAGGGCAGGTAACCGAAGCATTTTTAAGTGAATTTATAGATACAGAATTTGATCTTTTGATTAGTTATTATGAAGTTGAAACACCTATTTTGATGATGCTCACAAGCAAATCAAAAGCAAAATTTAAAGTAGGATTTTCATCAGTCGATAAAAAACTAAATCGATGGATGATAGAAACGACAACAGCAGAGTATAAACTTTTCATTTCAGAATTGTTTAGATATTTAAAAAGTTTAAAATAAAATTATAAATCAAAATATGCAATCATTAATAGGAACGGGTGTTGCGCTTGTAACTCCATTTAAAAAAGACTTTTCAGTAGATATCGAAGCATTGCAGCGCGTTGTTAATTTTTCGATTGATGGAGGAGTTGAGTATCTTGTTGTTATGGGAACAACTGCAGAAAATGCAACCCTTACAGCAGAAGAGAAAGAGTTGGTTATTAACACCGTAATTGATGTTAATAAAGGAAGGCTGCCTTTAGTTCTTGGAGTTGGAGGTAATAATACCATGCAGATTGTAGAGGAATTAAAAACACGAGATTTTTCTGCTTTTGAAGCCATACTTTCAGTTTCACCATACTATAATAAACCTACACAAGAAGGAATCTATCAGCATTTTAAGGCTGTCGCCGAGGCATCTCCGGTTCCTGTAATCTTATATAATGTTCCGGGAAGAACTGCCAGCAATATGCTGCCTTCAACCGTAATTCGTTTAGCTAATGATTTTGATAATGTTGTAGCTATCAAAGAAGCAGCAGGAGATATGGCTCAGGCTTTAAAAATTATTAAAGATGCGCCAAAAGATTTTCTTGTAATTTCTGGAGACGATATGATCGCTCTGCCTATCGTTTTAGCCGGTGGTGCAGGAGTAATTTCTGTAATTGGACAAGGTTATCCTAAAGAATTTTCAGAAATGATTCGTTTAGGATTGAATAAAAAAGCAGTTGAAGCTTTTAAAACGCAATATTTTTTATCAGACTGTATCGACATGATTTTCGAGCAGGGAAATCCGGCCGGAATCAAACAAGTGTTTCAGGCACTTGGTATTACGGAGAACACAGTTCGTCTTCCATTAGTTTCTGTAGATGAATCTTTAGCAGAAAGAATAAATGACTTTGTAAAAAACAGCATTAAATAATTGTTAAAGTGTTAGTATTTTAATATACTAAAAAATTATTTTGCAGTCGCTAAATTAATACCTAAATTTGCCACCGAAACTTCGGTGTGGTTTTGCTTTGGCATAATGTCTAAAGAAATCATAATAAAAGTAAAAAAATGAAAAAAATAGTATCTCTATTAATTGTTGCTGCCCTTTTTTGTTCTTGTAGTGAGTATCAAAAAGCTCTAAAAAATGAAGATGTCGCAGCAAAATTCGAAGTAGCGACAAAAATGTATGATGCTGGAAAATACAATAAGGCGATCCGTCTTTTTGAACAACTCGCACCTACTTATAGAGGTAAGCCTCAGGCGGAAAAGCTTTTTTATATGTTTTCTCAGTCTTATTACAAGACAAAACAATATTATTTAGCAGGTTATCAGTTTGAAAGTTTTGTTTCTGGATACCCGCGAAGCGAAAAAGTACAGGAAGCAGCATTTTTAGGAGCTTACAGCTACTCTAAATTAGCACCTGTTTACAGTTTAGATCAGGCAGATACTGTAAAAGCCTTAGATAAATTACAGGCTTTTATTGATAATTACCCAAACTCAGAATATTTAGCTCAGGCAAATGAGTCTGTTAAGATTTTGAACGGAAAATTAGAGAAAAAAGCATACGAGAATGCTAAAGGATATAACACAATTTCAGATTACAAATCAGCTTTAGTTGCATTTGATAATTTTATTGCTGATTTTCCCGGAACACCTCTAAAAGAAGACGCTTTGTTTTATAAATATGATTCAGCATACCAATTAGCTATAAACAGTGTACCATCAAAAATGGAAGAACGTTTACATGTAGCACAGACAGCATATGCTAATTTGATGAAATATAAAAGCGATACTAAGTACAAAGAAAAGGCAGATCAAATGAATGCCAGAGTTGAAACAGATTTACAAAAATTTACTAAATAAATAAAGTCATGGATTTAAAAAAGACGAATGCTCCTGTTAACACAATAACTTACAATAAAACAGTTATTGAAGAGCCAACAGGAAATGTGTATGAGGCAATTACCATTATGGCTAAAAGAGCAAACCAGATTAATTCTGAAATTAAAAAAGAATTAACTGAGAAATTAGAAGAGTTTGCTACTTATAATGACAGTCTTGAAGAAGTTTTTGAAAATAAAGAGCAGATTGAAGTTTCTAAATTTTACGAAAAATTACCAAAACCTCACGCTTTAGCAGTTCAGGAATGGTTAGACGGTAAAACTTACCACAGAAACTCAAACAAATAATATATAGTAATAATGTCAGTTTTAAACGGTAAAAAGATTTTACTGGGAGTTTCTGGTGGAATTGCAGCGTATAAAACAGCCTCATTAGTACGACTTTTTATAAAAGCAGGTGCACATGTCCAAGTGATAATGACACCTGCTTCTAAGGATTTTGTAACCCCGCTTACATTATCTACCCTGTCAAAAAATCCGGTACATTCCAATTTCTTTAATCAGGATGATGAAGATGCTGTATGGAATAATCACGTCGAATTAGGTCTTTGGGCCGATTTGATGCTGATAGCACCTGCAACAGCAAATACATTATCTAAAATGGCGACAGGCAACAGCGATAATCTTTTAATTGCTGCATACTTATCAGCAAAATGTCCAGTCTATTTTGCTCCGGCAATGGATCTGGATATGTACAAACATCCCTCTACAATTTCTAGTTTTAATACCCTGAAACAGTTTGGTAATATTATGATTCCGGCTGAAAGCGGTGAGCTGGCCAGCGGTTTGTCAGGAGAAGGCCGTATGGCAGAACCAGAAAATATTATTGCTTTTCTAGAAGCTGATTTAGAGAGTAAATTGCCTTTAAAAGGAAAAAAAATACTAATTACTGCAGGTCCGACATACGAAGCGATAGACCCCGTACGTTTTATAGGAAATCATTCTTCAGGAAAAATGGGATTTGATATCGCTAATGAAGCGGCTAATCTTGGAGCAGAAGTTGTTTTGGTTTCAGGACCAACACATTACAAAGCTAAGAATGCATCAATTAAAGTTGTAAATGTAATTTCAGCGCAAGATATGTATGAAGCTTGTCATGAATATTTTAATGACGTTGATGCAGCAATCGCCGCCGCCGCAGTTGCGGATTACAGACCGAAAGAAGTCGCTTTGCAGAAAATTAAAAAAAATGCAGCTGAATTTTCTATTGATCTGGAAAAGACAAAAGATATTTTATCTTCATTAGGAGCGATCAAAAAAAATCAATTTTTAGTTGGTTTTGCTTTAGAAACTGAAAATGAAATTGAAAATGCTAAGTTGAAAATTCAGAAAAAAAACTTAGATTTGATAGTTCTAAATTCTTTGCAGGATGAAGGCGCAGGTTTTAAAAAAGAAACCAATAAAGTTACTTTTATTGATAAAGATTTTAAAATTGAGCCAATGGAGTTAAAGGCAAAAGAATTTGTAGCTCAAGATATTTTGAATAAAGTAATTTTACATTTTTCAAAATTGTAATGTTTAAAATGTAGTCTAAAAGCAAAAAATAGGAACACTATTTATGCTATTAAAAATAATATTTTATTTGTATGAACAGGATACTTACTTTCTTAGTTTTTTTGACTTTTGGCTTAACTCAGGCACAGCAGCTAAATTGTACTGTTACTGTAAACACAGAAAGACTTCCTAATGCAAATCAGCAGGTGTTTAAAACCCTGCAGACTTCTTTATCTGAGTTTGTTAATAAAACAGACTGGACAGGAACTGTGTTAAAACAAAACGAAAGAATTAACTGTTCAATGTATATTACATTGTCGTCTTACAGCTCAGATCAATTTTCGGGAACAATACAAATACAATCCTCGCGATTAATTTTTAATTCAACATACTCATCTCCGGTTTTTAATTTTAACGATAAAGATTTTAATTTTAAATACACAGAGTACGAACCTTTATTGTTTAATCCTTCTGTTTACGAATCAAATTTAGTATCTGTAATTTCATTTTACAGCTATGTAATTTTAGGAATGGATGCTGATACTTTTCAATCAGGAGCAGGAAATCAATACTTTGAAACGGCTCAAAACATTGCAAACGTAGCGCAGCAGGGAGGTTTTAAAGGATGGACTCAAACCGATGGACTTCAGAATCGTTATTATTTAATAAACGATATGCTTTCTCCAATGTTTGCAGATTTGCGTCAAACAAGCTTCTTGTATCATACAGGTTTAGATACCATGAGCGATGATCTAAAAGGAGCAAAAGAAAAAATAAAATCTTCTGTTGTGCTTATTGGTAAATTAAATTCAGTTAGACCAAATGCTTTTTTAACAAGAGTATTTTTTGATGCCAAATCAGATGAAATAGTTTCTATATTTTCAGGAGGGCCAAGTATTCCGGTTACAGATCTTACCGATGTTTTAAATAGAGTTTCTCCATTAAATTCAACCAAATGGTCTCAAATTAAGTTTTAAAAACTTAATTTTTTTTACTTTCTTCGTATCACTTTTATTTTATATTTTTTCCTCTATGATTACTTCACTGTCAATTAAAAATTATGCGCTGATTGAAAAACTTTCTATCGATTTTTCAAAAGGATTTTCTATAATTACAGGTGAAACAGGAGCGGGAAAATCTATTATTTTAGGTGCAATCGGGCTTGTTTTAGGAAAAAGAGCAGATCTTACTTCGTTAAAAAATAAAGAAGAAAAATGCGTTATCGAAGCGCAGTTTGAAATCTCAAAATACAATTTAAAAGAGTTTTTTGAAGCAAATGACCTCGATTATGAAGACGAAACCATAATCAGACGTGAAATTCTGCCTTCAGGAAAATCTCGTGCCTTTATAAACGACAGTCCTGTCAATCTTCAGGAACTGCAGGATTTAAGCTTGTTTTTAATCGATATCCATTCACAGCAGCAAACCCAGGAATTATCAGACGAAACAGTTCAGTTTAAGATAATTGACGCTATTGCAAATAATAACGATATTATCTTGTCTTATCAGGATTTATTAAAAAGTTATAAATCAGAAAAATCAAAACTGAATGCTTTATTGAAAAAACAAAGTGATTCAGGAAAAGAGCAGGAGTACAATACATTTTTATTAAATGAATTGGTTTCGGCTAAATTAAAATCAGGAGAACAGGCAGAATTAGAAGCTGATTTTGAAAAACTGAATAATGTCGAAATCATTAAAGAATCAATTGATAAATCGCTTGTAATAGCAAACGAAGAGCAGTTTGGAGTATTTCATAATCTAAATGAAATTAAAACGGCATTACAAAAAATCGCACCATTTTCTACTGAATATCAAAGTTTATTTGATAGAATAACCAGTATATCAATAGAATTTGATGATGTTTCAAAAGAACTGCAAAATGCTTCAGAAAAACTGCTAAACGATCCAGAGCAATTACAATTAGTAAGTCAAAAACTGCAGTTGATTTTCAATTTACAGAAAAAACACCACGCAGGATCTGTAGAAGAGCTGCTTCAAATTCAGGCAGATTTAGGGAACACACTTCTTGAATTAGATAATATCGAGGAAGAAATCGAAACATTATCAAAAGCAATCGAAGAAAAAGTGGTTGAATTAGATGCTTTTGCCGCTAAAATTCATCAAAATAGAATAAATGCCATTCCGGTTTTATCAAATCAGTTAATTTCGATTTTAGAAACCTTAGGAATGCCAAACGTTCGTTTTAATATTGAACTTATACCATCTGAAACCTATTTCCAAAACGGAAAAGATGAATTACAATTCTTGCTTTCGGCCAATAAAGGAACTGATTTTGGTTTGCTGAAAAAAGTAGCATCAGGAGGAGAGATGTCTCGTATTATGCTGGCTGTAAAAGCAATTTTAGCTCAATATTCAAAACTGCCTACTTTAATTTTTGATGAAATTGATACAGGAGTTTCTGGAGAAATTGCCATCAGAATGGGAGAGATTATGAAAGAGATGAGTGCTAAAATGCAGATTTTTGCCATCACACACTTACCGCAAATTGCAGCAAAAGGCGATTCGCATTTCAAAGTTTCAAAAGCAACCATAGATGATGATACACAGTCAGAATTGAAGCTGTTGTCTCAGGATGAAAGAGTTATAGAAATTGCTCAAATGTTATCCGGAGCAGTCGTTTCTGATTCGGCTTTAAATCACGCTAAAGCCTTGTTGAACTAAAGAAATACTTTATATTTGTCATCGAAAAAATAAGTAAACAAACGGTAATAAGCCCTCATTTATCTAATAAATAGCTTATTAACGAATAAATAAAACAAGTATGATCATAGAACCTAGAATGAGAGGATTTATTTGTTTGACAGCCCACCCGGCGGGATGCGAACAAAATGTTAAAAATCAAATTGAATATATCAAATCAAAAGGTGCGATTGCAGGAGCAAAAAAAGTATTAGTTATTGGTGCTTCTACTGGTTTCGGATTAGCTTCAAGAATTACAAGTGCTTTCGGATCAGATGCTGCTACAATTGGAGTGTTTTTTGAAAAACCGCCGGTTGAAGGAAAAACAGCTTCGCCAGGTTGGTATAATTCTGCTGCATTTGAAAAAGAAGCTCATAAAGCAGGTTTATATGCAAAAAGTATCAACGGAGATGCTTTTTCAAACGAAATTAAAAGAGAAACTTTAGATTTAATCAAAGCTGATTTAGGTCAGGTAGATTTAGTTATTTACAGTTTAGCTTCTCCAGTACGTACAAATCCTAATACAGGAGTTACGCATCGTTCAGTTCTAAAACCAATTGGACAGACTTTTACAAATAAAACAGTTGATTTCCATACAGGAAACGTATCTGAGGTTTCTATTGCTCCGGCAAATGAAGAAGATATTGAAAATACAGTGGCTGTAATGGGCGGTGAAGACTGGGCAATGTGGATTGATGCTTTAAAAAATGAAAATTTATTAGCAGAAGGCGCAACAACAATCGCTTATTCATACATTGGGCCAGAATTAACTGAGGCGGTTTACCGTAAAGGTACAATTGGCCGTGCAAAAGATCACTTAGAAGCTACAGCTTTTACAATTACAGATACTTTAAAATCTCTTGGAGGAAAAGCGTATGTTTCTGTAAATAAAGCTTTGGTTACACAAGCAAGTTCTGCAATTCCGGTTATTCCGTTATATATTTCTCTTTTATACAAAATCATGAAAGAAGAAGGTATTCATGAAGGATGTATCGAGCAGATTCAGCGTTTATTCCAAGACAGATTATACAATGGTTCTGAAGTTCCTGTTGATGAAAAAGGAAGAATTAGAATTGACGACTGGGAAATGCGCGAAGACGTTCAGGCAAAAGTTGCTGCACTTTGGAAAGAAGCTACGACAGAAACACTTCCATCTATTGGAGATTTAGCAGGCTACAGAAACGATTTCTTGAATTTATTCGGATTTGAATTCGCCGGAGTAGACTACAAAGCAGATACTAATGAAGTAGTTAATATCGAAAGTATTAAATAAAAATACATATAAAACAAGAAGAAACCATCAACCAAAAGTTGGTGGTTTTTTTATGAATATAACTTATCTTTGTTAAAATTTTATAAAGTTTAAAACAGACCACTTAAAACCGCATTCCCGCTATGATTTTTTCTTTAATTATACCAGTGTATAATCGTCCAGATGAAGTTGATGAACTTTTAGAGAGCCTTACAAAATCTGATTACAACGAACCTTTTGAAATTGTTCTTGTTGAAGATGGTTCTTCTATTCCTTGTAAAGATGTAGTGATGACGTATCAAGGGAAATTGAATATTTCGTATTACTTTAAACCAAATTCAGGTCCGGGTGATTCAAGAAATTTTGGGATGCAGAAAGCTAGAGGTGATTATTTTATCATTTTTGATTCAGATTGTATTATTCCTCCAAATTATTTAACCGAAGTCCGTAAAGCTTTAGATGAAAAATACGTAGATTGTTTTGGAGGTCCTGATAAAGCTCTTAAAAGCTTTTCAAACATTCAAAAAGCAATCAATTTTGCCATGACTTCTTTCTTAACAACAGGTGGAATTCGAGGCGGTTCTGAGAAGATAAATAAATTTCAGCCCCGAAGCTTTAATATGGGAATTTCTAAAAAAGCTTTTGAAGCGTCAAAAGGTTTCGGAAACATACACCCAGGCGAAGATCCGGATTTATCTATCCGTTTATGGAACTTAGGATTTGAAACAAGGCTGTTTTCTGAGGCTTTTGTGTATCACAAACGCAGAATTGACTGGGAAAAATTCTCTATTCAGGTAAAGAAATTTGGTATTGCAAGACCTATTTTAAACAGCTGGTATCCAGAACATAATAAACTCACTTTTTTCTTTCCTACTGTTTTTATTCTGGGGTTATTATTAGCTTTTTTATTGTTAATTTTCAATATTGATATTTTATTACAATTATATTTTGTATATTTCGTTATAATTTTTCTTACAGCGAGTGTTCAGAATAAAAGTATCAAAATTGGATATTTGTCAGTAATTGCTGTCTGGAAACAATTTTATGGTTACGGAACAGGATTTTTGGAATCTTTTGTAAAAGTGATTTTATTAAAGAAAAAACCACAAGAAGCTTTTCCACGTATGTTTTTTAAAATATAATATGACAAAAATAATTGGCCTGACCGGCGGAATAGGAAGCGGTAAAACAACAATTGCCAGTTTTTTTAAAGAAGAAGGAATTCCTGTTTATATTGCTGATGATGAAGCTAAAAAGGTAATGCAGTCATCAGAAATTATAAATCAAATAAAAACTTCTTTTGGAGAATCGCTCTTTGATAATAATGTTTTAAACCGGTCAAAATTAGCCGAAATAGTATTTAACAATAAAGAAGAATTAGAAAAGTTAAATGCAATTGTTCATCCTGCCGTAAAAAAAGATTTTCAATCCTGGCTTTTACAAAATAAAGGAATGGATTTTGTGGTATATGAAGCAGCTATTTTGTTTGAAAGCGGCAAGTATAAAGAATTTGATTATATAGTTACCGTTACAGCGCCTGAAGAGATAAGAATTGAAAGAGTAATGAAACGCGACAATTCTACAAGAGAACAGGTTTTAAGCAGAATGAAAATGCAGTGGAATGACGAAAAACGAATTTCTTTAAGCAATTTTGTAATTAATAACAGTAATCTTAAAATTGCGCGAGAAGAAGTTGGTGAAATTCTTAAAATTTTGAAAATAAAACAAAAACAGTCTTAAATGTTAATATTTGGTTAATGTATTATTTAGTATATTGTTAAAATATTAATTTTGTTTCGATGAATAAATTATTTTTTAGAATACTTGTTTTATTGATGAGTTTGTCCTTAATAGGGATAATTCTGGTACAGGTATTTTGGTTCAATTCTTCATTTAAAAATAATGAAGAACAGTTTAAATACCACGTTACACAAGTAATTGGAAATGTTGCAGATAAACTTGAGCAGCAAGAAGAATACAGTTTTTACGACAAATACAACCGTATAAAAGACAGTACCGGTAAAATTCCACAAAAGGAAGACTTACTTGAAGTATTGTATGTACAAAGAAACACAAAAACAAATAAAACAATTGTTTATTCTAATACTCTAAGCTCTGAAGATTACGATATAGACGGATCTCTTTTTAATAAAAAATTCAGCAGCGAAAGATTTAAAAATTTCAGTTCTAAAAGAGTAACAGAAGTTTATAATAATAACAACGGAATTGATAATAATAGTTTAGGTCAGAGTATTATTCCGGATCTTAAAATTGAAAAATCCGGAAGTTTAGATATTTTAAATAAAGTTCAGCAGCAGATTCAGTATAAAGACATTGCTTCATTAACCCCCATTGAAGGCCGAATTACAAAAGATAAACTGCATAAACTTTTAAAAAAGGAATTAGAAGAATATGGTGTTAAAACCAAATTCGAATACGGAATTTACAGCAGCGGTGTTCCAACCAAAATTAAATCGGATGGATTTCACTATGACAAAGAAGCAACATATAATATTCCGATATATACTGATAACGAAGGAAACAGCCGATATGAATTATCAGTTACCTTCCCAAATAAAAAGAAATTTTTATTATCTGAGTTATTAAGTATTACTATTTTATCGATAGTATTTACATTAATTATAATAGTTGCTTATACAAGTGCATTAAATCAGTTACTGCGTCAAAAACATATTTCTGAAATCAAAACCGATTTTATTAATAATATGACGCACGAGTTTAAAACACCAATTGCAACGATTAACTTAGCGTTAGATGCTATTAGGAGCCCTAAAGTAATTGAAGATAAAGAAAAGGTTTATCGATATCTTCAAATGATAAGGGATGAAAATAAAAGAATGCATGCCCAGGTTGAAAATGTACTCCGTATTTCTAAATTAGAAAAAAGAGAACTTGATATTACAAAAGAACCAACTGTAGTAACTGATATTATTGACGATGCAATCGAGCATGTAAATTTAATTTTAGAAGACAGAGAAGGTACGGTGGTAAAACACTATAATGCAGCAAGAACAACATGTTTGATTAATGAAGTGCATTTTACAAACGTATTAGTTAATATTTTAGAGAATGCTATAAAGTATTCGCCGGGAACTCCCGAAATTGAAATATTTACAGAAAATGTAAAAGATATGATCCTGATAAAAGTAAGAGATCATGGATTAGGAATGAGTAAGATAGCTCAAAAACGAGTATTTGAGAAATTTTACAGAGAACATACAGGAGACCTTCATAATGTAAAAGGACACGGTTTAGGTCTTGCTTATGTAAAAAGAATTGTCGAGGATCACAATGGACAAGTATATGTTGAAAGCGAAAAAGGAAAAGGTAGCACCTTTATAATAAAAATACCATTAATAAATTAAAATATGGAAAATACTAACAAAAGAATACTTTTAGTAGAAGATGACCTAAATTTTGGGGCGGTTCTTAAAGATTATCTAATGTTAAATGACTTTGAAGTTACTTTAGCTAAAAACGGTATGGAAGGTTTCGAGAAATTCAAGAAAGATGTGTATGATTTATGTATTCTTGATGTAATGATGCCTTATAAAGATGGTTACACTTTGGCTAAAGAAATTAGAGAAAAAAATAGTGAAGTGCCTATTATATTTTTAACAGCAAAATCTATGAAAGAAGATGTGTTAAAAGGATACAAAGCAGGTGCTGATGATTATTTAAATAAACCTTTTGATTCAGAGGTTTTATTAATGAAAATTAAAGCAATCATTCAAAGAAAATCTGCTGATACAAAAGCAGAACAAGTACAATTTGAATTTAACATTGGTAAATTCCACTTAAATTCAAAATTAAGATTCTTGACTTTTCAGGATGAAGAGCCAATAAAATTATCTCCAAAAGAAAATGAATTGCTTAAAATGCTTATTCTTCATGAAAATGATTTAATGCCGAGAGAATTAGCTTTAACTAAAATTTGGAGAGATGACAACTACTTTACTTCAAGAAGTATGGATGTTTACATCGCTAAACTTAGAAAGTATCTAAAATCTGACGAAGATGTTGAAATCTTAAACATTCATGGAGAAGGTTTCAGATTAGTTGTAAAGAGCAAAGTTTCTGAATAATTAATTCACCTGCAAAATATAAGCCCTGAGAAATCAGGGCTTTTTTTATGCCTAAAAAGTAAAAAGAAATTCAGCATAATCTTGTTTCGAATAAAAAGTATACACCCTGAGAAAACAAATTAAATTTGAATTTTTCATTTAAATTTTAATTAGGAGCAATTTCCTGCTATCCGCTTGTATCTTTTTCTTGCTAAAGAAGCAAGAAAAAGGATACCGCTTCTATCAAGGCTATAGGTTTAGTTTTCAGGTGTATACTGTGGTTTTAATGAGTTCTAAAAAAGGAATAATTTATTTTTTGAAGAATTTTCTTTAAAATAAATTTGGAAAATCAAAAAACAATTCTGAATATTTGCACACGAAAAAAATAATAACCCTTTTAAAAACGAAGAAAATGTTTGTACTTACATCGACATCACAAAGCTTTACACCAAACGAATTTGGTGCAGCTATTCTTCGTGGCTTATTTCAATCTTAGAAATATATTTTTAGATATATAAAAAAGCCCGAAGACATTTAGTTTCGGGCTTTTTTATTCTAGACACTTCAAATTTTCCCGAAAACCGATTTTATTATTTATCCTCAAGGATAAAATGTTAAGCCTTTATGGCTTGTAATTTAATGAACTGTAATTTTTTTAATGGAAAATTATACGGTAGATGAGTATGCTTTATGTACTCGTTTTAAAAGTAGAAGAAGGAAAGAAAGATTAGCAAAGGAAGATTTTGAAAAACATTTAATTCAGTTAAGAAAACGGGAAAAAGAACTTTGGAAAAAAAGAAAAGACTTACCATTGATTCCGCTAGAAAATCCTTATCAAAAAGGATGGCAGCGCAGTTTTGTACTGAGAGAAGATGTAGCAAGATCTAGCGAAGCTGAATTTTACAGAACATTATTGGAAAAAATAAATACATGGCAGTTTTCTTCTGAAAAATCTTTTAAAAGAAAGAAAAAGAGAAAAAGAAGGAACGTATATGTTGAAAAGATTCAAACTGTAAAAGAATTCTCTGAATGGGAATGGAAAAGTCCAAAATTAGAATTGACAGAAAAAGAAAAAGCACATTTTTATAAGCGGGAACGCTGGTGCAGCAATTTCAAGCGATATAAAATTCATTATGTGTTTAATGAGCCTTGGCGTTATGTACTTCGCGTTAGCCCATACATGATAACGCATACAAAAATGGTCGATTCAGATTTGGAAAGTGAAATTCAGATTCTTGACAATTACATAGTTAATCTTAATTTAAGAAATAAAATAAACAGATTAATACACGGCAGTTCTCTGAAATGGAGTTATTATCAAAAAGAAAACCCAAAAGAGACAAGCCCAATTAAAAATAAAAGTCTAAACACTTTGTATCAGCAATATTTAGACGAAATGATATAAATAATGGGAAATAAACTAACTGGAAAAGACCTGATTAAATTAGGTTTTCCAAAGAACAATTCAATAAATATCGCTTTAGGGCAGATAAACAGATATAGAAAAAGAGAAAAAAAGGAATATATTCTAACAGAAGCAAAAGATGTTTTGCTAAATCCTGAAAAGTACGAAGGAAACGGAACTTGGGGAAAAGTTGCTGAAGGTTTAATTAAACCCGTTCAGGTAAGAATGCACCAGCTTAATAATACAAGAGCCCCTTTTACCATTTTTGGTGAAAATGAAATTGATCAGCAGGCAAAATTCCAATTGTATGATTCATTGAAACTGCCAGTTTCAGTAGCTGGAGCTTTAATGCCAGATGCACATTCAGGTTACGGACTGCCAATTGGCGGCGTTTTAGCGACAGATAATGCTGTAATTCCATATGGAGTTGGTGTTGATATTGGATGCCGAATGAGTCTTTCAATTTTTGATTTGCCAGCTTCTCATTTTAAAGGAAAAGAACATCAGTTAGAAGCAATTTTAAAAGACAATACAAAATTTGGAATGTATGAAACGCATGTGTCAAGAGTCGATCATGAAGTTTTTCATAAAAGCGAGTTTCAGGACATTCCATTGCTGAAAAATCTTTTACCAAAGGCCTACAAACAATTAGGAACTTCTGGAGGAGGAAACCATTTTGTGGAATTTGGAATTGCTAAAATTGAGAATCCGGAGAACGAATGGAAATTGGAAAAAGGCGAATATTTTGCCGTTCTCTCGCATAGCGGTTCGCGTGGTTTGGGTGCAAACATTGCAAAGCATTATACTTATTTGGCAACAAAACAATGTCCGTTACCAAAAAACGTACAGCATTTGGCTTGGTTGGATTTAAATACGCATGATGGTCAGGAATATTGGCTGGCAATGAATTTAGCTGGAGAATATGCAAAAGCCTGCCATGACGATATTCACAGACGAATTGCCAAAGCAATTGGAAAAAGAGTAGTGGTTACAATTGAAAACCATCACAATTTTGCCTGGAAAGAAATGGTAAATGGTCAGGAATGTATTGTACATAGAAAAGGTGCAACGCCTGCTGGTGAAGGACAATTGGGAATTATTCCCGGTTCTATGACGGCACCAGGTTACATTGTAAAAGGTAAAGGAAATACTGATAGTTTAAATTCAGCTTCGCATGGTGCGGGACGTTTGTTTTCGAGAGCGAAATGTAAAAGTACATTTACGCAAAGTGAAATTAAAAAGGTTTTGAAAGCTAATGATGTAACCTTGATTGGCGGCAATATTGATGAAGCACCAATGGCATACAAAGACATCGAGAAAGTAATGGCGAACCAAACCGATTTAGTTGAAGTGCTGGGAACATTTACGCCAAAGATTGTTAGAATGGACCGCTAAAAATTAAATATTATGGAAAGATTTCAAGATGAAAATAAATGGCTGGGAAGCTTTTATAATGAGATATTGGTTAAATGTCCAAAATGCGAATCAAAAGCAGTTGTGAAAGAAGAATTAAAGGAAAAATGTGAATGTGGAAGATGTCACAATATGGTTTTTGAATGCAAAAATTGTTTCTATAAAATGAAGGAACCAGTGTATAGATACATCGCTTTTGGAAAAGAATTTTGCAATAATTGCTTTGAAAAATTTGAATATCAATCTCAGCCGCTAAAAGACAAACCTTTAACGTATAAAACTAAATGTCCTCATTGTGATTTTCAGGAGGAATGGGAAACAAAATCATATAGAGTTAAAGAAGAATCGAAAGCAGATAATGGTTTAGCAAAAGAAATGTGGTATAATTTACCAATTTGGTTTCAAAAAGAAGTAAATGGAAATCTTTTTTGGGCTTATAATCTTGATCATATCGATTATCTAGAAAGATACATTAAAGCAGATTTACGAGAAAGAAACAATGATGGTAGTGGTAATGGGACTATGGTTTCAAGACTTCCACAATTTGTAAAAGCAGCTAAAAACAGAGAAAAACTGCTCAAAATTTTAAAAAATGGAAAGAATAATTCAGATAACAGCGGGTCGCGGACCTGCAGAATGCACTTGGGTTGTCGCCCAAGTGCTTAAAAAAGTTTTGGAAGAAGCCCAAGATCAAAATTTAGAAACTGTTTTGCTACAGCGAGAAGCAGGGCAGGAAAACGGTACAGTGGAGACAGCATCGATTTCGGTAAAAGGAAAAAATGCAGATCAATTTGTGAAATCTTGGATAGGAACGATTCAATGGATTGGTCAGAGTCAGTTTAGGAAAATGCACAAACGCAAAAACTGGTTTATTGGGGTTTTTGAGATTGAACAGCAGAAAAATGCATCAGTTTCAGAAAACGATATTCAATATCAGGCGATGAGAAGCTCTGGAGCAGGCGGTCAGCATGTAAACAAAGTAAGTTCAGCAATTCGTGCGACACATATTCCAACAGGAATTGCAGTTGTGGCAATGGACAGCCGTTCGCAGCACCAAAACAAAAAACTGGCTAAAGAAAGATTATTAAAAAAACTAGATGACGAAAAACTGGTTCAGCTTAAAAATCACGTAGGAAAACAATGGGAAAACCAGCTCAATGTAGAGCGTGGAAACCCAATTAGAGTTTTTACCGGAAGTGATTTTAAAAAGAACAAAGTTGAGAAAAGCTACAAAGGAACTCGTCAGAAATTAAAAAAAGATTTACGAAATGAAAACAACTGATAAATACCTTTTTCAAGCCTTGGATAATTATCCGTTTTGGCTTGAAGGGACAATAGAATCTTTAGATTATGCTTTTTCTTATGACGATAAAAACACGATGGTTTTGTGTTTGTACGGAAGGATACAGGCAGAACAATTAATGAATTATGAAGAAGCGAAATCGTATTTTCAACAGGCTTTATCGATTAATATTCATGCACTTGAAGTATATCCGTATTATTTAAAAACATTGATTTTAAATGAAGATTACGAAGAAGCGCAGAAATTAATAGATTTTGCTTTAAAGGTTAAAGGGATCAATAAGTCAGAGATTTACATCAAAAAAGCAATTCTGTTAGAAGTACAGCATAAATTCAAAGATGCCTTAAAAGAAATTAAGCAGGCAAAATTATATTCTATTCTACATGACTATGATTCAGGAATTAGTGAAGTTGAGAAAAGGATTAAAGGTAAAATGGATTTGTTAAAAAAGAAGAAAGAGAAGAAATCTAAGAAAGGTTCTAAAAAGAAATCGAAATGATTTTAAAAAAAACGATGCAATTTAGCATCGTTTTTTTTGTTCTATGAAGAATATTTAGATAAAGTTTGTCATTTCGACGAAGGAGAAATCTCCGCGAGTAACTCCGCAACGAATGTACAATCTTTGTAGAGCTTCTTGTGGAGATTTCTCCTTCGTCGAAATGACAATATTGTGGGAAAATAGGAAAGAAAACTTATTTATAAACTTCTTTTATTTCCAATGCAATTCTAAAGCAAAACACGTTTTTTCGTCTTTTGTAATGCTGAATGTCGCTGTTGTATGATCGTCGTCTTCGCTTTCGTGAATTACCACATTATCTTGTAACGAAAGCTCTTTCATGAAATTCATTTCAAAGCTTTTTACTTCTTGTTTTATAATTCTTTTTGGATCGACATGATCCAGACACCACTCTAAGTATTTTACGTTATTGACGTGGTTTACAATATCTAAATCGGATAAATAAACTGTTTTTTCGAATACAGCTTCTTTTTCGTGGTTGATATTTATTTTAGAAAAACCTTCTGTTGTTGCTCTTTTTTCCGGGAACAATTCAAAATGTTCAAAAGGTAATGCCAATGCTTCTGGACGACGTGCTTTGGTGTTAAAAACAGCCCAGTAGGTTTCGCTTCCAACAATCTTTTTTCCGTTTATATACATTTCCAATGCACGAACAGAACGTGAATTTTCTAAGCTGTTAATCCATGTTTTTACAGTTACAACATCCTGCCATTTTGGTAATTCAGTAATTTCGACACGCATTCGGCTTAGAACCCATGCCTGATCAAATTCCTGCATATCGGTAAAACTGATTCCGCCAACTTCAGAATGTGCTGCAGCAGTTAATTGTAAAAGGTTGCACAAATCGGTATATTTTAAGTAGCCGTTTGGCGTGCACTGCGTGAAATTAATTTCCCAGTCTTTGCTTAAAACTGATGTAAAATTGGGAGATATTGGCATTGTTAATTTTAGATTTTAGATTGTTTTTAGAGAATAGAATAAATAGTATAGAAAAAAGACTTTTGATTTTACTTTAGAAGATTTTCTATGTAATCTATAATTTGTTTTCTATCTGTTGCGTAATCAAACCATTTGGTGTTCTCGTTTCGTTTGAACCACGTTAATTGTCTTTTGGAGAATCTTCTTGTGTTTTTTTTGATTTCTTCTATTGCAAAAGGCAAGGTGAATTCTCCATCAAAATAACTAAATAATTCTCTATAACCGACAGTTTGGAGTGCATTTAACGCTTTGTTAGGATAAAGTGTTTCAGCTTCTTTTAATAATCCTTGCTTCATCATAATATCAACACGCTGGTTGATTCGGCTGTAAATGATTTCTCTGTCGGCATCTAAACCAATTAGAATAGGAGTGAAGTTTCGGTTGTTTTTCTTCAAATTTAAAAATGAAGAATAGGGTTTTTGAGATCCAATGCAGACTTCTACAAAACGCATCATTCGTTGTGGGTTTTGCAATGTCTGTGGATTTTCCAAAGTTATTTTTTGATAATATTCTGGATCTAAATTTTTCAGTTGTTCTTGAAGATATTCAATTCCAAGTTTTTCATAATTTGTATTTACTTCGGCGCGAACATTTGGATCTATTTCTGGAAATTCATCAAAACCTTTTAGAATGGCATCAACATACAATCCTGAACCGCCAATAAGAATAACAAAATCATTGGTTTGAAATAACTTTTCAATTTTGGCTAAAGCTTCTTTTTCGTAATCGCCAACGGTATAATTTTCGAAAATAGATTTATTTTGAATGAAATGATGCTTGGCAGAATTGAGTTCTTCCTGACTTGGAACTGCAGTTCCAATGGTCATTTCTTTAAAAAACTGACGACTGTCGCAAGAAACAATTTCGCATTTAAAATGTTGTGCCAAAGCAATACTTAAGGCTGTTTTGCCTATAGCTGTTGGTCCGACAATAGTGATTAGGTATTTCATATTTTTTAGCCCAGATGGAAATGGAAACCCCGGACTTATATTTGTTGAATTTTTTTGGTGTAAAAGAGCGACCAGCGGAAGCTCCTTTTATGCCTTAAAAAATTACAAATATAAGGAGGAGTTGTAATGTACAGCTGGATTAGCTTCTAAAATTAATTATTAGGCAGTTCGGTTCCGCATTCGTAGCAATATTTTGCATTATCGAAATGGACTTGAGACTGGCATTTTCTGCATGTTTTTTTACCGCTTACAGAATTGTTTCTTAAACTGCTTTTGGCAAATTCGGCAGTAACTATTCCTGTTGGGACGGCGATGATTCCGTAACCTAAAATCATTACAAACGCAGCTATAAATTGTCCGAGTGGTGTTTGTGGCGAAATATCTCCGTAACCAACTGTTGTTAGGGTTACGATTGTCCAGTAAATTCCCATTGGAATGCTGGTAAATCCTGATTCCCTGCCTTCAACCAAATACATAACTGTACCAATGATTACGGTGCTGATTAAAACAAAGTAAATGAATACCAGAATTTTTTCTTTACTGGCTTCTATAGCTTCTTTTAACTGCAGTGATTGATGGTTGATTTGCGGAATATGCAAAATTTTGAATAATCGAAGAAAACGTAATGCTCTTACGATTGATAAAATACTTGCGCCTGGGAAAAAGATGGATAAATACATGGGTAAAACAGCCAATAAATCGATGATTCCGTAAAAGCTGAAAACGTATTTAACGGGTTTTTGTATTGAAATAATTCTCAATATATACTCTATTGTAAAAAATACCGTAATTACCCATTCGCATATCAACAATTGTTGGTGATATTTAGAACTGATACCTTGAACGGTATCCAGCATTATCAATAGAACGCTTAGTAAAATTAACCCCAGCAATACTAAATCGAACATTCGGCCTAATATGGTGTTGGTGCCATATAGAACAATTTTGACTTTTTCTCTAAAGATTTCGTATTGTGATTTTGTATTTTTCATATCCTTAAAGATAATGAAGGTTTCGATTTTTTAAAATTGAAGTATTTTTATTGATTTACTTTTGCGAATATAACTCTGAATGATATTTTTTACATCGCGGTTATGCTGCATTGGAACCAGAATATTTTTTAAGATGTCGATATTCGTAATTTGATAATTAAGATCGTAATAGGCATAACCTTTGTATATTCCGTTTTCAATTAGAATTGCACTTCGTTCGTTTACATTTCTTCCTCTGTCTATCAATACCATGCTTTTGTTTTCAAAGCTGTTTTCTGAAATGAATTGCTGTACTCTTAAATTGTAAATTTCTGGAGTAACTTCGCCAATGCAGGCGCCGTCGCATTCTTTGATTTTATATTGAAAACACTCTTTTTTGGTTTGATATAAACCTGTCAGTTTTTGGCACAAATGGTATTTTGACGTAAATCTGAAAAGTGCATTTTTTCCTTCTTGTAACGAAGCAAAAGAGGTAATTTCTTTTTTACGTCCGTCAGCTTTTTCCAATCTTAAGTTGATATAACCGTCTGAATCTTTTTCGGCATATAAAGCTACAGGAAATACAGATTTTTTTTGCGAACGATTGTATCGCGGACGATTAACTTTTACTTCCTGACTTTCTTTTAAAAGCGCAATTAATTCGCTTCCTGTTTCGTCATACGTTATGGTAAAAACTTCTGCCTGGATTCTTTTGCTTTTGGTTGTAATTCCCGTAAAATGCTGATTGACTCTTTTTTTTATATTTTGGCTTTTGCCAATGTAAATTAAAGTTCCGTCTTCTTTGTAGATATAGTAAACACCTGTTTTAGCCGGCATTTGATTTACAATATCCAGGAATTTTGGAGAAATTCCTTTTTCTACTTCCAGCTTTATAAAATCTTTTACGATTGTTTTTTCAACATCTTTTTCTAAAAGCATTTTAAACAGCTTTGTGGTTGCCATAGCGTCTCCGCTTGCACGGTGTCTGTCGGCCATAGGGATTCCAAGTGCGCGAACTAGTTTTCCTAAGCTGTATGAAGGCTGTTCCGGAATTAGTTTTTTGGCTAATTCTACTGTGCAAAGCGTTTTGGCTTCGAAATCATAACCCAAACGACGAAATTCGGTTCTCAGGATTCTATAGTCAAAAGAAGCATTATGAGCCACAATAACGCAATCCGTAGTGATTTCTATAATTCGTTTAGCAACTTCGTAGAATTTTGGTGCAGAACGTAACATAGCATTATTAATTCCGGTCAGTTTTACTACGAAAGGCTGAATGGGAATTTCAGGATTGACAAGGCTGATGAATTGATCAACTACTTCATGCCCATCAAATTTGTAGATAGCGATTTCAGTAATTCCCTCTTCATTAAATTGTCCCCCAGTGGTTTCTATGTCTAGTATTGCGTACATATTCAATGTCAATGTCAAAAATCAATGGCAATTACAATATCAAAACTCAATATCAATTTTGAAAATTGTTATTGTAATTGCCATTGTCATTGGTATTGAAAATTATCTTTTGTTTATTATCATTTTTGACTGTTCCTTGTGCTTCTCCAAAATTTAAAGATGCACTTCCAGATGATCTAATTAATTGATTTTTATAATATTCGTTTTCAAATAGTCTTTCAAATTGTCTTGTAAAGAAAATACATTCTCCAGCAAAACGAACTAATCGATCTTCAAAATTGAATATTTTTTCCATTTAAAACTTTTCCACTTTTAAAAATGACATTGATTTTTGTAATTTTAATTGATTATTGAAAAATTATCTGCCTCCAAAAATGCTGCTTCCAATGCGTACCATTGTGCTTCCGCATTCTATTGCCAATTGATAGTCTCCAGACATTCCCATCGATATGGTGTTCAGGCTGCAGTTTTCAGTTTTCAGATTTTTTATCGAATCAAAAATGGATTTTAAATGGGTAAATTCTTTTTTTATCTGGTTTTGATCTTCTGTGAATGTTGCCATTCCCATTAAACCTAAGATACGAATATTTTTTAACTCTTTAAACTCCACAGAAGTTAAAAGTTCATTTAATTCGTTTTCGTCTAAACCAAATTTAGATTCTTCTTCAGCAATATATATTTGAAGAAGACAATCTATTGTTCTATTGTTTTTTACAGCTTGTTTGTTGATTTCTTGTAATAATTTCAAGCTATCAACACCATGAATCAAAGTGACATACGGCGCCATAAATTTGACTTTATTCGACTGAACATGACCTATCATATGCCATTGAATGTCTTTTGGCATTTGTTCCCATTTCTCAGTCATTTCCTGTATTTTGTTTTCTCCAAAAATGCGCTGTCCAGCTTCATAAGCCTGCATCAAATCTGAAACAGGTTTTGTTTTTGAAACAGCAACCAGAGTTACATGTTCAGGTAAAGTTGTTTTAATTGTATTTAAATTCGATTGAATCGACATGATATTTCTTTTTTATAAAAACTGCTTCGAGATTTTCTCAGCTTTTTTGCTTTCGCTGTAATCGTAAAAACCTTCGCCGGATTTAACCCCAAGTTTACCAGCTCTTACCATATTTACTAAAAGCGGGCAAGGAGCATATTTAGGATTTTTGAATCCGTCGTACATTACATTTAGAATTGCAAGACAAACATCAAGACCAATAAAATCGGCCAATTGAAGTGGTCCCATTGGGTGTCCCATTCCTAATTTCATTACCGTATCTATTTCGTAAACTCCAGCAACTTTATTGTATAACGTTTCGATGGCTTCGTTTAGCATTGGCATTAAAATTCTGTTTGCTACGAAACCTGGATAATCGTTTACTTCTACAGGAACTTTACCTAATTTTTCAGATAAAGTCATGATAATTTTAGTTACTTCATCGCTGGTATTATATCCGCGGATGATTTCAACCAATTTCATAATCGGCACAGGATTCATAAAGTGCATTCCGATAACACGTTCAGGATGTGCAACAACAGCTCCGATTTGTGTAATTGAAATAGAAGAAGTATTGGTTGCTAAAATGGTATTGTGCGAGCAATATTCGTTTAATTGCTTAAAGATATTTAGTTTTAATTCAACGTTTTCAGTTGCTGCTTCAACTACTAAATCAACTCCAACAACACCGTCTTTTAAATCTGTATAAGTAATGATATTGGTAATAGTTTTGGCGACATCTTCCTGCGTAATCGTTCCTTTAGATAACATACGGTCTAAGTTGGCAGCAATTGTTGCCATTCCTTTATCTAATGATTTTTCAGAAACATCTATTAATTTTACGGTAAATCCGCTTTGTGCAAAAGTGTGGGCAATTCCGTTACCCATTGTTCCTGCTCCAATTACAGCTATTGTTTTCATTTTTTGCTAGATATTTTTTTATGATTTAGCCACGAATTCACCAAATAATTCGTGAATTCGTGGCTAATTTATTTTGATTTTTTTAAAACTATTTATCGAAACAATCAATAATTTGATAAGCAACACGCAATGCATCTGTTGCCTGCTCTAGTGTTACAACTGGAGTTGTATTATTGTTAATTGCATCTGCAAATGAATTTAATTCATCTAAGATCGCGTTGTTTTGTTCAACATCAGGATTAGTAAAATAAATTTGTTTTTTAACTCCTTCGGCATTTTGAAGAATCATATCAAAATCTCCAGGAACTTCTGGTGCATCTTTCATACGGACTACCTCACATTTTTTCTCTAAAAAGTCAACAGAAATATAAGCGTCTTTTTGAAAGAAACGTGATTTGCGCATGTTTTTCAATGAAATTCTGCTTGCCGTTAAATTGGCAACACAGCCATTTTCAAACTCAATTCTGGCATTGGCAATATCTGGAGTATCACTTATCACAGATACACCGCTTGCATGAATATCTTTTACCTTTGAATTAACAACGCTTAAAATAGCATCAATATCATGAATCATTAAATCTAAAACCACAGGAACGTCCGTACCACGCGGATTAAATTCTGCCAAACGATGTGTTTCTATAAACATCGGATTTTCAATCATGTTTTTCGTAGCAATAAAAGCGGGATTAAAACGCTCTACGTGACCTACTTGCCCTTTTACATTGTATTCATTTGCTAAAGTGATAATTTCTTCGGCTTCTTCTACAGTGTTTGCGATTGGTTTTTCAATAAAGATATGTTTTCCTGATTTTATGGCAACTTTAGCACATTTATAGTGTGAGAGAGTTGGAGTTACAATATCAATCACGTCGACAGCGTGAATGAGTTTTGCAATTGTACTGAAGTTTTTGTAGCCAAACTCTTTTGAGATTTTTTCGGCATTTTCTTGATTTTCGTCGTAAAATCCAACTAATTCGTATTTGTCAGATTGTTGTAATAAGCGTAAATGTATTTTACCAAGATGACCAGCACCTAAAACTCCTACTTTTAACATGAGAATGTATTTTAAACAAAAATATAATTTATTTGTTTAACGTGAAAATGAATTCATCTAATTGTGAGTTATGAATTGTGAATTGTAAATTATTTGCTGTCACTTTTGATTTTCGACTTTTGACTTTTGAGTGTATTAATTTATTATTTAAAAATCAATATTTGAAATCCTGTTTTGTTTCTTATTTTTGCGAAAATAAAACCTACCCATTTTGAAAGACACTGCCAAACATCAAGGACTTCGTAATCAATTAGTAACTACTTTAGAGCAGAAAGGAATTACTGATAAAGCGGTGCTGGATGCGATAAAAAAAATCCCGAGACACCTTTTTTTAAATTCAAGTTTTGAAGATTATGCTTATCAAGATAAGGCTTTTCCTATTGGAGCAGGGCAAACTATTTCCCAGCCATACACAGTTGCTTTTCAATCACAATTGTTAGAAGTAAAAAGAGATCATAAAGTTCTTGAAATCGGAACTGGTTCTGGTTATCAGACTGCTGTTTTGTTTATGCTTGGAGCTAAAGTGTATACTGTTGAAAGGCAAAGTGAATTATTTAAAACAACATCAAACTTATTTCCAAAATTAAATATTCGTCCTAAGCATGTTACATTTGGAGATGGATATAAAGGATTGCCAAATTTTGCACCGTTTGACAGTATTATAGTTACAGCGGGTGCGCCTTTTATTCCACAGCCTTTAATGGCACAATTGAAAATAGGAGGGAGATTGGTTATTCCGTTAGGAGAAGATGTTCAGATTATGACTTTATTGATTAGAAAGAACGAAACTCAATTTGAAAAACATGAATTTGGAGAATTTAGATTTGTTCCTCTATTAGAAGATAAAAATTAATGAGAAAGCCCAGTTTTAGCTGGGCTTTTTTATTTTTCGATTAATTGTATCGCTCTTTTTAAATTTTCTTTTTCGATTCGAATGATATAATTAATAAAAATTGATTTGTCATTCTGAATCTGACTTTCCTCCAAAATAGAGAAATATTCATCGATACTCTTTTGATTTTCGTCAATTGTAACGTATGTATAATTATGTTGGATTAAAATCCAGTTTAATGCTAAGTTTGCCATTTGCAGATTTCCATTTTCAAAAGGTTTAATTTCAGCTATTTTTAGATGAGCTTCAGAAGCGAGAATTATAGGGTGCAAATTGTTTTTTTGTGATTCATACCAATTAAAAAATAAATTCATTTCGCGTATAATAAGTGCATCATTGATATATTTTCCAGAACTTTCAGATTCAAATCCTTTAAAAAGAAAAGTGTGAAGCAAAAGAAAATCTTTTTCATTTAATGCCGTTTTCTTTTGAATTAGATCTTTAATGTAAAATGTTGCTTCTTGAAAATTAATAGCTTCAAGATGATTTTGCATGCTTTTTCCAGAAATGGTTAATCCTTCATTTAAAACTAGTTTAGTTTCTTCTAATGTTAATGGATTCTTGTTTAAATGGATACTTTTAAATATAAATTCTAATTCTAAAGTTTTTGAAATCTGACGGAGCTCAAAATGATTAAAGGAGTGGATTTTATTTTTTAAGATTTCAATTTCATCTAAAATATTTTGAATAGAAGATATTATAGCGGAATTGATTTCTTTTTTGTTATTTTGAATTTCTTGTTCAGCTAATATTAAAGCTTTCAGTGCAAATTCTTCATCACCAATTTCATAAAGAATCTTTTCTTTAAGCCAGGTAATCATTAAAGTTTCATAATCAATCTCTAAAAGCTGAGATAGTTTAATAACCTGATCTTTGGTTGGTTTTCGTGTTCCAGATTCAAATTTACTGATCAATGCCTGATCGATTCCGGCAAGCTGAGCCAATTCTCTCGTTTTTAGTCCTTTTTGTTCTCTTGCATTTTTTAAAAGTGATTTCATTTTTGATGAAATTTAAAGTCTTGACAAAAATGGTCATTTGTTTAGTCATAAAAAAAAGCAGCATTTAAGCTGCTTTTTGTTTCTCTTATTTTGGAGGTAATGAGCCGTCTTTTCTCATTTCTTTTACAACTGCCTGCATTATGGCATCTACAGTTTGTCCTACATCGGTTACGTAATCTGATCTTGTGGTTCCGGTCCAGATTAATTTGTTTTCTTTTAGCGAAAAAATATTGGTTTCTACCATGTAATAAGTTGTTTCCTGATAATATCCCGGATCGTAGAAAGCCGGTGAATACATTCCGTACCAGTTTCCAAAACCGTATCCGTACATTCCTGAATATAAGCCATCAAAGCCTCCATAATACATTCCCGTATAACTTCCGGGAACGTAGGTAGTTTCTTTTTCAGTACTTACTAAACGCATCGTGACAACTCCATCAAAGTTTTCATCTTGAAGGATTTTTAATTTTTGTTCCTGCGTAAGCTGTTTGGTAGTTTCGTTTAAATATTGGTAGGAAGTTTTAAAAATAGGATTGCTTGCAGCGATTCTGTTTTCGGCAATTCTTCTTGAAGCTTCGTCTTTAACAAGGGCAACTACTAAGACTTTTTTAAAATGTTCCTGAGCAACTGTTATTTTTGGATCTCTCCAGCTGTTTACAATAGTTGTATTACTGCCGCAGCTTGAAAGTGACAGAATTACAATGAGTAGAATTAAGTACTTTTTCATATTTTACAGTTATATTGTTTGTAGTAAAAATAACTATAAAATTTTGATAAACACAGATTTAAGGAATTAAATCTGTGTTTAGTTATATGCTTTTTTAATTCTGTCTAAGTCGCGTTTTGTATCCTGCTCTTTTAGAGATTCACGTTTGTCGTAGTTTTTCTTTCCTTTACAAAGACCAATCTGCAGTTTTGCAAGACCTTTTTCATTGGTAAACAATTTTAAAGGCACAATAGTAAGACCTTTTGCCTGAACACTTTTATGAAGGTTTTTTAATTCTTTTTTATTCAAAAGCAATTTTCGTTCACTTCTTGATTTATGGTTGAATTGATTCCCAAATGAATATTCCTCTATATAAGTATTGATTGCAAAAAGTTCCATCCCGCTGAATTCGCAGAAGCTTTCTGTAATATTCGCTTTTCCTAAACGTATCGATTTAATTTCGGTTCCTGCCAAAACAATTCCGGCAGTATAGGTGTCGATTATTTCGTAATCAAACCGGGCTCTTTTATTAAGTATATTGACTGATTTTAACATGGGTACAAAAGTAAGAAAATTGCAGGAATATAAACTGCTCAAATATAATTAAAGATTTTTTTTAATCTATGATTTTAATCATCCTTCTCAAAAATGCTTACAAGTAAGTTTGTCCTGTAATTCAAAAACAAATTTATAATGAAAAAAATTGTAACATTAGTCAGTATTGTGTTAATGGGCTTAACCGCTAAGGCTCAGGATTCAGCTCAAGGACTAAAAGGAGCTTGGTTTGCAACCTCTCAATTCGGTTATCAGCAGACAAAAACTGCAGACGAAAAAAATACGAGTTTATCTGTACTTCCAATCGTGGGTACATTTGTAACTCCATCTGTAGCCGTTGGAGCAGGATTTGGATTAATTAACATCAAAGCCGAGTCAAATGCAGGCACAGCTGCAAAAACAGATTTAATTGTTATTCAGCCTTTAGTTAGAAAATATTGGAATGTAGCTGGTTCATTGTACTTCTTCGGACAGGCAGCGATACCAGTTATTACCGGAAAAGAAAAAGAAAGCGAGTTAAAAGTTAATCAGGTAGGATTATCAGTATCAGGAGGTTTTGATTATTTCATTACAAAAAACTTCTCTGTAGAGTTCTCTTACGATTTGGCTAATTTTACTTCTACGACTCTAGAGCCTAAAAATGGAGAAAAAACGACTGTTACAAATTTTGGATTGGCGCATGTTGCAAATGTTGACCCATTTTACAATACAGCTTTAGCAGGAAGTAATCCAAATTTAACTTCTCCGCTTTCTTTTGGATTTAAATTCATATTCTAATTTAGCGGATTGTTTTAGGTCAATTCCGTAATTTTGCAAAAAAGACCGTGCTTTTTTAAGTACGGTCTTTTAGTATTATTTAATATATAAATTAAAATGGAAAGCAAATCTAAAGATCCGCTTCACGGAATTACACTTCAAAAAATTGTTGAAACTCTTGTAGATTATTATGGTTTTGATACTTTAGGAGAATTAATTCCAATTAAGTGTTTTATATCAAATCCAAGCGTGAAATCGAGTCTTACTTTTTTAAGAAAAACAGATTGGGCAAGAAAGAAAGTGGAAGATTTGTATATAAAATCACTTCCTAAATTCAGCTGATTTACAATTTATAAGAAATCATCACACCCCCGCGGTACGGAAGCCATTCGCCGCTTTTATTGTAGTTAGGGGCTTTTTCATATCTTCCGGGAGTACCATCATTATAATATCCATGATAAAAACCTTGGTGCCAGCCGCCGCCAACAAAAATATCAAGTAAAAATTTATCGCTGAGTTTTACATTATAACCAACTGTAGCGCCTAGTCTATAACCAAAACCATCTTCATATTTGTTACTGTCCCAGTAATTCCATTTTTGAAGTTCATATTTATCAGCACCTACATGACCTCCGACATAAAAACCATTGTATTTTTCTTTAAAATGGTAACGGATTTCTGGAGTTGCCGTATAAAATTTCATAGGAGAATGACCATCAAATGATTCCCAAAAAGATGCCATAACGTCAAAACTAAAAGTTGTTTTTTCGCCAATACTGGTTTCAACCCCAATATTTGGTACACCAACTAAAGCTGTTACACCATTAAATTTGATAAAAGTCTGGCTTTGTAATTGAATAGATACAAGAAGAACGGTAAGGGCGAATATTTTTTTCATGGTATTTTAAATCGCAGGGAATAATTTATTTTGGCGCAAATATAACTTAACTAAAATCTTAGTATTAAAGATTAACGGACTTTTAACAGGATTATTTTGGTCAGAAATAATTATGTTTTTCTAATTATTTAGTAATGAGTAAATTACTTTGTCAAGGAATTTTCCTTCCCAAAATTCGGCTTCTCTTAAATGAGCTTCTTTAACAAAGCCGCATTTTTGTAAAACTTTTTCTGATGCGTAATTTTCAGGATCAATCACAGCTTCAATAGAATGTAATTTTAAATTTTCAAAACCATATTTTAGCAATACATTTACTGCTTCGGGAATAATTCCTTTTCCGTGAAAATCTGGAGACAGCATATAGCCAATTTCGGCGCGGTAATTTTCAGGCTGCATTCTGTAATAGCCAATTATTCCTAAAAGTTTAGGATTATCTTTTAAAGTTATTGCCCAATTTATACCAATATTTGTTTCAATTTTTTCTTCGATCATCGCAATGTGCTGCAAGGCATCTTCATTGTCTTTTACTAATGGTCTTGGAATGAATTTCATAGTTTCAGGATTCGATCTCAATTCGAATACTTCGTTAACGTCATCATTTGTAATTCTTCTTAAAAGCAAACGCTCAGTTTCAATTACAGGAAATGGATTAAAATTGAATTCTAACATTATGATACTATTTTAATACTAAATTGAGAATGGAAAGATTGATCGATTTCTAAAACTAAAATACCTTCTTTTTTAAATAAATCACCCGAATTATCTGCAGTGTCTGAGTAGCCAAACCATGGTTCAATACAAACAAAAGGCGCCTGGTCTTTTGTCCAGATTCCTAAGCTTGGAAAATCTTCAAAATCAACCTGAACGTAAGTTTTTTTATTTTCAAGTATAGTTAATGAATTTGATTCTAGTGTTTTAAAAACCAAAGCATCATTTTCAAAAAGTTTATAAGTTAACGGAACGACATTTTCTGTAGTTTTTAGAGTTTCAGTTTTATTTGAAATTAGATCATTCTCTAAAAGATTATACTTTAAAGGTTCTTGTTTTTCAAATTTAAAAGAATAGTTCTCGAAATTTTCAGGAAGCGCAATTGCCGGATGTGCTCCAATAGAAAATGGCATTTTAGTTTCACCTTTATTAATTACGATATATTCTATGTTTAAAGAAGTGTTTTCAAGCGTATAAATAAGCTGTAATTCAAATTCGAAAGGGTATTTTTTTAAGGTTTCGGCATTTGATTCTAACGAAAAAACGGCACTATTTCCTGTTTTCTCAACCAATTTGAATTCCATATCTCTTGCAAAACCATGTCTTGACAGCTGATATTCTTTTTTGTCAATAGTATAAGTATTGTTCTTTAATGTACCTACAATTGGAAACAAAACAGGTGAGTGTTTACCCCAAAAATCAGGATTTCCTTCCCAGATATATTCTTTGTTTTGATTGTCTTTTAAAGAAAATAATTCTGCTCCTGCATGTTTGATTGAAGCTTTAAGTATTGAGTTTGATATTGTTGTATCCAAAATAGTAGAATTGAAATAGAATTAAGTTTTAAATCGTGATGTAAATATATTTTATAAATTTTGTTTTTTAGGAAAAATACTCTGAATTATTTTTTTAATAAAATTTTGCTAAAATTAAATTTAAGCTTAGCTATTCCTCTGCAAATAGCTTTTTTTTTCATTAATTTGCTACATAAACAGCTAAAAAATATGAAAAAGCAATCTGCAAAAGCCATACTAACCGCGGCTTTATTTTTTGGGATTTCTTCAGTCTGGGCGCAGCAAACGTCTCCGGCGGCAACAGCAAATCCGGTAAACAATTATAATTATCACGATGCCTTTGGTCCGCATTTTTATACAAAAAATGGAACAACGACCCGTACAGCAAGCGGTCAGCCGGGAGCAGAATACTGGCAGAACAGAGCCGATTATCAAATCACAGCAAAATTAAATGGTACTACAAATGAAATTGTAGGTACAGATGAAATTACATATACTAATAATAGCCCTGATAAGTTAGGTTTTCTTTGGCTGAATTTAGATCAGAATTTATTTAAAGAAGATTCTAGAGGAAACGCTGTTGTGCCATTGACAGGAAGCCGTAACGGAGCTCAAGGGCAGGTTTTTGACGGAGGAAACAAAATTAAATCTGTAAAAGTGATTTCCGGAGGAAAAAACAAAACAGAAGTTGCAGCAAAATATATCGTTACAGATACTAGAATGCAGATATTTCTTCCACAGGAATTAGCAGCAAAAGGAGGTTCTGTAAAAATTAAAATCGAATTTTCATTCATCGCTCCATTTGAAGGTTCTGACAGAATGGGGGTTTTGGAAACTAAAAACGGAAAAATCTTTACAATTGCGCAATGGTATCCTCGTATGTGTGTGTACGATGATGTACGCGGTTGGAACACGGCTCCTTATTTAGGTGCTTCTGAGTTTTACCTAGAATATGGTGATTTTGATGTAAAATTGACAGTTCCGGGGAATCATTTTGTAGTTGCTTCTGGTGAATTAATAAATGGTCAGGAAGTATTTTCTGCAGATCATTTCAAAAAATATAAAGATGCTGCAAACAGCGATAAAACAGTAACAATTCGTTCTGAACAAGAAGCAAATTCGGCTTCAAATGCAAATGCAGGAACAGAAAAAACATGGCATTATAAAATTAAAAATGCACGTGATTTTTCTTGGGCATCATCTCCTGCTTTTATCTTAGATGGAGCAAAAATTAATCTTCCAAGCGGAAAAAAATCTTTAGCATTATCTGCTTATCCTGCAGAAAGTGCCGGACAAGGCGCTTACGGACGTTCTACTGAATATGTAAAAGCATCAATCGAACATTATTCTAAACAATGGTTCGAATATCCTTATCCTGCTGCTACAAACGTGGCTGGAAATGAAGGAGGAATGGAATATCCAGGAATTGTTTTCTGCGGATGGAAATCTAAAGGACAAGATTTATGGGGAGTTACAGACCACGAATTTGGCCATATCTGGTTCCCAATGATTGTAGGTTCAAACGAAAGATTATTCGGCTGGATGGATGAAGGATTTAATACTTTTATTAACTCATTAAGTACAGCTGCTTTTAATAATGGAGAATACAAAGAACCTGCAACAGATTTACACGAGCAGGCTGAACCGTTTACAAGACCTGATTTAGAAACCATTATGAGTTCTCCTGATAATATGAAGGAAGCAAATATTGGTATGTTATGTTACTTTAAACCAAGCGCAGGTCTGGTAATCTTGAGAGAACAGATTTTAGGTAAAGAACGTTTCGATACTGCTTTTAGAACTTATATTGAGCGCTGGGCTTACAAACACCCGCAGCCGGATGATTTCTTTAGGTCTATGGAAAATGTTGCAGGAGAAGACTTAAGCTGGTTCTGGAGAAGCTGGTTCGTAAATAACTGGCGTTTTGATCAGGGAATCAATTCAATTAAATATGTAAAAAATGATCCTGCAAAAGGAGTTATTATTACTGTTGAGAATTTTGATAAAATGCCAATGCCAATTGTCTTAGATGTTAAAACAAAAAGCGGTAAAGTAAGCAGAGTAAATCTTCCTGTAGAAATTTGGCAGCGTAATAACAGCTGGTCTTTCATGCACAATTCTACAGAAGAAATTGAAAGCATCACTTTAGATCCAGATCACGCTTTTCCAGATAATAATGCATCAAACAATGTTTGGACAGCCGGAAAAGGTAAAGTAGAAAAAGACGTAATTTTAGATCCATATTTAGGAATGTTTTCGACTTCAAGAGCACCTCTTAAAATTGAAGTTACAGAGAAAAACAGCACAATGTATTTTGAAATTACAGATTTTCCGAAGTTTTCAGTTAAACCAGTAGAAAACGAAAAAGACACATTTGAGTCTAAAGGAGCTGGTTTAAAATTCAAATACAATGAAGCAAAAACAGGTTTTGATATGATTGTTACAGGGAGTGCACAAGTGATTCCGTTTACAAAAAACTAAATACAAAACTCCAAATAATTTAAACCCGATGGTATTTTTACTATCGGGTTTTTCTTTTGTTTAAACTTTTCAGAGTTTAAAGTTTATTTAGTCAGGTTAGAAAAAAAAGAAAAACTCAGAACCTTAGTAGCTTAGAACCCTTAGCATCTTGAAAAATAACTTTTCATTAAAAAAATGTTAGAATTTTAATTTTTTGTTTTGTAAATAAAAAAAAGATGTACTTTTGCACCGATGAATAAAATAAGTTTACATATAACTTCTTTGTCACGGACAAACTCACCGATTACTTCTCCCGAAGTACGGACACTATTTCTATAGTGTTCACTGAGTTTTATAGCCGTATATTTATTCATATCCATTTTTCATTTTGAAATCACATAATTTGTCCATTGGACAAACATATCCTAAAAGTATTTATTATTTTGTAAATTTTCTTAGTCAAGTTTTTGATTTAGAGAATGTTACTTTTATTTTGCTTAATTTTATTGGATTCAATTCTGGATTTCAAACTAAACAACATGCTTTAATTTTTAACTCTAACTTCAATTATTGAAATGAAGATCTCTATTGTTGTTACCCAGGAAGAACACTTCAAATTCGCACAAGAAATCTGCGATACGATAGAATCATCTGCCTTGTTAAGAGGTACGGGGATTGCTAAAAGAACTCCTGAGTACATTCAGAAAAAAATGTCGAATGGTGATGCGATGATTGCTCTGGCTGATGGAAAATTTGCAGGTTTTTGTTACATCGAAAGCTGGGAACACGGAAAGTTCGTAGCACATTCCGGCTTAATTGTACACCCTGACTATAGAAGTTTAGGATTGGCAAAAAAGATAAAATCAAAAGTATTTGATTATTCTTTGCAGCGATATCCAGATGCAAAAATATTTGGAATTACTACTGGTCTGGCAGTAATGAAAATTAACTCTGATTTAGGCTATAAACCGGTTCCGTTTTCAGAATTAACTACCGATCCAAGTTTCTGGGCAGGCTGTAAAACCTGTACTAACTTCCCAATTTTACAGAGCAAAGAAAACAAAATGTGTCTTTGTACCGGAATGTTATACGACCCAAAAGAAAAACAAAAAACACCGCCGAGACATCCTTTTAATGAGGCTGTTTTAAGCAGACTTAAAAAAATTAAACAGGCTTTATTCTTAAACAAAATATTGTCATTTATTTTTTTATTCAAAATTTAATCAAAAAGAAATCTCAAACTGCTATATACGAAAGTATTAGCCTAAATTATAAAAAATGAAAAAAGTAGTATTAGCTTATAGCGGAGGATTAGATACCTCGTATTGTTTGAAATATTTAAAAAACGAAAAAGGTTATGAAGTTCATACCGTTCTTGTTGATACAGGAGGATTTAGTGCAGAGGAATTATCAGCTATAGAAAAAAGAGCTTACGAATTAGGAAGTGCGCAGCATGCTAACTTAACAATTTTAGATAAATATTACGATAAAGCTATAAAATACCTGATTTTCGGAAACGTATTAAAAAACAATACATACCCATTATCAGTAAGTGCAGAGCGTGTTTTTCAGGCAATTGAAGCTATAAAATATGCAAAAAAAGTAGGAGCAACTGCAATCGCTCACGGAAGTACAGGCGCAGGAAACGACCAAATTCGTTTTGATTTGATTTTCCAGACAATTGCTCCAGAAATTGAAATCATTACTCCAATTAGAGATTTAAAACTTTCAAGACAAGAAGAAGTTGATTATTTAGCTCAAAACGGAGTTCACTATTCTTGGGAAAAAGCACAATATTCTATCAATAAAGGACTTTGGGGAACAAGTGTTGGAGGAAAAGAGACTTTAACTTCTAGCCAGCCATTACCAAGTGAAGCTTATCCATCGCAATTGCAAAAAGAAGGTGAAGAAAAAGTGACTCTTCATTTTGAACAAGGAGAATTAGTTGGTTTAAACGGAAAAACGGACAAACCATCAAATAATATTGTAGCTCTTGAAAAACTGGCAAATGCGTATGCAATTGGTAGAGATATTCACGTTGGAGATACCATTATCGGAATTAAAGGAAGAGTTGGTTTTGAAGCTGCGGCTCCTTTAATTATCATCAAAGCGCACCATTTATTGGAGAAACACACTCTTGGAAAATGGCAGCAATATTGGAAAGAACAATTAGGAAACTGGTACGGAATGTTATTCCACGAAGGTCAGTTCTTAGATCCAGTTATGAGAAATATTGAAACTTTCTTACAAGATACTCAAAAAACAGTAAATGGAACCGTAACAGTTTCATTAAAACCATACCATTTCTCACTTGACGGAATTGAATCTGAAAACGATTTGATGAACACAGGTTTTGGTCAATACGGAGAAATGAACAATGCCTGGACATCTGACGATGCAAAAGGATTTATCAAGATTTTAGGAAATGCACAAAACATATTCTCATCTGTAAACAAATTAGATCATGATTAATGTCGGAATTATTGGTGGTTCGGGCTACACAGCCGGAGAACTCATCAGAATTTTAATGTATCACCCAAAAGTAAACATCGATTTTGTTTACAGTACAACAAACGCTGGAAAGCCGCTTTCTGTGGCGCACCACGATTTGATGGGCGATATCGAAATGAATTTTACGGATGAAATCAATCCAAATGTGAACGTTGTTTTCTTGTGTTTAGGTCACGGAAAATCGATTTCATTTTTGAAAGAAAATCAGTTTGCAAGTCATACTAAAATCATCGATTTAGGAAATGATTTCAGATTGAATAAAGATGCGCATTTTGAAGGAAAAGATTTTGTTTACGGACTGCCTGAGATCAATAAAGCCGAAATCAAAAAAGCAAATTATATCGCAAATCCGGGTTGTTTCGCTACAGCTATTCAATTGGCTTTATTGCCTTTAGCAGAACATAATCTGCTGAATAATGATGTACATATTAATGCAACAACAGGAAGTACTGGAGCAGGAGTAAGTCTTTCAGAAACTTCTCATTTCAGCTGGAGAAACAATAATATGTCGCATTACAAAGCTTTTGAACATCAGCATTTAGGTGAAATCGGAGAAAGTTTAGTTCAGTTGCAGGATGATTTTGACAGCGAATTGCTTTTTATTCCAAACAGAGGAGATTTCCCAAGAGGAATTTTTGCAACCTTATATACATTATGTGATGATAGTTTGGAACAATTAGTTGCAAAATATGAAGAGTTCTACAAAAATGAGCCTTTTGTAACCATTACCACAACCAACATCAACATGAAACAAGTGGTGCAGACGAATAAATGTATTATTAGTTTATTGAAAAAAGGAAACCGGGTTCTCATAACATCAATTATCGATAACTTAACCAAAGGCGCTTCAGGACAAGCGATTCAAAACATGAATTTAATGTTCGGTTTAGAAGAAACCACAGGTTTACATTTGAAACCAAGCGGATTTTAATTTTTTAGTTTGCAAGTTTAAAGTTTCAGGTTTCACGTTCTGTGCGTGACTTGAAATGGATACGAAGAAACATAACTAGTTTTAAGGTTTGAAGTTTTAGTTTTCACGTTCAGTGAGTAACTTGAAACATGAAACCTGAAACAAAATAAACAAAACAAAAAATGAACTTATTCAACGTTTACCCATTATACGACATAACTCCAGTAAAAGCAGTAGATTGTACAATTATTGATGACAAAGGAGTAGAATATTTAGATTTATACAGCGGACATGGTGTGATTTCTATCGGACACACACAACCAGATTATGTAGCAAAACTAAAGAATCAATTAGACCATTTAGGTTTTTATTCGAATGCTATTCAGAATCCTTTGCAGGTAGAATTGGCTCAGAAATTAGGAAAACTATCTGGTCTTGAAGATTACGAATTGTTTCTATGCAGTTCTGGTGCTGAAGCCAATGAAAATGCTTTAAAACTAGCTTCTTTTCATAACGGAAAATCAAGAGTTGTGGCTTTTGATAATTCTTTTCACGGAAGAACTTCTGCAGCAGTTGCCGTTACAGATAACAAAAAGATTGTTGCGCCATTAAATGCACAGCAAGAAGTTACGTTTTTACCTTTAAATCAAATCGAATTAGTTGAAGCTGAATTGGCTAAAGGAGATGTTACAGCAGTAATTATCGAAGGAATTCAGGGAGTTGGGGGTTTAGACCAAGGAACAACCGAGTTTTTTCAGGCTTTAGAAAAAGCTTGTAAAAAACACGATGTTGTTTTGATTTTAGATGAAGTACAATCAGGATACGGAAGAAGCGGGAAATTCTTCGCTTTCCAGCATCACGGAATCAACGCTGATATAATTTCAGTTGCGAAAGGAATGGGGAACGGTTTCCCTGTTGGAGCGATTCTAATTTCTCCAAAATTTGAAGCAAGCTTCGGATTATTAGGAACTACTTTCGGCGGAAGCCATTTATCTTGTGCAGCAGGAATTGCAGTTCTTGATGTAATCGAAAAACTTGATTTGCAGAAAAATGTAAATGAAGTTTATGAATATTTCTTAGAGAAAATCAAAGAAGTTGAAGGAATCAAACAAGTAAAAGGAAAAGGATTAATGCTTGGAGTAGAGTTTGATTTTGATGTAGCAGCTTTAAGAAAGAAATTAATCATCGAAAAACACATTTTTACAGGAAGCGCGAACAATAAAAATCTATTAAGAATTTTACCGCCGTTAACGGTGAAAAAAGCTGATATTGATACGTTTGTAAAAGCTTTAAAAGAAAGTTTAGAAGAACTATAATGTTAATTTGTTTAATCGTTTAATTGGCTAAACGAATTACCGATTAAACAGTTAAACGATTAAACCAACTAACCAATTAAACCAAAATAAAATGAAACCATTATCAATTGAAACACGCAATGCGGTTTTGCGGACTATGTCAAAGCTGGTCGAGCAGGAGCGGAATGAGATAATCCTAACCAATCAGGAAGATCTTGCTGATTACGACGGCTCAGATTTAGCGATGGAAGAACGCTTAAAAGTAGATGATAAAAAAGTTGATGAAATGATTTTATCATTAAACCAATTAGCTTCTCAAGAAGATCCCGTTGGTGTTGAGCGTTTTCATTTTACTCATGATAATGGAATAAAAGTGGTCAATAAAACTGCTGCTTTTGGAACGATTTTAATTATTTACGAATCCCGCCCAGATGTTACAATAGAAGCGGGAGGAATTGCCTTTAAATCCGGAAATAAGATTTTATTAAAAGGAGGAAAAGAATCTTTAAAATCAAATTTAAAAATCGTAAGTCTTTGGCACAAAGCTTTAGAAGAAAACGGAGTTTCAAAAGACTGGGTAGAGTATCTGAATTACAACCGAACTGAAACTCAGGCTTTTTTAGAAAAACCAACTCAAAAAGTCGATTTAATAGTTCCAAGAGGCGGAGAAAAACTTATTGAATTTGTAAAAGCGCACGCAACATGTCCCGTAATAGTAAGCGGACGAGGGAATAATTTCGTTTACGTTCATGAAGATGCAGATACTGATTTGGCTTTAAAAGTAATCTTAAACGCTAAAACAGCTAAAATTTCGGCTTGCAATGCTTTAGATAAAGTTTTGATAAGTTCCAAACTTTCAAATTTTGAAGGTTTCGTTGCAATGTTAATTGAAGCTTTAATCGAATCAAAAGTAGAAGTTATTGTAGATAAATCGTTAGAAAATTTCGAAAACACCAAAACTATCGTAAACGAAGACATTTGGTACGAAGAATTTCTGGATTATAAAATCGTAATAGGAACCATCGATTCTCAGGATCATGCAATTGATATGATTAATAAATACTGCGGAGGGCATTCTGCAGCAATTATTACGAGAGATAATGAAGCTGCACAACAGTTTATGGAATCAATAGATGCTGCAGCAGTTTATCAAAATGCTTCAACCCGTTTTACAGACGGCGGACAATTTGGTCTTGGTGGAGAATTAGCAATAAGTACTGATAAATTGCATCAACGAGGTCCAATTGGCCTTCAACATCTCGTGACCAATAAATGGTACGTTTACGGAGAAGGACAGATTAGATAGTTAGACTTTCTTAGATTGTTAGACCTCTTAGAATTTTAGATTGATGATTAACGATTTTTGATTGCAGATTATTGGAATTTGGAATTTTTTATTGAAATTTAACTGTAGACAAAGCTTTGCGAACTTAGCGTTTGTAAACACAAAATATATCAAAAACTTTGCGCCCTTTGCGGTAAAAAACGGTTGCAATACAAAAACTTAGAACCTTAGCACCTTTTAAAAAAAAATGGGTAAGAAACGGATTTTATTAAAAATAGGAAGTAATACTTTAACCAAAGAAACCAATCATATTTCGCGGGGAAAGATTGAAGACCTTGGAATACAGATTGCGGCTTTAAACGACGAATATGAATTTATCATAGTAAGTTCAGGAGCAATTGCAGCAGCAAAGCAGTTTGTGAAACTTGATAATCAGGATAAAGATGTTTTTGTAAAACAGGCTTTAGCTTCAATCGGACAGCCTCATTTAATGCGGATTTACAATGAAAATTTCAAGGATTTAGGATTAAATACTTCTCAGTGTCTGCTTTCTTATTCTGATTTCGAAAAAGAGCAGACCAAAAAGAACATTGTAAATACGATTAATGTATTGGTTAAAAACAATTACATTCCGATTATCAATGAAAATGATACCGTTGCCACAGATGAGATTCGGTTTGGAGATAATGATAAATTAGCGGCTTTAACGGCAGTTCTTTTAAATGTTGATATTCTGATAATTGCCACCAATACAAACGGAATTTATACGAAAGATTCTATTCATGATGAAATTCCAGAAACAATCAAATTGGTAAATGATTTAAAATCACTCGAAAAAGAAATCGGCGAATCAAAATCATCACACGGAACTGGCGGAATGCAATCAAAAATAGAAGCAGCTGGAATTGCAAAAGCAGCTAATATCGAAACTTGGATAGTCAACGGATTAAATGATAATTTTATTTTAAAGGCACTCAAGGACGAAATTCCTTTTACCAAGATTGTGTAAAGAGGTTTAATTGTTTAATCGTTAATTCGATTAATCGATTAAAAGAGAACATTAAAAAAACAAAAATGGATAAAAGTTAGATTTGTTTAAGCAGTAAAACGATTAAACAAATCAACTATTAACCGATTAAACAAAAAAAACAATGAATTATATTTCAATAAAAGATATCGACTCATTATCAAAATGGGTTAAAAGCGCGATCAAAATCAAAAAAGATCCGCTTAAAAATAAAAAACTAGGTAAAAACAAAACCTTAGGAATGTTATTCTTCAATCCGAGTTTAAGAACGCGTTTGAGTACACAAAAAGCGGCTTTAAACTTAGGTATGAACGTTATGGTAATGAATTTTACCAACGAAGGATGGACATTAGAATTTGAAGACGGAGCGGTAATGAATTCTGGTGCTTCGGAGCATATCAAAGAAGCAGCAGAAGTAGTTTCTCAATATTGTGACATTATTGCCATTCGTGCTTTTGCAGGTTTAGTAGATAAAGAAAAAGATTATCAGGAAACTGTAATTTCAGGGTTTTTGAAATACGCTACAGTGCCAATCGTAAACATGGAAAGCGCTGTACGTCACCCATTGCAGTCTTTGGCAGATGCCATTACAATGGAAGAATTTAAAACGAAACACAAACCAAAAGTGGTTCTTTCTTGGGCGCCGCACCCAAAAGCTTTGCCTCAGGCAGTTGCGAATTCATTTGTAGAAATGATGCAAATGCAAAAAGATATGGATTTTGTAATCACACATCCAGAAGGTTACGAACTAAGTCCAGAAATTACAAAAGACTGCAAAATTGAATACGATCAAAATAAAGCTTTTGAAAATGCCGATTTCGTTTACGTAAAAAACTGGAGCAACTTCAACGATTACGGAAAAGTAACCAACAGCGATCCAAATTGGACCGTTACGGCTGAAAAAATGGCTTTAACAAACAATGGAAAATTCATGCACTGTCTTCCGGTTCGTCGTAATGTAATTGTAAGCGACGAAGTTTTAGATGGAGAAAATTCAATCGTAATCGAGCAAGCGAATAACAGAACGTATTCAGCACAATTAGTTTTACAAAAGATTCTTAAAAAAATATAATTTTTGAGGAGCTAAGGTTCTAAGTTTCTAAGATGCTAAGAAACGATGAGCAAAAACCTTAGTACCTTAGAAACTTAGCATCTTAGAACCTCAAAAAATGAACGTATCAGTAATAAAAATTGGTGGAAACATCATCGATAATCCAGCAGAATTAGAACAATTCTTAACCGATTTTTCTAAAATTGAAGGCTATAAAGTTTTAGTTCACGGTGGTGGAAAATCGGCTACAAAAATGGCGCAGAGTATTGGTTTGGTGCCGCAGATGATCGACGGACGCCGAATTACAGATGCTCCAATGCTTGATGTTGTAGTAATGATTTACGCAGGACAAATCAACAAACATATTGTAGCGCAACTGCAGGCGAAAGAGAATAACGCAATTGGTTTTTCAGGAGCTGACGGAAATTTAATTCAGTCAACAAAAAGAAATCACCCAACAATCGATTACGGATTTGTAGGTGATGTAAAACAAGTCAACACCAAATTACTGGCAACTTTGCTTGAAGCTGGAGTTGTTCCTGTTTTTTGTGCTATTACACACGACAAAAACGGACAATTGTTAAACACAAATGCAGATACCATTGCGAGCGAATTATCAATTGCTTTATCTGAATTTTTTGATGTGACGCTGACGTATTGTTTTGAAAAACAAGGTGTTTTGCAGGATTCAGAAGACGATTCATCTGTAATAACCCAAATCAACGAAGCATTATACAATAAGCTGAAAGAAGAAAAAGTAATCCATTCCGGAATGATTCCAAAACTGGATAACTGTTTCAATAGTTTATCACGAGGCGTGCAGAAAATCAAAATTGGGCATCATAAAATGCTTCAAAATCCAGATGTTCTGCATACGACGATTACATTATAAATGATGCTGTCGCGGCTTACACAAATTGACACTAATTTTTTCTGTTAAAAGAGAAAATAATTTTAAACAGACACTAAAAAGTTTATTTTGATTTTAAATCTGTGACAAAAAAATAATCCATGCAATTAGTGGCAAAAAAACCGAACTGCGCAGTGCTTTTAAATATTAATTTAAGAAATTTGCGCCAATTAATTTTCTGGCTAACATTGGGTAAAGTCATTGCTTAAAAGCTTAGAATCTCAGTCCCGATAGTTATCGGGATAGCCTCAGAACCTAACAAAAATGAAAAATATAGATACGCTTACTCAGGAAGCAATTAGTTTATTAAAAAGCTTAATCGAAACCCCTTCATTTTCTAGTGAAGAAGACCAAACAGCTCTTTTAATCGAAAATTGGTTCAATCAAAATGAAATTCCTTTCAAGAGAGAAAACAACAATGTGTGGGCTTTCAACAAATATTTCGACGAAAACAAACCAACACTTTTATTAAACTCACATCACGATACTGTACGACCAAATCAGGCGTACACAAACGATCCGTTTAAAGCAATCGAAAAAGACGGAAAATTGTTCGGTTTAGGAAGTAATGATGCAGGTGGATGTCTGGTTTCATTATTGGCAACTTTTGTGCACTTTTACGAAAATCAAAACCTTTCGCATAATATTGTAATTGTGGCTTCCGCCGAAGAAGAAAGCAGCGGAAAAAATGGATTGAATAGCGTTTTAAAAAGCTTGCCAGAATTAGACTGCGCAATTGTGGGAGAACCAACATTAATGCAGTTAGCAGTTGCTGAAAAAGGTCTTTTAGTTTTGGATGTAAAAGTAAAAGGAACCGCAAGCCACGCTGCACATCAAAACGACGATAATGCATTATATAAATCAATTCCGGTAATGGAATGGTTTAAAAACTATAAATTCGATAAAATCTCAGACGTTTTAGGTCCTGTAAAAATGACTGTAACGCAGATTAATGCAGGAAAACAGCATAATGTAGTGCCGTCAGAATGTGATTTAGTTGTAGATATTCGTGTAACAGACCGATATACAAATACTGAAATTTTAGAAGTTGTAAAAGCAAATGTAAATGCCGAAGTAACGCCAAGATCCATGCATTTAAACGCATCGTCTATACCGGTTTCACACGGTTTAGTTCAAGCGGGAATTGCTTTAGGAAGAACAACATATGGTTCGCCAACACTTTCAGATCAGTCAGTTTTAAGCTGTCAGTCTTTAAAATTAGGGCCAGGAGAAACGTTGCGTTCACATTCAGCAGACGAATTTATTTTTGTAAATGAAATTGAAGAAGGAGTCGACTTGTACATTAAAATACTAACTGATTTCTTTAAATTATAATTAAACCCGACAGGTTTTTAAAACCTGTCGGGTTTCTAAAAAATAGTACCTATGAAACTTTGGGAAAAAGGAATACCAACAGATAAACAAATCGAACAATTCACTGTTGGAAACGACCGTGAACTGGATTTAGTTTTAGCAAAATACGATGCTTTAGGTTCAATCGCACACGCCAAAATGCTGGGTCAGATAGGTTTGTTAACTGAAGAAGAAACAACTTCTTTAGTTGATGCATTAAACGAAATCATTGCAGATATCGTAGTTGGAAATTTCGAAATCGAAGACAGTTTTGAAGATGTACATTCTAAAATAGAATATCTTCTAACAGTAAAACTTGGCGATGCAGGAAAGAAAATCCACACCGCACGTTCTCGTAACGATCAGGTTTTAGTAGATGTTCATTTGTATTTAAAAGACGAGTTAAAAGCAATAAAAGAACAGGTAAAAACATTGTTTGATTTGTTGATGGAATCGGCAGAAAAACATCAAAATGTATTATTGCCAGGTTATACCCATTTACAAATTGCGATGCCGTCGTCTTTCGGAATGTGGTTTTCTGCTTATGCAGAAAGCTTGATTGATGATATTACAATATTGAACGCAGCTTCTAAAATTGTAGATCAAAATCCATTAGGTTCTGCTGCTGGTTACGGAAGTTCATTTCCAATCAATAGAACATTTACAACAAAAGAATTAGGTTTTGAAACTTTGAAATACAATGCTGTTGCAGCTCAAATGAGCCGTGGAAAAGCAGAAAAAACGGTTGCTTTTGCTATGACAAGCGTTGCAGGAACGTTGTCAAAATTTGCAATGGACGTTTGCTTGTATATGAGCCAGAACTTTGATTTTATTGGTCTTCCGGCCCATCTTACAACAGGTTCTAGTATTATGCCTCACAAAAAGAATCCAGATGTTTTCGAATTAATCAGAGGAAAATGCAATAAGATTCAGGCGCTTCCATACGAAATCACTTTAATTACAAATAATCTTCCAAGCGGTTATCACAGAGATTTACAGCTTTTAAAAGAAGGTCTGTTTCCAGCGATTCAAAACCTGAAAGCTTGTTTGGATATTGCGATTTTTTCCATAAAAGATATTACAGTAAAAGATCATATTTTAGAAGATAAGAAATACGATTATTTGTTTACAGTTGATACTTTAAATGAAATGGTTGTAGAAGGAATGCCATTTAGAGATGCTTATAAAGCAGTTGCCGAACAATTGGAAGCGGGAACTTACAAATCTCCAAAACAAACAAAACACACGCACGAAGGCAGTATCAATAATTTATGCCTTGATGCAATTAAAGATAAAATGAAAGCTGCTTTCTAAAGCCGTATTATTAAAAAAGCCGATTTCTTACCATACAAATCGGTTTTTTTATTTCTTCAAATATCTTTTTTAAATTAAGAAAATTCGGCTTAAATTAGTTAAATTTGCAAATTGATTACCTACATTAAAAATATGACACAATTTGAAGATCAGGCATCTCAGGAACTCTATGAGAAAAATCTAATTACTGAAAGTCAGTTTCAGGAAATAAAAGAGTATCGAAGTCTGAATATTTTTTCTCTTAATGTAGAACTAAAACTGCTGCTTTCTATTTCAGTTTTAATGTTTACTTCCGGAATAGGAATTCTTATATACGATAATATCGACAGCATTGGTCACATAGCGTTATTGTCTATTTTGTTTGCTGTTACGTGTGGATGTTTTTATTATTGTTTTAAAAATTCAAAAGGTTTTCAAAAAGATGAAACTACATCAGAAAGTCCGTTTCTTGAATATTTAGTTTTAACAGCAAATGTTTTAACCTGTATTTTTATAGGATACCTTCAGTTTCAATATAAAGTATTTGGAACAGATTATGGTTTGGCAACTTTGGTTCCTACAATTGTCAGCTTTGTTTGTGCTTATTATTTTGATAACAAAAGCGTTTTAACAATTGCTGTTACAGGTTTGGCTGCTTATATTGGTTTTTCGGTAACACCTCAGGATATTTTTAATGGTAATAATGATTTTTATGCCAATGAAAGTTTAAGTTATTCAGCGATAATTCTTGGTGTTTTATTAATATTATGGACAGTTTATAGTTTTAAAATTAAATTAAAAACACATTTTGCTTTAGTTTATCTAACGTTTGCTCTACATATTATAAGTGTTGTTTCGATAAGTAATATGCTTCGTGAGGAAATAACCTGGCTGCTTTTCTCTTTAATTTTAGCTGGATCATCTTTTTATTTTTATAAAGTAAGTCATGAACTAAAAGCAATTTCGCTTTATGTTTTCATGGTTCTATACGCTTATATTGGTATTAATGTTTTTTTATTTATTTTATTTAAAATTTTTCAACATGTTGTTTTTGATGAAATATGGGTTTTATTTTTTATGTCATCGCCAATTTACTTTATTGGCTCAATTGTGTTGTTTATAATGTTGATTAAAAAATTCAATAAAGAAATTGCAAAATGATAAAATACGATAAAAATTTACTGAATAATTTATTTTTGACAGAAGAGGCTGATTCTCTTGAAAATGGAGGGTTTATAAGTAAAGATCAAAAGAAAATAATTAGAAATCAATTACCTTCTTTTAAAATTCAAAACAACATTTTAGTTCGTTTAGGATTTTTTGTGCTGGGATCATTTCTTTATTTATCTATTTGTGGTGTAATTGCTTTGATGGGATTGTCTGGTGGCGGCTCTGAACGTTATTTTTTTAAAATTTGCTGTTTTCTTTTTGCAGGTGTTGGTATTGCCGGCGCTGAACTTTTAGCGAATCAAAAATTTTATAGACACGGCTTAGACGATGCTTTTATTTTGGGAATACTTTTGAGTATCGGAGGTGGTGTTTTTGTAATTACAGAAGATTTTGAAACAGTTTTAACTCCTGCAATTTTTGTAGCGATTGCTTCTTTTTTAACCTACAAAAGATACCTGCATTTATTATCTATGCTTGTGTTCTGTTTTGCTTGTTCTGCCGTTTTGTTTTTCGGAATGTTTGAAATTGGAGATATTGGAAAAACAATTTTGCCTTTTGCGGCAATGCTGACTTCGGGAGTGTTTTATTTTTTCACTAAACGAAAAATTAATAATCTAAACGAAGTTTACTATTATAATGGCTTAGTATTAGCTAATAATTTCTGTTTGATTTTATTTTATCTTTCTTGTAATTATTTAGTTGTAAGAGAGCTTTCATCAGAACTTTTAGGGGTTGATGTGCAGCCGGGACATGATATTCCTTTTGCTTATTTCTTTTACGCTTTTACATTTATTGTTCCAATTGTATACTTGGTTCAGGCATTGAGAACAAAAAACAGAATTATGCTCTGGATTAGTTTTGCTGCAATCGCTTTTACTATTTTTACAATCCGTTTTTATTATTCGGTTTTGCCAATTGAAGCTGCATTAACTCTGGGCGGATTAGTAATGTTTACAATTGCTTTTTTCTCAATCCAAAAATTAAAAAATAAAGAATCTGGACTAACCTTTAAACCAGATAGGATCAATCATTCAAATGCTATTTTAAATGCTCAAACTTTAATTGTAGCTTCAACTTTAGGTATGAAACCAGGAATTAAAACCGAATCTCCAATGGATTTTGGAGGAGGAGGATTTAGTGGAGGCGGATCTGGAGAAAGCTTTTAATTAATTATTAATTATTAATTATTAATTATGAATTATGAATGGTTAATTGTGAATTTGAATTTGAAAATGAAAAATTATAACAAAAAACGCTGAATTTTTATTCAGCGTTTTTTGTTTTTTAAATGAAGAATCTTAATCTAGATATGCTTCGTATTCTTCTATTTTAGTTTGTAAACGATTTTCTAAATACGTGTTGCCGCCTTTTAATTTTTCCAGAATAATTACTGCTTCAGCTTTATAATTTCTCCTTTTTAAATTGTCCCAGGTTTTAGGAGGTTTTTGTAAATTGGTAATTCTGTCCGCTAATTTTATGGCCCAGACTTCTTTTCTCAGCTTTAAAATTCGGTCTAAACTATCCAGCATTTTTTCTTCTTTATGTAAATTGCTGTTTTTTGTAAGAGCAGAAACTCCTTTGGCAATTTCCAACCCAAATTCATGTTCCAGTTCTTCAAATGTGGTATTTGTATCTTCTAATGTATCATGTAATAAAGCAACCTGTATAGCAAAGTTTAAATCAAAATTGTCAGTATGATTCGATGCAATCAGGATTTCCATCGCCACATTACTCAAATGAATAACATACGGAAGATTAGAATCAGTAATAGTCTGATTATTTTCTAAATGCTTTATGGTGGCAAAAATTATAGTTTTTTGATAAGCTGTTTGAACATCCATTCAGTTAATTTTAGAATTATTACACTTTACTTTTCAAAGCTTCGGCATCAATATCACTGTGCGAAACATTGTAAACAGCTTTTCCGTTTTTAATTAAAATTAACTGAGGTGATTCATGATAAACTCCAAATCTGCTGGCAATTTCATTTGAAATGTCTCTGTGAGCAATTAAATCCAGAAAATAAGCATCAACTACACCTTCCAGATCAAATTCTCTTTCAAATTGTTTTAATGCCATACGGCTGATACTGCATCTTGTACTGTGTTTAAAAATAACAACCGGTTTTTCATTAGAAATGGCTTCTATTTCCATTAACTGAAGAATATCAGTTAATTCTGTCCAGTTTACTTTACTTTTTGATGCTTCTGAGTTCTCTGAACTTCCGAAGATTGAATTTAAAAAACTCATATTTGGCGGTTTTTATGACTTTTTGACATTTAAAAATGATAAAAATCACGTTTTTAATGTCATTTTGTCTTTATTTTTACTATGGAATATAATTTGTCTATTCGAGTACAAAGTTAGATTATTTGAGTCAAAAATGTATCTCAATAAATTGTAACTTTAATGTAATCGAATATTTCAAACAAAAAATCAATCAAATCGAAAAAATATGAATATAAACAAGTTTACTATTAAATCGCAGGAAGCCATACAGTTGTCTCAGCAATTAGCACAACGAAACGGCCATCAGCAAATTGAAAATGAACACATTTTCAAAGCTATTTTTGAAGTTGATGAAAACGTTGCGCCATTCATTTTAAAGAAATTAAATGTAAATGTGCCTTTGTTTTTACAAATTTTAGACAGTACAATTCAGAGTTTTCCAAAAGTTTCCGGAGGCGATGTTATGCTTTCGAGAGATGCAAATAAAGCTTTGAACGAAGCAGAAATTATTGCACAAAAAATGAACGACGAATACGTTTCGATCGAGCATTTAATCTTAGCAATTTTTGATTCAAAAAGTAAAGTTTCTCAAATTTTAAAAGATCAGGGAGTTACAGGAAAAGGTCTTAAGGCAGCAATCGAAGAACTTCGTAAAGGAGAGAGAGTAACTTCTGCTTCTGCCGAAGAAACCTATAACTCATTAAATAAATACGCTAAAAATCTAAATGAATTAGCACGTACAGGAAAATTAGATCCGGTTATTGGCCGTGACGAAGAAATTCGTCGTGTATTACAAATTCTGACTCGTCGAACTAAAAATAACCCAATGCTTATTGGTGAACCCGGAGTTGGTAAAACCGCCATTGCAGAAGGTTTAGCACATAGAATTGTGGATGGAGATGTTCCTGAAAATCTGAAGGATAAAATCGTTTTCTCTTTAGATATGGGAGCTTTGATTGCTGGAGCAAAATATAAAGGAGAATTTGAAGAACGTTTAAAATCGGTTGTAAAAGAAGTTACAGCCGCAGAAGGTGATATCGTATTGTTTATTGACGAAATTCACACACTTGTAGGTGCAGGTGGAGGTGAAGGCGCAATGGATGCGGCTAATATCCTGAAACCAGCGTTGGCTCGTGGAGAACTAAGAGCAATTGGTGCTACAACCCTAGATGAATATCAAAAGTATTTTGAAAAAGACAAAGCACTTGAAAGACGTTTTCAAAAAGTACTAATCGATGAACCGGATACTGAAAGTGCTATTTCAATTTTACGTGGTATCAAAGAGAAATACGAAACGCACCATAAAGTTCAGATTAAAGACGAAGCAATTATTGCGGCTGTTGAACTTTCGCAAAGATATATTACCAATCGTTTTTTACCAGATAAAGCGATTGATTTAATGGACGAAGCGGCTTCTAAACTGCGTATGGAAATCAATTCAAAACCTGAAGAATTAGATGTTTTGGATCGTAAAATCATGCAGCTTGAAATTGAAATCGAAGCGATTAAACGTGAAAAAGAAGAAAGTAAGCTGAAAATTTTAGGTATGGAATTGGCCAACCTGAAAGAAGAGCGAAACGAAATCTATGCAAAATGGAAACAAGAAAAAGATATCGTTGACGGAATTCAGGCTGTAAAACACGAAATCGAAGACTTTAAATACGAAGCAGAACGTGCAGAACGTGATGGTGATTACGGAAAAGTAGCCGAAATTCGTTACGGTAAAATAAAAGAAGCACAAGAACGTCAGGAAAATTTGCAAAAACAATTATTGGAATTTCAATCTGGTAATTCTTTAATTAAAGAAGAAGTTACAAGAGAAGATATTGCCGAAGTTGTAGCAAAATGGACTGGAATACCAGTAACAAAAATGCTTCAGACAGAAAGAGAAAAACTATTGCATCTTGAAGATGAATTACACAAACGTGTAGTTGGTCAGGAAGAAGCGATTGAAGCTGTGAGTGATGCCGTTCGCAGAAGCCGTGCCGGTTTACAGGATATGAAAAAACCTGTTGGTTCATTCTTGTTTTTAGGAACGACCGGAGTTGGTAAAACGGAGCTGGCAAAAGCCTTAGCCGAATATCTTTTTGATGACGAAAATGCGATGACTCGTATTGATATGAGCGAATATCAGGAACGTCATAGTGTGAGCCGATTAGTTGGTGCGCCTCCAGGATATGTAGGTTATGATGAAGGAGGCCAGTTAACAGAAGCTGTTCGTAGAAAACCTTATTCTGTTGTACTTTTAGACGAGATCGAAAAAGCACATCCGGATACTTTTAATATTTTATTGCAGGTTCTGGACGAAGGACGTTTAACAGATAACAAAGGGCGTCTGGCCGATTTTAGAAATACGATTATTATTATGACCTCAAATATGGGAAGTAATATTATTCAGGAGAAATTTGAAAATCTAAAAGGCAGCGTTGAGGCAGCAACAGAAGCAGCTAAAAATGAAGTTTTAGGATTATTAAAACAAACTGTTCGTCCTGAGTTTATCAACCGTATTGATGAGATTGTAATGTTTACACCTCTTACTGTAGAAAATATTTCAAGAATTGTAAGTTTACAGTTAAAAAGTGTTACAAAAATGCTGGCTCTGCAAGGTATTACAATGGATGCAACTCCAGAAGCGATTGCTTATCTGGCAGATAAAGGTTACGACCCTCATTTTGGTGCGAGACCTGTAAAACGTGTAGTTCAAAGAGAAGTCTTAAACCAATTGTCAAAAGAAATTCTGGCAGGGAATATTACAACAGATAGTATTATCTTATTAGATGCTTTTGATGGCAATTTGGTTTTTAGAAATCAAACTGAGGAAGCCAAATAATTAATGAGATGCACAGAAGGTGCGTTGTCATGATAAGAAAACACCAGCAGAAATGCTGGTGTTTTTGTTTATTACATTATATGTTATTCGTAAAATATTTTTCATGTAAGAATTATTATATATTTGACTAATTAAAAACTAATCAACAGTTAAATCAATTATATGAAAGAAAACCAACAAACTTTTTTATTGTTTTTAGTTACTTGTATTCTCTGCATAACAAATGGTTATTCGCAGGAAAGCATAGTAGTTACGGGAGGAAATGCTGCTGGTGCAGGCGGTACGGCAAGTTATTCTATTGGACAAATAGCGTATACAGTTTTATCAGGATCGGATCAAAATGCTATTCAGGGTGTTCAACAGCCATATGAAATAACAACATTAGGCAATAATGAATTTGCCGAAATTAAGCTTACAATGACTGCTTATCCAAATCCGGTTATTAACGAGCTTAGCTTAGTTGTTAATGATGATAAACTAGATGATTTATCATATGGCGTATTTGATATAAATGGAAAAACAGTATCACAGAATCTAAAAGTAACAACTTCAGAAACCAGAGTATCAATGCAGGGACTAAATCAAGGGGTTTATTTTTTGGTCATAAATAAGAATTCAAAAAATATTAAAACTTTTAAAATAATAAAAAAATAACATTTTAAACCGCAGAAAAATATATGAAAAAAATTACTCTAGCATTATTATTAAGTTCTTTTACAGTTTTATTTGCACAGGCTCCGCAGAAGATGAGTTATCAATCTGTTATTCGTAAAGCAGACGGAACATTGGCAGCGAATACATTAGTGAATATAAAAACCAGTATTTTATTAGGTTCAGCAACAGGAACGGCTTCTTATGTTGAAACACAAACTACCACCACAAATACTAATGGATTAGCAACAATAGAAATTGGAGGCGGAACACCTGCTTCTGGAACTTTTGCCAATATCAATTGGGGAGCAGGATCACATTTTATTAAAACCGAAATAGATCCAACAGGAGGGAGTAATTTTACTATAAGCGGTACAAGCCAGCTTTTAAGTGTACCTTATGCTTTATATGCAGGCTCTGCTCAAAGTCAAGGTAAAACAAGTATTGTATTAACAGGTGATATTACAGATGCACAAGCTGTTACGCAATTACAGAATGAGTTAGGACCAAATACAGAAAATATTTATGTTTTAGGGACGACAAACCTGACAAATTTGGATTTAAGTGCTATAAAGAATGTAGTTAATTTATCTGTAATGGAAAATTTAAAATTAGCTGCAATAAATTTTAGTAATCTTAGTGAAATATATAATGAGTTGAAGATAGAAAATAACGATAAATTAGCAACATTGTTATTTCCTGCTTTAAAGGCGGTACATGGATTCGATACCTATGTTTCTAGAAATTTATCATTAGTATCAATTTCCTGTCCTGTATTAACAAAATCAAAAAGCATCTATTTTCGAAGAAATCCTCTTTTAAGTTCTATAGATTTGCCTTTATTGGTTAAAGTTCATAATGGTGAAGCAAGTCTTAATTTTGATGGAAATGCTCTTTCAAGCTCTCAGGTTAATTTAATTTTAAGCAGATTATTAAATATTTCTCCAGCTTCAGGAACTTATATTCAACTGCAGTATCAAAACCCTCCTGCACCGCCTACAGGACAAGGTCTTATCGATAAAACAACTTTAATAAACAGAGGTAACAGCGTTGCAACCGATTAAAGATTTTTTAGAATAAATATATTTAAAAACACCAGTATTTCAGCTGGTGTTTTTTTGTTTGTACCCGTGAATAATGAAACTTTTTTTAAAAGTCCTATAAGTAAATTTTTGGTTTAATTCTCAAATTTACAGTAACATAAAACAAATTATCATGAACAATATATTTAGAGGATTAATCGCCGGATATGGCGCAAAAAAGTTAGGCGGAGGGTGTTTTGGAACCATATTAGTTTTTATAATTATCTGGCTGTTATTAGGGCAGTGCAGTTAAAAATTAAATCCAATTTTAGTTAAAGAGATTCGCATAAAAAGTAGTAGATTCGCACAACTAAACATTAAACAAAGACAAATATAATGGCATCAGGTTTTTTCGTACTATTAGACGATATAGCAGCAATTATGGACGACGTTGCAGTAATGAGTAAAGTTGCGGCAAAAAAAACAGCAGGAATTTTAGGAGATGATTTGGCGGTAAATGCCGAAAAAGCTTCGGGATTTGCATCTTCAAGAGAACTGCCGGTTTTATGGGCAATCAGTAAAGGTTCATTGCTTAATAAAATTATTATTCTGCCAATCGCATTTCTGCTGAGTGCCTTTTTACCAGTTGCAATAATTGTCATTTTGGTTTTAGGAGGATTATTTTTAGCATATGAAGGTGCCGAAAAAATATATGAATTTGTATTTCCTCACAAACATGAAGAATCTGAAGGAATAACCGAAGAAACTTTGACTGAAGAACAAATACTTGAAGCCGAAAAAGGTAAAATAAAATCAGCAATTATAACCGACTTTATATTATCTGTAGAAATCGTAATTATTGCTTTGGGTACGGTTATAGGCCAGCCTATTACACAGCAGATTATTGTAACATCAATAATAGCTTTGATCGCTACTATAGGAGTATATGGTATTGTAGCTCTTATTGTAAGAATGGATGAAGCAGGGTATAAGCTTATTAAGTTTAGTAAAGGAGAAAAAAGTATTTCAAAATTCATTGGAAATATCTTAGTAAAAGCACTTCCACTGGTTATTAAAGGGTTGACTATAATAGGTACAATTGCTTTACTATTAGTTGCCGGCGGTATCTTTGTACACTACATTCCGTATTTTCATCATTTAGCAGAAAAAATTAATATTCCTTCGATAATAAAAGAATTTGTAATTGGGTTAATATTAGGTTTCGTTGTTTTAGGATTTGTAAATTTGTTCAAAAAGATTTTTAAAAAATAATTCTAAATTTGAAAATTTAACATTTTTATACGCAACTAAAATCAATTATTACATCTATATATTATTAAGAACAATTTATTATACTATGAAAAAAATCAAATTACAATCTATTGCAGTGGTTCTAATGCTGGTAACTTTTTTGAGTTCATGCAGCAGTGACAACAATACACCAGATACTTCTGATGTTATTTTTAAAAGTTCTTTTGCAACTGATGTGAATGGACCAACAACCGGAAAAGTAAATCAAGAGCTGACTTATGTGATATCTTTTGAAGTAGAAAACAGCTGTGGAGAATTTCAGAGATTTACTGATGTTGAATTTAAAAAAGAACCAGGATTTCAAATTGAAGCTAAATATCCAAAAGCGGGATGCGAAAGTTCTACTCCTACAATAAAAAGAACAGTATATAAAATTACTCCAACCCAAAAAGGAACTTATTATTTAAGAATTGCAAAATCTGATAGTGAATACATAGAAACAAAAGTTGTTATAGACTAAACCTAAAAGATTATTTAAAATACGACCGCTTTACAAATTTTGTAAAGCGGTTTTTTTTATGGTTGTAATTCACAAACGCTTGATCATTTTTCGTAAGAAATTACATTTGTTTTGTAAAATATTTTTACTGAATAACTTTTTAAAATTCAGGTATTTAGTCTTTTTGTAAAACGAATTAACATTTTATCTAAGCAACCTTTGCAACTCGGTTACATCTTCATAGTAATTAACAATTAATTATTATTTTATATGAAAAGTTCTAATTTAAAATCTATTTTAGTAGTATTATTTTTATCAATTTCATTTGTTTCATGCAGTAATGATGATGATCATGCTGAAGCACCAGTCAAAACAAAAACAGCATTTGTTACACAAATTAAAGGAGCAGGAACAGGAAAAGTAAATGAAGAATTGAGTTATGATGTAACTTATACTGTGGATAATGCTTGTGCCGAATTTATAAAAATCAGCGAGACAACAATTGGTACAGTAAAAGGATTTCAAGTTGAAGTAAAATATCCATCAGAAGTTTGTACTCAGCAAGTACCAGAACCTAAAAAAACAGTTTATAAATTTAAATCGGCTGTAAAAGGAACTTTTGAAATTAAATTCAAAAAATCTGAAACAGAATTCGTGACTCAAAAAGTTGTTATTCAATAATATTTTGAGTTGATATTCCAAGATAGAAAACCATTTTGCGATTGTTTAAAATTTTAAATTAATGCAAAATGGTTTTTTATATAATTCAATTATCTCGATGCATTTCTTCGATGTTATATAAAAGTTATAGACTTTGCCATTCCTTTAAAAAGTATTATTTTTGCACTCTAAATTTTATGTCATGTCGAAAAGAAAGTATAAAATATCAGTTATTCAGTTAAATCTGAATGATGTAGCCGAAAATAATCTTAAAAAATGTATCAGCTGGGTAAGAGATGCTGCAAGCCAAGGAGCAGAGGTAATCTTACTTCCGGAATTATATAGCAGTCATTATTTCTGCCAAAGCGAAGATGTAGATAATTTTGCATTAGCAGAGCCGCTTTACAGTACTTCATTTATTGCATTTAGCGAGTTAGCAAAAGAATTAGGAGTGGTAATTATTGTTCCTTTCTTCGAAAAAAGAATGGCAGGAATTTATCATAATAGTGCATACATCATCGATACAGATGGTACAGAAGCTGGTTTATACCGTAAAATGCACATTCCAGACGATCCGCATTTTTATGAAAAATTCTATTTTACTCCAGGTGACTTAGGTTTTCAGGCAATCGAAACTAAAAAAGGAACAGTTGGAACATTAATCTGCTGGGATCAATGGTATCCAGAAGCGGCACGTATCACTGCTTTAAAAGGTGCTGAGGTTTTATTCTATCCAACAGCAATTGGATGGCATCCAAAAGAAAAAGAACAATACGGAGAAAACCAATACGGAGCATGGATGAATGTAATGAAAGGTCACGCCGTTGCAAATGGTGTTTTTGTTGCAGCCGCAAACAGAATTGGTCTTGAAAAATATATTGAAGGAACAGAAGGAATTCAATTTTGGGGAGCGTCATTTATTGCAGGACCTCAAGGAGAGATTTTAGCTCAGGCTTCTCACGATAAAGAAGAAATCTTAATTGCTGAGGTTGATTTAGATCTTCAGGAAAATGTTCGTCAAAACTGGCCATTCTTTAGAGATAGAAGAATTGATGCTTTTGGTGATATTACAAAAAGAGCAATCGATAAATAATTTAGTTTATTCAAAATATAAAAAGGGCAAAATTGATATTTTGCCCTTTTTTTGTAAGCTTCGAACAAGAGAAATATTTCTAGCAAGAAATGCACATTTGCTCCAGAGAAGCAAAATATTTATAACAACAAATACACATTTGCATAAAACTCCAGCGGAGCGACATGCATTAGATTGTAAAAAATATGTCGCTCCGTAGGAGCTTATTTTATTTGTCCTATTGAAATTCTATAAATATTTTGCTCCTCTGGAGCTTTTATTAAATATCCATTAACTAGAAAGAAATCTATTGTTTTTATATTATTAAACAAAAAGGCGGTTTCAAAACTATTGAAACCGCCTTTTTTAATATATAGACTAAGATTATTTTACTTGGAAAGTAACTCTTCTCACGATTTGACGTGCTTCTTTAGAGTTTTTGTTAACCGAAGTATCTTCTCCGTTAGCAATTACATTCAATCTTGAAGCATCGATTCCAGCGTTTACAGCTACTTTTTTCACTGCTTCAGCTCTTTTTCTTGATAATTCAGTGTTGTAACTTGTTTTTCCAATTTCGTCAGCATAACCAATAATGTCAGCAGATTTTCCTGGATTATTTTTTAGATATTTCACTAAGAAATCAACGCCAGATAAAGAAGCATTTGTCGGTTTAGATGAATTGAAATCAAAATAAACATTTACATAACCGCCGTTAATTAACTCTTCAACCGTATTGTTTGTAGCAGTTCCGCTGCCTTTCTTTTCGTAAGTTTTATCTAAATAGCTTTCTAGCTCATCCGGCACACCATTTTGATTTGTATCAATAGATTGTCCTTTTGTATTAACAGCTACTCCTGCAATAGTATTAGGTTCTAAATCGTATAAATCAGCAACTCCGTCTTTGTCTGAATCGATAAGACCAGTTTCGATTAAGTCCACTCTTTTTTCCAATTCGCCAATTCTGTCTTCTTCGCCAACCCAGTCAGCATGTTTTTCGTTTTTACCTAAGTAGAAAGTTAAACCAACAGAAGCGTTTAATAATACTCCGTCAAAAGAACCTGTAGTAGTATTACCCATACCGTCAAAATTCCAGTTTTGTCTTCCATTCACAATTCCTGTAAGGTCACCAGTCAAAGCAACTCTGTTACTAAGTTTGATTTGTCCTGTAATACCTGCGATTCCGTGAGCCATATAATCCTGCCCTCCAAATCCAGTTTCAGTACTAATTTGCGAAACCCCAAAACCACCATGTGCCAAAATACCAATTGTATTCGTCCAGGTTTCAAAATTTAAAGCGCGTCCTACGTTAATAACCCCCTGAAAACTGGCTCTAACATAACGGCTTTCAAAATCTGGTGTGTTTTTCTTTTCTTTAAACTGGTCGTAACCTACATCTAATTTTACCCCAAACTTAGGATTAAACATATATCTTACACCTAAATCACCGTGAAAGAAATTTAAAGATTCTGTAGTATAACCTGCGGTCATAGCACGGGTTGGTTTATTAACACCGCCATTAAGTTCAATAGACCATTTGTTGTATTCTGGTTGGTCAACACTTGGTTTTGCTGATGTGGTAGCCATATTTTGAGCACCTGCTGTAAGTGCTAATAGTAAAAGGGATACTGATGCTAATTTCTTTTTCATGATATCAAAATTTAATTGGGTTTTTATTTAAACTCCAGACAAAATTATGGCTCATGTTTAAGACAATGTTCTATATGCTCTTACATAATTCCCACTAATTAACGTATAATTCTGAAAATGTGTTAATTAAAATTGAATTTTTGACATAAAAAAAGGGTAAAATTTAAGTTTTACCCTTTTTGAATTTGTGAAATAATGGTTATTTTAAATCTGGCTGATAAATTTTTACAGATCCGTCGCCTTCACTGCTTACTACTAATAAACTTCTTTTAGTTGGACTTTTTGAAGCCGGAATAAAAAGAATTCCTTCTGGGGCATCACCTGTTTTTACAGTTTGTAAATATTGTGGAGAAACAGGATTTGTTACATCATAAACCATAAATGCATCAGATCTTTCAAGACCAACAAATAAAATGTTTTGATTTCCCATTTTAGTAACAACTACAGCTTCTGGTTCAGAACCCTTGTCATCACTTCTCTTATCATCATAAGTTCCTAATTCGTTAGTTTTTTTATCAACATCGTTCTTACTGTCAAAAACAATTTTTCCTGTGTTTCCATTCCAGATAGAGAATGATCTTGCGCCAAAGCTTACCATTTCGTCTAAATCACCATCGCCGTCAATATCTCCCATATCAGCAACAAGATTCAATCTTCCTAAATTAGCATCTAGTTTTAAAGTAGCAGCATCAGGAAAAACGGTTGCATCAAGTGTCATGTTTTTCATTCGCTTCACATCAGTATAAGCTGTATATTCTCTTGCATCACCTTCATTAGCGGTTACAAAATACGGAACATTATTTACAGAGAAATGGCTGATAGCATCTGGCATATACAATCCTTTTACTTTCCAAGGATTAAATGCAATTTTATTATCGCTGTCGCTTACATCAATTGCATTTTCAGCAGTATTATAATCTTTTAACCCTAAAGGATAAATAGCAGTAATCGTTTTAGAAGTTAAATCAACTTTTGCTACACCATTGTTTTCTTGCAGAGTTACCCATGCAGTTTTAGAATCATCAGAAATGGTAATATATTCTGGTTCGATATCTTGAGCAAAACTAGTTTTAGCAAATTTAGAAATTCTAAACCCGTCTTTTGCTAAAGCAGCAGCTTGATTAGCAAACGAACTGAAATCTAAAGTTGTAACATTGTAAGTGCTAGTTTCAATAATAGAAATTGTTCCGTTTGGATCTTGAGAATAATCAGTATTTGGTTCACCTTCATTAGCAGTCATAATATATTTTCCGTCTGGAGAAAAAGTAATCATATCTGGTAATGCACCAACGCTTACCTGTTTAATTAAACTGTAGTCAGATGTATTAAAAATAACCACTTTGCCATTTGCCTGTTTGTTTGTGATTGATTCTAAAGCAACTGCCAGTTTTCCGTCAAAAACAGAAACACTATTTGCAGCACCTTCATAAACAGCTAAATCAATTTTTCCTATTTTAATTGGTTTTGCAGGATCAGAAATATCAATAACATCAATTTGGTTTACCCCACTGTTATTTACTGTAAAAAGTCTTTTTGTTTTTTCGCAGTAAGCAGAAATTTCCGCAGCAGCTTCACCGCCAATTGTAATTGATCCAATTTCTTTAAAAGTTCCAGGATTTTCATTTACAACTGCTTCTGGTTCATTTTTAGAGTTTTCATCGTTGTTACAGCTTGCCATAAACACAAGAGCAGCTAACAATGTGATAGTTAAATTTTTCATTTTGTTGTGTTTTAGTTTTTAGCCAAAAGTAATTCTCGGATTTGGGTGTAATATTAAGTCTGTATTATTTAATCTTTAACTTAAATTTTATAAGATATTATGGGTGAAATGTTATATCTTTTTAAGCAGCTGTTTTATAATCCTATCGAATGATTATCTTTGCACTTTCTAAATTAGAACGTATTTATGTCAACAAATAATAGAAGATTTCCAGCAGAATGGGAAAAACAGCAAGGAATTGTATTGTGTTTTCCGCATAATGGCAATGACTGGCCGGGAAAATACGAAGCTGTTCAATGGGCTTTTGTAGAATTTATTAAAAAAGTAGCCGCTTTTGAAACTGTTTTTTTGGTCGTAGCCGATGAAAAGCTGAAAGAAAAAGTTGCTGATATGCTTGAAAGAGCCCGCGTAAACATTAAAAACATTTCGTATATCATTCATAAAACCAACAGAAGCTGGATGCGCGACTCTGGGCCGATTATTGTAAAAAATGGTTCAAAAAGAGAAGCATTGAATTTTAACTTCAACGGCTGGGCAAAATATAAAAACTATCAATTAGATAAATTTGTTCCGGGTAAAGTGGCTGACTTTATTGATGTGCCTTTAACTCAGGTAATGTATAAAGGTAAACCTGTAATTGTAGAAGGCGGAGCGATTGATGTAAACGGAAAAGGTACTTTACTGACTTCTGAAGAGTGTTTAATGCACCCAACAATTCAGGTTCGTAACGCCGGTTTTACAAAAGAAGATTATGAAGCAGTTTTTAAAGAATATCTAGGAGTAACCAATGTAATCTGGCTTGGAGATGGAATAGAAGGAGATGACACACACGGACACATCGACGATTTATGCAGATTTGTAAACGAAGATACTATTGTAACTATTGTTGAAACAGATAAAAACGATTCAAACTATAAACCTTTGCAGGACAATTTAAAACGTTTGCAAAATGCAAAATTAGAAAACGGAAAATCTCCGGTTATTGTAGCATTGCCAATGCCAAAACGTGTCGATTTTGAAGATTTACGTTTACCGGCAAGCTATGCGAACTTCTTAATTTTAAATAATTGCGTTTTAGTACCAACATTCAACGATAGTAATGATCGTGTGGCTTTAAATATCTTATCTGAATGTTTCCCAGATCGGGAAGTAATCGGTATAAGCTGTATTGATTTTATCTGGGGATTTGGAACTTTACATTGTTTAAGTCAGCAGATTCCTGCATAAAAATAATAGCTGCAAATTAGAAAAAATCACTTTTGTTTTTTTTAATCCGTAATAAAATTATCAGATATACAGAGACTTTCTTATATCATTTGAGCTGTCACCAAAAGTGGCAGCTTTTTTTTGTTGTATATTTAACATACAGATTTGCCGTGTGTCCCTGCATCCTTCTTATATTCGTATGTTTAACAATGCAGAAATGCAGATTTAATTTTATATGAAGAAGATATTTTTTATCCTTTCCGTGCTTTCTTCCGGAGTTCTATTTTCGCAGTCTGAGGCACAGGAAAAAACTGAACTTACATTTGCTACCTATAATGTAAGTATGGAATCTGATAATTATTCTCCCAAAGGTGCAATGGGGAAATCGGAGCAAATATTGATTTATCAGCTTAATTCAGGGGTTAATGCTCAAATCAGAAATATTGCCCACATTATTCAGACCGTTAGACCAGACGTTATTTTGCTAAACGAATTTGATTATATTAAAGACCCTGAACTTGGTGTAAAGGCATTTGTAAAAAAATATTTGAATGTGAGCCAAGGCGACGCAGCAGCCATTGATTATCCTTACTACTATTATTCGACAGTAAATACAGGCCAGCCAAGTCCTTACGATTTGAACAATGATGGAAAGTTGAATAATTTTGGAAATGATGCATGGGGATTTGGTATGTATCCTGGGCAATATGGGATGATGCTTTTATCTAAATATCCTATTGATGTTAACGCGGTTCGTACTTTTCAACATTTTAAATGGAAAGATATGCCGGGAGCATTGCTTACCAAAAAAGCAGATGGATCGGATTGGTACAGTAAGAAAGCATGGAAGGAATTTCCATTATCTTCAAAATCGCATTGGGATGTTCCTGTAGAGATTGGTAATAAAATAGTTCACGTTTTAGTTAGTCATCCAACTCCTCCTACTTTTGATGGCGACGAAGATCGAAATGGAAAAAGAAATCATGATGAAATCCGATTCTGGAAAGATTATATTTCAGACAATTCGGCTTCGTATATTTATGATGATAAAGGGGTAAAAGGAGGTTTGCCTCTGGATTCCCGATTTGTTGTAATGGGTGATCAAAACGCTTCACCAGTTGAAGGAAACGCAATTAGAGAAGGTATAAAGTCTTTAATAGACAGTCCGAAAATTAATAACGACTTTACGCCTGCCAGCAAAGGTGGTACTGAATATAGTCCTGAAAATCCTTTTGGAGTTAATCATACAGCCTTTTGGAGAATGCGAGCTGATTATGTATTGCCGTCCAGACTTGGTTTTACGTTTGTCAATAGCGGCGTATTCTGGCCTGCAAAAGGTGAACCAATGTCAGAATTAGTTGAAAAAAGAGAATCAAGTTCAGATCATCGTTTGGTTTGGGTAAAGGTGATCTTAGAATAAATAGCTTTTTTTAATTTTTTCGAGATTAAAAGCATAAAAAAAACCTTGGTTCGCCAAGGTTTTTTTTATTTCTATACTTCAGATTGCTCTGTTCTTCATTGTCTTGTAAATGGAGGTAAAAGCTGGCTGGCAACTTCACCAAAACCAATTCTTACTTCATTATTTTCGCAGAATCCGCGAATAATAACTGTGTCATTATCTTCAATAAATTTACGTTCACTTCCGTCATTTAGTTTCAACGGATTTTTTCCTCCCCAAGTTAATTCCAGCATAGAACCAAAACTATCCGGAGTTGGGCCAGAAATAGTTCCAGAACCCATCATGTCACCAGAATTAACACGACATCCATTAGAAGTATGGTGCGTTAATTGCTGTGCCATTGACCAATACATATATTTAAAGTTGGATTTTGAAATCACAGTTTCTTCCTGATTCTCTGGTTTTAAAGAAACTTCTAAATGAATATCAAAAGCTTTTTTTCCTTTTGTCTGCAAATAGGGAAGCGGAGACGGATCTTGTTTTGGGCCTTTGGTTCTAAAAGGCTCCAAAGCATCCATAGTCACAATCCATGGAGAAATCGAAGTTGCAAAGTTTTTTGCTAAAAATGGTCCAAGAGGCACATATTCCCATTTCTGCATATCGCGTGCGCTCCAGTCATTTAGTAAAACCATACCAAAAATATAGTCTTCTGCTTCATAAGTTGAGATGTTTTCTCCCATTACATTCACGTCAGTAGTAATAAAAGCCGTTTCTAATTCGAAATCTACCAAACGCGAAGCTCCAAAAACTGGTGTGTCGTGACCCGCAGGCAATGTTTGTCCCATTGGCCTGTGAACCGGAATTCCAGATGGTACAATTGTAGAACTTCTTCCATGGTACCCAACCGGAATATGAAGCCAGTTTGGCAGTAAAGCATTTTCTGGGTCACGGAACATTTTACCTACGTTTGTAGCATGTTCTCTGCTTGAATAAAAATCTGTATAATCACCAATTAAAACCGGAAGCTGCATTTCTACATCTTCAATCTTAAATATAACAATATCTCGGTGTTTTGTTGAATCTCTTAGTTGTGGATTAGTCTCGTCGAAAATATCAGCGATACGATTTCGCACCAAACGCCATGTTTTTTTTCCGTCAGAAATAAAATCATTCAGCGTGTCCTGCATAAACATATCATCGGTTAATTCTATTCCTTCAAAATAGTTTAATTGTTGTAAAGCCCCTAAATCTATGGCATAATCGCCAATTCTAGTTCCCACTGTAACGACATTTTCTTTGGTAAGAAACACGCCGAAAGGAATATTTTGAATAGGGAAGTCACTATTTTCTGGTACTTCTAACCATGATTTTCTATTTGTATCGTTGGCGGTTATTGGCATGTTAGATGTTAATTATTTGTTGAAAAATTATATGTCAAATATATCATAATCTGCCAGTATCACAAACGTTTTTTTGTATTTTTGCAGGAAATTAACGAAAAACGAAAAAATGCAACGCGACGAACAAATTTTTGATCTTATCCAAGAGGAAAAAGATAGACAAATTCACGGATTAGAACTTATCGCTTCAGAAAATTTTGTAAGTGATGAGGTAATGGAAGCAGCTGGGTCTGTTTTAACTAACAAATATGCTGAGGGTTATCCTGGCAAAAGATACTACGGCGGTTGTGAAGTAGTTGACGTTATCGAGCAGATTGCTATCGACAGAGCAAAAGAATTATTTGGAGCTGAATATGCAAACGTACAGCCTCACTCAGGTTCTCAGGCAAACACTGCCGTTTACCACGCTTGTTTAAATCCTGGTGATACTATTTTAGGTTTCGATTTGTCTCACGGAGGACATTTAACTCACGGTTCGCCTGTAAACTTCTCAGGACGTTTATACCGTCCGGTTTTCTATGGTGTAGATGCTGAAACAGGACGTTTAGATTATGATAAAATTCAGGAAATTGCAACTAAAGAACAGCCAAAATTAATCATCGCAGGAGCTTCGGCTTATTCTCGTGATATGGATTTTGCTCGTTTCAGACAAATTGCAGACAGCGTAGGAGCGATCTTATTTGCTGATATTTCTCACCCGGCAGGGCTTATTGCAAAAGGATTATTAAGCGATCCAATTCCACATTGTCATATCGTTTCTACAACGACTCACAAAACATTAAGAGGACCACGTGGAGGTCTAATCTTAATGGGGAAAGATTTCCCAAATCCACAAGGATTAACAACTCCAAAAGGAGAAATCAGAATGATGTCTTCATTATTAGACTTAGCTGTTTTCCCTGGAAACCAAGGTGGACCTTTAATGCATATTATCGCTGCTAAAGCGGTTGCTTTTGGTGAAGCTCTTAAAGATGAGTTCTTTACTTATGCAATGCAGTTACAAAAAAATGCAAACGCAATGGCAGATGCTTTCGTAAAAAGAGGATACAACATTATCTCTGGCGGAACTGATAACCACATGATGCTTATTGACTTAAGAAATAAAAATATTTCTGGTAAAGAAGCTGAAAATGCATTAGTAAAAGCAGAAATTACAGTAAACAAAAACATGGTTCCTTTTGATGATAAATCGCCATTTATCACTTCTGGAATTCGTGTTGGAACAGCTGCAATCACAACTCGTGGTTTAGTTGAAAAAGATATGGAAACTATCGTGGCACTTATCGATAAAGTATTAACAAATCATACAAATGAAGACATTATCGAAGAGGTTGCTGAAGAAGTAAACGAATTAATGAGCGAAAGACCAATTTTTGCGTATTAAAAATTAGTCGTAAAGTCTTAAAGTCGAAGGTCAAAAGTCTAAAAAAGAAATGTGAATTTCTGTGTTTAGTTTTTGATCTTCGATTTTTCTTTTTAGGTTTTCTAATGGCTTTATGACTTTTGACTTTCAAACTTTAAGACTTAAAAAAATGGGCGTATTAAGATTACAATTGCCAACAGACCCAAGATGGGTAAATATCGTTGAGAAAAACATCGAAGAAATCCTGACAGATCACGCTTGGTGCGAGCAGAAAGCAGCAACAAACGCAATTACAATTATTACCAATAACTCTGAACATCAGGATTTAGTAAAAGATTTATTGGCTTTAGCCAAAGAAGAAATTGATCATTTTGAACAAGTTCACAACATTATCATCAAAAGAGGGTTGAAACTAGGACGTGAGCGTAAAGATGATTACGTAAACGAACTATACCAATACATGAAAAGAAGCGGAGACGGAAGCCGTGTTTCTGGTCTTGTTGAAAGATTATTATTTTCAGCCATGATTGAAGCAAGAAGCTGTGAACGTTTTAAAGTGCTTTCAGAAAATATTAAAGACGAAGAGTTGGCTGTTTTCTATAGAGAATTAATGGAAAGCGAAGCAGGACATTATACAACATTCATTACCTACGCACGTAAATACGGAACCGGAATCGACGTTGAAAAACGCTGGAGAGAATGGCTGGCTTTTGAAGAATCAATTATTACCAATTACGGAAAAGGAGAAACGATTCACGGGTAGTTTTTTTAGTTTCAGTCTCAGTCTCAGTTTTTAGTTTTCACATTTGTCAGGCTGAGCGAAGTCGAAGCCCACGAAAAGTAAATAAATTGTTCAAAAGTTCAAGTTTTTGTTAATCTAAAATCTAAAGTCTACAATCTAAAATTCCTTACATTTGAGAGTAACCAAAATCTTGAAATATGAGAATAGAAATGGACTTAAAACTGGGGTTTAAAGATGTAATGTTTAGGCCAAAAAGATCAACGCTCAAAAGCAGGTCTGAAGTTTCTTTAGAACAAAATTTCAAGTTTTTGCACAGTACTGCAAGTTGGACAGGAATTCCAATTATGGCAGCGAATATGGATACAGTCGGAACTTTTGAAATGGCTCAGGTTTTGGCTAAAGAAAAATTGTTTATCGCTATTCATAAACATTACACTTTAGAAGAATGGAATGCGTTTCTAAAGAATGTAACTCCGGATTTTTACGATTATATTGCCGTAAGTACAGGAACTGGAAAAGAAGATTTTGAAAAGATTGAAAAAATAATTACTGCAAACCCGTTGCTCAAATTTATCTGTATTGATGTTGCAAACGGCTATTCAGAGCATTTTGTACAGTTTTTAAAGAAAACCCGAAAACAATATCCTGATAAAATAATCATTGCAGGAAATGTTGTGACAGGTGAGATGACTGAAGAACTTTTATTAGCTGGTGCTGATATTGTAAAAGTCGGAATTGGACCAGGCTCTGTTTGTACAACTCGTGTTAAAACAGGTGTTGGTTATCCGCAGTTATCGGCTATTATCGAATGTGCCGATGCAGCGCACGGTTTAGGCGGTCATATTATAAGCGATGGCGGCTGCACAACTCCGGGCGATGTTGCTAAAGCTTTTGGTGCAGGAGCCGACTTTGTAATGTTGGGAGGAATGCTCGCAGGACATACAGAAAGCGGCGGAGAACTAATAGAAGTAAAAGGCGAAAAATTCAAACAATTTTACGGAATGAGTTCAAAAACTGCAATGGATAAACATTCTGGCGGCGTTGCAGAATACAGAGCAAGTGAAGGAAAAACAGTGCAGGTTCCGTTTAAAGGAGATGTGATTCACACTGTTTTAGATATATTGGGCGGAATAAGAAGCACTTGCACTTATGTTGGAGCTTCAAGATTAAAAGAATTGACTAAACGAACGACTTTCATTCGCGTAAGCGAACAGGAAAATCAAGTTTTTAAAAAATAATATGATTAAAATTACCGAAGCATTTGTAAAAGATATTGCTAAAATTCAAGAAATTGCACATATAACCTGGCCAATAACCTATGGCGAAATTTTGACTGCAGAACAATTGGATTATATGTTAGATCTGATTTATTCTGATGAAGCACTTTCAAAACAAATTCAAAATAAAGAACAGTTGTTTTATTTGATTTCTGATTCAAAATCTATAATTGGTTTTATCGGAATTGAACACAATTATAAAAAAGAAGCCATTACCAAAATTCATAAAATCTATCTTCTGCCGGAAACACAAGGAAAAGGTTACGGAAAAATAGTATTTGAAGAAATTGCAAAAATGGCTTTAGAAAATAATTCCAAAGGACTTTTATTAAACGTAAACCGTTTCAATACAGCTTTAAATTTCTATAAAAAACTAGGTTTCGAAATTAAGGAAACCGTTGATATAGAAATTGGAAACGGATATTTGATGGAAGATTATGTAATGGGGAAAGCTCTGTAAATAATTCAAAATCAATGAAATTTAAAATCACAACTTTTGTGATTTTTTTTATTTTGAAATAAAATAGATAACTCTATCTATTTTTATTTTATCTTTGGCAAAAAAATAACAATGAAACAGAAAAGCAGTGTAAAAGAACGAATACTCGATACAGCATCTCGTCTGTTTTATCATCAGGGATTTAATAGTACAGGAATTAACCAGATTATTGCTGAGGCAGATATTGCGATTGGTTCGCTTTACAAACACTATGAGTCAAAAAGTGATTTGTTGTATCATTATCTTGAACAGCAGGAAACAGAATATTTTGCCAATCTAGATGACTATTTAAAAGACGAGAAACAGCCCTTAAAAAAGCTTCTTAAATTAATAGATTATCGTATTAAACTTCAGGAGGAATCAAATTTTTCCGGATGCCATTTCATAAAAATAAATGCTGAAATAGGCAGAGAAGATAAAAAAATAGAACAGTTTGTTCTGGCACATAAAGAGCGCCAGCGTGAGTATATTAATTTGTTAGTTGATGAAATTAGTACAGTAAAAACACTTTTGATAGAAAAAAACGCACTGCAAAACAGTATTTTTTTGATGATAGAAGGAGCTGTAGTTTCGGCAGGTATAAACGGAAATACGAATGACTTAAAAGCCGTAAAAAAAAGTATAAATCAGTTTTTCTGATTTTTTTTTGACCAAAAATAGATAGACTGTTCTATATATTATGAAAAATAAAAAATACATTTCGCTCCTTATATTGCTGCTGGCACATTTGCTTACTATTTTGGATATCTTTATTGTAAATGTTGCTATTCCGTCAATTCAGCGCGGGCTTGGTTCAAGTAATGGAAAAATTCAGTTAGTTGTAGCCATGTATATGGTTGGATTTGCTTCTTTTCTTATAATTGGCGGCAAGACTGGAGATTATTTCGGCAGAAAGAAAATTTTTGTTTTAGGAATGCTCTTATTTATGATTAGCTCTGCGGGCTGTGGTTTTGCAGATTCGACTCACCAGCTTATTATTTTGAGGTTTTTTCAGGGAATAAGCGCAGGATTGATGTCTCCTCAGGTTTTGTCTTATATACAAGTTCTTTTTACAGATCATAAAGAGCGAACTTACGCAATGGGCTGGTATGGAATTACAATTGGTATTGGCACTATGCTGGGACAGTTTCTGGGTGGTTTTCTGGTAGAACTCAAACCATATTTAATTGATCAATCCTGGCGGTATATATTCCTTATTAATGTTCCTATTTGTGCTTCAGGTATTTTGCTGGCCATTCGTTATCTTAATCCGTCCAGAGATTATTCTTCTTTACAAATGGATTATTGGAGTGCTTTTATATTATGTATTGGACTCGCATTATTGGTTTTTTCCATGGCTGTTGGTTTAGAACAAACCGGTTTGGTTAAAATTACCCTGCCAGTATCAATCGTATTTATTTGTGTTTTTATATTCAGGCAGATAAAAAGAAAATTAAATAAAAAAGAACCTTTATTAAACTTTGAGCTTTTTAAGAACAGGAATTTCAATATGGCGGTTTCAGCATCAGCTCTTTTTATGTTAATGCTTGATGCTTATTTTTTTGTGCTTGCTGTTTTTTTACAAGAAGGGATTCGGCTTTCTCCCATGCAGGCAGGATATTTTATTGTATTTCAGGGAAGTGGATTTATTCTGGCGTCATTTTTATCAGCGAGATTAGTACTGCGTTTTGGTAAAGGCGTATTGATTTTTGGTGTATTGCTTCTTATTTCAGCAATCATTTTACAGCTTGTTCTTTTTTATTATCCAATAGTTGATTTTAGAGGATATGTAATAATGTTTCTGCATGGTATTGGGGTAGCGCTGGTTTTACCTTCATTCGCTAATATTGCCTTGAAAAATCTGCCTCAAAATATGATTGGAAATGCATCAGGTGTTTATTCTACGGCACAGCAATTATTTGGGGCATTGGGCATTGCATTAACAGGAAGCGTATTCTACTATTTAGTAAAAGGAAATACAGATTTCAAGCATTTTTATAATGCTTTTTTCTATGGCACATTTATTCATTTGTTTTGCCTAATAAGCGTACTGCTGCTTTTATTTTTGCTGCCAAAGTCGGTTCTTCCCAAAAAAGAAAAGAATAGTGAAAAATAATTACGGTAATGATTAACTGACGATTACATCGTGTTTAAATAGCAGTCCTTTAACCTCATTCAAAGAAAAAACTGCCTTTTTTAATTTCGTTTTAGAAGGATCAATAGTATAATTATAACTCGTTTTAAAATCGGCTTTGTTGGCGATGGCTTTGTCAAATTCTGATCGGTACAAATCACAATTATAGAAAACGGCATTCGTAAGATCTGCCGCCATAAAATCAACGGCAATCAAACTGCAGTTCGTAAAACAAGTTCCTTTTAATTTTAAAGTATAAAACTTCGAAAAGTCTAAAATACAATCATTAAATTCAATTTCAAATATCAATTTGTCGCACATTGCAAAATTCACTTCTTTAATTTCACATCGGTTAAATCTCGCAGTTCTAAAAGCAACATAATTAATCTTTGCTTCATTAAAAATGCAGTCATTAAAAACACAATCGATAAAAGTAACGGCTAAAAAAGTGCAGGCAGAAAAATTACAATTATTAAAAACACAGCATTCAAAATCTTTAAAATTAAGATCATCTTTGTTGTAAATAATCGTATTGTATTCTTTATCAATAAAATATTCGCTTTCTTTTTTCAACTCTTTTCGATAATTATTTGAAGGTGAAAAGGTAATAATTTACCACAAAATATTCTTCTTAAAATGCAAATCATTTTGATTTCATTCACATTTTTAATCCACAAAATGCTGTAGCTTTACACTTTTTTTTTTAGTTAAAACAGATCAATTTTATTATATGGAACCAACAAGAAAGGAACATGATTTTTTAGGAGAATTAGAAATTCCAAATCATTTATACTACGGAATCCAAACTTTTAGAGCGGTAGAAAATTTTAATATTACAGGAATTCCTATTTCAAAAGAGCCTTTGTTTATCAAAGCTTTAGGATATGTAAAAAAAGCGGCAGCTTTAGCAAATAAAGACTGCGGCGCAATCGATTCGAAACTTGCAGAAGCCATTTGTTATGGAAGTGACCAGATAATTTCGGGTAAATTTGATAAGGAATTTGTCAGTGATTTAATTCAGGGTGGAGCAGGAACTTCTGTGAACATGAACGCAAATGAAGTAATTGCCAATATAGGATTAGAATATTTAGGCCATAAAAAGGGCGAATATAATTTTCTGCATCCCAATAATCATGTAAACTGTTCGCAGTCTACAAACGATGCTTATCCATCGGCATTTAGAATTGCTTTATATCTTAAAATGGAAAGCTTCATTAAAACTTTAGCTGGTTTAGAAGCTGCTTTCGCTAAAAAAGGAGAGGAGTTTAAAGAAGTCCTGAAAATGGGAAGAACGCAGCTTCAGGACGCGGTGCCAATGACTTTAGGACAAGAATTTAAAGCGTATGCGACAACAATTGGCGAAGATATTCAGCGTTTAAAAAATGCTCAGGAATTATTGTTGGAAATCAATATGGGCGCAACAGCCATTGGAACAAAAGTAAATGCTCCGGAAGGTTATCCAGAAATTTGTGTTTCTTATTTAGCCAAAGAAGTTGGAATTCCGTTAACACTATCACCAGATTTGATTGAAGCAACAGTTGATACAGGCGCTTATGTGCAGATTATGGGAACTTTAAAACGTTCTGCGGTTAAAATATCTAAAATCTGCAACGATTTACGATTACTAAGTTCAGGCCCAAGAACAGGTTTTAACGAAATCAATCTTCCGGCACGCCAGCCGGGATCGTCTATTATGCCTGGAAAAGTAAATCCGGTAATTCCAGAAGTAGTAAACCAGACTTGTTTTTATGTAATAGGTCAGGATTTAACGGTTACAATGGCAGCAGAAGCAGGACAATTGCAATTGAATGTAATGGAACCTGTAATTGCTTTTGCAATGTTTACTTCGCTGGATTATCTTTCAAATGCTATTCAGACTTTAATCGATAAATGTATTAACGGAATCACCGCAAATGTAGATCACTGCTACAATATGGTTATGAACAGTATTGGAATTGTAACACAGTTAAACCCAATCATTGGTTATGAAGAAAGCGCCAGTATTGCAGGTGAAGCTTTAAAAACAAACAAAAGTGTTCATCAAATAGCTGTTGTAGAAAGAAAACTTATTACACAGGAAAAATGGGATGAAATTTATTCTTTAGAAAATTTAATTCATCCAAAATTTATAACAAAATAATATTGTTATAAAAAATATAATAACAAGCCGTCGGTAAATCGACGGCTTTTTTTGTTTTAGAGATAAAAGTTATTATGTAAAGTCTTGAAAATGAATTATATTTACAAGAGGTTTGAATTTGTCTTAATAGAAATTAAAATTTTTTGGAGAATGAAATTCTTAACGAATATAAATTTTCAGCATAAATTTAAAACAGCAGTTTTGCTATCTATTATACCTTTATTTTTAACTGCACAAATTAAAACAAACCCGGAAGAAACAGAAATATGTCCGCCCAAAACGATCTTCGAAGTCTTTAAAAATAAAGATTCAGTTTTAGAAATCAAACCAGCAAAAAACAACTTTTTTCTCGTAATTCCTGCAATAGGTTCACAACCCGCAACCGGATTCTTTTTTGGTGCCGTAGCACAATATACTTTTAAAGGAAAACAAGAATCAGATAAATATTCTGTAGCTAATCTTGGAATTATTTATACCTTAAAAAAGCAGTGGATGATTAATGTAAAAAATAATATCCTGCTTAAAAACAACCGAATATTTTTAAGCGGAGATTATAGACTTTATATTTTTTCACAGCCCAATTATGGTTTAGGAACCGATATAATTCCGCCTCGTCGGGATCGTGATCCAGGTTTTAGTATTGATTCTCTGGCTCAGGCAATGGATTATAATTATTTCAAATTTCACCAAACCGTTTCTTTTGAAGTTAGGAAGAATTTTTATGTTGGCGGCGGTATCAATATCGATTGGTATACAGATATAAAAGATAAAGAATTAGATATTGAAAACGGAAATTTAACCTATCATTACAATTACAGCCAAAAACACGGTTTTGATAATTTAGAATATTTTCTAACAGGTGTAAGTTTTAATCTCGTTTACGATTCCAGGGACAATCAGGTAAATTCTTCCCGAGGCTGGTTTGCCAATATTAATTATAGATTTAATCCTGTATTGTTTGATAATCAAAAATACAGCAATATTTTATATGCAGAATATCGAAATTTTATTCCGCTTTCGCGAAAAAACGATCGATATATTCTCGGTATTTGGGCTTATGGCCAGTTTGTAACCAGAGGTGAAGTTCCGTATTTAAATCTTCCTGCCATTGGCTGGGATCAGCGGAGCAGGAGCGGTGAAGGTTACACGCAGGGATTATTTAGAGGAAATGGTCTCATTTATCTTTCAACAGAATTTAGATTTCCTCTTATGTGCAATCAAATGCTGAGCGGTACAGTTTTTACCAATTTTGTAACAGCCAGCAATGCAGATAATAATATCGGACTTTTTCATTCCATTCAGCCCGCAGCAGGTGTTGGACTGAGATTGTTAATAGATAAAAAAACACGAACAAATCTTGTAGCTGATTATGCCTGGGGAAATAATTCTAAAGGATTTTATCTCAATGCAGGAGAAGTTTTTTAATTAGATTTTTTGTTAACTGTTTGATTTTGTGAAAATTATGTTTGTGAAATGTTAAAAATTTAGAAGAAAAACCTTAAATTTGATAATCATTTAACTTTCAAACACAAAATTTATGAAAAAATACAGTTTATTATTAGCTGTGTTTCTGTCGGCGATAGGAATGCAGGCTCAGGATGCAAGGTCATTTTCTCTTAATTTGTATGGTGGTTATAACTTTTCAGATAAGTTGGATTATGACGGTTACTCAGCAACAATTGAAGACGGTTTTCAGTATGGAGCAGGATTTGAGTATTTCTTTACAACAAACAATTCAGTTGAGTTAAAGTATTTAAGGTCAGATGTAAAAATACCTTTTTATGGTCCGGCAGGAAACCAGATTAATGCAGGAAACGATAAAGGTGCGTTCAATTTTATTTTAGCAGATTTTACCCATTATTTTGATACAGGATCAAATTTACTGCCTTATCTGGGTGCTGGTGCCGGTGTAGGTATTGTTGAAACACCTCAGGGCGGAAGCGGTACTTATTTTGCCTGGGATGTAAAGGGTGGAGTAAAAATTAAAACAGCTTCATCAGTTTCTGTAAATCTTAATGCCTATTTGCAGTCTATGTCGGCAGCGGTTGGAGAAAGCTATTATTGGACCTATTGGTATGGACCAGTTGCGGTCGATGATTATATTTCGACTTTTCAGTTTGGATTAGGAGCCGTTGTGAGTTTTAATTTTAAAAATTAAGTCGAATTTCCTAAATTTCTTTTTCAAAATATAAAAAAGCATTCATAAAAGTGAGTGCTTTTTTTATGCTTGTAAAAGTCATTGTTCATAATTAAATCATAATTTATAACTATTATGAATAATATTTTTGAACTCAATCCTTATTTTTGTTGTATATACAAGTTAATATGAAGTTACTAATAGTCGAAGACGAACCAAATCTTTTATCGATTTTACGTAAAGGTTTTGCCGAAAATAACAACGAAGTAAGTGTGGCTCTTGATGGTAAAACTGCCCTTGAGATGATTGACAATTATAACTTTGATGTTGTCGTTTTAGATGTTATGTTACCGGATATTAACGGAATAGAGATTTGCAGAAGACTTCGCGCCAGTAAAAACTTTGTGCCTATTTTACTTTTAACGGCTTTAGGAACTTCAGAAAATATTGTAACAGGACTTAATTCCGGTGCCGATGATTATTTGGTAAAACCTTTTAAATTTGGGGAACTTGATGCCCGCGTAAACGCCCTGCACAGAAGAGCGCATCAGGAAACCGATAAAATCGACGTAATTACTATTGGCGATTTAGAAATAAACGGACGTGCCAAAACAGTTAAAAGAGATGGAGAATCTATTATTTTAACAGCAAAAGAGTTTAAACTCCTGTATTATTTGGGTAAAAATGCCGGAAGAATTGTTTCTCGCGATCAGATTTTAGATAATGTCTGGGACATTAATTTTGACATGAATACCAATGTTGTTGATGTTTATATTACCTATTTAAGAAAAAAAGTAGACAAGCCTTTTAAAACTAAACTAATTCATACCATGAAAGGTTTAGGTTACGTTATAAAGCCATAAAATGGATATTAGAAAAAAAATTACTTTTACTTATGTAGCACTTTCTACCTTTAGTACCTTGCTATTGAGTATTATAGTATTCGTTTTATTTAGAGAAAATAACCGTTATCATTTCTTGAAAAGACTGGAAGACCGCGCAAAAATTGTAGCTTCTATCCATTTTCAGCATGATCCCGAAAAAATCAAATATTACAGCAATTTAAAGAAAAACGGGCTTGAGGAACTTATTGAAGAAGAAGAATATGTTCTTAAAATAAACAGTGCCAATAGCTTCGATTATAATACTAAATTAAATCTTCCAAATAAGTTTTATTCTAATATCCTTGCAACCGGAGAAGATTATTTTGAAGTCAACAGCAAATATTATCTTGGGCAGGTTTTTACAGAAAGAGACCAAAAATATATTGTAATTGTTGGCGCGCGCGACCGCAGAGGAAAAACTACAACCGTTTATATTGTCAAAATATTGCTTTTTGGGGGTATTGGTTTTATACTTCTGGCTTTCTTTTTAGGTCGTTTTCTGGCTAAAAGAGTTATAAATCCTGTAGCAAGAATAACAAAAGAAGTTAACAGAATCAGTGCTTCAAATCTTCATAACCGATTGCCGGCCGTTAAAAACTCTGATGAAATTTCAGATCTTACAGAAACCTTCAATGATATGCTTGACAGGCTTGAAACATCATTTGAAATTCAGGCCAATTTTATCAATAATGCTTCACACGAATTAAAAACGCCAATTACTACGATTATTGCCGAGGCGGAAATTATGCTGCTAAAAGAACGTGAAGTAGCAGAATATATAGAATCATTACAAAACATATACGGACAGGCTTCAAGATTAGGAAACCTCACCGAAAGTTTATTAAAACTGACTCAAACGGGTTACGATGGAAATAAACAGGTTTTGGATATAGCCAGAATCGATGAATTACTGTTGGAGGTAAAATCTGATTTAGATAAAATTTTCCCAGACAACCGTGTGAGTATTAAAATGAATTTTGCGCCAAAAGATTCTAATTTACTTTTAATTCCCTGCAATAAACCGCTTTTAGAACTGGCGATTAATAACATTATAACCAACGGCGTTAAATATTCAGACAATAATGAAGTATTCGTAACGCTTTCGGCAAATCTGGATGCCATTAAAATTTCGATTAATGATATCGGGATCGGAATTCCGCCGGAAGATATTCCGCATTTGTATGAACCTTTCTTTAGAGGTAAAATTGCGGCCAAATATATAGGTTACGGTTTAGGTCTTCCATTGGCTTCAAAAATCATTCGCATGCACGACGGAGAAATACAAGTACAATCAGAACAAAATAAAGGTACGATTGTGACCATCATCTTTAAAAAAACAAATCCGAAAAAGAACAACATTAAAAATTCTAATGTTGAATCTTAGAAAAATCTAATTTAAGATTAAGACCCTTCTAATTTTCAGGCAGTTATTTTGTATGTATAAACTAAAAGATTATACATATGAAAAATTTCCTAATACCTACTACTTTAAAAGATGATACAATTTCTGCTGTAAAATCAGCAATTAGTCAGGCAAAAGAATCAGGCTGTGAAATTGTTCTAATGATGGTTTCTGAAACTCCGGATGCCTTTTCATCCTCTAATTTTTTAAGAGAAATGAGAACCGGACTTACCAAAAGTCAGGAAGAAGTTCTCGAAACCTGCAGATATATGATTGATCATACTAAAAACTGCAAAATTAAAATCCATAATCAATACGGACTTTCGTCTCCCATTTTTAGAGGAATCATCGAGCATTTTGCTGTAAAATTGGTTATTCTGACCCATTCTTATAAACAGGAAACAAAGCGCATTCACCAATATTTAGTGCAATTAGCCGCAAATCAAAAATGCCCGATTCTGCATTTAGGAAACGAACAGTTCAAACAAGATTTCACAAAAGCACTTTATATCGAAAACAGCAGTGCTAATATTCATGTAAAAGATGTGCAACAGTATTTAAATCAGAATTTCTCGTATGAAATTGTAAGCCAGACTTCCAAAATAGATGAAAATTACGAAGAAGTTGCGCCTTATTTAACCGAAGCCATTTCGAAATACGAAATAGATTTACTGGTAGAAACCCGTAAAGGAGAAAAAATCAAATTTAAAAAAGTAAAAAAACAAGATATTAATGAAAAACTGGGACTTCCGGTGCTTTCATTATATGAGGAGCTGGCTTAGTTTCTGGTGCTTAGTAATTAGTGCTCAGTCCCTGGTAAATAGTGATGAGTTAATATTATTTTTTTAAATCTAAAACGAATCACTAAAGACTAATTACTAAGAACTAATTACTAAGAACTAATTACCGTAATATTAATTTAATTTAAAACCGAAAATATGTTATTAAGAAAAAGAATACCAATGAAGTACGTTCTCGGGAAAATTAAAGTAGAAATTGCTCTGGTACTGGCTTATACCGTACTATTTGAAATATTTCACCATTATTTTGTTACACTTCCCGTAGATATTCCAATTGCGATTCCAACCATGATTGGAACCATTATATCTCTATTATTAGCTTTTAAATCCAATCAGGCTTATGACCGCTGGTGGGAAGCCCGAATTGTGTGGGGAGCCGTTGTAAACGATTCGAGAACCTTAATCCGTCAGGTGCTGACGTTTTATAAAGACCCTGATTTTTCTGTTGAAGCAAGCGAATTCAAAGAAAACTTTGCCAAAAGACAAATCGCCTGGTGTTATAGTTTAGGAGAATCGCTTCGAAACCGAGACGCTATAAAACCGTTAAAAGGTTTAATGAGCGATGAAGAAATAAAATACATCAAGAACCATCAAAACGTTCCAAATGCTATTTTAATGCTTCATGCGCGCGATCTTAGAAATGCTAAAATCGAGAAGAAAATCAATATGTACCAACAGGTTGAAATCGATAATACATTATCGAGATTATGTGACGAAATGGGAAAATGCGAGAGAATTAAAAACACTATTTTTCCAACCACATACAGTATGTACATTAGGCTGACTTTGTGTTTGTTTATTTTATTACTGCCGTTTGGACTGACTAGTGTATTAAGCTGGTTTGCAATTCCGTTGATTACAGCAATTGGTGGGGCTTTCTTTTTAATCGAAAGAATGGCAATACATTTACAGGATCCATTTGAGAACAGACCAACAGATACGCCTGTAACAGCAATTGCCAATACAATTGAAAAAAATATCAAGCAAATGCTGAATGAATATCAAAGTGAATTTGATATCCTGAAAGAATTTGATCTAAAAGACGAACCTAAGAAAGTCGAAAAAGACGCTTATTTCGTTTTATAACTTTTTAATTTTGGTCTCTTTAATTAATTGTTGGCCGGATGGTGAGTAGTTGCACTGTCCGGTTTTTTTATAAAACGTATTTTCTAAATACTTTTTGCCAGTCTTCCTAAAGTTCGAATAGATTCACGCAGTTCATTCGTCCATGGAAGTCCAAAACTCAAACGCATACAATTTGAAAATTGATCCTGGAAAGAAAAAATTCTTCCCGGCGCAATGCTTATATTATGTTTTAATGCCAAATGATAAAAAGCAGAAGTGTCGATTTTTTTATCCAATTCAACCCAAAGGAAAAATCCGCCTTGGGGCTGGCTTACTTTTGTACCAGCCGGAAATGATTCTAAAACTGTATTGATGTAATTATTGCAGTTTCGGTTCAGGATTTGGCGAATTTTGCGGAGATGATTTTCATAACGTCCGTTTTTTAAAAAATCGCCTACCACTTCATGCGTAATAGTAGGAGAGGAGATCGTATGATATAATTTTGCTCTCAGGATTTCTTTTTTAAATTTTCCCGGAGAAACCCATCCAACGCGATAACCCGGTGCCAGAGTTTTAGAAACCGAACTGCAGCAAAGTACAATACCGCTTTCGTCATAGGTTTTGCAATTGGTCGGTCGGCTTGAGCCAAAATATAAATCGCCGTGAATATCATCTTCAATTAACGGAACATTATAGAAATCCATCAAGCGGACAATTTCTTTTTTGTGTTCATTCTGCATCATACTTCCAGACGGATTGCTGAAATTGCTCATCAAAACACAAGCTTTAACTTTGTTTGCCGAAAGTGTTTTTTTAACAGCTTCAAGTTCAATTCCCGTTGTCATATTAGTAGGAAGTTCCATTACATACAAACCCAAAGATCTGGCTAATTGCAGAATACCAAAATATACCGGACTTTCGGTAATAATTGTGTCTCCCGGTTTTGTCAAAGCCAGTAAACAATCTGAAATAGCCGAAATACAGCCCGGAGTTGTAATAATATCTTCTTCAGTCAAAGAACCGCCCCATGTAAAAGACCAGCGCGCAATCTCTTTTCTTAAATTACTGTTTCCCTGAATTTCCTCATAACTTGTACCGCTGTTTGGTAATTGGCGCATTGCCTGAACCATCCCTTTATTCAGTTTTGCAATTGGTAACAGTTCATTTGAAGGAAAGCCAAGCGAAAGCATCGTTAAGTCTTTTTTGCGCATATCGCCGTAAACCAAATCCACTAAATCTTCGCGTTCAATATTTTCGACACTTAAAATTGGTGTGCTGGCAGAAGGTTCAGGAATAGTTCTCGCCGAAATATTACTCACATAATAACCAGACTGCGGGCGCGATTCAATCAGCGAACGGCTTTCAACTTCATAATACGCTTTGCTTACCGTACTCATGCTGTAACCCGTTTCTGCACAGACTTCTCTTATCGACGGCAGTTTATCGCCAACATTTAAAAGACCTGATTTGATTTGTTTTTCAATCACGTCTGCAAACTGTAGATATAAGTAATTTGAGTTTCCCATAAAATTAAACTGTTATGGTGCAATTTACAAAAACTGTATCTGTATTGCTATTTTATTTTTTAGAAATTTGTCTCTTCAAAAAACAAAAACTGTCGTGAAAACCACTAAATATTACATCGCTGCAATTACTGCCTATACCACTTGGGGATTTTTTAGTTTGGTTTTAAGACCAATACACGAATATCCTGCGCTCGATATTTTGTTTTATCGCGTTTTCAGCTGTAGTATTTTAATGCTTTTAATTACCTTTTTATTTAAAAGAAAAGCATTTCAGGAAACCATTGCAATTTTCAAATCCTTACCTGATTCTGAAAAGAAAAAAGCAGTTTTATTAAACATTGGCGGGAGTTTCTTTTTAATGGCGAACTGGTTCACGTTTATTTATGTAATGAATCATGTAAGTGTAAAAGCAACTTCTCTGGCTTATTTAGTGTGCCCAATTTTAACCACATTACTGGCATTTTTTATCCTAAAAGAAAAACTGGCAAAAACACAATGGCTGGCAGTTGGTTTAAGCATTTTAGGATGTTTGTTATTGTCCTATGCCGATATTATGGATATGTTTTTCAGTATTATTATCGGTTTTACTTATGCATGTTATCTGGTAAGTCAGCGTGTTAACAAAGGTTTTGACAGGTTCATTGTACTGACATTTCATATTACTTTGGCAGCTATTTTATTATTCCCTTTTTATCCGGAATACAGCGGGCCTATTCCAACTGAATTTAAATTTTATTTCTGTATAGAAACCATCGCCATTGCATTTACAATTATTCCATTGTTCCTAAACTTGTACGCCCTTTCAGGAATCAACTCATCAACCGTTGGAATGTTGTTAAATGTAAATCCGATGATTGCTTTTTTATTAGCAAATTTTGTCTATCACGAAAAAATCAGTGCTTTGCAAATCAGTGCTTACGGCATTATTTTTATTGCAGTGTTAGTTTTTAATTCACATCATATTTTTGCTATAAAACAGAAATATATCCTGTCGTCTAAAGATTCTCACTAAGTTAATCTTGTATTTTTTATTGGTTTAAGGTATAAAATTACGAGAATCTTAACAGGAATATTAAACAGGAATGAGTATTTTTCATTCCTGTTTTTTTATGCAGTAAAATGAAATACACACCGCAGATTGTACAGATTAAACGGATTATTTTCTTTGTTTTAAAAACTCCGGCAAAAAAATCCCTTTAATCTGTGTAATCTGTGGCAAAAAATAATTAAAAACCGAATCTCTATTATATGAAACCAGCTAAACTTCAAGCCTTTACTCCGTTGTTTTATTTAGTGTGGTCTGATGATCTTTTGACTCAAAAAGAATTTTCGACACTAAAAGAATTTATAAACTCCTTAAATGTTTTATCAGAAGAAGAAAAAGAATATTTACTGTCTAAAGTAGACATTTCAAATCCGCCTTCACGAAACGAACTCACACAATGGAAATTAGACATTGAAAAAAGTATTCAGGATAAATCTTCAATTAAATCAATATTTGATATTGCAGAAGCGCTTTCGGGAAGTGATTTAGATTTAACGCCAATTGAATCAGATTTTATAAAACTTGAAAATGATCTTGGAATTTTAGGCGAAGAAGCGCTTCAGAACTTTAAAACAAAAGCCGATTCTTTTACCGCAAATTCACATACTACAAGCAATTTTGATATTCAGAAAATAACTGAATTTCTGGATGGGAAAGAAGCACCAATTATAAAAAAGGTAAAATCGGTTATTTCCCGACCAGAGTTTGCATACGAAACATCTACAGATATTAGCGTTTTCCGCCAGACGGTTTACAATTGGTGTAAAATTCTGGCCGATGAAAACTTAGGAAATATGGCATATCCAAAAGAATATGGCGGCGGAGGCAATGTAGAAGATTATTTTGCTATTATGGAAACGCTGAGTTATCACGATTTAAGTTTAGTGATAAAATTTGGCGTTCAGTTTGGACTTTGGGGTATGAGTGTTCAGTCTCTTGGAACTGAAAAACATTATGCTAAATATTTAAAAGATATAGGTTCGCTAAAACTTCCGGGTTGTTTTGCAATGACCGAAACACATCACGGATCGAACGTAAAAGGTCTGGAAACTACTGCAACTTATAATCATTCAGACAAAACTTTTACCATACATACACCAAACAAAAATGCTCAAAAAGAATACATCGGTAACGCTGCAGTTCATGGTCAGATGGCAACGGTTTTTGCTAAATTAGTTATAGACAATCATGATTATGGCGTAAATGCTTTTGTAGTGCCATTGCGTGACACAAACGGCAATACGGTAAAAGGAGTAACAATTGGTGACTGCGGTCATAAAATGGGATTAAACGGAGTAGACAACGGAACAATCAGCTTTGATAATGTCGTGATTCCAAAAGAAAATATGCTGGATCGTTTTGCTTCTGTAAACGATAAAGGAGAATTTGAAAGTCCGATTCCGAGTGATAACCGAAGATTTTTTACGATGTTAGGAACTTTGGTGGGAGGAAGAATCGGGATTCCGCGTTCAGCTTTGGCAGCAGCCAAATCCGGATTAACTATTGCCATTCGTTACAGCGACCAGCGCCGACAATTTGGTCCTGAAGGCGGATCTGAAGTTCCAATTTTAAATTACAGAATGCACCAGCGCAGATTATTACCGCATTTGGCAAAAACCTATGCTGTTCATTTTGCGCTTCAATACCTTACCAAAAGATTTTTGAATAAGAAAGAAGAAGAAATGCAGGAAATTGAAGCACTTGCCGCAGGAATGAAATCCTATTCAACCTGGAGTACAAGAGATATCTTGCAGGAATGCCGTGAAGCCTGCGGCGGAAAAGGTTATTTATCTGAAAACAGAATTGATGCACTTAAAAATGATACTGAAATTTACACCACTTTTGAAGGTGATAATACAGTTTTAATGCAGTTAGTAGCTAAAAACCGTCTATCTGAATTCAGAAAGTCTTTTGGCGAAATGGGTTCTTTGGGAATCATCAATTATGTATATGAAAATGCCAAAACGGCAATTACAGAAAAAAATCCAATCGCGACCCGAAGAACAGACGACGAACATTTACTTGATACGGAGTTTCATCTGCAGGCTTTTGTACATAGAGAAAAAACAATTCTGGCTTCGGCAGCAAGACGTATCAAGAAATTAGTCGACGGCGGATTAGAAGCCTATGATGCTTTTAATGTTGTACAGCATCAAATGATCGATGTAGCTCAGGCTTATCTGGAACGTATTGTTTTAGAACAGTTTCAGGAAGCTGTTAAAACCATCGAAGACGAAAACTCAAAGCAAATATTGACAAAATTATATCAGTTATATGCGCTTTCGCAGATAGAAAAAAACAAAGCCTGGTATTTAGAAGACGGCTATATGGAAGCTGTAAAAACCAAGGCAGTCCGTAAAATTGTAAATCAGCTTTGCTGGGATATTCGTCCGGACGCCGTAGCGTTGGTAAATGCCTTTGATATTCCGGAAAGCTGTTTAGCAGCACCAATTGCAGTTTAGATTTTTTAATCAAAAAATTCCACTTGAATATTCGAATAGAATAATTAAGTGGAATTGTCTTTTTTATATCATTTGTAATATGAAATAAGTTTTCTTATATCTTATTTGAAAGATAATCAGTTTTAAATCATTGTTTTATTGAAATAATTTGATTTTTCAAAATCCTGAATGTTGATAGAAATTACAGGAACCTGTGGAAGTAAAGAGTTTAGTTTTGTTACGATTACTTTAGATAAATTCCCTTTTTGATCGTCGTTTCGGCCTTCCATTATGTAACTAAAAACGTGTATAAAATCATCCAGAGTATTTCCGTTGTTGTAATAACTAAAAGGATTGATGCGTACTTTAATTTCAGATGCCGTAAATAATCCAGTTGATAAAGCTGCGTCAAAAACTTCCTGCATTATATCATCTGCAGATTTTAACCGAATTACATTTTCTGAACAATCTATTATAAAGTGCGGCATAATTTTAAGTTTTAGGTTAAATTTTTATTGTAACAAAATTATGAAAAACGATACTTGTAATACGTGGTAGAAAAGATATTTTTCTATTTTACACTTTAGTATATTTGTGCGTTTCATTTATCTCTTAATTAGTTTGAAAAATCTATTCCTGTTATCTTTTATAGTTCTTATCTGCTTTCCGGTTTTTGCGTTGGATAGTACTGATACTATTTTAACTAAGCTCAATTTTGCTTTAAAAAATAAAGAGCATTATGTAAGGCTGAAAGAAGAACGAATTTTGAATTTCAAAAAAATAAAATCTGATAACTTAACTCAGGAACAAGAATACAATTACAACAAAACGTTATATACAGAATATCAAAAATTCAATTCAGATTCGGCAATATTGTATGTGAAAAAGAATTTGAAGATTGCTGTACAGCTTCAAAATAAAGAACTGGAAGATCTGGCTAATCTGCAATTAGTTACCTTATATTCATCTTCAGGTAAATACCGCGAATCTGAAGCTATTCTGAAAAGCATCAACAAAAAAACACTTTCAGCACATTTACTGCCAACCTATTATATTTCTTATCGCGAGTTTTTTGAACATTATGCGGCAAACAGTTATAATGATGAATACCGCCTGCAGATTATAAAATACAGAGATTCGCTGCTTAAAGTTTTAGATCCTAAAACATTAGATTATAAAATCAACAGAATACAGCAGAACATTTTTCTTCGAAAATTTGGTAATACACAAAAGCAATTACTGGCATTATTAAAAAATACGCCAGAAGAGAATCCGCAGTATGCTATGATTACCTATTTGCTTGGTAAAATTAATGAAGCAACAAACAATCTGGAGCTTAGAAAGAAATATTACGCACTTTCGGCCGCATCAGATTTAAAAAATGCAAATAAAGATAATGCTTCACTGCAGGAACTTGCTTTAGTTTTTTATGAAATTGGCGATGTAGATATGGCTTACAAGCTTACACAATCAGCCATTGAAGATGCCTTATATTGTAATGTACAATTCCGTACACTTTTAATGTCAGAAGTATATTCGATTATCAATACCGTTTATTTAGAGAAAGAAGCCAAGCGAAAAACTGAATTACAGTTATACTTAATCTGCATCAGCTTATTATCTGTTTTTTTAGTTGCCGCAGTAATTTATGTTTACAAGCAAATGAAAAAGGTTTCTAAAATTCGTGCTGAATTGTATGAAACGACTCAAAAACTGGCAAAATTAAATAAAGAAATAACCGAGACAAACGAACAGCTGCAAGAAACCAATTCGCAGTTATCAGAATCTAATCATGTTAAAGAAGAATACATTGCGCATTTTTTCAGCCTTTGTTCTACATATATTAACAAACTTGAGAATTACCGTATCATTTTAAATAAAAAAGCAACGGCTAAACAGTTTGATGAAATTTACAAAATGCTAAAATCGACTACTTTAGTTGATAATGAACTCGAAGAGCTTTACAAGAATTTTGACATTATATTTCTAAATCTTTATCCAACGTTTGTAAAAGATTTTAATGCGCTTTTAATTCCCGAAGAACAGATTGTTTTAAAACAAGGAGAACTGCTGAATACGGAGCTTCGAATTTTCGCTTTAATCCGACTTGGAATTACAGACAGTGTTAAGATAGCGGCATTTCTTCGTTATTCTTTAAGCACAATTTACAATTACAGAACACGGGGCAGGAATAAAGCCGCAGTTTCGAGAAATGATTTTGAAGAAATGGTCATGAAAATTGGCTCAATGGCATTAAAATCCTAAATAAACATTTTAAAAGCACTACTTTTTTTAGTGCTTTTTTTTATTTATTTAATTGTTAATCAATTATTTAATTTTTTAAATCACTACTTTTTTGCGTTTAAAAATGTAACATGTACGATAACGTTTTAGTTTTACAATATTATTAAAAGGTACTTCTGACCAATAGTATCTTTTTAGAAATTGAATGCTTAAATAAATTATAATAGTTATGTTTAAAAACGTTAAAACAATCGTTGTTTTAGTTTTATTGAGTTCATTCGGATTGAATGCACAAAATAAAGTTCCGGTTTATCTTGATGATAAGAAGCCAATTGATGAGCGTGTAGAAGATGCGCTTAAAAGAATGACAACCGAAGAGAAAATTGCCATGATTCATGCGCAGTCTAAATTTAGTTCACCTGGAGTGAAACGTCTAGGAATTCCTGAAAACTGGATGACCGACGGACCGCACGGAATTCGTACTGAAGTAAAATGGGACGAATGGGATCAGGCTGGATGGACAAATGACTCTTGTATCGCATTTCCGGCTTTAACAGCTCTTTCTTCAACATGGAACAAAGAACTATCTTCTTTATACGGAAAATCAATTGGAGAAGAGGCACGTTACCGTAACAAAAATGTACTATTAGGACCTGGAGTAAACATTTACAGAAGTCCATTAAACGGCCGTAATTTCGAATACATGGGAGAAGATCCGTTTTTGGCTGCAAAAATGGTTGTACCTTATATTAAAGGAGTACAGGCAAACGGTGTCGCTGCTTGTGTAAAACACTTTGCATTAAACAATCAGGAAACAAACCGTAATTCTGTAAACGTAATCGTTGATGATCGTGCATTATACGAAATTTATCTTCCGGCTTTTAAAGCTGCAGTTCAGGAAGGCGATGTTTGGTCGATTATGGGATCTTACAACAAATACAAAGGACAGCAATGCTGCCACAACGAATATTTGTTAAACGATATTCTTCGAGGCGAATGGGGCTTTAAAGGTGTTGTAGTTTCAGACTGGGGAGGAGTAAATGATACCAAACAAGCTATTCACAATGGTCTTGATATGGAATTTGGTTCTTGGACAAATGGTCTTTCATGGGGAACAAGTAATGCTTATGATAACTATTACTTAGCAAAACCGTATTCAGAAATGATTAAAAAAGGTGAAGTAGGCACAAAAGAGTTAGACGAAAAAGTACGTCGTATTTTACGTTTATCTTTCTTGACTACAATGGATAGAAATCGTCCGTTTGGATCTTTTGGAACACAAGAACACGCTGATGCAGGCCGTAAAATTGCCGAAGAAGGAATTGTATTATTACAAAACAACAATAACATTCTTCCAATTAATCTTTCTAAAACTAAGAAAATTGCAGTAATTGGAGAAAATGCTATTAAAATGATGACAGTAGGAGGGGGAAGTTCTTCTCTTAAAGCAAGATACGAAATTACACCTCTTGAAGGTTTAAAGAAAAGAATTGGAAATCAGGCTGAAATCGTGTATGCACGCGGTTATGTGGGAGACCCAACAAGTAACTACAACGGAGTTGTTGCAAAAGTAAGCTTAGAAGAAAAACGTCCACAGGCTGAATTAACTGCCGAAGCTTTAAAAGCAGCTAAAGATGCAGATATCGTTCTTTTTATTGGAGGTTTGAACAAAAGCCCAAATCAGGATGATGAAGGACACGATCGTAAACAATTGGAATTGCCTTATGGTCAGGATAAATTAATCAGCGAATTAGCGAAAGTAAATAAAAACATTGTTTTTGTAAATATTTCAGGAAATGCAGTTGCAATGCCGTGGGTAAAAGAAGTTCCTGGAATTGTTCAGGGATGGTTTTTAGGAACTGAGGCTGGAAACGCTTTGGCAAATGTTTTAGTTGGAGATGTAAACCCTTCTGGAAAACTTTCTTTTACTTTCCCTGTAAAATTAGCTGATAACGGAGCTCACGCTTTAGGAGAATTTCCAGGCGGCGATGAGGTAAAATACAACGAAGGAATTTTTGTTGGATACCGCTGGGCTGATAAAAATAAAGTTAAACCATTGTTTTCTTTCGGACACGGATTAAGCTATACAACTTTTGCTTACGGAAAAGTAACAGCTGATAAAAAACAACTTTCAAGCAGCGATAAAATTACATTTTCTGTGAATGTGAAAAATACAGGAAGCAGAGAAGGATCTGAAGTTGTTCAGCTTTATATCAGCGATTTAAAATCTTCATTACCACGTCCGGTAAAAGAATTAAAAGGATTTGAAAAAGTTTCGCTAAAAGCGGGGGAAGAAAAAACAGTTACGTTTACTATCGATAAAACTGCCTTAAGTTTCTTTGATGATAAAAAACACGACTGGGTTGCAGAACCGGGAGCTTTTGAAGCAATTGTTGGAGCATCTTCAACAGATATAAAATCGAAAGTGGGCTTCTCACTTCAATAATTTCATTATTTCTAAATTGGTTGGTTAGTAAAAGCTGCAAGTGTAAAAATTTGCAGCTTTGCTTTTGATTTAATTTTGCCATTAGGATGATTAAGAGAACTTTATTTTCTGAAATGTTTTGACGCTAAAACAAGATTTATTAAGTTCAGCTTAATTTTCTTAATATCTTTTGATGACAAAATTGTATCATGAACAGAAATGCACCTTTACAAAATAATACACACCTGTACAAGTTGGGTTAATGGCTGTATCTCTAGACGGAAAAGGTTTCGAAGCTAAATTCGAAAATTTCACTGTAAAAACATCTTCCGGACCAGCGAATATCAGAATGGCTTAAAATCACCAATAAAACAATTATAACTAACTATTAACCATTAATAATTAACCATTTTATGAGTTCAGTTTCAGTTGACATTCAACCCAAAAAACACTATGAAATTTTAGACGGACTTCGAGGAGTTGCCGCTGTATTGGTTGTAATTTTCCACATTTTCGAAGCTTTTAATGAAGGAAGCCGTTTTAAACAAATTATGAATCACGGTTATCTTGCCGTAGACTTCTTTTTTCTTCTCTCAGGATTTGTTGTAGCATATGCCTATGATGACCGCTGGAGTAAGTTAACCCAATGGGAGTTTTACAAACGACGCTTAATCCGCTTACAGCCCATGGTAATTATGGGAATGATAATTGGAGCCATTTTTTATTATTTTCAAGAATCAAGTGTTTTTCCGCAAATAGCAACAATGCCCGTTTGGAAGTTATTATTAACAATGGTAATTGGTTTTACACTGCTTCCAATTCCGCCGTCAATGGAAATTAGAGGCTGGGGAGAAATGCATCCTTTAAATGGTCCGGCATGGTCACTTTTTTTTGAATATATTGCTAACATCTTGTACGCCCTAATTTTTCGCAAATTTTCAAATAAAGTACTATCAGTATTCGTATTGATATTTGCCGGACTTTTAATAAACTATACTGTATTTGGCCCAAAAGGGGATGTAATTGGCGGATGGTCCTTAAATCTGGAACAAATGAATGTGGGTTTTACACGTTTATTATATCCATTTTTTGCTGGGGTTCTGCTTTCTCGTTTAGGAAAACTAATTCATATTAAAGGTGCTTTCTGGATTTGCAGTATTATGATTATAGTTATATTCTGGATGCCAAGATTTGGGGATGAAAATACTTTATGGATGAACGGTTTATATGAATCTTTTAGTATTATTTTTTTATTCCCGTTAATTGTTGCCATTGGTGCCGGAGGCGAAATTAAAAATCCAATTTCACTTAAAATATGTAAAGCCTTAGGAGATATTTCGTATCCTATTTACATAATACATTATCCATTAATTTATTGGTATATGGGCTGGGTTATTGAAAATAAAGTTCCATTAAAAGACGGTTATATATTAGGAATCGGTGTTTTATTTGCCAGCATAACTATTGCCTATTTATGTTTAAAACTATATGATGAACCGGTTCGTAACTGGCTTCAGAATAAATTTCAAAAAAGAAGGAGTTAAGTTTAGGTTCAAAGACACAAAGGTTCAGAGGTACAAAGGGAAGAACTTTGTCCCTCTAAACCTCACTAAAAATATTGAATTTCTTAATTTTGTTAGTTATGAAATTTCAAAAAAGGGATAGACTTAATTGTTTATCCCTTTTGTTTTTCGAAAAAAGACAATCAAAGAAAGCTTTGTCTCTTTGTCACTCTGTTTCTCTGAACCTAAATCTAAAGCAATTCATAGAAATTTCGTTTTCCAATTTTAATTTTGGTTTCCTTTTTCAACTGAATCAATTCGTACGGATTTGTAATTTTTAAATTATTTACTTGAACAGCACCGCTTTCGATCAGCCTTCTGTTTGCAGATTTTGTAATGTCATTTTTTATAAAAACACAAAGATCAATTAAAGCCATTTGCTCAGATTTATTTTCTAAAGAAGAAATCAAAACAGGAACAAACGATTTTTCCTCAAAGTTTTTGTTCTGAAACTGATTCACGAAAAAATCTTCTGCTTTATCTGCTTTCTTCTCATCATGGTATTGACTGATGATGTTTTTTGCAATTATTTTTTTGATGTTCATTGGGTTTTCTTCTTTCAACCGATTTTTGATTTCTTGTTTTTCTTCTGTAGAAAAATCAGTTGTCAATTCTAAGAATTCCAAAATAAGATCATCAGGAATTGACATTGTTTTACCAAACATTTCATTAGGTTCGTCTGTTAAACCAATGATATTATTGAGCGATTTGCTCATTTTTTCCTTTCCGTCCAATCCTCTCAACAAAGGCATACACATTACGATTTGCGGCGATTTTTTAAAGGTTTCCTGTAATTGTCTTCCCATAGTACAATTAAAAAGCTGATCTGTACCGCCCATTTCAATATCGGCATTAATTTTAACCGAATCAAAACCCTGCAGAATTGGGTACACTAATTCATGCATGGCAATAGGCGTATTTTCAGTAAAACGTTTGTTAAAATCATTTCGCTGCATGAGCTGCGCAACCGTTACGTTTGACATGATCTGAATTATTTCAGAAAAAGAAAGAGAATCGAGCCAGTCAGAATTAAAAACAATCTGCGCTTTCTCTACATCAATGATTTTTGATAATTGAGCAATATAAGTTTCGGCATTGTGCTGTACTTCTTGGGCATTTAGAGGTTTTCTGCTTTTATTTTTTCCGGTTGGGTCGCCAATTCTGGCTGTAAAACTTCCCACCAAAATCACAATTTGATGTCCTAAATCCTGAAATTGCTTTAATTTTTTTAATACAACGGCATGCCCTAAGTGCAAATCAGGCGCAGTAGGATCAAATCCCAGTTTAATAATCAGTTTTCTGTTTTCTTTTTCAGCCTGATTTAATTTTTCTTCCAGACCATTTTCCGGTAAGAAGATGGCGGTGTTTTCTTTAAGTTTTTGAATTGTTTCCATTTTTTTGAAAATAAAAAAGCCCGGGCAAAATGCCCGGGCTTTAAGGTTTATATAATTTATAATACTAATTTACAGTCGTGAATACGTTGAATTATATGCATAGCCTATCCGAGCAGGTATTATTGCATAATAATAAGTGCTGAAAAAAGGAAGGCGTAATATGCTGTTCAAAAATTTCATGACTGCAAAGATAAATTTTTTAATTATGCTATTCAAAAAAACTTATTGCCTCAGAATCTTAGAGGCTTAGTACTTTTAAACTTATTCTAAAACTAAAGCTCCTAAAGCTTCTTTACTGAAACCTTTTAACTGATCTGTTTTTCCTGCTTTAATTTTAGCAACCCAGTTAGGATCAGATAAAAGAGGTCTTCCTACGGCAACCAAATCAAAATCGCCTCTGTCGAAACGTCTGTTTAATTCGTCTAAAGAAGTCGGCTCAGAACTTTCTCCGGCAAAAGCACCAAAGAAATCACCAGATAGACCAACAGAACCTACTGTAATAGTTGGCGCTCCGGTTACTTTTTTAGCCCATCCCGCAAAGTTTAAATCAGATCCTTCAAATTCAGGTTCCCAGAAACGACGCTGCGAAGCGTGAATAATATCAACTCCGGCATCAACAAGAGGAGTAAGCCAAGCTTCTAATTCCTGCGGATTTTCAGCCAGTTTATAATTGTAATCAGAAGGTTTAAATTGAGAAAAACGCATAATTACAGCAAAATCATTTCCTACTTGTTTTCTGATTTCTTTTATAACCTCAATAGCAAAACGATTACGTTCCGGCAGTGTTTTTCCGCCATAAATGTCTTCACGTAAATTCGTTTCGGCTCTAAAAAACTGATCAATTAAATAACCGTGCGCACCGTGAATTTCGATAGTATCAAAACCAAGTCTTTTAGCATCGGCAGCAGCTTTACCAAAAGCAAGAATCGTGTCTTCAATATCTTTTTCAGACATTGCAATTCCGTTTCTAAAATCAGGACGGTTTAATCCAGACGGACCTTCAAATGGAACAGGAGGAACCCAGCCGGAATGATGGTTATCCATAATTCCCATATGCCAGATCTGCGGGCCCATTTTTCCGCCTGCAGCATGAACTTCGTCAATAACTTTTTTCCAGCCGTTTAAAGCCAGGTCGCCATAAAAATGAGGAACATTCGCATCATTAGATGATGATTTTCTGTCGATAACAGTTCCTTCAGATAATATTAAACCAACTTCACCTTCAGCTCTTTTTTGGTAGTAAGCTGCTACATCATCAGTTGGAACTCCGTTTGGAGAAAATGAGCGCGTCATAGGCGCCATTACGATTCGGTTTTTTAAGTTTAACGTTTTTAGGTTAAACGGAGAAAACAGGTTGTTTGTGCTCATAGTAATTTACAAATTAGATTGAATTAATTTACTGAGTGCTTCAAAGGCACCTTCGTTACGTTTATAATAAGTCCATTGCCCAACACGTTTGGCTTCGATAAAACCGGCGCGTTGTAAAATAGACAAGTATTCAGATACTGTAGATTGTGTCAAACCCGCCTTAGCCTGAATTTGACCCACACATACTCCGTGTTCAAATCCGCCGTGTTCGAGCTGGCCGGGAAAGTTTATTTCGGGTTCCTTCAGCCATTCCAGCATTTGCAGTCTGGACTTGTTAGAGAGTGCCTTAAAAATTTCTATATTTTCCATGATGCAAATATATCGACTTTTCCCGATATATCAATTAAGTAAAATGTTTTTAGGATAATTTTATGATAGAGGAGAGAACCATGGAGTAAAAGAATGGAATATTTAATAAAGAAATTTATATTTGTAAACGTTATGATTTAATAATCCCCAAATAATTAAACTTAATAAATTATGAAAAAAACATTACTTGTTTTAGGATTTTTATGCTGTGTAATTACCAGTTCAAAAGCGCAGGTTGTAGGTACTGACATTGGTGATATTGCGCCAGAAATTGATCTTCCTGATACAAAAGGAAACAACGAGGTGCTTTCGTCTTTAAGAGGTTCTTTGACTTTGATCGATTTTTGGGCTTCCTGGTGCGGACCATGTATTAAAGAACAGCCTTTACTGCAAAAATTATACGCAGCTTATCCTGATAAATTTTCTATTTACAGTGTTTCTATGGATACTAAAAAGCCTTTGTGGCTAGCCGCAATTGCCAAAGGAAAATTACCGTGGATACAAGTAAGTGATTTAAAATACTGGAAGTCTCCGGTTGTAGGTGATTACATGCTTCAATCTGTTCCGTTAAATTTTTTAGTAGATAAAAACGGAATTATTATAGCTAAAAATATTCACGGAAAAGAGTTAGAAGATAAGGTTAATAGTCTGCTTGCAATACAATAAATTTATTTCAGATTTTTCTTAATTTTAATTTCGGGTGAAAAGAAAAACTTTGTAAATTTCACATTTAAAAAATTAAATTATGATGCAAAAATCAATCATATTAGTGTGTATTCTAGCTTCGATGTACTGTAATTCACAAACACTTGAAACGGTTTATAAAATGAAATCCGATTATCAAAAATGTTTGAATAAAGGTCAAAATATGCGTAACTGCGCCCTTGAGTATTACAATCAGTCAGATAGCCTGCTAAATGTGTCTTATAAAAATCTTAAGTCTAAGATAAGTTCAAAAGAACAGTCTAAATTAAAGAAAGAACAATTAGAATGGCTTAAAAAACGAGACCAATTCTTTCAGAAAGTATATTCAGATACAAAAAAGCAAGGAAATTTTATTGAAGGAACACAAGACTTTGAAATGATCATTTATGATGAACAGGCAAAATTTGTGTTTGGAAGAGTAAAAGAACTTATAAATAAAGGGTAATTTTTGTTTCAGGTTTCAAGTTTTCTGTAACTATCAATCTTTTTCAAAGTTTGAACTTTTACAAAGATATACCTGAAACCTGAAACAAAAAAAGTAAATATATTATCAGCTTCCTCTCCAAAAGCTATAATATAGGTTTCTTCTAAAGTTTGAAAACATGATATTTAAAAAGCAATTCCGAATTGAAAACCAACTGTAAAAGAGGCAGGATGATCGTTGCCAAAACGAATAGGAAAAGGAATAGCGGCGAAGTAACTGCAATTATCGCTTTTTAGAATCGTTTTATTGATAACGGGAGTTATGCCGTATCTGCCGCTGCTTTCAAAAGCGGCTCTTCCTGCAAAAGTGTAACCGTTTCCAAGAGCAACTAAAACGCCGGGATGGAACAATAAATTAGTTACTTTATCACTGTTACCCTGAACTCTTATGTTAGGTACAACTTCAAAAGAAAAACCTATTTTCTGATTCTTCCAAATATTAATCCCCGTTGGAAAACCTACAGCATAATAATCCCTGAAATTTACGCTTGTTTGTTCACTATTAAAAGTGGCTATGGGATGAAGAATTCCAAAATATCCCGTGATTTTTGGATAAGTGGTTTGAGAAAACAAGTTGAAACTCAAACAAAATAAAGTGATTGCAAAAATGTGTCTGAATGAAATCATGATAGTCTGGTTAATTAAAAAACAAAACTATCAACAATGTCAATTTAGAAATAGAATGCTATTTACCTTTTGTATCTAAATTACTTTTCAGTGCATTTTTTCTATATGAAGAAGGATTTTTTCCTGTTTGAAGCTTAAATATCCTGGTAAAATGACTTTGATCTGAAAAGCCTGTCATGTACGCAATTTCAGTTAAGGTATAATTTGAATTTTGAATTAGATTGATTGCTTTTTCAATTCGCAGTTTTCGTACATATTCGCCAAAATTTAAATCTTCAAAATATTTAGAAAACTCTCTTGATAAATAAGAAGGGTTTAACTCTAAATCGCTTGAAATTTTCTTTAAATCAAAAGTAAACTGTGCATCAATTTGATCCTGAATTATGTTTTTTAATTCTTTAACCCATAAAGGTGTTTTTTGGGTTGTTTTCTTTTCGATTAAAAACTTCTTATATACTTCATGAAGTAAATTTTCGAACGGGCTGTTTTGCAGATGATTTTGCTTATACAAATGTTTTGCCCAGCTGTACAAAGCATCATAAAGTTTTAGTCCGGTTTCTAATAATTCGGTATCGTTTGTAATATTATACGAAAGTCCGGCAGAAATTGCCCAGAGCCCGGCAGCTTCTTTGGCAAGATCATGGCGGTCCGTATCGGCGCCGCGAACAATTTTTGCCATAATTAAAACCGCCGGATCGGCAATTTGATATTTTTTTATAATGTAGTCAAAAGTACATTCTTCATTATAATGTGTAAATTCTACTTCCGGAATATCAAACGGAATTGCATCTAACTTTTTTGCTTTCTCTAGAACTTCATTAAAAGGAACGTAAATAAATTCTGCATCAGCGTCGACAAAGTTTTTGATAAGCCATGGACAGGCTATTCGATCAATTTTAGGTCTTTCGCGCGTGATCCATTTCATTTTTTATGAAAACTTAGAATTAATTGTTTTCTGCAGATGTAATTTTCTTTACGCCGCCAAAATTCGTTTTCATTATTTCTCTAATCTGAAACTGGGTTTTATTTCGGGTTACACTTTTCCATTCGTCAAAATCGTAGATGTGAATTTTATCAGCATACGGATTTGTTACAAAGAAAAGTCTTGATATAGAGAATTTATAATATTTTAATTCATGCGAAATGTGGCGGTCGGGAACGACAATAAGAATCGTATCCCAATCCAGAAAATTCTGGGGTACGTCCTCTCTTTCTGTTAATCCAAGAGATTCAAAAAAGGCAACTATCTTTTGATCATTATTCTTATCGATCTTTTCATCGATACGTTTAATGGTGCTAAGAAGCTTTTTTTCATCTTTAATAACACTCATATAATCTCTGTTTTTTAAATTTTTATATAAAATTACATCAAATCAAAATTATTTTGAAAAGTATAGCCAATAGAATGATTCTAAATTTTTTGAAGTCCGTTTTTAGAAGGGGTATAGGAAGTTATTGTGCAGTTTTTGATAAAATACTATTAAAACAAACCAGTTTAATACTCTATTTTTATCGTTCTAACTTACCTAACCCTGTTTTATGAAAATTGTTTACGTAAAAAGAATTTTTCTGTGTATCCTGTTTTTGGTTTCTGTCCTGGCTTTGGCCCAAAACAAATCAGAGAGGGAATTAATATTGATTGATAACGACTGGCGTTTTTCATTTGGTCATTTATACGATACAGAAAAAGATTTTAAACACGCAGAAGGCTATTTTTCATATTTAACCAAAACCGGATTTGGCGACGGTCCGGCAGCAAAAGATTTTGATGACCGCGCGTGGCGAAAATTAGATCTGCCTCACGATTGGGCAGTCGAACAAGACTTTAGTGAAAGCGGCAGTTTCAGCCACGGATTTAAAACGTCTGGAAAAGGTTTTCCGGAGAAAAGCATTGGCTGGTACCGAAAAAAAATCACTATTCCTGAAACCGATAACGGTAAAATTATTTCAATAAAATTTGATGGTGTTTTTAGAAATTCGAAAGTTTTTTTTAACGGCTATTATCTGGGAACAGAACAGAGCGGATACAATGGTTTTGAATATGATGTATCAGCTTATGTAAATTATGGAGGCGAAAATACGATTGTGGTTCGTGCCGATGCTTCGATGGAAGAAGGCTGGTTTTATGAAGGAGCCGGAATTTACAGACATGTTTATCTGCAGAAAACAAACCCAATTCATATTACACCAAACGGAACTTATGTAACCTCAGAAATTACAAATACTAATGCCGAAATAACTGCCGAAGTTTCTATTGAAAACAAGGGAAATTATAAAGGTTCTCTAGAAATTATTCAGACTGTTTTTGATGCTTCAAACAAAGAAATTGAAGCTGTTTCTGAAAATGTAAAAGCTCCGGAATTTTATAAAACAGACAAGTATATCTCAAAATTACAAGTAAATAATCCGCTTTTATGGGATATTGATTCTCCAAATTTGTATCGTTTAGTAACTCAGATTAAGCAAAACGAAAAAATAATCGACAATTATGAAACGCCTTTTGGAATCAGAACTATTAAGTTTGATCCGGAAAACGGTTTTTTTCTAAACGGAAAACCTGTAAAATTAAAAGGAACCAACAATCATCAGGATCATGCGGGAATTGGAACAGCGCTTCCAAATGAAATTCAGTATTACCGAATTAAAAAGTTAAAAGAAATGGGTTCGAATGCGTATCGCTGTTCGCATCATCCGCCAACACCAGAACTGCTGAAAGCTTGTGATGAACTTGGAATGCTGGTAATTGATGAAACACGTTTAATGGGAATTAACGACTATCATTTGAATGATTTAAAACGAATGATGGAGCGCGACCGAAACCATCCGAGTATTTTTTGCTGGTCGGTTGGAAATGAAGAATGGAATATTGAAGGCAATATTGTGGGCGAACGCGTGACGAATGTAATGCAGGATTTTGCAAAAAGCATCGATCCAACAAGACCTGTAACTGTTGGAATCAGCAGCGGATTTAAAAGCGGCATTTCGTCTGTAGTAGAAATCATGGGGTATAATTATCTTGGTAACGGCGATATTGATGCGCATAGAAATCAGTTTAAAAATCAACCCGGAATGGGAACTGAAGAAGGTTCAACTTTTGCAACACGCGGTATTTATTTTACAGATGACGCCAAACATTACCAAAGTGCTTATGATCGCAAACCGCGTCCCACTTTTTACAGTATTGAAGAAGGCTGGAAGTTTTATGCCGAAAGACCGTATCTGGCCGGAATGTTTATTTGGACAGGTTTTGATTATCGCGGCGAACCAACTCCTTATGGATGGCCTTCGGTAACTTCATATTTCGGAATGATGGATGTATGCGGTTTCCCAAAAGACAATGTGTTTTATTTAAAATCGTGGTGGGGAACGCAGCCAGTTCTGCATATTATGCCGCACTGGAACTGGAGCGGCATGGAAGGAAAAGAAATGGATGTATGGGTGCATTCGAATTGCGATGAAGTAGAACTTTTTCTAAACAAGAAAAGTCTCGGCAAGAAGAAAATGGAGCTAAACAGCCATTTAGAATGGAAAGTAAAATATATGCCCGGAACTCTGGAAGCCATTGGATACAAAAACGGCAAAAAAGTATTAACAGAAATCCAGAAAACGACCGAAAACGCTCAAAACATAAAACTATCTATCGATAAAGAAAACATTCCAAACTCTAAAGTTTTGGTTGTAACGGCAGAAGTTACCGATAAAAACGGATTGCATATTCCAACTTCAAATGAGGAAATTACCTTTTCTATAAAAGGAGGAAAGATTTTAGGAGTAGGAAACGGCGACCCGACTTCTTTAGAAAAAGACCAGTTTATCGATGCTGTTTCGTTAGTTCAAATAACGAATTTTCAGGAGCAAAAAGGATTGACAGCTGATTTGCCTCAGGAATTTCAAAATTATCCTGAAAATGATTGGAAAACAGCCTTTAAAGACCGTGACTATAAAAATCAGGCGCCGTCTTATGTTTATAAAGGAGAATTTGACTTAATAAATAATTCGGCTTTAAATAAGGTGAGCTTTTTTTATAAAAAAATAGGAGTAGAGGCAGTAGTTTTCATCAACGGAAATAAAATAAATCCGAGTTCAGAAGATTCTCAAAAATTTGTTTTAGAATCCAGTATTTTAAAAGAAGGAAAAAACACAATTCATATTGCTGCAACGCCTTTGCAAAAAATAAAAGACTGGGACGTGCTGAATACAGATCCGGGAATTATACAAGTTATAACACCCGCAGAATCCTGGAAAAGAAAACTTTTTAATGGTTATGCGCAAATCATAATTCAAAAAGAAGAAAATGCAGATGAAGTTGTTTTATCGGCTTTCGCCAAAGGATTAAAAACAGGAATTTTGAAGAAATAGATAAAGCCCTGCAGATTTTTAAAATCTGCAGGGAAAAAAATTAATGATCAGAAATTACCATGTTGGTTTTTGGCTTTTTCGATTTGTTCATTACAAATAAAAGAAGGGGCAGCGTTATAACAAAAAACAAACCGACAAGAAAAAAAGCGTCTCTGTAACTTAACAGCGAAGATTGTTTCATTACGATATTTTCCATCAGCTTTAAGGCTTTTGCTCTGGCTTCATTATAAGTAAAACCTCTATATTGAAAGTACTTTATGTAAGCATTTATGCGATCCATAGCGAGAGTATTACTTGGTGTCACCTCTGAAATCAATTCATTTCGATGTGCGGCAAATCGATGAGCCACATAAGTGTTGATGATCGATACACCAAATGAACCGCCCAATTGTCTCATCATATTATTAAGCGCAGCACCTTGCCCGACATCTTTATCCTCTAATGAAGAAACAGCCAGCATAGTAAGCGGTACGGTAAGCAGCGCCATTCCCAAAGCACGAAAAACAAGAGATGCGGCGACTTCGGCGGCGCTTGTGTTTAAAGTCATACCGGACATTCGCCAATTGAAATAGATAAATAACAGAAATCCAGCAGCAATAATAACTACTGGAGAAACGCCTTTCTGCAATAATGTACCGCAGATTTTTAAAGCCAGTAAAGCAAATAATGCACCCGGAAGCAAAAGTAATCCCGTTTGATACGGTGAGAAACTCAATAAACGCTGTGCCACAACCGGACTTATATAAATGGAAATAAACATTCCAAAACCGGTTACAAAAGTCAAAATTGCTGCAATGCTTAATGATTTGCTTTTAAGCACCCGAAGGTTTACGACTGGTTTTTCTATTGTTAATTCCCAATAAATAAAGGTGAGTAAGGTTGTTACTGCAATAATCGTTAGTACAACAATATATTTAGTTTCGAACCAGTCTTCGACTTCGCCTCTTTCTAATACCGTTTGTAAAGCGCCCACTCCTATAGCCAGAAGCGCAATTCCGGTCCAGTCGACTTTGGCAATTTCTGGTTTCACAGTCGGTTCGCGTAAAAGGAAATAACAAGAAATAGTAACCAAAATTCCAATAGGAATATTAATTAAAAAAATCCACGGCCAGTCATAATTTTCAGTAATATACCCGCCAAGTGTCGGGCCAATTGTAGGGCCAATAAAAATTCCGGCTCCAAACAAAGCTCCGGCTGTTGACTGCTTCTCTTTTGGAAAAAGTTCAAATACAACAACCTGTGAGATAGATAATAAAGCACCGCCGCCAATTCCCTGAAAAAATCTAAAAAAGACGAGCATCCAGATATTAGACGAGTGACCGCACATAAAAGAGCAGAATGTAAATAAAACCACTGAGCCAATATAATAATTGCGTCTGCCCAGATTAGCACTTAAAAAACTCGTTATGGGAATAATAATAACATTTGCAATGGCATAAGCAGTAATTACCCACGAAGTATCTTCGAGAGTAGCACCCAGATTACCGCTCATGTGCGAAAGCGCCACATTTACGATAGAAATATCAATCAGTTCCATAATGGCAGCAAGAATGACGGTAATAATGAGCAGGTTTCGGTTTAAAGGTGTCATAGAAATATTTTATACCAATTGGTATATTTTTGTTCAAAAAAAAGACGATGAAAATCAGGTGCTTTTAGGAAAGCACCTTTTTTACAACATTTGTTTTAAATAAGTTAGAAGTCGCTCTTGCAATTAATCGAGTTTGATCAGCATTCCAAATTTCGCATTGTGCATTCACCATTTGTCTTCCTTTTTTAATGATTAATGTTTTCGCAAGAATAGTATCGCCAACATGTGCGGGAGCAAAATAATCAACAACAAGATTTATGGTAGTATAAAAGGTTTCTTCATTTAAAGAAAACATCGTAGCACCAATACAATCATCCGCAATTGCAGCTGTAACACCTCCATGCAGACTTTGAATTGGATTTGACATTTCTTCCCTAATCATATATTTAAAAGTTACGGTTCCTTCTTCAGCCGCTAACACAATTGGTCTCATCCAAAGCATAAAAGGGGAAGGAGAAGCAGTAAATTCTCGATTTATGTGATCCTGTAATACTTGTAATCTTGTTTTTGTTTCCATTTTAGTTTTAATATTAGATTTTATAATTATACCAATCGGTATATTTTTAGATAAAAAAATTATTCTAAGTCTTCGATAATTTTTGTGACAGAAAGCATAATATCAGCCAGAGTTGACAGGTTTCCGGTAATTTTAGCAATCATAACAGCTCCTTCAATCATAGCAATAATAGTTAAAGCTGTTTTTTCGGGATCGATAGATTGGGCTTTAAATTCTCCCAAAAGGATTCCTTGTTCAATAAAATAAACCAATTGCTCTTTCCAGGATAAAATAACACGTTCTACTTTTTTCTTCAGGACTGGGTGTGTGTCATCAGCTTCTGTGGCAGTATTAATAATTGGGCATCCGCCTTGTGTTACTCTTAAATCGTAGTAATCAGAATAAAGACGAGGATAAACCAATAGTTTGCCCTTAAAGGTTTTTTCTTTTTCAATTTCTCTTGCAAAAATATCATGCAGTTTTTTGACATTAAATCGAAAAGCTGCTAAAGCCACTTCATCTTTATTGGCAAAATTACCGTAAATGCTTCCTTTGGTTAATCCGGTAGCCTCAGTAATATCGCTCATAGACGTACCGCTGTAGCCTTTCATGTTAAAGATAGGAGCGGTTTTCTCGATTATAAATTGCTTGGTTCTTTGGGCTTTACTCATAATATATCAAAATAACGAAGCAAATATATACCGATTGGTATAATTAAAAAAGCTTTTAACGTAATTTTTTCTAACTATAGAATATTAACGAAAAGAGACAAGAAAATACTACTTTGCATCTTCGCGCCTTTGCGAGATTATTTCGCCCAGCAAAAATAAATTTAGCCAAACCTTGGTGTGCTTTGTAATTGAAACAAAAATATTGTTTGATTTTCATAACTTTGCAAAATGAATAATCAAACAGAAACTCAGAGTTGCGATTTTTCTTCAGATTTAAAAATGAAGGGATTTAAAGTGTATCCTATAAATGGGGATTTTAGTAAAGTTCCCGTTTACAGTCGAAGAGACTTTTATAAAATCTGCATCAATACCAGCAAAAGTATCATACAATATGCTGACCGAGGAATAGAAACCGACGGAACGATTTTGTTTTTTGGTAATCCTATAATTCCTTATTCCTGGGAAACTGTTTCAGAGACTTACGAAGGTTATGCGTGTGTTTTTACGGAAGAATTTTTGAAAGCAAAAGACAGATCAGAAACGCTTCATGAATCGCCTTTGTTTAAAATAGGAGGAACGCCAATTTTTTCTTTAAATGCTGAACAAAAGCTGTTTGTAGATTCTTTATTTCAAAAAATGATTAAAGAATATGAAACGGATTATGTTTTTAAAGACGATTTAATGCGCAGTTATGTCAACCTGATTATTCATGAATCAATGAAAATGCAGCCTTCTGAAAATTTCTTTAAACATAAAAATGCTTCTTCAAGAATTACTTCTTTGTTTTTGGAATTATTAGAAAGACAATTTCCTATAGAAACCAAAAACGAACCTTTGGCTTTAAAAACGCCTCAGGATTATGCGCAAAGTCTTGCTGTGCATGTTAATCATTTAAATCGTTCTGTAAAAGAAGTTACAGGAAAACCAACAACGGCGCACATTACAGAGCGAATTATAAACGAAGCAAAAGCATTATTACAGCATACGGACTGGAGTATTTCGGATATTGGATATTCGCTTGGGTTTGAATATCCGAGTTATTTTAATAATTACTTTAAAAGACTTACCGGAACTGTTCCAAAATCGCTTCGAATGTAAAATTGTTTCAAATTCATAATTTTTTGTTTGAATATTGTTATTTCAGGAAAGTATTCGCGTAGTACTTTTGTCTTGAAATTCAGTATTAATCATTTATCAGTTTTTAACAGACTAAATAAATACTTCATAAAGCGCATTCTAGCTTTCTTAAATTTAGTTTTCTGATTCTGATAAATTTCAAACAATAAATTTATGGAAGCATTAGACAATCTATATAATGGTGTCATTTTCCCTAAAGGAGATTTAGCACCTTCAGAATATTTTACAGGAAAAGCATGGGTTAAAATGTTAGTTCCCAATGATGAGGTTCTTAATACCGCTGTTGGAAACGTTGTTTTTGAACCCGGCGCAAGAAACAACTGGCATACACATCCCGGCGGACAAATTTTAATCGTTACTCACGGAACAGGATATTATCAGGAAGCGGGAAAACCAATCCAGTTATTGCAGGCTGGAGATGTTGTAAACATTCAGCCCGAAATAAAACACTGGCACGGCGCTTCGCCAGAAAGTGAATTTACACATATCGCCATCAGTACAAATACACAAACGGGAATTGTAGACTGGCTTGAGCCGGTAACTGATGAAGAATACAATAGTTTTAAATAAAATCAATCTCAAAAAATAAATTAAAAATTATGTCTAAGAATTATTCAGCCGTTATCGAAGAAGGAAAAGTCCCGAATACATATATGACGGGTGACGTTTCCTATAAAAAACAAAGCAGTGACATTCATCCGGAAAACACTGTAATTAAGGAAGTGACTTTTGAGCCTTGCTCAAGAAGTAATTGGCATAGTAACGCTAGTCTGCACATGCTGATTGCAAAAGAAGGAACGGGGTATTATCAGGAAAGAGGAAGCGCAGTCAGAATGCTTAAAAAAGATGAGGTAGTTACCATTTTGCCTGGAGTAGAACATTGGTACGGAGCAACTCCGTTTGAAAAATTCTCTTATGTTGCCATTATCACAGAGATTGATAAAGGCCACGGAGTCTGGTTAGAAAAAGTAACTGATGGAGAATATTTTCTATTAAGCAGTCATTAATATAGCTTCTAAGCAGCTAAGGTTCTAAGAAAAAAACTTAGAACCTTAGAATCTCAGTACCTCATTAACTAAAAAATAAAACAAAACCCCTTAAGCAATTCAACTCTTAAGGGGTTTTTTAGCAAAGTTTGAGTTCTAGACGATCCAATAATAGGATCATAGAATCTCAGAATCTTAGCGTCTTAAAAAAATAAATAATAACCAATTAAATTTATTTTACTTTTTGTCAAGGTTTTGTTTCAGCAATTTAGCATGCTCTAAATGTGAAGTTAAACCCGCAATATTGTTTGTTGCCCACAATTTTACATCTTCGTCATGAGCGTCTTTAGCCGCTTTTTGAAGTTTGTCAATTGCTTTTTGGTGGCCGTCGATCATCATATCGGCGAATTTTTTATCAAAATCCAAACCTGATTTCTCGTTTAGTTTTTTATATTCTTCCTGACCTTCTTCAGTTAGTGAAGTTGGCAGAGTAAAGTTTTTTGCTTTTGCTAAGGCACTTACTTCAGATGCCGATTTTGTGTGCTCGTCAACCAGCATTTTTCCGAATTTTTTCACTTCTGCATTTGTTCCTTTTTGCTGCGCCAGTTTTCCAATTTCGATTTCAGCTAAATTAATTTCGGCCTGATCTACTAAAAATTCCGAATCATCTTCTTTGCTGTCAATAGAGTCAAATTTGGCTTCATTAGCATCTTCTGCAACTTCTTTTGGGTCTTCTTGTTTTGTTTCATTTTTGCAAGACTGCAAGAATATAATAATAAGTCCCGCTCCTAAAATTGCTTTACCGGCTAATAGTAACTTTTTCATGATTTTATAGTTTAAATGTTATAATGTAAAATTATTTAGAACTTACAGGAATACCTTACAGGATTTTTAGAGATTGTTATATGATTTGGATGCAAAGAAATATTCGATCATTTTTTAACCTTGTAAATATTATATATTTGTTTTTTAAAGAGAAGAAATAATAATAATTTAAGACTTAGAATGTATATCACCTCAGAGTTTAGAAAAATATTAGGTATAAGAATAATAATGGGTTTGTTTTTATTTGTAATTACGCTGTCGTATGTTGTGTATAATGGTTTTTCAACTTCCGAAATAAATCCATTAATAGTAATGGCATATATGGTTTTGTTTTTTTTAGTTTATTGTTTTCCGGATTTGTTCAAGATTTTTAAACTGACTATTACAGAAGAAGGAATAGAAAAAACAATGGTAATTACAGGTGTAAAACAGTTTATTCCTTTTGATAATATACAATATATTAAAAAAGGAAAAGTTAAACTTAGAAGCAAAACAGGGGATATATCAGATGGTTATTATTTTACTACATTAATATTAGAAAATAAAAAGAGTCTGATAATTTCTCCAGATCATTTTGAAAATTATAAAATTTTGATAACTAATATTGAGGATAATTTTAAATAGCTGTCAGTGGCAGAATAAAAACAATTAAAAAAAACAAAAATCCCATTCGTTTTTGCGAATGGGATTTTTGTTTTTTTAATGTGATAATTGTCAATAATCTTTGTTGACCTGCCTGCGAAGATTTACTTTGTCTGTTCGCGATCGCTCGAGTCTCCTTCGTCGAAATGACAAGATCGCTTATAATCTATAATCTAAACTCTACAATCTAAAATCTGCAATCTAAGCTGTACAATCTTAATTATGAAAGTTATAAGCAAAATTGTATAACGGAAAAATCCTTCTTTTTGAGGAATTTTGAAATACCATACAAGATAAATCAATAACTAAAATTTTTAAGTCATGCCAGATCCAAGAATTAAAAACGAAGCCCAATACGAAGCTCTTGTTAAAAAAGGGTACAGTAAAGAAAAATCGGCACGTATTGCTAATACGCCGGATGCAGGAGAAAAAGGCGGTAAAGCTAAGCCTTATGAAGAATGGACAAAAGAAGAACTTTACGAGCAAGCCAAAAAAGTGGGGATTTCTGGACGTTCATATATGAACAAAAAAAGCCTGATAAAATCTTTAAGAACGAATTAAAATAAAATGCTTTTTGATAGTTATTGGCATTCGCAGATTCTCACAGATTGTGTGGGAAGAATAATGAGACAAGAAAAATCTTTTGAATCTGTGAATCCCAATAACAATTAACAGCAGCAAAAAAAAATAAAAACGACCATGAATACTGCCAGAACTCAAAAACTAATGAACCAGCTTATTAAAACACCTCATTTGGTGCTGGAAAAGCTAGAATTAGTTTACGTAAACAATCAAAATTTGCCTATTGAAAGATGTCAGGGAGAAGATGGTTTTATTTATAAAAAAAACGGACGCTGTATTAAGCAGAAAAGCGAAATAAAGCGTTTTAACAGTTTGGTTTTACCGCCGGCCTGGGTAAATGTAAAAATCACCGATTTATCAAACGGGCATTTGCAAGCTGTAGGTTTAGATGTTAAAAACAGAAAACAGTACAGATATCATCCAAAATGGAACTTAATCCGTAATCAAACCAAGTTTTACAAAATCGCAGAATTCGGACAAAAGCTTCCCTCTATACGAAAACAAGTTGATATTGATTTAGAACAAAAAGAATGGTCGAAAGAAAAAGTAATTGCACTCGTGATCAGGTTAATGGAAGAAACCCACATCCGAATTGGAAATGAAAAGTACGCCAAAGACAATAAATCATACGGGCTTTCGACTTTGCGAAAAAGACACATCAATATCAATAAAAATTCCCTTCGTTTTGAATTCATCGGCAAAAAAGGAAAACAGCACACCATTACCACAAGAAACAAACAGCTGATTAAACTGGTAAGCCGATGTGAAGAAATTCCGGGCTGGGAAGTTTTTAAATATTACGATAAAAACGGCGAAAGAAGAGTTTTAGACAGTCACATGGTAAATGAATATCTGCACGCTATTTCGGGCGAATATTTTAGTGCCAAAGACTTTAGAACTTGGGCAGCCTCAATTATATTCTTTGAAAATTTGATGGAACTCGGTATTGCATCAGACGAAAAAGAAATCAAAAAAAATATTATTACAGCTTATGATGCCACTGCTGAGGCATTGGGAAACACCAGAAATGTCTGCAAAAATTATTACGTTCATCCGCTGCTGGTTTCGACATATGAAGATGGTTCGATTGAGCCGTATTTTGATAAAGTTAAAAAGAGCCGAAGCAATAAAAAATACTTCTCAAGAAGTGAAAGCGTATTTGCAGAATTAATTGAAAATTATCAGGTCAGTTTGTTGTAGTTAGAAAAAATAGAGTTAATGCATCTTCTTAAAAAGCATGAATTTGAGTAAAAACAAAATCGTTATTAACTAAAATCTATTATTATGTTACGTTGGACAGTCATATTTATTATTCTGGCAATTATTGCAGGAATATTTGGTTTTGGTGGTATTGCCGCCGGAGCCGCTAGTATAGCAAAAATTTTATTTTTCATATTCTTAGTGTTATTTATTATCTCGCTAATAAGCGGACGAAGAAGTGTGTAACACGAAGAATTCAGTAAAATAAGAACGAAATTAAAACGGCACATATATCTCGGTAAATGTGTCGTTTATCTTTTTAAAATATAAAATTATGGGAACTAAAAGCGGTGCTTACCAAGATGTTTATATCAAAAGAGAAGATGAAATGGTAAGCTTGAAAAATGATGTAACAGATTTTTGCGAAAAATACATCAAACCTGTTCATCCTGAAAATTGGGACTGGTCGATACGAGATTTCGAAAATCCTGAAAACGACCCTACAACTGCCGAAGCCAGAGCTGTGGCAAATGTGGTTTACAAAGATTTGCTCGACAGCAAACATACACAAGTCGATCTTTCGACGATGAATAATGTTGATGCCATAAAATCCTATTTGAATCCACAAAGCAAATATGCCGATTTTAATATGGAAGAATTTGCTTTTGCTTTAAAAGTAGAACTCGAACACGGTAAAATAAAAGACGTAAACGTAACCAATAACCATCCGTTTTTAACGGCAATGATTGCATTAGCACACATGACGGAAAGTTTGACCTATTACAAACGACTAAAAGTAATGGAGGCGGAAGGTGAGATTTACGAGATCATGCGAAAAATAGAAAATTCAAAAACCGGAAAAGAGGAATGGTACAAAGAATTGAGCAAAGCCGAAAAGGAATTAAGTGAAGCCAGAATCGGTTTAGTGGAACGTTTACAAAAAATGGATGATATTCCGGTGTTAGAAAAAATTGGTGATTAGCATTCAAATCGCATAAAAAAGCCGTTAAGTTTCAATTCTTAACGGCTTTTTTATTTCAGTTTCCTGAAAAATTACAATCTTCTTTTGTCTTCTTCTGTGTAATCATCGTCTTCCTGAACATCATCTTCAACATAATCATTGTTTTCGTCTTCTTCGTCCTCTTCATCGTCAATGTCTTCAAGATCATCTTCAGTTTCGTTAAAATCGTTTTCAAAAGTATCAGCCGGATTATCAAATTCGTCATTTTCTACTTGTTCATCAAGATCTTCTTCGATGTATTCTTCTTCATCTTCTTCATCTTCATCATCAAGGTCATTTTCATCTTCTAAGACAACTTCATAGATAGTGTCATTATTATCTTCAAGATCTCTGTCTTTATGGAAGTCATCATCTAAATCATCCAAATCGTCGTCGTAGAGCTCCGATCTCTCATCGGGATTAGGTTTGTTAGGGTTGTGCCCATTTCGTACCGTAAAACCGCGCTCTGCGTCTTCTGCGGGATTGTTTTGAGTTTCGCGAGTATTTAAATCGTAAAGTTCCTCATTCATTACCGTATTTCTTTCCTCGGTATTTGGACTTCCCGGATCTCTGGGAAAAGTGCTGTTTGTTTTATCTGTAGTATTCATGATGTTTTATTTTAAATAGTTATAGATACAAATCTAATTCTGAATGTTAAAGATTTTCTTATAGAATTGTCTGATGTAATTGTATAATTAACAGATGTTTAGAATGAAATTTAATTTGCAAATAGTATAACCCTGCAGATAATAACGGCACTAATTTTACAATATTAATTATTAAAAAATTATACCATGAAAACTACACAAAACAAGAAGGAAACCAAGTCAAAAAATACAACGACAAAGGAAACTGTAAAAAAAGGGGTTACAAAACCAAAATCTAACGCAGCCGCGGGCTTGTCAGAATTATTTGAAGACGGGCTAAAAGATATTTACTGGGCAGAGAAAGCGCTCACAAAAGCATTACCGGCAATGGCAAAAAATGCAACATCGCCAGAATTGATCGATGCAATCAATAATCACTTAACCGAAACTGAGGAACAAATAACTCGTTTAGAAAAAGTTTTTGATTTAATTGGAAAAAAAGCAACGGCTAAAAAATGCGATGCAATGGAAGGTTTAATCGAAGAAGGAAAAGGAATTCTGGAAGAAACAGAAATAGGAGTAGTTCGTGATGCCGGAATTATTGCGGCAAGCCAAAAAATAGAACACTACGAAATCGCAACGTATGGAACTTTAAGACAGTTTGCCGAAACGCTGGGTTATACTGAAGCTGTTACTTTACTGGAACAAACACTGGATGAAGAAAAAGGAGCCGATAAATTATTGACAGAAGTTGCTGTAAACGCTGTAAATCTTGAAGCTGCAGAAGTAGAAATGGAAGAATAACAACCTTCTTACCACATCAAAAGTGCAGTTTAAAAGACTGCACTTTTTTTTCATTAAAAATTTAAAACGAAAGTTATGCCCGAAGGTCCGTCCATATTGATTTTAAAAGAAGAAGTACAGCAGTTTGCAGGTAAAAGGATAATTGAAGTTTCTGGAAACGCCAGTATTGATCTGGAACGTTTACAAGATAAAACGATCTTATCTTTTAAAACCTGGGGAAAGCATTTTTTAATTTGTTTCGATGATTTTACAATAAGAATTCATTTAATGATGTTTGGAACGTACAGAATCAACGAAAAAAAAGAAACTGCACCAAGGTTGCATTTGGGATTTTCTAACGGAGAAATCAACTTTTATACCTGTTCCATAAAAGTTTTAGAAGGTGCTGTAGATCAATATTACGATTGGAGCGAAGATGTTTTAAACGAAAACTGGAATCCCAAAAAAGCAAAAATACGCCTTGATAAAATTCCAAATGAAAAAATATGCGATGCGATTTTAGATCAAAATATATTTTCGGGAGTAGGGAATATTATTAAAAACGAAGTTTTATACCGATGTTTTGTTCACCCGGAATCTTTGGTTGGAAAAATACCGCCAGAGAAGATCGACGAACTTATAGCCGAATGTTCGATTTACAGTTTTGAATTTTTGTATTGGAAAAAGAAATTTGAACTCAAAAAACACTGGCTTGCATATTCTCAAAAAGAATGTAAAAGATGCAGTTTACCGATGATAAAAAAACCGACAGGGAAGAAAAAACGCCGTAGTTTTTTCTGTACCAACTGCCAACAACTTCACTCATGAAAAATAAAATATTAATAGGATGTTCAAGCTATAATAATCGGTATTGGAAGGGAATTTTCTACCCTGACAATCTGACAGATAGTGGTATGTTTGAGTTTTATTACCAGCACTTTAACACGTATGAGTTCAATGGAAGCTTTTATAGGTTTCCAACGCTTAAAGTTTTTACAAACTGGTATAATAAATCGCCGGAAGAGTTCCTTTTTTCGGTAAAAGCGCCCAAAGAAATCACACATATTAAACAATTTTCAGACTGTGAAAATCTGATTTCAGAATTTTATAATGTCTGTAAAATGGGTTTAAAAGAAAAGCTCGCTTGTGTATTATTTCAGTTTCCGCCAAGCTATTATTTTACTTTGGAAAGATTACATCATATTATTAAAAATTTAGATTTAAAATTTCAAAATGTAATCGAATTTCGACATGAATCCTGGTGGAATGACACCGTTTGGGATGCTTTTTTAGAAAATAATATTACGTTTTGCAGTGTAAGCCACCCGCAGTTACCACAAACAATTTTTAAAAATTTTCCGCTGGTTTATATTCGTTTACACGGAACTCCAAAAATGTTTTACTCCAGCTATCCACTTCAAGAATTACTTCATATAAGAGATGAAACTCATTTAGAATCAGGATTTATATATTTTAATAATACTGCAAGTGAAGCAGGGATTTTAAATGCTTTAGAATTGAAAAATTTAATTTGAAGATAGATTTAACTGTAAAGTTTTTTAACCGCAAAGAGCGCAAAGGTTTACATAAAAGGTCACAAAGAGAATTAATCTTTGCGAACCTTGCGTAAACCTTTGCGCTCTTTGCGGTTAAAGAATAAAAAAAAACTACAGTTTCAAAGTTCCTTCAATCCCGTCATCCATTGTTTTACCAGTTACAAGGGCAGTGGCCATTTTTGCTATGGCAACCATTTTACCGTGTTTGTTGTTCCAGTAATAACCGTCTTCGGGTGTAACTGTGATAACACTTAAATTTGGGTCGTCTTCTCCGCCTGGCATCCAGACTTTTACAATAGGATCGTATAATTCTTTGATGGTTTCTCTGTCGTACGAAATCGTTGCGGTTCCGTGCAGTGTAAGGAATTTATCGTGTGGTTCAGAAAAAAATATCTCAACCTGCGGATTTAAAGTAATCTCTGCATTCTGGCTGCTGTTGCGATCAGATAAAAACCAAAGACGTCCTAAATCATCAATTTTTTGAACCGACATTGGTCTTGATTGCAGTCTGTCGCTGTTGTAAGTACAAAACATGCAGGTTTTTATGTTTTCTGCCAAATCTTTGATTTTATTGACAGCAAATTCTTCAGTAAGGTCTTTATGATCTCCCATGGCTTTATTGTTTTTAAAGTTTTTATAATTTTAATTGTGTTTATGGAAACACGTAAAACAAAGTTGAGATTTTTATAACCGACTCAATTATAGAATTATATTTTAAAATTATCATATTTCAACAAGGTGTTTTTATGAGAATTTTTATACAAATTATTGATTTTTGTATAATTTACCCTATCTTTGGAGAAATAGACTTATCCCCAATATATATGAAAAACTTTACAATTTTTTATACTGATGATGATGAAGATGATTTAAACATCTTTACAGATGCTGTAGAGTCATTATCCAAAGATATTAACCTTAAGACTTACTCAGGCGGGGAAAAGCTTTTAGATGCCATTTATCATCCGCCTCCTGTGCCAAGTGTTATCTTTTTAGATTTAAATATGCCCGGAAAAAATGGATTTGATGTTTTAAACGAGCTTAAAGGTTCTAATAAAAGTGATATTCCGGTTATTATTTTTTCGACATCAAATGAGCCTGGTATTATTGAGAAATGCCTGAAATTGGGAGCTAATTATTTTATTACAAAGCCGGTTTTGATGAAGGATATTATAAAATCAATAGAGCATTCTCTCAACATCAACTGGAAAGAATTTGTTCCTGACAGTAAGAATTTTGTATATAAATTGTAATTACATTTTGATGTAGAAGAAACACCAAACTTATTTACTAAAATGAGTTTGGTGTTTTTTTATAGCTCCGGCAGAAAGATCTTAAACGTTGCTCCCTGGCCTTTTTCACTGCGTGCTTTTATAACTCCTTTGTGGTTTTCGACAATCTTTTTTACAATTGCCAGTCCAATTCCGGTTCCAGAGAATTCACTTTCAGTATTTAATCTTTGAAAAACCTCAAAAATACGCTCTTTGTATTCGTCGTCAAAGCCAATGCCGTTGTCTGAAATCCTCAAACAAAAGTAAATATTGTTGGGATAATCCACTTTAAAATCCAGTTTGTGTCCCACAACACGTCTTGCTTTAATCTGTATTTGAGGCGGAATTCCCTTGCGGGAAAATTTCAATGCATTTCCTATCAAATTATGCAGTAATTGTCTAAGCTGAAACGGCATAACAGTTCCTTCTCCAAGCGGATGAAGATCAATAACGGCTTTCTTTTCTTCAATGCGTTCAGAAAAATCCATTAAGACTTCTTCTACAATTTCGTCCAGATTCGTTTTTACAAAAATCCTTTCGGCAGAATTGGTTCTGGAATAGGTGAGAAGATCCTGAATTAATGTCTGCATTCTCTTTGCCGAAACTTCAATACGCTCTAAATAAGTTTTGGCTTTCGCCGAAATATTCTGGTCGTCTAACTCAGCCAGACGGCTTGCAAAAGTCTGGATTTTTCGAAGCGGTTCCTGTAAATCATGACTTGAAATATAAGCAAAAGACTGCAGTTCAATATTCATATTTATCAAATCCCTGTTCTTAAGTTCCAGTTCCTGAGTACGGTCATGAACTTGCTTGGCGAGCATATCTGAAAAATCCCTTTGGTTCTGAATATCAGTACTTGTACCTACCCACATTTGAATCTTTCCTTCAGTATTTCTTTGTGGAATAGCACGGCTCAATTGCCAGCGGTATTCGCCATCATGACGGCGGAATCGGTTTTCGAATAAATACTCTTCACCAGTTTTTACAGATTCCATCCATCGGTTTACATTTTCCTCGCGGTCTTCGGGATGAATAAACTGAAGCCAGCCGTTTTTTTCTACATCTTCTTTAGAAATTCCCGTAAAATCATACAGAGACTGATTGAAATAATCTATATTTCCCATCGCGTCGCTTGTCCATACAAACTGAGGCATCGAATCTGCAAGAACCCTGAATTTTTCCTCACTTTTCATTAAAATCTCATGTCTGTTTTTTTCGTCTGTTACATCCATAACAGTTCCCAGCATTTTGACAGGATTTTGTAATTCATCAAAAAATATTTTACCATGTACGCGTATCCAGCAGGTGGTATTGTCTGGTTTAAGAACGCGGGCTTCATATTTGTAAATATTAGTTTTTAAAGCCTTTTGATAGGCTTTTTCTAATATAGGCAGATCTGCAATATAAAATCGGTCGAGAATCTGCTGACGTGAAATTTTTATATTCTTTTTTAAACCAAAAAGCTCCGGCAGGTTATCAGAATAAATTAATTGCTGCGTATTAACATTTAAATCCCATGTTACAATTTCGGCAATTTCTGATGCTAATCGGGCCCTTTCCTCGGCATCTTCAACTTTTTTTCGGGCTTCGACTTTTTCTGTAACATCATTTACAGTAATCATAATCGACGATATTTCGCCGTTTTTTTCAAAAAGAGGGGTATATTGATAATCGAGATAATACTTTTTTAATTTGCCTTTTATATTGACGTATGCAATAGCTTCGCTTTCCCGAATTGTTTTACCATTGTACAGTACTTCATCTAGTAATTCAGGAAACTTTTGATTTAAAAGCTCCGGAAATACCTCCAGGGCGGGTTTGCCAATAACTTCGCTGGGCTTCTTCTGCCAAATCTCATCAAGCATTGCCGTATTGGCAAGTTCGATGATATAATCGTGGCCTTTAAAAATAGTCATGGCAATTGGCGACTGCATAACCAGATTTCGGAATGCTTTTTCGCTTTCGCTCAAAAAATACCTTGCCTTAACAGAATCAGTCACTTCGTAACCCACTACAATTACGCCGGTCACTTCGTTGTTTTCTTCTCGCAAAGGATGAAAAACCAAATTGAAATAACAGTCTTCCTGCTTTCCATAACGGTTTAAAGTAACCAATAACTCATTTGTAAAATAAGGGATTCCGTCTTCGTAAACCTGAGAGAGCAGGGGATGAACGGTTTCCTGAGCTTCGGGCACAGAGTCAAAAATTGATTTATGAAGCGTTTGTTCTTCGGTCTTATCAACTATTTGCAAGTATGTTTCATTAACCATTTCCACTACCAGATCAGCTCCTTTTAGAATGGCAATTCCAAGCGGCACCTGTTTTACGATGTTCTTAAAACGTTTTTCACTTTCTTCGATAGCATTTCGTGCCATTACTTGCAGTGTAACGTCGTTTGCGCTGGCTACAATTCCATAAATAGTACCGTCTGGTTCTTTCAAAGCTTCATAAACGACATTGATAAAAGTATCGACAACTTTGCCGTTTCGGGTTAGTTTTACCGGAAGTTCATTGGCAGTAAATCTTTCGCCTGTAAGGTAAACCTGCATTAGAATATCTTCTAAACCTCGGCCTGCGGCTTCAGGAAGCGATTTAAAAATAGGTTTGTTGAGGACTTCATGTTCTTCTCGTTCCCATATTTCGAGCATGGGTTCGTTTGCTATTTCTACAATAAAACTGCTTCCTTTAAAAATACACATCGCATTTGGCGCCTGCATAAGATTTTCCTTGTAGCGTTTATTGCTTTCTTCAAGGTTTTTGCGAATGTTTACTTTATCGGTAGTTTCGTTGCAAATCACCAGAACTCCGGCAATATTTCCACCTTCACTTTTTACGGGACTATAACTAAAAGTCCAGTAAACATCTTCCATTTTTCCGTTTCTGTAGATAGGCAGATACAGATCTTCATGCCAGGTAGCTTCGCCTTCAGTTAAAACCTGATTAATAAGCGGGCCTATAAAATGCCATATTTCCGGCCAGTATTCGGCACCTTTTTGTCCCAGTATATGCGGATGTTTCCCGTCGTTGCCCAGACTTGGGCGGTAAGCATCATTATAAAAGCAAATATGTTCTGGTCCCCAAAATAAAAACATCGGGAACTTTGAGTTTAACAGAATTCCTAAAGTAGTACAAAGACTCTGCGGCCAGGTTTCTATGGCACCAACAGAAGTATTACTCCAGTCTTTGGCACGAGTTAACGCACCCATTTCGCCTCCTTTTGCAAGGAAATCGTAATTTTTATTAGTCATTAAAAATTTGTTTTTGTTCTGATTGAAACAATGAAATTTATGTAATAAATATAGTACTTTTTACTATATATCATAATGAAATTTAAAATTAATAAAAATTAATTTCGATACTCTTTTGCTTTTTTGAATGAGGCAACATTAAAATCTATTGAGTTAATTTTCATTGGTTTTATTGAAGAACTTTGAATTAAATAAGATTATTGCTAATCTGAAATCTGAAAACCATGAAACGAGAGCAAAAACACGAAACCGACTATATACAGAAATATCAAGATGAGGGCTATACTAAAAATTATTTATTTGAAAATGGATGCCTGATTGATTCTGATACAAAATATGCTTATCAGCCAGACGAAATTTACATTGTAGCACACCATCGTTATGAAGGAATGAGCGACCCAGATGATATGTCGATCTTATATGTTATTGAAACCAAAGACCAGCAGCGAGGAACTCATTTATTAGGATACGGCCCAACCGCTGATTTAGAAGAAGCTGAATTTTTTAAAGATATCCCAAAAAAGAACTATTCGAAAAATTCGGATATCAATGAACTTACATAAAATAAAATAGATAAGTATTTTTATTTTGCTGAGGAGCAGTTGTTCCAGATTTATCTGGGGCAGCTGTTTTTTCATTTTAAGGTCTAAGCTGCTGAGTTGCTAAGGCACTAAGTTTTTTGGTTTTTTAATCTTAATTCTGAGTTTTTTAGAATCTCAGAACCTCTGTGTAAAAATTATGAAATTTCTGATTGAAATTGTATAAGGATTTGACTTACAATTAACACGAAATTTGACTTATACAAAATGAGATATGAAAATACGAATTGTTTTTATACAGATAAGTATTGAAACGATTCTCTAAAGCAAAATAAAAAAATGAGAAAACTTTACTTAAATACTGGAGAATTTGATACCGTTTTTAACGATTTGAAGGACAGTTTCTGCGGAAAACTTACTGCAAAAAACAATGAATATAATTTAGAAATTAATTCAAAATGGACAAAAGGTTCTATAAAAGGAACCCGTTTTGATGATAAGGTTTTGTTTATGCATTTTGATCTTGAATTTCATCAGGAAGTAAGTTTAAGTATTGAATCTATGAAAACGGCGCCGGTCTTTTTTGTTTATTGTGAAAATGGAACTGTAAGCCACAGTTTTGGAGCAAATGGTGAAAAGAAAGTATTGAGTAAAAATCAATCGGCTGTTTTGAGTAATTCTTCTGTAATAAATAGTGTATTGTATTTTGAAAGTTATAAACGTATTCAGTTTACATTGTTAGGCATGCCAACGCTTACTAACAGAGATTCTGAACTGGTTTCTCAGGTAAAACAGCGTTTTACCAACGATTCTGGAAATTATATTTATGTGGGAAAAGAGAATCCAAAAATCTCAGATAAAATTCAGGAATACAAAACTGTTCCGCAAAAAGGTATTGTGGGAACGCTTCTTAAAAAAAGCATTTTAAAAAATATTATAGAAATGGAAGTAGAGCAGCACAGTTTCAATTATTTAAAAACATTTGATCCTGTTGTAAATATTGCAAAAAGACAGATTAACGAAATTAAACGAATTTCGACCATGAATTTCTCTGAAATGGTTGCAGCTGCAAAACTTTTTAGAACAAAATATCATTTTTCATTTAAGCCATACAACCAAAAATTAGCTAGCTAAGAAGCATTATATATATTAACTACTATTACGAAAAAAACAGCTTTCCTAAAGAGCTGTTTTTTTTATTTAAGGTGCTTTTCTAAGGTTGTGAGATGCTAAGGTTCTAAGGTACTAAGATTTTTGGCTCTCTGATTTTACAGGTTAAACCGGTTTTTCACTGGTTTTTTATTTCTTGAAAAACCGCAGACTAAAATTATATTCTTCAAATCTTAAAATAAGTTTTAAAGGAGCAAAACTTTGCGTGTCTGCTTCTCTGCGAGATTAAAAACATCCCGAAAAAACTCAGAACCTTAGCACCTTAGCATCTTTAAAAAAAAACTACTCTTTCTTATAAGTAATAATAAAATAAATCATAGTGAGATTAAGGCATAAGGAAACACTGTTGGTAATTATTATGGGAAGATCTTCTTTGAGAATTCCGTAAATAATCCAGACAAGAATACCGAAAGTCAGAATGCTGAAAGTTTTAAGGGAAATATCCTTGACTTTCTTAGTTTTCCAGACTTTAACAATCTGTGGAATTGTTGATATTGTAATACAGCCTCCGGCAAAAAGACCTATGACGTCTATAAAATTCATTTTTTTGAGGTTCTAAGGTTATTAAGATTCTAAGATACTGAGATTCTAAGACTTTGAGTTTTTTTCTGCAGTCATTCGCTCATAAAACACTGTGTTAACCTGTTCAATCCGCTAAATCTGCGGGCAAAAAAAATCTAGCCCCCAACTAATTCACCACCGTTAATATGAATAAACTGTCCGGTGATATAACTGCTGTCTTCGCAGGCCAGAAAAACGTAAGCAGGTCCAACTTCAGACGGTTGTCCGGCTCTTTCCATTGGATTGTCTTTTCCAAAGTCAGAAACCTTATCGAAAGTTGCCACGATTAACGGTGTCCATATTGGTCCTGGCGCAATACCATTCACTCTGATTTTTCTTTTTGCCAGCATAGACGAAAGTGATCTTGTAAAACTAACAATTGCACCTTTTGTACTGGCATAATCTGCTAAGTGCTCACTGCCGCGATAAGCTGTAACAGAACTGGTATTGATAATTGTATCACCTTCTTTTAAATGCGGAAGTGCGGCTTTGGTAATATAGAAATACGGATAAATATTGGTTTCAAAGGTTTTATGCAGTTGTGCGGCGGTAATTTTTTCTAATTCATTCTGCGGAAATTGTATAGCCGCATTATTCACCAGAACATCTATGGTTTTAAAGGTCGAAACACATTTTTTGACAGCCTCTTTACAGAATTTTTCATCTTTAAGATCGCCGCTTATAAGCAGGCACTGCTGTCCTTCTTTTTCAATCATTTCTTTGGTCAGCTTTGCGTCTTTATCTTCTTTTAGATACACAATTGCAATGTTTGCGCCTTCACGGGCAAAATGCACGGCTGCACTTCGGCCAATACCGCTGTCTCCGCCAGTAATAAAAGCAGTTTTACCTAAAAGTTTACCGCTTCCGGTATAATTTTCTCTGATAATTTCTGGTTCCGGATTCATTTTATGTTCGTTTCCCGGAAGTTCTTGTTTCTGTTCCGGAAATGTCTTAGGTTTTTTCATGATATTCTAATTTTATGATATTCTTCTAGCTTAAAATTAGTGTGTCTTGTATGAAAATACAGACTGTAAGAAATATAATTTTGCCTCAAAAAGATGAAAATTGAGCAAAAAAAGAAAGAAAAGGATTATTTTTTTAAAGCCGTAGTTAATTTTTTGGATTTGTATGAATGCCTGAATCACTGATTAAGTTGAAGTTAATTTAAGACATGGGAATTATGTAACGAATTTGATTTTGAATAAAAGTGCTTTGTTCTTTAAATTTATACATTTGAAAGTTTTGACTGCTTTTTGAATAGGATCAGATGTTCAAAATGATGAGTAGTAAATTATTTTTTAATTCATAAACGCTTTATTCCCCATAACGGCATGGTATTAATTGTAGATGATATCAAGGCAAATATTATTGCCTTAAAGAAAACATTAGAATTGCACGACATTGACGTAGATACTGCTGAATCTGGAGAAGAAGCGCTGAAAAAAATATTAAAAACAAACTACTGTCTTATTATTATGGACGTACAAATGCCGGGACTTGACGGCTTTGAAGTAGTTAAAATTCTCTCAGGAAATAAACGAACAAAAGATATTCCTGTAATTTTTCTTTCAGCTTTAAATATTGAAAAGAAATACATTTTTAAAGGATATGAAACCGGAGCTGTAGAATATATTACGAAACCGGTTGATACTGATTTGCTGATGCTTAAAGTAAAGACTTTCCTTAAAATTTACGAACAGCAGAACGAATTAAAACTTACCAAAGAACTTCTTTCTAAAGAAATCAAAATTAGAAAAGAGGCGCAAGACAATCTCGAAATCAAAATCGCCGAAAGAACCAAAGAACTGGTTTTAAAAAACGAAGAGTTAGAGATGAAAAACCACGAATTGCAGCAGTTTGCCTGGGTGGTTTCGCACGACTTAAACGAACCTATACGGAAAATCCAGATTTTTATTAAAATAATTAAAGAACTTTATCTCAAAGAAGATGATAAGGGTATTGATTATGTCGACCGAACGATAAAATCAGCAGAAAGAATGCAGACTTTAATTACAGACCTTCTGGCTTATTCTCGTTTATCTGCACAGGTAAAACCTGAAGTTACAGATTTAAATATCGTCTTGCAGGAAGTTCTTTCTGATTTTGATTATTTAATTGAAAGAAAAAATGCAATTGTAAAAACAACCGAACTTCCTACGATAGATAGTATTCCAAGTCAGCTTAGACAAGTATTTCAAAATCTTATAGGAAATGCACTCAAATTCTCCGGAGCAAATGAACCTCCATTAATCGAAATAACTTCAGAATTAATTGTCGACAAATCGTTTGACAGCCCGACTTCTCCGGAAGGGAAATACTGCAGGATTATTGTAAAAGACAACGGAATAGGCTTTGATGAAATTTATCTCGACAGAATTTTTATCATTTTTCAAAGCTTAAACGACCGTCAGACTTATGAAGGTACCGGAATTGGACTTGCAATTGCAAAAAAAATCATCGAAAAACACAACGGATTAATAACCGCAAGGAGTGAAGTAGGCAAAGGCGCGAGCTTTATAATTATTCTTCCTTTAAAATACGAAAAATAAAATAATTTAGAATATATGAATGGTAACTTTAAAAGAAATCTGCTTATAAGTTCATTGGTTTCGCTGTTTGTACTTACTATTAGCTCTGTAGCTTCATTTATTAGCATTAAAAGCCTATTAAACAGCAATTTTTGGGTCAATCATACTCAGGACGTAATTTATAACTTAAACGAAGGATCGTCTATTATTACAGAGGCACAAACCAGTATGAGAGGATATCTTCTTACGGGTGATGAACAGTTTGTAGATCGTTTTAACGATTCTGAAGCCAAATCAAATGCTTATTTTGAAAAGCTGGATGAACTTACATCTGATAATATTTCGCAGCAAAAACTGTTAGAACAACTGCGTTCTAAACGTTCAGGTTTCTTTAAATATCTAAACAATCAGATTGTTAAAAAGCGTTTAAGCAAAGAAACATTAATCTTTGACTTAAACGAAGGACGAAACATGATGAATGAAATCAAGGCGATTATTAAAAAAGTTGAAAATACAGAACAAAGACTTTTAGAAGAACGCAATGCCAATTCTGAGCGTTATGGAACGTATAGTTTGATTTTAATAGTAGTGGCTTTTTTCATCGCTTTTATTATTTCGATAGTATTCTTATTTCGTATTTTAAAAGATTACAACGAGCGTTCGTTACTGCAGAGAGAACTGGAGAAAAAAGATATAGAAACTGCTCAGAGGATTGAAGCAATCAGTACAATCGCCAGTAATATTTCAAAAGGAAATTATGACATTCGTGTAGACGATACAAAAGCCGATGCACTTGGAAGTGTAGGCGAGTCGTTAAATTATATGGGAGTTTCTCTTAAAAACTCTTTCGATTTATTGTCTCAAAAAGAATGGCTTCAAACCGGAGTAGCAGAATTAAACAATGTAATGCTGGGAGAAAAAACGCTGCAAAAACTTTCTAAAGATGTTATTGAGTTTTTATGCCAGTATACTAACAGCAGTGCAGGTGTTTTGTATGTTTTAGAAGATAACGAATTGATATCTTCAGGAGGTTACAGCTATATACCGAGTAAAAATCGTGAAAGAATTCAAAAAGGCGAAGGCTTAATTGGTCAGGCTATTACTTCTGGAAAAATTCTGGAACTAAAAACCTTATCACCGGATGATATTCAGATTAATTATGCTTTGGGACAAATTAAACCAACACATATTGTGGCACTTCCTTTAATAGATAACAAAATTGAAGGTGCAGTTGAACTGGCCAGTATTTATGGTTTTTCAGAACTTCATTTAGAGTTTTTAAAATCAGTTGGAAACAATATTGGAATCGCAATTCGTTCTACTCAAAACAGAAAACGAGTTCTTGAATTATTAGAAGAAACCAAATCACAGTCAGAAGAACTTCAGGTACAGCACAGCGAACTTGAAGCAATTAACGCAGAATTAGAAGCACAGACTGAAAAACTGCAGGCTTCTGAAGAAGAATTACGTGTACAGCAGGAAGAACTGGAGCAGACTAACGAAGAGCTTTCGGAAAGAAGTGTTTTACTGGAAGAAAAAAACAATGAAATCCAAAAGAAATCAGAAGCTCTTGAATTAACGACTCGTTACAAATCTGAGTTTTTGGCCAATATGTCGCATGAATTAAGAACGCCTCTTAACTCAATTTTACTCCTAAGCCGATTATTATCTGAAAATAATAATCAAAGTATGAACAATGAAGAAATCGAATTTGCTAAAGTAATTCAGAGTTCAGGAAACAGTTTATTAGGTTTAATTGATGAGATTCTGGATTTATCTAAAATCGAGGCTGGAAAAATGGAGCTTGAATTCCTTGATGTTTCGACCAAAGAAATCACAGATACACTTTGGAATTTATTTAATCTTGTAGCCAAAGAAAAAGGAATTGAGTTTGAAATTATTTCTAAAGATGCACCGCTTGTTATTAAAACAGACAAAATGCGTTTAGAACAAATTCTAAAAAACCTGATTTCAAACGCCATCAAATTTACCGAAAAAGGAAAAGTAAGCTTAGAAATAAAAATAGATACAGACGACGATAAAATTATTTGTTTTATTGTAAAAGATACCGGAATTGGAATTCCGATCGAAAAACAGCCATTGGTTTTTGAAGCATTTCAACAGGCAGACGGTTCTACAAAACGCAAATACGGCGGTACTGGTTTAGGATTATCAATAAGCAGGGAGCTGGCTAAATTGCTTAAAGGCGAAATCGTCCTGCATAGTAAAGTAAACGAAGGAAGCTCATTTACATTATGTCTTCCTGTTTATGGTTCGGCTATTCATAAAGTAAATGTAGAAAAAATACCGCCGACAGATTTTACAGAAATCGAATCAGAAACAGAGCCAATTGTATCAAAAAAATACATAAGTCCTGTGATTCCTGATGAAATTGACGATGACAGAGAGTCTGTAAAACTAGGCGATAAAGTAATTTTGATTATTGAAGACGATATTAATTTTGCAAAATCACTATTAGCATTTACACGTCAAAAAGGATATAAAGGAATTGTAGCCGTACGTGGTGATTATGCCTTAAACTTTACTTTATTGTATAAACCGGTTGGAGTTTTACTTGATATTGAACTTCCGGTAAAAAGCGGCTGGGAGGTTCTGGAAGAACTTAAAAATCATGCAGAAACCAAACATATTCCGGTTCACATTATGTCATCACATAAACTAAAACAGGAAAGTTTATTAAAAGGAGCAGTAGATTTCTTAGACAAACCGGTAGCATTCGATAAAATTCCAGATGTGTTTTTACGTATAGAACATATTATTAATAAAGAAGCCCAAAAGGTTCTAATTATCGAAGACAATCCAAAACATGCCAAAGCACTGGCTTATTTCTTAGAGACTTATAACATTAATTCAGAAATAAAAAGCGAAGTTTCCGATGGAATTCAGGCCTTAGGCAAAACCGAAGTAGACTGCGTAATTCTGGATATGGGAATTCCGGATAAACAAGCGTATCAAATTCTGGACGGCGTGAAGAAAAATCCAGGCTTAGAGAAACTTCCCGTTATTGTATTTACAGGAAAAAGTCTGTCATTAAAAGAAGAAGTAAAAATTAAAAAATATGCTGATTCTATTATTGTAAAAACAGCACATTCTTATCAAAGAATGCTCGATGAAGTTTCATTGTTCCTGCATTTAGTAGAAGATAAAAAAGAAGGAGCAGATAAAAAAGACGGACATAAAAAGCTAAATTTACTTAACAATATCCTGCACGATAAAAAAGTGCTGATTGTAGACGATGATGTTCGCAATATTTATTCGCTTACAAAAGCGTTAGAAGTTTTCAAAATGACCATTATTACGGCATTTGACGGAAATGATGCAATAAAGGTTTTAAGCGAAAACCCAGATACCGATGTTGTTTTATTAGATATGATGATGCCGCACATGGACGGTTATGAAACAGCCGAAAAAATACGCGCTAATCCTAAGTTCTTAAATCTTCCGGTAATTGCCGTTACAGCAAAAGCAATGACAGGAGACAGAGAAAAATGTATAAAAGCCGGCGCTTCAGATTATATTACAAAACCGGTAGACGTAGATCAGCTTTTATCATTATTGAGAGTTTGGCTGTATGACAGGGTTTAAAATGAATTGATTCAATTGAAACCTGACAGGATTTTAAAACCTGTCAGGTTTAATAAAATAATATTAGATGAGTAATAAACGACTTTTAATTGTAGATGACGATTCCAGAAATATATTCGCATTAACGCATACTTTGCGCGTCAAATCATACGATTGTTTGTCTTGCACAAGTGCCGAAGAAGCTTTAAAACTGCTTAAATCTGATGAAGAGATCGACGCCGTTTTACTGGATATGATGATGCCCGAAATGGACGGTTACGAGGCAATTCCGTTAATAAAAGCAATTCCGTCAAGAAAATCGATATTTGTTGTTGCAGTTACAGCCCAGGCTATGACAGGCGATAAGGAAAAATGTTTAGAGGCTGGAGCCGATGATTACATCTCTAAACCAGTTGATGTTGATAAATTACTGCTTATACTAAGCAAAATTTGATGAATTATGATTGAGGATATTGAACTGGAAACGCTTATCAATGAGGTTTATGAGTATTATGGTTTTGATTTTAGCAGTTATTCAAGAGCATCGCTGAAAAGGCGTGTTTACAGAGTATATCAATTAGATGGATTTACTCATTTTCATGAATTTTTATCAAAAGTCCGTACAGACCCTGAATATTACAAAAGAATGGTCGACGAAATTACGGTTAATGTTACCGAGATGTTTCGCGATCCGGCATTTTACAGCATACTCAGAAAAGAAATTTTACCGCTTTTGGGTACAAAACCATTCATCAGATTATGGCATGCCGGCTGTTCAACCGGAGAAGAAGTATATTCTATGGCAATTATGCTCAAAGAAGCAGGTTTGCTGCATAAATCCTTAATTTATGCAACAGACATTAATGCAACCGTTCTGGATACAGCAAAAAAAGGAATTTTTCCGCTCAGAATGATGAAAGAGTATTCGCAAAACTATCGTGATGCAGGCGGGCAGGAAGATTTTTCGAGTTATTATACTGCTAATTACGGCATAGCCAAATTTAACGAAGAACTGTCGCAAAAAATGGTGTATTCGCAGCACAATTTAGTTTCAGACACATCATTTAATGAGTTTGATATGATCTTGTGCCGTAATGTTTTAATTTATTTTGATAATGACCTTCAAAAAAGAGTCATTAATTTATTTGATGAAAGTTTAGCTGTTTTAGGGTTTCTCGCCTTAGGCACAAAAGAAACCATAAAATATTCTATTTCTCCAGGCAAATACAAACAGTTTGAAAAAGAGAAAATATGGAGGAAAATAAAATAATATCTAACTGCCGGTTAACTATAATAGGAGGGTCAGCAGGGAGCTTAAATGCCTTAATGCAGATTTTACCAGAATTAAAAAGATTACATAATTTTGCCGTTGTCATAGTACTGCACCGCAAAAGTACCGACGACCAGACTTTAGAAGAACTCATTACTTTAAAATCGAGCGTTCCGGTAAAAGCAATTGAAGACAAAACCAATCTTAAACCAGGTTTTGTCTATGTAGCCCCATCAAACTATCATTTATTATTTGAAAAAGATGATACAATGGCACTTGATATTTCAGAGAAAATAAATTACAGTCGTCCCAGTATAGATGTTTCTTTCGAATCAGCAGCAGAAATATATGGAGATTCTCTGGTTGGAATTCTATTATCAGGATCAAACACAGACGGAACAGAAGGTTTAAAAGCCATTCAGGCAGCAGGCGGTAAAATTGTAGTGCAGAATCCGCTTTCTGCAGATATGCCTTTCATGCCTAATAATGCTATTTTATTTACAAAGCCGGATTATGTTTTAAACAACAAGGAAATATTAGAACTGCTCAATTCAATTAATACCTAAAATTTACTTTTCAGGTTTCGGCCTTTCATCTTCAGGAGGAATAACTTTATATAATTCTGCGTCTTGTTCAGCACGTCTCTGCGCTGCTTTTCCTTTACCAATTGGTATTCCTGCTGTTAAGTACAAAGACCTGTTGTAAACATTTGGGCCGTCGCCTTTCATAACCGGAACCAATCCGTAATAATATTGAATGGTAACATTTAATCCGTTGCCTACATTCATGTGATACCCCGTTCCAAAGGCAATTCCGGCATCAATAACCCTGATTTCATCTCTAATTTTTTTCTTGTAAACAACATCATTTTTGTTGACTTCATTTTTAAACTCATCAAAAGCCGAAGCCAAAAGCCCCAGTTGAGGTCCTGCTTTAAGGTAAATTCTATTTTTAAATTGATATTTAATTAAAATAGGCACATTAAAATACCGAATTTCTCTGTTAACAGTTCCACCTGCAAAAGCGTTATCCAGGTTAACATCATCTAAAGAATAAACCGGAATATGGCGCGCACCCATTGGCGATTTTACAATTACACCTGTATTTATCATCCATGCCGGATTTTGTTTGGAACGAATATCAAAATAAAAACCAAGATTAAAACCCGGGTTCATACCAGAACTTTCCAAATCAGAAATATCAGAAAGATTGAGACCGCCTTCCAGACCAAATTCCAAAAAAGGAGAATTTAGTTTATCACCAAAAATCAAAGAGATCAAAACCTGCGACTTCGCCTGATGTATCGAAAATACCGCGATAAGTAATATTAGACTTTTTTTCATAAACAGGATTTATAATCCAAAACGATATTGTATTCCTCCTAAAGCTTGTGTTCGAGTTCCCAGAAAACCAGCTTCGACCCTAAACATGATATGTTTATTGAGTTGGTATTGAGTACCTACAATAAAATTCCACATATCTTTTGGTCTTTTTTGAAGCGAATATTGAATCGATGACGAATCAGCAGTGCTCAAAGCCCCATCTAAAGTGGATAGAAAATTTCCGGCACTTTCCAATGCACGATTTGCCGTATTATGTTTAGCCGCGTTAGCAGGATTTTTTTGTTCAGCAGGTGTTAGTCCGCTCCACCAGGTGTCGACTTTTTGCTGATTTTCAGAAACTTTATCTAATCCATTGTCAACTTTTGCCTGCGCTGTAGATAAATCAATTATATCAGATAAATTAATATTTCCATTTGTATTTCCGGAAATATGAACCCTGAAACCGCCCACCCAAACCGCTATATTTTGGTCTGCTTTAGGAAGTTTAAATGTTTTTCCTAAACGAGGGCCAAATACATACGAAAAAGCAGGTTTATCTAAAGCACTTACATCTGTCCAGGCCATATTCATATCAAGTGCGAGCCACCCGCCCCCAATTCCTATGGTTGGTGTCATCCCAAAACCAAATGTCGTAGCGCTGAAACTTGCTTTTGTACTAAAATTGGCAATTTCAGTCCAATTATTATCAGCATCAGGAATATAAATCCCTGCATTGATTTTTGTTGAAGGATTTGATTTTCCAAAAATACCATAGATGTTTAAAAAAGGCAGCAGCCAAATATCCGGACGAATAGTTAGTGCTCCCGCTTCGACAGAAGATTTATCAAAGCGTACAATTTCGTCTAAATTATACATTGGGCCATTATTAAAACCCACTTGCAGGTTACTAATGATAATTTCAGAATCCTGCCAGAAATAATTTAGGGAAAGCCCGGCAGAATAAGGAAGTTTGTATCCTTTCTGAGCTACTTTTTCACCCCAGATAGGAAGTGCATACGGATAATCGGCTACTTTAAGACTGTCTTTTAACTCTTGGTTTTTTTGTCCTACGATTTTTTCAGTATAAACCTGACCGAAAAATGAAATACTAGATAATAAAAAAAGGGCTGATATTAGTTTTTTACATTTCATTGATTAGAGTATTAATTGATTAAAATAAAACTGCTTGAAATAAATGTGGACTAATGTATTCTAATGCGGAATTTCGGCTTGTCTTTTTGTTTTACTGGAGTATAAAATGATTGTATTAAGAGGGAATTATGTGTTAATTAATGTTAAAGTTAACTAAAAAAATCTTTGTTAAGAATTATTTTTAATAAAAATGATTTAAAATCAGTGTTTTACATGTTTTTTTGAAACTGAAAAGAATAATGTATTATTTTTACAGTCATGAAATGGATCACTATTTTATTGTCAATTTATTTGATGGCACTTTCAAATATGCCTTGTGCAGATATGGAAGTAAATAGTGCTATGCATAAAACGGCGCAGTTTGCTTCAGAAGACAATCACTCCCATGATAAAGACAATGATTTATGTTCTCCGTTTTGTGCCTGTAACTGTTGCGGCGCACAGGTTTTAAGTTACCATTCTGCTGTAAGTTTTGAGTTTCCTAAAACTTACAATCAAATTTCAATAGTTTTACCAAGTTACAGTTCAGTTTTTATTTCCAATTTCTACGGAAATATTTGGCAGCCCCCTCAAATAGCATAATGATTATGCCTGTCCGGTAAAGATCGGAAACGGGCGAGAGAGTTGTGGACTTTCCACACGTTTACAGACAATTTAATTTGTCTAATTTCTCACGTCATTATATATTCAAATGTTAGATAAAATCATTCAGTTTAGTATACGAAACAAATTCGTAATACTATTATTTACCCTTGTGCTTATTGCCTGGGGAAGCTATTCGCTTAAAAATTTACCACTCGATGCCCTGCCGGATGTAACCAACAATCAGGTTCAGATTATTACCACAGCACCAACACTGGCAAGTCAGGAAGTAGAGCAATTAATTACGTACCCATTAGAAAGAGCTGTAAAGACAGTTCCAGATGTAATAGAACTCCGCAGTATTTCCCGTTTCGGATTATCGGTTGTAACCGTTGTTTTTGAAGACGATGTTGATATTTACTGGGCCCGCGAACAAATATTCCAGCGCTTAAAACAAGCCGAAGAAAACATTCCGGATTATGTAAACTCTCCAGAATTAGCACCAATTTCTACAGGATTGGGAGAAATTTACCAATACGATGTTTATGCCAAAAAAGGGTATGAAAACAAATACAGTGCTGTAGAGCTAAGAACAATTCAGGATTGGATCATTATTCCGCAATTACAGGGAATTAAAGGCGTTGCAGATGTAAGTACATGGGGCGGAAAACTCAAACAATTCGAAATCGCCGTGAACCCAAATATGCTGAATAGTCTTGGCGTTACCATTACCGAAATTTTTGATGCTTTAGAAAAAAACAATCAAAATACTGGCGGCGCTTATATCGAAAAAGATCAATATACCTATTTTATTCGCGGTGTTGGAATGGCAAAAGGTGTAAAAGACCTTGAAAATGTAGTAGTAAAAAACCGAAACGGTTCTCCGGTTTTGGTACGCAATGTAGCGCAGGTACGCGAAGGTGTGGCATTGCGTTATGGAGCATCAACCAAAGACGGAAAAGGAGAAATCGTGTCTGGTATGGTTTTAATGCTCAAAGGAGAAAACTCCAGCGCCGTTGTAAATCGTGTTCACGAAAAAATGGAACAAATAAACAAAAGCCTTCCTGAAGGAGTAGTTGCCGAAGCCTTTATTGATAGAGGAAAGCTGGTTGATAATTCTATTAAAACCGTTGCCAAGAATTTATTAGAAGGCGCTTTGATCGTGATTTTCGTTCTGATTTTGTTTTTAGGAAACCTTCGTGCCGGATTAATTGTTGCTTCCGTAATTCCGTTAGCAATGCTGTTTGCCGTTATTTTAATGAATGCCTTTGGCGTAAGCGGAAACCTAATGAGTCTTGGTGCGATAGATTTTGGAATTATAGTCGACGGCGCCGTGATTATTGTTGAGGCCACAATGCATCATCTGCAGAAATTCAAAAACAAAAAAGAATTAACGCAGGAAGAAATGGACGAAGAAGTCTATAATTCGGCTTCAAAAATAAGAAACAGTGCTGCTTTTGGAGAAATTATCATTTTGATTGTTTATCTGCCAATTCTGGCTTTAATTGGAACCGAAGGAAAAATGTTCAAGCCAATGGCTATGACAGTTGGTTTTGCCATTATTGGAGCATTTATTCTTTCGCTTACTTATATCCCAATGATGAGTGCTTTGTTTCTTTCGAAAAAAACAGAACACAAAGAAAATTTCAGCGACCGTATGATTGCATGGTTAGAAAGTCGTTATATGCCTTTGTTGAAAAAAGCTTTAGCGTTTAAAAAAGTCGTGCTTTCTGTTGCTGTCGGGTTATTTGCTTTTGCTTTTATTGTTTTCCAAAATATGGGCGGTGAATTTATCCCGACAATCGAAGAAGGCGATTTGGCTATCAATGCCACCATTATGACGGGAAGTTCGCTTACGCAGATGGTTGAAACGACTACAAAGTACGAACAGATTCTAAAAGCCAAATTCCCAGAAATCAAAACCATCGTAACCAAAATAGGAAGCGGTGAAATCCCAACCGATCCAATGCCGATTGAAAGCGGGGATTTAATTATTGTTCTAAAAGACAAAAAAGAATGGAAGGGGAAATACCATAATTGGGAAGAACTGGCAAATGCCATGAAAAAGGAAATGGAAGTAATTCCAGGAGCGAATATCGAAATTTCTCAGCCCATCCAAATGCGTTTTAATGAGTTAATGACAGGAAGCCGATCTGACATTGCGATCAAGATTTTTGGTGATGATTTGGAAATTCTGGATGCTAAAGCGACCGAATTGATTTCGAAAATAAAAGGAATCGACGGAATTGGAGATTTAAAAGCCGATAAAGTAACGGGACTGCCGCAAATTACCATTAAATACGATTATGATAAAATTGCACTTTACGGTCTGAATATTTCTGATATCAACCAAATCATTCGTTCCTCTTTTGCCGGAGAAAGTGCCGGAAAAATTTATGACGAAAGTAAAAGATTTGATGTTGTGGTAAGAATGGACGAAAACAATCGTGCCGATATTACTGATGTAAGCAATTTGTTTATTCCGCTTCCAAGCGGACAGCAGGTGCCGCTTTCTCAGGTAGCTTCTGTTGAATATGAACAAGGACCTGTGCAGGTTATCCGCGAAGACGGAAAACGAAGAATTACCGTTGGTTTAAATGTTCGAGGGAGAGATATTAAAAGTGTTGTCGAAGAAATTCAGGCAAAACTGGATAAAAGCTTTAAACTTCCAGCAGGTTATTATGTGACTTACGGCGGACAATTTGAAAATTTGATTGAAGCCTCAAAAAGACTTTCTGTAGCCTTGCCAATTGCTTTGGGACTTATTTTGGTTCTGCTGTATTTTACTTTCAAAAGTGTCAAACAAGCACTGCTGATTTTTAGTGCGATTCCGTTATCCGCGATTGGAGGTGTTTTTGCGCTTTCGCTGAGAGTAATGCCATTTAGTATTTCGGCAGGAATTGGTTTTATTGCCTTATTCGGAATTGCGGTTTTAAACGGAATTGTACTGATTTCGTATTTCAACCAATTAAAAACGGAAGGTATTTCAGATCCGTTTCAGAGAATCCTTATCGGAACCAAAACACGTCTGCGTCCTGTTTTAATGACCGCAGCTGTAGCTTCGTTAGGATTTCTGCCAATGGCTTTATCCACAAGCGGCGGGGCAGAAGTACAAAAACCACTGGCAACCGTAGTAATCGGCGGATTAATCTCTGCAACACTATTAACCCTAATCGTTTTACCGATTTTGTATTTATTACTGGAGCGTAGGTTTAACCACAAAGAACGCAAAGATTTACGCGAAGAACGCTAAGAAAAATTTAAAGAAAATGAAAAATTTATTATACAGTTTAAGAAAGATAACCTTTGCGAACTCTGCGCATCCTTTGCGAACTTTGCGGTTAAATGAGTTGCTATCGGCAAATAAGGTTTTGTGGTTAAGTGCATTTCTATTAGCAAATACAGCAACATTTGCACAGCAAACCATAAGTCTAGAAAAAGCAATAGAATTAGCCAAATCAAACAACATCGATTTAAAAATTGCTGATAAAGAAATCGAACGACAAAACATTTTAAAGAAAACTGCTTTTCAGCCGGATCCATTGCAGGTGCAGTATCAGGGCGGACAGTTTAACAGTGTTGATTTTGATCATAATGTTTCGATACAGCAGTTTTTTCCGCTGGGAAATGTCACAAAAGCCAATAGACAATTACAGGAAGAACTCGCCAAACTGGCCGAAAAACGAAAAGCATTATCATCTTATGAATTGGAAAAAGCCGTGACTCTGGCTTATTATCAATATTTGTATGGAGTTTCAATTCAAAAATTAAACTCAGAACTAAATGAGATTTATACCAAATTTCTAAAGAACGCCGAACTTCGATTTAAAACCGGAGAAAGCGGGAATATTGAAGTTATAAGTGCAAAAGCTAAAGTAAAGGAAATCGAAACGCAGAAAGAACAACTAAATTACGATTTAGCGATTTACCAAAAACAACTTCAGTTTTTTATTCAGACCGATGAAAACATCGTTCCGGATGAAACGACTTCACTGCAATATCCCTTTATAGAAAATAAGGATTCGAAAGCAGAAAGCTTAATGACCGATTTTTATCAGCAGCAAATTTCGGTTTATCAAAAAGAAGCGGGCACATTTAAAGCGAATCGTACACCAAAATTAGGTTTAGGTTATTTTGCACAGACTATTAATACAGAATCGCTGTTTCAGGGATTTACAGCAGGATTACAGATTCCGTTATTTGGAGGGGTAAATACAGCAAAGGTGAAAGCGGCAGAAATCAGTATTTCGCAGTCACAATTGGCATTAGATAAAAATAAAATTATTCTGAATCTGCAAAAAGAGGAATTACTAAACAATTTTAAAAAACAGCAGAAAAATCTAAATTATTATAAAAATGAAGGTTTGCAATACGCCAATCAGATTATTGAAACAGCTCAAAAGAGTTATGCCAACGGCGATATGAGTTATTGGTCGTATATAAGCTTTTTAAATCAGGCGATCGATATAAAAAAACAATTTGCAGAAGTAACACACAGTTATAATCAAAGTGCTGTCGAACTTCAATTTCCAACTATCAAAAATAATTAATCATGAAAAATATATCTAGTTATTTAACCGCAAAGTTCGCAAAGAAAAATCGCAAAGTTCGCAAGGAAATTAAACTTAGCGTGCTTTGCGGAACCTTTGGAATCTTTGCGGTTACCTTAATCGCTTGTAACGAAAAAAAGGCTGAAGAAACAAAAGAAGAAGAAAAAGAAACTACAGAAGTGGCTTTAAGCGAATCTCAATACAAAACAGTCGGAATTGAAACGGGCATTGTAGAAGACCGCAATCTTAATAAAGTGATCAAAGCAAATGGTTATACTACAGTTCCTCCGCAAAATTCAGCTGAGCTTTCGACTCTAATTGGCGGAACGGTGAAAGATATTTATGTATTGGAAGGAACATTCGTTAACAAAGGGAAAGTTTTGGCAACGATTCAAAATCTTGAAGTTATTGGCATGCAGGAAGATTACCAGTCGGCAGCTGCCAATGTAGAATACCTGCAATTAGAGTACAACCGCCAGAAAACGCTGAGTGATGAAAATGTAAATCCAAGAAAGACTTTTCAGGAAGTAAAAGCCAAATTAGCAGCAGAAAGAGCCCGTGCGCAGGCAGCAAAAAACAAATTAGATGCTTTGCATGTCAACACAAAAGGAACAACATCGGTTGTGCCTATTGTTTCGCCTATTAGTGGTTTTGTTGGGAAAATCAATATTGCCAAAGGCGCTTTTGCAAACACAGGAGTTTCGCTTTTTGAAGTAACAGATAACAGCCAGATGCATTTAGATTTAAATGTGTATGAGAAAGATTTAGGTTCGATTTCTATTGGTCAGGTGATCGATTTTGTATTAACGAATCAGTCTAACAAATCGATTAAAGGAAAGATTTTCGGAATCAATAAATCATTTTCTAACGAAAGTAAAACCGTTGCTGTTCATGCGAAAATCGATCCTGCCGATGCCAAAGGCCTGATCCCGGGAATGTATGTTTCGGCAAATATTAATATTACAAACACAACAGTTCCGGCATTGCCAAAAGATGCCGTTGTTCGAAATGCTGATAAATATTTTGTTTTTGTACAAGAAGAAAATCATCCAGAAGAAAAACACGAGCATAAAGAAGGGGAAAAAGAAGAAACTCACGAAAAAGAAATTCATTTTAAAGCCATTGAAGTCGTTCCCGGAACTACAGATTTAGGTTTTACAGAAGTTAAGTTCGTGGATAAGATTGACTCTCAGGCAAAAATTGTTACGAAAGGGGCTTTTTACCTGCTTTCGGCAATGAAAGGCGGAGGAGAGCATGAACATTGATTTTTTTAAGGTGCTGATATTTTAAGATCCTGAGGTGCTGAGTTTTTTTAGAAATGACAAATGAATGTTTAATTTTCATTCTCAAAAAAAACTTAGCACCTTAGTGCCTTAGCGGTAAAATAAGCGAGATTAAAAACAAACTTTGCTTATACCATTTGCTGCAAATTGATTAAATTTAGAGCATTATTAAAATAAGTTTCCAGAATCTGAAACTTTAAACATGAAACTTTCTCATGATACATCAAGATAAAGAAATAAAAAATACAAAAACTAAAGCCAAACCTTCCTGCTGTTGTTCGCATGACGAACCTGTACATTCAGATAATGACGGACATGATCACGATCATGAGCATGGTGCAGAGGGAAGCTTGTTTAAAATGTTCCTGCCTTCTATTATATCTTTCATTTTATTACTAATCGGAATTGGTTTAGATAATTATTTTCCGCAGGATTGGTTTACGGGATATGTTAGAATCGGCTGGTATGTTATTGCGTATATTCCGGTTGGGCTTCCGGTTTTGAAAGAAGCTTATGAGAGCATTGTAAAAGGCGATGTTTTTTCAGAGTTTTTCCTAATGTGTATTGCCACAATAGGCGCATTTGCAATTGGCGAATATCCTGAAGGTGTTGCCGTTATGCTGTTTTATACGATAGGTGAAACCTTTCAGGGAATGGCGGTTAGTAAAGCAAAATCGAATATTAAAAGTTTACTGGACCAGCGTCCGGATGAGGTTAATATTATAGAAAATAATATTGTTACAAAAGTTAAGGCAAAAGACGTTCAGATTGGAGCCATTATTCAGCTTAAAGCAGGAGAAAAACTTGGTTTAGACGGCGAATTGCTTTCAGATTCGGCTTCGTTTAATACCGCTGCCTTAACTGGAGAAAGCAAACCTGATACTAAAAAGAAAGGAGATACGGTTCTGGCCGGAATGATAAACGGAAATACAATTGCACAGGTAAAAGTAACAACCGCTTATAACAATAGTAAGTTGTCTAAAATTTTAGAGCTGGTACAAAATGCAACCACTAAAAAAGCACCTGCAGAGCTTTTTATCCGCAAATTTGCTAAAATCTACACGCCAATTGTAGTGTATCTTGCTATTGGAATTTGTTTACTGCCAATGCTTTTTGTTGATAATTATGTTTTTAGCGACTGGTTGTACAGAGCTTTGGTTTTCTTGGTAATTTCTTGTCCGTGTGCTTTGGTTATTAGTATTCCGCTGGGGTATTTTGGAGGAATAGGTGCTGCCAGTAAAAACGGAATCTTGTTTAAAGGAAGTAATTTTCTGGACAGTATTTCGACCATTCAAAATGTGGTTATGGACAAAACCGGAACAATGACCGAAGGTGTTTTTAAAGTGCAGGAAGTGATTATAAAACCTGAATTTAATAAAGAGGAAATTCTGAAACTAGTTAATGCTTTAGAAGGAAAAAGTACGCATCCCGTAGCAACCGCAATTCATAATCATGTTGGAACAATTGATTCATCAATTGAATTGAATAATGTAGAAGAAATCTCAGGCCACGGTTTAAAGGCTGAAATAAACGGAAAAGAGCTTCATGTTGGAAACTTCAAACTTCTTGATAAATTTAATATTTCGTATGATGTTGATCCGTCTTCTGTAGTTTATACCACAATTGCCATAGCATACGAAAGAAAGTTTGCAGGCTATTTAACCATTGCCGATGAAATTAAAGCAGATGCTCAAGAAACAGTTTCTAAACTAAAATCTTTAGGTGTAAAAGTTACGATGCTCAGCGGCGACAAAACTAATGTCGTTCAGTTTGTAGCCGATAAACTTAAAATTTTAAACGCTTTTGGAGATTTGCTTCCGGAAGATAAAGTCAATAAAGTAAACGAAATTAAAGCCAAAAACGAAACGGTAGCTTTTGTAGGAGACGGTGTAAATGATGCGCCGGTAATTGCTTTAAGTACCGTAGGAATTGCAATGGGAGGTTTAGGAAGCGACGCTGCCATAGAAACTGCCGATGTTGTAATTCAGGATGATAAACCAAGTAAAATTGCAATGGCGATTAACATTGGAAAACAAACCAAAAAAATTGTCTGGCAGAATATTACTCTGGCTTTTGTTGTAAAAGCTTTTGTTTTAATCCTTGGCGCGGGCGGACTTGCCACAATGTGGGAAGCTGTTTTTGCTGATGTTGGAGTAGCGCTGTTAGCGATTTTGAATGCGGTACGAATTCAGAGAATGAAGTTTTAATTCATCAATATAGACAACAAAAGCCCAATTCATTTTGAATTGGGCTTTTTGGTTTTAAAATTTTAATTCAATTATATTTTCATTATTCTCTAATGTAATTATCGTTGGATTACTTTCAGAAGGAATTTGTGTTGGATACCAATTTCTAGTAGGCTGCACAAGTATTAATAAACCTTCGTGATCGCCAATGGCTGAGAATTTTTCAGTATTGGTATTTTGAGAAAAGAAATGCAATCCATGTTTTTCGATTAATTGATTTCCCAGTTCCAGAGGGTTTTCGGTAACAATTCCTATTTCGCTTATACTTAAAATAGATTCAGGCTTAAATTCTCCCAACTGTTCATTTTCGAGATCGTGTCTGGCAATAAATTCCAGCAGATTGCCATTGTGATCGTAAAAATAAAGAGAATGTGCATTCCAGTTTTCAAAATGAGTAACTACACTTTTATCTTCCAAAACAATTAAATCTACTTTGTCCTTAGACCACTGAATGGCTTCTTCAACCTGATTTTCGGGAATATTAAAAGCAAAATGGTAAATGGAATTAAACTGCAGATCTTCGACAAATTTTAAGATAGAAGTTCCCGCCTTAAAAGTAATCCATTTTTTATCTTCTTCCAGAATAAAAAGGCCTAATACATTTTGATAAAATGCTTTCGTTTTTTGTATATCGTTTGTTTTGATTTGAATCTGATCTATTTTCATAATGGTATTTTTTATTAAAAGAAAATGCTTCTTTTGAGTGATAAACAAATTTAGAAAATGCCTGTGATATCAACGATGCGACGCTATTTTATACATCAATGAAAGCATAGTAAATAAGTATTGGCTGAAGTTAAATTGCATCTTTTTAAATGTTTTAATAAAGTTACAAAAAACACAAACAGTCATTGTTGCAAGATTATCTAAAAAACTTTCATTTTAAAATTTTTGAATTTATCGTTGAGTTTAAAAAAATCGCTTTTTCAAAAGCATAGCTCTATTTTTGTAAGCTTCGGAGAAGCGAAATATTTGTAGCAAAGAATAAACGTTTACAATATAAAGCTCCAGAGGTGCGACATATATTTAGGTTGCAAAAAAAATATGTCGCACCTCCGGAGCTTTTTTTATTCGTCTTATTGTAATTCTATAAATATTTCACCCCGCTGGGGTTTTACCTATGAATTCAATTTTATTACTCGATTATATTTCACGATTTAAGAAAAGTTGAGAAAGAAGAAAAGTACTCAAGATTTAATAGCTGAAATGGATAATGTTTATTTAGTTTTTACAATAAATATTTCTAAAATAAAAAAGCCCATTTCGTAAAGAAATGGGCTTTGAAAATTTGCAAATTTTAGGCAAATGCAAATCCATCAACTAACTTATTTTGGCATTTCAGGAACCATAATTCTTCTTGTCGGAGTGCTTAAAGTTTCGATAAAAGCTAATAGATCGCTGATTTCTTCTTTGCTCAAATCTAACTTTCTAAGCATTGGATCTGATTTTGGAATTAAAGAATCTCTTGCTGTTCCTAAGTATTTCTTTTGAACAGGAGACGGATTTCCTAAATTGTATAATTCTACAACATCCAGTAAAGTTGGAAAATGCCCATGATGCATCCATGGTTTTGTATTTACAACTTCGCGAAGCGTTGGTGTTCTAAATTTGCCAATATCTTTTACATCTTTAGTCACATTATAGCGTCCGAAATCTTCATTTTTTGTACCAAATAAAGTTTGACCGTCGTTATGAAACTGATTATCGCTGAAATAAGGCGTATTATGGCAGTTGATGCATTGCGCTTTGGTTCTGAACAAATGCATTCCTTTTACCTGCTGATCAGTATAAATATCTGATTTTCCGCTTACAAACTGGTCAAATTTACTTTTCGGACTATTGATGGATCTTTCAAAAGTAGCAATCGCATATTGAATTCTCTCTAAAGTCACTTTTTTATCTCCAAAAGCTGCTGTAAATAACGAATTGTATCCTTTAATTTTGGCAATTTTATCAACGGCAATCGTCAGTTTTTCGTTCATTTCTAAAGGATCAGAAACAGGAAATTGCGCTTGATCTTCTAAGCTCGAAGCTCGTCCGTCCCAAAATAGAGAGGTTGCGTATGCCGAATTTAAAATCGTCATAGAATTTCGTTTTCCCGTCTGGCGGTCATGACCAAACGAGCGCGTTAAATTATCCGTCCATCCCAATTCTGGATTGTGGCAAGAAGCACACGCAATCTGTCCGCTTTTAGACAATCTCGGATCAAAAAACAAAATCTTGCCCAAACTTTCTTTTTCCTTCGAATACGGATTATATGCAGGATAAGGAACAGCAGGCAAAACGCCAATATCCTGAAATTTCGATTTATCTACACTTTCGTGTAATTCTGCAGCGGACCATTTTGAAGGATCTCCGCCGGAATAAATTTTTCGTAATTCCTGTATGTCGATATAATCGGGCTGTTCAACGCTTTTATAAGCCGTCAAACTCACGAGGAATAGGAGAGGGAAGATTAGTTTTTTCAATTCTTTTGTTTTTTTGTTTTTTTTTGATTGGTTTTTAAGTCTCAGTCTCAGATTATCTTAGACTTCAAAAGCTTTGTCAAAGTTTTAAACTTTGACAAAGCTTGAATAAAGATTCCAGACTGTTAACTGCGACTGTCAACTGAGACTGAGACTAAATACTTAAAGCGTAACCTCCTTAGGACACGGAATACTCAAAGCAGCAGGTTTTGGATATGTTCTGTTGTTGAACATTCTGTATTGTGTCGAAACTGTTCCTCCAAAAAGTTCGTCATTTGTTAGTTTCAATTCAAATGAAATTTCATATAAACCATTGCTGATCTCTTTGTAAGTTCCTTCGCCGGAAATAGCAATGATATGTGACTTTGATGGAACTGAAGCCGTTGCGGCAGATCCAATGGTAATGTCCTGCGGAATTACGAGAACCGTTCCTTCAGTTTTGCTGTTTCCATTTGCAGGGAAAAACTCCAATGCCGAAGTAATGTTGAACCCTGGAGAAATGGACGCTGAGTTGCTTTCGTTAGAGAACCATCTCTTTAAACCAAAAGAGTTTACAGTGTTGGTTCCGCTGGCAACGTTAAAGCCAATTTTAAAAGCATCGTGGTAAATATCATCATTTGGGTTTGTAGTTCCTCTATCACTGTATAATATGGCATTAGGATCGTCTTTAGTAACAATAACCGGGAAAGTTAGAGCATTGAAAGTCTGCCACGAACAAGCACCATTGTTAAACCAATGTTCACCATATGTTAGATAAAAGGCATTTGTTGGATCTGTAAATTTCGATGCTGGATATGCCTGAATATCTCTTGGTATTTTTATTGGTTTTGTAATAGTTAAGCTGATATTTCCTGTAGCCGTATAATTTGGAATATTGATTAACGTTAATTTAGACTCGTATTGAGCATCATCGTTTTGAAGATCTTCTAAAAGAGTTAAATGATAGTTTACAGAAGTTCTGTTATCACCATAATCATCATGTGTTAAAGAATATTCGAATCCGTTTTGGAACTTAAAAATAGAAGCATTTTCAATTTCTTCCGGGAAAAAACCATTAGGATAGTATACTTTAAAATCAATTGTTTCACCTATTTCGCCTTTTACATTGTACTTTGTTACAGGAAAAGTATAATTAGTAGCGATAGTTCCTAAATTGATATTGAAAGTATCGTTTGGATATGCAGAATTTAGATTTCCAATATGAATATCAGGATCAGAAACGGTTTCCAATTTTAGCTTAATATTTTGACTTGCAGCCCATCTTTTATCAAATGACACATAAATAGTATCGGTTAATTTACTGCCTTGAAAAGTAAGCTGATTTACAGGATTTACGCTGAAACTGTCGCTGGCACCATTTGTTTCGGCACTAAAATTGGCTGTAATAGTTCCCTTTAAGGCACGTGTTGTTAAAGCTACAGGAACTTTTAATGTTCTTATAGCTTTGTTGTCATAAGTTGACTGAGGAACTAGATTTCCGTTTACAGCCGGGTATTCTAAAGGTGTGTTATCACTTTTTACTAAAAAATTAAATCTTAAAAAAGGATCAATATCTGAACCTAATTTATAATCATCTTTTGAACATGAAATATATAACAGAGCTGTAAATAATATACTGAATATCTTAATACGAGTCATTTTGCTGCAAGTTTGGGTTAAGATTAGTGTTGTATGTTGGTATTGGCAGGACGTATTTTAAAGACGGATAAGTCAAACTGCAAACTGTGGCGATACAGCCGTCATTTCTTGAAACATCTTTATGATTTCTGGCAATATCAAAGAATAAGAAACCTTCAAAACATAATTCTTTTCTTCTTTCTAAAAAGATGTTTTCTTTTAAATTGGCTGTATTGGTTAATAATGATGCATTGGCACGGGCACGGATGATATTAATGTCTGCCATTGCCAAATCTGCTCTATTGATTTCAAATGCAGCTTCAGCACGAATCAAGTACATTTCACTGAGTCTAAAAGCGACATAACCGGCATTATTCTGAAATTTTTTGGTAAAGTTGTAATCTCGGTAAGTCTGCACACCGCCTATAATTGTATAAAGTGATTTTGTTAAGAACAATTGTTTTCTTAAATCACTGCTTTCATATAGGTCAATTAAATCATTTGATACTGTATATTTTTGAAAGTTTATGTCTGAAGTATAGCCAAAAGTCTGAGCCATTGATGATGAAACATTTCCTTCTGTGTCTTTCGGAATAGAAAATTCAAGGAGGATTTCTGATACTGGAAGATCTGGTTTTTCCCATTCAGAAACTAAAGTTTCTTTGCTCATTAGTGCAGCACCTGAATTGGTAATTACATCATTTGCCATTTCATAAGCATTTATCCAGTCTCCTTTTTGAAGATAAACCCTTGCTAATAGTGCTTTTGTATTTTTTCTGTTAAAGAAAGAATAAGCGGGACCAGGAAGTAATGAATTGTCTGAGTAATTTTCAACAGCCGTTTTTAAATCATTAATAATTAAGTTATAAGTTTCTGCCAGGGTTTTTCTGGCCGGATATTGTATTCCTGATTTAATAGATTCTGTGTTATAAATTATTCCTAAATGCGATGCATCAGCCGTATATTTATAATCCTGACAGTAAACAAGAGATAAAAGAAAATGGGCATAAGCTCGTATGGTTAAAGCTTCTGCTTTTATTTGATTTTTTTCTGCATCAGTCGCATCTTTTAGGTCAGGAGTATATTCTAAAATTAAATTCGCCTGATTTATGATGTCATAATTAGTATCATAAAATGTTTTAAAATTACTGGACAGCGCCACATCGTCAAAAGAATAAAGCTGCTCAACATTTGCCGATGGCGAAATCTGGCCTTTTAGACCACCTGTTGCTGTTGGACCAAATTTTAAATTGCCTCCCTGTAAATCAGCATAAACAGCATAACGTTCTGGTCTTACATTAGCTTCTACTTCAGTATAAAGTCCGGTAAGTGCCTGCAAAACCCCTGTTTTGTTTTGTAAAAGTTCGTCTACAGATGTTTGGGTTCCGGGTTCCTGCTCTAAAAAGTCACTACAGCTTAGTAATGAAAGTATTAGAAAAAATAGGGATAGGTATTTTGAATATTTCATTTTCTTAAAATTTAGCATTAACTCCCAGCGAGATTGTTCTTGCCTGCGGATAGATATAACTATACTCTCGTATTCCATTCATTCCTTTAGGACTTTTGTCTTTGTACCAATATGCCACATTTGTAGCATCTGCAAAAACAGAAACAGCATCCAGAAAAGTATTCTTTTTAAGAGGTACATTATAACTTAAATTAATATTACTGATTCTGATATAGGTAGCATCGTAAATATATTTGCTTAAGTTTGAGATTATTGGTGAAAGTGTAACGGCAGATTGTGAAACATTGTCGCCTGGATTTCTCCAATAATCGTAAGCATTTACAGAAAGATTTCGATTTGATGTTACATTATATTGATCGATAAGAACACTTGGTGCCATAAAGCTTCCGCCAATTTGATAATCTCCTCTAATAGATAAAGTAAGATTATTGTAGAAAGTAAAATTATTATAGAAACCTCCGTAAGCATCAGCCTGTTTGTCTCCAATAGGTTCCCAGTCTGCCACTGTAAATAACTCGTTGTACGTTTTAGCATCGTAAATCTGTCCATTTTTTTGTATAAGATCTCTTCCTGTTGCTGGATCTACACCAGCCCATTTAATGCCCCATAATGTTGTTGTACTGTAACCTACTTTTTGTGCCAATGCAATATTTGCTTCAGCATAATCACTGCCTAAACCTTTTAAATAAGTTACTTTATTATTTATTGTGGCAATATTAAATGCCGTAGTCCATTTAAAAGCATCGCTTTTTATCCATTTTATTCTTGTAGTAAGTTCAAAACCTTTGTTGTACATGCTTGCTGCATTTAATTGTACAGAACTATACCCTGTTTCTGTAGGAATGTCTCTTGAAGCAATTAAATTGCTTTTATCATCGTAGTAATATTCTAATGTCAATTCGACTCTCTTGAAAACATTAAAATCAAATCCTGCATTGAATTTTGTATTTTTTTCCCAGCTTAATCTGCCATTTGGCGCGGCTCCTGTAGTCGCTCCAATAGAACCATTATACCCGTTTTGGCTTATATTATAAATTCCTTTTGATCTGTAAGAACCAATTTTAGAATTTCCGGTTGATCCGTAACTTGCTTTCAGTTTTAAGAAATCAATCCAGGAATTTGTGCTTAAAAAATTTTCATTACTAATAATCCATCCGGCACCCAAACCGCCATTATGAGCCACATCAGTATCATCTCCAAAAACAGAACTCTGATCACGACGGTAATTTGCTAATAAGAAATAACGTTTTTTGTAGTTGTAATTTATTTGGGAGAATAAAGAAACTCTTGAATTGTAGCTTATTTCATTTCTGTAACTCTGACCGTTTTTAGATTCATCTTCCGGTGTATCCGGATTGTCATCTCTTATGGCGTCTGTGACATTATTGATATGATCAGGTTCTAAAAATCCTACACCAGATTTATAATTAAAATCTGTTTTATCTTCTGCTAATTCAAAACCAACAACTCCATCAATTTCATTGCTTTCATTTAATTGTTTATTGAATAAAGCTTGTCCCTGCCAGTTCCATTTAGTAGAATTTCTCTGGTTTATAAGACGTCTTCCCCAAGCCGGATATGTAATTCCGTCTAAAACAAAAGTCGCATTGTACTGGCCGCTTTCATTTGCTGCAGAAAAATAACGATCCTGCTCTTTATCAGTATAATCCATACCAAATAGAGTAGAAAATTTGATATTTTTATTAAGTTTATAAGATAAATTCAAACTTCCTAAAAGACCAAAAGTCTGCGCTTCGTTTTTATTTTGCTCAATCGCTGCCAAAGGATTTCCTCTTGCAGAACCGCTTGCGCCCAAATCGGCATAAGAACCATCTGCATTGTAAACAGCAAGTGTTGGAAGGTAAGCGAAACTATAAAAAATATTAGGCGCATCTTTTTGAACATAACTAGGATTAAGCATTAAATTAATATCCCATTTACCTGAGTTGTAACCTAAATTAATTCCGGCGTTTAATTGTTTTGTTTCGTTTCCTACCTGCGGTTCATCGATTTTTGTATAACTAACATTCGTGCGATATGAAAATTTAGAAGTAGATCCCGAAACATTAAAATTGTATTTATTATATACACCAGATCTGTTTAATATATTAAACCAATCCGTGTTTATTCCGTTATAAGAAACTGGAACATAACCCGCCGTAGTGTTTTTCATGAACTCATTTCGCAATTCTGTATATTGTTCCCCGTTTAAATATTTAATTTGATTGACTGCAGAAGAAACTCCTAACTGATTAGAAAAACCAAATTGTGTTTTCCCTTTTTTTCCTTTTTTGGTTGTAATTAAAATTACACCATTTGCTCCATCAGCACCATAAATACCAACCGCCGCAGCATCTTTTAAAACAGAAATAGTTTCAATGTTTTCTGGGGCAATTTTCATTAACGGATTGGCCAGATTTTCGGCATAATCGCCGTTTCCGTTAAAATTGGCACTGTCAATAGCATATTCTTCGCTCATTACAACACCATCAACAATAATAAGAGGCTGCGATGAAGTTCCAGTAATAGCACCGCTTAAAGAAGATAAAGTACCTTGTCCGCGAATATTGATTTTAACCGGACCGCCAACGCCAGAAGTATTTTCAACCATAACACCGGCAATCTGTCCTGTAATCATTTTATCAAAACTTTCAGAAGCCTGTTCAACCGCAATATCCTTTGCTTGTAAAGTCGAAATACTCCCTACGATTTCTTCTTTTAGTTTTGTAGTTCCATAAGAAGAAGTAATCACAACCGGATTCAGTTCGTCTCTAGTTTCCTGAAGATAAAATACGAAATCCTTTTTGTTGTCTGCTTTTTGAGACTGAGGTTCCATTCCAAGAAATCCAACTTCAAGAACAAGATTTGGGATATTGTTTCCTTTTAACTGATAAACAAATTTTCCGTTGAAATCAGTTACAGCACCCATTCCGGTTCCTTTTATGCGGATAGTTGCGCCCGGTAGAGGCTGTTTGTCTTTAGCATTATAAACCGTTCCGGTAATAAATCTTTCTGTTTCCTGAACATCAGAATTAGACGAATCAGGAGTAGAGCTGGTTAATAAAACCTGCTTTTTCTGAATGTAAAATGAAATGTTTTTATCTTTTAAAAGCTGTTTTAAAGCCGTTTCAAGGGAGGCATTATTTACATCTAAATCCGCCAGCTGATCGGCATCGATTTTACGGGCGTTATAAATTATTCTAAAATCAGTTTGTTCCTCAATAGATTTGATAATTAGGCTTATAGGTTTGTTTTTTACATGTAATGTTATGTGTCTATTCTGAGAAAATCCTTTAAATCCAGATATGAGAATAGCTAAGAAAAACAGAATTTTTCTTAAAACGGGTTGTATCGCAAATGTCATGTTTATTTATTTATCGAGGATTGGTGATCGTAATTGTTTTATGTTCAATTGAATAGTTAAAAGGAGTGTCGCGTTTTAGCAGGTCTAAAATGTTTTCGACACTAGATTCGCTTATATTTATTGTACCAGTAAAATTCTGTCTGGCCAAATCAGAATTTTGATTGATAATTTCAACGTCGTAGGTACGCTGAATAATTTTAGCGATTGTAGAAAATGGGGTGTCTTTAAATGCCAGTTCTCCTTTAGTCCAGGCCGAGTAAAGAGAAACATCAACATTTTTGAGGGTAATTTTTTTAGCGTTATTCTGCCATGTTGCCATTTGGTTTGGTTCAAGCAAAATAACATTCGAAGGATTGGCAGTTTCAGACATTTGAATGCTTCCTTCTATCAAAGTACTGTTAACAGTAGGATTTTCAGGATAAGCGCTCACATTAAACTTTGTCCCAAGAACCTTAATATCAACCTGATTGGCGTTTACAATAAACGGATGCTCTTTATCTTTGGCCACTTCAAAAAAAGCTTCTCCGGTTAAATACACATTTCGGTTTCCGTTATTGCTAAATTGTTCCGGATAACGTAAAGAACTTCCGGCGTTTAAACTCACGATAGTACCATCCGAAAGTCTAAGTTTGAAACGTTTTCCATACGGAATAGTAAGCGTATTGTAAACTACTTTATCAGCAGCAGTTTTACCAAAATAAATGATTTCATCAGGAAATTTTTTGGCCACTAAATCTCCTTTGTCATTTACCAAAGTGGTTTGATTTTTTCCAGAAAAATATTCTATACGGCCGTCGCCCATTTCCAGAACAATTTCTTTTGATGTTTTAGAGGTATCGGTAAATAATAAAATAGTTTTTCCTAACCCAATCAAAACTAAAAATACTGCAGCATAACTTAAGTACTGCTTCAGCCTGTTTTTTGGTTTCATTTGAATTAATGGAACAGAATCACTTAAAATATCTTCAGATAAGCCGGAAAGAACCCACGCTTTCTTTGCCTTTACAAATTGTTTTTTATTATCTTCCGATGCTTCAATCCATTCAAAAAGTGCCTGAACTTCTTGTTCTGAAGCTTCGTTAGAAAGATATTTTTGTATTATTTCCGATGTCATATTTGAGTATTAAAACGTCTCACTATAGTTAGTACACTTCAGAAATAAAAAACCCTACCTTTTATTCTTAATTATTATAAATAAGGATAAAGATTAGGAACAAATAATCCGATAATTTGGTCTTTAAAATCTTCAAAGCCTTTGTCATATGGGCTTCTACGGCTTTTAAGGTAACTTCCATTTCTACGGCGATTTCTGCATTTTTTTTATTTTCGAAGCGTTTTTTTATAAAAACTTCCCTGGTTTTGGGCGGCAAATCGTTGATAGATTCCTGAATGATACGTTCTAATTCAGTTAATTCTAAAGTATCGAATTGAAGCGAATTTAAAACCTCAATATCCAGTTCTCTTTCTTTGTGGTTAAGTAAGTCGTTTTTAAATTTATCCTTCACCTTATTATGGCGGATTAAATTCAAACATTTAGATTTGGCATAAGTAAACAAAAAGGCCTGAATTCCGTTTATAGATTCTACACTTTCTCTATTCTGCCATAGGTGTAGTAAAGCTTCCTGAGCCAGATTCTCGGCTTCTTCCTGGTCATAAATAAACTGAACGCTGAAAGACTGAATTCTTCTAAAGTATTTATCATAGAAAAACTTGAAAGCAGTTTCGTCTCCTTCCTTAAAGGATTTGAAGAGATTTAATTCGAAACTGGTATTGTTGTTCATTAATAAAAATTTATTTTGGAAAAGCAATATTAAGTAAATTTTAAAAAGTACTTATATTTGCCCGGAAAGCGGCAAATATAAAAGTTTATTTATATTAATTCTAAATAAAATTCAAATAAACTACTTTCCTGAAAAAATTATTCAGAATAGGTTTAGTATTGCAGTTTTTGTAACCGCAAAGCACGCAAGGTTTTAGTATTTACTTACGTAATATAAACGCCAAGTTCGCAAAGCTTTACCTAAAAACTTTGCGAACTTTGTGTTCCCGATGGCTATCGGGATTGTATTCTTTTCGTTTAAATAATTTTGCGGTTAATTAAGTATCAAATCTATATTTTGAGACAACCTCTCGGCTAATTCAGGTGTAGTGTTGTTGTTTAAAACCCATGGAACCAGTTTTCCCTTGTTTATAATTTCATCTTTAGAATAAACTAAACTGAAATATTCCTGTAATTCGTTGTAATCAACTGGTATTGGAAGATTTTTTTTATTCTCAGGGATTTCTTCAAAATAATATCTGGAGTCCAGTAATGAAGGATATTTTTCTAATAAAAAATTATTCAAAGTATAAGAAGGACCGGCTTTATACAAATCCTCTTTTAGAATTCCTGTGATTTTTGTATTTCCTATATTTTGTTTTAAATCTTTATAAGCTTCTTTGGTTGTCGAAAAATCAGATTGGAGCAGCTTATCTTTTTGCGACAACTGCCTAATAACCGAAAGTTTCACATAATCGCCGTTTATTTCAATTACCTTAAAAATAAAGTATTTGTGTTCCATGCTTTGACTCCCGTTAGAGCCGCTTTGTTTACTAAAGATAAAACTTCCTAGTTGCAGTTTATGCTCAGGGCTGTTAATTGCTTTTTTCCATTGATAAGAATCATAAACTAATTTTTTGAAAGCATATAAAATGAATACAAAGACAACGCCGGCTATAAATATTTTTTTCATTAAATGGAAATTTCATTAAAAGTACTACTTTTTAACCGCAAGCAAAGTTTTTTCACTTAGTATCCTTATAAAAAACGCAAAGCCCGCAAAGCTTTATTTAAAACTTTGCGAACTTTGCGTAAACCTTCGCGCTCTTTGCGGTAATATAACTTCGAGGTTAAAAAATCAAATAATAACTTTACGATTAAAATTTCGCCATCCAAAACCAATCAGCAATAAATTGAAAAGTAATAATGGTAAAAATGCTTTCATAAAACTCGTTTCAGAATTATCAGTAAAAGTTTCTACTTTAAAATCTCCCCATTTTTGTTCGTTGACCGGAGCATTATCAAATATCTTTGGATAAAAATGCAGGCGTAGTTTTTCATGAAATTTCGTTGTTTCTTTTAAAAACAAAAGTTGGTTTCGCAAATCAGATTTTGCAATTTCATTTAACTGAATTTGTGTGTGAAGCGTTGGAATAAATTGCGCAATCAGTTCACTCGCGCGGTTTCGCTGCTGTAGTTTCGTTTCTAATTCTTTGGATTGTACAGCCGATTCGTCGTCGCCCATTTGCTGCATAGCATAATACCAAAGCCAGCTGAATTCTTTATCAGGTAAAGGATAATTTTTAAACTGCGGATAATGTTTGTAGAATTTATCCAGCGTTTCCTGTTTATCCATATCCCATTTTTCATGATAGGCATTTCTCTGCGTAAGCGTTAATTCTAAAGCTTCGGGAACTTTATATCTATTGATGATATACGTATTGATTCCCGCCGGAAGAATGATAATTAGAAACAGCCAGATTGTCAATAAAATTACAGCATTGAAATTGGAGTTTTTTTGAAGAGAAACAATGAAAAAACAAACCGCAAACCAAAATAAAATATACAAAACCGAAAGTCCATAAAACACCAGAAATGCTTTATCAATTGGAATCTGCAAAAACAAAACAGCCGCTAAAAGAATCAAAGTTAAAAGAGCTGTTAGACTTAAAATTCTGATATAGAACAATTTTAAGATATACAAAAACGTATTCGGACTTTGTGTTGCTACAATTTTCCAGGTTCCAGATTCTTTTTCTTCTGAAATAATATTATACGAAAAAGCAATAATCAAAAGCGGAAATAAATATAAAAGCACAAAACTAAAATCGATATTTCCTGACAAAAGATTGCTCGGATTATTGAGTTCTGAATCGTATTTCTGGCCTTCCAAACCTCGAATCGTAACATTTTGAATGGACGGATTTACATCGCGCTGCCCAATTGCCAAACTGTTAATGGGCAATGTATTATTAACCAATGAAAATTTAATGTAGTAGAGGAGAAGTCCAATTTCGTCTTTATGAAAAGCAGCATTTCTCGCAATATGTTCTTTTTGATAAACAGCTGCTTCGGTAATACTATTTTGTTGTTTTTCCTGAAACTGACGGCCAATTAAAAGACTTATAAAACCAATGATTAATAAAAAAAGTAAGCCAATTTTGGTACCTTTTGAACGTATGAAATTTTTAAATAAGAGTACTAACATATTAAATGGCTTTTAGATTTTTAGCAGCAATTCTGATCAAAACAAATAGCAGAATTACCCATAAAAGAATAGAAATAACAGAAACGATTTCGGTTTTTAAAACCTCCCAGACGCCTTTTGGTTCATAATGAAATTCTTCAACATCAGCCCAATGTTCTCTGCCAATTGTAAGCGGTTTATCGTTGGGTCCGGGTTTTTTATTGCTGATGTATTTTACCTGCAAAGCATTCATTTTCTGCGCCATTCCATAACGGTATTTCTCAGCTTGTTTCTGGAAATCGATGTACGAATCATAATCAGTATTCGATAATCCCATCGATAAATTTTTCATCGCGATGTACGGATTAAAGAAAGAAACGGCTTTAGAAAAACTGTTTTGTCTGGCATAAATTTTCAAAAGTTCTTCTAAATGTTTGTTGTAAATATTCGAGCTGATTTTTTCGCCTTCGGTCATAATAAATCCTGAATAATTGAAAGGAAGTTTCTGCACCGAATCGACTTTATAAGCCCGAAGTAAAGAGTCTTTTATGGCTTTATAATGCACATCATTTGGGTTATGACTGTCGCCTTGTTTCAGGATATCTTTTTCGATATCGCTGTTAAACTGAATTTTAGAAGGTGCTTCATACAAATAAGCTCCAATGGCCTGTGTTGTTCTTGGCAGAATGATGGTAAAAATCAGCCAGATTCCAATTAACGAAACCAATGCTTTTTTTGAGGTTTTGCTTGACGCCGAAATCAAAACTGCTCCGACGCAAAAGAACATCAGATAAATAAAATGAAACCCAATAAATAAAAGCATTTTTATTGTTTCATCGGCCGAAATTGAAAAGTTTTGAAGCGTTAGCCAGATTAAAACCAAAATGATAATGGTGGGAATAAAAAGCAGCATAACAACGCTGGCAACTCCCAGGACTTTACCAAACAAAAGCTGTTTCCAGCTGATTCCCTGACTCAAAAGGATTTTTAAAGTTCCGTTTTCTCTTTCGTATGCCACAGAATTGAAACCGACAAAAAAGATTAATAAAGGCAGTAAAACCTGTAAAACCATGGCAATGCTGATTTCGCCGAAACGAAGCATGCTGTTTGAAAATCCGGCTTCAGAGAAATTGGCTGTATTTTGCTTGTGCGCTTCAAGAAAAATTGCATTTCCAAAAAACAGTTCCATTCCAAATTCAAAAACGCTCAGGGAAGTACTTTTTCTAAAAGCAAAATTCCCGTAATGTGCCATTCTATGCGGATTTTTATCCGGGTTTTTCAACCAGTCTTCGCGGGATTCATGCTGATATTTTTCGCTGGTTTCGTTTTGGTTTTTGTAATTGTCCCAGCCCGAAAACGCAGCAAATAAAAGCAAGGCGCCAATAAAAAATGTAATAATATAAATCGCCTGATTTTTAAAAACAGAATTTTTAAAATGTCTGGCTATAAGGAGTTCTGTATGTAATAATTTCATATTTATTTAAAATTTATCAGTTGCGTGTAATGGTTTAAACACATAGAACCATAGATTTTTTTCTATAGAAGGTAATCGAAAGAAACTAGTTTTTAACACATAGCTATGTGAATTGATGCTAGTGAAACGCCTTTTTTAAAATCAATCTACAGCTATGTTTCTATGTGTTTAAATATTTTTCACTTCAACGAATTAAAATTTATAAGTTACCGTAAGCGTAACGTTTCGCGGACTTCCCGGAAATAAACGCAGATAATTCTGAGCGCCAAGCCAATACGTTTTGTTTAATAAATTGCCCGCATTTACAGCAATCTGCACATTGCTTTTATTTGGTTTGTAAAACAAAGCAGCATCAAAAATGGTAAAATCTGGAAGTGTAAAATCTCTTGTAAACCAAGGTACTTTACTGCTTTGGTACTGCATTCCAATTCCAATTCCTAAATCTTGCAAATCAGAATCTGAAGCAAAGTTGTAGCGTGTCCATAAGTTGGCGCTGTTTTTTGGCGTGTTTTGCTTTCGGGCACCAATTAAAGCCGGATTATTATCTTTTGTAATTTCGGCATCAATATAACTGTACGAGGCATTAATCTGCCAGTCTGGTGTGATATAACCTGCTAAATCACATTCAAAACCACGGCTTCGTTCAGCGCCTCTCGTTACCAGTAAATCAGGATTTACGGGATCATTAGCATTCATTAAAATGTTGCGCTGTCTGATTTCGTAAATCGCCGCATTAAAACTCATCGAGTTGTTTAAAAAAGTAGTTTTGATTCCTACTTCTTTTAAATCACTTTCTAGCGGGTCAAATAAACTGCCGCCCGGTAAACTTGCTGTTTGAGGCATCAAAGTAACGGTATTCGATTGAGGCTGATAACCTTCCAGATACGTTGTGTACACATTTATGGCACTGTTTACGGCATACGTAATTCCAATTCTTGGCAGTAAAGCCGATTTTTTGACTTTCAGTTCGTTACTGGTTTCATAGTTCGTAATATCTTCAAACCATTCGTTTCGAAGTCCCAATAAAAAAGTAAACTTTTCCCATTGAATCTGATCCTGAATATAAATGGCATTTGTAGTAGTTAATGCCGATGGAAGCGCTGTTCTCACATTCAGCGTATAATCTTCAGGACTGGTCAGTCTGTAACTCGGATTATTCAAATTAAAATAATCAACATTTGGTTTTGGCATTACAACGCCGTCAACGGTTACGGTTTGATAATTTGATGCATTTGCCAAAACAAAACTGCTCGCAACAGTTCCGTCTTTCAACAGATAACCTCTCGCCGCGTTTTGTCCGCCGCCTTTATTTTTGTTCCAGCTGCTTAAATCGTAACCTGTCAGTAATTTATGATGGAGCTTTCCTGTTTTTAAATCGAAGTTTAAATACGCACTCAAATTGTCAATATCCCAATTTTGCTCACGCTGTACAAACTGCATCATAGCCAGACTCGTAACAGGCTGATTGTTCATGTCAACCGCAAAAGCATTTGTGGTGCGGTGTTCCTGAAGATCTTCTGTCCAGGTTTGTTTCATATACGACGCATTAAAACCAATTTTAGAATTGAATTTATGCGCAAAATTGGTCATCAGGATCATTTCCTTCGATTTAAAAAAATCACTTGGAGCGCCCAGATTTAAACTTATCGGTGTTTTATTTAAACTTGTTTTTCCGGCGACAGCACCAAAAATAGGCTGTCCGCGATCCAGAATTCCGGTCATGTCACTTAAAATTAACTCGGTGTTAATGGCCGTTTTTTCATTTGGTATATAACTGAAAGAAGGCGAGATCAAAAACGATTTATTATTAACTAAATCACGAAATGATTTTGCCTGCTGATAGGCACCGTTTACACGATATAAAAGTGTTTTTGATTCGTTTAAAGGTCCGGTAAAATCAAGTGTTCCTCGCAAAGTGCTGAAACTCCCCACGCTCATGCTGATTTCTTTTCGGTCTATTGCCAAAGGTTTTTTGGTCACCATATTGATACTTCCGCCCGGATCAACAGAAGAAAATGTGGCACTCGATGGACCTTTTATGACTTCAACACGTTCAATATTACTCGTTAAAGGCTGTAAAAAATAATACTGGCGCGTTCGCATTCCGTTAATTATCTGGCCTTCTTCATTCTGGCTGATACCGCGAATTGTATATTGATTGTAATAACTTGCCGGAATTACACCACTCGACATTTTCACTGCATCGGCCAGATAAAAAGCACCTTTGTCAGCAATTAATTCTTTGGTAATTGTCGAAATAGACTGCGGAATATCTTTGTTTAAAGCGGCAATTTTTGTTGCTGCAAACGAATAATCGCTGTTGTATTTCTTGGTCGAACGGCCTACAATTTCAACGGTCTGCAATTCATTTCGTTTGGTTTGCATTTCCAGAGAATCTTTTGCAATACTGTCTTTAACTTTGTTATTGTTATTTTGTGCCTGGATGAAATGTGTACCGCTTATTAAAAGTAAAAAAGAGAATATATTTTTCATCTTAAACAGTTTGTAAATACAAATCTTCCAGTTCATTTGCTGATATTTTATCAGCCTCAATCACGGTAACTAAATTTCCCTGTTTCATGATTCCGATGTGTGAAGCAACTTCTCTGGCTCTGAAAATATCGTGGGTTGCCATTAAAATAGCCGTTCCGTCTGCCGAAAGTTCTTTTAAAATCTGCGAAAATTCGTTAGATGCTTTTGGGTCTAAGCCGCTTGTAGGTTCGTCCAGTAAAAGCACTTTTGCTCTCTTAGCGATGGCAATTGCAATTCCCACTTTTTGACGCATTCCTTTAGAATAACCTCCTAAATTTTGATCGTGAGCACCAGCCTGAAGCCCCGCTTTAGTTAAAAAATAAGTCAATTCTCCTGTAGAATATTTAAATCCTGCCAATGACGAAAAGAATTTAAGATTCTCTAAACCTGTAAGATTTGGATATAACATTACGGTTTCCGGAATATAAGCAACATGTTTTTTAGTTTCCTGATTATTCTCTGTAACTGAAATGTTATTGATTTCTAATTCTCCCGAAGTAGGTTCTATAAAACCTAAAAACAAATTAATGGTAGTCGTTTTTCCGGCACCGTTCTGCCCTAAGAGAGCAAAAATTTCACCTTCTTTTATTGTTAAGTTTAAGGCATTCAAAGCCGTATGATCGCCATATTTCTTGGTCAGGTTTGTTGCTGTAAGCATAAATTTATTTGTTGAGAAAAATTAATTTTAAATAATAGATATAGAAATTTTCAGGCTTTTAAGAGTTGTTAAAAGCTTGAATATTAGTTTTTTGAGGATTACAACAATTTAAAAAGAGATTTACTTGATTAGGCTAAAAAATCCAGATCAAATGAATTATAAAATAGATTTTCCTTTACCTATTTGAATAAATGAGGTAAAAGCTATTTTAATTTGAGAAAATAAACTGTGGTAATTAAATGAATGCAGGAGGTGCACGCAGGGCAAAGAGACTGCCTTTGAAAAAAGCTGAAATTCCCTCAAAATAAAAGAATTTATAAGAAGCAGCTTCGACTAATGTTTTGTGAAATGAAAAGCTCTGGAATGAGTTTGGAACAAACGTACTAAAAGCAAAATGACAAATATGACAGTTTGCATCAACCGAATGGCTGTGTGTTAATTCCTTTTGCCCTGTGGTGTATTTATGATCACAATGCTTTTCTGAAGAAAGCCTTAAGATATGTTCATAAGAGTGAACTGTCTGAAACAGCATGGCGAACAATACTGCAAAAGACATCAAAAAATTCACTGCTATAACCTTTTTCTTCATTCTGTGGCATTTCTGTTCCGATATTTAAATGTTTAGTTATCAAATAAATAATCGCAACAGTGTTGCAAATATAGATATCTTATTTAAAAATGCAGCTAAATTGATCTTATTTTTAGAAGATCAGGAGTATTTGCAAAATGATTCTTACTTCTTATAAATTACTGTATAGCAATTGAAGTGTATGAAAGTCAGATGATCCGTCGAAGTATTTATGCAAAACTTCCTGAAAAACCGGTTCTGTATTTTGAATACTGGCAAACAAAGTCATGCACGACTGTAGTTTTGCTACATCCGGAGTTCCAAATATATCAGTTACAGTCTCATCTTCTTTCTTAATTAATTCTGCCGTGATTTCAACAAGATGTTTTCCTAAAATAGGATGTTCTAAGAAAGCAATAGCTTCATCAGCACTTTTAATTTCGTAAAACTTAGAAGTATCGCTGGAACCCATTCCTTTTATTTGAGGAAAAATAAACCACATCCACGGAGATTCCTTTTTACCTTTTTTTATTTCATCAAGAGCCGTTAAATACAGCTTGTTTTGAGCATCTAAAAATCGCACTAATTCTTTCGTATTGTAAGCCATTCTTTACTGATATTGATTCAGGGGTATCAGGCCATAAAACTACTGAAAATAAGTTTAGTTGTATATTACTAAATCTTTTTTTTACTGCTATTTTTTTTAAATATTACGAAGGAGTTTTGATGTAGAAATTTGGCTGCAAAATCCTTTTTGATGAGAATTTTAAATAATTATGTAAGAAATTCTAATTAGCAAAATAATTCTTGTTAACTGCTTCTTGAATTGTTATAAAAGTCAATTTTAGTTAGTAAAACTGTTACAATTTTCCTATTTTTATCAAACTACGATATTTTAGAGGCTTTTTTTGGAGCAATTTCCTGATTGTTCTGCTTTCTAAAAGTATCAATTTCTGCTAACGAGTTTCATACTCAATTTAAAAAATATTATATGAAAATAGGATTAATCGGATTTGGAAAGACTGGAAAATCAGTAGCGTCAATATTACTGGAAAACAAAAAATTCTCACTGGAGTGGGTTTTAAGACAAAGTAAAGTTTTAGAGCACAGATCAGTTCCGGAATTTTTCGGAGTCGAGTCAGAAGAACCCGGATTAATTTATTCAAGTGCCACTACAAGTATAGAGGAATTACTGGAAAAACATCCGGTTGATGTTATTATTGATTTTTCATCAAATGAAGGAATTTACACTTATGGAGAATCGGCGGCATTAAACAACGTTAAAATTATTTCTGCAATTTCAAATTATGAAGAAAATGAATTAAAACTACTCAAAAAATTATCGAATAAAACAACCGTTTTCTGGTCGCCAAATATCACATTAGGAGTCAATTATTTATTGTTTGCGGCCAAGTTTTTAAAGAAAATTGCCCCGTGGGTTGATATTGAAGTAAATGAAGAACATTTTAAGAAAAAGCAAGGCACATCGGGTACAGCTTTAAAAATTGCCGAAGCGCTTGATGTTGAAAAAGAAAACATCAATTCGGTAAGAGCGGGAGGAATCGTTGGAAAACATGAAGTTATTTTCGGATTTCCGTACCAAACGGTTCGTTTAATTCACGAATCAATTTCAAGAGAAGCCTTTGGAAACGGAGTCGTTTTTGTAGCTGAGAATTTAAAAGACAAGAAAAAAGGACTTTACAATTTTGAAGATATTTTGACGCCTTATTTTGCGATTTAAGTTTTTAAATGAACTGTTTTTGTTCATCTAAACGAAATAAAAATATATTTTTATCTCGCAAAGACGCAGATTCGCAAAGATCTTCTTTTTTAAGTTTTAAAACTTTGCGGCTCTGCGTCTTTGCGAGAAATCTCTAATTGTTGACTTAACTTCATAATTACTTTCTAAAAGTCAAAGCTTTCATGTATTCTAAATTCATTTTAGCAATTGAAAGCACCGAAATTCCCTGCGGGCATTCGATTTCGCAGGCTCTGGTATCAGAACAATTCCCAAAACCTTCTGCATCCATTTGTTTTACCATTGTAATGGCTCTTTTTGAAGCTTCTACTTTTCCCTGAGGAAGCAAAGCCAAATGCGTTATTTTAGCCCCGACAAATAAAGCTGCACTTGCATTTTTGCAAGAAGCCACACACGCACCGCATCCAATGCAGGCGGCAGCATCAAAAGAAGCTTCGGCAGTTTCAAAAGATATTGGAATACTGTTGGCTTCTGGCGCCTGTCCGGTTGAAGCGCCAATAAAGCCGCCGGAACAGATAATAGCATCAAAAGCGCTTCGGTCGATTTTTAAATCTCGTAAAACCGGAAATGCTTTTGCTCTAAAAGGTTCAATATAAATCGTTTCGCCGTCTTTAAAACTTCGCATATGAAGCTGGCAGGTTGTAGTATTTTTTAAAGGTCCGTGCGCTCTTCCGTTAATCATAACGCCGCATTGACCGCAGATTCCTTCACGGCAGTCATGATCGAATTCAATTACACGTTCTTTTTTCTGAATTAAAGATTCGTTTAAAAGATCCAGCATTTCGAGAAAAGACATGTGTTCTGAAACACCGTCTAATTCATAATCTACCATTTCTCCTTTAGAAGAAGTATCAAACTGACGCCATATTTTTAGAAAGAGTTTCATAGCTAATTATTAATTATAAATTGTTAATTATGAATTACTGGTGAGTTTTAAAATTGAACTTGTGGATTGTTAATTAATAATTTACAATTCACCATTCACCATTTATTTATAGCTTCTAACAGTAAGTTCAACAGCTTCAAACACAAGAGGTTCTTTATGTAATTTTTGAGGCTTATCTTTTCCCTGCCATTCCCAGGCCGAAACATAACAGAATTCAGCGTCATTCCGAACCGCTTCACCATCGGGAGTCTGGTATTCTTCTCTAAAATGCGCACCGCAGGATTCTTCTCTCTGCAGGGCGTCATAGCACATTAATTCGGCTAATTCGAGATAATCGGCTATTCGTCCTGCTTTTTCTAATTCGCTGTTTAAAGTATCATCTCCGGTAATTAAAAGCTCATTCTCAAAAGAAGTTTTTAAGATTTTAATCCCTTCAATTGCTTCTTCGAGGCTTTTTCGGCTTCTGGATAAACCGCATTTTTCATACAAAAGCCTGCCGATAGTTTTATGAAAATAATCAGCACTAAGTGTTCCTTTGCTGTTTAGAAATTTATCCAATTGTTTTCTGACAGCGCTTTCCGCTTCATCAAAAGCGGGATGCGTAATAGCAGCTTTAGGAGTATTTAATTCTCCGGCTAAATAATTTGGAATGGTATAAGGAGCAATAAAATAACCGTCTACACAGGCTTGAAGTAATGAATTGGCACCAAGCCGATTGGCGCCATGATCTGAAAAATTAGCTTCTCCAAGAGCAAATAAACCCGGAATTGTGGTCATTAATTCATAATCAACCCAAAGTCCGCCCATAGTAAAATGAGCCGAAGGAGAAATCAGCATGGGTTCTTTGTAAGCGTTGATTCCGGTAATCTTTTCGTACATCGCAAAAAGATTACTGTATTTGGCTTCTATTTTATCTTTTCCCTGCGCTTTTATAGCATCGGAGAAATCCAGATAAATAGCATTTTTCATTGGGCCGACGCCATGTCCGGCATCGATTCTTTCTTTTGCGGCACGCGATGAAATATCTCTGGGAGCTAGATTTCCAAAAGAAGGATAACGGCGTTCTAGATAATAATCGCGTTCTTCTTCGGGAATTGAATTTGGAAGCCTGTCATCTGCAGCTGTTTTGGGAACCCAGATGCGTCCATCATTACGAAGCGATTCTGACATCAAAGTAAGTTTCGATTGATTGGTTCCGTGCTGAGGCAGTGAAGTAGGGTGGAACTGAATCCAGCTTACACCAGCCATATAGGCACCTTTTTTATGGGCTCTCCAAATGGCAGAACTGTTACAGCCCATTGCTAATGTCGAGAGGTAATATACTTTTCCGTAGCCTCCGGATGCTAAGACAACAGCATCTGCAGCATGGCGTTCGAGTTCTCCGGTTTCAAGATTTCGCGCAATAATTCCTTTTGCTTTTCCGTCAATAACCACTAAATCGAGCATTTCATGACGGGTATGTAAGCTTACTTTTTCTAATGAAACCTGTCTCATCAAAGCCTGATAAGCACCTAATAAAAGCTGTTGTCCGGTCTGTCCGCGTGCATAAAAAGTTCTGGAAACCTGAACACCGCCAAACGAACGATTGTTTAAATATCCGGCATATTCTCTGGCAAAGGGAACGCCTTGTGCCACAGCATGATCTATTAAGGCAGCAGAACATTCGGCTAATCGGTACACATTGGCTTCGCGGGATCTAAAATCGCCGCCTTTTATGGTATCATAAAACATTCTGAAAACACTGTCGCCGTCATTTTTGTAATTTTTGGCAGCATTAACACCTCCTTGCGCGGCAACAGAATGGGCTCTTCTGACTGAATCCTGAAAACAGAATGATTTTATGTTGTAACCCTGTTCGGCCAAAGAGGCTGCGCAGGAAGCTCCCGCAAGTCCGGTGCCAACAACGATTATGTTTAATTTTTTTCGGTTGGCCGGATTTACGAGTTTAGCTTTTGCTTTATAAGTATTCCATTTTTCGGCAAGCGGGCCTTCGGGTATTTTTGACTCCATCATTTTTTAGCGGTTTAAAATGAATTCATGCAAAATTTTGAAAGTAATAGTACTTTAGAACCCTAAATTTAATATAAAAATCTTATAAAATAAAATTATTGTTTGCTGATTATTATTGCTTTAGCTGATGCATTTGTTTTTAAGAAATAAATTCCGGATGCCTGTTCAGAAATTGAGATTTCGTTTCCTCTGCCTTCTTTAATTTTACTTCCAGAAACAGAAAACACGGTCCACTCTAATTCTTTTGACAAATGAAATAATCCTTTTGACGGATTTGGATAAACGATAATCCTATTTGATTCTTCATTTGGATTTTCGACACCCAAATTACAATTATGCACCTCAAAAGGAGAATTGTTTTTAGTATTACTTCCAATAGAATTGCTGACTGTTAATGAAACTGTTTTTGTTCCTTCGGTTCCGTAAATCACCGTATGCGGTCCAATTCCGGCTGCGGTTGCCGGCTGAGCGCCTTCGCCAAAATTCCAAAGATAATTGTCTACCGTTCCTACTGAAACTGATGTAAAAGTTACGGGCGTATTTATACAGCCCATTTGAGGTGTTACTTCATAATCGGCGATAGGAGTGGTTGTACTTCCTGATAATACAAACTCCATTTTATTTACATTCGTGTCGTTTTCATCAAAATGCAAAGTAATAACGTGATTGCCCTGCGTTAATGGAATATTTGGAATTGAAACAGTCTGCCAGTTCTGGAAACCCCCAGTATTTGGAATATTCACGACTCCGGTAACATTTACACCATCGACTTCAAGATGTAATTTTCGGGTATTATATGGCGTGGCAACTCTTAGGTTTATAGTATAATTTCCGGTTGTATTTACTTTTGCAGTATATTTCAGCCATTCATCTTTTGCAACATAGGCAAGATTAAAACCGCCTTCGTTGCAGACTTCAGTTCCTACTCCGTCACCCGGTCTGTAAGCTGTATCTCCGCCGCCGTTTTTATCCAGAAAAGCACCTGGGCCCACATCATAATTTTCAGCTTCAATAATACCCGGAATTTGGGCAATTAATCCTTGATAAGGGGCATTTTGAAGAACTGTTTCAGTATAAAATGCTGTGTATGTTATTGTTCCTGTGGCAGGAGCTTTAAATGTTTGATTGGCATTTCCTCCCTGGCTCCAATGGTCAAAATCATAGCGGATATTTCCAATATATTGAGGCGTAGGTGCATTTAAAGTTTGTAAAGCAGCATTTGCCACAACTTGTTTTGTTGAAGGTGAGGTAACTGGTTTTTGGTTGAATTCTAAATTAAGCGGAACAGGCGAACTTGCCGCTGTAACATTAACTAAATTGGGTTTAATGTCTACAAAAGCAGTTCCTGTTAAACCATTACTGTCGGTTACTTTTACGGTAAATCGATACCATACATTTGGCGTTTTTTCTCCTTGATTTGAAGCTGTAAAATTTCCTGATTTTACGCCTTGCGGACTCGCACCCGGATGTGAGTGTCCGGCTCCGGGAATGTCTTCGTGAAAAAGATCAATATTCCATGAAAATGCACTTGCTGGTAAAGTTCCGTCTTCAACATCTGATGCCGTGGCTTCAAAAGCAACAACATCATCGGCATTCCATTTTAATGCTGGTAAAGGAGAAATAATAGATACAGTTGGCGCATTACTAAATGGTGTAACAGTTAAAACGGCGGGATTACTGGTTGTATTTCCGGCAGTATTGGTAACTATAACTCTGTAATTTCCCGCATTTGCATTTGTAACATTCGGAATTGTATAGGTTGCTGCAGTTGCTCCGTTTATATTAGCATTGTTAAACTGCCATTGATAAGTTAATCCTGTACCACTTGCCGAAACTGAAAAAGTTACAGGATTGGTTTCCATTATAGATTGAGAAACAGGATGATTAACAATTGTAGGAGCCGCTGTTTCAATATAATCAAGTTTAATTAACGAGCCGTTATTTCCGTAAGCACAGTAATAAATATAGCCATCGTTACCTAACATCATTCCGAGCGCCTGCTGCTGCGGTGCGGTAAAGAATACTGTAGAAACCGGATCGGCAATATTAGGATCAAATGATCGTATTTCTGTTCGAACATAATCCTTAATTATAAATTTCCCCTGAAGATTAGGATAACGAGAGATTGCCGGATTATAAAGCACGCCGTTTGTTAAAGCATTTCCAATACTTCCTGTTGCGTAGGTAAAAATTGGATTCGTAAAAAGATTTATTTCAGTTTGTTTTCCGTCGCCTCCCTGCGGATGTCCCCATCCATAATTGCGAATAGCAGGATTGCTTATTTCGTTTACTTCTTCCCATGAAGTTCCAACATCTAAAACAAACAATTTATTGGCTGTTTCATTAGCAACCAATCGCCATGGATTTCTAAAACCGTAAACCCAGATGCTTTGTCTTTGTACAGAACCGCTTCCATAAAAAGGATTTCCCGGAGCCGGCTGTCCGTCTTCAGTTAAACGAAGGATTTTTCCTTTGTAAGTATCTAAATCCTGCGAATTTGAAGCCTGCTGACTGTCTCCAACAGTTACATAAAGATAGCCGTTGAAAAATTTTAAATCGCCTCCATTGTGAAATCCGCCGCCAATAGGCTCTAAAAGTAAAATTTCCTGTCTGCTGACTACCTGATTATTAGTATCGATTTTGATTCTTTCAATTCTATGTCTTACCACACCATCGTTAATGGCATAAAAAACATAAATATAGCCGTTTGCAGCAAAGTTAGGATGAAGTGTGAGCCCAAGTAAACCTTGCTCAGCATCTGTTAATGTAGTTACTGTAAAAACTGTTGATACCGTATTGTTTTGAAAAACTTTGACAATTCCGGCTCTTTCTGCAATAAAAATTCTTCCGTCTGGAGCTTGTTCCAATGCAAGTCCTTCTTTTATGACAGCAGTGGGAGCAAGGTTTTGGGTGATGTATTGAGAATAAGATTGACTTGAAATTAATAAAGCAGAAATCAGTAGGAAATAACTAAAAAAGTGCTTCTTAATGTTAAAATGTAAAGTTTTTTTCATAATTATTCAGAAATTTTAGTGATTTGGGTAATCAAATTTAGTCTATTTCTGTATAATTATTTGTTTTACTAAAATTTCTTTACGATATCGATTGAGGACTTCAAAAGGTGTAGATTTACTAAGGAAAAGAGGCACAAAGTTTTTTGATGCAGATTAATTTCTTCTGTAATTCAAGGGTTTACTTACCAATAATTTCTTTTCGATGCAAAGTTCCCCATTCGTTTAATGCACTTATAACATTATACAAAGTATGACTGTGTTCTGTTCTGGCGTACTCAACAGTTGGCGGAAAGGTATCATAAACTGTTCTGGTAACCAGTTTGTTTATTTCCAGATCTTTAAGTTCTTTAGAAAGCATTTTATCTGTAATTCCGTTTATGTCTTTCGAAATTTCCTTAAAACGTTTCGGTCTGTTTGATAAGGCAATTAAAATTGGGAGTTTCCATCTGCCGCTTAAAACTTCCAGAGCATCTCTTACGGGTAATAATGCAGCAAGACATTCTTCTGGCTGACAGTCCATTTCTTTTGTTAGTTCACCTTTTGTTTTCATACTAATAATGTTACTATCCTCAATGAAAGCGCTATCCTTGAGGATAGTACTATAAAAGAGATAGCAAATGTAGATAAGTTTGTATCGTAAAACAAATTATATAAGTTATGAGCCAAAAAATTCTACGCATAATTACCAGTACCAATGGTGATACTTCATTTAGTAATCAGCTTTCGAATGCTGTTATTGAAAAATTAACTGCAGCAAATCCTGAAACCGAAGTAAAAACTCTTGATCTTACTAAAACACCTTTACCATATTTGACTAATTCGCATATAAGTGCTGTATACGCTCCTGAAAATACTCATACCACAGAGCAGACTGAGGCACTTAAGTATTCTGATGAAGCGATACAAACTTTATTAGAATCGGATGTAATTGTAATTGGTGTGCCTTTGTACAATTTTGGTATTCCGGCAGTTTTAAAAGGCTGGATTGATCAGGTTGCCAGAGCAGGAAAGACTTTTAGTTACAGCGCCGAAGGACCAAAAGGATTGGTAACCGATAAAAAAGTGTATTTATCAATTGCGTCTGGTGCTATTTTTTCTGAAGGGCCTTACAAAAGCTACGATTTTTCAGAATCCTATCTTCGAACCGTTTTAGGCTTTTTAGGAATGACTGATGTTACAACTTTTCGTGTAGAAGGAACTGCAATTCCTGATTTTGCCGAAAATGCTTTACCAAAAGCCTTATCTTCTGTAGAAGAATTTGCCTTTTAAGATAAACTATAATTACGACGGTTGAACATTCTCGTATATAGTAAACCCGGCAGGATTTAAAACTCTGCCGGGTTTTGAGTTTTAAAAATTATATGTTTACACTGCCTGATCTGCATATCGTTTATCAAGATGTTGTTCTTTATCGAATTGATTTGAAGCTAGCTGTTCCAGAATATCTATAAAAGGAATTTCCATTTTTAGAAGCATTGGTTCGGCATCATGAACTATCGAATATACTTCTAAAGTGTTATTTACAGCTAAATAGTTCCCGTCTTCCAGTTCACAAAAAGTATAAAAAGTTTCTCCAAAATAATCGATGTCTAATACATCATTATAATCCAGTTTTTGTTTAATATGTTCGTCTAAACTATCATAAAAAAGATCAACCTGTCTTGCCGGAAATTCAAAATTTACCTCTATTGCATTTTTACCTTTAATAGAAGATAAATCAAACTCTTTCAGGTCATAATTAGAATGACTTATTTTTAATGCCCAGATTAAATTGTCCCAAAGCAGGATTTCAATTTCTTCAAATTTTTTATTGGTTTTGGAGAATATGGTGAGACCTGAAATCTTACTGTTTCTGCCTCTCTTTTTGTATTTAAAGTAGTTTTCTCCTGGATAAGTAATTTCAGTGTACTTAAAATCCGGATGCAGACTCCAGTTTTTAAACCCAAGAAAATTATTGTTTTCAGCCTGCGCTTTTACATCTGAGAATTCATCTGGTAAAGCATTTATTATAGCATTAAAAAGCTCTTTTTGTTCGTTTAAGATAACAACTGCTTTGCGTTTTGGAAAAATAGCAGCAAGTATTTTTTGTATTATACCCATTTAGTATTGTTTTGTATACAGCAGATTTTAATTAAAGGAATATTTTTTACTTTTCTATTATCATAGTAACGCCTTGTCCGCCAGCAGCACAAATCGAAACAAATCCACGGCCTGAACCTTTTTCGTTTAGTAATTTTGCCATTACGCCAATTATTCTGCCTCCTGTTGCCGCAAAAGGATGCGCGGCTGCAAGACTGCTTCCTTTTGCATTTAATTTTTCGCGGTCTATTGCACCAAGTGTTTTCTTTAAGCCTAACTCAGCACTTAATTCCGGGCTTTCCCAAATTTTTAAAGTTGCCAATACCTGCGCAGCAAAAGCTTCATGAATTTCATAATAATCAAAATCCTGCAAATTTAATTCAGCTTTTTCAAGCATTCGGCTTGCTGCAAATAAAGGTGCCAGCAAAAGATTCTGTTGATTTTTTACATATTCTATCGCGGCAACTTCAGCAAAAGTAATATATGCCAAAATAGGAAGACCGCGTTCTTTTGCCCATTCTTCGCTGGCTAAAAGCACACAAGAAGCACCATCCGTAAGGGGAGTAGAATTTCCGGCAGTTAAGGTTCCGTTTACTTTATCGAATGCCGGTTTTAGTTTTGCCAGTTTTTCAATCGAGCTGTCTTTTCTCAGATTATTATCTTTTTCAAGTCCGTTAAAGGGCGTAATCATATCATTAAAAAAGCCCTCATCATACGCTTTTGCCATATTCAAATGACTTTTAAGTGCAAAATTATCCTGATCTTCTCTTGAAATTTTATAATATTTTGCCGTAATCTCAGTATGTCCGCCCATTGAAAGTCCCGTTTGCTGCTCTTCATTCTTAGGAACTAAAGGCGAAAGGTCTTTCGGTCTTAATTTTAAAAATGCTTTGATTTTTCCGCCCAGCGATTTTGCTTGTCGGGCTTCTAACAAAACTTTCCTTAGTTTTTCACTTACTGCCATTGGTATATCGCTGATAGAATCTACACCGCCCGCAATTCCAGATTCAATTTGCCCCAATGCAATCTTATTGGCAATATAAACTGCACTTTCAATTCCGGTATCGCAGGCCTGTTGTAAATCGCAGGCAGGAGTAGCAGGATCTAGAGCGGTTTTCATTACACATTCTCTGATTAAATTATTATCGTAGGTATGTTTGATTACAGCGCCTCCGGCAACTTCACCTAATAATTGGCCCTGCAGATTATACTTATCGACAAGTCCGTTTAGGGCGGCAGTCATCATTTCCTGATTTCCAACAGATGCATAGGCGGTATTTGCTCTTGCAAAAGGAATTCGGTTGTAACCTACAATAGCGACTTTTCTAACTGTTTTGCTGGTATTCATAAGATTTTGTTTTGACGGATTTGTTTTTGCAGGATTAAAGATAAGCAGACTTAATTAAAAATTAGCAATAAAATTCGGGTTTGAAATTATTTCACTAAAAAGCAGTTTTTAATTGTATTTATTTAGAATGAATTAAAATAATTTGGAAAACAAAATATTTGAATCTACTTTTGCCAAACAAAACTTAAAATTTTACCAAAATGAGTATAAATACCATTAAGAATGTCTGTTTTTTTATAGTTCTTTTAACATCATTTACTATGATGAGCCAGGAATTAGGAAAAGTGAGCGGAAAAGTTGCTTTAAGCGGAAATGAACCATTAGAAGGTATTTCGGTAGTTCTTAAAGGAACCAAACATTCGTCTGTTACCAATGCAAACGGACAATATGAAATTAGAAATGTAAAACCAGGTTCTTACACTATTAGTGTTCGTTCAGTAGGTATTCGTCCGCTTGAAGATGCAATTGTTGTTACAGCAAAACAAACTACAGTAAAAAACTTTTCACTTTCTGAAACTCAGGAAGATCTTGATGAAGTAGTGATTACAAAAAATAAGTACAAACAAGATAAACCTTCGTTATCATTACGTCTTCAGACTCCTGTTCTTGAAATTCCTCAGAATATTCAAATTGTAAGTGCGCAAACACTAAAAGACCAGCAGATTACAAGTATGAGCGATGGTGTTATCCGTAACGTAAGTGGTGCTGTACGTTTAGAACACTGGGGAGATTTGTATACCAATATTACAATGCGTGGTACTCAGATTCAGGCTTTTCGTAACGGATTTAATGTGGTATCTTCTTTCTGGGGACCTTTAACAGAGGATATGAGTTTTGTAGATCATATCGAGTTTGTAAAAGGACCTGCAGGATTTATGCTTTCGAGCGGTGATCCAAGCGGACTTTATAATGTAGTAACTAAAAAGCCTACCGGAATTTCAAAAGGTGAGGTTACGGCAACTGTAGGAAGTTATGATTTTTACAGAGTGAGCCTTGATCTTGACGGAAAACTGGATAAAGCCGGAAAACTGCTTTACAGATTTAATGGGGCAGCTCAAAAGAAAAGATCTCACCGTCCGTTTGAACACAATGACCGTTATGTAATTGCTCCTGTAATTTCATATCAAATTGATGATAAAACAAAAATTACAGCCGAATATAATTTTCAATATGCTAACATGACTGAGGTTGGTTCTTATTATGTTTTTGGACCTCAGGCCGGCGGTTATGCTGCTTTACCGCGTAATTTTACAATGACTCAGCCAGGATTGCCTGATACTAATATTCAGGATCACAGCGGTTATTTGCAATTTGAACATAAATTTGATGAGAACTGGAAACTTACAGCTCAGACTTCATACTTTAAATATATTCAGCAGGGATATAGTTCATGGCCTGGCGTTGTAGGTCCCGGACCAGCCGACAGAGATTTTGACGGTACACCAGAAGGTAATCTTGCTTATGGTGAAATTATTAGAAACGTGGGTATCTGGGATGCTGAAAGTAATATGTATTTAGGACAGATTTTCGTTAACGGAAAATTCAAAACAGGTGCTGTCTCTCACAAAATATTAGCAGGGATTGATTTAGGAAATAAAGATTATATGGCAGACTGGGGACAATCTCATGATCTTGATACTGTAGACAATCCTTTTAATGTATATAATCCAAATTATGGAACTCCATCAAATGGTTTTCCGGCTTTTGATCATGAAACACCGCTCAGCCAGAGAGCAGGAGGAATTATGAGTTCAGAATATGCTGCGGGTTACATTCAGGATGAATTAGGTTTTTTTGAAAACAGATTAAGATTAACTCTTGCTGCAAGATATACATGGTTAAGTCAATCGAGCTGGGGAGATACACAGGAAGATACCCATATTACACCTCGTGCAGGACTTAGTTTTTCTATAGATTCAAATACAAGTGTTTACGGATTGTACGATCAGGCATTTATTCCTCAATCTGGAATTACTCAAAATGGAGATCCTATAAAACCGCTTACAGGAAATAATCTGGAATTTGGTATTAAAAGAGACTGGTTTGACGGATCATGGAATACTACACTTTCTGCTTATAGAATTACAAAGAAAAATGAGCTTACATCTGATCCAAAAAATGGGCCTAATGACATTTATAAAGTTATTTTGGGAGAAAAAAGAGCAGAAGGTATTGAATTTGACGTTAGAGGAAAAATTATTGACGGCTTAAATGTAATAGCTAATTATGCTTTTACTGAATCTATCGTGACCTCTTCTAATGTTCCAACTATTGCTGCAGGTTCTACAGTTCCCGGATATGCAAAACATACAGCAAATGCATGGTTAAATTATACAATACAAAGCGGTAAACTAAAAGGTTTTGGAGCTTCTATAGGGGGAACTGGTCTGGTAGGCCGTCAGACTGATACTTGGAGTGTAGGTCTTGAAAGGCTTCCAAACTATTTTAAATTAGATGGAGGTTTGTCTTATGAAACAGGAAAAGTTAAAATTACGGCAAACGTATTTAATATTTTAGATAAGTATTTATACAGTGGTTCTTACTATGAGTGGCTGCAGGCTTATTACTGGCAGACAGAAGCGCCGAGAAACTTTAGAGTTGGCGTGACATATAAATTGTTTTAATTTTAAGACAATCATATAAAAAAAGCATCCGTTATCAGCGGATGCTTTTTTTATATAGGTTCAAAGGTTCATAGAGACAAAGGATCAAAGTTTTTTAATTGATACATTTTTTATTGCCCGCGGATTTTACGGATGAAACGGGTTTACACTGTTTTATTAAAAAATCCGTTTAATCCGTTTAATCTGTGGTCCAACATCGGCTATGGCCCCCAAAAACACACATCGATTATCCTTTTCTAATTAAAGGAATTAGTTTTGTTCCTATAAGTTCTATGGCGTTCATTAACTGCGAATGTGTTAATCCGGCGTTATCCATTTGAAAAGTAAATCTTTCTACACCGCCAAGTGCTTCGCTGTGACGTAAAATCTTCTCTGCGGCTCTTTCCGGGCTTCCAACAATTAAAACGCCCAGATCATCAATTAATCCGTCAAATTTGCCTTTTGTTACCGGAGGCCAGCCTCTTTCATATCCTAATTTTGTCCACAATTCGGCATAACCCGGATAGTATTCTTCGACTGCTTTTTCGGTTGTATTCGACACATATCCAGGAGAGTGAAGACCAACTTTTAATTCATGCGGTTTAAAACCTGCTGCTTCACCAGCCTCACGATATAAATCAATTAAAGGTCTAAAACGATGTGTTTGTCCGCCAATTACAGCAACCATTAAAGGTAAACCCAGACTTCCGGCTCTGATAAAAGATTCAGGAGTACCGCCAACACCAAGCCAGACAGGCATTTTTTCTTGTAAAGCTCTTGGATAAACGGGTTGATTGTTTAATGCCGGACGAAATTTTCCGTACCAGTTTATAAATTCGTTGTCCCTAACCTGAAGCAGTAATTCCAGTTTTTCTTTAAAAAGCGCGTCGTAATCCTTAAGATTAAATCCGAAAAGGGGATAAGCTTCAATAGCAGATCCTCGACCCACAACAATTTCAGCTCTTCCTTTAGAAATTAAATCTAATGTTGCAAAACTTTGATAAACACGTACAGGATCAGCAGCGCTTAAAACCGTTACCGCACTTGCCAGACGTATATTTTTAGTTCTCGCTGCAGCAGCACTTAAAATAACTGCTGTAGCTGAGTCCAGAAATTCTTTTTTATGATGTTCTCCAATTCCAAAAACATCCAGACCGCACTGATCAGCAAATTCAATTCTTTGTAAAAGCTGTTCCATGGCGTCAACACTGCTTAATGTGTTGTTGTCTCCATACATTGCCGAAGCAAAGCTGTCTATTCCTATTTCCATACTATTTTTTTTGCTTTAGGCAGTAAGCTATAAGCTTAAAGCTGTTTTTTATGCCTACAGCGTACAGCTTAAAGCTTACGGCTATTTTTAATGTGAAAAACCAAATGAAATACTTGTGATAATAATCAGGATTACAATTAATGTGATTACGACATATAGATAATCTTTTTCAAGCATGAATGAAAACAATGAAAGTAAAACCCGAAATACAGGTGTTAAAAACAATAATATGATTCCAAAGAAAATTAAATATTCACCTCGACCATCAATTGCACCATTGACAACTGTTGAAATTACTTCAAAAATATTTCGATCATTTTCCTTAAAAACCGAATAATCTTCGATTTCGCTTCCGTGGTGCATTAAATATACGATTCCGCCAATAAAAGCAACTGATAATGAAATCCAGACGCCATAACGCAATAAGTTTCCAATAATAGTTTGAAAATCTTTTTCTCCAAATTTTTCGTGCTGCATAACTTTAGATTTTTCCATTAATTCCGTTGTAGATCATATTAACTGCCAGTACGAAAATCAGACATGCAAAAAATATTCTTAATTTTTTTGGGTTGGTTTTCACCAAAACTTTGGCTCCTGCCATTGCGCCAAATAGTACGCCAATAACCACAGGCATACAAATTCCTGGCTCAATATATCCTTTCTGGATATAAATTACAGAACTTGCCATTGCTGTAACACCCATCATAAAGTTACTTGTAGTAGTCGAAACCTTAAACGGAATTCTCATAATATTATCCATGGCAATTACTTTAAATGCTCCGGAACCAATTCCTAATAAACCCGACATCATTCCGGCAATTCCCATCATACTGAAACCGCCAATTACGTTTTTGGTTCCGTAACTTACGACTTCACCTTCGTGTGTTGGATAAGTTCCGTTTAATTTTAGTTTTTTTGCCAATGGACTCGATTCTAAAACAATATGTTCTTCTTTCTTTCGAAGTGAATTAATAGCAGAAAAAATTAGTGTAAGTCCAAATAAAACGGCGATGAATGAAGTAGGAGCGATAGTAGAAAGCAATGCGCCGCAAACGGCTCCAATTGTGGTGGCGATTTCAAGAAAAATACCGAGACGCATATTGGTAATCCCTTCCTTAACATAAGCCGCCGCCGATCCCGAAGAAGTCGCAATTACCGAAACTAAGGCAGCACCAATTGCATAATGAATATCAACACCAAGAATAATTGTTAAAAGCGGGATAATAATGATACCGCCGCCTAAGCCTGATAATGATCCAATAAAACCGGCTAAACAAGCCCCAAGAAGCATAATCAGGGTAAAAGTAAGTACTGTCATTTAAAGTATGTTTTTGTATTTGCTAATTTACGAATACATATCTGTTCAGGAAGTTTTTTAGAACTTAAATATACCTTAAAAATTTTTAGTATTGTTTTTTTTAACCGCAAAGCACGCTAAGAATTTGCCAATAGAGTTTCACAAAACCGCGATGTACGCAAAGCCGTACATCAATAAAGCTTTGCGTACTTTGCGGTCGTTAGATAAAATAAGATAAAAATCTTAGCGTGCTTTGCGGTTAAATTTCAATATTCGGCACAACACTATAAACTGCGACTGAATACTGAATATTAAACCTTAAGCCTCAATTTAGTAGGCGGGTAGCCGAAAATCCTTTTAAAAGCGATACTAAAATTAGAAACATTTTGATAACCGGAAAGGTGGCTTATTTCCTGAATTGATAGTGAAGTGTCTGATAAATAATGTCTGGCTTTATTCATTCTGATTTCCTGCAGATAGCCAAAAACGGTATCGCCAAAAACAGTTTTAAAACCTTCTTTCAGCTTGGTTTGGTTTACGCCGACTTTTCTCGCCAGTTCTACAATCGTAAACGGATTATCTATGTTTTCACGGATTAACTGCGCTGCAAACTTTATTTTTTCAACATCATCGCCGGCTAAGTTTCGGGATTGTTTTTCGATATCTAAATTATGATGACTTAAAGCAATAAGTTCATAGACTTTAGATTCCATGTAGATTTTTCGAGTCAGGCCTCGATAAAAACAGTTTTTAATATCTTCTATAACGCTGAATATTTTAGCGCTTATTTTTATTTCATTTTTAGCTAAAGCATTACTGCTGTTTTTCTGGATATTATTGAGAAAACTATCCATTACTTTAGATTCTCCCTCATATTTAGTAAGCACATTTAAAGGAAGATGAATATCAAACGTATTGTAAATAATATCTTTTTTGAAGTCGATTTTTGCGTGGTTGCCTTCGGCTGAAAGAAAAGTAATATTGCCGGACATTGGCGAAGCATAACCTTTAGAAGAACCCGGATTTATATATCCGATTTTTTGATTCGTAAGATTAAAGTGCATTTCTAACAGCGGAGAATCCCCATGACCAGAAATAGCAACATCATCATGCAATTGATAATTTCCCTGCAAAATAGATAATTCATCTGTGATAGTATGTTCATGAAATAAAATATCGCCTTTTGGTGTGGCAAATTTTATGTCTTTTTCATCCTGAATTTCTATCCTGGACAGTTCCAGATCTGGCTTTTCATCCACTTCCAGAAAATCCGCAAAGTCATTAGAATCAATTTTAAATGCCATTCCTTATACTTCTAAATTCATAATTAAAACTTCCACTTTCATAAATGCAGCCATTAGTAATCAAATACTTTTGCACTGCAAATATAATTTATAATAAGTTTAAATAAAAACAGCTTTGACATTTAAATTAAACCTTATGTTTATGTTTCTGGTTGGCTTGTTCTCTGCAAATGCCTGCCCGGTGTATATTCATATTGAAGATAATCTCGGAAATCCAGCCTCAGGCCTGACCATTTTGGTTAATAATAAACCAATGGGAACCAGTAATAATTCAGGTCTTCTGGAAATTTCACTTACCGATGGAAATTATACAATTGAAATTGTAAAAAATGATCTTATAAAATCCAGACAAACCGTTTCTGTTGCCTGTGGTCAGGATAATCATTTTACATTTCGTTTGGATTCATCCAACAGTGAATCGGCAAATTTAAAAGAAGTTACCGTTCAAAACAAAAGTGTAAAAAAACAGATTGAAGAATCTCCTTTTTCAGTTCAGGTTATCGATTTTAAAAAGCAGTATGACAAAGCGGGCGATGTCGGCGATTTTTTAAACAGAGCTTCTGGAGTAAAAATAAGAACTAATGGAAACATTGGTTCTCAGGTGCAGGTCAATCTTGGCGGGCTTCAGGGCAAAGCGGTTCGTATTTTTAAAGACGGAATCCCAATTGAGTTGTTCGGACATGGTTTCAGCCTTGGAACCATTCCTGTAAATATGCTTGACCGTGTTGAAATTTACAAAGGCGTTATGCCGGTTTATCTGGCTTCTGATGCATTGGGCGGAGGCGTTAATCTTGTTACCAGAACTTCTAATAAAGATTTTGCCGAAGTATCGTATGAAATTGCTTCTTTTAATACACATCGCGCTACAGCCAATCTTTATCTTCAAAATAAAAAGAATTTCTACGGAGGTTTTAACGGTTCTTTTAATTATTCTGATAATAATTACAAAGTACGTGTTCCAATTGAAAATGTCGAAAGAGATGTAAAACGTTTCCACGACATGACGAGATCTAATTACGGAGAAGCATTTATAGGATTAAAAGAAAAATCATGGGCAGATGATATTCGTTTGACCTTAATTTATTCTGATTTCTACAAACAGATTCAAAATGATGCGGGAATGGTAAGTGTTTACGGAAAGGCATTTTCGAAAGAACAAAATTATACCGGAATGATTAATTATCGTAAGAAGTTTTTTAACGATAAACTAAAGGTTTCTTTTTTAACCAATTACAGTCATTTTAATACCAAGTTTATTGATACAACAAGATTACGTTACAATTGGCTGGGCGAAACTTACAATTTAAAATTTCAGCCGGGAGAGATAAGAACTGGAAATGACCAGCGAATGAAATTCAATTTTGTTTCATCGAGATTGAATATGGAATATGAACTTTCTGATCGTAACTTTTTAGAATTTAGTGAATTATATTACTCTCAAAGAAGAAAAGGGAGCGATCCTCTAGGTGCCGTTTCTATAGTTACGGGTCTTGATGTTTTAACGGTTCCGGCAACGTATCGAAAAGATAATATGGCATTTGCGTGGCGTTCACTATTTTTGGATAAAAAGCTGGAAAGCATTGTGGCCGCAAAATACTACCATTATAATGCAGAAGGCTACACAACCGACAAATTTGGTTTTGCGTGGCAATCCTCAAAAGAAGACAGTCAGTTTGGATATCTAGGAGGTTTGAAATGGGAACAAAATAATTATCTATTGAAATTTTCTTATGAATATGCCACACGTCTTCCAGATGAATATGAGATTTTTGGAGATGCCAGGCTGGTTAAAGAAAACTTAGATCTTAATCCTGAAAAAAGCCATAATCTAAATTTAAACGGTCAGTATTCGATACTGAAAGAAAACAGCAGTTTAACCTTTTCGGCTAATTTATTCTATAGAAAAGTACAGGATATTATCTTTTTGCAGCTTGATATTCCGTTTAACCGATACATCAATTATGAGAATTCTACAGTAAAAGGTTTTGAGTTTGAAACTAATTATGCTCCGGTAAAATGGCTAAACATAGGGTTTAATATGACCTATCAGGATCTTCGAAGAATTGAAAGTGAATCCAGATATGCCTATTTAAATGATTCCAGAGTTCCTAATATTCCGTTTTTGTTTGGCAACTTTTGGGCAAATACTTTTTTCAAAAATGTTTTCAAAAATGAGGACAGTTTAAATTTTACCTGGAATGCCAATTATACCCATAGATTTTTCTTAGTAGAAATTCCAAAAAGTCAGGAACCTTCTTTATTTGGTCCGGTAAAAGATTTTCAAACTTCATTAATTATTCCTAATGACGGCAGAATAGGACAGTTTTCTAATGATGTTGGAGTTTATTATCATTTTGCCGATAAAAAAACAACGGTTTCAGCAGAATGCAGGAATGTTGGAGATGTACGACTGTATGACAACTTTAATGTACAGAGACCCGGAAGATCATTCCACCTTAAGTTAGTTTATAATTTTTTTAAATAAAACCAATAAATCAGATCAACTATGAAAAGAAGCAACTCACTTCGTTCAGTACTGGCAGGAATCGCTGCTTGTATGCTTTTATTTTCTTGCAGCAGCAATGATGATAACAACACTCCGGAAAACGGAAATAACGACGATACTTTACCAAAAAACGAAACTTGGATTATATATAATGGTGCAGCTAACTGGAGCGGTGGCGTTTATGCATTAAAAGATAACAAATCAAGAGAAATCAACCTTTCTGGATTGCCATTTCTGCAGGTAACTTCTTCTCTAGGAGGAAGAACATTTGAAAAAAGTCTTTTTAAAGTAAATGATGTTTCAAATGCAAAACAAGGAATTAACAAAATGGGTCTTGATGCATCTGGTAAAGTGGTAGACCAGGGATTTTTGCCATCTCTTTCTAATGCTTACGAAACGAATTTTTTAATTGCCGGTGCAACAGAAGGATACTACTGGGATAGAGTAAGAGGAGGTTTAAAACTTCAGACTTTCAACCCAACTACAATGGAGAGAACAGGAGAAATTGATTTTACTTCACTTTCACAAGGACAGCCATTAGAGTCAATTGGGCAGTTGATAATTGCAAAAAGAGACAATAAATTGTACTTAGATTTATTATTAGGAGACAAAGCTTCAGGAAACTGGCAGGTAACTCCAGTAGTTAAAGAGGTTGCTATTGCAGTATATGATTTAACCGCAAAGAAAATCGAAAACGTTACAAAAATGGGTAATACAACAAATTTAGGTGTATTTATTGACCACGTTTTATGGAGTTTAGACGAAGTTACGGGAGATTTATATTTTGCTTCTGTTGGAGACATGAAAACGCAGCCAAGCGACTATTCTTCAAAAATTCTTAGAATTAAAAAAGGAGAAGTTAATTTTGATACTACGTTTGCAATTGACATGAAATCATACCAATTTCCTGCTGAATTCAACAGACTTTTTGCTTACAACAACAAAATTTATACTACAATTCCATCAAGAGCAGTTTCTTACTATGGAGGCGGACAGCACGGAGTTAGATACAGAGACGATGTTTGGTTTTGGAATGAAATCGATGCTGCAACTAAAAAAGCAACTCGTTTAAATATGCCGCCAGATAATTTCTATACAACTCAAAATCCATTTTTCCATAACGGAGAAATCTATTTCTTATCAAACAGCACTACTGATGGTTTCTCTGGAGTTAACCAATACAATCCATCTACAGGAGTTGTAAAAGAAACTTTCCGTTTAAAAGAAAGCGGAAGAATCCAAGGATTTAACATCATCAAAGACTAATTTTAAGTTTTGTCTTAGATATTTAGCCCTAAATACTATTTTTTTTGACAGAAGTAATTTTCAAAATTGCTTCTGTTTTTTTTTTGAATATTACTTTTTAAAAATCACTATTTATGATGACTTCTGTGGTTTAGCGAACCTTTACATTTGCTTTTTTAACTCAAGAATATCATGAAAACTTACCGTTCGTATAAAAAAGTTGATCCCGTTTATTTTAGCGGCGAAATTTTCTTTCCCGTCGGATTATTGTGTGCAGCCGCACTTATAAGTTATGTACTGCTTTATTTTATCGGGCTGGGATTTGCAGTGTTTTTTAATGCAGCACTTGCCTGGTGCGGCTATTTTTACTTTTATTATTATGGAAGATCCCGCGCCGGAATTACTTTAGAATTTTTGATGGGAGTTTTTCTGCTCACAGCATTTTTACTCTTTGCAGATTATGGTGTTTATGCTTTGGTGCAGTATCAAAAAACAGCATTATTTAACGGTTTGTATTTTTCAATCTGGTTAACTATTCTGCTGGGAACGCCAATAGTTTATTATACTTATTATTTTGGGTCGCATTATTATGCAAAAGTTCGTTTGGCCAATACGTATTTGAAAGCCTCATTTAGCGTTTATCACGACAGAGAACATCTTATGTATATTGATTCGATTGCTTTTATAAATTCGGATAAACTTTTAATTTCTGATATAGAAGTAGAAAATAATATTCCATTTTATTCAGATAAAGAATTAGCAGAAATGGAAATATCTTCTAAATATTATCATTTGCAGCAATCTGCTTTTTCAGGTTTAATTCATATTCCTTTTGATACAGATCGTTTTGAAATTTCATGGTATTCTATTATCGAAGATCAATATTATAAAATCAATATTCCTTTTCCTTTTAATAAATTAAAACTCGAAGAAGAGAAATATCCTTTAAATGAATCCAAAAACATAAGAGGCCAGAAAATAAAACGCACTTATCTTCATATTTACCTAAACGGAGGTTTTAAATTATATAATGATGACGCGGTTTTACTTGACTTTTCGACTAATAAACCAACCGAAATAAGTGAAGAAGAAAAGAATAAAAAAATTATCACACATCAGCTTAGTCATAAATATTATAATAACAAAGATCATTTTTCTCAGTTAATTGAAAGCATCAGAAAATCAAATAATATTCAGGAACGTTTCGAACTGAAAGATAAATCAGTAGTTTGGAATTTAGAGTTTTCGGGTTTAGATGAAAATCATTATTTGGAAATTACCGACACAAATTTTAGAAATTACAAGATAGAAAAAGCTCCAGCAGAAATTTCACCGCGTTATCTGCCTAAAAAAATCACATTTGTTTATAGAGGTTCCTATTTATTTCCGTGGCTGAAACTGCACATAAATACACAAAAACTAAATCAGTTTATTGAACAGGTTTTACCTGATGATTTTGAAAATAGGGTTTTGTTTTCTCTTGATTTTAAAGACAGTAATCCAAAAGATCTTGTTTTTACAATTTCATCCAACGCAAAAAAAGTTCTTTTTAAGGATTGGGAAATTGAAATTGATGCATACCGCAAAAAGGAAATGGACGAAGAACAGCTTGAAAAAAGAATGGACAATACAAAACGTGCACTTTTAAAAGAAGGCTGGGATTTTGTTTTTGCGAAAAATTATAAAGCCGCCCAAAAGAATTGTGAAGCTTTACAAGTTATAGATCCTCAATATGCATCGGCTTATTTTCTGGAAGCACGAATACTTTGGTATACAAAAGGTTTTGAAATTTGTTACAGTAAAAGAGATTACTTTATTGCAAAAACAGAACATGAGCCACCAGTTAATGCTCTTATTTACAATAATTACGGTTGTATTTTAGATCGGGAACTGCGTTATGAAGAATCACTTCCTTATTTTGAAAAAGCAATCGAAATAAATCCTAAAGAACCCATTTTTGTCTGCAATCTTGGAGAAATGTATTATAAACTAAAAGATCCGGCAAAAGCTTTAAAAGAAGCCAGAAAAGCTAAAATGATGGGCTATGAATCTGATATGTTATCTGAAATTTTAGCAAACAAAGGAGTAATTGATTTGATAAATCATTAAAGTAAAAATCACTATTTATAGTGATGCAGGAAATAAATCCGGAAGATACATTTGCCAGCGTAATTAATAACTAAAATCAATATGGGATTAGCAGAAAAACGTTTAGCAGAATCAATTAAAGTAGAAAAACTTCCGGCCTTTGAAGCAAAATTAAAAGAAAGAGCCGGTTATGATATTAAAGTAGATATTGACTGGAATACTTTTACGGCTTATGACGAATATCCATTATCAAGACTGGAATATGTTTTTGATGATGTAGAATCATTTGTAAAAAAGATTTGTATCGATGATATGGGAAAAGAAGCACTGCAGGATAAAATGAGCACAATTCATTTAACCAATTCTGAAAATAACGACGATGTTAAGGTGGAACTAAAAGAGGACACATTGTTTTTAACCGTCCAATTAGTCCAGTCCTCTTTTAGTTACCAAACAGACTCACAAATTGCAAGTTATGTAGAATCCCTATTATAGGAATTAATGGTGTTTTAAATATTTTGTTGGGGGCAGAAAGGGATAGATTACTCTATCCCTTTTGTGTTTATATTCTGTTATCTACTGCAAAAACAGTTTTTCCAATTGTAGAAAGCAGCAACGCAGCAGCAGCGCTCGTTAAAACCGAATAATCAAAAGGTGCTTTTACCGAAATTGAAATTGCCATAGCCAGTGCGAAAAGCATCATCAAAAAAGCAGTTCCCAAAGCAGCAATTCTGGTTTTGAATCCAAAAAGTAATAAAAGAGATAATAAAACTTCGAAGAAAGTAGCAATAGATCCTAGTATTTCTGCCACAGATTTAGTTGCAAAAGGGTTGAGGGTTTGTGTATAAACAACAAAATTTTCCCAATTTCCCCAGGCAACACCGTTTGAACCCGGCGCTCCCCAAATTCCAAATCGATCAGCCACCGCTGAAAGCATTGTAATTGCTAAAACTATTCTTAAAATTAAACCTGCTTCTAATATGGTTATGTTTTTCATTCTGATTCTTAGTTTTTATTTCAATATGTCATTAAATGGCTTTTCAAAAATTTATAAAAAAAAGCCTCATTGTTTTTTATAACGACAGAATTATCGTCAAATTGTTTAAAATAAACGATAAAGTGCACAAAACAAGGAATAGAGTTTTTATTTATGACTTATTTGAAGATGTTCCAGCTTTTTGCCAACCAGAGTTTTTTCGCCCACTATTTCAAATCCCAGCTTTAAATAAAGACTTTTTGCCAAAGGATTATCTTCTTCAACAAGCAGTCCTAAAGTCTGCTGATTTTTATGTACATATTCATCAATTAAAAAACGAAGTATTTTAGAACCAATTCCTTTTCCCTGATGATTTGGATTAACGCCCAATGAATCTATATAAAACTCTCCGGCGCGGGTTTCAAATTCGGGATTAAATTCAGGGTTATAATTCTTTCGCACATAATCGATAATAGGAGCACGTAATGTTTCTATATCAGATCCATTATAAATATTTACTGCACCAATAATTTCATTATTTTCTTCGGCAACAAAACAATTTTGATAAGAATATTGATTGTTTTCTCTTGAAGCGAAATACTCCAGAAAGTCTTTGGCTGCGGCGTAATCTTTTTTAGTAATAAATTTGTAAATTATGTCTTCCATTGCTAATAATAATATAGGAGCAATATATTTAGAATCGGATATTTCAGCTTTTCTGATATTCATTTTTAAAAGATTTTTGTTTAGCAAATTTAATGCTTTATAAACACATAGAACCCTGGTTCTTCTTTGCTGCGACATTCATAAGTTATTTAGTTATGTTTCTATGTGTTTAATTTTTTTCAGTAAACATCAGCTCAATCTGCCCAATCTGCGTGAGAAATAAACGCAGCATCTTAAGAACTTAGAATTTTAGGCCTTAAAAAAAATGCTGAATTTGTACAAATATTGCATAAAATTATACCAATTATAAGAATCAAACCGCTCGTATCTTTGTTAGTATATTTAAACCAAAATTTAGAAACAATGAAAGCAATAGGATTCAAAACCTCATTATCTATAGAAGAAAAAGACAGTTTTATTGAATTTGAAACTGTAAAACCAACGCCAGGTCCGCACGATTTATTAGTAAAAATTGATGCGATTTCAGTAAATCCGGTCGATTTTAAAATTCGCCAGAGCGCTGCAAAAGACACCGTATTAGAAACCCCAAAAATTATTGGCTGGGATGCAGTTGGAATTGTGCAGGCCGTTGGCGAAAAAGTAACTTTATTTGAAGTTGGCGACCTGGTATATTATGCCGGAGATATTACCAAACAAGGAAGCAACGCCGAATACCAAATTATTGACGAAAGAATTGTTGGAAATAAACCAACATCCTTAACTAATGCCGAAGCAGCTGCTATTCCGTTAACAGGATTAACAGCCTGGGAAATTCTGTTTGATAGAATTCGAATTAATCCTGAAAAAGACAAAGGAAAATCAATTCTTATTATTGGAGGTGCTGGTGGTGTGGGCTCTATCGCTATTCAGCTGGCTAAGAAAATTGCAGGATTAACAGTTATTGCCACAGCTTCACGTCCGGAAACCATTGACTGGTGTAAAAAACAGGGAGCTGATTTTGTTGTCGATCATAAAAACTTAATTGAATCGGTTAGAGAAGCTGGTTTTCAAAACGTAGATTTCATTTTAGACTTTGTTGATACCAATGCGTATTGGGATATTATGGCCGAATTGATTAAACCTCAGGGACATATTGCCTCCATAACAGGAAGTGCAGAACCTGTTGTTTTAAATAAATTAAAAGGCAAAAGTGTTTCTTTTTCTTGGGAATTGATGTACACGCGTTCAATGTTTCAAACAGAAGACATGATCGAGCAGCATCATATTTTAAACAAAATAGCCGATCTATTAGATGAAGGCGTTTTAAAAACGACTTTAAAAGAAACATATAAAGGACTTACTGCTGAAAATTTAAAGAAAGCACATCAGCTTTTAGAGTCCGGAAAAACAATTGGAAAAATTGCAATAAAATTTTAAAAACAGCAATCTGAGCAGGTTTGTGGTATAGAAGATTAATTATTTAGAATTAATTTAAATAACGTATTTTTTATCTTAACAATTTTTGTATTTTAGCGGCCTTACAACCCAAATTTGTATTTAATTTTTTTAAAAACCAAAACAAAATTGTTATGATTTCAAAAAACACAGACCTTGGATTATTACTAATCAGAATCAGCGTTGGTGGTTTAATGTTGTTTCACGGAATTTCGAAAGTTCTTCATGGAATTTCTTTTCTGGTAGACAATATGGGAGCATTTGGATATGCTGTTTATATTGGAGAAGTTTTAGCTCCAATTGCTATTTTATTAGGTTTTCGTACCAGAATTGCCGCAGTTCTTCTTGCTGTAACTTGCGTGGTTGCCATTGCCGTAGCACATGCTCAGGATATTTTCTCAATCAGTGAACACGGAGGTTATGCAAACGAATTGTTGATGCTTTACCTTTTAGGTTCGGTTGGATTGTTCTTTACAGGAGCAGGAAAATATGCTGTTTCTAAAACCAATAAATGGGATTAATATCTTTTTAATACTATATACTAAAAGAGACCGTTTTTATTTAAAATGGTCTTTTTTTATGTTTACTGATAAAAATTCTGTAAGTCTTTCCTTAAATTATATAAAATAAGCCGTTTTTAATTTTAGACATTTGACGCTTATAACCCAAATTAATTTAATAAATAACTACTATGAAAAATTTAAAGTACATTTTCATTGTTTCAAGTGCATTATTTGCCTTTAGCTGCAACAACGATGATACTCCTGCAAACGGAGGCGGAACAGTAACAGATCCTGTAGAAACTAATCCTGCAAATACTCAATATAAACCTGCATTTAACGGACAAACCAGAATTGCGGGTATGACTACTAATACAGAATTTAAGGCTGATATTATTACAAGTGCACTAACAAGTCCGTGGGGAGTTAAAGCACTTCCAGACGGTCGTCTTTTGGTAACTCAAAAAACAACAGGAACTTTACGTATTGTTACAACTGCCGGAGTAGTAAGCGAACCAATTACAGGTCTTCCGGCTGTTAATCCTGCTAATCAGGGAGGTTTATTAGGTTTGTGTCTTGATCCGGATTTTGCATCAAACAGAATGATTTACTGGGTATTTTCTGAAGCTGTAACAGGAGGAAATATTTCATCTGTAGCAAAAGGAAAACTGGCTGCTAACGAAAAAACAATCGAAAATGCAACGGTTATTTACCGCTCAAGTCCTGCAAATCCTAGTGATCTTCATTATGGCGGACGTATTCTTTTTGACCAGACAGGAAATCTTATTGTTAGTACTGGAGAACGTTCGGTTTTACAAACCCGACCTTTAGCGCAGTCGCTTACAGCAAGTTTAGGTAAAGTTTTAAGAATTACAAAAGACGGACAGCCGGCTTCTGGAAATCCAACTTTTAGCGGTGCCGGAGCTTTACCTGAGCTGTACACATACGGACATAGAAATCCGCAGGGATTAGCAATTCACCCGGTTACGAAAGAAATCTGGCAGAGTGAACACGGACCAAGAGGAGGTGATGAATTGAACCGTTTAAAAGCGGGTTCTAATTACGGATGGCCGACTATTACTTATGGAATTGAATATAGCGGACAACCAATTGGTGACGCTATCCAGCAGAAAGAAGGAATGGAACAGCCGGTTTATTACTGGGATCCGGTTATTTCTCCAAGCGGTATGACTTTTTACACAGGAAATCGTGTTCCGGAATGGGAAAACAACCTTTTCATTGGTTCTTTAAGCGGCCAGCATATTGCAAGATTGGTAATTAAAGACAATAAAGTAGTAGGAGAAGAAAGACTTCTGTCAGGAGAAGGCCAGCGTTTTAGAGATATAACGCAAGGAGGTGATGGAGCTTTATATGCCGTAACAGATCAGGGAAGACTTTATAAAATAGATAAAAAATAAATTGTTGATGGTTAATTATTAATGATTGATTATCTTATAAATTTAAGAATGGCGCTTTTGCGCCATTTTTGTTTCTTTTCATATCGCTTTCATTCGTTATCTTTGAGTATCATTATTACAAAAGACAACTTTGAAAAATAAAATTCAAACGTATTCCTTAACACAGCACAAAAGCCTTTTTTCAAGTACTGATAAAAAGGATTATTTCTACACTCAAACCACAGAACATCCTTATATAAGTGAACCCTATCGTGCAGAAAGCTATGCAATTGAATTTTTAAGAAAAGGTTCAATTATAATGCAGACATATTTGGATAAAAAAATAATCCATGCGCCTGCTGTCATTGCTTTGGGCCCAACAGTAACGAGAAGTTTTACCAAAAACAGCGATGAAATTTTAATCGATATTATATTCTTTAAGCCGCAGTTTTTTCTGGAAACACAAACTAATGTTTTCTTTTTATCACAATATGAATTTTTCGAAAATAATAATGTTCTGGAACTGAAAGGAAGTTTAAAAATTAAATTTGAGCGCATTTTCAATTTGATTAAAGAACTTTTAGAAGGCGATTCTAAGCATCAATCGGCGACGTTAATAAGTTATCTGTATATTTTGATATACGAGCTCGATTCGGTTCAGGAAGCCGTTTCTGCTGAAGGAACTCAAAATCCAATATTCGAAAATTTTAAAAAACTTCTTTTTAAAGATTTCCTAAAACAAAGAGCAGTCGAGTATTATGCAGATTCCTTAAACGTAACCCGAAAATACCTCTCAGAAGTAATTAAAAAGAACAGCGGTAAAACCGCAAGCGACTGGATTAATGAAGTCGTGATTCTGGAAGCTAAAGTTTTATTGCAGAATAAAAGCTTAACCATTAACCAAATCAGCGACGAATTGAACTTTCAAAATCAATCGGCTTTTGGAAGGTTTTTTAAAAATCATACTGGTATTTCACCTTTAGAATATAGGAAGTAGTTTTTTTAGTTTTCAGCCGCAGTCCCGGTTTTCAGTTTTTTTAGAATCTCGCAAAGTCGCAGAATCGCAAAGTTTTTTTCTTAATTTAAAACTTATTAAAGTTTGGTAAGTCTATAGTCTTTGCGACTCTGCGACTTTGCGAGATTAAATCAAAAAGTATAAAAACTCAGTACCTTAGATCCTCAGCCCCTTAGAACCTTTTAAAAAAAAGCCTTTTTGCACAAAACAACCGTCATATTGCTCTTTTCTTAAAACCAGAATCCCTGCAAATTTGCTTTTTCATCAATACTAAAAAAGATATGAGTAAAACGGCACGATTTGTAGTTATAATTAATGATAATGTGTTTTGGATGGAGAACCAGGCACTTCAGTTTTATGAGCGTTTATTTGAACAGAAAGATGCAGCGGTACAAACAGCAGAAGAAAGATTTTCTCAAAAAGAACTGTTTCGAATACAGAATGATTTTTCAATTGAAATTTTGATGGTTTATGAAGGTGAAAACCCGCAGTCATTTTTAAAATTAGATTCTTCGAGACTTTCCAATGAAAATCTTGAGGCAGAAAAAGCAATTTGTTTAAAAGACATTATTTATTTTAATGAAGAAGATTTAGCAGTGCTTTTTAAACGTGCCGAAGAAATTGCATCGCAGCGAAAACACGATTTAATTTGGGTAAAAGCTTTTGCTGTTGAAGAAGTTTTAATTAAAACACTAAAAGCTTTAGACTATAAGGAATTTGAGTTTCAGGAAAACACTATAGAAAAACAAATTTATTTCAAGAAAAAACTACACTGATGTTAGGTTTAGAGTGTTGATTTTGAGTTTGTATTTTATAAAACATTCCTATGATAGTATAAAGCAATATTGATTGATGTGATTTACTTTTAAGTGAAATTTAAAGGAAAAAATTATGAGATCGATATGGACAGGTTCAGTGAGTTTTGGGTTAATTAATATTCCAATAAAAATGTTTTCGGCAGTTCAGGAAAGCAGTCTTGATATGGATATGCTGGATAAAAAAGACAATGCAAACATTAAGTTTAAACGTGTCAATGAAAATACAGGTAAAGAAGTCGATTTTGCCAATATTGTAAAAGGGTACATGGTGAATGATAAATATGTAATCTTAGACGATTCTGATTTTGAAGCGGCAGATGCCATTAAAACCAAAACAATTGATATTGAAAGTTTTGTTTTAGAAAAAGAAATTGAAAGTATTTATTACGAACAGCCGTATTATCTAGAACCAGACAAAGGCGCAATGAATGCCTACGGACTGCTTCGTGATGCACTGCAAGCTTCCGGAAAAGTAGGAGTTACGCGTTTTGTTTTGCGAAACAAAGAAAGCCTTGCCATTTTAAAACCGTACAAAAATGTGATTGTATTAAACCGAATTAGATTTGAACAGGAAATACGAAGCACTGACGAATTAAAACTGCCTCCCATTTCTAAAAAAGCAACAAAAGAAATGGATATGGCCGAAAAACTAATCGACCAGCTTACTGAAAAGTTTGATATTACAGGTTTTAAAGACGAATATACAGCCAAACTATTGGATATTATTAAAAAGAAAGCCAAAGGAAAAGTTCAAAAAACGGCCCCTAAAATGAAAGTGGTTCATAAACAAGGCGACGATTTAATGTCAATGCTAAAAGCCAGTTTAGAGACTAAGAAGAAAAAATCTTCTTAGTCTTATGTTTTAATTTTCCTTTTGTTTTTCCTCTAATTTCTTGATAATCTTTTTGATATTGGCGCCTTTAGACAAAACGGGTTTCCATAAATCGCCTTTTTTCTCAAAACGCTGTAATACATTTTTTATCGTAAACTGCGACGGATGTAGTTTTTCATTTACTTCATTCCATTCTAACGGAGTCGAAACTGTTGCGCCTGGTTGCGGGCGGACAGAGTAGGGCGCAGCCAAAGTTTGTCCTCTTCGGTTTTGAAGAAAATCGATATACAATTTATTTTTTCTTTTCTTGATGCTTCGTTCAATTGAAGTGGTCTCAGGCAGTCTTGTATGCACTTCTTTTGCAATTAATTCGGCCAGGATTTTAATAGAATCATAGTCGTATTGTGCGCCAAGCGGTATATAAATATGCAGTCCTGAAGCTCCGGAAGTTTTGCACAAACACTCGGTTTCCAATTCATCCATAACTTCTTTAACTACTAATGACGTTTCGATTACAGATTTAAAATCATCTTCTTTCGCGGGATCTAAATCGATTACCAGCCAATCCGGATTTGAAATATTTTTAATAGTGGAATTCCACGGATTGATTTCAATACAGCCCAAATTTGCCATATAAAGCAGCGTTTCTTTATCATTGCAAATAAGATAGTTAACATCGGCATCATTTGATTCTGAAAAGATTTTTTTGGTTTTCAGCCATTTTGGAGTTTTGTCGACATCAATATCTTTTTGGTAAAAACCAGGCGAATCAATTCCGTTAGGAAAACGGTTCATCGATTCCGGACGGTCTTTTAAATAGGGCAGCATTAACGGTGCGGCTTCATTATAATATTGAATAATATCGCCTTTTGTAATTCCGTCCTGCGGGAAATAAATTTTATTTTGATTGGTTAAATGCAGTATCGTTTTTCCAATTTTTAAATCGTAATCATTTTCAGTTGTATGTTCTTTTAAATTTTCCATTTTTTCCTGATTGTGATTTATAGTTTTAGTTTTGTCATTTCCATTAAAAACAACCTCTTGGGCTTTTTTGTCAATTCGTAATCCCAGATAAACAGGATGCCTTAAATTATGATCCTGCGTCCATTCAGAGTATTTTACCTGACAGACTAATTGGGGTTTAACCCATTGAATAGTATCCCGTAAAGGAACTTTTTCCAGCAATGGTGACTGATCTGTAAAAAGAGGTTTTAATTTGGTATAGAGTTCTTTTAAAACAGCTTCGGTAAATCCAGTACCGCATTTCCCTATATATTGCAGATTTTTACCGTTGTATTGACCCAGCAAAATTGCGCCAAAATATTTTCGGGAATTTTTGGGTTCTGTAATCCCGATAATAATGGCTTCTTCTTCGTTTGAAATCTTTATTTTCAGCCAGTTATTGCTTCTTCCGCCAGCGGTATAAGAACTGTCTGCTTTTTTGGCAATTATTCCTTCGCTGTTATTTTTTCGGGCTTTTTCAAATTGCTCAATTCCATTTCCAATTGTATGTTCAGAATAGAAAATATTCGAAAAAGAATATTTATTAAATAAAATTTTAAGCAGTTCTTTTCGATCGAGGAGAGACAATTCCGTCACCTCATTTCCGTCTAAATTGAGTAAATCAAAAACATAATATTTTAAATTTCCAATTCCGGTTTTTAAATAGTTTTGAAGCAGTTGAAAATCTGCTCGTCCAGATTCATTTTCCACTACAATTTCGCCATCGAGAACTACGGTATGATCTATTTTTTTTAATTCGTCTGCAATGGGTTTAAAATTGATATCAAAAGAAATTTTATTTCTGCTGAATAATGCTGTTTTATCAGAGTTAACAACAGCAATCGTGCGGTAACCGTCGTATTTATTTTCAAAAATCCATTCTTCGTTATCAAAAGGTTTTTCTGTAGTATTGGCAAGCATGGGTTTAATGAATTCGGCTTTTACAGTTTTTGCTTTAGGCTTTTTTTTTATGGCTTTTAGTTTGGTTTCTTTCTCTTCAGATTTGGCGGTCATCTTATCTGATTTTTTCTCCAGTTCTTCCAGACTTCTTTTAGAAATAACCGATTTGTCTTTTTCTAATATATCTGATTCTGAAGCATATTTATCCTGTTTTTTGATTAAAAGCCAGGCATTTTCCTGTTTTCCATGAAGTTTTACCAATGAAAATTCACCTTTCAGTTTTTTTCCTTTTAAGATAAAACTCAGACGGCCTTTTTTAAGATCGGCTAAAAGCTGTTTTTCATCAGAAGCTGTTTTTTCATCAGAAGTATACGTACCGTTATCCCATACAATTACATTTCCGGCACCATAGTTTCCGGCCGGAATTGTTCCTTCAAAATCTTTATAACTGTAAGGATGATCTTCAACCATCATAGCGAGGCGTTTTACTTCGGGATCCATTGAAGGACCTTTTGGAACTGCCCAGCTTTTGAGAACACCGTTCATTTCCAGTCTAAAATCATAATGCAAATGCGATGCAGCGTGTTTTTGAACGACAAAAATCAATTCACTGGCCGATTTTTCAACCTTTCCTTTTGGCTCGCGTGTTTGCTTAAAATCTCTCTTTTCGTTGTATTTAGACAGTGACATAGGCATTTGTTAGTATTAAAATTGTCATTGTAATAGAGTAGAGAACTGTTGCGGCAATAGCAAAAATTATATGAGCAAAGAACAGCTGAATATAATAACCTTTAAAGTCAATTGGGGGTTGATGATGGGTTATTTTAAACATAAATACCCAGCTGATAATACCAATCACACCGCTTATTACTCCTAGTAGGAGAGCACTTAACGGAGAAATTGGTAATATGTCCTTTACCCAAATAATGTGATACCCAAGAACAAACAAAAAACCGATTATATAATGCAGTAACCAGCCCCAAGTTTTTTTTGATTGTTCTGTAAGATTCAGTTTTAATTTCTCTAAAACAAAAGCAAGTAATACAGGCTCTTTATACAATTCCCTAAAGTTTTTTGACATAGCGTAACTAAACCAAGTCATGGCTGAAGTTGCGGCAATAGAAACCAGCAGTAATTGTATAATGATATATATAACCATAAAAGCTTTTGTGAAATTAAATTGAACTGTATATCAAAGTTATTTCAGAAAAGCTTATTGTGCTTATACTATTAAAAGTTGTAATTATATAATTATCAGTATGTAAGAATTGGATTAAGAGGTTTTTTTACTCCCTAATTTGTAATTGGAGTTTTTAAGGTTTACTTCGGAAATAAGAGTCGCAGCAAAAATAAGACTGCCTCCCAAAAGCAATCGAAGCGAAAGATTTTCGCCAAGAATAAAGAATGCGGCTATGGCGCCAAAAATGGGTTCGAATAAATAAATTACCGCCACTCTTTCTGCTGATAAATAGCGTTGTGATATATTTGAAATGGTGTACATATAGGCCGTAGAAAATAAAGCGCAATAAATAACACCAAGCCAAAATGTATTTCTTTCTGGAAACCAATCTGCGTTTTGATCTGTAAGTGCCAAAATGAAAGTAAATAAAGCACAAAATGCAAACATGGGTACAATTGACGTTAAAAGGTTTTTTGCAGCTGAATGTTTTTCTACAGAAATTAAATAAACTGCAAAAGCAAAGGCTCCGGCAATTGTATATAGATCTCCCAGGTTTATGGTGAATTTATCTTTTACAGCGATAATAAATAATCCGGATAATGCTGTTAAAGCGGCCATCCAGATTTTTAAAGGCGGACTGGTTTTATAAACGGTAAGTTTTATAAACGGAATTATAATAACACATAATCCGGCTATAAAAGAACATTGAGAAGCATCGGTATATTTTAAACCAACTGTCTGCAAATGAATTCCTAAAAACATAGGAACGGCCAAAACTGCACCGGTTTTAATAGATTCTAAATTGGTATTTCTAACATATTTCCAGAAAATCACAGTTAGAACCATTACAGCCATTAAAAAGCGATAAAATAAAAAAGTGGATGGCGAATAATTTCCAATTGCCATTTTCGTAATAGAATACGATATGCCCCAAAAGGCAGTGCCAATGATAAGTAAAACCAGTAAAATCTGCCTTTTATTCATTGATTAAAATTTTCTTCATCATTAAATCGGTTTGCTCGTCATCGCCCAGTCTGAAAATATGGGTATCAAATTGTACAAAACCATTTTTGGTATAAAAACTTACTGCCCTGAAATTCTTTTCCCAGACACCAAGCCAGATATAATGTACCTTTATTTCTTCGGCTTTTTTTAAAGCCTGATTGTAAAGTTCCTGAGCTATTTTTTTACCGTGAAATTCCTTTAAAACATAAATTCGTTCTATTTCGAGCACATTTTTTTCTTTCAATTCGGTTTGAGCTTCTCCGGTATTTAATTTTAAATAGCCAATTACTTCTCCGTCTAATTCTGCTAAATAAAAGTGTGAATCTTTATTGTTGAGTTCAGAAGCGATTTTTTCCAGATTAAAACTTTCATCCAGATATTTAATCATATTTTCTTCTGAATTTACATCCGAAAATGTTTCAGAAAAAGTTATTCTTCCAATGGTTTGAAGTTTTTCAGCATCACTAATCAGCGCTTTGCGGACTTTTATTGTGTTCATGTTTTTTATTATTAATGCATTAAAATCTGTTTTTTGTTTTTATAAATGCGTAAATTGCATCAATGGATTTACAGCAGATTAAATATTTTCTGGCTCTGGCCCGCGAACTTCATTTCTGGAATACTGCCGGAAAAATGAATATTACACAATCGGCTCTAAGCCGTCAGATTCAGTCTCTTGAAAACCAGCTTGGTGTTCAGCTTTTTGAACGTAATAAGCGAAATGTCAAGCTTACGTCGGCCGGCAGATTTCTTCAGGAAAAATGGGAAGTAGAACTCAGTAAACTGGAGTATATACATCAATCGGCGCGTCAGATTCATTTAGGCGAAAGCGGTACACTTACCATTTCTCATCCGGATTCTATTTCGGCTTCTATTATGCCCGATATTTTATCGCGTATTTCTGATGCGTTTCCCAAATTAAAAATCAAACTGGTTCAGGTTTTGTATGAAAACCAGCAGGAATTTCTCCGCAATTATAAAATTGATCTGGCGATTACAAGAGATATTAACCACGCCAGAGATATAAAATCAGAAAAAATCTATACTGATAACCTGGCGATTGTAGTTCCTGAAAATCATCCTTATCAAAAGCCCGAAGATCTTACGAAAGAATCATTGGCAAATCAAAAATTTATCCTGCCTACTACAGACGAAGGAAGCAGTTACAGCGATTTAATACAAAGATTGTTTAACTCTTTTGAAAATGCGCCCGAAGTTTATCTTCATTCTGAATTTGGTTCGGCTATAATTGCATTAGTTCGAAAAGGACTTGGTATAGCGATATTACCGGATTCGTATGTTTTTCATGAAATTTCAGGAATCAGATTTATCAAACTTCCGTTAGAAACCGATCTTTATATCAATTGGAGAGCCGAAGATCATAATCCGGTTTTGGCCAATGTTTTAAAACTGGTTGTTCCTTAAACTTGTATTTAAGCTCTCAGCATTTCAATATGCGGAATTCCGTCTTCATCATATTGTTCTCCCTGCTCAACAAATCCTAATGACTGATAAAATTTTGATAAATGATACTGTGCACCAATTCTAATAGGACCATTTCCAAATTTTTGCTGACAGCCTTCTATTGCAGCTTCCATTAGTTTTACTCCTAATCCTAATCCGCGGTGAGAACCGGCAATAACAACTCTGCCTATAGAGATTTCCTTAAAAGACAAACCAGCCGGAACCAGCCGTGTGCTTCCGGCAAATTCGTTATTTACATAATACAGCAAATGAAAACTTTTCTGGTCTTTATTATCTAAGTCAAGATAAGCACAGTTTTGTTCTACCACGAAAATCTCGCTTCTTAAACGAAGCAGATTATATAATTCGTTATTGGTTAATTCATCAAAAGATTTAATACAATAATTTAAGGTCATATTCTAAGTTTACATTTTTGACAAAGATAAGACAGAGATTAATGATATAAAATGCTTATTTTTTATCAAGTAATGCATGAAATGCATTAATGAATAGTTTGGCAAAAAAAAAGCAGATTACTTTTTCTAATCTGCTTTTTTAAATAGTATTGTTATTTCTATTAATGAGAAACCGCTTTAAGCCCAACGATAGAACTTACTAAGGTTACAAGGAAAAACAATCTCCAGAAAGTTGCCGGTTCTTTAAAAACAAATATTCCCATTAACACAGTTCCAACCGCACCAATTCCTGTCCATACGGCGTATGCAGTTCCCATTGGGAGCGTTTCGGTAGCTTTTATCAGCAGCAGCATACTTATTGTTAAAGAGGCAAAGAAACCAATATACCAATAATACATTTCCATTCCTGCGGTTTCTTTTGCTTTTCCAAGGCAAGTTGCAAAGGCTACTTCAAAAAGGCCTGCAATAATTAAAATAATCCAGTTCATATAGTTAAAATTTATGGTACAAAGTTCCTTCTCTCAATTCAGAAAAAATTTAACAAATGATAAAAAAGTATTTTATTTTAATTCAGCCCGTATTCTGCTTAAGCTGACTTGTGTTATGCCCAGATAAGAAGCAATATGTCCTAACTGAATTCTTTTAATAAGTTCAGGATTGTTTTTTAAAAGATCTAAATAACGTTCAGAAGCATTTTTAAAAAGCTTGGATATCAATCTTTCTTCGGTTTTTATAAGTTCTTTTTCGGCAAATTTTCTACCCCAGTTGGCAATGTGAATGTCAGAATTAAACAATCGTTCTAAATCGGCTGTTTTTAATTCATACAATTCGCATTCTTCCAGAAGTTCTATGTTTTCATAACCATTTTGGTTTTCGACATAACTTTTCATCGAGATAATGGTTTCTCCTTCTTTACCAAACCAAAAAGTAACATCATTATTATCGTCATCAATATACGCCCTTACAATTCCTTTTTTAATAAAATAAATGCTGGATTCAACTTTGCCTGCTTTTAGTATTATATTACCTTTTGGACGACTTATTAAATTGATTGTCAGTAATAAATCTTTTTTTGACTGCTCTGGTAACTGATATATATGGTCGAGAATTAGAGAAATATCCATTTTAGGGTATGATTCGTTTTTTAAAATAATAAAATTCTTATTATTCAGGATAAAGTTATTAAATTTGATAGAAGACAAAATATAAAATCGAATTAAATGATTCTATTGCAGGTATATTATTTACCTTAAACTTCTCTCTATAGTTTAGCTTTTGTCGATTTTGCCCCTCTGATAATGTTTTAAAATTGTTTGAATTTCATAAGTAAATGTTTCTTTTCTGTTATTTTTAGGCAAGAAGCTGTTTTAATTTTACAACTTAATAATCTAAAAAATATGAATACAAGTAACACAAAAGCATTTGGTACAAAAGCAGCAGACGCATTGCTGGAAGAAATGACAATTGCACGCAGAGAGGTTTTAGCAAAAGATGTTGAGATCGAAATTTTATACTGTGGTGTATGTCATTCTGATTTGCATACAGCCAGAAATGACTGGGGAGGGAGCCAATATCCAGCAGTTCCGGGGCATGAAATTGTAGGAAGGGTAACAAAAGTGGGAAATGAAGTTACGAAACTTAAAGTCGGTGATTTAGCAGGAGTGGGCTGTATGGTTGATTCTTGTCATACCTGCGAAAGCTGTAAACAAGATTTGGAACAATATTGTTTAAACGGATTTACAGGAACTTACAATGGTAAGGATAAAAATATTGGCGGACATACTTTTGGCGGTTATTCTGAGAAAGTGGTAGTTGATGAGCATTTTGTTTTAAAAGTACCTTCAAATTTAAATTTAGCAGCTGTTGCTCCTTTACTTTGTGCAGGAATTACAACCTGGTCACCTTTAAGACACTGGAAAGTTGGAAAAGGAAGTAAAGTTGCTGTTGTCGGCTTAGGCGGACTTGGACACATGGCAATTAAACTTGCAAAAGGTTTAGGTGCCGAAGTAACTTTGTTTTCAAGAACTCCGGATAAAATACAAGATGCAATCGATTTGGGTGCCGATTCTGTAATTATTTCTACAGATGACCAGCAGATGAAATCAGTACACGGAAGATATGATCTTATTATTGATACAGTTCCTTATGTACATGATGTAAATCCGTATGTTTCTACTTTAAACATCAACGGAACTCTTGTATTAGTTGGTTACTTAGGGGGTTTAGAACCAATTTTAAATTCAGTGCCAATGATTATGGGAAGAAAATCTGTTGCTGGTTCTGTAATTGGAGGTATTGCAGAAACACAAGAAATGCTTGATTTTTGCGGTGAACATAACATCGTTTCAGAAATTGAAATTATTAAAATGCAGGAAATCAACGAAGCGTATGAAAGAATGCTGAAAAGCGATGTAAGATATCGTTTTGTAATTGATATGGATTCTCTTAAATCTTAAATAAAGATTAAAAAGGCAAAAAAGGCTTTCTGAAAATTATTTTCAGAAAGCCTTTTTTATTTAGATGAATAAACCTTTCGGGATGAAATATTTATAGATTAATTATCCGTGAGCTTCTACAGAAACATCATTCCATTCTTCCCAAACTTTTAATTTTTGTTCATAGCTGTGTTTTACAAAAGGCAGAGCTACTCTTCCTAAAAATAAGCGTAATGGAGGATTTTCACTTTCAACTAGTTTTACGATTGCCGGAGCAGTTGCTTCAACAATTCCGAAATCATTTTCTGATTCTGAAAATGCTTTTTTAAGACCATCATAAACCGGGTTGCTTTTGCTGCTTATTCCGGTATGCCAGATATTCGATGCATATCCGTTTGGTTCAACCAGCGTAACATTGATTCCAAATTGTTTTACTTCTGCAGCCAGAGTTTCGCTTAAACCTTCAATAGCAAATTTTGAAGCGTTGTAAAGTCCCATGGTTGGTAAAGCTGCTAAACCTAAAATTGAAGAAACCTGAATAATGTGTCCGCTTTTTTGATTTCTCATAATAGGTAAAACAGCTTGAGTAAGCCATAAAGTTCCAAAGAAATTAGTTTCAAACTGCGCTCTGGCTTCATATGGAGTTGCTTCTTCAATTGCTCCGGTTAAGGCATAACCGGCATTGTTGATTAAAATATCGATACTTCCAAAATGGTTTTGCACTTTTTCGACAACTGATAATGATTCTTCGCGATTGTCTACATCCAGTTTTAAAGTTAAAACCGATTGACCGTATTTTTCTTTTAAATCATTTAAGGTATCTACGTTACGGGCTGTAGCTGCAACGTTATATCCTTTTGCTAAAAATGCTTCTGCCCAGGTTTTTCCAAAACCTTTTGATGCTCCTGTAATTAAAATTGTTTTTGACATGATGTTTCTATTGTTGTTAATTAATGTTTATTGTTAGTTGTTTACGATTGTTGTTTAAAAATGACTGATCGGTCATTTTTTTAATAAAAAAAATTAGATGCTGTTTTGTTCAATTAAATTTTTAAGCGTTTTGGCTACGATTTTCATTTTATCATTACTGCCAGAAACTCTGGCCATTAAATGACCGCCTTCTAGCATTGCAAACATTGCAGTGGCAAATTCTGCGGGGTTTAAATCTGTTTTGAATTCTTTATTGGCAATTCCTTTTTCTATAATGCCGGATAATAATTGTTGTCCTTGTTTAATAGCGCTGTTAACTTTTTCTTTTACGATTGGGTTAGTATCATCAGCCTCAGTTCCGAAATTCAATAAAGGACAGCCGCCAATAACGGGTGGGTGAGTAGGGTTGCTGAAAAAATCGATATAAGCAAATAAAGCTTCTTTAGATGTTGAGCTTCCACTTAAGGCATTTTGAAGTTTAGAGCTTAATATTTTCATATTATGATCGACAGCAGCGCAGGCCAATACTTCTTTATTTTCAAAATGAACATACATGCTTCCTTTAGACAATTTGGTTGCCTCCATAATGTCGCTCATAGAAGTAGCCGCAATTCCTTTTGTGTTAAAAATAGGAGCCGCTTTTTCTATAATAAACTGTCTGGTTTCTTCACCTTTTGCCATGATAGCTGAATTTTACACTGCAAATATATGACCGATTGGTCATAAAAACAAATATTTTTAAAGCTTTTTTACTTTTAGGATATTTTAAACCAAAAAAAGCGTGCCGTTAAGCACGCTTTTCCAATAGCTTAAGCCTTATTTTTAATGGCTTTCACTATTTTCAAACCCCAGAATTGTAATCATATAAGGTGTGTTAGAAACTTTGATTTTATTTACAATTGACATTTTTTCAAAACTCAATTGTAACAATTCTCCTGTTGATGGCGAAGTAATGTAAGCAAAGTTCTCTGTTAGCTGTATTTGAGGTTTTAATGCTGCATCGTTTGCAGTTTCACCAATAATTTTAGCTTCTTTTTCAACCTGCAGACTGTTTAGGTTAAACAACTTAAATTCACCTGAATGCAGTAAAACACCTAATTTTTTATGGTTGTAGCTTACTTTACACTGCATAATTGTTGTATTTTGGATAATAGGTTTTATAGTTCCGTTTACAACATCAATCAAATAAGCACCTTTTGCGGCAGTAAAACCAACAAATTTTCCGTTATAATCTGTTTCTAAAATAGTTCCAAACCAAGCTGTTCCAAAATCTTCTGGAAAAGCAATCAGTTTTTGTTTTCCATTATTTTCTACAACTAAAACACCGCTTGCAGAACCAAAAACGGCATAAGTTCCATCAGAAGCATTTCCGTGAATTCCTTTTGTAGCAAGAGTCGGCTCAAATAAAGTTTTACCTGTATTATCGATAATTTTTACTTTTTCAGGAAGTGTTCCTGTAACCGAATTATCTTTTACTGTAATAGCATACGTTCCGTTTCCAAAAGCGGCCATAGCACCATGATGTGCCAAAAGTCCGGCGTTGATGGTTTTGAATTGCGCTCCGGCAGTATTTACATCCTTTTCTTTTGCAACAGATAAAGTTCCGTCACCGTCATTAAAAGTCAGGATTTCACCAATTTTACTTTTAAAATGCGTTGGAAGAGCCGATTGTCCAGTTAAAGCACCAAATTTTGGTTGTCCGTCAACATCAACATGATCGCCGTGGCTTTCAAATCCGCTGTCAAACGTTTCTACCGTATTATCCAGTCTGTGAACAATTCCTGCATATCGTCCGGATTCAGTTGTATAAAGTGAAGATTTTGCAAATTTAGCATTAAAGAAAGAAGATGTGGCATCAACCGGATTTACAAGCGTAAGCTGTGTAGTTTTCTCATCAGAAAGTAAAATTCTCAGATATTTAAATTCCGTTAATGCTTCATCAGGAGTTTCTGGCGTGGTATCGTCATCATTGCTGCAGGAAACGGCAACAAGCGATAAAGCAAATAAGAAAATCAGTTTGAAATAAGTTTTAGTCATCGTTAAAATGTATTTAGGGTTAATATTTACTTGATTTTAAAAGTTTATTGTAATAGGCATCGATTTATAGACGCTCATGCTGTAAGAAGTATTTTTGTAAAGTACAACCCAGTTATATTGACCAGATTCCCAGGCCTTTTCAGCAGTTATAGCATTTCCTTCATTGTCTTTATCAGCACCAAGAACAATACTTTCGCCGCCATAGACATCATTTATTTTTTGAAGTGTTGTAATCTTTGACGCAGGCCCAAGATCTTTATGCTCTACTTTTGAAATAATGATTACTTTTTTCAGATCCAGATTGTCAATGCTTTCAGGGTGATAATTAAGGCTTTTTTTAATCAAAACAGAATAGAGTATTCCGTTGCCCATAATCTGGCTGATTTGTGCATGAGCCGTTAGTTTATCATTCTTCTTATAGATTAACTGAGGTTCAACCCAGGTTTCCATGTAATAAATCAGATCATCATTTCGCGAAAGCATATCACGGCCAATAACAGGATCAACCGGCATATTAGCCGGATCTGTAATAGTAATGGTCTCTTTAATTTCGAGCGCCGTTCCGTTTTCGTCGGTTACAATAAATAAGAAATCAAATTTACCTTCGGCAGCATCAGCGGGAATAGTAAAGTGTTTATGAACATTGGTGTTTTTTGTTCCAATGTATTCCGGCCAGGTAAATTCGAGTTTCCAGTCTTTAGAATAAGTTTCACCGGTTTTAGGTAGTATTTTTAATTGTACATTGGCAATTTTGTTTCCGGCAGTGACATCGGCATTAAAATGAAAATCACGACCAATTAAAGCTTGTTTATTATCTGCCGTTCCAATTTCAATATTTTTGGCAGTTGGTTTTAAGACTTCGTTATCATCGTCATTGCTGCAGGCAGTAAAGACAGAAGCTGTCAATAGGAATAAAAAAAATGATTGTACTTTTTTCATGGTTTTGAGGTATTAAAAATTTGTTGTTTTATTGATGAATTAAAAAAGGAACTTTTACAGAAAGAATAATATTTCTGCCCATTTCCGGAAGTTCTATAAGTCTGTAAAAGCTTGTATGATTCAGGTATCTTGTATTAAATAAATTCTGCAGCTGAAGCGAGACCGCAAAATCTTGTTTTCCGGCTTGTAATTTTGTTCCTAATGCCAGGTTGAAAACATGACTGCTTTCTGTTTTTTTTTCGGGCGGTACAATCTGATTTTGCTGAGCCGTAAAACGATAATCCAGCGAAAAATAAGTTTCTCTTAAATTCCTGATTTCGGGATTATAATTGATGCCAAATAAAACCGAAGCAGGAGGAGAGAATGGAAGCGTATATCCTTTTTTACTGCCCGATAATTGTTCAGAATAAAGATATTCGGCCAAAATCTCACCGCTTAGATTTTTTAGAAACTGATAATGTATCTGTAACTCGCTTCCGTAACGCATAACTTTACTCTGCTGATATTCAAAAACCTGATTTCCTGCTCCATAATGAATATCATGTTGTGAGGTTGGGTTTAGGTAAATGAAATTTGGGAAATAATTAAAAAACGGACTCAGCTGCACAGACCATTTGCTTTCCTGCCAGTCGATACCAAGATCCAATTGATACGAACGCTCGGCATCAAGATTTGGATTTCCTTTTTCAAATCGGAAATAATGGTAATTGACGCCATTAGAAGCTAATTCTTTTGCAATGGGCATTCTAAAACTCGTTCCTGCATTAGCTTTAAATGAAACTTTACCCGGATTGTAATTTATCCCTGCTGACCATGTAAAACTTTTAAATGTTTTGTTTAAATCTTCAGACCGTTTTAAATATTCCTGAGTTGTCTGCCCGTTTTGAGTCACATCACTTTTAAACCAGTCTGAATATTGTTTCATTTCGATTTGGCCATAATCCATTCTCATGGCTCCGTGCAGTATCCATAAATCATTCAGCTGTATTTTATCATAGCCATACAATCCTGTATTCAGCTGATTAAAAGCGGGAATTAAAAAACTCCAGCCGTTAATTTCATTCTGCTGTTTTTCTCCGTTTAAGCCAACTGTAAATTGATGTCTGCCAACAGAAAACTCATCTTTTACAGAAACCGAAAAAACATCTTTGTCGTATTGTCTTTCCAAATCCTGCGGTGCATACATATCTGCTGGATAAATTGGCGGCATATAACCATGATTTACATAATGACTCCATTCTCTGCGGAAATTCTTTTGAAAACCCAATTGTGTCTGCAGCAGATGATTTCCTATTTCAAATGAAGTTGTATTACTGATTTTAGTATGATTAACTTCCTGAAAAGGCATCAAAATATCACGACTCGATTTATCATGAAGTTCAAGATTCACATTACGAGGTTCAAGTCCGTGTGCATTCGCAAAAAAGCCGCTTTTGGTATGTATATTACTGAAATACAAAACCGATTTAAACTTTTCGCCCACAAATCCTGTACTGGCATGCAAATCCAGTTCACGTCCTGCAGTATTGCGCAAATGATTTTTGTATAAAGGCACTGTATAATTGTAAACCTGAACCTTATCAGCCGGAACCCTGTAATCACCATAATCCTGTGAAGTAATTCTGGTATCGAAAAACCAGTTTTCATTTCGTCCAAACAAATTCAGCGAACTTCCAATTTGTTCATTATTACTTTTAGCAGTAAAATCTACATTACCGCCCAAAGTATTTTTTTTAGGAAAAGGCACAGGTTTGATATTAACTGCACCGCCAATAGCATCAGAACCATAAATAAAGGATGAAGGACCTTTTATAATTTCCACCCGATTAACAGCATATTGATCGATTTCAAGCCCGTGATCTGCGCCCCATTGCTGGCCTTCATGTTTAATGCCGTTTTCGACTACAATAACCTGATTAAAACTCAATCCGCGAATCAGCGGCTTTGAACCTCCTGAACCTATCGAAATGGTTTTAACTCCAGGAATTCGCTGTAAGGACTGCATCAGGCTTCCGCCGAGATTCCGCTGAATAAAAGTGCTGTTTACTGTTTCTGTATTTAATGATGCTTCTTTCTTGGCACGTTTTTCTGACTGGTCTTTAATCACTACTTCTTCAAGTTCCTTTATTTCCGAATTGGTGTTCTGAGATTGGACTTTTGTCAAAAAAGCAAAGCAGAATAACAGAAAAATCAATATGCTGTTTGATTTATTTTCAATCATTAAGCGGTTTTATAAAATTTTAATACTTAAGCCTTTAATAGTCTGCCAGCCTTCTTTATCAGTCAAACGAATCATAAAATGATAATCTCCCGGATCAATATCTTCCGGAATAGTGATTTCCTGAACTGCTTCGTATTTTTTTAAACCTTCGGGAATGGTAACCGAATTAATGTAAAGCAATGGTTTTACAGGTTTTTTTACCGGATCTGTTTCGCAGTCTGATACTTCGGTACTGTGCGTATGATGATCGAAATTGTGATGAATATCAACACTGTACGATCCTAATGCGGCATTGTCGCTGAATGCGGCACGAAAAGTAATTTTCTGTCCTCGATTCATTTGACTGCATTGGATAGGAAATGCGTTTGAAGCCGAAATATCAATTACAGGATATTCTGTATCAACAGAATCATTGTCACTGCTGCAGGCTGTAAATACCAGAAAGCCGAGAACTAAAGCGGCAATTTTTTTTGCAGTTGTTATTCTGCTCCATTTGATTTTGACATTTTTCATATAAATTATTTTGGGATTACTTGGCGATAACAGCTTTTGTCCGGATTTTAGAATTAGACATAGTAATTCCTTCTCAGATGCAGAAGCGCTGAGAGAATCCAAATACAAAATTGAATTGTATCAGTTTACAAAAGCATGTTTTTTGAAGTGAGAAAAAGTCATTGCGTCAGTCAAAAAAAGATGAAATTCTATTTAAGAATGTCGTTTTTTTACTGAATAAGTTTTGTGGCATGTTACTGATTCTGCTCAGAATTTCTGGAAGTATTAAAGACAATCAAAATTGTGCCTGTTAGTTTATAACACAACACTACTGATCCCTATAATTTTAGATTTAAATACTAAGCAAAACGTAATTCTTTCCTTTTAGGAATGACTATTTCTGCTTAAATTCCGGGAGGCGCCCGAAGTGAAAACAACGCACCTTTAAAAAAACTAGAATAAGATTTAGAATAGAAAACAACAAATGAAGTTATGCTGCTGTTTTTGTAAAAAATAAAGGGTTCAAAACTAAAAGTGGTAACAGGGCTGAATTTAAAATGACAGATAGCACATTCTTCTGAATGCTTTTTAATTTTAAATTCAGTTTTTGCTGTATGATGCAGCTCTGTTTTTTTAGAATTTGAATTGTGATTATGGATGTGTTCATAAGAATGTATAACCGGAAATAGTATCGCAAACAATACTATCAGCGGGAACAGAAGATTAATACATTTTAATTTCTTTTTCATTCAGATCAACCTGCAGCTGATTAATGCCACAGAGTTGCAAATATAAAATTCTTATTTATAAATGCAACAATGTTTCAGTAAAACTTTTTCAAAAAAATAAAAACCTTAAAAAATCCAAACTCTTGTTAGATCTTTTAAGGCTTTACAGTAATTAAAATTTAGTTTTTATTCTTTGTATAATATGATAACGGCTTTATAGCCAGTACCCACATTCCATTGGCTCGATTCTATAACAGCTCCTTTATCATCAAAAACCTGAAATTCGGCAGTATTTGGCGAAGCAGAACCTTCATTTAATGCTTCAAAATCAATTTTATTAATTCCTTTTACCAGATTTATTTTAAAACCTTTAAATTCTCCGTCTAATAAAACTTCTGGTTCGATTACTTTATCATTTAGATATACCCTGATTTTATCGCCGTCAACAAAAGCCGCATCCCGATAACGAACAGTAGAAACTGCTCCCTTTGTTATAAAACCTCCTAAGTATTCGTTTCGTCTGTAAAAGATACCTTCAACATTGGCTTCTTTTTTATATAAAGCATTATTTTTAAATAGCTCTTCGGGATTTATTTGTAAAACAATTGGATCTTTTGCCAGTGCAGGCGGTTCTGCGGCTGGATTATTTTCTGGCGGAACCACTTCTTTAGTTTCTAAATTTTTTTGCTGTACCGGCTGATATTTTCCTTTAAGCTCATCTTGTGAATATACTTGCAGGGAAGCGGCAATTATAATTATAAACAATATTCTTTTCATACTTTATTTTTTATTTATCATATAAATGTGCTGTTAATTAGCACATCAACTCTTGGTAATAAAAACAGCTAAATGGGGCATTTATTGCCTTTAGGAATAATTATTTTGCGTTACTACAAGATACGAAAAGATACTTTTGAAACTAAAATGACAATAAAACTTTGTTTCAAATTATAATATGAAACCTAATTCAGGTTTCAAAAGTAATTTAAACTGACAGGTGGTGATAACTTTGATAATGTTTTGAAGTTTAATTATTTAAAATCAATTTACATGAAAAAAATATCAGTTTATATTTGTTTGATTTTTTTGGCTTTGACCAGCTGTAAAAAAGAAACAGAAGTTACAAAAAGTACCGACAGTTCTGTAGATTTAACTTCGGATTATGAATTTACAGGCGGTTATCCAACCGAAGCAACCATAAAAAAAGCTTATGATGATGCCGATTTAACACGAGCAATACAGGCTTATAAATTTTTCTATCCAACGGTTTCCGGCGAAGGTCTGGTTAAAGGGAATGACAGCATTAAAATTACTCCAAACAAATCATTTGGAACTTTAGATACCAAACCGGGGCAAATTGGTTTTACCCTTAATTCAGACACGCCTTACGGACCAATTCCTATTGATTTATCAGATGGGCCTATGGTTATAGATATCCCAAAAGGACCGCTTATTGTTGTGGCAATGGATGTAAATCAACGCTGGGTAGCTGATATGGGAATTCCGGGACCTGATGCGGGCAATGGTGGTAAACATCTGCTATTACCTCCTGATTATAAGGGTGTTGTTCCTGCTTCGGGTTATCATGTCTGGAAATCTTCATCCAATAATTTAACTGTAGGTATACGTTCGCTTCCTGTTGGCGGTGATGTAAATGCGGCTATAACACGTATTAAAACCGTTAAAGTATATCCGTTAAATAAACCGGCAAACTGGAAAGAGCCAGACTGGCTGGATCTTACTAACAAACCACAAAATACAACACCTCTTGGCTGGGAAAATAATATAAAATACTGGGAAAATTTAAATGATGTTATCCAGCGAGAACCAGTTTTTGAAGGTTATAGAAACTATTATGGAGAACTGGCTGTGTTAGGTATTAAAAAAGGAAAATCATTCAGCCCCGATGCGCGTATGAAAGCAATATTAGAAAAAGCCGCTAAAATTGCCAATGCACAAATGCGTGTACAATCGTTTGCAGATCGTCGCGAAGACCGTGTGGTTTGGAAAGACCGCCAATGGGAATGGGTGGCACTTCGATTTGAAGACGGCGATTTTAATACTCCAGATTATGTAGATCTTGATGGCAGGGAAACCTGGTTTTATCAGGCAATTGGCGCTTCGCCGTCTATGTTTAGAAGAAAAGAAGGCGGAGGATCTTTATACTGGCTTGGACTTAAGGATAATACAGGGAAATATGTTGACGGAAGCAAAACATATAAGTTAACAATACCTACACCTGTTCCTGCTAAATTATTCTGGTCGGTTACGATTTATGATGCCAAAACGAGAAGTCAGGTGATAACAGATCAAAATAAAGCCGCGCTTCGTTCTTTATTTGAACTAAAAGATAAAATAGGCGGTAAAACGGTTGACTTATATTTTGGACCAAAAGCTCCTGCCGGAAAAGAAGGTCAATGGATTAAAACAATTCCAAATGTGGGCTGGTTTGCTTATTTCCGAATTTATGGACCAGAAGCATCCGCTTTTAATGGAAGTTGGAAACCTGGAGATTTTGAAGAAGTAAAGTAACATTTTAACCCCATATCATCATGAAACAATTATTAAAACTTTTGATATTTTTGTTCTGTTCTGTTTTAATGGCGCAGAATCCTCCTAAGAAACAGGAAGAAAAGAAATTTGGCGGTGATATTAAACTCGATATTCGCGATTCAAAAGGCGACTGGCCGGCGTTTCTGGAGACAAAAGCACCAAAAGATGCCCCAAACGTACTTATTATTTTATATGATGATACCGGTTTTGCCGCATGGTCACCTTACGGTGGTCGTATCAATATGCCCACTATGGATGAACTGGCAAAAAACGGATTAACGTATACTCAATGGCATACTACATCAGTATGTTCTCCTACACGTTCTACACTTTTAACAGGGCGTAATCATCATCAAAACGGATTTGGTTCTATATCAGAATCTGCGGTTGGATTTCCGGGCTACAGCGGGCATATCCCAAAAGAAAATGCTACGCTTGCTACTGTATTGCGAGAAGCCGGATGGTCGACTTTTTGGATTGGGAAAAACCATAATGTTCCTGTAGATGCACTTGATATGGCTTCTTCTAAAGAACGCTGGCCTCTTGGACTTGGATTTGATCGTTTTTACGGATTTATTGGAGGAGAAACTAACCAGTGGTACCCAAGTCTTATAGAAGACAATCATTTTATAGAACAGCCTTCTCAACCAGAAAATGGTTATCATTTAAGCAAAGATTTGGCCGATAAAGCAATTGCGTATATTCAGGATTCAAAACAATCAAAACCAGATAAGCCTTGGTTTATGTGGTATAATCCGGGAGCAAATCATGCACCGCATCATGCACCAGCCGATTATATTGCGAAATACAAAGGGAAATTTGACGATGGTTATGAAGCTTACAGAGACTGGGTTTTAAAACGTATGATCGATAAAGGAATTCTGCCAAAAGGAACAAAAATGACACCTTTAAACCCTATGCCAAAAGGGAAGTTTTCTGAAGGAGATTCTGTAAAACCATGGAACAGTCTTACTGCCGATGAAAAAAAATTGTTCAGCCGTATGGCCGAAGTATATGCGGCTTATTCAGAATTTACAGATGCTGAAGTAGGGCGTGTAATTAAATATCTAAAAGATTCAGGTCAGTTTGATAACACTTTGATTATGTATTGTGCTGATAATGGTGCTTCTGCAGAAGGTTCACCAAATGGCTCGGTAAACGAGAATAATTTCTTTAATGCCTATCCGGATGACATGAGTGTTAATTTAAGCATGATTGATAAACTGGGTTCAGAAGATACTTATAACCATTATCCAACAGGATGGGCAGCTGCTTTTTCGACACCATTTAAAATGTTTAAAAGATATTCTGGCTACAGCGGAGGAACTGCTGATCCTCTTGTAATCTGCTGGCCAAAAGGAATAAAAGCAAAAGGTGAATTAAGAAGCCAGTATTACCACTGTACTGATATTGTGCCTACCATTTTAGATGCCTGCGGTCTGACCATGCCGGATGTAGTGGATGGTGTGAAGCAGAGTCCTCTTGCAGGAGTTTCTATGAGAAGCAGTTTTAATAACGCCAAAGCACCCACGGCTAAAAAAGTACAATATTACGAAATGGTAGGTACGAGAGGAATCTGGAAAGAAGGCTGGAAAGCTACAGCTGTTCATGGGGCTTTACCTGTGAATATTGGAAATTTTGATAAAGATCAATGGGAATTGTACAATGTAGATGCAGATCGCTCCGAATCAACAGATCTTGCCTCCAAATATCCTGATAAAGTAAAAGAACTAAAAGAAGTTTGGATGCAGGAAGCTTTAAAATATAATGTGCTGCCACTGAATGATGTTTCAGTAAATGAATTCCATGCTATGGAATATCACAAAGAAATTCCCGCCGATGGCCGTTTTATCTATTATCCGGGAACGACAGAAATACCAGAGGCTTCTGCTGCGCCGACATTGGGCCGTTCTTTTAAGATTCTGGCCGAAGTAGATTTTACAAAAGATTCAAAAGGCGTTATAGTATCTCAGGGATCACGTTTTGGAGGTTACAGTTTGTTTGCAAAAGACGGGAAACTGACTTATGTCTATAATTTCCTCGGTCTAGCCCCAGAACAGGTTTTAGGCACTTCAATTCCTTCTAATGGAAAACACATTGTAGGTGTTGAATTTGTAAAAGAAAAAATGAGTGATAAAAATGAGACCTTAGGAAAGATGAGGTTGTATTTAGATGACAAAATAGTAGAGGAAAAGCCTTTTCGTACCCAGGCAGGACATTATGCACTTTCGGGAGAAGGTTTATGTGTTGGTCGTGACAGCGGTGATCCGGTAAGTAAACAATATAAAGCTAAATTCGATTTTACTGGCGGTAAAATTGCAAAAGTAGTTTATGATGTTAGTAATGATGCTTATCAGAATGTTGAGAACGAATTTAAAGTAAAAATGGCAAAAGAGTAAAATGTGATTTCATTAGAGAAATATTTAAACTTCAAGACTATGTCCTTACCTGACGAACTATATAATGTCAAATTTGCAGAATATTTTGAATCAATGAGAAAGATGTATTTGCTTGATGATCGATTCAAAACAATGTGTGATGATTATTGTGAAAGTATTGTAAATGCTGAAATTTATAAGAAAAAATTTGAAAAAAACTTTCGTCAAAAATTGGAATGCGAAAATCTTGCAAAAGAATTAGAAGAAGAAATATTATTTTATATTGTTAGGAATAGTTCATAAAAAGGAAATTTTACAAAATACTTACAACCCTAAAAAACGTCGCAAGACGTTTTTTAGGGTTTATAAACTAACTAAACTGGATTGATTGTTTTATGATTTAATTTACAGCGGTAAATTCTTCTTTTACCCATTTTACCTCATTGTTTTCTATGGTAACAGAAATTGTATCGCCGTCTTTTACTTCTCCTGAAATTATTTTTTTTGCCAAAGGTCTTCTTAAATGACTTCTGATAATACTTTTTATTGGTCTTGCTCCATATTTGGCATTATATCCGTTTTCAGCAAGATAAAGTTTAGCTTCCATTGGAATTTCAACCTTAATATTGATGTTTTTTAATAAATCCATGAACTCTTTTTTGAGATGGATTTCGAATATTTTCAATGCATTTTCTTTACTTATAGGAGCAAAAGGTACAATTTCAGTTAAACGTCCTAAAAATTCAGGTCTAAAATAATTCCCCATGATTTCCATTAAAGAACCAGATGTTGGAATTTCGCCGTTATTAAAAGTATTTACAATATGATCTGCTCCAATATTTGAAGTAAAAAGTATAATAGCGTTAGAGAAATCACCTTCTTTTCCTAAACGATCATGTAGTTTTCCTTCGTCCATAATTTGAAGAAATACATCAAAAACAGAAGGATGCGCTTTTTCAATTTCGTCAAATAAAACAATAGAATAAGGTTTTTGTCTGATTTTATTCACCAGCAGACCACCTTCTTCATAACCTACATAACCAGGAGGCGCACCGTAAAGAAGCGCGGCTGAATGTTCTTCTTTAAACTCAGACATATCAAATCTAATGATAGCATTTTCATCCTGAAACAGAAACTCGGCTAAACTTTTGGCTAATTCTGTTTTTCCTGTTCCAGTTGGTCCAAGAAAAAAGAAAGATGCGATAGGCTGTCCGGCTTTGCTTAATCCCGATCTTGACTCTAAAATAGAGCCTGCAACCGTTGCTATACAATGATCCTGCCCAATAACTCTTCGGTTTAAAACTTCCTCAATATTGTTTAGTTTCTGTTTTTCTTCTTCCTTAAGTTTTCCTGCCGGAATTCCGGTTTTTTTAGCAATAATCAAAGACAAATCAAAAGCTTCAATATGAGAGCGTTTATCAAGTGCCTTTTCTTCAAGTGTATTAAGGAGGTTTTCAATATAATTTAAGATCGATTCTGATGTTTCAAAATTTCTTTTTTCATTTTGTTCATCAACATCCATCAAAAATGTTGTTTTGTTTATTAAATCAACCACAAACCAATTGTATTCTTTTATCAATTGATCTTCAGATAAATTGCTGGTATTTTCTTTTAAAAGATTTAATCTGTTGATGATAGATTGTTTTTCGTTAAGAAAAGTTTCTCCCGAAGTTTTTAAAACCGACATCGTATGATCGATCAGATTAATTGCAGATTCAGGAAGGCTTTTTTCTTTTAAATACCTTCTGGATAAGCGGATAGATTCTGAAATGGTTTCATCATCTATTTGTATTTTATGATGTTCCTGATAAGTTTTGATAGATTCGCGAATCATTCTGAACAAAGTTTCATCATCAGATTCTTCTAATTTAACGATCTCAAACATTCCGGAAAGTCCTTGTTCTTTCTCGATTCTTTTTGAAAATTCATCAATTGTTGAGGTCGCGATAATATTTAATCCTTTTGCCAGTTCACCTTTAAGAACATTTGAAACGCCTGAATCTCCTCCGTTTTTATCAAGTAAAATATGAATTTCTTCAATAATTAAAATAGCTCTGGGGTATTGTTTTAATTCCTGAATGCAGTTTTTTAAACGGTCTTCAATTTCGCCTTTGTATGAAGCTCCGGCAATGAGAGAAGATAAGTCGAGTTCAAAAAGCTGTACTTTGTTTAAAGCATCCGGAACCTGATTTGTTATTACATTTTGAACAAGAGTATCAATTAAAATCGATTTTCCAATGCCTCGGTCGCCTATAAGCAGAACATTAGGTTTAGAGAATCGGCAGAGAATTTCTTTTATGGCATTCAATTCGGCTTCACGCCCAATTGCGGGGATTCTTTTTTTATTTTTCTCCAGATTTTTATGGATACAGTATTTGCTTAAAAAACCTTTTTTTACTTCTTGTTTTACGCCATTATCGGTTTGCGGAATAACAATCTGATCTTCTAACAATTCATTTCTGGAGATAGGATAGGACTTCATTTGGTCGAAATTGAAACCTACACCCGGAGAACTTAAAGCAATTATAACAGCATAAAGACTAATTTCATCTTCATTAAGTGCTATACGTACAGATTCTGCCTCTTTTATGATATCATCAATTAAGTCACTTGGCTCAGCATCAAGAACATGAGTAGTTTTTGGCTCTTCTTCAATTCGTACTTCTGCCCATTCATCAAGATAATAAACATCTTTGCCCATAGCCTCAAGACGTTTTAAAAGTGATAAATCTCTGTTTAAAACTGCTTTTAACAAATGAGACGCCGAGTAATATTTATTTAAATTGGTTTTAGCGATTTTCTTCGCAATTTCTAATGCGCTTAATAATTCTGTACTGAAAACGTTTTTTTCTTCTTCCATACCAAATTTAATCTTTAGACCATACCAGATATTTTTTTACTTTATAGCTGATATTTAATCCTTTAATGCAGTTAGTTTGTTTGTCCTTGTTTAAGCGTATTGACTCAATTTTTATTTTTTTTCCTTTTACAGAAGCACATAATTGAGCAAAAGTTAATAGATCTTTATCATTTTTTACAACCGGAATATCAAGATCATCGCATAAAAACTCAGCAAAATCATCTTTAACTTTACTGCCTTCTGCTACTTTTTTAAATAAAATTTCAAATTGATCTTCAGACATTTTAGGTGCTTTTTTAGTCGTGGCAACAGTGTCTTTTACGGTTTTTGCTTTTGGGGCAACCGGAATATATTGCAGCATTTCTTCAAGCGGATCTTTTTTTACAGGTCCTCTTGGCAAAGCAAAAGCTTCGGCTTTTTTCTCAAATTCATAAGAGCTTACATCCAGCGGATTTGTCTTTTTTATAACTCTTGGATGTACATAAATTATCTTTTTTGCCACACGGCTGAAATCTCCGTTTATGACTAAAGTAATCGTTTTTTCGCCCGGCGTGATAAAGCTGTAAACAGGGTTAGAAGAGGTTTCATCTATGCCTTTATTTTCACCAAATGCCCATTCCCAGGTTCTGGCATCATCAGAAATTGATTTAAAATAGGCGGGCTGTCCAACGGTAATAGTTTTGGGTACAATAATTTTTGGAGTGCCTATTTTATCTGCAGCAAATTTATCCTTTATTGTGATCTCTTTTGTATGGGTGCAATTGCCGTTTATTGTTAAAGAAACATAGTATTTTCCCGGATTTTTATAGATGTGAAAAGTGTGTTTTCTGACATCTTTTTCTGATCCGTCTCCAAAGTCCCAAATCCATGATTTTGCGTTTGGAGTTTTGTCGTAAAACTCAATCGATTCTTCGGATTGAGAATGGTCTGCAAAAATATAAAATTTAGCATCATCACAGTCGACATGATTAAAAAGCTGCACTATAAATGCAATGATTCCAGCTAATAACAGAATTGCGAAAAAAAATACAACCCTGATATCAATATTTTTTTGATTCATTTTTAGATTTTGAATATTTTACTATGTAAGATAATTTTAACAAAAAACGGAAGCAAATGTAGTTTTTATTATTTTAAAAAACTTAATATTTATCATATAAATTTTACAAAAAATATTTGTATTCTTACAAAATATTTTGTTAGGTTTGTAACCACCTCGTTCCAAAAAGTAAATAAATTCATAATAAACGAGTTACGTTCAAAAATGAGAATTTTCTCAAGGTTAAAAAAAAGGAAAGCGAACTCAAAAGTTTGTTTTTTATTGTTGCTAAAATTTAAAAATTGCCCATTTGGGTGCTAAATAATATTTTAATTATCTAAAAAAAGAGTACTAAATAATATTTTTATGAGGCAGATTGTTATAATGATTTTTATGATGCATTTATTTACAGAATGCTATGCTCAAAAATATATTTCGCAAATTCCATTTAAATACGATTATTCTTTAGAGCTGTTAAAGAAACAGTCTCAAATGAAAGAAACCGGTTTAAAAAACAAAACCGTCGTTAATGACAATTCAGAGAATTTGAGTGACGAAGTTCTGGCTCTAAAAGAAAAATATTCTATTATTCTGGCTGTAATGCCAAATAAAATTACCAACTACAAATTATACTCTTATATAGATCCTTGGCTGAATACGCCATACAAGGAGAAAAGCTTTTCTAAAAAAGGAATTGACTGCTCTTATTTCCTTCAGTCTTTGTACAGTGATGTTTATAAAGTTACGCTTCCTAAAGACCCGGCGGGAATGTGGAAATCAAAATCTATTCAAATTTTTACCGGCCGCAGTTTCCTTGCCGAAGGTGATTTAGTTTTCTTTCGATACGATAAAGATCATCCCATATCAGATGTTGGTTTGTACCTGCATAATGACAGAATTCTGGCTTGTACAGACAAAGGTCTGGCAATATATAATTTCAATGATGAATATTTTCAGTTACGATATATAGGCGCAGGACGAATTAACGAAGATGGAAAGAAAAAGTAAAAAAAGTCTTGAAGATCTTGCGTACGAAATTGAAAATATTTCGTACGATATTAGAGCGGAAGTTATTGCTAATGAACTTCTTGAAAATAAAGCTGTGGTTCAGGATGAAATTACGATTTCTAATCACGGGCAGTTTTCACGCGCATACAGAAGCGATATTCTGGGAGCGGCAATTCAGGATGATAATTACGACAAACAGGAATATCTAAATATACGTTTATCACGAGACAGCATGTATGACGCACTTCCGGAAGGTTTTGTGCATAGTCTGACCGAAAATAACTCTGATAAATCTGTAAAACAGATGATAAGGGAGCATAAACACCAGAAAAAGCAAGAGGCAGAAGCCCGTGTTTTTTTTACTCCTTTTGAAAACGAGATTTTTCATTATCGGACTAAAATAGAAAGTGTTGAAAGGAATTTTTTGTATAAGCTTAATGGAAGTAAACCGTTAGATTTTTTCTATGATTTTTGGGGGTTATCACACATTTACCCAGAGATTTTAGTTTCAAAATTTATTCAGTTACTGCCTTATGCCTACAAGATAGTTGGAGACATTGATCTTGCTTGTAATTGTTTATCAAGTATTATAGAAGAAAAAGTAACGTATACAACAACAAGTTCAAAAGAATACAGTGAAGAAGCAGAGCAGATAAAGCTGGGTGAAAATAGGTTAGGAGTCGATTTTATTACTGGAAAAGATTACATGGATTATTCTATGAATTTAAGAATAGAAATAGGCCCTATAAAGAACAAACCTTATCAGCATTATCTTAAAAACGGTGATATAAAAATATTTATAGATTGTTTTTGCGAACATTTTTTTCCAATGGAAGTAGAAGTAAAAACAGTTTTATTGATTAATGAAGAAACAGAAGAGTTTAATTTTAGTAAAGAACCTGTGTTAGGGTATACAACACGAATTTAGTAATGGTAAAAAAGCATTTATTAGCCCTTATTGATATTAGGCTTATTGTATTTTTAGTAGTAATTATAGCGGTAAGTTTTATACTTACCATGGTATTCAGCGATAAAATAAAAGAATTTGCGGTACAGTATAAAAGAAAGTTTTACATCTATGTTTTTTCATTTGTATTGATTTATGCTCTGGTTGGTTTTTTGGGCTATAATAAATTATTTACAGAGTTGTCAGACGAGTTTCGATTTTATCAAATTGCGTCACTGCTATTCGGAATCCTTAATGTTTACTTGTATAGATGGTACTTTAATGAGTTTAATTTAAAAGGCGTTGTGGGTATCGAATTATTGTTTTCACTTTTAATAACACTTTATTCAAGTGTGTTATTTGTGATTATTTATACTGCCTTAAACGGGATTGCGCTGACTTTTTTAATGTGTTCTCATTTCTTGGTATTTATAGTTCCGACAGGCGTTTACGCAGTTTTTAACTATATGATGCAGATACCTCCTAAAGAATATGTTACGTGGAAAATTCCGGAAAGAAAAAATCCCTTTCCTGAGATAGAAAACGTTGAAATGAAAGATTTATTGTTGATTACCTTATTAATTCAGAAAAAAGAAACCGATACAAAATATACTTCTTTAAGATCCAAAGGTCCGGTAAGAATTGATTTTGGGGCACTTTTTTATCATACCGTTTCAGGATATAATGAACATAATGCCGATAGTAAAATTGATTTAAAAGAAAACGGTGAAAATTGCAGCTGGGTATTCTTTTTACAGCCAAAATGGTATCAAACGGCAAAATATGTAGATGCAAAATATACTCTGAGCATGAATGGTATTACTGAAAACTCAGTTATCATTTGTAAAAGACAAAAGATTAAAAAAGTTAATCAAACGAAAAAAGCGGAAGGAAAAGGAGAAGATTTTATGTTTGAACCAAAAGTTGAAAAGAAGGAAAAAGAGGCTGCAGTTTAATATTTTTTTTGAAATGTTATGTACTATATAGATAAACCTGAAAAGTCATCATACGATAAGTTTCGTATTTATAAAATCAAGAAAGGAGATACGCTCGAAAGTGTTGCTCGTGATCTTGGCATCGATGCTCAGGAACTTAGAAGGTATCATAATATGTACTGTGGAATTCCGGATTTAATAGAAGCTGATTTTAAGAGTTACTTAGAGTATTTGATTTTAGCACCCGAAAAAGCTATTGAAGCTAAAAAGGAACAAACAGAAAAAAAATATCAGAAAGTTAGTTTAGCTAGTAATTATACACTGCCATTTGTTGCAGACAAAATTAATAATGATTACCAGGTTAACTATACAACTGTTTTTGGAAATGATGTAGATACAATAGAAATGAAAGTAAGTGTAAAATGGCTTGCTACTGATAGAAATAATTATCATTTGTTTGAAATAAATAAAGGATCTATTTATGTCAACAATACCATACCAGATACAGTTATGGATGAACTGGCAGCTAAAACCGCTGCTGTTTTATATCCATTAAAGATTGTGGTAGATGAATCTGGAAAGTGGGTTGATATTTACAATTATGATGAAATAGAAAATCGATGGAAGGATACTAAAGAAGAAGTTCTGGATTATTTTGAAGGTGAGGTTGCAGAAAATTATATTGAACATACAGAATATGCTTTAGAAAATTCTGAAACATTATTTGAGTCTCTTTCTTCAGACTATTTTTTAAGAGCTTTTTTTAACGGCATTTACGTTAGTTATACATCAAATTATTCGTTTCAAAACGAAGTCTTTTTTCCATTAGAGAAAGATGAAGAATCGAAGTTTGCGGTACAGCAAAAGATAGATTCGATTTTAGATGAATCAAATTTGGTAAAAGTAGAACAAAAAGGAGATTATGTAGATTCTGGAGGTGAAGCCAGTTTTGGATTTGACCCGTGGAAAGGAAAAATCAACGCTTCATATTTTCTTGATGAACATAGTTATTGTATCGAAAAGATAAATTTAGAATGCAGTATCGAGTATGATGAACCAATAAAAGTTATCGTACAAATAGAATCTTTAAAGAATGAAGAAACTCAAAACTAAAGAGTTAAAAACAGAGTAGTTAGCGAATGTAATATTCATAAATGGTAAGGCAATGAGTGAGAAACATATAGTAGTTCAGGGAGCTTCACTTAAATGTAAATTTAGCGTAGAACCAAAAACAGATATATTAAAAGTAAAATCGCAGGATAAGCATTATGCTAATGATAAAGATGCAGAGAAAAAACTCATTGCTACTGACAAAGAAATTGGGCAGACATTAGAGAAAAATACCTTCGGGAAATGCAAAATGCAGCCAAATGGAAGCGGTGATTATCTGCCATGTCAGGCTACAATTACAAAGTGGAGTGCTTTTTACGAAAAAGTAACCTTAAGTAATCAGGGGAAAATTCTGCTTGAAGACAGTAAAGGAACCTGTCCTATTGGAGGACCGGATTGTATAGAAGTAGACAAACACGGTCAAAAAGCAGAAGCGAGCAAACAAAATGCAAAAAAGGCTAAGCCGCAAGTAAATAATCAGTTAAATCCGCTGGTTAATACATCAAAATTTCAAGAGAGTTTAGAAGAGAGTGATTCTATTTGTAAATAAAATAAAATAGTATGTCAGATTTTAAAATAATTGGAAATCCCGATCCTGTTGTAGGTAAGGAAGAATTCTACTCAGTAAATACTTTTTTACCGAGTGTTCTGCCTTTTCAAAATTCAGCTTCTAGTAATAGTTTTGAACAGCCTGTAAAGTGGGAAATATATATTCTTGAAAATGGAAGATGGCGCAAGACAAAAGAAAATGATAAAACAGGAAAAAGAATCTCATACACCTTTCTTCAAAAAAGTTTAGAAAGAAAAGGTATTCGTATTCTGGCAAGAAGAGGAGAAGATGTAGCGCGTCTGAATGTAACGACACATCCCGCCGAAAAACCAAAAATTGAGAGTATTGAACTGCTAGATAAAAACGGACAAAAACCAGGAAAACCACTTTCATACGGACAGACTTTAAAAGCAAGGGTTCACTGTCTTCATATGGAAAAACACAAAGTATCTGTTACCTTATGGGAAGATGATGCTATTGGTGCCGGACATAACAAAGCAAATGAAAATAATCTAATACAAACTCTTTCAGGAGTTGTTGCAAACGGTAAAGCAAATGTTGACTTTTTGCTGAGACCAAGTTTTGCTAAAATTGCTAAACAAAATGGGCCGGAAGAAGGTAAAATTCATGAATACTATGTTACCGTTGATTTTAACAAAGATAAAATTGCAAGTAACAACGTAAACGTAAATGATCTTGAAGCTCCTGTAGCGCCATTTAAAGGTAAAGTTCCGGTACAGCAGCAAGCACCTGCTAAACCCAAAGCTTCTCTACCACAGCCGACACAGTCAAAAACTAAAGCACCAGCCACGGGATCTTCATCAGCGCCAAAAGTTAAAGCAGAAATTACCAGAGTACATATTACAAACTCTGCTAAACAGCCTATAAAAGGAACTCACAAGGAAAAAGAAATTATCGTTTGGGTTGACTCACAAGGTTTGATTGGAAAAGAGATCCGTTTTAAATTATATGATGAAGATTATTTAAGTAATGATTTATTAGTTGATCAAAAAATTAAGATTACCGGCGATATATTTCCAATTACTGTACACCTAGACAGGATATTAAGAAGTAAAGGAGGGATTTCTGGAGAAGGTGCAGAGCAGGAATTGTTTGCTGATGTTGAAGTTATACAAACTAGTATACATAGCAAAAGTGAAGTAGTTGATGTAGATGCTAAAGTTTTTAAACCGGATCCTGTTGAACAAACTAATAAGGTTGCGAAGGTTGGTGAATCATCTTCTGATGATAAAAACAAAACAAAAACTAAATGCTTTTGTAATAAAGATTTTGAAGAAAAAGATGTTAAGAAACTGGTTAAAATTTTAAAAGGAAAAGAAACTATATGGGAAGGAGCAGATTTAAAAGGTAATAAACATATAGACTGTAATATTAGCGATAAAACCTTTGCAACTTTGACAAAGGCATTAAATACTGCATTTAAAAAATATAGTATTAACACATGTATTCAGAAAATACATTTTCTAGCTCAAGTGTGTGAAGAAACAGGAACTTTTGCTTTATCCGAAGAAACAAAAAGTGACTTTATATCAAGCCAAAGTATATATAAGGGTCGTGGTCTTTTACAATTAACAGGTGTACGAGTTGATCCAAGTGACAAGAAATCTCGTTTTGATAAACCTGGTCCGTATCAAGATTACGCTGATTACAAAGGAAATCAAAAAATTGTTAAGGATCCTAGTATAGTTGCAAACGATGTTGACTATTGTATTGATAGTGGTGCATGGATTTGGAGTATTAATAAAAAAATGCCATCAGATGTTAATTCTGATGCAGTAAAAAGATGGAGTAGAGAAACTGCTGGAAAGTCACTTAATGAATTGGCAGTTTTTGCAGATAAGTATTTGGAATTAATTTCAGTATTGTTAAATGGACGTAATGGAAAAACGAATATGCCAAATAATTGGGAGAAGAGAAAAAGAAATTATTATTTATTAAAAAATGCCTTCTTTCTTTATAATAAATATCATGCCGATGGCTCTAAACCAGTTAATCCATTAGATTTAGTAACCTATCATATATATGCAGAAGGTAAAATCGAGAAGGTCATACCTAAAGTTATAAAAAAAGGATATGAAAATAAATACAATTATGTATATCATGACAAAAATAATGAAGAGCATTCTATTTGTGTTTTAGATTGGTATAACACAAAAGGAAAAGAAGTTGGAATAAAGCACACTTCAAAACCAACTCATTCAGAGGTATTGACTGATGAAATAGTATCTGATGGTAATACTACAAGAAGAGTAAAGTATAAGAATGATGATATAGCTGAATACGGAACGCATCCAACAAAAGGTTTAATGTGGAGACTTTATAAATCTACTGGTCGTGATATTGAATTAATAAAAATGCCTGATAGCTTGGACTATTATTCCGACGATTTGGTGATTAAATATAGTTTTTCTTCAACAAAAAGAAGATATACTGGGCCAAATGTTTTTGCAGGTTTTATAGGTGCCTTAGCGGAATGTAATAATCTAGACGGAATTGTAACAACAGGAAGTTGTTTTAAAGAAGGTTCTTGTTTTCCAAGTGCTGAACACGTTAATGGTAGAAGTGTTGATACACTTTACTATAAGAATCTAAAAAAAGATCAAGCATTTATTGATGCAGTTGTTAAATTTAAATTCACTGAAGTTTTAGTTGGTGATGATACGTACTTTAAAAAATTAAAAAATGCCGGAGATGGGGGGGCTTTACATAATTCTCACTTACACTCAGGCAACTTCAATGATAATAGTGTAAAAGTGATAAAAAAATAAAAAGTAAATGAAAAAAATAATTTTTCCCTTAATAATTCTGTTATTAATTTCTTGTAAAAAAGAAAATGATTTAAAAGTAATTGCAAATAAAGAAAATGATACGATTACAATCAAAAATGGGAGCAACTTAATTCCATATGGTGATGAATTAATATCTAAATATGATTTTGTTAGTAAAATAGAAAATGGTGAAAGTGTAAAATCGAAAAGAGAAAATTTATCAAAAATAATATTTGATTATAATAAGTTTGATAGTTGGGATTTTAATGCTATTGAAACGGAAAATACAGGAGATATTGTTTTAAAATTTAGTAAAGAAGAAAAAGATAATTCAGATGCGGATATCTATACTCATATTATCTTATCTACTTTTAAGAATAATAAAAAAATTGATGAAATAACAGTTTATAAAAACGAAAATTATTCAGAAGCATTGGCTTTAATCAGACAGTTTTTTTATATAGATTCTAATTTGGATTTATGGCTCTTAGAGATTAATGAAGATGAAGCAGGAATTCGATTGCGTTCATGGAATCAATATAAAATTGATAAAAAGAATGGAAAAATTGAGTTAGTTAAAAGCAATAAAATTAGTTCTAATACTAATGGTAAAAATGAAAATAATGATCAATGGAAGGGAAAATATATTTTTGAAAAAGAAGATCTAAATAATTTAATGACCAGTTTTGAAATTACAATTAATAGTTTGGATAATATATTATTAGTTTATAAAAATAAAGGAGAAGCGCCTAAAGTATATAAGAATCTAGTTGCTAAAATTGAGCCTAATAATAAAATTAAGATCGTTTTTAACGAAAAAGACCAAGACATGGGTAGTATATACATACAAAGTGATGAAGGAGAATATACTATTTCAGGTAAACCGCTTTCAATTATTAATCCTGGGAATGATGAATATTATCTAAAGAAAAAATAGATGAATAGAAATAAAATTATATTAATAGCTATTTTAAACTTTTGTTTTTTTCAAAATATCCTTGCTCAGAATGTTCCTAAAACAGATGCCTTTTTAGGTGATTCGAGTTTAGGTTTAGGATATGAAAAATATTTTAAATCAATTGCAAGTTCAAAAGGAAATTTGATACTTGACAAACAGAATTCTTTATATCAAAAGAAATTCACAAATCTTAATAAGTCTGATTTATTATCGTCAAATTTGAATAAGGTAAAATTTAAATTAGTAAAGCAAATATTAAATAAAAAAGAATACAGAATTGTTCTTTATAGTTTGTTAAATAATATAAAGAGAGACTCCATAGAATTTTATAGAAGTAAAAAGAATGCAACACCAAATTATAATTATACATGTCTTTCTTATCTAGACTTAAAACATAATGCAGTTTGGCAAATAAAATATTTTACTCCAGATTCGGAAATTATTTCATATAAACGGATAGATATAAAAGTTAATGGAAGTTTACAATCCGATACTCTTTTCTATTTAGATGAGTCTTTAGATGTTGAGATGTCAAAGTATAAATTATACTTTAAATAAAAATAATAATAAGCTCCTTGACATATTGAAAAGAAAAGCCCCAGCTAGCAAAAGTTGTAGGCTTTTGTTGGCTGAGGGATAATAAAATAGAATAATATGAGAAAAAAAGTTTTTGGTCTAGTACTATTAAGCTTATTGTTATCATGTAAATCTCAGGATAGTAAAGAAGATTTTAAAGATACATGGATAGAGGTACAAAAAAGAGGTAATGAATTTTTGATTATTGATTGTGGATATCAAGGTGAAAATATAAAAATTATTAATGATTCAATTTTTGAGAATGGTATAATGGAAAGTACTAAAGCAAAGATTGATCATATAAAAGAAGATGAAACAGGAGTATTATTGTTTATAGATAAAACGGAAAAATCATATTATAAATTTTTATTTGTTAATAAAGAAAAAGGTCTAGCCAAATGGGAAATTAAAAATAATGATTTACCAATTGTTATTAAATATTTTGTAAATGAGACTAGTACTGATAAAATAAAAAAAATAAAAGGTACAAAAGCTGATTGTATCTCTAATGATGATGTAGGTGATTCAGTTAATGATTCTCTTACCCTTAATAATGGAAATGTCCTTTTAGTAGAGGATGGTAACTGTATATCACTATTAGACAAAAAAGAAAATTTAATAGTTGAAAGATGTTTTGATAATTGTAATGTAAAAATTCGACACATAAAAACTGCAAGTTTGCCATTAACTATTATAAGTGGACAAAATTCAATTGACATCGAGTTTCATAAAAAAGGCGTAAACTGGGTTTCTAATTCTGCCACATATTTTAAAAGTTTACCAACAGGAGAAGAAAAAAACACTAAACAAATTTAAGTATCTATTAAAGATTTTGATTTTGATCGCATCATTGAACAGTTTGGAGATACAAAAAATAATGATTTAAGTTCTTCTCTCGATGACATAAAAAATAAACAAAAGTTGATTGAATTATATATTTATAAAATTGCAGGTATATTAAAAAATAATCCAGTCTCAGACCAGAATGTCACTTTGTATAATGATGCAGCTCTTACTTTAATTGAAAATGAAAATTTTAATGAAGCAAGAATAATACTTCTAGATGTAACTAATTTTTCACCAGATAGAGTTGTAGCATACTTAAACTTAGGAGATGCACAATGGGGATTTGATGAAAATGAAGATGCAAAAAAATCGTATCAAAAATATCTATCATTAATGAAATCTCAAAATAAGGACTTAAATAAGGTGCCTAAAAGAGTTTATGAAAGAATTAAATAAAAAACTTGATAATAAATTACCATAAATAAACAAGGTTCCTTGACATATTGAAAAGAAAAGCCCCAGCTAGCAGGAGTTTTACACTTTTGTTAGCTGAGGGAATTTAAACTGAGATAAAACTGAAATGGCATATGAATAAGAAAGAAAACTTAAAATTGAAGATGTTCGGTAATTTATCATGTGGTCTTTTATCAATTCTATTACTGTTTTCATTTACGAATTTTTCGGCTGAAGGTGACGATCCTTTGAAATTAAAGAGTGCATATTTAAATAAAGACGAAAAAAAATTCATTCAAAATTTTCCACAAACATTTAGAGATTTTAAATCAGTTTTTGGATGGAATGATAAAGCAGATAAACCAAATATTTTGTATAGTGAAGCGTATGATTTTATAAATTATTTTTTTAAGCTATCATCTACAAACGAAGATTGTAAAGAGATAATAATAAAAATTGCGACACAAGCTAAATGGGAAGCAGATGGAGTCAATTATTTTCATATAAACTTAGTGACTTTAGTTGAAAATGATAAAGAATTTAATAAAAAGCTAGAAAGATTAAATAATGCTGATATAAATACTTTTTGGCATTTTTATTTTGATATTGAAAATTTAGTTTATTCACCAAAACTGTATAATATTCTTGATCAGCAAATGAGAGAAAAAGCAATGTCTGTATATAATACATTGAAAAAACAGAGAATAAATAGAAATGGCAGAAATATAAAAGCATACCAAATATTTGACAAAGATGGTTATTGTAATTTAAGAAAGTCTAAAAGTGTTAAATCTGATATAATAGAAAAATTAGAAAACAATGCTGTTATAACTGTATTGGATAATAGAGATGACTGGTGGTTTGTTCAAACAAAAAATGGATTAGTAGGTTTTGTGCATAAAAGCAGAATTAATGTAAAATAATTGACATGAGAATAATGACTTTTTTTAGCTTGATTATCATTCTTTTATTTATATCATCATGTAAAAAAAAGGAAAATTTAGATATTCAAGAATTAAAAACGAATACAGCCATAGTTAGAAAATCTTATAATCAAACAGAAAAGAAAAATATTTTGAAAGATTATATAAAACTTTATAAATTAAAAAACTATAAAGTAAAGATTGAAAAAGATTGTGATCTGAATATGGATGGTCAAATGGATAAGATTATAATTTTTGAACCTTTTGAAATAGCAGACAATAAACTAACAAAAGAATCGCCCGTTTGTGTTTTTATCAAGAAAGGAGAGAATTATGATGTTTATGAAAATAAAAATATTGTTTATACTTCTTTTTTTAATTCAATGGCAGAAGGTCTTCAGGATTTAGTGGTTAAAGATAGTTATTTCACCTTCGAAGAAAATAATCAAGCAGGAGACATTAGAGGTAATGACTACATAACATTTAAGTATGACTTAAAATCTAAAGAAATTATACTACATAAGTATAGTATTGAACTAATTACTATTGACGGCGGTGAAAATGATAAAACTTTTACATACGGCAAAGAAGTATTTGGAAATATATTTTTCAATGATTTTGATATTGATAAAATCAAAGAGAGGATTAATAATTAGTAAAAGTTAGATATTATAACCTTAAATCTTTTTACAACTAAAATATAAATCCAAGAAGAAGCTGAAAACCTGGCTCATTGCGCACAATTGTATCTATTTAACCCGTAAAATCTTGTTATAATAAGAAAGCAATATTAATATTCAAAATCTAACCAAACAAAAGAGAAGCGAAAGATTCTCATTTTCAAAATAAAAACTAATAGAATTATGATAGAAAAATTAAATCATTTTCCCGTAAACTGGATTGATGGGATGAAGATAAATAAGAGTCATTTTTTATCTATTCAGGACAACGTTTCTGAGTTGGTAAATGATGCAATTGGTATTCATACCACGCCTATAAGTTATGGTCTGCTGGATTCTGGAAACCAAAATAAAGAGGCCACAAAAATCACCTTAGGAATTGATAATCATAAACTGCTTCGTGTTCGTGTAGAAGAATGCCACGCCATAACACCAAACGGATCCAGAATTGAAATCAGTAAAAGTAATACTGATACATTAGATCTTCAGGTTCCGTATCCGGAAGATACTTATGAAATAAAAGAAGGCGAACAATTGGTTTTATTGGCTTGTATATCGGTTAATTCAAAAAAGAGAATCCCTTTTGGCGAGCCAGATCCAGATGAAGTACCGCCAAGATATCCGTACACACAGCCAGAATACAAACTTCATTTAATTAAAGCCGAAGAATTCCGTTCAGGAATTGGATATGGAGGTTTCTATCTTGCTATTGGTAAAGTTCTTATTGGAGATACAACAGTTTTAGATGAAGATTATATTCCGCCTTCTGTAACAGTGGCTTGTCATCCAAAATTAGTAGATATACAAGCACAGATTGCACGTTCGTTTGGTCAGATTGAGATTTACTCGGTTCAGATTTCTCAAAAAATAAACAGAGGACAACAGGCAGGAGTTTTACCTCAAACAGTAATGCAGCTGGCAGATAATACAGGATATTATTTAGGAAGCTGTTTAACGCAATTCCGCTGGTTTTCAATGCACCAGCATCCGGCTTCAATGTTAAGCACGGTTGTAGCATTTGCCAGAGTGATGAAGAACTTTATCGATTCAAAATCGGGAGCAGGAAAAGAAGAGCTGCTAAATTATTTTGCAGAATGGTGTGATATTTCACAAGGAGATCTTGAAATAATGTTTACCACTCTTATAAATGCCGGTTACGATCACGTGCATATTGATAAAACTGCCACGCTTGTAATAAATGCTTTAACAAGAATAGAGAAACTATTCGAAACACTGAATAAACTGGATTACATCGGTAAGAAAAAAGAAAACATCGAATTGTTTGTTGCCGAAACAGAGAAAAAAGACATCGTTCATAATCCAAAACGTCACGGTTTTTTCATAAAAGATTAAAAAAATAAAATAGTAATATAAAATTATGGAAGTATTAAATAAACAAGAACGTCAGAAAGCATTTATCGCTTTTTTAATTGCCTTTATCCTGACTTTTTCGGTTATGCTGATTGCAGTTTCGTTCAACTTTTATATGCCGGTGGCAGAAAATAAAATGTTGAAAGCAGAAAATGAAATGATGAAAAGAGAATACGATTATCAAACTAATTTTTCGGTAAAAATTGACAGTATCAGAATGACAATCGACTCAATCAATTCACCAAAAGTTGATAATGATTTTCAGCAGCGTCTGGCAAATGTTATGATTGCGAATATCTATCAAAAAGTACCAAAAGACACAACTGAAAACAAAAAATTATATAACAATGTTATTCTGGCCTACAAGAATATTATTGATTATAAAAAACAAATTAGAAGTCTTACACACAATTCGCACTTAATAGACAGTTTGAACCAGTCGGCTAAAACATACAAAGAAGAATTAGAAAAAGTAAGCAGAGATCTGGATGTATGCCGTCAGATTTATCAAAATCAATAATTAGAAATTTAGAGTAAAAAAATTAATAAACTAATCATTTAAAAATTTGAAATTATGTTGTCAAACTATGGAATTGGAGGTAATGAAGTAAAAATTGATGCAGATGAAGCGATCACTGCAATCCCTCAGAACAGAACACTTGTTGCTCAAAAATTAACAGTAGATGCTCCTGTAAAACCAGAATTGGTAGAAGGAATTACAAGTATCGAAAAAGCATTTGAACATTTTAAACCAGAAGTAAAAGTAAATTTTGAAACTGCTGATGGTGCAACTAAAGTTGAGCCTTTAAACTTTAAAAACTTAGGTGATTTTGGTATAAAAGGAATTACAACACAAAGTAGTTTTTTGTCTGATCTTGAAACAGAAAAAGATCAGTATCAAAAAATTATCCGTCAGTTAAAATCAAATAAGATTTTAAAAGCGGCTTTAGAAGACGGAGAAGCAAAACAAGCTTTGCTAGAAAGTCTTGGAGCACTGATCAACGAGTTAAAAGAAAACAAATAAGAAATTAAAATATTTTAGATATGTCAAGCAAAGAAGCATATAAAGGTGATCTTGATACAGCAGTATTAGAGCCAAAAGCAGTAAAAGGAATTTCAATTGAAAAAAATGTTGAAAAACTGGCTAAATACGGCGGTTTTGATTTATTAGAAATGGCAATTGAAGGAGTTCAAAACCTTAACCCGGATAGAAAAGCAAGAAGAAAAATCTTTTTGGGTGAAGTAAATAAAGCAAAAGAAAGAGAAACTCTTTTAAAGACTTTAGAACTTTGGTCTTCAGTTTTAAGCAATAATGAAGCTTTGACTGATATGGTGGCACAAAGTGAAGATAAATGCAAAGAATCTGAAGCTTTACTTCAAAAAAACCTTGCTAAAGCTGTTGAAGATACAAGAGAAATTGAAGCTGCTTACAGAACACTGGCTTTATTCTTTAAAAACACAGAATCTGACAAAGTAAAAAATGTTACGATTGTAAACGCAGAATTAGATCAGTTAAAAGACCTTGATAATACTCGTTTTATTGATGCAATTCACTCAGAATTAGTTGATAATTACGATCGTTTAGATCTTAAAAATAACTACGGTATTTTGGTAATTCCAGGATATTTAGGATCTAACAAAGTGATTGAAAAATGGGCAAAAATTGCGCATGAAAACAAAGTAATGTTAGTTACAGATTTCGAACATCTTGATGAACCGGATGATGTAATGGAAATGTTTGATGCGGCTTCATTGACTGGAGGAGATGTTTATCGTTCTAACGTAATCATGACTTGCAACTGGCTTGTTGGCCGCGGCAGATTTGATCAAATTGGAGAAAGCGAAGATTTACACGTAGCGCCTTCGGCTGCATTGGCAGGAAAAATATACAAAACATTAATGTCTCAGGTTACTGCAGGTAAGAAATTTGGAGGAATTAATGAAGTTGACGGAGTGAAATTTGATCTTAAGAAAAGCGAAATCGCTAATCTTGAAAACTTAGGATTAGTTCCGATGGTAAATGAATACGGAAAAGTAATGGCTTTTTCTGCTAAAACATTATTCAGCGGAGATAATTTAGGATTGCAAACGTACTCTGTAGTTCGTGTTTTTGATTATGTGACTAAAGTATTAATGGATTTCCTTAATCGTCGTGCTTTCGAAAACTTTACTGCTAAAACACGTAAAGAAATTATGAATCAGATCGTTGCTTTCCTTGACGGAATCACTGGTCCGGATAAATTGATCGAGAATTTTGAAATCCGCAGATTTGAACAAGATCCAATTCAAAAAGACAGAATTTATATGGATATCCATATGAAACCTTATTTCCCTGCTAAAAACTTCCTTATTAAAATGGATGGTCACAAAGGTGACGACGGAACAGAATGGGATACAGATTACGAACAAAAATAATTGTACAGTAAAATAAAAAAAAGGAAACACGCTATATGTGTTTCCTTTTTAAACAAAACATTGATCTTTTGAATGATCAAACCAAATAATTCAAATTCATGAACGTACTTAAAATTTTACTTTTAGTCGGTTTGTTTTCAATTTCAAATTCGATTAAAGCACAAAAAGTAAATCAAATTGATACTTTAAGCTGCCCTATAACGCAAAACGATTTATTGCTTTCAGGAAAGTTATTTGCAAGTGCGGCACCAATTTTACTTCGTGTTTATAATGAAGATTATGAATATGCTGTTTTTCAGTTAGGAAAAAGAAGAGGCAGTATTTATTTATATTTTAAAATTTTCACAGATAATGTCTGTGTAAAACAACAACAGCCGTTGGAACTCTATTTTAAAAATGGAGAAATGTATATCCTTAAAAATACTTTTAAGGTAAATTGTGATGGAATCGCTGCCCTTGAACTTGCGCGAAGAGACATAAAAAAATTAATGTCAAATAATATCAATACCATAAAATTTTTCACATTAAAGAAGGACTATGAATTTAGTCCGACAGAAGTTGATAATCAAAATATAAAGTTTTATCTGCACTGTTTAAAACTCTATAAAGTGAGGAAAAAAAGATAATTTTTTAGTCGAAAGAAACTCAAACAACACTCAAGTATAATATCAAAAAAATCAAAATATGCCATTTCCGGAATTAAACCTTTCATTAGGACTTACAGATAACGACGGTTCTGTTTTTTATGCAGGAAGCGGAGAGGGAAAAGTGATTGTAAGAACAGATTCTGCGCTAAAAAAACACAGTATTAATATCATTATCTCTGAACAGCAGATTGGATCAGTGTATTTGAAAACTCATTTTGAAGGTGCAGAAATTCCTGCCGAAATTGAAGTGCCGACTTATCAAATGATTGTTACAGATGATAAAACAAACGAAAAAGAAATTTATAAAGTAACCCGTGATACTTTTTTCTATAAACAGCAGACAAAGAAAAAAGGATTGTGGAGTTTTTTTGGTCTGAAATTTTTAGCACCAAAAAACTTTCTTTTTGAAAACATTCCTTTCGAACCTTTAAAAGAAGAAATGGAAACTTATGACATTTCCAGATATAGGAAATTAAATAAAGATGAACTCACTTACAGCTTTCAAAAAGACGAACAAAACATTCAAATTTTTGCCGGTGATATAAATACGCTGAAAGTAGAAAAAGGAATCAGCTATTTTGTAATTGTAGATGAAAAAAAGGGACAGCGTTTTATAGGCGACATATTATACAGAGAGAAATTTCTAAAACTTACGCCTTCGATAAAACTGCATATCATTAAGCGTAAACAGGTTTCAAAAGAAATGGAAACCGATAAAAAGGGACATACAGACAGATTGATTTATATTTAATAAATACCAAAATATGAAAGGAGCATTTTACAAACTGCCTATAGACTTTAACAGCGTCATGCAAAAAAAGGAGCTGGAAAAAACATCAATAGAACACTCTATCGCACAGCAGATTATTTTATTGGCTACAACCACATTTGGAGAATGTAAGTTTGATGAAACGTTTGGCTCAAAAATCTGGGAGATTGATTTTGATTTGCTGATGAATGAAAATACCATTAAAGAAATCATTTCAAAAACAATGAAACAATCGCTTCTTTTTCATGAAAAAAGAATAAAAGTAAATGAACTTAAGGTAGAACTATCTGAAACAATGTATCTGGTTGATGATGTAAGCAGAGCCAAAAAGAAAGTGGATATTATAATTGAAGCCACTATTAAAAGTACAAACAGAGATTTTGATTTTAGAGGCTATTTTTTTGTTGGCCCATTATCATATAAATAGTTTTTTAGTAATATTTTTATATCATTTTATTTGAAAATCACAGTTTTTAATTTGTTAAACACTTGATAATTTGATTCTTATATATTGTAAATAAAATTTTATTAAATAAATTATTATAATAAGATTTTATTTATATATTTACAGCATAAATAAATAAATTAATAATTAAAAATTTTTCATTATGTCGTTTTTAACATCATTAACAGTAGCAGGAAAAGATTACAAAGTATTAAACGTAAGTTATGATTTAGCTCAAGAAACAGATGCTTCTGGGCGTCCATCTACGGTAACACGCGGAGGAAGAATCATGATCGAAGTTGAATCAACTGGAAGTACTGAATTATTTGAATGGATGACTAACAATTTCGAAAGAAAAGACGGGTCAGTAAAATTCATCAAACGTGATTCAAATGCTACTTTAAAAGAGCTAAAGTTTACAGAAGCTTACATGGTTAAGTACAAAGAAAACTTTGATCATAACAGTGAAAATCCATTAACTGAAACTTTTATGATTTCTGCTCGTAAAATTTCGATGGGTGGAGGAGAATTTGATAATGCTTGGGTATAATCCATTGGACTTTATCAATCTTAATTAAACAAAAGGGAGTCCGCTAACTGGACTTCCTTTTTTGTTTTCTATTTTGAAATATCCGGTCTTTAATTCGTAAAGTACTGGATTTTCGTACTTCCTAAATTAATCATCTAAACAATCTACAAATGAGTTTTTTATCTAAATTACATATAGACGGAGAAGAATATAATGTTCTTGAATTTAATATTGGTTTTAAACAAGAAATTGATACAACAAGTAAACCTACCGGTAACGCCAAAGGCGGGGTTATAAAAATGATTATTGAAGCAAGTCAGAATAGTCATTTTTTATCATGGATGTTAAACGGTGATTTAACCAAAGACGGAAAAATTGTTTTTTACAGAAGAGATGCTTTAAGTAAAATGAAAGAACTTACGTTTACGAAGGCATTTTGTGTGGGCTATGATGAACAGTTTACAAGCACTACCGAAATACCAATGAGAATTACTATGGAGTTAGTGGCAAAAGAATTGACTTTTGGCGACGCTAAATTCTCAAACAATTGGATTGCTTTAGATTAATTGTTTAAAAGCTAATTAAAAACCCCAAGGACATCATTATGGCACATTTTTCAGAACAAGTACATATAACTATAGGAAGTTTTACCCAAAACGTTGTTTATTATGATTTAAAGCTATCTCAAAAAATGGCCGATCATCATCATTTTTCTTTTGTTTGGCAATATACAGGTAAAGCCGTAATTAACCCGGCAGATCAGGCTAAGGCTCTTAGAAGCTATCTTGGAGACGAAGTAATTTTTACTTTTAAAAGTCTTACAGGAATCAGATTAATGAGCAAAGGTATAATTACAGAACTTTCATCGATTGATGTTGATGGAAGCCCGGCAGGATTACACGTTTCTGGTGTAAGCCACAGTATTGTTATTGATGATATGAAAAAATCAAGAACATTTAAAGATCGCAGTATGGATGATATCGTATTGGGGATTTTTGCTGAAGGACCAGGAGAATTTTATCAAAGAGATTCTATTAAATCAACGTATCTTAAAGAATTTAAAAATCTTTTACAATATAACGAAACCAGTTTTGAGTTTCTAAAAAGAATAGCAGCACGTTATGGACAATGGTTTTATTTTGACGGAATGCGTATGCAGTTCGGACAGACAAAAAGCAGCCAGACCAAGCTTATAAATGGGGCTTCATTACACAGCTTTAAGATACAAGCTAATATGGCTTCGCATAAAATTTCGCTGAACGGTTATGATTATAAAAATGTAGCAACTTTTCGTGAGTCAGCACCTAAGACTTCATCTGGAAGTAAAGACAGCTTTGCGGCTATTGTAGGTTATAATCAGGGAACAGTAGCAAATTCTGATTTAAGTAATGGAGCTTATACCGCAAATGCCACAAACAAAGACGAACTTGATGAAATGATAAAACTGCAGACTGCGGGCAGTGATGCAAACAGTGTTTATTACAGCGGTATTTCTTATTTTCCAATAGGTCTTGGACAAGTATTTACAATAGTAAACCAAACGGTAGCACATGAATTGATTGCTATTGAAGTTGTGCATCATTCTCAGGTACATGGAAATTATTCTTGTGAGTTTAAAGCAATTCCTGCAGATGTGTCAGCACCACATTATACAAATGTATTTGTTTATGGCAAAGCCGAAACACAGCCTGCACAAGTAAAAGATAATAACGATCCTGAAGGATTAGGACGTGTAAGAGTAGAATTTTATGGTGCAAGCGGTACAGCAGTTACAGATTGGATAAGAATGGTGCAGCCTTATTCTGGTTCAGGAAAAGGATTTTATTTTGTTCCTGAAATCGGAGAAGAAGTTTTAATTGGTTTTGAAGGCAATAACGTCCAGAATCCTTATGTAATTGGTGCGCAGTATAACGGACAAGATTCAAGTGGTTATGCAGATGCGCAGAATAACATTAAAGCGATTCATACGAGAAGCGGTCATGTAATAAAATTCACAGAAGATGAGAGCATCTTAATTGCTGATAAAAATGGTAATGAGATACTATTAGATACTGTTGGAGGCAACATAACTATTACAGCAAACAACACTATTGATCTAAACGCACAAAACATCAATCTTAATGCTTCTCAAAATATTACTGCTAATGCAGGAATGAATATTACAGAAAGTGCCGGAGCCGATAAAATGAGCATTGTAGGTATGATGCTTAATACTACTGTTGGAGGTGATCATATGCTTAATGTTACAGGAAACTTCATGGAAAACATTGAAGGAAATCTGGAATCTCATACGGCTAAAGAAAGGCAGGAAGTTGGAGTTAAAGGAATTGATACAAGCAGTGAAGGAGGGATAAATAAACACTCTAAAAAAGAAATGCAAATTAACAGCGCCGAAAAATCTAAATCTTACTAATGTATGAGCAGGGTTAGATTAGTTGGAGGTACTATAACAAAAACTACAGGCGGCGATCACAATATATATTCTGATGGTAATATTGTGTATAATTCTGGTAAAGTTGTTACCGAAACAAGTGATGCAGGGATTACTTACGGAGAACCTAAAAGTTCTCCACCTGTTTCAAAATTACATTTCGTTGACGGCTGGTGGGCTTTGGATAGAGAAGGACAGAAAAAAATAAAAAGAGCAGTACCAGGTATGACAGTTTTTTTTCATTTAAAAACTAAAGAAATCCCTAATGGTAATGCAGTATTTTTATCCTTGTTTGATGAAGACAATCATGAAAAAGAAGAAGCTCCGAACAAAGATGGCAGGAAAGATAAAGATGATGCGATTAAATTAATTAATACAAAATCAAAAAAACAAGTTCTTGTTGCCAAAGTAACAGATAATAAAATAGTACAAGAAATAAACTTAATAGGTTTAGGATCATTAATTGCTGAAGAACAGGATAAATGTTTAGAACTTTATTTTCGCTGCAGTTATAAAAGTGAAAATGTTCAATATCCAGCAGACAGGAAAAATTATCTGGAAGTAGGTTCCATAGTCATTGACCGCTACAAAATGCCGGGATTAAACAGTGATGGCTCAAAGATTGCTGACGATATGACCTACGGAAAAGGGGTAAAGCATATTGGAGAAGTATATTCTAATGATGTCCTTGAAAAATTTAAAAAAGAGTATGAAGAGGGAGGTTTTGATAATCAAAAGCATGCCTCTTTTTCACATCAGGACAATGTCGAAAATAAAGCCAAATACAGCAAAGAGGAATGCTATAAGACTAGTTACAAAGTTAACATTCCAATTATAAAGAAATTAATTCCGGAAATTTCAACAGGTTTAGATGTACGATTATTTGATAAACTTTCTACAGAGAGTTTGTTTTGGGATTTTGAGCAGACAGCAACTTTATATTTTGCTTCTGGCGAGTTACAAGGAAATATTGAGCGTATGATTGCTAAATTCAAAAAAAATGAAGGTGGTGTTTATGAAGATAGAATATTAACTAAATATGTAAGTGATAATCCGAATACAAAAAAATATTGTATGAATGTTGAGGATTATATTGCAGAACAGTTAAAGCAAAATGTGGCAGATTTGAAAAAAGCAGAAGATGCTAAACCTTATTTCGGAAGTCCTGAAACCATAACGAGAAATCGAAAAACGAAGAATAAAGAGTATTTTACTAAACCAATGTATTCTTATGACAATTTAAGTAATGTAACTTGTGGTTTAACTATTGCTTTAAATGATATTTGGGCTGCAGAAGTACTTTTACAAGAATTAAAATTTGATAAAGACAACTATACAGGAAAATATCAAGTAACTCTATGGGATCATTTTGGACTTGATTTACCCGATATGGAAAAAGTTTTTAATATTATACCAAGTGTTGGAGAAACTTTTGTAACATGGTTTGTTTTACAGCATTTAAGAGGATACAAGCCTTTTATCACTAAAATGACTTTCGAAAGAACATTTTCAGGTAATATTAAAGAAGGTAAAAAAGAAAGAACAGACAAAAGAAAATCTGAAGAACGTGCAAAAGCACAAAAATGGGCAGAGGAAGAACGAGCAAAAATGATGAGGGGGCCAAAATTTTAAAAAAGAATGAAAAAACTATTTTTTTTAATAATTGTAATCGCAGTCCTATCTTCTTGCCAGGAGAAGAAAGTTACGTTTGTAAATTTAGAAAAACACAGCGGAGAAGGTTTTTTTGACAGAGGAAATCGCGAAGGAGAAAAATTTATTTATAAAAGCATTTTAGTAGAGAATGCTCCTCATGGAGATAAAGAAATAGTAGATATGCTTATTAAATATAAAAATCAAAATTTGAAAGATGCTGCTATAAGCAAAGATGCTTATTCATTTACTGTTTTTCTTTACGAGAAAAATAATTCTACATCCTATTTCATTGAAAATGCAGATGATCCAGGCGGACTAACAAGTCAGGTTTTACAAGATTACTATTCAAAAAATGGTATTGGAGAAATTACGATTGATAAATGCGGAAATGACAAAGATTGGACAGCCAAAATTTCGTATTTTGATATGCAAAGAAATTTAAAAGATACTATTTTATACAATTGTAAGAATGATAAAAAGTAAAATCGTCCATGAGTTTTAATCACTTTTAAAATAATTAAATCTCCCCAAAGTAAATATTAAATTAATTGAATTAAAATTACAGACAGATCCATTATGAGCAGAATAAGATTAGTTGGAGGTACTATAACAAAAACTACCGGAGGTGATCACAATATTTATTCTGAAGGTAATATTGTATATAATTCAGGTCAGGCTGTAACCGAGACAAGTGACACAGGAATTAAGTACGGAGATCCGAAAGATGCACCTGTAAAAGAAGTAAATGAAGCTGTTAAAGAAATTGAACTAATAACTAAATTAGATCAAGGTTCTGCAAATGATAAAACAGGTACATTTCAGGATGGAATGATTTTTGGCAAAACATATCATTTTAAAGTTAAAAGTTATGTCAAGGATTCTCCCAAGAATAAATTGAATATAAAATGGATTTTAAGATATCATAGTTTAGCTGATAATTCATGGAAAGAAATTTCATTATCACAAAAAGGGGAGAGTTTAAAAATCACTATGAATGAAGAGGATATGTGTGGACGTTTTATATATATCCGTGCTTATGTTAAAGATCATAAAACTGAGGCTGAACTGAAAGTCTGGAAACATAACAGATTTAGATGGTTTGACAGAATGCAGGTCGAAGAAGAAATAAAGGATAGAACTGATAATAATCAACCTTGGAAAATAGACCAGGCAGGTACATCTTTATGTGGAATGGCATGTATTTTTTATTTGTTTGCAAAGGAACAGCCAGCACAATATAAAAAATTTGCCAAAGAACTTTTTAGAACAGGTATTTCCTCAGTAAACAATTTCACAGTGAAACCTGATACTGAGATTTTAGAGAAAATGGTTAATAAATCAGGTTTTCCTATGAAAACATCAAATATGCCGGCAGTCGACTACATAACTATGGCTTCAACTAGAAATACAGATAATCCTAAATATAAGGGAGGAGATGAGGAATTTCAGGCTATCAATTGGCCTCCTTTAATGACTAAATTATCCGAAAAATTTCTTGGCTACAAAGATGTATATTCAAAAGGAATTTACAATCCGGTAAAACCTCTGGCTTATACAACTTTCGATATTCAAAAGAAAATTGATGATATCAATGAGCAATTTAATGCAGGTTATAAATTAATTTTAATGATAGATTCTGATCTAATTAGTGATGTGTGGGACGTTTCAGCACTAGACTTGCATTGGGTAGTTTTAGAATCTCCAATAACATGGAATTATATTCCTGGTTTTTTTACTCCGAAGCAAGACGAAATAGATTTTAAAGTTTATACATGGGGAACAAATCCAAACGGAGCTTCTCGATATTTAAAGAAAGCAATATCTTCTTCCCATTTTATGAATAATTATAATGGTTATATTAAATGTAAATAAATGAAAAAAATAGTATCAATTTTATTAGGTGTTATTATTGTTTTTTTTGTTTTTCGCTACTGTTTTTTTAAAATACAAGATTATACAAATAGTAATCGTTGTAATTCATCTGAATTTATTGCAGATGGCGGAAGAATTTATATTTCTTTTTATAGAAATATAAGTAAAACGAAAATGGTAAAAAACTTTCAAATAATCTTAATTGGAAAAGATGGAAAAGCTAAGAAAGTAGAATATCAAAGAATTAAAGATTCAGACACTAAATATTATATCGAATCTAAAATTTTAAAGTCGGATACTCTCATAATTGAAACAGAAGGAGATAAGAAATACAAATTTTTTGATTTTAAAAATACTGCATCAAAAATCAACGCAGGAAAGAATAGAGGCGAATATTATTGTAATCTATATTATAAAAGTATTCCTTCTAACAAAGATTTTGAAGATAGTTCTGAGAATTTCGATACTATAAATGTTTTTCTGGAGTAGTTTTTATACGAAATTTTTAAAAGCCGGCAGTCAAGGTTATAAAAAAGTATCTCCGGCTGGTTCATTATTTATTTGGATTGTAATCATTACAGTGATTATATATGTTGTTTTATTAGCAGTACTTTGGAATTCATCGACTGATAAAAGAGAAGATATTCAGCAGGTGAATGAATATCAAGTCCAAAACTTTAAAACAATTTTGTTTAATAATCAGTTTAATAAAAAAGTGTATGTAATTATCAATTTTGAATACACTAAAGATGAGATAAAAAATAATAATTTAAAAATTGTTGATTTTTATAATAAAACAGATTCTATACTATTAAAGCCAAACGAAAAGAATAGCATTTTCCTGCCAGTTTACAATAATACATTTGCTCGATTTCCAGTAAATTTTAAAGTTACAATCAAAGATTCAGTATTTAAAGTAATTAAAAGTTATGATGAAGAATTATTTTATAAAGAATCAAAATCAGAGCCAAAAATTGAAAAAGTACAAGAAAAATACAAAGCTGACGAATGGGAATTAATAATTAAATAGTTGCTGATTGAAACATAATCAAAAATATATACTACTGCCAGTTTTAATGATGCTGATAAATTGCTCTAAATTACAAAAATGTTATAGTGGATACGTATATGATGAAACTTCAAGAAAACCAATAAACCGAGTATTTGTTAAGGAAAATTTCAGTCAGAATTTCAAATCTACATTTAGTAATGAAAATGGATATTTTAAGATTGAAAATAATTCAGAGTCTATAGGAGACTTAATTTTTATTTGTGATGGTTATAAAACTGATACTATTGTTACAGTTTGGTCACAACATGGCGAAAATTTAAAGTATAGATTTATTAAAAAAGAATCTGACACATTGTATATGCAAAGAACAAAAAAATGAGACAAGATCGAATAAAAGACAGAGTGCTAAAAAGAGCAGCTAGATCATGGGGCTTTTCTGATGTTGAGATGGAAACATCATTTGATCCTGTTGTATCAATGATGCTTAATGCATTGTCTTACGAATTAGAAAAAGTAGCCCACGAACTCGAAGACTCTAAAACAAGAGTTGTAGAAAGAGTTCTGGAAATTATGTTTCCTGAAGTTACAGCAGGAGTAAAACCTGCACGAGCCATTTTACATGCTTTACCAATAGAGAATGGTATGAAAGTTTCATTGCAGAACCAAATGTCGGCAAGTCGAAGAATTCATAACATATACAATCCTTTAGCACCCATTACTAAAGAGATCGCTTTATCGCCAACATTAGAAGTAAAGCTGTCTTCGGCAGAAATAAAATATGTAGCTTATGAACGCAATTTGTTCGAAATTTCGAATCTTTTTTATAAAGATGCCATACGAGATTATAAACATTCACTGCCTTCAGGTGTTGTGTTCTTAGGAATTGAATTAACAAATCCGAAAGTTGAAGAGATAGAAGATTTAATGTTGTATATCGACATTAAAAATACACATCAGAAAGAGATGTTTCATTACTATTTAAAGCAAATGAAATGCTTTCAGGATGATGTGCAGATTACAGTAGAAGAAGGTTATAATGTTCCTGTAAACAATATAGACATTGAGAATATTATCAACCGTAATTACACCCATTTGAGTGAAATTATGCAGGAGGTAAATGAATTTTATTTTGATAATTTCTATACTCTGAAAGGTTCTTTAAAGCACAAAGCAATTAATGAATACAGTGAAGAATATAAATATTTTGAGGCTGTAACCAGCAGAAATGACAATCCTGTTATTTGGGTAAAAATGATTTTCCCGGAATCGCTGATTCCTCAAATATTAGATAACGTTTCTTTTACAGCAAATTGCTTTCCGGTAATCAACAAAAAGAAACACATTATAAATAAAACGCTTGGTAACTTCTTATCCTATATTGCATTAGAAACAGATAACAATATTTATCTCGATGTTGACACTGTTGTCGATGGATTCAATAATCATTATGAGATAAAAGAATTTAAAGATGGTGTAATTGAAGAAGGAAATGCAGTATTACGAACAGGCGGAGTTTCCAGATTCGATTCAAGAAGCGCATCAGAATTGCTTCAAAATGTATTAGACTTGCTAAAAGACGAAAGTTCTTCTTTTGCTGGTTTAGGTAAAGATTTTATGAACAGCTCTTTAGTCGAAATTAATCAGCTCTTAGCTTCTGTAGAACAGCAGGCAAGAGAAAGCAGCTTTTCTAAAAATAATGATCCTTATTTAATGATTAAGCCAAAGTTTGATGAATCTATAGGGAAATCATTTTCTATACATTACTGGTCAACATGTGCCGAAGAAGGAAATGATATAAAAGCAGGAACAGTTTTAGAGGCCAAAGATGACATGCTTTTTGTAAGCAAAGAGTCGGTATTGATTACAAATACCGTTGGAGGTATGAACAAGCAGAATAACAAAGACCGTATTTTAGCCTATAGAAATGCTTTGCTTACACGCGGCCGAATTGTAACGTTTGCTGATATAAAAGCATTTGGATTTAATCATTTCAAAAGTTGTATAACAGACATTAGAATTGAAAAAGGTACACGAAAAGAAATATCTGTAAAAGCTGGTTTCAGCCGTACAGTAGATATTCACCTGCAGGTAAACCCTGTTGAAAAAGATTATTTATCAGAAACAGAATGGGATTATTTATGTGATAGTTTTATGAAACAGCTCAAAAACAGATCCTCAAATGTGTTTCCTTACCGAATATTTGTAAATTAAAAAAAACGCTTCTCAATCGAGAAGCGTTTTTTTGTTATTTTCTTTGATATTCTTTCTCAATATTTTTTTTCATCGAAAAAAATCCCATCACAATTTTATTTAAACAAGAATTATCTTCATAATAAAAAATCCCTATTTCCTTGTTGTCAATATAAAATCAAGGCACTGTTATTTGGTGCTTTACTTTTTATGATATGTTAATATAATGTTTCATTTAAGAGGTGTTTTATTAATGTAAACGTAACCTTGCTGACCTACCCTCATTTCTAATTTTGGAGACATATTATTAAACAAACTACTGTTGTATATGTCATTCTTTAAAATTAAAAAACACCGTAAGAAAACCCTCCGCACAAGTTTTTCAGCCCCTATTTTTTTGCTCATCAATAATTCAAAAGAGAAGTATTATGTATAAAGGATATACAGACGAACAACTTGTCGAATTATTAAAAAAAGGCAAAGACAAAGCATTTGATGAATTGTACTTTCGATATAGAGATTTACTGGTTCGGTTTGTTTATGCAAGAATGAAATCGGTTCCAATATCAGAAGAAATTGTTCAGGAAGTTTTTACCACAATTTGGGAACGACGCACGACAATTCTAATTCAAAAAAGTTTTATGGCATACATTTATACTTCGGTACGTTACAAAACTTTAGATTACATAAAATCGCATTCTGTTACAGATCAGTACATACAGGAAGTTCTGGACAGAAATACCGTTACCCAAACTTATACCAATACTACAGAAGACTCTATTTACTATGAAGAACTTCAGGATGCGGTTGACAAAGCTGCAGCCTTACTTCCCAAAAAAGCAAAAGAGGTTTTTATTCTCAGCCGCATTAAACATTATTCTAATAAAGAAATTGCCGAAGAACTAAACGTCTCCATCGAAACAGTAAAGTATCATATAACCTATGCATTAAAATTTATGCGGACTTATTTAGGTGAATTTAATTGATACAAATTCTCGGACTCTAAATTCAGTCAATTTTTCTTAACACAAGCGTAACCTGACGCGCCTACCCAAAATTTCAATTTCCAAGACATACTATTAAAGACATAAAGAAATTATAATGCCTGACAAATTACAAGAAGAAATAAAACATTTTTTAGACGGGAAATATTCTCCAAAAGGACAAGAAATGTGGAATAAATGGTACGATCGTACTAATGAATTTCCGGAGAATATAGAAATGATACAATCAGATCGTTCGAAACTAAAAAAAGAATTAAAACAAATCAAGAAAACCAATACTAGAGTTTTTAGTCTTGATTATAAAAACTGGACCGTTGCGGCCTCTTTAATTGCTTTAATAGGGTTGTCAATGTTTTTTTACCAATCAACATTAGCAGCTGTAGAAACTAAACATTATGCAACAAAACCAGGCGAACGCGCAAAAGTAACTTTAAGCGATGGAACGGAGATATGGTTAAATGCAGGAAGCTTTTTAAAATATCCAAAAGAATTTAAAGGCAATACCAGAGAAGTGTATTTAACCGGAGAAGCTTTTTTTGATGTAGCCAAAGATAAAAAACATCCTTTTATAATTCATACTGATAAAATGGATACCAAAGTTCTGGGAACAAGTTTTAATGTTCAGGCTTATCCTGATCAAACCACACAGGAAGTTTCGGTTTTAACGGGAAGAGTAAATGTAAAATCGACGGTAACAGAAGAAAATGTATATGTAACTCCGGGACAAAAAGTGGTTTTTAAATCAAAAAACAACAAACTGCAGGCATTTAAGGATATTCCGGTAAACACCATTTCGTTATGGCGTAAAAACATTATGGTTTTTGAAGAAACACCTTTACCAGAGGTAATTGCAACTATAAACCGGAATTATAACGTGGCAATTGAAATTAAAAACAAGAACCTAAACACACTCAAAATAAATGCCTATTTCAAAGAACTCTCTGCAGATCAGGTAGTGGCTTTGGTATGCAATATTGTAAACGCCGAATACAAAGTAGAAGGCGGTGTGTATAAAATACAATAGGTTTTTGTGAAAAGTAAAAAGTGAGAAATAAAAGTGAGAAAATCTGAAATCTAAAAGTCTAAAATCTAAAATTAAAAAACTATGAATGAAAAACAAAAGCGGTACGTCGTAAAGTTTCAAAGCATTAAAAAAGCTATGTTGGCAAAAGTAATCTTATTTATTGCTTTGTTTTTTACCGGATTAATAAACGCCGAAAACATTGATTTCGATAAAAAAGTAACTTTAAAAGTAGAAAATGAAAGTTTAAAGAATGTTTTTCAAAAAATTGAAAATCAAGCTAATGTGCATTTTATGTACGAATCCAATCAAGTAAATACCAACCAAAAAATCAGTTTAAAACTTACTAATGTTACGCTTGAGCAGGCATTAGACAAAATATGCGGTAATTTTTTGCTTAAATATGAAATTGTAAGCAATAATATTGTCATCAAAAAAACACAGAAAATAGCTTCTGCAGATGATCAAAACAAAATTATAGTTTCCGGAACCGTTTACGGCGGAGACGATAATATGCCGCTGCCAGGTGTTGGAATTAAAGATAAAGGTTCTAATGCAGCGGGAACAACAGATTTCGACGGAACTTTTAAAATCGAAATCAACGCATCTGAAGCTAATTTAGTTTTCTCGTATGTAGGATATGTTACGCAGGAAGTAAAAGTAAGCCAGACAAGCACTATTACAGTAAAATTACCAGCCGATATGAAACAGCTTCAGGAAGTTGTAGTAATGGGTTATGGAAGTGTAAAAAAGAACGAAGTTCTGGGAGCTGTAGGTTCTGTTTCTATGAAAGAAACTTCTAGCAGAACTTACAATAGTGCAGCCGAATTATTGCAGGGAACTGTTGCGGGTGTTACGGTTATTAATGACGGTGGTGACCCAACTGCATCGCCAACAATTAATATTCGTGGTATTGGATCTTTAAATGCTGAAACTCCGTTAATCGTTTTAGACGGAATTATTTACAGCGGTTCATTAAATACTATTAACCCAAATGATATTGCTTCGATAAGTGTTTTAAAAGATGCAGCATCGGCAGCGATTTACGGGGCGAGAGCTTCTGGTGGGGTAATTTTAATTACTTCGAAAAAAGGAATCTCAGACAAAATTAATGTTGATGTCAATTTTCAGGGAGGTTTTCAAAATGTGGCAAAAAAACTGGAGGTTTTAAATGCAGCAGAATATGCTGATGCAATGAATACAGCTCGTGATAATGCAGGATTACCAAGAATTCCGGCTTTTGATCCCGCATTTGAACCAACTGCAAGAACTACAAAAACAAACTGGATGGATGAAATTTTCCGTACAGGACAAATAAACGATTTATCGATTTCTGTAAACGGAAGAACTGAAAAATCTAATTTCTTTCTTTCTGGAAGTTATAGAAAAAATGAAGGTATTTTGCTAAATACTTATGGAGAGCGTTACACCGTTAGAGCGAATTCATCTTTTAAACTGGCACCAAATTTTACAATTGGTGAGAATCTTTCGTACTCATTAACAGACGGACAGACAGCTAATACTTCAAGTTCGTATACAGGAGCAATTCAAGCGGCAATTTTGTATCCGCCAAACGCAACTATTTACAGAGAAGACGGTTCAGGACAATTTGGAGGAGTTCCTGAAAAATATATTGGTTCTTATGGAGACGTTATCAATCCGGTAGCGTATTTGAAAAGATTAGACAATAAAAATCCAATTTCTACCATTTTGATTAATCCTTATGCAGAATGGGAAATTGTTCCGGGCTTAAAAGTAAAATCGAACTGGGGATATACCAGAATTCAGGATAATGCAACAGATTTTACGGTAAAAGTTACAGAGCCGGGAAAAATATTTGATTTCAATAGGCTGACATTGAAAAACTTAACCGTTACGGATTTATTAAGCGAGCAGACTATTTCTTATGAAAAATCATTTGGAAAACATAATCTTAAGGCTTTAGCGGGATATACTTACCAGGAAACTAAAAAAGATTTTTATACTGTTGAAGGAACTGGTTTTGATAACGAAGATCCATCACAGCGTTATTTATTGAATGCAAAATTAATTCAGCAGACAGGAGCCGGAAGATCAGATGAAATTATTTCTTCTTATGTGGGAAGAATCAATTACGATTTCAATCAGAAATATTTAATCTCAGGAATTGTTCGTCGTGACGGAACTTCAAAATTATTAGAAAATAACCGTTGGAAAGTATATCCGTCAGTTTCGGCAGGATGGTTAATTTCTGAAGAAGAATTCATGAAAGGTCTAAACCCTATTGTAAGCAATTTAAAATTACGTGCAAGCTGGGGACAAATAGGAAACTTAGGAAACCTTGGACCCTATCAGTTTAGTGTTCCTTTGGTGCAGACTCAGGCTTTAATTGGAGCAGTGCCGTCAATTAATTATGGTTATGCTGAAAGCGAATTATCAAACCCGAATTTAAAATGGGAAAGTTCTGAACAGACCAATATAGGTTTAGACTTCACAATGCTGAATAATACTTTAGTAGGATCTGTTGATGCTTATGTGAAGAAAAACAAAGACATGTTGGTTCGTGATCAATTACCGGGAGTTTCAGGAACGCCGCAAGGAAGAATTGTTAACTCTGGAGATGTTGAAAACAAAGGAATTGAGGTTAGTTTAACGTACCAGAAAACCCGCGGAGAATTTAAATATGATGTTACTGCAAACGCCGGATTCTTAAGCAACAAAATTGTTTCCATTAAAGACGATTTAAATTCATTAGAGCCTCTGGGTTTAAGCAGAGTTCGTAGTTTACCATTAGCTAATATCTATCAGGTTGGAAGCCCGGTTGGTGCTTTCTACGGATATGAAACTGACGGTTTGTTCCAAAGTAATGAAGAAGCAAAAGCGTATGTAAACAAAGATGGTGTGGCATATCAGCCAAACGCAGTTGCGGGAGATATCAAATTTAAAGATGAAAACGGCGACGGAGTAATCAATAACAGCGACAGAAAAGTATTAGGAAGTCCGTTTCCAAAAACAACTTACAGCTTAAATGCTAATTTCAGATACAAAGGTTTCGATATGAATATCTTTTTTAGCGGAGCAGCAGGAAACAGTGTTTTTAATGCTGTAAAACATACAGGTTTAAATGCTTCTTTCCCAGGGTACAACTTATTAGCTGATTCTAAAGATGCTTGGTCGCCAACAAACAGAGATACAAATGTTCCGGTTCTCTCATCAACAGATAACAATAACAACTTCGGGCGTATTTCAGATTTGTATATTGAAGATGCATCTTTCTTAAGATTAAAAAATCTTTCTCTTGGATATACAATTAAAGAAAGCTGGTTAAACGGAAAAGCAAAATTAAGATTCTTTATTTCTGGACAAAACCTATTTACAATTACTAAATATTCTGGAATGGATCCTGAAGTAGGACTTAAAAACTTTGGAATGGATTTAGGCAGATATCCGCTTTCACGTATTTACATGACAGGTGTTAACGCAACTTTTTAAAAAATAAAAACAACACACAATGAAAAAAATAAGTCTTTTATTATTGAGTTTTATGCTTTTAGTCGGCACAACGGCTTGCGAAAGCGAACTTGATGTTGTACCGCAGGGAGCACCTTCGAGCGGGAATTTCTGGAAAACTCCGGCAGACGCAAAAGCTGGTGTAAATTCTATTTACGCTTTGTATTCTGATGATAATATGTACGGCCGTGGTTTCTTTTGGCTGAACAATGCCAGCGATGACATCGGAACAAAACCAAGACAAAACGCAGAACGTATTAAAAACTTTATTGTTGACGGTGCAGAATCAGATACAAAAGATATCTGGAGAATTCACTACGAAATCATGAAACGATGCAACGACGTTATTCGTAACATTCCAAATATTCCTTTAGATGAAAAAACAAGAAACGGAATGTTGGGAGAAGCTTATTTCAATCATGCAGTAATGCATTTAGAATTGGCTTACCATTATGGAGACGATCGCGCGGGAATTCCAATTCAGGACAGAGAAAACCCAACAAACGTTTACGTGCCGCGTGCTAAAAACGTTGCAGAAAACTACGCATATATCGCTGCCGATTTAATTAAAGCTGCTGATTTACTGCCTTATTTTAATGAACTTTCAGCAGATAATTACGGGCGCGCTCATAAAACTGCCGCATGGGCTTATTTAGTTCGTACGTATTTGTATGCAAAAGACTGGGACAATGCTATAAAATATGCCAATATGATTGTAGCAAGCGGTAAACACAAACTGCTTGATAATTTTGAAGATGTATTTAAAATTAAAAACAACTGGTCTACAGAATATATCTGGTCTGTGACTTCAAGTGCCGAAAATACCTCTTTGGGTTCTATTTTTCCGGGAGTTTGTTTAGAAGATAAAGGCTGGGGAGTTTATAACGGCTGGGGAAATTTTTATCCAACAAAAGAATTGTTTGATACCTATGATCCAACTGATAAAAGAAGAAGCGCTACAATACTTCAAAAAGGCGATAAGTTTGTTTATTTTGGAGAAGAAGTAACTTTTAACGAAGGTGCTCATATTGTAAGTTCAAGTAACAGAACAGGTTATCAGTTTAAAAAATACATGGAGCCGTTTAGTTACCCAAAAACGACTTCAGGAGGAATTGATATTCGTTATGTAAATGCCAACGGAGATAAACCTTCAACAGCTTTAAACGTACCGCTTTTGCGTTATGCCGATGTAATTTTAATGCTGGCTGAGGCAAAATTAATGAAAGGACAAAATGCCGATACTGAAATCAATATGATTCGTCACCGTGCCGGTCTTGGAGATCTTTCTGGAGCAACCATGACCGATTTAAAAAGAGAAAGAAGATGCGAGCTGGCAGGTGAGTGGACTGATCGTCATTTTGATTTAGTGAGATGGGGAGATGCTAAAGAAACTTACGCAAAACCATTGCACCATTATAACGGAACTGTAATTTATCCGGCACGTAATTTCAATCCTGCAATTCACCACGTTTGGCCAATACCGCCAGATGAAATTGCAGTAAGCAAAGGCGCTTTGACTCAAAACCAAGGCTGGTAATTAATTGTAAATTATCAATTAACCGTTAATAATTTAGTTTGTTGTTTATTTTTTTTTACGCTGCAGACTTGTTGTGGAGTCTGCAGGCCGTAAAAAAATATTACAGCATTTAATATCATAAAAACCAGTCTTTTTAAAGGACTGGTTTATGTTTTCGAATTAATTTCTAAAAGTTACCTACAGCTTTAGAAAAATAAAACCCATTTTCGATGAAAAAAATAATCACCCTTTTTTGCCTCCAGCTTTTTGTATTCGCGCAGGCGCAGGAATACACATCATCAAACATTCATTCTCATAACGATTATGCCAGTGCGCTTCCGTTTTACGGAGCTTATTCTAACGAAGCAGGTGTTATTGAGGCCGATGTATTTTTAGTAAACAACGAATTGTTTGTTGCCCATACGTCAAAAGAAATTGCACAGCATAATACATTAAAAAGTATGTATTTGGAACCGCTTTCTGCTAAATTAAAGAATCTGGGTTCAAAAGCATATCCAGGCAATAAGCCTTTAATTTTAATGATCGACATTAAATCTGATGCCGATTCGACTTTAAAAGTAATTGCACAGCAGTTAAAAACTTATCCTGACATTACGGTAAACAAAAATATAAAAGTGGTTATTTCAGGAAACAGACCAAACCCTGCACAATGGAAAGACTATCCGGAGTTTATTTATTTTGACGGAAGGCTGAATGAAAACTATACTGCAGATCAATTAGCAAGAGTTGAAATGATCAGTGAAGATTTGCATGAATTAACCGTTTGGAACGGAAAAGGAGTTCTAACACAGACGGATTTAGAAAAAATCCAGTCAACAATTAAAAAAGTTCACAATCAGAATAAAAAAATACGTTTTTGGGCTACTCAGGATAATGTAAATACCTGGATGACTTTAATGAACCTGAAAGTTGATTTTATAGGAACAGATAATGTGGCAGAATTAACGCATTTCATCAACAATATCAAATCAACATTTTATCAAAATACAGAGTTTCATGAGGCGTATGTTCCTAAAAATGCATCGGCTTTCGCCAAAAAGAAACCAAAAAATGTTATTCTTTTAATTGGAGACGGAATGGGGTTAACGCAGATTTACTCTGGTTACACAGCGAATAAAGGACAGTTAAGCCTTTTTAATATTCCTACGCAGGGATTTTCGATAACCAAAGCATCAGACAGTTATATTACAGATTCTGCTGCAGGCGCAACGGCAATGGCAACAGGACATAAAACCAACAACAGATTTATAAGCGTTGACGAAAGCGGCAAATCATTAGAATTAATTACACAGCAATTAGCTAAGAAAAATTACAAAACTGCTATTATTTCGGCAGGAAATATTACAGATGCTACTCCGGCCGCTTTTTATGCACATCAGCCGGAAAGAAGTTATAGCGAACCAATTGCTTTTGATTTCCTGACTAATCCATCGGATATATTAATAGGAGGCGGAACAAAAGAGTTTAAGGCCAGAAAAGACGGAAAAGATTTGTCTAAAACCCTGACTGAAAAAGGGTATACTTTCTCAGATAAATTCAGTTCTTTGGATACAATCAAAAACAGCAGATTTGTGGTTTTAGAAGATGCAGCTGTAGTTTCTATGAAAAACGGAAGAGGTGATTTTTTAACCAAATCATTTGCTAAGACAGTCAATACTTTTTCTAAAACAAAGAATCCGTTTTTCATAATGGCCGAAGGTGCTCAAATTGATTACGGGGGACACAGCAATAATGTAGAATATGTGGTTCGCGAAATGCTTGATTTTGACAAATTAGTGGGGCAGGCAATGGAATTTGTAGATCATAATCCAGAAACACTTTTAATTGTAACAGCAGATCACGAAACAGGCGGATTATCTTTAATTGATGGAAGTATCGAAAAAGGTTATGTTCACGGAAGTTTCAGTACAAACGATCATACAGCAGTTCCGGTTCCGGTTTTTGCTTACGGAGCAGGTGCCCAAAACTTTTCTGGAGTGTATCAAAACACGGCAATTTATACGAAGATTTTAGAAGCACTTTCTATAAAATAATTCAATATTTTTCAAATAAAAAGCCCTTGTTAATACAGGGGCTTTTTGTTTATATTTTCGATAATAAGATCAATTCGCTGTTGAAGTGTTAAATCGCCTGAAATCTTTAAAACAGGGAAATCAATAGAATTTAACCAGTTTTCGTGAGCCTGAAAATTTCTGCTGGCAATTCCGGTGTTGTTATCATAATCTGCTGCCCATTCCATAAAGTCTTCGAACTGTTTTATGCGGTCAGGATCGGTATAAATTACATTTCCGTATCGTTCAAATTCTCTTTTTTTCAATCTTTCCATTCTAATTTGCGGCGGAATCCATAGATACACAACCAGGTCAAAGTCTGGAAACACATTTTCTCCCCATCGAAAAATAGAACCGCCCAAAATCCAATTCTCAGAATTTTCAAGATCAGTTTTTATTTTAGAATTTCTTTCTTCAGGATTTCTCCTTACAGTAAAGGGAACATCTGATTTTTCCCAGAAATAGTGATCACTGTCAAAATATCTATAAGCAAGTTTTTCTGCTAATGCATTTCCTGTTGTGGTAACGCCGCTTCCGGATGCACCAAAAATATGAATCTTCATTTTTTATAAATATTTAGCGGGTCAATATTACAAAACTTTTTGAAGCAGTCTAGTCAAAAAAATCATGTTTTGTATTAAAAAATACCTTTAAAAACGGTTGTAAATAAAGTCTTTTAATTTGCTATTTAGTATCATTAAAAATTACCTGAATACAGGTAATTTTTTGTGTTAATTTATTGATAATTAAATGTTTAAGTTTTGTTGTTTTTGATTTAACAAAACAAAAGAAATGTTTTTCCTACTTTTATGTCGATTTTTTAACAAAAGGTATCTTCTTAAAATACTGGCACTTAAACATTAATCTATGAAGAGAAAACTACTTATTGGATTGCTATTTCTGTTTAGCAGTCTATCTTTATTATCGGCCAAAAACAATTTAAATATTCCCATTCCGGATTCAGAATATCAGGCTTTGGTAGATTTTTATAAAGCTGCAGGCGAGGCCAACTGGACTAATAAATGGAATACGAGAGAAAATAATCTGCATGAAGTGCCATGGTATGGCGTAACGGTAGAAAACGGACACGTAACGGCTATAGATCTTAACGGAACCAGTAATATTACAGGTGCTATTCCGGCTTCATTTGGAAATCTGAAATATCTTAAAACGCTTTCGCTGTATGGAGGTAATTATGCAAAAGATTTAAGTACAACCAATTTAAATGTTTTCTCAGAACTAGAAGCTTTAGAGTCCTTAGACTTAAGATACTGTAAGTTAAAAGGAGTTATTCCGGCATCATGGGGGAAATTAAAAAAGCTTAAAACCTTATATTTAAGTAATAATGCCTTAACCGGATTATCTCCTGAATTTGGTCAGATGGAAAGCCTGGTAACCGCTGAACTTTCAGATAACCAGATACCTGTTTTAATTAAAGAATTAGAGAACTTAACGGCTCTGAGAACTTTAAATTTAACCAGTAACAAAATCAACACGATTGCAGGGCTATTGCCAAGTAATGTAAATCTTAACCTGCATTATCAGACAGTTAATATTGAAAATCTAACCTATAAAGGAACTGATTTTAAAATTGACAATCTGCCAAATATTGTTACCTACAACAGAACCCAAAATGATTTTTCTGCCAAAAGACAATTCGGGGTTTACGTTCGCGGAAGCGAAATTGGAAATGCAACAATGGCTGCAGACGGAAGTTTGACCATTCCGGCATCTTATTTATCTTCTTTAAAAAATGGTGATGAAGTATATCTGTATCAGCAATATGATTCATCTACAGGAAGTATTTCTTATTACAGCCGTATTTATTTTACCAATGTAAAAGTAAATCAGCCGGGCGTTTCTACTATTGAATATCAGGCATTAGTCGATTTTTATAATGCAATGGGAGGCAGTAACTGGAACAACAAATGGGACATCAATGAAAATAATCTAAGCGAAGGTGCCTGGACAGGTTTAAGTATCGAAAACGGACATATTACCGGATTAAATTTAAATAATACGAGCAGTGTTTCGGGTTCGATTCCGGCTTCATTTGGGAATTTAAAATACCTGAGAAATCTTTCGCTTTATGCAGGGAGTTATTCTAAAAACTTAAGTACAACAGACTTAAATGTTTTGTCAGAATTACAGTCTTTGGAAACACTCGACATGAGATACTGCCGAATTGAAAGTGCCGTTCCTTCTTCATGGAGTAAATTAAAAAAACTAAAAACAATTTATTTCTATAACAATTCAATTAGTGGGTTACCCGAAGAATTAGGAGAAATGGAAAGCCTTGTTACCTTAGAAGTTCCTTACAACCAAATAAAATCAATTCCGGCATCAATAGGTAATCTTCCGAATCTGGTAACATTAAACCTGCAGGATAACCAAATAGAAGTGCTGGTAAAAGAATTGGAAAATGCGGGTGCATTAAGAAATGTAAATCTTTTAAGTAACAGAATATCAACTATTGAAGCATTTTTAAACAATCAGGTCAATCTGAATTTAAACTCTCAAAATATTTATATTCCGAATTTGCTTTATGAAGGAACAGATCTTAAAATTCAAAATCTGCCTAATATCCTTTCCTATTACAGAACAAAAAATGACTTTTCGTCTAGAAGAAAATTCAATTTGTATTTGAGAGGAAGTCAGGTTGCTGCAGATCTTGTTATGGCTCAAGATGGCAGTATTACAATTCCGGCTTCTTATCTTTCATCTTTAAAAACAGGAGATGAATTATACCTTTATCAGCAATATGACGGTGTATCCGGAAATTCATATGATTCCAGAATTTATTTTACGAATATAAAAATCAATCTCCCTCAAATACCAGATGTAGAGTATCAGGCGCTTGTTGATTTTTATAACGCAATGAATGGAAATAACTGGAATAATAAATGGGATATTACGGTAAACAATCTGCATGAAGGCGCCTGGTATGGAGTAAGTATTGAAGATGGACATGTAACAGGACTTAATCTTAACAATAACAGTTCTGTTACCGGTATAATTCCGGCTTCTATAAAAGATCTAAAATATCTTAAAAGTCTTTCGCTTTATGGAGGTGGTTACTATAAAGATTTAAGTACAACAGATTTGAGTGTTTTATCTGAACTGGAAAACCTTGAATCTTTAGATTTAAGATACACAAGAATTAAAGGTGATCTTCCGGCATCCTGGAGTAACTTAAAAAAACTGAAAACATTATATTTAAGTTATAATGCTCTGACAGCATTACCGGCAGATATTGGCGGAATGGAAAGTCTGGTTACTTTAGAGATTCCCGGCAATCAAATTAAAGCTATTCCAGCTTCGATTGGAAATCTTAGAAATTTGGTTACATTAAACTTAAGCGATAACCAAATCGTGATTTTAACCAAAGAACTGGAAAATACTGCCTCTCTGCAAAACTTAAATCTTGGAAGTAACAGAGTACAAACTGTTGAAGCGCTTTTAAACAATCAGGTTAATCTGAATTTAAATTCTCAAAACATTTATCTTGAAGATTTTCTTTATGAAGGAACAGACGTAAAAATTCAAAATCTTCCTAACATTCTTTCTTATTACAGAACAAAAAATGATTTTTCGGCAAGACGAAAATTTAATTTGTATTTGAGAGGAAACCAGGTTGTAACAGATTTGGTTATGGCTCAGGATGGCAGTATTACAATTCCGGCATCTTATCTTTCATCTTTAAAAACAGGAGATGAGCTTTACCTTTATCAGCAATACGACGGAATATCTGGAAACTCATACGATTCAAGAATTTATTTTACCAAAATAAAAATCAATCAGCCTAAAATACCAGATTCAGAATACCAGGCTTTGGTTGATTTTTACACTGTAATGAATGGAACAAATTGGACGAATAAATGGGATGTTTCAACCAATAATCTGCATGAAGGAGCCTGGTATGGCATAAGCATAGAAAATGGGCATGTTACAGGACTGGACCTGAATAATAACAGTTCAGTTACAGGTATAATTCCGGCTTCAATAAAAGATTTAACATATCTTAAATCTCTTTCTATATATGGCGGTGGTTACTACAAAGATTTAAGTACAACAGATTTAAGTGTTTTATCTGAACTGGAAAATCTTGAATATTTAGACTTAAGATACAGTAAAATAAAAGGCGATATTCCGGCATCATGGAACAAACTAAAAAAGCTGAAAATATTGTACTTAAACAACAATGCACTAACGGCTCTTCCGGAAGATTTTGGAGGAATGGAAAGTTTAGTGACCGTTAATTTGTCATCTAACCAGATAAAAACAATTCCGGTATCTACAGGAAATCTTTCAAAATTGGTCACTTTAAATCTTTCTTATAATCAGATTGAAGTGCTTATTAAAGATCTGGAAAAAAATACTGCTTTGCAGATTTTAAATATTTCAAGCAATAAGCTTTCGACTATAGAAGCATTACTTCCCGGGCAGGTAAATTTAGAGTTCACTTCACAAACCATAAGTGTTCCAAATTTCTTATATGAAGGAAATGATGTAAAAGTGAGTAATCTGCCAAATATTGTGCTTTATAACAGAGCTGCGAATGATTTCTCGGCACAAAGACCTTTTAGATTGTTTTTAAAAGGAAACCAGGTAGGAAATAATTTAAGAGTAGTTGGAGACGGAACAATAACAATTCCGGCTGATTATCTTTCGACTTTAAAAACGGGTGATGAGTTGTATTTATATCAGGATTACGATGGAGGTTCAACATCTTATGATTCCAGAATTTATTTTACCAATGTTAAAGTAGATCAGCCAAAAATTCCAGATGCAGAATATCAGGCATTGGTTGATTTTCACAATGCAATGAATGGTGCAAACTGGAACAATAAATGGGTAACTACTGAAAACAATCTGCATGAAGGAGCGTGGTATGGCGTAAGTATTCAAAACGGACATATTACAGGATTAAACCTGAACAATAATTCGAATGTTTCAGGAACAATTCCGGCTTCGTTTGCCAATTTAAAATATTTAAAAAATCTTTCTTTATACGGAGGAAGTTATACAAAAAATTTAAGCACAACAGATTTAGCAATTTTCTCAGGACTTGAATCTTTAGAGACTTTAGATCTTAGATACGCAAGATTAAAAGGCGTTATACCATCGTCATGGAGCAAACTGCAGGCTTTAAAAACGTTGTATTTAAGTAATAATAACATCGAAGATGCAGATGAAGCTTTGGTTCATTTACCGCTTTTAAAAACAGTAGATTTTAGTTATCAAACCATTACAATTCCAACAATCGAGGTAGGAGCAAACGAACTAGTTATAAACCTGCCGGTTTTATCTACGTTTTTGTTTAATACTAATGGCGGTGTTATTAATAATAAAAACTATTTTACACTTTACATCAATGGTGTTAATAAAGCATCGAATTATTCTAACAGCGAAGGAAAATTAATCTTCAAAGACATAGCTTTATTTGGAATTAAACTAACTGACAAAATCAGCATTCAGCAGAATGATGGTACAGCACAGCAAACAAGTATTAATTATACTCAGGTAGTTTTTGGAAAACCATTAACGGATGAAGAATTTGAAATTCTGAAAAAAATCTATGCCAGTACAAACGGAACACAGTGGACTCAGAAATGGGATATTTCACAAAATAAACTTCATGAAGTAAGCTGGTACGGAGTAGGAACAAAAGACGGACACGTTGTATCGTTAAGTTTATCTGCCAATAATCTATCAGGATCGCTTCCCGCTGCGTTGTCTGATTTAACGTATTTAGAAACTTTAAATCTCCAGTCGAATGCCATTGAAGGATCTCTGCCGTCTGATTTAGGAAGGCTGACAAACCTGAAAACGCTTAATGTACAATCAAACAAATTTAGCGGAACACTGCCGGTTTTATCGGGGATTTCAGGATTAAAAAAACTTTCAATTGCAGGAAATACTTTCAAAGGAACAATTCCGGGACATTTCAATGATTTCGAAAATATCGAACAAATTGATCTTTCAAACAATGGTTTTGATGCTTTAGAAAGACCATTTACTTACGATCTGGCTAAAGTTTACATTAATTTAAGAGGTCAGGTTATTGCCAAAGATGAATATCTTTATTTAAAAGGCGACGAAATAGTTGTAGATCTTCCAGCAATTACAACCTACAACGAAACTACGCAGGATTATTCAGGACAATACCAGTTTGAACTGCAGGCTAATAATTTCAAAATTTCTGAAGCCACAGTTTCAGGTAATACCATAACATTCCCAAATATTTCTGTAGCGGGCATACCTGCGGGTGCAAAAATTGCGATTTGGCAGAAAAACGGAACTTCGCAGGGAACTTATGTTCAATTTAAAGGAATTGCCGATGGTTCTGAAACGCCTTTAATTGCCGAAGAATATGATGCTTTAGTGGCATTTTTCCAAAGTGCAGGCGGAACAGGATGGAAAGAAGTCTGGGATACATCATCAAACAATCTTCATGAAAAGAAATGGAAAGGTGTAACGACAAACGACGGCCATGTAATATCGATTAATCTTCCTGATAATAACTTAACTGGAAATATAAGCCCGGAAATTGGAAAATTCAGCGAACTGCAAAACCTAAATCTGGCGAAAAATAAACTAACAGGAGCAATTCCTGAGAGTGTATCAAAAGTAACCAAACTAAAAACAGTTGACCTTTCAGAAAATGAACTGACTGGAATTGATGCTGCGTTTTTACCAGCAGTAAGTTTTAAAATCGACCGTCAGAAAATTAATTTGGGAGAACTGCCTTTAACATTAAATGCTGTTTTAAAAGATCAAAAAATTAACCGTTACGATCATACCAATTCGATTTTTAACACCACTCAGTCGTATAACATGACTTTGAAGGATTATTTCCAAATGGTTACAGTTCCTGAAGACGGCATTAAACTGACTAATATTTTAAGCGAATGGAATGTGCCAAACAACCAGACTTTAGAATTAAGACAAATCGCCGGATCTGCCAGAAACAGCGTACTAACGTATACCATAACGTATAGAGAAGGAGATTCTAATTTAGACGGAATTGTCAATATTCTGGATATTCAATCGACTTTGAATTATACATTAAGCCAGAAACCAAAATTCTTTAATTATGGTGCGGCCGATATCAATAAGGATAAAAACCTAAACGTACTGGATATTATTTCATTGATTAATAAAATACAGTCCGGAACACTTGAAAATCCTGCAAGCGCAAAACGTATGGCTTTTACAGGCAATGAAGATGTTGTTTTAAGTATTGAAGATAATACGCTTTATATCGACAATCAGTCGGTTTCGACAGCAGCATTTGATATTCGTTTAAAAGGCGGCAGCAAAGCACAGACAGAAGAGCTTCTTTCTGGTTTGGGTTATACGGTTTCAGTCGCAGAACGTCAGGGCGAAATTAGCATTGTAGGTTTTTCTATGGATAAATCACTTTCAGGAAAACAGGCCATTGCAAAAGTATCGGCTCAAACAGAAATTTTATCTGCTATGATTTCAAATACAGAGGCAAACGCATTGACCTATAAAATTTCGAAAAATTTAGGTGTTGACGATAGTAATAAAGACAATGCAATTGCGCTTTCAAATTATCCAAATCCATTTACGGATCAAACTGTAATTCAATATCATTTACCTGAAAATGCAGACAAAGCGACACTAAAAGTTTTTGATACAGCCGGAAGAACTGTTTACATACAGTCTGATCTTGATGCGTCACAAGGAAATCATGAATTTACTTTTCAGCGAAAAGATCTTGCCTCAGGCATCTATTTCTACACTATCGAAGTACAAAATGGAGCAAAACCTGCCATTTTTAAAGGAAAAATGTTAATACAATAAACTCACCAAAATGATATCTAACGAATTGAAAACAATGAAAATAAAACCTTTTTTGGTCTTTATCTTCCTATTTTTAGGAACATTCATGCAGGCGCAGAATAGTTTAAAAGTATTAAACGCATCTGCCGGACCTGGCGAAAAATCAGCTGTTGTAATTGATTTGGCTAATGCCGATGAAGTAGTAGGAGCCGAGTTTACGCTGACTGTTCCGCAGGGATTAATTGTAAGCGAAAAAGACACTAAAATTATCGAAAGCCGTAAAGGCGATCATGCCATTTATGTCAATATCGAAAAGAATAATCCGCGAAATTATCACTTTATAGTTTTGTCGCTTACAAGTACATCTTTTAAAGGAAACAGCGGTGCTTTATTAGAAATTCCAATCGAAATCCCGTTAAATTATACATCGGGACAAACACACAATTTAGATTTATCTGGTGTTGTTTTAAGTTCTAAAAATGCGGTTGACATTGGTTCAAATCACGTAAACGGAAAACTGACAATTGCAAATGCACAATATCCGGATTTAACGATTTCCGGAATCACTACAGCCGAATCTAACATTACTCCAGATGGGAAAATTAATGTTTCATGGAAAGTTGACAACATTGGAGATCGTGCTGCTTCTGGCGGATGGATCGAGCAGATAAGTATTGTGTCTGATCAAACGGGATTAGAATACAATCTGGGAACTGTATCTTATAATGATGATTTAGATAAACAAAAATCAATAAGCCGAAATGCAGCATTTAACCTTCCTAAAGTTTTAGGGATTGAAGGAAACGTTAAAGTCAAAATTAATATTATAGCAAATACCGCAGTAAAAGAACCAGAGTCTTTAAAAGCAAATAATAAAGTTACTGCGGCAAGTTCAATTTTACTTGAAAAGCGTTTGTTTTTAACTTTAGATAAAAAAACTATTGATGAAAATTCAAATGAAGTTATCAGAGCAACGCTGACGCAAAGCGGTGACAGAAGCAGTGATAAAACCTATACTTTAGCAGCTTCTCTGGCTTCACAGCTTCAGTTTGATGCATCGGTAAAAATAGTAAAAGACCAGTCGTCGGTTGTTTTTTATATTAAACCAATTGACAATTCAGATAACGACGGAAACAGAACGGTATCTTTAACTATTTCAGGAAATGAGTATCCTGCCGTTTCAGATGCTATTGAAATTATCGATAACGAATTTTCAACGATTACTTTAACTCCGTCGAAAATTACAGCAACAGACGGCGAAACAATTACGGTTACTTTAGAAACGGGTTTTGCTAAAACAAAAGATGTAAAATTTACCATAACAGCAGATCAAAGCTCTCGCTGGACCGTTCCGGCAGAAGTTACGCTTCCGGCAGGAAGTAAAACAACTTCGTTTACGATAACAGTAAAAAACAATAAAGTTCCTGAACAAACTGTAACCGGAAAACTAATTTTGAGGGCAGAAGGATTTCAGGCAGGAAATACAGAAGTTATTTTAAAAAGCTCAAATGTTCCGGCTTTTGAATTGGAAATTGCACCGCAGACCATTTCAAAGAGCGACGGCGTTTATGCAACTTATGCCACATTAAAGCGAATAAATAAATCAGAAATCAGCACTGCAGTACGCTTAAAAGCAAGTATTGCCAATGCATTGATTCTTCCGGATGTTATTGATTTTCCAGCCAATGTAAATTCGAAAAGATTTAATATTGGAGCTGTAAACAATGGCATTGTAGACGGAACAAAAGTGGTTAATGTAACCGCAGAGGTTTATTCTTCAGCTTGTAACTGCAGCTTTCCGGCAGGAGAAGGAAGCAGTGCCGGTAAAGACATTACGATTCTGGACAGCAACGGACCAGCCTTAATTGTAAAAGCCAATCCGGCAACAGTAAAAGCCGGAGTACAAAAAGCAGCAAAAATTACGATTTCAAGAAATACGGTTGATACTTCTAAAGCCATTTTAGTAAAGTTATCATCTGATTCTCCTACAATCGTTTCAATTCCGGCAGAAATTTCAATTCCGGTAGGACAAGAAAGCGTTGAGGTAGAAATCAATACGATAATTGATCCATTGAAAACGGGAGACCAAACCGCGCGTATTCAGGCTGAAGCCGATACTTTCAGTTCAGGATTTGCCTGGATTCTGGTTACAGATCAAAACAAACCAGATGCTGTTGTCAATTCGGTTAAAACAGTTGCTCAAGCCAATGGAGAAGATACAATTGAAGTAACAACTTCGATTACCAATCAAGGGTTTGCTATTTTAACTAAAGGTTCTAAAATAGAATATTTTCTATCTAAAGATAAATTAACTAAAAACGCAATTCTTGTATTTACATCGCAGATTGATACTGATATCGAAGCAGGAAAAAAACTGGATCTTGTAAAATCGATCAAATTACCGCAGCAGGCTGGTGACTATTATTTGGCAGCAGCTGTAAATTCAGATCAAAAATTAAATGAGTTATCGTATACCAATAACGAAGCATATTCTGCAATAAAATTATTCTCCAGTTACAATGCCACAAGTACGGTTTCTAAGCCAATCTACAAATCAGGAGAATTGGTTGCCATTACAGGATCGGCTAAAATGGCAAACAACAGTCCGGCAGTAAATAAGGAAGTAGAAATTATCGTTGCATCTGGAAGCTTTACACGTTCATTTAAAGTTAAAACTAATGCATCAGGAAATTTTGCTTACGATTTTGAACCTCTGCAGGCAGAAAGTGGGCATTATACCGTAAGTGCTGGATATCCGGGAACTCAAAATGCAGTTCAGGCAGAATTTGATATTGTTGGTTTTGAATGGATGAACAAACCTTCAGATTATTTGAAATGGGAAGTAGTAACCAAAGTTCCATACAAAGGAGAATTTGTATTAAAAAACAACAGTAAAACTCCTTTAACCAATATTAAAATAGAATTACCGGCAGATGCAGGATTTACAGTTCAAACAGATGCTTTAACATTAGCATCAGGACAAGAAGCCGTTTTAAGCTATACTATATTGGCAGAAACAGCATCGGCGGAACAAAAATATTATGAAATCAATTTTAATGTAACTTCAAATGAAGGTGCTAAACTTCCGGTTTTAGCATATTATCATGCAAAAGCGCAGACACCAAAATTACTGGCAAATCCGGTAAGCATCAATACTACGATGATAAAAGGAAGTTCTCGTTTTTATGAAGTAACAGTTTCAAATACAGGAGCGATAGACGCAGAAAAAGTAAAAGTTGATGTTCCAAATCTGGAATGGATGAAATTAAAAAGTGCGGCTGTTATTGACAAAATTGCGCCAAACGAGTCTGTAAAAATCATTCTGGAATTAGCACCAACAGACAAACAGCAGTTAAACGTTCCGTTAAGCGGTAACTTGGCTTTAAATCCTTTAAATGGAGGCGGAGTAAGCATTCCTTTTAAAATAGAAACGGTTTCAGAAGCAACAGGTTCTTTATTGATCGATGTTGTTGATGAGTACACATATAATACAGAAAAAGCACCACACGTAAAAGGAGCAAAAGTAGTCGTTCGTCATCCGTTTTCTGGTGCAGTTGTAGCAGAAGGATTTAGTGATGATAACGGTATTTTTACCACACCTCAAATTCCGGAAGGATATTATACAGTAACGGTAACGGCAGATAAACACGCTTCTTACCAAAATAACTTATTGGTAGATCCGGGTAAAGTAACGACTCAAAGAGTATTTATTTCGTATCAGGCTGTAAGTTACGAATGGGTTGTAAAACCTACAGAAATTGCAGATGAATACCAGTCTGATTTAGTTGTTAAATTCGAAACAAACGTACCAAAACCAGTAATTGTTATCGATATCGACAATCCTGTTTTAGATTTAAATACTGGAGAAAGCAGAATGAGTTATGCAACTGTAACTAATCACGGTTTAATTGCCCTGTCAAACGTAACTTTTAATGTAGACAGTCAGGGAGATTACAAGTTCAAACTGATGATTGATAAAGTTGATGTATTAAACGCTAAATCGACTATCATTGTTCCGATATTAATTACAAGACCTGCATCAACTGGAAAAAGTGCAGCTGCAGGACAAAACTGTAGTTATAATTTAATTACAAAAGGAACGTATGTCTGCGAAACTGAACAAGATTTAGCGGCGTTTAAACCGTATTATGTATTAACATGTTCAACACCAAGTACTCCAGTTGTAGGAGGAAGTCCTAATTTTAACGGAGGTGGTTTTGGGCCATTAATTCCTATTGGAACTGCAATAGGAAATATCGTAACATCGCTTCCAACTATTTGTACAAATCCTTGTCTTACATCAGTATTTGGTATGGTAATAGGCTGTGCCGGAGGTCCTGCCGGAGCTGTTGCAGGATGTCTTCTGGGGCTGGCTACCATGAACGGAGAAGCAATTAACCAGATTATTGCAGTTGCAGGATGTATTCCGGGACCTGTAGGTTGTGTTGCGAGTATGGTTGGAACGTTAAAAGCGTGTATTTATGATCCATTAGCATCTGGAAAGAAAGCAAGTAATAACAGTTTTATTGAAAGTATGTATAATGACTTTTATGTCATGGACAATGCACAAGTTGCTTTAAGTAACAGGTTAAAAGCTTATTTGGGTAATGATAGAATTATAGAAAGTCCTAATTTTCATGATTTCATGAAAGAAGTCGCTTTGCATTTAGATACTCAAAAAACATTTTCTGCCGCTGATGTGATAAGTATCAAAGCTAATCTTTCTGGAAGTGATATTACAAGTCAGGAGATTGAAACATTTTGCAGCAGATGGAATAGAACTGTAGAAGCGTGGAGTAAGAACATTAAAGCTCCAACTGCAGAATATCCTAATATTGTGAACAAAAATGATATTGAAGAATATGACAGAATTAGAAAGATATTGGTTGACCTGGTAAGCAGCAGAGGTTTTGAATCTGCTGAGAAAATGTACAATCAGGACATGGCAGATTTAAAAGAATATATTGAAAAACTAGCCTCTCAAGCTTCTGTTTGTGCCAGCGTTACGGTGAAATTTTCTCAAAAAATCACGATGACAAGAGAAGCATTTGAAGGAACTCTTACATTAAATAACGGAAGCGACGCCAATACAATTAAAGATCTAAACTTAGATTTATTAATTAGAGATGAGGCCGGAAACGATATGACGCATTTGTTCCAGATCAACAAAGATGCTTTCCTTAGCGGAACAGGACTTGTAGGACCAAACAGCAGTCAATCTGGAACTGTAATTTTTATACCAACAAAAGAAGCTGCTCCAACTGTAGCTAAATCATATTCTTTTGGAGGAACATTATCGTATTTAGATCCAAATACAAGCGAAAGAGTAACGGTGCAATTATATCCTGTGACTCTTGAAGTAAATCCAAGTCCGGATTTGGTAATGCATTATTTTATGCAGCGTGATATTTTAGGAGATGATCCGCTGACAGATAAAATTGAGCCGATTGTTCCGGCAGAAATGGCATTATTAATTAAAAATGAAGGTTACGGAGTTGCTAAAAATGTTCAGGTAGAGTCGGTTCAGCCGGAAATTATCGAAAACAAAAAAGGCCTTTTAATCGATTTTGAAATTATAGGAAGCAACTTTAACAACGAACCAAAACAATTAGGTTTATTAAATGTTGATTTCGGAAATATCGAACCACAAAAATCTGCACTTGGGCAATGGTGGTTTACCAGTACTTTATTAGGACATTTTGTAGAATACGATCTTAAAATAAAACATTTAAGCAGTTACGGAAACAAAAACCTAAGCCTGATTAAAGCTTCGTATGTTCATGAATTAATTAAGAGCGTAAAAGCGTATGGTGCAGGTCAGGATAACATTAACGATTTCCTTGTAAATGATATTGTCGATGCTAATGATACTCCGGATGCTATTTATTATTCAAACGGAGAAAGTGATGAAGTTTATAAAGTGGCTGCAGGAACAGTTTCAAATACTATTTCGCCAAGTCTGCTTACGACAACTTTAACCATGAATTCATCTAAAACAGGATGGAATTATGGAAATACAGCTGATCCCGGATCAGACAAATACAAACTGGAAAGAGTAGTGAGAATAAGCGACAATCTGGAACTGCCAATAGAAAACTTCTGGCAGACACACGTTACGCTAAAAGACGGATTAGAACCTAAGTATGAAAACAAACTTCATTTCCTTGATAAAATTTCGGGATTAGAAAGATATACTTTATACTACAGCGTTATCAATACCAATGTGCCAAAAGTAGTTTCTTTTGAAAGTCTGCCGTCAACTACTACAAAACCAGTAGAATCTGTTCAGGTAAACTTTAACAAAGCAATCAATCCGGCTACATTTACAGCACAGAATGTTACTTTAATTCATCAGGGAACCAAAGTTCCGTTTAACGATAGTTTTATTGGTAAAGTAAACGATTCTACTTATGTTTTAAATATAAAAACACTTTCGCTTGCTTCTGGGTATTATGAATTAACAGTTCAATGTGCCGGAATTAAAGATTTAGATGATAATGAAGGAGTAGAAGGAAAAAGTGTTTCATGGATTCAGATAATTGGTGAACTGGGAATTGTTCAGTTTAAAACAGATCAAATTGAAGCGCAGGCGGTAAATAGTGTTGAAATTCAGTTTAATAAATTCGTAAAACCGATTCAGTTTACAAAAGACAAACTGACCCTAAACGGAAAAGCACTTGACAATGTTTCGATTGTGACCGAAGATAATCTGAAATACACAATTGTAGGACTGAACGAGTACAACAAAGAAAACGGCCAGTATGAATTAGCGGTTGATTTGCCATCAATAAAAGCAGAAGACAATACTTTTGGTTTAGTGGTTCAAACACAAAAATGGAAAGTAGATATAAGCATTCCTGAAATTGATGCCTTTACGCCGAAATATCAGGGAGCAGTTCACAGCCAGAATGTAACCGATGTTGTAATAACTCTGAATAAACCAATCAGTAGTTTTGACAAAAACTGGGTTACGCTTTACAAAGGAAGTGTAAACTTAAATGCAAATCTAAATGTCACTAAACAAGACGATTTACATTATTTAATTTCAGGTTTAGGAGACTATACACAAGCAGAAGGCGGTTATAAAATTGTGGTAGACCAAACGAGCTTTAAAGATCTTTCGGGCAACTTTGGAACAGGAAATTCGAGTACTATGTGGGAAGTGAAGTTTGGAAAACCTTCGGCACCATCAAACCTTCGTATTACGCCGGATAGAGGAACATCTGCCGCAGATAATATTACTTCTGGTAATGATTTGTCGATTGCTTTAACCACAAACGGAAACAAACAAACGGTAGAATTATATGCTGTAACGCCAACCGGAAAAACTCTCGTTAGCAAACAAAATCAGGAAACGGCAAAAGAAGTTTTAATTCCGATAAAAGGATATATTGGTAAAAATACTTTTGAAGCAATAGTATATGATGAGTTTGGAAACGCAAGCGATGCCAGCAGAGTAGAAGTGTATATTGATATTATAGATCTTAATTGTACAGTAACTCCGTTAAGTTCGGCAAACAGCGATTGTTCTGAAAAAGATATTATAAAAGTTGAATTTGCTGATGAAATTATAGCTTCGGCATTAACGAAAAATGATATCATTGTGAAGTCGGGCGGCATCTCAGTTTCTAACGAAAATATCACTTTAACCAAAGTTTCAGATAAAGAATTTGAAATTGGAAACATTGAAAAATTTGCTGGAGATCATTCATTTGGAATTGATTTAACAAAACTGAACAAGAAATCAAGCGGTTTACAAGGAAAAGGAATTGTTTCTGCCAATGTTGAGGTTGGATTAAATAATACAGCCGATATTACAGGTGATATTTTGATTACCAATGCTAATACAACAGTAACTTATACCGCAACGCAGTCAATGCAGGCGTATACATGGAATGTTACTGGTGGTGAAATTATCGATCAAAGCAATAACACTGTAACAATTAAATGGACAGAAAAAGGAACTCAGACTTTGTCTCTGAATTATCTGACTCAGGCTTCATGCAGTAAAACAACTTCGTTAGAAGTAAAAGTCGATGCGACGTTATCTGTTGATAATCCGGTTACGGGTAAAAACGGTTTCTTTATTTCTCCGGTTCCAAATGACGGAAACTTCACTTTACATTTAAATGGCGACGAAGGAACATTTGATTTAGTTATTTTTGATGCCAATGGAAAAGCAGTTTACAAACAGCCTAAATTGGAAATCAACAGTAATTTCAGTAAAGAAATTAAAACACATTTAAGAGCTTCTGGAGTTTATTTCTTAATACTGCAAAATGCAGATAAGAGTTACAAAGCCAAGTTTTTAATTAAATAAATTTTTAAAAAGAGATGTCAATTAAGGCATCTCTTTTTTTTTCGCTTATTACTCATACTTGACAACAAGGGTTTTATACCCAAAAATAACCGTTAGATGACAATTTAATTCTTCGCAGCACTCAGTTTCTATAAATTTATTGTGTAAAAGACCCAATACAAACTACTAAATCAAAGAGTTATGAGTAAAATTATTATTTTAACAGTTGATGGAGGCGGTATAAAAGGAATTATACCTTCTTATTTTCTTTCGCAGATAGAAGCAGCGCTGAATAAATCATGCTATGAAATGTTCGATATAATAGGAGGTACATCGACAGGAGGTATTATTGCCACTGCTTTATCTTCTCCGGTAAATAACAAATTGCCATTAACAGCAAGTGAAATCTATGAAATTTATACAAACGACGGCTCTCAGATTTTTGTTTCTCAACCGTCAATTGTACCAGATTATTATTCTTTATATTATGCCAATGACGGAAACGGAAATGGAGTAGAACCCTTTTTACAGCAGAAATACGGAAACTATACTTTGAATGATGCCAAGCAAAACATGGCAAGTTTAGAAAATGCAAGAACGAAACATGTTTTTACAACTAGTTATACTATTAACAGCAGCGGTAACAGTATTCAAAATCCAACTCTGGGACAAGATTACGGTCCCTACTTGTTCAATTGGTATGATGCGGCAAATCCAGGAGATGATTATCAGGTATGGGAAGCAGCAAGAGCAACAAGCGCAGCTCCAACTTATTTTCCAGTTGGTAAATTAGGCGGAGGAAGCGCTCCAAATTCAAATGCCAGCGAAAGATGGGCTCTTGATGGCGGCGTAATGTCAAATAATCCTGCAGTTTGGGCAGTGAGCGAAGCTTTTAGAACAAAATTAGCTTCTTCATTAGATGATATAATTCTAATATCTTTAGGAACAGGTTCTTACCCAAGCGGAGCCGGATTGGTTACAAATCATCAGGGACTTCCTGATCCTGATTACGGAAATTGGGGTTTTACACCATGGCTTGCTAGCGATTTAGATGATTTATCGGGAACAGAAAACGGACGCGGCGCTATTGTCAATATCATTACAGAATCGGTTCAATTGGTTTCGAGCCAGCAATTATCCGGATTTCAAAAAGGCGGACTTACCTATTTTAGATTAGAACCAGCTATTACAAGAGAGCAATCTAAAATGGACAATATAGCGCAGTCAAATGTGGATTCGCTGATTGATACAGCAGCAAATTTTTTAAGCGGAGAAGGGAGCGATATTTTTCTCGATATTGTAAACGTATTAAAACAGAATACTTAAAATTAGAATAAACCAACATCCAAAAAAAGAGTCTTGCAAAATTACTTTGAAAGACTCTTTTTTAATTTTTAGAATAAAATTTAAAATTGTTTCGATGTGTTTAATTTAAATTGGTTTTTAACCAAAGATTTACATCATCAAACATTTGTTTATTGACCGTATGACCTTCTTCATAAGAATGAAATTCAGGATTTAGGTTCTTTGTTTTCAAAAATTCAGAAGCATCTAAAGCATATTGGTAATTTAAAACAGCATCTTGTTTTCCGTGCGAAATGAAGATTTTAAGTTTTTGAAGACGTTTTTCATCTGCAATAAAAGGCTTGATTTCTGGTAATAGACGCGCGCTCATAACCGCAATTCCTTTTATTTTTTCGGGTGCCGTAAGCGAAACGCTGTAACTCATAATTCCGCCCTGACTAAATCCCATTAAATAAACCTGATGAGAATCAAAGTTGATTTCTGTTTTTAAATCTTCAATAAAATCAATAATCATTTTTCGAGCATTTTCAGCCTGTTCTGCATTTATTTGAGGTTTTCCGGTTGAAAAATCTACCTGAAACCACGCAAAGCTGTTTGTACCAAAAGTGAGCGGACCTCTTGCTGAAACTACAACAAAATTATCTGGTAATTCTGGAGCAAATGAAAACAGATTTTGTTCATTACCGCCTACGCCGTGCAGTAAAATAAGCAGAGGCGGATTAGTTGTTTGAACTTTAGACTGTCTTACTACATAATGCAGTTTAGTATTTTTAGTATTCGAATTCATAATGGTAAAACTGAAAATTGAAATTAGAAAAAGGATTCCAAAAGAAATCCAAACCGATTTTTTTATGCTCATGCCTTATCTATTTTGACAGACATCATGTTGAGCGATCCCGCTACAATAGCATCATTAAAAATAGTCGCTTTTTCATCTTTTTCCCTAAGAGATAAAATGTACAATAACGGCATATAATGCTCAGGCGTAGGCACCGCAAGCTGGAATTCTTTTCCTTGTTTATCAAAATTGACTAAAGATTGATGATCTTCTTCAATAATCATTTTTTTCATTTTTTCATTGGCAATATGAGCCCACTCAAATGCATACCCGGGAAGCATCATTTTATCCCACGCTGCCAATCGCAGATTATGAACCGAGTTGCCGCTTCCCACAATAAGAACACCTTTGCGTCTTAGTGCCGCAAGTTCTTTTCCTAATTCATAGTGATAAGAAGCAGGTTTAGTATAATCAATACTCATTTGTATAACCGGAATATCGGCATTTGGATAAAGGAATTTAACAACCGTCCAGCAGCCGTGATCCAGACCCCAGTCATGACTCAGTCCAACAGAAGCTGAAGTGATAAGTTTTTGAGTTTCCAGAGCCAGTTCCGGACTTCCCGGTGCCGGATACTGCACATCAAACAAAGCCTGAGGGAAACCTCCAAAATCATGAATTGTTTCTGGTTTTTCCATCGCCGTTACAAAAGTTCCTTTTGTTTCCCAGTGAGCAGAAATACAAAGAATCGCTTTTGGTTTAGGCAATGTTTTAGCAGCATTTTGAAAACCCTGTGTAAAGTTGTTATCGGCCAGAGCATTCATCGGATTACCGTGTCCAAGAAAAAGAACCGGCATTCTTTCAGTCGCTGCAAAAGAATCAGAAACAGTTTTAAGAGAACTGAGTTTCATGGCTGCAGCTCCAATTGGTAAAATTGCCATAGTTTTTAAAAAATCTTTTCTGTCCATTTTATATCGCCATTAGTCGTGTAAAAAGTATCATTTTTAAAGAGATACAAATTTCTGTTTAATAACAGCGGCAACGGTAACGATTTTCGGAAGAATGGTTGTGTTTTTAAGAAAGAAGTTTTTGCATTTCGTCTCTAAACTCAGTTGGAGTCATACCTGCTTTGCGTTTAAAGGCGTGAGTGAAATACGTTTTTTCGTTGAATCCGAGTTCATAACCTATTTCAGCAACATTTTTATCAGTAGTCATTAATAGGTTTTTAGCTTCGGTAAGTTTTCTGGTTTCTATGATTTCTGAAACACTCTGCTGTAAGATATTCTGGCAGATGAGGTTTAAGTTTCGTGAAGTCATAAAAAGTTTTTCGGCATAAAAATTTACATCTTTAGATTCCTTATAATGTTCTTCTAACAATCTCAAGAAGTTTTTAAAAGTCGAACTCTGAATTTTCTTAGACTCGTCATTATCCAGATTCAATTTACGTCGTTCCGATTCGATAATGGTAAACAAAGTACTTAACAGTTGTTTAATTACAGAGAGATCCGGAGATTCCTGTACATATTCATCATAAGTCATTTTGCACAGTACATCCAGTTTTTCAAAACACTGATTACTCTGTAAACTAATATTGGCTTTATCATGAAAAGAGGCATAAAGGCTGAAAGTAGTTTCGGCAATAAATTCACTTTTAAATCGTAAAACCCACATATCACATTCGCCGTTTTTTATAAGCGGTTTTACACGATGAATTTTGCCCTGTGTTACAAAACTTATAAAAGGTGCGTCTATTAATTTGGAACTAAAATCTATAAAATGTTCCAGCTGGCCTTTACTGCCAATAATCAGCTCTTCAAAATTATGTGCATGCGGTTCGTTTACAGACTGCATTATTTTTTCAGACTCTGCGGCTGTAACGCGAAACATTTTGAAGATTTCTGTCATGGGATTAAATTTTGATGGTTAAAGATAAACTGTTAAAATCTTATGAATTATCTACTTAATAATGGTAGTCTTATATATTTATAACAATTCATATTCTTTTAATGTTTATAAGTGCTGACTTTATGTAATTATAAAGTTTGAGGAATTACAAAACAATATAATGTTAATAAAAATTAAAATTATAAGAAATATTTGGTTATTATTGTGTTTTCTTCTTTTTTAAACTTAATAAAGAATATGAAGTTGCAAAGTGCTTATAATCAAAAATAAAAACTATATCAATAATTTATTTATGAAATTTAAAATTACAATTTTGTTAAGTATTTTCCTTTTTAGTGTTTTTTCAGGATTTTCTCAAAATATTGATCCTGGAATAACAAAAAATCTGCCACGAACGCCACAAACGGCAAATTTAGAACAATATGGAGATATTCAAATTGGAGAGTACTCAGGAAAGCCGGAAATTACTATACCTATTTATAATTTAAAAACAGGAGGTTTACAATTTCCAATCAATTTATATTATGATGCTACTGGTATTCGTGTAAATCAAGAAGCCTCTTGGGTAGGTTTGGGATGGGAACTTTCTACAATTGCAGCTATTAACTACAGAACAGTTGGGAAAAGTGAGCAGAATTCTATGTTTTATAATGAAAATCATACTGTTCGTAAGCAATGGAGATATTTTGATATTCTTTTGGATGATATATTAAAGCAAAGTATGCCAAATCCAGAAAATTATCGAGACGAAAAAGATCCTGCAGCCGGTTACGCTAAATACACTTCTGAAGGAGATCCTATATCATGTTATAGAGGTATAACTTCTTCAACAGAATATGATGAATTAATGGAAATTGTAGATTTTGCAACAAATGAATATACATTAATAGATTATTTTCAAATTAATTGTCCAGGGCTTGCAGGCAGTTTTTATATACATCCTGGAACAGGACAAATCAAAATTTACGGAGAAAAAAACAAATATAAAATTTCGGCTTTAAACAATCATTTTGGATTTGAAATTATCAATGAAGATGGTGTTAAGTACATATTTACAGAAAAAGAGATGGCCCCCTCTCAAAATGTTAATGCTTGGTATTTGTCAGAAATTAGAGATCTTAAAACTAATCATTGGATCAAATTTAAATACACTAATTTCGGAAAAATTAAACCTATTATATCTTTTCACGAGCAGATAAAAACCGGCTATGTTCCTGTTGTATCAGATCAAGTCCAATCTAAATTAGTTTATGATCCTACAGCTTTACTTGAACCTCTTGTTCTTACTGAAATAGAAACAGATTCAGAAAAAATTTTGTTTAACTTAAGTTCTTTAAGAGATGATATAGAAGGAGAAGGAAAAAGGAAACTGAATTTTATTGAAATTGTAAATAAAATTACGAATAAAAAAAAATATTTCAATTTTGAATATGGATATTTTGAGAGTACAAATGTGGGAGGAGATTATTATACTAAAGACACTTTTGTAGGACCAACACACACTACACCAGATTATTTCAAGAAAAGACTAAAATTAGTAAGTATTTCAGAAAGTGGAGAATTGAATAGTTTAGATATTAAAAAACATTCATTTGCTTATAATGTTACACCGTTACCTTATAAAACATCATTTGCTAGTGATTACTGGGGATTTTATAATGGAGTAAATAATAAAACATTTATTCCTAATCTCTTATCGGTAATGGCTTTGGATATTGGAATTAGAAATATGTACAAAAATAATAGGTGGCTTTTTGATAATTTTTTTACAAATAGTGATTTATTAAATAAAGGTATGAGAGGTGCTAATGAGGAATTTATGAAAGCTGGGATATTATCTTCTATAACTTATCCTACAGGAGGTAAGACTCTTTTTGATTTTAAACCACATACTTTTACGAATCAAGTTGTTTTATCATCTACCGAAGATTCTAAAGTTGGAACAATGAACAATAATTACTTGGTTAGTTATAATGGTCACAGCTCTTCTACACCAAATACAGTTTTTACTTTAACAAAACAAACCTTAGTAACTTTATTTGGAAATATAAATAATGTTAATGGTAAATATAATTGTGCTCAATTAGCTGGAGCACGAGTTGGTATTTTTGGTCCAAATGGGAGTTTCTATGTTCCTTATCTGGAATTTAATTGTGTTTCTTTAACAGCTAATGGAGGTTATCAGTCTATTAAAAAGGAAATATTATTAGAGCCTGGAACTTATGTTCTTATGGCAACAGGAACAGGAAGTATTACCTCTGCCAATTCATGGGATCAGCCTGCTGTAACAGCAACAGTACAATATTCAAGTTTTAATTTAGATGATGTAATTGCAAGTCGTTCAGAGTCAATTGGAGGGGGACTTCGAATAAATCAAATAATAAATTATGATTCTAATGGACAGTTTGTAAATAGTAAAAAATACACTTACACTTCTGGTAAGTTAATGAATCAATTAAATATGATCAGAACGTTAGAATATACGCCAGTTTCTTCAGTAGGAAGGTATGTAGGAACAAGATACGCTAATTCTGTTAGGAATTATTTAACTGCACCTATTGGAGCTACTGTTGCTTACAACAAAGTTGCAGTGCAACAGATTGATAGGTATTCTAGTGATAATGGAATGATAGAAAAATATTTTAAAAATACGGCTGTGTCTCCATTTTCATTGATAAATCATTTAAGTGATAATTCATTACTTAATGGCACAGTTGAAAAGATAGATTATAGAAATAAAAGTAATGATATTGTTAAAACGGAAATTTTTGGATATAATACTTTTGATTTAGAAAATAATTTTATAAATATTATTTATCAATTAAACAGAAGCCATCTTGGCGAGCAAGTTTTAGCTGTATCAGCTGGAGAACGAAATTGTTTTTTTGGTGTAGATGTTATGTATGTTTATCCTTATAGAAGCTTTAAAAATCTATTAATTGAAAAGAAAACTATTGATTATTTAAAAGAAAGTCAATTAGAGACTGTAACAAGTTATGACTATAATTTTGATAATTATTTAGTAACTAAACAAAAAAAATTAAACAGCCGTAATCAGGAAATATTAACGGAATATGAATATCCAACTAATTATGCAAAATTTAACATATATCCTTATGATGTTATGGTTTCAGACAAAAATTGGCTCACACCAATAATAACACAAACACAAAAAAATACAGGAATTGTTGTAAACAAGATTTCATCAGATTACAATGGTTTTGGAAATGTTATAGCTCTTAAGGCTATAAGTAAAACTAAAGGTGGTTTAAATTTACAAACGATACTTTCTTACGACCAATATGACGACAAAGGCAATCTATTACAGTACACTCCAGAAAACGGTGCCCCAGTGTGTATTATTTGGGGGTATAACAAAACCCAGCCTGTTGCCAAGATCGAAAACGCTTCATACAGCCAGGTATCACCTTATGTTTCAAATATTCAGGATCTTTCCGATACCGGAAGTGAAACAGTACTGTTGAGTGCCTTAAACACTTTACGCGCTAATCTGCCCAATACCATGGTTACTACCTATACTTACATTCCGCTTGTAGGGGTAAGCACCATTACCGACCCGAAAGGACAGACCACAACCTATACCTACGACAGTTTTGGAAGACTTGAATTTGTAAAAGACAACAAAGGGAATATCCTTTCTGAGAACCAGTACAATTACAAACACTAAACCAAAAGCATCATGAAAAACTTCTTAAAACTTCTTTTGGTTTTGTTTCCTTTATTGGTAAAAAGCCAGACACAAAGCGAGAATTACATTAAAGCTGTAAAATACAAAGTGCCCAGCACCACACCTATAACATCACCTTCCATTTCTCAGGCTTCGCAGGACATCACCTATTTTGACGGACTGGGCAGACCCGTTCAGCAGACTGCCTCACAGCAGTCCAAATCCGGCATGGATATCATCACTCATATCGAATACGACGGTTTTGGAAGACAGGCTGAAGAATACCTGCCTTTTAAAGCAGAAACCTCCAATATGGCTTTTGACCCTTCGGCCAGAGCAAAAGTGATGTCTTATTACGGAAATCCTAACCCGGCTCTTAACGGAAACCCAGCCCTTGAAGCCACCTCTTATCCTTTCAGCAGAAAAGAGATTGAAGCCTCTCCTTTGAACAGGGTGCTCAAACAGGCCGCTCCGGGAAATGCATGGTACTCTGGATCGGGACATGAAATAAAAATGGACTATCAGACTAATGCCTCAGCAGAGGTAAAACTCTTCTCTGCCAATACACAGTGGAATGCTGCATCAGGATTATATGATATTACCCTTTCTCTTAACGGCCATTATACTGCCGGGGAGCTTTATAAAACCGTTATCTATGATGAAAATACAGCCGTAGCTCCGCTTGAAATCAACGGATCAACGATAGAGTTTAAAAACAAAGAAGGACAGGTGGTATTAAAAAGAACTTATGATGTCCAGGTAAAGCACGACACTTATTATGTTTATGATATTTACGGAAATCTCACCTATGTTATTCCGCCTAAAGCGGTTGATTTAATAGAAGGCTCAGCAGGCCTGCAGGCAGATCTAACCTCAAATATTACTGTAACTCGGGAAACTTCCCTGCATTTAACGGCTTCAAACTCTATTAGATTAACAGATGGTTTTCATGCAGAGGCAGGAAGTACTTTTTCGGCTGTGATTAACAACGGCGCTCAGGCTGTTTTAAATAATTTATGCTATCAGTATAAATATGATTACCGCAACCGTCTGGCTGAGAAAAAACTGCCGGGAAAACAATGGGAGTTTATTGTCTATGATAAACTTGATCGTGTTACGGCCTCAGGACCTGCCTATTCCCCGTTTTCTGATTTAAGCTCTGCAGGATGGATCATTACCAAATACGATGTTTTTAACCGCCCGGTTTATACCGGATGGACGGCCTCTGCAATAGTAAATTCTGCACAGAGGGCCTCCATGCAGAATGCTCAGAACAATGCCTCTGTAATTAACGAAACCAGAACGGCTTCTGGAACCTTGGACGGAATACCGGCTTATTACAGCAATACGGTGTCTCCTTCTGATTTTAAGCTTCTCTCGGTTAATTATTATGATAATTATGTCTTCCCGGGCGCCCCTACTGTACCGGCATCCATAGAAGGACAGGATATATTAAACAGCACGCAGGTCAAAGGACTTGCCTCGGGTTCATGGACAAGGGCACTGAATTTGAGTACTGAAACGCAAGGTGAAACTGCAGTTACTTTCTATGATGATAAAGCAAGACCTGTCAGGGCATATCTGCAGAATCATTTAGGAGGTTATACCTATACCGATACCAAACTCGATTTTTCAGCAAAAACACAGTACAGTATCACCAGACATAAAAGAACAGCAGCAGATGCTGAACTCACTGTCAAGGACGCTTTTACCTACTCGGCACAGGACCGTTTAATGACCCAGACCCATCAGATAAACAACGGGCCTGCTGAGCTTATTGCCGATAACACCTATGACGAGCTGGGACAGCTTATCTCTAAAAAGGTTGGAAACAACGCCCAGAATATCAATTATACCTACAACATCCGCGGATGGCTCACAGGTATTAATAATGTATCTTCTCTCGCACAGCCGGACGGGCCCAAAGACTTGTTTGCCTTTAAGATCAATTATAATGCCCCTTCTTCTTTCAGCGGGGTAAACGGACTCTATAACGGAAACATATCTGAGACCCAGTGGGCCACAAACTCAGATAATGGTATTGTAAGATCTTACGGCTATAAATACGATAACCTGAACCGTTTAAAAGAAAGTATTTCTGCTAAAGCAGGCTCAGTAAACAATGCTTACAATGAAAATTTATGGTACGATAAAAACGGAAATATTACCGGTCTTATCCGTAACGGAAACAGTGAGAGTGTCCAGCAGATCGACAATTTAATCTACACTTATGCCAATGCTGATAACAGCAACCAGCTGGCTAAAGTAACAGACAGCAGTAACAAGGCACTTGGTTTTACTGATGGAGCCAATACAGGAGATGATTACACTTATGACCTTAACGGAAACATGTTATCTGATGCCAATAAAAACATCACCTCTATTACTTACAACCATCTTAATCTTCCCGCAAAAGTAACCTTTGCCTCTGCAGGAAATATTGTTTATATTTACAATGCACAGGGACAAAAATTAAAGAAGATTGTAAGCGAGGCAGGGAAAACGGTTATCACTACTGATTATCTTGGAGGGTACCAGTATGAAAACGGCGTATTGAAGTTTTTCCCAACAGCCGAAGGTTATATCGAGCCTTCTGCAGGTTCTTATAAATACGTGTACCAGTACAAAGATCATCTGGGTAATATCCGTTTAAGTTATGACAAAAACCTTGTCATTCAGGAAGAAAACAACTACTATCCGTTTGGTTTAAAACATATAGGATATAACGGCGGGATTAACTCAACTAATACTGCTTTAAAGTATAAGTACAATGGAAAGGAGCTCCAAGACGAGCTGGGGCTTAACATGTACGACTATGGAGCAAGGAATTATGATCCTGCGTTAGGGCGTTGGATGAACATTGATCCTCTCGCTGAAAAGTATTCTAGTTGGAGTGGTTATAATTATGCTCTTAATAACCCTGTTTTGTTCATAGACCCTAATGGTAAAGAAATTGATATAAGTGAATTGATGAAAAGCAAAGACCATGCAACTGCATTTATACTTTTTGCTAAAACAAAAGATGGAAAAGCATTCTTAAATAATTATGCTTCTAAAGGCCAAAAATTATCTTATGGTGGAAAGGTGTTTTTTGAAGCAAAAAATGCGGGCAAATATGATAAAGCAGGAATAGACCTGTCTTATAAAGTTGGAGATGAGAAAACAGGAAGTTCTACACATGCTGATTTTGATTCAAGTAAAGGAAGGGAAAGCGCTGATATAACTGTAAGTGTTGCCCAAGAAGGTTTTGGAAGTGATAATAAGACGTTCAATCTTGTTGATGCGATTTCTCATGAATCATTTTTACATGTAGATAGCTATGCAGCAGATTTTACTGATAATACTTTTAAAGATAAATCTAATTTGCCATCTGAATATAGAGGCTATGGAAAACATGCGGATCACTATTACACGAGTAGAGAGTTTTATGCACATCCAACTGATGAAAATGCAGGAGCATTTTCAAATAGATCATTTAATGTTTTAAGAGAAGTTTCTAAGCAGATAAACTACCCAAGAACTGATACTCAAATAAAAACACAAATATGGAACTTTAGCGGTTCTCTAATCCAAGTTAATCCTAAAACTGGAGCACTTAATTACAAAAAATAAATTATGAGAAAACTTTTTATACTTCTTGGGGTAATTGTTATTAGCTGTAATACAGAAAATAATAAAGAAAAAATTATATTAACTACTGGAATTTCAATGAACCCAGATGAACCAAGAATTGGAATAGAAATAAATAAAGATAGTCTATATTATTGTGAAGAAATAAATTCTAAAAAAGGGCATTATAGGTACTATAAAGCTAAAATTAATTCAGAAGTTTTTTTTAGTCTAAAGCAAGATATTCAAAATAATTTTAAAGAAGTATTCAAAGATGACGAAATAGCAGATGGTACACCATATCAGTTAAACATTAAATTTGATTCGAATAGTAACAACTTTAAATTTTACTTAAATAATTTAAACTCCATGCAACTTAAAATAATTAAAAGAATTAAGAATGTAAAAGCAGATAAATTAGTAAAAATTAAAGATCATGATTTCCCAAAGGAGCTACTTTTAGAAAAATTGCCTGAACCACCTTTGATTCCAGTGAAATAACATGGTAGTAGTTAATCATTAAAAAAATCTTTTTATCAAGGATAAATATGTGTATTTGAAATTTATTGATATGATATTTTAGATTTTTAACCTTTCATTATTGAATGAAATAGTACAAATAAATTTTTAAAGATGAGCAGTTATGCTCATCTTTTTCGTTTTAATATTACCTTAAAAGAATTGTAAGTCGTCGGTAATATTCAAATACGTGACAAAATTATTTTGGATTATCATAGAACACGGTAATATGAAGATTAATTTTTTTCTCTGTTTCTTACTTATCACCCCATTCAAATTTTAAAAGAGTCAATGAATTTAAAGTCCTTTTGATCATGTTTAATGAAAAAATTATATATTTGAAACAGATCATGAGTTAAATTATCACAAAACCTATACAAGGTTGGATGGCTTTATGTGTTTTTGCCATATATTCAAATGAGCTGTCGTAATACAATCTTTAAAGTTAAGAATCTTAATTAAGTTCAAATTAAATGGATATTAATATAATTATCGATAGACCTGATTTTAAAATTGCAATCGAAAAAATTCTTTTAGATAAGCTTAATTCCATTTTAACTGAAATTGTAATAGGTGTTACGATTGATGGCGAAAAAAAAGACATTGAAAAAAAATTGATCTATGATTCTTCATTTATAAAAGTATTGATAAATGAAAATTTTATAATAAATCACTTTGCAAAACAAACTCCAGATTATAAAAATCTAAAAGCTGAAATAATATCATTTTTTAATTTGTTTTCAAAAAGTAGTGATGAAATAAATGAAAAGTACAATTCATTTTCTGCATTTTCTTTAATTTATAAATACGACGAGAAACCACTACATTTTCCATTCAATTTTTCATCTCAAAATTATCCGAAAGCATTTGAAAATGTACTGGATTTATTAGAAGATATTATTAGCAATGAAAAAAGCACATTAAAAAAACAATTGATAAAACTTTTGTTGAAGGAAATGGAGAAAGAGTTTTTTTATATGATGGTGGAAAATGGAAAATAATTGACCCTTTGAGTACTATTTCAAAAAGTTTGAATGATAAATATAGAAAGAATAAAGATCCTAGAATTAAAAAACCGCATATAATCATAAACAGAGATTGTATCTGGAAATACTTTGTTTTCGACACTAATTGGGTTCTAGTTTTTGATAGTTTAGAAACAATGATGACAAAACCAAACGATGTCGCAATTTATTCTAGCATAGCAGATAAAAATCTCCATTCTGCCGAACTATTTTATAATGAAAACATTTTACCCAGACATAAAAATTATTCTGGATCTTTTCCATCAGAAGAAACTCAAAAAAAATATTTCGATTATTTTGAGCTAATAATTCAGGCAATAATTTTTTCATACACATCGATAGAAGCTTTTGCAAACATATGCATTCCATCTGATTACGAATATATTACTGAAAAAGATGGAATTAAAACGATCTATTCTAAAGAAGCGATTGAACGTAAATTTGCCTTAAAGGATAAACTCAAAAATCATTTAAAAAATATTTTAAAGACGCCCGATGTAACACAAACAAATTGGTGGAATAAATTCATTATACTTGAAGAAATTAGAAATGAAATAATCCATACAAAACCTTCAAAATCTGAACATAGATATTCAAAATTATTGGAACACAAAATTTTTGAAATAATTAAAGTTCATAAAACTATAATAGAATATTTTGGAAAATATATTAATGAAAACCACAAAGTTTTATTAGATGAATTTCCATATAACTTTGGCTTTGATGAGGTTTATCCAGCAACAATGTCTGGAAAGGCATATGATAAAAGTTATAGAAATATGAACAACATAACGCATTAGCATTCACATCTACTATAAATGATTTGGGTAAGTGGATTATGGAAAGTTTGATGTGTTAACAAAATTGTAGACAAAGCTAAGGGTGCAAGAATGCACCCTTAATCATTTGCTATATCCCTTTAAAAAATCTCTTTTTCTTTTTTTGCTTAAATTGTTTAGAAACATAATCTAATACTTTCTCTCCACGTAGCAGTATATCTACCAGATTTTCTTTTACATACTCTCTTAATTCAGGATCTTGTAAGTTTTCTGAAGCTGTTGAAATAGAGTTTTGGTATTTTTTCTCAAGTACAAGAATGGTTAGCGCACAGTTTTCCTGAATTCCTTTTGCACTGAATTCTTTTCCAAGACTGCTTCCGTTGAAAACGCATTTGGTTTTGTGGTCAATGTAGGTTAATCCGTAAAGCTGTCCTTCATTGCTTTTTCTTAATATCATATGAATGCTTTCTTGTTCCAATATCTTGGATAATTTTTCGGGAGAAAATATGTCTTCGCGAAAGAAAGCCAGTTTTATAGCATTTTTTACATGTTTTTTATAAGCTCTTTTCTCTGCGTCATTAGACTTAAACTTTCCTTCCAGAAATTTTAAGGTAGGTCTGCTGTAGAATTCGCTTGCTTTTATCGGCACCCCTATCGGTTTTGAATTCTGGTCAAGTATCTTGTAAAGCAGTCCGTTATTTTTAAAGACTCTCGATTCCTCAGTTCCTCTGTCAGCATGGACATTATAGAGGTTTAAAACTGCGTTGAGTTCAGGCAGGTTCGAATATTTGTAATCAAATAAAACCTTGTTTAAAACTGAATTGATCGCCTTTCTGGACTCTGCTTTTCCGTATTGGACTCTGCCGACATCTGTCGGATTTAATGAAAAGTTTTCTTTCTGTTTTCTTCCTTCGGCTTTTACCAGCCCGAAAAGCTCTTCAATTTCTTTTCTGGCAGGCTCTGATTTTTTAACGCCTATAAGATGAAGATCAATTCTTTTCCCGTCTCTCTGGATATTATTTGTGACTACATGCAGATGAGGATGTCCTGCATCGTGATGCTGATAAACTAAATATGGCTGTTTCCCAAAACCTATTTTCTCCATATAAGTGTCTGCAATTTCAATCAGCTTCTCTTTAGAATGATTTTCCGATGGGTCAAAATTGAGCGATATGTGAACGCTGTTCCGTTTTGCATTTTCATTCAATGAAGACAGTTTTAAAAAACGGTTCAGCTTCTGGGTAAAGCTTAATTTCTTTAATTCTAGAGGATAGTTCACGGCACTGATGCACTCAGCCACTCCTTCCTTAACTTTATTTTCGTTATAGTTCAGAATGCTGTTTATCGAACGGCTGGTTTTAATCACTGCAACCATTGTTCCGATATTTTCTGCGTGTGACTGCTGATAGCTTCTAATTTACTGGAGAGTGCTTTTCTTTCCAGGTCAAATAAAAACAGCTGTGTCTTAAACTCAGGAATCATTTTCACTGAATTTATTTTTCGGGCAATCTGGTTGATGTTGTTTCCGATTGCACGGAGTTCTGAAGAAAGCACTACGGTTTCTTCCATTAAATCATCTAACGACTGGTTGCGGTATGTGCTTGTGATCGGTCTGCTGAATAAGTGTTTTCGAATATAGTCGCTTAATTTTCTGCAGGTGCTTGCCTTGAACAGGCTTTCAATTTTTGCATACTCTTTCTCTGTCAGGCGCAGGGTTATCCTGCGTGATCTGTTTGAATTTTCTCTTTCCATCATTTTTCCTTTTCATTGTTTTCAAACTCTTTTCTTTTAAGTTTCTCCACCGCCGAGTTCCGAGGCAATAGGTGGCAAGATAGGCGGTTGTCAGACAACCGTACATCTTGCTGATTGCAGGAACGTGGCAATCTTTGGAGATTTTTTAAAAGCAGGCTTCTAATTTAAAGAAAATATTTGAATGTATCATGCGTAAAATATGGTCATGATGGCCGTAGACTGTTACAACCAATAAATGCTTAAAAAAGAAAAAGGGAAAAAAGAAAGCAGTCTTCAATTGGACAGGCAGACAGGTGAAGTGCTATAAGTCCCGAAGGGCATTTTTTTGAGGAACGAAGAAAAATGTTATGCGCACTTCTATGGCTGTGTCCAATAAATTTGTTTACTTTTTTTGCTTTCTAAATAAAATTATCGCTAAAGATTTAATGTAAGATTTTAAAGCTTTTGATTATTTAGCTTTTGTGTTTACTTTAATCCTATTAATGAAATCTTTCTTTGAAGATATATATTTTATATTTAATAAATTTTGAACTAATTCTCGATCTGTATTTGTTATTCCAATTTCTGGTCTCTTTCCTTTTATCGCAATAGCTGAATAGGGATATGGCAGCAATTGCAATAATTCATCAATATTGATTTTAGAAAATTCATTAAAATAAATATTAAATATTTTTAATCTATTGTATATGTCTTTAGCATTGCAAAATAAGTTTTTTATAAAATCATAATTAAGATCAAGTTTAGGATTATTTGCTAATATTTCACAGACTTTGTCCGAAGTCTCTACGTCTTCTATGATGAGATCTTTATCAACCTTCAGAATTATATCAATTTTTTGATTGTTTAAGAATATTTCTGAAGTTAAAATGAGTAACAAATCTTCATTGTCAATTGCATATTGATCGAATTCACTAATATATTTAGTAGGATATTTGATTAAAAGATCGATATGTTGATTTGCAAAATTTTTACGTAAAAGATTGTAGTTTTCAACTGACAACGTCAGGACTTTTCGGATTAGATGTTTTACTTTAGAAACTGACAGATTTTCAAAAGAGAGTTTATCGCGAGTATGACTAATACTTTCTATTAAATATGAAAAAGCTTCATCCGTTAAATCAGGACATAACATGATGTGCTGTCTAAATAATGGATAATCTTCATCTTTACTGGGACTGATTATGTTTTTTGATAATTCTACATAATTTTTTTTGTAGTTTAAAAAAGTTGTTAAAGCAGGGTCAATTTTTTTCTCTTTGTCTTGAAAGTATTTATATAAATTACTCCATACAGGCAGAATTTTAGAAGAATTAAGAAGGATTTCATCAATCCCTTTACGATTAATTGATTTGATGTCAGTTATTAACGTATCTGTTTTATTAATTAAAGCTAAAATGTTCCCCGGGCTAACTGCTGAGTTATTAAGTAGACGAATGTAATTTTCTTCGCTTTCAAAATTATTATTAGGCAATTTTAATAGTACTTCAGATAAATAGTAATTTAGATTTTCTTCAATATAACTTTTAAGTTCCTGACAGTTCGAATTTTGAATTGTCGTATAATTAGCTTGCTCAAAATTAGATAGGTTTTGTGCGCAGTATTCTAAAATGATTTTTATATTCGATATGTTAATAATATAAAATCTGTTGCTGTAAACGGAGTTGAAAATTTCTTTATTTATGTTAGGATTTTCAATATTAATAAATCTAATTTCCAAAACTTTAAGTGTTTTTTCAATTTTACCTAAGGCAATTTCATCATTAATAAAACTTGAAAAATTTCCTTTAGATTCTATGTAATGATTTAGCTCTGAATTTTTACTTAAAGATTTAATATCTGATAAATCTGAATACTTTAAAATTAATTTTAAATAGTCGTCTTTTTTTTCATCTGTGAATAAACTTTTCTCTTCAATATATTTCCATAAGTCAGGCCACTTTTTACATAGAATTTTTATGAAGTCAAATTTATTTTCTCCTTCCTCAATATATCCTTTTATGAAATTAAATGTTTCTTCTTTTTCATTTGATAATTGAGTGAAAACCGAATTTAATTTGGTTTGAAAACTTTCTTTATGTTTCAATAAATAGTCTATTAAGCTATAATTTAAAATTGCTTCCTTTTCAAAATCATTAGCTGATATTTTTTTAATTAAATTATGTAAATTAATTAATTTGAAATCATAGTTTGTTATAGTTTCACTTTTAACATTCTGTAAGAATTCCCAATCTTGCTTTGTAATACTTCCTTCGTGAAAATAAGAGATATAGTCATAATAATTTTCGTTTATAAAGCCATTTACTAACAAATAAGAAACAAGTTTTTGATTCTTAATTTCAGATTTAGAGATTATTGTTGATATACTGACAGATTTAAAAATTTCTTTTAGTGACCATGATTTTATTTCATTTCTCTCAATATTGCACTTTTCGATTTCTAATTTCAGTTGATTAATCTTATTGTTGTTTTTATTATTAATTAATTCCACTCTTTCATCATAAGTATGATTCTCATTAACAGAATTTTCAATTTCACTAAATAATTTCGCTATAGTATTTGTAGTTATCGAATACATGGAATTATTATGATAAGATGTTGTATAGAAATTATATTTAACTGATGTGATTTTTTTAAGGAGATTAAAATTTTCGTCATTGAATAATTCAGTAAAACTGCAGTCGCTATTGTTAAGTTTAATTGAAACGGCATCTGGTACTTGTTTAATTAACTCTTGTATATAGACAGCTCTAAGTTCTTTTATTGTTGTTTTTTCTTCATTTTCAATGTCTGTTATTTGATTTTTATATTCGATTATAGCTTTGTCTATAATATTTATTTTGTCCTTTATATAGATTGTTTTATCAGTAATCAGCTTGTAAATATGACCTTTGCCATTATGTAAATCTGCGAAATCATCGGGACATAAATTTTTATAAATTATAATTGCAAAAAGATTATTTTGATTTAATTTTTGACCTAGATTATCTTTATACAACGAATATTCATTACAGATGTTAGTTAATAATCTCATGTCTTCAATGAATATTGAAACATCATCTATAAATTCATCTGTAGGTACATTAGTTGATTTTAACCTACTAATTTTATTTTTAATAATTTCATTAGAGTTTGACGGATTTATGATCGGTATCACAGGGATGATAAAGTCAAAAAATTTTGTTCTGTCTTTATCTTGAAACATGTTATCTCGAATTGCATATAAAAAAACTATCTTACGATTTATTTGTTTTGAGCCGTTTATTAAATTATTTAATTCTCTTAGTTTGGTGAAAATTTCTGTGTCATCAAATCTGTCTAAATCTTCGATTACTACAATCTCGTAGTTTGTTACTTCAAAAAAATAAAGAATTTCATCTAAATGATGATTCAGGATCGATTTATCACTGTTATCTCCAATTTCAATATCAGCGCTTTGGATATTTAGTTTATTTAATTTTGAATTATTAAATATTCTAACAAGCTTAATTGAAAGATAATAAAGTCCCATTAAACAAATAATGAGAGTTACATATTTGAAATACGGGTTATCTATTACAATACTAATTTCCGAAAAGTCTTTACTAACTTCGTTGCGTTTAAATAAATAAACTAGTGATAAACTCCAGATTAAAAACAGAAATGAATTAAGTAAAATTTTATTTTTATCTATATTTTTAATTCTTTTAAATCGTGAATCAGGTATGTCATTATGCTTTTCTTTGTAGAAAATTTGTTGAAGAATACTTAATTCAATAAGTCTATTAACGTTTTCGTCATCGTCTTGTTTTGGTTTAGCTATATCTTTGAAAGAGGCTAATGATATATTTAAGTATATATATTCCGAATAATTTTTTTGAAATGTTTTTATGATACTACTTTTTCCAGATCCATATGTTCCAGTTAAAGCAATGTTTTTTATATCATCATTCTCTAAAGCTTCTTTTAGAGCAATAAAATAAATTTCTTTATTATTAGCGTTGTCTATTGGTGTTAAAGAGTCGAACTTACTTGGTCGAGATAAGATTTGTTTCTTGTCTAATCGATAGATTAGTTTAGTTAATAGTAAATTACACTTTGTAAGAATATTATATAGTAATTTTTGTTTCATAAAACGCAGTTTTGACAAAAATAGCAATAAATTATTAAGATTTTTATTATTTCAATAGTTGTCAAAATAAAAAAAAAAGAGACTGTAAAGTCTCTTTTTGTGCGAATTAATATGTCTTTTATAAAAGCTTACTTGGCTTTTAGTAATTTTTCCAAATATTCAACTTTGTCTTGTTCTGCTTTCAATAATCTTTCGTAGAGTTTTTTGTTCTCTTCTACGGATTCCATTAGTTTATCCAATGGATGGAAAGTACAATAATTACCTGAATGACTCCCTGAATTAAATGTACTATCCTTAGTATCATAATAGGTGTTAAAATAATTAATCACGCCTTCGTCAGAAAAGTTTTTAATTGCTTCCACGCTTACTCCTAAGGCTTTTGCCACTTCTTTCAATTTTTCATCATCTATTTCTTCACTATTTTCTAGTATCGAAACAGTCTGCTGGTTTGTTCCCATAGCCTGTGCGAGTGCTTCCTGTTTCATGTCTTTCAGTTCACGGATACGGCTGATCTTGCGCCCCATGTGATTTGGTTTTGTTAATGTACTCATAGCTCAAAGATAATAATTAAGAATAAATAAGCGGGATTCATGTATGATACAAAAAATCTCATGTACGGTACGGTAAAATTTGATACCGTACCGTACAAGTAATTGCTTACTTGCCTGTGTGTTAAACAAAAATACAATTTTTCAGACAAGTATTAACTAAAATGAGTAAAATTATGAAAGCAATCCAAAACACCGCATCCGACTTGATTTATCGAGTTATTTCGCAGAACATCGATCCGATAGGCATTTACTGTTTTGCAGAGAAGAAAAGCAGCTATACTTTTAATGAGCCTTTTCAGAAGCCTGTCCAGAAAGAAAAACATGTCCATCTTTATCTGCTGGTTATAGCCGAAGAGTTCGAGGATAATATTGGCAATGACCTCACCGATAAAATAAAAAGCAAATCAAGAGGACAGATAACGGTAACCATCCTCATGCACAGCGTTAGAAATATCTTAAAATTATATGGTGACCAGCAGTATTTCTTCTGGAATATTTTTAAGAATGCGCAGAGGATTCATATAGATGCATACAGATCGCCTATAATCTGGGCTAATAATCCAGAAAAGAGATATGTGAAAAGCACTTCAGCATACGCAGGAGACAGAAGAAATGTTAGTGAATCGATCTGGGATCTTATCTATAATAACGACCAGTATTTTTCATATGAGGTAAGAATGTGTTCACTTCACCAGATAGTGGAACAGACCTGCCTTTCCCTTATAAGAGTATTTTTGGGATATACCCCGAATCACTTCTCACTGGGCTACTTATTTGAGCTGTGCGAATATTTCACGAGCTTGACTTCTGAATACTTTCCCCGAAACAGCAGTGATGAAAAAAACATGTTCAAGATTTTGAAAAAGAATCCAAACACGCTTCGTTTCAGCAGAAGCAACAGTTATGGTTACGATTACTATGGAATAATGGAAGGCAGATGCCGTGATTTTATGAAAGAAGCGGAAGCCATGATCCAGAAGGAACTTGAGAGGCTTGAGGGAATCCATCAGCAGGAAGTTTTATCTGCATAAAAAAAAATGAAATTATGGAAACCGATGAAATCAAAAAACTGGAAACTATCAGGGTATTAAGCGGAAGACTGCTCAATACCCTGAAACCAGCTGACGACAAAAGAGGCATGTATAATGCAGAGATCAGGATATACGATTATTGTGAGCTTGTCTCTATAATTAAAAACCTGATGAAACTATGCATTATCGCTTTAGACAGGGACAGTGCAGAAGTTCCTCCTACGATTCAAAACCAAAATATTGATGCGGGGCTTATACTGGGAATAGCACTTCAGTTATTTCCAGTTGAGGAGTTTGAGCTTTTAAATGAGATTACTTACCTGTTTTCAGAAAATAAGGAAGAAACAGAACAGCAAAAGTAAATTTTAATATTTCAAAATTATGGAAACAGATAAAATCAAAACGCTGGAAGAGTTTAAAGATTTTGCATCTTATCATTTTAAGCTTCTGAAACCTGCCAAAGATAAAGACGGAGAATCAATACGCGAGATAAGATTTTACGGCTACTCGGATATGACGTGTCTGGGAGTGAATCTCATTAGAATGTGCCTGAATATCATTTATTCGGATGAACTTGATAATAGGGAAATATACCTAGGATCTATTCTGGAGCTTGCGCTTCAGCTGATTCCAAGTGCAGAAATTGAGGTTCTGGATGAAATATACAAAATGCTCAATGAGAAGAGCGTAGATAAATAAACATGGGGTTTCCCAATAATGCCAAAAAACGCCTTCATGTACATATTATGTCCATGGCATTTAAACTAAACAGGTTTATCTTTGCCTGAACCAGAGACTACGTTCTACGGCTTTCATAGGTATATTTTACCATTGAAAATGAAAGCAATACCAATTATCTTTGCATTTATCCCCACCAAATTTTGAGCAGGATGCACATTGAAATCTGGTTTATCTTTGCAGTAGAAATCTATTAATAGATTTCTACTCTTATAGACGGCTGTCCCTGTCACAGACGGCCTAAAATTAACGCCCATACCGCACTTCCGCCTGAAAGATTATTTCAGGCTGGGCATCGCTGTGTTTATATTAACGCAGAAATCAATTAAAAAAATTAAAGCATATGGAAAGTTTAGAATCGCTGTTCCGTTCATTTGAAACAGGCATCAGAAGCGCAAAGGCTGTAAAGCCCAAAGCCTACCTGAAAAGCATCGGACTGGAATATTCAGACCTGAGAATAGGCTTTAATTCGGGACAGTTCCACCACCGCAAGACCCTTAAATCCAAAGAAAGGTTTGAGGAGCTTGGAGTAATAACCAAGAGTGATGCAGGAGTGCGGGATGATTCTCTGACTGCCTATACCGTCTTCGGAAGATATGGGCTTATATTCCCCCTGCTGGACAGAGAGAATGCGATTGTAAATTATTTTGCGCTCCGTTTTGATCTTGACAGCCCTAAGGAGGAGTTTTTAAACCAGAAGGGAATCTATCCTGCATATCCTCATCCATTGACAAAAAAGCTCTATCTGGCGCCGACTGTCATTGACTGCGCCAGCCTGATGCAGAGCAGAATACTGGATCAGAGGGAAGCGGTCATTGCACTTCATGACGGTGAACTGCTCGATGAGCATATTGAAATTATCAAATCATTGAATGAACTGGAATTAATAGTAATCTTTAAGCGGTGAGAAAATGGAGAAGATCAGATTACAAATGAAGGAGGCAAGACCAGATGTTCCGCTTTCAATAGCGGAACTTCCCGAGGGGCACAGTCTGAATGACATGTGGGTCAATTATGGAGCGGAAGGGATATCGAATCTTTTAAAAAGCGCAAAAACGGAAAAAGCAGGCGAAGGACTGCAGATTGTAAACGGCTACAAAATCAGCTACAAAGGCCTTTCGGGGACTTTCTTTGTTCTGGGAAACCTGCCGATGGACTTGGGAAATCTCAGGATTTCGCTTCAGATTGTGGGATACAATACCAACAGAAAACACAGGCTTAAAATCGACCTGTTCGATTTTGCAGGCGTTCAGGGCCAGTGCACGGACTTATCCGAAAAGCAGGGCTTTGATTATGACAGCCTTGAAAAGGATTTGGTAACGCTTACCGATCTTCTGGAACAGCACAGGGAATCACTTTTTGAAGCTGAAATAAACCCAATGGCGGAACGTTTTGCCGAAAAAGAGCTTACGCCTCAGGCACAGGAAAATGCGGTCGCATTTCTCGCAAAACCAAAACTGCTGGAAAATATAGACAGGCTTTTGGAACAGAACGGCATTGTGGGGGAAGAAGAAAACAGGATTGTGCTTTTCATTCTGGCATCGAGCTATAAAATGCCCTATCTGATGCACGGGCTTGTTCAGGGATCAAGCGGTGAGGGAAAAAGCCATCTGATAAACGGGATTGCAGGATGCATGCCTCAGGAGGATGTGATGAACATGACACGCATTACAAGCAAATCGCTGTACCACTACAGGGATAAGGAACTGATCAACAAGCTGATTATCATTCAGGATTTTGACGGGCTTGATGAAGAGGCGCAGTATGCCTTCAGGGAAATGCAGTCTGCCAAGTTCCTGACCAGCTCCACTGTGGTAAAAGACATATTCGGAAACAACAGGGGAAAGATCAAACAGGTTCAGGCACACTTTGCCAGCCTGACCACAACCACAAAAGCTGAGGTGTATTACGACAATATGAGCCGTTCGGTGATTTTGGGAGTGGATGAAAGCCAACAGCAGACACTAAGAATTATCAAGAAACAGAACCTGAAAACAGCAGGACAGGCAGACAGCGAGAAAGAAGAACAGGCAAAACAGCTTCTAAGAAACGTGATGCGCGTGCTCAAATCCTATGAGGTCGTAAATCCCTTTGCCGATAAACTCAGCCTTCCGCTGGAAGCCAGAATGCTCAGAAGACTGAACTCGCAGTTCCAGAACTTTGTCTGCCAGATTACAATCCTGCACCAATACCAGAGGAAAACCGACAGCAAGGGCAGGCTTATAACCGATAAAGCAGATATTAAATCAGCCGTTGATGTTTTCTTCAGTTCGATTATAATCAAAGTGGACGAGCTTGATAAAAGCACCCGACAGTTTTTTGAGAACCTGAAAGACTTTATAAAAAAGCAGAAAGAAGGAACATCAAAAAAGTTCACGGCAAGAGAGATCAGACAGGGGCTGAATATCAGCAAAACATCAGCTTTCCGCTATATGAACCTGCTTCAGGAACTTGAATACATCCAGCCCGTGGAAGGTTCGTTCAACAGAGGCTTTAAATTCATGATCTCTTACTGGGATGATATGGAAAAGCTCAAAAGCAGAATCAGAAAAGAACTGCACCGACAGCTTGACGAATTTTAGAGAAATCAAGAAACTAAAACTCAAAAGTGGAACACCACGGAACGCCAGCGGAACACCGAAAGCCTTGAAAAAACAGGTAATACGATACTGGTGTTCCGCGTTCCGCGGAGTGTGCAAGAGGGTGTTTTCGGCACCCTCAAAAAAACGGCATTTAATTTAAAAAAAAGACAATGAAAAAAGCGATACAAAGCAGAGAATTTCTAAGGCTTGCAGGAGCATTCGGAGAATTTGTCAAAGTCAGAAACTACAAGCAGGGACGGTCAAATCTTTATAAAAACATCATAACGGAATTTCTGATCTGGCTGGAACAGGCAGGAATAAGCAGAATACAGAATGTGACTTCAAAAGAATCGGTGAAGTATCTGGATTATCTTTCTTCAAGACCAAAGAAAAGAGGAAACGGCATTCTGGCCGAAAAGACAGTTAAACTGCATCTTTTTGTTCAGGGGCTTTTTCAGGTTTACCTGCTGGAAAACAAAGAAATCCCGAATACCTACTATATCCCTTCCATTACGGGAGGAACTCAGAAGCCGAGAAACATTCTCACGATTGAAGAAATCAGACTGGTCTATGAATATGCGGAGAATGAAATGGAAAAAGCCCTGCTTTCCATTGCCTACGGATGCGGACTCAGAAGATCTGAAATTGCAAATCTGGATTTAAAAGATGTGAATCTCATTAAAGGAATGCTGGTTGTCAGGCAGGGAAAAGGAAACAAGAGACGTGAAGTTCCAATGAGCGATACAGTCCTGCAGTACCTGAAAAAATATGTCAGAGATGAAAGGCCTGAAAGGCTGACTGGGAGAAACCAGAATGAGGAAGCCTTTTTCATCAACAGCAGAGGCAGAAGATCGACAGGAGAAAACCTCAATGAGATATTAAACAAGATGATTGAGCAGACTGGAAAATTTGAGCTTATACAGAAAGAAATTACGCTTCACTGCCTGCGCCACAGCATTGCGTATCATCTGGCAGAGAATAACGCGGGAATTGACTTTATACGCAGTTTTCTGGGACATACGCAGATCAATACTACCTACATCTATGCGATTCAGAACAAAAGACGCAAACCAGTGGTAAACTTTTAAAAACTAAGCTATGGAAAATAAGAAACCTGATCTGGAAAATTACCTGCGAGGAATTGTAGCGAAAAAGACAGCGGAGAGCTATCTCTATACAATCAACCATTTTTTAAAGACCAATCCAAAGGCTAAGAGATACCAGTACAAAGATATAGTCAAACACATGGATAAAATCAGCCAGAAGCACTCTAATGTTCAGTATCGAATAAGAATACTGTCAGCAATTAAAAAATATTACGATTATCTGGTAATGTACGGCTATAGAAATGACCATCCATGCAGAAAGCTTAATATTAAAATCAAGGGCAACCAGACTATTCAGGTGCAGGATCTTTTCACCAGCACGGAATTACAGCTTTTAATGGAGCGGGAGAACCGCTACAAACATCTTGACATGAGAAACAATGTTCTGATTTCCCTTTTAATCTATCAGGGGCTTGCCAGCGATGAAATAGCAAGGCTGGCTCTAAAGGATATTGATCTTGATAACGGCACAGTTTACATTAAAAGCTCTGCCAATCTCAATAAAAGAACGCTGGAGCTTGTGCCAAAACAGATGATACTATTTCATAATTACATAAATGAAACCCGTCCTGCTTTACTGCGTGGGAATAGTGATAAATTTATATTGACAAAGCTTGGACAGCCTATTGTTGTAAACAGTATTCATGCCATGATTGAGCCATTAAGAACATTATTCCCTGACAGGAAATTAAATCCCCAGACCATCAGAATGAGCGTGATCTGCAACTGGCTTAACGAGAAAAACATTCCATTGGAAAGAGTTCAGGAACTGGCTGGACATAAGTGGCCAGGAACGACTGAGAAATATATCAAATTAAATATGCTAGAGCAGAGAGAATTGATCAATAGATATTTTCCTGTTATTTAATTTTATTACTTTTGGGAACAACCAAAATTAACCAAATTAGATTGATGAAAGAAATTGCGGATAAGATATTAGAAACTATTAAAGATTATAGAAATGATGATGGAATTATTTTAGACAGTGATCATATTATCAATTGGGGAAAACAATTTGGAGAAGATGCTGAATTTGTACTTAATGAAATCAGTGAAATAATTCCTCAGGTTTATATATCAAAAGAAAAAGCTAAAGAATACATTGACTCACATATTCGAAAATTGTTGAAAGATTTTAGATATTCCAATATCACTCAGCTTTTAATTGATACCGAATTTCTTGATATGCAGTTACCTTATAAGAGCCAGCCTGCAATTTTAAACATACTCGAAATATTGTTGAATGAAAAATATGGCGAATCGTATTTGAAATATAAAACCTATCCTAAAATTAATTTTGTGTATTTGGATGACATTTTAGCATCAGGCAGTACAATCGGAAATCATATGGTTAAATGGTTGAAAGAAGTTAATTCGGATGGAATTAGTAATGTTGAAAATGTTTTGAATGATAATTATAGATTATCTATAAATTTATTTTGTATACATAATTGGGGACACTCTTTTCAAAAATTTAGACTTAGAAAAGAATTTGATGATAAGATTGATAAAAAAATATTTTGGCACTATGATTATTTGATTGAAAATCATGCTAAATGGAATAACCAATCTTTGAATGTTGCTTTTCCAACTGATGATCAGCCGACCAATGTGAAATCATACTTGGCAAATTTAGAAGCACCTAAGTATGAGGATTACGCTTATAGGAAGCCTAGTCAGCCTGCTGTAGAAAGCTTTTTCACATCTGCTAAAAATAGAGTTAAGTATGAAAATATAATATTGCAAAAAGGATTAACAATCATCGAAATGATTCAAAGTGAAATAAAACCTAACATAAGACCGTTAGGATTAATAAATCCAAATTATAAGACGTTTGGACTTGGAACACATTTTTTTACATGGAGAAATATTCCTAATAATAGTCCTCTGGTGTTTTGGTGGGGAGTAGCTGGTCATGAGTGGATTCCATTATTTCCTGTTGCAAATAGAGGTTAGTTTAATAAAATTGTTTTAATTTGTATTATGAAAATTAGTGAAAGAATATACGACAAGAATGAAGTAATTACTTTTAGTAAAACTACTGGCAGATTTGGAGGTCTTTCGAATATGGCTCCTGGCTATTCTTTATTTGTCAATGAAACTAATATTGCAAATTCTGAAATTCTATATCAGGCATGCAGGTTTCCCTTATTTCCCATGATTCAGGAAGAAATCATTTCCCAGACGAATCCAATGGATGCTAAAGAGATAAGTAGAAAGTATAATCAATTTACCAGACAGGATTGGGAGACCGTAAAGTTTGATGTAATGCGCTGGTGTTTACAGATAAAACTTATACAGAATTTCGATAAATTTTCTGAGGTTCTCTTAAGTACAGGAAACAGTACGATTGTTGAGTTTTCAACTAAAGACAATACATGGGGAGCAATGCCTGTAAATAAAGATGAGCTAAAAGGAAAGAATGCATTAGGTAGATTATTGATGGAAATAAGAGAAGTGAATCTAAAAAATTCACAAGACTTAGATCATGTAAAACCATTAAGTATCCCTGCATTTTTACTTTTTGACAACCCGATAGATAAAGCATATAAACCAGAATTTGTCATACATGACTTAGACGATATCTACGCCTATTAAATGAAAAGAATGAAATAAATAAAATTAAAGCCCTCATTAATGAGGGCTTTTTCATTTTAAAGAAATATTATTTTACGATTTATTAGGAAAGTAATTAAAGTAAATATATTTTCGTGAGAGAAAAAGTATTATTTTTCTTAATGTAATTATGAGTAGAAAATGACAAGAATTTGTTTTTACGATAATACAAAGTCAGTAACCTTAATGTTGATATTAAAAAGTAATTTGTAAAATGGTTAATCTTGAATTTTTAATGTGGAATTTAAAAGGTAAGGGTAATAAAATGCTTGGGGCATTGACTGAATTATATACTGAAAGAAAGCCTGACTTTTTACTATTAATTGAAAGTTCTATTAACGATTCACATATCGTTAAGTTAAGCAGTAATAGCCTTAGATCGGTTATGTTAGATGATAAAAAAGTATACGTTTATATGTTTCTAAAAATGTGGATGTAAATGTTGTCAACGATCAAGAATTAGAAGAGTTTGCCACTGCAGGGAGGAGAAGACAGATAAAAGAGAGACTTATTTTTTTTAAATTAAAACTAAAAAAAACTACTATACTGCTGGTTGGAATTCATTTTCCAAGTAAATATAATCATACAGTAAATGCCCAGCAACAGATTATAAAACGTTGGAAGCAATGGATTGAAGAGCAGGAAACTATATTAAAAACGGATAAAACGATTTTATTTGGTGATTTTAATTTAAATCCGCAGGAAATTTCATTGTACAGTCATGAGGGATTGTCAGCTCATCCAACAATAAACAGTTTAACTAAAGTTAAAACAAAATATTATAACCCCATGTGGTCAACGATGGGAGACTTTATTTATAAAACAAATAAATCAAAAGTTCCCGGAACATATTTTAGAGATATTGGAGAGGATAATGTGGATGAGATTCACTGGAATGTGTTAGATGGTTTATTAATGAAGAATTCTTTAGTTAAAAATTTTTCTAAAAAAGATTTGGAGATTATAACAAATACTGCTAATCACCAATTTTATAACAATAATAAAATTGATTCTGTCGGATATTCAGATCATCTGCCTATTAAATTTAAATTTAAAATATGAGTCCTATAAGAAATATTTGGAATGAAGCTAATGTTGACTTCAATAAAGGTGAAAATGTAACTCCCTTAGATATACTTCGAAAACAGTCTGACGCATTAAACAAGGATACTGATAAAACAAATATTTACAGTATGATAATGTCATTCAGTATAAAGAAAAATAATGTAGTAGACAAAGTTAAACATGTGTTGTATATTTTTCCAAAAAACGGGAATGACTATAATTATAAGTTGATTGAGATATCAAGTAATCCAGAAAATGATTATCCTCTACAAGTTTATGCCTATCAAAGCGGAAATATAAATTTCGGTAAATGTAAAACGGAAGAAGAATTCTATGAGACATTATCTAAAATATTCACTGATCCAAGATTGAAAATTGTATTTGAACAGTTAAGAAATATAGGAGACACTATTGAAAGCTTTAAGCAAGAGGAATGATTAATAAAAAAAGAAATTGCAATATTTCTTGAATGAAAAAAATGTCAAGTAAAAAATATAATGATATGAAAGATGATCCCAATGTTGTTTATTTAAAACATATCGGTGAGTTTGAGGAAGCAGATTTAGATGAAATTTCAAAAAAATTATCGATTGCTGATTTTGAATTAGATGTATATAATGGTGGAGGAAAAGTTACTGCCAGTTTAGAAGATTTTAGTTTTATTTCTTTTCTTGCTTTAAATTCTCCCATTATGATAGAATTTCTAAAGGGAGTTGGAACTAATGCTGGATGGGATGTAATGAAGCAAGTTATAATTTTAGCGAGAAGTAAAGTTTTAGGTAAAAAATACCATAAATTAACATCAACTACCAGAGAAGAAAAAGAAATTACTTTTGGGTTGAAGATAAAACTTGATAAAAATTCTAAGTTTGATTTTGAGCTGAAAGGGAATTTAAGTGATGAAGTAATTGGAGAATCTTTGGATAAAGCATTAGATTTTCTGAAAGCACAGATGAAGAATACTGAATATAAGCATCCTCCATATTTAAGGTATTCTACAGAAGAAAAAAAATGGATTACTGTAGATGTATTGGAAGAAATTAGAAAAAAACACAAAAAACAAAACTTATAAAAAAAGATTATGGCTATTTACGGAGTTGGTGCATATTATGACAAAGATGTGAGTGGAGATTTTATATCACAGAATTTAGTAGGCGTTGGATGGGACGATAAAGATGCTCCAGAATTAAAAGAGTATTTTACATCTTTAAAAACTGGAGATATTGTATATATCAAAGCAACCTTTGGACAAAATGACATTACTGTTAAAGCGATTGGAGTAATAAAAGACAATATAATTATCCGAAACAATGGGCTTGTATCAACAGGAAGAAATGTTAAGTGGATTTCTACAGACAAATTTATAATAGCTAGACCAAAAGAAAAAAATAATGTGCGTGCCAATACAGTTTATGAAGAATTTCATCCCGAGGTTCTAGATCAGATTATTTCTCGAATTAATTAAAACTAAGCATAATTACGAAAGAAACCTGCTATGAAAAAAGCAGGTTTTTCTATTTGTAATGTTTAGGATTTGTACTTGATTAATAATATTTTCGTTAACACAATTTTTTCTTTAAACATAGATTTTACGGGGGTATATTTTTCTCTGAAAAAAGGTTTACTCTTTGTAAGTTACTTTGCAATATATTCAAAGAATATTTTGAACAAAAAATATCTATGAAATAGAAAGATGCAAAAAAAAGAATTCGTTTTTAACCAATAACATAAAAAAAAATATTTAATGAAATTTACCGCGTACATAAATGAAACAGATAAAAAGCAACTTGAATTTGAGGTTTTATCTCAAGAATTTTATGCGTTTCTAACTCGTTTTTTGATGCATTGGACTGAAGAACCAGAATTTGCAGAATCCATCATACACAGAAAGAATGTTATTATCAATCTTTCAAATACAATACTAGGGATAAGTATTTATCCTCTTCAGCCAGATGATGATGGAGGTTTCCATGATGGTGAATATGCTTGGCACGACAGTAATTTATTTCTCGCACTCCGCAGACTTAATACTATTCAATTTATTGAATTTGCAGGAGATTTAATTGAAAAAGAAATTTTTGATATAGATTTTTTAAATGGAACTCTTAAAAAGGAAAATGCAACTTTTGTTTTTGTGAAAACATCTCATGAATTGAAGGTAAAAGTGTACTCAATTAGTGAGATTGATGAAGAGACTTTTGATACAGAACATCCAAATATTAGGTTGCTTGTTTTAAGAATGGAATCTGCTTTACAAAGCGGTGATTTTTCAAATTTATTACATGCAAGTGCTAGTATTTTTGAAACTATGGCTAAGTATGTCATCAATACAGAAGCAGTTCAAAACGAAACATTAGGAAGAATTTTTAATATGTATAGAATCGACTCGAAATTACCAGATTCCATTTTGGACTTTATCCTGGATACTTATAAAAAGAGAAATACCACTCCTTTAGCAGGTCATGGCAGTTTAAATGTGCCAAACATAACGATTCAAGAGGCTACCGTCTTATGTGAAATGACGAAAGCATTTGTAAAAATAGAATCTAAATTGCAGAGAGAAATTTAAAAAATATTTATACAATTGTTTTACTTAATCTTATCTTTTAAGCATGAAATTAACAGCTTATTCAATTCAAAAACTAAAAGAAATTATTTCAGGAGATCTAGGTTTAACACCATATCAGAGCGGAAGTAATTTAGTTGCTTTGTTTAATTCGTTTGGGAGTCGGGAAGTTTATAATGGATCATTACCTGATGGGCTAAGCCGTAATAAATATGCTGAGAAAAAACTTTTAGAAATTAATGAAACAGATAATTTGACCAAGATTATTGAATTCATTGTTTCACCCGCATATTTTAACGGATCTGAGCTTGATGCAAAAGAAGCAGTACATTTCATTAATCAGATAATTAATGAAGAAAAATATAATTTATCATTAATTGGAGGTGCATATCAGGTAACAGGTAATATTGCTGAAGTAAAGCAGGAAGTTAAAAACCAAGTTCATTTTGAACACATTCAGAAACAAATATTAGCTGAATTAGATAAAGCAAGGTTTACAATATGGATTGCCGTAGCTTGGTTTACAGATCCTGTACTATTTAGTAAGCTCATCGAAAAAAAGAAGCAGGGATTGAATGTGCAGATACTTATCATAAATGATGATATAAATTCTCGCAGTGGAATTGATTTTGAAAGCCATTTTCAAATAATAAGGTTAAAGCCAACGGGATATTTTGGAAATATTACTCATCATAAATTTTGCGTAATAGATTTAGAGAGAGTAATTAATGGTTCTTATAACTGGACTGTGAAAGCGCAATATAATGATGAGAACATTACAATAATGGAAGATCGTAGGATTGCTCAGGAATTTGCAGAGAAATTTTTGGCTATAAAAACAGAATAATTCTAAATATAATTATTACATAATAAATCTTTCAAGCCTTTTTGAACTGATATTCATAGATTTTGATGAAAAAAATATTTGGTAGATTACTAAAAAAGGGAGATGTTTTTTTTAGAATTTTGTTTTCTATTAGTTTGATTTTCTGTTGTATAATGTTTCTTCATCCAAAAACAATAAAAACGTTTAGAGAGTTTGGCATATTTGTTTGGGTTATTATACCTGTAATGATCTATTGCTGTACTATATTTTTAGCCTGTTGCATAAGTTTTTTTATTCTAATTCTTTCGCACTTCTACTTAGAAATTAAAAAATCAATAACTAATCACGAATATGTAGCAATAGTTGCCACTTTATTTGGAGCTGTTATCTTTTTTCTTATGATTTTTCCCATTCTTAAAATAGCTTTTTATGTATTTGTATATTTTATATTTGGAATCAAATTTAAAAACATGTAAGAGAAAACAATAGAGATTTTAGGTAAATGAGAGCTTGTTTATTTATTAAATTAGCTTCGTAAATACGTTCTTTATATAGAGTTTTGCAAGGGAGTTTTTTTCTTTTAAAAAAAAGTTTGCAGACCCTTATAAGTATAAGTACAATGGAAAGGAGCTTCAAGATGAGCTGGGGCTTAACATGACAGCAATGGATTACCGTCAATATGATAATGCTTTGGGTAGATTTGTTGGGATAGATAGACTTGCAGAATTTGCTCCATCAATAACTCCATATAGATTTGGCTTTGACAACCCAATTATGTATACAGACCCAACAGGTCTCTTTGAAACAAGAAAGGAAGCAAGAGCTTATAGGCGTGAACATAATATTAGAGGTTCAATTAGTAAAAATGATGATGGTTCTTTTGCAATAAATGACAAAAAAAATCATGTAAGTTATACTAAAGGAGAGGAAGGTTCTAATGAAAAATTTAGTAATGATGGAGTTCAAGAATCAGCATTAGTATCAGCTCCAGAGCCAAGTAACACAATGTCAACGATTGGACAAGTTAATGCGATTGCGGGATATGGTGCAACAGGTATTGAACAAATAAATGGTTCTTTTCGAATTACCAATGGCGTTTATAATGGAAGTCAACTTAGTTTAAAATATTACCAAAGTGCATGGGCTGGAGGAAGTCGTGCTAGTATTACAACATACAATTTTGGTAAAATTGGTAAAGGTATTGGACAAATTGGATTTGGAATCGGTGTGGCGAGTGATATCTATGGAGTTACTCAATGGGCAAAAAATCCAAAATCGCCAAATGCTGTGCATCCTGCTAAAGCAAGTCTTAATACAGGTATGGGAGCATGGGGATTGATGGGAGGTCCTCCTGGAGTAATTGCTTCAGCGGTCTACACTGGTATTGACGTCTTTTATCCAGGTGGATTTGAAGGAGCTTCAAATACAGTAAAAAGGACGGAAGACCAAGAAATGAAAATGACAGGACATTCACTTTTAAATGGCTCTGCTTTAAAATTTTAAAAATATGTTATTAAAAAAAGCTTATTATTATTTTTATTACAAGATGTATAAATTAATTAATTATACATCAGAAAAGTCAGGAGGTAAATTTTTAACTGATTTTAAAACCACCTTAGCAATAATTGCTTTAGAACTTTGGTTAGTAGCTTCTCTACTTAATTATTATAATATTTTTATTGATAGTAGTCTAGATTTTTCTAAAGTTACCTATGTAGTTATTGCTGTAGTTATTGCATTATTTAATTATTTAATTTTCACAAATAATGTTTCTTGGAAAAAGTTCAATAATCAATTTGAGGAACTTCCAGCAACAGTAAATAAAAAAGGTAGTTTCATATTTTTCGGAATAGTATTATTCATTATTTGCAATTTTATTTTTTCAATTTATTTATTGTATTTGGAAAATAGAGGATAATTATTGGTAATGTTACAGATTAGGTGTTTTTAGGTAGTGTTTCAGATTAGGTGTTTTGATAATATATCCATGTAACTAACTGAAAAAGAATATTACAATTAAATTATTGAATAGAAAAAGAGACGACCATCAGGTCGTCTCTTTCATTTTTTGTCTTTTAATAATCCTTAAAATGCTTTTAGCTTACCTTAGTGTTTCAAATTAGGTCATGAAAATAAAATGTAATTTTTGCAATGGTAAATGCATAAAAAATGGATTACAATCTAACGGAAATCAGCGTTATAAATGTTGTGTTTGTAAAAAAAGACAGCAGATTGAATATAGCTACAACGCTTACAAAAAGGATATCAATCAGGAAATAGTGCTGTTCACCAGAGAAGGATTAGGAATAAGAAGCACGGCAAGAATATTGAAAATATCAGCTACAACATTACTAAAAAGAATTGTTTCAATTGCCAGAAACATTACCAAGCCAATTATCAGCAAAGGTAAAACTTATGAAGTCGATGAACTTTGCACTTATATCAGACACAAGAAAAATTATATCTGGCTGGTTTATGCATTGGAAAAGAATTCTAGAACTGTTGTAAGTTTTAATGTAGGCAAACGAACTAATAAAACTCTGAATCGCGTTTTGGAAACTTTGAAATTGGCAGAAGCAAAAAAGATATTTACGGACAGACTTAAAAACTACAGATATCTGATTGACGAGAAGCTGCATTCTGTAAAGCGTTTTGGAACAAACCATATTGAAAGAAAGAATTTGACGCTCAGAACCCATCTAAAAAGACTCAACAGACGTACAATCTGTTTTAGCAGAAGTTTGGCTGTTTTTAATGCTGTTTTAAAGATTTATTTTTGGATTTAAGCAGTAAAACAGTAAGTTTATCCTGCAAAATAATGTTCTTAAAATTATTGTATTTAATAGGTAAAAACTTGTAAAAATAGTCGCAAACCCTTATAAGTATAAGTACAATGGCAAGGAACTTCAAGACGAGCTGGGGGCTTGGGATGTACGCAATGGACATGCGACAATATGATCCTGCAATTGGAAGGTGGGTTGTTCAAGATCCAGTAGTACATTTGAGTGTATCCCCATATGTTGCTTTTGATAACAATCCTGCTATTTTTTCTGACCCAAGTGGAGCAGATTCTGTATATAACAGCAATACAGGTAAATATGTAATTAATGGTAATGAAGTTTCATTTGAAGATGCTTTGTCCTACGTTAATTCTGGAGGAAATAGTGATGGTCAAAATAATAATGAAATTGATCCGGGAAGAAGAGGAGCGAGACAAAGAGATAGAAATCGTAGCAGGGCAGGTAGCGGTAGTATTCTTTTTGATGCTCGAGGGCAAGAATTGTTAAGTCATTGGTTGTCTGGATCTGGAAGAGACTTGGTTTTAGACAATGAGGCGTGGCAAGATTATATGAAGGAAAATGAGATACTGAATGATGAGATAATAAGGAATGCTTTCGAAATTGCTAGCGGAATGTCTATTGATAAAAAGAAAAAAACATTTGTCGAATCAGGAAATTATCATGTTGACATTGAAGATGGTTACTTTACAGGTTATCAAATGTTACATGGTACAAATTTTTTTAGTTACGGAGTTGTTGGGAAATATGATAAAAAGACTGACAGCTATACCTTTAACTTTAATTTAAAATGGTTTGATACAATTGACCCAAATCATAGTTATCCTTTGGATTCAGCGCTTAATAATGCTTTAAATAAAGTGTACTCTCCAGTAGATTATAATGTAGCAATAAAATGGAAACAAACAATAACTGTGTCGGGTGCAGATATAAAAAATGGCAATGTTACTGGAACAATAGTTACAGGACAATAATCTTAAAAAACGTAGGAAATGAAAAAATTACTGTTAGTATTATTAGTTTTTATATGCTCATGCTGTAAAAATGATAATGACCGATTTATAAAAAATAATGAGTTTATATCTGAGCCTGGAAATTATTATCACAAAACAATAAAAATAATTGTTAAAGAATTTAAAGATGGAAGCTTAATTTACGGAATTGCTGATCTAAAGAATAATATTATCTATCAACAAGAAATTAACCATAGTTTTAGCAACAATAGCAGATGGGTTTTATATATTGATAAAAATGATAATATTTGGTTTCATACGTCAGATCTTCAGTTAACAAGTGTATTACTTAAAGGAAACCGTAAAGATGAATATGTATATAAAAGAATTAATGATAATAATACTGTCCCTATTCCAAATGAATTTAAATTAAAGCTTAAATAAACTTTAGATAGAGAGCGTATAATGTAGATACTAAAAAGGATGAGCATTGTTTGTCCTTTTTTTTGATCGATATAGTTTCGAAATTCAATCTCCATTTTCCATTTTATTTGGTAATGTATCAGATGTGTTGGTGGTTAATTATTGCATTTAACATTTACAGAAAACCAGATATTTATATTAATATCGCATAAAAATTAAAACAGCCTTTGGGCTGTTTTTTTATTTTATAATGCCTTAAATCGAAAAAAATGAGCTTAAACCAGACTAGGTGTTACAGATGTGTTGGTGATATTCAAAAGATGATAAAATATGGAAAAACAAAGTCTGGCAGCCAAAGATATATTTGCATAACATGCGGAAAAACCAGAGTTGGAAATTATGTTTATCGAGCATATAGAAATGATACAAATCAGAAGATTATTCAATTAATCAAACAAGGTCTAGGAATAAGAAGTACGGCAAGAATATTGAAAAGGCTCAACTGCAGTACAATCTTCTTCAGTAAAAGTTTAGTGATTTTTATGGCTGTTTTAAAGATTTACTTTTGGATTTGAGTTGTAAAAGGGTAAAATTATAAGTAGATAATCCCCGATATTTGCATCATAAAAAAACACTTCTAATTTTTATGATAAAAATTAACGAAAAACATACATACCCATTCAAAGAAGTTCTTTTCACTTTTGCATTAGCTTCTGAAGCTGCAGAAGTTTTTAAAGACCATACAGCGCTTATAACCGGAATTGGAAAAGTCAATGCTGCTTACGAATTAACGAAAGCCATACAAGTACATAAACCTTCATTAATTGTCAATCTTGGTTCGGCGGGAAGTACACGCTTTAAAAAAGGCGACGTGGTTTGCTGTACCAAATTTGTTCAGAGAGATATGGACGTACGCGGATTGGGTTTTGAATTGTATGAAACGCCGTTATCTGGTTTACCGCCTGTTTTAGAATACGGTTTAGAAATGGAGGATCTCCCAATAGGAATCTGCGGTACGGGAGATAGTTTTGAAATGAAACATTCTGAAACAATTTATGATGTTGTAGATATGGAGTCGTATGCATTGGCTATGATTGCCATGAAAGAGAATATTCCGTTTTTATGTTTAAAATATATATCTGACGGAGCCGATGATAATGCTGCTGAAGACTGGACTGTTCAGGTTCACAAAGCGGCTGTTGCGTATGGCAGTATTTTGAAATTGAATGTAAACGAGCTATCTTCAAAATAACTCTTAAAAATAAAAAAATCCCATCCGTTAAAACGGGTGGGATTTATAACTGCAGTTTTTAAGTACTAATTCAAAAGTTTACGACCAGTAGCTGCTTCAAGATTAGTTAATTCCTCCTCCTAAAGCCTTGTACAATAAAACCTGTGACTCTGCATTTTTTAATTGAATGTCGACAAAGTCAAGTTCGGCCTGCAGTTTGTTTTTTTGGGCATTAATAATTTCCAGATAATTGGCATAACCGCTCAAATACAAATCATTTGAAACGTTTACAGCAATTTCCAGATGTTCAATTTCCTTCGATTTATATTTCAAAACATCAACAAAAGATTCTGTCCTGTGCAGTAAAGCACTCAGCTCATTGTAAGCTGTTGTAATTGTATTTTGATATTGCAGAAACGAAATCTGCTGTCTTTTATTAGATACAAAAAATTCCTGTTTTATTTGTCCCTTATTAAAAACCGGAGCCGTTAATCCGCCAAGCAACTGCCAGGCAAACGATCCGTTATCAAAAAAAGTTGAAAAAGAAAACGAGTTAAATCCGGCATAACCTCCCAAGTTTAAAGTCGGGAAAAAGGCAGCACGTGCAGCCTTAGCATCGGCATTTGAGGCACGAAGTTCATGATACGCTTCAGATACATCGGGTCTTTTATGAATAATCGAATCTACGCTTATTTTTTGATTTAACACCTCAAGATGACCAGAAAGAAAATCAGAACTTCTGTCGATTTTTCCGCCATATTCTCCTAAAAGATTTAATAAAGCTTTTTCAGTTTGATCAATGCTTAAATTCAATTGCTCGGCTTCGGCTAAAATATTATTATTCTGTGCATTAAACTGCTGTACAGCCAATTCGGTTGCCTTTCCCACAGATCGTTGTGCCGAAATAATATCAAGCGCCTTTTGCTGTGTTTTAAGGTTTTTATCGTAAATCTCGGCCTGTTTGTCTAAAGCAATCAGTTTATAATACAAATCAGCTATATCGCTTAACAATCGGGTTTGCAGTAAACGCATTCCTTCCTGAGAAGCAAAGAAACGTTCACGAGCCGCTTTTTTTCGATTGCTCAGTTTTCCCCAAATATCAGCTTCCCACGAAACTTTCCCGCCTAAAAATAGGTTAGGGGTTACATCTTCGTTTATCCTTTGCTTTTCATTAATATTTTGCGAAAAATTGGTATCAAAATTCCCTACACCGTCCATAGTGTATTTTCCATAATGCGTTCCGGAAGCATCAGCCACAAAATCCAAAGAAGGAAGAAGCCCCAGTTTTGCCGCTTTTAAATGCGAATTGGCAATTAAAATTCTTTCCTGCATAATTAAATAGTCAGGATTTTGGGCAATGGCTTTCTTTAAAAGGTTTTCCAGTTTAGCATCTTTAAAATACGTTTCTGTTTTTAGCGGAATAAAATCCTGCAGACTGTCTTCTGCTTTTTTTCTTTTCAAATCAAAATTTTCAGGCAGTTGTTTTGCTGCGAAATTATTGTTGATTTTAGGAGCAGAGCAGGCTGTAAGCAGTAAAACGCCTCCGAAGATTATATATCTATTTATTTCTTGTTTCATGTTTTAATTTTTATTCATTGCTTTTTCTAATTTGGCAAACAGGATATAAAGTCCCGGAATGATTACAAGTCCGAAAACAGTTCCTATAAGCATTCCTCCGGCCGCGGCAGTACCAATTGAACGGTTTCCAACTGCTCCGGCTCCGGTGGCAATACACAACGGAATCAATCCTGAAATAAAAGCAAAAGATGTCATAAGAATAGGTCTGAAACGAAGTCTCGCACCTTCTATCGCTGCTTCGGTAATGTCTCGTCCTAACTTGTTTTGTGCCATCGCAAACTCTACAATCAAAATGGCATTTTTGGCGAGCAGACCAATCAGCATGACGAGTGCGACCTGTGCGTAAATATTGTTGTCTAAACCAACCATTAAAAGAGCAAGGTAAGAACCAAAAACTCCAACCGGCAGACTTAATAATACCGGAAACGGAAGCAGTAAACTTTCGTACTGTGCCGCAAGCAGTAAATACACAAACAGAATACACAAAGCAAAAATGTAAATAGTCTGATTTCCGGAGAGAATTTCTTCACGCGTCATTCCCGACCATTCCAGTTCAAATCGGCTAGGGAGTTTTTCTTCGGCAATTCTTTCAACAGCAGCAATAGCTTCTCCAGAACTGTAGCCTTCTGCCGGTTCTCCGTTAATCATAGCCGACATATACATATTGTATCGTGTTAAAACTTCTGGTCCATAAACACGTTCTAATTTGATAAAAGTCGAAAACGGTACCATTTCGCCTGCATCATTTTTTAAATACATATCCAGAATACTTTCGGGATTTTTTCTAAACTGCGGACTTGCCTGAACCATTACTTTATACATTTGAGAAAAACGAATAAAGTTGGTTGCATAAAACGAACCTAACATGGTTTGTAAAGTTGCCATGGCATTGTCTACAGAAATTCCTTTTTTGGCCGCAAGATCATAATCAATATGAATTAAATACTGCGGAAAAGTAGCATCAAAACTGGTAAAAGAGTTTTGTATTTCGGGAGAAGCATTAAGTTCTTTAATAAAGTTTTTAGTTACTTCATCGGTATTATTAATAGTTCCGCCGGATTTATCGAGTAAACGAAGTTCAAAACCACTCGTATTACCAAATCCGGGAACTGTTGGCGGTGCAAAAATTTCAATTTGTGCATCTGTAATGCCTCTTGTTTTCTCAGTTAGTTTGGCGATAAATTCGTTTACCGAAATATCACGTTCTTTCCAGTCCTTCAAGTTGATCATTCCCATTCCGTAAGAAGCTCCGGCGATTTCAGTTACAATACTGTATCCCGCAAGTGTAGTTACGTTGTCAACACCATTAATTTCTTTAGCAAGACGCGTTACTTCGTCTAATGCCTTTTCAGTACGTTCTACCGTTGCTCCCTGAGGCGTAGTTACGTTTACATATACCATTCCCTGATCTTCAGACGGAATAAATCCGGAAGGAAGAAACTTGCTCGTTCCCCACGTAAATAAGCAGAATAAAACCAATAATCCAACCGTAATCGAAGTACGATCGGCAAATTTTACTAATACTTTAATGTATTTAGAAGTTACATTATCAAACCATTTATTGAATCGGTGGAAAAATTTATCCAGTAAAGATTTTTTTTCTTTGCTCGGATCATGTGCTTTCAGCATGATCGCACATAAAGCAGGAGTAAGCGTAAGGGCGTTGATTCCCGAAATTACAATACTAATTGCCATGGTTAACGAGAATTGTCTGTAGAAAACCCCAACCGGACCGCTCAAAAATGCAACAGGAATAAATACAGCTGCCATAACAATAGTAATGGCAATTACAGCTCCGGTAATTTCTTTCATCGCGCTGATTGTGGCGGGCAGAGGTTCCATGTGTTCTTCGGAAATTTTTACGTGAACGGCCTCGACGACGACAATTGCGTTATCAACCACAATTCCGATAGAAAGAACCAAAGCAAAAAGCGTTAACAGGTTGATCGAGAATCCCATCATCGACATAAATGTAAACGAACCAATTAAGGCAACAGGAACGGCTAAAACCGGAATTAAAGTCGAACGCCAGTCTTGCAGGAAGATAAAAACCACAAATGCAACCAGAATAAAAGCTTCGATCAGCGTTCTTAAAACCTCGTCGATAGAAGCGTCAAGAAAACGCGAAACATCATACGCAATGTTGTAATCCATTCCCGGAGGAAAAGAAGTTCCTTTTAGTTCTGCCATTTTTTCTTTTACACTGGCAATAACTTCTGATGCATTAGAACCCGGACGCTGTTTCAACATAATGGATGCCGAAGGTTTTCCATCGGTTTTAGAAACCATTCCGTAACTCATCGAACCAAATTCAATGTTCGAAATATCTTTTAAACGCAGAATAGTTCCGTCTGGATTGGCTCTCAGCGGAATTTCCTCATACTGTTTCGGTTCAAAGAATTTTCCGCCGTACTTAATTACATATTGTAACTGATTATCAAGCTGTCCGGATCCTTCACCTACTTTACCCGGAGCGGCAGAAATGTTTTGTTTTTGAAGGGAATTGATGACTTCATTTGCCGATATATTATATGAAAGCATTTTTTGCGGATCCAGCCAGACACGCATCGAATATTCTTTCTGACCCATAATTTCAGCTCGGCCGACACCATCAATACGTTTTAATTCCTGAAGAATATTAATATCCGTAAAGTTAAAGATAAACTGTTCATCCTGAGTTTTATCTGTACTTGTAATATTCAGGTACATCAGCATACTGTTTACCTCCTTTTCTGTGGTAACTCCGGCACGAATAACTTCTTCGGGAAGTTCGTCAAGTATTGTTGTTACACGGTTCTGAACGTTTACAGCTGCCAAATCAGGATCGGTTCCTACTTCAAAGAAAACCTGAATCAGTGTTAAACCGTCGTTTGAAGTTACAGTAGACATATACGTCATTCCCGGAACACCGTTTATGGCTCGTTCTAACGGAAGCGCTACGGCATTGGCAGAAACCTCTGCATTAGCTCCGGTATATTTTGCCGTAACCGTTACAGACGGAGGCACAATATCCGGAAATTGTGTAATAGGAAGCTGGAACAAAGCCAGTAATCCTAAAAGTACTATCATAACCGAGATGATTAATGATAATATTTTTCTTTTGATAAACATTTCTATCATTTCGAAATCTTTTTAATAATGTATAATTACAGGCTTACGTTCTGGGTTTCTTTAATATTGATTTTATCGCCGTCACGTAAAGACTGAATGCCTTCCTGAACAATTAAATCGTTGTTTTTTAAACCTTTGTTTAGAATGTATACATCATCAAGAGTACTTCCAATAGTAACGTTGGTCATTTTTACTTTGCCTTCCTTATTTACCAGAAATACGAATTGTTTGTCCTGAATAGAAAAAACTGCTTTTTGCGGAATTATAATCGCATTGGTTTTGGGTTCTGAAATAATAAGTTTTCCAGATGTTCCGTGTTTGATAAATCCCTGTGGATTTTCAAATTTTGCTTTATATTGAATAGAACCGGTTTGTCGGTCGATATCTCCGTCGGCGGTTCTAAGTTCTCCTTTTTGGTTATAGACAATTCCGTTTGGCAGAACCAGTTGAATATCTTCATGAGTATTCAGGCTTTTGTCTGTCATCATCTGGAAATAAATATTTTCAGGAATTGAGAAATAAGCATAAATATAATCGAGCTGTGAAACGTTGGTTAAAAGAGAACCGTTTTCTACCAGACTTCCTTCTTTAAACGGAATTCGGTCAACCGTTCCGTCAAATGGAGCACGGATTGTGGTAAAACTAATCTGCTGATTGATCGCTTTTCTTTCTGCAGATGCGTGAGCCACTTTAGCAGAAGCCGCATCATGTTTTGCTTTAGATAATTCTAATTCCTTATCGGCAATTACTTTTTTATTAAAAAGGGTCTGGGCTTGTTCCAGTTCAACGGTTGCGATTCTTAAATCGGCCATACTGCTTTTATAAACAGCTTCGGCTTTTAAAAGTTGTATTTGAAGTTCTACATCACTTATTTTAAACAGGACTTGTCCTTTTTTTACTTTTTGTCCTTCGCTTACATATACTTTATCGAGTAATCCGGGAATACGAGCGTGAATTTCGACATTGTTTTTGGCGTGCACATCGGCAACAAATCGGTTAGAAACCACGGTATCTCTCAAAGTTACCTTATAAACGGGCAGTGTTTTGATTTTATCTGAATTTTTTTTGGCTTTATCACCGCACGAGACCAGAACGAACAGTGATAAAATAGAGATGAAAAATGAATTGTTTTTAATGCTCATGATTAATTTGTTATAATAATAAATAAATAGATTCTCTCCCTTATAGACAGCCTACAGGGAGTTTTTAATTGGGTTTAGAAAATAAATGGAAATGCTGCGAATACTGTCTTTTCAGACTGTTTCGAGCGGGTTAATATTTTTACAAATAGAAAACACGCTTCTTTGTGTTTGGTTAGGAACACAAAAAATTACTGCAGCTGAAAAACTGCATTTTTGTAAAAATAAAAACGGGGTTCTAAAAACTAGAATAATTGATACAGGTGCAGGTAAGTGTGACGCTGAATTTGGTATATAGAAGCGATTCCATAAAATAAGCTTCTTTTGTAATTTCTGAATTTAATCAGATTGCTGTAATAAGGCGGTCTTAAGGTACTGCTGTCCAGAGTCGTTGCTCTAAACTTCATCTTCTTTTTTACAACATAATGAATCTGGATTTCTTTGTTGTGCATATCCGTAGATGAAAACTGCGGAATATCTGACGTAGTAAGTTCGCAGAGATTTTTGCACACGTCTTGTTCAGCATGATATTTATTAGATTCCGTACTCTTAATAAAGAGAAGCAGGAATAATAAAATTATACAAGTGAACTTAGTGTTTTTCATCGACTGAATTCGAAGATTATAAATTTGTTTTGTTTAAAAAGGGCTCATAATTGATGGCCAAAGATAGTCATTTGTGAAGTATGGATTTCTTAATTTTTTCAAAAAAAGATGAAGAAAAAAAGGCTTTTTAAAGATTTTACTAAAATTTGTTTTGTAATTTGGTTTTTGTAAATCGAAATTTCTAAACCATGCCCCAAAATCCTTCTCCAGAAGATGTAAAAAAGATTTTTGATTCATATTACGCCTCAGATACCAATATCTGGGACGGATTTTCTAATAAGATAGAAGTCAGAAGATTTAAAAAATCTCAGATTATAAAGGAATACAATCAGGTCGAAAAGTTTTTGAATATAATAATTAAAGGTTCTGCCGGATTGTTTGTGTGGGACGGGAACAGGGATATCTGCATTAACCTGCTTTATGAAAGGTCTTTTATAAGTGATTATCTTTCTTTTTTAAATCAAAAACCTTCTGTTATTAAAGTTGAAGCTTTGGAAGATCTTACTTTATGGTCAATTCATCATGAAGACCTAAAAGAACTTTACAGTCGGTCTCAAGCTGGTTTGAGGGTAGGAAAAGCAGTTTCAGAAATGCTGTACATACAAAAACAACAGCAGCAAATTGATCTTTTAACGCTTACGCCACAGGATCGTTATTTAAAACTGATAGAATCCAGACCAGAAATTTTTCAGCGCACTCCTTTAAAGATAATTGCCTCGTATTTAGGATTAACAGCAGAAAGTTTAAGCCGCATTCGAAAAAGAATTACTGAGAAGTAATTTCTTACCCAAAGTCAATTTTATTTTTGTTTCCTATTACTAAGTTTGTCTCAACCTAATCAAAAGATAACTTATGAAACCAAAAATTAACTACGGAGCAATTGCAGTTTTTTACATCATCGCTGTTATATGCAGATTTATAGCTGTTAAAACAGATTTATTTAAGGGAGTTGAACATAATGATTATGTATTTATTTTAATTCGAGGTCTGGGGCCGGCTCTGGGAGCTTTTGCCGCAATAAAATTATTCTCACTTCAAAATCCAATGTCTTTAAAAGGAATATACAGCAATTATATTCTGCCTTTTGTTGTCTTTTGGCTGCTTCCTGCGCTTTCTATTACAACCTTATATTATTTTATATACGGAAAGTTCCCAATTGTATTTGCTTTTACCGTTTTAGTTTATGGACTTTTAGAAGAAATTGGCTGGAGAGGATTTTTGCAGGAACAATTAAAAGGGCTTCCAAAGTTTACTTCAATTGCTATTATTGCTATTCTTTGGTTTGTATGGCATTTAAATCTTGATATGACAACTTCAAACCTAATTTTTCTTGGGGTTATTTTCTTCGGAACCTGGGGAATTGGTAAGATATATTCTAAAACAGGTTCACTTCTTGCCGTTGCGGGAGTTCATTCGCTGAACAATTTCTTTGTAAAAGGAGTTCACGAACAAGAATTAATGGTAATTCTGGCTCTTTTGGTAATCTGGATAGGATTCGTAATTGTTTACGACAGAAAATTTAATAAAACCAAACTAGCTTTAAATAACTAAATACTGCCATTTTAATATTTTACATTGTATAAAATAGCTCCAGCGGAGCAAAATATGTAGCTAGGTGTGAATAAATTATGCTATACATATTTTGCTCCGCTGGAGCTTTTTTTTGAGAAGTGTAAATGACGTTCATTAATCGATTTTATATCCATCATCAGAAAAGCTTTCGATCTCGCGGTCATTTTCATCATAATCTTCAACCAGATCATCGTCGAGATCGCTTTCATCTAAATCGTCGTCTTCGTCCCAGTCATCTTCTTCCAGACCATCTTCTTCCAGACCGTCTTCGTCATATTCCGGTTCGATTTCATCATCTTCATCTCTGTCAAGCGCATTCGAGAATTCGTTATCCAGATAATTCTGATCCTGATTTAATAATTTTTCCTGTTCTAAATTTTCGTCGCCCATATGTTCCTGTTGATATTGGTCAACATAACTCTGATTATCATCTGTGAAATTATAATCGTCCTGATTATAAAATCGGTTAGTATCTGCTGTCATATAAAATCTGTTTTAATTGATTTATCGTATATAAGTTTCAATTCAAAAATAATCATATATCTGGCAGGGAGTCTTATAGCATTTTTGGGATTGTTTATTTAATTATAATGATGTTTTAATTAGTAAAGACATAGTTCGATCCTTTATTTTGGGCAGTTTTGAGAAATGTTCATAAGGTGTTGATAAATAATAGGTTGTGGGGTGTGTTAAATTATTTTTTCGAATTACTAATTATTATAAATTTAATAATTGAATGAGAGTTAACTATTTAAAAATATTTACAAATGGAAAGAGCTATAAAACTACAAGTTCGCAAAGAGCTGGACGGCAAGCAGCAGTCAAACATAATTAAACTAAAAGGGACTTTAATATCTAAAGGTTATACCGAAATTATCCACATCAGCGATCAGGATGATGAGTTTCATATTAATTCATTTGAAACTAAAGTTGAAGCCAGTCACGAGGTTAAAGAATTCATTCAGGACTTTATCATAAAAGAAAACCTAACTAACACTATAAGCGTATTGGTGAAATAGACTCTCTTGGTTATCAGGATTTAAAGAAATAATATCTTTTCCTGATAATGCTATATTATATCAGCTTCATTTGTTTAGAGTTTGTACTGTGTTACAAATTCAAATATTTATTCTTTTAGAATTTATCCTATTAAAGGTATCACTGCTTTTAATACTTCAAGCGCATTTCCTTCCTAAAAATATTTCTAACCTGATGATACTTTGTTTATCATCAGGTTTTTTGTGCTTTTATATTTCTTTAAAATAGTTTACAGGCAGTTTTGATGGTGTTATTTGTATAAGAGGAAATAACTTAAATAAGTAAAAAACAGGAAATTAATATAAGTAAAAATACCCGTTTTAGCAGATAAGCCATAAATATTTTTAATTAGTTAGGTTTGATGTGTGAATGAACCTTTTTTGAAAGTTTAAGCAGCATACAATGAAATTACGTCTAATTCCTATTTAAGAATTGATAAATGCAAACTAGAACTAAGAAAAAGATAATATCTGATATTTTTGATTTATTCAGTCATTTTTCGGCTGCTAAATTTTACGGTTGAGACCTAAAAAATGATTATTCAGTAACTTTAAAATAAACTGAAAAGATTAATTGGACATTTTTACAATTAAAATGTTTAATAGATATATTTATGATTCCTCCACTTACTATAATCGCCGCCACAAATTTTTCTTCAATTGCCAACAACGCTGTTACTTATGCCGCTGGACTTGCTAAAGCAACAGGTGCTAAACTTATTTTGTTTAATTCATTTTCTTTGAGCGTTCACAGCGCTAATTCTTTAATTACTGCCGAGTCAATGCAGAAACAAATGGATAAAGCTGCACTGAGACTTCAGACTTTTGGAGCAGAAATCGCTGATTTGTTTAAAATTTCGGTAGAAAGTATCTGCAGTTATTCTTTTCTGGAAGACGAACTTCCTTCGATCATTACACAAACGAATGCTAATCTAGTGGTTATGGGAATGGCAGAACGTTCTCTGGAACAGGATTTAATGGGAAATTCGACTACAGCAGTTATAAAAAACCTGAATATTCCGGTTTTGGCTGTGCCGCAGAATGCACGTTTTCTAAATGCTAAAAAAATCTTGTATGCCTGTGATACGCTGAGTTTATCTTCTATAAAAAGATTTACCTGGATTAGACGCGTGATTGGAAATTTAGGTTCTGAAATTGAATTTTTCAGCGTTGATGAAAAACTGGACGAAATTAAAGAGGAGCAGGGAAAAGTTTTACTGAATTCTTCGATTGAAAAAGAGTTTGAAGACGTAAAATATATTTACAAAAACGTACGTTCAAATGCGGTAATCAATGAGATAAGAAAAGAAATCAAAAATTTTGAAGCCGATATTTTAGTAATGGTTCCTCAAAAATATGGTTTTTGGGATTCATTGGTTCATAAAAGTAAAACCAGAATCATGGCAGCAGGTTTAGATATTCCGTTACTATCTATTCCGAAGAATTAAGGGAAAAAATAAAAACACCTTTAAGATTGTGCGGTAAGATTTTTTGGAAATTTATGCTTTTTTATATTAATTGTTTGTTAATTATTGAAAATCCGACCCTCCAATACGGTGAAAAAAGCTAATTTTCTATTCTGTTTAAAGAAAAATAAAATAACAAAAAAACAACAAAAATGAAGGCAGTGATTACAGCTATCGGCGGTTTTGTACCCACTTCGATCCTTAATAACAAAACAATTTCAGAAACTGTTGAAACTACAGAAGAATGGATTGAAAAAAGAACCGGAATAAAAGAAAGACGAATTGCAGTAGGCAAAGGCACATCTGACCTTGCCAGCGCAGCGATCGAAAATTTAATGAGTAATTACGAGGTTGATCCTTCAGAAATCGATGCCCTTATACTCGCAACTGCAACACCAGATCATCTTTTGGCACCAACAGCAAGTAAAATCTGCGAGTTAAGCGGACTTACTAATGCTTTTGGCTTTGATATGAATGGTGCCTGCAGCGGTTTTTTGTATGCACTTGAAATGGGTGCCACAATGATCGAAAGCGGACGCTATAAAAAGATTATTGTAGTGGGAGCTGATAAAATGAGCTCAATTGTAGATTATGAAGACCGCAATACCTGCATTCTTTTTGGAGACGGAGCAGGCGCGGTGCTTTTGGAAAAAACTGAAACTGAATACGGACTAATGAAAAGCATTTTGCGAACTGACGGAAGCGGTACAGCTTCTTTAGTCGTTCCGGCGGGAGGTTCTAAATTTCCGGCCAGTATGCAGAGCATTGTTCACAAAAAGCATTTTATTAAACAAGACGGATCGTTTGTGTTTAAAAAAGCAGTTGCAGCAATGTCGAGCGTTTCAAGAGATGTTCTATTGAGCAATGGTTTAGATTCTGATGAAATTGACTGGGTAATTCCGCATCAGGCCAACCTGAGAATTATCAATGCCGTGAGCGACAGTTTAAATATTGGATCAGAGAAAGTAAAAGTAAATATTGACCGATACGGCAATACAACATCGGCTACGATTCCGTTATGTTTATGGGATTTTGCAGCAGATTTCGAAGAAGGTCAAAACCTGTTAATTACTACTTTTGGCGCCGGATTCTCTTGGGGTGCAACTTGCTTAAAATGGGGAGTTATGAGAGAAAGAAAATCTCAAAAAGCGGTAAAAAGCAGCAATACATGGGAGGTTTTAGAACCGCAGCTATCGTAAATTTTTAAAAATAAAATAGTTGTAATAAAAAATTAAACACATAGAAACATAGTTTTATTGTTGGTTAAAAAGAATTTAAAAGAAAGCACGCTTTTAGCTATGTTATTGATGCAGGTGAAAAGCCTTTTTTAGATTTCGAAACTATGTTTCTATGTGTTTAAAATAACAAAAAATAAATTATCAATTCTTAAAAAAGTTAATGGGTTCAAGTATTCAAAATAAAATTACAGGAAAGAATTTTTTCTACAAATACTATAGAATTATAGTAATTCCAGTGGTTTTTTTGGTGTATTTGTCATCATACTATCTTTTAAATCCCAACCAGAATTTCGAACAAGATTCCTTAATATCATTCGACAAGTCATTTGACATCTTTATTATTCTGGTATACTGCGGCGTTTTGACAGAATTAAGCCTTTTCGTAGGACGCAGTTTAAACAGATTAATACGCTGGGAACACAACCCCATTTTTAGGGCAATTGCTCAATTTATCTGCCTTATCGCCGGAAATATTCTTTTAAACTTTATTTTCTCCCACTTGTGGAATTACTTATATCCCGAAACCTGTTTAGAAGAAAATGAACTGCTTATTATTTGGCAGTCCAATATCATGGCCGCAATACTATCATTGTTTATCAGCTCTGTACATACCGGAATATTTTTGCTTAACCGCTGGCGCTTAACATCAAACGAAGCGGCCGAACTTAAAATAAAAGCCTCAGAACTTCAGGAAGCCGTAACACGTTCACAGTTAGAATCCTTAAAACTGCAGCTTGATCCGCATTTTATATTCAATAATTTCAGCACCTTAACAGAATTAATTCACGAAGACCAGCAGGCAGCAGCTTCATTTTTAGAAAATATTACCCGCGTTTACCGCTACATGATTTCAAACTTAGATAAGGATATTATCACAGTAAGAGAAGAAATAGAGTTTTTAAATGCTTATTTTTATTTGTTGAAGAAACGTTTAGGCGAAAAAATCCAATTACAGTTAGAAATAGACAGTGACTGCCTTGATATGCATTTACCCCCTTTGTCACTGCAGTTATTGGTCGAAAATGCCGTAAAACACAACATGGCAACTTTATCAAGTCCGTTGATTATTTCGATTTATTCTGAAGAAAAAAATATAATCGTAAAGAATAATTTACAGCCTACATCCGGCAAAACTTTAGTGTCTACAGGCGTAGGACGTAAAAACATTGAGTTTAGATATAAAATTTTATTCAACAAAAAACCTGTTTTTTCACAATCGTTAGAAAGTTTTAGAGTGCGTTTACCATTAATATAGAGAGTATGAGAATTTTGATTATTGAAGATGAGAGTATTAATGCCAGCCGGCTCAAAAGACTGTTAGAAGAATTAGAACCCAATTGCGAGATTCTTGATATTATTGATACAGTCGAAGGTGCTGTAAAATGGCTTAAATCAAACGAAAAACCGGATTTAATTACAATGGATATTCGTCTGGCAGACGGAATCAGTTTTTCAATTTTCGAAGAAATAAAAATATCCAGTCCCGTTATATTCACTACAGCATACGACGAATATGCCGTGCGGGCTTTTAAAGTCAACAGCATCGATTATTTGATGAAACCTATTGATAAAAGCGAACTAGAATTTGCTTTGCAGAAATTCAAAACTTTATCTAAAACCGACTCTTACAATTACATTGCCGGAATTTTAAAGGGATTTATCAATAAACCCACTTTTCGGCTTCGATTTCTGGTTACCTACCGCGACGGTTATAAAAGCGTAAATGTAACCGATATTGATTTTATATACTCGGAGTTTAAAACTTCAAATTTGGTTCTCAAATCGGGTATAGTAATTCCGATTCCGCAGACAATGGAAGAACTGGAGCAGGAATTAGATCCTGATGTTTTCTTTCGTGCCAACAGGCAGTTTTTTATTCGTGCCGAAAGCATAAAATCGATCGCCAATTATTTTAATGCAAAACTAAAAATTCAGCTGAAAGCAGATCCTGAACGCGAAGTAATTATCAGCAGGGAAAAAGCACCTTTTTTTAAACAGTGGATGGATCGGTAGTTTAGCTTCTGAGGTTCTAAGGTTCTAAGATAATAAGCTGCTAAGCTTTAAGAGTAGAATAATAAAGTTTTTTTAATTGCCTCCAGTTTTAACTGGAGGAAAAATAAAGTCATTATCAAGGGCTTTAGCCAAAAGACAAGTTTGGCTAAAGCCTTTTGTATTGTCGCCAATAAATACCTCCAGTTAAAACTGGAGGCTATTCAATAAATTTAACTTTATCTCCTTGTGTCTTTGCTGCATTATCATTCCCATTCGTTTCAGTATCGAAAAATTACGTTTGGGTAAATTTATCCCATTTTAAAGGTGTTTTGAGATGTTATTTTGCCGTCAAATTAGACGAATTCATTAAAGTGAAGTAAAATGACAAAACAATTTTTCCAAAATTATAAAACACTCAGTAAGGCAGCCGTTTTATTGGTTATCATCAGTTTTTCATCTTGTGGTAAAAGCGGGGCCGATGCCGGAGCTTTAGCTGCCCCAAAACCTGAAGTAGACTTTTTTCAGGCAGAATCGATTACAGGTGAAGTAGAAAAAAAATATCCGGGAACTGTTGAAGGTACAGTAAACGTTGACATAAAAGCGCAGGTTTCAGGATATCTTGAAGCGATTTATGTAAAAGAAGGAGATTACGTAAACAAAGGCCAGTCTCTTTTTAAAATTAAAGGAGATGTTTATGCAGAACAGGTAAACAACAGCCGTGCAGCTTATAAAAGTGCTCAGGCAAATCTGGCAAATGCTAAACTTGAAGTAGAAAAAATCAAACCGCTTGTTGACGGAAAAGTTTTTTCTGATATGCAGTTAAAAACAGCTCAGGCAAATTATGAAGCTGCCGTTGCCCAGGTTGCTCAGGCAAAAGCGGCTTTAGGATCTTCACAATTAAATGCAGATTTCTCTCTGATCAAAGCGCCTGTGAGCGGTTATATCAGCCGAATTCCAAACCGAATTGGTAATTTGGTTACGCCGGCAGATGCAGTGCCTCTAACGGTTCTTTCAGACATTAATACCGTTTTTGTGTATTTCTCATTAACAGAAGCCGATTATCTTGCTTTTTCAAAAGATCCTAAATCAAACCAAACCGTAAGCCTTATTATGGCTGATGACAGCGAATACGAGCAGAAAGGAAAACTGGAAGTAGCCAGCGGAAACATTGACCGTTCTACGGGAACAATTTCTTTAAAAGCCATTTTTCCAAATCCTAAAAAACTGCTTCGTGCCGGAGGTTCTGCAAGAGTAATTTTAAACAACAGTTTATCATCTGTTATTACTGTTCCAATGGCGAGCGTAAAAGACATTCAGGACAAATTTTTTGTTTTTGTTTTAAAACCGGGAAATAAAGTTGCGATGGTTCCTATTGAAATTGGCGGAAGTTCCGGAACAGATTATTTCGTAAAATCGGGTTTAAAACAAGGTGATAAAATTGCTTTAAACTCAATTGATGTTCTTTACGACAGTATGGAAGTAGTGCCAAAAACGGCAAAAGCGGTAAGCAGCAAATAATTTTTGATTTTAATATAAATAACATTTTCCATGTTAAAAAATATAATAGACAGGCCGGTTCTGGCCACCGTTATCTCCATTGTTTTGGTGATATTGGGTATCATTGGTCTTACCAGATTATCGGTTACAAGATTTCCAGATATTTCACCTCCAACTGTAATGGTGAGCGGTTCTTATCCGGGGGGTAACAGTGAAACCGTAATTCGCTCGGTAGTAACGCCGCTCGAAGAACAAATTAACGGAGTAGAGAATATGCAGTATATTAAATCTACTGCAAGTAACGACGGATCGTTTTCGATAAGCGTGATTTTCAAACAAGGAATCGACCCTGATCAGGCTGCTGTAAACGTACAGAACAGAGTACAGCAGGCAACGCCAAAACTGCCTCAGGAAGTAGTCCGTATGGGACTTACCACTTCGAAACAGCAAAACAGTATGATTGTTATTTTTAATCTTTATACAGATGATAACAATAAATACGATGAGTTGTTTTTACAGAATTATGCCAACATCAATTTAGTACCGCAGTTAAAACGTGTTCCGGGAGTAGGACAGGTTCAGATTTTCGGACAGAAAGATTATTCGATGCGTATATGGCTTGATCCGCGAAAAATGGCAAATGCAGGTTTAGTACCTTCAGATGTTACGCAGGCCATTGCAGAACAGAGTTTAGAGTCGGCGCCGGGAAAACTGGGAGAAGAATCCAAAGCTGCATTAGAATATGTAATTCGTTATAAAGGGAAGAAAAACAAACCGGAACAATATGAAAATATTGTAGTTAAAAATAACGGCGGCAGTCTTTTACGACTTAAAGACGTTGCCAGAGTCGAGTTTGGTTCTATTTCATACAGCGGTGATAACAAATCGAATTCATTAAATGCCGTAACAATGGCTATTTTACAGACTTCGGGTTCTAATGCAAATGATATCGAAATTGGCGTAAACAAAGAGGTAGAGAGATTATCAAAATCTTTTCCTCCGGGAATTAAATACGTCAATGTAATGAGTACCAAAGAAAGACTTGACGAAGCTACCGGACAGGTAAAATCAACCTTAATAGAAGCTTTCATTCTGGTTTTCATAGTAGTATTTATATTCCTGCAGGACATTCGCTCGACGATTATTCCGGCAATTGCCGTTCCTGTAGCCATTGTAGGTACGTTTTTCTTCCTGCTTGTTTTTGGTTTTACCATTAATATTTTGACGCTTTTTGCCCTCGTATTAGCCATTGGTATTGTCGTCGATGATGCCATTGTGGTCGTCGAGGCCGTACACAGTAAAATGGAAGAAGACAGCAGTTTAACAGCCAAAGAAGCCACTCACGGTGCGATGGCAGAAATTACGGGAGCGGTTATTTCGATCACTTTAGTAATGTCAGCTGTATTTATTCCAATTGGTTTCATGACTGGATCATCGGGTATTTTCTACAAGCAGTTTGCTTATACGCTGGCTATTGCGATTATTATTTCGGCAGTAAATGCACTTACGCTTACTCCGGCATTGTGTGCCCTGCTTTTAAAGAATGTTCATAATGGCGAACACGGAGAAAACGAACATAAAACGACTTTTAAAGAACGTTTTTTCATCGGTTTTAATACGGGTTTCAACAACTTAACCGGAAGATACATCAAGGCCGTTCGTTTCCTTATTGGCAGAAAATGGCTTGCTGCAGGATTAGTAACAGGAATTAGTGCAATTGCTGTATGGATGATGATGTCGACTCCAAAAAGTTTCGTTCCGCTGGAAGATGACGGATTCATGGTGTACAGTTTGTCAATGCCTCCGGGAACTGCGCTTGATCGTACGACTGAAGTGGTTCAGAGAATGGAAAAAATATTAGAAACAGAAAAAGCAATCGATGTTAATACAAGTATTACCGGATTTAATATTTTGAGCAACAGTGCCAGTACAGCTTACGGATTAGGGTTTATCAAATTAAAACCTAAAAAAGAAAGAGGCGCAGTTAAAGATATTGACGAAATTTTGAATAGCGTTACAGCTAAATTGTCGACTATTAAAGAAGGTTCGATCATGGTATTCAGAATGCCTCCGGTTGAAGGATTTGGCGTAACAAGTGGTGCCGAAATCGTTTTGCAGGACAGAATGGCAAGAAATCCGGAAACTTTAAAAGCAATGTCAGATAAAGTAATTGGGCAGATTATGCAGCAGCCGGGAGTTCAATATGCTTATACAACTTTTAGAGCCGATTATCCGCAGTTAGAATTAGAAGTTGATGAAGATAAAGCGCGTCAAATGGGCGTGAATGTAAAGGATCTTTTAGGAAATATACAGACTTATTTTGCAGGAGATCAATCGTCAGATTTTACCAGATTTGGTAAGTTTTACAGAGTCAATGTAAAAGCCGACGGAATTTTTAGAATGGATCAGGATGCGTTTAATGAGATTTTCGTAAGAAATGCTGATATGCAGATGGTTCCGGTAAAATCGATTGTAAAATTCCATAAAGTTTACGGGCCGGAATCTGTAAATCGCTACAACCTTTATAATTCGGTAAATATTACAGCGATGGCTTTGCCGGGATATAGTAATGGACAAATTATGGGGAATTTGGAAAAAGTTCTGGATAAACTTCCGTCTGATTACAGTTACGAATGGACAGGTTTAAGTTTGGAAGAAAAAGCGGGAGGAAACCAAACCATTGCCATTTTTGGACTGTGTCTGCTTTTTGTGTTCTTCTTATTGGCGGCACAATACGAAAGTTATTTATTGCCATTGGCAGTATTGCTTTCTATTCCAACCGGAATTTTAGGAGCTTTTGCGGGAATTAAAGCCGTTGGTTTAGATAATAACATTTACGTTCAGGTGGGATTAATTATGCTTGTGGGACTTCTGGCTAAAAACGCGATTCTTATTGTAGAGTTTGCGCTGCAGAGACGAAACGCAGGATTAACTATTACCGAAGCGGCTCTTGAAGGTGCAAAATCAAGATTACGTCCTATTATCATGACTTCGCTGGCCTTTATTGTAGGGATGATTCCATTGATGTTTGCTTCGGGAGGAACCGCAGTAGGAAACAGATCGATAAGTGTAAGTGCCTCAATTGGAATGTTGAGCGGGGTTATTTTAGGAGTTTTTGTGATTCCGCTGCTTTTCATTGTATTTCAGTATCTGCAGGAAAAAGTATCAGGTAAGAAGAATGTGGTTCAAACCGTAAAAGAATAATAATGAGAATACTATATAAAATTGGAATAACGGTATTTTCGGGTATGATTTTAACATCGTGCGTTGTTGGAAAAAAATATTCCCGCACCGAGTTAAACGCTCCTGATAAATACCGAGAAGAATTAACCGTAACAGGAGATACTATTTTGCATTCCTGGAAAACGTATTACAAAGACCCGCTTTTAGTTAATTTGATCGAAAAAGCCCTCGTTAAAAACAACGAGGTGCTTATCGCGGTCAAAAGCATGGAACAGCTGGATTTAAATTATAAACAAGCCAAACTGTCTTTACTGCCAACATTAGATTTTGATGCCGCAGCGAGCCGTTCGTATTTGTCTAAAAATTCATTAAACGGATCTTTGAGCGCGCAGTTTACAAGCAAAGATTATATGGACGATTACAGCGCCAATCTTCGTATGTCGTGGGAAGTAGATATTTGGGGAAAAGCGGCAATGCAGAAAAGAGATGCAAAAGCAGCGTATTTTGCCCAAAAAGAAAACCTTTCGGCTTTAAAAACCCGAATTATTGTTCAGGTGGCGCAGTCATACTACAATCTTTTAGGTTTAGACGAACAGCTTAAAATTGCTGAAAAAAATATCGAATTGAGCGATAATACCCTGCAGATGATGAAACTGCAGTACAACTCAGGTTCGATTAGTTCATTGGCAGTAAACCAGACCGAAGCTCAGAAAAAAACGGCAGAATTACTCGTTCCTTTGGCAAAAGCCAATATTGCGGTTCAGGAAAATGCGCTGCAGATTTTATGCGGCGAATATCCTAATACGATCGAACGTTCAGGTAATTTAAATGTAGATGAATTTGCGTTTGAAATGCCGTCAGGAGTTCCAGCTTCACTTTTAAGCCGAAGACCGGATGTAAAAGCAAGCGAATATGCTGTGATGTCGGCGACTGCCAAAACCGGATTAGCAAAAGCGACAATGTATCCAACGCTGAGTTTAAGTCCGTCAATTGGAATTAATTCATTTGAGTTCGATACCTGGTTCAATTTTCCGGGTTCGGTTACAAAAAATATAGCGGCAAATCTGGCACAGCCTATTTTTAGGAAAAAAGCCTTGCGAACTGCTTATGAAGTAGCGGTTTTAGAACAAGAAAAAGCTGTGGTTCAGTTCAAACAATCGTTTATTACCGCTGTTGGTGAAGTTTCTGATGCCATGTCGAGATTAAAATATGCAGATGAACGTATTAAGCTGGCAGAAGAAAAAGCAATATCTTTAGAAAAAGCAACTTCAGATGCTTCACTTTTATACAAAAGCGGTATGGCCAATTATCTTGAAATTATTGCCGCTCAAAATAGTGCCTTGCAAAACGATCTTGATGTCGTAACAATAAAATTAGAAAAATTAAATGCCTCTATTAATTTGTACCGCGCTTTGGGCGGTGGAGTAGAGTAGTGCTGCATTTCTAAATCCATCATCTTTATAAATGTAAAGATGGTGGATTTTGTATATTATTTTGATGCGCAAAGAAATCGAAATTGATATTCAGCTGCACAAACTTTGTATTCACGAGCGGTAAGCCAGCGCCAACATGAAAAGTTTTTTAAAAATTAAATAATACTGAATGTATTATTTATACGACTCATTATACACTTTACGATTGTTAGGATATATGCGTACACTATCAACCATAAGAATCTGGTTGTTTAGAAAAACTTCAATACTTCTATTGTCTTCTGCAATTTTTATCTGCATTTCATTATCGCCCGATATGTTTTTAAAACGTTCAAATAATTCTTTTTGATTGAAAAAAATTCTTCCTTCAAATTTTTCATTTTTTCCAGTTTCCCAGAAAAACTGCATGACTTGCGGCAAGGCTCTTTCTTTCATTTTATTTTCTAAGAGCCATGGGCGCAGCATTTGGTCTTTTTCGGCATTATAATATTCTGTATCAACTTCAAAGATTTTAAATTGCGGGTTCTCAGATATAAAAACGGGTCTCCAGTTATAACGAATGCGATAAGTATCCCATAATTCACAGCTGGCATTGGGATTGTATTTTTTCTTAGCTAATTCGTCAAAGTATTCGGGAGTAAAGCGCCAGGTCCTTAAATGGATTTCTTTGGCCTGCCTCAGTTCTTGAGGATCAGTAATAACCTGTGCCTGATACCGTCCAATTTCAATTACTGTTAAACCATAATTAGCCCAGACCACCACCATGCCTTTTGGGGCAAAACCAAAAATAAGACTAGTAAAAGCATCGTAAGATCTGTATGAAGCCTCTGTGTCCTGAATATAACTTAAATCTGAATCGCCTTCATAAACATATTCTTTAACTATTTTTTCCTTTAATTTCTTTAAAAGCATAGTTTCGTTTTACAAGATCTTTCATTTTTTCTACAGGAAACTCTATTTTCAGTCTGTAAAAAGTATTATCGTAAGCGGCATAATAAGTAATATCTGCCCCTGTAGGTGTACCATGTTGTTCTGTCCACATTTTTCCAGAATCTCCCCAGTTACCCGAAGAGCTGCCAAAAGGCATACCGGCACGAATGCCTTCCAGAGTAAAAATTTCATCTTTTACCATATCCACAGAATATTTATTTTCAGGATGGCACATTTCGGCATACCATTCAGGCGTTTTTTCTTTTATCATTTGACAGCTTGTTATTTGTATAGAGGCTAAAAAGCAGATTAAAAGTTTTATAGTTTTTTTATCCCTGTTGCTCCATGTTTTAACAATGCTGATTCTATTATTTATACGACTCATTATATACTTTATAATCGTTAGGATATATGCGTATACTGTCAACCTTAAGAATCTGGTTGTTTAGAAAAACTTCAATACTTCTATTGTCTTCTGCAATTTTTATCTGCATTTCATTATCGCCCGATATGTTTTTAAAACGTTCAAATAATTCTTTTTGATTGAAAAAAATTCTTCCTTCAAATTTTTCATTTTTTCCAGTTTCCCAGAAAAACTGCATGACTTGCGGCAAGGCTCTTTCTTTCATTTTATTTTCTAAGAGCCACGGGCGCAGCATTTGGTCTTTTTCGGCATTATAATATTCTGTATCAACTTCAAAGATTTTAAATTGCGGATTCTCAGATATAAAAACGGGTCTCCAGTTATAACGAATGCGATAAGTATCCCACAACTCACAGCTGGCATCTGGTACAAAAAAGTCTTTTGCCAGATCATCAAAACGTTTCGGAGAAAAACGCCAAATTTTTAAATACTTATTTTTGGCATCTTGCAGTTCCTCTTTATTTGTAATTATTTCGGCTTGATACCGTCCAATTTCAATTACCGTTAAACCATAGTTGGCCCAGACTACCACCATGCCTTTGGGCGCAAAGCCAAAAATAAGACTTGTAAAAGCATCGTAAGATCTATATGGAGCTTCTGTATCCTGAATATAACTTAAATCTGAATCGCCTTCGTAAACATATTCTTTAACTGTTTTTCCTTTAATTTCTTTAAAAGCATAGTTTCGTTTTATCTGATCTTTCATTTTCTCTACTGGGAGTTCTATTTTCAGTCTGTAAAAAGTATTATCGTAACCGGCATAATAAGTAATATCTGCGCCAGTGGGTGTGCCATGCTGTTCTGTCCACATTTTTCCAGAATCTCCCCAATTACCCGAAGATCCTCCATAAGGAAGTCCTGCTTGTAAGCCTTCCAGAGTAAAAATGTTGTCTTTTACTATATCTATTCTATATTTATTTTCAGGATGGCACATTTCGGCATGCTATTCGGGTGTTTTTTCTTTTATCATTTGACAGCTTGTTATTTGTATAGTGGCTAAAAAGCAGATTAAAAGTTTTATAGTTTTTTTATCCATTGTGTATTTCTCTTTTGCGGTATTTTTCGTGTAATGCCCCTTCTTTTGCAGGTGCCTGGCTTTCGCGCCCGCCAAGCCCAATTTCATTGGCTTTTACAGACCAGTGCAGGTATTGGTTTTTTAATTTTTGAAGGCTTTCTAAATCAAGGTAATCTCAATAAGATAATCAATATTTATATCTATATAATCTATGAACTATATAAAAAGTAATAACTAATTCAAATAATAAATAAATAAGAATAATAACAATTGAAGATGTTTCAAAACATTTGGGATTATTAAATAAATGATATTGATAAACGCATTTATATAAAATACAGACAAACAATTCAAATACAATAAAAAATAAATTCCCCATTTATATTTAACTCTCATTAATTTTTCTACTATAACTAAAATAGCAGACAGCACATATAGCAAAAATGTTAAGTAGAACGCAATTAACGTAAATATTCCTCTATCACTGCTTTCATAATGTTTTGATATGTATATGTTTAATCTTGTAAAAAGAATAATTAGAATAAAAAATGCACAAAAACATTAAAAAAGCATTAACTATTATTTTTTTCATTAGAAATTTATTCGTGATCTTTTGATTGATAAAGCTTGTTAACTATAAAAAAAGTCAAAAACAATTCGAAAATAAAATAAATCAAGATAATTATAATTGATGAAATGCTAAATGATTTTGAATCATTAAATAAATTATATTCATAAAATGCATCACAACAAAAATGAAATATGCAATGTAGATATAGTATAAAGATGCATATATATTTTAGACTTGTTTCAACGATTTTTTCTACAAATACCATTATAAAAACAATTAACCAAATAATTGTGGTAACTATAAACTCTAGAGCTATTAATATAGGATTCCCAGAAGTATTCTCAGGTGCGTAAGAATCTAATGAGGTAAATAATCCTCTAAATAAAAAGAATTGAATAAAGAATATTAAGAATCCAAAGATTAAAAGCTTTTTCATTAAAATTTTAATTAGATTTATTTTTTGTATATAATATTTTTGTCACATAAAAAGTAACCATTAATTCAAATAATAAATAAATAAGAATAATAACAATTGAAGATGTTACAAAACATTTGGGATTATTAAATAAATGGTATTGATAAAACGCGTTTATACAAAATACAGACAAACAATTCAAATACAATAAAAAATACATTCCCCATTTATATTTAACTCTCATTAATTTTTCTACTATAACTAAAATAACGGACAGCGCATATAGCAAAAATGTTAAATAGAACGCAATTAACGTAAATATTCCTCTATCATTACTTTCATAATGTTTTGGAATGTATGCGTTTAATCTTGTAAAAAGAACAATCAGAATAAAAAAATGTACAAAAAACATTAAAAAACTAATTAAAGCTATTTTTTTCATTAAAATTTCAGTTTATATGCGTCAGTATAGTAAAAATAATTTTCAGTTTTTATGCTGAATTTAAGATTTAATAAATTGGTTATTTCTTCTCCATCAAAAGGTATGGGATAGTTTCCTTCGTACATCATATATTTAATTGTAAATTCCTTAGCTTCTTTTGCTTTTTGTAAATAATCTGTAAAAGCAATAGAATCCCCTGACGCTGCTAATCTTGTAGGACTAGAATAAAAAACTGGTATAAAAAACTCTCTTTTTCCTCTTTTTTTAGCAATCTCATAATCAATTATTCCTTTTAAAGAACATTTATTTTCTGCAGCAAATTTTGTCATTCTTTCAAAAACGCTTATGTCAAATTTTTGTAGATCTAATTTAAATTTTAGGGCAAGCAGCCATGCTAAATTCTTCACATAGTTTAAATACCAGTCAGGTCTTATGTAAATCATATCTGGATAACCACTATCTATAGTTAGATGCTCTGTTGTAAAATATCCACCGCCATACATTTTAAATTTATCTGTTGATTTAAGCAAATAGATTTCTTGAAATTCTTCGGTTAAGGTTTTTCCATTAAAAGCTTCTCTTTGATAATTTTCATTTGTTAAAAAAGAATATCCATATTTTTTGGTGAATTCGTTAATTCTAACAATCCACGGTTCTACATCTTTAGCCAATGATTTTCCTCCTTGACCTTTCCAGCTGGCAATTGCTTTCGGTAAGTTTTCATCCCCTAAATGCAAATTATAAGCAGTTAAATTACTCGGTTTGATATTATCTAATTTTGTATGCGCATAGGTATCACCAAACCTATGCAATAATTCTCCAAGTTGACGAATACAATCTTCCCGATTTTTATCATTAATTTTTAACCATAGAATTTTTACTGCCGTCATAAATTCTTCAATTCCATGAAAGCCTCCTGTTAAAGAATGCACAGAACCTTGATAATCTGGATCCGCCCAAGTGTCGTTTAATTCAAAATCTATTTCACTATGAATTGTAGTGTCTGGCGCTTCAGTAGCAATTGCTAATTCTTCAGCATTTTCTTCATTCATCCCCAGCATTAAACATACTAAATATACTGTACTATAGTGTCCGTCTGTTTCATAAAGTAATGCAGAATTTATTAGTTTTTTCTTTGGCGCATCTTCAGGATTTCCGTATGTAATTTGATTATCTGCAGTTTCCCTAATAAATCCACCTGCATTATTAATAATATTACCATTACTATACATCTTATAATTCCCACCGGTAGTTTTTGTGATCGTACCTTTTACAAATCTTGTCCTCATGATTTAATTATTGGTAGTGGTTTCACCACTATTGTTTTGGATATCATTTTTAGCATGTTTTTGAATGTCTTTCTCGGTATTGTTTTGAATACCCTCTAAAGCTGTTTCTTGTCTTTCTTTTTCAGTATGAGAATGAAAATCTCCGTCAATTTGTTCATGGTATCCACCAACCACATAAAGTGTTTTATCTCCGTCAACCTTTGTATTCATTATTCCTCCGACCCCTAAAGTTTTATTGGCCCCCGCTGTTTCAGAAATATTTTGGCCACCATCAATTTTTATATTTTTTCCTGCTGTTATAATAATATCTTCACCAGCTTCCAGTTCAATATTTTTAGGTGCTTTTAGTTTTATATTTCCATCACCATATACTACAACAAGAGCTTGTCCTTTTTCGCTTTCAATGGTAATATCACCCGTTTCATCATTAAGAATAGCCTTATTACCGCTTCGGGTTCTAAATACCTTTAAATCATTATTAGGCGTACTGAAACCGCTTTTTTCTTTTCTACTGGTTATGGTTCCCATTGCAATAGGCAGTTCGGCATTATTGCCCTGAAAATCTACAAAAACTGTATCGCCAATTTCCGGCAGCGTATGGTTTCCTCTGGCATCGCCTCCGTATTTCTGCACGAAGGGAATATAAGGAGTGGTTTCGCCTTTGGCTTCCTGCCACGGCATCTGCACCTGTATGCCGCTGAGTCCGTCCGGGTCTGCATTGCCTGTTACAACTGCGGTCTGGCTTCTGCAGAACGGCACTAAATCAGGATCGGTTTGGGGAGAAAATACAGAACCGTTAAAGTTTACGGCTGTAAAATAGTTTTCATACCCGCCTCCGTCGTCGCAAATGTGGGTTATCTGCGTTACGCGGTAGGAGCTTTCCAGCTGTACGTCGACACCTGCTATCCTGACTTCGTTTCCTATCGTAATTCCCGGAACTTCGCTGGAGGCTTTTACTTCTGTTAAACGGCTTAGAATTTCGCGCATTTTGTTTTTGGCATATTCTTCTGAGGATCGTCGTGCATATCCTCCAACAGGATTCTGGTTGAGCTGTATTATGGTTTCTTTATTAAAGAACTCATTAGACTTATTTAAAAAATTCTGCTGAAAACCGTCGGCTTCCCTTCTGTATTTTAAGGTTTCATCGGTTCTGTAACTGCCGTCGCGGTTGTCATTTTCTATTACTTTGAATATTGCCGGCAGGAGTTTTATGGAATAATCAAAATCCTGCATGTTTACCCCGTAAACTAATTGCGGCTGTCCGCCCACACCGCCCGGGCTTCCAAAAACAGTTGTGCGTCCGTTATAATACAGCCAGTGTCCGTTTCTTTTTGCCAGACGGTTTAGAAAAGAGAAATTACTTTCGTTATACTGCACCGTATAAGGCAGGTTTTCTAAATAAAATGGTCTTACATCCATATCAATATCACAGCCTGATTTTACTTTGGTTACAATATCGCTCAGGGTCATATTGGTAAAAGAATTGCATTCGGGACCGTTTTCCAGTGCTATCGTGGAGCTTTTTCCTTTTATTACGATAGTTTCTTCTATATTTTTTACATTGGATTTCTGCAGTTTTACTTTGGTTACCACACCATAGAACTGCATGGTATAATGTTTAAGGTCTGCGCCAATCATAAGATCTTCCAGACCGTCTATAGGTTTTATTTCGATGCTGATTTTCTCGCCGTACAGTTTCTGGGAAAAAGGCATCACACTTTTAAACTCGTCTACTAATAAATCCTGTCGTACTTCAAATGAAAAAGTATGATGATCATGGATGGTTTGAAAAATTTTTAATTTATTGAAATTGGTAATCCTGATTTCGCCTACTTTAATGGTGGTTATTGTTTGTAATGCCATGGTGGTTGTTTTTAATTAATTACTGGATATATATGCTTCTATCTGCGGATGAATACAGGATTTGAATTTTTGAAAAACAACAAAATATTTATCGGTTTTATCGCCGCTGTTTTCAAAAAAATACATGCCGTTTGTTACTCTTTCAATTCCGTAATGAGAATTTTCGAATTGTTTAAAATAGCTGTATGCCATTTCTATTACGGTTTCTTTTGTAGTGAAGTAATGAGTTATGCCATGACTGGTAAATGAATCTCCAGGCTTTGGATAATAGATTTTACCATTTATAATTAATTCTTTGGGAATGGTCAGCCAGACATTATCATTTTTGTCTTTAAAATAAAATAGAAAATCTGCGGAAACATTAAAAAGAGTACCATTGTCTGTGTCTAAAAGAGCAGCACTTTTACGGGTTTTATAATCACCTTTAGTTACAATAGGTTTTCGATACTTTTGGCTTAGTAAATTTTGGAGTAATTCCTGAGACTGCATATAATTACTTTAAATTGGTTTGATAGTTTAGTAAATATATGTCTGGTTGAAACTGTTAATTAGCCCCTAAAAGGTATTTTTATAACAGAATAAGGTATTTTTTGAAGCAGAAAAGATATTTTGTTTGTGAGAGTATGACTCAATTGTAAAGCATGAATCGTATATTTTTTTCTAAAACTTTAGATTAAGATATTTCTTAAAATGAAAAAACTTCCCGCTAAAAAGAGGGAAGTTTTCGGTTTTTAATAGTATTAAAAACTTATAAATCAATTTTTAAAATGGCGCCATTACTTGTATTGCTGCTCTTTCATTTGATCAATTTACTTTTTTTAATTGCAAAATTATTCCAAACGAATTTTATAAACCTTGACATTTGTCAAAATCGTACTTAATTCTTCAAAAAAATGCCGGATTTCCTGATTTGGCCCAAATAATTAATCTGATTTTTTAGGAATAGTTAATTACTGAAAAAAAATAAATTTAGGTACGCATTGCGGATAATTAAATAAAATGAGATCTATAATTTTGTGTAAAATCCAAGAGAAAAAGGATTCTAGAACCCTAAATAAAACTAAAAACATATGTCTGATTTTTTAAAACAATTTGGAGAAGACCTTAAAAAAAATATTCCAGGTTTCATCGCAGTTTCTGTAGCAGAAATTCAAAGCGGAATGTCGTATTTTTCACTTTCAACTGTAAGTGATTTTGATCCGGAACTAGCTTCGGCTTATAACCTTGAAGTAGTTAAGGCAAAAATGAATGCTATTAAGGCTTTAAAAATAACCGATCAGGCTATTGACAATATCATGATTACGCTTACATCTCAAATTCATATTCTTGACGTTTCAGACAATGGTGATTATTTTATCTACCTGGCTGTAGATTCTACAAAAGCAAATCTTGGAATGACAAAATCGATTTTGAATAAATACAAAAAAGAGATTACCCAAAAACTGTAATTGCCCTAATTTATAATTTTAAAAGAGGATTTTCTATTTTGAATTTCCTCTTTTTTATTTCATGCCATTTTTTGTCTGCGAAGATTGATTTATATTTAGTCCGTAAACAAATTTAGTAAATGGAATTACGAAAGTACTTCGAAAAATACCACGACGAAGAAACCTGTATTGAAGAATTAAGAGACAAACGGCTGCAAAATGGTTTGTCTTGCAGGAAATGCGCACATAATCAGCATTCGTTTCGAAGAGTTGATTTAAAATTTCAATGCAAAAAATGCGGCAGCAGAATGAGCCTGCGGTCGGGAACCGTGATGGAAAATTCAAATCTGCCTATAAAATACTGGATGATCTGTATTGAATTGATGACGCTTTCTAAAAGAAAATTTTCCATATTGCAGATTCAGTATTTATTAGGCCACAAACGCTACGAACCTATTTGGTTAATGGTGCAGAAAATTCGTCTGGTGATGCAAAAGAGAGACGAAAAATATACTTTGCGTGCTTATTCTGAATTCGATTCTGAATTTCTCAAGGAGATCGACAAACTGACCTACAAAAAGAAAACTAAAGATACCAGCGAAAACTGACCGGGAAATATTAATTACATCGAAAACTTTGTTTCATTTTATAATCTGCAACCTGTAAATTTCAAAAGAAACTATTTCCAGCTTTTATCTTTGTTACACTTCTATCAGGATGTTTTCTTTTTAGATGTGTAAATCGAAATTTATGAGCACGATTAAAAAAGGTTGTATACTACTATATTGTGTCTTGGCTTCGCAAATTTTAAAAGCTCAGGACGCGCCTTATTCAATAGGTTTTATACCGGCTTCTATTGAAGAAATCGATGTTGCGTTCCCTATTTATGACAAATGGCATTTAAGCGGACAAGCCGATGTACAGTTAGTTACACAAGGAGCTTATACAAATGGAAATCCGTTTGAATATACACAAAGAGTAGTAGTAAGACCATGGCTGATATATTCGGGATTTAAAAATATCAAACTATGGCTTGGTTATGCACACAATCAAAAATATGCTGTAGAAGAAGCCGGAAACTACGAAACTCTCGAAAACAGACTTATTGTAATGGGAACTTTTTCTCAGGAAATGCCTAAAGGATCTATTTTTGAACAGGTTCGTTTTGAAACTAAATTTTTTGATGACAGAACCGGCACTCATCAAACAATTCCAAGAATAAGAGCAAGATTCGGCGTAAACCATTATCTGCGTCAAACAAAAGAAAAACCATTGTTTCTGGCTCCCAATTTAGGATATTATACAGAGCTGATGCTGAAATTTGCTTCTAAAGATTATGCGAAAGAACATTTTGATCTTTTTAGATTATCTGTGTATTACAGTGCAGGTATAACACCAAATGTTCATTTTCTGGCAGGAATAATAGGGCAGATGCAGCTTCGCACAAACGGAACCCAGTTTGATGTGTATTACGGGCCAATGGTTTCTGTAAAATACAGCATCAGACCAAAAGAAAGAGAAACTTTTGACAGCGTTGACGGCGGTGCTGATTAGAATAGTGTTTTAAATAAAATGTAAATATAATGGGTTGGCTTTTAATCCTGTTTAGGTTAACTAAACAGGATTTTTAGATTTAAGTTATACCGTTTTTAAAACGCCTCCATCGGCTCTAAGACAAGAACCGTTTGTTGCAATGGCAAGCGGGCTTGACAAATAAACAGCCAGAGAAGCAATTTCTGCCGGATCGATAAAACGCTGTAATAAAGAATGCGGATTCGTCTGCTGTATAATAGCGCTTTTCATTTGCTCAACTTCTATATTTTGTAAAGAAGCAATATGTTCAATTGCTGAGGCAACACCATCAGAATAAGTTGGACCGCCTAAAATAGTATTGACAGTAACTTCAGTTCCTAAAGTTAGTTTCGATAGACCATTGCCAACAGCCATCATAGCCGCTTTTGTCATTCCGTAATGAATCATGTTTCCGGGAATATTCACACCAGATTCACTGCTGATGAAAATAATTCTTCCAGATTTTTTCTGAAGCATCTGCGGTAAAAGTTTCTTAGAAAGTTTGATACTGCTCATTACATTAATCTCAAAAATTCGGTACCAGTCTTCGTCTTCTATCGTTTCAAAATCTTTTAATTCAAAAACACCTACGTTGTTTATTAAAATGTCAATATTGCTTAGCAGGTTTAATAATGCGGTTACTTCTGCTTTATTTCCAAAATCGCACACAATACCTGAAACTGCGGCATTTGGAAATTCATCTTTTAATTTTTGAACCGCCAGGTTGGTTTTTTCTTCATTTCTTCCGTTAATAATAACTTCGGCTTTTTCATTTAATAATTGTTTCGCAATCGCAAAACCAATTCCTTGTGTCGAACCGCTGATGAAAGCTTTTTTTCCTTCTAATTTTAAATTCATTTTTTATTGTTTTAATTTTTGTAATGATCGATACATAAATAGTCAAAAAAATTAGCTGATAACAGCTAATTGCATTTCTATTTGATTTCTTAGGACGTTTTTGTCCGGATACATTCGGCGAAGTGTATTAAGTCCGCACCAAAATGTTATTAAATATCTGCCCAGTATTTCGGGATCTGTCTGCGTTTTTAGGTTTCCTTTTATTTGTTCGTTTTTAATAGCCTGAGTAAACATTTGTTCGACTTCTTTTAAAATCTGAACCGCATTGGCTTCCAAAGCTTCATCAATAAAAGTCATTTCTACAACCGTATTAGCAATAATACAGCCTTTAAGGTGCTCATTTTCTTCTGCGGAAGCGATACTTCTAAAAAAATCTTTGATTAATTCTAAGGGAGAGTCGCTCTTACTCAATTCAATTTTAAAAGCATCAAAGGCCAATCGTCGTTCTTCAATGGCTTTTTGAAAAACCTCTTTTTTACCGCCTTTAAAAGTGTTGTAAAAACTTCCGGCTCCGGCGCCGGTGGCTTTTTGCAAATCGCTCAATGAAGTGGCGCTGTATCCTTTCTGCCAAAAAACTTCTTGTGCTTTTTTTACAACATCAGCGTCTTCGTAGATTGTTGGTCTTCCTCTCATTTTTGATTTTTGATTTTGTAATGATTGGTACAAAATTATACAAAAATAGCTTTACTCCAAATTTTAAAGCATTTTTTTAAACTCTATTTATAGTTTCAAGTTCCATTCTTTTTGATGCTCCGGTTATACATCATGCTTTTTGAGTGTTCCTGTTTTATGTTTGATTATAAGTTAAGATATAGTAAATCAGTGTTTTGGAAAGAGTTTGTGTTCAGGTTTTTTGTGTTCGTGTCGATTGAATTACTAACTTATTAGTTAAAAAACTAACAAATTAGTTTGTCTACTAATTAATTAGTAGTATCTTGCATCAAAATATTTCAACTATGATAAAATTAGCCAAACGAGAAGAACAGATCATGCAGGTATTTTGGGATTTAAATAAAGCTTTTATACGAGATATAATCCCGCTGCTTCCAGATCCGAAACCGCATTACAATAGTGTAGCCACTATAGTAAAGATTCTTGCCGAAAAAGGTTTTTTAAGTTTTGAAACCGCCGGAAATATGCATTGCTTTTTTCCAATAATCAGCAGGGAAGAATACCAGCAGTTTGCCCTTAAAGATATTGTCAGTCAATATTTTGATAACTCATATCCCAGAATGTTAGCTTTTTTTGCAAAAGAACAAAAGCTTTCAGATAAGGAATTAGATGAAATTGTGAGCATCATTAAAAAAGAAAAAATATGATACCTTATATCTTATACACCGCGCTTATTCTTTCGGCTTGTTTTTTGTTTTACAAACTGCTGCTGCAAAAAGAAACTTTTTTTCATTTGAACAGATATGTACTGCTTTTTTGTATGGTATTGGCATTTACACTGCCTTTAATTCCGGTGCCGCAGCAATTATCATTTAGAAAAAATGCAGCAGAACAGTCTATTGAGGCTGTAAAAATCCCAACTGGAACTGCTGCGGCTCAAACATCAAAAGAAAAATCTATTCAGCCTGCACCTGTTGAGGAGACAAAACAAGTAATCAATGTTGATGTCTTACTGCAGGGTATAATTTATTTATACTGGTTTGGTGTGGTAATATTTGGTCTTAATTTTTTAATGCAGGCCCTTATATTGCTTTTTAGATCCTATTCAGGATCTGCAATTCAGGATGGAAAGTTTCGTATTGTTGAAATAACGGGCGATAAAGCGCCGTGTTCTTTTGGTAATAACATTTTTATCAATCCTGAAAAATACGAATGGGAAACCTACAACCAAATTCTGCTTCACGAAAAAATCCATATTGAACAGAAACATACCATAGATCTTCTGCTTGCAGAGGTTGTTTTGGTTTTTCAATGGTTTAATCCGTTTGCATGGCAGTGGCGAAAAGCACTCGAAACTAATCTTGAATTTTTAACCGATGATCAAATGCTGCAGCACGATACGGTTGAAAGAGAGAGTTATCAGTTTAGTTTGTTAAAAGTAGCTGCGCCGCAATTTCCTTTGAGTCTTACAACTAACTATAATCAATCATTATTAAAAAAACGAATCATCATGATGAACTCAAAAAAATCAAATGTGCACACCACATGGAAATATTTTTTCCTTGTGCCGCTAATGGTGCTTTTTGCCTGCCTTTTTAATCAATCGGCAGCGCAGAGCCAGTCTTTAAATTCTAAAGGCGAATCGAAACAAAATGTTATCGTTGAAGATGAAATGAAAACCGATGGGAACTGGTTTGCCGTTATCAAAGGCGATTCTATAGAAATCAGCTTTAAAAGTGATCAGCATAATAATTCTTCGCATACTTTTCAATTACGTGAATTAAGCGGTATTCCGAGAGATAAACAAGGCGATTTTACTTTGACGCGCGAAGCAGGAACCATGAATTTTAATGGAAAATTTGAAGGTGACAAAGGAATGGGAACTTATAAATTTACTGCAAATAAAGATTACAGCACCGCTATGAACAAAGAAGGATTAGATATTAAAAAAGATAATGATCTAATGGTGTTCTTTTTAATTAATATCAAAGTCTCTTATGTGCAGATGCTTAAGAAAAACGGCTTTAATAATTTAGATAAAGATCAGGTTATTCCGCTTGCTGCTTTAGATGTAAATGAAGCTTATATAACTTCAATCAAAAAAGCTATTCCGGATATTGATTTAGAAAATCTTGTTCCTTTTAAATCATTAGGAATAGACAAAGCTTTTATTGAAGAAATTCGCAGTTCAGGTTATAAAGATGTTAGTCCAAGTAATATTATTGCCTTAAAATCTCAGGGTATTGACGGAAAATATATCAATGATTTCCGCAGTTCAGGTAAAAAAAGCGATAACGCTGAAAATAACAACAGAAACAATAATGATGACAACGACGACGATAATATCATTGCTTTTAAAGCATTAAACGTTGATAAGGCTTTTATTGATTCTTTTAAAGCATTAGGATATAACAACCTTTCAAACGGTGATCTTATTGGATTAAAGTCTTTAAATGTAACTCCAGAATACGTTAAAAGTTTTCAAAATGCCGGTTATAAAAACATTTCGGCAGAAAATCTAATGGCTTTAAAATCTCAGAATATTTCACCAGATTTAGTAAAAGAATACAAAAGTCTAGGGTTTGATAATCTTGATCTCGAAGAAATTGTGGGAGCAAAAGCAATTGGTACAACTCCGGCTTATATTAAATCGATGCGTGCAAAAGGGCATGATTTTAAAAGTCTTGAAAAATATATTGCTTTAAAAGCGCTGGCTAATAATTAATTATTTGAATCAGCTTTAAAATACCTCAGTTGTAAGACTAAAAAAGCCCAAACCTAAACAGGAATGGGCTTTTTTGTATAATGAGTTTTCTATATTTCTTTTTTCTTTAAACAGCGGCCTCTTGGTTCGTCGCCTTCATAGAGTACAATTTCCGAATGTAAAAACTGAGCTGCATCTGCAGAACCTTTTACTTTTATAGCACTGCGTTCTATCATTTCAGCTTCAAATTCTGTTAATACAATTTCTCTAATTCCAGTTTTTCTCCATTCAGAAGAAGTCTGGCATCTTTTTACAATTCCACGTGCCAGTGTCAGCGCGTCTAGTAATGCCTGATTAGCTCCTTGTCCTTTAAACGGACTCATTGGGTGAGCAGCATCGCCAATTAAAGTTACTGAACCGGCATTTTTTAATAAATCTGGCTGCAGCAATTCGCGGTCATAAACAGGATATCCTGAAATCTGGGCTTCTTGGGTTGCCATTAATATCTGCGGAATAGGATCGTGCCACTGTGTCCTGCGGCAGGCTTCTTCTTTGAGTGCTTTTGGACCTTTTGCACTTAATATTTTTGCATCGTTTTCAGACATTGGAAAACTAAGCTGCCACATTATAGAATCTGATTTATAAGGCATAATGTAGATACGTTCATTGCCGTTTGCCGTTTGAAAAACCGTTGCACCGTCGAGCAAAGGACTTTCTAGATTTTCAAGAGCGCTCAATGGGCAGATTCCTAATATTACAATGCAGTCCAAATAACGTAAAGGCGTAATTTCATCGCCAATCAGCAACTTTCGAACAGAACTGCGAATTCCGTCAGCACCAACAACAAGATCTGCTTTATAAGTTTTAGTTTCGCCGTTTACCTGAAAATTGAGATCAATATTTTTATCATTTTGGTTAAAATCAATTAATTGATGTCCCCATTGAACTTTATCATGTCCGCCAAGCTGTTCAAGCAAAGACAAACGCAAAGACTGCCTGGCGATGTGCATATTGGTGCGTTTAGAAGTTGTTTTTGCATTAGACTGCAGCCATTTTCGAATTCCCCATTCGCCAATAACTTTTCCTTCAGTAGTATGAACCAAGTGTCTTGTCGAAATAACTTTTTCGTCTAATGAAAAAATACCTAAACCTTCTATTGCCTTACTAGCCTGCTGTAAAGTAAGTCCGTAACCCTGAGAACGGGCTTCGAAATCAGCATCACGTTCAAAAAGTGTAAAAGGAATCCCTCTGTGCAAACAAGCCACAGCGAGAGCCGTACCGCCAATACCGGCACCAATAATGGCAATATGGGGCAGGTTTTTATTGTCTGGTTCAGGAAAATTTAGTGAAGAAATTAAACCAGATCCGTTGCATTTTGTGCAGGTGTATAAGTGTGCTTTTGGGCGGACAGGAGCTTTGCCTTCGTTGTTATTTGTTTGAAATAAATTTAATGCTGTTTGATAATCACGACGGGCTTTATTGCTTAGTCCGCGGTTTTTTTTACCACTTCCTTGGCATTCTTTACAAATAGTCCAGCTTGTTTTTTCGTTTTCTGATCTTTCCACTTTCTCTTATTTTACCGGACTTTAAAACGTGAATTTTTCTGCGTTTTCTGGTGTGCAAATTTATGACAAAAGATGGGTTTGTCAAAACGGCTTCAAAATTTCGGAATTAAGATTGTATTCTGCTTGCAATGGTTTAATATTAAATAATTTGTGTTTTGTTTTGGAAGTATATTTTATAACTTTTACAGATGATTATGTAAGCGCCGTTTTTTGTATTTGAAGTAATTTTATTAAAATTTAAAACTTGAAATTATGGGCACAAATAATCAAAATCCGAATGCTGCTAAACCAAGCGGATCAGATAATCGAAGCGACACAAGAAAACATCAATATAAAGATCATGATGAAGTTTTAACAAATGATGAAAATTATGATGTTGATACTCATGAATTTAAAGGCGAAGAGCCTGATTTTGATGATAAGTTGAATAACGAAGAAAAAAAATAAAATAAAAGTCTCAATTTTTTGAGACTTTTTTATTTTCGATGACAGAAAAGGACCAATTAGAAGATTGTTTACAATTTTTGACAAAAATGAAGAAGTAAAAAGAAACTATGATTTGATTTTTATAGATTTGTAAACTCTCAGATTTTTTCTAAAAAAGTTGAGAACCATATTATAAAATTTTATTACAATGAAATCTGTTACTCCACTATTTTTATTTTTAATGTTCATCTGTTCAACCTCGTATTCTCAATTAAGTTCAGATAAAATATTCGAAAGCTTTAAGCAGGGAGAACGTACTAACTGCTCATCAATTGCTTTTATAAAAGCCTCTTTAAATGTTTACGGATTAGATAATCTTTTTGAAACTGAAAAAATAGATGATAATCTGCAAAAAATAACATTAAAAAATAATGCCTCATTCAATTTAAAAAGTGAAGAACTAAACAGAGCTAAAATTTCTGCAGGATTTGTATTTATTAAGGATAACTGCGACAGCGAAAAAATAACTGACTATGCGGTTTTGACTTATGCCGTAATGGCAAAATACAAGCAGATCATTGATAAAGAGAAAACTTTTGATGAAGCTTTGGAAGATTTAGAAGATGGTACGGTTTATACGCCGACAATTTATAAGTATTTGGGTTTTAAGCTTGGAAAACAAATCGAAAAATTAGGAAGACAGGAGGGAAGTGAATTTTGCGGCGTAGTAGCATGGTCAAAAGCACATGCTGTTTTTGTATGTGAAGAATTTATGGATTATTACGGAAACAAAAAAAGTATTTTTATTAAATATCCCGGCCGTTTTAGAATAATTAAGTCTTAAAAAGACAGAAAAACGCCAACTGTTAAAGTTTTCTAAAAAAAAGAAAATAATAAAGTTGCAATTTAACTTAATTTGCATATTTTTGCCCTAACCAAGAACCTATTAGATCTACGAAAATGAAGAGCAAAATTATTTTTTTAAGTGTCCTTTTCTTCTTGACAACGGCAGCTGTTTCGGCACAGGCAAAAAACGCCCCAAGAAGTATCATCAGTACAACAGCCTTAATCCGTAAATACCACGATCAAAAAGAATTGAGCGGTATGCAAAAAGGAGAACTATTGGAATTGTACATTGAGCGTATTAAAGTTTTAGTTAAAACGCTTCCTTATATTGCTTTGGTTACTAAACCTGGCGTTACAATGGCAGATTTAGGTATTCCAGACGATGGAGATCACAAAAAAATATTAGACAATCAAGCGGTTGGAACATCAACTTTCTTAGATACTACAGTAGAGTTTCAAAGAAAAATGATGCCTTACTCTGATAAAGGAAACCTTATCGCGGCGATTTTATTCTACGAAAACACATTAAAATCTTTACACGAGTTTAATGAATTAAACGAAATGTAATATTTTTTATAAAGCAAAAATAAAACCTTCAAAGTCAGTTGATTTTGAAGGTTTTTTTTATGATTAAGCTTTTCAGATTCTTAAAATAATTCAAGCTGATTATTTGTATTTGGAGGTCTTTTTTTAGGAGGTTTGGCATCGCCAAAAACAGTTTTTCCTCCATATTTATAGGATTCATTTCGTTCTTTTTGAATCAAAGCGTCAAAATTAGAATTGGGTGTAAAACTCTGTTCCGCTTTTCTGGAGATTTCAGATAATTTTTTAATTGCTTCAATCTTATCGCCATTGCCAATTTTCGCCCGGTTAATTGCCCGTTGTAATGTATTTATAGTTTCATCATATATAGTTACAGGAACCGGAAACGGATGTCCGTCTTTACCTCCGTGTGCAAATGAAAAGCGCGCAGGATCTTCAAATCGGGTAGGAGTGCCGTAAATAACTTCACTCACTAATGCGAGTGATTGTAAAGCTCTTGGTCCCATTCCTTTTAAAAGCAGTAATTCTTCAAAATCCTCAGGTTTATTTTCGTGTGTTGCCCAAAGCATTGCACCAAGTCTTTTCATGTTTACATCTTCCATTCTCACATCATGATGTGCAGGCATAGAAAGATATTGCATTTCCTTCATGATTTTTGCAGGAGATTCTTTAGATAATTCTAAAATTCCTTCTCTGGATTTTGAAGCAGCCTGAGCGGTAAGGTTTAAAATTGTTCCTTGATTTTCTCCATAAATAAAGGTATGAGGCTCTTCAATAAAAGATTTTAAATCCTGTGAATGCCAATGATATCTTCTGGCAGTTTTAGAATCGGGGTTCATTCCCTGCTGAATGACAGCCCATTGTCCCATATTATCAACAATAAAATTGTGCTGATACAATTGAAAACCATCCTGAATGGCTGTATTGTCTACTTTAGCAGCAAGTTTACTGCAGTTTGCAAGATTATTTCCGTCAAGTCCTGTTTTTTCGCCTACAAATAAAAGTTCCTGAGGTGTTAAAAGCGAATGTTTGCCTTTTCCTCCGCAAATGTAAATTCCAAGTTCTTTTGAATGCGGATTGACAGATTTTTTTAAGGCGCCAAGTACAGAAGTAGTAATTCCGGATGAATGCCAGTCCATTCCCATAACAGCGCCAAAACTTTGAAACCAAAACGGATTGCTTAATTTGCTTATCACTTCAGAAGTAGAAAATTCTAAAGCAATAGTTTCTACAATTGCCAGGCCAAGCTTAGACATTCGTTCAGAAAGCCATAACGGCACTTGTCCATAATGTAATGGAAGATCTGCTGTACCGGAACGTTTCATGGGAGTATTGAATTTTTACAAAAATACGAAAAAAACTTTTATTAATCGTTTGCCATTCAAAGCCTTGATTACTTTCGTTCGTCCCATTCTCTTTTTAACATTGCATATTGAAATTCACTTCCCCATTTCCCTTTAAAAAATATGTTTTCTATAAAATGACCTTCTTGTTTAAAACCGACACTCTGCAATAGTTTAATTGAAGCTGTATTCTCTGCATCGACTATTTCGACTACACGGTGTAATTTTAATTCATCAAATAAAAAAGTCAAAATGCCTAATAAAGTTTCTTTTGCAAACCCTTTTCTTTGTTCCAGATGTGAAATAGTAATTCCAATTTCGGCAATTCTTGTATCGTATTGATCAAGTTGAATGGCACAGTCGCCAATTAGCTGTTTGGTTTCGCGATTTTCAATTGCATATTGTACCCATTCACCGGCTTTTCCAAAATATTTAGCAGCGTTTTCTGTTATAAACTCTTCTGCCTGTTCTAAATTCATAACATCAAAACCTTGATATTTTGTAACTTCTGGATTCGAGCGGTAAATAATAAAGTTAGACAAATCATGTATATTGAGATGTCTTATAATTAGACGAGGCGTTTTTATATGCAATGACGTCATTGTTGGTATTAGTTAAGATTTTTTGCAAGTTATGAAAGTACATTTTTAATTTAATGCTTCGGATTAGTTTTTATTAGAATAAATAATACTCAGTTTTATTTTTAAGAAAAGAGAATATTATAATTTATGATGTTAAAAATTTCCATATTCTTATTAATTTGAGTAAAAATTATGAACTTCTCATCTAGATAAGTTCTTGATTTTTTATTTGTATTAAAATTTTATTTAATTGATTTTCAGTGTTTTATTTGTTTGAAAACGTTTTAGATATCTTGATTTTTATTCCACTTTTTTTGTAATCTTTTTTTTAGGTCTAGTTTCGTTATAATCCTATTTCTAGGAACTAACTATTTAAAAAACCGAAAATTATGAGAAAACAATTACATGGTATTTTATTTAAAAGAGAAAAAAGCTGCCACTTTATAATGTGGATTTTTTTCGTTCTTTTAACTTCAAATTTGTATGCGCAGCGAGGTTATTATGATGCAGCTTATAAAAGATACGAAGCAAACTTAGGACAATTGTCTAATGGAGCTTCAGTAACTGCAAAATCGTATAATCAAGCTGATTTACAGTCAGAAGCTTCAGATCAAATTTGTGTGAATATGTCTGCGTCAAATGCAGCAGTTCAATGGACTTTAACTGAGGCTGCAGACGGACTCGTTATTCGATATAGCGTTCCTGACGGTCAGTCTGGAACAATAGGCGTATATAATGGCAGTACAAAAATTACAACGCTTACTTTGACTTCGACATGGTCATGGGAATATTTGTGGAGTAATGGAAATCCAAATAACAACGGAATTACAAACCAAAATCCAAGAATGCGTTTTGATGAAGTACGTTATAAACTTCCAAGTAAAATACCAGTATCCGGAACATTGCGTTTGGTAAGAGAAACGGGTAATATTCACTTGGATTTTGCCGAAATGGAACCCATTCCGGCTGCAGTAACAGCGCCTTCAGGTTCTGTAACTTATACAGGAAACGGAAGTGATCTTCAAACTTTTATTGATGCCAACGGCGGTAAAAAAATATTTGTTCCAAGCGGGGTTTTTAATGTGAACCGCGAATTGTATTTTGGTTCTGCCAATACCTCTTTAATTGGAGCGGGAATGTGGTACACACAGATTAATTTTACCAATACCAGCAGCGGTAACGGAGGATTGAGAGCCAATGCAAGTAACATTTCTTTTTCAGATTTGTATTTAACGACAAATTCTGCTTCAAGAAGTAATTCTTATAAAGCGATAAATGGTGTATTTACATCTGGTTCAACAATAAAAAATATCTGGGCAGAACATTTTGAATGCGGCGCATGGATTGCTCAATATAATGTTGGCGGCCCTGCAATTGCAGATGGATTTACCTTATCACACTGCCGTTTTAGAAATAATTATGCTGATGGAATTAACCTTTGCAAAGGAACTGCAAATGCTATTGTTGAACATTGTAATTTTAGAAATAACGGTGACGACGATCAGGCAATCTGGTCTGCTAACGGGCAGGAATGTATCAACAATACTTTTAGATATAATACGTCAGAAAACTGCTGGCGTGCCTGCGGACTGGCTATTTATGGTGGGAAAAATAATAAAGCTTACAACCTGATTATTAAAGACAATCTGGAAGCAGGTATTCGTGTGAGCAATAATTTTGATGGTGCACCATTTAATAATGACGGAACCCATGAAATACACGATATTACAGTAAGTACGTGTGGTACTTTTAATGATACGTATAACAATCCTGTTGCGGCAGTAGATATTTTCAGCGCCAGCAATGCAGGAACTCAGGTTAAGAACGTTCAGTTGTATAATATCGATATTTTAGATTCAAGAAATGATGCTATTTCTATAAGCAAAAGATCTGGAGACGGTATTTATAATCTTAGTTTTAAAAACATTACAGTTAACGGAACAGGAAAAGAATATCCAAACAACAATGCTCTTAACAGAAATTGGGGCAGAGGTTATTTTGTACTTATTGCGGGTTCTCCCAACGGAAACGGAACGTACTGCAATATGAATTATTCTAACAGAGGAGGAAATGCAGCAGCTAATGAAGAAATTAGTGCGATTGGCAATTTTTCTTGGACACAAAGCAGTAACTGTTCTGTAACAAATGTTCCGGTAACAGGTGTAACAATTGCACCAACAACAGTAACGCTGGGTGCTGGCGCTACACAACAATTAACGCCGACTATTGCTCCTGCAAATGCAACAAACAAAAATGTATCGTATAGTTCTAATAATACTGGCGTGGCAACAGTAAATGCATTTGGTTTAGTTACTGCGATTGCATCCGGAACCGCAACAATAACGGTTACTACGCAAGATGGAGCTAAAACAGCATCTTCGGTAATTACTGTAAATTCATCAGCTGCAGCTGTAACAAGCGTTAGTTTAAGTCCTAATGCAGCATCATTATCAGTAGGAGGAACACAACAATTAACACCAACTGTTCTGCCTTCTAATGCAACAAATAAATCAGTAAGTTATAGTTCAAACAATACAGGTGTTGCTACAGTAAATGCTTCAGGACTTGTAACAGCAGTTGCTAATGGAACAGCAACAATTACAGTAACCACAGCAGACGGAAACAAAACCAGTACAGCCTTAATTACGGTAAGTACTGCCACAGGAAGTTATTTTACCATTAAAAACAAATGGACAAATAATTATTTATATGATGCAGGGGCTAATGTAGGTTATGGCGCAACTGTTGCAAATAACAATTATAAATGGGAAAAAATAGCTGTAGATGCTGCAAACTTTATCTTGAAAAATGTAGGTACAGGAGATGTAATGCATATTGAAAATTTGACAGGATCTGTACAGTGTACAGCAGCAGGATCTGACTGGTGGAGCGCACAATGGTCAACCGAAAATGTAGACGGAACCTGGGTAAGAATCAAAAACAGATGGCAGACAGGAAGTATGATTCATATTGAAAACCTAACAGGTTCTGCTCAATATGTGGGAGCTCAAAATAGCTGGGAAAGTGCACAATGGCAGTTTCAGGCAGCTTCGGCATCAAAAAAAATCAATGAAGCCGAAGTAACAGCCGAAAATAATACTGCTGTTAGTATTTACCCGAATCCGTCAGTTAATAATGAATTTAATATTGCATTACCGGAGTTAAGCCCAGATGATACAGCAACGATAACAGTTACAGATATAAACGGAAAAAAAGTTTTAGTAAAGAAACTGAATTCATCGGCAGCAATTAGTCATGATTTGGCTTCAGGAATATATGTTGTTACAATTCATTCAAATGCTTTAAATATTTCTAAAAAACTGATTGTGAAATAATTTGCAATAATATTTTTTAATTTAAATAAATCCAATAACCCTTATGCAGCATGCATAAGGGTTTTGTTTTTTTTAAACGAAATAAGCAGCCAGCATAAAATTTTGTAAAAATTAATGGGAATTATATAAAAACAAACTAAAAGTGGTAATTTATATTTGGTTTGTTATCTGTAGCTCAAATGAAATCATTTAGAACAATTGTTCACCTTAAAAAGAATTTTAAAGAGATTTGGATACTTCATATTTTTAAATTTAAAGTATTCATTTTTCATACGTATTCAGCTTTAAGACTTGATAGAATATGCGGGGCGGCTTGTAATAATTTTAATTTTTATACTGTCTGTTTTTTTTTAAATATTCGACGGTAATAAAGTATATTTGACAATTAGCAGTTAAGGCAATTAAGCTTTTTTAGATATTCTACAGCAATGGGGTTAACAGGTAATGATGAACTTTTTTATACAATTTTTAACTCTGCGGCAAACGGTCTTATTGCACTGCGGCCAGTATACAATAAAGAAAAGATTGAAGATTTCTTACTACTGTTCTGCAATTCCCGTATTCAAGAATATTTTGAAGTTGAACAATGTAAAGACCAGCTTTTTACAGATATTTTCAAACGTTATGATGCAGATATTCTCCTCGAAAAATTTACAGAAACTTTCGTAAATAGAATAAATTCTACTTTTGAAATCAGTTTTGAAATTAGAGAACAATTACATTGGTTTCGCTTTACGGCAGAAGAAAAAAACGGTTTACTAATCGTTACTGTTGAAAACATAACCGAATATAAAACAAAGAGAAACAATCTTATTGCCGCACTAACAGCGATTGAAAAGCAGGAAAGATTTTATAATTCCATTACCAATACCACACCAGATTTAGTGTATGTATTTGACCTTGCATATAATTTTACGTATGCCAACAAAGCTTTGCTGGATATGTGGGGCAAGTCAGCACAAGATGCTATAGGTAAAGGCTTAAGAGAGAACGGCTACGAAGAATGGCACGCATTGATGCATGAAAGAGAAATAGACGATGTTGCTGCTAATAAAAAAATGATTAGAGGCACCGTATCCTTTCCTCATGCAGAATTAGGGCGAAGAGTTTATGACTACATTTTTGCTCCGGTTTTTAATAAGCAGGGCGAAGTAGAAGCGGTAGCCGGAACAACACGCGATATTACAGAAATAAAACTGGCAGAAGAACAGCAGTTTTTAGCAAGAAAAAGGATAGAAGAAAGTGAATCCAGACTACAGTCGATGATTCACCAGACACCTTCGGCTACATTGGTTCTTATGGGAGCAGATTTGGTAATCGAGCAGATTAATAGACAAATGCTTGCTTTAATTGGCCGTGGCGAAGAAATTATAGGCATGCGTTTAATTGATGTTCTTCCGGAATTAAACGGGCAATATGTTTGGACACAGGTGCAGAACGTTTACAATAAAGGAATTCCTTTTGATCAGGCAGAAGTGCTTGTTCAGCATAACCGAACAGGCGAAATGCGCGACTATTATTATAATCTGGCATATCGCCCTTTAGTTCAGGATGGCGTAATAACAGGAATGATTCAGGTAGCAGAGGATGTTACAGAACAGGTTACGGCAAGAAACAAAATGGAAGAAAGCGAAAAGCGTTTCAGAGCTTTGGTAAATGCTTCTTCAGACTTTGTGTATCGTATGAATGCAGACTGGACTGTAATGAGGAGTTTAGAAACACTGGATTCTTATGCATCTGAAGGCGAACCGGTTTCTAACTGGATTAACAGTTATATTCATCCTGATGACCGGAAAAATGCTTTAAAACTTATATCTGAAGCAATAGATAATAAAAGTATTTTCCAATTAGAACATAGAGTTCTAAACGCAAATGGAACTATTGGCTGGAATTTTTCCAGAGTAGTTCCTATATTAGACGATAATAATACTATCATTGAGTGGTTTGGTGCCGCAAGTGATATTACTTCACAAAAAGAAGTACAGCAGATTATTAATGAAAGTGCAGAAAATTTTCGACAGCTTGCTGATTTGGTACCTCAGATTATATGGACAAGCAGGCCGGATGGTTTTATTGATTATTACAATAAACGCTGGTACGAGTATACGAATTTGAAAGAAAATGAATATGGTGATTCGAGCTGGATTTCTGTATTACACCCGGATGATGTAGAATTAGTTAAAGATAATTGGTATAAGAGTATTCAATCGGGTAATTTTTATCAGCTTGAATTTCGATTAAAAGATAGTGCTGCAGGAGAGTATCGATGGTATTTAAGTAAAGCTGTTCCTATCAGGGATGCATCAGGCGTTATTACAAAATGGTTTGGTACATCTACAGATATTCATGAACAAAAAACTGCTACCGAAAAATTAGAAGTCCTGATAAACGAACGCACGCGTGAACTGCAGCGTTCTAATGAAGACTTACAGCAGTTTGCTCATGTTGCTTCCCATGATTTAAAAGAACCGGTACGAAAAATAAAGACTTTTATAAGCAGGCTTGAAGATAATCTTGAAGGAAAACTCGATGACTCGGCAAAGAAATTCATTGACAGAATACACGTTGCATCAGATCGAATGTTTAACATGATAGAAGGTGTTCTGGCATATTCTAAAATAAATGCAGATCAGCAGAAACCAACAGTAGTGGATCTAAATGAAGTTTTAAAAAATATTGAAACTGATTTAGAAGTTTCTTTACAAAAAACAGGCGGTGAAATTTATTATGATAATCTTCCCGTGCTGGAAGGTGCACAGGTATTATTGTACCAGCTTTTTTACAACCTGATTAATAATTCTATTAAGTTCGCTAAAAATGATGTTCCGGTTAAAGTAAAATTATCATCAAAAATAATAAAACAACAGGATAATGATTTTGCCGTTATTACTGTTGAAGATAACGGAATTGGTTTTAACGAAAATCAGGCAGAAAGAATATTCGAAACTTTTACAAGACTTAATTCTAAAGATTCTTATGAAGGTACAGGTCTGGGGTTATCGCTCTGTAAAAAAATAGTTGAACGCCATGCAGGAACTATAACTGCATCAGGAAGTCCATATAATGGAGCAGTATTTACTATAATGCTTCCTTTGAAACAAGAAGAAAATGATATTTAAATATGAATAAAAAAATAATTTTACTGGCTGACGATGACAGAGATGATATAGAAATGTTTTGCGAGGCCTTAGAAATGGTTAATGAAAATATTATCTGCCATTGTGCACAAAACGGCGATCAGGCGTGGCGTATGCTAAACGACAACAATGAAAAACCACAGCTTATCTTTCTGGATATTAATATGCCTATTATGAATGGATGGGAATGTCTGAAATTAATAAAAAAAGATCAAAACTATCAGGATATTCCTGTGATCATGATTTCAACATCTTCGCATAAAAATGATATGGAGACGGCTTCTCAGCTGGGAGCACTAGGTTATTTTGTAAAACCAAATGATTTTAATGATTTAAAAAGCATGCTCAAAATTATTACTTCCAATGGAGGAACAGATTTGAGTGATGCTTTAAATAATCTGCAAAACAGTGGTTCAAAATACATTTTTCATTTGTAAAAGAGTTCAAAACAACCCTTATTTTAAAGTTTAGAATAAAAAAAGTATTGCTTCTTTTTCCTGTAGAAAGATTTCTTTTATCTCCTATATTTCTTATTTTTAGTATTCTAAAATAAAAAGCATGATTTTAAGTGTGAAGCGTTTAGTGTCCTCTTTGCTTTTATTAGCAGCATTACTGATAAATTCTAATGCAGTTACAGCCCAATTATTGGGTTCGGCAAAAACTACAACAGAAGAACCGGCAAAAGCTCCGGAAGATTCTTTGGGAAGAAGAACACCTCAGGGAACTGTTAATGGATTTATTAAAGCTATTGGCGAGCAGAATTACCTGCGTGCCAGCCAGTATCTGGTACTAAGTAAACGCTCTTACCGCAAAACAACCGAAAGAATACGCATAGTAAAAACATTTCAACAGCTTTTAGATCAGGGCGGTAACCTTTCGCCCTCGTCCATTATAAGCAATAAAGAAACCGGGCGGACAGACGATGATCTGGCAACGGGTGTAGATCTTGTAGGGAATATTTCTACGGGTAAAGAAACCATACAGCTCTATGTAGAAAATCAATCAGATGACAGCCAGCCCGCATTATGGCTTTTCTCTGCCGAAACAGTAGAATCCATACTTTCAGCCGATATTAGAGGAGAAAAAACTTTTTTAGATCGTATACTTCCTCATTATTTAAAGGAACGAAAATTAGGAAACGTTCCTATTGGTCATTGGGCAGTAGTAGTTGTCATGACGATTTTATCTTATTTATTGGCCAGAATATTAATTTTCGTAATAGGTTTTGTGATTCAAAAGCTATGGAAAAAAGCCGATACAGAAAATGGAACAGCAATTATAGAGGCATTGACACTGCCGGTTCACATGTATCTTACCGTAATTTTGTTTGTTGCCTTTACACAGCGCATGGGAATTTCCATAGTCGTCCGCCAGCGTTTTAGTATTATTATAATCACCATTGGAATCGTAGCTTTTTTGATACTGCTTTGGAGAATGACCGATTTTGTGAGTATGTTTGCGCGAAGCAGAATGAGCAGGAAGGGCCGGATTTCTGCCATATCGGCAATTTTGTTTTTGAGCCGTACTACTAAAGCTGCCATTGTTTTTGTTGGAATTATTGCAATTCTCGGAATTATTGGTGTAGATGTTACGGCAGGACTTGCGGCACTTGGTATTGGAGGTATCGCCCTGGCTTTGGGAGCGCAGAAAACTATAGAAAACTTTGTTGGCAGCGTCAGCCTTATTGCAGATCAGCCTTTAAGAGTAGGCGATTACTGCCGGGTTGATGATATTAAAGGAACAGTTGAGTCTATCGGAATGCGATCTACCACACTTCGTACTTCTGCTAGAACTATTGTAACGATTCCTAACGGACAATTATCGGCCAGTAAAATAGAAAACTTTGCCCATCGCGACCGTTTTATATTTAATCCGGTATTTACCTTTAGAATGGAAACTACTCCTGACCAAATGCGTTATCTTTTAGTAGAACTAAGATCTTTACTATATGCTCATCCTGCAGTTTTAAATTCTCCGCCTGTAGTTCGTTTTACAGGAATAACTGCAGATGCTTTAAAAGTTGAAATTACGGCATATATAGAAGCATTAAATTTTGATATATCTCAAGAAGTACAAGAAGATATTTTGCTTCGAATGATGGATATTATAGAAGCAAGCGGAACATCTTTAGCCTATCCGTCTCAAACACTTTATATGGCTCAAGATAGTTTACCTTCAAATGAAAAAGCGGCAGCAGTTGCAGAAACGGTTAAAAAATGGAAAGAAAAAAATGAATTGCAGCTGCCTAAATTTGATCCCAAGCGTGTTGAAGAAATTAAAGACAGTATTAAATATCCTGGAGAAGGCAGTTTTAAGCCAAATGAAGATTGATTTTTTTGATATGACTATGTGTATGAGGTAATTAGATTTTGATGAAAAAATGTTTTTTGAAGAACATTTTATAAGATTTTTTAATTCAAAATTTCAAAATATGATATAAAAAGTGTTAAAAATTACTGTAAACGTCAAGTTTTCAAATATTTATAATATATTTAACACTGCAAACATGGGAATTCTGTAAAATTTGTGCATAATTTTGCAATGTCAAAAACTTGATAGAAGTCCCAAAACTGCTTTTAACTTTAATTTACTGTCTTAATATGAGAATATTTTTTATGGCACTGCTTTTTTCTTTAAGTTCGTTTACCACTTACAAGACTGCGGACAATAAAGAAATTTTATCTGAACTGGAAATGATAAGACTTACAGAGCATGTAAATGAAATCAAAACATTTACTGCTTCAAATCATGGCTACAATAAGAAAATCGCTTTTCTTGTAGATATGAAAATCAAATCAGGTAAAAATCGTTTTTTTGTATATGACTTACAAAATAACCAAATTATCGATCAAGGACTAGTTGCACATGGTTCAGGATCAGAAACCGGAATAAAAGGTGATATTCTTCAATTTAGCAATACCCCAAATTCTAACTGTACATCATTAGGCCGTTATTGCGTAGAAAAACCTTATAAAGGTGTTTTCGGAAAAGCATTCAGATTGAGCGGTATGGATGAAACTAACAGCAATGCTTTAAAAAGAGCTATCGTACTGCACTGCTACAAAGAAGTTCCAGACGATGAAAAAGAATACTATATAATAAACAGCCACGGCTGCCCAATGGTAAGTGAACTTTTCTTTAAAAGACTTGAAAAAATAATTGACAGCTCAGATTCTAAAATCATGCTTTCAGTTTATTATTAAAAATCAGAATGCAATTTTTAGCAGAAACTGCTAAAACAAAATATCAAATACAAAGGGAGCTTTTACAGCTCTCTTTTTTTATACATCATTCCGCGTCATTTTTGAAAATTAAATTATTCCTTTTTTTCTAATTCGATATACTTTTAAAGTATCCATCGCTCTTTTAAAACAAGGTTTGTTTAAAACTAAATTTCTGATATCAATTCCAAAAGCTCTATTTCTCATTTCCTTATTTGACAGTGCTTTAGTATCAGAACAATTCGGTCTGTAATTAATTCTAATAGTGTTTAAGATTTTGCCTTCTTTAAAAAATTCAATTTGATCTTCAGAACTCGGCATAAGCCAATAACATTCAGGATAACTGTAATCGCCTCTAATTTCATCTATTTTGTTTTTAGAGATAGAACTGAGCAGTTTAATACTGTCGTTTTTAGTAAATAAAATAGTGTCCAGATTTTCTTGTCCGCGGTAAAATGTTCTAACTGTTTTATTTTTAAAATCAAAAGCAACACATTTTTCATATTTAAATAAAATTGAAATATCAGTATCTGGTTTCTGTTTTGTATTGCATGAACTAAAAATTAAAGCGATAATAAGTAAGGGGAAAATGGTATTTTTCATGTTGTGAAAATTAATAAATTACTTTTTTGTTTTCAATTATCTTTTCATTTTGAGCAGCTGTTTTATCATTTTGATAGGCTTTTATAAATAGAAAATGGCTTGTCTTTTTTATTATATTGATAATCAATGTATTTTGTTACCCTAGAATGTTTTGGCATATCATTTGTTTTTTATTTTAAAAATAAAAGCAAAATAATTGTACTATGAAAGGGAATAAAACCAGAAGTAAAGAGATTACAAAAGTGTATCTATCTAATAAATCTCTGCAGCATAAAAACAGAATCATCAATTTAATGGTATTTACGATAGTTTTCTTTATCGCTCTTTTGCTAATCTCACAAATAGTTTAACAGTTTAGAGTTTAGCATTTGAATTTCGATAGAGTAGTATTACAAATAGAAATTTTCTAAACTGATATGAAAACTATAAAGCGTAAAAAAGAAACCGCTGCAATTTTGCCTTATGCGGTGTCTAAAGAACCAGTTGATTTTAGTATTGAAACTGCCGGGCCTGCTCACATTTTATGGATAAATGAAATTTGTGAAGTAACATTACTATCGGCTATAGCACGTGGAACGGGTATATCTGGGCGTTCACCGGAACTTCTTATGGAAAAAATGAAAAAGGGAGAAGCTGTTATTGCATTTACTGCAGACGGAAGATGGGCAGGTTTTTCCTTTATTTCTTCTTGGGAAAACGGCCGTTATGTTTCAAATTCTGGTTTGATTGTCGCGCCAGATTTCAGACATACCGGATTAGCGAAAAAAATTAAAAGAAAGATTTTTGAACTTAGTATTCAAAAATATCCTAACGCTAAAATATTTAGCCTTACAACTGGTCTTGCGGTAATGAAAATGAACCATGAACTGGGATTTGAACCTGTAACATATTCTGAACTGCCCAGTGACGAAGAATTTTGGGATAATTGCAAAACCTGTGTCAATTGTCCTATTTTAAAAAGTAAGAACAGAAAAAACTGTTTATGCACTGCAATGCTTTATGATCCAAAAAATATTCAAATATAAAACAGACTCCGTGTTTGCTGTAAAAATTAGTAACAAAATTGATTTTTGATGCGTATATTTGATATAGTAAAAAAAGGAAGCATTTATGAAAAAGCTAGGATTTTTATCATTTGGGCATTGGTCAAATAATCCATCATATCAATCTCGTACAGCTGCTGATACACTGCTTCAATCTATCGATTTGGCGGTAGCTGCAGAACAAATAGGTTTAGACGGAGCTTATTTTCGTGTGCATCATTTTGCGCAACAGCTCGCATCGCCTTTTCCTTTGCTTTCTGCAATTGGTGCCAAAACAAGCAAAATTGAGATAGGAACAGGAGTAATCGATATGCGGTACGAAAATCCATTGTATATGGTAGAAGACGCCGGTGCAGCCGATTTGATATCTGGAGGACGTTTACAACTGGGAATAAGCAGAGGATCACCGGAACAGGTCATTGACGGATGGCATTATTTTGGTTACGAACCAATGGCTGGTGAAACAGATGCCGATATGGGACGAAAAAAAGCATTGGATTTTTTAGAAGGACTAAAAGGTGAAGGATTTGCAGAACCTAATCCATATCCAATGTTTCCAAATCCGCCGGGATTGTTACGTGTTGAACCGCATTCTGAAGGATTAAGAGAACGAATCTGGTGGGGAGCCGCATCGAATGCAACTGCTGTCTGGGCGGCTGAAAACGGTATGCATCTTCAAAGTTCTACCCTTAAGTACGATGAAAATGGTAAACCCTTTCATGTTCAGCAGGCAGAACAAATCAGATTGTATAAGGAAGCTTGGGAAAAAGCAGGACATCAGCGTGAAGCAAGAGTTTCGGTAAGCCGTTCCATTTTTGCAATAGTTAATGAACAGGACAGGTATTACTTTGGCGGACAAGGCAAAGGAGCTGACAGTTTTGGTTATATCGAACGCGATAAAAGAGCTGTTTTTGGAAAAAGCTACGCAGCCGAACCAGACAAACTAATCGAAGAACTAAGTCAGGACGAAGCGATAAAGGAAGCCGATACATTACTGCTTACAATTCCTAATACTTTGGGTGTAGATTATAATGTACATATTTTGTCTTCAATTTTAGAACATATTGCTCCTGCATTAGGATGGAGATAGAAGGGAAATTAATAAATAAAAAAAAGGAACTGAAATATCAGTTCCTTTTTTATTGCTTTTTAAAAGCTTTATTATTTTCCGCTTGAAGCAGTAATTTTTCCTAATTGAAGTCTAAAATCTGGTCTTTTAGCATTATATACGTCAACAAAAGTTTCTTTATTATCTGTTTGTGAATAAACGTTAAAGAAAACACTGTTTCCATACCAGTTTTCTAAATCTGAATTGTCGCTTTTGTTTTCTGCAAAAATGTTCCCGCTGCATTGGTTAAAAAACATTTCTTCAAATTTGATTTTCTTTAAGTTATCAGCATTGATTTCAGTTTTGCTGTCAATTAAAACCGCAGGATTAAATCCAGAAACTACACTTCTTTTTAATTCTAAAGAAGCATTTTCAGCAACATAAACAGCTTCTTTTACTAAACCAGCCTGAATATCAGCTTTAATTTTTTCGCTGTCATTAAGCATTGTAATGTTTGTAGCAGAAACAAATGTAGATTTTTTCGTAAAGTCAGTTTCGCTTTTCTTTTCGTAAGCTTTAACCTCTAAACATCTAGAGCCGTCTTTGTTACTAGATAAGTAAGAAGATCTTACTGCTAACGAATTAAACAAACGACATTGTATACCTTGTGTAAATTTAAAATCATCATTGATTGATTTGTATGAAACTAACTGAGAAGCATTTACATCTCCGCCGTAAAAAGCAAACGAATCACCGCCTGAGTAACTTACCATGATATTTTCTATAACAGTTTTATTACCAACACCTGCAATAGTCAATGCATTAAAAGTATCGGCACCTTTTACTCTTTTACCAGCAAATTCAATTCTTACAAACTTTAATACTCCTGAGTTTGATGCTGTATTATTTCCACCATACACAGTAAGAGCAGGATCAAGATCCATGTTGTAAGAGCCAACGCTGCCAAATTTGTTAATTGGAGCATCACCAAGAATTACTAAACCTCCCCAGTCTCCAGCTTTTTTCATGCTGCTGTTTGAGGTAAAAACAATTGGATCAGTTTCTTGTCCTTCTGCCATTATTTTCGCACCTTTAGTGATGATTAAAGCACCTTTAGTACTTACATCGCCAATAATCATTGTACCTGGCTCAATAGTCAAAACTGCATTGTTTGTTACATAAACATTTCCCTGAAGAATGTATACGTTTCTTTTCATCAGTTTTGTGTTTTCAGTAATGTTTCCAGCTAAAATTTGATTTGCATCTTTAGATTCGGACTTGTGAGGTTTAAATTCTGTCCAGTTGTCCAGCCAGTTGTTGTAACCAATAATTCCTTTTTCTTGTTGTGCGTTTACGCCGGCAGCTGTCAGCAGTAAACAAATCATTAGAGTAATTTTTTTCATAGTCTTGGGGGCTATTTAGGTATTATACAATTTTTAAACATCTCAGAACGAAGCTTTTATTCAATACAGCTGTTTTTGACCTTCGGCAACCGTTAAGTGAACATTTATTTTAAATAGAACTTTTAAAAAAAATATCAGAGTAGGTTTTTCTGCAGTGTTATACACAAATATAATCAAAAAGGTTTACATAGACCTTGATTTTACTGATATTTAACATTTGCTGCAGTAAATTTAATACAGCACATTTTTTTAAATTAGCACTACAGATATTTAACGATGAGTAAAGGCTTTTATTGTGCCGAAAATTCCTAGAATTAACTTTCTTGCAATATCTCTTCTTCTCGTAAAATCAAATTTGCCGATAAAGACCCTTTTATATAATTTTACATGCTATGTATGAAATATTCCAAAAATACCTTGAAGATAAAACTGAACTGACACAGGCAGAATCAGAACGTATACAATCATTTGCTATTATTAAAAAACTTCGTAAAAGACAATATCTGCTTCAGGAAGGAGATGTCTGGAAATATGACGCCTTTATTACTCAGGGCTGTGTTAGAACTTATACCGTAGATGAAAAAGGAAGCGAGCATGTAAACAGTTTTAGTATAGAGAACTGGTGGACAGGCGACAGGGAGAGTTTAATGATGCAGCAGCCGTCACGTTTTAATATAGATGCTATAGAAGATACCGAGCTTGTTCTTTTTACTCATGAGAATTTTGAACTGCTGTGCAGAGAAATTCCCGCGTTTAATAATATGGTTAATGCTATTTTGCAAAGAAGTTTTATAGCCGCTCAAAACAGAATTCAGGCTTCACTGACTTTAACAGCCGAAGAAAAGTATTTAAATTTTATAAATAAATACCCGGGATTTGCTTCGAGGATTCCGCAGACCATGATTGCTTCATATCTGGGCATGACACCAGAAACGCTAAGTCGTATTCGAAAACAAACCGCAAAAAAATAATATGATCAGGAGCTTTTAAAGCTCCTTTTTTATGCCTGCTTCAAACTCTTGATCTAAATCAAGTTTTTACTTATTTCTAATCAATGTACAGGTTTTGCATTCGTCGCAACTTTGTAATGTTCAAAAGAAACAAACATTATAAACATTTAAAAATTAGAAATCATGTCAAAAACAATTTTCATTACAGGAACAAGTACAGGCTTTGGAAAATTAACAGCTTTAACATTAGCAAACGCTGGTCATTCAGTAATTGCAGGAATGCGCAACACAAACGATAAAAATGCCGCAGCCGCAAAAGAACTGGGAGCAGTAGAAAACATTGAAGTAGTAGATATCGATGTTACTGATGATGCATCAGTTAACAAAGCCATTGAAAAAGTAATCACTAAATACGGCAAAATTGATGTATTGATAAACAATGCAGCAGTAAGCGGTTTTGGTCTGCTTGAAGGCTACTCAATCGATCAGGTTCGCAAAATGTTCGATGTAAACGTTTACAGCGTGCTTCGTATGTATCAGGCGGTGCTTCCTTCTATGAGAAAAGAAAGAAACGGACTTGTCATTAATATTACAACCGGAGCAAGCGGACACACACTTCCTTTTATGGTTCCGTATATCGCATCAAAACTTGTAGTAGAAAGTTTTACAGAAGGATTGCAAGACGAACTTGCTGATTACGGAATTGAAAACGTAAGCATCCAGCCGGGAGTTTATCCAACAGAAATGAATAACGGATCGAAAGCGGGTATTTATGCTGATAAAACAGAAATTATAGAACAATACGGCGAAGCTGCAACAGAAAAATTCAACGCATTGGGCACAGCATTATTTGGCAAAATGGCACAGTTCGATATGAATCCGCAGACTATTGCCGATGGTATTCTGGAATTGGTAAGTATGAAAAAAGGAGAGAGACCGCTTCGTTTTCCGCTTGATGCCATTGCTCAGGGAACTGATAAAGAATTTATAGAATCCCGTGCTGCTATTAAAGCAAAATGGGTAGCTGCTTACACTAATTAATTTTCCTTTTAAACACATTTAATAATTTACAACACATATAAATAATCATGAAAACAACTCATAAAAAATCAAATAAAAAAGTACAGACTTCAGCAGCGGCAATACTTAATTTAATACTGCTTTTTTCAGCTTCAGAAAAAACAGCCGCACAAACTAGTGCAGGAATCGTTGGAATCGATCACGTGGGCATTAATGTGCCGGATCTCAATAAAGCCGTTATATTTTTTAACGATGTACTTGGTTTTACGCCCGTAACACAATTAGGACCAATTCCGCTTGATGCCGACTGGAAAAAATTAAATAAAATTAATCCTAATACTGGTGCTGTTACCATAAAAATGATCAATGCAGGAAACGGAGCAAGCATAGAAGTGTTTGAATATGCAGATAACAAAGGAAGCAAAACACATCCTAATACAGATGATATTGGAGCATCACACATTGCGTTTTATGTAAATGATATTAATGACGCAGTGCAGTATTTAAAAAGCAAAGACGTAAAAATAATAGGAGAACCTTTTACAATGCCTTCTGGTGATACAGCAGGAGAAACCTGGGTTTATTTTGAAACACCTTGGGGGTCTAAAATGGAACTGGTTTCGTATCCAAACGGAAAAGGATATGAAAAATCACATCCTAAAACTATATTATGGTCGCCAAAAAATGTGTCAGTGAAAAAAGTTTCTCCAGACGATTTCGATTCTAAAAAGAACACGGCAATAGTAGAAAATCATCTTAAAATTTGGAATGAAAAAGACGAAACAAAACGCAAAGTTCTATTAAATAAAGTGTATACTGTTAATGTTGAAATGGTTGACCGTCATTTTATTGCAGAAGGAATTGAGGATATCAGTAAGTTTATTGTAGAACTTCAAACTAAAAATCCGGATTTCAGGTTTACTGCCAAATCAGTAGAGACAAATCATAACATTGTTCGATTGTACTGGCAGTTTGGTTCAAAAGAAAAACCGGCTGTTGTAAGCGGTATGGATTTGTTTGTAATTGAAAACGGAAAAGTACAGAAATTATACGTTTTTGTAGATCAGAAATAATTGACCCATTCAATTTTATCAGTTTTAAAAAGCCAGCGTACCTATCGTCTGGCTTTTTAACTTTAAATCAGGATGTGCCTCTGTTAAAACCTATTGTATCTCTGTAGAGCTGTGAACGCTTTATTGATACCATGCGCGGCTGGCAGACTTTTGTAAAAGCAGGCTCTTTGTAAAAGCTCTTGATATTTTGTAAAAAGAAGAAACCGATGCAATAATTATCGTACATTTATATACCTTAAGATTTGATTTTCATTCGCTTATTTTATTAGTATTTATATGAAGGTACAAGCCATTTCGAATCGGTTTCTTGTTTTTTTTAAAGAGAGAAAAGGCATTTCTTTTCTTCGCGAAAATGATAAAATTATCAGACAGTTTATTTTTACTATTTTTTTTATCGGAATTGGAATTTGGTTTATCAAACACGAAAATTCAGAATTAAAAGAAGTAAAAAATGTAATTGCAAATGCCGGCAGTTTCTGGGTTTTGTGCGGTGTTATACTTGCCGCTGTTTATATACTGCTTCAGGCATTCATGTATTATGCATCGTTTAAGGCTGTACAAAGTAAAATTTCTTTTAAAGATGCTGTGATTTTGTTTCTGAAACGAAATTTTATAAGTGTTTTTCTTCCGGCAGGAGGAATTTCTTCCTTAGCTTTTTTTACCAAACCCATCGAAAAGAAAGGTGTTAAACCCACTCAAATTCATTTTGCGTCAATTATATACGGTTTCGTTGGAATTCTGTCTGTAATAATAGTGGCAATTCCCGCTTTGCTGTATTCACTTTTTGAAGGAACCACCGGATCAGGAGAATGGTACGCATTTGGGGCCGTTGCAGGATTAAGTCTTATTCTGTATTTTATTTATGATTCTGTTTTAAAGAAAGGATCCATCTACAGATTTATCATTAAGTTTTTTCCATCTGCAGAAGTATTTATGGAGGACTTAAGAAACAACAGAATTATAAAAAATAAATTTCTGCAGGTTGTTTTTTATTCGGTGCTGATTGAGTTTGTGGGAATAGCGCATTTGTATGTAGCTATGATTGCGCTGGGATTTACTCCGTCTTTAACCGCAGCGATAATGGGCTATATTATTTCTGTTATTTTCCTGATTGTTTCGCCTTTTCTCCGCGGCTTGGGCGCTATAGAAATATCGATGAGTTTTATCTTAATACAATTTGGTTTTACAAACGTTAATGCTATAGCCATTACTTTTTTATATCGTTTTTTTGAATTTTGGATTCCGCTTATTGCCGGGGCATCGCTTTTTATATTCAGTGCCAATAAGCTGTTAATGCGTATAGTACCGTCATTTCTTCTTTTTGCTTTAGGATTAATTAATATCATTTCGGTTTTAACACCCGCAATCTCAGAACGTCTGCATGTTTTAGAAAATATAATACCAATTTCGGCCATCAAAGTATCCAATTATTTTGTAATAACCGCCGGATTATTCATGCTTGTTAATGCTGCTTTTCTGCTCAAAGGATTACGAACTGCCTGGTGGTCTGCTATTTTACTGACAAGTATTTCTGTTGTGGGAAATATAACGAAAGCAATCGATTATGAAGAGGCTTTAATTGCGCTTATGGTTTTGGTTAGTTTAATCGTAACAAGAAAAGAATATTACATAAAAAGCAATGCACATTTACAGAGCATAGGTTTAAAAACGGTTTTGATAAGTATTGCAGCTGTTTTAATCTACAGTATTTTAGGATTTTATTTTCTGGATAGAAAACACTTTAATATTGATTTTGACTGGCTTCAATCTATAAAATACGGGCTGCAAAATTACTTTTTAATGGGAAGCTCGGATTTAGTTCCCTTAGATCGTTTCGCCGCACGTTTTTTACTTTCTATAAACATCTGCGGGTTTTTATCTTTAGGGTTTTTGGTTTATGCTTTAGTTCGTCCGTATACAATTAAAAAAGAAGCGGTTGAAGATGACTTCATGACCGCAAATTCTATTTTAGAACAATACGGAGCTTCTGCTTTAGATTATTTTAAAACCTACGATGACAAAACTATTTTTATTACTCAAAACCGAAAAGCATTTTTAGCTTATCGTACAGCCGATAATTTTGCTGTAGTATTAGAAAATCCGGTTGCAGAATCTGCTGCTGAAATGAAGGAATGTATTATAGAATTTGATAAATACTGTTATAATAACGGATTAAGAAGTATTTATTATCGTGTTCCCGAAGAAAATCTGGATGTGTTTACTTCTCTGCAAAAGAAAAGTTTGTTTATAGGGCAGGAGGGTGTTGTTGACTTAGCAGCATTTACTTTAGAAGGAAGCGCCAAAAAAACACTGCGTAACGCCATAAACAAAGTGAAAGAAAAAGGGTTTAAAACCACCGTTTATACTGCACCAATAAAAGACGGACTGCTGCAAAAAATAAAAGCGGTGAGTGATGAATGGCTTAAAAGTACCGAAAGAAGTGAGCTCGTTTTTTCGCAAGGCAGATTTGAATGGGAAGAATTAAAAAACCAGACCATTATTACGGTTGAAAATCCCGAAGAAAAAATTGTCGCTTTTCTAAACGTAATTCCGGATTATGTCAAAAACGAAGGAACATACGACTTAATTCGTAAAACCGATGACGCACCAAACGGAATCATCGATTTTATTTTGATAGAGTTATTTACGTATTTAAAATCTCAGGAATGTACCGCTGTAAATTTAGGATTAGCAGCTATGAGCGGCATTGAAGAAGCAAATACTTTTCCCGAAAAATCAATGAAGTTTGCTTATGAACGAATTAAATATTTCTCGCATTACAAAGGATTAAGAGATTACAAAGAAAAATTCTCTCCCGTATGGTATAATAAATATTTGGTGTATTCGCATGATTATGATTTACTGCAGGCTCCTTTGGTTTTAAACAAAGTAGTCAAACCATAATTTTTTAAATAACAGCATTTAATTGTTCAATACTTAAAACCAAGTAAGATGAATAAAAAGATAATATTAATCTTGTCGATTTTTATTTGCAGCACGGCTGTTTTTGCTTCTGTGCAAGACACTATTCGTGTGGGAGCATTTGGAAAAGTAACTCTTTATAAACCTAAAACTGCTCCAAATGCTGTTGTTTTGTTTATTTCCGGTGATGGAGGATGGAACAGCGGCGTTGTCGAAATGGCTAAAAACATAGTCGATCAGGGTGCTTTGGTTGCAGGTATTGATATTCAGCATTATTTTAAAGCTATTAAAAAAGAAAAAACCAAATGCTATTATCCGGCAGGAGATTTTGAAGAATTGAGTCTTATTTTGCAAAAGAAATTAAAGCTGAAACAATATTTTAAACCAGTTTTAATTGGGTATTCTTCCGGAGCAACTCTTGTGTACGGCATGCTGGCACAAGCTCCAGCCAATACGTTCAGCGGTGCGGTGGGTTTAGGATTTTGTCCTGACATAGAAACTGACCGAACTTTATGCGATGGTTCCGGATTGACTTCTCATGTTTTAAAAGAAGGAAAAGCGTATTATCTTGATAAAACAGAAAAACTAACTGCACCTTTTATCGTTTTGCAGGGCGCAACAGATCAGGTTTGCAATTATGCAGATACTAAAAAATATATGGACGGGCTGAAAGAAGGAAAATTAATTAGACTTTCAAAAGTAGGACATGGTTTTTCTGTTACCAAAAACTGGCTGCCGCAGTTTATTGAGGCTTACAAAGAAATCCTAAATACACCTAATTACACTAGACAAAAAGCAGAACAAAATCCTGTATTGAAAGAGCAGAACCTGGCGCCGCTTCCGTTTGAAATGCCTTTAATTTTAATTCCTGCAAAAAATAAAGATGAAAATCTGCCTATTGCTTTTTTAATTTCAGGCGACGGCGGATGGACAAGTTTTGACCAGTCAGTTGGTGAAGCCTTGGCAGAAAAAGGGATTTCTGTAATAGGACTCGACGCTCAGAAATATTTTTGGAATGCCAAAACGCCTTTAGAAACTTCTGCAGCAATTTCTAAAGCTGTAGAACATTATTTACAGCAATGGAATAAAAAGACGTTTATACTTGCCGGTTATTCGTTTGGAGCTTCTGTTGTTCCATTTGCAGCAGCTAATTTCCCTGAACCTTTAAAAGAAAAATTAAAAGGGGTGTATTCCTTATCGCCAGATGTAAAAGCCGATTTTGAAATTCATATTGCCGATATGCTGAGTCTGGGAAGTTCAAAAGATAACTATGATGTGATTTCTGAAATTAAAAAAATTAAAGCCTATAATCCTGTTTGTTTTTTTGGAACCGAAGAAGATCCTGAAACCCGTAAGCGTTTTGCAGAATCGGATATAAAAACGATACAAATACCAGGCTCACATCACTATAATAATGATTATGCCAAAGTTGCTGAAAGCATTATAAAAGAAATGAAGTAAAAATAAAATACTGTTTTTTACTGAAAAGCCTCGTGCATAAATTCTTTTAAACCTTGTTCTTCCAGTATTTCAATTGAAAATTCTCCAAAACGTTTTGGAAGCCAGATAATGCGTATGCCGCTTGGAGAATTTAGATTTTCTCTTAAAATGAGATTTCCATTTTCATCTTCAGGCTGAACACCATTTGCAGTTAATTCGTCAAAAGCTTTTTCAATATCAGGAGTAGAGTAGCAGTGTCTATAAATCGTGCCTTCTCCTTTTGTATCCAGCAGGTTTTTAAGATTTCCGGAAAAAGGCTGTACCAGCATAAAATGCTCCGTATTCATTTTTACAACAGCATACACAACATGCAGATCATATCTCATCCATGTAAATGTCTTTGAAATTTGGGCGTTCAAAGTTTTTTGGTAATAATCACAAGCGGTTTGAAGGTCTTTAACCAAGATATCGATGTGGCTGAATTTAAGTTCCATTATCTGCTGTTTAGTATAGATTCAATGACATTATAAATTGTCATTTTAGTTAGAAATAAAAGCTAAAATACAATTTTGGATAAGGTTATTAAACAAAAAAAGATCTTTCGTGTTTTTCATAAAATAAACAAACAGCCGTAAAATTTATCCGGCTGCTTGTTTTTATATCTCGAAATTAATCTTTTATAATTTATCCTGCATTGCGGCTTCGAGCATTAAATAATGCATATCAGTATTTTTTACGAAAGGTTTTAAAAGTTCACTTCCGGGACCAAAAGCAGCTAACTCTACATAATCACCAGAATGATCCATGCTGATCCATCCAATGTTATTATGCTTTTTTTGTATTTCTGAGTAAGCTTTAAAAGGTAGTTTTTTGTAGTTGTACAATCCGTCTTCCATTTTTCCAAACCAGAATAAAAATCAAGTAAATGTTGTGCTTCCTGATCGCTTAGACTTATTTTGTTGGTTTGGTAAATCCAGTCTTTTATCTGTTGTAAATTAAAATTACTGTGAATAGCATTCAAAATGTATTCATTAGTGTATTTATAATCGGCAATGCTGTTAAACTTTTTTGTAGCATCTGTGCCATAAATAAGTCCCGGATTGGCATTACCGTGGTCTGTAGTTATAATAACAAGCGTTTCTGTATCTTTTTCAGCAAAATCGACGGCTGTTTTTACAGCTTCATCAAATGCCAGCTGATCGTGTATTAGTGCTGCAATATCATTTGCATGTGCTGCCCAGTCTACTTTTCCGCCTTCTATAAGTAAAACAAAACCGTCTTTGTGATCTTTCATTTGGTCAATTGCAGCTTTGCTCATTTCGGCTAGCGTTGGTGTATGCTGTAATTCTGGAATATTGATTCTGTCAATAGAATAGGGCAATGCGCCTGTAGAAAATACTCCAAGAGTTTTTGCGCCTTTTTTTAAATTTCCCAGTTCAGTTTTATCTTTTAGTATTTGATATCCTTTTTCCTGATAGATTTTATAAATATCTTTTTTATCAGATCTTTTATCGGGATTGAAAAATTCGTCTCCGCCGCCCATCAGTACATCTAATCCTAAACCAGCATACATTTCGGCAATTTCATTTTCAGCATTTCTGCTGTCAGAGTTTACGCAGAATCCCGCCGGAGTTGCATGTGTAATAGTTACTGTGGTAACACAGCCGGCTTTTTTTCCGGCATTTTTGAATTTCTGCCAGATTGGAAGGTATTTTTCGCCATTTGGTCCAACATTTAAAACACCATTTCGAACACGATATCCGCCTCCAAAAGAAGAACTTGCCGCAGCAGAATCAGTTACTGCCGAGCTTGCAGAAGCTGTATCCATTAAAGCTCTGGAAACTTTATTTTCTGCATAAAGATTCATCCAGTTTCCATTTTTATTTAAAATATTCTGCGAATATAAGTTCGCCATTTGCAGAGTTCCAGTGCTCATTCCGTCACTGATTAGAAATATAATATTTTTGGCTTTTTTATTTTTCTTTGAAATGGATTCCAAATCATTTGAAAAGATAACCGTTGGGCTCATAACCGCCAATCCGCTTAATAAAGTTGAGCCTTTAAGAAATCTGCGTCTGTTCATTTTGCTTCATTTAAATTTTCAGCAATTTAGTTTTTAATTTGGAATTAATGAAACATAGTTGCGTTAATTAATTGTCATTTTTTTATTAGATGATTTTATAATAAAAATGCCCGTTCCTTTAAGAAACGGGCATTTAGAATTAAATATATTATAATTTACAAAGCGTCCCAAGATGCGCTAGGATAGTAAATAGAACTTGTTACAGGAGCTTTCCAGTATTCCTGACTGCCGCCTCTAAAAGTATGAAGACTTACAGCATTAACATTTCGCTTAGCATCGTTAGTCACCCAACGGATTTTTTCATTTAAGATTTCAGTACCATTTACATAATACTTAACATATCCGTCTGTATTTGATCCCGTATTTAACTTAACAGATATCTGACAATTGTATGTAACTCCTTCCTGAATGTAGTATTTTTTTCCAAAATCGTTACCGTATTGTCCCGGCTGGTCTTTGTAATAAACATAAGGCTGTAGATAAGCTCCGCTTCCTTTCGCGCTGTTTGATCCATTAGGGCAGTACCACATAAATCTGGCACTTCCGCCATTACCATCCCATCCCGGATCGCCGCCCGTATTCTGGTCACCAATTAATATACCGTAACCGCATTTTCCGCCTCGGCTCCAATAAAATCCATTATTAAATTTCATTGTAAACCAAACCGTGTAAACGCCTGTTGACCAAACACCGTACGATGTACACAAACCGCCAGGACACGATAATGTGTTGGTTTGCAAAGTAATGGTTCTGGCTCCCGTACTGCCTTTTGCCGTAGAAGCGTTTTCAGATACGTTGTTTACAATTGGAGCTTCATCCTTTACAGCTTCAGCAATTTCTTTGTTAAGAGCTTGTGACGCATCTGGATCTTGTTCCTTTTCACAGGAATTAAACACTAAAGCCGTAATAAACAGAATACTTGCTAATTTGAAAATTCTTTTCATTGTTTTAATTTTAAAGGTTAGTAAATAATTAATAGTTAATAAATTGTGGTTATTATCGTGTTGAAAAAGAGAGCGTTTTCTAATTTTCAAAAATTATATTATGGATATTTAACCGCAGACAGCTATGTTATTTTTGTACGTTTTTTTTGCGATTAATTTGATAATGTAAAATTGATTAATAATAATTTACATAAGGAGTAATAAAGTCCGTTTTTACGTACATAAAAATCCAATCCCTGCATTTAAACGATTTTTTTAGACTGCATAACGAGCTTTATTCAGCTGGTAGTAATTGAGAATTGTTATATTTGAGTTAATATTATAGCCAATATTTATCCTTTATTATTAAATCTCTATTTTTAAATTTTTAACAGATACGCCACAAATAATGATTAAGAAGTTTTTAAAAAAAGCTGCAATTGTTTTTGCAGCCCTATTTTTACTTTTAATATTAGTCCTGACAATTGTTCCCTATATTTTTAAAGATAAAATAACAGATAAAATAGAAAGTATCGCTAATGAAAACCTGAATGCAGAAGTGCGTTTTGATGAAATTGGACTTTCTGTTTTTAAACATTTTCCGGCATTAATTGTATATGCCAAAAATGTCAACATAGTGAACAAAAAAGTTCAATTTACTTCTTCAAATATTGTAAAGGCCGAAACAGCAGCTGTTGGAGTTAATTTTTACAGTTTATTAAAAGGTAAAATTATTTTGGATGCTGTTTATTTAGATGATGCAGATTTAAACCTGGAAATAGATCCTAAAGGAAATGCAAATTTTAATATTATAAAACCCTCTAAATCTTCTGATACCACCCAAACCGAATTTAAGATTAAAAAGGTCGTGGTAAACAAAACCACTATATCTTACAATGATAAAAGTGCGTTTTTAAAATTTAAAGTTCAGGATCTTAACTATAAAGGAACAGGAGATTTAAGTGCAGATATTTTTGATCTTAATTCGAATGTAAAAATAAAAACATTCGATTTTAGCTTAAATGGAGTTGATTATGTACGCAGCAAACCAATAAATGCTGAAATTGTCACGTATATAGATGCAAAGGCGCTTAAGTTTAAGTTTGAGAGAAATGTTATTCGCATTAAAAATTTTCCGTTCTCGTTTAATGGTCATTTTGCCTTTATAAAAGGCGGGTATGACTTTGATTTACGCATGCAGTCTAAAAATTCTACATTAGAAGAAATGCTGTCACTTGTGCCTCCGGCTTACGACCAATGGCGTGAACAAATGACAATTACCGGTAATATTGATTTTAGGATTTTTGCACGCGGTAAATACATGCAGGATCAATCAGAAAAACCAGTTGTTTCGGCAGATTTGCAAATTAATAACGGTACCATTGCGTATAAAAAAATTAAAGAACCGCTAAAAGATATTAATATTTCGGCGAAAGCGCAGGTTAGAGATTTAGACATTAATAAATTAAAATTTGATTTAGACAACCTGTCTTTTAATCTGGATAAAAAGAAAACAACAGCCAGTTTTCATTCAGAAGGTTTTAAAAAGCTAAAAATTAAAACTGCCATAAAAGCAGATCTAGACGCCGCTAAATTTAAAGAAGCCTTAAATCTCAACAAAAATGATATTCGCGGTGATATTGCTCTTGATTTAAAAGCCGATGGAATATTTTTGCGCGATTTAGGTTTCAGCCAGCGCTTAAATAAAATAGACACAATCATTAAAAGTATTCCTAAATTTCAGCTAAACGTAAGCTTAAAAAATGGGTATTTAAAAAATATCAAAAAAATAGATGCTGTAAAAAACGTAAGTCTAAATCTAAGTTTAACGGCTAAAGACAGTATTTTACGAAATATTACGGGTAAAATAACCAATTTGAATGTAGAAGCCCTTGATAATTTTGTCCGCGGACGTTTTGAACTTCATAAATTGTATCCATTTACCGTAGATACAGAATTAGAATCAAAAATTGATTTAGCTGCGATACATAAATTTTATCCTTTAGACAGTCTGGAAGTAAAAGGTGATTTAAATTTAAAAGTAAGCATGCACGGAATTTTAAATCGTAAGCAGAAAAAATATCCATCATCAAAAACAATAGTAAATATTAAAAACGGATATTTAAGATCGCTTAAGTTTCCTAATATTCCTATTGAAAATATAAATGTAAGTGCTGCTTTAACCAGTAATAAAGGCACAGGAGAAGACTTAAATGTAAAATTACAGCCAGCTGAATTTGTTCTGGCAGGATCACCTTTTAAAGTGCAGGGAGAAGTTAATAATCTTTATGATTTAGTTTATAATATCAAAACTCAGGGAACTTTAGATGTTGGTAAATTAACTCAGATATTTCCAATTAAGGATGTTACTGTTTCCGGAATAATTCAGACCAATCTTATCGCGAAAGGTTCTAAAAAAGATTTAGATGCCAAAAATTACGATAATATCAAAAATGGCGGAAAGCTTGAAGCTAAAAACGTAGTAATCAAGAGCGATATGTTTCCGGAAACGTTTCAAATTTCTAAAGGAACATTTAAGTTTTTTAAAGATAAAATGCGATTTGAAGATTTTAATGCCACATACGGTAAATCTGATATTGTATTAAACGGTTACATTCATAATGTTTTGAGATACCTTTTTAATCGAAAGTATTTGCGCCAATCTAATGAAAAGCTTAAGGCCGATATTGAACTTTCTAGTAATCATATTAATGCAAATGAGTTTTTTGACATGATTGCTAAATATACAGACCAAAAAGCAGAGGAGGAAGCATTGCAGAAAACAGATTCTGCGTCTGTAAATACAGCTGTCAAAACTAATAACGGTGCTAAAAATAAAAATTACGTTATAAGAATTCCAAGTACTGCCGATTTGAAAATTACGGCAAAAGTCAATAATCTTCAATTTGATACTTATAAGATTAATGATTTTAATGGAATCCTAACGGTTAATGACCGAAAAGTTCAGGTCAATCAGGCCGCTTTTAATATGGCGGGAACCAAAATAGAGATGACTGGTGATTATAAAGCCCAGCATCGCCTTTTAGCTAAATACAATGCAAATTTTAAAGCCAGCAATTTTGATATTCAGCGTGCTTACGCAGAAATTCCAATTTTTGCTGAATTAGTCAGTATGGCTAAAGATGCTTATGGTCTGGTATCTGTTGATTATCAGCTTGGCGGAAGTATTGACCAAAATATGAATATTGATTTTAAATCTATTGACGGTGAAGGAACACTGACTCTTGAAGATATTAAATTTAAAAACTTTAAGCTTTTAAATCATGTAGCCAAAAAAGCGGATGCCGCCGACTTAGAAAAGGCTTCATTTAATAAAATTGCAATACATTCTGTCATAAAAAATAATGTAATGACCATAACGCCTACAACTATGAAAATGGCTGGTTTTAGAGGAAAACTGGAAGGTCAGGTTACGATGGATGGTAAAATTAATGTTGGTTTCAGGTTAGGTTTACCGCCAATGGGTCTTATCAATATTCCGATGAAAATTACGGGTACAGCAGACGATTTCGAAATTTCTACTGGAAAATTTAAAGAAGACACAACTTTTTCTGAAGAAAGTGAACTTAAAAATTTAAAGCCTGAAGAACGTCGACGATCGAGAGAAAGAGATTCTTTAGGCCATTCTTCTTCAAATTCAAGAAAAAGAGATACAATTAAATAATCTTTTCTGAATAACTTTCAGGTATTAATTGATTACTATTTAATGAGTTTTTCGATTCTAAAAAGCTGTTTTTTGATAGCAAAGTACCATGATATCAGGTATTGTTTTTTGTGTTTTGCGTCAGTAAATTTGCGACTAACCAAATAAATTCTAAAGGAAGTTAACATTTCAGACAGCTATTCTGGTAATGAAATCGTTTTTAAAGCTTTTTCATGTATTAGTTGTTAATCTTCCTTATGAAGACATAATCAACTCATAAAGACAAAGTATTCCAAAATGATAAAAACCAATTTGTTTCCCAATTACTGTATTTTAAACATGAAATTATATACACTTGTGCTCACACTGATTGTGCTGCCATTTACTGCATTCAGCCAAAAAGAAATAGCTCCCGGCAATAAGGATATTAATACCAAGTATATTAAACCAGAAAAGTCACTCTATACCGTATATTATGTTAAAGGTACAGAATGGAAAAATATGGGCGCATTGACTTATGATATTGTTGCTGCTAATAACCAATTGACTTTAGACAATACTTTTACTCCAAAAGACAATGGAAAACCTACAACACGTATAAGTACTGCAGATGCTCAAACGCTTAAAGCCATCAGCTATACTGACGAAACGAAGAACGCAAAACTAAATCTTAATTTTGGTGAAACTATTACAGGTAATTTCTATTCGAAGAAAACCAAAAAAGATAAAAAACTAAAACTTAATCCTAAGGTAGAATATTTTGATTTTAACTGGACTGATCACTTAATAGGAACATTACCACTAGATGTAGGATATAAAGCTCGTTTTCCACAGTTTTATTATAATGATGAGTCAAACGTGCTTGTTGAATATTATACTATTAAAGAGGTAAAAAGTTATGTTTACAATTCTCCAAGAACCGGTAAACATGAAACATGGATTGTATCCGTTTTAGAAGAAAGCACCGGTGCTTTTTACAATTATATCATTGACAAAAAAGACCGTCGCCTGTGGCAGCGTGAAATGTCTATGGCTAACGGAATGTGGGAAATTACAGTTAACGAAGAGTTAGACTATCAGCCTATTAAAAACAAATTTAATAAAGAAGATGCTGCACGTCAGATTAGCAATGGTAATAGTGTAATTATTGGTACAGCCTATGCACGATCAGACTCAGGTAAAAGATTGGGCGGTTTAGTTAATACTGCCAAAAAACAGTATGCTCCAAGAGGTACAGAGATTACACTTTTTCCAAGTTCTGCTTATTATGAAGAGTGGCTGGAAGTGAACAAAAAAATTCGTAAGCAGAAAAAAATGCCGGAAGTTCCTTTAAACAGCGATTTTGGATACTCTATTAAAAAAGCTAAAGTTTATGACGATGAAGGACATTTTGAGTTTGCAGATCTTATGCCGGGTACTTACGTTGTTATGGTAAGCTTCGATTTTTCTAATTCTTATAATTATTCATACGTATCTGGTTATACTAATTATTATAATTATTTTGGCTATCAGGGTTCTACAACAAATTACGGAACAGCAAGGCAATCTTATACTGATAAAGCCAATATTGAAAAGCGTGTAACGATTGATAAAGACGGAGAAAAAAAGGAAGTGAATTTAAAAGAAATATAATAAAAAGCGAAGCCGTGTCATTATAAAATTTGACACGGCTTTCCTTTTATCGATAAATTTTTTTATATCAAAATGATTAAAAAAGTAGAATAAATATTTCAATTTCTGCTTTACAATTTGACAAACATGATATTTTAAGTTCTTTTGTTTTAGTCTTCCTGTTCAAACTTTGACATATACATATACCAGTTCCATTCCCAGGATTTTCCATTGTCTGCAGAAAATGCCTGGCTCCATACCGGATTATTTTTGTCTCTTGCATCCCAGCGAAAAATTACCAGAATATTTTTTCCATTAAAGGTGTCTTTCGTAACAAAATGCCCTACATTATTTTCAAAAGAACCTAATACTGGAGGATCTAATTTTCCTTCATTAGAATCTGCCCAATAAATGCTCCATAATCTGCTTTTCGGATTAAACAATCTTACTGTCATTCCTTCAAATGGCTGTCCGTCAAAAGTGGCAAGAAAATTATCAATATTGCCAATTCCATTTAGAACTTTGTACATTTCCTGTGTCGATTCAAATTCTGTCCATTCTGTACAATTAGACAATCTGGAATTGAGTTTTTTATTACGGAGTTTCCATTTTCCTTCAAAAAAATCAAAATCATTTTTAGACGAAGTGGGAGAGGCGGTAATTATTAATTCTCCATCTGCATCAAAATTGATTTTTGGGATTTCTAAATTTTCAGTCTGCATCATTTTAGTTCTTTGATTATTAGTTAATTGGTTTAAAAGTAATAATTTATGCTGAATCGCTGCTAATTTGCTGTATTGAAATATGGAATGAAGACGGCATAAGGAATACACCAAAAATTAAGCTGTTAAGAATGCGTCAGCTGATTATGATTCTATATTTTTGCACATAAATTAACTAATCTATTACTATGAGTGATACATTTTCTTCCAGTAGTCAAATAGGAATCGTTTCTACTTTCTCTGAACTTGTACATGCAGATTTCAAGGGAGAAATAAATGCATTATGCTGGTACAGAAATTTGGATGGCGATTTTAATGAGATTGTAACCAAACTGCGTTTAAAAGAAAATATTACAGAAGTTTTTCCAAAAGATTTACTTGCGCTCCAGTTATCAGAAAAAGGCAGTACAGCTCGAGAAATAATCTTAAATGATTTGCAGTTATTAACTGATTTTGGAGCTTCGCCTTCTCTTAATTTATTGAAATGTTATGAGCGTGATGATGAATTTGATTTTATCTCTACTGATGTATATTCATTTCATGTTGATCGTTCACCTATTACAACAGATACTTTTTTATGCACCTATCACGGAGCGGCAAGTGATATTATTTCTAATTCTCAGGCAGAACAAAAAATTTTAATTCCAGAAATCAGGGCAAAGCTAAAAGAACTTCATGATGGACCTGAAGAAGAATTTGAAGAGTTTTTAAAAGAGAATTATTTTGATTTGCATTATCAGGTAAATACCAATGCAGAACCTATTAATTTAGGATTGATGCATCTGTGGCGTCTGGCTGTAGATCATCCCAAACAACAAGTACTGCCTTGTATTCACAGGGCGCCAGTTGAAAATGATGGCGAATATCGATTGTTGTTGATTTGTTAAATGAAATTGTTGATTTTCGTGATTCAGTAAATACTTTTGTGCAATTTTAGGAATTAAAATTATACGTTATGACTTTTAATTTACAACCCATTTTAGAAAATGATCTTTGTGTTCTATATCCTTTAGAGGAAAAGGATTTTGATGCTCTATATGAAGCGGCTTTCGATCCGAAAATTTGGGAACAGCACCCTAATAAAGACCGATGGAAAAAAGAGGTTTTTGAAAAGTTTTTTGAAGGTGCCATAAAAAGCCGGGGCGCTTTTAAAATTATAGACAAACAAACCGAAAAAGTTATTGGAAGCACACGGTTTTATGATTACAGTGAGACAGACGATAGTATTTTTATTGGATATACTTTTTATGCTGTATCCTGCTGGGGAAAAGGCTTTAATCAAAGTGTAAAAAATACAATGCTGGATTATGTTTTTGATTATGTTTCAAAAGTAAAATTTCACATTGGCTCAGAAAATATTAGATCACAAATAGCAATTTCAAGATTGAATGCCGAGAAGATTGATGAAGAAGTAGTGGCTTACTTTGGCGAAAGCCCAAAATTGAATTTTGTATATCAGATTGAAAAAAAGCGAACCTAAGAAACAAAAGACTTTAAAGTTTTTTAAATTTGTTTATGTTTTATTTTTGAATGTTAGTTTACAATGGATAGCCAATTTCCCAAATATGCCCAAACGGATCTTTTAGCTTTCCAATTCTCCAGTCTTCTTCAGTTGCTATGGGGCAAATTACTGTTGCACCAAATTTTACTGCATTTTCAAATATCTTATCTGCATTTTTAGTTTCCAGAATTATCCTAATGAGCGTATTATGTGTCTGATTTATAATTTGACTTCCATCACATGCTTCTTCATCGCTAAGATAAAATTCAGAATCCTCAATTTGTATTACTGAAGATATTTTGTTGTTTTCCAGTTCAAATCTTTGTGATTCGACAGCTCCAAAAGCTTCAATGTAAAATTCAACCGCTTTTATTCCGTTATTAACTGTGAGGAAAGGTTTGATGTTTGCCATTTTTTCTATTATTTAATTAGAGTAAATGATTCTTTATAGATGATGATGAGATAAAATTAAACAATTGTAATTTAGTAATTTAAATCAAAAATCATTCATTTAAGCTTAAAAAAAAAGAATCTGTCCTTTTCTGGGCAGATTCTTTTTTTAACGAATAATCTGTGTTTAAATTTTATAATTGAAACACCATTTATATTCTAAAAAAAAAATTAAAGAAGAATGCTTATCTTAATTTTCCAACAAAGATTAAACTACCGCCCAGAGCTTCAGAAATTGCTTCAAATTCAGCAGCTCCTTTTTGTTTTAAAAGTCTGTATTTGAAATTATTACTGTCAGTAGGAATGTTTCCATAATACTCAACACCATCAATTGTTCCTACTGAGTATACTGTTCCGTATTGTTCAAAAGAAGTAAAAGGTTCTACTTTTAGAGTTTTTAAATCTACAAGTGCATATTTAGTTGTAGCATTGTACCATTCTGCAGGTTTAGCCGGAGGCGTAAATGTGTTATCTAAATATTGAGCAAGTGCTTTATCTCCGTTAACATAAGGCACTACATTTACTGAATGTGCATTTATAGCAGCTCTTAGATCTACAAAGAAGTTAGGATCAAATGTTCCGTCAGGATTTACCTTTAATAATCCACCTGTTGGCGGGTTGCCAGTTACAGTACTGTAATCTAAAGAAAGAGCTGTTTCACGAGAAGATCTGTAATACAAAGTTCCGTCATTACCTTTAGCAAAAGTAAAATATCCCATTGACATACGTGTATCCTTAACATAAGTAACCACTTTTGATGCAATATCAAAAACTGCAATTTGTGCATATTGTGGAAACTTATTATAATCTGTTGGTGTTGCGCCCACAGGTAAAATAATTTTTTTTGCAGAAGTAACATAACTGCTGTAAGTAGATGTTTTAACAGCAGCATCATTACTTAATGGTAATGGAGTAACTGCTATAGTTTCAGTTATTGTCATACTTGTTGGGTTGAACTTGATAATTTTTCCATCATTTAAGGCGAAAAAATAAGCTTCTGTTTCAGAGACGAAAGCAGGAGGGCCAAAAGTACCGCTTACACCTGTTCCTGCAAGACTTAAAGCATCTGAAGCCGAAATTTTCATGTCGTTGCTTACATTGTATCTTGTTAAGGTTGAAGCAGTACCATTCCATACATACGGATGTTCGCCATACGAATAAATTGTAGCACCAGGACCAATCTCTGTCATTGTTTTATAATCAAGAGTTGAAGGGAATTTGTCATAAGCTCCTAAATAAAAAACTCTTCCTGAAGGAGTATTTACACGAACTGCAGCAATAACTGCAGGATTATTACCCTGACCTTCGTCATCTGTCTTGTTATCATCTGAGCTGCACGATGTTAATGCAAATAAAGAACACATTATGGCTAATGCAGCATTTTTTATAAAAAATCGATTTGTTTTCATATTGATTGGTTATATAATTAAATTAAAATTGGGTTACTAATTTTATATTGAATGATCTTCCTGGTTTTTGTACACCAAAAAAGTCATAATTTTTTTCGTTGCTTAAGTTTTGTATTTCTGCGGTTAAGGCATATTTAATTCCGTTAAAGCTGTTATGATACGTCGATCCAAAATCAAAAGTCTGCTGGCTTGGAATTACAAACGGATTTACAGAAGCACTTTCCCAGCTTCTGAAAAATTCATATACATATCTTGCATCAAGGAAAAAGGATAATTTATCAGACTTGCCAATTAGGTTGTGAAAAGAATAAGCTGCGCCTCCGTTAGCAAAAAAGTAAGGCTGATTTGGTACTCTGTCTCCTTTATAAGCGACAAATATTCCTTCGTTTGAGTCATTATAAAAATGCTGGTATGTACTGTTTGCGTGAAATGAAAGCCTGTCGTTTTTAGAAGTCCAGCTTCCCGCCGCTTCAATTCCTTTAGAAGTCGCTGCAAATACATTTTGATAGATATTATTACGATCGAGACTTGGAACAAATAAGATTTGATTGTCTATTTTTCTTAAAAAAAGATTGGTCTGAACCTGCCAGGTACTCTTTTCATAATTTTCTTTTGACTTGAAGAAAAGTTCAAAATTAATGTTGTGACTGCGTTCCGGTTTTAAGTTTAGATTACCTTGTATAAATTGGCCGTCTCCAAACAATTCATCTGTCTGCGGCAGGCGGGTAGCATATTCGTACGTTAATCTCGCTGCAAATTGTTCATTGAATTTAAAACGGAATCCATCTCCAAAACCAAAATAGTTTACGCTTCTGTCTTCTTTTATTACTGAATTATTTGAAGGTATTTTTTCCTCAGAATTGATTTTCTGCCAATAATTTTTAACAAAGAAAAGATTTTCTAATTTTTCATTAAAGGCATTTATTTTAAAGTCTGCACCATTAACCCATGTAAACAAATCTCTTACCGCAGCGGCAGGATCATAGCCGTCAATAAGTCTGTCATCTCCGGTTTGTTTGGAGTAGGTAGGTGCTGAAGTAAAACTCACTGCATACTGCTCATTGATTTTCCATGAAGCTTTCAGGCGTGAAAAAACATCATTATTCCAGGTGTAAGTATCACTTGGACCTGTAGATTCTGAAATTTCTCCTTTAATATTTCCTGCAGAACCTTCGATACGTTCACCGTACCAATTGTAAACATAATCAGATATATCTTTAAACTGGCGTTCTCTGTAATTGTATCCCGAAATAAAGTCTAAATTAAAATTATCACTAAAGTCATTGCGATAGGTTAGGACAGTTCCAGCCGATTTTCGGTACGTCATAACTTCTCCGTAAGGAACGCCAACCATTAATTGATTGTGCTGAATTTCTTTTGTGTAATCAGTATAAAATCCTTCTATACTTAATTCTTTTGCCCAGATTCTGTCTTTTACACCTGTTACCAACTGCAATCCGTAGCCTTTGTAGGCATCATGAAATCTAGGAACCGTTACTTTTTTGATCTTGCCGGCATCATCCGGAACATCAACATCTACTTTATAATTGTTTTTAGAAGCGTCGTAAAATCCGTTTCCTTTTATAAAAAATCCAGTCTTTTTATTGTAGTCACTAAGTATCAATGAAGTTCTGTAAGTTCCAAAAGATCCTGCCTGAGCAGAAAATGAACCGCTGAAACCAGATTTTATTTTGGGAGTAATTAAATTAACAGCACCGCCAAGAGCATCTGCTCCAAATTCGATAGGAACGACTCCTTTATAAACCTCAACACGATCTACTAAATTAACCGGAACTGTTGAAATCCCGAAAGTATAACCGTGATATTCCAAAGGAATTCCTTCCAGGAAAAATCGGATTTGATTTCCTGTAAGTCCATTCATCGAAAAATTGGTTCTTGAACCTAAACCTCCGGTACGCCTAACATTAATACCCTGTGTTTGGGCAAGCACTTCGCCTAAATCTGCCGTTTTAAATTTAGCTTCCTTCATTTCTATTACAGAAACGGCTTCTGCTGTTTCCTCTTTTTTTCTTTTTTCAGACACACCTTTTACCAGTACGTCATTTAATTTCTCTGCTTCTTTTGATGTATGCGCTTTTTCTAAAGTTATAGCAACTGTAGTATTTAGAGAATTTTCTAAAGCAATAGTCTGTTTCTTCGAAACATATCCATCTAAGCTAACTTCAATAGTATAACTGCCTTTTGCCAGATTTTCTATTTGATAAAACCCGTCTGCATTTGTTGCAGCATTTATTTGTGTTCCTAAAAGCTGAATGTTAACACCGCTTAACGGGTTTCCGTGTTCATCATTTACTTTTCCGGTGATTCTGTTTTGTGCGAGTAAAAATGTCGACGAAAATAAAAAGAGCAATACTATTTTGAGATTCATGAAATATACTTAGAATTAGTAATTATCCTTATTTAGAATAAATAAAAATTCAAAAGTATGAAATTATCTATTAATAATATCTAAATGTTAAATAAAATATATTAAATTTTAATTAAGTACTTCAATAGCCTTTGATTTCTGGCTCTTTTTTTTCAATAAATCAAAAAGTATCTGAACTGAAAAAGTCAATGCTATATACATTACTATAAGTGCCAGTACCGTTGTTATTCCATTTTCTCTAAAACCGAAGATGCCTTTGCCCCAAGAAATTAATATCCATTGTGTCATGTACATAGAAGTCAGGTTCTTGCTGCAGTATTTTAAAAGTCGAACAAACTTATTTTCTCTAATATTTACTGATATTTTATAAATAATCCATAAGAAAATTAACGTCCATCCTGCGAAATAAAGGACACCACCTGGTCCCATATGGTAAAAACCATTATAATTGTAATCTCCGTAAATAAAAACTAGGGGAGCGCCTGATAAAGTAAATAAAATACCGATATACAGCATACTCTTAAACAATTGAGGTCTGTTATAATTAAGTTCCTGATACCATTTACCAAAAAACATCCCTATGATAATAAAAGACATCCATGGAAAAACAGGAAAATAAACGTATGCCGGAAAATCATTATTGAAAAGAAGATCCAGCACATAATTAATTACAGGATAATTCAAATTGATGCCGCTGACTTCTCTGGAAACTAATGCTATTAATAAGCCAATGGCTAAGATTCCGTATTTATTGGTAACATATTTTCGAATAAAACCAATGAACAGCAAAGACATTCCTGCTAATTGAAGTATGTCGCCCAGTAACATTAAATACAAATACTGCTGTTCAATTGGTCCGTGCCATCCGTATCGTTGTATGAAATTATCTGGTGCAAAACCAAAAATTACCGGAAAAATGAATTTTAAGAAATTCATAAAAAGAGCCGCCGCCAAAAGCAGTCCGCCTCGCTTTAGAGAACTAGTAAGGCTTTGATGACGAGAAGTCATAAATGTTATTCCCATACAGATTAGAAAAATAGAAGTTCCTCTGCCCAGGAAAACAATAAAACTTCCAATAACGGTTTCCGACTGTGATTTGACATCTGCAAATGTCAACAGTGTATGTATAATTATCATTCCTATAACACTCATTCCTTTTATTAAATCAAGTGCCGGGATTCTTTTGCTTTGCTGTTCCATGGTTTTGTTTTTTTATTTTAGGTTTTCGCCTAATTGTTAGTTAGATATTTAAAATTACCCGACAACTGTTTTTGCAGCTGCAACTGCATTTTCGTTTTCGTTGATGTATCTGTTTATAGCAGGATAATCAACTTTACCGTTAACAGTCAGAGGCACTTGATCGAAATAATAGTTTTTTATTGAACTGGCATGCAATCCCAGTTTTTCCTTAATTACCTGTGTTATGGTTTCGCGGAGTAAAGAAGCATCCTGATGTATAACGCCAAGATATTTGTCCTGAACACTTATACAGATAAAAGTTTGTCCTCCCAGTTGATTTTTAAGCAAAACCTCAACCTCATCAAGGTTTAAACGGACACCAAATAGTTTCATAATACGTTTAATACGTCCTTTAATATGAAAATATCCAGATTCATCTTTTTCTGCCAGATCGCCGGTATAAAGTTTATCTGTCTGTTCATAATGCTGAAGATCGAAAATGTTATTGGCATAACCTCCGGAAACATTAGGACCGTAATAAATAAGTTCTCCTGTGTTTTCATCAATTTCAAATCTTCCATTTTTTACAGGAAATCCTATTGATGTTCCTTTTGTCTCAAAATCTTTTGGAGGTAAATAAGCCATTCTGCCGCTGGCTTCAGTTTGTCCGTATTGTGCAAAAAACTGTTTATCGTAAATATGGGTATAATTTGAAATCACGTTTGCCAGTTCTTGGTTCAGCATTCCTCCCGTATGGGTGAAATAGCGTACAGAAGGTGTGTCTTTTTTAAAGAAGCCAAAACGATGCAGTAACTCATAAAAATAAGGAACGCCGCTTAAAGTCGAGTAGCCATATTCGGCAAGATCTGACCAGAATTCTTTTTGGAGCACATCTCTTTCCGTACATACAATTGTATTTGCTTTTATACAATTTGTTGTAAAAATGGAAAAGCCATACACAAAATTAATAGGTACATTTAACGGAACAACATCGTGTTCCGTTATTGGCATATACTCCATGATAGATAAAGCATTCTGTACCAGATTATCATCTGAAATCTTAACAAATTTTGGAGACCCTGTGGTTCCTGATGTACTCATTAAAAGCTTAACATCGCCATGAATAGGGTAGAGACGAATTTCTTTTCTTTTAAAAACAGATATGTCTTTTGATACCTGTTTTAAATTATAATCTTCAACAATCGTTCTAGACGGATCGAAGATATAAGCTGGTTTGTATTCGTTCTCCAGGTTTTGTTTAAATTCAGGATGCAGCCCCGCATTAAGCAGGGCTACTGTGTACTTTTTTTGATAAAAATTCAAAAATGCTTCGATTGCCGGCAGCTGATTGTCATTATAAATGAAAACAACTGCACGAAGATCTTCAATATCTAAAGATTCGTGTATATCGTTAAACGTTTTGACAACCTTGGTGTTTGCATCTATAAAATTTAATTTTTTATTTTTTTTAATTAAATCATAAAGTCCCATACTTTTTTCTTTTGAATTATTGAATTTCTACGCCGTTTTTCTTCAATATTGCTTTTATTTTATCGATGTTTCCCATTTCGAGAATATCTTCCATAGAAATAGAAACATTATAAAAACGCTCCAGTTCCTCAACTAAAAGTAAATGGCTCATAGAATCCCATTCGACAATACCCTGATATTCTAAATCTGGTGTAATTGATTCTACAGGTATTTCAAATGCAGTTGCAAAAACTTGATGTAATTCTTGTGTTGTACTCATAATGATGTTATTTTAATTTGTTTATGTTATTTGTTTTTAATGTGTTGGGTTTAATTATTTTAAACACATAGAAACATAGATTTTTGTTTTATAAAAAAGATAATTGAAAGAACCCCCTTTCTCACACATAGCTAGTGAATTAAGTAAAAGTGAAATGCCTATTCTCAAGTCCAAAAACTATGTCTCTATGTGTTAAAAATTTATACTATTTAATTTTAAACTTTAGTCAATTTCCATTTTCCAGTTCTGAATATGGTGATACAGCCAAAAGCCAATACCAGTTCTGAAATTAATATAGCTGCAAAAATGCCTTTTGGACCAAAACCCAATGCTACTCCAAAGACATAAGAAAGCGGTATTTGTATCACGTAAAACATGAGGATGTAAAGCAGGGTGACGATCATAACTTTTCCGGCGGCATTAAGCGCTCTGGAAATAACCATTGTGTATCCTAATAATACATAGGCGATGGAAATAATGTGAATGTAGGTTGTGCTGTTATCAATTACTTCGGGCACATCAGAAAAAATTCTGACAACAGGATCTGCCATAAAAATCCATCCAATTGCCACTGTAATCAAAAAGCACATATTGATCATGCCTGCTCTCCAGACCGATTTTTCGGCTCTTTCGGGTTGTTGGGCTCCTAAATTTTGTCCGGTTAAAATTCCCGCAGCATTTCCTATTCCCCAAGCCGGCGTAGTAACTATCGATGCAACGCGCTGTGCTATTATATAGCCTGCAAGAGCATTGCCTCCAAAATGAGAAACGATTTTGATCATAAACAGCCAGCTCGATGCAGGAATCAAATACTGGAGCATACCTCCAAAAGTAAGTCTGATTACTTTTTTAAAAGTTTCCTGATGAAGCGCCAGCTGCTCTTTTCCAATTTGAATAATGGTTGTTCCTTTAATCAAATGAAATGTCTGATAACAAACTCCTATAAAACGTGCCACCGCGGTAGCGATACCAACTCCTAATAGTCCAAATGCAGGTACTGGTCCCCATCCAAAAATAAGGAGAGGACACAAGAGAATATTTAATGCATTCGAAAGCCATAGCGTTCGCATTGCCATAGAGGCAGAACCGGCACCGCGAAGAATACCATTTAATGCAATACGGATTATAATAAAACCGCAGCTGGCAAACATTACTTTTGCATACAAACTCCCTTGTTCTATAACTGCTGGAGAAAGTCCTACCAGCCCAAGTATTTCATTACTCCATATAAAGCATATAATACTTATTAGAATACCGCAGATAACGCTTATGTTTATTACCTGCCCGGCTGTGATGCTTGCATCCTTAAAGTTCTGCTCGCCAACACGCCTTGCAATTAAAGTCGAAGCCGCAATGCTCAGACCAATTGAAACCGAATAAGAAAAGCTGATAACAGACTCTGTGGAACCCACAATAGAAACGGCTGCCGCGCCAAGTTTGCTCACAAAAAATAAGCTGGCACAAACAAAAACAGATTCCATTACCAGTTCTAAAACCATAGGAACGGCAAGCAATACAATTGCGCGATTAATACTGCCTGAAGTGAATTTTTTCTCTCGGCCTAATACAGCAGTAAAAAACAAATCAGTATAAGATTGAAGCCTTAAAACCACTACTTTCATGATTGGTGTTGTATTGTTTCGCTGATCTCTGTAAACTCGTTCATTTCATATTGCCTGATTACATAAAGCGGATTAGGCATTTTGCTTCCTTTTTTCGGCACGGCAAAACCAGTTTGTTCAGCATATCCGTTATTAAGAAGTTTCAAGCTGTTAATGTAAAATCGCTTAAACTCAGGCTCAAAAAGATTGTACTTTTCAAAGCGGTCTGTTAAATGCGGATTATCCTGTTTGTATTCTTCGATTGATCCTATAACGGTTTTCCAAAAAAGATGTTCATCATAATCCATATGAGTGTGTAGAATATCAGATAAGTATCTAAAAAAAGCATCAAAAACACCTATCAAAATAAACAAAGGTGTATTCTCTTTATTAGAGGATTGTATAAGACCGTCTTTAAGTTCATCTGGTAATTTTGCTTTGGCTTCTTCTGTTAAAACAATATCATCAACAAAATCTTTTATAATAATGCGTTGCGGAATTCCGTTTTTCATGACCAGAATAATATTCTCACCATGTGGCGTTACACATAAAGAATGCTGATAGTAAATATGGAGCAAAGGTTTTAAGTAGGCTTCCAGATATTGTTCCAGCCAGCTTTGCGTGCTAAGTCCGGAAACGTTTATAAGTTCCTGCAGAAAAGGAACGTCATTGTCATCGATATATAATAAAGACGCCATTGTCATTAGATTTTCTTCAGTTTTACGATATTTCTCGGCACTTTCTCTCCATAATGCGCCCAGCATTTCGCGATAATGATACGGACTGTCGGTTATGGAATTGTACTGCGGATGACGATACGAAACCGTAGCAACTTCTCCCAATAACACAACTTCTTTTTCCTCAAAATAAGGATCTTTATCAAGCATTTCTTTAACCCATTTTGTAACTCTTGGCGCAATATCCATTTGTTTTGGAGAGAGTCCGCGGATGTTTCCTGTACTCAAAATAGAGATTGCCGTTTTTACATAATGTTTAGAAGGATGACTTAAATTGAAGAAGGTTCGAATACTTTGCTGAGGCGAATATACATCGTCACTTTTACCCAAAATCACTAAATATTGGTTCGCGAAATCCTGATGAAACTGCAGTAAAATTTTATTGTTTAACTGCCATGGATGCACGGGTATAAAAACGTAATCTTCAACCACAAGTTCCATATTGCGGAGCTTTTCCTGAAATTTGTTATAAACTTCAACACCCAATTCATCGGCATAAAAATCATTAAAATTTATAGTTTCCAAAGCATTAAATGAGGCTCTTTTTTTATGAGCAGCAAGCCAGTACAAATCAGTATTTTTATTGGCTTCGGGAGCATAACTGTGATATTCGCTGTTGTTAAAACCAACACGTCCTTTATTCGCAATTACCCACGGATGACCTTCCATTTGATGTTCAATTGTCTGATAATCGGCTTGTGTAAGTGCAGCAGAACTCAATTTTTCTCTGGTATATAAATGTGCATCAGCATATAATGTATTGAGAAGTTCTTCTGTATATTTTGCCAATGTAAAGGAATCAATGCCAAAGGTTTTTTGCAATTCCATAAAAAAACAAAGAACATCTTTAGCAGGCGAGGCTGTTCCGTTTTCCCATCTTTGGATACTTTCTTTTTCAATATGCCAATATTCTAAAAGTCTTGGATAAGCTGAAAAAGTATAATAAACATCTGCAAGATCTGTTGTCAATTTAAAATGTGTAAGATCATCTTTACTGCCCATAATTTCAGGTTTGGCAACATCTTCATGCATTAATTCGGCTAAACTCTTAGCCAGCAGATTAAGATTTACCTTTTCCCAAACCTGAGCGGTAAAAACTTCTAAGTGTGGTATTGTTTCTATATTCATTTTAAATGCTATTAAATACTAATTTCGACTGCCTTTTCTGCAGCAATGCCCGAAAGATCAAAATCCTGAAAAGCAATTCTCTTTTCTAGTTTATATACTTCACGTTTTGCTACTTCATTAATGATATAAGAATTGCGGTAAGCGCCCATGCCTAAATCAGATGATATGTAGCTGTGCGTATGAATTTCTGCGTTTTGTACAAAAATTTCGCTGCCGTTAGTATCGATGGTGTAATTTCTTTTTACATCGTAACTGCCTGTCGAAGTTCTGCTGATGCGATGCTGAATATCTTTAAGAAATTGAGGTTCCTGATAATGATATCCCGTGCCTAAAATCACATAGTCAGCTTGGTCTGTAAACTTTTTGTGCTGTTCTACCTGTTCCAGATGCAGTTCATAATTATTGTGAATTCCAGCTGTTATATCATCCAATTGAATATTAGGTCTGATCTTTACACCAATATCATCGTTGTCTACACTAAGGGCATACATATAATCATAAATCTCATTCAACAAATCAAAGTTGACTCCTTTAAATTGTGATTTCTGACGATCCAGCATGACTTTTCGATCTGAAGACGACATTTGATGAAAATAGTCAATGTAATCCGGTGATGTATGCTCTAAAATAAGTTTAGAATATTCCATAGCAAAAAAGCGATCAGGACGGGAATACCAATTTAGTTTTAAGTTTTTAGGTCTGTTTTGAAGCAGATCAAAGAAAACTTCGGCAGCACTTTGTCCGGAACCAATTACAGTAACGGTATCCTGTTCTAATATTTCTTCTTTTCTAAAGAGATAGCTTGACGTATGACAAACTTTTTCCATTTCATTTAAATCAACAAAATCAGGAAGTATAGGCACAGTTCCAGTTCCCAATACTAATTTTTCGGCATAGTAAATTTTGGTCTGATCCTGATCTTTATGAAAAACATGCAGCTCATAAAGGCCGTCTTTATAATAAATTTCTCTTACGCTCGATGAAAAACGGCAGTTTTGCAGCTGTTTAATTACCCATTGGCAGTATAAATTGTACTCTTTGCGCAGGACGAAAAAGTTTTCACGGATGAAAAATTTATATAAGCGGTCTGTATTTTTAAGGAAATTTAAAAAACTGAATTTACTTGTAGGATCTGCCATAGATACACAGTCACATAAAAATGGAGTTTGAAGTGTTACATGGTCAAAAAGCAAACCTGGATGCCAGTTAAATTGCTCTCTTTGGTCAAAAAAAAGTGATGAAACGTCATCAACCGGTTCTAACAAAGCGGCTAAACCCAAATTAAAAGGTCCAATGCCAATGCCTATTAATGAATATACTTTACGATCTTCCATATTATTGGTTTATAAGATTATGTTCTGCTTCTGAGTTTATGATAATGTCTTTATTCTGCGGAAATTTTTCCCAATACCATTCGCGATAGCAGAAATTAAGATTTGAGGTTTTATGCGGCATTTCGATGACCTTATCGATTTTAAAGCCATGAAAAGCTTTGTTCATCATCGAAGCTCTGGAATCTACAGAACCTTCACCAACCATTCTGCCTACTTCACTTTGTGCAAAGACATAATCAATCATGCATTGTGTTGATGGTGAGACAAATTTTTGCTTAGGATCTGTCGGCGCAATAAATTGATGTGTTCCATAATCAGTAGGGAGAACATCATAATAATCACCCAGTACATCACGGGTCGGCCAGTAAACTTCAATATTAAAAGTGGGTTCGCCGTTGGCCATTCCTATGTAGCTGTACAAACCGTCACTCGGAAGAAGGGTTCTGTAATACGTTTCAAGTTCACGCAGAGGCCAATCCATTTTCCAGTTCGCTTTGGCGTGATCGCGATGAAACCATTCATGCAGCATTTCGAGATCATTTTCTAAATCAAGAGGACGCAGACTAATCGTTACATCTTCTTTAGGGAAATAGCGGTTGTAGACCAATTCTTTTCCTTTTGGATTTATCAATTGTTCTGAAAAAAAGCGTTTGTGTAAAACATTCGGAAAGTTGATACGTGTAACACCAGCCGGATTACCACCGCAGTCAATATCATTAAGTGCCGTAAGTAAATTGCCTTTTACTTTCCAATGTCTGCTTTCGAGAATAAACGTAACAAGACCGCTTTCGTCTTCTTTTTGCAAATCCTCTAAAGTGTCGTATAAAATAGTTAAGAGATTTTTTTCATCTGCAAGCTGGCTGGTGCCAAATGTATTTACAACTGCTAGTATATTGCCAACCCAGAAATAATGAAGCAATAAATTATACAAACGATCGTCTGGAATAAACATTTTTCCATTTTCAGACAAACCGGGTATAATCTCATTCAGCTGTTCTTCAAAAGATTTTCGGAACAAGAAACTTTGATTATCACGGAAAAATAGTTTTTCAGGCATAAAAGCCGCATCCAATTGTACAAGTGTGTTTTGCTGATGCCATTCGCAGAACATTCCCTGCTCATTGAACATTTTTACTACACCGCCCACAATAATATCGATGTATTTTTTAAACCAAAGTTCACTGGTTTTTTCCAGAGATAATCCGGTTTGCTGAGAAGCTTTTTGAATTACATTCTGCATTCTCGAAGGTTCTCCCAATATACTGTCCTGGCATAATGAAGCCAATAAACAGACATTCTTTTCTTTTTCGTTTATATTGATTTTAAACGGATTGTATCGCACACTGGTAGAAAAACTATCCAGTACATTTCCGTTATACGATACAGATATAAAGCCCGGATCGCAGATCAATTCGATATCTGGATAGGATTTCTTTACATTATCTCCCCAGGCTGTCTGCATTAGACGGGATACCTCATAACCTCTGTAAAGTTCATGATAATGATTTATGCGTTCTGCTCCGGTAATTTTTACATGGAGAGAAAATTTATACATATAATCGCTTTCATTATTATATACCGTTCTTACTGATGAGGTTGCTGTAAATTCTTTTCCAAATTCGCCTAAATCGATAAGCAGATTTTCTTTTACCAGCGTATCAAATGTGGTTTGTGATTTAAAATAAGCTGCTTCCCACGGATGAACGGGAAGTACTTTCCATTCTGCATATTTTTCCAGTAAATCGTGTACTTTTTTATCTCCATTGCTGGCTTCTACTACTGAATCTTTTGCAAAATCAGAAGGTAAAATATTGTCAACAGACTTTTCGGTAACCAGATTTGGATGTACTAAAAAATAATACAATTGAAACTGCCCGCCCGTTTCTGGCGCATATTTTAAAACTTCTGCTTCCGTAAAACCTTCACGTCCTTTTGTAAGCGGATGAAGTAAATGTCCTGCTGGAAACAATTGTTCAGCTTCTATAAAGGTCATTTCAGGTTTATTAAATTCCTGTCCCGAAGCTTGAAAATGCTCTAAAAACTGTGTAATTTTCTCTGTACTCAGCTGCATCCTTTTTTTGACATTTTTAGAATCTGCCAGCGGATACTGTTGTCTTACATGATTTGTAATTAATTCTAAAAGACGTTCTGCATCTATTTCTTTGATGGTTTCCATAGTAAGATCACGTTCCATTACCGGAAAATGATACAAATGTCTGAAGGTTTCAGATCTGTAACGTATTGGTGCATATACTTCAACTTTATCAACAGGAAAATCCAGTTTTAAATGAAGTTCATGATTGTACTTAGACATATATGATTTTAGTACAGGATCGTATTTAGGAATTCCTTCATAAAAACTGTTGTTGCCTAGTTCGCGAACACAACAGTTAAGTAAAATGGTAAACGTAATATCGACTGCTTCCTGAGCAATCTCTTTAGGAGAAGATGTAGTCATTTCCGTGTTTTTTTATAATTGAAAGGATATTATTGATGTGTGCGATTGTCGTTAATGGGTTCAAAATGGTAAACTTGAGATAAAAAATGCCATTTACTTTTGTGCTTGCCACTAGAACTTCACCGTTAAAAAACATTTTCTTTTTGATGTGTAAATTCATTTTGCAAGTATCTCCAGGCCAGCCGTCTAGTTTGTATCTAAAAACCAAAACACTTAAATCAGAATCTGTTAAGAGTTCAAAGTCTTTGTCGTTTTCCAGTATTTCAGCTGTTTGTTTGGTCGTTTCAATAATGGTATCGGTGTACTGCCCAAGTTTAGTTCTGCCCATATAACGCAGTGTACACCATAGTTTTAAAGCGTCAAAACGACGAGTGCTTTGTACCAGAGATTTGTTAATTTGTGCCGGAAGTTCATCGTAATCCTGTTCTTTAGGATTTAAATAATCGGCATGATGTTTTATGATATGAAGATGCTGTTTGTTTCTCACCATAAAAGCACTGCTGCAAATAGGCTGAAAGAAAGATTTATGATAATCAATTGTAACAGAATCAGCTTGTTCAATGCCGTTTAACAGATGTTTGTATGTATCTGTCAGCAATAACCCGCAGCCGTAAGCCGCGTCAACATGCATCCATAATTCATGTTCTTTTGCCAAAACTGAAATTTCAGATAATGGATCGATATTTCCGAAATCGGTTGTTCCGGCTGTAGCCACAATAGCAATAGGAATGTGGCCTTTTTCTTTTTCTTCAAGAATGGCCTCCTTTAATTTTTCAGCGTCCATTCTGTAACGGCTGTCTGTCACAACCTGAACAATAGACTGCTCGCCAAGACCTAGAATAGAAGCATTTTTTTGATTGCTGAAATGAGATTTCTCTGAAACAAAAATTCTGAATTTACTTGAATCCGGCGGACATCCATTTAATTTGATATTCCAGTTGAGGTATTTCAACGCAAAATAATCTCTGGCCAAAAGCAGTCCCATAAGGTTACTTTGTGATCCGCCGCCTGTAAAAATACCATCACAATCAGCATTGTATCCAATTTGTTCGCCAGTCCAGGCAATCAATTTTCTTTCTATAAATGTTCCGCCTGCGCTTTGGTCATATGTGTCTTGCGATGAGTTAATAGCGCTAATCAATACATCGGCCGCTAAAGCAGGAATTACAACAGGGCAGTTTAAGTGCGCTATATATTCTGGTAAATGATAAGCAGTGGCATGATTTACATAAATCTCATCTATCTCATCCCAAAGGGTTTCATAATCGTTAACGGGCTTATCTAAGTTTACAGCTTCAACTTTGTTCCTGATTTCATCAGGTTTAATACCGCTGAACGGGATTTTAGTATTTTCAAGAAAACCTGCTACACGTTTTTGAACTAATTCTATGGCATTGGCATATTCTGTTCCGGAATTTTCATGAAAAATATCCTGATAAAAATCGTCAGCGGTGCTTTTAACAAAGACATCCGGGGCATTGTCTAATAGGTTTTGCATAATGATAAGTTTTAGAATTGAGGTTATTTAAAATAAGTTACTTTGTTAGAAATCGGGGTTCTCTTTTTCTTGGATGGCTCAAGATCTTCTGGATAATAACCGACATAAATTAAACCGAGAGACTGCTCATTTTCGGCCAGATCAAATTGTTTTACGTAATCAACTGCACCTGCAGATGTACTCCAGTAACTCCCAATATCATGGGCAGTGCAGGAGAGGGCAATGTTTTGAACGGCACATGAAACGGCGGCAACTTCTTCCCATTCGGGCAGGTTAATTTTAGTATTGCGAACCATTACAACGCCAATAGCACAAGCTGAATTAAGCGGATATTCTTTTAGCAGATTGTACTTTTCCTCAGCTTCATCAGCAGAAAACTTTTCAAAATAAAAATCCCTGTAATAATCTGCCAGAAAAGATCCCAGCTGCTCTAAATAACGATCCTTAAAAACAATAAACCTCCATGGTTCGGTCATTTTATGGGTAGGCGCATAGGTCGCATTTATTAAAATTTCATTTAATAATTCATCGGGTATGTTCTGCTTTATAAACTCATCCGCATAAACACTTCGCCGTGTGCGGATGATTTTTGAAATATTTTGTCTATGTGTAAAATCCGATGCCTTGATTTTACTAGGTTTAGTGCTAATATTCATATTTTTTTAATAAATTTTTTAAGAAAATTCTTTTTTAAATTATAAAAATAAATACATTTGTAAGTAGATTTTATTTAGAATGAATAAAAACAGTAGGAACAAATGTAGAGATTAATCTTTATAAAAAAAATAAAACAGAAAAAAAATTATACGAAATTCTCTACATTGCCAAAATGTTATGGAATGATGTTTTATTTGTATATAGCTTGATTTTTAACGGTTTGTGTTTATTATTTGTCCCAATTTTTGTTAACTATTAAATAAACTAAAAAAATGAAATCACAATCATTAATTGAAGATGAGATACCAGTAAAAGAAAACTATGCTTATCAAATTCCTACAAGCCCGCTGATAGTGGAGGTTACGCCTCAGGAAAGAAACATTTTGTCTAATGTGGGCGCTTTGCTGGAAAAGGCATTTAAGAGCTATGAAAACCCAGATTATATAGAAGCGCTTCATCTGTATTCTTTTCAGCTTCTTCCAGAAAGAATAGCCAGAATTTTAAGCCGTTTTGGAACAGATTTTTCAGCTGACCAATATGGCGCTATTATTTTTAGAGGTCTTCTTGAAGTAGATCAGGATCATCTGGGACCGACTCCCGCGAATTGGCAGAGTGCTGATTACTCAAAACTCAATAAATACGGCTTTATTTGTTCCTTGCTGCATGGTGCAGTTCCTTCAAAACCGGTACAATATTATGCGCAGAGAAAGGGCGGGGGAATCCTTCATGCTGTTATTCCAGATGAAAATATGGCAGCTACACAAACAGGTTCGGGATCAAAAACAAATTTGTATGTTCATACAGAAGATGCTTTTCTTTTACATCAGGCTGATTTTTTAAGCTTTCTATATCTGCGAAATGAAGAAAGAGTTCCTTCTACACTTTACTCAGTAAGGTCGCATGGTAAGGTGAATAAGATAATGGAAAAGCTTTTTGATCCAATTTATCAATGTCCTAAAGATGCTAATTATCAGGAAGAAATTAATGATGGTCCGCTGGCTTCTGTTTTATATGGAAATAAAAAGCTGCCTTTTATTAGATTTGATGCTGCGGAGCAGATATTTAATGAAAAAGCCGGACAGACTCCAGAAGCTCTTTACAATTTAACAGAGTTTTGGAATGAGGCTAAAGAGCTGATTAATAGTAATTATATCCCAGATTCAGGTGATGTTATATTTGTGAATAATCATTTGTGTGCTCACGGAAGAAGTGCTTTTACAGCAGGGCAGAAAGAGGAGAATGGTAAGCTTGTACCATGTGAGAGACGACAAATGTTAAGAATGATGAGCAAAACCAGTTTAATTCATATAAGATCAATGACACATACCGATGATCCGTATTTTGTTATGGAAGAACATTTGGGAAAAGTTTTTGATCAGGCTTAACGGCTGAACTCAATTAATAAAAAAGAGATGTCAAACTATATTTGATATCTCTTTTTATATTAGTAAAAATGAATTTAAAGTTTTTGTATTCAGATTGTTATTATTTAATAATTTACATCATTTTTCCTTCTTTGGCATATTCTTTTTTAATTCCCTGAAGTAAATGATTAAGGTTGATGCTTTCATTTTTATCTTCTAAAGTTCTCAGGCAGGCATATTGAATAATATTGACAATATTAGCGCCGGTAATATCGTATTTTTTTGAAAGTTCATTAAGATTTACATCTTCAGCAATCTTAATTCCCTTAGGCAGATTATTTTGCCAAAGCTGTAAACGCTCGCCATAAGAAGGTACTTCAAACTCAATTATAGATTGAAATCTTCGGGTAAAAGCAGCATCAATATTGGTTTTGAAATTAGAGGCCAAGATTACTAATCCAGGATGATTTTCTATGCGCTGTAATAAATATGAAACTTCCTGATTGGCATATTTATCGTGAGCATCCCTGACATTGGTTCTTTTTCCAAAAATAGCATCGGCTTCATCAAAAAACAGAATCCAGTCTTTATCTGACGCTTTGTCAAAAAGAGAAGACAGATTTTTTTCGGTTTCGCCAATATATTTCGAAATTATCATCGACAAATCAATTCTGTAAACGTCTCTTTTTGTGTATTTTCCTAACAGAGAAACCGTAAGCGTTTTTCCTGTTCCCGGTGCGCCGTAAAACATAACTCTAAAACCGGGTTTTATTTTGCTTTTCATGTTCCAATCGTTAAATAGGATTTCGTTGAATTTAAGCCAGGTTTCGATTTCTTTAATTTGGTTTAAAGTGTTGGAATTGAGTACTAAATCGTTCCAGTCTAATTGAGTTTCTATTAATTGTGCTGGGAAAACACTGCTTAGCTGTGGTTTCAGAATTTTTCCGGTTATAAATTTTTCGATGTATTCGTCCTCTAAAATCAGCAGACCGCTAAGTTTAGGTTCACCATTGGGAACAGAATCTATTTTGATAATTCCTTTTTGATAAAGAAAAGACTGATTGTGTAAATAATTATAGAATAAAATTCGGTTATCGAGATCATTTCCGGCAATTAAAAACTGAGCTGTTTCTCCTGTTGGCAAAATACCGCGGTGATTTTTTGTTTTTATGCCGCCAAATTCGGGTAATTCACCACCGTTAGGTAAATATTCGGCAATAATCGAACTCAAAAAATCTGGCTTCACGTGAGGAACAAGAGCGAGTCCCAAAATTAGAATATCAATTTCGGTTAGATTATTTTCGATAATAAATTCGTCAATAAAACCATTTGAATCAATTTGATTTAAAACAGGTTTTTCCATTGGATTTTCGACCTGAAAAAGAGTATCAAGCTGAAATACGAATTGGTTTTTGATATAGGTAAATACATTTTCCATCTTTCTATACTAATGATTCGATTGAAAAAAAATCAAGTTTTGATTGTTTATAATTTCTGATTTTGTTCATGACAGCATTTCCATTATTAGAACCGCCGGCATTGGTGTTGCCTTCAATAGTTTCTATGGTATCAGCATGAACAGCAGTTACAATTCCGGTGTGAATCCAGTCGTTTGGTGTTTTTTGAAGAAGAAATATATCTCCTGGTTTTATCAAAGCCGAATTGGTTCTGGCAGTTTGATAACGGGTCAGTATCTTTTTCTGAAGACCAGTTGTGCCCACAGTATCACAGCTGTAAGTTAACGGCATTAGAATTTTAAAGTTTTTTCCCTGAATAGATACCGCCTGATCGATAATGGCCTGAACAAAACCCATACACCAAAACCATTCTGTTCCTTCATTTCCATCCATATAACTTCGAACCCATGGCCCCGTATTACTTTGGTTATTTATGACAAGTTCAAAAGGATGATTTTTAAGATGATTTTGTGCTGTATTTAGAATTAATTCCCTCAGATTGTTTCCGGATATTGGACTTTCAAAAGCTTTTTTGAGAGGCGACACGAGTTTATCAAACAGGTTTTGATCTACATTTCCGGTTTGAGGCAGACCATTGACTTTTTGAAAATTCAATACTGCTTTTTCTGTTGCCGGACCAAAATCGCCATCAATATCGGTTGCAGTTCCAGAGTTTGGATTCTGCATAGCAAATAAATTAAGCCAGGACTGAATTTTTTCAACGTCTTTCTTGTTATTATTTGCTCCTTTTCTTTGTTGTACCGCTTTAATAAGCAGTTCTTTTTGGTAGAATGTTTTTTGCATGATTAAAGTTTTTAGAAGTTACTGCATTACTTTTTCGTTCATGAAATCATATTTCTTTTTTTAATTGTCTTTATTAAAAATCATTTTAACTGAATTTTGAATTTCTTCAAACTTACCTATCAAAAAAAGTTCTTGCCATTTTGTTAAACCTTTGGTTTCTATTATTTTATCGAAGTATTCATCTATTGATAAATTTAAATTACTATAGCCATATCCGGATTTAAAATAATATAACTTATCTTTGATTTGATTATCAGTTTGTTTAAAAAATGCAATTTCTGTTTCATCAGAATTAAAATAATCAAAGGGTTTGGCCATCAGCATAAACTTGTTTTGTTCTTCATCATTACTTTCATTAAAGCGCCTCATCCAATACTCTTGATAGTTTTTTAGGTTTAAAAATTGGTCAATGTCAACAATATTGATTTCACCAAATAAATCTAAATCTCCATTTGCAGAATCCCATTGTATTTCTACACTTCCAATCTTATTGTAAAATGCCTTTATTGGGTCTGCGATGATTACATTATTTTCTTCTTCTAAAAATTTAATATAATGTTCAGGATAACCTGATTTTATTGAATACTTAGTAATATTTATATTCTTGTTTAAAATGAGTTCATTGATTAAACCAGAAATTGCTAAGAAATAATTTTTACTTTCCATAAATTCTAAATTTGAATTGTATATGTTGTTGTTCCTATAGTTATTGTTGTTCCATTTTTGCTTGTAAGTAAAGCAAAGTCTGAGATTGCGGCATCACTAGAATAACGCATTGAATTTGTTCCTTCTGTGGCTAAAGTTCCATAAACAGCATTGAGTGAGGATTGACTGTAAGGTAAATTACTTAAAAATCTTCTCGAATATGCTAGTTGTAGTCTTCTACCTATTCCTCTTCCAAATATTTCAGTAAATTCAGTTATAGAAGCACTACGTAAATTTAAAATTGCTGGTCCGGATGAGCTAGAGCCAGTTAGTGAAGGAGGTGGGTTTATTGGCCCTGACAGCCATCTGTCAACAGATCCGATAGGTGTTGTTTGTCCTGCTGGCGTAACGCTGCATTGCTGCCATTCAATAGTTATACTGCTTGGGAAATTTTGCATAGGTGCAGGATGATAATCAACTTTGGTTTCGTATTTCAATACTTTGTCAGCGTTTGCTGGATCTCTTAATTTGTTTAATGCTCTTTGTTCAATTTGTGCGACAGGAGTGTTAACAGAATTATCTGCTGGAACAAGATTATTTGGATCATTTCCTGGGCCATGTAATCTATCTGCAATAAGATGCATTCTATTCCAGCTGCGAATATCAATTAGTGAAGCTCTGTCTAATAAAGTTAACTGGTCCCAGCCTGGAGGGAAATTTGCTCCACGTCCAGGTGCTGATCCTACAGTATTACCAGGAAGAGTGGTTAAAGGATCAGCTTTAACAAGGGTTGGTCTTCCATTTGATGATGATGCTACTTGAAAATGGGTTGTAATTGCATTTTGGCCTGGTGCAAGTCCTAACGATTGTAAATCATCTTTAATCAATTTTAATTTATCCCTTAATTCACGCTCTTTAGCTTGTTTTGTTGCTGCTGGTGTTGGCGGTGTTGCATTTTCAAGTGCATAAAGCTGGCCAACAATAACATTTGCCGCGTTATAATTTTGTCTTGCATTTGAAATTTTAGTTAATTTTTCAGTTTTTTCAGGGCTGTCTGGAGTAGTTTGAGTTTCTGTCTGTTTAGTGTTTAAAAAATCTTCTAAACGCTGTCTTTGGCTGTATATGTTTATTACTCTCTGTCCATTTTGCTCTTCGATTTTGATAGTGTGGTTTTCTCCGTTAGAAAATGTAACAGGTGTGTTGAATCCTAACCAGCCAAAAATAGCATCTCTCGCACTTGCACCCATTGCCATAACCCTGTCTAACAATGCCATTCCAGTATCAACTGCTTTATTCACTAACCAAGTCAGTGCCTCATCAACCATTTGACGAACAGCAATAAGCATTTCGCCAATTCTTGCCCCAATACCAGTTAAACCAACCTGATTTGCCAAGAAACCTATTACGACAGGCATGGCTTGTCCCATGGTTCTTTCCAGATAATCTGCGGCTGTGGCGACATTGCCTCTTGCAAGATCGGCTACACCATTGACAAACGAGTTGACAACTTCCAGCATTTCACGCAGGTATTTGATAAAACTTTGTATCGCATTAAAAAACGCCATAGCACCGTTTATCACGGCCATAATTCCCGTTGGGTCTAACATGCTTAAAAGTCTGGCAGTAATTCTATTCACAATACGTTCCATGACAAAGTTTTTCACGGCATCGAGAACGGTATTCCATAAATTGCTAAGCTGTTCTTGTATTTTGTCCCAAATGGCAGCCATACCGCGTTCCTGTACATCTTTAATGAATGTCCAGATACCTTCGAGTGTATTAATCATACTGCGGATTCTGGCTACTCTTGCCGGGCCAATGCGCGGATGTGCGGCTAGTTTTTCCCAGATTTTTTCCATCGAGATATTCAGCACTTCCATAATCCAGGCAATAACACCTTTTAAAGAGAAATCAGTCAGCACCGGAATATTGGCATCTTTCAACTCGCTCATTAACCAGCCGGTTACACCATTTATTAAATGCGTAACAATATTGTCAAAGAACTGTACAAATCCTTGTTTAAGCGCTCGCAGTATATTTTTCAAGAAACCAATTGGATCTTTCTTAATGTCATCAATTGCTTCTAAGGCTCTAGTAATGATGTTTCCTATAAGATCGAATGGGAAATTCATGATTTCGAGAATGGCCATAATTACGATTCGAACAATTTCTGCCACAAAAGCAATTAGTCGGCCTATAGGTTCTCCAAATTTCTCAATGATTCTCATGAACGCATCTATCGGATGAATGAGGTCATCAATAGTCATAGAATCCCAAATATCAGTAAAGAGCTGTATGATAGATTGCGGCGTCATGTTGAGTGTCGCTACTGCGGCTTCAATTTCGCCTGTAATTCTGGCTATTGCGCCAGATTCAACCATTTGTGCATATTGTTCTTCACCGCCATCCATAAGGCTCATAAAGCCTTTTATCATATTGGGTACAGTGCGGGGTACGACTTCTTGTGTAAAAGGATCTTTTCCGATGATTACTTTAACAAGCGAATAACCTCTTACCGTTTTGGCCTGATCAGAAAGCCATCCTAATAGTGAATCCTTAACAAGTTCTAAAACTTTTAATGCTACGCCCGAAGCAAAATCCCAAACTCTTTGTAAAAATCCTCCAGCCTGAACAGCAAGTGCCGAAAGGTTATCGCTGATATTGGCAAGATTCGAAGGCTGAATAGCATTCCAGGCTGTAGTTATGAGTCCGCGGAGTTCACCTAATAGTGAATTGAAAGTTCCAACTTGCGTATCAAGCCAGTCGGCCGTTTTTTGCAGCGTGCCTTTTTCGCGCATTTGCTCAAGCTCAGTCTGCTTGTCTATCAGCAATAAGAAATCTTCTAATATTTCTACAGTTGTGGCAGTAACTTCTTTGTCACGCAGGGGATCGTATTTGATTATTTTTTTGAGAAGTGAATAGGCTTTGTTTTCGGCCAATAATGGTTCTGCAACTTCAATCAATGCTTCTTTTATCCAGGTTATGATTTGATCAACAAGTGAAGATGCGAAAGTAGTTACCCGATTTACCAAGTCATTAAATTTGGTTCTAACAACATCTATAAAAGTTGAAACTGAAGATTCGTCCCAAGCATCCTTAACCAGTTGGAGTAACGCATCCATACTTAGCCCTAGTTCACTCAAACGACTGTTGACCCAGTCAAAAACACGATCAATAATACCATATTCCTGTAATTTATCAAATATGGCTGTTCCAAAAGGAATCAATCCCATAAATCCTTCAATAAGATTGACGGCATTTCTTTCGACATTTACGTCATTCAAAGGATCATAACCCGCTACAACTGTAAGCAGTGTATAACCGGGAACATGTCTAACGTTGTCTTTTATAAAATCAGGAATCGCAAAGGACAATAATGATCCCTGAATCATTTCGGGAGCAGGGGAGACTGGTTCCGGTTTTTTTCTAATTGCAGCTCCCTGCTGTACAGTATGTGTTAATTCATGGGCGAGTAAATGCTTGCCGTCTTTTGAATTTGGATTGTATTTTCCTTCGTTAAAATAAATATTGTTTCCTGTTGCAAAAGCCTGCGCACCTAATTGTTTGTTCATTTGAACAGCATTAGAATCATTGTGAATACGGACATTGCTGAAATCAGCTCCGATGCCTGATTCCATTTCGGTTTTTACTTTTCCGGATAGAGGAGAGCCTCCGCCTTTACTGCTGTTTAATTTGGATTCTAAATTAGAATTATCACTAGGGCTTGCATCCCCGGAAGGACTTTTTTGCAGCTGCTTTTCATCGTCTTTGGCTTGTTTTTCTTCTTCTTTTTTCTTTTGTAGATTTTCTTCTTCTCCTTTATTTTGAATTAAAGGTTTGGGTGAAATTATGTTTTTTGAGGCAGTTTCTGTTTTTTTGACTTCTGTCTTATTCTGAATTTTTTCCTCTTTTTTCTGAATTTTTTCTTCCAGCTTATGCTGAATTAACGTTTTTGAGGCAGAAAAAACCGGATTGGTTTCTCGTTTTTCTGTTGTTCTGGAATCGAGTTTGTTTTGTATTAAATCCTCTTTTAACTGTACAACGGGTGTTATGGTTTGGGCTGCGGTTTTTTGCTGTACGTCTTTATTTTGCTCTTCTTGTTTTTGAACATCGCGCGCTAATTTCTTTTGCATTACGGGCGACGGCGAAAAGAAAGATTCAGTTTTTGCCGTTTGTTTATTGGCAGCTACCTGGTCAGCAACTCTATCGGCTTCAATTTCAAATTTATCGTTAGATTTTCCTATATTCAATTTTGCCTGAATGCCAAAAAAAGATTCCTTCCCCTTGTCATGGTGTGACGAGGAGTGCGAAGGATTCGTATTCGTTTTTTTGGTTAAAACTGGCATATTTGATTATTATATTTTATAGAAAATCATTTCGTTATCAGGTTGCATCAATGTCAACTCTTCCTGCTAAACTGCAATGTGTTGGATCGCCATTATATCCGCTTAAGACAATTTCTACATAATAAGTGCCATCAGTTAAATTAGAAACCGAAGTACTTCCTCCGGATAATGAAATTGAGGCGCTATGTTCTTTGCTGTCTATCAAAAATCTTTTTCTATATATATTTACTTCTATTGTGCTGGCAATATCCCTGCATCTTGGCGGACCATCCCAAGCTAAATTTGATGTTACTGTAACCGTTCCGCCATTACTAACAGTAAAATTATTAGACTCTCTTACCTGAGTTGTCCATCGGCTTATGTTCCAGGGCATTGTAGATAATTGAAGCATGTCCTTTTTTTGAACATTATTTTGGGCTTTACTTCCTGTTTGCTGTATTGTATGTGTAAGTTCATGCGCAAGCAAATGTTTACCTTCTTTAGACTCCGGGTTGTATTTTCCTTTATTGAAATAAACATCGCTGCCGTGTGTAAAAGCCTGTGCGCCCAGCTGTTCGCTCATTTGTACAGCTTTGCTGTCTGTGTGGATGTTTACATCGCTGAAATCGGCACCAAAACCAGATTCCATTTCCTGCTTTGTGTTTTTGTCCATAGCACTGCCGCCGCCTTTTGAGCTGTTGAGAGTATTTTCGACTCCTTCATTTACTGATTTTGATTCCTTAAACTTTGCCTGAACTGGTTTTTCGTCTTTTTTTTCTTCTTTCTTCTGAACCTTTTTGTCTTCGTTTTCGCAATCGGCACATTTTTTCTGCACTTTCTTGTCTTCTTCTTTTTCTCCCTTTTTCTGTACTTTTTTATCTTCTTCCTTATCGGATTTCTTTTGTACCTTTTTGTCTTCCTCTTTTTCTCCTTTTTTCTGTACCTTTTTATCTTCTTCCTTATCCGATTTCTTTTGCACTTTTTTATCTTCTTCTTTTTCTTTGCCCTTTTTTTGCAGAGGCTTTTCTTGTGCTAAATCTTGTTTTTGAACCGTTGAAATGGTTTCTGAAATAGGTTTTTGCTGTACAGCGTTTTCACTTTTAGATTGCAGTAAACCTCCTGTATTACGTTTGTTAACTACTTTGTCTGCAACATTATCTGCTTCAGTTTCGTATTTGTCTCCAACAGTGCCTGTGGTCAGCTTTTTTTGAACTTTTGGTCCAAAAAAAGTAGAAGGAGAGTGATTAACTGCTTTTTTTTGTTCAAATTCTCTCATGATTAGTCATTTTTACCATTTTGGATTACTAATTTGTTTCACTAAACAAACTGTGCATTACTCGCCACAATACCTTCTTTCTCTAATGCATTTTTTATTTGCCTGTACCAATACGGAAATATTTTAAAGAGCCGAAGTTCAATCTCGTCAACAACATATTTGTCATATTTTTTCATTCCAAAAAAATGAGAATACCCAATAGTATCTGCATATTTTCCCTGCTCTCTTATATTTTCTCCTTTCAATAGGATTGTAGGATTATTGTTTTTATAATTCAAGAGTGAGGCAAGAGTATATTGTTCTATTAAAATGCAGGTTTCATAACCTTCTTGTTTCAATACAGAAAAGCTTTGCCGGTTTTCTAAGTAAATTTTCTCCAAATCATAATAGCTTTTTATAAATTCATCGCGGAGCCTGAGATCATTAAAACCAAATATGCCGCAGTTATAGGAATAGCCTAAATTGGTATTCCAATAAGGTAATTTATTGGTGTATCTGGTAAATAATTCTACCTGTTTCCTGTAATGCATTTCATAAGTATCTTCCCTGCGTTCTACTATTACATCATCAAAACTAAAATCTATTTTTTTCCTGATAAATATGTCCGTGTCTATATGAACAAATGGTTTTGTCTGCAGTTCCATAGCATTAATTTTAGACTTCATCCAAAGCTCAATTTTATTCTCATTTTGAACTTTGGTAACAGCACAAGGAAGCATATACAGGAATTTAAAACCTATTTCATCTACATAAAGTTCAATTTCATCATACCACAAATGGCTGTATAAAATACTTAGAGCCGTCATGTAGATTGTTTCCTTTAGTTTGTCTCCCATATTCCATCTGTTATTCATTATAGGAAGCACATCAAGGCTGTAAATCATCTTGTGTCGTTGTTTCATATATAGCTTTTTATAGTTTTTTAAGCGATGCCTTCTTTTTCTAAAGCACTTTTTACTTCTTTGTACCAATACGGAAACAGTTTAAAAAGCCTGTTTTCTATTTCCTGAACAATGTCTATCCGGTATTTTTTTTGACCGGCAATGTGTGTGTAGCCAATTCTGTCTGCAAGCTGGCTGTTTTCGAATAAGTTTTTTTTCCAGAGCAGTAATGTTGGTTTAATATTTTTATGATGTAACAATGCGGCCAGATTATATTGCTCTAAAACAATACAGGGTTCTATTCTTGTTATTCCCGGATTATTATTTTTAATAAAAATTTCCTCTAAAGCATAGTAGGCTTTTAAAAACTCGTCCCGAAGTTCTAAGTCTCTAAAACCTAATACGCCGCAATTAAATGCATATCCCAGATCTGGTTTCCAATAATCTAAATCCTGAGTGTATTGATTAAAAAAATCCAGACGATATTGATACATACTGTACAGTTCGTAATCATTTTGTTCAACAATCACTTTATCAAAATCAAAGTTTATTTTCTTTTTTATAAAGGCATCATTATCAAGGTGAATAAAAGGTTTTGTTTGTTTTTCCATAACATCAATCTTCGATTTCATCCAAATTACAGAGTCTTCGTTGCTGCTGATTTTAGTCACCCTGCACGGAAGCATATACAAAAACTTATATGCAGTCTCGTCAGCATAAAGTTCAATATCCTTATACCATAAGTGGCTGTATAATATGCTTAGAGCTGTAGAATAAATCGTTTCTTTAAATTTATTGCCTTCGTTCCATCTATTATTGCTGATAGGAAATGCATCTAAGCTGTAAATTATTCTAGGCTCTTCCTTCATAAAATATTTTTTTTAATTGTATGAATTAAGTTTTTCTCTTCCAGAAAAGTCACATTGTTGTACAAAGAAGCTTTTCGGCTGTGTTTGTACAGTCGTCTCCATTGATAATCGACACCCTTAACTTCTGAGGTGTTGAGATGTATTTCGGTATTATGGTTTTTTTTACTTTCTTCAAACGAGGTATGCCAGACCATTTTACCCAGTAAAGGTGATTGTATATAGGTTGAATTGGAAAAATCCCTTGGAAAACTGTCTATATTAATTGAATTTTCTCCAACTCTGAAAATATGCACTAACGCTTCGCCATTTTTTGTTTTATAGTATTTGGAGAGATATTTTTTTGTTTCCAATTTGCTGATCATGGGCTGTAAATCCAGTTCGTTTTCAAAAATCAGATCTATATCATTAATGGTAATGTCATAATATTCGCGAAGATTGAGATAGTCTGCAACACCTCCGCAAAAGACTACTTTTGACATGTTTACATTATTGAATAAAAATTCTAACGCCATTTGCTGAAAGCTGCGAATGTTTTTTTTATCGTATTCTAAAAAAGAGGTGTTTTCAATATTCATGTTTTCAATTTTTACCAGTTAACATATATGATTCGTTTTTTCCAAGCCAATTTTATGATGCTCAAATTCCAGCTTAATTTGTCTAATAAAACATCTTGTGTTTTTCGCTCCATAGTTATTACAGGGCTTTCGTCTCCATTACTGTTCAGTTTTCCGGGACGCTGTAAAAATTCGTTTTGAAGCAATTCTGCCGATGATGTTTTCATTACATCCCAATTGCTCAAAACGGCTTCCAGCATTGCAGCAGCTTCTTTTTTCATTTCTTCAGAGAGTACAATGTTTCTTTCAATAGACTCGTTTATTGTAATATTGCATAAAAACTTTTCGAAGACCATAGCGTTTTCATAATCCTGTTCTTTTCCTGTGGCTGTATAGTGCAATAGGTGTGCGGCAGTTTCAGGATTATTGATAGTATTGTCTTTATTGAGCAGTTTACAATTTTCAAAAAGAGATTTCAAAAAGGGATGAATTAATACTAAACCCGCATTGTCGACATATAATTCGCTAATAGCTTTGTCTGCTATTTGTTCGTTTCTGCCTTTTTCTTTTTCAAAAGAAGATTCTTTTTTATCGATTACTTCTTCGTGGTTATTTGGTGTTTTTTCTTTTGATTGATTTGATAAGGGTTCGATATCTTTATTGCCATTGTTAACGGGCGTATCTTTATCTTTCAATACAATCAAATCAGGATCAGACGTTGTTTTTTCCTCAATTTTCCCTTTTTCTATTTCTGCCTTATTTTCTATTTCTTTCTCAGGTTTTATTGATGTTTGGTTTTTTGTGGAAGTTTGTATTCCTGTTTCTTTTTCTTTTAAAATGACTTTGTCTAGTTTTTTTTCGATAATCAAAACAACAGCATCAAGATCAGCCAGTAATTCCAATTCGTTTTGGTTTTCTGTCTGATTTTCAATTTCTTTTAGAAAAAGCGCTTTGTATTCTAAAAAGCTGTCTTTTTTATGAAATTCAAATACACTTTGAATTAATCTGGAAAGCTTTTGTTTTACAGTTGTATGGTTTGTTTCCAAAAGATTTAAAACAACTATTTCCCACATTAAAAATCTTTGATTCGGAATCAATTGATTTTTTGAAATACTTGTTTCAATCTGTTTTTTTATCGCTTCAATCCTGATTATTTTGGCACTATTCCCGGCACTATTTTTTTTAAGTACAATTCCTTTTTTAATAATGGTTACAATTTGGCTGTCACTAAATTGTTTGATGAACCTTGTTCTTGCAATTGGTTTCTGCATTGCATTTGCCCATTTAAAAGAGAAATTTTTATTATTCAGGATTTCGTTAAATGTTTTATTATCAATTATTTTAAAATCATTATTTAAAGTTATCCACCAAGGATTTGTACCTGTTTCCAGAAAATGAAAAAAGCCTTCTATTTCTTTTTCCTGCGGGTTGATGCGTTTATAGCCTTCAATATTTTTTTCTTCTTTTTCAAAAACTTCTTCGACTTGTCTGCTGATTTTTTTAAGAATCTGTTCTTTGAAATCTTTAAAATCCAAATTTTGATTTATGGCAATATCAAGGTTGAGTTTGTCTAATTGTATGCTGTGTGAAGGATTTTTTAAATCCAGTTCATTAAAGTAATTTTCTAAAATCGAGAATATTTCCTTTTGTAAAAACACATCAATATTGTCCTTGAGATAATATCCTTTTTCTTTAGAATTGGTATTTATCTCAAGGAAAACTTTATTGATAATATGTTTATTTGAACTAAGCACCAGCGGTAAGGTTTTCTATTTGTATGTTTAAGTTTGACAGGATAAAATCAATTTTTGCAAATACTTTTGTCATGCCGGACAAGAACTTTTTCAATGATCCGTCTGTATCTGTGTTGAATTTTATTTCTAGAAAACTTTTAAATAAATTGGTAAATAGAGATGATGTTCGCGTAATTTGTTCTTCAAATGCTTTAAGCGTTTTTGCATCCTGACATCTCAAAATAGTATAAAACAAGGAAGTATTCAGCGATATAAGTTTTTGTACCGCAGTAATCTGCTCAGCGTTCTGCGCTCTTACAGCAGAGGCAGTAACTGTCGATATAAAGTTGAAATATTCCTGTGTAAATAATTCAGGTAATTTATCATTTAAGGTACCGCTGATGTAGCTTTCAAGGTCATTTTGAACTTGTATAAATCTGTTTTCGGTTTCAGTAATGAAGCTGTTAGTTTGTCTGCTGAACTTATTTAAAGCAGAAATTTCTTTTAAATTAGAAATGGTTTCAATTGAACTTTTAACAAATTGTCCTGCACTTTCAAGACATGCATTTACTTCAACTGGTTTTTTAATCTCAATTAGTCTTGGACCATCGTTTACGGAGCCGCATTTGCCTTCCGCAGTTAGTAAAACAGAAATGGAAGATTCATTAAATAAAGCAATTGGTCTTGTGATTGGATCTTTTTTATCTGTTTTTATTATTTCCTTATTGATATCCCAAGTATAAGTTGCTGCATTTATCGAGTTGTTGATTAAGGTTAGAATTCCTGCCGCATCTATATTGAAAGTAAAACTTGCAGTAGGAAGGTCTAAAAGTGTAATTATAAGATTAGATGGTTTGCCGTCTATAAGAATGTTTACGCTTGCAGCACCCGGAGGTACATCGGCTGGATTAAACCGAACTATTCCTCCTTTTGTTATTGTAACACCATCGCCGGAAATAACAGCCCCTTTTATATTTGGTTCAAGAGTAAGTACAACCGGTTTTTCGTTTCTGCAAAAAGATATTCTGTTTGTTAATTTACCATCTATAAGTACTTTTGGATCTTCAATTTCAAAACTCACAGGATGAGTAACCTGAAAACCGCAGTTACCATTATCGGCATTCAGCGTAACATCAAATGTGAATTTCTTTTGCGATTCACCATTGTATTTGTAAATGTGTTTTATTTCGGTCTTGTCGTCAGTAACAGGATCGGTTTTGTCTCCAAAATTCCAGGTAAATTTATTACCTGCAAGATTGTCTCCTGTTACGGTAAAAGTAACTTCGGTTTCGCTGATTCCAGAAGGTTTTAAAGGAACTGCGATAAAATCGAATTTTGGTTTTTCGAAAATGGTTATCTTACAGTCAGTATCAAAATTGTTAACGGTAAAGGTTATCGTTTGACCAATTAACTCTTTGCTGACTAAATTTGGATCAAAAACAAGTACTCCCAATTCATTTACAGCTATTCCTCCGTTTTGATCTGGTCTGACATTAGCTTTTACAAATCCTCCAGCTGGAGATACTTTAAACGGCAGAGGAGGTGTTTTGCTGTCAAAACAAATTTTATCTACAGGTAAAGTAAGTCCAATATTGTTTTCATCACAGCATAGATACGGCAGTGAAAAATCGGCAACAATTGGATTTAAAATCGGGATGCCTTCAGCAAATTTTTCAAAGTCTCCCGTTAAAGAAGGTCTTCGGGTGTTATAATAGTAATAATACGGTACTTTTTCTTCCAGATAAATCATAATGAAAGTGCCGCCGGGAACTACGCCTGCTTTATGCTCGTAACCGTGGTTTTTGTTGAGGTAATACTGGGTGAAATTTTGAATGGTTTTATCCAGTTCATTAGCATTTACAGCCAGAATCATTATGTTGAATCCGAGACCGTTATCTAATCTAATCTGCTGAATCGCTTTTAGTGCTTCTTTGTAGTTGCGTCCCTGATGACCTTCAATTCTATAAAAGTCACTGTCAAGATGTATTTCGAGCGGTTTTTTAGTATTTAATAAATCATCGTGGTAACTAACATTGTTTCTTTGTAATCCTAAAATGGTTTTATCAAAATCCCAAGCTTTAATAAGCGAGTCGTTTACATTGTTGTAAAACGGAATGGCTTTTTTGCCCAATTTGCCCATTTGCAGAGAAGGTGTAATTTTTATAAAATCATATACTGGATTGTAGTTTTCTAATAATTCAGCAGTTCGCAAAATAAGACTGTACATTCTTTGTCTGGCTGTGTTTTCACCATAACATATTTGTATTTCATCTTTTACGTCTTTTTCTTCTGAATTTTTATCATCTGCAAAACAGTCATTACAAGTGCTACCGTTTCCTTCTGTAAGCAGCGATGATTTGTAAAAATCATGACGAAATTCAAAACAAGGTTCTGTTTTTATTAATTCGCCCAGGATTAAATGTTTTGGAAAAGCATTAATATCAGGTGAACAATAACTATCGTTTATGTTGAGTAAAAGTGCTTTGGTTTCGTTGTAAGTATCAACCAGATCGTTAAGCAGATCATATCGATATTGAAAATCGGGCGGAAGCACGGGGCCTCCTTCAAAATTAAACAGCTCAGATATCTTTTTTTGAACAGCATCCAGAACCAGAGGCATATTTAAACCTGTTAACAGCTTATTGTAACCATCCTGCAAGTTCTTTACAACATTGTTTTTGAAAATTCCTTTGGTAAAATTTTGTTTTATTGCTTCAAGATGAGCAAAATCTTCTTTTTTTAGTACAATTCTGTTTGATTTTATGTCTGGTAATGTATGATACAAATTGACATAATTGGTTTTGCCAATCATGCTGTCATGACTCATTATTTGTGCGGCAACGGCTTTACTGACAATTAAAACTTTATAATTGCCCACAATTTCCAATCCTTGGTTGTCACAAGAAAGACTCACGCAAAGGTCAGATTCTTTTTCATACGACTCCAGATACAAAAGAACTACGGCTTCTTTAAACTCAAATTTTGTATTTGTGTTAAATTCTGCTAAAGCAAAATAAGGGTCTTTTTCTTTTTTTTGCTGTTCTTCTGTCAATAGCTCAAAAAGAGGCAGTTGTTTGTTTGATCCATCACAAAAAAAGGGTTTATAAGCCGCTTTTGTATTATCATAGATTTTGCAGTGCGTATAGGTTTTGGAATCAAAATCGATTTTTTTGTTTCCTAATACATCTGCCTGATATAATTTAAAAAGATCACCATCAGTAGTTATACCAGTTCCCTGCGTTATTGTAATTGTTTTTTGAGACTCATTATAAGCGGGATAAAGTCCGCAAACTATACCAACGCCGCTCAGGTAAATGCGGGACAGGCGGTCCTGGTCGTCAAAAAAATCTACAACCTCATTAAGGTTTCCTTCTGTAAGTACCTGATTTTTTGTAAATCTACGGTATTGTGTTGTTATTGTTGAAAGTTTTGCTGACATGGCAATAGTTTTTATAGTGATCCTAAATTTGTTTTTCCTAGTATAATTTTATCTGACAATCGCTCGTTTTCATCACTGCAGTCAAATAGTCGTCCTGTTGGGTAAACATTATCCAGACTGGTTAATGCTTTTATAAAGCTGATTAATTGCGGTTCCGGCTGTTCCTGATTCAAATTTGTTTTGGCGAATAAATAGTCTTTATAGGTTTTTTCAAATTGAATAAGCTGGTTTTCTGCGGGATCTTTTACATCCTTTTCCCTGTAGCCAATCCAGCATATTTTTGCCAGAACGTGAGCCGGTAATTCTTCTTTAATTATTTTTTCTATATAATTTCTAAAATCGGTGTTGGCAAATCGCAGTGTATATCCCGGCAGTACTACGCTCACGCGATAGGAGTAAGGATCTATCGGTTCGCAATCACCGCACTCATCGGCGCAGATTGGCATGAAGGTATCTGGATTTACGGTTATCTGGTTTACATCCGGGCGAAGCATCATGTGCTCTACCAAAAACATTCCTTCTTCGGTAAAATCTTCTTTCATGAACTGAATTAAGTCCAGAATTGATTTTTCTAAATCCGCCAGATTAGTATAATATTCAAATCTGCGGGCAATAATGCGGTCTGGATTTTTCTTGTCATTAATTGCCGGATTTATAATGTCATAAGAATATTTTCCGGCATCTGACTGCTGTATTAAAATATTGTCGATAATGGACAAATCTTGTATTGTGCCGTTTTTAAAAGCTTCTTTTATTTTGTATTCGCGAGTCTGAATAATCTGTAATACAGCAAAATAAAGCTCTTTATTTGCAGCAGAAGTGTCAAAGTATTCAGCTGTTGAAGAAAGCACAATTTCATTATGAGTATCCAGAATACGCCATCTATAAACTGATTGATTATCTGAATCAATAAAATTGTACATTTCGACAAACGAATTAGAAAGATTCCTGCGGTTGTAATTTCGAATACCAATCAATCTCGAAATCCTTTTTTCTGCTCCCGAAACATTATTGGTATTCCATAAATTAGCAGTGGGCTGTTTGTAATAATCAAAGGCATTGCCACGCTCTTTGCTTACTACTTTATAATCTTTCAAAAAGTTTTCTTTGTCACGCAGTACTACCTGATCTGTAGTATTGCCGTAAATGGTTTTATTGACAAATACGTATTCTGAGAAATTTTCGGCAAAGCGGGACAAAAGATGGTCTAAAATTTTATTTCTTCGTTCAATAGTATTATCCTGCTGGTCAAAAAGCAGTTCTGTAATGCTGTCATCCGTGTAATTTTCATATCCGTTTACAATGTCATCAGCTCCTTCAATGTCTTTGACAACCTGAGTAAAAAGGGTTCGGGTTAAATTTCCGCTTACCGAAAGCAATTCGCTTATCTGACCCAGTTGTTTAAAATAACTTCCTAATATCTGGTCAAAAAATAAAAGATATCCTTTTAATTGTTTTGCTTTCGATTTGCGTTCAACAGATGCTCTGGAAGGAAGTCCAACTTCGCCAATACCATAAGTTTCAGGAAAATCATTTTGTATGGTGGTATAAAAATCGGTGTTAAGATATTCGCCATTTGGCACATCTAATTCTTTATCCTGACTGGCGTTGGTTGTAGCTTTGTCTTTTTCGGCTTTTATGGCATCTAAATAAATTTTTACCTGAGCCTGATTGATATTCAAAGGCAGTAATCCTTTGTTGTAATTGAAAACACTTTTAGCACAAATAACGGGTTTCTGGTAAGGGGCAAGACAGATAAGCCATTTGTTTTCCAAATCATCACCGCCGCAATTTCCTAAAGAAATATCTTTAATTAAAATTACATCCGGCACCGACATTATTATTCTCATAATATCTGAGAGGCGCACTTCGTTTCTCAAATCGGCTGTAAGGAGTTCTTCTGTATCAATAAAACCATTTTCTAAAGATGGACCGTCGAAGATTTCCAAAGTTGAATATCCTTTGTCAATCATTTGTTTGAGAGAATAAAAATTGACGGTTGTCGATAAGTAGCTTTCGAGAGCATGAATGACATTGGCATGAACCAGTTCTTCATCGGCTTCTGTATCAACTTCGATATCGGCACATATTTTTATAGGGTAGTCTACTACTTTTTTGATATCGACAAGATCTTCACAAAGGTTTCTGTTTGCATGATACTGCTTTCTTATTTTTTCTTTAACAGCTTCTATTTCTGAAGGTTTTGAGCTTTCAAAATCTACATAAAGATCATATAAGCCGTTGATGTCAAAAGATTTTCTTAGATTTCCCGGCAGATTTTGATAATCCTTAATGTCATAAGAAAGCTGATTTTTTTTGCAGTCCACATAAACTGTTTTCTCATGTTTGGCAAGCCAGCAGTTTCGAACGCCTTTTATGTCTATAAATAGTTTTCGGTAATCATTTTGTGTAACAGGACTTGATGACAATACTTCTGAAGCTTTAAAAAATTGTTTTGGAATGCCTTTATCGCTGTCATCAGACGCTAATATATTTTCTATCGGAAGATTGAGTCTCATGCCAAGATCAGAAATGGCGTAGCAAAGCATCTCCAGCATCGTAATACCCGGATCGTGCTCGTTAAAATCAGTCCAGAATTTACTGCCAAAAGACTCGATATATTCGATTCCTTTTTTTCTTAGATAAAAGAAATCCAAATCGTCCTCTGATGCTGATTTTTTAGGAATGGTGATATGTTGGTCTAGTAGCGGCATTTTTCAGGTTCTTCTTGAGTTATTTTTTTGCAAGTGTCTATTTTGGTACTGATAATATGGTTTTTAACAGAGACTAAAATGTTTTTTGGACTTGATGGTGACAGTGTAGTTTGAAAATCTAAAAGAGGTACATTGGCATCATTGTTTTCTGTATCGTCTAGGACTTTTGGATGTTCCTTATCTGTTTTTTTATCGATATAGATTGCCATTTCAAGCGTGGATAAGAAATCTACGTAATATAAATTTTCGATATATTCGATAACAATACTGCGCTGCAGTTCGACTCCAAATATGATTTGTTTAGAGGTATCAAATGCCCAGGGCGATAAAAATTTTATAAGATCTTCGTTGAGCTGCTTTTTATAAAAATTCTCATCGTATTGCGGATAAAACTTTACATTCAGTTTTATGATCACTTTTTCATAATCGGGGTTAATTACTTTTGCAGATACCTGCATGGAGTTTTTAGAATTAATAAAATTCTCAATGCTGTTCAACACAGCGGTGCTTACTCTTGGCTCATAAATATCAAATACATTTTTGTCTACAATGTCCTGAATTACAACCAGCGTTACTTTTCCCGGAGATAAAAACGAAGTTTCTGTACCCGAAATAAAAGTATGGTTAAGGCATTTTACTCTAAAAACATTTGGAAATTCCTGTAAAATAAGATGTTCATAATCCCAAAGTGTTATTGCTCTGTTTTTGTGGCGCAGGCGTTCGCTTACACGCAGATAATAGGAGGGATCTGACTCTAATGGTTTTCCGTCAAACGAATTAAAAGGCTGTTCGACGCTTTTAATCTGCGGTACTCTGGTAATTAATTTTGATATTGTTTTGGCAGGTAATGTGCTGTCTAAATGTGCTAAATTATTGTTGTTGTCAAAAAACTGGGCGGTAACAACCTGAGTTTTTACATCGATAACTTTGCAGACGGCATCGTATTTTTTGTGCATTTTTGCTTTTACCCAAATGGTATTAGCCGGAAACAGCGTATTGTCATTTGTTGCCTGTTTTGGAATGCCAAATTTTACGATACCTGATTTTAAAAAGTTATCGATGCCATTTACCAAAATATCCTTATCCAGATTTTTCCAGTAATTATCGCATAATATGTACCATTCAACTTTTTGTTTTCCTATAAAAGTGGGCACTTTGGTGTTTTCGCTTCCTTCTAATATTTGAAATAATAGTGAAATTTGCTGTAATGTTTCGGCATCCTGAAGTCCGATATAAAATTCGCCTCCATCGCAATAATCCGGAACCAGACAATTGGTAATTGGTGCAGCTTCTAAAATTTCTTTATTGATGGCTTGCTGTTTCAAATAAGAATGCTCTTCGCGCTGGCCAAAAGGAGCTTCATGAAACAATTTTATTCGGTTAGATTCGTAGGCAGAAACCTTAAAATCAATAGTTTCCTCAGCAGAATAATTCAGGCTTATGCTTTCTGCAACGGGTGTATAAGGTTCATTTGGAATCGGGGTTGACGGATCTTCTGCCACATTTAGTATGGCCAAAGTATAGATCTTCGGAAATAACGAATGTAAAAATGATTGATTTAAGGTCAATCGGATAGGACCGCTTTTGCCAAGTTCATAGGAGCCTTTTACATTTACTTTAGTTTCAAATACCTGATCCTTATCATCATCTACAAATAATTTGACCGCTTTATCTTGTTCATCCCAAACTTCTTTGTTTAAAACAGATAATGTTGCTTTAAAATAGCCGTCTACAACAATAGGGTCGGCTGTGTTTAATGTTCTTGAAGCATTAGCTGCGATTGCAGGTTCTGATTCTGGAGCGGTTCTTTTGGCAATTCCATCTTCAGGCTGGTTGATATTCATTCTGGCATTACTTGTTATTTGGGTGAATATCGCTGTATTGAAAATGTCTTTACTGATAGTTTCAAGAAAACTTTTTTTGTAGGCAGCATAATGCGTTTCAAAAGACAGCGGCGTGTTTTTCCACTTTATGTTAATTTCTGCGTCTGTCCATTTTTTAGAAAAAATTTCAGGATAATTTATTATAAAAGAACTGTTTTTTTCAGGCTGGGTTGTAAAAGGGAAAAAGGGTTTTGCCGCATTAAGCAGTCCGGTATCACTTTCTAATACTAGAGATTTTACATCCTTTACTTCAACTTTTGCCGTAATGCCGGTTATTGCTTTTGTAACTAAAGCTCTAAAAAGAGTATGTCCTTTTTGATCTTGCGTATTAATCAAAAACCGAATTACAGGCAGTTCTGTCGAGAAAAATTCGCCTAAAATTTTCTGATCGTAGTTCACAATTGCCGGATTATCTTTGGATATCTGAAAAACTAATCTTAATTGATTGCCGCCAATGTTTGAAGATTGATTTACATTTTTAAAAGCAATCGCTGTGCTGAGTTTAAAATTTCCAATCCATCCTTTTTTTCCACTATATAAAATGCTGATGTTTTCCAAAAGATCAGCTGTGTCGAATGGATGATGAAAACTTAAATCTCCATCAAAAGTTATGGTGATGTCAATGTTTCTGTCTCCTTCTTTAAGATTAAATAATTCTGAAGCTATTGCAAAACCTAACTTGGCATCGCTTAATTCCGGGTATTTCTTTTCCTCTGTGGTGTAGCCAAAAGGAAACCAATAAGGTGCGTCTTCTTTTAAAGGTTCTCCTTTTCCGTCAAGAGAATTGGCAATTTCGCTGTATTTTATTTCGCCTCGATCAACATCATTATATACACTTTTCAGGTAGGCTATATTGGCTTTATTGGCAATAAATTCTTCTATGGTTTTGTAGATTAATTTTTTACCGTCGGGATCTTTTCCTGCGTCAAGTTCTGTGTTAGCAGCGATTTTTTCTTCGGCAATTTTTTTTGCCAGTTCAAAAATAATATTGACTTTATCTGCTTTTGCAGGCAGTTTTTCAATTTGAAGTATGTCTTTATAGAAAAAATCTAAATGCTTTTTTGTGATGAGATTAAGTTTGTTTTGGGATAATTCCAATAATTTAAGGAAACACACAAACAAGGTTAGGTGAGGAGTAAGGTCCTGATTGATATTGGCTGTTGATAATGTTTTAGTAATGCTTTCTTTTAAAACAGCATATTCCTTTTCGGTTCTTTTTGGGATGCCATCCGGATGATTCTCTTTTGAAAATCCAAAATAGCTGAAAAATTCCTGCCAATTGCCTTCTGGCGTTTTATCGTTATCGGTCTCGAAAAAGTTGACTTCTTTGGCAAAATTATACGCAAATAACAGCCAGTCTTCAATAGTAAAATCATGAAGTTTTAAGTTGCCCGGCTCTAGTGCATCACTAAAGCGTTCTTCCTGGTTGACTCCATTTCTTTTAAAAATAACATTGTCTATTTGGCTGTTGGTACTCATTGCTTATAAACTTTAAATATTAGTGCCTTCTCCTTTGTAAAAGGGATAAACAAGATTGCTTCTTGAGTTTGTGCTTCTTATTCTGTAATCGATTATGACTAATAATTCTCCTTCTAAATCATCACTTTGCGTGATGTCGATTTTTTCAACATCAATTCTTGGTTCGTAATATAAAATCGCTGTTTTTATAAGTTCAGAAACATAGGTTTTGAGTGTTCTGTCTAATGTTTCAAAAAGCAGTTCATCCATATTACAGCCATATCTGGGCAGCATAATACGTTCACCGATTTTGGTAGAAAGCAATATCTCCAGACTGCTTTTAATGTCTGTCTCGTCAGATGTCATTACGACCGCTTTATTGTTCTTTTTGAACTCTGGCGGAAAACTCCATCCGGTACCTAAAAAAGCTTCTTTATTTTCCATGATTAACCTATTAAAACCGTTGGGCATCCTATTACAATTGTGCCTCCATGTGCGGTTGAATCTCCCATTCGTGCTGCTGGTTTTCCTCCAATCAGCACTGTACTGGAACCCGCAATGATACTATCCGGCGGACCTGTACAAACAATCATATCTCCCAAACAGGCTGCAGGCTGACCGCCTATTAAAACTGTAGGCGAGCCTGGCGGTAAAATTGGTCCGCCAACATGAGGAACAGTTGCTGTTACCATTGGGCAGACATGCATATCGTTAATTCTTGCGGCCGGTAATCCCATAATTATAATTATTAAGTTAGCTGTAATTATTTAACACATAGAAACATAGTTCTCTGCAGCTTTAAAAAAGGCGTTTCACTAATTTAAATGCACATATTGCAGCTATGTGTGGAAACTGGTTTCTTTTACTTTCTTTTTTCGACATAAAAAACTATGTTTCTATGTGTTTAAAAGATTTTTTAAATTAAAAGGAATAGAAATAATTTAATTTATCTGTACAATACTGCCTTTTACAATCGCCACTGCTGCCGATGACATTTCTGCGCCGGCATTGCCTTCGGCTTTAAATTGGGCAGTTGCTTTTAGATTTACATTCATGCCTTCAATTTTTACATCACCAGTTGCTTTTATTGAAATATCGCCCGCACTTTCCATTTTTATTCCTGCACTGTCAATTGTAATGATGTTCGAATTTTCGTCTTCAATAACTATTGAACCTTTGTCTTCGTCGAGTGTTATTTTTTTGCCTGCCGGAGTTTCAATAGCTATCGATTTTTTATCATCGTCAAAGAGCACTTTCATTTCACTTCTTGTAAAAATCCCTTTTTGATGATTATCGTCGGTTGCTTTTAGAGGAGCGGGTTTTGCGCTGCTGTGAAGCATTCCCAATACAATAGCATCATTTGGATCTTCGTTGATGAAACCGATAATTACTTCGTCTTCAATTTCCGGCCTGAAAAAAGTACCTCTGTTATCACCCGCGTCTAAGGCAGCTATTCTGCACCAAATACCTTGTTCATCATTATTGATAATTGGGATTTTAACCAAAATTCTGTCTTCACCATCGGGATCATCCTGAAGCTGGGTTACAATACCAATATGCAGTCCTTTTATGGATGGAATTATTCCTGAAGCCGACGGTGTATTGACATCATACGTTTCAGAAAACCATTCGGGATTTAATCCAAACTGCACGTTAACCGTCCAGTTTCCGTTTGCAATTTCATGGAAAACTCCCGTAATGTATGCTTTGCCGTTAAAGCGGTCTCCAACGCCTTCAAGCGTGATAATGGTGTTGGGTTTGACTGCGGGAATGCCTTGAAATTTTACTCTTCCGCGAACTTTTGAAAGCTGTTGGAATAATAATTTTGCATCGGCCCAATCTTGTAATTCAGTATCGGTAACATGACCGCCGTGGCGCAATTCTAAATTTTCAAGCTTTACTATATCAGATAAATCCGAAGAAGATAAATTTCCGTTTAGACTTACGCTTGGATCTTTGGCTTCAATTTCTAATAATTCCTGATTGGATGCATTCCAGCTGTAAGATGAAACTTTGGCAAACTGATTTCGGGCATCAATTTCAGCATCAAAATCAAGCATGCTCGAACCAAAAGCAACCGTTTCGACTGGTTCAGAAGTTAAATCTGGTTTTTTAATCGAAATTTTGCCATTTTCAACAAAACATAATTTTCCGTTTGCCTGCGCACGAGACACAATAAAATCCCAATCAGAAGTATTGTACTGTACTAACTCTTTGTGGCTATAATTAGTGCTTTCTACGTCTTTTTGCAATCCGTAAGTGCCTATAATGTCTTCAAAAGCGTCACTGTCTTTTACGTCATAAAAATATTTGCTTTTTCTGCCAATAGTCAGTTTTACCGCTTCGTCTTTGCATTCTACAATTAACAGGGAAGAATTATCTTTTATTTTTATGGAATGTTTTACCACAATTCCTTTGTAAATGGTTTCTTCATCACTGTGATAGCCCGCTTTTATTTCTATTTTTTTTCCCGGAATAAGCAAATCTTCATTGCTTAATTTAAAATCTTGTGCGGATGCATCTCCATCGGTTAAAACAATCTGCGCCATAGGTATTCTGTTCACCTCATTATGAACAACAATGCTCATAACCTGATAAACACCAGATAGTTCATTTCCTTCAATGAGCAGTTTGTGCGTAACTAAATCTGCACTTTTACTGGTTTGTATGACGCCGCTATTGTTCATCTATTGTTGTTTTTGCAGTGGAGGAAAAAATATTTTCTGGCCGATTTTTAATTTTCTGAAATTGATAAGTTTGTTGGCTTTTGCTACTTCGAGATAATATTTTGAATCGCCATAGATTTTAAAAGACATTAAAGGAAGCGTATCGCCCGCTTTTACAATTCTGGTATGCGTTAAATCTGGAGATTGATTGTTTTGCTGTTTTGCTCTTAATTCATCTTCAACGACACCTTTGAATTTTCCTTTTGCAATGGCTCTAATGGGCGTGCCATCTGGTCTGAAAAGTTTATACTCAATGGTCATTTCTGTGAGAGATCCTTTGAATAAAAGGCTTCCCCAGGCAATTTTTAAATAGTTTGGCTTATGTTCTGTGCCATTGTATTCTAAAATTACTTTTCTAAAATGCTCAATGTCTTCAATAACACCATTTTCTGTACTTTCTTTTCCGGCAATAACGCCAGTTCGGTCAAAAACAAAATCCAGTTCTAGTTCTTCGGGAGCAATTGCTGTAAACCTTGGTGCAGGACTGCTCGTTCCGGCGGCCTGAGTTGTATCTTGCTCGATTTTGTAATGAAACGTATATTTTTCGGGATTCATCAAAGTAACAAACTCTTCAATATCCGAAACAGGATTGTTGAATTGCGGATCGCTGTACGCAATAATCTTCAGTTTTTTTAATTCACCAGTTGTCATATCAGCGTTCTTTTTTACGTTCAATAATTTTCATTACTTGCTCGACACATTCAGCCACAGTATCTTTTTCATTTTTAGATGAAGATGAAGCAGCTGGTTTTGCACCCGAATTTGAGCTTTCGTTCACGTTTATTTTAATGTGAAGCTCTTTGATTTCAATTGGCATGATAAAATTATTTTTTATGAAGGGTGAAATAATTATAAGCAAGCTCAAAGCTTTCAACAACAATTTTGCTTTCCAGAGCACTAAAATCTTCAACTGCCCATTTTACGGGATAAGCATGTACCACTTTCCAGTGCATTAAAGGCTCATGATTCTGATTTAAGAGTTTTACAGTTAAATCGACGGGTTTAAACTCGAAATTTTCTAATGCTTTCCGGCACCATTCAATTACGTCAGAATCAATAAGAATTCCTCTTTTTAAAACCAAATTGGGATATTTGGTTTTTACAGGAAGTTTGTGTTTGAATCTGTTTTCTCCACCCTCGACAATTTCTTCCGTTTCAAGATCTACGGAGAGTCCTGATACGGATTGAAATTGATGGTCTTTTTCTTTCGTGCCCAGCTGATCAAATTCAACCAGAAAATGAAAACCTACGGGTGGATAATAGTTAGCCATGATTAGTCATTTTGAATAGACAAACCTTCATGAACCAATTCAATTGACTCGATGGCTACTTCGTTTCCATCGGCTTTTAAATCAGTTGACTGCACTTTTGTAGGCCATGCATTTTTTACTTTCCAGGTAATCACGGGTTCGTGTTCCTCGTTAAGTAATTTGATGGTAATATCCCTTCTTTCGATGGTGTTTAGTTTTACGGTATTCCACCATGCGTAATATTCATTATCGCTTTTAAAAGTGCCTCTTTTCATGGTAATGTTAGAGTACTTCTGCATGCCCGGCATTTTGATTTTGCTGTATTCCGGACTTGCACCCTGACGGTACTCAATAACTTCGGTTTCTACATCTAATCCGGAAACTTCTGTAAAACCTATTTTTGTTCCTCCCCAGTCAACTGAGAAATGAAACTTTGGTAACGGATAACTCATGATCTATATTTTTTAATGATGATTTAATTAAGATTCCTGCATTTTGTGAGAGAAACGAAGAATAATGAACTCAGCCGGACGAACTACTGCCAAACCAATTTCGATTATCATTTTACCGTCTAAAATATCCATTGCAGACATGGTTTGTCCCAATCCAATTCGTACATAAAAAGCTTGTTCTGGTTTGGCTCCTGCCAAAGCTCCGGCTCTCCATTGAAGAATTAAGAAATTCTCAATCATAGCTCTTACTCTTATCCAGGTATTGGCATCGTTTGGTTCAAAAACAAACTGTTCGGTTGCTTTTTTAATCGATTCTTCGGCCATATTAAAGAAGCGGCGAACGGGTACATAACGCCATTCACTATCATTACCGGCTAAGGTTCTTGACCCCCAAACCAAGGTTCCTTTGCCGGTAAATGTTCTGATAGCATTAATTGATTTACCTGCCACAGTATCAACATTTAAGTTGTCCTGAATGGTATTTGTTATTTTAACGGTTGGTTGTATTACATAATTCAGGCTTACATTTGCAGGTGCTTTCCATACGCCTCTGTCTCTGTCAACCCTTGCATAAACTCCTGCAATAGCAGAGCTTGGCGGAAGTGTAATTGGCAGATTGTAAATTTCAGTAAGTATCTTATTAAAAGTCGCATTGTCGATACTTTCTAAAGTGCTTAATTTTCTTCCGTTTAATTCCCCGTTATTGACATCTTTTCCGCTCACAGATTTAATTGCATCTAAAAGCGTAAGCAGATTTGCTTTAATACCAGAAAAATTGTTTGCAACTAACGTAATATCGTTTTGAGTGTTCAAATCAGTATAGTCAACCAATTTTTTTAATTCCTTATCAAAACTTACAGTGTCAGTTGATATAATTTTAAGCAGTTTTGCTGCTGCATTCTCGTCCTGTATTTTTTTCTTTAATGTTTTCAGGTTTTTATATACAGAGTCAATTTTATTTGAACCAGAAAAGTTAGCATTAAATGCAGTCAAAGCACCTGTAATGTTATTTGCAATAACCGCATCTTCATCAGATATTGTGCTGATAGCAGCATTTGCTTCGTCGTTGAGTGAGTTTCTTAAAAGAGATAAACTTTCTAGAGAAGTAAGCAGATCATTTAGTTTGGTCATGAAAGCCGTTTTTTTGGCAGGATCGCTTACGAAAGTTCCGCCAAGATCAAAGCCGGTTGCATCATTGCTGTACATTTGTAAAAACAAATCGCTTATTTGACCAGAAATGTTAAATGGAGCAACAGCAGTAACGTCAACCAATTTTGCTACAGTTGCGTCAATTCCTGTAGTTGCATTTTCAATAGGAGTTAACCCTGCAGCGATTTGATCGTAAGCTTTTGCTGTATAAGAGTAATGTTTTAAAATAATTTTAGTGCTGTCAAAAGCATAATCCAGAATGGTTTCCAGATGAGGATAATAAACAGCTCCGTATTTAATAGTGTCTTTTTCAGAGCTGATTTTATTTCTCAAATCATCTATATTAGGATCTGTCGGGCTTGATTCATCGTAACTTAAAGTATCGATTAAAGTAAATCTGTCCTGAAGATTCTGGCACTGCATTAAGGCACTGTTGTATAATCCGTAGAAATCAGTTGTCGTTATGCCTCTTACTTGTGTTGCATCCGGAAATACAATCAGAGTTGGTTCGTCTACCTTTTCTAATTCTGCTAATCCGTCGTTTAATGCAGCGCTGTTGTTAATTGCTGCAACCGGAGTATCTGTGTCATCTAAATCATTTCCATAACGCCCAACCGAAATAATGTAGCAGGGACCGCCGCCATTTGCAAAGAACAGCTGCAAAGAATAATACATTAAAAAAGGCTGTTTTGCAGTTGGCTGATCGACAACAATAGTTCTTGTGTCGCCATTATCGCCCGAAACATCATTAATGGTAACACTAATTGTTGTTTCTGGTTTTGCAAAGCCAAAAAAGCGTTCGTATTCTAAAAGAGACGTTATTCTTGTTGGTGTTAATTTCAAATCTCCATTAATCTTGTTTGTGGCTTTTTCTGTATAGCCGATAAAACAGGGAATCGCTGTCTCTACCTGGGCAACAGAAGGGGGAAATTTTACGATTTCCTCAACATATACTCCAGGCGTTTTGTAAGTTGTTGCCATAATTGATTTGTTTTTTAATTATTAAATAAATATTTCCGAATAGTAATCACTATTGATTTTTGTTATTGATTTTACAGATGGATTTGGATACTGGCTTTCTGCCGGCTGTGCAGGCGTAAAATCCGTAAGCGGGTCAATTTCTACAAAACCGGAGCGTGTTAATGGTTTTGCGGCGTTGGTTTTAATTTCGGTTCCTGCTTTACGGTTAATGTATTTCCAAAGCGTTTTCCGATTATCAAAATGAATTTTAAAATTCGGGCTCAGCATTTTGCCCAAATTATTTACAATATTTCCAGAGCTGTTGTCGCCCTTTGCGGTTAGAGAAATAACGCCAAATACATTTTGCTGTTCTGACGGTTCCAGTGCTGAAACTAAATAAGCAGTAGTTTCTTCAGATACTAAATATGCATTTGAAATAAGTTTATTGTCACTTATTTTTGGAAGATATTCAAACGAAACGGGTTCAGTTAATGGTTTTACATTACTGAAATGATATGCCTGAGTAAGAGCAAAATCAAGATTAGTATAATTTTCAAAGTGATAATCATTAATTTTAATTAAAAACGTAAGGTTCAGATTTGCAGGGATTTTTATAAATGGTTCAAATTCATCTTTTACTTTAGTATATATTCTAAAACCTGTTTTGGTTTTTTTGAATGTCATTTTATAGTTTTTAAGTACAGTATTGGTTTCTAAAGTGGGTATTAGTACCAGGAATGCATCTGTATTAAACTGCTGGAGCATTTTTTGTTTGTCAGCATTTGTCATACTGGCAAAAGTTTCTTCTCCGTTATTGAGAAAATAATTATGAAGAAACGTTACTTCAAACAACAATCCGTATGTGGCAGCAAAACTCATTGTTGATCTTTCTTTTTAGTTATACCGGTAAATTCGCCAATAAGCTGTCCTTCAGCCTGTACAATATTGCGTTCAATTTGTATCAGGCTTACTTTATATAAAGCCGATGGAAGCTGTTTGCCGCCCAATGTTCCCCATATATAATTTAGTTCTTCAAAAGTGGGAGTGTAGAGTTCAACCGTAAATCTAAAATTGTCTACATTGCTCATTGCGCTGCTGTTTCGGTTATAAATGGTATTGGCTTGTGTAAAAAGTTTTTTTCCCTGAAAAAATTCTATGATTTTTGAAATATCATTAAGAGAATTGATATACTTATCTCTATTAGCGCTAAACAGCAAATACAGGTTTAAATTGATAATGCTGTTTCTGTATATTGTTTTTGTATTTTCGACTGTATGATTTGGGAAGTTTTTTAAAGCAGCTTCTTCGTGAATATTGATTAACGTAAGAGCTACGCCATCTTTTAAAGGATCGTCTATATCATTACTTTGCGATTCTAAAAAAGCGATATTTTCTGGTACAACAGTTTTCTCTAACCCAATTTCTTCGAGATAGTTATTTACTTGTTCTGCAATTATTTGTATTACTTCAAAAATCATCTTTTGATAAAATTGTATAAGTATTAAATGAAATAGTATGAAAACGAATATGATTCATGGCGCAGATTGTAACTAGAATGGGGCTTCTGACTGTGCTTTTAAGATTTGACTAAATTATATAAATGCAGAGGTACCAGAAAAGGGGAAAATTCCCCTTTTTTAATTTATTTAACATATTGGTTTTTAGTTAGTTGTGTTTTGTTTTTTCAGCCTTTTAAAATCGGCCTGTTACCAGCCGTCAGTTTGGTTTTTTAAAGCTTAAAATATTTACATTTGATTGTGACAGATGAGACAGAAAGAAGTTTGTGTGATTCCTTTTTTAACTTATCTTCGCTGTTTATACATTTTTTGAATACATTTAAATACCTTAAAATCTAATCTGTGAAAAAAAATCATGATGCCGTAGAAGAAACTCAGCTTAAACGCGGGCTGACTAACCGACACATTCAGTTAATTGCCTTAGGCGGATCTATAGGAACAGGTCTTTTCCTGGGCATTGGTCCGGCGGCCGTATTGGCAGGACCTTCGGTTATTTTAGGATATGCTATTGCCGGAATTATCGCTTTCTTTATTATGAGACAGCTTGGCGAAATGGTTGTCGAAGAACCTGTGTCTGGAAGTTTCAGTTATTTTGCCTATAAATACTGCGGTTCTTTTGCGGGTTTTGCATCGGGTTGGAATTATTGGATTTTGTATATTCTCGTTAGTATGGCCGAACTTACAGCCATTGGCGTTTATGTGCAGTTTTGGTGGCCCGAAATTCCGCTTTGGGCATCCAGCTTGTTTTTCTTTTTGGTTATTAATGCTTTAAATTTTGCTTCTGTAAAAGTATACGGAGAAACAGAATTTTGGTTCTCAATTATAAAAGTTGCCGCCATTATTGCCATGATTCTTTTTGGTACATATTTATTAATAAGCGGTACAGGAGGAGAACACGCCAGTATTCATAATTTGTATAACGACGGTGGTTTTTTTCCAAAAGGAGTTTTTGAGAAAACGGCATCAGGAGATTTTCAAGGGTTATTGTCGGCAATGGCTTTGATTATGTTTTCTTTTGGCGGTTTAGAACTTATTGGAATTACCGCTGCCGAAGCAGAAAATCCAGAAAAAAACATTCCTAAAGCAACCAATCAGGTTATTTATAGAATCCTTATATTTTATGTTGGCGCATTGGTCATTTTATTTGCTTTGTCGCCGTGGAGACAAATTACAACAGACAGCAGTCCGTTTGTAATGGTTTTTCAAAACTTAAACGGAATGGAGTTTGAACTTTTTGGAAACAAAATATTTTTTACAAGCCTTATTGCAAATGTCCTTAACTTAATTGTATTAACTGCAGCTTTATCTGTATACAACAGCAGTGTGTACAGCAATTCCAGAATGTTGTTTGGTTTAGCAGATCAGGGTAGTGCTCCTAAGTTTTTAAAGAAGCTCAACAAACAATCAGTGCCGGTTAATGCTATTTTAGTTTCATCCTGTTTTGCCGCTGTTTGTATTTTAATAAATAAAGTAATTCCAGAAGAAGCTTTTAGTATTTTAATGTCTTTAGTAGTTTCTTGTCTGGTTATTAACTGGGTTATGATTTCATATACACACCTTCAGTTTAGACGTGCCAAAGACAAGGAAAACACAAAAACGAAATTTGCTTCTATATTTTATCCCGTAAGCAATTATATCTGTTTCATATTTTTATTGGGAATTTTATCCATCATGTGGATGACGAATATGAAGATATCTGTAGAATTAATTCCTATTTGGCTGTTGATTCTTTTTGTGTTTTATAAGGTTTTTAAAAAGAAAAATGACTAAGTTTTTACTATGATTGTTCTTCTATATAAATTTGTAGATGATCTTTGGAGACTGGCTTTTGATCGTCCAAAACAAAAAGAGCTGCCATTTACTCAAACAATTAGTGTAGTACAATATCCTGATAGAATTTTATTTGAAACCTATTATAAAATAATTAACTCATATTCTATAAGATCAAAAGAAATTACAATACTAGAAATCAATTCATCATCTTTTGAAATTGGTAAAACAATTCACAAACATCTTGATTTATCCAAAACTATAAAGAAATTTACAGATAAGGATAGAAAAGAAAATGATGAGGCTTACAAAAAAATTACAGGATTAAAATCTATAAAAGCTCAGATGAAAGATTCGCTTTATGTATCTATTAAGCGCCAAAATAATCAAATTACATTTTCGCCAACAATCAATGGAGGTACAGCTGGTAATCGAAAAGGATATCAATTTTTAAACGAAGAAGAAATTGTAATTGGAGATAATGAAGATTTCGAATCAATGGGAAAAGCACTAAAATTAGCATTGAAAAAATGTAGTTAAGCTTACTTAAATTTATGCCTCCCGCTGGCGCGAGCGTCTCGCTCGTGCGCTCAATGCACAAAATTATTTTAAATTATTTCTATAGATAATTATCGTAAACGTATTTGTTAATTAAAAACTTACGTTCACGAGCGAGACGCTCGCGCCAGCGGGGAGAATAGGTAATTTTTATGACATTGTTCATGTATAAAATTTGGCAAAGTTATTAATATAAAGAAAAAGCAAGCTACATTAAGTAGCTTGCTTTTTTAAATTACTATGGACATTCAGGCAAACTAAGTAGATTATTGCTTGTAGTACTATCATTTGCGGTTTTTAAATATTTGTATCCCGCAGAACTAATTGCAATTATAACGTTAACTCTGTTGTTTCCTTGACCTACATAAAAGTTCCATTTGTTAGATTCAATAGCTGAAATTGCTTCCGATTGACTGATTTTCCAACGGCTTCCGTTGTCATTAATACCACCGATATTCACGATTCGTTCATGAATATTTGTTCTATCAGATTTGTTTATACATCTGATCTCATGTAATGTTGCCATAACTAAATAATTTAAGGTTAAAAATCAAATTTATATTTTAGTGTTGGCTTCATATTACGGTTTTCCATATTTAGAATTAATTGAATAGCGATCGTTCCAATATGCAAAACGATAGCGTAAAAATTCTTTCTACTCGTTCCTATATTAAAAGAAAGGGTGTAATGTATTTATGTTAGGATAATTTAGGACACAGATTACAAATCCGCACATTTAGAATTAAAACTAATGATATCTATTTAAAGGAGTAGCTAGAATGAAATGCTCATATTTAAATGTCATAAATTGTTTATAAGTTATTTCAAGAGTAATGTACTCATCGTTTAATTGAATAAGTATACCCTCGTAGAAATTTTTTTCATAATTACCACCGGTAATTATAATAGCAATTAATTCGTTTATTTCATGCCTAAGTAAAGATGTAATAGCATTCATAATTTATGAATTAAATTTTATAAATCTTTATTATGTTGTTGATTTTTAATTGGTTAAATGTACGTGTTTTGAGTGATTTCCCAATAAGTATAAATACTGTTTTTGATTGCTTGTTAGTGTAATTTACTTCTTTATTTATTTATTATTCTTGCAGGCAAGAGTTTAAAAAACAGTAGAAATACGTATTGTATTGTAATATAAAATAGTTGTTTATTTGAGAAATTAAAAAATAAAGTTATGGATGAAACAACAGGAATTGTTCTATTATCTTATGATATAAACGATAAATGGGAAGATATTAAAAATACTCTAATTCATGAATATCGATATTCGGCTGTAGCATTAGATATAAGTAAAGTTTATTCTTTACCCAATACAACTTTACGTCATCAAAATAAACAAGTTTCGAGAGCAATAAAGGATATTGAAGAAGTTTGCATGAGACACAAGGTTACTCTTGAAAAAGCTGTTGCGGTTTTAATCTCTGAAGTAGCTTATTACAATGACAAATCATTATTTGTTAGGAGTAATTAAGGGAAATATTTTTGAAGAATATAAACTTTATTCGAAATAAAATGAGCTAATATAAAAATGAAAGAATTGATAACCACATTTTTCCATTCGTCAAATGAAAGATTGAAAAATCCTTTAATTTTTTCATTTTTAATATCTTGGATTGCTTTTAATTGGAAGTCAATTTTGACATTATTTTTATCTGATAAAAAAATTGAAGGAAGGATCTTGTATGTTACTGAAAATTTTAATAAAACTGAATCGACTATATATTATCCTCTAGCCTTTAGTTTAGGTTATGTTCTTTTTTTGCCATATTTTACTTGGCTAATTGAAAGTTTAGTGCGTTATGCAAAAGAAGGTCGTAAAGAAAACCTTTTAGATGAACAATTATCAGATTTAAAAAGTAAACAAAAAATAGCAAAAGAAGAGAGAAAATACGAACAAGAAAGGGCAGGAAATATTGAGATTTCTGAATTAAATACTAAGATAGATGATCTGACAATTGCAAATGAGGAAAAGCAAAAAACTATTGAAAGTCTTAGAATTGATTTGACTGAATTAAAAAAAGAGAAAAATAAACTTGAACAATATATTAGTTTAGAAAGTCCTGATAATGAAGAATATTCAGAAGAAAATAAAAAAAGCTTAGATGAGGAATATGAAAGTTTTTTGAAAACTGAAGTTTCTACTTATTTTGAACATATTGGTACCGAAATTAGCCAATTTAAGTCAATTCCAAAAAATACTGATCCAATTATAATCGAGAAGCTTTTATATAATGGATTAATTAGAAAAGTAGAGGATATAGAAAGTCAAAGAATTTATTATTTATTAACACAGAAAGGCAAATACTTTTGGAAAAACTATGTGTTATCTAAAAGTATCATATCTAAACATGAACTAGATTATCAGGACGATTTACCGTTTTAAAATAAAACTTCCTATACACAAATGTCTCTTGACTTTGTACTTATAATTTCCAAAACAAAAAAAGAGACTTTTGAAGTCTCTTTTTAATATATTTTTATAAACAATCATTTCCCAATCAATTTCTCCAACCTCACCATCATTTCCTCTTTCTCTTTCAACATCCTTTCATACAAATCAATTTTTTCTTCGTGAAGTTTTAAAATTTCTTGCAATGGATTAACATTATAAGTACCACCAGAATTACCGATGAATGCTTCATCATGAAAAGTATTAGAAATAATATTGATCGCTTGTTCTTCATCAAAATTCTGAAAAGCTTCAACAGGAATTTTCAATACAGCAGAAATTTGTTTCAAGAGGTTTTCTTCAATTACATCTTTTTGCTCGAGCATAGAAATTTTCTTTTGGTTCCAGTCTTCGCCCAGATCATAAGCCAAAGCTTCCTGCTTGATGTTAAGCATTTCTCTAAAACGTTTTACGTTTCTTCCCTGATGTATTTTCTGTTCCATAACGAATATTGATTTTTCTGAAGATTCAAAGATAAAGCCATTTGGTTTAAAATCGTCAGTTTCAAAGATAAAAAAATATTTCAAAAAGAGATTTTATTTGTAAGAATATTATATCTGTATTTCGAATACGTTATCCTTTTAAAAGCACATTACTTTGCCGGTAAATTTAAATGTTCTGACTATGAAAAAGGAAAAAATACTATTAAAAAACTGCTCTTGGGCAGGATATGTAACAGGAAATGCGTTTAAGGCAATTGATGATTTTTTTGCTTTTGCACATCTCGATTATTACAAACAAAATTTAAGTGAAGCCGTAATTTTGAGTTATAAAAAAAACATCTACAAAGAAAACAATCCTTCTGATGCTTTTGTTTTTTATACGGCTTTAAACTTTTTTACTAAAGTTTGTTACTGTCTGCAAGGCAAAAGCAAAAAATGGAAACTAAAAGAATCTCTGCGCTGCGAAAAAGTTTTTCATCTTTCATCTCTCACAAAAGTAGAATACGAGAATCCTTTTATAGTATTTCAAAAAGCATTTGATGAAATTGCGCTCGAAAAGTTTGAATTTTTTCTAAGTCAAATTCTGGAACATTCATTATCTCCTTTTGCCGGAGATCCAGAATCTGACATGGCGACACCTTATATTCATTTTATCAAAATGCTCGATGCAGCAGAATTAATACGAGAAAGGGGAGTTGAAAAAATCAAGAAAACGGTTGAGATTGATACAGAATAACATTATTGTCTAAACTTAATAAAAGCCAAAAAAAAATCTGCAGCAAGTGCAGATTTTTTTTTATTTAATACTACAGCTGTTATTCTGCAGCTACAATATTTACGGTGTTTAATGCGACATCATTTAGTAAACAGTCTGCTTCTTTTTCTTCAGCAAGTGTTTGAGTCAGCAATTTTGCAGCATCGTTTTCTCCCAGCGTTTTTGCAAATGCTGCAAGAGTTCCATAAGTTGCAATTTCATAATGCTCGATTTTTTGTGAAGCCGCAATAATTCCTGCATCACGAACTGCTCCAGGCTGTGTTTCTTCCAGAATACTGTCGCCTTCTTTAAGTAATCCTGCCATTGCTTCGCATTTTTTTCCTTCTGCTTTTTCACCAAGCAGTTCAAAAACTTTTTCAAGTCTTTTTACCTGATTTTGTGTTACGGCATGATGTTCTTTGATAGCAGAAGCAAGAGCTGCATCTGTAGCATTGTTCTGCATTTTTGGCAGCGCGCCAACCAGGGCATTTTCTGCCCAATAGATATCTTTAAGGCTGTCAACAAATAAAGCTTTTAATTCTGTGGCAGCATCGGCTGCAGGCTGTACAATTCCATCGTTAGGAGTTTTGTCTGCAGGTTTTGTATTATTTGGTTTTTCTGAATTTTTCATAGTTCTCTTATTTAGTTTTAATTGTATAGATTTGGTTCGCGTTCCCAAAATCTATGTTTTCCCATTGCTTGTATAAAATCTTTTGCAAATTTTTCACTTGCAGCTTCTTTAGTAACAATAAGCCCCTCATCATCATTAGTGATTTTAGATGCGAAATTTGCGGCACTTAATATAGAAACAGCTCTTCCATCGGCTCCAATTACTTTGCAGTGTTTGTAAGCATCACTTAAAAATTCATTTACTTCATCGCTTTCTGCCAAAACAGTCAACCCAACTCCATCTGGTATATAAACAGCATCAAACAATACCGATGATGCGGTAAGAAAACTGAAATCTGCGTGAATTTCCCCATCAGTATCCGAAATTACAGCTCCTAGATGCGGTGCCACAATACAGCCTTTTGCATCTTCCTGAAGCAATGCTTTTTTCATGTTAGATACTGCAGCTTCAGAAACTCCGTCGGCACAAATAATAGCGACTTTTCTTGATGCAATCGTTGGCGAATTAACTGGGTTTTTCAGCATGCTTAATGCATCAGATGATTTTACAGACTGCTCGACTGTGGTTGATTCCTGTTTTCCGTTTTCATTTTCAGGAGATACACCGTGATTCAGCGGTTTTTCTAAAACAGGAGGAACCGTTGCCCCAAGTCCAATGGCTACTTTTTCGGCCAGTTCTTGGTCTACTTGTGATAAAAGTCCAAGCATTCTTATTCTTATGGCTGTGGTTTCGACTTTTCCCAGTTCAAAACGAAGTGCTTTAACAATATGGCTTTTTTCTGCAGGGGTCTGGCTGTTGAAGAATAATTTTGCCTGCCCGAAGTGATCATTAAAACTTTCACTTCTTTCTCTTATTTTATGCGCATCGATGCGTTCATTAAAACTGGCAAATCCTCCTTCTGCAATTTTTGCCTGATACGGACAGCCGCCTCCAAGAGAATTAGGATGATAACTGACACGTCCGGTATTAATTTCCTGACGCATATGTCCGTCACGCTGATTATTATGTACAGGCGCTACGCTGCGGTTAATAGGGATTTCATGAAAATTAGGACTTCCTAATCTTGAAAGCTGTGTATCTGTATACGAAAACAGACGTCCTTGTAATAAAGGATCATTTGTAAAATCGATTCCAGGCACTACATGTCCGGGGTGAAAAGCAATTTGTTCTGTTTCTGCAAAAAAGTTGTCGGGGTTTTTGTTCAAAACCATTCTTCCAATAATAGTTACAGGCACCAGTTCTTCCGGCACCAGTTTAGTAGGATCCAGCAGATCAAATTCATATTTATTTTCATCTTCTGATGGAATGATCTGAACACCTAAGTCCCATTCCGGAAAGTTTCCTGCTTCGATTGCTTCCCAAAGATCCTGTCTGTGAAAGTCGGGATTTTTTCCTGAAATTTTCTGTGCTTCATCCCAGGCCACTGCATGAGTTCCTAATTTAGGTTTCCAGTGAAATTTTACAAACACAGATTCTCCTGCTTCATTGATTAACCTGAAAGTATGCACTCCAAAACCTTCCATCATACGGTAGCTTCTTGGAATAGCACGGTCAGACATCGCCCACATGATCATGTGCATGGATTCTGGCATTAGTGATATAAAATCCCAGAAAGTATCATGTGCAGAAGCGGCCTGCGGGATTTCGTTGTGTGGTTCTGGTTTTACCGCATGAATAAGGTCTGGAAATTTTGATGCATCCTGAATAAAGAATACAGGCACATTATTTCCAACAAGATCATAGATGCCTTCCTGCGTGTAAAATTTAACCGAAAATCCGCGCACATCACGTGCCAGATCTGTAGAACCACGAGATCCTGCAACTGTAGAGAATCTTGTAAAAACGGGAGTTTTAAGACCTTTTTCCTGTAGGAAACCTGCTTTGGTCAGTTCCGGTATTGGATTAGTGACTTCAAAGAAGCCATGTGCACCAGATCCCCTCGCGTGTACGATTCTTTCAGGAATTCTTTCGTGGTCAAAATGTGTGATTTTTTCTCTAAGAATAAAATCTTCCAGTAAGGAAGGACCTCTTTCTCCTGCTTTAAGAGAATTATTGTCGTCGTTAATCTTGACGCCCTGATCGGTGGTCAGAAACTTATTCGTGCCGTCTGATTTGTTGATCAGCAGATCTCGCTGCTTTTCATCCTGAAAATTTTTCATATGAGGTAATGTTATTAGTTAAAAATAGAACCTGAAAAGAAGTATAGAAATGCAGCCTCAATAAACTGTAAATCATTTTTCAGGCAATCAAATTTACCTCTACTATAATTGATTCAGTTATAGAATTACAATCTCATTTTACAGAATTAACGATTTTAAGTTATTGATATACAATTGTTTGTTTTTGTTTTGGAAAGTGTAATAATATAATAAAGCAGTACAATGATATAAAGTATTCCAATAAAGCTTGTATACCTTTAATTTCAAATTGGATATAAATAATACTATTTTTAAAATTAAATACTATGTTTAAAAAAGGCGAGAAAGTGCAGCAGGAATTTGGCGCACAGGTAATGAAAGTTATTGGTTTTGAACCGGACTTGATAGAGAATGTTGTCACAGAATGGGAGGATGAAGAAGGGACAATTGTAAAAGGAAAATTTATGGAATCTCAGTTGCAGCCTGCGGAAGATGAAAATCAGTAGTATGCAATTTTTTACACCTAAAATCATGAAAAAATTTTTACGCAATAATGGGCTTTCAATTTGTTTTTTGTTATTGTTTGCCGGCTCTTTTGCAGGACAGATTTTATTTGGATTTGCAGAACACAATAAAGATCTTTTAGAAGACGGTGCGCCGCAAATTACTCTATTTTCGTATTTCTCTACAGGACATTTTATAGAATCTACATTTGAAAATTGGGAAAGTGAATTTTTGCAGATGGCTTTGTTAGTGGTACTGACCATTTTTTTGCAGCAGAAAGGTTCTTCAGAATCTAAAGATTTAGATAAAGAAGAAGAAGTAGACAGAGAACCATCTGCTAAAAGAAAAAATGTTCCATGGCCAGTTACAAAAGGAGGGTTGATATTAGCTGTGTACAAGCATTCTCTAAGTATTGCTTTGTTTTTATTGTTTTTTATTTCAATGGCCGCACATTTTTACGGCAGTTTAAAAGATGAAAATGAGCAGCTCGCATTAAAAGGTCTGCCTCTTGAAACTGCCTCTGCATATATAAGAGATTCGCGGTTTTGGTTTGAGTCATTCCAGAACTGGCAGAGCGAATTTTTGTCGGTTTTTGCTATAGTCATTTTTTCCATTTATCTGAGACAGATCGGTTCTTCGCAGTCTAAACCTGTAGATGCTCCCCATATGCAGACAGGAGAATAATTTTACAAAAAAAAATCGATTATTGATTAAAGAATAAAGTGACGTTTTTTTACAAGTTTTTTCTGAATTTAAAGAGTTTTACTAATATTAATTTTCTACATTTACATGAATATCCAAATATCACAACAAATGCAGAACAATCTCCTGGCAAGCTTGAAAGAGCACCAAAACAAATTATTGACCACATGGTCTCAGCTTTTACAAGCAAACGGATCTACTGATGGAGCAACAGAAGAAGAAGAATCAAAGGAGTTCGCCGCTCTTTTTCTAGATGCTTTACAGCATTCAAACGGAAATACTGAATCACACGAATTTGAAAAAGTTCATGACTTGTTAATTGGAATTTCAAGTTCCAGAGGCAGACGTGGTTTTTCTCCCCGCGAAAATGCACAATATCTGATTGCTTTTAAAGAAGCAGCTTCTAAAATTCTTTCAGAAACAGCAACTGATTCTACAGAATTATACAACGCTAATTTGCAATTATCTACGCTGCTGGATAACATGACAATCTTAACTTTTGAATCGTATATGAAAGGACGTGAAGATGTCATTTCAAGACAGATTGACGAGATTAGTGAGATTTCGACACCGGTTATCCGTGTTTGGGATGGTGTTGTGGCACTTCCTATTATAGGAACCCTTGACAGTTCCAGAACACAGGTGGTAATGGAAAATCTTTTGCAGCAAATTGTAGATACAGGCAGTTCTATTGCCATACTTGACATTTCAGGTGTGCCGGCGGTAGATTCACTTGTAGCACAGCATCTTATAAAAACGGTGAGTGCAACGAGATTAATGGGAGCAGAGTGCATAATCAGCGGTATTCGCCCTGAAATTGCACAGACTGTTGTGCATTTAGGAATAGATCTTACTGGAATTATTACAAAAGCTTCGCTTGCAAGCGCTCTTCAAACAGCCTTTGAAATGTTACAGCTTACGGTTGTGAAAAGAAAATAACGAATTAAGATTACTGACATGGAAAGAATTCCAATACTCAAGATGGGAGATTTTCTGCTGGTTACCATACAGGTTGATTTGTATGACCAATTGGCTGAAAATCTTGAATCTGATTTAATAAATACTATAAACAAGAACAATTCAAAGGGCGTTTTGATTGATATATCAGCAGTTTCCATTATCGATTCCTTTATGGGAAGGATTTTGGGAAATATCGCCGTTATGTCAAAAATTATGGATGCACAGACAGTAGTGGTGGGCATGCAGCCTGCGGTTGCTATTACACTGGTTGAACTTGGATTATCTTTAAACGGTGTTATTAGTGCTTTAAATGTTGAGAAAGGCATGGATTTGCTTCGCGCGAAAATGTACAATGGCGATAACGAGGAGCAGACGTATGACGACAGCAACGAATAAAGAAGAACTGCTTATTGTAAAAGAGCAGGATGTAGTTCCATTACGCAACCGCGTAAAGGAGTATGGCGTAAAAATTGGAATGAGTATTTTAAATCAAACCAAATTGATTACTGCTACAAGCGAACTTGTCCGTAATCTTCTCAAATATGGAGGAGGAGGAAAGGTGATTATAGAATCTGTAAGCAACGGCCGTGATCTTGGAGTACGCGTAACTTTTATTGATAAAGGACCGGGCATAAAAGATATTTCTCTGGCCATGCAGGATGGCTACAGCACCGGAAAAAGTTTAGGCCTTGGCCTGCCGGGCACAAAAAGGCTGGTGAATGAATTTGATATACAAACAGAATTAGGAAATGGTACAACCGTTACTATAATAAAATGGAAAAATGGATAATACTTTTTCCGTTTACAAAATTGATGATCGGAGCCTTGTCGCGTTCATCAAAAGAGAAATACATAATTTAGCACTTCAGTTAGGATTCAAACCGCACAGAGCTGCTGAAACCGATATTATAATTGCCGAACTTACTTCTAATCTTATTAAATATGCAGGAGGCGGTGACTTGTTGTATCGGTCACATCATAATGGAAGCTGTAATGAGATAGAAATATATTGTCTTGATAAAGGAACTGGTATTGAAAATATTACCAAGATAATGAAGGACGGTTATTCTACCTCGAGCACATTGGGACAGGGAATTGGTGCTATTAAAAGATTAAGCAATGATTTTCAGATTTATTCAATGCGCGGATGGGGAACTGTTCAATATATTAAAATTTGTGATAAAACTGATCTTTGCATTCCAAATTCCAATACAGGGTTGGATATCTCGGCATTAAGCGTAAACTATCCCGGTGAGCGCGTGTGCGGAGATGGATATCATATTAAATATACCAGAAAAGGTTTCCAAATTTTTGTTGGAGACGGATTAGGCCACGGGGCAAATGCTCACGAAGCAGTAGAACAGGCAGTCAGGGCTTTTAAGCTATGCGCTGAAAATGATCCTGTAGCAGTGCTTCGTTATGTTCATGAACATGTTAAAAAAAGCAGGGGACTTGTCGCTACTATTGCAGCTGTTGATTTTGAAGCAGAGACCTGGAATATCTGCGGGATAGGTAATATAAATACACGTATCTACAACGGACTTGATAATAAAACCTATACCCCGTATAATGGTATTATAGGTCACAATATTCCCCGTACGATCAATAGCACAGTTGTTCCTTATCAAAAACATCAGATTATTATCATGCACAGCGATGGGCTTCGAACAAGATGGAATTTAAGCGAACTTAATTCTATAATTAAACAGAGTCCGGCCATTATTGCCTCTGCCTTGTATAAAGACAATGTGAGAGGAACTGATGATGCTACGGTTCTGGTTGGAAAAATTATTTAAGGCTTTATGAAGGAAATTGTAAAAATTAATCTAGACAATGAAATGGACCTCATACTGGCTCATAAACGGTCAATGAAAATTGCTGAAATGTGCGGTATGCCGCTTTCGGCTCAGACCCGTTTTTCTACAGCTGTTTCAGAAGTGGCACGATGCTCCATTGCCAATGGGAAAAATTCTGTGCTGGTTTTGGGAATTAATACCATTAGAGCAAGCCACAAAGAAATAATGGCCGTGCTTACCGATAAAGTCGATCTTAAAAAATGCAATCCTGAAGCCTATAAATATGCTGCCAAAATATCAGGCAATATAGAATATAATTATGCTGACAACAAATCAGTAACAACTTTAAGCCATCAAGTCCCGTCACCCGGGCTTCTTTCAGATGCAAAGATCAATACTCTGGCAGATTATTTCAAATACGAACCGCCAATTTCTGCTTATGATGAAATCAGAAAAAAGAATATTGAGCTTGTAGCACTTTCAGAAAAGCTGGGAGAAAGTGAGAACAGGTATAGAAACTTAGTGGATACAATTCCCGTTTTAATCTGCATCGTCAATGACCGAAACATGGTGCTGCTGGCAAATAATGCATTTGAATTTTATCTAAAAGTTCCTTTACTTTCTTTTGACAAAAAAAGCCTGAGCGCATTTATACATCATGACGATGTACAGCTGATTATTGAAGGATGGAGTAATGCAAAAAAAAACAGAGGAGATTTTTCTGCCGATATTCGTATTAAAAAAGAAGACATTTATATTTGGCATAATATTTCTATTATGCCAAATAAAGCCGAAGATGGTTCTGTAGGCAGCTGGCTTATTTATTTTGTAAATAATAATGCCCAAAAAATGATTGTTGAAGCGCTGAAGGATAATTCAGAGCTTAGAAAAATTCAGCTTGAGCTGGAAAGTGCCAACTCAAAATTACAATTCAAAAACAAGGAACTGGAACAGTTTGCCTTTATAACAAGTCATGATCTTCAGGAGCCGCTGCGAAAAATCATGATTATGATTTCAAGAGCTGCAGAACATTTGACCGAGCAGCAGAAAACGCTTTATTATTTTGATAAAATTACGATGGCAGCCGGCAGATTATCTAATTTGATTTCAGACGTTCTTAATTACTCCCGTGTCAATAATCATGATAAATTTACTGCAGAAGTTGATCTTAATGATATCGTTGCACAGACTTTAGAAGATTTGAGTCTTATTATTGAAGAAAAAAAAGCCGTTGTAAATTTAAGTCCGCTTCCAGCTGTTAATGGAATAGGGAGCCAGCTGCGCCAGCTGTTTTATAATTTAATAAATAATGCATTAAAATTTAATACAGCACACCCGGCAGTAAATATATCGTACCGTCTAATTTCAGCCCAAAGCAACACCTCTTTTGATCCTCAGGCTCCGTCAGGGAATTTTCATGTAATTTCAATTGAAGATAATGGAATTGGAATGGACAGCGAATATTCAGGACGAATTTTTGATATGTTCCAGCGCCTGCACCAAAGGGATCAGTACAGCGGGAATGGTATTGGGCTGGCCTTGTGCAAACGTATTATTGAAAACCATAACGGAACCATTAATTTTACCAGTATACCAGGAAAGGGAACAACTTTTTGGATCTACCTGCCAAAAAATTAAAGCTTGTATTTTATAGTCTTACGCCTGTTTATCAATTTATATAAGAGATTTTAGCCAGCGATTGTATTTTTTCTATCTGCTTTAAATGTCTTATAATATGATTAATGTAAAATTCAAAAGTATCGCCTAGTTTTAGAGTGATTAATCTTGAGATCGATATTTTAATTTTTACTTTGTTTAAACTTACATTTCGCGATTGTTTTAACAAATCAAGCAATTTGAACTGCTGCTTTATAAATTGGTCGACAACCGTTTTGTCAAGTTTTTCGTTTAAAGGATTTTTATCCTTAAAAGTTTTCATTTTGTTTAATTTTTCGTTAGGCAGCATGCTTTTTGCAAAGTAACTCCCTATTAATCCGCTTTTAAATTCAATTTCAGAACTGCTGTCAGCATTTTTGATTTTGTTTTCTATTTCCGGCAGATAAAAATTCCCGTACCTGTTTAAATGTTCCAGGCATTCGAGAATGTTCCAGGAAATTTCATCTTCTTTCCAGGTTAATACATTTAAATCATACCTTTTTAGTTTTTCCGCTTCCTGTATAATCTTTTCTGTCTGCTCTAAAAGAGCCGTAATAAATTTTTCTGACTGCATAAATTTAATTTTTATGTAAAGGTCAAAAAATAGATTTTATAAATCTTGATTGAAATCAAGACTTTTTCAGGCGTGATAAAGTTTCAGGACTCATTCTTAAATAATTTGCAATGTGCCTGTTTGGAATTTCCTGAAAAAGCTGCGGACTTCGTTTTAAGACTCTTTCATATCTTTCTTTCGGCGAATTTTTCAGAAGGTCAATTTCGCGTTCCAGCTGTTGGACTCCAAGATTTTCCAAAATTTCAATCCATAAAATCTGGTTGTTTTTCAAGGCTAAAAATTCATTAATCTGTTTTTTGGTTATCACTTTTAAAACTGTTTTTTTTATGGCTTGAATGCACAAATTAGAAGGTTGTTCCGTTAGAAAAGAATCAAGTGCTACGATTAAGTTTCCTGTATATCCAAATCTAATGTTTTGTTCATCGCTGCCATCCAAAACAAAAATTCTCATGCTGCCGCTTTCTATATAGTATAAATTGCTATCTATACTGCCATTTACTTTTAGGAATTCATTTCTATTAATGGTTACCTCTTTGTCTGAAAGCGCTATGATTTCTTTCATTTTGTCTTGTTTGTGGGTTAGGGATCAACTCTGATGACAAAAATCTATAATTAGATTTATATCACATCATAAATTTAGTTTTCTTTCAAACGGAATTTACTGAATTTCAAAATTAATAGTTGCTGATAGTATTAGAAAAAATCCGTAAGGCATAAATAATTCAAACTTAAAATAAATGATATCATGTAATTTATAGATAAGATTCTGTAAGAGGCAGATCTTTATTTGATTTAAATTTATGTCTGGAATGCAAAAATGTGAAAGTATAGGATAAAAAGCTGAATACTGCATTTCATCTTCAGGTTATCAGGTGTCAAACACATCATAAAAAATAGAAATACTGCTGTTAGATATCAGTGGTTTTTACTTGAAGATAATAATCCGAACCTTATAAAATGTAAATTCAATGACCGCCAACAATAAAAAACGTATTGCAATTATAGGAGGAGGTCCAAGCGGACTTTTTGTATATAAAAGATTGGTTGAATCTGGAAAGAATAATTTTGAAGTAGAGATCTTTGAACGTAAAGCACAGCTTGGTTCAGGAATGCCATACAGCAGTGAAGGTGCAAACAATGAACATATTACCAATGTTTCCGGTAATGAGGTTCCGGATATTGTAATTCCAATGTCTGAATGGGTTCACATTGCGCCTCCGGAACTTCTTGAAAGATTTAAAATTAATCCGCATAAATTTAACGATTACAAAGTATTTCCCCGATTGTTTTTTGGGGAATATCTTGCTGCACAATTTGAAATGCTGATCGAGGCGGGATCTAAAGCCGGAATCAGTTCAGAAATACATTTTCAAAGTGTAGTAACTGATATTAAGTATGATACAAAAAGCAGTACAGTAGAGATTCAAACCGAAGCAGGGCAGACAAAAGTATTTGATTCAGCTGTTATATGCACTGGACATAACTGGCCGAGAACTCATGAAGGAAAAATTCCGGGTTATTACGATGCTCCTTATCCTCCGCAAAAACTAGTGCAGAAGTTTAATCATACTGTTGCAGTTAAAGGCTCTTCTTTGACAGCGATAGATGCAGTGAGGACTATTGCAAGAAACAATGGTTCATTTGAATCAGACAAAGACGGGAACTTACTTTTTACTTTATTCCCTGAAAGCAGCGAATTTAAAATTATGATGCACTCGAAAAACGGTATGCTTCCTGCTGTACGATTCCATCTGGAAGATTCGCGGCTTTTCAATGATTCTTTATTAACCAGTGATGAAATAGAAGATCATAGAAAAAATAATAATGGTTTTTTGTCGCTGGATTTTGTATTTGAAAAGAATTTTAAAGAGATATTCCGTGACAGGGATTATGATTTTTATGAACGCATCAAAGATTTATCAATTGAAGATTTTGTTGAAGAAATGATGAAACTCCGCGAGCGTTTGGATCCCTTCCTGCTTTTAAGGGCTGAATATGCCGAGGCAGAAAAATCAATTAAGAGACAGGAATCGATTTATTGGAAAGAGATGCTTGGTGTGCTTAGTTTTGCCATGAACCATCCTGCAAAATATCTTTCAGCAGAAGACATGCAGCGGCTGCAGAAAGTCCTCATGCCGCTTATTTCAATTGTAATTGCCTTTATTCCGCAGAAATCCTGTGAAGAACTTCTCGCTCTTCATCATGCAGGTGTGCTTGATCTAATTTCTGTAGGCTCTGACAGTACAATAGAACCCCAGCTTAACGGCGGAATAGTATATCACTTCAGTGATGATGATCAGAAAAAACATTCAGTTTATTATAAAACATTTATTGACTGTGTAGGCCAGCCTCACCTTGAATACAATAATTTTCCTTTTAAATCACTGTTGTCACAGAAAGCCGTAAGTCCTGCACGTTTAAAATTTAAATCGAACCAAGCCGGTCATGCTGCCTTTATACTCAATGAGAATTTAGTAGAAAAAGATGAGGCTGGTGACTATTTTATGAATGTTTCAGGCATAGCCATAAATGACAATTTTCAAGTTATTGATCAGTACGGAGCCTATAATAAAAACCTGTACATTATGGCGGTGCCGTACATAGGCGGACTTAATCCTGATTATTCTGGCTTAGATTTTTGTGAAGCAGCTTCAATGCAGATTATTCAGAATTTCTTGCAGGATTAATTAATTTCTAGTCTTTTCTTGACTTAAAAATCAATACTGTAACTGATTTGCTGTAATCAAACAATTAGGCATGGAAAACATAAAATCAAAGAAATCACACTAAGGAACTTTTAATAAATTAATGTCTTAATTAGTAGAACACTGTTCAGACGGACATCATAACTATAATACGAAAAATCATGTACAAACACACTATTATATTCAAAACAGGGCAGTTGCTGCTTCCTGAAAAAACTGATCTCCATTTTGTCACAGATTTGCTGCACGTTGGACAGCTTGAACTTGATTATATAGGGAGCACCGCAGCCGTAAACAATAAAAATGCTGAAGAAGCCACGCTGCTGGTATTCCATTTTAATACAGATCAACAGCTGGATTACAGCATGCAGGAATCAGAAATTAACCATCTGCTGTCAGAGCTGCTTAAAAATGGGAATCCTAAAATCAGCACAAGCGGCAATGACATAAAGGTTGATCTTTAATATGGTATTAAAGAATAACTGATTAAAAACAGTAAACGCAGGAACTTTAAGAGATTATTAAAAAAAGAATAAAACTCGGGAGGCTTGCATGGACTGAAGAAGGAAAATTTTTTTTATTACCAAAAACACGTTGCAGATTATAATCTGCAACGTGTTTTTGCATAAATAACAATTAAGAAGGTAAAAATAGGAATAAATTTACAAGTGTTTAGTTTCTGAATTGGAGTACCAAATTAAATTAAAATCTTAAAAATTTTTCCAATGAGTGTATCAAAAGAAATCAAAAGAAATTCTGTCTTATTACTTTTATTTATACTAGTAATTTTTACAAACACTGCAGCGCAGGGCAATAAATCAAAACCCAACATCTTAGTCATTTTTGGAGATGATATAGGACAAACAAATATCAGTGCTTACTCCTTTGGGTTACTTGGTTATACAACACCAAATATTGACAGATTAGGCACAGAAGGTATGAAATTTATAGATTATTATTCTGAGAACAGCTGTACGGCTGGCAGGGCATCTTTTATAACAGGACAGAGCGCTAAGCGAACAGGACTGTCAAAAGTTGGTATCCCAGGTGCTCCAGTTGGATTACAGGAACGTGATATTACAATAGCACAGGCTCTTAAACCCTTAGGCTATGCAACTGGGCAGTTTGGTAAAAACCATCTTGGCGATCGTGATGAATTTCTTCCAACCAATCATGGGTTTGATGAATTTTTTGGAAATCTTTATCACTTAAATGCGGAAGAGGAACCAGAAAGACCCTATTGGCCGAAAGATGATCCTGCTTTTCTTAAATCTTATGCTCCTCGCGGTGTTCTTCATACGTATGCAGGAGGGAAAATTGAAGATACAGGTCCTTTGACTACAAAAAGAATGGAAACTATCGATGATGAAACTACTGCAGCTTGTATTGATTTTATAAAAAAACAGGCTCAGGGGAATAAACCATTTTTTACCTGGATGAATTTTACAAGAATGCATCTTTTTACTCATATTCGTGAATCAATGAAAGGGCAGAGCGGAATGAAAGGAAATGATTATGCTGATGGTATGATCGAAATGGATATGAATGTTGGAAAGATACTTCAAGCATTAGATGATTTAAAAATTGCAGAAAATACGATCGTTATTTTTACTACAGATAATGGCCCTAACCAGTTTTCATGGCCAGACGCTGCTACAACACCTTTTAGAAGTGAAAAAGACTCTAATTGGGAAGGAGCATTTCGTTCTCCCGCTTTTATTCGCTGGCCGGGTAATATCAAGGCAGGAAGCACTTCTACTGAAATAATTGCGGCGCTTGACTGGTTTCCTACACTCTTAGCTGCAGCTGGAGATACCAATATTAAAGAACGTCTGTTAAAAGGAACGTCTGTTAACGGCAAAAATTTTAAAGTACATTTGGATGGTTATAATCAATTGGATTATCTGACTGGAAAACAGCCAAAGGGAAATAGGATGGAATTTGCTTATTTTAATGATGATGCCGAATTAGTAGCATACAGATACGGAGACTGGAAAGGCGTTTTCAGGGAACAAAAAGCTCCGGGAGGATTCAAAGTATGGTATGAGCCATTCACTGACTTAAGAATTCCTAAACTGTTTAATCTAAGAATGGATCCCTATGAAAGAGCAGATATCGTTTCTGATCAGTATGATGATTTTAGAACTAAGAATGCATATTTAATGGGAGAAGTAACATTTCAGGCGGCGGCATTTTTAGAAACTTTTGTTGAATATCCGCCTAGCCAGCTTCCTGCGAGTTTCTCACTTGATCAGGTTGAAAATGCCGTAAATAAAAAGATAGAAGAAGGCATGAGAAAAAATAAAAAATAGATTACTGAAAAAATCCAAACAATACAGACTCCAGAAATAATTTAATTTTTGGAGTTTTTTTTATGTATAAATGTTTCTTTAACATCTGTTTTTTTGTTTTAAAGATTTAGTAAATATCTTTCCAATTTCAATTTTTGCAGTATCTCAAATTGCAAACGAATTAATTTCATCCTCTTCATTTTTAATTCATGTCTCAATAATTTTATTGTGACCAGTCAACTGTTGTTTTTCCTGAGCATTTACAGTAAAAATAGAGTAAAGAAATACCTGCTGAAAGGAGAAATAAAGATTTCATATAGTTTAGAACAAAAAAAGTGATTTCTCCCTAAAAGGTTCCATTGCATTTTTGCTTTGTATTATAAAAAGAAACTGTATAAAATGTCTATGCTTTTGATTGATAAATCCATCTTATAGAATCACATTATATATACATTTATTTTTCAGTTCAAATCCTATTATTCCATACTGAATTTTATTGAACAAGATTATTAATTATTGGTAATAGATTTTTGTTTTTATTGGGAGATTACCTGTTTAATCTCCCTTTGTTTTATGGTAAGATGATTTGAGATAATAATGATATCCAATTTATATGAAAAGAGAGAATTTTAAAATTAAAAAGAGCAATTGCTTAAAATTGCCCTTAATGTTTTTTTTGCTGTTATTTTTTTATGGCAGTAAAGGGTACTCCCAGAATAATGAAAAAACAAAAAGTGCTGCAGCAGTTATAGAAAGACTTGTCGGCCGTCGTGTCAATGAATTTGAACTGCATATTGTTGAAAACAACAATGAAAACAAAGATTGGTTTGAAATTGAAACTACAAACAATCTTGTAAAAATTAAAGCTTCAAATAACACCACAATCTGCTATGCCGCATACAACTTTCTGCGAGATATTGGAGCTGTTTTAGTGAGCTGGGAAGGAAACAGAATCAATCTTCCAAAGTCATGGCCTAAATATTCCAAAAAAGGAGACACTCCGTTTCCGTATAGGGAATATCTAAACGCCTGTACTTTTGGATATACCACGCCTTGGTGGGATTGGAAACGCTGGGAGCAGGAAATTGATTGGATGGCACTGCACGGAATTAATCTCCCAACCGCAATGGAAGGGCAGGAAGCAGTATGGCAGGAATTATGGAAAGAATACGGATTAACCAGCACGCAGTTAGAAAGTCATTTTGCAGGACCTGCATTTTTGCCATGGCAGCGCATGGGAAATATAAACAGTCTCGAAGGACCATTGCCGCAAGAATGGTTCAGTAAAAAAGAAGAACTGCAAAAAAAGATATTAGAAAGAATGCGCGCTTTAGATATGCATCCTGTTGTGCCGGCTTTTAGCGGTTATGTTCCAAAGGCTTTCGCCGAAAAACATCCCGAAGCCAAAATAACCGAACTCAATTCTTGGTCTGGCGGTGGTTTTGAAAGTACTTTTCTGCTCGATTCAAAAGATCCTTTGTTTAAAAAAATTGGAAAACGTTTTATAGAAATCTATATCAAAATGTACGGAAAGTCTAATTTTTATTTAGCCGATTCTTTTAATGAAATTGAACCGCCGGTTTCTGAACATAATAAATATGAAGAACTTGCCAATTACGGGAGTGCCATTTATGAAACTATTGAAGAAGCCGCTCCGGGAGCTGTTTGGGTAATGCAGGGATGGCTTTTTGGGGATAACAAAAATTTCTGGACAAAAGAAGCTACAAGCGCCTTTCTAAGCAAAGTACCCAATGACCGATTAATGGTTCAGGATTATGCCAATGATAGATATAAAGTATGGGAAAATCAGGAAGCATTTTACGGCAAACAATGGACTTACGGATATGTACATAATTATGGAGGATCAAATCCGGTATATGGAGATTTAAATTTCTACAAAAATGAATTAGTAAGTCTGCTCAAAAATCCGCATAGGGGAAATGTGGTTGGCTACGGCGCGATGCCCGAAGGATTAAACAACAATTCTATTGTTTATGAATTTATTTATGATCTTCCGTGGAGTAAGGGAGAGCAGTCTGTTAAAGACTGGCTTACAAATTATTTAAACGCAAGGTACGAACAAAAGACATCTGATTCTGTTTTTAAGGCTTGGGAATTATTATTAGAATCGGTTTACAGTACCAAATACTGGGAAACCAGATGGTGGAATGACAGGGCTGGAGCTTATTTACTGTTTAAAAGACCAACGGCGACAATTACAGAATTTAAAGGAAATCCCGGGGACAAGAAAAAACTAAAACAAGCTTTGGACATTTTAAAAGTGGAAGCTAAAAAATACGATAAAAAGAACTTTATACAATATGATTTAATCGATGCATCAAGACATTATTATTCACTTTCTATAGATGAAGACTTAGTTGAATGTGTAAAAGCCTATCAGCAAAAAGACATTACAAAAGGCGATCAGTTATTTAAAATTATAGAAAAGCAAGTTTTAGAAATAGATAAATCAATGTCTGGACAACCGCTAAACAGCTTGAATTATTGGGTTAAGTCGGCATCAGAATATGGAAGCACACCTGAAGTTTCTAAATTATACGTAAAAAATGCTAAAACATTAATTACACTTTGGGGCGGAGAAGGTCATTTGAATGATTATGCATCACGATCATGGCAGGGAATGTACAAAGGCTTTTACTGGCCAAGATGGAAAATGTTTTTGACAGCTTTAAAAAAGACTGCAGTCAATAATACACCATTTGATGAAACAAAAGAAAGAGAAGAAATTAAAAATTGGGAAATAAAATGGACAAAAAACAATTAAATGAAATCTCTCAATTGTAAATAATACGTAAATAAGCAGAAATAACAATCAACTGAAAACTAGAATGAAACAACAACAAACCATAATCTTAAAATATATGAAATGAAATTTTACGAAATCGATTAATTAGTAAGTTTTTAATTATAGAAATTTATAAAAATAACTTAGCGAACCCTTATTATCATTGACTTTATTGAAATTATCCATGTTTATGAATAACTTGTCCATTTGTTAACATTTCTTTACCATTAATTTCGTCAATACTATTTAACCAATTAACCAAACATTAAAATGGAAAAACTTAAACTTTTATTATTAGCCTTATTCTTTGGCTTCTCCATTAATACCTGGGCACAAAAAACAGATGTGACTGGTGTAGTTTTAGATGACAAAGGAATTCCACTTCCAGCCGCTAACGTACTAGAAAAAGGTACGAGTAATACTGTAACGACAGATTTTGATGGGAAATTTAAAATTTCGGTTTCAAACAAAAATGCAACTCTGGTATTTTCTTTTATAGGATTTGAAGATCAGCCAGTAAAATTAGACGGAGCAAAAACAAATCTTTCCATAAAGTTACAATCAGGAACTACTAACTTAGAGCAAGTTGTAGTAGTAGGTTATGGTAAAGGTTCTCGTAAAAACTTAACTACAGCTGTAACTTCTATAAAAGCAGATGAATTAAACCGAGGTGCTATCAGCGATGTTGGACAGCTTTTACAAGGTAAAGTTTCTGGTTTAAATATTTCGTCCAGCGGCGACCCTACAAAAACGGCTTCGGTAGTTTTACGTGGTGCATCTACATTAAATAGTTCGCAAGGTCCTTTTTATGTAATCGATGGAGTTCCTGGAGTAGATATTTCAATTATTTCTCCAGATGACATTGCTACGATCGATGTTTTAAAAGATGCCGCTGCAACAGCTATTTATGGTAACCGTGCTGCAAATGGCGTAATCATGGTAACTACAAAAAGAGGAAGTAAAGACAGAACACAGATTGCTTATAATGGATATTATGGTTTTGAAGAAGTTTCGAACGAACTGAATATGATGAATGCAGATCAGCTTAGAGCTTTTACGACTAAAAACAATCTGAACTTTACGCCGGAAAATGATAAAGGAGCTAATACAGACTGGCAGAAAGAAATTTTAAGATCAAGACGTGCCGTATCCAGCAGTCATAATATTTCGATGAGCGGCGGCGGCGAGCACGGAAATTATACGGCAAGTATTACTTCGATCCAAAAAGAAGGAGTATTGTTAAAAAGTGATTTCTCTCGTGTTATTGCCCGTTTATCTGTAGATCAATATGCTTTTGATGATAAACTTAAAATAGGTCTTAATGTTACCAACTCAACAAGTAATTATACCAATGTTCCACAACGTAATACAGTACTTTTACAAGCGGTAAGCCACCTTCCGGTTTCACCGGTAAGAAATCCTGACGGAAGTTTTTTCGAAAACTTTGTAAGCACAGGATATTTTAACCCAGTTGCTTTAATCGAGCATGGAACAGACGAAACAAAAACAAATAATCTTGTTGGAAACATTACTGCAGAATTAAAACTTCCTTGGGGTTTTACGTATAACTTAAATGTGGCACACCAAAGATTATCTACATCTCATGGAGAGTTTTATGACAGTTATTATTCAAGATACAATAGTGCGAATTTTTACAACAACCCAGATCCGCCTCAAACAAAAACATTAATTAATTTTGGTGTAAATGGTTCTGCACTAAGAAATTCGTATGATAATACAAACAACATTGTTGAGAGTTTCTTAAACTGGGATAAAACTTTAGGCGGCCATAAAATAAAAGCTGTTTTAGGATATTCATGGCAGGAAAACACTTATGGTGACGGATTCCAGGCAACTGCAACTAATTTTCCTGTAGATAATGTTGGATACAATAATCTTGCTTTGAGCAACTATACTTCTGTAAACGGATATGTTGTAAATTTTGGAGACAGTAAAGCGTATCAAAAAACACGTTTAATTGGAGAATTCGTTCGTTTAAACTATGGTTACAAAGACAAATACCTTTTACAGGGAACATTGAGAAGAGACGGAGGTTCTATGTTTGGAGCTAACAACCGCTGGGGATTTTTCCCTTCTGTGGGTGGAGCCTGGAGAGTTGACAAAGAAAACTTCATGAAAAATCAAAACTTCTTTACTGACTTAAAATTCAGAGGAAGTTATGGTGTAACAGGAAACTCATCAGGATTTAATGCTTATACAGCACAGTTTATCTCAGGAAGTGTTGGAACTTTTTATTACAACGGACAGCAAATTGGAGCTTACGGGCCAAATCAGGCAGCAAATCCAGATTTGAAATGGGAAAAAACAGCAACAGCAAATATTGGGGTTGACTTCTCTATCTTAAAAGGAAAAATTACAGGTTCTGTTGATGTTTACGACAAGAAAACAACTGATATGATTTTTAACTATGCTGTAAATCCAGTGCTTGTGCCAGTAGGAACAATTGTAGCAAACGGAGGAACAATGTCTAATAAAGGTATTGAGGTTAGTTTAGGAGCAACACCTGTAAAAACGGCAAATTTCAGCTGGTCTACCAATTTGAATCTGGCAAGCAACAAAAACAGAATCGTGAAATTGACAAATCCGTTATTTATTGGTGGAGATTCTATCAGAAGAGTACAGCCTGACGGAGGCGGACAAACAGGAAGTACTTTACAGATTTTTAAAGAAGGAAAACCTCTTGGACAGTTCTTTACCCTTAAATATGCAGGAAAAGATGCAAACGGTGTTTCACAGTACTACGATAAAAATGGAAATTTAACAACAACACCATTAAACGGAGTAGATTATCATTATGTGGGAGATGCACAGCCAAAACTATTATTAGGATGGGGAAATACGTTTACTTACAAAAAGTTTGATTTAAGTGTGTTCTTTAGAGGAGTATTCGGAAACAAAATTTTCAATGCAACACGTGCCGATTTATTTAGGCCAAGTACCGCAATGACCACAAATATTTTGGTTGATGCTCAGGACGAATCGCCAAATGATTTGAACTCTTATAAATACTCGTCAAGATTTATTGAAGACGGAAGTTATTTAAGATTAGACAACATGACTTTAGGGTACAATTTTGGTAAAGTCGGGAAATTTATACAAAGCGTTCGTGTTTACGAAACGATAAATAACCTTTTTGTAATTACCAAATATTCAGGAATTGATCCGGAAGTTGAACAAGGAGGAACCGCTCCGGGTGTAGATTCGAACAACTTTTATCCTAAAACCAGAACTTTTATGTTTGGTTTAAACGTAATTTTCTAAAAAGTAAACTGAAATTATCATGAAAAATATATTAAAATATCTTGGACTCCCAGTACTTGCAGCTGGTTTGTTATGGTCGTGCGAAGATCTTGATGTGCCTATTACAACGCAGTTAACACCAGAAGTTTTTCCTCAAAATTCAACACAATATATTCAGACAACCGGGCCGGTTTATGCTGCGTTTAGAGGTGAGTTTTCATTTGCCTGGTGGTGGTCGCAGTCGCTGTCTACAGACGAAGCAATACTTCCGGCAAGAGGTGGAAACTGGTTTGATAACCGAAATTATATTGCGATGCATTTTCACGATTGGAATGCAGATAACGGAATCGTTGGCAGTCTTTGGGACTGGACTTCAAAAGTTATTGGATTAAGCAATCAATCCATTTCAATTTTGAACCAGTCAATGCCGGAAGGATCAGATAAAGCAACTCTAATTTCTGAATTAAAAACCATGCGTGCCATTTCGTATTTTATGATGATGGACAGCTATGGAGATGTACCGTTAGACACTGTTTACGGAGATTTTACAGCTCATGCTAAAACACCTAGAAAAGAGGTTTTTAATTTTATTGAAAAAGAATTAAAGAAAGCAATTCCAAATTTGAACGCCGCATCTGGAGTTACAACTTACGGAAGACCAAATAAACAAACTGCCAATGCAATGCTTGCAAAATTATATTTGAATGCATCAGTGTATACAGGAACAGAACGTAACAACGATTGTATTGCAGCTTGTGACCAGGTAATTAATTCAGGATTATATTCAATTGAGCCAAGAGCGACTTACCTTCAGATGTTTTACCCTAACAACGGACCACAGATGAAAGAGTTCATTTTTGCGATTCCTTACGATCCTGCAGCCGTTACAGTAGGTTTCAACGGACAGATGTATCATGCACGTTATGATGTGCCACGTTCTGAAAGAGCAAAATTTGGTCTGCCTTTTACGCCTAGTGCACCTAGAAGTACCCTGCCAGAATTTTATGCTTATTTTAATGATGCGAATGACATTCGTAATAAACAATGGCTGACAGGTTTACAATACATGAATGATGGTGTAACACCTGTAATGGTTACAACAACTAAAAAAGGATACGATCAGTTTTACACGGGATCAGACGGAAGCGCAGCTTATACCTATCAGGTTAATTTGACGCCAAATATTATACCGCGCCAGAGTGCTACGCTGTTTGATTTAGGAAATGACGAAATTGCCTGGAATATGGGATATAGAAATATAAAATTCTATCCGGACAATACATCAACAAGCCGTAATCAAAATAATGATGTACCGTTTTTACGTTATTCAGATATACTTTTAATGAAAGCAGAAGCCATCTTACGCGGCGGAGCAGTAACACTGGGTCAAAGTTCAGATGCGCTGGTAAATATGGTTCGTTCTAACAGAACTACATCTGCAGCGTTGAGCGGTGTAACTTTAGAACAGCTTTATCAGGAAAGAAGCCGAGAATTTGCTCAGGAAGCTTGGCATAGAAATGATATGATCCGTTTTGGAAAATATGAAGGAGCATGGGGATACAAAACAAATACAGATGTTTACCGTCGTGTTTTCCCAATCCCAACAAATGCAATGGTTTTAAATCCGGCTCTAACTCAGAACGACGGATATTAAGATAACAATTTAGTTTAGTACGCGCCTTGTCAGCATTTTAATTTTAAAAGGAGAGGAGAGCAAAACTCTTCTCCTTTTTTACTAAGGTAAACTGATTTCGTAGTTGCTCATGAAAATCAGTTCAGTTTTTGTTTGTTTGAATGAACACAAAGCTTAGTTGAATGTCGTTTCGGAAAAATCATTGAAAGATTAAGCTTTGTAACATTCTTTAAGGTACTGTTTTGAGAATTTATTGTAATTCTCACAGGAAATCCTTTGCCTTAGATTTTCGATTCAAAAAAAATCAAAACAAACAATCCTGCTCAAAATCACTATTGCCCCATCAATACAAGAATAATGGAATTAAAAAAAATCTATACAATAGGACATATTGCAATAAGTCTAACACTTATTTTTTTAGTGTCATGCAGCGCCCAGAAAAAACTTTCTCTGCAAAAGAAACAAATTTCAGATATGGTTTATCCGCTGCTGGACACCGAAAATTCAAGATGGTTTTACTTTTCATCAGCAAGCCGTCCTTTTGGTATGGTAAATTTAAATCCCGATACAGAAATTAAAGGAGATTGGGGAGGCGGTTATAAATATACGACAGATACAGTTAAAGGTTTCAGCCACGTACACGAATGGCAGATGTCGGGTGTATCCGTAATGCCTGTAACCATTTCACAGGAAAATAAAAAAACTGTTTTCAAAGATTTTTACTCCAAATTCAGTCATGATACAGAAATCATAACACCAGGATATCATTCATTAAAACTCGATCGATATCAAATAACAGCAGAATTAACCAGCACACCAAGAGTTGGTTTTCATAAATATAGATTTCCCGAAAAAGCACAAAAAGCAGTTCTTTTTAATTTGAACACAATTTTGGGACCCTGCGAAAACACAAATGGCAAATTAGAAAAAAACAATGATTTTGAATTTTCAGGATCTTTAGTTTTAAGTACTAATTTCAGACGCCCAAAACCATTGACCGTATTTTTTAAAGTTAAAACAAGTGAGCCAATTTCTTCTGTCGAAAAAGACGATGTTACAGGAAATTATTTGATTCATTTTGATAAAACAAAAGAACAACTCTTAATGAAAGTCGGCATTTCTTATACCTCAATTGAGAATGCCAATAACAATATTGAAACAGAATTACCGCATTGGGACTTCAATAAAACAACTGCCGATTCTCGAAAAGAATGGAGCAACTTGTTAGGAAGAATAAAAATAGAAGGCGGAACAGAAACTGATCAAAGAAGATTTTACACTGATTTATGGCATGCTCTGCAGGGAAGAAAAATGATTAGTGATGCAAATGGAGCCTATCCTGATAATACAGGAGACATATTCAGGGTAGGACATTTGCCTTTAAAAGCAGACGGAAAACCAAAATTCAACCACTATAATTCAGATGCTTTTTGGGGAGCACAATGGACCATCAATAATCTTTGGGGATTGGTATATCCCGAAATTATGGAAGAATTTGTGTATTCGCTGATGCAGTATTACAAAGATGGAGGAATAATCCCGCGCGGGCCTTCTGGAGGAAATGATACGTATGTAATGACAGGAGCTTCGACAACACCCTTTATTGTCAGTGCAATTCAAAAAGGAATTGTAAAAGAAAATCTGGAAGAAATTTACATCGCACTCAAAAAAAATCATATCGCCGGCGGTATTATGGAAAAAGCCGGATATGAACACAATACTAATATTGGCGGAGGCTTAAAATATTATTTAGAAAAAGGATATGTGCCGTATCCGCTTCCAGACGGCAATTTCGGAAGCCACGAAGATGGTGCAAGCCAGACTCTGGAATATGCATATCAGGATTGGACTTTGGCACAGTTGGCTAAAAAACTCAATCATGAAAAAGATTATCAATATTTCATGAAAAGAGCCGAAAACTATAAAAATGTTTTTGATGCTCAAATAGGCTGGATGCGTCCGAAAAATGCAGACGGGAAATGGCGGGAAAATTACGATCCGTATCAATACGAAAACGGATTTATAGAATCAAACGGCGCGCAGTCAACGTGGTTTGTACCGCATGATATTTTAGGTCTGGCTGATTTAATGGGAGGAAAAGAAAAAGCAGCGGCAAAATTAAATGCGCAATTTGAAACCGCTAAAAAACAAAATTATACTTCTGGCACATCACACGATGGAGAATTACACCCGGAATTTAGCAGAATTCCTGTAAATTTCGGAAATCAGCCGTCTATGCAGACTTCTAATATCTTCACCATTTTAGGAAGACCAGATTTAACACAATATTGGACAAGAAACGTTGTAAAAGAAACCTTCAGCGGTTTATCGCCAGCAACAGGTTACAACGGAGATGAAGATCAGGGATTAATGGGAAGTCTGAATGTTTTGTTGAAATTAGGTTTGTTTCAAATGAACGGAGGAACAGACCAAGATGCTGTTTATCAAATAGGAAGTCCGATATTTAATAAAATTACAATAACATTAAATCCAAAATATTATTCAGGAAAAACATTTGTTATTAATGCTAAGAAAAATAGTCCTGAAAATGTGTATATCAAAGACCTAAAATACAACAATAAACACGTAAAAGACTTTACACTAACCCATAAAGAGATTACAAACGGCGGTGAACTGATCCTGCAGATGTCAGCAAGAAAGTAAAATAAAGAAGCAATGAAAATATACAGTAAAAATATACTTTTAGGAATATCACTTTTATTTGCGATAACTTCTTATGCCCAAAAAACAGTTTACCAATATGTAGACCCCATGATTGGATCTGAAGGAGTCGGCAGGGTTTTTATCGGGCCTTCCTGTCCGTACGGAATGGTAAAACCAAGTCCTGATTGTACAGTAAGTCCAAACAGCGGATGGCTTCCAATACCTAAAGAAATTACAGGATTCAGTCAGGTGCATGTCAGCGGAACCGGCGGCGGTCCAAAATACGGGAACATCTCAATTATGCCGTTTTCCGGAGCTTTAGATAAAATGGATCAGACTTCTTTCAGAGCAGAAGAAAATGTAAAATTGGGGTATTATGAAACGGTTTTCAAAGAAAACAATATTAAAACAGAAATAACGACTGGAGAAAAAGTTTCATTTTACAGAATAACCTATCCTAAAAATCAATCAAAAGAATTAAAAATTGACCCTGGATTTTTCCTTGGAGAAGAAAAGATTCCAGATGCCAGAGAAGCACAGCAGTTTGTAGGTTCTCAGATCGAAATAGTTTCAGATACCGAAGTAAGAGGTTACAGCCGAATTCGAGGAGGATGGAATAACGGACGTGCTTATACGGTTTATTTTTGGGCCGTTTTTGATCAGCCAATTGCAAAATATGTCACTTTTAAAGACGGTAAGTTTTACAACAATCAAAAAGCACAGTTTGATTCAGGAAAGAAAACCGGAGCATTGCTTTCTTTTGGAAATTCAGGAAAAGAAGAATTGAATGTCAAAATTGGAATTTCATTTTTGAGTGAATTAAAAGCCAAAAACAATATAGAAGTCGAAATCCCGCATTGGAATTTTAATACCGTTTTAGCCGCTTTAGAAAATAAATGGGAAGACTTATTAAACAGAATTAAATTATCTGATGATACTCCTTTGGAATACAAAAAAATGTTCTACACAGGTTTGTATCATACCATGATTATGCCGGTTGATCGTACAGGCGAAAATCCGTTATGGACCAATGATGAACCGTATTATGATGATTTTTATACGATTTGGGACACCTTTAGAACTTCAAGTCCGTTAATTACTTTAATAGATTCTAAGCGTAAAGTAGATATTATCAACGCGATGCTGAATATTTACAAACGCGAAGGATATATGCCAGAAGGAAGAAGCGGCAATGATAACGGACGAACTCAAGGCGGTTCTAACGCTGAGGTTGTAATTGCTGATGCTTTTGTAAAAAAACTAAAAGGAATAGATTACGAACTGGCTTTACAGGCTATGATTAAAGATGCTACAGTACCGCCCGGAGGAAATGAAGAAAGAGAAGGAAGAGGCGGACTGATAGATTATCTTAAATTAGGTTACGTTCCGTACGGCACAGATCGCGCAGGAAACCGAACAATCGATTACTCGTACAACGATTATAATATTGCCACAGTAGCCAAAGGTTTAGGAAAAACAGAATTATATAATCAATACATGAAACAGGCCGAAAGCTGGCAGAATTTATGGCGTGCCGATTATGAAAATAACGGCGCAAAAGGATTTATAATGCCAAAAGACAAAGACGGAAACTGGCTGGATGATGTCGTTTTCGGAGAATCAAAAATCCAAAAACCGACTTTCAAATATACACCTGTCATTATCGAATCGCCTTGGTATGTCTGTCATTGGTGTGTATTTTTCTACGAAGGAACTTCTTGGGAATATTCATTTAGTCTGCCGCATGATATTCCGGAATTAGTTAATAAATCAGGAGGAGAAAAAGCATTCGAAAAACGATTAGACATATTCTTCGATAATAATTTATTCAATGTTGCCAACGAGCCCTCATTCTTAACACCGTGTTTATACCACTGGATTGGGAAACCGTATTTAAGCAGTGATAGAATCAGAACCATTATCAAGGATAATTTCAATACATCAAGAGAAGGTCTTCCCGGCAACGACGATTCAGGAGCAATGTCTTCTTGGCTGGCTTTCCATATGATGGGATTGTATCCAAATGCGGGACAGCCTTATTATCTAATCAATACACCTTTGATTAAGGAAGTATTTGTAAAATTAGAGAACGGTAAAAGTTTTAAAATCACCACTAAAAAAATGAGTGATAAAAACAGATATATTAAAAGTGCTTTGCTAAACGGAAAACCATACAACAAAGCATGGATTTTACATGACGATATTAATAATGGAGGAGAACTGATTTTAGAAATGGATTCGAAACCTTCGGCTTGGGGAACAACAATTTTACCACCAGCAAAATAAAAATGATGAGTAAGATGAAAAATATATTTTTAGTTATTGTTTTCTGTGCCATTTATCAAGCTACAATCGCACAGAATTATGTTCCAACATTGAAAAATAACACCCAGCTGCATTATGTCTGCAAACTGCACGGACAAACCAGAACTTTACAGCTTACGGCCGAAATGTCAAAAAACGCATTGGCTTTTAAACTAGAAACAAGAGGCGTAAATAGTAAAATAGTAATGCTTCCTGAAGCAGTAAAAAACGGAAATGCTTTGAGTTTTAATCAGGGAGAATATGCGCCGGTTTTGAACTTAGAATCAAATGAAACGTTTTTTATGATTTCGCAGTCGGCTTATCAGGATTTGATCAAAAACAATTCATTTGTGTACAATAACACGACTTATGTTCTCGATAAAAGCGAAGATAAAAATGGAATTTCAATTGATGGAAAAACAGTTGATGCACTGCACGTAAAAGCACAGATAGACGAAACTGAAATGTGGATTATCAAAAATCCGGAGTTTCCTTTGATCTGTAAAATCATCAAGAACCCATTAGGAATTAATCCAACATTATTAAAAGTAGTAGATTAATAAAATTGGGATTGTTTTTCAAACACATAGAGACATAGGTTTCAATGCTTGCTAAAGGCGTATCACTTGCATAAATTCACATATAAGCTATGTGTTAGAAACTTAGTTTCTTTTTGCCATCTTTTTAGACAATTTAAAACTATGTTTCTATGTGTTTAAAATAAATTTAGTAAAAAAGAGGAAAAATATCAGTTAAAGAAATTTCACATTTTTAGTATTAATTGATAATTTCCAAACAATAGATATAATTCTTAGTAGATTGTTGAAAGTTGTTTTTAAATTTACAGGAATTACACTTAAACTTATAATATTTTAAATTATGAAACTATCTATCGTAACCTCTTTACTTTTTTGCTGTGTTTGTTTTGGACAGAATAATACAGACAACAGTTTGTATATGAAGTCAGACAAAATTACATATCTAACAGATATCGGCTCAGAATCAGGAGATTTATATAAAACAATCGGACATCACGGTCCGGCAGTTGAAAACGAGTGGATGGCATTGCGAATTTACTTTAGCGATAAAGTAGCAATTGACGTTTATTCTAAAGCCAGACCAGGTTTAGAATTAAGAAAAGCAAATTGGTACCCAACACCAGAACAGCAAAAAGAAGGCTGGGGAGCTGATTATTATAAAGTAGCTTCAACTGTTGGTTTAGGAGGAGTAAAACTTTGGGACGGAGAAAAAGTTGTCCCTTTAAATCCGGTAACCAATCGTTTGGCAAGAGTAGGGAAAACAGATACAACTTCCTGGATGGAAATGATTTCAAGAGGAGTGCCTTACAAAGGAAAAAAAGTAGACATTTTAGTTCGTGTCACAGTATTTTCAGGTAAAAGAGAAGCAAAAGTAGAAGCTGTTTCTTTAACTGGAGAAAAAGTACAATTTGCCACAGGAGTAAATTACTTTAAAGATTGTGCAACGAAAAAAGGTGCAGATTATATTGCAGTTTGGGGAAAACATCCGGAAGATGTGGCAGCTGAAATTGTTGAAGTTGGAGGAGCAATTAAATACAATCCGAAAGATTTTGAAAAAACTACAGACGACGGAACGCAGTATTTATTGATTTCTAAACCAGCAAAGAACTTAGAAACAACCATTTTATCTTCATGTGCAAGAGAAACAGAACTAAACACTTTAGATAAATTGGAAGCATACATTAAAAAATAATAGAATTATTCTTTAAGCAAGAACGCGGATTAAACGGATTTACTTCGTAAAGACGCGGATAAAAACGGATAATCTATTTATATTTTTTAAAAGATTAATAAAAACCGATTTTATCCGCGTCTTCGCGTTAGCGAATCTGTTTAGTCCGCGTCTGATTTTACAGGTTTTCTATTTTTAAAATAGGACAAATAAAGGATAATCATAAAAATAAAACCAACAAAATACATGTTTAGAACATCGGCTATACTAGTACTATTATTCTTTTTATATTCCTGCAAATCACAGCAGAACACTAAAAAAGAAGTTCAGATTGCTTTTATAGCTGATGCTCATTTACAAGACATTTTTGCCAAATTTGAAGACAGCAATTATCAGGGAATTCCAAATCCGGTAACGGGCGAATATGCCAATATCCGAACCATGAATTCGCAATTGCATTCGACCCGAATTTTCAATGAAAATTATTTCGCCTTTTTAGAAGCCTTAAATGACATTGTAAAAAGAGGCATCAAACAAGTCGTGCTTCCGGGCGATTTCAGCGACGATGGACAGCCTGTTCAAGTTCGCGGACTGCGAAAAATACTCAATGAATATTCTCAAAAATACGGACTTTCATTTTATGTAACCACAGGAAATCACGATGTGGTAAGGCCCTTTTCGCAGGATGCTGTTAAAACTGATTTCTTGGGTAAAGACGGAAAAGAACAGATTATCAGCAGTTCTCCAGATAATTTCAATAAAAATAAAACAGAACTCGAACCCATAATTACAGTCGATATAAAAAACTGGGGCTACAAAGAAACCATTAACGAAATGCGTGATTTTGGTTTCTTTCCAAAGAAGAGTGATGTGTATTGGGAAACTCCTTTTTCTAATTACAGCTATGAAAATTATAATTTTGGGGAAGCTCAAAAAGAATCCGTTTTAGAAAAAAGAACGTATCTAATAAAAAATACCAATTTGTATCTGCCAGATGCGAGTTATTTGGTTGAACCAATAAAAGGAATCTGGCTTTTGGCGATAGATGCAAATGCGTATGTTCCGAATGAAAAATTATCAGGAAAACCAAATGATCCGCATGATTTTTCGGGAGCGAATACAGGTTACAATAACGTTCTCATTTATAAAAATCACCTTTTAAATTGGGTCAAAAAAGTTGCCGCGGAAGCAAAACAAAAAGGAAAAGTGCTGATTGCTTTCAGTCATTATCCAATGATTGATTTTAATGACGATGCTTCGCCTGAATTAAAACAGCTTTTTGGAGCCAATAAAATGCAATTGCAAAGAGTTCCTGATGAAGAAGTCGCACAGCAATTTGCCGATGCCGGAATTCAGATTCATTTTGGCGGACACATGCACATCAACGACACCGGTGTTAGAACATCGGCAAAAGGAAATACATTGTTTAATATCCAGACGCCTTCGCTTGCAGCGTATATGCCGGCTTACAAAATATTGACCATTCATACTAATTCTGATCTCGAAGTAGAAACGGTTGTCATTGGCAAAGTCAATAAATTCAATAGTTTATTTCCTTTTTATGAACAAGAATATGCTCATTTAAAAGAAATTAAAAGCAAGGATATTTGGAATAATGAAATTCTGAAAGCCAAAGATTATGAGGATTTTACCAATTGGCATTTAAAAGAATTAGTGCGTTTGCGTTTTTTACCGGAAGATTTTCCGGCCGAATTTTTAAAATCAATTGTAAACCTTTCAGGAAAAGATTTATTGCTGATTAATAATGATAAAACCGAGATTGATTCCCTTTTGAAATCCAATTCTTTCACAATTTCTGATTTTGAATCGTGGACAGGATTTGATATGATTTTCGATTTTTACCGACTAAAAAGCGCCGATGAACTGGCCTTTTCAAAAATTGGAAAGAAAAGATTAAAACAATACGAACTGATATGCAGTCAGTTAAAAAAATCAAACGATCCTAAATTGGTTTTGTGGGCAGCAATATTCCTTAAAACCATGAACGGCGAGCCTTCAGATCATTTTAAAATTGATTTAAAAAACAACAAAATTGATAATTTATCTGTTAAATAATTTTGATATTTATTAAATCAAAAAGATTAAATTGCATTTATAATTTATTTCCATGAGACTAAAATCCCTTTTATTATTCTTGCTTTCGGCATTTTTTTATCATTCGTATTCACAGAATATAAAATTTGCGCATTATAATGATAATAACGGGTTGTCTCATAATTCGGTACGTCACATTGTACAGGATAAAAAAGGTTTCATGTGGTTTGGAACGTTTTCAGGGTTAAATCGTTTTGACGGTTATCAGTTCAAAAATTACATGAGTTCTACGCCTGGAAAAAACAAATTATACAATGATGACATTACGGCTTTAAAACTGGACGAAAAAGCCAATCAGTTATGGATTGGAACCCGAAAAGGATTAACGCTTTTTCAAATGGATACCCATGTTTTTACTACTTTTTTCCATAAAAAAGAAGATCCAAACAGTCTCCCGGATGATGAAGTCAGATCGGTTTATGTAGATAAATTCAAAAGAATCTGGGTAGGAACCAAGACCAAAGGAGTTTACTTATTCTTTTTGCAGGAAAACCGATTTGAAAAAATTGATCTAAAAGGTTTTGATTATGTAAAAGAAATTTTTGAAGACAAAAAAGGTAATATCTGGGTTGGAAGTTATGAAAAAGCGGGTGTAGCCAAAATTACTCTGGATACAAAAGGAGCAATTGTCAGAATTAATAATTACACGCTTTCTGTTCCAAATTCGAATATAAAAAATCCATATCTGAATTTCATCTACGAAGATGCCAAATCGGATATTTTTATCGGAACCCGTGAAGGATTGTATAAACTGGATAAAGCAAGCGATAAGTTTGTTAATCTGTATATTGACAATAAACAGGTTAGAGGTGCTTTAGGACCTTATTTTCTTTCAGTTGCACAAGCTCCTGACGGCAAATACTGGGTTGGTACTCTAGGCGGATTATTGGTTTGTGATCAATTAGAAGACATTCAAAATGGAAATTACAAATGGTATTATTCAATTTTATCAGATGATACTTCGCTGGTAGATAACCTGATTTCGGCACTTTATTTTGATGCTTCAGGCGTTTTATGGATTGGTACAGAAGACGGATTGGATAAATACGACCCTTATGAAAATCAGTTTACTTTAAACAAAGACATATCACGTTCTATTGGTAATCAAGCTCCTAGAATTAGAGGTTTTGCCAAAACGTATGACGAAAAAGTGATTGTTGCAACTTATCACAACGGACTTTTTATTTCCAATACAAAAGATTCGAAGCCGCTGCACAATACCGGTAAAGATATCGCGAGCATTTATTCTGATGACGGAAAGATTTTTTACTGCGGTCTTTGGGACGGAAACATTTTGGTGTACAACTACACTTCAAATTCTTCAAAGGAAATTAAAGCAGGATTCGAAAAATCGCCTGTTTTTGCTTTTTCTAAAATTACACCACATAAAATGATTGTAGGTTCATTTGGAGAAGGAGCTGTAATTCTCAATACTAAAACGCTTCAAGTCGAAACGTCAAGTAAACTTTTACCTAATTTTCAGATTAATGCGATAGAAAGAGATGCCAAAAACAACGTTTGGTTTGCCACAGAAACCGGAGTGGTGAAATACAATATCAATTCAGGAAAAATAGAAACCTATTCGTCACTTTTTGTCAAAGAAAAAGGAGTACCGCATGATGAAAATGTAAGCGATGTTTTAGTAGATGTAAAAGGAAAAATCTGGGCATCAACCCGTTTCGGATTGTGTTTGTTTAATCCGAAAAAGAATGAATTTGAACCTGTAAAAAATCTTAGAGAGCTTTCAGGAAAATGGATTACGGATATTCTTTCGGATGCCAATGGAAATCTTTGGCTCAATATCAACAACAATAATATTGCTTTTGTAAAATCCAATCTAAAAGATATTAGTATTTACCATGTAAACAGCGGTAACAGACTGGACGTTTTTAGTTCGAGCGGTTTCTTTTATTTTAATAATTCGAATATTTTTCTGGGAGGTAAAAACGGAATTATTTCTTTTTCGCCGCCGGCAATGAAAAGAAACAATTGGTCGCCACTGCCTGTAATTTCTGAATTTAAAATTCAGAACGAAGAAGTTTTTCCTGAAATGGAAATCAATGGGGAAATTCCGCTTTCAAAAGACCTCAATTATGGTAAAGAAATAGAATTAAGCCATAAAAACCGAAATTTCTCTCTTCAGTTTTCAGCTCCGTCTTTTGCAAATGAAAAACTTAATAAGTTTCAGTACATGCTGGAAGGTTTTGATAAACATTGGATTACGGCAAATAGTACCTCAAGAATAGTTCAGTATACCAACCTTTATCCGGGAAATTATACTTTTAAAATCAGATCCAGCAACAGCGACGGATATTGGAGCAAAACGGTTTCTTATAAAATAAAAATTCTGCCTCCTTTTTGGCTTACACCGACTTCTTTTTTAATGTTCTTTGCGATTTTATTTGGTGTCTTTTATTTCATTAGAAAAGAAATTAAAAACCGTATACGTTTAAAACAAGAACTGCTTACCGAGAAAGTAAACAGAGAGCATGATATAAAATTAAACAATGAGAAATTACGTTTCTTTACCAATATTTCGCATGAATTAAGAACGCCTTTAACCTTGATTTTAGGTCCGGCGAAACAGCTTTTAGACGAAAACAGCAACGCAACAGATTATGAAAAAAGCCGATATAATCTAATTTATCAAAATGCCAGCAGATTATTGAATCTTGTGAATCAGGTTTTGGATTTTAGAAAAGCACAGTCAGGCGAATTAAAGCTGAAAGTGACTAAAACGGATATTCTGGCGTATTCAAAAAATATCTTTGATTCCTTTAAGGAAATGGCTTATAACAAAAAGATTAAACTCAATTTTATTACCGAAGATGACGAAATAAACGGCTGGCTGGACAATGATAAATACGATAAAATCCTGTACAATCTTTTGTCGAATGCCTTAAAGTTTACCAACAAAAATGGAAACGTAGATTTATATGTTCGACTGAAAGACACAGTTGAAGATATTCTTGTCATCGAAGTTACCGATGATGGAATTGGGATTCCGTTAAAAAGTCAGGAGAAAATTTTTAAACGTTTTTATCAGGCGACCAATAGTAAAGCCAATAATACTGGTTCTGGAATTGGTTTGTCTTTAGTAAAATCTTTAGTGGCAATTCATAAAGGAACTATTTCTGTAGAAAGCACACAAGGAAAAGGAAGCACATTTAGAGTGGAAATTCCGATTGATCGTGAGTCTTATGAGCATAAAGAAGTATTTGAATATGCACTTAAAAATGACAATCTGAGCATGCTTATTCCTGAAAAAGCGGCGAAGAAAATTATTCAAAACACCGATTTAAAAGAAAAAATATTAGTAATAGAAGATAATAATGAACTTAGAAAATATCTGGTAGATTATTTGTCTGATTATTACAAGGTTTATGAGGCAGAAAACGGATTGGAAGGTTTAAAAATCTGCCGACAAATAAAACCTATTTTATGCGTTACCGATGTCATGATGCCGGTTATGGACGGATTGGAATTTTGCCGTGAGCTTAAAAATGACGAATTCATAAGTCATATTCCGGTTGTAATGCTGACGGCCCTTTCTGAAAATATGGACAAAGTAAAAGGCTATGACACTGGAGCTGATGGCTATTTGGTTAAACCTTTTGAGCCTTTATTGCTTAAAACGGTTATAGAAAATATGATCAAATCGAGATTAGAGCTCAAACAAAAATTCTCTGGCGAAGTAGAAAGTAAAGTCAGTATGCTGACGCACTCGCCAATAGATGAAGAATTTATGGAAAAAGTGACGAATCTAATCAATGATAACCTAAGTGAAGTCGATCTTTCGACAGATTTTCTGTGTGATAAATTGGGCGTAAGTTCTTCAAAATTATACAGAAAAATTAAAGAACTAACCGATTTAGCGCCAAACGAATTTATTAGAACTATTCGTTTAAAAAAATCAGCAGAACTGCTTAAAACGAAAAAATATAATGTTTCGGAAGTAACTAATTTAGTTGGGTTTAATGATCCGCTTTATTTCAGTCGCTGCTTCAAAAAACAATTTGGTTTCCCACCTAGTAAACTGATTAATTAGTTTTTTTTGCCACGAATTACACTAATTTTCACGAATTTATATGAGATTAATCTTTGTCAAAGTTTTAAACTTTGACAAAGATTTTTTTAGATTATCAAAAACATAACCCGTGGTTTCAACCACGGGGACACAATGCATATCGACAATCTAATTTTCCTTACAACGTTTCCCGTGGTTGAAACCACGGGCTATATTTGAAATACAAATCTTCAATCTTGTCATCCTGACGAAGGAAGGACCACACTCGAAAATCGAACAACATTGGCAATTTCCTATATAGAAATTCTAATATAATTTCGACTTCCATAAAATGACAAAAAAACAAACTTTCTTGATTTTAGATCAATTAATCGGTAAAATTCTTACAATAATAAGAATTATCCATGTTTTTGATGTATTAATCCATTTTGAACGGAATACGTAATTCTATTTTTGTCTTATTAACTTTTAACTATAACCCTTATGAAAAAGCATATAGACACAGACAATCCGTTGAAAAATTTAGATGAGTGGGAAGATGATTTGTTAATGCGATATCCTGACCCTTCTGAAGAAAATGAAAGTGTAAAAGAAAAGCAGAAAGAAGAATTTAGAAATTATGTTGATTCTGAAAGAGTAGAAACGGTTAAAGAATTTTACAGGATAAACCATACCTACCAAACTTATGACTTTGTATGCAGTAAAGAACAAGAATTTCTGCAATTTAATAGAAAAGAAATGTCAATCTGGGAAGCTGTCGAGTTTTTAAACACGCTTGTAGACGACAGTGACCCAGATATTGACTTAGACCAGACACAGCACCTTTTACAGACTTCTGAAGCTATTCGTGCTGACGGTCATCCGGATTGGTTTGTACTGACAGGTTTTATTCATGACTTAGGTAAAGTTTTATGCTTATTTGGAGAACCGCAATGGGCAGTCGTTGGAGATACTTTTCCGGTTGGCTGTGCGTATTCGGATAAAATTGTGTATTCAGAATTTTTCAAAGAAAATCCAGATTATACAGATGAGAGATTCAATACTAAATTTGGAATCTATACTGAAAACTGCGGATTAGATAACGTAAAAATGAGCTGGGGTCATGACGAATATTTGTATCAGATTATGAAAGATTATCTGCCAGATCCAGCCTTATATATGATTCGTTACCATTCCTTTTATTCTCAGCATAAAGAAAATGCGTATGCACATTTAATGAATGAAAAAGACATCGAAATGTTTGACTGGGTACGAAAGTTCAATCCGTATGATTTGTACACAAAAGCTCCCGTAAAACCAGATGTAAAAGCATTACTTCCTTATTATAAAGAATTAGTTGCGAAATATCTGCCTGAAAAATTGAAGTTTTAAAAGTTTATTTAAACACATAGAAACATAGATTTTTTGAGTGTAATAGTATTAATTAAAAGAAACTAGTTTCCCACACATAGCTATGTTTTTTGTAATAAATGAAATGCCTTTTTATACAAAGAAAAACTATGTTCCTATGTGTTTAAAAAAAAAATATCATCTAGCTATCTAAAACCAAAATAATGCAGAAAACCAAAATATTTTTTATGAGCTTGTTAATTCTTTTCACAGCAGGAATTTCAGCTCAGGAAAAAGACCATAACGATTGGGAAAATCCTGAAGTATTTCAAATTAACAGAGAACCAGCCCGCGCTGCTTTTCTTCCTTATGCAGATGAAAGTTCTGCTGTAATGGATAAATATGAAAATTCGCCTTGGTATTTTTCTTTAAACGGTACATGGAAATTTTCCTGGTCGCCAACGCCAGACGAGCGCCCGAAGGATTTTTACAAAACAGATTTCAGTACGCTGCATTGGAAAGATCTTCAAGTGCCTTCTAATTGGGAACTGCACGGTTATGGCGTGCCAATTTATACTAATATCACGTATCCATTCGAAAAAAATCCGCCTTTTATCAATCATTGGGATAATCCAGTAGGGTCTTATAAAAGAGATTTTGTGCTGCCTCAAAACTGGAAAAACCGACATGTTTTTCTTCATTTTGAAGCAGGAACTGCAGCAATGTATATTTGGGTAAATGGAGAAAAAGTTGGTTATACAGAAAATACCAAAAGTCCGGCAGAATTTGATATTTCTAAATATTTAAAACCAGGAAAAAACAATCTGGCTGTAGAAGTGTACAGATGGAGCGATGGTTCGTATCTGGAAGATCAGGATATGTGGAGACTTTCTGGAATAGACAGAAATGTGTATTTGTATAGTACTGAAGATGTTCGCATTTCAGATTTCTTTGCAAAACCAGATTTAGATGCGAAGTATAAAAACGGAAGTTTAAATGTGGATGTAAGTTTGAAAAATCTGACTTCGACTTCAGTTAACAATCAAAAATTAGTTGCAAAATTAGTTGATGCTTCAGGGAAAAATGTATTCACTAAAGAAATCAATGTCAATTTTGAAGCATCAAAAGTTCAGACAATCAATTTCGCTCAGAATGTATCAAGTCCAAAATTATGGAGCAGTGAAACCCCCAATTTATACACTCTGCTTTTGACTTTAAAGAATCAAAAAGGAGAAATTATAGAGACGGTTTCAACACAAATCGGGTTCAGAAAAGTAGAATTAAAAGGCGGTCAGTTATTGGTAAACGGAGTTAGATTGATGGTTCATGGCGTAAATATTCATGAGCATAATCCAGAAACGGGACATTATCAGGATGAAGCAACGATGATGAAAGACATCAAAATGATGAAACAGCTGAATATCAATTCCGTTCGCTGCAGTCATTATCCCAACAATATTTTATGGGTAAAACTATGCAATAAATACGGTTTGTTTTTGGTCGATGAAGCCAATATCGAAAGCCACGGAATGGGAGTAGAGGGTCAGCCTTTAAAATGGATGAATCCAAAAACGAATCCGGGCTATCTTCCAGAATGGAGAGAAGCACATTTGGACCGAATTTACAGCCTTGTTGAAAGAGATAAAAATATGCCGTCTGTAATTATCTGGTCATTAGGTAATGAAAGTGCTAATGGACCTGTTTTTCATGAAGCATACAAATGGATAAAAAAGAGAGACAATACCAGATTGGTTCAGTTTGAGCAGGCAAAAGAAAACGAAAACACAGATATTGTTTGTCCGATGTATCCAACAATCGAATACATGAAGGAATATGCGGCACGCAAACAAGTTTCACGTCCATACATTATGTGTGAGTATTCACATGCGATGGGAAACAGCAGCGGGAATTTTCAGGAATACTGGGATATCATTCGCGGCAGCAAAAATATGCAGGGCGGTTTTATCTGGGACTGGGTAGATCAGGGATTTCAAGGAGTTGACGAAGCGGGCCGTAAATATTGGACGTATGGCGGTGATATGGGAAGCCAGAATTACCTAAACGATGAAAATTTCTGCCACAACGGATTGGTTTATCCAGACAGAACACCGCATGTTGGGGCGTTTGAAGTCAAAAAAGTATATCAGGATATTTTATTTAAAGCGATTGATATCAAAAATGGTGTAATCGAAATTAATAATGATTTTGGATTTACAAACCTGAATAAATACAACTTTAGATACGAAGTTTTAGAAAACGGAAAAGTAATTAAAGAAGGAACTTTTAATGTTGCTTTAGATCCAAAAACGAAAAAGCAATTCAAACTTGATTTACCAAAATTGCAGTCAAAAGCAGGAATAGAATATTTACTGAATGTTTTTGCTTACACGAAAACAGGATCTGAATTATTGCCGCAAAACTTTGAAATTGCCAAAGAACAATTTGTAATCGAAGACGATAAGTATTTCGAAAAATCTGAAAAAGTAAATACTGCAAAAGTTCAGGACGAGAAAGATCAGTTTGTTTTGACATCGGATAATGTAACGGTTAAAATCAGTAAAATGACTGGATTGATTTCGTATTACAGTTTAAAAGGCGAAGAATATTTCAAACAATATCCTGAACCTAATTTCTGGAGAGCACCAACCGATAATGATATTGGAAATAAAATGCAGATTAGAACCAATGTATGGAGAACGGCTGGAAAAAATACCTCTTTAGAAAGTATTGAGCAGACAGAAGAAAATGGTCAAAAATATATCGCAGCAAAATTAAAACTAAATGATGTGGGTTCTGATTATACCATCAAATATGCATTGGCAAATGATGGAGCTTTAGAAATTCAGGCTTCGTATAAAAAAGGTGCTAATCCTGTTCCTGAATTACCGCGTTTTGGAATGATTTTTACTTTGAAAAATACATTAGAGAATCTGGATTATTACGGAAGAGGACCTTTAGAAAATTATCCGGACAGAAAAACATCATCTTTAAAAGGAATTTACAGCAGTAAAGTTGCAGACCAATATGTGCCTTATACACGCCCTCAGGAGAATGGATACAAGACCGATATACGCTGGTTCAAATTAACAGGCAATTCAGGAAATGGATTGGAAATAAAAGGTCTGCAGCCTTTAGCTATGAGTACTTTGAATAATTATCCAAGCGATTTTGACGGAGGAATTTCTAAAAAGAATATTCATTCCAGTGATATTACTCCCAGAAATGAAGTTGTGGTCTGTGTTGACTTAACCCAGCGCGGACTTGGCGGCGATAACAGCTGGGGATTACCGCCGCATGAACAGTATGTATTAACAAAGAGTGAATACAGCTACGGATTTATTATAAAACCACTTTAAAAATAACCTGTTGCTTTAGTTTTCAGTCTCAGTTTTCAGTCACATTTGGTACTGAAAACTGCGGCTGTGACTGAAGACTAACCCAAAAGCGAATACTAAAAAAATGAATAACACTACAAATGGAAGACTAATCTCTTTAGATGTGCTTCGCGGATTTGTTATGTTTTGGATTATGAGCGGCGAACATATTATTCATGCTCTGGCTAAAGCAGCACCAATTCCTATTTTTATCTGGATGTCTTCGCAGCTGCATCATGCGGAATGGAATGGAATTACATTTTATGATATGATTTTTCCTGTCTTCTTGTTTGTTGCCGGAGTTTCTATGCCTTTCTCTTTCGAAAAGAAAATAAAATTAGCAGGAGTTAAGGAACCAAAAGATCTGCCTAAAGCCGAAAAGCGTAAAATCTATTTATCAATGCTGAGAAGAACCTGTATTTTACTGGTTTTAGGATTTGTTGTAAATGGATTATTGCGATTTGATGGATTCGATCAGACCCGCTTTGCGAGTGTTTTGGGAAGAATTGGACTGGCTTGGTTTTTTGCAGGAATCATCTATTTGAATTTTGATTTCAAAAAACAGTTAATCTGGTTTTTCGGAATTCTCATTGGATATTATGCTGCAATGAAATGGATTCCGGTTCCCAATTTTGGAGCAGGAGTTTTAACCAAAGAAGGTTCATTGGAAGGCTATATTGACCGCTTGTTTTTACCAGGAAGACTCCATAGTACAGTGTACGATCCGGAAGGAATATTTTCGACTATACCGGCCATTGCAACAGCTTTATTAGGCGTTTTTATCGGAACATTTTTAAAAGCCAAGTGTCCTTTTTCTATAAATATCAAACTGCTTTTAATGGCACTTGCAGCTGTAGTTTTAATTATTGCAGGTTTAATATGGGATATTAATTTTCCTATCAACAAACATTTGTGGACCAGTTCTTTCGTATGTTTTGTTGGCGGATTCAGTATTTTATTTTTTGTTTTTTTCTATGTAATAATTGATTTACTGGGTTTTCAAAAATGGGCATTCCCATTGGTTTTAATTGGCTCAAATTCTATTTTGATTTACATCGCTGCAGAAGGTTCTGTCGATTTTAAGCATACAGCAGATTATGTTTTTGGCGGCCTTATACAATACACGTCAATTATTTGGCAGCCTTTTTTTGCTGCTTTATCAGTAACCGTCGTACAGCTTTTGTTACTCTATTTTTTATATAAAAAGAAATGGTTTCTCAAGATTTAGAAATCTTAATATATTTTTTAAACACATAGAAACATAGAGATTTATGACGCATTAAAATACAAAAAGAGAATAATAAGAAACTAGTTTCTAACACATAGCTATGTGAATTTATAACAAATGAAATGCCTTTGTAGAGTTTCGAAAGCTATCTTTCTAAGTGTTTGAAAATTATTAAGCTCTATTTTAAAAATACATTTTACTATCTAACCACACAATAACCACACATTATGAATGTATTACAAACCGCAGATTACATTGTTTTCTTCATATACTTTGTCATAGTCACAGCCTATGGAATGTATATTTACAGGAGCAAAAAAACAGCAGCAACGAGTTCAAACGAATATTTTTTAGCCGAAGGTTCTCTGACCTGGTGGGCAATTGGCGCTTCTTTGATTGCTTCTAATATTTCAGCAGAGCATTTTATAGGCATGAGCGGTTCTGGATTTGCCATCGGACTTGCGATTGCTTCTTACGAATGGATGTCGGCTGCTACTCTAATTATCGTAGCCATGTTTATCCTGCCCATTTATCTTAAGAATAAGATATTTACTATGCCGCAATTTCTTGCTAAAAGATACAGTGGCACCGTAAGTACGATCATGGCAATTATCTGGCTGTTGATTTATGTTTTTGTCAATCTTACTTCCATTATTTATTTAGGTGCTTTAGCTATTTCGTCTATTGCACCGGTTAGCTTTCAGTTTTGTGTTATCGGTTTGAGTTTATTCTCTGTTATTGTAACTTTAGGAGGAATGAAAGTCATAGGATATACTGATATGTTTCAGGTTATTGTGTTAATTCTTGGAGGATTAGTAACCACTTATTTGGCATTGACTTTACTTTCAGATCAGTTTGGTTTTGGAAAAGACATTCTAAAAGGTCTTGCTGTGATAGCAGATCAGGCGCCAGATCATCTACATATGATTTTAGACGAATCCAATCCGCATTATAATGAATTGCCGGGAATGTCAGTTTTGGTTGGCGGTATGCTAATCAATAATCTGGCATATTGGGGATGTAATCAATATATTGTTCAAAGAGCTTTAGGAGCTGATTTGAAAACCGCAAGAAAAGGAATATTATTTGCGGCTTTCCTAAAATTATTAGTGCCAATTATTGCCGTTTTACCTGGAATTGCCATGTTTGTAATGCATCAAAACGGAACATTTCAGCAGGAAATGGTGGATGCGGCAGGAGTTTTAAAACCAGATCATGCATATCCAACTTTAATGAATTTACTTCCTGCCGGATTAAAAGGTGTTGCATTAGCGGCTTTAACAGCGGCAATTGTTGCTTCTTTAGCAGGAAAGGCTAATAGTATTTCGACTATTTTTTCTTTAGATATTTATAAAAAATACTTTAATTCTCAGGCATCAGAAAAAAAACTGGTTCGCACCGGAAGATGGTGTGTAGTAGTTTGTATGATTATCGCGGCTTTTGTGGCGCCAGCTTTAAAAACTTTAGATCAGGCGTATCAGTTTATTCAGGAATATGTAGGTTTCTTTTCACCGGGAGTTTTAGCAATTTTCTTGTTGGGAATGTTTTGGAAAAAAACAACGCCATCTGCTGGGCTCGCAGGCGCATTATTGACGGTGCCGATTGCCGCAGTTTTAAAATTCCTGCCGATGTGGACAGAAGGTGCTTTCCCTGATTATCCTTTTTTAGATAGAATGACTATTGTTTTCTTTATGATCGTATTCATAATGGTTGGTATTAGTTTAGCAAAACCAGCATCTGAGGAAGAGTCTGAAATTCATAAAATAGAAGTAGATAAATCAATGTTCAAAGTTTCTTCTGAATTTATTGTAGGTTCCTTTATTATCAGCGGAATTTTGGTGGCTTTGTATACTGTCTTCTGGTAAATTTTATTGCCACAGATTATTAAGATTAGAAAGGATTTTTTTCACGCAGATTCTGCAGATTTTGGCAGATTAAATTAGATTTCTTTTAAAAAAATCCGTGGAATCTGCTTAAATCTTTTTAAATCTGCATGAAAAACTTAGTAATACTATCGAGAATAAAAATTAAAATGATAATCAATGAAAAGAAATTTTAAAATCATACTGTTGATATTTTGTATTTCCTTAACTGTTTCGGCACAGAAAGTATTTGATATTAAAAAATACGGAGCTGTAGGAGATGGAAAAACTTTAAATACAAAAGCAATCCAAAAAGCCATTGATGCAGCCAATAAAAGTAAAGGCGGAAAAGTTCTTTTTTCTAAAGGCACATTTCTGTCTGGAAGTATCGTTTTAAAAAGTGATGTGGAGTTGTTTTTTGAAGACGGCGCTGTTTTATTAGGAAGCACAAATCCAGAAGATTATCCAAAATACGAAGGAATCAGAGCTTTAATTATTGCAAATGAATCCAAAAATATTGCGGTAAACGGAAAAGGGATTATAGACGGACAGGGAAGAGAACTAGCTTTGGCAATTGACAGTCTGCATCATACAGGAGTTCTAATTGATCCAAAATACAATTACAGAAGAATGCGTCCTGAAGATGGAAGAGGAAAATTGATTTCGTTTGTAAAATGCGATTCGATTACGATGACTCAAATTACCTTGAAAAACAGTCCAGGCTGGGTACAGTGTTTTACAGCATGTAAAAATATCGTAATTGATTTTATGAAAGTTGATAGCAGAGCCTATTGGAACAATGACGGAATTGATGTTAACGGCTGTGAAAATGTTCGAATAACCAATTGTAATGTAAATGCCGCCGATGACGGAATCTGTTTAAAATCGGAAGTGCCGGGATTGCACAATAACAATATTTATATCGGAAATTGTACCATAAGATCAAGTGCCAATGCTGTAAAATTTGGAACAGGTTCTTACGGAAGCTTCAAAAATATAACCATAGAAAATATAAAGGTTTTTGACACTTTTAGATCGGCGGTTGCAATTGAATCTGTTGACGGAGGGGAAATCGAAAACATTAAAGTTTCGGATATTACCGCTGTAAATACAGGAAATGCAATTTTAATTCGCTTAGGACACCGAAATGGAGAAAAAGCTGGATATATCAAAAATGTATCCGTTAAAAATGTGAAAGCGCAAGTTCCGTTTGGGCGTCCAGATATTGATTATGATATGCGCGGACCAGAAGTTGATTATTTCCATAATCCGTTTCCGTCTTCGATTGCAGGAATTCCGGGACATTTGATCGAAAATGTGACCTTAGAAAATATTGAAATTATTTATCCAGGAAAAGCTTCAAAAGGAATGGCATATCATCCGTTAAGCCGATTGAAAGATGTCAAAGAAAACATAAACGGTTATCCTGAATTTACAATGTTTGGAGAATTGCCTTCTTGGGGATTTTATGTGCGCCATGTAAACGGAATCGAAATGAAAAATATTAAATTGATTCTGGATAAAGAAGATTTCCGTCCGGCTTTCGTTTTTGATGATGTGAAAGATTTGACGATGAAGGAGATTGATGTTCCTTCTGATAAAATGAATCAGATTGTTTTTAAAAATGTTTCATCAAGCAATTTGGACAGTGAATCTTTAAAACGAAAAATCGAACCAGAACAAAATAAGTTTGAATTGCCAGCGCGTTGAGAGTTAGACACAGAGGCACAAAAACTCAAAGTTTTTTGCCAATGATTGTAAAATTTTGTTTCACGCAGATTTAAAAAGATTTAAGCAGATTTTTTTTAAAGAAATCAAATAAAATCTGCCCAAATCTGCAAGATCTGCGTGAAAAAAAACTTAGCGAGATTAAAAAAATAAACCAAAAACTTTGCGAAGTATATCTCAGATAAAGTTTTTAATACATAAATAAAATGAAAAAGAAATCCATAATTGCGATCCTAATTTTCTGTATTTCCTTAACTGTTTCTGCACAGAAAATCTACGACGTTAAAAAGTACGGCGCAAAAGGAGACGGAAAAACCAACGATGCAGCAGCCATTCAAAAAGCAATTGATGAATGCAGTAAAACAGGCGGAAGAGTTTTAATTCCGGCACCGTTTACGTTTTTGGCAGGACCTTTTGATGTAAAATCAAAAGTAGATTTACATATCGAAGCCGGAGCTAAATTATTGGCAAGTCCCGATGAAAAATTATATACCAAAAGTGCTTTCAGAACCAATCCCGGAGAAGGAACAATTTGGATTGGAGGTGAAAATGTTGAGGATTTTACCATTAGCGGCAGCGGCAAAATAGACGGAAACGGAATTTCTTTTATGGGTGAAGAACAGGAAGATGCTTATGTACTGAAACCTTTTAATGTCTTAGATCCAAGACCTCACGTTTTGACGATTATCGGCGGTAAAAATATTAGAATTCATGATGTGCATATCGGAAATTCAGCCTATTGGACGATTCATTTAGTGGGTTGTAACGATGTTGTAATCAGCGGGATTACTTTACTAAATAGTTTGAAAGTCCGCAATAGCGACGGAATAGATTTGGATCATTCCAAAAATGTTCGAATCAGCGATTGTTATATCGAAAGCGGTGACGATTGTATTTGTTTAAAAAACCGCAGAGAGTTTGAAGAATTCGGTGCCTGCGAAAATATTACGGTTACCAATTGTACCATGACCAGCAGCAGCTGTGCCATTAAAATTGGTTCTGAAAATATGGATGCGATCAGACAAGTCGTTTTCAACAATTGTATCATTAAAAACAGCAATCGCGCTTTAGGAATTCAGAATCGTGATGAAGGAACAGTAAGCGATGTTATTTTCTCCAATATTATTGTTGAAAGTAAATTAAATACAGATACTTGGTGGGGAAAAGCAGAACCGATTTATGTAACTGCTTTCAGCAGAGCAAAAGGAAATCATAAAGATGCGAACTGGCGTTTTCCGAAAGGTGCAACAGAAGGAAAAGTGGGCGAAATCAAAAATATTTATTTTTCTAATATTCAGTGTACTGGGGAAAATGGCGTGTTTGTAAGCGGCGAATCTAAAGATAAAATCCAGAATATTGTTTTTGATAATGTGAGTGTTTTTATGGATAAAACAACTTCTTTTCCTGGAGGATTATACGACAGACGTCCGGCTAATGTTGAAGGTTTTGTAAAAGGGAGTACTTCTGGATTTTATTTTGAAAATGCAGAACGCATTAAGGTTCAAAACTGTACCGTACAATGGGGAAAAAACAAACCAGATTATTTTAAATATGCTGTCGAAAGTAAAAATGTAGATTCTTTAATTATTACTAATTTAGACGGACAGGCCGCTTTTCCTGAAAAATTAGAAGCCGTAAAAAAATAAGTATCTGACTATTTCCAAAAAACTATGAAAAATAACCTCCTTTCTAAATCCATTTTTGGCTGTTTATTGTTGAGCAGTCTTTATACAAATGCACAAAAAGCGAATTTAGAAGTTGATGCTTCTAAAACGATTACTAAAATCCAGCCCACTATGTTCGGACTGTTTTTTGAGGATATCAATTTTGCTGCAGATGGCGGATTATATGCAGAAATGATTAAAAACCGCTCTTTTGAATTTGATAAACCAATGATGGGGTGGGAACAGCCGAATACCAAAAGATCTTCTTTAAACAAAGAATCAGGTAGTGCTTTGCCAATTAATCTTTCGAAGGAAAAAAACAATACTAATTTTTGCAGAGTTGAAATCAACAATGACAAAGGTTACGCATTAATAAATGAAGGTTTTAGAGGAATGGGAGTTAAGAAAGATGCTAAGTACAACCTTTCTTTAAAAGCGGCCAATCATAATGGAGCGATAAAAAAAATCATTTTCCAGTTAATTGATAAAGATCAAAAAGTGATTGGAGAAACGAGCATTGTTCCAAAATCAGAGCAATGGACTAATTATACTTCGCAGTTTACAGCTGCTCAAACCGAAGCAAAAGCAAAACTAAAAATCACTTTTGAAGGAAACGGAACTATCGATCTGGATATGGTTTCGCTGTTTCCAGAAGATACTTGGAAAAATAGAAAAAACGGACTTCGTAAAGATCTTGTACAGCTTTTGTATGATGTAAAACCGGGATTTTTACGTTTTCCGGGAGGATGTATTGTCGAAGGCAGAACGCTTTCAGATCGTTATCAATGGAAAAAATCGGTTGGTAATATTGAGGAAAGAAAAACAATGATGAACCGCTGGAATGTCGAATTCAACCACAAACAAACGCCTGATTATTTCCAAAGTTTCGGATTGGGATTTTTTGAATATTTCCAGCTTTCAGAAGATATTGGTGCAGAACCGCTTCCAATTTTAAGCTGCGGTATGGCGTGTCAATATAATACTGGAGAATTAGCTCCTATGGACGAACTCGATCCGTATATTCAGGATGCTTTAGATTTGATTGAATTTGCAAATAGCGATGTAAGCACAAAATGGGGAAAACTCCGCTCAGATATGGGACATCCAAAACCATTTAATCTAAAATATATTGGAGTTGGAAATGAGCAATGGGGAAAAGATTACATTGACCGATACAAAGTTTTTGAAAAAGCTATAAAAGCAAAATATCCAAAAATAATAATTGTATCTGGAACTGGACCTTCTCCAAAAGGAGAACATTTTGATTATGCGATGACAGAACTAAAAAAATTGAACGCAGAATTGATAGACGAGCATTATTACGAAAGTCCGAAATGGTTTAGAGAAAATGCCGGACGTTATGATAATTACGACAGAAAAGGTCCAAAAATATTTGCTGGAGAATATGCGGCACAAAGTGTTTCAGGAGCGAATCCGAATAACAGAAACAATTGGGAATGTGCGTTTTCTGAAGCCGCTTTTATGACAGGATTAGAACGAAATGCAGAAGTGGTAAATATGACTTCGTATGCACCTTTAATGGCTCATGAAGACGCTTGGCAATGGACTCCGGATATGATTTGGTTTAATAATCTGCAGTCGTATGGTTCTGCAAATTATTATGTACAGCAATTGTTTTCAACCAATAAAGGAACAGATTTATTGAGTATTACGCAAGATGGAAAAGTTTTAATCGGACAGCATGATTTGTATGCTTCAGCAGTAAAGGATATCAATACAAAAGAAATTATTGTGAAATTGGTTAATACTGCTGCATCAAATCAGGAAATTACAATCGATTTGAAAGGAGCAAAATTAGGTTCTAAAGGAAGTATAATTACACTCGTAAGTTCGAATGTTCACGACGAAAATTCGTTTGCAGAACCTAAAAAAATAAGTCCGAAAACAAGTGAATATAAAATTACGAAAGGAAAACAACAATTGAATCTTCCTGCGTATTCGGTAACGGTTTTGAAACTGAAAACGATCTAAAATTAATATTCTTCCAGTTAAACCTAACAGGTTTTTAAAAAACCGATTCTTGATTCGAATTATCATTTAAAAATAAATACATGCCCAGCTATTCTCTTAAAAAAAAACTTTTATTACTGTTAACGCTGACAGGATTCTCTGTTACTGCGCAACAGGATTTAAAACTGCAATACAAGCAGCCTGCGGTTGAATGGACAGAAGCTCTTCCAATTGGAAACGGAACGCTAGGCGCAATGGTTTTTGGCCGAGTAGATTCAGAATTAATTCAACTAAACGAAGCGACTTTATGGAGCGGCGGACCTGTACAGAAAAATGTAAATCCAAATGCATTTCAAAATCTGGCTTTAATTAGAGAAGCGCTTAAAGCAGAAGATTTTGACAAAGCATATAATCTGACGAAAAATATGCAGGGCGCTTACAGTGAAAGTTTTATGCCTTTGGGAGATCTTTTACTAACGCAGGATTTAGGCGGCAAAAAAACGGATTCTTACAATAGAAGTCTGGACATTCAAACTGGATTAGCGGTAACCAATTTTAAAGCTGACGGCGTAAATTATAAAAGAGAAATCTTTGCATCAGCGCCTGCGAAATGTATTGTAATGAAACTTTCGGCAGATCAGCTTAAAAAACTTTCGGTTTCAATTGATGCTTCCAGTCTTTTAAAAAATCAAAAAGAAATACAAAATCAGTCATTGGTTTTAAAAGGAAAAGCGCCTTCGCATGCCGATCCGAATTATATTGATTACAATAAAGAACCTGTTATTTATGACGATCCAGCGGGATGCCGCGGAATGCGTTTTGAATTAATCGTAAAACCAATTGTAAAAGACGGAACGGTAAGTTATGAAGGAAACAAAATAGTGATTAAAAATGCTTCAGAAATAGTACTTTTTATCTCGGCGGCAACCAGTTTCAACGGATTTGACAAATGCCCCGACAGTCAGGGAAAAGACGAACATGCTTTTGCTGAAAACCCGATTAAAAAAGCATCAGTCAAAAAATATGATATTTTAGTTAAAGAACATCTTCAGGATTTCCAAAAATTCTTCAATAGAGTTTCTTTACAATTAAATGAAAAAGAAACCAATAAATTCAATCTTCCAACAGATATTCGTTTGGAACAATATGCTAAAGGAGAAAAAGATGCTGGATTAGAGGCTTTATTTTTTCAATATGGTCGTTATTTATTGATTTCTTCATCGCGTACACACAACGCGCCAGCCAATTTACAGGGAATCTGGAACAATAAATTGCGTGCGCCGTGGAGCAGTAATTATACAACCAATATCAATTTGCAGATGAATTACTGGCCTGTTGAATCGGCAAGCTTATCAGAATTGTTTTTTCCGCTTGACGATTTTGTAAAAAATGTTTCTGTAACCGGAGCCGAAACAGCCAAAAGTTATTATCATGCCAAAGGCTGGGTTTTGCATCATAACTCAGACATCTGGGCTACGACAAATCCTGTCGGCGATTTTGGAAAAGGAGATCCAATGTGGGCCAATTGGTACATGGGAGCCAATTGGTTAAGCAGACATTTATGGGAACATTATCAATATACAGGCGATACGGAATATCTTAAAAAAGTATATCCAATTATAAAAGGCGCCGCGGAATTTAGTTTAGACTGGTTACAGCAAGACAAAAATGGCTATTTGGTTACGATGCCATCGACTTCGCCGGAAAACAAATATTATTATGATGGAAAAAAAGGAGGCGTAGTGACAACAGCTTCTACTATGGATATTGGGATTATAAAAGATTTGTTTGAAAATACGAGTCAAGCTTCTAAAATACTAAATATCGACGCTGATTTTAGACAGAAAGTTGATAAAGCAGCCAATCAATTATTGCCTTTTCAGATAGGAGCAAAAGGGCAGCTGCAGGAATGGTATAAAGATTTTGAAGACGAAGATCCGCATCACAGACATACCTCACATTTGTATGCCTTGCATCCGGCTAATTTAATTTCACCGTTAAATACACCAGAATTAGCATTGGCAGCTAAGAAAACTTTAGAATTAAGAGGAGACGACGGAACGGGCTGGAGTCTGGCATGGAAAGTAAATATGTGGGCAAGACTTTTGGACGGAAATCATGCTTATAAATTATTCAAGAATCAGCTGCGATTGACAAAAGATAATGATCCAAAATACAAACGACAAGGAGGCTGTTATCCCAATCTTTTTGATGCACATCCGCCATTTCAGATCGATGGAAATTTTGCTGGAACGGCAGGTGTAATAGAGATGCTGATGCAGAGCCAGAACAATGAAATTCATTTGCTTCCTGCTTTGCCAGACGATTGGAAAGAAGGCGAAATTAGAGGAATTACAGCAAAAGGAAATTTCACTGTAAATATAAAATGGAACGAGGGTAAAATGAGCCAGACTAAAATGGTATCGAATAACGGAGGAACTTGTAAAATAAGATCTTCAGAACCCTTTATAATTGAAAAACTGAATATCAAAAGCGATAAATCATCTATTGGATATACGGCTGTATTTGAGACTAAGAAAGGCGCATCTTACATCATAAATCCTCTTCAATAATTTTTCATTTAATAAACTAAAAAAATACCAAAGTGTTTAAAAATAAGATCTTACTGCCCGTACTTTTTCTTTCGTGTTTTTCAGCGTTAGCACAAATTTCGTTTGGAGATGCAAAGAAAATAAATGACAATTGGAAATTTAACCTTCAGGATATTTCTGATGCTAAAAACGTCACTTTTGATGACAGTAAATGGAAACAAGTAAACGTACCGCACGACTGGAGTGTGAAAGGACAATTGAGTTCGACTTTGGCAAGCTGTACAGGTTATCTGCCAGGAGGAATTGCGTGGTATAGAAAATCCATAAATATTCCGCAGAGCAAAGCAGGCGAAAAAGTGTATTTATATTTTGAAGGCGTTTACAATAGAAGCGAAGTTTTTATCAACGGTCATTCATTAGGAAAACGTCCAAACGGATATATTTCGTTTGCTTATGATGCTACAGAATTCGTGAAATTTGGAAACGAAAATACTATTTCGGTTCGTGTAGATCACAGTCAAAGCGCCGATTCACGATGGTACAGTGGTTCTGGAATTTACAGAAATGTCTGGTTGGTTTATGCAAATCCGATTCATATTGCACAATGGGGCGTTTATGCCTATCCAGAAGTACAAAATGGAAATGGAGTTTTGAATGTTGAAGTAGAGGTAGAAAATAATGCTGCATCAAAAACGGCTTTAACCGTTGTAAATGAATTATTTTTTAAAGGAAAATCCATTGCAAAATCTTCTTCAAAAACAACCATTTTTGCTAATACTAAAGGAAAAATTGCAGCAAAAATCAACGTTAAGAATCCGAAGCTATGGGATTTAGAAAATCCGAATTTGTATCAGCTGAAAACTACGGTTTTACAAAACGGAAAAGAAATCGACAAAACTGAAACACAGACTGGTTTTAGAAGTTTTACGTTCGATGCCAATAATGGTTTTGCCCTTAACGGAAAATGGATGAAGATGAAAGGTGTTTGTCTGCATCATGATGCCGGTGTTTTAGGATCGGCAGTTCCAAGAGAAGTTTGGAAAACCAGATTAGAAACGTTGAAAGAAATTGGAGTAAATGCCATTCGTACGAGTCATAATCCGCAGGCACCCGATTTCTATGAACTTTGTGATGAATTGGGTTTATTGGTTTTGAATGAAGCTTATGACGAATGGGAGTTTCCAAAGCGCAAATGGTTACAAGGCTGGAATTACGGTACGCCGGGTTACGAAGGTTCGTTTGATATTTTTGCCGATTGGGCAGAAAAAGATTTGGAAGATTTTGTACGACGCGACAGAAACCATCTTTCGGTTTTTGCATGGAGTATAGGCAACGAAGTAGATTATCCAAACGATCCGTATTCGCATCCCGTTTTAGACAAAGGAAAAGAAGGCTTTGGACAGGCAACTTACGGTGGTTATAAAAAAGATGCTCCCGATGCGATGCGTCTTGGGGCGATTGCAAAACGTTTGGTTGCAGCAGTTAAGAAGTATGATAAATCGCGTCCGACAACGGCAGGTTTGGCTGGAGTAGCCATGTCTAACGAAACAGAATATCCAGGAGCTTTGGATATTACAGGATATAATTATACCGAAAGTAAATACCAGTCAGATCACGAAAAATATCCAAATCGTGTTATTTATGGAAGTGAAAATACACACGACATGCAGCCTTGGCTTTCAGTTAAAAACAACAAACATATTTTTGGGCAGTTTCTCTGGACAGGGATTGATTATCTGGGAGAATCGGGAAGATGGCCTTCTAGAGGATTTTATTCTGGTTTGGTTGATTTTGCTGGTGTTATCAAACCACGAGGTTATTTTCGCCAATCTTTATGGTCAGATAAACCGATGATATATTTGGGAACTTATCCGCTTGTAAATGAAAAAGATATTTCTAAAGATGCCTGGTCAATCTGGAATTACGAAGAAGGACAAAAAATACGCGTGGTTTGTTATACCAATGCCTCAAAAGCACGTTTAGAATTGAATGGAAAAGTAGTCGGCGAAACGAAATTATATGATGAAAAAACCGGCATTATATATTGGGATATTCCGTTTGCATCTGGAAAATTAGAAGCAGTTGGATTGGATAAAAATGATAAAGAAGTAAGCCGTTATGCGATTAATTCAACACAACAGCCTTTTGAATTAACGATTGCAGATAAAAATAGTACCATCAATAAAGACAAAGGGGTTGCGAAAATCATGGTTCAGGTAAAAGACCTAAACGGACTTCCGGTTATGCTTTCTGATAATGAAGTAACTTGTACGATTGCAGGTCCTGGAACTTTATTAGGTTTAGAAGCTGGAAACAACAGCGATATGACCGATTACACCGATAATGTTCAAAGAGTTTTTCACGGACATATTGCGGCTTATATTCAGGCAAATGGCGATTCGACAGAACCAATTAAAGTTAAATTTACAAGTCAGTGGTTAAAACCTGTAGAGGTTACTATTAATGTCAAATAATTTAAAAATATCTCATTGGCAGCTATGAAAAATAAAATCACATTGGTGTTAGGAATCATTTTGGTTTCGATTTCTTCACATTCGCAAAATAAATTCCAAAAAGAAGAATTCAAACAATGGGCACAAACACCGCCAATGGGCTGGAACAGCTGGGATTGTTACGGGCCGACAGTCGAAGAACACGAGGTAAAATCGAATGCCGATTATATGGCAAAAGAGCTTAAGAAATTTGGCTGGGAATATGTAGTAGTTGATATTCGATGGTTTGTCGAAAATGATAAAGCGGGAGGTTACAACCAAACCGATCCGAGATATGTTATGGATGAGTACGGGAGATATCTTCCGGCTGTAAATCGTTTTCCATCAGCCAAAGACGGACAGGGTTTTAAACCTTTAGCGGATTATATTCATAAAAAAGGATTGAAATTCGGAATCCATATCATGAGAGGGATTCCGAAAAAAGCAGTCGAAAACAAACTGCCGATAAAAGGAACAAACGGAATTACCGCAGACCAAGTTTATTCTACCGCTTTGCAATGTGAATGGTTGAGAGATAATTATACCGTTTTAGCAGACAAACCAGGTGCGCAGGAATATTATGATTCTATTTTTGAATTGTATGCGCAATGGGGCGTAGATTTTATTAAAATTGATGATTTATCACGACCTTATCACGAAGGCGAAATCAACTTAATTCGAAACGCGATTGACAAATGCGGCCGTAAAATTGTCTTGAGCACTTCGCCGGGAGAAACGCCGATTTCGGCTGCCTCACATGTAAGCACGCATGCTAATATGTGGCGTATGGTTGACGATGTTTGGGATACATGGCCGCATATAACACATTTAATGGATGTGGCTCAAAAATGGTATTCGTATATCGCTCCGGGAACTTGGCCGGATTGTGATATGATCCCGTTAGGAAGAATTTCAATCAGAGGCGAACGCGGAAAAGATCGAATGACCCGTTTGACAAAAGACGAGCAATATACTTTAATCACGTTTTTCAATATCTTTAAATCACCATTATTTTTTGGTGGTGATTTGCCCAGCAATGATGCTTTTACGCTTTCATTATTAACAAATAAAGAAGTCGTAAAAATGCACAACGAAAGCACAGATGTAAAACAGCTTTTTCAGAAAGATGGGAAAATTGCTGTTACTTCAAAAGCAAAAGATGGAAGTGTTTATCTCGCATTATTTAATATAGCTGATAATGCTTCTCAAAAAGTTTCTGTAAATCTTTCAGATCTTGGAATTTCAGGTTCTGTCGATGTTTTAAATATGTGGACAGGAGAAAAATCAAAGGTGAATTCAACAGAAATTGGTACCGATTTAAAACCGCACAGTTCTGTTTTGTACCAATTAAAAAGTAAAAAATAATGAAAAGATTGGTTTTCTATTTTCTGATATTAGCGAATTTTTTTAGTCCAGCGAAAGCTCAAAATACGGCAAGTGGAATTCCGCCCGTTCTTGCTGAAAAAGATTTGACGGCTTATTTATTTGTTTATTTTATTGGAAATAAAGTCGAAGAAGAAGCAGTTAATTATGCCGTAAGTACAGATGGTTATCATTATTACAGTCTTAATAATAACAAACCAATTTTAGACAGTAAAACAATCAGTTCAACAGGAGGCGTTCGTGATCCGCATATCCTGCGCGGTGAAGACGGCAAGACATTTTATATGGTTTTGACCGATATGACTTCTTCAAAAGGCTGGGACAGTAATCGTGCGATGGTTTTGCTAAAAAGTACTGATTTGGTAAACTGGAAGAGCAGTGTTGTTAATATTCAAAAAGCATTTTCGGGAAATGAAGATTTAAAACGAGTTTGGGCACCACAGACGATTTATGATGCAAAAGCGGGTAAATACATGATTTATTTTAGTATGAAACATGGCAATGAACTTGATAAAATCTATTACGCTTACGCGAATGCGGATTTCACGGCTTTAGAAAGTGCTCCAAGACTGCTTTTCGTTCCAAAATCAAAAGGCGCTTGTATTGATGGCGATATTATTCTAAAAGACGGTGTGTATCATCTTTTCTACAAAACAGAATCGGAAACGGCAGGCATAAAAACAGCCGTAACCAACGATTTGACTTCTGGAAATTGGACTGAAAATGATAATTATCTGCAGCAAACCAAAGAGAAAGTTGAAGGTTCAAGTATCTTTAAACTCAATAATTCTGATGAATATATTTTGATGTATGATTTGTATTCAAAAGGAAAATATCAATTTACGAAAACCAAAGATTTAGAAAATTTCACGGTTATAGATCAAGATGTCTCAATGGATTTTAAACCGCGTCACGGAACCATTCTTCCGATTACGCGTTCTGAATTGAAACGAATTACTGCAAAATGGGCAACGCCGTCGCAGCTTTCAAAAATAAATAACAATCCAGTTTTAGAAGGATATTATGCAGATCCTGAAATTCTGTATTCAAACAAAACTAAAAAATATTATATCTATCCCACAAGCGATGGATTTAATGATTGGTCAGGATATTATTTCAAAACATTTTCGTCTGATAATTTAGTAGATTGGAAAGATGAAGGTATAATTCTGGACCTAAAAAAAGACGTGTCTTGGGGAAACAGAAATGCTTGGGCACCATGTATTGTAGAGAAGAAAATCAAAGGAAAATACAAGTACTTCTATTATTTCACGGCGGCACAAAAAATTGGTGTTGCCGTTTCTGATCATCCAACAGGACCTTTTAAAGACAGCGGAAAAGCAATCGTTGCAGAAAGACCTCAAGGCATAAAAGATGGTCAGGAAATTGATCCGGATGTTTTTACGGATCCTAAAACAGGAAAAAGTTATTTGTATTGGGGAAATATGTACATGGCCGCTGCAGAATTAAATCCGGATATGGTTTCGCTAAAAGAAGGAAGTACTAAAATAATTGAAGTAAATAAAACTTTTAGAGAAGGAACATATGTAATTTACAGAAACGGTAAATATTATTTCTTTTGGAGTGAAGATGACACGAGAAGTCCAAATTACAAAGTCAGATATGGTATTTCAGATTCACCGCTTGGACCTCTTGAAATACCGCAGAATAATATTGTCATTCAGGGAATTCCAAAACAGGGAATTTATGCAACGGGACATAATTCAGTTTTGCAGATTCCCGGAAAAGACGAATGGTATATTGTGTATCATAGATTTTCGTATCCAACAGGTATTAAAATGGGTCGTGCGGGCGGTTTTCACCGAGAGGTTTGTATAGATAAATTAGAGTTTAATCCAGGAGGATCAATAAAGGAAGTAGTTCCTACTCATACTGGAATTGAAAAATTTTAGCAGTATAAAAAAGCACGCGGAATCTTATGATATCCGCGTGATAATTTTTTAAGACTTAATTGCACTAGAAAAGTATCTTCTTAGTAATTGTATTTCCATTATTCAGTATTGTTTTAACGAATAAAACTTGAGATCCTGACTCAATACTCGAAATCTCTAATTCTGCTTTTTCGATTTTTTGGACTATGTAAAGCAGCTTTCCTGCAGCATCAAAAACAGAAACCTGTTTTAAAGGTGAATGGTTAGATTTTATTTTTATGATTTTATTTTTTGAAGTAACAATAAGACCCAATGGGGAATTTTCAAAATTATCTAATCCCAAGTTTTTATCCGGACTGTAACTTAAAACAAAACGATCTGTAAAAACACCTGTTAGAGTAGAGAATGTATAATCTCCGCTTTTTAAATTATGAACAGTTCCGGTTTCTTTATCATGTAAATAAATAGCCCTGTTGTTTAATTCGCCTTCTACATGATCTATGGATATATTCATATCTCCCGTTATGTTAGATTTGTAGCCCAAAGGTATAGTATCTGCTGGGTCAAAGGGAACTGCGCGTCCTTGAATAACCAGTTTTTTATCATCGTTAATACTGTAAAAATCTGCATAGGGATTGGAGTCCATTGTGAGAGCATCATAATTATGATCCCATCCATTGGTCGCTCCTGTGATATAGGCGATCAAAATTTGTTTAAAAAGACCCTGTGTATTTGTTAAGTTAATCCATACCCGGTGTCTCTCGGTTTCAAATACACTTACTGATTTTGCAGGAAAGTCAGCTCCAAAGTTTTGAATGGATACAGCTTCGAGATTGACAGCACAATGAACAGGGAGAGGGGTCGAAAAAAGAATGGAATGAACAGGAAAAAGCAGTACAGATGATAAGAAAAGTTTTTTCATAATACGATAATTTAAATATTTAATAAAAGCTATGCGCTGATACCTTAGTTCTTTTAAAACTTTAAAAATTATCAATAGGAAAACCCAATAGAATAAATATTCTAAAACTAAAATTACAGATAAAATTATGTGTAGTTTTTATTCCTAAATTGAGATAATTTTTAAGTTTTCAATTAGTATTGGATCTGGAAAAGAAAAAATAAATGATTTATAATTAAACATTTAAAAAAGATGTTTTACATCGATTTTTTTTAATCTTTAGTCGATCACTCGAAATGTAAATATAAGATTTAAGCTATATTTTAAAGAGTCTGAATAGGAATGAAATATGAGTAAAAAGAATAAAATATAGTTTTAAAAAATATCTAATTGCCTTTTTATCAAAGCTTGGGAAATGAAATATCCTATGTGTATTATGCTCACCGCCAAAAAAATGATTAAATGAACATTTAATTTCTGCCCTATGCTGTTGATATTTTTAAGAAATTTTCACGGTCTTTGCGGCGTTAATTTATATATGCCAATAAAAACAGAGATGAAAGCCAAAGAAATTGAGATTCTTAAAAATAATGGGATAGATACTCTCTATCGATTGATTTTGAGATATGTACCTATTAGTGATGATGAATGGAAGTACTGCGAGAGTAAGTTCAGCAGCAGTTATTTCCCTAAAAAGACAATGCTTTTAGACCAAAATGAGGTCTGCGATAAAATTTTCTTTATTGCCAGCGGATTACTGCGTATTTATTTTTCTGATGAGAGAGGAGAAGAAAAGATATTTCATTTTTGTATGGAGGATACCTTTGCTACTGATTATGAGAGCTTTTTAAAGAATGTGCCTTCAAATTTTTCAATACAAGCTCTTGAGGATAGTGTAGTTATAATAATTACTCTTGAAATGCTGCAAAGTTTATACGCGACCCTTAGAAATGGTGAGAAGCTCGGAAGGCTTATTACAGAGGATTATTTTTTTATGCTCAATGAAAAAATCAAGGCTTTTTATATGCATTCTCCAATGGAGCGCTACAAAGCAATGAATATTCAGTTTCCCGGACTTATACAGAGAGTGCCTCAGTATTATATTGCTTCCTATCTCAATATTAGTCCTGTACATCTCAGCCGTTTGAAGTATACTTTGAAAAAAAAGCACCCAAACGGTTAACATTTGTTATTGCAGGAAAGCTTAAGGTTTATTTATTTGCGGTGACAGCTGATTTAGCATTTTAAATCAGTTGTGAATTTAATCGTAATAAAAATCCAAGTTTCATGTCCAGTAAAATAAATGACAATATAAAAATTATTAGAGAGCTTAAAAATTATACCCAGGAATATATGGCTTTAAGGCTTGGTATTACCCAGGCAGGCTACAGTAAGATTGAAAAAGGCTCCAGTACAGTAAGTTTTGAAAAGTTAGAAGAAATTGCTCTAATCTTTGAAATGGATGTGAGAAACATTATAAAGTTTGATATCAGTCTTTACCTTGACCCTGTTTTTGAGAAAAGCCCTGCTCCTGAAGAGCAGGGGATTCTTGTAAGCAGACTCTATAATGATAAGATTGATCTTCTGGAAAAACTGCTGGATAAAACTAATAGGGAACTAAATTTGTATAAAAATAAATTTGGCTGTCTTTGATGCTGTTTTTTTGAAAGCTGATCTGCAATTGGGGTGATGATTTTATCTGATCTAATTCTCAATTTGGGTGCCTTTGGCCACCAGACGAAACAAAGGTTCATATTTTTTCAGCTGAAGATCAAGATTTTGCTGGACTGGCACAGGACCAATGCTGCCCTGCAGACAGTATAATTTCTGGTCGTTAGAAAGCATAAACTGGAGCATTCGGACTTTCATATTATTGAGGGGTGAATCCAAAGTTTCCTCGATTTCAACCATTAAGCCCGGCATGTTGTCAATAGTAACCGGTTCTGTGCGGATAATCCTGCTTTGCGGAGGTATCATTTCCTTTACAGATTTTTCATTAAGGGAAAAGTTTTGATATTCTTCCGGCAGTTCATGAATTACGATCAGTATTTTTTCGTTTCCTGTCCCGTCACAGCTTGTAAACTGCTGCACTGCAGCGGGCATATCAGCTTCCTCAGCTGTCCAGCTTTTGGGTATAGGAAGTGTAAGTACGGTTTCTTCTGCTTTTGGATGACCTTCTGTAGTGAAGTTTATGGTATGGCCGTCGGTAATTTCTCTGTGAGGAGCGTCATGGTAGGCGAAGGAAATAATTCCTTTGTGAACAGCGGCATCTTGTTCGAATGCAATTTTGTCTTTGACATTTTCAAGAAATTCGCCTGCATATTCTTTCTTTTGAATCGGATTTTTCAGCTGTTCATTTATAAGTGAGTCGATGTGTTTTTCCAGACTCCTAAATTGCGAATCATCGAGTTCTTCGTCTAGAAAGTGTGCAATATTTTTCTCTGCTCTGCCAAATATGGCCTGAGTGCTTTTTTCCAGAGTTCTGACTTCTTTTGCAAAAGATGGAAACTGCATGGCGACTTTTGCCAGAGCAGCACTTTGGCCTTTTAAATGGGCGTAAGTCTCAATAGCAAGCTGTACTTTTGGTGAAAAGTGTTCCTGCGGATAACAAAGACATGTATACAAAAAGGTGAAAAGTATTGATATCGTTCTCATTGTCTGTTTTTTATTGTTCAAAACCATTCTGATAAGACCGCAATTTTAAGCACTGACAAAGCAATAATAGGTCTGAGAAAAACATCTCATAAACACAAAAATAAATTTTGAGAAAGAACTGTGTTTATATAATTTTTTCAGATTGTTATAAGATTTCTACTTTTATGTATACTTAGCATAGGAGCAGGAAGTATTATTACATATGTTTTTATTATTTGAAACCGTAACAGATTAAAATACGTAACTATAACAGCAGATTAAATTGTACAACAATGTTATATAAAAATATTTTACTTATTGATGATGACCCGGAGGATGCAGAAATATTCATGGAAGCTGTTCAAAAACTGAATAAAGGAGTAAAACTTCAATGGGCAGTAAATCCACAAAAGGTTTTTAATGAAATGCAGTCTGCAGAGCAGCTGCCAGATCTTATTTTTTTGGATTATAATATGCCCCTAATTAATGGAGGGGAACTGCTGGAAAAGCTAAAAAGTAATAACAGGCTTTCCAGTATCCCTGTAATTTTAATTTCAACCCCGTCTGAGGAATTCATGAAACTGAAGCTTGAACAAAATGCAATCATAAAGTACTTTAAGAAGCCTAACAGTTATTCAGAACTTATTGCGATACTCGATTCAATTTTATAATCAAAGCCATTTCTTTCTTTTAAACCAGAAAAAAATCAAAATAGATATAACAAACATTGATATAATGGTGAGAGGGTATCCAAAAGGCGATTCTAATTCAGGCATAAATTTGAAATTCATCCCATATATTCCCACTATAAAAGTTAGCGGCATAAAAAAGACCGAGAAAACCGTAAGGATTTTCATGACATCATTAGTTTTACGGGCAGAGAGGGAAAGATAAATATTGAGCAGGTTGTTGGCATCTTCCTGTACCTGATCATAGAGCAGGACCAGCTTGGTATGCAGGTCACGTACATCACGCTGCGCAGGACGTTCTTCTCCCTCGGCTTTGATCGAGTTTACCACTTCGTTGCTCAGCAGGAGCAATTTTTTGTAAAGCCCTGCACGGTTTTTCAGATAATAAATGTCTTCGATCATATCATCGGGTATATTTTTCTTTAAAAACAGGGTGGATTCATAAGAATCAATATCGGCAGATAGTTTCATGGCAGGTTCTTCAAATGAACGAAGGGCATCTCCCACAATATGTATGGCAATTCCTGAAGCAGATTTTATTCTTCCTGTACTAACCAGACTTTCCCTGATATTCTGAATCAAAGGCTGTGCACAGCGGTGTATGGTAATGATAAACTTATCAGTAAAAAACACGGCAATTTTGCTGCTCAGGCTTTGTATGGTGGGAAGTTTCTGTTTTTCGTCGTGCAGGAGCCTGATAATAAAAAAATGAGTATCATTATGCTCTTCATATTTTGGAAGATGATCTGGATCGAGCGAGTCGAGCAGGGCATAGGAGTTCAGGCTATATTTACTGCTGACTGATTCAATGTCTTGCTGTGTAGGATTGTATATATCAATCCAGGTGATCTCAGTACCTTTTATCTGACAGGTGCTTAGTGCCATAATCTTTTTTGTTTGTATGGTGAATTGGCAATAAGACGTATAAGACGGTATTCTACAATATTTTTCATCATGATTTTATAAGTAGAAATTTTTCTTTTTTTATTAATGTTTTTATTTAAAACCAGACAGGAAGTAAAACCTTTTGAAATCCTGATTCAAAAGGTTTTAAGAAACAATCAAAAAATCTTGTTTATAAGTGTTTATTGTTTGGTTTCAAGGTAAGATTTAAATCCTTTAATATCATCGCGTACGATTTTCTCAAAAATAGGGTTCAGCAGTTTTGCTGCACCTTGACCGGCAATTCCCAGAGGGGCACGATAAGATATGGTGATGTCTATTTCGGTGGTGTCTCTATGAGCTTTGAACAGTACTTTTCCAAAGTTTTTAACCGGCGCATCATGGGTAGACTGCCAGCTTAACATCTTTTCCTTTTGGTCTTTAATGATTTCCGCTTTCCAGTTCAGTGATCCAATGCCTGCTGGTCCTTTAGCGGTCCATTCTGATTGTGTACTATTGATTGTTTTCACTGATTCCAGATGGTTCATGAATTTTGGAAGATTCTCTAAGTTGCGCCAAAAGGCATAAACCTCACTAATAGGTTTATTGATAGTAATATTGGTCCTAATATTAACATTAGAACCTTTGTCATTTTTAAGATGATCTACAGCGCTGTAAATTGGGCAATAGCCGCTGATACCTCTGGCAAGCATGGCGCCTCCAGATGTAATCTGCAAAATGTTTTTCTTTTCCTGGGTCAAACCTTTGTACAACAGATAAGATCCTGCCGCTGTCATAAGGATGCGTTCAAATGGAGAAACATTTATATTGCTTTTTGAGCTTACTTTTCTATTGGATATAGTTGAAGTATGCATAGCTTATATTTTTAAGAATTATATACTGTTAACTGTTAGTTGCGGCGCTTCCTGTGCTTCCGGCACCTCCAGAATTGTTGTTGCCGCCTTCTTTTTCATAGCGGTCAGGATCTGTTCCGTCTTCGTCACGCTCTTCGCCCCAATCTCCTGTGTTGACATGCTCATTTGGATTCTTATCTGCAGCTGCATTTAACTGTTGGTGGTACGGACATTTTTGAAGTTCCTCATTGCTGTAATTATGTAAATTTTCCATGACTATTAAATTTTAAGTTTTTTAATAATCCTAAATTAAAACAAGATGATGCTTTACAGATTACATAGAAAATTATTTTTTTTATCAAATTACCATTGCATTGCAGACTCATTTTGGTAAAATTATTAGAAGTATAAAGTAATAAAAGCAATTACCGGAAGTATAACATTCTCAATACTTTTCTAATCTTTTAAAAAATAATATGGCATCAGATATAAAATGAGATTTGTAATATCTAAATTATGGTTTGTAATTATAATCAATATCATCAGAATCTGAATAGCCGTTAGATTGATTTTCTTCACCTAAATCATCAGGATCAATAAAGGGTTCATTTCCCACTTCCTGTGTATTAAAAACCGGAAGTTCTTTTCCCTCAACCCAGTTTAAAGCCTCCTGAAAACTTTCTTTTTTATAACATCGAAATTCGCCTGATACAATGTACCGAAATGAATTGGTAAAAGAAATTGCTTTTTCACATTCTGTTACCACAGCTGTACGATTCCATTTTCCAAGATTACGAAGTCCGATCAGAGTATCCTCAAGCCAGGCAGAAGTATTGAAATTTTCGACTTCGTTATCAATTAAAAATAAAAAATTGATCTCGTTGATTCGTTTCATTAAAGCTGTTATAGAGGGAATTATTACTGTTTTGTAATCATATGCCGTTATCTCACCGACAGTTCTAAAAGCAGCTGCGTTGTCTGATGTTTCAATTTTTAGGATCATATTGAATAAAAATTAAATCTATTTTTCTTTGGGGAACATTTTAGCTGCTTTATAAAAATCAGCAATGCTTCCTGGTTCAATTAAATAAGCTGAAGATGAGGCCTGATCTGCATGGTTACAATATCACATCTTTTGGGCTGGGAAAGGCAAAATAATGTACTCATTGCAATGTCGTATGCTTCAAGCATCTCCATTTTTTCTATCTTCTCTTCCTGTTCTGCATTGGTTCCGGGCTGCATGTCGCTTGTCACCGCTCCCGGTTCAATTAATGAAACTTTAATTCCTAATGGATTTAATTCCTTTCGCAGCGAAGTGCTGAATCCTCTTATAGCAGATTTAGTTGCTACATATATTGTACTTTTTGCTTCTTTACTTTCTGCACTCATCGATCCGATATTGATAATATGTCCTGATTTTTGCTGCTTCATCCTTGATGCTGCTTCCTGAGCAAATGCGAGATAACCGGTAATATTGGTATCTATAATATATTTATAATCATCATAGCTTTCGTTAGTTATTCCTGGAGCTCCCAAAGCAGCATTGTTGATGAGGATGTCAATGCCGCCGAGTTCATTGTCTGCTATTTCTAAGATTTTCTGTATATCTTCTTTTTTAGTGACATCTGCTGGAGTACCGTAAACTTCGCTTCCGGGAAATTGTTTTTGAATATCTGCAACGGCATCTTTGAAATCCTTTTCATCTCTTCCAAAAATCAGCACCCTGCCGCCAAGTGATACCAGTACATCTGCAATTGCTTTTCCTATTCCGGTTGTTCCTCCTGTTATCACTATTTTTTTATCTTTAATGTTCTGTCCAAAATAATCTGTTAATTTTTCCATTCTATATTTTTTTATAAAGTAATTACTATTTATTGTTTGAGTATTGCGCATTCTGCCATTTTGATACTTTGCCTTGATTCAATATTCCCATTTAATTTTAACCAGACCTCTGCCTGAAATTTTATAATCATGTATTTCTGCATCCTTGTGGAAAGCGCTGAGAAGTTCCTTATCCTGAAAGACAGTCATTTTAATACTTCTCTTACCCAATTTCAGTATTTTCAAATTGCAGCACATTTCCTTATCGCCGTCAAGATGGATGGTAATTGATTTTCCTGTCTTGCTTTGGTGCATAATGGGATAGTCGATAAAAATTAAAAAGTCTTCATCGATTTTGATGTATTGTCTTGGTACTACGCCAAATGCCATTCCGGCACCGTAAACTTCCTGACCTACCTGACCGCTTTTTTCCCAGCCATTGTAGAGATCTTCCAAAGGGATCCACAAATCATGCTGGAGCTCACCAGTTTTTACTTCATCAGAAAGCATTTCTTTCGGAAGTAAGGGAGGATAGTAGTAGGCAATCCTGTTAACGGCATATTTAACAAACTCAGGAATGAGTGTCTTTACTGCAGGCAGTAATTGCACATCTTCGGCCTGAATTAAATATTCTGATAAAGCGGCATATACTTCCAACTCTTCATATGCAGCAGTGTAAGGCGCATCATTGAGTGGAAATATCGAAAAGAAATTGGTGTAATTTTTTCCAAATCCATACCTGCAGTCATACAGCTGTACATTTTTAAATAGCCCGGCAAGACATATATAACTAAGATCGAGATATAATTTTTTTGAGGTAATTTTGTATAATTCTAACAAAGCGCCGGCAGCAAAGGCAGTATTATTGGCTTGGTATAAAATAGAAACGCCGAGATCCTCTAGCTTTTTTGCCGCTTTTTCAGCTTCTTTTAAATACCGTTTTTCTTTTGTGAGCTTATACACTAAAAGCATTAAATGAGCGTAGGAACCCGGAACATCATTTTCTCCTCCGGCTCCGGGTGCAGTTTCTTTTTTTATAATTTCCAGTGTTTCCATATTATAAAATACAGGCCATTTATAATCAAAATGATGGGCGGTCCTGATTACATAATCAATAGCATCCAATAGAAGCTGCTCAGCTGTTTTATTACCATGAAGCGCCAGTCTTGCCAAATTCATAAGCGGATGGTGGAGGTACCAGGAATCCATCACCATTTCTTTTTTCTGTTCTTCTGAGCCATCCAGTTGCTGCGCAAGAGAGGGAAGCCAGCGGTTTATACACTTTATTTTTGGATCGTAAAATGAAGGAAGTCCTTTAATTAAATCATCACACACCGGTTGTTTCTCGCCGCTCCATTTTTCATATTCTTTGAAAGGAATTAGTACAGCGAGCTGCACCATACTTTCAGCGGGAGTTTCATAATCGCATAAGTAGGCATTTAGATACGGGATTCCGTTTTTTTGAGTCCATGCACCCTTATTATTTGTTAAATCGGTAATTACCTTTTTTGCGATGTCGGGCCAGTTATTATATTCAATTTCGGGCTGTTGCAGCACTTTATATATCTTGACAAGATTGTTTAAAAAGTGTTCGCAAATGACAGCTGGTTTATTTACAACTTCAGTCTGCAGTATGACATAAGCATCTGAAAGGATAAAAGCTTTACCGGCAGGAAGAGGCAGTTTATCAGTGGATGGCAGCTGAAAACCAACTTCCGGCCATTTTCCGCCAACTGTATTTTTAGATTCAGTTTGAGTAGCTTCACAATATTCAGATAATGAGGTGAGATTTTGGAAATAAAAAAACGACCCGGTCTTAGGTTTTGTTATGCTGGCAAACAATAATCCTGAGCGGGATCCAAATTGTTCCATATGAATTATACCATTGGTATTTTCAACACTTCCATTTTTTGTCAGCGGAATAATGTCACGGGGCCAGAACGGTATCATCAACGGAACAGCAGCCGTAAATGTGGTGGTATAGTGTAAAACAGGCACTGCTGTATCCGGAAAATTTATGCGGACTTCATAACTCCCAAGTCTTGAATCCAGAATAACCACAATACTATCCTGGTCATCAAATAGATTGGATACCTCAAAACAGCTGTTCATGGCAAAAGCGGCACGAAAAGCTACTTTTCCGCCATTGGGCATAATGGCTGTAATCCAAAGAGAATCACCTGTGTTATAAAGCTGATAGGTAAAGGAACTAATTTTTCTTTCTAAAAGTATTTCACTATTTTCAATATCTGCCTGAGCAGTCGCGCTCCAAGGGGTAACTGTATGCATAATGATAAATTTAGTTCGTTATATAAAGTGCTTAGTAATAAGCATCAGCCGCATTTAGTTCCTGCGGTGGAATCAATCTGGTATTAAAGATAAATTCCCGCTATCACCGTACCGAAAGAGATAGCCATAAAGTAAATGAATAGTCCGTACCTGCGTAAAAATGCCTCCATGATATTTTTATTTGAAACAAATTTCAGCAGAACCATTAATTTTTTCTTTACATAATTTATATAACATTTTATAAGATTTTACCTAATTGAGGTTTAAGTAAAATTTCAAGAAAAGGAGTTTTTTGTTTATTATAAGTATTTGGTATGTGGATTTTTAAAGCGTATCCGGCAATCCGCATCAATGCTATTACGCGAACAATTACTGAAACCTCATTGTCTGCTTCGATTTCTGAGCAATGACTGCATTAAAGAAAATAATGGTTTTATTTTTAACGGAATAATTAATAAACTGGCCGCTTAATTGTAAATCTGTCTTTGGAGAGCAATTGAAAACTACCGTATAAAGAGTAAATATCTAAGCTCTTTTGATATAATCAAAATGTAAAGTCATATTAATGTAAGATATCTGCGGGGAATGTAATTTCAAAAACAGCACCTGTAGCTTCAGGTTTAACATAAATCATTTTCCCGTTATGGCGTTCAACTATTTTTTTGCAGAGTGCCAGTCCTAACCCGGTTCCTTCATACTCATCTTTCGAATGCAGTCTTTCAAAGACATTGAAGATTCTCAGGGAATTTTCGATTGAAATCCCTATACCGTTGTCCGTTATTGTAATTAGCAGTTTTTCAGAGTCAAAACTGCAGTCAATTTTGATATGAGAATCAAAATTATCACGAGAAAACTTCAGGGAGTTGGCAATAAGGTTATAAAACAGCTGATGGAATAAAATTTTTGACCCGTTTAAAAGAGGCATTTTTTTGTGCTCAATGACTGCATGTTTTTCGACAATTTTTATTTCAAGATCTTCCTTTATATTTTCAATAATATGGTTCAGGTCTACAACTTCGTTCAAATCCGGACTGCCGGCAGAGGAATAGTTTAATATGGAGTCAATCATTTCTGTGAGACGTGCAGCGCTTTTATTAATTTTATGGGCATACTGGCTCATTCTTGGTTTTTTATCATTATCTAAATCTTCTTTAAGAATATTGGAGAACAATAGCAATTTGCGAACCGGCTCTTTTAAGTCATGGCTGATCACGTGCCCAAACTGTTTCAGGTCATCATTAGAGCGTCTGAGTTCAAGTGTTCGCTGTTCCACCAGCTGCATAAGCTCCTGGGCATTTTCTTTCTGTACAGTAATGTCCTGAGCTATTCCTACGATAGTATTCTCCTTGTCATCACTCTCTGATAGTGAACCGGAAAATCGTATCCATTGCAGTTTTTTATTGTTTATAACCCTCAGCTCACAGTTTAAGTCTGCTGTTTCTGAGAGTGTTTCGAGTGCATTGTGCCATAACGCTATATCTTCCGGATGGATAAAAGACACCAAAGTATTGAGTGTAAACTCACGCTTTTCCAGTCCAAAAAAGTTTGTAAAACGTTTTGACCCTCTCATAAGACCTTTTTTGATATCTATTTCGAATATTCCAAGCTGTGAGGATTCAACAGCCAGTCTTAATTTCTTTTCAATTTCTATAGTCTGCTGCCGGGCAACGTTGAGTTCTGTTACTTCAGCGGCCGTATTCATTACGCCGTAGACTTCTCCTTCCGCGCCAAAAATGGGTGTAAAGTTGTAATTGAAATAGTGCGGTTTCAATTTGCCATTTACAACAATGTCAACTCGTGCATTTTTTGCTTCATATGATTTTCCAGTATACAGTACCTCGCGGAGCTGATCAAATATCTGCTGGTTTTCAAGTTCAGGAAGAATTTCTGTATAGTTTGTCCCTATCACATTAGGTCCTTTTCCATAGGTTTTAATCATGGACTGGTTTGCCAGTACAATTTTCATTTTATCTCCTGTGTATACTCCGATTGGAAAAGGCGCTGTATCTATAACATCACGTAAAACCTTTTCTCTTATTGATTCTGGAAGATCCATCATGCTGGCAAAAAATAATAATTAAATTTTAATGTGAAAGTTCTCAAAGGCAGGCTGCCGTACATCTGTGTGAGATACCAGAGACATCGCTTTGCTTATCAGTCTGGAAAGATGATTGTATTCCGAAGGTTTTGTAATGAAATAATTGGCGCCAAGCGAATACATTTTCTGAATGTCGTCGGGACTGTTACTGGTACTGAAAATAACAATTACATGGTTTTTTAACTCCGTTGAAGTTCTGATTTTTTCAAGACATTCGGGTCCTGATACTACAGGCATATTAAGGTCTAAGAAAATCATGTCCGCTTTTGGATGCGGCGGGCCCTCAAGCAGTGTTAGCAATGAACCCCCGTCATTTGAAACAGACAGCTTGACATCCGGAAAGTTAGTTTTAAAAACCTCGGAAAAAAAATCACAGTCATCTAAATCGTCATCTGCAAGCAGAATATGTTTAAATAATTTTTGAGTCATAATAATTTCATTATCATAGTTCTTCATTAGCATAAGCACAAATATGCAATTTAATAGCCCATAACGATGGGTAAATATATTCAGAATTTTTAATACGACCTATACTATTAATATAATAAGCCCGCTTAAAAAAGCTCGGCAATATTTTCAGATTCATGTTCTGAATCTGTAAAATTCCTGCCTTATGAAGAATAAATGCCTGATTAGGTAAGATAGATAAGAAGAATTATATGCTGAAAATGTAAATGACTTCATATTATGTATATAAGTTTATTGCAAAAATCAAAAATAGGTTAGTCTGTTTATTTTTACTTACATAATTCTGCGCTGTTTTTATATAATTTAAAAGTTTCAGATTGAATTTGTCAGTTATTTCTACTTGTTTCAAAGTATTAAATAGTAATGAATGATTTATAACAGGCTGCATTATAAATATTTAAATTATGTAATATAACTTATTCAATCTATAAACAGAGCATTTTTGTATTTGGTTAACTTTGCTTATAATGTTTTATTAATTGAATTGATACTGCTGTAAAGCGGATTGAAAATATAATTAGTGTAAAGTTTTTTTTATTTTTATATCCTTTAAGAGATTTAATATTTAAAAATTACCTTATTTATTATAACAAAATAATCATTATCAATTTCTTGAAAATATAAGCATTTACTAAAAAAAGAAATTATTCTTGATTACTTATTAATTTTAGAAATAATTTTCTCTTTCTCTTGTTTTGAAGAGAATGTATACCTAAATTTACTTACATCATTGCGGCTCAAAAATAGTGCTGTAATACTATATTAATATAAATGAATAGAAAGATAATTTTACTGGTGGATGATGATTGTGATGATGCTGAATTTTTTAAGTGGGCAATGGTTGGAACAGAAGAAAGTTTCGCCGTTAAATTTGTGGACAGCGGTGATGCTGCGCTGGATTTACTGTCCCAATTAGATTCACTGCCTGATTTGATATTATTGGATGCCGGAATGCCGAAAATGAACGGCTGGGAGTTGCTTAAGCTTATTAAGCAGGATCTGCGTTTTGGAGAAATACCAATTGTAATGATGGCAACTTCATCAAGAATGAAAGGTATTGACGATGCACATTCTTTAGGTGCGGAAGCATACATTGTAAAACCTTCAGACTTTGATGAATTAAAACAGATCATGCAGCAGCTTTGCATTGGTGTGCAGACAGATTTAAAAAGCACGCTGGCAGCCATGCGCTCAAATTTACCAGAAAATATTTATACATTTAATTGATACAATAAGCAATTATTTTAAATATAAAATATCGACAATTTTATAATTGTTGCAGTAACGTTACAGTTGTAGTTTCCAGCTCTAAAAGCATGAAGAGTGCTTTCTAAATTCAGTTATTAATGAAGTTTAAAGATATAGTTAACCGTGATTTGGTTACGTTGACCAATTGCGACCAAGAACCTATACATATTCCGGGACAAATCCAGCCGCATGGCTTTTTAATTGGGCTTACTAATGACTGGATAATAGACTATTGCACCAGTAATATTTCATCTTTCATTCCCCTAAGCCATACTCAGGCATTAGGAAATAAATTTGCAGCTGTTTTTGGCACACAAGCGCAGGAACGTATTTTTAGTTATATAAATTCAGATACGGTGCAGGATGTATTTCCTTTGGAAATAGAACTTCTTAACGAAAAGTTTCAGGTCAATATTCACAAAAGTGATGATATTTATGTTTTAGAAGCAGAACCTCAGTTCGACAAACAGATCCTGGCAGACGTTTATACACAGACTATCCAGTTTGTGACACAGATGAACAACACAAAATCGCTGAAAGATCTCTGTGCCCTGGTAGCAGAAGGCACAAGGGAAATAACTGGGTATGACCGTGTAATGATTTATCGTTTCGATGAACAGTATAACGGTGAAGTTTATGCAGAGAGCTGCAATAAAGATCTTGAACCATTTTTAGGATTGCATTATCCGCATACTGATATTCCGGTACAGGCCAGGGAACTTTACATAAAGAACCAGCTCAGGTTGATTGTAGATATTAATTATCAGGCAGTTCCTATTTTTACAATTGATGACAGCAAGGACAAAAACCTTGATTTAAGCCTTGCGATTTTAAGAAGCACATCGCCCATTCATGTTGAATATCTTAAAAATATGGGTGTCGGCGCAACGCTGACTATTTCACTTATACACCATGACCGTTTGTGGGGTCTTATTGCATGCCATCATTATTCGGAAAAGAATATTTCTCCTGCGGTGCGCCTTGCCGCAAAACTTCAGGGGCAGTTCATTACCTCGCAGATTGATATCCGGGAATCAAACGATGAAAATATTAATTCAAAGAAATCCATTGAAGCATTAGAGCGTTTAACAGCTCTTGATCTGCCGCTGTCTGAAGATTCCTTGAACGTTATAATCAAAATGCCCGAGCTGCTTGCCTTATGCAATTCAGGAGGAGTTTCGATAATGTTTCGAAATAAAATATACAGAAATGGCCTGACTCCGGAAGATGTACAGATAGAAGCTTTAGTGGAGCGAATAGAGAAGAAGAGAGCCGCCGAATTTTATACGACCAGAAAAATCAGCGATGATTTTCCTGAACTGGAAAGATCTTCCAATTTTGCCGGAGTAATTTATCATCCTCTTGGAAATTCCAATCACATCATCTGGTACAGGCCGGAAACTATCTCAGAAATTCACTGGGCAGGTGATCCGGAAAAAAGCATTGTTAAGGATGAAAAAGGGCTGCATCCAAGAAACTCATTTAATATCTGGAAAGAGACTGTTAAAGGACAGAGTACTATCTGGAGACAGTACGAAATAAATGCAGCAGCTAAATATGCCCATTCTCTTCATAATAATCTGATGATGATTCTGCTGAGTGAGGAAGAAGAAAGATACAGACTTCAAAGTGAAATCTTGAGAGAGACTAATTCTGAACTGGAAAATATAAACTGGATCAGTACACATGATCTTCAGGAACCTCTTAGGAAAATACAAATGATTACCTCCAAGCTGCTTTCTGAAAAAAAAGGCGACCGCGAAGATCCTGAATTTGATTCACTGGAACGTGTATCAAAATCTGCTGCAAGGATGCGTGGACTACTGCAGGATATTTTGAAATACACCCGTATTAAAAACACCAGAGAGGCGGCTGAAAAAATTGACCTTAATCTCATTTTTGAAGATACATTAGATGAAATCAGCGAAGCGATAACTGAAAATAATGCAGTTATTGAGTGTGAGAAACTTCCGGAAGTTAATGCAATTGGGTTTCTCATGAAGCAGTTGTTTTTAAATATTATTCAAAACTCCTTAAAATATGCTTCGCCTGACCGAGCACCTGTAATTAAAATTACCGCTTCGCAGGAGCCGGTACTTATAAAAGAGTTGTTTAATGTATATTGTTCCTGGGTTAAATTCTCGGATAATGGTATCGGTTTTGATCAAAAGTACGCAGATTCAATATTTAAAGTTTTTACAAGACTTCATACCCAGCAGCAATATAGCGGCTCTGGAATTGGACTGGCGCTGTGCAAAAAAATTATGCAGACATTAGGAGGAACAATTACAGCGGAGGGAAAAGTGGACCAAGGTACCTCCATTACCATTTATTTTCCCTGTGATTCGCAAGATACCCTTATCTAAAATTTAATATTTAACAAAATGCAGCCTGATTCCGGCTGGCAGAAAGATCAGATCGTAATGTTGAAATTTTCAAATGACGGCTGTTTGGTATGCGTCTCGGCCGCTAAAGACATGGCTTTGCTGATCAGCTTAACCAAATGCTGGTAATCAACCGGTTTGGTAATAAAATAGTTGGCTCCCATAGCATACATCTTTTCGATGTCAGAAGGGCTGCTGCTCGTGCTGAATATAATTACGATATGATTCTTTAGCTCAAGTGATGATCTGATTTTTTCCAGGCATTCTGCTCCTGATAGTATCGGCATGTTCAAATCTAAAAATATCAAATCGGCTTCCGGATTTGGAGGACCTTCAAGAAGATTGATTAAAGCGGCGCCGTCATTTGAAATGGAGAGTTTAACCTCTGGAAAATTCTCGTTGAAAACTTCAGAAAAAAAATCACAGTCATCCGGATCATCATCCGCTAATAAAATATGTTTATATGTTTTTTGGGTCATAATTCCTTGCTGCATTATGGCATTTTATCAAAGGTAAGATTTTTATGAATTTTGACAAATACCATAAAAATTGTGCAGCTTTTCTTCTAAAATTTGTGGACAGCCGTTCTACAATAGCAGCAGATTTCAAAAATACAGTTCTTTGCGGATGTAAAAAAGCCATATAGGGCAGTCCAGAAAGGTTTGGGCAGTATACAAAATAATATCGGAACTAAATATCTGTACCAGCTTTTGATATCTCTATATGAAAAAAATGTTATATATAGCGATGTTATATTTACATAATTTCCATTTCTAATATGGAAATTATGTAAAAAAAAGTTTTTAAAAATTATCTCTTCCACTAAGAAGGCCGCCTTTCTTTAAAAAGCGCCTAAAATCTACTCACCGGATTATTAAAAAGTATCAAATTCAGCTTAATTTTTATTGAAAAATAGTTTTATAATTATAGATATATTATTAACTTAAATATAGTATTTGATCGTTAAAAAGCAAAAAACATCGATGTAATGCCTTGTAAAAAGTATTCACATTTATTTTTTTTTGAGAATGGCCACTCAATTAACTGTTTTTTGCCAAACACTTTTCAAATACAATCTTTAATTTTAAATAACAGCGATAGCAAAAAAACTACTTTCATTTACGTATAAAAAAAGTTGTATTTTCAGAACATTGAGAATGTTCGTGATTTTCTATTGATGTTATTTAAATTTTAGAGAAAGTGTGCGCCGGCGCGTAATCCTTTAATAATTTTTAAATCAACACCTATGAAAAAACATTTCACCTCACCAAAATATTTTTTTATGCTATGGATTTTGCTGCTAGCTTCAAATCCTGTTAAATGTAATGTTTCACCAGTAAACATCGGATTTTTGAATTTTATAAAAAGTCCTTTTTCAAAGACATTTACCGCACCGGAAGACGAAAAACACCGTGTCTGGCTTAATTTAACAAATGACCAGGGGCTTTTCAAACAAATTTTAATAGGTTATATACCCGGAGCAACAAATGGATGGGATCATAATTATGATGCTCTGACCATGGATGCTAATAAATATGCTGATTTTTACAGCATTAATGAAGATAGAAAACTGGTTATTCAGGGACGGGCAGTTCCGTTTAACCCTGCAGATAGTATACCTTTGGGCTATAGATCCAGTATTATGGGGGATCTTAAGATATCTATTGATCATGCAGATGGTAATTTAACTGACGCTGATATTTATCTGCAGGATAATCAGACTGGCATTACTCATAACCTGAAATCCAGCTCTTACACATTTTCAACCCTTATTGGAACTTTTAATGATCGGTTTGTGATTAAATACGCCAGTAAAAACCTAGGACTTAATGAATTTAAAACAATTTCAGACACGTTTACAGTTGTTTCTAAAGGTAAGATCATTACTTTGAGATCAACTGATAAAACTCTACGAGAAGTTAATGTTTTTGATGTAACAGGAAAATTACTCTACAGTAATCAGAAAATTGGAGCCCGTCAATTAGAGATTCACAGCATTTACTCCGGCACTCAAGTTTTAGTAGTTAAAACTACATTAGGTAATGGAGACATAATAACCAGAAAAGTGCTCTTCTAATCTTTTTAAAGTAAAAAAAATGACCCGCAGATATCACTTGAGATTCTGCGGGCTTTTTTTATAAGATATGATTTCAAAAACTAGGGGCTGGCTAAAGTATTAAATGAGGATCTATTTAAAATAATATTCTTTCCGTAATTGTTTTATTTGAGGAAGCATCAATTCCGGTAACTTCGGCATACTTTACATTTGGTAACCAAAAAGATCCCCCTTCAATACGCACAAATATTTTTTCTAACTGTATTCTTTTCTGATTTACACTTACAAAAACATGATATTTTTGATCTTCCATTTTCTTCAGGGTTAAGGGAAACTTTTTATAGGATACAAATTGAAACTCAAACTCTTCATTATTTAATGTTTTACTTTCGATTCCATATGCAAATTTGCGTTGTATATAACTAAGATCTTTTTGTTCTCCCTTCTCAGCATATCGAATCCAGTAGGCTTTTATAGGATTGCTTTTGTTTATTTTTCCATTTTCCTGATAATTTAAGGCATACACAGCAGTGTTTGTATTGGGATCCCGCTGAATGTAAAACAGCATGTTATCTATATTCTTGGGTGTTGGAAAATTTAATGGTGATGGATTTTTAGATTGTGCCAGTAAATTTTGAGCCATTATATTTACTAAGATCGTTACAACGATTAGTGATTTTGTAAAATAATTGAAGGGTAATTTATTCATAACAAAATACTTATAATTTTATTTTAGTACATTTTGTTTTTTGTTTAACCTAAAAACCCAATATTTAATCAGCGGGTAATTAAATCCATATGAAACAAAACTATCTGTGATTAATCTTCCGATTCTGTAATCGATTTGAAATGTTTTTTGCAAAATAAGGGTGCCAAATGATTTTAATGAAATACTTCCTAGTACAACTACCGCAAATTTTAAAAGCTGACTATTGATATGACAGCTATACCCACATTGATCTTTAAATACCCAAAATCTATTGATGCTGAAATTGATAATTGCGCCAACAGTTGCTGAGATTAAAATAGAAAAGGTAAAATGCAGCTTAAATACTTCTGTTAATAGAATCATTAAGCTATAATCGGTAATACCGCCTAAAAATGCCGCAACTTGTGCCTGCAGAAAAGTTAAAACAGCTTTTTTCCTGAACATTTCAGCCTAGGTTTTTATCTTTTAAATCGCCCAGCTTTAAGAGTTTAATGCTGTCTATCGTATTAATTATAAATAATGCAATAGTGATTAAGCCTGCCAAATAGGTTATTGATCCAGGAAATAAAACTTCAATAATTAAAATTAAAGCAATAATAAATCTAAGTTCTGTTGGACCAACAAAGCCGGAATCGATACTATATTCATTTGTAATTTTATACCGTAACTGACTGATGATGATTGACCAGCCATACAATGTAACAAAAGCAAAGGCTAATACTTGTGTGCCATTTTTAGCATAAATGTAGTAGCCAAAGCCTATAAGTACAATACCAATCCAGTCGGCGATAATATCGAGTGCAAAACCATACCAGCGGCGCGGGGTATTTCTATAATAAGCCAATCTTCCATCTAAAGAATCGCCTAACCAATTTACAGCCAATCCAATAATACCCAAAAGCAAATACCAATCAGCCAGATAAGTTCCTAAAACAAAAGCTAAAAAAACGAATCCTGAACCAAGAGTTCCCATTAAAGTAAGCAGGTTTGGCGAAATGAATTTAGGCACTTTTGGAAGCAAAAATACAATCGTTAACTGTTCTGCTCTTTTTAAAACATTAGTCCGCTTGCGGTCTGAAAATGTTCTTTGCGCAATTGCATTATAATCCTCAACCTGTATTTCTTTTCCCATTATCAGCCCAATATTTGTAAACCTGACAGTATAGCCAATTCTACTTTTGCAATTTTCAATTTGATTTTTCTTTGCTTGCTTTTAAAAAAATCGGTGGTACTTTTTAGTTTACCTGATCTAACCAGATAACTAAATGCGAGAACAATCAGCATAATTATTTAACAATTCCTGCAAAACGCTGATAGAAAACCGTTGGACTATTCTCGTTTTTAGGAGCATATTTCCCTGCGATAATCGGAATATAAATAACTCTTCTTCTGCTTTCTTCGCCGCGGATAGATGATTGTGCAACTCTGTGCCACAAACGTCCATCGTGAATAGTTAAATCTCCAGCTTCGGGATTGATGGAAACTTCCTCTGGATCAGGTTGATGATCTAAAAAGTATTTTTTACGGAAAAGCATTTGATAAATACTTTGTTTATGTGTACCCGGAATGATTTTAAGACCGCCATTTTCAGGTTTTAAAGTACTTAAGTGAATACCCACATTTAGCATCGGGTTTAATTTTCCACCATAAAAAATATCTCTTAATCCATCTGTGTGCCAGCCCATTTTTGTAAACTTACTTTCCGGCCCGTTGATATAGTGATTGAAAACCATTCCGTCTTTTTCTTCAGTACCTAATCTTGCGCCATCGCCGGCCAATGGCAGTAAACCATTGAATCTTGGATCGAGTAAAAGACCGCTTAAGGTTTGATGATGCTGGTTAATAAAAGCAAAGCGCTGCACAATAGGAGAGCCGTCTAAATCCTTTCCGTATTTAATAGGAACACCGTTTACTTTTTGAAGATCATTGTCAATCCATTGTTGCTCTACTTGTTTCGAGGCTTCAATGATGGATGAAACAGTTTCCGGATTTATAAATTTTTTGAAATGGATAAAGCCATGTTCGTTAAAAAAGTTTATTTGCTCATTAGTTAATTGCTCAGCAAGGGTGAAGGTTTTATAAGAAGATACCATGATAATATAGATTTAATAAATGAAATAATATAGTTTGTAATTTTATCTAAAACAGAATAACAACAACAGCAACAACAAAACATTAGCATGTTGGCGTGCATTCGGTTTTCAGATAAACTAAACATATTTTTTCTATTATTTGACATACTCTATAGAATTAGTAGAATTTTATACAAACTTAATATAATTTTTCTTTTGCAAAGAATATTTTTTTGATTTTTTTTTGAAAAAAATTAAATTTTATAAATTCCAGCAGCGGTTTTTTCTATAAAAGCCTTTGGCAGTATACGATTAGCATAAACCGAAATGATATTAGTAAAACCCGGAATAACTTCTGATTTTTTGCTGAACATAGCTTTTACTGCCATTTTTGCAACTTCATCAGGCTGCATATTAAACTTTTCAGCCATTTTGTTTAAAGCACTTAAACCAGCTCTTGCAGCAAAACCAGTATCAACCGGACCCGGACTAAAACAGGTTACTGAAATTGAAGTTTGGGCAAGCTCGAAACGTAAGGCACGGGTAAATGATAAAACAAAAGCCTTTGTAGCCGAATAAACAGCCAGAGTAGGTACAGCTTGATATGCAGCAGTACTTGATATGTTTAAAATATAGGCTTGTTTTTGTTGTGAAAGTATGGGTATTAATAAATGTGAAAGTTCAACCACTACGTTCATGTTGAGCTGCATCATGCCAAGCTGATCGTTTAGGGAAGACGCACTAAAATCGCCCCACACACCATATCCGGCATTATTAACTAGAACTGCAACCGGATAATTATTACTTTTTATCCAATCGGTTATTTTTTGTGATGCGCCATTTATCGAAAGATCAATCGATAAATAAAAAGCATCGATGTTATACTTAACTTGAAGATCATCAGATAATGCTTTCAATTCATGATCACTTCTTGCAGCAAGCAGCAGCGGATAACCCTGTTTAGCCAATTCATGAGCAATAGATTTTCCAATTCCTTTACTGGCTCCGGTTATCAAGGCATACGGTTTAGTTTTATCGCTCATTGTATTAATTTAATTATCAAATATAAAGATTAATTCTAAACCTGATTTTAATAGTTTCACTTTTACAATATAGATTTTGACTTTTCTAATGCATTTACTTTTTTAGGCAGTTTGAGAAAAATAATAGAGTCCTCAAAGAAAAGAGATATTCTATATACATAAAGCAAATACTTTTTAAAGATATCAAAAGAGAAAAATTTGTTCAAGTATACACTATATGGATAGTAAGATTAAAGTTGTTTGATGAAATGTTATTGTCTGATTTTTAGATTGTTATATGTTTTAAATGTGTAAGCGGCTTGGTTAATTATATAACATTTAAGAGTTTAATAGATGTAAATTTGAAAAACAAACTAAAATCAAACATCATGAAAACGCTATTTAAAACTATCCTGTCCCTCTTCATACTTACAGCAGTACTTTCTTGTAAAAAAAGTCAATCTGCAACAGAAGATAATACCTATACTAACAGTGCAGACTCAACAGAAACAACAGTTGATACTGTAGGTCCAGATTCAGATTCTACTGCTCCAAGTACCAATGGAACAACAGGAGCAGTTGGCGAAGGATCGACAGGATCTGGGTCAGATGGTACGACGCAAAAAGGGACTACAAATATAAAAACAGATTCAACATCTAATAAAAAAGGCAGTAAGTAACTGCCCTGGTTGATTATTAATGTTTTTCTTTTTAAACCTGCAGCTATTGATGGCTGCAGGTTTATTTTTTTTATAATTACAGATTCAAAAAAGATGATATTTATAATAGTTTTGGCACCCTTAAAAGTAAACAGTTTTGATACTGAGACTCTGGCGGGCGGATTAGTTGAGTTTGCGGGAGGTAATATTTTTAGGTATGATGCAACGTTTTAATTAGAATATGCGTCTATGATTATGAAACATTAATTATTTACTATGACATTAAAATCGCAGAATTCCAGGACACTCTGGCTGGATTATCTAAAATCATTTATTACCGTGCTGGTAGTGGCTCATCATGCCTCGTTAGCCTATACAACTTTTGCATGGTTTGACAGCAGTGCTTACATTAATTCTACAACTCCAATTGTAGATCCTCAAAGATGGATAGGGATGGATGTATTTGAAAATTACAACGATATTTTCTTTATGTTTCTCATGTTTTTTATCGGCGGACTTTTTCTGGTAAAAAGCATAGAGAAGAAAGGTGTTTTGTATTTTGTAAGGGATAGAATTAAAAGACTCTTTATTCCATTTCTTTTTTTAGGCACAGTATTAATGCTTTTTTCTTATTTTCCAGCGTATTATCTCGCGCATCGTAGTACAAATATTTCAGATTATGTAATAGACTTTTTTACTATTGAAAATTGGCCTCCTGGTCCGCCCTGGTTTATAGGAGTGCTGTTTTTCTTTAATTTAATCATGGGATTACTGTATCCTTTTATAAAAGAAAAATTGAACAGAGGCTCTGATAAAGTTTCGTTTTTTACCAATCGCCCTGTATCTGTTTTTGCGGTTTTATTCTGCATTACTTTTATTTTGTATGTGCCTATAGCTTACTATATTGGGGCCGGAAAGTGGATTTCTTTCGGACCGCTTGATTTTCAGCTGAGCAGATTACCTGCCTATTTTGGTTATTTCGTACTGGGTGCTGTTGTAGGAAGCAGTGATTTTGATGCTCATATTTTTTCATACAGTTCGCGGTTTGTGGTGCAGTGGAAGCACTATTTTATATTTTCACTGATTCTTTACAGTGCCCTGACTTACCATAATGTGACCGACATTCTGGGCCGTTTTGTTGATAATGGAGTTATGCCTGAATTTTCAGCGTGGATGATTTATTACGCCTTATACGTTGGTACATGTAGGGCTGCTTGTATGGCTTTTATAGGTTTTTTTAAAACTATTGTAAAGCATAGTAACAAATTATGGAATTCTCTTTCTGAAAATGCATACCTGATTTATCTTCTTCATTACTTTTTTGTGATTTGGGCACAATTTCTTTTAATGAGATATGAAATACATGCATTAGGGAAATTTTCTATAGTATTTTTGTTTTCTCTTACAGCCAGCTGGACTGCTGCCATCTGTTTGCGAAAAATAAACATAGTAAAAAGATATTTGTAAGGCTTAGTTTCAATATAAAACAGAAAATAAGCTGGAGTGTGATCTCTATGATGATCAGATAGATATCGTTCTTCGGGCTTGTGATGAAGTCCATTTCTATGAGGTGCTTAAAAAGATAGTACCTCATTTTTCAACTGTTTTTAAATGGATTACTTAGAGACTCTAATATCATATAATCTTATCAGCTTTCATTCCGGAATCTTGTAAAATGCATCACTAGGCTGATTTTTCAAGATTTATGCAGTGGAAATTGTATAACGATGCGTAGAAATTGTATGAAGAGCTCCCATAGGAAGTTTTTAATTTAGCTGTATGAAATATAGGAATATTTTACTGGTGGATGATGATGCAGATGATGCCGAAATATTCGGCATGGCGCTGCATGCAATTGATCTGAAAATTAAATATTCGATCCAAAATAATGCACTTGATGCTTTAAAAATGCTGCAGTCTCCAAAAAAAACTCCTGATATAATTTTCTTGGATTATCACATGCCGTATCTTGACGGTTCTGAATTTCTTAAACTTCTGAGAAAAATAAAAGCAGTTGAAAAAATCCCCGTGGTGCTTTACTCGGGCCACTCCGGAGGTCTTGTAAAAGAAGCTGCTGCAAAATTCGAAAAAGTTCAGGTTCTAAAAAAGCAGCATAGTTTGAAAGATCTGACTGCTTTATTGCAACGCATACTTTTACCGGCTCAGGCTTCCTGATAAGGGTTGTTTCAAATACTCCAATTATTCATAATTAGGTAATACTCTAATTAATTTACTACACAATATTTTTGTGTGTGACGATGTTAAACTTTAAAGAAATATGAAAATGAAGAATGATAGAAAATATAAAAAAATTAAAACGGATTATATTGCTGCATCCAGAAAAAGAAAAGATATGATTATCAATGTAATGGTTTTATCCATTGCAGGTTTTATAGCGGTGCTTTTGATTTCAAATATAGTATAGCAGCGTTGTCTTTTTACGAAGTAGAATCGCTTCAATAGACATGCTGGTTACGCATAAATAAAGTTGTTTACAATATAAATGTAATGAGACTTATTCTGATAAGGATTTATATCGGATAAACGAAGTTTAATTGGTTTAACTTATGCCGAAAATTTCAATTAAATTGAATAATTGTGTTCAATGCGTTTTGAAACTACTGGTCAAATTATACAAAGTTGAGGGCTGATTAACCAATTTTCAATTTTTAGACTATTTCATTTTGCATGTAAACATTTGTGTCGTTTTCCCCACTGTTCCATTTGCTGAATTATCGGTCTTAATTCATAGCCAATTTCTGTTAACTCATATTCTACTTTAGGAGGGACTGCAGCATATACCATTCTCTTTATGATATTATCATGTTCCAGTTTCCTCAGCTGCAGCGTCAGCATACGTTCGGTTATATTTGGTATACATTTTTTTATTTCGCTAAAACGCATTTTGCCTTGTAGCAGCCAGGAACAAATTACAAGTGACCATTGGCCGCCAATTATGTTTGCTGCGTATACCTTTGAACACTCATCTTCTAAGATTTTCTTATTTTCAAAATTGGTGCTTGTAATCTTAACTTTCGACATAACTTACATTTTTGATAGTACCTTACAATTGGTTGTCAATAAAGCTAATATAACTTTTATGTTATAGCTTCGCAGAACTATTAGTTAATAATTTAAAGTTCAAAATTAAATCAAAAATGGTAACCATGAAAAAAGGCTTGACAAATATTTTATTAATGATGGCTGTACAGAACATTTATTCTCAAAATGAAAACCTAAATTTTAAAAAGACAATAAACATGAAAAACACATCTATATTAGTTAATGCAAACGAACATGTAAGAAAGGGAGAATACGAAGCATATTTATCGTATCTCACTGAAGATACCAAATGGGTCTTTGTAGGTGAGAGAACCCTTTTAGGAAAAGAAGCAGTAAGGCAGTATATAAAAGATTTTTACCTTTCACCGCCAGTATTTGATATGGAAAAAGCCATAGAAGAGGGAGACTTTGTAACTGCAACAGGAAACATTGCCTTAAAAAATGTGAATGGAGAATATGATCACTATTCATATTGTGACATTTGGCGATTTGATAATGGTAAATTAGCCGAATTAAAAGCATTCGTTATTGAGAAAAAATAAAAAATAACAGTTTCATAGGTTTGCGAATGAAATAGAAGAGGTGCGCGCCAACTTAACAGTATTCAAAATTAGTTTTATTGAAAGAGATTGTAAAAATCTAATTTATTTTCAGCCGGGCTTTGCTGTTCAGGTTAACAGCGGTATATTTGTTATGTGAAAGATTTACTGCCGGTTATAGATTATATTTCAAGATTTGTTGATTTAACGGATGATGAGAAAAATCATCTAGCCTCTTTTTTGAAAATAACTAAGGTAAAAAAAAGACAGTTTATAGTCCAGCCTGGTTTTGTATGCAAATATAAAAGCTATGTGGTAAAAGGAGCTTTCAGGGGCTATCTGGTAGATCATGAGGGAAAGGAACATACTTTGTCATTTGCTGTTGAAGACTGGTGGATTTCTGATTACAGCAGTTTGATTTATCAGGAACCCGCTACCTTGTTTATTGAAGCGCTCGAAGATTCCACTCTTATCCAAATTGCTTACGAAGATGAACAAAAAATTCTAGCGCAGATTCCAAAACTGGAAAAGTTTGAGCGTATCATCACTCAGCGGTCTCTGGCATTTCAGCAGAAAAGACTTCTTTCTAATTTTACGAAAACTGCAGAAGAGAGGTATGAGGAATTCATGAATAAATACTCAGTAATTGCTTCACGAGTGCCTCAATATGCACTGGCTTCCTATTTAGGCTTTAGCAGTGAATATCTAAGCAGAATCCGCAGCAGGAAATCCTCAAAAAGTTGATCTAGTTCAACCTTATTTCTTAAACCAGTTCATTTTTATTTCTGCTTTTCTACACCAGATTTGCATTGTCAATAAGACAATAATCTAAAATGAAATAAAATGAAAAATACTTTTTTTATTCTGCTATGCATGGTTTTCTCAGCGGGATGTGACAGCGAAAAAAAAACATCGGGTAGTCCAGCTCTTAAAGGCAGATATACTCTGACAGAAACTGGACTTTATCCTGAAGGGATTGACTATGATTTAAGCAATGAAAGGTTTCTGTTGAGCTCCCTTTATAAGGGTGCTGTCTATTCAGTAAATCCAAAAGGCGAAATGGCTGTTTTTGCATCAAGCAGTAAACTTGTTCTGCCTACAGGCGTTTTTACAGATGAAACCAGAAACCGATTAATAGTGGCTAATGCTGATTTGGGTGTATCGCAGAAAAGCACCGCTTCAAGTGCCGGAACAATTGCCTCGGTAAGTGTTTTCGATCTTTCATCAGGAGCATTAATTAAAGAAATTGATTTAAAAAATTTCACGCCAAATAAAGGTTCGTGTTTAAATGATATTGCGGTGGATAATGAAGGAAATATTTATATAACCGATTCGTTCGCTCCCAATATCTATAAAATTGATCTTAATTATAATGCGTCGATATTTGCCAGCAGTATGCTTTTTACACCCGCCGCTGATAAATTCGGATTAAATGGAATTGTTTTCCACCCAGACGGCTATCTGCTGGCAGTAAAAACAGATGAGGCTAAGCTGTATAAAATTTCTCTCCCTGTTCCGTCATCCGTTACTGAAGTGAAGGGAATGTCTTTCAGCTCTCCAGACGGTATTGAGCTTGATAAAAACAATAATCTTGTGCTGGTCGAAAACGGCCTAGGCCAGGGTACTGCATACACGTTTTCCAGCAGTGATAAATGGAAAACGGCCATAAAAATCAAGCAGACCAACATTGGAAAACAGGAATTTCCAACGACAGCGGCAATGGCATCAGATGGGAAAGTATATGTTGTGAATTCGAAATTAGGAGAACTTCTTTCGGGAGATCGATCGCAGTCAATTTACACAATTCAAAAAATAGACTGATTTAGAAAAGGTGCTTTAGCTTGTTTAGATTACATTACACACAAAAAAGCTGCAGACCGCCAAAGACTCATTTTGGCGGTCTGTAGTTTATTAAAAGCGAATAAATCTTATGTATAAAGCATTAAAACCTACGATAAAGTATAATAATTGTTGAGAAGAGCAATTTCTGTTGTGAAGCCTGCTCTTTAATTAACTGCTGATTGTGACTGCTTTTTCAAACCTTCCATGATGGCTTATTGAAATATCCTGCAATATATTTTGTGAAGAAACATCTAAATAAGGAATTCCATACTGATCTTTTACGATTGATTTTTTTTCAACCTCTATTACTTTATTCAGATCATCTAAAACGCTCACCGCTATGGTATGAATACTGTCTTTTGAGAAAAGGGTTTGAGTATAGTAGATGTTTTTCAAGCAGGTAACTTTTCCATTTATAGAATTCTGGTTTTGTGATTCTATCGTGCATATCAGCTTTTTAGGGATATATTCCCTTATTTTCGTTTTCCGATTATGTACTTTATAAGCGGCTTCTTTCATGCTCCAAAGTATCCAAAGCATACTTTCCGGATCTGTAGATTTTTCAATAAGCAATTGTTCCTCATCGTTAAATAGTTTTGCTATAAATCCCCTGCGCTGCCAATTGCTTTCCCTGCGGGTCTGCAGAATATCGATGACATCATTGCCGATCATTTTTCGGCCAGTTTTGTTTCTATGATTTCTACCGCCGTTTTTACGTCGAGCATACGCTCCATATCAGTGTTGTCAATCACAACATCAAATGTTTCTTCAATATCCAGAATAATGTCTACCAAATTAGCCGAATTGATGCTTAAATCATTTATGAAATCAGTATTTTCAGTAAGGTTTTCAAACGCTTGGATATTTGCTGCATATGGCTTTATAATTACTTTGAGTCGAGCTATAACTTCTTCTTTGTTCATACAATTATTTTTGAAATTTTTTAAATATTACACAGGCATTTACATCACCAAAGCCAAAACTTGCCTTGGCAATTATATTAGGTTTACAATCAATTGTTTGTAAGGGTATTTTTGAAGAGTTTATATGAGCACTTATTTCAGGATGAAGATCTTCACAATTCGTATTTCCAAAAACAAAACCTTCATAAAGCTGTAGTACCGCCGCGATGCTTTCTATGCTTCCCGCTGCGCTTAAACAGTGTCCTGTCATGCTTTTTAAGGAGTTTATATACGGAAAATCAGTTCCCTTCCGGTTTAAGGCTTTCGTCCAGTTTTCAATTTCAAGACTGTCCTTTGCAGTGGCCGTAAGATGTCCGTTTATGGCTTCTATATCATCGGCAGAAATACCTGAATTTTGGATGGCTTTTTTAATGCATTGCTGTACGGCACTGCTGTTAGGAGCGGTCATGCTTCCATTGCCGCGCTGTCCCCCGGAATTTACGTTACCGCCTAATATTTCAGCATAAATTTCCACACCGCGTTCTAAAGCACTTTCCAAATCTTCGATTACCAATGCTCCGGCGCCGCTTGCGGGTACAAATCCTGAGGCAGTAACACTCATGGGGCGTGAACCCTGCTCAGGTTTGTCATTAAATTTTGAACTGCAGACACGTAAAGCATCAAATCCTGCCCAAATGTAAGGTCCGCTGTCGCTTGTACTTCCTGCCAATATGCGTTTTGCCTGCCCGGATTGTATACGTTCGTACGCCATTATTATAGCTTCTGTTCCCGTTGCACAGGCAGATGAATTGGTGGTAACCTGGTTTCCGAGTCCCAGTTTCCCGCCAAGATAAGCACTGATACCGCTGTTCATGGTTTGTGCTACTACAGTACTGCCTAACCTTCGGGTTTGTAATTCATCTATCTTATAAATGCTTTCTCGGAATTTATCGATACCTGAGGTGCCAGATCCAAAAACAGTACCGCTGTCCCAATCCGGCTCTTCATTATTTTCTATTGGTAATCCGGCATTTTCCCAAGCTTCCATTCCTGCAATAACACCGTATAAAATACCCGTGCTGTTAAAACCGCGAAGTTCAAGTTCTGTAAAATATTTTGACTTGAGTTCTTCGGATATTTCAGGTTTACCCGCTATCTGACAGGAAAACTGGAGTTCCTCCAGCTGCTTGTCATGCCTGATTCCTGATATTCCATTTTTTAAAGCATGGCTGAAGGCAGCAATTCCAACGCCGTTTGGAGCTGCAACACCCAGACCTGTTATGACAACTCTTCTGCTCATAATTTATTGGTAATCATGCCCGACAGAATGCCTTTGCAGACTTCCTGCCCAGCTTGGTTTTTCATAATGACATCACATTTTAATTTTCCAAACCTGAAAAATGATTTTTGAGCAGTTACCGTTACTTTTTCATTAGGGTATACGGGTTTTAAAAACTGCATATCAGCTGAGGTAAATGCAATTACAGTATCTTTATTAAAAGCATCCCCCAGCAGATATATTCCAAGACAGACCATTCCAATCTGTGCCATAGTTTCAGTCAGGATCACGCCGGGAGTTACAGGATTACCTTTAAAATGTCCTCTGTAAAAATCAAGGTCTTCCTTAAAAGTATAAGTTCCGGTAATACTATTTTCATTCACATCAAGCAGTTCATCTACAAATAAAAAGGGCTTGCTGTAAGGCAGTCGTATTATAATATCCTGTACTGTCATAATTTATTTTCTAATTACCATTGCAATAAAACTCTTTGTGCCGAAAATCCGGGACCAAAACTAAGCATAAGTCCTTTTTCTCCCGATTTTGGATTTCCATCCATAATACGTTCTAAAACATATAATACAGTGGCACTCGACATATTGCCATACTGCTTGAGAACTTCTTTTGTATCGTCTATATTTTTTCCCAAACCTGCAAAAAGCGATTCAACAGTTGTCACAATCTTTTTGCCGCCGGGATGAAATATCATGTGGTCTATATCCTTGATTTCTAAATTGTTTTTTTGTAGAAACGGATGAATAATATCGTCAAAATTAGAAGCAATAGTGTCAGGAACTTCAATGTCTAAAACCATCTGTAGACCAGTATTGGTAAGTTTGAATCCCATCATGTGTTCAGCTTCATAAAAATGGTACATTTCTTCCTGTAGTATTTCCGGACCCGGATCATCTTCGTAAGAAGATAACAAACAGCACGCCGCACCATCTCCAAAAATTGCGGCACTGACAATATTAGGCATTGAAAAATCATCAAGCTGAAAGGTGGCAGTTGGTGATTCTACAGCTATGACCGCTGCGCGTTTTTGTGGATTTGCCTTCAGAAAATTTTTAGCATATATAATTCCTGATATACCGGCGGCACAGCCCATTTCTGTAACAGGAAGACGTACAATATCCTGCCTCAGGTTCATTTTATTGATGAGGTAGGCATCTAAGGAGGGAATCATTATGCCGGTACAGCTTACGGTAATGATATAATCCAGAGTTTTTGGATCCCAATCTGCTTTTTCAAGTGCTTTTTGAAGCACCTGCTCGCCCAATAGAATAACTTCACGCGTATAAATGTCATTTTTTTCTTCAAATGACGTGGCAGTAAAAACTTCTTGCGGCTCCATTATAGAATAACGTTTATCAACGGCGGCACCTTCAAATATTTTTTTTACTTTTTTTATAAAACGTTCATCCTGCCCGTCAAGCCAGCCTTCCAGCATAGGAAGTATGTCTTTGGTTTCGCGTGAATATTGCGGAAGCTGCTTGGCAGTTGTTACTATTTTTACACTCATTTGTTTATAATTATCCACTGGTAGCGAAACGCCCATTTCCAGTTTATGGTATAGTTTTTTAAATTCGTTTTTTTAGAAAATTCTTCCAGTTCCTTTTTCTTAAATCCTCTTAAAATTGATACCAGTCCATCTTTACGCGACATGCTGCTTAGATTAAAAATAAAACAGATCATTTCAAAAAGCCGATATGCCGTTTTACTTCGATGCAGGTCATTAATGATGATTCCCGCCGCGGCATTTTTCTTAAAGATAGTAATTATATTTAATATTTCATCATCTGTAAAATGATGCAGGGTAAGAGTGCATAAAACGATATCATACTTCACCATTTTAAAATCCTCACTAAAAATATCCATGCATTGGTATTCAATATTGGGATATGATGCAGACAATGTTTTGGCATAATTTATAGTAAAATCGTTGGCATCTATACCAATGATTTTAAATGTGTAATTTTTTCTTTGACTGAATCGTGCCAGCATACGAAGCATATCTCCATTACCGCATCCAATATCGGCAATTGTGATTGTTTTAGTGCGGTCCAGTTTTTTTAGTATTTTTTTTACGCCGTGAAGTGTTACTTTATTCCCGCCTAGTAATTGATTAATACGGGCAATTTGATCAAGGGCTTCTTTTAGATCTTTTCCCTGAAGAGAAAAATCATCCATTATTTCTGATTCCTGCGTTCTATATTGCGTGTTTATCGGCATTTAATTAATTGTTATAGGTTTTCCATGCGTTTGTTTGATAATCGATGCTAAAAGTTTGGGAAATGATGCAGTTATGGACGTGAATACACCAGTAATTGTTCTATGAGTCAGGATGCGCGCCAGAATTCGCCCCATCCATATTCTTTTACCAAAGTGTTTCTTCCATTCTTTAGTATATTTTTTCTCTAATACTTCGCGGGACGCTTTATCATCTGAATAATATTCCAAGATTAATTCTGATGCAATTTTAGCACTGTGAACTGCCATCGCCATTCCGTTGCCGCAAAGCGGATGAATAAGACCGGCAGTATCTCCAATCATTATAATATGGTTCTCTACCGCTTTTTTTTTCTCAAAGGAAATCTGGCTTATTGTAAGCGGTTTTTCAAAAAGAAGCGTACTATTTTCAAAAACAGCTTTAAGATGTTTGTTTTTGTAAAGTACACCCTCCTGGTAATCCTGAATATTTTTGTATTGTTTGAAAGTGGCATAATCTGCCAGATAACAAATATTTATAATATTGTTTTCTACTTTAGAAACACCGCAGTAGCCGCCTTTAAAGTTATGCAGTGCAACAAGATCATTATCTAAATTACCCGAGTAATGGGCTTTTACAGCCAGCCAAGGTGATTTTTTATGGAAAAAGCTGCGATCTAAAGCCTGATCTAAATTGGAACGTTTGCCAAATGCGCCCAATACAATTTTAGCCGTTAAAATTTGATTTGAAGAAGTAACGGTAAACATATCTTCATTGAATGAAACATCAATAACATTTTCTTTTATTATTAAACAGTGGTTTGCTATTGCTTTTTGATATAAAAAATCATCAAGTGCGTACCTGCTGATGCCGAATCCTCCCAGAGGAAGTTTTACTTTTGCCGCTTTTCCATTACTTGCAGTGAATTCAAATTTGGAGATGCTGGAGGGTTGAAGTTCTGTAACATCGGCGCCAAGCCAAGTTAGGTAAGGTAAAATTTCATTGGAAATATATTCACCACAGACCTTATGTCTGGGGAAATTAGATTTTTCGATAAGTATTACTTTTAGATTTTTTTGAGACAGGTGTATAGCCGCTGTCAAACCTGCGAGTCCGCCGCCAATAATTAATACATCTGCATTGATCTTCATACAAGCAATTTACGAAAAAAAGCATTTAAAGAAAAGAAAACAGAGCTGTTATTTCTAGTTGGAACTTTTTTAAACAATGGTGAGTTTATTCCTGAAAAAGAATTCTTGTATAGAGAAAAGCCGGTGTCTGTAAATTTTATTATAAGTATTTAGAAGATGTGAAAATTCTATATAACAAATATAAAAGCCCTCTCAAGTAAATGAGAGGGCTTTTTTAAAAAACAATAAACGGGTAAAAATATTTTTTTAATTACCAAAAGTATATCTAAGGGTAAATTGTGCCTGCCATACATCAAAGGTTGATGTGTTTTTTTGGAATGTATCTTTTATTAATGTTCTCATTCCATTTGTATCTGTTTGAGTAGCTAACTGATAAACAGGGATGTTTCCTGCAGCTGTTGAGTTGTAAGCCAGAACGTTTGGATTAGTTGCTCTTTGTGTAACTCCCCAGTCTTTATTAATCATGTTTGTAAAGTTTAGAATGTCTGCCCTTACTTGGAAAGAATTCTTTTTACCGCCTATTTTAATATAGATATCCTGAGTAACAGAAAGATCTAATCTGTGAAGCATTGGAAGGATAGCTCCATTTCTTTCTGCATACTGACCTCTTCTTGTGCGAAGGTATTTATCCTGGTTAATGTAAGCATCAAATGCTGCCTGCTGTTGTGCTTCAGTATAAGTAGTTACAACATTTGCACCATTTACAACATTAGTAACTGATAATGGAGCGAAACGAATTTCTGAAGCACTGTTTGGTATGTACATAAGATCATTTCCATTTACCCTGTCTCCATTCATATCTCCTCCGTAAGCATACGTAAATGGGTTTGCCTGTTCTCCAATATAACCTAAGTTAATAGAAGTAGCACCGCCTAAACCTTTACCATATTCAATTCTATAACCAAGGACCCCAACGATTCTATTTGGTGTATTGTTATTTGAAGCCGAAACAGCTAAGTCATTATTTCCGTTAATAGATCTTGCACCAGTCCATGAACCAGATGCGATTGATCCCGGAGAAATTAAATCTGTAGCTTCAGAATGAGTATAAGCAATCGATCCCCAAAGACCGTTTTGATATGGATATTCTAATTTAAAAGTAGTAGAGTAGAAGTATCCTTTATCAGAGTTTGTTAAAACAATTCCATTAGAAACATTATCATTAACTCTTGTTCCTGCATCATTTCGAAAGTATCTCGGTCTGTTATCAGGACCTCCGAAAGTTCCTGCCGGTGCATCAAAATTTGCGTTATAATAATGGATAGCGTTGATGTTTTTCTGGATGATTCCTTCAACTGTACCTACGAAACCAAAAGGAAGTTTTTGATCAACGGCCATTGTTGTTTTCCAAACCTGAGGATATTTGAATTTTTTATCTGTAAAAGCTAAATCAAAACTTGTAGGCAGGGTTGGAGTTTCTGGTGTAAAATATTGTGCAGGTCTAGGAGTAAAACCGTATCCTCCTGCAGCCAAAGCAGCACCGCTGACATCAACAAATCCTGTAAGAACACCATTGTTTCCAATTTGATTTGAAAGGTAAACTGATGGAGCTCTTCCTGTAAAAATTCCAGAACCTCCGCGCAGTAATGTAGAAGCATCTCCGTTTAAATCCAAGTTGAAACCAAGTCTAGGTTCAAATAAATATTGTGCATCAGGCATCTCTCCTGTATTGAATTTTTCTCCATTTGCAAAAGTCATTGCCGTTACTGTTGGATTCTCTAATGCTGTATCAGCAAACCAAACTCTTGAAGCTCTAAGACCAATACTTAATTTAAAGTTGTCGCTCAATTTAATCTCATCCTGAGCATATAAATCAAGTTTGTTTGATTTTAAAATCTGCATTGGTTCTTCACCGCCAGGTAAAGCAGAATATCTGTATTGGAAACGTGCAGGTGAAGTCGCTGTAGCCGAAGACGGAGCACCTCCATTTGCGGCAGATTGATCAGCTGCAGCATAAAAATCAGCCAAAGAGTTAAATACATAAACTCCGTTTGAACCAGAGAAAAACAAGTTGCTTGATTTGAAATATTCAAAATTAGCACCCAAAACAATAGAATGTTTTCCAATAGTCTTAGTTAAATTGTCTGTAAAGTGAAGCGTAGAGTAGCTAAGTTTATTACCTTGTGTAAAAGGATCTAAACCAACAGAAATATAAGTATTTGCTCCATTCTTGATATCAATCGTTGGGAATAAGCCGCCACCTTGAAGTCCTCTGTCTTCAATTTGTTTGTCATAACCAGCAATAAAGTTGTTGTACCAAGAGTTTCCAAATTTACTATTTAATTCTACCACAATAGATCTTGTGTTATCTAAAATAGTATAACCGCTGTTTTTATAAGACATAGCCAATACACTTGTTCTTCTGTTTCCAAAACCCAGCGAGTTTGAATTTGAAGTTAATTCGTCAGAAGATGAGTTATGGAATACATAACGAGCCGTAAGTTTATGATTGTCATTGATATTCCAGTCAATACGAGTCAGGAATTTTTTAGATGTTTTATTTGCATCATAATTTTCCCATGGACCTGTTTCATATCCAAATTTGTCTTTCATGTAATTTGAAAGTGTCTGCATTTCAGTGTAAGTCGGATTAGAAATCTGCGAACCTCCGGATGGAGAACCAGTAGATGTCCAAGTAGTAGCCGGGCTTATATTTTCGATCGTTTCGAAGTTACCAAAAAAGAATAATTTGTTTTTGATAATTGGCGCGCCAACACGTGCTCCCCATATTTTTTCATCAAATGTTCCAGGTTTGATGGTTACATCTTTTCCGGGATGAGTTCCAATAAAACTCTTTTTGTTATTTCTAAAAGAATGGTAAACAGAACCTTCAATTTCATTTGTACCGCTTCTGGTTACAGCATTAATACCTGAACCTAAAAAGCCAGACTGGCGAATATCAAAAGGAGCAATGTTTACCTGCAGCTGCTCAATAGCATCTAAAGAAATTGCTGTAGATCCAGTTCTTCCTCCAGCTTGTGACTCTGAGCCCAAACCAAATCCATTATTAAAAACAGAACCGTCAATTGTAAAATTGTTCAATCTTGAATCCTGTCCTCCAAAAGTACCATTGGCACCAGCATTTGCATTATATTTTGTTACAGAGTTTACAGATCTTGATCCTAATACTGGAACTGCTGTAATTTCTCTATTTGAAAACTGCTGTGATGCTCCAGTTCGGCCTTTGTTAAAGTTTCCTTTTGATTTTGTAGAAACCACAACTTCTTGAAGGGCATTTGATTCCTCTTCAATTTTAATGTTAACCGTTAAATTACTTCCTAATCCAACATTAATATCTGTTATTTCAGAAATCTTATATCCTACGTAACTAACTTTAACAGTGTATGGCCCGCCAGGTCTTAAACCTTGTGCAGAATAACCGCCGTCATAATCAGAAGTAGAAAAATACTTTGTACCAGTAGGTTTGTGGATAATTTCTACGGTAGCTCCCGGAAGTACTTCTCCTTTGGTTGATCTAACAGTACCTGACATAGCTGATCCAGTTACCTGTCCATGTCCTAATGTTGTTAGAAGAATAAACAAAACAAATAGAGTTTTTTTCATTTTGGTGTATAAGTTTATAATTTTTTTTGCAAAATTATAACATATAAGAAGGATGGTGTTAATACAATATTAACAAAAAGGTATTTTAAGTTTTCCTTTTAAATGAAAGAATTGAATTCGTATTTTGAGAAGTTTATAACTAAAAAATAGAATGCATAATAAAGATTTGCGGACTTTGTTCTGGAGTATAAAGGTATATCGATAATGGTGATTTGTATGGAACTAATAAAACGTAGTTTTAAATTGAAATTTAAATAGAATAATATAAATTTGGATTTTAATCATGTAAGCTGATTTTTCATACTATGATTATATTTGTCAGGTATGCAGCTTAACTGCTTTTTAAAGAAGAAATATGTCCTATAAAAATATACTTTTGATTGACGATGACAGCGACGATACACAGTTTTTTGTGGAAGCGCTGCAGGCGGTAAATAAAGAGGCGGTATGCCATACTTCAGAGAATCCAGCCAAAGCGCTGGAAGAACTTGAGACAGCAGAGCAGCTGCCAGACATCATTTTCTTGGATTATAATATGCCGGCAGTAAACGGGCTGGAGTTCCTAAGGCGCATGGGACAGATCGAACGTCTCAAAAATATTGAGGTTATTGTCCTTTCCACACCTCCCGAAGAAGTTATGGTGCCCTGGCTGGACCGTAATAATATCAGGGTAAAATACATCTCCAAGCCTGTTTATATCGAAGAGCTTCAGGAAATATTAAAGGAGCTGCTTTAAGCGGAACGGCATGATCTATACAGGTGTCAATACCGATAGATCTATCAAGATTATTCGAAAAATTTCGAAACCAATGCTGTATATTGTTTTAAGACAGTAATAAATCATCTTTCTAAAATTGAAGAGATAAAGGAGGCAAACTAAAAGTTGTGATTTATTTTTTTAGAGTTCTAACAGATAAATAAAATGTATAAAATCATTTAGATTTATTTTAAACTGATTTCTGAACTGCACCATCTTTTAGCTTTTAACATAAAAAATGTTTAATATTGCCTTTTTGATTAGCAACCCTTCAATTTAATGTCTGTTTATAACGAATATACTGATGATTTCTTATTGAATCTTCTTAAGGAAGATAATCAGTCAGCGTATACAGAGATTTTCGAGCGATATTCTAAACTTTTAATTAATCATGCGTATAAAATTCTTGAAAATCAGGATGAAGCAAATGATGTAGTTCAGGAAGTTTTTCTCTCAATCTGGAACAAACGTTATGAATTAAACATTACAGGTTCCCTTTCTTCTTATTTATACAAATCTGTAAAAAACAGAGTACTCAACCACATTGCTCATGAAAAAGTGGTTTCGCGTTATGCTGATTCAATTTCAAACTTTATAGAAGAAGATTATGTTTTTGCGGATTCGAATCTGCGAGAAAAAGAATTAGAAGCTATAATTACTAAAGAAATTGCACTGCTGCCTGAAAAAATGCGTGAAGTTTTTCTGTTGAGAAAAGTCGAAGAGCTTTCGTATGATGAAATTGCGCTTCAATTGAATATTACGGATAAAACAGCCAAACAACAAGTGTATAATTCTCTTAAAATTCTTCGAGAAAAGCTTAAATCTATGATGAATCTTTTTGTTTGGTGAATTATATTTATATTTTTTGTTAATTTTTTTGAATGATTTTCAGTTTTGTAACTCATTCGTTATTAAACAGAAAGCTAATATTTCTATTCATTTCTTAAAGATATAGTAATAATTTTTTAATTTTTTTTGTCATTGTCTATGACAAAATCTCTTTCTAACTGTCTTACTATTAAACAAGACAAAAATTTCGTGTAGTAATTATGAATAAAACCCAAATCTCAGAATTGCTTAAAAAATATCAAGAAAAAACTTTATCTGATGAAGATCAGGATAAACTTGATGCGTGGTATTTGAAAAAAGCGTCAAACAGCAATTTACAGCTTAATGAATACGAGCTGGAAGATAGTTACAAACTTCTAAAATCGAAATTACCGCTGCAAGAAGAAACTAAAGTAGTTCGTCTTTGGCCTCGAATAGCTGTTGCGGCTTCAATTGCTTTACTAATAGGTACAGGAATATTTTATTTTACACAGCCAAAAGAAGAAAACGTTCAGGTTGCCGCAAAACCACAGGAAATTGCTCCGGGAGGTACTAAAGGTGTATTGACACTTTCGAATGGAAAACAAATTGTACTTTCTGAAATTACGGCAAAAGATACTATTGCGCAAGAAGGAGAAGAAAATGAAGTAACAATCAAGATGAACGCAAATGGAGAAGTTACCTATATTATAAATCCAAATACAGACGGAGGTAAAGATGATAATTCATTCAACACTCTTTCAACACCAATAGGAGGACAGTATAATATTATTTTAGCGGATGGTACCAAAGTATATCTAAATGCGGTTTCTTCTATTAAATATCCAACACAATTCAACGGAGATAAAAGAGTTGTTGAGTTAGAAGGTGAAGCTTATTTTGAAGTAGCCAAAAACAAAAACAAACCTTTTATTGTAAAATCAAATAACCAGTCAATTGAAGTATTGGGAACACATTTTAATGTTCATTCGTATAATAATGAATCGGTTGTTAAAACTACTTTATTAGAAGGAAGCGTAGCTGTTACTTATAAAAATCAAAAAGCGATTTTGAAACCTGGACAGCAGTCTGATGTATCTGATAATTTTTCTAAAATTAAAGTAAAAGAAGTAGATCCGGAAGAAGCGGTTGCCTGGAAAAACGGCCGTTTCAAATTTGACAATGCCGATCTGAAAAATGTAATGCGACAGTTGGAACGCTGGTACGGAATAAAAGTAGAATACCGTGGGAATGTCTCTGATGTTCGTTTTAACGGAGGTACATTTAGAAATAAAAATTTGTCTGAAGTATTAAAAGTACTTGAGCTTAGTAATATAAAATTTAAGGTTGAAGGAAAAACAGTAATTGTAGATCCCTGATTTTAAGTTTACCTGAATATACTGTGACTATAAACTAAAAAACCAGAAGCAGTTGCGATGCTTCTGGTTGTTATGAAAGTGTATAGCCAGTATAAGTTGTCCACCTATTGTTTAACTATAACCAATGTAAATGTATGAAATTAAATTTACAACCAAAAAAACCTTACAAAAATCTTGGAAAAAAGATTCCCAGATTTAATTTTTCTACCTATTTAACCGTGTTTATAATGCTGTTTTTCAGTTATTCAGCACAAGCACAAAATGTTACCATCAATTTTAAAGATGCTTCTCTTGAAACAGTTTTGAAAGAAGTGGCGAAACAGGCCAATTATGAAGTTTTTTATACTCAAAAACTGCTTAAAGATGCTAAACCTGTTACGATTAATGTAAAGAATTCATCTTTAAAGGAAACTTTAAACCGAATTTTCAGCAGTCAAAATTTGAAGTACAATCTTGCCAATCAGACAATTGTAGTAACCGCTTCAAAAGATAAGACAGAAAGCTTGGGAAACGACCTAATCCGCGTAAGCGGAAAAGTTACCAATAATAAGAACGAATCTTTTCCGGGTGTAACAGTAACGTTATCAGGAACAAACAAAACCAGTATTACTGATTTTGACGGAAGTTTTACATTTGATAATGTACCCTCCAATGGAATTTTAGAGCTTTCCGGATTAACAATAGAAACAAAGTCTATCGCAATAAATGGCAGAAATACGTTAACCGTTATAGTTGAAGACAAAGTGGCTGCAATGAAAGAAGTGGTAGTTACAGGTTATCAGACTATTGCAAGAAGTAATTTTACGGGTGCAATTTCTAAAATTGATGAAAAAACATTAAACGAAAACATCAACTCTAATTTATCAAGCGCGATTGAAGGACGTGTTGCGGGTTTGATGTTTCAAAAAAATCCAAGCGGACTTGGTTCAGATCAGCCTATTTTAAGAGGAATTGGTACATTTTCTTCAGATCAAGTTGGTTACAGCCCGCTTGTAGTAATTGATGGTTTACCAACTGAGTTAACTTTGGATGAGATAAATCCATATGATATTGAAAGTGTAGACGTTCTAAAAGATGCGGCTGCAGCTTCTATTTATGGTTCAAGAGCGGCAAACGGAATTATCGTTTTAACTACCAAAAAAGGAAATGGTAAATTAAAAGTAACGATAAACTCAGATTTCTTTATTTCAGATAAACCAAATTTGAGAGATATGAATTATGCCTCAACAAGCGAAATGATTGATTTTGAACAGGCAGTTTACAATAGAGAAAGAGCCAGATTTGCAGACACTGCAACTATGTTTAGCAGTTATGGAGACATTGGAAACAGTAGTCCGAAATATTACAGTCCTCTTTATCAATTAAATAGAAATTTAGAAGAAGGAAAGATTAACAATGCTGCTTATAACAGCACTCTTGCACAGTGGAGAAAAAACGATTACAATAAAGATTATCGTGATAATGTTTGGCAAAATGAATTAAGACAGCGTTATAATGTTGCCTTTTCTGGAAGTACAAGTAAGCAGAATACTTATGTATCGCTTAATTATGACCAATCAAAAGGTCGTATAAAGTACAATAGCGGACGCAATTTTAACCTTTACGCAAAAAGTAGTTTTCAGGTAAATAACTGGTTAAATGCTACTTTTGGAGTAAATGGAACTTATAGTAATGAGGATGTTACAGAATACGATCTTGGCAATTATGATATTCAAAAACGATACGAGCGTATTACAGACGATAACGGAAATTTAGTTCAGTCTTCATTTTCATCAGTTAAAGATGGTTTTACTTCCAGCGGTGCTCTTAATCCAGCTATGGTCGAAAAACTGGCGGGTTTGAGTGGTTTTAAATCTACGAATTTTAATGTTTTAGATGCTCTTAAAGAAGGTCTTGAAGAACAAAATTCATTGAGCCTAAGAACTTTCGCTAATATTAAAGCTAAATTGTGGAAAGGTTTAAGTTATAATACCCAATTTCAATATGAGGTAAGAAAAAATGACAGGGAACAGTACTACGATATTAATTCGTATAGAATGCGTTATGCTATTAATGCATTAACAGGATATAATCCAACCACAAATGCATATACGTACGTTGAAGGTTTCTCTACAGGAGGACGATATAAGCAGTCAAGTTCTCAGGCGAGCAATTATTCTTTTAGAAATCAGTTAGATTTTAATCAAGAATTTGCAGATGGAAAACATTCTGTTAATGCCTTGGTTGGTACAGAAATGCGCGAAACTTTTCTTCCAAGATCAATCGAACAGGTACGTTATGGTTATGATCCAGTGACACTTAGTTCTGCTGTATTGAACAATCTTGCATTGAGTCAGACGGGAGTTCCTAGTTATATCTTCGGAAACAATAGAACGTTGTCAGCTTTAGGAAGAACACAGCAGGAAATTTTACACCGTTATTTTTCAATTTTCAGTACTGCGAGTTATACTTATTTATCTAAATATAATATTACAGGAAGTTACCGTATTGATAAAGCCGATTTATTTGGAGTTGATCCAAAGTACAAAAACCGCCCTTTATGGTCTGCAGGTTTAGGATGGAATGTCAGCAATGAAAATTTCATGAAAGAAGTTAAATGGGTAACTATGTTGAAATTAAGATCTACTTACGGAATTAATGGAAACGTAGATCAAAGTACAACACCTTATATAACGGCTACGAGAAGAAACGATAATTTATATCAGTCGTTGCAATATACAAACATCACGGCACAGCCAAATCCAATGTTGAGATGGGAAAAAACTCAAAGTACCAATGTTGGTATTGACTATAGCTTATTCCGTGCTAAATTAAACGGTTCTATCGATTTGTATCACAAATACAGCACTGATTTATTAGCCACTACAGATCTTGATCCTACAGTTGGAGCTTTATCAAGAAGAATTAATGCTGGAGCACTTTTAAACAAAGGTTTAGAATTTACGGTTGGTTCTGAATGGTATAATAATGGTAATTTCCGCATTAATTCAAATTTAGTTTTTGCCTTTAACGAAACAACTGTTAAAAAAGTAACAAGAGCACAAAGTACAGCTGCGTCATATGTTTCTTCACCAACTAATTTCTTTGTAGAAAATGATTTCTTCAATAGTATGTATGCTTACCAATATGGAGGAACGGTAAATGGCTATCCGTATGTTTTAGATGAAAAGGGCAATCCATCTATTACTTTTGATGCCAATGGAAATCCCATTTCAACAAGTATCAAATCGATTACCAATCCAGATGCTTTAGTAAATGTGGGAACTTTAATGCCAACTTATACAGGTTCATTATCACAACGTTTTTCTTATAAACAATTCGATTTGAACTTCTTATTTGTTTTCTCTGGCGGAAATGTAATGCGTAAAGAAACGATTGACATGAGTTCTGATGCTGTAAATCTTTCTGGTATTACAGATCGTTATACAGATGCAAATCCAAACGGGAATACTCGTTTGTATGTAGATTTCGACGAAAGTGTTAGAAATTATGCAGGAACTATAAGCAGTCAATGGAGAAATTCAACTGCAAATGTTGTAGATGGTGATTATATTAAATTGAGAAACATTTCATTTGGTTATAGTCTGCCTAAAGCTTTTGCAAATCGAATCAGTATAACATCGGCAAAATTTACTTTCCAGATGAATAATATTTGGTATTGGAGTGCTGCCGGAAATCGTATAGATCCAGAAGTTTACACTGTAAATTCTGGCACACGCAATTTACCATTGCCAAAAACATATTTATTTGGATTTAATCTTACTCTTTAAAAAATGAAAAAGATATATATAACAGTACTGTCTTGTATGATGTTAACGATTTCATCATGCGAAGATTACACGGAAATCACACCCAAAGGCGCTTTAGTTATCGAAACTCCGCAGCAATTTCTTGAATTAGTATCTCTGCCTGGACGTGGTTATCCTATTAACAACTTTCAATACTTATCAGACGATCAATGGATGAGAGAAGCCAATGTGATAGGAAGAACTCCAAACATTGATATCATTAATTTTACATTTGATGAAAGTGTAGATAGAGTTTCGTTAATAACTGGTTCTAGTTTTTATAATCAAGCTTACAGTTACATCAACCGATGGAACACTATTATTTCACTAGTAGATAATAGCAAAGGAGATGAAAATATCAAAAGATTAGCAAAAGCTGAAGCTAAGATTTACAGAGCTTATGATCACTTTTTATTGGTAAACACTTATGCAAAAGGTTACGATCCGCAGACTGCAGCTGCAGACGGCGGAATCTGTATCATGGAAAAATTTGACCTTGAAACACAGCCTTCAAAATCTACTGTGGCACAGGTTTATGATTTTATTCAAAGAGATATCGAAGATGCGTTACCTTATCTTGAGGAAAAACCTGTTGATGTTTATCATCCTTCTTTAGCATTTGCTTATGCGTTTAAAGCCAAAGTTCATTTGTTTAAACGTGAAATTGCACAGGCTCAGGCAGCAGCTGAAAAATCATTAAGCTATAATAATCAAATATTTGATATGGTAGCTTACAATAAACAAGGAGGCCCAACTGCTGCAGCTGTTCCGGCAGCAAATAATATTGAAGTATTGAGTTATATGTACATGACAGGGTATAACGAAATGAATTTCGGACAGCTTTATATCATCAGTCCGGAATTAAGAACTTTATTTGGAACAAATGACGCGCGTTTCAATTTATTTTTCAATACAACCAGTACAACCAATCTCGATCAAGGTTCAGGAACAGCGTATTGGGGCACACAGTACACACGATTTTTCTATCCTACAGTGGGTATGAAAACAACTGAAGTGTATTTAATTCTTGCAGAATGCTATGCAAGAGACAATAAACTTAATGAAGCAGTTGGAGTCTTAAATACCTTAAGAGCAAAACGTATTCTTTCGGGTACTGTAAATTTAACGGTTCCGGCTACAAGAAAAGAAACAATGGATTTGGTAATCAATGAAAGAAGAAAAGAACTGCTTTTCGGTTTTAACCGTTTCTTTGATTTAAAGAGATTAAATACAGAAACTGAGTTTGCTAAAACCGTTACAAGAGTATTTCCATTGGTAAACAAAACTGTTCCTCAAAAAACATATACATTACAACCCAACTCTCGATTGTATATTATTCCGTTTCCATTATCTGCTTTGCAGAAAAACCCGAAATTGACCCTAAACACAGACGAAAAACTTCCATTTTAATTTAGATGAAGAAATTATTTATAATGCTGATCATGCTGTCTTTTGGACAGCATGGTTTTGCCCAAACTCCGGAAAAAAAAGCCGACAGCACCAGCACGCAGCCAAAAGGAATGCAGGCTTACAATAAAGTGATCACAGATAAGGCCAAAAGCAAGTCGGGTCTTTTTATGGTAAGTCAGGTCGATACGAAATACTATTTTCAAATTCCAGACAGCTTGTTTAATCGTTATATGCTGGTAGTAACCCGTTATCTTTCGACTCCGGAAGGAATGGGAATTTTTGGAGGGGAGAAGGCCAACGAGCAGACTATTTATTTTGAAAAAGGGGCAAATAATACTGTTTTTTTAAGATCATTACAGTACAGGCAAGATGTTCGTTCTGCTGACTCGATGCTGGCAAAAGCATTGGCGGGAAGCAATGAAAATCCAATTGTTGCGGCTTTTCCAATCAAAACAACTAATCCGGATAACGGAAATGTGGTTATCGATGTAACCGATGTTTTCAAGAAAGACAACGCAATGTTTGCTATTGAAGGCAAAGAAAAAACAGAGAAAAAATTAACTTCTCTTGCCGATGATAAATCTTTTATTGAAAGTATAGATACCTATCCGATTAATATAGAAGTCAAGACAACAAAGACCTATACAAGTTCTACAGCAAGCAGCGGCAGTATTACATTGCGATTAAATACTTCAATTGTATTGCTTCCAAAAACGCCAATGCGTAAACGTTTTTTTGATGAAAGAGTAGGGTATTTTGCTAATAAATATGTTTTGTTTGATGATGATGAACAAAGCGCACAGAAAAAATTTATTGTACAGCGTTACCGTTTAGAGCCTAAAGAGAAAGACATCAAAAAGTATTTAAGAGGCGAATTGGTCGAGCCAAAAAAACAGATCATTTATTATATTGATCCTGCAACACCAAAAAAATGGCGTCCATACCTAATTGCAGGGATCAACGATTGGCAGAAAGCTTTTGAAGCTGCAGGTTTTAAAAATGCAATTATAGGTAAAGAATGGCCGGAAAATGATCCAGCAATGAGTTTGGAAGATGCAAGATATTCTGTAGTACGATATCTGGCTTCTGAAACACCAAATGCTTATGGTCCCAGAATCAGCGATCCGAGAAGCGGAGAAATTATGGAAAGCCATGTTGGATGGTATCATAATGTGATGAAATTAGTGCAAAGATGGTACATGATTCAGGCTGGACCATTAGATGCAAGAGCCAGAAAAATGCATTTGGATGATGAATTGATGGGACAATTAATTCGTTTTGTTTCTTCGCACGAAATTGGGCATACCATTGGTCTGCGTCATAATATGGGGGCGAGCAGTGCGACTCCTGTAGAAAAACTTCGTGATAAAAAATGGGTGGAAGAAAATGGTCATACCGTTTCTATTATGGATTATGCCCGTTTTAATTATGTAGCGCAGCCGGAAGATAACATTAGTCCAAAAGGAATTTACCCAAGAATAGGGATGTACGATAAATGGGCTGTAAAATGGGGTTATACCTATTATCCAAACGCTGAAGATGAGTTTGAAGAAGAAAAGATCCTTTCTAAATTAACGACAGACAGTTTAACGGCTAATCCTAAATTATGGTTTGGAGGAGAAGGAAAAGACGAAGATCCTCGCAGTCAGTCAGAAGATTTGGGAGACGATTCTGTAAAGGCAAGCGATTATGGAATTAAAAACCTAAAACGAGTAGTTCCAAATCTGGTTGAATGGACCTATCAGCCAAACGATGCTTACGATAACCTGTCAGATATGCATAAAGCAGTTGTATCGCAATATAGCCGCTATTTGTATCATGTATTGAAAAATATTGGCAATAATTATGTAACCAAAAGAACGGTTGACGAAAAAGGAGCGGTTTATCAGCCAATTCCAAAAGCAAAAGTAAAGGCAGCTGTTGATTATGTTGGCAGACAATTGTTTACAGCACCATTGTGGATGTATCCAAAGGAAATTGAACAGCTTATTCCGTTGAAAACGGCAGACCAAATATCAGATCAGCAGAATCAGGTTTTAAATATGCTTTTAAGTTCCGGAATGCTTTACAACATTAGCGTGAAAGCCATACAGTTTGAAGGAGCTTACACAGTTCCAGAGTTTTTAAATGATCTGGAACAGACGGTTTGGGTAAAATTCAGCGGTGACGAAAAACAAGATTTTTACAGAAGAAGTTTGCAGCGCGCTTATGTCGAAAAATTAGGCATGCTTTTACTGCCAAAAGAATTAGAGCCTGGAAAAGCAGCCAATACAGCGCAGCGCAGCGATGTGAGATTGTACGCGAAACAGCACTTAGTAAAATTAAGAGATGATGTTGTTAAGTTAATGAACGGAACATCAGGTTTAAGTAAAGATCATTACGAAGCAATCTTGATCGAAATGGACAAAATAGTTACAAAATTAAACTCAATTACAACGATATGAAAAAAGTATTAGTGATCGTATTCATCTTCTTAAGCGGTCTGACTCAGGCCCAGCTAACATCAAAACAAGAAGTAGCGCCAGAATTGGTTCAAAAAAGAGAAGAGCAGAAAAAGGAAATTACTAAAAATTATCTGGCTTTAAAAAACAGTTTAATTACTTCAGATAGTTTAGCGGTGGTAAAAAACGCAGAAGCTTTAAGGAATTCTTTAAAGAACTTCAAATTTAAAAAGCTGAGTTTAGAACAAATGAATGCAGCGACAATAACAAGAAAAGCAATTTCAGATTTAGCAGCTGAAATGGCATCAACTAAAAATATTAATAAACAGCGCAAAATTTTTGAAACACTTTCTGTGAAATACTGGGAAGCAGCTTCAAAATTCAAAGCAGCTGATGCAGCATTATACCTGCAGGTCTGCCCAATGACAGGTGCTGTATGGACAAGTGATAGTAAAGAAATTAAAAATCCTTATTATCCCAAAAATATGCTGACTTGCGGTGAAGTGAAAGCAAGTTTGTAGTTTTTTTAATTTGAATTAGTTTGATAAATACGGTATTCTGAAAGGAGCCGTATTTTGTCGTTTATCATATTTTTTTTAGTATTAGAAAAAAAATACAATAAAAGCCTCAAAATGCCAGACCGAAAGGTATAAAACCCTGAAGAGAACCTGCAGCCTATAAGGATGCTAAATTCTCTTCAGGTTTTTTTTAGTTTTTCAAGATTTTAAATCTTTTTATTTCAATCTAAGCTATTCCCAAGCGATTCAAGCTGCTTTACTATAAAGCTGATTCATGTTCAAAATCGAGTTTTATATCGTTTAAAGGCATAAAAACTCTGAAATAGCAACCAATAAGCAAGACATTAATTGTCTTCGTCTTCATCCTCGACAGCTTTTTCTTCGTCAAGGGTTCTTCTGTCTGCATCCGGATCACGCTCATCCGGGCGGGGATTTGGGTGTTTTGAAGTATCGCTATGAATACCGGTTGTGTCGTTTTCATGCTGGTTGATGGCCGGATCTTTTTTCTCCAAAAGTTCTGAATTTATGGAATCATCTGCTGCCTGATAGCTACGTTTGTCCTCATCGTAGCTGTCGTAATTTTCTCTAGACATAATTTTTTATTTTAGTATTAATATTAAAGTTTGTATTGTGTTTAATTGTTTTATTTATAATTTTTTAATTTTCCTTTATTCATCAAAAACTTTAATGCATATAATTGTGGAAAAATAAAACAATAGATCTCTATAATACTGCTTTTAGAAGTTTAAAGCTGTGATAATTTTGAAGGATCTGTTGCCTCTTCAATGGTTTTCCCTTCTGGATATTGATGGTGGCTATTTTGGCGGTCATCATGCCACGGACCGTCTTTCAAATGAACCGCTTCAGAGGCACTTTCTCTGGAAGGTGGATTTTCATTAAGGTGTTCAACTACCTCTTCTACAGATGTTCCGGCTGCCCTCACAGCATCTTTTAATATTTCCTCAGGTACATTTAACTTTTCAGCCCATTGCTGGATTTCGCTTTGTTCGGAGATATTAATTTGTGTATTATCTTCTTTTCCTGTTCTGTTTATATCTTCCATGATTTTTAATTTTAATGGTTTATTCAAAGTTACCATGGACAGGAAACATAGCCGTTATATTATAAAACAGGAATATTATAGGATTGCTATGATTTTCAATGATTTATAGTCAGCGTTAACTTTAAGATAATTGTTTTATAATTTCATTTGTAAGTATCATAAGTGCCAAAACATATATGCATTATTAAATTTATTAAGATGTAATAGCTCTTAATAAATTTTTTTATAATAAAATTTAGTACTGCCTTAAGAAAAACAAGTTAGTTTTACTAATTATAAATAATGAGGGAATTATTCATAGTAAAATTTGGAGAGTATTATGAGACTTTAAATGGCTTTAGTGGAATCAGAAAATTTTGTATTATACATTTAGTAATACAGTTTCGAACCTATTCTTATAGATTATTACTTCGCTGATTTTCACAATGCAATGCGCGATGATTCTGCCACAAAACTTATGTAGGATAAAAACTGTATAATTGGCTGCGCTTTTGTGGCAGAAAAAGTATCAAAGTTTACAAGGTTAAACGTATACTTTTACCGTAATAATTAACACATCTAATAATATTAGTAAACCTTAGTTATCATTTCATCTATAGGCAAACGAACTTTTTTCGTAGCTGCCATATAGTCTTTTTCCGAATCCCGATATCCTAAAGCGAGGATAACTGTAGAATGCAGCCCTTTTTCTTTCAAACCCAAAACGGCATCGATAGTGGCGGCATTAAATCCTTCGATAGGAGTAGCGTCCACTTTCAATTCTGCTGCAGCAATAAGTGCAGTTCCTAGTGCAATATAAGCTTGTTTGGCCGCCCAAAGCGCTTTTTGTTCTGTGTTAATAGCGCTGAAATAGGAATGCAGTCCATTTTTAAATTTTGATAAGGCACCAGCATCAAGACCTCTTTGTTTTTCTGTCATTGCCATGTATTCGTCAATGTAAGTCGAAGTCATATCATTAAATGCTGCAAAAACCAACAAATGAGAACAAGAGCTAATTTGTCCATTATACGAATCAGCACCTAATTTCTTTTGGATTTCCGGGTTGCTTACTACAAAAATACGGTAAGATTGCAGACCACAAGAAGATGCTGAAAGATTTATAGCCTCTAAGATCTGATCGATCTTCTCTTCTGTAACTTTAATGTTATTGTAAGCTTTTGCGGCGTAGCGCCATTTTAAATTTTCTATCAAATTCATTACTATGTCTATCTTAAATTTTGACAAAGATAAATGATATTGTTTTCTTTTTCGAGTTTTTAAAGTGCTCTGAGAAACTCCAAATAAATTATTTAAGGTCACTAAAGAATATTTATCTGTTTTTCTTCATTATTATATTTGTTTAAAGATTAATAATCTTTGAAAATATAGATTAAAAGAATAATTAACTGATTTTTTATATAAATAAAAATATTTAATCTTTTATATTCAAATTTGCAGGGTAAAAAAACTAAACATTGTCATCATATGAAAGCGAACATACAAGAAGATAGGGTACTAAACAAAAAGCAGAATATTGAAAGCATCCAGAATACAATCCAGAATGATTTTGCATTCGCCCTAAAGAGCACTTGTTTAGATGAAAACTATCACCCCTCAAGTGAAACGCGTTTGACAACCAATTTTGCAAATCTGGCTAGAGGAGGTAATCGCCGGCAAAACTTACGTAATGCCTTAAATATGATTAACAATCGATTCAATGCATTGGCTCATGTGGATAATCCAAAAGGGGATCGTTATCTTGTAGAACTTGAAATTATTACAGTAACGATGAGTATTGATGATAAGAATGGTAGTAACAATCTGCCGTTGATTGAAGTTTTAAAAACGAATATTTTTGACCGCAAGACCAGCCAGCGTATCGAAGGTATTGCCGGAAATAATTTTTCGTCTTATGTTCGTGATTATGATTTCAGTATTTTATTGATCGATCACAATAAAAATAAATCTACTTTCTCTATTCCTGAAAATTTTGGTGATTTGCACGGAAAACTTTATAAGTGTTTTGTCAATTCAGCCACTTATAAAGAGCACTTTAAGATGTCACCGATCATTTGTCTAAGTGTATCGAGCAACAAAACGTATACTCGCACTGAGTATCAGCATCCGGTTCTGGGTTTTGAGTATCTTCAGGATCAGTATTCTATCACTGATGAATATTTCTCTAAAATGGGCTTAAAGGTTCGTTTTTTCATGCCTGCAAATAGTGTGGCACCGATGGCTTTTTATCATTCCGGAGATTTACTTGCTGATTATACTGATCTTGGATTAATCAGTTCAATCAGTACGATGGAGACTTTCCAGAAGATTTATCGCCCTGAAATTTACAATGCAAATTCGGTGGCTGGGAAAATCTATCAACCTAGTCTTAAACATGAAGATTATTCACTTACCCGCGTGGATTATGACCGCGAAGAGCGCAGCCGATTGGCAGTTGAACAGGGTAAATATGCAGAAGAGCATTTCATTAAGCCTTACAAAAGTCTCTTGGAACAATGGTCTGCTAATTTTACCCTTTAATTGATTACAACGTCTTAAAATTATACTATTATGAAGAAATTATTATTACCTACCTCTATTGTTGGAAGTTTACCCAAACCTGCCTGGCTTGCACCACCCGAAAAACTTTGGTCACCATGGAAATTAGAAGGCGATCAGCTGCTTGAAGGAAAACAAGATGCGTTGCGCATTTCTTTGCAGGAACAGCAATTGGCAGATCTAGATATCATTTGTGACGGTGAGCAGACTCGCCAGCATTTTGTAACGACTTTTATCGAGCATTTAAGCGGTGTAGATTTTGAAAATCGTAAAACAGTAAAAATCCGTAACCGTTATGACGCGAGTGTTCCAGTGGTTGTAGGTGAGGTTGCACGTCAAAAAGCAGTTTTTGTTGAAGATGCTAAATTTTTACGTAAACAGACAAATAAGCCTATAAAATGGGCATTACCAGGTCCGCTGACAATGGTAGATACCTTATACGACGACCATTATAAAAGCCGTGAAAAATTGGCTTGGGAATTTGCGAAAGCACTCAATGAAGAAGCAAGAGAACTTCAAGACGCAGGGGTAGATATTATTCAGTTTGATGAACCTGCATTTAATGTGTTCTTTGATGAAGTAAACGATTGGGGAATGGCAGCATTAGAAAGAGCTATTGAAGGTTTGCACTGCCAGACTGCGGTTCATATTTGTTATGGTTATGGAATACAGGCCAATACTGATTGGAAAAAGACATTAGGTTCTGAGTGGCGACAATACGAAGAAATTTTTCCGAAAATTCAAAAATCTAAAATTGATATCGTGTCTTTAGAATGTCACAACTCCAATGTGCCTTTAGATTTAATGGAACTGGTTCGCGGTAAAAAAGTAATGGTCGGTGCCATTGATGTGGCAAAAAACACTATCGAAACACCAGAAGAAGTCGCTGCTACTCTGCGTAAAGCTCTTGAGTTTGTAGATGCCGAAAATCTTTACCCTTCTACAAACTGCGGTATGGCCCCGCTATCTCGGGACGTAGCCAGAGGCAAGTTAAGTGCCTTAAGCGCAGGAGCAGAAATTATACGCAAAGAACTTGGGATTTAGTCTCAATGTATTAATAATGATGTCCGTGCCTCCACGGAGGAATAATATTTAAAACACATTGAAGAAATTATTAGAAGTATTAAAAAAAGCAGGTTTCGACGGTTTCCTGTTAATGATAGCCACCATGATTCTGATGGCTTATTTTTTGCCAAAGCCAGGTATGGTCAAAGAACCTGTTTCGCTGGAGGAGATTGCCAACGCTGGCGTTTCCTTGATTTTCTTGTTTTATGGCATGCGACTGAGTGTTGATAAACTAAAAGCCGGACTTTCCAACTGGAAAATGCACATTGTCGTCCAGTTGACAACCTTTTTGTTTTTTCCGCTCCTTGTTTTGGCATTTCGCCCGTTGTTTGTCAATAATGGTTTCGAGCTGCTTTGGCTGGGTGTATTTTTTCTGGCAGCATTACCGTCTACAGTTTCCTCTTCGGTGGTCATGGTTTCGATCGCTAAGGGAAACATTCCCGCAGCCATTTTCAATGCAAGCATTTCCAGTTTGATCGGAGTAGTGGTTACGCCGCTCTGGGTTGGGCTGTTTATAGCTTCTGCGACAGGCGATTTTGATGTTACTCAAATCGTCATAAAATTGATTCTTCAAGTCTTGCTGCCTGTCATTATTGGCATAAGCCTCAATTCGCGTTTCGGCGCCATTGCCGAAAAATACAAGAAACAGCTCAAATATTTCGATCAGGCAGTTATTCTCACGATTATTTACACGTCGTTTTGCAAGTCATTTTCCGAACATCTTTTTGAAGGCTTCACCGCCCTTGAACTTGCCGGACTCGCTGCAGGGATGATGGCGTTGTTTTTTGCCGTATTCTTTTGTGTTGGAATACTCAGCCACCTGCTCGATTTTTCAGATGAAGACCGAATTACTGTCTTATTCTGTGGTTCTAAAAAGTCACTGGTACACGGCACCGTTATGTCAAAAGTACTTTTTCAGCACAGTACCATCACCGGCATCGTATTGCTGCCTCTAATGCTTTACCATGCCTTACAATTGATTGCCGCCAGCATCATTGCTCAGGGTATGGCTCGACGAAAAGAAGTATAATTTTGTTTATGGTTTGGCCCTTTATCTTTTTTTTCGATAAAGGGCACCAAAGATTACCGTTCCTGCTGTAAAAATAGTGCCTTTTAGATTTTTATACTGTGAACATAAACTTTGCAGTATGTTATGTTTTTAATTTTTATAAAATAAGATTTTTGTATTGTTTTTGGTTATATTTGAAGAATTTTATTCTGTTTTAGAAATAAATTAAACCAAAATATTCTATGGAACAAATAGACGATATCGATCTTCAGTTATTAAATATATTACACGATAATTCTAAATATACTGTAAAAGAACTTGCTAAGATGGTAAATCTTTCAGCATCGCCAGTTTTTGAGCGGATTAAGAGATTGGAAAACAGCGGTTACATTAAGAAATATATAGCCCTGCTGGATGCAGAAAAATTAAATAGAGGATTTATCGTTTTCTGTAATATCAAACTTAAACAGCACGATCGTAATATCGGGAATCAGTTTGTTAGTGATATTATGAAAATAGAAGAAGTTGTGGAATGTTACAATATATCAGGTGATTACGATTTTTTAATGAAAGTCTCTGCCAAAGATATGAAGCATTATCAGGATTTTGTGTTTAATAAATTGGGATCAGTTGAAAGTATAGGGAGTACCCAGAGTACCTTTGTTATGTCAGAGATAAAAAATTTGTATGGATAGTTCCGGGATTGTTTATTATTTGAAATTGGCAGACTTTTTTTATCTGTTGTGTACATTTTTTCCTGAAACAAGAACTTGATTTCCTCAAGGTTCTGCTTTTTCAAATTAAGTACAAGCAAAAATTATTTTGGAATTACGACTACAATTTATTGAGTTTATTTACCAGATAACTTATTATTTGTGCAATACTTTCAGCAGGAATTGAGAAATCATTTTCGATCCAATTTTTGATGACAGCAATACTTCCTTTTTCTCCAAATTGGTATGCCATTTCAGCAAAAGGCTTTACTTCGGCAGTAAGTTCTATTTGATTTTCAACTGGAAAATTATTCCGAACACTTCTAAGTATTCGCGACAGAATTCCGCTTCCATCCGCTTTGGTAAACACAATTTTACTCATCTGCTTATCGCTTTCCAGTAACTGGCAGCTGAGCAGTATCACTTCATCCATATTGGTGCTTGTACGCAAAACCGCTGAGAGTTTGTCAAAAACATCATCTTCTATTTCAAGCAGTATATCCAGCGGAATATTATAATGTCGATAAAATGTATTGCGGTTGACATCGGCTGCTTTACATAGTTCTGTTATGGTAATTTCCCTCAATTCCTTCTCGTTCAATAAACTAAATAATGCCTCATGCAATATTTTTTTAGTATACTGAACCCTTCTGTCTTTTCTTAAATCCATCACAAATTATTTTACATACGCTACAAAAACATTAGTCTTTGTTCGCTAATGTACAGTAACATCCTTTTTTGAAACAGCAAATATATTCGTCCTTGCTAGTTTTACGTAGTAATCAAAAAGAACACAACGTTAAATATTGAACATATTGTATAACAAATATAGCTTTTTCATCAAAATTTAAGCGGATTGAAGAGGATAAATGATAAATTAAAAAAAATGGAAAATAAGATATCACGAAAAAAAATACTGCTCACCGGTGCATCTGGAACCGTAGGAATTGAAACCTTGCAGCATCTGGTTAAGCATACGGATTATGAAATAACGGTTTTTGATCTAAAAACCCAAAATTCGGTGAAAAAACTGGCTCCCTTTCGATCTCGTGTAGAGATTATGTATGGCGATATCAGCAATCAACAAGAAGTGCTAAAAGTTGCCCAAAATAAGGATGTAGCTATCCATTTGGCAGCGGTCATTCCACCTCTTGCAGATATAGATCCAGAGATGGCTTACAGTGTAAATGTGAGAGGGACCGAAAATCTTATTTATGCTTTAGAGAAGAACTCACCAGATTGTTATTTGATTTTTAGTTCCAGTATTTCAGTTTATGGCGATCGAATGAAGAATCCCCAGATATGTATCACTGATATTTTGCAACCCAGTCCAGGAGATCAGTATGGAGAAACAAAGGTATTGTGTGAGTCCTTGATTAGGAAATCCAAATTATCATGGAGTATTTTTCGTCTGGCCGCTATTATGGGGAATCATAAGATATCCAAATTGATGTTTCACATGCCGCTGGATACGCCAATGGAAATCTGCACGCCAAAAGATACGGGTAGAGCTTTTGCTAAAGCAATTGAAAACCAAAAAAAACTAGAGAAGCAAATATTCAATTTGGGAGGAGGAGAGGATTGTGTTATTACTTATGAATCGTTTCTAGACAAAATGTTTACTGAATTTGGCTTAGGCGAAGCTGATTTTCCACAAAAGGCGTTTGCAGAGAAGAATTTTCACTGCGGGATTTTAAAAGATGGTGAAGATTTAGATAATATTCTGGGTTTTCGACAGCAAAATTTGAACGATTATTTCGAGATGGTCCGCCAGAAAATTCATCCTCTCCAAAAAAAAATCACCTTCATTTTTAAAAGTATTATAAAAAAATGGCTGCTCTCACAGTCAGAACCCTACCAAGCGTTTAAAAAAGGGAATGTAAAAAAAATGAATCACTTTTTTAACCAATTAGAGAAAGAGAAGCTAGAAAATGTTCTATTTTAAATACTAAATAATATAAGTTATGAAAATTAAAATGATAAGCTTGATAGTACTTTTAACAGTTAATTCGGCATTATTTGCACAACATAATTTCAGCGTTGAAGTATCGGGCGTAGAACCCGGCAAAGGATTTGTTTTTTTGGGATTGTACGATAAAGAGAAGGGTTTTCTTGATAATGAGTCACAGATTGCCACCGCAAAAGTAAAAGCTACAGAAAATAAAGTGGTCTACACGTTCAAAAACCTACCGGATGGCGATTACGCTATTGCTGTTTATCAAGACTTGAATAATAACGGAAAATGTGATAAAAATATGATTGGTTACCCGACAGAAGGATTTGGATTTTCTCAAAATTATAAACCAAGACTCTCAGCACCTAGTTTTGATCAGGTGAAAATTGCAATTAACCAGTATGCTAAAACCAATATTGTATTGATTAAATAAAAGACCCTTGCTGAGTTATGGGAATTAAATATTGTTATACTCAGCTGATCATGACTACATTATCTCTAACAACAAAGCAGTCCTATTATTTATTAAACTTCCCTGATCTTGTCACGGTGGTTTTTACCCCACTCAATCATTTCGGAGATCATATTGTGCAGCGTATCGCAATACACAGAAGCCGTATACTCAACGGTCGGAGGTGAGTCATCATAGACCCTGCGCAAAATGAGCTTGTTTAGTTCGAGTTCTTTAAGTTCCTTTGACAAGACTTTACTTGTAATGCCGTTTACACTCCGCTGTATGTCACGGAATCGGCTGTTACCCTGGTGCACAGCTGTCAATATGGGGAGTTTCCATTTCCCGCTTATCACGTATAGAGCATCCTGCAAATGCTTGATCTGCTGTGCATTTTCTGAATTATCTTTTTGTATATCTGGCATCCTTTAGGTAACTGGTATCTTTTGTAAACCAATTAGGACGTAAATTTACAAAAAATTAAATTATAAAAATATGAAAGATAAATCATTAATACTGGTAGCTGGCGCGGCAGGTACTCAGGGAGGAGCAGTGATTGAAGCATTATTAGCTAAAAATATAGCGGTGAGGGCTATTGTGCGAAATAAAAACAGTGAAGCTGCAAAAGCACTCGCTTCAAGGAATGTTGAATTAGCTGAAGCGACGTTCGATGATTTAGAAAGTCTGACTGAAGCCGCTAAAGGTGCAACAGGCGTATTCTCGATGCAGATGGGATCCCATCCTGGGAATAAAGGAGAGGAAACTAGACATGCAAAAAATCTGGTTGCCGCAGCAAAAGCCGCCGGGATTCAGCAGATAGTCCACACCTCTGTTGCCCGCGCGGGAGATCATCAAAACTTTGCGGACTGGGATAAAGGCAGGTGGGAGCCGCTTTACTGGGAAGAGAAAGCTGCAGCTATAAACGCTGTTAAAGATGCCGGATTTACTTTTTGGACGATCATAAAACCGCCGTTTATCATGGTGAATCTGCTTCCTCCTAAAAATAAATGGATGTTTCCTACTATTTCTGAGGGTAAAATAATTAGTCCAACTGCGCCGGATACAAAAATAGACTGGGTGTCTCCTGAAGATATTGGTCGTTTTGCAGCTGAGGCATTTGCAGAGCCTGACAAATTCAACAAGAAAGAATTCGCTATAGTGGGAGATTCACTTACAATGGGAGAGGTTGCAGATGCGCTTTCAAGCGTTACTGGTAAGCAATTTGAGGCCATTAGTATAACAGATGAGCAAGCCGTCGAAAGCGGATTGTTTAAATGGGGAACCGAAGCTTTTATCTGGCAGAATGTGGAAGGGTACAAAGTTGACCCTAAAGAAGCAGAAGGTTTAGGAATTGAGCCTGAATCGCTAAAAACTTACTTGGAGAGGAATAAATCCCTTCTTTTAGAAGCATATAGTAAATTAAAATAAACTGATTTGAAGAAATCAATTAATACTCTTTTTTAAAATTGAAAAACATCTTTTCGAAGATTTTTAAGGAAAGCTATTAGAATGTCTTCCGAATTCGCCCCGTAAATATTATTCAAAACAACAAAAAAGAGACTTTCAAGTCTCTTTTTTGTTTTAATATATCTTAAATGAATAATTATTTATTAATCAATTTTTCAAGCCTCACCATCATTTCATCTTTTTCTTTCAACATACGTTCGTATAAGGCAATTTTTTCTTCGTGCAATTTTAGCACTTGCTCTATGGGGTTAAATGTACAAGTGTCATTATTTTGATAACCAATTGAACCGTTGTCAAATGTATTAGAAATAATATTTATTGCCTTTTCTTCATCAAAATTCTGAAAAGCTTCAACAGGAATTTTTAATATTGCAGAGATTTGTTTCAGAAGGCTTTCTTCAATTACATCTTTCTGCTCCAGCATAGAAATTTTCTTTTGATTCCATTCTTCTCCCAGATCATAAGCTAAAGCTTCCTGCTTTATGTTAAGCATTTCTCTGAAACGTTTTACGTTTTTTCCCTGATGTATTTTCTGTTCCATAACGAATATTAATTTTTCTAAAGGCTCAAAGATAAAGCCATTTTTTGAATTAAAACCTAGTGTTTCAAAAATTAAAAAAAATCTCATTTCGTTAGAAATGGGATTTTTATTCGTGACGCCGACTAGACAAATTTCAACATTTTTTTGGATAATTTGAAGAAATTGGCTTATTATATGTAGTGTCTGTCTTTCATTGGCTTTGTAAATTTGGTTTTGATTTCCTGTGAGGGATTGCTGCTCAAGTGCATTTTTTATGTAAAATTTGTAGAAAAATGTTATATAATTATAAAGAAAAAAATCTGCTGAATAATGTAATATAGGTATTGTTTATTATTAATTATCTGTAATTTTAAACGATTAAATTAAACATAGCAAACTTTGTAATAAATAGAAAAATATGCTGCCGTCAAATATTTTACAAAAATTCAATGAATACTACAAAAATGACATTACACAGGATTTTTTAAATGAAATTGAAGCAACAGCAATGTACGTTGAAGTTCCTAAGGGTGAAATTTTATTTACAGCCGGTAACACAAAACAAATTTTCCTAATTATAAGTGGTAGTTTAGTACAATTCGTAGTTACGCCTGACGGAGGAGAAAAAGCAATTATGTTTCATACGGAGAGCTTTTTGCCTTTTGCAGGAAATTCTTTTATTGGAATTGATCATTCCTCTGTTAATCATTATGCAAAAGTTAATGAAGACATCAGAGCAGTTGTTATTCCTTATGATTTTGTTTCAAATGCAATTTTAAAATATCCATTTTACGCCAAACAGGTGTATCAAAACACATTGCTTTATATCCAAAGTCTTATACAATTTCAAAATCACCTCACAGGCTTAACCAGCTTAGAATTTTTAAAGTGGCTTTTAGAGCATTATGGTTTTCTGTTCCAGCGATTTCAATCGAAAGATATTGCCAGTTTTATGGGTATTACACCTACTTGGCTTAGCAGTCTAAAACACAAAACGTGTAGAACAACTTAAATTAGAAGTATAATGCTAGTGAAATCAAATTAATTTGATTTGAAGTATTCTTTTTATAACGAATTTGCATCATAATTTAAAATTAAATAAATATGGAAGATTTCGTAATAAAATTTGACTTTGCTTGGTCATGGATAGGTTTAGGAATGGCAATTGTATTTTTTGTCCTATTGTTTTTTACAGATTTGCTACGAAGCGATTTGAACAAACCTCGTTGGCAAGATGCAGGTTGGTATGCTTGGGTTGCGGCGCCAATGTATATGATTCATCAATTTGAAGAATATGCGCTTTATTATGATGTGCATTCTCTTCATCATCCTTTTGCGGATATGATTTGTCAAAAAGTAGGGTATGGAGTTTATCCAAATTGTCCAATTCCTTTACAGCATTATTGGCTTGTGAATATTATCTTATGATGGCAATGCTTGGAGCTTGGAAATTCTACAAAACAAACCCAATGGTTGCATTAGCTCCATATGGCCTCATTTTAGCTAACGGACTCCTTCATATTGGGGGTTGGCTATCATCGGGAAATCCTTTATATTATTATGTTAGCGGCGGTACAATTACCAGTATGTTTTTATTTATTCCTGTAACTATATTGATGAGTCGTGCTTGCTTAAAATGGAAAGTAATGGGTGGATGGGCAATGGCGGCAACTTTGACTGCAGGCTTAATTGGTCACATTATTTTATTTGGGGCATATGCATCACTTGATGCAGGAGGAGTTATTGCACTTTATATATTTGATTTTTTAGCAATGACATCACCTCTTTTATTGACTTGGTTAGCAAGTAAATGGCTTTTAAAACCAAAAAAATAGTAAATTATTATAGATTAAATGGTTTTTAACACCCCTTTATAAGCGAGAAAATTCTTTGAATCCTCCTATTTGTGTGAGCTTCTAGCTCTCAAAGGTTTATGTTGAAAGTGATAGTGAATAAATATACTAAACAGTTATGAAAAAGACATAAAAAATCCCATTTCTTTACAAATAGGATTTTTTTGTGACCTCGATGATACAAATTCCAAATCCTTTTATGCAATATTTAAAGAAATTGGCTTATTTTTAGGTAACTATGTCCAATCACTACTTACAATTATTTTGCCATAGTTTTAGGTGAAAAAATATGCGCTTCCATTTTATTGATACCAAATAATTTTGCAAATGCTTATGAATTTGATAAAATCAGTAAGTTTTATAATTGTGTTTTTATTTGAAATTTAATATTGTAAGAAAAATATTTAATATTCATTTAAATTTTTAAACTCTAAGTTTAGCATTATCAGAAAGTTAGAAAAAAGTTTCAAAAAAAAATAAAAAATAATCATAAAAAGCCTTGTGAATGCTGATAAACTGACTACTTTTGCACCCGCTTTGAGAGACAAGCGGAAGACAAAGAAATTACGTTCGTAGACATATTGAATTGACAGCCGTTTTAACAGAGATGTTAGAACAAAAGAAATAAGAGTAATAGAATCGAAAGATTCGAAATGAACCGATAGATATTCGTCGAGATATAATATTAAAATATACGATGAAGAGTTTGATCCTGGCTCAGGATGAACGCTAGCGGCAGGCTTAACACATGCAAGTCGAGGGGTAGAAGTCTTCGGGCTTTGAGACCGGCGCACGGGTGCGTAACGCGTATGCAATCTGCCTTTCACAGAGGGATAGCCCAGAGAAATTTGGATTAATACCTCATAGTATTATGGAGTGGCATCACTTTATAATTAAAGTCACAACGGTGAAAGATGAGCATGCGTCCCATTAGCTGGTTGGTAAGGTAACGGCTTACCAAGGCTACGATGGGTAGGGGTCCTGAGAGGGAGATCCCCCACACTGGTACTGAGACACGGACCAGACTCCTACGGGAGGCAGCAGTGAGGAATATTGGTCAATGGACGCAAGTCTGAACCAGCCATGCCGCGTGCAGGATGACGGTCCTATGGATTGTAAACTGCTTTTGTACGAGAAGAAACATCCCGACGTGTCGGGACTTGACGGTATCGTAAGAATAAGGATCGGCTAACTCCGTGCCAGCAGCCGCGGTAATACGGAGGATCCAAGCGTTATCCGGAATCATTGGGTTTAAAGGGTCCGTAGGCGGTTTAGTAAGTCAGTGGTGAAAGCCCATCGCTCAACGGTGGAACGGCCATTGATACTGCTGAACTTGAATTACTGGGAAGTAACTAGAATATGTAGTGTAGCGGTGAAATGCTTAGATATTACATGGAATACCAATTGCGAAGGCAGGTTACTACCAGTTTATTGACGCTGATGGACGAAAGCGTGGGGAGCGAACAGGATTAGATACCCTGGTAGTCCACGCCGTAAACGATGGATACTAGCTGTTGGGCGCAAGTTCAGTGGCTAAGCGAAAGTGATAAGTATCCCACCTGGGGAGTACGAACGCAAGTTTGAAACTCAAAGGAATTGACGGGGGCCCGCACAAGCGGTGGAGCATGTGGTTTAATTCGATGATACGCGAGGAACCTTACCAAGGCTTAAATGCAGACTGACCGATTTGGAAACAGATCTTTCGCAAGACAGTTTACAAGGTGCTGCATGGTTGTCGTCAGCTCGTGCCGTGAGGTGTCAGGTTAAGTCCTATAACGAGCGCAACCCCTGTTGTTAGTTGCCAGCGAGTAGTGTCGGGAACTCTAACAAGACTGCCAGTGCAAACTGTGAGGAAGGTGGGGATGACGTCAAATCATCACGGCCCTTACGCCTTGGGCTACACACGTGCTACAATGGCCGGTACAGAGAGCAGCCACTGGGTGACCAGGAGCGAATCTATAAAGCCGGTCACAGTTCGGATCGGAGTCTGCAACTCGACTCCGTGAAGCTGGAATCGCTAGTAATCGGATATCAGCCATGATCCGGTGAATACGTTCCCGGGCCTTGTACACACCGCCCGTCAAGCCATGGAAGCTGGGGGTGCCTGAAGTCGGTGACCGCAAGGAGCTGCCTAGGGTAAAACTGGTAACTAGGGCTAAGTCGTAACAAGGTAGCCGTACCGGAAGGTGCGGCTGGAACACCTCCTTTCTAGAGCCTGAGTGTTAGCAGTAATGCACGCTTGGGAAAAATGATGAAATTTAAAGGTTTTGAATTTTAGATTGTATTACTCTTGCTGTTAATTTAAAAAAAAATGATAAAAATTAAGTAAAACAGAGTCTCGTAGCTCAGCTGGTTAGAGTACTACACTGATAATGTAGGGGTCGGCAGTTCGAGTCTGCCCGGGACTACTTTTTAAGAATTGGCAATTAATAATTGTTGATTGCTAATTAAAAAGACTGAAAAGCTTAAAAAGAAGGAAATTCTAGAGTTGAAAGATTACGGATTACAAATAATTCCTAATTCATAATTCACAATTCATAATTAGATTGGGGGATTAGCTCAGCTGGCTAGAGCGCCTGCCTTGCACGCAGGAGGTCAACGGTTCGACTCCGTTATTCTCCACGATTTTAGTCATAAAGATTAAAGTCATAAAGTCCAAAGTGATTCACTTGGCGGCTTTTGACTTTTGATCTTCGGCTGGATAAAGTTCATTGACATATTGAGATAAGAAAATAATAAGAAAGTAGAAAGCGTTTTTTACAATTTTATTGTAAAAAACAAAAAAAAACGGTCTTGTTTTAAGTAACAAGATTGGTACAATAAGCAAAATAAGGGCGTATGGGGAATGCCTAGGCTCTCAGAGGCGATGAAGGACGTGATAAGCTGCGAAAAGCTGCGGGGACTGGCACACACAGATTGATCCGCAGGTATCCGAATGGGGCAACCCGCTATATTGAAGATATAGCACACCGATAGGTGGGCAAACCCGCTGAACTGAAACATCTAAGTAGGCGGAGGAGAAGAAAACAAAAGTGATTCCGTAAGTAGTGGCGAGCGAACGCGGATTAGCCCAAACCAGTGCTGTTACGGCAGTGCTGGGGTTGTAGGACCACGACATTTTATGCATGCAGAACCGGAAGTTACTGGAAAGTGACGCCATAGAGGGTGATAGCCCCGTATGGGTAATAAATGTAATAGATAGTGGTATCCTGAGTAGGGCGGGGCACGTGAAACCCTGTCTGAATTCGGCGGGACCATCCGCTAAGGCTAAATACTCCTGAGAGACCGATAGTGAACCAGTACCGTGAGGGAAAGGTGAAAAGAACCGTGAATAACGGAGTGAAATAGATCCTGAAACCATACGCTTACAAGCGGTCGGAGCCCTTTCGTGGGGTGACGGCGTGCCTTTTGCATAATGAGCCTACGAGTTAACGCTGCTGGCAAGGATAAGTACTTCAGGTATGGATCCGCAGCGAAAGCGAGTCTGAATAGGGCGCTTTAGTCAGTAGTGTTAGACGCGAAACCGTGTGATCTACCCATGGGCAGGTTGAAGCTGTGGTAACACACAGTGGAGGACCGAACCGGTTGACGTTGAAAAGTCTTCGGATGACCTGTGGGTAGGGGTGAAAGGCCAATCAAACTCGGAAATAGCTCGTACTCCCCGAAATGCATTTAGGTGCAGCGTTGGTTATAAAGTTATACAGAGGTAGAGCTACTGATTGGATGCGGGGGCTTCACCGCCTACCAATTCCTGACAAACTCCGAATGCTGTATAATGTTCACTAACAGTGAGGGCTTGGGTGCTAAGGTCCAAGTCCGAGAGGGAAAGAACCCAGACCATCAGCTAAGGTCCCCAAATATATGCTAAGTTGAAAGAACGAGGTTTGTCTGCCCAGACAGCTAGGATGTTGGCTTGGAAGCAGCCATTCATTTAAAGAGTGCGTAACAGCTCACTAGTCGAGCGGACGAGCATGGATAATAATCGGGCATAAGCATATTACCGAAGCTATGGATTTGCAAGTAATTGCAAGTGGTAGGGGAGCATTCTAACAGGGTTGAAGGTTTTTCGTAAGGAGGGCTGGACTGGTTAGAAAAGAAAATGTAGGCATAAGTAACGATAATGCGGGCGAGAAACCCGCACACCGAAAAACTAAGGTTTCCACAGCTATGCTAATCAGCTGTGGGTTAGTCTGGTCCTAAGGCGAACCCGAAAGGGACAGTCGATGGCCAACGGGTTAATATTCCCGTACTACTAATTACTGTGATGGGGTGACGGAGTGATGAAAGCGCCGCGAACTGACGGAATAGTTCGTTGAAGTACCTAGCTATAGGTCCTGTAGTAAAATGCGCAGGAACTGGTGAAATACGATAGTACTCGGAGTCTTCGGACAAAGAGATAGTGCGCCTAAGGGCTTCCAAGAAAAACCTCTAAACTTCAGGTAATTAGTACCAGTACCGTAAACCGACACAGGTAGTTGAGGAGAGAATCCTAAGGTGCTCGAGAGATTCATGGCTAAGGAATTAGGCAAAATAGACCTGTAACTTCGGGAGAAAGGTCGCCCTGAGCAATCAGGGCCGCAGTGAAGAGGTCCAGGCGACTGTTTATCAAAAACACAGGGCTCTGCAAAATCGTAAGATGAAGTATAGGGCCTGACACCTGCCCGGTGCTGGAAGGTTAAGAGGAGATGTTATCTTCGGAGAAGCATTGAATTGAAGCCCCAGTAAACGGCGGCCGTAACTATAACGGTCCTAAGGTAGCGAAATTCCTTGTCGGGTAAGTTCCGACCTGCACGAATGGTGTAACGATCTGGACACTGTCTCAGCCATGAGCTCGGTGAAATTGTAGTAACGGTGAAGATGCCGTTTACCCGCAGTGGGACGAAAAGACCCTGTGCACCTTTACTATAGCTTAGTATTGACCTTGGATAAATGATGTGTAGGATAGGTTGGAGACTATGAAGCGGCGTCGCCAGGCGTTGTGGAGTCATTGTTGAAATACAACCCTTTGTTTATCTGAGGCCTAACCCCGTGCTGCGGGGGACAGTGCTTGGTGGGTAGTTTGACTGGGGTGGTCGCCTCCAAAAGAGTAACGGAGGCTTCTAAAGGTTCCCTCAGTACGCTTGGTAACCGTGCGTAGAGTGCAATGGCATAAGGGAGCTTGACTGAGAGACATACAGGTCGATCAGGTACGAAAGTAGAGCATAGTGATCCGGTGGTTCCGCATGGAAGGGCCATCGCTCAAAGGATAAAAGGTACGCCGGGGATAACAGGCTGATCTCCCCCAAGAGCTCATATCGACGGGGGGGTTTGGCACCTCGATGTCGGCTCGTCACATCCTGGGGCTGGAGAAGGTCCCAAGGGTTGGGCTGTTCGCCCATTAAAGTGGCACGCGAGCTGGGTTCAGAACGTCGTGAGACAGTTCGGTCTCTATCTACTGCGGGCGTTAGAAATTTGAGTGGATCTGATTCTAGTACGAGAGGACCGAATTGGACTAACCTCTAGTGTATCTGTTGTCCCGCCAGGGGCACCGCAGAGTAGCTACGTTGGGAAGGGATAAGCGCTGAAAGCATATAAGCGCGAAACCCACCACAAGATGAGATTTCTTTTAAGGATCGTGGAAGATGACCACGTTGATAGGCTATAGATGTAAAGGCAGTAATGTCATAGTCGAGTAGTACTAATAATCCGTAAGCTTATGTACACCCTTTTCCCGGGCCGAAAGGCTCGGGAGGAAACTTTCTAAAACAAAACTTACTTTTCTTTATCTCAGTATGTTAAAATATTTGCTCGACGCAAGAGCAGTAACTAGTTAAAAGTAAATAGCAAAGAGTCTAAGCACTAATTACTATGCACTAAGCACTAATTACTAAAAACCTTAAGGTGGTTATTGCGGCGGGGCTCACCTCTTCCCATCCCGAACAGAGAAGTTAAGCCCGCCTGCGCAGATGGTACTGCAGTTTTGTGGGAGAGTATGTCGTCGCCTTTCTTTTAAAACCCTATCCAAATCGGATAGGGTTTTTTGTTTTTATTAATGGTTTCTTCTTTTATCTTATAAAATCGTAGTTTTTTGAAATTATAAAACAAGATAATATTGCGTAAGACGGCATTCTTATTACAGTAATTTTTTTTGTCATTCCTATGCTCATTTTTTTCAGCTTTCTAGTTTTATAATTCAAGACTTCAATATTCAGCTTTAATGAAGCGAGTTTTAGATTGTGTTGTATTTGTAAGAATTAGTAATTATTCTGTAATAATAATGGATTAATTTACAGTTATTTAGCTTTCTATTAATTAAAAAAAAGACTATTATGAAAGCAGCAGTTATACACGGACCAGGTTCTGTAAAGTATGATACAGTAGAGGATCCGAAAATCAATGCACAGGACGATATTATTTTAAAGATTACTTCTACGGCAATCTGCGGATCAGATCTGCATATTTATTCCGGTGCTATGCCTACAACTCCAATGGTTCTTGGCCACGAATTTATGGGCATAGTTGAGGAAACTGGATCAGCAGTTACACATTTAAGAAAAGGAGACCGAGTAGTGGTTCCTTTTCCAATCGCATGTGGCAACTGTTTTTTCTGTAATCATGATGTTCCGGGAAATTGCGAACATAGTAATCCTGAGCATTATGGACCTGAGGGTGGAATCCTGACGGAAAAGGGCGGGGCACTTTTTGGCTATACTGATCTTTATGGAGGTTATGACGGAGGACAGGCACAGTATGTACGAGTTCCATATGCTAATTATGGACCGCGTGTGGTGCCAGAAAATCTTACAGATGAGCAGGTTCTTTTTCTCACTGATATTTTTCCGACCGGATACACCGGGGTGGACTGGGGTGAAGTAAAAGGAGGAGAGACCGTTGCCATTTTTGGTTCCGGGCCCGTGGGAATCATGGCAGCGAAAAGTGCATGGCTTAGAGGTGCATCGCAGGTCATAATAGTGGATACTCTTCAATACCGTCTGGATAAAGCCAGGGTTTCCACAGGAGCAACAACTATTTTGTGGGAAGATCCTAAAGAAGTAGTACAGCAGATTAGATCCCTTACCAAAGGACGCGGGGCAGATGTGTGTATAGACGCTGTAGGATTTGAACCGGAACGAAGCTTAACCGATAAAATTAAGGCCACTATCAATTTTGAAAAAGGGTCTATTAAAGTGTTGGAGGCCTGTATGAGCGCTGTTAGAAGAAGTGGTATCGTTTCTGTTCTTGGCGTTTATCCGGTAAAATATGACAATTTCCCACTGGGACAATTTTTCGATAAAGGTATAATTTTAAAAGGCGGGCAGGCTCCTGCACACAAACATATCGATAAGCTTTTGCAATATGTGGTGGAGGGAAAAGTACAGTTGGATGACATTATTACCCACAGGTTACCGCTTTCTGAAATTTCACATGCATATGATATTTTCAATAAGAAAGAAGACGGTTGTGTTAAGGTAGTACTTGATCCATGGAAATAGTCAGAGGGCATATAAGTCCTTGTAGATTTTCGTACTAAAATACTTCTTTCTAAAAATCTGCAAGGACCTGCAGATTTTTTGTTTTAGCATCCAATAGAAATTGTCGGTGTTCTATGGGCACGTTATGATAGCAAGTGCATGATTTTTTTCTTAAATTTTCTTTAATAAGTCTCGAACCTAAACTCCTTAAGTGTTGATTTTGATGAAATTTTAATTTTCAAAGTACCTTGTACCACGATTCTGCCACAAAAATTATATTAAAGATTTAAATGTATTTAGTCACATTAAGGAAAAAATACTCCAGAAGCATAGGATTAGTGATATGATCATTAATATTCTCGACGTTCTTTCTCTGTACTTTGTTTTGCGGCAATGGGAAAAGAGAAACGCAACCACTGCCGAAAGAACAATATCTATTGTAGTAAGAAGGTAAGTATTTTGTAGGTAGTTCGGGAAAGAATTAAGATAAGCAGTTTTAGACTGCTCAAAGGTCGTATATTGACTACATATCAGAAACCACCAGGCCCTATCTACTAAAACTGCTGCAAGCATTACAACCCCAATAAAAAAAATAACAGATATGTTTTTTACTTTCATGATATTGTTCATTATATGTTTGAAACCAATGGCTTATGATATGCTGAAAAATAGTATCGAAGTAAAGTTACATAAAAATCTTATGTAAGTTTATTTGAAAAGTCTTTTTTAAGATGCATTGGAAAGTGCTGTTGGATTTCTTCCTGCTGTGCGTTTATATTTTTGATTTATATTAGTTAGTTGTTAGTTAGTTAGTTAGTTAGTTAGTTAGTTAGTTAGTTAGTTAGTTAGTTAGTTATGTTTTCTTTTATTCCTTTTTTTTGCGATTGTTTTTAGTATTGTTTTGGCCGGTGAAAGTGATGAAAGTTGAAGTAGGAAAGTGTATTTGAACGGTACTAAATTGAAAAACTTTAAAATTGCGGAATAAATTTGTCTTTCCATTTACAAATGGGAACTAGTGAAATGACATTCAAAAAAAAGCCTGTAAATCCATAAGGATAGTTGTCAGATTGTGAATGATTTAATTCGATTTTGTATGGTGCGGGTTCGAGTGCTGTTCCCGCTACTAAAACAAAAGCTTCAGAGAAATCTGGAGCTTTTGTTTTGAAATATTCTAAAATAACTTTACGTTCACGAATGAAACGCTCATTACGGTGAAAGAAGTCTAAACAAAGTAAAAAAAAAATCTCTTCAACCCAACCTTTTTCAATTTCATAACATCTATATATTATAGTAGGAAATTTTAAAACTTAAATCTCATTTTTATTTTTAATTTGACAATCAATTTCTGAAGTGTTTCATTAAAAATAAAATTTCTAATTTTCTTAAAGCGAATAAAACTTAGATTTAACAGCATAAATCAATTACGAAAGCACATATGAAAAAAGTTATCTACTTATTGTTTTGCCATTTAACTCTTCTGACATTTGGACAAGAGTCTGCTCCAAAAAGCAAATTAATCAGAGGTTTTGTTTTTGATAACTCCGAATATGCAAGGATTTCTGCCAGCTGTTGAAGTTCCAATTGGAATAATAGGAACGGGGAGAAAAACAAAAACAGACGATGATGGCAAATTTGAAATTGAGGCAAAAGAAGGTGACATGTTAATTATTCTAGGAGACTTTATTAAAACCAAAAGATTTTAATTACAGATAAAAACTGCTATGAGTTTAATCTAGGTACAGTGACCGGCACTGGATTGATTTATTTTCAAAGTAAAAAAGCCGCTAGACAAACTACTAGATTCTATAATAAATTAGTGAAAAAATTATTGAAAAAGATTGAAAGTGGGTTTTATGATTTTGCTGATTAAAGCCAATTAATAAACATTCATTCAACAAAATATATGCAACCTATGAAAACAATAATTTTAATATTCCTAAGTATCTTTTCAATCGCAAATGGTCAAATCAAAAGTTCCAATACCGCAGTAAGAGATTTTTCTTTAAAAATTCCTGAAGGCTATACCAAACGTAAATGGGTGGAATCATATCCCGGTTGTGGCACTCCATATTACACATTAGTACCAAATGCAGAGAACTACGATTATAATTTTTATAAAAAAGGAAATAGAGTTTACTACCAAGGGATATTAACAAATATTGATGGCAGTAGCTTTAAGAGAATTGGGCCTGAGTATTTTAAAAACAATACCAATGTTTATTATTATAATACATGGAAATCAGGTTTGCAGAAAATTGAAAGCATCGATGCGGCTTCAACAAATTATTCTGATTGGTTTATTGCTGACAAAAACTATTTATACATTAAAACTTCAAAAGTAATTGAGAGTAAAGATTTAAAACTAATATCAGATTATATAATTTACAAAGAAGGTGTTTCTATAATAAATAATGAGAAGAATTTCCTTAAAGAAAAATATTACTTATTCAAAAATATTAAAGGATATTGGATCGTCAAATCTTCTGATATTGTATCTTACAATTTTCTAGGAAAAACTTATAGTCATAAATGGGATATCGTTTATAAAAAAGAAAAAGAAGCAGAAAAAAAAGAAATAGAAGAAGCCCTCTATAGCACTACAGATGTAGATGTTCTACCTAATTTTCCTGGCGGAATAAGTGGATTTAATGGTTTTGTAAATAAAAATTTCAAAGTGGAAGAAAAAGATCTAAAAGGAAAAATTTATTCAACCTTTATAATTGAAAAAAATGGAACTTTATCTGACATAAAAATCCTTCGAGATCTTGGTTATGGAACCGGAAAAGAACTCATTAGAGTTTTAAAACTATCTCCTAAATGGAGCCCAGGAATTAAAGATGGAAAAAAAGTAAGATGCTTTTATTCGATACCTTATACGGTAAATAAATCACTTTGATTAAATTATATATATTCTTTTCAAATCATCAATAAAATGGTTCGAGAATTGTTCCATTAGGCTACTACTTTAAAGTAAAAGCCTGAGAAATCTATATTTCTCAGGCTTTTTTGCGGTTCGAAAAATCTTGTTTCAATTGCTTAAATTTTTAAACTCCTCCAGTTACAAGCAAATTTGGTTCGAGTCCCGTTAAGTTAAACTTCCAATTACAATTGATTTTTTTCGTAAAGCAAAAGTCATAAATAATCAACTTAGTCACAACCTTTTCACAATTTCAAGCATCTGTACTTATGAAGAGCAATTTATTCGTCAAAAATTTTTTATTATTATTAATTTGATGAAATAAATTTCTTTATTTTAGAGAGAATAAAGAAATTCTGAAAAATTAAAATAAGAGACAAAAATATAAAATATTGATTTTAAAATAATTAACCTCAAATCAATTCAATAATTCCAAACTATGAGGCTGTTGTTTGCCTTTTTTTTATTCCTAATTTATTAAGTTTTTGCGCTCAAACAAAAAATAAACATGGCATAAAAATTTATCTGGAACATGCAAAAACAGTAAAAAAAATCTTATCTCTCCAACCTTTTTAGATTTTAACGCATCCATATAATAAAGAGAGCCTAAAAAAACACAATACATACCACAACATGAATAAATATTACTTCTTAGTATTATCAATTATATTGATTTCAAATTTAAGCTGTGCACAAACTCCAGATTCTTTTTCTATAATAGATCCTGTTGTAGATAATACTTTAGTAATAAATCCTAATGCTGGTTTTGAGGTTCCGCTTTATATCAAAAATAAAAACTATATTGTTTTTCAAAAGAATACCAGTGAAAGAAAAATTCTAAAAGATGCAGATGTTGAATCTTTTAGATTTCCAAGATTCAATAAATATGGTCTTTTTGCTTTAGACAAAAATGGCGTTTATTATAATGGAGATTTTATAGCAATTGATACAACAGGTTTTAAAATTATTGCCGAAATCAGGAATACAGATTACCTTGTTCGTCCGGATTTAGTGTGGAAAACAAAGTGTAAACTTTTTAAAAACAATATCGAAATCAAGGAAGATATTGATGTCGAAAGTTTCATATCGACCGATTTTTCAACACTTTATTTTAAAGACAAAAATCATCTTTATTACAATTTTAAAAAAATAAAAAAGGCTGATGTAAATTCAATTTCAGAAACTTTTAATACCGTCATCTATGATAAAAATTATATTTATATAGATGGTGAGATTGGGTTGCATAACGGGGATACTCTTCGGCCTGTAAATCATTATTTAATGAAAACTTCAACCGACGTATTAATATTAGGAGGCAGGTCAGTTGTTCCAAATATTGATGCAAAAACTATTCGACCATTGTCTAAACATTATTCTATAGATAAGAATTTTGTATATTATGATGACAAAAAAACGGCACTAACAGCAAAAAATCCAGAAAATATTAAAGTTTGGGATCAGTTAAACAGCAGTTATATTTCTGATGGTAAAATGGTGTATTCGGGCGCAAATTTTCCATTTACTTCAGTTGACGCTAAAACTTTTGGAATGATTCCATCTTCATATCTATCGGTGCATTAATAAAATAATTAAAAATAAGAATGTCGAAATATTAGCCATTATAACAGGCTACAGACTTGGTTGCGGTTCAGATACAACTCCAGTATCTGATTATTATCTTCTTAAAAATGATGAAGGATATTGGCTCGCTCTAATTTCAAATGTTGTTAAGATTAAATATTTAGGCAATGAACCCATTGAAGGGACAGGAAATATTGGCACTTTATATACTGCTCCGGCAATAATCACGCCCGGAACTATAGACGAAAACAAAATTTATAATAAAGCAGAACTCGATGTGCTGCCAGATTATAAAGGTGGAATGGCTGCAAAAGTGAAATTTATAGATAAAAACTTTAAAGCACCAAAAGATGACGGAGAAATACTTCAGGGAAAAGTTTATTTGTCTTTTATAATAGAAAAAGACGGCACAATTACGAATCAAAAAGTATTAAGAGATTATGGTTATGGTTCTGGTCCAGAAGCTTTGATAGTTTTGAATAAAATGCCAAAATGGATTCCAGGACAGATAAAAGGAAAAACAGTTCGATGTCTTTATTCTACTGTTTTCCTTATTCATAAATAAATTATAATCAGAGTTTATTATCCCTTTTTATGCTTGAAAAACCATATTCTGTTTTTCCATTTTTTATAAAAGAAATATTTATGAAAAGAATACTATTCATTATTTTGTTTTGTTGCGCGCCACTTAATTTGTTTTCACAAACAATAACAGGATATACCTTAATTCCTGATGCTAATTTTGAAAAGTCCCTGATAGATATGGGATATGATTCTGGTAAACCTGACGGAAAAGTATTAACGACTGTAATTTCTAAAGTAAAATCACTAAATATTTCAGAAAAAAGCATTTCAGATTTAACTGGAATACAAGATTTTGAAGTATTAGATGATTTAACCTGTTTCGGAAATAAATTAACAAAACTGGACCTCAGCAAAAATACCGTCTTAACCTTTTTATCCTGTAGCAATAACAAACTAAAATCATTGAATATAACAAAAAACACTATTCTAACTCACTTGTTGTGTTATGATAATGAATTGAAAGCTTTAGATGTAACGCAAAATGCAAAATTAAATCAGTTAGATTGTTCCAACAACAAATTAGCAACTTTAGACCTGAGTAAAAATACTGTCTTACAATATTTAATGTGTTCCAAAAATCAGTTAACCTCTTTAAACTTGAATAAAAATAGCACTTTAGAGTATTTACAATGCTCTAATAATGAATTGGCTTTTCTGAATTTAAGCCAAAATTCAAATTTGATTACTTTGGAATGCAATAATAATAAATTAACCCAGTTGAATTTAACTCAAAATATTAATCTAGGCTCTATACAATGTCAGGAAAATCAATTGACAGCTATAAGTTTTTCAAAAAATAATAGCCTTACTGAAATTAACTGTTCCAATAATCAATTGACTGCATTGGATCTTAGCACTAACAAAGCTTTGACTGGTTTGGGATGCAGTAAGAATCAGCTAAAAACATTGGATTTATCAAACAGTCTTTCTTTAAAAGGTTTTGATTGTTCTAAAAATCAATTAACTGATTTGAATATTAAAAATTGTCCTCTTATAAGTTATATGTTTACTGAGGAAAATCCTGATATAAAATGTATTAGTGCAGATTTTGATGGAACACCTTATCATGTCAATGATGTTTCAGACTTTTCAAAATGCAAAATAATATGCGCAGAAATCGAACCTGGATACACGGTGATTCCAGATCTTAATTTTGAGAAAGCTCTTATTGCACTAAAATATGATTCTGGTGAACCAGACGGAAGAGTCTTTACAGCAAATATTGCCTCGATTACAGATTTGGATGTTTCCAATAGACAAATCCAAGACTTGAAAGGTTTGGAAGATTTTGTCGCTTTAAAAACATTAGATTGCTCTAGAAATAGCATTGAAAATCTGGACATTACCGAATATAAAGCTTTAACAAAACTAATTTGTACTAAAAACCTAATAACTTCCTTAATTGTAAACAAAAATAAAAATTTAACTGCGCTTTACTGTCAGGAAAATTATCTTAATACTTTAGATATTTCGGGAAATAAGGTGCTAAAAGAACTAGATTGTGAATCTAATAGTATCGATTTAGATGTTTCGAATAATAAAGCACTGACTTTATTAAATTGTCAGCGCAATCACATGACTTCTTTAGATGTTAGCCAAAATAAAGCGTTGATTAATTTGAATTGTGATTACAACAACTTAAAATCTTTGAAATTGTCTAAAAATAAATTGCTAACCAATTTAAATTGTGATGGCAATAAATTAACAACTTTAGAACTTTCAGAAAATAAAGTACTGACTACCTTATATTGTAACAATAACTTATTAACTGACTTAAGTGTTACTAAAAACACTTCATTAATCGAATTGGGCTGTCATGCGAATCAAATAACAAACCTCGATTTATCTAAAAATTTACATTTAGACTATATTCGATTGTCAATCTAACAAAATATCAGATTTAGATGTCTCTAACAATATTGCTTTGAAAATTTTGCGATGTGACAGCAATAAATTAACAGCTTTGAATTTATCTAAAAATATAATTTTAGATGAGTTGTTTTGCAGTAATAATCTCTTATCTGTTTTAGACACAAACCTGAACCCAAAATTAGAAAAAATTGCTTGTGCAAATAATCGACTGACAAACCTTGATACTTCTAAAAATAAAGACTTAAAAATGTTGTATTGTAATGAGAATAAATTAAAAGCATTGGATATAAGTCTAAACAAAGTACTGAATAATTTTAGCTGTGTATCGAATCAACTAACGACTTTGGATGTCTCTAAAAATACAGTTTTATGGTATTTAAATTGTAGTTCAAATAAACTAACTAATTTGGATCTGAGTAAAAATACTCTTTTAATTCATTTTGAATGCAACTCTAATCTATTGAAAACTTTAGATATCACTAAAAACACAGCTTTAAAAGAATTTCGTTGTCAGCAAAATAAACTTGACAATTTAGATCTGTCTCACAATCTGCAATTGATGAGAGTTTCATGTGAAGAAAACAAGATCAAAACTTTGGATTTATCCAAAAACACAGCATTGCTTGATTTAATTTGTTCTTCGAATGAATTGACTTCTCTTAATCTCAAAAACGGAAATAATAGCACAATATCTTATGTTTCTGCTCTTAAAAATGATAACCTTAAATGCATTCAGGTTGATAACGTAGATTTCCCTTCTTCCCGATGGTTTAAAGATTCTGGTGTTGATTTTTCTACATCATGTCAATAGAACAAAAATTATCATTATAAAAAAAGCTCCAGATTTCTCTAAAGCTTTATACTTGTAGCGGGAAGCATTAAATTATCTAACCTATTTTTTGAAGATTTTTATAAAATTGTTAGCTAAGAATATTATCTATTATTGAAGATAATTAATCTCTTAATTATAGAAACTGAAATTAAAAAAAATGAATATCCATGCACTACTTACCAATTGTGATTTAATTGTCAATTGCTCACTAAAATTTACCAATTATTGATATAATCAAATAATGGCAGTCCCTTATTAGGTTGCAGAGTAAACAATTTGAGATGTTTTGCAGGTAAAGAGCCAATTCTTAGAATCAATTTTGCTTTTCTTAAATCTTTTAAGCTTTTTTTGTACCCTGATTTTTCCAAGGGACTCTCATACTAAATATCTTGGAAATTAAATCTACATCACTAATCAATATTTCAAACAAATCTTTTTGTATTTTATTATATAAAATGTTGCCATAGAGGTATTCATCTAATTTCAAAGAGTGTTTAAATTTCTGAAAAGAAACCCCAGGATTAATATCCTTAAAATACTCTTTTATTTTAGATTCATAAACTTCAGTCATTATTGAAGAAACAAAAATTATTTCTTCACATTTTGGATTTTTTCCTTAAAACTTGTAGACTCCTCGATATTACTAAAAAGAAAATACCTTTCTTCTTTTGGAGATTTAGGCTTTCCATTTTTTAAGTTGTTAAATTCTATTAAGCTTTCGATATTTGAATGTTCTCTCATATAATATTCAAAAGCTTTTGTTGTTTGAGAACCAGAAATAGCAACATCAGTTATTATTATAATTTTTTTACTGTAACTGAAGCAGTAGTACATACTAGAGAACGTAAAGATAAGGATTGGGATATTCTTCATGGAAATAAAGCGGCAAAACCATTTTTTGGCAGAAATGAAGTCCCGATTGTTTTCATAACTGCATTCTTAGATAAAGTTCTTTAGTCATTAATAATTAACAGCTTAAAATGAAACTACCCATTATATTGTTCTTCTCTCTTGTGCTTTTGAATCTTTTAAGTCTCTATTTCCTAATAGGTCTTTTTGGAGGTGAAGGATTACGGGAATTTACAGTAAAGATATATTACGAGGAGGGTCACACCCGTGTTATTGTTTATCTCTTTTATATTACTGTTCTTTTTAATCTTTAAGCTCTGTTTTATTTTGGAGTGAGACGATTTTTTAAGGAGTAGCAGGGGCAGTTTCTTTAGGCTGGTGAAATAACAAGGCCATGCTTAAAGATTTAATGAATACTAAAATAAAACAACTATCTGAGATTGGGGCAGCTGTTTATATGGTTAAAAAGGATGCGGTAAAGTTTCCTTTGGGGGAATTTACTGAAATGCAGGACACTGTAATGCTGCTCATTAAATCAGGCACATTTGTAATACAAATAGAACAAGACATTCAATATTTAGTACCGTTTGATTTAATGGTTTTTCCAAAAGGATCTCGGTACCGAGAAATAGAAGCTGGAGAAAAACTGAAGTTTTATTTCATAAGCTTTCCTAATGATCATATTCATTTAATAGAAAAGCAGTCTTTTGAAGATTTATGGAGCAAAAAAGTATTTAAAATCAATCTGGATCAAACCGATTACCTTGTGCTGTCCCTAATATGCAGGCTACTTCAGGCTGAAGGCAATGTCGTGAAATCTGATGATTTTGCTATTGAGCTCAGACGTATAAGTTCTAATCTGGTACTCGTCGAGCTGAAACTTATTTATGCAAAATATATTGCTTCTGCTGTACTGCATATATCCAGAGCGGAAAAGGTGGCCATGGAGTTCTTAACGGTGCTGTCTATACACTGCCGTAAGCACCATACCGTCAAATTTTACGCCGGGACGCTGTACGTTACTCCCGTTTATCTCAATAGAGCAGTCAAAGAGGTCACGGGTAAAACTGCCAAAAGGCTGATAGCAGAATCGATTCTTGCTGAAGCAGTCACTCTGCTTGAGGAATCACCGTTTACAATCGCTGAAATAGCAGAAGAACTGGAATTTAGTTCTTTGTCAGCATTTGATGTTTTCTTTAAAAACTTAATGTCCTGTACGCCGTCAGAATATCGTTCAAATGCGGTAGAGAAATTTAAGAGTCGTTAGTCTTAACTGTTAACTGCAATTAAAATATGAAAATGATGAACCATAACTATCCTTTAGAATGGCTGGATGCTTTGATACTGGTGCATTTTAACCCCGTTAAAACAGATCTGAGCCAGATGTCAGAAGCTGAACTGGCTGTTATTTCAGAACATGCTGTAAAAGAGTCGGGGAGGATTCAGGTAAGGATTAAAAATGAAATATTTGCCCTTCGACGAAAGAGGGAGATTCGGCTTTTGGTCAGAAAGTATCATTCGACCTTAATTTTTCTCTTGGATACGATGCTGGACAATCAAAGGCACAGTGTATTTCAGTTACCGTCTGTATCAGAAACTGCCGAGCTTATTATTAAATGTCTGGACGAGCTGTTGTCGTTTTTGGAGCAGCGGTTTTCCAGTTATCTGAGTTTAGATGAGCGGGTTCCGACCACCTATCTGCTGGTGTCCAGAAAAGAGCTGCAACTGAAATTAAAAAAACTTCAGAAAAGAAAAGCGGAAAATAATGAAATGAATTTGGTTTTAAATGTGGTGATCAAGGAGGTACTAGAATCATTTTCCATGCAGGAAAGAGACAGGATAACATTTCGCCAGATGCTCTATGAAAGAACGCTCTTAGGTGAATTGTTGCTGGTCGATGATTTCAAAGATCAGGGAGTGTTTTCTGCGCTTGATCAAACACTTATTGGGTTGAATTTTAATAGTTCCGTTTATATAAACCTGCTCATCAAACGTCTGGTTTCAAAAGTGGAATTGGAAGAAGATATTGCCGGAAAACTCAGTCTGCTTTCTTTTTATTGGAAGGAATTCAATCAGATTTATTCCAATGAAAAACTGTTTTTTAAGGCAGGGATGCAGCATCTTAAAACAGTTGTCGGCAGCTGGTTTGAAAATGAAATCCAATATCTGGAAAAGCAGCTGGAAATTTTAGCAGTCAGATCTAAAGAGGCTGGGGGAGATGAGAAAAAAGAAAATAAGCTGGAATGTGATCTTTCTACCGATCAGATTGGAATTATTCTGCGGGCTGCTGATGAAGCACGGATTGTGAAATCCAGATCCATGAGCCTTGTATTTCAAAGGATAGTACCGCATCTGTCAACTGCCTTTAAAAGAAATTTATGATATCAGTCCGTCAGAAGCAAATCCTATAATGCAGAGGAGAATGATAAGAACATAGCCATACATACTCTGGAGAAAATGATTAAAAAGATTCGTTCCTACTGAACCCGAAATGATCTGCTGTTTTATGAAACAAAACAGCATAAGTAACGTCTTATACTGGGAATGGATTTTTGTATCCATCGCTCTTAATTGTAAAGAACATTAAAACTAAAAGCTATGATGACTTTAATTGCTATATTTTTTCCCTCGCTGTCATTTCTGCTTCGCGGAAAACTGTTGACAGCCCTGCTGTGCTTGATACTGCAGATCACTCTGATCGGATGGATTCCGGCAGCAATCTGGTCTGTGGTGTCCCTTCAGAATTCAAGGGCAGACAGACGCAATTCAAAATTGATACGGGCGATGAGATCGAAATAAAATAAGCTTAGTCAGGCAAGTGAAGCCTCTGGAAACATTTTTGTTTTCAGGGGCTTTTAATTTACAGTTATATATCATTATTTCTCGGAAGGAAATTATTTCCATTTTCCTTAGTGCTTTGATGGCAAAATTTTTTGCATGGCCTTCAATTGTAAATGCAGTCGAAACTTCTATTTATATCTCGATTATAGATAATTGTTTATAGATTTTAAGATATCATTGTGCGCTTTATTTTCCAAAGTTTAAATAAATAGTAAAAAAACTGCAAAATGAGGAATCCCGTAAAAAAAATATAAAATCCTTTTGTTTATTTGCGCGCGTGATTGTACTCAGAATTTTAAACGAATAAACGTGAAATCAAAAGCTATATATCTTGGAATTACCGCAGCCTTTTGCCAGCTTCTGGCTGCACAGACATTCGAACCGCATAATTCAATAAATTTTGGCAGTGTTAATGACGGACGTGATGTTGCCGACGGTATCACTTGGTACAGACCAGAGCCGCGCGACTATGACTGAAACCCCTTCCGCCCAGCAAATAGAAAAGAACGGGTTGGTGGTGACTTTGTATATGATTGAAATGAAGAAAGAGAATGAAAGACAAAACGAAGAAATAAAAAAACAAAATAAAGAAATCGAATATCTTAAAACCAGAAAATGAAAAAGCTGCAATTTACGCTGTTTTGTATAATAATAGTTTTTAGCATACAAGCGCAAACTCTAAATCCTACTTATAATATTGTATCTCCAGGAGCAGCAGATGCTTTTAAAGGAGGATATACTTTCTCATATTCATCGGCGGGTACTCCTTGGAATGGTTCACTTATTAGTTATGGGGGAGCGTCAAACGGTTATGATACACAAATTAGTTCTGATTATGGAGCAAACCGTATTTCTTTTAGAACAAGAAATGGTGATTACAATTACTGGAATCCATGGAACGAACTCGTAACTTCTCTAGGTGACAATTACTTGGCAGGAAATCAAAACATTGGAGGGACTTTATCAATAGGTGTTTATCAATCTACTTCGTCGTTTTCTGTGGGGAATAACCATGGTGTTAAGATGTCAGTTGGAAATAGTGCATGGAGCAATACATCAATAATAGTAACAGGCTATACAGTTGATACGGGAGATTTTACAGATCTTAAAGTGCCTGGTTATCTCTCTAATAGTGCTTCCGTTCGTATTCTGCGAGATGGAAATGTTGGTATAGGAGTTATTAGACCTACAAATAAACTAGATGTCAACGGCACAGTCCATTCCAAAGAGGTAAAAGTAGACATGACAGGCTGGTCCGATTTTGTTTTTAAAAGAGAATATAAACTGCCGACATTGGAAGAAGTGGAGAAACATATAGCCGAAAAAGGTTATTTAGAGAACATTCCAAGCGAGAAAGAAGTTTTGGAAAATGGAATTAATCTTGGGGAAATGAATGCAAAACTGCTTCAGAAGATTGAGGAACTGACTCTTTACATGATTGAAATGAAAAATGCGAATGAAGCACAGAAAGAGCTTTTAGAAGAGCAAGATCAAAGACTATTTAATTTAGAGCAAAAAATAAACCAACTTTCAAAATCAAAATAATGAGAAATCCCTTTTATATTTTAGTAACTTTCTTTTTCTTTATTACTGCGCATTCCCAAACAACAATTAATCAAAATGGTTTACAAACCACGGTAATACAGGGTTTAACTTCTACAACCCCTGAAGCAAAAAGATATGAAATAGCAAATATTGGATATAATTCTTTTCATTGGCAAAATGGCGGTATTATTATTATAGAAATCTACCAAAAATTTTTCTCTACTGACTATAAAAAATATGTTCTGCAAAATGGATACGGCCAAGGTATTAATTCTGGTTCTGCAGTTCTTAAATTAATTGAAAATCAAGGAGATCAATCTTTGGGAAAAATAACGTTAGGAACTCCGATTGATATAAGTTCTTCTTATGGAGGCTACATAAATAAACAGCTTCCTGTTTTTTTTGATGTTCAAAATTATGGTTCATATAATATTAAGATTTCTTATCAGCAGCAGAAAGTAGATACTGTTACTGATTTTAATCAGATTAAAATTAATGAATCTCCTACTGGCACAACCATTTCTAACTTTACGGTTTCCAATCAATTGAATTACGATGTTACTTCAAATGGTTTGTTGCGAATTAGCGGTATCGGAGACCATTATATTCAAAATGGCAGAATTGGAATTGGAACTATATCTCCTGATGAAAAATTAACAGTAAAAGGTAAAATACATGCACAGGAAGTTCGTGTTGATATGCTTGGACCGTTAGTTCCTGATTACGTCTTTGAAAGTGATTACAAACTTAAATCTCTTGAAGAGGTTGAAAGTTACATTAGAGAAAACAAACATCTTCCTGAAATTCCATCAGCCAAAGAAATTGAAAGAAACGGTTTGATGCTGGCCGAAATGAATATGGCTCTCTTAAAAAAGATGGAAGAAATGACTCTGTACATTGTGGAGCAAAATAAAAAAATAGTAAGTCAAGGAAAAAAAATTGAAGAATTAGAAAAAGAAAAAGATTCTATGAAAGATTTAGCAGCTAGAATTTTTAAAATTGAACAACAACTAAAATAATCTTACTGGAATTGAATTTGTATGGGATTGAAATTAAGAAAGATGAAAAAACAAATGAAGAAATAAAAAAGATTAAACCGAGTGGCATTCCAGAAAGTGAAATTAATTTTTGGAATGTTTTTTCTTTTAGCAGTGAAATGGGGAGTTACAGCCCAAAATGATTTGCCGCTTTCAGGCAATGTAACTATGGGGGTTAAACAAAGTTATGCCGGTAATTCAATATTTTTTTAATGGATTAGGATAAAGTCATTTAGTTAGAACTGAATCTTAAGGTGACAGTAAGAATGGAAATACATGACTTAGAATATATTTAGCAGATGATTGGATTTATGATCAGGGTTTGAAATTGAATTTAAAAGAGTATAGTCGGACGAAACTTCAAGAAGCTGAAAACCATATTGTTGAGAATGGCCATAAAGAAAATATTCCAAATGAAGAGAAGTGCTGAAAAACGGAATTAATCTGGAAGAAATGAATGTAAAAACGTCTTCAGAAAATTAAGGAAATGATGTCCCGCATTATTGAGATAAAAAATAAATTATGTTGATAAAAAAAGATAAACAAATTAGAAGAGTAAGTATGAAAACGAAAGTATACATTTTTTTAGCGGTGTTTTGTTATTGGGCGGTGAATGCTCAGATACACACTCCCTCAGGTATTATCCAGGGAACTTCAGGTAATGCTAATGTTGGTATTGGTACAGGGAGTCCAATGGCAAAACTTCAAGTTGACAACGGTAATATATTGGTTCGAAATTTTGCAAACGTTGATAATCAATCAGCAATTATGATTGCCCATTCAATTAATATTACCAATTACGATACATTTGGGACATCGGTGCGTACAATCACTGAAAGTGCAGGATATAATACATATGGTTTGCAATTTTTTACCCAGGAAACTCACGCAACTGGACAAACCGAAAAGTTGAGAATACTTGGAAATGGTAATGTGGGAATAGGTAAAATGAATCCAACAAATAAATTGGATGTAAACGGAACCATACATTCAAAAGAGGTAAAAGTAGATATGACAGGCTGGTCAGATTTTGTATTTAAAAAAGAATATAAGCTGCCAACACTTGAAGAAGTTGAAAAACACATTACTGAGAAAGGGCACTTAGTAAATATTCCAAACGAAGAAGAGGTTTTGAAAAACGGGATTAATCTCGGGGAAATGAATGCTAAACTTCTGCAGAAAATTGAAGAACTTACTTTATATGTAATTGAGCAGGGGAAAAAAAATGAGAAACAGGCTGGTGAGATTGAATTCCTAAAGAAGAAATTATTGAGAATTGAAAAAGTTACTAACTCAAAATAAACCATATGAAAAGAAAAATTACCTTTTGTTTTTTTGCATTTTTTTCAATTTTGGCGGCTGGCCAAATTTATACCTCAAGCTTAGCGGTTAATATTTCAAATAGCTCAGGAAGCGTTGTTAGGATTGGGATAGATACCCTTTCTGGTTGTTTTTTCTCACTAATATAAATAAACGATATGAAATTTATTGCTTTCTTCTGCTGCTTGATAAGTTTAATTGTCAAGGCACAAAACACTAATATATTTCCTGCCAGTCCTAATGCTTCTTCATTAATTGAATATGTAAACCTTCCAGTGAGTCTGGATACAGGAATTCCCACTATCAGTTATCCTCTCTTGTCTATTAAAAATAATGATATTGAGGTTCCTATAAGTGTATCGTATCATGCAGCCGGGATAAAAGTTAATGAGGTGCCAAGCTGGGCGGGAACTGGGTGGACCTTAAATTCGGGAGGTGTTATATCACGTGTTATTGCTGGTATGCCAGACGATGTAGATAACGGCTTTATAGGGCTTAATCAAAAAGGAAAACTTGTAAATCAAAATTGGGATGCGGTATATATCAGAAGTGCAAATAATAGAGTAGTAGATACTGAGCCGGATATTTTTTATTTTAATTTTTTAAATTTTCAAGGGAAATTTGTTTTTACTGCTGATGGGGACATAGTGATGCTGCCCCATCAGGATTTAAAGATTCAGCCTCCTTTGGGCCCAAAAAAAGTTGATAATTACTGGACAATAATTGATGGTCAAGGAAATAAATATAAATTCGGAACAACACCGGCTTCAATTGAAAAAATTGGAATTACAACTACCTTTAATACTGGTGGAAATATTGACACTGTAACTGCTGCACCAAGAGTATCTTCATGGTACCTTTGCGAAATAGAAAGTGCCACAGGGGATAAAATTACTTTTGAATATAAAAGTGGCAGCCCATATTCATTTGAGAGTAAATCAGAGTCTAGGACAGCGAAGTATTTTCCGGGAAATCCTGTAATAAATTCTGTCCAGTTTATAACTGTTACTAATACAGTTACAAATCCAGTCTATCTGGACAAAATAGTTTCTGCTAACGGATATGTAAAATTTAATTCATTGTCACTGCGTGAGGATTTGATTAACAGTTATAAGATTGATAATATCCAGTTAATAAATAAAAATGCTTCTGTTGTGAGAAAAATTAATTTTAATCACAGTTATTTTGCATCTCCAGGATGCACTAGTCCGGATTGCAAACGTCTTAAACTTGATGGTATTTCGCAGGAATCATCCCTGGCAACACAACAGCTTTATCAATTCCAGTATAACCAAAACGTACTTTTACCAAGCAGAATGTCGCCGCAGATTGATCATTGGGGATACTTCAATCAAAATGGCGAAACAATTCTTAATACAGGAAACGCACTTAACAGGGCTCCAAATTTTGAAGGAACTAAAGCCAATATACTTCAGAAAATAACATATCCAACCGGCGGAAGTATTTCGTTTGATTTTGAATTAAATGATTTTGATGCATCCGGTGCTAACTCACCAACGGGTGGATTGAGAATCAGTCGAATAACAGAGAATTTTAAGTATGGCGGTGCAGTAGCCAGAGATTATATTTATAGAAAAGGAAATTCGGCATCCAGCAGCGGAACAAGTTACGCAACTCCAAAATATACTTCAGATGGAGTAGTTATCAGTGATGGCCATAACTGGAGTTTCTATAAGATGTCATCACATTCATTACGACAGCTATTTGATCTTAATGGTTCGAATGTGAAATACGAAGAAGTAAAAGTGAGATATCCTGATAACAGTTCTGAAATTAATTTTTTTACAAGCTTTTTAACTAATCCTGATATAAGAAACCAGATTGATTACAGACGATACAGAACAGATATTAATACTCTGTATAGTGTTCTGGATATTAATCCTTTTGAAGAACCTTTTTCTCCACCTTCAGTTAATAATTTTAATGAAAGAGGCTTTCTAACAAAGAAAATCTATAAAAATAGTTTAGATAAGACTGTTTATACTCTTGAGAATACCTATAAAAAAATAAATCCTTCCGGTCAGTACCAGTCTTACGGATTTTCCATTTCGCAGTTTGCTGCTAACAGCAGTGGAACTGAGCAGGTATTTAATATCGGAAAGTATACTTTTAAAAATGATATTTATGTACTCGATAAAACAAGGGAAGTGAAATATGATCTGAATAATTTAACAGCCGGTACTGAAATTAATACAGAATACAGCTATTCAGCAGAATTTCCAACTTTAAAAACAACTGAAGTAATGACAAATAGTGATGGTAAAAAGCATAAAAGCGTCTACAAATATTGCTTTGACATATTAAATGAAAATGGGATGGCTGTATTAAAGCAGAAGAACAATATCATGCTTGCTGTGCTGGAAAGCAGGTTTGTAGACGACATCGACATTTATAACAAAAAAATCTATTTCGATACTGCCGCAGGTTATTTGAATAACGGGGGTATGCCTTTAGTTAGAGAAGTTAAAGAGAATAAAACCAGTGACAAAAACAATAACATTGTTTTTGAAAAATATGATATGGAAGGCCGTCTGCTTCAGTTTAAACAGGCTGATAATGTATCAACATCTGTTATTTGGGGATACAATAATGAATATCCAATCGCAAAACTCGAGAATATTGCATACAATGAAATTCCATCTGATTTAATTGCTCAGTTGAAGACTAAATCGAATGGTTTTATTCAAAGTGAATTAATGGATGCCTTTACAAATTTGAGAAACAGCCCAGTTTTAAATAAAGGACTGATAACTACTTATACTTATGCTCCTCTCATAGGTGTGACATCAATCACTGATCCGAAAGGTTATACCACGTATTATGAATACGATGAATTTAACCGCTTAAGGAGCAGCAGGGATGCGGCAGGGAATATTATTGCAGAGAAGAAATATAATTATAAACAATAAATATTAGAGGTATGAAAAAATATTTGCTTATACTGTTTTTATCTTTTGTTTATTGTTTTGGTGCTAAATCTCATAGGGAGGATTCACCAGTTTTCAATAATAATTGTATATCGGTTCAATATCCAGATTTTTATCAGGAAATACTATCCCGCAATTTAGTAACCAGTAATGATTCAGGAGATAGTGCTTACGGCTATATCGAAATTTCAAATAACTATTTGACTGTGAATTTTGAATCAGTGTGGAGCTCAAACCAATCTTATGTCACCGGTATTGTTGCGTCAATAAATACGACACTGCCTAATATTTTTTTAGGACCTATTTACAGCGGAGGACAGGAAACGGGTTTCTTTGCCAAAATCGAAGATAATAATTTAGTAGTATATTCACTTACACCGAATTATTCTTATTTCAATAGATTTAATTTAGGTTTTAGTATTGATTTAAGTTGTATGCAAAATTGGTATTTTGATGGTGATGGTGATGGATTTGGAAATGCAGATTCAAATCCTATAACAGATTGTTATCAGCCGGCGTGGAATTATGTACCAAATAATCTGGATTGTAATGACCAAAATCATTTAGTGTCGGCAGCAAAAAGCTGGTATTTAGATGCTGATAACGACGGATATGGTGATCCCGGCCAGGGACCTGTAATTCAATGTGATAAACCTGCAGATAATTATGTAGACAATAATCTAGATCTGTGTCCTTTTGAATACGGACTCTCTTCAAATGGATGTCCTGATGGAACGTTTTATATTAACGAAAATTACATGCGTACCATTTCTCCAACAATACCAGTAAACACAATTGAAGGGCTTGCCGCCACCAATAAATTAGATGATATTATATATTATGATGGTCTTGGCCGCCAGATGCAGAAGATCAATATAGGCGGGGGTGGAAACGGGGAAGATATAGTAACCCCTTTTGAATATGATATATATGGAAAGCAGACCAAAGAGTATCTGCCGTATGGGAAGACCACCAATGGAGGAATTTACATGACTAATGCTCTGGAGAGTGTACAGCAGTTTTACAATACTGTTAAGTACGAAAACTCTTCAAATCCCTATAATGAAAAGCAATTTGAAATTTCTCCATTGAACAGGGTATTAAAACAAGCATCATCGGGAGATTCATGGAAATTAGGTTCTGGTCATGAAATGAAATTCGAGTATCAGACTAATATAACCGGAGAAGTTAAAATGTTCAATTCCGTATCTACATGGAATGCTGCTCAAAACATTTATGATATTTCGTTATCTCTGTCAGAAAATGTTTATTACACAGCTGGTGATTTATATAAAAATATTACCAAAAATGAAAATTGGACAGCTGGTAAAAACAATACGACAGAGGAATTTAAAGATAAAAAAGGAAGGGTGGTGCTTAAGAGAACCTACGCTGATTATAAGGATAATATAGGAAACATTATTTCTTCTCAAAAAGTTCATGATACTTATTATGTTTATGATATTTATGGAAATCTATCCTATGTATTACCTCCTAAGGCGGTTGATTTATTGGGCAGCATTACAAACCTCCAGGCAGACATAATTTCTATGGCAACTGTTACTTCTGCAAATCCATTACATCTTAAAGCGGGTAATTCCATTCTTCTGAAAGCAGATCCAAACGATCCTTCTAAAGGATTTCATGCGGTTGCAGGCAGTACTTTTTCAGCAGTGATAGATACCAGCACCCAGACTGTTTTAGATGATCTGTGTTATCAATACAAATATGATTCACGAAACAGATTGGTAGAAAAAAAGATGCCTGGTAAAGAATGGGAGTTCAGTATTTATGATAAACTTGATCGTGTGATTTTAACCCAGGATGGCAATTCAAGGCTTCAGAACAAATGGTTTTTTACTAAATATGATGCTTTTGAACGTTTAGTGTATACAGGTGAATATACCAAGCTGATTACCAGGACAGCATTGCAGGGACTGGCAGACAATAGTTCTGTTTTATATGAGACAAAGACACAAAGCACTACTATAAATAATACAATTGTATACTACAGCAATTCTGCTTTTCCAACTGACGATATTGATTTGTTGACCATAAACTACTATGATGACTATAATTTTGATATCGATGGAGGAACGCCGGAAAATGTAGGTATTCTTGCACCAAGTAATCAGGTTAAATCATTAAGTACCGGAAGTAAAATACGCGTTCTGGGTAAACCTGATTGGATTACCAATGTTATATATTATGATAATAAAGGACGAGATATCTATAATTATTGTAAAAACAGCTACCTTGGAGCTGTCCATAAAGTCAAGAAAGAGCTCGATTTTGTTGGTAAACCGACACAAACCATAACTGAACATGTAAAAGAAGGAACGACGCTAACTGTTACGGATGTATTTACTTATGACTCTGCCCGCAGATTAAAAAAACAAACCCAGTCGTTAAATGGCAGTGCTGCTGAAGTTATCTGCGAAAATTTTTATGATGATGTAGGGCAGTTGATAAAAAAATCAGTAGGAGGCAAAAACAATCAGGCACGATATCAGAATATTGACTATACATACAATATCCGTGGCTGGTTAAAAGGTATAAATGATTCTAGTACAGATAATGGTGCTATTGCATTAGGTACAGATGATCTTTTTGGATTTAAGATTAATTATAATAATCCGACAGATGCTTTAAAAGCTTTATATAATGGGAATATAAGCCAGACATTTTGGAAAATGCAAAATCAAAATTCGGACATTAAAAACTATACTTACACTTATGATGCCCTAAATAGACTAACAAATGCTGTCTCGCAAGACAGCGGCAGGTATAATGAAAGTTTAACCTATGATGCAAACGGAAACATAATGAGTTTGATTAGAAACGGTTATAAGGATGCCGATGCATTGCAGGCGGGGATTATGGATAATTTGACATACAGCTATGATAACGGCAATAAACTGCTCAAGGTTGATGATAGTTCCGGAAGTATGGAAGGTTTTAAAAATGGGGGCAACAACGGAGAAGATTTTAGCTATGACAGAAATGGAAATGTAAAAACGGATGCCAATAAGGGAATCACCGGTATCACATATAATCATTTGAACCTGCCTGTTGACATAACTTTTTCTCAAGGAACTATTCATTATGATTATGACGCTTTGGGGACAAAACTAAAAAAGACCGTAAATGATAACGGGACCGTCACCGTAACACAGTATGTTTTTGATTTTCAATACGAGAAGCTAGGAAGTGGTATCAATGAATTAAAATTTTTTCCACATAATGAAGGTTATATCAAAAAAACTAATGGAATTTATAGTTATATTTATCAATATAAAGATCATTTGGGAAATGTGCGTCTTAGTTATGAGAATATCAGTCTGACCGTTACGCCGTCATTACAGATTGTGGAAGAAAATAACTATTATCCTTTCGGTTTAAAACAAAAAGTGAGGGGAGAAGTAATTAATCAAACTGTTTACAAATATAAATACAATGGTAAGGAGCTCCAAGACGAGCTGGGGCTTAACTTCTACGATTACGGAGCAAGGAATTATGATCCAGCTCTTGGGCGTTGGATGAACATTGATCCTCTAGCTGAAAAAATGAGAAGGTATAGTCCTTACAACTATGCTTTTAATAATCCAATATTTTTTATTGATCCTGATGGAATGGCACCAAGTGATATTATATTTTTATCCCGAAATAAAGATGGCTCAACAAAGGAAGAATTAAAGTATAGAAATGGTAATTTTTATCATAATGGAGGAAAAGGAGCAAGATATGATCCAAAAGAAGGTAATAAAACATTAAATACGGTACTTTCAGCTTTCAGGAAAATTGAAGGATCTAACGATAAGGTTTTAAAAGCAGGGCTTTTTGTATTGGAAAATTCAAAACAAACTCATATCATTGGTGAAAAAATGGGTAACGAAAAATCAAATTTTGTGACAACTCAGTTTCATGAAAAAGATTTTGAGAATTACCAAGCAAACGAAGATGTAAAAAATAGCAAACCTGTTGATACTGCAACATTTTTTGATTTTTCAAGTGAAGATAAAAAAAATTTTGAAAGACAAGAAGGAGTTCCTGATTCCGATTTTACAACAGTTGTTCATGAAATGAGGCATATGTTTGATTATGATCGTGGAAAAATGGCCGATTCTGTCGGAAAGCAACACGAAAAAGATCCAGCTGAAAAACGAGCTGTTGATTTCGAAAATAGAGGAAGAGCATTAATTAATTTACCAAAAAGAACAACTTATGGAGGTTTACCGTTCAATCTTAATTAGAATTTTATTTACAGTAATAATATTATCTTCTTGTTCAAAAGAAAAAGGAATAAACTATTATGATTTATATTCAATTGAAAAAAAGCAAAATGAAGCTATTAAAGTAAACTACTATATGTTATTCTGTGCGAATAATACGCAAATATGTCAGGTCGATGCATCGGAAATTTATTATTCATATATGAAAAACAAGATTTCTGGCGCATATGATGATTATTTTAATGCCATATTAAATCATAAGCTATCTATGGAGGTAGATTTAAAAGATCATGTTTGTTTTACAATCAATAAAGTTATTGAACAAGATTATAAAAATTTAAATAGAAATGACTTTTTAAAAAAATATGCTTTTATTAGTGCAGATAAAAAAAGGTTTTTAATAAATAATAAAATAAAAGAGAATGATGGAGTTTTAAATGTAGCTTATTTTCTCTTTAAAAATGGATTTGGAATAACCTTTGATGATTATTTAGGTTCGTATTATGTTAACGATTTTACTCAAAATTAGCATATTAAAATATAATTAGTCAATAGCAGAGTATACTTTAGGTGGGTAGTGTTTCAAAGTTAGTGATATGATATTTTGAAATTCTAACCTTTTGAAATTGAAAAGTTTTTAGAAATAAATAATTTAAAGATGAGCAGTAATGCTCATCTTTTTTGGTTTAATATTGCCTTAAATGAGATAAAATGAGTAAAAATGCGACATAGTGTTCTAAAGTTAGTGATGGTATGAATTGTCCAAAATATAAAGGCAAAAGGTTATTAAAAAGGGGAGAACAAAAAATAATAAACAGCAGTACTATTGTAAAATGTGCTCGTACCGTTTTATAGAATATTATACAAATCAACCTTATAAATTAGAGATTAATGAAAAGATTGTTCAATTAACCAAAGAGGGATTAGGAATAAGAAGCACTGCAAGAATACTGGAAATATCAGCCACAACATTATTGAAAGAATCATCTCAATTGCCACAAGCATTGTTAAGCCAAGTATCAGTAGAGACAAAACTTATTAAGTTGATGAGCTGTGCACTTATATTAGGCATAAGAAAAATTACATCTGGCTGGTTTATGCTTTGTAAAAGAATTCTAAAACAGTTGTGAGTTTTAATGTTGGAAAACGAACCAATAAAACCTTGAACCATGTTTTGGAAACTTTGAAATTATCAGAAGCAAAAAAGATATTTACTGACAGACTTAAAAACTACAGGTATCTGATTGATGAGGAAATGCATTCTGTCAAGCGTTTCGATACAAGCCATATTGAAAGGAAGAATTTGACACTTAGAACTCATTTAAAAAGATTAAATCGACGGACAATTTGCTTCAGTAAAAGTTTAGTGATTTTTACTGCTGTTTAAGATTTATTTTTGGATTTAAGCAGTAAAACAGTAAGTTTATCCTGCAAAATCATGTTCTTAGAATAGTTTTATTTAACAAGTAAAAACTTGTAAAAATAGTCATAAACCCTTATAAGTATAAGTACAACGGGAAGGAGCTTCAAAACGAGCTGGGACTTAACTTTTACGACTATGGTGCACGTAATTACGATCCAGCATTAGGCAGATGGATGAATATTGATCCCAAAGCTGAACAGATGAGAAGATTTAGTCCATATAATTATGCTTTCAATAATCCAGTCATATGGACTGATCCTGATGGAATGAGCCCTCTAACAGACTTTTACAATCTCAGGGGTAAACTAGTTAAGCACGTCGAAGATGGCAGTAATGCAAAAAAAATGGTTTTGACTACAAGTAAAAAAGAAGCAGATGTAAATAGTGCAATTGAAAAAGGTCACGTGGTAAGTACTTTTTCAAATTCAGAGAGCGCTAAAATGAAAGGAATCTACGATTTTGCGTCTGGGGATAAAACTCAGACAGAACAAGGCTTTATACGTGGCACAAACGGAGAATCAAAGGTTGTTACAGGAACAAAAGCAGGAGAAGTAAGTAACGTTCAATGGAAGGACGCTAAGGCTGACTTAGATTCCAAAGGCAGTACTACAATATCAGATATACATTTGCATCCAAATACATATGATGCTTCTGGAAATGTCACTAGTTATGGATTACCAAAAGGTTCGGCTGAAGATGTCAAACCTTCAAATAATAGAGGGTATACTGAACCGTCAGTTGTTTTAGGGTATAAAGAAGAAGTTCAGCCTTTACCATCTGGACAAATTGGAGGTACTCCTGAGGTAAAATTTACACCTACTGCAGGATTTTATGATACTCAAAACAACCCGATTATTACTATAGAGTTTTCTGATTTACAAAATGCAATTAAAAAAATTAATACTCCATGAAAAAAATCTTTTTAACGATAATAGCTGTGATAATTACTTCTTCTTGCAATACATATTTAGATCACGGTAAAAAAATACATACTGATTATATGGATTTTTATTATATGGATAGCTATAATGAATTCATTTATAAATCAAAGATCAAATCAACAGCTGACAAAGAAATATATTATCCAACTAGTTTTAAAGTAAATCTTCCAAAGAAAATTAAAAATTGGCAGATTTCAAGTAATGAATTTTATTTTGAATATGATAATAAAGAGATAATTTATATTTATTCAGGGTATAAAAACGAGGGTTCGTCAGGAAAATGGACGCTCCGTGAGACTAATGACAATGAGATTTATAAAAGAATAGATCCTTACTGGAACAAAAGAAAATATGATGAAGATGCTTTAAAAAATGGATATTCTGGTAGAACTTCAAAGGCTTATACTGACGATAAAGTGATAATACTTTTATATAATGTTAAACTAGAAAATTTCGAAAATTACTTGTCGTTAATTAAAACTTTTAAGTATTTAGATTAACGTAAATTGTACATTAGCATTCAAAATTTCTCACTTATATCTAAAAAAACCACTCTTATTCACAGAGTGGTTTTTATTTTTTTCTTAGTACTGTCTTTAATCCAAAAAGGCACTTTCATATCGCGTTGTCATTTTATCGGCAATCAAAAATGGTATGATTATTTAGTACGAGCGGTTACAGAGTTGCTCAGAATTCGACGTTTACATCGGCTAAAAATAAAATTCTTAGTGCTGATCCAACTATTGAGCACAGCATTACTTTAACAAACTCTGCAAGTGGAACAATATACGAGACCGAAATGAAAAATGGTACATGCTATAATGTTGAAGCTGTAATGGTAAGGCAGGGAGCTTTTGCCGTTCTGCATAACCATCCTGATAATACGCCTCCCTCATCAGGAGATATATATGCCATTTTGCAGATGTATAATAATAACAATCTTATCCGGACAACGTATATTTTTACGGGAGGTGAGACCTATGCAATAGTACTTGTAAATCCTAATGAGGCCAAAGCATTTGTGGCCAATTATCCTGCTGATATAACACCGGAATACTCTCCTGAATTTCCTGAACCTTTATTTGACCTATTAGATCTGGGGAAGGTGCGAGGATTAGGAGATTCAAATGAAGGAAGATCTACAGCAATGAACCATATGCTGGAAAAATATAATGCCGGAATAACTATTATGAAAGAAAAAAACGGCAAATTTACGCCTTTAAAAGCAACAGAATATATTGATAATGATGGTGTAACCCGTAACAGATTTGCACCATCACCATGTAATTAATAAAAACTAACAATATGAAAAATACAATCAAAATTATTCCGGCATTACTACTACTATTAATTGTAAATACAAGCTCTAAGGCGCAGCAACTGGTTCAGACTCCCAATGATGTAAATAAATTAAAAGAAAATGAACAGCTTTTTATTAATAAGCCTTTAAAAAACCTGTTGAAAGAAATTAAACCAGAGTTGAAATTGGTAAGAGCAGAAATAGACCAGCATTCTTATTTTTCTTTCTATTTTATATCACACGATGAAGTACTTAGACTTCCCACAGACAGTATTCCATTGGGATTTTATGTTTACATTAAAGAAACATTAGACTGGGATATTAATAAGAGATCGAAAGAAACACAGTACAAATGGACTAAAGAAGATTTAGAAAAATATGGAAATCTTACCGTTACCAGAATAAAAATAAGAGGTAAAGTCAAATAAGATTTTAAAATTCATTTTTAAGCCCTTAATCAAATTGTGATTAAGGGCTTTTTTTATGATGCTGTCGTATGGGAATTTTAAAGTGTAGTTTTTGTTTGTAATACTTTGTTTTTTTATCTGTTATTATAAAGTCTTGTGAGTGGTAGAAATAAATTTTTTACAACTAGCTGTGAAAAACTTTTAAGGATTTTTTTTGAAAATAATCTTTTAATTATCGTAAGCTAAAACGTCTTGTAGTGCTAGAATTAAAATTAGAGAATTTTTAAGCTAAGCAAAAAGGCTAGATTGAATTGTATCTGCGATGGCTGGACAAGTATTGGATTAATACTCTGTCCAGGAAGCAGCCGTCAACAGATTGAATTACTTGAAATGCATAAAGACTTAACTAATTTGATCCTTTTACAATATTCATTTTTTATTTAATCCAGCCTGCCGCTTTTCTCCATTCATTGAATTTGTGTTTTCTTTCTTCAAAATCTACAGGCGGGGTCTGGTTTTCATTTTTTATCCTATTTCTAATAATTTCAGTCTGTTCTTCTAGGGAATTAAGACCAATTTTTTCTCTTCTGCGATTAACTTTTTGGATGTCGTCAAAAGTACTGGGACTTAATTGTCCTGCTATATCCCAATCAAATTGTGTTCCATAAAGCTGAGCGTGGTCTTCAAAAACAGCTATTCTGTCTGTCAGGTAGGCTAAATGCTTTGAATCTGCCTTATTCTCATTAACGGCATATTCCAATAAGTTAAGACACCTTTTTAAAAATCTGGGCTGTGCAATGGCATGCTGTATAATTAACCACGCTGCTTCACTTGCTTCTTTACCGACTTTGTCAATGCTGGGGTATCCGATTTTATCAATTATGGCTTCTAAAATCAGTGCGTTTTTATTATGCATGGCCTCCATTTCCTTGTTGTAACCTTCTGAAAGGTCGCCGCTTTGCAGGAGCCTATCCCTGAGTTCTAAATCATTGTTCTTTAAATTAATAATTCTACGGCCAGCCTCTTTATAGTTCATTGATGATCTGATTTTAAATTTAACAATAGGATATATAAAATTACGAAAAAAATGCTGGGGATATCGGATAATTTCGGGAACGAAATGATCTAAACCGCTGAAAAAATAGTAGTTCAGGCTGGATTGTATCTAACAGTTCTTCGATTCTTATTTTTGCTTTGTCATTCGATCTCGACTGGATTCAAACCAGTGCTTTTCAGTGGATACTTGAAGCTTCTACGGTAGATATTGGTTGTTAGTTAGTTAGTTAGTTAGTTAGTTAGTTAGTTAGTTAGTTAGTTAGTTAGTTAGTTAGTTAGTTAGTTAGTTAGTTAGTTAGTTAGTTAGTTAGTTAGTTAGTTAGTTAGTTAGTTAGTTAGTTAGTTAGTTAGTTAGTTAGTTAGTTAGTTAGTTAGTTAGTTAGTTAGTTAGTTAGTTAGTTAGTTAGTTAGTTTTGTTTTACACTGTTTTATCTTTTATTTTGAACAGTTAGAGAGATTGGTTGGAATAGCAGGTTTCGTATTTATAGATTGCTATTTGATTTTGTTATCAAACATTAACCCTGGAGTTAGGGTAATATAGTTTAGAACCTAAAGCCGAAAATCTTTGATTTTATTACGTTTACAGTTTTCTAAAACTGCAGGTGTCACGATTTTGCCATAAAACTCGAACTAATGGCTTTTGTAATTTTTTGCCGTATACAGTTTCGAACCTAAACTCGCCAGACCTTGTTTTTTCTGGATTTCTAGTTTGCAAAATATCCATGTGCCACGATTCTGTCACAAAACTTAGAATGGTCAAATATCTTTAAAAGCCGCCTTAACGTTTTGTGGCAAAATTGAAGGCAAATCCACTCAATCTGTTGATTGTTTTGAACGAGTACCCTTTTACTTGTATAAACTAAATCAAAGCGTTTGCAATGTGGCTTTTTAGATACTCACTACTTAATAAAACGTAATAAGAACCTTTTTTTATTGCCCGCTTTACAAACGCTACAATTATCTTTTAAATATTATGCAGGCACTCGTTGCATACGAGCACCAGAGGAATAAAAAAATCACTAACCGAATACTCCGTTGATCTGCGATAACACCCAACTGAAACCTCCGCCTGCCAAATTCACATAACAGGTTTGTCCACTGAATGCAATAATAGTTCTACCCGCCGGAGCAGTCACCTGAAAATTTTGTGTATCAACTACATTGGGATTAATGGCGGCGGGATAACTTGTGCCGTTGATGGTGATTTGAACTACCACATTTTGTCCGTACCAGTAGCCTGTTACGTAACTGAAAGCGGTGAGGCCATTTGTGAGATTGATCGGATTATTCGCATTGCCGCCATCACCGCCGTGTTGTAATAGTTGTACCACATACGAGCCGTCGCTGCTGGCATTGGTACATTGGATGGCATCCACAACATCTCCGCTGCGGATAACGATACTTTGAATAATTGTAGGAGTAGTTTGCGCATTCAAGATGGCTCCATCGTCGAACACAACCACATCGGGCTGGCCGGTCAGGTATGGTCGCATCAATAGCTGCTGACTTTGCTCGAAAGGCCAGTTGGAAGAATCAAGCCGCCAGCTCATCATAGTTTGGTAGGGGTATTGCTTACTCTGGTACTGAATCCCAGCAGCGTATTGCTGAGAAGCATAAAGCGCAGTGACACCACTTTCTAAATAAGCACCGAATCCCAATAGATCGGCATTGATGCCGTGTGCAATAAATACGCTGGGATCGCTAACCCAGTAACTTTGCAAATTGAACACATCCACATTGGTATTCACAGCATCCGCATTCAGGTTGTTGACATTCCCGGACTGGTTAGAACTCGCCGAAATGGCCAGATAATAGGTATCCCCAAAAGCCTTACCCAATGCGTTGAGCAAGTGGCCGCATTGCTTATCAGAGAGTTGGCTCGTGGGCTGCTCCCAATCAATGTCGAAACCATTGAGGTCATTGTCAGCCAGAAAGCTGGCAACATTGGCTGCAAAAGTGGTCAGCAGGGCGGGGTCGTTGATGATCGTTTGCAGATCGCTGGTGATTTCTTGGGTATAGGCCAGTAAAGCAAATATGGTGATGTCCGGGTTTTGTGCACGGGCATCTAAAACCTGTTGTGCAAGATATGTGTTACTGGTTTGCAGGGTCGGACTGCTGGGGTTGCTCATATCCACGCCAAACCAGCCGATGCTCAGGTAATCAAGGGTGCTGTATATCCCGTTGAGCTTAATAGAACTAAAATTGCTGTTGGGTGAGCTGTAGGACGCGTTTGCTGGATGCAGCTCATTAGTCAGCCACGCACCGACGGCGCCGGTAAATTTTTTTTTGCTTTTCATATGATTAGAATTTTAGAGTTTTATACCTATTTTTTAATTTCTTTATTAAAAATACCAACTAATAGACTTTATAATGAAAAAAATGTAATGAGTACGATTTTCTAATGTATGAGCAAGCATAATCTTGCAATAAGATGCAGTCAATTATTGTAAACGATTTGGAAGAAGAATTAAAGGTTAAGAATCAAAAACACAAAATTAGATTATAAAATAAACACAAATTTGTCTTATGGATTTTTAAAAGACTGAATTTTAGAATTGCTGTTTAAAGAAGCTCCTTTAGAAGAAGTATTCAAGGAGTTAGAAAATTTATTTCTTCAAAATACAATTCCAAATAGAGGCGCAACAGCGCGAGAACGGCTTTGCTTTCGATGACGATCTTAAACTGGATATCCTTGAAACAGTTTTTGATCAAGTAGATGGCCATGAATCTGATGGTCATGATTATCGCGTAACACAATCCGAAAAAGTATAAGATAAAAATCGGGCAAAGATGGATTTTAAAGAGCCATGCAATAGCGGCAATTTTAAACTGAATACCCATGATCAAAATTTTTTAATACAGTTTCTAACCTGATCTTCTTACGTATTGTTTTTGCTGAATTTCTTGGTTTCTAAAACTGCAGGTGCCACGATTTTGCGACAAAATTTAAATTACTAAACATTTATAAAAAACGGTTCTAGTTTTTGCACCCAAAAAATAGCAGTTCCGCTTTTAAACAAGAAAATAAATGATGCTTTTCTGGTTTCTATTTTTTTTAGGGATGTAGTTTATACAGCCGTATTCATTTAAATCCTTTATGCACCTGTGATACGTGGCAGAGGAGTTTTTTTTACATCATAAGGGGCTGTATTTATAGAATAGCGGTCAGGTGATCAGGGGGCAAGTTATATTATTTTAGGTTTAAATGTTGTTTTTCAGGAGCTTTTCCCGCTATCCGCTCTAATCTTTTGCTCCGAACCCCGGCGCAGAAGGATTTCTGCTTCTATCGGGGCTGGGGCTCTTGAGGAGCCCTGTTTTGGATTGTGAAACAGGTATTCGAACCCAATTGTGCAGCTGCTTATCAATACAGGATTTTCGTTTTCCTCAAAATAGCAAACGCCGCAATGATCTCATGAAACTGTTATCGCTAAAAGTCAAAAAAACAAATAGGTTTATGGCTCAAGAAGCAGAAAATCGATTTGGTTGTTGTGCAGGTGGAAAAATCGTAAGAATAAAAGCCAGCTCATTGTAAAATATTATTTCAATAACAGTGAAAGCTCTCAGAAATGAGAGTTTTTTTTATTGATACAATGGGAATTTTTTTACTTTTGAATCGAAATTTAACCAAAAACAAAATTTATGAAAAGAATACTTTTTAGTATTGCCTTATTTTCTTCTGTTTATTTATCAGCGCAAACTGTGATTGTTGAGGAAAAATATGAAAAAAAGAATGAACCCACAGGATATAGATATCTTCCTAACTCTAAAAAGCTTGTAATTTTTAAAGGAGAAACGGCGCCTGTAGGTATTTTGGATGGTGAAACCATTTTTTTTGTGACAAAATCTGCCTATAGTTTTGATGAAAAGGGCAGCAAATCTGCTTTGTTTGAAAATGAAAAATTAGGCAATTGTACATTCTCTGTAACTGAAAATTCTTTTAAGGCTTATGGAGGCGATAAAATATCAACTAGATCAGATTTAAAATATTATCTAAACAATGTTTATAATGGCAGTATTAAGAAGGATGATATTAAAAAAATAAACAATAATTATTTTGGAGCTGTAAATAGTAATAATCAATTTAAACAGAGATTAGGAGAGTCTTTAGGCAGTCTTTTTTTTTATAGTACCTTTTATAATTCTTTTAATGATTTTTATGATTTGGGCTTTACAAATCAGAAAGGGAAAGACAAGATTAATTTTGAAAAAGATGAACTTTATTTAGAGGTTTTTGATTTAAAAGCCAACCAGAAAAACAGAGTAAAATTAGACACTCCTAAATTAGATTTATTAAAAGGAAATTCATTAATTGAATCAACGGAAGGAGTGACTTTTAGCTGCAGAATAAAAACAAATGATACTTTTGATATGGTTACAAAATCAATTTCAAACGATCTGAATGAAACTGCTATTTATAAAACTACTTATGATATGCAAGGTAAGAGGATAAAGGATACAGCGTTGAAATTAAATTTAAAAGACAACTTTTTTGTTTTATCTTCCTGTGGTGCCGGTTATGTTGACAATTTTGTTTGGGATGTACAGGCAGTCAATAATTATTACGAAGATTCTAATGGCGATATATATGTTTATGGAATCTATACCAATAAAAAATCTAAAATTCATAAAGGTTTTGACCCTGTTGGATTCTATATTTTTAAGTTTGATAAAGATGGAAATAAAATATGGGAATCTATTAATCCGCTTAAAGATAAATATTTTGAAGATGTATGCTGCGGTTTGAGCTTCAAGCTGAATTTATTTGAATACAATGGAAAACTGCTTTTTACTAATTCTGTAAATGAAGCTACTGAGTTTTCTAATTATGCCGTTGTAGATAAAACTTCTGGTACTGTATTGAAAATGAATAGAGTAGATTATAATAATACAACAAGTTTCGCTAGAACAAGAGCTTTCATTAACAATACATATGATAAAAGGGATTTGAAGAATAAAGCATTTTCACCTGTTTCGTTTGTAGCGATGGATCTTAGTCCAACGATGGATAGCTATTTAAAAACAATTCCCAGTAAGGGAAATGCAGTTTATTTTGAAACCATTTTTTCTAATCAAGGAATATGGCTGATAGAAACGGATAACAAAGAATATTATAAAGTTCTTTTATTTAAAGATTAAAAAAAGTTCCAATTTTGCAGTCATGGCCGGAAGAAATTCCGGCCATTTTTGGTAGTGGTACAGATTAGGTGTTTTATAATTTAACCATTTTTGTGATTGAAAAGGAATCTAAAATTTTAATTATTGAATAGAAATAGATACGTCCAGCATTGAACTGCCCCAAATAGTGTCTAATTTTTTTGGGGCAGTTCAAATTTGGGAGCTTTTTTATTTGCTATCTAAATATTTTATAATATAAGATTAGAGAAACGCTATGCAGCTTACCTTCTAAAGAAGGTCCCGTATAAGTATTTGTCTCAGAGTAACTGTCTGTTTGAACATCACTTAATAAATTAGACAGTCCAAGATTATATTTTAAAGCAAGCCTAAATTTGTTGTAACCTCCAGTTAATCCAAAAGAGACTCCATAATTCAATTTATTAATATCTGCCAGACTGTTTTCAGTAAGCCTGTAAGGCAGATAATATTGATCATTTGCATCTTCCTTAGCATCAAGCTGACCAGTATTTGCAGAAATATAAACACCTGCTGAAGGACCAAAATAAAATTTATCTTCGTCAGGAGTTATAATATAATAATTCATATTAAAACCAACATCAAAGCTGTGTAAAATATATTTTGCTTGACGAACAGTTAAAGCCTCAGAATTTACGTAGTCTAATTTTAATGCATTACCGCTTATTAAAGTAGTGATTTCATAATTAAAACTTTCGTGATATCCCATATTAAAAGTAAGTCCTGCATTATAGCTTATATTAGAATCTGCAAGTAAGTCTTTGGAATCAAGCATGGTTTGATTCATTCCTAAGCCAAAAGAAAATCCGCGGGGAACTTGCGCATGGATGGAAACAGTAATAAAAAATAAAATAAATAAATGTAATTTTTGTATCATAATTGTAATGTAAATATTAGTTGCATTTTAAATAAACAGGCGAATCAAAAAAACCAAGAATATCCATAAAATATTCGTCATTAGTATTAAAGGATTCCATTCTCTCAATAACTTTCGGACAGTTTTGAAAATTTCTTTTAATCAATTCCGGCACCTTCTTCCTTAATCCGACATTATCCGCACTTTTGCTGGTTCCTTTAAAATAAAGAGTTTCAATAATATTGTCACCTAAATCTAAAACCAAAACATCATAATAAGTTATTGTAGAATAAAGGCTTTTACCTTGTTTTGTTGTTACTGCAGTAACCAGACAAACCAATCGTTTGTCCACATCATCGGCTAGAACAAAGTAACCTTTTTGTTTCTTTTTAATTTTAAAAGATTTAAAAACATACTGCCCGAAAGAGGCATAATCTAAATCTTTGTAGGTTATGTACTTTTCCCATGTTTTTCCTGGAACTACATATGAAATTCTCTTATCTATATTTATGACCTGAAAATCAGTAAACTTATCAGATATTTCTATTTTAGTTCCATCTTTTTTTAGAATGAAAGAATTTTGAGAATAAGAATTCAAACTAAAAAAGAATACTAAAAAAAATAAATTCTTCATTATTATCATTTTAATTGATTAAACTAGTTTTCAGTAAACTTGGTTGATGCTGTAAACTCTTTTTGATTATTGTTACTCTTTATATTTGCAAAAGGGACATCACAAAAAGTAACCATAAATTTTCCATTAGAAAAAGAAACAGACACATCTCCAGAAATAGCTTGATAATATAAAATAGAATTCCAGTTAAAATCAACATGAACTGTATTAGCAGTGAGAGCAGCAGATGAATTTACTATTGTATAATTACCCGTTTTAGGAATATCATTTCCTTTAAAAAACACATTTAAATTAAGGTCAAGATTACCTGTATTCAAAGTATAACTATTCTCTGTAGTACCATGTCCATCAGTATAGTGCGGAATAAATGTTTGTTTTCCAAACGGAGCATTTACAAAAGTCATCTCATAATTATTAACAGCACATGTCGTAACATTTTTTATTACAGTAACTTCTGTTGCTAATTCTTCTGTTTTGCAAATTCCAATAGAGGTTACAAGTTTATATTCGCCGGACATATCTGCTGTAGAAGCAGAAATAATGGGATTCTGAACATTGGATTCAAAACCATTTGGTCCGGTCCAGTAATACGCTGCCCCTTCAATTTTAGGTGTCTTTAACATAATTGGGTCACCCGAAATAATTGGTGAGTTACTGCTGATAGTAGTTTTAGGAAGTATACATCGCATCTCGCCTTTCTCAACACAACTTGAGAATAAAATCCCAATTCCTATGATTGGAAATAAAAAGCTTTTAGAGTTCATTATAAATAATTAAATGTTAAAAGCACGAAAGTAATTTAATACTTATTAAAAAAAACGATTTATTTATTTGTATTTTTAAAATATTAATATCACCATGAACCCAATTTTAATTGTCTTTTTAGTAATAGCTTTTTTTATTGGTTCTGTCGCATTTGGAATACTTTTTAACTTTGGTTTTTCAAAACTAACAAAAAATGAATACTAAATGTCATTGTTACCCAAAACACATAATTCTTCAGGCCGTGTATTTCAAATTAAGATTTACAGTTAGTTATCGGGATGTTGAGGAGATCATGAAAATGCGAGGAGTTTCTGTTGATCATGCCACAATCCAACGTTGGGTTTATAAGTTTGCGCCTTTGCTTGAGTCCGAGTTGAAGAAGAGAAAGGGCAAAGTGGGGGTGAGCTGGAGATTAGATGAGACCTATATCAAAGTTAAAGGTGTTTGGTGTTATTTATATAGAGCAGTAGATAAATTAGGCAATACAGTAGACTTTCTTTTGACAAGAAAAAGACAGAGAATGTGCGCTCAGTCTTTTCTAATTAGAGCAATTAGTAATAACTGCCGGCCAAAAGTTATAAACATTGATAAAAGCGGTTCTAATACTGCAGCTATCAAAGTCTATAACAAACGTTCGTTCTCAAAGATAAAAATCCGGCAGTGTAAATATCTCAACAATATTGTAGAACAGGATCATCGTTTTATCAAGTGGCGCATACAAAACGGATTAGGCTTTAAAAGTTTTGAATCGGCTCGACGAACATTGAGCGGAATTGAAGTTGTGCATATGTTGAGAAAGAATCAGATGGTTAGTCCAGGGATAACTATGTTTAAATCATTCTGTAAATTGGCCGTTTAATTTTAAAATTGGTTAAATTCTTATATTTGATTCTGGCAGATGCGACAGAACCAAAGTTTTTACTTTCTGCTACATGGAATGCTCCTGAAGAAAGTTTCAACAATCCAAATCAGCCTCTTTGGAAAGGCAAAAGCGCCGATGATGCTTTGTCTAATATAGGTGCAAATTATTCATTTGTTGGCTATACTGTACTTCCGGGGTTATTGCTACGATGTTTTTCATAACAAGCATATCAAAGAAGATTTGGAAAATTATCCGAAATATTTGAAAAAAGTATTTGGCCTTTAAACTATTAATCAATCAAAAATATTTAAATAAAATTAAAATGAGTACGACAAAAAAAGTTCTATTAATCAATACACATTTAACGTATCCTAACTGGAGCGAAGGCAAACTGAATGATTCATTCAACCAAAAGGCTAAAGAATTTTTCGAAACTAACAATTTTGAAGTTTTGGAAACCAAAGTGGAAGATGGTTATGATGCAAACGAGGAAGTTGAAAAACATCTGGAAGCAGACATTATCATTTTGCAAACGCCCATCAATTGGTTTGGAGCGCCTTGGATCTATAAAAAATATGCGGATGAAGTTTTCAATAGCGGACTAATGAGCAAAAAATTTCTTAGCGATGATGGGCGAACAAGAGAAGATCCATCTCGTCAATACGGAACTGGTGGACACTTACAAGGCAAGAAATTCATGGTTTCTGCAACATGGAATGCGCCTAAAGCAAGTTTTGATGATGTGAATCAGGTTTTGTTTCAAGGTAGAAGTACGGCGGATGTTTTAATTCAAATTACAAGTAATTATCGTTTCTGTGGTGTAGATGTAGTAGCAGATTACAACTGTTTTGATATTTTTAAAGACGGAGATATTGTTGGAGATTTAGAAAATTACCCAGCCCATTTGAAAACGGTATTTGACTTATAAAATTTCGACAACAAAAGATATTAAATAGAATTTAGATGGAAAACCCAAAAAAAGTATTGCTAATTAATACGCATTTAACTTACCCGAATTTTAGTGAAGGCTTATTGAATGGGTCATTTTATCAGAAAGCGAAAGAATTCTTCAAAGCAAATAATTTTGTAATTTTGGAAACAAAGGTGGAAGATGGTTACGATGCTGAGGAAGAAGTAGAAAAACATTTGCAGGCAGATATTATCATTTTGCAAACACCCATCAATTGGTTTGGGGCACCCTGGATTTACAAAATATGTTGATGATGTATTCAGCAGTGCAGGAATTAGTAAAAAATTTCTTGAAAATGATGGAAGAGCAAGAGAAGATCCATCCCGACAATATGGAACTGGAGGATATTTGCAAGGTAAAAAAATTATGGTTTCTGCCACTTGGAATGCACCTAAAGCAAGTTTTGATGACCCAAAACAAGTTTTGTTTCAAGGAAGAAGTACAGCAGACTTCTTTATACCAATTACGAGTAATTACCGTTTTTGCGGTGTAGATATAATTCCAGATTATAACTGCTACGATATATATAAGGACGGGGATATTAGTAAAGATTTAGAAAATTATCCTATCCACCTTAAAGAATTCTTAGTGTAATATTAAAATCATTATAAATGAAAAAGTTAATCCATAATTTGCAGAGCAATTATCCAAATAGTTTATTCTTGTATTTAATATTTGCATCAATGTTTTTAACTTTCAGCAATATGTCAGCTCAAAAAAAAGATAGGATGGTTCGTCTTTCGGAAATTGAAATTTACCCTGAATATTTATCCGAATATAAAGCCATATTAAAAGAGGAGTCTTCGGTTTCAGTAAAATTAGAACCTGGTGTACTGGCAATATTTCCAATGTATCAAAAAAATGATTCAACGCAAGTAAGAATACTAGAGATCTATAATGATAACGATGCTTATCAATCGCATTTAAAAACACCTCATTTTCAAAAATATAAAACAACCACAATTAAAATGGTTAAATCATTAAAATTGGTAGACATGAATATAATAGATTCCGAATCAATGAAAATGCTGTTTAGAAAAATGATTGAATAAATATATTATAGATGATTTTAGAAAACTTAATTTCTGCCACATTCTATGTGTTCGAATCCTGTTACCTGTTAGGTTATCGCAATTTAAATTTAAAATTTCTCTTTATTTTATTGGGATTATATATTTTTCTCTAAACTATTTCCTTATTTTTAGTTTTTTTTAAAAGGAAACGAAAATAAAAAATTCGCTAATATATTGATTAATATTTTTTTTAAAAAAAATGGCGTCAATTGTCTTCAATTGGCGCCATTTGGCTGTGGTGACAGCAACAGGACAAATTTCTATAAATTTTATGGAAGATTTGAAGAGATTGGCTTACTACTGGTAAAGGCTGTATTTCATTAGCTTAAAGAATTTGGTTTGGATGTCCTGTTGGGGATTGATTGAAAAATGTAGTGTCAAAAAGCAGATAGTTAAATTCTTTAATTAAAAACTTCCTTAAATTTTTGCGTCAAAAAAGATATCCACTCCAAATCTCATATGCTACGAATTTGCCACAAAATTTGATTTACTGCTTTACATATTTGTTATGAGTAAAGTTTTATCTATTTTGTTATTCGATTATGATATCAAATGTTTAAACATGAAAACAATTTAATTTTTAGACAACAGATCATCAAAGAAATCAAAAATAAAAACCTCCAGAATCAAAATGTAGACTGGAGGCTTTTATTTAAAAAATCAGGATATATTTAAGATTTGATAAATTCTAAAATATCGTTATTAATCGTTTCTGCCTCTGTAGTCGGCATACCGTGAGGAAATCCAGGATAAGAAATTAGTTTTCCGTTTTTCAAAAGAGCAGCAGCTTTAGGTGCCTGATTATATGGAACAATCTGATCATCTTCTCCGTGAAGAACTAATACAGGTATGTCTAAACTTTTTAAATCTTCTGTGAAATCGGATTCAGAGAAAGCTTTAATACCTTCATAGTGAGCCAGTACAGAACCCATCATTCCTTGACGCCACCAATTGTGTTTGATACCTTCTTGAATTGTTTTTCCTTCGCGGTTCCATCCGTAGAAAGCGATTGGGAAATCATAAAAATATTGTGCTCTGCTAAATCCCGTTCCTTCTCTAATTTCGTCAAAAACAGACAATGGGACACCATCAGGATTTGCCTCATTTTTGATCATGATTGGCGTAACAGCACTAATAATAATGGCTTTAGAAACACGTCCTTTTCCATATTTTGATGCGTAGCGAATTACTTCCCCTCCGCCAGTTGAGTGGCCAATATGAATCGCATCTTTTAAGTCTAGTGCTGCGGTCAATTCTGCTACGTCTGCAGCATAGGTTTCCATATTGTTGCCTTCAGAACTTTGACCAGAACGACCGTGTCCGCGTCTGTCGTGAGCAATAACTCTATATCCTTGTTTTAAGAAAAACATCATTTGCGCATCCCAGTCGTCTGCTGATAAAGGCCATCCGTGGTGAAAAACGATAGGTTGTCCTGTTCCCCAATCTTTATAATAAATTTCTGTTCCGTCTTTTACTGTAATTGTGCTCATTTTTTTGGTTTTAAGATTAATAAAATTAAGAGTATCCTAATTTTGGTATTGTCGTTAAATTCTAAGTTTTTATCATTTTTTATTTGACTTAGATTTCTTTGACAAATTTATATAGGAAGAGTAGAGCAGTCTATTAACCTAGATTAAGTAATGAATTGTAACAGCGCTATTACTATTTTTAATCTAAATAAATGCCTCAAAAGTCTTCGCTAACTTATTTTTATTTGAAAAGAATTATATGTGTTTTATCTTTTCGTAGATGGCGGGATCGTGTTTTTTTACTTTTATTTTCACGTATTTAGAAGCTGGCATATTACTTTCTTTCACCACATTATTTACAGAAACCAAAACATTGGTTTCAGGAAAATAAGTGACTGTATTTCGCTCTGGAATTTGATAAGATACGATAAGGAATAAAGGCGCAATTCTTTCAATGCCATCATTATAATTAAAGAGATCTACTTTGTCTCCCGCTTTAAATCCTGCTTTATCAATATCATTTTGATTCATGAAAATAACACGGCGTTCATTTTTTATTCCTCTATAACGATCATCCATACCATAAATAGTAGTATTAAACTGGTCATGGGTACGAGTTGTGGCCATCATGTATTCATCTGGAGCTAATTCATTATCTGGAATTTCTGTTAAAGTAAATGCCGCACGATCAGCAGATTCTTTAGCAGTAAATTGACCATGACGAGGAGCATTAGGCAGATAAAAACCGCCTTTTTCGCGAACTCTACTATTGTAATTTTCAAAACCCGGAATGCAATTTTCAATAGCTTCTCTCACATCATCATAACTGTCATGATAACGTTTCCAATCGATAACTGATTTTTCTCCAAGAACAGCCATCGCCATTCGGCAGACAATTTGAGTTTCGTTTATCAACTGATCCGAGATAGGTTTAAGCACGCCTTTTGAAGACTGCACCACGCCCATAGAATTTTCTGTACTGATAATCTGCACTTCACCATTAACGATATCCATATCACTTCGGGAAAGTGTAGGAAGGATAAGAGATTCTTTTCCATGTATCAAATGGCCTCTATTGAGTTTTGTCGAGACACAGACCAGCAGTTTCAGTTTTCTAAATGCTTCTGCGGTATAAGTAGTATCTGGTGCCGCCGATAGAAAATTACCGCCCATACAGAACATAAATTTTACTTTCTCTTCATGAATCGCTTTTATCGTTCCAACCACATCATAACCGTGAATTCTCGGGGGATTAAATCCAAAGTAATTTTCAAGACGATCTAATTGCTCATTTGTAGGTTTTTCATCAATAAGCATGGTTCTGTTTCCTTGAACATTACTGTGTCCGCGAACGGGACAGACTCCTGCGCCGGGTTTACCAATACTTCCTTTAATCAATAAAATATTGACAATCTCTCGGATCATATCGACACCATTTGGCTGCTGGGTAAGTCCCATTCCCCAGCAAATGATAATTCTTTTTTTGAAAGCCAGTATTTCTGCAGCTTCGATAATTAAATCTTTTGGAACTCCAGATAGAAAGGCAAGATGATCCAAGTCTAAATTTTCAAACTGTTTCTCAAAATTTTCAAAACCAGTTGTTTTGTCTTTAATAAATTCATGATCAAAAACTTCACCTGGGTTTTTCTTTTCCAATTTAATTAGCAAAAGTTCAATAGCTTTTAAAAGTGCCATATCGCCGTTTATTTTTATCGGAAGAAAAAGATCGGTAAGTTTTCCGCCTGATCCAATTATCCCTTTTATAGCCTGTGGATTATGGAATCCCATTAATCCAGCTTCGGGTAACGGATTAACCGCAATAATTTTTGCACCATTTTTTTTGCCTTTTTCTAAAGCGCTCAGCATTCTCGGAGCATTCGTTCCTGGATTTTGTCCGATTATTACAATCACATCGGTATCATAAAAATCTTCTAAAGTAACAGTTCCTTTTCCAATTCCGATTGTAGTTTTCAAAGCCGTTCCAGAGGTTTCGTGGCACATATTGGAACAATCTGGCATATTGTTGGTTCCAAATTCTTTTGCAAAAAGCTGATAAAGAAAGGAAGCTTCATTACTGGTTCTTCCCGAAGTATAAAAGGCCGCTTCATTTGGAGATTCAAGTGCCTTTAAATGTGAAGCAATTTTTGTAAAAGCTTCATTCCAACTTATGGGTTGATAATGTGTGCCGCCAGCAGGTAAATACATCGGTTCGGTCAATCTTCCCATTTTTCCAATTTGGTAATCGTCTAATTTTGAAAGACTGTAAACAGAGTTTTCTTTAAAGAAAGCAGCATCAACTTTTTTGGTTGTAGCTTCTTCAGCTAAAGCTTTTGCTCCGTTTTCACAATATTCGCCCAATGGAGATCGATCATCATCAGGATCTGGCCATGCGCAGCTGGAACAATCAAAACCTCCCATTTGATTCATTTTAAATAAAGCTTTTCCGCCTCTTAGAATGGTTTTATCTTCTATAAGATCGCTTACCGCAGCCATAACCGCAGGAACGCCGGCAGCCCATTTTTCTACTTTTGTTAATTTAAGTTTCGAAAGCTGGTACGGATTTTCTGCATCAGGTAATTTATGAGTTAAATCATCTGTTTTTTGTTGTGGATCTTTCTTCATTGTATTATGGTTTAATGGCTATTGTGTTACGATTACGGTTTGTTCCGATGAGTTGTATATATTCAATCGATTTTCTTTTAGAAATCCTAAAAGTGTAATATTAAACTCTGCCGCTAGTTCTACGGCCAAACTGGATGGAGCGCCAATAGAAGCAATAATAGAAATTCCCGCCATTGCTGCTTTTTGGATTAGCTCAAAACTTGCTCTTCCGCTTAGAAGCAAAATATGTTCATTTAATGGCAGCGATTGATTTGCAAGAGATCTTCCGATCAATTTGTCTAATGCATTATGTCTTCCAACATCTTCAGTTAAAAGAATCAAATCGCCTTGAATATTAAAAAGCCCTGAGGCATGAAGACCGCCAGTGGATTCAAAATCGCTTTGAGCAATTCTTAATTTTTTGGGTAATTGATAAAAAATAGATGCATGAATCTGGATCTGCGGTCTCATCAAATTTCCAAATGGGCTTACCGTTTTTATAGATTGAATAGAACTTTTTCCGCATACGCCACAACTTGAAGTCGTGTAGAAATTTCGATCTGTCTGCATCAAATTTGGAGTAAAACCTTCTTTAAGATCGACCTGAACAATGTTTTGTTTTTGTGATAAGCAATTCATTTTTATTGAAAAAGCATCTTGAATATCTTCAAAAGAAGTAATAATTCCTTCTGTAAACAGAAAACCAATCGCAAGATCAATATCATTGCCCGGAGTTCGCATGGTAACCGAAATATTCTTTTGAATTCTCTCTGAATTAGAACCGTAAGAAAGCCTGATTTCAAGAGGTTCTTCAACAGAAAGCGTATCTAAAAACGATAAGGTTCCGTTATTTTCTATTCTTTGGACACTTACGTGTTTGATGGAAACTAATTCCGTATAATTTATTTCCATGATATTGTAATTGAAGTTCTTACGTAAATTTAATTAAAAATAGATTCAAAAAATATACTTTCATTCATTAATTGAGAGCATACTATTCGATTTTTAGATTTAATTTTTGAACTATTTATTTCACGATTTCACTCATCAGTTGCAAGAGATCTTCTGCGCCTGCGTTAAATTTTCTACCATTGACAAAAAAAGAAGGTGTGCCATTTACACCGCTTAAAATGCCACTTTCAAAATCAGAATCTACTTTTGCGGCAAGTTCAGATTTTTTAATATCGACATTGAATTGATGTGGATCTAGCTCCAATTTCTCTACTAATTCTAATAAAAAAGGTTCACTTAGAAGTCTCTGATTTTCGTAGATGGCGTCATGCATTTCCCAGAACTTTCCCTGCAATGCCGCGGCTTCTGCCACAATTGCTGCAGGACGGGCGTATTGATGCATTTCTGATAACGGAAAATTTCTAAAAACAAATTTTATCTGTTTGCCGTATTTCTGCATCATTTCTTTAAGAATAGGATAAGCTGCACCGCAATAGGGACATTGATAATCTCCGTATTCTACGATTACTATACTAGCATCTTTTTTTCCTTGTATATGATCAGTTTTACTGACCGCTGGTTTTAGTGACATAATTAATTAGTTTTATAGTTTTTCTAAAGCTTCCAAAATACCATCTGCTCCTGGGTTTATAGCCATTGGCGAGAGATAACTCCATTGTATAATTCCTTCTTTGTCAATTACAAAGAGGGCACGATTGCATTCGCCTTCTTTCTCATTGTATACACCATATTTTTTTGAAGTGTCTCCTTTTGGTTCGAAATCAGCCAGTAAAGGAAAATGCAGATTTCTAGATTGAGAAAAGGCCATGTGACACCATTTACTATCTACAGAAACACCGAAAATTGTAGCATCATATTTCTTGAAGTATTTCTGCATTTCGTTGTAAAGTGCCATTTGGTCGCTGCAAACTGGACTCCAGTCGGCAGGATAAAAAGCTAAAATCACGTTTTTTCCTTTAAATTCTGATAAAGTGATTTTTTGATCGGGTGTTGCAAATAAGGTAAAATCTGGCGCAACGTCATTTTTCTTCAGCATAAGATTTATTTTTAAGGTTAAAGTCAGTAATCGGTAGCAAAAATGCACAAGCAAGTAGTAATGCAGCAGGCAAAATAAGTGTCCAATTTTTGAATAACGGAAGTATAATTGGTACAACAGATGCCCCTAGCAAAAAGCCAATCCATAATAGTAAAAGCCGTATAGCATTGAGTTTATAAAACTTCCGACTGTTTTTATTTCGGGAAAGACTTAACATTGCTGTATTTCTAGCCAGACTATTCAAAGTTCCCGTCACGAAATCGGTATTTATTTTTTGACTTCCAACAGACGTTACAATGGTATTCATAACACCAGTTGAAAAAAGAATGATAGGTATGGACAATCCGTTGTTTATCGTATAATAATTGGATGCCATTGTATAGACAATCAATATGCCTGAAACGATATAAAATGGCAGTGTCTGAATTTTGGATTCTCTCCACAACGAAATGCAGGTTCCAGCATATATTCCGAAGAAGAAAGAGCCAATTATCGTTAAAGACGAAAGAAGTACATTTAGTTTGCCACTGGATAATGCGATTCCCAATTGTGTGCTGTTTCCGCTTATAAAAGAGACATATACTTTCCATTTTAGGAAACCGGCAGCATCAAGAAAGCCTGCAATAAAGGCTAAAAATATGGCAAGTTTCTCCTGCGATCTAGTTTGTTCAGACGAATCTATGAACTGTGTTTGGACATCCATAATACTTATGATTACGGTTGAATAAACAGTTTGTTTTTAGGAAATTTTTCAATTTCGCCTTCTTCCAAACCAAAATTGGTTACCACGACATCTTTTGGATTTCCTGCAAGCCATTCGCTTAAATCAATAGATTGATAGGTGCCACTATTAAATCCAATTAAGATTTTACAAACGGTATTTCCAGTATTTTTAATGTAATGTCCTGCACCCATTGGCACATAACCGACATCTCCAGCGTTGAATTGTTCGGTAACGACTGTGCTTTCTGCTAAGAAAACAGACATTTCGGCTTGACCAGAAATATAATATTGCCATTCATCAGCATTGGGATGCCAATGCATTTCTCTTAAAGCGCCTGGCTGTAATTCTATAATAGATCCCGCCATTGTGGTACTGATAGGAAATTCTTTGCTTGTTACCAATCTTTGCAAACCGCCACCGGGAATTATTCTAGGCTGTTGAGAATGCAAGGGATAACGGTGTAAGTTGGTTAATTCGATATCTGATTCTTCAGGTCGTGAAGCGGCAGTAAACGATAATTCGTCAGGAACAATCCCGGCTGCGAAATAGGCTTCTTTTTGAGGTAATGCGGCTACTTCTTCCAAAGTAATTCCCAAGTTTTGAGCAACAATTTCTGGTGGCATGCAGGATACAAAATCGGTAACGCTGAAAGTGTAATCTTCGGAAAAATTACCATTATCAAAGATTAAAATAAAATGACACTCTTCTGTTCCGGTTGCTTGGATTGAATGCCCGTATCCTTTTGGAAAATACCAGACATCGCCTGGTTCAAAATTATCAGTGTAGCTTTTGCCATTTGGATGAATAATTGTTGTGCGCACAGTTCCAGAAATAACATAAGCCCATTCTGCTGCATTTGCGTGCCAGTGTAATTCGCGCATACTTCCCGGCTGTAGTCGCATGGAAACTCCTGCAATGCCAATAGAAGCTGGAAAATCTTTTACGGAAGCTCCTCTTGTTGTACCGCCGTCATTAGTGAGTGGTTCTTTTTTTTCTAGTTCGTATTTGAAACTTAATAATTCGGTAGTCATAATAATAGCTTTTTGATGATTAATTGTATTGGTTTTTAATTCTATTGTAAAGCTATTGAAGATATATGCTGAGTATAGTTTGAATTCGTTAAATGGGCAAAATGAGTCGTTGAATTTAGTAAGAGAAACTTTAGGAATAATTTGAAGCTTTCTGATTGTAGAGGATTTGTTTCTTTAGAGTTTAAACCAAAAAAAATCACTGCAAACTACAGTGATTTTTGATTTTATAATGAGGGAAGTTTTAATTATTTATAAAGCCATTTTTTGATCAGTTTGGTATAATTGGGCATTACAACAAATACCATTAAAAAGACTATGATGCCCGAAATTATTAATCCATCAAAATAATGATTTGACGGTACTTTCAAAAATCTCAAAAAGGGGAGTGCCAATAAAGGAATTAAAAGGGACAATGGATAAATAGCAGACCATGTTACAAGAAATTGTTTCCAGCGAACAGGAACTTTGTTTCCTTCGTTTTCTGCATTAAAAAGAAAATCCAAACCTGATTTTATCTGGTAGTTGTCATTTTTTCTGAATAATGGATTCGCTTTTTTAATGAGCATTTTGCGGTCTTCCGATTCCATCCAGTATTTAAGGCTTTCAATAGTGTCAAATCGAATGATAACCGTGTAAACAAACGTTAAATGCGGAATTGGCCGTACGATCTGCAAATCGATAAAACCATTGGAGTGTTTGGTAATGGGAACAATTTCATCCAGCCATTTTTCATATTCCTGTTCTTTTCCATCCAAAATATGGTGCGTAATAACAACAGATGCGCCTTGATTTTCCATATTACTATTTATTTTTGCTTGAGGTTTAAGTTTTATTCGGACTAATTATCGAACTAAAATAATTTTGCCCGTATGACTGCCATCTTCTAATAATCGATGTGCATCAGGAGCTTCGGTAAAAGGAAAGGTTTTAAAAATAATCGGTTTGAATTGTTTTGACTCGATTAATGGCCAAACGTTTTTCTGCACTTCTTTTGCTAGCTGTTTTTTAAAATCATAGTCTCGGCTTCTTAAGGTACTTCCGGTAATTGTTAAACGTTTTATCATTAGTTTCCAAATATCCAGATCTACATGGCTGCCGCTTACGGCATTAATATGAACTAATCTGCCTTCGGGTTTTAGGATGTTTACATTTTTACTCAGGTAATTACCGCCAATCATATCTAAGATGACATCGACTCCTTCTTCCTGCAAAACGGTTTCAAAATCTTGGGTTTTGTAATTGATATAAGAAGCAGCGCCAAGATCGAGACATTTTTGGCCTTTTTCATCAGATCCTACTGTTACAATTACATGAATGCCAAGAGAATTGGCAAGCTGGATTCCTGTAATGCCAATGCCACTATTACCGCCGTGAATCAAAAGAGTTTCTCCAGATTTTAGGTTTCCTCTCTGAAAAACATTTGACCACACTGTAAAAACTGTTTCAGGTAAACTTGCTGCTTCAGCAAAAGTCAGTCCAGCTGGAATTGGCAGGCATTGACCTTCCCGAACGCTTACATATTCTGCATAACCACTGCCAGCAAGAATAGCACAGACTTTATCACCAATTTTTAAATTGGTAACATCTGGTCCGCATTCGACTACAATTCCAGAAACTTCCAAACCTGGAATTTCAGATAAAACTCCAGCTGGTGCAGGATAATTCCCTTCACGCTGGAAGATATCAGAGCGGTTTAAACCTGCTGCTTTAACTTCTATTAATACTTTGTCTCCGCTTACTTCTGGAGTTGGATAATCCTGCAGTTTAAGTACATCTGGAGCTCCAAATTGAGTTATAACTATTGCTTTCATTTGGTTTGCGATTAATGTTTTTTGTTTAATTGTTCTGTTCTTTTCCAAGTGAGTTTATGAATGACCAAACGTGAATTGCTTATAAATGGTTTCTCTGTTTCTAAATGAAGCAATCCATCTTTAAAAAGAACTTTTCTGTTTTGTGTCTCATTTCTCCAATTTTCAAAAAGTGAAACAGACATGGTATGGCTGACTATTTGTTTTTCATCATCAGTTTTGAAGGGACCAGAATAGGCGAGATAAGGAGGACTGTCTTTTGTGTCAGAATGTTCAAAATCAGTATTCATTATTTGTGCCGACATATAGCCGTCACTGTTATAAATAATAATGCCTTTTGGTTTGGTTCCCATCGGATTTGTAATTTTTCCTTCCCCTAAAGGTACTTCAATCAATTCAACTAATGTCCAAGAACCGATTAGTATTTCAAACAAATTATTTTTCATAATACTCAAAATAATAAGAGCGCACATTGGTGCGCTCGATTTCTATACTATTAAAAAGGCTGATTGTATTTGCCAGTTAATGCTTTGTTTTCTATACTTTTAGCAAAATTTGGAGTTTCTTCATGATTGTGTGCATCAGAAGCAGCTTGTCTTGAAGCAGCAGCGCTAGCTAGATCTACTCCGTGTTCTTTTAAGTATTCAAACATTTCTGGTGTTGCAGTTGCATGAATCTCATTGGTGTAAAGGCAAGTATTTTCATCAATTTTAGTTACTTTAAGTTCCCATAAAACCTGGACTTTAGTACGTCCATTTTTAGTAATAGAATCTGAAATAGACAACATACGGCAATAATCTGGACGATGAACTGTTGCCACATAATGCTGTACCATTAAAGCATCGCCAATTGTTTCTACATTAATAGACATGGGTTCGCCCTCGTATGTGCTGGTAATTCCTGCACCAATATGCTGAATTGAGCAACGTTGGTATTCTGCATCCGGAAGGTTTAAAAGCCAGTCTGCAATATTTACTTTTTCAATAGGAGCATTAATAACTGCGGTAACTGCTGAGTGTGATAATGCGTTTTCTTTGGTTTGGATGATTTCCATGATTTCTTGGTTTTAAATGTTTAACTGAAGTAAATTTACTGCCTTATATTTGTGTAGCATTCCACTATTCATCGAATGGGCAAAAACACTCGTTTAAAGAGCGAAATCAATCGTTTGTTGTTATCATAGATCTGTATTTAATGCGTTTCCCGAGGTTGAAACCTCGGGCTATGTTTTAAAATTGGAACGAAAAATCATCTCAATATGGGTAAACATAGCCAGTTGTTTCAACCACTGGAACACAACGATAATTACGCCTGTAATCATGAATGTATGATTATTTAAATGGGCATTTTATACAGCTATATTTTAAAATGAAAAAAAACAAAAAAGACCGCCTTTTACAGACAGTCTTTCAATTGAATAATATGTAGTAAGATGGTTTTTCTTGAATATAAAACGAGCTCTTGTCTTATTTATTTTATAGTGATTCTAAAAAAACTTTAGCCTCTAAGAGTGACGAGTTTAGAATCTTTTCGACATCATTTAAAATCTGCTGTAAAGTTGCATTTTGTTCTGCAGCCAATTCAAGAATATCTAGTTTTTCTTCTAAAAAAGGCAATAGTCCCATTATAGCAGCACTTGATTGTAAGTCATGTGCTCTAAGTTTCACCATTTTAAAATCTTGATTTTGATAAGCCGTCATAAGCTGTTCCAAATGTAGTGGCACATTCTCAATAAACTGTTTGGTCACAGTTTGTTCAAAAGCTTTATTGCCAGCGCTTACAGATTGCATATACGAAAGATCTATATGTTGAAAAACAGGATCAGATTGTATAGCGTTTGTTTCTTCGGAATTTGATTCTTTTAGTCCAAAAGCAGCAATCAGTTTAAAAAGTTCTTCTTCTTTTATAGGTTTTGAAATGTATTCGTTCATTCCTCGGCTCAAACATCTTTCTCTTTCGCCAGGTAGTGCATGTGCTGTCATGGCAATTATGGGAATATCCAGTTTTAAGATTTCTCTAATTTGCTGCACAGCCGTATATCCATCCATTTGAGGCATCTGTAAATCCATTAATACCAGATCACAATCTTTTTTGCTTAAATATTCTACTGCTTCCAAACCGTTAGAAGCCATTTCAAAATCAACATTCCATTGAGAAAGCAAATGTTTCATTAAACTCTGATTGATCGCGTTGTCATCTACAACTAAAACTCTCAAAGCAGTATTTGAGATATCTTTAAAGTGGTTAATATTGGCAATAGGTTTAGAAGTGAGCTGTTCTTTAGCAATATCATACGGAATATAAAAGCTAAAGGTTGTTCCTTTTCCTTGTTCACTTTTTACTTCAATATCACCGTTTTGCAATAAAATCAGTTTTTTTACTATTGATAATCCTAGGCCAGTCCCACCGTAATTTCGAGTGGTAGAATCTTCACCTTGATTGAATCTTTCAAAGACTTCATTTAGCTTTTCTTTATCAATTCCAATTCCCGTGTCCGTAATTTTAAAGCCTACAATGACCTTGTCTTCATGTTGTAGTTTGTTATAGACCTCAATGCTTACAGATCCCTGATGGGTAAATTTTATGGCATTTCCAATGAGGTTTACCAATATTTGAGTTAATCTGGTGGCATCACCAATTAAAGTATCAGGAATCGAAGTATCGACTTTACTGGAGATGGTTAATTTTTTTTCTTTTACACGTTCTGAAAAAAGCGTTTCAACCGAATCCAATAATCCGTTGATGCTGAATATTCCAGGCGTAATGCGCATCATTCCAGCCTCAATTTTAGATAAATCGAGTATGTCATTAATAATGGTCATTAAATTTTCGCCCGAACGCTGAATAGAATTCACAAATTCTGCGGAAGTTTCATCCAAAGGCCTTTTCTGTAATAAATTGGTGAAACCTAAAATACCGCTAAGCGGCGTTCTGATTTCATGACTCATATTAGCCAGAAAATTTTCTTTGGTCTGAGCAGCGATGGATGCTTTTTTTTCTGCAATATCCAATTCTTTGATCAGAAAATGTTGTCTTCTAAATTGGCGCATAATATGATACCCTATCACGGCACCACTCAAAACTAGTAAAACTAATAAAGAGATGTCATAAAGTTTTGCTCTTCGACCCATTTCCAGACTTAGATTTCGCAGTTCAACCATACGCAATTGACGCTTATGGTAAATTTTAGCTGTAATATCGGTAATCTCATTAGAAATTATTCTGGCTTTAGGATTGGCAATGGAGCTCTCATCATCCATATTGCCTAAAGAATCGTAACGGTGGAGCAATTTTCCTTTCGTTACCATTTTATCCTGAGCCAAAACTCCGAGTCTTTGTATTAACTTTTCCTCTTCAGGATCGGCATTATCTACAGAAAGGGAATCGAGAAAATTTCTAATCTGCCTGATCTTTTGATCGATTCCTTCTAAATGTGTAGTGTCATTAGTAGCGATCGAAGCTCGGATTCTGCTTTCAACCCCCAAAATATCGCGGTCAATTTCTCTTAAATGATTGCTGGAACGCAATTCATTTAAAAGGGTATTATTATTTCGTATGAGTTCTTTAGTATTTTGAGCCGAATTAATTTGTACAGCAATCAATAATATACTGCATAAAATAAAACTGCTGATTATAAAATAACTAAAGCGTTTGTTACCCATTACGGTAGACGTATTTATCATATAAATAAGTGTAAATGAAATTGTATGATCTTAATTCAATAAGATAGCATTCTAGTTTACGCAGCAGAAAAAAGACATTTAGAATACATTCATTCTAGTGTTAAGTGCTTTTCTGTAAGCATCTGCAACAGGAATAAATTTTTTGTTAATCATAATACCTCCGTCTTGTAAAGTGTCAATTTTACCAATAGAAACAATATAAGAACGATGTACTCTAATGAAATCATCTTTTGGCAGACGTTCTTCGGCAGTTTTCATTTTGCCGTGAATGGCAAACATTTTTTCTTTGGTGTAAAACTTTACATAATCTCCCATTGCTTCAGCATAAAAAATATCATCTAGTTTTAGTCGTCTGGTAATATTAGAATCTCTAACGAATAAAAATTCTTCTTTACCAAATTGTATATTTTCTTTTCTGCTCTCACTGATAGACTGTGCTTTACTTACTGCCTGTAAAAATCGGGCAGGAGTAACCGGTTTTAGAATATAATCTGCGATATTCAATTCAAATGCCTCCAGCGCATATTCTTTTTTAGAAGAGGTAAAAATGATGATGATATCTTTCCCTGCGAGATTTTTTGTCAGCTCAATTCCTGTCATCTCGGGCATTTCAATATCCAAAAAAATTAAATCTACCTGATTTTCCTGTAAATGATGATACGCTTCAATGGCGTTAGAATATTCGTTTACAACAGTAAGATTCGGAATTTGTTTCGCCAAATGAGATAAAGTAGTTCTTGCAATATCATTGTCATCAACAATTAACGCTTTCATGGTATTTGGTTTTGGTTTAGACAAATATACTTATTCCTTGTTATTTTATCTAAAGTAAGAGCGTATCATCCATGCCATTTCTTCATGAATTTCTATTAAACCAGTAATAAAATCGCTTGAACCATAATCTTTGTAATCATCGGCAAAAGGAGTAATGTTGCCACGAATAAATTCAATGATGCTTTCATGGTCTTGCAATAGATCTTTCATAAATCCTAAACCATCGTTTGTTCTTTCACTGTATTCTGTAAGATGCGTCAGTTCAATATAAGATTTTAAGGTTGCAGGTGCGTAGTGGCCAATTTTGCGCATACGTTCAGCAACGCTGTCAATGATTTCATCTAGTTGTTTGTACTGATTTTCAAAGAAGATGTGATTCGCATGAAAATTATCGCCTGTAACATTCCAGTGTGCATTTCTGGTTTTGGTGTAAAGTACAAATTCATCTGCTAACAGTTTTGCTAATTCATTAGAAACAGCGTTTGTGTTTTTTTCTGTAATACCAATGGTTGCTTTCATAATCGTAAGTTTTTAATTTATAAGCAGTAATGCTTTGTTTTCTTATGTAAAGGTCTTTAGAAAACTTCTTTAAAAAGTATGATTTTAGGTAAACAGGCAAAATGAATCGTTGAAATGAAGAAGGTGTCCTTTTAAGTAGTTTTTAGGTTAAAAAACTCCAGTATTTTTTAATGACAAATTGGAAACATAAATTAATATTAGTGTATTGGATAAGAACAGAATTTATTAAAAAATAAATTTGTAATAGAATTTACTACTACTACTTTTAATTGAAGATTCACAAATTTTATAAACCATGAATTTAGAACAAGAAAAAGAGTTTGCGGCAAAAGAAGCAGTTAAATTACTAACTGATAATATGATTGTGGGATTAGGTACAGGTTCAAGCTCTGTTTATGCAATAAGAGAAATTGCAAAACTTGTCAGCAATGGCCTAAAAATAAAAGCGGTACCAACTTCTAATAAAACTAAAGAACTTGCTGAGGCTTTAAATATTCCTTTGATTGATATTAATTTGATAAATTCAATAGATATTACAATTGATGGAGCAGATGAATTTACCTCTGACTTAATTTTAATCAAAGGCGGTGGGGGTGCATTGCTTAGAGAAAAAATTGTAGCCTCATTAACAAAACAAGAAATTATAATAGCGGATTCATCAAAAGAAGTAAAACAAATAGGAAAATTCAAAGTCCCAATTGAAGTAATTCCATTTGCTTCAAATTATATTTTAAGTCAAATTAAAATATTAAATGGTATTGGAAAAATTAGGATGGAAGGAGATAGACCATTTAAAACAGATCAGGCAAACAATATTATAGATGCTGATTTTGGCATCATTTCTGATCCTGCTTCTTTATCTAAAAAGTTAAATGATATTAATGGAATTGTTGGACACGGAATATTTATCGGTCTGACAAGTAAAGTTATCATGGGAAAAGGAGATTCAACCATAATTTTTGATTAAAGCGGAATATTCAATTTAATAGTTTTTTATGTGAGCTTCTTTTTTACAAAACCGCCTTAAGTTTATGTGGCAAAAAAGGTTTCCACTCCATAAAGCGAGTTGTCGTTGAAAATCATACAGATCTATTTTACTTTAAAAAGCCCGGGCTCTAATAAATAGGTATCCATTTATTTTCAACTTATAATATTCTTTGAGCAATTATTATATTTAAATTTAACTTTGTTTAAAACAATTTAAAATATGGTAGAATTGGAAATGTATAAAGAAAATCATTATTCTGATTTAAATTATGCCTTAAATGAAGAACAGTCAAAGTTTACTTATACTATTGACTATTGTATAAATGAAAGAAATGATCTGGAAGATCGAAATAAAACTATTGTGACGATTTTAGAAGATAAAGCTCCAGCTGGTTTTTTTATTTTAGATTTCGGCAATGATAAATTAGAATTAAAAAATAATGATTCGGCAATTCTTTTAAGATCACTTTCTGTTAATCCCAATACGCAAGGTAAAGGAATAGGAAAAAGATCCATGTTGCAGCTTAGAGGCTTTGTAGCACAATATTTTAGTAATGTAAATGAAGTTTTGCTATCAGTGCATAAGAATAATATATCTGCAAGTAAATTATATTATTCTGTAGGATTTGTTGATACTGAATTCGAAGTTTTAAGTCCTGCCGGCGAGGTTTTAAGTGTACTGTCACTTTCCATATAGATATATCGCGGCTACTCGTTAATTATTTGCGGCAGAACAGCAGGAAGTTCCAGCCAGATTTAGCCATAATGCTTTGACTTAAATTATCTTTAAAAACTGCTTAAGTTTTTTGTGGCATAATTAAGTGCTGTCAGTTGTAATATGTTATCTGGATGTACGGATTTAATTTACCGGTTAATATCCGCTATCGCTTTTTCCTGTGAGGAGAAACACAGTGGAGATAATACAGATTGTGCCTATCCAGTCAACATAAGTAAAGGGTGTTTTCAGCCAGATAACCGATAAGATAACTGCAACAAGCGGTTCGGCTGAAGCAAGTAAACTTGTTTTTTGTCCCCCTATCAATTTAACTGCATTTAGATAGGAATAGAATGCTATTAAAGTTCCGAAAATGATTATAAAAGCCACTGTTGACAAGGTATAGATATCCCAAATTCCTTCTGCCTGCCAGGGGGCTTTTATAAAACTAAATGCTACTCCGCCGATAAGCATTCCCCAGCCAATAACAGCTGCAGAGTTATATTTAGCGAGCAGATTTTTTGGCTGCAATGTATAAATGGCTAAAGTCACTGCCGAAGCGATACCCAAAAATAGTGCAGTAATAGAAATTGAAAGAGTATCAATTCTTCCATGAGTTACTAAAAGGAAAGTTCCGGTTAGAGCCAATAGTATTGCTGTAAATTCCAGATTAGTTGGAAATCTTCTGTATTTAAGAGCTAAATATACTGCAATTAATATCGGACCAGCAAACTGTAGTACTGTTGCTGCATTAGAGTGCTTTATAGCTGCAAAATAGGTATACTGGACACCAAGCATACCAATTATGCTGAAAACTAGTAATTGAATGAGATCTTTTTTATTACTCAATATAGAAAAAATATTACTGCCGGTTACGTGAGCCAGGATTAAAAGGCCGCTTCCTGAAATAAGCAGTCTAACTGTAATTAGCCATTCTACATTTATATTTTTTTCCTGAAATAAATACTGCCCCAAAGTTCCGCCTACTCCCCAGAAAGCCGCAGCTATTATCCCTAAAAAAAATCCCTTTTTAATTTTATTTTTCATTTTATAATTATTTAGCTTGCAAAATTAGTTCGAAATACACTTGATTTTATCTTATATTTATGCGCTAATTTGCAATTTTGTTTCATTAAAATCTATTTGGAAATGTTAGATGCTTTAGACCATTAAATTTTAGAAATTATTCAGAGAAATAATCTCACACCTCAAAGGGATATTGGTGAACAGATAGGGCTGTCTGCAGCAGCGGTACAGCGCCGGATAAAAAAAATGCGAGAGCTCGGCATTATCCAAAATGATTTTTCTGTTATTGACAGAGAAAAAATAGGCAGTAACGTCACTATACTTGTGGAAGTTTTCTTGGATAGCGAAAAAATTGAAGTTGTTGATGAATTTAAGAAAATATTCAAATCAGTTCCGGAAATACAGCAATGCTACTATGTAACAGGTGAATCGGATTTTTTTCTGGTAATTGTTGTGCCTTCAATGAGCTATTACGAAAGCCTTACCCGCAGAATCTTCTTCGGAAATAAAAACATCAAACGTTTCCGTACAGTAGTGGTCATGGGCATAACTAAAAGCAGTCTGGAAATTCCGTTGAGCGTACTAATATCAAATTAAATAAAAAATAAATATCCGTATCTCATTATGTTATAACACACTAAATTTTAAGTTTGTTTTATTCTACATGTAAATATGTATTTTTTTGCATTTTGCTTCTTTATTCACTGTCATACTAAAAAAATAAAATAAAAACACAAATGGATAAAAGTTAGTCTATTTAATAGCTAAATGAAAAAATGGCGCCAATTGTCTTCAATTGGCGCCATTTGGCTTGTTTTGACCCCGACGGGACAAATTTCAACATTTTTTTGGATGATTTGAAGAATTGGCTTATTATATGTAGTCGCTTGTCTCCCAGTGGCTTAATGAATTTGGTTTAGATGTCCTGTTGGGGATTGAAGGAAAATGCAGCTTCAAAAAACAAATCGCTAACCTCTTTTATTAAAACCGCCTTAGCTTGTGTAACAAAATTGGAGGCAGTTCTACACCTGCGAGGGCGTCTTCTGTCATGCACATTCCAGCCCAAATTTATTGTGGCAAAAAAAGCAGCAGCTATGTAATATATACTATAGATTTAATTCAAGTTCTTTTAAAGCATTTTTAATAAATCCTTCCTTATCAGCATTCATCTGTGCCAGCAATTCCTTTCTTTTTTCAGGAATGTCGGTATACTTTTCTGCCCAAAGATTAATTTCAACAATTATTGGAATTAAATCCACTCCTTTCTGTGTCAATTGATACAATACTTTGGCTTTGCTGTCGGGATGCTCCAGTTTCTGAATAATTCCGTTTTCTTCTAACGAAAGCAGCCGGGCAGCCAAAATGTTAGTTGCGATCTTCTCATCAGATTTTGCCAATTCGCCATAGGTGCATTTTTTTTTAAGCATTAAATCTCTAACAATCAACAGCGACCACTTGTCACCAAAGGCTTCAAGTGAAAAACTTACCGGGCAGTCTGATCTCTTTTTTTGAGTTTTCATAAAATAAATTTAAAACCACTTGTTTTTTGCAAGTAAATGTATTTATATTTGCACTTGCATTTTGCAAGCAAATATAGAAATAATAAACTAAATAGAAAAATTATGGAATTAAAAGGTAAGACAATTTTGATTACAGGCGGCTCTGCCGGAATCGGATTAGAGGCTGCAAAACAATTTATTACAGAAGGCGCTAAGGTAATTATTACAGGAAGAGATCAGAAAAAATTAGATCTTGCCAAAAAAATGCATCCATCCATTACGACCATTAAAAGTGATGCGTCCAGCCAGGAAGCTGCGGTTGCTTTGTACAATCAAATTAATGAAATAGGTGGTATCGATATACTTTATAACAATGCCGGAATTATGAATGGCCAGGATAATTTAGGTTTCAGTAATTCAAAACATTTTGAAAAAGCTGCCATAGAAATTAATACTAACTACTTAGGAGTTATTCTCTTAAATGATCTTTTTCTGGATATGCTTAAAAGCAGAAAAGAAGCAGCTATTATCAATACATCATCGATATTGAGTTACACGCCGTCTAATCTTGTACCGACTTATTCAGCATCAAAAGCTGCGGTACGTTTTTATACAGAAGCATTACGAGATCATTTACAGATAATTGGAAGCAGAATAAAAATATTTGAATTATTGCCGCCGTTGGTAAAAACAAATATGTCTGAGGGAATGGAAGGTAAATCGATAACACCAGATGTGCTAATTGATGCTTTAATAAAAGGATTAAAAAACAATACGTACACTATTCGTGTTGGCGATACAAAAGCGATTTATCTGTTAAATAGATTTTTACCAAAGTTAGCTTACAAGTTATTGAATCATAAAGGTATTACGGCCAGATTGCAATCTTAATTTGTATAAAAATATTTAACTGAATAAAAAATGAACAGCGTTCATTTTATTTTATATCTTTGTCCTTAGTAAGCCTTGAATAAAATAAGTATGAGTACAATTGATAGAAAAGCAAAAGAAAAAGAAGCTTTAAAAGCCCTTATATTAAAAGGTGCTAAAAAGCTTTTTGTTGAAAAAGGAATCGAACATACTACCATAAGAAACATTGCTGAAGAAATTAACTACAGTGTAGGTACTGTTTATGTTTATTTTAAAGATAAAAATGATATTCTCCATGATCTTCATACAATAGGTTTTCAGGAATTAGATAGTTATTTTATGGAGTTATATACTATAGAAGATCCGAAGGAAAGATTAAAGAAAATGGGATTAACGTATATCAAATTTGCCATCGAAAATTCTGAAATGTACGATTTGATGTTTAATCTAAAAGCTCCAATAGAATTCCTGAAAGACTCCGAGAATGAAGATTGGGACGAAGGATGTACAGCATTTGGATTAGTTAAAAAAACTATTGAAGAATGTATTAACAAAGGTTATTTTAAAGGCCATAGTGTAGAGCCGCTGGCATTTATGGTTTGGAGTTTGGTACATGGTATGTGCTGTCTGGAAATTCACCAGAGAATTAAAAATGTAAATTTTATGAATCCGGATACCATTTTGTATGACGGATACAATGAATATTTAAAAATGATAGAAAAGCTTTAAAAATTTTTTTGCTCAAAAAAATGAACGATGTTCAAATAATAAACAATGTATAATAAATGAAAATTAAACTAACTTTTGCAATACTCTGTCTAGGATATTTAGGGTATGCACAGAACAAGCTGGAAACTTATATACAGACCGGCTTAAAAAATAACGAAGTAATAAGGCAGCATAATTTTGATATTAATAAAAGCATGTATGCCTTAAAAGAAGCACGAGCTTTATTTTATCCAACAGTTTCCCTAAATGGAAGTTACACCAAAGCTGAAGGCGGAAGGACAATCGATATTCCAATTGGAGATATGCTGAATCCGGTGTATAGTACTTTAAATCAGATTACCAATTCTAACGCTTTTCCAATGTTAGAAAATCAGTCGGTCTTGATAAATCCGGATAATTTTTATGATGCTAAAATTCATACCACGATGCCATTGCTGAATTTTGAAATTATTTATAATAAAAGAATAAAAACCCAGCAAACGACGCTTCAAAAAATAGAACTCGAAATCTATCAAAGAGAGTTAGTAAAGGAAATTAAAATTGCCTATTACAAATACCTGCAATCGGTTGAAGGAATTAAGATTTATGAAGATGCCCTGGCTTTGGTTAAAGAAAACCAAAGGGTAAATCAGGCTTTATTTAAAAATGAAAAAATAAACCGGACTGCCGTTTTACGAAGTGATAATGAGGTGATCCGCATTCAGGCCAATTTAGAAACCGCCCGACAAACCAGTAATAATGCAAGATCGTATTTTAATTTTTTATTGAATCAAAAACTTGATACCGCAATAGAAACTGATCAGAGTGAAGCACCGCCAATAGAAGTACTTTCAGAAAATACCCAAAATAGAGAGGAGTTGCAAAAGCTCACTCAGGCAAAAGAAATAAACGAAAATGTAAGCAAGTTGACCAGCTCATACTGGCTGCCAAAAGTAAATGGCTTTGCCGATTTCGGAATTCAGGATTTTGATTTTGAAGCAGAAAAAAACTCACGCTACTATTTTGCCGGAGTGGGGCTGGAGTGGAATATCTTTTCGGGAAACAAAAACAAATGGAAGCTGAAACAAGTTGAAGAAGACAGTAAAAAAATCATTTCACAAACTGATAATGTAAAACAGCAGTTACTGCTTCAGTTTCAGGTTTCACAGAACAATCTAAAATCGGCTTTAGAGCAATTTTATGCTGATAAAAATCAAAAACAGTCGGCCAAAAAGTATAATGACGACATTACTAAGTTGTATAAAGAAGGTCAGGCGATTTATATAGAACTGCTTGATGCACAGAACCAATGGGTGAATGCGCAGCTTAACACTAATATTTCGCTTTATAACTCCTGGATTGCTTTTGCAGAATTAGAAAGAGCCAACGCCACTTTTACTTTTAACTAAAAACAAAAAACATGAAATTAACGATTCACAAATATCTAAAAAAACATATCGCAGTCTCCAAAAAAGGGTTGGGTTTATTGCTTGCTTTAACGCTTTTTTACGCCTGTAAAGAAGAAAAAAAGGAAAATTCGCCCTTTGAAAGCGCAGATGTCATCCCGATTAAAACAGCTCCGGTCGAATCTTTTGCTCTTAACAATACCATAAGCGCATCAGGTTTAGTAACAACAGAAAATCAGGCCAATTACGGATTTAAAATAGGAGGGATCATCAGTCGTATTTATGTTGAAGAAGGCCAGTTTTTTAAGAAAGGCCAGCTTCTGGCATCATTAGACGAAACAGAGATAAATGCAGGATTGAACCAAACCGATTTGAATCTCAAAAAGTACGAGCGTGATTATAAACGAGCAAGCAATTTGTACAAAGACAGTGTGTATACATTAGAACAGCTTCAGAATACAAAAACGGGTCTTGACATTGCTAAAAAGCAGAAAGATGCAGTGGCTTTTAATGCACGTTATTCTAAAATTTATGCTGCGGCAGATGGTTTTGTTTCGAAAAAAATAGCAAACGAAGGAGAAGTAGTTGGCGCAGGATCGCCAATTCTAGCTATAAATGAAACCAGCCAGAACAATAATTATCTGCTAAAAGTAGGGTTGACAGACAAAGAATGGGCCGCGGTAAAAGTAGGGCATAAAGCCACTGTGACGCTTGACGGTTATCCTGATGAAAAATTCGATGCCTTTATTTTTAGAAAATCGCAGGCGGCAGATGCGGCATTGGGCTCCTTTCAAGTCGAATTAAAACTGAGCCTTAAAAAAAGTAAACCAGCGGTGGGAATGTTTGGAAAAGCCGAAATAAAGGCAGAACAATCAGAAGATTTCATCATCATTCCGTACAATTCACTTATTGAAGCTGACGGAAACAAAGCGTTTGTTTTTATCGTGGAAAACAACAAAGTAAAACGCCAGTCCGTGACCATTAATAAATTTGAGAACAATAAAGTATTCATAAAAGAAGGTCTTCAGAAAACAGATCAGATTGTGATCTCCAACAGTGCTTATCTCAACGAACAATCAACTATCAAGATCATTAAATAATCAGTATTATGAAAATAACAAACTTTGCTGTTAAAAATTATCAGTTTACACTGATTATCTTTCTGCTGGTTGCTGTGGTAGGGTATCTTACGCTGTTTACCATGCCCAGGGCGGAAGATCCTTCAACGCATCCGCCGCAATATTTAATTACGGTAATTTATCCCGGGACAAGTCCGAAGGATATGGAGGAGCAGGTTGTAAAACCAATCGAGAATAAAATTTACGGACTCGAAAACATCGAAAAAATATTAACCACAGTAGAAGACGGTGTTGCTGCTTTTCAGGTAAAATTTAAATACGGAGTAGATGTTGATAATAAATATCAGGAGATTTCTACGGAAATGAATGCCCTTAAAAACAGCGAACTTCCAAAAGATATTTATCAGATAAAAACCGAAAAAATTGCTTCTTCTGATGTGAAAATCCTTCAGATAGCGTTGGTTTCAGAAAATGCATCAGACAAAAAACTTCGTGATGAAGCGGATAAACTTAAATCTAAAATTGAGAAAATTACCAATCTGAAAGATGTAAAATATGCTGGAATTCCCGAGCAGGAAATTCGTATTGATTTACAGCTTGAAAAGTTGGCCCAATTAAAAATTCCGTTAAATGTAGTCATGGCAAGCCTGCAGAGCGAAGCGGCCGATATTCCAGGAGGAAGCATTGATTTAGGCAGTAAAGTATTTAATGTAAAAACCAGCGGTAAATTTAAAAATGCGGACGATGTATCCAATACAGTAATTTACAATGCTAACGGTAAAATAATCTATATGAAAGATGTAGCCGAAGTAGGCTACAAGTCGCAGGTTGTCGATCATATTACCCGCATCAACGGACACCGATGTGTACTGGTTACAGCAGGTATGAAAGACAATGTAAACATTACAGATGTGCAGAAAGAATTCCTGCCAATTGTAGATGAATTTTCTAAAGAATTACCCTCAAACATCAAATTAGTAAAAAACTTCGATCAGGCGAATATGGTATCGCAGCGTTTGGGACATTTAGGTTTTGATTTTACGCTGGCAATTGTTTTGGTAATTGTGACATTACTTCCATTAGGTTTAAGAGCTTCGGGAATTGTGATGATTTCCATTCCGTTATCCCTCGCATTGGGATTAATTGCAATGAATGCTTTTGGCTTTTCTTTAAATCAGTTGAGTATTGTTGGTCTTGTGGTAGCTTTAGGATTGTTGGTGGATGACAGTATTGTGGTAGTCGAAAACATAGAGCGATGGCTGCGGGAAGGACATTCTAAAATGGATGCAGTCCTTAAAGGCACCAAACAAATCGGAATTGCCGTTGTAGGCTGTACTGCAACACTTATAATTGCATTTTTACCGCTGGCTTTCCTGCCGGATGTTTCGGGAGAATTTATCAGAAGTCTTCCAATGGCAGTTATTACCAGTGTACTGGCATCGATGATTGTCGCTTTGACTTTGGTGCCGTTTTTAGGAAGCCGATTTTTAAAAACGCACGATCATGCGGGAGGAAATATTTTTCTTCAGTATCTGCAAAAATTCCTGACCAGAGCGTATCGTGATATTATGCCCAAAGCATTAAAATATCCTAGAACAACTATTGCTATTTCTATAGTTTTAAGCATCACTGCTTTTGGATTGTTTAAAGTAACGGGTTTTAAATTATTTCCAACTTCAGAAAAACCGATGTTTCTCATCAATATAAAAATGCCCCTTCAGGCCAATATTTCAGAAAGTGACCGTGTGACCAAAATTGTAGAAGCAGAGCTTAAAAATCATAAGGAAATTGTGTATTACACTTCGAACGTTGGTAAAGGAAATCCGCAGATTTATTACAATGTGCATCCCCAGGACAGAAAACCCGATTTTGCGCAGATTTTTGTCCAGCTCGAAGATGAAGCTAAGCCATCAGAGAAAACAGCTTTGATTGAAGAACTTCGAAATAAATTTAAAACGATGCCTTACGCAAAAGTGGAGGTCAAAGATTTTGAACAGGGAACACCATTAGAAGCTAATATTGTCGTAAGATTATTTGGTGAAGATCAGGAAGTGTTACGTAAGCTTTCTTCACAGGTAGAGACTATTCTTAGAAATCAGGAAGGAACCGTGTATATCAACAATGAACTGAATACGTATAAAACAGATCTTAAAGTTAAAATAAATAAAGAAAAAGCCAGAACACTGGGAGTATTGACAAGCGATGTAGATAAGGTAATCCGTCTTTCGGTAGCAGGATTAACTGTTGGCGATTATATAGATGATAGGGGAGATGCCAGAAATGTTACGCTGACATTGCCCCGAGATAAATTTTCGAACCTTGACGCTTTGAAAAACTTGTACGTAAATAACCTTCAGGGAACTCCGATTGCCCTAAACCAGATTGCTGAAATTTCGTTTGAAACTTCTCCAACGGCGATTAACCATTTTAATAAATCACGCTTTTCAAAAGTAACCGCTTTATCGGCAAAAGGGTATTATGCCAATGATTTATTGACACACATAGTTCCAAAACTGGATCAATTGAAAATGCCAAAAGGATATTACTATAAATTATCAGGTGAAAAAGAATCCGAAGGCGATGCGCTGGGCGGTAATTTTTTGGCCGTAATTATTTTGAGTACCTTTTTGTTTGTGGCGGTTTTACTGCTGCAGTTTAAAACTTTTAAAGGAATTATTATTGTATTATCTATTATTCCGCTTGGGATTTTAGGTGGCGTGTTATTATTGCTTCTCAATGGAAGCCCTATGTCTTTGGTTGCTATAATCGGTTTTATTGGTCTTTCGGGAATTCAGGTAAAGAACTCTTTGCTGCTGGTAGATTTTACCAATCAGCTAAGACAGGAAGGATATTCGATTGATGAAGCTATTGCAATTGCAGGAGAAACGCGTTTTCTGCCTGTAGTACTGACTTCAATTACTGCAATTTGTGGTTTAATTCCGATTGCATTAAACTCAAATCCTTTGATTGCACCATTGGCAATTGTGTTAATTGGCGGTTTAATCAGTTCTACAATATTATCACGAATTGTAACGCCCGTGATGTATAAATTGATACCTCCTAGTATTGAAAAGATGTAAGAAGAGAGAGAAGATTTTTTTTTAAAATTATGATTATTTTTAAAGCTGGCAGCGTGTATAGACTGCTGGCTTTTTTTCTTGAAAAAGATTGATAAGGGAAGACAGGAACTTATCAAATTAGGAAAATGTAAAACTTAATTCAGCTCTATTCTTGGTGTTTGAATCCTGTTAAGTTATCGAATGCTAAAATTAAATTTATCTTGTTTTTCATATAAATACTGTTTTTCTGAAGTTTGTTTATTTATGAAGAAAATAAAGCAAAAACGAGTCAAACTCATTTATTGATAAGGGTTAAATAAAAAAAAGGCGCCAATTGTCTTCAAATGGCGCCATTTGGCTTTGTGACCCCGACAGGACAAATTTCAACATTTTTTTTGGATGATTTGAAGAAATTGGCTTATTATATGTAGTTGTTTGTCTTCCAGTGGTTTTGGTAATTTGGTTTAGATGTCCTGTTGGGGATTGAAGTAAAGTTTACGCAGCTTATACATGATTTTAGCATAAAATTTATTCAGATAATTTTATATTCACCTAAAGGCCAAAAATAAATGTAGCTACATTTTGTAAACATAAGAATTAGCTAAGTAATTAAATTTCTGCAATATTATCTTTCTTGAAAAATTTTCTTCTTATGGTTTAATCCCCAATCTTTCATAGCGTATATGATAGGGGTCAAGGTATCTGCATAGGGTTCTAAGCAATATGATATTTTGACAGGATAATCGTTCGTTATAATCCGTTTGATCAGCTGGTGCTGTTCAAGTTCCTTAAGTTCTTTTGAAAGTACTTTGGGAGTTAATCCTGGAATGCTCTCTTGAATTTCAGTAAATCGGCTGTTTCCTACACCTACAGAAATAATGATGGATAATTTCCATTTTCCATTAATTACTTCAAGTGTGTCCCGTACTGGCTTAACGGTATTTAGGCACTCACAATAAGGTTTCTTTTTCGGCATGATAAATTATTTATTTCGCTTTCCTTTAGGAAAGAGCTATACAAAGGAAAGTGATTTTGTTTAATTTTGCAATATAATTAATCAAAATATTCATTTATGAATGCCGCAGGAAAAATGCTTATTGGACTTCATCTTGGAAATGGATACGGATCTCAATCGGGGGCTTGGCGTATGCCGGGAGTTGATCCCGAAAGCTATACGAGTTTTGATATTCGTGTAAAGCAGGCTCAGGCTGCAGAGCGTGGAAAATTTCAATTTATATTTTTGCCGGATGGTCCCGGTGCAGTTATGACAGATATTGAAACTGAATCTCCCGTTTTCAATCTTGATGTGATGATGACCCTCGCCGCAGTGGCCAGAGAAACTCAATATATTGGATTGGTCGCTACCGGATCAACCACTTTTAATGAACCCTTTAATCTAGCCAGACAATTTAAGGCTTTGGACATTATGAGCCATGGCAGGGCCGGATGGAATGCAATTACATCAAGCGGAGAAGATGTTGCAGCCAATTACGGAAAAAGAATTCCGTCGAGCCAAGATCGTTATGGACGTGCCCATGAGGCTATCCAACTCATTCAATCACTTTGGGGGAGCTGGGGAAAAGATGCCTGGATACACAACCAAAACAGTGGGCAGTTTGCAAAGAAAGATCAGATTCTTCCAATCAACTTACAAGGTAAGTACGTCGGTTCAAGAGGACCTCTATACATTCCACCATCAGAGCAGGGACAGCCAATTATCTTTCACGCAGGTGGCAGCCCTAATGCACATCAATTAGCAGGACGTTTTGCCAGCGTGGTAATAGGTGCTGCATTTACAATTGAAGATGCAAGAGCGCAGCGCAATGCATTTAGAGCGGCGGCAAAAAGTTACGGTCGTGATCCGGATGAAATCAAATACATTGCCGGACTGATGACCACCATTGCCAAGGACAGACGCACGGCGCTCGATCGCCGAATACAGTTAGGAGGCAGTTCACTTATACAAAAATTTGAGTACCTGCAAAAAATGCTGGGTATTCCACTTGATCTTTCCTTGATAAATGAACCAATTTCAGAATTGCAGCTGGAAAATGCCCGTCCATCTCCTTATGATCCTCGTTCTTCCAATGCATTGAAAATTGCTAGGCAAGGCTGGTCCGTTCTTGATATTCTTGCTCACGGCGTGATAGATTACCATCCTGTAATTGCAGGGCCGGGCGTAGAAGCGGCAGATCATATGCAGTCTTGGTATGAAGCAGGTGCCGCAGATGGTTTTTGGATTTCACCAGATGTTAATTCGGATGGAATTGATGCCTTTGTGGATCAGGTTGTTCCGCTGCTACAGGAGCGAGGGCTTTTCCACAAAGAATATGAAAGCAAAACTTTGCGCGGACACCTTGGAGTTCCGGATCAGTATGGAATTGATCCAAGGGTTTAAATTGAAAATTATAACAAATGAAACTTATATAATATGAAAATAGGAATAATTGGAACCGGTGCAATAGGCGGTACGATCGCAAAAAAAATGGCACAAGCCGGTCATGAAGTGAAAGTGAATAATACAGATCAGGCTGAAAAATTAGAGGCCCGTGCTGAGGAGTTGGGTGCTACAGCAGCAACACTAAAGAATGTTGTAAAAGATGTAGATGTCATTATTTTATCATTGCCTACCATAGCAATACCAACTTTGCCTAAAGATTTGCTGGCAGGCGTTCCGGAAAATGTAATTGTGGTAGACACATCCAATTATTATCCGTTCCGTGATGCCGATATTGAAGAGATCAAAAACGGAAAAGTAGAAAGTATCTGGGTATCCGAGCAATTAGGAAGGCCTGTTGTAAAAGCTTTCAATAATTTGCTGGCAGAGACGCTGGCAAACGGCGGAAAAAACAGCGGTGCTGAAGACAGAATAGCAATGGCTGTAGCGGGTGATGATCCGCAGGCTAAAAAAGTAATTGCCGCATTAGTTAATGATGCTGGTTACGATGCAGTTGACTCGGGCGGACTTTCTGAATCTTGGAGACATCAGCCTGGAACTCCTGCTTACTGCACGGAACTTAATGAAGAAGAATTAAAACAGGCACTCTCTGATGGTGTAAAAGAAGCAGCACCGTCATTAAGAGATAAGGCTATAGCTGATCTTTCTGCCCTGCCTTCCTATCCATCACATCCAGATGTCGTAGAATACAACAGAGGATTGTTTCAAAAAAATCCTAATTCAAAATAATTTATAATGACTGCACTGCAAAATCCCATCTCATTTATTGAAAGGGATTTTGTTTTTTTATATTCCTTCTTTGAAACAGTGAACCAGAGCCATTACAATTTCGTTAAAATGTTTCATTATTGCCTACTTTTGTATCACAACCGTCTGTACTATCTGTGCGAACTTTGTCCATATCAAAATATTAAGAATTAATATCATGGCAAAAACAATTTTTATAACAGGTGCTTCCCGTGGATTCGGAAGAATTTGGGCAGAGGCATTTTTAAAACGTGGCGATAATATAGTTGCGGCTGTTCGCAATCCTGAAACACTAACCAAGCTTAATAAAGAATTTTCATCATCTCTTTTGGTGCTAAAACTTGATGTTACTGATAGAAACGAAAGTTTTGAGGCAATTGAAACTGCAAAAAAGCACTTTGGCAGTATCGACGTGTTAATAAACAATGCCGGTTTTGGACATATAGGGGCGGTAGAGGAATTAAAAGAGCAGGACGTAAGAACTCAGTTTGAAACTAATGTACTGGGATCATTATGGACTATTCAGGCAGTTCTGCCTATCATGCGCCAGCAAAAATCAGGACATATCATTCAGCTTTCAAGTGCGCTGGGTTTGAATACGGTATCATTAATGGGGCTGTATAGTGCAACAAAATTCGCTGTTGAAGGCCTTACTGAAACACTCGCGGGTGAAGTAAGCGGATTTGGCATTAAAGTTACCATAGTAGAACCAGGTGGTTTTTCTACAGATTTCTTCGGGACCACTTCTCTTGCACTCAGCGAATCAATACCAGCTTACGACGGTGTACGAAAAGATTTTTATCAGCATGCCGGCGAGCAGGATTCAGGTAACCCTGCAGCCACTGCCAAAGCTCTTGTCAAGCTTGTTTATTCTGAAAATCCGCCACTCAGATTACTGCTGGGAAAAACTGCTTTTCCCTGGGTGCAGCACACTTACTCAGAAAGACTGAAAACATGGGAATCATGGCAGGATGTGTCGGTGGCGGCACATGGTTAATGGAAGTTTAAATTAGCAGAATCTAAATTTACCGGATCTGTTTTTACAATTAAGAACAATGATACATTTCAAAAAAATCAGCGATCTGCATGAAGCGCTCGATATCAAACCTCCCCAGCACCCGCTCTTTAGTGCCGTATATGGTGAACGGGACAGTTGCAGCGGTAATAGTATTCTAGAGTTTTCATCTGAATTTTATATTATAGGATTTAAAAAATTGAAATCTGGAAGCATGCAGTATGGCAAAACAAAATATGACCATGACCGTGGTTCCATGTCCTTTACAAAGCCCCAGCAGAAAGTAGTCTTTAAAAATGTGGAATTAGAGGAAAAGGGATTTCTAATTATGATTCATGAAGACTTTTTACCGGGAACAGTCCTTTATAACGAAATTAGGAAATATAGTTATTTTGATTACGAGGTTAATGAGGCTTTACATCTTTCACCTGCAGAGGAGGATATCATTTGGAATCTGTATTTCAATATTGAAAAAGAGTACAACAACAATACTGATGAACTCAGCAAAGCTATTATCGTAAGTCATCTAGATTCCATGCTTAAATATTCACAGCGCTTTTATAAAAGGCAGTTTATAAACCGTACAGAGCTCACCGGTTCTACAGTTACGAAGTTTAACGCTTTGCTTGCTGCTAATTTTGAAGAAAGAAAAACAAAAAATATTGGATTACCAACGGTATCTCTCATGGCAGAAAAGTTGAATGTATCTTCCCGTTATTTAACTGATTTGCTCAAACAGGAAACAGGAAAGACTGCTCTGGAGCTTATTCATCTTTTTCTAATCGGCGAGGCAAAAAACTTACTGACCGAAGGCGAACTGAATATAACTGAAATTTCTCATCTGCTTGGTTTCGAAAATACGACTTATTTTTCACGCCTTTTTAAAAAAGAAGTAGGAAGCACGCCAAATGAATTCAGGGCAAACATACTAAATTAAAAGTGGTAAACATCATAAAAAAAAGTAAGAGATATACTGAATAAAGAATTATTTAAAAATACATAAAGTTAAAAACAATAAAAAATGTCAAACAATCAAAATAAAATAGCATTAGTAACAGGCGCAAGTCGCGGACTTGGAAAAGATTCGGCTTTACAGCTGGCGAAAAAAGGATTTGATATCATCCTTACCTATCAGACCAAAAAAGAATTTGCGGACCAGGTGGTAAAAGAAATTGAAACTATTGGACAAAAAGCGTTTTCATTGCCTTTGGATATTTCTTCAACTGCCGGTTTTGACCAATTTGTAACTGAAGTAAAAGATGTTTTAGATGCTCAATTTTCTTCTGCAAAATTAGATGCGCTAGTAAACAATGCGGGTATCGGAATTAACCAAAGTTTTGAAACAACAACAGAAGAAATTTTGGATGCAATGACAAATATCCATTTCAAAGGCCCATATTTCTTAACTCAAAAACTATTACCATTACTGAATGATGGAAGCAGCATTGTAAACACTTCTTCTGGTTTGGCAAGATTCTCTTTTGCTGGATATTCCGTTTATGGCGCGATGAAAGCTGCAGTCGATTCATTATCAAGATACCAGGCATTGGAATTGGGAAGCAGAAAAATAAGAGTTAATTCCGTAGCTCCAGGGGCTATTGAAACTGATTTTGGCGGGGGCGTTGTACGTGATATTTCAGATTTGAATAAACATCTGGCTTCTGAAACTGCTTTATCAAGAGTCGGCTTGCCCGATGATATTGGAAGTGTAGTAGCCTTTCTTTGTTCTGATGATTCCAAATGGATTAATGCGCAGCGAATAGAAGTTTCGGGCGGATATAGAATATAATGGACCATCATAAAAAAAAAGCTATTGAGCTGGTTTCTAATGGTTTTATACGTTAGTTTTATCAATCCAAAGGCTTTTGTTTTGATTAATAAAACGAGTTAAGTTATTTATAGAGTAATAAAAAAAAAGGCGTCAATTGTCTTCAATTGACGCCTTTTGGCTGTTGTGACCTCCACGGGACAAATTTCAACAAAATTTATGGAAGATTTTAAGATTGGCGTATTATATTTAGTGTCTGTCTTTCATTGGCTTCATGAATTTTATTTAGATTTCCTTTTGGGCATTGATGTAAAAAATAGATTGTTTTATGGCTGTATACTAAAATACAATTCTACAAATATTTGGAGGATCTGAAAAGATTGTTATACTTAATGTAGAATTGTCTTTATTTGGCTCTATTGCTTATTGGCTGGGATTTTAAAATAAATCTATTTGGTTTGCGAAACCCTTTTTTAACATAATGATAATTTATTTGCTTAAATAAGTCTTCCTTGGATATTGCAGTAAAAATTTCATGGTTGAAGGCTAAAATTTATTTTACATTAACATTAGTTTTTTGCTTGTAAAAGTTTCAAGCCCTAATCTCAAAGTGCAGCGTTGTATAAAGACAAAGAGAAAATATTTCAAACTCCCGATGTCATCTATTTATTTCGTTCAAAAGAAAATCCACTCTCTCTCTTATCTTTATTTTTGGAACCTCAATGACTTTGTAGCCGTATTCTGAATATATTTCTTTCATTTTTGTAAATGTTAATTGAGCTTCATCCCAGCTCTGCTTCCTTTCATCATCGGTTTTATAAATTTCTTTCCAAGGTGGCAGTATAAAAACTTTTTTGTTATAGGCATACTTTTTTGATATCTCGTTTTTCTCTTTTGATATTGGAATGTTTTCCATTTTCATATAACAAATTGAATCTAAAATTCCTCTATCAAAGAAAAAGGGCATGGAACCTTCTAAATCTACTTCATCATAACTTCTCACCGAAGCATTAAACATTAATTCTGCATACAGCTCTTTATTTTTCCATGGCAATCCTTCACCGCTAACTGTAAGTTGCTGCTTAATTATTTTTCGAGCATCTTCTTGAACTACTTTAAAATTATACTTGGCCAGTTCATCTATTAAAGTTGTCTTACCAACTCCAGGACCGCCAGTAATAATATAAAAATTGTCTTTTTTCATTAGTTAAAAATTCTTTTAAATTTATTTCTACTTTTTTAAATTAACTAAATTATCTTCATCTAAACAAAGAATAAATCAACTATTAGCAACATTTGATTAGCAATCAATAACTGAAATAGGTGAGAGGGCAATTAGAATATAAGCCAATTTCTAAAATTATATAATGTAGTAAGTAGATGAAAATTAGTTTAGTACGATTTAAGAAGTGTTAATCTTGATTTAGATCATATAAGGTGATCGAATCCTGTTAAGTAATCGAATGATCAACTTAAAAACAATGTGTTACATTTCTTATAAATACATTTTTTATTTTGATTTAAAAAGACAAAATAAAAGCAAAAACGACTCGAAGTTAGTGTATCTATTAATATTAATAAAAAAAAGGCACCAATTGTCTTCAATTGACGCCATTTGGTAGAGTTCTTATGAAAAAGATATGCAAATGGCTACTGATTTTGCATAAGTAAAATAATGATTTAAAATAAAAAAAGAGACTCGAAAGTCTCTTTGGGAAATTATATATCTTCTATAAATTATTTATTTATCAATTTTTCAAGCCTCGCCATCATTTCATCTTTCTCTTTCAGCATACGTTCGTATAAAGCAATTTTTTCTTCGTGCAATTTAATAAATTGATCAATTTGATTTATTGTAGAATTGTAAAATACAGATGCAGGCTGCTGGCAATTATCAAATGTATTAGAAATAATATTTATCGCCTGCTCCTCATCAAAATTCTGAAAAGCTTCAACAGGAATTTTTAATACAGCTGAAATTTGTTTCAGAAGGCTTTCTTCAATTACATCTTTCTGCTCCAGCATAGAAATTTTCTTTTGATTCCATTCTTCTCCAAGATCATAAGCTAAAGCTTCCTGCTTTATATTAAGCATTTCTCTAAAACGTTTTACGTTTTTCCCCTGATGTATTTTCTGTTCCATAACGAATATCAATTTTTCTAAAGGCTTAAAGATAAAACCATTTTTTGAATTAAAACCTGTGTTTAAAAATAAAAAAAAAATCCCATTTCGTTAGAAATGGGATTTTTTTTTGTGACCTCGACTGGATTCAAACCAGTAACCTTCTGAGCCGTAATCAGATGCGCTATTCAGTTGCGCCACGAGGCCTTTTTGTTATCAATTAGCTATTTTTTTGTAGCTTTGTTGATTGCTTATTGCGGGTGCAAAGATAGACATAAATGTGACATATACAAACATAAAATAAGATAAAAATAAAAAAAAATGAAGATTGAAAATTATATACGTGATATTCAGGGATTTCCAAAAGAAGGAATTTTATTTAAAGATATCACTCCGCTGTTAAATAACGTTGAAGCCAGACAGGAATGCTTGTCAATTCTGGTAAATTCTCTAAAAGGACAGAAAATCGATAAGGTGGTAGGAGCAGAAAGCCGCGGCTTTTTCTTCGGAATGTTATTAGCGCAAGAACTAAAAGCAGGATTTATTCCGGTTAGAAAACCTAAAAAACTGCCTTTTGATATTATTTCAGCTTCATACGAATTAGAATACGGAACAGACAGCCTGGAAATGCACATAGATGCCATTAAAAAAGGCGATCGTATTTTAATTCATGACGATGTACTGGCAACTGGCGGAACAGCAAAAGCCGTTTGTGAATTGGTGGAAAAACTAGGCGGAGAAATTGTACAATGTAATTTCCTGATGGAGTTAACTTTTCTAAACGGACGTGAAAAAATTAAAGATTATCCGGTTTTTGCTGCGCTGGCTTATTAATTAGACAAATACAATTTTATGTTTAACAGCATACAGCACTAAACCTATTCTGGTTTTTATTTCTAATTTATCAAATAAACATTCCCTGTAACCGTCGATGGTTTTAGGACTCAAACACATTTCTGAGGCAATTTCTTTGTAAGTCATCTCGGTGCAGGCATGTTTAATAAAAACCAGTTCTTTTTCTTTTAAATTCACTTTTTTATTGTCGCTGTTGACTTTGTTAATAAGAATTCCTGAAACCAGTTCGGTGTAATAAAATCCTTTTTCAATAACACATTCAATGGCGTCTTTAAAAATATCTGGTGACGTATCTTTCAGCAGATAACCTTTTGCGCCATTTGTAATCATTTTGATGATTATTTCCTCGTCGTCATTTACAGAAAGGGCAATTACTTTTAAATCAGGTCTGTTTTCCTTAATCCATTTCATGGTGCTTAATCCGTCTAAAACAGGCATATTTACATCAAGTAAAACCAAATCTATATTGGTTTCCGGGTTTTCCTGCAGATAGGAAATAAAAACTTTTCCATTCTCAAATCGGTCGATAACTTCATAATCTCCAAAACTTTTTATTAAAAGTTCTAATGACTGAGAAAAAAGCTGATGATCGTCGACTATAATAATTTTACTTTTAGTATTCAGTTTCATTGGTTGTTGTTAAAGGGTATTCTAAGGTTACGGTTGTTCCTGATGCATTTGATTCCATGATTAATTGAGCGCCAATAAGTTTAGCTCTCAGTTTCATGTTGGTTAATCCTAATCCGGAATTTGCTTTGTTAATGTCATAGCCAATTCCGAAATCCTTTAATTTTAATTGAAAAAGCGTTTCGGTTGTTGTAATATTTACTTCGTATAAATCACTGTGGGAGTGTTTTAGGCTGTTGTGTAAAGCTTCCTGAAAAATCCTGTAAATGAATAAATCGTGTTCTTCATTAATTTTTGGAATTTCTCCGGTTAAAGTATAACGATAATGAATTTTTCTCAGTTTTTTTACACGTTCTAAATCTTGTTTTATGGCTTCTATAAAGTTGTTTTGAAGTAGATTATCTTTATTGATAATGCGGGATAAAATTCGGAGTTCGTCTAATGCTTTTGCCAGAACATCTTTAAGATCTTTTAATTCTTTTACCTGAATGCTTTTACTGCTGATAGACATATTGAGCTGCATTATGCCAACAGAAATAATCTGCCCAATGTTGTCATGAAGTTCTTTGCTGATTTCAGAAAGCGTCTGGTCTTTTATCTCAATTCTGGTTTTTACAAGTTCTGATTGGAAATACATTTCAGCTTCCATTTTTTCGACCAAGTAGTTGTTTTTCTTCTTTAAAAAATACAGGAAAAGAACCAATACAGTAACAAGTAAGGTTAAAAAAACGATACTTAATGAAATGACTAGTAATTGTATTTCTTTTCGCTCCATAGAAATCCGATTATGTAACAACTGTGCGCCAGAATATTTAGAATGAATAATACAAGGCTGAACACTGATTCATCTTGTTTGATGAGAAACCAGTTTATAGCCAGCATAAAAGGCGTAAAAGGGACATGAAAAACCAATATTCCTAAAATGTACCAGAAAAAAACAGATCGTTTAAAATTTAAAATTTTGTCTGAATTAAAAATCTCTACCAGATATAAACATGATAATATTAATACTAATACTACTCCAATCGCAAAACTATAGGTAAAAGAACGATTAGGATCTTCTTTAAAATACATGATGTTTAAAAAGAAGGAAAGTATAAATAGTATAAGAAAATAAACTGCGGTCAATCTGTAATTTATTTTTAGCAGAAGACTTCGCAGTAATAAAATATAGGCTGAGAAACTAACGAACATATAAAAATTATAGACATAATAATTTAATAAGCCCGTCCAATATGTAAAATAGTATCCTACAAATTCAATTAGTGCAGAAAACCAGATTAAAATTACTAAAAATTTAGCTTTCTTACCAGGTAATTTATGCATTGAAATTAATCCGATGCTTCCTGATAATAAAGCTAAATAAATGATATAAGATCTTAAAAATTCAAACATAAGTTAATTAATAGATTAAGCTTGGCGGTCTGCCGATATTTCCGTAATTCATAGGTTCAAGGCTTTGTATATCAGCTGGTGCTGTATCTTGAACTAAAGCAAAACTTTGAATTTTTGCGGTATTATCTTCGACTTTTTTTCCCGTTGGAACCAAGAATAGGGTTGTTAATCCGGCTTTTTCACCGTGTTTTTCATCATCTGGATATACGCCAAAATAAAAACGTATCCCATCTACGTTATATCCGTCTTTTGCGCCATGTGTTTTAATGTAATGGATATAACTTTCTAATGCTTCTAATGAATACCAAATAGCATTCGCATCTTCTTTTGCAGCTCCTTTTGCTGTTAAAGAAGCAGTTTTTTTATTGTTATAATTAACATTTAGCTGCTTTGCAAATTCTTTAGTTATTAACTGACTAGGTTTTGCGGGTGGATTTTTCATAATTATTTAAAATTTAATTGGTTAATGGTTTAGTTTACTGTTTTTTTTATTTGTTGATGGGACAAAATTATCTGAAACCCAAAAACACCACAAGGGGAAAAATACCCTTTTTTTGTTAGGTAAAATTATCTAAAAATTCGGGGTAAAGTATTGTATAGTAGTTAATTATAATTAAATAATTTTACAACATCAATTTAAGCACTAAATAGACTATTTAAATATGTTATTTATACGATGTAAAAATCAAGAGCTTGCCGGGTAACAAAACTTAAATTTTACAGCTCTTAATCTAAAAGCCTAAATGAATTTCAGTAAAAAATAATTCTAAATAAAAAGGCATGAGAACTATTAAATTAGGAGTAAAATCCAATGAAGTTTATTACTTAAATGAGCTTCTCGTAAAATTAGGGTACAGCGTTGTAGTTTCTGATAGTTTTGGAACGGCAACAGACAAGGCAGTAAAAAATTTTCAATTAAAAAACAATTTGGTTGTTGATGGAGTAGTAGGTTTGAAAACGTGGACAGTGCTTTTAGAAAAAAGTAAAAATAGTAAAACGTCAAATTCTAAGCTGCTTTCAGAGCAAAATCTTATAGATTTTGCTAAACAGTTTAATCTTGAATTGGCTGTCGTAAAAGCAGTGAATGAAGTTGAAAGCAACGGAAAAGGCTTTCTGGTTGACGGAAGACCAAAGATTTTATTTGAAGGTCATATTTTTTGGAAACAATTGGAAAATAGAAATATTGATCCGCATATTTACGTTAATACTTTAAATGAGAATATTCTATTTGAAAAGTATAACAGAAAATACTATGTGGGCGGAGCCGAAGAATACAGCCGTTTAGAAAAAGCAGCAAGTTTAGGTTCAGATAAGAAAATTAGAGATGCTGCTAATTGTTCGGCTTCGTGGGGACTTTTCCAGATAATGGGCTTCAATGCAGTGCCAATTGGTTATCAAAGTATTGATGAGTTTGTTATTAAAATGAATGAGAACGAAGGCGAACACTTAAAAGCTTTTGGGATGTTCTTAAAGAAAAATAATTTAATAGAAACATTACGAAGTAAAAACTGGGCAGCATTTGCTTTAAAATACAATGGTCCGGCTTATAAAACCAACAAATATGACGAAAAACTACAGCGTGCTTATTTGAAATATTCTAAATGATTTTTTTGTTTCAGGTTCCAAGTTTCAGGTTTCAGGTTTGTTGGGATGGTTAATCACGATAACTATTCGTAAATAAGTTGTTTAAGCTTTGCGGATCTTTGCGAACTTTACGGTAAAAACTATGTTCAAAGTCAAGAACCTGAAACCTGAAACAAAAAAACTGAAACAAAAATAAAACCCGACAAGTTTTAAAGTCTGTCGGGTTTGAATATTTATATAGATAAAACTATTATCTTAAGCTTGCGCCTAATTCAGTTTCAAAAGTCTGCTGTAATTTCGACATGATTTTATCGATTTGAGCATCTGTAAGCGTCTTTGTGTTATCCTGAATAGTGAAACTCAAAGCATACGACTTTTTCCCTTCCGGAAGCTTATTTCCTTGGTAAACATCAAATAAATTAATGTCTTTTAAAAGCGTTTTTTCAGTTTGTCTCGCCAAATTAAAGATGCTTTCGTAAGTTGTTTTTTCGTCGATTAACAAAGCTAAATCTCTTCTTACTTCTGGATATTTAGGAATTTCAGTATATTTAATTTTTCCGGTAATGATTTTTAAAATTAAATCCCAGTTGAAATCAGCATAATATACATCTTGTTTAATTCCAAAATGCTTTAAGATTGATTTTTTAACCACTCCCATTTCAACTAATGTATCATTGTTGTAGCAAATAGAAGTTCCTTCAGAGAAAACATCTGACTGAACCGGAGCATTTGAGATTTTCTCAATTCCTAAACGTGCTAAAATGCCTTTTACGTAACCTTTTAGTAAAAAGAAATCTGTTCCTTTTTGAGGAGTTGTCCAGCTTTCTTTATTTCTGTTTCCAGAGATAGATAGAGTTAAATGTTTGTGCTCTTCGTAACCGTTAAGGTATTTATGGTATGATTTTCCGAATTCAAATAATTTTAAATCAGAATTTCTTCTGTTAATGTTGTATGAAACTGCTTCTAATGCAGAAAACAATAAAGACTGGCGCATTGTTGATAAATCACTGCTCAAAGGATTTAACATCGTAACGTTGTGTTCTTCTTTTAAAGCTGTAGATAATTTAGCATACGCAGCTGTTGTTAAAGAGTTTGCCATCATTTCATGAAAACCTTGTGAGTTTAATTGAGAAGCAATAACATTTTGAACTTTGTAATCTTCTGTTCTTGGAGAATTGGCTACCGTTGCATTGAATTTTTTAGAAAACTCAATATTGTTGTAACCGTAAACTCTTAAGATTTCTTCAATAACATCAATTTCACGCTGTACATCTACACGATATGCAGGAATAGTTAAACCTAAACCAGTGTCAGAAACACTATTTACTTTAATATCTAAAGAAACTAATATTTTTTTGATTGTATCTTTCGGAATTTCCTGTCCGATGATTTTAGAAACATGACTGAAATTCAATAAAACAGAAAAATCTTCTACTTTTTTAGGATACACTTCTACAACATCAGAAGTAATTTTTCCGCCTGCAACTTCCTGAATCAAAAGTGCAGCACGTTTTAAAGCATATTCAGTTATAGTTGGGTCAATTCCTCTTTCAAATCTAAAAGAAGCATCTGTATTCAATTGATGTCTTTTTGCCGTTTTACGAACGCTTACAGCATCAAAATAAGCACTTTCTAAGAAAATAGCAGTTGTTCCTTCTGAAACTCCGGATTTTTTTCCACCAAAAACACCTGCAATGCAAAGCGGTCCTTTTTCGTCGCAGATCATTAAATCTTCTGCATGCAGTGTTCTTTCAACATCGTCTAATGTTGTAAACTTAGTTCCTGCTGGTAATGTTTTAACGATTACTTTACCGTTGATTTTTGCAGCATCAAAAGCATGAAGCGGCTGTCCTAATTCATGTAATACATAGTTAGTAACGTCAACGATATTATTTTTTGGTGTTAAACCAATCGCTTTTAAACGATCTTGTAACCAGTTTGGAGATTCCTGTACCGTAATTCCTGAGATAGTTACACCGCAGTATCTTGGTGCCAAAGTTGGTTCTTCAACATTAACATCAATTTTAAGCGTACGCATATCTACTCTAAAGTTACTTACAGACGGCGTAATTAATTCGATATTAACACCGCGTTGCAGCATTCCTGCTCTTAAATCACGTGCAGTTCCAAAATGGCTCATGGCATCGGCACGGTTTGGTGTCAATCCAATTTCGAAAACTTCATCATTTGCAATCTGAAAAACTTCAGAAGCAGGAGTTCCCGGAACCAGGTTTTCATCCAGAACCATAATTCCGTCGTGGCTTGTTCCAAGGCCTAACTCGTCCTCGGCACAAATCATCCCGTGGCTGTCCTGTCCGCGGATTTTACCTTTTTTAATAGTAAACTCAGCGCCTTCCTTATCATATAAAACAGTTCCAATAGTGGCAACGGGCACTTTTTGACCAGCAGCAACATTTGCAGCACCGCATACAATTTGTATAGGAGCTTCTAAACCAATATTTACAGTAGTAACTTTTAATCTGTCTGCATCAGGATGTTTTTCGCAGGTAAGTACATGTCCTACAACAACTCCTTCTAATCCGCCTTTAATAGACTGGTATTTCTCGACAACTTCAACCTCAAGACCTAAATCTGTCAATAATTCAGAAGTTTGCTCAGATGTCCAATCAGTTTTAATAAACTGTTTTAACCAGTTGTAAGATATTTTCATTTTAGTTTAATTCTTTTTATGAGGATACAAATATAAGAATTGAGAATTGTAGTAAGAAAGAAATTATTTGGTTTTTTCTCACTGCATTTTATTAGTGAAAAAGCTTACAGAAATAAGTATTTTATATTTTTAGTATTAAAATTTTAATAAAAAAACATTAAAAGAAACTTATAAAATCAAAAGTGTAATATTTGTGCTATTAGATGAACGAAAAGTGCTATTCTCTTCGGGAATATGAAGGTAAATTTGAAATAAATCCAAAATTTACTAATTATGAGCACAACCGCACAAAGACCTGAATTTAAGGCAAAATACGACAATTACATCAACGGAAAATTTACAGCTCCTATTACAGGCGAATATTTTGATGTAGTTTCTCCTATAGATGGAAAAGTTTTTACAAAAGCAGCACACTCTGGCAAAGAAGATCTTGAAAAAGCGGTAGATGCCGCGCACGAAGCGTTTAAAACATGGGGAAAAACTTCGGTAACAGACCGAAGTATTTTATTGAATAAGATTGCACAGAAAATCGAAGACAATTTAGAGTATATCGCTACGGTTGAAACGATCGATAATGGAAAACCAATTCGCGAAACCCTTGCGGCAGATATTCCGCTGGCAATTGACCACTTTAGATATTTTGCAGGAGTAATCCGTGCTGAAGAAAGTTCAATTGCAGAGCTGGATTCGCAGACCGTTTCGATTGCATTAAGCGAACCATTAGGTGTTGTAGCACAGATTATTCCGTGGAATTTTCCAATTTTAATGGCTGTCTGGAAAATTGCTCCGGCACTTGCAGCAGGAAATACAATCGTTTTAAAGCCAGCAGAAAGCACACCAATTTCTATAATGGTTTTAATGGAATTAATAGGCGATATTCTTCCTCCTGGAGTTTTAAATATTGTAAACGGCTTTGGTGCTGAACTTGGACGTCCGTTGGTTACAAACAAAAAAGTGGCTAAAGCCGCATTTACAGGTTCTACTACAACGGGACGTTTGGTAATGCAGTACGCGACTGAAAACATTATTCCGGTAACTTTAGAATTAGGCGGAAAATCACCAAATATTTTCTTCCCTTCTGTAGCAGATCATGATGACAATTTCTTCGATAAAGCCATTGAAGGCGCAGTATTATTTGCCTTAAATCAAGGTGAAATTTGTACTTGTCCATCAAGATTATTGATTCATGAAGATATTTACGACAAGTTTATTGCTAAAGTAATCGAAAGAACAGAAGCTATTATTGCCGGAAATCCGTTAGACAAATCAACTATGATTGGGGCGCAGACTTCATTGGTTCAAAAAGAAAAAATCCTGTCTTATATTAAATTAGGAAAAGAAGAAGGTGCGGAATTACTGACTGGAGGAGATGTTAACCATTTGGGAGGTGGTCTTGAAGGCGGTTATTATATCAAACCGACTTTATTGAAAGGCCACAACAAAATGAGAATTTTTCAGGAAGAAATTTTTGGGCCGGTTTTGGCAGTAACTACTTTTAAAACTACCGAAGAGGCAATCGAAATTGCCAATGATACTATGTACGGTTTAGGTGCAGGAGTATGGACACGTGATGCACACGAAATTTATCAGGTTCCAAGAGCGATTCAATCAGGTCGTGTCTGGATAAACCAATACCATTCTTATCCTGCAGGTGCTCCGTTTGGAGGATACAAACAATCCGGAATTGGTCGTGAAAACCACAAAATGATGTTAAGTCAATATCGTCAGACCAAAAACATGTTGATTTCTTATGATAAAAAGAAATTAGGTTTCTTTTAAATAGTTATTTGATTGGTTTAAAAGGTAAGTTTTCGGACTTGCCTTTTTTTAATTTAATAAAAAAATGTCATGATAAAAAGGTTAGATGCAACAAAAGACGCTATAGAATTAATACAAATTCTAAAAGAAAAACATGGTGATTTGATGTTTTATCAGGCAGGCGGATGCTGTGAAGGAACACAGCCGCAATGTTTTGAAAAAGGCGGTTATTACCAGCGAATGGGTGATGTATGTATTGGCACGATTGAAGATACTGAATTTTGGGTAGATAAAGATTTATTTGAATATTGGAAACATGCGCATTTTACTCTTAAAGTTATTGATGCTTTTGGCGTGGGAGGTTTCTCTCTCGAAACTCCTTTAAAAAAAACTTTTCAAATTGAATATAGAATTTTTACCGAAGAAGAAGAGAAGGATTTAGAACCTGTAATGGTTTTTGATTGAAGGAGGAGATTCAAAGGCTAAGAGGTTCAAAGTAACAAAGGGACAAAGTTTTTTTCTATAAAGACGCATTGTGAATGATGCGTCTTTTTTTATTTTTCAAAACAAACAGACAAGTCTGTCTATTTGTTTTGAAAAATTATTATATTTGTATTCTAATTTATTTGAAAATGCTCCCTAAAGAACGAATTTTAGAAAAGACTTTTACTTTATTTCACAAACAAGGTTATAATGCTACGGGAATCAATCAGATTATTGAGGAAGCGAAAGTAGCCAAAGCAAGCTTTTATCAGCATTTTAAATCAAAAGAAGATTTATGTGTGGCTTTTTTGAATCAGCGTCATTCTTTTTGGTTTGATGAACTGCAAAAATTTACTTTAAATGCAGGAGACTTAAATTCTAAAGTTTTAAGCTCTTTTGACTTTTTAATTTTCATGAATGCAAAAGAAAATTTTAGAGGATGCAGTTTCCTTAATATACTTTCTGAGATTCCGCCTGATAATACTAAAATACGCAGTGTTATTCAAAGTCATAAAAATGATTTACGGAATTATTTTGGGGATATTTTAAAAGAGGAACAACTATCAGATCATGTGTATTTATTATTTGAAAGCTGTATAATAGAAAGTCAGTTGTTTAAATCAAACGAGTTAATAGAACAGTCAAAAAAAATAATTCAAACTTTAATTTTAAAATAATGGAACAGAAATTACCATTGCCGCCTTTCACTTTAGAAACCGCAATAGAAAAGATTCAACTGGCAGAAGATGCCTGGAACAGCCAGGATCCAGAAAGAGTTTCAAAAGCTTATACTGTTGACAGCGAATGGAGAAACAGGGATAAGTTCGTAAACGGACGTGAGGAAATTGTTCTTTTTCTAACCGAAAAATGGAAGAAAGAGAGGAATTATAAATTAAAAAAGGAATATTGGGCTCATACTGACAACAGAATTGCAGTACGATTTGAATACGAATATCAGGATATTAACGGAAACTGGTTTAGAGCTTACGGAAATGAAAACTGGGAATTTGATGCTGATGGTTTAATGCAGAAAAGATTTGCCAGTATAAACGACCTGCAAATAAAAGAAGAAGACAGAAAGTTAAGATAAATTCTACGGAATAAATTAATTCATACTAGGCGGTTCAGGGATTTTTATCTTTCTCTTGATTTTTTTTACAATTAAAAGATAAAAAGTTATACCGCCTAAAACAATTAATAAAGCAATTTGCAATTGTCCTAAACTATTGTTTTTGCTGTACATAGCATTTGCATTTGCCAGTTTTGCTTTTCCTTCTTTTATTTGTATCTGCGATAAAGATTCTAACGTTTTCAGGGCTTCGGCACTTGAACTGGCAATTTTACTCCAGTTTTTATTTTCAACCTGTTTGTTGATTTCCTTACAGGAGCTTAAAAAAGTATCAAAGTATTGTTTTTCTTTATTGGTTAAAACTGTTTTGGCATACAAATCATCAATGTTATGAATAATATCAAGTGTATGAATTATTTCGCTTTTTTTGATGTTATCGCTTAAATCTAGTTTTTCGGCTTCGGCTTTTATGAAATGCAATTGTTTGGAATATTGAAAAATATAGTGGGCAACAACCAATCTGTCTTTGTAAATCGCGTTGATGTTTTCATTTACATTTTTAGAATTCCGGAGTGTATTAAAGTTTCCTAATAAGATGATAAGCATTACAATCAGCAATACAAAAGCCGCTTTGGTTTTATTGCTGTATTTTTTATGGTCACTCATAATGCTTTAGTTTAGGAAATTGCTTTTCTCAAAGATAGAAATTTGTTTCTGACTAAACAGTATTTTTGAAACTTGAAAACAAATGGAATAGCGTCATTTCGGCGAAGGAGAAATCACAATAGTATTTCCGCACAGTAATCAGAAAATCTTTGTAGATTTTCTAATGTGATTTCTCGTTCGTTGAAATGAAAAAATTATGTAATAACCAGAGATGTATTATTCTAATACGAGCTCTTCATCATTTGGTTTTCCTTTAAAGAATAAGAATTGCAATAAAAGCGACAATACAATAGTTAAAATCGCACCAATGAAATTCAGCCATAAATAGCCTAATTTTTCCTGACTGTAAATCATGTAATAATAAATTACAAAAATGGTTAACTGACTGATGATGGCGCTGATAAACATTGGCTTTGCCTGAACTCTTTTTAAATAAAAACCAACAAGGAAAATTCCCAGAACTGTTCCGTAAAAGATAGATCCAATGATATTTACAAGCTGAATTAAATTCTCAAACAAAGTTCCCACACAGGCAAAAAGTATTGCTACAACTCCCCAAAATAAAGTAAAAAATTTAGTTGCATTAAGATAATGTTTCTCTGATTTTTCGGTTTTGAGATTTCTTTTGTAAATGTCGATTGCGGTAGTAGAAGCCAAAGCATTTAATCCGGAAGCTGTTGATGACATGGCAGCTGAAAGAATCACGGCAAGCAGTAAACCAATTAATCCTTTTGGTAAATAATGCAGAATGAAATGGAAAAAGACATAATCTTTATCATTTGTTTCACTGTTGCTGTCGGCTCTTGAAATGATTTCTTTGGCGCGGTCGCGTAAATCTTTTTCTTTATTTGACAAATTCACTAATTCTTTTCTCAGAATTGGATTGTCGTAATCCTGATTTAACTGATCGATATACAGCAGATTAATTACTTTTTTATCTTCAGAAAGTTTACTTAGTTTTTTTTCTAAAGCATGATATTCTTCTTTATAAGCTGATTTTTCGATTACAACTTTATTGTTCGGATTAAAATTTAACGGAACTGGATTGAATTGAAAAAACACAAATACCATAACTCCGGTAAGAAGTATGAAAAACTGCATTGGAACTTTTAAAAGTCCGTTCATGATTAATCCCATCTGGCTTTCAGCAACTGATTTTCCTGATAAATATCTTCCAACCTGCGACTGATCTGTACCAAAATAGGCGAGGGCTAAGAAAAATCCTCCGGTAATACCGCTCCAAAAAGTATATTTTTCCTCTGGATCAAAAGAGAAATCCACAATGTTCATTTTATCGTTTGCACCAGCAATATGCAAAGCGCTTGTAAAAGTCATATCGTTTGGCAGATAATGCAGAATCAGGAAAAAGGTGATAAACATTCCCGACATAATAACAAACATCTGCTGTTTCTGCGTAACGTTTACGGCTTTGGTTCCTCCAGAAAACGTATAAATAATTACCATTACCCCAATTATAATATTCATAACGGTAAGGTTCCAGCCCAAAAGTGCCGACAAAATAATGGCAGGAGCATAAATGGTAAGTCCGGTTCCTAATCCTCGTTGTACTAAAAACAGGATAGCGGCAAGCGAACGTGTTTTTACATCAAATCGTTTTTCGAGAAATTCATAGGCAGTAAATACTTTGTATTTGTGATAAAGCGGAATAAATGTCAAACAAATCACAATCATGGCAATTGGAAGTCCGAAATAGAATTGAACAAATCCCATGCCGTCGTGATAAGCCTGTCCCGGTGTAGACAAAAAAGTAATGGCGCTGGCTTGTGTTGCCATTACAGAAAGTCCAACGGTGTACCACGGAGTTTCGTTGTTTCCTAAAATAAAGTCTTCAACGTTTTTGCTTCCTTTGGTTTTCCATGAACCATATCCAACAATGAATAAAAGGGTTACAATAAGTACGATCCAGTCAAATAGCTGCATAAGGTTATGAATAAAATTGCATGATTAAGAAAAAAATCACAATATAAATTGCATTTGCTACTAAAACATAGGTGTAGCTTTTTTTCCATTTTTTTGTTTTTTTAGCTTCCATATTGCGGTTTTTATTGCTTTATATCTTGTTTTGGGGCTTCAATTGGCTGTTTTAACGAAATAATATTCGATAGCAGTTTATAAGCGCCGGAAACACCTTCTGGTAATTCTCTAAAAAAGCTTAAACCGGTATAAATGTAATATCCTTTTCCGTAAGGTGCCACTAATAAAGCACCTTCTTTAGCTGATTCTCCTTTATCATGTGATGAAATAATGGGAGTAAAGGCAGGGTCAAATTCGTCTGGATAATATAAACCCTGTTCTTGTGTCCAGCCTTCAAAATCTTTAGACGTGATTTTGTTTGGCGTATTTAAAACCGGATGATTAGGAGCTAAGAATGTAACTTTTGCGTTTTCTTCGGTTACACGGTCATTTGATAGCTTTAACGGATAAGGTGCAATTTTATCGGTTACCAATTTCCCGTTGGTATTGTACTGCACGATCATGTTTTTACCGCTTTTTACAAAATTAAACAAGATGTTTTGTTTGTTTGCTAATGCATTTACGGTATTGTAAGCACGGATTCCTGTAATCACCGTGCTGAATGAATCTAATTTTTCAGGAGTAATTTCTTCTGGTTTTAAAATAGAAACTTTGTAACCCATTTGGGTTAAACTTTCCGGAACTTCGTCACCTGCGCCCATAATATAAGCGATCGCATCGCCAGAAGTTTTTAAATCTATTCTGATACATTTTGATTCTGCCGGTTTTAAAACCATTTGTTTCGTAATATGATTAAAATCAATAATGGTTTGGTCTCTGTCAAAACGCTTATTGTCTACAACGGCAATGCTTTTTGCGACAACTTCTTCTGGATTAACGGGCGGTGTAACTTCAAAATAAAAGATTTGTTCTGTTCCTTTTTTGTCTAAAGTAAACGGAATTTGTTTTGGAGATACACTCCAGCTTTTTGGAAGTTCTAATTGCAAATTTCCTTTTATATCATCTTTTCCTGCACGTACTTTTACCGGAATCATTTTGGTTTTAGTATCTCTAAAAACCAATACTTTCTCTAAGATCGAGGTTGTAACTTCTGGCACTATATCCAGAAAATTATACATTTCGCCTTTTACACCGTCATTGTATTTGTAAACTACAGTTCGTTCAAACGGAATTTCAACACCGCTTATTTTTACATTAAAAACAACTTTTACTTCTCTAATAATATCAGGAATTCCAATATTTAATTGGTTAGAAACAGTGTACATTCCAACTGAAGCCTTTTCTTTTAACCAATATGGCTGTGTATATTCAATATTATTTGGAAGCTGTATCTGCAGATTGATTCTTTGATCGTTATTGTCTTTTAAAACACTGTTTTGAACTGTCGTTTTATTGTCCGGCAATGTTGTAATGCTTGTTAACTGCATTTCAACAGCACATCGGTTAATGGCTTCAAGACTTAATTTTATAGTGCTTCCCGGAGTCGCTTCCTGTTCGCTTGCAACAGCTTCAAGGTATAAACCAGAGCAGGAAGCAATAATATTTTTAATAGCTGCTGCTTTTACAGTTTTCCAATGCGTATCATCTAAAGCTTCAATCATAGAATACGCTTTTACCAAATCTGGAATACTGGCAGATGGATTATTGAAATTGTATTTTTCAATAATTGCCGAAATCAAATCTCCAATTGGTTTTCCGTTTTTAATGCGGTTCCAGCTGGTGTCAATTCCATCAAATAAATTATCACGGTCTTTTGGAGCTTCGCCATTAATAAGTTCAAGGTATTCAGTTTCTAAACCGCGAACTCCGGTACTTCCAAAACCTTGTGATTGATGACGGCTTCGGCTTAAAGCAGCAATTTCCTGATTCGATTTTCCTGTTCCTGTATAATAAACTCCTGTTTCGAGTTTAGTAAATTTAGATTTATTAGCAGCATCAAATTTTTCCTGGCTTCCGTAAAACCACCACGATGGGTTAAAAAACTGGCGTTTTACCTGCCACGGAGCAACATATTTAAGCTGTTCAGGATATATTTTTGGATCGTTTGTTAATTTAAAACTTTCAACGCTCAGCATAGCAGATGATGTATGATGCCCGTGAGTAGTTCCCGGCGAACGATGATCGAATCGGTTAATGATAATATCCGGCTGAAAATTTCTGATGGTCCAAACCACATCGGCAAGGACTTTATCTTTATCCCAAATTTCGAGTGTTTCGTCTGGATTTTTAGAAAAACCAAAATCGTTTGCTCTTGAAAAGAATTGTTCTCCGCCGTCAATTTTTCGGGCTTCGATTAATTCCTGAGTTCTAATAACTCCAAGTAATTCACGTAATTGCGGGCCAATTAAGTTTTGTCCGCCGTCGCCTCTTGTTAACGATAAATAACCTGTTCTGGCATTCATTTCGTTGGCCAGATAAGAAATCATACGGGTATTTTCGTCATCAGGATGTGCGGCAAGATACAATACTGAACCTAAAAAGTTTAGCTTTTTAATTTGATTGTAAATTTCAACAGAATTTGGTTTTTGAGGCTGTTGTGCAAATGTGATTTGAAAACCTATAAAAAATAGAAGAAGAAATGAAACCTGTATTTTTCGCATGGCAGAGTTAGATGTTTTTTTGAAATTGTCCCAAAAATACTAATTATTTTATGGAAGATTATTTAAATGAAATGTTAACGCACAATAATTATACCTTAATTTTAAGAATAAAATAAAAAAAGCTGCCAGAAATAAATCTGACAGCTTCTCTATATTAAGTTGTAAAGTGCCTTAACGCTTACAATTTTATTTTAATTTGTTCTCGGTGTCTTTGTAATTTCCTGTTATAGTTACGTTGCTTCCTTTAGTTACTTTTCCGTAAATAGTAATAGAAGAATCGTTTCCGATAAAATTAATTTTGGCACCGCTGTTTAATCTTAAATCTCCCCAAATTACAACTGAACCTTCAATTTGCAATAGTGAATTGCTGTTGATAATAAGTTCTGTTGGGTTTGACTGCTGGTATTTACCCTGAGATAAACTTCCTCTCATATTAAAAGTACCGCCGCTGTTTAAAGTTAAGTTACTTAAAACTGAGATAGCACCGCAATGTGTTAATGTTGCTCCAGAATTTATAATTGCTGAATTTATAGAAGTTGCCCCCTGATACGATTTAATTTCATTTGAATTCAGGATTAAATCTTTTCCTTGATTGTATAAACCATAAGTTAAACAGCTTGCAAACGTCGTGTTTGGTTTTTCCATCTTAATGATTTTTAAACCGCCTGTTCCGCTGGCAACATAAATGTAATTACCGCTTGATTTTACATAGTTTGATGAACCTGCAATTCCTACAGATCCTAATAAACTGTATTGTGTTCCCGGCTGGTAAACATTAAGACCTAATGCACCGTTAGCAAGAAATGCATATCCGTCGTTTATAGAAACTGCATTAGTAACATTATCTTCTCCGGCTGTCGCAATTGCAATAGTCTGTAATTTAGAACCGCTGTTAATATCATACACGCCAAGACCGTTTGGACCTTCAGAAACTAAAAGTTTTGTTCCGTCAATATCCATAGTTCTTTTTGCACCGCTTACATCTGTAGATGTTGTAAAGCTTTTTTGCAAAGCAAGTGTTGTTTGATTGTAAATATTAACGCCTTTAGTACCGCTTAAAGTCACAACTTTATCAGATGTTAAAGCAATCGAACGTAAATCTGCCATTGCAGTTTTTCCTGTAACTGCTTTTGTTGAAGTGCTTATTTTGAATAAACTTCCGTTATCTCCGGTTACGGCAAAATAGTTAGAAGTATTTGCGGCAACATCTGTTGTTACTCTGCTTTCTAAATAATTAGTAGTTAATTTATCTGTTAGTAATCCTGAGCTTAACGGCATATTAAAAACTACGGCAGGATTGCTGCCCAATAACGGATCTTTGTCTACATCTTTTGCAGCACCAATAATAAGGTTTCCGTTAGAGTAGGTAAGTGAGGTAATATCTGTATTAGGGATTAAAGCTGATGTAACTAATTTTGGTTTATAAGGATCTGAAACATCAATAACATCGATTGCACCAGAATATACATCGCCTCTTGTAATATAAGAAACATAAGCGTAGTTACCGTTTACAGTAACATGGCTTGCCTGTAAAGTTTTTCCATTAGCGTCTACTGGTGGTTTTATTTCAGCAATCTGGACTAAAGGGAAAGAAGTAACGGTGTTTTCGGCAGTTTTACCAGTTAATGAACCGTTTTCGATAGCAATTACTCCTGAGTTAGTGTAATCAAGTCTTTGATTTAAAGTGTTTTGATCTGAGGTAATTGTAATACTGTCTAACGATTGATCGTTTTTGTTGTCATTATTATCGTCACAAGAAATTAATAATGACAATGCTAAAAATGAAAATAAATAGACATTCTTTTTCATAATTGTGTTTTTTGGATTTTGAAATTCGCTGCAAATGTATGTTATAAATCTAAAAAAACAAGTTTGTTTTGTTAATAAATGGCTTTAAATCATTGTGTTATGCTATTTATGCGAAAAGCTTACTGTTTTAACTAAAGTTATTGAAAATAATAGTTAAAAAAAAGAGAGTATCAATAATTTTGATACTCTCTTACTGTTAAAACTTAGTAATTTGATATTATCTTCTTCCAGGACCTCCGTGTCTATGATCATCATCATGGTCATGTCTGTCGTGTTTTCCATGGTGTTTATCATGTTTGTCATAATGTTTGTAATCTCTGTGGTCATGACGATCATTATATCCATAAACCGGTCTTGGTTTGTAAGGTCTTTGCGGTGCACCGTGATATCCTCTATAATATTTTACTTTATGACGGTCAAAATATACATAAGGAGTTCTTCCGTGATAATCTGTTAAAACTACTTTGTATCCTCCGTATAAATCATAGTTTCTGTATTGTCTTGGTAAATAAGTTGTTCTAACCCATTTTCCTCTTCCGAAATAGATGAATTGTGACGCACGTACATCATAATAAGCCTCAATGTCTGGAAGATAATAATATTCCATTTCAGAATATCCTGCAGGTCCCCAAGCTGGAGGTGTTCCTATATTAACGTTGATTGATACCTGAGCTTGTGTGGCATTTGCAACCAAAAGAAATAATCCGGCGATTGCTATTTTTATTGTTTTCATCTTTTCTAAAATTTAAAATGTTAATCTTGTTTAGAGATTTTCATATACCGTGCCAAAAATAAAAAACAACTGCATTTCGTCGAATAAAATATGTGTTTTGTCGAGTAAAATAAAGGTAAGTTTATTGTAAAATATTGATTTTTAAAGTGTTTGTTAAGTGTTAAACAAATCAAAAAAAATCAAAATATTTTTAATTATTTATATTCTACAGTTCTTGGTTTTGCAAGTTCAAAACTTTGTAAACCATAGTCAGTTGTTTCAAAAGTATTGGTTTTGAAAACATTATCGCCCTGAAGCGGAATACTTGGATAGTATGACAGTGACAGCTGAAAGGAACTAAAAACCAAATAGTCATTACTGATTAATAGTCCTAAAGTTATTTTAGAATACGATTTGCTGTCAAACATTGCGCTGTTTGGATTTCCTAAAAATGCGATCGAATAATTAAAAAAGGGATTTAAACGAAATCCCCAAAGTGCATGCGGAGAATAGGTTTGAGTCTGCAAGGATAAAACTGTTTTACTTGTTCCGTATAATGCAGTCCTAAATCCTGCCAGACCATTTTCTTCATTTACGTTAAGCTGATCTCCTATAATATTTTCGTGATTTGCTCCAACAACTACTTTTGGATTAACGAATTGTCGTAATTTCCAGTTTCCTATACTAAAAAGCTTAGTAAAATAATTGGCTTCAAATAAATAAGATGTCTGATACGTTTTTGATTCATGAAAATAAGTTCCAGCTTCAAAATTCATACTTAAAAAACCTAAACGATAATAGTTTCCAAAAGAAAATTGTGCCCCGGCATAAGGTCTCCAGATATTATTTTTATACTGGTAGCCAAATGTAACTCCATAAATTCTCCCAATAGGAACGTCTTCAATCTGACCGTTTCTAAAAATATAGCTGTCTTTGATAAATTTACGTCTGTTAAGTCCAACGCCCATTAAGAGCAGTTTTTCATCAGAATAGAAGTGGGTAGGATCGTATAATGAATCTGGCGATTCGCTGTAATTGACATTTAAAAATCGGGCAGAAGTAATTAAATTAGTAATAGCTTCATTATCATCTTCATAAACCTTTGTGGCTTTACCAACCCATAAATCCTGAAAATTGTTTTTGAAAGTTTGAAAAGCAAACGATTGATCTGGTGCCTGCAGAGTATCTTTCCTAAAATTCTGGCCTACAAAAACACCGCCTGCCCATTTAGTCAGCGGAGAATAGAAATCTCTTTCAATATCAATACTTTTAGTATAATTATTATCTAAATCCATATTGTAGTGAAGGACGGTCGAGATATAGGTGTTTTTTATATTAGGAACGGTGTATGTAATATCGTTACCATTTGCTCCATCATCAAACCTGTTTGTAAAGCGATATTCAAGCTGTTGCCCTGAACCAAAAAAATCTTTTTCTTTAAATCCTACAGAAACTCTGCTGCTGGATATTGAGAAACGCGGAATTGTACTCCAGGAATCCAAAACTCTGATCGTTACATCAACAGAATCTGAAGCCGGACTTGCCAGTTCGTTAGTAATTCGAACTGCTGTAACATATCTTTGGGCACGAATTAAACGCTCAGATTCCTGTACTTTGTAAGTATCGTATACGCTGTTTCGTTTAAATAAAAGCAGGTTGTAGATTGCTATTTTCTTGGTTTTTAAATGCAGTCTGTTTCCGGTTCTTTCTCCCCAATTTTTTGGTTTTGCAGTTGTATCTGTAATCGAATATCCAAACGGATCCAGTGTAACAATATTTATATTTCGAATAATTTTGCCTTCATAATTTTGAGAATCTGTAGGTATAATAATTTCCTTTTTTTTAGGTCTTTTGGTTCTAAAAAGCAGTTTATGAAGTGTTTGCGTAAATTTATTTTTCTTAGAATAATTTTTAATCTTGGTATAAATCTCCGTACTGTCTTTTTTGGGAGGATTTTCCTTTTTTGTTTTATCTGTCTGAGCGCAAATGCTTTGTAAACAAAAGCATAAGGAAATAAAAACAATTATTTTTTTATTTAGTAACATTCAGATCGATTTAAAACTTTATTTTAAGGCAGATTATTCTATGAATTTAAGATAAATAACAGATATATTTTAATAATCAAGAGATTATTTTACTCCTGTGTTTTGGTTCTTCGGACTCTCCATGCAAATTTTCTCGGAATATGATTTCCCATTAAATATCCCCATGGTTCAAGCGATTCGATTCTGTCAAAGATGATTTTTAATATCGCTAAAAGCGGAATTGCTAGAAACATTCCGGAGATTCCGGCGGCGGCTCCGCCCACAATAATTCCCATAATTGAGACAAAAGCATTGATTTCTACTTTTGTGTTTATAATTAATGGAACAAGCAGATTGTTGTCAATAAACTGAACAATAATATTTACTATTAAAATTCCTAAGATCATCGAAATCTCGGCAGAACCTGTCAATGAAGCCAAAACAGTTATAATTCCGGCAACTAAAATTCCGATATAAGGAATAAGATTTAATATTCCGGTTATCAAGCCTAATAAGATAAAATATTTAATACCGATAATCCACAATCCTAAGCCGGTTAACACAGAAACAACGATCATTTCAATTATTAAACTAACAATGTAATTGTTTATAGAAACTTTGATTTGAGAAAGAATATCTTTTAAAACAGAATGGTTCTCTTTACTTATAAGTTTGGCTAAAAACAGTTTAAAATGTTCTTTATAGATTAAAAACAAAAACGTATAAATTATAATAATAGTACTGTCTAAAAGAACATCGCTTATAGATATTATGGCCGATCCTAATTTTGCCTGGCCATTTTTAACTGAATCCTTTGTAACTGAGTCAAGATATTTTTTTTGATCTCCAATGCTGATCTCAAAATTTTCTCTGATAAACTTATGAATTTCAATAATAAATGAATTGGCGTTTTTCTTTATGGTATCAAAATCGTTAGCCATATAGGTAACCTGATAGGAAATAAACACTAAAATGCCCACAATAAAAGAGAGGAAAACAGCCATGCAGATTATTGCTGCCAGATGTCTTGGGAACTTAAGTTTTGTGTTTAAAAAAGTAAATATCGGCAGTAATAAAACAGCAAATAAAAATGCCAGTAATACGGGAGTCAAAATATCTTTTGCAATGCAGAAAATGTAAGCAAAAGAAATTAAACTTACTAAAATACAAGCAAGCTTTGCATAAAACGGCAGCTTTAAAGGTTGAGTCATTTTGGTGAAATTTTATAAATAGATATACAATTGGTAAAGCAAATATTATAATATAATTAAATTATAACGTTCCAGCTTTTTGTATATACTTTATAAAATTCCCATTCAAAAATTAGTCAAAAAATTCTTTCTCTTCGTAATGTGCAGGCATTATTGAAATTCCCTTTTGTAACAGGAGATTATTTGGAAAAATAATTTTTTCGCCTTCTTTAGTTCGTAAGCTTACATGAAAGGTGTTTATGTCTTCTATTTCGGCTTCAATTGGAAAATCTTTATCGTGAATTTTTATAGTATCGCCAATTCTGAAAGGAAACGAAAAAAACAAAATCATTCCAGAAGTAATATTGCTCAAAATAGACCATTGTGCAAACATGGCAACACCAATAACGGTTGCAATTGATGAAACAGTAATGAATATATCTTTTGTTTCTACTCCCCAAATTACAATTAGACTAATTGTTACCAAAATATTCATAAATACATGAGTGTATTTGATAACTAAATTAGTACGATGTTCTAATAAGTGGCTTGAGGCGGCAAAACGGCGGATTAATTGTGCAGTAATCATTCGTAAAGCGACTAAAGCTAAAAGAAGAATTATTGTGGCAAGTATTTCCTGAGTATATTCTTTTAAAGAAAACATAAATAAATTTTTACACTAATGTAGTCAAATATTCGTAAACTTTGGCTGTTGGAAGTCCCATAACATTGGTATAAGAACCTTCTACTTTTGTAACTGCCATAAAACCAAACCATTCCTGAATGCCATAAGCTCCGGCTTTGTCGTAAGGTTTATAGTTTTCGATATAATATAAAATACTTTCATCTGATAAATCTTTGAAAGTAACTTTTGTAACATCATGTAAAAGGGTAGAAGCAGTGTTAGTTTTAAAACAAACCGATGTAATAACTTCGTGAGTAGTATTCAACATTGATTTGATCATTTGAAAAGCATCTTCGGCATTTTTTGGTTTGCCCAAAGCTTTATTCTGATGCCATACAATTGTGTCGCTTGTTACCAATATTTCATTTTCTTTTAATTCTCCTTCAAAAGCATTTGCTTTTAACTCTGCCAGAAAATTGGTTATTTCGACTGCTTTTAATTCAGGCGGATAGATTTCTTCTACATCTTTTAATCGAATTTCGAAATCAAGATCCAGATCTTTAAAAAACTGCTGTCTGCGTGGCGATCCCGAAGCCAGTATAATTTTATATTTTTTGAGTTTTTCTTTAAGCATTGTATTGATGGTTTAAGCTGATTACTAAAATTGATAAAATTCCGAAGAACAAAATCAATTTTAAAATAGTACTTAAATGATGAAAATCCTTTTTTGTTTTAGCGCCGAATATCTTTACTATAAAATACAATAAAGGCGCAAGGACAAAAACAAACGTATAAAACGTCACGATTAACAGATTATTTTGAAAGAAATATTTATTGATGTAAAGCAGCGATAAAATAAACGGAATTATAGTAAATCCCAACGCAATTTTAGCAGCTCTGTTTTTCCCGATAGCAATTGGCAGCGTGTTCATTCCCTGATTGTAATCGCCGTCCATGTCTTCAATATCTTTTACTATTTCGCGCACAAAATTGATCATAAAGGCAAACAAAGCATAATCAACTAATATTGAAAATAAGCTGGCCATTTGAGCCTGATTTTCGGTAGTTGTAGCTGGAAATAAATCAAATACACCAATAATCAAAACACTAATAGAAAGGAGTAAAGCAACCACAAAATTCCCCAGAATCATGATCTGTTTTAGATTAGTTGCATAAAAATAAAGAAGTGATGCAATAAAAATAAACAATGAAGCAAACATTGGCCTCATGATCACATTTGAAAGGTAAAATCCTAATGCTACACCTGTAATGTTTAATCCTATATAAATATTGTACGCTCTGGTTTCAGAAATTCCTTTACCAACAACAACATTTTGTGGTTTATTGATAGTATCTGTCGGCACATCAAAAATATTGTTAATCACATAACCTGCTGCTGCAAGTAAAACTGTACTTAAAACCAAAAGTCCGTATTGCCAGTCAGCCAATGCTAAAGGAATATCTTGTTGTTTTAAAAAAGCATAACGAAATAAAACCTGCATAAAAGCAAGCATGAGTAGATTTTTATATCGAATTAGTTTTAGGTATTTCATTTTTTACGTTCTGAGTGGCTAAGATGCTAAGGTTCTAAGTTTTTTAATTAACAATTTATCATTAACAATTCACAATTAGATTTAATCGTGTTTTCCGTTAAAATATTCCATCCATTTTCCCTGTACTTTCATTACCTGTTCGATAACGTCTCTTGCTGCGCCTTTTCCGCCTTTTACGTGAGAAATATAACGGCAGATGTTTTTAATTTCTGGAACCGCATCCTGCGGAGAAGTTGGCAAACCTACTAATTTCATTACATGAAAATCCGGAATATCATCTCCCATATATAAAACCTGTTCTGGTTTGATGTTGTTTGCTTCTGTATACTCTTTAAATGTTTTAACTTTATCAGGAGTTCCTAAATGGATATCAGTAATTCCTAAATTTTGAAGTCTTACGCGGACACCTTCGTTGCTGCCGCCAGAAATAATGCACACATTGTAACCGCTTTCTACAGCCGCTTTCATGGCATAACCGTCACGAATATTCATCGTGCGAAGAATTTCTCCTTCTGTGGTTACAAAAACCGAACTGTCTGTAAGTACGCCATCAACATCAAAAATAAATGTTGTAATGTCGTTCATCATTTCTTTATAACTTTTTGCCATTATTCTGTATAGATTGTGTTAGTATTTTATAAATATTTTTTTGATTTTCATTGGTAATAAAATCCAAATGTGCATCGGTTGTAACCGAATCATGACGTTTTGCCGGACCGGTTTGAGCATCAATTGGATCTAATGTTTTAATTTTTTCGGCAGTTTCCTGAATTAAAGGTCTTAAAACTTCAAAAGGAACCTGATGTTCTTCGCATATTTCCTGACCAATCTGGTATAAATGATTGGTAAAGTTGTTTACAAAAACGGCTGCAACGTGCAAAGCCTTTCTTTGCCCAGAACTTATGGAGAAAACAGCATTTGAAATACTTTTTGCTGTATTTTCTAAAATTGCATAATCATTCTGATTTTCAGTTTCTAAACAAATCGGAATTACTGAAAAATCAACTTCTTTTGTTTTTGAAAATGTCTGCAGGGGATAAAAAACGCCTTTTCTGTTTTTGGAATCTAAAACCTCAATTGAAGTTGTGCCGGAAGTATGAACAACCAATTGGTTTTCAAACGGTAATTGACTCGAAACTTCTGAAATGGCATTGTCTGAAACCGATATAATGTATAAATCGGCCTTTTTTAAAGCAGAAAATTCGGTTACAATTTTCTCTGAATCAAGAAGATGAATCAAAGCTTCTTTTTTTCTCGAAAATGCCTGTACAATTTCGACAAGAGGATTTGCTGAAAAAGCTTTTATCAGATGCTGTGCAACGTTTCCGGAACCAATAATTGTGAGTCGAATCATACCCGCAAAATTAACATTATTTCTTTTTAAGAAAAGTGCTTTTGATTATAAATAACTATTCTTCTAGTTATTTATAAAATATTTGGTTTAACCTAGAATTATAAATAGTTATTATATATTTGAAGGAAAATAATTGATAATATGAGAAATAATATTTTAAGAATTATACCTTTATTTATGATTCTTACAACAAATGCACAACAAATTGGTGATGGGCTAGCACCTGGAAAAGATAATTTTATTGGAGCAATTAATTCAGGAGTTTATAGCGGTATCAATGCTATTGGTGGAATTCCAGATACAAGTCATGACTGGAGCCATCTTTTTGTGATTAGACATGGTAACCCAAATAATGTGTTTCAATTGCAAATTGCTTCTTCTTATACTGAAAATGATAGATTATTTTTTAGAAAGACAAGAGATGAACTAAATCCTGTTTGGATGGAGTTAGCAACAAGAGGAAAGAATAGTTTTGTTGGAGATCAGATTTTTAATGGAAATATTGGTATAGGGACTACTCCTCCTAGAGCAGTTTTGGATATAACTAAAACAACAGGTAATGGTATTTTATCTACTGTATTTGCTAGACTATCGGAAGGGGATAATATTGGTGATGGCACTTTTCTTGGAGTAAGGGCATATGGCACATCAGTTATCGAAGGGAAATCATTCTCAATTGAACACAGCTTTTATAATGTTACGAACAGTTCTATTAATTTTTTAAGAGGTGGTAGTACCAGTGGTGGTGGAATATCTTTTAATACTAATGATAATAAGGAACAAATGAGAATTGATTATTTTGGTAATGTTGGTATTGGTACATTAACTCCAAAAAATAAACTAGATGTCAACGGTACAATTCATTCTAAAGAAGTAAAAGTTGATATGACAGGCTGGTCAGATTTTGTGTTTAAAAAAGAATACAATCTGCCAACATTGACAGAAGTAGAAAATCATATTAAAGAAAAAGGACATTTAGAAAATATCCCAAGTGAAGAAGAAGTCCTTAAAAACGGTATCAATTTAGGAGAGATGAACGCTAAACTTTTACAGAAAATTGAAGAGCTAACATTATATTCTATTCAACAATCAAAAGAAATAGAAATATTAAAAGAAGAAAACAAGTTATTTAAAGCACTTTCTGAAAGACTCTCAAAAGTTGAACAAAAAATAAAATAGTTTTTAGCCGAAGTTATACAAACCTTTATAAATCAGTTTAGTCTTTTTTGTAGATTAAATTGATTTCTATTTAGTTATATTTTTTCTAATCACAAAATCTCTCCTATTAAGAAATTAAAATCGAAATTATAACTGTAATTAGTCTAATCTGAGTGTGATTATAGACCCCTATTATTTGGTTTTTATTAACAAATAAGATTTACCCTCAATCAACATTTTTAAGTATTTTTGTGGCACTTTTATACAATGTAATTCCTAAGAAATGGATAAAAAAATATTCTCTTTTTTGTTTTCTACACGATTAATGGCCGTTCTTTTTCTAACATTCGCAATTGCAATGGGTGTTGGAACTTTTATCGAAAGTAAATACAATACCGATACAGCCAGAATTTTAATTTATAATACCTGGTGGTTTGAGGCAATAATGCTGGTGTTTGTGATTAACTTCTTCGGAAATATCAAACGCTACCAATTGCATAAAAAAGAAAAATGGGCCACTTTATTACTTCACATTGCTTTTATTTTTATCATTTTAGGAGCTTTTATTACACGTTATATTAGTTATGAAGGAATGATGCCAATTCGTGAAGGTGCGGCAGAAAACCAAATTTATTCAGATAAAACATTCTTAACCGTTTTTGTTGACGGTGAATATAAAGGAGAAATGAAGCGTAGAGTTTTTGAAAAAAGCCTGCTGCTTTCTCCTGTTACCGATAACGATTTTTCTATTGACGGAAAATTCGATCAGACTCCGTTTGAGGTTACCTATTCTAAGTATATAATGGGAGCCAAAGAGGTTGTAAAAGAAGATCCAAACGGAATTTTATATCTTAAATTAGTTGAAGCAGGAGCAGGCGGACGTGAAGAACATTACCTGAAAGAAGGTGAAGTTCAAAACATTCACAATGTATTGTTTGCTTTAAATAAACCAACAGACGGCGCTATTAATATTAATACAACCGGAAAAGAATACACTATTCAGACTCCGTTTGAAGGTGAATTTATGCGAATGGCAGATCAGTTTAAAGGAAAAGTTACTAAGGATAATGTACAGCCTTTAATGATGCGTTCGTTATACAGTATTGGTGATATTCGTATCGTTTTTCCTGAACCGCCAATTAAAGGAAAAGTGGATTATGAATCAAATAATGACTTTAAAGCAAAATCACATACAGATGCTTTGATTGTAAAAGTAAAAGCTGAAGGACAGGAAAAAGAAGTAATGCTGATGGGTTCTAAAGGAAGTATTGGAGAACCAAAAACAGTTAAAATAGGAAATATTGAATATTCTTTATTCTACGGAAGTAAAGCGTATGTATTGCCGTTTAAAATAAAATTAAACGATTTTATTGCAGACAAATACCCTGGAACAGAAAAAAGTTATTCTGCTTTTAAAAGTAAAGTAACAGTTCAGGATTCTACAGAAACTTTTGATGCAGATATTTTTATGAATCACGTTTTGGATCATAAAGGATATCGTTTCTTTCAGTCTTCATTTGATCCGGACGAAAAAGGAACTGTTTTATCAGTAAACCACGATTTTTGGGGAACTAATATTACTTATTTAGGTTATTTTCTGTTATACATTGGTTTAATGGCAATTATGTTTACTAAACATTCTCGTTTTGGAGATTTGAAAAAGAAATTAGAAGCGATTCAAAAGAAAAAAGAAAAACTAATTAAAATATTGGTTTTATTTATTGCTTTAAATGGTTTAAGTGGTTTTGCTCAGGAAGCGCCGCACGTTCATACACCGGGACATGTTCATGAACACGAACATAATCATAGTACAGATCCAAATGATCATGCTAATCATGTTACAGCACCGCCAAGCCAAAAACAATTAGACTCATTATTGAATATTTACAAAGCGCCGGAATCTCACGCAGCAAAATTTGGACGTTTGATTATTCAGGATGCCGGAGGAAGAATGAAACCTATTAATACGTTTTCATCTGAATTACTTCGAAAAGTAAGCCACAGTGATAAATATAACGGAATGAATTCTGATCAGGTTTTCTTGTCTATGACGCAATATGGGCAGGTTTGGATTCAGATTCCTTTAATCTATATTAAATCAGGAAACGATAGTATTCGTAAAATTATCGGAATTGATTCAAAAGATCAATATGCTCCATTTATAAAATTCTTTGACGAGCAGGGAAATTATAAATTATCTCCTTATTTAGATGCAGCTTATAAAGCAGCAAATCCGAATAACTTTGAGAAAGATTTTGTTGAAACCGATAAAAAAGTAAACTTAATGGAATCTGCTTTAAGCGGCAGCATTTTGAAAATTTTTCCAATTCCAAATGATCCAAACCACAAATGGGTTTCATACTTAGAGCGTGATAATAACAATTTTAAAGGAATGGATTCTACGTATGTAAAGCAAATCCTTCCGTTGTATTTTAGCGCTTTAAATAATGCTTCAATTTCAAAAAACTGGGATACAGCAGATCAATTAGTAGAAAGCATTAATGGTTTCCAGAAGAAATTTGGAGCTAAAGTACGCCCGTCAGAAGATAAAATCGATGCAGAGATTGCTTACAACAAATATGATGTTTTCAAAGTATTGCCATATTGGTATATTACAGCATCTATATTGATGTTAATGTTTACGATTTTAAATATTTTCTTCGAGAAAAAATGGCTTCGTATTACCGTTAATGGTTTCCATATTATTGTAGGATTGTTATTTGTTCTTCATACATTGGCATTAATTGCCCGCTGGTATATTTCTGGCCACGCGCCTTGGAGTAACGCTTACGAATCTATAGTTTACGTAGCCTGGTCAACAATGTTCTTTGGACTGGCTTTTGACAGAAAATCAAAATTAACTGTCGCTTCATCTGCGTTTGTTACCGCAATGATTTTAATGGCGGCTTATATGAACTGGATTGATCCTGAAATTGCAAACTTACAGCCCGTTCTTAACTCATATTGGTTAATGATTCACGTTGCCGTAATTGTAGCAAGTTATGGTCCAACAGCATTAGGAATGATTTTAGGCTTTGTAGCTTTAATATTGATTTTCTTTACCAATGAGAAAAACAAGGCAAAAATGGATTTACATATTAAGGAAGTAAGTTACATTAACGAAATGGCTTTAACAATTGGTTTGATCATGCTGACTATTGGTAACTTCCTTGGAGGACAATGGGCAAATGAAAGCTGGGGTCGTTACTGGGGCTGGGATCCAAAAGAAACCTGGGCATTAATCTCGATTATGGTTTATGCGTTTGTAATTCACGCACGTTTTGTACCTGCTTTAAGAGGAAAATGGTTCTTTAACTTAATGAGTATGTTTGCCTTTATCTCTATTTTGTTTACTTATTATGGAGTAAACTTCCACTTAGTTGGTTTACACTCTTATGCAAGCGGAGAAGCGCATTCATTAAACTGGATTTATTATTGTTTGGCAGTAATTTCAGTAATTGGAGCAGTTACATACCCAAAATACCACAAATATTATAAAAAGAAATAATATTCGATTTTAAATAAATAAAAAAGGTTCAACAATTAAGTTGAACCTTTTTTTATTTTACTTATTTACTTTTTTACTATCATTAGGAGCTTCATTGCGGTCAAACATTCCATAGTCTCTAACCACATTAGCAATTCGCAGATTATAGTCTTTAAATATAAAATCCCTGCCAGTTGATTGTGCGTTTCTATGACTTTCCAGATTACGCCATTTTTCAATAGCTTTTTCATTTTTCCAAAAAGACAATGATAGTATTTTTTCTGGATTAGAAATACTTTGAAATCTTTCGATAGAAATAAAGCCTTCTATTTTTTCTAATTCAGGTTTAAGATTTAATGCGATATCAAGATAATTTTGTTTATAAGCAGTATTTGGAATGACCTCGAAAATTACAGCAATATCGTGTTCTTTATCCTTCAAAGTATTTTTATTGTCTTTCAGGAAACTTAAAGTTTCGTTGTACAAATCATTTCTGCTCTTTTCTAAATGCATAACATGTGTTCCTTTTTCAATAACAACATATTTTTTTGATGCCGCATTTTGTAATGAAACAAACAAGTCTTCAGCGTCATTATTATCAGGGTATTTATCCCATTCACCTCTTATAATCATCGTTTTGGCAGTGATTTTTTTTGGATCATAATATGGGTTACCGTGTAATAAATCCTGAACGTCAGCTGAAGGTCCGGAAGGGAAACCAACAGCCACATTTTCGGATTTCAGAGTTAAAGGATCGCTTTTTTTCCAAATTTCTCCCCAAGATTCAAATATTTCCGGTTCTAATTGACATTCTCTGTTTACTGGCGTTAAACTCTTCATGGCACTTATACGCTGTTGGGGAGTCATTTCTTCAAATGAATTTGATGTCTTTTCAAATTCTGTATTTTCATTTCTAGCTGTTATTGCAGCAAACAGAACTAATTTTTCTACGTTATCAGGAATTTTAGATGCGTATAAAGCTGCAACAGAACCTCCCCAAGAATGACCAATTAAGTAAATTTTATTTTTACCTGTTTCTTTTAAAATAAAATCTACTGCTTTTTCTACGTCCAAAGAAACTTCAGCTGCTCTTCCAACAATTTTGTTTGACGGGCTTTTCATTTCTGGATATCGATCAGAATTTCCATAACCTAAAAAATCTAATGCATAAACATTATATCCATTTTCAGATAAATTTTGCATCCACGAAGAATTGTTCATTTTAAAACCAAATGAAAGTTCAGCAGGAAACGATGACCCATGAAGAAAAAGAACAGGATAATCATTAGAAGCTGTTTTTGGAATTATATGGTTAATTGCAATTTTGAGTTCGGGAATATGGCTTTGAATTTTTAAAATTTCCATAGAATCTGAGTTTTTTGAATTTAAAATTTTAGTGTTGTTTTGAGCATTTATCAATGAGGTTAAAAACATAAACAAATGCAGAATACTATTTTTTTTCATTGTATTTTTTTTACAAAAATAAAATTGGAATAACTTTGACAGTTAAATAGAAACTTAACTATGATTGCAGGGTATGAATAATGAAATTAGCAGAATAAGTACAATAATTGGTGACCCGGTGAGATCTGTAATTTTATGGACACTATTAGATAATAGGGCATATACAGCAATTGAACTTGCTAATGTTGTTGAAACATCGCCGCAAAATATCAGCATTCATTTATCTAAACTGGTAAATGCTGACTTACTGACTGTTGAAAGCCAGGGAAGACATAAATACTACAAATTATTAAATCCCGAAATTGCTGGTGTTATTGAAGGAATTGCAAATTTAGTTCCCAAAGAGAGACAAAAAAAGGTAACAGATAATAATTCTGGAATTAAATATTGCAGGACTTGTTATGACCATTTAGCAGGAAAAATTGGCGTAGAAATTACGGCGAAATTAATAGATAAAAAATATATTGTATTAGATAATAAGTCTTTTTTAGTGACAGACGAAGGGAAAACCTTTTTTGAAGATTTGGGAATAGATCTTGAAGCATTAAAAAAGCAAAAAAGAATTTTCGCAAAGCCCTGTCTTGATTGGAGTGAACGAAAACATCATTTTTCGGGTTCATTGGCGGCAGCACTTTTAAACAAAATGTTTGAGATGGACTGGATCAGAAGAATAGATAATTCCAGAGCTGTATCGATAACAGCAAACGGACAAAAAGCGTTATATGATAAGTTGAAGTTAATTGTATAATTTTTAATTTAAAATCACTTAAAAAAATAAGAAAAAACTTGTATTTGTTTACTTTTGCAAAGTGTTAAATTAATGTAAGTTTATCAATGAATACTCAAAAACCTATTTTAGTAATTGTAGTTCAAGGTGAAAAATTTTTTGATTTTTTTAAAAATGAAGTTGAAAATATCTGGCCTTCGCATTCCATATATTTTTTAGAAAATTATGCTGGGCAGGTTTTATATAAGTTTAATTATCCTGCTAATACTGATCTTTTAGAGTTTCCTTATATTACTGAACCTTCATGGAAAAATTATAAAGAAGATATTGGATATGTATGGCATCTTGAAAATATGGAAGTTGTAAAAACAGATTACAGCAATACATCCATTCTTAAATCAGCAGAAAAGATTATTTTCATGTGTCCATATTTGTGTCAAGTTGATGCAATTGCATTTGAAATACTTATAAACCAAACTCTTGGTAAAGCAGATAAACCTTGTTTATATTGCAGTGCTGAAAGTTTTGATAGAGAAAAAATTAAGCTTTCTATGAGAAATCCGGTCGCTGTAACTGATGATTTTTTTCAGGATAGTGTAACATTTTATACTGCCAAACGCTTTTTTGAATATAATTTTAATTTTAACTCTTGTGTTCTATTTAGACCAGCTTTAAAAAAAGCGGGCATTTTGAATAATGATTTTGTTTTTACCAAATATGTTTTTCAGATTTTCTACGCACTAAAAAATAAATCTGATTTTAGCTTCGATGATATGTTTGATATGATATATTATTGGAAAGGTACAGGTTTATATCCAGAAGCCTCAAGTTTTTATTCATATACTATAGTTCAAAACTTAATTGACGCCGGATTGATAGAAGATAATGGAAATGGTACAGAAGGTAATAAACATTATGATTTTACTGAAGAAGGAAAAGCTTTATTCAAGTTTATTAATCCAGAATGCTGGGATATAGATATGCTGGGAAAATTAATAGTATGGCTGCAAAACTGGCCCGAATGTAAAAAAGAGACGGAAGATTATTTAATACAATTTTTTAGAAAACAAATGGAATTTAATGGGTAAGAAGAATAATGCCCTTGGCGATTCTTAAAAGTAAAGTTCCGTTCATAATTTTGATTTTTAGTTTATAAAAAAAGCACATATTAAAATTAATTAATATGCGCTTAAAATTTATAATTAATTTCGTTTTTAAACTTTTCCTAAAGTGTACAATTGTTCCATTGTAGGCGTTGGACTTCCGCCTGCAGGTTCTAAAGTAATCCCGAAAGCTTCTGCTGAATCTGTCTGGCTTACAGCAAAGATTTTTTGAGAATTTCCTTCAAAATTATCCAATAAACCAATACTTGTTGGTGTAAGAACCGGACTAAGCTTTAAAGACCAAACCTGATAAACCATTCCTTTTGGCGGTGTTGGTAAACCCGCAGCATCAATATAAGTTGTTTTTGTCTGTTTGTTCCAATACACTTTTGCAAAAGATGTTGGGGAAACCGCCTGACCGCCAAGTGTTACGCCTGTATTTTTAATATCTCTAACGATACTTAGGTTTTTCTCAGTCTGCTTATTCTGCTGATCTAAGAACGCGTATTCTCTTTGAATTTTATTTTTCTCACTTCCAACTGTAGAAATAGCTTGTTTTGATTTTGTAAGCTCTAAAGTCTGGTATCCAAAACCTAACAATAATAACACCGCAGCTGCCCAGCCCACATATTGTGTCCAGTTTGACGTTGGTTTCAACTCGACTACTTTGCCATGTTTAAGTTCTAAACGAGCTTTAATTTTTTCAAAATTTTCAACAGAGTGGAAAGGAGCAAAGCTGGATGATAAAGCTACAATAGCTTTTTCTATCGCAATAATTTCCTGATCTACATCTTTATTATTCTTAGCCAGTTCGGCTATTTCCAGATTCTCTTTTTCGGTTAATAAACCGTAAACATAAAGTTCTAGAATTCCTGATTCAATATATTCTTGTGCTTCCATTATATTTTTAGATAATTTCTTAAATCGTTAATACAGTTTCTGTTTTGAGTTTTGATAGTTCCCAGTGGCAGTGCCAATTCTTCTGAAGCTTCTTGCTGGGTATATCCTTTAAAAAATAACAAATCAATTATTTCGATACATTTTGGTTTCAGTTTTTTTACGAACTCCTGAATTCCTATTGTATCAATTCGATTAGTTAATTTATTACTGTCATCTAACAGATTTACGAAATTATCTGAGGAAAGGTTTTTTTGGCTGTTATTAAAATTTTTAGATCTCAGCTTGTCAATAGACGTATTCCTAGCTATATTAAGGATCCAGGTGTAAAATCGGCCTTTGCTTTCATTATATGAATCGATGTTTTTCCAGATTTTTACAAAAACTTCCTGCAAAACATCTTCGGCTTCTTCGCGATTTTTTATTAGAGCATTAATAACTGAGAATAAACTTTTAGAGTACATATCGTACAAATGGGTAAAAGCTCTTTCGTCTTTTTTGTAAATTAATACTAACAATTCTTCTTGACTCATAGATTTGGATTTAAAGCTTAAACAAAAATTATCGAACATATTTTTATAACCTGAGATAAAGATAATTCATTTTTTTGTGAAAAATACTATTTTTTTAGTAGCCAAAAACTTAGGAAAATTAAGGCTTGAGAAAAAAAAGTAAAAAAAAGTGCAATTTTTTTTACTTTTTTTAAATCCAAAAGCAAACCTCTTACGTATATAACCTTAGATATGAAAATGATAATTAAAATGTTCTCGAATTTCTTTAAAAAAGAGTATTTATGATCAGGATAGAAATTTTGAAAATATTAATTGTTGGTTTAACAGCAGTTTTATCATTAATTAATTTTAGCAATAGTGATTTTAAAAACGAAATCACAAAAAAGCAGGCTGAATTGAATTTGAAATTTTAGAAAAACATATTGAATAGTTGATGTCCTCGGACTTCCAACTGAAAATTATAATAAAATTACACATTTTCCAAGAAGAAATTTTCCACACATACACGCCATAAATAAATTGAATTAGTGTGATTTAAATAAAAGAAAATGATTTTCAATACAACCGGGGCATCAACTATAATTTACAATATATAAGGGTAACAATCATTAATTCATGGTTTGATTTGTTTGTATGGGGGGAAGCCTGGCGTCTGATTAACGCCAGGCTTCAATTTTTATTTAACTTATTATTAATAAAAATAAAGGTTTCAAAATCATACGCCTGAAATACTTTTTAATTAATTTTATAAAAAATTATACAATGAAAAAAATACTATTTATAGCTTGCAGTGCCATTTTTTTTCTAAGTGCACAAGCTGAGGCTCAAACAAGCAAGAATAAATTATCTAAATCAGATAAGGCTATGGCAAAAGAAACAATTTACCAGTTTAAAGTAGAAGATTTATCAGGAGACACTTTTGATTTTGCATCTTTAAAAGGCAAAAAAATCTTAATTGTAAATACAGCATCAAAATGCGGCTTAACGCCTCAATACAAAGATCTTGAAGCTGTTTACAAAGAATACAAAGATAAAGGGTTTGTAATTGTTGGTTTTCCTGCAAACAATTTCGCATCACAAGAGCCTGGAACAAACAAAGAAATTGAAACTTTCTGCCAGCAGAATTACGGTGTAACTTTTCCTATGATGAACAAAGTTTCTGTAAAAGGAGATGATATGTGCGATGTTTACAAATTCCTGACTCAAAAATCTAAAAATGGTTTACAGGATTCTGAAGTTGAATGGAATTTTCAAAAATACCTGATTAATGAAAAAGGTGAATTGGTTAAAGTAATCAAACCTAGAACATTGGTAACAGAGCCAGAAGTAATTAATTGGATAAAAAGCTAAATTAAAACTATCTGAACCGAAAAAATCCACAAATTTGAGTTTATCAAATTTGTGGATTTTTTTTTAGGTGCTAAGGTACTGAGATTCTAAGGCACTAAGGTTTATCTTTCTTACGTCCTAAATGGCACAATCAGCAGAAAGAAAACTTAGGACCTTAGCATCTTAGCATCTTAGAACCTCAGCACCTCAGTACCTCAGTACCTTAATTAACATAAAGTAACTGATATTGTTTCGGCGTAATTCCTTCGTGTTTTTTAAACAAGCGTATGAAATAATTGGCATCTTCAAAACCAGATAAATAACAAACCTCGTTTATTTGAATTCCAGGATTTCTAAGCAGTTTTTTGGCGTGCTTTATTTTTTCATTTAAAATATATTCAATCGGGCTCATTCCTAATTCTCTTTTAAAAAAGCGATAGAATGATGTAGTACTCATGCAAGCTTTTTCGCTTAGGATTTTTAGATTTATATTTTCTTTTAAATTGAGTTTTATAAATTCAGTTACTTCATAAATTGGATTGTTGGATTGAATTACAATGCCTTCATCAATAGATTTTGCAGTTTGTGTCTGGATAATTCTAATTAATAATTCCTGTAAAGTTAAATCGGCAAGAGCATCTTTTGTTATTGAGGTACTCATGCATTCTTTTATAAGTTTGTTGATCGTTGCGGCAAGATCTACATTGTTATAAAAGAAATAATTCTGATAATTTAACTGCCAGAAAGCATCAGTTCCTTCTTTTGGATATCGCTCGTTTAAGAAGTTTAAAGTTTCATTAATTTTAGTATTATCAATAGCTAAAGCGAGACATTGAGTGGGATTTTCTCTGGATGCTTCCGGAAAATCGATTTTCATTTCGATATTGGATGGAACAACTACAGTTTCTCCCGGAAGGTAATCAAAAGCGGGTTCATCAAAAAGATGCATGATTTTTTTACCGCGAAGCATACTTGTCACTACAAAATCATTGAATTTGAGCGGTACAAGATTAGACGATTCGTAAGTTTCAAAAAGATTTAATTCGCATTGGTTAAGCGTGTAAACGCTCCTGTTTTCAACAAGTGTTTTTAATGATTTTTCATTTGATAAATGAGGCGGATTTATTAAAACACGTTGATTATGCATTGCCGTTAAATTTAAAGTGTAAACTCTAAATTTAATAAAAATATGTTTAGAAAATTATGATTTAACGTTTTATTAAATCAGCTCTTCAATGTGTTTTTTAATGTTTTCAGAAATCTTTTTGGTTGGAAGATCATTTTCGTCATCTCCAAAAGGATCTTCGATTTCTTCTGCAATAAGTTCCAAACTTGCTAGAACATAAAATATAAAAACAACAACCGGTGCTACAAAATATCCTAAACTTACAGAATATCCAAAAGGAAGTGTCATCGTATAAAAGAAGATGAACTTTTTAATAAAAGCACTGTAAGAGTAGGGAATAGGCGTGTTTTTAATACGCTCGCAGGCACCGCATATATCTGTAAAAGCAGTTAATTCTTCGTTTAAAGTAATAAGCTGTTCGCCGGATATTTTTTTAGCATCATACAAATCGTTGATTTTATGATACATTATTCTTTTCAGCTGATTGGGTTTATGTTTATGCTGATCAATTTCTAATTCAACATCTTCAAAAAGCTGTTTGCTGGTATCGGTATCTTTTAAATGTTTATGCAGGATATCAGCATATAATGGAATATATTTTCTGAAAAAGTTTCTGTCATTTTCATCTTTCAAAACTGCCGAAAGTTTAATAGCAAGATTTCGGCTGCTGTTTACAAGACCTCCCCAAAGTTTACGGCCTTCCCACCAGCGGTCATAGGCCGTATTGGTTCTAAATACAAGCAATAACGAAATTACAAAACCAAGCATTCCGTGCATAATTGGAATGTTGTGGATATAATCGTTTTTATTAACTTTAAAATAATGAATTTCAAGATATCCTACTAAGGCAGAGTAAATCCCGATGGCAATCATTATGGGAAATAATTTTCTAACGGTATCTGACTTGTGAAAATGGAATATAAATGTAAACCAGTCTTTGGTATTATATGAAATCATCTAAGTTTGTTTTGAACAAATTTAGTTTAAAAATTAATATTTCCTGCTAATTCTTTTAATGCAATTTCAGATAGTTTTGCTTCGTATTGTGCGTTGCTGTAACGTACTTTTGCGTTTACATAATTGAGCTGTGCCGTTCTAAAATCGATAGTTGTAATTGTTCCTATTCTAAATTTATCTAAGGTAATTTCTAAGTTTTGCTTAGCGATTGCTTCGTTGTTTTCTTCCAGATCTATTAACTCTAAATTGGTTAAATAGGTTTGAAAAGCAGTACTTAATTGTGTATTTAATATTGAAGTTTGTTGTTCAACAGCAATTTTAGAGTTTTCAATTTGAAGTTTAGCAACTTTTTCATTTCTGTGCTGATTAAATCCGTCAAAAATGTTCATGCTCGCATTAAAACCATAATTAAAACCTCTGGAAGATGTTTCGCTGGTAAAACCTAAACTAGACTGACTTTCTGCAAAATTATAGCCAGATGTTAATCTTAAAGTAGGATAACGATCTGCTTTTACTTGTTTAAGCTGCAGTTCGGCAATTCTTTTGCTTATTATCTGTGACTCTAATGCAGGGTTTTGTTTTTGTGCAAGATCCATCAAATCTGCTAAAACAAGTTTATTGTCTACATTAACCTCATCAGTTACTTTGAAATCAATCTTTGGATCGCGAGCCAGATATTGATTCAACAATATTTTAGAATTTGCATAAGATTCTTTTTGTCTTAATAATGCAACCTGATCTGAGTTTAAATCAACATGAGCATTTAAAACTTCTAATTTTGAAGCTTTTCCAATTGTAAAACGATTTTGAGCTAACTCTAATCTTTGTTTAGAAATTACAATTGTTGTGTCTAAAGCCGCTAATTGCTGCTGTTGCTGCACTAAATCATAATAAGCCGAATTTACCTGACCAATTTTAACCAATATGGTTCTTTTTAATTCAGAATCACCTAATTTTTGAAGCTCTTTTAATTGATCTAATCTGGCAAACATTTTTAATCCGTCAAAAACAGTCCACCCAAGACTAACTCCGTAATTTAAACTATTGTTTTTGGCATTGTTTAAAGATGTCGAAGTTCCATCCTGACGGGTTTGAGATGAATTTGTTACACTATTGTTGTCTGTAACAGAAGCAGTTGCTGTAGGCAGCATTCCGGCATTTCCAACAGTAACATTGGTTTCGCTTATTGTAGAGTTGTTTTTAGCAATTTTGATCTCAAAATTGTTCTCTAAAGCGATTTTCATAGCATCTTCAATAGTTAAAACTTCTTGTGCATTTGTTTTAAAAACGCACAAAAGAATAATTAGTAAAGCGCTGTATAGTTTTTTAATATTCATATTTGTTTTCTTTGACTTGAAAATCACGAATTTTAATTGAGTAAAATTCGTGATTTTTTGGACAATTATTTGATACTTTCTTTTTCGTATTCGTCGATACGATCAAATTCAGGATAATGTTTTCGGGCTTTAGACCACATAAAGTAAATCGCCGGAATAACAAAAAGTGTTAATGCAAGAGAGAAAATAGTTCCTCCAACAATTACAACTCCCATACCAATTCTACTGGTTGAAGCTGCTCCAAGTGACATAGCAATTGGAAGTGCTCCTAATGCAATAGCTAAACTGGTCATTAAAATTGGACGTAAACGCGCTTCAGATGCTTCAAGAATAGCTTCCATTTTCGGTTTTCCTTGTTCGCGTAACTGATTGGCGAATTCAACAATCAAGATACCGTTTTTGGTTACCAGACCAATAAGCATTACAGTACCAATCTGACTGAAAATATTCCAGGTTTGATTGAACAGCCATAATGAAAATAATGCTCCTGCAACGGCCATTGGCACCGTTAAAATGATAATAAACGGATCGATAAAACTCTCAAATTGTGCTGCAAGAATCAGGAAGATTAATAATAATGCTAATCCAAAGGCAAAAGATGTATTCGAGCTGCTTTCTACGAAATCTCGTGATTCTCCTGCTAAATCGGTTGTGAAACTTTCGTCCAGAACTTTAGCTTTAATTCGGTCCATTTCCTGAATTCCTTCTCCTAAGCTTTTTCCTGGAGCCAGACCTGCAGAAACAGTAGCCGACATATAACGGTTGTTGTGGTATAATTGAGGCGGATTACTCTGCTCATAAACTTTAACTACATTATCCATTTGAATCAATTCACCATTTTTGTTTTTCACAAACATCGAAGTTAAATCTAATGGCTTCGATCTGTCTTTTTGGTCAAACTGTCCAATAACCTGATATTGCTTTCCGTTTTTAATGAAATATCCAAAACGCTGTCCGCTTAACGAAAGCTGTAATGTCTGTGCAATGTCAAGAATAGAAATTCCTAAACTTTCGGCTTTTGCTCGGTCGATAGTTACGTTGATCTCTGGCTTATTGAATTTTAAATTCACGTCAGTAGTAGAAAACACATCACTTTTACCAACTTCATTCATAAAAACAGGGATTTTCTCTCTTAATTTATCAAAATTTGGAGCCTGTATAATATATTGAATCGGCAAACCGCCTCGTCTGTTAACTGCAATTGTAGGCTGTTGTGTTACAGAAGTTTTAGCATTTGGATATTGCTTAGTCCATTTGGTTAATTTATCAGCAATTTCTTTTTGTGATTTTTCTCTTTCATCAACATCTTTTAATGTAAGTCTAACTAATCCGCTGTTTACAGAGTTTGAACTGAATCCTGGAGAAGTAATTACCAGACTCACTTTTTTCTCCGGGATAGAATCATCAATTAACTTTGAAATTTCCTGCATAAAACGATCTGTATATTCGTATGAAGATCCCTCAGGAGTTGTCATACGCATGGTTACAGAGCTTCGGTCATCATAAGGCGCGGTTTCTTTTGGAAGAATAGTAAAAAATAAATAAATCAATCCAAAACAAGCAATTAAGATTGGAAAACTAATCCATTTTCGATCCATGAATTTTGTTAATGCCTCTGCATAACTGCTGTTCATTTTTTCAAAAAACGGTTCGGTTTTAATATAGAATTTAGATTTTTTCTGTTCGCCGCCTTTCATTAAATACGCATTCAGCATTGGCGTTAAAGTCAAGGATACAAAGGCAGATATTAATACGGCTGCTCCAATTACAACCCCAAATTCCCTAAAGAGTCGGCCAACGAAACCTTCAAGGAAGATTACAGGTAAAAATACTGCAGCAAGAGTTACAGAAATCGAAATTACGGCATAAAAAATCTCGTTTGAACCCTTAATTGCGGCTTCAATAGGCGACATTCCTTCTTCGACCTTTTTAAAGATATTTTCGGTAACTACAATTCCATCATCTACAACCAAACCAGTTGCCAATACGATAGCTAATAAGGTTAATACGTTGATAGAGAATCCAAAAAGCCACATAATAAAGAAAGTAGCAATTAACGAAACCGGAATATCAATTAAAGGCCTGAAAGCAATTGCCCAGTCTCTAAAGAACAAATAAATAATGATAATAACCAGAACGATAGAAATTCCCAAAGTTTCAGCAACTTCAAGTACAGATTTTTTTACGAAAATGGTATTATCAAGAGCAATATTTAGTTTGATATCTTTTGGAAGATCTTTCTTTAAAGTTTCGTACTTTTTGTAGAATTCTTTCGAAATATCTAAATAATTGGCTCCCGGCATTGGTACAATAGCAAGACCAATTAATGGAAGCCCTGACTGACTTAATTTGGTTTCTAAATTTTCCGGTCCTAATTCAGCACCTCCAATATCGCTTAAACGAACAATTTTATCACCATCAGTACGAATAATAATATTATTGAATTCTTCTGGTTTAGAAAGATTTCCAACAGTTTTTACGGTTAATTCAGTATTGTTTCCGGTTAACTTTCCTGAAGGTAATTCAACATTTTGAGAATTTAATGCCGTACGTACGTCAGCTACGGTACAGCCATAAGCAGAAAGTTTTGCAGGATCAATCCATAAACGCATTGCATAACGTTTTTGTCCCCAGATTTGAACGGCACTGACTCCGGGAATCGTTTCCAATCGCTGCGAAATAACATTTTCTGCATAATCACTTAATTCTAATGAACTTCGTGTATCACTTTGAACCGTCATCGAAATAATCGCATCACTATCAGCATCGGCTTTTGATACAACCGGAGGAGCATCAATATCCTGCGGTAAGCTTCTAATTGCCTGCGAAACTTTGTCACGCACGTCATTTGCGGCTTCTTCTAAATCTTTATCAAGATTAAACTCGATTGTAATGTTGCTGCTTCCCTGATTACTTGAAGAAGTTATATTTCGGATTCCGTCAATTGCATTTACTGCTTTTTCAAGAGGTTCTGTAATTTGTGATTCAATAATATCAGCATTTGCTCCGGTGTAATTGGTTCTAATTGAAACCTGTGCCGGATCGATCGAAGGAAATTCTCGTACGCCGAGAAAAGTATAACCAATAAAACCGAATAAAATAATTAATAAATTCAGTACGATGGTTAAAACAGGTCTTCTTATACTTGTAGTTGATAAACTCATGTGTAATTTTAGATTTTAGATTGTCGGTTATAGATTTCAGATTTATTGCTAAATCTTACTACTATCTTTAAATCTATATTCAAGTCTTTATGACTATTTTACTTTAACTTTAATTGGTGCTTCGTTTTTTAATGACATAACACCGCTGGTAATTAAAGTATCTCCGGCTTTTAATCCTGATAAAATTAGAATTGAAGAATCGGTTCTTGTTGTAGCATCAACCATAACTTCCTTTGCTTTACCATTATCGGCAATAAAAACTTTTTTACCGTCTTGTATTGGAATAATAGCTTGAGAAGGAACAACTATAGCATCTTTAATAATGTTTAAAGGTAATTTGATGTCGGCAAAAGTTCCAGGGAAAAGTTTTCCGTCAGTATTGTCGGCAATAGCACGAATCTGCAGCGTACGGGTTGCAACGGCTATTTCAGGTTCTATGGCATATATTTTTGCTGTATAAGTTTTATTTGATCCCGAAACCGTAAAATCTATAGTAGATCCTGATTGTACCTGCGAAGCATATTTTTCAGGAATAGAGAATGTAATTTTAAATTTACCTGTATTTACTAATTTTGCTACCAAAACAGTTGGTGTAATATAAGTTCCCGGTGAAATAGAACGAAGACCAATTTTTCCTGAAAATGGTGCTTTTACAGATGTTTTAGATATTTGCGCTCTTATTAATTGGCTTTGTGCCTGTGCAGAAGCATGGTCTGCTCTTGCAACATCAGCTTCTTCCTGACTGATGGCTTCTTTTTGAAGTAAAAGTTTAGCTCTTCTTTCATTTTCTGCAGCTAAGCCTTCTTTAGTTACAGCTTGTCTTAACTGCGCTTTTAATTCGATATCATTTACTTTAAAAAGTACCTGACCTTTATTCACATAAGTCCCTTCATTAAAATAAATACCTTCTACAATTCCAGAAACTTCACTGTGAATTTCAATTTGTTCATTGGCTTCGATAGAACCAGATAATGACAAATTATTATCAAAAGTAGTAGTTTGAATTACTAACCCTGTTACTGTGGTTGGTTTGTCTTTATCGCCAAATTTTTTTGACTCGTCGTTTTTTCCTTTGTTGGATATTATTCTATAGGTAATAAAACCTCCTAAAACGATGATTATCAAGGCGTAGATTAGATGTTTTAATTTCATAAAAATTTAGGTGAATGTGTGTTTTTGGTGTATGTTTTTGCAACTGGCAAATTTAACTTTTTGCGTTGAAACCGAAAGATGTTAGCTTTTATTTAACATTTGGATTGCAATAATTTTAAATTGTATTTAGTATGCATAGTTGTAAAGAGTTTGCTTTTAGATATTGTTTTTAATAAAAGGTTTAAAGATAAAAGTTGATTTTTTGCTTTTTTTGATGGTTTGTCTTGTATTTGGTTTTAAATCAGAAAGATACAGGTTTTATTGTTTCGTTTTTTTTATGCTCTATTTTTTTTGAAAACTGTTATTTATATTAGGAAAGAATAAAAAAATAGTATTTGTCTGATTTTTTTGCAGTTTGTCGAATTTATTTGTATTATTGATATGTTAAACAAAATGATAGTTTTATCAGTGTTTGTTAAAGAATACTCTTATTTTTATTGTTAAAATAGTAGGATTGGTGTATTTTTTTGGGTTTTTTAAAGAATTTGATTGATAATTGTATTAACAAGTGTTTATATTTTCTATTCTTAATTGCTAAAAAATATTTATGAAGAAAAAATTACTCCTATGTGTATGGTTCACATTACTATTTGCTTCAATCGGCTTTCTTTTCTGGCAGAACGAGTTTAAATACAGTCTGCCAACGCCAATTCCCAAAAACTATCATGACATAGCTATGGGAAGTAAAATAAATTTGTCGCAATGCTGTCCTTTCGACAACAAGCCGGTTTTCTTTCATTTTTTTAATCCTGACTGCCCATGCTCGCGCTTTAATGTACCTCATGTAAGTGATCTCATAAAAAAGTATGGGGATAGAATTAACTTTAAAATAGTTGTTTTAAATAAGCACAAAACTTTTACTATTGAAGAAATCCAACAAAAATTTGGAGCCCGGATTCCAGTATATTTTGATGAAGGAATTGCAGAAAAATGCGGTGTAATTTCAACGCCTCAGGCTGTTCTTTTAGATCCTTCTCATAATTTATATTACCGGGGTAATTACAATAAAACAAGATATTGTACAAATGCAGAAAGTAATTATGCTCAAATGGCGATCGATTCGCTGTTAAAACAAAACAATTCGCCCTCATTTAATGCTTTAGCTCTAAGAGCTTACGGATGTTCGTTACCAAATTGCACTAAATAAAATCTATCACTAACTTAATTTTTTACCTATGAAAACAAAAGCCAGTTTGAATGAGCAAGATTATCTGCATAATTTTATGTCTACAATGACGCAAAAATCAGATACTATTATTAATTATGTTCTTGTTGTTTATTTTCTTCTCGGAATTGGATTATCATTTAAGTACGATACATTCGAAATAGGAGTGGGAGTAGGAACTCTTAATCTCTTAGCGTATTATTCTGCCAAGTTTTTTATGAAGAATTCAAAATTCTATCAGTATGTTTTGTCTGTTATACTGGCAATTTTTATGGCGCAGTACATTTACCAAATGCATGGTTTGTTCGAGATGCATTTTACGGTTTTTATTGCAAGTACTATTTTGATTATTTACCAAAACTGGAAATTACAAATTCCGCTCACACTTTTAGTTATACTGCATCATGCTGGTCTGGCTTATTTGCAAAATTTCGTTTTTAACGATGCAAACGGTCTTCAGGTTTATTTTTCTCAGGTAAACTTTGATTTAGAAACACTCATTATTCATACTGTTTTAGCAGCAGTTGTATTTTTTATGAATGGGTATTGGGCCTATTATTTTAAAGAACACAGCCAGAATCATATTTCTAAAATTTCTGATGAATATGAATTAGAAAACATGAAACTTGCTTCGGCAAAATTCAGTTCAATGTCGGCTACAAAAGAATACAATGATTTTATTCATAGAACAACTTTAGATTTAAAGCTTCCGGTTAACTCTGTTTTAAAATTAATTGATGTTTCAAAAGGTCATACAGATAATGATAAACTGCTGACTTATTTGGATATGATGCGTGAAAGTGCTAAAAAAATCGATGATCTGGTAAATGATATTCATGTAAAATCAACTAATACCAGACATTAAATATTTAAAAAACCAACTTCCAAAAAAATACACGCAGCACTACCATTGTTTGTTAATTATTAATAAAAAATTTATGGATACTAGATTTACCCGCCCAACTCCATCAGACCGAGAAGTCGATTGGAATAAAAATAAAGTATTACTAAGTAAAACAGATAAGCACGGAACAATTCTATATGCCAATGAAGATTTTATAGATGTTTCCGGATATGATGAATTTGAACTTATTGGACAGCCTCACAGTATTGTGAGGCATCCTGATATGCCAAAAGTAATTTTTAAGTTCTTGTGGGATAGCATTAAATCAAGTGAAAATATTCATGTAATTATAAAAAATATGGCCAAAACAGGCCGTTATTACTGGGTTGTAACCGATTTTAAAATTATAGCCGATACAAATGGAGACGGTGATATAGTTGGATATTTCGGAACCCGAAAATCTGTTCCTGAACCTATTATTACAAAATTCATAGAACCTTTGTATAAAAAACTGCTGCAAATCGAGCAGACCAGCGGGATAATAGCTTCTGAGGAATATTTGGTTGGTTTTTTAGAAGAACGCAAGAAAACCTATATGGAATATGTAGATCATTTGATTGCGACCGGAAAAGACGATAAAAATAAAGTAAGCAAGGGTTTATTCAGCGGATTATTTGATAAAACACCTCCTAAAAAATAATAAATCACAAAAAGTTATACTTCATTGTGTCGGCAATATTCAAAAACAAATTTGCCCCCAACAAATCTAAATCACCTGAATATTTTAACTTATTAAAGTTAGATGCAGTGAAGTATTTTTTTTAAGCTGCTAAGGTTCTGAGTTGCTAAGCTTCTAAGTTTTTTTAGCATATTGAGCGAAGATTCAAAAGCAGCAGGATTTTGTAAAGTTTGAATAAGTAAAAGATTAAATTTAAATGAAGCCGAAGGAAAGCTTAGAAGCTTAGCACCTAAGAAACTTAGACATTAAGAAATATAATTCCAAATATTTTTTCTTTTCGTTAATTCTAAGAAAACAGTTTTTAAAATAGCGTGTTCGGGTTTTTGTAACGGTGGATCTTCTTTTAAGATTTTCAGGGCATAATTTCTGGCGAAAGACAAAATCTCCCTGTCTTTTACAATATCTGCAATCTGCAGGTTTAAAACACCGCTTTGCTGCGTTCCCATTAAATCTCCCGGTCCGCGAAGTTTAAGATCGACTTCGGCAATTTCAAAACCATCATTGGTCTGCACCATAGTTTCCATTCGGGTTTTACTATCAGAACTTAATTTATGCCCGGTCATTAAAATACAGTAACTCTGTTCGGCGCCACGGCCTACACGTCCGCGGAGCTGATGCAGCTGCGAAAGACCAAAACGTTCAGCACTTTCGATAATCATAACACTGGCATTAGGGACATTTACACCAACCTCAATTACGGTTGTAGCGACCATAATATTTGTTTTTCCTTCAGAGAAACGTTTCATTTCTGCATCTTTGTCGGCAGGTTTCATCTTTCCATGAACAATCGAAATTGAGTATTGCGGCAGCGGAAAATCCCTTGAAATACTTTCGTAACCATCCATCAAATCTTTGTAATCCATTTTTTCAGATTCCTGAATTAATGGATAAACAATATAAATCTGTCTTCCTTTCGCAATTTCATCACGCAGGAATTTCCAGACTTTTAAACGGTTTGTATCAAATCGATGAACGGTTTGAATTGGTTTTCTTCCCGGCGGCAGTTCATCAATTACAGAAACATCCAGATCACCGTATAAACTCATTGCTAAAGTTCTCGGAATCGGCGTTGCTGTCATGACCAAAACGTGCGGCGGAATCTCATTTTTTTTCCACAATTTAGATCTTTGTTCTACCCCAAAACGATGCTGTTCATCAATAATAGCAAGACCTAAATTCTTAAATTTAACTTTATCTTCTAATAAAGCGTGAGTTCCTATTAAAATCTGAAGACTTCCATTTTCGAGATCTTCATGAATAATTCTTCTTTCAGAAGTTTTGGTCGAACCGGTTAGGATTTTTATGCTGATGTTTAAAGTATTGGCAAACTCAGATAAACCAATAAAATGCTGATTTGCTAAAATTTCTGTCGGCGCCATCAAACAAGCCTGGAAACCATTATCTATAGCCAAAAGCATGCTCATAAAACCCACAATTGTTTTCCCTGAACCTACATCTCCCTGCAGTAATCGGTTCATTTGGGCGTTGCTTCCCATATCAGAACGAATTTCTTTTATTACTCTTTTTTGAGCATTTGTTAAGTCAAACGGAAGATGATTTTGATAAAATTCATTAAAAAGTTCACCCACTTTTGTAAAAGGATGACCTTTAATTTTATGTTTTCTAATTAGGTTTTTAGTAATTAACTGCAGCTGAATGAAAAATAATTCCTCAAACTTCAATCTAAATTGTGCTTTCGCTAAAGCATCGGCACTTTTAGGAAAATGTATGTTGAATAAAGCGGCTCTTTTTGAGATTAGTTTTACTTCTTCAAGCAAATAAGGTGGAAAAGTTTCTGTAAACAAAGCTCCGGTTTCAATAAATAACTGCTCCATCATTTTGTTTATTGTCCTGTTAGAAATACCACGGTTTGTGAGTGTTTCTGTTGAAGGATAAACCGGCTGCATGGCAGAACGCAGGCTTTTTTCGTGTTCGCTCAACAATTCAATTTCCGGATGCGCCATGCTAAACTGGCTTCCGTATAAAGAACATTTTCCAAAAATAACCAGCTGCTCATTTAATTTTAAACTTTCGCGAATCCATTTATGTCCCTGAAACCAGTTAAGTTCAATCTGTCCGGTTTCGTCAACAAAAGAAGCCACAAGACGTTTTTTATTCTTAGCAAATTCGACTGTTTTTATGTTGATGATTTTTCCAATAATCTGAACTTCACTTCCAGTATTCTGAAGCTCATTTATCTTGTAATATCTCGTTCTGTCGATGTAACGATTTGGATAAAAATTTACTAAATCTCCATATTTATGAATTCCTAATTCCTTACGAAGCAATTGACCACGACTTGGGCCAACACCTTTTAAGTATTCGATAGGAGTTTCAAGAAGATTGTTAGACATGAAGAATTGTGAATTTTAGATTTTAAACTGTAGATTTTAGATTTTTGATTTTAAATAAAAATAATCTATATTCTTAGTTTTATGCTCTTTTATATTTTGAAAAGCGAAGATAGATTTTAATTAGTAAATTTGAAAATCGAATGTTTAACAGAACCTTAAAATGTTTTTTTGACAATGTTATCTTATGTCAATTAATCTCCTTTTAGAAGTTTATAACTAAAATATATAATTGATCTTCAAAAACTCTGCTGTTTTTCCGTCAGAGTTTTTAACTATTTAAAGTAGGTATTATTTTAATAAATGAAGATAATTTCTACATTTGTTAAAAATGATATAAGCCCCAATATGAGCAAAGAAGAAAAAATTCCTTTTGAAACCATTCAGTTTGCAGGTGTTACTTTTAAAGTCATTAATCGACACCAGGCCCATGAAATTATCGGTGATCTTATTAATTTTCAAGATCAGAAAATCTACAATGTTTTTGAAGATACCTGGCGTTTTCCTGATTATGAGGAAAATCCAATATTTCTTTTAGCAGAAGATGATGTAGAAATGGATTCATTTGAAATGGATTTTAGTACAGAAGAGCATTCGGATATTTTTATACTAGGATTTATTTTTAAAGGAAATCTTAAAGTTACTAAACTTATAAGTTCTTATGATACAGATAATTCGCCTGCTTTAATCGTGTTTGGAGAAACTGAATCTGTAAATATTAATTTGTTTGGAAACGTGCATTATTTAGGCGGAGGCGTAAAATGCGATGCACTTTTAGGAGAATACAATCATGGAGAACTTTTTGTAAAAGGAGATGTTACAGCCTGGCTGATTTACAGCGACGATATGCTGATGCATTTTGAACGTTTTACAGATGTTCAGGCCATAATTAGTATAAACAGACCCGATGTCTTAATCTGCAGCAATGTTACCGATGCTGACGGTTCAATTTTGACTATCGAAAACTATTTTCCGTCAACTCATAAATTATCTGATATTGCAGCCGATTCTTTTGTCAAATTTTCAGATTATGGAACAGCCGTTTTAGACCATTACCATGATGCTTTAAAAGAAGGACTTTCGATTCTGGATTATGATAAAACAGAAAAATATGCCTATGCTAATTTCCGAGAAGAATTCATAAAAATGGTTCAGGTATTGTCTGAATTGGAATATGTGAAACATATTGGCAGAATCAGCAAAAAAGTTGGAAATAATGAATATTCTTTTATTCCTTTTGAATATGAAGGGAAGAAATACAGTCAGATTTCTGAAGAAATAGGAAATGGTTTTAATATCAAATTACGCGCGTTATGGTGTCATGATGATGAAGAAATTACGCTTGTTCTTGAATATCTGTATGACGACGGAAATCCAAAATACCAATGGGCAAATAATGAAACTGCAGAAGGAATAGAAATGTATTGTGTAAAACGTGCTGCAATAGAAGCTTTTGAAGTACTTACCGCAGCACCTTCTGAAGATGACGATGACGATTATGATGATGAAGACAGCGAAGATGAAACAGAATATGAAGAATACGATAATAGTTTTTCATTAGAAGAGTATGCTGTTCAGTTTGGAAATTATACTTTACCGGAAGATTTAGTAAAACTATATGAATTTGACCAGAAATACGGATCTGAAACGTATTCTGAATGTTTTGGTCTTACGATAACCGAAGAAAAAACCGGTATAAAAACATGGTCTGAAGAAGAAGAATTCTATAACAGTTTTATTGAATTTGCCGGAGCAAATGGTTCAGGAAGTTCTTATGCTTATTGGCTTATTGATAATGATTTGAATAATTGTCCGATAGTAGTTTTTGGAGACGAAGGAGGTATTCACGTTGTGGCAGAAAACATCCGTAAATTAATTCACATTTTAACTCTGGATACCGAAATTTCAGTTGATTTTGATTCTGCTTATTTTTATAAAGATGATGAATATTATGATGAAAACGAAAATAAAGCAGAGTTTCACGAATGGGTTAAAAATGAATTTAATCTGGATCCGATAGAATCAAACGAAGAAACGGATGAAATTGTAAACCAGGCCAAAGAAAAGTATAAAAAACGTTTAAACGATTTTTTAACGAAGTTTGATATTGAAATAGGAGAAGACGAAGAAGAATAGTTTTTTATCTTTGAATAAAAATTAAAAGAATGGCAACACATTTAGCACTTTTGCGCGGTATAAACGTTTCCGGTCATAATATGATGAAAATGGAAGCTTTAAAAACGATGCTGGAAAATATTGGTTTTAAAAACGTTCGAACCTATCTGCAGTCCGGAAATGTTTTTGTAGACAGCGAAGAAGAAGCTTCAAAAATTGGTTTCATGATTAAACAGGAAATTTTCAAAGTTTTTGGACATGAAGTTCCTGTATTAGTGCTTTCAAAAAAAGATTTAGAATTGTCTTTTGCCAATAATCCTTATTTGAAAGAAAAAGACATTGATATTAAAAGATTATATATAGTTTTTGTTTCAATTGCTTTAAAAAAAGAACACATTCACGATTTAAAAATTAGTCAGTTTAAACCCGATGAAGCAAGCATTGACGAAAACAGAATTTTTATTAAATATGCTGTTGGCGCCGGAAAAACAAGATTAGAACTTAAATATATCGAGAAAAAATTAAATGTAATAGGAACGATGCGAAATCTTAATACCATTACGAACCTGCTTAAAATGTACGAAGAATAATGAAAAAAATAATTGCAATCTTATTAATTGCTTGTTTCTGCCAGTTAACGGCAGCACAGGAAAAAACTAAAACCAACAGTGAAAATTTCAACTCTTTTCTTAAGAAATTTAATGAAGATAAAAATTTTCAATTAAGTCGTGTAAAATTTCCTTTTGCAATAAAAACTCTTAATGATGATTTAGAGGAAGTTAGTGTTACTATGACTCAAAAGAATTATAAGATTCTAAAATTAGACGATAAAGGAATGGAGTTTAAACAAAAAATTATACTGAAACAAAAAAGCGCAGTTATTGAGCAGCGCGGCATTGATACTGGTATATATGCTGATTATATTTTTGAGTTAAAAGATAATAAGTGGTTCCTTAAAACATGGGTTGATCAATCAACTTAATTTTTAATCCCGAAGCCATTTTTGCATAGCCGGAAAAGGAGATTTATTTTCTTTTTCGGCTCTTTCATTTCCAACACACAATCCCATCCATTCAAGAAACGGCAATCCGATATAAGTACCGCTGTTAAAATTCGAAATAAACCAGTCAGACTGATTTCTGTAACCATTTGGATGAAATACAAACTCTATTGGTAACTGCAAGTAATGCAGCGCGGCAAAAGACCATAAAATAGCTGCGATTTCTTCTCCTTGAGTCGGCCAGTCTGCAGGAATTTCAGCTGTACCAATCAAATTTCTGTTAGAAGCTGTCGTTACTGCCAAATGTCCGGCTTCGTGTAATATGTCGCCGGGATATAATAATTTTTCGTAATCAATATAAATACAGTTTGGACCTAATTCTAATCCCGGTAAAAAAGTAGAATCTAATGGTTTTTCGATTACATCAATTTCTATTTCTTCAAGAAACTGAAGCACTTTTTTTACTTCAATATTTTCTTTTAAAGCCATATTAGTTTGTTTTAATCTTGATTTTTTTCAAATAAATCGTATCGGCATTATGCAGACTTCCTTTTCTGGCACCTCCGCCAAACGGATTCATAAATTGAATATTTTGAGATTCATAACCTTCTTTTTCAATCTTTTCGTTTACAGATAAAGGCGGCGCTTCAAATCCAAAAAATGTAAACTGACGGTATCTTTTTTCGTTGAGCGTAAAATAACCGTTATTACCGCTGATTGTTTCACCTACATTGCAATTCTCAATAGGTTTATGAGATTCAAAATCATAAATATAACCCGTAATTTGAGGTCTTTTACAACGGCTGGCTAAACAGCTTTGTAAAGTATTAATCGCTGCAATGAGCAGTATAAAAACAATTACTTTTTTTAGATAAAATCTATTCATTATTCTTTAATTAAATCACAATACCAAAATCCGTAATCAAATGCATCAGAGGTATTTGTGTCGCATGCTGCATCCGAAGAATTCTGATTTTGCGGTTTTTCATATTTTCGGTAGACAATCTCTCCGGCTTTAAAATTGATAGGTTCAGAAAAGATTGGACCATCAAAAGTAAAAGTATGAAATTCACCATTTTCTCCGCAGACATCTACATTTTCAGGTAAATCATTTATAAAATCCTGATCGATTATGCGGCCCACAAAGCTTTTGTCTAAATAACGTTCATTTACACAAACTACAATAGTTTTAAATCCGAGGGAAATGAATTCCTGAATCAAATCGTGCGACGGAATTTTCCAAATTGGAAACACACCTTCAAAACCTATTTTTACTAATTGTTCTTCACGATATTTTCGTAAATCTTCCAAAAAAATATCCCCAAAAACAGAATAACTAATTCCTTGATTTTTAAGTTCTGTCAAGGTTTCTGTCATTACATTTTCGTAAACCTCCATTGTTGGCATTTCAGGAATCTGCATAACTTTTAAAGGAATTCCAATACTTTTAGATTGTGCTTCCAATAAATCTACACGAACACCGTGCATAGAAATCCGCTGATACTGCTGGCTTACACTGGTAAGCAGATATTCAATTTTGTAATCTGGATTGTGTAAGATTTTGTATAATGCAAGAGCAGAATCTTTTCCGCTGCTCCAATTAAATAAGGCTATTTTAGGTGTAGACACGTTTGTTTTTTTTCTATCGTAAACTTACAAATTTCATTCGATTTGTTGATCAAACCTTTGTAACTTTGGAATTTCGCCATTAATTTATTTTCAATGAAATATATCTTCCTTTTAATAACCACCTTCGTTTTTGCACAGCAAACCAAATATGTTGACTTTAAAACGGTTTCAGGACAATTAACAATAAACGATTCCCAAAAAACGATTTCCGGATATGTAGATTATGAATTTGATGTGCTGCAGCCCATTGATACTATAAAAATTGACGGGAAAAATATGGAATTTACAAATGTTCAAATTGATGGTAAAGACGTTATTTTTTTGAACACTACTAAAGAACTGCAAATCCTGAATAATTTTCAGAAAGGAAATAATCACCTTACTTTTAATTACAATGTAAAACCGAAACAGGCATTGTATTTTGTTGATATTGAAAATAATGAGCATCAAATCTGGACGCAGGGACAAGGAAGGTACACCAGTAATTGGTTTCCGAGTTTTGATGATGTAAACGAAAAAGTGATTTTCAATATTGGTGTAACTTATAAAAAAGACTATCAGGTTGTTTCAAACGGAGTTTTAAAAAGCAAAACCGATAAAGACGATCAAATTCATTGGCAGTATCAAATGGAAAACCCAATGAGTTCTTACTTATTAGTGCTTTCTGTTGGAAAATACGAGAGAAAAGATTTTACTTCAAAATCAAAAATTCCGTTAGAATATTATTTAGAGAAAAAAGACACTGCACGTTTTGAGCCTACTTACCGTTATTCAAAACGTATTTTTGATTTTCTTGAAAAAGAAATTGGTGTGAAATATCGCTGGAAAGTTTTCAGGCAGATTCCTGTTCGTGATTTTTTATATGCCGGAATGGAAAACACAACTACAACGCTTTTTACAACACGTTATGTGGTTGATGATGTTGCTTTTATTGACAGAAATTATACAAATGTTGATGCTCACGAATTAGCACATCACTGGTTTGGAGATTTAATTACGGCAGAAAGCAGTACACACCATTGGCTTCAGGAAGGTTTTGCGACCTATTATGCACTATTGGCTGAGCGTGATATTTTTGGCGATGATTATTTTTATGCAAAATTATACGATACAGCCCAGCAGATAAAATTTGCATCGAGAACAGATGCAATTCCGGTTTTAAATGCCAAAGCGAGTTCGCTTACTTTTTATGAAAAAGGAGCGTGGACGCTTTTCGTTCTGCATGAATCTATTGGCGACAAAGCATTTAAAAAAGCAATTAAAAGTTATTTAAAAAAGTATGCATTTAAGAATGTAAACACGCAGAATTTCTTCGACGAAATTAAAAAAGTTTCTGATTTTGATGTGGTTCAGTTTCAAAAAACCTGGCTTGAATCTACCGCTTTTGATACGCCGACAGCAAATGCTTTATTGAGTAAAAATAAAGCAATAAAAGCTCGATTAGAGGTAGATAAATTGAAGAAAACACCTTTAATCGAAAAGATTGATTTTTTAAAACAGACTTTAGATTCTGATGTTCATTTTTCTGTAAAACAAGCTGTTATTTCTCAATTACAAGCTGAAAAATATGAGAATAAAAAAGAATTGTTATTAAAAGCACTGCAGCAAAACAATATTCAACTTCGACAAACTTTAGCAGGAACTCTGCCAGCTATTCCAGAAGATTTTAGAAAAGAATATGAAACACTGCTGGATGATAAATCGTATGAAACGCAAGAAATAGCCTTGTTTTATTTGTGGAAAAATTTTCCAAACCATAGAAAAGAATATTTAGACAAATCAAAAGAATGGATTGGTTTTAACGATTACAACCTGCGTACTTTATGGTTGTCTCTTGCTTTATCAACGCCCGAATATAGTGAAGAACCTGAGAAACTTATAAATGAATTGGTTTCTTTTTCGACTCCAGAATATGAAGCAACAACACGTCAAAATGCTCTGGAAAAACTAATCGCATTTAAGTTTATAAATGATGCTGTTTTGACTAATCTGGTTAACGCTACAACGCACCATATGTGGCAGTTTTCTAAGTTTGGAAGAGAGACAATCAGAGTTTTATTGAAAAATTCAGAAATGCGTACTTCATTTAATAGAATTTTGCCTAATTTGAACCCCGATGAGCAGTTCCAATTGGATCGTTTATTGAAAGAATAAAACATAGAGAATAAAACCTACTTTATATATTTTATGAGAGCATTAGTTATTTCTGGCGGAGGAAGTAAAGGCGCATTCGCCGGAGGAGTTGCACAATATTTAATAGAAGAAAAAAAACATGAATACGATTTATTTATAGGAACTTCTACAGGAAGCCTTCTCATTCCGCATTTAGCTCTCGGTCACATTAAAAAAATCCATTCAGTTTATACTAATGTAACAATGACAAGTATTTTTAATATTTGTCCGTTTGTAGTAAAAGTAAAAGAAGGAATTGATATTGTAACCATCAACCACTTTAATGTACTTCGTCAGTTTTTTAAAGGAAAAAGAACTTTTGGAGAAAGTAAAGGTTTGAAGAAATATATTCAGAATAATTTTTCGCTTTCTGATTTCAATAAACTTAAAAAAATGGATAATGACGTGGTTATTACTGTCACTAATTTTACCAAAAACGAATCAGAATATAAGTCGGTTAAAGATTGTACTTACGAAGAATTTTGCGAGTGGTCCTGGATTTCCAGTAATTATGTCCCGTTTATGAGTTTAGTAACTAAAAATAATTACGAATATGGTGACGGCGGTTTTTCGAGCCTGGTTCCAATTCGTGAAGCAATTAATCGCGGCGCAACCGAAATTGATGTTATTATTCTTGAAACTGAAGTTAATACCAGTAAAATGGTAATTGGTAAAAATCCATTTTCGTTGATGATAGATTTGTTTAGAATTGCTTTAGATCAGGTAGAAAAACATGATATTGCTATAGGAAAACTTATGGCAAACAGTAAAGATGTGAAGCTTAATTTATATTACACACCAACGAAGTTAACTGATAACGCTTTGATTTTTAATAAAGAAGTAATGAAAGAATGGTGGGAGCAGGGATACGAATATGCTCAGAATAAATCTGAAGTTATGAGTGATAACAAAATAACTTAAGATGGAAAAATTTAGATTTTAGATTTAATGTCCATAATCTGAACTCTGCAATCTAAAATCTAAAATATTTTTTACCAAAGTTCTGCAACTTCGTTTTTAATATAGCTCAAAGCAGCATTGCTTGGAGATTGTTTTTCTAATAAGTCGTTTAAAATAACTTCACGAAGTTTATCGGCGCTGTCAACGCGATCGCTCATAGCAGCTTTGCGAATCATTTGTATTGTTGAATTTTTGGCAGTTGTGATAATAGTCCAGCATTCTTCAGACATATAAATTTGCTGCGTTAAATTGTGTTCGAATTCTTGTTCGATTTGGTCAATTACAAAATTTTCGTAATCGTGTTTATCTGGAGAAATTGGACTAATTCTGATTAATAATTTAGTCAAATTAATACGCTCTAAAAACAAAGTCATACGCTCATAAGCTTGTAGACGTATTGGAAGAGATTGTTTTTGATAATCTCTGTTTAATAAAAAAGCACGTTTCTTATCGTTGTTTTTAATATGCAGTTCAAAAAAACGATAAGCTACAAATCCAGTAACAATTGCAGGTAAAGTATAACTGGCTAATTCTATAATTCTTGTAAAATCCATTGGGTCAAATTTTTTAGCAAAAATATACTTTTTGATGAGAAATCCACTTTAAATTTATCTCAATAAACAAAATGGAAGCTGTACTTTTGCAACTTGTTTTTTTAATTTATTGAAACACACTTTTAATGGATTCATACATAATACTTTTTCTTTGTTTAGCTGCTTTTGCGGCGGGATTTGTTGATGCAATTGTGGGTGGCGGCGGACTAATCCAGACACCAATGGGATTAATTTTACTGCCAAACCTCCCAGTTTCTAAAGTAATAGGAACTTTAAAAATTCCAGCTTTCAGCGGTACTGCTTTTGCTGCTTTTCAATACCTCAAAAAAGTAATTATTCAATGGAAACTGCTTTTAATTATGATGTTTCTTGCAGTTCCGTCTGCATTTTTAGGTTCTACCGTTTTAACACTTGTAAGCAATGATTTTATGAAACCGCTTTTGCTTGTGGTTTTGTCGCTGTTGTTTATCTATACTTATGCAAAGAAAAATTTTGGACAGCATGCTGCTAAAGATCATTCGCAGACAACTCAAATAATTTATGCCGTCGTTATTAGTATAATTGTTGGTTTTTATGACGGATTTATTGGTCCCGGAACAGGAAGTTTTTTTGTTGTAGCTTTTATTGCTCTTTTAGGTTTTGATTTTTTACATGCTTCTGCGAATGCTAAAATGGTAAATCTGGCTACGAATTTTGGTTCAATCTGTTTGTTTATGATAAAAGGAAAAATAATCTGGACGATTGCGATTCCTATGGCCGTAAGCAACGGACTTGGCGGATGGCTTGGTGCAAAACTCGCTATTAATAAAGGAAATGGTTTCATCAGGATTTTCTTTTTGGTTGTGGTTGTTGGAACACTGATTCGTTTCGCTTATGATGTTTTTTATAAATAACCCTATCATAAAGTTTTAGGATTGATAATCTCATATGTAAGTAGTTTTTTAACTTTATTATGTTTAAATTATCATTTAGTTAGAGTATATTTGTAAAATAATAATACTAAAAGTATCATTTTATGATAGAAATAGTTGAAAATTACGAGAATTACATTAATAGTTTGCCTGAACTAATAGGTAAATCTTACTATAAAGCTGAGTTTTTTATACAAAAATTAGGCTTAAAGCATGCGACATATTACAGAAAATTAAAATCTAATAGTTTTACACATCAAGAAGTAAAATTGATTACTACTTTGCTGTTCCCAGAAGATATTTTAATACAGGAATTGAAAAAAAGTGAGGAAGATATAGAAGAAGGGAGAACTATTACTTTTGAAGATTTTAAGCAAAAATTAAAAACTAAGTATAATATCTAACTCAGTTGGATTTCTTTTATTATCCCAGAATAAAGCAACGTAGATTATTTCTTTTTCAATTGTATAAAATAAGTAAACTTGATTTGATATTAGAAACTTACGAAAACAAGTTTTTTTATACTTAGAACCAATATAATTGTTTTGTATAATCATTTGTATCGTTACAAGAGTTTCATTTGCAAACTTTATTGATTTAGAATCGCTGTAATTGCTAATAATTTGAAAAAATGTTTTTTCTGCAGTTTTTGTTAATTCTACATTCATTTATATTTTTAGTAAGTAATACAAATATATAATTTTTTAAAGATTTTTCTTTCAAAAAAAAACAAAAAAAACAAAAAAAACAATTTAACGATATCTTAAGATGCCTGTTCTTTGGCTTAATAAAATAAAAACTTAGCATCTCAGAACCTTAGTATCTTAGTAGCTATTTAGAGTATTAATTCTTAATTTTGCATAAAAGGAGAAAAATTACATGCAGAAATATATTGACCAGCTCAACGAAGCGCAGAGACAGCCTGTTCTAAAAAAAGACGGGCCAATGATTATTATTGCTGGTGCAGGTTCGGGAAAAACTCGTGTTTTAACGATTAGAATTGCTTATTTGATGGCGCAGGGAGTTGACGCCTTTAATATTTTATCGCTGACGTTTACTAATAAAGCGGCACGTGAAATGAAGCACAGGATTGCAGATATTGTAGGAGCATCTGAAGCAAAAAATCTTTGGATGGGAACTTTTCACTCGATTTTTGCTCGTATTCTTCGCTCAGAATCAGATCATTTGGGGTATCCTTCTAATTTTACTATTTATGATTCTCAGGATTCGGCCAGATTAATTTCTTCTATTATTAAAGAAATGCAGCTGGATCGTGATGTTTATAAACCAAAACAAATTTTAGGACGTATATCTAGTTATAAAAACAGTTTAATTACTGTAAAAGCATATTTCAATAATCCGGAATTGGTTGAAGCCGATGCAATGGCAAAACGACCAAGATTGGGAGAAATTTATCAGCAGTATGTAGAGCGTTGCTTTAAAGCTGGTGCAATGGATTTTGACGATTTACTGCTAAAAACCAACGAACTATTAACTAGATTTCCAGAAGTTTTAGCCAAATATCAGGATCGTTTCCGTTATATTCTGGTTGATGAGTACCAAGATACAAATCACTCTCAGTATTTGATTGTTAGAGCTTTATCAGACAGATTTCAGAATATTTGCGTGGTTGGAGATGATGCGCAGAGTATTTATGCTTTCCGTGGTGCGAATATTAATAACATCTTGAATTTCCAAAAGGATTATGAAGGCGTAGTAATGTTTCGTTTAGAGCAAAATTACCGTTCAACCCGAAATATTGTAGAAGCGGCAAATACGGTAATGGAGCATAATAAAACCAAACTTGATAAAGTAGTTTGGACTGCGAATGAATTTGGACCAAAAATTAAAGTCCACAGAAGTTTGACAGATGCCGAAGAAGGCCGTTTTGTTGCCAGTACGATCTTTGAACAAAAAATGCAGAATCAGCTTCATAATGGATCTTTTGCTATTTTGTATCGTACAAATGCACAATCGCGTGCTATGGAGGATGCTTTAAGAAAAAGAGATATTCCGTATAGAATTTATGGAGGATTGTCATTCTACCAGCGTAAGGAAATTAAAGATGTTTTGTGTTATCTGCGTTTAGTAATTAATCCAAAAGATGAAGAAGCATTGATTCGAGTAATCAATTATCCTGCTCGTGGAATTGGAGATACAACGGTTGAAAAACTTACTATCGCGGCCAATCACTACAAACGTTCGATTTGGGAAGTGATGGTAAACATTGATAAAATTGATTTAAAACTGACTTCGGGTACAAAAAACAAACTAAAGGATTTTGTTACCATGATTCAGAGTTTTCAGGTTATTGATCAAAATCAGGATGCATTTTATATAACAGATCATGTTGCCAAGAAAACAGGTTTAGTTCAGGAATTGAAAAAAGATGCTACTCCGGAAGGAATGGCAAAAATTCAAAATATCGAAGAACTTTTAAACGGTATTAAAGATTTTACAGAAGGACAAAAAGAAATTGACGGTGCAAGAGGAGCTTTATCTGAATTTATGGAAGATGTGGCACTCGCAACCGATTTAGATAAAGATACAACTGATGAAGATCGTGTAGCGCTTATGACCATTCACCTTGCAAAAGGACTTGAATTTCCTCATGTTTTTGTAGTTGGAATGGAAGAAGATTTATTTCCTAGCGCTATGAGTATGAGCACCAGAAGTGAACTTGAAGAAGAACGTCGTTTGTTTTATGTTGCATTGACACGTGCAGAACACCAAGCGTATTTGACTTATGCGCAATCTCGTTACCGCTGGGGGAAATTAACAGACAGTGAACCGTCTCGTTTTATTGAAGAAATTGACGGACAATATTTAGAATATCTAACTCCAGCTGAAACGAATTACAGATATAAATCGCCTATCGATGGAGATATTTTTGGAGATATTGATAAATCAAAGTTAAGATTAGCAAAACCGGTAGGAGGAACTCCGCCAAAACATATTACAGATAATAATCCAAAACCGGATTTGAATATTCGTAAATTAAAACCTGTTTCAGGAAATGCGCCAGCAAGTTCAGGTGCTAATTTGTTTGATAATAAATTAACGATTGGGAATGTTGTAATGCATGAACGCTTTGGAAAAGGAGAAGTGATTAATTTAGAAGGTGTTGGAGCTGATAAAAAAGCCGAAATTAAATTTGAAGTAGGAGGGATTAAAAAACTCTTGCTGAGATTTGCTAAATTAGATGTGGTAGGATAAATTAAAATTTCAAGTTTAAGGTTTCAAGTTCCAAGTTGTTGGAACTTAGACCTGAAATTTGAAACAAATGAAAACTTGAAACGAAAATTATGGCTGAATTTATAAAAATATACCCAGATAAACCTAGCGAAGCTGCTATTGCAAAAGTGGTAAAAGTGCTTCAAAACGGCGGTTTAGTTATTTATCCAACAGATACCGTTTACGGTTTAGGTTGTGATATTACTAATTCCAGAGCTTTAGAGAAAATAGCAAAAATTAAAGGAGTAAAATTAGAAAAAGCTAATTTCTCATTTATTTGTCATGATTTGAGTAACTTATCAGATTATGTGCGTCAAATCGATACTTCAACTTTTAAAATATTAAAAAGAGCTTTACCTGGGCCTTATACTTTTATTTTACCAGGTAATAACAACCTGCCAAAAGAGTTTAAAAAGAAAACTACTGTGGGTATCCGTGTTCCTGATAATAATATTGTATTAGAAATTGTACGACAGTTAGGAAATCCTATAGTTTCGACTTCGATTCGAGATGAAGATGATGTGATTGAATACACAACAGATCCAGAATTGATTTTCGAAAAATGGCAGAATTTAGTAGATATGGTAATTGATGGCGGCTACGGAGATAATGTGGGTTCAACCATAATTGATTTGTCAGAACATGAACCAATTGTTGTTAGAGAAGGTAAAGGTGATATTGATATTTTGTAAATAAACACTGAAATTGTGTAAAAAATTAAAAAATATAACTAACTTTAGTATAGTTAAAATTTAGTTAGTTAATAAAAATAATGCTATTCTTGATTTATATTTAATTGGTTATTAAAAAAATTAAGGATACATAAAAGCAGGTCAATTGACCTGCTTTTTCTGTTTAAATAGTATGTGAAACAAAGAATTATTTCGCTTGTTTTTTCATTTCTTTTTCGATCATATCGTAGAATTGATCGATTTTTGGCATAACAACGATACGAGTTCTTCTGTTACGAGCTTTGTTTTCAGCAGAATCATTTGCAACTAATGGCACATAAGAACTTCTACCTGCTGCAATTAATTTAGCTGGATTAACTCCAAGATCATTAGTTAAAACACGAACGATAGAAGTAGAACGTTTAACACTTAAATCCCAGTTGTCTAAGATAATTCCATTGCTTTTGTAAGGAACGTCATCTGTGTGACCTTCAACCATACATTCAAAATCTGGTTTGTCATTTACAACTTTAGCAACTTTAGCTAAAACAGATTTAGCTTTGTCACTTACGTCATAGCTTCCGCTTTTAAATAATAATTTATCGGCGATAGAGATAAATACAACTCCTTTTTCAACATTAATTTCGATATCTGGGTCGTTGATTCCAACTGCACCTTTTAAGCTTGTAACTAAAGCTAAAGTTACACTGTCTTTTTTAGTAAGTGCATCTTGAAGTCTAGAGATTTTTAAATCTTTTTCTTTCAGGCTTTCTAAAGATTTTTCAAGGTTTTCAGCACCTTTTGTAGTTAAAACTGTTAGATCTTTAGAGCTGTTAATTAAGTCTTGATTATGTTGTTTATAGCTTTCAGCTGTTGCTGCTAATCCTGCTTTTTCTTCTAGACAAGAATTTAATTTAACTGTGCAAGAGTTTAATAAATCTTGGGTTTCTTTTTGCTTAGCCTCCAGTGCTGCATATTCCTTTTTCGATACACACGAAGTTAAGGCCATTAATACTGATAGTGCGATAACTATTTTTCTCATAGGTATTATATTTAATTAAACGTTGATTACAAATTTAGTTTTTAATATTTTGATTAGTGTTAAAGATTTCTTTAAAAACCCTTATTTTCTTAATATAATACAGGAAAACGATACTTTTTACAGTATAGTATTGCTGTATTTGAAAATCTTTTCGTTCTCTTAGATATTTTAAAGATATACAATAAAATGAAAAATGTGCTTTTAAAATTGCAATTGTATGACTAAATTTTCCTTGTATAAGAAAACGGATACCGGCAATTCCATCTAAAACCATTCTGAAAAAAATCACAAAAAATAATCCTTTTTTCGGAAGGTTTTTAACAAGCATTAACAACGAATTTCTAAAATTTAAATACGTCTTTTTTGGATTTCCCTGTTGCAATGTAGCACCGCCGACATGGTAAACCACCGACTTTGAATTGTACTTTATAATGTGTCCTTCATTTGCTGCACGCCAGCATAAATCTATCTCTTCCTGATGCGCAAAGAAAGTTTCATCAAAACCTTTTAATTCATGGTAAACTTCTTTTCTAATAAAGAAACAAGCCCCGGATGCCCAGAATAATTCACAATCATTATTATATTGTGCGTTGTCTTTTTCTAATGTTTCAAAGATTCTTCCTCTGCAAAACGGAAAACCATATTTATCAATAAAACCTCCAGCTGCTCCGGCATATTCAAAATATTCCTTGTTTTTAAAATCAAGAATTTTTGGCTGGATAATTGCGGTTTGTTTTTCTTTATCAAAAGTTTCGATAATTGGTTTCAGCCAGTTCTCAGTAACTTCTATATCAGAATTTACCAGGGCATAAATTTCTGCTTCTACATTTTGAAGCGCATCATTATATCCTTTTGCAAAACCGTAATTTCCAGTGTTTTGAATGATTTTTACCGACGGATAATTTTCTTTAACAAAATTTACAGAAGCATCTGTTGATGCATTATCGGCAACATAAATCGTAGCTTCTTCTGAATATTGCAGAACAGACGGTAAAAATTGTTCTAACAATTTTACTCCGTTCCAATTTAAAATGACAACTGCTATTTTATCCAAAAGTATTCTTTAATTTATTTAATAATAGTATAATCGGGCAGACTCTGCAAAAACTGATATTTTTCATTTTCAAAGTCCATTTGACAGTAAAAATGACTCAGTCCGTTTGTGACATTCAAAAACCGTGCCTTCATTGTCATATTATAACGGGCAATTTGATCAAAAGTTGCCTGAGATATTTTAACCTCAGGGGCTTTACACTCTACTAATATATGTATAGAACCATCCGGATTAAAAACCACTACATCATATCTTTTTCTTAATCCGTTGACTGTTAAAACTTTCTCTACATTAATGAGGGATTTTGGATATTTTTTTTCATTAATTAAATAATGAACTACATGCTGGCGAACCCATTCTTCTGGGGTGAGAATTATAAATTTTTTCCTGATTTCATCAAAAATAGACACTTTATTTTCGCTATTTTTGAATCGGAAAGTATATGTTGGGAAATTTAGTTTTAACATAAAGCAAAAATAAAAAATAGTTTGAGGTTTCAAGTTTAAAGTTTCAAGTTTTGAAGCAGAACCTGAAACTTTAAACTTGAAACAAAAAGATTGAATGGACGAAGTAATTAAAATTGTTAACGATATTAAGGCAGGAAATATAAAGCCTATCTATTTTTTAATGGGTGAAGAACCTTATTATATAGATAAGCTGTCTGAATATATCGAACAAAATGTTTTGGCTGAAGAAGAAAAAGGTTTCAATCAAACTGTTTTATATGGAAGGGATGTTAGTGTAGAGGATATAGTTTCAACGGCCAAGCGCTATCCTATGATGGCTGATCGTCAGGTTGTTATTGTAAAAGAAGCACAAGAATTGTCCAGAACAATTGATAAAATTGAAGCCTATGTAAATAACCCGATGGAATCTACAGTTTTGGTTTTTTGTTATAAATACAAAACGTTAGACAAGAGAAAAAAAGTAACTAAACTTTTGGCTCAGAACGGGATAGTTTACGAAAGTAAAAAATTATATGAAAATCAGGTAGGAGATTGGATTAAACGAGTTTTAGCCGGAAAAAAGTATACAATAGACCCAAAAGCCAATGCCATGCTTGTTGAGTTTTTAGGAACTGATTTGAGTAAAATAAATAATGAACTTGAAAAACTGCAAATTATTCTTCCTCAGGGAACTATGATTACGCCCCAGCATATTGAAGAAAATATAGGTTTTAGTAAAGACTATAATGTATTTGAACTTCGAAAAGCAATTGGTGAACGCAATCAGCTGAAAGCATATAAAATTGCTGAAAATTTTGCTAATAATCCAAAAGAGTATCCGCTTGTAATGACAACCGGACTTGTTTTTGGTTTTTTTGTACAGCTTTTAAAATACCACGGATTAAAAGATAAAAATCCAAAAAATGTAGCTTCTGTTTTGGGTGTAAATCCGTTTTTTCTTAAAGAATATGATTTAGCTGTAAAAAATTATCCAATGCGAAAAGTCAGCCAGATTGTTGGGGCTTTAAGAGATATTGATGTTAAAAGTAAAGGTGTAGGTGCCAATGCTTTACCTCAATCAGATTTACTAAAAGAAATGCTTTATAAAATATTTAATTAAGCCGTTAAAATTCACGATATTTGCCTTTCTAAAAAATGCTTTAAAATAATAATGACATAATTATGGGGATGAATAAAAATACCGTTTTAGGATGGGCTACTTTAATAATGGTGCTCATGGGATTACTGCTTATAGGTCTTGGAGCTTTTAGATACAGAGATGTATCTGGCTGGGGATTTGCGGCGGCAGGTGTTGGTTTTTTTGCCAATGCTTGGGTTTTTAATGCTTTGAAAGGAAGAGTTTAAAATATTTAGCAATTACAATTGCATTTTGAATAGATAAAAAAATAAATAATTAAAATTTAAAATAAAAAATGTCAGACGATAAGAAAGTAATTTTCTCAATGCAGAAATTGAGTAAAACCTATCAGGGAGCAGACAAACCAGTACTTAAAAATATTTATTTGAGTTTCTTTTACGGAGCTAAAATTGGTATTTTGGGTCTTAACGGTTCTGGAAAATCTTCTCTTTTAAAAATTATTGCAGGTGTAGATAAAAACTATCAGGGAGATGTTGTTTTTCAGCCAGGATATACTGTTGGATATTTAGAGCAGGAACCAATTCTTGATGATTCTAAAACTGTTATCGAAATTGTTCGTGAAGGTGCTGCCGAAACTATGGCAGTTTTAGAAGAATACAACCAAATTAATGATTTATTCGGTCTTCCGGAATATTACGAAGATCAGGATAAAATGGATAAATTGATGGACCGTCAGGCAGCATTGCAAGATAAAATTGATGCGCTTGGTGCTTGGGAAATCGATACAAAACTAGAAATCGCAATGGATGCACTGCGTACTCCAGAAGGAGATACGCCAATTAAAAACCTTTCAGGAGGAGAGCGTCGTCGTGTAGCTTTATGTCGTTTGTTATTGCAGCAGCCAGATGTATTGCTTTTAGATGAGCCTACCAACCACCTTGATGCTGAATCTGTACTTTGGTTAGAGCAGCACTTGGCACAATATTCTGGAACTGTAATTGCTGTAACGCACGACCGTTATTTCCTTGATAATGTGGCTGGTTGGATTCTTGAATTAGATAGAGGAGAAGGTATTCCGTGGAAAGGAAACTATTCTTCTTGGTTAGATCAAAAATCAAATCGTTTAGCTCAGGAAGAAAAAGTAGCTTCTAAACGTAGAAAAACTTTAGAGCGTGAGTTGGAGTGGGTTCGTCAGGGAGCTAAAGGTCGTCAGACAAAACAAAAAGCACGTTTACAGAACTACGACAAATTATTAAATGAAGATCAAAAACAATTAGATGAAAAATTAGAAATCTACATTCCAAATGGTCCGCGTTTAGGAACAAATGTTATTGAAGCTAAAAATGTTGCAAAAGCTTTTGGGGATAAATTATTATACGATAATTTGAATTTTACTCTGCCTCAAGCAGGTATTGTTGGAATCATTGGACCAAACGGTGCTGGTAAATCTACTATTTTCAAAATGATTATGGGAGAACAAGCAACAGATAGTGGAGAATTTTCTGTTGGTGATACTGTAAAAATTGCTTATGTAGATCAGTCTCACTCAAACATTGACCCTAATAAATCTATTTGGGAAAACTTTGCCGATGGTCAGGAATTGATTATGATGGGAGGGAAACAAGTAAACTCAAGAGCTTACTTATCTCGTTTCAACTTTGGCGGCGGTGAGCAAAACAAAAAAGTTTCAATGCTTTCTGGTGGAGAACGTAACCGTTTACACTTAGCAATGACTTTGAAAGAAGAGGGTAACGTACTTTTACTGGATGAGCCTACGAATGACCTTGACGTAAATACACTTCGTGCACTTGAAGAAGGTTTAGAGAATTTTGCTGGTTGTGCTGTAATTATTTCTCACGACAGATGGTTCTTGGATAGAATTTGTACACACATTCTAGCTTTTGAAGGAGATTCTGAAGTTTATTTCTTCGAAGGAAGTTTCACTGATTATGAAGAAAACAAAAAGAAACGTCTTGGCGGTGATTTAACTCCAAAACGTTTGAAATACAGAAAATTGATTAGATAAATTTTCTAATAAATTTCAAATAAAAAAAATCCCAAATTCCTCCCGAAGCCTCGGAATTGCGAATTTGGGATTTTTTTATTTATCCTTTTTTGCGTTAAGTTTGTCATTTCGAGGAACGAGAAATCTTCGCAAGAAACTCCATAAAGTATATCAAATTGGAATTTAGAATTTTTGTATTGGAATTTCTTAAAGAAATTTCGATTTCAATTCTGGAGTTGGTATCATACAGCTTTCTTTTTTACCGTACCAATTGTATCTGTTTTTTGCAACATAATTATAAATCCTGTCACTAATGAAAATTGGAACAATTCGAAAAATTGGAACAATCTTCCAAAGTCCGCCAAAATTTCTGGCTATTTCAATAACCGCAGAAGATTTATAAAAATAAGCTGTTCCAGGATCATACAAAATAATACTATCCATTTTAGAAAAACTGATTCCTAGGTGTTTACAAATTGAAATTCCCAATTCTGATTGCAACGCTACAAATCTAAAAATATCTTTTTTGTCATGCTTGATGATGTATTGAACCGCTGAACTACAGAGGTTACAAACTCCGTCAAAAAGAACTATTTTTTTATTTTTTGCAGTCATTGCGAGGAACGAAGCAATCTCACGATGTTTTTCCATTACAATTTTATTGTTACATAGTCATTATATTTTCTATTTCATCAAATAGATCTTCCCATTTTGGATTTTTAGAACGTATTAAATTATTTTTTGCTTCTCTAGATCCTGATCCTGCCTTTATTTGTTTCTCTCTTGCAATTGCATCCTCTATCTATTGAAATTGTTCGTAGTAGACAAGAATATCGAGATTATATTTTGCTGAAAATGATTTAGGATATTTTTTGTTTTTATGTTCTAAGATTCTTTTAGGGAGATTTGATGTTACTCCAACATATACTACTGTTTGATATTTGTTTGTTATAATGTATACAAATCCACGTTTCATATTCTCTTTTAAATTTTGTGAATTTGGAGAACGATCATACTTAGTGTGGTTGCTTCGTTCCTCGCAATGACAAAACTAACGAAAATATTTTTTTTGTAAGTTTTTTATTATTTATAAATATTACTTATTGATTTTTGTTGTTTAATAATTTTTTCAAATCAAAAATAGCTTCGATATTTTAGTTTAAATCAACTTTTAAAAAATATTAATATCTTTTATTGTATTTTTTTAGATCAGGTCTAAAATCGCTTTATTTTAATTTTGTTTAAAATTTTTCACTTTTTAAGTTTGAAAAACTGCCCTTACGACTAAAAACTAATAAAACTTATTTTTTAACAGCTTCCACTAATTCCAATTCGTCCAAACTTACTTTTGAGGTAAATATGCCATAATTTACTGTTGCTTTATTTTTTTCAATTATATCAATACTACCAATAGATCTTCCATCAAGCATTCTTACTCGATCACCAACTTTTAAAATTGGTTTGGGTTTTTCAATAACCGGCTTTAATTTCTTCTCTTTTTTCTCTTTTCGAATTTCTTCAACTTTTACCTGTACTTCGGCAATAATTTCTTTTTGTTTTTCAACTTTTGCCTTAACTTCTTTTGGAGTTGCTTTTTTACGTTTAGAGTTTTCGATCTCAACAATTTTCAAAAATTCACCAATAAGTTCTTTTTTGTTTTTGTTGTTGAAATATTTTTCAGCTATATCGTCAATTTTTTGTCCTATATATATAATCTTCTGATTGCTGTCGTATAGTTCTTGATAGCTTTCCAGTTTCTGCTGAATTTTAGTATTGATGTTTTCCATCTTTTTACTTTCTTCACGCGCTCTGGTTTCTTCTTCTTTTAAATTTAAAGAAGTTTTTTCCAGTTTTGAACGCTCTTTTTGAAGTGTTGCAATGGTCTTGTCAAAACGAACTTTTCCAACTTCAATTTTCTTTTTCGCACGATTGATCAATCCAAACGGAATTCCATTTTTCTGAGCCACTTCAAAAGTAAACGAACTTCCAGCCTGACCCAAAGCCAGTTTGTACATTGGTTCAAGAGATTTTTCATCGAACATCATATTCGCATTTGTTGCGTATGGTAATTCGTTTGCTAGAATTTTTAAATTAGAATAATGTGTTGTAATAATTCCGAATGCCTCTCGATGATAAAATTCTTCTAAGAAAATTTCAGCTAAAGCTCCACCAAGTTCAGGATCAGAACCTGTACCAAATTCGTCAATTAAAAACATGGTTTTGTTATTACATTTCTTTAAAAAGTAATTCATGTTTTTTAATCGGTAACTATAAGTACTTAGGTGATTTTCAATAGATTGGTTATCGCCAATATCAGTCAGGATTCTGTCAAATAAGAAAGTCTCGCTGCGTTCGTGAACCGGAATCAAAATTCCAGATTGCAGCATTAATTGCAATAAACCGACCGTTTTTAGGGAAATGGTTTTTCCTCCAGCATTTGGTCCCGATATTACAATAATTCTATTTTCTTGTTTTAACTCAATGGTCTGCGGATGCGTAACTTCTTTTTTCTGTTTATTGTTTAGATACAAAATTGGATGATACGCTTCTCTAAAAAATAATCGTCTTTCTTCTGTTATTGCTGGAAGAATTCCGTTAATGCGATTAGCATATTTTGCTTTTCCGGCAACTACATCAATATCACTTAAAAACTCCTGATATTCAATTAATAAAGGAAGATAAGGACGAATTACGTTTGATAAATTTTTTAATATTCTCGTAATCTCTTCTTTTTCTTCGTATTCTAAATTGGCTAATTCTCTAGAATATTTTAAAGTAGCTTCTGGTTCTATATAAGCAATGCTTCCAGTTTTGGAACTTCCTAAAATAGAACCTTTTACTTTACGACGATACATTGCTAAAACTGCTAGAACTCTACGATTTTGTACAAAGCTTTCCTTTATATCATCTAGATATCCTAAGCCGTTGTATTGAGTCAGTGCTAAACCAAAACTTTGGTTTACTTTACCACGAACTAAATTCATGTTCTGACGAATTCCGGCTAGAGCAGGAGAGGCGTTGTCTTTTATTTCTCCGTATTTATCTACAATGGCATCAATTGCTGTTATAATATCTTTCGTTAATTCTACACGAGATGCTCTTGCATTTAAGTTTGGATAATAATCATCAAACTTTTTCAGGAAATTTAATAAGACATTTGTTGTTGCAGAAAGGTTTGCAATTTTTCTAAAACTTCCTACTTCAAGAAAGCTGTCTTCAATAGCCAGAAATTTAATTTCATGAGTTATGGCATCAAATCCGTGATTTGGAATTGCGTTATTATTTTGAAAAGAAGAAACATATTCTGATGTCTGCATCAGTGACTGCATTAATTCTTCTTTATTTCTAAATGGTTTTATTTGTAAAGCTTTTTCTTTTCCAATATCGGTATTGCATCCATCTGAAATGGTTTCAAGTACGGTTGGAAATTGTAAGTCTTGTAATGTTTTTTCGGTAATACTAATCATTTAATTTCTTTAAGAAAGTACACGCAAAAGTACAAAAACATAATGATTGAATTCTACTAGTTCGTGTCTAAATTTTGTTATGTGTAAATATGATTTTAACTTATAATTTCTGATATTCGCTAAAAAAATGTTATGGACGTAAAAATGCATTCTTCTTGGAAACCAATTCTAAATGAAGAATTTCAAAAACCATATTTCAGCGAATTAATTTCTTTTGTAAAATCAGAATATACCACTAAGGTTTGTTATCCAAAGGGGAATCAGATTTTTTCTGCTTTTGATCATTGTCATTTTGATGAAGTAAAAGTGGTTATCATTGGGCAGGATCCTTATCACGGACCAAATCAGGCAAATGGTTTATGTTTTTCTGTAAATGACGGAATTCCTTTTCCTCCTTCTTTGCATAATATTTTTAAAGAAATAGAAACTGATTTAGGTAAACCAATGCCATCAACCGGTAATCTTGAGCGTTGGGCAGATCAGGGTGTATTTCTCTTAAATGCAACTTTAACGGTTAGGCAGTCTGAAGCGGGAAGCCACCAGGGAAAAGGCTGGGAAAAATTTACAGACGCTGTTATTAAACAAATTTCTGCCGAAAAAGAAAATGTTGTTTTTCTTCTTTGGGGCGGATTTGCTCAAAAGAAAGCTGCTTTGATTGATGCATCAAAACATCATATTTTAAAATCCGGACATCCTTCACCTTTAAGTGCAAACAGAGGTTTTTGGTTTGGAAACAAACATTTCAGCCAGACAAATGATTTCTTAAAATCAAAAGGATTAAAACAAATTGAATGGTAAATGATTAGAGGTTCTTTTTTATTCTAATAATTAAGGACCTCAAATTTTTCACCTGATACTCTAAAAATACTTGGGTCTACTGTGCAGTTTTGAAGTATTTTCCAATTTTCTTCTTCACTAAGACCGTAACAAAAATATATTCCGTCAAATTTTACTTTGCTGATATTGGCTTCAAAGCTTTGTTTGAATTCATAATCTCCATAATACGTTCGTGCGATTTTTCCAGTCCAGGAAATTTCAAAAGTATTATCAGCGTTTCTGTTTAAAACTATTTTATGATCGCAGCAGCTGTCGTGTCCTAATAAATAGATGTAAAAAGCTAAATCCTGAAAATCAAAATTATCTCCTAACGGTAATTTATCAGCAGTAAGGGTTTCGTGATTGAATTTAGAAAAATCAAATTTAATTTCGGGAGTTCCCATTACAATTCCGCCAGAATGCCATTCGGTTGACGATAATATACAATTATGGTAATTTTCCCAAACAGTTTTAGATTTCCAGTCAGAATCTGCCTCTTCTTCATCATCAGAATCATCTTCTGCATAATAAGAATCTGTCCTTAAATGAAAATCAAATAACAATCCTCTTTCCGGATCGACTCTTGCACTCCAAACAAATTCTTCTAAAGTATGTCCTAACGGATATGGATTATCATGGAAGAAAATTCTATTGGTTTTGTTCATGAGTCAAAAATAAAGAGAGATTATTTTTTTATGATTTCTTCTAAAACAGCTTTCTTTTCGTAGTTTACTACTTTTAATATAATTTCTTGATTTTTAGCTGTTTTTCCTTCAATTATATAAAGTTTTCCCTTTTTAAAAGGAATATTGCTTTGGTCAAAGTCAACATCACCGTACGTTAAAGTACTTTTGATGTCAGCGGTATCAATCCATTTTTCGTTTAAAGTCTGAATTGCTTTATCTGAATATTGAAAAGGTTTAGTTCTTAGATTATTTAAAACTCGGGCATTTGGAAAATAGTTGCAGCGAGTGTCTTTACCACTAAATACAAGGGCTACAAAAAAGCATCCCATAACTAATCCAATCAAATAATAGGCAAAACGGTGTACGAACTTCATGAAATAAAATTTTTGCAAAGGTACATTAAAGTTCCTTTAAAATACAAGTAAATTAATATCGTTGTCTGGCAGGTCGAACCAGTCGCCAATAGCTTTATTTGTTAGAATTCCATGATATAAATAAATTCCGTTTTTTAAGCCTTTATTGCATCTTATAGCACTTTCGATACCACCATCTTCGGCTATCTGATGAAGATAAGGTGTTAAGATGTTACTTATTGATAATGAGGCAGTTTTAGAATAACGAGAAGGTATATTTGGTACACAATAGTGTAAAACATTGTTTTTAATGAAAGTTGGTTTTTCATGAGTTGTTACTTCAGAACTTTCAAAACAGCCGCCCGTATCGATACTTACATCAACAATTACGGCACCTTTTTTCATGTGTTCTACCATGGTTTCACTAACAACAATTGGACAGCGTTCTTTTCCACGCATAGCGCCAATTGCCACATCACAACGTCTTAAAGCTTTTAATAATGCTTTTTGCTGAATGGTAGAAGTAAAAATTCTTTGGCTTAAATTATTTTGCAAACGGCGTAATTTTGTAATTGAATTATCAAAAACTTTTACATTTGCTCCCAATCCAATTGCAGTTTTTGCAGCGAATTCTCCAACTGTTCCAGCTCCAAGAATTACAACTTCGGTAGGCGGAACTCCGGTAATGTTCCCGAATAAAAGCCCTTTTCCAAATTCATTTGTAATCATTAATTCGGCAGCGATAAGAATAGAAGCCGTTCCTGCAATTTCACTTAAAGATTTTACGGCAGGATAAGAGCCATCTTCATCTTTTATATATTCGAAGGCAAGGGCAGTAATCTTTTTTTGTGCTAAAGCTTCAAAGTATTCTCTTTTTTTTGTTTTTAACTGAATAGCCGAAATAATTACTGTTTCAGGATTAATCATTTCAATTTCAGCTAATGTTGGCGGTTCTACTTTTAATAAAAACGGACATCCAAAAACTCTTTTCGTATCTTTTGTAATTTCTGCACCAGCATCTGAATATTCCTTATCTGTATAACTCGAACTTTCTCCGGCACCAGATTCGATCATAACACGATGTCCTTCATAAGTAAGAGAATTTACAGCATCCGGAGTTAAGCAGATACGACGTTCCTGATAACTTGTTTCCTTAGGGATTCCTATAAAAAGTTCTCTTTTAAAACGACCAACCTCAAGTTTTTCTTCTTGCGGAATCAATTGTTGTTTTGTAAATGGAGTTAAGGTAATTGACATGGATAATGCAAAAAATTAAGGGTACAAATTACGTAAAAAGTTTTAAAATTAGTGTAAAAATTGTGCTAATACTAATGTTGAATGTTAAGTTATTTTTTGCGCCATTTTTTTGCGGTTGCTATACATTTTATGGCCAGACAAAAATAGATTTATCTCTTATTCGTCATCATTATATTCTGAATTATTACGGACCCATTCATCGCCAATTAATTTTCTCTGGGCTTCTTCTCCATATTCGAGATCAAATAATTCATTTAGCGTTTTGTCTTTTAATATTATTTGTTCCAAAGCAACAATTATAATATTTTCAGTTGATATTTCATCATCTGTCAAAAACTGCCAATCACCATCATTATCGTGAATAACCTTTACAACTGTTTTTCCTTCTTGAAGCCATTGTCTCGTTGTAAAAGTCGTGAGATTTTTGGGTTCTCTAAATTTGAAATCACTATTTCTGTCTAATAGTGGTTGTCTGTAAAGAAATTCTTCTTCGAAATTTTCTTCCCAAGGGAATTTATTACTTCTGTCTGTCCAAACTAATTGCAATGCCGGAATATCCTCCCTTTCATAGAAATTAATTGCAGTTCCAAAATAGTCTGAAATATTATTGGGATGAACTTTTAAAAATTCAGCTCTACTGTTTTTAAAAATATTTGTATAGTTTTTTCCTTCAACAATTGTTTCATTCTTTTTGATTATTTCGGCAACATCATTTATAATGGTATGTAAAAGAGAAGTTGATAATCCAAAGCAGATAATTTCAGGATGATTGTATTCTTTCCAAAGCCCTATGCTGTAAGCAAATGAAGGTAAGTAATCAGTTGATTCAATTAGGATAACTTGAAGACCATATTTTTCAATATTAATTTTAGTATCCCTGATTAATTTATTAGTATCAATACAATTATGATTTTTATCTGAGGTCATACGATCAATTTAACTTTAATTCTCTTTTTCCGTCTGCCAATAATTCAATTGTTATGGTCGAAGTTTCTTCCGGAAGTAGATTAGCAATTTTTTCAGACCACTCAATAAAACACCAGTTTCCTGAGTATAAATAATCATCAACGCCCATATCAAGAGCTTCGGTTTCTTTGTTTAATCTGTAAAAATCAAAATGATAAACAATTTGATTATTAGAAGTGTAATACTCATTTACCAAAGAAAAAGTGGGACTGCTTGTTGCATCTTCTACACCTAAACTTTTGCATAACTGCTTAATTAAAGTTGTTTTTCCAACTCCCATTTCACCATTAAAAAGTATGATTTTTTTAGGATTTGAAGCAATAATCTGCTCTGCAGCTTCTTGAATTTGATCTAATGAAAAAACGATATTCATTTTTATGTTTATTTATTTTAGTCTCAGTCGCAGTTTTAAGTCTCAGTTCAAAGCTGTAAACTACGACTGCAACTAAAAACTTTTCATTTAGTTTTATTGTTTTCCGCGAAAGCGAAATTCTTTATTTGCCGCAGATTAAAAGATTTTCAAGGATTTTTAATCTGTTTTAATCCTTTAATCTGTGGCAAAAATATTTCTAAATAGGTTTCAAGTCCTCTCTAAAAACTGAGACTGCGACTGAAAACTTTTTTATTTAGGGTTAAATACCAAAAACGGAATAATCATTTCTTCTAACGAAATCCCGCCGTGCTGATATGTGTTTTTATAGTAACTTACATAATGATTGTAGTTGTTTACATAAGCCAGGAAAAAATCATTTTTGGCAAAAATAAACGAACTGCTCATATTTATAGCCGGTAAACCAATTGTTTTTGGCTCTTTAACTACATAAACATCCTTTTGTTCGTATGTTAAACTACGTCCGGTTTTGTAACGCAAATTTAGACTTGTATTTTTATCTCCCACAACTTTCGACGGATTTTTTACATTAATTGTTCCGTGATCTGTTGTTAAGATTAATTTGAATCCTAAAAGCTGTGCCTGCTGAATAATTTCTAATAATGGAGAATTTTTAAACCAGCTTAGTGTAAGTGAGCGATATGCTTTGTCATCAGAAGCTAATTCTTTTACAACTTCCATTTCAGTTTTTGCATGCGAAAGCATATCGACAAAATTGTAAACAACTGTTACTAAATCATTGCCTTTTAAGGCTTTGAAGTTTTCTGCCAGCTTTTTCCCGCCTGCATAATTGGTGATTTTAAAATAATCTTCCTTAATATTTAAACCTAAACGTTTAATTTGTGCCGAAAGAAATTCAGCTTCATAAAGGTTTTTTCCTCCGTCTTCAACGTCATTTTTCCAGTATTGCGGAAATTGTTTTTCCATATCCAAAGGCATTAAACCAGAGAAAATTGCATTTCTGGCATATTGTGTTGCAGTTGGAAGAATAGAGAAATACGGAACTTCTTTTTCTAATTTGTAATAGTTAGAAATTACAGTTTCAAAAGATTTCCATTGATCGTATCTAAGATTATCAATTACAACAAACAAGATTGGTTTGTCTTTCTTTTTAATTTCCGGAACAACTAACTCTTTAAATAAATTATGAGATTGAATTGGTTTATCTGCTTTTGGAGCAAACCAGTCTTCATAATTTCTTTCGATATATTTCCCGAATTGTGAATTGGCTTCAACTTTTTGAGATTCAAGAATTTCAATCATCGCCTGATCGTTGATATCTTCGAGTTTTAATTCCCAGAAAAGTAGTTTTTTGTAGAGTTCAACCCAGTCTTCATACGAATTAACCATAGCTAATTCCATCGAAATTTTGCGGAATTCTTTTTGGTAATCTAATGTTGTTTTTTCTGTAATCAGCCTTGAATCATCCAGATTCTTTTTTAAACTCAGTAAAATTTGATTTGGATTTACTGGTTTTATCAAATAATCTGCGATTTTAGAACCAATTGCTTCTTCCATTATATATTCTTCCTCGCTCTTAGTAATCATAATCATCGGGATAGCTGATTTTTTTTCTTTCATTTCAGAAAGTGTTTCTAAACCGCTCATTCCCGGCATATTTTCATCAAGAAAAACAATGTCAAAGTTTTCTTCTTCAAACAAAGCAATAGCGTCAAGACCATTGTTGCTTGTTGTAACTTCGTAATTCTTTTTTTCGAGAAATAATATATGTGGCTTTAAAAGATCGATTTCATCATCGACCCAAAGTATTTTTATCTTATCCATAAACAGTTTTAATTTTAATGCAATTTAAATGTATAGAACTTAAAAAGTATTAAAAATAGTATAAAATTAGGAATGCTGAAATGAAATTTATTTTGAATTATTTTTTGGACCTGATTAATGTTTAAGAAAATACTGATATTAAATATCAACTTTTTAAGTTAAAAACTAAAATGTGTTTATACTTATTTACTTATATTTGTTGACCAAAAAAATAACCAACTTGTGACTCAAATTAATAAATTAAAAATATTTAACGACCCAATTTATGGGTTTATTACTATACCGAACGAGCTCATTTACGATTTAATCCAACATCCTTATTTTCAGCGTCTACGCCGTATTTCACAAATGGGATTATCGTATTTAGTTTATCCAGGAGCAAATCATACACGTTTTCATCATGCTTTGGGATGTATGCATTTAATGAAAAAAGCAATCGATACACTGCGTTTTAAAGATGTTGTTATTTCTGAAGAAGAAGAAAATGCTCTTTTAATAGCAATTTTGCTCCATGATATTGGTCATGGGCCATTTTCGCATGCAATGGAGAAAAGTATTGTTGAAGATGTACATCACGAAGCGATTTCGCTGTTGTTTATGAATCAGCTTAATGAAGAATTTGATGGAAGATTAAGTCTGGCAATTCAGGTTTTTAAAGGAGAATATCACAGGAAATTTATGCTGCAGTTGATTTCAAGTCAATTGGATATGGATAGAATGGATTATTTAAAAAGAGACAGTTTTTATACTGGAGTTGCCGAAGGAAATGTAAACTCAGAACGTTTGATCCAGATGATGAATGTGGTTGATGATGTTTTAGTAATTGAAGAAAAAGGAATTTATTCTGTCGAAAAATTTCTGCTTTCAAGAAGATTAATGTACTGGCAGGCGTATTTGCATAAAACTAGCTTGGTTGCCGAATTAATTTTAATGAAGGTATTAAAAAGAGCCAAAGAGCTTACTCTAAAAGGAGTTAAACTTCCTTGCAGTGAACCGCTTATGTATTTCATGCAGAATAAAATTACTTTAGAAGATTTTGATGCCGAAAAATTAGATTTGTTTTCTCAATTAGATGATTTTGATATTATAAGTGCACTAAAATCTTGGCAGAGACATCCGGATTTTATACTTTCAACTTTAAGCAAAATGATCATTAATCGAGATTTGTTAAAGATAAAACTTAGTGCAGATAAAATTCCGATGGAGGAATCACAGTCTTTAAAAGAAGAGTTTGCAGAAGCGCATAATATTTCGGCTTTAGATGCGGGTTATTTCATATTTAGAGGTAAAATTAAGAATCAGGCCTATAGTAAAGCTGCCGAACCAATACGAATTTTGAAAAAAGATAAAACAATTGAGGATGTTGTTGAAGCTTCTGATCAATTGAATTTGAAATCGTTATCTAAATTGGTGACAAAATATTATATCTGTTTTCCAAAACAACTTATCTAAAATTAACATTTAAAATCTATTTTTTATATTTTTGTCGCGATGAAATTTACAGCAGAACAAATAGCAGGAATTTTAGAAGGAGAAGTTGTTGGAAATCCCAATGCAGAAGTTTCTCGACTTTCTAAGATAGAAGAAGGTGAGGAGGGATCTCTCACTTTTTTGGCTAATCCCAAATATATCAATTACATATATAGTACAAAGGCAACTGTTACAATTGTTAACGACACCTTTATTCCTGAACAGGAAATTACTACTACACTAATAAAAGTAGAAGATGCATATGCAGCGTTTTCTAAACTTTTACACTTTTACAATCAGGTAAAATTAAATAAAAACGGAATCGAGCCGCAGTCATTTATGTCTGAAGGAACTAAATATGGAGAAAATCTTTATTTGGGAAGTTTTAGTTACGTAGGGCAAAATGTCGTTTTGGGAGATAATGTTAAAATTTATCCTAACAGTTTTATTGGAGATAATGTAACAATAGGTAATAATGTGTTTATTTTTGCCGGCGCAAAAATTTATTCAGAAACTGTAATTGGAAATAATTGCACTATTCATTCAGGAACTATTATAGGTGCAGATGGTTTTGGTTTTGTACCAAATGAAGAAGGAGTTTACAGTAAAGTACCGCAGATTGGCAACGTTATTATTGAAGATAACGTAGATATTGGTGCAAATACAACAATAGACAGAGCAACTCTTGGTTCTACAATTATTAGACAAGGAGTAAAATTAGACAATCAAATTCAGGTCGCCCATAATGTTGAAATTGGTAAAAACACAGTAATTGCGGCACAAAGCGGCGTTGCAGGTTCTACTAAAATTGGTGAGAATTGTATGATTGGAGGGCAGGTTGGTATCGCAGGCCACTTAACTATTGGAAATAATGTGAGACTTCAGGCGCAGTCTGGGGTTGCGAGAAACATTAAAGATGATGAAATTCTGCAGGGAACGCCATCTCTTGGATATACTGACTTTAATAAATCGTATGTTCACTTTAAAAATCTTCCTAAGATAGTTGCCGAAGTTGAAGAAATAAAAAAACAAATAATAAACCCAAAAAATGGAAATAATGGTTAAACAGAAGACCATCAAAAATGAAATTTCACTAACAGGAGTTGGATTACATACTGGAAAAGAAGTTACTATGACTTTTAAACCTGCTCCTATTAATAATGGTTTCACTTTTGTAAGAGTAGATTTGCAAGGCCAGCCAGTCATTGAGGCTGACGCTAATTATGTTGTTAATACGCAAAGAGGAACTAATTTAGAAAAATTAGGTGTTAAAATACAAACTCCTGAACACGTTTTAGCTGCAGTAGTTGGTTGCGATTTGGATAATATTATTATTGAATTGAATGCCTCTGAACTACCTATTATGGATGGTTCATCAAAATATTTTGTTGAAGCAATTGAAAAAGCCGGAATTGAAGAACAAGACGCAAGCCGTAATGTTTATGTAGTAAAAGAAGTTATTTCGTTTACAGATGAAGCAACAGGAAGCGAAATTCTTGTTATGCCAAGCGATGAATACCAAGTCACTACTATGGTAGATTTTGGTACAAAAGTTTTAGGTACTCAAAATGCAACTTTAAAAAGTTTATCAGACTTTAAAGAAGAAATTGCAAGTTCTAGAACATTCAGCTTTTTACACGAATTAGAATCATTATTAGAACACGGCCTAATTAAAGGCGGTGATTTAAATAACGCAATTGTATATGTAGATAAGGAAATCTCTGAGTCTACTATGGAGAATTTAAAGAAAGCTTTTGGTAAAGATGAAATATCTGTAAAACCAAACGGCGTTTTAGACAACCTTACTTTACATTATCCAAACGAAGCTGCAAGACACAAATTGCTTGATGTTATTGGAGATTTATCTCTAATTGGAGTTCGCATTCAAGGAAAAATTATTGCAAATAAACCTGGGCATTTTGTAAACACTCAGTTTGCTAAAAAACTGGCAAAAATCATTAAAATAGAGCAAAGAAATCATGTTCCTGTTTACGATTTGAACCAAGAACCATTGATGGATATTCACAAAATCATGTCAATGCTTCCTCACAGACCACCATTCTTGTTAATTGACAGAATTATCGAAATGTCTGATCGTCATGTGGTTGGTTTGAAAAATGTTACTATGAATGAGAATTTCTTCGTAGGACATTTCCCTGAGGCTCCAGTAATGCCTGGAGTTTTAATTGTAGAGGCAATGGCACAAACGGGAGGAATTTTAGTTTTAAGCACAGTTCCAGATCCGGAAAATTACTTAACATATTTCATGAAAATTGACAATGTTAAGTTCAAACACAAAGTACTGCCGGGTGATACGTTAATTTTTAAATGTGAATTGATTTCTCCTATCAGAAGAGGAATCTGTCACATGCAGGCTAATGCTTATGCAAATGGAAAATTAGTAACTGAGGCAGAATTAATGGCACAAATTGCAAGAAAACAATAATTAATCAAATTTATTGTTTAGGTTTGTTGCCCTAAAATTAGATTATTTTAATTTAAAATATAAAACATAGATGAATCAACCATTAGCATATGTTCATCCTGGCGCGAAAATCGCTAAAAACGTTGTAATTGAGCCTTTTACAACAATTCACAATAATGTTGTTATTGGTGATGGTACTTGGATTGGTTCAAATGTAACCATTATGGAAGGAGCTCGAATTGGAAAAAATTGTAACATTTTTCCAGGAGCTGTAATTTCTGCTGTGCCTCAGGATTTAAAATTTGGCGGTGAAGATTCTTTAGCTATTATTGGTGACAATTGTACAATTAGAGAGTGCGTAACTATTAATAGAGGAACAATTGCTTCAGGACAAACTATTCTTGGAAACAATTGCTTAGTTATGGCTTACGCTCACATTGCTCACGATTGCGAAATTGGTAATAATGCAATTATTGTAAACGGTGTAGCATTAGCTGGTCACGTAGTTGTTGGTAATCATGCCGTAATTGGCGGTTTGGCAGCAATTCACCAATTTATTCATATTGGAGATCATGCTATGATTTCTGGCGGATCTCTGGTAAGAAAAGATGTTCCTCCTTACACAAAAGCGGCTAAAGAACCATTGTCGTATGTTGGTATCAATTCAGTTGGTTTAAGAAGAAGAGGATTTAGTACTGAAAAAATTAGAGAAATTCAGGAAATTTACAGAATTTTATATCAGAAGAATTACAATACTACACAAGCTTTAAGTATTATTGAAGCTGAAATGGAAGCAACTCCTGAGAGAGATGAAATTCTTGATTTTATCAGAAATTCATCACGAGGAATTATGAAAGGTTATTCGGGAAACTATTAAAATAAAAGTTTAATTGTTTATTTGTTTAATCGGTTAATCGAAAAAACAGTTAAACGGTTCAACGATTCAACAAAAAATAAATAAAATTAAAAACAAATGGCGTCTACATCAGATATTAGAAACGGATTGTGTATTAAATTTAATCACGATATTTATAAAATTATTGAATTTCTTCACGTTAAACCTGGAAAAGGTCCAGCTTTCGTAAGAACGAAATTAAAAAGTTTAACTTCAGGAAAAGTATTAGATAATACTTTTTCAGCAGGTCATAAAATTGACGTTATACGTGTTGAAACACATACATTTCAGTTTTTATATCCAGAAGGTGATGAATTTCACTTTATGAATGCCGAAACTTTTGAGCAGATTTCTTTAAATAAAAATATCTTAGATGCTCCGGATTTATTAAAAGAAGGAACAAATGTAATGGTTCAGATTAATACTGAAACTGATTTGCCTTTATCTGTAGATATGCCTGCATCAGTAATTTTAGAAGTTACTTATGCTGAGCCGGGAGTAAAAGGAAATACTGCAACAAATGCTACTAAAAACGCTACTGTTGAAACAGGTGCAAATGTAAACGTTCCTTTGTTCATCAACGAAGGTGATAAAATTAAAATTGATACAGCTTCTGGTTCTTACATGGAGCGTGTAAAAGAGTAGTCTTTTAATTAAGATAATTTGGACAATGAGTCAATTAGATAATTTGTGAATCGACATAATTTTGTATATTCACATTCTAATTGACTCATTTTCTAATTGACAAATTTTCTAATTATTATATATGAAATTTCCAAAGAGTCATTCTTTACAAGAAATTGCCAATTTGCTTAACTGCAAATTTATTGGAGACAAAGACTTTCAGGTTTTAGGTATGAACGAAATACATGTCGTTGAACCTGGAGATATTGTATTTGTTGACCATCCAAAATATTACGATAAAGCTTTACAGTCTGCAGCCACTATCGTTTTAATTAACAAAGAAGTGGAATGCCCGGAAGGTAAAGCTCTTTTAATTTCTGATGATCCTTTCAGAGATTTCAATAATTTAACCAGACATTTTAAACCATTTCAATTTGCTAATGTTGCAATCTCAGCTACAGCACAAATTGGAGAAGGAACTGTAATTCAGCCAAATAGTTTTATTGGTAATCATGTTAAAATTGGTAAGAACTGTTTGATTCATTCAAATGTGTCAATTTACGATCATACCGTGATTGGTGATAATGTTATTATACATGCCGGAAGTATTTTAGGAGCCGATGCTTTTTATTATAAAAAACGTCCGGAAGGATTCGATCAGTTAATATCTGGCGGTAGAGTTATTATTCAAGACAATGTTGGCATTGGTGCTCTTTGTACAATTGATAAAGGAGTTACTGGAGATACAACAATTAAAGAAGGTACAAAACTGGATAATCAGGTTCATGTTGGACATGATACAGTTATCGGAAAAAAATGTTTGATTGCATCACAAACAGGTATCGCCGGATGTGTTGTTATTGAAGATGAAGTTACAATTTGGGGACAAGTAGGAACCACCAGCGGCATTACGATAGGAGCAAAGGCTGTTATTATGGGTCAGACAGGTGTTACTAAATCTGTAGAAGGAGGGAAATCATACTTTGGAACTCCAATTGAAGAATCAAGAGAAAAATTAAAGCAGCTGGCTAATATCAAAAAGATTCCTGAAATTCTAAATAAATTGAAGTAATATGTCTATAAAAGAGTTTGTTCAAAAATTTTATAAGTCGGATGCCTTGATTGATAGTGAAGTTCTAAAAACTTATCTGCATCCGGATGTTATCATTGAATGGAATAGCAGTAAAGGATTCATAGAAATGAATCATGATTCGATTTTAGAAATGGCAAATGAACTTAGCAGGGCATATGTACGATCTAAAGTGAGAATAAGCCATATTATTGCCGAAGATGATTTAGTATCAGTACGTTATTCTCATTATGTAAAAACAATCGAGAACCCTCGTGAAGAGATGCTTCTGGCACATTTTTCAACGATCTGGCAGATAAAAGATGACAAACTTTACAGAGGTTATCAGATGAGTCAATTTTCTTAATATTTTTTTGACAATAAAAGAGGCAAAATACATTACAAAACCTTATTTTTGCAACACAAATTTAAAAACTACATAAAATATATATCATGAGTGTTTTAGTTAATAAAGATTCCAAAATAATTGTTCAGGGATTTACAGGAAGCGAAGGAACTTTCCACGCTTCTCAAATGATTGAGTACGGTACTAATGTTGTTGGTGGTGTTACTCCAGGAAAAGGAGGTACAAGCCATTTAGACCGCCCGGTTTTTAATACAGTAAAAGATGCTGTTGATCAAGCTGGTGCTGATACTTCTATCATTTTTGTTCCGCCGGCTTTTGCTGCTGATGCAATTATGGAAGCTGCTGATGCTGGAATTAAAGTAATTATTGCTATTACAGAAGGAATTCCTGTAGCAGACATGATTAAAGCAAATAATTATGTTAAAGAAAGAAGTTCAAGATTAATTGGACCAAACTGTCCGGGTGTTATTACTCCAGGTGAGGCTAAAGTTGGAATTATGCCAGGTTTCGTTTTCAAAAAAGGAACTGTTGGTATCGTTTCTAAATCAGGAACTTTAACTTATGAAGCTGCTGACCAAGTTGTAAAACAAGGTTTAGGAATTACTACAGCTATTGGTATTGGTGGAGATCCAATCATTGGAACTACAACTAAAGAAGCTGTTGAATTATTAATGAACGATCCAGAAACTGAAGCAATCATCATGATTGGTGAAATTGGAGGTCAATTAGAAGCTGATGCTGCAAAATGGGTAAAAGCTGATGGTAACCGTAAACCAGTTATTGGTTTTATCGCTGGAGAAACTGCTCCTGCTGGTAGAACAATGGGTCACGCAGGTGCAATCGTTGGAGGTTCTGATGATACAGCTGCTGCTAAAAAACAAATTATGAGAGACAACGGAATTCACGTTGTTGATTCACCAGCTGAAATTGGTAAAAAAGTAAAAGAAGTATTAGGATAATCTCTAATATCAAAATAACAAATTCCAAAAAAAGTCTCAATATCCTGTTGAGACTTTTTTACATTTTAAAAACTGAGGCATAGATAGAAAAATTTAGCATCGGAGAATCTCAGTCCCGATAGCTGTCAGGATAGAAGCTTAAAAAGAAAATATGTACAAAGAATTAGAAAAATTTAAATCAAGTAATAGTTTTACTTTTACTGTAAATGATAGTTTAGAAGAAGTTTGCAATGCTCCGGAAGGAAGTGCAGGGATTTTTGTGGTTTATGAAATTGACGGAGATTCAAAAGAATTAATCATGGCTGGTTCTACTGGAACAGTTCAAAATGACGGAACTCTTAAAACTAAAAATGGAGGTTTATACGATAAAATTGTAAACGGACATCAATTTGCTAAAACAGGGAGAAAATATTCTTGGCCGGCACAAATGAAATTAGAGAACATTTCTGTTCTTGAAGTAGTTTGGTACGAAACATTTAATGCAGATGTAAAAGCTATTCCGACTGCAGTTGAAGGACAGATCTTGCAAAACTTTTTAGATGAAAATGCAAAATTGCCTAGATGGAATGTAGCTTTTTAAAAAGCGATAAAAATAGCGACAGCAATACATTAAAGCCTTATAGATTCTATAGGGCTTTTTGCTTTTTATGTTGTGTTAATTCTTGAAATACTGTGTTTTTAAGTAAATAGTTTATCGATGTAAAATCTTATAATTTGAGATTATTTCTTAATTCTGAATAATTTTAACATTTCCTTAAGACCCTAGTGATACCAAAAGAAAGAGAGAGTTTTCTATGTTAGAGAACTGTCTCTTTTGTGTAAAATAATTGGTTTTAAATATTTGCTTTTATATATTTATCGAACAATTAAAAGTAATAATGTTAAAATAGTGTATTTTTTACATTAAGAAACCTACTGCTTTTAGCAGTTATAATTCACTATTATGAAGACCCGAATCCTACCAGCCAATTTAATCGATGACAATACACTTTGGAATGATTTAATATTAGGAGATGAGAAATCATTTTCCCTATTATTTGAGCGTTATTATGGTGATCTGGTCAGTTACGGGAATTCACTTTCACCTTATGCAGAAAAAGTACAGGATTGTGTTCAGGATGTTTTTACCGATATCTGGGTATACCGCAGTTCTTTGCAGAGCAGTGTAGTAGTAAAAGCTTACTTATTATCGAGTGTTAGAAAAAGAATTGCACGTTTATTTGAACGTGATCATATTTTTAGAAAAACCGCAAGTACAGACGATATTGCTTTTCTTTTGGAATTTTCTGTAGAAAATGATCTTTTGGATGATGACTATGTTACAAAAGAAAAAGTTTCTTATCTAAATAAATTGTTAAACGAATTGCCTGCAAGACAAAAAGAAGCTTTATATCTTCGTTATCATCAGGCACTTTCGGTTGAGCAAATTGCCGAGATGCTGGATGTTAATTATCAGTCAGCCAGCAATTTACTTCATCGTGGTTTACTTACTCTTCGTAAAGAATGGAAGGGTAGTTTTGCCTTAATTACTCTATTGTTTTCAAGCTCTCTTTAAAAAAAGTTAAAAAAGTTTAAAAAAAATCATAATTTGGTGAGTATATAATAAGAAAACTGTCCTCTATGTTTTTGTAACCTTATTTTTAGATGCAAAAACGTAATAAATATACCGAAATAGAAGATTTCTTATCAGATGAATCATTCCAACAATGGGTTTTATCAAGAGTTGATGAAAACGGATGGGAAGAATGGACTTTAGAAAGTCGTCAGCGTGCGAAATTAGTTGAAGATGCAAGATTAATGCTTCTCGCAATGAAAATTCCAGAGAACGAATTGACTAAATCTGACATTCACAGAGCGTTGCAAAACACATGGCTCAAAATTCGTGAAAAAGAAAATCAAAAGAACGTTAAAACTTTAAAGTTAAATTCTTTCAGAAAAAGATTTCTTTCTGCTATAGCTGCAACACTAGTTATTGGTTTAATGTCAGCCTGGTTTTATAACAATCATTTTAAAACTGAAAACAAAATTGTAACCTACAAAGAACTTATTGATGAAAACAGTGAGGGATTAGTAGAACAAACCAACAATTCTAACAAACCACAAATTATTACTCTATCAGACGGCAGTTCTGTTTTACTGCAGCCCAATAGTAAATTGAGTTACCCTAAAATCTTTACCGGGAACGAAAGAAAGGTGTATTTATCCGGCGAAGGTTTCTTTGAAATTAGTAAAAATCCTAAAAAGCCTTTTTTCGTTTATGCGAACGAGATTGTTACAAAAGTAGTTGGAACCAGCTTTAGAGTTAAAGCTTATTCTGATCAGCCAGATGTAGAAATTTTAGTACGTACCGGTAAAGTTAAGGTAAAATCTAACGAATTAATTTCTAAATCAGACGAAGAAGAAATTGTGCTTCTTCCAAATCAGGCACTGAGATTTCTGCGGAACGATATGAAATTCAATAAAATTACAAATATCACTCAAGATCCTGTATTGGTTCAAAACGTTGGAAATATTGAACAATTGAGCTTTGAATTTAACGATATTCCGGTATCACAAATTTTTGAGACTATAGAGCAGGCGTATCTTGTAGATATAGATTATCCGCAAAATAAATTAAAAGAATGCCATTTAACCACATCACTGAGTGATCAGCCTTTAACAGAGAAATTAAAAATTGTCTGTAAAAGCATAGGTAATAATACCAGTTTTGAAATGAATGGAAATCAGATTATCATAACTTCAGAAGGCTGTAATTAATTTTATGTAACTGTAATTACATAGACAAACTATTTTTTAATGACTTCTTTTTTGAAGTGTAATCCTATTTTTTTGAAAATAAACGCGGCTAATTTCTATGTTTTTTATCAAAAATATTAACCAAAAACTTAACTCAACCAGAAATAAATTATTGCCTATGTAAAAAATGTACTGCAAAAAAAAGTGCCGAAATGCTGTAACATTATCGACACTTATAAAATTGAATTGCTTTCTGTAAAAAGTAATTCATCGTTTCTTAAAAATACACTCAAATTAGTATTAATCAAAACAAATCAAAATTATGAAAAAACCAGTTGTTAAACAACGATTACTCCATAGAATCATGAAAATAACACTATTTCAGTTTGTCTTGGCACTTGTGTTTTCGAGCTTTGCCGTGGCAAATAATGTAAATGGGCAAAAAAAATTAGATACAAAAGTTACCATTATAGTTGAAAATTTGACTCTTGATAATGCTTTATCTAAAATTGAAAAATCGGCTCATGTAAAATTTTCGTACAATTCAAGGCTCCCTCAATTAAGCCGAAAAGTTAGTATAGAAGCGAATCAGGAAACGCTTTCTAGCATTTTGAGCCGAATTTTGGTGCCATTTAATATTACTTTTTCAGAAGTGAGCAATCAAATTATTCTGCAAAAAACCACCGCAGATCCATTTGCAAGTGCAGATAATCATGATTCACTTTTTGAAGTACTAACCGCCGGACCAATTATTAAAGGTAAAGTAACAGATCAAACAGGAAGCCCGCTTCCGGGAGCTACAGTAATGGCAAAAGGAACAAAAGTTGCCGTTCTGACAGACTTTGATGGAAATTTCTCTATCGAAATGCCTGCAAATGCAGATAAACTTGTAATTTCTTACGTAGGTATGGAAACGAAAGAAATTGGAATTACTAACGTTACACCAACAGTTGTTCTTACAGAAGCAGGTCAAAACTTAAAAGAGGTTGTAGTTACAACAGGATATGAGAAAACATCTAAAAGAACATTTACAGGAGCAATCAGTAAAATCTCTGGTTCAGAGTTAAAAGTTGACGGTGTTGTTGATGTAAGCCGTATGATTGAAGGTAAGGCGGCAGGGGTTACAGTACAAAACGTTACAGGATCTTTTGGTGCTACTCCTAAAATTACAGTTCGTGGATCTTCTTCAATTTTTGGAGATACAAAACCATTATGGGTTATTGACGGTATTGTTCAGGAAGATATCATTAATGTTTCATTTGCAGACTTAGCTTCTGGAAATTCAGCAACATTATTAAGTTCTGCTGTAGCTGGATTAAATGCTAATGACATCCAAAGTATTGAAATCCTTAAAGATGCATCAGCTACTTCTATTTACGGTTCAAGATCTTTAAATGGAGTTGTGGTTGTTACGACTAAACAAGGGCGTAGAGATTCTCCATTAAAAATTAATTATACTGTAGAAAATACAGTAAGAACAGTTCCTAGTTACACTCAATATGATATTTTAAATTCTCAGGAATCTATGAGTGTTTTTCAGGAAATGAGAACAAAAGGATACTTAGATCAGAGTTCATCATTAACATCTAGATTTAGTGGTGTTTATGGTATTCTGGCTAAGCAAATCAACCTTTACCAAGAGTCAAATGGTTTATATGGTGTTAAAAATGAACAGCCTTATGTTAATGAATTCTTGAAAAAATATGAGTTAGGAAATACAGATTGGTTCAAAGTTTTATTTAGACCATCTATTACTCAAAATCATTCGTTAAGTTTTTCTGGTGGTGGAAAAAACAATACATTTTATGCTTCATTAGGATATTATACAGATCCGGGATGGACTTTGGCTGATAATGTAAAACAGTTATCATCAAATATTAAAGGTACATTTTTTATCAACGACAGATTAACAGTTACATTATCTACATTGGGATCTATTCGTGATCAGGAAGCTCCTGGAACCTACGAAAGTAAAAATGATGTTGTGTTTGGTAAAATTACCAGAGATTTTGACATCAACCCATTTAATTATGTATTAAGTACAAGTAGAACATTGAGACCTTACGATGAGAACGGTAATTTGGAGTACTACCAAAATAACTGGGCACCCATGAATATTCTTAATGAATTGAAAAATAATACGATGGACATTAAGGTACAGGATGTTCGTTTTCAAGGTGATCTAGATTATAAAATCAACAAGAACTTAACGTATAATTTTACAGGTTCTGCTCGTTATGCTAATACATCAAGAGAGCACAAAATTTACGAAGGTTCTAACGTTGTTGGAGCTTACAATGCAGGAGTTGGAGCAAACCTAAATACTCAAATTCAAAAAGATAACGTCTTTTTATATCAAAATCCAAACGATTTAACAGCACCAAAAATTTCGGTATTACCAAATGGAGGATTCTTAAGAAAATACACTAACGATATGACATCATATAATGTTAGAAATAGTATTACTTACAGAAATACATTTAATGATAAACATGAAGTTGAAGGATTCTTCGGGACAGAGTTTAGATCTGTAGATAGAAATAACGACAACTTTACTGCGGCTGGTATTCAATTTGGAAAAGGACTCAGCGCATTTACTGATCCTAAATTAATTGAAAAATTAATCAATGATGGAAACTCTTACTATGATTTTGGAGCAGAAAGAGAGCGTACAGTTGGTTTCTTTGGAAAAGTAGGATACACATACGATCGTCGTTATACTGCTTCTGTTACTGGACGTTATGATGGATCTAACAGACAAGGTGATAGTGGTTCTTCTAGATGGCTGCCAACTTATACAGTGAGTGGTAAATGGAATGTTAAAGAAGAAAGTTTTATGAAAGATGTAGAATCTGTAAATACTTTAGCACTTAGAGCTTCTTACGGTTTAACAGCTACAGCTGGACCGGCTACAAACTCATTGGCTATTTACAAAAGTTATATCACAGACCGTTTCAACACTGGTGACAGAGAAAACGCAATTCGTATTGAAGATTTACAAAACAAAGATTTGACTTGGGAGAAACAATATGAAACAAATATTGGTTTAGACTTAGGAATGTTCAGAAACAGAGTACAACTTACTACAGATGTTTATCGTCGTAAAGCATTTGATTTAATTGATTACGTAATTACATCAGGAATTGGTGGACAAGAAGTTAAGCAAGGAAACAATGCAGATATGGAGACAAAAGGTCTTGAGGTAGGTATTACTACTCAAAATATTACTAATCAAGATTTTAAATGGTCTACTACATTGAACTTTTCTATATATGATCAAAAAATTACAAAATTGGCTAACAAACCAGCTGTATTTGATTTAATTGCTACAAATGGTGGTAATACAGTAGGACATCCTAGAAACTCATTGTACTCTTACCAATTTACAGGGTTAAACAATCAAGGATTACCAACTTTTAAATTACAAGACGGTGCTGAAAGCAATATTACAGATGCTAACTTCCAAGATACTAATAATGTAACAAATTATTTGAAATACGAAGGATCTGTAGAGCCAAATAAATCAATTGGTCTTGCAAATACATTTACTTATAAAAATGTAACGCTATACGTATTTGTCGTAGGATCTGGAGGGAATAAAGTAAGATTAAACCCTGTATACAGTAATGCTTATAATGATCAAACTGTTTTTACAAAAGATTTTGCTAACAGATGGATTAATCCTGGTGACGAAAACTATACAAATGTTCCAGTTATTGCAGATAGATTGTTGAATAGAAATTATGGAGCGAGCGATTTACAAATTGCGTATAATACTTATAATTTTTCTGATGTTAGAATTGCAAGCGGTGATTTTGTAAGATTGAAAAATATATCTCTTGCATGGGAATTTCCAAGTGATTTCAAGAGAAAATTAGGAGTAGGAACTTTCAATTTAAAAGGATCAGCAGTTAACCCATGGTTGATTTATTCTGATAAAAAATTAAACGGTCAAGATCCTGAATTCCGTAACACAGGAGGTGTAGCATTCCCTATTACGGCACAATATACATTTGCAATAAATCTTTCATTTTAACAATAAAATTGATTATGAAAAATATAAAAATAACACTGTCATTATTATTAATGATCGGACTTAGCAGTTGTGATGATTTTCTTTCAGAAATACCAGATAACAGAACACAAATAGATACGCCGGAAAAAGTATCAGAATTACTAGTTACGGCTTATCCTAACAGATCGTATCTGCCAATTGGAGAGGTAATGTCAGACAATGTTTTTGATACTGAATCACAAGTTGTAACTAGTATTATTAATGAGGAAAGCTTTAACTGGGAAATGCATTCACAGATTGGGAATGATAGTGAAAATGCATTCTGGACAGCATCTTACGAAGCAATTGCAGCGGCAAACCAAGCCTTAGAAGCAATTGAAAAATTAGGAAACCCAGCTACTTTAAATCCACAAAAAGGAGAAGCATTAATAGCAAGAGCTTACAATCATTTTATGCTGGTTCAGTTTTGGTCAAACCGCTATAATCCAGCAACGGCAGCTACAGATTTAGGAGTGCCTTATATAACAAAACCAGAAACAGAATTATTAGCAAAGTACAAACGTAATACTGTTAAAGAAGTGTTCGATTTTATTGAGCAGGATATCAATGAAGGTTTAAAATATGTTACAAATGAGTATAAAGAACCTAAATTCCACTTTAACGTAGATGCATCTAAAGCTTTTGCAGCCCGTTTTTACTTAATAAAAGGAGATTGGGATAAAGTTCTTGAATTTACGGAGTCAATTGGTTCTAAACCAACAAAAATTAGAAATTGGACAGCTTTTAATGCAGTAGCTTTTGCTACAATGCCTATTGAATATTCTAGAGCAGAACAAGAAACTAATTTATTGATTAGCTATCCAAATTCAATTGCTAACAGAGTTGCAACTTATAGATTTAGTCTCCCTGGGAATAAATCTGATGAATTATTAGGAACTCAGACAAACATGTGGGGCAAAGCCAATTTAATTAGAGCTAATGGTCAATATTTTGGAGGTACAAATGTATTTACACCTAAACTTTACGAGTATTTTAAATATACTAACTTAACATCTGGTACAGGTATACCTTACACTGCAACAGTATTATTTAGTAATGACGAATTGTATTTGAATCGTATTGAGGCATTAGTAATGAAAAATAGAATGGCAGAAGCTAATACGGAATTAGGATACTTTTTAGGAACAAGAACCAGTGGGTATAATCCAGCAACAGATTTACTGAATGAAACAGTAGTGACAACAAAATATCCAGTAATTCCAAATGAATTTACTCCGTTTTATACATTAACTCCTGTTCAGACTTCTTATATTAAAGCAATAGCCGAAGCAAGAAGAAAAGATTTTCTTCGTGAAGGTGCTAGATGGTTTGATATTAAACGTTTTAACCTTGTTGTAACGCATAATACGCTTCAATTTGGTAAAATTACCAGAAGTAACGTTTTAGAAAAAGACGATAAAAGAAGAGCATTGCAGATTCCGCTTAGAGCTTCAGACAATGGTATTGAAAAAAATCCTAGATAAATTTTTAATTAGAAAGTATTATGAAAATATTCAAAACATATAAAATAGCAGTAATTGCTGGAGTTTTTCTTCTTGCATCTTGTGCTCAGGAGGATCAGCCAAAAGAAAGTCAATTAGATTTTTCAGTACCGGAGAAAACAGATTTAGACAAATGGATTGGTACTAATTTCTTAGATCCATATAACATTGCGGTATACTATGAGTGGAACCAAAATCTAGTAGACTTTAATAAATATTTATATCCGCCTTTAGTATCAAAAGTACAGCCGGCAATGGAAGTAGTTAAAAAAATCTGGATCGATAGTTATACAACTATTGGAGGAGTAAATTTTGTAAAAAAAGTAGCTCCAAGAGAATTTGTACTTGTTGGAGGTATAAACTTAAATACAAATGGTACTGTTACTTTAGGTCTTGCAGAAGCCGGCCAGAGAGTTTCTCTTTTTCAAATTGATAACCTGAATAAAAAAAGCAGATCAAGTGTAACTCAGTTTATTCACACTATTCAGCACGAGTACGTACATATTTTAAACCAGACAAAACCTTTTGATGAGCAGGCTTGGGCAAAACTTACACCATCAGGATATACTTCAACATGGTATAATGAACCAATTGCCACTTCAAGATCATTAGGATTTATAACAAGTTATGCGAGATTGAATATTTATGAGGATTTTGCTGAAACTGCTGCCACAATTTTAACAAGTTCAAAAGCAGAATATGATGCAATATTGGCTGGCGTTACAGATGCAACTGCTAAAGCTAACATTAAAGCAAAAGAAGCAATTGTAGTTAAATATTACAAAGATGCTTATAACGTAGATTTTTATGCTTTAAGAGATGAAGCTCAGAAAAATACAGATGCTGTCATAAATAATTAAGATATTAATTTTTATAAAAAAACAATATTATGAAAGTAAAATATATATATAAATGCTTAATGATTTCTTTCGCAGCTTTGCTGTTAGGGTCATGTTCAAGCCCAGAGGTAGATGCAAAATTTGATCAAAATGCTACTGAGCGACTAAGCGGCCGTCAAAAAGAATTAAACGACGTATTGCTTTCATCGGCTGATGGATGGAAAGCTGTTTATTACACAGATAGTACACAATTAGGAGGATGGACACATTTATTTAAATTCCTTCCTGCAGGAAAAGTTGAAATGGCATCTGATTTTAATAGCGATACAGGAGTTTATACAAGCCAGTATGATATTCAGGTAGGAAGTACAGTGAGTTTGGTTTTTACAACAGAAAACAGAATTCACCTTTTATCTAATGCTGCAGATTATCCTACAGCAGGTCTTCTTGCAAAAGGTTATTTAGGTGATTTTCAGTTTTACTACTACGGACAAAAGAATGGAGATATCATTTTTAGAACAAATAGAAATGGACATTTCTTACGTTTTGTAAAAGCAACACCAAAAGACTGGGAAGATTTACCAAAAAATACACCGATTATTAAAAACATTACTGGTGATATGACAAGTCCATTGTTTAGATTGTTGGAAATCAATGATGGAAGTACAACTAAAAGCTATGATTTTGATTACAATACTAATGCACGTTTTGGTACAGGATATTCTTTGGATCCATCAACTCCAAACGAAAGTTATGATTTAGCTTTTTCATTTAATCCTACAGGTGCTTTTACCAAAATTCCATTAACAGTTAAAGATCAAAAACTTTCGGATTTTGTTTATGAAAGTGCGACAAACACTTTTGTAGCAACAGGAAAAGATGGAGTTAAAGCTACTATTAAATATACAAATGCCCCGCCAATAATAACGGACGATTATACAAACTTTGTAAACGGAAAACCTCAGATGGTTGTAGGGTATATTGCTGCTAACTTATACAATGCTCCAACAACTTCTGATTATTTCAGATTCTTGATTAATAAAGTAAATGCAACTTTGCCCGCCAATCAATCTATAGCAAGGATTCAGGTGTATTTTAATTCTGCTTTTGGAGATTATATCGAATATCGTTTTAATGGAGGAAGACCATCGGTTTATCATAACTTTACAACAAGTCCTAATAATACAACTAAAATATTGGTATTAACTCATGATTCATGGGATAATGGAACAGCAATTATTCCTGCTCCGGCATTCTTAAAAGATATTGACGAACAATTTTTTACAACTGCAGGTCTGTATGTTAAAAAAGAAAATTTTAAAATTTCATTTACAAACACTATTTATACCCTTACTAGTGCTTCAAGCAGTTTTAGAATGACAACATATCAATTAAATTAGTTTTAATTTTTTATTTTTATTTAGGAAGAAAGCAGTTCATTATTTGAACTGCTTTTTTTTTTAATACTAAAAACCTATTAATATGTGTTTTATCGTGTGTTTTTTCTTATATTATATAAGAATCAAGCACATTTAATTTCTGTCTGAAACTGACAGACAATAATGATTGAGTAACTAAAATAAATAAACTAATTACTATGTTAAAATCACTTTTAAATTTCAATAGAATTGAAGTTTTAGGCAAAGACGAACAAAAGTCAATCGTAAGCGGAACTAAAACTCCTCCAAATAAAACTTATTGTGTTGTATCGTGTTCGTTTCCAGAATCTATTAAAGGCTAATTAAAATGATACAAATTGAAAAATACTTAAGACCTATCAATATTTTTATCTTTTTTTTGGGTTTAATACTTATTACGATATCAGTATTTTATCCTAATTATAAAAGGTATTATTTATATCTTTCAATTGTAATAATTATTCCAATAGCAATAGCAGGCCTTATAAAACAAAAGAAAGATGACAGATTCAGGATACACACAACTTTAAAAACGCAATTTATAGAATGTTATTTATAGCTGTTGTATTGATAGTTATTTTTTTTGTAACGAAACAAAATCACTTATAATAATTTACTATTTATAAAAAAACAGCTCAAAAAATGAGTTGTTTTTTGTTATTAATAGTAAGAATCACGACCATTTTTTATATTACAAATTTTATTAAACGCCCAAATAATCTATATTTGTATTTCGAAAAATAAAACGAATACCTTAATATGAAATTACTAGAAGGAAAAGTAGCAATCATTACTGGCGCTAGCCGCGGAATTGGTAAAGGAATTGCAGAAGTTTTTGCTAAACACGGAGCAAATGTAGCATTTACATATAGTTCATCTGCAGCGTCTGCTGAAGCTCTTGAAAAAGAATTAAATGCTTTAGGAGTAAAAGCAAAAGGTTACCAATCTAACGCAGCTGATTTTAATGAAGCACAAACTTTTGTTGATGCAGTTTTAGCTGATTTTGGAACTGTTGATATTTTAATTAACAATGCCGGAATTACAAAAGATAACTTACTTATGCGTATGTCTGAAGCTGATTTCGACCAAGTTATTGATGTTAACTTGAAATCTGTTTTCAATATGACAAAAGCAATCCAAAAAACTTTCTTAAAACAACGTGCAGGGTCTATTATCAATATTAGTTCTGTTGTTGGAGTTTCTGGAAATGCAGGGCAGACAAACTATGCTGCTTCAAAAGCCGGAGCAATTGGTTTTACAAAATCAGTAGCTTTAGAATTAGGTTCTCGTAATATTCGCTGCAACGCAATCGCTCCAGGTTTCATCGAAACTGAAATGACTGCAAAATTATCTGAAGATGTAGTAAAAGGATGGAGAGAAGGAATTCCGTTGAAACGCGGCGGAACAACAGAAGATGTAGCAAACGCTTGTCTTTTCTTAGCTTCAGACATGAGTGCTTACATTACAGGACAAGTTCTTAATGTTTGTGGAGGAATGCTTACCTAAAAAGGTACTGAGGTTCTAAGTTACAAAGGTTCAAAGGTTTTAGTAATCAGTTTTTATCTGACTCTAGAATAAAAGCTGAACACTATAGTCATAAAATAAATTGACTTTTTTAATCTGATTATTGTAAACTGATACTGAATACTAAATAAATATGACTACAAACACGATTTTATTATTATTACTTTCTTTAGTAATAGCGGGTGGTTTGTCGTACTTTCAATACTTTTATAAAGCCAAAAACAAATCAAATCTGATTTGGTTTTTGGCTTTTTTACGTTTTCTGGCCATCTTTGGATTATTGGTTTTATTGATAAATCCGATAATTTCTAAAAGTTCGCTTCAAATAACCAAAACACCTTTGGCAATTGCCGTAGATAATTCAAGTTCAATCGCTGCTTTAAAATCAGATAAAAAAGCCCTTGAATTATACCAAAAATTAATATCCAATCCGGCTTTAAAAGAAAAATTCGAAATTCAGTCTTATCAATTTGATGATGAATTTAAAACATCAGATAAATTTGATTTTAAAGGAAACCAGACTAATCTGGATGAAGCTGCCAAGAATTTAAAAAGCATCAACAAAAACCTGACTTTCCCAACAGTTATTATTACTGACGGAAATCAAACTACAGGAAACGACTACGTTTACAGATTCGATCCTGCTAATAAAGTTTATCCTTTGGTTGTGGGAGATACAACCACGTTTTTTGATTTAAAAATAAATCAGCTGAATGTAAATAAATACGCTTTTCATAAAAATAAATTTCCCGTAGAAGTTTTTCTACAATATGCAGGAGACAAACCAGTAACGGCAGATTTTACAATTTCACAAGGAAATTCTGTTGTGGCAAAAGAAAAAGTATCTTTTTCATCGTCTAAAAAAACAGCCTCTTTAAATTTACTTTTACCGGCTGATAAGGTTGGGCTGCAAATTTTTAGAGCCAATATATCTTCAAACGCAAAAGAAAAAAACAGTTACAATAACATCAAAAATTTTGCTGTAGAAATAATCGACCAAAAATCTACAATTGCCATTGTTTCTGCTATAAATCATCCAGATATTGCAGCTTTAAAACGTGCTGTAGAAGTTAATGCACAGCGTAAAGTGATATTGGTTAAACCAAACAATATTAATCAGTTACAAGAAGCTTCGGTTTTAGTTTTATATCAGCCAAATTCATCCTTCAAACAGGTTTTTGATAACAATAAAGCAGCAGGAAGAAACACTTTTATTATTACCGGAAACAGCACTGATTTTAATTTCCTGAATCAGCAGCAAAACAATCTGGTTTTCAAAATGAGCGGACAAGTCGAAGATTATTTGTCTGAATTTCAATCGCAGTTTAATTTATTTGCTATAGATAATATCGGATTTGAAAATTTCCCGCCTTTGCAGAATTTATTCGGAACAATTTCAACAAACGGAAACGTTTCAGTTTTACTTTCTTCAAAAATTAGAAATGTTTCTACAAATGCGCCTTTATTGGCTTTTGCCGAAAACCAGGGAAAACGAACTGCTTTTCTTTTAGGAGAAAACAGCTGGAAATGGCGTTTACAGAGTCATATCGATAATCAGTCGTTTGAGAAATACGATGTCTTTGTAGATAAAGTAATCCAGTATTTAGCAACATCGGCTTCAAAAAAATCTTTGGTTGTAACACACGAAAACTTTTATAATTCTGGAGAAGAAATTGTAATCAATGCGCAGTATTTCAATAAAAATTATGAGTTTGATGAAAAGGCAAGACTAACGATTACGGTTACAAATGCCGAAACCAAACAAGCAAAAAACTACGATTTATTAAAAGGAAATAATTCTTTCTCTGTAAATTTAGAAGGGTTAACAGCCGGGAAATACAATTTTACAGTAAAAGAATTAAATTCGAACACTTCATATTCTAGTCATTTCGAAATTTTAGATTTTGATATCGAAAAGCAATTTGTAAATCCTGATGTTTTAAAATTGAAACAATTGGCCTTGCAAACCAATGGAAAAGCCTTTTTTGAAAACGAGGAAGAAGATTTGATTAATACACTTTTAGAGAATAAAGAATACAAATCAATCGAAAAAAATGTATCAACCAAAACTCCAATAATTGACTGGGTTTGGTTATTGATTTTAATTGCCGCTTTATTAACTACGGAATGGTTTGTTAGAAAGTATAATGGATTGTTGTGATAAATATAATTGAATTCCTTCTGACATTTTGTAATCTTGTGATTGTAATTAAAAGTATAAAATTATGAAAGTTAAATTCTTTTTTATCGCAGCAATTTTAATGGTAATTTTTTGTTTTTTTTCATTTTCAGAGACAAATAATACCAATAAAGCCAATCTTTTTGAAAACACGATTCAGCAGCGTTTTCAACTGCCTCAGGGATTTGTGAGAGAAGAAGAATCTAAAACTTCGTTTGATTATTTTTTACGAAATCTTCCATTAAAACCATTGGGTTTAAATGTTTTGTATTTTAATGGAACTACAAAGCCAAATCGAAATGTTTATGAAGCGGTTGTGGATTTACCCATTGGAAGACAGGATTTGCATCAATGTGCTGATGCTGTGATGCGTTTACGAGCAGATTATTTTTATAGCCAAAAGCAGTACGATAAAATACATTTTAATTTTACAAATGGTTTCCGAGCCGATTTTAGTAAATGGGCGGCAGGTTACAGAATTGCAATTAAAGGAAATAAAACCAGCTGGATTAAAACTGCAAAACCATCCGACAGTTATGAAACTTATTGGAAATACTTAGAAAAGGTTTTTATGTATGCAGGAACGGCTTCGTTAGAAAAAGAATTGAAACCAATTAATGCTTTAGACATAAAAATAGGGGATGTTTTTATAAAAGGAGGCTTTCCAGGTCACGCTGTTATTGTAGTTGATATGGCTGTGAATCCAAAAAACAATCAAAAAATTATGCTTTTAGCACAAAGCTATATGCCGGCACAGGAAATTCAAATTTTGAAAAATCCAAATAATAGTTCGTTGAGTCCTTGGTACGCTGTCGATTTTGGAACCTCTCTGCAAACACCAGAATGGACTTTTAGTTCTTCACAATTAAAACGTTTTTAAATGAAACGATTCTTTTTTTTTATCCTTATATTTCAAAATGCTTTTTCTCAAGAAATTCCATTGAATGTTCAAAAATTAATTAAAGCATATCCAGATCAAATTGTTGATTATAAGGATAATAAAATTATTTTTAGTGATAAATCAAGCTTAATTTATGATGATTTTAAAAATAAAACGAATCAGGAATTATTAGATAATCCTGATATTGAGGATCAATTTAAGTTTGTTTATAATAAAGCAGATAAGAATTTAATTCCAAAGGAAGATGCAGGAAGAATTCGAAATGAAGCTTTTTTTAAGAAAATCTACGGAAATTCGAAATCAGAAGTTGAATCAAAAATGACTGAAATTATTTGGTGTCCGAAATTAGTCAATCAAAAAGTAAAAGTAACAACCGTAAATGGAATTGATAAAATAGTAAAAAAACTCTCAGCAGAATTAGATAATAATCCAGAATTTAAAAAATACATTAATGTTATTGGAGGAACATTTAATTGGAGAAAAATTTCAGGAACAAACCGATTGAGTATGCATAGTTATGGAATGACAATAGATATTAATGTCAAAAATTCTAATTACTGGCAATGGGATTGTAAATGCAAAAATGAAGAAGTTACGCTTTTATATAGAAATCAAATCCCCCTCAAGTTAGTTTCAATTTTTGAAAAATATGGCTTTATTTGGGGAGGAAATTGGAAACATTATGACACAATGCATTTTGAGTATCGACCTGAACTTTTGTTATAAATTTCGAAATTATTTCATTTTAAAAAAAAGTACAGAGAAAAGAAGATTACGAATTTAAAAAAATATAATTATGGATTTCAGGCTGAAAGTATTTTATACCGTTGCGCTGCGCCTTAATTTCACTAAGGCGGCAACCGAATTGTATATAACACAGCCAGCAGTTTCTAAGCATATTCAGGAACTAGAAGAAACCTATAAAACCAAACTTTTTGAACGAAACGGTTCAAAAATTGCGTTAACTCCAGCAGGAGAAATTCTGCTAAAACATACAAAAGAAATTTTCGAAATTTACCGCGAAATAGATTTTGAAATGAGTTCCTTTATCAGCGAGCGTCAAGGATTACTGCGATTAGGTGCAAGCACAACTATTTCGCAATATATAATTTCTCCAGTTTTGGCCCGTTTTCATCAAAAACAAAAAGATATAAAAGTCAATTTGTTAAACGGAAATACAGAACAAATTGAAAATGCCTTAATTAATAAAGAAATCGAAATTGGAATTGTAGAAGGACAGTCAAAAAATCAATCTATAAAATACATTCCTTTTTTAAAAGACGAATTAGTTTTAGTCTGCAGCAGTAAAAATCCGTTTGTAAAACAAAATGAAATTTCAGTAAACGATTTAAAATCAATGAAATTCATTACTCGCGAACGCGGATCTGGAACACTTGAAGTTATAGAATTTGCACTTAAAAATGTCGGTTTAAAATTTAGCGACCTGCAGATTGAAATGCAGTTAGGAAGTACAGAAAGTATAAAATCGTATCTGCTTAATTCAGATTGTTTTGCCTTTATTTCTATTCATGCAGTAAGCAAAGAATTGAAAAATAAGGAATTAATTGTTTTGGATGTTGAGAAATTATCCATAGAAAGGTACTTTTATATTATCACTTTACTAGGAAAATCTGATCCTTTATCAGAATTATTTATTCAAAACATTGCGAATCATTATAACTTGAAGTTATAGTCAATTGTATTTTACGATTGGCGATTATCATTTAATCGTCGGAACTTTGCAGGGTAATTATCAATTATCCTATTTTGAAAACAAAACAACAATCCGCATCACAACTATTTGAAATTAATCATTATTTACAGCAGATCATTTTTGCAGCAATTGTTCTTTTGTGTCTGTTTTCGATTATTTCGCCTCCAGTAGCACTATTACTTGGAGTTATCATTGTGAATGTTTTTGGAAATCCATTTATAGAATTCAATCACAAAGCCATAACTTTGTTATTACAGTTTTCAGTAGTCGGTCTGGGTTTTGGAATGAACGCATCGAGTGCATTATCAGCAGGAAAAGAAGGATTTGTATTGACAGTTTTTTCTATTTTCAGCACCATAATTTTTGGTTTGCTTCTTGGGAAATGGCTTAAAACAGAGAGAAAAACATCACACTTAATTTCCTGCGGAACTGCAATTTGCGGCGGAAGTGCCATTGCAGCGATTTCTCCCGTTATAAAATCAAATGAAAATCAAACTTCAATTGCTTTGGGAGTTATTTTTATTCTAAATTCAATTGCATTATTTGTTTTCCCGTTTATTGGGCATCAGCTTGATTTATCACAAAAAGATTTCGGTTTATGGTGTGCAATCGCTATTCACGATACAAGTTCTGTTGTTGGAGCGGCAAATAAATACGGAGCCGAAGCTTTACAGATTGCAACAACAGTAAAGCTTGCAAGAGCTTTATGGATTATTCCTATTTCTCTTTTAACAGCTGTAATTTTTAAAAACAAAAACAGCAAAATAAAAGTTCCATATTTTATCGGCTTGTTTGTTTTAGCAATGCTTTTAAATTCTTATGTGCCGCAAATTTCTGTTATTGCGCCAGGCATTGTAACTTTAGCTAAAATAGGTTTAACAATAACACTGTTTTTAATTGGTGCAACTCTAAATATAAATACTTTAAAATCAGTAGGTATAAAGCCTTTATTGCAGGGAATATTTTTATGGATATTTATTGCCGGCTTAAGTTTAACAGCAATTATTTACCTGAGTTAGATTTATTTTACGTTTGAAAATTTTACAATAGGTTTATCTATCATTTTATAGAATTTTCCTTTAAATGAAAATCGTCTTTCGATCTCAAAACTAAATGCTTTTTTTGTTTTTGCCATTTCTGCTATTTCCGCAGGAAAATCAACATCAAAATCATCTTCGGCTCTTGCTGTTTTGTTATAAGATCCTTTAGTTTTAATAATTATATCTCTAAAATGTTTTTTAGTATTATCGTTTACAACTGTATAAGATCCTGACCATGAGATGAAGGAAGAATTGGTTAACTGGTATTTATCAGCTTCTAAAATAGGCTGGTATTTACCATCTAAACCTGCAACAAGATAAAGATAACCTTCATACGCACCGCCTGCACCGCCATTTGCATGTACCAATGTAAAGGCAAATTGATCTTCACCAATTTCAACCAATTTAGGAGTAGGGCATTGTGCAAAAGCACCAAAAGCAGCAACAGCAGGTTGAAAAGATCTCATTTCCCACGAACTTCCATTTTTGGCAAATTTAGCGAGGCTAAGCAGTCCGCCTGAAAAGCGTCCGGTTTGCAGACCGTCTTCATCATGAACAGAATGATTAAAAGCTAATATTTTGAATTGATTTCCTTTTGAATCTGAGTAATCTATATTAGCAAGAAGCCTGGTTGCAACGCCTTGTGTATAAGGAAATAACTGATCTCCTTCGACACCATTTACATCCAAAAAAGGTGAAGGTTTACAAGATTTACATTTCCAGCTTATAAAAGTATTTTTATCGGCAAGATTGTATAGTTTTCCAGGGAAAAGTTTCTGCATTGTTTTTACGCCGTCAAGCGGATCAGCAATTTTTAGTATTCTTTTTGGGTTTAAAATAGTATCGCTAATATTTTTGGGTTGAATATCAACATCTTGAGCAAAACAAAAAACATTCAAAAACAAAAAGAAATTTAAAATTAAAAGGCGCATAATATTGTGTTTAGATAATGAAACAAATATATAAAGAAATTGATTGTTAATATGAACTTATATCACTTTCAAGGCTCAAAAATTAAAAATGTTAAATTAGCAGAATCTTATTAATACTATTCTTTGCGTTTTCTTTAATTAAAGCTAAATTTGCTCCCTCAAATAAAATTTACAAATGAAAAAAATCCAAATGAGACCAAAATTAATCGCTTTCGGCGCTTTAATTATTGGCTTTTTTATGCTATCATGGGGAAATGTAGGCCATGAACGTATTAATAAAGCAGCTGTAATGGCTTTACCAAAACAATTGCAAATATTTTTCTACAATCACATTGATTTTATTACACAAGAAGCTTCGGTTCCGGATATCCGAAAATATGCTTTAAATTATAAAGAAGAAGGTCCCAGACACTATTTTGATATGGAAAACTTTGGTGCAGCAGACACTTATCCGCAGACACTGGAAGAAGCAAAACAAAAATATGATGCTAAATTTTTAAGCGATAATGGAATCCTGCCTTGGTACATCGAAGACATGATGACAAAGCTGACTAAAGCTTTTAAGGAAAAAAACAGAGCTGAAATTTTATTTCTTGCAGCAGATTTAGGTCATTATGTGGGTGATGCGCATATGCCATTGCATACATCAGCAAATCACGACGGACAGTTAACAGATCAAAAAGGAATTCACTCTCTTTGGGAAAGCAGACTTCCTGAATTATTCGTTAAAAATTACAAATTAAACGTTCCTGAGGCACAATATTATACAGATGTTCATAAAGCAATCTGGGACATGATTAACGATACACACAGTTTTGCACAGCCTTTATTAGATATTGATAAAAGCCTGAGAACTGCAACTCCGCAGGACAAAGTGTTTAAATTAGATGCAGAAGGTAAAGTGTTGAAAAGCAAATACAACACAGCTGTTTTCTCTGATGAATATGCTAAAAAATTGCACGAACAATTAAATGGAATGGTAGAGACTCAAATGAGAAAAGCTATTACTGCAACGGCAAGTTTTTGGTATACTGCCTGGGTAAATGCAGGAAAACCAGATTTAAGCGATTTAGATGCGCCAGCTGTTACACAAAGAAATTATCAATCTTTACAAGATGATTTAATACTGTATAAAAAAGGAGATTTATTCGGAATGAAAAATCAAAACGACTAAGAAAGAGTTTTCAGTTTTGAAAATTAAACTTTAAAAAAAAAGCCTCAAATTCATTTGAATTTGAGGCTTTTTTGATTGTTGTTTTTATGAATTAACGAACCTTTGCATATAATTTACCTTTTTGAGAGATTGAACTTAAGTCTTTAAACTGATATTCTTTCTCTTTCAATAAATATGAAGCTGATTGATAATAAGAAATAGTTTCGTCTACTAAAGTTGATTTCTTAGATTTTAATGGAATTTCGTCGTAATAAATCTGATATTCAGCAGATGGATCAATTTTAGTTTGTTTTAACTGAAACTGTTTGATTTGCTGTTTTGGAGATAAAATCGTTAAAACATCATCCTTTATTAAACCCAAATCCTGATAAGTAGCAATAAAAGCACGAGGCTTATAATTTGGTTTTAAAACATCCTGTCCAAAAAACTTACTGTTATAATCAAAATGTAAAATTCCAAAAAGCGTTGGCATGATATCAATCTGCGACATTAATTTATTATACTTTTCAGGCTTTTTATTTGGTGTATAAATAAGAGCCGGAATTCTGTATTTGTCCAGCGGAAGTTCTGTTTTACCAGCGCTCGAAGCACAATGATCAGCAACAATTACAAAAACCGTATTATTAAACCAAGGCTGTCTGCCTGCCATATCAAAAAATCTTTTAAGAGCGTAATCAGTATATTTTACACCGCCTTCACGCGATTTAATATCACCCGGAATATCAATTTTATTGTTAGGATATGTAAAAGGCCTGTGATTACTTACCGTCATGATATGATTGAAGAAAGGCTTATTTTGTTTTGCCTCATCATTCATAATCTTAATAGCTTTGTTGTACATATCTTCATCACAAACACCCCATACATTAGAAAAGGTTATTTCGTTTGGAGAAAAGCTGGATTTATCGACAATTTCATAACCATTTCCAGAATAAAAATCCTGCATATTATCAAAAAAAGCATCGCCGCCGTACATAAATTTTACATTATAACCCTTTTGCTTAAATATTGCTCCTGTAGAAAATTTGTTTTTATTGTCTTCTCGTTTTACAACACTTTCACCAGCCGTTGGAGGAATACACAATGTTACAGCTTCAAGTCCGCGAACAGTTCTGTTTCCTGCGGCATATAAATTAGTAAACTGCATGCTTTTTTGTGCCAAACTATCCAGAAACGGTGTTACATTTTCTTTATTTCCGTAAGCCTTCATAAAATCAGCACTTAAGCTTTCAACTGTAATTAAAACTACATTTTTACGAGTTTCTGCAGAATCGCTGGCAATTTTTTGAGTAGAAATTTTTCCGCATATATCAGGAAATTGTTCTTTTAAAATAGCAAAAGCTTCCTGATTCGGCATTGTTTTGTAGAATTTAAAATAATCCAGTTTATTATTCTGAAAAGCCAGGTAAAACTTGTACAAGCCATTTGACTGCAGTTCGTTTACAAATACATTTTTAGAATTTTCGGTTTTAGCCAAATTTGGAATTGCATAAAGCGCTGCTAAAAACAAACCTAAATATACAGCAGAAATTTTGATTTTTTGAGGAAACGTTGGAATATCATTAATGTAATCTGAAGATCTTTTTACAATAAAATAAGTTACTGTGCCGCTTATTAAAAATAAAGCTGAAAATATAGGGACTACAGGATATGACTGCATGATGTTTCCAATTACCTCATTTGTGTAAATAAGATAATTAACAGCAATGAAATTGTATTTTACACCAAATTCATTCCAAAAGAAAAATTCACTCAATCCGTTTTGAAGAATCAATAAGACGTATAGAAAAATTACAAAAATAAAAAGCCAGAAACGTATTTTGTTTTTCCACTTTGGTAAAAAAAGAAATAAAGCAAACAGAGCTGTTTTTATTCCAATAAAAATTAGAATAATTCTTGGCAGTGCGCCTCCATATTCGTCAAAAATACTTTTGCCCGAAGCAACATACAGAAACAATGCTGTCAATAATCCTAAAATAATATACCCCGAAGGTTTGTTGTATTTTGAATTAGAAACAAAAATAAGATACAGCCAAAGAAAAATTCCGGCTATTATAAAAACAAAAAAATCTGATACTAATCCTAAAGTAAAAATTTTAAAACTTTCTAAAGCAGTAAAAGAACTTTGTGTTATAGGATGAAACAGTAATACAAGTCGCAATACTAAACTAATTGAGAAATAGAAGATTGCAAGATTGTAAAATGGAGACAGTTTTTTGTAAAAAATCATATCGTTAATTATTTTTTACAAAATTAGATCCGATTAATTAACATTAGATGAAGTTATGCTTTTACCTTGCTTAGCCTAAACTTAATTTTTGCTTAAGATAACAATTCAGATATTACTCTCATGGTTTTAAAGTTTTTTTGACCTGTAAAATGGCTATCTTTGAAAAACGTAAAAATAAATTAACCTTGAATCAAAGTTTAACATGCATATTTTAATTGTTGAAGATGAGCTTGGAATTGTTCAGTTTTTAGAACAGGGACTTCGTGAAGAAGGATACCAGATTACGACCGCCAATGATGGATCTAAAGGTTTTGAGTTAACACAAAATCACACATTTGATTTGATTTTATTAGATTGGATGCTGCCAAAAATTAACGGGCTCGATTTGTGCAAAGCCATAAGAATTAAGGATAAAAAAACACCCATTATTTTTTTAACCGCAAAAGACACCGTTCAGGAAACCATTGAAGGACTGCGTGCGGGAGCAAATGACTATATAAAAAAGCCATTTAGTTTTGAAGAATTGGTAGAAAGAGTCAAAATTCATTTTAGAAATAAAGCTACAGATGAAATACTTACGCTCGGCAACATTACAGTTGATCTTTCTAAGCATATCGTTTTAAAAAATGACGAAGAAATCAATCTAACACAAAGAGAATTTGAATTACTGACGTATTTAATTAGAAAAAAAGGCAAAGTCTGTACCCGAAACGAAATCTTAAAAGATGTCTGGGATATTAATTTTGAATATGATACCGGAGTAATTGATGTTTTTATGAATGCGATTCGTAAAAAACTGAACCTTAAAATTGAAGAAGATTACATTAAAACTATTCGGGGCATTGGTTATATCGCCAATGATTAAGCAAGATGAAACTATTATCTTTTAAAAATAGAATTGCATTAAATTATATCGTAGGAACAGGGCTTTTGGTCCTGGCAGTTTTTTCGGCTATTTATTTTATTGTAAAACTTACCGTTTACAATCATATAGATGAAAATCTTAATATAGAGGTTCAGGACCACTTAAAAGAAATTAAAGTTGAGAACGGCGTTGTAATTTTAATGGATGCAGAAGAATGGGAGGAAAGAGAACACAACTCTGTTGATGTAAATCCTGTATTTGTTCAGTTTTTAGATTTAAATAAAAAAATCATTGAAAAATCTCCTAATTTAAAAAATGAGAAACTCGTTTTTCATAATAACAAAGATCACTTTCAGCTTTTTGATACTAAATTATTAGGAAATAAAATTCGCCAGATACAAGTACCCCTTCATTTACATTCAAAAAAAATAGGCTATTTGATTATTGCGATGTCTTTGTCAGATTCTTCAAAAGTATTAGATAATCTAATGGATACCTTGTTGGTTACATTTCCCATTATTTTATTGATTTTATTTTTTCTTGCCAGATTCTTTGCCGGAAGAAGCATAAAACCCATAAATGATATTATTCAGACTTCGAATATTATTACAAAAGATAATCTAAAAACAAGAATTCCGCTGCCTAAAACCAGAGACGAATTATACACACTTTCTAAAACAATAAATAATTTATTAAACAGAATTGAAGACGCAATTGAGCGCGAAAAACAATTTACATCTGACGCCTCGCACGAGTTAAGAACGCCACTAACAGTAATTAAAGGAACACTTGAAGTGCTTATTCGTAAACCCAGAGACAGCAGGGAATACGAAGATAAAATTAATTATTGCATAAACGAAGTCGACCATTTAAATATGCTTGTAGATCAGCTCTTAACAATGGCTCGTTTTGAAAATCAAAAGCATCAGATAAATGCAGAAAACGTTTATTTAAACGCTGTAATTTTAGATGTTTTAACTTTGAATTCAGAGAAAATAAACAGCAAAAAACTCAAAGTAAAATTTGATGCCGGCCAGGATTATTATACCTATTCAGATAATTTTCTGATCATAACAATTTTAAGAAATATAATTTCAAACTCACTTAAATACACGAAAGATGGAGGAGAAGTTTCTGTTTTCCTTTCTAAAGAAGGAGACAGAACAATCTGCAGAATTTCAGATAACGGAATAGGAATTGCAAAAGGTGATCTTGAAATGATTTTTAATCCTTTTTTTAGATCAAATTATACAGATCATCCTGAAATAAAAGGAGTTGGTTTAGGTTTGTCTATCGTAAAAAGAATTACAGAACAGCTTGATATTCAATTTAAAATAGAAAGTAAAATAGGAGTCGGCACAACTGTAATCTTGGGTTTTAAAGAAGAAATGAAAACGATATCGTAAATTGAAAATTTATAATAGAAACTGCGCTTCAGCTTTTTTTTAACAATAAACTATCGTTAAGTTATATTAAAAATTGCTTTTTTATGAAATTAACTAGTATATTTGCAACCGAATCAAAGAATTATAAAACAAACCAAACAATGATTTCAAATCAATTACATCATCATCATTTACATTATTGCTCTCAAGCGATGTGTTAATGGTATGTGTGTAAATCATCATATTTTAAAACCCGTTTGAGTACATCAAACGGGTTTTTTTATACCAATTCTTTGTACTCAAACTATTAATCAAACAACAACTAAAAAAATGAGTACTTTAAAAATTGCAATTCAAAAATCAGGTCGTTTAAACGAAGACAGTATCCAAATCCTTAAAGACTGCGGTATTTCAATCAATAACGGAATCGACCAGTTAAAAGCAGAAGCTTCAAACTTTCCTCTTGAAGTTTTGTATTTAAGAAATTCAGATATTCCTCAGTATTTGATTGACGGTGTAGTAGATTTAGCCATTGTAGGCGATAATCTTTTAGTAGAAAAAGGAAAAAATATCGAAGTTGTACAGCGATTGGGATTCTCAAAATGTAAAGTTTCTGTAGCGGTTCCTAAAACTTTTGATTACAAATCAATTCAGGATTTAGCAGGTCTTAGAATCGCAACTTCTTACCCAAATACCGTAAATGAATACTTTAATTCATTTGGTTTAAAGGTTGATATTCACCAAATTTCAGGCTCTGTAGAAATTGCGCCAAATATAGGCCTTGCAGATGCTATTGTAGATATTGTTTCAAGCGGAAGCACTTTATTCAAAAACAATTTAAAAGAAGTTGAAGTTATCCTGAAAAGTGAAGCCGTTTTAGCCGTTTCGCCAAAAGTTTCTCCAGAAATCCAAAAACACATTGATACCTTAAAATTCAGAATCCAGTCGGTTTTAAGAGCCAGAAATTCAAAATACATTTTGATGAACGTTCCAAATGACAAAATTGACGCAGTTGGAAAAATCCTTCCGGTTTTAAGAAGTTTAACCGTTCTGCCATTAGCACAGGAAGGCTGGAGCAGTGTACACTCGGTAATTGATAAAGATACCTTTTGGGATGTAATCGATAAATTAAAAGAAGTGGGAGCAGAAGGAATTTTAGTATGCCCAATTGAGAAAATGGTTCTTTAGGGCTTCGCCCGCTTTAGGCAGTAGGCTTTAAGCTTTAGGCTTTTCAAAAGTCTGCTCCTTAAGAAAAAAATAAACACAACGTTAATAAAGCCTAAAGCCCACAGCTTAAAGCTTAAAGCTTAAGAAAATGAATAAAATAGACAATCCAAAACCAGATACTTGGTCTGAAATATTAAAAAGACCAACCCAGACAATAGACGATATTGAAGTAACCGTAAAAGAAATCTTCAAAGAAATCCAGAAAAAGGGAGACGAAGCGGTAGCAAAATATACCTCAATTTTTGATGGAATTGCTTTAGACAGCTACGAAGTTACAAAGGAAGAAATACAAGAAGCAATTGAAATGATTCCAAATGATTTGAAAGAATCAATTCAATTAGCAAAAGACAATATTTATAAATTTCACAGCGCTCAAAAAACAAATAGAATTGACGTTGAAACTATTGAAGGCGTAAACTGCTGGCAGGAAAAAAGACCAATTCAAAAAATTGGATTATATATTCCGGGCGGTACAGCACCTTTATTTTCAACAGTTTTGATGCTGGCAGTTCCAGCAGAGATTGCAGGTTGTAAAGAAATAGTATTATGTTCACCGCCAGATAAAAAAGGAAAAATTAATCCGGCAATTTTATATGCTGCTAATTTATGCGGTGTAACTAAAATTATAAAAGCAGGAGGAATTCAGGCAATTGCCGGAATGACCTTTGGTACACAATCTATTCCAAAAGTGTATAAAATTTTTGGACCTGGTAATCAGTTTGTAACCGTTGCCAAACAATTAGCGACACAATTTGGAGTAGCAATTGATATGCCGGCCGGACCTTCAGAATTATTAATTGTAGCCGATGATACCGCAGTTCCGGCTTTTGTAGCTTCTGATTTACTTTCTCAGGCAGAACACGGAACAGACAGTCAGGTAATTTTGGTTTCGACTTCAAAAAAATTGATTGCCGAAGTTGAAAAAGAAGTTCAGTCACAGCTGGAAGTTCTTCCAAGAAAAGCTATTGCAGAGAAAGCAATCGAAAATTCAAAACTAATTTATGTAGAAAATGATCAGAGAGCTTTAGATTTAATTAACGAATACGGTCCGGAACACTTTATAATCTGCTCTCAATACGATGATTTTTACTGTAACGGAATTGTAAACGCGGGTTCTGTTTTTATTGGAAATTATACGCCTGAAAGTGCCGGAGATTACGCTTCAGGAACCAATCATACTTTACCAACCAATGGTTACGCTAAGAATTACAGCGGTGTAAATCTGGATAGTTTTATGAAATCAATGACATTCCAGAAAATTTCTGAAAAAGGAATTCAAAACATCGGAAAAGCAATCGAAGCTATGGCTGAGGCCGAAGGGCTGCAAGCGCATAAAAATGCTGTGACGTTAAGATTAAAGAGTTTAGAGTAAAAGACAAAGGAAGAAGAAAGAAGCAAGAGTTAAGATTTTTTAAAGTCTTTCTTCTTAATTCTTGCTTCTTAAAAAAATAAAGCAATGAATACGTTCGATATAAATACAATAACAAGAGAAAACGTAAAATCTTTAAAACCATATTCTTCAGCAAGAGATGAATTTGAAGATTTTGATACAGCCGAAATGATTTTTCTGGATGCAAATGAAAATCCGTTTCAAAATGGTGTAAACCGTTACCCGGATCCGCAGCAAAACTCAGTTAAAGCGATTTTGGCTAAAAACAATAACACAAAACAAAGTCAGATTTTATTAGGAAACGGAAGCGATGAAGTTTTAGATTTACTTTTCAGAGCTTTTTGCGAACCAAATAAAGACAATATCATTTCATTGCCGCCAACTTACGGTATGTATGGTGTTTTAGCAAATATCAATGCGGTAGAAAACAGAGAAGTTTTGCTGACAACTGATTTTCAGCCACAAGTTGAAAAGATTTTAAAAGCAGTTGACGAAAATACCAAAATTATCTTTTTATGTTCGCCAAACAATCCAACAGGAAATTCATTTTCTGATGAAAGTGTGGTGAAACTGCTTCAAAACTTCAAAGGTTTAGTGGTTATTGACGAAGCGTATATTGACTTTTCAGAAAAGGAAAGCTGGCTGACAGAAATCGATGAATATCCAAATTTAGTCATCACACAAACGCTTTCCAAGGCTTACGGTTTAGCAGGAATTCGTTTAGGGATTTGTTATGCATCAGAGGCTGTAATCTCGGTTTTAAATAAAATTAAACCGCCTTATAATGTAAACGAATTAACGCAGCAAAGAGCGAAAGAGCGTTTAAAAGATTCAGATAAAATTAAGCAAGAAATAGCTTCAATTATTGAGCAAAGAGAAGAATTGCTTAAAGTTTTACTTGAAGTAAGTTTTGTTGAAAAAGTATACCCAACAGAAGCTAATTTTATCTTAGCAAAAGTGGATGATGCTAATAAAAGATACAATCAATTAATCGAAAAAGGAATCGTTATTCGTAACAGAACAACACAGCCTTTATGTGAAAATTGTCTTCGTTTTACAATTGGAACAAAAGAAGAAAATGCTGTTGTAATTAGAGAATTGAAATTGTTGTAATTAAAATATAGACCACAGATTACACAGTTCGAACAGATTTTATAAAAATTTGAAATCAGTTTAATCCGTAAAATCAGTGGGCAAAAATAAAATATATGAAAAAAGTACTTTTTATCGATCGTGACGGAACGATTGTTTTAGAACCTGAAAATTACCAATTAGACAGTTTAGATAAACTGGAATTTTATCCAAAAGCTTTTCAATATCTGGCTAAAATTGCCGCTGAACTAGATTACGAACTGGCAATGGTAACCAATCAGGACGGATTAGGAACGGATAGTTTTCCAGAAGATACGTTTTGGCCAACTCAGAATTTTATCCTTAAAGCCTTTGAAAACGAAGGTGTTGTTTTTGATGAAATTTTTGTTGACAGAACTTTTCCAGAAGAAAATGCGCCAACACGCAAACCAAGAACGGGAATGCTGACAAAATATCTGAATAATCCGGAATATGATTTAGTAAATTCTTTTGTTTTAGGTGATCGTTTAACTGATGTTGAATTGGCTAAAAATCTAGGAGCAAAAGCCATTTTCATGAATATGACTGATGGAATTGGAAGCAATGAAATTTCATCAAAACGAGAAGAATTAAACGATACGATTGCTTTGCAGACGATAGATTGGAAAAGAATTTACGAGTTCTTGAAATTAGAGGCACGTTCAGCTTCGATTACTCGTAAAACCAATGAAACCGATATTTATATCAACTTAAACCTTGACGGAACTGGGAAAAGCAAAATCGACACCGGAATTGCGTTTTTTGACCATATGTTGGATCAAATCTCACGTCACGGACAAATGGACTTAGAAATTACTGTAAAAGGCGATTTAGAAGTCGATGAGCACCATACAATTGAAGATACGGCAATTGCTTTAGGAGAAGTTTTCGCGAAAGCGTTAGGAAATAAACTAGGAATCGAACGTTACGGATTCTGTCTTCCAATGGACGATTGTTTAGCACAGGCAGCAATTGATTTTGGAGGAAGAAACTGGCTAATTTGGGAAACCGAATTTAAACGCGAAATGGTTGGTAAAATGCCGACAGAAATGTTCTATCACTTCTTTAAATCATTTACAGACGGCGCAAAAGCGAATTTAAATATTAAAGCAGAAGGAATAAACGAACATCACAAAATTGAAGCGATCTTTAAAGCTTTTGCAAAAGCGATAAAAGTAGCCGTAAAAAGAGATACCGAAAAAATGATTTTGCCTTCTACGAAAGGAATGCTTTAAGAAGTTTAAAATTGTTTCAGGTTTCATGTTTCAAGTTCAGTGGAGTAACTTGAAACATGAAACTTGAAACCTGAAACAAAAAATTAAATGAAAATAGTAATTATAAATTACGGAGCAGGAAATATTCAGAGCATTATGTTTGCTATTGAAAGACTGGGTTTTAAGGCGGTTTTGAGTAATAATCCAGACGAAATTAAATTGGCAGATAAAGTGATTTTTCCTGGTGTAGGTGAGGCGAGTTCGGCTATGGCAAAACTTCGTGAAAGCGGTTTAGACAGTTTAATTCCGCAATTGAAACAGCCTGTTTTAGGAATATGTCTCGGAATGCAGTTAATGTGCAATAAATCGGAAGAAGGAAATACAGAAGGTTTAGGGATTTTTGATGTTGATGTTGTGAAATTTTCAAACAACGTAAAAGTGCCGCAAATGGGATGGAATCAGATTTATGATTTAAAAACCGATTTGTTTAAAGGAATTTCTGAAAATGAGTTCATGTATCTGGTTCATAGTTTTTACGCTCCAAATTGTGCTGAATCTATCGCAACAACAAATTACGACGTAGAATACGCATCGGCATTACAAAAAGATAATTTTTATGGAACTCAGTTTCACCCAGAAAAGAGCGGTGATGTTGGAGAAAAGATTCTAGGTAATTTTTTAAAAATGTAAAATTTCAATTTCAATATCAAAAATCAATCAAAATATCAATTTTTGAGAATCAAAAAGACTTTAAAACTTTAGACTTTCAAACTTTAAGACTAAAATAAAATGAGAATAATACCAGCCATAGATATCATTGAAGGAAAATGCGTTCGTTTGTCCAAAGGTGATTATGATACCAAAATAATTTATAATGAAAATCCGCTGGAAGTGGCAAAATCATTTGAAGCGCACGGAATTGAATATTTGCATTTAGTTGATCTTGACGGTGCAAAATCAAGCAAGATTGTCAATTATAAGATATTAGAACAAATTGCAACGCAAACGAGCTTAAAAATTGATTTTGGAGGCGGATTAAAGTCGGATGACGATTTGAGAATTGCTTTTGAAAGCGGTGCAAACCAAATTACCGGCGGAAGTATTGCGGTTAAAAACAGAGAAATTTTTGAAAAATGGATTTCAGAATACGGTTCAGAAAAAATTATTTTGGGAGCTGATGCAAAAGATGAAAAAATTGCGGTTTCTGGCTGGTTAGAAGAATCAAATGAAGATTTAGTTCCGTTTATTCAGGATTATCAAAATAAAGGAATTCAGTACGTTATTTGCACCGATATTGCCAAAGACGGAATGCTGCAAGGCCCAAGTTTTGATTTGTACAGTAAAATTTTAGCAGAAGCAAAAGGTGTAAAACTAATCGCTTCTGGCGGAATTTCTACTTTTGACGAATTGCCAAAATTAGCCGAATTAGGCTGTGAAGGAACGATTATAGGAAAAGCAATTTACGAAGGGAGAATTAGCTTGAAACAGTTAGAGGATTTTATAATTAGAAAATGAGAATTAATTAGATAATGTGCCAATTAGAAAATTAGATAATTTGAGCGCAACGTCAAAAATTATCTAATTTTCTAATTGGCACATTAAAAATTGACACATTAAAAACATGTTAGCAAAAAGAATAATACCCTGCTTAGATATAAAAAACGGAAGAACTGTAAAAGGTGTTAATTTCGTTGACTTGCGTGATGCGGGAGATCCTGTAGAATTGGCGGAAATTTATTCGAGAGAAGGTGCAGACGAATTGGTTTTTCTGGATATTTCGGCAACTGAGGAAAGACGAAAAACGCTGGTAAATATGGTGCGAAGTGTGGCAGAAAAAATCAACATTCCATTTACTGTTGGCGGTGGGATTTCATCTGTTGAAGACGTTGATATTCTGCTGAATAATGGAGCCGATAAAGTTTCTATTAATTCATCGGCAGTAAAAAATCCGCAGTTAATCAATGATTTGGCTCAGAAGTTTGGAAGCCAATGTGTTGTTGTAGCAATTGATGCTAAACAAATCGACGGACAATGGATTGTGCATTTAGTCGGCGGGAAAGTTCCGACTGAATTGAATTTATTCGATTGGGCTGTTGAAGTGGCAGAACGAGGAGCAGGAGAAATCCTTTTTACTTCGATGGATAACGACGGAACTAAAAATGGTTTTGCAAACGAAGCTTTGGCTAAACTTTCAGAATTAGTAAATATTCCGATAATCGCTTCGGGAGGCGCTGGAAACATACAGCATTTCGTAGATTCGTTTAAAGAAGGAAAAGCAGACGCGGCTTTGGCAGCAAGTGTTTTTCACTTTAAAGAAATAGAGATAAAAGCTTTAAAACAAGAACTTAGAAGCAACGGAATTGAAGTTAGGCTTTAAAAATAAAGTCAAGAAGAAAGATGCAAGATTCAAATTTAAAACAACAATAGTAAATAATATAGAAGCTCGAATTTAGTTTTAACTTTAAGACTTTCGACTTTACAACTTTAGACTAAAATTATGGATATCGATATCAAAAGTGCACACGGATTAATTCCGGCTATAATTCAGGATTCAGAAACAAAAAATGTTTTGATGCTGGGTTATATGAACGAAGAATCGCTTCAAAAAACAATAGAAACACAAAAAGTGACTTTCTTTAGCCGTTCCAAACAAAGACTTTGGACGAAAGGCGAGGAGAGTGGTAACTTTTTAAATCTGGTAAGCATTAAAAATGATTGTGACGGCGATACGCTATTAATTCAGGCAAAACCAGTTGGGCCAACTTGTCACACTGGTGCAGATACTTGCTGGCAGGAACCAAATGATGCGAATTACGGTTTTATTTCTCAATTAGAAAATACAATCAAAACCCGCAGAGAAAATGCTGATTCTGAACAGAGTTATGTAGCTTCTTTATTTGCAAAAGGAATTAATAAAATTGCTCAAAAAGTTGGTGAAGAAGCTGTAGAAGTAGTTATTGAAGCAAAAGATGATAACGACGATTTATTCCTCAGCGAAAGCGCCGATTTACTTTTTCATTATCTGATTTTACTGCAGGCAAAAGGTTATCAGTTAAATGATGTTGTTGAAGTTTTAAAGAAACGTCAGAAGTAACATAAAGTTTATCATTTCGAGGAACGAGAAATCGCACTAGAAACTCCGCAAAAGATATCTCCAATCTTTGTTGATTACCTAGTGCGATTTCTTGTTCCTCGAAATAAAAAAAATACTTACAAATCCGTGCTTTCGCATAGTGAATCCGTGTCTTCCGTGCGCCATCTCGCAATACTACTCTACAAACTCAAAAACTGCAAATTCCTGCGGTTGATGAAAACCAAATTTCAAACTTTTATAAGGCTGTAAAGCAAGGTATTCGGTTGTATCGCCGTAATCAATTCTAAAAATATTAGCCTTCCATTTTGTACCAATCTTTGGTTTTAAAAAATTGCCGTTTTCAATTTTTTCTAAGCTTGAAAAAGGGATTTTTATTTCGGTATCAAAGCCCTCTGAGGTTATTTTACTGACAGCTTCAAATCCTTTAATATCAAAATTCATATCTGTTTTCCAGCCTCCGCATTCTGGTGAAATACATTTAACAAGCATATCATAATTAGCAGAAAATGCATTTATACCAATTTCCAGATAATTTTTCCCGTCTCCGTCAGGATCAATAAATATTTCTACCAAATCATCAGTTTCATAGATTTTAGAATCTTTCATTTGATGTTTTCCCACTATTTGAGAATCAATTGAACGATAAGCAATAAAAAGGTATTCATCGTTCCACGAAAGTGAAACCATTGTATTTTGTTTTGCTTTTTCTCCTGAATTATGAATTACAAAAGGACCTGAAAAAGGTGTTTTCCAATCGGTTAAATCTCCGTCGATTTTTATTTTTTCACTAGTTTTCGCAATTGAAAATGTTTGTGAATGCATCGTGTTTATACAAACAAGATAAATAAAAACTACAGGTAGATAGAATTTCATAAGTTAGATTTGATTTATTGCTAAAGTAAAGAGAAGTCATCTATTATAAAAGATTAATTTTACTTAATATAAATATATAGGAGTATTTTTGCAAATGATTAAGAAAATAATTCTAAAGAAAAATCAATAGGCAAATGAATGGCAGTAAAAACACAATTTTTGAAATTGATAAAAAATACACCGCTAAACTTATTATTGCATTAAAACTTGCAGAAAAGGCAGTTTCTGAACTTTTGATACGAAATAAAAAGAATAAAAAAACAATTGAACAAAATAGTATTTATAAAGTAGAGGATCTTTATATTGTGTTTGAAAAAACAGATGAAACCCTTCATTTCTGGTTTTATTCAGATAAAACAACGAATTGGATGGAAGGGAAAAAAGGAATAAATTTTTCTGTCTTTTTTGATGAAAACAATGATGAAGGGCGGATTCAATATTATAGAGATTCATTTATAGAATAGGTAGTTTTTTTAATTTTTTCGGGTATAGAAATAGAAATTTAACGTGATTAGTTACATTTGTTAAAAACAAAAAACAACTAAATAATCCAAAATTCAGCTAATGAAAAAATACTTTAAAAACATTTTTGTCGCCTTTCTAATTGGTTTTGCAGCCAATGCCCAAGGACTTTTAAATAAGTCAGAAACTGTTTTTACACATCAGGATACCTTACGCGGAAGCATTACAAAAGAAAGAGCCTGGTGGGATTTGAAATATTATCATCTTGACATTAAGGTGAATCCGGCAGATAGAACCATTTCCGGAACTAATACTGTCCGTTATAAGGTTTTAACAGAATACAACCGTATGCAGATTGATTTGCAGGAACCAATGAGCATTACGAAAGTAACGCAGAACGGAAAGGAACTGAAGTTTGAAAGAGACGGAAATACTTTCTTTATTACTTTATCAGAAAATCAAAAAGCTGGAGAAACGAAAGAAATTATCGTTTCATTTGGAGGAGTTCCAAAAGAAGCCGTACGTCCCCCTTGGGATGGCGGAATAACCTGGCAGAAAGATAAAAACGGCAAAGATTTTATCGCTTCATCTTGTCAGGGATTAGGCGCGAGCGTTTGGTGGCCATGTAAAGACCACATGTACGATGAAGTAGAGAATATGCTGATCAGCGTAAATGTTCCGGGAGATTTAACTGATGTTTCAAATGGAAGGCTTCAAAGTGTTAAAAAACAAAAAGATGGAACTAAAACTTTCAATTGGTATGTCGCTAATCCAATTAACAATTACGGGGTAAATATCAATATTGGAGATTATGTTAATTTCTCAGAAAAATTTAAAGGAGAAAAAGGCGATTTAGATTGTAATTATTATGTTTTGAGAGATAATCTGGCTAAAGCAAAAGAACAGTTTAAAGATGCTCCTAAAATGCTTAAAGCTTTTGAAAGCTGGTTTGGACCTTATCCGTTTTACGAAGACAGTTACAAATTGGTGTAAGCTCCGTATTTAGGAATGGAACACCAAAGCTCGGTAACTTACGGAAACAATTACCAAAACGGTCATAACGGACATGATATAAGCGGTACAGGCTGGGGATTGAAGTTTGATTATATTATTATTCATGAATCGGGTCACGAATGGTTTGCCAATAATATCACCTATAAAGACATTGCCGATATGTGGATTCATGAAAGTTTTACCACGTATTCAGAAGTTCTTTTTATAGAATATTATTATGGAAAAGATGCAGCAAATGAATACGCTAGAGGAATTAGAAAAATGATTGCGAATAAAGAACCTATTATTGGGCATTATGATGTAAATAGAGAAGGTTCTGGCGATATGTACCCGAAAGGCGCTAACATGATTCACACGATTCGTCAGGTGATTAATGATGATGCAAAATTTAAAGTGATTCTTCGCGGAATGAACAAAACGTTTTACCATCAAACCGTTACCACAAAACAGATTGAAGATTACATAAGTAAAGAATCTGGAATTGATTTCGACCCGGTTTTTAATCAGTATCTAAGAACGCCACAGGTGCCTGTTTTTGAATATTATTTTAAAAATCAAAAATTAGCGTATCATTGGATTAACTGTCAGGAAAATTTTGATCTTCCGTTAAAGGTGACTTTGAACGGTGTAGAAACCTGGCTAAAACCAACTTCAGACTGGCAGGCGAAAGATTTAAACAGTGAAAAAACAAGTTTAACTGTAGATAAAAACTTTTATGTAATAGAATCTAATATCACCAATTAAGTTTTTAAAATAACTAAAAAACAAACCCAATAAATTTCTTATTTATTGGGTTTGTTTTTTATGAAGAAATCATAAAATTTTAGAATTCTTAATCCGAATGTTTACATTTGTGACAGATTAAGTTCGAATACTTTATTTATTTTATAATTCTAACTAATGAAAAATTACTTTGGAAGCATTTTAACTGCTTTTCTAATTGGTTTTACTGCCAATGCTCAGGGACTTTTAAACAAGTCAGAAACCGTTTTTACACATCAGGATACTTTACGCGGAAGCATCACAAAAGAAAGAGCCTGGTGGGATTTGAAATATTATCACCTTGATGTAAAAGTGAATCCAAAAGAAAAATCAATCTCAGGTTCTAATACAGTTCGTTATACTGTTTTAACAGAAAATAACCGTATGCAGATTGATTTGCAGGAACCTATGAACATTACTAAAGTAACGCAGAACGGAAAAGAATTAAAATTTGAAAGAGACGGAAACGCATTTTTCATCACTTTAAACGAAAAACAAAAAGCTGGTGATACAAAAGAAATTGTAGTTTCATTTAACGGAAAACCTAAAGAAGCAGTAAGAGCACCGTGGGACGGCGGTTTTTCTTGGAAAAAAGATAAAAACGGAAAAGATTTTATTGCTACATCTTGCCAGGGTTTAGGAGCGAGCGTTTGGTGGCCGTGTAAAGACCATATGTATGATGAAGTAGAAAATATGCTGATCAGCGTTAATGTTCCGGGAGATTTAACGGAAGTTTCTAACGGAAGATTACAAAGCGTTAAAAAAGAAAAAGACGGAACGAAAACTTTTAATTGGTATGTTGCCAATCCTATCAATAATTACGGTGTAAATATCAATATTGGTGATTACGTTAATTTCTCAGAAGTTTTTAAAGGTGAAAAAGGAAATTTAGACTGTAATTATTATGTTTTAAGAGATAATCTGGCTTTGGCAAAAGAGCAGTTTAAAGATGCGCCAAAAATGCTGAAAGCTTTTGAAAACTGGTTCGGACCTTATCCGTTTTACGAAGACAGTTATAAATTGGTTGAAGTTCCGTATTTAGGAATGGAGCACCAAAGTTCTGTTACATACGGAAATCAATACAAAAATGGTTATTTAGGACGTGACTTAAGCGGAACAGGCTGGGGATTAAAGTTTGATTTTATCATCATTCATGAATCGGGTCACGAATGGTACGCTAACAATATCACTTACAAAGATATTGCTGATATGTGGGTTCACGAGAGTTTTACAAACTATTCAGAAAGTCTTTTTGTGGAGTATTATTACGGAAAAGATGCCGGAGCAGAATATGTAATTGGATGTAGAAAAAACATCAAAAATGATACTCCAATCATCGGACATTATGATGTAAATAATGAAGGTTCTGGAGATATGTATCCAAAAGGAGCTTCGATGCTTCATATGATTCGTCAGGTAATCAATGATGATGCAAAATGGAAATCGATTTTAAGAGGCATGAACAAAACGTTTTACCATCAAACGGTTACTGGTAAACAAATTCAGGATTATATTAATGAACAATCCGGAATTAACTTCAACAGAGTTTTTGCTCAATATTTAACTACAACTCAAATTCCGGTTTTTGAATATATGTTTAAAAACGGAACTTTTGGCTACCACTGGACAAACTGTGTTTCTAAATTTGATATGCCGGTAAGAGTGAAATTAAATGGTGTTGAAACCTGGCTGAAACCAACAACAGAATGGCAGTCAGTAAAAACAGATAATGAAGACAGAAAAATAGAAGTTGATAAAGATTTTTATGTTACGACTTCTAATATTGTTGAATAAATTCTTTTAATTTTCAATATACAAAATCCCAAATTCCATCCCGATAGCATCAGGAGGAGTTTGGGATTTTTACGTTAGTAAACCCCGACAGGTTTTTAAAATCTGTCGGGTTTGGTTTTTAGTACAGTTTTGTCGAAATAACAAAAAGCCTTGAATTTCAAGGCTTTTTTATTGGAGTTTGTTTTTTTATCTGAATTTAAAAGATTTATCGGCTATTCAGCTTCGCTTTTTCTTTAATAATATCAGCAATTTTTCTATTTTCGATTTTGCTTTCAAGCCACGAAATAATATCCAGGTATAAGAAAGCTCTTTTTTCGTAAGTATTCTTTTCAAGTTCTACGAAACGGGCATGCATTTTTTTGAATTCCTTTTTAATATCAGCAGGATAGAAGTTATTCAGGTTTCTTAAAAACTTGATAATCTCTTTTTGAACTTCGTGTAAGTCATTCATTTTTAATAAAAACTTATACGTGCTTTTCAGGTGGTTTTCTAAATAATAATCTTTTCCTAATTCATAATGTGCAATCAGCGACAATAGTCTTGCAAAGCACATTAAATCTTCGCGCATGGTTAAGTTTTTATTATTGATAATTTTATCAAGATAGAAAATACATTCGTTATACTTTTCATTTCCAAAATAAATAGAAGCTATTTTGTAGAAAAATAACATTTCGTGATGTTCATCAAGGTGATCACTGTGTACTTTCAGTTTTTCTAAAATCTCAGGAATCAGATATTCACTTTCGGCAAAAGTGCCTTCCAGAATATGCAGATTCAGTTTGTTATTATATAAGTATAAAAACGACAGCGAAGCAAGGTTATCATTTACGGGAAATCTCGGATCCTGAATCGTTTCTTCTAAAAGCGAAAGATATCTCTTGAAATTGGATGTATATTTCAACATATAAAGCGATTCCAGAAAATAGTGGTTACCTTTTAAGAAAAATACCGGATTCAGGTAAATCATATTTGGATTGTCATAAAAAAGCTGTACCCATTTGTAAGCAAATTTATAACTCGCTAAAAAGTCCTGAACCAAGAAGCTTCGCCATAAATTGGCATTGTAAAACCAATATTTTTCACGAAAACCAAATTTTGTTTCGTCTAGTTTGGCAATGTGCTTATTGAAATAATCATCAATATATTTATACTCCTCATCGCTTTTTACGTAACCTGTTTTCAGCATGATTCCGTATAATTGAAGCGAAAGATTCGATAATTTGCTCGAAATAGTATTTCGGTAATTTAATTCTTTGGCCTGAACAACCAATTCGTCGGCACGGCCCTGAATACTTCTCGTAATATATTGTGATTCTATCAGCTTTTCGAACTCGACAATTTCATACGCCATATATTTTTCGTCATTTTCTAAAGCCTGCTGTTTTGTTTTGTCAAGAATTTTTAAACTCTGTTTATAAAGTCCTTTATTATATAGTATAACAGCAAAATCAATTTGTTCGCGTAATTGATAACGAATATTCTGGCTCGGAATATTTAAGCGAATACTAACTAAGATTTGTTTGTATAGGTATGATTTTAAGTTAGATAACTGAACTTTTTTGATGCTTCCGCTCTTTAAAATAAGCTTTTCATCATACGTTTCAGACTTATCTAAAATATTGAATAGTTCAATGAATTTCGTATTCGAGCTGGTTTCTAATCGGCTTGCAAAAATTTTAAACTGCCTTTTTTCAGATTTGGAAAGTGATTTTATCAGAACAAATAAGAAATCTTTTTGATGGTTAGCCATTGTAAAAAATAATAATATAACTTATTGATTATTAAATATTTAACTCGTTATAAATTGTGTTATGAACAGTATAATTTCATTAAAATGAATTTCGTACTGCGATTGTACAATATATATTTGTTATCAAGATGTGAAATTACATTAAATAAATGAATATGAATAGAGAGAAAGTTCAAATTTTTGACACCACTTTACGCGACGGTGAACAAGTTCCAGGATGCAAGTTAGATACTAAGCAAAAATTAGTTATCGCAGAACGACTAGACAAAATGGGAGTTGATATTATCGAAGCTGGTTTTCCTGTGTCAAGTCCGGGCGATTTTTTATCGGTCTCTGAGATTTGTAAAATTGTAGAAAATGCAACGGTCTGCGGACTAACAAGAGCCGTGAAAAACGACATTGATGTTGCTGCAGCTGCTTTAAAGCACGCGAAGAAACCTAGAATCCATACTGGAATCGGAACTTCTGAATCTCATATACTCCACAAATTACAAACTACGCCTGAAGATATTATTGCAAGAGCCAAATTTGCAGTAGCACACGCAAAATCGTATGTAGAAGATGTAGAATTCTACGCAGAAGATGCTGGTAGAACTGATAATGCTTTCCTTGCAAAAGTTTGTGAAGAAGTTATTAAATCTGGTGCAACTGTATTAAATATTCCTGACACAACAGGATATTGTCTTCCGGAAGAATACGGAGCAAAAATTAAATATTTAAAAGAAAACGTAAAAGGAATCGAAAACGTAATCCTTTCATGCCACTGTCATAACGATTTAGGAATGGCAACTGCAAACTCAATCGCAGGTGCAATTAATGGTGCAAGACAAATCGAGTGTACTATTAATGGTATTGGAGAAAGAGCAGGAAATACTGCACTTGAAGAAGTGGTAATGATTTTCAAACAGCATCCTTACTTAAACTTAGATACAAACATTAATACAAGAGAATTAAACGAAATGAGCCGTTTAGTTTCTGAAAGTATGGGAATGATTGTTCAGCCAAATAAAGCGATCGTTGGAGCAAATGCTTTTGCACACAGTTCTGGAATTCATCAGGATGGTGTTATCAAAAACAGAGCAACTTACGAAATTATGGATCCCCTTGATGTGGGCGTAAACGAATCTTCTATCATTTTGACAGCAAGAAGCGGAAGAGCAGCATTAGCATACCGAGCTAAAAAAGTAGGTTACGAGCTTACAAAAACACAATTAGACACTGTTTACATTGAGTTCTTGAAGTTTGCTGACATTAAAAAAGAAGTAGTAGACGCAGATATTCACCAAATTATAGAAGCTTCTAAAATTGAAGGTGAATTAATCAGAAGCTAATAAAACACAATAGAGCCAAGAAGAAAGAGAAAAAAAATAAAGATTTAAATACATAAAGAACGAGACGTTATGAATTTGAAAATAGCAGTTTTACCAGGAGACGGAATTGGACCAGAAGTTATTGCACAGGCCAAAAAAGCATTATATGCTATAGGCGAAGTGTACAATCATGAATTTGTTTTTGAAGAAGCACTCATGGGTGCGATCGCTATTGACAAAACTGGAAACCCGCTCCCGGAGCAGACTTTAAATCTTTGTTTAAATACTGATGCTGTTTTGCTTGGTGCTATTGGAGATCCAAAATACGATAACAACCCAAATGCAAAAGTTCGTCCGGAGCAAGGTTTGTTAAAACTTCGAAAAGAACTTGGTTTGTTTGCCAATATTCGTCCAATTAAACCATTTAAGGCTTTAATTGACGCTTCTCCTTTAAAAAGAGAGATTATTGAAGGAGCAGATTTTACAATTTTCAGAGAATTAACTGGCGGTGCTTATTTTGGTACAAAAACATTAAATGATGAAGGCACACATGCTTCGGATTTATGTGAGTATTCTGAAGAAGAAATAACGAGAATTGCACATTTAGCTTTTAAATCGGCACAAAACCGACGCAAGAAGTTAACTATGGTAGACAAAGCAAATGTTTTGGAAACTTCCAGATTATGGAGAAAAGTGGTTCAAAAAGTAGGTGAAAGTTATCCAGATGTAATCTTGGACTTTTTATTTGTAGATAATGCAGCAATGCAGCTGATTTTGAATCCAAAACAATTTGATGTCATTTTAACTGAGAATTTATTTGGAGATATTTTATCTGATGAAGCCAGTGTAATTACAGGATCTATTGGTTTACTGCCATCAATATCTTTAGGAGAAAAAAATGCTTTGTTTGAGCCAATTCACGGTTCATATCCGCAGGCAAAAGGAAAAAATATTGCCAATCCAATTGCTTCAATTTTAGCTGCAGGACTTTTGTTAGAACATTTTGGATTAACTAAAGAAGCGAATGTAGTTTTTCAGGCAGTTAAAAAAGCAATTGAATATGAAGTTGTTACTGTTGATTTAAAACCAGATTCAAAATTTGGTACAAATGAAGTAGGGGAGTTTGTTTCCAATTTCATTTTCAGCAAAGATGACTTATTATATTTTAATAATGATAATGTTTCGATTGGTCAATCGACAATAGTTTAGATTTTTTACTAAAATAATGAATTAAATAACAAGAAGTATTAGAAATGTTGAGATTTTATTTTTTTAGTTCTTAAAGTTTTTGTACTTTTGTAACACTAAAAAAATAAGCGATGCAAATCTCAATTATTATTACTTCTGTCGTTGTTGTCAATGTGTTTAGCACATCTGCATCGGGAACGGTATAAATATAATTGAAAGACTATATTATAAACCTTCCAAATACTGGAAGGTTTTTTTTTGAATAAAATTAAAATAAAAATAACGCAATAATGGAATTAAATAAGTACAGCAAAACCATCACTCAAGATCAAACACAGCCTGCGGCGCAAGCAATGTTGTATGGAATTGGTTTAACTGAAGAAGATTTAAAAAAAGCACAAGTTGGTATTGTCAGCATGGGTTATGATGGTAATACTTGCAATATGCACTTAAATGATTTAGCAAAAGATGTTAAAAAAGGTGTTTGGGATGCTGGTCTGGTCGGACTTATTTTTAATACCATTGGTGTAAGTGACGGAATTTCTAACGGTACAGAAGGAATGCGTTATTCATTAGTTTCTCGTGATGTAATCGCAGATTCTATTGAAACTGTAGCCGGTGCACAATGGTACGATAGTATTATTGCAATTCCCGGCTGCGATAAAAATATGCCTGGAGCATTAATCGCAATGGGAAGATTAAACCGTCCGTCAATGATGGTTTATGGAGGATCTATCCACTCAGGAAAATGGAAAGGTGAATCTCTAAACATCGTTTCTGCTTTTGAAGCTTTAGGAAAAAAAGTAAAAGGCGAAATTACTCCGGAAGATTTTAAAGGAGTTATTCAAAATGCTTGTCCTGGAGCTGGTGCCTGCGGCGGTATGTATACTGCAAACACTATGTCTTCTGCAATTGAAGCATTAGGTATGAGTATGCCTTACAGTTCTTCTAACCCTGCTTTGAGTCAGGAAAAAAGAGACGAATGTATTGCTGCCGGAGAAGCTATTAAAGTTTTATTAGAAAAAGATATTAAGCCAAGAGATATTATGACTCGTAAAGCTTTCGAAAATGCTATTACAATTGTAGCAGTTTTAGGAGGTTCTACAAACGCAGTTATGCACTTAATTGCAATGGCACACTCTGTTGGTATTACAATTACTCTTGATGATTTTCAGGCAATTAACGACAGAACACCTGTTCTTGCCGATATGAAACCAAGTGGTAAATATATGATGGAAGACATTCACGAAGTGGGAGGTATTCCGGGTGTAATGAAATATTTATTGAAAGTGGGACTTATCCACGGAGATTGTTTAACAGTAACTGGAAAAACAGTTGCTGAAAACTTAGCTTCTACACCGGATTTACAAGACGGACAAGAAGTAATTCATGAAATTCAAAAAGCATTAAAACCAACAGGAAATATTCAGGTTTTATACGGAAACCTTGCTTCTGAAGGAGCTGTGGCAAAAATCAGCGGAAAAGAAGGAGAATATTTCGAAGGACCAGCTGTAGTTTTTGAAGGTGAATTTGAAGTAATTCCTGGCTTGCAGGCCGGAAAGATTAAACCAGGTAATGTCGTCGTCATTAGAGGTTGTGGACCAAAAGGTGGTCCGGGTATGCCTGAAATGCTAAAACCGACATCTGCTATTATTGGTGCAGGATTAGGAAGCAGCTGTGCACTTATTACAGACGGCAGATTCTCCGGAGGTTCACACGGATTCGTGGTAGGACACGTAACACCAGAGGCTTATGATGGAGGTGGTATTGCACTAGTAAAAGATGGCGATTTAATTGCTATCGATGCGGTGAAAAATACAATCGACCTGAAAATATCTGACGAAGAATTTGCAGCTCGTAAAGCGGCTTGGGTTCAACCAGCGCTAAAAGTTGACAGAGGGGTTTTACTTAAATACGCAAGATCGGTTTCTAGTGCTTCAACAGGCTGTGTTACCGATAATTAACCGACAAAAAAATATGAGTTTGAAAACTGTAATTATTTCAAATTCTAAACAATAAAATTACCAAATGGGAACAATTAGAATATCAGGCGCCGAAGCCGTTATTAGATGCTTATTAGAAGAAGGAGTAGACTTAATTTATGGATATCCGGGAGGAGCTATAATGCCGGTTTACGACGAATTATATAAATTTCAGGATCAGCTGCACCACGTTTTAGTACGTCACGAACAAGGTGCAACGCATGCTGCTCAGGGATATGCGAGAGCAACAGGAAAAGTGGGTGTTGCAATTGCAACTTCTGGACCAGGAGCTACAAATCTTGTAACCGGAATTGCCGATGCTCAGATCGATTCAACTCCAATGGTTTGTATTACAGGACAAGTTGGAAGACATTTATTAGGATCTGATGCCTTTCAGGAAACAGATATCATCGGAATTTCAACTCCGGTTACAAAATGGAACTTTCAGGTAACCGAAGCTTCTCAAATTCCTGAAATTATTGCAAAAGCATTCTATATCGCTCGTTCTGGACGTCCAGGGCCTGTTTTAATCGATATTACTAAAAATGCTCAGTTTGATGAGTTCGATTTTAGTTATGAAAAATGTACAGGAATTAGAAGTTATAATCCGGTTCCGAAATTAAATTTAGATAAAGTTGCCGAAGCTGCAGCCTTAATCAATAGTGCTAAAAAACCTTTTATCGTTTTCGGTCAGGGAATTATTTTAGGTCAGGCTGAAGCTGAATTTAAAGCAGTTCTTGAAAAATCAGGAATTCCGGCAGCTTGGACTATTTTAGGACTTTCGGCTCTGCCAACAGATCATCCTTTAAATGTTGGTATGTTAGGAATGCATGGAAATTATGCACCAAACTTGCTGACAAATGAATGTGATGTATTAATTGCCTTCGGTATGCGTTTTGACGATCGTGTAACGGGTAATTTAAAAACTTATGCAAAACAGGCAAAAGTAATTCACTTCGAAATTGATCCTGCAGAGGTTGATAAAAACGTTAAAACAGAAATTGCTGTTTTAGGTGATGTAAAAGAATCTTTAGCTGCTTTATTGCCGCTGCTTGATGCAAAATCACACGATTTATGGCACAATGAATTTAAAGAATTGGCTAAAATTGAATTTGATTCAGTAATTAAAGACGAATTAAATCCATCATCAGCTGGTCTTTCAATGGGAGAGACTATTGAAATGATCAACAAACACTCAAAAGGTGATGCTATTATAGTTTCGGATGTAGGACAGCATCAAATGTTTGCCTGCCGTTATGCAAAATTCAATTCAACAAAAAGTAATATTACTTCTGGCGGATTAGGAACAATGGGATTTGCGCTTCCGGCTGCAATTGGAGCTAAAATGGGAAGACCAGACCGTGAAGTTGTTGCTATTATTGGTGATGGAGGTTTTCAGATGACAATTCAGGAATTAGGAACGATTTTTCAGACTCAGGTTCCTGTAAAAATTGTAATTCTAAATAATGAGTTTTTAGGAATGGTACGTCAATGGCAGGAATTGTTCTTTGATAACAGATACGCTTCAACAAAAATGATTAATCCAAATTTTGTTGCCATTGCCGAAGGATATCATATTAAATCTAAAAAAGTAACACAGCGAGAAGATTTAGATGCTGCTGTTGCAGAAATGCTGGCTTCTAAAGATTCTTATTTCTTAGAAGTTATGGTGGAAAAAGAAAACAACGTTTTTCCAATGATTCCAACCGGAGCATGCGTTTCAGAAATTAGATTAAGCTAAAAAAGTTTCAAGTTTTAGGTTTCAAGTTTCAATCCCGATAGCCATCGGGAGTAAAACTTGAAACTTGAAACAAAAAAAAACTAAAAACAACATGGAAGAGAAAACATTTACCATATCGGTATACTCAGAAAATAACGTAGGCTTGTTAAATAGAATATCTGGAATATTCTTAAAGCGTCACATTAATATATTAAGTCTAAATGTTTCAGAATCAGAAATAGAAAATGTTTCAAGATTTATCATTGTAGTAAATACAACTGAAAAATGGGTTCAAAATATTGTAGGCCAGATCGAAAAGCAAATTGAAGTTATAAAAGCATTTTATCATACAGATGAAGAAACGATTTATCTTGAAAATGCACTTTTTAAAATTGCTTCAAGCTTATTGTTTGATGAAAAACAAATTCAGAATATCATCAAAGAAAGCCAGTCTACAATTGTAACGGTTTCAAGAGATTTTTTCGTGATTTCAAAATCTGGAAGACGTTCTGAAATTGAAGAATTATACGAAAAATTCAAACCTTACGGTATTATGCAGTTTGTTCGTTCAGGCAGAATTTCGGTTTCTAAACAAAAAATGGAAATTTCGACATTACTCGAAACATTCAAATAACAATTTAAAGACGGTTTAGGCCGTAATCATAAAAATAATCAATTATTAAATTTCATTTCATTAATATTTTAAAACAAAATGGCAAATTATTTCAACACACTACCACTTAGATTACAATTAGAGCAACTAGGAGTTTGCGAATTTATGGAGCAATCAGAATTTGCAGACGGAATTTCAGCATTAGCTGGTAAAAAAGTTGTCATTGTAGGTTGTGGTGCACAAGGTTTGAATCAAGGTTTAAACATGAGAGATTCAGGTTTAGATATTTCTTATGCTTTGCGTGCAGATGCAATTGCAGAAAAGAGAGCTTCATATAAAAATGCAACTGAAAACGGGTTTAAAGTAGGTACTTATGAAGAGTTGATTCCAACGGCTGATTTAGTTTGTAACCTTACTCCGGATAAACAGCATACTTCTGTAGTTAATGCTATTATGCCATTAATGAAACAAGGATCAACTTTAGCTTATTCTCACGGTTTCAACATTGTTGAAGAAGGAATGCAGATTCGTAAAGATATTACAGTAATTATGTGTGCTCCAAAATGTCCTGGTTCTGAGGTACGTGAAGAATACAAAAGAGGATTTGGTGTGCCAACACTTATTGCAGTTCACCCGGAAAACGATCCAAACGGATTTGGTTTAGATCAGGCAAAAGCTTATGCTGTAGCAACTGGTGGACACAAAGCAGGAGTTTTAAGATCATCTTTCGTAGCTGAAGTAAAATCAGATTTAATGGGTGAGCAAACTATTCTTTGCGGATTGCTTCAAACTGGATCTATTTTATGTTTTGATAAAATGGTTGAAAAAGGAATAGATGCAGCTTATGCTTCAAAATTAATTCAATACGGATGGGAAACTATCACTGAAGCTTTGAAACATGGTGGTATTACAAACATGATGGATCGTTTAAATAATCCTTCTAAAATTGAAGCTTACGAATTAGCAGAAGAATTAAAAGACATCATGCGTCCTTTATTCCAAAAACACCAAGACGATATTATTTCTGGAGAATTCTCAAGAACTATGATGATCGACTGGGCTAATGACGATGTTAACTTATTGAAATGGAGAGCTGCAACTGGAGAAACTAACTTCGAAAAAACAGCACCGCAAGAAGCTCCAATCTCTGAGCAGGAATATTTTGATAATGGAGTATTAATGATTGCTATGGTAAAAGCAGGTGTTGAGTTAGCTTTTGAAACTATGACTGAAGCTGGTATCATCGAAGAATCTGCTTATTATGAGTCATTACACGAATTACCATTAATTGCAAACACAATCGCTAGAAAGAAATTATTTGAAATGAACCGTGTAATTTCTGATACTGCTGAGTACGGATGTTATTTATTTGATCATGCTTGTAAGCCATTATTGACTGAATTCATGAAAAAAGTAGAAACTAACATTATTGGTAAACCATTCTCAACTTCAAACGGAGTAGATAATACAGTTTTAATTGCAGTTAACAAAGAAATTCGTCAGCACCCTATCGAAGAAGTAGGAGCCTGGTTACGTGAGTCTATGACAGCAATGAAAAAAATTGGATAAATAAATTTGGGAATTTCCGCCCATGTTAAGGTGGAATTTGCTCTGTATCAATGTTTTGAATTAATATTTTGAATTAGTAAGCACTTATTAAGTAAATAGATATAGATGCATATTGCATTCACTTAACTTCTGTGATACAAGTAAGTTAAGTGAAGCTGATCCCGAAAACGGGGTATATTTTAAACAAAAAATATACTTGTTGAAATTTCTATTTATAATTAATAAAGATGCTGCTATTTTCAAAATAGATAAAGTATTGTAATGCAGAAATTACAGAATTAATTGTTATTGAAATTTGTTAAATAAAAAGGTGTGATAATTTGTTTGTCATGCCTTTTTTGTGATTTACATTTTCCTTTAAAATATGTTTTTTTAGGATAACTTTAAAAAAAGCTTATATTTTATTTATTATATGTTTTTTTTTGCCAAAATTTATGAATTAAATAATTTTAAGAATAGAAGCATATTTAATACATTTATAAAAAAATTCCACAAAACTATGAGTTATTATAAAATTGAAAATTTAGAACAATATTTTAAACATTACAATAAGTCAATACGAGAGCCGAGAAAATTTTGGGGAAAAATTGCTGAAGAAAATTTTACTTGGTATCAACAGTGGGAAAAAGTTGTTGATTTTAATATGGCCGATGCCGAAGTAAAATGGTTTACTGAAGCAAAGGTTAACATCACCAAAAATTGTATCGACAGACACTTAAGCAAAAGAGGAGATAAAACGGCTATTATTTTTGAGCCGAATGAACCTTCTGAAGAAGCTTTACATATAACATACAACGAGCTTTACGAAAGAGTTTCGAAAATGGCAAATGTTTTGCGTGAGCAGGGAATCCGTAAAGGAGACCGTGTGTGCATTTACCTGCCAATGATTCCTGAACTAGCAGTTGCTGTTTTGGCCTGTGCCAGAATTGGAGCAATTCACTCAGTAGTTTTTGCAGGATTTTCTGCTTCTGCAGTTTCTGCCAGAATTAATGACTGTGAGTGTAAAATGGTTATTACATCAGACGGTGGTTACAGAGGAAATAAAACAATTGATTTAAAAGGAATTGTTGATGAAGCCTTAGATACTTGTCCGTCAGTTTCTAAAGTTTTGGTTGTAAAAAGAACTAAAACAGAAGTTGCTATGAAAGAAGGCCGTGATATTTGGTTACAGCCATTATTAGATGCAGCTCTTGATAATAGTGTTGCAGAAATTATGGATGCCGAAGATCCTTTGTTTATTTTATATACATCTGGATCAACAGGAAAACCAAAAGGAATGGTGCATACAACAGCGGGATACATGGTTTATACAGCTTATACATTCAAAAACGTATTCAGCCACGAAGAAAATGATATCTTTTGGTGTACGGCAGATATTGGATGGATTACTGGACACTCTTATATATTATACGGACCATTGTTAAATGGAGGAACTACTGTAATTTTTGAAGGTGTTCCTTCTTATCCTGATTTCAGCCGTTTTTGGGATATTATCGAAAAACATAAAATCACACAATTTTATACAGCGCCAACAGCGATTCGTTCATTAGCAAAAGAAAGTTTAGATTATATTCAAAAATATCCTCTAAAATCTCTTAAAGTAATTGGATCTGTTGGAGAGCCAATCAACGAAGAAGCTTGGCACTGGTTCAACGACCACGTTGGAGACAAGAGATGTCCTGTAGTAGATACTTGGTGGCAGACAGAAACCGGTGGAATCATGATTTCGCCAATTGCTTTTGTTACGCCTACAAAACCTACTTATGCAACTTTACCATTACCGGGAATTCAGCCGGTTTTAATGGATGAAAAACGCAACGAAATTGAAGGAAATCAAGTAGTTGGAAGTTTATGTATTAAATTTCCATGGCCTGGAATCGCCAGAACGATCTGGAATAACCACGATCGTTATAAAGAAACGTATTTTTCTGCTTTCCCTGGAAAATATTTTACAGGAGACGGTGCATTACGCGATGAAGTAGGATATTACAGAATTACAGGTAGAGTAGATGATGTTGTAATTGTTTCTGGACATAATTTAGGAACTGCACCAATTGAAGATGCTATCAACGAACATCAGGCGGTTGCCGAATCTGCAATTGTTGGATTCCCTCATGATATTAAAGGAAATGCATTATATGGTTTTGTTATCCTGAAAGAAACCGGAGAAGTTAGAAATAAAGAAAACTTAACAAAAGAGATCAACCAGTATATTTCTGATCACATTGGGCCAATTGCGAAATTAGATAAAATCCAATTCGTTTCTGGTTTACCAAAAACTCGTTCAGGAAAAATTATGCGTAGAATTTTACGTAAAATTGCCGAAGGTGATTTCTCTAACTTTGGAGATACAACTACATTATTAAATCCTGAAGTTGTAGAACAAATTATGAAAGAAAGAATTGTATAATTCTCGATAAATAAATAAAAAGCCTCTTAATTTTTAAGAGGCTTTTTTTATGTTCACAATTTATGTCAGACTGAGCGAAGTCGAAGTCCTGCAAAGTGCTATTTTTTATTTAATTCCCAAACGCGATTTTAGTTTTAAGAACAGAAGCCCAATTTTGTAAGCATCTTCGGCAGATGAATTTCTGTCACTTTTTGGAATTTTATAAATTTCGCATAAATCGTTTAAAGAAAACTGTTTGTCGTTAATGTCAGTTAATTTTCTGTACATAACGTCAATATCAAGCGCTTCATTTTTTAACCTGCCGCAATCTAATCTTTCTAAAGCTGCGTTAAGCATTTCAATGTCAAAATTAATATGATGACCAACCAAAACAGCATTTCCCAAGAAGTTAATAAAAGCTTCTAAGGCCTCAGCTTCGGGCATTTTTGTCATTTTGCTCTCAATAATAAATTCGTTAGAAAGACCATTGTCTTCTAAGAATTTGTACTGCAGTAAAACGGCTTCAAAATTTTCCTTAATTATAATGCTGTCATCTATGACCGAAAAAGCGCCAAGAGACAAAATAACATCTTTATTAGGATTTAAGCCAGAAGTTTCAGTAGACAAAACCACAAATTTGCTGGGTTTTGCTTCTAATTTTGTCAAGTACTCTTTCCAGAATTCCGGATAATCCTTGTTAATGTTTTTAATCCAGTCTAGCATATTTATGAGAATTGTGTAAGTTGAAATTTACTCTTAATTAGTTCCTCAAGGTCTTTCATCGGGGTTAAAGCATTTTTTAACTTCTCTTTGTCTGTTTTAGACATTTCTCTTAAATTGATATATTGCCCAGAATCGTCATTCTTAAAGCCTTCAACAGTTCTAAACTTTGAAAGCGTTAAAAAAGCTTCTGCACAACTTAAATATATTTCGGCGTTTTTAGAATCGGTTATCGCTAATTGTTTGAATCTTAAATAGGTGTTTTTAATTCCTTTTATATTGGCACTCAAAATCAATAAACGTGCACTGTCTATTAAAGGCATCAAAGCACGGGTTTTAATGTCGAATTTTCCTTTATGCGGTCCTTCTTCTTCAACAATGAATTTTTTAAAGAAGCTCAAAGGCGAGTTTCTTTTTAAAGCATCGTTTCCTAAGAAATCAAAGAATAAAGTATTGTTTACGGCATTTTTAAATACCACATTTTCAATAACTTCTTCGATTTTTGGTTCACCAATTACGATCTCATAATCAAAGAAAATACTGCTCAAATCATTGCTGTTTTCACCTGGAGTATTCATCCAGCTGTTGTACTGTTTTGTCCAGTCACTCAATGACTTACACCAAAGCATGTTGCTTCCCATGTGTCCGTTTGGACAATATTCGTAACCTACTTTTTCAAGAATCGCTGTGGTGCGTTTTGCCAGTCTTAAAAAATAATCTTTTACTTCTCTGTATTTCTCTGGCGCAACATCTTCAAAAATCAAAATACTATCCTGATCTGTCAATAAAAGCTGTTCCTTACGCCCCTGGCTTCCTATGCTCAACCAGGCAAATCTGGCAGGAGGGGAGCCTAAATCTAAAATAGACAATTCTACAGCGCGTTTAATTATGGCCAGATTAATTTCGCTGGCAATATTGCTGACGTGTGAAATAGGTATATTTTTTTGAATCGAATTCTGAATCAAATCAGACAGACGATCGCGAATTTGTTTTAAATCTTTTGGTAATTGTGAACGCTTAATTTCTTTAATTAAAACACCAGGGTTACTAGCTTGAGCGACAACTAAATCGTGTTCAGAAATAATTCCTTTTACGGCAGATTTACTTGTACCGTCTTTAGTTACGCAAAGGTGAGAAACATTATGTTTCAGCATTAATAACTGGGCCTCGGCAAGAGAAACATTTTCAATTACAGTAACTACAGGCGAAGACATAATTTTGTCAATCGTTTCAGTAATTGGATAACGTCCGGTTGCAATTTTAGAAGCTAAATCGGCATGAGTTACAATACCAATTGGATGATTTTTTTCGCAAACTACAATATTATCAACCATTGATTCTGTCATTAAAAGCGCAACATCTTTTACAATATGATGTGAATCAGTAGTTAACGGTGAGTTATTATAGGTAAGAGACTGGATAAATTGTATTTCTGACTGCTGGTCAATAAACACATTATCAGCATCTAATTTACCATTAGAACGTGCGTTATCTTTGGTATGTCTTGAATTTATGGCGAAACTTTCAAGCAAAAAGTTCAAAACATCAGAATTGTTAGCTACAAAAGGTCTAAATACTGCAATAGGAATAGCATAAATAATGCTTTCTTCACGTGCTTTTGCAGTCATCATATAGTTGTTTTTGGCAAAGAAAGGTCTTAGTCCAAAAATATCTCCTTCATGACATTTATTAATAATAGTTTCCTCAGCATCAGCAATTGTAGTTAAATTAATAACGCCAGATGCTACAACATAAAAACTGTCGTGCAAAGGATCATTATTTTGAAACAATACTGCATGTTTTTCTAAATTGATAACACGAATATTTGTAGCAATATCTGATAATTCCTGAAAGGTTAAATTATCAAATGGCGGGTATTCTTTTAAAAAATCTGCAATATGCTCAGCAATTGTATTCATATAATGTGGATAATATTTTTTAAAATATTCAATGTAAAAATAATAAAATTTAGTCTTACAATGAAAGCAACTTGAGCAGAATCTGATTATTTTAAAGAAATGTTAAGAATTACTGGATTCAAGGCTTTGAAAAGCTTTTTTAAAAATTAAAGTTACATAAATATTTGATTTATAGTTGTATAAAATAATATTTAATAAATATCAGCAATAGAGTACGTATTTAATTAAAAAATCTAATTTATTGGTTTCTCAAACAGTGGTAAAGATTATTAAATACGATAATAAGAATATGTATAACTAAAAAAGAGCATTGGTTTTCTCATAATTTCTATTTTACATAATATAAATTATAGGTCAAATATAATAGTAATGCTTGTAGTACAGGTTTTGTAAAATTCAGGATTTTTAATTATAATAAGGATTTTATTTTTTGTATATCTTTGATTTTATCTTCAATCAATCTTTAATTTACTATACTTCTCTAGAACAGATTTTATTTTTTTGGCAAATCTTTGTATTTCAGAAATTTTAAAAAACTAAAAAAGATATTTTTAGTACAAAATTCGAAATATAATCGACGTATAATAAAGTAAATAAAAACTTACTTTTTTGTTTTTGATTTTACTTTTTCTTTTTAGAATTGATTTATATTTACATCAAAAAGTTTTATGGAAGTTATCTTTTAGCAAAAATATGTTACAATATAGTTGAATTATACATTATTTGTATATAGTTTCAAAATACATTTTATCCGTTTGTAAACGTTTAATTGAATTTCTTCTGTACATATTATTGTTCCTCATATTTCCCGTATTCTAAATAATAATTTTTTTTTTGAAATAATGCATTTATCCATGCCTCATAATCTAGTTTAAAATAAAATTTGATGCATTATGGCACTGCATCAAATTTCTCATATTTGAAAAATATTTTTTTTATTTCTCAAATATTGAATTTTTGGCTGATCATATTTACAGCTTAAAAACAAGCATCACACAAATAAGCCCTATATTAAGTTATAAAGTTTTTTTTCTATCCTTGAATTTTTCTACAGCGATAATATCTGTAGGTAAAGAGAAACAATGATTATTTATGTCAATCCATTCAAATCTTTGTATTTCAGCGCAATTTGCTTTTATATCTTGTAAATTCTTGATTTTAACTATATAATAAATTATAAGAATTTGTTTAGTACTATCAAAAATTGATTGTATAAACTCCTCTTGTGTATATAAATGTTCGATAATTTCAATTTCTGCATTTAATTCCTCTTGAAATTCTCTATGTAAACAATCGAGTAAACCTTCTCCAAATTCTACACCGCCTCCAGGCAATTTGCAATAAAGTTCGTTGTTGTGATATTCGTACAGGCCTAAAATTTTACCTTCATTTTCACATACTGCATAGGTTCTTACGCTAAAACTATTTGGAATCATATATTCTTACTTTTTAAATCAAAGGTATAATTATTTATTCTTTTATAGCAATAACGCATTTATCTATATCTCATAATTTGGTTTTAAAATAAAATTTGATGCATTATGGTACTGCGTCAAATTTCTCATATTTGAAAAATATTTTTTTTATTTCTCAAATATTGATTTTTTGAGCTGATAATATTTACAGCTTAAAAAAAAGCTTCAAATATATACTGCATCAAATTTCGCGTATTTCGAAAATAAAAATATTTTTTTTCAAATATCGCATTTATATACGATCATTACTAAGCCATGTTCAGGATAAATCGACATATAAATAAATGTAAATGAAAAAATATGTTTTAATTATTTTAAGTAAAAATCCTATATTTGACATTTACGATACATATCAATATGACAGAGAAGAAAATACATCAAGGCAGAAATATAAAACGTTTCCGTGAAATGCTGGGCATTAAACAAGAAGCTCTTGCCTTTGAATTGGGTGAAGACTGGAGTCAAAAGAAAATCTCTATTTTGGAGCAAAAAGAATTGATTGAAACTGATATTTTAGCTCAAGTTGCTAAAATTCTTAAATTACCTGTTGAAGCGATCGAGAATTTTGACGAAGATTCAGCAATTAATATCATAGCAAATACTTTCCACGACAGCGCTGTTGCTAATACTTTTACAGATGGTGCGCAGGCAAATTTCAATTGTACATTCAATCCTTTGGATAAAATGGTAGAGCTTTACGAGCGTATGCTGTTGCAGCAAAAGGAAATGATTGATAAATTGGAAAAATTGATTCAGAACAAGTAAACAATATACTTCATAAAAAAAGCATCACGTAATGTGATGCTTTAAATTTCTCGTATTTGAAAAATTATTTTATTTTTTTCAAATAAACGGATTTTCCGTTAAGCGAAACTTCAATCTGATTTGTTTTATCAGAGAATGTTGTTCTCAAAACATTTCCTTTAAAAACTGAAACGTCTCCGTAAACTTTACCGGTTTCATCGGATACATATTCAAATAACAATTTTTTATTATCAGGTTCAATTCCTAGTTTGTAACTTGTAAATTTCGACCCAGTCAAATCAAATTCCTGCTGAGAGTCAATAATAGTTCCATCTGCATAAAAATTGGTAATCGTTTTATTTACCGTGATGTCCGGATAAAATTGATTAACTTTTTGTATTAAATCATACTGCGCCGGGCTCACATCTTCTTTTTTTGATGTAATGGTCTGAGCAAATGAAATTGTCGTAAAAATAAGTGCTAATAGTAAAGTGAATTTTTTCATAAATTTAAATTTTAAGTTATTGTTTCAAAACATTTTTGAAAGCTTGTATAATACCCAGTTTTGATAAAGGATAATTAATATACCTAACAAGATACTAAATATTTATCTTTGCAGGAAATTATAAGCCTCTTTTTAATAAAATGACAACAAAAAAATACCTCAAACTCATTCTCATTTTAGGTTCTTTAACCGCTCTTGGTCCTTTTTCAATCGATATGTACTTACCTGGATTCTCTGGTATTGCAAAAGATTTGAATACTTCGGTAGCCAAAGTTTCGATGAGTTTATCTAGTTATTTCATTGGAATTTCTGCCGGACAATTGCTTTACGGCCCATTATTAGACCGTTTTGGACGCAAAAAACCATTGTTTGTTGGTTTAATGGTTTATATTTTAGCTTCTTTGGGCTGTTCGTATGTAACTGATATCGATACATTTATTTTCTTGCGTTTTATTCAGGCTATCGGAAGCTGTGCCGCAACAGTTGCTTCTGTAGCAATGGTTCGTGATTTATTTCCTGTAAAAGATATTCCAAAAGTATTTTCATTGTTAATGCTTGTTTTAGGGCTTTCGCCCATGCTGGCGCCTACAATTGGCGGTTATGTTACCGAAGATTATGGCTGGCATACTGTATTTTCTATACTTATGTTTATGGGAATTGCTATTTTGATTGCTGCTCAAATTGGTTTGCCAAATAGTTACAAACCAGACACTTCAATATCATTAAAACCAAAACCAATTATTTCGAACTTTTTAAAAGTTCTTAAAGAACCGCAATTTTATACGTATGCATTTACCGGAGCAATCGCATTTTCGGGATTATTTACGTATGTAGCGGCCTCTCCTATCATTTTTATGGATATTTATCATGTTGATGCTAAAACCTATGGATGGATTTTTGCCTTTATGTCTGTAAGTTTTATTGGTTCAAGCCAGTTAAATTCTGTTTTATTAAAGAGATTTTCAAGTGAACAGATGATTTTTGCAGCATTAATTCTGCAGTCTGCCGTTAGTATTGTTTTTCTTATACTTTCTTTAAACAATTTACTGGGTTTATATGAAACTATAGCGATCCTGTTTATTTTCCTGGGTTGTTTAGGAATTTCAAACCCTAATACTGCCGGGCTTACAATGGCTCCTTTTGCAAAAAATGCAGGAAGTGCTTCGGCTTTAATGGGCGCAATTCAGTTAGGATTAGGATCTTTGGCCTCATTTGCTGTTGGAGTTTTCGTAAAGGATTCTGTAGCGCCAATGGTTCTTATCATGACCGTAACTACAATTATTGCTTTTATAGTTTTAAATATTGGAAAGCGATTTATCAAAAATAAAGTAGAAATAGCTGCTGATGATAATATACCTGCTCATTAATGAGTAGAAATTCCAATAAAAAAGCCAGAATTTTTGATTCTGGCTTTTTTATATTATCTAATCTATTGGAATTTTTATTTCTCCTGAGATTTTTTATCTGGTCTGATAATCATTCTAAGAGACTGGTCTCTTGCAAAGTAAGCAACCATCCAGTTCCAAAATGTGTTTAATCTGTTTCTATACGTAATTAAAGAAATTAAGTGGATGAACAACCAGATAATCCAGGCAAAAAATCCTTTAAAATGCCATTTTGGACTTGGTAAATCTACTACGGCTTTTGCTTTTCCAATAATTGCCATTGAACCTTTGTCTTTATACATAAAAGGATTCAACGGTTTGTTTTTTGTCATTGCCTTAAAGTTTTTCGCAAGATTTAATCCTTGCTGAATAGCAACCTGCGCAACTTGCGGGTGTCCGTTAGGGAAATTTTTATCGCCGGCTAAAATTGCAGTATCACCAATTGCATAAACATTTTCCAGTCCGTTTACCTTATTGTATTGATCTGTAGCCATGCGTCGGCCGCGACCGTAACTTTCCTGCGGAATTCCTTCAAAAATTTTAGCAGAAACTCCGGCAGCCCAGATTAAGTTTTTAGTTTTGATGGTTTCTCCGCTTTCAAAGAATACGGTATCGTCAACGTAATCAACAACTTTAGTGTTTAATTTTACTACAACTCCTAATTTTGTCAGGGCGTCTAAAGTGTCTTTTTGAGATTCTTTGCTCATTGGAGCCAGAAGTGCATCGCCTCCATCTACTAAATATACATTACTTGCAGATGTATCCAGTTCTGGATATTCTTTTAAAAGAATGCTTTTTCGCATTTCGGCAAACATTCCAGAAACTTCCACTCCAGTTGGTCCTCCTCCGGCAACAACAATCGTTAATAATTTACGACGTTTGCGCATGTCTTTGCAAATGGCCGCTTTTTCAAGATTTTTAAGCAGTGTATTTCGCATTTCGATGGCATCATTAAGAGTTTTCATCGGAATGGCGTTTTTCATTACATTCTCCATACCAAAATAACTTGTTTCTGCTCCTGTTGCAAAAACAAGGTGATCGTATGATAATTCACCATTATTTAAAATGATCTTATTTTCGGATGGAACTACAGAAAGAAGTTCGCCTAAACGAAACTGAAGATTTTTTTTACCAGCAAAAAATTTTCTATATGGATAACTAATGCTTGACGGCTCTAAAAAAGCTGTCGCAACTTGATATATTAACGGCGGAAAAAAGTTATAATTGTTTTTGTCTACAAGGGTTACTTGTATGTCTGGATGGTTAACGAGCTCTTTTGCGAGATTTATTCCCGCAAAACCACCTCCTATTATGACTATGTTCATATATGTTGTTTATTAAGTAGGATTATAAAATAATTCCTTATAAATGTACAACTTTAATAAACAATGACAAAAGTCATCTTTGCTACTTTTTGCTTTTTTTAACTGTTTTATCAACTATATCGATTTTGTTTTGCAAAATATAATTTGCCATTAATTTCTCGATAAGTTCGTCTTTAGTCAAATGATGAAAAACGGTTTTTATTTTCGTTTTTAAATCAGTTGAGATATCATGATTGGGTTTTGTTTTAAAGATTTGTTTCGCCCATAAAAGTGTATTGTTTTCTTCAATACTCAACGCAGACGGTTTTTGAAACTTAGAAAATGTAAGCCCTAACTCTCTTTCAAAATCAGCAATTTCAAAAACTTCTTCTTCTTGTAAAACAGTCAGCGAAAGCCCTTTTGCTCCTGCTCTGGCAGTTCTTCCGCTTCGGTGAACATAGGTTTCGTAAGCATCTGGTAAATGGTAATTTACAACATAAGAGATTTCTTTTACGTCAATTCCTCTTGCAGCTAAATCAGTAGCAACCAGAATATTAATATGACCTTCGCGAAACTGCTCCATGATTCTGTCACGAATTCCTTGTGTTAAACTTCCGTGAATAGCTCCGGAAGAAAAACGGTTTATTGCCAGATTTTTGGCCAATTTGTTGACAGCAGCTTTTGTTTTACAGAAAATAATACCTCTTTCTCCTTCTCTCGAATTTAAAAAGTGCATTAAAACATCTAGTTTTTCAATAGGGTCTACCACAATATATTGGTGGTCAATTCCTTGATTGCCTACAACTTCCATACTTGCGCTTACCTGAACTACATTTTTGTTCAAATAATTCTGAACCAGTTGTTTTATAGTTCCCGGCAAAGTTGCTGAGAATAATAAAGTACGGTGTTTTTTAGGAATTTCGGTTAAAATTTCATCCAGACTTTCTTTTAGGATCGAAACCATTTCGTCGGCTTCGTCTAAAACTAAATATTGGGTTTGTTTTAAGTCAACTGCATTTCTCTGAATCAAATCAATTAAACGTCCCGGAGTAGCAACGATAATGTGAGTTGGAGTTTTAAGTCGTTCAATTTGAGGTTTTATTGGAATTCCACCGCAAGTTGCTGCAATTGAAATGTTAGGGATATATTTTGAAAAATCTTCTAAATTTCTAAAAATCTGATGCCCTAATTCTCTTGTGGGTACTAAAATCACGGCCTGAACAGCACTTGATTTTGTGTCAATTAATTGTAATAATGGAAGTCCAAAAGCGGCTGTTTTTCCGGTTCCGGTTTTAGCCAAACCTACAACATCATGGTTTTCAGCTAATAAAAGCGGAATTGTTTTTTGTTGAATTTCTGTTGGTTCAACAATATTTAATTCGCTTAAAGCTTTTAAAATAGGTTCTGAAACTCCTAATGTTGAGAATTGTTTAGACATTTTTTATTTTTGTTTATTTTGTTTTTATTTGTTTCAAGTTTCAAGTTAAGCAGAAACTTAATAAGTTTGACAAAAGGAGAAATCGCATTTATATTGTAAATGCGATTTCTCCTTTTTAATTATTAAGATTGTTTTAGATTCCAATAACTTGAAACATGAAACCTGAAACAATTAAAACTTTTAAATTATCAATCCGGTTCGTTCATGATTTTTTCGCGGTATTTTTTACCTACCAGCAAGGTTAATCTTTGCTTGTAATCATCCAGAAGCCATTCGCGGTAGTTTTTACTGCACTGGCTTAAACATTTTGCAAAACGTTTAATTCGGCATTCGATATCATCATCTAATTCTTTAGAAAGTGCTTTAGCTTCCTGAAGTGTCTCGGTATTATCAACACACATTGCGGCGTGTTGTTCTAATGATTTGTCTAATACTATTTTAGAACGTAAATTTTGCTTAATAGCCAGTTTATGTTCTTCATCTATATCAAAAGTTACATCGGCTGTTTTGCTGAATTTTGCTCTTAATTCTGGCGGCATGCTGTATTTAAAGAACATTTCGATTTCAGTATCATCTCTTAAATTTTCCAGATAAAATTCAGGAGATTTAAAGATATGCTGCCAGTTTACAGGTTCGCTCCACAATCCAAAACGAGCGGCGTTGTTTCCTAAATCGATAACTGTAAACTCATCTTTACCAGGTAATTTACGAGAACCTCGGCCAATCATCTGGAAATATAAAGTTAATGATTTTGTTGCTCTGTTTAAGATAATGGTTTCAACAGTAGGTTCATCAAATCCGGTTGTTAAGATCCCTACAGAAGTTAAAATAGCGTCTGGAGTTTTCTTAAACCACTGTAAAATATCTTTACGTTCTTCAGAACTGCTTGTATTGTCAAGGTGTCTGATATCGTAACCTGCTTCTCTAAAAGTATCATATACATATAAAGAGGTATGGATACCATTATTAAAAATCAGGGTCTTTTTTCCTAAAGAACGTTCTGTGTAGGCATGAAGCAGTTTTTCCTGCATCATTGAGTTGGTATATAAATCGTCTGAAGATTTTACGGTGTAATCTCCATTAATACCTACTTTTAATGAAGTCAGACCCACATCATAACTATATGTTGTAGCTCTGGCCAAAAATCCTTTGTCTATTAAAGAGCCAATTGTATCACCTACTATAAGTTCGTCATAGCTCTGGTGCATTGGCAGTTTTATGTTAGAACTCAACGGAGTTGCCGTAACTCCTAAAATAAATGCATTTTTAAATGAGTTTAATAATTTTCTGAATGAATTGTAATGTGCCTCATCAATAATCACCAAACCAATATTATCAAGATGCAGTTTTTCATCATTAATACGGTTTTTTAAAGTTTCGACCATCGCAACGAAACAAGAATAATCGTTTTGGTCCGGCAGTTCTTTTACCTTACTGTTGATTATTTTGTTGCTTACGCCAAAGCCTTTCAGCATTTTTGAAGTTTGTTTGCAAAGCTCGATTCGGTGTGTTAAAACCACCACTTTTTTGTCATTATTAGATAAATAACGACGTACAATTTCTGAGAATATTACTGTTTTCCCGCCTCCTGTTGGCAATTGATACAATAAATGATGTTTTGGAGGAGCATTATCTAAGCGGTCAAAAATGGCATCAATATCGCCTTTTTGGTATGCATAAAGTTCTTTTTTCTCTTCTCTTTCTATTTCTAAAGTGTTTTGAGACATTGTTTATTTTTGGATTTTTGCAAAAATACATCTAAAAAACAGTTATTCATCTTATTTTAACCTAAAATAAATGTTTTTTTTAAACTAAGATTTTTTATAGGAAATGTTTTTAAAAATCAATTTTCTCCAGAATTGCTTCAAAATCATACCTGTTTTTCCATTTTTGCTGCAAAGTCTGCTGATAAACTGCTTCAATTCTTGCTTTAAATTCAGTCAAAATTCCATTTGAAATAACAAAATTTACTGCCTGCTCAAATGAATTAAACATGCTTTTGTAAAACAATTCCTGCTTAATAAAATTATTTGACGAATACGTTTGCGCAATTTCTATGTTATAAAACATCAAATCGGCAATTATAAATGAATCAACACCTAAAGAAATGAAATGTTTTATGATTTTTTGAGCCACAGAGCGCCGCATTTTTGCTTTTGGACGCCATCTTGCATTGGGCTTTTTTACCGGAAAATATTCATGCGAAATTTTAACTTTAGATTCCTGCAGCAGTTTGTCTTCTTTTGGATTAAAAACAAAGTCATAATAGACTTTTACAGGACTGAACTTTTCATACAATTCAATGAGTTGTTCCTCTAGTTGTTCTTTGGTTAATTCGGCTAAATATTTTTTTAAATCGCGTTTGCTCATTATCAAAGTTTAAGAATACAAAAGTAAATTACTTTCCTGACACATAACTCAAAAACCAATCCTAATACTTAATTTTGCCTGCATAATCTCAAAAATATATCTACATGCTTAAGATTTTTAAAATTACCGCTATTTTAGAAGGAATCTCATATTTAGTTTTATTCGCCAATATGCTTATCATTAAAACTAACAATCCTGAACTTTACCATACTTTATTAAGACCATTAGGAATGACACACGGAATCCTTTTTATTGGTTATATTATTTTGGCTTTTTTACTAAAAAAATCTCAAAACTGGGATTTTAAAACTTTTGCAATTATACTAATCGCCTCTCTAATTCCGTTTGGAACATTTTATATCGAGAAAAAGTATTTAGAAACTAAAGCAAATGCATAAGCTTTTGGATAAAATATTCAATTTTTTATATCCGCTTTTTAGAGACTGGGGAATGAATCGCAATTTTGCGTCTTACATTAGTCTTGTTATTAATATTGCAATTATGCTGGTTTTGGCATATGCAATTTATTATCTCGCCAAATTTGTTTTGGTTACGCTTACAGCCGTTTTTGCCCAGCGTACCAAAACTAAATTTGACGATTATTTAATACACAACAAAACCACAAAATATACCGCCTACTTAATTCCGTTTTTCTTTATTTATAAAGCTGTTCCGGTTATTTTAGATAAGTATGAATACTGGGAACTGCTTTTTGGAAAAATTGTGGGCATTTATATCGTTTTAATTAGTTTATGGATCATTAGAACCATTTTTAATGCTTTACGCGACTATTTAAAACAAAAACCGGAATACAGCGATAAACCTATCGACAGTTTTGTTCAGGTTATCATGATTGTGCTTTGGATTTTTGGAGTAGCGATGATTATTTCAACTTTATTCGGAATCAAAAAAGGCGAATTACTAACCATTTTAGGAACACTTTCTGCTATTATTATCCTTATTTTTAGAGATACAATTCTTGGATTTGTTTCGAGTGTTCAGGTTGCCATAAACGATATGGTTCGTATTGGCGACTGGATTACAATGGATAAATTTGGTGCCGATGGAGATGTAATCGAAATCAATCTGACAACCGTAAAAGTCCGCAACTTCGATAATACCATTACTACGATTCCAACGTATGCCCTGAGTTCAGATTCTTTTCAGAACTGGCGCGGTATGCAGAAATCTGACGGAAGACGTATTAAAAGACATGTTTTAATAAAAAGCAGCAGTATTCGTTTTCTAAACAATGATGACTTGAATCACATGAAAGGAATACAGCTTGTAACTTCGTATATCGAAACCAGACAAGCCGAAATTGAAAAATATAATGAGCTTAGAGGAATTGATAAATCTCTTTTGCTTAATGGTCGTAATATGACCAATTTAGGTATGTTTAGAAAATATATTATGCAGTATTTGTTAGATCATCCGGGATTAAACAAAAATATGCATATTATGTGCCGTCAGCTGCAATCTACCGCACATGGTGTTCCGTTAGAAATTTATGTTTTTTCGAGCGATAAACGCTGGGCAAACTACGAATATATAATGTCGGATATTTTCGATCATGTTATGGCTTCTGTTATTTATTTCGATCTAGAAATATTCGAACTGCCATCGCAGATTGGAAGATTGGATAGGTGATTTTTTTAGCATTCAGTCTCAGTTTTTTTCAGTACAAGTAAAACCTGAGACTGAAAACTGAGACTGAAAACTTAAAACTACTTCCTAACTTCTTCAAAAACAAACTTAGGATCATTATAAGTTAAAGTTCCCTGAATAAAACACGGAAGATTCATATAAGTTCCTATTACACCATTTCCCAGGATTAGTTTGTTATCTTTTTTTAGCAAAGCTAAAGGGATTCTTTTCCAGCTGCCGCCATTTGAAATATAATGAAAATCTCCCGTTAATGTATTTCCTTTAATATCTCCTCTTACATCTCCGGAATCTTTTCCAAACTGATAATATGAAATCTCGTAGCGTCCATAAAAGCGTTTGTCACTTACTTTTATTGCTAAAACAGCTGTGTCTTTATCATTTACAGCCTGATAAAAAACTTCTTTATAATTATCTTTATTCTCCTTTGAGTTACAAGACACGATTGCAATTAAAATTAAAAGAAGGAAAGAAAATGATTTTATATTCATCTTGATTTTTTTAGAGCAATATAAGAATTATAAGATTATGAGGAACTCAATCTTAAATTTCTAATATAACTTATATTGTAATTTGATTTTTGTATTAGATTTTTTTCTAAATTTAAATAAAAAACATGGCAGATAGAGACACTTTTTTAAGAGAATTCAGAGGCGAAACTTTAGGAACTGTAAGTGCTCAATCTTCTTCAGATGAGATCTTTCAAAATCAGACGATTAGACCTATACTAAAACTTCAAAACGATTTGTTTATTGCAGTTTTTATTAACTACGTAAACAAAAATAAACCCGATTTTTATTCCTATACAGTCGAAAAGAAACTTCAGACGATAGAAAATTCCATTCAAAAAGATATTAAGTTTAGAAATTCTTTAAAAGGAATTGTAATGGCGCTCTTTACAATTGAAGAATATGATACTTATATCCAAAATTCATCAAGTTTAAACAAACGAATGATGAATTTGTTGATTGACAGACTGAAAAGTCAGGTGCAGTTGTTTGAGGTGGAATCTGATTCGAAGTAAAGATTGGATAATTAGTTTCATATTTTTTCGTTCTGTTTTGTATTAATATCAAAATTACGATCTAATGGAATTTGTTAGGAATTTAATTAAAAAAGAACTTCAAAAAATTGAAGAACAACTTTCAAATAGCACAGGCAATAATTTATCCTCAAATATTTCAAATAAAGATGATTTAAAAAAATGCTTATATCTCATTGATTTAGCGGAAATTTATAATTTAGATGCAAAATCAATTAAAGAAATTATAAGTTTACCAGACATGAAAACTGGTTATTCGGAGTATCGACTTATAGATGATTGTGAAAGTGACGAAAAAGAAAATTGGATAGAAGTTTTTAGTGATCACACAAAAAGATTTCTTCCAGGAGATCTAATTATTGTTAAAAAATAAAAAACTTTCATTATCAATGTTCAACCAATTCCGAAACAAATTCCCTTTAACAGATGAGAAATGGAACGAATACACCGGTTATTTTAATCGTATTGAAGTTCCGGCCAAAACCGTTTTGATAGGAGAAGGCGAAATTTCTAAAAAGCTTTTTATAATCGAAAAAGGCTGTATCAGGGTTTGGTTTAATAATAATGGAAAAGATTTGACTTCACAGTTCTTTTTCGAAAATCAGAGTGTGGCTTCTATTGAAAGTTTTATTAAAAAATTCCCTAGTCCGGTTGTGGTCGAAACCATCGAGCCTTCTGTTTTATGGTGGATTCATAAAAAAGATGTCGATACAATTTTGGAGGAAATAAAAGAAATCCCGGAACTTCGGGATCGTTTAATCAATATGCTTTTTCAAAGAACATTTGATTATATGAAGCACTTTTTTTCTTTCATAAAAGACTCCCCTGCTCAGCGTTATCTCAGTTTAATTGAAGAAAGACCTCAAATAATTCAGCGTGTTCCGCAGCATTATATTGCTTCTTATCTTGGTGTAAGCACCGTTCATTTAAGTCGAATTAAAAGTAAATTGGCACACAAAAAATAACCTTTTGAATTTGATAACAAATGTTATCGCCTGCCCGTAAACGGCCCTGTAATTTTGCTTCATAAAATTTAATAATCTTAAAATTATGAAAGCAGCAGTAGTTTATAAAAAAGGCGAATTGCCTAAATATGCAGAATTTCCAGAACCAATAGCAGCAAATGAAAATGAGGTTTTAATCTCGGTTAAAGCCGTAGCAATTACAAATCTGGATAAAGGAATTGTGAGCGGCCAGCATTATTCTTCAGAAAATGATAATTCAAACGGAACTGTAATTGGCAGTGACGCAATTGGTTTACTAGAAAATGGAACCAGAGTTTATGCCCGCGGTATTTCAGGAACAATTGCAGAGAAAGCTTTAGTTGAGAAAAACAGAATGGTTGTATTGCCAGAAGAAATCGATGATGCAGTGGCGGCAGCCATGCCAAATGCGGTTGCAGGCTCAGCAATGGCTCTTCGTTTTAGAGCCGGAATACAGCCCGGAGAAACGATTTTGATTAACGGAGCAACAGGATTTACAGGACAAATTGCAATTCAGATTGCAAAACATTACGGTGCAAAGAAAATAATAGTAACCGGAAGAAATGAAAAAACACTTCAAAATCTTTTAGAATTAGGTGCTGACGAAATTATTTCTTTAAAACAAGATGATGAATCGTTTATTTATCAGTTAAAAGAAATTCATAAAAGCACTCCCATTGATATTGTTTTAGATTATCTGTGGGGACATTCGGCTGAGCTTATTCTTTCTATTTTAAAAGGAAACGGGAATTTCACTCCCAGAACACGTTATGTTTCTGTAGGCTCTATGTCGGGAGATATAATTCAATTGTCAGCTTCTATTCTGCGCAGCGTTGATCTTCAGTTATCTGGTTCAGGTTTAGGAAGCTGGACAAAAGAAGAAGTGAAATTGTTATTCTCAGAAATTCTTCCTGAAATGTTTCTTTTAGCTTCTCAAAACAAAATAAAAGTAAATATCGAAAAAGTGAATTTAGCCCATATCGAAAAAATGTGGAACGCAGAAGTTCCAGATGGTAAACGGTTGGTTGTCTGGATCTAAAAAGTTTTTTAAACACATAGAAACATAGTTTTTTATGTCTTAAAGAAGAATATAAAAAGAAACTAGTTTCTCACACATAGCTATGTTTATTTATAGTAAGTGAAATGCCTTTTATCGGTTTTCAAAAACTATGTTTCTATGTGTTAAAAACCTATTTGTATAATTAATACTTTAATAGTTCCAATAGAGTTTCCTCAAAACGATCTTTTGGTAAAAATTGATCTTCAAGCGCTTTTGTAAACGGAATTGGCGAATCTAAACTTGCCACTCTTTTTACCGGAGCATCTAAATATTGGAAACATTCTTCCATAATTAAAGCCGAAATATCGCTGGCAATTCCGCCAAACAAAGTATCTTCCTGATAAATAACAGCTTTTCCTGTTTTCTTAACCGATGCAAAAATAGTTTCGGTGTCAAGAGGCTGCAACGTTCTTAAGTCAATTAAATCAGCTTCTATCTCAGGTTGTTTGGCCAAAGTTTCTAAAGCCCAGTGAACCGGAGCTCCAAAAGCAATAATGGTTACCGCATTTCCTTCTTTTATTAAAGACGCTTTTCCAAACGGAAGTGTGTAATAATCTGTTGGAACATCTTGGTAGATACTTCTGTACAGCTGTTTGTGTTCAAAAAATAAAACCGGATTCGGATCGTTTATGGCAGTATTCAACAAACCTTTTGCGTCGTATGGGAAAGCCGGATATACGACTTTTAAACCTGGAGTTTTAGTAAACCAGGCTTCATTTGTCTGCGAATGAAAAGGTCCTGCCTGTGTTCCGCCTCCGCAAGGCATACGAACCACAACATCGGCTTTTTCGCCCCAGCGGTAATGAGATTTTGCCAATAAATTTACAATCGGATTAAATCCAGTTGAAACAAAGTCTGCAAACTGCATTTCTACAATTGCTTTATATCCATTTATAGATAATCCCATTCCGGTCGAAACAACAGCACTTTCGCAAATTGGCGTATTTCGTACTCTTTCTTTTCCAAAAGCATCAACAAAACCTTCAGTAATTTTAAAGGCTCCGCCATATTCAGCGATGTCCTGCCCCATAATAACCAGGTTTTTATTGCGCCACATAGATTGCTCTAAGCTGTTGCGGATAGCATCAATAAAGCGAATGTTTTTTGATTCAGAACTATGTGTATATTCCTCATATTGAAATGGTTTATAAACATCATCTAATTCTCCGCTGTAAGTAGGTTCGATTTCAGGTTCGGCATTAGCCATTGCCCAATTTTCATCAATTTCCTGTTTAATTTCAGCTCTATACTTCTCATCGAGTTCTTCTGTAAGAACACCAATTTCAGTTAGATATTTTTTATAATTGGTAACAGGATCTCTAAGTTCCCACTGATCCATTAATTCCTGCGGAACATATTTAGTGCCGCTCGCCTCTTCATGCCCGCGCATTCTGAAAGTTTTAAATTCCAGTAAAACCGGATGCGGATCTGCTATCATTTCTTCTTTGAGTTTCGATAACTTGTTGTAAACTTCAACAATGTTATTTCCGTCTATAATCCAGCTTTCAATACCGTAACCAATTCCTTTATCGGCTAGATTTTCGCATAAATACTGCTCATTTGTTGGTGTAGAAAGGCCGTAGCCATTATTTTCGATAATAAACATTACCGGAAGTTTCCAAACTGCCGCAATGTTTAATGCTTCGTGAAAATCACCTTCGCTCGTTGCTCCTTCTCCGGTAAAAACAGCGGTAACTTTTTTATTATCCTGAAGTTTATTCGCCAAAGCAATTCCGTCAGAAATTCCAAGCTGCGGGCCCAAATGCGAAATCATTCCTATTATATTGTATTCCTGAGTTCCAAAATGAAAACTTCTGTCACGGCCTTTTGTAAAACCGTTTGCTTTTCCCTGCCATTGCGAAAAAAGTCTGTGCAGGGGAATATTTCTTGTTGTAAAAACGCCCAGATTTCGGTGCATTGGCAATACATATTCAGAATCGTCTAAAACAGATGTGACTCCCACGGCAATAGCTTCCTGTCCTATTCCTGAAAACCATTTAGAAACTTTTCCCTGTCGAATCAAAATCAGCATTTTTTCTTCGATTAAGCGCGGTTTTAGAAGTTTTTTATATAAATCTAGTAATTTTTCGTCGGTTAGGTTTTCTCTGTAAAAGATCATTATTAGTTTTTTTTTATCCAAATATATAAAAATATAACAATTTAGGTTTTATTTGTTAAATTTGAAATATGTTGTTTATGTTTTGATTTTATAAAAATAGAAAAATAATTATAGGTTTCTAATAAAAAAAATCGAGAGCAAATATAAAAGGAAATTTTAATTGATCTGTAAAAATTGTAATATTTTAACTACAAAAATATATATTGCATTTTTTGAATATTTATAAATTAATGTTCTCATTTTATATTAAAAATTACATATAAACTAAATTTTATGGACAAACATTAAATTCAAATCTAAAATATTATCTACCTTTGTTATTGAAAGGTTTATACCTTTTTTCTTAAATAAAAATGTAAAGTATGCAAAACATTCCTAGTGTAGACTTACGTGATTTCCTTTCGGACGACCCGAAACGTAAACAAAAATTTGTAAATGAAATCGGCAGTGCATTTGAAAACATTGGCTTCGTTGCCTTAAAAGGTCATTTCTTAGATGACAAATTGGTAGACGAACTTTATGGTGAAATTAGAAAATTTTTCGCCTTGCCAGTAGAAACTAAGCATAATTATGAAATTCCCGGAATTGGCGGCCAGAGAGGTTATGTTTCTTTTGGAAAAGAACATGCTAAAGGACGCAAAGAAGGTGATTTGAAAGAATTCTGGCATTTTGGCCAGTATGTTGACAAAGATTCAAAATGGGCTTCAGAATACCCTGATAACGTTGAAGTAAAAGAACTTCCTCGTTTTAATGAAGTGGGAAAAGAAGCTTATCAAATGCTTGAAAAAACAGGAATTTATGTTTTAAGAGCTTTGGCTTTACATCTTGGTTTAGATGAGTTTTATTTTGATGAATATGCAAAAGAAGGAAACTCAATTTTAAGACCAATTCATTATCCGCCAATTACTTCTGAGCCGGAAAATGCAATTCGCGCAGCAGCTCACGGTGACATTAATTTAATTACCTTATTAATGGGAGCTCAGGGTAAAGGTCTTCAGGTTCAAAACCACAACGGAGATTGGATTGATGCTATTGCAGCAGATGACGAATTAGTAATTAATGTTGGAGATATGTTATCAAGACATACAAACAACAAATTAAAATCGACTATTCATCAGGTTGTAAATCCGCCAAGAGAATTATGGGGAACTTCTCGTTATTCTGTTCCGTTCTTTATGCATCCTGTAAGCGATATGCGTTTAGATTGTCTTGAAAATTGTATCGATGAAGAAAATCCTAAAAAATATGAGGATATTTCTGCTGGAGAATTTTTACACGAACGTTTAGTGGAATTAGGTTTAATAAAAAAATAAAAATTAAATAAATTTCAATCCTGTTTCTGTCAGGATAAAAAATTCCAAATTCCAAACTCTGTTATGGGGTTTGGAATTTAATTTTTAAATACCTTTATGGTTGGAAATTTATTTTACAGAATTAAAAAAATATGGACTTAAAAGATCAATTAAAAAACTTATTTCCCGATCACGTAGAAACAAATGAACCAGAGGAAATTCAGGAACAAGATCACGTTTTGTATGTGCAGAAAGAACCTATGATCTGTAAGTTCGAAAAGCGAAAAGGAAAACCCACAACGATAATTGAAGGTTACGAAGGAAGTGATGAAGATTTTAAAGTATTAGCCAAAGAAATAAAAACAAAATTAAGCGTTGGCGGTACTTTTAAAGACGACTCAATCATTATACAAGGTGATTACCGCGACAAAATTATGGCTATTTTAAAAGAAAAAGGATTTAAAACTAAAAGAGTCGGCGGGTAAAAATAGTTTCACGTTTAAAGTTTCAAGTTACGCAGCCTGAAACATGAAACAGAAAAACTTAGACCCTTAGCATCTCAGAACCTTAGCAACTTAAAAAAAAATGATAAAAGAATCAGAATTAATACTTAATCCAGACGGAAGCGTTTACCACTTAAACCTTCGTCCTGAACATATTGCCAACGATATAATTTTTGTTGGAGACCAAAACAGAGTTGAAAAAATCACTCAGTTTTTTGATTCAATCGAATATTCAACTCAAAAAAGAGAATTTAAAACCCAAACCGGAATTTACAAAGGAAAAAGAATTTCTGTAATGTCTACCGGAATTGGTCCTGATAATATTGATATTGTAATTAATGAGCTGGATGCTCTTGTAAATATTGATTTAAAAACACGTCAGCCAAAAGAAAAATTGACATCTTTAAATATTATCAGAATCGGGACTTCGGGTTCATTACAAGCCGATATTCCTGTTGACAGCTTTGTAATGTCAAAATTTGGACTAGGACTTGATAATATGCTTCGCTCCTATTTAATTGATGAAGTTTCAAATGCTGCACTAGAAGATGCTTTTATTCAGCATACCAATTGGGATATTAAAAAAGGAAGACCTTACGTGATTCCATGTTCTGAAAAACTGGAAAAAATTATCGAATCTGATAAAATTTTTAAAGGAATAACCGCGACAGCCGGAGGATTTTACGGTCCGCAGGGAAGAGTTTTACGTTTAAATATCCAGGATGAGGAATTGAACAGCAAAATGGATAATTTTAATTTTAATGATAACCGCATTACCAATTTAGAGATGGAAACAGCAGCAATTTATGGGCTTTCTTCTCTTTTAGGACATAATGCCTTATCTTTAAATGCTATTATTGCCAATCGTGCTTCGGGAACTTTTAGTGAAGATCCTTATAAAGCAGTAGACCAATTAATTACATATACATTAAATAAATTGGCAGGGAATTAATTAGAAAAATTGATAATTTTTAAAATCTAAAATTTATGTTTTTACGAGTTGCCAGACATACGAATGATTTAAAGAAAATCGAGGATTTTTACGTTAATATCCTTGGATTTGAACTCTTAGGGGGTTTTGATAACCACAATGATTACGACGGAATTTTTATTGGAAAATCAGGACTTGACTGGCATTTCGAATTTACGCAATCTAATACAAAAGCAAAACATTCGTTTGACGAAGATGACATTACGGTGCTTTACCCTAAGAGCATTTTAGATTATAACGAATTAATTAAGAAAATTTCACACCAAAATATTGAAACGATAGCGGCAGTTAATCCTTTTTGGAACGAAAATGGAACCATGATTCAGGATCCAGACGGTTATCGCATCATTATATCACCATTAAAAGCTGTAATAAGCGAAATAGAATAATGCAGGAAACACATAAAAAAATATTATTTAAATATTATAGTGATTATTTAGAAGAAACGGTTTCAGAAACCATGTGGGCCGAAATTGTTGATTTAGAAAAAGGACTTTTTAAGTTAGATAATATTCCATTCTTCGGGCCGTTAATAGCGACCGATGATTTATTTTACGCCGAATTTGATGAAGATGAAAAACGTCTGGTTTATAAAGAAACGATAGAAAATTCAGGAAATTCAATCGTTCAGGTTATCATTTTAGAAAAAGGTTTCGATAAAGAAATTATCAGAGAAAAATTAAAAGTAATAAATTGTTTGTCTGAAGGATTAAATGATAGTTTTATTTCTGTTGAAGTGGTTCGTGACGTTGATTATTCGATTGTAAGAAGCATTTTAAATGAATACGAAGCCAATGACAAAATTCAATACGCTGAGCCTTGTCTTTCCGATAAACACAGGGCCGATTTATTAAAAAACTAAACAAACAAACTTAAGAATACGCATACCAAACTTAACTTAAACTCAAACTATAATGAAAACTGTAAAAATTGTAGGTGTTCCTGAGCACTTCAATCTGCCATGGCATTTATGCATTGAAAATGGCGAATTTGAAGCAGAAAATATCGATTTGCAATGGAAAAACGTTCCTGAAGGCACTGGCAAAATGTGTCAGATGCTGCGTGACGGCGAAGCAGATATGGCCGTAATTTTAACCGAAGGAATTGTAAAAGATATCACAGCTGGAAATCCAAGTAAAATTGTTCAAATTTACGTTCAGTCGCCTTTAATCTGGGGAATTCACGTAGCAGCAAAATCAGATTTTCAGACTGTAAAAGATTTAGAAAACAAAAAAGCCGCTATTTCGAGAATTGGTTCGGGATCACAGCTAATGGCGTATGTAAACGCAAACGAACAAGGCTGGAACAGCGATAATCTGCAATTTGAAATTATAAATACAATCGACGGCGCTGTTGAAGCTTTAACAAACGGTACCGCTGATTATTTTATGTGGGAACGTTTTATGACAAAACCGCTTGTAGATCAGGGAATTTTTAGACGTGTAGGCGACTGCCCTACTCCATGGCCTTCATTTGTGATTGTTGTTCGTGATGAATTCCTTAAAAAGAATGCTAAAGCAGTCGAAAAAGTATTAGAAATCATCAACAAAACAACGCACGATTTTGCACAGATTCCTGATATTGATAAAACTTTAGCAGATTTATTTAATCAAAAAGTCGAAGACATTCAGGAATGGCTGAAACTAACACAATGGTCACAGAAACATTTAAGTGAAAAAGCGTTTGTCAAAATTCAAAATCAATTATTTGATCTGGGAATTATTGATAAAAAAAGTACTTTTGTTGAAACGGTAAAAGCGCTGTAAATACTGCTTTTGATTCTTATGATAAATTTTCCTAAAATTGACCTTCCGCAGTTAAAATCCAAATTACAGGTGAAATCGCCTTGGGACAGGATTATTATTTCTGTGTTGAGTCTTTTTATTACAATTCCGATATTTATCATTCTGCATCAAAATCTTATCGATTTAGAATGGGCATTCAATCTCGATCGTGTTTTTATATTCATTTTTGTTTTTGCTGCGATTTTCTTCCTGTTAATGTATCTGCGAACCATAATTATTTTATGTGTTGCGGTTTACTTATTGATTTTATTCTACGGATCGGTTATTGGAAATTATGGTTTTAGTGAGATTTCAGAAGATTATAATTCGATGATCTATACCATGTCAGACAATCCGTATCCGCAGGATATTGTGGTGGCAAAGCTGCTTCCGTTTCCTAATAAATCAAAAATTATAAATGCAATTGAATATCAGAACCCCAAAGTGCGAAACTTTGCGATTATGGCCACTTCAAAGCATTTTAAAGGCATAAAAGGTTACTCTGATTATAGAACAATTATTCAGTGTTTTGCTGTTTTTAAAGAAATCAACGGACGCTGGAATTATGTAAACGATCCTAAAGACGGCGATTATATTGCCACTGCCAGCGAATCATTAGAATATTTCTCTGGAGACTGCGACGATCATTCTATTTTAATGGCTGCGGCAATTCGTTCTATTGGAGGAACGCCGAGACTTATTCATACCAAAGGCCATATTTATCCTGAAATACTTATTGGATCTATGATAGATCTGGAAAAAGTCAATTATTTAATTAAAAATGTCCTTTTTCAAAAAGAAAGTTATGGTAAAAAAATACATTACCATATCGATGAACGCGGACAAGTCTGGATGAATCTGGATTATACCGCAAAATACCCGGGCGGCCCATTTATGTATGAAGAAATTCTGGGAGCTTTAACACTGAATTAATTTTTAGAACTTTATCAACCCTTATTTTTACTAAGGTCTTAGAAACCAGATATTTTATGTTAATAAAATGTTAGGGATAAAACTTTTTTTTGTATCTTTTTCCTATCTAATTATTAATCACAAAATCATGAAAAATTCTAAACTATTTATCTTCGGGCTTGCATTGGCAGCAGTATTAATGATTTCATGTTCTAAGGGTAGAAATAAACTGATTAACTCTTGGAAAATAACAGCCGTAGAACCGAAAATCCCGATGTCGGACTCCTTAAAAACTGTTATTTTAACCGATGGAACTCTAACGTTTACAAAAGACGGACATGTTACCGGATATTTGACAAGAGAGATAACAAACGGCACTTACGCTTTAACAAAAGGCGGGAAAAGTTTAGTGATTAAAGATGAAGTTGGAACTCCATATCCTTGCGAAAGTACTATTACTAGCGATCAATTAATTCTGGATAGTAAAGAGGTAAAATTGACACTCAAAAAAATAGAATAATTAAAATATTTAAAAGCCGCTTTATAAGCGGCTTTTTTTATGCTTAAATTTTTACCGGAATTAAAATTACTGATATACTGTAAGTTATTACTTCTAAAATTATTAAATTAGCTGTGCTTATAGCAAACAATCAAATTTTAAATTTTAATACCACCATTATGAAATTAAAAAAGAGATTATCAGCAATTGCAGCTTTATTGAGTATTCTGTTTATGCAGGAAGCTTTTCCTTGTACTAGAATAGTTTACGAAGGTTTAAACGGCACTATTATAACTGCCCGTTCTATGGACTGGAAAGGCGAAATTCCAGCTAATTTATGGCTTTTTCCAAGAGGAATGGAACGATTTGGCGAAGCAGGAAACAATTCGGTCGCATGGAAATCAAAATACGGAAGTGTTGTAACCAGTTCCTGGGATATTGCTTCTTCTGACGGAATGAATGAAAAAGGTCTTGCCGGTAATCTTTTATGGCTGGTAGAATCTACATATCCTAAATTTGTAAAAAATGGCCATGTAAAAGGACTTGCTGTTTCTTTATGGCTGCAGTATGTTTTGGATAATTATTCAACCGTGGCCGAAGCCGTAAGCGCTTTAGAGAAAAAAGATTTTGTTGTGGCATCGTCGCATATTCCGGGAACAGATATTTTTGCAACCGTGCATTTGTCTTTATCAGATTCAACTGGAGATAATGCTATTTTTGAATATATTAATGGAAATCTGGTTATTCATCATGACCGAAAATATGTTGCCATGACTAACTCCCCTATTTTTGATCACCAATTGGCAATTAATACCTACTGGCAGAGTATTCCGGGAACAATTATGCTGCCGGGAACAAATCGTGCGGCAGATCGTTTTGTAAGGGCGTCCTATTATATTGATGCAATCCCCAAAACAGATAATACAAGAACTGCCCTTGCCAGTGTTTTTGGTGTAATTAGAAATTGCTCTGTTCCGCTTGGAATTTCCTCAGAAACAGAACCTAATATTTCTTCTACAAGATGGAGAACTGTCGCAGATCATAAAAATCTGGTTTATTATTTTGATAATGTACTGAATCCTAATGTAGTTTGGGTTGAGTTTAATAAACTGGATTTTAGTGAAAAAGGAAAAGTAAAAAAACTCAGTTTGGCGAATAACGAAAATTATTCTGGAGAATCGTCTATGAATTTTAAACCAACATCATCATTTAAATTCGCCGGACTAGATTAAACATTAACTATAAAATTATAAACCCCTCTAAAATAAAATTTTAGAAGGGTTTTATTTATTCTCTTAATATCTTTTCCATTTTTCTGCCTTTTGCCAATTCGTCTACTAATTTATCCATATAACGAATTTTCTGCATCAGCGGATCTTCGATTTCTTCAATTCTGCAGCCGCAAATTAATCCCGTAATTTTCGAAGCATTCGGATTCAGATTTGGTGCTTCAGCAAAAAAGGTTTCCAAATCTACCTTTTTTTCAATCTGATCTCTAAATTGTTTGTCATTATAACCTGTAAGCCAAAGAATAACTGTATCTACTTCTTCTGCCGTACGGCCTTTCTTTTCTGTTTTTTCTTTGTATAATCGATAAATGCTGGCAAACGAATATTGAAAAACCTTGTTGTTCATGATTTTTTTTTAGATATCTAAAATTATGATTTTTTGAGTTAAAAGGATCAAAATGGAATCCCCTTTTTAAACTGATTTTCAAAATTTTTTCAAAAAACTATTGCGCAGTCAAATAACTGCATTATATTTGCAGTCAAATAACTGCACAATGGAAATACGTAGAGATGTTTTTCAGGCAATTGCCGATCCAACCCGAAGAGCAATTTTAAACCTGGTAGCCATACAAGCTATGACTCCCGGTACAATTGCGGAAAATTTTGATTCGTCGAGACAGACGATTTCAAAACACATTAAAATCCTGACAGAATGCGAATTGCTTGACCAGCAGCAAAACGGAAGGGAAATTTATTACTATATCAATGCACAAAAAATTAAGGAAGTGGCCGATTTTATAGAGCCGTTCCGTAAAATGTGGGATGATCGTTTTAATAAATTAGAAAGTATAATGAAGAACTACAAACCTAAAAAAGATTAGTTTATGGAACGCAAAACAAAAATCAGTGCCGAAAACGGACAGCAGGAAATCCTGATTACAAGAGAATTTGACCTCCCTCTTGAATTGCTTTTTAAAGCGTATGTAGAACCCGAAATTGTAGAACAATGGATGGGAACTAAGGTTTTAAAATTAGAAAATAAAAAACATGGAAGCTGGCAGTTTGAAACCAAAGATCCAAACGGAAATGTGGTGTTTAGTGCCAATGGTGTAATCCACGATTTTGTTCCAAATGAAAGAATCACCAGAACTTTTGAAATGGACAATGCAAATTTTGCACCTCAGTTAGAGTTTCTGGAATTTGAAAAACTGACAGATGAAACCAGTAAAATAACCATTCAGACTATTTACAAATCAGTCGAGCATAGGGATTACCAGTTAAAACTGCCTTTTGCACAAGGTTTGAATATGGCACACAATCGTTTACAAGAAATCGTTAATCAACTAAAATAAATCATCATGAGCAAAAGAAACAAAATTATTTACTGGATTGCCACACTTTGGCTGGCTTTAGGCATGACTTCAACCGGAATCGTACAGCTGTTAAAAATGAAAGAAGAAGCCGATATGATAGCTCATTTAGGCTATCCGCTATACTTTTTGACTATTTTAGGTATCTGGAAAATATTAGGTGTAATTGCAATTTTAATCCCAAAATTTCCTTTATTAAAAGAATGGGCTTATGCCGGTTTTATTTTTGCGATGAGTGGTGCTGTATTTTCTCATTTTGCCGTTGGAGATTCAGGAATCGCCTATTTTGGTCCTTCCCTATTATTGGTTTTAACTGTTATTTCCTGGTATTTTAGACCTGCTGAGAGAAAAGTTGTAGATTAAGTTTTTCAGTCTCAGTCTCAGTTTTCAGTCTCAGCCTTAGTGTTCAGTGCTAAAACAACTTGAAAACTGCGACTGCGACTGAATACTGAGACTATTAAACAACTTCATTAAAAAAATCAATCAAAAGCTGCAGGTTATTTTCATCGTGCATTGCTTCTGTTTGCTGCAAGGTAATTTCGGTAATTTCAGAAGTTCTGGTACACATTCTTTTTTCAAAAAAGCCAATTGCATCTTCCATATTCACAAATAAATTAGAAGTTAAAACCTCGTATAATTCTAATGCATCAGCCAGCGCCTGATTTGCTCCTTCTCCCGCGTACGGTGGCATACGATGCGCAGCATCTCCAATCATCGTTAGATTTGACAAAGGTTTCCAAGACTGATCTAGCGGAAAATGATACATTGGGCGCGGTGTAAGCCAAATGTCATCACTTTCAAAAAGTTCCTGCCAATCCGGATTCCAGTTTTTAAATTCTTCTTTAAACCACTCTGAAACTTCGGTTTTATTTGTAAAATCAATTCCAGATTTTACAAGCCAGTCATGTGATGTTTTTAAACCAATTAAAAGTGAAAGAGTTCCATCTCCTTTGGCACTAAATAAAAGTGTTTTTCCTTGTTCTAGTGCAAATATTTTTCCATCGTTAACCAGTTTCCAAAGTTTAGGTGCATTCTTTTCGGCATTATAAACATTGATTTCAATTGCGGTAACTCCAGAAAATACAGGCTGAATATCGGTAATATATTTTCTAACGCGCGAATTGGCACCGTCAGAAGCAATAACCAAATCAGCATAAGCATTTGTTCCGTTTTCAAAAGAAATTTCCCAGCCGGATCCAGATGGTTTCATTTCTGTAAACTTAGAATCCCATACTATATTTTCTTCTTTTATAGATGAAATTAATACATCACGCAGCGGACCTCGGTCTATTTCCGGGCGGAAATGCACATTGCCGAAATCTTCTTCCGGTTTTTCATCACCATCATTGTAAACCACTGTCATATTACGATCAGTAATTTTCATTTTATCAGCTCCGGGGCGGTAATTCTTTTTAAAATCATCCATTAATCCTGCAGTCAGCAAAGCTTTTAACCCTGTGTCTTCGTGTAAGTCTAATGTAGAACCCTGCTGGCGAACGTATCGATCCTGATCTCTCTCGTATACTTTTACTAATGCGCCTTTTTCCTGTAATAATCTGGCAAGAGTTAATCCGCCTGGACCTCCGCCAATGATTGCTATTTTTTTATTATCTAGTAACATACTTATTCTTTTTTATTGTTTAAAATTTCAATTACAAAATTATCAGTATCTTTATAGGTAAAATATCTTATTTTGATATTAAAATAGTCGTAAATGAAAATTGAAGTTACAGATAAAAACGGTTCAGGAATTCTGCATAAGCTTGCCGATGCAATGGGAGCTTCTGTCCGCGGGCGTTTTGTGGATATTCCCGAAAAATTAGGCGAAGGTTATATGACCGGATTTACCTGGGGCAATGAGCTGCGTATGATGATTCGGAATTACTATTTAAAAGAAGAAATTGTACTCGAACGCAAAAATGAAATTCCTGAGGGACAAGAAAATGTAATATTTTTTCTAAGCGGTATTTTTGATACTTCTTTGCAGCAAAAAGAAAAACTCTCTCCAGAACAGCCCAATGTTTTTATCTGTATGCAGTCTGTTTCGTCTGTAATTGCAATGCCTCAAAATACTTTTTTTAAAAGCATAACAATTTCGGCATCCAGAGAATATTTACAGCAGCGATTTGGCGCACTGCATCATCCTGTTATTTCAAGCATCCTTACTTCTAAAGATACTTTTGTTTATGAAACCGGAATTTCTCCTGCAATGGTCACAACAGCAAGTGAAATGATTCACCAATTGATTCCTGAAAGTTTAGAAAATCATTATAATAAGCTCAAATGCGAAGAACTTTTATGTCATATTTTCGCTTTGTTATTGCAGAGGGACGAAACTCCTGCAAGTGGCATTCATATTAAAGACATCAAATCACTTTATGCCATAAAGTACCATTTACAGTCCAATCTTGATAAAGCACCTGATATCGCTTCATTAGCCAAAGAAGCCGGAATGAGCGAGCCAAAACTTCGAAAATTATTCAAACAGACTTTTGGAAAAGGTGTTTTTGAATATTATCAGTTTATGAGAATGCAGGAAGCAGCAAGGCTTTTAAAGGAAAATCATTTATCTGTTTCAGAAGTTGGCTATGAGTTAGGATTTACCAATTTAAGCCATTTTTCAAGGGTTTTTGAACAGCATATTGGTTTAAAACCAAAAAAATATTCCAGCTTATAACCTAAGTGATTAATTTTGCATAAGATATTTAGAAAATGAGTTTACTAATTCAATCCGCTTTACCAGATTCATCTATTTCGCATTTTGTACACAGCTTTTGGATGCTGGAAAACAATACTGGAAAAGATATTCCGTCGACGATACTGCCAAACGGAATGGTTGATCTTGCTGTAATGAATATGGGCTTACAAGGCTGGGAAATATCAATTCGCGGTTTAGATACGGTACCAAGCGCAATAAATATACCTGTTGCAACAAAAATGTTCTCTATTGGATTTAAGCTTTTGGCTGTTGAATATTTGTTTGGAAATTCTATTAAAGACGTTTTAAACGGTGGAAAAAATCTTTCAGATAAAATATGGCAGTTTGAAGAAACTGATTTGAATACTTTTGAAAATTTTTGCAGCAAAGCCACACAAATAATTAAAGGGATTTTTATTGAAAATATCGACAATAGAAAAACCAAGCTGTTTGATTTAATTTATTCTTCAAAAGGTTCTTTGTCTGTTCAGGAACTTTCTGATAATGTGTTTTGGAGCGGTCGTCAAATTAATCGTTACTTTAATCAGCAATTTGGCATTTCCCTTAAGGCTTATTGCAATATTCTTCGTTTTGGATCATCATTTAAACCCATCAGCGAAGGAAATCTTTTTCCTGATCAAAACTTCACAGATCAGAATCATTTTATAAAAGAAATCAAGAAATATTCGGGCGTAACTCCAAAAGAACTCAGCAAAAATAAAGAAGATCGTTTTATGGATATTACGGTGATTAAAAAGCTCAACAAATAAAATACGTCTGATTTTTACTATTTCATCCAGACCTTATTTTTCAATTTTGTGACATAATTAAAAGAATAAAACTTATGTTACTTACAAATAAAAAAACAGCCATTATAGGCGCCGGACCAGTTGGTTTAACAATGGCCAGATTATTACAGCAAAACGGAATTAATGTTACTGTTTACGAAAGAGACAAAGACCCAAAAGCAAGAATCTGGGGCGGTACATTGGATTTACACAAAGGTTCTGGGCAAGATGCCATGCAAAAAGCGGGACTGCTTGAGGAATACTACAAAAAAGCAATTCCGATGGGAAGAATCATAACCGATTATCTTGGAAATGTATTGTTTAGCAAAGAAACATCGGTTGAAGAACAATATAACGTTCCGGAAATCAACCGAAACGATTTAAGAACATTACTAATCAACAGCTTAGAAAAAGATACTGTGGTTTGGAATAGAAAGCTGATTAAGGCCGAAGAACAAAACAATAAATGGATTTTGCATTTTGAAAATGGCGAAATTGAAACCGCAGATTTTGTTATTGGAGCAAATGGCGGCATGACTGCTATTAGAAAATATCTTACTCATGCAGAAGTAGAATTTACAGGAACTTATATGATACAAGGCGAAGTATCTGAACCAGAGATAAAATGCCCTGATTTTTACAAACTATGTTCTGATAAAATTTTAATGACTTCTAATAATGGAAATTTATTAGTTGCAAACCCTAAGAACAGTAATGTTTTGAGTTATAATGTGATTTTTAAAATGCCTGAAATACTTGAATTGGACTTTAAAAATTCTGACTCTGTAATTGAGTTTATTTCAGAGAGATTTAAGGATTGGGACGCCGTTTACAAACAATTATTTCAAGCTGCTTCATTTTTTACTGGTTTGCCCACAAAAAAAATATCAGTCGAAGAATGGAAAAATAATCGTCCCTTACCTATTACGCTTATTGGCGATGCAGCGCATTTAATGCCTCCTTTTGCGGGACAAGGAGCTAATATTGGGCTTCTGGATGCTTTAATTCTATCAGAAAACCTAACAAACAGAGATTTTAGAACTGTAGAAGAAGCGGTTTATGATTATGAACAGCAAATGCAGCTTTACGCACGCAAAGCACAAGAAGAAACCCGAATAAATGAAATTGAAATGCTGAAAAGTGATTTTACATTTTTAAAATTTGCCGATTAAATATTTGGTATTTGTGATGAAAATAATTCTATCTTAGTAACAGAAAATGAACCTGATAATTTAAACTAAAATATGGAAAACTCACAAAATCAATCTGATGCAGCGCCAAAAGTGACAGGAATTGGCGGAATTTTCTTTTTTCTTGAAAATCCAAAAGAAACTAAAGAATGGTATGCCAAAAACTTAGGGCTAGAAATTAACGAATGGGGTTCGGCAAGTTTTGAATACAGAAATCTTGAGAATCCGGAGCAGATTGAATCAACACAATGGTGTCCTTTTAAAAAAGGTGACGAATATTTCTCGCCGTCAAAAAAAGAGTTTATGGTTAATTACCGTGTTCAGAATATTGAAGCACTTTTAGAAAAACTAAAAGCAAACGGCGTGACGGTTCTGGATGATATAGAAACGTATGAATATGGTAAATTTGTTCATATTATGGACACTGAAGGCAATAAAATTGAACTTTGGGAACCCGTGTATTAAATAATTAGATAAAATTTTAAGCATGAAAACAAAGGTTCAAATATTGAGAGAAGAAAATCATCTGACTCAGACTGAACTCGCCGAAAAATCTGGGCTTTCATTACGGACAATTCAACGAATAGAAGCCGGAAATATTCTGAAAGGGTTTACTCTTAAAGCATTAGCAGAATCATTTGAAGTAAAACCTGAAGATTTGATTCTGGATGCTGATAAAATAGATTCTGATATTAAACGCGCTAAACTTATTAATTTTTCGGCTTTGTCTTCTCTTATTATTCCGTTTGGGAATATTATTTTTCCTTCCATTTTGACTTATAAATCAAAAGAAGCAAAAGCAAAAGAACTGGGAAAAAATATTTTGACAGTTCAAATTATTTATACTTTTATTTTGGGCACATTAATGCTGGTAAGCCCGTTTATTCAAAAAGCATTTGCTATAAAATTTCCTCTGTTTCTTGTGTTTTTGGTACTCTTAAAAACTTTGAATGTATTTATAATTTTTAAAAACGGATTGAGTTTAACTCAAAAATCAGATTTATATATAAAACTGAAATACAATATTTTATAATCGCTGTCGTAAAATTGACGTATAAAAGTCATATCTATTTTACAGTCTGTTTCTGTTACAATTCGCAATATTGCATCAAAAAATTGTAATGAAACTAATTAAGAAGATCGTTTTGGCTTTTACTGCCCTTATTATTCTGTTATTAACCGCGGGTTATTTTTATTTTGACAAAAAATTCAGTCCTCCTCAAAATTATCTCAAAGTTTACGGAAACGCTGATAATATTCCTTTAAAATGGGTTTCGGAAGCAGAAAATCCTTATTCTGCTCTGCTTCTCCCCGTTCAAATAAAAGGTGTTAAGGAAATATTTTATATGCAGCTCGATCTTGGCTCGCCGGTTACTGTATTTTATAAAAAATCATTGCAGTCAATTAAGGAAAAACTTCCTAAACAAATTCATTTTAATCAGGAATCAAAAGAGAATCCGCTGGATTTTAAATTAGGAAATCTGATTGTTTCATCAGAAAAATTTCAATTATTAGATTATGGAAAAAAGGTTGATACTAAAACCTTAAATGTTGTAAACATTATAGGCACAATTGGAACCGATTTAGCAGAAAAGCGAACTGTTGTACTTGATTTTGCTAATAACACATGTTCTTTTAATGAAAAAAACATTAGTAATAAAGCTTTCAAATTTGAATTTAAAAAACGTAAACTTCTTTTTCCTGCCAAAATTGATAATCAAAATTTAAAATTACTTTACGATTCAGGTACAAGCGGTTATGAATTGATTGTAAATAAAGAAGAATGGCAGAAATATAAAACGAAAAACGGCGGTATTAGAACTGAAAAAGGAAATTCATGGGGAAATATACTGCGTGTTATTTCGGCTCCAGCCAATAAAGAAATGCTATTTGGAAAAACAAAATTGAAAATCTCCGAAGTAACTTATATTGAAGGAGTTTCTAAAATGCAGACTTTTTTAATGAAACGTTCAGGAATGCAGGGAATGATTGGAAATAAAATCTTTTTGAATCATAAACTTACTATTGACTGCAAAAATGAAAAGTTTACAGTTGAGTAAATAACAGCACTTAAATAATGTTTATATTCGTTGCAGGAACAAATTAAAACCGCAAATCATGGCAAATCAATTTGAAGAAGTAATTGCAAAAGCTTATACAGCCTTTAATGAAAGAAAAATAGACAATGCATTATCTACGATGCAGCCAGATGTGCAATGGTCTAAAGCCTGGGAAGGCGGTTACATAAGCGGACACGATGAAATTAAAAAATACTGGACCAGACAATGGACTGAAATAAATCCAAAAGTTGACCCAGTTGGTTTTAATCAAAGAGAAAATGGCAGTCTTGAAGTAAAAGTAAATCAAAACGTAAAGGATTTAGAGGACAATATACTATTTGACGGATTCGTAAAACACGTTTATACTTTTCAAAATGGTTTAATAAAAACGATGGATATTGAATTGGTTGAGAATAATTAGTTTTTAAAAAACTACATTCCCGGCCAATATAAAAAATTAAATTTATGTCCGTCTGGATCAGTAAAACCAAAAGTATAGCCTACTTCAAAATCTTCGGGTTCAGAGAAAATTACGCCTCCGGCTTTTTTTACTTTTTCCAGCCATAAATCGATTTCTTCCCTGCTGTCTGCAGATAACGAAAAGATAATTTCATTTTCAGTTTCTGTATTGACCGGTTTACCTTTTAAAGCCCATTCAAACCTTTTAGCGGTAAAAAAGTTAATTATAAAATTGCTGTCGGCAAAAGCAAAACTTACTAATTCGCTTGTTTCTTTTCCGTTCTGTTTAAAGCCCAAAGCAGTATAAAACTGAATTGTTTTTTGTATATCGTTAGTGGCTAAATTTGCCCATATTATTCTGGTTTTCATACTATTTTGTTTTTTTATAAAATCGTTAATAGATTAAAATTAAGCATTTTATGCGTAATTATCCTTTTGAATTTTTAATTGATTAGAAATAGAGATATTTCTTATATTCGCTTTATACACAATTATCGTTTATGAAACTTTTCAGAACATTCTCTTCTCTGCTGACACTAATTTTAACTGGATGCATAGGCAACATGAATCCAACAGGCGGAAATTCTGCACCTAATTACCCTTATTTTATTACAACAGAACCTGTGGTGGTTAAAAAAATAACAGTACCTAAGGGAACAAAATTGGTGTATGAAGAACGTATGTTTTTAGAAGGAAAACAAGATAAAATGATGAGTGAACAAAGGCTTATAGAAATTGAGTTTCCTGCCGGACAAACCATAAATTGGGGCGGTGTTCCTATAACATCGATCAATAAGTTTTTTAATTCTGAAATGCGCGGCTACACGGTTTATGCTAAGTTTGATGAATTGAGTGAGAATAAGAAAACGAAATTTTCTGAATTATGGCAGAACTGTAGTAATGATTTGGGAATTACAATAAAAAATACCGACGACTGGTCTTTTAACAAACAAAATATTGCTGATGTAAATGACTGCAGTGTCCTTTACCAGCGCTATTTTAAAGATGATGAAAAACAGCAGGCTTATTTGAATGAGATTTACGCAGCGCTTTTAAAAGTAGATTTGAAGTAATTTTTTAAAGAATTCAGAAGCAAAAAAAATATGTTTGAAACCAGATGTAATTAGAGAAGTTGAGTATTTCTAAAAAAAAACTCCTTAATTTCTTAAGGAGTTTTTTGTGGGCGATGAGGGGTTCGAACCCCCGACCCCCTCGGTGTAAACGAGGTGCTCTGAACCAGCTGAGCTAATCGCCCTATTTTACTAGGCTGCTATCGTTTGTGATTGCGAGTGCAAATATACAGCTAGATTTTGTATTTGCAAGTGTTTTTAGAAAAAAAAGATAAAATATTTTGTTCCATACTGTTTATCAAACTTTTACAGTTCTAATACTCAAGTAAATATATAAAAAAGCTCCTTAATTTCTTAAGGAGTTTTTTGTGGGTGATGATAGCTTGTTCCGATTTTTAATCGGAAGGTTCGAACCCCCGACTACTTCCGATGAAAAATCGGAATGCTCTGAACCAGCTGAGCTAGTCTTTATCATCAATTAATTTCTGAACTTTAATTCTGCTTTTCCAGGATTTAATTTGTAATTCTCTTTTATGTGCAAGTTCTTTTGTTTCGTAGTTTTCAGTATAAACTACTTTCCAATCATTTACATTTCCAGTAAAACTTTTGCTTTTTTGATTATGACGAATAACTCTTTCTTCTAAATTAGAAGTAAATCCAATATAGAATTTGTTTTTACTTTCACTAAATAAGATATAAACAATAAAATTCATAAAATGTATATAAAGCAAAAAACTCCAAAATCGTATGACTTTGGAGTTTTTGGAATTTTGTGGGCGATGACAGCTTGTTCCGATTTTTCATCGGAAGGTTCGAACCCCCGACCACTTCCGATGAAAAATCGGAATGCTCTGAACCAGCTGAGCTAATCTCTATCATCAATTAATTTCTGAATTTTAATTCTGCTTTTCCAGGATTTAATTTGTAATTCTCTTTTATGTGCAAGTTCTTTTGTTTCGTAGTTTTCAGTATAAACTACTTTCCAATCATTTACATTTCCAGTAAAACCTTTGCTTTTTTGATTATGACGAATAACTCTTTCTTCTAAATTAGAAGTAAATCCAATATAGAATTTGTTTTTACTTTCACTAAATAAGATATAAACAATAAAATTCATAAAATGTATATAAAGCAAAAAACTCCAAAATCGTATGACTTTAGAGTTTTTGGAATTTTGTGGGCGATGAGGGGTTCGAACCCCCGACCCCCTCGGTGTAAACGAGGTGCTCTGAACCAGCTGAGCTAATCGCCCTATACTAGGCTGCTATCGTTTGTGATTGCGAGTGCAAATCTACACCTAGATTTTGTATTTACAAGCATATTTTGAAAAAAAATGAAATATTTTTTCAAGTTTTTATTTAGAAATCTATTTTTCAGACTCTTAAAAAACAAATAAAATTTACTAATTTCTTATAATTTAGTTAAAAAGTTAAATTGAGACTCCTAATTCTTAATATTCCTTTGTAGTGATTCGACTTAGTTATACATTTGCATACCTAAAAATAGTAAATTCTAATGGCACGATATAAAGAAAATGATTTACCAAAATCAAAAATAACGGCTACTTCACTTAATAAAGCAAAAACAATATTTACATACGCAGGAAACCATAAATGGAAATTTTTCATTGGCTTAATTTTTCTGCTTTTAACTGGCGCCACTGCCCTTGCCTTTCCAAAATTGATGGGAATGCTGGTAGACTGCGTTAAAAACAAAGACAACGACGAAGCAAATACAATAGCTTTGGGATTAATTGCTATTTTGTTTCTACAGTCTTTTTTCTCATTTTTCAGATTGTCATTATTCGTAAACTTTACCGAAAATACACTGGCAAACCTGCGTCTGGCTTTGTATACCAATTTGGTTAAACTGCCAATGACTTTCTTTTCTCAAAAAAGAGTTGGAGAATTAAACAGCCGTATCAGCGCTGATATTACACAGATTCAGGATACCTTAACCACTACAATTGCAGAATTCCTGCGTCAGTTTATATTGATTATTGGTGGTGTAATCTTATTAGCAACAGAAAGTTTAAAATTAACTTTATTAATGCTTTCTGTAGTTCCGTTAGTAGCCATTGCTGCTGTAGTTTTTGGAAGATTTATTAGAAAATATTCTAAAAAAGTACAAGATCAGGTTGCCGAAAGTCAGGTAATTGTAGAAGAAACAATGCAGGGAATAAGTATTGTAAAAGCTTTTGCAAACGAATGGTATGAAATTGCACGTTATAAAGGTAAAATCAGCGATGTTGTAAAACTGGCTATTAAAGGAGGTCAATACCGCGGTTATTTTGCTTCATTTATCATTTTCTGTTTATTTGGAGCTATCGTAGCGGTAGTTTGGTTTGGCGTTCGTTTAAGTATTGCCGGCGAAATGAGCGTTGGTCAGTTAATTTCATTTGTATTGTATTCTACTTTTGTTGGAGCTTCTTTTGGCGGAATTGCCGAATTATATGCCCAAATCCAAAAAGCGATTGGTGCGACAGAAAGAGTTTTTGAATTATTAGACGAAAACCCAGAGAAAATCAACTCAAATTCAAACCAAAACAAAGAAAAAATCAAAGGAAACGTTACCTTTAATAACGTTGCTTTCAGCTACCCTACACGTCAGGAAATTCAAGTTTTAAAAGACGTTAATTTTAAAGCTGAATTTGGACAGAAAATTGCCATTGTCGGGCCAAGCGGCGCCGGGAAATCAACTATTTCTTCTCTATTATTGAGATTCTACGATATTACTTCGGGAGAAATTACAGTTGATGGTAAAAATATTTATGATTATGATCTTGAAGATCTTCGTGGTAATATGAGTATTGTTCCTCAGGATGTAATTCTTTTTGGAGGAACTATCAGAGAAAATATCGCTTACGGAAAACCGGATGCTACAGATGAAGAAATTATCCAGGCTGCAAAACAAGCCAATGCTTTTAATTTTGTAGAAGGTTTCCCGGAAAAATTTGAAACTTTAGTTGGAGAACGCGGTGTTAAACTTTCAGGCGGACAGCGCCAGCGTATTGCAATTGCAAGAGCTTTGCTTAAAAACCCAAGTATTTTAATTTTAGACGAAGCAACTTCATCTTTAGACAGCGAAAGCGAAAAACTGGTTCAGGAAGCTTTAGAGGTCTTAATGGAAGGAAGAACAAGTATTATCATTGCTCACCGTCTTTCGACAATTAGAAACGCTGATAAAATCTTAGTTCTTGATAACGGAAAAATCTCAGAAGAAGGAACACATCAGGAATTAATAAATCTGGAAAACGGAATTTATAAAAACTTAAGCAATTTACAGTTTAGTAATTCTTAGATAAATTCTAAATTCAAATAATACAACAAACCTGATAGGTTTTAAGAACCTGTCGGGTTTAATACTCAAATAAATGAATAAAAAAAGCTCCAATAAATATTGGAGCTTTTTTTATATAATCTGTAAACTGAGACAGAAAACTGAAAACTAATTATTTCCCTTTTCTGCGTTTACGTTCTGCTTTAATCATTGATAATTCACGGCTTGTCTGCCCAGCTACCGAAGTATTTTCCTCAGCACGGCGAATCAAGTACGGCATAACATCTTTAACAGGTCCAAACGGAAGATATTTTGCTACGTTATAACCATTTTCAGCTAGATTGTAGCTGATGTTATCGCTCATTCCGTATAATTGTCCAAACCAGATTCTGTTGTCATTTTTAGCAATGCCTTTTTGAGCCATGCTTTCCATAAGTTTGTAAGAACTTAATTCGTTGTGAGTTCCTGCAAAAATTGACATAGTTTCGATATGATCTAACATATAATTAACAGCAGCATCATAGTTTATGTCTGTAGCCTCTTTTGATACACAAATTGGCGAAACATACCCTTTTTCTTCTGCACGCTTGTTCTCTTTTTCCATATAAGCACCACGAACTAATTTCATTCCAATAAAGAAACCTTCTTTTTTAGCGATTTCGTGCAGTCCTTTTAAATAATCCAAACGATCCCAACGGTACATTTGAAGTGTGTTGAAAATAATCGCTTTTTCTTTATTGTACTTACGCATCATATCCGTAACCAATTCATCAGCAGCATCCTGCATCCAGCTTTCTTCACCATCAATTAATAAAGCCACATCTTTTTTATGAGCTTCACTGCAAACCTGATCAAAACGCGCCACTACTCTATTCCATTCTTCTTGTTCAGCAGGACTTAAAGTTTGTTTCTCACCTAATTTCTCATACAATTCAAAACGTCCTAAACCTGTAGGTTTAAATACTGCAAACGGAATCGCTAAACGTTCTTTTGCAAATTCAATAGTTTTTAAGGTCATTTCTAAAGCAGCATCAAACTGTTCCTCTTCTTCTTTACCTTCAACTGAATAATCCAGTACAGATGAAACGCCTTTTGTAAACATTTTATCAACTACAGTTAAACAGTCATTTTCGTTTACACCGCCGCAAAAATGATCAAAAACAGTAGCACGAATTAACCCTTCAACCGGAAGATGTGCTTTAATAGCAAAATTGGTAACAGCTGTTCCAATTCTTACTAATGGTTCACTGTCAATCATTTTAAAAAGAAAATAAGCCCTGTCAAGTTCTGTGTCACTTTTAAGTGAAAAAGCAACTTGAGTGTTATCGAATATTTTTTCCATTAAATTTAGTTTTTGTGCAAAGATATAGAGTGTTTTGAATATTCTTTACGAAATCGTGTGAAATTTTTACAAATTATCAATGTTAAAGAAATTTAGTATTAATACTTTTTATAAAGCTTATTGAAGATAATTACGTATTTATGATAAAGTAGGAATTTACTTTATTTTATATATTTGCAAAAAATATAATATTGCTATGAGTACCGCAAAAATTGACCGCATAATTAATGAAACGAAGGAGAAGAAAAAAATCTCAAATTTTGTAACTCTTTCATTTATTATATCATTACTTATAATCGATTTTCTTCCATATTTCAAAAGTCTGGAAATTATCAATCCGCAATTTCTCTACTTATCGGTTATTAATCTAATCCTTGGTATTTATTTTTACTTTAACACTAATGTACTTTCTAATACTGTTTTTTCATTATTAAAACGCAGTTATATTTTTAGATTATATCTGGCTTTTATTTTTTTATGCGGAATTTCATTGTTTTCAGCCACAAATTCTTCTTTAGTTTTTACAAAATTCACCGAAATAGCAATTGTATTTTGTCTTTTTATAAATCTCACTATTCTACTTAAAGACAAATTAGACCTGCTGTATAAAATAGTATTGATAATTGGTATCAGCGCCTTTTTTCAATCGCTGCAGCAATTACAAAATTTTCTCATCATTCCTAAAAAAACTTCAATTGTCGATCTTCTTTGGGGCATGAAAGGAAATACGGGAAATATAAATATACTTGCTGCCAGTCTTACTATTAAAATTCCATTTCTATCACTGGGGATTACACATTTTAATAGTTATAAGAAAATATTTTTTACAGTTACCCTGTTCTGTGCGGTATCAGTTATTTTTTTAACAGGAGCAAGAACTCCATTAATTAACCTGTTTTTAATATTTTTTATTTATATCGTTTATCTGCTTAAAGAAAACACTTTCAGTAAACCAGGTTTTATAAAAATTATATACTTGATTGTTCCTGTTTTATGTGCTGTTTTGTATACAAACTCAATTTTTGAAAAATCTAAAGACAACAATCGATATGTTGCATTAGAAAACAGAATTCAAAGAATTAACGCTGAGGATAATTCGTCAAAAGCAAGGCTTACATTTTGGGGAAATGCTTTTGAAATGATTAAAAAAAATCCAATACTTGGCATTGGATTAGGTAATTATCAAATAGAATCTATTCCGTATGAAAAAACTACTTCTTACGATTTAATTGTTTCCCTTCATGCACATAATGATTTTATTGAAATTTCTGCAGAAACAGGAATTATAAATGGCTTGATTTATTTATCCATTTTTATACTTATTTTCAGTATTAATTTAAAAAATGTTCTAAAATCAAATGATTCACATACAAGATTAACAGCGCTTTTGACCTTAATGCTGGTTATTGTTTATGGAGTTGATTCCTTTTTTAACTTTCCTATGTACAGACCAACAATGTCTATTTTCTTTAGTTTAATTCTGGCCTTTACTATTCTAAATAATTTTAAAGACAAAGATTTACAGCAAACTTCAAATAAAACTATTAAGATTATAGCTCTGACTTTAATTGTGGTTTCTTTAATTACCAGTTATTCTGCGTTTTTAATATATAGAGCATCAAATCTGGAATATTTAATTGTAACAGATAATATAAACGTAAATACTAAAGGAGCTCTTAACGGTGACGAAGTGATGAGAAGAATGCCGGCATATCCTAATGTTTTTAATACTTCAGAGTCATTTTATGAATATGCGGGGATTTACTATATCCGGGAAAAGAATTACAGCATGGCCTTAAAATGTTTTTTGAGAGCCTCAAAAATCAACCCATATTTAGGCAGAATCGATTTTTACAAACACGTTATTTCTAATGAAAAAGGAAATATTGACAGCGCTTATATATATGTAAAAAAAGCATTTTACAGATACCCTGTAAATTACGGTATTTACTCCATATCAGCAGCCATGGCGGCAAAAATGAAAGACACTACAGAAATTTTAAAAGAACATGCACTATTTAGTAAATATAGAAACCATCCGGAAGAATTGAATCTAACCTTGTCAAATCTACAAACGGCAGGTTATAACTATAAATCACAACTGAATTTTATAAACAAAAGCTTAATCAAATCTCCTGCAGACAGTACATTATTAAAAAAGAAAAAAGATTTACTTGTAACGGATTATCTTGTAAAAGGTCAAAGTTTTGAATCTCAATCAAAATTAGATAAAGCACTGGAATACTATGAAAAAGCTTTAAAAATAGATCCCAATAGTCCATATCCATTACAAAATATAGGGTTTTATTATTATAAAGCCGGACAGGATAAAAAAGCAATAAGTTACCTATTGAATGCTTTAAAATATCCCGGACTATACGATGGAAAAACAGAATTTTTTATTGGAATATGTTACTTGAGAGAACAGGATAAAGCAAATGCCTGCAAATATTTTAATATCGCCAAGAACAAAAAATATTCTCAGGTAAATCAATCAATTTTGCAAAGTTGTAAATAATATCTGCTTCTTTTTTCAAAGAGAAATGAATATTACTTAGAATCATTCGTTTTAAAACAAATAAGGCTTAAAGTTTGAATATTATTTAGCTTAAAATGCTTTATTTTTGCGCTTTCAATTAACCAAAGAAATTATGCAGTCTATACAAGCAAATAATTATCTCGTGCATTTTAACCAAAATGCTTACGAAGCCTTAAATAAACATTTAAAAGAAAATAAATACTCAAACATTTTTATCATTGTTGATACTGAAACAAATGAGTATTGCCTTCCTAAGCTTCTTCCTATAATTGAAACTGATTTAAATATCGAAATTATCGAATTTGAAGCAGGTGAAGCCAATAAAAATATTGAAACCTGTATTCAAATATGGCATGTTTTAACTGAGCTTGGTGCTGATAGAAAATCTCTTATTATTAATCTGGGCGGCGGAGTTGTTACAGATTTAGGAGGCTTTGTTGCTTCTACATTTAAAAGAGGTGTTGATTTTATAAATATTCCAACAACATTATTGTCTATGGTTGATGCTTCTGTTGGAGGAAAAACCGGTGTCGATTTAGGAAACCTCAAAAATCAGATTGGTGTAATCAATGTACCTCAAATGGTTTTAATTGACACTCAATACCTTGAAACTTTACCACAAAGCGAAATGCGTTCAGGACTTGCTGAAATGCTTAAACATGGTTTGATTTACGATGCTCCATACTGGAGAGAATTCCTCGATATATCATCTATTGATTATAACGGATTAGACGAGTTAATTTATCGCTCTGTTGAAATTAAAAACGAAATCGTAATTCAGGATCCAACAGAAAAAAATATTCGTAAAGCATTAAATTTTGGTCATACATTAGGACATGCCATTGAAAGTTACTTTTTAGAAAGCGAAGACAAAACAACTTTACTTCACGGTGAAGCAATTGCTGTTGGAATGATTCTTGAAAGTTACATTTCGCTCCATAAAAATTTAATTTCAAAAGAAGAATATATCGAAATTAAAACAGCAATTCAGTCTATTTATGATCAGGTAATTTTTGAAGAAAATGACATCAATCCTATTCTAGAATTACTGGTTCATGATAAAAAAAATGAATACGGCTTAATTCAATTTGCATTAATTGAAGGAATCGGAAAAATAAAAATTAACCAATCGGTTGAAAATAAATTAATTCTGGAAGCGTTTCAAGATTATAAATCTTAATTTTTTTTTAATCAAAACCGTTGCTTTTGGTATATTTTATTTTTTACATTTGCCTCGATGAAAACAAACAATAAACAAAGACAATTCAGCTCTTACAGAAACCGTCTCAATAGTTCTTTACTAAGGATGTTGAACCGTTTTTACAATAGCAAAAGCCCGTTTTGTTTTGATGTTTTCTTATGCTCAAAAGCAGAACACGAAAAACTGCAAATTGTATTTGCCAATATTAGAGTTTGAATTTAAGATTTAGCCGAGATTTTTTACTAAATTTAAATAACAAATTAAAATATTGAAAACTAAATGAATACAAAATATTCTGATCTAATAAACCAAACATATTATTTCCCGCAAGAAGAGTTTAAACTAAATAAAGACAACTTATTGTTTCACAACATCGATTTGATGAAATTGGTAGAACAATATGGAACACCTTTAAAGTTTACTTACCTGCCGCAAATTTCTGAAAATATCAACAAGGCAAAATCTTGGTTCAGAAAAGCAATGGAAAAAAATAAATACGAAGCAAAGTATTACTATTGCTATTGTACAAAAAGCTCTCATTTTGAATATATTATGAATGAAGCTTTCAAGAATAACATTCATATTGAAACTTCATCAGCATTTGACGTTAATATTGTTGAGAATTTATTAGAAAATGGTAAAATCAACAAAAGTACTTATGTAATTTGTAACGGTTTTAAAAGAGACGAATACATTTCAAATATTGCTAGATTAATCAATAACGGACATAAAAATACTATTCCTATTATTGATAACTATGAAGAGCTGGATTTACTTCAGGGAGAAATTAAAGGTAAATTCAAAATTGGAATTCGTATTGCAGCCGAAGAAGAACCTAAATTTGAGTTTTATACATCAAGATTAGGAATTGGATATAAGAACATTGTTTCTTTTTATAAAAAACAAATTCAGGAAAATGACAAATTAGAGCTTAAAATGCTTCACTTTTTCATTAATACCGGAATCAACGATACTTCATATTACTGGAACGAGCTTGTAAAATGTATTAAAGTATACATTGCGCTTAAAAAGGAATGCCCTACTCTTGATGGTTTGAACATTGGAGGCGGTTTCCCAATTAAAAACTCGCTTGCATTTGAATATGATTACCAATATATGATTGATGAAATTATCAATCAAATTAAAATTGCCTGCGAAGAAGCAGAAGTTGATGTGCCAAATATATTTACAGAATTTGGTTCATTTACTGTAGGAGAAAGCGGTGGTGCAATTTATCAGATTTTGTATCAAAAGCAGCAAAATGACAGAGAAAAATGGAATATGATCGATTCATCTTTCATCACTACTCTGCCTGATACCTGGGCAATCAATAAACGTTTTATCATGCTGGCTATAAACCGCTGGAATGATACTTACGAGCGGGTTTTGTTAGGAGGTTTAACTTGTGATAGTGATGATTATTACAATTCAGAACAAAATATGAACGCAATTTACCTGCCTAAATACAATAAGGAAAAGCCATTATACATTGGTTTCTTTAATACAGGAGCCTATCAGGAAACTATTGGAGGATACGGAGGATTACACCACTGTTTGATTCCGCAGCCAAAACATATTTTAATTGATCGTGACGAAAACGGAATTCTTGCAACAGAGGTTTTCTCTGAGCAGCAGACTTCTGATGATGTTTTAAAGATTTTAGGCTACAAGAAAAAATTGTAAAAAAAATCTGCAAATTAAAAAGTTATTTTCTATAAAATTCTTAATTTGCATATACAGTAAAAAGGTTAAAAACTTTTAATTCAAAAAAAACAAAAAAACAAAAACAAAATGAAAGGACCAATCAGTCAGTTTATTGAAAAACATTATTTACACTTTAACTCTGCTTCACTTGTGGATGCAGCCAAAGAATACGAACAACAACTGGCTAATGGCTCAAAAATGTTGGTAAGTATGGCTGGAGCTATGAGTACAGCCGAAATAGGTAAAATTTTCGCTGAAATAATTAGACAAGATAAAGTACAAATTATTTCATGTACTGGAGCCAATCTAGAAGAAGACATCATGAATTTAGTAGCTCATTCTCACTACGAAAGAGTTCCTAATTACCGTGATTTGACCCCAGAAGACGAATGGGCTTTACTGGAAAGAGGATTAAATCGTGTTACTGATACTTGTATTCCTGAGCATGAGGCTTTTAGACGTTTACAAAAACATATCTATAAAATCTGGAAAGATGCTGATGATAAGGGAGAACGTTATTTCCCGCATGAATTCATGTATAAAATGTTATTATCAGGAGTTCTTGAAGAATACTACGAAATTGATTTAAAAGACAGCTGGATGTATGCTGCAGCTGAAAAAAACTTACCAATTATTGTTCCTGGATGGGAAGACAGTACAATGGGTAACATCTTTGCTTCTTATGTGATTAAAGGTGACTTAAAAGCATCAACAATGAAATCAGGTATCGAATACATGACTTTCCTTGCTGACTGGTACTCTAAAAACAGTGCTAACGGAATTGGATTCTTCCAAATTGGAGGTGGTATTGCTGGAGATTTCCCAATTTGCGTTGTACCAATGTTATATCAGGATATGGAAATGCATGACGTTCCTTTCTGGAGCTATTTCTGCCAGATTTCAGATTCAACCACTAGTTATGGTTCATATTCTGGAGCTGTTCCAAATGAAAAAATCACATGGGGTAAATTAGACATTAAAACCCCTAAATTTATTATTGAGTCGGATGCTACAATCGTTGCACCATTAATTTTTGCATATTTATTAGATTTATAGGATATTTTTATGAAAAGAGTTATAGTAGACTACGCCAAACTGACAAATGAAATTTTAAACCTTTTGGTTGAAAAATTTCCTGATGGTTATGATGATTCGGATGTTATCCGTTTTAGAAACGCTAAAAACGAATTAGTAGAAGCTGTTGAAGTTCGTACTGAAGACACTATTTATTTAGTAAAAATCAGTACTAAACTGGCTGACAGAATCGAAAATTATGATGAAGATGACGATATCGATCTTGATGTTGACACAATCGAACCAGTAAAAGGTATTGATCTTGATGATGAAGCTGATGACGATGACGATGATGACACTCAGGATAAACCAGATACTGACGGCGGCGATGATGACGATGACGATGATGACAGAGATAGAGATGATATCGCTGACGATGAAGATGATGAAGATGACGAAGATTAATTATTCGTTTTAAAATAAACTAAGGAACTCATTTAGGGTTCCTTTTTTTATGAAATTAGATTGGTAAATAAAATTTTATTTAATTATAAGAAAAATACTATATTTATATTTTGGATTTAGTTCCAGATATAAATATTCGCCGCATGAATTCAGAACTACTACACGCCAAACTAAAGGAAAATTTTGGATTTGAAAAATTCAGACCCAATCAGGAAACTATCATTACTACAGTCTTGTCTGGTAATGACGCTCTGGCTATTATGCCAACCGGAGGAGGAAAATCGATATGCTTTCAATTACCTGCGCTTGTACTGCCAGGAATAACGATTGTAATTTCACCTCTGATCGCTTTAATGAAAGATCAGGTTGACAGTTTAAAATCAAATGGTATTTCAGCTTGTTACATCAACAGCAGCCAATCTTCAGAAGAACAGCAGTATTATATAGAAAATTTAAAAACGAATACTTTTAAACTTGTTTACATTGCGCCTGAAAGTTTATCGTATTTAGACACCATTTTTAGCGAATTAACTATTAGTTTAATCGCAATCGACGAAGCACATTGTATTTCATCCTGGGGACACGATTTCAGGCCGGCTTATACCAATTTGGGTTATTTAAAAAACCGCTTCCCTTCTACTCCTGTTTTGGCTTTAACAGCAACTGCCGACAAAGCGACACGTGTTGATATTACAAAACAGCTCAATTTAAAAAATCCAAAAACTTTTGTAGCTTCTTTTGACCGAAAAAATTTAAGCCTTGAAGTACGCCCTGCATTAGACCGGGTAAAACAAATTATTGACTTTGTAGAAAATAAGCCAAATGAATCCGGAATAATCTATTGTTTAAGCCGAAAAACAACCGAAGAACTTGCTGAAAAATTAGCAAAAAACGGAATTGCAGCAAAAGCCTATCACGCAGGTCTAGACAATACAACCCGTGCCAAAACACAAGATGAATTTATAAACGACGATTGTCAGGTTGTATGTGCCACGATTGCATTTGGGATGGGAATTGATAAATCAAATGTACGATGGGTAATTCATTACAATCTTCCTAAAAACATAGAAGGTTATTATCAGGAAATTGGCCGTGCGGGTCGTGACGGCCTTCCTGCTGAAACGGTTTTATTTGAAAGTTATGCAGATGTAATTCAGCTTCAAAAATTTGCTTCGGATGGATTGAATGCAGATGTGCAGCTTGCCAAATTAGACCGAATGAAACAATATGCCGATGCTGTAAGCTGCAGGCGAAAGATTCTGCTTTCTTATTTCGGTGAATTGGTGACAGAGAATTGCGGTAATTGTGATATTTGCAAAAATCCGCCAACTTTTTTCGATGGGACGATTCTCGCACAAAAAGCGCTTTCTGCAATTACAAGATTACAGGAGTCTGAGCCTTTGGCTGTAATTGTTGATTTTTTAAGAGGCTCGAGAAACGCGTATATCTACGAAAAAAATTATCAGGAGCTAAAAACGTACGGAATTGGTGCTGATATTTCGTGGTACGACTGGAATCAATATTTAATTCAGCTTATTAATTTAGGATATTGCGAAATTGCCTTCCACCAGCATAATAAAATTTTATTGACGCCTTTTGCTAAAAAAGTTTTATTTGAAGGTGAAAAAGTAAAGCTTACAACAGTTGTCAAGAAAGTAATTGATAAAAATGAAATAAAACAAGAGAAAGCAAAGGCTGTTAAAAATTCTCTTTTTGAAACCCTTAGAAAATTACGTTATGAAATTGCTAAAGAAGAAGAAGTTCCGGCATATGTAATTTTCAGCGATGCATCTTTAAGACAAATGGAAATCTTAAGACCAATGAGCGATGAAGAGTTTCTGGCTGTTGAAGGTGTTGGAAAAGCAAAACTCGAAAAATACGGTGCAGAATTTATCAATGCAATTGTTGAGTTTCAAAGAAACAAATCGGTTGTTAAAAAAGAAAAAAAAGACAGCACCTACGCTAAAACATTAGAATTATTCAAAAACGGACTTTCTATTGAAGAAATCGCCGGGCAGCGAAATTTAGGAGAAACAACGATTGTTTCTCATTTAGCCAAATTATATACAGACGGTCATGATTTAGATTTAAGCCAGTTTGTTTCTAATGAAGAAATTGCTGCAATTGAAAAAGCACAGATTGAATTAGAAAAACCAAGCGCGTTAAAACCTTACTTTGATTATTTTGAAGAAAAAATGTCTTATGATAAAATCCGTTTTGGTTTAGCGTTTATTGAGAAAAAACAGAATTAATTTGAATTACATACTTTTCTAAATAACAAACCCGACAGGTTTTAAAACCTGTCGGGTTTACTTTATGTTTTAACTCCAAGCTTTACAAATATCTTTCTCTAAAAACTTTTTGATGATGTTTTGCATGGCCGATTATTACAAAACCTAAAGCTCTTACTGAAATTGGGTTGCCTGAAGCAGTTCCAATTCGTTTAAGCTGTTCATCAGATAAACTTTTGTAAAACAATAAATTTGAATGTCTTACGGCAGAAAATTCAGTTAATAAATCCTGAATACTTCTTTTGTTAGAATCAGTGTTGTCAGCATATTCACTTTCCTCAAAACTTGGCAGAGGCGTTTTATCATTTCTTGAAAATCTTAAAGCGCGATATGCAAAAATACGTTCTGTATCAATAACATGCTGAATGATATCTTTAATCGTCCACTTGCCTTCTGCATAACGATAATCAAATTTATCCATTGGAATATCCTGAACAAATCTGATAAACTCATGAAGCGAAATTTCTAATTCTTCAATTAAAATTCCATCGCCGGCTTCTTTGATATAAGTGCCAAAATGACCAGAGTATTCATTATCTAATAATTCTACGGTTTTCATTTCTGTTTATTATTTAAGCTGAATTTCTACTTGCATTTGTATTTCCAAAAAGAGATCTCGTTACAATTTTCTCGTACACTTTAATAAGCTCTTCATTTGGAGAACTCTCTTTGTTTAATTCATTTATTTTTGACAATGCATATTGTTGTATCGTCAACAATGGCAGTACAATACGCTCTCTTATTTGAATTGAAGCTATACCATCAGGATAATTTTCCATTAAGGTTTTATGACCTGCAATTTTCAATAAAAGACGTTTTGTTTCAGAGAATTCATCATGGATAATCTGCCAGAATTCACCAAACTCAGGATCTTTTCTCATGTAAGCTGTTAATGGTAAAAATGATTTAGCCAATGACATCATACTGTTTTCAAGCAGGGTTTTAAAGAACAATGAATTGTGGTACAAATCACTTACTTTGTCCCACTGGCCAGATTCTTCAAAATGTTTTAAAGCTGTTCCTACTCCAAAAAATCCTGGTACATTTTGTTTTAACTGACTCCAAGAACCCACAAACGGAATTGCTCTTAAATCAGCAAAATCTAATGATTCAGATTTACTTCTTTTTGATGGACGGCTTCCAATGTTTGTTTTAGAATAATATTTCAACGTACTCATTTTTTCCAAATAAGGAATAAATTTTGGGTGATTCTTAAAGCTCAAATACTTCTCATATCCTAAATCAGCTAATTGTGTCAGGATTTGAGTTTCTTGAGCAGATAATTCATTCTTTTCTTTACCAAATACCTGATTCGTAACACCGGCACTTAATAAGTTTTCGATATTAAAACGGCAAGAATCTAAAGTTCCAAAATTAGAACTAATAGTTTGTCCCTGAACTGTTATCTGGATTTCTTTATTTTCAATTTTTGGTCCTAATGAAGCGTAGAATTTATGTGTTTTTCCACCGCCTCGTGCAGGAGGTCCGCCGCGTCCGTCAAAGAAAATAGCTTTAATTCCGTATTTTCTTGAAATTTCAGTCAAAGAAATTTTAGCCTGATAAATACTCCAGTTAGCCATTAAATAACCGCCGTCTTTTGTTCCATCAGAGAAACCAAGCATAATTGTCTGCTCATTTCCTCTTGATTTTAAATGTTTAGAATATTCCGGATTAGTATACAGCTGCTCCATAATTTGGTGCGCATTCTGTAAGTCATCAACAGATTCAAAAAGCGGGATAATATCAACAGTTGGGTTTTCCCAATTGTTTAAGCGGATCATTGCAAAAGTCTCCATTACATTCAGAGCACTTTCATTGTTGCTGATAATGTAACGATTAGCGCCTTCTTCACCATTGTTTGCCTGAATCGTTTTGATAGCCTGAACAGATTCTAAAGTCGATCTTGTAATTTCGTTTTCAAAATCGGCAGGATTTAAATTCCCTTGTACTTTTGATAAAACATCGATTTTTTGATCTTCTGTTAAATCATAATAATTCTTAGGAAAAATATCTGAACCAGAATTCAAATAATAATTCACAACATCTTTAAATACGGCATTATGAATTTTGCTGTTCTGACGAATATCTAAAGTAGCAAAATGGAATCCGAATAGATTAATTTTTACTAAAAGTGCTTCTAATTCATCTAGATATAATGATTGATGTTTTTCAATAATTATAGTACGAATAGTATTCAACTGCGTTAATAATTCATCTAAAGTGATGAAAATTTCACCTTTAGAATAAAAAACAGAACGGTAAAGCTTATGTTCAAGATCAGATACCAAAGTATCTACACCTGAGAAAGTTAGCTTTCTTTTTAAGTTTCTCATTTCAACATAATAGCACTTTAAAATTGAAGTTCTTAAACGATCTGCAACTTTAAGAGTAATTTCTGTTGTAACAAATGGATTTCCGTCGCGGTCACCTCCAGGCCAGAATCCAAGTTTTATCAATTGATTCTTGATTGGGTTTCCGTCGTGAAGATTTTTTTGAAGATAATGTACAATTTCTCCGGCAGTAGCATAGAATACATTTTCAAGGTACCAAATTAAACTTACCGCTTCGTCGTAAGGATTTGGTTTTTCGTGCTGAATAAAAGGTGTTTTTCCCAGCTGCGCAAGCAATTGTTTAATTTGCAATAAATCGTTCTGACGAATTGCTTCTGTCAAATCATTTATAATTCCAAGTACCGGTCCAGGATAAAATTGTGTTGGGTGTGCTGTTAAAACTGTGCGGACATTAAAGCTTTCTAAGAAATCTACCAGTTCATCGTCTTTTTCCTTAGCGTCTGATTTTTCTTTAATATCTCGCAAAGAGCCGCGCCCTTCCATATTATTAACTTCAGGAAAAGCTGCATCTTCAATAGCATCAAATAATACAATCTGACGCTCAATATATTGAATAAATCGAAACATAAGATCGATTTTCTCAGTTTCTGAAGCATTGTTTAGGAACTTATTTGAAAAGAAATCAAAAATTTCTTTTGGTGTTTCCTGTTTTTTAAATCCCGTTTCGCAGGTTTCTGTAAATAAAGGAAGTAAAACTCCTGTGTTATCTATAGAATCAAATGGTAATGTTATGAAAACACTATTGTAAATGTGATATTTAGAAAGAACGTCTTTGTTAAAACGTTCTATTTTTGGCAACGTGTACATAATTGTGTTATAGTTGGTTGGTTAATTAGTCATAAAAAAACCCCAAGAAAAACTTGAGGTATATTTTATAATATAGCATTCAAGAGGAATTTTTACATATTTTTAAAAATAGTATGCATCAAACGCTTCTTATCGTTAATACTTTCCTCTAATGAAATCATAGTTTCAGTTCTGTAAACACCATCGATATCATCAATCATGAAAATAACTTCTTTTGCGTGTTTAGTATCTTTTGCTCTGATTTTACAAAAGATATTGAATTTTCCTGTCGTTACAGAAGCTACTGTTACGAACGGAATTTGATTGATACGCTCTAGTACAAATTTAGTTTGTGATGTATTGTTAAGGAAAACCCCAACATAAGCAATAAATGAATAACCTAATTTATCGTAATCTAAGGCTAATGAAGACCCCATGATGATACCGGCATCCTCCATCTTTTTTACTCTAACGTGTACTGTACCAGCAGAAATCAATAGTTTTTTTGCAATGTCAGTAAACGGTACTCTCGTGTTGTCTATTAACATATCTAAAATCTGGTGATCTACTTCATCTAAACGAAATTTACTCATAATTCTTTAATTAATATTACTAATTGCTATTACAAAGTATAAAAATATATATAAAAAATAACAAATTCACATAAAAATTAACTTTTTATCAACCCGTTAACAAATTTAATGTTTTTATTTAAATAAAAATCTGCTTTTTGGTTCATTTTCGGAATATTAGAATAATCATCAGAATAAACAGCTCCTCTTCCATCGTATTCGTAATGACCAAAATAATTTTCCAATTCGCCTGCCTCGACTATGTAAGCATTAAAATGAATCTTATTTTCAATCAATTCTTCTTTGTATTGTGCGACAAAATTCGTAATAATTTCGATACCATCATAATTTATTTTGATATTTTTATACATAAAATCATAAAAAACCACTTTATTTTGTGAAATATTCAAATAATCGGAATTTCTATTGACAACTAAATCGTTTTCGCTTATAAGCTTAAAGCTCGAAATTAGTGAGAAAAATATGTATTTTCTGGTAATTTCCCTATCGTAGTCGTTAGGATAATGGCCTGCTTCAAATAATATAGTAGGAACACCTAAAAACTGAAAAGTGTCTCCTATACAGTTTATATTGAACGAATCGTCAAATCTGCCCACTTGTCCGGGAATATATTTCTGCAATTCATCGTTAATTCCGGCAATTAAATTGATAGCTTTTTGGCGGTTTTCATTTATTTCCCTTTCCTCATTATAAGACGGAGCCAAAAAAGAAACCGTTGCAGGCTTTCCTGTGTCGCCTGCACCAAAAATTGTACGCTGATCGTGAAGATTAAAGCAGAAATCAGGCTTAAAAGCTTCGAAAACCTCTCTTAGAACATTACTTTCCGGCTGTGTAAGGTTTTGAGAATCGCGGTTTAAGTCAATTTTATTTGCGTTCTCGCGAGTATAAAGCCTGGCGCCGTCAGGATTTAAAATAGGAATGGCATAAAATGTAAATGTAGTAAGCATTTTTACTGCAAAATCAGATTTGCTGTTTAATACATTAATAAAGTCAAAAAGCGCTTTTGTTGTAGTGCTTTCGTTACCGTGCATTTGAGACCATAAATATATACGTGTTTTTCCTGTCCCAAATTGGTAACTATATATAGGTTCTCCTAAAACAGATTTGCCAATAACTTTTACTTCATTATTAGTATTTAATTTATCTAATAAAGGTTTGATATGATCTAAAGTTAGATAACGTCCTTCAATTGATTGTTCTTTGTATTGGTTAAATAATTCTTCTAAATTCATTGTGTTTTGATTAGTTTACAAAAGTAAACATCTTTATTTTTACAATTGTAAACATTGAAAAAATAACTGAATTTAGAAATGTAAACAGGTTTTTAGATTAAATTCAAGTATTTCTTTAAAAAGCAGTTAACAATTGTTATTACTTTAAGTGTTAAAAATTAAAACATTATATTTCAGTGATTTATACATCATTATATAAAGTAATTATTGGCTTATTTGTGTATAATTTAGAGTATTTACAACTGTAAAATTGCATTATCAAATCTTTTTAGTTACATTTGTAAACAGGTTAAATTTTAAATATAATTTACAATGGTAAACATCGATGATTTTGTAAAAAGACTGGAAATAATACTCGATTATTATGGACTAAATGCTTCTTCTTTTGCAGACAAAATTGGCGTGCAGCGATCTAGTATGTCTCACCTATTGTCTGGAAGAAATAAACCAAGTCTTGATTTTGTCATGAAAATTCTGGATGTTTTTCCAGAAGTAGATTTATATTGGATGCTTTTAGGAAAAGGAAATTTTCCTAAATCTGAAAATGAAACTTTAAAATTTGAACCTAAATCTGATCTAAAAAGTGAAGACTCCCCTGCTTCATCAAATGAAAATCATTCTGAAATTGATTTGTTTTCTCAGTTACATTATGAAGAAGAAAAAACTCCAGTTAAAAATTATGCAGAGCCCAAAAGGTCAAATATAAGTTTTGAAGAAGACGAAATTGAGAAAATTGTATTTTTCTACAAAAACGGAACTTTTAAGGCTTATGTACCATAAGCCGAAAATTTCGCGTATTTGAAAATTTTTAAAATTATTTTTCATTTAAGCGATTCTCACGAATCATAAAAAATATCCAAAATTTAGATCTGAATTCCGTTTCCGGGAATTTTTCCTAAAACACCTTTATAATGCTGTTTTAAAATTTCCCAATCAGCTTCATAATTCCCTGTTGGGTAAAATGGCTTTCCAAGATTAACTTCTTTTTTGCCCCAGTCAAAAGCTACTGGAACAATTGGCACATTCGCTTTAAGCGCGATATAATAAAAACCCGTTTTAATTTCGGTTACTCCTTTTCTGGTTCCTTCCGGAGCAACTGCCAAACGAAAAACTTCTTTACGATCAAAAATAGCAGCGATAGAATCTACTTTATTTAATCCGCCCGTGCGGTCAATTGGTTCACCGCCAACATTTCTAAAATAATATCCAAACGGAAATTTGAATAATTCTTTCTTTCCAACCCAATTCATCTGCAGGCCGGAAATTCCTCTGGTTAATAAACCAATATAAAAATCATGGTTACTTGTATGAGGCATTACCATTAATATACATTTTTTCACTTCGGCATTTTCTATTCCCACTATTTTCCAGCCCATTAGCTTATAAAAGATGAATTTATAGAGTCTTTTCTTCATTAAAATTGATATTTCTTGCAAAATAAAAGATTTAAAATGGTATTTTTGAGTAAAAGCATTACAAAATGATTCAAAAACTATTCAGTTATCTTTATCCAATTAAAATCTTCAAAAAAAAATCGGCCCGAAGCAAAGTTATCGAAGTTACCTGGGCAAATGGAGAGCTGGTTTTAGATTCTGAAAACACTAATTACTCTTACGGAAGTCTGCAGCGCATATTAAGATACGGACTTCGAAATATTGGTTACAATAAAGTTCTCGAAATGGATCATATATTGGTTCTGGGAGTTGCCGGCGGCAGCGTAATCAAAACATTGGTTGATGAAATCGAATATAAAGGAAAGATTACGGGTGTTGAAATTGATTCCGACATGATTCAGATCGCCAATCAGTATTTTAACTTAAATGAAATACAACAGCTCGAAATTGTAATTGATGATGCCTTTGAATTTGTTTTAAAAACTAAAGATAAATATGATTTAATAATTATTGATATTTTTGAAGATACCAATATGCCTAACTTTTTGTTTGAAAAGTTTTTCAGCGAGAGAATTTGTTTTCTTTTAAAAGATCACGGCTTCGTTTTATTTAATACAATGATTTTAGACGAAGCTCATAATGTTAGAAACAGAAAGTATATATCTGAAATAAATCCAAAATTGTTTACTTCAAAAATGCTGCCCCGCATAGAAGTGCATAATGAACTAATAATAATCGAAAAGCAGTCTTAAATATTATCTTTATGAAACCTCTTGAATCTATATTAAAAGCCTTACCACCTACTAAAATTATCGATGCCTCTATTGATTTTTCAAAATATCTTCCTTTAGATTTATCTATAACTAATACAGAATTAGTCGAAAGTAAACCTGAAACATCTGAAGATTTTGAGCGTTTTATTTTTGGATATTTAGCAGATAATAATGCAGAGGTTGCTTATGGCGGCTACATTGAAGGACGTAACTTATATAAAAGGAGTACCATTTTTAAAAACGATTCTATTGCCGAAAGAAATATTCATATAGGGCTTGATTTATGGGCAAAAGCCGGAACTGCTGTTTTAGCACCGCTGGATGGAAAAGTACACAGTTTTCAAAACAACGAAGGTCTTGGGGATTATGGACCTACTATAATATTAGAACATGAAGCTGAAAATGAAAAATTTTATACTTTATACGGACATTTATCGTTAGAAAGTATAGAAAACCTTACCGTTGGGACAATTTTTAAAAAAGGCAGCCAAATTGCCGCATTAGGAAATTCAACTGTTAACGGAGATTATGCACCCCATGTTCACTTTCAGATTATAAAAAACATGGAAGACAAATGGGGCGATTATCCCGGAGTCTGCAATACAAACGATTTGAATTTTTATATAGAAAATTGCCCCGACCCTAACTTATTATTAAAAATAACTTAAATGATTATGAAGAAAGCGGGATTGATTATATGTTTGCTATTATTATTAATTGGATGTAAATCTAAAACTGTAAGCAGAGATACTGAAGATTTAAAAATTAAAAAAGTTTCTAATGCCGAAATTAGTTCTGAACAGCAGAGAAAAGCTTATGAACTAGGAAAAAGAGTTTTAGAAACCTGTAACACATCAAAGTTCAAACCTTTTAATGAAACTGAAGTTACTCAGTCTGTTAGAGAAAATACGACAGAAGAACGATTGACTAAAACCTGTACAAGATTTAGACAATATTATGGAAGTTTTATTGATTTGAAATTAGACGGAGTTTATAAAACTAAAAACGAAGTTATTTACCGTTATCACGCTTTATACAGTAAAAAAGTAGCTAACAAGGAACTTCGCGTTTTTGTAAACGAAGAAAATTTAATATCTGCCATAAAATCAATGGACTGGGATGAAAAATTTGATGCCAAAATAGCCGAACAATAAAGTACAACTATATGAAATTAAAAATGCCACTGCTTTTATTACTGTTTATTGCAGCTTTTGTAAATGTTAATGCGCAGCAGACCATGAGCGTAAAAGGTTCTCAGCCATTTCCGGCAACACAGGATTATACATTTATCTGCGAAAAATATGCTTTTACAGGCGAAACCAATATTCAGATTGCAAAAACAGATAAAGGCGGCATTTTAAAAATAACCATTGCAACATCAAATGATAAGGCCAGAATTGCCGGCGGACTTTATGTAGATTTGGCTAACGCCGATGTTATTGCTTGTGTAGACAAAAACGTAAAAGAATCATCTGATGGAAAAACAACATCTTATTATTACATTACTCCTGCCGAATTTGCTAAACTGAAAAAAAATGACATTTATGCTGTTCGATTCATTATAAACGGCGGCGCAAATACTTTTGGAAACGAAACCGGATATTTTACCGCACATAACAAAAAGAATTATTTTTCAACGGCTTACGATACATCTAAAAAGAGTTACGACACGGCTAAAGAAATTAGTGTTTTATAAACAAAACATTTTATAAAATAAAGCTTATATTTATATTCTAATTTCAAATTTATGACTCCCAACGAAGCTTTAATTACAAAGTTCTATACTGCTTTTTCCAATTCTGATTTTAAAACAATGGCTGAATGTTATCATCCAAAAGTTCATTTTATTGATCCGGCATTTGGTTTATTAAAAGGAGAACAAGTTTCTAAAATGTGGGAAATGCTTTTATCCAGAAGTAAAGGAAACATTAAAATTGAATTTTTTGATGTTAAAGCTGATGAGTTTACAGGATCTGCAAAATGGGTGGCTACTTATAATTTTAGTAAAACCAACCGAACTGTAGTAAACAGAATTTCTGCCGAATTTACTTTTCAAGATGGATTAATTATCAAACATACAGACAGTTTTGATGTTTGGAAATGGTCAAAACAAGCTTTTGGAACCACCGGATATTTACTGGGCTGGACAGGTTTTTTTCATAAAAAAATCCAGCAGCAGGCATTGCTGTCTTTAAAGAAATTTCAGGAATCAAAATAATTTCTGTATTCCAATATACAAATACTAAAAGTATTTTTAGTCTGCTTTCAATATCTGCCTTCGTGTAGATTATAATTTACTTGGTGCTGAATTAATCGTGTTGTAATAATAAAAAACATGAAAGAAATAATACACAAAAAGTTAAATCAATTGCAGGCAACGGCAATCTGCGGAAACGATATTAGTTCATCCTGTCTTTACGTATCGGCGTTAACGATTTTGTATGCAGGACAATATGCTTGGATTTCACTTTTAATTGTAGCAGTTGTTTTATTTTTATTCAGAAAAATTTATGGTGAAGTTGTTGGGGCAATTCCGTTAAACGGAGGAGCTTACAATGTTCTATTAAATACATCTACAAAACGTTTAGCATCTCTGGCGGCCACATTAACCGTTTTGTCTTATATGGCAACAGCAGTAATTTCGGCTTCGGAAGGAATGCATTACCTGCACGGAATTTTTGAAGGATTAAATGTTACCATTGCCACAGTAATTGTTTTAGTTTTATTTACTTTTCTCGCAATCCTCGGAATCGGTGAATCTGCTTTTGTGGCTGTTATCATTTTTGTAACCCATATTGCCACTTTGAGTTTGCTTGTTCTCGCTTCGATTTGGTTTATTTTAAATCACGGATTAAACATTTTTCATATTAATTGGGAAACACCTATTGCTTTTGGCAGTCTGAAAACTGCTCTTTTTTTAGGTTTTTCAGCTGCAATGCTCGGAATTTCTGGTTTTGAAAGTTCTGCCAATTTTGTAGAAGAACAGCAGCAGGGCGTTTTTCCAAAAACACTGCGCAATATGTGGGCGCTTGTCAGTTTTTTTAATCCCGTAATTGCAATTTTGTTAATAAGCGTAATTCCCCTGGCACAAGTTGGAGAAAACAAAGAATCACTTTTAGCACATTTAGGAGAAACCACAGGCGGATCATGGCTTGCATGGCTTATTTCTATAGATGCCGTTTTGGTGTTATGCGGTGCCGTTTTAACTTCATTTGTGGGTGTCTCAGGATTATTAAACCGAATGACTCTTGACAGAATCCTGCCTAACTTTTTCTTAAAACAAAACAAAAGAGGATCACATTATAGAATCGTAATCAGTTTTTTGATTCTTTGTATATCAGTGCTTTTTGCAACAAACGGTCATTTAGAATCTTTGGCCGGAGTTTATACTTTTTCATTTTTAGCTGTAATGGCTTTATTCGGAATCGGAAATCTGCTTCTTAAATTTAAAAGACGAAAATTACCAAGACCTGAGCGTGCGCACGGATTGGCTGTATTTGCTGCCGTTTCTTTTATCATTGCCGCTTTTATCGGAAATATGAAATTAAACATTAACGCTTTTTACACCTTTTTACAATACATGGTTCCGGCTCTGATTTTCATCGGAATAATGCTCAATCGTGTTATACTTATAAAAGTGCTTATCGAAATTTTAGAATATTTCTATCAGCCGCTTCGCAAAATGGTAATTCTCAGCAATCGTTACCTTCAAAATTTAAGTGCCGAAATTAATTCTCAGGAATTTGTTTTTTTTACCAAAGGTGATAATATTGCCATTTTAAACAAAGTTCTTCAATATGTAGAAGGCAACGAAACGACCAAAAAGCTAAAAATTGTTTATGTAAAAAATGACGGCCTTATAAACGAAGCTTTGGTAAAAGATTTAGAAGTTCTGGATCGTGCTTACGACAATATAGATATTGAATACCTTGAAATTGAAGGCGTTTTTGGTCCTGAAATTATAGACGAATTATCTCAGAAATGGAAAATTCCTAAAAACTTTATGTTTATAGGTTCTCCCGGAAACAAATTCTCGTATCGTGTTTCAGATCTTGGCGGCGTACGTTTGATTATGTAGTTTTTTTTTGGAAAACATCTTTCTAATAAAACAACAAACCCGACAGGTTTTAAAAACCTGTCGGGTTTTCTATATTAAACTTCGTGGACTTTAAAGTTAAATTGAAAAGTTAAGATTTAAACCAGCTTTCTACCAATTCATCTTCAAACGAAACTGCATTTTTATGAACAAACTCATTTGTATTTTTATTGTAAGAATAGTCTAAAGCCCAGGTTTTATGATTTTTAGCTAAATCTTTGATGCTCTCGCATACAAAAGCAATTTCTTCATTGGTTGTAGTTGGATGAATCGACATTCTAATCCATCCCGGTTTTTTGATTAAATCACCAATCGTAATTTCGTTAACCAGTTTATTAGAGGTCTCCTGATCTACGTGCAATAAATAATGACCATAAGTTCCTGCACAGCTGCATCCGCCGCGAGTCTGGATTCCAAATCGGTCATTTAATAATTTCACGCCTAAGTTAAAATGCAGATCTTCAATAAAAAATGAAATTACGCCTAAACGATTTTTATGCTGTCCTGCCAAAATTTTAATATTCTCAACAGGTTCCAATTCATTGAAAACAAAATCTACAATTTCATGCTCACGCTCCAGGATGTTTTCGATTCCCATTTCTTCTTTCAGCTCAATTGCCAAAGCAGTTTTAATAACCTGAAGAAATCCCGGAGTTCCGCCATCTTCGCGATCCTCGATATTGTCAATATATTTATGTTCGCCCCAAGGATTAGTCCAGCTTACCGTTCCTCCTCCAGGACAATCGGGAATCATATTGTTGTATAATTTTTTGTTGAAAATCAAAACTCCCGAAGTTCCAGGCCCACCTAGAAATTTATGAGGTGAAAAGAAAATCGCGTCCAAATAAGATTCTGGATCTTTTGGATGCATATCGATTTCAACATAAGGACCAGAGCAGGCAAAATCTACAAAGCAAACTCCATTATATTGATGCATTAATTTTGCAGCATCATGAAAAGGAGTTTTTATTCCCGTAACATTCGAACAGGAAGTTATAGAAGCAATTTTTATAGTTCTGTCGCTGTACTTTTGCAGCAGTAACTCTAAATTATCTAAACAAAACAAACCTTTTTCGCAAGATGGAATAATTTCAACATCTGCAATAGTCTCTAACCAAGACGTTTGATTAGAATGATGCTCCATGTGGGAAATAAAAACAATAGGTTTTTTATCTGCCGGAACAGTCGTAAAACTTTTAAGGTTTTCAGGAATTTTCAAACCCAGAATACGCTGAAATTTATTGATAACTCCCGTCATTCCGGTTCCATCTGTAATCAAAACATCATCTTCGTTTGCGTTTGTATGACGTTTTATAATATGTCTGGCATGATGGTACGCCTTTGTCATGGCAGTACCTGACACGGTAGTTTCAGTATGCGTATTGGCAACAAACGGTCCAAATTGGTTCAAAAGTTTCTCCTCAATTGGTCTGTAAAGCCTTCCGCTGGCAGTCCAATCAGTATAAATAATGTTTTTTTTGCCAAAAGGTGACATAAATTCCTGATCTATGCCAACGATATGATGTCTAAATTCCTGAAAATAAGTTTCTAGACTGATGGTACTATTTTTGGTATTCATTTGTTGTGCCTGTGTTTGACTGCAAATATATTGCTTTTTTACAATATTGAGAATTTATCAATTATAAACTTTAAATATTGAATAAACTTTTGGTATCTTTAGTTAAAAGGATGTTTTTTAGATAAATTATCACAATATTCTATCGGATTAATAGGGCATGTAAACTTAAACATTACATTTATGGGAAATTTATCAACAGCCACTTTTGGTGGTGGATGTTTTTGGTGTGTAGAAGCTGTAATTCAGCGTTTAAAAGGAGTTGAAACAATAAAGTCTGGTTATTCAGACGGTTTTATAAAAAATCCGGCTTATCGTGAGGTATGCACAGGAAGAACGGGACATGCAGAAGTTATTCAGGTTACGTTTGACTCTGACATAATTTCATATCATGATTTGCTTACTGTTTTTATGACAAGCCACGACCCTACAACTTTAAATCGTCAGGGAGGCGACAGCGGAACGCAATACCGCTCTATCATTTTATATCATGATGAAGCACAAAAAGAAATTGCTGAAAAAGTATTTGAAGAAGTACAGCCAGTTTATGATGATCAAATTGTAACGCAGTTAAAACCGTTTGAAGTGTTTTATGAAGCCGAAGATTATCATCAAAACTATTACAATAACAATCAGGAAGCTGGTTACTGCCAGTTTGTAATCGATCCAAAGGTTCAAAAACTAAAAAAAATGTACGCTGATAAATTGATCAGCTAAAAAGAATAGACCACAGATTACACAGATTAAACGGATTTCTTTTTTTTTATGCAAATAGAAGACAGATTATAGATTTAAATAGATCTGTTTGATCAGTTTTTAACCTGTCTGATCTGTGGGCTGAACAGAAACTCAAATGAAAAATTTAAAAATAAATAATCGATTTACTGCCGAATTACCTGCAGATCCTGACTTAACAAATGAAACTCGTCAGGTTAAGAATACGGCGTTTTCGTATGTAAATCCAACAAAACCTTCAAATCCAAAACTAATTCACGCTTCTGAAGAAACAGCAGCATTAGTTGGTATTTCAAAAGAAGAAATCCAATCTGAAGAATTTTTGAATGTTTTTTCAGGAAAAGAAATTCTTCCTGAAACGCAGCCGTATGCGATGTGTTATGCCGGACATCAGTTTGGTAATTGGGCCGGACAGTTAGGAGACGGCCGCGCAATCAATTTAACTGAGGTTGAAAATAACAATACGTTTTATACGCTTCAATTAAAAGGTGCAGGAAAGACTCCCTATTCCAGAACTGCTGACGGTTTAGCTGTTTTGCGTTCTTCAATACGAGAATATTTATGTGCCGAAGCCATGCATCATCTAGGTGTTCCCACTACCCGATCACTTTCATTAATACTTTCCGGAGATCAGGTTTTGCGTGATATTTTATATAATGGCAATCCTGCCTATGAAAAAGGTGCTGTTGTTTGCCGCGTTGCTCCTTCGTTTATTCGCTTTGGAAGTTTTGAAATGCTGGCTGCCCGAAATGAGCTTAAAAACTTAAAACAATTTGTAGAATATACGATCAAACATTATTTCCCTGAAATTACAGGCGAACCCAAAGAGCAGTATTTACAGTTCTTTAAAAAAGTGGCTGATACAACACGTGAAATGATTTTGCATTGGCAGCGAGTTGGTTTCGTTCATGGTGTTATGAATACTGATAATATGTCGGTTCACGGAATTACAATTGATTACGGACCTTATGGCTGGCTTGAAAATTACGATCCAAACTGGACTCCAAATACGACAGACAGCCAGAACAAGCGATATCGTTTTGGAAATCAGCCGCAAGTTGCACATTGGAATTTATACCAATTGGCAAATGCTATTTATCCTTTAATTAATGAAACTGAAGGATTAGAAAAAATCTTAGAATCATTTATGGATGATTTCGTTTTAGATTATAAAGTAATGTTTCTAAATAAATTAGGGCTGTTTACTTCAACAGAAACTGACAATGATTTAATTGATAATCTGGAAGCTGTTTTGCAATTAACAGAAACTGATATGACTATCTTTTTTAGAAATTTAAGTTCTGTCAAAAAAGCAGATTCTGTTGAAAAAGCTATTGAAAAAGTTCAATTTTCGTTTTATAAAATTGAAGAAGTTTCAGGAGAAATTTTAGATGCCTGGAAGAAATGGTTCTCTGTATATCTTGAAAGATTAAATGCAGAAGTATTATCAGATGAAGAACGTTTACAAAAAATGAACTTAATTAATCCGAAATATGTACTTCGAAATTATATGGCGCAATTAGCGATTGATGCCGCTGATAAAGAAGATTATTCGTTGGTAAACGAGCTTTATAGTTTACTGCAAAAACCTTATGACGAACAGCCGGAATACCAAAAATGGTTTGCCAAACGACCAGATTGGGCAAGATCTAAAGTTGGCTGTTCAATGCTTTCTTGCAGTTCTTAAGTTTTAGTCGCAAATTCACTAATTTTCACTAATTATTAAATTTTGTCACATCGAGCGAAGCCGAGATGCTCGTTTGTTCTCGTCTTCGCTCGAACTGACAATGTATAAAATACATACAATAAATTCGCGGTTATTATTTTGAAGTTATGTAATCCATAATCATATTTGCATGGATTCTTGAGTTTTCTATAAACCATTTATGCGTCTGCATGCCGCCACACACAACACCTGCAAGAAATAATCCTTCTACATTTGTTTCCATTGTTTCCGGATTATATACTGGTATTTTCAATTCATCATTAGAAAGCTGAATTCCAATATTTTCAAGAAAATTCAAATCTGGTTTGTATCCTGTTAAAGCTAAAACAAAATCATTTTCAATAGTAACTTTTCCGTTTGGAGTTTCAATTTCAACTTCATTTTCGCGAATTTCAGTAATATTTGATTCAAAATACGCTTTAATGCTTCCTTCAGCAATTCGGTTTTCAACATCGGGTTTAACCCAATATTTTACTCTGCTGTTGATTTCGTTTTTACGAATTACCATCGTTACATTTGCACCTTTTCTCCAGCATTCCAAAGCCGCATCTACAGACGAATTATTGGCGCCAACAACCAAAACATTCCTAAAAGCATATTCATGCGCTTCTTTATAATAATGGCGGACTTTAGGTAATTCCTCCCCTTTTACATTCATTAAAATTGGAATATCATAAAATCCTGTAGCAATGATTACATTTTTAGACTGATACAAACTTTTATCTGTCGAAACCACAAAAAGAGAATTTTCGACTTTTTTTATCTCGGTTACTTTTTCAAATAAATTAATATTGAAATTAAAATAACGATGAATATTTCGGTAATATTCCAAAGCTTCCTGACGTCCAGGTTTTGGCGCTAAGCAATTAAATGGAATGTCCCCAATTTCAAGTCTTTCGGCAGTTGAAAAAAAAGTCATGTATAACGGATAGTTGAAAATACTATTTACAATAGCTCCTTTTTCTATAATTAAATAACGTAAGTTTTTCTTTTGAGCTTCAATTGCGCAGGCCAGCCCAATTGGTCCGCCTCCCACAATAATTAAATCATATTGATCTGTCATAAATTATTCTTTTCTCCAGTTTTTAAATGGATTTTTGCTCAAATAAGCATTGTAATATCTTTCATCATTTGTAACTTCTTCGCCCAGCCAGTCAGGTTTTTCGAAATTTTCTGTTTCAGACTGCAGTTCAATTTCTGCCATAATTAAACCTTCATTTTCTCCATAAAATTCATCTACTTCGTAAATATGATTTCCCGATTTAATTTCATAACGCGTTTTTTCAATTTTGCCTTTTTCGCATAATTTTAATAACTCGGCAGCTTCATCCAGCGGAATTTGATTTTCCCATTCAAAACGCGACATACCGCCTTGATGTCCAATTCCTTTTATCGTCAAATAAGCTTTTTCGCCTTTAATTCTAACACGAACGGTTCTTTCCGGAACTGAACTCAAGTAACCTTGTGCAATATTATTTTTTGCAAATGCCTGTTCTTTAAAATCATCAGATTTTACAAGAAACTTTCTTTCTATTTCGAGCATTTTTATTCTAAATTTATTTTACTGCAAGTTACTCAATTTAATTCAGTCAGAATATTGGGTTTAATAAAATCTAAATTTTTTAATTGGTTTCAATTTAAACTTTTACAAGTATAAAATGCAACCAATTAATCTGATTATTAATATGTTGCGTGTTTTTATTTTCGCTAAATTTGGTTGAATCTTAATTTATTTACTTATGTCTAAAAAAGCACTTTACCTATTAGGCATTGCTCTCACCATAATTTTAGGTACTTTTTTGTACATAAAGTTTTGCTGCAATTGCGCTGTGACCGAACCGAAGGCTGGTCCCGAAAAAGCACCTCCAACGGTAATTAAGAACGAAAATTTTGTCCCTTTTGTACTTAATGGCTCCGGATTTGAATATCAAACAAATGATAATTTTAAATTCTTAAAAAATAATTCTGCCTTGATTCAGCCAATAAGTGACTCAATTTCAATTGGAATCGAAAATCTTAAAACTTTTTTAGTTTCAAATCCTAAACAAAAAGTAACAATTACAGGTTACGCAACATCTGATGAAACGAATACTACCAAATTTGAAAATCTTGGTCTCGCAAGGGCAAATGATGTTAAGAATTACTTTGTTTCCAAAGGGTTAGCATCTTCTCAATTAGATACTGAAGGAAAAATCATAAACAGCTGGGAAACAAATGCCGATACCTTAATTGGACCTGTTGAATACAAATTTGAAACTGCCGATACGACTTCGTCGGTTACTGATGAATGGTCTGCCTTAAAAGATAAAATCAACGCTGATCCGCTGACGCTTCATTTCAATACTAATAAATCCAGTTTTAATTTAACTAATGATGAAAAACAGAAAGTATCTGATATTTCTAAATATTTAGAAAATGTAAAAAATGCTTCTGTTTTAATTATCGGACACAGTGATAATGTGGGAAATAGAGAATCAAATATTGTTCTGGCACAAAAACGAGCTGATTTTACTAAAAACTATTTAATTAAAAATGGTATTGAAGCTTCGAGAATCGAAACTGAATCAAAAGGCCCTGATGAACCAGCGGGTGATAATACAACTGCTGAAGGAAAAGCAAGTAATCGAAGAACTGTAATTACAATCAAATAATTAAAAATATACTATTATGAATTTACCATGTATCTTAATACCAATTATAGTGGGTTTAATCTGTGGGATTTTAGGTTACCTGCTTGGAAAATTGAATTCAAAAGGAGATGACTCACTTACTGCATCTTTACAAGCAGATTTAGATGCCTGTAAAGCAAATACAAAGAATTTGAATGCAAAAATTTCTTCTTTAGAAGCAGATTTAGCTGCGGCACACGCTAAGGCTTCTGCTTCAATACCTAAATCATTTGTGGCTGATCTTCCAACAGCTGTTTTTGATAGTTCTTTAGCTGCCGGCATTTTAGGTAAAAAAATTAAACAAGATGATTTGAAAATTGTGGAAGGAATTGGGCCAAAAATAGAAGCTTTATTGAATGAATCAGGAATTAAAACCTGGTATGATCTTTCACAGTCTTCAACAGAAAAACTGCAGTCAATTTTAAATGCCGGAGGTGAAAATTATGCTATTCATAATCCCAGCACATGGGCAAAACAAGCTTTGTTAGCTTTTGAAGGAAAATGGCAGGAATTAAAAGATTGGCAGGAAAGTCTTCTTGGAGGGAAAGAGTAAAAAAAAGGTTCAGAGGTGCAGAGTGGCAAAGGTTGCACCTTTGTTACTCTGTACCTTTGTTACTCTGTACCTTTTTGAAAATTTCCGAATCCCATTTTTGAGATTCGCTGTACCATAACTGTCCTTTTGAAACTTCGAGCGGACAATCAAAATTATTGGTATAAAGTGCTCCGGTTCCCAGTCCTTGAGGCATTTTAGAATTTAGAGTATAAGTCCATTGTGCAATGGCATTTAAACCTATATTGCTCTCTAATGCAGAAGTAATCCACCAGCCAATATTGTATTTTTCTGCCAATGTAATCCATTCCAGCGTTCCTCTAAAACCACCAATAAAACTTGGTTTTAAAATAATATACTGAGGCATGATTTCCTGCAATAATTTTTCTTTGTCTTCAAATGAAAATATACCGATTAATTCTTCATCCAAAGCTATTGGAAACGGAGTAATTTTACATAAATCAGCCATTGCCTGGATGTTTCCTTTTTTAATTGGCTGTTCTATACTATGCAGCTGAAATTTATATAATTGGTTTAATTTATCTAAAGCTTCATTAAAAGCAAAAGCTCCATTTGCATCTACACGAATTTCGATTTCTTCGGGAGAAAAATGACTGCGGATGAAAGCTAATAATTCTAATTCTTTTTGAAAATCAATCGCACCAATTTTAAGTTTAATACAGTTAAAACCTGCGGCTAATTTTTCTTCAATTTGTTCTTTCATAAAAGCCGGCTCACCCATCCAGACCAAGCCATTTATTACAATTGATTTTGAATTGTTTGTGAAATCAGAAGGAAAAAGTAAAAATGGATTTTCACTTTTAAGAGATAAAAAAGCCATTTCGACTCCAAATTGAATCGATGGAAATTCCATTAAAGATTCCCAAAGTGCTTTTTCTCCTAAATGAATATTTTCGCAGGTCCACTTTAGTTTTTCTTCATAATCGTCACGGTCATCAGCACTTAAACTTCGGAGAATACCACACTCGCCTATTCCTTTTTTACCATTTTCTTCGAGAATAATAAACCAGGTTTCTTTTTCGGTCATAATGCCTCGAGACGTGCCAGACGGACGTTTAAACTCCAGCATATATTTGTGGTAAGTCGCTTTCATTTTTTTTTTAGATGCTGAGATTCTAAGTTTCTTAGCTGCTTAGTTGTATAGTTTTAAAACTTTTTCGAAGTCTTTTGAAGGTAAACCCGCTTTTTCAAAAATAGTAAAATCAGATTTTGTTTTGTCTTTCCAGCTCATGCTGTCAGTAACGTTTTGATTTTGATATTTTTTATAGATTGCTTTGGCATCGCTGTAATTATCACTCACCAAATAAACGTGCGCCAAATTCAATTTTATAAGTAATTCTGTTTCGTCTAACTTTTCACCTTCTTGCAGAAATTTTAATGCTTTTGCATATTGTTTGGTTAGAATATAGCAGTAACCAATTGAATTGTAATCTAATGCTGTTGCTTTTCCGTCGTTGATAATAGTACTCAATTTTGGAATTGCTTCATTGTATTTTTGCTGTTTTATTAAACCTGAAACCTGATTCCTTAAATCATTATACACGTTTTTAGAAATGTCGGCATCTTTATAACACGCATTTCCAAAGTCCTTATAGACTTTTGTTTTTTCAACGGCAAGTAGTTTTTGAAATTCAGAATAACGATATTGTTTCATGATTTTCTCTAAAATACAAACACAAAAATCATCAGAATTGGCCATTTTCTGCGCCATTGTAGAGGTTTTGCAAAGACTGATAATTTCATTTTTGTTATCCTGATTCCAGCCTCGATTCAATTTTACATCAACCCATGGCACAACTTCTAAAACGACTTTTTGGCTTAAAAACCAGTTTTTGCTTTCAAAACCAAACCAAATTGTTTTTGTATTTTCTTTTAAACAAGAATTTTTATCTAATGAAATACGTTTTGCGTCTTTGCTTACTGGTTCTTTTTGTGAAAAACAGGCATTGTCAACTTTTCCGTCGGTTATATATTTTTTAGTGCTTTCGCTGGAAGTAAAAAGCGAATAAGTGCATTGATCGTCTCCGGAAATATTAGACATTAAGAAAACAGCTCCTGCAGAGCCTTGTCCAATTCCATAAGGATCGGGAATTGATTTTAGAAGGGAAACCAGACTATTAGCCATTTGCTGATTTTTATCCAGAAGTGTAATTCTGTAAACAATTTCAGTTGTTCCTACTGGCAGATCTTCTGTTTTTACAACAATACGATCTCCGGCAGAAACTAAAATTTCTTTTGTTGTGGCACGCTCTTTATCCCAATAACCATCTTTTTGAGCAAAAGAATTGTACGCCGAAGCGATTAATAGGATTAAAAATATTCTTTTGAAATTCATAACCTGAATGATAGCTATTTATTTTTATTCTCATTCTGCCATTCATAAGCAATGACAAAATGAGAATATCTTTCTTATAAAGCGATATGTATACTATTATAATTCTATAGATTCACCAATTGCCAAAAGCATCAAATCTTTTCCTTTATCAAAGAATTTTTTAATTGATTCTTCGTGATTGATTTCGATATAGCCAAAAGTATCAAAGTGATATCCTAAGATTTTATCGCATTCAACAAAGTCTGATGCGATGATAGCATCTTCTACATCCATTGTAAAATTATTTCCAATTGGAAGAATAGCTAAATCTAATTTTGTTCTAAGCGGAATCAATTTCATGTCATACGTAAGCGCTGTATCGCCTGCGATATAAATGTTTTTGTGTTCGCCTTCTATAACAAAACCTCCAGGATTTCCTCCGTATGTTCCGTCAGGAAAAGAACTTGAGTGAATTGCATTAACGTATTTTACTTTTCCAAAATCGAATTTCCAGCTTCCGCCATGATTCATTGGATGTGAATTAAAGCCTTTTTTAGCATAATAGCTTGCAATTTCAGCATTTGAAACAATAACTGCATTTGTATTTTTTGCAATTGTTTCAACATCTAAAACATGATCACCATGTGCATGAGTCAATAAAATATAATCAGCTTTTAATGTATTTATATCGATGGCTGCCGCCTGTGGATTTCCTGTAATAAAAGGATCGACAATAATGTGTTTCCCTCCAACTTCAATCGCTAAAGAGGCGTGTCCGTAGAATGTTATTTTCATTTTATTTAATTTTAAATTGAACTTGATTTTTATCTTCCGCCTAAGAAAAGATTAACAAAAATATCTGCTATTAATGAAATCATGCAGACAGTTAATAGTATAGAAAGCAAAAATGTACTTAGCGCCAGTTTTTTTAATTCTGGATCTAAAAGCTTAGGATTTTGGTTTTTATAAACTGTAATTAAATGTTTAGTTAAAGGAATATAAGCAACTAAAAACAAATACTGATCGAAACGGTAATCGCTCAAAATGGCAAAAATTACCACCAAAAGCATTGCTGTAACAATTAAAAAATAATGGTATTTTTTTGCTTTTGCACCGCCCATTTGCACTACAATTGTGTTTTTACCTGATTTTCTGTCAGACTCTTCGTCGCGCATATTGTTTAGGTTTAAAACACCTACGCTTAATAAACCTATTGAAACTGCCGGAAGAATTAACAAAGGATCAACTTCTTTGGCGTATAAAAAATTAACACCTAAAGTACTAACAAGGCCAAAGAAAATAAAAACAAATAAGTCTCCAAATCCTTTATATCCGTAAGCTGAGTTTCCAACAGTGTAACGAATAGCTGAGACAATAGCAGCAATTCCCAGCAAAAGGAAAAATATCGAATACCCGAAATTGTCTTTTCCAAAGGCAAAATAAATTAGGATAACTGCTGATAATAAAGTCAATACAGAAGTTAGTATTATGGCTTTTTTCATAGCCTGCGGTGTAATAATACCACTTTGAATAGCGCGCTGCGGCCCTACTCGGTCAGCATTATCTGTGCCTTTTACACCATCGCCGTAGTCATTGGCAAAATTGGATAAAACCTGTAAACCAAGTGTTGTTAAAAGTGCGAAACCAAAAATTTTCCAGCTGAAAACTTCAGTTGGTGTATTGATTGTTTCTGTTGGATTTGAAAGTGCATAAATACTTCCAACTATAATTCCGGAAACTGATAATGGCAATGTGCGCAGTCTTGCGGCTTCAATCCAGTGTTTCATGTTTTAATTTTAGATTTTTGAATTTAGATTTTAGATTGTAGGATTCTTTTAAGTTTAAAAATCTAAAATCTGTAATCTAAATAATAATATTGTTTTTTAATCTAAAGTCTAGATGTCAGTTTTAAATTCAAAAATCTAAAAGCTGCAATCTAAAATTTAAACTATTTATGGTAACCATTTATTTTCTCCAAAGTTTGGTTTTCTTTTTTCCAAAAAAGCATTTCTTCCTTCTTTTGCTTCTTCGGTCATATAAGCCAAACGAGTCGCTTCGCCGGCAAAAACCTGCTGTCCTACCATTCCGTCGTCGGTTAAATTCATGGCGAATTTCAGCATTTTTATAGAAGTCGGTGATTTTTGAAGAATTTCCTGTGCCCATTCATAAGCAGTTGCTTCTAATTCATCATGCGGAATTACAGCATTAACCATTCCCATTTCAAAAGCTTCCTGAGCAGAATAATTACGTCCTAAAAAGAAGATTTCACGTGCTTTTTTCTGTCCTACCATTTTAGCAAGATAAGCCGATCCGTAACCGCCGTCAAAACTTGTAACATCAGCATCTGTCTGCTTAAAAATAGCGTGTTCTTTACTTGCCAAAGTCATGTCGCAAACTACATGCAAACTATGTCCGCCGCCAACTGCCCAGCCCGGAACAACAGCAATAACTACTTTTGGCATAAAGCGTATTAATCGCTGTACTTCTAAAATATTTAAACGATGCTGTCCGTCATCACCTACATATCCCTGATGACCGCGTGCGTTTTGGTCGCCTCCGCTGCAAAATGAGTAAACACCGTCTTTTGTCGATGGACCTTCTGCAGACAATAAAACTACTCCAATTGAAGTATCTTCTTGTGCATCGTAAAAAGCCTGGTATAATTCTGAAGTTGTTTTGGGTCTAAAAGCATTTCTAACATTTGGTCTGTTAAAAGCAATTCTGGCAACTCCGTTACATTTTTTATAGGTTATATCTTCAAATTCTCTGGCAGTAATCCAATCCATTTCTATTTGTTTTTATTTTAAAAAATTATAGTGTAAAAATAAAGCATTTTTTACATTTTAACCTATTGATTTTCGTTTTAGTCAGCATTAATAACGGTTTCAATGTTAAGAATTGGTGCAGTCATTTAAAAAATAACACTTTTTAACATTAGTTTAGAAAAATAATGAGTAATTTTACACCCTAGAAATCAACGAGATACGAGTTGTTTTGTTGATATAAGATTGATTTTCTTTCACTGATTTATTAACCTAAAAAATGATTTTTTTGAGAAAATTTAAAAAATTTGTCGCTCATTTTTTTACGGTTTTAATTAGTAAACCTGTTAGTAATGAGCAAATGATTTATTCGTTTGTTGAAACTTCAAAAAGGAGAAAGTAGCACCTAAGGTTAAACGCTAGAATTGTTTTGTAATTAGTATAAGATTGATTACGAAAAGAGGAAAAAATGCTAACTAAAACTTTCTAAAAGTTATTTTATTAAACCAAATGGATTAGCCGTGAAATTAAATTTTTGCTTTTGATATAAACGTTTTGATCGTTTAAAGACATACCATTTCAGAGTAATTTCTAAAATTCGTAAAGCTTTTACTTATGAGATGAATTCGAATTTATTTTATTTCTGTTTTTTTTTAATTACAATTTTTTTTAAAACTAGAATAAAAAGGGAAAGGCTGCTTGTAATGAGCGGCCTTTCCTGTTATACAATATATTTAATTTAAAATTAAAGACTTTTAATTTTCTTTTACAAGATAAATTCCATCTTCCTTAATTTCAATGAGTTTTTCTTTATATAAAGCTCCTATAGCCTTTTTAAAAGTCTTTTTACTCATTTTTAAAACTGTTTTAATGTCTTCTGGATGAGAATCGTCATTTAAACGCAAGAATCCTCTGTTAGCTCTTAATTCATCTAATATTTTTTCTGCATTTGGTTCAATACTTTGATATCCCTGAACTTGAAGTGCAACGTCTATTTTATTATCAGGACGAATGTTTTTAATATAACCGCGCATTCTGTCACCGGTTCTTATCGAATCATCATAAACTTCATCTTTGTATAAAAGTCCTTTGTGTTTTTCGTTAATAATTACATTTATCCCTAGCTCAGTAATATGCGATACAATTAAATCTACTTCTTCACCTTTTTCGACTGTTAAATGGTCGTTATTTAAAAACTGATTGGTTTTGCTTGAAGCAACTAAACGGTTTGTTTTTTCGTCTAAATATAAATATACCAGGTAACGCTTTCCTTTTTCCATAGGACGTGCCTGCTCTTTAAACGGAACCAGAATATCTTTCTCCATTCCCCAATCCATAAAAGCACCAACCTGATTGATGTAATTTACTCTCAAAAGTGCAAATTCATTCAGAAAAATGTATGGTTCAAGTGTTGTAGCAACTGGACGCTGCTCATGATCCAGATAAACAAAAACGACAAGTTCTTCGCCTATTTCAAATTCATTTGGAACGTATTTATTTGGAAGTAAAACATCGTAATTTCCTTCTGGATCTATTTCAGGTTTTCCTAAAAACAAACCAACTTTGGTATCACGTAATATAGTAAGTGTGTTGTATTTTCCTATTTCAAGCATTATAATAAGGTTCTAAGCTGTTAACAGCTGAATTTCTAAAGTGCAAATGTACGAAGTTTGAAAATGGCAAATAGAAAATGTTCCAGATTAAATCTTATAAAAAGAAAAAAGCGTCAAAAATGACGCTTTAATTTTTATTTGTAAACACTTTCTTTTTTAAAATGTATGGTCAATAAATAGTAAATAACTACTCTGTATTTATGTTTATTTGCTGTACCGTATTTTTGTAAAGCCAAATGAATAGCTTCATCTAAAGCCGGAGTGTCTGCCAAGCCTAATTTCTTAATAAGAAAATTATTTTTAACGGTATGCAGCTCTGAATCTTGAGTTCCTGCTACTGTTGATGCATCGGCATTATAAATTGACGGCCCGCATCCAATTGTTACTTTTGTCAGCAAATCCATATTAGGAGTAACTCCGCATTTATCTTTTAGATCTGCCGCATACTTTTTAATTAACTCTTCTCTTTTGCTCATAATAAATTTAATTATTGGTTATATAAAACCAAATCTAAATAATATTAGAAGTAGAAACAAATTTTTAACAATATTTAACTTACAAATTATTAAACAAGCTCTTTAAAGTATTGTTTTAGAATAACATCATTTTCAAAAGTTGGCGTAAAGACTTCTAAAATTCCGGGTGCTTCATTAGAATTGTATAGCAATTCCAAATTTTCATTTAAAGAAGATAAATCATCTGCTTTAAAATAACTGCATTGGTACATTTTAGCTAAATGCTCTGCTGTTAAATGATGCGAAGTTTCAAAATAAATATTAAAAACTGGTTTTTCCTGATGCCCGGGCAAAATTCTAAAGATTCCTCCTCCTCCGTTATTAATCAATATAATTTTGAAATTCTTTGGTATATAAGAGTTCCATAAAGCATTGCTGTCGTACAAAAAGCTGATATCTCCGGTAATAAATACGTTTGGTTTACCACTTCCAACGGCTGCGCCAACAGCAGTCGAAGTACTTCCGTCTATACCGCTTGTTCCTCTGTTGCAGAAAACTTCTATTGAAGGATCTATTTCAATTAATTGTGCATATCGAATGGCTGAACTGTTACTGATTTGCAGCTGGCTGTTTTTTGGAAGTGATTCTATTACTTTTTCAAATACTTTAAAATCAGAGAAACCAATTTTAGATAAATATTGCTGCTTTTTGATTTTTCTTAAATCGTAAATTTTATCAATTTTTGAAAAATATTTACTGGTAACAAATTCTGTTTTTGGAAGCAGATTTTTGAAAAAATCATTGGGTTCCATTACAAAATGTTTACTTAAAGCATTGAATGTATCATAAGCACGTAATGTATCTATATGCCAGTGATGTACAGGTTTGTATTTTCGCAGAAAAGCTTTAATTCTTTTCGATACTATCATCCCTCCAAAAGTAATTAAGACTTCCGGCTCCAATTCTTTAAAATCAGAATCATCAAAAGGTGTAATTAAGCTGTCGATGCTGCTAATAAAACTTGGGTGATGCAGATTTGATGTTGTTTCTGTAAGCACCACAATAGACGGATCTTTGGCAAAGTTTTCTAAAACGGCATCATCGATCGAATTGGCTTCGTTTATTCCTCCAATGAGGATTAATTTTCTTTTGGATGAGTTCCAGATTGAAACAATTTCATCTTCGTTTTCGATGATTTTTGTTTCGAGGAATTCTTCCAGATTGGTAATTTTAGGCTCAACCGAAAGCTCTGAAACTGTTTCGTATAAAGGTTCTTCAAAAGGTGCATTAATATGAACCGGCCCTTTTTGAAGAATAGCGGTTTCTATAGCTTTATTGATTTTTAAATCATTTTCTACAGAAGCATCTTCGGTTAAATTGGCATTAAAAACAGAATGATTTAAAAAGACATTTTCCTGACGAATGGTTTGTCCGTCTCCAATATCAATTTTACTCTGCGGACGGTCTGCTGAAATTACAATTAAAGGAATCTGACTGTAAAAAGCCTCGGCTACAGCCGGATAATAGTTTAACAATGCAGATCCTGATGTACAAACAACAGCAGCTGGCTTTTGGGTTTGCTGTGCAATTCCTAAAGCAAAAAATGCAGCGCATCGTTCATCGGCAATACTGTAACATTTAAAATTTGGATTTTGTGCGAAACCAATAGTCAAAGGTGCGTTTCGCGAACCTGGAGAAATTATTATATTGTAAATTCCTTTTGCTGAACAAATTTCGATAATGCTTTGTGCAAGCGCTATTTTGGGGTAAATCATTCTAAATGGTGTATAATATTTTGAGAAAATTTAGTACTTAAAAATTTCCTTTTGCAATTACAAAGTTACAAACTTCATGTCTCATTTAACTTATATATTAGGAAGATATTAAGACTGTTTTTAGAAAAAGAGAATATATTTGTAAAACAGAATTTTCTCTACTAAAATAAACACCTTATGCGTTTTTTATATTTACTTTTTCTTTTTGTTTCACTACAAGCCGTACAAGCACAAAATCAATTTTCAGTTGAAGGAATATCATACAAAACAGCATTAGAAAATGCCAAAACGGAAGGCAAACCTGTTTTTGTTATGTTGTATGCTGATTGGTGTCCGCATTGCAATCAAATGAAAAAGGAAGTTTTCAGCGATCCAAAAGTGATGGAATTCTTGAATAAGAATTATGTGTGTGTCTGGAAGAATATCGAAAAAGAAGAAGGAATGGCTCTTAAAAACAAGTTCAAAACGACTTCTCTCCCATCGTTTTTATTTTTAGACTCAAATGAAACGCTTTTGTATGCTTTAAAAGGAGAAATGAAGACCCCGGAATTTTTAGCCGAAGCAGGTTATGCATTAAATCCAAAATTTCAACTGCCTAATTTAGAAAAAGAATTTTTGGCTGACACTGGCAATGCCACAAAGTTTTTTAATTATTTGAATACTTTAAAGAAAGGAAAAGACAGAACTGAATTATCAATTCCTACACATATTTATCTTCAGACAAAATCTGATGAACAATTAATAAGCGAAACTAACTGGCGTGTAATTGCTAATGGTGTTACTGATATTAATTCGAGAGAATTTCAATATGTTTTAAAACATCAAAAAGAATTTGCTGCCGTGGCTTCGCAAAATCGAGTTGACAGAAAAATAGAAAGTATTGTAAATGAATTGCTTCGTCCGTTGGTTGATAATTTAGACACGATAAATTATTACAAACAGAGAGAAGTTGCCAAATCTATCAAATTACAAAAAACAGATTCTATTGTTTTTAAATATGATTTGACGCTGGCTGAACGAACTGAAAAATGGAATTTCTATAAAAAAGTTACACTTGAAGATACTGAAAAACTGGCTTGGAACGATGCCAGTTTTTTAAAAGAAATAGGTCAGACTTACCTGAAGCATATTGATGATAAAGAAAGTTTAAAAAAGTCAATTTCATGGGTGCAGCATTCTTTGGAGCTAAATGATTCTTATGATGGAACTTTATTGGTTTCTAAACTTTATAATAAAATTAAAGATAAAAAATCGGCATTAAAATATGCCAAAGATGCTAAGGCAATTGGTAAAGAAATGGGCTGGAATACAAAAGATGTCGATGCTTTACTCGCCGAATTAAATTCAAAATAAACTAAAAAAGCACACACGAATTTCACGGTTTTTTAATTACGTGAATTTTCAAAACAACCAAAACAATGAGCGTTATACTTAGACCTGCGACTGTAAATGATTTAGAGAAAATCCTTGAAATTGTAAATCATTCTATTCTGCATACAACAGCAAATTACAGTTATGATATTCAGACTATTGAGGTGCAAACAAAATGGTTTGAAGATAAAAAAGCCAAAAACCTTCCTATTGTAGTAGCCGATTTAGACGGCCAAGTCGTTGGTTTTGGAAGTTACGGCCAATTTAGAGAAAAAATAGGTTATCAATATACTGTAGAACATTCTGTTTATGTTGTCGATAATGTGATTGGAAAAGGCGTAGGATCAAAATTATTAACCGAATTAATCCGCTTGGCAAAAGAGCAGGGTTATCACGTTATGATAGGTGCTATCGACGCTGATAATGCAGGAAGCATCGCTTTTCATGAAAAGTTTGGTTTTGTGGCAACCGGAACTATTCGTGAAGTTGGTTATAAATTCGATCATTGGCTTGATCTTGTTTTTATGCAGCTAATCTTGAAATAATCTGAAGAAATTACTCTAAATAAAAAATCCAAATTCCAAAACTCGTAAGTATTTGGAATTTGGATTTTTTTAATATTGAGATTTAAACATTATCTGCTCCACTCAGAGATACTGTCTTTATTCATTTTTACGTAATCCTGATTGTTTGCGGCTTCTGCTGCGGCTAAAGAAGCTTTTGCAGTTTCAACTGCTCCTTTTTTATCGCCTTGTTTTGCCTGGATTAACGATTTTAATCTTGTAACATAATATGGCTTTTCAGTACTCATGTCTAAAGCTTTATCAACATAAGTTCTTGCTGTTTCGATATTTCCGTTTGAAGAAAATAAATACTGAGCAGATGCGTAATAATCATTCCAAGTTGGTCCTGCTAATGTTTTCTCGATACTTGCTACAGCAGTTTTAGCTGTCGGCACTTCAAATTTTAAAGCTACATGAGAGTTTTCCCAAGCCATTTCTAAATAAGCATAGTTTGGATCTAAACCGTTAATTCCAATTGTAAAAGTCTCAACTGGTGTTGGTAATGCATCTTCTTTTACAGTAGTTCTTAAAACAACATACTGATCGTTCCAGTTTTCAGGAAGTCCCCAGTTGTCTGTAGAAAGATAAAAGATAACTTCCCAGCTTTCGATTTTAGGAATGGTATAAATTGCATATTTTCCTTTCTTTAAAGTCTTACCATCAATTACAACATCATCACTAAAGTTAATGATCGTATTTTCGTTTGCTCCAGTTCTCCAAAGTTTACCAAACGGAACTAAATTACCAAAAACGGCTCTTCCTCTGGCACCTGGTCTTGAATAGGTAACTTCAACGTCGGTTAAACCAACTGTTTGTTTGATGTATGCTTTTGGACTCGCCTGCGGTGTTTTAACCTGAGCTTCAGCAGCAAAGGGAGCCAAAATAACAGCTAATGCAATAAGTATTTTTTTCATTATAGAGTTTATTTGTTTTTTTTCAAAATTACGAATTCAATTACCTAACAAATGTTAAATTTTATATAATTCAAGCTTTAAGCTGTGATATTTTTTCGGCATTTAATTCGTTAAAATGATTGATAATCCTATCAGCATCAGAAAGATCCTGCATATACGAATGATCACTGTTATAACCCACACAATAAATTCCGGCGCCTTTTGCTGCTTTTACCCCGTTTGTGCTGTCTTCGATTATAATACATTCCTCTTTTGGCGCAATTGATAATGAAGCAGCATGAATAAAAATAGCAGGATTTGGTTTTGACTGCGGAAAATCTTCTCCGCTTACAATATGCGAAAAATACTGATGCAGATTAAATCTTGCAAATACACGTTCGATTGTAACTTTTGAAGCCGATGAAGCCAGAATCAATTGAATTCCGTTTGTATATAAATCTTTTATCAAATCTTCGACACCATCTAATAGATATAAATCTTTTTTTGTGTCAAAAGCATCGTTAAAAAGGTTTCTTTTTCTTTGGATCAAATCTTCAACCTCATGCTCAATTGTTGGGAAATGCCCTTTTAAGGTTTGAAAAGTATTTCGGGTCGAGAATCCTGTAAATGAAGTGTACATTTCCTCAGGAACCTCTATATTTAATTCTAAAAATTGTTTGTAGTATGCATAACGATGAACGGGTTCTGTATCGACAATTACGCCGTCCATATCAAAAATTACTGTTTTAATCATTTTTTAAAGGTACTAAGGTTCTGAGAAACTAAGATTCTAATGTTTATTACTTGAGATTAAACTCTAGCAAAGTTTTTATTTTTAAGATGCTAAAATTCAAAACCCTTACTACTTAAACCTTAGCATCTTAATCTCTTTATTTATTAATCAAATAACGAATTACCGTTTCAGCTGCGTGAAGTCCAAATAATCCCGGCATATAGCTGTTTGTTCCGTAGAACGATTTTTTGAAGTTTTTCCCGTCAGTTAATTTTAAACTGTTCTCGTTTTGAATTTCTGAAGAAAAAACAACTTTTAATTTATTAATATTTACTGCTTTTAAACGTTTACGAATTGTTTTAGAAAAATAACAGTTTATAGTTTTCGAAATATCAGCCACTTTTACTTTAGAAGCCAGCATTTTTCCTCCTGCTCCCATGCTGCTGATAATTTTAACTCTTTTACGTTTTGCGGCAATAATTAAATTCAGCTTTGGTGTAATACTGTCAATACAATCTAATACATAATCAAATTCTGGAGAAACGATTTCAAAAGCTCTTTCGGGCGATAAAAATTCCTGAACGCGGGTTAGTTTTAGTTCCGGATTAATATCCATTAAACGATCACCTACGATTTTAATTTTTGGTTCGCCAACTGTAGAATGCAAAGCAGGCAATTGTCTGTTAATATTGGTAATATCAACAACATCGCCATCTACTATTGTCATGTTTCCTACTCCGGCTCTTGCCAAAAACTCAGCTGCAAACGATCCAACACCGCCTAAACCTACTACTAATACATTTGCATTACGCAAATTTTCTAATCCTTCTTTTGTAAATAAAAGCTCGGCTCTTTCTGTCCACTCTGCCATATTATATTTTTTGTTGTTTTATTTTTTTATTTGTTTCAGGTTTGATGTTTCAAGTTTCGGGTTAAAACTTTTCATATTTTACTTTCAAATACAATTCTATAATTACTTGAAATAATATCTTGTAATTCTTTTATTGTTATTTTTTTATATTCTGATGCTATATTATAAACCTGCTGGATATCTTCTTCAATTGTATCGGTTTCTAAAAAGAAACGATCGTTTGGAATACTCTCAAAAACGGTTTTTAAATCGGGGTTCTTTAACAGATATTTCCCAAACGAAAGATAAAATCCATCTTTAATTAATTGTTCTGCAAGTTGTTTGTTTTTAGAAAAACCGTGAATAATCATAGGAACAGAAATTTTTAATTTCTTTTTAATTGCCGTAATTTCCTGAAAAGCAGCAACACAATGAATTACTACAGGTTTCTTATATTTTTCGGCTAGAGCCAATTGTTTTTCAAAAACTTTAATCTGCTGTTCTAACGGAATTCCGATTCGTTTATCTAAACCGCATTCGCCAACAGCCAGACAATTTTCGGCTTGCAGTTTATCTTCAATAATTTTCAGTTCTAAATCAATTTGGTCTTCATTAATATACCACGGATGAATTCCGATTGAATAAAACGGAATCGATTCATCAAATTCCTGCGGATATTGATTTACCAATTCTAGTATAGTAGATTGATTTGTAAATTGATGAGTATGAAAATTAAAGAATTCCATTAATGAAAAGTCTTTACTCCTGCTTTAATTTCTACTTTCAAATCATTTTCAAGAGGAACAAGCGGACAAGAATATTTATGGTTGTAAGCGCAATACGGATTGTATGCCTGATTAAAATCGACAGCGATTGTATCTCCTTTTGGAATTTTCAAATCGATATATCTGCCGCCAATATAACTTTCCTTCCCGCAGGTTAAATCTGAAAAAGGAAGAAATAAATGATCTTTATACTCTTTTTGTTTAGAAAGTTCAATGTTTCTGTAAACATTCAACTGCATTTCGGTACCATTTAAAGTAAAAAATATGGTGCCGTATTTTATATATTTTGGCGTTCTGGTTCCGGTAGTTTTCATTTCGAAAACTTTTTCATTTTTTGCTTTTTCAAACTTTGCATTCACAAAAAAATTCTCGTTTATTGGATAAAAATCTAAAGTTTGAAAAGTCTTTAAATCTTCTTCCATTAATGGACTTGTCTTAGCATCAGCATATTCTGAGTTAATCTGCTTTTGAAACTTTTCTGCTTCACTCTGACTGAATTTCACTTGGCTGAAACCAAAATTAAATGCTAATAACAAAACTAGGATCACACTTTTTTTCATCTGGAAAATTTTCTGCAAAAATAGTTTAAAAGTAACAAAGCAACAACCGTTCTACGTGACAAAGTTTCCTAACTTTGCAGCAATACACTAAATTATAATGCTCAAAACCGCTTTTAACCACTACATCAATAATTTTAAAGGATTTACAAGAGAAATTTGGATACTTACTTTAATTACTTTTATAAATCGTGCCGGTACAATGGTACTGCCTTTTTTATCTAAATATTTAAAAGAAGATCTTCATTTTTCATATAATCAGGTTGGATGGATTATGGTTTCTTTTGGTTTAGGTTCTATGCTGGGTTCCTGGCTTGGGGGAAAACTCTCTGATAAAATTGGATTTTACAAAATCATGATTTTTAGTTTGTTTACAACCGGAATTTCAATGTTTCTTGTACAATACATTACTACTTTTTTGGGTTTATGTGCCGCTATGTTTGTTTTAATGGCGATTGCAGATATGTTTCGTCCTGCAATGTTCGTTTCTTTGGGCGCTTATGCAAAACCCGAAAACAGAACGCGTGCCTTAACATTAGTACGTTTGGCAGTTAATTTAGGTTTTGCAGCTGGTCCTGCTCTTGGTGGTTTAATTATCATGGGAATGGGATATTCCGGATTGTTTTGGGTTGACGGAGCTTCGTGTATTCTTTCTATTTCCATTTTTGCCTTACTGGTTAAAGAAAAGAAAAAGACTGATCATAGTGATAAAACCGAAAGTGCTTCTAATACTAAATCAGTTTTTCATGATAAAATATTCTGGGTTTTCTTATTTGTAAGTTTTGTTACAGCTATGATTTTCTTTCAGCTTTTTACAACTTTGCCTTTATATCATAATGAAAAATACGGTTTAAGCGAACTGCAGACGGGGCTGTTAATGACTTTAAACGGACTTTTGATTTTTGCTTTAGAAATGCCCACTGTTGGTTTTATGGAAAGAAAAGCTTTTCCTAAAATCAGAATCATTATTATAGGATCGTTTGTAATGGCTTTTAGTTTCATTTTATTAATGATTAACATCTGGGCCGGAATTCTCGTTATCAGCATGATTTGTATTTCTGTTGGTGAAATCCTTACTTTTCCTTTTTCTAATGCCTTTGCATTAAGCCGTGCCCCGCGTGGTCAGGAAGGTCGTTATATGGCATTATACACGATGAGTTTTAGTCTTGCACACATTGTTAGTTCTAAGGTGGGTTTCGAAATCATCTCTAATTTTGGTTACCAGATCAACTGGCTTTTTATGGCAAGTATTGGAATCTTTGCAACACTTTGCTGCATCTGGATTAAAAAAGCGCTTCTTCAGGAAAAGAAATAATAAATTTCCAATTTTTACATAAATCATTATTATTCAAATCATTAACTTTGGTTCTGAATTGCTTTTCTATGCTTTAAATTCAGCTTAAAACGAAATTTTTAGTTAAATAACTATTTTTATAGTTGCGTAACTAAAAAAATAGTTGTAGGTTTGAATTAAAATTAGAAAACATGCAAAAGTTAACCAACAAAGAAGAAGAGATAATGCAGATTTTATGGAAGCTTAAAAAAGCTTTTGTAAAAGAAATTCAGGCAGAAATTACTGAAGATCAGCCGCATTATAACACGCTTTCGACAATTGTTCGAAATCTGGAGGAAAAAGGTTTTGTGGCGCATAATGCTTTTGGAAATACGCACCAATATTATCCTATTGTAACCCTTGAAGCGTACAGCAAAAAATATATGAAAACTGCTATTGACAATTATTTTAACAGTTCATATAAAAATATGGTTTCGTTTTTTGCTAAAGAAGAAAAGATATCTGCAGCAGAGTTACGCGAAATATTAGATATGATCGAAAATCCAACAGAAAAAAAATAATCATTATGGAAGCACTATTTATTTATATCGCAAAATCGGCAGGTTTAATTACTATGTTTTATTGTGCTTACTACTTTTTACTTCGAAAAGAGACATTTTTTAACAGCAATAGATGGTTTTTACTTTTTGGTTTAATTACCTCAGTAATATTACCACTTATTGTGTACACAAAAGTAGTATGGGTAAATCCTGCTTCTATATCTGATTTAACTTTTTCACAAACCAATTCAATTGAAACTGCGTCAAATACATCATTTACAATCAATTGGGTTTACTTGATTCTTTTTGCTTACAGCATTGGATTTATATCGCTTTTAATAAAGTTTGCCATTGATTTTTACAGTTTAAACTCGGTTTTAAAAGGAAAAAAGATTTACCAGCAGGCTGATTTTAAATTTATTGATACAAACGAAAATATTGCGCCTTTCTCCTATTTTGAATATATAGTGTACAACTCATCAATGTACACAGCATCAGAATTAGAAAATATTATTGAACACGAAAAAATACACAGCGATCAAAATCATACTGTAGATGTTTTGATTTCCAGAGCTTTTTGTATGCTTTTTTGGTTCAATCCCATAATATGGCTTTATAGAAAAGCAATTATTCAAAATCTGGAATTTATTGCAGACAAAGAAGCCGCTAAAAAATTAGAAGATAAAAAAGCGTATCAGTATACACTTTTAAAAATAACAACACATGAAAATTGTGTTGCCATTACCAATCATTTTTTTCAATCATTAATCAAAAAACGAATAGTTATGTTAAACAAAAATCAATCTAAAAAGAGAAATTCATGGAAGTACTATGCGGTAATTCCTGCCCTTGCAGCTTTTGTTTTATTATTTCAAATTGAAGTAATCGCAAAAGAAAAACAGCAGACTGTAAAGGAAGTATCTGGAGAAATTAAGTCTGTAGATGTTTACAAAATCAAGAAAAACTCAACAGATGCAAATTTGAATGAAATTAAGGAGAAACTGAAAAAACTCCACAATGTAGATTTTGAAGTTTCTGAAATAAAAAGAAATTCTAACAGTGATTTGACTTCTCTTAAAGTTAATATCAAAAACGGAAAACAGACAGCACAGTCAATTCAAACTGGAGAAAATAGTCCTATTAAAGATTTTGCAGTTATTGTAACTACCAATAAAGATGACAGCAAAAGCGTAGGCATTCAGACTTATGACGAAATAAAAAATTCTAAAACTGACGGCGAACCTAAAGTCGCAATAAGCAAAAAACTACAAACCAAAACAGAAACTAATGGAAGCAATAATTCTAATGTTAGTTCAAAAACTAACACTAATACTAACACAAATACTAGCACTACTGTAATAGTAAATTCTGATAATGACACCAAAGTAATTACTACTACAAAAGGTTCAACAGCTTCTTATTCAAACGGGACAAAAGTAAGCATCAATGAAACTGACAAACTTATTGTTGTTGATGGAAAAGAAATGCCAAGCGGTTTTGACTATAACGATATTAATTCAAAAGACATTAAATCTGTAAATGTTTACACTGGAACCAATGCAGTGGATAAATATGGAGAAAAAGGTGCCAATGGCGTAATCGAAATTGAAACCCGAAAATAAAAGTCTTTAACTTTTAACAACCAACAAATGCAAAAACTAACCAACAAAGAAGAAGAAATAATGCATATTTTATGGAAGCTCAAAAAAGCTTTTGTAAAAGAGATTCAGGCAGAAATTACCGAAGATCAGCCGCATTATAACACACTTTCGACAATTGTGCGTAATCTCGAAGAAAAAGGTTTTGTTTCGCATAATGCCTTCGGAAATACACATCAATATTATCCCATTGTAACCTTAGAGGCATACAGTAAAAAATATATGAATACTGCAATTGATAATTATTTCAATAGTTCGTATAAAAATATGGTTTCATTTTTTGCTAAAGAAGAAAAGATTTCGGCAGATGAATTGCGGGAAATTCTGGCTATGATCGAAAACCCTAAAGAAGAAAAATAATCATTATGGAAGCACTTTTTATTTTTATAGTTAAATCGAGCAGTTTAATCGCATTATTTTACTTTGCTTATTTCTTTCTGCTTCGAAAAGAAACTTTCTTTAATAGCAGCAGATGGTTTTTACTTGCCGGTTTAGTTACTTCAGTTGTACTGCCTTTAGTAGTTTATACAAAAGTTGTCTGGATTGATCCGGTTCCGGTTTCTGTTTCTTCGTATACAACTGCAGCGAATTTTCAATATGTTTCAAATTTTCATCCGCAAACTGCCGAAAAAGAATCTTTTGAAATAAACTGGAATCTGGTTTCTCTGGTAATTTACGGTATTGGATTTGCTGCATTTATGATAAAATTTGGGATCGATTTTTACAGCTTAAATTCTGTTTTAAAAGGCAGAAAAATAGAACAGCAAGCCGATTTCAAATTTGTAGATGTAAATGAAAACATTGCTCCTTTCTCCTATTTTGATTATATCGTGTACAACTCATCAATGTACAGCGAAAAAGAATTAGAAAGTATTTTGGAACATGAAAAAGTGCACAGCGATCAACATCATACTGTTGATGTAATAATTTCAAGAATCTTCTGTATTTTATTCTGGTTCAACCCAATAATCTGGTTGTACAAGAAAGCTATTCTTCAAAACTTAGAGTTCATCGCCGACAGTGAAGCCGCTAAAAAAATATCAGATAAAAAAGCATACCAATACACACTTTTAAAAATCACAACACATGAAACTTGTGTTGCAATCACCAATCATTTTTATCAATCATTAATCAAAAAACGAATTGTCATGTTAAACAAAAATCAATCAAAAAAATGGAATTACTGGAAATATTATGCTGTACTGCCTGTACTTGCATTATTTGTACTATCATTCCAAATTAAAACAATCGCACAAGAGAAAAAAGAACTTCGCGAAAAAGCGGCGCTGACTTCTAAAAACCAAGATCCAGAAGTTATAAAAATTACAAAATCAACTACAGATCAAGAGCTTAAAGATTTGACGGCAAAACTAAAAACCGATCACAACATTAATCTTGAAATTTCGAATATCAAACGAAATAAAAATAATGAGCTTACAAGTATTAAGATCAGAGTTGTAAAAGATAACGGTAAAGTACAGATTATCGAAATGAACAGTACAGAAGCCTTAAAAGACTGTTCTGTTGTAATTAATACAGATGAAAATGGATCAAAAAGCGTTAGTTTAGTTACTGCAGACCAAATTGAGCATCCTATCGTAATTAAAAGAGACGTTGCAATAAGAGATACTAATGATTCAGCTGACGAGAATGACGACGATGCTATTGCTCCTATAGCTCCTATCGCACCAGCGGCTCCAGCTTTTCCCGCAGGATTAATTCCGCCTTCTCCGGTAGATATGTCGAAAATGCCTAAAGCACCAATTGCTCCAAAAAACATTAATGATAAAGCTGCCTGGAGTAAATTTGAAAAAGATATGGCTGAATTTGATAAAAAAATGAAGGTTATTGAACCACAGCTTACTGCATACGGAGATCAAATTGAAGCTATTATGGCTGAAAGAGAAGCTATCTACGAAAAACAAATGGCTAAATATGAAGTTGCTATGCAAAAATTCAATTTTGACATGGAAAAATACAGCAGAGATGTAGAAATTAGATATGGTCTAGATTCTAAAGATTACGAAAAAAGCATGAAGCAGTATGAAAAAGACATGAAGCAATATGAATTGGACATGAAACAACATGAAAAAGATATGAAACAGCATGCCAAAGACATGAAACAACATGAGAAGGATATGAAGGAATGGGAAAAAGAAAACAGAAAATCTTAATTTTTACTTCTAAACTTCATAAATGAAAAAAATATTTAATGTTTTCTTGTTTCTGTTTGTTCTAAATTTCAGCTTCGGCCAGAACACAAATAACAAATTAACAGAACAAAAAATAGACAGTTACATAAAAGAAGTAATTGAAGTAAATGAAATTCCAGGTGTAGCACTCGCCGTAATAAAAAACGGAAAAGTCATTTATGAAAAGTATTTTGGAAAAGCTTCTCTGGAAGATAATAAAGCAGTGGATAAAAACACTGCTTTTAAAATTTTTTCTACAACCAAACTAATCACAAATGTTGGTGTATTTCAGCTTATAGACAAAGGAAAACTTTCTTTAGAAGATCCTATTTCAAAATATTTAGAAAATCTTCCTAAAGAATGGCAGGATATAAAAATTAAAAATCTACTGACGCATTCTTCGGGTCTGCCTGATTTCGTTAAGTTTAATGATATTTCTATTTCAATTCCATATTCTGAAAAACTTGCGGTTTTATCAAAAAAGCCAATGGAGTTTGCAACCGGAAATGAATATCGCTACAATCAGACTAACTATTTGTTTCTTGCTAAAATTATTGAAAAAATTACGGGACAGACTTTTGAAGATTATATCTTACAAAATCAATTTCCATCAATACAATCTGGTGTTTATTTTTCATCAAACTTTGGCGAAGCACATCCTAACAGCGCTTTTAGGTATGTTGACTATAATTTTGAAACGAAGAAATACACTAAGAGTACAACAAACAGCGGTTTTGATGCTCACTCATCTAATGGCCTGAATATTACATTGCAGAATTTTATAAAATGGAATAAAAATCTGGATAATGATATTTTTCTAAAAAAGGAAACCAAATATTCTATGTGGAAACCATTTTCATATGGTAATCAAACTGATCGTTTTGGGTACGGATGGGAAATTACACCTTTGAACAAAATTTTATCTTACGGATTCAGCGGCGGTAACGAAACAGCTTTTAGAAAGTTCGTCAATAATGATTTGACTATCATATTTTTATCTAACGGACATAAATATTCTAATTTATACATTCACAGCCAGGTGATTAATCATGTGGCTTCAATCGCAGATCCAAGTCTTACGGATGAATATTTATTAGCAGATGAAAAAATAACTCAGGATTTTTTAAAACTTGATATTGATAAATCAACTCAAAACTATTTCAATTTAAAAAAAATTCATCCTGAATGGGATTTTGAATTTCGCTTAAATGCTATTGGTTATACTTTAATGAATTACGGCAGAATTAATGATGCAATAAAAGTATTTGAAATAAATACAAAAGAAAATCCAAAATCAGGAAATGCATTTGACAGTCTGGCTGAAGGATTCTTTAACAACAATCAATTTGAAATTTCGAAAGAAAACTATAAAAAAGCATTAGAATTAAATCCAGACAATACTAACGCCAAAGAAATGCTGGATAAAATCAAAAAGATTACAGAAAAGAAATCGTAAAAGAGTTCTTCCTTAAACCCCAAAAAGACTTTGCCAGCTGCAAAGTCTTTTTTTATATCTTTGAAGAAACAAATCTGCTATGTATAAATTTTTAGCCAAATTAAATAAAATTCTGCTGCCTAGTTTTACCAAACAAGGACTGGACATTTCAAAAGCAAAGAAATGGCAGATGGCGATAATTGGTTATCGCGCCTTTGTTACCAAACGAGCTTTAGGCAATTAAATCAAATATATCTTTTTGTTTAACAGAAATGGGCTCATCTATATTTCTGTATTCCCTTTTATGAAAAATAAAGAAATTAAACTCCCTCCTGTTCCGGCCGTATTATTAGCTATTATTAGTGTGCAGTGCGGCGCTGCAATTGCTAAAACACTTTTTCCCGCAATTGGAGCAGCAGGAACTGCTTCTATACGTATTGGTGTTTCGGCGCTGATTTTATTACTGGCTTACAGACCTAATTTGAAAGCCATAACGCCTGATCAATGGAAAATTGTAATTCCGTACGGTTTGTCTTTAGGAGCAATGAATTTGATTTTTTATTTAGCTATCGAAAGAATTCCTATTGGCTTAGCCGTTACTTTAGAGTTCGTAGGTCCTTTGCTGCTAGCCATTGCAGGTTCAAAACGTTTAGTCGACTATTGCTGGGTTTTATTGGCAGCAATTGGTATTTTATTAATTGCACCCTGGACAAATGACCGCTTAGATCCTTTGGGAATTTTATGCGCACTTTTAGCCGGGGCATTTTGGGCAGCTTATATTGTTTTAGGCGGAAAAATTTCAAAAATAATGAACGATGGTCATGCAGTGTCAACCGGAATGTTGTTTGCTGCTATTTTAGTATTGCCTTTTGGTTTCATTGAAAACGGATTAGCCAATCTTACGCCAAAACTTTTCGGAATGGGTGTCGCATTGGCTCTTTTATCCAGTGCTATTCCGTTTACTTTAGAAATGAAAGCATTAGGACAGCTTCCTCCGCGTACTTTTAGTATTTTAATGAGTTTAGAACCAGCAGCAGCATCTATATGTGCTTTTATTTTCCTGCAGGAAAGTCTTAGTTTTTATGAAATTTTAGCTGTTGTTTGTGTTGTAACTGCTTCTGCCGGAAGTACTTTAACAGCCAAAAAATAAAAAAGTCCTGCTTTATAAGCAGGACTTTTTCAATATAGGTATTCTGTTTTGGAGATCTTATTATTTTTTTGGTAATAATACTGCATCAACTACATGAATAACACCATTTGACTGATTCACATCTGCAATTGTTACTTTAGATTTATTACCATTTTCATCTGTAATATATAAATCTTTTCCTTTCATCCACGCTGTAAGAGTACCGCCGCTAACCGTTTTTAGAGTTGCTTTTCCTTTTCCTTCTTTTATTGCTTTTGCAATATCAGATGCGTTCATTTTTCCTGCAACAACATGATAGGTCAAGATAGTTTGAAGTGTTTTTTTGTTTTCAGGTTTTAATAATGATTCTACAGTTCCTTTTGGTAATTTATCAAAAGCAGCATTAGTTGGAGCAAAAACAGTGAATGGCCCAGCACCTTGAAGTGTTTCTACTAACCCGGCAGCTTTTACAGCAGCAACAAGTGTTGTGTGGTCTTTAGAATTAACCGCATTTTCAATTATATTTTTATTTGGGTACATAGCTGCTCCACCAACCATTACTGATTTTTGAGCATTTGATGTAAATGCAAATCCTAAAGCTAAAACTGCCGCTGCTAAAAATTTTCTAGTTTTCATAATAAATGTTTTTAAGTTATAAGCTCATTTACGGGGATAAAGTTGTTTTGGTTTTATTAAATTTTCAAAAAAGTTTAATAAATATTAAAAGATCATCAAATAACACTGTAAAACAAAGACTTAACTCTCAAATTATTTTTTAATTATTTTTAAATTTGATCATGTCGATATGTTAAATTTATTTTTAACTTTAGTAAATAAATTCATTATTTTATGAAAAATCTACCTAAAAAAATAAGAAGCAAAAAATTAAGTTCAAGAGTTGATTTAACCGCAATGGTCAGCGTTTCTTTTTTGCTGATTATATTTTTTATGGTTGTTGGGGAATTGTCTAAATATAAGGCTATGGATTTGGGTTTACCAGACAAGGATTGTGACGATTGTCATCCTGGCTGTATTGATGCAACAAGACTTTATACAATTTTATTAGATAAAAATGACAAGATAATTACATATTCAGGTCTATTAGAATATCCTACTCATTTAACAAAAGAAATTGAGTTTGGAAAAAACGGTATTCAAAAAGAAGTTTTTCTTAAGAAAAAAGAAATACAGAACTATATGGCTGCGATGGGAAAATACAAAAGTGGTGTCATTGTAATTATAAAACCCAGCAAAAATTCAAACTATGGCAATTTAGTTGATATTTTGGATGAAATGAAAATTGCCAATATAGACACTTATGCTATCGTAAATGATTTTACTCCAGAAGAAGAAAAATTATTAGCTTCAAATTAAAAACAGAATAAGTGCAAACTTAAATTACTGCCGTTATGAAAAATCTACCACAAAAAGTCAGAAGTAAAAAATTAAGTTCTAGAGTTGATTTAACCGCAATGGTCAGCGTTTCATTTATGCTGATTATATTTTTTATGGTTATTGGAGAATTGAGAAAACCAAAGGTTATGGATTTAAGCTTACCGGATTATAATGCATACACTTGTGGATGGCGTGGCGGCTGTCATATGGGCATCGACAATCGCGTAATTACAATTATACTTGATGATAATAATAAAATAATAACCTATTCTGGATTATTTGGTTATTCAGAATATCTTCCAAAAACAATCGAATTTGGAAAAAATGGAATACGTAAAGAATTAGAAAAAAGAAGAAAAAACATTATTGAATACTCTGCTTCAGTAGGAAAACCTAAAAATGGACCTATCGTGATTATAAAGCCAAGTAAAAAGTCTAATTTTAAAAATTTAGTAGATATTTTAGATGAAATGGCTATTACAAAAATAGACACTTATGCTATCGTAAATGATTTTACTCCAGAAGAAGAAAAACTATTAGCTTCAAAATAGAAAAAAATCATTTTCAAAAGGATTCTCGACTCCGCTAGAACTGACAAACGGAACAAACTTGAAACCTAAAATACAAAAAAAGTCCCACATTGCTGTGGGACTTTCTATTTATAAAAAATCTAAGAATTATTTTTTCTCAGTTTTTTCCATTTTAGCTTTTAAAGCAGCTAATACATCATTGTTGTCACCTAAAGTCGCAGCTGGCGCGTTTGTAGATGCAGATGTAGTAGTTTCAGCAGCAGCTTTCACGTTTTTCTCTTCTTCTTCTCTGAAGATAGCAGTGTGAGAAGCAACTACTCTTTTGAATTCTTTGTTGAATTCAATTACTTTGAAATCAGCTGTATCACCTTTTTTCAATTTCTTTCCGTCTTCTTTTTCAAGGTGACGAGTAGGAATGAAAGCAACGATATCATCTCCGAATTCTACAGTAGCTCCTTTGTCAACGATTTCAGAAATCTCACCGTTGTGGATAGTTCCTACAGCGAAAGAATCTTCGTACTGATCCCAAGGATTAGCAGTAGTTTGTTTGTGACCTAAAGATAATTTACGTCCTTCAACATCTAACTCTAATACAACAACATCAAGTTTTTCACCAACGTTTACAAACTCAGATGGGTGTTTAATTTTCTTAGTCCAAGATAAGTCAGAGATGTAGATTAATCCATCAATTCCTTCTTCTAATTCTACGAAAATACCAAAGTTTGTGAAGTTTCTAACGATACCTGTATGTTTAGAACCTACTGGGTATTTAGAAGTAATGTCAGTCCATGGATCTTGAGTCAATTGTTTGATACCTAATGACATCTTACGATCTTCTCTGTCTAGAGTTAAGATAACTGCTTCAACAACATCTCCAACTTTCACGAAGTCCTGAGCAGAACGTAAGTGAGTTGACCATGACATTTCAGAAACGTGGATTAAACCTTCAACACCTTCAGCAACTTCGATAAATGCACCGTAATCAGCGATTACAACTACTTTACCTTTAACTTTATCACCAACAGTTAAGTTAGCATCTAAAGCATCCCATGGGTGAGCGTTTAATTGTTTCAATCCTAATTGAATTCTTGTTTTCTCATCATCGAAATCAAGGATTACAACGTTTAATTTTTGGTCTAATTCAAGAACTTCACTTGGGTGGTTAATTCTGCTCCAAGAAAGGTCAGTAATGTGAATTAATCCGTCAACACCACCTAAGTCAATGAACACACCATAAGAAGTAATGTTTTTAACAACACCTTCTAATACTTGTCCTTTTTGTAATTGACCGATGATCTCTTTTTTCTGTACTTCAATATCAGCCTCGATAAGCGCTTTATGAGATACAACTACGTTTTTGAATTCGTGGTTGATTTTTACCACTTTGAATTCCATCATTTTGTTTACATATACATCGTAGTCTCTAATTGGCTTAACGTCAATTTGAGATCCTGGTAAGAACGCCTCGATACCGAATACGTCAACGATCATACCTCCTTTAGTTCTACATTTAACAAAACCGTTAACGATTTCTCCAGTTTCATTAGCTGCAATAACTCTATCCCAAGATTTGATAGTACGTGCTTTTCTGTGAGATAATACTAATTGACCTGTTTTATCCTCACGGATGTCGATTAATACTTCTACTTTGTCACCTACTTTTAAGTTTGGGTTGTAACGGAATTCGTTTAAAGAAATAACACCTTCAGATTTAGCATTGATATCAACGATAACGTCTCTATCTGTAATTCTAACAACAACTCCTTCAACTACTTCTTCTTGATCTGTAGCGATGAAAGTTTTTGATACTAGTTCTTCAAACTCTTGTAAGTTTTTCTCATCTACTGCATCAATTCCTTCTTGGAAGTTATGCCAGTTAAAATTTGCTAAAAACTCTTCTTGTGATTTTAATTGTTCAGACATGCTGATAAAAAATTTGTATTCTGCTTTTCTCGAGTTTCTCCATGCGATAGAAAATACAGAAGTTGTTTTACATAAATGGTTGATACCTAAAGGAAACTCTTCTCTGCCAAAAGGTCTGCAAAATTACTACAAATATTTGGACTTACAAAATAAATTCAGATTGATTATCAATCATTTGTTTAAGAAGCAGAATGTTTTGTCTCTTTAATAACGTTTAGTCCCGCTTTCACTCCTATCTTTTATGGTGAACCCTACCATAAAAGGATATCCGCTCTATCGGGGCTAGATTAAATCCTTTTGTCTTTCATAACTACTACAGAGGGCCTCATGTATTAATATTAAAAGAAAACAAAAAGCATTACAAACACTGTAATTATAATAACAAGTGCCGTTATAAAAAGAGCTGAATTAATATCTTCTTTTCTTTTTTCATATTCTACGGCAAAAGTATCAGGATTTATATAATACACACTAAAAGCTTTAGGATGAATTCTTAAGTCGGGTCTAAAGTGCGATAATCCTAACAACAAACCTCTTACTAATTCAAGTTTGTTTGAATAAAGCATACTAAAAATATGATTCCCGGAAAATGTTTCTTTGTGAGCTTCTATATTTCCGTTTTCCGAAACGAACCAGAAAAACGCTTCGTGACTATATTTGCCGCTTCCTACCATTTTTGCAAAAACATCATATTGTAAAAGATCTGAATCAGATGAGGAATTTATTCCTGTTATTTTTCCTCTAAAATTGTCGCTCTTTTCAAAACTATTCCATGATATTGTATTTTCAATTTTATGATTAAATCTATTTACATAATGAATACCGCGATTATCAATAATCGTAGTGGTATGCTTCATCGTTTTTCTTAAGTAAATGACTTGAAGAATTATTGGAAGAATCAATAAAATGCATATGTAAATCATATTTTGTTCAAAAGGCAGAAAAAACAAAATAAAAAAGAAAACCCCTAAAACCAATAGAAAAGAAATCAACATTAGAAAACCTAAACCATAATTTTTGATTTTAGACGGACTAGAAGTTACTGAATGAAATGGAGGAAGATTTTTTGTTTGGCTGTTCATAGTCATTAAAAAAACACTAAAATATTGAAAAAATTGTAATCCTAAAAAACTGTTTACTGTTTAGAAAACCAAAAAATATATAATTGTAAAAATCAAGGCGCAAACTAATCCTGCTATAATTCCAATTTTTCTGCGTTGATTATAATCAATTGTATAACTTTCCATATCAATATAATGATTACTAAAAATTTCCGGATTTACAGTAATATCTGGTCTGTAATGCGCCAATCCAAGTAAAAAAGTTCTAATCAATTCTAATCGATTAGCATAGAGCATTGCAAAAAAATGTTTACCTAAAAACATTTCACTATGAACTTCTATTTTATTATTTATTAAAACCGGCCAGAAAAACTGGTCAAAAAAAGATTTTGATTGTCGAATATAAGAAACATCAAATTTTGGAGGTTCTAATATATAGGTGACTTTTTCTCTTTTTGCAAAATTACTCCAGCGAATTTCTTTTCTAACTTTGTTATTGAATGCATTCAAATAGCGAATTCCTTTTTCGTCAATTATAATTGATGTATACATCTTTTTTCTAGAATATATCATCAATCCTATTATCGCTAGAATAATTAGAGAAAAGACACAGAATAAGGCCAAAGTTCCTTTTTCATCCAGTCCGGTTTCTTCACGAGAATTTATTGATAAAAAAACGATTCCTCCTAAAAAGAAAAGCGCAAAGAATACCCAAAACAAACCAAAAACTGCATTTAAAAAAAACATTGGTTTTGAATTAACAGGCCTAAAAGGCGGAAGTATTTTTTTTTGCTGATACTGCATATTAAAAATTAAGAATATTATTTCAAATATACACATAAAGAAAAAAATCCCGTTTTCAATAAATCGAAAACGGGATTTTTTATAGGTCTAAAATATTAATGACTTAAATTTTCTATCTCTTTTGGGTCATGTTTGTGCTTAAACAAAACAGCAAAAGCAATTGCAATTACTAAAGCATAAATTGCAAACGAAAGCCAGATTGTATGCCAGTCTTTCATTAAAACCGGGTTTGAAAAAGCACCATCAGCAGAAATTGAATTTCCCTGACTTTTTACAAATTCAGCCATTTTTTGGTTAGAAGCATCTGTTTGTAAAAAACCTGCCAATTCTACGGTAGTATTAAACGATTTTGTAAAGAATCGATCGATTGCCCATCCAGAAGTCAAACTTCCTAAAACTGCTCCTACTCCATTGGTCATCATCATAAATAAACCTTGTGCAGAAGAACGAATTTTAGAATCTGTATTACTTTCTACGAATAATGAACCCGAAATATTAAAGAAATCAAATGCCATTCCGTATACAATACAAGAAAGAATAATCATCCATAAACCATTTACAGGATCTCCAAAAGCAAATAATCCGAAACGTAAAACCCAAGCCAGCATACTGATAAGCATAACTTGTTTGATTCCAAAACGTCTTAAGAAAAATGGAATCGCCAAAATAAATAACGTTTCAGAGACTTGTGAAATCGACATAATAATAGTCGAATATTGAATTACGAAAGAATCTGCATATTTTGGAAAATGTTTAAATTCATCTAAAAATACATCACCATAAGCATTTGTTAATTGTAAAGCTCCTCCTAAAAACATAGAGAAAACAAAAAACAAAGCCATTTTGTAGTTCGCAAATAATTTAAACGATTCTAAACCAAAAGTTTCTATCCACGAAGCATTTTCTTTTATCAAACGCTGCGGCTCACATTTTGGTAATGTAAAAGCGTAAATTCCTAAAATTAAAGCACCAACTCCAGCTATATAAAACTGATATTCAGTTGCTTTACTACCGCTTAGATTCGTAATCCACATTGCTACAATAAAACCAATAGTTCCCCAAACACGAATTGGCGGAAAATCTTTTACGATATTTTTATTGTTTAATTTTAGCGAAGTGTATGAAATAGAGTTACTTAAAGCAATTGTAGGCATATAGCAGCACATTGCCAAAAGCATTACAAGAATAAAATTATCAGGAGTTACAACTTGTGCAATTCCAAATAAAACTGCTGCGTAAACGATATGTAAAATTCCATATAATTTTTCAGCGTTAACCCATCTGTCGGCAATAATTCCGGTTAATGTAGGCATGAATAAAGAAGCAATTCCCATGGTTCCAAATACTAAACCAAATTGTGTTCCTTCCCAATTTTTGGTTCCAAACCAATAATTTCCAATTGTGATAAGCCAGGCTCCCCAAACAAAAAATTGAAGAAAGCTCATAAAGATTAACCTGTTTTTAATTCCCATATAATGAAATTGTCTTTTTAGTAAAAATGAAGTCGTAAAACTACCATTAAAAATAATATCTACAAAAAATTAATCTATTTTAACAACATCGTTTACTAATTCTAAAACTGCAGCAAATTGCTCTTCTTTATTTAAGTAAGAATTATCAATCTCAATAGCATCATCAGCAATTACCAAAGGAGAATCTTCGCGGTGCGTATCGATGTAATCTCTTTCTACTACATTTTTTAAAACATCTTCATAAGAAACATTATCGCCTTTTTGCTGTAATTCATCAAAGCGTCTTTGAGCTCGGGTTTCTGCACTGGCAGTCATAAAAATTTTAAGTTCGGCATTAGGAAAAACTACGGTTCCAATATCACGGCCGTCCATAACAATTGCTTTATTGGTTCCCATTTCCTGTTGCTGTTCAACTAATTTTGAACGAACTTGAGAAACTTCGGCAACTTTGCTTACAAAATTCGAAACTTCAATAGTTCTAATTTGTTTTTCAACATTCTCGCCGTTTAAGTACATTTCTGCAAAACCTAAATCACTATTAAATTTAAACTCTAATTGAATTTTTGGCAAGGCTTCTATCAAGGCTTCTTTATTAAAAAAATCTGCTCCAATAAACTTATTCTGCATGGCAAAATAAGCCACTGCACGATACATAGCTCCAGTATCTACATACACATATTCCAGTTCTTTTGCCAGCTGTTTCGCTAATGTACTTTTTCCGGTAGATGAAAAACCGTCAATAGCAATGGTAATTTTTTTCAATTGTTTATTTTTAAATTTTTATTCTTAATTCATTCTTTTTTGCGGAAACAAAATAAAACTATTGCAAATGTAGCCATCTTTCTTTTTAAATCGAATACTCAATAATATTAAACTTTTTCTTATACAGAACTGCTCAAAAATGCATTCATTAAAAAATCCTTTTACAGCCGTATTATACGATCACAAAAGGATATATTATTATTGAAAAGTGTTGTTATTGAAGGTTTAAAACCAACCCAAAAAGACTTGTATTTGCTGCTAATGTATATCTTGAATACGAATAGTTAAATTTTAACTTATTCATTCGTAAACCAAACCCTAGTGAAACTCCTGAAAAATTACGCTGTTCTTCAACACGTAATTCTTCTCCTCTTCTAAAATTATATCCTAAACGCACATTAAAAGCTCTTTGCGGAAAAAGCTCGACACCAAATACAACATGTCTCAAAGCATTATTTACAAATGAAACTTTTTCAGCATTTGTTGTTCCGTCTATATTGGTCTCGCCGCGCACAGGATTTGAAAAAGCGATATTCCATTGCTGTAAATTCTCTAAAGTAAGATGCCAGCGAAGAGGAATATGTTCTAATTCCTGAGAAATTCCGGCAGTAATTTCAAAAGGCAGATTTTCTTTTATTCCAGAATAGGTTTTAAATTGTGTGCCTATATTTCTAAATACAAGCGCATAATTTATATCGTTTCTTTCGTCTATATATAAAAATCCTAAATCTAAGGCGCCGCCAATCGAATTATAACTTTCCAGAGTAGAGGTTATCAATTTACCATTTACACCTATATGCAGATCTGTAAAAGGAACATTATAAGCATAACCAACTGATAATGCACCTTCACTTCCTGTAAAATCAGATGTTCTTTGACCGTTTTCATCATAACCTTCAAAAGATCCGTAATTAATATAATTCACTCCTGCATAAAAAGTCTGCAAGTGACGATCGTAAGTATAAGCATAAGAACCCGTTCCGTAAGAAGCTTCGCCGTAATAATTTCCATAATTTAACGCCAAATGATTGTCCATATCTGCGTTTAAGGCCGCTGGATTTGACATAGCCTGATTGACATCTTCATCATAAATGGTAATTATTTTACCGCCCAGTGCGGCCTGACGAGGATTGGTTGTCAGGTTAAGAAATTGATAAGTGTAACGCCCTCCAATCTGCCCGAAAGAAACCGAACATATTAGTATCATTAAAAATAAAACATAGTGTTTTAACATTCGTTTTGGGCGTTCCTATATATGGAAATAACGCAGATGCAAATATAAAATTATATACCTCAAAAAATGAGATACAATAAAAAAAATCCAAACTCCAATACAACAACTGGAATTTGGATTTTTATAGTTTTAAAATTAACAGAAGTTTATTTTAATGTCTTAGCGTTTTTTACATTTTGGTCTGTCAAAGCTATTGTTAAAACTTCGCTCATTTCTTTTACATAATGAAAAGTAAGACCTTCTAAGTATTCTTCTTTAATTTCATCTATGTCGCTTTTATTTTCGTGACAAAGAATAATTTCTTTAATACCTGCTCTTTTCGCTGCAAGAATTTTTTCTTTAATTCCGCCAACAGGCAAAACTTTTCCGCGTAACGTAATTTCTCCTGTCATAGCAAGGCTTTTCTTTACTTTCTTTTGTGTTAATAATGACACTAAAGAAGTAAGCATTGCAATACCGGCACTTGGTCCGTCTTTTGGAGTTGCTCCTTCCGGAACATGCAGGTGAATATTGTATTTTTGAAACAATTCTATTGCCAGCCCAAGTTTTTTAGCATTTGCTTTAATATACTCAAGAGCAATTGTAGCCGATTCTTTCATTACATTTCCAAGGTTTCCGGTAATAGTCAACGCTCCTTTTCCTTCAGAAATTAATGATTCAATAAATAAAATATCTCCGCCTACACTCGTCCATGCTAAACCAGTTACAACACCGGCAACATCGTTATTTTCGTATTTATCGCGCTCTAATCTCGGTACACCTAATACTTTTACGATATCTTCGTCAGTAACTTTTTTATTGTACTCCTCTTCCATCGCTACTGCTTTTGCAGCATTACGAATTACCTGAGCAATTTTTGTTTCTAAATTACGTACTCCAGATTCTCTTGTATAACCTTCAACGATTTTTTCTAATTGTTTTTTACCAATAGTTAAATCTTTAGAAGTTAAACCATGAGCTTCTAATTGTTTTGGAAAAAGGTGTCTTTTTGCAATTTCTACTTTTTCTTCAATTGTATAACCTGACATTTTGATGACTTCCATTCTGTCACGTAATGCCGGCTGAATTGCTGCCATATTATTTGAAGTCGCAATAAACATTACTTTAGATAAATCGTATCCCATTTCAAGGAAATTATCATAAAAAGCATTGTTTTGCTCCGGATCTAAAACTTCTAACAAAGCAGATGAAGGATCGCCGCTGTTCCCGCTTGATAATTTATCAATCTCATCCAGAATAAATACCGGGTTTGATGTTCCTGCTTTTTTCAGACTTTGTATAATTCGTCCGGGCATTGCGCCAATGTAGGTTTTTCTATGACCGCGAATTTCTGCTTCGTCACGCAAACCACCTAACGAAATACGAACATATTCACGTCCTAAAGCTTCTGCTACAGAACGGCCAATAGACGTTTTACCAACTCCTGGAGGCCCTGTTAAACATATAATTGGCGATTTCATATCATTTCGCAATTTTAAAACTGCCAAATGTTCAATCATTCTTTTCTTTACTTCGTCAAGTCCAAAGTGATCTTTATCTAAAACCTTTTGAGCATGTTTTAAATCGAATTTATCTTTTGAGTATTCTCCCCAAGGCAATTCTAAAAACAACTCTAAATAGTTGCGCTGAATTCCAAAATCTGGCGACTGCGGATTCATACGGCGCATTTTAGATAATTCTTTTTCGAAATGTTTCTGCGTTTTTTCGTCCCATTTTTTGGTTTTCGCTTTCTGCCCCATTTCGTCCATTTCTTCTTCCTGCGAAACGCCTCCCAATTCTTCCTGAATGGTTTTCATTTGCTGATGAAGGAAATATTCTCTTTGCTGCTGATCTAAATCAAAACGAACTTTTGACTGAATGTCATTCTTCAATTCTAATTTTTGAAGTTCAACATTCATGTAACGCAATGTTTCTAAAGCACGTTCTTTTAAACCATTTATCGATAAAAGACCTTGTTTTTCTTTTACAGATAAATTCATGTTTGAAGAAACAAAATTGATTAAAAACGACTGGCTTTCAATGTTTTTAATTGCAAATGTTGCTTCAGACGGAATGTTTGGACTTTCTTTAATAATCTGGATTGCAAGTTCTTTTACAGAATCTAAAATTGCTGTAAACTCGCTGTCATTTTCATCCGGACGTTCTTCTGATACTTCTTTAATAGAAGCTGTCATATATGGTTCTTCAGAAACTACTTCGTCTATTTCAAAGCGTTTTTTACCTTGTAAAATAACGGTTACGTTTCCGTCAGGCATTTTTAAAACACGCAAAATGCGTGCTACTGTACCTATTTTGTGAATATCATCTTTTGACGGATCTTCGTCTTCTTCATTAATCTGAGAAACTACACCAATAATTTTTCCGCCCGCGTTGGCATCATTAATTAATTTTATCGATTTATCTCTTCCTGCAGAAATTGGAATTACAACTCCCGGAAATAAAACAGTATTTCTTAAAGGCAAAATTGGCAGAGAAACAGGAAGTTCTTCATTATTCATTTCCTCTTCGTCCTCTGGAGTTAATAATGGAATTAATTCTGCTTCTGAATCGAATTCTTGAAGTGACAGATTGTCAATAGTGAGTATTTTATGATTTGACATAATAATATATAAGTCGTTTTGTCATTAAAAGTTTAAAACTAACTGTAAATAAATTATCAAAAGCCTTAATTTCTATCAGGCATTGTATTTACAGGTTAGGTCGTAAAAATAGACAATCATTATGCCAAATCCAAAAATCGGCAGTTTTGAATTGTTTTAATAGTATAAAAAAAGCCGAAAGTTAATTTCGGCTTTTAAAATCTTTATTTTAAATATTCTTAATTTATTTTGTAAGAAGCTAGTTCTGAAGCTGAATCATTATAATTAAACTTAATAACCCCTACACCTTTAGCAATCCAATATTCTGCTTCGGTAGAACCGGCACTCTGTCCTTCTAATGATGTTTCAAGTTTTAGTTTAAACCTAATAACATCTTTATGAGTAACATTTTTTACAACAGTAGTTATTCCTTTTTCTAAAATTGTACCTGTGTATTTTGTTGTTGTTTTAATAGTTCCAAAGCCAGTATATGTGGTTTCTTGCGTATAAGTTCCTGTCCATGTTTTATTTACATCTAAATAATCCTTAAAGAAAATAAATTCATACCCGCTTATTTTTCCAGAAAAACCATTTGCACTAACATTAATATCATCTAGTTTTATAAAGTAATCTCCCTGCACTTTTTTAATCGATGCTGATGCTGAACCTGCAACTTCACTAGAAGACGACACAAATAATTTGTCGAATTTAAAATAAGTATCGTTGTTTACTTTTTGTGAGCTGACAATTTTCATTGAGGTTTCGGTTCCATTTTGGCTGAAAACCCATTGATTACCAACTGCTGCCGGCCAATAATCTCCTTGAGAATTTTCTGGTGCCGTATCATCGCTTCCAGAATCACTTGAACATGATGTAAATAAAGTTGTTGACACAAATAATGTCATTAACATTAGGCTTTTTAGTTTTTTCATGGTTTTAGATTTGTTAATGGTATATTGTAGGTAAATTTCTAACCAAAAGTAAACCGATCATTTTGTTTTTCCTTACGGCTTGACGTAAAAGCAGAAAAAAAATAAAAAAAGTTTATTCAAACTGTAACATCTTAAAAAAAGTAAAGTCATTATAATAAACCAGCAAAAATTACTTGAGTATAACTAATCAAAATATCGAAGAATTAATCGCGCTTTGTAAAAGCAAGAATCAAAAGGCTCAATTCGAAATTTACAATCGTTATTGTAAGGCTATGTATAACGTAGCTTACAGGATTGTAAAAGACGAGCATTTTGCACAAGACGTCATGCAGGAAGGTTTTTTGAAAGCTTTTACAAAAATTAACGATTATAAACAGGAAGTCGCTTTTGGAGCATGGCTTAAAAGAATCATTATTAATTCTAGTATTGATTTTTATAAAAAGAACAACGCTTTTCAGATGGAAGACATAAACAAAACGCTTTATAAAATTGAAGAAAGCGATTCTATTTTATCTGAAAGCATCGATTTGAATTCTCTTAAAGTGAAACAAGTTTTAGATACTATTTCAGGTTTAAAGGATAATTACAGAATGGTTTTAAACCTTTTTTACATAGAAGGCTACGATCAGGAAGAAATTTGCGAAATATTAAATATTAGTTATGCTAACTGCAGAACAACTATAAGCCGTGCTAAAGAAAGTTTACGAAAAAAATTAGAAGATATTGAAATCATTACTTAAAAGCAGATTAATTACCTGCCAATAAAAAAGATAACAGCAACACTTCTAAAAATAAATTTTGGATATATGAAAAAGGAAAATAACGAATTAGATCAATTATTTAACAAGTTTGAAAATCAATGGGATATTCATGAAATGAATCCGGATCATCAAATTGATTTCTTAAACAAGTTGAACAAAACAACATCAAGAAAAAAGAATTACGCCGGCTGGGCCATTGCCGCAACGATTGCATTGCTTTTAGGGGTATCGGTGCTTTACAATAATAATGAAAAGCCAAAGCAATTCAAATTTGCTTCAAAAGAAACCAAACGTACGGATTCTATCTTTAATATTTTGATTGAAAATGAGCTGGTTAAATTAAAAGAAAAAAATTCTCCCGAAAATGAACAAATCATAAACGACGCCTTAAAGCAAATGAAAGTTTTTGACGCCGATTATGAAAAAATCTTAAAAGAGGTTCAAAAAAATGGAGAAAACAAACAAATTATTTACGCTATGATAAGCAATCTGCAAACTAGAATTTCTTTTTTACAGACCGTATTACAGCGAATTGAAGAAAACGAAAATCTAAAAAACACAACTCATGAAAAAACATTATAACATATTAATCTTATTGCTTTTGATTCCTTTTTTAGGATTCTCAAACGATGACAGTTACATCTCTAAACAAAAAACAATTAAAAAAACATACATAGTAAATTCTAATGCCGGAATTGATATCGACAACAAATACGGCAATATTACTGTCAATACGTGGGATGAAGATAAAATTGATCTGGATATTGTAATTAAAGTAAACGGCCCCAATGAAAACTGGGTAAACGAAAAACTCAACAGCATCGATGTAAATATTACGGCTCTAAAAAGCCTTGTAACAGCCGTAACTTCAATTGGTAATTCGAGTTTAAAAAGCAAAGGAAGCAACAATAGTTTTGAAATTAATTATATAATTAAAATTCCAAAAAACGGTGGTATTAAACTAGTAAATAAGTACGGAAATATTTCTGTTCCAAACGCTGAAGCTTCAACAGATATAAACTGTAAATACGGTAAAGTCACTCTTGGAAAACTTAACGGATCTAACAATCAGGTTGAAATTGCCTATTGTCAAAACTCTACTATAGATTATATACAATCTGGAAATATCGACGCCAGGTATTCTGGTCTTAAAATTAATGATTCTGGAAATATAAATCTGGATGCAAACTACACAGATGTAAATTTGAATGATGGCCAAAACATTAAATACAACTGTAATTACGGAACATTTAAGTTTCAAAAAATAAACTCATTAAACGGTTCAGGAAATTATTTAACGGTTAATATAGGCGAAATATCGAGCAATTTATCTTTTGATACCAATTACAGCAAAATCAATATTGATAATATGAATGAAAAAGCAGGAAATGTAACCATCAATTCTGGATATACTGACGTTTCTATTGGATATGCCGCTAATTATGCTTTCGATTTTGATATTTCCGGAAGATATACCAATATCAAACATGATAATTCTTTAGATATTTCAGTTTCTGAAGTAAAAAGCAACAACAAAAGAATAAGTGGTTTCTATAAGAAAAAAGGACAAAACAAAGTCAATATTACTTCGGTTTATGGAAATATTTCACTGGCAAAAAATTAATCATCTAAAAAATCAAAACAATGAAAAAATCAATTTTACTCTTAGCACTAAGTGCATGTTTTATTACAGCAAAGTCTAATGCACAAACCAAAATAAACGGAAACGGAAACGTTGTAACGCAAACCAGAACAACCGGAGATTATGACGGTGTTAGAATTGCAGGTTTCTTTGATGTTGATTTAGTTTCTGGAAAAGAAGGAAAAATTATTATCAAAGGAGAAGAAAATCTGCTTCAGGCAATTAAAGTAAAAGTTGAAGGAAACGAATTAAAAGTTTATGTTGAAAAAGGAACTCAAATTCGTACCAGTTCTGGAAAAAAAATCGAAATAACGGTTCCTTTTGAAAAGATTTCAGCGGTTACTTTATCAGGTTCAGGCGATGTTAGGACTAAAAACAAAATTAACAGCGATGCTTTTTCTGCTAAGTTATCAGGATCAGGAAATTTTGATTTAGATGTGGATTCTAACAATTTTGATCTGACTCTAAGCGGTTCAGGCGATATTGTTTTAAAAGGAAAAACAGATTCTTTTACCAGCAAAATATCAGGTTCCGGTAATGTAAATGCTTCTAATTTAAAATCAAAAACGGCAGACGTAACAGTTTCTGGTTCTGGAAATAGTGTAGTAAGCTGTGAAACAAGTTTAACAGGAAGAGTTTCCGGTTCTGGAAATATTAAATATTTAGGAAGTCCAGAGAAACGTGATGTAAAAGTTTCAGGCTCTGGAAAAATTTATAAAGGTTGATTATTTAAATAAAATATCACGAATTACAAAAAAATCATCAATCAAATAATTTCGTGTAATTCGTGATATTGGTTGTTACTAAAGACGTTTCGATTAGTTTGAAACGTCTTTTTTATGTACTCTTCTTAAAAGGAAAATAGCTGTAACGAAGAATATCCCTAAAATTACAATTGCTGCACGCGGACTTCCTGTAATTTGATCGATAATTCCGTAAACACACATTCCAATTACAATTCCTATTTTTTCTGCAACATCATAAAAACTAAAGAATGATGCTGTGTCTTCTGTTTCCGGTAATAGTTTTGAATATGTTGATCGTGATAATGCCTGAATTCCTCCCATTACGAATCCTGCAATTGTTGCCATAACATAAAAGTGCATTGGCAGCGTAATAAAAAATGCAAGAGCACAAAATACGGCCCAGATTGCATTAATGAATATTAAAGTTGGAACGTTGCCAAATTTTTCTGAAGCTCTTGAAGTTAGAACTGCCCCAACTACGGCTACCAATTGAATTATTAAAATACACACAATTAAACCAATAGTGCTTTCTTCTTTAGAGGACCATTGTATTTCCTGTGCACCAAAATAAGTAGCAACCAGCATTACAGTCTGAACAGCCATGCTGGAAACAAAGAAACCTCCTAAATAACGTTTTAAAGGAATATTCTGTTTCAATAACGCCCAAACCTTTTTTAATTCTTTAAAGCCGTTAAATACAACAGATCTTGTTAGTTTTTGCCCCGTTTCTTTACTCCCTTTTGGTAAATAGTAATAAGTATACTGGCTGAATAAAATCCACCAAACTCCTACCATTACAAAAGAATAACGCATTGCTTTCATCGCTGCACCATCTCCCGTAATATTAAATACTTCCGGTTTCATTATCATTGCTAAATTGATTATCAATAAAATAACACTTCCAATATAACCCAAAGAGTATCCTTTTGCACTAATTCTGTCTTGCTGCTCTTCAAATGCAATATCCGGAAGGTATGAGTTGTAGAAAACTAAACTTCCCCAATAGCCCAGAAGTCCAAGAAAATAAAATAATAGTCCAACATAAATATTACCTAAATCAAACCAGTATAATCCCATACAAGATAAAGCACCTACATAGCAGAAAAACTTCATGAAAGATTTCTTGTTTCCAACATAATCAGCAATACCAGACAATAAAGGCGAAATAAATGAAACCACCATAAAAGCAAAAGCGGTTATAAAACTTATTAAAGCTGAATTTTTAAGGTGCATTCCAAAAACATCTATATAATGATCGCGATCGCTGAATAAGGCTTCATAAAAGATTGGAAATACTGCAGATGCAATTGTTAAAGTATAAACTGAATTTGCCCAGTCATAAAATGCCCAGGCATTTAAAAGTTTCTTATCTCCTTTTTGTAGGTTTTTCATAGAAATGATTTTGTTAACAGGCTACGAATTTATCTATTTTTTATGATAAACAAATAGAAATTATTCAATTCGTACATTATTAAATTATGAACTTCAACTAAATAAAAAAAGCCATTCAAAATTGAACGGCTTTTAAAATCATACTTTTTGTATGTAATCTTTATTTTATAGTACCAACTTTAAGGGCTATGGCTTTTGCCTCAGGTATTAAAGCTTTAATATTAGCAATTCTTGTAGCATCAGAAGGGTGTGTGCTCATAAACTCTGGTGTGCCTGATCCTCCAGATTTAGCCGACATTCTGCTCCAGAAAGCTACGGCATCTTCTGGATTATATCCTGCGATTGCCATTAATGTTAAACCAATTTTATCTGCTTCACTTTCGTTGCTTCTGCTAAATGGGAGCATTACTCCTACTTCGGTTCCCATACCATAAGCTTGAGAAAATATTTCTCTTGTCTGGGCAGATTTATTAGTTGTTGCAGCATCTAAAACTGCTCCTCCAATTTGCTGCAATTGTGCAGCACTCATTCTCTGTGCTCCATGATTGGCCAATGCGTGTGATACTTCGTGTCCCATTACGGTTGCTAAACCAGATTCATCCTGCGTAACCGGCAGAATTCCAGAATATACTACAATTTTTCCTCCGGGTAAACACCATGCATTTACTTCTTTATTATCGACTAATTTATATTCCCATCTATAATCCTTCAAATATTGTGACTGACCTAAATAGGTTAAATATTTTTCAGCAGCAGCTTTAATTTTAGAACCCACTAATTCTACTCTTTTTGCATCTGCTGTTCCTGTTATCACTTTATTCTCAGACAAAAAAGTGCTGTATTGCTGGAATGAAGTTGGAAACAATTCGCTATTTGAAACAAAATTTAAGTTTTGTTTACCTGTAATTGGGTTTGTAGCACAAGCCATTACAAGTGCTCCAAAAACTCCTAGAAACAAATATTTTTTCATAATTCAAGCTATTTTCAAACAAAAATACAATTATTAAAAATTAATATTTTATACAATTAATCAAAAAAATAACAGAATTTTACTTACTCTCCTACAATATGAAGTTCATTAAACTCTTTATCAACAATTAAGAAATTATTTAATTCGAAACTAACTTTATCAAACTCAATTTTTTCATTATCAATTTCTATTCCTGTAACTTTAAATGGCAGTCCAATAAGATTGATCTTGTATTTCGTGTACGGAGTTGTATATTTTCCTTCTTTGTGAAGCTGGATAATAAGTTCTTTTTCTTTTCCAATATTTCGTAACGATAAATAGCTGTAACGTCCTTTTTTATAATCGTAACCGTCTTGAGCATCTTCATAAACAGCTGACTGTTCTTTACCATTTTTGTAGTAAACATCAAGAGTTAATTCATCAAATTCAAGTTCGCCCACATATTGCTGCACGGGATATTTTGGAATAATTGCTCCCGCTTTTACAAAAACCGGAATTTCATCAAATTTGGTATCAATCCAGATTTCTCTTCCGCCAATAAAAAGTTCATTTGTCCAGTAATTATACCACTCGCCTCTAGGTATATACATACGTCTGCCTACAGCATTAGGTTCAAGTATTGGACATACTAAAATTTGGTTTCCAAAAATAAATTCATCGTTTCTGTAGTGCGTTTGTGTATCGTCCTGATCGTAATAAACAAGCGGTTTTAGCATTGGAACTCCTTCTTCAATATACTGCCAGAACATGGTATATAAATAAGGTAATAATTGATAACGAAGGCTGACAAATTTTCTGGTAATAGTAATTACTTCTTCATCAAAAGCCCACGGTTCCTGATTTCCATGATCTCCGGATGAATGTGTTCTGCAAAATGGATGGAAAACCCCAAGCTGAATCCAGCGTGCATACAATTCTCCCGTTGGCTGTTCTGCAAATCCTCCTATATCAGAACCAGTAAATCCCATTCCCGAAATTGACATTCTCTGCACCTGAATATTAGCAATCCATAAATGTTCCCAGGTTGCTACGTTGTCACCTGTCCATGATGATGTATAGCGCTGTGCGCCAGAATATGCCGATCTTGTAATTACAAACGGACGTTTTGGATAAGTAAAACGTTTTACACCATGATAGGTGGCCCTTGCCATTTGTGTTCCATAAATATTATGTGCTTTTCTGTGGCTGCAAGGATTTCCATCGTAGAAGTGGCGGACATCCATTGGAAATGTTTTATTTGGAACTTCCATTACGGCAGGTTCATTCATATCATTCCAAACTCCTTTTACGCCTATTTCCGAAACTAATTCTTTAAATAATCCAGCCCACCATTCTCTAACAGAGGGGTTTGTATAATCTGGAAAGTTACATTCGCCCGGCCATACTTTACCTTTCATATAAGGTCCGTCGGCTCTTTTGCAGAAATAATCTTTTTCTAAAGCTTCTTTATAAACCCAGTAATCTTTATCAATTTTAATTCCCGGATCTATAATTACAACTGTTTTAAAACCATCTTCAGCTAATTCAGTGACCATTTTTTTGGGGTCTGGAAAATAGTTTTTATTCCATGTAAAACATCTAAAACCATCCATGTAATCAATATCCAGATAAATAGCATCGCAGGGAATTTTAAGTTCTCTAAATTTTGAAGTAATCTCTTTTACTTTACTTTCAGGATAATAACTCCATTTGCATTGGTGATAACCCAAAACCCAAAGCGGCGGTAATTCTGGTTTTCCAGTTAAATCAGTGTAAGTTGTTACAACATCCTGCATTTGAGGCCCGTAAATGAAATAATAATTCATTTCGCCGCCTTCTGCCCAAAAGCTTGTTATATTTCTTCTTTCCTGACAAAAGTCAAAGAAAGTCCTAAATGTATTGTCAAAAAATATTCCGTAAGATTGTTTGTTATGCAGACCAATATAAAATGGAACTACTTTATATAAAGGTTCCTGATCTTTTTGGTAAGCATATTGATCTGTTGCAAAATTCTCAACTCTTTTGCCTTTGAGGTTCATTTGAGTTGCTTTATCCCCAAGACCATAATAACATTCACCGTCTTTAGAAAATTTACTCATTTTTACGATATTCCCGCCATATTCGTAGCTTTCTTCCCAATGAAAACCTAGTTCGTCTTCAAGAATTAGAAAATCATTTAAATCGTAAATTGAAAGGCGTAAATCTGCTTTTTGAATTTTACATTTTACTTTACTGGTTCTTATTTCAAAATAAGTTTCCTGCTCTGTAAGTTCCAGAAAATTATAACCATGAAGCTGGGTTTTATCAATTGCATACGAAAAATCGTTGCTGAAATACCCTTTTGTAGTAAATCGAAATCGAATTAAACTGTCCCTGAGAATAGTGACTTTTAAGATTACTTTGTTATCTGTATTAAAAAAAATCGAATCGCCTTCATGTTCATAAGAAACGATTTTAGATGGATATAAATCGCCTTTATATTCTAATGATGTGTTTGTAATCATATCGCCAATGAATTAATTATAACAATAATCTCTATTTCAAACATACGAAAAAAGTTAGTAAAGCACTATGAATAAAAGGTTTATTCACGAAAACGTTTTTTCTGGCTGAGAATTAAATTACAGCTCAAAAAATCGAAATATCGATAATTTATAATCGATAAAATGACAAAAAAGCACTTCTAAAAATAATTGTAAGATTTTTTCTAACTGAAAGAATATACCGTTACACTTAATGGCGGTAAAATTAATTCGGCCGAAAATTCCCTGCCGTCATACGGAATTGATTCGATTTTTAGAGATTTTCCATTTACTATACCGCTTCCTCCATAAATAGAAGCATCACTATTAAAAATTTCTTCTAATTTTCCTTTTTTAGGAATTCCAATTCTATAATTTTCTCGTATTACCTGCGTGAAATTACAAACTACAACCACATTTTCATCTGGATTATTTCCTTTTCGGATATAAGATAAAACCGCATTTTGATGATCTGAATAATTTATCCATTCAAAACCATCTCCTGTAAATTGCTTTTCATACAATGCAGGTTGAGTTTTATATAGTTGGTTTAAATCTGTAATTAATCTCTTTATTCCAGAATGAAAATCATATTGCAGTAAATGCCAGTCTAAACTTTGCTCAAAATTCCATTCGCCGGTTTGACCAAATTCTGCCCCCATAAACAATAATTTAGTTCCGGGATGCGTAAACATATAGCCATATAATAATCTCAAATTAGCAAATCGCTGCCATTCGTCGCCCGGCATTTTATAAATTAGAGATTGTTTGCCGTAAACAACTTCGTCATGAGAAAACGGAAGCATAAAGTTTTCGGTAAAAGCGTAGGTCATCGAAAACGTCAAATCGTTTTGATGGTATTTTCTATAAACCGTTTCTTTTTGAAAATATTTTAAAGTATCGTGCATCCAGCCCATCATCCATTTCATTCCAAAACCTAAACCTCCGGTAAAGGTTGGTCTGGAAACCATAGGAAATGAAGTGCTTTCTTCTGCAATAGTCTGAACTCCATTAAAATTAGCATAAATAACTTCATTAAATTCTTTAAGAAAACTTATACTGTCTAAATTCTCTCTCCCCCCAAAAATATTGGCTTCCCACTCGCCTTCTTTTCTAGAATAATCAAGATACAACATAGAGGCCACAGCATCTACTCTTAATCCGTCTACATGATAATTTTGAAGCCAGAAAACAGCATTGCTGATTAAAAAAGCACGGACTTCATTTCTTCCATAATTAAAAACCAAGCTTTTCCAATCCGGATGATAGCCTTTTCTTCTATCGGGATGTTCATATAAATGAGAACCGTCAAAATAACCTAAACCATGCGCATCATCTGGAAAATGTGACGGAACCCAGTCCAGAATCACTCCAATTCCTTCCTGATGCAGCCTGTCAACCAAAACCATAAAGTCCTGAGGTTTCCCAAAACGCGAAGTCGGCGCAAAATATCCTGTTAACTGATAACCCCATGAAGGATCATAAGGGTATTCCATAATCGGCATAAATTCTACATGTGTAAAACCGGTTTCTTTAACGTATTTTACCAGATCATCTGCCAATTCTAAATAACTTAAAAACCTGTTATGATCTGCTCGTTTCCAAGAACCTAAATGAACTTCATAAACAGAATACGGTTTATTTAAAGCGTTATGCTGCTGGCGGTTCTGCATCCAGTTTTCATCTTTCCATTTATAGTCTAAATCCCAGACGACAGAAGCCGTATGCGGTGGTTTTTCGCAGAAAAGGGCGAAAGGATCTGCTTTTTCAGTAATTACACCATTTATACTCGATTGAATTTTATATTTATAAAGAGCTCCTTTTGAAATATCGGGAATAAATCCTTCCCAAATTCCAGAAGAATCCCAGCGAACATTTAAATTGTGTTCACCATCTGTCCAGTAATTAAAATCGCCAACAACCGAAACCGACTGTGCCGTGGGAGCCCAAACGGCAAAATAAACGCCTTTTACTCCATTAACTTCAATTAAATGTGCTCCTAATTTTTCATATAATTTGAAGTGTTTTCCCGCTTTGAATAAATCTATATCAAAATCGGTAAATAGAGAATGTACGATTACTTTAGTCATGTTTGGTTTTTAAGGCAAAAATTGATATTGATATTGATATTGATATTGATATTGATATTGATATTGATATTGATATTGATATTGATATTGAAATTTAAAAATTATTCAATTCTAAAGTTATCTGATAAAGTAACTCCTTTTTTAATTACAACAATTCCGTCTTTAATACTGTATAATTCATTTGTAAAATTATCTAAATGCTTTCCGCCGCTAATGTGAACATTGTTCCCAATACGCACATTTTTATCTATCAGTGCATTTTTAATAAAACAATTTTCACCAATACCAACATGAGTTTTGTTAATACTGCTGTCATGATTCAATTCGTCTAAATCCTGATAAAAATCGTTCCCCATTACATAACAATTTTCAAGCACTGTTCCTTCTCCAATTCTTGAACGAATTCCAATTACTGAACTTTTTATTTCTTTTGCATTTATAATGCATCCTTCAGAAATCAAAGATTGATTGATAATGGAGTTTCTAAATTTAGAAGGCGGTAATAATCTTGGTCGTGTAAAAATTTTATTTTCGTTATCAAATAAATTAAATTCAGGAATATCTGCAGTTAAACCAATATTGGCTTCAAAAAATGATTCAATGTTTCCAATATCTGTCCAATAACCTTCATATTGATAACTTAATATTTTGTGTTTTCCAACGGCTTGCGGAATAATTTCTTTTCCAAAATCTTTTGTTTCCTGATCCGTCATTAATTCTTCTAACAGCGATTTATTGAAAATATAAATTCCCATTGAAGCAAGATATTTTTTTCCTTTTTCCTGCATTTGTTCACTTACTTCAGATTCCCATTCAGGAAGTAATGAAGCATCTGGTTTTTCTATAAAAGCATGAATATTATTTTCATGATCGGTTTTTAAAATTCCAAATTCCGGAGCATCTTTAGCATTTACAGGCAGGGTTGCAATCGAAATTTCAGCGTCAGCAGCAATATGTGCTTCCAGCATTTCGTTGAAATCCATTTGATACAGCTGATCTCCTGAAAGAATCAAGGCATGATCGAAATCGTGTTTCAAAAAATGTGACATACATTGCCTTACAGCGTCGGCAGTTCCCTGAAACCAGGTTGGATTATCAGGAGTTTGTTCTGCTGCCAAAATGTCGACAAATGACTGACTGAAAATACTAAAATTGAAAGTGTTTTTAATATGTGCATTTAAAGATGCAGAGTTAAACTGTGTCAACACAAATATTTTAAAAATATCAGAATTGATACAATTCGAAATTGGAATATCGACCAAGCGATATTTTCCTCCAATCGGAACAGCCGGTTTTGATCTTGTTTCTGTTAACGGGAATAAACGTGATCCCTGTCCTCCTCCTAAAATAATGGCAACTACATTTTTCTTTTTAAATTTCATTTTTACTGAATTATTAAGTTGTATATTTCGATATATTCTTGGCACACTCTTTCCCAGGAATGATCTGCTGCCATTCCTCGTCTTAAAACGGTATTAAAACTTATTTTATCGTCATACAATTTAACCGCACGGTTTATTGAATAACAAATATCTCCCACCGAAGCCTGATCGTGACAGATTCCGTTTCCATCATCCCCAAAATCAATAACCGTATCTCTTAATCCTCCAGTTCTCCTAACAATCGGAATCGTTCCGTATCGCATCGCATACATTTGATTAAGACCACAGGGTTCTACTCTTGAAGGCATTAAAATACAATCTGAACCTGCGTAAATCAAATGTGCTAATTCTTCGTTATAACCAATAAAAACATTGTAATTCCCTTTGTAGTCATTACGCAGCTGGGTTAACTGTGATTCTATTTCAGTATTTCCTGAGCCTAGAATTAAAATATTGATCTCTTCAAAATGCTCTGATAATGCTAGTGCAGAAGCTTGCGGGAGTAAATCACCTCCCTTTTCTTCAAACAAACGTCCTATAAAACTAAACAATGGTTTCGAAGGATCGAGTTCAAACTGTTCGCACAATTTTTCTTTATTTTTCTGTTTCCCAGTTTCAAAGTTTTCTATTGAATAATTATCTGCAATCATTTGATCTTTTAACGGATTCCAAACTTCAATATCAATTCCGTTTAAAATACCTTTTGATTTATTTCGAACAGAATTAAACAAAGACTCTAAACCATTTGCACTGTAATTAATTTCATTTAAATAACTCGGAGAAACTGTTGTTACAGCATTTGCACATTTTACACCAACAGCTAGTGAATTAATGCAATTATTCCACTCTAAAAACCCAATATGTTTTAAATCAAATTCTGGTAAATAATACAGCTTATCAAAACCAAACCATCCTTGATACAATCCATTATGAATTGTTATAACAGTTTTTACATCTTTCAGGCTTTCATATTTATAAGCAAATTGTAATAAAAATGGAATTAATCCGGTGTGATGATCGTGGCAGTTAATAATCTCAGGAACTTTATTTCGTGCAATAATCCAATCTAAAACCGCAATTTGAAAAGATAAAAATCGTTCAATATCATCTTCATAACCATAAACATTTAAACGATTAAATAATTCGTTGATTTCTATAAGATATAACTCGTAACCTAATTTATCTGAACTTTCTTTTAAAACACTAAACGGAAAATTAAAATTTCCCAATTTAACCGTTCCCCAATGTACACATTCAAAATTATTCTCTTTTCTAAATTTCGTATCATAAGCCGGAACAACAACTCTTACATCATTTCCTGCATTTTTTTGATATTTGGGTAAAGCGCCTACAACATCGGCCAAGCCGCCAACTTTAGCCATTGGATAACATTCTGCACTAATATGAAATATTTCCATTTAGAATTAATTTGTGATTATTTTTAAGAAACAATCATTAATATGCTACTTTTATGTTTTCTAAATTTAGCAAAAAAATAAGCAAGGTTCAGCTTCTAAATAAGTTTTATTGAAATGGCAAAAAAGGCAATTAATCCTACTAAATCATTAAAAATTCCACAGATAATTATAATATCTGCCAAAATTTGCGCATTTGTATCCACAAAATTGGCAACAAAATTCGCAGCAAGAATATTTACAACACCAATAAAACATAAAGTTCCCAAACGTGAGTTTGAAATGGATCGTAAAAGCATTCAAAAAAATGTTCATGTTCCCGCCATTAATAAAAGTGTTGTAACTTATCATTATGGTCAAAGTGAACGCAAAGTATTGTTGGTTCATGGATGGTCTGGCAGAGGAACACAGTTATTTAAAATAGCCGATGAACTTTTAGCAAATGGTTATTCAACAATTAGTTTTGATGCTCCGGCACATGGAAAATCACAGGGAAAAACAACGATAATGTCTGAGTTTATAGCTTCTATTCTGGAAATTGAAAAACAATTTGGGCCTTTTGAATTTGCAATTGGACATTCATTAGGCGGTATGTCGGTATTAAATGCTGTCAAAGACGGTTTAAAAGTAAATAAAGCTGTTATAATTGGAAGCGGAGATATTGTGCAGGATATTTTAGATGAATTTATTTTTAAATTAAAACTCAATAATGAATACAGCAGCCGACTGAGAATCTTTTTTGAAGATTTGTATAAACTGAAAATGGATGACTTTTCGGCTTACCGCGCTGCACAAAAAATTAAAATTCCTGTATTGGTAATACATGACAATGATGATCCTGAAGTTTCTGTTAAAGCAGGAATTCATATATATGAAAATCTGGAAAACGGCTCTTTATTTTTAACCGATGGATTAGGACACAGAAAAATACTTGGAAATCAAATTGTTATAAAAAAGATATTAGAATTCATTAAAATCAATTAACTTTATAGATAACTATTTCAATATCAACATTAAATAAAGTATAAGATGGATTTGTTTGGCGAAACTGAAAATTGGGAAACTAAATTAAAACCCATTTTAAAAAAATACAAGCACAAAAAGCATCCTTTAGATTATCAAAACACATATCAGCTTTTGGTAATGGTTGTTTTATCTGCACAGGATTCTGATGCCAATATCAACAAGATTGCTCCTGCTTTATTTGAAAAATATCCAACTTTGAAAAGTCTGTCAAAAGCTGATATTGATACTTTTATTTCTTACATAAGCAAAGTACGTAATTATCCGACTAAGGCTCAATGGCTTTTAGAAATTGCACACACCATTCAAAATCATAATGATATTCCTTTAACAATGTCTGGTTTGACCGCCTTGAAAGGAATTGGAAGAAAATCTGCCAATGTAATTTTAAGAGAAACTGAACAGCCGGCTGAAGGAATTATTGCCGATTTACATGTAATTCGTGTTGCACCTAGAATTGGAATAATAAAGGAATCTAAAGATGGTAATAAAGTCGAAAAAGACTTAATGCAGGCTTTACCAAAAAGTATTTGGTCAGAAATTGGAATGGCAATTTCATTTTTAGGTCGTGAAATCTGCAGACCAAAACCAAAGTGTGAAGAATGTCTTTTAACAGAAATCTGCTTGTATTATAACATTGTTGTACTAAAAAATTAGATTATTTTCTACGTGTATCAATCAGGTAAATAATTTTCCAGGAATCTTTTTCTTTAAATAATGTAAAAGTGTTTACTCCTGCATGACTTAATTTATCGTTTAAATAAAATTCATACGGAGCCCAAACATGAGCCATCGAACCGTCAATTTGAATATTATAACTCAAAATTTTCTCTTGAAATTTCATACTTGCAGGAATTGACGCAATTGATTTATAAAACTCTTTAGCCATTTCATTAGATAGTTTATTTCCTTTTAAAGGATTTTCACTAATAGACTGCAAGATAATTTTATCAGAACAAACCAATTTCATTTTAATAGAATCCTTTTGATGGAATCCTTCAAAAAATGTCTCGATGCATTTTTGAACTTCTTGTTTCTGAGCATTACAATAAAATCCCAAAAACATAAAAAATAAAACTAAAAAAACTCTCATAAAATAAATTTAGGTTAAACACCAAATTGAGATAAATGATGATCCAAATGTTTAGCAAACATATTATTCCATTCTTTAGAAGTTAGTTTACCAAAAGAAAGAGATTCTTTACCTTCAAATTCATTTTCCCCTAATTCTTGTGTTTTTATAATATAAGAAATCAGTCTGTTTTTTTCCAATTCAAAATTACAATCTCCTTTAATAATAAACTGTGGAGCTGTGCCAAGATTTCTTGGATAAGGTTTTTCGCTGACTACTTGTTTTTTAGCTAAAAGTTTCAACAAAAGTCTCATTAAAAGATTTGGTTTAGAATGAATATTATCATAAACCATTTCATAAGTAACATTACAATGAGCCAGCATTTGGTCAACTGACATTTTCCCCCAGAGAGGCTGAGAATCTGTTTTAAGCTGATTGATTCTACTAATAAACTGATCGCAATCTTCTTTATGAAAAACGTTTTGCATAGCTGGATTAACATTTAAGATTAAATACAGAAGTAAAAATATAAAATTTCTGATTAAAACTGTTTTACGATTTCTAATTATTTAAAATTTCAGTTTATTCCAAAAAAAAACTTCAACTAGCAAAAGCTAATTGAAGTTTTAGTACTCAGAGCGGGACTTGAACCCGCACGAACATTGCTGTTCACTGGATTTTAAGTCCAGCGTGTCTACCAATTTCACCATCCGAGCATTAAGTGGTACCTCCAGGGATCGAACCAGGGACACATGGATTTTCAGTCCATTGCTCTACCATCTGAGCTAAGGTACCTTTTTTACTTATATTTCTATAAGTAAATGTTAGAATAAAAAACCCCGTTTAATAAACAGGGTTTTCAAAAGAAAGGCGACGACATACTCTCCCACAAAACTGCAGTACCATCTGCGCAGGCGGGCTTAACTTCTCTGTTCGGGATGGGAAGAGGTGAGCCCCGCCGCAATAACCACCTTAAGGTTTTTAGTAATTAGTGCTTAGTGCATAGTAATTAGTGCTTAGACTCTTTGCTATTTACTTTTAACTAGTTACTGCTCTTGCGTCGAGCAAATATTTTAACATACTGAGATAAAGAAAAGTAAGTTTTGTTTTAGAAAGTTTCCTCCCGAGCCTTTCGGCCCGGGAAAAGGGTGTACATAAGCTTACGGATTATTAGTACTACTCGACTATGACATTACTGCCTTTACATCTATAGCCTATCAACGTGGTCATCTTCCACGATCCTTAAAAGAAATCTCATCTTGTGGTGGGTTTCGCGCTTATATGCTTTCAGCGCTTATCCCTTCCCAACGTAGCTACTCTGCGGTGCCCCTGGCGGGACAACAGATACACTAGAGGTTAGTCCAATTCGGTCCTCTCGTACTAGAATCAGATCCACTCAAATTTCTAACGCCCGCAGTAGATAGAGACCGAACTGTCTCACGACGTTCTGAACCCAGCTCGCGTGCCACTTTAATGGGCGAACAGCCCAACCCTTGGGACCTTCTCCAGCCCCAGGATGTGACGAGCCGACATCGAGGTGCCAAACCCCCCCGTCGATATGAGCTCTTGGGGGAGATCAGCCTGTTATCCCCGGCGTACCTTTTATCCTTTGAGCGATGGCCCTTCCATGCGGAACCACCGGATCACTATGCTCTACTTTCGTACCTGATCGACCTGTATGTCTCTCAGTCAAGCTCCCTTATGCCATTGCACTCTACGCACGGTTACCAAGCGTACTGAGGGAACCTTTAGAAGCCTCCGTTACTCTTTTGGAGGCGACCACCCCAGTCAAACTACCCACCAAGCACTGTCCCCCGCAGCACGGGGTTAGGCCTCAGATAAACAAAGGGTTGTATTTCAACAATGACTCCACAACGCCTGGCGACGCCGCTTCATAGTCTCCAACCTATCCTACACATCATTTATCCAAGGTCAATACTAAGCTATAGTAAAGGTGCACAGGGTCTTTTCGTCCCACTGCGGGTAAACGGCATCTTCACCGTTACTACAATTTCACCGAGCTCATGGCTGAGACAGTGTCCAGATCGTTACACCATTCGTGCAGGTCGGAACTTACCCGACAAGGAATTTCGCTACCTTAGGACCGTTATAGTTACGGCCGCCGTTTACTGGGGCTTCAATTCAATGCTTCTCCGAAGATAACATCTCCTCTTAACCTTCCAGCACCGGGCAGGTGTCAGGCCCTATACTTCATCTTACGATTTTGCAGAGCCCTGTGTTTTTGATAAACAGTCGCCTGGACCTCTTCACTGCGGCCCTGATTGCTCAGGGCGACCTTTCTCCCGAAGTTACAGGTCTATTTTGCCTAATTCCTTAGCCATGAATCTCTCGAGCACCTTAGGATTCTCTCCTCAACTACCTGTGTCGGTTTACGGTACTGGTACTAATTACCTGAAGTTTAGAGGTTTTTCTTGGAAGCCCTTAGGCGCACTATCTCTTTGTCCGAAGACTCCGAGTACTATCGTATTTCACCAGTTCCTGCGCATTTTACTACAGGACCTATAGCTAGGTACTTCAACGAACTATTCCGTCAGTTCGCGGCGCTTTCATCACTCCGTCACCCCATCACAGTAATTAGTAGTACGGGAATATTAACCCGTTGGCCATCGACTGTCCCTTTCGGGTTCGCCTTAGGACCAGACTAACCCACAGCTGATTAGCATAGCTGTGGAAACCTTAGTTTTTCGGTGTGCGGGTTTCTCGCCCGCATTATCGTTACTTATGCCTACATTTTCTTTTCTAACCAGTCCAGCCCTCCTTACGAAAAACCTTCAACCCTGTTAGAATGCTCCCCTACCACTTGCAATTACTTGCAAATCCATAGCTTCGGTAATATGCTTATGCCCGATTATTATCCATGCTCGTCCGCTCGACTAGTGAGCTGTTACGCACTCTTTAAATGAATGGCTGCTTCCAAGCCAACATCCTAGCTGTCTGGGCAGACAAACCTCGTTCTTTCAACTTAGCATATATTTGGGGACCTTAGCTGATGGTCTGGGTTCTTTCCCTCTCGGACTTGGACCTTAGCACCCAAGCCCTCACTGTTAGTGAACATTATACAGCATTCGGAGTTTGTCAGGAATTGGTAGGCGGTGAAGCCCCCGCATCCAATCAGTAGCTCTACCTCTGTATAACTTTATAACCAACGCTGCACCTAAATGCATTTCGGGGAGTACGAGCTATTTCCGAGTTTGATTGGCCTTTCACCCCTACCCACAGGTCATCCGAAGACTTTTCAACGTCAACCGGTTCGGTCCTCCACTGTGTGTTACCACAGCTTCAACCTGCCCATGGGTAGATCACACGGTTTCGCGTCTAACACTACTGACTAAAGCGCCCTATTCAGACTCGCTTTCGCTGCGGATCCATACCTGAAGTACTTATCCTTGCCAGCAGCGTTAACTCGTAGGCTCATTATGCAAAAGGCACGCCGTCACCCCACGAAAGGGCTCCGACCGCTTGTAAGCGTATGGTTTCAGGATCTATTTCACTCCGTTATTCACGGTTCTTTTCACCTTTCCCTCACGGTACTGGTTCACTATCGGTCTCTCAGGAGTATTTAGCCTTAGCGGATGGTCCCGCCGAATTCAGACAGGGTTTCACGTGCCCCGCCCTACTCAGGATACCACTATCTATTACATTTATTACCCATACGGGGCTATCACCCTCTATGGCGTCACTTTCCAGTAACTTCCGGTTCTGCATGCATAAAATGTCGTGGTCCTACAACCCCAGCACTGCCGTAACAGCACTGGTTTGGGCTAATCCGCGTTCGCTCGCCACTACTTACGGAATCACTTTTGTTTTCTTCTCCTCCGCCTACTTAGATGTTTCAGTTCAGCGGGTTTGCCCACCTATCGGTGTGCTATATCTTCAATATAGCGGGTTGCCCCATTCGGATACCTGCGGATCAATCTGTGTGTGCCAGTCCCCGCAGCTTTTCGCAGCTTATCACGTCCTTCATCGCCTCTGAGAGCCTAGGCATTCCCCATACGCCCTTATTTTGCTTATTGTACCAATCTTGTTACTTAAAACAAGACCGTTTTTTTTTGTTTTTTACAATAAAATTGTAAAAAACGCTTTCTACTTTCTTATTATTTTCTTATCTCAATATGTCAATGAACTTTATCCAGCCGAAGATCAAAAGTCAAAAGCCGCCAAGTGAATCACTTTGGACTTTATGACTTTAATCTTTATGACTAAAATCGTGGAGAATAACGGAGTCGAACCGTTGACCTCCTGCGTGCAAGGCAGGCGCTCTAGCCAGCTGAGCTAATCCCCCAATCTAATTATGAATTGTGAATTATGAATTAGGAATTATTTGTAATCCGTAATCTTTCAACTCTAGAATTTCCTTCTTTTTAAGCTTTTCAGTCTTTTTAATTAGCAATCAACAATTATTAATTGCCAATTCTTAAAAAGTAGTCCCGGGCAGACTCGAACTGCCGACCCCTACATTATCAGTGTAGTACTCTAACCAGCTGAGCTACGAGACTCTGTTTTACTTAATTTTTATCATTTTTTTTTAAATTAACAGCAAGAGTAATACAATCTAAAATTCAAAACCTTTAAATTTCATCATTTTTCCCAAGCGTGCATTACTGCTAACACCCGGGCTCTAGAAAGGAGGTGTTCCAGCCGCACCTTCCGGTACGGCTACCTTGTTACGACTTAGCCCTAGTTACCAGTTTTACCCTAGGCAGCTCCTTGCGGTCACCGACTTCAGGCACCCCCAGCTTCCATGGCTTGACGGGCGGTGTGTACAAGGCCCGGGAACGTATTCACCGGATCATGGCTGATATCCGATTACTAGCGATTCCAGCTTCACGGAGTCGAGTTGCAGACTCCGATCCGAACTGTGACCGGCTTTATAGATTCGCTCCTGGTCACCCAGTGGCTGCTCTCTGTACCGGCCATTGTAGCACGTGTGTAGCCCAAGGCGTAAGGGCCGTGATGATTTGACGTCATCCCCACCTTCCTCACAGTTTGCACTGGCAGTCTTGTTAGAGTTCCCGACACTACTCGCTGGCAACTAACAACAGGGGTTGCGCTCGTTATAGGACTTAACCTGACACCTCACGGCACGAGCTGACGACAACCATGCAGCACCTTGTAAACTGTCTTGCGAAAGATCTGTTTCCAAATCGGTCAGTCTGCATTTAAGCCTTGGTAAGGTTCCTCGCGTATCATCGAATTAAACCACATGCTCCACCGCTTGTGCGGGCCCCCGTCAATTCCTTTGAGTTTCAAACTTGCGTTCGTACTCCCCAGGTGGGATACTTATCACTTTCGCTTAGCCACTGAACTTGCGCCCAACAGCTAGTATCCATCGTTTACGGCGTGGACTACCAGGGTATCTAATCCTGTTCGCTCCCCACGCTTTCGTCCATCAGCGTCAATAAACTGGTAGTAACCTGCCTTCGCAATTGGTATTCCATGTAATATCTAAGCATTTCACCGCTACACTACATATTCTAGTTACTTCCCAGTAATTCAAGTTCAGCAGTATCAATGGCCGTTCCACCGTTGAGCGATGGGCTTTCACCACTGACTTACTAAACCGCCTACGGACCCTTTAAACCCAATGATTCCGGATAACGCTTGGATCCTCCGTATTACCGCGGCTGCTGGCACGGAGTTAGCCGATCCTTATTCTTACGATACCGTCAAGTCCCGACACGTCGGGATGTTTCTTCTCGTACAAAAGCAGTTTACAATCCATAGGACCGTCATCCTGCACGCGGCATGGCTGGTTCAGACTTGCGTCCATTGACCAATATTCCTCACTGCTGCCTCCCGTAGGAGTCTGGTCCGTGTCTCAGTACCAGTGTGGGGGATCTCCCTCTCAGGACCCCTACCCATCGTAGCCTTGGTAAGCCGTTACCTTACCAACCAGCTAATGGGACGCATGCTCATCTTTCACCGTTGTGACTTTAATTATAAAGTGATGCCACTCCATAATACTATGAGGTATTAATCCAAATTTCTCTGGGCTATCCCTCTGTGAAAGGCAGATTGCATACGCGTTACGCACCCGTGCGCCGGTCTCAAAGCCCGAAGACTTCTACCCCTCGACTTGCATGTGTTAAGCCTGCCGCTAGCGTTCATCCTGAGCCAGGATCAAACTCTTCATCGTATATTTTAATATTATATCTCGACGAATATCTATCGGTTCATTTCGAATCTTTCGATTCTATTACTCTTATTTCTTTTGTTCTAACATGTCTGTTAAAACGGCTGTCAATTCAATATGTCTACGAACGTAATTTCTTTGTCTTACCGCTTGTTTCTCAAAGCGGGTGCAAAACTAAAACTTCTTTTTGTTTCTCGCAAGAAAAATTTAAAAAAATTTGAAACTTTTTTTTCGTCTCTGTTTTTCTTCTTTTCCTGCCAGTCTCTCAATGAACTTTCCGTGTTTTGCGGGGTGCAAATGTAAAAAGCATTTTCAAATCCCACAAGCTTTTTCGAATCTTTTTTTTGAAAATTTCTTCTCTTTTAATTCGTATTGCCTGTCAGTATTTCTGTGAACGTTTTTCGCTGTTGCGGATGCAAAAGTACCACCTTTATTTACATTTACAAGCCTTTTCTTTATATAATTTCAATCTTTTTTAAAACTTTTTCTTAACTAACTCATAACAGCATCTTTACATTTTAAACTTTTTTAAATAACTGTGAGGTTTTTCTTGATTTGCATGTGGATTTCGTACTTTATGCAGGTTTGGGCTTGCCGATTTTGCGGAGTTTTCAGTCTTTAAGCCGTCTTTTTGATGTTATTTTAATCCCGAAAAGACATTGACGCTCAGTTTTCTTCTTCTTTATTCTCAAATCGTCTTTGCAAATCCAGAATTTCTTCTGAAAACTCATTCCCAGCCCCGATAGTTTTGCTTTTTTCTTTAAAAAAAAAGATTGAAACAAATAGCAGGATTTTGCTCCTTATTATATTCAAAATTCTAATCTAAAAATTCCAAAATCCAAAAACTATGGCTTCGACTACGCTCAGCCTGACAAATATTTACTCTTATATAATATAGTATACTTTTCTAATCTTATAATATGTATAAAAAAACAAACCCGACAGGTTTTAAAACCTGTCGGGTTGTACCTATATATAATAGTATATTATTTTTTATTGATCTCTTTAGCTTTTGCTTCCCAGTGCGTCATTAGACTATTATAATTTACCGGATTGGCTGAAGGCTGATTTACTAACCGTCCGGATTCAAATGCTCGGACAAGGATTGTTTCTATTAAATAATCTTCGTTAACTTCAAAAGGTTTGTATTCTGTTTTTAAACTTATATCAAATAAATTTGCTGTTGTATTTGACACAAAGGCCTTAAAACCACTTTTTAGAGTTTTTATTAACTCATAAGTAGTTTTTCCGGTTTGGCGGTGTACTAACTTTACAAGAATCTGCCCTTGTTTTCTGGAAAGCTTTTTAAGTCTGTCTTCAAATTCGTTGTTAAGATAGTCTTCTACAATTTTGAAATACTTCTTTTTTTCACGGCTCGTTTTTAATCTGGCCATTCCATTATTTAAAGCTGTTAGTCTATCTGCTGCAAGTCTTGCATACGGATATACCTTATAAACTCTCATCTGTAAAATCTGAAACTGCTTTAATTCTTCGGCACTCATCTTCTCACCTTTTGAAATAATAATTTCGGGCAATTGAATTGTATCGTTTAGAATTGAATCTTTTTCAGTTAAAATATACCCCATTTCTTGATTTTCTTTTGGAGTAACTTGGGCTTCACTAGTATATGAAATAAATAATAAAAATAAAATACAACAGGTAAATCTCATGGAGTCTTAATTTAGATGTAAAATTATATATTTATACACAACTCTGATACCAAATTTATAAATTAGCGCAAAAATATTTTTATGAGTACAAAATCTATCTTAACTGATACCTCTATAGCTTTTTTGGAAAGCTATCTAAATAATGCTTCGCCGACTGGTTACGAAAGCGAAGGGCAAAAACTTTGGATGAATTATTTAAAACCTTATGTAGATACTTTTATCACTGATACATATGGTACAGCAGTTGGAGTTATTAACCCTGATGCTCCTTTTAAGGTTGTTATTGAAGGACATGCTGATGAAATTTCATGGTATGTTAACTATATTACAGATGATGGTTTATTATATGTAATTAGAAACGGTGGATCTGATCACCAGATTGCACCTTCAAAAAGAGTAAATATTCATACCAAAAAAGGGATCGTAAAGGGTGTATTTGGATGGCCTGCAATTCATACACGTTTAAGAGACAAGGAGGAAATCCCAAAATTGAGCAACATATTTATTGATTTAGGATGTGAAACTAAGGAACAGGTTGAAGCAATGGGAGTTCATGTGGGATGTGTAATTACCTATCCTGATGAATTTATGATTTTGAATGAAAACAAATTTGTGTGCCGTGCGATAGACAACAGAATGGGCGGTTTTATGATTGCCGAAGTTGCTCGTTTATTAAAGGAAAACAAAAAAACACTTCCTTTTGGTTTGTATATAGTAAATTCTGTTCAGGAAGAAATTGGTCTTCGCGGTGCAGAAATGATCGCTCATACAATTAAACCAAATATTGCTATTGTTACTGATGTCTGTCATGATACCACTACACCTATGATTGATAAAAAAGTCGAAGGTGATTTAAAAATGGGTAAAGGACCAGTTATTGCATATTCTCCGGCAATCCAAAATAAACTTCGCGATTTAATTGTAGACATTGCAGAAGAAAAGAAAATTCCTTTCCAGCGTCATGCTACTTCTCGTGCAACGGGTACAGATACTGATGCTTTTGCATATAGCAATGGCGGTGTAGCTTCGGCATTAATTTCTCTTCCTTTAAGATACATGCATACTACTGTAGAAATGGTGCATAGAGATGATGTTGAAAATGTAATTCAATTGATTTATGAGTCCTTATTGAAAATTGAGAATAACGAAACATTCTCTTATTTCAAATAAAAGCACTTTCATGCTAAATTCGGCTGTTTATAAAAATAGCCGGATTTTCTAATTCCTCAAAGAATGAAAATATTACTGCTCGAAGACGATTTTACTTTGTCTAAAGAAATATCGGCTTTTTTTACCACTAAACAATTCGAGTGTACACCGTATTATGATGGATCTTTACTGCTTAAAAAATACTTTCCCTACGAATATGATTTAATAATTCTGGATATTAATGTTCCGGGAATAAATGGTATTGAGGTTTGCAAAGGTATTCGTGAAATTGATAAAAAAACGCCAATTATAATGCTGACGGCTTTTAGTGAAATTGAAGATAAACTGGCTTCCTTTGACAGTGGTGCTGATGATTATCTGGTTAAACCTTTTCATTTTGAAGAATTATATGCCCGTATTTTATCATTGCTTAGAAGAAAAGAAATTCCTCAGCAAACAGAAAAAAAAATCATTATTGAAGATTTAGAAATTCTGGAAGATGAAATGAAAGTTTTACGTTCTGGTGAAGAAATTAAGCTGACTCCAAAAGAGTTTAAGCTAATTCTAATTTTAGCTCATGCAAAAGGAAAAGTTTTATCTAAACAATTTATTGCTGAGAAACTTTGGGATTATCATATTGAAACCAATCAAAATACGATTGAAGTTTATATAAATTTTCTTAGGAAAAAAATCGATAAAGATCACGAAACAAAACTCATAAAAACCAAAATTGGTTACGGATATTATTTAAGTAACGAGGAATGACTTTAAAAAACAGAATATCATTATTAGTAAGTCTTTTGTTCACAATTCTTTTTGGATTGGCATCGACTGTGATATTTGTTTTATATTCTAATTTTAGAAAAGAAGAATTTCGTGAACGTCTTGAAATTAAAGCTCTTTCTAATATTAAACTTTTGGTTGATGTAAAAGAAGTTGATGAACAGCTGCTTAAAATGATTGACCAAAACTCAATCAATAAATTATATGATGAGAAAACTTTAGTTTTTGATTCACATTTTAAACTTATTTACAGCAGTATCGATGATGCAAAAATTAATTGGTCTGTTGAAGATTTAAAATATCTTAAAAAACATAAAACCTTTTTCAAACAACAAGGCGATTATGAAGTTTACGGCGTTTTTTATGATACTAAAGACAAAGACTTTTATGCTTTAATTTCTGCTACGGATGATTATGGAAAAAGAAAACTGCTTTTTTTAAGATATACATTAGTTGTATCCTATATATTCTTTACATGTCTCTGCTGGGTTCTAACTTCTTTTATGGTTAGAAAAGCAATGAATCCTCTTGGATTATTTCATCAAAAAATTAAAAATATCAACGAAAACAATCTTGATACTCGTATTGAATCAAAAAGCAATAAAGACGAAATTGACTTAATTGCAAACGAGTTTAATTTCATGATGGACCGAATTGAAGTTTCCTATCAAAGACAGAAAGAATTTACGGCTCATGCTTCGCATGAATTAAGAACTCCTTTATCGAGAATTACTGCACAAATCGAAAATACTATAGCCGATTCGACGACATCTCTTAAAGGAAAAAACTTTCTAACTGCAATTTTATCCGATGTCAATCATTTAACTGAATTAATCAGCTCATTATTAATATTATCTAAAATTGATACCAATAAAAATAATGAAGACAATGAAATTCACAGAATGGATGAGATTCTTTTCTCGGCTATTGAAAATCTAAAGAAAAGCTTTCCTGATTTTGTTATTTTATTTGAAATTGAAGAAAGCGAAAATTTAGACACAGCTCTGGAAATAAAAGGAAATAAAAACCTTTTGGAAATTGCTGTAATTAATGTTTTAAAAAATGCCTGTGTTTATTCAGATAATCAGCAGGCTTTATTAAAAATAAGCGCACCGGAAGATCATCTTATTATTTCTATTCTAAACACTGGAAAAACTTTAAGCGAAAGCGAACAAAAAAATCTTTTTGAACCTTTTATGAGAGGTGAAAATTCTAAAGGTACATCTGGTTTTGGATTGGGATTACGTATTGTAAACAGAATCTTAAAACTTCATAAATCTCACATAACTTACACTACACCAGAAGATAATGTAAATTTATTCCAATTATTCTTTCATTAATATTTTATTTTAAGCTAATTTTAAGGTAGATTTTAAGCCCGCTTAAAGTCTGCCAATAGCATATTTGTACAAAATAAAATAGATACAATGAGAAAACTATATGCATTATTATTACTTGTACTTTTTAATCAGGTAGTTATGGCTCAAAAAACAGTCACTCTTCAAGATTGTGAGAGCCAGTTTTTAAAAAACAATCTTTTTTTGCTAGCCTCTCATTATAATATTGATGCCGCAAAAGCCATGACCATTCAGGCCCGAATATGGGATAATCCAAACCTTACTGCAGAATTAAATGCATACAATCCTGAAAGGGATAAGTTTTTTGACATTGGTAAGCAAGGACAAAAAGTATTTGGTATCGAACAGTTAATCTATTTAGGCGGAAAGAAACGTAATGAAGTTAAACTGGCAAAAACTAACGAACAATTAGCAGAACTTCAGTTTAATGATTTATTAAGAACATTAAAACTGCAGCTGCGCCAAAGTTTTTACACCGTTTATTACAACACAAAAAGTCTTGAAATAACTGATAAACAATTGGTTCATATTGAAGATTTAATAAACTCCTACTCTATTCAGGCTCAAAAAGGAAATATACCTCTGCGAGATGTTGTGCGTTTACAGTCTCTGTATCTAAACTTTAAGAACGAACGAATGGAAGTAGTTAACAACAGCATTGAAGAGCAGGCAAATTTAAAATTACTGCTAAATTCAACCGAAACTATTATTCCGGATGTTTCAAAAGACGATTTTAATAAATACTTAAAAATAATTCCTTTTGATCTAAAATCTTTTGAAGATGAAGCAATTGCCAATCGTCCGGATTATTTAGCCAAACAAAAAGAAATTGAAGCTAATGAACTGAATGTAAAATGGCAAAAATCGCTTTCTGTTCCAGATATCACTTTGGGCGCTAATTATGATCAGCGAAGCGGTGCATTTAATAATGAAGCTAATATTTCTGTTGGAATTCCGCTGCCGCTTTGGAACAAAAACAAAGGAAATATCAAAAATGCTCAGGCCGTTTTAGCCCAATCTAAAGTAGAAAAGCAAAATTTTAATCTTCAACTGGAAACCGAAATCACATCGGCATGGAATAAATGGGATGAATCCCGAAAAAACTATGCGGTTATAAAACCAACTGTAAACTCAGACTTTGAAGCGGTTTATAACGGAATCTTAACCAATTTCCAAAAAAGAAATATCAGCTTATTAGAATTTACAGATTTTATGGAAAGTTATAATCAGGCTAATATTCAGGTTAATGAATTGAAGAAAAAATTGGCTTTATCCGGCGAAGAATTAAATACTACTATCAACAAGGATTTATTTTAAAACTAAATAATAATGAAACATACACTAATTATAGGAATTGCAATAGTAAGTTTATCACTTGCCAGCTGCAAAAAGGAAGTAGAAAATCCTCAAACTAATACTTCTTTCGCCTTAAGCGATAATATGCTGAAAACTACTACTACGGCAGATGCGAAAACCCAGACGGTGAAAAACGAACTAAGTTTTTATGGAAAAATTACGGCCGATAATAATAAATTAATTGATGTTTATCCGCTTGTGGGCGGAAACGTGATTAAAGTAAATGTAGAACTTGGAGATTATGTAAAAAAAGGCCAGGTATTAGCAACCATAAAAAGTACTGATGTTGCTGATTTTGAAAAACAATCCATCGATGCGAAAAATGATTTGCTTGTAGCAAAAAATAAACTAAAAGTTGCTCAGGAATTATTTGACGGAAAATTAAATTCTGAAAGCGATGTACTTGAAGCAAAATCTGAAGTCAATAAAGCACAGTCACAGCTAAGCAAAATTCAGGAAACTTACAAGATCTATAATATTAAAGCCGGTTCTATTTATGAAGTAACAGCGCCAATAAGTGGTTTTGTTATTCAAAAGAGCATTAATCAGGATATGCTTTTACGTTCTGATCGTTCTGAAAATATTTTTGACATTGCAGAAATCAGCGAAGTTTGGGCAATGGCAAATATTAATGAAATCGACATTAATAAAATAAAACTTGGAATTGATGCCAGCGTAACTACTCTAAGTTACCCAGATAAAGTTTTTAAAGGAAAAGTAGATAAAATCTTCAACGTAATTGATCCCGAAACCAAAGCAATGCAGGCGCGTATTAAACTTCAAAATCCTGGTTTTTTATTAAAACCGGATATGAATGCTAATATCAAATTATCCTATAATGAGAATGAATCAATGATTGCAATTCCAAGCAATGCCATTGTTTTTGATAAAAGTAAAAATTTCGTCATGATCTTTAAAGATCGTCATAACATTGAAACAAGACAAGTTGAAGTTTACCGAGTTGTAGGTGATACAACTTATATTTCAAGTGGTTTAAAGGAAAATGAAAAAGTTATTACCAACAATCAATTATTTATTTATCGCGCTTTAAACGATTAAAAGATGAACAAATTCATACGAAATATAATTGCTTTTTCGCTTAAGAATAAAGCATTTACCTTTTTCTGGGTAGGAATATTGGCTGTTGCTGGATTTATTTCCTTTAAAAATATGCCAATTGATGCTTTTCCAGATGTAACAAATACTCAAATTATTATCATTACGCAATGGAATGGTAAAAGTGCCGAAGAAGTAGAGCGTTTTGTAACGACACCAATCGAGATTTCGATGAACTCGGTGCAAAAGAAAACGAGTGTGCGCAGTATTACGATGTTTGGTTTATCTGTAATCAAAATTATTTTTGATGATGGTGTCGACGATACTTTTGCCCGCTTTCAGGTAAATAATTTACTTAAAAATGTTACACTTCCAGATGATGTTGAACCAGACGTTCAGCCTCCTTATGGCCCGACTGGAGAAATTTTCAGATATATTGTAAAAAGTAACAGCCGTGACAGTCGTGAATTATTGACTTACCAAAACTGGGTTATAGACAAACAATTACGTGCCGTTCCCGGTGTTGCAGATTTGAACGTTTTTGGCGGACAAACTAAAACTTATGAAGTTGGCGTTGACCCAATAAAACTGGCTAAATACAACATTACACCATTACAGGTTTATAATGCCGTTGATGCCGGAAATATAAATGTGGGCGGTGATATTATTGAAAAAAACGGGCAGGCATTTGTTGTTCGTGGTGTTGGTCTTATAAAATCCAGAAAAGACATCGAAAACATTATTGTAGACGAAGCGGGAGGAAATCCAATTTTGGTTAAAAATGTAGCTTCTGTTTATGACAGTTCTATGCCGAGAGTAGGACAAACTGGAATTGGAAACAACGACGATGCAGTAGAAGGAATTGTTGTAATGCGTAAAGGCGAAAATGCACAGGAAACTCTTGCTTTAATAAAAGATAAGATTAAAGATTTAAATGATAATATCCTGCCAAAAGATATTAAAATTGAAACTTTCTACGATCGTGACAATTTGATGAATTTCACTACCGAAACGGTAATGCATAATTTATTTGAAGGTATTATTTTGGTTACCTGCGTCGTATTTCTATTTATGGCCGACTGGAGAACTACTTTTACGGTTTCGATAGTTATTCCGCTTTCCTTATTATTTGCCTTTTTGTGTTTAAAAATGATGGGAATGAGTGCCAACTTACTGAGTTTAGGTGCTGTCGATTTCGGAATTATCATTGATGGTGCCGTCGTAATGGTCGAAGGATTATTTGTGGTTCTGGATCATCGGGCGCATCAGCTGGGAATGACGGCTTATAATAAAATTGCAAAAGGAAGCATAATTAAGAAAACCGGAACAGAAATGGGTAAAGCTATTTTCTTTTCTAAATTAATTATCATTACTGCTTTACTGCCAATATTTTCATTCCAGAAGGTTGAAGGAAAAATGTTCTCTCCCCTTGCCTATACCTTAGGTTTTGCCTTAATGGGAGCATTAATTTTCACGCTTACTCTGGTGCCGGTTTTATCTCATATTTTATTGAATAAAAATGTAAAAGAAAAAAATAATCCGTTTGTAAACTTTTGGGACAGAATTGTAGGCAAAGGTTTTGCATGGACATTTAAGCATAAAGTAAAATCATTAGTTATTTCATTATCTGTAATTGCTGCTACATTTTTCTCTGCTTCATTTTTAGGTACAGAATTTTTGCCTCAGTTAAATGAAGGAGCTTTATGGGTTACGGCAGAATTACCAATGAGTACTTCTCTGCCTGAAAGTGTAAAAACAGCTGCAATGATCAGAAAAGATCTTGAAAGTTTTCCTGAAGTAAAAAATGTGCTTTCACAAACTGGAAGAAGTAACGATGGAACAGATCCAAACGGGTTTGGATTTATTCAGCTCCAAGTCGATTTGAAACCAAAAGCCGACTGGAAACGAAAAATCAGCATGGATGAACTGATTAATCAAATGGACGAAAAACTGAAAGTTCATCAGGGAATTACTTATAACTATTCTCAGCCTGTAATTGATAACGTTGCTGAATCTGTTGCTGGTTTTAAAGCTTCAAATGCAGTTAAAATTTACGGAGATGATTTAGATAAATTAGACGAACTTTCTAATGAAGTTTTAGCAAAAATCAAAGATATTCCAGGTATCAAAGATGTTGGAATTCTTAGAAATGTTGGCCAGCCGGAAATTAGTGTAATTCTTGACAGAGAAAAAATGGCCGCTTACGGTGTAACTTTAAGCGATGCTCAGGCTGTTTTAGAATTAGCTTTTGGAGGAAAAACTGCTACTCAAAAATATGAAGATGAAAAGAAATTTGACGTTCGAGTTCGTTTTTCTAAAGAGTATCGTAAAGACGAAGAAGATTTAGCAGAATTAAAAGTTCCAACTATAAGCGGTGCAAAAATCCCGTTAAAAGAAATCTGCGATATTAAAACCATAACTGGTCCGGCATTTATTTACAGAGACAATACAAAACGTTTTATTGGAGTTAAATTTTCTGTTCGTGACCGAGATTTAGGAAGCACAATTGCCGAAGCACAATCAAAAGTAGCACAAGTAAAAATGCCTCCGGGATATACAACCGGATGGACAGGAGAATTTGAAAATCAGGTTCGTGCCAGTGCACGTCTGGCACAAGTTGTACCAATCAGTTTAATTGGAATATTTGTTTTGTTATTTATTCTCTTTGGAAACTTTAAAGATTCATTACTTGTTTTGGCCAATGTTCCATTTGCTGTAATTGGCGGAATTATAGCTTTACACTTAACGGGAATGAATTTTGGAATTTCTGCAGGAGTTGGTTTTATCGCCTTACTGGGAATTTGTATTCAAAATGGTGTAATCCTGATATCAGAATTTCATCATAATATAAAGGCAAAATTCTCATTAGAAGAATCCATTTTTATGGGAGTAAAAGCCAGAACAAGAGCAGTAGTCATGACGGCACTTATGGCTTCTATAGGTTTAATGCCGGCAGCAATTTCAACCGGAATTGGATCAGAATCTCAAAAACCTCTTGCAATTGTAATTATTGGAGGATTAGTAACGGCAACGATTTTGACATTATTGGTTTTCCCAATTTTATTCTGGATTTTCAATCGAAAAAAACACGCACCGATAGAATAAACGGTTTTATGATAAAATTAATTTGGTTAGATTAATTTGGTTTAGAAAGAAAAAGCATCATTATTTTTAATGGTGCTTTTTTGATTTAGATAATTTCTTAAAACAAGCAGCAAAAAAAACGGCCTTCTGCTCAAAGAAGGCCGTTATACTAACTCAAACGTTTAAACTTTTTAAAGCTTATTTTGCATCTTTTAAAAGTGCAATTGCATCTGCTGCATTTGATAATTCAGCATATTTTAATGCAGTATATCCTTTTTCGTTTTTATCAGATGGACGAGCTCCAGCTGCTAATAAAACTTTTATAATTTCTACTTTATTGTAACGAGCTGCTGTCATTAAAGGAGACATATCGTCTGCTTTTTCATTTACATTAGCACCGTATTCGATAAATTTCTTTACTGTGTCGATATCTCCTTTAGCTACTGCAACTACAAGAGGTGTTCCTTCATATACAGCAGATACTGTAATTTCATTTTTAGCAGCTGATGTGCTGTTTGAAGCCATAGAAACATTTGCAAATGCTACTAAAGCAAGACCTAAAGAAATAACTGATTTTTTCATAATGATTGGGTTGTTAAATTGATTGATAATTATTTGATTGATAATGAATTTTATATTCTATACAAATGTAAATTAAAAGCGGTATATTGTATAACAAAGTACTTTGTTTTAACTAATTCTTAACTTTTAATTAATGAATTCGAAATATTACTCTTCTAAAATTTGAATTCACTATAAAAGACGCAGCAAATGTAAAAATGTTACACCAAAATGAATATTTTTTTAAAATTTGTTATTAAGAAAGTATCAAAAATGAAAGAGAAAACGATACTCTTTTAACTATACAACAACAGCATGTATAAAAAAGGCAGAATTTTTTCATTAAAAGAAAAAAAATAAACCGTTTTTTATGGATTTGTGATGAAAATTATCAATGTAAGTAAAAAAACCAAAAAGAAAGAAAATACTTATTTTACATCGAAATAGTAACTCCTCATTTAATCATTTTAACATGTATTCTTAAGCTATTTTGCAGTATTTTTTAATAAAAATTTAGTTCCATATACATTTATCAAATCGTTTTCGAATAAAGTATACGGATCATTATAAAATTGAAGGAAATCAGGAACACTAATCTGCCCCGGAAAAGGTGCATAATAATGTGTTGAACTTACTGCATCATTTCGCCAGACTAAGACATAACAAAGCTTAATATTTTCTTTCTTTAATGATTGAAGCAAAACTTCTGTCCACCAGTTTTTATTTGGTATTGATTCTAAGCCGGTTTCTGTAAAAGCTGCTAATTTTTTCTTTTTAGTTGCAATGTCAAAAATAATTTTAAGCTTTTTTATTCCGTTTTCTAAGTCATATTTCCCATCTCGTCCAAAATCTCCATAATTATCTATCCCAAGCATATCAACATAATCATCGCCAGGATAACGTTCTAAATATTCTGACTCTGAATTAAATCGATTATCTGGTGAAAATGCATAAATAAAATTATGAACTTTTAAAGTATCTCTCAGGTATGACACAGTAAATTGCCAGACTTTTATAAAATCCTCACGCGATGTATATTTCTTTCCCCACCAGAACCAATCACCGTCAAATTCATGAAAAGGTCTAAAAATCATTGGAACCAATTTCCCATCTTTTGCTTTAGCAGAATTTGCAAAGTCAGCAATTGTTTTTAAAATTTCCTTGTATTGCTCATGATGCGAACCTCCTTTTTTTATTAAAGACATAGATGCGGCTGAAATAGAATCTTTCCAGTAAAATCCACCACCCGAAGCAGGATTATTAAAATGCCAGGAAACCGTTGTGATACCGCCTCGCTCATAAGTATCAATTACATTTTTTCTTAAAGTTTCTTTTGTTTTTTCAATTTCTTCTCTTGAACGTCCCGAAAAATCGCTGAAATCTATTCCTACAACTGCTGGATGTGAACCTGTAACCAATTTAACATCAGATTTATTGGGTTCGTTTGACCAGCCGTGTCCGTATTCTAAAGCGTGTTGATGCCCAAATAAAATATGCTCTTTTGAAATACTTTTTAGATTGCGATATAAGTTTTTTGTTTCTCTTGTTGCGCTTTTATCAATTTGTGCAAAAAGAAAATGCCCTGCTATCATAAATAGAGATAACAAGGCATTTGTTTTATTTAAGTTCATTTTCATGGTTTAAATAGTTAGTTTAAACCCGAAAATTACTATTTAGAAGTAAGGTATTGTAATACGTTTTTTTCAATACGTTGATCAATATTGTCAATATCAGCTTTTACGAATTTTTCTCCTAAAATATTTTCATACAATTCAATATATCTTTCAGAAACAGATTCGATATATTCATCTGACATATCTGGAATCTGCTGTCCTTCCTGACCCTGAAAACCGTTTTCGATCAGCCAGCGGCGAACAAACTCTTTTGAAAGCTGTTTTTGCTCCTCTCCTTTTTCTTGTCTTTCAGCATATCCATCAGCATAAAAATAACGAGAAGAATCCGGAGTATGAATTTCATCAATTAAAACAATAACACCGTCTTTTGTTTTTCCAAATTCGTATTTAGTATCTACTAAAATTAAGCCGCGAGAAGCAGCAATTTCAGTTCCTCTTTGAAACAAAGCACGCGTATATTTTTCTAAAACTAAATAATCTTCTTCAGAAACAATTCCTTTAGATAAAATAGCTTCACGAGATATATCTTCATCATGCGAACCATTATCTGCTTTTGTAGTCGGCGTAATGATTGGTTCTGGAAATTTATCGTTTTCTTTTAAACCTTCGGCCATTGTTACACCGCAAATTTGTTTTCTTCCTGCGGCATATTCACGTGCTGCATGTCCTGAAAGATAACCTCGAATAACCATTTCTACTTTAAAAGGTTCGCATAAATGCCCAACAGCAACGTTTGGATCTGGAGTTGCAATTAACCAGTTTGGAACAATATCCTGAGTTAACTCCATAAATTTTGTTGCAATCTGGTTCAAAATTTGTCCTTTGTACGGAATTCCTTTTGGTAAAACCACATCAAACGCCGAAAGTCTGTCTGTTGCTACCATTACTAAAAGTTCGTCGTTAATATTGTAAACTTCTCTCACTTTTCCTCGGTAAACTGATTTCTGATTCGGGAAATTAAAATTTGTGGTTGTGATTGTATTACTCATTATCTTGTTGTGTTGTTTTTTATGAATGCAAATTTAAAATTATTTCACAGAGTTACATCATCAAAAGAAAGAGATAAAGTAAGAAATGTAAAATATTTCAATTTTAAAGTTTTTGAAATAAAAAATCCCTAAACAATTGTCAGGGATTAATGTTCTAATTGAGATTAAAATCAGCTTGCTGCTAATTCTTTATCTAATATTTTTGAAGCAATATATCTTGCTACGCCGTCTTCGGCATTTGTTTTAATAATTTCTAAATCTGGCAGTGTTTCTTTTAAAACAGCCGGAGCGTTGCCCATAATTAGACCTTTCCCGGATGCTGACAACATTTGAACATCGTTAAAACCATCTCCAAAGGAAACAGCTTGTTCTAAAGTGTAACCTTCTTTTTCCAATACTTGTTCAATAGCAACGGCTTTATCTATAGATTTATCCATAAATTCCAAACAAGTCGGCAGACTAAAAGCATGATGCAGATGTTCTGAAGAATTAGCCAGAACGTCATCTTTTAATTTTACTAATTTCTCATGATCATCACATGAAAAGAAAATTTTAATGGCTCCAAAATCTTCCAGTTTTTTATAGTCAACTAATTCCGGACGGTATTTTAATTCAGCCTGAAAAGAATTAAGTCTTTCATTCCATTTATTGGTCTGCCAAACATTTTCTTTAAATAAAACCACCGTAATAGCCGGATCAATTTCAACATTTAATGCTGCTTTTACTACATCGCTGTCTAAATTAAAAGCAAATAATTCTTCTTTATTTGGTGAATGAATTCTCGCTCCGTTTGAACTCACTAAATAAACCGGCACTTCCAGCGTTTCAATAATTGCCATGGCATCGAGATGATGACGGCCTGTTGCAACAACTATAAGGTAATTTTGATTGTGAAGTTCCTGAAAAATTGATTTTGTATAATCTGAAATTTTGTGTTGAGGGTTAAGTAAAGTTCCGTCAAGGTCACTTACTACAACTTTTATATTTTTAAGTTTTGTCATATTAATATCAAACATTTATGATGTGCAAATTTACGGCTTTAAGCTCAGTTGAGCAAAGATTACAAGCCTTGATAGGCATAATTTAGATAAGTTTATTATTTATTTAACTATTTGGTTAAGCATTGCGTAATACACAATTTAAACTTTTATTATTCCAGATTTGTACAGATTGACTGCTTTTTGAATCACTAATTCAATTTGTTCCAAAGGAAGATCTACCTTAACATCCAGCATCATAATTTTCATTCTGGAACGTTTTTCCTGAATTAGAAAAGATTCTTCGAAATGTTTTCCTTCGACAATACCAATATAAGGCTGCCTGCTTTTTTTATGAATCCATAAATAGCAGAACATTTTTCCTTTATAACAGAAAAATGGCATTCCATATTTTAAAACGTGGGTAATATCTTTGTCTTGTTTTAAAATAATATTACGCAAAGCCAGAAATATCTCTTTTATTGGTTCTTCCTGATTAAAGTAGAAATCATCCAGCTGTTTCATTTTCCTGAATTTTAATTAAAAAAATATTCGTTTTACTCATTCTAAAAAAATGAATAAAACGAATATTAATAAATGTTAAAACACATTTTACGATTTACATTTAACATTTCACTAAAAATTAAATTTAGTCGTGATTTTCTATCTGTTTGTAAGCGTCAATTACTTTTTTCACTAATCTGTGGCGCACGATATCTTTATCATCAAGATAGATAATTCCGATGCCTTCTATATCTTTAAGAACCAAAAGAGCTTCTTTTAGACCAGAAATTGTTCTGCGTGGTAAATCGACTTGTCCTGGATCACCTGTAATCATAAACTTGGCGTTTTTCCCCATACGCGTCAGGAACATTTTCATCTGCGAATGTGTAGTATTCTGCGCTTCGTCAAGAATTACAAAAGCATTGTCAAGTGTACGCCCGCGCATAAAAGCCAGAGGTGCAATCTGAATAATTCCTTTCAGGATATAATCTTCGAGCTTTTCATTAGGGATCATATCACGCAATGCGTCGTAAAGCGGCTGCATATAAGGATCAAGTTTTTCTTTCATATCTCCGGGTAAAAATCCCAGGTTCTCACCTGCTTCTACAGCCGGCCTTGTTAATATGATTCTTTTTACTTCTTTGTCCTTCAGCATTTTTACTGCCATTGCAACCCCGGTGTACGTTTTTCCAGTTCCGGCTGGTCCAACTGCAAAAACCATATCGTTTTTTTTAATTGTATCTACCAGTAACTGTTGGTTAGGCGTCATAGCTTTTACTATTTTACCGCCTACACCGTGAACTAATATTTTGTCATGATCGTATGCTTTTTTTTCATCCTGACCATCACTCATTATTACACGTTCAATTACATTATCATCAATGTTGTTGTATCTGGTAAAATGAAGCATAAGCCTCTGAAATCTCTTTTCGAATTCATCTAAAACTTCTTTTTCGCCAAAGGCTTTTAAAGTTGTCCCTCGCGCTACGATTTTAAGCTTTGGGTAGTACTTTTTTATTATTTCAAGATGAGAATCCTGCGCGCCCCAAAAGTCTTTTGGAGCGATGTCTACTAGCTCAATAATTCTTTCGTTCAAATGAGTAATTTTAAATTAAAAATAAATTTGTTTTTTAAATCTATTGCTGTCGGGTTCTTTAAGTCGCAGTTATCGCCAATTTGCAGTTTTTATTATTATCAAAAAAGTACTTAAAATTTTCTTTAAAATCAACTTTTTATTAAAAGACTGAAAACTGAAACTGCTAACTGTGACTACTATATACGTTTACTATAATTTTATCGCAATTTGTCTTTTCTTTCTTTCAATTTGCATTTACTATTACTAGCTTTGCATTTCTCAAATTTAATAAAAATTCGAGTTAAATACTACCAATAGTTATAAACAAAATGATGTCAATAATTACCCTTACTACTGATTACGGCTTAAAAGACCACTTCGTTGGTTCGCTGAAGGGTAAAATCATTTCTGAACTTCCAGATGCAAGAATTATTGATATTTCACACGACATTGATCCATTCAACACTGCCGAAGCGAGTTACGTAATTGGAGCATCTTATTTGAGCTTCCCAAAAGGTACTGTTCACTTAATTGGAGTTGACATCGAACGCAATAAAGAAAACCAGCATATTGCCATGCAGTGGAACGATCATTTCTTTATTTGTGCCGATAACGGAATCTTAAGTATGCTTACGCAGAAGATTGTACCGCAGAAGATTGTTGAAATTAATATTCATGATCGTTTCCCGGCTGAATTCAGTGATTTGGATATTTTTATTCAAGTGGCCTGCCACATTGCAAAAGGAGGTTTGCTGAATGTTATTGGTAAAGAAATCCCAACTGTTAAAGAAGTAACCGAATTACAAGCCGTTGTTGCTGCCGATGGAAATTCATTAAAAGGTTACGTTATTTATATTGACCATTTTGGAAACATAGTTACGAATATATCAAAACAGCAGTTTTTAGAAGTTGCAAAAGGGCGTCCGTATGAAATTGTAATGAAGCCAAAAAGCATTAAAACCATTCTGCCTAATTATTCGGCAATTGCAACTTCAGACAAATATCCTATCAAAACCTATGAAGGCGAAAAACTGGCTATTTTTAATGAAGCCGGTTTTCTCGAAATTGCCATTTTTAGAAGCAATCCTTCAAAAGTTGGTTCTGCAAATAGTCTGCTTGGTTTGAATTATCGTGATGTAATTACGATCAAGTTTTCATAATAAACAGATCTCACATTTAATGGCTCGCAGATTTTGCTGATTGAACAGATTTATACTGATAACATTCGTATTTTGTCAATCGCGAGAATTTCTACAAAGATTTGTCTTTGCGAGGAATGAAGCAATCTCATTTACTTAAGCAATTAGTGATCTTTTATTAGTGCAGCTGCTTCTAACAATATTGCCGAAAAACTATATTTATAATATTTTATTTTTTATTAAAAAGAACAATCAATTTTGGTATTTTTGCGCACCTGAAATGCTTTTAGACTTCAACTAAATCTAAAAGCAGCAATTTAAAATCTAAAATTGAACACATGTTTGTTAGAATTGTAAAAATGAGTTTTCACGAAGAAAAAATTCCTGATTTTTTGGAGAATTTTGAATCTGTGAAAGATAAAATACGAAATGCAGACGGAAATCGTTTTTTAGAATTGTATCAGGATAAAAATGACAAATGTATTTTCTTTACTTACAGCTATTGGGAAACCGAAGCTGATTTGGAAAATTACAGACAATCTGAACTTTTTAATACAGTTTGGGATTTTACAAAAAAGTTATTCAATGCAAAACCGGAAGCCTGGAGCGTGGATAAAGTAGTTTCTTTAGTTTAAATTGTTTCAAGTTTCAGGTTTCAAGTTATAGGCTGAATCTGAAAATTGAAATGACATAACCGCAAAGAACGCTAAGATTAAATTACATGGTTTTGATGAAACACGAAGTTCGCAAAGAAAGGAACTTCAAACCTGAAACTTGAAACCAAAAAAAAAAATAAACGAATAAACGTTATACATGAAATCAATCATTTTAAGAGAAATAAAATCCTTTTTTGGTTCTCCTATCGGCTACTTGGTCATTGCGATTTTCTTAATCAGCAACGGGCTTTTTTTATGGGTATTTGAAGGAGACTACAATATATTGAATACAGGTTATGCTGATTTGACTCCGTTTTTCACTTTAACACCTTGGATTTTAATTTTTCTGATTCCGGCCGTTACAATGAGAAGTTTCTCTGATGAAAGAAAACAAGGAACGCTGGAATTGCTTTTAACCAAACCTTTATCGATCTGGCAGATTGTAAACGGAAAATTTCTGGGATCATTTTTCCTTATTATTTTAGCCATTATTCCAACCTTTATTTACGTGAAAGTAATTTCAAATTTAGGTTCTCCGGAAGGTAATATCGATATGGGAAGCACAATTGGTTCTTATTTCGGATTGTTGTTTTTGATTGCTTCTTATTCTGCAATTGGAATCTTTACTTCTACTCTATCAGAAAATCAAATCGTTGCCTTTATTATTGCCGTATTTATATGCTTTCTGTTTTATTTCGGTTTCGAAGGACTGGCTTCTTTAGTTCCGGGGCAATCGAATATCATTTCGGCATTTGGAATGCAGGATCATTTTAAAAGTATGAGCCGAGGCGTTATTGATACCCGCGATGTGATTTACTTTTTAAGTATCAGCGTTTTGTTTTTATCTTTTACCGTTTATCAATTAAAATCTTTTAAAGCGTAATGAAAGCATCTAATAAATTAAATCTTAAAACATTAGGCATTACAATTTTTATTTTAATTGTTTTAAATGTTCTTGGAAGCTTATTTTTTCATCGTTTTGATTTGACCAAAGACAAACGATATACTTTATCTGAAACATCTTTAAAAATTGTAAAACAGGTTAAAAACCCGTTGTCAATTAAAATTTATATGCAGGGAGAACTTCCTGCAGATTTTAGACGTTTACAACAGGAAACCAAACAATTATTAGAAGAATTTCAGGCTTACAATAATAATATTGTTTTTGAATTCGTAAACCCAATGGAAAACGAAGACGAAAGCATGGAAATGGTAAAATCACTTTACCAAAAAGGTCTTACTCCTGTAAATATAACAGTTGACGATAAAGGAAAACAATCGCAGGCAATGGTTTTTCCGTGGGCAATTGCGGTTTATAACAACAAAGAAGTTAATATTCCCTTGCTGAAAAACATTATGGGAGCTTCTACTACTCAAAAAGTGATAGGATCTATTCAGCATTTAGAATATTCAATTGCTGATGCGATCAATAAAATTACGAAAGACAGACAAAAGAAAGTTGCCATTATAAAAGGAAATGGTGAATTGTCTGAAATTCATATTGGAAAATTATTAAGACAAATCAAAGAAAGTTATTACATTGGCCCTTTTACACTGGATTCTGTTGCGAAAGATCCAAACGGAACTTTAGATGCTCTTAAAAAATATGATTTGGCAATTATCTCTAAGCCAACAGAAACTTTCTCAGATGAAGAAAAACAAGTTCTGGATCAATTTATCATGAACGGCGGAAAAACATTATGGCTGATAGATCAGGTTGCTGCAGATATGGACAGCTTATATAATGATGCCGGAGCAACACTTGCTTATCCAAGAGATTTGAATTTAAATGATATGTTCTTCAAATACGGTTTCAGAATTAATCCTGATTTGGTTAAAGACGAAAACGGAAGTCCAATAAAACTGGCAACCGGAGAACAAGGAAGTGCAACACAATATCAGGATTTTATCTGGAAATTTGCGCCTCAGGTTTATCCAACAAGCCAGCATCCTATCGTAAAAAATCTGGGCGGCATTAAATTCGATTTTGCAAGTCCAATTGATACTTTGAAAAACGGAATTAAAAAGACGGTTTTATTACAATCGTCTCAATATTCAAAACAAATTGGAACACCTTCAGAAATCAATCTGAACATGGTAACCGAAGAAACGTCTCCTAAGGATTATCTGAACAAAGGAAATCTAGTCCTTTCAGTTTTATTAGAAGGAAGTTTTAATTCGGTTTTTGAAAATCGTGTACTGCCTTTTAAAGAAAGTTCGTTTCAGGCAAAAGGAAAACCAACTAAGATGATTGTCGTTGCCGATGGAGATATAGCCAGAAACCAATTAGACAAAAACATGATGCCTGTTGAGCTTGGTTACGATCAAAGAACAGGGAATCTTTATGATAATAAAGATTTTATGATGAACTGTGTAAATTATCTTCTTGACGATACAGGACTTATTAACATTAGAAGCAAAGATGTCGAACTGCCGTTATTGGATAAAGAAAAAGTTTACGAAAATTACACCACAACGCAATTCATAACTATCGGGCTTCCAATCCTTATTTTATTGGTTTTCGGATTAGTATTTACCTTTATCAGAAAAAGAAAGTACAGTAAATAGATGTTAATAAAAAAATTGCGAAACTAAGAATGTTTACGATATATTTGTAAAACCTTACTTAGTTACAGAAAAACTGAGAAAAAGAGCAAAAAATAAAACAAAAGACGATGAAATTTATAGTATCGAGTTCGTACTTATTAAAACAATTACAAGTATTAGGAAGCGTTATTAACAGTAATAATACACTTCCTATTTTAGATAACTTTTTATTTGAACTAGACAATAATGAGTTGACAGTTTCGGCTTCAGACCTTGAAACTACAATGTCTGCTACATTATCAATCGATTCTACAAGTAAAGGAAGCGTTGCCGTACCGGCAAAACTTTTACTTGAAATTTTAAAGACATTTCCAGAGCAGCCTTTAACTTTTACAGTTGAAGACAATAATACAGTCGAAATCAGCTCTAATTCAGGAAAATATGCATTAGCGTATGCTGCCGGAGAAGAATTCCCTAAGTCTGTAAATCTGGAAGATCCGTCTGTAACTTTAGTTCCTGCAGATGTATTGGCAACTGCGGTAAGTAAAACCATTTTTGCTGCCGGAAACGATGATTTACGTCCGGTAATGTCTGGAGTTTTCTTCCAGTTCTCTCCAGAAGGTTTAACTTTTGTTGCTACAGATGCTCATAAATTAGTAAAATATGCACGTGCAGATGTAAAAGCATCTCAGGTTGCTGATTTTATTATGCCGAAGAAACCTTTAAATATCTTAAAAAGTATTTTAGGAAGTTCTGATGCGGAAGTAAAAATTGAATACAACGATTCAAATGCGACTTTCTCATTTGACAATTATATCTTAATGTGTCGTTTAATCGACGGAAAATACCCTAATTATGAAGCGGTGATTCCTAAAGAAAATCCAAACAAATTATTAATCGATCGTTCTTTATTTTTAAGCTCTGTTCGTCGTGTTGCGATTTTCTCAAACAAAACTACACACCAAATTCGTTTAAAAATTGCAGGAGCTGAATTAAATGTTTCTGCTGAAGATATCGATTACTCAAATAAAGCAGAAGAAAGACTAACTTGTGATTATCAAGGTGATGATCTTCAAATTGGTTTTAACTCTCGTTTCTTAATCGAAATGCTGACAAACCTTCAATCTGATGTGATTATGTTAGAGATGTCATTACCTAACAGAGCCGGGATTTTAACTCCTGCTGATGGCTTAGAAGAAGGTGAAACAGTAACAATGTTGGTAATGCCCGTAATGTTAAATAGTTAACATTAAAGTTTCTTTATGTTACAGGGATTTTTTTTAATTTGAAATTAAAGACATATCATTGTAAAAAAAAATATCGCTATTAACCAACCATTTTTTATACCTAGAAACCGCAATTCTTTTTTAAGAGTTGCGGTTTTTTAGTTTTAGAGATTTTTTGTTTCATGTTTAAAGTTTCAAGTTGAAATACAATCAGACTTGTATCGTTATTCTATCGCAAAGCACGCAAGTTTTTTTACTATGCAGGATTTGTAAATAATGTAAAGTTCGCAAAGCTTTGTGTAAACTTTCCGCTCTCTGCGGTTAAATTTGACAACAAACCTGAAACTTCAAACCTGAAACAAGTTACCAGTCTTTTTTAATCCTTCTTCTTTTTAAATCCTAAATAATAATTCATTCCAAAACCTAAAGTTCTACTGTCGTATCTAGTTTGTGTTCTGTCTGCTTGAGCTAAAGCTTTTCCCATATTTACTCCTGTATAGTATAGATTGACAGCCAATGAATCATAATTTTTATCTGAAAGAATAATGTCTACTCCAATTCCTATTCCTATAGATTGCTGCCACTCGGTTACAATTTTCTTTTCAGTTTTTGACAGAGACGAATTATTCTGGTTGATTAAAGTATATTTTTCCTGAGCTTCAATTCGTGATATATTATAAATTGGCAGAATTTGAAGAAGCGCATCTCCGGCGCTATACTCACCGCAGGAAAGACATATTTTAGGTGTAAAGCCAAAATTTAAAGCACCTGCACTCAATTGTGATGTGCTTATAATATTTCCTGCTGCATCTGGTTTATTATAATCTTCAAGACTACCGTAGTAATAAGTTGTGGCAAATTCAGGCTTCAAAAATTTAAAAGCTTTAACTTCTATTCCTAATCCGCCCTGAAAATAAGTATTTCCTTTAAATTGAGTATTTCGATAAAGTGATAAATCAATTAAACCTCTTATTTGGGCATTTAAACCGACTGATAGCAAAATCAATAAAAAACAGAGTAAGTTTTTCTTCATAAAATGGTAAGTAACTGGTTATATTTTTTGCACTAAAATACTTTCTTTTTATATACAAAAATGAATTTCGTTTACTATTATTTACAGCCAACAAAATCTTAAATTTCAGGCCTTAAATAAATTTTTCTGTATTTTTGTAAAATGAAAATAGAAATTTGGTCGGACATCATGTGTCCGTTTTGTTATATCGGAAAAAGGCAATTGGAAACGGCCTTACAACAGTTTCCAGATAACGACTTTGAAATTGAATGGAAAAGTTTTCAGCTTGATCCAACAATTACGCCTGAGCCGGAAAAAGACGTTTATACGTATTTAGCGGAACGAAAAGGAATGACAGTCGAGCAATCTAAAGAAATGCACAAAGGTGTCGCAGAACGTGCTAAAAGCGTTGGTTTAGAGTATAACTTTGACAAAGCAGTTATTTCAAATTCTTTAGAAGCGCATAGAATTATCCAATTGGGTAAAACTAAAAAATTAGGCGACGAAATTGAAGAAATTTTCTTTAAAGCTTATTTTACAGAAGGACGGGATTTAAACGACGGCCCGACTTTAATTGAATTAGCTGAAAAAGCCGGATTAGATAAAAATGATGTTTTAAAAGTATTAAAAAGCGATAATTTATACTTAAAAGAAGTTGAACACGATATTGAAGAAGCACAGCAAATTGGCGTGCAGGGTGTTCCTTTCTTTGTTTTTGACCGAAAATATGCTGTTTCCGGTGCTCAGCCGGTTGAAGCTTTTGTACAAACAATAAAAGAAGGTTTAAAATAAAATTTCAATTATAAAAAAACGGATGAGTAAATTGCTCATCCATTTTTTTATAGTTTAATCGCAAAGAAAACTTACCGCTCCCAATAAAGCTGCAATTTCATTATCTGTAGAAATTGAAACTGCTGTTTGTAAATTAGATTCTTTTATTTTTTTATTGAATAAAGGCAGGAATAATTCGCTTGCGTTGGCTATTTTACCGCCAATAATAATATGATCTGCTGCAAAATTCTTTATCCACGGAATAACAACTTCTGCTAAATCTTCTCCCATTGTTTCAAAAGCTTTTATAGCCATTTGATCTCCTTGTAAGGCTAAATTATAAAGTTCCAGGCCATTGTTGAGATCAATATTCGTTAAAGATTTATAATCAGCCAAAAGACCTCGTGCTGAAACATAATCTTCTGCAATACCTTTTTTATAAGACAGATTATAAATTTCACCGTCGGCAGGAACAGAACTGCCTGAGTTAATCGAAACACCTTTATCAATAAAACAAGCGCCCAGTCCGGTTCCTAAAGTAACTGCCATTACTTTTTTACAAAGGTTTTCCTGTTGTTTAAAAACTTCGCCTTTTCCAAAACAAACGGCATCATTTTCGAAAAGAACAGGGAAGTTTTCAGGAAATTTTAGACTTTCTAAAAGAAGTTCCCGCACATTCAATCCATAAAAATGTTCGTATTTAGATTGATCTTTAATCCAGCAGATCCCTTTTTCGTAATCAAAAGGTCCAGGCATACAGACCGCTATTCCTGTTATGTTTTCAACTTTTGAATTTTCAATTGCAGTATCGATCACTCTTTTCCAAATATCCATCACCTGTTTTACAGGCAAATTAGAATCGAATGATTCTTTATAAATTGAAGCATCAACAATTTTCATTTCTGTTTTATTGATAACTCCTGCTGTAATATGTGTTCCGCCTATATCTAGCCCAATCGCGTATGATGTATTCATTTTTCCTTATTTTGCTTTAGTACTAGATATTTTTGTCTTTTAAAATTTGAGGATAATGAATGCTCGTATGTACAATCATTTCTCCAAAAAGTGTATTTGCCCACGCAAACCATTTACGGGTAAATTTATTCACGTCGTCTTTATGGAATGATTCGTGCATAAATCCTGTATCTGCATTGGTTTTAATTAAATTGCTGATACAAGCTTTTATTTCTTTTTCGTCTACACTTGTAATGGCTCTTAAAACAATACTCATAGGCCAGATTGTATCGACTCCGGTATGCGGACCGCCAATACCTTCTCCTGCTTTTCCTTTATAGAAAAACGGATTATTTTCTGAAAGCACTACTTTTCGTGTATTTAGATATAAAGGATCATTTGGAGCAATAGCACCTAAATAAGGTAATGATAATAAAGACGGTACATTGGCATCGTCCATCATGTGGAAACTGCCGTATCCGTTTACTTCAAAAGCAATAATTTTCCCGAATTTTGGATGATTGATAATTCCGTGTTCATTAAGCCCTTTTTGAACTTCATCTCTTAATTTTGTGGCTTTTGCAACTAAATCATTGTCTTTTAAAGCCGGTAAAGAGAAAATTTCAATTAAATAACCTAGTATTTCAATCGCAAACATATTACTCGGAATCAAATAACCAAACAAAGTAGAATCGTCGCTTGGTCTGAAAGTCGAAACAATTAATCCGCAAGGTTTTACAGGATAACCGTAACCGCCTAACGGAACTCCGTCTGTTGCCCACGCTGTCTGACGCTGAAAACTATACGGTCCGCCTTTGCCGTCCATTCGCTGCTGCTCTTTAAAAGTCTGCAGAATTAAAAGCATCGCTTCTTTCCATTTGGCATCAAATAAACTGATATCTCCTGTTTCTTTCCAATATCCGTGTGCTAATCTTACTGGATAACACAAACTGTCAATTTCCCATTTTCTTTCATGAATTCCGGGCTGCATTTTAGTAAGGTCATTTTTCCATTCGCTTTCCTTCGTAAAATCTTTATAAAAAGCATTCGCATACGGATCCAGCAGAATACATTTCGCCTGACGATTGATTACTCCTTTTACCAGTTCTGCCAGTTTTGGATCTTCCTTTACAAACGGAATATACGGCCAAATCTGCGCTGTACTGTCTCTAAGCCACATAGCATCAATATCTCCCGTAATTACATACGTGTCCGGTTTTCCGTCAATAATTTCAAAATCAACTGTTGTATCTAGTGTATTTGGGAAACAGTTTTCAAATATCCATGCTAATTCTGGATTGGCAATTTGCTTTTTAACACGTACGATAGCAGCTTCAATTGCTTTGCTTGTAAATTTTCTTTCGGCAACAGGTGGTCTTTTAGAAACAAAATCTTTTAGCGGAAACTGAAAAGTATCTGAATTAAATCCAAAAGCTTCTGTTTGAATTGCTAATAAACCTGCTGAAAAAATGCCTGCGTTTTTTATAAATTTTCTACGTGACTGCATATATATTTTTATTTTGAAGTTGAGTAAGAATATGGGTATGATTCTTTTGTTGTGCCTCTTTTTAAATTTGGAGAACTTGTCATATCAAAATTTAATTCTCCTCCTTTTAATACATCAAAATGATTGATATAATTTTTAGAATAAAGAGCATTATCCCATTTTAATTCATTTACATATCTGCTGGTTTCTGAATTATCAGGCGCGCTGATAATAAGCTTTTTTCCGTTTTCTAACTGCAAAGTTGTTTTCTTAAACAAAGGTGCTCCCAAAACATATTCTTCTGTTCCCGGACAGACCGGATAAAATCCCATTGCTGAAAATATATACCAGGCAGAAGTCTGTCCGTTATCTTCATCTCCGCAATAACCGTCTGGAGTTGGTTTATATAAGCGGTTCATTACTTCTCTTGACCAATATTGCGTTTTCCAAGGTTCGCCTGCATAATTGTATAAATAAATCATGTGCTGAATTGGCTGGTTTCCGTGAGCATATTGTCCCATATTCATAATCTGCATTTCGCGGATTTCATGAATAACAGAACCATAATAACTATCATCAAAAACCGGAGGAGTTGTAAAAACAGCATCTAATTTTGATGTGAAATTTTTCTCTCCCCCCATTAAATCAATCAAACCCTGAATATCATGAAAAACACTCCAGCTGTAATGCCAGCTGTTTCCCTCGGTAAAAGCATCTCCCCATTTAAACGGATTAAAATTAGGCGGAAAACTGCCGTCTTTATTACGTCCGCTCATTAATTCGATAGAAGGATTGTAAAGGTTTTTATAATTCATCATTCGCTTTTCAAGCAGATTAATTTCTTTTTTGGGACGATCTAAGGCTTTGGCTAATTTCCAAATCGTAAAATCATCATAAGCATATTCCAGTGTTCTCGCTGCATTTTCGTTGATCTTCACATCATACGGAACATATCCTAAAGAATTGTAATACTGAACTCCTTTTCTGCCTACAGCATCCATTGGTCCTTCATTATTGGCTCCGTGAAGTAAAGCTTCGTACAAAGTATTGATATCGTAGCCGCGTAATCCTTTCATATAAGCATCAGAAACTACAGAGGCAGAATTATTTCCTACCATTACATTTCTAAAACCCGGACTTGACCATTCTGGCAGAAATCCGCCTTCTTTGTAATCGTTTATTAATCCTTCCTGCATTTCTTTATTGATAGAAGGATAAACCAGATTTAATAAAGGATATAAGGCACGGAAAGTATCCCAGAATCCGGTTCCTGCATACATATAACCCGGCAGAACTTTTCCGTTATACGGACTGTAATGCACTATATCGCCGTCTTTATTGATTTCATATTGTTTTTGAGGAAAACAAACTGTGCGGTACAAACAAGAATAAAAGGTTTTTAACTGCTCTTCATTTGTATCTTCAACAGTAATTTTTCCTAAAACTTTGTTCCATTCATTTTTAGACTGAGCAACAGTTTCTTCGAATGAAGCTGTCCCCAATTCATTTTTTAAATTTAATTCTGCTTGTTCAAAACTGATAAAAGATGATGCAATTTTTACATTTACTTTTTCTCCTTTTTTAGTTTTAAAACTTACCACAGCGCCAGCATGAGTTGCAGTTAGTTCTAATTTGCCTTTTTCTAAAGTTTTATCATTAAAGGTTGAATTTACTGCAAACGGCTTATCAAAATAAAGCACAAAATAGTTTTTGAAATTATCCGGAACACCACCGCTGTTACGAGTTGTATAACCTATAATTTTATTTTCAGATGGTATAATTTTTATGTGAGATCCTTTATTAAAAGCATCCACTACAATTGACGAATTTTCATTTTCAGGAAATGTTATTTGAAAATGAGCCGCTCTTTCTGTTGTTGTAATTTCGGTTGTAACATCATAATCAGCCAGATAAACGCTGTAATAATAGGGTTTTGAAACTTCTGCTTTATGACTGAACCAGCTCGCACGTTCGTCTTCGGCGAAAGCCAATTTACCGGTAACCGGCATAATCGAAAACTGACCGTAATCGTTCATCCAAGGCGAAGGCTGATGCGTCTGCTTAAATCCCCTGATTTTTTCTGCGGTATAAGTATACGCCCATCCGTCGCCCATTTTTCCTGTTTGCGGTGTCCAGAAATTCATTCCCCACGGTCTGCAGATTGCGGGATAGGTATTCCCGTTTGAAAGATTATGAAGGGATTGTGTTCCCATTAACGGGTTTACATATTCTACTGGTTCTTTAACTTGTGCATTTACAGAAATGCAATACTGTATTAATCCAAAAAAAATTAAACTTTTTATTTTCATAGTTTTTACTTTTTTATGCTATACGCTTTAAGCTGCAGGCTATAGGCTTTAAAACTGAACTTTAATTTTAACCTATAAGGTTTTAAAACCTTGCAGGAAACTGAATGGTCTTACTTCTTAAATCTAAAATCTAAAATCAATTAGGCCTGTCCTCTTTCTTAACTCCAAATGTCATTGACGGTTTGCTTCCCATATATAATTTCAGCTCTCCGCCTTTTACAATCATTTCTTGCGTGATATATGATTTTGTATAAGGCTTTCCGTTATATTCTGCTTTTTGAATGTACATATTTGAAGTACTGTTATCAACAGCATTTATCATAAATGAAATCCCTTTTTTATGATGAATTACAGCATTGTTTACGAGCGGACTTCCCAAAACATAAATTCCATTTGCCGGATTAACCGAATAGAATCCCATAGAAGATAAAATATACCAAGCCGACATTTGTCCTAAATCTTCATTACCACACAATCCGTCTGGTTTTGTTGAGTAAAATTTCTCGTCGATTTCTCTAATTAATTTGGCTGTTTTCCAAGGTTGTCCGACATACGCATACAAATACGGTATATGATGATTCGGCTCGTTTCCATGTGCGTATTGACCAATTAAACCGCTGATATCTGGCGAAACATCCTCTCCTTCTACTTTATCAGTGAGCAGGAAAAGCGAATCCAGTTTTGCAATAAATTTGTCTTCACTTCCAAATAAATCGATTAAACCGTACGGATCTTGAGGAACCAGCCAAGTGTACTGCCATGCATTTCCTTCCACATAATCGTCTTTACGATGCGCTGATGAAAGCGGATTAAATGGCGTTCTCCAATTTCCATTTGCCAATTTACCACGCATAAAAGTGGTTTCTTTATCAAAATAGAGCTTGTATAAATTGGCTCTTTTGGTGAAATAATTATAATCGTCTGTTTTGTTTAAAGATTTCGCCATCAAAGCGATGCAATAATCATCTATGGCATATTCTAAAGCATTTCCAACAGATTCTAATAGTTTATCAGCAGGAATATATTCGAGTTTTTGAACATAATCCATTCCGTCACGCGTCTGCATGGCCGTTTTTTTAATGGCTTCGTATGCTAAATTGACGTCATAATCACGATATCCTTTTAAATAAGCATCGACAATAACAGCTATAGAATGGTTTCCGTTCATTGTATTGGTTTCATTGCCCATTAAGTGCCAAACCGGCAATCTGCCCTGCTGCTGGTAAATCGCTAAAAACGATTTTACAATATCATTGATTTTTTCAGGCTGCGTAATGGTATACAATGGATGCAGTCCGCGGTAAGTATCCCAAAGTGAAAAAGTAGTGTAATTGGTAAAATTGGCTTTTTCGTAGACTTTTTTATCTGTTCCAAGATAATCTCCGTTCGCATCATTAAAAATAGAAGGTGCAAACATGGTGTGATACAATGAAGTGTAGAAAACTTTCATTGTTTTTTCGTCTGCTTTTATCTGAACTTTATTTAACTCTTTATTCCATTTTGAATCTGCCAGTTTTACAATCGCTTCAAAATCCCAATTCGGAATTTCTGCTTTTATATTGGCTGATGCATTTTCTGTGCTAACTGGAGAAATCCCTACTTTTACCAGAATCTGTTTATTTTTTAAGGTTTTGAAATCTAAAACAGCTTTTATTTTTAAGCCTTCACCTTCTGTTCCTTTAACCACCGCTGTGCTGTCATAAACCATCATGCTTGTGATTGGCTCAGAGAATTCCATTGCAAAATAAATGCGCTGATCTGCTGCCCAACCTGTCGAATAACGATAGCCTTCAATTTTAGTTTCGCTGATTTTTTTAATGAACGTTTTTACGGGTCTGTCCCAGCCAATTCCATCGGCTAGATCAATTAAAATATGCGAATCGTTTGTGTTTTCAAAAGTATATTTATGAAAACCGACTCTTTCGCTGGCTGTTAATTCGGCTTTAACTTTATATTTATCTAATAAAACACTGTAATATCCTGGTTTTACGACTTCGTTTTTATGAGAGAAATACGAACCGTAACCGTTTACCATATCTTCTTTTGTTCCTTTGGTCAAATCGACTTTTCCGCTGACAGGAAGTACCAAAATATCATTTAAATCTCCAATTCCGGTTCCGCTTAAATGTGTGTGTGTAAAGCCCAAAATAGTATTACTGGCATAATTATACCCGCTGCACCAATCCCAGCCTTCAAAAATATTTACAGGTCCCAGCTGTACAGCTCCAAAAGGAACATTTGCACCCACAAATACGTGGCCATGCCCAGCCGAACCAATAAGCGGATCGACATATTGTGTATAATTTACATCTGCTTGTTTTCCCTTTTTTTGCTGTGAAACTGCTGGATTGGCAAAAAGTAAACTTAAAGCCAGGAAACCACTAAATACTATTCTCATATATTTTTTATTTTTGATTGCGCATTGTTTAGCCCGCTGATGAAACGGATTAAACTGATTGGCGCTGCTATTTTTTTAATTTCTATGTTAGACGCACTGCGATGCGTCCCTACAAAAAACCTTTGCAACTTAGAACCTTAGCTCCTTAGTATCTTTGCAAAACCTCAAACAAAGAATAAATCTTAATTTCCGGCTTCTTTATTTTCCCTTCAAACGAAATTATTTTTTCTTCTCCTGCATTTAGATCAAAATAATTATCACTCCATTTTCCATTATATCCTTTCATCGAGATGTAAACGTATTTTGCCATTTTCTGAGCTTTTATAATTACGTTATTTCCTTTTATTTCCCAGCTGATTTTTGGATCTTCTAAAGATAAATCTCTTGGGTGTATAAAATCAGTTTCTGGCTTTATATCGTCTCTGTACGCTTCTCGTATGGCATACCATGAAGCTCGTGGTTCGCGGTTATAATAATCTGTAATACTCCAGCTTGCTGTTGGCCAGCAGTCGTTTAACTGCCAGATTAAAGTTCCCATATTGTAAGGCGCCTTAGACCGATGCGTGCCTGCGATATTTTTAACAGCATAGTATTGGAGACACTGCGTTAAATAGGTATAATCTTCTAAACTTATATTTTTTATTTTAGCCGAATCGATAAAATACCTGTTCAAATAGGAATCCAGCTTTTCAAATCCTTTTCCTGATTTTTGATGCGCCAATACTATATCCGAATATAAATATCGGTCTTCAGGCAGAGTAAATGCTTCTAAAGACGAATAATTTGGCATCGACAGCATTCCGTATTCACTTACAAATCGTCCCGTTTTTTTCTGCACCGCTTCAATATCTTCCAATCCCCACCAGATTCCCCAATAATGGCTGTCTCCTTCGGTTACACTTTTAGGTTTTGACCAATGGTATAATGGCGAAGAGCTTAAATACGGACGTTTACCATCGACTTCTTTAACCCATTTCGGAATACTGTCATGAAATAAACGTGTGTAATCTTTCCACAAACGAATGGAATCCTGCTTTGAAATTTTTAATTTTTTCATCCAGCCCCAGTTTTTAAAGGCTTCATCAGACTCGTTGTTGCCGCACCATAAAACAATACTTGGATGATGACGCAGCCTTTTTACCTGATATTGAACTTCTTTTTTTACATTATCAAAAAAAGCATCGTCTCCAGGAACCATTGTACCAGCGAACATAAAATCCTGCCAAACATTTATGCCGTATTTATCGCATAAATCGTAGAAATAATCATCTTCGTAAATACCACCGCCCCAAACGCGAAGCATATTCATATTGGCTTCTTTGGCAGATAAAACTATTTTTTCATATTCTTTTTTATCTACTCTAGAAAGAAAAGCATCTGATGGAATATAATTGGCTCCTTTCATGTAAACTGGTTTTCCATCAATTTTAAAATAGAAAGATCTGCCTAAACTATCTGGCTCTTGTATTAATTCGATTTTTCGATTTAAGACATACGGTTTCTCAGGTTCTTTTTCATCATAAGCTTCAAATCTTGGTGTTTTCCATATGCCGCAGGTTGTGAATTTTGGTCCCCAATCCCAGCCAAAATGGTATTGGGCTTTGCGTACATAAGTACGCGGATTGTCTGGAATTACAAATGGGTAATCTTTTTTTGCCAATGAATCTACCACATTTTGTGCCGATTGAAATACGATTCGTAAATCATTATTTCCTGATTTCAAGACTTTTTTTACATCAACCCGCCATTGACGGAACATATTATCGGCTTTTAAAACCAGCTGATTGTTTACATAAACAGCTGCGTAAGTATCTAATCCGTCAAAAACTAATTCAGTATTTTTCTTTTTCAGCATATTTGCCGTAACCTGAAAAGCAGTTTTGTATTCCCAGTTTTTACGTTCGATCCACTGCAGTTTTTTTTCGTTATCTCTGTAAAATGGGTCTGGTATTAATTTGCTGTTTAGCAAATCGGTATGGATTTCTCCCGGAACGCTGGCCGTATACCATTTTTGTGTTTTTTCTTCACGATATGTCCAATTACTTTTTAATTCAATTTTTTGTGCAAAGGCAATTGATGTAAAACCTGCCAGACAAAGGGACATTATACAATGAAGTTTATTTTGATAATTCATTTTACTGAGTAATATATTAATACCTTCTAAAATTAGTAAAAAGGTAAGTAATTCGGACTATTGGCAGTTTCGAGAAGGAAAAGGATGTACTAAATCATTCCTTCTCTTTAGAATTTATTTTTCGTTATTAACTCAAAATACAACTAGAAATATCTTCTTTACCACTGCCTTAGGTTTTATTTTGGTTTTGATATGGATCATTTTAAATTGAAATAAACTTTAAATACAGCATTTTGATTTTTTTTTAAATGCAGAAAATAAATCCATCTTTTTCAGCAGAAACTGTATTGGTTTTATGCGAAAAAAAAGGTATTTGAAACTGCAAAATAAGGGTTCAAATGCTTTTTAAGTTCATTTAATTAAATGATTTAAAAATAAGCCGGGCATGCTCAGTACCCGACTTATCTTAACTAACCAACCAATTTAAAAATTATTTATCCCACCAGATTCTTGTGGTCATTAAATCTAAACCTTGACGTTGAATTGCTTCTTTATAATTAGCCTCATTTGTGATAAGTTCTGACTGATCATAAATTAACCTTCTAGGAATTGTTCCTTTTGTATCACCAGTTGGATCATTAACAGGGACTAATACAGGATAGCCTGTTCTTCTGTATTCAGAGAATGCTTCAAAACCGTTGAATAACAATACGATCCATTTTTGAGTAATAATCTGTTCAATTTTTTCTGCTTCTGTTCCTGCAGATTTAAACGGATAAGTTGTGATATAGGTGTTGTATTCTGCCGGCGTAACAGCAGGTACTTTATCTCCAAAAATGGTTAAAATATTCATTGCCGCTCTTACTCCATTATCATAATAAGTCTGAGCCGATCCGCCCACACTCCATCCTTTTACTGAAGCTTCAGCCAATAAAAACTGAACTTCTGCATAAGACATGATTAAAGTTGGTGCATCATAACGCAATACTGTAGAAGTATTTGGGTCTGAGAAAAGTTTTTTATCTCCTCCCGGAAATTCTTTTGCATCATTTGCCAAACCTTGCTGACTTGCCGGATTGTTATCTCCTGTTGCCTCTAGTTTCGCATAAATTCTTAAACGAGGATCGTTTGTATTTTTCAATAAATCGATAAATGTTTTACTGAATTTAATATTAGATTCTCCTCCGTTTAAATCATTTCTTACCCAAGCCGAAGTAATAGGATTGGTTTTAACTCCCGGAGGCCCTGCATCATGCTGTAAAACAAGACTGTCATCATTTGATGTAAAAACACCTTTTGAATATGCTTTTTCTACAAATTCTTTTGCTTTTGCAGGATTAACTTTAGACAAACGCATTGCTACACGCAGCATTAAAGAGTTTGCCAGTTTTTTCCATCTTGCAACATCACTTTGGTAATACAAATCGGCATTGCCAACAAATGGTTTTGTCGCATCAAGAGCTGTTCCGGCTTCGTCCAATTCTTTTAAAAGATCATTGTAGATCGCTTCCTGCGTATCATATTTAGGAGAAAATACGTTTCCGTTATATCCTTTTCCAGCTTCAAAATAAGGAACTTCACCATAAGTATCTGTCAATTTTTGAAACAAGAAAACTTTCATGATTCTTAATGCCTGAATCATATTGGTGTTTTCCGGAGTATTATCAACTACAGATAATAACTGGAAAATTTGGTTTAATCCTTTACCATACGTTTCTCCAAAAAGTGCTGCCGAATATTCAGAAGAATACGTGTATTTTGAACCTGGCCCGCCAAGTGAAGAAAATTGCTGCACGATTTGCGCTGCATATAAATTGTTTCCTCTGGTGTTAGAAAAATCCTGCCCGTCAACATAAATCTCAGCAAGCGTAAACATTGATTTTACAGCCGGATCTGTTAAAGCATTTGGATTCTTATTCATTTCTTCGAATCCTTTGTCGCAAGAAGCTAATGTCATGGCACTAACAATTGCGGCACAAAATATTTTTATATATCTATTTTTCATCTTTCTTAAGTATTAGAATTTGACATTAAGTGCAAAACCATAATTTCTTGTCAACGGCATTGAAGCTCTCTCCATACCCTGAGCATTACTATTTGAATAGTTTGACTCAGGATCAATGTTTGGAACTTTGTCATAAATAGTCCATAAATTATGAGCTGAGAATGATAAACTTACAGACTGAAATGGTGTTTTTTGCAAATATGTTTTTGGGAAGTTGTAAGCAAATGAAATTGCTCTAAGCTTAACAAAATCAGCATCGTAAACAAAGTTTGATGTAACATCGCTGTAACTTCTCCAATAATCGTATGCCGAAACTGTTGTGTTAACCGGGTTTCCGTTAACATCTTTTCCGCTTACTGCTACTCCTCCTTCACGGCCCGGAAGTGTAATATCGGATAATCCGTAACGTGTTCCTAACTGATTTGTAGCTGAATAGATTTCTCCTCCAAATTTAGCATCAACAAAAACAGAAAGTGTGAAATTTTTATATGAAAAATCATTTGAAAGCCCCATTGATGTTGGCGCTACACCTTGACCCGCAATAATTAAATTTCCTCTTAAGAATTTTCCGTTTGTATCCAGAACAATATTTCCCTGAGCATCTCTTAAATAATCATAAGCCTTAATAACACCAAAAGGCTGTCCTTTTTCTAAAACTACAGAAGCTCTACCGTCTCTGTTTCCTTCTAATGATTTAGTTGTGATTTTATCTGAAAGATTCAAAACTTCACTATCGTTATAAGCAAAATTATAGCCTACATTCCAAGAGAAATTTTCTGTCTTAACTGCTTTTACATTAATAGCAAACTCCACCCCTTTGTTTAGGATTTCTCCAACATTGATTTTTGTAGTTCTATATCCTGAAGCTTGAGAAACATCGGCATCTGTAATATCGTTCGTTGTTTTTTTGCTGTAGAAAGTCAAATCTGTACTTACTCTGTTGTTGAAAAATGTATTCTCGAAACCAAACTCAATTGTGCTTACGTTGTATGGTTTTAAAGTTCTGTTCGGAATTGTTTCTCCATTTACACCCAAAATTGGCTGTCCTAAAGAATCCGTCTGTCCGTCTGGCGTAATATAAGTCAATGCTAAAGCATAAGCTTCTGGAAGTGCACCTCCAACGTTACCCCAGCCTGCTCTAATCTTACCATAAGAAATCCACTCAGGAAGACCTATAACTTCAGAATAAATAAAACTTGAACTTACAGAAGGATAAAAAGTACTGTTATTTGACGGATCTAAAGTTGAAAACCAATCTTCACGTCCTGTTAAACTTAGATATAAGAAATCTTTGTACCCAATATCTGCAGAATAGAAAAGAGAGTTTACTTCGCTTTCTGAAAATAATTTCTCAGTTTTATCAGGCTGTGTATTTCCGTAGAAATATTTAAATGGAACAATAAAGTTGTTTCCTTTCATTTTAATGCCGCTGTATCGGTTATGCTGACGGTTTGCACCAACAAAAGCATCTAACGAAATATTTTTAGCGATATCTCCTCTGTAACCTAAGAAACCGGAAGCATTTACCTCAGAACGAGTTTCTATTCTGTTTTCAATTGATCCTCCTGGACTGTAATTTATTCCGGTAGGTTCAATTTCAGTATATTCATAATTGATATCATCAATACCAATAACAGCTTTAGCATAAATTTTATCTGTAATGTTATAATTTACTTTTGCAGAACCAATAAAACGCTTTCTTAAATCATCGTTTAGCGGCGATTTTGTAGCAAAGTAAGGATTTGTATGATATACGTTTGCTCCTAAATAATCTTCTTCTCCTCCATTTGCATCATAAGGATTACTTAACCATCTAATATCTGTACCCGGAGTCATAAAAGTAGTTGGGAAAGATGGGTTTCTTGGCGAATCATTTAAGTATGGACGGTTATGACTTTTCTCAGAAATGTATTGAGCATTTGTCTCGATGCTGATTTTTTTATTTGGAGCTGAGTTTAAACTCAAAGCTACGTTGTTTCTTCCAAAAGTAGTTTCCGGCATGATCGATTCGTCTTTAGTGTTTCCAAAAGACAATCTGAAATTTGTTGTTTCATTTCCGCCAGAAATTGCCAAAGTGTTACTGAAAGAATATCCGGTTCTGTAGAAATTCTCAACATTATCTTTCCCATAAGCCTGATACGGTCTTGTAGCACCGTCTAGAGATAATGAAGGCGTTCCATCATATTTATCTCCCCAAGCAAAATAGTAAGAATCTCTAAGTTCTTGTAAATTAGTGAATCTGGTTGGCACACCGCTCGCATTTGGAGCTCCAGCACCATATTGATCCTGCCATTTTAAAAGACTTACTGGTGTATTAAAAGTTGAATTTGTACTGAAATCTACTCCAATTCCCGTTCCGTTTTTACCTTTTTTAGTTGTAATTAAGATAACACCGTTTGATCCTCTATACCCATAAAGAGCAGAAGCGGCACTACCTTTTAAAACAGACATCGAAGCAATATCATCTGGATTGAAAGAAGACATACCATCTCCTTTATCAGCTCCACCCCACATTCCTGCATTTCCCTGCTGTGTGTTGTCAATTGGAATTCCGTCTACAACATACAAAGGCTGGTTAAGTCCTGATGCCGAAGTAGCTCCACGAATTACAACTCGGCTTGAACCAGATGGTCCCGTAACCGGCGCCGAAACGTTTACCCCGGCAATTTTGCCCTGAAGTGCGTTTCCTAAGTTAATTTCTTTATTTTTTGTCAGGTCTTCGCCCTTAAGCTCTCCAACTGCGTAACCTAAACTTTTCTTTTGTTTTTTAACTCCAAATGAAGTTACAACAACATCTTTTAATTCCTGTGTAGTTTCTACTAATGTCACAGCAACTCTAATCTCTTTTTCCTGAAGTACTACCAGTTTTGACTGAAAACCTATAGAAGATACATTAAGGGTAACTTTTCCTTCTGGAACATTCATTTTAAATCGCCCTTCGGCGTCTGTAATAGCACTAAATGGTTTTCCTTGAACCTCGACTGATGCAGCAACAATTCCCTTGTTCTCTGCATCTGTAACTATGCCGGTTATTAATCGATTTTGCGCAGCAGCACTTAAACTGCTCAGCAATATCACTCCTAACACTGCTAATATTCGTTTCATAAGCATTTTTTTTGGTTATTGGTTTTGATTTCGTTTTGTGTTTGTTTGTGTTTGTGTTTGCTTTAAATAATTAATAAAAATTTGAACTCTGTTTTCAATATTACAGCACAATCAGTATTTTAATATTGCGGCTGTTTTGGTTTTTAATAAATATCTCACCTTAATTATCGAACTGTAAACAGCAGTAAATCAAGGAAAATATTTACTAAATCGTTTTAGTGAAATGATTAAAAAAAAGTCTCCACTTTTTTCATTTCTAAATTTTAATTTGTTATTCGGTTGGTTAAACGGATTCTCTTATTATCAAAGTTCCTTTTTTGAGAACCTTTTCTATTTTAAAATCTTCAAAATTTGTCATCTGGCTCATCAATAACTGGATTGATTTTACAGCAATGTCTTCTATTGGCTGGGCAATAACCGAAATTGTCGGCGTATGCAATTTAAAACTGTCATGGTCATCAAAGCTGATAACCGAAATATCATCGGGAATTTTATAATTTAAAGTTCTAAAAGCCTGAAGTCCCGCAAGTCCCATATAGTTTGCACAAAAGAGAACGGCATCTATTTCTTTGTTATGATTAAAGAAATTTATAATTTCTTCAATTCTGCTTTTCTCACTTGAATGATAATCTAAAAGCAGCGTATAATTTTCATTATAAATTCCTTCCTCCTTAAGCGCTTCTACATATCCTTTTTCACGTAACTTCATCTGAATCATTCCAGACTTATTATTTACGACAGCTATGTTTTTGCGTCCTTTGCTGATTAAAAATTTAACAGCCGAGTAAGATCCCTCATAATTATCCATTACAACATGACTTACTTTTTGGTTTGCAAAATACCTGTCGATTAACACAACCGGTTTTTGCAATTTTAAAAGCTGGCTTATTGTTTTTTCTAAATTTCGGGTTGGGGTAATAATAAAACCTTCAACATTTGCCTGCAAAAGACTCTGCACTAATTCTTCAGAACGATCATTATCATCTCCTGTACTGCAATAAAAAACCCTGTAGTTAATATTTTTGGCTTCATCTTCGATAACTCTTGCCAAATCAGCAAAAAACTGATTAGAAATATCTTCTACAATAAGCCCAATTGATCTTGTTTTTCCAGTTCGTAAACTGCTTGCAATCATACTTGGCTTATATTGAAGTTTCTGCGCAACATCCTGAACTTTTTTAATAACAGCCGGACTAATAGCCATTTTTTCTCCTTTACCATTGATAACAAAAGACACGGTAGAAATAGAAACTTCTGCTTGTTTAGCAATATCTCTAATTGTAATCTTTTTCATCTGGTAAATAATTTATTATTGGATATTTTAGTACATCGCAAATATATGCAAACGAAACTTACAAAAACGTTTTAGTAAAATTTATTTTCAATAAATCGTTTTTTTATTGCCAAAATAAAATAGAATAATCAGTAAATACAGGTTTTTGATCAGTTATTGTCATTTTGACTTTTAATATTGATTTTATGATTTTCATACAGATTTGATAGGTTTTTGATGTGTTTCTTATCTATTTTTAATGTAGAATATTTCAAAAAAAGTCTCAAAATTTCATTTTTTTTAAAGGCATTATTTTACAGAATAAGTAAAAACTGATAAAATATGTAAATACAAAAAAGGCCAAAAGAATAATGATTACTCTTTTGGCCTTTTTTAAAAATCTAAATTCTAAAATCTAAATTCTAAAATCTAAATTCTAAAATCTAAATTCTAAAATCTACATTCTAAGATTCTAAATAACTCCCATTTTCTGCATCAGGAAGGTAGCGCTTCTATTCTGACAGATGCCGCTGCGAAGTTTATAATCAAAATGCAGTTCGTTATTTTGAATTTCTACTTCAAAACATTGATTGGTTAGAATATCAGGATATTCGTTTGTAGTCAAACAGACTTCTATATCATGCGTTGCAATGGCACCAATGGCGTTTTTCGCAATTACTTTTTTGACTACTTCAATAGTGCCGTTACGTTTATCATCAGAGTTTGTTCCCCTTAAAATTTCATCTAATAAAACAAAAGCAGAACCTTCTTCAAGAGCATCCATAATTTGTTTTAAGCGTTTAATTTCTGCAAAGAAATACGACTCACTATCTGCTAAAGAATCGGATAATCGCATTGAAACTAAAACTGGAAGTGGATGTATGTTAGCTTTTGAAGCACAAATAACTGATCCAATTCCGCCTAAAACCATATTTATTCCTAAGCTTCTCAAAAAAGTACTTTTTCCAGACATGTTCGATCCGGTTAAAATCATAAATGACTGAGGGTAAAAATAGGTGTCATTGCCTACTCTGCCCGCCGGATTTAATAATGGATGGCTTAAGTTTTCAAAACCTATTTTATATTCTGAATTGATTTCAGGAAAAACAAAATCAGGGTTATTATACGATAGATTTGCTAAACTGTTTAAAGCTTCAAATTCGCCAATTATATTAATCCATTTTTCAAGTTCATGCGCATAATTGTCTTTCCATTTTAAAAGAGCCTTTAAAACGTGCAGATTAAACAAAAAAGATCCGTTAAACAAAGTCGCAGTAACAAAATTGTTGATAGTCTCCATTCTTGAAAACAATTCTGACAGCTGTTTTAAATGAGAACTGGCAGAAGCATTTTTAGAAACCAGCTGTTTTTGCAGTTCAATCAGCTTTTTAGATTCAAATTTTTCAAGTTCAATTTTCTGAACCAATAAACTATATTGTTTTATGGTTTTATCGATATTATCAGCTTTAGCAATTTCAGATTGAATTCGCTTTAGTGATCTTCCCAAAACAATTAAATTGAAAATAAAAATATAAGTTACATAGGAAAGAATAATTGCTTTTGAAGTGATAAAATAAGCAATTACAAAACCAAAAAATAGAGTTGGAAGAATAATTGACAGTGCAATTAAAACTTTAGATAAAGAATTATTTTTAAATGAAATCCAATGAATTAATGAGTTATACGAATTCTTACTGTCAGTACTGACAATTGCAAGAGCTTCAAAATCCTGACGCCAGTCTATTTTAGTTTTTAATTCGTTTATGGCTTCCTGATTTTCAAGAATTGTTTCATTAGAAAATAGATTTAATAATTTATTCGCTAATGTTTTTTTGCCAATAAAAGTAGCTGTTCTGTTTAAATTTTGGAATAAGGAATGTTCTCCAAAAATATCTAAATCGTAAGCATAAGGATGATGAAAATGATTAAATTCAATTCCGTTTTCAAAAGGAAGTTTTTCTCTTTTTAAATATGCTATTTCATCTTCATTGATTTTTAAAACAGCTTTTGTCAATTCTTTCTGGAAAGAAAGTTTTGAATGGATTCTCATTAAAAAAAGAAAACCAACAAAAGATAAAAAAGCAGATAAGGCATATAAAGCTTCATTGGTTTTGATGTAGTAAAACAACATAAACAAACAAAAAAATATGCTTAATAGTCTTAAAAGACTTATGCTGTTGTATCTTTTGTTGATTTGAGTAAATATTTTTGAATACTGCCTGACCTTGCTTAAATATACTTCCATTTTTAAAATTTAATGAAATACAAATATAGGTTTTACACTTTCAAAAAAGCTATTCATTTACAGCAGAATTTAATTCTCATGCATTATCAATACTGGAATAGAAACCTCTTTTGTAATTTTCTGGCTAAAACTAGAATCAAAAATCCCTTCAAAGAAAGATCTTTTGTGCGTAATTGTAGTCAGGATGTCAATGTCCTTGTAAAGAATAAAATCAAGAATAGTTTCTTTAACTTCATCGCTTGGCAGAACCAGGAATTCTACATTATCATTTGCAAACTCTCTTTCCCACTCTTTAATTGTTGCATCAGAAACATCTGTGCTTGAAGTTTTAACATAAAGGCTTTTGACTTTTGCGTCTGTTTTTTTAGCAATTTTCAGCACTTTTTTAAGTTCGGCTTTGTCTTTTTCACGATATCTTGTTGTAAAACCTATGGTTTTGATTTTCTTGAATTTAGCATCTACCGGTACACATAAAACGGGAACTTTAACTTCTGAAATAACTGAATTTGTATTAGATCCTGTAAAGAACTTTGTCCAGTCTGAAACACCAGTTGTACCCATAATAACAAAGTCAATCTGATCTTCTTCTACTGCATTTCTTAGGTTATAAATTAAGTCGCCGTCCATTAAACGGTGCTTTATTACAATATCATCCAATTTACGTTCTGCTGCAATAGCGCGCAGTTTTGGAATTTCGTCTTTAAACATTTCAAATTTTGCCAATTCTATAGAACTGTATATCGACGCATAATTTTCTGGAAAAAACTGGCTGTCATAAACCGGAATCTCAAATGTGTGTAATAAAACAAGTTCGGCTTTGACAATTTTCGCAAATTCTAAAGCATGCACAAACGCATTTGTTGCTGCTTCAGAGAAATCTGTGGGGAATAATATCTTTTTCATTTTGTTGAGATTTTAGGTTTGTTACTCAAATTTAATCATTCTAAAAACAAATTGAACTGATAATTATCAGGAATTTAACACTTAATTTTTTCTTAATAAAACACTATTTTGTGTAGAGAATCTTATCAAACTGACGGTTATTAAGACTTTACAATTTTCTGCTTTTTTCATACCTTTGCAGCATGATAAATCAAGATTCTATAGTTGCATTAGCTACTCCATCAGGAGCTGGAGCTATTGCTGTTATTCGTATTTCGGGCGCTGAAGCTGTTTCAATAGGAAATTCTGTTTTTAAATCTATCAAAAACAAAGACTTAACGAAGCAAAAAACGCATACTTTGCATTTGGGCCATATTGTTGACAACGGAAAAACACTTGATGAAGTTTTGGTTTCTGTTTTTAAAGGCCCTAATTCGTATACTGGAGAAGATACAATAGAAATTTCATGTCACGGATCTACATATATTCAGCAGCAGATTATTCAATTATTATTGAGAAAAGGCTGCAGAATGGCCGATGCCGGTGAATTTACTTTAAGAGCTTTCTTAAATGGGAAGTTAGATTTATCTCAGGCAGAAGCTGTTGCAGATTTAATTTCATCTGATAATGAAGCTTCACACCAAATTGCCATGCAGCAAATGCGAGGCGGTTTCAGCAATGAAATTGCCAAATTGCGAGAAGAGCTTTTAAATTTTGCTTCTTTGATTGAACTTGAATTGGACTTTGCAGAGGAAGATGTGGAATTTGCCGACAGAACTCAGTTTCATGAATTATTAAACAGAATTGAATTTGTCTTAAAACGCTTAATTGATTCATTTGCAGTTGGAAATGTTATTAAAAACGGAATCCCGGTTGCTATTGTTGGTGAGCCGAATGTTGGTAAATCGACTTTATTAAATGCTTTATTAAATGAAGAGCGAGCGATTGTTTCTGACATTGCCGGGACAACCCGCGATACAATTGAAGACGAGCTTGTTATTGGCGGTATTGGTTTTAGATTTATTGATACAGCCGGAATACGCGAAACGAAAGATGTTGTAGAAAGTATTGGAATCAAGAAAACTTTCGAAAAAATAGATCAGGCACAAGTTGTTATTTATTTGTTTGATGGTTTAAAATTTAAAGCATCGAGTTCTGAATTTGTTTCGGAAATTGAACAAATTAAAAACAAATATCCTTTAAAACCTTTGATTATTGTGGTCAATAAAAAGGATATTTTATCTGAAGAAGAAGTTTTAAATATTACACAAAAGCTTGCAAATTTAAATGCGAAACTTCTATTAATTTCGGCAAAACAAAAAATTGGAGTTGAAGAATTAAAGAACGAATTATTATCATTTGTAAATACTGGAGCATTACGAAATAATGAAACAATTGTTACCAATACAAGACATTATGACTCTTTATTGAAAGCTTTAGATGAAATACAAAAAGTAAAATTTGGTCTTGAAACTAATCTTTCAAGTGACTTAATTGCACTTGATATTAAAGAAGCCTTATATCAATTCGGACTTATCACAGGTCAGGTCTCTAATGACGAATTATTAGGAAATATCTTCGCTAATTTTTGCATCGGCAAATAGAGAAACGAAAAACTGGTTTAGTACTGCCTGTTAAATTTATTCAAACGTATATATTCAGAGTTCTTTGTTCTATCAGCCAGGTGTAAAAAACTATATGACGGATTTTTCATTACAACGGTTGATAGAAGAAATATAAGTTAAAAAATACTTTCTCACTCTCATGCAGGAGTTTAAGAGACAAGGATTTATAGTGCTAAACGTTAATAAAAGCATAATTAAAAATTATTTTCTAACTTACTACTTTTTAATGGACTACATTTGACCAACATTAAATATTTAAGATGCAAGAAGGTACAGTAAAATTTTTCAATGAAGAAAAAGGATTCGGATTTATTACACCAAATAATGGTGGGAACGAAGTTTTTGTTCATGTTTCAGGTCTATCAGAAAACATTCGTGAAAACGACTTAGTTCGATATGACATACAAGAAGGCCGCAAAGGTCCAAACGCAGTAAACGTAACCATAGCATAACATACTATAGAACGAATTTGTAAAGCATCTGTTTAAACAGATGCTTTTTTATTTAAACTAGTCAGATCTGTTATACGCTATGTATTCCTAAATTAGTTTTTTTTAAGCTTTCCATTAAAAATAAATCCATTAAATGGGAAGACCATGCCAGTCTACTTTAACATAAGTCTCCGTGGTCTAAAAGCAGTAGTCTGATACGCAGTACTATTCATTATTTTAAATCCCTGCCAAGCTTCTCCCCGAAGTTTCATTTCGGCATATAAAATCATTTTAACTTCCTTTTTATTGGCATATACCCACCAGAAATCTTGCGTATATCCCAAAGGTATCAGTTTTATGTGCTCTTCCTCTTCTTGCTGCAACTCCAAAAATCTTACCGATGAATAAGTGTAAATGACACAGTCAACCAGCATAATACAATCCCATTTTTCAGCCTATCTCCCAAATTCCAGCAATGGTATATTGCTTGTTTACATGTTTTTTTTCTTGTCAATGCAACAGCCCTTTTTGAAACCAGCACCATTAGTTATAATCTGTTTTTAAGAAAAAAAAGATATTTCTTACTAAATAATAAATAAAACACATGTCAATTTCAACTAACATGATATCGTAGTGTTAAAGATATTCTTTGTTTAATAATTTTTAAAAAATATTAAACAAATTAAAAACTATTTTATTTAACTTAGCTTTGATCAGCTTGATTTTAACTCATAATTCATCAAAAAAATGTAAACATTAAAACAATAAGACAGCAAATCTTCCGATCGTAAACCGGATCGGATTAAAAGCTTGAATAATGTACTCCTTGGAAGATTTTGGATACCATTTGCGCTTCACTGAGCTGATAAAAAAGCTTTATAAAGAAAGAATAGAAGATAATCATTTCTAAACTTTGGAATAGAAGAGTTTAAATGCAAAACAAGCACATATAAAAATGTATTGAATGAAGTAGTACTTTATATACTTAAATCAGGCAGCTTATAATCTGCATAAAAATACCAAACCAAAAATCAAGGTAGTAATTATTGGAATTGTAATACTTTATATTGAAACGATGTAACTTAAAACCTTTAAGAAACAATAGATTCGCTTAATAACTATACTGAATAAAACCTAACCCCTCATGCATCAATATCCAAGCCTTTTACAAAATATAATTGACTCTATACCACTGCCCATTGGGGTGTATGTGGGAGATAATCTAAAAATTGAACTAGCCAATGCCGCAATGATCAAAACTTACGGCAAAGGAAATAATGTAATTGGAAAAAACTACCTCGACATAGTACCCGAAATTGAAAAACAACAGATTTTGGATCAGGCATTAAGTGTGCTTAAAACTGGAATACCCTTTCATGCTATTGGCAGAAAAGTAGATCTGGTAATAGAAGGAATAATGAAAGAACATTATTTTAATTATAGTTTTATTCCTCTGTTTGATAATGATGGAAATGTGTATGGTGTAGTGAATACCGGCACTGATGTAACCGATTTTCAACTAGCAAAAGAAGAAGTACAAAACTCGAATGAAAGACTTAAAATGGCTATTGACTGGTGCGGAATAGGAAGTTATGAAATAGATCTTACTACAAAAGAAATTAAAACATCTGGAAACTTCGATGCTATATGCTCGATTGACACCCCATTAACTATTGAAGATTTAATTGAAAAACTTCATCCTGATGACCTGACAGTACGTGAAAAAGCACATGAAGAAGCTAAAACAACCGGCAAAATAAGCTATGAGGCCAGAATTATTAAGGATAATGGTGAGCGCTGGGCAAAAATTAACGGTAAGATTATAGCGGATGACGATGGCAAGCCAAAAACCATAATTGGAATTATCCAGGATATACAAGAGCAGAGGGAATTTGAAGAAGAATTAAAAAAACAGGTTGACAGCCGTACAGATGAATTAAAACGATCAAATAATGATTTGATGCATTTTGCAAGTGTGGTCAGTCATGATCTTAGAGAACCATTACGTAAAATAAAAATTTTGGGAGTGATATACTTGTGTAACCTTCTAATTAAAATTTTTATATAATTTATCATATATATTAAAAGCAAAAGCCTTGAATTTCTTCCGGCTTTTAGTTACAGATATTTTAGATAGTTAGTTATTCAAAAAATACCCCTACTAACGGTAATGATCGCTTTCAGGGTTTATTTACAACTTCTAATTTTGGTTCGTATAGCGAAATGATTAAATGAGATCAAATGCTATTTCACTTTCAACTGGTTAAAATTTTGACCGTCATGAAAATTAGATTTTGAAATATGAAAAGCATTTTTATTAGTGCTTTTTCATATTTCAAAACTACAATGCAATTTTATATTAACTATAAACGACAATAAACATTTTATGCTATACTAGTGTATAGCAAAGTATACATTAGTATTGATCTTTGGCAATTAGATTATAAATATTTTCCTTTATATCTGTTTTGCAATTATCATAAGTTTTGAAGATAGGTTCTGCCTCTGCTAAATAAGGCTCTGCATTAATCCATTTTCTAAATTTTTCAGGTTTACAACTTTCATGGATTAATTGATCTAAACTCATTTTTCTGTAAATAAAACTATAGTCAGCCAATTTATGCTTACTGTCTTTAAAAATAAAGTGAAGTTTTTTAAAAATGATGAATGCATTTAAATCGACAAATATGTCCGGGTTTGGGTTTTCAGTAATTGTATCAACTTGAAAATTCTTATTCAGATCTTCACCAGGCTTTACAAAATGAATTTTTCCATCATTAATTGAAACATCGATATTAAATCGTCCAAGATTGATTTTAAATTGTGTCAATTCTTTTTTTAAAGTGGACAGTGTAGTCTTTTTAGAACCTTCATCCTCTTCTAATTTTCTCTTGACGTTTTTAGCAACCCATTCCTTTTCTTCTTTTTCTGAAAAACCATCCAATTTTCTATATGATTCTATTCTGTCTTTTTCCTTTATCCTTATTTGATCTTCAACTTCTTTTTCTGTTAAATCTTCCTCATTCTCTACTTTCGTTATAAGATCAAAAATGCAAACAATTCCTTCTTTTAGAAAAGTTATTTCGTTTAAATTAAAGTCTTGTTCAACCTTCTGTAAATAAAGCTGATCGTAGGTAAATATATCAGAAATATATGGACAGGAAATCCCTAACTTATTTAATCTAGTAATGGCTATTTTTCGATTTTCAAAAAGCCGCATTAAATTCCTCTCATTTTTAGATGGGTAAAATTCCATGGTAAAGTTGTTTGGATTTAAAATTATGAAATCTATTTTAGATAGTGATTAATGAATATAAGTATTTAGAAAGTAGAATTTGTTTTTTTATATATAAAAGAAAAACAAATTAGATAATGGGTAATTTTGATGACAATGGATATAAACCTTCAAGAATGTTTAATATTTTATATTTTCTGCTAGGAAGAAAAGTTTGGGGTTTATTTGAATTAAGAAATAAATTAGGAAGGTTTTTATTTAGAAAATTCGGCGTGAAATTTGTTTGGCTGGATTTACTAGTTAGAAGATTTAAAATAGCATCACATATCGAAATATATGATGCTAAAAGAAATATGATAATTGTTGATGGTAAATTACTTTCCTTTTATTCCAAGGAAGATGGTCATTATATAATGTATGTTTGGAAATATTAATATGAAAACCTGATCGGTTTTTCTAAATCATTACAATCTAAGTTTTGTAATTCTACTTGAAAGTTATCATTTAATTGTCTATTCCTATTGGCAGAATAAATCGATCTTCTATTTTCATCAATGGCAATTCGAGAGATTAAGTAATAAAAATAAGGTTTAAGATTACTTTCTAAGTAACTGAATAGTCTTTGATCATCATCAGTAACTACCCTAATGATTATTGTTGATTCGCAAAACTCAAACATATACCTAATTCTAGGTATTCTATTTAATAGACATAGTAAATATCTTCTAGCTTCGTCGTAACTACTGAAAGCGTCATCACTTAAATTTTCATCATAATCATAAGAAAGATGGTAATTTGGCATAATATTTTTGTTTAAGGTTAATTTTACCAAAATACTTAATTTGTAAATAATTTCTTTACGGTTTTCCGTAACACAAAAGACAGACGATGTTTTTTTATATATAAAGAAAAAATAACTTTTGACTATGAAAGGATTAGGAAAATACTTATTTAGTAAACTAGGGGTTAAATTTGTTTGGATAGATTATCTTATACGCAGATTCAAAATAGCATCACAAATTGAAATATGTGATTACGAAAATAATATCGTCAATATTGATGGTAAGCTTATGTACTTTTATCCACATAGCAAATTCAAATCACATTATCAGTTGTATAAAAAAACGGGAATGAGCATTGAAGAATTACAAAAACTAATGTGCCCCGTAAAAGGTATAAATCCTAAATTTTAATATTCAGCTTTAATTCCTTGAAGTAAATTATCACAAACAATGTTTTGTAATGAGTTCTTAAAATTATCACGTAGTGTTTTATTGCTATTCACCTCAAATTCTAGTTGATTATTAACTACTGATATTTCACTAACTACATAATAGAAATATGGCGATATATTAGTTTTAAAATATTGATAGAATCTATCAGAATCAAAATCGGCTTCTGAAAGTTCTAATATCAGTGTGGATTCACATAATGCACCCATTGATTTTAAATATTTGTTTGGGATAGATAAAAGTGTACAAAGCAAATATCTTTTAGCTTCATCGTAATTACCAGAAAAATGTTTTTTACAGTCAATAGTATCGTAGGAAAAGTGATAATATAGCATAATATATTGATTAAGGTTATTTCTGGCAAAATAAACTATTTGCAAATAATTTCCTTACGGTTTCCCGTAATTTGAGGAAGAATATTCTTTTTCTATATCTCTCTTGTATTCTTCTATTTGTTTTCGATGTTTTTCTTTCTCTATTTCAAATTCTTTCATTCGTTTTTGATAAAGTAGTTCCTTTTGGTAAAGTTCTTTATCAATTCTTTCCTCTTCTCTTTTTAATTCTGCAATATTGTGGCGACGTTTAATAAATATAACAGTCAGCACAACGAGAAGCGTTACTAGAACAATCATCTGAATTTGATAAGTATTAAATCTAATAAATCTTCTAAATTTCATACCATAAATATTTATCAGTTAATTATTTCAGAATGTATAAAGGTACAGCTTCCTCACCTAAAAACTTACTTAACTATGAGTTTTTATCTTTATCCGGCATCTGTTTTGAATTAGGAATATCAATTCCTCTAAAGAATTCTTCTAGACTTACATCTAGTAGCCTGCAGACTTTTATTAGAGTTTTTAATTCAAAGTTCGCCCCCGTTTCAAGTCGCCAATAAGCACTGCGGCTCATTTCTAGAGCAAATGCAATGTGCTCGTAATTAGAGTAGCCTTTCTCTTTTCTCAATTCTTTTAGGCGCAAAGCAATTGCATCTAATTCTTGTAAATTTTCTTTTTTTCTCGAGTGTTCCATACGTCAAATCTCAAGATTTTGTCTTTTCTGTGGTACTCTATTAAAAAGTACACTATATAATAGAATTTTTTCAATATATTTGTCATCGAAATCCTAACATTCCAATAACATAAAACCTTATTAAAATGAGAAAAATTACAATGAAACTATTGCTTTCACCTTTTGTTATTTTGTTTGTACTGCTTACCATAAATTTTGGCTGTTCAAGTAATGAAAAAGATGAAGACAAATCAGTTATTGATTTTGAAATAACCGAAATCACTAATGTGACGGAAAATTCGGCTGTCATAAATGCTGATTTAAAATCAAGCGGAAAGGAAAATATTCTATATCGTGGTGTCTGCGTTGCTATGCAAACTAACCCAACAATTAATGATATAAAATATGAAGAGGAAGGAAATATTTTGGGTCAATATGTTTCGAAATTTGAAAATTTGCAATACAATACAAAATTCTATGCCAGACCTTTCATTACAACAAATTCGAAGACTATCTATGGAAATGAACTAACGTTCACAACCAAAAACATTAGTGTTCCGGCTGTAAACACTTTAGAAGTTTCCTTGGTTACGCAAAATAGTGCAGTATTTAATGGTAAGATTGAAAGTGATGGCTCTTCTAAAATAGTATCTAAAGGTTTCTATTATAGCAAAACAAATCCTAAGCCTGAGTATAAAGATGAAAGAGTTGAAAGCACAGGTAATTTTGAATTTTCCAGTTCTATAACAGGTTTGGAGCAAAATACAACATATTATGTGCGTGCGTTTGCAAGCAATATTGCAGGATCTGCGCTAGGAAATGTTGTTTCCTTTAAAACATCCTCTTATGTTTTACCTATTCTTACGACAGCACAAATTTCTACGATTGGTGAAACAACGGCAATTGGCGGCGGCACAGTTATAAGTGAAGGAAGCCATCCTGTAACTGAAAGAGGTATTTGTTGGGCAGCTTATCCTAATCCTACCATTACCAATTCAAAAACAAAAGACGGAAATGGCATAGGTTCTTTTGTGTCCAATTTATACAGTTTACAACCATATAAGTTATATTACGTTCGAGCATATGCGACTAGTGCAGCTGGAACAGCTTATAGTGAGGGTGTTGTCTTTAACACAATAGGTGGTAATAAACCAAGTGTTGTTGCCTCAGCTAGAGCAACAGGAACAACTCTTTATGCGACTGTAACGGTTAAATCAAAAGGGAGTGATAATATTAAAAGTATAAGTATCGGCTGTTTTGACATGGATGGAAATAGTGTTGGAAAAGTATCCAGCAGTAGTGGTTGGAACAGTCAAGATGCTTCACCGTCTGTAAATTACGAAATTACAGGACTATCACGTAATAACAAGTATTATATTATTGGATATGCAACCAATGGTGTTGGAAAAGGTGCAAGTGAGAAAGTTTACTTCTCAACATTATAACGGATGTGTGAGTATTTTGTTGAAGACACTATTCAGTTTTTTGATGCCATAGCCAAAATAAAGAGTGGAAAAAATGAAGAAGCTTCTATACTTATTGGAAACAATGTGGATCATTGTCATCTTTTAAGATTCTTAGATGCTGTGAAATTGAATATTGTTGGTCGCAATGTGAACTATAATATTTATCTCGATTGTAAGGAATTATCATCAAATCCTGCGTGGAAATTTAATTCAACTTTACTTTTCCATTCTGATAATCATGACATCACTTATTCAGGCTTAAAATTCACTTATAACATTGAATCATATGACTTGATGGATGATCCAATTTTGAATTCGTTCTCAATTGTTTTCATGGAATTTTACAACTCAGAAATAAACTTTAAAGATTGTCATTTTAAAAATAGTACCGATAGGATATTTGAAATTATAGTCAAAAATGAATCAACTATCATTTTTGAAAAGTGCAATTTCGAAGGAAACTTCAATTTTATATTTGATATATCCTCAACCATAACTATCAAATAACTTAACCTTTTAAAAACATAAAACATGAACATTTGCAAGTGGTGTAATGCCAAAGTAGCCGATAGCGATACGGTTTGGTATCGACGAAATTTCGTACTAGGTTATTCCTTCTGTTCCAACAAATGCGCAACTCAATGGAAAAACAGCAATCAGGAATTTACCAACAACCGAAATAATTCTAATGTAGCTAAAACGGTTGAAGAGTTGCAGTACGAGCATGAAGAAAACAAGCTTCGTCAAGAAAAAGACGAACAGGAAAATATCGAAACAGCAAGAAAGACTATGGCTCTAATTCGAAAACTTGCACCACATTGGAAAATTATAATTCCGACGCTGATAGTGATTTTAAGTGTTGTATTTTATTTAAATCCAATGGGTGGACAAATATTATCATATATATACCTTCTGCTTATTATTGGGGCTTTATGGGCATATTTCACAGAGCCAAAAGAATAATCCATTCCTTTTAAAACATGACATAAAAGAAAACCTGGCTTTAAAGCCAGGTTTTTACTTTTCAAGAATATCTTCTTTCGAAAGTATAGTTGTTTCTTCTACGTTATTTGTAGCAACAATGCCATCAGGTCTGATTTCTGTAATTTTTAAATTTTCTTCTTCTGGATGTGTTTCAATATCTTGAATGGATTTTGATTCACTGAATTCCTGGTTTTGAAAATTTTCGTAGCTAAGTATCCTCTTCATAAAAACTCTTTTCTTTTATATATAAAAAAGAGTTTTCTTTCGATTATTAATTTAAAGAAGGAAGTTATGCCATCTTCTATTTACTTCATAGTTTAAATCAGTTCGATAAACAATATTTCTTAATTCTTCACTTTTAAGTATTCTTTCAACCCTCTGAAAATCTGATTTAGTCATTGATTTATCGTGGTCTCTAAGAAAATCATTACAGAAGTATAATACTTCATATCCTTCTGTTTTATCAACCTTTATTCTATCTAAATACTTTTTATAATGTGGATTGTCACCACCATCTGCTGCCCAGGAATAAGTGTAAAATAAATCGTTTCTAGTAAATTCCATAATATTAGATAATTAAGTTAGTTAATTCATGAATATTTTTTGATGATATCATTTAAAACTTCAAGGTGCCATTTGCTATCAATTCTAGAGTTTAATTCGGAACGTAAATCAATATCACTGAGGTCTTTATGACGAAGTAATTTCTCTACTCGCTGAAAATTTTCTTTAGTAGGTTCTTTATTAAAATTCAAAAGAAATGTATTACAGAAATATAATACTTCATATCCTTCGGTTTTATCTACCTTGATTTTATCTAAATATCCTCTGTAGTGTGCGTCATCACCACCATCAGCTGCCCAAGAATAATCATTATAAAACAAATCTTTTTCAGTAAACTTCATGATATTAAAATGTTAGGTTAGTAATATCAAATATATGAAATATTAAAGGAGAGAAATTGATATTTATATATAAAAGAAAATAATGATCATGAAAAAATATCTAAGTAAATTTTTACTATGTTTGTTTGGCTTTTTAAGCATAGCAATACCTTATTTTAAACAGAAATACATGACTTTATACAAAGAATCTATTTTAAGTGCTATAAATAGCCACAATAGAAATCACTTTAATTCATATAGTAATATTAATAGTTTCAATATAAAGGATGGTATTTTTGCTATTTCTAATATGAATTATCATAAAATACAATATGATATACTTTATAATAATTCACTTAGTTTTAAGGTAAATTTAATTTATAATGAGGGTTTAATCATCAAAACATTTTTTATACCCACAGAATGTGAAAATGGTGATCCTGTAAATGACTTTTTTAACCATTTTACATGTGATGTATTTGATTTTACAAACTTATTACAGCAGTTAACTTCTGCTGTATAAAAGTTATTTTTTTGGCTTATTAGGTTTATTTACCAAAGAAGAAAGTACATCTTTAAATTTCGGATTCTTTTCTGGAATTCTAAGATCTTCTTTTGGTTTTTCTATTTCTTTATCTTTTTTAGCCATGGACAAGCGTTTTGTAATCTAATCTTTTGTTTACTGCGTTTGTCAAAGCTACGTCAAATTTTGATGCATCCGAAATTTTTCTGTTATTATATCGAAAGCTAAATTCATTTACATATCTAAATAAGTGTTTTGAACTTATCTGATGATAAATTCCAATAATACCCCTCTTTAATATCGCCCAGAATCCTTCAATATTATTAGTATGGGCAAGCCCCTTTACATATTCAGCTGTATTATGCTTCACAAAATCATGAATAAAGTCTTTAGCTAATGATCTGTATGGTCTGTACTCATCAGTGTACACAGTACTACCTCTTTCAATTTTATCAAGCAATATAGGAAGAATCGTAGTTCTTTTTGTATCTAGAACAGGTGAAGCATAAACATTTCCATTACGATTTAAAATACCTAATATTGCTGTTTTGGTTTTAGTACTTCTACCTTGTGTTCCAGGTGTTCTTTTATGAGCATGCTTATTACTTTCTTTACCACCTATGTATGTTTCATCAATTTCTACTTCATCAGAAAACATTTCAGCATTTTGATTATATGCTTCTTTAACCCTATGAAGCATAAACCAAGCTGTTTTTTGAGTTACTTTAAGATCACGTGATAACTGATGTGAAGAAATACCTTTCTTATGTGCTGTAATAATATAAACAGCAATAAACCACTTTCTTAAAGAGATTTTTGTATCATGGAAAATAGTTCCCACTTTAACACCAAACTGTTTTTTGCATCCATAACATTTTAAGCGTTTGGTAGTTCCGTTTAATACTTTAACCTTTTCGCTTTCGCAATAAGGACAAGTTGGATTCCCATTCCATCTTATTGTAGCAAGATATTCTTCGCATACTTCTTCAGTAGTGAAATAATCCATTAACTCAAATAAACTATCAAAATCTCTTAAATCTTTTACTTTACACATAAACCTAGTATTTTTATAATGCAAATATATGCGTTTTATTTTGCAATTACGAATAATTTGCAAATAAATACGGAATATTTTATATTTGCACCATGAATAAAGATGTCAAATATTTATATATAGTCATAAAAGAGAATAAAGTTGTGTGCTTTGATACAAATTTGAAGAACTTTGTAGAAAAATTTCTTCTCATAGAAGAAGAAGCAAGAAACTATGACTATTTTTATAGGAAGTTTAAAGCAGATGATTATTTTGAATATAAAACAAAAAACGGAAAAAGTTTTATGATGCAAAAAATGCACTAATCATTTATAATAAAGCATACCTGTAAACAGGTATTAATACTCTTGTGAGGGAAATGTTTGTATTTTAAATTTGGCATTTTTCACATACACATGATTATAAATTTTGAAAACAACAAGGATTGTAATTGTTACAGGGATTTAGTATTGAATCCCGCTGATAGACAATCAATGAAGAATTTTGGCAGAAGATTTGATGCAAATTTGATGAGTGCTGCTGTGAAAGTGCACAACAAATTATTAAGTGCACCCAATGCTAGTATTTATAATTTAACTGTTTCTAACGACAACAAAATACAGTTGAAATCCGGAACACCCGATAAGGAATCTTTAATATTAAAAGTCAGAGTTCAAGATGCATACAGAAAATTTTTTAATTTCTACGTGTCGGACTCAACTGGTGTTGAAACATTTTGTCTTAAAAAAGATTGGACAGGACAATTTGATCAAATATCTAAGATATATGTTCATGATGTTAACAAACATGATTACAAAAAGTGATGGAAATAATGAATAAAGTAGAGGTGCTAAACCCTATGACATATTTCAATACCGTAGCAATGGAAATACAAGATATATGTATTGCTAATGATTTTGATTTTGTGCACATTTCTGATGCAATGGGATGGACTACTTCCAATTTAACAGCAATTGAAAAACTGAATAAAAAAGAAATTGGAAACATTTGTAGTGTTTTACAAAAAAGAGAATTGATCGAATATTTGATTTCATTTCAAAAAAATTATAACGAATCAAAGAAGAAAGCATTAGTAGACTACAAAGAGAATATAAGTATATACAAAAAGGTTAAAAGAATAGATGGCTTATTAAAAGGGGAATTTACTTCAAGTATTGATCTTCTGGGCGATATTTCGGACTTCTTGGGCATAGAAAATGAAAAAAATATATTTGAGGAAGTTCAGAAAAATATTGCCTTATATAGAATTTCTAATTTTGTACCGGACAACCTAAACCTATATGCTTGGTTAAAAAGAGGTGAATTAGACTTTTATAAACTAGATTTACCTGATTATAATGAAGAATTATTTTTGAATTGGATTAATTCAAATGTTTGGAAAAAACAATTAACTAATGTAAGTTACTTTTTAAGTATACCAGATATATTGAGAGAGTTTGGTGTTGGTCTTGTTTATACACCTTATTTGGAAAAAACAGTACACGGTGCAGTAAGATGGTTTGACGGAAAACCTTTAGTTCAAATATCTGACAAAGGAAAGTGTTTAGCTACTGCATGGTATACATTATTCCATGAATTTGGGCATATCATTAAGCATAGAAACGATGAAATTTTTGAAGGCAATCTTGATCTTCCAAAATCTAAAATAACTAAAAAGGAACAGGAAGCGAATGCTTTTGCATACGAATATCTGTTCAATGGGGATGGATTAAGGAAATGGTTGTTCGGACAAAAAAACCAGTTTGTAGATTACTCATTTGTAGATAATACATCCGCTAAATTTAATGTGCCAAAAATATTTGTTGCCTACTGGATGAAAAAAGCATTCATAAAATCAAAGACGGTAAATGATAATTTACCGAATGTATCATTTTAAGAATTAGTTATTTGATATATAAGGAAAGTTAAATGTAAAAAGTCATATTAACTAAAAATTGATTTTAAAAAATATACTACTATGATAACTATACATCAAGCCTGTGACTATATAATTTTCAGATTAAAAAGTGAAGAAAGTGGTTCTTTAAATCATTTAAAACTTCAAAAGCTATTATACTATGTTCAATCATGGCATCTTGCTTTTTATGGCACTCGTTTTTTCGATGGTAAGTTCCAAGCATGGATTCATGGTCCAGTTAACAGAGCCATATATGATAGATTTAAAGATACTAAATATATGTATTCCACAATTGATTTAGACGATCTTTCAGATACTGAAATTACTACAACATTACCGATCGAAGTGAAAGAGCACATAGACGTTGTTTTAGAAACGTATGCTGGCTTTTCAGATACAGATCTTGAAAGCAAAACACATCAGGAAGAGCCATGGATAAATGCTAGAAAGGGATTCAAACCCTCAGAAAGATGTGAAGTTGAGTTAGATGAAGAAATTATGAAGTCTTATTTTAAAGCTAGGTTAAGTTAAAATGTTACGTAGAAATAGTGAAAATGGAAAAATTCGCTTAGTTCCAGTTGAACCAACATCACAACATTCAAGGTTATTACCTAAAGATAATTCACAAATAAAGAAAATATATTGGTCATTTGGTTTTAAATTTTACAAACAAATAGATTTATTTGGCTTTAGCAACATTGAGCTGGAATGGTTTACATCTGTATTTGAAAGGTTGAGAGATACTTCTAAAATGGAATACACCGGAATGACAGGAGTTCTTGAAAACGGTTATAGATATCATATTATAAATTGGGACTCTAAAAAATGTCCACTTATTAGAGATCAATTCGATTGGATTGATTCCAATTATCTTCATAATGAAATTGAATACCCTTTTTGTCAATTTCACGTATCAAAAGGTAAAGGAAGAATAATAGGATTTTGGGATGAAAACAATATTTTCCAAATTATATTACTCGATCCATTACACAATCTACAGCCTTCTTCCAAAGTTAATTACGAAATAAGAGATACTTTTCCCATAATGAGTGAATATGATTCATTGTTAGTGGATGTGCAAAAAATACTTCAGAAGCCTTGCAATCATGATGATTGTTCAACAGTAAAAGAATTACAATCCTTACCGAATCGACTTAATGATTCTAATATAATATTGGCTCATCTTGATGATTCTTATTTTGAAGAATATTCCAAAATTTCTAAAGAAAAGACTATTAGTCAAATTTTAGAAGCTGGAATATTACATTATAGTGAAAATCGATGATGACATTTAAAATTTTCTATTATGAAAAGTAAACTAATTTCATTATTACAAGAATTACTTATGGAAACTGACCATATAGATATGATTGGTATAAAGGTCTCTATATTGGAAAGCACAGCATTTTTAGCTAATCCGAGAACAATTGGTGAAATTAGAAATATTTTGGATAATGTAAACGCATATATTGATTTACCTAATGATGCAAATAAGGTTAATATTGAAAAGCTTATTCAACGTATAAATGATAAATACTAAAATATATTAATATGGATTGGAATGTTTATCCGCAAAATAGACCTCATACTTCAAAAACATACCTTGTCTCTATAAAAAGACCTTATGAAAATGGCGACTTTACATTTAACTATATTGCTTATTACAATGCTGAAACTAATCAGTGGCATAAATGTGACGGATTCGATAATGACAGCATTAAAGATGTTATTAAAGGACAAGTTACTGCTTGGGTGAATGTAGTACCATTTCTATCTTAGGCGTATTTATTAAGGTAATGTCATGTTATAAATCTTATGATTGTAATCAAACCACAATATATGGAAACTGGCATTTTTACCAAAAAAACCTAATATTCTTGGTGCTTTATTCTGATCAGTATAAACGGCTATTTGATAAATAGTAGGCAATTTATAAACTTCTACGAATTTGTCGTAACCTAAAAGGGATTTTAATAAGTTAATCAAAAATTTCTTCTGATATAAGTCAACATCATGAAAATGAAATTTACGTTTAATAGCTGAATTATCAAAAAAATCTTTAATTTTTACTTTAGAAATTTGCTTTTTGAATTCAAATAACTTCGCGTAATCTACAGATGTGATAGTGTTATTATTAAAACATAAATCAGTATTGTTTAGAGAAATATAGTCAAAAGCAATTATTAATGACAATTCTTCAATTTCACCAATTTTTATAATTTTGTCGCCCTTTAAATATTTAATATTTTCATGCTCTTCTTCGCTCGCAAATCTATAAGACATTTTGACTAGATGTTAATATTTCTTTATAGTAATTACACATTGTTTTTAATGATATAGGTCGAGAAGATATATCAAAATATTCTAATCCCTCTCGTGCTTCAAGCCATGGCTTTTCTCGGTGGTTAAGAATCTCTAATTCAAAGGCTTCTTTTTTACCATAAGTTAAAAGAACCGAATCTATAAATTCTTTTTGATCTGGATTAAAACCAAAAGAATCAAATAATTTATCTAATTCTTCTCTTTTTAATTGGTTATCAAAAACTATAGGCTTTGCTCTGAATTTCTTATATTGTTGATAGACGCTAGGATAGACAGCACCATGAACCCAAGCTTCAGGAACTTCCTCAAAAAGAGGATTCTCATCAAAATATACTAGATGCCAAGCCTGGCTATAATATAATAACTTTTGAAGTTTTTTATTAGTTATAAGAGAACCTCTACTATTGAAAAAGTATATAATGTATTTTGCGTAATCTTTAATATTAATGTAATCCATAACATATATATAATTTTTCTAAAAAAAAGATTTAGTTTTTAAAGATTGATATCATTACAAATATATTAAAGATAGTAAGAAACAGGATAAGTATAAATACCTATATTAAATTTAATGATTAAATTTAATGCGTAAAATTTTGCGTATCGAAAAGAAGTCTCTATATTTGTATCCGTAAACGTATTACCAAGTAATATTAGTAATACCGTATTACTTAAAGTGCGGTTTTCCGTAATTTTAAGTAAAAAGAAAACCCGATAGCGGTAACTATCGAGTTTTCTAAGGTTAAAATTAGTAACAAGAGATCATCCATCTTATTAATTCAATTATGCCTGTAACACATAAATTGATAAAGATGCTTTCTAACAATTCAATAATTGTTTTTTTAGCCATTTTTGTTTGCTGATTAAAAGTTGATAATTCAGTTTGCAGAAGTAAACTCTACTGGTTTTCCATGAGTTTAGGGTTGCTTTCATAATGGTTGCATTATAAAATTGATTAATAAAAGAACGTAAAAATAAACCCTCTCGCAAAAGTGAGATAGGGTTTTTATTGCTTGGTAAAATTAAGATTTACTTTAAATTAATACAACTGATTCTTGTTAACAAAACATGACAGTTATCAACATATATAAAATAAGAAAAGCCACTTAAATAGTGGCTTTTTTTTAATTGTATTACAAAATTTTAGAATAAGGCTATTACGATATCAATCTCATGATTTATAATGTTCTATTAGGATAAACGACATGTTTTTATTTATATATATAAACATACTACTCTTGTAATTTATCATAAATTTATGCTATTAAATTCTTCGATTGTTTTATAGCCTAAGAATGAATGTCTTCTTTTTTTGTTATACCAATTCTCAATGTATTGATATACTTCCCCTTTCATCTGTTTTCTAGTTAACAGCTTTTTATCCGCAAGTAGTTCCCCCTTGAAAGAGGTAAAAAAACTCTCGCAGACTGAATTGTCAGTATGATTTCCTTTTCGACTCATACTTCTTCTAACACAATTATAAGAGTCTAGAACATCAGTAAAAATTCTATTAGCATATTGAACACCTCGATCCGAATGGAAGATTAGTTCCTCATTTATTTTTCTGTTTTTAACAGCCATTTGCCACGCAGGAAGAGTAGTTTGTTGAGTGCTCATTTTAGAACTTAAATTCCATCCCACAATTTTCCTATCAAATAAATCAATAAAAACTGTGAGATACACAAAGCCTTTTATTGTTTGTATATATGTAATATCTGAAACCCAGACTTTGCCAGGTTCACTAGTAGTAAATTGTCTGTTCAAAATATTAGGTGCAACATAGTGATTATGACGTGAATCAGTTGTTATTGTATATTTCCTTTTAATTTTTCGACGAAGGCCCAACATCCTCATGTATTTTTTTACTGACGAGTTTTTTATTTTAAATCCTCGATCTTGAAGTTCTTTCGTAATTTTTGTACATCCATATCTTCTCTTAAACTCATAATACACAGATGTAATTGCTTGTTTAAGTAATATCACACGAGATTCTGTATCTGTTATCTCTTGTTTTTTTCTTCTGTAATATGTGGTTTCTGATACTTCTAATACGGCTAACATTTTTGCAATTGAAAATTCAGATTTATTATTTTCAATAAATTGTTTAGTCATTGCTTTTCCTTGAGAAACATATATACTTCCTCTTTTTAAAATTTCAAGTGCAATTTTGGAATTTTTAATTTTCTTTTCAAGATTAGAAATTACAGCCTGCTCAGGGGTTAACTTTGGATGTCCTCTCCCACAAAAACTTCCAGATCCATACGTTTTAAAGTCTTTCCGCCAGCTATGTAAATAACCCGGGGGAATTCCCAATTTTCTTGCGAAACTTGCTAATTGGCGTTTTCCACAGTTATAGCTTAATTTTACTGTTTTTACTTTAAAACTTCGTTCATATATTTTCATAGCTTGAAGTTTGATAATTTATATAGGATTTTGCTCAGTGTAGATTATCCAGATATTCTAATATTTTTTCACTCATCTGTTCTTTTGATAAAAGTAGATTTAAGTCTAATAAATCAGATTTTAACGAATTAAAAAAGTTTTCAGTTATAGAATTGTCCGAATAATTACCTTTTTCACTCATACTTATCTTAATAAACTTGTAAGCTTTTAATTTATAAGTAAACATCTTGTTAGCATACTGAGCACCGTGATTAGAATGGAAGATTAATTCCTTATTTATTTTTCTATTTTTTACTGCCATTTCCCATGCTGCAATAGTAGTCTCTTTAATGGTTTGACCATCACTCAAACTCCAACCGATAATTTTCATATCAAATAAATCCATAATAATTGTTAAGGCTAAGAGTCCATTTGCCGTTTTTATTCGTCTTATACCCGAGATCCAAACTTTAGACGATTCTTCAACTGTAAATTGCTGATTTAAAATATTAGGAAAAGCATAGGGATTATAACATATAGTTGTTTTGGGTCGGCGATCTTTTCTAATTTTACTAATCAGTCCTAGTTGTTTCATATACATATAAATTCGTCCCTCTTTCACTTTAAAGCCACGACTTTGCAGTTCCGCAGTAATTCTTGCAACACCATACAACTCCTTATATTCATAAAAAATAGATCTTATTTCTTGCTTTAATAATTGATTTCTACGTTGCCTTGGTGAAAGAACCTGATTTTTCCATTTCGTATATGAGAGGTAGGATATTCCAAATGCTTTGCATATTTTTCCAGCTGTATATTTATCTGCATTACTTTCAATAAATTGATAAAACACTAATCTTCCTTGTGAAATATATTTAGCGCCATTTTTGAAAATCTCAAGTTTTAGTTCTGATTCTTTAAGCTCATTTTTTAGTTTTCTTTTTAGTTTGGAAAATTCTGTTTGCTCTTCATTTAATCTTGTTGAACCACGCCCGCAAAAACTTGATGAACCAAATTTAAGATACTCCTTTCTCCATTTACTCATATAAGAAAGACAAATACCAAGTTCTCTCGATCCTTTTGTGAGACCTATTTCAAATCCTAATTGGACTGCTTTTACTTTAAAATCTCTGTCGTAAATTTTTGGCTGTTCCATTCCTTAAATATCAAATTAAGTTATGTGCTAATTTAAGAAATGTAAAGATAATCAATTACTTACGTGTTTCATTGTCTTGATGATGCAATAGCTAATAAGTGGATTTCTTTTTCATATTTTAGAGTCTCAATATTTATATATATATACTTTAAAATAAAAAGGGTATATGAAAAGAATAATTTATAAATTGATTTTTAATTTTTTTAAAATATTTGGTATGAATAAATCAAATGCAAATTTGAAATTGCAAAACATGAATCGGAATTTAGAGAATATCAAAACAACTACTGCCGAATTAAAAAATGCTGAAGTATTTGATGAATTTTTAATTGCTAATCTTGAACAAAGCATGAACATCATTCAGTCAACTATTGAAAAAATGATAAATGAAAATGATCAAAGAGACGATAGTTTAAAGCATATAAAAAAGTTCTAAGGACTGTTTGAATCTTTACGAGGTTACACACGTATATCACTCCCAAAATTTTTAATACTCTGCTGCGAAATGATATCGAAAATGATGTTAATGAGAAATCTAAAAAATATCTCCAGAAGGTAAGCCAGTCTGCTCAGAGAATGGAAAATATTATCGAGGGAATTTTAACATATTCGACTTTAGATAAAACTTTACAGCATATCGAAACCATAGATCTTAATGAGATTATTAAAAACATAAAAATTGATCTGGAGCTGCTGATAAAAGAAAAAAAAGCTGTTTTAATAACGTCGGATCTGCCTGAAATCGAAGGGGCTCCTATTCTACTCAACCAGCTTTTCTATAATCTGATACAAAATGCCTTAAAATTTTCAAAAGCAGATCAGCCGCCAACAGTTATAATAACCAATACTATTATAAACAGTGATGGCCAGGATTTGTTGCAAATTACAATCAAGGACAATGGCATAGGGCTCGATAAGGCCTTTGCAGAGAAAATTTTTACTGCATTTGAAAGGCTGCATACTAAAGATGAGTACGAGGGTAATGGAATTGGTCTTGCACTATGCAGAAAAATCGTTAAAAGACACAACGGAAAAATCACTGCAGCAGGTGAAAAAGATAACGGAGCTGAATTTACAGTAACGCTTCCTCTTAGCCAAAAAATGGATACTATTTAAAAACCAATTGGAATTAACTTTTGCCACAGGATTTTAATTCTTAAAATAGCTGATTGATAACTAAAAACTCTCAATTTCTATTTTAGGAAGGATTTATCAGCAGCTGCTATCACAACATTAAAGGCTAAGAAAATATCGGTCGTTCCATTGGCAAAAACAACTATACAGCCAGCCTTTCAAGCTGCCGTTTTTATTTGATTTAATTTAGTAAATTTGCAGCTCTAAAGCTCTTACAGATGCTTTCAAAAAGTTATTTTACTTTTGTACAGAGCTATATGCCGCACAACTCTGCATCCAATCCCAATACTATAATCTTTAAAGGATGAAACCATTTCCGTCAGCAGTTAAGTGCTTTCCCAGAAAGACCTCGCCGATTTTATTAATGAAAAATATTCTCTGTCAGGCAAAGCAGAATGCCGCCTGCTCAAGACCGGAATAAATTACGGTATAGCCATTCTTGTAGAGCGTTTTTTATTTAATTGGTATGCAAAAGTCAACAATAGCTTTCCTTTCAGGATGTTCTTTAAAATTATTATAATAAATTTCAAAAGGCTCTCTGTCAGCTTTCTCATATCCATTTTCGTTCATCCAGAAAAACAATCCAGTCCACGACTTTTCAAATTCGTTTAATCCAATTTCAAAACTTCCAACAATAAATTTTCCAGCTTCTATTGTTGTCAGTCCTATTTCTCCATTTGTTTCCACTGGCTTATCAACTAAAATCGAAGCACTCATCCTTACTTTGCTGGCTTCAGTAACTTTAAAACTGTCATGATAAACCGTTATCATTTTTGTTTTGTCATTCATTAATCCTTTTGGTGTTGCCCATTGCACTAATTTTGCATAGCAACTTTCAAGGTTATGAGGACCAATACTTGATACATAAGCCAAATCCATTTTTGACATTTCTTTAATTTCAATTTTTGCTTTCATTTTTATCCAATTTTTAAGATTATTAATGATGCAAATGTATTTTTCATAGTCAGGATATTCTTGTCCATTCTTGCTTTCAAGTTGACGAATCTTGCTAAATCTATTTGGATTTTGGTTTTTAAATTCAGTCGGGCTTACTCCAAAATACTTTTTAAATGCTCTGGAATATGAAGAATTATCACTAAATCCATATTTATGTGCTATTTCAGTTGCTGTTATGTTTTTATGTAACAAATCAGATGCTGATTTTTCTATTCTTCTTCGTTTTACGTATTCATGCAGAGTTTCTTCTGTAACAAATTTGAAAACTCGATGAAAATGAAATGATGAGAAAAAAGCAATTTCCGAAACCACATCTAGTGATAAATATGATTCCAAGTTTTGGTCAATAAACTCAAAAACTCGGTTAATTCGATTTTTGTAATCATCTTGTATTTCTTTATCTTTTACTGTCATTTCTAAAATGCTGCACAACTTGTTTATGTATGAGAAACTACACAAAGCTATCCAAATTTGAATAACTTTATGTGATAATTTATTAAAAAGTATTAAGATTCACGCGGCATAATACTATAATAATCTTCAATTAACTGGTTAAATATTTGAATACTTTCTGCTGCTAAGAAAAAAGCTTCAGAGAAATCTCGAGTTTTTTTATTTATATCATTATGGTCCTCTTTGCGGTCACAGATTACAAATCTGCATTATGGCGTCTAGATGTTTGATTAAATGAGAACCCTTAAATTTAAATATGTATTAAATAATATGAATGAATAAAACGAGAATATTCTTAGATGTTTTATCTCAAGCGGCTCTACTATTCAGCGATAGTCAAGAAATTATCGATATAACAAAAGAAAAAGGAATTGATAATGATTTAAAAGAATCAAACATAAATATTATGGTGATGACCTTAAGCTAATTTATTGTATTTTTATAAATCCGTCTTTTTTAAAAACAAAGCATGGAGAAAACTTCAAGCTTGACAGTAAAAATCTTAAACAAATCTTATAAAAATGCAGCACATAGAAAATAAAGTGGCTTATATAACCGGCGCGTCGAAAGGCATCGGTCTGGGTATTGCAGAAGCTTTAGTGAAAAATGGCGTAAAAGCAGCGATATCGGGAAGGAATAAAGAAGCGCTTGAAAAGGCGCAGCAACAATTAGGAAAGCAGAACGTGCTGGTATTGCAGTCTGATGTCAGAAATTTTAACGACGAATTTAAAGCAGTCGAGCAGATTGTTGCAGAATTTGGAAAACTGGATATTATCATTGCCAATGCAGGGATTGGAAAATTTGCTCCCATAGATGAAATATCCCTGGAGGACTGGAACGCAATGATTGACACCAATCTCACCGGTGCTTTTCATACCCTGAAAGCAGCCTGCGAACAGCTCAAAGCAAACAAAGGCTATTACATATCTATTGCATCGCTGGCGGGAGCTAACTTTTTTGCAAAAGGCGCAGCCTACAATGCCTCAAAATTCGGACTGGTGGGGTTTACCCAGGCTGCCATGCTTGATTTGCGCGATTATGGAGTAAAATGCACCACCATCCTGCCGGGCTCAACTGCTTCAAACTTTAACGGCCATACTCCGGATGAAAATGACCATTGGAAAATCCAGCCCTCAGATATAGGGCAGATGGTTGTAGACCTGTTAAAAATGAATCCTAATGTGCTGCCAAGCAAAATAGAAGTGCGTCCAACAAAAACTAAGTAACTTAAATTTTCGTTAGGTAAAAAAAATACAAAAAGAAAGCAGCCTTTATAGCTGCTTTCTTTTTTCTGTAAAAATTAATACTCCTTAAAAGGTTTATCCCCGGCCGTTTCTTCCCATTTAAGAATTACAAATCCGATTACTTAGAGTCTACGCTCAGCGGCGGAAGATTCACTTTTTTTTCATTCATCATTTTTTTCACCTGTTCGATAGTTCTATAGCGCTCAATCTGCATTTCACCCGTAAAAGTTTCACTCTGCGGTGCTCTTGGAGGTATCTGAGCATATGTTTTCATGAGGTCTGCAATGGCCTGATTAAAAATGATGGCCGTCCATGTTTTCTCTGTCCAGCTGTTCATGAACAAATCATAACGCTCTTGAGGATCCTGCCACAAATTATAAATAGCCGGAACTGTCGCTACATAGGTTTCATCGCCTCTCCAGCCCAGCTGCTGTCCAGGAGCGTCACTGCCTGCAATCGCACCATTATCGCCGCGGGTATTAAATACTGCTTTGAATTTTCCGATTCTCACAGCTCCCGGCGATAATTCAGCCTCAGTAAAATAAAACCATCTATCGCGAAGCGGCGTTCCTTTTTTAAACAATACATTTGACATATCATAACTATCAAAAACCATATCTGCGCCAGCCCTGTCTTTTTTAGGAAGTTCTACTCCTGCAAGACTTGCAAATGTAGCCATAAGATCAAGTCCACCTACAATATCATGGCTTTGGCTTCCTGCTTCAATTTGTCCGGGCCACCAGGCAATTGCAGGCACACGGCTGCCGCCTTCCCTGTCTGTTCCTTTAGTACCTCTAAAAGGAGTATATCCAGAATCAGGATGCACATCCTGCCAGGCACCGTTGTCTACTGTATAAATAACGATCGTATTTTCGGCAATACCCAAAGCGCGAATCTTATCCATAATACGACCTACATTGTAATCCATCTCTACTACAGCATCTGAGTATTTGCTTTTACCTGGGGATTTGCCCGCAAACTGCTTCGAAGGAAGGTTAGGCTGATGGTTTTTAGCAAAATTAATGCACATAAAAAACGGATCTTTGCTTTTTCCATATTCATCAAGCTGTTTCAGGTTGTTTTCCACCATCATCATATCCAGCTCAGCAATATTCTCTTCAGTAACTTTGCTTATCTCGCGGGCTTTTCCGCCTGCTTCTCCTTCAAGTATGCCTGTGGTCACTTTTTTGAAAAGATCCAGCATCTCTGGAGACATCTCGGGATTCCAAGATTGGAAAGCATAAGTGTAAGCATTCAAATGATAAAGCACTACATTCTGCATTTTATCAAAACCATGAGCGATAGGCATAGAATATTCTGCTTCACCAAGGTGCCATTTTCCAGAAAAGTAGGTTTTATAATTGGCTTTTTTAAGCACCGAAGCTAGAGTCCATTCTTCTTTAGGCAGTCCGCCACCTTGTCCCTGAAAAGCAACGGTAGTCATACCGCTTCTATTGGGAATACGTCCTGTAAGCATCGCAGCTCTTCCAGGGGTACAGCTAGGCTGTCCGTAAAAGGACCAAAACTGCATCCCTTCCTTTGCCATTCGGTCTAAATTGGGCGTGGGCATGCCTCGCCCGACTCCTCCTCCATATACTCCCAAATCCCCCCAGCCGGTATCGTCTGAGATGACCATTATAATATTGGGCTTTTTTTTGGTCTGGGCCTCTGCATTAAAAAATGCCAGTACACTTAAAGCTGCAGCTAATAATAAGGCTTTCTGTTTCATAATTGTGATTTATCGGGATTAGTATCGCATAAAATTAGATACCAATTCTCATAATTATGAGCATTTCAATCCTTAAATGGTTTCAAATTATAAAATGAAACCAGTTGTTTTTAAAATGAAACATCATCTCATAAATTAACAGCCGGCAAAAACACCGGTCAAACCACAATAAATAAAATCTTAAAAACAAGAGAGAGAGAAGAAAATAGATTTTCCAGGTTATCAACTTACCGCATTCTCATTAGATTTGAATAACATTACTTTTTATAGTATTAGATATACCAGCCTGTTGCATGATAGCTATTTTATAAATGGAATTCATTATTCTGTAAAAAAAAATATACCTATCCTTTCTACATTTGTTAAAGAAGAAATACAAAGCAAGACAAGCACGGCAATCCGGAAGACTTGTTAGAGTACGCTCCATTAAAAATGATTGTAAAATTTAATTAAAAATATAAAATGATGAATGCAGATAAAAAAGAAAATTACGGTCAGGATGACAAGAATTTTCAAAATGCAGACTCCGGTAATAAGGTACAACAGAAAACTTCCTCCCCAGCAAGCCACCCTTTTACAGACAATGCCGAGCCGGATTACGGAAATGATTTAAGCACCAATGAGATTAGCAATCCCTATGACTCAGAGAATCTTGACAATGAATCGGACAGTGAATCCAAAGATATAACCGAGAAGGACATTGAAGAGGATCTAATACATAATGATCCCTCAGAAGGTTTTGAAACTGACATTGATACTTCAGGGAGCGATGACCCCGAAAACGGCAGCTTTGAAACCATTGAAACTGATCAGGACAATCCCGTAAACAAGGAATTCGAAATTGGGGAACTTGGAAACGAGGAACTTAAAGAAGATGAAATCACCAGAGATGAAACAGGCCGTGGTGCGCCCGGCAATTATAAACCTTCTCAGAGAAAATTTTAAAACCGTTACTAATAACGGTTTTTTTTATGGAGAGCATGTGACTGATCTTCTGTAAGCTGTAATAATACATAAAACAGCATCTATTAAGAGAATTGACAGTTTCTTGCAAATTAAGAAAAAACTAAAAAAAGTCCCTACTTTTACATCATGAAAAGAAATCACGAAATAATTATAATAGAAGACGATGAAGATGACAGAAATTTTCTTAAAGATATATTCGAGAGCCTGGGGTATCCAAACAAAGTAGTTTTTATTGAGGATCCTACCCTGGCTATTACTTATTTGTCTTCTCCTGATACAAATCCTTTTATTATTTTCTCTGATATCAATATGCCAAAAATTGACGGCTTTGAATTACGAAGACAAATTCTTGCTAATGCTGACATAAGCCAGAAATGCGTGCCGTATATATTTCTTTCCACTTCAAAAAATCCTGAGAATGTAAAAAAAGCATACTCTTATCATGTACAGGGTTATTTTAGTAAAGAGGAAAACTTTCCAGCCTATAAGTTAATGATACAAAACATTATGGAATACTGGCTGAAAAGTTTGTCACCTGTGTTTTCTTCCTAATTAATTATTGCTTTTTTATTTTAAATTACTGGCTTATTGGTTTATTAAAACACTATTGAGTTAATAATGTCATTTTTTTTCTTAAAAACCAGAGGGATTAACTACAGTAACACTTCAAACAAGCTAAGGAGTATTTATTCATATACAGTAGAATTTCTTTTATTGTAGTCTAAAAATATCAGATCAGGAAGACTTGCTGAAATTTACAGCTGCTGCAATTTTTTCATTTAAAAAAAGCAACAGCATGCTTAATATTTCAGCATCACCGGGATCATCATCTGCCAAAAGTATCTTTTTATATTTTCTTTACACTTTATTTTGAGCAGAGAACTGCTATTTATATTATACACATTATTCTTTACAGCTTTCATAAATGTTTTAAGATACAGGAAGAAAAATATGAAATGTACTTCCCTTTCCATATTCTGATTCTGCATACATCACCCCATGGTGATTGGTAACAATTCTCCTGCACAGTGCCAGTCCGATACCACTACCTGGATAGATATTCTGTTCGTGAAGACGTTTGAAGATTTCAAAAATCTGTTTCTCGTAGCCTTTTTCAAATCCAATTCCGTTATCGCTGAATAAAATATGATGATACTGTCCTTCAATAAGTGTAGAATCTGTAAACTGGGCTGCATACTGATTGGTTACCTGAACAGCGCTTATTTTTATTTTCGGCACAGTGTCAGGTCTGGTAAATTTCAAGGAATTCCCTACCAAATTATAAAAAAGCTGATTCATCTGCAGACCGACCGCCTTTACAACCGGCAGCTTTTCAACTTCAATTACTGCATTTTTCTCCTCAACAGCCAGCTCGAAATCAATCCAGATATTTTTAATAACTTCATTAAGATCAATCGGCTGCAGGCTCTTTTGAGGTTGTATTAGTCTTGAAAAACTAAGCAGATCGGTAATAAGCTGGCTCATCCTGGCGGCAGAAAAAGCTATTTTTTGAATCATTACTTTAGGGTCTTTTCTCGGTAGATTCTCCTGAAGGATGCCGGCAAAAATCTGAATTTTACGAAGCGGTTCCTGAAGATCATGACTTGCCACATATGCAAATTGTGCCAGTTCCTGATTTGAATGTTTAAGTGCATCATTAGAATGGCGAAGATCTGTATTGGCAGACTGCAGCTCTTTCAGCACTGCTTCAAGCTCATTTGTCCTGAGTTCCACTTCACTTTCAAGGGCAAGCTGAAGTTCTCTGTGAATTGTAATATCCTGAGCAGTCCCCTGAATCACCAACGGTTTCCCATCCAGATCAAAATAAGTCTGTCCTACTGCATGAATAACCTTTTCCTGTCCTGTAATTCCATGAATAATTCTATATTCAGCCTCATATCTGCCTTCTGATCCCGGTTTCTGGGCTGCAAAAAATGCCTCGGTCACCCGATTATAGTCTGAAGGTTTTATGAGTGCACGTATTTCCGAGGACGGCATTTGGTTTGCTTTTAATCCGAACATGGAAGCATGTCGTTCTGATACTGTAGTAATTCCCGAAGATATGTCCAGTGACCATGTTCCCAGCTGCGCCACTTCCACTGCAGAGCGGAGAGCAGACTCCGCCTGTTCCGCTTTTTTTATGGAAACAATTTCATCCGTAACATCCCAACCGACATAAAGCACAGCATAAACTTCCCCGCTCTCATCCGTAAGAGGGGTCAGGCTGATATTATGATAGTGCATTTCTTTCTCTGTTGTATTAATTCCAGGCATGCCGCTTTCATAAAAACTTTCTCCCGAGCGAAGCACCATCTGTACCGATTTTAGGAAATCCTCCGAATTACTGGATTTTAGCACTGTCTTAAGAGGCTGTCCAGCTATCGAACTTCCCTTATTAATGACAGCTGTAAAACGATCATTAGGGTTTTCAATTACTAAATCCCTGCCCACAAATACACTTATGGCAACAGGAGCAGCATCTAAAACAGTGCGAAGCTTGGATTCACTTTCCTTAAGCGCGATTTCTGTCAATTTACTTTGCGTAACATCGGTTGCATGAACAATTACACCTATCACTTCGCCTTCGTTATTTTTGTGGGGTGTATATACAATGCTCAGCCACCTGCTGATTCCCATGCGTGAAGGTGCAAACATTTCATATTTCTCCTGCTCTCCACCGTAAGCAATTTCAAGATGGGGAAGTGTTTTTGCGTACGCAGCTTCTCCTAGAAATTCCTTTACACTTTTTCCTATTGCTTCATTTTCGTCTACAGAAAACCAGTCCATAAAAATCCTGTTGTAACTCTGATAGCGCTGCTTCTTATCTAGATAGAAAATCATGGCCGGAACTGTATCGCGTAATAACTGCAGATGAGCCTCGCTCTCTTGCATTGCTTTCTGAGCGCTGACCTGTTCCGTAACATCGATGGCAATATCTAAAATAGCATAAATTTCTCCTGATTTGTTTCGCAGCGGTGTATAAGAAATATTATAATAATTATCATTCAGCACACCATTCTGCATTATTTTGACTAGTGAAGCAGGAGAAATAAAAGGAATTCCGGTTGTAAAGATATCATCAAGAATTTTAAGGTAAGCCTGGCCTTCAGAAATAAGTTCCGGCATGGCTTCCCTTAACGGCAGTCCTAAAATATCAGGGCCTTTGCCCACTATATCTATAAAAGTCTGGTTTGGGTATTCTATAATCAGGTCGCGGCCAGTAAAAAGACCTATACCTGCAGGTGCGGCTGCAATGAGGTTTTTTAGTTTGGTTTCACTTTCTTCTACTTCTCTACGGCTCATTACCTGTCTGGTAACATCGGTTGCAACTACCAATATAACAGTTTGTTCGCCTTGAGCATTACGGTTAATCTGGTAAGTCAGATCCACATAAATATGTTCAAGCTTTTCATTTCGAAGCAATTCGACCTCCACTTCCTTAGCGGTATAAGCAGTACCGGTGCGGATCACTTCTCTGAGAAGGTCATCAAAACCCTGTCCCTTGATTTCCGGAAGCGCCTCAAGAAGGGGTTTCCCGATAATATCTTTTGCTTTGCGCCCTACCAATTCGCTGTAAAAAGTATTGGCACTTATAAAAACCAGATCATCTCCTATCCCTATTGTTGCAATACCCACGGGCGACTGCTCAAACATAACTGCCAGCTCGTTGTGACTCTCTGCTGCCTGCTGCTGTGCTTTGACTGCAGGTGTTACATCAGAATACATAGCCAAAACTGCATAAACGCAGCCGGTTTTATCAAACAGAGGGGTCAGTGAATAATCGAAATACTGGTTCTTTTCTGATTCTTCTCTTTTTATTCTTGCTGCTGAAGCTTTATATTCTTTCCCAGTCAGATAAACTTCACTAAGTTTTTCATATAAATCATAATCATTTAGATCAGAAAAAACATCTTTTAATTTACTGCCGATAATATCATCTTCTTTTTCCCAGTATTGTAACACTGCATGATTGGCCAGTTCGATGTAAAACTCACTACCCCTGAATAATGCCGTACCTACAGGTGCTTTTTCAATAAGTGTCCGAAAACGAAATTCTCCCGCTTCCAGCTGTTCTTCTCTTTCTTTTTCAGCAGTTATATCGACTGCAATGGCGGTAATATATTTGCTGCCTGCCGTGTCACTTACAATTGAAACATTATTGTTTACCCATAGTATTGAACCATCACGTTTTACATAACGTTTTGTAATCATAAAATCTTTTCCGCTGCTAACGCATTCCCTTAGCAGCTGCATATTGCGCTGCAAATCATCCGGATGTGTCAGCTCACCTAGATTCATCTGTAATATTTCCTCACGGCTGTACCCCAGCATCTCGCAGTAACGGTCATTAACTTCTGTCACGCGGCCATCGATGTTAGCCTGTGCAATTCCTGCCTTGGACTGCATCAGAACACTGTTAAGCTGTGTTCTTAATGAACCTGATTTTATTACATTGGGAATAACCGCAGAATTTTCTATGCAGGTGCCAAATACTCCCTCAGCAGTACCGTTTTGATTAAAAACCGCGCTGCATCCAACAGTGAGGTAAACTTCCTGCATTGTATTATTTCTGCTTACAGCAGTTACAATATTAGATTCTAATCTGGTTGATTTTTGATTTATGACCTGTTCAATGATACCATATATATTTTCCCATCCAGAAGGTAATGCCTCTTTAAAGCTGGTTTTAAAAGGCAGTGGCTTTTTACTGTAATCAGGAAAAAAAGCGCTGAAAGCATCATTGTAAAAAAAGAACCTGTCTTTTCCCCATATCATAAACATCGGAACGCCTGAACCCAGCACAATTGACAATGAGGTACGCAGTGAATCCGGCCATTTCTCCAGCGGGCCTAAAGAAGTTTCTGCCCAATCAAACTCACTGATAAGAGAACCTAATTCTCCCATATTACTTAAAAACGGATGTTTATGTTTAGATTCCCTTCTGTCCAGCTGCACTCTTTCTACTATTTGATTTCAACTGGAAAGGTAGGGTAATTTTAATAAACCAACAATTATTTTCATTATCAAATCCTTCTGATTTTCATAAAATTGAATACTTAAGAAGTTAATTAGCTGCACGCTATCACAAGGAAAAACAAACGGGTAAGACAGGGAAAATTCCTTAGGAGTCTCCCGGGGAAACATTCTTTTCTGAAACAAAAAATAAATTTTTAACAGGGCTCAATAAAGCTTTGGCCCAGTGCAGAAAAAACACTTTTTTTAGTACAAGCACAAAACCGGAAAAAGAATTTGGTTTCTGGACATAGAGGTCTGCACCCTTATCAAAGGAATCTTTAATATCCGAAGGATGGTCCCAGGTAGACAGCATAACGGCAGGAATATCCTTAAGCTCTTTATCGCCCTTTATTTCTTCCAGCGCCTGCTTGCCTCCTTTAACGGGCATATTGACATCTATAAAAATAATATCGGGATCGGGCTGGGATTTATCTTTTAAGACATCCACGAGCTGCTGCCCGTTCTCCACGGTGACTACCTCAGAGGGGACTTGTGCCTCATCCAGGGCATCGATAAATAATTCCTGATCGTCCTTATCATCTTCGGCCAGTATAATCTTTACCGGCTCTTTTTCATTTAAGGGTATAGCGGCTTCGTGGGAATTCTCGGAACTTATCATCTTAAAGCATTTTATAACGTCAAATGTAGTTCATAAATGCCTAATAAATTTCAAATATTTTATAATCTTCAATTAACTGCCGATGATAAGCAGCTGTTGATCCAATACTTGAACATTTTTTATGCTCCAATTAAAAACATTACCAACTCTTTGAAGCAGAATGTTCTTTATGATATCATATCCAGTCGCCTGACTTTTTCCTCCATTCATTAAATTCCTTATCATTATTTAAATGCAGATCTAAAGCATCAGATTACTGCCTTTTTTCTATTACTAACGTACTAACTTCACATTTAAAATCAGGTAAAAATACTTGGCTTAGAAATAAATATTAGTTTTAAATTTAATGAATATTTAAAATAACACACTTATATACAATAACATACAGAAAAATAATTCTTAAATTTTATTAGTGAGTAATAATAATTTAAAAAGAAGAACTTATGAAAATTGGAATCATCGGCGTGAGCAGTCTAACACTTGAATTAGCCCGCAGAGCAGCACAGACAGGTTATGAAGTTATCATGCACAATCCCAGAGGAGGAAGTCTTATAAAGGATGTTATTCAAAAAATGGGAGCAAACGCACGTATTGGAACGCTTGAGGAATCTGCTGCTGCAGAAATTGTCCTGCTGTTTCTTCCAAAGGATGATTTAGAAAATATTATAAAGTCTCTTCCTGATATGTCTAATAAAATAGTAGTGCACACTAGCGGATTGATTTTCGATCCTCATTTACTGCTCCCAGGCATTATAAACGCCATGACTTATAAAATAACTGCTTCACTACTTCCTGAAGCTCATGTAGTAAAACTGTTCAATCCAGTTGAAATTAAGCCGAGACACATCTCCGATACACACGAAACAAAAGAGGAATTATTTTTTATTGCCGACCACTCTGATTCCAGAAACCAGATACGGATTTTTCTAAAAAAACTTCAGTATGTTCCTATGGACATTTCCTCCAGATTTCATCTGCATACTAAGGGGCTGAATCTAAAAAAATATATTAATCCTCTTTCAGTGAAACCTTTTAAAAACAGTCATAATTAAACAGTTTTAAGCACAACTATTACACTCAATCAAAGAAAAAGAAACGGCAAAATTCTGCATTCTAACGTTCTTATGCGCAATTTTTCTTTGCAATACAAACTGTTCTACTTAAAAATTCCGCCTATAATTTTTCCAATATCGGCAAAATCATCAAGGTTGCTTACTGCTCTTTTTTCTATAACTGTATTGTCAATTTTTGAAAAAGGATAAATTAGTATATAGTTATTGTTACTGAGTTTTTTATTTAAAATTTCAGGCACTTCTTTCATCTGAGGAAAATAAGAATGCATACCTCTGTCAGCCATTAAAATGATAAGACCTTCATCTTCTTCCAGACTGGCAGCAGTATTTTCAGCTTCCTGCCATGAGGTTACAGTATTAAAAACAGCTTCAATATTAGCCTTTACTACAATGCTCTTTAATACACCAATGGTTTTCTGGTTGGCATAAAAACTCATTTTGGCCCCCGTATTTTTTCCAATGTTCCAAATTCTTAATAAGCAATGAAAAAATCCTGGTTCGAGTTCAGCATTCGCAGGGATAAGAACTGTATATTTTTTAATGGTTGACACCGGCTGGACTGCATGATAGATAATCAAATTTATATGCTTGTTCTGCAGGTAACCGTTGTAAAGATTATAAATGAAAGATGAGGAAAATCCTTTTTCTTCTTCAAGTCCAATAATCAAATCAGTAATATTCTGTTCTTTTACCACATTATTAATCCCAGCAATCACATCATTATCATGCCGTGTTATTGGATTTAGTTTAACATCGGCGGATGCTGCCATATTTACAGCTGCACCCAGCAATTTTTCTGCATTCTTTGAGGATGATTCACTTTTGTCTTCGTTAATAACATTAAGTGCAAAAAGTTTATCTTTATTACTTCTTCCTTTTATGAGAAGCCCCAGATTAACCATTTTCTCAACGGTATGTTCATGATTTACAGCCAGCAGAATTTTTTCTTCCTGATCACCCGCATCTGCTGCGGTTTCTTCTTTATCTGCATCGGCAATTCTCTGAGCACTTGCCATTGACACAAATGATGAAATAGTACAGGAAACCAGTATAAGCAGAATGCTGCCGTTAAGCACATGTTCATTTAAAAGCCTGACAGGCTCTCCCGCTTCATTTTCGGATAAGATAATATTATATCCCACCATTACAGAGGCGAGCGTTGCCGCTGCAGAAGCTGCACTCATACCGAAAATAAGACTGCCTTCATCATCTGTAAATCTAAAAGTCTTTTTCGTTAAAAAAGCTGCCGCGTATTTCCCTCCTATTGAAGCTGTAAGCATAACTGCGGCTACTCCCAGTGTTTCCCAGCTCTGGATAAAAGCGTTAAAATCAATCAGCATACCAACACTAATAAGGAAAAATGGAATAAAAATAGCATTCCCAACAAATTCAACCCTGTTCATAAGTGATGAACTATGGGGTATAAGCCTGTTAAGTGCAAGACCGGCAAAAAATGCTCCAATAATGGCCTCTATTCCAGCCAGCTCTGCCAGAAGAGCAGCGAGATAAATCATCACAATAACAAAAATATACTGGGAAATCTTGTCTTCGACATTCTTAAAAAACCAGCGCGCCAAGACAGGAAAAAGAAGCAGAACTACTAAAGCAAAAACCAGCATGGAAACAGACAGCTTAACCCAGAACGAAGTTCCTACTTCTCCCTGCGACATACCCACCACAACAGCCAGCACTACAAGAGAAAGCACATCTGTAATCATAGTACCTCCTACCGTTACATTTACCGCCAGCTTTTTTGCTATCCCTAGTCTGCTCACCATTGGGTATACAATAAGAGTGTGTGATGAGAAAAGGCTGGCAAATAATACCGAGCTTAGAAGCGAAAAATGGAGTATGTAATAACCACCCAAAAGCCCCAGTGCAAATGGCACAATAAAGGTATAGAGTGAAAAAGTGATACTTTTCCATTTATTTTTTTTAAAATCCCCCATATCTATCTCAAGTCCGGCAAGAAACATTATATAGAGCAGTCCTGTAGTACCTGTAACCACTATACTGCTGTCTCTCGCAAGAACGTTAAAGCCATTTGGACCAATGATAGCTCCGGCTATAAGAAGGCCCAGCAAGTGAGGCACTTTTATTTTATTGAGTAAAAGAGGAATACATAAAATTATAATAAGCTCGATAAGAAATTTTAATACCGGATCTTCAATAGGAAGACTGACATGCTGTATACTTAGTAACATAAATTATTTTTTTTGAGGAAGTGCAAGTTCAACCGAAAATCTGGCGGAACAGTTGTCCTGTCCGGTAATAGTCTGCGTGCCTTTAATAATATTCTCTTTAATATCATCCAGAACCACATTCATTTTCACTCTGTTTTTTGAAACGCTGTCACTGATGAATTCAAGCAGTATCCTGTCTTTAAGGTATTTTGCCTTAAATACCCTTACCAGCTTTTTATTATTTATAACATTTGTAAAAATTCCAGTCGAATCAGACACAAATTCCCAAGTTTCATTACGCTGATCTCCTATAACATACTGACTGCAGTTTGATTCTCTGCACAGCATCTTACTATTCCAGAAGCCTTTGAGTGTTTCAGGCCATTCCGTAATTAATTCAGTATCATTATTGACAGTGTCTTTTAGGGCAGAGATGCTGTCACGCATGGCTAATAATGCTTTGTAGTCCGTTTCTTTTTTTTCAAATTCTTCTTCCCTTAATATTAAAGCTTTTTCTCTCTTCAGCAGGTCCTGCTCTTTTCTGCTTTCGCATGAGATTAAAATACAGGCAAGAATTAATAATATAGGTAATTGTTTCATAAATATTTTTTTGGATATACAATTTAACCAAAATATACCGCCGTACAAAATAAAAGGCCTCTAAAAAACAGAAGCCTGTACTAAAGTTCTGCACAGTCGGCAATAATAAGTAAATTTCATTTAAAGTAAGTCACACATTTACAAGCTATTTAATAATTCAAAATTATGTAACTCCAAGGCAGAATTCTGTAATTTAAAAGCTTCCCCAATCGGTTATTTTTGCCTCATACAATTATAGAACCACAAATAAATTACATTATGAAAACCACAGCAGCAGTGCTTCCAGTCATTACATCATTATCTCCATCAAGCAGACAGTCTAACAGCAATTTTTCAGACGCGTCAACTCAACGTGAAACACAAAATTTAGATCTTCTAACAGATTTATACCGTAAATTTGAGGATGAACCTGACTTTGACTGCGAATTTCTGCATGCAGCTCATAACCAATCCGAAAACGAAAGTATAATTGATCCTGAATCTGAAGATGATCTTTTGGATGAATTTGATGATAACCAGTGGGATGCAGATATCTACGACCCATACCTGGAGTCAACCTATTATTAAACAGCCAATCTCAAGTGTTTATTCTCAAAATTTTCCCATTATTTCTTTTTAGTTAAAAAAGAATAAACACTTAATTATTTTAAAAATTTTGGTTACCGTTCGTGAAAGACTATGGACAGGAATTAACTTGTCTCATCTTACAAGCCGGATTCCTGAAAACTGCCACTGGTGTCTTGGATGGAAAAAATTACGATAGGAAGCGCGGGTGTGCCCTTCCGGGGTAGCAGTTGAGCCTCCTCGCAGCACCATTTGGTTTACCATAAACTTTCCGTTATATTCGCCGATGGCTCCTGGCTGTTTACTATATCTGGGATAAGGAAGGTAGGCACTTGCTGTCCATTCCCATCTTTCTCCCCAGTAAAAATGATCACAGGCTGCTTCCCACTCTTCTTCTGTAGGAAGGCGCATTCCTTTCCACGCGGCAAAGGCTGAAGCTTCATAAAAATTAACATGACACAAAACTTCATACGGATTAATAGCCTTTAATCCGCCAAGTGTGTAATGCATCCACTTTCCATCGATAAAATGCCAGTATAATGGTGCTTTTGCCTGTTGCTGCTTTATCCAGTCCCATCCTTCAGAATGCCACCAGATAAAATTCTCATAGCCCCCTTCCTGTATGAACTGCAGATATTCTCCATTGGTTACAAGAGAAGACGCGATATCGAAAGCCTCTAAATATTTTTTATGCAGTCCCAACTCATTATCAAAGCTGAAACCAGTACCCTTAAATCCTATTTCATAAATACCCTCAGCCATTGAAATAAAACCAGAATCCATGACAGATAAATCCTCCTCCACACTGTCCGTTTCACGGTAAGCTGGAAAAAGAGGATTATGTCCCAGTATGTATTTAATATCTGTCATGAGAAGCTCCTGATGCTGCTGCTCGTGGTTTAAGCCTAATTCCAGTACAGCAGATACTTCATCTGAAAGTACTGAATTCTCCAGAAATACCTCCATCTGCTCGTCTACATAAGCCCTGTAGGCATAAATATCAGCAACCGACGGACGACTCAAGTTACCTCGGTCGGTGCGCAGGACTCTTGCTCCTACTGTTTCATAATAGCTGTTAAAAACAAAATTATACTGCGCATTAAATTCCTTATAACCTGAAAAGTTGGGAAGAAGAATAAAGGTTTCAAAAAACCAGGTCGTATGTCCTAAATGCCATTTAGGAGGACTCACATCCGGGATGGGCTGCACTACATAATCTTCTGTTTCCAGGGGACTGCAGAGGTGCTCTGACTGCATGCGTATTTTTTTATACTTTGCCAGTAAAAGCCGGGTATCAAAATGTGTTACTGTGTGTTCCATAATTACTCTTATTTAAACGGCTGTCCAAAAAACATCCACAAACCATTCCCTGCTGTCCATAATACTGTAAACCGTTTTAAATCCAGACTGTGAGGCCATTTTATGGGTATCTTCTATGGAAAATTTCTGGGATACTTCCATGTAAACAGGTTCATTTTCAGCAAAATGAAATACATCGCCGTCGAGAGAAACGCTCTGATCCGCCAGACTGATCAGATAACTTCTGCAGGCACCCGTTATGGGATCATAAGTTTCATAATGTTCAAACTGATTTAATGCAAAATCAGCACCAAGCTCTTTGTTAATACGCTCCAGCAGGTTCAGGTTAAACGAGGCAGTCACTCCTTCCGGGTCATTGTAGGCATTTAATATAGTATTAGGTTCTTTTTTCAGGTCAAAACCAATCATGACAACGTCGCCTTTATTAAGATTCTTGCGCAATTCAAAACAAAATCGATATGCTTCTTCCAGTTCCATATTTCCTATATTGCTTCCCAGAAACAAGATCACCTTTCTTCGGGAAGAAAGCTGGGATGCCTTATAAAGCATCTCGAAATATTCTCCCTCAAGACTTACTATATCAAGTCCTGGTATTTCTTTTTTCAGTCTTTCATCTAAAACCGAAAGAATATTGCCTGATATATCAATAGGCATATACCTGAAATCAGTGTCCAGATTTTTCAGGTATCGCAGCAAATGCATGGATTTAGAAGCATCCCCCGCCCCGAGCTCTATTAAATCAAAGGGAGTATTGTCTGCACTAATGCCTAGTGCTATTTCAGCGGTTTTGTTCTTAAAAATATCCATCTCACAGCGGGTCAGATAATAGTCTGGAAGACTCATGATTTCCTGAAAAAGCCGGTCACCGCGCTGATCGTAAAAATATTTTGACTGCAGTTGTTTGGGATGCTGCCGCAGACCCGCAGTTACATCTTCAAGGAAAGTATTGGTATTCTGCAGCTCTGTTTCTTTATTTTGTGCTTCTGATAACTTCATTGTTTTTTGTTTTTGTATTGTGGTACTGCAGCTCTATCCTAACTTAGGTATAAAGCCTGCTATTACATAAAGGTATATCTTGCCGCGCTGTAATGGGTTCTCTATTAAAAAGAATCTTAACTTAAAAAAACTGAAAACAGGGACTTTTTTATATCGAAAACAGTAAAATGGAGTTATAAATTAGATACCAGCCTCAAGTATTTAGTAGAAATTGTCAAAAACAATTTGAAAACTGGATCCTGTTAAATTCTAATAACTGTATCTGTAACCATACGATTAAGATGTGTAGATTTACTGAAAAATATTATAATGAAACTAAATAACAATCATATTTACATAATTGGGAATGGCGTAATTGGAAAAGCTCTGGCTGTCGCTTTAACCCTAAACGGGCGAAAAACCACCATTATTCGTGGAAGCATTGACAATCAGCCGGCAACAATTGAAAAGATACAGGTTGAAATTGAAAATAAGACACTGGATGCGGAAGTTCTTGTGAGTTCCCTTTCTAACTTCGAAAGCCTTGACGGAATTATATTACTCACAAATAAATCATTTGGAAATACCGTCCTAGCTGATAAACTGAAAGATCTAACCGGAAAATCTCCAATTGTTTTTCTTCAAAATGGACTTCATATTGAAAATAGTTTTATTGATAAAGATTTTGATCAACTTTACAGATGCGTTCTATTGGCAACTAGTGAATTTTTAGAGAGCAGCAAAGTCAGATTTAAGTTAGTGGCTCCGTCACCAATCGGCATTATTAAGGGCTCAAATGAAATTCTTCAGGAAATTGTTGATATTCTGGATACTGATCTTTTTTCATTTAGATATGAAAATGATATACAAACAATTATTTGGAAAAAAGTAATAAGCAACTGCGTATTTAACTCCATCTGCCCCTTACTGGAAACTGATAATGGAATTTTCCAGCGTAATGATGAAGTTTTACAGATTGCAAAAACGGTAATTGCCGAATGTTTATCAGCAGTAAAAGAGTATGGCATTGATCTAACAATGGAAGTTGTTTTAGAAAATATACTCGCAATAAGCAAGATGTCGGACGGACAAAAAATATCAACCTATCAGGATATTTTAAATAAAAGGGAAACTGAAATAGAAACTATGAATTTAGCTATTGCCGGATCTGCCATTTTAAAAGGAAATATAGCTGTACCTGTTACTGCTATGCTTGGTCAATTAGTAAAAATAAAGTCCGAAATATCAAGAAACTAATATTATCTTAGAATTATGACAATCCTCTATTACCTGCTCCCCTTTCTTCGTCCAAAATAAAAAACAAAAGAAGTCATAGTACGAATATATTAAACAAATAACATGGAAAAACAATTCTTTCCTGTTGCGTTTGAATTCGTATATTCGGCCTTTATTTTGAAAAAAGAGAATGATTGCAAAATTGAATGAAAAAAAATCCTATCCATGGATTGTTGTTGGCTTGCTGTGGTTTGTTGCTTTATTGAATTATTTAGACCGACAAATGCTGTCGACTATGAAATCCGCAATGATGGATGACATTCCTGAATTGGCTAAAGCTGAAAATTTCGGTCTTTTAATGGCTGTTTTCCTTTGGATTTATGCACTTATGAGCCCTGTTTCCGGAATTATAGCAGATCGGTTTAACCGAAAAAGAATCATCATAGGAAGTCTTTTCATCTGGTCTGGGGTGACTATGGCGATGGGTTATGCCACAACTTTCAATCAGATTTATATTTTGCGAGGCATTATGGGGTTTAGTGAAGCCTTTTACATTCCGGCTGCCTTATCCTTAATTGCAGATTATCATCAGGAAAAAACACGCTCTTTTGCCATTGCGATTCATACCACCGGAATTTATTTAGGGCAGGCACTTGGTGGTTTTGGCGCCACTATTTCTAAATATTTTTCCTGGCATTTCAGCTTTCACTCCGTAGGTTTATTTGGTGTACTTTACAGTTTTATACTGATATTTTTTATACAAGAAAAAAAAACGTACTTCTTAGATCCCACAAAAAAGTCATCTGTTGGCAATGAATTCAAGCAAATGTTCAAAGGATTGGGAATCTTATTTGGTAATATCTCCTTTTGGGTTTTGCTTTTTTATTTCTCTGCGCCAAGTTTACCAGGCTGGGCGGCCAAAAACTGGTTACCCACCTTATTTACTGAAACTTTACATTTAGACATGTCTCTTGCGGGACCAATTGCAACAGTAACCATCTCGATGTCTTCCTTTTTTGGCGTTTTAATTGGTGGTGCTATTTCAGACAGATGGGTGATGAAACATCTTAAAGGAAGAATTTACACCAGCGTTATTGGACTGTTTCTTACCATCCCGGCATTGTTTTTATTTGGCTATTGCTGTGACATAACTGCTATTCTTTTTGGCGCAGTCCTTTTTGGACTTGGATTTGGAATATACGACACCAACAATATGCCTATTCTTTGTCAGTTTGTTGCTCCACGCTACAGGGCTACGGGATATGGAATTATGAATTTTGTTGGTATTTCGGCGGGAGCTGTTATTACAGAGTTTTTAGGAAAAGCTGCTGATAATGGAGGAATGAGACACGTTTTTGTACTGCTCTTATTTGTAGTTTTTAGTGCAATTGTTTTACAACTGGTAAGCCTGCATCCAAAAACTATTGATATGACTGATGAGATTATCTGACAGTGCTTCGTACAAAATGGACTCTATCTGATAATCTCCAGCAATTAAAAGCGATCAGAAAGAAAAAAATAAAGAGAAGAAAATACAATCCTATTAACTAACAGTTTTCATAATCATGTAGAGCAAAATTGATTCTTTATTTTTTTCTAATCAGTGTTTTTACATATTCCATTTCACTATCATATCCTGCAAGATAATCCTTGATGGTTGGCTGTACTTCATAATCAGGTAAAACGCCGCGCCCAAAGGGAATTGTATCAGCTTTAGGTTCTATTACAAATTTACATAAGGGAATACGGCCTGTTACAGCTGAATTAGGAAGAGTGAAACTTAGAAAACTGCCGCTTGAATTCCCGTAATAACCACCGCCGGTTTCTTCGCCGATGAATTTTGCATGGGTATAGTTTTTTGCCAGTGCGGCAAATTCTGAACCTCCCGAAAAAGTAAGACCCGAAATTAAAATATAAAGGTCGCCTTTAAAGTTTTTTATATTCGGTTTCTCCCCAGTATAATGTCCCGCTTTATTTAAATACCTGCCGTCAGTTGAAAGATAAAAATCCTCCTTTAATTCTTCGATCAGGATTTCTTTTTGACCTGCGTAATTAGTATGCTCCAGAAACGAATAGGTAAATCCCGGAATCTCTACATATTTGTATTTTTTATACTCTTCATTAGTCAGGTAAGACAAAAAGTGGTCTTCCATTCCCTGTTCTCCTCCTTCATTTTTTCTGATATCAATAATAAGATGTTTTATTTTTTGAGAAGAAATACTGTCGAATGCTTTTTCCAGAAATAACTGAAATCCTTTTCGCTTATCAGTATAACTTCCAAGGCTAAAAGTGTTGACCGTAATAACAGCTGTTGAAGTTATTGGATCTATAGAAAAATCAGATGATTTGCTAAACGTATAATTAGGAACCTGCTTTTTAATTTCTTCATATAGTTTTGCGAACTCCTTAAAAGTGCAGGAAGGAATGTTTTCATAAACTATTTTAGCATTGTTATCAGGATTTAGAAGTTCCAGTGTAATAAACTTGGAAGCAGGAAAATACCGAGCGTAATATTTAGAAAATGCTCCTTCAATCCATCGGTATTTACTTGTCATATTAAATCCGTCTGCGGGCTCAATTTCCAGCATTTTTGCCATGATATTTTCTATGGCTTCACCGTTTATTTTGGAAAGAACAAGACCTTTTAATTTGAAATCTTTATAATCATTTATGACATATACTTTTTTATCTAAAACTTTAATTCCAAATGGCAGATACGTTCCCTTTTGTTTTAAAAAAGCTGTAGTTTCATCAGAAATTTTAATGTTGCAGTGTCCTTCCTTGGTAAACGAAACCACCGGCGCTAGTATCCTGTAAAATTCTAAAGCATTCATGGGTGCTTTTATTTTGCTTTTCTGTAGATTACAAATACTGTCAAATTGTGTTCTTGAATTGTACCAAAGACCAACTCTGGTTTCGTAGTAGGCATTCTGGAGTAAATCAAAATCAGAAAGAAGATTTTTAACCGGGATTTTTTCAAGTGTATTAGGAACTTTTTCCAGTCGAATTGTATATTTTCCAGACTCTGAATTTGATTTTTCATCAAGAGGTTTAATCCCAACTTCAAATTCATCGGTTTTGTCAGGAGAAAATAAAATTTTCTCAGGACCGTTCTTGCCATTTGGAGAGTCAACTTCGGCCACTAGTTTCCCTTTTTTATTTGTAATCGAAACTACAAGATCTATTCCCTGCTGTTGTACATTTATAGCGTAATAGGTGTCTGCCGTAAGTTTAATTTTAAAAAAATGTTCTTCACATCTTTTTATTTCAAGATCGTCAATCAGCTGATTTAGCTTGATACTCTGCTTTTTATGCTGTGCAGTAACAGATACACAAATGCATAATGCTAAAAATATTGAGAAAAATCCTTTTTTCATTTCATATCAGAATTAGAATACACAAAAATACAATGCTGTAACAAAACTCTGTTGTACGATATTGCAGTATTTAGGATACTTAAGAAATTTTATACTGCAGAGGTGTTACTCCGGTGAATTCTTTAAATTTTCTGCAGAAATGCGCTGTATCGTAAAATCCGCTTTCGATAGCGGCATCGGCTAAATCAATCCCATCATTGAGCAGAATTTTTGATTTTTCGATTCTCTTTAAAATGACATAACTGTTTGGCGTCATTCCTGTCTCATATTTAAATAGTCTCAAAAATTTATATTTGTCAAGCCCAAAACTTTTTGCAGCTTCTTCTAATGAAAATTTTTCACTAATCTTATCTTCCAAAAATCTTGAAAACAAGTTAATTTCGGAGTTTTTAAATTTTTGATTTTTCCCCCAGCGTAGTATAAGACTTTCTAATACTGCCAGCAATGCTTTTTCAATTTCAATATTATCAAAATTTTGTGACAAGAAATAAAACTCCCGAAACAGCTGTTCATCATAAATAATTTTCTGATCAAAAAAAACATCGTTGTTATTGTTGATCATTTTCATAACATCTGGTGCAATATAAAAGGTAAAAAATGAATTGCCGGTTTTTCCATCACAGGGTGTCGCATGGACCTCAAAAGGATTTGTTATTGATAAGGTTCCTGCCGGTGCCTGAAGATATTTATTAGTCAGTTTAGTGTCAAAAGTATGTTTTAAAATTAATGCAATGTTAAATGTATCGTGTGTATGATAGGGAAAACTTACAGTATTGTTTTGGGCATTTAAAAGCTCTAAACCATCTAGAATGGGAAGTTTGTGAAATGTATTATGATTTTTTACAACTGTCATAAATATTTGATTAAACTAATAAAAAACATTCCATTATAATAATTGATCCCTTTAATATTTCATGCAGAAAAAGAGCAGCTTATACTTCATTTACAACACAAATATAAACAGGATTTATTTACTTAATACACCTTCCTGAAATCTGTCTCTATTTATACCACAACAGTCTTTGACTTGATATCTTTTCTGCAATATCTTGACTGAAATGAAAGCTATATAACTACAAATCAAATTGAAATGGTAAAAAAGCTATTGAAATAATCTTCTGCCTTCAAAAATTTATTCTAAAATACATTCACTTTGAAACCAATAGTTTCAATAAAAAACTTTTTTTAACGTTATAAAAATTAATACATTTGCCACACATCAGAAATACAAAATGAAAAACTCAATTAACATCACTATCATTAGCAGTATTATTATCATTTGATAATGATCAGGGATGTTATATAAATAAGTACACAGATACAATTTAAAACCTCCCTTTTTGGGAGGTTTTTTTATTTAAAATATACATGAAAAATTCAGTACAAATTATCATTAGCGCAATTATCATTATTCGTTTGTTATGACGAGGCAGGATTCTATTGTGTAATAAAAACCTTTCTCAGTCATAAATGAGAAAGGTTTTTTTATTTCTAAAAAACACTAACTACTAATAATTCAAAAATCACACACTTTTTAAATGAAACAGGAATATACTTTTACCGCCTACACAGAAGATCAAATGGGGTTACTTAATAAAATAACAATCATACTTTCGCGAAGAAAAATCAGTATAAAAAGCCTCAATATCTCTACTTGCGAAATTGATAAAATGTACAGATGTACTCTGGTTATAGAAGAAACTTTTGAAATCGCCAGAAATATTGCGCTTCAAATCGAAAAAATAATCGAGGTTTTTAGATGCTATTACAGCACTAACGAAGAAATCATCTGGAAACAAATGGGATTGTTTAAAGTAATGACTTCAAGTTTCATTAACGAGGAAAATATGAACCATCTACTTAGAAAACAAAGCGTCAGATTTATAATAATAGAAAAAGATTTCATTGTATTTGAAGCAACAGGACAAGAAGAAGAACTCGATAATGTTGCTGCAGAATTGAGAAGCTTTGGATTAATCGAATTTATAAAAACTGCCCGAATTGCAGTTGCCAACAATAGTCATGCTTTTGATGTTTACTAACATCGGCAAATAGAGAAATATCACAAAACAAATTTATGTAAACGAGTTAAAATATTTAAACAATATTCTTAACTCGTTTTTTATACGTTTGCTTTTACACTAACCTTCAATAATCACTTTGCGATGCTTTATACCCCATTCTGCAAGATCATTTATGATAGTCTTTAATGTCAGTCCATACTCAGTGAGCTGATAATGAATGGTTACAGGCTGAGTATCTAAAACTATACGTTTGATAAGTTTATTGATTTCCAATTCCTTCAATTCTTTGCTTAACATTTTATTGGATATCCCGTTTACATCATTTAGAATATCTGTAAACCTTCTTTTGTTATGATAACAGATGGATGAAATAATAGAAATTTTCCATTTTCCATTTAATATGTCCATAGTATCGTGGACAGCCATTATCTCTTTTTTATGTTCAATCTGACATTCGTTACTCATAGGTTACTTGGTTACTCAAATGTTACTGTTACTTTTAGTTACAAAGTAACAATAATAAACTTCACTAAACTAACTTTGCCTGTATAAAATTTTAAAACATACTAAAAATGGATTTTACCAATAAAAATGTCCTTATTACCGGAGGTACTACAGGAATTGGATTAGCAACAGCAAAAGAGTTTATAAAAGCAGGCGCAAATGTTTGGATTACCGGAAGAAACAGCGAAAATCTTGAAAAAGCTGCGAACGAAATTAATAGTCAGAAATTAAAAACGATAGTTTCTGATACTGCCAATTTATCTGATCTTTCTCTTTTGGAAAAAGCTTTCGCAGAAAACAACGCTCCATTAGATGTTCTTTTCTTAAACGCGGGAATAGCAAGATTTTCTTCAATCGAAGATGTAACAGAAGCCGATTTTGATGCACAGTTTAATACTAATGTGAAAGGTCATTTTTTCACACTTCAAAAATTACTGCCGCATTTAACCGAAGGTTCATCAGTAATATTTACTTCCTCTACAGTAGCGACAGCTTCTAATTTAGGAAGCAGTATATATTCAGCTACAAAAGGAGCTTTGAACAAAATTGCTCAAATTGCCGCAAATGAATTAGCAGGCAGAAAAATACGCGTTAATATTGTAAGTCCCGGTCCGGTTTCTACACCTGGACTTCATAATGCAGTACCTGAGGAAGCAAAAGAATATCTGGCAGGTGCTACAGCAATGCAGAGACTAGGAGATTCATCCGAAATAGCCAAAACTGTATTATTTCTTGCTTCAGAAAATGCAAGCTTTATTACTGGAACAGAACTTTTAGCAGACGGAGGATATATAAACTATGCTCTAAAATAAATTGATCATTAAATATTTAACTGTCATAGTTTGATATAATTAAAATGCTAAATCATGTGATTTAGCATTTTTTATTTTCACATTGACGAAGCTGTCATAAAAACTGAAAATTATATATCATTGGTTTGAGTCTAAACGTTTCAAAATTAACATTCGTAAACGCGCCTCATGCTCATCTCCCCAATTCCCAATAGCTGAAATTACAGGAATTAATGTTTTCCCAAAATCAGTCAGGCTGTACTCTACTTTTGGAGGCACAACAGGATATATAATTTTTGAAACAAGTTCATGTTCCTCCAATTCCTTGAGCTGAATATTCAAAACCCGGCGCGAAGCATCTGGTATTTTACGCTGTAATTCACTTGGTCGTTTGTGTCCCTCGTTTATAAACCAGAGCAAACGTATTTTCCATTTACCGTAAAGTACTTCACCTATCAGGTCAAGACCGCAATTTAAGTTTGGGGTTGTTTTTCTTTCATACATATTGCAAATTTAAACGTATATCCCAATCCGTGCAATAGGGGAAAAATTTATCCCTATATGAATCGTAACTCCGTAATTGTGAGGAACTAACGTACTTCGGAGATTTGTACAATAGAAATTTTAATCAAATACAAGATGGATTATCAAAATGAATTATCAGGAAAAATTGCTTTAGTAACAGGAGGTACAAAAGGCACTGGAAGAGCAATTGCAGAAAGGCTGCAGCAAGCTGGAGCAACAGTTATTATTACCGCAAGAAATGCACCTGAAAAAGAAAACAGTAATATGCGTTTCATTGCTTCGGATTTAAGTAAAGCTGAAGGAACACAAAAAGTAATCAGTGAAGTGTTATCAGTATATGGAAAGCTGGACATTCTAGTAAATAACCTTGGTTTATCAACAACTCCTGCCGGCGGTTTTAAGGCATTAACTGATGAAGACTGGGAATCAACACTGCAGGCTAATCTCCTTGCTCCTGTTAGGCTGGACAGAGGATTTTTACCTCAAATGATAGATCAAAAAAGTGGTATTATTATCCACATAGCTTCAATTCAAGGAAGACTGCCATTATTTGATTCTACTTTACCGTATGCTGCCGCAAAAGCCGGATTGATAAATTATAGTAAAAGTTTATCAAATGAAGTTACGCCAAAAGGTGTTCGCGTTCTTACCGTTTCACCGGGATGGATAAATACAACAGCATCGACAGCCTGGCTGGGTGAGATTTCAAGAAACTCTAATATTACTGTAGAAGAAGCTCAGCAAAATGTCATGAATGCATTAGGCGGAATACCTTACGGAAGACCAGCCCAACCGGAAGAAGTAGCCGAATTAGTTGGTTTTCTTGTTTCACCAAGAGCCAGTTATTTAACAGGTACCGAATTTGTAATCGATGGCGGAACTGTACCAACTATTTAATAATCTATAAAAATAAAAAAACATGAATTTACCGAAAGTAATAACAGACCTGATTAATGCACAGAACAGTTTTGACAGCATTGCCTACGCCAATTGTTTTTCTGAAAATGCCGAGGTGTTTGATGAAGGCAAAATGCATAATGGAAGACTGGATATTCAGAATTGGATCGAAGAATCAAACCAAAAGTACAGATCAGTAATGAAACCTCTTGAATATACAGAAAACGGTACTTCAAGCATCTTATCAGCCGAGTGTTCAGGTACATTTGATGGAAGTCCAATTATCCTAAAATTTCACTTTAATATTGCTGATGGAAAAATCCAGGATTTAAAAGTAACAGGATAAGAAATCGAACGACATTAAAGTGCGAGAAATATCTAAAAAAATCTGAGCAAACAGCTCAGATTTTTTTTTAAACTAATTCAGGATATTCTATTTGCATCCGCTATCCAGTTGTAAGTTTCTGTTTGAGCCCTACGTGGATTTTCGTTATCTTCATTTTCTAATTCATTACCTCCCTGACTATTTACAATTCTTCTTTTGGTATTATCTTCTAACTGCAGCTGAATTATTTTATTGATCTCTTCAATATGTCTTTCATCATACAAAGGGAAAGCCACTTCTATTCTTCTGTTTAAATTTCGGCTTAGCATATCGGCAGAAGATAAATAGATTTTTTCCTGTCCGTTATTGGCAAATTTGTAAATTCTGGAATGCTCTAAAAACATATCGACAATACGATAGATTTTTATATTTTGTGAGATTTTTTTAATTCCCGGCAAAAGCGTGCATATTCCGCGAACTATTAATGTAACTTCAACATCTGCCTTACTTGCTTCAATAAGTTTATCAATAATATCTTTTTCATCAAGTCCGTTTACTTTAAAAAATACCGAAGCCGGCTTACCTGCTTTTTTGTTTTTTATTTCGGTATCTATTAATTCCAGTATTTTTTCTTTCATATTAAACCCAGCGGCTAAAATATGTTTTGGCTCAGTTGTTTTTTTCTTGGTTTTTAAAAATGAAAAAATCTTCTTTAAATCGTTTGTATATGCCGTTTCTGCTGTAAAAAAACCAAAATCTGAATATATATTTGCCGTACTTTCATTAAAATTTCCTGTTGACAGATATCCATAATTCTTTTTATTACCGTATTTATCTTTCATGGTAATCATGGCCGCTTTGGCGTGTACTTTTAAATTCGGCAGGCTTTGAATGATTTTTATGCCTGCTTTCTTCATTTCTTTAGACCAGTACAAATTATTATGTTCGTCAAAACGCGCTTTCACTTCAACAAAAACGGTTACTTTTTTGCCATTTTTTGCAGCGCTGATTAAAGCATTTGCGATTAAGGATTGAGAAGAAATGCGATACAGCGTAATTTTAATCTCGGTAACATTTTTATTAATTGCCGCCTGATTAAAAAACTGGAGCACATAATAATACGATTGATAAGGAAAATGAAGTAATTGATTTTTTTTATTTATGACATCAAAAATTGATTTATTATTTTCAAAAGGCAGATGCGGAAGATTTGGATAATACGCTCCCTGAAGCTTTGGGGTAACCGGATTTGGAAATCTGAATAAATCGAAAAAATTATGATGGCTTCCTCCCTTTATCATTTCACTTTTGTAAAGTTTGAATGCTTTTTTACAGATCGAAAAAGAATCAGCATCCATATTTGAATCATATAGAAATCTTGTGGCGGAACCTCGTTTACGCTCTTCAACCTTTGCTTCAATTTTGGCTATTAAATCGCCTGTATTTTCGTCTTCTATCAAATAATTTTCATCTCGGTTTAATTTTATGGCATTACATGAAATGATTTTATCTGCCGGAAAAATAAGTGATAAACATTTTCGAATTATAGTATCAATTGAAATAATATAATGTATGTTTTCTATACTTTGAAGCTGCTTAAAACGATCTAGTTTATCAGAAGGAATATTTAAATAAACAAAATTATAATTGCCTTTGCTGTCTTTAAGTTTTACTAAAAAGTATAAACTGCGATTGTTTAAAAAATAGGTTTTAGGCTGATTGAGCGTAATATAAACTACTTGTATATAAGAAAGAATAATACTTTTAAAATAATATTCGATCTCATTTAAATGTTCTGGCAATAGTTCCTGATATTCATAATATATAATATCATTTAAAGCCAATTCAGTCAGAATCGAATAACTCCATATTTTTCCAAATCTATTTTGCTGAAGGTTCACTTCATTTAAAACATTTTCCAGAAGATCACTGCTTTTCTTATTCTTCTTTTTTTGGAGTTTATTTATTTTAACTCTGAAAAACTCATCCAGATTAGAGGAATGTATAGCCAAAAATTTAATTCTGTCATATACTGCATTATTTAAGTCTTCAGCTTCATCCAAAGTACAGTTATTAAAAGAAAGCCAAGATATTTCTGAAGGAATAAGATAGTTATGCACGTTTTATATTTTATGATTACAACTGAATTAGTACTACTAACTTCGTAAATTTAAGTCATTATTTTTTCTATACTGCGTCACAAAATCAAGTAATTAACTAAAAAATAAAGTATTACTAACACTGCATACAATTATTCAGTCTGTTACTAATAATATTTACATGAAACATTAACTGTAGTTTAAGAAATCAAAAATTTAAAGAGAGAAAAAACTCTTTTATTGTTTCAGATACAATTAAAATTTAATAGTCAATTTTAAATTCAGTTTGAAGATTTTTTAATACAAATTAGTTCTAATTTACACTTTTGACTTTATTTTTTTATCAATTCCGGCAAAAAAAGCCTTATATTACAAATTGGGAAAGGCCAGTTTTGTTGGGATTTTGGCCAAATATTAATTTTTAAATTAGAAAAATGAAACGATTATTACAATGGACTATTATCATTCCGGCATTATCCTGGATCCTTTTCTTCAGCGGACTTATAGAGGGAAGCAGTATTTTTCAAATTACGGCCAGTATATTACTTATTTTAAGCGTTATGTCTGCTGTACACCATTCCGAAATAATAGCAGAAAGAGTTGGAGAACCTTACGGAACAATTATTTTGGCCATATCAATTACCGTAATAGAAGTTTCGATAATTATATCCTTAATGATGTCAGATGGTCCGGAAGCTGTTTCACTTGCCAGAGATACAGTATATGCGGCAACCATGCTTATTCTTAACGGGATTATTGGACTCTGTCTTTTAATTGGAGGTTTAAAACATTATGAACAGAATTTTTCTGCTTCTTCTGTAACTATTGGTTTGGTATCCCTTATTTCAATTATAGTATTTACACTGGTATTTCCAACTTTTACAGAAAGTGTTTCGGGATCATATTATTCAGAACCGCAGCTTGTTTTTGCTTCTATTGCCTGCATAGTAATTTATTCCTCTTTTCTATTTGCACAAACTACACGATACCGTCAATATTTCCTGACTGAGGGTGAGGATGAAAATGACCATACTGCTAAACGTATTACAATTGATACTAAAACATTCTATACCAGTTTGGTATTTCTAATTGTTAGTTTAGGCATTGTAGTATTACTTGCTAAAACACTCTCTCCTACTATCGAAAGTATTATTGTGAGTTACAGACTTCCAAAAAGTCTGGTTGGAGTTATAATTGCCATTATTATCCTGCTGCCCGAAGCTGTGGCTGCTGTTATCGCCGCAAGAAAAAACAGATTGCAAACCAGTATAAATTTAGCTTTGGGTTCTGCCTTGGCAAGTATTGGGCTCACTATTCCCAGCGTTGCAGCAGTATGCATTATAATGGATATGCCTATTATATTAGGACTGGATATTAAATCTATTGTTTTATTGGCCTTATCAGTATTTACGGTAATGCTGTCGCTTAGTAAAGGAAAGTCGAATATAGTTTACGGAGTTGTACTTCTGGTTAACTTATTTGCTTTTATTTTCCTTATGATATATCCGTAATCTTCTTTTTACTGCATCAAAGAACAAATCATAAGGGTTGTTCTTTGATGCATTTTATTTTTTTTAGAAGATGAAATTCTTTCAATAAAACCTCTATTGAATTTTCTAAAAGGAATGTTTCTCATTCCTATTCTCCACTTATTATTAGATGGGTCTTTAATTTTAAAAATTAAAGACAGTCAATCCTCTTTTTCACTGCATACAACATCTCTTTTACTTTTTTTCAGTCCAAAAGACTGCAAATGCATCATTTGTATTAGATAATGCATCAAATTTACTATTGAAATTATTGTTGTAAAACTAAATTTACAACCTTAAATAATGCCGATTTCGCACAAATAAAACAGCAAAATTATATTATTCATTAAAAAAATAAACTTCAATAACTAATACCAAAAATATTTAAGATATAAAGAAAACCTCCTAATGAAAAAACAAATTAAAAATTATGCCTTTCTACTGTTAGCTGTTTCTATGAACGGATATGCACAAACCAAAAAACATATGGATACCAAAAAACCAATTGAAGACCGTATTTCACTTTTGATGAAAGAAATGACATTAGAAGAAAAGGTAGGTCAAATGAATCAATATAATGGTTCATGGGATGTTACCGGACCAAAACCAGAATCTGGTTCTAATGAAGAAAAATACAATAACATAAAAAAAGGATGGGTCGGTTCTATGCTTACCGTTCGAGGTGTTAAGGAAGTCAGAGCCGTACAAAAAATCGCTGTTGAAGAAACCCGACTTGGAATTCCGCTTATTTTTGGATTTGATGTTATACACGGATACAAAACCCTAAGTCCTATTCCGTTGGCAGAAGCAGCAAGCTGGGATTTAGAAGCCATTAAAAATTCGGCACGAGTAGCAGCACTCGAAGCTTCAGCTTCAGGATTAAACTGGACTTTTGCTCCTAATGTTGATATTTCAAATGATGCCAGATGGGGAAGAGTTATGGAAGGTGCCGGAGAAGATCCATATTTGGGAAGTAAAATTGCAACGGCAAGAGTAAAAGGTTTTCAAGGTGAAAGTTTTAGTAATACCTCTATTGTGGCCTGCGCGAAGCATTTTGCCGCTTATGGTTTTGTAGAAGCAGGCCGAGAATACAATAGTGTAGATATGAGCAATTCTAAATTGTACAATACTGTTTTGCCGCCTTTTAAAGCAACAGTAGATGCCGGAATCCGCACTTTTATGAATTCATTTAATACCTTAAATGGTATTCCGGCAACAGGAAGTGTCTTCTTGCAAAGAGACATTTTAAAAGGTGCCTGGGGATTTAAAGGATTTGTAGTATCTGACTGGGCTTCAATCGCCGAAATGATTACTCACGGTTACGCTGCAAATGCAGCCGATGCGGCTAAAAAAGCGGCTATTGCAGGTTCTGACATGGATATGGAATCGAATGTGTATGTAACAGAATTAGTTCAGTTAGTAAAAAAAGGATCTGTAAAAGAAAGCGTGATTGACGATGCTGTACGCAGAATTCTTCGAGTAAAATTTGAATTAGGTTTATTTGACGATCCTTATAAATATTGTGATGAAGCTCGTGAAAAGGCAAACATTGGCAGTAAGGCAAATAATGATGACGTTCTGGACATGGCCAAAAAATCGATTGTTTTATTAAAAAATGATAAAAATCTTCTGCCTTTAAAAAAATCGGGAGCTAAAATTGCTTTAATTGGTGCATTGGCTAATGATAAAAACAGCCCTTTAGGAAGCTGGAGAATTGCTGCTGATGACAATACCGCAGTTTCTGTACTCGAAGGAATGCAGCAATATAAAAACAGCGCATTAGTTTATGAAAAAGGAACAGATGTAGCCTTAAATAAACAATTATTCGTAGACGAAGTAAAAATTAATACAACCGATTTTTCTGGATTTGAAGCGGCAAAAAAAGCAGCAAAAGAAGCAGAAGTTGTTGTAATGGTACTGGGTGAAATTGGTTTTCAAAGCGGTGAAGGACGAAGCAGAACAGAATTAGACTTGCCTGGAAACCAACAGCAATTATTAGAAGAAGTTTATAAAGTAAATCCAAATATTGTTTTGGTTTTAAACAACGGGCGTCCGTTAGCTTTACCATGGGCTGCAGAACATATTCCTGCTATTGTTGAAGCCTGGCAGTTAGGAACACAATCCGGAAACGCAATTGCACAGGTTTTATACGGAGATTATAACCCAAGTGGAAAACTGCCAATGTCATTTCCCAGAAATGTAGGCCAATGCCCTATTTATTACAATTTATACAATACCGGAAGACCTACAGATAAAGATAAAAATGTGTTTTGGTCACACTATTCTGATGTAGAAAAAACACCTTTATATCCTTTTGGTTATGGATTAAGCTATACATCTTTCGCTTATAAAAATTTAAAAATTGCAAAACCTTCATTTCAAAAAGGAGAAAAAATTGAAGTTACTGTTGAGGTTACCAATACAGGAAAATTTGACGGAAAAGAAATAGTTCAATTGTACATAAACGATCCTGCCGCCAGTATTGTAAGACCTGTAAAAGAATTAAAAGGTTTTGAACTTATCGAATTAAAAAAAGGAGAAACTAAAACAGTTCATTTTACTTTAACCGATGCTGCTCTTGGTTTTTATGACAACGACGGTAATTTTTTAGTAGAACCAGGTTTATTCAATGTTATGGTGGGCTGGAATTCTAACGATGGACTTACGACTAAATTTGAACTAAAATAAAGTATTTCAAAAAAATTAAACACATAGAAACATAGATTTATTATTTGTGAAGAAAGAAGTTAAAAAGAAACTCATTTCTCAAACACAGCTATGTGAATTAAAAATAAGTGAAACGCCTTTTTTTAAGTAAACAAAAGCTATGTTTCTATGTGTTAAAAAAACTATTCTGCTGGAGTAGTTTTTTTAACAGCTCTATATCCTGAGTACGATAATTCCTTATTTGGCTATTTATCATACTCAGGATTTTGGCAATATGCCAGATTTGAATAAAAAAAATTAAGTGTTCTGTTTAGTTTTATTAATATTGTTTTCTATATCCTAAAAAAATCATTTTACAAACAAGCGGATAATCAATACTGTTACATCTAAATGAAAAATACCACCTCTATCCTTTTATGCTTTTTCAGCTTTATAAACTGCCTGTTTTCTCAAGGTAAATTTGACAGCTATCAATTTAGAAGCATACAGGAAACTACCTCAAAACGAGCCGTTTCTTCTATCATTCAGGATAATAATGGTTTTATATGGATAGGCACAAACGGTGCAGGTTTATATCGTTATGACGGTGTAAATTATTTTGGATACAAATACGATAAAAAACCCGGTTCTGTAAACAGCAACTTTATTTATGCCACATTTATCGATTCCAATAATAACCTCTGGGTTGGTACTGATGAAGGTTTGTGTTTGTACAACAGAGATTTAGATAATTTTACCAAAATCAATATTGAAGATGTCATAACAAAAGGATATAGTGAGCCCATTACTGTAAAAACAATTATTGAAGACAATAACGGCAACTTATTCTTAGGCGCTTATGGTTTCGGATTATTCAAACTTAATATAAAGACTTTAAAGGCTTCTTTAGTACAGTCAAAAGTGTTGGACAAGCCCAATTTTTTAATAAAATCTTCGATAAAAAGTAAACAGGGAATTATTTATTTAGGAACCAGTTACGGCCTTTTGGAAATTGACTTAAACGGAAAAGTAAAACAGGTTTATAAAGACAAATTTAAAAGAGAACCTTTACTCGATGATATAGAAAATCTTGTTATAGATAAATTTGGATATATATGGCTGGGAACAACAGAAAACGGTTTGATAAAAATTAAACCCGAAACCGATAATTACCAATTTGAAAATTATCCTATTACCAAAAACAAAATCCTGTCTATTGTACAAAGCAGTCTGGATTATATTGTATGCGGTACAGAAAATGACGGATTACTGGTTGTAAATTACAAAGGACAAGTACTGCGAAAATACCTGCACAGCAAATACAATAATTTCAGTTTAAAATCTAATTCTGTCTGGTCGCTGTATGAAGACAAGGAAAAACGACTTTGGCTAGGATATTTCAATAAAGGACTTGGTGTTTTTGATAAACCAAATAACAAATTCAATTCGCTGGAATCTCTTGCCAATAATGACAATTCTTTGCAGACCAGTTATGTAACATCTGTAATAAAAGATAAAAAAGGAAATTTATTAATAAGCAATGAAGGCGGCGGACTCGACATTTATAACCTTATTGATAAAAGTTACATTCACGTTAACCAGACAAATCAAAACTATTATTCCGGTTTAGATGCAGTTGATATTCAGACCATATTTATAGACAGCAAGCAAAATATCTGGATAGGGAGCTGGGACCGCGGTATTTACTTTTTAAAAAATGGAACTTCCCGATTCGTAAATTACAATACAGCCAATACATCTGGACTGAAATCTAATCGAATTTTTAGTTTTGCCGAAGATTCTAAAGGCCGAATCTGGATTGGAACTTTTATAAAAGGACTGCATTATTTTGATAATAAAACCAGCACAATTGTACATTGCGACTCTAAACCATTTGCAGAAAACACCTTAGATAACGCTTTTATCCGCAAAGTTTTTGTAGACTCAGACAATGTACTTTGGGTAGGAACAATTTTAGGTTTGTATCAGGTTAATTTAAAAGATGAAACGAATTTTAAAGTAACAAAAATGCGCGATGCCATGTTTAGCGGCATAAATAAACACAATAGCATTCAAACTATTTTATCTATTTATGAATCTAACGATAAAACGATCTGGATAGGTACTGACGGTCAGGGATTATTTAGCTACAATAAAAAAAATAAGATATTTTCTAATTATGATGATTTTCCGGGTTTTAAGGAAAAATCTGTTCGTGCTATAATTTCAGACAATAATGGTTCATTATGGGTAAGCGGCGGATCTGGTTTGACAAAACTTGATTTTAAAAATAAAAAAAGCACCAATTTTAATAAAGATGACGGTCTTATTGACAACGATTTTAATAATAATGCCGTTTTTAAAGATGGAAATGGAGAATTGTATTTTGGCGGTTACGAAGGCGTAAATTATTTTAATCCCAACGAAATTAAAAAAGCAGAAAAAGCACCAAGATTGTATTTCAGCGATTTCAAATTATTTAATAAATCTGTAAAACCAAATGAAGAAGGTTCGCCTTTAACCAAAGTAATTTCGCAGACTAAAGAAATTACACTCAATTATACACAATCGGTTTTTACGATTGAATACGTGGGAATTAACTACAATTATTCTAAAAAAAATCAATACGCTTATTATCTGGAAGGTTTTGAAAAAGACTGGAATTATGCCGGAAATAACAGAACGGCAACCTATACCAATCTGGCGCCGGGCAATTATACTTTTAAAGTAAAATCGGCCAATGCAGACGGCACATGGAGTAACAGCCAATTAGAATTAAAAATAAAAATACTTCCTCCGTGGTGGAAAACCATTTGGGCGTATTTAATATATACCGCTATTTTAATTTTCCTGATTAGATACTTAAATAAAATCTATCAAAACCGATTTAAAGCGAAACAGGCCATTATTTTAGAAAAAGAAAAATCAATTCAGCTAGAGAAATTAAACAATAAAAAATTACAGTTTTTTACCAATATCTCACATGAATTCAGAACACCTTTAACGCTTATTATTAATCCGCTGGAAGACATTTTAAGAAGCAAAAAATTATCGCCTGAAATTCATAATAAATTAAAAATTGTACACAAAAGCTCTGACCGACTTTCGAGACTAATTAATGAGCTTATGGATTTTAATAAATTGGAGTTTAATAAAATTTCACTTCAGGCCAAAAAAGTAGATGTCACAGCTTTTACAGAAGGAATTATTGGGTATTTTGATGAAGAGGCAGCTGCCAGAAACATAACCGTTAACTTAGAATCATCCCAAGATGAACTTGAAGACTGGCTTGATCCTAAAATGCTGGAAAAAATACTTTTTAATATTATTTCTAATGCATTCAAATTTACGCCTGATAATGGTTCTATCACCATTTTTATAGACACAGCCGAAACAGATAATGCTTTAATAATTGATGGAGAAAAAGTTCCTTCCTACTCTATAACCATTACAGATACCGGTTCTGGAATACGCAAAAAAGATCTCAATAGAATTTTTGACCGCTTTTATCAGGTCAATAATGTAAACAAAGATTATTATGGCAGCACTGGAATTGGTTTAGAGGTTGTAAAAGAATTTATTGAACTTCATAAAGGAAAAATTGAGGTTGAAAGCCAAGTTGGAGAAGGCACAAAATTCAAAGTCACATTTCCTTTAGGCAATTCGTTTTATAAGAAAAGTGAAATTATCGATGAGGTTTTTAAAATAGAAAAGAACAAAAATCAATTTTTATTTGACGCTGCTAATAATCAAACAGATGAAGATGATTTTACAGAAACGTCAATCGACAACGCTGCAGAAGAAACTGCAAAATCATATACCGTTTTAATTGTTGAGGACAATCCTGAACTGCGAAATTACCTAAAACAGGAATTAAGCAAGTCATACAAAGTTATTACAGCCGAAAATGGTAAAAAAGGGTACGAACTTGCCGTACAAAAATTACCGGATTTAATCATTACAGACGTCATTATGCCGGTCATGGATGGATTACAGCTGTGTAAAAACATAAAAGGAGACTTAAAAACAAGTCATATTCCTTTGTTAATGCTGTCGGCAAAAGCAATGGTCAAAGACCGATTAGAAGGCATAGATTCTGGCGCAGATATGTATTTGAGTAAACCTTTTGAACTGGATATCTTAAAATCAAGTCTGGCGCAGCTTATTACCAGCAGGCAGATCATGTTTAAGAAATTTTACAGCGGTATTACCAAACAAGGAAAAGAAAAAACAACATCACTGGATAATGACTTCATTCAAAAAATTCTGCATTTTATCAATGAAAATATCAGTGAGCCGGAATTGACTGTAGAACTCCTGTCATCTAAAATCTACCTTAGCAGAAGCCAGCTGTACAGAAAAATAAAAACACTGACAGGCGTTTCTGTAAACGAATTTATTCGAAATGTACGATTAGAAAAAGCAAAACAGCTCATAGAACAAGGCAACAATAATATTAATGAAATAAGCTATAAAGTTGGTTTTACTTCTCCCTCCTATTTTGCCAAATGTTATAAAATTAAATACGGCTATCTGCCTACTCAGGAAAAAAGAACAAAAGAATAAAGCAGACAAAAAATTAATTTAAAAAGAGCTTCGATTGTAACCGAAGCTCTTTTTTTTGTCAGTGATTTTTTTCAAAAAACCGACTTTTGAATTTCAGGCAAAAATCAACATATAAAAAATATTGACTCGATATTTTAAAAAAACAGTATTTTTTATGCAAAAAAATTAGCAATACCTCAGTACTTGTTTTGATGCATCAGGGGGTTTATTTTACTGATTTAGGGGGTTCAGATGTTTTTTTTGCATCATCTGTTGCACAATATGCATCATCCGTTCTACAATACAACACCTCTACAATATACTTTCGTTAAGAAATATTTAAGAAAAAAGTGCTGCTGTCAAAACTCAAAAATACCAACAGGCAAAAGACCCAAATTTTAAATGTTTTTTATAAAACTTAACGATTAACTAATTATTAAAGTAAACTAACAACCAAATTTTTATGCAGAAAAGAACATTAAAAAAACTATTGTGCTTAATAGTATGTATGTGGGGGAATTTTTTCTACGCTCAAACTGTTAAAGGTAAAGTAACATCTGGCGGTGCCAGCCTGCCTGGTGTCAGCGTAATAGTACAAGGAACAAAAAACGGAACCGTTACTGATTTTGACGGTAGTTTTGTATTAAACAATGTAGAGCCAAAAGCGTTGCTGCTTTTTAGTTATGTAGGATATAAAAACCTCTCAATACCAGCAGATACAAAATCAGTTATGCAGGTTACTATGATAAGTGACCTCGAAAAATTAAATGAAGTAGTTGTTATTGGATATGGAACATCAAAAAGAAAAGATATAAATGGTGCCGTTTCCTCTATTAAAGCTTCTGAAATTCAGGACAAACCTTTTGTTTCTATCGATCAGGCGCTTGTAGGTAAAGCTGCAGGTGTAAACGTGACTCAAAACTCAGGAACACCCGGAGGAGGAATTTCTGTGCAGATTAGAGGGATTACGTCTATTAACGGAAATGAACCTTTGTATGTTATTGACGGAACTCCGGTTTTTGCTGATAAAAACAACGACACATTTTCATTCAGTGCTTTAGGCGGAGGAAACGGACAAACTAAAAATTCAGCTTTGTCTGGTTTGAATATTTCAGATATTGAAACTATTGACATTTTAAAAGATGCATCGGCAACTGCCATTTATGGTGCAAATGGTGCAAACGGAGTCGTTTTGATTACAACCAAAAAAGGGAAAAAAGGAAAATCAAAATTTACATACGAAACTTATTTAGGAACTCAGGAAATAAGAAATACCGTTGATGTTTTAAACCTGCCTGAATACGCCGCATATCAGGCAAAAATTTATAAATTAAATGGTGAGCCTGTTCCGTATCAATATCAAAAACCTAATTTATTAGGCAATGGAACAAACTGGCAGGATGAACTTTTTAGAACTGCTACCATGTACAATCATCAGCTGTCATTTTCAGGTGAAAAAGAAGGAACACGTTATTATACCTCTTTAAACTATTTTGATCAGGAAGGAATTGTTTTAAACTCAGATTTCAACAGATTATCTATGCGATTAAACGTTGATTCTAATGTAAAATCCTGGCTTAAAATTGGAAACAACCTATCAGTTAGTAAATCGTCTCAGCAAGTCGTACGAAACGATGACAGAGGCGGATTGGTTATGAACGCTTTAAGACAATCTCCAGAGTTACCGGTTAGAACTCCAGATGGTTCTTATGCGGGACCAACAAGCGGTTTAGGATCTTCGGCAAATGAGGCAACTAACCCAATCGCTTTGTCTGAATACAATAATTCGACTACCGAAAGATTTAAAATTAACGGAAATTTATTTGCCGATTTTACGCTGATAAAAGGATTAGTTTTTAGAACTGAATTAGGATATGATTTAAATTTTGCAAAAAGCAGCACTTTTGCCCCTAAATATACTTTAGGAAACGTAAATGAACTTTTAAACAAATCATTCAAACAGCAGGATCAAAGTTATTATTGGAACATCAAAAACTATTTGACGTACAATAAAACTATCGGCGAGAAACACAATTTTACTTTCTTATTAGGTCAGGAAGCGCAGGAAAGCCGTTATGAATATTTAAGCGGTTACAGATCAGGTGAATTTTTAAACAAAAATTTCACAAATTTAAATATTGGTGATATTGATACGGCAGTAAACGGAAATGGTTCTGGCAGATGGTCAATGACTTCTTATATTTCAAGGTTAAATTATAGTTTCTCTGATAGATATTCTTTCTCTGCCTCAATAAGAGCTGATGCTTCATCCAACTTTGGACCTAATAATAAATGGGGTTATTTCCCATCTTTTTCAGGAGGATGGACAGTTAGTAACGAAAAGTTTTTTGAACCTTTATCAAACAGCATCAATTACTTAAAATTCAGAGCAGGTTATGGTACAGTTGGAAATCAAAACATTCCGGCAAACAGATACCAGACTATCTTGTCATTGCTTTCTTCTCCGTTTGGAGGTGTATCGCCGACAATTGACAATTTAGGAAACCCAAATATAAAATGGGAATCTCTTAAATCATTCAATACTGGTTTCGAATTGGCAATGCTTAACAATAGAGTAAAATTAGATTTTGATTATTATGTTAAAAACTCATCTGATTTCTTAACCAAACAAATCAATGACGAATCAAATCAAAGTGCCCTTAATTATTACCTGAATACGGGTGAAATTGTAACAAAAGGTATCGAACTTACTTTGAATACAAGAAATATTGCAACCGAAAATTTTAACTGGGACACTACTATCATTTTTTCAAAATACAATAACGAGCTGACTCGTTTTCAAGGTGAAGGTAAATCGTTATTAGGAAAAGTTCAATTCGATTTATACAACGTTACCAGAACTACAGAAGGACAGCCGGTAGGACAATTTTACGGTTATGTAACCGATGGTTTATTTAAAAACGCTGCAGAATTAGCTGCAGGACCAGTTCAGGAAGCAGGAACAGGAATTGGAGATATTCGTTTTAAGGATCTTAACGGCGACGGAAAAATTGACAGTAAAGACCAGACTGCTATTGGAGATGCTATTCCTGATTTTACCTATGCTGTTACCAATAACTTTAGATACAAAAGCTTCAATCTTGGAATAGTTTTAACAGGAAGCCAAGGCAACCAGATCTACAATTTTACACGTCATTACATTGACGGAATTTATCCGGGATTTGGCGATAGATTTGGAAATGTCAGCACTCAGGCAATACATGCTTTTGAACCTGGTGTAAACGAAAATACTGATGTGCCGAGAATTACTCTTAATGATCCAAATGGTAACGGAAGAATTTCGAATCGATTTGTTGAAGATGGTTCTTACTTAAGAATTCAAAATGTTTCGTTGAGCTACGATTTACCAAGCAAAATATTCGATAACTCTTTTATCTCTAAAGTAAGATTGTATGTAAACGTTCAAAATTTATACACGTTTACAAAATATAGCGGCTTTGACCCTGCCCTTGGAAATTTAGACCAGAATATAACCTTGAGCGGAATTGATTTAGGACGTTACCCAGTACCAAGAACAATTTCTGCAGGAGTGAATTTAGAATTCTAAGATTGATAAAAAACACATTTAACTTAATGATTCATAATCATTAACATAAAAAAATAGTTATGAAAAAACTTTTTAAACTTTTTATGATGGGAATGCTGATACCATTGCTGTCTTTATTTTCTTGTTCAGATGATTTTTTGGATGCACCCTCTGAAAATCAATTAACACCAGGCGATTTACCTGAAGGCGTTATGGCTTTTGACGGAATTGCCGAGAGTTTGTATTTTAAACCGTGGTTTACCTTTAATGATAAATTCCTGATTGCTGTTGGAGACATGTACGCCGGTAATGCTTTTACTTTTGATGGTGCATATGCTCAGTTTAAAGATGCTCAGGTAACGTCACAAAATCCAATTCTGACAGAAGGATATGTTTCATTGTTTTCGGTTATCGATCAATCTAATAATTTAATGAGTTTAGTTGAGGACAGAAAAAGCGAACTGCCGGAAGCATCCTATAAAAATGCTATCGCTATATCAAGATTCATGAGAGCAAATGCTTATTTCTATCTGGTAAGAACTTTTGGAGCTGTGCCAATCATTAACAAAGCAGGTTCTGCAGCACAGCCAAAAAGAAATCTTGTTTCTGATGTTTATAAATTCATCAAACAAGACTTAGAATATGCCGTTGAAAATTTACCAGAAAGAGCCGCAAAAAAAGGATATGTGACCAAATATGCAGCAATGGGAATTTTGGCAAAAGTACACTTGACATTAAATGAATATGGAGAATGTGCTGCTTTAACCCAAAAAATTATTGGTAACCAATATATTTTAATTCAGGATTACGGAAACTTATTCAGCAGTCCGGAAAATAATAACAGTGCCGAAAGTATGTTTGCCCTGCAATGGAAAGCTATTGCAACAGAATGGGGAACACAAAATACCAATCAGGCATATATCGTTCCGGGAGGTACAGGAATTACAGGCGGTGGTGACGGATGGGGAGTTTACCTTCCTTCTATCTCATTACAAAATGGATTTGAACCAAAAGATACCAGAAAGAAAAGCACAATCATGACAGATGGTGACTTCTATCCTGAATTATTAAAAAATCAAGGCGGATTTACGTATAAAAAAATATACTCTTCTACAGCGGCTAATTTCAGAAAATACATTGTAGGTTCTGCCGCAGAAAGAAACGATGTATTCTTTATGAGAACTTCACAAAACACCATCATTTTAAGATATTCTGATATTCTATTAATGAATTCTGAGGCAATTTTGGCCGGGGCTGGTTCTACAACTTCTGCATCTGCTTTAAGTTCTTTTAATGAAGTAAGAGCAAGAGCAGGACTGCCGGCTAAAACAGTATTAACAAGAGATGAATTGTTTAACGAAAGAAGAGTTGAATTTGCATTGGAAGGACAATATTTCTTTGACCTAAAACGCCGCGGACTGGCTGAAGCAACAGCCATTATTTCACAGCAGGAAGTTGGTTTTTATTCTGATGATGCCAGAACAGAATTGATTTCAAGAAAGATAACTCCGGGAAGCAATTATTTTGAACTGCCGTTACCACAGTCTGCTATTGATACTAATCCATCATTATTAGAACCTCCGGTTCCATTTAACTTTAACTAACTTATACCATGATCAATAAAATAAAATATAGAATTCTGATTCTTTTGGCACTGGCTTCTTTTACAGCCTGCCAAAATGACGATGCGGTTACTGCAAACGTAGAAGCTATGGTTGCTGAACCCGGAGATTTACTTAATCAGGCGTTTCCTCAAAACAAAGTCAGAGTTGAAGGCAATGGTTTGCAGGGATTAAAAAAGATTACGCTGGACAATACTATTAACATCACTTTCAATCCCAACTATAATTCAGATAAATCGTTTATTTTCACTATTCCTTTTGATGAAAAATTAGGAAGCAGATTTGGTGTTCAGCCCATTACATTTACAACCGCATCTGGTTCAGTAACTAAGAATATTGAAATTTTACAACCTGATCCAACAATTACAAAAACAATTCCGGCAGCAGCAACTCCGGGATTTCCATTGGAAATTGAAGGAACATGGTTTTATAATATTTCATCAGTTACCTTAGGCGGAAAAGCGGTAAGTTATACTGTAAAATCATCTTCTTCTATTGTTATTGGTTTACCTGCAAATGCCGTTTCAGGATCAGAACTTGCCATTACTACGCCGGGCGGTACCGCAAAGAAAACAATCGATTTTGCAACAATCGTTTTAGTATCTGATTTTGACGGAAATGGCGCCAGAACAGAATGGACTTCTTACGGCGATATAGAAAGTTTTAATACCGCTACAGCAGGCGGTCCAACAGGAAATTACACCACATTAGTCTGGGGCGGTTCAAATGCAAATGGTTATAACGGAAGCAGTGGCGGCGGCGGAGCCAGTTTCTTAAGTGCTTCTAATACAGATGCAACAAAAGCTTTTATCGATATTGATGTAAGTGCAAATGTTGTTGGAGCTAATTTTGCAATCCAGTTAAATACTATCGACGGCGTAAACTATGGATATAACTTTAAAATCACCGATGTAAACTGGGCTACAAAAACCATTTCAATTGCTGATTTTAAAGATAATTACGGTTTTGGATCTAATACAGCTGCAACGTTAAATCCTTCTAAAATTAACGAAATTAAAGTTGGAGTGGCTCAGGGAGATTCACCTAATCCAAGTGCCATTAAATTTGATAATATTAAAATTCGTTATCAATAATTTATTTTAAATTAAAAAGAGGCTGTGGTCAAAACAGCCTCTTTTATAAAGTAAACTATATAACCCCATTGGTATAATTATGTTAACACATAGAAACATAGCTTTTATTTCTTGAAAAAGACTATAAAAAGAAACATGTTTCTAACACATAGCGCACTATGTTTATTTTCAATAAGTGAAACGCCTTTTTTAGGGCTTTGTAATCTATGTTTCTATGTGTTTATTTTTTTATGATTCTAGAAAAACGAATAAAGTAATTACAACCAATGTGTTATATAATAAAAAAACAGAAACTATAAATCAGAGTATTCATCTTAACAATAGAGAATATTCTATAATAAAAAAACAGTATGAAAAGTAAATTTTTATTAATGCTCATAAGCGTCGTCTTTTTTCTAAATGCGTGCTCAAAGGACGATAACGACGCCGCTGAAATTCTGGAAACACCAGTTGCCAACGCTCCAAAAGATGTAAATGATAACGGTTTTAAAGCAAAATGGAATTATGTTTCCCATTCAAAAAGTTATCTTTTAGATGTTTCAACCAGCGAAGATTTTACCACTATTCTTCCTAATTACAATTCAAAAGAAGTTACTGATTTAAATGAAGTTGTAACTGGATTAACCGGTGGAACACAATATTATTACCGAGTGAGAGCTAAGACAGAAGCCCAAATTTCCGATTATTCAAATGTGATTAGTGTGGTTACTACCGGCTCTAACGGCATTCCTGAAGATCCAACTTTTTTAAAGATTAAAGTAAATAAATTAGCGAACCCGTTTTTTGTAGGTATGGCAATAAAAGCTTCACAACTTACAAACGGAACGCCTTATGATGTTATCCTGAGAAATGAATTCAGCAGTATTTCTGCAGAATACGAAATGAAAATGGATCAAATTTCGACAGCAAGCGGTGTTTACAACTGGACCGTGGCTGATAAAATTGTAGCGTATGGAAATACCAATAACATCAATGTGCACGGTCATGCTTTAGTATGGCATAATGCAGTGCCGCAATGGCTGAAAGATTTCTCTGGTACTGATGCTGAGTTTGCTGCAGAAGTAAAAAAATACATTACAGATGTGGTTACACATTATGCAGGAAAAGTAAAATCATGGGATGTGGTTAACGAAGCTGTTGATGATAACGGCGGTGCTATGAGAAATACAATTTTCTTGCAGCGAATGGGACCAAACTATGTAAAAGACTGTTTTCAATGGGCCAGAAATGCTGCAATAGCGGCTGGTGACACTTCGTTATTGTTATTCTATAATGATTATGCTACGTCAACTAATATTGCAAAACAAGATAAAGTGTTTGCTATTTTAGAGGATTTAAAAACTGCAAAAGTTATTGACGGTGTTGGTTTTCAAATGCACAACACTTATTTGAGCCCAACCAAAGCACAGATAGAAACAGATCTAAACAGAGCGGTGGCAAAAGGTTTAAAAATTCATGTTTCGGAATTGGATATACAAGTAAACCAATTTAATGATATTTCTAATTTTACAAACGAAAGAAGACTGGCTCAAAAAGCAAAATATAAAGAAATGGTAAAAATTTATAATGCGCTTCCGGCAGCAAATAAATACGCCTTAACTATTTGGGGAATGAAAGATAATGAATCATGGATTCCGTACAGCACTGAACTGAATCATCCAGGAAATGACTGGCCTTTATTGTACGATTCTAATTTTGCAGTCAAAAGTTCACATACCGGATTTTTAGAAGGTTTAGATTAAATCTGAAGATTATCTAATAAAATAAAAGCCTGTGAAACATAGATTTCGCAGGCTTTTTTATTTGATCGTGATTTATGAGTTATTTTTCTAACAAATAGCCCCTATGTTTATTTTAAATAAGTGAAACGCCTTTTTTAAGGCTTCGGGATCTATGTCTCTATGTGTTAAAATTGACTCTTAAAATGGCAATATTAAATTGGTCTTTTGTAAACCGTAACATCATCTACCCACATCATTACAGTTGAAAATAAGTTTAGTTTATTCGGATCTATAAAATTCGAATCTTTTGAACCTACATTTACATTAAAAATAATAGCATGTGTGCCAAAATTATTAAAATTCAAATTCGACACACTGCTGTTTGTATACGTGGCAACTGTTACATTATCAACCTTAATGGTTACGGTAACTACGTTGTTTTGCATTTTCCAAAAAGATTCATATAAGTGCCATCCGTTATTTGCGTCTATATTAAAATTAGCAGGATAATTTCTTTCAGCAGAATTTCCTAATGAATTGTTTCCAACAGTAGTGCCGTAAAAAATGTTCGAAGTAAAACGACTTGCATTAGGCGCAAAAGAATAACCTTCCATAATATCGATTTCTCCTTTTGTAGGCCAGCCATTTCCTTGTACAGACCAAAAAGCCGGCCACGCACCATAAGTATCCTTAAAAGACTTATAAGTCCCGCCATCCATCGCTATTAATTTAATATTAGCCGAAAGCATATACTCTGTATTATTTTCCGGTTTGTATTGGTAATTAGAAGTAATAAAACCAGATTGGTACTTGTACGTGCTTAATTTTGTAGTCTTAATTTCCAAACATTGTCTTCCATCGCGCCATTGTGTTGTAGGTACAGAACTGGCATAGTCACAATACCAGGAATTGTAATCGGCACGTTGTTCTTTTGTCCATTGTGACAAATTCGAGCCTACATCAAAGGTATCTTCAAATTGTTTTACCCAGGGAGCTCCGGCTATTTTTTTAGTACTTCCATTTGTACTCATCTCTTCTGATGTTTTTTCTGTTACAGAATTTTCAGCGCAGGAACAAAATCCTAAGACACATGCCATCAATAATGTAATACTGTTTAACTTTCTCATAATTTGTGGTTTAGATGTTAATATTTATTAAATAATAAAAATAACTCTATATAATACAACAGAATACTACATTTGAGGCAGTTAATAGCATAGATGTTGTATTTTACGTTATTATGAAAAAATTGATGCAGAAAAACAGAAATTAGAAGCTGAAAAGTCTGCCTTTTTTCAGTAAAGATTAAGCCAGATTTGTGCGTGTAAAACTTGCTTCACAATAAAAAAAGCAGTTAACCTTTTGGGACTATAATTTGGTAATTTCCGCTCAGATGCATTAAACTAAAAAGGTACATTAATCCATCATAATACGGATCAAAGTAACCGTCTTCATAAGGTTCTAATTTCGCATTCCAAACCGCATGAACAAAATCTATACTTGCTTTATCTTTATTTACTAATGATGCTGTGGCAGCTGTTCCTACTAAACCAATTGAATGTCTCAGCTTTTTAACCGGACCTGCCTGAAGAATAAATTCTGGAGTAGAACCATCCAGGTTAAACTGATCTTCATAAGTTTCTAATCCTTTTGACCTCAGGAAATTTTGGAATCGCTTCGCATAATCTTCCTGCCATTCTTTGTCTTTTCCATACCAGGTATAATCCATTGCGATGTTCATAGGAACGCGCCACGAATCATAACGAAATCCGGGAGGAAGCCACGGAGTTGGATGCGGTTCGCCGCTAAACTCAGTATAATCTGAAGTCAGACCTGTTACAGGATGGCAGGCTTTGTGCAAAAATTTACGTGAGACATCAGCACATTCTTTATAAAACTGTTCGTGACCGTCTTTGGCGTACAATGCCCATATTTCGTAAAAAGCAGGAACATGATAAGAAGGATCTGTCCAGTTGTAACCGCCGCCTTCCGGTACAAAGGAAATCTGTTTGTGTTCCGTATTTATAATATTATAGATATTTCCGGTGCCGTCTTTTTTCCACATGGCATCTAAAATTCTTCTGGCTTCTTTATAGTAATTAATTCCTGTATCATTGCCCCATTTATTAGAAGCAAAAAGCAGACTGGTTATATAATACAATTCGCCGTCTGAAGCAGAACCGGCAGAATTCTGTTTTTTCGTCTGCGGATTGACACTCCATGCAAAGTATCCTTCTCTTGGTCCGTCCTGATGCTGCATATATTTTACCGACCATCGCCAGAGACGATCAAAAACATTCTTTTTATTGAATTGAACGGCAACCATCATTCCGTAGGACATGCCTTCGGTACGGGCATCTTTGTTTTTAACATCAGAAACGTATCCTAAAGAATCTCCTTCTTCAAAATAAACTTTATTGGGTCCTTCAAAAATATCATAATACGCTTTGGTTAATTTCTTATCAATATCATTCTGGCTGTAACCTGCTTCCTTAAAAAGATTACGGTATTGAGGCTTTTTGAGTTCTCTATCTGTTTTCTTTTTATTCTGGCTAATAACTAATCCCGGAACAATCAAAGCAAAAATCAATAGCAGAAGACGTATTTTACTCAGGTATCCATTTGTAATATTATGATGTACTGTCATATTTTTTGGTTTTTGATTTTCTTTTATCCTAAAAAAAGCCGAAAGCGCTTAAACTTTCGACTTTTTGAAAAACTAACTAACATAACTCAACTCTATAATAAAGCTATTGTATTGCGTTCAGGTTCTCAGCTTTATTTATAAGTGTATTTATAACAAATATAATCAAAAACAATGAATACGCAACCGATTGTAATTTAATTTTATGCTAATTATTCAAAAAATATCTAATTTAAAAAACATATATTCATTATTAAAGAACAAAAAACAAATAATACGCAACAACATGAATAATTTGCAATTTAAAAATAATGATTAAAATGAGTTTTATTGTTTTTATTAAAGAACTCGCAAAAAATATAAATGATCAAAAAACACATATTAACAACTATTTATCAACATAATACAATTTAAAAGTCCATATCAAAATAAATAAAAACCAAATAAAAACAACTGGTTGTGTAATTATATTTAAATTTTTGAATATTGAAAAAAGAATTTTCATTTTATTCAAATAAAAGTTTGAGTTTTAAAAATTATATTTTTCAATTTCTCAAACAAAAACAAGCATTTATATTCGATAGTTTTACTGAAACAAACTCATGCTTCAAAAATGTTATTATAGGCTTCAAAAATGATACACTTATTTCAACTTTCAGGCTATTTTTACAATAGCGTTCTCTATATAAGGAATGAGATAAAGTGTTTATTCATTTGATAAAAAACACTTTAAAGCAATTAAAATGGTAAAATAAAAGCCAATAAAAAAGCACTTGATATATTTATGAATACTACATTGAAGAAACTTTCTGTACTGGAAAAAATAGGTTACGGTTTAGGTGATTTTGCAGCGAATTTGATTTTCCAGACTCTGCTTACATTTTTGGCTTTCTTTTACACAGATGTATATAAAATTCCTGCCGGGACAGCTAGTGTAATTATTTTTACGGGCGGTTTTATTGGTGCTTTTTTTAATATCATTATGGGAGTTATCGCAGATCGTACTCAAACGCGCTGGGGGAAATTCAGACCCTGGATTTTATGGACTTCTTTACCTTTTGGAATTGCTGCTGTTCTTTCTTTTTTAAGTCCGGATTTTGGAATATCTGGAAAGATAACCTATGCCCTGCTGACTTATTTCTTCCTTGTATTAATTTACTCTGCAAACAATTTACCTTATGTAGCTTTAAGCGGTGTTTTGACAGGCGACATGAAAGAACGAAACAGTCTTTCCTCCTATCGTTTTGTTGCTGTAATGATCGCCCAATTTATAGTTCAGTCACTTTTACTGCCTTTTGTTTTAATTTTAGGAAATGGCGATAAAGCTGTTGGTTTTAAAAATGCCATGATACTATTTGCTGTTATTGGAGTGATTTGTTTTCTGGTTACTTTTTTTACTACCAAAGAAAGAATCATTCCGGCAAAAAATCAGGAATCTACCGTTAAGCAGGATTTTATAGATTTATCTAAAAACGGTCCGTGGCTGGTTATGTTATTGGTTACTATTCTGGTATTTATCACTTTATCTTTAAAAGGCGGTATGTATGTTTTCTACTTTAAATATTATTTAGATCCGGATGCCCAAATTATTTTTTTACATGATATTGGCTTTACAGCATTTATCGAACATTTGAATCATTCTTTAACGGCAATGGGTTTTATAGATTTTCACTGGCCGAAGGATGCACCGACATCTGCATTCAGCCTTTTTAATGCCGGAGGAATTATTTTTATGATTTTCGGAATTATGTTTTCAAAACCTCTTGCTGATGCTTTTGGCAAAAGAAACGTTTATATTACTTTCATTTTTTTATCTGCGTTAAGTCTGCTGGCATTTAATTTCTACAGCAGATCAGCTGTTGCTATGGTATTTTTGACTCAATTACTTCATGGATTTATTTATGGAGTGACTATCCCGCTTTTATGGGCAATGATTGCTGATGTAGCTGATTACAGTGAATGGAAAAACAACCGAAGAGCGACCGCTGTCATTTTTTCGGCCATGATATTTGGATTAAAAATTGGCATTAGTATTGGCAGTGCGTTAGGCGCGGCTTTTCTTTCTAAATATGGTTATGTAGCCGAAGAAGTTAATCAGGTCCCTGCAGCGGTAGAAGGAATTAAACTTTCAATAAGTATTTATCCGGGCTTTATATTTATTATTAGCGCTGTTCTATTATGCTTTTATGTAATAGATAAAAAAATGGAAATTCAAATTGAAACTGATTTGAAAGAAAGACGATAATCATGAGGAAATTTAGATTTTAGATTGCAGATTGTAGATTGCAGACTTTCGACTTTTAACTTTCCCCATCCTTACTAAAAAAATAAACAGCGCATTAAAATGCGCTGTTTACCTAAATACTAACTTACTTAACTCAATCTAACATAATTTAATCATTAATAACCAGGATTGTTATCGCTTGGTTTTATATTTGGATTAGAAGATGTTTCTCTGTTTGGAATTGGCCATAATTCATTTTTACCAGCCTGAAAACCTGTTCCTGCTAATTCTGTACTCGCAATGCCCCATCTGATAATATCATCAAAACGGCTTTGCTCTCCTGCAAATTCTACTTTACGTTCATGCACAATTGCTGCAAAAACAGCCTCTTTTGTTGGAGCAATGGCAGTTGTTAAACCTGCACGATCTCTTACTTGTGTGATATAGGCAATGGCGGCAGTTTGTGAACCTCCGTCTCTTTGGTTTTCACATTCTGCTTTCATAAGCAGTACATCTGAATAACGCATAACTTTGAAGTTGATACTCGATTGTGTGGCTTCATCCTCTTTTTTATAATAATTCTGGTATTTTTTCCAGCCTGCTCTTCTAAGTCCTGCAGATGTATTAAAATTTTGCGCTGTCATAGTTAGGGTTCCTTTTAAATATTTTGAACCCGGAACATAAAAAGTATCATCAAAACGTAAATCCCCAGCCTCATAAGAATCCAGCAGCGCATCTGGCGGATACACATTAAACCAGCTCAAATTACCGTATTCCTGTCCTCTAAGAGTTGACTCGGCAAAACCGGTTCCGCCGCTATTTCCTGCATCATCCCATTTGTTGCCAGTTCCGTTGTTTTCATTAAATTCAATTTCAAAAACAGATTCTTTTCCATGTTCTGTTTCTTCCATGAAGTTGTTGTAAAAACTGCCTTTATCTTCAAGGCTGAATCCTGTAACATTGTTTAAAGCGGCTAAAGCCAGATCGTATTTTTTTTCATAAAGTAATACTTTACCCAGATAAGCATAAGCGGCTTCTTTTGTGGCTCTTCCTGCTTGTTCACCGCTCTTAGAAAGAAGGTTTTGAGAAGCAAATTCAAAATCTGCTCTAATCAAATTATAAACTTCTGCTTTAGGGCTTCTTGCCGCGCCTACAATAGTTCCGGTTTTATAAATTGGTAAATCCCCAAAACGATTTACTAAAAGGAAATAATAATAAGCTCTTAAAAAATGTGCTTCTCCTAAAAATTTATTTTTTCTCTCTTGTGATAAAACTGAATCTGGCAGAGCATTAATCTTATCTGCATTATCCAGTACAAAATTAGCTCTGGAAATTCCCAAAAAGCAAGATTCCCAATAGTACTGAATAATATCATTTCCGGCATTAAAAGAAAAATCCTGAAAAGGTTTTTTATTACCTTCTAACTGCGGATTTCCTGCTGCATCCTGCCCCATAAGATCCATTGCAAAAGCAAGGTTTCGGGCATAAAGTCCTCTAGTCTGCAAATTTGCATACGCAGCATTTACAGAAGATTCTACCTGCGCTGCAGTTTTAAAGAAAGTGTCGGGCGAAAGCGTATTTGGATTTTTTAATTCTAATTCCGCAGTGTCGCATGACTGCATTGCAAAAACTCCCAACAATGCTGCAACTATATATTTTATTTTTTTCATCATCTTATAAATTAAAATTTAACATCAAGTCCAAAAATTACTGATTTAGGCTGTGGATATCTTCCTAAGTCGATACCTGCAGAATTTGCGTTTCCATCTGCACGTGCAATTTCAGGATCTAACCCTGTATACTTCGTAATAGTAATAAGGTTTTGACCGCTTACATAGAATCTTATATTTGAAAAATGATTATCAAATGTTTCTCCTGATAAGGTATATCCTAATGTGATATTTTTTAATCTCGTATAAGAACCATCTTCAATATAGCGCTGGTTTGCTGAAGACCAGTTAATATCTGCTCCCTGCGCTCTAGGCAGAGTTGCCGATGGATTTGTAACGACTCCATTCGCAACTATTGCTCTGTCTAAAACATCAGTACTGGCATTAAACAAACGATTCATTCCTTTTAAGTCAAAAGTGTTGGCATTGTAAATATCATTCCCCTGAACTCCTGTAATGAAACAGTTAAAATCAAACTTTTTATAAGCTGCTGTAATATTTAAACCATATGTAAAATCAGGATATGGATTTCCAATATTGGTTTTGTCGTTTGAATTGATAACTTTATTACCGTCACGATCCACAATTTTAATATCACCCGGCTGTATATTTGTCTGCCCCGGTCCAAAAACAGCATCTACTTCTGCCTGGTTTTGATAAATTCCATTTGTCTGGTAACCATAAAAGTAAAACAACGGCTGGCCTACTTCAAGTCTTGAAAAATTCTCTAGACCTGCTCTTGCAGTTGGACCTCCCAATACACTTGTAACTCCCGGTGCTAAACTTGTTACTTCATTTTTACTTGTTCCTAAATTCGCAGTAGCAGACCATGTAAAATCTCCTTTTCTGTCATTGTAACTTAAACTGATTTCATATCCGGATACTTTTACATCGGCAATATTTTGAATTTGAGTTCCGCCTCCGGCAGATCCAACAGAAGCTGCTAAAGGAACTGCAAAAAGGATGTCACTGCTTTTATTATTAAAATATTCAAAAGATCCTGTAAATTGATCGTCAAACAAACCAAAATCTACACCTATGTTTCTATCCTTTTTAGACTCCCATTTCAAATCAGGATTTGAAGCAACTCCAAGAGATACTCCCGGTGCATTTCCGCCTGCAATTGGGTAATTATAATCAGCAAGCAATGTAGCTGCGTATTGGTAATTGTCTATTCTGTCATTTCCGGTTGTTCCTGTACTTGCTCTAAGTTTTAAAGTGCTGAAAATAGAATTTTCCATAAAACTTTCTTTGGCTATATTCCATCCTGCCGCTATTGAATAGAAATTTCCCCAGCGGTTATTAGCTCCAAAACGAGAAGAAGCATCACGGCGTCCGGAAACAGCCAGCAGGTATTTATCATCATAATCATAATTGATACGGGCAATATATCCAATGTTCTTTTCTACGTAATTTGCAGAACTTAAATTTCCTTCATTATATCGCAGCTGATCAATTTCGTCTGAAATATTGTAACGGCTTCCTGCTACCAGATTTTGTGACTTTCCGTCAATTTTAGTTATAACACCTAAGAGTTCTAAATTGTGTTTTGCAGCAAAAGTAGTCTTGTATGTTAAACTGTTATCGTAAACAATAGTCTGTCCTTGCGAGTTGGTTTCATTTGTTGTAGAAAACGCCTGTCTGTGGTAAGAACCATCAGCGTAGCTGGGTACGAATGTATGATCTTTACCTGTATAGTAATCCAATGAAACTTGTGATTTAAATTTTAAACCTTTTAAAATCTCTAATTCAGCGTAGATATTTCCTATTATTGAGAGATTGTTTATTTTTTGATAGCCTAAATTTGCTACACGAACAGGATTTTCTGCATCATTGCCGTCAATAGCACTTGGTCCCTGATAACCTCCTAAACTAGCATCGTTGTAAACCGGTAAATAAGGCGCCATTTTTATTGCATGTTCAAGTAATGTTCTTCCTCCTGAGCTGCGTTCCGGATTGATTGTACTGAAAGATATTCCGATATTACTTCCTACTTTAAGTCTGCCGATATCCTGTGTATTGTTGGCTCTAAAAGAATAACGTTCAAAACCTGTATTAATAACGGCTCCTTCCTGCTTTAAATATTCGGCAGAATAACGGGCTGTAGAAGTTTCGGTACCATTTGAAAAACTTAAATTATAATCCTGCATTAAACCGCTTTGAAAAATCTGGTCCTGCCAGTTGGTATTAATGTTTCCAAATTCAGCTGCTCTTGCTGTTAAATCACTTCCCAGATCTTTAGCATACTGCAGGTATTGCTGTGTATTTAATACATCATATCTTTTGGTAATAGTTTGAAAACCGGCATAAGTGCTAAAAGTGAGCTGACCTGGTCCTTTTTTTCCTTTTTTTGTGGTTACCATAATTACTCCATTAAAAGCTTTTGAACCGTATAAAGCCGTTGTTGAAGCATCTTTTAAAACAGACATCGATTCGATATCATTAGGACTCAGTCCCGAAAGGTTTCCTGTCAAAACTCCGTCAATAACGTATAAAGGAGCGCTATTTCCCATAGTAGCCAAACCACGAATGGTAACGGTAGGATTAGAACCCGGTGCGCCATTTACAACAGTAACACCGGCAGCTCTTCCCTGTAAAGCCGATTCTGCATTTGTAATGGGCACTGCAGCAATATCTTTTGAGCCTACTGTAGAGATTGCTCCGGTTACTTTAGCTTTTTTTTGCGTTCCGTATCCTACTATAACTTCATTTAAATTTTGTGTGGATAATGCCAGTGTGACATCAATATTGCTTCTTGTTCCTACTGTAATTGTTTGAGAAATCAAACCTACAAACGAAAAGGTAATTTTATCAGTAGGGTTAACATCTTTTAAAGTATACTTTCCGTCAAAATCTGTAGAGGTGCTGTTTTTTGAACCTTCTACATTAACACCGGCACCCGGGAGAGGAAACCCCGAAGGATCTGTAATCACCCCATGTATAGTCTTAGACTGTGCCATTATAGTATGACTGCTGATTATTAGCAATGTAATTATTGCAAATTTTAATTTTAACATCATTTCAATTGGTTTTTTGATTAGTTTAAATAGTTATTCGGTTGTAAAGTTTTTTTATTTATTGCAGGCTTACTTATAAAATTGAAAAGCTGTTGCTCCTCTTCTAATTTTTATTCAAATAAGGATTCAATAAATAAGTTAGTGTTCATTTCATACTGTAATTTTTAAAATTGTTAATACTTGTTTTATGGGTTGTTTTAGTTTTCTTACAATCCAAAAATATAAGCTTAACCTAAATTTTGCCTATTAAAAATGATGCAAAAACTATCAATTTTGTAGCATGAAAACTACAGAAACCGCCTAATTAACGGATATTAAGCCATTTACTAAAAAAAAACAGAAATAGGATTTTAATAATAATGTGTTTCTTTTTTTATGCATGAAATAAAAAAAGATGCTGATTGCAATTATTCGATAATTACTTCAAAAGAAATCTGACGTTAATCATTCTGATTTTCAACAATTAAAACCTTCATATACCAAAAAGAAATCTGTTATTGGAGCGAAAAAAAGACGGTATAAAACCGTCTTTAGGAATAATTAAAAAAGAAACTGACTATTTATTATGAGTAGGCAGTTGTCCGTATTTTTCTTTATAACATTTTGTAAAATATGAAGGAGAACTAAAACCAACTTTAATACTAATCTCGGTTATATTATCATTGCCCAGTTCTATTAATTCTCTTGCTTTTTCTAAGCGTACATTGCGTATAAACTCATTTACTGAAACTCCTGTAAGTGTTTTAATTTTTCGGTACAACTGGCTTCGGCTTAAAAATACCTTCGATGCCAGAACCTCAACGCTGAGTTCATATTCGTTAATATTTTCATTGATATAATGCAGCACCGTTTTTATAAATTCATTATCCAGCGTAGTCGTTTTTTCTTTTGCCTTTGGCGTAATGCCGTTGTAGAATTTATTAAACATAATCTGCCTGCTTTTTAGCAGCTGTACCAGACTGGATCTTAAAATATCCATGTCAAATGGCTTACTCAGATACATATCTGCACCAGAATCTATTCCTTCGAGTTTATCTTTTATTAATGCTTTTGCCGAAAGCATCATTAACGGAATATGGCTTGTTTTTAAATCTGCTTTAATGCTTTTACACAACTCTAAACCATTCATAACCGGCATAATTACATCGGTCAAAATCAAATCGGGCAGTTTTTGTAAAGCAGTTTCTAAACCAATCTGACCATTTTCGGCAGTCAGTACTTTATATTCTTTTTTAAGTTCGTTTTTTAGATAATTTCTAAGTTCTGTGTTATCTTCAACAATCAAAATAGTATACACCCGGTCTTGTTTTTCCTGATCTTCCGGTAATTGAATTTCTTCTTTTTCAACTATGGGCGTGAAACTTATTTTTTTCTCCTTTTTTAATTCTTCATGCAGTATTTCATTTTCACTAAAAAAGTCTTTTCCTGTGGGAAATATTAATTTAAAAGTGGTGCCTGCTCCTAATACACTTTCGACTTCAATAATTCCTTTGTGGAGTTCAACAAAACCGCGAACTACTTCCAGACCTATTCCTGTACTTCCGTAATAGGCTTTATTCAAATTATTTACCTGATAAAAACGATCAAAAATTCGTTTAATATCTTTTTTGTCCAATCCTGCGCCGGTATCTTCAACAATAACCGAAAAAGAAGGATTTGTGTAGGCAGGAGTCAATGACGGAAAATAAACCAATTCCTGATTCATTACTAATTTTACCGTTATTCTTCCATTATCGGGAGTAACCTTAAAAGCATTTGATATTACATTAAAAATAATTTTCTCGAACATTTTAGGATCGATCCAGTCTTTTAATGTTTTCTTGTCCGATTCAAATTTAAGGTCAATACCACGGCTCAGGGCTTCTTCATCAAAATAACTTACAATGTCTTTTGTAAAACCCACTACTTCTAACTGCTGTACTTTGAGCGGCATTTTATTAAACTGCAGCTGATTAAAATCCATCAGCTCGTTGATTAATCTTGAAAGTCTGTCTGAACTTTTTTGAATAGTCTGCAGCTTATTCAAAACAGCGTTTGAAAGTTCTGTGCTGTTATTTTTAATTAAATCGGCTAAGGGATTTAAAATTAAAGTAAGCGGTGTTCTAAACTCGTGTGAAATATTGGTAAAGAACTGTAACTTTTTATCATTTAATTTTTCAATTTGAGCTGCTTTTTTCTTTTCAAATTGTATTAATTGTTTTTGTTTAAACCTGTTTTGATAATATTGATTGCCAAAATGAATTGCTGCTAATACTAATAAAGAATAGAATAAATAGGCAAATGATGTTTTCCACCAGGGCGGCAGGATTTCAATTTTTAATTCTAAAGGTTTTTGGCTCCAGACTCCGTTTTTTTCTGAAGCTTTAACTTTAAAAATATATTTTCCGGGTGCAAGATTTGTGTAGGTTGCTGAGCGTTTACTGCCTACATAGTTCCAGGAATCTTCAAAACCTTCTAAGTAATAAGCAAACTCTGTTCTGGCGGGAAAAGAATAATTTATACCAATAAAATCGATCGTAAAAACAGATTGATCATGTTTAAGGATTATCTTTTTTGTTTCTGATATCACTTTTATAAGCGGTGAGTTTTTTTCCAGCGGTTTTACAGATTTATTAAAAAGCTTCAGGTCTGTGAAATAAATTGGAAGCTGTTTTCGGCTTTTTTTCAAATTTGAAGGATCAAAATAATTTAAGCCTTCATAACCTCCAAAATAAAGAATTCCGTTTTCATCTTTTAATACCGAATTGTTGTTAAAATCATTCCCCAGTAAACCATCATAGGTAGAATAATTTACTGTTGTTTTGCTCTTTAAGTCCAGCCTGCTGATTCCCTTTTTGCCGCTTAACCATATCGCACCATCGTTAGATTCTACAATAGAAGCTATTGATTTTTCCTGAAGGCCGTTAAAATCTATATACCATTTTAGATCCTCCCTTTTTTTATTGTAGGTAAACAATCCCGCACCATCGGTTCCAATCCAGATTTCTTTATTTTTAGTTTGATACAGAGTATTGATAGTATGGGTGCTTTTACGATTTTTAAGCTTTGCAGACATTTTATCTCTTAGGGACATTACTGAAAAAGTTATAAAATTGGTAGTGCTCACTTTATATAAGCCGGTTGTAGACCCAACCCAGACTTCATCATCAGAATCGACCATGACTTTCCGAATGTCTGCATTTGCTAATCCAATTGCATAAAAAGATTTCTGATTGCAATGATGAAAACTACCGTCAGCTGGTGTATAATAATGAAGTCCTTTTGAAAAAGTTCCAATCCATATTACACCTCTGGAATCTTCGGCAATACTCATTATATTATCAGAGGTTAGATCTGGAGTATTTTTTGTGTTGTAATTAATAAAAGTACTGCTTCCTTTTTTTAGAAAAAAGATTCCTTCGTTCCAGCTGGCAAGCCAAATATTTTGTTTTTGATCAATAAAAACTTTTGTGATATTGTCATTTGTTAATCCCGAATAAAAACGGGTGTCTGATTTTGTAATATGTTTAAAGTTTTTGGTTTCGGGGTTGTAAATATCTACGCCTCCCCCTTCCATAGAAATCCATAACTGGCCCAGATGATCTTTGGCAATACCGGTAACACAATTGGTTTGAAGCGACTGCGGGTTTCCGGGAAGACTTTCTATTCCGTTTACCTTACTGTTTATCCGGTCAAAAACTCCCAACCCTTTATTATAATACCCCAGCCAGATTCTTTTTTCTTTGTCTACAAGTAAAGACCATACAGAATTAGATCCCAGACTGCGATTATTGTATTTGCTGTTTACATATTTTTTTTGAACAGCACCCTGTTCATCTACAATAATTAAACCGTCATTTTCGGTAGCACAAAGAATGGTGTGATCATCTGCTTCGCGAATGCACATGATTCTTTTTTTTGTAATTGGAAAAGAGACAGCTTGTTTTACCGCAGCATATAAATTGGCTTTTACCAGTCCTTTGTATCCGTTGCCAATCCATAGGTTTTGACTGCTGTCAAAAAACATAGATACAATTGATCCTGAGATTAAATCATTGTCTTTAGGAAGGATTACTTTTTTGACCTCATTTTTTACAGGATCTACTACTTTTAGTCCAGAATTAGTACCTAAATAAATAGTGCCTTTTTTATCTTTTACTAAAGAATTGATTAAATAATTTGAAACATTTGGAGTATCAAGTTTAAACCTTGTAATTTCATGTGTTTTCGTATCTAACCTAAGCAGACCATTACTAAATGTTCCTAAAAAAATGTTGCCATTATTATCTTCTATGATACTTTTTACAGAAACTACAGTTTCTTTGTCTTCTTTTTTTCGAAGATCAATGTTTTCAAAAGTATCTAAATTGCGATTGTATATGCATAAACCTTCATCAGTACCCACCCACAAATGATTCTGCCTGTCTACATAAACCGTATAAATTAAATTGCTGTTGATAGAATTATTTCGCTTGGAGTCTTGTTCATAACCAATATAATTGATTCCGTCATATTTATACAATCCTGCACCGTTTGTTCCCATCCACATAATGCCAAACTGATCCTTCGCAATGGTATATATACCGCTTTTTGAAGTCGTATTATCTACCAGACGAAATCGATAGTTTTCAAATGTATTTTGAGAAAACAAACTATTGATAATAAAAAACAAAGCAGCAAAACATTTCTTTGAAAACATTTTAAAATGATTTTTAAATTAAAATCTATATATGGCTGATTTTATAAAAACACAATATTCGGTTGATTATATCAGAAGATGTTCTTTCTATAATTTAGTTCACTATTAGTATTCCACCGTTGGCTGGAATTTTTATTTCTATTTCCTTGTTCTTTTTAAGATGTACTGTTTTTACTTTTCCGTTTAGTTTTTCATCATCAAAATAACAGGTTAATGATGCATCAGAAACCATCATTGGAAGTTTTAATTTCACGCTTAAGGTTTCCTTTTGAGCATTAACTCCTGCGATGTACCACTTTGTTCCTTTTGTGCGGGCCAGAATAACATATTTACCCGGATATCCATCTAAAAAACGAACTTCGTCCCAAGTCGTGGGAACTTCTTTCATGAACTTTACTGCCCAATCCGGAGCATCAGTTAAATTATTTGGTGCCAGTGCAAAATGCTGTACACCGCTTTGAAAAAGTACGGCCGTCGCCAAGGCAAACACATCTGAAGTAATTCGTTTTGAACCTTTATTGGGAGTATTGTCACTATTGTAAAATTTGTTTAGAGCGCTTCCGCCAAAATCCATACTTCCTACTGTATTTCTAATAAATGGATGTATCGACGCGTTCATCGCTTCTTTGTCACAGCTTGCTTGTCCAAAATGCAGATTTTCACTCGCTAACACCGCTTCACTTGAAGCATAATTAGGATACATACGCTCCCAGCCTCTTGGTAATGTACAGCCGTGAAAAATAACCATTATTCCAAAATCGTTAGCATCATTCAAAATATCTTCATACAGTTTCATGGTCACTTGTTTGTCTCCGCCAAAAAAATCTACTTTGATACCTTTTATACCAATTTCTTTTAACCACGCCATTTCCTTACGGCGAATGATACTGTTATCCATCATTCCTCTTGGTCCTTGAGGCGCATCGTTCCAATATCCATTTGAATTGTACCATAAATACAAGCCTACACCTTTTTCGACTCCATATTGTGCCAGTTCGGCGATTTTATCTTTTCCTATCTGAGTGTCCCAAAGTGCATCAACTAAAATGGTCTCATATCCCATGCTGGCACTGAAATCTATATATTGTTTCTGCACCGGAAACGTAGTATTGTTATCCATTTTTATAATCCAGCTCCACGAACCTTTGGTATATTTATATTCTTTTGAAGCTTCATATTTTGGTTTCACTAAATCAAAAGGAATTGTAGTTTCTACAATAGGATTCAGAGTTTCGCCCACAGTAATAGTTCTCCACGGCGTTTCGCCAATAAGCGGTATACCGGGAGCTGTTGTTCCGCTTCCGTTATTTTCTCCTGCCATTGGAAAACCAATACTGTACAATCCTTTTTCGTGCCCTATTAATCTGCTGGCGCAATAACCGCTGTCTACACCAGTTTCAGATAGTAAAACCCATCCGTTATTATTCACTTTAAAAAGACAAGGAAATGTATATCCTTCACCAATACCGTTTTTTCCTATAGGTTCGTCTAATGTATATGAGGTTTCATAGCTGGGCATAGTTCTGGCAAATCCGGTCATGGGTTTACTCTGCGGACAAAGAAATGTTGTTGTGCCTTCCGGCAGAAGAAAACCTGAAGCTTCTCCCTCTACCACGCAGGAACGGCTTTCCTTTTGCGGATATACTTTATATTTAAAAGCCGCATTGTTATTGCTCACTCTAAAAATAATGTCAATCGCTGCTTTATTTTCTTTAGTAAAAGATAAAACAGCTTCATTGGCTTCATAATGAACATTGCTGTTTTTTATATTAGGAAGCTGGTAGTTTTCGTTAATTTTATTTTGAACCGGATTTGTTTTTAATGCTAATCCGCTTGTAAAATCTTCAATATTGGTTTTAAGACCAAGCGGCGACTTTTCTAAAAACGTTTTTTCATTATAAGAAATACTATAAAAAGGCTGGCCGTTAGAAACAAAAAGAGAAACTTTAAGTTTTCCGTCGGGGCTTTTTATAACTGATTGTGCATTTAGGCTTAAAAAACTAAACAGACATAAACATAAAACATATTTAAAACTCATAATTCGCTGTAGATTAATTACTTTTTTATTTGATAAAGAAATTTAAGAGGCGGTCTTTTATTTACTGAATAAGCACTTTGGCTGTTTTTAAATCTTTAGTATCCGAACTGTTTCCATAATACACTTCGTATTCGCCGGAAGCTATATTCATTCCTCTGGTTTTAGCATCATAAAACTCAAACGAAGATGCGGGTAAATCGATTGTAACATTTTGTTTTTCGCCTGCCTTTAGCTCAATTCGTTTAAAAGCTTTTAATGTTTTCAACGGGCCTTCTGTATCATTTAATTTTCGGACATACACCTGAACAATCTCTGTTCCGCTGCGCTTACTGCTGTTTTTTATTGAAAATTTCAGCTGTGTATCTTCATTCGGTTTTATTTTGCTTTTACTTAGATTCCCTGCCTGAATATCGAATTTAGAATAGCTTAAGCCAAAACCAAAAGGAAACAAAACATCTGTGGTATAACGATAGGTACGCCCTTTAAGCGAATAATCTTCGAAGTCGCCTAATTTATCTGAGTTTTTATAAAATGAAACTGGCAGTTTCCCCGCAGGGTTATAATCTCCAAAAAGTACATCGGCGACAGCCTGTCCTCCTGATTCTCCCGGATACCACGCCTGCAGAATAGCATCACAGCTTTCTGTTTCTGGTGTTAAAGCAATAGCAGATCCAGAACAGTTTACAAAAATTACTTTTTTACCTGCTGCTTTAAGTTCTTTTAAGCATTTTCTCTGCACAGCAGGAAGTTCAATGTTGGTTCTGTCGCCTCCTTTAAAACCGGGAAAAGAAACAGGCATTTCTTCTCCTTCTAATAAAGTCGAAAGTCCTCCTGCAAAAATTACGGTGTCAATGCCTTTTAATTTTTGAATCAAGGCTTTAAAGTCGATATCAAACTCTTTTCCAAAATCAAATTCTAAGTTAGCCTGCCAATCATTGGATTGTGCAAAAAGAATTTCGATTTTATATTTCATGCCTGCTTCAACCGGAAACGGGATTTTTCCCGGAACAGTACGCCAGTTGGTATACTTTGCGATCGATTTACCGTTAACTAATAATTCAAAAGCACCTGTCGCTCCGGTTTTAAAAACAAGGTTTTCAGTTTTTTTTGCTGTAAATTCGGCTTCATATTTTGCAGAGAATCCTTCTAGTTTAACTCCTGAAGCAAATTCATGCTGACCTGCTGTGGTCATTTTTATAGGATTTAATATTTGCTGCGAAATAACACTGTTTCCTTCTCTATCAGCGTTATTCCAATAAACTGCTTTCATTCCTTTTTTTCCTTCAAAAGAAATTTGATCAAAATACGTCTCTGTTACTTTGTCTTCAACTAAATCACAAGATTTATCATACAGGACTTTATTTGCAGCCAGTTTCCCCTCAATTCCTTTTTTAATGGTAATGGTTTTATTGGGAGTTCCGTTATAATTTCCCCATAACATAGGTTCGTTATCAGCATTTGGACCTATAACTGCCATTTTATTTACGTTTTTATTTAAAGGCAGTATATTATTTTTATTCTGTAAAAGTGTCATTGACTTTTGAGCCATTTCTAAAGCCAATTGCTGATGTTCTTTACTATTCAGCACACTTGCCGGAATTTGAGCCCAAGGTACAATCGAGTCATCGTCCATTTCGCCCAAATCAAAACGGCCTATTAAAACACGAAGCAGACTTTTATTAATTTCTTCTTCCTTGATTAAATCTTTCTCAACGGCTTCCGGAAGTTTTTTAAACGGATATTTATCCCATACACATTCTACATCAGTTCCTGCCAATACAGCTTTTGATGCGGCATGAACCTCATCTGATGAAACCTTATGTGTGGTATAAAAATCAGTAACAGCACCGCAGTCTGAAACTACCAGATATTGAAATCCCCATTCATCGCGAAGAATACGCTGTAATAATCGGGTGTTGCTGCAGCACGGTTCATCGTCTAATCGCTGATAGGCACACATTACCTGTCTTACATCGGCTTCCTGTACTAATGCCTTAAATGCAGGCAGATAGGTTTCGTATAGTTCACGCGGCTTTACATTATTGAGATTCAATTCATGTCTGCTCCATTCAGGTCCTGAATGAACGGCAAAATGTTTAGCGCAGGCCAAGAGCTTTCTGTATTTTGCATCTGCTGGTCCCTGAAGTCCTTTTACAACCGAAACTCCCATTCTGGAAGTCAGATAAGGATCTTCACCATAGGTTTCCTGTCCACGTCCCCAGCGTGGGTCTCTAAAGATATTTACATTGGGCGTCCAGACCGAAAGGCTTAAAAAACGTTTGTTTTCATTTCCGTTTTGTATCCATTGGTTGTATTTTGCACGGCCTTCATCTGAAACGGCATCAAATACACGAAAAACCAATTGATCGTCAAACGATGCCGCCATACCTATTGGTTCAGGAAAAACAGTAACATTATCGTTATTGGCGTAACCATGCAAAGCCTCGCTCCACCAGTTAAACTTTTTGATTCCTAATCGGGATATTGCATCACTCTGATCGCACATTAAAGCTGCTTTTTCTTCGAGCGTTAATCGGGAAATTAAATCTTCTGCACGTTTTTTAGAACTAAGCGACGGATCTTTATAAGGATACTGCTGTGCGTTTAAATTGAAAAAGCATAGTAAACTTAAAAGATACAGATAATTATTTTTCATGTTTTTTCTTTTGAATTAAAGATGCTGCTGTTCGTTTATCATTTAATTTTTGTTCTCAAGATGGAAGTAATCAAAATCGACATAACCTCCTAAGCTTTTCTCTGCATAATTAAAAAGACCAAATCTGTAGCCCATAAAATGAGGAAGCGTGTAAGGCAGTTTTATTTCATTTCCTATTCTCATCCATTCTTTTCCGTTAAGGCTGTAGTAAAAGCGTCCTAAATCTGTTTTGTCTTTAAAATTGCATGAAGCTTTGAAATAGATTTTATTTCCGGAAAAAGGAACGCTTTGAATCTCTTTTGAAATGCCGTTTACTGTTTCAATCATGACAATTCTTTTTGATCCGTTTTCTGCTTTTACGCCGACTAAACCAAAATCTTTTTGAAATAAAGTGAGTCCGGCAAAATCACCTTCTTTCATTTGAGAAACTTCCAAAAGTGTCGTTCCTGAACATTCTGGTCCAAAAGTTCTTTGTGTAAGCGTATTTTTTGCCTGAGTTAAAGTGTTTGTTATAGAAGCGGTTTTTAATCGTAAGTATCCTTTTCTTTCCTGAACAGACCATAACGAATTATCAGGATTATGGTTCCACTGCCAGACTAAAGGCAGATCTTTGTCTTCCTTTTTTCGGCTGAAATCATCTGAATTCACAATTCCCGGAATTAATCCTTTACTTTCGGGTAAATCAAGATATTGAGGCACTTTATTATTTTCACCCAAAACAGGCCACCCATCGACCCATTTTACAGGCACAAAATATGGAATACGGCCAACGCCTCCATAATCTCTAAATAAGTACGAAAACCATTTTCCGTCTGGAGTGTCAATTAAACCTCCTTGTGCCACACCTAAATCCTGTAAACCAATCTTTCCTTCCCACGGTCCCGTAATTTTATCGGCTCTGTGAATAAGCACTGTGCGCATTCCGTCTTTTGGCCAGACAATGTTAAACAGATAATACTTTCCGTTTATCTTGTACAATTGAGAACCTTCTGCTCCCAGCATAATGTTATTTCCTGCCGGACTGCTGGCATTTTCAATTAATACCTGATCTAGTCCGTTTTCTTTTATTCCTGATAAATCTGATTTTAGTTCTTTAATAAAAAGTTTCCCATTTCCATACACCATGTAAACCCTGCTATCGTCATCAAACAAAATACTGTGATCGTGATACGCGGGACTAAAACTAATTTCTTTCCACGGCCCTTTTTCGATATCTTTTGTGGTATATACATACGTCTTTCCGGTAGTCTGGGCAAAAGTGGTTACATAAAACATATTATTATGAAATCTGATATTACTTGCCCATGAACCTCGTCCGTAAGTGTTTTTGCCATTATCCAGATTTAGTTCATCACCGCTTCCTAAAGTATCATACGCATAGTTTATTATTTTCCAGTTAATTAAATCTTTTGATTTCATTATAGGAACGCCCGGATTCATGTGCATCGTGGTACTACTCATATAATAATTACTTCCGATCCTGATAATGGATAAATCAGGAACATCTGCAAAAATTACAGAGTTTTGTGCTTTTTTATCCTGCGCATTAGATCCGGTAAGAATTAAAAAAAATGCTAATAGGTTATAGAGTACTTTCATGGTTTTATTTTCTGAACTTTTAAACTTTCCCTTTAATTTTTCACGATTCGCAATTGGTAAAACTTAGGACTTACTTTTCCGTCTTTAGCAGTTATTTTAATTGCTATAACGTCTTGTTTTGCAATATCGAGCCTGATTTTTTTATTTTCTAAAGAGACTATTTCTGCTGGTTTGCTGTTGATCGTTATAGTAATATCATTGAGACTAATTGTATCTAAAATACTTATATCAAGGAACTTTCCTAATTTGTTTTTGTTTATCATTTGATAGGAAATATAAGACTGGGTATTTCTCCAAAATCGGCCGTCATCATATCCTGAATTACTTTTTTCTCCTCTATACAAATGATCAACTTCCGGCTGTTGTTCTCCGCAGTTAATTTTATCTATGGTATTCGCTTCAAGCGTCATTTCTTTTATTTCCTGTTCTCGCAGTATTTCCTGTTTTTCTTTAAATTCATCTTTAGTAAAGGTTTGGAAATACATTTGATAACGTGCATCATGCAGTTCAAAAAAAGGTTCTAATTCTAAAGAATCCAAAGCAAAACGCATATTGCCAAGTTCTTTAAGTCTGGAAACATAACTTGCTTTTTCGCCTACAAGCGCATAAGCTTTATCCATTGGCATGTATTTTCCCGAAGCGACGTGACCCATACGGCTGTCATCTGCAAATAATCCGTCTAATGCCTCTGTAGAAGTTTTGGCAGCTAAAACAATTGGGCCGTTCACAAAAGCGCTCCAATTAGAACCATCAGGCAATTGCTCTAAATGGGTTTTCGTTTCAAATTCAATACGTACATGGTCTTTTGATTTCCATTTTCTTTTAAGAATGATATAACCCGATGGTTTTAATTCTGTTTTCTGCTCTTTATCGTTGATGAATACTTTAAAGTTTTCTGCCCATTTTGGACGGCGGATATTTAAATCAAAAGTTTTTGCCTTTTTGAGATTTAGAATAATTTCGGTGCTGTTTTCATAAGGGAATTTTGTACGCTGTTCGAATTCAATTCCTCTTTCATTCCAGTTTAAGGTTGATGCTATAAAGAGATTGACAAAAACTGCCTCATCAAAATGGCTGTAAATTAATTCTCCATATTTTGTATGATTCTCCAATCCAGATCCTACACAGCACCACATACTGGTTTCGGGCTGTGAATAAACCCGATAATGATTGGGTCTAATGGGCGTAAAATAAACAAAACCTCCTTTTTCCGGATGCTGGCTTGACAATATATGATTGTAAAGCGTACGTTCGTAGAAATCGAGATAATTCATTTCTTGTTTTTCCAGAAATAAGGCTTTGCTGAGACGTTCCATGTTATAGGAATTACAGGTTTCCGGTCCTTCATTTGACTTAAGCATACCGCTGAAATCATTGACAGGATTAAAATGTTCTGAAACACTGTTACCGCCAAAAGCCACGCTTCGTTTTTGAGTAACATTATCCCAAAAAAAAGTAACTGCTTCTGACCATTCTTTATCTGCTGAAATAGAAGCAATTTTTTCAAAACCAATAACTTTGGGAATTTGAGTATTGGCATGAAGTCCGGTAAGTTTATCTTCTTTCTTTATTAAAGATTCTAAAAAACTCTTTTGGGAAATTTTTTGAGCTGTTTCCAGATATTTTTTATCCTTCGTAATAAGATATAAATCTGCAAAAGACTCGTTAATGCCTCCGTGTTCTGTTTTTAAAATTTTCTGGATCTGATCGTCACTCAGTGGTTTTATCATTTCAATAAACCAGTCTCCCAGCTTTATTAAAACTTCTTTTGCCTGCTGGTTTCCTGTGTATTGATAAGCATCATTTAATCCTGCAAAAAGTTTATGGATATTGTAAATGGGAACCCAGGTATTGTTTAATCCAAAACTGCTTCCGTCGATATCTCCTTTGTGAATGCGGTCCCAAAAAACTTTTCCCTGCGGAATCCCGCCAACATATCCATTTCCGTTTTTTTCCTGACATCTGCCTAATTCAGAAATCATGTAATCTAATCTGCTTTTAAGCTCAGGATTTCCTGTAGAAGCATACATCATAGATAATGCCGATAAATAATGTCCGGCAATATGACCGTCTAGACCCAGACTTTCCCAATTGCCGTAACGATCTGACTTTACCGGAAGACCTGCATCAATTAAATAAGGCGCAAGAAGTTTATCCGTATTAAGGGCAAGCATATATTTAAGATCAACATCTTGTGCCTTTTTAAAGGGTCCGTCTCCTAATCTCACTTCCTGTAACGGAAATGTTTTCATTTGAGCTGCTGCTGAAAATGTAATGCATACTGCTATTAAACATCCTAGTTTATTATATTTCTCAAAGATATTTGCCATGTTTTTATTGAATTAAAACTAATCCTGTGAAACCCTGTCACTTTCGGGCGCACCCAGATAAGACGGTTTTAATCCGCCGGTATTTATTAAAATCTTCTGAAGAACAATTCCGGGATCCAGTACGCGAAAACGCAGTGTATGTCTGCCTGGTTTTAAAATCTGGTGTGACGTAAGGGAATGGATCATGTGTTCTGCCTGCCATTTTCCGAGTTCGCCGCGATATTTTCCGTTAAAATTTACAAGCTGTGGTTTTTCATCATCAAAAGAAACTTCATAACGAAGCCCTTTGTTGCTGTTAAAATTAAGTGTAGGCGCTAGTAATAATTCAACATTAAAAGTTCCGGTCGAAGTAAAATCAATTTCATATTCTACAAAAATATTTTCCTTTGTGTCCGTATAAAGGTTTTGAGGTAATGTCGTAATACCGCTTTTTGTTTTTCCAAAATCAGGAATTGTTTCCCAATAAATTCTTTTTGAATTGTTTGCTTTAGAAAAATGTGCGGCTTCTATAGAAACATAACCGTCTTTTTCTACAAATACTTTTCGTTCAGTTTTTTCAGAGGCTGTAATATATTGTACTTCAGGTAAAATATTTTTAGGAGTATCAAACCAGTTTTTGTAACCAATGCGCATTTGATCCATCATGTGAGGCCATTTTCCATTGGCAATTTCAGTATTGTATTTGTTTTGAAGAACAGAATCGCGCGCGAACTTAGTCTTCACCAAATCGGCATAATAATTAGCATCAATATCTTTCTGTTTGTATAATTTTTTATTCAACGCTTGTGCAAAATACATTTCATAAAGATTACTGCAGGCATCTATAGGATATAAAACGAGTTCGAAATAAGCATCTTTATATTCCTCTGGTAAATCATTATAAACTCTGTAAGCATCAAGTGCCAGATTTTTATAATCGTTTACTACATTTTGAAATTCATTGTAATTTTCAAGACTGTAAGTTTGACTGTCGAGCATTTCTGGTGTTACACGACGATTGAATTTGGGATACGCATTTAAAAATCCGGCAATTTCTTTTGAATGTTTTTCTCCAAACTGCTCTGCAGCCCATTTTTCGGTAAATTCAAATAAATTCTGCGGATTAAATTTCTTAGGGTTCCATGCCATATCGAGAAAAAAGCTGATAGGAAATTCCATTGGTTTAAGATCACCCACATTTACAATCCAGACTTTATCTACACCATGCTCATAACTAAGATTCATTTGTTCCCATACTCTTTGTATCGGACTTATATTAATCCATTTTGAATTTCTTGGACCTCCAACGTAATCAAAATGATAATACATACCGTAACCGCCCTTATGCAGGGGTTTACTTAAATCTGGAAGTTTACGGACATTTCCCCAGTTATCATCACAGAATAATAAAATCACATCATCCGGAACACGCATTCCCTGATCGTAATAATCCTGAACTTCTTTGTATAAAGCCCAAACCTGAGGCGTTTTGTCTGGACTTTGTCCGGTTTCCTGCGAAATAATACGGCGCTGTTCTTTTACTATATTTTCAAGCAGACTTATATTAGTTCCTTCGCTCATGGCTTCGTCACCGTCTCCGCGCATTCCTATGGTTACTAGTTTTTCCCAGTTTTTACTTCGTACGATACCGCTTTTCCAGAATTCATCTAAAACAGTTTTGTTTTTAGAATAATCCCAAACATTAGGGAGATTGTTTTTTTTGATATAACGGTGCCAGTCTGTTTGAGCCAAAGCCATTGGTTCATGGTGGGATGTTCCCATTATAATTCCCATTTCATTAGCAAGAGGTCCGCTTAACGGGTCATCATCATAAAAAGCATTTCCCCACATGGCAGGCCACATATAATTGGACTTTAAACGAAGTAATAATTCGAAAACTTTCTCATAGAACTTACTATTAAATCCGCCGAATGTTTTTTTTGCCCAGCCGCTCAATGCGGGAGCTTCATCATTTAAAAAGATTCCTCTGTATTTTACAGCCGGTTCTCCATCGCTGTACGTTCCTTTTATAAAATAAAGTGTTTCACTTTTCTTTACCGGAACATCTGCCCAGTAATACCAGGGTGAAACTCCTATTTGTCTGGATAATTCATATATGCCGTAAATTGTGCCGCGTTTGTCACTTCCGGCAATTACAATGGCTTCTTCAACTCCTTTAAACGGATTTTTGACGTGCTGGATAATAAATTTTTCATTTTTTCCTTTCAGCTCTTTTCCGTTGATTTTCTTCTGCTTTATTAAATCATCAATGACTGAATTTCCTGCCATTCCAATTATAATAAGAGGAGAAAAATCTGCTGGGTTTTGATTCAGAATAACAGGTTTTGAACCCGTAACTTTTTCAAAATCTGATTGGAGATTATATACGGCGCGCATGATACCAGCATCAAGCGTAGTATTTATGAAAAAAGACGGCTGTACTGATTTTTCTTTCAGCACCATAACGTTAGAACTTTTTTCATGGGTAATGAAAGGTTCTGCTGCTTTTAAAGGGCTGTAAATACAGATAATCAATAAGGCAATCCATGTTGAAAGACTTTTCATTTTATTTTCTCTTAATTAAAAATTACTTCTCGATAGTATAGGCAGATATGCTGTATTTTTGAAAAACTGAGGGATCAACCTCTTTAAATAAAAATTGTGAAAACATATAAAGTCCATTTTTCCAGACTTTAAAGTCGTGTACTCCCGGTTCTATGTAGTAAATATGAGGAACATTGTTTTTAGCCAGATAATCGTGTGTGCGGGTGCTGTTTTCTATAAGCCAGTCTTTATCACCGCATGAAATCCAAAGCAGTTTGAGTTTCTTTTTAGCTTCTTCGGGTTTTGCTAATAATTCTGCTCCTATTTTTGTATTGGGCGCAGCCGAAAAAGCTCCAACCAACGCAAATTGATCTAAATTCCCCAATCCGAAATTTAAAGACTGTCCGCCTCCCATAGATAAACCGGCAATAGCACGATGTTCTCTGTCTTTTAAAACCGGATATTTTTTTTCGATAAAAGGAATTAAATCGTTTAAAAGATCTTTTTCAAAAACACTAAAAGCTTTTACTTTATCTGCCGCCATGATATCACCGCCGGCTCTGTCGTCTTTCATTGCTCTGCCGTTTGGCATTACTACGATCATAGGTTCAAGCTTTCCCTCAGCATACAGATTATCTAATATAACATTGGGCTGTCCGCCGTTTAGCCATTCTTTTTCATCTCCTCCTATTCCGTGAAGCAGATAGAGAACCGGATATTTTTTATTTTTATTAAATCCCGGAGGTGCATAAATGGTTGCTTTTCTGGTTGAACCTACTGTTTTAGATTCGTAACTCAGTGTTTCGACCTTGCCTTGCGGAGCATTTGGGTTTATCTCATCAAATCCAAGAGGGGCGCGAACAATAAAAGGTTCTTTGCCGTTAAATAGCATATATCCTGATAGAGACAGCATTTTATCGGCATAACGTTTTCCTAATTCTCTGTAACCTTCAGGGCTGAAATGCAGGAAATCAGCATCTGCTTTACATCCTTTTGAAGAAATAATATAAGAGTTTGGCAGTACCTGAGGCAGTTTTGCAATAATCTTATTCATACTGCCGCATTTACCATTCTGATCTTCATTTACGGTTTCTCCGGAAAGTAATGGTACCTTTTTAGGATCAAGATTGAGGTCTTTTATTAAATTATCATAGACAACTTTTACTTTTTGAGGCCAGAGTGTATCGCCTGTATTTGATTCTCCCTGATGAAGCAGAATGCCTTTTATGACGCCTTTTTTCTGAGCAATTTTAGCCATTTCTACCAATCTCCCGTATGGATTGCCGTCGTATTGTTTTACGATGTTTTTTAACCAGTCGGGAGAATTAGCAACATAACTTTCGAAATTATTTTTATCAAAAAGTTCTATTTTACAGCCTCCAACAGCAACATTTACAACACCGACTTTTATATTCTGCGGAAGATTCGATATCATGGTTCTTCCAAAATAATCCATTGGGGTAAGTCCTGTGGTACATCTGCATAAAGGCGGAACAGCTGTATACCATTTGCCTTTTTCGCGTCCCATTTCCGGACAGTCAACTGCCGACAAAACCTGAAAGCGTTCGTTGACACCTGTTTTATCCTGAGGTTCTATTTTGGCAAAACCTTCCATATTCGATTGTCCGAAACTTAAATACACATGAAAACTCGGATCTTGGGAATATCCTTTCTGTACTGTTAAAAAAAGAATCGTAAATATTGAAAACCTGATTATTAATTTCATTTTATACTTTAATTAAAATTTGCAATTAAAAATTAGTCTTGTGAAATCGTGTTATTGAAACAAATCTAAATCAACGGTTTCTCCCATTCTTTGATATCCTTTTTCATTGGGATGTAAAAAATCGTTGTCGTGCATATCTGGCAAAATTGTTTTGGAGCCAACGCCTGAAGCCATTGCTTTATCAAAATCAATTACAGCATCAAAATTGCCTTTGGTTCTAATCCATTCGTTTACAATATCTCGTGCATCTTGTTTGTAAGGCGCATCATAAAAGGATTTTTCAAATGGCAGGATTGTACCGCCAAATACTTTTATGCCTTTGGCATGGGCTTTATCAATCATTACTTTATAGCCCTCTATAATTTCTTGTGCTATGGCTGATGCATCCTCAGCTTTTCGAATACCGCCAATGTCATTTATTCCTTCCAGAATAATAAGCCATTTAGTCCCGCTTTGAGAAAGTACGTCTCTGTCAAAACGATTTAAAGCCGTTGGTCCTAATCCTCCTCTTACTACACAATTTCCTCCAATTCCTAAATTAAGCACGCCAATATGGGCTGTGTTTTTATTAGCATTTAGACGTGATGCTAAAATATCTGTCCATCGGTTTTGTTTGTTTGTTCCTGATCCGCGGCCATCGATAATTGAATTTCCTAAGCATACAACATTACTCTCATTTTTAGCTGAACTAATGTCAACTCCCATGATAGAATACCAATGATCTGTTTTTACCGCTCCTGTAAAAGATTCGTTATTGATATGATCGCCTTGCAAAATATAAGAAGTCGTGCGGGAACCGGGATGACCTGATACGTTTGATGAAATTTCGCCATAATGAATGGTAATGGCCAAAAGCTGTCCTGGCTGTAATTCAAAATCAAAAGCGTCTGAATATACTACCTCATCAGCTCCCAATGTTACTTGCGGACTGCCTTTAAAACTCAATATTTTCTGTGTTTTTATATCTACAGCCGGAGCTTCTGTAACATTGGCTACACTTACCGATTTCAGAACGGCAGGCTGATCGCTAAACAGATTAGAAAAACGAAGTCTAATCTGTTTACCGCCCAGCGATACTTTAATAATCTGACGAAGTGTATTGTGTGCTAATCCGGGTTCAGGAGGCATATTTTTTGGTTCAACAAGCATTTGAGCTGCTGTCCACGTGCCTGTCCAGTTTTGATCTTCTTTTTTATCTCCCGTTTTAATTAATGCTTTATTCGATGTACATCCTGCCATTGCAAACAGCAGATTTAAAAGTACGATCCATTTAACAGACTTTATTTTTACATTCATTTTATTAAAAATTATAAGTTCATTTTCGAATAAAAAAATTAATTTTTATCCTGATTATGGATGAGCATCATTTGCCGAAGTAGCATATAAACCTACTAATGCCCCTGTAAAACCTCCGGCAGCATTTGTTGAAAGAATATCGCCTGACACGGTTCCGCCTAAGTTTTCAAAATCTACTCCATTTACAGCATAACCGAATTCATAATTGTCTCCCGCAGCTTTTACCTGCAGACGAAGTGTATTTGTTGTTTTGATTTTAGAACTTGCTATAATTTTTGACTGTCCTTTTTCTGTTCTTTCCAGTATTATAAAAGTATCATTTCCTTTTTTAGTAATCCCAAAAACATAATTAAAACGCTCATTTTGAAGACATACAATTCCTGCTAGATCTTTTTCTGACTGCAGTTTGTAATCAACTGATGCTGTAAATGAGAAAGTATTGTGCTGTTGTCTGTAAAAAAGTGTCGAAGTAGGTTTCATTTCTTTAATGTTTACTTCAAAAGGCGTTATTTCTAAACCTTTTTTACTTACTGCACTAAAATTTTCGCGAGGCCCTCTTAACCCTATCCATCTGTAATCTAATTTTTGAGAAGTGAAATTTTCGGTAAAAGTGAAATTCCCATTTGGGAAAAACCCATTTTTTCCGGTTTGGTTTGTAACTCCGGCCGGCATTTTTAATTTTGGCTGCATAGGAACTAATCCGTTTTCAAAAACAGGAAACTCGCCAGACCAGTCTACAGGCAGTATAAAAGTTTCTCTTCCTATATTTACTCTGTCTTTTTCATTAGGTCGGATTGCCAGGAAAACACCGTAATATTTATTGTCCGGTCCTTGTATTAAATCAGCGTGGCCTGCCCAGTCTACTTTATTGGCTCTGTCTTTTGGAAAATAACGCTGGGTAAGTATCGGATTATTTGATGCTGGTTTAAAAGGGCCTTTTGGACTATCACTGGTGAAAATAACTTCACTGTGATTTCCTCCTGTACCGCCTTCAGCACACATTAAATAGTATTTTCCGTTTTTTTTATATAAATGCGGTGCTTCAATCCAAATAGGTTTTTTAGAAAGGTCTACTCCTCCGTCTACAATAATTTTATCGGTGCCGGGAATTACTTTATCAGTAGTAAGATCATATTCCCAAACTTTAATTACACGGTGTCCTTCGTATAATTCTTTTCCTTTGTCTGGTGCGTCATTATGAACGATATACCCTTTGCCGTTATCATCAAAAAAGATAGAAGGATCGATACCGCCGAAATCTAATTTTATAGGGCTTCCCCATCCTTTCATGGGATCTTTTGTTTTGACAATGATGTTTCCAAGACCTCCTGAAAAGGCTGTCACAATCATATAAAAAGTATCATTATGCGGATTATAGGTAATTCCGGGCGCATATACTCCTGCACTGATTCCGGTATCATGCGGATTAAATTCGGATACATTGTTTAAAACACCTCCTAAATCTGTCCAGTTTACTAAATCTTTGGAATGAAAAATAGGCACGCCGGGAAACATTGCAAATGAAGAACATACCATGTAGTAATCATCTCCTTTTTTGGTAATGGCAGGATCTGGATAACATCCCTGTAAAATAGGCGTATAAAATTCGTCTGGTTTTAATGGATTATTTTTATAAATCTGATCATCACCATTGTAAACCACATTAGAAAAAACAGCTGTTTTTTTTGATTGCATTTTTTTCTGAGCAGTTCCTGTATAAGAACACAAAAGTGCTGCTGCCAGTAAAAAAAAGATATTTCCTTTAATCATTTGTGTATTATTTATTTATTCAAAAAAATATTAAAAAGCCGAGAGAAAATGCCCTCGGCTTTCAACTTACAAACTTAAGATCATCAAAAAGTAACCGTAAAATCAACTCTTATAAATAGGATCTAAATTTGTTTAAAAAGTTAATCTAGTAACCCGGATTTTGATATTTAGCTTTTTCATCTGCACTCATTTCCATACCATCTAACTGTCCTTGAGGAATTGGTCTTAAATAATGATGTGCATCAATAGTTCTGGTTACAACTTCAGGTGTATGCTGACCATAGTTAGATCCGCCAATTGAATATTTTCCTGCAATCTCATTCCATTTTTGAGTTCTTACTAAATCATACCAGCGGTATCCTTCTCCAAAAAACTCACGTGAACGTTCTGCTAAAATGTAATTAATATCAATTATTGCCGGAGTTGCAGTGGTCATAGCTGCACTGTTGTCTGCTATTTTTGCTGTATTTCCGTTATTATCCCAGCGCCATTTTCCTGCTCTCGCTCTTATCACGTTTACAAGGGTTCTTGCGCTTAGTGTTCCCGTTGCACCTTTAACAGCAGCTTCTGCCGCTACCAGATACAACTCAGAGAATTTTGCCACTGGGTAAGGTCTTGTACTTGCAGCATTAGGCTGTCCTAATCCGCCGGCATTATCGGTACGATATGGCCCTAATTTCCAGAAACCTGGATATACAATTCTGCTTATTCCGTTTGGAGAAATAACATAATCAGCTCTTCCCGGTAAAATTCCTGCTCCAACACCACTGTCTCCTTGTCCAGAAGGATAAGTAATTGGTGTTAATGGTTCATCATTTAAAAACGTTAATACAGCGTCGCCAGGTTTAATTGTTAATCCGTTTGCATTGGTTAAAGTCGGTACAGTTGTTAGACCTGTTCCCTGCAAATTCCAGTTACCGCGATAAACTGCTGCAAAAGTTCCGTCATATCTTGAATCATTTGTTTTATCTGCAAAAGTTTTGGTGAAAACTTCAATTGGAGGCGCCATTCTTGTCCATGGACGTCCTAAAAACTGATTGGCTTCACGCTGAACAGAAGAAACCGAAGCGCTTCCGTTTTTACTTCTAATAGAAGTGTAATTCCAGGTTACCATCCAGCCTGCGAAGTTATCAGGTGCTCCGCCGCTTCCGTAAGTAAGACTTCCTCCGTTGTAATATTCGCTTGATTCAGTATGATCTGCATATAACATTACTTCTTTATTTCTGTCATTTGGACCTGCGTTTACATCATAAAAAGAATCCAATAAGGCATAAGGACCAGGATTATTAATTCCTTCTACGGCTAAATCATAAGCCTGCTGAAAATACCATTGTGCGTTATGTCCGTCAGGATCTGTACGCGGTGCTTCAGGATAAGTTGGAATATTATTTGGATTTTCCAGCCACCATGCATAAGTCAAATACGCTTTTGCTAATATTAAACGAGCTAATGTTTTGGTTGCAGTACCTGTTAATCGTGCTGCATCCGGCAGTTCAGCAACTGCTGCTTTTAAATCTGGAAAAACAGCTTTTGTATAAACTTCCGGAACTGTATTACGTTTTGAAGATCTCGAAGGCTTGCTGTTAAATTTCAATTCTCCAGCTCCTAAATCTAATGGCACGCCTCCAAAAGTCTGAACCAATAAGAAATAATCGAAAGCTCTGAAAAATTTTGACTCGGCAATAAGACTGCTTGAAACTCCTACAGCAGCTCCGTTCTCGATTATACCGCTGGCCGTGTTGATATCATTGTATGAATTGTTCCATAAAACATCAGAACGGCTTGAATTAGGGTTAATTACACCAACTCCGGATAAATCATGATCTTTAAAATTTCCGTCTGCACTCTGTGCATACGTTGCTTCATCTGTACCTGTTTGTGTAGCATTATAAAAATAAGCCTGTCCGTAAATATAACGAAGGTGGGCATAATGAGAAGTTAATCCTTGTATTACTCCCTGTTCTGTTTTAAAATAACCCGGTTCATAAAAATCATGCGGCTTTTCTTCCAGAATATCAGTACAGCTGGCAAAGGAGTATAAAACTACTGATCCTATTATTAAATTTCTAAAAATATATCGTTTCATAGTTCTTCTTGATTAAAATGTTAAGTTAAGTCCAAATAAATAATTTCGGCTGCTAGGAGTATTAGTACCAATAACCAAAAATCTTCTTTGGTAAGAGGATACTGCCTGATTTTCATCTCCAAATGAGTTGGTTTCAGGATCCATTCCTGATGCTTTATGATAAGGAGAGAAAAATACAAATGGATTTTGTGCTGTAAAATAAACTCTTAGTTTACTAATACCTAAATCTTTAATAAAATCCTGATCTAATGTATATCCTAAAGTAAGCGCTCTGATTTTAACATAAGAAGCATCAAAATAACCCATTGTCGAAATGTATTTAGGATTATCCCCGCTTCTGATACCTCTTGGGTTAGGAAACTCTGCATCTCTGTTATCTGGCGTCCAGTAATCAACTTCAACATTACTTCTTCGTCCGTTCATTAAGTTAAGGTAACTTGCACCGCCGTAAAGCGTGCTGATTAATACACCGCCGCTTTTAAAAGCTCCAACTGCAGAAAAATCAAAACCTTTGTAAGTTAAATTTGTGTTGAAACCTCCCTGAAAATCAGGATCGGTTTCTATAATTTGTCTGTCATTTGCATTTATAGCTCTGGTTGGTGATCCGTCTGGGTTAAAATCTCCTGTGTATTTTACCTTGATCGATCCTACAACTGTTCCCTGCTGATTAATTCCTGTTGGTCCAGGTTCTAAAATTGACATATAAGGATCACCTTCCTGCCAGATTCCAACTTTTTCATAATCATAAATTGAGTTTATGTTACGTCCCACAAACCAAGAGTTTGCTTCGTCTCTTTCTGCTCCTGAAGCAAGAGAAACCAGTTTGTTTTTGTTAGCATATAAGTTAAATCCAACTGACCAGCTTAATCCTTCCGGATTGTCAAGAATTACTCCGTTTAAAGATATTTCATATCCTTTATTTTCTGTAGCTCCCACGTTAGCCACATAACTGCTTACACCAGATGTTGCAGGAAGTCCTACTCTTTGTAAAAGGTCTTTTGTTTGTGTATTATAATATTCTACAGTACCAGAAAGACGATTATTAAATAATCCAAAATCAAGAGCATAGTTCCATGTAGTAGAAAACTCCCATCCTAAATTTGGGTTTGGCAGTTCTGTTACATAAACACCTGTAGAATTTGTGTTTCCAAAATTGTAAGGTCTCGTGCTTAAAGCTCCCAAAGTAGCATAAGGTGCTACTGCCTGATTAGAAGTTTCTCCATAACCAGCACGCAGTTTCACTAAATTAACTGTTTCCTTAATGCCTTTCATAAATGACTCATTTGAAACATTCCAACCCACAGAAACTGCCGGGTAAGTTACCCATTTATTACCGTCAGATAATCTTGAAGATCCATCAGATCGTATGGTTCCTGAAATGAAATATTTATTGTCATACGAATACATAAGTCTGGCCATATAAGAACGAAGTCCCCATTGTGTATAATCCTGATTTGCCGGATTAATAACTGCTTCTTCTTCACTCTGACCTAAATTGTAAAACTGAAATGCATCAGAAGTAATTCCGTTTCTTGAAATCTGAGAGCTGTTTCCTGTATACTGCTCATTTGAATAAAGACCAACAAAGTTTACAGTATGTTTATCCGCAAATGTTCTGTCGTATGTCAAAAGGTTTTCAATAAGCCATTGAGTAGACAATGCATTCGTTATAGAAGCATTAGACAAAGTAGCCGGGTTTACATCAAAAACTCCCTGCCCTTCATAATAACCGCTGTTTGAAGTACGTAAATTTAATCCCGTATTTAGGCGGTATTTTAAACCTTTAACTCCCGGAATTTTTAATTCGGCAAAGATATTATTGTATGAACTAAAAGCTCTGGTTAAATTAATATACGATTCACCTAAGTTTTTAATTGATTGTCTTGTGTAAACCCATTGATCATCAGCACCCATACTTACTATTCTTTTCAAAGATCCGTCAGCTCTGTAAGGGTTCGCAAGCGGAGAAGTTCCTAAAATAGTTCCTGTTCCAATGTTATCTCCATTTGTTACAGCGTAATTACTATTTGTTGTAAATCCTATACGAAATGCACTTCCAATCTGCTGGTCTACACCCGCTCTAAGGCTGTAACGTTCGAATTTTTGTCCCGGAAGAACCGATTCTTCTTTATAATAACCTAATCCTGCATTGTATGAACCTTTCTCTGTTCCACCCGCAACGCTCACATCATGGCTGATCATTTCACCAGCTCCATAAAGTGAATCCTGCCAGTCTGTATTTGTGCTTCTAGATTCATCAACACCATCAGTATATAATCCGGCATAATCACGAAGAGCTGCAAACCTTTCAGCATTCATCATTGGATATTTGCCAAAAACCTGCTTTATACCGCTGAAACCATTATAGCTAAATGTTGCCTGCTGATTTTTACGTCCTTTATTACTGGTAATCATGATAACACCATTTGCTCCTCTCGAACCATAAATAGCAGTTGCCGAAGCATCTTTTAAAATATCAACAGATTTAATATCAACAGGATTAATATCTCCTATCGAACCTGCAAATGGAACTCCGTCAAGTACAATCAAAGGATCATTACTTCCTGTAAGTGATCTGGTTCCACGAATACGAATCTGCATTGCCGCTCCCGGTTTTGAAGACGTCTGTGTTAATTCAACCCCCGGAAGTCTTCCTTGAAGAGCCTGCGTTATGTTTGCAGCAGGAACTTCATTTAACTCTTTACCTCCTATCGAGGCAACAGAACCTGTTACAGACTCTTTCATTTGAGTACCATACCCAATAACAACAACTTCTTTTAATGTACTTAAATCCTCTTCAAGAGTAACATTAATAGTTTTTTGTCCGTTTACAGCAACTTCTTTGCTTTTCAAACCTATAAAACTAAAAACAAGAGTACCATTTGAAGGAACACTAATAGAATAATTACCATCAAAACTGGTGCTTACTCCATTTTTAGCACCTTTTAAATTTACATTCGCTCCAGGAATTGGTCCATTGGCATCTGATACCATACCTGTGACTGTTGTCTGCGCATCCATATGATAGGAAAACGCAAGCATTAACATCAAAAAACATAAGCATTTAAAACGCTTGTGCTTACTTGTAACAAAAAAGTTAGTCATAAAAATTGATTTAAATTAAGTTAGAACTTTGGTTTAGTTAATAAGTGTATTTAAAACAAATATATAGAAAAACAAATAATACACAATCGGTTGTGTAAATTTTTATTGATAATTACAAAAAAAAAGCCTCTAAAAAAAATGTAAAAACTAATTTTACAATTAAAATATTGATTTTTTATTAAAAAAACATTTCAGAAGCTATCGATTGTTATCAATTATAAAATGATTTTTTATAAAATTTAACAAAAGAATAAAAGAGTAAATATTTGCTGTATTTAGAAAAAATTGAAGTAAAAATAATGTTAAATGCAAGATATTTCAATACAAAAGCTGTAAATAACAATAGAAATTTAAAATAAATTAAAGCCAAAAAGTGCATAAAAAGCCAATTTAAACAATCGGTTGTTAATTTATACGGCATTTAAAATGAGACGATTCGTTTTTTATGAATTATTTCAACCCAACTTTATTTTATATACTATGTAAAGGTTAGTTAGAGATTTATTTGTTTTTAGAATAACTTTTTACAGCTATATATTTTCAAACATTTTTATGTTCAATTAAACCTATTATATATAATTATGAAATCATTTTGGAAGTGCAATTCCAAATATTGAATCACTTCTCTCTTATTAACAATGGCTGGCAATACATAAAAAAGTAATCAGCCAGTTTAAATAATAATTATAAATACCTAAATAAAGTCAATAAAAATCAATAGTATCTTCTATTTAATATAAATACCATTATTTTTTAAGCACAATAATATGTAATTGAAAAAAAATTATTTTATTTACACAATCGGTTGCAATCACCTTTACTATCTAACCTTAATTCTTTTACACCAAAAAATAATTCTATGAAGATGAAAAAAACGATATACTGCCTCTTATTTTTAATTTGTTTTTATTCCCATTCACAAGACAAAAAGTATGATTTTCAATTTCAAAATCCATCACTGAGTTTTGAACAGAGAGTTGATGATCTTGTGAGTCGTTTAACATTAGAAGAAAAAGTTTCTCAAATGCTAAATTCGTCACCTGAAATTTCGAGATTAGGTATTCCTGCTTATGACTGGTGGAATGAAACCTTGCATGGAGTTGCCAGAACTCCGTTTAAAACGACGGTTTATCCTCAAGCCATTGGAATGGCGGCAACTTTTGATAAAAATTCGCTCTTTACAATGGCCGACTATTCTGCTCTTGAAGGCAGGGCTATATACAATAAAGCGGTAGAACTTAAAAGAACAAACGAGCGTTATTTGGGACTCACCTACTGGACTCCAAATATTAATATTTTTCGTGATCCTCGCTGGGGACGCGGACAGGAAACCTATGGAGAAGATCCTTACTTAACAGCGGTTTTAGGTGACGCTTTTGTAAAAGGCCTGCAGGGAGATGATCCTAAATACCTAAAAGCCGCCGCTTGTGCTAAACATTATGCTGTTCACAGCGGTCCGGAATCGCTAAGACATACTTTTGATGTTGATGTAACGCCTTATGAACTTTGGGATACTTATCTTCCTGCTTTTAGAAAATTAATAACCGAATCGAATGTAGCCGGTGTTATGTGTGCTTACAATGCATTTAGAACACAGCCTTGTTGTGCAAGTGATATTTTAATGAATGATATTTTGAGAAAAGAATGGAAATTTGAAGGTTATGTTACTTCAGACTGCTGGGCGATTGATGATTTTTTCAAAAATCATAAAACGCATCCCGATGCAGAATCTGCCGCTGCCGATGCCGTTTTTCATGGCACTGATATTGATTGCGGCACCGATGCTTATAAAGCACTTGTTAAGGCTGTTAAAAATGGAAAAATCAGCGAAAAACAGATTGATATTTCTGTAAAACGTCTTTTTATGATTCGTTTCAGACTTGGAATGTTTGATCCCGTATCGATGGTAAAATATGCGCAGACTCCATCTTCTGTTTTAGAAAGCACTGAACATCAGTTACATGCTTTAAAAATGGCAAGACAATCTATCGTTTTACTTAAAAATGAAAAAAATATTCTTCCTTTAAATAAAAACCTAAAAAAGATTGTGATTCTGGGACCAAACGCCGACAATGCTATCTCAATATTAGGAAATTATAACGGAACTCCGTCTAAACTGACTACAGTTTTGCAGGGTATTAAAGAAAAAGTGAGTCCTGAAACAGAAGTTATTTATGAGAAAGCAGTTAACTTTACAAATGATACTTTACTGGTTTACAAAGACTTGAAAAATCTATATTCATACGAAGGAAAACAAGGTTTTAAGGCTGAATATTACAATAATACTACTCTTTCAGGGCAACCTGAAGCAGTTAGAACCGAATCAGAAATCAATAATTTCTGGCAGGAAGGAGAAGTTGTAATTCAAAACATCAAAGCAAATCATTTCTCTGCGCGTTATACTACAAACTTTACAGCAGATCAGGACGGTTCTGTTACTTTTGAACTTAAAGCCGATGACGGTTATCGCTTTTTAATAAACGGAAAAGAAGTCGTAAATGCCTGGCAGAAGAATAGATGGGGAGAAAAAACTTTTAAACTGGAAACCAAAAAAAATACGGTTTATAAAATAGTATTGGAATATTGGCAGGGAGAAGGAAAAGCAGAAGTATCGCTGCAGACCGGAAATTTTGTAAAAACCAATTTTGCAGATTTAATTGAACGTCATAAAAATGCTGATGCTTTTATTTTTGCGGGCGGTATTTCGCCGCAGCTGGAAGGAGAAGAAATGCCTGTCGATTTTCCCGGATTTAAAGGAGGCGACCGCACCTCTATCCTGCTCCCAGAGGTACAGACCAAACTTTTAAAAGCGCTTCAGTCTTCAGGGAAACCAGTAGTTTTTGCCATGATGACGGGAAGCGCAATAGCAATTCCGTGGGAAGCAGAAAATATTCCGGCAATATTAAATATCTGGTACGGCGGACAATCGGCAGGAACCGCAGCGGCCGATGTAATTTTTGGAGATTATAACCCGGCGGGAAGACTTCCGGTTACTTTTTACAAAAGCGATTCAGATTTACCTTCTTTTGTAGATTATAAAATGGATAATAAAACGTATCGTTATTTTAAAGGAACGCCGCTATACGGATTTGGATACGGACTGAGTTATACTTCATTTAAATACAGTGATTTAAAAACTCCTGTCAAAATTAAAAAAGGGCAATCTGTTTCTATTTCGGTTAAAGTAACAAATACCGGAAAAACAGAAGGTGAAGAAGTAGCACAGCTGTACTTAATTAATCAGGATGCAGCAATAAAAACACCTTTGAAAAGTTTAAAAGGATTTGATCGATTCAATTTAAAACCTGGTGAAAATAAAACAATTACCTTTAATCTTTCTCCTGAAGATCTTTCTTATGTTACACCAGAAGGCAGTTTAAAACAATATGAAGGCAAAATCAAAATTTCGATTGGAGGAAGTCAGCCAAATGAAAAACTGCTGACAAAAAGCAATGTAATTTCTAAAATTATACAATTAGAAAAATAAAAAACAGCTTAAATAAAAAAGGTTTTGAGTATTTCTCAAAACCTTTTTTATTTAAGAATTCTTAGGCATCAGCGCCCAAAATTATAATTTCAAGTCACAATTCTTTTTTTCTTTCCCTATAATTATTTTTTGCAATGATTCAAAAAGCTTTTTAAAGTTTCCATTTTTCTTCAAAAATTTCACCCTCTTGAATTTATCTATTTCATCTTGCAGCATAATTCCTGAATTTCGGGAATAAAGTACAATCGGAATTTTTCTTAAACCTTTAATATCACGAAGTAATTTAAGAAAGCCGCTTCCATCAAAATAAGGCATATTATAATCCAAAAAGATTATATCGGGACATATTTTTGAATCCTGAAGCTTTTTTAAAGCTTCAAGTGCACTTTCCTCTACAGAAGATCTGATTTTATGGCTGATTGCATTCAAGACTGACACAAAAATCTCTGCATCATCAGTATTATCATTGACTAGTAATATGTTTTTGTATTTCATGCCACTACTAATTTAAGGGAATAAGTCTGGAATAAAGTCCTTTTTGTCTTTAAATTGAATACAATTTTATAACAAAATAAAACGATATCACAGCCCACTCACCCTAATTTGTAATAAGTATGAAAAACTTTGTAATAACATGCTATTTACACTTATGTATACTCATGTTAGTGCTAAAAATGGAAATCTAAAAAATGTAAATTTTAAAAGGCTGAAATGAAATTATATAAAACAAATTAAAGTAAAAAAAATAATTTTAAAGAAACTAATATGAAAGAAACTAATATGTCTGAGAGATAGTCTTAAACGAACCACATAAACAAAGAAATCATGGAATACGAAAAACATTATTATGCACCAGAAGGGATTGGAGAAGATACGACTCAGGAAGAAGATCTGCTTTTTTATGAATTAAACTGGGAAGAATAAAACTTCCTTTTACAGGAAACTATCCATTTCTATAAAGATTCGGCTGCAGTTTTTGAAAAAAGAAAACATTCCAAAGCAATGGTTAAAAAGCGATGGAATGCTGTTCTGCAATCTGTATTTTATATAAATTCTGCAATCTCTTTACCTCTTAATTTTTCTAAGATAATTCTGTTTCGGTATGAAGCATACACAGCCAGCGGTCATTTTCTTTTATCCATGTAGACGTACAGGAACATTTAACAGATTTATTTTCTTTTGTATCCAATAATTCGATAACATAGGCTGTTACCGCAGTTTGTTGAGTCGGCAGCTGGGATATAACATCTAAATAACCTAATACTTTTATTTTACTACCTTCGCCGGACTCAAACATTTTTTTAAAACTGGGTTCATCTACACTCTGCACGCCATTTCTTCCAGCTATTATACATGGAAAATGAGTGAGGTTTTTTACTGTTTCATATTGGTGATCCTCCATGCCCTGCCAATATTTTTTTTCTAAATTAAAAATTTCTGTTTCCATAATTAATTCTTTTTATTATTGAACAGTTATACTGGAGTAATGACATTATAAATGATTTTCGAACTCTCGACGATTGTAAAATTTATCATCATCACTGTCATAAAATTCAGGATCGTTAGAAGGATAATAAGATCGCATTACATTTCTTTCATAGTTCCTGTCGAACTTATCCTGGCTGTTATATCTGCTTGTATTTCTAAAAGTGTCATATCCTATGCTGTTGGCCATGACAATCTTTGTGTCTTTATTAATGTTTACCGATCCAATGGGTATGATAATGTGGCTGTCACCATCCTTATAGACAAACTCTTTGCCATTGTCGTAAGCAATAGCATCGTGTACTTCTTTGCGTCCGTCTTCTATTAATTTTTTATCAACCTTAACATCCAGGTAAATTACTCGCTGCATATCCTTATTGACCCAGAGGTTATCAATAGTTCCTATAGTGCGGTTGTCAGCATCTACTATTTTCCATCCTCTTACATCTGAGTAATTAGAAGCAATCTTATAATCAGAAAGTTCATCCAGTCGGTATAAATTTCTTTGTTTCGTATCCATGGTATTTTGTTTATGTGTTACACTTATTTTTTTGACAGACTTAAAATAATTATGTCCGTCTTAATTGTATCGCAGTAAATCTCTGCAGATCATACTGTCTTGCTCTTTATTACTCTGCTATAGTGTCTGTTCCTACGGCGTTTTCAGTTTCTACGCGCATATTCTTATTTGTATCATCATCTTGTATAAAGACATAATAGGCAACTGCCGCAATTAACAGGATGGCCACAATCCACGGCCATAAGGGCTTTTTCTTCTCAATTTTAATTTCTGCCATAACTTATTATTTTGATTATAAATATTTTAACTATCATAAAATTACAAACATCCACAGCTTACAGAAGTATTTAATTTCATTCTGATTTTATAAAATTACCAGTACGTCATTCCTTCAGCAGCCTCTTAATTAAATAATTAACGCTAAAAATTATATAACCGCAACGAAATCTTTTAGCATAATTTTATAATTACCGCAAAACAATTATTCATTATTAAATTATGCGCTATGAAATTTCTAAATCAGAAGAACAGAACACAGAGTTCAAGAACTTCAGAAAAAAAACTTTTTATAAAAAGCACTTCGAGCAGAACTAATGAAAAAAACAGTGTGGCGACATTCAAAAATATACTCACCCACTTCCATTTATAATTTAATCATCTAAATAATACAATTATGACAGATAAAACAGTAGTCCAAAATAGCCTTAAAGGAAAAAACGTTGTCATTACAGGAGCAAGCAGCGGTGTAGGCAGAGCTGCGGCGGAAGCATTTGCCCATGAAGGATGCAACCTAATCCTAGCGGCCAGAGGACAAGAAGGAATAGATGAAATAGTGAAATTATGCCGTGAATTAGGTGTGCAGGCTGTTGGCGTTTCTGCAGATATGTCTATTGCAGAAGAGGTAGAAAAAGTAGCTGCATCAGCTGAGGCAATAGGAGGAAAAATCGATATATGGGTAAACAATGCGGGAGTTATGGCCAGCGGGAAATTTGAAGAAATTCCTTTAGAAATCCATCATCAGGTAATCAAGACCAATTTATTTGGCTATATGCATGGGGCTTATAATGCCATTAAAATTTTTAAAACACAAAATGAAGGCATTTTAATTAATAACATATCGATAGGCGGTTATATGCCTGCACCTTACAGTGCGGTTTATTCTGCCAGCAAGTATGGAATAAGGGGGCTCATGGAATGCCTGCAGGGCGAAATATCAAACCGACAGCACATTCACATCTGCAATCTTTATCCGCAGCTTCAAAACTCTACTGGTAATCTTCATTCAGCAAAATATTCCGGTTTTGATATGACAATACCTTTTATTGCGTCAGATCCTCGTGATACGGCCTCTAAAATGGTAGAGCTGGCTAAAAATCCTAAAAAAGATCTGTTTCCTGATTTTAAGGCTGCCGCTGCCACAAACCTTTACAGATTATTCCCTAAAGTAATCATCAACGCTGCATCTGCCGTTGTACGCACTAAAATGGAATTTAATAAGAATAAAGAAAATAACCCCGGTAACGTTTTGGCGAAGTCAAAAGAACCGCTGCGGGTTTACGGAAATCCGTCTGCAAAAAACACATCAGATCTTAAACTGGCAATGTTTGCCGGAATTGGTATTGGTATCGGCCTGCTTTTATTTCATAAAAAACACTAACGATGTCCATGTTTTTCTAACGCAAAAACACGTTTTAAAATAAGGAAAAATATATCAAGATATAAAATAAAAAAAGATGAGTATTACAGCTCATCTTTTTTATTTCTATTTCATACCCCATTCTATCTGTTTCGACTGCGGTTACATAACTTGAGTCTTTTTAAGAACTATAACATACACTCCGGTAAAAGGTTCTTGATTGGAAGTTGTCTGTTCTGGAATATTCTCGCGAGAGACTACAAAACCAACTACTGAATATTAAAGCTTATTCAATAATTTAAAAAATATTCCCTGAGCTTATTCTAAAATGTCAGCTCTGTTAATGAACCTTTGTCTGAAAAACTGATAAACAGAACCAATAACAAAAAGTAAAAGCAGAAAAAGAAGTGTTCTTCCTATTATTGGATCGGTAATATCTTTGGCCAGAGGCTGACTCACAGGAATTCTGGTAAAAGTTTCATTGACTGTTGGCACCAGAGAAAGAAAGAAACTAAAAGACAACCAGAAATTTTCGAAATAACGGGCTCTCGCACTATTTTTTCTCTTTGCATTTAGAAAATAAGCTCCCAGTACCAAAAAGATTATAAAAATAGAAAAAGCATGTCCCGGATTAAAACCTCCATGTTTAGAGATGCCTAATGAAGTTAACGATGTAATGATCGTTCCGTAAAAATATATCTTACCAGATAATTTGTTCAAATTGATTTTACCATATTTGATAAAATCTACTAACGCCGCGATAATTGCGCCTACACCAATAATAGTGTGAAAAATTCCTAAACTTGATAATCCCATTTTGTATTAATTTAAATTTGTTTGAAAACAGTACAAACTTCCGATAGATTAACAGAAATGGTTTTGTCAAATAGTTCAATTATTTGGTGATTTCGTTCATAAAAACTTTAAACAAAATTCTAGTTAGTATTAATTATTTAAGTTTCTGTCTGTAATTTGTGGGACTGATACCATATTTGCTGGTGAAACTTTTGGTAAAATTTGCCAGATCATTAAAACCGCAGTCAAAAGCTATTTCAGTAATACGCTGGTCAGAAACCTGAAGCATCTCTGCCGCTTTGATAAGCTTTTTAGTTTTAATGTAATTCGCAGGAGTATCATGATATATTTTTGAAAATTCGCGTTTAAACGATGATACACTTAAATTATTCTGTTGTGCTAATTCTTCAATAGTGAGCTGCGAAAATAAATTTGCTTCGATTATTTGTCTGAAACTATAAGTAGTGGGAGAAAAAAGCTGGGACAATATCAGCTGTATTGATTCTGAATTTTGTGTTTGAGACAATAAGAGTATAATTTCTTTTAATTTTAGAACTAATATGTCTTCATTGATTAAAGACGGATTTTCAAAATAAAACAATAATCCTTCGATATACTTTTGAATTAAAAAATCGTTATTTATTCTTTCACTTGATTTATTCGATATTAAACTTTCAGGTCTTTGAAACAATAATGGAAGTTCCTTTTCATATATTTTCTTTAATATTTCAGGATAGAACGTTACAATAACTATTTCACAATTATTATTGGAATTTGAATTATGCAATTGTTTACCAGAATCCATACAATTTACCAATAATGAATAATTTGCAGAAATATTAACATTTTCGTTATCAACATAATAATCAATCTCACCTTTTTTTACATATAAAAAGCAAGCCTGCTCAGTAATTGGAAAGTCAAATTTAAAAGGCGGTGTTAATTCAATTTTTTGAATTAATGTCATTCCATATAAATCATGCTTTTTATAGTCGTTTATCATAAAAAGATCTGCTAATTTTCTTTAAACATTATGAAATACAAATTATTACATTTTCGTTTTAAGATCTTGGTTTGGATAAATTCCTGTCATACATCACAACAGTTCCCGCCACAGCAACATTTAAACTTTTTTCTGATTTAAATTTTACTAAATGATGGCATTTATCCATTGCTTTTTTCGATAAACCATGATCTTCTGCTCCCAATAAATAAACGCATCGTCTTGGGTGTTCAAAGGTTTCTAAATCTACTGCTTTTTCAGATAATTCAACTCCAACCAGACGTGCGCCTTTTGGTAAATTTTCAAAAAAGGCCTCAAAAGTTTCATAATGAAAATAAGGAATTGCTTTTACTGCATCGTGGGTATCACAGGCTTGTTTGGCATATCGGTTTCCTATGGTAAATATAAAAGATGCACCCAGATTTTGGGCAGATCTCCACAAAACACCTAAGTTTTCTGGTGTTTTACCATTTTGTATTCCTATGCCAAAATATTCGTTTGTAAAATTATCACTCATAAGGGCAAAAGTACAAACTGTGAGTATAGAAATCAATTTTTATAAGGATGACTTATATCAAAAAAAAGACGCCAATTAATGGCGTCTTAAATACAATTATAAATATCAGCTATTAAGCTAAATCAAATCTATCCAGATTCATAACTTTAGTCCATACCTTAATAAAATCATTTACAAATTTTTCATTTGCATCAGTGCTTGCGTATACTTCTGCAACAGCTCTTAATTCTGAATTAGATCCAAAAACAAGATCTGCACGTGTTGCAATCCATTTAGGCTGTCCGGTGCTTCTGTCATTTCCTGCATAGAGTTCTTTATCGTTTGAAACAGCCTGCCATTGTGTATTCATATCTAACAGATTTACAAAAAAATCATTGGTCAATTGACCCGGACGATGTGTAAATACACCATTTTTTGAACCGTCTGCATTAATATCAAGTACACGAAGACCACCTAAAAGCACCGTAAGTTCAGGTGCAGTAAGAGTCAGCAAATTCGCTTTATCAATAAGAAGTTCCTCTGTAGAAACTGCTGATTTTGTTTTTCTGTAATTTCTAAAACCATCTGCTTTTGGCTCCAGATATCCAAATGATTCGACATCTGTTTCTTCTGCAGATGCATCCATACGACCTGGATTAAAAGGTACAACAACTGAACTTCCTGCTTCGTTAGCCGCTTTTTCGACTCCGGCAGAACCTGCTAAAACTATTAAATCAGCCAAAGAAACTTTTTTACCATCATTTTGCGAAGCATTAAACTCTGTTTGAATAGTTTCTAATTTACTTAAAACCTGAGCAAGATTAGCCGGGTTATTTACTTCCCAGTCTTTTTGGGGAGCCAGTCTTACACGTGCGCCATTTGCCCCGCCTCGCTTGTCTGAACCTCTAAAAGTAGATGCTGAAGCCCAAGCAGCGGCAACTAACTGAGAAATACTTAATCCTGAATTTAGTATTTTTTCTTTCAGCTGTTTTATGTCATTTTCGTCTATTAATTTGTGGTTTACTTCTGGAATAGGATCCTGCCATAACAATACTTCCTGAGGAACATCTGGTCCAAGATAGCGTGCACGCGGTCCCATGTCACGATGTGTTAACTTAAACCAAGCACGGGAAAAGGCATCGGCAAACTGATCAGGATTTTCTAAAAAGCGGCGTGATATTTTTTCATACTCTGGATCTAACCTTAGAGATAAATCAGTAGTAAGCATTGTTGGAAGATGCTTTTTTGTACTGTCAAAAGCATCAGGAATAATTGCTTCGGCATTTTTTGCAACCCATTGGTGCGCGCCTGCCGGACTTTTAGAAAGTTCCCATTCAAACGCAAATAAGTTTTCGAAGAAATTATTACTCCATTGTGTTGGAGTTTTAGTCCATGTAACTTCAAGTCCGCTTGTAATAGCATCAGCACCTTTACCTGATCCAAAACTATTTTTCCAGCCAAAACCCTGCAGTTCTAAACCAGCTGCTTCAGGTTCTTTATCTACGTGATCAGATGAAGCTGCACCGTGAGTTTTACCAAAAGTATGGCCTCCGGCAATTAAAGCAACCGTTTCTTCATCATTCATAGCCATTCGGCCGAATGTATCTCGTATATCTTTTGCTGCTAAAATAGGATCAGGATTTCCGTCAGGACCTTCTGGATTTACATATATAAGCCCCATTTGAACTGCAGCAAGAGGTTTTTCTAAATTTCTTGAATGAACTTTTCCGTCGGCATCATCATCTGCAGAAACAACTCCATGATCTTTCGGCACACCCTCTGAACCATTACTATAACGTTCGTCGCCTCCCAGCCATGTGGTTTCAGAACCCCAGTAAACAGATTCGTCCGGTTCCCACACATCTGCTCTTCCTCCTGCAAATCCAAAAGTTTTAAAACCCATAGATTCAAGAGCTACATTTCCTGTTAGTATCATTAAATCAGCCCACGAAATTTTTTGTCCGTATTTTTGTTTTATGGGCCAGAGAAGTCTTCTGGCTTTATCAAGACTCACATTATCAGGCCAGCTGTTTAAAGGTGCAAAACGCTGTTGTCCCGCTCCTGCTCCGCCTCGCCCGTCGTGTACACGGTAAGTTCCCGCACTATGCCATGCCATACGGATAAAAAGCCCTCCGTAGTGACCAAAATCTGCCGGCCACCAGTCTTGTGAATCTGTCATAAGTACATGAAGGTCTTTTTTTACAGCTTCAAGATCAAGAGTTTTAAAAGCTTCTGCATAATCAAAATCTTTACTTAAAGGATTTGATAGAGATGAATTCTGTCTCAGGATATTCACCTTTAATTGTTTGGGCCACCAGTCATTATTTTTTGTACCTGATGCGGCTTGATTATCCATACTGCCATTATGAAAAGGGCACTTGCTAATGTCGTTTGATTGATTCTCCATAATTCGAAATTTTTATTTTTTACTAAATTACTAAGTATAGAAAGAGAAAATCCTGAGTATTTATCATTTCTAATTCTTTTCTGATAGATAAAACTTATTGAAAAATATTTTCAAATTAGTTTTGCCATAAATAATATATTAGGGTAGTTTTATAAGCAGATATCTAAAATCAATAATAAAACTATTATATGTTACTAAAGCTTTTTATCATAGAATATTAAAGTTACTATTTTTTATAGATACTTAAAAATAAACTTAGTTATAAAGGCTTTTTTGCATTGGTATTTTCTGCTGTATTAAAGTACAATGCCTTGCATACCGCACATAATAACAGAATAAAAATTAAGTAAACTGGCAATCATATAAAATTGAGAATCAATACTGTAAGCAATAGTCAATTCTTGTTAGTAGCTTTGATATCAGTGATTTGCAAAATCAATTTTATAAATATTAAATGATACAGAATGAAATCAGCTGATAAAATAAACGAAGGAAGTATTACTTCTGGAGATAATGTTTCTTTTTGGATCGATACAACTTCAATTTTAGCTTTTGAGAAACCGCATCAGGATATAGCAGCAGAAGTACTTATTATTGGAGGCGGAATCGCGGGCCTCACCACGGCTTATAAACTTTTAGAAGCCGGAAAGAAAATAGTTTTGGTTGAAGACGGTTTTTTAGGAAGCGGAGAAACAGGAAGAACAACAGCACATTTAACCTGTGCACTTGATGATCGTTATTATTATCTTGAAAATACTTTTGGCAAAGAAAATGCACATCTGGCGGCTGAAAGTCACAGTGCCGCAATAGATGAAATTGAAAAAATAGTAAACAATCTAAAAATAGACTGTTCTTTTAAAAGAGTAAGCGGTTATTTGTTTCTTCATCCTAGTGATAAAGAAAAAAATCTCGAAGAAGAATTTAATGCTGTTCAAAAAGCCGGACTTAATACTACTATGCTCAATAATACGCCATATTTAGCCGGAGCAGAAAATCAAAAATCTATTGAATTTAAAAACCAAGGCCAATTCCACATTCTGCATTATCTAAAAGGTCTTGCCCAAGCTGTTATCAATCTTGGAGGAACCATTTTTACTGAGGCACACGCAGAAAATATTACAAAAAATGGAGCAGTTGTAAATGGTTTTAATTTTCAGGCAAAACAAATTGTCGTGGCAACTAATACTCCAATTAATGATGTTCTAACCATGCACACCAAACAGCACGCTTATAGAACTTATGTAATAGGCGGTAAAATCCCAAAAGGTTCTTTACCCTATGCATTATGGTGGGATACTGGTGATACAAAGTCGAAATGGGTTTCTCAGCCTTATCATTATGTGCGTTTGGAAAGTTTTGACGACGAATACGATTTATTGATCTCAGGTGGTGAAGATCATAAAACAGGACAAGCAGATGAGGAAGGAATTTCTGAAGCTGAACGATATGAAAGACTTGAAACCTGGACAAGACAATATTTTCCAATGCTGGACGAAATTAGCTATAAATGGTCTGGGCAGGTTATGGAGCCTTATGATTCATTAGGCTTTATGGGAAGAAATCCAGGAGATAAAAATATTTACATCATTACAGGTGATTCTGGAAACGGTATGACGCATGCCACGATTGGAGCCATGATTATTACGGATCAAATTCTTGGTATAAAAAATAAATGGGAAGATTTATACAATCCGTCACGAATTACTTTTAAAGCCTTTGGCGATTTTATTAAAGAAGCAGGAAATATGGCATCACAGTATTTAGACTGGATTACGGCATCTGACTTAAATAATACAGCCGATTTAAAAGCTGGAGACGGAGGCATTCTTACCATAGGATTAAAGAAAGTAGCCGTTTATCGTGATTATGATAATACCCTGCAGGCTTTTTCTGCTGTTTGTCCTCATTTAGGTTGTATTGTAAAATGGAATTCTGACGAAAAAACATTTGATTGTCCATGTCACGGTTCAAGATTTGCTGCAGACGGAACAGTTACAAATGGACCTGCAACAAGTGATCTGCACAAATTTCAAGTTAAATAAGTTTCGAAAATAATTAAAATCAAAAAAGCCTCTAAATAATTTTAGAGGCTTTTTTAACGCAGAGAAACATAAAATGAAAAATCTCTATTTTTCATTTTTGCTTTTAGCGGTTTTAGTTTTAGACTTAATACTGTCTTTTTGTAATCCTGAAGATTTTGAATAAGTCGAACCATCTTCAGCGCTTTCTCCGGGTCCGCTTCCTTTTCCGGCAGTTGTTGCAGAACTGTTATTACTACCAGAACTCATTGCCCCAGTATTAGCCCCTTCTTCTCTTACTCCAGAATCATTAGCAGTTTGTGTAGTGTCAGCCGCCATTTTTGTACTGTCAAGTGATGTTTCACTTGTCTGGATTTCATCACTGTATCCGTCCTGATTGTTTTTACAGGAACCTAATAATCCTGTCAGAATCAGAACCAGCATAACGTGTAACTTAATAACTGTTCTCATAATTATATTTTTTGCATGTATATTTCAAATTTAGGCTGTTATAAAGTTTATATGTTTCATAATTGTAAATTGATTTTACAATATTCATAACAATCTATTTATCAGTAAATTGATAAAGCATTAAAATATTTTGTTTTAAAAATGTGAATTATGAAAGTGTTTTAAAAAATAATATAACTAACTGAAAACCAATAGAATTAATTTTACTTCCGAAAGATATATTTAATAAACACAGTGTTTATATCAATAATACTTGTCAAAACATACCCAAACAAAACTTAAACTCATCATATCATGGAAAATTTAAAAATAAAATACAGCCAAAACTACAGCAGTATTTGCGGTACACGGATTTATTCAGGAGATAATAATGAACTAATCTGTATTAAAACATATAAAGGAGATTGGGGAGACTGGGACGAAAAACCCGAAAAAAATAATTTTAATTGCAGTCAGGTTTTAAATGATGCTTCTAAAAGCAGTTCAAATGAAGAAATTCTGTTTTAACTGACTCAATTATAAAAAAAATAAAAAAATCCCTCAAAAGAAATGTTTTGAGGGATTTTTTTATAAACTAAATGTTCAATTTTACAAGCTGTATTTTAAAATTAATCTTGCATTAAATGGTGTTCCGGCGGTAAAATGAATTTCTTCAACAGAATCAGTTTCATTTGCTAATCTTGATTCTGTTAAGAATTGCGTTTCTTTCCATTTTGTATTAAAAATGTTATCGATGTTTAGTCCTATCGATACCTTTTTAATTTGATAGTTTACTGAAAAATCTGTGATGCAGTATCCTTTGGCAACTACCGAATTATCTTCATTTGCCGGACGATCTCCCAAAAATCTTGTTCTTAAACTTCCAGAAAATCCTTTTAGGTCTTTTACAGAAAATCCATTCATTAAAGTATGAGCCGGAGCCAATGGCAGATAATCATTTCCTTTGGGTTCGTCTATTGCTCTTGCGTGTGTATAAGTATAATCAGTATTCCAGAATAACCAATTCGTTAATTGATATCTAAAACCAAAATCAAATCCTTTTCGTTCTGTTTTTCCGCTTGGTTCAACGACAGCTTCGTCACCCACATATACAAATTCCTGCGCCAGATACAAATACCAAACAGCCGAATTGATAATCATTCTTGAAAAAGGTTTCCAGTTAATTCCTAAATCTGCTCCATAGGTTTCCGGAAGGATTTTTTCTCCTTTTTGAGCCACTACTACACGTGTATCATTGCTGTGAAATCCTTTTCCTAATTTTAAAAAGTAATTTATTTTCTCATTCTGAGTGTATAAAAAATTCAGTTTTGGGCTCACAATTGCTTTCGTCTGCGTTTGATTGCTGTAAGTTGGTGCCAATTGGTCTTCGTAACCAAATTTAAAATAATCCAAACGTAAACCTCCATTTACTAACCATTTTCCTGACGTAAAATCAAGGCTCGAATAAGCAAAAAGATTCGTTTGGTTTACATTACCTAAACTCAAATACTCTAAAACAGTTTTACGATTTACGGTATGCGATAATTCTACATCTTTGTTATTGTCATTTCGCAGTCCGGCACCTAATTTAAAAAGCCATTTTTCATTTAGTTTTTGATCGTATTCAGACTGAAAACCTACAATGGTTCTATTTTCTTTTTGTTTGATCTGATCTCCGTTTACAGGATCATTCAGGAAAAAAGTAAAATTCGAATACAATTCAAAATCATATTTGCTTAAATAAACCGTGTTTTTGATCTGGCTGTTTTCATCAATTTTGGCATCGTACTGTAAATTAAAATTGGTTCTTCCTGTATTTCCTCCTTCATTTGGATCGATTGCGCCGTAATGAGAAATTGTTCCGTCGTTTACAGCACGATCCGGAATTTGGCCGCTGGCATCCCATTGGCTTTTAAAATGCGAAACCGAAATTGCCAATCGGTTGCCATTAGTCATTTTAGCCGAATATTTTCCAAATAAATTAATTCGGTTGAAGTTTTGCGGTGCATCAAAATAACCGTCTGTCATCATATATTCGCCTGCAAAATAAGCCGACTGATTTTCCTTATTCAATAAATTGAACAAAGCAGCGGTGCGAAAAGTATCAAACTGACCTCCTTCAAAAGAAACAGAACTATTCTGCAGGGCATTTTTAGTAGTAAAACCAACATATCCGGCTGTTGTAAAATCACCTTTATCAACAAAATAAGAGCCTTTGTCAAAATCTATTTTATCTACCGTTTCCGGAATTACAAAATGAAGATCGGCATAGCCTTGTCCGTGTGCGTGCGAAACCATATTTACCGGCATTCCGTCTACTGTAACATTAATATCTGTTCCGTGATCGCAGTCAAAACCTCTCAGGAAAATCTGTTCTGCTTTTCCCCCGCCCGCATGCTGGCCAATAAAAAGCCCCGGAACTTTTCGCAGTAAATCCTGCGAATTTGAAACAGGCTGAATCTCTAAATCTATTTTAGAAATAGTATTTAAATATTTAAGGCTGTTGGTTATCGTAACTTCTTCTAATAAAAAAGGTTTTTCTTCTAATTGAATAGAAAGAAAAGCATCCGAAGACAGTTTTATTTTTTGTGTAATATAACCTTGTTTAGAAATTTGAAGGCTGTCATTTGTTTTGGTTTGTTCTAATGTAAATTTTCCGTTTATATCCGTATGAGCGTGCGTTTTAGAAACCAAATCCCGAATTAAAACATCTGATAAAGGTTTTCCGTCGGCATTATTTATAATCCCGCTTACAGATTGCGCATTTGTTGAAAAAGAAAGAATAAAAATGAAAAGTAAAAATAAAAATCTCATAGAAGTATAATAAAAATGCGAAATAATAAAATATAAAGTCAAATTACAACTTAATATTGAAGTTAAAAATGAACTTAAAATACTCCTTTGCAAATTCAACCAATTTACTTTAAAATCTAATACAGCTAAGATGTACTGTTTTTATTAAAATCAATATTAGATTCTTTATTTTTGCATGGTTCTGTCTGGCTGATATTTTATATAGTATTTAATAAAATTATCGCTAAACAGTAAATTAATTTTCTACATCAAAAAAGTAAATGACAATACAGGATTTAGTTGGCAATTTTTCCATTTCGGGAAGCAATCAGGACGAAAGCAATCAAATAACATATAAAGGAATTTTGAGTTTGTCGCTTGACAAAAACAATAGAATAACTGCGAAATGGGTTATTAACAATTCACAGATACAAAAAGGCCACGGTTTCTTTAAAGACAATATTCTGGTTATAAATTTCAATTATAAAGGCGACGATAATAAAACCTATAAAGGTGTTGCGGTTTATAGATGTATTACCAAAGATGTTCTGGACGGCTTTTGGTCTGAAAAACACGGCAACCCGCTTTATTTAGGAACCGAGCATTGTTTACGATTGGAAACTACTGAAAAACTAAACTAGTCTTCTCTTTTTTCAAAAATCTTTATAATTGATTATAAAATACATATAAGTGTTTTTACGCAAAACGAAATATCTTATAAAATTCGCCGAAAGTATATTTATTTAATTGAAATTGATTAATTTTCATCTATAGATTTTAAAGCTTGAAATTATAAACTATGAAGATATCTCTTATTTTTATACTGGGATTTGTAACGATTTGTCAGTCTCAAATAAAAATTCCTGCTATTAAAGCTTCATCTAAAACCTGTTATATAAAAGAAGGAAATGAAGAAAAAATAAAATGGAACTTAGATCCCAAAACAAAACCTGATTTGTATGTAACAAACAAAAGTCCGAAAGGAAAAACTGTTACTTTTTACACCAATCAGGATTCCTTAACCGTAAAAGTAAAACCGGGAAAACATTTTGATTTTGTAGTTCTGCTAAATGAAAAAGACAGTTGCTATACGCGCATTGAATGTCCGGCTTTGAAAGATTTCTCAAAACTTAAACCGGAAATACACGATACGATTCCTTTTGTGCTTTCGGAGTATAACAATATTATTTTTAAAGTCACATTAGATGATAAAGAAACGCTTGATTTAAAATTCGATTCTGGAACAACTGATTTTCTTTTAACCAATGAAACACTCGGTCAACTAAAATTAAACAATTTAAAAGGACACCATTTTAAACTTGGAAATCAAGTTTGGGAAAACCAGGAAATTTACCCTGTAGAATTATCAGGACAAGGCACTGCGGGTCGCTTTGGATGGAATTTATTTGATGGCAAAATTGTCGAAATTGATTATGATAAAAAGCTTTTTATAATACATTCGAAACTGCCTAAACGAGACAAAAGTTATACAAAACTGGATATGGAGTTTATGCATACTTTATTTTGCATTCAGGCTTCTATGCAAATAAAAGATAAAGCTTATAAAGGTCGTTTTCTTTTTGATAATGGTTATCAGCGTACTGTGATGCTTGATCAGCAATTAATTAAGGAACAGCAATATCCAAAAGAAAATCTGCCTGTTTTAAAAAGAACAATTCTAAAAAACGGACAAGGTGAAGAAATTCCGGTTTTGACTGTAAAGAATGAAAAAATGTTTTTGGGAAATGTATGTTTGAATGATGTACCGGTTCAGCTGCTTGCTACAAGTAATCCGGCACAATTTAAAACTCATATTTTAGGAAACGAAGTCCTAAAAAGATTCAATACCATATTGGATTTTCAGGAGAATAAAGTCTATTTAAAACCAAATTTATTATGGAATGATCCCTACACAGAAGGCTGAAAACAAAAATTAATAATTAAAAATTGTCAATTTACTTCCTATTTCTCATCCATCTTTCTACAGGTTCTAAGACTGTATTGACAATAATTACCAAAAATGTACAAATTAAAGCTTCAATAAAATAACCAGAAGCAGAAATACAGCCAATTGCCGCACTGCACCATATTGTTGCTGCCGAATTTAATCCGTGTACATTTGAACCTTCCCTAAAAATAACACCGGCACCCAAAAAACCAACTCCCATAACAACCTGAGCCGTAATACGGGTAACATCGATATTTGGGGCATTTGCAGCCACTTTTATAGACAATAAAACAAAAGCAGCAGCTCCGGTCGCTACAAGCATATTAGTTTTTAAACCCGTTTCTTTATGATGCCATTGTCTTTCAAATCCTATAATTAATCCGGCAAATAAGGCAATTACCAATCGTGTAAAAAATTCGGCTGTAGTCATAATTATTCTATTTTTTAAGATTAAAAATAACCTGTTTTTATGGTTTAGGATATTCTTATAATGTTAAAAAAATTGTGTTCAAAAGAGCCTTTAATTTGAGATATAAATTAAAGGCTCTTATTTTTTCAACTAATTTTCAGGAAGCAGATTGTCTAAATCTGATAAGGTGTAGAATTTAAGATTGTTCTCTTTCATGTATTTACATATAAATTCTAAAGTTTCAATCTTAGTCTGATAATTTTCAGTTACATTTTTTACAGGTTTATGACCGCATAAAAGCAGTATTTTATTGTTCTTTTTAGCATAATCCAGCAGTTCTAAAACATACGGAATGCTAAAATGAATGTGACTGTTATCGATATCAAAAGCAAATACGATTTTTGAATTATTAAAATAACTGTCTTGCTTTTCCGGAGCTTCTCCTCCAAAGGCTCTTCCTCTTATAATTTTAAATTTCTTTGACAAAGCTCTATCCAATTCATCCGATCTTTCGCCATACGGATAAGCAAACGAAGTAACTTTAAACGATTTCTTTTTCATAGAAACAATCATAGGATCTATTTCCTGTTTCATATAAGCATCGATTCCGTTTTGCTTTACAAATTTCAAAGCATTATAATGGTGATAACCATGTCCGGCAATTTCATGGCCTTCTTTCTGCATTTGAAGAAGTTTTTTTATTTCGGGCGCTCCAATAGAATCTATTCGGCATACATTAAAAGTTGCTTTCCATCCGTATTTTTTTAAAGCAGCATCGGCTTCAGCCCATTCATCAACATAAGCATCATCAAAAGACAAAATAACACCTGCTTTATAAGCCTTAGGTTCGGCTTTTTGCTTTTTAGTTTCACAAGAAAAAAGAGTTAAGAACATTAAAAACAAAGTCGTTTTTAAAAAGAATATCTTCATATAACAGATTGGAATTAAATTGAGACTTCAAATAAATTTTACAGAAATAACATTTCAAATATAGAAAACTATTTAGAATATTTTACTTACAATAAAACAACTCATTAAAACTCTTATTCTTTGCTGTTTTTTTTCAGGGAATACTACATCTTTTAATTACTTTTATCACATTAATTTCTCATCTGCAATGAACAAAGTATTATTAGTAGAAGATGATCCGCGTGTTGCATCTTTTATTTTAAGAGGTCTTGAAGAAAACCTATATCAGGTAAAAACCGTTTCAAAAGGATATGAAGCTGTAAACGAAGTCATGGAAAATGATTTTGACATTATCATTCTCGATATTATGCTTCCAGATATTACTGGTTTTGAAGTTTGTGAGATTTTAAGAAACAGAAAAATAATCGTTCCCATTCTTATCTTAAGCGCGCTTGATACACCTCACGAAAAGGTAAAAGGTTTACAATCCGGCGCAGATGATTATTTAGCTAAACCTTTTTTGTTTGAAGAACTTTTGGCGAGAATAAATGCACAGCTTCGCCGTGCCGAATTCAGCTCCGGAATTTTAGATTTTCAGTCTTATGCGGGAATAGAAATCAATATGAAAGAACAAAGTGCTTCAAGAGACGGAAAAGAACTTAATCTTTCGTCCAGAGAACTTAAGCTTTTAATTTTCTTTATGAAAAACCGCGAAAAAGCACTTTCGAGAATTGCAATTGCAGAAGCTGTATGGAACCTTGAACTTGACATGAACTCAAATACGGTTGATGTTTATATAAATTACTTAAGAAACAAAGTCGATAAAAACTTTTCTGAACCTTTGATCCATACAGTAAAAGGAACCGGATATATGCTTAAGAAAAAAACACATGAATCTTAAAAATAAACTTTCTGTAAATTCTACGCTGTTATTTGCATTTACTGTTGGACTCGTTCTGGCTGGTTCTTTTTTGCTTTTTAAAAAACACAGACAGGATCTTTATTTTGAAAGACTCGAAGACAGTGCCTTAATAACTGCTTTTTTTTATTTTGAAAAAGATGAAATTACAAAAGTTGACAGTTCTCGTTATCAAAGAATAGAAATTCAATACAAAAAAATTACCAATCAGACGATCAGGATATACAATGCAAAAACCAAAGAGTTGTATTTAAAAGATGATATTGATATTACACTGACTGACAAAGAATTAAAAGCAATTTCTAAAAACAGAATATTGCATTTTATAAAAGAAGACAGACAATTTACAGGTTTATATTATAAGGATAACCAGGGCGATTTTATTATTGTAGTATCTGGAATTGATACTGTTGGTGATCGTCAATTTGATGTATTGGGTTTAATGTTTATTGGGTTTTATCTGCTGGCTATTCCGTTGAATTTTCTTTTAGGCAGATTTTTGGCAAGACAAACTTTCAGGCCTTTTGAAGATGTTATTGCAAAAGTAAATACCATTACCACAGAAAACCTGCATTCGAGACTCGAAATGCCCGCAGTAAGCGGAAAAGATGAAATAAAAGAACTTATAACCACTTTTAATTATTTATTAGAACGTCTTGAAAACGGTGTTACGATACAAAAGAACTTCCTTAAAAATGCATCACACGAACTAAAAACGCCGCTTACTATTATTATTGGCGATATTGATGTGTCGCTCCAACAGCCTAGAACGAATGAACAATACGAAGAAGTTTTAAAATCGCTTAGAAAAGATACGTTTCATCTTAAATCTATATTAGACGGACTTTTGATTTTATCCGGATTACAGATTTCAGAACCAGAACAAATGGAATTGGTGAGAATAGACGAAATTTTATGGAATGTATTAGAAAAAAAAGCAATTGAATATCCCGAATCAAAAGTGTCTGTAAATCTCGACGCTATTGCCCATCAGGAAAATCTGCTTTCTGTTTATGCCAATAAACATATGCTTTTTACGGCGCTTTACAATATTCTGGATAATGCGATTAAATTTTCATTTCCAGAAAAAGTTATGGTTACCGCCATTTCTGAACAAGGCCGACTTTTACTCAAAATAACCGATCATGGTCCGGGAATTTCAAAATCCGATCAGGAATCAATTTTTGAACTCTTTTTTAGAAGCGATCGCACGCGTCATATTCAAGGACAAGGTTTAGGTTTGTTTATAACGATGCAAATTCTAAAGCTTCATAATATTGAAATAAAAGTCGATTCTGAACTCGAAAAAGGCACTACTTTTTCTTTATTATTTCCTTGAAAGAATTAATTATTAGATATTCATACAAAGTAACATAAAGAGCCATGGGCTCAATCCATATTGTAGGGCCGGATTTCAATCCGGTCAATCAAGGAAGATCACGAATCAAAGAACCGTAGGTTCGGCCCATTTTTATAAAGCTAAATTTTAATCCGGTTTCGCTGTAATAAATAATCAACAATATGAATCGTCCGATGGGAACTCTCTAAAATACGCCCCAATTTTCGACGGATTAAAATCCGTCGCTACAATATAAATCATTCCTGCGGAATTTTAATTAATTCTCACTATTTAGGAGATTTAATTAGACAAAAAAATCAGCTATATCACCTAAATCTGTGTGAAAAATTCTTAATAGATTATTACTTTAGAATTTCGATTTTTCTCATCGGTAACATTCACTTAACACTCTAATCTTTTTCTAATCTACTTTAAATATAAGTCTAATCTATTTATTTTTAAACATTTACACAAAGCATTGATTTTAAAGCGATAAAATAATTTCATAATAATAACACGCTCATAATTTTAAGTTAACAATAAATAGTTATATCATTTTAAGTTAACAAAAGCATTAAATCTGATCGAAACAAACTGAGTTTCTTTGTCAAATAAAAACTAAAAAAACATGACAAAACTAAAACTCTTTTTTTCAGCTTTAATGCTCCTTACCATCGGGAACATTTTTGCTCAAATTACCACGTCATCTTTATCTGCTAAAGTTAATGATGGTACAAGTCCTCTTGCAGATGCTGAAGTAACCTTGACTCATATTCCTACTAACGCAGTTTATAGAGCTGTAACGAATAAGCAAGGAAGATTCAGCTTTGAAAATTTAAATGCCGGCGGACCTTACGAATTAGAAATAAAAAGTAAAGACACCAAAGATTACACTAACTCTCAGATTCATTTAGCACTTGGCGACAATGATCTGCCAACAATTGTACTAAGCAAAGTTGATAATACTATATTAGAAGAAGTTGTAATAACAAGTTCAAAACCTTCTTCTAAAAATAACGGAACCAATATCAATGAAAAACAGGTAAATGGTCTTCCGTTAATAAACAGAGGAATTCAGGACGTTACGAAATTAGTTCCTCAAAGTTCTAATAACTCTTTTGCCGGAACCAATTTTAGATACAACAACGTTACAATTGACGGTTCTATAAATAATGATGCTATTGGTTTCAGTCCATCATTAGGCGGGCAGTCCGGAACATCAGGAATGCCTGGAAGCAGTACACGATCTAACTCAATAAGTTTAGATGCAATACAGGATATTCAGGTTTACATTGCTCCTTATGATATTAAATTAGGAAACTTTTTAGGCGGAAGTGTTAATGCTGTTACCCGAAGCGGAACAAATACTGTAAGCGGATCTATTTACAGCTACGGAAGAAATGCTTCTATTACAGGTCCAAACAATGCCGGAGACGGTTCTAAAATGCCAAAATCTTTTGGTGATTACCAAATTGGTTTCAGATTGGGACTTCCTATTGTAAAAGACAAATTGTTTTTCTTTACAAATATGGAATATGCTGAAAGAACAGATCCAATTTTCTACAATGCCGGACAAACTGATGCAAACGGAAAATTAACTTCATTGGTTGATAATGCTACTGCTGATCAGATTTCGAACTTTGTTAAAACAAATTATGGTTTTGATCCGGGAACTTACAATTCATACAACAATTTTGCAATGAGCCGTAAATTTTTCAATAAATTAGACTGGAAAATTAACGAAAAACACTCCATCTCATTACGAAACAATACGGTAGTTTCTCAGGCTACAAACTTAGAGCGCGATGCGGCAAACTTCCGATTCTCAAACATGGATTTTACACAGAAAAACCAATCTATCAGTACGGTTTTAGAATTAAAGAGCCACTTTAACAGCCAATGGTCAAACTCTTTTATAGCAAGCTATTCAGCTATTAAAGATTACCGTGATCCAAAATCAAATAATGTAATGTTTCCTCAGGTAGAAATTGGTTACAACGGCGGTACTATCTTTTTAGGAAACGATCGTGAAGCTACTGTTTTCAACATGAAACAAAATACTGCCGAGATTACAGACAACCTTACTTATAAAACAGGAAATCATACTTTATTGTTTGGTACGCACAACGAATTCTACGATATTAATTACGGATTTGTAAATGCTTTAAACGGAAGGGTTTCTTATAAATCATTAGCTGATTTTTACAATAAACTGCCTTCTCGTGTTCGTGGTACTTATCCTTTTGATGGTTCTACAAGAGATGAAATTTTTAATAATCCTTATGCAAAATTCAAAGTAAATCTTTACAGCGTTTATATTCAGGATGAAATTAGAATTGGAAACAAATTAAAAGTTACTCCGGGTGTTAGAATTGATTATACTGATCTGCCTAATAAACCAAAATTAAGCACACAGGTTCAAAACTCTCCTGCTGATCCAAACTATGGCACAACTTACAGCTATACGCCATTAAGCCAGATAAAAAACAACTTTTTCAGCACTGCTTTAGTTTCTCCAAGAATTGGATTTACTTATAATGTAGACGAAGACAAAACGCTTGTTTTAAGAGGTGGATCTGGAGTGTTTACAGGCCGAGTTCCGTTTGCATGGTTAGGATATGCTTATTATAATGATGGTGTAGGTTACGGAAGTTACGACAAAAACAACCTAACTGCTGCACAGGTTGCAGCGGCTGGTGATCCTTTAGCGACAAATGGATTAAACGGATATCATGATGCAACACCAAAAGTTCAAGCTGACTTAATTGACAATAAATTTAAAATGCCGGCTGTATTAAGAAACTCGCTTGCTATAGATAAAATTATTGCAGGATATAAGTTTACAACGGAAGCTATTTATACAAAAGTAATTCGTGATCTTGAATTCCAACAGGTAAATAAAACAGATAATCCAACTTATTTCTCTTACGATACAAAACACGAAATGCCAATTTATGCGGCTAATATTAATGCTGCATTTTCAAATGCTTACTTACTTTCAAATACAAATAAAGGATATAGATACAGCATTACTGAGATGATCTCAAAAACATACGATTTTGGAGTTAATTTTATGGTGGCTTATACTTACGGAGATTCAAAAGACGTAACAAACGGAATTCGTAATTCGATGGAAAGTAACTTCCAGATGAATCAGTCTTTAACTCCTAATGATCCTCAATTGGCAACTTCTAATTTTAACATCAAACACAGAATTTTTTCTAATGTAGGATATGCTGTTAAATTAGCTGATAACAATACATTCTCTGCCAATGTGTATTTTAATGCACAATCAGGAAATCCGTTTTCATGGGGATTTGTAAACTCAACAATTGCAGGAACAGGACAAGCAGCAGGATTGGCTTATATCTTTAAAGATGCAGCAGAAGCAGCTAAATATATTGGGGTAAATAATGCAGGAGTTCCATCTGCAACAGCTGCACAGCAAGTAGCAGATTACGAAGCTTTTATTAATGGAAATGATTACTTAAAAAGCCGAAGAGGAACATTTACTCAAAGAAATGGTGATACAACGCCTTGGAACATTCAGGCTGATTTGAAATTAATGGACGAAATAAAAGTTGACAAAGTAGGTTCATTCCAAATTTCATTCAGCGTGGCAAATATTGGAAACCTGATTAATAAAGATTGGGGAAGAAGTTATTTTGTTCCAAATACATACAATTCAACAGCCAGTATTGGGTTAACAAAATCTGGAAACTTAGGAGGTCTTGCTACCGGTGATCCTACTTATACTTTCCAAAAACCTACATCTGCACCTTATACTATAGATCAATTAGCTTCACGATTCCAAGGACAGCTTGGTGTGAGATACTCGTTCTAAAGATTGTGTTTTATTTTTTTTAATTTCCCCTGGTTTCTATGCCTGGAAACTAGGGGATTTTTATTTAAAGGAAAATTTAAAACCGTAAAAATTTATTCTTTTTTTGTAAAACCTTTTCTAGTCATTTCGCCCCAGCCTTTGGTTCCCATTACTTTTTCTTTATAACCAATTAAAGCGGCATAAACCGTTAAAGGATGAAAATAAAAAGGCTCGATAAAAGCGGCCAGTAAAAGCTTGAAAAAATCTCTTTGTTTTGGGTATTTATGATACGTTTGTTCTTCGCTGTACAAAGCAATAACCGAAAAGAAAACAGCAAAAGTATATACAAACAATAATAACAGAAGGAAAAAATGCCAATTGAGCAGTCCAAATATAAAAAATACAATAGTAATTACAAGTCCGATAAACTCAATACCGGGAGCCAGAAATTCAAATAAAGTCCAATACGGAATACTCAGCATTCCCAACAATTTATACTTTGGATTCAGGAACATTTTTTTATGAAAATCTAATGTTTCAATTGTTCCTCTCATCCATCGGCTGCGCTGTTTTTTAAATATTTTAAAATCTTCAGGTGCTTCGGTCCAGCAAAGCGGATCCGGAATGTATCGTACAGAATAAGGCAAATTATTTTCGAGCATATAGCGGCGCATTCTTACCACAAGTTCCATATCCTCGCCTACTGTTTTGGTGCTGTAACCGCCTGCAAGCAATGCTATTTCTTTATCAAATGCACCAAACGCACCGCTTATTAGTAATAATCCATCGAGTCTGCCCCACGCCATTCTTCCCAAAAGAAAAGCTCTTAGATATTCTAAAACCTGAATTCTTGGCAGTAAAAGATCCGGCACATTTACTTCTATCAAACGTCCGTTTTTAATAATACACTGGTTTGCAATTCTCACCACACCGCCGGTTGCAATAATACGCTGTCCGCTGGATTCCAGAAATGGTTTTGCAAGTTTTAGAAGCGAATCTTTATCAAGAATACAATCAACATCAATACAAACAACATACGGATTTTGTGCAATATTAAGTCCGGCATTTAAAGCATCGGCTTTACCTCCATTTTCTTTATCAACTACAATTAATTTTTTAAAAGCAGCATTTCTGGAAACATAAAGTCCTCTGATTTTTTTTGTTTCAATCTGCTGATGAAAAGCAAGTTCTGTAAGGACAAGATCATAGGTATTAATTAAAACCTCCATAGAATTGTCCTTGCTTCCATCGTTAACAACAATTACTTCATATTGGTTATAGTTTAGTGAAAGCAGCGATTTTACATTTTCTTCAATAGTAAAACCTTCGTTATAAGCAGGTGCAATTAAGGAAAGTTTAGGAGCAAATTCACTTGTTAGAAGTACATCATAATCTATAAAACTATTCTTTTTTAGATAGCCTCTTAATTCCTTCCCGGAAAGATAAGCCAATATGAGATAAGACGACATAATCAATATCGCATAAGCCAATATTAGAACTAAATATATGTGGGGAAAGATTGTTATTTCGTGATTAAAAAAAGTCATCAGCAATGCTTGTTAAACTGTTAGTGTATGCAGAACATTTTGAGCTTCATACTTTATTAATGTATTTGAAGTCCTTTCTGTTAATTGCTCAACATAAGAAAGTTTTTGAGTCAATTTAAGCTCTTTTATAAGCTTTAAACCAAGTGTAACAACTGTAGTATTTTGTGATTCCAGTAAAAGTTCAATACCTTTTGTATCGCCTATATCATGTTTTTTAAAGGCATGAATAATATTAACCTGAGTCCAGTCGTCAATAGGATTTGTATGTTCAGAAAGGTGAACAATTCCTTTTGTTCCTGCCAGTTTAATACAGGCATTTATTGCCGTAATTTGTAAAATTTTATTTCGCGCACGGGAAAAGGTTATGATAAGATCAAAAGCATGGTAAACATTCATTTCTGCAAGTTCAGTAATTCCCTTGCACTTTACATCCCATTTTAAACTTTTCAGTTTTTTAAATGAGTCGTTTTTAAGCTCAGAATCTTTGTAAAACTGTTCTAATTTTTTTGCATAAATACCATCATAATTTTTATGAAGATTTATAACCGATTCTGTAATAACTTCTCTAAAAAACTTTTTTTGAGACATTAACGCATACTCATTATTCTTTAAAATATCTGAGAATGAAATATCTTCAAAAACTACAGAAAAAAGCAGTTTATCTATAAATGCATCATATTCAATTTTACGTCTTGCTTTTATTATATTTTTATTTCGGCTTTTAATAATTAAAAGGTACAGGAATAACGATGTCAATACAAACAAGCAGATTGACAAAGTTAAAAAAGGTTCTACCCATGTTCCTCTCTTATAAAATTCCCATAAATCAGTCATCTTAAAATCGTTTCGTGATAATTATCTGAGCATTAAACCTGTTTCTGTATTCACCCGGCAGATATTCTTCGTATTCATACAGAAAAATTGGACGTACAAAAAATGAATCACCAAAACGATGCTGATACTGCACCCCTGCTCTATAGGCCTTTAGCGGCTGCGTAAAATTGCTGTACAAGTATAAATAAGGTACGTTTCCATATTGAAGTTCAAATCTCACTACACGCTCTTTTTCTTCGTTAGTATGCTGAAAACTTAAAACATGAGAGAATAACTCGTTTCGGGTATCATAATACGGTCTGTACGCAATTGTATTAGTGCCCATTTTATACGAAATCTGTCCGGTCAGCAATGTTACATCATCAGTTTCAAAATGCATAAATCTGGCCCCTAAAGCATAATCAAATCTTTTTTGAGGTCTAAAATAATATTCGGCACCTACTTTTGCCACAGGAAATATCGTTTCGCCAGTTGAAACACCTGCATTCACATACAAATAATCTTTTTTTGAAAAAGTCTGATAATAATCTGCTTCAAACAATGCCTGAGTATCATTTTCTATATGCCCGATATTAGCACGCCCCACAAGAGCTGATTTGCTAAATTTATGTGCATATTCGACGTAACCGTAATGCATTGGCGCCTGTCCAGGATTTGATGTAGAAATATTTAAATAAGAAGCCGAAACTGCATTTTTTGTCTTACGGCCAATAAGCGTTCGGATTCCTTTAAAAGCCTGAGTGCTGTTTTCGTTTACCGATGCTTTTTCTATAATTTCCAGTGCCTCTTTGTCTCTTCCGATTTTTTCTAGGCAGGTCACTTTTATTTTTAAAACATCAATATTATCAGGATCTGTTACCAGATATCGATCGCAGTACGAAATACATTTTTCAAAATCTTCTGTCCAATAATACACATTTATAATCGCCAGCAAAGCATCAGGATTAGGATTAATACTGTCTGTCATTGGAGATAAGGTTTGTATTGCTGTTTTATATTCTTTTTTCCAGCTGTATACACGTCCTGCAAAAGTTTTTATATCTTCATTTTCAGGATATTTTTTAAGTAAAGGATCAATTAATGATAATGCTTTATCATAACTGCCTTTCTCTGCTTGACTTCTTGCATTTGCCAGAGTTTCATCAATATTAATTTCCTGTCCTGCCGCAGTAATAGAAATAAACAACAGGATAATTGAATAGTATATAAATCTCATTAAACACGTGTTTTTAGTAATTTATTAATTCTCACCAAAAGTACGGCCGGACTTATAGGTTTTGCTATAAATTCATTTGCACCTATGTCAAAAGAATCAAGCTCTGTCTGTTCAACGCCCGAAGAAGTAAGTATAATTACAGGAATATCTGAATTTAGGGTCTGCCTAACATACTGCGTAATTTCCATTCCGCTTATGCCCGGCATATTTATGTCTGTAAGGATTAAATCGCAGCCATTATTTTTAATAGCTTCCAGTGCGTCTTTACCATCAGAAAACTGGTCAACTGTAAATCCTTTAGACTCTAAGAAAAAGGATAATGATTTGCGCAGGATATCATTATCTTCGGCTAAAATTATTCTCATGGCTCAAAATTTGTCTTTGGGGGTAATCTTTATCTTGCAAAATCAAGAAACTTACGTAAAGCTAAAATTTATTTCGCTTTTATCATAGCTCTTTTAAATATTTAACTACTTCAATTATACCGCAATGAAAGATATCTGCCTTGTCTGCAGCTTCACTAGAAAATTTTTCGTTTCTGGCTTCTTCTTCAATAACAGCTAAACAATTACTAAGATCATCAAGCATAAACATATCCATGCTGGATCTCATATTATGCGCTAAATTTTTTACTTTAAGATAATCATTATTTTTAAATGCTTCTTCAAGTAAAGCTTCTTCAGCCGGGATTTTTTCGATAAAAAGATTAATCATATCCTGTCTAAAACCTAAATCACCGCAGGCCATTTCATCAATAAAAGATAGATTTACCCTTCTTTTTCGTGTAAGCTTATAATCTGGATTCAGCACCGTTTTTATGGTTTCTAAAAGTACGGGCTGTTTAAAAGGCTTTGGCACATAACCATCCATTCCTACATTATAGCATCGTTCTTGTTCCCCCATAAGCGAATGCGCGGTCATTGCAATAATCGGAATGGTTGAGTTCATTTCGTTTCGAATATATTCAGTAGTCTGATATCCGTCTTTAATTGGCATTTGAAGATCCATCAAAACCAAATCATATTCATTTTTTAATAAAAATTCGATTCCTTCTTCGCCATTTTCTGCAATATCTAGTTCAAAACCAAAATTCTGCATAACGCTTTTTACCAATTTTTGGTTCAAAACATTGTCTTCACAAAGCAGTATTTTAAGTTTCCCCAGACTTTCTCCTGTCAATTCTTCAATTGTTTCTTCGGTATCATCTGATTTTTTATAATTAATAACAAAAAAAAATTCTGAACCTTTATTCTGCTCGCTTTTTACATTAATTTCGGCATTCTGCAGTTCGATTAACTGCTTTACAATATTAAGACCAAGACCGGTTCCTCCAAATTTTCTTGTTGTACTGTCTTCTGCCTGAGTAAAACGTTCAAAAATAGTTTTAAGTTTTTTGGGAGGAATTCCAATACCGGTATCTTTAACTGAGAATTTAAGAGTATAATGATTTTCTGTTTCTCCAATCATTTTTACAGAAACGGTTACCTCTCCTTCATGAGTAAACTTAAGTGCATTACCAATTAAATTAACTAATATCTGGTTTAATCTTCCTTCATCTCCAATAACCATTTCCGGCATATCGGCATCAAGAAAAAGATTGAATTCGACCTCTTTAGGAACTTTTATTTTAAGTAAATTATAAACATGTTTTAAGGTGTTTTTTAAATTGAAAGGCACAGCTTCAATTGTTAGATTACCCGATTCCATTTTAGACAAATCCAAAATATCATTCACAATCAAAAGCAGATTTTCTCCTGCTATCTGCACACTGTTTATATAATCTCGCTGCACAGCATTAAGTTTTGTCTGCGCAAGCAGATCTGTAAAACCTATAATTGCATTTAACGGCGTTCTGATTTCATGACTCATATTGGCAAGAAAACTATCTTTTGCCAATACGGCTCTTTCTGCAATTTTTTTCTGTGCATCTAGCTGAACGTTCTTTGTTCCAAGTTCCAGCTGGCTGATTACGTGTTTTGCAACAATTCGAAGTGCATTTCGCTGATCTTCGTTTAATTCTTTCGTAACATGGTCAACAGCGCACAAAGTACCAATGTTATAACCGTCTGGTGTTGTTAAAGGAACACCAGCATAAAATCTCACATTAAAACCTCCTCTTACGTTAGGATCGTCTTTAAACCTGTCATTTTTAAATGTATCATTTATTTCAACCATTTTTGATTCCAAAATGGTATATCGGCAGAAAGAAATTTCACGAGGCACTTCAGAAATTCCAATTCCAATTTCAGATTTAAACCACTGCCTGCTTTCGTCTATAAATGAAATATGCGCTATTGGCACACCGCATATATACGAAACAAGTTTGGTAGCATCGTCAAAAGCATTGTCAGGAAGCGTGTCTAGTATATTGTAACGTTTTAAAGCTGCTAAACGCTCAAGTTCGTTGGATGGTATTGGTAATTCTGGAGTTTTCATTGTAACTAGTGGTAAAATGCATAAATATAAAAATAATTTGAGATAAAACGGGATTAAAATATTTTATGACTCACAGTGTTAATTTGACAGAGAAAACCAAAGACCTAAAATTAATAAACAACTGTGTTCTTAAATTAAAACGAAAACAATAATTTTTCCTTGCATTATTTCTAAAACCAATCCGTTTTTACAGACTCAAATAACCTCTATTTTTTCTACTTTTGTTGTAATATCTGCGTATTAATGTGTTTTCATTAAATTCTCAGTCAATATTATCTCCTAATTCTGTGTTGAAAAATGATCATTAAGAAAAAAAACACGTGGTTTAAAATGCTCTTTGAATGGAGAGGTTCAGTTTTACCGCAGCTTTTACCAAGACTTTTATTACTGCTTTTATTTTCGTTTTCAATCGTGTATTTCAAACCGTTTCTTATAGAAAAAAATCTACATATTAATCCGGCGGTTTTTACTTTATTCGGAATTGCGCTTGCTATTTTCCTGGGTTTTAGGAACAATGTAAGTTATGATCGTTTTTGGGAAGGAAGAAAACTTTGGGGAGCCCTGCTTAACGATACACGTTCGCTTGCGCGCCAAAGCATCACGCTTGTAGAAGACAAAGAATACGACGCAAAACGTGACAATTTCATCAATCTTCTTACGGCATTTGTTTACAGCCTTAAACACCAGCTTAGACATACGAATCCGGATTATGATTTAGACCGTCTGCTTTCAAAAGAAACAGCAGGACAACTAAAAAATGCACATTACAAACCTATTGTGCTTTTGAGAGAATTGGGAATTTGGGTAAAAAATGCCAAAGCAGAAGGAAAATTTGACAGCATGGCACAATTGGCTTTTGAAGAAAATTTAAACAAACTTTCGGATATTGTGGGCGGATGCGAAAGAATTGCAAGTACTCCAATTCCTTATACTTACAGTGTTTTACTTCACCGAACAGTTTATATTTATTGTTTCATGCTTCCGTTTGGTTTTGTCGAAACAATGGGCTGGATTACACCATTTGTCATTGTATTTATTGCTTACACTTTTGTAGCTCTTGAAGCCATTGCCGACGAACTAGAAGATCCCTTTGGGTTACAGCCAAATGATCTCGCTCTTGATGCCATGTCGCAAATGATCGAGAATACACTTTTAGAATTAAACAATAAAAAAATGCTTCCCGTTGAAAAACCAAAGGACTATTTTATTACTTAAAATTTATAATCAAAAATTAAAAAACCAGCCAATAAAAATCTATGGCTGGTTTATATGATTCTATTATAAAATTTGTCAATACAATTTTAGACTAGACAATAAATATTGCAAGAGCGGGAAGTTCGCGCCAACAGTAGAGAATAGTATAATGAGTATAATATTTTGTTTCATGACTAATTACTTTATAAAAATAGTTTCTATATATCGCATTAGTTTGTCTATTTTTTATCTTTTTTTTGTTCTAAAAGCGTCATATAAAAAACATGTCCATTGAAGCATTTTCCTGTAGGTTTGCATCCATATTTTTTTAAAGTATCTGATTTATATTCTTTTTTAGAAATTAATAAATCATTACAATTTGAAAACGAGAACATACCATCTTTATCTGTAACAGTATATCTTTTTTGATTTATAAAATCTTTTACTAAAACGCCTTCTATTGGTAAATTAGAATTTATATCTTTAATATATCCATATTGTTTTCTATTTATAGAAAACAATATTATTCCAAGTAAAACCATTCCAATTAAGCACAAAACTTTTTTTTTCATCTCATTAATTTATTCTTTATTGCAATTCAAAATAACTTATGTTCTATATAAAAAGTTAATGGACGAGTATAAGAATACTTAATCGTCTCATAAGCCAAAATATATAATCGAATTTATTTCTGAGGATAAAGATAAATTCTTTGTCCTCTAAAACATTTATTTGATGTCTCTCCTGAATTACTACATCCAAAAGAAGGAAGGGTATCAATTTTATAGTCTTTTGCACTAAAAATTAGCTTGGAGGGGTAATTTTGGGTATATGACAATTCAAAATAACCATCTTTATTTGTATAACTTGTGATATTGTTATCAGCATCAAACACTTTAACATTTTCAATTGGAACATTCATTTTTATATCGTATACATAGCCGTATTTTAATTCATTGTTACATGATACAAAAAAGATATTCATAAAAATAATTAAACAACTTTTCATGATTTTTTTTTATTTAGTTAACCAAAGTAAACTCAAGGCATCTTCTTAATTAACTACTGTTCTTTTCTATTTTTGATTATAGGAGTTTTATTGTAATTAATTCTAGAAAATTACATCTATTCTGGAACAGAACCTCTTTCTATAGATTTTAGATTTTCAAAATAAATTATCCCCAAATCAATTGTGTCTTTTTTGTTGTAATCATTTTTATTGTAATATCTTTTCACATCAATATATTTGTAAATTTCATGATTATTCAGGTAAAAAACTTGTTGAATCATCGTTGAAGCACTTCTCAAATCAGAATAATTATCTACGAAAAAACCATTATATAGAAATGCTCCATTATCATCTGTTTTTATTGTATCATTCATACGGTTAATTGCAAATTTGCTTACAAAAATTCCCACCCCTTTAATTGGCTTATCATCAGCTTTTGAATAAATTTTGCCTTTAATATTAGGCATTATAATATGTTTTTTTTTACTACAACTAAGCAAAAAAAAGAAAATAATAAAATATTTAAAATTCATATAGCAATTATTTATGGAAGGTTTATTTTAAAATTTATAATCTTGTCTCACACAAATTTTTCCTAAAGTATCGATCTTAATATTTGTAGAATTATTTGCTTTGTAAATAATTTTTTCATCTCTTAATTCATAATAGTTTATAGAATCTCTTATCTGATTTAATAAAAATAAATTACTTTTTCTAACTCCAAAAGCATTTGAAATTCCATTTCCAGAGGAGTTCCATTTTTTAAACAAAATTTTTTCTTTACGATTAGAATAAATAATATTATATGTGTTACTATTAACACCTTGATTAAAAGTCTTGAATTCAAATATGTAAAATGAATCCTTGTTAAATTTTAAACAAAAAACATCTTCAAGATTTAAAGAGATATTTTTTTTTCTCTTTTGTAATTTGAGAAAATAGATTTTTTTCACCTTTTTTTGAAGCTGTAAGAAATGAAGATTGATTAGATAAATAAATTTTAACTTTATTATCAATATTGTAACATCTTATGCCATTGTAATTTTATTGTTTATATTTTACAAGCTTTAGCTCTATTTTTTCTGAAATTATTTCATCTAAACTTCCATTAAAACAATTATAAGATTGTCCAAAACAAAGTGATGTTACTAATAGAAATAATATCTTATACATTATTTATTCTTTTTGTTTTTTAATTGATTTACTCTTTATGTCCTGAGCATCATAAAATATATGACTTTTTCCTGAAGCCAAACTATCTCTTTGTTATGCTTTATCTTTGTGCTGTGGATTGGAGAGTCTCGTGCGAGCAATATTCCTTTTAGATTAAAATGCTAATATGATCACGAGAGGTGTGCTCACGTCAGTACCTATAATGTTTATATAAGTTTAAAGTTTATAAAACCATTTTGATTTTTTTTTATCAAACAAATCATATACTAACATTATACCTTGTTCTTTTGTTATCTCTTTTTGTTCCTTTGATTGTTTCATTTTTACATAATGATTTTTATCTATCTGAAAATTATTGCCATTCAGAGAATAAATTGCAATTTTATCCTTAAGGAAATCCCAATTCATGTAATCTAATAGACCATCATTGTTAAAATCTCCAAAACAATCTTTACCTTCAATATAACCATCTATAAAGCAGAAAGATTTTAAAATTTTTCGATTTTTTACATTTAGTAATACCCAATAATTCCGTTCTAAATTCCTAAAGAAACGTCTGTCTCTTGCTGACAACAAAACAAAATTATTTCCTTTGAATTCAAAGAAATCAATACCTCCTGTAAATAGTAAAAAAGTTTCTTTAAAATATACTTGCTTGTTTATATTGTTTTTTAAAAGATAATTGATGTTGACTTTTGAATCATAAAACTGTATATACTCTCCATCATTTTCTTGATTATTGTTCGGTATCGAATCATAACAAAAATGATATATTGGATATTTTTTACTAATTTGTATTTTATAAGTTTTAGATTCAGCTTTACTTCTTGCTTCAACTATACTGGAAATCCTATGATCATAAATTTGCTGACCATTACCCATACTTATATCTGTAAATTGTATTTTCTTTCCTTTTAATAAGTTGAAACTGAATTCATCATTACTGCTGTATTTTGAAAAATTACTAAATACCAGTATTAAAAAACTACTTAATAAAATTTTTATTTTGTTCTTTTTAAAACAATTCATATTGTTATAATTTTAGCTTGTCCAGAATAACTTTTCTTTAATTTAAAAAATCTATGCCAATATTTCGATCCTGGTGGCGCATTTAATTGCATTTCTCCAGATCCTTTTCCTCCTCTCCATTGATTTGAGCCATTTGTTGGATCATCATCTGGGGATATTTGAGTTTTGAATACTGCTGCAATTTCTGCTTGCATTTCAGGAGTCATTTTAGAAAGTTCTTTTCTTAAATTCCAAAAGGCTTTACCACTTTGATTTTCATATACTCCTGATAAATATTTGTCTTTTTCTAATCTTCTTACTTTTTTTGTGTCTGGATCAGTATCTTGCATACCCCAATAGTACATTTCTTTTTCACTACCAGCTACTTTTTTAAAATTATTCATAGCAAACGCATAGTAATCTGGAGCATAACCTTTTCCTTCAGCGTATGCCCAATTTGCTCTATCTAATAATTGTTCATTATTTAACCCATACTTTTCCGTAAAATTTAAAATTTTATCACCAACATCTTTTCCTTTTTGTACTTCTAAAAATGTAGCCTGATCGGTTATATAAACATTATTGCCAGCTCCAATTTTTCCAAGGTAGACTCCTTCTTTGTTATAAAAATAACCACTTATGATGCTATTTATGAGTTTTTTAGTATTTGGCTCTGGCGGGTCTTGTGGCTCACCATAAGTATAATTTTTAGCATAATAATTTATGCTTCTTCCTGAATTAATTTTGATACTCTTCGCAAAAATTCTTGAAGTTTCGCCTGTAATTTCAGTAATTTTTCCTTTTACAATTCTTGTCCTAGACATATTCTTTTAATTTCAATTTAATAGGTTTTAATTCTGTGTAGTATCCTCGGTACTATTATTTTGAATATCATTTTTTGAGTGAAATTCAGCATTTTCTTGACTTAGCGAAGTAAAGTCAGAATGACTTATTGTATTTCTATCTTGTTTTGTCTCAGAATGGAGATCACCGTCAATTTGTTCATGAAAGTCTCCTTTTACATGAAGTAGATTACTGCCTATAACTTGAGTATCCATAATCCCTCCAACCTGTAAAGTTTTATTTATACCCGCAGTTTCGAGAATATTAGTTCCAGCTTTTACAGTAATACTTTCCGTTGCCTCAAAAACAATATTTTTCGCTCTAACGGTAAAAGTTTCCGGCGTCGTGGCGTTTATGTTTTTGTTCTCTTCGTCTAGATGAATTTCATTTCCGCTTGGGTCAGAAAGCCAGATTCCTACTTTTTCAACAAATTTTAGTAACATCCCGAAACGGAGTTTCCAGCCTTTAATACTGTTTTTGCTGTCAAAAAACTCAGGTTTTGCCTGTCCGTTGTAGTGTGAACCGGATACATAAGGAAAGTCAATATTGCCGTTTTCAAAACTTACCAATACTTCGTCTCCAATTTCTGGTCTCCAGTACATTCCTCTTGAAGAACCGGAATAATACTGCATCACACGAATCCATTCGGTTTTTGTGCTTCCTGTTCCCCAGTAAAAGCTGACCTTTACACGTCCTAAACTTTCGGGATCATTGTTGTCTATTACAATAGCAGGCTGATTTTCTGCTTTTGCAAAAATTTCTACATTGGTATAATACGGTGCCGAAACATCGGCAGGAATCGCTTTGAACTCACAGGTGTAATTACCATGAACTTCAGAATGGTGTATAACTTCTACAGCTACAAGTTCATGTTCGACAGTTTCGTTTTGGATAATAAAAATCTGCCCCACGCCTATTGGCAGATACGAAACACCTGTATAAAAAACACTGTTTGCATCTCTGCCTGCCGTTTGCAGTTTTACCATTTCTTCTATTTGAGATGCATTTTTTACCTGATTGGTAAAAGCGGCAACGAACAAATTGGGCTGAGCGACCGATGCCTGCCTGTCTAAAGCTGTTCTGGAAAAACCGTCACCGCTTCCCTGATTTGTTTTGGGCTGAGAACTGACAATTTGTTTTGCATTATTACAATCGTAAGCTCCAAAAGCTGTTTTATGCGATGCTAAATGAGTCTGAATACCAAATTTATGCAGTGAAGCTCCATTGATAAGTTTGACCTTACTGTTTTTGAGCTGTCCGAACTGCATGCGCATTCCGTCAAAATACAGCCATTGTCCGTAACAGGCTGAAAGTCGTTTCAGGAAGTTAAAACTTGTTTCGTTGTACTGCGCTTTGTAATCAAAAATTGTGGTAAAAGTAGGTGCTATTGCCTCTCTGTTATAAAATTCGCCGGCAGTTTCATTGGCAAAAATATCAAGCGCAATTTCCTGCAGGTTACGGTCTAAAAATGTTCGGGCTTTTTTTAAATCATCAAGCAGAATAGTATGGCTTATTCCTTTTACATAAAGTCCGCCCGGACTTCCGCCGACATCATAAGATTCAAGGTTTGTAATAATTCCTTTTGCCATTAAATGGATTCCGGTAAGGCTTTTAAAAGTAAAAATAACTTCCCGTCCCTGGTATCTGCGAATTGCAGCGGCTTGTTTTAGCGGATCAATAACTGCTTCTGCCACATGCTGCCAGACAAAAGAGAAATAATGGTGATCCATCATTTTTTGAGTAATCTCTAAGTCATAATAAACAACATTTTTGCTAAAGTCATCGATAGTTATTTTTACCTGATCTGAAAATCTTGCCATAAGAACATGTTTTTTAGTAATTAATATACTTGTAAACATATCTTTACAAATTTTCAAAAACAGTCGCTAAAAGGTATTATTATAACAGAATAAGGTAAATTTTTAATGAAGGTTTATTAAATCAAAAAAGGCTGTCTAAATTGACAGCCTTTTGTTTTGTATCATTTGTTTTGCTGCTAATTATCGCCTCCATTCATAAAAGTCATTAAAAGCGTATAAGCATTTTTGACTACAATTTTTGAAGATTTATCTATAAAAGATGATTTAATCTGTCGGTATCCGTTACTGGAACTTCCTGTTTCAACCGGAATCATTTTATATTTTTGGTTTTCAGTATTTGAAAAAACATAAAACTTATTCTGCCATTTTACAATCGCATCTTCCGGAACTGTAAGCGCTTTTTCGTTTTCAAATTCAGCTTCGGCATTAATAAATAAACCGGGAATTAATGCATTGTTGTATGCATTCAATTTACAGACAACTTCGGCAGCGCGGTCTCCGTTAAGACTTAGATTGATGTAAGCAATTTTTGCTGTATATTTTTTTGAAGGAGCGGCATTGGTAAAAACAGAAACGGTCTGCCCAACAGAAAGCAGATGAACATCTTTTTCAAAAGCATTCATAACCAAAACTACATCGCTGGTTTCCATTAATTCAAAAAGCATATGGGTTGGAGAAATATATTTTCCAACATTTACATTTACTTTGGAAACCAAACCGTTTATAGGCGAAAGAACCGAAACCGTTTTACTGATATTAGAAGCCGATAATGTTTTTACATTAATTCCTGACAAAGAAAGTTTTTGTGCAAGCGATGCCATATAAATACGCTGTGTCTGCATTTCTGCAGCAGTTTGTTCAAACAATTTATCACTGCTTGCTTTTTTTGCGTTCAGTTCTTTTTGTCTGTTATATTCACTTTGAGACAGCTGGTATTTTTCTTTTGCAGTTAAATAATCCTGTTGCAGCTGAATATACTGCATATCTTCGACTACAGCCAATAACTGTCCTTTTCTAACATGCATTCCGGCCATTAAATCAGTTTTTTTAATGTATCCGCCTAACGGAATACTTACACTTACAACACTTTTGGGAGGCACCGTAACAGTTCCCTGCAGTTCTAAAATTCCTTTTACATTTTTCTCCTCAGGATTTCCTGTTACCAATCCGGCGTTTTTTACCTGCGAATCGCTTAACTCAATTGTGTTTTCCTGCTTTTGCACTTCAGTTTTTTGTTCTTCTTTTTTATCACTTTTGCATGATATCATCAAAACAAGACATAAAACAGCTGTTATATAGGTTTTCATTTTTTATAAATTTTGAAGAGTTTGAAGAGTATTAACAGCTTTATTATAGCTGTTAACCATGTCTAAATATTCGTTTTTTATCGTTACAGCCTGATTGATAACCATTACCCATTGCAGATAATCAATATCTCCATTTTCAAGCTGGCTGTTTGCTGCATCAATAATAATCGAAGCGTTTTTAAGTCCGTCATTTTCATAATACAGCAGACTTTCTTTGTATTTCTCAATCTCGCTTACGGCATTACTGATTTCTGCTTTGGTTTCAATTTTAATAGTTTCTGCCTGTGCTTTGTAATTTTCGTATTCGATCTTTGATGCTTTGTTTCGCGCTGACTGACTGGAAAAAAACAACGGAATCGAAAGCCCGACATTTACATAATTAAACCTGTGGCTGCTGTCGTAATACACATCCTGACCGGCCGAATTGGTCTGAGTGCCTATAATGCTTAAATTGTTATATCCCAAAGTAATATCAGGCATCATTTTGGCTTGTTCTGATCTCCATTTCCATTTTGCGGCTTCGGCTTCATGATTCGAAAGCTGTACCTGTGGAAGTGAAGCAACATCTGATTTTTCATTTACCGAAAAATTAAAATCATTTTTAATTTTATTCGACGCAGGTTCATAAACTGTGCTGTCCTGAAGAACGGCATTAAACGAATTCAGTGTTATTGCCAGATCTTTATTAATCATTGTAAGCTGATTTGAATAAAACTGTCTTGCCGACTGCGAAGCGGTTTTTTCTAAAACATTCGTTTCTCCTACTTTATAGCGTAGCGATGCTTTCTGTTCCATTAATCGATAAATAGAATCTGCATAAGTCAATAAATCCTTTTTGCTTTTCAGCCAGATATAATCGTAAAACAAGTTTCTTACATTTGATTTAATCTGCTGAGAAGTCAATTGAGACTGCGCTTTTGCCGAATTATAATTTTCCTTTAAAGCCTTTTTTTGATGTGCATAAACGGTAGGAAAAGCAAAAGCCTGGCTTACGCCGAAACGGGTATCATTTACGCCGCTGTTAAACTGTCCGTAATCTGCATCGACAACGGTTTTTGGAATATCAAAAGCCGATTTTTGAAGCTGCTCTTTTGATTTTTCATTCAGCTGTGCGGCCTTGATTCTTTTATTATACTGAATTGCTTTTGACAACGATTCTTCAAGCGAAATTGGCTTTTGCTGTGATTGAACCGAAGCTGTAACCAATAAACCAATTAACAATAAAGTCAGTTTATCTATTTTATGTTTTTTCATTTTTTTAGAAAATACTTTAGTGTGAAACGTCATTAAATAAATAGACGGAAGAACAAACAGCGTAAGAAGTGTTGCTGTAATAAGTCCGCCAATTACAACAGTTGCCAGCGGACGCTGTACTTCTGCTCCTGCTCCGTTGCTTAAAGCCATTGGAAGAAATCCTAAAGATGCCACAGCGGCCGTCATTAATACGGGTCGAAGTCGGTTTTTAGTTCCGATAATAATAATTTGAAAAGGATCTGAAACTTCGCCTTGTTTTTGAATTCGGTTAAACTCTGATATCAAAACAATTCCGTTTAAAACCGCTACTCCAAAAAGCGCAATAAAACCAACTCCAGCCGAAATACTAAAAGGCATATCGCGCAAAGCCAGTCCAAAAATGCCTCCAATTGCGGATAAAGGAATTGCGGTAAAAATGATCAAACCTTCTTTAAACGATCTAAAAGCAAAATACAGTAATGCCAAAATCATAAATAAAGCGGCGGGAACAGCAACGCCAAGTCTTGATTTTGCCTGCTGTAAATTTTCGAACGTTCCGCCATACGTAATATAGTAACCCGGATCAAATTTGATCTGAGTTTCGACTTTTTTCTGTAATTCTTCTACAATAGACTGAACGTCGCGTCCGCGTACATTAAAACCAACGATAATTCTGCGTTTAGCATCTTCACGCTGTATTTGGTTTGGTCCTTCGACTTCTTTTACAGAAGCCGCCTGATAAAGCGGAATCTGCATTCCGGATGGTGTGGCAATTAATAAATTACGAACATCTGAAATATCTTTTCTGCCGCTGTCTTCAACCCTAACGACCATATCAAATCGTTTTTCGCCTTCATAAATACTTCCGGCTGCCGCTCCGGCAAAAGCTGCGTTTACGGTTTTATTTATATCAGATACATAAATCCCGTATTTTGCCATTTCTGCCCATTCGTAATCAATTACAATTTGAGGCATTCCGGTTACTTTTTCAACATACAAATCTGTCGCTCCCGAAACCGTTTTGCTTATTTCTCCCAGTTTCTCAGCATATTCCGCCAGTTTATTTAAATCTTCGCCGTAAATTTTGCATACCAAATCTTGTTTGGCTCCCGTCATTAATTCGTTAAAACGCATTTGAACCGGAAACTGAAAACCTGTTGTAACTCCCGGAGCAATCTGCTTCACCGTTTCGGTCATTTTATCAGCCATTTCAGGGAAAGATGATGCGCTTGTCCATTCTGATTTATCTTTCAGAACAATAATCATATCGCCGCCTTCAATTGGCATTGGGTCGGTTGGAATTTCGGCACTTCCAATTCTCGAAACTACTTTTTCAACTTCTGGATATTTATTTTTTAGTTCAGTTGATATTTTCTGGATGGTTTCTGTTGTGGTCGAAAGATTGGTTCCCAGCAGTAATCTGGTTTCTACTGCAAAGTCGCCTTCTTCTAACTGCGGAATAAACTCTCCTCCCATTCTGGCAAACAATACCAAAGCAATTCCGAATAAAACAAAGGCAGAAACTACAATTGCTTTTCTAACATTTAATGCTTTCGAAAGCCAGTTTTCATAATAGATTTCCAGTTTTGCCATAATCCTGTCTGAGAAATTTGGTTTATGGCTTATTTTTTTACTGATGAATAAAGAACTTACCATTGGCACATACGTCAAGGATAATATAAAAGCACCCAAAATAGCAAAAGCAACGGTCTGTGCCATTGGTTTGAACATTTTACCTTCAATGCCTTCTAATGATAATATTGGAAGATATACGATCAGGATAATAATCTGTCCAAAAACAGCCGCGTTCATCATTCGCCCTGCCGATCCGGTAACTTCTTTATCCATTTCTTCCTGCGAAACAGAATCGACGTTTTTATACTTTTTGGCGCTGTGCATATGATGCAGAATGGCTTCGACAATAATTACGGCTCCATCTACAATTAAACCGAAATCGAGCGCGCCGAGACTCATTAAATTACCGCTTACACCAAAAGTATTCATCATAATAATGGCAAATAACATCGCTAACGGAATTACGGATGCAACAATAAATCCGGCTCTTAAATTTCCGAGAAAAAGTACCAGAACCAAAACTACAATCAATGCACCTTCGATTAGATTTTTTTCTACAGTACCAATCGCATTATCTACCATTTTGGTACGATCCAGAAAGGGTTCTATTTTTAAACCTTCCGGCAGGATTTTTTCTATTTCTGTAACACGTTTTTTTACGGTTGCAATAACATTATTGGCATTTTCGCCTTTTAACATCATGACAATTCCTCCCACTGATTCTCCAAAATCATCGGTTGTTAGAGCGCCATAACGTATAGCCGAAGACATTTTTACTTCGGCAACATCTTTTATTAAAATAGGTGTTCCGGCCTGCGTGTTTTTTACAATGATATTCTGTATATCTTTAATGTTTCGGGTAAGCCCCACACTTCGGATATATAATACGGTAGGGCCTTTTTCAATATAAGCACCGCCTGTGTTTTCGTTATTACTGCTCAATGCGGTAAAAACTTCTTTTATAGTCAGGTTTTGTGCTTTTAACCGGGCTGGATTTACTGCAATTTCATATTGTTTCAATTTACCCCCAAAAGTGGCTACATCGGCAATTCCGGGCGTTCCTAAAAGCTGTCTGCGAATAGTCCAGTCCTGGATTGTTCGTAAATCTTCAAGCGAATATTTTTTCTCAAAACCGAGCTGAGGCTTTAAAACATACTGATAGATTTCGCCAAGACCTGTTGTTGCAGGAGCCATTTCGGGTAAACTGGCATTTTCGGGAATTTCTACTTTCTGCAAACGCTCTGTAACCTGCTGGCGCGCCCAATACACATCGGTATCATCTGAGAAAACAATGGTAACAAGCGAAAGCCCGAAACGCGAAATACTGCGGCTTTCTTTTAACTGCGGTATATTGCTTATAGCTTGTTCTATCGGGAAAGTTATAAGACGTTCAACATCTTCTGCGCCCAGTGACGGAGCAGTTGTAATAATCTGAACCTGATTGTTGGTGATGTCAGGAACGGCATCAATTGGTAAACGGGTTACTTCAAACACGCCGTAGATAATCCACAGCAGTGTAAAGATCCCAATTACCAGTTTATTTTTAACTGAGAACTGAATGATTTTATTAAGCATAATGTATTAAAATTTTAGAAATAAATACAATGCCGTTAAAACATAAAGATGCCTTAACTGCAAAGAGAATTCTTAAAAAATAATTATGCTAAAGGAGGTCTGAACACGCCGAATAAAGCGGGATTCGAATGTAAATTTGAAGTGTATGGAATAATACGGTATTCTGAAAATCCGGAATTAAAAGGAAAGCAGATTACCGGTTTTTCTACAGGAACAAAGACAAGCTGTAATGAGTGTCCCGAAATATTCTTGAAAGGAAGCTGCATATCGCGGTCAGCATCATTGTCATTTTCATCTTCGCCCCAATAATGCATTTCCAGAAAATCAATAAAACTTAAGTTTCTTTTTTGCTGATGCTCTTGAAAATGCTCAATTAATACCGGCAGTTTATAAAACTGCTGAAAAATGCCAATGTTAGACATTATAATAAAGACAAATATGTAAGCTATTTTTCGTGGCACAACGCAAATTTACTTTATGAAGCAAAATAAACCTAACTTAAATTATTATATTTTGATTAAGATATTGTTTTTTGGGCACTTTCGTATTAAATAGAAAGAACAAAAATCACGTACAATTACTTGGTTTCAAGTCAATTCATTTTTTTAATTTCACTTGAAAAAAATATTCATTCTATGCCTTGGACTATTCTTGAAAAACTATGGAAACGTTCTTTACAGCCAGTAAAAATTACTGCTGCCGAGACTTCTCAAACCTGGGATCTGGAAATTAAAACTTTATATGAGTTAGGGATAAGCATGGAAGATACTCTGCAGTTTTTGTATTTTGAAAAACCTGATTTTGAAACTTTTAAAACATGGATTACCAACAGGCAAAAGAAAACAACCTTAGTTGATGAAGATTATATACAAGATGTTCTTTCTGAAAAGGATCTTCAATTTTGGAATGAAAACGGTTATGTAATCGTAAAAAATGCTGTTTCAAAAAGTGACTGCGAAGCGGCTCAAAAGGCTATTTGGGAATACTTGGAAATGGAACCTGATAATAACGAAACCTGGTATAAGAGACATCCGGATCAAAAAGGTTTAATGCTTAATTTTTCTGATCACGAAACTTTAAATAAAAACCGATTTTCTCCCAAAATAAAAAAAGCGTATGAACAGCTTTACAATTCAAAGAATATTTACAAAACTATTGACAAAGTAAGTTTCAATCCGCCTGAAAATGAAAGTTTTAGTTTTTTAGGAAGTGGACTTCATTGGGATACGAGTTTAAAACAGCCTATTGTTTTTGGACTTCAGGGACTGCTTTATCTTACGGACTGCGGTCCGGATGATGGTGCTTTTCATTGTGTGCCTGGATTTCACAATAAAATAAATGACTGGCTGAATAATCTGGAACCAGATGAAGACCCAAGACAGAAAGCTCTTCAAACACTAAAACCAGAACCTATAATTGGCAATACTGGCGATTTTATAATCTGGGATAGTACTTTACCGCATTGTGCAACACCAAATAAAGGCAAGAACCCCAGAATGGTACAGTATCTTACTTATTTACCCGGCAATTATGATGCTTCGGGAGAATGGATATAATTACAAAAGGGTTTCTTCCGGGTCACACGGAAAATAAATTTTTATTTCGGTCCCTTCTCCTACTTTCCCAACAGCTTCAATATTACCTCCAACGGTCTGCATGATTTTTTTACATAAAGCCAGACCTATTCCAGAACCGGTATATTCATCCTGATTATGAAGTCTGGAAAAAACTTTAAAAATCGTTTCGGCATACTTTTGTTCAAAACCAATTCCGTTGTCCGAAAAACTAACCCAATGGCAGTAAATTTTATTTAAATGCCCAAACAGTTCAGGTTCCTGAGAGGCCGTAATTTTAATAACAGGAGATTTGTCCGGCGATGCATATTTTAGTGAATTTTGAATGATGTTTGAAAACAACTGTCTCATTAAAAAACTTACGGCATAAACCTCCGGAAGGTTTTCGCTTTGTATTACCGCTTTGCTTTCTTTGATGTTTTCTTTCATGTCTGCCGTTGTAGTTTTTAAAATTTGATTTAAATCTACTTTTTGCAGTACATCTCTGGAATTTTTTATTCTGGTAAATTTTAAAATATCATCGAGCAGAATTCTCATTCTGCCTGCTGATTTTGAAACTCTTACTAATGAGCTGTGAATAGATTCCAGAGGAATAACATCAAGTTCAGTAAGCATTTTTGAAGTAATCATCTGAATTTTACGCAGGGGTTCCTGTAAATCGTGTGTACTAATCCAGTTGATGTTTTCAAGTTCTGAATTGGTTTCTTTCAATACCTCACTCTGCGTACGATATTTTTCTTCTTCCTTGCTGAGCATTATCAGCATTAAATGATTGTGAAGCGTATGCGAATAGCGTATTGCCGTGTTTATTTCATATTGTTTCCAGGTATTGCTCTGGTTTTTTATAATCTGTTTCCAAATATTAAATGAATTTCGAGGATGCAGTCCGTTATTATCCTTTACAATCGCTTTTTCCGGATCTCCTCCCCAATTAATTTCAGATATTGTTTCGGGTCTGTACCAAATAATATGGCTGTGACTGTCTAGAGAATGATACAAAATACCTGCAAAATCAGGACAATGTTCTATTTCAGAAAAATAATCGCTCAGCTTATTGGTAACAAAAGTTTTATCCTGTATTTGTTTGGTAATCTGCTCTGTTAAGGTTTTAATATATTCATCAGAAGGTGCTAAAGCACTTTTATAAATTTTATCCTTTGTTGAAACAGATACACCAGAGGCATTGCATAAATTTAAAATTTCCTGAGTATTGACAATCGTTTCTAATGAGTCATCTGAAAGCGGCAGTTCTAAACTTGTTAATTCTTCAAGAGCTAAAGATGCTCTTTGCGCGCTTACATTCTCATCATTCGATTGTCTGATATCAATTTGAGAAGTTATAAACTGTCCCTGAAGTTTTGCAGCCAGTCTAATTTCCGGCGAAATATTCTTTTTAGAATAATGATGACAGGCAATTAACCCCCAAAGTCTGTCGTGATGAATAAGCGAAATGGTAAGTGTTGCGCCAACTCCCATATTTTTTAAATATTCTACGTGAATTGGAGACGTACTTCTTAATATAGAAAGGCTTAAATCGAGGTTTTTATTTTCTTTATTATCATCAATCGTAAATATTGGAACGGGTTTATAATCAATATCTACAATTAATCGAAGCTGATTTTTGATATACAATTCTCTGGCCTGAACCGGAATATCTGTATGCGGATAATGCAGCCCCAAAAATGGTTCAAGATCTTCACGGCAGCTTTCGGCAAATACTTCACCGTTATACTGCTCGTCAAACTTGTAAATCATTACACGGTCATATCCCGTTATTTCTCGTGTTCCTTCTGCAACCAGCGCACACAAATCTTTAAGAGAAGATGTATTATTCATTTGGGTCACAAACTGAATCGTTTGTGTGTAAACATCGGCCAGTTTTTCTCTGTCGGCAAATTTGGGTTCTGCTTCCAGCACATAAATATCATGACTTTTATGTATGCTGACCTGAAATGACTTTCCTAATAAATTAATTTCTAAAGGAAATACATTCTGAATTTTATCTTCATTGATATAATCAAGAATTTGTTCTTGCTGTTTTGAACCAAAAATAGCTGTAAAATTTTTCCCTAAAATATCGGTATGCTGTAAATCGACAAATAAAGAAATATTTGCTGTGCAGAAATCTATTTTCCAATCAGAATTAAGACCTATCAAAAAACCGTGAGGCTGGATACTTCCCGGAATATGTATGGGTTCGTGTTCACAATTGGTTAAGGTAACAAGATCGCGATTGACTATATCTTTAATATTCATTATTTTTTTATGCTCCCGAAATGATTGTAAATACTATCAAAAGCATATACAGCTCCTTCTATAATACTATTTGCGCAATTATTATTTTGTTCATACTCTGCAAGCACGTTTAGGAAATTTTTCCAATAACTGCCTGTTTTATCTCCATAACCTTTAAAATACGATACGCCCTGATCATTAGAAAGCTGTGGGTTGTTTACAATATTTTTTAATATAAATCGTCCGCCTAAGCTCGACCCTTCTATAACATAAAATACGCCAAGAGCAAAAGGCACGCTCATCTCTGTTCTATCAAAAACTTTAAATGAGTCGGTTTTATTGTGGTTAAGAAATAAAAGATCTTCTTCTATTAAATGTTTCTTTTTTCTTTGGTCTAAATCCGGAATAATTTCTGAAAGCAGCGGATAAACAACCTCTTCTGTATTTTTGTGAACATCGTGCATTAAATTAAGATAATGTATATAATCTTCTATTTTCATATCCGGAGATAATATAGAAGCAGAAACAGGAAGGCTTTCTAATTTTTTATGAGAATCTGAAGTTTGAGTTTTTATATCTGTTAAAAAATCTGAAGACAGAAACGCGGCTGTATTTGTAGTCATAGGAGGTAATAATATTGAATTTTTTAGAAAAGTTAAATTGTTTTTTTACTTCTCTCTAAAACAAATTTATAAAAAAACATTTCCAATTATTAAAAAAAGCAAACCCAATTTCTGTCAATTTTTTGTGTTTTAAAGGCCAACTTTTAAAATTCAAAAATTTTATTGAGTTCAACTATCGTAGTTCCAGAGGAAAGGATTTTTGGAGCTTTCACTATTTTCTTTGCCAAAAGTGAAGTTTCAAGCGGCTTAAATTTTTTAAAAAGTCCAATTTTGTTGAGTATTCCTATAACTTTTACGGCTATTTTTTCGCCCAATCGGTCAGAATCTTGTCGTACTAATGGTCCAGGTCTAAAAATAATGTACTGCTCAAAATTAAGAGCAGCAATATAATCTTCGAGTTTTCCTTTCATCTTAGAATAAAAAACACTGCTTTGAGCCGATGCACCATAAGAAGAAACCAAAACAAACGATTTTACCTGATTTTTTTGTGCTTCTGCAGCAAATGCGGCGGGAATATCAAAATCTATTTTCCATTGTTTTTCTTTTGAGCCTGCTGCTTTTAAAGTAGTTCCGAGGCAGGAAAACAAAACATCGCCTGTAATTAAATTTTTAAGATGCCTAACGTTTTCAAAATCGACAATATGTTCTGTTAATTTAAGATGCGTTTTCCCGGAAGGTTTTCTAACAAAAGTTACAACCGAAGTATAATCGTTATCATTAAGAAGCTCTTCTGTTAAAAACTTTCCTGTTGAGCCTGTCGCCCCAATTACTAATGCTTTCATATTGGAATGTGTTTAGAAAATCAGTATTTATGCTTTTGTTCCGTAAAGCAAAAGTCTTTTAAAAGAATAAATCGCCGGAAGTTTTGGAAAACTTTCTGCTATTCTTTCTTTGTATGTTTTTATAAAAAGTTCTTTCTGTCCGCCTTCAAGTTTTTCCATGTATGGAATTAAAGCTGAACCTGAAATGAAATTATATAACGTATCGTGATCGTTTGCAATTATAGGATACACTTTCTGCATGATTTGGATATCTTCGAGTCCGCTGTCAAATAGTATCTGCGCATATTCATCAATACTCAAAACCGGTGAATCTCTTTTAAATCCTTTCAGATACGTTTTAAAAGGTTCTTCGTTAACTAATTCGATTAAAATTTTGTTGAGTTTATTTTCTGGCTGTACTGGCATTTGTACTGCAAACTGGCCTTTTGAATTAAGAAGGTTTATCAATTTAGGAAACAAAACTTCATGATTATTCGACCATTGCAAAGCGGCATTGCTAAAAATTAAATCCCATTTTTCGGCATTTTCAATCATTTCTTCGGTTGATGCTCTGCGAAAATGCAGGTTTTCTGTTTCTAATGCTTTTGATTTTTCCAGCATTTCTGCCGAAGAATCAACACCAATAAAATGGACTTCTTTAAATTTATCTGCTAAAATAGCGGTTTGTTCGCCTGTACCGCATCCTAAATCAATAGCTTTCTTATTTTTGACTGGCTTTATCAAATCAGCCAAATCATAAAATGGTTTATAACGAATGTCTTTAAACGTATTGTATACTTCTGGATTCCAAGGCATTTACTTCTATTTTAATATTAAAAAAACGACTTGCGGCTTTAACCAAATGCAAGTATTTTACTAAAGTACAAATTTCCTGCTTGTTTTGGTATTCATAATTATTAAATCTTCAAGTGTTTTTTGTTTTTTCCTCACATTATTAATTAATTCTAAGTATTTTTTATTTTTAGGTAGAAATACTTGTGATTTATTACGAAAAGATTTATAATTTTATATCGCTGTTAACTAACCAAAAAATCCCCCGAATGGAAGTTTTAAAGATGAAGACTCCAACTAAAAATGATATTGCTGTACGGAATGCTGGAGTGGTAATTATAAATAGTTACATTCCAATGCTTTTTGAAAGACTTGAACTTACAGTCAATAACAAATTCACTAGTTTAGAAAATCAAAAAAAGGCTGTAAAATATTTGCAGTATGTTGTTACCGGACTGCCTAACACAGATGAAGTGTATTTACCGCTGAATAAAATTTTATGCGGTCTTTCTGTAACTGATAAGGTTGCTGATGAAATAGAAATTACAAATCAGGAAAGAGACTTAATTCAAGGCTTGTTACATGCAGTAATCAGTCATTGGCCTGAAATTGGAGACTGCTCTGTAGATGGTTTTCGAGGAAATTGGTTTATTCGCGACGGAATTCTCAGCGAACTGGAAGACAAATGGGAACTTAGAGTAGAAAAAAGAGCTTATGATATTTTACTCAACAGATCTCCTTTTACGTTTTCAGTTATAAATTTTCACTGGATGAATAAACCGTTATATATTAACTGGGCTTATTAAAAAATAAAAGAGCTGTCCGGCAAAACAGCTCTTTCTAGTCTACAAATTTTATAACTAATTCAAATTTAAAAGAAACATAAGTTTTTTTCTTTCCAGAGACTATTAAAATTAAAGTAAAGAATTGCCGTTCTTAGAATAATGAAAGTCTATTTTAAAGCACTTTCGTTTGTTTTGGGCTGCATTACAACTTGTACTTTATCTGCTTTTGGCAATACTTCGCCTGCATATTTTTTAATGTCTTTTACAGAAATGCTTTTAATTAGTTTTTCATATTCGGCACTGCTTACAAACTTGTCTCCTGTTTTTAACTGATCGACAATAATGTTCATCCAGTATGAATTTGCTTTGATATTCTGCTGATTGCTTTTTATTAAATCTTCTTTTATATCTGATAAATCTTTTTCTGAAACATCACTTCTTACGATGGTATCTAATTCATCATACACAATTTGAAGCAGTTTAGCATCTTTTTCGGGATTGCAGTCAAAACTCACACGCAGAGAAAAAACCGAAGATGGATTTTTAGACAATGAACTTTCTGTTTGTACACCGTAGCTTCCGCCCTCGTCTTCTCTGATTTTATCTAAATAACGTTTGTCTAACAACTGTGAAAGCATATACGCCATGATTTGGTTTTTCTCAGAAAAAATGACGTTTCTGTTTTCAAGATGTACATAAATACTTGTTTTAGGAACACTCATTTCTCTTGCCAGTTTTTCTTTGGCAAATCCTTTTCCCATTCCTATTTTATGATCGGTAAATTTTTCCTGAGTTTGATTTCCTGAAATATTCCCTAAATATTTATTAATGGTTTCAAGATCGCTTTCGGCAATGTTTCCAACAAATACAAATGTAAAATCTGAAGCATTAGAAATGCGCTCTTTATAGATTCTCGAAGCATCATCAAACTTCAGCTGATTCAGGTTTTCTTTGCTTAACAAAAAAGTTCTTTTATTATGATTGGTATCTAATAAAGCAATCGTATCGCCAAATATTTTACTGTTGTTTTCGTTTACATTTTCCAGTGCATTGTTGTAATAATCAATAATACGTTTGTAAGCCTGGGTTTCAAACCTTGGATTTTTAAAGTATAAATAAGTGAGTTCTAAAAGCGTTTCCAGGTCTTTTTTTACTGAACTTCCGCTGAAACCTTCGTAATGTTCGCCAATAAACGGACTTACTTTTACGGTTTTTCCAGAAAGCTGTTTTTGAAGATCGGTTACTTTAAAATCTCCCAATCCTGAGTTTTTGGCTAAAACTGCGGCAATCTGCGAAGATGCCAAATCTTTTTCAGGCAGTACAGAAAGTCCGCCCGGACTAAAAGCTGAAAACAAAATTTGATCCTGAGCTAAAGTCGTTGGGTAAATAATGACTTTTGCTCCGTTTGCCAAAACATATCCTTTTGCTGCTGCAATTCCTTTAATTTCAAATTTCTTAGAAACTGGTTTTGCAGTCAGTTTATCAGTTACTAAATCTGTATTTGCAATTGTTTCGGTGTAAGGTTCTAATTTTTGCTCTTTTATTTTTTTAATTGCGGTTGTATAATCAGTTTCAGCTGGATAAGTCACGTTTTCTTTTTCCGGACCAGAAACGGTTAAAATCTGATTTTTCTCTGTTGGAAGCGCACGGAATAGTTTATTAACCTGATTAATATCTAATTTATCCAAAGTCGATTTTACAAATTCAACTTCTTCTTCCAGACTCATTACAGGCGAGGCTTCTAAAAAGTAATTCTGCAATTGCGAAGCCCAGCTTTCATTACTGATTTTATCTTTGTTTTTTAACTGATTTTGATAACCAGTACGCATATTTTCTTTTACACGATCGAGTTCTTCTTTCGTAAAACCATTTTGAATTGCTCTTTCATATTCAGTATAAGCTTGTTGAAAGGCTTCTAACAATCTGCCGTTTTTAGGATTTACGGTTAAGGTAAATAATGAAGACAAACGTGTTAAACTCGAATGGCTTACACCTGCTGATAATAAAGCAGTTTCATTGTTTACAATATATTCTCTAAAACGATTGTTCATGATTTGCAGCGCTAATTGTTCTGCAATGCTGTTTTCAAATTCTGTAAAATCCTGAACAAGCGGTTTGTTCTTTTTGAAATTGAATGTAATTGAGGTTTTCTGTGCTTCTTTGTCAACTGCCAGTTTGTAGAGCAGTTTATCATTATCAGGAATCGATTCATAAGTACGTTCTGCCGGATTTGAAGGCATTGGAATTGATCCCATTATTTTTTTTACCTGCTGTTCTATTTTTGCAGGATCGATATCGCCCACAATCACTACTGCCTGATGATTTGGCAGATACCACTTTTTATAATAATCCCTAAGTTGTTTGTATTTGAAATGATCGATAAGATCCATATCGCCTAAAACGTCTCTTTTTCCATATTTTGAACCGTTGTATAAAACAGGCTCCAGCTGCGATCCTATTCGCAGATCAGCGTTTCTTCTGGTACGCCATTCTTCGTGAATTACGCCTCTTTCGGCATCAATTTCAGCATCTTTTAAAGACAAAAATCCGGACCAGTCGTGTAAAACATACAAACAGGAATCTAATAAAACAGGATTTTTAACCGGCACATTGCTAATATTGTAAACCGTTTCGTCGTGTGCTGTATAGGCATTAATATCACGCCCGAAAGTAACACCATGTTTTGCCAGCATATTAATGATTCCTTTTCCTTTAAAATGTTCAGTTCCGTTAAACGCCATGTGTTCCAGAAAATGCGCCAGTCCGTTTTGATTGTCATCTTCTAAAATAGCACCTACATTCTGCACAAAATAAAAGTCGGCTCTTTCTTTCGGCCATTCATTATGCAGAATAAAATACTGCATTCCGTTATTTAAAGTTCCGTGCACCACATCTTTCCGCAGCGGAATTGTAGTTTTAAACTGCGCTGAAACCTGAGATAAACCCAGTATTAAAAAGTGCGCTAAAAATATCTTTGCTTTCATTTATTTGATATTTAATGTTCTTTTTTGATTGATTTTTATGATTTGTTGTTTTGAAATTACTATAAGAAATTCCTGCTGTTAGTTTGAAGGCTTCCTAAGAAACCTTCAAATAACAGTCTTCGGGTTGTATAAATGTATCGGCTTATATTACATCCAGTCTGGGCGCGCTGCACCTTTTAAGTAATAATCAAAATACTGCTGCATTTTGATTGTCCAGTCTTTTTTGTTTTCGGCACCATCCAGACTATGACCTTCTTTTTTATAATTCACAAGCCATCCTTGTTTTCCTAAACGGCGAAGTGCAAAAAATAAAGACTGTCCTTCCTGATACGGCACTGCACGATCATTGTCATTATGAAAAATAAGAATTGGCGTTTTGATATTTTTGGCTGAGAAAATTGGCGAGTTTTTGATATAACCGTCTAAATTATCATATAAAGAACTTCCCATTCTGTATTGATCGGCTTCGTATTTAAACATAGTCGATATACCGTTTGATCGCATTACGGGATAGTTTGCCGTAAAATTACTAACTCCCGAACCTACAATTGCACAGCTGAAAATGTCTGTTTTGGTTGTTAAAAATGACGTTTCGTAACCGCCAAAACTATGTCCCTGAATTCCAATTTTTCCTTTTTCTGTAATGCCTTTTGATATTAAATATTCTACACCGCTTACCACATCATTATAAACGCTGTTTCCAACATCTCCGTATGTGTAATGTACATCTGGCTGAAAAACAATATATCCCTGGCTTACAAATAAAGGAATATTAATGTTGGAGCTGCTTAATTCCGGCATTTGATACTGGTTTAAATCGGCAGTATGTTTTTCGTAAAAATGAACAATTACAGGATATGTTTTTTTGCTGTCGTAATTATCCGGCAGATAAAGGTTTCCTTGATTTTCTTTTCCGCTGAAACTTTTCCAGGTCACTAATTTTGAAGTTCCCCAGGCATATTCTTTTTGCTGCGGATTGATGTCTGTAATTTTTTGCTGTGAACCAAAAGCAACAGTTCCCCACCATAAATCAGGGAAAATGGTATAACTTTCTTTAGAAAACAAAACACTAGAATCATCTGCTGAAACGGCTTCGATTCTAACATTATAATCAGGATTTGCAAATACTTTGGTTATTATATTTCCTGCTAGTTTGTAAATACCTTTAGATTTATGCTGGGTGTCAAATCCAGCTAGAGTTACGGTTTTCCTGTTTTCAAAATCGCCTATAAAACCTTCTTCGCCGTAACGAAGTGCAATTTTGTTTTTTCTTCCGTATTCTTTTGTCAAAGTGTACGGTGCTTTTTGATTTAAAAGATCAATTGCCCACATATCAAATTCATCGTAAATTACGACTGTGTTTCCGTTGTTTAACCATCCGGCAATTCCGTAAGCGGTATTGGCTGATTTCATATCGACATTGTCATCTGAAACCGGAAAAGGAATTTGTGCGCTTATGTTCTTAAACTGCATTGAAGAGCTGTCAAAAACAGTCCACACTTTTTGCTTTTCATCATACATAACCGCAAAAGTTCCCTGAGGATTCAAGCTTATGCCGCCAAAAACGCCTGTTAGTATTTTTGTAGATTTTCCTGTTGCAACATCGATCCAGTAAATATCGCTGCGCTCGTTAAATGTCCAGTCAACTTCTACTGCGTATGGTTTTTTATCGATTGCAAAAACGCCTTTAAAATTACCTGATTCCGGTATAATTACCTGATCAAATTCTCCTGTTGCAGCCAGTTTAATGACTTTTTTGTTTTTAATATCATAAATGTATTTTTGTTCGCTTGGCTGCGTTTTTGAATTGCGAAGCATTTCTTGTCTGCGTTCCATAGCGCCTTGTGCCGTTTTCCATATTTCGGCATTTGATTTCGGCATTTGATTGTTTTCAGGACGCTTGTTAGAGAAAAGCTGCAGCTGAATGTAATTGCCATTTTCGTTTAAACTATACGCCGTTTTTGATATTGAATATGACGGATCGTTTAAAACTATATCATCATAATTGAACAATGGTGTTACTGAATTGGTCTTTAAATTGAAATAATACACCATATTAAAATCAGCATTGTTGTTGGTTTTAAGTGTAAAAGTACCGCCGTCTTCTTTGTTGTTTAACTGAAAATCGCCAAAATCTGAAGCTTTTGTGGTGTAAATTGTCTGCTGTTTTCCTCCCGGAATTCCTTGTTTTAAAAATACTTTGTCTTTTTCAATCTGCACATATACAATGGATTTGTTCTTTAAAAAACGTGACGATTTTATGTTGTTTACAAAAATGCTGTCATTGCTTTCTAAATTGTAACAAACCAAACGCTGCAGGAAAAATTCTCCTTTTGCAGATTCTGGTCGTGTATAATAAAGAAAATCTGTTCCTTCTAGAGCATTTGTATAATGTTTGCTTTTCCAGAGTTTTTTTACACCTGTTTTTAGATTTTGTAAAACAGTGCTGTCGTTTACGCTGTACTGAATCCAGTCTTTTTTTCCAATAAACTTTAAATCGCTGGTATTATTTAAAACCAAACGTTTGCCTTTTGGAGCTTCCTGAATGATAATCTGTTTTTGATTTTCTTTTTCTTCATCCTGAAATACGGTGCTGTACGACAACCATTTACCATTATATGACAATGATTTACTGTTGATTCTTTTCCATGTTTGGTAAGCCGATTCGTCAACCGCTTTTTTCTGTGCCGATAAACTATGTACACTCAAAGCGAGTGTACATAGTAAAAATACTTTTTTCATATATTTCTGATTTTCAAAAAACTATTCGTTTTTTAAAGCATTAATAACGTTTGTAAGTTCGTCTACAAGCTGTCCTGGATTTCCTGAATATCCTTCTGATGTAAAACGAATCTGTCCATTCTTGATTACTACTTTTCTAGGAATGCCGCTTGATTTAAAAATCGCCGCATAGTTTGAAAATGAAGCATTGTTTGTGCCGCCGCCTTTTTTTACTAAATCAAAATAAGTGTCAAGCTTTAGACCTTTTTCTTTTAAATAAGCCGCAGCTTCTTTTTTATAGCCTTCTTTTGTTTCCTGTGTGCTTATGAAATAAATCTCAACTTGTTTGTCTTCTTTAAAGTTGTTTACCAATTGCTGCATAGCCGGAAATGCTTTTTTACAAGGTCCGCACCAGGTTGCCCAAAAATCGATTACGATGATTTTACCGCTGCTTAAAGCTAAATCTTTTGTTTTTCCGTCTGCGCTTTGAACTTTAATTGCCGGAGCCGGAACTGGATTCATTAAAGCAATTTTTTCTTCAGAATTGTTTTCTTTTTTCAACTGCTCTAAATAAGCCGGAAAATCAGCTTCTTTTTTTCCTTCTTTTACAAAGGCTTCTTTTAGTTTCGCTGTTAAGCTTTCTGATAAAGTGTTGGCTCTTGCAGCATTTTTCAGTACTTCGGTTGTTGGTTTGTTTAAAGCCTCTAAAGCTCTAACATGAATGTCGTTGATGCTGGCTTTTTCGTAACGTTTTTGGAATGGCAGTAATTCAAAAGTTTCTAAAACTTCTTTGTATTTTTTCAGCATATCGTACATACGAATCTGAATCACCAATTCGTTATTCAACTGTGTTTTTGCATTTTCTGTCGCCTGATTTGGTGACCAGTAAATGCCCTGCATGTATGATAAATCATTTACTTTTTCCTGCATCAGCTTAATCATTGGCACTGCCATTGTTTCGATAACTGCAGGATCTACTACTTTTAGATATAATGCTTTCGAAATATTTTGATGATAAGCATCGTTTAAATTAGCAAAATTCATGGTTGGAATTAAGGCCAAAATACTTTTATAGTCTTTATTGTCAAAGTAATATCCAAACTGCATTTTTACAATGTTGTCATAGAAATATTTTTGCGAATCCGGTACATCCGTCGTGTATGGAAAATCAACTAAAAACTGAGTGATCACTTTGTTTCTCTCTGCAGCATCTGCAATAGGCATAATTTTTTGATAAGCTTTGAATCTTAAAAAAGCGCCTTTTGGAAATTGTTTTACAATTACATTTTCAATAGAATCTGCTTTTGCTTTATCTTTTAATTCATAAGCATAAATGTTATGTACTTTCAGATATACTTCTTCCGGCATTCCTTTCATTTTTTTGGTGAAATCTCCCAAAAAACGGCTTCCTAATTCCTGAAATTTTTCAGGCTTTTGTACTTTCAAAACTTTAAAATAGGTATCAAAAAATTCAGGAAATCTGTTTCCATTATCGGCTACTTCTTTCTTTAACCAATATTCTGCAGCATCTCCGTTGATAGTAAATTCTTTAAAATAACCGCCAAACTGACCATTAAAATCTTTGTTTCTAAAAGTTGCCCAGGCTAAGTCTGCGCCGGGCATTTTTACTTTAGGTTCTTTAAAAGCTACTAAAAGATATCCGGTGTCTTGTCCTGTATCAGTAACCAGACCATTATCGGTATTGCCATAGAATTTGAAAGCCATGAAGGCACAGTTTTTTGGAACCGTAAATTCGACATTCCAAACAGCGCCGTTTTTCTTCATTTTCAGGTCTTCAATTTCCCATCTGTAATCATTAAAAACGTAGGCATAACCATTGATATCTTTAATGTTTTCCAGCGGTCCGCCTTTAGCATCATAGGTCATCTTTAAAACTGCGCCCGGAATGGGCACATCTGCCATTCCGGTTAATCTCAGCTTTGTTTCCTGACTTGTAACTTGTAAGGTAAAGGCACAAAAAACCAATACCAGTAATTTGATATTTATTATTTTTTTTAGCATTGCTGTGTTTTTTATTTCCCTAATTCAGGGTTTAAATCGATATAATTTTGATTGATTGGGAATACATACCCAGCGCTGTTTGGTGCCAGTGTATAGGTTTGTCCTTTAAAAACTCTGGTATATGTTTTTTGGTAAGCAGGATCAAGATTTAATCTTTTTTGATCGAACCAGCGGAATCCTTTTCCTATGAATTCTTTTTGTCTTTCAACCAAAACTAAATCTAATGCTTCTTTGCTTGTTGAAGCCGAAACCTGATATGCCTGTCCTGATTTATATCTTTTGGCTCTTACGATATTTAAATTGTCTATCGCTTTTTGTGTTTGTCCTAATCTGGCATAACATTCGGCAGCAATTAAATACATTTCAGGAACTGATACTCCAACGTTAATTCCCGTTGTCTGGCTGTATCTTGGTATTCCAAAACCTCTTCCGGTATACGTTGGAAAGAAATTTGTTCCGGCCATTGTGTAAAAGTTGTAACGCAGATCATTGGTTTCGAAACTGTTTAATAAATCGTTTGACAAAGGAATGCCAACATAACCGTTTAGTAATGTTTTTGAGAATATAACTTCGGGATTTTGAATTAAAACCGGATAGCTGAATCCTGTCGCTAAACTGTTTAGGTCAATTAAACCGTTTTGCATTGCAAGGGCTTTTTCTGCATTGTCTAAACTTAACTGATATGATCCCATATATAAATAGGTTCTTGCTAAAAGCGCATAAACAGCTCTTTTTGAAGGCAGTACATTAAACTGTGGTGAATCCTGAATATCATTTGCCAATGCATCTTTTAAATCAGAAATAATCTGGTCGTATACCTGCCCTACTGTGCTTCTTTCCAGAGAAGAAAACAATTCTGGCTTTAATAATAACGGAACTGCTTTTTCTGAATTGGCAGAAGCCGGATCAAACTGCGGACCATAAGTATTTACCAATTGCAGATAAGCAAAAGCTCTGTGTACAAAGGCTTCGGCATAAATTTCTTTTTTTTCTGCATCTGTTCCTTTTTCGCTTCCCATAACTCCGTTAAGAATTACGTTGCTGTAATATACTGCTTTGTATAAACCAATCCAGTCTGCATCGCCTTGTGAAGGATCGTATATTCTATCCTGCCATGTATAACTATTACCCCAGATTGTGGAAACACCGTTTTGGTATGTGGTTGGAAATTCGGCGTCTGCATTAGAAAGAAGATAAATTCCTCCTGAGGAAGTCATATCGTTATAATTGTTTGCCAAACCTCTGTAATCAGAAGTATATTTTAAGATTCTGTTGTTTCCCACTGGTTCTACTTCAACATAATCTCTACAAGAGTTTAATAAAAGTACCGGCAGGAAAATATATAGTGTGAATTTTAGAAATTTCATAAAATCTGTTTTTTAAAATTAAAAACTACAATTAAACTGTAAAGTATAATTACGCTGCGGCGGCAATGTATTATAGTTATTATTTGATAAGTACTGCGGATCGATGCCTAAATCATTCTTAACCCACAATAATCCTAAATTTCTCGCTGCCAAATTGAAACTCAATGACTTTATAAAAGTTTTTTCTAACCATTGGCTTGGCACATTATAGCTTAATGAAACCTGCTGTAATCTTACGTTATCTGCCGGTAGTACGTTGATGTCTGCATTTTGATAACGATTCAAACTATTATAACTAATGTTAGCTAAACCAGGAACATTTGTAGTTGCTTCGTCTCCGGCTTGTCTCCATCGGTCTGCAATAAGTTCGTCTTTGGCAACAGCACCATATTGTACTCCTGTATAAGAAGGATAATTCTGTAATACTGTGTTTCTAAATACGTGACCTGCATAATAGGTAATCTGTACTCCAAGTCTGAAATTTTTATATGAGAAGTCGTTCATAAAACCTCCAAAATATGGAGCAAACGTAGTCCCCATGTATTTTAAATCATCTTTATCGATTGTTGAAATTCCCTGATTTGCATTGACAACTGTACCGTCTTTTTTATAAACTGTAGACTGACCATTTGCATCTAATCCTGCCCAATTGTAGGCATACAGATATCCAATAGGTTTACCTAATGTAGTTACACCAGATAAGTATTGATTTGTAGTTGTGGCTGTAAAACGAGAATCTGTAACTTCATTTGTATTGTATGAAATATTAAAACTGCTGTTCCATTTAAAAGCGGCATTTATAATAGTTCCGGCAATATTTAAATCTACTCCGTGCCCTTCAAGTGTTCCGGTATTATAGTTTAAATAGCCCCAGCCTGTTGTTGGGTTAAAAGGCAGATTGGTTAAAATATCTTTTGATTTTTTATAGTACAAATCGGCACCTCCGCGTAAGCGATTATTAAAAACAGCATAATCTAAACCAAAGTTTAAGGTTGATGTTGTTTCCCATTTGATCTCAGGATTTTCGGGAACCGATATATAAGCTGTTGGCAATTGGGTATTAAAATCTACTGAACCTACGCCAATAACTGCACTCTGGCTGCCGAAACCGCCTCCCGGTGCACTTCCTGCTTTTCCATAAGTAATTCTGAATGCTAAGTCGTTTAGCCAAGTTACATTTCTAAGGAAAAATTCTTTATTAACATCCCATTTTGTACCAACAGACCATAATGGAAGCGCTCTGTTTTTTCTTGAAGCTCCTAATAAGTTATAATCGTCAAAACGAATACTTGAAGATAAATGGTATCTGTTTTTAAAATCATAAGAACCTAGTCCATAATATGATAAATAACGGTCTCTGTATTTGCTGATGCTGTTATCTGAAGTTCCAATGATATTCTGCCATCCATAAATTGTAGTATAATAAACGGTTGGGTTTACTGACTGGCCAGAATTAGTATCCAGATTGTATCCGTAAAATCTCTGGCTTGAACCTTCTCTGCGTTCTTCTCTAATTTCTGAACCGGCTAAAAAGTGCAGGCTGTTATTGTCATTGAAATTTTTATTGATATTCATCTGAATACGCATGCTTTGCGAATCATTTCCTGATGTGGTATTGTATAAATACGAACCCACCGGAATACCGTACACTAATTTTCCTGCTGTATTTACAGATGTGGCTTCGTTAATCATGTTTCTTGCAAAATAACTGTCGAGTTCACTTAACGATTTGATTTTGTTTGCAATTGAAGTATACATTCCAGATGCTTCAAAATTTAACCAGTTGGTAACAGTTGCGGTTAAACTGGCATTTAATCGAATGTTGGCGCCTTTTGTTACTACATTAGAGTAGTTTAATTCATCTAAATAATTGTAAGACCAAGGCAGATATCCTTTTGCTTCAAATCCTTTTGCGACTTCTGGTCTGAAAATAATATAACGATCAAGACCATTTCCGTTTTCGTCAGCAATCATATCATACGGACGAAGTGCAAAACTGGATACATTTGATAATGCTTCGTTTGCAGTATTGTTAACCTGATAATTTGTAGAAACGTAATTAAATCCTGTGTTTAATTTTAAAAAGCTTTTTAGCTGAAAAGAGTTGTTAAGCGTGATATTATAAGACTGAGATTCATTTCCTCTCATTGCTGCCTGATCTTTATTATAGCCTAAAGACAAATAATAAGTGCTTTTCTCGTTTCCGCCGCTTACCGATAAATCGTATTGTGTTGTAATTGAATTTCTTAACAAATATTTATTGATTTGCCCCAGATTGTCATTTTGAGATAATTGGTTTAATAACTGATCTCTTTCGGTAAGTGAAATTTCGCCTCTTTTTTGTCTGAACATGATTTCCTGAGCAGCACTAGGATTTTTAGCCTGCCAGTTGCTGATATCGTCTGAAACAAATCCGCCTGCAACTAAATCTTTTTCGTAATCAACATATTGAGCTGTATTCATTACGCGCAGTTTTCCTAAATCCATTTTTTCACCAATTGTAGTCGTGGTGGTAAAACTGATTGTTGGTTCTGCTTTTTTACCTTTTTTAGTAGTTACTACAATTACTCCGTTAGCGGCGCGTGAACCCCAGATCGAACTTGCAGCGGCATCTTTTAAAACAGTAATACTTTCTATATCATCCGGATTAAGATAACTTAAAATAGAAGAACCCGAAACGCCTCTTTTACTAAAGTAAAAATCATTTATAGGCTGCGGAAAACCATCAATAACTACAAGAGGCGATCCTACTCCGCTATAGCTGTTTGTTCCTCTAATAGTGATTGAACCTGTTCTTGGATCTACATTTACACCTGCCATTTTTCCTTCAAGTCTTGACTGAATGTCTACTGTTGGAACTTCGGCCAGTTCTTTGGCTCCAATAACTTCAAAAGCTCCGGTTACTCTTTCTTTTGGAATATCAGTATATCCGTTTGAAGCTACTACTGCCACACCTGTAAGTTCCATAACATCTGGTGTCAGGATAACGTTGATTACTCTTTTGTTATTAATCCTTACCGTTTTTGATTTATATCCTAAATAATCAAAACGTAATGAATCTGAAGCTGTTGCTCTTATTCTAAATTCGCCTTTTTCGCGTGTTATGTCCCAATTGCTTTTATTACTAACGAGAATTACGTTAACGCCAATTAAAGGATTTCCGCTTTTATCGGTTACAGTACCGGTAATATCATATTCCTGCTGTTGAACGGGCTGTATTTTTTTACTTTTTTTAATTACAATTTGTTTGTCAATAATAGTATAGGTTAATCCTGTATTTGACAAAGCTGTATCTAAAATTTCCGTAACAGTGGCATATTGGTTTAAACTTACTTTTTTTGCAGAAGACAATAAATCGTCGTTATAAAAAAATACGTAATCGCTTTTCTGCTGGATGGTTGTAAAAAGAGTTTGCAAAGAAGCTCCCTGAACCTTTACTGAGATTTCATTTTGTGCTTTGGCACTATTAGCGTAGATACTGGTTAATCCTAAATACAGAACTAAAATGAATACTCTCATAATTAAAATAAAAGTAAGGTTGATGATTTTTTTAGGCAATAGCAGGCCTATATCATGATTTTTATTCATAATTTTGTTTTAGTTATTTGAATAATTGCAGACGCAATTAAAATTTCACATAAGCCAAGAGATGTTCCCGCATCTTTTGGTTTTTTTTTTGGTCTGGTTAGATTACTTTATTTTTAAATTTTGTTTTTATATCATAGGCATTCTTAATTTTTAGTCATTCATACTTAGTTAATAGTTATTTTTCTAGTTTCTGCATCGTAAACGAATTCGAATCCTGTAGTGGCTTCTAATGTTTTTACCACTTTATCTAAATCATCATTAAGTTTAAAAGCTCCTGAATATGTTTCGCCGGAACTCACTTTTTTGTTCATTACAAAATCAACATTGTAATAGCGTGTTAATTTGTCTAAAACCAATGGAAGTTTTTCCTGAGAGAATTCGTAATATCCTTTTCTCCATGAAAACAAAGGCTCGACATTTTGTGCAGTGGTTTTTATTGTTTCTCGTTTTTTATCTAAAGAAGCAATTGTTCCCGGTTTTAAAATTGTCTGAAGCGTATCTGAACTAAAAAGACCTTTTTTAGCATAAGAAACCTGTACTTTTCCTCTTAAAAGTGCTGTCGAAACTTTAGCATCTTTTGCATAACAGCTTACATTAAATAAGGTTCCTAATACACGCACGCTGTAATTATTCGCTGCTTTTACATAAAAAGGTTTTGAGGCATTATGTGCTACATCAAAAATTCCTTCTCCTTCTAAAAACACTTCTCTTGATGAACCGTCGAAAGTGGTAGGATAAATTAGTTTTGATCCTGAATTGAGCCAAACCTGAGTTCCGTCGGCAAGGCTGAGCTGTGCTCTTTTTCCATACGGTACTAAAACGGTATTGTATTGCGGTTCAAGAGAATTTATCTGTTTAATCTGTTTGTTGTTAACGCTGATTTTATTTCCTGAGGCATCATAAGCTATTGTTGTGCTGTCGCTTACATTAACAGCTTCTTTATCTGATAAAACCAGCTGCACCTGATTGCTTTTTTCAAAAGAAGAACCGCTTGTTTTATTGCTGTTGGCAAACTGTTCAATTGGGCTTATTTCTTTTTGTTGTTGTTTTAATACAATGGTTATTCCTAATCCTAAGCAAAGTACAGCTGCAGCACTCCAAGAAATTGTGCGAAGCCTTTTTCTTCTGGCACGTTGTTTCTCTAATGCAATGCTTTCGGCAATTCTTGCTTTTAGATCAATTTTATTTTTCTCTGGTAAAATTTTGAAATTTGGGTACAAAATATTTTTCTTTTAGAATCTCTATATTGCTATAAGAACTAAAAGGCAAAAACATAGACAAAAAAAATAATGTTTTTTTAAAGTTTTTTTAAAGCTTAGCTCGCAATTCTTTTAAAGACCTGTAAATCAATGTTCTGCATGATTCCAGACTAATTTCTAAAGTAGAAGAAATTTCCTCATAAGAGAGATCTTCGCTAAAACGAAGATGAAGTGCATTACGCTGTTTTGGGGTAAGCGAAGATAAGGCCAGAGCTAAACTGGCATTTTTATTTAAAGTAGTTTCACTAAAGATAAGTTCATCTTCGGCGGAATCGGTTTTATAAGAACCTTCAGAAACAATATCGAGGTGTACGATTTTGGTCTGCGATTTTAATTTCTTAAAAATATCATTTCGAAGTGATGTGAAAAGATAGGATTTTACAACAACATCTGAGGCAATGGTATTGCGGTAACGGTGAAGGTCTACAAAAATATCATGTATGGCATCCTGCACTAAAGTTTGGTCATTAGTGTACTGCATTCCAAACGTAAAAAGCACATTTATATACCGATCATATAATTCATGATAAGCGTGAACATCTCCTTTTTTTATTTGACTCCATAAATCAATATCTCTCTTTTCACCCTTCATTGAAGATTCTTCCGCTTTATGACTTGTTTTATATACAAATCTAAAGAATTTCAAAAATTTTCAATTAATTTTTCATAATTATTTCAAACAATGTAAAAAATTATCAAAACTCAAAAAAAGGATTACAGTTTTCATTTTTTTGATAATTATTGTTCAGAATAATTTTCTTTTATTTATTGGAATAACAACAAAACTTACAAATTTTTTTACTGAAATTTTCCTTGCTTTTTTTATCGTATAATCTTTATACTACAAAGAAAATTTCATAAACGTCATTCGTATTAATTTTGGATAAAAAAAACATTAATCCTGTGTAAAAGTTTTTAATGTTCCGTCGTCGTTAAACTGTATTGAATATCTTTCGCGGCTGCCGCTGATTGAGGTTGGATACCATCTTATTTTATTGTCCCATATTGAAATGTAAATGTTTGCTGCCGGACTTGCTCCTTCAACTTCTTCTGCTTTTTTATTGTAGATTTCGAATACTTTGGCAGCATTTGTAAAACTGATTGTATTAAGGGACACTAATCGTTTTTGCACATCATCGCGTATTGATAATTGAACCGGTTTAGGATCTGACCAGACACCATTTCTATATTCGTATGTATCGACATATTTTTTATTCTCCGGATGCTGGAGCATAATATTTATTCTTCCATCATTGTAGAAATACAAGGTCGAATAAACAAAGATTTCTTTTCCTGCATATTGAGGCAGTTTTTTTAAAGCTTGTTCGGCTTTGTTTAATTCCTTTTTGTCTTTTAATAAAACTGTAGTTTTGGTTTCTAATTGTTTTACAGCTGCGTTGTGTTTATCGACAGCTTCGTTTATTATTTTCTGGACATCGATTTCCTTAGCTTCGGTTTTCGTATCAGAATTTGTTTCTTTACTTACCAGTGAATCGCTGGGGCTGAATGTTTCGTTTATGCTTTTAGTGATTTGTTCGCATCCTAAAAAAAGAGGAAAACAAATTATAATGATGATTGATTTTCTCATTCTATTACATTTTTTTAAAATCGTCTGCAAGGGCAATCAGATTTGGATTTTCTGCTAAATAAAAAATTTCTACTTGTTCTTTCTTGGTGATATCCAGTTCTAGAAGTCCTACTATTTTTTTAAGGCTCTTTCGATGAACATGATGTTTGTTGTCTGTATATTCGAGTTCAAAACGCATCATAGGCTGTTCGTTTATATAAGTCCCGGTTTGACTTACATTAATTAATTTTGCCCAGGTTTTTATTCCTTTAAATTTAATTAAAACAGAATCACCGTTTGCGCCTGTGAATTTGTTGAGGATAAATCTCAATAAATATCTGTAGAAAATCAGGACTAAAGGACATATAATTAAAGGATGCCCAAAACTCATAAATCTCCAGCCCATTCCGTTGCTTTCGTCCTGATAGGAATAAAAATAATAACCGCTAACCAGAGCCAGAACCAAAAGCCAGCCCAAAACTCTTAAAGCTAAACCTATAGGATTTATTGCTCCTTCTGAATTTGCAATAACAAAAACCGGAAGTTTTTTAGGTTCTCGGTTTAATATTAGGTTTAGTTTTTTTCCTGCTTCGAAACGTCGTTCGTGCGGTTTTGTATCGCTGATTTCTGTTCTATGAGTAATCTCGGTATCTGCTAAATTTTTAAACAGTAATTCGAGTTCATACGTATTGTATTTTGCATTATTTCCTGATATTTTAACTGCTTTTAGAATTTTGGCTTCACGAATTACACCGTTTCTTTTAATGTTTTCCAGATTTTGTTTCGTTATAAAATTCGACAATATCCATTTTTGGAAAAAACCGATTATAACAATCAGCCAAAGAATTAATGATACAGCAACAAGGCTTAATGCCAGCCACGGATCTTTGTCTTTTAATGTTGTGATATCGAATTCGCTGCTTACAGCATAATATATAATCATTGGAAATGGAATTGCAAAAAAGAGCATATAGAGCATCCAAAATCCGGACAAAAGATATTTTTTCATTCCTTAGTATTTGGGGTTATATTGTAAAAACGTTTTTATACCTGCCTGAGTATGCTTGTAAGATTTTTTTCGATACTCATCTAATCAAATTTACATAAAATATGATTCATTTGTGTATTAAATAAAAAAACCGACAGTATAAACTGCCGGTTTTTTAATTAAAACTAAAAATTTAAAAAATGAACTTTGTTATATAGAAATAATCATAAATTCGCTTCTTCTGTTTTTTAAATGTTCTTCTTCAGAACATTTAACGCCGTCCTTACATCTGTTTAGCAGCTGGCTTTCTCCATATCCTTTTCCTCTCAAACGTTTGGCATCGATTCCTTTGCTTACCAGCCAGGCCATAATAGATTTTGCTCTTTTATCTGATAAAACCAAATTTGATTTTGCCGATGATCTGCTGTCTGTATGCGAACGTATATCGATTCTCATTTTTGGATATTCCTGCATTACTGCTAAAATCTTTCCTAATTCAACTGCAGCTGCATCTGTAATATTCCATTTTCCAAGATCAAAATAAATCATCGAGATGTTTAGGGTTTTACCTAAATCTGTTCCAATTTTGATGGCTTTTATTTCCGGAATTTCGATAGCTGCGATTTTTTCTTTTTCTAAAGTAAAATCTAACTTGTTATCGATACTAGTTGTAACCGCAAAACTGCTTTCTTTTGCCGGATATTGTTTTCTTTCAACTCTAACAAAATATTTCTTGTTACAGTTTACTTTAAAAGAATACGATCCGTCTTGTGCTGTGGTTAATTCTTCAATCTGCTGATGGTTTTCATCAAACAAAATAACTTTTGCTCCTTCTATTTTTTCGCTGGCTCTGCTGTCGAAAATAGATCCGGTTAAAGTTCTTTCGCAAACCAGTTTTTTGGTTTCTGTGAATTTGTAAATATCATCGTTGCCAACACCGCCTTTTTTATTTGAAGAAAAATATCCTTTGCGTGTGTGACTGTCTATGATAAAAGCGAAATCATCAAATTTTGTGTTTATTGGTTCACCAATATTCTGTACTTGATCGAATGTTCCGTTTTCTAAAATTTTAGAAACTACGATATCAAGTCCGCCAAGTCCCGGACGTCCGTCGGTTGCAAAATACAATTCGTTGTCTCCAGAAATAAAAGGGAAAGTTTCTCTTCCTTCGGTATTAATTGACGGGCCTAAATTTTGCGGTTTCCCGAATGTTCCGTCTGCATTAATAGTAACGCTGTACAAATCTGACTGTCCAAGAGTTCCCGGCATATCTGAAGCGAAATATAATTTCTTTTCGTCTAAACTTAAAGTTGGATGTGCTGTACTGTAACGGTCACTGTTAAAAGGAAGTTCGGTTATATTTGACCAATTTCCGTCTACAAGAGTGGCTTTATATAACTTTAGTAAAGTGATGTTTTTATCATTTTTACCGCGTTTTCCGTCTAAATAGTTGTTTCGGGTAAAATACATTGTTTTACCATCTTTTGTAAATACCGGTGTCGATTCATTGAACTTAGAATTAATTTCTTTGTTTAAAAGAACCGGATTGTAAACATTTCCGTCAGCTTTTATAGGAGCAATGTATAAATTGGTAAAAGATTTATTGGTCCATTTAAAAGTTTTTCCCTCTGCTTTACCAATTTTTCTGGCTGAACTGAAAACTAAATTGTTGTTATAAAAAGCGCTTCCAAAATCTGAACTTTCTGAGTTTACATTTGCACTCGAAATATCAAATCGGCCAGAATTTAATTTAATCTGCTCTAAGTAATTTTTGTTGTTTTCGAACAAAATTCCACGGCTGTCTGTATTTGTTTTTTTATTGAAGGCGTCCAGCATTTTATCTGCTTTTGCATAATCTCCAATTGATTTTAGAGATTGTGAATAACGGTATAAATATTCTGGTTCCTGCTGTGCATTTAGGGCAAAAAGCTTATCGTACCAAGTGGCGGCTTTTGGCAGTTCGGCATTAAAATAATAAGCGTTTCCTAATCTCTGGAACATTTTTTCATCTTCATAACCTTTGGCTGCAAGCTTTTCGTAAATCGCAATGGCATCCGCGTAAGCGAAATCATTGTATTCTTTTTCGGCTTTAGCTAAAACTGCTTTTTGTGCTATTGCGTTAAAGAAAAAGAAGGATAAAAAAAGTGTATATACTATTTTTTTCATTTTCATAATTAGAAAAATCTTGGTGATGTAATTCGATTATAACCTTTCATAAATTCAAAACGCAGGAAGATTTCATGCGAACCAGAATTGTAATTGTTTAACTTGGTTGTTTCGCGGTCGTAAGCATAACCAATGTACATGCTTTTGTTGATTTGAAATCCTGCCAGTGCACTTAAAGCGGCGCTCCAACGGTATGAAACTCCCACAACAAATTTGTCGTTGAACATAAAGTTTGCCGAAGCATCTAACTGAAGCGGCGAACCTTCGACCATTTTCCCTAAAATTGCCGGTTTGAATTTGATGGTTTCGTAACGATCTAAATTGAATACATAACCTGCAATTAAATAGTAATTGATTTGTTCTTTAAAAATGGCCACATCGTTATCATCATATCGATTGGTCTGGATGAAATTTGGTACAGATAAACCAATATATCCTTTATCTGAATGCCAGTAAACCCCTGCTCCTACGTTTGGTGAAAACTTATTTTTAAAGTCAGAAAACTGCGGGTCTCCCTGATGTTCCGGCGTTAACTTGTTTGGATCAAGGTTGAAAATATTTGCAGATCCTTTAATACCAAATGAAAGTTTTGCTGTTGCAGATGTTTGAATAGAATAAGAGAAATCTACCGAAAAATTGTTCTCGGTTGTTGGTCCGATTTTATCATTTACCAATGAAAATCCTAATCCTACATTACTGCTGTTTATAGGTGTATTTAATGATAAAGTACTTGTTTCGGGCGCTCCGTCAAGTCCAACCCATTGTGTACGATACAACCCAAAAATACTCATAACTCCTCTTGAACCAGCGTAAGCAGGATTTATGTTTATGGTATTATGCATATATTGTGTATACTGAGCATCCTGCTGTGCGAATCCTACGGCAGAACAAAACAATAAAACTAAAGCTATTTTTTTCATTTACTTATTTTTAAGATAATGGCTTAACCTAATGGCTAAGCCATTTTATTGATTTGGACTATTATTTAGTTAGATATAAATATCCTGCCTCCTGTTTAGGATTAGAATTGTTATCCTTATATCTTACTATATAATAATAAGTTCCTTCTGGTAGTCCGTTTGATTCTTTAACAGTAGTTCTTCCTTCTGAGAAACCTTTAAATACAATATCATTATTGTTGTAATGATCTCTTTCGAATACGAGAACTCCCCAGCGGTTAAAGATTTGAACCGTATTATCCGGGTAACATTCGATTCCTCTGATGTAAAATCTCTCGTTCATATTATCTCCGTTTAAAGAAATAGCATTAAAGATTTTAATTTTACAGCCGTTTACATCAATTTCTGTTGGAGCATCTCCGTTTTCATTTGCAGCATCAGACTTGTCTTCTACTTTTATACCGCTTTGAGTAGTTCCAGTAACTGTTGCCTGATTTACTACTGTACCTGCGTTAATATCTGCCTGAGTCAGAGTGTAAGTTCCTGTAAAAGTATGTGAATCACTTTCGCCTACTCCTAAACTTATTGGTCCTCCAGTGATTACAACTCCCGGCAATAAATCCGAAATTGTAATATTGTGAAGCGGAACATTCCCATTGTTTGTAATTGTAAATGTGTAGGTTAATGTTTCTCCAGCTTCTGCATTATCATTTTTGTTATGATCGTTTAATTCTACTTTCATAACTACTGTAATCGATGGCACTTCAACAAAAATCTTAACTATTGCTTCTGTACAGTTTCCAGGATTTGCTTTTTCACAAATTTGATAGGTCAGAGTATGGCTTCCTCCTTTAGTTCCCGGAGCTACATCAATAGTTCCGTCGCTGTTTAAGGTAATTCCTGTTGGGAAATCACGAGGTGTTAAAATAACATCTGCAGGATTTACTGGAACACCGTTTAATTTATCATTGTCTAAAACATTTATTACTTCCGGCGAACCATTAAGTCCGTCTGCAATTATGTTATCATCGTCGTTTTCTGCTTCAATACCAAAATGAGGTCTTGCATTACATCCAGAAACTGCTGCAGGATAATTCACTGTTATAGATTCTGTCGGGTTTAATGAAAACTGCATAGTAACTGCTGGTCTTGTTAATTGGAAACCGTCATTACCTTCAATCCATTGTCCGTTTACGAATATCCATCCCGGCCAGTCAATTGGTTTGTTATTACTGTCAAGAACTGCTCCCGGCCATAAAACATTACCGCTTAAAGGCATATTGGTTTGAGTCTCTACAACATTATTAGCACTGTCGATCCAGGTAATAGTTACTAAACCTTTTGGCGTGAAATTATCAGCCTTTACATTATATTGAACATAAGGCGCATTGTCTGAACAATAACTGCTTGCCGTTACTGTCATTTTTGGAGCTTCAACCGTTACTGTAACTGATGCTGAAGTACAGTTAGAAGAATTTGCTTTCTCGCAGATTTCATAAGTTAAAGTATAGTTTCCTGGAGGAGCATTTGGAATTAACTCAACTGTTCCGTCTGGTTTTAATGTTAATACATTATTTGGATCTGGAACTAAAACATCTAACTTAACATCTGTAAGTAATAATGGATCATTGTTTAGCGTATCGTTATCTAAAACATTTACTACTTCAACTGTTTCATTAATACCTACTACTGTACCTACAGGATCCGGAGTGGCAACTAATACCGTTTTGTCTACCGGAATTGTAATTGTTGCCGGAGTAGCATCTACTGCTCCATTATTGTCTGTTGCTGTAAATGTAAAAGTATCATTTCCTGAAAATGCTCCGCTTGGATCATACGTTAACATTGCAGCTTGTGCAGGAGTTAAAGTTTGATTTACTGTAACTGGCACGCCAGATAAAGCTAATACTCCATGAGCTGGTAAAGTAACTACGATATAGTTTACAATTGTTCCGTCTGTATCTGTTGCAGTCAGCGCTTTAATTGCTGTTGCTCCTGCTCTTGAAGGAATATGTGAATTTGTATCGTCATGTGCAACTGGTGCATTATTACCAACCGGAATTGTTATTGTTGCAGGTGTTACTGCAGATAATCCTAAATTGTCTGTTGCGGTAAATGTAAACGTAACGTTTCCTGTAAATGTTCCGCTTGGCGTATACGTTATCATTGCAGCTTCTGCCGGAGTCAATATCTGGCTTACCACAATTGGATTTCCTGCTAAACTTAAAGTTCCATTTGCTGGTAAGCTTAAAATTGTATAATTAGCAATTGTTCCGTCTACATCTGTTGCTGTTAAAGCATTGATAGTTGTTGGTCCAGCTGTTGAAGCAATTACATTGTTTGTATCGCTGTTTGCAACTGGCGCATCGTTAACTGGATCAACCGTTATTTTAACCGTTACGGTGTTACTGTCAAGGTTTCCGTCATTAGCTTTATAAGTAAAACTATCTGTTGTGGTTTCACTTCCGTCATGAACGTAAGTAAAAGAACCATCTGCATTTAAAGTTAAAGTTCCATGAGATGGTCCTGTAACTAAAATCGCTGTTAAGGCATCACCTTCTACATCCGTGTCGTTTGATAAAACACCTGTAGCTGCAGGAACATTTAAAGTTGCTCCTTCATCTACTGTATAGTCATCTTTTACAGCAACCGGTGCATCATTTACAGCAGTAACCGTGATTTCGATATTCGCTGTTGATGTTAAGCTTCCGTCTGTAATCACATAAGGGAAACTGATTGGCGTTGTTGAATTAAAATCAGCTGAAGGTGTAAATGTAATTACTCCCGAAGCTGAGATGTTAACTCTTCCGTTTGGAACTGTAATTGACTGAACACCTCCTGTTAATGTTGCTCCGTTGATTGACACGATAGAAAGGGTATCTCCTTCAGCATCTGTATCATTTAAAAGTGGAGTCAACGTAACCGTATTGTCTTCTGCAACTGTGTATTCGTCTTTTACAGCAACCGGTGCATCATTTACAGCAGTAACCGTGATTTCGATATTCGCTGTCGATGTTAAGCTTCCGTCTGTAATCACATAAGGGAAACTGATTGGCGTTGTTGAATTAAAGTCAGCTGAAGGCGTAAAAGTAATTACCCCCACTGCTGAGATGTTAACTGTTCCGTTTGGAACTGTAATAACTTGTGCTGAACCTGTTAATGTTGTTCCGTTGATTGACACGATAGAAAGCGTATCTCCTTCAATATCTGTATCATTTACAAGCGGATTCAACGTAACTGTATTGTCTTCAGCAACTGTGTATTCATCTTTTACTGCAACAGGAGCATCGTTTACAGCTGTAACCGTGATTTCGATATTGGCTGTAGCTGTTAAGTTTCCATCTGTAATCACATAAGGGAAACTGATCGGCGTTGTTGAATTAAAGTCAGCTGAAGGCGTAAAAGTAATTACTCCTGCTGCTGAAATATTAACTGTTCCATTTGGAACTGTAATAACTTGTGCTGAACCTGTTAATGTTGTTCCGTTGATTGACACGACAGAAAGCGTATCTCCTTCAACATCTGTATCGTTTACAAGCGGCGTTAATGTAACGGTGTTATCTTCTGCAACAGTGTATTCATCTTTTACAGCAACCGGTGCATCGTTTACAGCAGTAACCGTGATTTCGATATTGGCTGTTGCTCTTAGGCTTCCGTCAGTAATCACATAAGGGAAACTGATTGGTGTTGTTGAGTTAAAATCCGCTGAAGGCGTAAAAGTTATTACTCCTGAAGCTGAGATATTAACCGTTCCATTTGGAACTGTAATTGACTGAACACCTCCTGTTAATGTTGTTCCGTTGATTGAAACAATAGAAAGCGTATCTCCTTCAACATCTGTATCATTTACAAGCGGCGTTAACGTAACCGTGTTATCCTCAGCAACTGTGTATTCGTCTTTTACAGCAACTGGAGCGTCATTTACTGCTGTAACCGTAATTTCGATATTGGCTGTTGCTGTTAAGCTTCCGTCAGTAATCACATAAGGGAAACTGATCGGCGTTGTTGAGTTAAAATCCACTGAAGGCGTAAAAGTTATTACTCCTGAAGTTGAAATATTAACTGTTCCGTTTGGAACTGTGATAACTTGTGCTGAACCTGTTAAAGTCGTTCCGTTGATTGACGAAATTGTCAAGGTATCGCCGTCAACATCTGTGTCATTTGCAAGCGGCGTTAATGTAACTGTGTTATCTTCTGCAACTGTGTATTCGTCTTTTACAGCAACTGGAGCGTCGTTTACGGCTGTAACCGTGATTTCGATATTAGCTGTTGCTGTTAAGCTTCCGTCAGTAATCACATAAGGGAAACTAATTGGCGTAGTCGAGTTAAAATTAGCTGAAGGGGTAAAAGTAATTACTCCTGAAGCTGAGATGTTAACTGTTCCGTTTGGAACTGTAATAACTTGTGCTGAACCTGTTAACGTTGTTCCGTTGATTGACACAATAGAAAGTGTATCTCCTTCAACATCTGTATCGTTGCTTAATGGAGTTAATGTAACTGTGTTATCCTCTGCAACTGTGTATTCATCTTTTACCGCTACCGGAGCGTCGTTTACTGGATTAACCGTTATTTCAACTGTTACAACATTACTGTCTAAGTTTCCGTCATTGGCTTTATAAGTAAAACTGTCTGTTATCGTTTCACTTCCGTCATGAACGTAAGTGAAAGATCCATCTGCATTTAAAGTTAAAGTTCCATGAGATGGTCCTGTAACTAAAATCGCCGTTAAGGCATCACCTTCTACATCCGTGTCGTTTGATAAAACTCCGTTAGCAGTGACAACTGTAAGGGTTCCACCTTCATTTACCGAGTAACCGTCTTTAACCGCAACCGGTGCATCATTTACAGCAGTAACCGTGATTTCGATATTCGCTGTAGCTGTTAAGCTTCCGTCTGTAATCACATAAGGGAAACTGATTGGCGTTGTTGAGTTAAAATCTGCTGAAGGTGTAAATGTAATTACTCCTGAAGCTGAGATGTTAACCGTTCCGTTTGAAACTGTAATAACTTGTGCTGAACCTGTTAACGTTGTTCCGTTGATTGACACGATAGAAAGCGTATCTCCTTCAACATCTGTATCATTTACAAGCGGCGTTAACGTAACCGTGTTATCTTCTGCAACTGTGTATTCGTCTTTTACTGCAACCGGAGCGTCGTTTACTGGATTAACCGTGATTTCAACTGTTACAACATTACTGTCTAAGTTTCCGTCATTGGCTTTATAAGTAAAACTGTCTGTTATCGTTTCACTTCCGTCATGAACGTAAGTGAAAGATCCATCTGCATTTAAAGTTAAAGTTCCATGAGATGGTCCTGTAACTAAAATCGCTGTTAAGGCATCACCTTCTACATCCGTGTCATTTGATAAAACACCTGTAGCTGCAGGAACATTTAAAGTTGCTCCTTCATCTACTGTATAGTCATCTTTTACAGCAACCGGTGCATCGTTTACGGCTGTAACTGTAATTTCGATATTGGCTGTTGCTGTTAAGTTTCCGTCTGTAATCACATAAGGGAAACTGATTGGCGTTGTTGAGTTAAAATCTGCTGAAGGTGTAAATGTAATTACTCCTGAAGCTGAGATGTTAACCGTTCCGTTTGAAACTGTAATAACTTGTGCTGAACCAGTTAATGCTGTTCCGTTGATTGACGAAATTGTCAAGGTATCGCCGTCAACATCTGTGTCATTTGCAAGCGGCGTTAATGTAACCGTGTTATCTTCTGCAACAGTGTATTCATCTTTTACAGCAACCGGTGCATCATTTACGGCTGTAACCGTGATTTCGATATTGGCTGTTGCTGTTAAGCTTCCGTCAGTAATCACATAAGGGAAACTAATCGGTGTTGTCGAGTTAAAATCCGCTGAAGGTGTAAATGTAATTACTCCCGAAGCTGAGATATTAACTGTTCCGTTTGGAACTGTAATAACTTGTGCTGAACCTGTTAATGCTGTTCCGTTGATTGAAACAATAGAAAGAGTATCTCCTTCAACATCTGTATCGTTTACAAGCGGCGTTAACGTAACCGTGTTATCTTCTGCAACTGTGTATTCGTCTTTTACTGCAACCGGTGCATCATTTACGGCTGTAACCGTGATTTCGATATTGGCTGTTGCTGTTAAGTTTCCGTCTGTAATCACATAAGGGAAACTGATCGGCGTTGTTGAGTTAAAATTCGCTGAAGGTGTAAAAGTTATTACTCCTGAAGCTGAAATATTAACTGTTCCGTTTGGAACTGTGATAACTTGTGCTGAACCTGTTAATGTTGTTCCATTGATTGACGAAATTGTCAATGTATCTCCGTCAACATCTGTGTCGTTGATTAATGGAGTTAACGTAACCGTGTTATCCTCTGCAACTGTATATTCATCTTTTACAGCAACTGGTGCATCGTTTACAGCTGTAACCGTGATTTCGATATTGGCTGTTGCTGTTAAGCTTCCGTCTGTAATAACGTAAGGAAAACTAATCGCCGTTGTTGAGTTAAAATCTGCTGAAGGTGTAAATGTAATTACTACCGAAGCTGAGATGTTAACTCTTCCGTTTGGAACTGTAATAACTTGTGCTGAACCTGTTAATGTTGTTCCGTTGATTGAAACAATACTAATAGTATTACCATCAACATCTGAGTCATTGCTTAACGGAGTTAAAGTAACGGTATTATCTTCTTGAACTGTATAAGTATCTAATACTGCTGTTGGATTATGATTCACAGTTGGTGTAGCTGAACCAGAATTATTTCCTGGAGTAGGATCACTCTGCGAACCTGAAATAGAAGCAGTATTAGCATAAGAACCTGTTGCATTTACTCTTGCAGTCATGCTAAGTGTTACACTTGCACCATTGGCAAGATTTCCAATCGTCCAATCTGGTGCAGACCATGTACCAGTAGAAGGCGTCGCACTTATAAAAGTATATCCTGAAGGAAGATTATCTGTAACTGTTACTCCAGTCGCACCACTAGGTCCGGCATTTGAAGCTGTAATAGTAAAAGTAACCTGATCTCCCACATTAGGAGTAGTATTATTTACCGTTTTCGTTACCGAAAGATTCGTCTGAACTAAAGGTGTAGCAGTTGCCGAATTATTTCCTGTTGTACTATCTGGATTATTTCCAGAAATACTTGCCGTATTAGCATACGATCCTGTAGCATTTACTGTGGCAGTTACGGCTAAAGTTGCACTTGAACCGTTTGTAAGAGATCCAACAGTCCAGTTTGGTGCTGACCACGTACCTGTTGAAGGTACTGCGCTTACAAAAGTATACCCAGATGGAAGTGCATCGCTTACTGTAACTCCTGTAGCTTTGTATGGCCCGTTGTTTTTGGCTGTAATTGTAAATACAACATTATTTCCAACACTTGGATTAGAATTATCTGCCGTTTTTGAAATTTGAAGATCTGCAGGACAAAGTGCTCCTTCAAAACTTCTGTTAGTTACAGTAGTACCTCCACACGAAGTAGTAACTGTATATCGAACTTGAACAGTACCAACACCGGTAAAACTTAAAGTGTTTCCATTTAAGGTCCCTGGGCCGCTTACAAGCTCTAATGTTCCTCCTGCAGGAGTTGGATTTAATAAAACAGGATCATCAATACAATATTTAGAATCAGGTCCGCCTCCTAATGAAATTGGCTGAATAACTGGATTTGATTCTGCACCGCAAATTTGTACGTTCGCTGTTGCAAAAGTATAAGTAGTCTCTATTACGTCATCACCTGAGCCATTCCCCATACTACCACTATACCTATGACCAACATAACCAAATCTTGATTCACATCTTTTAACAATCATTGAGGTATGTCCTCCTGTTTCCACAGCTAAAATTCTATCAGAAGCAGATATCCCAAACGGCATAACAGGATCTATAGTGGCGCTCGTACTTACACCTCCAAGTAAACTTTTATTATTTTGTCCAAAAGCATATAGATTATAATTATTATTTATGACATTCACAGCGCTATATTCAGTATCATGTTCTTGGACACTAAACCACTTAATATCATTCATAACAGGACCATTTACAGAGTTATATCTTGGTTGTACCCATGATAATCTGTTTACAGGATCCCAGTCACCTAACTGTTTGTTTGTATTTCTTCCTAGACCGTACAAATTACCATTAGTTGCTAAAACATAATAAGATTTGACACCGTCTGGTCCAGTTGAACCAATCATTTTTGGAGTTATTGAGGCAGGAAGCGTCATTTGCGCTGCTCTAGTCTGATTGCCGCTAGCGCTATTATTTCCTAAATAAACACTAGTTCCCCAAACATACACTGTACCATCTGATTTCAAAGCCATAAGGCTGTTATAACTTCCTCTACAAGCAACAACATTGCTCAAAAATGGATTACCGTTCTCTGTAGTCGTTACTCGATACCAATTTAAAGCATCACCTGAAGCTCCATTTCCTCTAACATTTGCAGTTTGAGAAATAACCCATACATCTCCGCTGCAGGTTGTTATAGCTAATGTTCCATAGGTAGCAAACATCATTTTTACATCACTTGGAATTACACCCGTTGGTAATCCGTTAGCATTTCCAGCAATTGTGATTTTCTGAAATGTTGAATTAGTAGTAATACTGGCAGCTAAAACGGCTCCTGCTGTACCCCATGCATACAATCCATCTGTAGCCAAAACTATCGCTTGAGTAGAACTAGATGAATTACTCCCCAATGCTCCTTTTAGTACTGTAGCTCCAGCGCTTAATGCAGGGAAATTTGTTCTGTTTATTGTTCGAGATGTTGTTAAATTGGCTGTTCCGTTATTTGCCATCCTTTCTCCCCAAACTTGAAGAGAACCATCTGAAGTTCGTACAATAGTACTGTGAAAACTTGATATAAAGTTATCGTATTCTATTGATGACGCATCACTATTAGAATCAGCACCAAAATTCGATAAATTGGTACCTGAACATCCCTGAACAGGAATAGCACATTGTGCATTTGATACCTGACTGAATATAAAAAATACAAAAAACAAAAAAATTGCATTTTTTACATTGAGTACACTATTAAAATTAAAGTAGTTTTTTATCATAAATAACTCGATTATTTTATTACCTGAGGAAGATTATAGGTCTGAACCTGATTATTAAAATCATGAAAATCAAACATCAGATACGTTTCCTGATTGACGATTCCTGATAGTTTATATTTCAATAATTGTGTTTTATTACCAATAGCAATTTCAGTTTCAACTGGTTCAACAGTAAAAGAAACACCTAATCCCGCAACCGACATGCCCGGTGCAGGTAATTTTGTAATGGAATTATCTTTTGTAGAAATTTTTGCCGGAACAGTAATTATTAAATCTGAATAATTTCTTCCCTTCACGATTTTCTCAGAAAAAGTGATTTTAGAAAAATCGAAAGTCAATCTCACAGATTCAACTTTTACTTTAAATCTTTCTTCAAACGCTGGATGATGGCATTCTTCATCATGTTTTTTGTTTTCGTGAAAATTAATTTCGTATTCTCCTGGTTCTTCAAATGAATAGTTATTAATTTCATTACCGCGAATTGCAGCGTGAATATTTTTTGCAGAATTAGCAATGGTCCATGTTACAGATTCATCGATAGTTCCGAAATCAATTTTTTCTCCAAATGAAATCACTTTGTAATATTGATTTGACGCGAAACCAATTTGATTCTGAGCTTCAGATGTATAACCAATTAATAAAATGAAAATAAAAAGAGAAACAACTTGTTTTTTAAAGTTTAAACTTGTTGTTGAAGCATTTTTTCCTGTCTGCATAAAATCATTTTCAGCAGATGAAAACAATAAAAAACTAACTAAGAACTGCTTCAAAGTCCGATCTTTATTACACGTTAAGTTTTTAAAATAAGTAAAGTTCACCATATATAATCAATAATTAAAAATTCACAAAAAAGCATAAAAAATCCCTGTACGCTCAGATTTCATTTTTTTGAAAATCCGGCGCATTTCTGTTTGTAATAAAATTTTATAAAATGCTGTAAGAACAGCAAAGACAAAGGACTGACAGCTGAAATATGTAATTTCTAAAAAGCGTCAATCACTTCTTTCGCGGCCAAATGTAGAGGAAAAATAAAGCTGTGAATAGTCAATTCGGACATATTTTAGTCGAAATGCGAATCTATATAACCTGCGAGAAAAACTCTACGTAAAAACCGCAATAAGTGTTTTTAAAACACTATAAATGAAACAATTATATTTTTACTGATTTACAAAGAATTAAATCAAAAAATGGGAAGAAAATATTTTTTTTGGAAATTTTAGTTTTCAAATCACCTGAAAACGAGCTTCTGAGGGCAGTTTGCCAAATCTTTTCTTAAAACTAGAAGCGAATCTTCCAGCCGAATCATAACCTGCAACTACAGCAATTTCCTGAATACTGAAATCTGATTTTTTAACCAGCTGTTCTGCAAGCATCATGTTTTTTTCTTTATGGTATTGCAGCATCGAAAATCCAAAAACAGCTTTAAAATTTGCTTTTAATTTGGTAGTTGACATGTTAACTTCTTTGGCTATATATTCTATCCCAATAAAAGGAAGATGAAGATTTTGCAGAATAATCTTCTCTGCTCTCGATACGTTCAGATAATCCAGATTGGTTAAAGAAATATTATCTTCAATACGAGTATCAATAAAACAATTATCAAAAAACTCTGTTACTAATTTCATTGACTTCTTTTTGATCGCAATGTTATCTGCTTCAGAATTGTTTTCTTTTTCCAATAAATCAGATAACTCAGCACCAACCTCATGTGCCTTCTGCGAAATGTCAAGCCAGGTATAAGATCCTCTTTTTCCATTCAGGAAATTTAAAATCGTTTTTCTTTGTTTGAATTTTTTAGAAGTTAAATTCTTTTTAGCCCAATCTTTATGAATAGCTATGCTGAAGAATTTTCCATTGGCTTGTTTATAAAAATAACTGGAAATCTCTGTATTAGGTTTGCTTATTGTCCAGCAAGTACTTAAAAGATTTAAAGCACTGCCGTCTTTCAAAGGAAATTTATATTCAAAAATCGAAAAAGTTAAAAGGTAATATTCGCTGCTCTGCTTTTTATCATAACCGGAAAGCGCCATAATGTTTTCCTTCATATTTAGATAAAATGTCAAAAGCCAAAAACCTTGATCCATTTCTCTGTAATACATTTTTGCTTTACACAAAGATGTATTAAAAGTAATAAGACGTTTTTCAGGAAAATGCCTTGTAATAGGCAGTTTCAACATACTATCTAACATTATTTGCGGAGAATTGAACAAATAAGGAAATTGAAAGAAACCATCCTTCAATAAAAAAAGATATTTCTGAATATGTTTAGGCCAATTATCTAAAGTCATAAAAATTAAAGCAGTTCGAGGCGGATATAAATTTGTTCTTACCTTATAGTCAATAAGGAGTATAGCATACAAAAATAAAAAAAATGAATTTTATAACCTTTAAAAAAATATGATTTCATTGATAATTTTAAATAACTTTGAAATTCCTATGCAGTTAAAATTCCGCGAACATATTGAAAAAATTGTACCCCTGACAGATGAAGAATTTTCATTTGTAAGTCAGCACTTTTCTGTAAAAAAATTTAAAAAACATCAGTTTTTAATTCAAAAAGGAGATAAATCCGTTTATTCCTTTTTTATAGTTTCAGGTCTTTTAAAATTGGTTTACACCGATGATTCCGAAAAAGAACATATTGTTTCCTTTGCCATGGAAGATTGGTGGGAAAGTGATTATTATGCGTTTTTTACCCAGACCGAAGCAACAATGTCGTTAGAATGTCTGGAAGATACCGAAGTACTTTGTTTTTCATTTGAAGATTATAAAAACCTATGCAGCGGTCTGCAGAAAATGGAACGCTTTTTTCTGGAAAAAGCCACTTTTGGATTCCTTAGTTCGCAGCGCCGTATTATTTCCTCAATGGCTTTCAGTTCAAAAGAGCGTTACGAGCAGTTTCTTAAACAATATCCTTCACTAATTCAGCGAATTCCTAAAAGTTTAATTGCTTCTTATTTAGGTGTTTCCAGAGAAACCCTAAGCAGATTATCTTCTTGATGTGACAAACCTCACATTTTATTCGTGAGAAATGTCAAGACCTGATTCCGTTTCTTATTTACAATTTTGCAGTATAAATTTTAAATAAAAAAGAAATGGAAAAAAGAATCATAAATCCGTGGGAATGGCAAAATGAACGCAGTTATGTACAAGCCGTAGAAGTTAAAAATCCGCAGGGAACATTATACGTTTCCGGACAAACCGCCATAAGTGCAGACGGAATTTCGAGCAATGAAGATATGGAATCGCAATTAAAACTTGCCATAAAAAACCTCGAACAAGTAATAACAGAAGCCGGTTATGAATGCAGTGGTATCGTGAGATTGAATATCTACACTACAGCAACTCATGAACTGTGGCCTCATTTTTCTATTATCCAGGATTGGGCAGCGAAGCATAATATCAAACAAGCCACAACTTTAATGGAAGTAAAAAGTCTTTTTGAAACCTTAAAAGTAGAACTTGAAGCTACGGTTGTTAAATAAGGTGCTAAGGTACTGAGGTACTAAGATACTGAGCCTTCTTTTTCAAGGTTTTAAGCTTTGACAAAGATTGTAAAAACTTAGAACCTTAGCATCTTAGCACCTCAGTACCTCTTTCTCATTTCACCGAATAAACCCCATCTTTGACCTTAAAAGCCCACGAAGCCATCGCATCTATAACCGGAAGCAAACCTTCACCGGCAGTGCTGAGTCTGTAAGTTACAAAAGGCGGTACAACAGGTTTTGCTTCTCTTATTACCAAACCATCTGCTTCTAATTGTTTTAAATGCTGAATAAGCATTTTTTCGGTTACGGCTGGAATTGCCCTTTTTAATTCGCTGTAACGTTTATCGCCAGTTGATAAATGATACAGAATTATAGGTTTCCAATGCCCTCCTATTTTTTCCATTACAAATGTTATGGGGCATTTTTCTAAGGCATACTTCTTATTTTCCTGAATTGTCGATGTTTCTTTAATTGCTGCCATGATACATACTTTAGGGTAAGTACTTGTATAAAAGTAAGTACAAAGATACCTTTGTAACTGTAATAAAAAAAATTATATATATGAAAATTATAGTATCAGGTTCTTTAGGGAACATAGGAAAACCTTTAACAGAAAAACTTATAGGTGCAGGACACGACGTAACAGTAATCAGCAGTGATTCTAACAAAAAAGCTGCAATCGAAAATTTAGGTGCCAAAGCTGCGATTGGTTCAGTAAGCGACAGTACTTTTTTAACCGAAACATTAAAAGGTGCCGACGCTCTTTTTGCTATGACACCGCCAAATTTGGGAGGCCAGAATGTAATTGCAAATACTACCGAAGCAGGAAACGCTTTCGCGAAAGCTATAGCAGCAGCCAACATCAAACGTGTTGTGATGTTAAGCAGTATTGGAGCTGATTTACCAACCGGAAATGGTCCAATTGCCGGACTTTACAATATCGAAAAATTATACAACGAACTAAACACGTCAATTACATTTTTAAGAGCGGGCTATTTTTATACCAATTTTTATAATGATGTTCCCATGATTAAAGGAGCTGGAATTATGGGCGGAAATTTCCCTTCGGATGCAAAAATACCTTTAGTTCACCCAGCAGATATTGCTCAGGCCGCAGCCGAAGAATTAGAAAAAAATCCATCTGGAAAAAACATCCGTTATATTATCAGTGATGTTCGTACACCGGGAGATTTAGCTAAAGTTTTAGGAACTGCGATTGACAAATCTGATTTACCGTGGATTGAATTTACAGACGAACAATCACTTCAAGGAATGACACAAGCCGGAATTCCTGAAGAAATAGCTAAACTGTATGCTGAAATGGGAACAGGTTTGCGCAATGGAAAAATTGCCGAAGATTTCTTAAAAAGCAATTTATCTGTTGATGGAAAAACAAAACTGGAAGATTTTGCAAAAGAATTTGCTTCAAAATTCTAAAATATAAGTTCTGATATCAATCAAAAAAAGCAGCAAATAATATTTGCTGCTTTTTTTTAAATAACTAAGCTGAAAAAAAATTAATCAGGATTTGCCAGAATCTTATACAATTCGGCATTTGAAATATAAAACTGATTCTCTATTCCTATTTGAGATAACTTGGCACTCACCAGATTATTTTCCCTTGAATTAATCAGGAATATGGAACTTTCTCCAAAAGAGAATAATTTTTCTTCAGAATTAAGCATAGTCGTATAATCTTTTACCAGATTATCAATCACCCTTTTTTGTCTTTTTAAAGAGGCAATTTCAGTCTGCTGTGCTTTAATTTTATTTTTCAGTTCAAGCCGCTGCTGTTCAATATCAAACTTTAAATCCTGAATTTTAAGTTTGGCTATTTTAAGGCTTCCTCTCTCCTTTCTCAGGAAAATTGGAATACTAAAATCTACATTAAACTTATAATCATCGGCATTAAAAGAATCAAAATAAGCAGGTTCTGAAATGTAATTGTAGCCTACATTTAATTTTGGAAGCAATGAATTTGCTTTTAATTTTCTGCCAATTTCAAGCATGTCCATTTTAGTTTCCAGAGCCTGGATTTTAGGGTGAGATTCTAAACTTTCAACATCAACCATCATAGCATCTGTTTTAAGTGTTCCTTCAAGCGTAAGAATTAAGTTTTCTTCAGGTTTTACCATTTCTCCCAATTCAACCGGAACGTTTTCAATCCATAAATAATTAGACAGATACAATTGTGCTTTTGCCAGTTTTAAGTTTCCGTTTTCAACGTTTAATTCGCGGTTTCTAACTGTAATTCCGGCTTCCACACTATCAATTGCAGGCGCATCGCCAAGTTCTATCAGTTTTTTTACGCCCTGAAAACGAGTGCTTGCAAAACCTAAATACCTTTTGTAAAGTTCTGCTTCATTGTAGCTTTTTCTCCACTCAAAATACGCTTCACTTGCTTTGTACAAAACTTCAATTGCTTTGAGTTTTCTTTGTGCATCGCTTAATTTCAACTGCAGTTTTCCTTCCCTGACATCAGCCATACGCTGATTGATAAACATTCCCTGTCCCAGTGCAACGCTGATTCCCAGAGAAGTCAATCCGGCTTCCGGCGTACGATTCTGCGGATTGTAATATTGTCCGTCTGTATCATCAAAACCCGCTTTAATTTCAATTCCGTACCAGGTCGGGATTTTGAAACTGCTGTTTAGTAATGAATAATATTCGGTTCCTTTAAATTCTTTTTTACTGTAATCTACTTCAATTTTCGGATCAAATCCACCACGCGCTGCCATAAGCGCCGCCTGAGCATTGCTTATTTCAAGATTGGCCTGTTTTACCAGCGGATGGTATTTTTTTACATATCCTAAAAACTCGCTGTAACTAAGTTCCTCTTTATTAAAATCCTGACCATAAGAAGTCGAAAAACCAAATAAAAATAATAGAGAAAACAGTCGTACAACGTATTTCAATTTATTTTTTGTCTTTTCCATTTTTTGCGTCTTTTTCGTCTGCTTTATAATAATTTGGAGGGAAACCATTTAGGTTACGCCATATTTCATACCAAACAGAAACTGTTTCAAGCAGAGCAATACTTTGTGCTCCTGCTCCAATACTTAGTTCTTTTGGCCATTTATTATCTACACCATCTGGTGAAATCAGGACTCTGTATTTTCCGTTAGCACTGATAAAATTTTCAATTGCCACAATTTTACCACCATACGTTCCGTATGATAATCCGGGCCATCCAGAGAAAACAATTCTCGGCCATCCGTCAAACCAAACTCTCACTTTTGCACCGCGGTGAACCAGCGGAAGATCGATAGGATCAACATAAGTTTCAACGGCAATATCATAACTAGACGGCATAATACTCACAATTGGAGTTCCTTCTTTGATAGTTTCACCAAGACCAGCCAGTAAAGCACGGTTTACATAACCGCTTTGAGGCGCTGTAATGTAGTACAAACCATTTCTTAATCTGTAATTTGTATACTGGTTTTCCAGTTTATTTACCTGAGCTTCTGTATCATATTGTGTACTCAAAGCGGTAAATTTATCACTTCTTGATTTCGAAATCTTTTCAGAATATTCAGCCGTGATACGATTAATTTCAACTCTGGCATTAATCAATTCGTTTTTACTGCTTAATAGTTTATTTTGCTGTGTAATGATATAAGCTTCAGATTCCTGAAGTTTTAATCTTTTCTGCTCCACATCTGTAAGCGGTTTTAAACCTTCTTTATTAAGCGCTGTAGAACGGTCGAACTGCGTTTTAGCAATTCTTAACTGCGTTTTTACCGCTTCAAGATCCATGCTGTCACTTTTAATTTTCAGCTGGGCTTGTTTGATTTTATTTTGAGCCTGCTGCAGTTTCAGTTCTCTTTCTGTATTAAGCGACTGAGCCTGTACATCAAGAGAGTTTACTTTGTCTCCATAAGATTCTACAGCCATTTTTTTGGCATCGACCTGCTGCTTGGTATTGTTAACCAAATTAGGATCTAAGTAATCTTCTTTTACCTCAGAAATAAAAACGATTGTATCACCTTTCTTTACATAATCACCTTCCTGAACATACCATTTTTCGATACGACCGGCAATTGCATTATGCACTGTCTGCGGTCTTTGGTCTGGTTTTAAAGTAGTAACCGAACCGCTTCCCGAAATATTCTGAGTCCACGGCAGGAACAGACAGGCAACCGAAAATATCAGAAATCCAATGATTACCCTGTTTAAAATTTGATAATGCGGTCTCTTGGCAACACTTGTAATCGACTTGTATTTACCCGGAGTTATAAGTATATTATTATCTTTAGATATATTGAGCATGATTATAGCTTTATGTCGTTAATAATTTTTCCATCGTCAATCGTTATCATACGGCCGCATTTATTCTTCCACATGTCATTTTTAGAAGTAACAATTACCGTCCAGTCATTTTCTTCAGAAAGTAAAAAATCAACAATTTTACCAGAAGTCAATTCATCCATTTTATCAACAGGATCTTCAAGGAATAATATATTAGGTTTGTTCACAATGCTTCTTGCCAAAAGAATTTTTTGAACATCAGAAGCCGAAAGTTCACGTCCGCCCGGATGAATCTGATGTTCCAGTCCGTTCGGGAAAGTTTTAATATCCGGCGTTAAACCAACGTTGTCTAAAGCCCATTTTAAATCGTCATTATTAAGTGTTTCGTTTCCAAAAAGGATATTTTCTCTAATCGTTCCCGCAAACAGCGTATCGCCTTGTAAAAAAGTTCCTGCCTGCGCTCTGTAAGTATCTTCATCCAGACGGTTCATGTAATTGTCTGTAACATACATTGCGCCGCTTTCCGGTTCAAGTAAGCCTGCCAGTAATCGCAATAAAGTACTTTTTCCTGCACCGTTTGTACCTCTTAAAATAATCTTTTCTCCCTGAGAGATTTTCAGGTTAATATTTTTAAGTGATTTTTTACTGTGCTCCGGATAATTGTAAGCTACACTTTCGGTTTCGATATTAATACCAGTATCGCTTACATCTGATGTGTTTGGAATACATGCAGTTTCCATATCTGTAACCTGTCCAATTTTTTCTACAGAGGTTAGTACATCATAAAAAGATTCCAGACCAAAAATTATTTTTTCTACAGAATTGATTAAAAGTACAATTACAATTTCAGCTGCCACAAACTGCCCAATGTTCATTTGATGGTGAATTACCAGAAAACCACCAATTGACAATAAGGCAGCTGTAACAATTACTTTAAAAATAGTAAGCTGAATGTATTGTTTTTTCATTACCTGAAAGTGCTTTTCACGGTAATTAATATATTGACTAACATAACCGTCATTTCTTTCTAATGCATATTCAAAACCTCCCTTTCTGCGGAAGCTTTCGCGGTTGCGTGCAATTTCCTGAAGCCATGCTGCTACTTTATATTTAAACTTCGATTCGTTAAGACTCGTTTCAAGTCCGTCCCTGTACGAAAATTTAAAAATGATATACAAAATCGCAATAAACAAAAGGCCTATTACCATGAAGAAAGAATGGTACAAAACCAGTAAAATAATCCCCAGACCAACCTGCAGAAATGCTGTACAAAAGTCCAATAATAGTTTTGCTGTTCCTTTTTGAACCATTAAAGTATCAAAGAAACGGTTTGCTTTTTCGGGTGCATATTCAGAATACATTTCCTTAAATTTAATTAAAGGCATTCTGTACGCAAATTCAAAAGACGAACGAACGAAAATTCGCTGCTGCAGATTCTCAACTATTCTAAGCTGTAAAATGGTTAAGATACCGCCAAAACCTACACCAATAGTAACCAGAATTACTAAAACAATCCAGGAAACGCTCAGCTGTCCGCTTTGAATAAAATTAATAATCGCCTGTATTCCTAAAGGAAGTGAGAGGTTAACCAAACCGGCAAAAGCAGCATAAAATATAATTTGATATACGTCGCGCTTATCCAGTCTGAGTAAGTTGTAAAAACGTTGTAATGGTGTCATGAATTTATATATAAATACAAGATTAATAGATAGATATTAATATACGGTAAAAACCATATTAAGGATTACAAAAAAATATCTAATCCTTACAAAATTAAGTATTTATATGATAACTCGTGGAGGCGGTATATCAATTTTGCCATGAAACCCAAACGAAAAAACAGAATTGTCTATGTAGTTTTTTTCTTTTGCCTGCAGTTGAAAACCATAACCAGTGAGTGTGGTATGAGCCGGAACAAGATATTCTAATAACAGAATTCCTTTGGCAAGTTTTGTAGTTTTGGTATCTTTTGTTTCGTAATCATCCAGTTCTTCGGGAATACCATCGCATTTAAAAATTTTCTTTAAAAAATTACAAGTCATTCCTTTAACAGAATGTGTTTCGGTATTATTATTTATAATTCTTCCGAAGGTGCCTGATACGTTGATACTGCTCATTAAAAAATAGCCGATCAGCAACGCCTGAAGGCATTTACATAAAATACTATTTTTAATTTGACTCAACATTTTTCCAATCCTTAAAGGGGCGCAAGTTAGAACGAAATCTTGGGTGCTACATTAAAATAACATTAGAATTTGGGTATTTTGGGTACTGATGCTGTTATTTTTTTCTTAAAAGAATGTACAAAAAAAGAGACTCAAAAGCCTCTTTTTTATATCTGTAGAATTTTATTACAAATAACTGATTAACTGTAATATACTTCTGTTTTTATTATTTAATCCCATTTGTTGTTTTTTGAAGCTGCCAGATTTCCTCCGCCTGTAAAAAATAAAGCAAGCGCACCAAAAAAGTATAATCCAACGAGCTCTATTGCCCAGCCTCCGGTATCACTTAATTTAGCTATATCTGCAGAATGAACTAACAGAACAGCGGCTAAACAGTTAACTGCCAAAAGTAAAGCTCCGATTCTGGTTCTAAAACCAATTATTATTAAAATAGGTGCTAGAATTTCGCCTATTAAAGCTCCATAAGCAATGAAACCCGGAATTCCTTTTCCTTCAAGCATGCCGCTTATAAATTCTAAACCGCCGCCAAGTTTTCCAATACCGTGAAGAAGCATCAAAAGTCCTACCGCAATACGAAGTATCAGCAGACCAAAATCGTTGTTTTTTCTCATTTTTTTAGTAATTAAAAGTTAGTAAAACAAAATCAGTATCTCATACAAAATCAGGTTAATATGATAGCTGTTAATAGTAAAAATAATAAAAAAAGCCTAACAGTTTGTTTTAATATAATTATTTCTAAAAAAAATATTTTTCATAAATAAGCAAACATTCATTTATTATTATAACTTTGCATCAACAAAATCCTTTTATATTGAGAACGAGAGATACTAATAAAGAAGAAATAGTCAAACAGAAAACCATTGAAATGATTGTAAAGCATGGCATCGAGGGCTTTGCAATGAATCGATTAGCAAAAGAATGTGGTATATCTGTCGCGACTCTTTATATTTATTATACTGATAAAGAAGATTTGATCAAAAAAGTGGGAACCGAACTGGGCACTTATTTTTTTAAAAGTTCTTTAAAAGGTTTTTCTCCTGACATGCCTTTTGCAGAAGGTCTTGCCAAACAATGGGAAAACCGTTCGTCGTTTATGATGGAAAACACAGATAAAATTGCCTGCTGGGAAATTCTTCAAAACTCTAATTATGGCGAAGATATAATTAAAGAAAGCCTGGCTGATTTTAAGGTAATCATGATGCAGTTTCTGCAGGGAGCAATTGAAAGAAAAGAGATTGTTCCTGTTTCTAAAGAAGTTTTCTGGAGTATCGCTTACGGGCCTTTATACAATTTACTTCGTTTTCATGAAAAAGGAAGAGGACTTGGTGGTAACACGCCTTTCACGTTAACAAAAGAAGTCCAAAAAGAAACATTAAGCTTAATAATTAAAGCATTAACACCTTAATTTTTTATGTTATGAATGTACTGATATTCGCAACTAATATAAAAACAGAGTCAAGTAAAAATAAAATCGCGACGTTTCTAAACGCCAATAAATCAATATTACAATGGACAATCGATCAGGAGGATATTGACTGTGTACTTAGAATTATAAGCGAAAAACTAAACGCAGGCCAAATAATCGATTTATTGAATTTTCACGATTTTGACTGCAAAGAATTACAATAATATATGAACGAAAATCAAACTCAGAAACCCAGTTTTAACGGCTATCAAAAACTGGTTATATTTTTATTAGCCATTACACAATTTACTGTTGTATTAGATTTCATGGTAATGTCCCCTCTTGGAGATATTATGATGAAGACTTTAAAAATCACGGCCTCACAATTTGGTGTAGCCGTTTCTGCTTATGCTTTCAGCGCCGGAGTCTCTGGTTTGCTTACTGCAGGTTTTGCAGATAAATTTGACCGAAAAAAACTGCTGCTTTTCTTTTACATCGGTTTTACTGTAGGAACTTTATTTTGTGCTTTGGCACCTAACTTTTTCCTTTTGGTTGCTGCAAGAATCTTTACCGGATTATTTGGCGGTGTAATTGGTTCTATTTCTCTTGCTATTGTTGCTGATTTATTCAGCTTACAGCAGAGAGGAAAAGTTATGGGATTTATTCAAATGGGATTTGGTGTAAGCCAGGTTCTTGGAATCCCGATTGGTTTATACATTGCAAATGCATGGGGATGGCACGTACCTTTTTTATGGATTGCAGCAATGGCGGCTATAATCACAATCATTCTTTATGCTAAATTACAGCCTATTACAGAGCACTTGAAATTGAAACAAGAAAAAACAGCAATTATGCATTTAGTGCATACCATTTCAAAAAAGAATTATCAAATTGGTTTTCTGTCTACTGCCCTGCTTTCTATTGGCGGTTTTATGATGATGCCTTTTGGAAGCGCTTTTGCCATTAATAACCTTAAAGTTACGAATGAAGAATTGCCTTTGTTATTCATGATTACAGGAATCGCTACTCTATTTACCATGCCTTTTATTGGTAAACTGAGTGACAAGGTAAATAAATTTAAAATCTTTGCTTTTGCAACCGTATCTGCTGTGATTTTAATTAATATTTACTCTCATTTTGGTCCTACGCCTTTCTGGATTGTTTTGGTCATAAATGTATTTATGATGGCGACAATCATGAGCAGAATGGTTCCGTCGACAACCTTAACTTCTGCTGTTCCGGATCCGCAGGATCGTGGTGCGTTTATGAGTATCAACTCCTCTTTACAGCAAATGGCCGGAGGTTTTGGTGCTGTAATTGCCGGATTAATTATCTATCAAAAAGACAGTTATGCACCGCTGGAACATTATGATATTTTAGCAATGGTAGCTTCTGCCATTATGTTACTTACGATTTACTTAGTATTTAAAGTGAGTAAGATTGTGGAAAGCAAACCAAATAAATTCTAATTTCTATAGAACAAAATCTATAAAAAGAAAAACTCCCAATTGTATTGGGAGTTTTTTGTTTTACAACCTAATTCTGAATCTGTGTGATTCTCATATAATCTTTTAAATATTTATCAGGGTCAGTTGCTGCATATTCATTTTCGGGTTCTGGAATCGTGTGAATTTGTGAATCTGTCACGGCCACTACGGCAGAACAAACATAGATTCCTATTTTTCCTTCGCTGTATTTAAAATCCAGTAAAGTCAGCTTTACAATTTCGTTAATCGAAAGTTCGTAATAGTTTCCGTAACGGATTATCTTGAAATAAATTTGTTTTGTTTCGTGAATTTCAAATTGATTGGTCTGAATGTTTTCAAAAATGAAATTGTTCTTCACATCTTTTTCATTAAACCCCCAGGCTCTAAACTGCACAAAACCGTTCATAAAATCTATAGAAATATAATATCCTGTTCCTTCTTTATCACATTCAATTACAAATCCGGTTTTTCCCATTCCTTCTACAGCAAGTGTTCCTTCCCAGACAAAATCTACCGATGGTTTTTCGAAGCAGTAAATTTCATAACCGCTTCGGCATCCAAATCTCCATTTATTTTCATTCTCAATTTCAAATTCGGCAGTTGGGTTTCCTAAAATGGGCATTGGCTGCGGAAGATTTTTTTGCAAAATCGTCTTCTGGTATAAGTTGTTCCAATGATGATAGGTTTTTAAAAGAAGCCTTCCGCTTTTATCTATATCCAATTCTTTTGGAGGCGGAATTACACGATGCGTATTTACATTTCCATCGGCAAAATAAAAATTATAAATTAAAAAGTGGTCACCGTCTTTTACAACCCGCGCAGCATAATTTCCTTGTGGCAGCAATACATTATTATGAAAAGCACAATACTCTGATTTAAAATCAGGAGCCATCCAATATCGCACTTTAATATCTTCTCTAATGGAACCCAAAAGATAATGCGACCCTTTAATTTCGACAACGCAGGGACATTCAACATCATCATATACATACGGAATATGAAGTGGTTTTTGAAGTACAAAACCTTCCTTTTCCAGCTTCGCAACTCCAATACAGCCGCGTCTGTAAGTTGGTCCAGAAGCGCTTCGGGCACAAATCAATAAATAATCTTCTCCTTGATAATGGTATTTAAAAGGATCTCGAAAACTAATCCATTCACGAGGATTATTTGACGGGCTTTCGTAATGCGGCGCTTCACTTTTAAAAGGAAGTCCGTGTAAGTTTTCTTTTTTCCAGATAATTAAATCTTTAGAAAACGCCCTTCCTATTTTCTGTTCAATACCTTTATCCTGACGTTTAAGTCCGGTATAATACATTTCATATCCTTTTCCACCTGATATTTTACTCACATGCATTGTCCACAACATATCATCATCCCATTCACCGGGTTCTCCAACCCAAAGAGCATTTTTTACTCTTTTCCATGAAAGTCCGTCTTTTGATACTGCGTGGGCAATATAATCGTGATTGGGAATAATCAGGTGAAATAAATGATGTACACCATTTTCGTCTATAAATATATCAACGTCTCCTATTTCCCAGTTGCTAAATCCTGATCCTGAATACATTTTTATTACTTATTTAATTGGTTGTTTATAATTTTATTTGCTGTGAAAGCTCCGGAGGAGCATAATATTTATAGCACAATTTATTTTCATTTACATAAAGCTCTAGCGGAGCGGCATATTTTAAACCATATATTTCGCTCCTCCGGAGCTTAAAATCACGGTGTGCATAATTGTTATAAATAGCTATAAATATTATGCTCCGCTGGAGCATTTTTCACATACATGATTATTTAATTATTTTATAATGTTTAACCCTTCCAAATACCTTCGGAAGTTGTCTATTACTTATTTTTTTATTTGCTATGAAAGCTCCAGAGGAGCATAATATTTATAGCACAATTTATTTTCATGTACATAAAGCTCCAGCGGAGCGGCATATTTTTAATCAATATATATTTCGCTCCTCTGGAGCATTTTTCACATACATGATTATTTAATTATTTTATAATGTTTTAATCCTTCTAAAATACCTTCAGAAGCAAAGGTTTGGGCAACATAAATACTTTTGCTTGTTTCATATTCTGCCAGTTCTGCGCTTCGGTTTCCTACTATAATACCTTTTACGGGACCTCTAAACATATCAATATCGTTTCCTGAATCTCCGGCAGCAATTACATTACTTAGCGGAATAGCCCATTTACGGCATAAAAACTTTATGGCATTTCCTTTTGAAGCTCTTTTGGGAATAAAATCCAGAAACTGACCGTGACTCGGAATTATATTTACTTTGTACCAGCCTGTTCCCAGAACCCGAATGAGTTCTTCATGGTCATAATGTTCTTTTTCGTAGTAATAGGAAATCTTATACGGATTCTGAGCATTTTCTTCCTGAAGTTTAATCCATTTAACCTCTTTTAGACGATTGACAATATCGTCTCTTTTCCAACGTCCGGCCAGGAATTTTGCCCATCCTTTGTCCAAAATGTAGTCTTTACCGTTTGTATAATAAATCTCTGTACCAACAGAACAAATTATAAAATCAGGAAGTGGAAACTGTTCTTCGTCTATAACTTTTTTTACGAGCGTTAGATTTCTGCCGGAAGCCATGGCAAAAGCCATTTTTTCTGTACGGTTTACAAGATGTGTTTTTAATTCCTTTAATCCCGGATTGTTCAGTTTGGGTTCGATCAGTGTTCCGTCAATATCCGAAACCAATAAATGATCGATTTTCCTTTTTAAACGATCTACATTGATATTAGGATAATGCAGTTTTTTTATTCCTGCACCAGACGACAAGGATAAATTTTCGTTGACCAATTCTACATATTGGTTTACGTGGCTCAGCCAGCTGTAATGCTTTTGAATGTTTATAGCGCCATTATTCGAATAATATTTCCATTGATTTTCATCGGTCAGAATATTTCGAAGGGCTTTTTTAATTTGATTTTCGTCCTGCGGATCGACCAATTCTCCGTTCTGGCATACCGGAATAATTTCTGAAGGCCCGCCATTCTTCGTAACTACAACCGGAAGCCCTGAACTTGCCGATTCTATAACGGTTAAACCAAAATTTTCATGCAAGGCCAGATTTACAAATACGCCTCTTTTTTCGGCGGCATAACGATAGATAATTGAAACTTCATTTTCGACATCATGTTTTTTTGGAATCGCCATTTTTCCGTACAAATCGTATTTATCCATCAATAATAATAAATCGGTTAGAACGTCTTTTTCAGATTCCGGCATTTTGGCTATGTCTTTACGGATTCCGGCAAAAATGACCAGATTGGCAATACTCTGCAATTCTTTGTCTTTACCATAAACATCAATAAGCGTATGAAGATTTTTATGACGGTCTGGTCTCGAAAGCGCCAGAATAAAAGGTTTATGCGGATTGGTCAGGAATTTAGAAATGGTTTCTGAAACCCAGTATTTTCTTTGGGTTTCTTCCATTTGCTTGTCAATATCAGTTTCCTGAAAATAATAAGGAGCAAATTTTCTGGTATCGATTCCGGGAGAAATAGCGTGGTATTTTCCCAGTTCAAAGTTTTTATAGACTTTGTAGGTTTCTATTTCCTGTTCTGTCGAAGTAACAATAAATTCAGATAATTCTAATGTTTTTTCTTCGGCAGCGATTCTTTCTTTAAACTTAAACTTTTTTTCAAGTTCTTCTTCACTTTGACCGCTTTCGAGCAGTTTTTTCTTTTTATAAAAACCAAGCGAATGTCCTGTATGTGCAAAAGGGATATTTAAAACTGCAGATAATTCTGCAGCCGCATATCCGGCATCGCCATAATGCGAATGAATCCAGTCGGGAAAAATATTATGTGCTTTAATATGCTGTACAACGCCATTTACAAAAGTGTCAAGTCCTTCCCATAATTGTTCTTTTGGTTTGTATTTTTTTCCCAAAAACGGAATTCGGCGTATATCTAATTTGTCATTAACTTTTTCAACAGGAACTGCATATTCCGGCGAAAGTGCAGGATCATCAATTAATCTTGTAAATAAATGAACATGTTCTACATCTTTATGCTGTGATAAAAATTCGGCCAGTTCATACACATATTTCGTTTGTCCGCCATTATCAGCATCCTTTCCTATTTCAAGACCAGACCCTTTTAAAAGTCCGTGTATATTAATTAATGATATTCGTAATTTTTTCATCATTCGTGCATTGTTGTTTGAAAGTTCAATTTACTATGCCTGAAGCGATAAAATAGAAATAATTACATTTAAAATTTACATAGTTCCCACATGAAAAGCCTCTGAAAACATTTGATTTATTAAAACATAACTGTAATTTATTAAGAAGAAAATCAGGTTTATAAACAAAAAACTCCCAATTATTTTGAGAGCTTTTTACTTTTTAACTTAACCAGTCACTTATTAGTTTTCTATAAGTTTCGCCTATTGGCAGAAATTCCCCGTTTGTCATCTTAATCTGGTTGCCTTCGATGACCTTGATTTTGTTTTTGGGAATAATAAACGAACGATGAATGCGCACAAATTGATTTAACGGCAGTTTCTCTAAAATGTCTTTCATATTTTCCAAAACCATAATTTTTTCGTCTTTAGTATGAATTCGGATATAATCTTTTAAACCTTCGATATACAAAATATGATCTGTCGCTATTTTGTGGTGTTTTCTATCGGCTTTTACAAATAAATAATCTTCTGAATCCAGATTTTGAAAGGTTTCCTGCCAGCGTATAAATTTCTCAACGCTTTGATAAAACCGATTAAAAACAATGGGTTTCAGCAGATAATCAATAACATGGAACTGAAAAACATCTAAAGCATATTCCGGATACGCCGAAGTAATAATGAAATTGTGTTTTTGATTGAACATCTGCATTAATTCTAAACCTGTTAACTGCGGCATTTGGATATCAATAAAAACCAAATCGACAGATTCGTTGTTTAGTATTTCAATGGCTTTAAAAACATCAGAATCGGCATATAAAACATTCAGTCTTGGCACTTTTGAGGCATAATCTGCCAGTAATTTTACTGCAAAAGGTTCGTCGTCTAATATGATACAATTTATTTTTTTCATTTTAAATCTATTTCAAGTTCGGCTGTAAACTGATTGTTTTGGTTCGTAAATGTTATCTGATGTTTTTGCGGATAATATATTTCTAATCGCTTTTTGAGGTTTTCTAATCCAATGCCTCCCAGTTTGTCTTTTTTTTGTGTTCCAATATCATTTAGAACTTTAAAAATGAGTTTTTTATCTTTTACTTTTAAATCAATTGCAATAGGATTTTCAGTAGAAGTTTTGCCGTGTTTTAAAGCATTTTCGATTAAAGGTGATAAAATATAAGGCGGAATTTCTTCGAACTCATTTTCGGTTTCAGTTTTCAAATCTACAAAAGCAGTTTCCTGATGTCTTAGTTGTTCGAGCTCGATATAAGCTTTTATATAATCGATTTCATCTGATAATTTAATCTTTTCTTTCTGCGATTCGTAAGTCGTAAAACGCATAATCTGACTCAGTTTTTCGATCGCCGTTAACGATTTGTCCGACTGAAAATAAACCATCGAATAAATATTATTGAGCGTATTAAAAATAAAATGCGGATTTATCTGGGCTTTCAAAAATTTAATCTCCGTGCTTTTGTTTTCTTCCAAAATAATCTGGTTGTACTCTAAAAGACGAATAAAATAAATAACAAACCAAAGCAGGGAACTCAAAATAATCGGCATACTGCTGTACTGCAGATTATCGAACATATAATTTAAAAATGCAGTATTGGTATAATTTATTCTTTGAAATAAAATATGAGTTATAACCTGCTCAATCAGCCATCTTAAAGCTGTAAAAAACAAATAAGAAACGAGAACGCCTGCAAAAAATCTTTTCCATTGAAAGGACTTAAAAACAAATTTCATTACTGCGAAATAATGAAAATAGAAAGTCAGGATAAAAACAATCAGATAGGTTATAAAAAACAAATCCGGTACATAAAGTCTTGCTCGTATTGGGTTTTTAATGAATGTAAAATAGGCCATCAAAAACCAGTAGACAATATGAATTAGTATTTCTGCTTTTTTTGACAATGTTCCCTTATGCATGTTTTTGTAATTTTTTTCAAAGATATACATTCAAAAAAAAGCCCAAAACAGGGTTTGTAGATTATTCGCGGGGGTTTGTCGATAAAAGTAGTTTTGAGCCTTTTTTCGATACAGTTTTGCAGGGTAATTAATTTAAAACCCATGAAAAAAATTATTCTTTTAGTGTTTGTTCTTCTGTTTAAAATCAATTCTTTCGGTCAGCAATTTGAACTGAAAGGAAAAGTAGTAAATCAAAATAAAACCGCTGTCGAATTTGTAATTACGAGTTTATTAAAAGACAATAAAATACTTGTATCTGTTTCTACCGACAGCTTAGGGAATTTTGAAATGAAAGCTGCAAAAGGAACTTACAAACTGTTACTGGAACAATTTGGAACAGAATACCTCAACAAAGAAATTATAATTGACCAAAACATGGATTTTGGATTGATTGAAATTAAAGAAACGGTGCAGCTTGAAAGTGTGACGATACAATCAAGAAAAAAACTGGTTGAACAAAAAGTTGACCGACTTGTTTTTAATGTCGAAAACTCGGTAACGGCTGCCGGCGGAACTGCATTAGACGCACTAAAAGCAACTCCAACGGTTCGTGTGCAAAATGAAGTTATTTCGATTGTAGGCAAGGGAGAAATCCTGGTTATGATTGACGATCGTTTACAAAAAATGCCTCAGGAAGATTTGGCCGCATTTCTTAAATCTATTCCGTCAGATAATATTAAAAGTATTGAAGTGATAACAACCCCACCGGCAAAATATGATGCTGAAGGCAGCAGCGGATTAATTAATATTAAGCTGAAAACGGCAAAAGCAAATTCATGGAATGCTAATATTGGAAGTTCGTACATACAAAAAACATACGCAGGCGGCAACCTCAACGGATTATTTACTTATAATCAGGATAAACTTTCTCTACAGACTTCTATAAGCAAAGGAACAGGAAAGCTTTTAAGAACTTCTGAAAGTAAAATTTATTATCCAAATGAAGTATGGAAACAGGAAACTGCCAATAAAACTAAAAACGATTTATTGAGTTTAAGTTTAGGAATTGATTATAAACTAAGTACTAAATGGTCTGCAGGAATGAGTTATCTGGGCAGTTTTAATAATAGAGTTTCTGTTAATAATCCGTTTACGACTATATATACTGATGATGCTGTAAGCTCTTATATCGCATCTGATGTAAAAGCTGAAAACACTCCAAAAATGAATTCTGTAAATCTTCATAATACTTTTGTTTTGGATAGTTTAGGAAAAAATATTTCGGTTGATCTTGATTATTTCAATTATCAAAAAGACGATTACCGCTTTTTTTCAGGCAGCGAATTAGGTGCTGATAAGAATGTTATTTCTAACAGTTTTTTTTCTTCTACAAACAGCAATCTTAATAAAATAAACAATTATTCAGCCACTGTCGATTTTACATTTCCTGCTGTCTGGGCCAATCTTAGTTTTGGTGCAAAGGCATTTCATACGAACACAAGTAACAATCTTGCGGTGTATGATAATGAAACGGGAAATCCGGTTTTAAATACCAATCAGTCGAATGTTTTTAATTATAAAGAATACAATCAGGCTTTGTATTTTTCAGGAAGTAAAAAAATAAATCCTAGATTGGTCTGCGATTTGAAGCTACACAGACAAAAGGTTTCTCAGAAAATTTAAACCAAACGAATACCAATAATTATATTAAACTATTTCCAACGGCTTACGTGACGTATGTTCCGAATGAAAACAATACTTTTTCGCTGAATTACAGCCGAAGAATCCGCAGACCTGGTTTTGATTATCTAAATCCGTTTGTTATTAAAACAAGCCCGTATTATTACTCTGAAGGAAATCCGTATTTGAAACCTTCTATTATTGATAATTTCGAATTTTCGTTTATTAGAAACCAAAAATGGGTAAATTCTGTTTATTTTTCTCAGGTTTCAGATTTCGGACAGGAATTATCGATTATTGATTACGTTACAAACGTGACCAGAAGTACGCCTTTAAATTATGCTGATACGTATCAAATTGGATTTTCGACTTCCTATAATTTCAACAAATGGTCTTGGTGGAACAGTTTTACAGGATTTAATCTGAACCATCAAAATGTAAAATCTAAAACTGATTTTATCAATTCGATAGAAGGTTATAACGGCTATATTTATACCAATAATGATTTTACAATAAATCATACCAAAACTCTGTTTTTGGGTCTTAATTATGGGCTGCAGCTTCCGGGACGTTATCAGATTTTTAATATTTCGACTTTACATATTTTAGATGTTTCGGTTAAAGTTCTCACTTTAAATAAAAAACTGGCGTTTACCATTGTTGGCGAAGATCTTTTAAATGCACAAAAACCATTAATTAGTTACCAATCAAACGGCATTAAAACCAATGCAAAAAGCTACAGCGATACGAGAGGTTTTAGAATTTCGTTAAGCTATAAATTTGGAAATCAAAAAATCCAGTCTAAACAAAGCAATTTTGGAAATGAGGAAGAAAGAAACAGGGCAAATTAATTTTTGCCCTTATTTTTTATCAAAATTGATTTTCTGCTCAAAATACAGCGTTCCAAACAAAAAAATGGTTGCATTTTATAACTTGAAACATCTAAATAAATTTCTTACATCTTTCTTTATGTAAATTTGAGATTCCCTCTCTACCCCATCCTAACGTCATTTTACCTGAATTTACAAACATAAATTTATTAATATAACGTGGAAATAATCCGTCTCCCATTAAAACATTTCAATTATACAGGTTCTGCTTTTTTTATTTTATTTTTAAATAAGATGACTTACGAATGATATTGATACATTTGTAATTCTGGAAATCCACTTTCAAATAAAAATAAGAAATACAACTACAATGAAACAGGCAATTGTTAATGCCATAATACATACTGGTGACGAAATAATTGATAATGGAGTTATTATCATCGAAAACGGAACTATTCTTTCGGTACAAAAAGAAATTCCAAATGATATAAAAACCATCGATCTGCAGGGAAAACATATTGGTGCCGGATTTATAGATATTCAGATAAACGGAGGAGAAAAATATTATTTCAGCCAGACTCCAAACGAAGAAACCATTCAGGATATTTACGATTCAAGTCTGAAATACGGAACAACACATGTTTTGCCTTGTTTAATTTCATCATCTAAAGAAACCATTTTACAAGGAATTGAAGCCACCCGCAATTACATTAAAAAAAACAATAATGGTGTAATTGGAATGCATTTAGAAGGACCATTCTTAAATCCTTTAAAACGCGGTGCGCACAGCATAGATCAGGTTCGTAAACCAACAAATGCTGAACTGGAAGAAATCATCAAACACGGAAAAGACGTTATAAAAGTAATCACCATTGCTCCGGAATGTTTTACTGATGAACAATTAAATATGCTGCTGGAAAGCGGTATAACAATTTCTGCAGGACATTCTACAATGGGTTATAAAGAAGCACAGCATTATTTCTCAAAAGGAATTAATCTCGTTACCCATTTATTCAACGCCATGACACAGTTTGGTCATCGTGAACCAGGTTTGGTTGGTGCTGTTTTTGAAAATGAAAAAGTGTATGCTCCCATAATTTTAGACGGAGCACACTGCGATTATGCGGCCGCAAAAGTGGCTTACAAACTCAAACAGGAAAAATTCTTTTTAATAAGCGACGCTACTTTCCTGGGACGCAAAGTAGAAAACTTTAAATGGGATAATTTTGATGCCCATTTAGAAAACGGTTTTTACAGAAACGAAGACGGAAACTTAGCCGGTGCCACAATCTCGATGCTTGAAGCTGTACAAAATGCTTACAATCATTTAAATGTTTCGGCAGATGAAGCCCTAAAAATGGCAACATCAAGAGTCGCAGCTGCCATAGGTTTAGAAAATAAAATTGGAAAGATAAAAACAGGATTTCCTGCCAGTTTTGTAAAATTCAACGATAATTTATCAGAAATAGAAACCTTAAATTTTCCTGCTGTATAACAGCATTTAAATCATAAAAAAAGAGACAGTTTTTAACTGTCTCTTTTCAAATCAGAATTATTGTCAGCATTGCGTGCCGTTCTAAACGTCTCAGTAACCTCAATAACAAACTACAAGTTAAACTAATAGAAACTGATCTGTTTTAGTATTCCCTAACAGAGAATAATACTATCCAAAAAAATAAAAAAACACTGCTAAAAGTGTAAAATTGAAGGTTTAGTTAATGAAACCAAATTTACCTTCAAACAACTGCCCAATAACAGGAATAGGTTTCTTTTGCTCATTAGCCGCATTAATGATTCCGAAAATCCATAAAATGAAAATTACATAACCAATGTAGCTTAAAAAATAAAGCGAAGGCACAATTGAGACTACAACAGAAAGTAAAATATTCACCACTAATGAGAATAGAAAAATTCCGAAACCTTGTTTAAGGTGATACGTTACAAGATCACTTTTTGGTGATGCATCTTTGCTTTGTACAAAGGCTACGATCCAGCCAATAATGGTTACATAGCTCAGGATTGATAAAGTTTTATTGTTCATGGTTCTATTATTTGTTACAGGTCAAAAATAGATACAATAAAACAGCTCCCAAACCCGCACTTTGTCATTGGTCACTTTTAATTGGTATTTGCATAAATTGAATACATAAACCGTCAGGAACTATCAGAAATTAAATTTCATCTTTCATTAATTTAAAAAACTGTTCTTTCTTTCCTCTCGAAATCGGCACAACCGATTTATCGTTCATATGTACCATTCCTTCACGCGAATAACTCAAAATAGAATTGACATTAATTAAATGCGATTGATGCACCCTGAAAAACATCGGCGGAAGCAGAATATCCTCATAATTCTTTAAAGGCTTAGAAACCATTATTTTTCTGCCGTCTGTTAAAAAAAACGTTGTATACGAACCCGAAGTTTCACATCTTAAAATCTGATCCAATTTTACAACATACATTGCTTCCTGCGTAGGCAGAACAAGCCGGTCCGGTGTTTTAGATAAATTGGTCTGCAATTCTGTAATCTGCTGTTTTTCTAAAACCCTTTCTTCCAGAATCGCAATGCGGTCTATCGCAGTTTTTAATTCCTGCGGATCAATTGGTTTTAAGAGATAATCTACAGCACTGTATTTAAACGCATTAATAGCATGCTGTTCAAAAGCCGTTGTAAATATCAGGTGAAATGAATTAAATGAAATTTGCTGCAGTACATCAAAACCAGTTCCGTCTTTCAGCATAATATCCATAAAAACCAAATCAGGTTTTAGTCTGTCAACCATTTTTACAGCTTCTGTAACACTTTCAGCATAACCTACAATTTGAATTGTATCGCCGGAAACCATTTCGAGCATAATCGACAAAGCTTCTCTTAATCGATGTTCGTCTTCAATAATTATCGTTTTATAAATCATGATAAAATCGGGATATTTAGAATTACTATACAACCGCGGCCGTCAGTTTCAGGATCACGCTCCTTAACCGTAAATCCGGCACTTGGGTTTTCTTTCTGCATTTTAGACAGCCTTTCGTCAGTAATAGTTGTCGAAAGCGACTGATGCGTATCGTTTATTTTTAATTTTCGCGAAGCCGCTAATCCAATTCCGTTGTCCTTAATTGTACAAATTAAACTGTGCTGTTCTTCATCTTCTTTAAAATAAATTTCGATCAAACCTTTTACACTATTTTCCTGAGGTTTTAAACCATGTTCGACCGCATTTTCTATAAACGGCTGAATCAGCAGAGGCGGTATTAAAAGATCAGTTTCAACATTTTCGTCACATTCAATAACATAATCAAAACCATTATTTAAACGAAGCTGCTGCAATTCGATATAATTTTTTAAAGTATTGATTTCCTCTTCCAGCGAAATGGTTTCTTTTCGCGACTGCTCTAAAACCTGTCTTGTGAGCTTGGCAAATTTATTTAAATACGAAACTGCAGGAATGGTATCTTTTTGTAAAATCATGCTTTGGATATTTCCCAAAGCGTTAAAAATAAAATGCGGATCCATCTGCGAACGCAGCAACCTTCTTTCGAGTGACAACCGCGCAGCCAGATTTTCGATGGTTTCCTTTTCCATCAGCTGCATTTTAAGTTCGTTATGCACCTGTTCCTGTTTTAGAAAATCTTCTCTGTTTTGATAATAACGCTGGCGGTAATAATACGAACGAAACATAAAAACAAGACCAATTAACAATACTCCCGCAATACCGTAACCCAATAATTTATTCTTCTGCTCCAGTTCTTTTTCCAGTTCCAGCTGTTTGATTCTTTCTGCTTTTTTAGAAGATTCATAACGGGCATCAGCATTTTGAAGCAGCGCCTGTGTAGATTCCTTATATTTTAACTGTGTATATTTTGAATAAAGTGTATCGTAACCGTAATACGCCTGAAAATCTTTTCTCTTTACCGCAACATCTTTTAAACTTTTATAAAAAGCAGTAAAAAGATAATTATCTGTATACGGCAGGCTTTTTTGATAATTAATGCCTTCTGTAAAAAGAAGTTCAGCCCTAATATAATCGCCCTTTTGCATAAAATAATATCCTTTGAGTCCAATGGCACTTCGCAGAATAATTTTCACATTATACTTTTTGGCAATACTTTCTGCTTTTTGCAGATTCCACAAAAAAGCTTTTTCATCTATAGGCTTTGGTCCTTTTGTATAAAGATCAGCCAGATTTACATAAGCAATTCCAATATTGCTTTTACTCACAATTTTATCTGCATTTTTTTCCGCCAAAGCGACTGTTTCTTCAAAAAACTTAACCGCTGCATCCCATTCTAAAATCCCGCCGGTTTCTAAGTTATCTGCCAAAAAACCGCCAAAAGCAAGCCTTGCATACAATTGGCTTTCTGCATCGCCGGATTTTTCTGCATGTGCAAGGGCTTCTCTGGCATATTTTTCGACTTTTGTTGGCGATGCGGGAGAAAACAAATACGAGATATCTGAAGCAATTTTAGCACATTGATCGTGCGCATTGACTTTAGAAAATAATGTATAAGCTTCTAATAAATAATTCAACGCCTGAGGTTTGTCTTCAATATAAGATTTTAAAGATCCCATTGCGGCCGATGCATGGGCTTTTGCTCTTATTTTAGTTATATGCTGCGAAAGATAAAAAGCCGTATCTGCATAGTGCATAAACTCTTTTAAATGAAGCAATCGTCTTTGGGTAAGCGCCAGATAAGCATAACTAATCACTTCATCTTCCTTGTTCTTATTCTTGTGTGCAAGATGAAGTGCCTGTTTCTGAATTTTTATACAGGAAACAGTATCCGAAAAACGTTTGGCATATCCTTCTGCTGCTATTTTTTCGATAGGAGAAATATCTTGTGCCTGAATTTTGAAAGCAGTTAAAACCAAAAACAAAACATAAAAAAGCCGTTTTTGTTTTCTGAAATTTTGAAGATCAATTGTGATTTTTTGGAGCATAATTAGTGGTAATTGATGGCAAAGTACAAATTGTCATTATACAAACCAAACAATTTACCTGTGTTTTTAAAGGATAAAACTCTTACTTACAACCTCTTAATTAAGGCTGTAAAACCGCATTATTCCTGATATATTTCAGAATTAACCAAATAAAAATCTAAACACTCCATTTACCAATTCGCAATTGTTAATGGATTTGGTATGAAGTAATCTTGCTGTATAAAATAATTTTAAAATCAAATTTATTATGAATAAGAAAATCCTTTCATTACTGTTAATCTGCTTTTGTTTTCTAACACAAATTTCATTTGGGCAAAGCGATGATAAACGCACCAAAATTGAAATATCAATAAAAGACGGAAACAAAACGATTACAGTTCCTTTGCGTTCGGCTACGGTTTCATTTACCAAAGGAGCCAATTATAAAGATCCTGAAGATAAAACAGATAACAGAAGCTACTATTTCTCTCTGGATTTTGAAAAACAGGACATTAATTTACTGCGCGCTTTTGCAACCAGTAAAAACGGTCTTGACGGACATATTACAATGGTCGATACATACGGAAAAACACCAACTAGAAAATTTGAATTTAAGGGCGCTAAATTAGACAGTTTGAGCGATCAGCTTACCGGAGATTATTCAAGCTCTTATTTTTCATTGTACTGCAGCCTGATAATTATAGATGGTGTAACCATACAATAAATGACAATGAAGCATTTAAAATATTTTGAAAAAAACGGCAGTCAATATACCCTGAAACGAGAATATGGTTTTGGCATTATGGTGAGCGCTGGAATGGCGGCTTTTGCTGCTGCGGGTCTTTGGCTCAACGAAGCTATTATGTTTTGGATTTTTGGCATTCTTGCTGTTCTTTGTTTTATTTCAATTTGGATGAAACACGTGAGTATTGACATGGACAAAAAAGAAATAACAGCAAAAATTGGTCTTATAAATCCGCCGGTTCATATTCCGCTGCAAGATTTTCAAAACTTCGAATTAGTACGTATTAGGCAATATATGCTTACTACAAATACTTCTCTGAATGCTTATTATTTAAAAGACGGAAAGGAAAAATGTGTCATGATTGCACAAGCTTTTACCAGCAGAAAAATTCAAAATCTGGCCAATGAAATTGATGAAATACTGAACAGCAATGAACATTCGTGAAAAATATAATATAACAGAATCTGCCCATTCTTTTTCATTCCAGCCTGTTAAACCACTGCAAAAAATATCGCAGTGGTTTTTAGCTGGTATTATCGCTGCGGCAATTGTACTTTCTTTTTTTGAAGAGAAACTGGGCGAAGTATGGTTTTATTCTCTTTACGTTTTATTAGCTTATGGCGTACTGCATAGTTTGTATGATATTTATATCAGAGCCCAGATTCGCTATACTTTTGACAGCAGAAATAATGCGGTTTACAAAATGTCACCATTATTTCCTGATAAAAAAATCATGAAATTAGAAGAAGCTGTTATCTTTGTAAGTTCCGAAATGGGAAGCTGGCACTATAGTTTAGGCGCCAGAAAAAGCCATTTTATTAAAAATTATTTCATCAGCGAAAACTTCAGCTCAGGGAGAAAAAGCGATCAAAAACAAGCCGAATATGAAAAACATATTCTGGCAAAATTAAACCAGCTGACAGCATCTGTTCAATCTGTACAATCTTAATTATTTTTATATATGAAAATCCAGAAAATCTTCGCCTTAGTATTTGTATCAACCTTATTGTTTTCATGTAATTTTTTTACAGACAGTTCTCCAAACAGAGTTTTTGAACTAATTGGTTTAAATGCCAATAAAATTCCGCAAAGCTTTGAGCGTGTATTTAAAGAATACTATCAGCAGAAACAAAACGGAAGTTTACAAGCTCTTGCCGATGATAAAAAATCAATGCGTTCTTCTAATTGTGTTGATGCAGTTAATTTTTATTACGGAAACACGTTTAAAGAAGACATCAAAAAAATTAACGCCCTAAGCAAAACCGATGAAACAGAACCGATTATAAAAGCCGGAATTGAATTATTTGAATATGCTCAGGAAGTTCAAACAAACGATTTCCCAAAAATTGCCAAAATGATAGACGACGGAAAAAGTGAGGAAGAAATCAATCTTGCAGCAAAACAGCTTGATGATACAAAAGGCATCGAACTGGATAAAAAATACAAAAAAGTAATGGATTTACTTTTGCCTTATGCCGACAAGCACGGTGTAGAATATAAAAGATTCTAAAAAAAGTTATGAGTTATGAATTATGAGTTTTTAAAACGAGATAGCTCATATTTATTTAAAGCCAGCTTTTTATCAAATAAAAAAGGCAGATGAAACAATTCATCTGCCTTTTTAAATTTTTATAAAATCAGTGATAAGTAAGCCTTAACTCATAACTCATAATTAAGAACTCATAATTAAAACTACCACCCTTTTACAGCACCGCCTTTAAATTCATGCTCGGCAGCTTTTTCTACTTCAGGAGATTGGAAAGCCTGTAAAAACTGTTTTACTTTTTCTTCGTTTTTATTGTCTTCGCGGCTTACTACTAAGTTTACATAAGGCGATTCTTTATCTTCAATAAACAAAGCATCACGTGACGGAACCAATCCCGCCTGAGAAGCAAAAGTATTGTTGATAATCGCAATAGAAACATTAGCATCGTCTAAAGCGCGAGGTAATTGAGGTGCTTCTAATTCTAATATTTTTAAGTTTTTAGGATTACTTACTATATCAGTTACTTTAGGTAATAAACCTACGCCGTCTTTCAGTTTTAATAAACCATTTTTCTGTAAAAGTAATAACGAACGACCTCCGTTTGTTGGGTCATTTGGAATAATAATAGTGCTTTCATTTTTTAGTTCAGAAAGGCTTTTGATTTTTTTAGAATATCCGGCAATTGGATAAACAAATGTATTACCAATAATGGCAAGTTTATAACCGCGCTGTTTAGACTGCTCATCTAAATAAGGTTTATGCTGAAATGCATTAGCATCAATATCACCCTGACTTAAAGCTTCATTTGGAACTACATAATCGTTAAAAGAAACCAATTCTACTTCTAATCCAAATTTTTCTTTAGCAACTTTTTTAGCAGCTTCTGCTACTTTTAATTCTGGTCCGGCAGCAACTCCCACTTTTATAAAATGCGGATCATTGTTTTTGCTCTTCCCGCAGTTTGATAAAACAAGTGCCAAAGCCAAAACTCCAGCCGTTTTTAAAATATTACGTTTCATATCTTTTATTGTAAATTGTTAATTATTAATTGATGATTATCTGTGGTCAAATCGTTTTGATAAAGCATCTCCCGCAAATTGTATAAGAAATACTAATAGCACCAGCAAAGCCAAAACCGAATTCATTGTTAAGGCATCATAACCAATATAGCCATATTGATATCCTACTTGTCCTAAACCTCCTGCGCCAACTGCTCCGCCCATTGCAGAATACCCAACAAGAGTAATCAAAGTAATCGATGCTGCGTTTATTAATGAAGGCAAAGCTTCTGGAAGTAATACTTTATATACAATCTGGAAAGGTGTTGCACCTAAAGCTCTTGCCGCTTCAATTAATCCTGACGGAAGTCCCAATAAACTGTTCTCAACCAAACGGGCAATAAACGGTGCGGCGCCAATGCTCAACGGAACTAAGGCTGCACTTACACCAATCGAAGTTCCCACGATAGCGCGTGTAAACGGAATCATCCAAACGATTAAAATAATAAACGGAATGGAACGGAAAACGTTTACCACAACAGACAAAATTCTGTTTAAAACCTTTTGTTCCAATATTTGATTTTTTCGGGTAAGGAAAAGCAAAACTCCCGTTGGAAGTCCGATTAGAAAACCAAAAAAGCCCGACACAAAAGTCATAACAATGGTTTCCCAGGTTCCTTTTACTAATAAGTCAATAAGTGAATCAGACATAACCTATAATTTCTGTTTTAATGTGTTTTGAAATAAAATATTGAATTGCTGCATCGTAGTTTTCACGTTTTCCTGATAATTCAATCAGCATAACGCCAAAATTTACATCTCCAGCCTGATCCATTTGCGCACTTACAATTTTAAAATTGGTATCAAACAATCTTGAAACCTCAGAAATAACAGGTTCATTAACCGATTTTCCGGTCATTTCAAGCTTTAATAACGGATTTAAGGTTCCGTTATCTTCTTTCTGTAATTTTTCTTCGTAAACGCTTGGAATTTCTAAATGAAGAGACGAAGCAATAAACTCTCTTGTCAGCTCATGTTTAGGGTCAGCAAAAATTTCGCCTACACTTCCCTGCTCTATTAATTTTCCGTGGCTGATAACGGCAACTTCATCACAAATCGATTTTACAACTTCCATTTGGTGCGTAATTAATAAAACCGTGATATTTAAACGACGGTTAATATCTTTCAGCAAATTCAAAATAGAACGCGTAGTAGCCGGATCAAGTGCACTTGTTGCTTCATCACACAATAAAACTTTCGGATTATTAGCCAAAGTTCTGGCAATGGCAACTCTTTGTTTTTGTCCGCCCGAAAGACTTGCCGGATAATCATTTGCTTTTTCTGCTAAACCTACTAATTGCAGTAATTCTAAAACGCGCGTTTTAATTTCGGCTTTTGGAGTTCCCACTAATTCAAGTGGAAAAGCCACATTTTCAAAAACAGTTCTTGAAGAAAGCAGGTTAAAATGCTGAAAAATCATCCCGATTTGTCTTCTTTCAATCGCCAGTTCAGCGTTTGAAAGCTGCATTAAAGCCTTTCCGTCTACAATAATTTCTCCAGATGTGGGTCTCTCTAATAAATTGACACAACGGATTAAAGTACTTTTCCCCGCTCCCGAAGTTCCAATTACACCAAAGATTTTTCCTGGCGGCACCGTGAGCGAAACACCATCCAAAGCAGAAACTATCCTGTCTTTCTGATGAAAAATTTTGGTAACATTTTTTAATTCAATCATTTGTTCAAATTCAAGGTTTTAAAACAAAAAAGCCTTTCAAATCTTCATGAAAGGCTTTTTGAAATAAATTGTATTATTTTATATATAAGCCAGATCAGTGAATTTCATAGCAATAGCACAGTACATCATACTACAGCTATAATAATTCAAATTCTGGTTCTTGTTTCTCATTGCGGTTGCAAATTTAAACAGATATTTTTAATTTTTATGTAAAAAGTACAAAACTTTTATTAACCTATCAAAATAGTAGATTACTAAAACGATTCCTTGAAATTAATTACTCCTTTTTTGCATCCAGTAAAACAGCTAACTGAATGCAGGGCAAATCTGAACGATTGCTCCAGGCATGATTTGTACCACGCTGAATTACGATATCTCCAGCTTGTAAAAGTGTTTCTTCTTCATCAACTATCAAATAAATCTCACCTGCCAAAATGACGATGTAATCTAAAGTATCAGTTTGATGCATTAACGGATGAGGCTGACCTTTAGGCGCTTCAATTCCTAGATCTTTATCAGGCGGAATTTGTACATACCGAAAATAACTTCCGTTTTTTGGTGTATTTGGAAAAGCGGTATTTTCAATTCTTTTTTCTTCAAATTTAGCCGGTGTACTATCAGTTGACCAGATATCAGAAATAATTAATCCCGGAAAATGCTCTGATACATTGCTCACGATTTCATCTTGTTCGATAATTGATTTTCCGTTTCGTAAGCCCGTTACGATTCTTCTTGGTATTGTTTTCATTCTTTATTAATCTTCATTATTAATTTTCTTCCGTATGTTTTGTTCTCACGCAAAATAGCCAGCGCTTTATTGACAGTTTCTGTATTTAGTTCACCAATTACAGAAATATTTGGCGGACTAATAATTCCATTTTCTATTAAATAACTCAACTCACTTAAACCATTTTTGTAATATTCATATTGTTTCTCAATTCCGTATGCATAATTAGAAATATTGTAAATAGCTGCGCCTTTAGTAAAAAGAATACTTCGGGATTCTGCCGTTAAAAAATTTGTGACGTCAATATAAGTTCCGTTTATTTTTAAAAGTTTTGCAGCGATATCAGCAATACTGTTTCCAACCAAATCCACAACGATATCGAACTTTTTATTTTCGTTTAAAGAAAGAGCAGTTTCGTATACATCTTCTTTTTTATAATTGACGATTTGCTCTCGCTTTACTCCTAAGTTTATCAAAGAAGAGATACTTTCATCATTTCCGGCTGTTACCCAAAATTTTTTAAAATTATTAGCTGTAAGAAGTTTTATAAACATATTTCCCACTCCGCCGGCAGCACCCGTAATAAATATCGAATCAGCTGCAGAAGCGTTCATTCTTTTAAATGATTGTAATGCGGTTAGTCCTGCCGATGGAATTCCTGCTGTTGCTGCAAAAGAAATATTTTGAGGTTTTTTAACTGCGATTCCTTCCGGAACACAAATGTATTCGGCATAAGTTCCATTAGATCCCATACTGCCTGAACCGCAGAAAACGGCATCTCCAATTTTAAATTCTGTTACTTCTGTACCAATTGCTGTAATTATTCCTGAAAATTCACGTCCCAGAATTGGTGAATGAATCAGTTTTCTTTCAGATTCATTTTCAGTCATTTGATAATCAATTGGATTAAATCCTGAAGCTGCAATCTTTACCTGAATCTGATTGGGTTCTGGCTGTGGAATTACCACTGTTTCGAGCTTAAATTCTCGGTTTTCCTGTAATATAACTGCTTTCATTTTTATCGTTTTAGTTTACAAAAGTATCGCTGTAATACTTTATTTTTGTTATGGGTTAACCCAAGGTAACCGGTTACCAAAGAGAAACTAGTATGGCAAAAATTAATGATAACGGAGTACTTCGGGAAGCCAATTGTTCTGAAGAACTTATGGCAATGCGTGACAGTCTTGACGTTTTAGGCGGAAAATGGAAATTGATGATTCTAAGATTTTTAACTAACCGAACTCATCAGGTTATTCATTTTAAAAAAATGCAGCGTGAAATTGACGGTATTTCGGCTAAAATGCTCAGCAAGGAACTTAAAGAACTTGAAACTAATCTTCTTATTACAAGAACCGAACAAGATACCAAACCCGCAACCGTAATTTATGCTATTACCGAATATGGAAAATCGGTACTTCCGGTTACAGAAACCTTAGTTAACTGGGGATTGGCACACCGGGAAAAGATTATCGAATCGCTTAAATAATTCTAAAAAAAACATTCCGTTGGGAATGTTTGGTCGGTAGAACAAAAATTGAATTTTGATTATACGTTCCATAGGAACGTTTGATGAATGACGTAAATGCCAAATTCAATCAAACAAATGTCCTTACAGGACATAACACAAAACGATACCATTTTTCTACAAGCGAGATATTCCTACGGAATATTACTCATTATAAACCCGACAGGTTTTTGAAAACCTGTCGGGTTTAAAACTTAACTAACTATACTTACACTAACTTAAACCATTCGTTTACTTCTTCTGCTATATTTTCTTTTATTTCAGGATTTTCAAATTCATTTGAAACCGGATTATATTCATAATCTTTCTGCCATTTTTTATAATTCGAAGCTATTTTCTCGATTGCATCACAGATATAAAAAAGCGCTTCATTTGTCATAATCGGATGCAGCGATAAACGCACCCAGCCCGGTTTATTAGATTGATTTCGCTGTAACAACTCATTTGTAATTTCAGCCGATCTTTTTTCATTGATGTTGAACAAATAATGCGCATAGGTACTTGCGCAAGACCAGCCGCCGCGAACCTGAATTCCGAAACGGTCATTTAAAAGTCTTACAATTAAATTGTAATGAATATCTTCGATTACAAAAGAAACACAGCCAATTCTTTCTGTGGTTAAATCGCCTAAAATGGATAATCCCTGTATTTTTTGAAGTCTCGAAAAACAAAGGTCAAGCAGTTCTTTTTCTCTCTTTTTGATTTTGTCAACTCCCATTTGTTGTTTTAATTCTAAAGCCAAAGCAGTTCTTATAACCTGCAGAAACCCCGGAGTCCCGCCATCTTCCCTCACTTCTATTACATCGCTGTAACAATATTTCCCTAATGGATTGGTCCATTTTACATTTCCCCCGCCTGGATTATCTGGAAAATCAGATTGATATAATTTTTCATTAAAAACTAAAATACCGCAGGTTCCGGGTCCGCCCAAAAATTTATGAGGCGAAAAGAAAATTGCATCTAATTGCTGTTCTGGATCTTTTGGATGCATATCAATTTTGACATACGGTGCCGAAGCTGCAAAATCTACAAAACAAAGTCCGCCGTTTTGGTGCATGATTTTAGCTAATTCATGATAAGGCGTAATAATTCCCGTAACATTCGAACAGGCCGTAAATGAACCTATTTTTAAGCTTCTGTCTGCATATTTTTTGATTTCCTCAGAAAGCACCTTCGGATCAACTAAATTATTTTCATCAGGCGGTAAAATCACAACTTCGGCATTTGTTTCATACCACGAAACCTGATTGGAATGATGCTCCATGTGCGTGATAAAAACGACAGGTCTGTCCTGGTCTGATTTTGTTCGCAAAGCCATAATACGCTGCAGTTTCGATAAAGCAGCGGTCATACCGCTTCCGGTTGTTATCAAAACATCTGATTCATTAGCGTTAACCGATTTTTTAATAATATCTCTTGCATACTGATACGCATACGTGGACGTTTTTCCTGTTTGACTTGAAAGTGAATGCGTATTGGCAATCATTGGACCTATTTTGTTGAGCATTATATCTTCGATCGGGATATACAGCCTTCCACTGGCAACCCAGTCAGCATATATCAGATTTTGTTCTCCGTAAACCGATTCGAAAGTATGATCAATTCCTACTGTATTTTCTCTAAACTTAGAAAAGTAACATTCAGACTCTGTTGGTTTTGTTGTTGGCTCAATAGCATTCATTTCCTTTATCATTTTAATTAACTAAATTTATTATTGATTGAATCTTTTTTAAAAACATAGAAACATAGATTATATTCTAAATAATAGATATTTGAAAAAATCTGGATTTTCACACATAGCTATGTTTATTAAAACAAGTGAAACGCCTTTATACATAAAGAAAAACTATGTTTCTATGTGTTTAAATAAATTAATTTGCCTGCACTAAAAGTGATTTAAGTGTAGATTGTAATTCTTCTCCGTGCAGATTTTTCGCTACGATTATTCCTTTAGAATCTACTAAATAGTTTCCCGGAATAGCTCTTACACCGTACAATTTAGCAACGGCACTGTTCCAGAAAAGTAAATCAGAAACATGTGTCCAGGTTAAATTATCGTCCTGAATTCCTTTAATCCAGTTTTCTTTCTTTTTATCTAATGAGATTCCCACAATATTGAATCCTTTGTCATGAAATTCTTTGTAAGCGGCTACGATATTTGGATTTTCTCTTCGGCATGGACCGCACCATGAAGCCCAAAAATCGACTAAAGTGTAACCTTTTAAATTATCATAAAGACGAACTGGCTTTCCGTTAGGATCATTGGCTGTAAAATCTGGGGCTTTTTTACCTACTGCTAATCCGTCTAAAACAACAGCCAGTTCTTTTAATTCTTTCACGTAAGTGGTATTTTGAAGACTTTTATCCAGCAGGGCAATATTTTGTGTAATCTGCTCAGGTGTTAATCTGTACGACCAATTTCTGTATAAGACATAAGCAGAAACAATAGATTTTGGATGTTCAGTTATAAATTTGCTGATTTCTGGATCTTTGCTCTTTTTATAGGTTTCGAATAAATCCTGAGAAGCTGAACCCTCAACGACAGAAGCTGTATAATATTTCTTCGGACTCAGCTTTACTGTAATTGGTTCTTTTTCAAGGAAAACATACAAAGGCGAACTTTCTGTGTTTACACTTAATCCGTATAATTCAGGCGTTTTTACTTTTGTTTTAAAACTAAAATTTCCGTCTTTTACTTTTACTGAATCTATTGTGGTAAACATTTTATTGTGAAATTTCTGTAAGTAAACGTATTGTGCAACGGTATCGACAACAGTTCCTTTTAATTGTAAATTACTTTCCTGAGCCTGAGTTTGAACAGCTCCAAGAAACAAAGCAAAACCTAATAGTATTTTTTTCATTTTATTTTTAGTTTTTAGATTAGACAAAAGGGTTTCAGGCCGATGAAAAAACCATCAGCAGATTGTATTTTAAAAAGAAGGTTTAAGAGAGAATTCGTGTTTTTACATTCGAAAAACGGCCAGACTATTTTCTTCTAAAATTATATTCAAAAGCTCATAACCGGCGTATAAAATTGATTCTGTTTTCATTTTAATAAATTTTAATGGATGAACTTATTCAGATTTTGAGGAAATCTTTCTTATCTGCCCGCTTATAGCGGAAGGATTTAGCACCTTATTCGGCAACAGGTTGCTAAGACTTCATTGGGCCTATTCCCTCAGTCTTTCTGGATAAGTATCATTATATAATTTTTCTGTGATACAAATATATACTAATTCTACCAAATTAGTCAAGTATAAGATAAGTTTTTTTCATTTTTATTAAAAAAGTGTTATTCAACAAAATATAAATCACTGTATTTAAACTAATTATGCCAAAATATAAACTTAAAAGATGCATCAATTTTATAATGGAAATTCATACATCAATCCCAATATGCTTGATTAGCTTGTTTTTATAAGACATAAAAAAAACTCATTTCGGTTATGAAATGAGTTTGTATTTAGAATTATGATTTTAATCCATCAAAATAAGCTGTAGTTTCTTCAATCAAAGCATTCATCAAAACAGAAGCTTTAGTATGTTTTAAAATTGGAGAAATCTGACCGCCCCAAAATAATATCATATCCCATTTTTGTTTATCCAGCGCTGCTTTTCGCAGTGGAGCAATAAAAGTAGTCTGTAATGGAAAAGGCAGAATATCTGATTCTTTTCCCATTATATCTTTAGCAAGCCGGCTTGTAATCCCGCGTCCGAGTCTTCCTGTGTAAGCGCGTGAAAGTGTGGTGTATTTTGCAGCATCAGAAAACAGCATTTCTCTGTGAATTGGCAGTGCATTAGATTCGTTTGTAGCTAAAAAAGCGGTTCCTATCTGGGCAGCACTTGCTCCTAAAGTTAAAGCTGCTGCAATTCCTTTTCCATCAGCAATGCCGCCGGCTGCAATTATGGGTGTTTTTATTTTTTCGCGCATTAACTGCAATAGAACAAAAGTTCCGGTTAAAGAAGCTTCAGATTTATCTAAAAAAGAAGGACGATGTCCGCCTGCTTCAAAACCAGAAGCAATAATCATATCAACGCCTTTGCTGTCCAAAAAAACAGCTTCATCAAGAGTTGTTGCTGCTCCAACCGTTACAATTCCTGATCTTCGGCATTGTTCTAAAACATCATCTGAGGGAACGCCAAACATAAAACTGAAAACTTTTGGCTTAACGTCTAAAATAACCTGCAGCTGATTTTCAAATCTAGATTGAAATGGAGCTGGTTTTTCCGGAAGTGCGATTCCAGCTTCATCATAATACGGTTTAAAAACGGCTTTTGTTTTCTCAAACTGTTCATCGGTTAAACCGCCTTCGGTAATATCGTGGTCTGAAACCAAAAGATTGATATTATAGGGTTTATTTGTGGCTGCTTTTAACTGTTTATCAATGTCGAAAATTTCCTGCGGACTCATTGTATAAGCTCCATAACCGCCTAATCCGCCTGCATTAGAAACTGCAGCTGTTAATTCTACAGTAGATAAATTGCCTCCAAAAGGTCCTTGTAAAATTGGATAATCAATTCCTAAGAGTTCTTTAGCTTTTGTATTGTACCACATTGCTTCAAGATTTAAATTATCTGCTGGTATCAGTCAGCATTTTGTTAACAATCAGCCATCGGCCGTTAATCTTATGGAAAGATAAAAAATCCCGATAATTAAAGTCATACATTTTAACATTTAATTCGGCCACAGCAATAGAATTTACAACGCTTATATGCAGAATTTCTCCTTTAAACGGCTTACCGGAATCCTTTGGACTTTGTCGGTTTTTAACACCATCCAGATACAAATCGACTGTTTTAAAATAAGGCTGCCCATTTACATCCCCAAACAGGAATGTTCCGGGTTGAAAAATACTTCCTAAAAGTATTTCATCACCTTCATAAATGCCTTTAAAATAATAATTTTCTATGGCATCTGTAATAGCCTGAATTTCTATTTGATTTTCCATTTTAATTGTATTTTGAGCTTTTATGCCCTGAAAATTCCAGAGCATAAAAGCAGTTAATAAAATCGTTTTCATTTAATTTAAATTGTGTCCTGCACCTTTTCCGCCGTCAACATTAATAATGGCTCCGGTAATAAAATTACTTTTGGCAACAGTGTAAACCATTTCAGAAACATCATCGGTCTCTCCTACTCTGTTTAATAAATGCAGTCCGGCACTCTGATCAGCATTGTCACCATGCATTGGCGTACGAATTACACCCGGAGCAACGGTATTGACACGAATATTTTGTTTTCCAAATTCGGCCGCTAACTGAATCGTCAAGGCATGAATTGCTCCTTTACTTGAAATAGGTGCCGAAGCGGGCCATCCGCCTAAACCATGATTTACCAATGGTGTTCCGATATTAATTACCACGCCTCCCTGCTGTTTAAGCATTTGCGGAATAACAGATTGAGTTGTGAAATAAGTTCCTTTTAAATTGGTTTTTAGAAAGGTATCTAAATACGCCTCGTCTACTTCTAAAAATGGTTTACTGGCAAAAATTCCGGCATTATTGATTAATACATCTACAGAACCAAATTTTTCTAAAGCAATTCTAACCAGTTGTTCTCCTGTTTTTTTGTCGCTTACATCTCCGGCAAATTTTGCCAGATTATCGCCTGCACCAAATTCATTGAACGTTTTTTCTAATGCGCTTTCTGTTAGCGAATTGATTACAACATTATCCCCTTTGTCTAAAAAATATTTAGCGATTCCTTTTCCAATTCCCGAAGCTGCTCCGGTAACGATTATAGTTTGTTTTTTCATGATTTTATTTTTTATCGGCTGTAATGCCTTTTTCTCTTAATACTGATACTTGTTCTCCTGCATAACCCCAATCGTCGAGTTCTATTTCCTGAATTACAACATGGGTTAAATGCGGATCTTTATTTAATACTTCTGTAATCAAATTGGTAATACCGCTGATTAATTCTTGTTTTTGCCCGCGTGTTACTCCTTCGCGGGTCAATTCGATTTTTACGTAAGGCATGATAATTAGTTTTTAGATTGTCCTGAAAAAACGGCTTCGGCATTGATATTAAAATCAAGCTCAAAGTCATTGTAGATTAAAGTGTCTCCCAAATCTTTGAAGAAATTTCCTGAACGAAATTTGATATCGTATTTTGTACGATCGATAATTAATTTCCCTGCAAGTGAAATGCTATTACTGCTGTTTTTTATTTCAGCTTCAAAACCCACAAGATGTGTAATATCTTTTATGGTCAGGTTTCCTTCCAGGTAATAAACAGTGTTTGATATTTCTTTTACACTTAAAACATCAAAAGAAGCAGTTGGGAATTTTTCGATAGAGAAAAAATCATCTGAAGCCAAATGTCCTGCAAACTGAGCATTTGTTGCCGCATCTGTAACATCGAGAATTTTGATAGAGGTTGTATCGATAATAATGTTTCCTCCTTTTATTTTTCCATCATTAAAGATGAAATTACCTTTTTTGATACCAATTGTACCATTATGAGCACCGGTAACTTTTCTGCCAGTCCATTCTACGCTGCTGTTTGAGCTTACGATATTAAAATTTGTTGTTTCCATTTTTATTGTATTTAAAAGTACAATACAAAGGAACGGCGGTTATAGAAATGGGTTACGTGATGTAGATCACATTCGTTTTTTTAGGTTTAAAAGGTTCTAAGATACTAAGCTGCTAAGGTTCTAAGTTTTTTTATATAGATGTAGAATTAAAACATTATGACACCTAATTTAAAACATTCCCTGCGGTTTCAACCGCAGGGACACAATGTATAGTCCCAATCTAAATTCCCGTGGTTGAAACCACGGGCTATGTTTTACAACGCAAATTCAAATAGAATCTGCTCAAATCAACAAAATCTACTTGAAAACAAATCTGCTTAAAAAAATCATTTTAATCTGTGGAATCTGTGGCTAAAAAAGCTAAGAATTATGAAGCCGGCTTAAGGTTTCTCTGGAAACTCCTAAATAAGAAGCAATTAAATGTTTTGGCACCAAATTGTACAATTGCGGATATAAAGCCAAAAGTTCTTCATAACGCGTTTTTACATTATTATTCATAAATGATAAAAGGCGTTTTTGAGAAGCAATATACCCTTTATTGGTTCTCCAGCGAAAGAAATGTTCTATTTGATGAAATTCTGCACAGAGTTTTTCCCGATCGGTGCTGGATAAACACAGTACTTCGGCATCTGTAATACAGTCTACATTTATTTGTGCGGGAGTTTGGTTATAAAGTGCATTATAATCAGATGTCCACCAGGTTGGCATGGCAAACTGAAGAATGTACATTTTGATTTCATCATTTATAAAAAAAGCTTTTAAACAGCCAGAAATGACAAAATATTCACAATCGACTTTATCGCCTTCGCTGATAATCGTTTGTCCTTTTTTAAAAGTCAAAGATTTGAAATGCGAAAAGAAATAATCAAATTCTTCTTGATTAAGCGAAGCTGTTTTAGTGATATGCTCTTGTAAAAGTGTTTTAGCCTGCATTTTAAATGTCGCCTTTTTGATTTGAAAGTCATTTGTAAAGTTATAAAATCAAATGAACTTATCGATTGTCTATTTCGCATTTCAATTTGTCCGTTTCACCAAAATACCAATATGAAATCGCCTGTCGTTGACGCAATTTTGTCCTGTTTAACAACTTAAAATTTAAAATCATGAATGCAAAAACAACAAAAATTATTTATTGGACAGGAATTATTTTAACTTCTTTATGGTTTGGAGCCAGCGGATTTTTTGAATTGACAACAAACAAATTAGTTTGGGAAATCACACAACTTTTAGGTTATCCTGCACATTTTATTTACATTCTGGGTGTTATGAAAGTTTCCGGAGTTATCACCTTATTAATTCCTAACAAATTATTACGATTAAAAGAATGGGTATTTGCGGGCGTATTTTTTGACATCATCTTCGCTTTCTTTTCAAAACTGGTTGTCTTAGGTTTCCCTGCAACTATTGATGCCATTATTGCCTTTGTAATGGTGAGTGTTACTTATATCATGTTTAGAAAATTATACAGCGTAACTTATACAGCAAGAGTTTCTGAGGAAAATTAAGATTCTGAAGTACCGCATATTTTAATCTCGCAATCCCGATAGCTATCGGGATTGCGAGATTCTTTTTTGTTATCACATTTCAAAACTTTGTACCTCTGTCTCTTTGAACCTATGTCACTTTTTTTCTGAGCTTTAAAACAAATAAAATTGAGCTTTTCAACAAAGCAACAACCTTCCTTCCCGACGTAAATTTGTAATGAATTTAAAAACACAATTACAATGAACAAAATATGGTTTATTACAGGAAGCTCTCGAGGATTAGGTCGTAATCTTACTGAGGCAGTTTTAGAAAGCGGTGACAAAGTTGCAGCAACTGCACGAGACATTAATCAGTTAAATGATTTAAAAGAAAAATTTCAGGATCAGATTCTGCCTTTAAAATTAGATGTTACCAATTATGATGAAGTACATCAGGCAGTAAATAAAGCTATTGAACATTTTGGAAGAATCGACGTTTTGGTTAACAATGCAGGATTCGGAATTATTGGTGCTGCAGAAGCTTACACAAGCGAGCAGGTTCGCAGTCAGTTAGAAACTAATTTATATGCGCCAATTGAAATTACCCGTGCCGTTTTACCTTTTATGCGTAAACAAAAATCAGGACGTATTTTACAAATCAGCTCTGTTGGCGGACGTGTTGGAAATCCGGGATTAACAATGTATCAGGCAGCGAAATTTGGTCTTGGAGGCTTTACAGAGGCTTTAGCCAAAGAAGCTGCGCCTCTAGGAATTTTTGTAACCAGTGTTGAACCAGGCGGTTTCCGTACTGATTGGGCTGGCGCATCAATGACATATGCTGAAGATATTGAAGGTTATGAAATGGTAAAACAGCGTACGGATTTCTTTAAAGGGGGGAATTTTGTTCCCGTTGGTGATCCAGAAAAAGCAGCAAAAGTTATGGTTGATTTGGCTTCGCACCCAAATCCGCCTGTACACCTTGTATTAGGAAGTGAGGCAATTGGAATTTTACAACACGCTGATCAAAACAGGACAGAAGAAATGGAAAAATGGATGAATGTAAGTTTGTCTACAGATCATGAAGATTCTGGAAGTTTTTTTGATACAGCTCAGGGAAAATGGTATACTGGTAAGAAATAAGCATTATCAATAGTTAACGCATATTTTTTTAAACACATAGGAACATAGTTTTTCATTGTCTATAAAGGCGTTTCACTTGTTTAAACAAACATAGACTATTACTTTTTCACAAAGCTATGTGTGAAAATCTAGATTTTTTCAAACATCTTTTATTTAGAATATAATCTATGGTCCCGAAGCTTCGGGATGTGTTTAAAAATATTTGCTAACCTTTAATCAAAACAAAATCAAGCCGTATTAATATTATTTAGTACTGCTTGATTTTTTATAAATTTGTGATATGAACGATTCAAAAATAAATCAGAAAACCTCGCCAATTGCTTATTCCTGCTATTACACACAAAACAGAGAAGGCGAACAGTTTGCCTCACAGCATGTTTTGAGTTTTCAGATTTCGGGAGTACTGACTCTTAATAACGGTAGTAAAGAATATGTTTTCAATCCTGGTGATTTTAGATTCATTAGAAGAAATCAGCTCATAAAATTCATTAAACAACCGGATCCTAATACAGCTTTTCAGTCTATTTCGATTTATCTCAATCAGGAAGCGCTTCGTGATTATTCTATTCAATACAATCAAAAAACGAGTTTGATTAAAAGCCCGGAAACTGAAATGGTTCTTCATTTAAAAGAAGTACCGTTATTAAAAAGCTATATGAATTCGCTGATTCCGTACATAAACGAAGACCAATTAATTACCGAAGAACTTCAGGCTTTAAAAGTAAATGAAGCTATTACTATTTTACTGCAATGCAATCCGGAATTAAAAGATATTCTTTTTGATTTTAACGAACCCGGAAAAATTGACCTGGAAGCGTTTATGAAAAAGAATTTCCATTTTAACGTACAATTAGATCGTTTTGCGTATTTAACCGGAAGAAGTCTTGCAACTTTTAAAAGGGATTTCCAGCGCATTTTTGATATTTCACCAAGCCGATGGCTCATTCAGAAAAGATTACAGGAAGCGTATTATCAAATTAAAGAAAAAGGAAAAACACCTTCTGAAGTTTATTTGGAAGTTGGTTTTGAAGATTTATCGCATTTTTCGTTTGCGTTTAAAAAACAGTTTGGGTTACCGCCTTCTAAGGTTTAGTATTATTTTTTTAAACCGCAAAGCACGCAAAGATTTACGCAATCCCGATAGCTATCGGGAGCAAATTTTTTTTAATCTCGCAAAGACGCGAAGTCGCAAAGTTTTTTTGCCACAGATTAGATTGATTTCCACAGATTTTTTTAAATCATTTTAATCCTAATAATCTGTGGCAAAAAAAGGTCGTAAAGCTATTATTCGTATAGCTTTGTGACCTTCGTTTTTATAGAATTGCTGCTTTAAAAAACTTAGCGAGCTTTGCGGTTAAATCCTTACCTATCGATTCTCCAGCCAGCTCAAAAATGCTGTTGCTTTTTCTTTTCCAACTAATAATTTTTCCTCAGTTGGAATGGTAAGTTTTAGAATCAGTTTTCTAGAGAAATAATGTTCTGCTTCTCTAATTGCCGAAAAGTTCACCAAATACTGTCTGTTGATTCTGAAAAACTGAATTGGCGATAACAGCTTATGAACCTCATCCAGAGATTGTGCAATTTGATATTCTGTTTTATCAAAAGTTACGATGGTTGGTGTTTCGTTTTTGATGTAGAAAAAAGCAATATTTTCTGTTTGTATGGTTTGGTATTTATTGTTTTTAAAAACCAAAAAACTGCTTTTACCTTTGTTTTCGCCTGTTCTGGTTAAGAGATAATCGAAATCAGGCATCATTTTTTTGTTTCTTTGGAAGAAATTTTTCAGTTCGCCTGCTTTTTTAATGGCCTGCGAAATGCTTTCTCTTGAAAATGGTTTTAATACATAATCGATTCCGTTTGATTTAAAAGCGTCGATTGCATAATCATCAAAAGCGGTGCAGAAAATAACCGGCGACAAAACCTCAACGTTTTTGAAAATTTCAAAACTCAAACCATCAGCAAGCTGAATATCCATAAAAATTAAATCGGGCTGATCGTTTTCTAAAAGATAACTTACAGCACCGTCTATACTTTGAATATACGACAAAATCTGAGCATCGGGTCTGATACTCAAAATAAGCTGACCAAGCGCTTTGGCCGTTTTTACTTCATCTTCAATTATTATGATAGTCATAAATTAGTGGTATTTTAACTTTAAAATGGGTTTCGGTTTTGTCAATTTCAATTTCTTTGTTCACCAAATGAAGGAATCGCTGATTGATATTGTTCAGTCCAACACCTGTTGACAAAGTACCTCGTTTCAGCTGGATTGGATTTTCGATTACCAGAAAATCATTTTCCGTATATAATTTAATTTTCAAAGGTTTATCAAGCGAAACTATATTGTGTTTGATACAATTCTCGATCAATAATTGCAAAGAAAAAGGCGGAATTGCACAATCGTACTGCTGGGCATCAATTTCTTTTATAACTTCAAATCCATCTTCAAAACGGGCTTTGAGCAGATATACATACGAATCCAGAATCTGCAATTCTTCTTTTAATGGAATCAAATCCATTTTTCGGCTTTCTAGGGTAAATCGGTAAAAATCAGATAATTTCAAGATAAAATCAGAACTCTGAGGATCCTGCATATCAACCATCGATTTTAAAGTATTCAAACTGTTGAATAAAAAATGCGGATTGACCTGCTGTTTCAAAAGTTCGTACTGCGCTCCCAGATGTACAGCTTTGGTACGTTCCAGTTCTACCCCCATTTGCTGGGTTTGGTAATTTTGAAAAAGCAAATGCAGGAACATGTAGACAATTAAATTGATTAAAACCCCGCGGAGTTCAAACATAATAGGCGCATCCATTTTTGAAACCTGAAAAAGTTCCTGATGTGCGATTACAAGAATCACCATAAGCAAAATTCCCAGTACAACACTAAGCAAAAGTTTCCAGTTAAACAGACTTTTGTTCGTGCGCTGCGATGAAAATTTGGGCAAACTGTAAATGTTGTAATACCATATAAAAAGAGAAAACAGCAGTGTAATCGAAGAATTTATAATAAGGTCTCCAGGCGTAGAATCGGCATCAAATAATTTAGGTATCGAAGCCATAACTGCCAGCGCAATAGAACTTCCCCAAATAACTTTGAGCGAAACCTGAAAACGTTTTGCTTTTTCCATAATGATAGTGGTTTTGTTATTCTGTTAATCAAAGATAGGTTTATTTTGAAAAAACATTTCACGCAGATTTTAAAAGTCAGCCCAGAGTATTGCCATTTCAACGAAGTATTTTTTTTAATCTCGCAAAGCCGCAAAGTTTTATTCGCAAACTTTATGGAAATAGAAACAAAAAAATCTGCAAGATCTGGGTGAAAAACATAGAAACATAGATTAATTTCTTAATAATAAAGAACTAAAAGAAAATCTAGATTTTCACACATAGCTATTATGTGTATTTAAACAAATGAAATGCTTTTTTTATAGACAAAGAAAAACCATGTCTCTATGTGTTTAAAAAAAATTACGCTCGTTTTACTTCTAAAATTGCTCCAGAATTCATATCCTGAACAAATCCAATAATTTCAAAATCATGTGCATTATAATTTTTAGGAAGATGAACCAATGCTGTTCCTTTTTTGGCTTTGTTTAAATCTACAGACTGCAGATTGCGAACAATTTGATAATGTGATAAAACCCTGTGTGCGTTCTCTCCTCTTTTTACATTGCTTTTGGCTTCTTTTTGAACAACCGCAATTAATAAACGACTGTTTTTTGAAGTGCTTTCAACATTATAATTTACAGAAAGTGAATTCGCATTTTGACTGGCTTCTAAACTTAAATTTGTAGAAACAGGTTTAGAAAGTGCCGATTTAATTCCGTTTCGCAGACTGGTTTCCTGAGAACCAACATAATCTATTTTTCCGTTAATAATTACCTGCGGTGTATAAATTGGATCTTTCTCCATATATTTTGCGTAATCGTATTGTCTTTTAGTAAAATCTGCATTGCTGAAAATGTCTTTCCAGCCTTGTTTGTCCCAATAGTCAACGTGATAAGAAAGTACATAAATATTTTTATCTTTTAATTCATTTTGAATTTTACCTAATAATTCGTCTGCCGGCGGACAGCTCGAACAGCCTTCGGAAGTGTATAATTCTAAAAGGGCAAAACCTTTTTTATCTTGATTGCTTTGGCTGAAAATCGTGTTTCCAACTAAAAAAAACAGCATTGCAAAAGCACTTATTATTTTTATCTTTTTCATGATTTTTTAAATTATTAATTATGAGTTATGAATTATGAGTAAAATTTAAGTTTAAAAAAAATCATAACCCATAATTCATAACTTATAACTCTTTAAAGAATATTAATCTCAACGTTTATATTTCCTCGTGTTGCTTTTGAGTAAGGACAAGTTTGATGTGCCTGAGAAGCTAAAGTTTCGGCAGTTTCGAGGTCAATTCCCGGAAGGCTGATGTTTAAACGAGCCTGCAATGAATATTCTCCTTCTGTTACACATAAATCTACTTCTGCATCTACCGCAGTTTCTGCCGGAAGTCTTACGCCTAATTTAGAAGCTGCAATTCCTAAGGCTCCAATAAAACAAGCCGACCATCCTGCTGCAAATAACTGTTCCGGATTTGTTCCCGGATGTGATGATCCTGGTGCACTTAATTTGATATTCAATTGTTCGTCTGAACTTTGAGAAGCTCCTTCTCTACCACCTGTTGTGTGTGTTTTTCCTGTGTATAATACTTGTGTGCTCATGTTATTAATTGTTAATTGTAAATTATTAATTGTGAATTTTATATGTATTATGTTATTTTTTTGAAATGCAAAAAGTGACGAGTGAAAATAATTAACCATTCACCATTTACAATTCACCATTAATTTGCAACGTCTATTATTGCTTGTGCAAATGATTTTGGGTCTTCTTGCGGAACATTGTGTCCTATTCCTTTTAGGATTCTGTGGGCATATTTTCCGGTGAATTTATTGGCGTAGGCTTTTCCATCTGCGAAAGCGCCGTCAAAATCACTTCCTATTGTAATGGTTGGTACTTTAATTTCTGGTCTTGCTGCAAGACGTTTTTCTAAAGCATCATATTTAGATTCTCCTGCTTCCAGAGATTGTCTCCATCTGTAATTATGAATTACGATTGCTACGTGATCCGGATTGTTAAATGACTGTGCTGTTTGGTCGTAAGCCGCTTTGTCAAAATTCCATAATGGAGAAGCAATCTGCCAGATTTGTTTGTTGAATTCGTATGTATTTTGGCTGTAGCCAAGTTTTCCTCTTTCGGTTGCAAAGTAGTATTGGTACCACCATCCTAGTTCTGCTTTTGGAGGCAATGGTTTTAGGTTTGCTTCAAGGTTTACAACTAAATAACCGCTTACCGAAACCAGACCTTTTACACGTTCCGGCCAAAGTGCCGCCATAACTACTGCTGTTCTTGCTCCCCAATCGAATCCGCCAACTACGGCTTTATCGATTTTTAAAGCGTCCATAAAAGCAATAATATCTACTGCTAATGCTGCCTGCTGTCCGTTTCTAAAAGTATCTTTAGAGAGGAAAGTTGTAGTTCCTGAACCTCTTAAATAAGGTGTAAAAACATGATATCCTTTTGAAACTAAAATTGGCACTACTTCATTGTAACTGTGAATATCATAAGGCCAGCCGTGAAGCAGGATTACCGGAGTTCCGTTAGATGGACCGGCTTCGGTATAACCCACATTTAATAATCCGGCATTGATTTGTTTTAAAGTTCCTAGCGAACCTTCTTGTTTTTCTGTCTGTGCAATTGCTGCTGCGTTTACTAAAAGAAAGGCAATTAAAAGAACTGAACTTGTAATACTGTTTTTGATTTTAAATATCGTTTTCATAATTTTTAATATTTTGATTAGTTGATTATCAGTTAATTTCTTAGTCAAAGGTATCTCGACAATCCTCGTTTTAAAAGGAGAAAAAAGCCGAAGTGGACAAAGTAAAAGGTGAAATGGACAGTTGTTTAGTTATGAGTTTTGAATTATGAGTTATGAGTAGTTTAACCGCAAAGGACGCTAGGGTTTACGCAAGGTTCGCAAAGTTTTTTCGCATAGCTTTGCGCTCTTTGCGTTTTTATAGAACCCAATAAGCTAAAAATCTTTGCGCTCTTTGCGGTTAAACTATCCACATTTCAACCTGAAACCTGAAACCTGAAACTTGAAACTTGAAATTATTTCTTCATAACCAAAACTGGTTTTCCTTTTTCTACTATATATGTTGCCAGTTCTGATGCTTTTAAGTTTGTATTATTTTTAGCTGAGTGAATTACTCCAGCTGGAATAAAAAGTACTTCTCCTGCTTTTAAGGTTATGGGTGTCTGGCCTTCCACTTCATATTCAAGTGAACCTTCTAATACATAAATGATTTCTTCACCCGGATGAGAATGTTTTCCGAAAGCGGTATGTCCGTCAAAATCAATTTTGGCCTGAACGGTTTCTCTTCCCGGAATACTTAAATCGTGTTTTTGCAAATCAGTGCGTTTTATTCCGGTTTGTGCTGCTATTTGATTCGGGATTAAAAAGGCGATTATTCCTAAAATGATGATAGCGATTATTACCCATGTTTTTTGTTTTTTAGTTTCCATAACTTTTGATTTAAATTATTTTGTTGTTGTTAATTTCTGTGTCAAAAGTATTTCGATAACCCTTCTTACGAAATGAGAAAACAGTCCAAGCGGACGAACTTTAGGCTGAAACGGACAGTCTTGGAGTTAGGAGTTTTGAATTATGAGTTATGAGTTTGAAATGCGAATAACTGAACCGCAAAGTGCACAATGATTTTGACTAGTAAGACTTAGTATAAACGCAAAGTTCGCAAAGCTTTGTAAATAAAACTTTGCGAACCTTGCGTAAACCATAGCTCCCGATAATTATCGGGATTGCGGTTAAAAAAATCAACTCATAACTTATAACTAATAATTTATAACTTTAAGAAAGAACCATTCCGCCATCCATAATAAAATCTGCTCCGGTAATGAATTTTGCTGCGTCACTGCTTACATACGAAACCATTTTGGCAACGTCTTCGGCTTTACCCATTTGTTTTAGCGGCACTTTTTCTACAACCATATCCATAATACCATTTACAGCGGCTTCGTCTAAACCTACTTTCTTCATAACCTCCGTTTGAGTTGGCCCCGGACTAACAGAATTCACTCTGATTTTTCTATGAGCTAATTCTAAAGCAGCTGATTTCATAACCGAATTCAAAGCAGTCTTACTCGCAGAATAAACCGAAGATCCCGGTCCCGGCATACTGGCAGTATTTGAAGAAAGAAAAACAACCGAAGCACCATCATTCAAAATTGGAATAAATCGGCTTAATGTGAAATACGCACCTTTAAAATTTACGTTCATAATACTATCAAATTGTTCTTCTGATGCTTGTTCGATATTACCTAATCCGGCAATTCCGGCATTGATGAAAAGAATATCTACTTTACCAAAATCCTGTTTAACTTTTAAAGCCAGACTTTCAATATCAGAAATACTCGATTGATCTGCTGTTATTGCCGTAACGCCTAATTCCAGTGCTGCTTTTTCGATTGCTTCTTTTCTTCTTCCGGTAATAATAACTTGTGCTCCCTGTTCTTTTAACTGTTTTGCTGCTGCATAACCTATACCGCTGTTTCCACCTGTTATTACGGCTGTTTTATCTTTTAAATTGTCCATTTTTATATGTTTTAAATTAACAGGACAAAGTTAAATTGCAAAAGGTATTCCTTTTTTAACGATATCATTGAGTATACTGGAAAGCCGATTTTAACATTTAAATATTATCAAAAATCAATTTCAGGCAAAACAGAAAAATTAGTGTTAAATATTTAGAACAATTTTGCAATTATTTGGTTAAAATTCTCCGATATATTGATATTTTTAGTCGTTTTTTCTTAATTTACTTTTAAAACTTCATTAAACAGCTGTTAAATCTTAGTCAGAATTCATTGTAAATACTGTAAGAAAACGTATATTTGAGATAATACTGAATTTTATTATCGTGCAGGAAAAAACAAAATCACATCATTTTATATTCCCAAAGACTCCTACGGGCGTTGACGGACTAGACGAGATTACAGAAGGTGGTTTCCCAAAAGGGCGCCCTACTTTAATCTGCGGTGGTGCCGGCTGTGGAAAAACACTAATGTCAATGCAGTTCCTTATTAAAGGAATTACAGATCATAATGAAAACGGAGTTTTCATGTCCTTTGAAGAACCTTCAGATGATCTTACTTTAAATGTAAAATCTCTTGGTTTTGACCTTGAGCAACTTAAAAAAGATAAAAAGCTCGTAGTAGATCATGTTCGCGTAGAAAGATCAGAAATTGAAGAAGCGGGCGAATACGATCTAGACGGTTTATTTATACGATTAGGTCATGCGATCGATTCTATAAAAGCAACCCGTGTTGTTCTGGATACCATCGAATCATTATTTGCAGGTCTTGACAATCAGGCGATTTTAAGAGCCGAATTACGAAGATTATTTCATTGGCTTAAAACAAAAGGCGTTACAGCGGTTATTACAGGCGAACGCGGCGAAGCAACCTTAACCCGTCAGGGATTAGAAGAATACGTTTCTGACTGTGTTATTGTTCTCGATCATCGTGTTATAGAGCAGGTTTCGACCAGAAGACTCCGCATTGTAAAATACAGAGGTTCTACACACGGAACAAACGAATATCCATTTTTAATTGATGAAGAAGGTATTTCGGTACTTCCTATTACATCATTAAAACTCGATAACGAAGTTTCATCTGATATTATTTCTACAGGAGTTCCCGGATTAAACGAAATGTTTAACAGCGGCGGATTCTATCGCGGAAGCAACATTTTAATATCAGGAACTGCCGGAACAGCAAAAACAACAGTTGCCTGTTATTTTGCCAACGAACAATGCGAAAAAAACGAAAAAACGATTTATTTCGCTTTCGAAGAATCGCCGCAGCAATTGGTTCGCAATATGAAATCAATTGGAATTGATCTCGACAAACATATTAAAAAGGGTATTTTGCAAATCCATTCTTCACGTCCGTCATTGAATGGTCTGGAACTGCATTTGCTTACACTTCGAAAATTAATAAAAGAATTTCAGCCTACCACTATTATTATTGATCCAATCAGTAATCTTATTACAGTAGGAAGTGAACAAGAAGTCCGTTCTATGCTGGTAAGGCTCATAGATATGCTCAAAGCAAATAATATTACGGCTTTGTTTACGTCATTAAATAAACAAACGGATAATTTTAGACCAGATCTGGCAGAAGAATCCGTATCGTCTTTAGTCGATACCTGGATAACGGTTCGTGATATGGAAGGCGTTGGCGAAAGAAACCGCGGCATTTTTATTATCAAAGCCAGAGGAATGGGACATTCTAACCAGGTCAGAGAATTTGTGATCACTAATAAAGGAATTGAATTATTGGATGTAGAATTAGGTCCGCAGGGAATCCTAACCGGAGCAGCCAGAAAATCACATCAGTTTAAGAAAACCATTTCTGATATTAAGCTGCAAAATGAAATCAGCCGAAAAGACAGAGAAATTGAACGCAAACGCAAAGTCCTTGAAGCCAATATTGAAGCTTTGAGAACCGAATTTGAATCGGCAGAAGAAGAACTGAGTATCCTTAAAGCAACAGAAGAATTGCAGGAAAAACTGTCTTCTAAGAAAAAAGAAAATTAAAATGAAAAAAGAAGTAGCCGAATGGCAATTATTGCTTTATATAGCAGGCCAAACGCCAAAATCGATCAAGGCGCTTGAAAACATAAAAAAGTACGCCGAAGAACACTTAAAAGGAAAATACAGCATCGAGATTATCGATTTGCTGAAGAATCCGCAATTGGCAGAAGGCGATCAAATTTTGGCTGTACCAACCCTGGTCAGGAAATTTCCTGAGCCAATCCGTAAAATTATAGGTGACCTTTCTAATGAGGAAAGAGTGCTTGTAGGGCTTAATATTAAACCTATAAACACCTAATTATGGAAGATTCATCTGATGGCACAAGTACAACCAAACATAAATTCATGCTTTTTGTTTCCGGTATGTCTGTTAAATCAGGACATGCAATCGAAAATTTACGCAAAATCTGCGACACTTATCTAAGCGATAATTACGAATTAGAAATAATAGATATAAGCCGTGATAAGGAACAAGCCGTGATTCATCAAATTGTGGCAATCCCAACATTAATTAAAGTTTATCCAGAACCCAGAAGAATTATTCTAGGCGATCTGTCAGATAAAGAAAAGGTTTTATATATACTAAATATAGGCACATAGTTGAAAAGCAAAGAAATAAATATAGAATCATTACTCGCTGAAATAGAATCATTAAAGGAAGAACTTTATGAATCTAACAGCATCGTCAATGCCATAAAACAAGGAGATGTAGATGCTTTGGTAGTGAACAACAATGGAGTTCCTGAACTTTATTCTCTGGAAACGGCAGATTATACGTACCGTCTTTTAATAGAAAAATTCCGCCAGGGTGCGCTTAGTATTTCGCGCAACGGACTCATATTGTATTGCAACGACTATTTTTCAGAACTAGTCGGCATTCCTTCAGAGCAGATTATCGGGACGTATTTAAACGAATATTTTGATAATCCCACGCAGTTTGTACAGATTATTCAGGCGCTTCGATACGGAATCGCCACACACGAAATCCTTTTTAAATCCAATAACGAAAAAAAAACTTTTCCGGCTTATATTGCCTTAACTGATCTCGAACCTGCTGTAGAAGCCATTGGAATCGTAATTACCGATTTAACCGAAAAGAAAAAACACGAAGAAGCCCTCATTCGACATCAGCAGGAATTAGAAGAAAAAATCAAAGAACTAAACCGAATCAATACCAATCTCGAAGAGTTTATTCATGTAATCTCACACGATTTAAAAGAACCGCTTCGGAAAATTGTAATGCACAATGACAGAATCGACGGAAGTTACCTTTCTGAAACCGATGCCAAATCAATGAACGTTCTAAAATCATCGGCCTTGCGGTTAAATTCACTGGTTGACGATTTAGTGCAGTATTCGTCGCACACTGCTCAGGAAGAACGAACCGAAATTAATCTCGCTTCGATAATTGCCGAAGTCATCGAAGATCTCGAAATTATTATTACCGATAAAAAAGCCGATATTCGAATAGGAAAACTTCCCGCCATAAAAGCCTCAAAAGTTCAAATCCGCCAGCTTTTTGGCAACCTTATCACCAATGCCATAAAATACAGCAAAGAAACTGTTGCGCCGCTTATAGAAATTTATCAGGCCGAAAATTTAAATGCGGAAATGCCAAATCAAAATGCTAAATTTGTAAAGATTCAAATTAAAGACAACGGAATTGGCATGGAGTCGAGCCATCTTCTTAAAATCTTTACCATTTTTCAGCGCCTTCATGCCCGAAACGAATATTCAGGAAACGGTATAGGCCTTGCGATTTGTAAAAAGATTATGGAAAACCACTCCGGAAACATTACCGTTGAAAGTACATTGAATGAAGGAACGACATTTAATCTTTACTTCCCAATTTTATAAAATGCCACAAAAAAACAACCTGCATATCATAATTGCCGAAGATGACAATGATGACGCTGATGTAATCTTCGAAACATTCAATCAAAACCCAAATTTTGGCAAAGTAAGCCTTGTAGCCAATGGTGAAGAACTGCTCAATTACCTAAAAAACACATCAAACGAAAGCCCAGACGTAATCCTGACCGACATTAACATGCCTATTGTTGACGGCATAGAAGCCTTACAGCAAATTTTAAACAACTCAGACTTAAAAAACATTCCCTGCTTTGTATATTCTACAAGTATAAATCCCTCATACAAAGAAAAATGCGACGTTCTGGGCGTAAAAGCCTATCTTATTAAACCTTATTCTTTTGAGGCTTTTGCCGAAATTCCAAAAACCATTTTGAGTATTATACAAGCCTAGGTTTTCATTTCCATTTCATATCTTCGTATTTGATTTTTAAGGAGCTGATTCCTGCTTTTCACTATATCTTTTGTGGTGAACCCCACCACAAAAGGATGTCGTTACAATCAGGGCTAGAACACTCATTTTCATAAGAGAATTTTCTGGAAATTTGATTTAGAAACAAAAAACTAAAAAGAAATATTTTTCTTACAATTAAAACATTTTTTGATATCTTTACAGTCCCAAAGTAAAGTTATGATATCAGAAAAAAAGTTTGCCCGTGTGGTATGGTGGCGGTATTGGAAACAACTGCAACGCTCTCTTTACAGCGTGGGACACCTAAGTCACGCGGGTTTCATTTCCCTAAAGTAAATATTATGAGTACCAAAACCCTTTCAAAAGAAACCGAAATCAGGCTTACCAATTTCTTTAATCAAAACGTAACGCCAGAACAAATGGCAAAAGCCCTAAGGCAGGTAAATTTTGTTCTTTCGTTAAGTTTAATAAGAGAAAACGAAACCCTGCAGCAAGAAATACCCAAACTCGAAAACAGCTTTTACTGGCTCAATGAACTAGCCGAAATTTTAAATCCTTATCTGGATGTAGAATAAAATTATACTGCATTTCTAATAAAAACCCTTGATCTTAAAAAGATTAAGGGTTTTGTTTTTTGTCAAAAACCGTCTTTTATTACCAAATCTTCCAACTGCGAGAAAATCAAAAAAAAGCTTATTCTGATACTTTTATGCCGTTTAGGGGTATATTTTGTAATTCACTTCCCTATAATTTTATAGCCAATACTGCATAACAAATTCTTCGAATGCCTATTTCGTAGAAAATCCAACTACAAATATTACGAAATATTCTAATTCTTTTCTTTAAAAGAATCTGGAATGACAATCTATTGTATCAAATCAAAAAAATAAATAATGAGCTTTTTAGCAAAACTACAAATTGACGGAGAAGAATTTAATGTGCTTGATTTTAATATAAAATTCTGGCAGAAAATTGACGGATTAAATAAACCTGTTGGAAACGCCAAAGGAGGCACAATAAAAATAAGTATCGAGGCCAGCCAAAGCACCAGTTTTTTATCCTGGATGCTAAGCGGTGATTTAACCAAAAACGGCAAAATTATTTTTTTTAGAAGAGATGCCATGAGCAAAATGAGGGAATTAACTTTTGATAAAGCCTACTGCATTTCTTATAACGAAGAATTTAAAAGTACAACCCAAACCCCAATGCTTATTTCAATGGAATTAACGGCTAAGCAACTGGTTTTTGGAGATGCCGACTTTTCTAAAAAATGGATTTCACTTAACTAAATCAAACTTATTTTTATACACCAAACCATGTCACATTTTTCAGAACAAGTACAAATTACGATAGAAGGTTTTTCCCAAAATGTTATTTATTACAATCTTCAACTGTCTCAAAAAATGGCAGATCATCACCATTTTTCTTTCTTTTGGCAGTATACCGGAAAACCTATTATAGAACCTCAGGATCAAGAAAAAGCATTTAGTAATTATATAGGCAGTGAAGTAATTTTTACCTTCAAAGTAAATGGCATCAGGCTCATGTCTAAAGGAAGAATTACAAAATTAGGTTCTCTTGACGAAGACGGAAGCCCGGCCGGACTTCAGGTTTCGGGAATCAGTCATACCATAACGCTTGACGACATGCCAAAATCCCGAATATTCCTTGAAAAAAATCTACAGCAAATTGGGCTCGAAATTTTTGCCGAAGAAAGTTCTGGAGAATTCTATCAGCGCGAATCTATTGTTCCTACTTATACAAAAGAATTTAAATTTAAAACCCAGTATAACGAAACCAATTTTGATTTCCTTAAGCGTCTTTCTCAACGTTATGCGCAATGGTTTTATTTTGACGGAATGCGCATGCAGTTCGGAAAAATAAAAAATACCAACATCAGGCTTATAAACGAATCCTCGCTTCATAACTTTAGTATCGAAGCCAATTTGGTTTCGCAAAAAACTTCATTCAGCGGTTACAATTATACTACTGCGTCTAATTTAAAAAACGGTGCCGAAAAAACTTCACAAGGAAGCAGGGACAGGTTTGCTTCTATTGCCAATTTTAAACAACCATATATTGTTCGTCCGGGATTAGAAAACGGTGCTTATACCAACAATGCCCAAAACAAACAAGATATTGAAGAAATGGTAAAAATGCAGACAGCCGGGCACGATGCCAACAGCATATTTTACAGCGGTACCTCCTACCTGCCTATAGGTTTAGGCCAGACTTTTACCATAGAAAACAAAACGGTAGAACATCATTTACTGGCAATTGAAATTGTACACCGTTCTGATGTAAACGGAAATTACACCTGCGAATTCAAAGCCATTCCTGCCGATGTTGCTGCGCCGCATTATACCAATGTAAATGCATTTGCTGCTGCCGAAAGTCAGTCGGCCAAAGTAATTGATAACAATGACGCCGAAAAACTCGGACGCGTAAAAGTACAGTACAATTGGTATACTTATGCTTCTAAAAGCGAATGGATGCGTGTTGCACAATCGTACGGAGGTTCAGGAAAAGGAAATTATTTCAGACCCGAAATTGGCGAAGAAGTTCAGGTAAGTTTTGAAGGCAGTAATACCGACTGCCCATACGTATCTGCCTGTTTTTATAACGCAATGGAAAAACCAGATTTTTTTGATCCCAAAAATTTAATTAAAGGCTTAAAAATGAAATTTGGGCAAATGCTCAAATTCGTTGAAAAATCAGGAATCTGGCTTTCTGACCCAAGCGGAAATGAACTGCACATGAATGAGGAGACTAAAAGCACTACTTTGACAGTTCCTGAAACCTTAATGCTAAACTGCAAGAACTTAATTATAAATGCTTCTGAAAGTATTACAACAAATGCGGGAGTAAATATTTTGGAAACTGCGGGTTTAAATAAAAGCACAAATACAGGACAAAACTTATACACGAATGTTACAGGCAGTAGTAAGTTTTTTGTTGGCGGCAATCATGATGAACATATAGTGGGAGATTTAAATTCAGATATCAAAAAAAATAAAAATTATACTGTTGCCGGAAAAAGTACAGCTCAAAGTGAAAATGGACACGAATTTCATTCTGATAAAACTATAAAAAACAATAGTTCTGAAGATACGAGACAAAATTAACCCAATAACATTTAACATTAAAAGTTATGACCAAAACCAGATATGTTGGTGGAAATGCCACTTATATTACCAGAGGAGTATCGAGAGAATTTGCCAACGAAATAGAAATAAACTCAAACGGGCCTATCAATTATTATGCGCCTGAATATACCTATGGAGAACCAGAACCGAGACCCATTAGAGAAGAACCTGAAATTGCTTTCTCTGGTTGTTGGACATCAGATTATGAAGGAATGAGAAATTTAGAAAAAGATGCCACAAAATCTACGTCAAATCTCGGAGAAACAGTTTACTATCAATTAACTGTCAGCAATGATATACCAATTGGCACAAATATAACATTTAAACTTTGGGATGAAGATTATGGAGATGTACTAGGTTGGTTTTTATCTGATGATGATACATTTGATGGTAAAAAAGTCTATAGAAATGCTGTTGTAAGAGAAGTAAACGGAGCTCATAAAATGACCATTAAATTATTTCTTAACCCAAAATGGTATGATGATCTTGTGGCAGATCTTGGAAGTTTTAAAAACGGCTGTCTGGACTTTTACTGGACTTGGGAATATAATGGTCAACCCTGGGCTTCAAATGCCGATATACTTAATGTATATCCTTCTAAAACTACATTCTTTATAAAACCAGCTTATGAAGGTTATGGTTTTCCAGAAATTAGAACTGCAGACGGTCAGCTTATTGTTTTCTCTGCGGGAATCGTTGCGACTAAAGAGCCATCTAAAGAATTAGAAAATATAATGGATACTATTCTCAACGACATTCAAAATAATGCAATTGCAGATGTTCGCGAAAAGATGGTAAAATACAGTGACAAACTGAGATATTCTATAGCAGTTAATAAACTTAAAAAAGGATATCTGGTTAACAACATGGGAAAAATAGAATTTAGCCGAAGACTTTACACTAAACCAGTATTTGATAACAGCGGTAAACTTTATGAAATTACCCAAGCTGTTAATTTTGGTTATAGAAAAGAAGGAAAACTTATAACAACTAAAGGAATAAGTCAATTGGATTATTTTAAACAAGTTGGGGTTCGTAATGCTGTTTTAAAAAATGCAGAAAAACTAGATTATGTCTTACAAGCCTTAGATCTTTTAAGGTTTGCAATGGATGAAAAAAAAGTAGAGACCATCACAACAATGTTTGTGCCTTTTGACTTTTTAAATGCTATTGTTTATCCAAGTATAAGCAAACCTATTGAAAAAGTTTGGGATGGAATGGTTTCAGATGCTGTTGAAGAAGCAAAAGATAATGGGCTTGACGGCATCTATAATTTGGCACAAGCTAAATGGTTCCATAAAGATAATTATGGAGATTACAAATTTATAAAAGCAAATCAGGAAATTCTTGAGGAATTATTAAAAGGAAAAATTAAAAGTCTTGAGAGTTTAAAAAAAATGTATGAAAATGAATGGATAAAAAATAATTATAATGAAATGATATTTCCATATACTCTTTTTTACTATAAAATAAAAAAAACAGGCGTTGACGAATACATAACATACATAGATTCAATTTTTATAAACAATTAGAATGAAATTATGAAATACATATATAAATATACTTTAATAATACTTACACTCTTTTCTTGCCAACAGAAAAAGCCAATTATTGTTGAACAAATAATTTCGAAAGAAGTTGTTACAATATTACCTAATTTAAAAAATCCATCCATAAAAGACAGTGTAGTAATATCGATTCCAATTGAATTTAAAGTTACAATGAATTCTACTGTTGATTATGTTGTTTGGCTTTTTAGGATTAATAATAAAACCTTATGGGATGATGTAATAGACTATCAAGTTTATAAAAAGCAAAATAAAACAAAATCAATTTATCAATTAGATTCTGATAAATCATTAATTGACAAACCAATTGGTATAATCATTAAAGAACGAAATCACTTAATTTCGAAAACTGATGCTAGAAAACTATTAAGAAAATATAACCAGAATCGGTCGCTGGATAATTTGAAATTTGGAGATACAATAAAATTAGTAACATACGATAAATTTAGAAAGGAAAACAAAATATTGATTGATGATTTTGAAAAGGTAAAAGACTCTATTCACTTTAAAGCTGTAAGAGGTGAAAAAGAGAATTTTTATGTAGTAAAACAAATCAATTGGTAAATTAAAACTATGAAAACCTTGCTTTCTATCCTGTTAAATTTCTTATTATTAACATCTTGTAAAAATAAAGAACCTATAGAAGTCAAACAAATAAAATTAAGAAAATCAATGGACCATTATGAATATCGATCTAGTTTATACTATGTTTTATTATGAGAAACTGGATAATAAAATTGAAAAATTAAAAACATACGTCGAAACTATTTTATAAACTAATACATAACATTATGAAATATTTATGTCTTCTTTTATTTTTAATATTATCCTCTTGTAAGAGTGATCCGATTAGTATTAAACAAATTCCTTGTAAAGAAATAGCGACTTTAGAAGATAATTATCGAGATCATAAGATTGTAAAAGATAGTTTTCGAATTAGTATTCCAATAGAATTTGAAATACTAATCAATTCATCAAAAGTTAAATACATTACTTGGAATGTTAGTATTGATAATAAAATTCTTGATAAAGATTTTTATGATTATGATTTCTATATTAACGAAAATAAAATAAAAAGAATATATCAACTAGAATCTAATTCTTTATCAAATAATAAAAAAATTATGGCCTTAGTAAAAGTAAATAACTATCTGGTTTCCAAATTGGAAGCGTCTAAATTAATAGCAAAGTATACTAATAATAAATCTTTAGATGATCTAAAATCGAATTCAGTTATTGAATTGACAACTTATGACAAATTTAGAATTGATAATAAGTCAATTATTAATCAATTTAATAAAACTACAGATTCAATAAGCTTTAAGGTGACTCGAGGAGAAAAGTATTTTTTCTTGCTAGATAAAAAAATCAATTGGTAAAAAACACAAGAATGAGTAAGCCAATTGGATTATTTTAAACAGGTTGGGATACGTAATGCAATATTAAAAAATGCCGAAAAATTGAACTTCATCATAAACAGTATAGATATAATCAAATTCGCATTGGGTCGTTTATGAAGGGGGATTAACATTTTTTGATGTTCACGGAAATATTACAACTAAAGTAGAACAAGCTAAAAAAGTCTTTTTTAGTATTTATACTTGGGTATGATCCAATTACTCAGGAAACGAACTTCATGCTCCAGCTGATCCAATTAATACATTAATTTATAACAAAGAAAAAATTTATATTGAATCTTTTAAAAGTAATTATTATGGATATATTGAAATTTATTAGTGTATTATTACTCTTGTTTTTTTTTAGCTGTAAAAGGATTACATATACAAAAAAGAAGGATTCTTTTTATGGAATTCATCTAAAAGAATGGAATTCATCAATCTGTCCTAAAAAAGTTATCTATGAGCGTTATCAAAAAAAATCAAATTTTTTAAAAAAAATAAAAACTGATTCAAATTTTGAGGTTAGAGATTGTGATAGTTTGTATAAATCTAGTAATCAAAGAGTTTTTATACCGAGTGTAAAGTTTACAGGACAAATTGATTATGATATTAGACTCGTTATTGATGATAGCATTGAGTATAAGATAACCTCTATTGATAATAAAATTGATACCGTTTTCTATGGCGGACATCCTGGGGATTTAACAATAATGAATAATATTAGATCATTAGTTGTAAATGGTTATAAATTAGATAATTCAAATACCCCTCTTAATATTTTTATTCCAACAAATCTGGGAAAAGTTATAAAAAAAGATAAAAATAAATATTAAGGTTATGTTGAAATGTCTTAAATATTGTGTTTTTCTTTTCTTTATTTTTTCATGTAATATCTTTAGAAACATCACTGGGTAGAAAAAAAGATAATAACCTTCCTGCTAAATCATTTAAATTTAATTGTTATGGATACATTGAAGTTTATTTGTATACTATTTATAAGTTTTTTATTTATTGGATGTAATAACAATGAATATTACAATGATAATAATGCTTTTCATTCTATTTATCTTCTGGAATGGAACTCTTCAATATGTCCAAAAAAAATAATTTTTAAAAAATATAATAAAAATTCCAATTTTAAAACTTTGATTGGAACGAGTACTGATTTTGAAATTCAATGTTATACTCAATATGATAAATTTAATAATAAAATCACAACTCCTAATTCTACTAAACTCAGAGAATTTATTCCCAATTTTAAGAACAATGATAAAATTAATTATGATGTAAAACTCATTATTGATGATAGTCTTGAATACAAGATAACAAACATTGAAAATATTAAAGATACGATTGTTAAAACTTTCACATTAGCTCGTAAATATTTTATTTCTAACACAATAAAATCAATCACGGTAAATGGGCATAAAATGAATAATGATTCTAGAAGTTTGGAAATTCCTTCATCGTTAGGAAGAAAAATAAAATGAACTATTTTATCAATTATTTATACAAAACATTATGATTACATTGAGGTATTTTAGTTTAATATTAATTTTTCATTTACTAATAAGTTGTAATGAATACATTGATAACGATTATTCATTCCAAGGGATTTATTTAAAAGAATGGAACTCTTCTATATGTCCCAAAAAAATAGTTTATGAGGAATATGAAAAAAATACAAATTTTCAAAAAATATTAGATAGCCATTCTAATTTTGAGATACGAGATTGCGAAAATGAAATGCAAAAATACAACCAAAGGTTATTCACTCCAGACAGCTTATACAAAGGAAAAATAAATTATGATATAAGTATTCAATTAAAGTCTAAACCAACATTCCATCATTTATATGTTGTGTATGATGTCAATAATAAAGTTAGTTTAGAGAGACTTAAAAAATATCTTTATGCAGGTCAGTCTGAACAAGGAAAATTATTGAAAAAATTTTACTTAATTGAAGATAACAAAAAATAAAGAACAGATAAATGGTAAAAAAAACAATAACATCAATGATTCTATGCTCTATAATAGGATGTAGTTCATATAAAGAGAAAAAAGATCAAAGAAAGAAAAATCATAAGGCATATGTCTCTTATTTAGTTTCACGAAATATAGATACAATAAAAGCAAATGATCTTGATTATTATGATGATTTTTTTGAATTCAAAGAGCAGAACAAGAGGCATGATTTAATCGCAAATCCATTTTTAAAAACAAATAAAGTTTATGTCTATCAGGGAGGTTCTGTAAAAAACACTTTTTGTATTTTCTCGGATGATGGAAATGAATATTTGGCACGAATTTACAAAGCAGATTCTTTAGTTTTAACTAAACCTGAAAATGGTATTGTAAAACTAAAACGAGCAGTAAAATTGGAGTTCCTTGGTAATTTTGAATTAACAGATACAGTAATTAAAATAAGTCGTAACATAAGAGAACTATCCGGTAAAGAATATAATGAATGCGATATAGGCATATTGCAAAAAGATACTCTCCGATTAATTGAAAATTATGACACAAAACTATACAGTTATAAAAAGAAATGGCTAGCCAAAAGGTATAAAACAAATTATAAATTGGTGTATCAGCCTAACCTAAAAGCAACTAGAATCGAGGCAACTAAAACCCGTAATCCATCTTATCTTGTTGAAGGTTCTTTTGCTCTAGAAGAGAATTAGGAAATCAAAAATATAAAACTGATAAGATGAATTACGATTAGAATTCAGTTAAAATCTAAACTAACTTTTCACCACTTAGAGGTGGTATGATAAAAATAATAAAGTTAGTCCAGAAAGACTTGAAACTTACCTAAATGCAGGACAGTCTGAACGAGGAAAATTATTAAAGGAATTTTATTTATTAGAAGAAAAATTTAAAAACGATGCAGATAAAAACAAATAAAATAGTTTCTCTTTTAGTTTCTCTTTTCTTTATTATAAGTTGTGGTTCTTCAAAAAAAGATTTACAATTAGAAAATGCATTTAAAAAATATTTAAGTACACGTAATATCCAATATGAAAAAAATGATACTATATATTCTAAATATTACTCAGATTTTTTAAATGATGAAACAAAGAATTTAATAATGAAAAATCCGAATCTAAAAACCAATAAAGTATATGTATATCAAGGTGGTAGCAAAGTTATTACTTTCTGTGTTTATGCAGATAATGGCGAATTATATGTAGCAGAAACAAATAAAAATGGAAGTGCGTTCTTGACAGAACCAGAAAATGGAAAAATAGAAATAAAGAGAAGATTGGAATTGATTTTTTTAGGAGCTTTTAAATTAGAAAATAATACTATCAAAAACACACGTTACGAGAAAACTCCTCGTAAAGAATGGTATGATTGTAATGTTGGAATCGTAAAACAAGATACAATCACAATTGTTGAAGATTACAGAACCAATAAGTATGGAAGTTACAAGAAAAAATGGCTTACAAAAACTCTCAAAACAAATTATAATTTAATTTATCAGCCCGATTTGAAAGCAACAAAATTTAAAAATGAATTTGGTTTTGATTCTTATTTTATTGAAGGTTCATTTAATTTTGAAAGAGACTTGAAAGAAGAAAAGATGCTGGAACTTATAAATAGTAGAAAGTATTGAAAATCTAAATATACTTTTCACCACTTAGAGGTTGTATATGATAAAAATAATAAAGTTAGCTTAGAAAGACTTAAAAAATACCTATTTGCAGGACAGTCTGAACAAGAAAAATTTAAAAACGATGCAAATAAAATAGTTTCCCTTTTAGTTTCTATTTTCTTTATTATAAGTTGTGGTTCTTCAAAAAAAAACAGGAGAACGAACACAAACCCGATAGCGTGGATTTGCAATCCGTGCCCTCAAAGATCGGTTTGGTTCTCTATTTTAAATACAAAACAAAAGCTGTATGATTCTTTGTAGCTTCTGTCTTGATAATTTGTATTGTGTCTTAGTGTTACGGGCACAGATTGCAAATCCGCGCTATCGGGGTCAAAATGATAAAAGTTATGTTGTGATTACTTATAATATGCCTGACGAATCTACTAAGAAAATTTTCACGATAGTAGATAGTGTTTTTATTAATATTTAAAAACATTTATGTTTATTTATTTTGCTCCACATAAAGTTTAAAAAGAATAAAAGTTTCCAATGAAAAGAAAAATGTTTTTAATCGCAATGTTATCTCTCGTTTTTATGTATGTAGCCTATTCCTATTTTCAGAATTCAATTACTGTTTATAATGATAGAGAATATAATTATGATTGTAAAAAAATGCCTTTTGGCGACAGTTTAATGATTTATATACCGTATAAAATAACAATTTCAAACAATAGATTTAGATTAATTGATATAGAAAGAATAGATGACGAAAATTATGCAAGAAGCTCAGATCTTTATAGAAATTTAATTTTTAATAATGATGGGATTGAAATTACAAATAATTTTGAAAGAGATTCTGAAATTAATTATTTAAAATATAAATATAGAAAAACAATCTTTCCACTTACAAAACGGACTTTCTATTATTTTAAAGGTGTTCCAATTAAACGCATCATCCAAAATAAAGACTTTGATTTGATTTACAAACAATGGAGTAATTTGAAAACAACTTATAATATCAAAATAAGTAAAAAAACTATTGATAGTCTTTATGAAGCTAATTATAAAAAAAGATTTAATATAAATTTTGGTAATTCAGTACATGATTTTATGCCTGAATATATAATGGCAAAAATCAATGATAAAAAACAAAAACAAGTAAGAATTATTGATTCAGTGAAATACTTGAATAAGCAAGAACAAATAGATTATTTACTTAAAGTCGGAAGAACTAATATTAAAGTTTTGTTAAACGATTTTTAAAGAAAAAAAGGGAAGAAATAAAAGATTCCCACTCCCCCTTGCTGGCGCGAGCGTCCCGCTCGTGCAATATTCCTTGTCTCATCCTAAAAAAAGTTTACATATTTAATCCTAAAAAAGATTTACAGTTTACTTATGAAAAAAACATTAATATTATTATTCAGCTTTTTTGTGAACTTAATTCATTCCCAAAATAAAGCTGAAAATTATACTTTAACTCAAAAGAAGATTGAGCCTTGCAGAATTTCGATCAATGATTCGGTAAGTATTTTTAAGGTACATGAAAAGCTAAAAAATGTTGATTTCGATGTTCTTATTAAGACTGAAAATGTAGTTACCCAAAAATGCGTAGATCAAAAAATAGGAAATGAAATTACAAATGCGATAAACACTAATCAGAATACAGTATTTAAGATAAATAATCAAATTATTAAAGATTTTAGAAATTCAAATTTTAGCAATTTAATCCCAAACAAAATAAGTCTTATTGAAAAAGGCAATTTTAAAGTTTTGATTTTTGAAGCATACAACTTTTCATATTCAACTGTTGGAAATGAATATATCAATTTTTGCTTTAAAATAGATTCAAAAGGAAAAACTCTAAACCAAAAAATATTGGAATCAAAATTATCAATGGAAATTAAAAAATATCAAAACTTTTTTTAGGCTGAAAAAAATCTGTGATTTTCCTAAAAGTCCAAATAAGACCATCAAAAGAAAAATTCAAAAGAAAAATTCAAAAGAACCTAATCCTCCAACCTCAAATAATTACCATCAAAACTAATCACCACCTTTTCAAACTGTCCCAATACATCTTGCCCAATATTTCCAAAATTAACTTCGCCATAAACGCCATAATTCTTTTGGTCAATTTCCATTTTTGGGAGTTGAATTAGTTTTTTTCCAAGATAGAGTTGCTGGTCTTTTAAAACCAAAACTTCTGTAGAAACTACTTCTGCGCCAGCGCTGGAGGATTTAGAGTTTTCTAAAGTACCCATGCGGTCAAGATCGGTTTTGAAGGTTTCATAAAATGCTTTGTTGAAAAGGCTTTCTTTTGCTCCGCTGTCAAAATTAAACGGCAGGGTTTTGCCTTTATAGGTGAGCATTACAATTGCCCTGAGTTCGTCTACAAATAAGTTTTTTTCAGTTGTATTAGCCTCTAATTCTTTAGAAAAAGTAAGTTTATCTTTTTCAATTGTAATCGTTCCTAGCTCTTTTACTATTGGAAAACCAATAATTCCGTTAATCACATAAGCGCCGTCTGCAAATGTAAAAGCCTTATCAGTATATACTAAAAACACTGCATTATGAATTTTCAATTCACCTAAGTTAATTTCGGGTGCAACGCCTATACGAACTTTGTTTTTTTGTCCCGTAAAACTTACCACAGAAATGTTATTATCCGGCAAAATTTTAACTCCCATTTTCTTCGCTATACTTTCGGCAATACAGCTGATTCCTGCTCCGGTATCAAAAACAAAACTGGAAAGTGTATCATTTGCTTTGACTTCGGTTGTAATTAAACCTGCTTTGTCTTTTACCGCAGCAACTGAAATTGTAGAAAATTCATCAATTGTCTGCGAGCGCGTATTGCGTAAAGTCTGCCAGATTCGCTGTGTGTTTAATTCGTCCTGAAGTTCGTCTTCGGTATACTGTTTTTGAAATTTAAGAGTTAAAACTTTAGAAGCCGTATATGCTAAATTGTAATTAAAGAGTTTGATATAGTTATCATTTTTCAGCTTCGCAAATTCGTAAGTATTGGTGAGTTCGTTGTTTTTCAAACTGTCTAAATACAGGTTTGACAACTTGGGTTTATTGCAGACATTGGCATATAAGCCTTTATAGAAATAATAATCTTTGCCTTTTTCCTTATTGTTCAAACTATCCATTTTAGCATACTGATGCTGTTTGCTTAATTGTTTTAAACTAATGTCGGGGCTGGTTTGTCCTAATGCTGTCTGCATTGTAAATAAAAGACAAAGTAAAAGTTTGTTATAGTTCATTTGTCTGATTTTTTGAATGTTAAATATAGGAAATTTGTTTTGTTTCAGAGTTTCAGGTTTCAGGTTTTCATAATCTTTGTGGAGTTTCTAACGAAGATTTCTGGTTCCTCGAAATGACAAAAATGAGTTGGGATTTGGGATTTTAAAATTGAGATTTTAATAAATGTCACCAATCTTTGTAGAGTTTCTTGCGAAGATTTCTCGTTCCTCGAAATGACAAGATTGTGCTTAAATTTTAAATTCCAATAACTAAAAATCCAAATTCCAAAAATCTGAATCTCAAAAAATAAATTCCAACTCTCAAATCCTAAATTCAATACGAGCGATTGGAATTTGGAATTTAAAAATTGGAATTTAAAAAATAATCAACCTTTTACTTTTATTTATCTTCTTCCTCTAAAGCCACCGCCTCTAAAACCTCCACCGCCTAAACCACCTTGATGCTGGAAGTTTTGGAAATTTCGGGTTTGTGATTCTCCACGGTCTCTGGATAATGCTGATCGATTTAAGTCGTTTGTAATGTCTGGATGTCCGGCTTCGCCAAGAGGTTTATTCGGTTGTCCGAGGGTTTGATCAGCTTTAGGGAAATTATCGCGCTGGGTTCTGTCGCCTAATCGGGTTTCGCCTCCTAGGTTTTGTTCTGGTTTCGGCAAGTTATCACGCTGAATCCTCTCTCCTGCTCCATTTGCACCCAATCCCTGATTCGGTTTATTACGCTGAATGGCTTCACCGGATTTTTTCGATGAACCTAAAGTTCCCGCTTGTGTCCAGCCGCCGTTTCCATTGTTATAATGGCTCCAGTTTCCGTTAGCATCTCTTTTATACACATGTCCGTCGTGACCTGCATATACATTATTGTTGGTATGAATTGTCGTTCCTCCGCCTCTTCGATGTGTAATTACGCCTTTATTTCCGCCAGAAGTTTCATAGCCAATTGCTGTACCGCGTCTGGTTGTAATATGTCCTGTCTGTGCCCATTGATTGCCATTTGTGGCAGCAGAATGTCCCCATTGTGCATACGCATTATGTCCCTGATTGGTTCTGGCATAATTTCCCGTCCACGGATTGTACGTACTCGCTGCAGTTCTACCGCCATACCATCCCTGAACACTTGCAGAGCGTCCGTATCTTCCTGTTGCAGGATTGTACCAAGCCGAAGTTCCTGCCACACCATAAGGTCCGTAAACACGTCTTCCAACAGCATAACCACCCGTCCACGGATTGTAAACTGCTCCTCCTCCATATGCATACGGCCACGGACGATAAATTGGATACATGCCGCCATAATACACATAAGGCGGATAATACCATCCTGTACCATACGTTAATATTGCGCCTACTGTTGCACCAATAATAAAAGCGCCAAAATAACCGGCTGTTGTACTGCTTTCTACTGTAGTATCGGTTGTCGTTTGTGTAACGTATGTCACATTATACACAGGTGAACTCGGCGGAATGGTATAAATTTCTTTTGGAACAGAATCGCAGGTTTTCCAAGGTCCGTTAGGACTCGTTGACATAAACCAAACGGCCTGAAAACATAAATAGTACAAATCGCCTACTTTTATAATTTTCTCCTGGGTGTTGCTTGCATATTGCATTTTTGTTCCTTCAATTGGTTTAAACTGAGGCGCTCCGTCGTAGCTTACTTTTACTTTGGCTTCGGCATCAGATTTCTTTAAAATGGCCGTTGCAGGGACCTGCGATAGCATTACGGCATCTTTGGCTTCTTGTGTTCCGGGAACAGACGACAATACATTAGCACGCGGAGAATTTTTAGGAATTTTGGCAAAATCGGCAGGAAGGCTGTTTCCTGCATATTTCCACGGTCCGGTTAATTCTTTAGAACTAAACCATCTTCCTGATAATAATACATAATACTGTCCATTGGCTTCGTCGGCAAAAACATCATTTTCCGTGTTGTCTATGTACATCAATTTGGTTCCGTCTATTTTAATAAATTTTGGATTTCCGTTTACGGCAATTAATTCAGCAGGTTTATTGCTGTAGAAAACTTCTGGTGCTGTTCCGGTTGAAGGTGGCGGAATCATTTTTTTGACATCATCAAAATTTTGCCCGGCTGGCAGATTAATGAGACCGGCAGGCAGTTTGGCGGTTTTAACCCATTTACCTTCTAATTTTTTTGAAGTCAGCCAGACATTTTCTGCTAACAGATAATAATCTTTAGAAGTCTTATCAAAAAACAAATCCCAGTTTGTATTTACTACATATTGTATATCTGTTTTTTCTACAGGCACTAAAACGGGTTCTCCCTGCACGATCAACAAAACTGCCGGATTTGTGCTGTAAAAAATTGCCGGAGGATCATTTTTAGCTGTAATTCCTTTCGCTGGACTTTTGGTTTCGCTTAAATCTGCCAGAATACGATCTACCGAAATAGGATCGCCGCTTACAGGCAGTGTTTCTTTAAAGAGTTTTTCCATTTCGGGAACTTTCTTTTTGTCCAGAGCGGGAAATCTGACATCGGTTACCTGAAGATTTTTAATAAAAGCACTTCGGTTGTCTTTATCTACCAGTGTTTCAGCTTGTAAAGAAGCTACGCCCAAAACCTGTTTGCCGTCTTTTGGGGTTAAAGAAAAAGCAACACGGGCTGTAATTTCTTTATAATCTTTCCAGTCATCGACCTGAGGCTGATAATAAACGAGCTTTGTACCGTTATTTTCTGCTTCACGAGGCCAGCCTTTATCTGCAATTAATGTAGTGTCAGCAGTATCTGACTTTACATTGTCTGTATTTGGCTGATCTGTAGTTTTATCTTTTTTGCAGGAGAACAAAACTGAACTCAAACAAACTACAAGTATTAGAAAAGCTTTTTTCATAAATTTAAAAGTTAGATTATTCATTAAAAATTTATTGCCTGGGGTATTCCTTTAAAATTGTTTTGAATAAAATTAAATCCATAGCACCTATAAAACTATTATTAATGCATTTAGTTGGTTTCAAATTCTAACTTGAAACCAAAAAGGAGTAAATAATCATCCTTTCACCTTAGATTTAAAATTTATCAGAAAAAAAATTAAAACCCAGAGTTTTGGTCAAGCCCTGCAAAACCTATGATTATAAATTATTTTTATAAGTAACAAAAATTATTAATTTGATTAATAAGCAGCGTCGCCATAAATTTGTCTCATCAAAATCAAAGAAATGATTTGATCATCTTAAAAAATAACTTTAAAAAATAGAAATCATGAAATTTACAAGAAGAGCAAACGCAAACTGGAAAGGTACTGGAATGGAAGGAAAAGGAACCATTAGTACTCAAAGCACAACTTTAGATAATGCACAATTATCTTTTAAAACCCGTTTCGAACAAGGTGTTGGAACAAACCCTGAAGAGTTAATCGCAGCAGCACATTCTGGATGTTTTACAATGCAGTTAAGCTTTTTATTATCTGAAGCAGGATTTGTACCAGAGGATTTAGACACAACAGCTAAAGTAACTTTTGAAGATGGAACCATTACTTTAATTCAATTAGAATTAACTGGAAAAGTTCCCGGAATCTCTGAAGAAGATTTTCAAAAAACTGCTCAAAAAGCAAAAGAAATTTGTCCAATTTCGAAATTATTGAACACTGAAATTACTTTGGCGGTAACGTTGAACTAATTTCAAATAAAACAACACAACAATCTAAATCAACAATCTAAAATTTTAAAAATGAAAACAATTAAAAGCTATTTAGCATTTGCAACAATAATTTTTAGTCTGGTATTTGCAACAGCAAATGTAAACGCGCAGACTGCTCCACAAATTAAAAACGTAGTATTGGTACACGGTGCTTTCGCAGACGGTTCAGGATGGAAAGGTTTGTACCAGATTTTAACTAAAAAAGGATATAATGTAACGATCGTTCAAAATCCGTTAAGTTCTTTAGAAGATGATGTTAAAGCAACAAATTTAGCTCTTGACAAACAAGACGGACCAACAATTTTAGTTGGACATTCATGGGGCGGTACTGTAATTACTGAAGCAGGAAATCACCCAAAAGTGGCTGCTTTGGTTTATGTAGCGGCTTTACAGCCTGATAATGGTGAAAACTCAATTCAATGGTTACAAACTGCGCCTCCTGCCCCTGAAAATGGTGTACTGCCTCCAGATGATAAAGGAATTGCTTATTATGACAAAGCTAAATTTCACGCTGGTTTTGCAGGTGATTTAAGCAAAGAAGATGCTGATTTTATGTTTGCTTCGCAAGGTGCTTTTCATGCACAGGGCTTTGGAACACCAATTACTAAAGCGGCATGGAGAACTAAACCTTCATATGGAATTGTAGCAACTGAAGATAAAAGTATTGTTCCGAGTATTCAGTTTGCAATGTACAAACGTTCTAATACCAAAATCACTGAAATAAAAGGAAGCCACGTAGTTTTTATTTCTCAGCCGGCAAAAGTTGCTGATGTCATTATTACTGCATCTAAAAAACAGTAATTACTTTGAGCTGAATATTTAAACACATAGAAACATAGCTCTTTACACTTAAAAAGGCGTTTCACTTGTATAAATGCACATAGGTATGTGTGTTTTAAAACAAGTGAAACGCCTTTATCTACAAAGAAACACTATGTTTTGTATGTTAAAGACTGAGGTCTAATTGTAACAAGCGTTTATTTTTAAGAAACTTTACTAATCGCTTTTACAAAATACGGCGAATCGTTCCAGCGGATTTTCCTGTAGGCAAAGTCTTTTTTGAGTGATTCCGGAAGACAGTTCCAGATGGCTTCGTTCATTTTTTCGAGCAAGAGTTTCTTCGAAAAAGAATCTGAAACTACTAAACTTATTTCTCTTACTGGAATAGGCTCTTTAAAAGGTTTAAAAAGCTCCGATTTTGCTTCGTTTAAAATAGAAAGCTGCGGTATAATCGCAAATCCTAAATGCGCGCGAACGAGGTTTTTTAGGGTTTCTATTGAATTGATATCATATGTAAATTGTTCTTTGATTTTATCTGATGATTTTAATCCGCAGATATCCAGAAGCTGTGCGTTGTAACAATATTCATGATGCAGCAGCAGCAGTTCGGTTTTGTCTCCCGGCTGAAGCTCATAAAAATCTTCTTTTGCCATTGGGTGCGATTCATTCAAATAAGCTACAAAAGGTTCTTTAAAAATAACATGTTCGATCAAATTGGGATTTCCTGTTGGTGTAGCCATAATAGCTGCATCAATTGCACCTATTTCTAAATCTCTCATTAAATGTCCCGTATATCCTTCTTTAATGATGAAATGTACTTTTGGCGCAGCTTTTTTCATTGCATTTATAAACAACGGAATGAGATACGGAGATAAAGTCGAAATAATACCCAGTTTTAATTCTCCTTCAAGAAGATTTTTTTCATTTACCACAAAATCCCTGATTTCATCAGCTTCACGAAGAATTTTTCGGGCTTTGTTGATAATTTCTGTACCGAGAATTGTAGGTGTTAAAGGCACTTTGTTTCGATCGAAAATCTTAATTCCTATTTCTTCTTCAAGATTTTTTAACTGAATTGTTAATCCTGGCTGCGTTACCATACAGACTTCTGCTGCCCTTGCAAAATGGCGCTCTTCATCTAAAGCTACAATATATTTTAACTGTTGAATGGTCATTGTTTCTAAGTTTCTAAGTTTCTAAGATGCTGAGATGCTAAGGTACTAAGATTTTTTTCTTTTTACCGGCGGTTTTCTTTTTGGGTTTCGAATCATTTTTATCTCTTTAGGAAAATTTGTAAAACTTTAACATTATTCTCAAATCCGTATTATAGCTTTTATCGTACATATATAAAATGAGGTTTGGGAATGGGGTAAATTCAAATGGAGTAGTTTTTGGAGCATGTTGGGTTTATCATTCCTGAATTATCATTATCAAATCAAATAACTTCAACAAAAAAGCGATCCTAATAGATCGCTTTTTATTTTTTATAAATCAAAGTCCGACTTTGCCTTCTGCCCAATAAGGCTGGGTGTGAATATTTTTATTAGAAACACCTTTTTCCCGCAGTGCTTTTCGAAAGGCCTGAATTGATTTTGCATTTCCCATTAAATAGAAATAGCCTTTTTTCCACAATTCCCAGATTTCGGTATCCAGATTATGAAGTGATTTTATTGCCCATTCTGCTTTATTGACTGATTTTGGAACAATATCTACAATGAGTCCAAGCTTTTTAGGAATATCTGCCGAAAGTTCGTCTAATTCCAGAATCCCTAAATAGTTATTTTCGGTTCGGTTAATTTCGTCTTTCATGCTCTTAAAAACGCTGATGCAGGTTTCATCTCCAAAAAAGAAATGATATTGGGCTTCATTATTAAAAATCTTAAATCCTCTTGGCATCCCAACGGTAATCTGGTCGCTGGGCTTTAGATTATTGATAAAGGCACTTCCTGGTCCGTTATGGTGAATATGAAAAATGATTTCAAATGTTCCGTTTTCGCTGTCCCATTTACTGGGAGTGTAATTTCGGTAATTGGTGTCGTCAATTCGTATAACAACTGCTTGTCCGAGTTTAAATTTAATATGCGGAAAATTTCCTTTAAAATTGATTATTTTGATATTTGGACTTGGTGTTTCTATTGTCGTAACATTTACTTTAGAAATTTTGTTTGTAAAAGTCATTTCTATAAAATCACCAATAATTTTGGGCATTGAGCTCATAATTTTCAGGTTTTAAAATTCAATTCAAAATTGAGGATAAAAGCCTGAAAAGACATTGAATAATAAAAGGCAATGATTGGACTATTCGCGGAATTTTTTACGAAAAGCAAGCGGGGTTTCTTTTGTAATTTTTTTGAATAGACGCGAAAAATAGGTATGATCCTGAAAACCGAGTGCAAAAGCAATTTCTTTTACTTCACTTTCTGTATAATACAATAATCTTTGTGCTTCGATAATCATCGCATTCTGAAGCCAATAGGTAACAGATTTACCAGAAGAAGCATTGACACAATCATTTAAATGTGAGGTAGTAATATTTAATTTCTTTGCAAAATAAGACGGACTTTCGAGAAAAGTACGATCTGTAATAAGCTTTTTAAAATTAGCATAAATAACTGCCGACTGGTTTTTAAATTCTTTTACAGGGCTTTTTGATTCTGCGTATAAATTGGCAAAATGATAAATCAGGGCATTAAAAAGTCCGTTAATAATTTGTGTTTTATTTGGATTACTGCTGGTAAAAGAGCGGTGCAGCAGTTGAATGGTATCTAAAAGTTCTTCTTGTTTTACCGGATCGATTATATTGAGTTGTTCTGAAACCGTAAGACTTTGAAAAACTTCCAGACAATTATTGGGAATAAGAAAAGGTGCAACGCCAATATAATATCCTGCCGCATCTGGTGTGCCATCCTGCCCGTGATGAATTTGAAGCGGTTTTATCATCAATATATTGCCAGCATTTATTTCTATATCGATCATATCACATTTAAGCACGGCATGACCGTTTGTAAGTACAAAAAATATAAAGAAATCATCACGATGCGCCTCTAATCTGGTTTCAAAATCAGCCAGATCATCGGGAGAATAATAGGCGATAAAAATACCGCCTACAGCATCCGGACTTTGATTATATATAGGTATTTTTTTCAATGGTTGTGGTGTTTTTTATAATATTCAAATTTCAACAAAAAAGCGATCCTTTTGAGATCGCTTTTATATTTTTATAAAATTAAAGTTAAATTGGTAATTTAACATTTTCCAAAGTCTTCTGTGCAAGTGCCGTTTTCTCAGGAAATAAATCTTTTCCTTTCACTTGATCCAAAATTTGAATAAGCCTATTTTTTGATTCTTTAGATATAGGAATCACATTTATTTTTTTCGCTTCTTTTTTCATGATAATCAATCTTGCTTCATACAAAATTATCTATTTTTTCTTACAAATTAGTGTTTCTGTATAGTTGTTTTTAGGTATTTACATTTCAAATATTACTTCTCTCCTTCGCTTTTCAACTGCAAAGCACGCTGTAAAAAACTTTGGTGTACAATTTTATTTTCGGCTTCATTAATTGCCTGAAGCAGATTGTTTTGATTATCGGCAATATCGCTTAAGGCTTGTTTCATAACCTCCCAAACGGGTTTCATTTGTTCGATTAGTTCTTGTCCTTTTGCTGTAAGCTGAATGAGTCTTTTGCGTTCGTCGATTTTATCCTTTTTAGAACGAATCAGTTTTTGTTTTTCGAGTTCTTTGAGCAGACTTATGGTCGATGGATGTGTATAGCCAATTTCGTTAGCAATTTCAACAACACTCAAAGTTTCTTTATGATATAAAGTATAAATAACCGGAAACCATTTAGGTTCAAAATCAATTCCGTATGATTTATAAAACAAAGCACCGTCTTTTCTCAATTGCTCGCTTAATCGCTGCAATCGCGTGGAGATGGCTAATATTCCTGATTCGTCTATTATATTCATCTTTATTTTTTTAAATTTAAATGGCAGAAAACATTGTCTGGCGCCATTAAAGGAAATCCTTCCGGAAGTTTCTCTTTCTGGATTCGCACAAAATTATTCTTTTCATAAAAACGCAATGCTGCTTCGAGTATGGTAATGGTTCCCAAATATAAATCATCAATTCCGTTTTCTTTGCTGTAAGCAATTAAAGTCTCTAATAATTTTTGAGCAATTGCATATTCTTTTCCTCGAAATTCTTTTTTTACAAACATTTTTCTAATTGCTGCCGCATTGTCTGCAAATTTTACCAGTGCAATAGTTCCCACTAATTGGTCATCAATAAAAGCTCCCCAAAATCCGCCTCCGTCTGCATAATAAAAGTTAGGAATATTGAACAAATCCGGCTGGTCTTCAATAGTAATAGGTACATTAAATTCTTTTTGTTGAATAGTTAATACAAGATCAACAATTGCATTTGAATATTGGTTATCGACAGGTTTAATTATAGGTTTCATAATATTTAAAAAATTTACTTTGCAAAACTACGTAGTTAAATACATAAATAAAAACATTTCTTTAATTTTATGATTTCTTTTAATACTTTTGTTTGGATTGTGCTGTTAAAGTGCATCTCAACAATCATGAAAAGCGTAGTTTTTTAATACTGCATTTCAAATGATTTTACAAGATTTATGGGCAGTCAAAAAAATTAAAATTTCTTATATAACTTTTAGGTTTAGAAAATATGGAACGAAATCAAAAAGAAGAATTTCAGGCGCTTCAGGATACTTTATATGTTTTGGGCGGTAAATGGAAACTGCCTATCATTAATTCTATTTGTAACGGAAATAGTCGTTTTAAGGAAATAAAAGACAGTATTCCGGGAATTACTGCGCGAATGTTATCGAAGGAATTAAAAGATATGGAGCTTAATAATCTGGTAAAAAGAACGGAAGACCGTGATGCTAAAGTGCCCATTCTTTATGAGTCAACATCATATTGTCAATCTTTTGGACCTATTATTTCTGAAATGATTAAATGGGGAATTTCACATCGAAATCATATTAAAAAACAGCAGGAAAAAATTTAAAATATAATGTATGAATTTTAGAAATGCCGTTATTGCTGACTTAGCAGTAATAAACGAAATAGAAAATGCTTGTTTTCCGCCAAACGAGGCAGCAGGTTTAGAACGTCTATCAAATAGACTGGAGGTTTTTCCACAGCATTTTTGGCTTTTGGAAGACAACGGAAAAATCCTTGGTTTTATAAACGGAATGGTAACTCCAAACAAAAAGCTGATTGATGAAATGTTTAACAATGCAGGACTGCACGATGAAAATGAAAAATGGCAGGCTGTATTTGGTTTAGCTGTTTCTCCTGAATATCAAAAAAATGGCTGTGCGGGAAAATTAATTCATCATTTAATTTCAAAATCTAAAGAGCAAAACCGAGCCGGAATCACGCTTACGTGCAAAGATTATCTCATTTCATTTTATCAAAAATTTGGATTTGAAGATTTGGGTATTTCGGCTTCTGTTCATGGCGGAGAAGTCTGGCATGATATGGTGCTTTCTTTTTAAAGTTTTTTTTCAGGTTTCAGGTTTCAGGTATCAAGTTTCAGGTTTCAAGTTTCAGGTTTCAGGTTTCAGGTTTCAGGTTTCAGGTTTCAGGTTGCGAACTTTGCGAAAAAACCTTGCGAACTTTGCGGTTAAATTATGTTCAAAGTAAAATAACCTGAAACTTGAAACCTGAAACCTGAAACAAAACAAAACAAAACAAAACAAAACAAAAAACCCTGCCGAACCTAACCAATCGACAGGGCAAAAAAAAATGGAACTAAAAAACTAATTTATTGTTTGATAAACGATTTGTTTACAATGTTTTTTCCTGTTTGAATACGAAGTATATAAACTCCCTGATTCAATTTACTGCAGTTGTATTGTATTTCATATTGTCCTGCTTCATAGTTTTGACTGGTTACAACATCTAATTTTCTTCCGTTGGCATCAAATACAGAAATCGTAACTTTTTCCTCTTCTTTTTGGTTAAATGAAATAGTAAGATTTCCTGCCGTTGGATTCGGGAAAATGCTCAAACCATAATTTGCAGTATCCAAAATTGGATTAGTGATTCCAAGAGTTGGATTTGCACAAACTGGCGTTACACTAAAAGCCATAGATGCTGCAGAAAAATTGGTAAATGCAGTATTTATATCAATATTCGAAGCATCGCTTTCTCCTTTTCCGTCACATTCTGTTCTTCCATTTCTCCAATACGGAAACTGCAGATACACTCCGTTTGTCGAACAGCTTCCTATTTCGGCATCTCCTCCTACTACAACAGAATTTCCAAAATTACCGGCAAACAGCATGGCATTTCCTTTTATATTGGCAGAATTAGTAACAGAACCGCCTTCCATCCATCCGTTTCCTTCAACAATTGCATTTCCTGATAAAGTCGCATTATACACACATGCATTGTCTCTAACTATTGCATTACCGCTTATATTACCGCCTTCGACCATTGCATATCCATCAATTCTGGCATTACCAGAAATTGTGCCGCTTCTAACAATAGCATAAGGTCCAACATATACCGTTGAGGCAACATTAGCACTGTTTGAAACCCATCCGCCTCCGTTGGCATGAATGCGTCCGTTAGTTTTAAGAAATTTTCTAAAATTAGCTGCCGGCTGAAATCCTTCAGGGTTTGCATTGGCGATTTTTAATTCATACGGATATCTTCTTTGTTTAGGATAACCTACATCCATATTGTAATTTACATGGCTTTTTGGAGCAGCAAATACAACCAGAAATATATTTGCTTCTGTTGAAGAATCAAGTGTAAAAGAAGCTTCTCCATCTGAGTTGTACATAGGGCTGTAACGTGAAATTGATCCGTCGGTTTTTGTTGTTACAAATCCATATCGCCATCCTGCCTGAGCCGGATTTACTTCAGAATGTCCTTTAAATTTAATAGTAACTTTTTTTTGCGTTTCAGAACAAGTTGGATATAAAGGAATAATATTCATTCCGTAATCCTGAGGCGCCCAGTCATTATTTGTATAATATTGATCTGTTGTACCATTTACTTTTGTTAGAAGTGTGTATTGTCTGCTTGTATAACGCGGCATTCTGGTTTCGATAAGTTTATATACTTCGCGAATTTTTTTTCCAAAATTGCTCGTGTTGTTAATCTGAGAAGTCCATTGAATAGGATAATCAAACGCAGGCTGTCTCTGGGCATATCCCCACAAATAATCGTTAAGCTGTTCCTGCGTAAAACCTTTTAATCTTTTGATTGTTTCAAGCGGATGTTCCTGATTTTTAGATTCAGCCCACATTCTTCGTGTAAAATCAAAACCATCTTTTTCCTGAACGTAATACATCAAATGAAAATTGGTGTAATGATGACGGTTTGATGACCACATAAAATGTCTTGTTTGTATCCATCTTGTTAAAGTACCGTCAATTTCTGCCCATTGCGGATAAGCTTGTGCCCGCATAAAATTAGCGTGGCCTTCAAAAAATGGACCTGCCCAATCGTAACCCGCAAATGCAGTTCCGTTTCCGGGATTTTCCTGAATACGCATCATCATTTGAAGCGTATGAGCAAATTCGTGCGATAAAGCTCCGCCATCTCGTGTTGCCTGAGGATGCACAAACATAGCCCCGATAACGTTACTAAAAGAACTTGCGTGTGCAAAAGCTTCTAATCTGGTATCAGTTGAGTTCCAGGTATTCATCACCATAATGATGATTTTGTATTTACCCACGTTTGTAGTAGGCGCATTGCTCACAAATTTTAAATCGGTTACAAAACGTTTAAAACTGTGTTCTAATGTATCAGCAACAGCTTTTGGTGTAAATCGCAATGAGGCATCAGAATATGCAGCAGGATTAGTTCCTACTTTATCGCCCCAATAAAGAACGAAGTTTGTTGACTCGTACTTTCTTGAATCAGATATTTTATTGTAAAATTCATTGTTTGGATTGCTCCATTCTGTAGGTATAAAAAGTGTTTTCTGCCCCATTGCAAAACAACTGCAAAGAAAAAGGACGGCTTGTAGTAAAAGTGTTTTCATGTATAAGTGATTTGGGATTTGATCTTATTTTATTCTTAAACCTAATTCTTGCCTAAATTTTAACAAACCTCTTCATTAGAGAATTTCATTTAAAACTGAAACTCTTCTCACCGTATTTTAAAAACAATATGAACTTTATTTTTTTTTGCGAATATATGTATTAATTTCAATAAACAAACTTAAAAATATCGACAAAAAGCAAATTTAATCGATGAAATACACTTTAACCCTTGTAAAACGTACAAGATACACTTAAAAAAAATATTGATTTTTTTTTAATAAAATGAAGTTTCCTGAGTAAAACAATTCATGCAGCAATTGAAATAGAGAGTTAATGCTGCAGATTTATCTTTTAAAATACTGTCAGCATATTTGTGAGGTTAAAACTTTTTAAATATTTTTGGTCAAATTCTAAAAATTATGTGTCAAAAAGGTTGTCTTCCTCCTCCATCATTATAAATTAATCGTTCGACTTTATGCAGCGTTTCATACCGAAATTTCTCGGCAGGTTCTGCTATGCTTACAAGTCAAATTTTAAATTAATTTATAATTCAGTCTTTTTAGGCTTTTAGACAATCTTATGAAAAAATCATATATTTTATTACACATTGCTGTAATACTTGCCGGTTTTACTGGTATTTTTGGTAAACTTATTTCGTTAAACGAAGGGCTTTTAGTCTGGTACCGCGTTTTATTTTCTTCTTTAGTTTTATTCATTATCCTGAAATTATTTAAGGTTTCAAAGGATATTTCTTTAAGAGAAAAATTCAATATTGCAAAAATTGGTCTTTTGATCACTATACACTGGATTTTCTTTTATGCCAGTATTAAATATTCGAATATTTCTGTGGGTGTGGTATGTTATTGTTTAACGAGTTTATTTACTGCCTTATTCGCTCCGCTGATTAACAGAAAGAAATTCAACATTACAGAATTACTGTTAAGTATGTTGACTCTGGCCGGAATTGCTCTTATATTCCATTTTGATTCTTCTTATCAATTAGGAATTATTCTGGGCATAATTTCATCTGCTTTTGCTGCGCTTTATACCATTTTTAATGAGCGATTGGTAACCATTTACGACAGCAGGCTTATCAACTATTATCAAATGAATGGCGGCACCATCGGGCTTGGTCTGCTTATGCCTTTATACCTTTATTTTTTTCCTGTTGAAAGTATTTTACCTAGTTTAAAAGATGTTTTCTACCTCATTATTTTGGCTGTATTCTGCACCGTTGGTTTGTATGTTTTGTTTGCAGAATCATTAAAAAAGATTGCAGCATTTACTGTAAACCTTACTTTCAACCTAGAACCGGTTTATGCTATTGTAATGGCTTTTTTGTTTTTTAATGAAAGTAAAGAAGTCAATATCTTCTTTTACATAGGACTGCTTTTTGTTATCGCTTCGGTAATATCGCAAACGATAATTTCTATTCGAAAATAAAAAAAACTATAAGCCTCTTGCATTTTTGTAAGAGGCTTATTTCAATTTAAACTTCACTATATCGATTTCTTAAAATTAATGTGAATTGTGATAATTATTTATTTGTATTTATTCTAAATAAATATAGATTTGCAACCTAAAATTAAAATAATCGCCCGCCATGAAGTTTACTTATTTATTTTTGATGCTTGCCTTTTTTACCATAGGCCAGGCTCAAAATGCTAAAATTACCGGAAGGATAACTTCCGAAAACAATGAAGCCGTTTCTTATGCTTCTGTCTCAATCAAAAGTCCAAAAAAGAACACAACCTCTGATGATAAAGGAAATTTTGAAATCAGCAATCTAACACCAGGAAATTATACTATTTACTTTTCGGCAATGGGGTTTTCTGTTCAGGAAAAAACCGTAGAATTACATGAAAATGAAAACCTTGAACTTTCTATCTCTTTACAGGAAAACATTAATACACTGCAGACTGTAGAAATTACAGGACGAAAAGAAAAATCATATAAAAACACAAAATCGTTTATTGGAGCTAAAACCGAAATTGCTTTAAAAGATCTTCCACAGGCAGTTTCGTATGCTACAAAAGAATTAATTGCAGATCAGGGATCCATTCGCGTAGGCGAAGTTGTCAAAAATTTCAGCGGTGTGAGCCAGTTTACTTTTTATGATGATATTTCGATAAGAGGTTTTAGAATTAACGGAGGAAGCAACACGCAACTGCTTAACGGAATGAGAACTTCGACCGGTTTCTGGAAACAGCCTCTTGCTAACTATCTTGAGCGTGTAGAGGTTTTAAAAGGTCCTTCTTCTGCTTTGTTTGGAAATGCATCTCCTGGAGGAGTTTTAAACCGTGTTACAAAAAAACCATTAGATCAGGCTGCAAACAGCGTAAGTTTTTCTACAGGAAGTTTTAATACTTTAAGAGCTTTAGCCGATTTTACAGGTCCGTTAACCGAAGATAAATCACTTTTGTACCGTTTGAACCTAGGTTACGAAAATGCCAATTCTTTTAGAGATTTACAATTCGACAAAAATATTGTAATTGCTCCTTCTCTTTCGTTCCTTCCAAATGATAAAACAAGCGTTAACTTTGACTTAATTTACACAGGTTCAAAAAGTAACTTAGACCGCGGACAGTCGACTTATGAAAATAATTTGTACTCGACTAAAATTTCAAACTCTTTAAACTCTACAAATGATTATTTAAATGAGGAAACGTATATCGTTACAACGTCATTAAATCATCAGTTTACAGATCGTTTGTCATTTTCGGCTTCGTACATTCGTACAGGTTACACAGAAGATCTTTTGGAACACCGCGGTGCTAATAAATATGCTTCTGCCGGAGATGGATCTACAATTCCAACGGCAATCGAAATGCAGGTTTTTCAGCGTAAACGTAAGCGTTATATTGACAATCTTTCTGCTTTCTTTAAATATCAGGCAAAAACAGGAGCTTTAGACCACAATTTAATTGCAGGTTACGATTATGCTCAGGAACAAGTACCGTCTGGAGGTTCGCAGTTACAAGCAACCGGATATAGAAATGCTGCAAACAATGGTTCTATTGCAACGTATGATCCGGCAAAAAAGAATCTGTATTTGTTAGATTCTAAAGGAAATCCTGTACCAAACGTGGCGCATTTCGATTTAACAAATCCAATGGCTTCACAGCAGTTAAAAGACATGAGCAAATATTTCTATGCTGCCCGTCCGTTTGATCCAACCTATTATTCGTTGTATGGAGTTTATCTTCAGGATCATATTAAATTTGGTGCTTTTCAGGCTTTAATTGGTCTTCGTTATGATGAATACAGCGATAAGGAAAACTATAAAAAAGCAACTGAAAAGAAAGTAAAACAGCATTCATTCCTTCCTCGTTTTGGTTTAACTTATACACTTAACCCGAACATCAATTTATACGGAACTTATGTAAAAGGATACAATCCGCAGACTGCTTCTTCATTATCAAACCCAAATGCAGGAGGACCGTTTGACCCGTTAGAAAGTAATATGGTTGAGTTTGGAGGAAAATCTTCTTGGTTTAAAGAAAAACTTTTTGTGACTGTGGCTTTGTTTAAAATCCAGCAGAAAAACACTTTATATCCAGCCAACGATCCAACAAATCCAGATTTAATGAGATCAATTGGTCAGGAAGAATCAAAAGGTATTGAAATTGATGTAAACGGAAGCATAACAAGCAACTGGAGCATTTCGGCTGCCTATTCATACAATGAAGCTGCAATTACAGAAAGCCCTGTAGATTCTGAAATTGGAAGACAAAAACCAAATACACCAAAACAGCAGGGAAATGTCTGGACACGTTATAACTTTACAGACGGTGCTTTAAAAGATTTTGGTCTTGCTTTTGGAAGTAATTTTGTAACAACCCGTAACTTAAGCCAGACGGTAACACAAACAATTCCGGGTTATACTTTATTTAATGCTGCTTTGTATTACAACATTAATAAATTTAAAATTCAGCTGAATGCTAACAACATAACCAATAAAACGTATTGGGTTGGAGGTTACGATTATATTCGTTTATTCCCTGGTGCTCCATCGAATTGGCTGTTAACACTTGGATACTCATTTTAATAAATGCTTTATTTATATTTGAAAACATTTTTGGACTATCTATTATGAATAAAACGTTTAAGAAAAATATTGGCTTATTACACCTTTGGCTCGGACTTGCGTCCGGGCTTATTGTTTTTATTGTAGCACTTACCGGAAGCATTCTTGTTTTTGAGGACGAAATCGACGAATTTGTAAATCCTGAGTTTTATAAAGTTTCTGAAATTGGACCAAAAAAAATACCGACAGACGTTTTAATAAGAGATATTGAACTGAAATATGCTCTTAAAAAAATTAATCGTGTTTATGCTTATAACGATCCTGAAAGAACTATGATTGTTACAGGAAAAGACAGCGATAAAAAAAATCAAATCTTTTCTGTTGATCCTTATACCGGTAAAACATTAGGACAAATTCCTGAAAGAAGCCGATTCTTTTCGGTTGTTTTAGATATACACCGTCATTTGGTTTTGGGAGATGCCGGGGCTTTTATTACAGGATGCAGCTGTCTGATATTTGTATTCATGCTCATTTCAGGGATGATTTTATGGTGGCCGAAAAAAGTCAAAAACCTAAAACAGCGATTAACCGTAAAATGGAATGCTTCATTTAAAAGAGTAAACTGGGATTTTCATTCTGTTTTTGGTTTTTATAGTTTTCTTGTTCTCCTCATAATTTCCTTAACAGGTTTAACCTGGTCTTTTAAATGGTTTGAAAGCGGTATTTATTTACTGGCAGACGGAACAACAAAAAAACCGTCGGCTAAAGTTGAAAATCCAACCAAGATTGATCCTAAAGTAGATAAAACCTATTTCTATCAGAACATTTTTTCTAAAACGGACAGCGTTTTTCCATACAAAGGCGATACACAAATTAGAATTCCATCTGATACCATAAACAGTATTACGGTTATTAAACTGAACTTAGAAGAATCGATTCCAAATATTTCGAGTACTGCCTACTTTAATAAATACACAGGTAAAATTTTAGAAGCCAGACCTTATGAAAAATTAAGTAGAGGCGATAAAATCCGACGTTTGATTTATCCTATTCATACTGGAAGCATTTACGGATATCCAACAAAAATCCTGGCTTTTTTAGTCTGCCTTTTTGCCGTAACACTGCCTGTAACCGGCCTTTTAATCTGGCTTGGAAGAAAAAAAAGCAAAAAATAAACGGTATTCTCTATTTGTATAACTAATGAAAATTCAGTTAGTTATACAAATAGTTAATTATATTTGACTATAGTATTTAATTTTTTTTGAAAAGATGGCAAACTGAATTGTCACTTTAAACGTATGTAGCAGAAAAGTTATATAAATTTAAAAGATTCAGCGTGGATAAAGTAAGTATTCAAAGATTAAAAAAAACCTTAGCCTATTTAGAAAGTAAACAACGTGAATTAAAAAGACAATACGAAACCGACACCCGCAGCATTGAATCGATGATTAAATATCTAAAAAAAGATATGCTTGAACAGTTTAGTTTAGCTGATTATGATATTTATATTAAGAATGAAATGAAAAACACTGAAACCTTTATTCGCAGTGTAAAAAATATTATTGACGATCATTCTGAATAAAAATTCTCTGCTAAAATGATTTTTTTAACTCACTTAATTTACAAATTTCAAAATAAATACTTGCTTAAACGTTTAAGTTGATTATATTTGCCTTTCTGAAATCGTTATCGTGAAAAGAATTTCAATTAAAGATGTGGCATTAAAAGCAGGCGTATCTATCGCCTCAGTATCTTATGTACTTAACAATAAGATTGACAGCCGTATTCCGCAGGAAACAATTGACAAGGTAAAACACGCTGCCGAAGAATTAAATTACCGTCCTAACAATATTGCAAAAAGCTTAAAAACACAGCGAACCCATATAATTGGTCTTGTTGTGGCTGATATTGCAAATCCATACTTTTCTCAGTTAGCCCGAATTATTGAAGATGAAGCCAACAAATTGGGTTATACCCTTTTGATTGGAAGCTCTGATGAAAATGTCGAAAAATTTGAAGCACTTATCAATATGTTTGCCGACCGCCAGGCCGATGGATTAATTATTGCTCCTGTTGAAAACAGTGAAAAATGTTTGTTGAAACTGCAAAAACAAAAGATTCCTTTTGTATTAATTGACCGTTATTTATCTGGTGTTGAAGCAGACAGCATACAAATTAACAACTACGATATAAGCCAAAAAGTTACAGAACACCTTATAAACGGCGGCTATAAAAACATTCTTCTTGTTGCTTATAAAACAGAACTGCAGCATTTATTACAGCGTACTCAGGCATTTTTAAATACGCTCGAAAAACATCAAATACAAAACAGTCAAGTGCTTTTAGCAGACAAAGACTATATTGACAGAGACATTAATACCGGCTTAGAAAATATGCTGCAAAATGCAGTAAAACCAGATTCCATCTTTTTTACTAGTAATAAACTTGCGGTTTCCGGACTCAAAAAACTTACACAACTTGGCATAAATATTCCGCAGGATATTGCGGTTGCTGCTTTTGATGAAACAGAAGCTTATGAGCTTTTTCCGGTTCCGCTAACGTATGTAAAACAGCCGCTTTCTGCCATTGGGACAACCGCTGTAAAAATGCTTAACGAAAAAATCAATATCAAAAATCTGCCTTTGCAGAATGTAACTTTACATGCTGAACTTCATATAGGTCAGTCTACAAAATCTAATCACATTTAAACTTTTTTATTTACCACTTTGCTTAAACGTTTAATCAAAAAAAAACCATGAGAGAAGAAATAAATACAAAATCAATCTATTGTTATGGAGAAGTACTTTGGGATATTTTTCCTGAAGGTGCACGTGCGGGCGGTGCGCCGTTTAATGTAGCTTATAATTTAATGCGAATGGGAATCGATTCGCACATGATAAGCCGTGTGGGAAATGACAAACTGGGAACCGATCTTATGGCTCAGTTAAAAGACTGGAACATTTCGACCGAAGACAGCCAGATTGACAACCAGCACCAAACCGGAACTGTAATTGCGCACATCGATGAGCATAACGAAGCTCATTATGATATTATAAAACCTGTTGCCTGGGATTTTATTGAATTTAGAAAAGATTATATCGAAAAAATATCAAATGCCTCGGCTTTTGTTTTTGGAAGTTTAATTACCAGAAGCGAAACTTCCAAAACGACTCTTTTTGAACTTTTGGAAATCGCAAAATTTAAAGTTTTTGATATCAACATTCGTCCTCCCCACTATTCTGTCCCGGTTATAAACGAACTTCTTCATAAAGCTGATCTGGTAAAAATGAACAAAGCCGAATTGCGATTGGTTCTTGATTTTTTTGAAAAAAGTTATGTCAGCGAAGATGATGCCGTGCATTTTATTCAGGACAAATTTGATATAAAGGAAGTACTGGTAAGTAAAGGTAGTAAAGGTGCTTTGTATTACGACGGAAATTCTAAATATGATGCTCCTGCTGTCCCAGTTACCATTCAGGATACGGTAGGAAGCGGCGATGCTTTTTTAGCCGGATTTTTATCGAAAATAATTATGAATGAAAATCCTGTCGAGGTTATGAAACAGGCAACAGCATTGGGTGCTTTTATTACCTCACAAAAAGGTGCCTGCCCAAGTTATGATTTAAATGACTTTGAGCTTTTTAGAAAAGAAAACGAGGCCAAATAAAATGTATAATAGTAATAATGATTTGTAAAAATGTCTCAGGCTAAGTTCACAGAAAAAAAATATATTCTAACACTTACTTTCGTAATCTCGCTTTTTCTTTTTTGGGCAATTGCAATCACGATGGGTGATGTTCTTAATAAACATTTTCAAAACGTACTGCACATCAGTAAATCAGAATCTGGTTTGGTGCAGTTATCCATTTTTGGTGCTTATGCCGTAATGGGTATACCGGCAGGTTTATTCATGAAAAAATACGGTTATAAAAACGGAGTGCTTTTAGGATTAATTCTTTATGCATTTGGTGCTTTCCTTTTTATTCCGGCAGCTCAAAATGAATCTTTCTCTTATTTCAGGATTGCATTATTTATTTTGGCTGCAGGTCTTGCAACGCTGGAAACTGTTGCACATCCGTTTGTTGCTTTACTGGGCGATGAACGCACAAGCGACCAGAGAATAAACTTTGCACAGTCTTTTAATGGTTTAGGCGCTATAATAGGTCCGCTGCTTGGCGGTTTCTTTATTCTAGATTCAAAAGGCGCCGAAGGTCTAGAATCTGTTAAAACCTTATATATGATTATTGGCAGTTTTATACTTTTAATTGCCGTTTTGTTTTGGTTTGTAAAAGTACCGTCTCTTAAAGGCTCTCACAGTCACGAAGAAAAAAGTACAGACGATGAAAATACAAACGTAGTTCCTGATTCGCCTTTGTACATGCAAAGACATTTTATATGGGCCGTAATTGCTCAGTTTTTTAATATTGGAGCACAGGGCGGTACGTGGGCTTATTTTATAAATTATGGTGTCGAAAAAACAGGTTTGGCAGATAATCAGGTTGCTTATTATTTCTCTTTCAGTATGGCTATGATGATGATTGGCCGTTTTATTGGAACATTTTTATTGCGCTATATTGCTGCAAATAAATTATTAGCAATTTATTGTATGTGTAATATTGGGCTTTGTCTGGTTATTTCACAAAGTTTTGGATGGGTTTCGTTTATTGCCTTAATTATGCTGAATTTTTTCTTAAGTGTAATGTATCCAACTATTTTCAGTCTCGGATTAAAAAAGCTTGGAAACAAAACAGAACAGGCTTCCTCTTTTTTAGTCATGGCAATGTTTGGCGGTGCTGTTTTTCCACCAATTATGGGTTTTGTTGCAAATACAAATGTGGCTTACGCCTATCTTTTACCTATAGTATGTTATTTGGTAATTCTTTTATTTGCCATTAAATATTACAAACCATATACACTTGGACAGCCTTATGTACTTTCAAAAAGAGATATTGTGCGTTAAAATTTCAAAATAAAACATTCTTATTCAAAAAATACACAATGAAAATTAAAATAGGTGCTTCACTCCTATCCTGGACAACTCCAAACTGGACTCCGGAATCAGGACATTATGCCATCACCCAAACAGCAAAAAATGGTTTTGACCTGATTGAAATTCTCCTGCCAAATACTATGGAATTTGATGCCGCAACGGTAAAAAAACAGCTTCAGGAAAATAATCTTGATGCTGTATGCTCATTAAATCTTCCTAAAGAAGCGCATATTCCATTTTATCCTAAGGAAGCTTTGACACTTATCTGCAAAGCTTTGGATAAAACTGCTCAATTAGAAACCACTTTTTTAGGAGGTGTTCTGCACAGCGGAATTGGTGTTTTTACCGGAAATCCTGTTACAAATCAGGAAAAGGAAATTATTATAAATGTTTTGGGTGAAGCTGCCCTTTATGCTGCTAAACTTGGCATTACGACTGGAATTGAACCTATAAACCGTTATGAAAGTTATGTATGCAATACAGCATCAAATGTATTGGAAATTATCAATAGAATTAATGCTGATAATCTTGCTGTTCATTTGGATACTTTCCATATGAATGTAGAAGAAAACAACTTTTATGATCCTATAATTGAAGCGGGGAAAAAACTAAAACATTTTCATATTACCGAAAGTAACCGCGGCATGCCCGGCGAAGGAACGGTAAATTGGGATGAACTTTTTAAAGGTTTAAAAGCTATAAACTTTGAAGGAAATCTGGTATTAGAAAACTTTTCTTCATCAATTTCCGGAATGCAGCAAGCGGTTTCTTTATGGCAGACTTCACCTCATAATGCCGAAGAACTAGCCGTAGGCAGTTTAAATTTTATCAAACAAAAATTTTTTGAATATCAAACATAAGCTATTTTCTACATCGCAAAGCGGCACGTAATTTTTATCTACATCAAAAAAGGGATTTCATGACATGAAATCCCTTTTTCGTGACATATTTTCCCTCCTTAATGTATTAGACTTCTAATTTTAGGTCATAATTATTTGTAATACTGTTTTATAAATCGTAAGTAATAATAGCTGCTAAATAGTAAAAAAAAAGAGGCATTTCTTACTTAACAAAAAACACGTATATATACCTGTTTTTTAAAAGGCTTATATACAGTAACTTAGTATTAAAACAAAAAACTGTCAGAAAAATTTTTATCAGTAACCAAATCTGACAAACTATTAACTAACATTAACCTATAAAATCTAAAAATTTATGGAAGGAACAATTGGAGAAATTCGCCTCTTTGCCGCCACTTTTGCTCCAATGACCTGGGCATTTTGTATGGGCCAGCTCGTTGCAATACGCAGTAATACAGCTTTATTTTCTATTCTGGGAACTACTTATGGTGGTAATGGCACCACTACTTTTGGCTTACCCAACTTTGCCGGCAGAACGGCAATAGGAGCTGGTAATGGTCCTGGTTTGTCATCGTATGTGCCAGGAGAAATACTTGGAACAAATACTGTAACATTAACATCTTTAAACCTTCCTGTTCACACGCATGCGGCTACAGCATCAATTTCAATTCCAGTTTACCCGGATTTTGGAGATCTTAATACGCCTAATGGTAATACTTTGGCCTCTAAAACTAATATGTACAGTACAGAACCGGGAACAGACAGCATGAAACCGTCGACTCTTAGTGTTACACTTGCGCCTGCAGGTTCAAATCAGCCTCTTAGTATTATGCAGCCTGCAACTGGAATGAATTTTATTATTTGTTTGACAGGAATATTCCCTGCCCGTAATTAATATTTATTCAGGAAAAACAGTTTAACTAACATTTAAAGAAACTAATTTATGGAAGGATATTTAGGAGAAATCCGTTTATTTGGCGGGAATTTTGCACCAAGAGGGTGGATGTTTTGCAATGGAGCAACATTAAGTATTGCCAATTATGAGGCTGTTTATGTCTTACTTGGTACAATATACGGCGGTGACGGCCAGACTACTTTTAAGCTGCCTGATCTTCAGGGACGTATTCCTGTAGGTACAGGTCAGGGTCCAGGATTACCAAACGTCGTAATTGGACAGATAGGCGGAACAGAATCAGTTACCATGAGTACTGCACAAATGCCTGGCCATACTCATGTGGCAGGTGTAGGAACACTTACAATTCCAACTTGCAGCACAACAGGTAACACAGCATCACCAACAAACAATATTTTAGCTGGTTCAGATAAAGCTTACACAGCTGAAGCTCCAGATGGTAATTTAAAACCTGAAATTACATCAATCACTGTTGGTGTTGCGGGGGCAAGTCAGCCTTTCGATATCATTCAGCCTTCACTATCTACTAATTATATTATTTGTGTAGAAGGAATTTTCCCAACTAGAAACTAAACCAAAATTAACCATGGAAGGAACAATATCCGAAATTCGATTATATGCACCTAACTTTGCTCCAAAATACTGGGCTTACTGTGCGGGTCAACTACTAAGTATAAATACAAACCAAGCCTTATTTAGTCTTTTAGGCACTACATACGGCGGTAATGGTACTACTAATTTTGCATTACCTGATTTTAGGGGAAGAACTGCCGTTGGAACTGGTACTCCTCAAGGAGTAGCTCAATTTGTACTGGGACAGGTAAGCGGAACTAATACAGTAACTGCACTGCTTGGAAATCTTCCGGCACACACTCATGCTGCCACAGGAGCATTTGCACTAAAAGCATATGCTGATACAGGAGATACTGCCGCACCGCAAAATGCTTATCTGGCTTCGGTTTCAAATCTTTACACCAGCCAAAACGCAGATGGTGCTTTAAAACCAATTACACCAACAGTAACTGTAGGAACAACTGGAAGCAGCCAGCCAATTTCAATTCAGCAGCCTTATTTAGGTATTAATTATATAATATGCCTTCAGGGAATTTTTCCTTCAAGGAATTAACAATCTATACCCATTAGAGTTTCTAATGGGTAGTTTGTTTTTAAAAATTATCTATAAAATTATTTATGAAAATAGCTTTACTCTTGCCCCGATCTGTCATTTACCCTTCTATTTCTTTTGATATAATGGATGGTTTAAAATCTTCCCTAAAAAAAATGGGAATTGATGAAAAACATGAAATTGTAACAGCAAGTATAGGACTTGGAGCTGACCATAAAGAAATATATTCCTGCTGTGAGCAATTACTGTTTAGTAATACGGATATTGTTGTTGCTTATATTAACCCTGAAGCTGCAGAATTTATTCAGCCTCTTTTTGAAAGTTCAGGTAAATTGCTTATCGTGCTGGATAGTGGTTATCATTTTCAAAATTTTGAGAAAAAAATATCCAATGTTTATTTTATTTCCTTAGAAAACAGCCTTTGTTCACGTTTAATTGTACGCAAAGCCATCGAAGAAGGCCAGCAGAATTTTGCCTTTACCTGCTCTTTTTATGATGCCGGTTATCGCCCGCCTTATACTTTTGCTACTGCTCTTGAAGATAAAGGAGGATCAATACATTATAATCATATTACTCCGCTAAAAAAGGCCGATTTTAATTTAGGTCCTTTAGAGGAATTTCTGGAACAAAATGATAATATTTCTGTATTGACTTCTTTTTGCGGCGATATGGCCGAAGATTTTTTTCGAGAATCAGCAAAAATAAAAAATATAGCTTCACGCAAAACTTATGGAAGCGGTTTTACTGCCGAAGAATCGTGGCTGAATAAAATTTCTTATCCGGGATATAACTGGAGCTGTGCTGTTCCATGGTCTGCCAATTTAAAAAATAAAGAAAATGAAGAATTTGTAGCTGCGATGCGAAATATTCGCGAACAGAAAGCAAATGTTTTTTCTCTTTTAGGATGGGAAGCAGGTTTGTTTATCAGTAGTTCAAATGGTCAGTCATTAGACAATATCACAATTGATTCTCCCAGAGGAAAAGTACATATTAATCCCAATACTGGTTTTTCTGAAGCACCTTTATATTATGCAACTGTTGCAAAAAATGAAGAAAACGGAAACTGCATTTTAGAAAACATAACTGAAATTACTGATTTAGAAGAAGAACGCATCCGTTTATATCAACATATTCTGGCAGTTCAAAACACGCCTTCTAATTCCTGGTTAAACTCTTATGCCTGTTTAGACTCATGAATCCGATACGCGACATAGTAATTTTATGTAATAACCGTATGGCTTTTCCAGCTATACAAACTTTACATAGTCTTGGAAGACTGCATACAATAGCTGTACCCGCCGAAAATGAAGACGTTAAAGCATTTTGTTCTGTTTTTGCAACAAAAGCCGGCGTAAATTTAATATGGATGGAGAAAACAAAACTCAATATCCAGCTTCAGGAAATTTTGCGAATCAGTTCTTTAAAATATGTTTTTACAATGACTTTCCCTTGGAAGATTCCCGGAGAAATTATTGAAAAACATCCTGACATGTTCTATAATTTTCATTATGGACTTTTACCAGAAATGCGTGGTGCTGATCCTGTTTTTGAATCGATTAGAAAACAAAAACAAGAAACCGGAATATCTGTACATGTTATAGAAAAGGAAATAGATAAAGGAAAAATAATCCTGAAAAAAACAATGCCCCTGCATACTGATTTGACACATGGAATGCTTTGCACTAGTTTATCATATCTGGCTTCTTATATTCTGCCTGAATTATTAACCTTATTATCTATGAATGATAAAGGTGTTCTTCAGGATGAAAACTTAGCTGCATATTATAAAAAACCAACTATCTCGGATGTGAGCATTCAATGGGAAAAACAGGACTCAAAATCAATCCAGGCATTAGTTAACGCCTGCAATCCGTGGAATAAAGGTGCTTATACACAATGGAATGGTCTGAATATACGCTTACTGGAAGTTTCTCAAACCAATTCACCTTTAAGCAGCACAAAACCTCCGGGAACTATTTTAGAAATAGATGAAAACAAAGGCTTAATAATACAATGTTATAATAATACACAACTTCGTATAAATACTGTTTATACAGAAGAAGGCTTTATGAGTGGGCACAAATTGCTCGCTTTTGGTATAAAAAATGGCGAACAATTTGCCTCTTTATAATTTAACTAACTTTATTATGAAACATTTTTACTCTCAAATTAAAAAATGCTTAAATATTGCCCTATTTTTAGGGATATTTTTGCAGAGTTATTTAAGTAACTCACAGACCACACTGGCTGCCGGTGATATCCTTTTTACCGGATATGATGGTACTTATGCCAATGCATTAGGCGATGAATTTAGTTTTGTCTGCCTTAAAACTCTAGATGCTAATACGGTAATTCGTTTTACGGACAGAGGATACTTTTCAGACACAACCTGGTGGCCAGCCAGTAGTTTAGAAGGTACTGTTACATGGACAGTGGGCAGTACAATTCTAGCAGGAACAGAGGTGCATATAAAAGGATTAAGTGCCTTTACCTACAATCAGTCTAATGGTACTTTAACCGCAAACGGTTCTTTAGTAGTAAATAACGGAACAATGCCAAATGGACTTGTTTTGACTGCTGCCGGAGATCAGATTTATGCATTTCAGGGAGGTTCTGGCAATCCTTCTGACGCTGGCGTTGTACTTGTTGCCGGTATACATTTTTACTATTGCCCATCAGGAACTACAACAGCAGCATGGGATACCGGATGTGCAAACGGTTCAAATAGCTCTACTTTAAAAACAGGCACTGGTGGTCTTATTGGAGGTACAAGTGCTTTCTATACAGGAACTCTCCCTGGTAATGTAGTAGCTGGTGTTGGAAGATTTGACAATACACTAAGTTCTCCGCTAAGTACAATAGCAGAAATTAGAACTGCCGTAATGAATCAGGCAAACTGGAATCTTTCAGCAGCTACTCTTGAACTGCCTTCTCGTAAACCATTTTTAAGCACACCTACGACTATTACACTTAATCCTCTTGACAAACTTATATGTCCGGGAGCTAATACAAGTTTTACTGTTGCTGCTACTAATGCCACTGGTTATCAATGGCAGGTAAATACAGGTGCTGGTTTTGCAAATATTACAAATGCAGGTGTTTATTCTGGAGCAACTACTGCAACTCTTACTATTACAGGAGCAGCCGCAGGAATGAACAACTACAAATATCGATGTGTTGCTACAGGAACTGGAACAGCAACTTCGAATGAAGCGAATTTAACTGTGCCAACTGCCATAGCACCTTCTATACAATCACAAAGTAATGTAAGTGTTTATGGAGGTAATAATGGTTCAGCTACTCTTAGTGTTTCAGGAGGTACTGCTCCTTATTTCTATTCATGGTCTCCTTCTGGTGGAACTGGTGCAACAGCATCAGGGCTTAGTGCAGGAACTTATACAGTAACTATTACAGACAGCACTCCAAATGGATTAGGCGGCTGTAGTACAACTCAAACCGTAAATATAGCACAGCCAGGAGGCTCTGTTGTATCTGTAATCTCTTTAAGTGCTTTTTCAAGCTGCGGTGGTGCCTCTACAGAACAGAGTTTTACTGTACAAGCAGGAGGTTTAACAGCTAATCTTGATCTTGCAGCCCCAGCCGGCTTTGAAATATCAACATCGGCAGGAGGAATTTATACTAATAATATATCGTATGTTCCTTCATCAGGAGTTGTCACTACTAAAACAATTTATGTTCGTTTAGCGGCTTCAGCCACAGGAACACCTTCTGGTAATATTACTATTTCTTCTACTGGAATAGTAACTAAAAATGTTGCCGTAACAGGAAGCATGAATACTATAAGTTTTGGAACACAGCCTGCAGCGGCAGGAACCTGTGCAGGAGGCAATGCAACTTTTACTGCTGCAGTCTCAAACGCAACAGGATATCAATGGCAGGAAAATACCGGTTCTGGTTTTGTTAATATTACAGACGGAGGTGTTTATTCTGGTGCAGCTACCTCAACGCTTTCAATTACAGGAGCTACTGCGGGAATGAACGGATTCCTTTATAGATTAGCGGCATCAGGAACTTGTCCTACCGTTAATTCAAACAGCGTTGCACTAAATATTAATGTAGCTGCGTCTATTACAGCACAGCCTTCTTCAAGTACAATTTGTGCAGGAGCTAATACCTCTTTCGCTGTTGCAGCTTCAAATGCTGTAGGATATCAGTGGCAGGTAAATACAGGTTCTGGTTTTACAAATATTACAAATGGAGGTGTTTACACTGGAGCAGCCACTGCAACTCTTACTATTACAGGAGCAACTGCAGGAATGAGCGGTTATCTTTACAGAGTAATTGCAACAGGTTCATGTACACCAGATGCTACTTCAAACGATGCTGCTTTAACAATTAATGTAGCACCAGCTATAACAGCACAGCCGGCAGATAGTTCTATTTGTGTTGGCTCAAACACTACTTTCAGCGTGACTGCTTCGAATGCCACTGGTTATCAATGGCAGGTAAATACAGGTTCTGGTTTTAATAACATTACGAATGGTGCCCCATATTCTGGAGCAACTACAGCAACGCTTACAATAACAGGAGCAACTGCAGCACTTAATAATTACCAATACCGTTTAGTTGCTTCAGGAGGTTGTACTCCTGCTGCCACTTCTAACTCTGGTACATTAAAAGTATCTAATATTCTGGCATCTTCAGCTCAGACTAATATTGCCTGTAACGGAGGGTCTACCGGCTCTATATCTGTTACTCCAAATGGCGGCATAGGAACTTATACTTACCTATGGTCAAATGGAGCAACTAGTTCTTCAATCAGCAATTTAACAGCTGGTAACTACAGTGTGAGTATTAAAGATGCTATTTTATGCGAAAAAGTATTAAACTTTACTTTAACTCAACCACCAGTTTTAGCTGCTGCTCAAGGCACAGTTAACAATGTTAGCTGTCATGGAGGTTCAAACGGTAGTGGTACAGTAACAGTAACAGGAGGAACTCCGGGTTACACCTATTCATGGGCTCCTTCTGGAGGTACTGCAGCTACAGCTTCAGGACTTACAGCCGGAACTTATACAGTAACTGTTACTGATGCTAACAATTGTCAGACTACTGCAACAGTTATCATAACTGAGCCTGCGGTCGCTTTAAGTGCAACTGCGGGATTACAAAATAATATCTTATGTCGTGGAGCCGCAACCGGATCTGCAACTGTAACTGCTGCAGGCGGAACGCCAGGTTACACTTACTCTTGGTCTCCTTCTGGAGGAACTGCGGCTACAGCTACAGGACTTACTGCCGGAACTTATACGGTAACAGTTACGGATGCAAATGCATGTCAGACTACACAATCTTTTACAATTACTGAACCAGCTGCAGCTTTAACTGCGACTCCATTAGCACAAACTAACATAGCTTGTCGTGGTGGAGCTACAGGATCTGCAACTGTAACGGCTGCAGGAGGTGCTGGTGGATATACATATTCTTGGGCTCCTTCTGGAGGAACTGCAGCTACAGCTACAGGTCTTTCTGCTGGAACATATACTGTAACAGTTACGGATGCTAACAATTGTCAGGCAACGCAAAGCTTTACACTTACACAGCCGGCAGCAGTACTTACAGCAGCTTTTGGTTCACAAAATAATGTTTCTTGTAATGGAGGCGCTAACGGAACTGCAACTGTAGCAGTGACTGGAGGAACTCCTGGATACACCTATTCTTGGGCTCCATCTGGAGGTACAAACGCTACAGCAAGTGGTCTTTCTGCAGGAACATATACCGTAACGGTTACGGATGCTAATGCATGTCAGACTACACAAACCTTTACAATTACACAACCTGCCGCTCTAGTTGCAAGCGTTGGTTCTCAAAACAATGTTTCTTGTAATGGAGGTACAAACGGTACTGCAACTGTAGCCGTTACAGGAGGAACAGGTGCACGCACTTATTCTTGGTCACCTACGGGAGGAACTGCAGCTACAGCATCAGGTTTGGCAGTAGGAACTTACACAGTAACAGTTACAGACGCAAACAATTGTCAAGCTACACAAAGTTTTACTATTACACAGCCTGCTGCTCTTACAGCAACTCAATCACAAACTGACGTACTTTGCAACGGCGGTGCTACAGGTACAGCGACAGTTATTCCAACAGGCGGAACACCAAACTATACTTACTCATGGTCTCCTTCGGGAGGAACTGCTGCAACTGCCACAGGATTAACTGTAGGGGTTTACACTTGCACAATAACAGATGCTAATGGATGTTCAGTTACAAAAAGCTTCACAATTATGCAGCCTTCTGCATTAAGCGCAACACAAAGCCAGATCAATGCAACTTGTTCAACAGGTGGTCAGGCAGCAGTAAATGTATCTGGAGGTACTCCTTCTTATAGTTACTTATGGTCACCATCAGGAGCGACTACATCAGTTGTAACAGGGTTGCCAGCAGGAAACCATAGTGTAGTAATTACAGACGCTAACGGATGTACTTTAACAAAAAACTTTACTATTACGACAACTAATACACTTGTTGCTTCAACATTTCAAACTAATGTTTTATGTAATGGAACAAATACTGGATCTGCAGGCGTAATTGCCAGCGGTGCACCTGGACCTTTTACTTATGTTTGGGCTCCTTTCGGAGGTTCTGTTGATACAGCAACTAATCTAACTGCCGGTAATTATTCAGTAACGATTACTTCTGCAAATGGTTGTTCTATTGTTAAAAGCTTTACCATAACAGAGCCGGCTGCTCTTGCTATAACTTCAAATACACAGACCAATGTTTCTTGTAATGGAGGTGCTAACGGAACTGCAAGTGTTACGGCTTCAGGAGGAACAGGGGGATATACTTATTCTTGGTCACCTTCTGGCGGAACTGGAGCAACAGCGAGTGGTCTTGCTGCCGGAAACTATACTGTAACAGTTACAGATAGTAATTTATGTACTACAACACAAAACTTTACTATAACTCAACCAGCTGCACTTAGTTCAACAACATCTAAAACTGATGTTTCTTGTAACGGTGGTTCAAACGGATCAGCAACAGTAAATGTAACTGGAGGAACAGGAACATACACTTATTTATGGGCTCCTTCTGGAGGAACTGCGGCAACTGCAACAGGTCTTGCTGCCGGAACTTATACCGTAACAATTACTGATGCTAATACATGTCAAACAACAGCATCTGTAACTATTGCACAGCCTGCTCTTTTAACAGCATCAATATCTAAAACTGATGTTTCATGTAACGGTGCAAGCGACGGAACGGCTGCTGTAACAGCTTCTGGAGGAACTTCTTCTTATACTTATTCATGGTCTCCATCAGGAGGAACTGCGGCAACAGCTTCAGGATTAAGTCCAAATACGTATACAGTTACCGTGACAGATTCAAACGGATGTTTTACAACTCAATCAGTTACTATTGGTACAACTCCAGATGTAACAGCACCAGTACCTAATGTGGCTGTTTTACCGGAGATTACAAATTACTGCTCAGTTTTAGCATCAGAAATTGCGATTCCAACTGCAACAGATAATTGTGCAGGAACAATAAGCGCAACTACAACTGATCCTTTAACTTATAATGCAACAGGAACTTATACTATTACATGGGCATACAATGATGGAAACGGAAATGTTACTACTCAGACTCAAACTGTAAAAGTATTAGCTTCACCTCTTGATTTAGTTACTTTCAGTAATGCATCAGTAACTTACGATGGAAATGCTCATCCTCTACAGGTTGCAAATCTTCCAACTGGAGCTGCTGTAGCTTACTCTGCAAATAACACATCTGTAAATGCTGGAACTTACACTGTAACAGCTGTAATAACTCCTGCTGCAAGTTCGCCTAACTGTTCTCAAATAACGCTAACTGCAAACCTGACTATTAATAAAGCACCACAAACAATTACGTTTAGTGCTATTCCGGTTAAAACACTAGGAGCAAATAATACTTTTAATTTAACTGCAGCAGCAAGTTCAAATTTACCAGTAGATTATACTTTTAATTATACTTCTGCTCTGCCTCCTGCAAATATTTCTGCGGCTGGTGTTGTAAATATGCTGCGATCTGGAGAAGTTACCATTACAGCACATCAGGCTGGAAATGCTAATTATCTTCCTGCAGCAGATGTTTCACAATTATTGGTAATCCTTAACAACAATATTGATGTTAAGAGAATTACAATAGGAACAAAAGTATTCGAAAATCCAGGAAAAGCCATTACACACGTAATGTCATGTGCTGAGAACAATCCGGCTGTTTCAATTGTAAACGAATCAAATGCTGTAATTTCTCCTTCTGCTAATTTCACGATTCAAACTCCAAAACCTGGAATTTATACTCAAAACGTGACCATTAAATCAGAAGACGGAAGTTTATCTGCAACGTATGCAATTACTGTTGAAAAACCATTCGGATTCTTCGATATCGTTCGTCAGAAATTTAACAATGTACTTCTTGTAAACAATAATCCGGCAACAAACGGAGGTTACGAATTTGTAGCTTACCAATGGTTTAAAAACGGACAATTGATAGGAACTGGTCAATATTATTCTGTAAGCGAAAGTTTGAGTACAACTTTAGACCCTACAGCTGATTACAGCGTAAAAATGACAACAAAAGATGGTAAAGTATTACAGACTTGTTCTGGCAGAATTACACTTACCAACTCACTTCAGGCTAAGCTGTATCCAAACCCAATTCAAACTGGAAAAGCAATCACTGTTGAAGCTGATTTCCCTCAGGAAGAATTAAATAACATGCAGATCAGCCTTTACTCAGTTTCTGGCCAATTGATTAAAACGGTTCAATCTTCATCAGCATTAACTGAGATACAATTACCTCAAACAATCGAGAGTAATATACTTATGGTAGTTCTTGAAACTCCTAATGTAAAAAAATCTTTCAAAGTAATTGTAAAATAGATAAACCTGCCGGCACTCTAAAAGCAGTGCCGGCATAATAAAATTTAAGATGAAAAAATATATCAAATCACTCGCCATTATAACCGCATTTTTTGCAGCATCTCAAAGTTATGGTCAGGATAAAAAACAGGAGTTTTCGATTTCATTGGGCGGTCCGTTTTCATTTATAAAATCTGCCGGAGTAGAATACGTTCCCGGAAACGGTATCAATGCAGGTCTTCGTTATTCTTACTATTTAAATGAAGGTTTGAGTTTAGGTGTTGGAGTTGAATACCAAACCTATACATCTGACTCAAAGTCTAACTTTATTTACGGGCAGTACAACACTGTCGATGCAGAAAATGAAGCTTTTCAGTTTAGATACAGGCTTAGTAATTATAGAGAAGAACAAAAACTGACTTATATTAATGTTCCTATCAACATTCAGTTTGAAACTCCGGGAACCTCTAAGCTTTATGTTTCTGCCGGAGCTAAAATAGGATTTGCTTCAAGCGGTACTTATCAGTCAACTATAGGAAACAGTACTACAAGCGGTTATTATCCACAGTATAATGTAGAACTATTTAGTCCTGCATTTGCCGGATTTGCCAACGTAAATGACCTAAAAACTTCTGAAAGAGACCTTGACACAAAAGTTTCGTATTCAGCAACTTTTGAGACAGGTTTAAAACAAGAATTAGGAAACAGAAATTCAATCTATATTGGAGCTTATCTGGACTATGGCTTAAATGATATTTACGACAAAAAAGACAGCAAAAATCTTGTTCAATACAATGCAGAATTACCTGTAGATTTACAATACAACAGCGTATTTGATTCTGGTATTGCAAGAAACATGAGATTGGTTTCTTACGGTTTAAAATTAAGATTTGCAATTCGTTAATTACTGCTGATTAATAAAAAGCTGCTCAGTTAATTTTGAGCAGCTTTTTTTTATAAGCCCGTTTCAAAATTTAAAGTTCTCAAAACCTAACATTTATCATATTTTAATTTTAGGTGAATACTTTTCTTTGCTGTAACACTACAAAATATATTGGAGTTTAAAAAAGAATGATCCTTAATCATTTTAATTGCAGCAATTGTCGACAAATGCATATTGATACTGATTTACTTTACACCTGGGGAGCCGTTGCAAAAAAAGTCCCAAAACATGCCGTCATCTTTTTCGAGAATGACCAGCCCCTTTCCTATTATCAAATTTTAGAAGGAACCGTTAAAATGAGTTATACCAATGAAGACGGCAAAGATCTTACAATTGGTATTTTTAATGAAGGAAATAGTTTTGGAGAACCGCCCTTATTTATTGAGCAGCCCTACCCTGCTTCTGCAGAAGCTCAAACCGACTGTGTAATTTTAAAACTATCAAAAACCAATTTTTTTTCGCTGCTTGAAGAAAATCCTGAAATACAATCAAGGGTTTTAAAACTATTTGCATGGAAAATTTACAATAAAATTGTTTTCTCAAAAAATATAATAAATCACAAACCAGAATACCGCATTCAATATTTTCTGGATAATTTAAAAAGACAGCACAACAGCAAACCTTCTCAGAAAATGAAAATTCCTTATACAAGACAGGAGATTGCAGATTTTACCGGACTGCGTGTAGAAACCGTTATTAGAACTATTTCAATAATGAATAAAAACAAAAAAATAGAAATAATTAATCATAAATTATTTTATTAAAGCATATTCCCTTTACAACCATTTCAAAATAACAAAGTATGATTCAAATCATATTTCTAAAAAATTGGTTTTTCTTTCTTTGCAAAGGTTAAAGAAAATTATTAATTCAGCTTAATAACATTCAAATGAAAAACGGGAACCTTTAGGAATCCCGTTTTCTTTAATTAATCACTTTATTCATCATTGCTTTTGCAATATTTTTGGCTCTTATTTTTACCTCATCGGCCTTCTCTCCTTCAAATAAATCATCTACCGTTGTACTCCATAATGTAGTCCAGTGCTTAAAGTGAGCTTCATACAAAGTACTCTTTTCATTCAATATTCTGTGTTTCATCATTGGGTTTCCATCAAAATTTCCGGTATGAAAAAGAATATTATCCCAAAAATCATACATAATCGGGAGGTGTTTTTCCCAATTCACAACAGCTATTTTGGTAAACAAATAACCAATCGTTTCGTCAGTTTGAATTTTGTGATAAAAAGCATCTACCAATACCTTGATATCCTCCTTATTTTTAATATCGGTTTTCATATCCTTGTTTTTAATTTCTTTCTATTTCCAAACTTTAGAAAACTTTAGATCAAAAATCCAAAACTAATAGATCATAAAGTATGATTGTAATCATATCCTTTTAAAAAACATTGATTTCAAAAGGTTTACTTCTACAATAAAAAAATAAATGTAAAACAGTATGACTGGAATCATAATTTGAAAAATTTGATGATACTACATTTACCATATCAAAATTAGCTTAACAGCATTTCGAAAAACAAATTCAATAAAAACCACAAACTTTCTCAACAGCAGTATTCCTGAAAATGGGCTTAGCTGTTGAAAAAACAAGACTTTAATAATGGACAAAAATTTTTTGACACAGGAAATCATCCGCTTAAAACAAGAAAAAAATGCAGTAATTCTGGCTCATTATTATCAAAATGAGGAAATTCAGGAAATAGCAGATTTTATTGGAGACAGTCTTGAATTATCAAAAAAAGCACAAAATACAAATGCCGATATTATTGTTTTTGCCGGAGTTCATTTTATGGCAGAAACAGCCAAAATATTAAATCCGGACAAAAAAGTCGTACTTCCGGATTTTAACGCAGGATGTTCTCTCGCTGACGGCTGCGATCCTAAAGATTTTAAATTATTTAAAAAAAAATATCCTGATCATGTTGTCGTAACTTACATCAACTGTTCTGCCGAAATAAAGGCTATGAGCGATTTGGTCTGCACTTCGTCAAACGCAGCAAAAATTATTAGTTCTATTCCTTCTGATAAAGAAATCATTTTTGCACCCGATAAAAATTTAGGCAGTTATTTAAAAAAAGAAACACAACGCGAACTCATCCTCTGGGATGGATCTTGTGTAGTTCACGAAGCCTTTTCGCTGGATAAACTAGTCGAAATTTACAATAAAAATCCAAACGCAAAAATTGCGGCACATCCGGAATCTGAAAGTCATATCTTAAAAGCAGCACATTACATTGGCTCTACTTCCGGCATTATTAATTTTATTAAAACGGATCCTGCTGCCGTTTTCATTGTGGCTACAGAAGCCGGTATCCTGCATGAGCTGTCAAAAGCGGTACCCGAAAAAACGCTGATTCCGGCTCCTTCCACAGAAGATAACACTTGCGCCTGCAGCGAATGTGCTTTCATGAAAGTCAATACTCTTGAAAAATTGTATTGGTGTCTGAAAAACGAAAGCCCGGAAATCCTGGTAAGCGAACCGTTAAGGATCGAAGCACTGAAACCTATACAAAGAATGCTTGAATTGTCTTAAACTTAAAAACAAAGAAAATGCTTAAAACAGATATACTTATAGTAGGTTCTGGTATTTCGGGGTTATTTCTTGCTATGAAAACAGCAAAAAAACGTCCTGATTTATCGATTATGATTATGACAAAGAAAACAGCAGGAAACACTAATACACAGCTTGCACAAGGCGGAATTGCCGTTGTAACCAATCATTTACAGGATAGTTTTGAGCAGCATATAAAAGATACATTAAAATCAGGAGGCGGACATTGCGATGAGGAAATTGTAAAAATGGTAATACAGCAGGCACCGGAAAGGTTAAAAGAATTAATTGAAATTGGGACTTCTTTTGATAAAAATCAAAACGGTCAATGGGATTTAGGTTTAGAAGGTGGACATTCCCAGCATAGAATTCTGCACCACAAAGACAGATCTGGTTTAGAAATAGAAAAAAAGCTGCTCCATATTATAACAGAACTGCCCAACATAAAATTATTCGAAAATTATCAGGTTGTAGATTTAAATACCGAAACAAAAGAAAATGAGACACATTGTACAGGCGCTTTTTTTTATGATAAAAACGAAAACAAAATAAAATATATCCGCGCCAGATCAATAATATTAAGCACAGGAGGATGCGGAACTCTTTTTGAAAACACAACCAATCCTGAAATTGCAACCGGAGACGGAATTGCCATTGCGGCGCGTGCAGGCGTAGAAATTGAAGATATGCAGTACATACAGTTTCATCCTACAGCTTTGTACACTGGCAAAAAAAGTCAGCTCTTTTTAATTTCAGAAGCCGTTAGAGGTTTTGGCGCTTATGTAGTAAATGAAGACCAAAAAAGGTTTTTATTTAAATACGATTCAAGAGGCGAACTAGCTACACGTGATATTGTTTCACACGCCATTCATAAAGAAATGCATGAAACCCAAAAAAAACATGTGTATCTCGATTGCAGGCATTTAGATAAAAAAGCTTTCTATAAAAAGTTTCCCGCTATAACAGCACATTGCAATGAACAGGGATTGTTTCCTGAAAAAGATTTGATTCCAACAGTTCCTGCAGCACATTATCAATGTGGCGGCATAAAAGTGGACCGCAATGGAGCAACAATAATTCCTAATTTATATGCGGTTGGCGAATGCGCCAGAACGGGACTACACGGAAAAAACCGTCTGGCTTCTAATTCCCTGCTCGAAGCTTTGGTATTTGCGCATCAGGCATCAGAGAATATAGACAAAACAATAGATTCGTTTCAGTTTTCATCAAAACTGCTTATACCAAAATTTCCCGATTCGGAAATTAAAACAGATTATGCTGCCTTTTTAATTTTAAAAAAAGAAATACAGGCCCTTATAACCAATTTTTATTCCAGCGAAGAACGCAATACCGATTATGCAATTCAAAAAATAAAATTGATTAAAAGTGCAGCCGAAACCCTTATACACGGTCAGGAAATTACAATTCCGTTTATAGAATTTTCTAATATGCTTACCGTGGCCTTAATTATTATTAAACACTGCAAAAAAAGAAAAACCCCATATATTTTGTCTTTAAACTAAAAACCAATATTATGAAAATAACCAGTAAAACTACAATTGGCGAGATCGCGGCAAATGATTTTAGAACAGCAGCAATTTTTACAAAATACAATATCGATTTTTGCTGCAAAGGCCACCGCACTATAGAAGAAGTCTGCAAAAAAAGAGACATTCCCGAAGCTGTTTTAATTGAAAAACTTGAAGAAGCCAAAACTCAGGCCGCTAACCAATCTTTTGACTATAAATCCTGGCCGTTAGACCTTTTGACTGATTATATTATAAAAACCCATCATCGATACATAAAAGAAAAAACGCCACTACTGCTTCAGTACTTACATAAATTATGCAATGTATATGGCGAAACGTTTCCTGAATTGTTCGAAATATATAAAATTTTCAAAGCATCATCTTTAGACCTTGAAGAACACATGGAAAAAGAAGAACGCGTAATGTTTCCGTTCATCATTCAAATGAAAAGAGCCCAAAGCAAAGGATTTTCTGTTGAAACTACTCCGTTTGGAAGCATTGAAAATCAGGTCATCATGATGAAAGAAGAACATGCCGCAGAAGGACAGCGTTTTAGAAAAATTGCGGCATTGACCAATAATTATGTGCCGCCGGCAGAAGCCTGCAATACTTACAAAGCAGCATTTTCGATGCTGGAAGATTTTGAAATGAATCTGCACAAGCATATTCACATGGAAAACAATATACTGTTTCCTAAAGCAATTATGCTTGAAAAAAACTTTGAGCAAGTGCCTTAAATTATAAATATCATGGAAAAATATGTGATCAAACGAAACGGAGATTATAAACCTTTTGAAGCTTATAAAATTCAGGATGCCATCCAGAAAGCTTTTAAAAGCGTCAATCTGCCGATGGATAAAAAAATTCTGAAAATCGTTCTAAACGGACTCGAATCAAAATATTCGTGGCCTGTTGAGGAGATTCAGGATAGTATAGAACGTGTGCTTTTTGAAAACGGTTATTTTAAAACCATGCGTTCCTTTATTATCTATCGCCATACCCGAAAACTCCAGAGAGAACATATTAACGGCCTAAACGAAGATACAACGTATGTAGACAGCACACAAACGGTTGAAGAATACATCAATCAATCTGACTGGCGTATTAATGCCAATGCCAATACATCGTACTCAAATGCCGGTTTAGTAAGCAATACTGCCGGTAAAATTATTGCCAATTACTGGCTCGATAAAATTTATACTAAAGAAGAAGGCGCCGCACACCGAAACGGAGATATTCACATTCATGATCTGGACTGCCTTACGGGATATTGTGCCGGATGGAGTTTACGTGTTCTTTTAAACGAAGGTTTCAACGGCGTTCGCGGCCGTGTAGAAAGCAGACCTCCTTCACATTTTAGGGAAGCTTTGGGGCAGATGGCAAATTTTCTGGGAATTCTGCAAAGCGAATGGGCGGGCGCTCAGGCTTTCAGTTCTTTTGATACGTATCTCGCTCCTTATGTTTTTAAGGATCAGCTTTCTTACGATGAGGTTTTAAAAGGCATTCGAAGTTTTGTTTACAACCTCAATGTTCCGGCAAGATGGGGACAATCTCCTTTTACGAATATAACCTTAGACTGGAATGTGCCAAACGATCTTAAAGAACAGATTCCGACAAGAAATGACGAACATTTGTTTCTGTATTCAGATGATCCTGAACTGGTTTATAAAGCTAAAAAAAGAGGTGTCACTAAACTGACTGATTTAAAATATGCCGATTTCCAAAACGAAATGAACCTAATCAATAAGGCATATTATACCATCATGACAGAAGGCGACACCAATGGACAGCCTTTTACCTTCCCTATTCCAACTGTAAACATTACGGAGGATTTTGACTGGGAAGGCGAAAATGTCGATTTATTGTTTGAAAATACAGCTAAAATAGGGTCTTCTTATTTTCAGAATTTTATTGGAAGCCAGTATATTTTAGATGAAAATGGAAACAAAATCGAAAATCCCGAAGCTTACAAACCCAACGCTGTCAGAAGTATGTGCTGTCGTTTACAGCTTGATCTGCGCGAATTATTAAAACGAGGAAATGGTCTTTTTGGAAGTGCAGAAATGACAGGCAGTATTGGCGTCGTAACCATTAATATGGCGCGTTTGGGATATCTGTATAAAGGAAATATTATAAACTTATTCGATCATTTAAATGATCTGCTTCAGATTGCCAAATCGACTTTGGAGAAAAAGAGAATCTTTATTCAAAAGATGTACGACCGTGGTTTGTATCCTTATACACAGCGCTATTTGTCACATTTTAGAAACCACTTTTCCACCATTGGCGTAAACGGAATGAATGAAATGGTACTCAATTTTACTGATGGAAAACAAGATATTACAACAAGTTCAGGAATTCATTTTGCTGAGGAAATTTTAGATTACATCCGTTCGAGAATGAAAGAATTTCAGGCAGAAACCGGAAATTTATACAATCTGGAAGCTACTCCCGCAGAAGGAACTACCTATCGTTTTGCCAAAGAAGATAAAAAACGTTTTCCAGAAATCCTGCAGGCCGGACATGGAGAAAATATTTATTACACAAACAGTTCGCAGATTCCGGTAGATCATACAGATGATCCGTTTGAAGCTTTACTGCTTCAGGACGCTTTACAATGTAAATATACCGGCGGCACCGTTCTGCATTTGTATATGAGAGAAAAAATAAGCAGCTCTGCTGCGTGTAAAAACTTCGTAAAAAAAGTACTGACTAATTTTAAACTGCCTTATATAACGGTAACACCAGTTTTCAGTATCTGCCCAATTCACGGATATCTGGACGGCGAGCATGAATACTGCCCAAAATGCGATGAAATATTGTTAAATGAAAATAACCAAAAAACTATACTATATGAAAACAATGTCTCATGAAATTCCTAAAAAACTAAATGCTAAAAGAAGCAAATGTTTAGTATACACGAGAGTAATGGGCTATCACAGGCCTGTAGAAAGTTTTAACATTGGAAAAAAAGGCGAACATCAGCAGCGAACACATTTCAAAGAAATTATGGTCTAATAAAGCTGTTTACAGCATAACCCCTTTTACCTTATTAGACTACCCGGATAGAGCAGCCTGCATTGTGTGGTTTGCGGGCTGTAATATGCGGTGTTCGTATTGTTACAATCCGGATATTGTTTTGGGGAAAGGAAAACTGGACTTTGAAAACATTCTTAATTTTCTAAAATCCCGAATTGGATTATTAGACGGAGTCGTTTTAAGCGGCGGTGAATGTACTATTCATAAAAATCTTATTCCGTTTATTGAAGAAATAAAAGCCTTAGGATTTATTGTAAAAATTGACACTAACGGCTCAAAACCAGCTGTTTTAAAAAAACTGATCGATCAAAAGCTAATCGATTACGCCGCTTTAGATTTTAAATCCCTGCCTTTAACTTTTAAAACCATAACTCAATCTAACCTATTTCCTGAATTTGAAGAAAGTCTGAAACTTTTAATGAATTCCTCCATTCCGTTTGAAATTCGGACTACGCTTCATTCAGCACTTATAACCCCAACACAGTTTTTAAAAATGACCAAATATCTCGAAAACCTGAATTACAAAGGAAATTATTATGTGCAGTATTTTATGAATAACGTTCCCACGATTGGCAGTTTAGGACATTCTGAAAGGCTGTTGAAATCTGAGAATTGCTCAGCCTCAAAAATAAACGTCATTTTTAGGGAATAATAATACACTACTGTTTTTTAACGCTTTCTTCTAAAATATTGTATTATGACACTTCACCATTTTATTTTAATAATTCACCTTCTGGCAGCCTCAATCTGGGTTGGCGGACATCTTACGCTTAGTATTGTTTTTCTGCCTTCGGCTTTAAGGAAAAAAGACCCCAATATTATTTTAAATTTTGAAAGAAAGTTCGAAACTCTCGGCATGTCATCGCTTATTACGCTTGTCATTACCGGAATCTGGATGGCATATGATTTTGGCGTTACAATCGATATCTGGTTTACATTTTCCGGCAGTTTTGAAAAAATAGTTTCTGCTAAGCTGTTACTTCTCTTTCTTACTATAATATGCGCTCTGATTGCCCAATTCAGGATCATTCCAAATCTAAACGAATTCAATATAAAGAAAATGGCGGTGTTAATTATTTCCGTTACTTTAATTGGAGTTACAATGCTTATTTTAGGATCGACTTTGAGATACGGAGGAATTTAAAAGCATAAAAAAAACCGCAAATAATTTTACGGTTTCTGTTGTTTAAACGCATAAAACGTAACATTTGTCTGCTCCAATTTTTTGGCTGTTTCCAAAAGAAACATTTAAACAATTAATTCATGTTTTTCGTTATGACCTTTAAACTGAACTGATATTTTACCGCCAATACTGCATTGGCAAGTAGATTCGCTGGTAAGAATTTTAAAATCGTTAATAGTGTCTTTTTCAGCTGTTTTTTCCCATTTAATGGGTGCAGGACTGCACTGGCTTCGTGTAACAGCACATGCAGTAAAGTTAGGTATATTGGTATCTGCCTTCTTATCGTTTTCTGTTGCAATTAACTTGTTTGCAGCCATACAAAAATCCTGACTTGTTACTTTTAGTTCGCTGGGTTTTGCTCCTTTATCGCAGATTAAAATTGCTTTTTCGGTTATTTTTTCCGGCATATTTTTTGTTTCTGAGTCCATTATTTTTAATTAGCATGGTCTTCTGCTTCTTTTTTTCTTAAATTCACCAAATACTGACTATAGGGGTCCAGTGTTTCATTATCATTACAACCAAAATAAAATAATGTTGTAAATAGTGTCTCTCCAGTATTTCCGTCTACTAAAACAAATTTCCATTTCTGTGATTCATCTTTTAAATCATAAGAAACGCAATATAATGGCTTATTGTTCAACTCAAAAGACAGCCATCTTCTTACGTGCACTGTTTTAGTTTTCTTTTCTATATCCACATCATAGTCCTTTTTAATTTTTTTTATTAATTGGTCTATTGAAAACTTATAGGGAGCATCATTATCTACTTCTTTAGTAACTCTACCGTTTTCATCATAGTATATATCTTTGCCAATACGAAAATTATAGAAATTATTACTTTCAATTATTAATCCTTTTGTAAGATTTGAAAAGCCTTTAACTTTTTCATACCGTGTGTTTATATTACTCAAAGAAACCTTTATCCCACTATTATAAAAACTAATTTCTACTCGATTACTTTCCTTTTTTAAAAATTTTGAAGTTTTATCTGAAAACCAATCAGTATCATATTCCCAGTCTTTGTATTTATCTATATTAAAATATTCCTTGTTTTGTTTTTTTATTTTTTTATTCAGCAGCTGTGATTGGCTGTTACAACCGTAAAGCAGAACAGCCCATAAAAAGAATAGTATTTTTTTCATTTTAAAATGAGTTTTTTCTATAAAAAAATCCAGAATTAATCATCAGTAGAACGGCTAAAGATATCATCCCAAAAACTTCGTTTTTTGTTCTTTTGATAGTTTTCGTGAAATTTCTCTACAAAAATTTCCCATTCTTTTTTCGTATAATCTTTGCCTTTGTAGCTTTTATAATAGGCATTGTCTTCTTTTTCTTTTTTTCTTAAATTCACCAAATACTGACTATAGGGGTCCAGTGTTTCATTATCATTACAACCAAAATAAAATAATGTTGTAAATAGTGTCTCTCCAGTATTTCCGTCTACTAAAACAAATTTCCATTTCTGTGATTCATCTTTTAAATCATAAGAAACGCAATATAATGGCTTATTGTTCAACTCAAAAGACAGCCATCTTCTTACGTGCGTTGTTTTAGTTTTCTTTTCTATATCCACATCGTAGTCCTTTTTTATTTTTTTTATTAATTGGTCTATTGAAAACTTATAGGGAGCATCATTATCTACTTCTTCAACCAATTTTCCCTTTTCATCGTAAATTCTCTTTTTACCGATTTCAGATGAATAAAATTCTAACAAACTGTAATTTAGAACTTTATTTAAGAAATAATTTTTGTAAATTGTATAATTGTTTTGCGTATTAGACATTGTTACTAATATACTCGTATCATCAATACTTATTTTTACACGATCATTGTCTTTTTTTAATTTTTTTGAAGTTGCATTTGAGAAATAGTCTGTATCATATTCCCAGTCTTTGTATTTATCTATATTAAAATATTCCTTGTTTTGTTTTTTTATTTTTTTATTCAACAGCTGTGATTGGCTGTTACAACCGTAAAGCAGAACAGCCCATAAAAACAATAGTATTTTTTTCATTTTAAAATGAGTTTTTTATATAAAAAATCCAGAATTAATCATCAGTAGAACGGCTAAAGATATCATCCCAAAAACTTCGTTTTTTGTTCTTTTGATAGTCTTCGTGAAATTTCTCTACAAAAATTTCCCATTCTTTTTTCGTATAATCTTTGCCTTTGTAGCTTTTATAATAGGCATTGTCTTCTTTTTCTTTTTTTCTTAAATTCACCAAATACTGACTATAGGGGTCCAGTGTTTCATTATCATTACAACCAAAATAAAATAATGTTGTAAATAGTGTCTCTCCAGTATTTCCGTCTACTAAAACAAATTTCCATTTCTGTGATTCATCTTTTAAATCATAAGAAACGCAATATAATGGCTTATTGTTCAACTCAAAAGACAGCCATCTTCTTACGTGCGTTGTTTTAGTTTTCTTTTCTATATCCACATCGTAGTCCTTTTTTATTTTTTTTATTAATTGGTCTATTGAAAACTTATAGGGAGCATCATTATCTACTTCTTTAACCAATTTTCCCTTTTCATCGTAAATTCTCTTTTTACCGATTACAGATGAATAAAACTCTAACAAACTGTAATTTAAAACTTTATTTAAGAAATAATTTTTGTAAATTGTATAATTGTTTTGCGTATTAGATATTTTTACTAATATACTCGTATCATCAATATCTATTTGTACGCGATCATTGTCTTTTTTCAAATTTTTTGAAGTTGCATTTGAGAAATAGTCTGTATCATATTCCCAATCTTTGTATTTATCTATATTAAAATATTCCATGTTTTGTTTTTTTATTTTTTTATTCAACAGCTGTGATTGGCTGTTACAACCGTAAAGCAGAACAGCCCATAAAAAGAATAGTATTTTTTTCATTTTAAAATGAGTTTTTTCTATAAAAAAATCCAGAATTAATCATCAGTAGAACGGCTAAAGATATCATCCCAAAAACTTCGTTTTTTGTTCTTTTGATAGTCTTCGTGAAATTTCTCTACAAAAATTTCCCATTCTTTTTTCGTATAATCTTTGCCTTTGTAGCTTTTATAGTAGGCATTGTCTTCTGCTTCTTTCTTTATTAAGGATTCAATATACCTGCCAAAAGGATAAGATGTTTCTTCATCACCAAAATAAAAAAAAGAGGTAAACAATGTCTCTCCTGTTGAACCGTCTACTAAAATATAGTCCCATTTTGTAGAACCTTCTTTACCTCTAAAAGAAACACTGTAAAACGGTTTTTTGTTTAATTCAGGAGCCAGCCATCTATCTACGATAGTTGTTTTGGTATTCTTTTCTATATCCAAATCATACTCCTTTTTATTTTTTTTTATTAATTGGTCTACTGAAAACTTATATGGGGCATCTTCTTCTTCCTCTTTTATAAGCTTTCCATTTTCATCATAAACCTGCCATTTACCAATATAAAAATCATAAAACCTTCTGCCAATAACTTTTAAACTTTTGTTAGGAAAATATGATTTATATAAAGTATAATGATTTAATGCACTCATTAACTCAACAACACTGCCTCTTTCAGTAAAAAATATTTTCACACGATCATTTCCTTTTTTTAACCTTTTTGAAAATTTACTGGGTGACCAATCAGTATCTACTTCCCACTCTTTGTATTTCTCTATATTAAAATATTCCATATTTTTTTTTGTTTTTTTATTTACCAACTGCGATTGGCTGTTACAGCTGTAAAGCAGGACAGCCCATAAAAAGAATAATAATTTTTTCATTTTAATTATTATTTAATTTATATTAGGATTAATAATTTTCCACTGCCAGTGCCAGCTTGAATAAGAAACATAACTGTAACTCATAATATTAGTTGTAGTTTTAGCATTAAATGTGTATTTCTTGTCAGGATGACTGTCGCCTTTATGCGTATGCCATAAACCAAGACCGTGCAGTGTTTCGTGGGCGGTTGCAGTATTGTTAAAATCAGCGAGTTTAAATATAAATACGTTTTTTATGCCAATTTCTATTACTGACCCCGTTACGGTTAGTAGGTTTGCATCTAACCCAAACTTAAAAACCGTAAAATAGTCTTTGTATTTTTCGTTTATTAAACCAGCATTTTGATCTTTTACATTAAAAAAGGCTGTTTTACAATCAGTAAATGGTTGAATATAAACAAAGATTTTCCCGTCTTTTTCTAAGCCATAATTTATGTATTCCCCTAATATATGTTTACCATTGTCCTTAAAATCAGGATTATTAGACAAATCGAAAATTGTTTTTTCTATTTTAGGAACGATCAGTGCCTGGTGCAGACTGTTGTACAAGTTTAATTCTTCTTTCCAATCAAATTTTACTTCTTTTTTGTTTCCGTCTATAATCATTTTTACCTGAACAAGCACAATTTTTTCCTCCTTACGTATCTTCCAGTCATTTCTAAGCACTATAATTTTTCCGGCTATTTTCCTTTCGGTAATAGTTTGCAATTCCGTTTTAGGAGAGCCTGCTGTATTTTTAGGATATGCGTAAACTATTATTTCATGGTCACGATCAAGATCTTTAAGGCATTCTATTATAACATTGGCGCTGCTCTGCTTTAAGGCTGCAGTTTTTACTGGTTCTATGGCTCTACTGGTTCTTACATTTAAAAATGCATCGTCGTATTCAAACGCTAATTTTTCCAGATTTTTATCTATATCTACCAGCATTCTTAATTGTGCGCAGTATGGTGGTTTTAAGAATGTATCGTTTGGCATAGTATCAACAAATTCCTGAGAAAATAAGGTTAAATACGGCACAAAATAGTCTGTCCTAAAAGCACCGTCAGTCTGCGCTTTTTTTCTCGTCATTGTTATTTTTTGGTATTCTTGTTTTAGTTGTGCATACGCTTCCTGCTTGTTTAAATTGGTTTTTCCGTCCTTATAACCGCTTTCAATTATGCTTTCATAATCAGTTTCGGCTGTTAGTCCATTATCTTTTTCGCGCAGCCAGTCAAAACCAAATTCGCCTTTCCATGAATCCAGCGGTCTAAAATATACAACTGCCAAAGCATCAGCATCGATATTAGAAACTTCTACATTTTTTGCTTTATTGGTGAGGCTGTTGCCTTGTGCGCCATGCATTTTTGCTGTTCCTGTACTGTTTACAACGGCTTCTTTGTCTGAATGCAGCAATGCTGTTTCGCTGCCGTGCAGTTTGGCTGTTCTGGCTTCAATATCTATTTTGTCGCTGCTGTTTATAAGGGCTGTACCGCTAAACAGGTTCATAAAACCAGATATTTTTTGCTGCATGGTTTTACTTAAAACATAAATACGGGTTAAAGCGTTGAGCACATAATCGTTTGTGGTAATTTCAGTGCTTTGTGAGGCGTTTATCAACAGCTTTTTTACATTAATATGCAGTTCATCAGTATTTATTTCTATTTTTCGGCGTCCATCCATGTCAATAAAACTTTTGGACGCGTCTTGTAATAAAACGCTTCCCTGTGCATCGTTCATGAGCAATAGGTTATTGCTTCGGGTATGAAGTGCCTTAATATCATTGTTTTCTGTACTGTACCCGCTTTTTTGTTTTCGGCTGGTCATAGTGCCAACTACAATTGGCATTTCGGCATTGTTTCCCTGAAAATCTACAAAAACCGTTTCGCCAATTTCAGGAATCCAGTGTGAGCCTTTTGCTTCACCGCCGTATTCCTGTACGATTGGTATATAAGGCGTTGTCTGTCCTTTCAATTTCTGCCAGGGCATTTGTACTTGTATGCCGCTAAGTCCTTCGGGATCGGCGTTGGCAATAACCACAGCAGTCTGGCTGCCGCAATAAGGAATTAAATCCGGATTTGTTTTGGGCGAAAAAACCGAATCGCTGGTGTTTACAGCTTTAAAATGGTTTTCATACCCGCCTCCATCATCGCAGGTATGCACAATTTCGGTTACGCGGTAGGTGCTTTCCTGCTGTTTATCAACACCGGTTATTTTAACGTTGTTTCCTACCGTAATGCCGGGAACTTCGCTCAATGCGTTGACCTCCATTAAACTGCCTGAAACTGCCCGCATTTTATTTTGGGCATATACGGCGCCTGTTTTTCGTCCTGATCCGCCGGCAGCATTTTGATTGAGCTGTATTATGGTGTTTTTGTTAAAAACAGCATTTGATTTATTGATAAAATTTTGATGAAAACCGTTTAGTTCTTTTCTGTAATTTAATGTATCATCTTTACTGTAATTTCCGTCGCGGTTGTCATTTTCTAAAACCGTAAAAGATACCGGCAGAAGTTTTATGCTATACTTAAACTCCTGCATATTTACACCATAAATTAAATCCGGCTGTATTACATCGGCAGAATCCCCAAAAATTAAAACACGGCCGTTATCATAAAAATACTGTCCGTAGCGCATTGCCAGACGATTTAAAAAAGCAAAACAGCTTTCGTTATACTGTACAGTGTATGAAAGAACTTCTTTATAAAAAGGTCTTACCTGCATATCGATATTGTAACTTGATTTTACAAAATTTACAATATCGCTCAGCGTCATTGCCGTAAATGAGTTGGATTCCGGTCCGTTTTCTAATAAAATAGAAGTACTGCAGCCTTCTATCAAAAAGCTTTCTTCGATATTGTCTATATTTGATTTTTTCATGCTGACACCGGTAACGATTCCATAAAACTGCATGATATAGTTTTTAGGGTTTGCGTTCGCCATTGGGTCGTCAAGTCCGTCAATAGGTTTTATCTCAATACTTATTTTTTCGCCGTATAATTGCTGCGAAACCGGCATAACACTTCTAAATTCCTCTACTAATAAATCCTGCCGTATTTCCAGGGAAAATGTATGATGATCGTGAATTTTTTGTGTAATTTTTAAGCCGCTAAAATTGGTAATTACGGTTTGGCCAATTTTTATTATGGTACTAGTTTGTAAAGCCATGATACGTCTGGATTAAAGATTATCTGTTTTCCAGCTGCTTTCAAATACAGTACTGCCAATTTTAACCTCGTTTGAAGTAAGCAAAATTTCGGTTGTCATAGGAGAAACCCCTTCACTTTGAAACCTTTTTCTAAAAGAGATGCAGTAGGCTTTTTTAAAAGTCACATTTTTCATCGTGCTCATGGCATCTCTGCGGTAAAAAATAATTTCTCCGTCTTTTACACTGGTCTTAGAAACCATCCAGTCTGAAAATAAATCAGTCTGGGTGCTTTCTACAACTAATTTAATGCTGCCTCCTTTTGTTTTACTGGCTGGTCTGCCATTATTGTCTGTGTGCTGGGTAAAATGAATATTAAACTCTAAAACAGTAAATGTTTCATTGTCTAATTTCAGCTTTGCTAAAAAACTCATATTTATATAGGTATTGATTAAGTTTCAGGCTTGAATAATATTTAACAACCTTAATCAATAAATGAGAAGTGGTATTTAAGTAAATAAAATATTACATAAATGAATTTCAAATGTAGTAAATAAAATTAAAATATAGGAAATATAATACTTTTTAACATTTCAAAGTCTTATACTCCTGTACTACAAAAAGAAAAACCTGCAATGATTGCTCATTGCAGGTTTTTCTTTTCTAATTTTAAAATCTTATTTTTTAATAGAATCTGCCGGCATTGTTCTAACAGTATCTGTAGAAGTTGTATCTACTTCAGGACCAACAGTGTCAATCATAGTTTCTGTAGAATCTGCTGCTGCAGGTTCGATGGTTGTTTCGTTCTTCTTACATGAAAATGCCAATCCTGCCAGCAGGATCAATAATGCAATTTTAGTTTTTAATATCGTTTTCATAATTATATTTTTTACTGTTTGTATTGAACTTAATATTTCAAATTTAAAAAACTGGAAGTCAATACAATTACATAATTATTACTATCATTTATAAAAATCCAAGAAATATTACTCTTCGTACATTTCCATCCAAAGGCGCGTTTCTTCCAGATCGAGTTCTTTTTCTATTTTTCGGAAAATTTCTTCGTTTACAGAACCCTTTTTGTGCATGCTCTCTAGTTTACTGCGTTCAACGTTCAAAAGATCGATTTGAACTCTGGTAAACTCATTAAAAATCTGGCCGTCTAATACTTTTCCGTTTCCAAAAAAGTTAGCCGGAAGTTCTGTTTTTTGCAAACGGTTAAATTTTACTTCGTATTTGCTTTTGATGTTGTGCAGTAATTCATCATCTAATAAAGAAAAATTATCTTCAATATGCGAAATGGTTTCAGAAACGATTACGTTGCGGACATTATATTCTTCTGCTAAAATAGAATAGCGTTCGATTTTGAGTTTTTTAATTAGCCACGGAAGCGTAAGCCCCTGAATAACCAATGTTGACAATATCACACAGAAAACCAAATATATAATTAAATTACGAAGCGGAAATTCATCTGTTTTATTCAACATTAACGGAAGTGCCAGAGCAGCAGCCATCGAAACCACACCGCGCATACCAGACCAGCCAAAAACAATCATGTTTCGATAATCAAATTCTTCTTTTTCACGAATTCTTTTACTTAACATTCTAGGAATAACTGTGGCTGGAATCACCCATAAAAAACGAACAACAATAACTACAATACTAATTACTGATCCCCAGATAAATAAAGCATTACCTGAGTAATTGCTGATGCCTTCCATAATCTGGCGCAGCTGAAGACCAATTAAAATAAAAATTAATCCATTGAGAATGTTATTTAAAACATCCCATATAGTATTGGTCATGATTCGGCTTTCATGAGAAAAAATAGCTCCTGTTCTTGCCGCTAAAAAAAGACCCGTTGCAACTACCGCTAAAACTCCTGAACCATGAAAATGTTCTGCAATTAAATACGATGCAAAAGGTGTCAGCAAAGTAAGCGTTACTTCGATAATGTCATCGCAGACAAATTTTTTATGAATGTAATACATGATAAAACCAACTGCCAAACCTACTGCAATACCCAGAACCGACATTAAAACAAAGTTTAATCCTGCCTGCCATAAAACGAAATTTCCTGCTGTAATAGCCGTAAGAGCATATTTGTAAGCAACAAGACCACTGGCATCATTTACGAGACTTTCTCCTTCTAGAATAGCAATTAATCTGGGATGTAGCCCTAAACCTTTAGTAATGGCTGTTGCCGAAACTGCATCCGGAGGCGAAACAATAGCGCCAAGTAAAAAAGCTAACGGCCAGGAAATATCATCTATAAGCCAGTGCGCCACAACAGCGACCAAACCTGTAGTAAAAAAAACCAAACCAACAGCTGCTAACGTTATGGGGCGTATGGTTTGTTTAAAATCTGACCAGCTTGTATGCCACGCCGCATGGTATAAAAGAGGCGGCAAAAAGATAATAAAAACAATTTCCGGGCTCAGTGCTATTACCGGAAGCCCCGGAATAACGCTGATAATTACACCGCACATTACCAAAACAATAGGAATTGGAAAATTATATCTTTTACTTATTAAACTAAGAAAAGCTACGCCAAAGAGTAACATTATAATTACTGTGATATTTTCCATTTTTTACTGCGGGTATTTTATTGTTTAGGATTATAATTTCTGGGTACTAAATTAAGATTTTATGATAATTAAATTAGAATAACACTAAAAAAGTATATCCAATTTATTGACTTATATCAAACTTTTAGATTCCGGACAACTGTACATTTGAAATCCAATTATTTTAAAAAGTTTCAAAACACAATACAATGATAAGTACAGAAATAAGTCCGTTAGTACAATTTGGAATAACCAGTAAAGAACGGGTAGAAAACGCCCTCGAACAGCTTAAAAACGGAAAAGGAATTATCGTAACCGATGATGAAGACCGCGAAAATGAAGGCGATCTGATTTTTTCTGCACACCACATGAATACTGCAGATATGGCTTTAATGATTCGTGAATGCAGCGGTATTGTCTGTCTCTGCCTTCCAAATGAAAAAGCAGACCAGCTCGACCTTCCTTATATGGTAAAAGAAAATACAAGCAGTTTCCAGACTCCTTTTACCATTACGATCGAAGCCAAAAAAGGCGTTACAACCGGAGTTTCTGCTGCTGACAGAATTACAACCATTAAAGCCGCCATTGCGCAAAATGCTAAACCGGAAGATCTGGCAAGACCCGGACATATTTTTCCGCTTCGTGCGAGAGATAATGGCGTTTTAGAGCGAAACGGCCATACTGAAGGAAGTGTCGATTTAATGAAACTGGCGGGTTTACAGCCCGAAGCCGTTCTTTGCGAATTAATGAATGAAGACGGCAGCATGGCTAAACTGGACAAAATTATTAGCTTTGCACAACAGCACGACTTAGTAGTTTTATCTATCGAAGATATTCTACACTACCGTAAATTTGTGCGTGATTATAACTAAAAATGATATACGAACAGCTTGGTAATTATATTAGAAAAAGCATTGAAGTTTCGGATGAAGATTTAAATACTATTCTCTCCTATTTCAAACCTTTGAAAAAAAGTAAAAATGAGTTACTGCTGGCACAGGGACAAACCAGCCAGCAGACTTTTTTTATTGGAAAAGGCTGTATAAGAATCTTTTTTATTAATGAAGAAGGAAAAGACGTTACCCGATATATTGCTTTTGAAAATCAGTTTGCCACAGCTTTAGTCAGTTTTATAACCAAAATGCCCGCTCAGGAAAATATTCAGGTAATCGAGAAATCTGAATTACTCGCCATCACACACGAAGATTTTAATCATTTAATGAAGATTATTCCGCAATGGCGAGAGTTTTACAGCAATTATTTAGAGAAAGCTTATGTAAATAATGCCAATCGGTTAATGTCGTTTACCACTATGGACGCTTTGGAACGTTACAATCAATTACTCAAAATTAATCCCACTATTGTAAAAAGACTGCCAAATAAAATAGTGGCTTCTTATATCAACATTTCTCAGGAAACGCTGAGCAGGTTGAAATCTAAAGTTTGAGGTTTTTCTTTAACACATAGAAACATAGTTTTTTAACTTGAAAGAAGGCGTTTCACTTGCATTAACAACCATAGTAACTATGTTTGGAAAGCAGGCTTACTTTCGAATTCTTTTAGTAATAGTAAATCTATGCTTCTATGTGTTTAAAAGGACAATCATTGCGGAGATGTCTCCTTCGTCGACATGACAATATGAATAAAAAAGCCGAATCTTATTTAGATTCGGCTTTTATTTTTTTATGACTCACAGCTGCTGCAAGAAACAAGGCTCGTTACTAATTCTTTAGAAACACTCTGGCTTCTTTGGTAGTACAAACTTTTAACTCCTTGCTGCCAGGCTTCGATCATTAAACGGTTTACATCTTTAATCGCTAATTCAGCCGGAATATTAAGATTTAAACTTTGTCCCTGATCTACAAATTTCTGACGAATTCCTGCCTGCTGTACAATTTCTAACTGGCTGATTTCCTTAAATGTTTTAAAAACATCTTTTTCATTTTGAGAAAGCTGTGACATATGCTGAACACTTCCTCCATTTAGCATAATTTCTCTCCAGACTTCTTCATTGTCTAAACCTTTTTCTTCAAGTAATTTTTTCAGGTATTTGTTCTTACGCATGAAATTACCTTTGCTTAATCCAGCTTTATAATAATTACTGCTGAAAGGTTCGATTCCTGGTGAAGTCTGTCCTAAAATAGCAGAAGATGAAGTCGTTGGAGCAATTGCCATTGTAGTTGTATTACGTCTTCCGTAACCTTTTAACAATTCTGGTTCACCGTAAATTCTAGCCAGTTCCTGACTTGCTTTGTCTGCTTTATCGCTTATATGTTTGAAAATCTCTGTTGTTTTCATTTTAGCTTCCATTCCTTCAAACGGAATCATATTTTTTTGCAGGTAAGAATGCCATCCTAAAACTCCTAATCCAAGCGCACGGTGTCTTTTAGCAAATTTATTTGCTGCAGAAAGATAATAGTTGCCTTCTGTTTTTTCGATGAATTCCTGTAAAACAGCATCTAAGAAAAAGATCGCCAGTTTTACAGCTTCAGTATCTTTCCATTCTTCATACAACTCTAAGTTCATAGAAGATAGACAGCAGATAAATGATTCGTCATGAGTTGACGGAAGCATAATCTCACTGCATAAATTACTTGCATTGATTCTTAGGTTTTGATCCTTATAAACCTGCGGTTTGTTTTTATTTACGTTATCACTGAAAAAGATATACGGAAGTCCTTTCTGCTGACGGCTTTCTAATACTTTTGCCCAAATTTGTCTTTTATCTGCATCACCATCAATCATTTCCTGCATCCAGTAATCCGGCACACAGATTCCGGTAAATAAATTCTGGATTGGATTTCCAATACTTTTAATTTTCAAAAACTCCTCGATATCCGGATGGTCAATATCCAAATACGCTGCAAATGCACCGCGGCGCACTCCGCCTTGTGAAATCGTATCCATAGCCGTATCAAAAAGTTTCATAAAACTTACGGCGCCGCTGCTTTTCCCATTATCGGTTACGGCACTTCCACGCTCACGCAATTCTCCAAAATAACCAGATGTTCCACCGCCTATTTTAGTCTGCATGATTACTTCGCCTAATTTATGTGTAATTCCTTCAATTTTATCCGGAACGTGAACGTTAAAACAAGAAATAGGCAGACCTCTTTCGGTTCCCATATTAGCCCAAACCGGCGAGCTGATACTCATCCAGCCGCGTTCGATCATTTCTACAAAAGACTCTTTTAATTCTGGCTTGTATAATCTTCTGGCAGCAGCCGTACAAATTCTGTCAATTGCACCTTCTACTGTTTCTCCTTTTAAAAGATAACCGCGATTTAAAATTTGTTCACTCTCAGAGTTCTTCCACCACATTTTGGTTCCTGCTTCATTATGCGGAAGACTATTTACTTCATTTGGATCTATTGTATTCATATTGTGCTGCTTTTTAGAAAAGGTCGTTTGCCGTGATACTTTTATCGTGTTTGGTATATTCTACAGGGCGTTTTGCAAAGAAATCGTCCAGACTGTTGGCAAAAACTTCTTCTTCAAACCAAGCCAGAGCTTTGTAGTCTTCAATATTAACGTTGAATATTGTTGGAATTCCAATTTGTTTCAGGCTTTCGTCAATTCTAAATTTCATAAAATTGACTAAATCACCTTTTTTAATACTTTCAATTTCACCTTCTTCAAATATCCAGTCTAATATGTCTGATTCGACTGCAATAGAATCTTTAACTGTTTCTCTAACTAACTCTAAAGTTGCAGCATCAAAATAATCCGGGAATTCTTCTCTGATTTTATTGATGATATAGATTCCTCCATTTGCATGAATCTGCTCATCGATAGAAGTCCAGGCAATAATGTTGCTCACATTTTTCATGTAACCTTTAAATCTTGTAAAAGAAAGCAAGATGGCAAACTGGCTGAAAAGCGAAACATTTTCGATCAGAATGCTGAATAAGATCAGCGAAACCATATATTTTCTGTTGTCCTGAGATTTAGTGTCTTTAAGTACATTTGAAAGATAATCTACACGACGACGAATAACTGGTACATCCAGAAGTTTTTCAAATTCATCATTATAACCTAACACTTCCAAAAGACGAGAATATGCTTCAGAATGTCTGAATTCACACTCAGCAAAAGTACTTCCCAAGCCATTAAATTCTGGTTTTGGAAAATGCTCGTAAATGTTTCCCCAAAAACTTTTTACAGCTACCTCGATCTGTGCAATTGCCAGCAGACTGTTCTTTACCGCTGTTTTCTCTGCCAAGGATAAGTGAGCATGAAAATCCTGAGTATCAGCAGTAAAATCAACTTCTGTATGAACCCAATACGCTTTATTTATCGCTTCTGTAAATTGTAAAACCTCCGGGTATTCAAAAGGTTTATAATTGACTCTTTTATCAAATATAGACATATATATAGTATTTATCGGTGACTAATTTAGAATAGAAAACAAACAGGATTTGAGGGTGGGTAACTGCGTTTTCTATACATACAAAATTAACCCCTCAATTTTCTATTGTCTAAGTTTTGATGTTAAAAATCCGGGCAATTATCAACAGTAAAGAACAATGTTAAAAACCATTAAAAAAACTATTTATTAACAGCTGCATAATTTTCCGTAGTTACCGAATTATCAGTTATTTATACTAAATCTAAATAGAGTTGTCAACAAAAAAAACAGAAATATTACTTGAAACAAAAAAACAGTTATCAACAGATAAATTTCAATTTTAGTCATTTTTAGCCAAAATCTGATAAATTTTGAAGGGTATATTTCGTCATGAAAAGGCCTTCATTTAAGTAAGAAAGAAAAACTGTTGATAGTCAAAATGTTATACTTATAAAAAAGTTAAAATACTAATTACCAATATTTTAAATTAATTATAATAAAAAAATATTAAACACTATTAAACTAAAACATAAAATTATTGTCTTACAATTTTAAAAAATCGATATAGTTGAAACAGAAAACCGGAAATGCAGAAATAAATTAAAAAATCATTAGAATTAAACTTTTGGGTACAATAAAACTTGATTTAAAAATATTAATCTTTACATTTGCGATTATTTTGATTTATTCTAAATAGACATTTATTTCATCTATAATTTTTGGACGTTATACTCCAATAAACAACATAACAAAACATGAAAAAGAATCTTTTTATTTCTTTAGCATTAGCGGCAGTGTTCTTTGTTAATGCACAGCAAAAAAACACCTTATTAGAGCAGTCTTTCTGGAAAACATCTCCAACTGTTGAAACGGTTAAAGCTGAAATTGCAAAAGGAAACAATCCAGCCGAAGCAAACATAAATGCTTTTGATGTAACTACGCTGGCAATTAACAATGATGCACCAATTGCAGCAATTAAATTCTTAATTGAGCAGCCTGGAAACTCAATAACAAAATTAACGCATGACAACCGTATTTATTTACACTGGGCGGCATATAGAGGAAATACAGAATTGGTTGAATATTTAATAGCAAAAGGTTCTGATGTTAAATTTGAAGACAGCCACGGAACTACTCCAATAGATTTTGCTGCTTCTAACGGACAATCAAATCCTGCTTTATATGATGCTTTTTTTAAAGCCGGAATCGATCCTAAGAAAAAATATAATAATGGTGCCAACTTATTGCTTTTAGCCATTTCTTCTGATAAAGATTTAAAAGCTGCTGATTATTTTGCAACAAAAGGAATGTCTCTTAAAGATGTAGATAATGACGGAAATACTGCTTTTGTTTATGCGGCAAGATCTGGGAATATTGATCTTTTGAAAAAGCTTTTGGCAAAAGGAGTAAAAACAAATGATAATGCATTGTTTACAGCTGCTCAGGGAAGCCGAAGAGAAACCAATACAATCGAAACTTATAAATATTTAGTTGAAGAAGTAAAACTGAAACCAACGGCACAAAATAAAGCTGGACAAAATGTATTACATATTTTAGCCGGAAAACCAAATCAGGCAGAAATTGTAAAATACTTTTTGAGCAAAGGTACTGATGCTAACAAAGCAGATAAAGAAGGAAACACTCCTTTAATGGCAGCAGCTTCGGCACGAGAAACAGCTGTTTTAGAGATTTTACTTCCTGTCGCTAAAAATATCAACGCTCAAAATCTAAAAGGTGAATCGGCTTTGACAAATGCGGTTAGATATGGAACGCCAGAAGCTGTAAATATACTTTTAAACAAAGGCGCTGATGTAAATGTAAAAGACAAAGACGGAAACAATCTAGGTGTTTATTTAGTACAATCTTACCGTCCGGCAGGAAAAGACAATGCTGCAGATCCGTTTAATACTAAAGCAAAATTATTGCAGGATAAAGGTTTAAATTTAGCAGCGGCTCAAAAAGACGGTAACACTTTGTATCATTTAGCAATTACAAAAAATGACGTTTCGCTTCTTAAAAAAATTACAGATTTAAAAGTAGATGTAAATGCAAAAAACAAAGATGGTTTAACCGCTTTGCACAGAGCTGCTATGACATCTAAAGATGATTCTATCTTGAAATATCTTATTTCTGCAGGAGCAAAAAAAGATATTAACACTGAGTTTGACGAAACTCCTTATGCTCTGGCTAAAGAAAATGAGTTACTTACAAAAAATAATATCTCAATTGACTTTTTAAAATAGCTTTTTAAAGTTATGAGTTTTGAGTTATAAGTTATGAGTTGTAGACTACTTATAAATTATAACTCAAAAAAAACTCATAATTCAAAACTCATAATTCATAACTCAAAACTCATAATTCAAAACTCATAATTCACAATTAATTAAAATGAAATCTATACTTAAAATCGTTCTTATATTCTTTGTTGCTTTACATGCAAATGCACAATCGAGCAAATACAAATGCATGCTGCAAATGACAAATTATATGGGAGAAGGTGCTTATATCGTTGTATCGCTTATTAACCCAAGCGGTGCTTACGAAAAAACACTTTATGTAATGGGCGACGACAAAAAATGGTACAAATCATTAAAAGAATGGAATAAATTCCATGCTCAGAAAAGTGAAGACATCAGCGCAAAAACCGGAGCATCTGTTACGGGAGGTGACCGCAGTGTTACCACAATCGAAATTGAAGATTCTAAAATCAATAAAGGTTACAAACTGCGTTTTGAGTCAGCAGTAGAAGATCAGAAATATTATGTGAGCGATCTTGAAATTCCGCTTACAACAGAAGGTCTTGCTGACAAAACAGAAGGTAAAGGTTATATTAAATATGTAAGACTGAACAAAATATAATCTTATTTTAACTTACATAAGCATGAATTATTTTTCTGCTTAAACTTAAAATCCGAGCTTTGTCAAAGTTGTAAAAACCTTGACAAAGCTTTAAATATTTTATTACATTTTTAGAATACACTAAATGACTCTTTCTTTCTGGCGCTACGCACATTTGGCTCTGGCCTTATTTTCTTCGATATTTCTGCTTTTAGCTTCTGTTACCGGAATCATTCTCGCAGTCGATGCAGCACAGGAAAAAACGCTTCCGTACAAAGCTGCTGATTTTGATAAAATTACTTTGGGAGAAACACTGCCGGTATTAAAAAAAGAATACTCAGAAATTACCGAATTGAGTGTCGATTACAATCAGTTTGTAACACTCCAGGCCATTGATAAAGACGGAAATGATGTGAATGCTTATATTGATCCTAAAACAGGAAAAGTATTAGGAACGCCTGCAAAAAAGAGTGAATTTATTAAATGGATTACAGGTTTTCATCGTTCGCTGTTTCTTCATGAAACCGGCCGATTCTTTGTGGGCGTGATTTCTTTTTGTTTACTGTTAATTTCAATTTCGGGATTTGTACTGGTTTTAAAAAGACAAAGAGGCATACGTAATTTCTTTTCGAAAGTAATTAAAGAATATTTTGCACAATACTATCATGTTGTTTTAGGTCGCCTGTCTTTAATTCCAATTTTGATTATCGCGCTTACCGGAACTTATTTATCGCTGGAAAGGTTTAACTTTTTTATGGGTGAAGAAAAAGTAAAATCGGTAAAAACAGAACTTTCGGCAGAAGCCAAAAAAACTTCGGTATTTAAAACCACATTTCTTTCTGATGTAAAGAAAATCGAATTTCCCTTTACAGATGATCCTGAAGAATATTACATCATTGAACTAAAAGACCGCGAAATTGAAGTCAATCAGGTTGACGGTACTTTACTTTCAGAAAAACGTTCACCTTTTACTGTTCAGTTATCGGCTTTAAGCCTTGACCTGCATACAGGACGAATTAATGCTGTCTGGGCTGTTATTTTAGCCATTGCGTGTCTTAACATTCTTTTCTTTATTTATTCTGGTTTTGCTATTACTTTAAAACGAAGATCAAGCCGGATTAAAAATAAATTCAAAGCCAATGAAAGCAACTATATTTTGCTGGTTGGTTCTGAAAACGGAAGTTCGTTTCGATTTGCCAATGCTATTGCGAAGCAGTTAATGAGCCATGGAAAAAAAGTTTTTACAGCCGAATTAAATAGTTTTTCGGTTTACCCAAAAGCTGAGCATATTATTGTTTTTTCGTCTACGCATGGTTTGGGTGATCCGCCTTCAAACGCCAGAAAATTCAAAACCCTTTTACAAAAACAAAACCAAGAACAGAAAATTCAGTTTTCGGTTGTTGGTTTTGGATCAAAATCTTATCCTGATTTCTGTCAGTTTGCTGTTGAAATCGATCAGCTTCTGGAAAATCAAAATTGGGCAGAACGCTTTTTAGATTTACAGACTGTTAATGATAAATCAGCAGTTGAGTTTACAGAATGGGTAAAATTATGGAGTGAGAAAACCGAAATTCCGCTTGCCTCTACTCCATCGTTGTACAACCATGTTCCAAAAGGTTTACAGAAATTAATGGTTTTAGATAAAACGCCAATCTCAGATACTGAACATACTTTTATTTTAACACTGCGTGCCAATAGCCGAACGAAATTTGCTTCTGGCGATTTACTGGCTGTTTATCCTGCCAATGATTCGAGAGAACGCCTCTACTCTATTGGAAATCATTCCGGAAATGTACAATTGGTTGTAAAACTGCATCCAAACGGATTAGGTTCTGGATATTTAAACAATCTGGAACCAGGCGATACTATTAAAGCCAGAATTATTAATAATCATGCTTTCCATTTCCCAAAGAAAGCGTCAAAAGTGGCTTTTATTTCTAACGGAACAGGAATCGCTCCTTTTCTTGGAATGATTGAACAAAATAAAGCTAAGAAAGAAATACATCTTTACAGCGGATTTAGAATGGAAACGCCGACACTGCTGGCTTATAAAAAGTTTGCCAATATAATGATCCAAAAAGAATATCTGGATAATTTTCATGTCGCTTTATCGCGAGAAGCCGAACATATTTATGTAATGGATTTGATAAAAAGGGATGCCGCATTTTTTGTTAATTTATTGAAAGACGGCGGTGTAATCATGATTTGCGGTTCGCTTGCAATGCAGAAAGATGTAGAAGTGATTCTGGGTGAATTGTGTCGTGATAACAAAATGCTAAATCTCGATGATTACAAGGAAAAAGGACAAATTTTAACCGATTGTTATTAGGAGTGCAATTTTAGATTGTTGATTTTAGATTGTTGATTATTGATATTACAAATAGATACTACCAATCACAGAGATGACATATAGATTAATTGGCAGATCTAAAAAACAAAATTCCACTGGGTAATATATATCGCTTCGCTGGAGCTTATTAACAATAGGTCAATAATTATCTATAAATATTTTGCTCCTCAGGAGCTGTGTTGATTTTAGAAATACAAATCCCAGAGGGATGATATATTTATAGATTAAATTGACAAATCTAAAAAAAATAGCCCCAGCGGGGTGATATATTTATAGATTAATTTAATTCATAACAAGCCAAAGCCCCAGCGGGGCGGCACATATATCTATTCAAATTCTTTAAAAATATGCACAAATTATTGTCACATAAATTCTTAATCCTGCTTGTAATTACCTGTTGTTTTTCAGCACATTCACAGGTTTTGCGAAAAAGAACTACTCTGCTTATGGGCGGACGTTTTGACATTAGTATTGTGGCAAAGGATTCTCTAACTGCCGAACAAAATATAAACGAAGTAATTACCGAAATTACCCGAATTGAAAACCTAATTTCTGACTGGAAACCGGATTCGCAGGTTTCTCAGGTAAATCAAAATGCCGGAATTAAACCCATAAAAGTGGATCGCGAAGTATTTGAACTTACACAAAGAGCTTTAAAATTATCAGAAATAACCAACGGCGGATTTGATGTAAGTTTTGCCGCAATGGACCGAATCTGGAAATTTGACGGTTCTATGACCGAAATGCCTTCGGCGGAAGCCATAAAAAAATCGGTTGAGAAAGTGGGTTATAAAAACATTATTTTAGATTCTGTTCAATCTACAATTTTCTTAAAACTAAAAGGAATGAAGATTGGTTTTGGCGCTTTAGGTGAAGGCTACGCAACCGATAAATGCCGTACAATGATGATTGCAAAAGGCATTGAAGCCGGAATTGTAAACGGTTCCGGAGATATGAGCACGTGGGGAAAACAGCCTAACGGTCAGCCCTGGAAAATTGGAATCACAAACCCGTTTAAACCAGAAAAACTTCTGGCAGTTGTTACTTTAAATCAAGGTGCGGTCACTACATCCGGCAGTTATGAAAAGTTCGTCATTTTTAACGGAAAACGATATTCTCACATTATAAATCCTGCAACCGGATATCCAGCAACGGGCTTGTGCAGCGTGACTGTTTTTGGTCCAAATGCCGAAACCGCAAACGGATTAAGCACTTCAATGATGGTTTTGGGACAGACAGAAGGCTTGCTTTTACTTCAAAAATTTCCAGATTACAGCTGTGTAATGATTACTGATAACGGAAAAGTTATTAAGTCTAAAAATTTCTCAATTAAAAAGTTCAAAGCAAAATTGTAAATTTAAGATACTAAGATTCTAAGGTGCTGAGGCTCTAAGTTTTCAGCACGGTTTTTCATTATAACAATTACTGCTTATTTTCAACATTAAAATCTCTAATGAAAATCTAATAATCTTCTAACAGGTTTATTTAGATCAAATTTAAATAATACTATAAGTTTGCTGCCATATAAAATCAGTACAACTTAAAATATGAGATTTTTTTACTTTCTCCTTTTCATGATAACCCTTTCTGGCTGGTCTCAAACTGGAAAAATTACAGGAAAAGTAACCTTCACTACTAACGAAATTGCCACAGGTGCTTCAGTACAAATCAGCGGTACAAAAAAATTTGCCGTTGTTGATAACGATGGTCAATTTGAATTTAGAAACCTTTCTTACGGAAATTATACATTGGAAATTTCTTCAATGGAAGCCCAAAACAAAAGTGTAAATATTGTTTTAAATCGTCCTTCACAACAAATTACGATTTCTCTGGAAAAAATAACGGATCCAAAAGCTTTAAACGAAGTATTGATTCAGAAAAAAACTGCCAAAAAAGAAATTATCGAAAAAGGCTTTTCTGTAAATGTTATCGAAACTCAGGAGGCGGCCAAAAGAAATATCCAAACCAATGATTTATTAGGACAGTCTGCGGGAGTCAGAATCAGACAAAACGGAGGTTTAGGTTCTAGCGTAAATTACAATCTAAACGGAATGTCGGGCAACGCCATCCGAATATTTATTGACGGAATTCCTATTTCTACTTACGGTTCATCTTTTAATTTAAATAGCATTCCTCCTGCTTTAATTGAAAGAATTGAAGTTTACAAAGGTGTAATTCCGGCACATTTAGCCGATGATGCTTTGGGCGGCGCTATTAATGTAATCCTGAAAAAAGGAGCTAAAAATTCGTTGAATGCTTCTGTATCTTATGGTTCATTTAATACCATTCAATCAAATTTTAATACGACATACCGCGACAAATCTGGTTTTACTTTAAAAGGATCAGGATTTTATAATTACTCTGACAATAATTATGAAATATGGGGGAAATTTGCCCGTGACGTACAGGCCGATGGTGTAATGAAACAAATACGCGCTAAACGTTTTAATGATGCTTATCGTTCTTATGGAGGCCGTTTTGAACTTGGTTTTACAGATGTGGAGTGGGCTGATACTTTTTTGGTGGGCATAAATATGTCTGCTGATTATAATGAAATCCAGCATGGGCAGGCAATGTCTACTCCATATAAAGGAAGGTTTACAGAAGCAGATGCCAAAGTAATAAGCATTAATTACGCTAAAAAAGATTTTATAATAAAAGGCCTTGAATTTAATATTAATTCAGTTTTCAGCCAGAGAAATGAGGTTTTAAACGATACCGTAAAATGGAATTACAACTGGTTTAACGAAAAAGCAATTGGCCTTAAAGGTCTTCCTATTCTAACACCAAACGGAGCACAGCAGGGAGCACCGACAATTCTTCATATTAATAATAAAATTTTCAGTACAAGGGGCGGTTTAAATTATTCTGTAAATGAAAATCACAGATTCGTATTCAGTACAATGCTCTACTCATTTATGAGAGATGATTACGATGAAATGAAATCTGAACTGGAAAGAAATTTTCAGCAGAAACGCGACCTGCAAAAAAACATTTTATCATTTGCCTACGAATTTGAAGGTCTTGGTTCCCGCTTAAGAACAAATGTATTTGGTAAAAGATACAACCAAAAAACGGAGCAGAGAACTCCTGTTTTGACTACAACAAACGGACAGACTACAATTACCGAAAATCTGGAAAATAACAATACGACTTTTTACGGATACGGATTTGCAGCATCTTATTTTGTTCTGCCTAAATTAATGTTATCAACATCTGCAGAAAAGGCAATCAGGCTTCCGTCTGAAAATGAAATTTTTGGTAATCCCGGTGAAAATCAAACTTCAAATAGTTCATTAAAACCTGAGCAGAGTAATAACTTAAATGTTGGTCTTCGATTTGGTCCTTTTAAAATCAATGAACACAAATTCAGCTTTTCGGGTTCAGGATTCTGGAGAAATTCTAAAGATAAAATTGTGCGCCAGTTCAGCACCAGAGTTAATGAGGCTCTGCAGGCAACGCCATCTGTAAATATGGGAACTGCACAATCTCTTGGTTATGAAGCTTCATTAGAATATTCGAATAAAAACAAATTGTTTGTATCAATGAATATGTCACGATTTAATTCATTGTTCAAACTCAAATACGATCCAAACGGTAAAATTTATGACAATTATAATAAGCAGTATCCAAATGAACCTTACTTCATTATCAATGCAAATGCACAATACAACTTTAAAAATGTATTGCAGGAAAAATCAGAATTGAACCTGTACTACAATTTTAGTTATGTAGGTGAATTTTATACAACATGGCTTCAAACAGAAATGGACAAAACTCCATCGCAGTTTCCTCATGATCTGGGTTTAAGTTACATCTTTCCAAGCAAAAGATATATTGTAAGCTTTGATGCTAAAAACATAACCAACGAAGAGGTTTATGACAACTTTGCGGTTCAAAAACCCGGAAGAGCTTTCTATTTAAAAGTAAACTACATACTCAATAAATTTTAGTAACTAATTAATAACTTTTAATGTAATAAATATGAAAAAAAGTACATTTAAACTACTGGCATGTGGATTGGTTTTTACCACATTTGCGCTGACAAGCTGCAGCAGTGACGATAATAAAAATGAAGAAACTCCTGATCCTGCTCCAACAGAAGACAGATGGATAACTGTTGCCGGTGCTGTAATGCAGACTAATCCCGGAGACGGAGACGGCGGAACTAAAGTATTTTCTGTAAGCAAAGCAGATGCAAAAAATCCAAATGTATCTATTGATGTTTACGAAAACGGAGAACCTGTTCAGTCAAGCAGAACAGCGCGTTTACAATCATCTGTAGATGGAAAAACACTTTTTAATATTACTTACACAGGTGCAAACGGAGGTCAGTTTATGACTTATAATGTAAATGGAGGTAAAAACTTCGTTCAGTCAGGACAAACAGTAAGCATTGCACAATATGCAGGAGCATCACCAAGATGGGTAAAACTTTTTGACGGCGACAAAACCGGTGTAGCTGTAAACGTAACCGCTCCTGTTGTAAAAACAGAAGATGATGGAAAAACATACAAATACACAAGAGGTTCTGCAACCGTATTAAGCTTAGATTTCCAAAAAATTAATATTTCTACTTACGAACAATATGAAATTGCTTTATCTGCTGCAGAAGAAGCTTTAGGACATCATATTTTCCGTTTAGATGCTCCAACCTTAAATAAAGCAGGAGACAAACTGATTATTGGAACATGGATGCGTAAAACAAATCCGGCTACAGGAACAAACGAAAGTACATTTGATCGTTTAGGATCTAAATCGGTTGTAGTTGATTATCCTTCATTAAAAAATCCTAAAGTAATTACTTCTACAGTTGGTTTTGGTGATACAAGCGGATACAGAAGTTTTAACAGCTTTGCAGCGAATGATGGAAATATCTATCAGGCAACTCAAAGAGATACTAAAAAAGGTTCTTATATCCTGAAAATCAATCAAAGCAACGAATACGATAACTCTTATTCTTTTAGTTTAGATGCTGCTCTTGGAATTACAGGTTCTTACATCGACGCCTGGAGATATGTAGGAAACGGAATTGCATATGCTGTTTATCACCATAATGCAAATGATCAGGGATACGTTGCAAGACTTGACCTAAACGCAAAAACAGCAAAATTAGTAGATGGAATTGCTTACGATGCGGACTTAAATTTTGGCCAATACCAAGGTTTTGTAGTTGACGGAAACGAAATTTACATTGCGGTTACTCCAGTTGGCAAAGATGGAAATATCTATATTATTGATGCAGTAACAGGTGCCGTTACAAAAGGTGCAAAATTGGTTAACAAACCAGGAAACCACTACATTGGTGTTTTCTAAAAACGATAACTTGAGTTATAGCGATAATTCTTGATTTTTTTTTTAATGGTGACATTCCGCTTCAGTTTTGGAGCGGAATGTTTTTTTTAATTACCTGATAAATATTTACTTAACATATTTTTATTATTAATAATTAAATATAAATGTACTTTTGTAAGATTTTTAATAATTAAATATAACATGAAAAATTATCTATTTCGATCTTTTACCACATTATCAATATTACTTTTTATAAGTTGTTCATCTAACGACTTTTCAGAAGAAGAAAAAGATCAAACATTAACCCCTGAAGCAAATTTTTTATTTACTGGAAATAATCAATCTGCACCGGCAACAATTAATTTTGAAAATACATCTACTAATGCAACAGATTATTCATGGGATTTTGGAGACAACAAATCTTCAATAGAAAAAAATCCTACTCACATATATGTCGATCCAGGTATATATATTGTAAAATTAATTGTAAATCGACCTGGAGGCACATCAATTACAGTAAAAAATATTACTATTACAGCTCCGCCAGCACCAGCAAATGCCGGATAGCTTTCTTAAAAAAAATGCTCCTTTAATAAATATTAAAGGAGCATTTTTTTTAGTTCTTTTACTCTATTTTACTTTTATATCAATTGTTGAAACCGGAATTCCATTTCCTGTAGACGCCTTTAACTGAATACTTTCTTTCTTTCCATTTGATTGAATTATGGCAATACACTTTCCATTAAACAGCTTGCAGGAATTAGCTTTAAAAGAATCCAAATTAGCCTGATAACCATTATCAACACCAACTAATTTTCCTCCGCCAGAAACTTCAAAATTGATTAAATCCATTGCGTTTGGCACTAAATTTCCGTCTTTATCAGTCATGGAAACGGTTACGTAAACCAAATCGTAAGTATCGTTTTTGATTGTAGTTTTTTCAGCTTTTAAATCAATTTTAGAAGCTTCTCCTGCTGTATGGATTTCTTTTTCTAAAACCACTTTTCCGTTCTTTCTGGAAATCGCTTTTAATGTTCCTGGCTCAAATTTTACACGCCAAGAAATATGCAGATCATCATTTTGTTTGGCTTTTTTTCCGAGTGATTTGCCATTTAAGAACAATTCTACTTCATCGGCATTATTGTAATACGCCCAAACTTCCACTTCCTGATCTTTTTTCCAGTTCCAATGCGGTAAAATATGCAGGACCGTTTTGTTCGACCATTCGCTTTGGTACATATAATACACATCTTTTGGTAGTCCTGCTAAATCAACAATCCCGAAATAAGAACTTCTTGCAGGAAAAGGATACGGATCTGGTTCTCCGATATAATCAAAACCTGTCCAGATAAAAGTGCCCGCCATGAAATCCTGACTTTTAATTGTTTTCCAGTTTTCTTCGTGCGTTGCGCCCCAATACGATTTCACCTGATCGTAAGCCGAAACAGTCCAATCGGCATTTCCATCAAACGGAGCACCGTGTTTTGTTGGCCACGCTTTAATTCCGTCAGGAAAATCATAATGCCCGCGCGTTTCTAAAGCAGAAACACTTTCTGAAGCCAATATTTTTTGTCCTTTAAATTTAGTTGGAAAATCTTTATAATCTTCATGTTTGTAATTGAATCCCAAAAGATCCAAGGCTCCGGATTGGTAAATGAAGTTTTTCTCAATTACATTTTCTGTCAAAGCCGAAGTTACAGGACGTGTTGTGTCTAAGGATTTTACAATTTTAGCCAATTCTCTCGTAATTGCAATTCCAGTCGAATCAAACTGTTCCCTAATTTCGTTACCAATACTCCACATCATAACCGATGGATGATTACGGTCTCTTTTGATAAAATCTTCCAAATCCTGTTTGTGCCAGGCATCCCAATCTTTGTGGTAATCGTTGGTTACTTTTTTCTTTTTCCAAACGTCAAAAGCTTCATCCTGAACAATAAATCCCATTTCGTCGCATAATTGCATCATTTCCAACGAATGCGGATTATGAGACATTCTAATAGCGTTTGCTCCCATTTCTTTCATTAAAGCCAGTTTTCTTCTAACGGCATGAATGTTTTCTACCGCACCCAAAGCACCATTATCATGATGCAGACAAACTCCGTAAATTTTCGTTGGAACGCCATTTAATGAAAAACCTTTCTCCGAATCAAAATTAAAATATCTAAATCCAAGTGGCGTTTCATAATTGTCTACCAATTTCGATTTCTCGTACACTTTTGTAATTACTTTATATAGATACGGATTCTCTGTACTCCACAATTTCGGCTGATTTAAAACCAAATCATGAATCTTTTTTTCAGATGTTTTAGCACCGATTTTTTCTGTTGAAGTATAATTGGCAACTTCTTTATTTTCTGCATTTACAATCGAAGTAACGAGTTTAAATTCTTTTGCCGAAGCATTATCATTATCAATGGTAACTTCTAAATGTATTTTTGATTTTGCTGCAGAAACTTCTGGAGTTGTAACATAAGTTCCCCATTTACCAACATGCAATTTTTCACTGGCAACTAAACGCACATTTCTATAAATTCCAGATCCCGTGTACCATCTCGAATTGGGTTGTGCATCGTTATCAACTTTTACTGCAATAATATTTTCTTTCCCGAAGTTTAAATACTGCGTTAAATCATAACCAAAAGAAATATAACCATTTGGACGAATTCCTAATGATTTTCCATTTATAAAAACTTCGCTGTTCTTGAAAACACCATCAAATTCAATCGAAACTGTTTTGTTTTTCCAATTTGCAGGAATAGTAAATGCTTTGCGATACCAGCCTTTTCCTGCTGGTAAAAAACCTTGTGCTTGTTTGGTTTTGGCATCTTTATCAAAAGTACCTTCAATACTCCAATCGTGCGGCAATTGAAGCATTCTCCAATCTGATGCATTGAAATTGGCATTTATTGCTTCTGGATAATCTCCCAGTTTGAAGTTCCAGTTTTTGTTAAAGTCTTCGAAAATTCTGGCTTGTTTTTGGGCAAAAATTGATACCGAAAACAGTATTGTTAAAGCAATTATTATCTTTTTTAAAATCATAATATATTTAAATAACCATTTTTTTTAATTCTAAGTTTCTCCAATCTTGTCATTTCGACGAAGGAGAAATCTTCGCGAGTAACTCCGTAACGTAAATCGTCCATCTTTGTCGAGCTTCTTGTGGAGATTTCTCGTTCCTCGAAATGACAAACTGGACGAACTCAACTTTGCGCGGGCTTCGACTTCGCTCAGCCTGACAAACGATGAAACCCTCTGTTCCTTTGTAACTCTGCTACTTTGAACCTCAAAAAATCACTGAAACTCAAAATTATCCAACATTAATCCCTTCAAATCATCTCCTTCCAACCTAATTTTATACGTTCCTGCGTTAATATAACCACCAGAAGTTGTATTTAAAATCTTCCATTTTTCTGTCGAAGAAGGAAACTCAATTGTATCATTTCGCATTAAAATTCCGTAGGCATCTTCCATTTTAAATTTGACTTTTAATGGTGTTTTATTTCTATTCATAAAACGAAAACGCATTAAATAAATTCCGGCAACTCCAGGTTTAACTTCAAACTCGATGCTATTTTTTGTCTTTTTTGTGAACTCAATATAATCCGCCTTTTTGAAATTTCCTTTTTCTATTCCAGTTCCTGTTGTTTTCGTTTTTTCGGCTTCTATAATTACAACTGGTCTCGAATCGTCTTTTTCGCCCATATCGTAAGTTGGAACGACTGCAATTGTAGAAATGGTTTCAGAATTATCAAACAGAATTTTCTCGCCTTTCTTTACTTTCTTAGTCAAAACTACAAATTCGGTTTGACTGCTATTTTTAGCTTTTTCTTCTAACTTTTTATATTCAGAAAATCGCTCTAAGTTCAAATTTTTATTATCTATAAAAAGATATAATTCTGAATCTTCTTTAGCAGTAAACGAACCTTTATTTTTAGAATGTAATGAAAACTGCAAATAATCTGCTCCAAAAACTTCCGAAGGCAATTCAGTAAAAACAACATCAGAATCTGAGTATTGTTTTGAATTAATATCCAGCCATGAAGCTATTCTGTTAGTTTTATCATAAGAATCTAAAACCAAATTCTGAATGTTTTTTGAAGATTCGGCTGCTGGTCTTGCATGAATATCTTTCGTCGCAATAGCAATGGCCGAAATTATCGCCTGTGAAGCCTTTACATTTGGAAACGAAATCACAATTTTTCCGTTTTTACTTTTTACCTTAAATACCTTTTTTAGTGCATTATCATGTCCTGCTTCTGCCCAAATATCGAAATCTTTTAAAACAACATTTTCGTTGATGGCAACATCAAACAAACGCCATCCTTTGCAGTCTAATCCTCCGCCAGTTCCGTACCAAGGTTCTGTGAAATATAGTTCAATTAAATATTCTCCGTCTGATGCAGGAAATTCATAACGTAATTTATCAACTCCATATCTAAAACTCTGGAATAATTCAGGATCTTTTGTTCCGTTTATTGGATCGAAAGTTTTTCTTTGACTGGCGAAAAAGTCTGGCAATTTTTCAAAATTATCTGTCCATGATGAAGAACCCCAAGTATTTTGACCGTTTTTATGTGTATCGGTAAACCAAGTATTTCCCGCAGAATCTGTCAATTCAGAACCTCCGCAATTTACTCTGTAAATATAATTGTAGCCATTTTTTGCTTTTGTAATATCAGCTTTATTAGTTGTTAAAGCATCAAAATTTGGTGCTTTTGGCAGATTATTTAAAACGATATAATCTTTTGCAACGGCTTTCCCATTTACATAACCAACAGCATATAAAACATTGTACTGGATATTTACATTATTAAACTGAAAATGCTGTCCTATTCCCGGATTTTTTAGTTTTCCTAAAGAAGATTTATTCACATCGTTGAACAATTCTACTTCATCGCAATTGGAGTAAATATCGATTCCGTTTTTAATTCCAGTTGTTTCCCAACGGCTTGGCCAAGTATGCGAAACGATATAAGCCATCGGATTGGTTTTGTTCGAAACATAATTGGCTCGGTACATATAAAAAGCATCCAAAGGCTCGCCCCAAATCGTAAAAAGTCCTTTGTAATTGACTGGCCCAACTTTGTCAATATCTCTAAATCCTTCTCCATTTTGTACTCTTCCTGGATTTTCATGCGAAGCAAAAAGCCAGTTGAATTGTCCTGCAATTTTATCTTTTACCGATTCTGCTTCACGAACTTTAATTTCCATTAATTGAGAAAAACGGTTTTCGCTTAAAGTTCCTTTTTGGTCAAATTCACCTTCTGTATGTAAATCGGCTGAACGCCAAGCGCCATATTCTCCGTTTAAAAGCTGAGTTGTCATTTCCAGATGGTATTTTAACGGATCTCCGCCATACGTTCCAGACCAGTTCTGTACGACATTCCAATCTGTTCCTTCTCCACCGTTACAAGTTGTTACGATTCTTTGCGATGCTGATAACGGATCCATTTCGCGGATTATCTTGGTGCATTCCTCTGCAAATTCCTTCGGAATAGTACTTTCATTCTGCAATCCCCACATGACAACCGACGGACTGTTTCTGCGTTCCTTAATCCATTCTCTTAATAAGGTTTTAAAGTTTTCCTTAAACTCTGGTGTATCGTACCAAATATGCGCCGAAAACTGACTCCAAAATAAGATTCCGTTTTCGTCTAATTCTTTTTGATATAATAAATTATGAGGCTGATGCGCTTCTCTAAAAGCATTAAATCCGCCTGCTTTTATTTGCTCGATTCGAGAATGAATCATTTCGTCTGAAAACGAATGACTTTTTCCAATTAAATGTTCGTATTCGCAGACGCCATTTATAAAAACAGGTTCGTCATTAATGAAAAAACGATTGTCTTTTCCGTCACGACTCACCGGCCAGCTTACCCAGCGAATTCCGTAAGGCGTTGTTAACTGATCGATTATTTTTCCGTTTTCGTAAACTGAAGTAACCAATTTATACAAATACGGATTAGATGGCGACCATAATTTCGGATTCTGAATCTCAGGAAGTGTCTGAGCTATTTCTTTTGTTTCCCCCGAATTGATTTTGTTATCGCTTTTTGTAATGACAACTTTCTTTCCCGAAGCATCCAAAAGGATATTTTCGACAGTTAAGTTTCGTTGTAAAGTGCTGTAATTCTTGATTTCTGTAGTCGTATGAAGAATCGCTTTTTGTTTCGATACCGATTTATCATTCCAAATATGAACACCAAACGGCTGAATTCTCACATCATTTGTAATTACCAAAGAAACTGGCCTGAAAATTCCCATTGGCTGAGAACCTTCTGAAAATCCCCATTCTCCCGAACAGCCTCCGCAAACCCAAGGTAAATCGGCAATAAAGGATGGATGTGAAGCTTTTACTAAAATGATATTTTCTTTGTCGAAAAAAATGGATTTCGTTATGTCTAAAGTAAAAGTAGTTCTCCCGCCTTTGTGTTCGCCCACTTTTTTACCGTTTACCCAAACTGTTGCGTATGAACTAACGCCTTCGAAATAGAGAAAATGTTGTTTTAAACTCTCTTTTTTATCAAGTTTCAGCGTTTTTTTGTACCAGGCAGTACCATGTAAATTTCCATGTTTTGTTCTTCTAAAACCATAATACTGATCCCAATTGTGAGGTACATTCACATTCAGCCATTTATCTGATTTTGGATTGTCAACAAAAGATTTTTCCTCTTGCGGATTATCCAAAATAATGGTTTCCCAAGACGAGTTCAGCGAAACTTCCTTTCGGAATTTCGCTGAACCTTTTGTGCTTTGACTCCAAACAAAGCATGTACTTGAAAAAAAACAAAAAATAAAAAAAACTATTCTATTCATATTTTCAAAACCATATAAGTGATTATAAGGCTGTTTAAGTTATTCTACTAATCTTACCTCGCTTTTTTGTCGAGGCTCTAGCGATGGCGAACTGGCGAAGCAAATCTCCGCAAGTAACTCCGCATAGAAATGCCGTCAATCTTTGTGGAGTTACTTGCTAAGATCCCTCGTTCCTCGGGATGACAAGATTGTGTTTATACTTTGCGAGCAAACCTGACGGGTTTTAAAAACCCGTCAGGTTTAACACTTTCTATATTTTAATAAAACAGCCAATCTATAGCTGCTTTTTCTCCTGCATCGATATATCCAACATCACGTGGCGTTATCGTTTGATCTGCGTCTATAAAACCTAAAATCAATACTTTTCCTTTTCCTAAATCTAATTTATTCTCGCCCGGCTGGAAAGTGTATGTATGAATGTTTACACGTGGTAAATCTTTCAAATTCATCGCACTTGCTAGAATCACTTCGGCCTGACCGTGCGCATTTCCTGCAGCATCTGTCTCTAAACTTGGCGGCAATAAAAATCTCTTTTGATCTGAATTGAAATAACCAACCACTAATTTAACCGCTTTTGTGTTACTAAACTTCAAATGTGTTCCTTTTTCGTTTTGATCGTTTTCTACGAAAGTAAAACCTTTTAAGTTTTGAAGTTCAGGAGCAATTTTAGTTAACTCAGAAATATCTGTTCCGTAGACTTTTGTCCCTTTTTTAACTAAATAAGTTCCCGGTTTTTCGTCAATGAAAGCTACTTCTGCTGGTTTCCAAGGTTTTCCTTCTTTGGTTTCAATTTTACCATCTTTTGAGGCTTTTAGTTTCTCTAAATTTCTTTTAAAATTAGCCAATTCACGCTCGTAATGCGGTAATAATTCAGCCCAAGTTTTGTTGTTTCCGTCGTCTCCTCCAATCGGAATTCGACGTTGAGCCGTCTGCATACTGTTAGCATAGTAATAGGTGTCTTTTGTCAGTTTTACCAATAATTCATAGTATTCGATACTTTTTTCTAAATGAGGCATCGCTTTGTCTAAATCGGTAATATCGTTTGAATAACTGTATCTTAAAACCAATAAAGCTGCTTTTACTTTTTCTGAGAAGAAATCGGCGAAAGCCTTATAAGCATGCATATCATTTTTAAGACGTGCAAATTCTTCTTTGTCTTTGGTTACGCTAGCTTCAGCTTTGTCAATTGCTTCAACCGCTAATCTTCCATGTTCTGTAATTTCAGCAATAATCTGAGTTGGAAGCTCGCCAGAATGTGGTTCTTTATTCCATTCTTTTTTAGCATATTCTAAAAGCAATTCGCCCGCTGGTCCGCATGATTCATGGAATCCCGGATAAACTCTCCATTTTGACGGATTAACCAACTGACTTTCGAACATTCCTAACAATAAAGTTTGGCGGTTTCCTTCGGTGATTCCGAAACGTCTTAATGTTTTTGGAGCTATTTCTCCTGTTTCATCGTATGCTTTTTGGATGTTATTTGCGGCTTCTTGAGTCGTTCCGAATTTCGCAGCTAAATCATTATCCCAGAATTTAACTTCTTCGTTACGATCTCTTTTACTGTCCCAAGCATATCTTGCCCAAGCTTTGTACCAAATCCAATCGCGATCCATTTCTAATAAACGTTCTCCTGATTTTGTTTTATCTGCCGAATACGGCCAATCCCAATAAGATGCCTGCGGATATAAGTGTAATGCATTTGCTCCGTGAACACTGTGCATTGCGTTTACGGTTTTCTGAATAAAATCTGGGGAACCGTATCTGAAAGGTTCTAAATTAGCCAAAATATGAACGTTTTCAATATGAATTGATTTCAGAGAACTCAACTGTTTGTGGGTTTCTCCCCAAGGTCCTCCCGGCGTATAGGTCGTTAAAGATTCTCCTGTATATTTACTTTCTGTATATAAGTTTTTGTATAATGGAAGTGATTTTTCCATAACCAAAGGACCATCAGTATCGTGAGAACGAAGAATAATTGGCGGTTCTTCAGTTTTTCCTAATGCCTGTAAACCATCACGAACACCCGGAATAATAGTTTTAGTAAACCATTCCACATCATCATCAACCGTATTGATTGCTTCTCCCAAACAAACCATTAATCCAACATTTGGATATTTCTCTATGAAAGCAGCAATAGATTTTCTCGTGTAATCTGACAATAAAGGCGTAATTGGTCTTGAACGATCCTGAGTTTTAATGTTGTAATGCTCTGCAAAAGGCTTAGAAACAATAATATTGTAAAACATCTGAATGACCCAGATTCCTCTTTTGTTCGCTTCGACCGTTAAGAATTTATAGATTTCTTCGTTCTTTTTGAAATCTTCGTCGCTTACCTCAACCGCAAACGGATATTCTTTCAATTTTACCAAAGAAGCAAACGGGTGTCCGTTCCATAAATACAGCGAGTTCATGCGGTTTTCAACCAGCATATCTAAATATTTTACCCATAAAGCTTTATCGTAAAACCATGGAAAAGTTTCTGGTGTGTACGGATATTCGTAAACATCACGTCCTGGAAGATAAACCGGTTTCTGCATTCCGATACAAGCGCCTCTCAAAACCATTTCTGGACTATCTTCAATATTCAAATCTGAAGGAAGTTTTCCTGAAGCTTTAATTTTATCTGTTAATTCTAAAGCTCCGTATAAAGTACCAGAAGCATCTGTTCCTTCAATATAAATTACATTATTTTGAGTAAGAATCTGGAAGCCTTCTTTCTTGGTTAATTTGCTGTCATCGATTTTAGCACTTTTAGCATTTTTCTTCCAGAAATCAGTTCCTTTTTCTCCAATTACAATTATTTTATCTTTTGATTTTTTGAATTTATCAGAAGAAGTTACGCTGAATCCTTTTGCTGAAAGGGTTTCTGATAATTTCTCTGCTCCAAATTTTGCTCTTGGCGAACTCGGATCACTAACAACAGTGATGTTTTGAGCTGTCGCGAAAGAGACGTAAAGACATAAAAAAAGTAATTGTAAATATTTCATAGTATTTTAATTTTATTCATTAAAAATTCCCATCTAGTTTGTCATTTCGATGAAGGAGAAATCTCCACAAGTAGCTCCGCACAGTAATATCAATCTTTGTAGAGTTACTTGTGGAGATCCCTCGTTCCTCGGGATGACAAAAAATGAGAATAAAATCTGCGTAAAAAAATCACGCAGATTTATAGTGAAAAATTGTGTTGTTTAACGATTACATATTGATCACTGTTTATTGTTTAATTCTGGAAAATCTTCTTCAAATAAGCTACGTTTGCGCCGTAATTGGCTTTTACATTATGCACTTGTGTCACGTCTCGAGAACGCTCTACAATTAGCCATCCGCTCCATTTCATTTCATCCAAAGTTTGTTTGATTTTTGGCATGTCGATCGCTTTGTCATTTTCTAACCAAAACTGATCGGTGTTGGAAGCGTGAATTTGTGCTAAATATTTCTTTCCTAAAATTTTCAATTCGGATGAAATATCTCTTCTATTATCTAAAGCATTGGCAAAATTGAAAGAGCTTTTAATGTATTTTGAACCGACTTCGTCTAAAAGTTTTTTCTCTTCTGTCGCGTCTAAAGAGGTTTCAATCGCAATTACACCACCAATTTTCCCGACTTCTTTTCCTGCCCATTGCAGTCTTTTAATTACTTCTGGACGTAATTCTGGATTTTTAACCAAATCGGTCTGAGTTCCTAACGGAAGATAAGCCACTTTTACTTTCATGTTTTTCATCGCTTCAATACAATCCACAATCATTGGTGTGATTTCTCTTGTGGCAAAAGATTGTGCATAAAATCCAGACATGGCAATAGAGCTGATTCCAACGCCAGTTTCTTTCGATTTATCTAAGAATTTTTGTCTTTCAACTGGGTCGCCCAATTTGCTGTCAAAAGTTGGTCGGTTTCCTAAACCTCCCATATCGAGTTCTATTCCGTCCGCTTTTATTTCAGAAGCCAAACCAAAAGCGCCTAATTTTTGTCTTTTTAAAATCATCCAATCGCAAACTGCAACTTTGTATTTTTGTTTTTTGGAAGACTGAGCCGTTGCACAGCTATTGAATGTTGTTGATAGAACAACAAGTAGCGCAACAATTAAATTTTTATTTAGCTTCATGTTAATTGGTTTTACCATTAAGGCATTAAGAAAATTAAGCTTCAATACTTTTTATAATTATCATTAGAAGATGAAGAGAATTAAGCTTAATGTTCTTTTTAAAAGAATAAATAGATACATCAACTTAACTTTCTTAATCTCTTAATGGTTCAATTTATTTTACTCTTCTTCGGCTTTTACTGCTGTTACCACTTTTCCTTCTTCGCCTGGCCAGATGCCGTTTTTGATTGGAAGTGCAACCAGTTTACTCGGATCAACTTTTACGTATTTCAGTTTTTCTCTTCTCCAAGTATAAACGATATGCACCATTCCATCAGAACTCTGAATCATTGAAGGATAAGAATATTGGCTGATTTTTGAATCTTCTAAAACCAAAGCCGCGTTCCAGTGAATTCCGTCTTTAGAAACCGAAACATTCAAAGGCGTTCTTGGCCCTTTTGCTTCTTTTCCTGGAGGAAGAACGTGATTATAAACTAACAAATGTCTTCCGTCTTTTAAAGTTACAGCATCAGTTCCTGAGTTGTTATTTGGAAGTCCGATTAATTCTACATCAGACCACGTTTTTCCGTTATCTTTTGAGAATGTGCTGAAAATAGCTCTATTTCTAGTTCTTCCAATAGCTTGAATGCTTCCGTCTTTATGAAATAAAATACTTGGCTGAATCGCATTGATTTTTTGTTTTCCTCTTGGAAGCGTATCGCCCATTACCCAAGTTTTTCCGAAATCTGGAGTAGATTCCATACGAAGTCTCCAGCCATCTCCTTCAATACTTGACGGACATAATAATGTTCCGTTGCTTAATAAAACTGGTTTGTTTTTGATTGGTCCTAAGAAACCGTCTGGCATCTTTTGTGCTTCAGACCACGTTTTTCCGCCATCAGATGAAGTTCTGATTACGCCCCACCATTCAGATGGTTTTGGTCCGATTTTGTAAAATAGCATTAAATCGCCTCCCGGAATTTGATATAAAACCGGATTCCAAGTTGGTAATCTCGGCCCTTCTTTCATCACACCATCAGCTACTTTTACACCTTCGTTCCAAGTATCGCTTCCTTTTGGTTTAATCGCAACGTAAATACAAACATCAGGATTTCTTTCGTGAGTTCCTCCAAACCATGAGGCCACTAAATCACCATTTGTAGCTTCGACGATTGTAATCGCATGGCAAGACGGATAAGGCGCTTTATCGTAAACAAATTGATCTACTAAAATTCCTTCTTTCCAAGTCTTTTTCTCTAAAGCCGATTTACAACTTCCTAAAAGGAAAAGTCCAAACAAGACAAATGCTAATTTTGTTATCTTCATTATTAATTAAATTATGAATTATTTTTTTTGACTTTAAATACATACCTAACATTTTTTTAGGTAAAAATATTTAATAAGTGTAAAAATAACACCAAAAAATTAACAATGTATCCTGTACTGTCCCGAATTATTAAAAATGCAGATTATTTAACGTTTATCGCAAAATTTCCTGACGAAAGTGTGACCTTTATTTGATTTTTTTCTACAGAATAAGCGTAAGAAGTCTTATCCAGCTTCTGTTTATTGATTGAAACAGCTGCAATATTGCTTGCAGGAAGATACACAATTGCAGAAGTATTTGCAGGAACTGTAATATTCCAAACCAAAGCCTTTTTATCTTTTTTCCAATCGCTTTTAATTGTTCCGTAAATCGATTCGTATGAAGCATTTACATAAGTCAATCCTGCATTGAAATCGGGTTTCATGATAATTTGTTTGAAGCCTGGAGTTTCAGGATTACTTTTGATTCCTGCCATATTTTCGTAATACCAAATCAATAAATCGCCTAAAAGCATGACGTGATTTTGCGAATTCATTGCAGGATCGGCGGTGTTTCCGTTCCAAAGTTCCCAAATCGTAGTTGCTCCGTTTTCGACCATATAACCCCAACTTGGATACGTTTTGTTTGAGGCCAATTTGAAAGCCAAATCGCCACGCCCGAAATTAGTTAGTGTTCGCATTAAAAACTGCGTTCCGATAACACCTGTACTTACATGACCGTTTTTAGTCACTTCCACTTCATGAACCAAATTTTCGAAAACTTTTTGCTGTAATTCTTCTGGAACCATTCCGAAAGTCAAAGGCAGTAAATTAGCTGTTACGGTATTATTGGCGTAATTGTTTTTGGCTGCATTAAAATATTTAGCGTTGAATGCTTTTTTGATTCTTGAAGCTAATTCGTCGTAATGTTTAATATAATTTTGTGCATTGGCGATTACTGCAAATTTCTTCATGATATTTAAAAGCTGATAATAAAACGCACTCGAAATCAATTCACCATCTGTTAAACGAGAAGGATCTTTGGAACGAATTAATTCCAACGATTCTGGCGGAACGCACCAGTCACCATATTTATCTTTGGTCATGATATCATCAACCAAATAGTTTTCTTCCATATAATCCATCCATTTTTTCATCGACGGATATTGTTTTTCTACTACTTTTTTGTCTCCAAACTGCTGATACAACATATCTGCAACTGTAATATAAGTTCCCGGCCAAGTTACATTATCTCCATAATAACGCCAGAAAGCTGGTGCTACATCTGGAATTCCTCCATCGATAGTTTGGGCATTTTTAATATCGTCTAACCATTTGGCATATAAAGTCTGATTATCAAATAAAAAACTTTCGCCGTAAGCTCCCGTTGTTCTATCTCCCAACCAAGGCTGACGCTCATTCCTCTGCGGACAATCAATTGGCATTCCTTTATAATTTCCACTGATTCCCCACCAGGCATTCTTAAAAATCTGATTCATTATTGGGTTAGAAGAATCAAAAGTTCCCGTTGTCGCAATATCATCGTAAACGACTTTTCCGACGAAATTTTCTAAAGTTGGTTTGGTTCTGAAGCCCGAAATTTCAACAAATCGAAATCCGTGAAAAATAAAACGAGGTTCCCAAACTTCTTCGCCTTCGCCTTTTAACGTATAAATGTCAGTCGTTTTCGCATCACGTAAATTCGCAATATATAACGAACCATCTGGCTGTAAAGATTCAGCAAATTTCATGGTGATTTTGTTTCCAGCGTTTCCTTTTACTTTCAATTGCAACCAGCCCACCATATTTTGTCCCATATCTAAGATATAAGTTCCTTTTGCGGTTTGTTTTATTGAAATCGGTTTTACTTCGCGTTTTATCTTCATATTTGCCGACATCTGCCCTTCATAGAATCCGCCTGGTTCCTGAACATATTCTGCTGAAAGCCACTTTTTATCATTAAAATTAATGGTATTCCAGCCTTTCATTTCTTTACGGGCATCGTATTCTTCGCCGTCGTATTCGTTATTCGATAATATTGGTCCGTCAGTTGTGATTTTCCAAGTATCATCGGTTCTAATCACCTCTTTGCTTCCATCTGTATATTCTACAAATAATTGCAAAGCTATTTTCGGATATCCAAAAGTTTTGATTTTATAGGGTTTATAGTCTTGACGCATCGTAAAAAAACGTCCGTTTCCTAAAATCGTTCCCAATGCGTTTTTGCCTTCCTTCAATTGTGAAGTCACATCAAAAACATTGTATTTTACATTCTTCGTATAATCTGTAGGAACGGGAGCTAAAACCTGATCGCCAATTTTATTTCCGTTAATGTACAACTCGTACAAGCCCATACCAATAATATAAACTTTGGCACTTTTGACTTTCTTTTTTAAGTCGATTTCTTTTCTTAAATATCTAGCAGATAATCTAGAATACTGTGAAATACTATCTCCCTTCGACGTTTTTTCATAACCAATCCATCGTGTTGATTTCCAATCTGCATAAGTCAAAATTCCGATGCTGAAATGTGCTGTTTCTTTTGATTGAGCCTCGCCTTTATTGGTAAAAACAATTACTTTCCAGTAAATATCTTGTCTGTCTTTTAGCTTTTTTCCGTTGTAAATTACATTTACAGATTCATCACTTTGCACTTTTCCGCTATCCCATAAATCTGCGTTTCCTGTATTTAGTTTTTCTAAAGATGAAGAAGCTAAAATTTGATAATGAGTTTGTTTTACATCATTTACGCTTGCTTTAATTTTCCAGCTTAGTCTTGGCTGTAAAACGTCAATTCCTTCAGGATTAGTCAGCATTTCACATTTTAAATCACTCACAATGATTTTGTTTTGGGCTTTCGCCGAAATTGTGAAAAGTGAAATGATTAAGGTAAGATGTAAAAAAAACTTTTTCATTGTGTTATTTTATTGTCTTTTCAATGATTTTTGTTTCACGCAGATTTGGCAGATTTAAGCAGATGTTCACAGATTTTTAGTATCATTTTACAGATTAGATTATACATCAAAAAATCTATTCTAATCTGCTAAAATCTGTTTAAAATCTGCGTAAAAAATTCTACGTAACAATTTTAATTTTATTGAGAAACTAACTTTTCCAATTTATCAGAAACTGCAATTTCCTTTCCGTTTTTAAAGATTCTGAAACCTTTTCCTTTTTTATATTTTTCTCCTGTTTTATCCCAAAGAATGGTAATAATATTTCCATGATACAAAACATTATCCAAACAAAACCAATCCCATTTTTCTTGTGGAATCAACGGATTTACTTCAATCTTTTCATCAGCTCTCGGGCGTAAACCAACCAAACCTGTAATCACCAAATCATTGAAAGTGGAGTGATTATAGTAACGGCTTCTTTCTCTGTCCCCCATTAACCAATAACCTGTTGTTTCATCCAAATACTCGCCAAGATAAGGTTTTCCTCTATAATATTGTGATTGAACATACAATTCCATTTGTTTGAAATAATCAGGTTTGGCTACAAAATTCTGATTGTAATTATTCAAAACATTCGCCAAAGCCGTTAACGTCTGCGAACTTGCAAATGGCCAAATCGCCCCGTCCCATTCGCAGGTTCCTGTTCCGTGTGTTCTAAATCTCGGGCTTCTTCTTTCAGCCGTTGTCAAACCAAACGGAGCCGAAAATCCTTTTTCATCCTTAATCTGTTCCCAAGCTTTTTCAAAACCTTTGTTTTGCTCTGGAAGATTAAAATACCACGGAATAAATCCGATTGCTTCTCGAACTTGTGCTAAAGTATCTTTTTCTGTTAAAGTTTCAAAGAACTCACTTTTAGAATTCCATAATTTGGTTTCGACTAATTGTTGTAAAACATCAGCTTTCGCTTTGAATTTGGTTTCTGTTTCCTTATCGCCTTTCAATTCAGCCATTTTAGAAATTGCTACAGCATTCCCGTACATATAACTGTTAATCGTTGGTCTCGCATTTTGCACTTTTCTTCCTCCGCTTAAAGATTCTTCCATTCCATCTTTCACATCATGTTGCCAAAACAAACCATCTTTTCTCTGACGATCTTTTTCCCAAACGGCATAATCCGTAACCATGTCTGGATATAAATCCAATAAGAATTTTTCATCTTTATTCACCAAATAACGATTATATAAAGCATCGGCTGTCCAACTGCTGAATTTATACAATTTGTTCATTGGTTTTCCATCATTTCCTCGGTACCAAAGTTTCACATCCTGCTCGATATATTTCGGGTCATGAACCCATCTGAATTCATTGATATGATGTCCCAAAGCACAACTGATCATATTGTATTTATCGGCATACGAACGATCAACTAAAAACTCTGTAATCGCAAACCCTTGTGGTGTATTTTTAATATGTTTTCGAACACTCCACCATCTGAAATAATAGATTTCCTCAAAATTCTGCTGTGGACATTCAAACAACGGAATATTCTTTTCCATCCAAGCCCACGCGCTGTCATTCGGAATCGCAAACTTCAAATTTTCATCTTCCATCGTGTTGAAATAATCCACATAATGTTTGAAGTTTTTTTCTTTTAAAATAACCGATTTCCCTTTTTGAGAATGTTCCGCAGTCGATTTGCAACCGCTGTTTATACAAGCGATTACAATTGAAAGCGTTATTATTTTATGTTTGAAATGTTGTAACATATTCTAATTATTATTTTTAAACTAATTCTTTGGGCGTGTCCCTCCGGGTCGTGCTGTACGTTCCCGCTTCCCGATGAAAAATCGGGAGAGCTCCACTTCCATCACTCACGCAAGAGACCTTTACGTTTTCTCACTCCTACAAGGTTTCCAAAACCTTGTAGGTGCTATATTTTATTTTTTCAACCCAATCTTGTCATTTTGACGAAGGAGAAATCTTCGTTAGAAACTCGACAAAGATTGGCGATTCACTTTACGGAGTTACTTGTGGAGATTTCTCCTTCGTCGAAATGACAAACTGTACGCAAACCCGACAGGTTTTAAAAACCTGTCGGGTTTAATTCCTGATTTTAATTCCCCGTAAAAGTATACGTCTGCCCTGCTTTCATATTCACATCGTAAATATTGTAAGTTGGCAATTGTACTTTAGGCAATTTTGCTTCATTAGAAATAATCGGTTTCTTCACTTCCACATCATAAAACAGCGGATTTGAATTTTTTCCTTTTGCTTTTTTAAGTGAAGAACCTTTTAAAGTGTTCTCAACTTTCAATCGGCAGTTTCCTCCTATTTTCGAATAGATTTTCAACTCCGAAACCTTGTTGTCTTTCCAAGTCATATCAATTACAAATCCGCCTCTGGCCACCAAACCTTTAATACTTCCGTCTTTCCATACAGTTGGCAAAGCAGGCAATAAATGAATCGCCTCTTCCTGACTCTGCATTAACATTTCGGCAAAACCGGCTGTACAGCCAAAGTTACCATCAATTTGAAAAGGCTGATGCGCATCTAACATATTCGGATATGTTCCTCCTCCCTTTCTTTGATCTGCTGTTACCAAATGCAATTGATCCTGAATTAATTTATAAGCGTGATTTCCGTCTAATAATCTCGCCCACAAATTCACTTTCCATCCCATTGACCAGCCTGTAGATTCATCTGTTCTGTAAATCAACGATTGTTTAGCAGCTTCAAACAATTCAGGCGTTTTAATTGGTGAAATCTGATTACTAGGATACAATCCATACAAATGTGAAACGTGTCTGTGATTGTCTTTCGGATTATCCCAATCGTCCTGCCATTCCTGCAACTGACTGTGTTTTCCCACTTTCATTGGAGGCATTTTTGCTAAAGCATCGCTCACTTTTTTCACATAAGCAGCATCTGGTGAAACCAAAGCCGAAGCTTCCATAACATGTGTAAACAAATCAAAAACCAGCTGATTGTCCATTGTCGTTCCTGATGCAATCGTAGATTTTCCTGTTCCTCCTGCATGTGTGTTTTCAGGTGAACTTGACGGAACAACCACTAAATATTTTGTATTAGGATCAATAACCATAAAATCCAAAAAGAAATCGGCCGCACCTTTCATGATTGGATAAATTTCTGCTAAATACTTTTTATCTCCTGTATATAAATATCTTTCCCATAAATCCTGACAAACCCAAGCGCCACCTGTCGGCCACATTCCCGAAGCAGCTGAATCTACTGGAGCGGTAACACGCCAAATATCGGTGTTATGATGTAAAACCCAACCACTAGCATTGTACATTGTTTTGGCCGTTTCTGCACCAGTTACAGCCAACTCTTTTGCCATTTGCACAAAAGGTTCATGCATTTCCTGCAAATTGGTTACTTGTGCCGGCCAGTAATTCATTTCGGCATTTATGTTTGTAGTGTATTTACTGTCCCAAGGCGGAGTGACCATATCGTTCCAAATTCCCTGTAAATTCGCTGGCTGTCCGCCTGGCTGTGAACTCGAAATTAAAAGATAACGTCCGAATTGGAAATATAACGACGCTAATTGGGGATCAAATTGTTTAGAGAAATCTCGGATTCTTTCGTTTGTTGGTTGCTGAACCAAATCATTTGAACCTAAATTTAAAGATACTCTGTTGAAGAATTTTTGGTAATAATCAACGTGTGCTTTCTTAATTGTTTCAAAATCTTTTGTTTCTGCTTTCGCTAAATAATCTTTGCTTTTTGCTATTTCATCTCCTGAAATATCTTGATAGTTTTTGAAGTTGGTTGCAATCGAAATGTACAAAGTCACTTCATCGGCTTTGTTAATGCTTAAAACACCGTTACTCGCATCGATTTCACCGCCTTTGTTTTTAGCGCTTAATCGGCCTTGAAATTTTACTTTTCCTTTTACATTTTCAAAATTAGTTCCAACTCCCGAAAGTATAATCTGGTTTCCTTCTGTTGAAGCGACTGTTTTATCAATCGGACTGTTCATGAAAACATTACACGTAATCTGTCCCGGCTGACTTGCCGAAAGCTTCACCACAATAACCTGATCTGAAAATGCGGTTAGAATTTCTCTTGTAAATTCAACGCCGTTTACTTTGTATTTTACTTTCGCTGTAGCGTTGCTGATGTCTAAATCACGGTAATAATCGGTATATTTTTGATGTCCTGCGAAGGAAACATAAACGCTTCCGAAAGTCTGATACGGCATTCCATCGTTGGTTTGCGACATAATATCTTTGGTAGCCAAATCCTGCGCTTCGTCAAATTTTCCATCAAAAATCAACTGTCTTACTTTTGGCAAAGCCTCTATCGATTTATTATGTGCGTTACTGTTTGGAGAACCCGCCCAGATGGTTTCTTCATTTAATTGTAAACGTTCAACGGCAGGATCGCCAAAAACCATCGCGCCCAAACGTCCGTTTCCTAAAGGCAAAGCTTCGTTCCAAATTGCAGCTGGTTTATCGTACCATAATTTTAGGTCGTTTTGCGCTGTTGCTGTAAAAGAAAAAATTCCAAAACAGATTGCCGTTATTTTAATTTTTAACTTCATAGTATATTTTTTTCTTGCAACGAATTGCACTAATTTATTTTTTAATTTTCATTTCAATTTCTCTAATTTGTTTTACCAGATTAAAATGATTTCCACTGCTTAAAAATCTGCCAGATCTGCTAAATCTGCGTGAAAAAATTTTACTCCCGCAGATTTAGCAGATTAGGGAGATAAAAAATCCTTTTAATCATTTTAATCTGTGGCAGAAAAAAATAATTCGTGCCAATTAGTGAAATTGCTTCGCCTGTTCGCTATCGCTCGGGTCGTGGCAACGTCTATCTTATTTCTTAACCTCGTAAACTTTCAGATTTTTTTCTCCAAACATTTCATATAATTTGTTGATGTCTTTCAAAGCATTTGCAGGCAGTTTTTCTCCTTTATCTCCAAAGACAAACAACTTTTCTTTTGGTTCAATTACACAAGTCGATTCGTCGATTTCGCCTTTTTCATTCTTTATTTTATTCAAATCTAAATTTAAATATTTTGCCATAAACGGATACAACGCCATACGTTTCGAGATTCCGAAATCATGTCCTTCTTTTGCAAAATGAGCATTTTCAACTAAATCTTTCTTTCCATATAATTCATAGGTCCTTTGGATAAAAGGAAATTCCAATTCCGGAACTGCTAATGTCCAGTCTTTTCCGTCAGAAACAATCAATTGTGGTTTTGGCGCCATCATAGCTGAGATTTCGGCATTGTTTGTTCCGTTTCCGCATAAGTGAATGCCGCGTCCGCTTTCACATGGACAACCGCCTGAGAAATGAGAAGAAACCATTACAACAGGAGCTGAAACTTTCACTCGATCATCAATTGCTGCTAAAAACATGGTATGCGAACCTCCGCCAGAACCACCTGTAACACCAACTCTCGACATATCAGCATTTTTTACGGTTGCTAAATAATCCAATAAACGAATTCCTGTAAGCAATTGAACGGTTGATGCAATACTATTTCTATGCGTTTCTTCTGGAAACTGCAATAAAGATTCTCCCCAAGCAAATAAATCATAACCCACTACAATTGCGCCCATTTTAGCCATCATAGCACAACGATATTGCTCGTCTTTTCTATATCTTCCGTCTCCGAAATGTCCGTCAGGCGTAATAATTACAGCTGCTTTTTTATTTAGCGGATACGGTTTGTAAATCGATCCTGTTGCATAAACTCCTGGCAGAATTTCTAAAGCAATATTTTCGACGCTGTAATCTTTGTAAATTCTTTTTGGAGTTAAAAGTGGTTTAGATTTTGGTGTTGGGGGCGCCTTTTCTAATCCAAATGATTCAATCATACAAGCTTTTAACTCCGTTTTGCGTTTCTCCCATTCTTCTTTGGTCGAATAAAGGCTTTCTAAGTAAAACAAACGTTCTTTTCCTTTATCTACCGAAACTTTATGGTTTTCATACTTGCGTATGATGTAGGTTCCATCGGGTTGTTTGAAATACATCAATTCAAACGGTGCCAAAATATTGGTCAGCGAAAGTGGCAGATTTCCAGGTTCAATTCTCCAATCGGCGTAATCCAGTTCTTTTCCTTTTAATAAACCTCTGTCATCGTTGATTGTTACGTTAAAAAGAGTTTCAATCTTTTTCATTGTTTCCAATACTGGTTTTCTAAAATTAGTATCAGAAGTACTTTGCGCATTGGCAAATGTCAAAGCAAAAATGGAAACTAGGATGATGTATTTTATTCTTTTCATTATTACATTTTTTTGATTTTCCTCCAGCTTTAGCTGGAGGAAAACAAATTGTTTTTTTAATTGGCTTTAGCCGAACTTAATTATTTGGCTAAAGCCCTGTGACTTGTCTTATTTTGAACCTCCAGCTAAAGCAGGAAGCAATTAATTTTTCTGTTTTTTTTCGAGTTTAATTACAATTCATAACTCATAACTCATAACTCATAACTACAATTGGCATTCTATTGTATAAATTCCTGATCCTAATTCCAAAACTGGCTTTTGAGCCTTTTCATCAAAACCTACCCTAACCTTTTTATTATCAATTTTTATTTCTGAATTTTTAGCAACTGGTAATTTTACTGTCGCTGTTGTATTCACCGGAATCTGAATTGTCAAAATAAATTTGCCGTCTTTCTTTTCCCAAGAAGAAGCAATTTTTCCATAAACCGATTGATAGTCCGCTTTCGCGAAAGTCATATCGCCTACCACTTCTGGCTGAATAAAAAAATGTTTGAATCCCGGTTTTTCAGGATCAGACATAATTCCGGCTAAACTTTGATAAAACCATTCTTCAATCTGCCCTAACATAAAGTGATTCCATGAATTTCCTTTTCTCGGATCCCATTGCTCCGTTAAAGTCGTCAAGCCAAATTTAATCTGAAAACCATAACCCGGCGCATCGTAATGATTCTGCATTCTATACATCGTTTCGTTTTCTCCATTTCTTGCTAGAGTCTGGAATAAATAACGATTTCCAACATCACCTGTGGTCAAACGATCTCCTTTTTCTTTGATATCGGCTAGCAGATTTTGCATTACAGCTTCTTTATACTGTGGTTCTACGATATCCATAAAAATTGGAACGGCATTGCTAAACTGACTGTTTGTTCCGTATTGTTTGGTTTCTTCGTTGAAAAATTCCTTATTGAAAGCGGTTTTAATCTCTGAAGCCAATGCATTGTATTTCTCAAAATCTTCCGTTTTACCCAATAATTTTGATGCTTTTGCCACTAAATAAGCTCCGTAATAATAATGTGAAGTCGCCGAAAGCGCAATAGGACTATTTTTAGAATATCCTGCAGGATGCGTTCCGTAATCGTACCAATCACCTAATCCATGTGAAACGATATGGTTTGTTGCTTTTGTTCCTAAATAATCCACGTAATTCTTCATAACAGGAAAATATTTCTCTAATAATGAAGCGTCGCCATAATATTCATAATACATCCAAGGCAGAATTACACCTGTAACACCCCATTCTGGCGAATCGGTAAAATCGCCTCCAAAAATTACATATTCTGGAACTATTGTTGGAATTAAACCGTTATCACGTTGTGAATCAGAAATATTCTGCATCGTTGCAGGAAGGAAAGTCTGAAGGTTGTAATTGAACATTAATCCAGGCCCATTTAACTGAATTTCTTCGAGCCAGCCTAACTTTTCACGTTGCGGGCAATCGGTAAAAACACTTTGGAAATTGCTTTTGATTGAGTTGTTAATTAGTTCGTGTGTTTTGTTGAAAATCTCGTTTGAACAGGCAAAACTTCCCGCTTCTCCAGCCGAATTGTAAATAAAATTCGATTTCAACTCTACCAAAGTTGGAAGTTCCTTATTTTTATCTTCTTTATAATTAATATTTTCTATCTGAACATATTGATAACCGTAGAAACTGAATTTTGGTGTCCATTCTTCTACGTCTTTGCCTTTTAAAGTGTAATCGTAATAATATGGTTTTCCAGATCTTCCCTGCGCGATTGTGCCTTCTTCATTTAACCCTTCGGCAACCCAAACACGAATCGTTTGTCCCCTTTTTCCTCTTACTTTGATGGTTGGAAATCCCGAAAGATTCTGTCCCATATCAAAAACATAGAAATTCGGTTTCAGTTCTTTTGCGGTTTTAACTTCATATTGTTTCTGAATCGTAACTGGCGGAGCTGTCTGAGGTCGTAAAACTCCTTTTGGCGCTTCCTGAACCACAACTTTTTTCCAATCTCTATCTTTGAAACCTTTTCTGTTCCAACCTTTTTGTTCTAAATTGGCATTGTAATCTTCTCCTCCAAAAATACTGTTGTAGGTAATCGGACTTTTACTGTATTTCCAAGATCCATCTGACTTAATAATTTCTTCTGAACCATCATTATACTTGATTTTCATCTTAAAGAATAAAGTCGGAGGACCAAAACTCACGAAGAATTTGGTATATCTTTCGGCAAGCGTATTGTACATTCCGTTTCCTAACAAAACACCAATTACGTTATCGCCTTTTTGAAATTCTTTTGCACTTAATTCATAAACATTGTAATTAACCGTTTTATCATAATCTGTCCACAAAGGCGCAAATTGGCTGTTACCCACTTTTTTCCCGTTGATAGTCAATTCATAATGTCCTAAACCTGAAATATAAACAACAGCTTCTTTGACTGCTTTTTCAACTTCGAAAGGTTTACGCAACATAATACTTCTACGTGATAAGGAATCTGAAGCATTTATAAAAGAGTTCTTTTTTTCTCTGTTGAAAGTGGCTGTGTGATAATTTCTTCCTTCTGGTAAATGACTGTCAGCTTTGGTAATGGCACCAATCCAAGTCGGATTTAAATCGGATTCTAATGAAGCTGTTCTGAACGAAGCAGTTCTACTCCATTTTGAAACTTTACCTGACTGATTCCAAACTTTTACTTTCCAGAAATATTTGGTTTCATTTTTTAATGGATTTCCGTTGTAAACAATATGGAGATTTTTATTAGAATCTATTCTTCCACTGTTCCAGATATCGCCTTCGTCATTTTGTAGTTTTTCTTCCGAAGAAGCAACTAAAATAACGTAGGCAATTTGTGATGCATCGGATTCTTTTGAAACCAATTGCCAGCTCAATTTCGGCTGATTCTCCACAACTGCTAATGGGTTTTCGGCCATTTCTGTTGTTAAATGTACAGGCAGAACTTGTCCATTTGAAATGAAAAAGAAAAAAATAAAAATGAAGGTTAATATGGATTTTGAAATATTCACTTTATAAAAATTTTTAATTGAACCATTAAGATATTAAGTAAATTAAGCTCACTATGTCGAAAATCTAAGCCTTAAATTTAGTTCATTAAGTCTTCCTTTACTTAATCTTTCGGTGTGAAAACTTTATGACCTCAAATAAGTCAAACTAAACATTCAGCTTAATTTACTTAATCTCTTAATGGTAAAATAATTATAACTTTTTAGTAATCAACGATTCGATATTGAATACTGCTTCTGGAATTAATTTTCCAGTTTGAGGCAGGTCGTCGTAATCGTCTGTATCTGGCGCTGTGTCTGGATTTGGCGTATGTCCTTGCTCTCCTGTTCGGAACATGATTCGCTCAAAACCATCTGTTGGCGCATAAAATATCTTTGTTGATTCTTTTCCATCATTTACTTTTACAGTGTACTGACGGTTTTTAGCATCTAATTTAACTGTGATTGTATACGCTTTGTTTGCTTCGTATTTTGTAACCGAACTCAAACGCGCACCATTTTTTACCTTTAATTCTCCATCCGAATCAAAAATCAATCTTACCGATGGCAAACCTTGTTTATTTTGGAATTCGACCTGCAATAAACCGTGATTATTTTGTTCTGGTTTTACTGTGAAAACAGCTTCCATTTTTGATGCAAAAGGAATAACTCTTTCGGCACGTGAATAGTCAAAATAATCCTGATCTCTTAACGTCAGCCATTTTTTACCATCGGCTTTCTTTTCGATTTTTGTTGATGCCCAAGAAAGATCATATGTGTTCCACAATTTTAATTCTTGTCCGTCAGGAAGATTATTAAAAACGTCATTTACATTTTCGGTAACCACCGAAGTAACAGGAACTGGAATCGATGCCACCCAAATATCTTCTTTGTTCATACTGTAACCCACCCAGATTTTTCCGTCTGGCGGAGTTCCATTCTTTTCTGTAATTCCGCGAACGTATTGCGGACCAGCAGATTTGTAGTTTCCACCGTAACGCATCGGACTTACTTCTCCGTGAACCAATAATAAATCTTTATAATTCAGTCCATCATCGCTTGTAGAAATTGCCAAAGGCCATCGATATTCTGACGGATTATAAAGCGTCGCATAACGATTGTCTGACGTTTTTTGCCCCCAGATTTTGGCGTTGCTGTTTACAAATCCTGGCGCACGCAATGGCATGTAATCCCAAGATTTTCCACCATCCTTGCTGATAGAAGTTAAAGCGTGTTTCCATAAACCAACTACATTTCCGTTTGGTAAATGATAATAACTAAACGCTTTGTATGGTTTCTGTAGCGGAATCAATTCATCATCACGATCGGCTTCTTCCACCCATTGCTGTAAAACCAATGGTTCTGATAAAATTTCTTCGCAGGCTTTTTTCAAACCTTTATCTTTTGATGTGGTATAAAATGGGAATTTCGATTTCGATTTGTCCCAAGTTTTATTGTATCTAATGAAATAAATTTCGCCAAAACTTCCGTCTTTCTTGATTTCACGGATTACGCGTCCAATTCCTTTTCCGTCGTTTGGATCGTCTTTCTCATCCATGGCAATTCCGTAATAGGCTAAAGCAAAAAGTCTTTTGTCTTTTGACGTATAAAAGCCCATTCTCTGGTGCATAATCGCATCAAGATTTTTGGCAACGCCTTCAACGCCTTCTTTCTTCCATCCGTTAGGAATTCTATAAATTGGGAAAATCACTTCTGGTTTTGTCCAAGTTACACCGTCTTTAGAAGTCATTAATAAAGTTTGGCTTGGCGGAATATGTTCGCCTGATGGATCGCTTAAATAATGTAAATAAAATGTATTATTCCAATACGCCATCATTGGCTGGTGATTGTACGTCCATCCGAAACCATCTGCTTTTTCAGGGTGTTCACGGCTTGCACGCATAATTTGCGTAGCGTGAACTCCAACCGCTGGACTTAACTGTCCGTGATGGTAATCGATGTTTGAAAGTGTTTTGCCAACATAACGAACAGTATCGTTTTGTGCATTTACAGCGGTACAAGCCAAAAAGATTGTGGCTGTTGTAATGATGTTGGTTTTTATATTTTGGAAAGTAATCATTGGTATTTTATTTTTTGCCACAGATTGCACAGATTAAAAAGATTATTTTTTAATTAAATACTAATAATTTAAAAATCATTTTAATCTGTGCAATCTGTGGCTATATAATTTATTTTCTATCAATTAATCCCTTTAAAACGTCTTCAGAGATTGTTGTAATTGTTCCGTGTTTGTGTCCTTCGGGAAGGCTTATTTTGGATGATACATCTTCAAAATGAACAAAATCTGTTGTGCTTAACGCTTTATAATTTTTTGAACCGTAATTATCATAATACAGCAACCAGTTTTTACCGACTTTCACTACTGTTGGACCTTCTGATAAATACTCGGTTAAAGGTTCAGAACTTTTTTGAAACGGACCTAAAGGCGATTTTCCGAAGGCTACTTTTATGTTTCGCATGGGTCTTGTGTTGTCTTTCAAAACCAAAACATAATCTTTCTTTCCTTTTTTGACAATCACACAATCAATTACACTGAAACCTGGATCGTAATATAATTTTGTATCCGAAAACGTTTTGAAATCTTTTGTCGTTACGTAATACATTCTGTGGTTGTTTTTCTCTTCTTCCACTCCTTTTTCAAATTGGAATGGAATTGTAGATGCCCAAATAATAATGTATTCTTTTTTGACATCATCATAAAAAATCTCCGGCGCCCAAACGTTTACCACTTCTGGTTCGTTTTTCATTACTGGAATATATTCCTGTTGCGACCAATGAATCAGGTCTTTTGAACTTGCATATCCAAAACCGTTCCCGCCTTTCCAATCTGTTGTCCAAACCATGTGATAAGTTCCGTCTGCACCTTTTGTGATGGACGGATCACGCATGATTTTACTGGCTCCGATTTCGGGTTTTAAAAATGATCCTTCCAATCCTTTCCAATTGTAACCGTCTTCGCTGTATGCCAAATATAAACCTTCTGTTGCAGGTTCTCTAAAGGACGTAAAAAGATATAAATCTTTCTTTTTCTGCGAATAGCTAATCGCAAAAAGTGAGAGGGTTAATATGATGAGTATTTTTTTCATTTTGTTACGTTTAAAACTTTGTCAAAGTTTCGAACTTTGACAAAGTTGGCTCACCGATTTATTATTCTGTAATTGCTTTTTTATCTAAAGAAGCGCCTTTTTTGATTTTCGTTGTAACGTTATTTAAAACATTATTTTTCAGGAAAATGTTTTTAGTGTCTTTTCCATCCGCTTCGATAAAAATATCGGTTGAATTGAATGGAAAATTATTATTAATCAACGCGTTAGAAACATTGTCTAATTTAATAACTGGGACGCCTTTTATGGCTGTTGAAGATCCAACATTATCTAAAATGATGTTTTTTGAATCTGATATTTTGAAAGAAGAACCTACTGTTGCATTTACTTTTACATCGTGAAATTCAACATCTGTCGCTGTACTTACTGTAAAACCTTCTTTTCCGTCCATATTGATGTTGGAGAAAGTGATGTTTTGAATTGGCATTTCGGTAATTCCCAAAATCTGTCCAGCTTTGTTTACGTTTGAAGCTGTGATGTTGCTCATGTGGATGTTTCTGAAAATCGGCGTTTTATCCGTTACAGGTTCAACCTGAGTTCCTTTATCGTAGAAAAGGCTCAAAACGATTGCTTCTTCTTTGATGTTTTTCATGACGATATTATCTACGCGAATATCTTCTACAACACCGCCTCTTCCGCGAGCCGATTTGATTCGGATTCCGCGATCTGTTCCGTCAAAAACACAGTTGGATATCGTGATTTTTTTAATTCCGCCTGACATTTCACTTCCAATTACAACGCCGCCGTGACCGCTTAGCATGGTGCAGTTTGTAATGGTTACATTTTCTGTTGCTTTTCCATATTTACGTCCGTCGCCGTCTCTACCCGATTTAATCGTGATACAATCGTCTCCAACGCTGATATGGCAGTTTGAAATACGAACATTGGTGCAAGAAGAAGGATTGATTCCGTCAGTATTTGGCGAATGCGGATTAAAAATTGAAATTCCGGTAACCGTTACATTATCACAGAATTCTGGGTTGATTGTCCAAAAAGGCGAGTTTTTAAAAGTTACACCTTCAATTAAAATGTTTTTGCAGTTGTAAGCTTGGAAAAAAGATGGTCTGAAAAACTTTTTATCAACCGTTCTTTTGTAATATGGTTCTGTGTAAAGGCCTTTATTTTGCTCTTCCCACATGGTTTGATATTTGGTTGGAGGAAGCGGTTCTTTGGCTGTTTCGATTCGGTACACTTCATTCCACCATGCTTTTCCTTGTCCGTCGATTACGCCTCTTCCTGTGATGGTGATATTTTCAACGTCTTTTGCATAAAATAAAGGTTGGAAACTCTTCATTACAATTCCTTCGTAACGCATTTCTACATAAGGAAGGAAATCATCAAAGTTCTCTGAAAACTTTAAAAGTGCTCCTGAATCTAAGTGGATCGTGATGTTGCTTCTCAGTGTTAAGGCTCCTGTTAAATATTCTCCTGCTGGAAAAAAGATTGTTCCTCCGCCATTTTTAGATGCTTTTTCAATTGCATTCTGAATGGCTTGAGTGCATTTTATTCCTTTATTGTTTCCTCCTTCGTTTAGGATGTTTAACCAGCCGTCATTTGCGAAAGTGGTGTTTAATCCAGTTATGAAGCAGAGTATTATTAGTATATTTTTCATGGTTGTGTTGTTTTATTTTGCCACAGATTAAAATGATTAGCACAGATTTTTACTCTCATTTTTTGTCATTTCGACGAAGGAGAAATCTTCACAAGAAACTCTACAAAGTTGCTCAATTATGCTGAGCTACTAACGAAGATTTCTCCTTCGTCGAAATGACAAGATTGTGGATAATTCGTGATTCCATATTCACAAATTGCATTTCACTAATTACTTTTTACTTTTCACTAATCACTTAGTAGATTTCAAAATCAAAACCCAATCATTACCATCTTCTTTTTTTCCTTCTGGTTGAAAATTTTGAGTTCCTTTATTATCAAATGTTCCAATTTTAGTTTTCTTGCCATTTCTTGGATTGTACCAAGTTGCTTCGAATTTATCTCCAGCAATTTTTCCTAGTTTTACTTCTATTATTCTTCCGTTATACGTGTAAAATAAAGCGTATTTTTCTCCTCTGATGGCTGGAATATAATCGTATTTCTCTCCTTGATTCACTACTAAAGAAACATCTGGAACTCCTTCTAAAAATGGTAATTCTTCCATTAATTTCTTAATATAAACCATTTGTTTTGCTCCAGGTGCGTTGATCGCTGATGTCCATAATTCTTTGTTTCCGTACGCTGGTTTATCGCCTTTTCTGAACATTTGCATTACGGCGTTGTGTCCGTATGTGTAGCCTGCTCCGCCTGATAAAACTGACCAATATCCGTAACGGCGGACATCGCTTGCGGTCCATTTTGGTTGTAGACTATCGTGCAAACCGTGTGGAATTCCTTCGTAAGATGGTTCTCCATCAAGTGTTGGTTTTGTTGGTTTTAATTCAAAATCTCTTAAGACGAATTTGTAATTGTCTTCTTTGAAATTCGTTTTTATAGAATCCTGATCGTATCTTCTGTGTCCTGATTGGAACATATTGAAATCTAACCATTTTTCGTTGTGAAAATTCTCTGAAGAATCGGTTCTTCCAAAAGGGTGGAAAGTCACTAACTGGTTTGGATTGTTGGTTTTTAAAGTATTTCCGATGGCATTCCAGATATCTGTGAATTCATTTCCGTGTGTGTCTCCACCGTTTAACCAAATTACATTAGTTCTATTTTTATATCGGTTAGCTAAGAACTTAGCATATTCAATTGCCTGTTCCTTACTTACTTTATTTCCTTTTGAAACGTTGGTTCCCCAAACTGGAACCATGGCCAAGTAAATTCCGTTTTTCTGAGCCACATCTAAAGTATAATCTACATGATCCCAGTAATCGTATTGCTTCGCATCTTTGAAATCATTTCCTGCCGTAATTAAGGGTTTTGAAACGTCTTCGTTGATTAAAGCTGCATCGCCATAGACGTTAACGGCATTTATATTGTGCAAAACCATTACCTGAACAACATTGAATCCTTTTTCTTTTCTGTCTTTGAAATATTTATCAACGCCTGCTCTATCCAGTTTACCGAATGCCAGCCAGCCTGTGTCACCCAGCCAGAAAAATGGTTTTTCGTTTTCGGTTACAAAATAATGCTGATTTTTAGATACTTTGATTTCAGGCAGAGATGCTTTTGTTTTGGCAGATTGCGAAAATCCGCTTTGTGCTGTAAACATAAAGCTTATACAAAGAGCGTATAAAGATTTAATTTTCAGATTCATTTTGGTTTGTTTTTGAATTGTGTTTCTATTTTTTTTGCCACAGATTATACTGATTTAATAGATTTTCCAAGCTTTGTCTATAATTTTTTTCACGCAGATTTTACTGATTTTGGCAGATCTACGCAGATTAAAATTTAAAAAATCTACTAAATCTGCTTAAATCTTTTTTAAATCTGCGTGAAAATCTACTCTCGCAGATTTTATTTTAATCCTTTTAATCTGTGAAATCTGTGGCTAACTATTTTTTAAATACAAAAAGCACTTTTTCTTTTATTTCGGCTTGAGAAATTGTTACTTGTTTTCCTCCGTTAATATTGGCTTTTTTTGTTATATTTCCTGTTGTTGCGTTGATTGCAAATACTTCAAATGTTCCTTTTTCATTTGATAAATCGATTGTAATATCTTGGTCGTTTTTCAAGTAAAAAAGATAGCTTTTTCCTTTATTTTCTAATTTCCAAAGATTGTCTGAAAACGTATTTCCGTCAACTAATTTCATTTCGCTTAAAGCGGCATAAAACTGTGGTAATTCGATTTTTGGAATGTTTGGCAACGAAGCTCCAGCCATTAAAGCTGGCCATCCGAATCTTGAAGAACCGTCTGTTGAATATAAAATGACTTTTTCAGGATATTTTTCTCTGTATTCACGAACGGCACGATACACTTGATTATCTGTTTCTTTTCCTGTTTTCAGTTTTCTAGCGTGCTGTCTTGGTGCTAAATTTACGCCTCCTTGCGGAGCGTAAGCTGAACCGTCTTCTTTGTAATACCAATAGCGAATATCGATTACATCAACTGTTTTTACCCTTTTAGCATCTTTTAAAATAGCATCCTGAACGTCTTTTGTCGCACTTAAACCAATTAGCCCTTTTTTACCTGTTTCGTCTTTCCACTTTTGGGCTTGGTCTAACCAAAATTCCATAAAATGTAACGGACCTGTATACTCGGCACTTGTTAACTGAATTACGTTGCTGTTTTCCTGAAAGTTCTCGAATGATTTTCTGATGAAACCTTCATGTAATTTTCTTCTTTGAGCATTCGTAATATCATAAAACTGCTCCGCCATAAAAATACGTTTGTCTCCTGCATAAGGTGGTGGCTCTGGAAATCCTGTACTGTTGATATTGTTTGCTGAACGCCAAGGCGAACTTGCCCAATGCGCTCCTGCCTCTAAAATATTGTGCTGAAAATATTGCTGATTGATTAACAGTTGTCCGTTTGGTTCTGCCAGAGTTGCAAACTGCGCTAAACGGCTCCAGTACCAATCGTTGAATTTTGTTAGATCATATTTGCTTAAATGATCCCAAGCTAGATCTTGCCCGCTTCTTGCAAAAGGCTGTTCGTAAAACGGAGGCCAAACATCATCGTCAACTCGGCGTACACGTTCGTGATCATCCATTCTTCTGTCGTACCATAAACCGTAATTGTGTTCTAAGGCAACGATATTATTTTTAGTCAAATAGTCTACAGTTTCCTGCACTTTATCCGTCAATCCGTTTCCTGTTCTTCCAGGTACAAAACGCGTGATGTGTGGTGTAGATTTGTTAACGAAATCGTCTGTTAAATCGCCTCTCCACCAAGCAACATTGGTTTGTTTTCCTACAATTACTTTTCCTTCAAAGGTCAACCAACCGTTTTCTATTGTTACTTTAGAAGCTGATTTTTCTGTTTTATTTGATGCCGCTTTTAAATCGTTTGCATTTTTTAAACCTTTACTGTCTGTATTAATCGGATTTGCTTTTAAAGCTTCTACAATCAATTCTTGTAAACTTTTTGCCGTTGTGGCTGAGTTTTTAGTCAATTCTGCAGCAACTTCTACACTCGGACTTGAAGAAGCTTCTGAACCTAAATCATAGATAAAAGGCTGAACTGGAAGTTTTCCTAATCTGGCTTCTAGTTGTGTGTAGAATAAACTTCTTGGACTGATATGTTCGTTTACGTTTTTCCAATGTCCGTTTCCTCCAAATTGTCCCCAAACTCCAAAAGCCCAGTTTCGTGCTGTTGGCGGACTGTAACATTCTACTTTTGATGCCGATGATTCCCAGATTACAGAATTGGCTGCTGTCCATCCAGCGCCTCTTCCGCCTTGTTCTCTGTTATTATAACTTAATGCTTTTCCGTCGATATTGGCAATGTCAAATAAAACTCCAGTTGCCCAGCTTCCAATTGTGCCGCTGTTTTCGAAAGGTAAATGTGATTCGCATTGAACGAAAACATTTGGACCTGTTGTTCCGAATCCGCCCACAGCGAAATCATGATATCCAAATTCTGAATAACAACGTTGGAACAAAGTCTGCTGACCTTCTGTATAAAAAGTATGTCTTCTGAATGAAGCGATTTCTGAAATTGGTTCTGTTGCAATACAATCTTCAACTGTAATTTGCTGACTTGTTTTCAAAATCGTAACAGCTCCGCCTGCAAAATGTTTGAAATTCACTTGTTTTACCCACGCATTTCTAGCGCTTTCAATGCTGATTGCCTGCCAACGATGCTCTTCGTCTTTTAAGTTTGAAGGATTGTAGATTGATTTTATTAAGATATTTTCAATTCCGTTATTTTCGATTCTTCCTGCCCATGAATAAACAGTTACTTTTGAAGTTCCAAAAACATCATCCAAAGACATTGTGATTGGCGCGTTTACGGTTACTTCGTTTCCGTTAATTTTGGTAACGACACGATTCCAAGTTGTAATCCAATCGCCTTTTTTCCATCCAATCCAAGAAGTTTCTCCGCCGAAATCCTGCATGTTTACTTCTTTAATGAAATTATCCGTTAAAGGTTTGCTGATTTCAATTTCGTCACCCACTTTTAATTTTGAAGTATTTTTTAATTGGATTTTCTGAGTTCCAAGTGGCGTATAAGCGTTTGCAAATTCAAACGAATCTTTGTACAATTTATCATTTACGCCTAAAATTCTAATTAAAGCTTCTCTTTCTAAACCTGTTCCTAAAAGTACGGTTCCGTTTTCGGAATTTCCGCTTCCTCTTAAAACTACTCCTGATTTTCTAATGTATAGTGTTCCACTGATTTTAAAAGTTCCTTTGTCTAACAAAACTGCTCCACGAAAACCTGATTTATCTGGTTTTAATGCACTTACATAATCAATCGCGTTTTGAATTTTCTGCGTTGCGTCTTCTTCTTGCTGCGAAACAAAAATTTTGTTATCCAAATTCGGAATGGCAACTTCAGAGTTTCTGTATCCTGCAAAAGAAAAATCAGGGATTTGATTTCCTTGATTATCGGTTGTGAAAGAAAGTTTTCCTTCTTTGGTTTTGATGATATCTGGGAAATTGTTTTGGGCTGTGATCTTGCCACACATAGACATAGTAAAACACATTATTACTAATGTGTTTTTGAAGCAAGGGACTATATTTTGTTTAATGAAATTCACTTTTAGTATATTTTTCAATTTTCTAAAGTTAAGCATTTCCGCAATTTTGTCATTTCGACGAAGGAGACCCGAGCGATAGCGAACGGATGAAATAAATCTCACGCGGGATTTACGCACTGTTGCGGAGCTTCTAGTGTGATTCCTCGTTCCTCGGAATGACAAACTAGATGGATTTTCTTTGTGTTATTAAACCTGACAGGTTTTAAAAACCTGTCAGGTTTGCGTTGAGAATACTTAACTATTGTAATAATGATTTCAGCTTCGCTAAAGTATCCGTATTGTTTTCCGTTTTCGTCCAATCTGTTTTGTTGGTTGGATCGATTCCGTTAAAATATTTCTCGATGTTGGTATATCCGTCTCCGTTTGCATCTTTATTGGCATCTGAAGCATCATTTGGATTTAAACCAAATTTCTTTTCCCATGCATCAGGAATTCCGTCATTATCAGAATCTTTATAGGCTTTTCCTTTGTAAGTTGGATAGCCGCCAACTTGATCTGGATGTGTTATAATTCCTTTTTTATAAGAGTCAGCTGGCAGTCTTCTTTTGATATATTCTTTTCCGATATTATTTTCTAAGCCGTCTTTTACTTCGATTTTTCCAGTTTTAACTTGTTTGATAATTCTTTCGTCAACCGCATCTCTTTTCGGAATTGTCGCTCCAACATTCGTCAAAACAAAATCATAAGCTTCTTCTGCCGACATGATATTAAACTTTGGCATTGAGAATGGTTTTGGCTGTTTAATAGCTGCTAAAAATGCTGCCGTTTCTGCTTCTGTAAGGTTTTCCAATTGTACGCCACCATTCCAGTTGTCTGCTGTAACTTCTGGAGAACCGACAATAAAGTTTCCTGAAACATAAGCTCTTCCATATTGCTTTGGTTCAATATAACCAGATTCTGGTTTTACAATTCTATGCGAAATAGGCTCATTTACAGGTGTAATTGGTCCTGGTTTAAAATAATTGTTGATGATATTTAACATCGAACGATAATCTCCACCGTCAAGCGTACGATTCCACCAATTAAATACTACGTTATTCACAAAATTAAAGTCACCATACATTCCGATAGAAGCATTTCTAGAAATGTTATCCGCCCATAAGTTGCGCATAAAAGTACTATTTAATCCGCCAATTGTACTTCCGAAAGCATGATTATAAGTATCTAAACCTTCTGATGAAATAGTATTTTGAATCGTGATATTACAAGCTGGTAATTTTTCCAGTTTTGATTTTGCATTAGCTGCAAACTGATGTCTGTATAACGAAATATTTTCGTCTAATCCCCAGCTTACCGAACAGTGATCAACAATGATATTTCCCATCGGATTTCCGCCCAAAGCATCGTCTCTTCTTGTCACTTCGGTTGCACCACGTCTGAAACGCATGTGTCTGATGATAACGTCATGTGTATCAATTTCTAAAGTTTCTCCGGCAATGCAAATTCCGTCACCCGGAGCGGTTTGCCCAGCAATGGTTACGTAAGGCGCGCGCATGCTGATTCTTTTTTTCAAGTGAATAATTCCCGAAACATTAAAAACAATAGTTCTTGCTCCAACCGCTTCACAGGCTTCACGGAAAGTTCCTTTTCCGCTGTCTTCTAAACTTGTAACTACAAATATTTTTCCGCCACGTCCGCCTTGTGTATATGCTCCGCCGCCTTCAGCTCCTGGAAAAGCAGGAATATCTGCCTGAACAAAATCTTTTGGATATGAAGCCCAAGGCAAATATGGTTTTCCTTGTTTTGCTTCTTCTTTAATGATATGAAGATTGTTTGTCCAAATTTCGCTCAGCCTTTTTTCTTCATCAGCCAAAATAGCATCGGCTTTTTCCTGAACTGGTTTTGGAATTACGGGATATTGGGCATATGCAGATGATACTAGTGAACAAAATGACAACGCCATAAATGTTCTCTTTAAAGTATGGTTGGGAAAAATATTTTGCATTGAATTCTGTGGTGTAGTTAATAGTAGTTAGTTTTTAAGAGATTATTCTTTTGCAGTAGAATCTTTTGTTTTACTCTTCTCTCTTTCTTCTATACGCTTATGCCAGTCGGCACTTTCTTTGTTTAAATCGTAACCTTGTTTCGATAAATAGTTGTTGATTCTTCCTTTGTATTTACCAAACCAGCCGTGTTTTTCTTTAGATGAACCGGCATCCATTGCGTGTTCTCTGGCTTCCACTAATGCTTTGTAGATGTAGTCTTTTTGTTCTGCTGTTAAGTTTGGCAACATATCATTGTAACCTGCAACCGTAATAGGAAGCACACCATAAGTCATTCCGTCTTTTACTTCAGTGATTTTATCTTCAGACAATTCTTTACTTAGTTTTTTGATGTAAGATTTATGCAGTTTTGCAATTGATTCGTCTGCTTTTGCTTTCAGTTTATCAATTTTTTCGTTTTGTTTTTCTTTTGCTAAAGAAGCATCTTCTTTCACTTTTTTAATTTCAGCGTCTCTTCCGTCCTGAATTTCAGTTAAGTCTCTGAATTGCTGCGCGATAATATTTGAAACTGCTTTTTCTTTTGCTTCGTTTTTCAAATCTAATTTGGTAACGATTTTTGCAGCTCTTTCGTTGGTAACTTTTACATATTCAGGATCTAAATGCTGTTGTGCATTTAAAGTTGAAAATGCAAAAACAAGCGATAATAAACCAGCATTTATTTTATTTAGTGCCATGATTTTTTCCTTTTTAGTATAATTATTTTAAACACATAGAAACATAGTTTTTCGTAACGTTTAAAGGCGTTTCACTTGTATTAACAAACATAGCTATGTGTTAGAAACATGTTTCTTTTTTATATTCTTTTGCACATAAAAAAACCTATGTTTCTATGTGTTAAATAATTTTTTCTGTCTTTCTTATTTTAAATCTAATAAAGGTCTAACTAATGTTTCTTTGTTATTAGCTAAATCTTTCCAGTCTACTTTTATTGCAGGATTTACACCGTTGATGTAATCTTCAATATTAGTGTATCCGTCTCCGTTTAAATCTCCTTGTGCATCAGATGGATCGTTCGGGTTTAAACCGTATTTTTTCTCCCATGCATCTGGCATTCCGTCTTTGTCTGTATCTACATAAGGTTTCCCTTTGTATTCCGGATATCCTCCAACTTGAGAAATATCAGTGATGATACCTTTTTTATAAGAATCCATCGGTAAACGTCTGTGTTCGAATTGGTAGAAAGTCTTTTTCTCTAGTCCTTTTGCATATTCTGGAACTCCAGTTTTTACCGTTCTTACGATTCTTTCGTCCACTTTATCTCTAATTGGCAGCGTTGCTCCAACATTTTTAAGAACAAATTCATATGCTTCGTCTGCTTTCATGAATGGACGGAACCATGGCATTGGGAAAGGTTTGTCAGTTTTCATTTTAGCGAAATACTCTTTTGCTTCATCATACGTCATCAATTCCCCTTTTTTATTTTCAAGCTGAATACCGCCGTCCCAATTGTCTTTAGTCACTTTTTCGTTGCCGTCAATAATATTTCCGTTTACATAAGCTCTTCCGAAAACCACATAAGGTAATTTGCTTCTTCCAGATTCTGGTTTCAAGATTCTATAGCTGATTGGCTGAGTTAAATCGGTTACAGGTCCTGGTTTGTAGAAGTTGTTGATGATGTTGTAATTAGCAGTATAATCGCCTCCATCTGTAGATCTGTTGTACCAGTTGAAAACTACGTTATTTACAAAATTGAAAATTCCGTTCCAACCGATAGAAGGGTTTCTTCCTGCATTGTTAGCCCACATATTTCGCATGAAAGAGCAGTTTTCTCCACCTAAAGTACTTCCGAAAGCGTGATTATAAGTATCCAAAGCTTCTCCGAATAAACTATTTTGGATGGTAATATTTACAGTTCCCACTTTAATATCTGGATAACCTGGTCCAGGGTTGTACATGTGTCTGTAAATTGACATGTTTTCGTCTAATCCCCAAGTTGCAGAAACGTGATCGATCATGATGTTTCCAACAGGATTTCCTCCAATAGCATCATCACGACGTCCTACAAAAGTTTCTCCACGACGGAAACGTACATGTCTGATAATTACATCATGCGTATCAATCCAAGTTGATTCTCCTGCAATACAAATTCCATCTCCAGGAGCGGTTTGTCCTGCAATTGTAATGTAAGGCGCACGAATAATCAATGGACTTTTTAATCTGATAATTCCAGCAACATTAAACACTATTATTCTCGCTCCTCCTTGCTCGCAGGCTTCACGTAAAGTTCCTGGTCCACGGTCTTCTAGACTTGTTACCGTGTACACTTTTCCGCCGCGACCTCCAAACGTAAACATTCCACCACCTTCAGCACCTGGAAAAGCAGGAATTTCTGCCTGTGGTAAATCAGTTGGTCTTGCTGCCCACGGAATATATGGTTTTCCATGTTTTGCTTCTTCTTCAATAACTACTAAAGCTTTTGTCCAAGCTTCATCAGAAAGTCTTTGAGCTTCTTCTTTAATAGCTTTTTCCTGAGCCTGAACTTCTGGACTTATCTTCGGATATTGGGCAAAACATTTTGCACTTCCTAAAAAAAGCAGAGATGATGCGATAAATAATGCGGAATTTTTCATGTTAATTTGTAGTTGTGGTAATTCTTTTTAAACAAATCACCTGTATCTTTTGACGAATACAGGTGAAAAGCTTTATATAAATATTCTGTTTTTTAATAGTAAAATTTATTCTTGGTAATCGTAAGTTCCAGAAGCACCATTTGCATCTTTCCATCCAACAGTTTGCTTTAACCATGGATTTTGTGCTAATACAGCCTGACTTAATCCCTGAATATAATAGTTCTGTCTAAAGTTTATATTAGTTGCTGTACCACCAATGTTATCCATAGGTGTTGGAGGTGAACGTAATTCAAAATTAGTAGTATAAAAAGCCGCTAAAGCTGTAATTTGTGCCTGAAAGTTTGCTGCATCCGGATCTACCGATATAGAAGCACGAGCAGATGTTAAAGGATCAGTATTAACTGCACTATTACCTATTTTGTAATGCAGGTAATTACCAACACGTTGTGTACCATTAATTGGCTCTAATCCTAATTTTGAACAAGTTCCTGCATCGTTGCTGTATAACATCCATCTTTGAATATCCCAGAAACGTTTTCCTTCATACGCTAATTCTACTCTACGCTCATATAAACATGCTTCGATTGCTTCGTATTTATTTCCTAAAGTTCCAATACCATAATTGTTTGCTGCAGGAATACCAACACGATTTCTAATTCTGCCTAAATAGGCTAATGTGTTATTTGTTTGTCCTAATGCTGCATAACATTCTGCAATGTTTAACAATAACTCAGCGAAACGATAATCTATGATATCTGTACCTGAATATTGAAAGTTACTCGCATTACCAACTGTAGGACTTGACATTTTACGAACAAAAGCAGGACTTGGAACATCATTACCCATACTAAATCCAAATGTATTTGCAGCTGGAGTAGACCAGCGATATGCCCATACAGTAGGTTGAGTTGTTGTATTAGGAACACTATTTGTATATGGCCAGTAACTTCCAGAGAATGCAAAAGTTCTGTAAAAACGAGGATCACGATCTTTAAAAAATAAGAATGGATCATATAGATTCGCTGCAGTAGGTCTTTTTCCGTTAGCCATAGGAAATAAATCAATCATTCTTTTTGGAGCTTTCACACCACTTCCAGCCGCACCTCCCTGGCTCGCAAGTCTAATAGATTTTTCCCATGAATTATTTGAATTAAGATTTGTAGTACCGTTTGCTAATAAACGAACTGTAATTGCTTCTGGATTGAAACTGTTATCAGAAATATAAAACATTTTTGCCCAATCACTTGCTGATGCTCCATATAAATTATGTCCTGCAGCAATTAATTGTGTCTCCGCTTCTAATCCTGCTTTTAATGCAGCATCCCAACGCTCTGGAGACTCCCAGTTTTTATTAAATAAAGGGCTTGCATACGTTAATAGAACTCTTGACTTTTGAGCCAAAGCAGCTCCTTTTGTGTAACGTCCGTATTCTGCTGCTCCCCATTCCGCTGCTGTAGGTAATAAACTTGCAGCCATATCTAAATCGCTTACAATTTGTGCTACTACTTCAGAAACTTTAGCTCTAGGCAATTGTGTTGCAGGATTGTTATTAGTTGCATTTTCAACTGTAGTTACAATTGGAACTCCGCCATAAGTACGCATTAAATCAAAATACTGAATAGCTCTTAAATAATACATCTGTCCTTTTATACGATTACGGAAAACCTGCGACAAATTAGCTCCTTTAATATCTATATTTTCCAACATAGAATTACAATCTCTAATTCTATTGTAAGGCTCATTTTTAACAGCATCTGCTAAAGGTGTTCCATAGTATGCAGAAGCATCAGCAGCATTTTCCCAGGTAAAATTAGGGTTGATAAAACTTTTATCGCTTGCATTATTTGATATTCCACCCACCTCTTCAGTATAAGAAGCCTGAGTTGTAGCAAATGAACCTACTACTGTACCCATTGGAGATTTGTAAGCATCAAAAAAGTCATAGTATACGTTATTTACATACCAATTTACTCTTTCTTCACTTTGATAAAATTCATCATCAAAATAATTGTACTGCTTTTTCTCTTCTAAAAAATTATCGCTGCACGAAGCACCTACAATAAGTAAAAGTGCCAGTGATATATATTTATTAAATTTTGTTTTCATAATTCTTAAGATTAAATTTTAGAATGTTACATTCAAATTAACTGACCATGTTCTAAGTGTAGGATATCTTGCTGAAGATGTATCGTACATATTACGATAATGGTTTGGATATGGATTATATAAATCCCAAAGGTTATTTCCTGTAACTCCTAAAGTAACTCTTTGTACACCAATTGTTTTAAGAGGCTCTTGAGGCAATTCAAATCCTACAGTTAAATTTCTAACTACACATCTAAAGTTGCTAAGTTCCCAAAAATCTGATGGAGCAAAAGCAGTTCCTTGTTGTCCCATATTAGGATATTTTCCGTTTGGATTATCAGTAGCATCATACATATCTTTCCAAAAAACTTCATGTCCCCAGTCATTTTGAGTAGATCCAGTACCTTGTTGTACTAAGTCGATTGAGTTATACCCTCCCCATGTAGTAGCTATCTGAGTTCTAAAATAAAAAGATTTATAATTTAATCCTAAATTCGAAGTGAATCCGTAAGTTCTGTTACTGTTAGCTAATTTAACATAATCTAATTGTCTTGCAATCTGTCCGTCTGCAGGTGCCTGAGTTTTTGTTGTACCATCATATGCTCCTCCAACATCTTCATAAGCCAGCATACCTTTTCTCATTTGTGAAACATTATTAATACCCAAATAATTTGGAGCTCCGCCAACTGCAGCTGCATTTGCCGCTAAATAATTCCAGTAGTTCGTAACATCTTCATCTGTACGTAAAATACCGTCTCCTGTAGAAGTTCCTTTCCAAGTTCTGAATCCCCATACTGGCATAAAGGTTGAATAACCTGTTTCAATAGTATTATACGATGGATGCTGAGATGGTGCTGTTGGATATTTTTTATATTCATTATCTGAGAAACCAAAGTTGATTCCTACGTTATAGCTTAAATCTCTTTTAATTTTGTCTTTCCAAGTTAAACTAATCTCTGTTCCCCATGCATTTACATCTGCATAATTTTGTTCTGCAAAAGCACCACCAATAGAAATTGGAGTTCCTGCTTCACCAGCTAAACTAATCAGCATATCTGTAGATTTATCATAGTAAAAATCTGTAGTAAGCTGAAGTCTATTTTTTAATAAGCTCACATCAATACCAAAGTTTTGTTTGATTGTTGCATCCCATTTAATATCTGGATTAGGTGTCGCTCTTGGTGTAATAGCACCGCCAAGAGTACCTCCTGCTGAACCAAATTGATTACCCTTATCAGCAATAACATCATAAAGAACAAGCCAGCGCCATGGTTTAATGTTATCTTTTCCGGTTTTACCAATAGAATAACGTAGTTTTAAATTATCAATAACCGGAACTGCTTCTTTAAACCATTTTTCGTTTGAAACAACCCACCCTAACTGAGCTGATGGGAAAAATCCCCAATAATTTTCTGGTGCAAATTTTGTAGAAGCATCACTTCTAAAAAGTAACTGCAAAAGATATTTGTCTTTGTAGCTGTAGTTTACACGTCCTAAGTAAGAAAATGTTCCAGATTCTCCTTTATTTGCTGTTGAGTTTGTTGTAATTGTACCAGCAGTAGTATTACTTCCTAAATAATCTTTTGAAGTACCTTCATAAGCCAATCTGGTATTTTTAAAGTTAGCTTCTGAACGTTCAATACCAAACATTGCATCAACACTGTGATCCCCAAAAGTTCTTGCATAGTTTGCAAAAAAGTTTGCCTGAATTACCTTATCAACATCTGTATTATAATAAACTCTTGAGTTTCTAACATTAGTTTCTATAAGATAATCTCCCGCTGGATTAGTTACTGAATTATAAATAGTTGGATCTGCAGCACCAGCCAGGTGATTTCCTATTGTTTCATAATTTCTAATTCTGGCTAAATCATATGGTAATTGTACTTGCTCAGAATTAGCGCTTGACTGGCTTCTGGCATAACTTCCCTTAAGTGATAAACCTTTAATAAAAGAAACTTTATAATTCAAAGATAAATTCACATTATATGAAAATTCTTCGTCAATTTGATAACCGTTGTCTAATCCTGCAAAATAATTCCATCCTGCGATAGTATTATTTGCGTTTGCACTTTGTAAGTTTCGATCTGTACGAGCGATTGGAGACAGCCAATACTCTTTACCTTCTACAGTAGTAGACCATGGAATATATCTTGGCATATGCAGTAAATATCCATAATCTGCCTGCTCTCCACCTCCTGCTCCACCAAAACTTGAATCGCTGATGTTTGCAGAAGCTTTAGAAAATGATTTTCTAGTATCAACTGTGTTTGCTGAGATTGCAGCAGAAAGTTCAAAATCTTTAGCCAGCTTAGCTGTTAAACCAGTACGGAAATTCCATTTTTTATAATCTTGTTCACCAAGGTTAGCTCCCTGATCAAAATAAGTTATACCTGCAAAGTATGTCGCTTTATCATTTCCGCCACTTGCACTCAATGAGTGTCTTTGTTGAAAAGCAGGTTTCCATGCTTTTTTAAGCCAATTATAATCTAGTCCTTTCATCTGCTCTAATTCCTCTGCAGAAAAGTATTTAGATTTATCAGCCTCAAGATTAGAATTTAAAAATCTGTTTTTCCAAATTCCGTGGTCATAAGCGCTCATTACTTTACTATGACTAACAGCATCATTAAATGCTGACTGGCTGTAATAGTTGAACTTTAATTTACCATCTTGACCTCTTTTTGTTTTTACAAGTATCGCTCCTTGAGAAGCACGAGAACCATAAATAGCAGCAGAACCGTCTTTTAAAACTGTAATACTTTCAATTTCTGAAGGATCTAATCTATTAAATGTTTCAAGTGTTGCTAATCCTGTTGTTGGATCAATCTGCACCATATCATCAATTACAATCAATGGAATAGTAGTGTTTCCATCTTTAGAAAAACCAAAAGATTGACGTATCGAAACATCAGCTCCAACCCCTGGACGACCAGAACCGCCAGATACATTTAATCCCGGAGTTAAACCTCTTAAAGATTCACCTAAATTTGAAACAGGTAAATCCTGAATTTCATCTGGTTTTATTGTAGCAATTGCTCCTGTTATTTTTTGTTTCTTTTGAGTACCATATGCCACAACCACAATATCATTTAACTCATTAGAATCTTCTTGTAATTTAGCATTAAGAGTAGTACGTCCTGCTAGTGGAATTTCTACTTTCTTCATACCAATAAAAGAAAAAACCAATGTTGCTCCTGGCTTCACTGTAATTTGGTACTTACCATTGTAATCTGTAGTAACAGTGTTTTTAGACGATTTTTCAGTTACGTTTACACCAGGTAAAAGAAATCCTGAATTGTCAGTCACTGTACCTGTAATCTTAATTGGAGTGCCTGCGGTTTGAGCATAAGTAATTACACTCATCAGTGCAAACAAAAGAAAACTACATCTCTTTAAAAGTGCTTGTTTCATAAATGCTTTTTTGTTTGGTTAGTTTATTATTGTTAGTTAGTCATGTTTTAAATGCATCTTAAATAATTATTAAGATTTCAAAGAAACGAAATCGTTGTAATTAAATGTTAAAAATACATTTATTTTAATAATCCAAAAATATAACGATCATATATTACAACCGTCCTGCTCTATCCTGTTTTAATGGCATTATCTAAAAAAAAACAACTCAAAAAAACAATATTAATAAAAAATTGAAAGAATAAGTGAGCTAAATAGAAAAAACAGAGAAAATGTTTGAGTATAATCAAATAGAAGAATGCCTTTTCAATTAAAAATCGAAGAAAACGCATCAAAAACAAAATTTATCTATTTTTAATGCAAATAATGCTAATTAGTTACTGTTTCTGAGCAGATTAACTTTACTCAATTTCTACAAAAAAAGCTTACACATTTATATCTGAAAATGCAATTAAAAGTAAAAAACTTACAAGAAAATTAAAGATTTGATATCAAAATCAATTCTTAAATATTTCATAAAAAAATATTTTTTTTAAACGTAAATTCTGACCAATATTTTTTTTGAATGCCTTTTATGATAGGCCTTCACGAGATTTTTGAAGAGAAATTTTAATTTTTAGTGTGGTTTATACACATAAATTCAGGCAGGATAGTTCAATTTTAAATTTATTTGGCAGGATTCCATCCATTCAAAACTAAATCTTTATAGTATTTTTTTATATCATCTTTAGTTAATTGATACGACCATGACACTCGCTGTGAGATATTTTTTGTACTTGCACCTTTACTTCCGTATTCCGCGTAATAAGCTGTTTTATCTTTATCAGGAAAACGAGTATCTATCCAGGCATTCCATCCTTCTGGAATAATGTGCGAACCAATATTGGTATTAATGAAAACAGTTTGTGCATAAGGTCTCCAAGGTCTTCCTAGAAATACTTTGTCTACCGATTTGTCTTTTGCAGTAAGCTTGCAATCAACAAAAACAAAACCATAAGCTTGCCCTTGCGGAGTTGAAGCCGCCGTGATATACGAGTTCGTTAAACTTTCGATGGTACATTTATAAAAATAAGCAGTTGCAGCACCAAAAATAAAATCGGTTGTACCGTTGATAAAACAGTTTTCAAAATAAGTTCGGGTGTTTCCTTCCGACAAATAAAGTGTATCCTGATTGGCTAAAAGATTGCAATTTTTTACAATAATTCTATCTCCCTTAATGTGAAGCGCCACCGCCTGTCCTACTCTTCCTGCTGTATTTTCAACAGTAAGATTTTCAAGCGTACAATCGTTTCCTTTAATCATGAAAGAATATGAAGTTCCCGTTCCGAATTCTTTTTTACCCGACGGATCTGGTTCACGAAGCGGTTTCCCTGAATAATCATCAAATGAAATAATAGTTTTATTTTTATCTGTTCCTTTTAAAGTAATGAAAGTTTTGGAAGCTGGAATTTCCAATTTCTCGACATACTTTCCTGGCTTTATAGTGATTACAACACGTTTCTCTGAATTATCTTTTACATTATTCACCGCTTCCTGAATGGTTTTAAAATCTCCCGAACCGTCTTGTGCAACGGTTAATGCTAATTTATTATCAAGTGTTTGAGCTGATATCGAAAGGGTTGCTATTAAAAATAAGGCTAAAATGTATTTCATATTTTTATTTTATTATATTTTGGTTAGAGACTTTTTGTCATTTCGACGAAGGAGAAATCTTCGCAAGTAACTCCGCAAAGTGAATCACTAATCTTTGTCGAGCTTCTCGCGAAGATTTCTCCTTCGTCGAAATGACAAACTTTATGGTTACTGCAAAAAATCTTTGTCAAAGTTTTGAACTTTGACAAAGTTGATTGTATTTCAATAAAATTAGAAATCCGTTTAAATCCGCGTTTTGCCAAGGGCAATCCGTATCATCCGCGTCCAAAAATTAATGCGACATCCAAACCGTCATTTCTCCTTTTCCTTTATTTCCCCACGCAAAATAAGGAATTAATTTTACTGGAACTACAGTTGCATCCTTAGAAGAAAGCGGTTTGTACAACGTTTTATTCCAAGAATTATTCGAATTTATAACAGCTTCGGCATCAATGCTTACTAAATTTCTATTATTCAATGTAAAATTATTTGTTGCGAAATTTGATTTCAAATTCAAAGCCACATCATTTACACTAATTTTAGCAGGTAGCTGATCTGATTCTAAACAATACACCAAAGGTCCTCTTTTCACAGCAACCTGATTTTTAACTTCTTCTACCAACGGATTAGCTTCCATCAATTCAACCGGCATTGGAAGATTCAATTCGATTACATCTCCTCTTCTCCATTTTTGATTTAATTTCAAGTAAGTTCCAGAAACGATTTTTTCAGTAATCTTTGCGTTATTTATTGAAACTTCAGCATTTTGACTCCAACCTGGAATTCTTAAAAAGAAAGTCTGTAAATCTTTTGGAGCTTTTATAATTTTCAACGTTATTTTTCCGTCCCACGGATAATTGGTTTGCTGTTCAATTTCTATTTCTTCTCCATTTAAAGATTTTGTTTTCAATTGATTACTTCCGTATAAATTTACATACAAACCTTCTTTCGAGATATTATAAGCATAATTTCCAACCTCGGCAACAGTTCTAGTTACGTTTGGCGCACAGCAATTTGATAAAGCAATATACCCTTCACGCTCATTTCCCCAACGCTGATGAAACGGTAAATCATTTGAAACATTCAGCGGATTGTTATACAAGAATTTTTCTCCTTCCAAATCCATTCCAGAAAGTACACTGTTATAAAGAGCTAATTCTACAATATCAGCATATTTGGCATCTCCAGTAATCTGAAGCATTCTCCAATTCCATAACACGTTTCCAATATTAGCACAGGTTTCGGTATGAGCTGTTGCGTTCGGTAATTGAAAAGGTCTTCCGTAAGCTTGGTGGATTTTCTGCACAACAGTTGGATCATAAGATGTTCCGTCTGGCGAAACGCCATCGTATAAAGATCCACAGCCTCCTGTAATATACATTTTGCGATACGTTACATCATCCCAAATCGATTCTAAATTATCCAGTAATTTCTTTTCTCCCGTTTCAGCATATAAATCAGCAACTCCTGCGTACAAGTAATTCGCTCTTACGGCGTGTCCCATTGCAGTTGTCTGCTGTCTAAACGGAACTCTGTCCTGATTATCATCGGTTCCGTCATTTGTAGTTCCGCGAATATCGATTAGATTATTAGCTAATTCCAGATATTTCGGATTCTTAGTCGTTCTGTACATTTCGACAATTCCCATATAATGTGACGGACAAATCGCATTTCGGGCTAATTCTGGCGAAGCTTTTTTGTAGAAATCATACAAGAAATCGGCAACACCTTTTGCGATGTTCAGAAAGTTTGTTTTTCCCGTGGCGCGATAATGAATACAAGCTGCAGTCATTAAATGTCCCATATTGTATTTCTCAAAACCCAATTGTTTTTTTACTTCTTCTGGACCTAAAGTTCCCCAGCGTTCATCAATTAAAACTGGCGTATGAATATAACCATCTTTACGTTGCACTTTCGCGAAAAGCGTAATGGCTTTATCCATTTCAGCATCGAGTTTTTTATCTTTTGTGACAGCATAAGTCGCTGCCATTCCCTCAAAAATCTTGTAGAAATCACCATCATGAAATGAAGGTCCTTTAAAAGTTCCTTTACTCAAACCTGCTGCAATCTCGAAGTTTTTGTAAGCATGCGAAATCTCATCGTTATGATACAAATCCCACATATACGGCAAAGTGTTTTTGTTTTCTACATCAAATTGTTCTTTCCAAAAACCGTTTGTCCATTTTACATCTTGCAAACCAACACTCTGTAATTTCGAATACGGACTTTCTGAATTGGCAACCAAACCTTTGTTCTGCGCAAAGATTACGGTTGAAAGAAATAAAGAGGATATGATGATGTTCTTTTTCATTTTGAATATTTTTTTTCAGCCACGAATTCACGAATTATTTTTTTTAATTTTTGAATATATAAATTCGTGAATTCGTGGCGGACTAATTTTTTATTTTACAAAGAAATTAATGGTTCTGCTCATTGAATCTCCGTCTGCATCTTTTACAGTTAGAACGAAAGAAGCAAATCCTTTTTCAACAGTTGTAAACTGAATTTCTTTTCCTTTTAAAACCACTTTTCCATTTTTAAGATCCGAGAAAGTATAAGCTGGTTTGTTTTCATAGCCTTTGAAATGATCTGAAGCATTTAAAACTTTTTTATCTTTTAAATTGATAAAATAATGAGGCTGAGCCAACCAGTCTAAATAATTATCCAACTGCGTAAATCCGTCTTTGTCTGTATCTTGATTGGCATCTGAGAAATCTCCAGCTTTCGAATTTTCGTTTAACCCAAAAGCTTTTTCCCACCAGTTTGGCAAACCGTCATGATCTGTATCCCAATCTGTCGGACGAGTTTCTGAAGCAAAATTTGGCCATCCGCCTGCATCTTGTTCGTTATCAATCATTCCGCCTAAACCGCTTTTACTCCCTTTGTAAGTGAAAGTTCCTTTTAAAGTTTCCTCTACAATTCTGTTATCATGTTTATCAAAAAACGGCTGATTAGCACCAACATCTGAAAGCACATTTTTATAAGCCGCTTTCGCTGATTGCGTTTCTACATACGAAGGAAAAAATGGTTTGTTTACAAAAGTTTCATAATCTACTTTCTCATTATGACTTATAGTAGATTTTCTGCCTTTATCCTGAGATTTCTCATCAAAGTAACCCGGCATTATGTTTCCGTTAAAATAGTAACGTTGCATTCCTTTTCCAACACCTTCGTGTTGTGCATTTAAGGCTACAAATATGGTAGTTGAAGCACCTGGTTTATAAAAATTGTTTACAAAATTCACTTCATTTGCTCCTCCGTCAGTTGTTCTTCCACCCCAATTGTAAACCACATTGTTTGTGATATCCAATCTTCCTGTGTAATAACCGTCACCGTTTAAGCCACCGCCGATACTCCAGTTACGACCTTGATTATGCGCCAATAAATTATGATGAAAACTACCAATATCTCCACCAATTGTTGCTGCAAAACCATGCATTTTTCCAGCAGGATATTTATCATGTCCCGCAATGTTTAAAGCTTCAGAAATTAAAGTTCGTTGTAAAGTAATATGATGCGCACCACGCGAACTAAACGATTCATCAATTGTCCAGCTAATCGAGCAGTGATCAATAATACTGTAATCTGCACCTGTTAATCCCATTCCGTCAAAAGTAGTTCCACCGCCAATTCTCACTTTCAAAAATCGAATTACACCATCATTTCCTGTCAATCCAATTGGCGCTCTGCTGATCGTGATTCCTTCTCCCGGAGCCGTTTGTCCCGCAATAGTGATATAAGGCTGATTTGCTACTAATCTAGAAGCCAGTTTTATATTTCCTGAAACATTAAAAACGATCGTTCTTGGTCCAATTTCCTGATTAATTGCATCGCGTAAACTTCCCGGACCATCGTCATTTAAATTGGTTACTTCAATTACTTTTCCGCCACGTCCTCCAACTGCATAACGTCCGTAGCCTTCTGCACCTGGAAACGCCAATTGAGCAGGTTTAAATGACCATACATTTCCTAATGTAACTTCACCATTATTATCCACTTCATCGACTCTCCAATAATAAGTTGTTCCCGAATATAAATCAGAAACTGAATACAATTTCTCAGTTAGTTTTCCTTTAAACTCTTTTGAAGATTCGGTTGCGTTTTCTACTGCATTTTTATCTTCACCAAAAAACAACTTATGAGATACAACACTTTTTGGAGCGTCCCATTTCAAAATCACATTTTTAGTTACTTCCACATGTTCGTCTCTGTTTTTTGGTTCGGGAGTACGCGCCTGATTCATAAGGTTTGGCGTATCAATTTCAAAACCATTAATCACAATTTGTTTTACAATATCAGGATTTGTGGTCGGATCAATTTCAAAGCGAACAACTACATCTTTGCCTTTTTCAGCATTAAAAGCGATATACGCCATTGAAGCATCAATTTTAGCATTGGCTCTCTGACTCGCATTTACCGTTTCCTGAAGTTTTCCGTTAACATAGATTTTGATCGGAGAAAAAGTTTTTCCTGTAATGACATCAAATGCGTTATGAAAAGTCAAAAGTGTATGTTTGCCAGCTTTCAATCCACTGATTTTCAATTCTAAATTTTCAGCCGTAACCAATCCATCACTTCCCAATTTGTTATAATGTGGAGCACTCATTCCCACTTTATACCATTTTGAAGTAAAGTTTCCTTTTAATTTAAATGACACATTGTTAAATGATTTTTCGGCTTCTTTTCCTTCATTAATTACCCACGAATCATAACTTGGGTCATGAACTTCTTCTAGTCTTCTTTGAAAAAAGTCAAAGTCCACTCTTACGACTTGTTTATCAGTATTTGCAACTGATTGTGCTTGTCCATTTGTGGTCAAAAGCATGGACAAAACAGCAGCACTTATTAATTTCTTTATCATTTTAATTAGCAATAGTTAGTTTAATTTCGTTTTCTCTGCTTCAGATTTTCCTAACAGATTTATAATGTCTTTTTTTCTTTCTTCTGGAATTACTTTTAAAACCTTCAATTCTCCATTCATAAGCTCGGCTTCAATTGTAGTATTTTGTTTGGCGTGTAATTTAAAATGAACATTCCATTCTTTTGGCCAAGCTGGAAAAAGATAAATCTTTCCTTCTACTTCTTGCAAAAGCATTTCCTGCATGCCAATCATTCCTGATCCACCCCAATTATGATCTGGAACCCAGTCAAATCCTGGTCCCAAAAAAGCTGGAAAACGTCTTTCTGAATTCGCCATTTTTAGCGTATTATATTTTGCTGCTTCTTCGGTTAAACCCAAACGAGCCGAGAAAATATTATCCTGTTTCCATCCAATATGACTTCTGAATTTTAAAGCATCTGGATCGTATTTCCATGTATTTAAAGCCGTTTCCAAATCAGGTTTCCCAATGCCGTAAATTCCCCACGGATAAACGGGATACAATTGCGGAACTTCAGAATTATTAACTCTTTCCCACGTTTTGGCAGGAAGTAAAACTTTATGATTTTCAATCTGCCCAAAGTTTAAAGGCGGAATTCTCGTTTGAAATGCTTTTAAATATTCAACGTCTTCTTTTGACAATTGATTACCAGAAAGGTTTAAAAGATTTTCTGTAATAACTTGCAAAGCCGAAATTGTACTGTTGGCATTATTCGCCATTTTATAAGTTTCTGCTCCCGAACCCGGAAAAAGAATTAATTTCCCGTTTCCGTCCAAAGCTTTTCTTCCCCTTTGTTTTGCTAGATATTGGTAATGTTCATCGAAAAATCGAAGACAACTTATAATAAACGAATTGTATTTCTGAATATCTTCCCCAGCATATTCCTTTTGCTGCAACATCATCTGACAGAATTCTAAAACCGTATCCCATTCATATTCTAGCCACGCATTATATTCCATTCCTGGATCGTAGTCTGCGGGACGTTTCCATTCGTATTCTGCTGGATTTGGAAGCCCAAAATTTTCTAATTGTTCTGTGAATGATGCTCCATTATGATTCCAATATACTTTTGAACGCAATTCAGCATTTTTTTGAAGACTTACATAATAATCCAATTGAGATTTCATCATATCAAAATCACCACTTTTTACCATTGGAAAATAAACCAATCTTTGGTTTTGTGCCGTCATCGTTCCTCCGCCCCAATTTCTGAAATCAGGCGTAAAATTTAAATCTTTATTGCTATAAACAGGATCAACCGTAAAAAGTCCGCCGTTGAATTTTGTTGGATATTTTCCGTACGCATTGCATCCAAGCATGTATCGGAACAATTGATAATTCTGTCCGATTTGATACACTGAATCTTTCTCAATCGATTGATTTTTTTGTGTGAAAATAAAACTGCGGTTCCAAAAATTATTCCACCATTTTTGAGTGTTTTTTTCAGCTTGTTTAGAGCTTTTTTTATTGGATGAAATCAAACTTTTTAATCCATTATCCCAAGTAGAAAAATCAGATTGATTGTTATTTAAATAAATTTCCAATGAATGTTTTTTCGAAGGTTTTATGCTTGACAAATTAAATCCTTTAAAATCAGTTGACTGGTATTTTCCTAAATAAGTTCCATCTGGTTTAAGATTATCGCCTGTCATAAATCCGCCAAAAGTCAGATTCGCAATCGGGTTCATCATCAGGTCTTTAACCGATTCCATTTTCTGCTGTTTTACCGCAACATCAAAAACAGTATTTTCCCTGTTTCTATGATAAAATTTTATTCCGTTATTTTCAAACGAAATAGAATCTTTATACGTAATAAGTTCTCCCTGAGGCGCCCATTTATAAGAATTCGCGTTGTTTTCTTTTCCTTTCGGATAACGATTTTGATAACGCCAGCTTTCATAAGAAGCCGTCATTTTTAATGTTTTTTTACTTTCTAAATCAACATGAATTATCGGTTTAAAAACATCAACCCAAAGTTTGATTTTAGTATCATTCTGTCCAACCAAAACATATCCGTCCTTAAGCTTCAATTCCTGATAAAAACCATCTTTTCCTTCAAACGGATTCGGACTTAAAGTCACTTTTACACGACCTAATTTCAATAAAGTATTGTGTTCATCAAAAGTTCCGCTTCGTGAAAAATAGAAATATAAATCGCCTTTCTCCACCCAGACATTCATACCAATATCTCCGCCTCCCAAAGGCATAGATTCTGATGAATTGTTGCTTTGCGTTGTCCAGATTTGATTGTAATTATCAAGCGCAGGAATCTGCGCTTTAAGGCAAAACGTGATGAAGAGAAGTATGTATTTTATGTATTTCATTTATTTTTTAATTCTTGTTGTCATTCCGAGGAACGAGGAATCTCACGCGTAACCACAAAGATTGTCGATAATTGTTACGGAATTTCTAGTCTGATTTCTCGTTCCTCGAAATGACAAACTGCACGTTAATTTACAATTAACCATTATAAAATTACCAATCGTCTGTTCTAAACGAAGAAACCGGCAAACCTCCTGCGCTAAACAATTCCGCTTTAGTGAAATCTTTCCATAAATATCTTACTGCAACTGGATTTTTTACTTTATCCGAAGTCAAAACAACTGATTTTCTTCTTACCACAGTTTTAGCTGGATAGAAAACTTTGTCTGCTCCTGCGATTTCAAAACCTAAAACTTCTTTATCATAAGACGTAATTCCGTTAGCTACATCATCAAAAGAAACCGTTACAGCACCCTCTTTAATTTCCATCGATTTGTATTTTGGACTTTCGAATTCAAAACCTTCAATTCCATACGTTCTTGCCAAAGCCTGAAAAGCTAATCTATTTCCTCCTTTTTCTTTATCCATTGGATGAATGTTATTTTCTTCACCAACATCCATTAAAACTGCCATTGCTGAGTTTGGAATTTCCTTTGAAGCCTTAAACTGTGCTTCTCTCAAATAAGCCGAATTGTATTTTTCTAAATAATCTTTTGGATGAAATGAAGCGTAATTAAACGGCGCAATCTGAGCGAAATAAAAAGGAAAATCTCCCTGATTCCACAGCGTTCTCCAACTGCTGACCATTTTTTTCATTAAAGCAGTATATTCAGAAGCTCTTTCGTAATTTGATTCTCCCTGATACCAGATACAGCCTTTGATTCCGTAACCAATTACAGGCGAAAGCATTCCGTTAAACAAAGTCGTTGGTACACGATTTGGGTCTTTTACTAATTCTTCTTTTGTAGTCGGGATTTTAGCACTTGTAAAATCTTTCAGCATTTCCTGATTCATCCACGCTTCCATACTTGAACCGCCGTACGAAACATGAATTAAACCAACCGGAACATCTAAAACTTCTTGTAAGAGCGATCCAAAATACCAAGCTGTTGCACTAAAATTTGAAGTCGATTTTGGAGAAGCTTCTTCCCATTTTCCTTCGAAATCTTGTAAAGGTTCTAAAACCGTTGCTCTTGGAATCGTAATTAAACGAATGTTTTTATTGGTTGATCTTACAATGATTTCGTTTCCATTTTTAACAGGCTGACCTTGAAATCCTTTCAAAGGCATTTCCATATTCGACTGACCTGAACAAAGCCATACTTCACCTAGCAAAACATTTTTAATGGTTACTTTCTCGTTTCCTTCTGAAACTTCAATGGTATAAGGGCCACCAAATGAAACCGTTTTTAATTCTGTTTTCCATTTACCTGAAGCATCTGCTTTTACCTTGTAAGTCTTAGAATCCCAAGAAGTTTTGATTACAATGTTGGCATTCTTTTCTGCCCAGCCCCAAATTGGCGCGTTGGATTTTTGCTGCAGCATCATGTTGTCTGTAAACAATGCTGGCAATTTGATTTTGGCATTGATTTGAAAACTTGCTAAAATCGTTAGTAATGCAATAATTGATTTTTTCATTTTTTTTGTTTTTTTTGCCACAGATTAAAGGATTAAAAAGGATTATTAATCTCTGGGAATCCTTTAATCTGTGGCCAATATTTATTTTTCAATTGCCTCCAGCTTTAGCTGGAAGGGCATCAAATGTTTATTTTCAATGGGCTTTAGCCAAACTAACTTTTTGGCTAAAGCCCTGTTGTGTATTCTTCTTAACCTCCAGCTAAAGCTGGAGGCAACTAACTTCTTTCTTTGTCAAAAAAAATCCTTTTTAATCCTTTAATCTGTGGCTAACTTTTATTTTTCTTTTACAATACTCACTGGCCCTAATAATCCCGCTTTTAACAACGGCTCTCCTTCTAATCTAAATGGCGCTGTTGTCCAAGTCAATCTTTCTTCTTTTGGCAATTTTTGATCACCAATTAATCTATTTGCCCAAGTATTTGTAACTTTTATTTCTATCGTATTTTTTCCTTTTTGTAAAGCTTTTGAAATTTCTGTTTTGAAAGGGAAAGTCCAAAGTGTTCCGCAATCTTTTCCGTTGATTTTGATTTCGGCAATATTTGAGATTTCTCCTAAATCCAACCATATTCTATTAGAATCTTTTCCTTTCCAGATAAACTCTTTTTTATAAACTACCGTTCCTGAATAATACTTAATTTGATCATTTTCAGAAGTGCTCCAGTCAAAAAGTTTGTTTGTTTTTACATTTTCTTTCGGGCCTTTAAATTCAGGATCAAATTGCAGTTCCCAGTTTTCATCTAAAGCCTGCACTTTTTCAAATTCAGATGATTTTCCTTGTGCTAAAACTTCTTTCGTTTCCTCTTTAAAAATCACAAAACCAGATTCGTTGGCATCTAAAGCTATCGAAACAATTGATCTTCCGTTTTCTATTTTCCAATTGGATAAAGCTGAAGTTTGATCTGTCACAGGATTGTACCATTGCGGAACTTTTCCAGCTATTCTGAAAGAAGCATCAAATGTTCTTTTTTCTCCTTTTTGATTGGAAATGAAATAAATATCTTCAGTATCCGATTTACGATGCGCCCACGCCAATGTTTCTGAATCAGCTCGGTTTAAATTTGGAAAATAAACATCCTGAGTAATTCCGATTGACGCAAAATCATTTCCTAAATACGGTAATTTGACAACCGTACCTTTTCCGATTTTCCATATTGATGAATTGGCATTATTCCAAATTTCATCAATTACATTTTGCCATTTCTTTTGGTTAGCTTCTGATTGAATTCCTGGCTGAAGATTCGGTTTTTCATCTACAAAAATCGTTGCTCCATCTTTTATTAATTGGAGGATTTTTTCGGCGGAAGCCAAAGAAAGCATCTTATTTGGTGCCATTTTATGACTTCCTGGGAAGAATAAAGCTCCATATTCAATTCCGCCTTCAAATGAGATTTTTCCGTTTACTACTTTCGCTCTATTAATTAAAACATCAACATTAAAAGAATCATATTGATAACCATTTAGCGGATTAATCCATTGTGATAAATCGGTTATATTTTTAGAATAGGTGACTTCTTTTGGCATTTTTGCCGTTGGCTGACCTTCATTTTCTAAACGGATTTTCTCACTTTCCAATCTTTCTATTCCGAACACATTCGGAATAAAAGGCACCAAACGATCCGGAACAAAAGAACGGGAAGGAAAATCTTCGCCAATAAAAACCGCCAAGTCAATTACAGGTTTTCCTTTTTGCAACTGAAACTGTACTCTTTGGCAATAATCAAACCAAGCTTTTCCAGGTTTCCACCAAGTTTGGTCTCTTTGGAAAAAAGTTCCGATATCATCCAAAGTCATTCCTGGTTTCCTGTCCGTCCACGGATTATGTACAAAAACATGATAAAATAAACGGTTAATTCCTAAGGCATAATTGCGGTCTGCTGTTGTTTTTAGATTTCCGGGATGTTCGTCCCAATCCATTCTCAGCGCTGTAAAAGATTCTGCCTGAATAATATCTTTTCCGTAAATATGTCCGCCCGAAATGGCATCGATCATATCAAAAGGTTTGTCGTGTGTCGGGCTTTTCAGCCAAAATTCACCACCTGGATAATCGACATATTTATAATGCAGCAAAGCATCACTCATCATTGTTGGCGCAACGTTTTCTGAACTTAATTTTACGTTATATTTTTTTGCAATTTGAGCGACAGTTCCGTAGAAATTATCAGCTACTAAATCGGCAATTGTTTTACGAACATCGTATAAAACTTTCTCTGAAAAATCGGCATTTTCTATCGGAATTCCTGCCATAACTGGAAGATATTCTACAAGATCGTAGCCACGTCTCTTTTTAAATTCAGCCTGAAAAACCGAAGACCAATTTTGGCTTCCACATTCCCAGCTGTCAAAATGCAGAATTTCTAAAACTTTTGAAGCTAATTCGGGCCCGGCCGAGCGAACGGCTTCTCCAAACCAATGATCCAACTGAAAACGAATTAATTCTGGATCGAATTTATCAACTTCCAGTCCTTTTCCTGCTCCGCCAGTGGCATTTTCATGTCCTGTCGAAGTATGTCCCATTCGGATGATTTTCCACTTTCCTTTTGGTGCTTTCCAGTTCAAATTTCCTTCCGCATCAACAAAATTCGAAATATTGATAATTTCTGATTTTTTGAATGTATCAGAGTTTGGAATTTCTTTTTCTGTAGTCTGTGGAGTCAAACGCCAAATCGCTCCTGATTTCCCTTCGTAATTATCAATCAGAGATTGATTTGAAAGGGTTATTTTACTCACTTTCAAATTTTGTTTCCACTTCGCAAAATCCAAATCTTCTGCTCCAGGTTCAGTTCCTTTTGGATCATAAACAAATCTGAAATATTTTGCCGTAACAGGCGTAATGGTATGTGTGTTTGGGAAATCCATATCCTGCCAACCGTGACGTGGTGCAATCATTCTTTCGTGGAATCTAAAATTGACTCCATCATCACTCACTTCCACAATTAAACGCTGTGCCTGATAATCTCTTCCTTTGGTTTCAATTACAATCGATTTGCAGGTAAAAGGCTGTGCAAATTCGTATTGAATCCAGCCTGCATCTGCAAATTTGAAATTTTCGTCTTTTTTAGGATCAGCCAAAAACGAAGCATCGGTATTGTTTGATGTGGTTACTTTTGGCAGTTGCATCTGCGAAGTGATTTCGTATTCTTTAATTGGAATAGCAAAAGTTGCAATGTCTTTATAATAGTCTTTGTAATGCGCTGGAACTGGTAATTTTGAAGTAAGTTTTTTTCCACCTAAAATTTCAGTTGTTGACCAGACTACTTTCTGCATCGACATCTCTGGCGTAATCCACGGCCCGCCTGCAACAGCAAATCCGTCAGCTCCGTGAAAAGCTAGTTTTAACCCTAAACGATCTGCCTCTTTAAATGCCCAATGAATCATATCCCAAAATTCAGGCGTCAACTGTAAAACCGGCGGATCTATCAATGCTGGATTGGCTGGCCCTTTAATGGTCATTAAATAAGCGCCCGCAATTCCAGCTTGTTTCATAGCTTCTAAATCGGCTGTGATTCCGGGTTTAGAATACGCCGATTTCATCCAATACCAATACACCCAAGGTCTTGAGGATTCTAGTGTTGGCTGAAAAGATTCTTTTTTATGGATTTCCTGTGCCGAGACGAAGCTCGCCAAAAGGAGAATAAAAAAGAGGTGTTTTTTTTGAAACATTATTCTTTGTTTTATTTCGTTTGTAAACCCGACAGGTTTTTGAAACCTGTCGGGTTTGATATATTATTTGCTATTAAAACATAGCCAATGGTTTCAATCATTGGGACGTAACGTGATTAAACAATACGTTTCCCGAGGTTTAAACCTCGGGCTATGTTTGATAATCTTTGTCGAATTTCTTGTTTGATTTCTCCTTACGTCGAAATGACAAACTGTACTTATACTATACTTAAAATATACTTTATCTATAAATACAAAATACCAAACAGGTTTTAGAAACCTGTTTGGATAAGTCGTAATCTAATAATTAAACTTCTTCAAACTACTTTCCAATTCATTCTTCGATCCGCTGAAAGGCGTCAAATAAAAACTATACTCATAATTTCCAGATTTAATTTGATATTGTTCCAACGGCTGTGCTACAATCGTCCAGCTGTCGTTTCCTCCTACTCCCATTTGGATTAAATCGATGTTTACAGTTAAAAATCCAGGATCTTTCAAATCGTATGTATGACCAGATGAACTTAAGTTTTCTTGCGTATAAGGCCATGCACTCATACTTAAAAGTTTAGTATCGTTTACTACTAAAAATCCGTTGTTTTTCTGCGGAGTGCTTAATGCCATCCATCTTACATCACATCTGTTTCCGTTCTCTTGTGGTTTTGGATAATGTTCGATAAAATCATTTATTGGAAGCGAATATTTCCCAACAAACGAACCAAAACTTCTGTCGCTGTAATTTTCTAATTCTCCTTTTCCGTACCATGAAATTTGGTCGAATTTTCTTTGAACTCCCATCTGCATTCCGATTTTTGGAATGTTTGGCAATTTGTTTGAAGCTTTTAAGCTGTAATCTACTTTGATCAATCCGTTTTGTAAAATGCTGTAGATTACTTTTACACTTGCGCTGTCTTTTATAACTTCGTAATCGCTTGTAATTTTGATTTCTGAAGCTGATTTGTCAATTGAAATATTAATCAATTTTGGTTTTGCTTTATACCATTGTTTCAACAACTTTTGCGATTTCCATCCGCGTTTGTCGTTATCTGTAAGTGGTCTTACGAAGTTTGGCAATAGCGGTGCAAAAACTTGTTCCTCTCCGTTAAAAACATAAGAACTCAAAGCTCCGTTTGTTTTTCCAATTGTAATATCAAAAGTTTTTCCTTTGATTTTGAAATCTGAATCTGATTCAGAAACATTCAGCGTTTCTTTTTTAGATTCTGGAGAAACAACTTCTTTCTTTTTCAATATGAATTGATCTTCCGCTACAGCGTAACCTTTTGAAGCCCATAATTCATCTTTTGAAAGTTGGAATTCTATATTTAAAATATATTCCGCATCAGCTTTCATTTTTGGAAGATAAGAACTGATATCTAATGTTGTTGATTGTCCAGCTTCTACTTTTAATGGTTTTAAAATCTGAGTTTTAATCACGTTTCCGTTTTCCAACACTTTTAAAACCGGAATATATCCTTCTAAAGACTTAACCGCCTGACGATTTTTAATTTCTAATTGATTTCCGTTTAAAGTCGAAATCGCTGGCTGATACACCCATTTGTTTTCAAAAATTGAACCTTTTGGTTTTCCGTTAGAATCTACAATTCCTTTTGTATTGAAGTTGCCATCATGGTATTTTTCGCCAAAATCTCCTCCATGAGCAAAATAATTCTGCCCTGATCTTGAATCAAATTTCAAGATTCCCTGATCTTTAAATTCCCAAATACAACCTCCAATAACTCTAGGAAGCGAACGGAATTCATCCCATAATTCTTTTAAATTCCCAACTGAATTTCCCATAGCATGAGAGTATTCCACAAAAATAATCGGACGTGTATCTTTCTTTTGATCTACTAAAAATTTCGGTGTGAAAACGCCCGGATAAAAACGGCTCACCATATCAACATACGAATCATCCTGCGGATTTTCGAATCGATAAGCGTGATCGATTGTTTTTGGATATCCTGGATCAAGCGGATCAATGTAACCGTCTAATTTGGCATTTCCTTGCGCTGGTTCGTAATGAACTGGACGTGTAATGTCGAAATCGTGAACCCAACCCGACATTGCAGCATGATTTGGTCCTTTTCCGCCTTCGTTTCCTAAACTCCACATCACGACCGATGGATGGTTTTTATCTCTTTCAACCATTCGGATCATTCGTTCCATATAAGCATTTGTCCAAAGCGGATCGTTGCTTAATTTTCCGCCAATTCCGTGTGTTTCCTGATTCGCTTCATCCATTACCATGATTCCGTATTGATCGCATAATTCGTAGAAATAAGGATCATTTGGATAATGGCTCGTACGTATAAAGTTGAAATTAAATTTCTTAATCGTGGTAATATCTTGTTTGATATCTTCTCTTGTAACCGCTTTTCCTCTCGTTGGATGATGATCGTGACGGTTTACGCCATATACATAGGTTTGTTTTCCGTTGATGAGCATTTTTCCATTCTCTTTCGAAAATTCAATCGAACGGAAACCAACTTTACAGCTTTTGGCTTCAGTAACATTTCCGTTTTTATCTTTTATAGAAATAACCATCGTGTATAAATTCGGCTCTTCTGAACTCCATTTTTTTGGATTTTTGATCTTTTCTTGAAAGAATCCGAAACGCACATTATCCAAACGAGGATAACTTTCGTTGATTAAATCTATCACAGGTCTTTGAAGCGGTTCTTTGAACATAGCTGTATTATTGGCATCATACAACTGAACATTCATCGTATAATCTTTGATTTTTGCTCCTGTAAGATTTTCTACTTTTGGACGCAGTTTAAAAATCGCATCTGTGTATTGTTTGTCTAATTTCGTTTGAACAAAGAAATCCTGAATACGCAGTTTCGGCTCAGCCATAATGAAAACTTCACGCTGGATGCCGCTCATACGCCAGTGATCCTGATCTTCTAAATAAGAACCATCTGTCCAACGGATTACTCGAACTGAAACTACATTTTCTCCTGCTTTTAAATAGGGTGTAATATCAAATTCTGATGGCAGAAAACTGTCTTCGCCATAGCCTAAAAATTCTCTGTTTAACCAAACTTCAAAACCTGAACTTACAGCTCCGAAATGCAAAGTTACCGTCATATCTTTCCAGTTTTCTGGAACGGTAAAACTTCTTTGGTAAGAACCAACTCCGTTATAATCTTTAGGAATATAAGGCGGATTTATTGGTCGAAACGGATAAACGGCACTTTTGTAAATGGGATTGTCATACCCTTTCATTTCCCAATTCGAAGGCACTTCGATTTTATCCCATCCTGAAACGGTATTTTTATAGAAATCTTTTGATGCTTCTTTTAGATTTACAGCATATTTAAAATCCCAATCGCCGTTTAGCATTTGGATTCTGCTTTTGGTTCTATCGCCTTTTAAAGCATCTTCAACACTTGCATATGAATAAGCTGTCGCTCTCGATGGCTGTCTGTTGATACTTGTAATTGTTGGATCTTCCCAAGGAGCAAATTCGTATTTTTTATGCAATTCTGGAACTCCCGCTGGTTCTCCTGTTACGGATTGTCCTTGCGTGTAAGTTGTGAATAGTAAAATGTAAAATGTATACGTCAAAAATCGTAATCTGAAAAATGGATTATTGTATTTTGATTTTGATGTATACATTGGTTTTATATTATTGTTCATTATTATTTTGATTCAATTGTCCCTATGGGACAAAATTTTCTATGCGATAATTTGTTTTTTCTACCAACCAAATACTCCTAACGGAGTATTACATTAAGACGTTTTACTTTTCACATTTAACATCTCACAATTAACTCAATTATTGTTTCTTCTTTTTCGCCGGCGGTGCCACAAAATTCAATTTGCTTTTTCCTAAATCTTTAGACGTTGCAATGGCAATTCCTCTTTGTTCTGCTTTGTTCACAGCGCAATAAAAATGATACACAATTCCGTCGTGTTTTACAACAAATGACTTATGCGCAAACATATCATCATAAGGTTCTGATGATTTAACTAAATCGTCTCCTTTCCAGTCGGTCCAGTTTACTAAATCATTCGAAACGGCAAAACGGTTAAATGCACCTTGATTCCAACCCGTCCAGAAAGCTCCAAAATAGAACATTACCCAAGTATCATTAATACGCTGAATATAAGCATCTCCCGAAATTCCCTTATGATGATTGATTAGAGGTTTATCGCCATAACGCTTCCACTCTTTCATATCGTTTGATACTGCCATCGCAATACGCTCTGCGCCTTTAGCAGGATTGATACTATCGCCACGGGCATTATAATACATGATAAAATTATGTCCTGTCACTTTATCTTTATCACGAATCACACTGTTTTTGTACATTGTGCTATTGTCCCACCATTTGGCATCTTTGTCTTTTGGTGTTAAAACCGGATTTTCTAATCTCTGGAATTCGTGTGGTTTTGTCGGCGCTTCTTTGCTGTATGCCATTCCGATTGACAAAACACCTGCTTCGTAACCTTTACTATCTCCACCAAAATAACTCATCCAGTATTTGTCATCGTATTTTTCCCATTCGTAGCTTCCGCCCCAAGTCAAATCTTGCAACGAAATATATCCTGCTTTTTGGTTAACATCCCAATGTTTTTCATTTTCTGAAAACGACATTACTTTTCCTAGATATTTCCAGTCTAGAAGATTGTCGCTTTCTGCTAACCAAGTTTCATAACCTCTTCCATCGTAAATTAAATACGTCATATACCATTTGCCGTCTTTTCTAAATACACTCGGACAATCCATTTTGTATGAGTTGTCAGTTGGAACCATCACCAAACCATATTTATAAGGCGTTTTGATTTCTTCGTAAATCTCCTGCATTACACTTTCGGTAATTTCTCTTTTCTTGTATTTGGTCGCACAGCTGGTTATGACAAGTGCTGAAATGGCTACGATTAGATATTTAATTTTCATTTTTATGTTTTTTTTGCCTTTTAGGCGCTATCCCGATAGCTATCGGGACTAAGTTTTTTTATTTTTTGTTTCACGCAGATTTTACAGATTTAAGCAGATTATTAATTGATTTTTATCTGCGTTAATCAGCCAAAATCTGCAAAATCTGCGTGAAATTATTTTTTCAATTCTTTTAATTTAGATTCCATTACATCTTTGTTCAGTTTGACTTTTACCATTCCTGTTGGATGAAATCTTCTTTTCAGATCGATTGCGTTATAGACTATGGTATAAACATCATTTCCTTCTGGGATTAAACACAAAGGCGTTCGCATAATATCCCACCATTTATCTACTTTGGTTTCTATTGGTAAATAATGTGCTTCTACCCAATTAATTCCATCTGCTGATAATGAATACGCAATCAAGTTTGGCAAATGATGCCCCCAGCCGTCTGGACCTCCGTCGAAAATCGCGATATACATTCCGTTTGGTAATTGACTTACAATTGGATTTTCTACGAATAAAGGATGCATTGTTTTAATGGGTTCCAAACCTTTGTTCATTCTTAACCAAGGACCTTCTAAACTTTTAGATTCGGCTAAAGCCACAAACCAGCCTTTTCCTGATTTCTTTGGATAATCTGCCCATGAATTGAACGGATACGCACCGCTGTAAAATCCGAAGTATTTATCGCCAACCTGATATGGAAAAAATGAAGCTACACCCTGACGACCTTCCCAAGGTTGAGAATCTAGTCCTGGTTCCATAATGATTCCCATATCTTTATAAGGCCCGCCAATTCCGTTGATTCCGTCTACAGTCGATTCACAACGCCATATTCTTCCGAATGAATGATTTGGTTCTATTTCTTTACTTACGGTATAAGCTAAATAATAGCCGTACCATTTGTTTGCTTTTTCATTAAAAACTGGCATATAAGACCAAATAGCTGCACGACGATCATTCATTGGATTATCGTCTTCAGTAACGGCGTAAGTTCCGCTTGCTTGGTAAATTGTAGATTCTCTTTTCCAGTGAATGGCATCTTTACTTGTCCAGTGTCCGATTTTGGTTTTTACTCGATCATAATAGTAATCAACGCCTTTTTCACCAGCTCTTTCCGTTGGAAACATATGATACGTATCGCCAACTTTTACGACACGTCCGCCTTCAAAACCTCCCTGAATACCTTCCGTTCCAGACATTCCCTCATCTATAACGGGTTTATTTTCTCCTCCAATAACTTCGAAAAGGGGTTTTTCATCTGAAAATCCTTCTACAATAAAAGTTGGATTCCAAAGTTTTCCGTCTGGTAATTTAGCATCTCTCGCATTCAACTGCTGGTCGCTTTTCAAAACTCCCAAAACAGCAAATAATCCTTTTTGATTTGGCAAAATAGTGTGAGTTCCTTTTCCGTAAGGAATTGCATAAACACTTACTGGCGGTAAGCCTGTAATTGTAACTCCGTTTTCAAGAATCTCATTATTATTTCCAATTTGATTGGGTTGTAGATATTCCGCATTTTTATCCTGAAAAATACCTATTAAAACTGTCACAGGTTCTTTAAATTTTAATTGTAATGGAGTATTAGTTCCGTTTTTATATTGATCTAAAGGAAGTTCAATTCCAGTCAAACCTTGCAATTCCGGAGCTAAACGAACGATATTGTGTTTGCTTCCTGAAAATACATGAGCGTATTGTGTGGTTTTGAACGTTTTGTAATTTGATTTTACAATTTCAAATGATGCTGGTTTCCATGCTGTGATTTGTGCTGTGGCTTGGATGCAAACGGTTAATAGCATTAAGAATGCTATTTTTAATTTGAAGCTGTATTTTGTGTTTTTTGAAAACATTGGTTTTTTATTTTTTATTAACTCTGAATTTCTTCAATCTTGTCATTTCGAGGAACGAGAAATCTTCGCGAGAAACTCTACAAAGATTGGCGACATTCGGTGCGGAGCTACTTGCGAAGATTTCTCCTTACGTCGAAATGACAAACTGTACGTGATAATCTTTGTGGTTACGAGTGTGATTTGCTTCGCCCATTCGCTATCGCTCGAGTCTCCTTCGTCGGAATGACAAACAAGAAGTTATAAGCTAACGGCTAATTACTAATTACTCATAACTCATAACTCATAACTCATAACTCATAACTCATAACTCATAACTCATAACTCATAACTCATAACTCACAAAGCCTTATAACTCACTTTATACTCTACATTCGGTTTTACAATCAATTGATATTTATTTTTTGCTAATTCTGTAATGGTACCTGAGTTTGTTTTAGGTTTGCTGGCACTTTCAAAAATCAATTTCCCTTCTCCTTCACCTGCTTTTACTTTGATTTCTTTGGTACTGCAATACACGGCAACTTCTCCGTTTGGAGTTGGCACTTTTCCTTCCATCCATTTTAAACCTCCTAAACTAGGTTTGATTTCGTATTCTGAATAACCCGGTGCGGTTGGTTTTACTCCTAAATAATATTTTCCTAGCAAATAAATCGGACTTGCGCCCCAAGCATGGCAAAGGCTTTTTCCGTAAGGGCGACCGTACATCGTTAAATGCTCTGTTCCTTTTTTGTTCGGATTGTATTCTTCCCAGAAAGAGGTTGCGCCTTCATTCAGCATTCCACCCCAATAATCTTTCATTTCTTTTAAAACGTAGTCTTGTTCGCCCATTGCGCACAAGGCTTCCAACTCGTAAAATCGCATATATGGAGTTGTGATTTGAAGAACATCTTTATTCAGCAACACTTTATTTTTCACACTTTGCTTCTGTTCTTCATTAAAGTAATTGAAGAAAATACCAAACATATTAGCATATCTGGTTACAATATCTTGCATTTTACCATCGATACGCTGGTGTTTCATGACGTTTTCTTTTTTATCCCAAAACACATCAAATAATTTCGTTTTTAAATCATCACCTAATTTTTGATATTGTTTTTGTTCTTCACTTTTACCAGCAATTTCAGCACTAACCGTCATAGCTTCTAAACTTCTTACTAAGAGCATTTGTTCAAAACTAACTTCACCCGTTTTCGGAAGTCCGTCAGCCCAATCAATAAAAACCCAATCGCCTTCTAATGGTTCAAGGAATCCGTTTTTATTTCTTCTATCTAAACAGAAATCCATAAGTGATTTCATTCTTGGATAAAAAGTTTTGATGAATTTCGTATCGCCTGTGTGCAAATAATAATCGTAAACACCAACAAACCAATACAGCGAATAATCCATTATGATATTTACGTGAGCCGTTACAGGATCTTTTCCGCGAAGTGCTAACAAAGTTCTTTCTACAGAAGCCGAATCAAAGAACAAATAATAATTCATTAAATAACTTTGATAAGCGTCGCCAGACCAAACCCAGCGGTCACGTTTGATTCCATCGATAAAAAATTCGCGGGACGTTAAGTGCATCGTGTAAGCCGACACATCCCAAATTTTGTTCAATTGTTCATCCGAAGATTTGAATGCGCCACGGTAATCTAATGGCAGATATTCATAAAGCATCGAAATTGAGTCATATTTTACCCCTGCGTCTGCTTGCACCTGAACATAACGAAAGGCTTTCGATCCATCATGCGTATAAGTTTCAGATTGTTTTCCGTCAAAAGATAAATGATCTAAAGTTTCGCATTTAGCAGAATCTAAAGCTTCTTCACGAGATTCTCCATAATACAATGCTAGTTTGCCTTTTCCTTTTAAACCGTGAATTTTAATATAACCGAAAGTTTCTTTTCCAAAATCTACTAATTGACCCGCTCCTATTTTTTCTGTTTTTTTAGCGCTTAAAGGTTTTGTCGTTAATTTGAATCCTGAAGGTTTATTTTCTGGTGAATTAAAATTCCAAGAACCAACAGGAACCCAAGGAGTACCAGATTGTTGTGCTTTTCCGGTTTCATCAATCCAAAGTTTATCTTCGTTGGTTACTTTCCAAGAAGCATCAGATTTCACATATTGACCCGAAATATAAATAGCCGGCAATACTTCCTGATTGTAAACTTTAAAAGAAATTTTGTGTTTACCGGCAGGAACTGTAATCGATTTTGGCTGTCCGTAAATTTGAACGCCATCTAAAAGTAATTGAAAAGGTCCTTCTGAAAAGATTTTTACCTCATCAGGTTTTGGAATATCTACTTCTGTCTGAAAAGTAACCAAAGCATACGGACTGTAATATTGCCAAAGCGGAGGAAATACGGCTTCACGTTCTGTACGTCTTACTTGCATTTTATTGCTTAACCAAACTTCAAAATCTCCTGGATACCAGATCCATGTCGCTTCTTTTGGTTTTTCTTGTGCAAATGACAGCGAACAGGAAAAAAGGGCAACAAAAAGAAGTAAAGTCTTAAAAATGGAAAAGCGGTTTAGCATAGTTAGTTTATTTTGGGACTAAAGATAAGTGTTATTTTTACATTTCACAAGCTGTAGTATCCTGTTATTTCATAAAAAACTATGATTCTTGATAAATTTTTAAGGGAAAAATTATGACTTATCACTTTTTTAGTATTAAAAAAAATGATGTTAGAATTTTATGGGACACGGATGAGACGGATTTTTTCTTTTTATACTATTAATAGCTTTGTCAAAGTTTTGAAATTAAGAATATAAGAAACTTTTATAAAGGCTTAAATTTAAAGCCAGCTTACGCATTTTTGTCATTTCGACGAAGGAGAAATCTTCGCAAGTAACTCCGCAACGAAAGCCCAATCTTTGTCGAGCTTCTCGTGGAGATTTCTCTTTCGTCGAAATGACAAAGATTGTGTTATTTTGGATAACTAAAAGAAAAAATCCGGATTAATCCGCGTCTTTACGAAGTAAATCCGTTTTATCCGCGTTCTAATTTAGGCTAACAATCTAAGCAATCATCTTTTCAGATTCATTTTCATCTTCTAAAATATAATTAGAAGGCGTTTTGCCCAAATGTTTTTTAAACATATAGATAAAGGCACTTGTAGTTTCGTAACCTAAGTTAAAAGCAATTTCTTTAATAGATTGTTTTTCGCCCAAACGTTTTATAGCTTCGAGTAATTTTAAACGAGTACGCCAGTCGCTGAAATTCATTCCCAATTCTTTTATGAATAATCGCGATAAAGTTCGGCTGCTCATAAAAGAAAGTTCGGCATAATAATCAATTGTTTGTTTACTCGAAACATCACTCATTAAAAGTTCTACCACTTTCTGTAGCCTTTCATCATTTGTAGTAGGCAAAAAAGTGGCGCTTGGCTCTATTAAAGCCAGTTCATCTAAAAAGACATAAATGATTCTTAATTGTGATTCTGTTAAGTTGCCACTTGTTCCAAAAGAAATGATTTTGAAAACCAACTGCTTTAAAAACATCGGAATATCAAACGAAAAACTCTTTTCTGGCAATCCTCCAATTGCAGAAGGATCAATAAAAACACTGTAATAGTTAACGTCTTTCTGAAAAGTAACCTGATGCTCTACTCCGCTTGGAATCCAAAGGCCTTGCAACGGATTTACAACCCAAATGTTATTGCCCACTACAACATTCATTACACCACGAGTTGCGTAAATCAATTGTGCTCTTGGATGCGAGTGGGAGATACACATTTCGTTGTTAACTGTTTCAGTATAACCTATAACTGGGATTGAGGAATCTACTTGATATCCAAAATCCGTTGCTACTCTATATGTCCGATATTGACTATTCATTGTCCAAATATAGCAATTCTGACATTAGTATTCTTTTAATCTTTGCAAAAAATAATACAGCTGTTGTTTTTTAGTCTAATTTAAAAATCAAAAAATACCACATGGACACTATTAAAGCAAATCCTGACATAGTTAAAAAAACCACTTATTCGATCTTATTTATCATTAGTTTTTCTCATTTAATTAATGATCTTTTACAGGCTGTTGTTCCTTCAATTTATCCGCTTTTAAAAGATAATTTCAGTTTAAGTTTTACTCAAATTGGTATTATTACTTTGACTTACCAAATGGTAGCGTCTATTCTACAGCCATTTGTGGGAATGTATACTGATAAAAACTCAAAACCATACTCGCTAATTGTTGGAATGTGTTTTACAATGGTTGGTCTTTTCTTTGTTTCAATCGCTTCGAGTTTTATCAATTTATTATTATCGGTAAGTTTAATCGGAATCGGATCTTCAATTTTTCATCCTGAATCTTCACGCGTTGCGCATTTGGCTTCGGGCGGAAAAAGAGGTTTGGCGCAGTCTATCTTTCAATTGGGAGGAAATGCAGGAAGTGCTATCGGACCTTTATTAGCTGCTTTTATTGTTATTCCGCACGGACAATCTTATATCGCTTGGTTTTGTATTATTGCGTTAGTGGGTGTTTTTGCTTTGTATAAAATTGCGATTTGGTACACGGCACATTTATCTGAAAGAAATGCAAATAAAGCTTCTCACCAAATCGAGACGCATCATTTATCTAAAAACCGAGTAATTGCTTCGTTGATTATTTTATTGGTTCTGATTTTCTCTAAGTATTTCTACATGAGCAGTATTACAAGTTATTATACTTTCTTCTTGATAGATAAATTCCATATTACGATTCAGCAATCACAAGTATATTTATTCTTGTTCTCGGGCGCTGTTGCAGCAGGAACTTTAATTGGAGGACCAATCGGAGATCGATACGGCAGAAAATATGTAATCTGGGTTTCTATTTTAGGTGTTGCTCCGTTTACTTTAATGTTACCTTACGTTTCTTTATTTTGGGTTGGAACTTTATCTGTAATTATCGGATTGATTCTTTCTTCTGCATTCTCAGCAATTCTAGTTTATGCAACTGAATTATTGCCCGGAAAAGTGGGTTTAGTCGCTGGTCTTTTCTTCGGATTTGCTTTCGGAATGGGCGGTTTAGGTTCTGCTATTTTAGGAAAAATTGCCGATGCTACTAGTATTGAATATGTATTTAAGATTTGTGCGTTTCTGCCTTTGATTGGAGTAATTACTGGGTTCTTGCCTAATTTGGAGAAGAAAAAGAAAGCTCAGAAATAATTTAATCTCGCAAAGTCGCTAAGACGCAAAGTTTTATTTGCAAAGCTTAAAAGAAAAACCTTTGCGTCTTAGCGACTTTGCGAGCAATTTTCAGCATAAAAAGATTTTTTCTTTATAAAAAACACACACAGTTCTGATTGAGAATTATGTGTGTTTTTTATTTCGTTTCAATTTCATTATTGGTTGTAATAATGATTTTATTTTGCTGATGTTCAATCGTTACGAAATTCCCGCAATTAAAACCGATTTTCTGAAGCCATTTTCCGCAAAGACGTATTTCTGGAAATATAACGTATCGATGATCTGATCTTGCAATATGTTTTGGCTGGATTTTTAATCGTCTTTTCGCTGATTGTTTCATTTTATTTTTTATTTCATTGAAACAAAAATAGTAAAAATTATACTACAAATAATATTTTTAAGACACTAAATTATTGTTTTAGGGCAATTTTGATGATTTCAACTATTCTTTTTCTTATATTTAAATTATAAGATATTTGCATGAAATATCAATAAATCAACATTGTGTCGAAACTTAAATTAAATAGAATAAAAGTTGTTTTGGTTGAAAACAATCGAACTAGCAAAGAATTAGCCATTCATTTAGGTAAAACTGTATCGACTGTCTCGCGTTGGTGCACAAATGAAGCTCAACCTTCTATTGAAACACTTTATGAGGTTGCTAAATATTTGAAGGTTGATATTCGGGAGTTGTTGGTTTCGACTGGGAAGTAACAAAAATTAGATGTATAAAAAAGAATGATAAAAAAAGCATAATATCCATATGAATATTATGCTTTTTTTACATCTTAATTAACTTCTCTACAATTTTATATACATGTGAACCTAATGATGTGGGAAAGTCTTCATTTTTCGCATTTAATCTTTTAGCTTGGTCAATAGCAATTTTTAAATGAGGAATAAATAATTCAGGTTTGGGATTACTTTTATTATAAGAGCCTAAAATTTCAGTTAGCTTAACATCAAGATAGTTTTTCTTTGAAGTTACCTTGGCATTTCTTAAAATTAATTCTAGTTCTTCTTCTTTATAATCAGAAACATTTTTAATGTGTAATAACAACCAAAGTTCGAAACAAGGGTTACTTACAGCAACGAACATATTGTCTAATTTCTTGCATTCTTCAATGATTTCAGGGATATTTTTCCATCTATCAGTGTCAATTACCATCCATAATTCGTCATGCTCATTAAAATTATATTCATCTTTAGCTTCCTTTTTTAATTTCTTAAAAACATGATTTGGAGCACTGTTTGTATCACTTTTTGGTCTTTTAAGCAAATGCAAATAAATTAAATCATCATTAAATTTTTCCGAATCTTTAAATTCTTCAAAATATATTTGTTCTGTATCATTTCCTTCAAAAGCTAAAACGATAATTTTTTCTTTATCTGCAAATCCACTATCTCGAAATAATTCTTCTCTTTCTCTAGGCATAATTACAAATTACTTTTATTTAATATTGTAAGTCTGCTTCTATTTCCAATACGAGGAATAGCCTTAAATCTGCCCAACAAATAATCTTTTCTAATTTCTTTATCAAATCTAATATTATAATCTTCAAGAGAATGCAATTTACTTGAACCAAAATTATCTTTTACTACAAACCAAACTTCATCCTTTCTTAACAACTTTTGAGTCAATAAAGAAGATTCATGGCTTGCTAAAATTAATTGACTATTAACATTGACTGCTTTTGATATAAATAAATCTATTAAATCATATATTAAATTTGGATGTAAACTTCTTTCCATTTCATCAATAATGAAAACATTATCTCCCTTTAGCAAGTCCATCATCAATGGAATAAAATCCATAATTCGATTAGTACCATCTGACTCGTCACTTGTATCAAATTTTTCTAATTCTTTTTTTCCTTTTACTAGATGCTTAGTCATGAATTTTTCATAAACTAAATCATTGTCTTTAACTGAGAGAAAATAAGTTGTATTCTGAATTGATAGAATAGATGCACGAAAATTTTCTGATTTTTTACTTAAAAGATCTTCCTTTATTCTATTTAAGATTGACTTAGGAACATCAACACTTTCAAAATCAACCTTTTCCAAACAAACACCATTTATACCTGTATCAAAATATTCTAAGAATTGCTCAAAAGTTGTAAGCAGTTCTTCATCTTGTTTTAATTCAAATTTAAGACCTTCGTTATATTTATCTTCAGGAAATATAACTTTTAACGAATTTTGAAACCAATCAATAACGTTTAATAAATCATCTATTTGTGAAACATTTTCTTTAACTTTTCTAGTTCTTATTTCATTCAAAAAAAGTTGATTATTAGGTGTTCCTTTTGCAATGAATTTCAAGAATTGTTGTTCTTCCTGAGATTTTATTTTTTTTGTTATATTGTCTAGGTCAAATATCTCTTCATCTTCAATATTTCTTTCAAAAATTTTGTTATCGTTTTTGATAGTTATTTCATATAACCATTCTTCTTTAATAATATCAGAATTAAATGTAAATCCATAAGCATAATTTTTACCTTTATGCTGTAGTTCATATTCGATTCTTGAATATTTATTTGCTGCTTGTAAATCTAATCTGAAATTTTGATAATCAATTTTTGTTTCTGATTTTGTTCCTTTTAGAACTAATTTTTGACCAAAATCAATTGCCTTTATTAAATTCGATTTACCTGATGCATTTGCACCAAATATAACAGAAGTTTTTAATAGTGAAACTCCCCTAATTTTCTTAGTTTTATGTTCACTTTTCAAAGTTCCTTTACCTGGTATTAATGAAAAAACCTGTCGATCACTAAATGACAAAAAATTCTCAACTGAAAACCTAATTAACATAATATACAATTTTACAAATACAAATGTAGTGATTTTTTCACATCCTAGACTATTAATATCTTATACAGATTATCTTGTCGTATGTTTAAAGTTTTAGTTATATCGTTTTTTGCATAAGTGAAAAATTAAAATCAAAAATCTGCATGTTTAAGAAAACTTATAAATGTTTAAATTAAAAAAAAAACGCTTTCCTTTTAAGAAAGCGTTCCAAATATAATTATCTTTCAAACTATTCAATTCCCATTAAAAACCAAATACAAAACCAAAATCACCAACCCCAACATCCCAAATAAAAGTTTCACCTTTTTGCTAGTTTTAGGAATATCCGTTTCATCTGAAACATTCACTTCAGGATTTTTATCGGTTAAAGAAATAATAACGGCTGCAATTAAAAGCGTAGCAAAAATGTAAAACGAAATCAATAAAAAGTGAGGCCAAACTGGATATTTATCTGCAGGTAAAATCCATAAATATAAAACTCCAACAAACAAACTAAACGCAGAACCCCAAGAAAGCGTTGCATTTACTGCTTTTTTGGTAGTGCGTTTCCAGAAAACACTCAAAAGAAAAACAACAGATAAAGAAGGCGCCAAGAAACCTAAAACCGCCTGAAAGATGTTGAATAAATTCTGCCCTTTTATATTGTCAATCGCAACAGCAATGAGAATTGCAAAAACACATCCAGCAGCAATTGTCAAACGGCCAATTTTAATCTGATCCTGAATCGTCGCCGTTGGGTTTATTTTCTTTACATAAATATCATTCGTAAAAACGGTACTTAAAGCATTTAACGAAGAACCAATTGTTCCTACTAAAACCGCAATCATCACACAGATTACCAAACCGTTCATTCCGCTTGGGAAAAGATTCGTAACCATGGTCATATAAGCCAAATCTGAATTGCTTCCTAATTCTGGATATAACGCATAACACAAAATTCCAGGAAGAATAAACAACGGCAAAGCCATCACTTTTAACCATCCAATAAAGTTTACTCCCAATTGTCCCTGCTCCAGATTTTTAGCTCCTAAAACACTCTGCACCATCGATTGATCGGTACAGAAAAAGGCAACCGCAGCAACAGGATATCCCAACAAAATAGCAGGCCAAGGATAATGCGCATCATCAGATGGACGAACTAAATTCCAAAAATTAGAAGGTGTTTTAGCAATTAAAACATCTATTCCGCCCAGTTTTTGCAAACCTAAAAAAGAAAGCGTCAATGAAACTACAATCAGCAGAATCATTTGAAAAACATTGACTTTGGCAATTGCTTTTAATCCTCCAGCAAACGTGAAAATTCCAGAGAAAATCACTAAAACCGTAACGCTCTGCCACATCGGAATTCCCAAAATCTGACGTACTAAAACGCCTCCGCTAAATAATCCTAAAGACAACCAGCTTACTAATATTTTTACCAAAGCGTACCAAGCCAAAATATTCTGGGTACTGTCGCCGTAGCGTTTTCCCATATATTCGGGCATGGTGCTTACTTTACTCGCAATATATCTTGGTGCAAAAACCATTGCCAAAAGCAGTAAAAACACAAATGCGTACCATTCGAAATTTCCTGCTACAATTCCCGTAGCGTAACCAATACTCGCAAAGGCCAATAATGATGAAGGCCCAACATTAGTTCCCCACATATTAAACCCGATGCTGTACCAGTTTAATGAATTTCCGGCCAGAAAAAGCGTTTCGTTTTTCTTTCTCTGCTTCATACTTACTACATATCCAATGACCAATAAAGCCACCAAATAACCCGCAACAATTACAAAATCGAGCGTGGTTAATTTATCGTAGATACTGTTCATAGTCCGTATTCGTTAAGAATATCGGCAATTTTAACCGGCATTCCAGTTTGCAAAGATTTATCCATTGCTTGTAACAAAGCCACAGTTCCAATTCCTTCTTCCATGTTTGGATAAGCTTCAAAACCTTGCTCGATACTATCTGTAAAATATTCTAAATAATTCTGGTATTCCCCGCCATGATGACTTTGTCCTTCAAAACGGAAATAATATTTTATCGTGCTATCACCCCAAGTAATTACTTTTTCTTCGCCAGTTTTGTCTGTAACGGCATAACGCAATTCATGATAATCAGCCTGACTTGCTCCTTCTGTTGCTCTCAGAATCGTACTCATTCCGCTGTCACGTTGTGCTGGCTGAGTTGGCGAAGTGTAAACACCGCTTACGCGAGCAATTCTACCGTCAGTTGCTTTGAAGATAAAATGCATCGTATCTTCATTCTTCAATCCTGCATTTTGTCCGTTACTGCTGATCATTCCGTACCCCATTACTTCCTGAATGTTTGGCAAATACCATCTGATGAAATCTACAGGATGGCTCAAACCTCCGTATAACCATTTAAACGATTGCAAAAGCGACCATTCTTTCTTTAAAAACCATCTATGATCGGCATGATATTGTGCTTCAATTGTAATTAAATCTCCAATTAAACCTGCTTCATAATCGGCTCTTTGTCTTTTGGCTGGTTCGAAAAAACGAGAACTTTGCCCAATGAAAACTTTCTTTCCTGTCGATTTGCTTAATTCTAGCAATTCTTTGGCATCAGAAAGATCATCGATAAATGGTTTTGTACAAACGACGTGTTTTCCGTGCAATAAAGCTTGTTTTACATGCTGTGCATGCAAGTGATCAGGCGTATAAATCGCTATAATATCAATTGACGAATCGTTTAATAAATCGTCGTAATTGGTGGTATACGAATGAAAATCGAATTCTTTTACTCGCTGTTTACACAATTCTTCGTTTCGGTCGCATATTTTAACTAGTTCTAGTTTTGAACTTTCGATTGCAGCCGACATTGTGCTTCGTCCTTCTCCAAGTCCCAGAATGGCTATTTTTAACATGGCATTTTATTATTTTTGATTGTTGATTAACGATTTTTGATTGCTGATTTGAATAACACTCGTTAATTTATTGTACTTAAAAATCTATATTTTTTTGATTGTTGATGTAGAAAAATCTAAAATCAACAATCGTTAATCTTAATTCTTAAATCTATACTTTATTCAAGAAAATCCAGGTTTCATCTGGTTTTGCGCCTTCAATTCCCGATTGGTATTTTTTCATTAAAGCGTTCCATTGATCTACTTTCGGATTATTTTCTGTTGTTTTCGGATTTAATTTATCCAGGTTTTCACCTTTCGGAATACTGATTACCAAGATCAATTGTCTGTCTTTCTTGAAAACCTGCAATTGCTGGAAATCAGCGTTACAGAAACCTTTGGCAACTTCTGGCCATTTTTCGAATTGCGTTTTGTGATACTCCACATATTCTTTTTGCAGTTTTTCATCTGCAGGAAGATTCGCTGTTAAAACAATATTTTCCCAATCCGATGCAGGTTTTGAATCTTTACATCTTTCGAAATTTTGGAAATCATAAACTAAATCTTCATATATTTTAATTTCTAAAGAAGGAAAAGCCCCCGCCAGTTTTCGTTTCGTCCTTTCGGGCTGATTCATTTTTCCGTAAATCACCAAATGATTTTTCCATTGGTACAATTCCTGACCTACAATTCTAAATCCAGTTAAAGTCGATTTGATTTTTTCAATATCAAAATCAGATCCTATCAATTCGATCGCATACGGTTTTGGCATTTCCTGCAATCCCCATTTTTCATCGATTACCACTTCTTTTTCTAAATCTTTATAAGGCGCTCTAATTCCCGCTGCATCTTTTATTTTAGAACTTACATACGGATCATTGTGTTCCCAAATATTTCCTTTCGGACCGTTATGGTTTTTAAGAATTTTCTTTTCGGCAATCCAGTTGTTTTTAATGGTAAAACCTTCACTTCCTTCATCGGTATACAAATACAGCCATAAAAACGGATCGTGCGCATACGGACTGTTATAAACCTTATCAATATAATTTTCTTCAATTCTACTTCCTGGCTGAGCCGAAAGCGTATAAATTCCCGCTACATCATGTAAATGTTTGGCATAATGATGAATTTTGTTTCCTAGAATTTTATTGTTCTGCATCACGTTTGGTGTGTGCGTCCAACCCCATCCCATTGCCATTCCGGAATACGATACATCCGAAATTTCGTTGTGTTCAATTGTAATGTTTCGAACAAATCCAGCGCTGATTCCTAAAGTTCCCCAATCTTCATTGGTTACGTTGGTTATTAAATTATCTGAAATCACTTCATCCGAACACATTTCTCTTTCGTCTTTTATAATTAAAGGCAAATGCGCTTCAAAAGCTTCTTCGGAGAAAATTCCAACATTGATGGCACTTCCGCCAATATCTTTAAATAAATTTCCTTTTACGGTATTATGATTTGTTCCTTTATTTAAATCTAAACCAGTCGAAGACAGATGCTCAAAACGACAAGATTCAAACTGAATATTATTAGCATAATTTACTTCAACCGCTCCGCGAGGCCTTCCCACCCAAGCCTGATTTTCTAAATTCGCCTGATTTGGCGTTCCCGGTTGTTTCAGTTTGTAAGCATCTAACAAATACAAACCGGACTGCAATGGCACATGACCTTGCTGTGAAGGACGAAGCCAGTTGCTGTATTGAAATAAAATTCCTTTAAATTGAAAATGATGTACAGGCGAATCGATTGTTCCTTTTACTTCAACTAGATTTTCTAAAACAGGCGCAGTTACAATTGCAGAATTAATATCTTCTCCAGCTCTCGGAACATAATAGATTTTAGCATTTTTCTTGTCTAAATACCATTCTCCAGGCTCGTTTAAAAGCGAAAAAGCGTTGTTTAAGAAATAAGCCGAATTTCCGTTGTTTTTAGAAATCCAAGGTGCTGGCCACGGATGTTCGCTTTGAATACGGCTTTCGGGTTCTTCAAACGAAAGTCGGGCGCTGTCTTTTTGTACTTCAATATTTTTGATTCGAAGATTAGCGTTCGACCACCATTGCACAATAAACATTTCCATTCCAGGTTCGAACTTAACCGACTTGTCTTTAAACGGAATCCAGCAGGTTTGCTCCTCATGATTCCAAGATAAAATACGTTCCATTGTAGTTCCAGCAGTATTTTTGGCTCTTACGGCTTTTTTACCGTTTACCCACAATTGTCTGTAATCAATTAGACTTCCTGCTTTTTTTGGAGCATCAGCTACCCAAACAGAGCCTTTTTTTAATCCGTTGATAACCGTTGTCGATTTTGTCCAATTTTTAATTTCGATTCCACCGCTTATAATTGGTTTTGCATTTACATCGGCTTCAATTGTTGTCGGACTTTCTGCTGTTCCAGAATCTTCTGGTCGTACAAATAATGGTTCGTTTAAATAATACATTCCATTCATTACTATGATTCGGATTCCGTCTTTTATCGATGGATCTTTTAAGCGACGAAGTTCTCTCGCTTTTCGCATTGCCATGTGAACTGTTGCCAGCGGGTTTGATTTTGTTCCGAGGTTTGAATCTTTTCCTGATGGCGAAACCCAAATTTCAGCGCCACTTGCCGAAAGTGTGAATACCATTAAAAAAACAATCAGTAATTTGTTGAAAGGAATTAAACGCATTATTTATAGTATTGATTTTTTTCTTGAGATAAAATTACGAGGCATTTATTTAAAGCGCTATAATTTTTACAAATAAATGTATTTTTAACACTTTTACCAAATAACTGGGACAATTTAAAAGAATATAAAATGACAAGCATCCTGTACCCTCCTGTACCAGTAAGCATTGCATTATTTTTTGAGTTAAAAAATGAGATAATGATTTTAAACCATTCCTCATTAAAAAAATCAAATTCACAAAAAATGTGTTATAATTAAATCAAAAATGTCGTTTCGTAATATTTTTTTAATAGATTTGTGTAATCGATTACATTATTAGATTATCCTTTTTATGAGAATATTTTTATTCATGAATCAAAAAATTAACTAATAAAAAATCGACTCAGCATCAAAAAATACTCAAAAAGTAAATTTTAACCATAATACAATACGAATGAAAACTAACCTAACTAACCTTTTCTGCACAGCACTGACCATTCTGGCAGTAAGCTTTTCTGTACCGGTTTTGGCACAAAAAGCGTCTGATAATTACAAAGACATTGAATTTAAAATGGCCAAAATCAAAGAGCCGGTTATTCCTAAAAACAGTGTAAACATAAAAGATTTTGGTGCGGTTAACGGTGGTTATGTCTTAAACACGAAGGCTTTCGCCGATGCTATTGATGCTGTTTCTAAAAAGGGCGGCGGAAAAGTTATTATTCCTCCGGGAATCTGGCTTACAGGTCCAATTATTCTAAAAAGCAATATCGAATTAAACGCTGAAAGAGGCGCTTTAATAAAATTTTCTACAGACAAATCTTTATATCCTATCATCGAAACTAATTTTGAAGGACTAAATACCTGGCGATGCATCTCTCCTATTTATGGTAAAAATCTTGAGAACATTGCTTTTACCGGAAATGGTGTTTGGGATGGTTCTGGAGAAGTTTGGAGACAGGTTAAAAAAAGTAAGTTGACAGAAAGCCAGTGGAAAAAATTTGTCAGTTCAGGCGGGGTTTTAAACAAAGACAAAACAAGCTGGTATCCATCTGAAACTTTTATGAACGCTTCTAAAGGTGCCGATCAAAACGTACGTCCGGATTTAAAAACGAAAGAAGAATTTGAAACTATTCACGATTTTCTGCGTCCGGTAATGGTAAGTATTCAAAACAGCAAAAGAGTTTTATTTGACGGTCCTGTTTTTCAAAATTCACCAGCCTGGAATATTCACCCTTTTATGGTAGAAGATTTAATTGTGAGAAATGTAACGGTTCGTAATCCGTGGTATTCTCAAAATGGTGACGGTCTTGATGTAGAATGCTGTAAAAATGTTTTGGTTGAAAATTCAAGTTTTGATGTGGGTGACGATGCCATCTGTATTAAATCCGGAAAAGATAAGGACGGACGTGAAAGAGGTATTCCGTGCGAAAATATCATTGTGAGAAACAATATCGTATATCACGGACACGGCGGCGTAACGGTTGGAAGTGAAATGTCAGGAGGTGTAAAAAACCTGCATGTTTCAAATTGTACTTTTATGGGAACTGATGTTGGTCTGCGTTTTAAAAGTGCACGCGGAAGAGGCGGTGTTGTAGAAAATATCTTTATTTCAGATGTTTTTATGACTGATATTCCATCCCAGGCTATTTCTTTTAACTTGTATTATGGAGGAAAATCTATTGCTGAAACTTTAGAAGAAGGCGGAGACAAAATCGTTAACAAAGCAATGCCTGTAACGGTTGAAACGCCTCAGTTTAAAAATATTTCAATAAAAAACATTACGATCAAAGGTGCGCAGCAGGCAGTATTTTTACAAGGTCTTCCTGAAATGAATCTTGAAAATATCGAAATTTCAAACTTAACGGTTACGGCTGAAAAAGGTTTTTCTATTATTGATGCAAACGGAATTAAAATCACCAATGCGAAACTGGATATCGAAAACAGCAATGTATTTGAAGTTTACAATGTAAAAAATATGTCTTTAAAAGATGTTCAGTTTAATTCTACATCTGCTAAAGCTGTAAATATAAATGGTGAAGGAAACGCAAATATAGAACTGGTTTCTTCTAAAAAATTAGATTTTTCAAAAACGACTACTCTTGGAAATGATGTTCCAAAAGGAGCTGTAAAATTTTAATCACAATTTCAAAATGAAATTTATCAATAGTTCAAAAGCAGTTGTTGTAAGTCTTTGTGCTTTTTCGTTTCTACATTCAAATGCGCAGACTAACAAAGAGGAAAAATCACTAATCAGCACCAAAGTTTTTACTGACGGCACCAACCATTGGTACCACATTAAAGATAAAACGAATATCGTAAATCCGATTCCAAATCAGCCTCAATATGCTGAAACGGATTATGCGAAAATTGCTGATAATATTTTGCTTTTTCAGCGTAATAATGGCGGATGGCCAAAGAATTACGATATGAAAGCAATTCTGACTCCAAAGCAAATCGATACGGTTATTAAAACAAAACCAATTCTGCATACAACTTTTGACAATGAAACAACTTACACACATGTCAATTATCTGGCTCAGGTTTATACTTTGACCAAAGACGCTAAATATAAAGACGGCGCGTTAAAAGGAATTGATTTTATCATGGAAGCGCAATATGGCAACGGAGGCTGGCCTCAATATTATCCACTGGAAAAAGGGTACAGCCGACATATTACATTTAATGACGGCGCTTATATGGGCATCATGAATCTTTTGAAAAAGATTGTAAACAATGATCCTGACTTTGAATTTATTGATGTTAAAACCCGAAAAAAAGTAACGGTGTCTTACGAAAAAGGCATTGATTGTATTTTAAAAATGCAGATTAAAGAAGATGGAAAATTAACCGCCTGGTGTCAGCAGCATGATGAAATTACGCTTTTACCAGCGTGGGCACGAAAATTTGAACCGCCAAGTATCTGTAATGCAGAAAGTGTTGATATTGTGCTGTTTTTAATGGCAATCGATAATCCGAATGAAAAAATAATTGCTTCGGTGCAAGGTGCTGTAAAATGGTTTCAGGATTCTAAAATTTACAATACAAGGGTTGAAAGTTTTCAGGCTCCGGAAATAGAATCTAAATACAAAAAAATCACTAATGATGTTCGTGTAATAACTGATACTGCTGCACCTCCAATCTGGACGAGATATTACGAATTAGGAACTCATAAACCTTTATTCTCAGACAGAAACAGTGAACTTTTGTATTCTCTTGCAGAAGTGAGCCGAGAGCGCAGAAGCGGTTATGCATGGTATACGGATAAACCGGAAAAAGCATTGAAAAAATATCCGGTCTGGCAGAAGAAATGGGATTCTGGAAATGATGTTTTGAAGAACTAGCTTTGTCATTGCGAGGAACGAAGCAATCTCACTAAAATATTCGACAAAGCTTGATATAACAAATGTGATTGCTTCGTTCCTCGCAATGACATACGACATCTAATTTAATTCTATCCTATATTCAAATATAGCCCGTGGTTTCAACCACGGGAACACAATACGAAGCGTGACAATATTACGTCCCCGGTTGAAACTATGGGCTATATTTAACAAGTTTGCGTGTAAAATATATTTTGCCACAGATTAAAGGATTAAAATGATTAAAAATCTGTGAAAATCCTTTAATCTGCGGCTAAAAAATTATTGCTTCAAATTATAAAACGAAACTGCATTTTCAAACCAAATTTTATTCTGGTCTTCGATAGAAAATTTCGAAATATAATCTTCTAAAGTTTTCACAACCTCATTATAATCAGAAGCTACATTTAGAACCGGCCAATCTGAACCGTATAGTATTTTATCTGTTGGGAAATTTTCAAAAATCACATCCAAGTACGGTTTTAAATCTTCTGGTTTCCAGTTTTTCCAGTCGGCTTCTGTGACCATTCCAGAAACTTTACACCATACATTATTGTATTTTGCAATTTCTTCTATACCGCTTTTCCATGAATCTATACTGCCTGATTTAATATCCGGTTTTGCAATATGATCTATTACAAACTTTTGATTAGGAAAATCTTTTACCAAACTTATTGCAGCTGGTAACTGACGATGAAAAATCAGAATATCATACGTAAAATCAAACTCTTTTAAAGCTGAAATTCCGTTGCGAAAATCTTCCCTAAACATAAAATCATCAGCTTCACCTTGTACAACATGTCGGAATCCTTTAATGGTTTTATTCGAAGAAAAATGACGTAAATGATCTGAAATATTATCTGCACGAAGATCAACCCAGCCTACGATTCCTTTTATAAAATCATTTTTTGAAGCCAGATCAACAAGGAAATTAGTTTCGTCTTGAGACTGACTTGCCTGAACTGCTACACAACCCGAAAATTTGTTTTCTGTAAGCAGAGGCAATAAGTCTTCCGGAAGAAAATCTCTTTGAATTTTCGACATACTTTCATCAATCCAGCTGTCTCTAACGGGATCAAATATCCAAAAATGCTGATGAGAATCAATTCGGTTATTCATCCTGAATTAGTTTACATCGTTGATTAAAGCACGATCTAAATGCACATAACCGCCATCTACAAAAACAAATTGTCCTGTAGTATGAGATGAACGATCAGAAATAATAAAAAGAGCCGTATCTGCAATTTCTTCTGTTTTGGTCATTCTGCCTTCAAACGGAATACTTTTGTTGATTTTCTTTAAAACGGTTTCTCCATCTGCCAAAGTTTTAATCCAGTCTTCGTATGCAGGAGTATAACTTTCAGCAATAATAATGGCATTAGAGCGGATTCCGAATTGGATTAAATCTACTGCCCATTCTCTAGTAAGACCTAAAACGCCGCCTTTTGCTGCCGCATAACCAGAAGTTCCCCCCTGCCCTGTTAAAGCTACTTTTGAACCAATATTTAAGATATTTCCTTTTGATTCTTTTAAGTACGGAAGCGCGTATTTAACAAGTAAAAAATAGCTTACTACATTCAGTTTTAAAGAATCCATAAATTCCTCGTAAGAAGCATCCAAACCTGCGCCGTCGTTTACACCAACATTGTTGATGACAGCGTCGATTCTTCCGTATTTTGCTATGATTGTTTTCACCGCATTTTCGATTTCTACAGGATCAGTTACATCTGTCTGCACAAATAAAGAATCAATTCCTCTTTTTTGGAAAGCTTCCGCGTAACCGAAACCTCTTGCATTTCTGTCAACCAAAACCGGAATCGCACCTTCGTCTGCAATTCGGTTAATAATTGTTTCTCCAATACTGCCTTCCTTTCCAGCCGAACCGGAAACAACGACAATTTTATTTTTTAAATTTAAATCCATTTTGTGGTTATTAAAGTTTAATAATAGTTAGATTTTTTAAACACATAGAAACATAGAATTTTCTTATTTCTAAAAGTGAATAAAAAAAAGAAAATAGTTTCTTAACACATAGCTATATGTTTTAATGCAAGTGAAACGCCTTTTATTAAGTTTTAAAATCTATGTTTGTATGTGTTAGAAAAAATTACTCAATCTCAATTAACGCTTTGATTACATTGTTTTTAGGATCAATTAATTGTCCAAAATCAGTAATCAGTTCTGAGAAACTTGTTCTGTGCGTAATGTATTTTTTAGGATCGATTTTACCTTCTTTCAAACATTTCATTACATATTCAAAATCTTCAATAGTGGCATTTCGACTGCTCATTAAAGTAGATTCTCTTTTATGGAAATCCGGATGACTGAAACTCAATTCACCTTTTTGAAGCCCGACTAGAACAAATCTTCCGCCATGCGAAATATAATTGAAAGCGCTGTTCATCACTTTTTGGTTTCCTGTAGCATCAATTACCACATTTGCCATATCACCGTTAGTCAATTCAGCCAGTTTTGCGGCTACATCATCGTTTAACGGATTAATGGTTTCATCAGCATTCAATTCGGTTTTACAGAAATTTAATCTGTAATCGTTGATATCCATTACGATCACTTTTGCTCCGGCAATTTTAGCAAACTGAATCAGTCCAATTCCAATTGGCCCTGCTCCCATTACCAAAACCGTATCAGTTGACTTAACAGCCGCTCTTCGTACTCCGTGCGCGGCAATTGCCAATGGTTCAACCAATGCCAGTTCATCATAATCTAATCCCTGACCGTGAAGTAAATATTGTTCCGGAATCGAAACATATTCGGCCATTCCGCCGTCAATATGAACTCCAAAAACCTTTATATTTACACAGCAGTTTGTTAATCCGTTTCGGCAGGCAACACATTTTCCGCAGTTGAAATACGGAATAAAAGTTACTTTATCGCCCGGTTTAAAACCTGCAGCATTTCCTTTTACATATTCTGCTGCCAATTCGTGACCCAGAATTCGAGGATATTCAAAATACGGCTGGGTTCCGCCAAAAGCATGAATATCAGTTCCACAGATACCAATTCTTTTTATTTTTAAAAGAACCTCACCTTCTTTTGGTTCGGGAATTTCTTTTTCTTTTAATTTAAATTCCTGCGGTTTTTCGCATACAATAAATTTCATCTTTGATTTTTTTAAAACTAACTCGTAGGCTACAATTCGTATTTTTTTTTAAAACACATAGAAACATAGATTTTTTTTGTTCGCAAAAAGAGAGTGAAAAAGAAACTAGTTTCTTAACACATAGCTATGTTTGTTTAAACAAGTGAAACGCCTTCTAATAAGTTTTCAAAATCTATGTTTCTATGTGTTTAAATAATTATGCTCAACGACTTAATAATTACTTTTTATATGCAACTGCAGTCTGTTTACTTGTTCCCAAACCTTCAATTCCAAGTTCTACAACATCGCCTGCTTTTAAGTAAATTGGATCTGGTTTAATACCTAAACCAACTCCCGGAGGTGTTCCTGTACTAATGATATCACCCGGAAGCAAAGTCATAAACTGACTTAAGTAGTGTACTAAATATGGAATTTTGAAAACAAGATTCAGTGTGTTGCTGTCTTGGTATTTTTTACCGTTTACGCTTAACCACATCGATAAATTATCAACATCTTTTACTTCATCTTTCGTAGCCAAAAATGGTCCAAGAGGTGCAAATGTATCGCATCCTTTTCCTTTTGCCCATTGTCCGCCGCGCTCGATTTGAAATTCTCTTTCGCTGTAATCATTCAATAATGCATAACCTGCAACATAGTCTAAAGCTTCTGCTTCTTCAACATAACTTGCTTTTTTGCTTACTACAAATGCCAGCTCCACTTCCCAGTCGGTTTTTACACTGTTTTTAGGGATAATAACATCATCATCCGGTCCGCATAAAGAAGTTGTTGATTTAAAGAAAATAATTGGTTCTGTAGGGATTGGAGCATTTGTTTCTTTACAGTGATCCACATAATTTAATCCAATGCAGATTATTTTCGAAGGTCTTGCAACAGGCGATCCTAAACGCACACTTGCATCAACTTCTGGTAAAGAAGGATTGCTTTCTAATGCTTTTTGTAATTTTTCTAAACCATTTTCTTCAAAAAAGCTTTCGTTAAAGTCTGAAACGATAGAAGAAACATCATATCTTTTTTCATTAATTAAAACTCCTGGTTTTTCTTTTCCGATTTCTCCAAAACGTATTAATTTCATTTTCTTATATATTTTAATTATTATTTTTTAGGTTCTAAGGTGCTGAGCGGCTAAGGTTCTAAGTTTTTTTTGAGGTACTAAGCGGCTAAGGTTCTAAGTCGCTGAGCTTTTTCTTAGCACCTTAGTATCTTAGAACCTTAGCATCTTTAATTATTTAACTTAATAAATCCTCCGTCGATTGGGTAATCGCATCCGGTAATGAATCCAGCTTCTTCACTGCATAAGTATAAAGCAAGAGCGGCAATTTCGTCTGGTTTTCCCATACGCCCTATTGGCTGTGATTTAGAAAGTTTATCGAACATTTCTTCTTCTTTTCCAGCGTAATTTTTAGAGATAAATCCGTCCACAAAAGGTGTGTGAACCCTTGCCGGAGAAATAGAATTACATCTGATATTTTCACTTAAATAATCTCTCGCTACAGATAAAGTCATCGCCATTACAGCGCCTTTTGCAGTTGAATACGCAAAACGATCTGAGATTCCAACCCACGCCGCAATTGAGGCCATGTTTAAAATCACACCGCCATTTGAAAGTCGGAATTGTGGGATTGCTGCAAACAAGCAGTTGTAAACTCCTTTTACGTTTACATCCATTACACGGTCAAAATCAGCTTCAGAAGTCGTATCAACTTTACCAACATTTGCGATTCCGGCGTTATTGATTAAGATATTTATATTTCCGATCTTTTCGAAAGTTGCCTTAACATCAGCCTGGCTGGAAACATTACAGGCATACGAAAAAACGTTTCCTCCTGCATTTTTAATTTCTTCAACAGCATCCTGTGCACTTTCAATAGATAAATCAATAATATGAACTTCTGCTCCCTGTTTGGCAAACAAGGCCGCAATTGCTCTTCCAATCCCGCTTCCGCCTCCTGTTATAACTGCTTTTTTATTTTGTAATGAAAACATTTTAAATGGTATTTAGTATTATAGAATTCAAATTAAGGCTTCGAACATCTTCTCATGAATAATAAATGTAAAAAGCACAATTACAAATGTAATCGATTAAAACAATATTTGTATTTTATTTTTATACTAATATAATAAAATGATCATTCTTTAATAAATTATAACATTTTTTATTCGCTTTGTAAAAAAACTAGCCTAGTTTAAAAGTTTTATCAAAAAAATCAATGTAAAAAGTTACATTTTCTTGCCTAATTCAATCTTATTTCTAATTTTGTAATTGTAATTTTTACATTTATTATTTTCCATACATATAAATCAATACCAATGGCAGTATTAAAAGGCATAACGTGGAATCATACAAGAGGTTTATTACCAATGGTTGCAACGGCACAACGCTTTACCGAATTAAATCCTGATATCGAAATTACCTGGGAGAAAAGAAGTTTACAAGAATTTGCAGATGCTTCTATCGAAGACTTAGCAAAAAGATTCGATTTATTGGTAATCGATCACCCGTGGACAGGTTTTGGCGCGCACACAAAAGCGATTCTTCCTTTATCTGATTATCTTCCGGCTGATTATATTAAAGATCAGGAAATAAATACAGTAGGAAAATCATACGGAAGTTATGTTTTCAGTAATAAATTATGGGCTTTGCCAATAGATGCCGCTACTCCGGTTGCTGCTGCACGTTTGGATATTTTAGAAAAAAAGGGACTTGAAGTTCCTAAAACATATGATGATTTATTGGCTTTAGCCAAAAAAGGACTGGTTGCCTTTGCAGGAATTCCGGTTGATGTTCTGATGAGTTTTTATATGTTTTGCTGCAGTTTAAGCGAAGCTCCGTTTCAGTCTGAAGAAAAAGTGATTTCTGTAGAAACAGGAAAAAAAGCTTTGCAGATGTTTCGCGAACTGGCTCAATTAATAGATCCGAAGAATTTTAACCGAAATCCAATTCAGGTTTACGAAGCAATGGTTAATACTGATGAAATTGCCTACTGCCCTTTTGCTTACGGATATTCTAATTATTCAAGAGCCGGATACAGCAAAAACCTGCTTCATTTTTATGACTTAGTTAAGCTGAATAATGCGCCTATGATAAGTTCTCTGGGCGGAACAGGATTGGCTGTTTCATCTTTCAGTAAACATATTCCGGAAGCGATTCGTTATGCTGAATTTACAGGATCGTCTCAGGTACAGCAGAATATTTTTGCCGATAACGGAGGTCAGCCGGGACATTTACAAGCCTGGAAAAACGACCGAATCAATTCTATAACCAATAATTATTTCAAAAATACTTTACCCGCTTTAGAAAGAGCTTTTCTACGGCCAAGATATTCCGGACACATGTATTTTCAGGATCATGCGGGCGATGTAGTTCGTGATTATTTAATGAATGGCGGTGACGAAGAACTTGTTTTAGATGCATTAAACGCGCTTTATACTAAATCTTTAAAACTGCAAAATTCATGAAACCATTAGAAGGATTAATTGTATTAGAGTTCTGCCAGTTTTTGGCGGGTCCTTCTGCCGGATTAAAGTTAGCCGATTTAGGCGCGAGAGTGATCAAAATCGAACGTCCGGTAAAAGGCGAAGCCTGCCGACAATTAAGCATTAAAGATCTTTTTGTTGATGACAGCAGTCTTTTGTTTCATACGATTAACAGAAACAAAGAATCGTTTGCAGCCGATTTAAAAAATCCTGACGATTTGGTTTTAATTAAAAAACTAATCGAAAAGGCCGATATTATGACGCATAATTTCAGACCGGGTGTCATGGAAAAAATCGGTTTAGATTTTACTGCAACACTTGCTATTAATCCAAAAATAATATACGGAACCATAACCGGTTACGGCGATAAAGGCCCTTGGGCAAAAAAACCAGGACAAGATTTGCTTTTGCAGTCACTTTCGGGTTTAAGCTGGCTTAGCGGACGAAAAAGTCAGGGTCCCGTTCCGTTTGGTCTGGCTGTCGCCGACTTAATGTGCGGTAATCATTTTGTGCAGGGAATTTTAGCTGCTTTATTAAAAAGAGCCAAAACCGGAAAAGGTGTTTTGGTTGAAGTGAGTTTACTGGAATCTATTTTGGATGTTCAGTTTGAAGCCATTACTTCTTTCTTAAACGATGGCGGACAACAGCCGGAACGAGGAGATATTAAAGGTAGCGCACATGCTTTTTTAAGTGCGCCTTACGGAGTTTACAAAACAAAAGACAATTATATTTCGCTGGCAATGGGTGATTTACTTTTTATAGGAAATACGCTTGGAGTCGATTTAAATCAATATGCTGCTAAACATCTCTGGTTTGAAAAAAGAGATGAAATCAGAATTCTTTTAGCCGATAAATTAGCTGAAGAAAAAGCAGATTATTGGTTAGAATTGCTTCAAAAACAAGGCATTTGGGCAGGAAAAGTTCTCAATTATGAAACTTTAGACCAACAGCCATTTGTTAATGAATTACACTTAAAACAAACCGTAAAAAATTCAGACGGCGAAACTTTGGTTACAACCCGAAGCCCCATTCAGCTTGACGGTAAAATTTTAAGCAGCACAAAAGCAGCTCCAAAAGTGGGCGAAGATAATGCAGTAATACACAAAGAGTTTATTCAGTAAACTGTTGAATCGTGGATTCGTTTAAACGTTTAATCGTGTTGAACAAAACGACGGATTAACGATTAAACGATTCTCCTCTTAAACGAATTAACGGTTAACAAATACAACGATTAAACGAATAAACAATAAAACGGTTAAACAAAAAAAATGAAACCCTTAGAAGATTATTTAATAGTAGATTTTAGTCAGTTTCTTTCGGGTCCGTCGGCGAGTCTCCGCTTGGCCGATCTAGGCGCGCGCGTTATAAAAATTGAAAAACCGGGAACTGGCGATATTTGCAGAACCTTATATACTTCTGACTTAATCATGAACGGCGAATCGTCTGTTTTTCATACTATAAACAGAAATAAAGAATCGTTTGCCATAGATTTTAAACAGCCGGAAGAACTTCAAAAATTAAAAAAATTACTGGCTAAAGCCGATGTTGTCATGCATAATTTCAGGCCGGGCGTTATGGAACGCATTGGTTTAAGTTATGATGATGTAAAAGCGATAAATCCAACGGTAGTTTATGCTTCGATTTCTGGTTTCGGGAATCATCCTGAACTTAAAGATTTACCGGGACAGGATTTGTTATTACAATCATTAACTGCTCTGACTTGGCTGAGCGGTAATCAGGAAGATGGTCCAGTACCAATGGGATTGTCGATTGTAGATATGCTGGCGGGCGCACATTTAGCGCAGGGAATTTTAGCGGCTTTATATCGAAAAGCAGCACAAAATATAGGCGGAACGGTTCAGGTAAGCATGCTGGAATCTGCTTTTGATTTTCAGTTTGAAACGATTACCACTTTCTTTAATGACGGCGGTGAACTTCCTGTTCGTACCAAAACCAATAATGCACATGCTTATTTGGGCGCTCCTTACGGAATTTACGAAACTAAAAACGGTTATCTGGCTCTGGCAATGGGATCAATTCCCGTTTTGGCTTCATTGCTAAAATGCGATGAATTGTTACAATTCCCAGAAAATAAATTTACGCTTAGAGACGAAATTAAAAATATTCTGGCTTCTCACCTATTGACACAGGAAACCCAGTTTTGGCTGGATATTTTAGAACCTGCTGACATTTGGTGTGCGGGAGTTTTAAACTATGAACAGCTTTTCAAAGAAGACGGTTTTAAAGTTTTAGAATTTACGCAGCAAGTTGAAATGCTCGACGGCTATTCGTATAAAACAACAAGGTGTCCTATAAAAATCGACGGTGAATACTTTACATCAACTAAAGGTTCTCCAAAATTAGGGCAGGATAACGAGCGAATTATAAAAGAATTTATAGCATAGATATGGAAAAATTTAGAATCGCTGTTAGAAAATTTTCTCCTTTTGAAAGCACGCTGCAAAAGCTGTGGGATAACTTCTGTCTGAAAAACAATATTGACATTGAAGTTGAAATGATTCCGCTTGAACTGCACGATCTTTATGAAGAAACCATTACCAATAAAGGTTTAAAAACCGGAAAATGGGATATCGCGCACCTAAATACCGATTGGATTTTTGATGCTGCAAATGAAAAAGCGGTTCTGGATTTAACTTCTTTTATTAACCAAAACCCGCCTCAGAATTATCCTGAAGGCTGGCATCAATCGCTGTTAAACCTGCAGCATATTAACGGCAGTATTTACGGACTTCCGTTTCACGACGGTCCGGAATGCCTTATTTACAGAAAAGATTTATTTGAAGATTTAACCGAAAAAGAAAACTTCAAGAAACAATTTGGTTACGAATTGTTCCCTCCAAAAAACTGGGAGCAATTCACCCAAATTGCTTCGTTTTTTAATAGGCCGGAAAGTAATTTATTCGGCTGTGTTTTCGCCAATTACCCCGACGGTCATAATATGGTTTTTGATTTCTGCCTGCAGTTATGGACTCGCGGCGGTTCTCTTTTAGATCATCAAAACAAAATAAACATCAATTATAATCAAGCAGTTGCAGCTTTAGATTATTATAGAAAAATCGTTAACAATACAAATGCGGTTCATCCGGGTTCAAAGAATTTTGGTTCTGTTGAAGCTGGAATGGCTTTCGCCGAAGGTCAGGCTGCAATGGCAATTAACTGGTTTGGATTTGCTTCTATGTGTGAAGTAATTGAGGAATCGAAAGTAAAAGGCAAAGTTGATATTACTGAATTACCGCACGATGAAAACCACAAAACGGCTTCATTAAATGTGTATTGGCTTTATACTATTGGTATTGGAAGTAAAAATAAAGCACTCGCCTTTGACTTTTTGCGATTTGCAACAACTGCCGAAAGCGATAAATTATTGACAACCGAAGGCGGAATTGGATGCAGAAAATCAACCTGGAATGATGCCGAAATCAATAAAACGATTCCCTATTATCATAAACTGGAAATGCTGCATGAAAACGCTTTGACTTTGCCGCAAACGCCAATTTGGCCAAAAGTGGCAGAATTGATAGATCAAATGGTTTTAAAAGCGATTGAAACAGATATTCCGTCGGAAAAACTTTTAGAACAAACACAGGAAAATATTGAAAAACTAACGAATTGATTAGAGCTGATCAATAAACTTAAAATAGCACAAAAATGAATATTCCATATAAACCTTTACTGCCCGAAACCAAACAGCCCATTATCATTATCGGTGCAAGCGGTATTGTAAAAGATGCGCACCTGCCTGCTTACAAAATGGCTGGTTTTACAGTTTTTGGCATTACAAACAGAACGATTGCAAAAGCACATGATTTAGCCAAAGATTTTGAAATTGAACATGTTTTTGAAAACGTGGCAGAAGCCGTAAAAAATGCGCCTTCAAATGCGGTTTACGACATTACTGTCCTTCCGGATCAATATATCGAAATATTAGAGCAATTGCCAGATGGCGCTGCGGTTTTGATCCAGAAACCAATGGGAAATGACTTGGCTCAGGCAAGAGAAATTGTAGAAGTATGCGAAAGAAAAAATCTTGTTGCAGCGATCAATTTTCAGCTTCGTTTTTCGCCTTTTGTCAGCGCTGCGAGATATTTAATTAACGAAGGATTGATTGGCGATTTATACGATTTTGAATTTAAAGTAACGGTAAATACGCCGTGGGAATTGTTTCCGCTGATTAAAGAACATCCTAGATTGGAAATTCTTTTTCACAGTGTTCACTATATCGATTGCATACGTTCGTTTATGGGAAATCCTAAAAGTGTGATGGCAAAAACAGCCAGACATCCGCTTAAAAAATTGTCATCGAGCCGTTCTACAATTATTTTAGATTATGGCGAAGACAAACATGTGGTGATTAATACAAATCACGATCATCATTTTGGACCAAATCATGAAGAAAGCTACATAAAATGGGAAGGGACAAAAGGCGCTATTAAAGCCAAAATGGGACTATTAATGAATTATCCTGACGGACTTCCTGACATTTTTGAATATGCGATTGAGGATGAAAAAGGCCAGTATGAATGGAAAAAAGTAAACCTTGAGGGTTCATGGTTTCCAGAAGCTTTTATAGGAACGATGTCTAATTTAATGCGCTTTAAAGAAGGCTCGGATTCTAAATTATTGGCAAGCGTTCAGGACGTTTTAGATACCATGAAGGTCGTTGAAGCCTGCTATATCAGTAACACAAACGGAGGAATTTTAATCTAAGTCTTAAAATCAAAAGTCGAAAGTCTTAAAGCCCTGAATTTATTACACTTTACAACTTTGGACTTTCAACTTTGGACTTTCGACTTTACAACTTTCAAACTAAAAATATATGTATTTCAAATCAACATTTTTTGAAGATTATCAACTTGAAGATAAAAGAGTTACATTAGGCAGAACCATTACAGAAACAGATTTTGTGGTTCATGCCGGACATACGGGAGATTTTTTCCCGCATCACATGGATGAAGAATGGTGCAAAACACAGCCATTCGGACAGCGTATTGCGCACGGAACTATGGTTTTTGCCATTGGTATCGGCTTGACAGCATCAGAAATAAATCCTGAAGCTTTTTCAAGAGGATACGACAAAATGCGTTTTGTAAAACCCGTTCATATTGGCGATACAATCCATTCTGAAATTACAATTTCTGAAAAAGGCGAAGCCAAAAATCCAGAAATGGGAACCGTAACAGAACATGTCGAAATCATTAACCAAAGAGGTGAAGTGGTTTTGGTATGTGATCACTTATTGCTGGTGAAGAAAAGATCCTAAGGCACTAAGTTTCTAAGATGCTAAGGTTTAAAACTTTTGCTTCTTAATGCCTTCACAGCATAGAAAAACTTAGAACCTTAGCAGCTTAGAATCTCAGCAGCTTAAAAACAAAAAACTATCTAACAAATGCAAGTAACAAACCAAACAGGCGATCTTCACGAAGTGCCAAACGAAGGCGGAAAAACCAACTATCTTCTGCCATTTATTTTAATTACCAGCTTATTTTTCCTTTGGGGAATGGCGCATAATCTGGATTCTATTTTAATTCCACATTTAAAAAAGGCGTGTGAATTAAACAACCGCCAGTCGACATTGATTGATACTTCGGTGTTTTTTGCTTATTTTATAATGGCGATTCCTGCGGGAATGCTCATCAAAAGATTTGGTTATAAAAACAGTATTATTACCGGATTATTAGTTTTTGCAGCGGGAGCATTTTTATTCGTTCCAGCAGCCAATACCAGAACCTATGAATTGTTTTTATTCGCCTTATTTGTAATTGGATGCGGCTTAACGATTTTAGAAACGAGTGCCAATCCGTATGCAGCGATTTTGGGCCCTGCTGAATCTTCTTCTAAAAGACTGAATTTAGCGGCTTCTTTCAACGGATTAGCAGCTATGGTAGCTCCAATTGTGGGTTCTCTATTTATACTTTCCGGAAAAAATCATACTCCGGAGCAAATGGCAGCAATGCCTGAAGCTGAAAAAGCATCGTATTTATTAGGCGAAGCTGCTGCTGTAAAAATGCCTTATATCATTTTAGGAAGTGTATTGGTTATAGTGGCGATTATATTCTACTTTATGCATTTACCTTCGATGAAACCACAACATACTGAAGCCGAAGTAAAACCGGGATTTTTCTCTGTTTTAAAGTTTCGTCATTTAAGCTGGGCAGTTGTGGCACAGTTCTTTTATGTAGGCGCACAGGTTTGCATTACAAGTTTCTTTATTAGAATTGCACAGCAGGGTGCACATTTAGACGAAAAAACGGCTGGATATTATCTTGGTATTTATGGCTTCTTGTTTATGGCAGGACGTTTTATTGGTACTTTCTTCCTGAAGTTTGTAAAAGATTACACATTGCTTTCTATTTATTGTGCTGCAAGTATCATACTTTGTTTGTTAGCGATTTACGGAACCGGAATTGTAGTAATTTATGCCTTAGGCGGTATCGGATTTTTTATGTCGATTATGTTTCCAACTATTTTTTCTTTGGGATTGGTTGGTTTAAAATCAAATACTGAAACGGGTTCATCATGGCTGGTAATGTCAATTGTGGGCGGAGCAATCCTTCCATACGGAATGGGAACTTTAATTGATATGAAACACGACGATATTCAGGCTGGATATATTATTCCGCTTTTATGTTTTGTGATTATTTTATCGTTTGGTTTGTACGGACATAAAGTGAAAACGGCTAAATAATATTTTCCTTTTAAGAGTTTAGAAAAGCCTTTAAAAAATCGATTTTTTAAAGGCTTTTTTACATAAATTCGATCTCGAATATCCCTGCTTCTAATTCTTTGTACACAAAATAGTACTTTTCGTTGATTTATAAAATGCTTATTATTTTTTTAAAAATCATGAAATATTTCTTGCATAATATTACCAAAACCATATTTCTCTCAATTATTTTACATTAAAACAACACATATATTCAAAAAAGTAATAATATTGTCAAAAGCAATACAATATTCTAAGCCATGTCATCAAATTTCAGTTCCGATCAAAGCAGACTCTTGTACGAGTTGTCTCAGGGAAGTGAAATGGCTTTTACGAAGCTGTATAATGAATATAAAAATGTTGTTTTTGGTACAGCCTTTAAAATAACAAAATCAAAAATTTTAGCCGAAGAAGCTGTACAGGATGTCTTTTTAAAAGTCTGGCAGAATCAGAAAAATTTAGCTGAAATTACCCATTTCGAAAATTATCTCTTTATTATTTCCCGCAATCATATTTTTGATACACTTAAAAAAATTGCAAGAGACACCAGTTTAGTCTCTGATATGAAATATCAAAATGCTTCTGCAAACGATACTGATACTGAAATAAAAGAACAGCAGTATGCTGTTCTTTTAAATGAAATTGTAGAGCAGCTTCCTCCGCAGCAGCAAAAAATCTACAAAATGGCAAAATGGGAAGGCTTAAGTCATCAAAAAATTGGTGAAGATTTGGGCATTTCTACAGAAACCGTAAAAAAACATATGTCTCAGGCTTTAAAGTTTGTACGTGTCAAAATTTCCCCTTACATGAATATGTTCATGACATTGCTTCTGTTTTTCAAAATATAAACTCTAAAGTTTTTTCTTTCAAAAAAAGGCATCTGGATATTTTTTTTACGTTTTTTTTACATTTTTTTTACTTTCCACTACTCCCTCCCTATTTTTCAATCGTCTTTATAATAAAGATCATTGCAATAATTGGTTTTACCCCAACAAACTGCAGGGTTCTTCAAAAAAAAAAAAAAAAAAAAAAAAAAAAACTGACCCCAATTTACCATTTACAAACAAGTACTAATTTAATTTACAAACAATGCAGCAAAACAAATTTGAAGAATTATTTGAAAGTTATCTGCAAAATAATCTCTCCGAAATCGAGCAGCAAAAAATGATGGAGATTATTAAAAAAGGCACACATGATGATTTTATAAAAGAAAAAATTCATTTGATGCTTAAAGATAATGATGCTTCTAAAGTGTTAGATAAAGAGCAGGGAGATTATATCCTGAAATATATTTTATCTAAACCTGTAAGCGAGCCAAAAGTGGTGACTTTGGAACCTCAAAAACGAAGCCGTAAAAAAATGGTACGCATTATCGTCGCTGCAGCCAGTATTATTGCTTTAATTGCTATTGGCAGCAAGTTTCTTTTTCAGCAAAAAAACACTTTACCGGTTCCAGTTGTTGAACAGAATATTATTGCCGAAAACTCTTTGATTGATTTCAGCGGAAAACAATTGGTTCACCTTCCGGATGGAAGTACGGTTCTTTTAAACGAAAACAGCAGTTTAAAATACGACCAAAATTCTTTTAACAATAAAACACGTGAAGTTACACTTACAGGAGAAGCTTTTTTTGACATTAAAAGAAATGAACAAAAACCTTTTATCGTACATACTGGTAAAGTACAAACCAGAGTTTTAGGTACGGCTTTTAACATCAATGCAAAAAATTCTTCTAAAAACATTGAAGTTACGGTTACCAGAGGTAAAGTTCAGGTTGGAGACACAGAGAAAGTGTACGGCATAATTACTCCAAATCAGCAGATTAAAGTAGACAAAAATACTTTGAGTTATGAACAGAATAATATCAGCGCAGCCATTGTAACCGAATGGAAAAGCAATTACCTGATTCTGGATGATCTTAATATGCAGGAAGCTGTTTCATTAATTTCTCAAAAATATAAAGTGCAGATTTTAATCTCAAATGAGAAAATTAACAAATGCAGAATAACGGCAAGTTTCTTAAATGAAGAAGATCTTGATCATGTTTTAAAAGTAATATGCAGTGTTATTGAAACTGAATATCGTTACAACAAAGCCGGAGCAGTTGTTATTGAAGGCAAAGGCTGTGAATAAATAAATAAATAAATAAATAAATAAATAAATGAAGATATAAAGCGATCTAACCTCCTACTTAGAAAGCTTTTAAAAATAGAATATTAACCTTAAAAAAAACAATTAACCAAAAACTAAAATAAAAAAGCCATCCAGCTCCTACACCAGATGGCCAAGATTCTTAATAATTAATCCAGTAACCATTAAAAACATGCAAATTTATGAAATTACGCTGTAAAACAACCATGTTTGACAGGGAAAAGAAATCCTCTTTTTTCCGTTTGTCAAAAAAAACAATTATGATCATGCGAATCAGTTTATTCCACATTTTCTTATTGACCTGTGGTACTCATATGGTCTTTGCAACCGAAATGAGCGGTCAGAATTTAGAATCAATATCTGTTGACATTGAGCTTCATAACCAGGATATTAAAACTTTATTTAAAACAATAGAAAATAGAACGGGATTACTGTTCGCTTATCAGCCGCAAATCATAAAGGATTTTCCAAAAGTAACAACACAAAAAGGACGCCGAAGTGTTAGCGACATTTTAAACACTGTTTTTCAAGGCAGTAATTTAGTCTATAAACAAGTAGATAAAAATGTTGTGATTTACAAAAAAGAAATTGCAAAAACTCCTGAAAAGACAGCAAATGACAGCGAAGCCAGCTACATGCTTAACGGAAAAGTTATAGACGAAAACGGTCAGCCGCTGCCTGGTGTATCTATTGCTGTTGTAGGAGGCAATAAACAGGGTATTTCAGATTTTGACGGACAGTTTTATATAGAGCTGTCATCTGGAAAACACATCCTTAAGCTGTCTTATTTAGGATATAAAACACAGCAGATTACAGTAGAAAACCAAACTACTGTTACCATTAAAATGCAGCCCGATTTGGCTAAATTAGATGAAATCGTAGTTATTGGATATGGTACAACTACCAGAAGAACTACGACAGGATCTGTTGTAAAAATTACTTCTGAAGATATTGCAAAACAACCTGTTACTAATATTCTACAAACCCTGCAGGGAAGAGCGCCGGGAGTTTTTGTAACGCAAACTTCTGGCTATGCAGGAAGCGATATGAACATTAGTATTCGCGGAAGAAATTTTATTGAAGGCAGTAACCTTCCTCTTTATATCGTAGATGGTGTTCCCTATATCGGAGATGATATCAAGCAGCAGGTACAGGACCTAAATGTTATTAGAGGAGCACAAAAATCAACAAGTCCGCTAAATATTATTAATCCAAACGATATAGAAAGCATTGAAATATTAAAAGATGCCGATGCAACAGCAATTTACGGTTCCAGAGGAGCAAATGGCGTTGTGCTTATTACTACTAAAAAAGGGAAAACCGGGAAAACAGAGTTTACCATAACTACCAACTCCGGAGTTTCTGAAGTAGCACATTTTACCAAAACATTAGACACGCCTGCATATTTAAATATGCTTCAAACAGCATTAAACAATAATGGCGATACTGCATCAAATGACAGTAACGGTATTGCTCTTGTAGACTGGGATCCAAATGCATATACAAATTGGCAGAAAAAATTAATAGGAGGCACAGCAAATTTCAATAATTATTCAGCCTCTTTAAAAGGTGGAAATGAGACAACTAATTTTCTATTAAGCGGTGCATACCATAAAGAAACTACTGTTGTACCGGGAAATTTCAGCTATGATAAATTCTCAACCAATTTTAATATTAATCACAGCACATTAGATAAAAAATTAAAAGTGGGAGCTTCTGTAATTTTTGCTGCAGATAATAACAAACTTCCTTTTTTCGATATTACAACTTATGCGGTTGGAACAGCTCCAAACCGTCCGTTATACAATGCAGACGGCAGTTATTACTGGTCTCCAGATTACTTTAGTGATATTAATCCGCTTGCTGCTTTAGAGAAAAGAGTTGATGACAAAGGGCTTAACTTAATAACAAGTTTTAATCTACAGTATGAAATTGCAAAAGGTTTTTCTTTTAAAACAGATCTTGGATACGGAAGAGCTCAAATGCAGACCAAACAATTCATGCCGGGATCTGCAAGTAATCATGTTTATACTGAAGCCAGCGGCGGCGAAATGAACTTTCAAAGATCTTATACTGTTTCAACAAATAACACTAATAATTTTACTGTTGAACCACAATTAAATTATACTACTGAGTTGTGGAAAGGAAATTTTACGGCTCTTGTGGGAGGTTCATGGCAGAATAGAAAATCTGAAATGCCTTCTTATGTTAGTTCAAATGGTTACAGTTCTGATAATTTAATTGGAAACCTGGCAACCGCAGAAAACGTAACTGCTACCAATGGTACAACAGAGTATAAATACATTTCTCTTTTTAGCAGGATAAACTATAATATTGCCAATAAATACATTTTAAATATCAATTTTAGAAGAGATGGTTCGTCTAAATTTGGAGCTAATAATCGTTTTGGAAATTTTGGTTCTGTTGGTGGTGCGTGGATATTTACTCAGGAAAATTTCATGAAAAATATTCCGGTGTTAAGTTTTGGAAAACTTCGCTCTAGTTATGGAGAAATAGGAAGTGACGACATTGACAATTATCAATACGCTGATACTTTTGATACTCGTACTTACGGTAATGGAAATGCATCGATGACAGCTGCCAGAATTCAAAATCCTAATATCAAATGGGGACTAACAAAGAAATTTGAAGCTGCTCTGGATTTAAGTTTCCTTAACGATCGTATTTCTTTTACTGCGGCTTATTATAAAAATACTTCTAGTAATCAGTTAGTAAACTATACACTTAGTGCTCAGGCAGGTTTTACAACGTATACAGCAAATTTACCAGCTGAAGTTGAAAATAAAGGATGGGAATTTACATTGGGAACAACTAATATTCGTACTAAAAACTTTAACTGGTCTACTGCTTTTAATATTTCAACCAATTCAAATAAGTTAGTATCATTTCCGGGGATAGAGTTTACGAGCTATTACTCGCAATATGTAATTGGAAATCCTTTAAGCAGCAGATATTTGTACAATTTTACAGGTGTAAACGATGCTGGAATTGCTCAGTTTGAAGATTTAAACGGAGACGGAAGAATCTCTACCGGATTTGCCCAAACTGGCAGAGGGGATAGAAAATATGCCGGACCAACTTATCCTAAATACTACGGAGGAATATCTAATACAATAAGTTATAAAGATTTCACACTTGACTTTTTGTTCCAGTTTGTAAAACAGGAAGGAACAACTTTAATGACTTCTACCGGAGCACAGCCAGGTTATCCGTATTCAACAGCTAATTTTCAGGTAGATGAGTATAACGATTATTTAGCTCAGGGAAATATTTTAAGCTCTGGTTATCAAAACAGTTTCTTTAATTATATGGGATCAAATGCTTCTGTAATCGATGCATCTTATATAAAACTTAAAAATGTAAGTGCTTCATACCAAATTCCTTTAGATACAGCAACTAAGAAATATTTGCAGGGAATTCGACTTTCGATTCAGGGACAAAATCTGGTAACGTTTACCAAATACAAAGGACTTGATCCGGAAACACAAGGTTTAGCATTACCTCCGTTGCGTACAATAACTTTTGGAACTCAGTTTACATTTTAATTCTACTCATCATGAAAAATATTTCTACTAAATATATCTCTATATTTTCGTTATTTCTTTTAATTGGATTTACGAGCTGCGATGCTGCACTTGAAGTTGATCTTCCAAGTAATCAGTTGTCATCGAATACCGTTTATGCTTCAGATCCTACAGCCGAAGCTGCTGTAAACGGAATTTACCAAAGCATGGTGACTGGATTTTATTACAATCAGATACATTCTATTCTTGGACAGACATCAGATGAATTAATACGAACAAACGGTATTCCAACTATTTATGGTACTAATGAAATACCTGAAACGGACAGTTCTATTAACGGAATGTGGGGCGAACTGTACAAAACTATTTATAACGCTAACAATGTTATAGAAGGTGTCAGTAAAAGTACTACGCTTAATGCAGTTAAAAGTAAACAGTGGATTGCCGAAGCTAAATTTCTAAGAGCTTATGCTCATTTTAATTTGACTAATTTGTGGGGAAATGTGCCTTTGGTACTGACTACTAATATTGATGTTTCTGCTTTGCTGCCACAATCATCTCAAGAGGCTGTTTATACACAAATTATTACTGATTTAACCGATGCTTCAAAAGATCTTCCAACAGATTATAAAAATTATGATGAAGAAAGAATCAGAGCAACAAAATGGGCGGCCGAAACCTTACTGGCAAGAGTAAATCTTTATTTAGGAAAATGGAGTGAAGCCTCAGCTCATGCATCTGCTGTATTAAGCCAGACTGGAACTTATGAATTAATTACTGATTTATCGCCAACAAATAGTCCGTTTATTTCAGATAATGACGAAGCTATTCTGCAAATTCCTTATTTTAATGTTAACTATACATACGAAGGATCATCTGTATTTATAGATGCCAATACAGCAGCCTTTTTATTGAGAAAAGGAAACGCACTTTTTGAAACCGGTGATGACAGAAAAACAAAATGGACCAGAAATATAACAAATGCTCAGGGTGTATTTATAGGAATTGCTCCAACTAAATATAAAAACAGATTTACATCATCGCCTATTGAACGTTCTACTGTATTTAGACTGGCCGAATTGTATTTAATAAGAGCCGAAGCCAGAGTAAAATTAAACGACATTACCGGAGCGCAGCAAGACATTAATGCTATTAGAAACAGAGCTTTACTAGACAATACTACTTTAACAGATCCAAACCAGCTTCTGGATTTAATTGCTCTTGAAAGACAGCGTGAATTTTTTGCCGAAAATGGCCATAGATGGCTGGATCTAAAAAGAACTGGAAAACTAGATGAAACGCTCTCTGTTTTATCTGATAAAATCTGGAAAACTACCGATAGTTTATACCCAATACCAGAACCTGCCATTCGTTCTAATCCCTTCTTAAACCAAAATTCAGGATACTAAATTATAAAAGTAACGCAAGAATGTGTTTTCAGTAAAAATACATTCTTGCGATTTTAAAAAACACTATGGAAACAACAATTGTAAGAGTTGAGGACTTGTCGCATCAATACAGTAAGGATTGGGCAATACAAAATATTAGTTTTGAAATTAAAACAAATAGAATTTTAGGTCTTTTAGGATCTAACGGCGCCGGAAAATCGACCACAATGAATATTCTTTGCGGCGTTTTAAACCAAACCAAAGGCAGCATTTTTATTGATGGAATTAACCTGAAAGAAAATCCTGTTGAAGCCAAAAAACTTATTGGCTTTTTACCGCAGACACCGCCATTGCATTTAGATTTAACGGTAAATGAATACTTGATTCACTGCGCACAATTGCGCCTTGTAAAAAAAGAAGATTTAAAAAACGCCGTAGAAAAAGCCAAAGAACAATGCGGTATTTCGCATTTCAGCAATCGTTTAATTCGCAATCTTTCCGGCGGATATCGCCAGCGTGTGGGAATTGCGCAGGCTATTATTCACGAACCAAAATTAGTTGTTTTAGATGAGCCTACAAATGGACTCGACCCAAACCAGATTTTAGAAGTTAGAAATTTAATTAAAAAAATCTCTAAAGATAAGGCCGTGATATTTTCTTCACACATTCTTTCTGAAGTTCAGGCAACTTGCCAGGATATCCGAATGATTGAAAACGGACACATGGTTTTTTCTGACACGCTTGACGCTTTCAATAATTATATCGAAGCAGATAAATTAACAGCAAGTTTTGAAAATCCGCCTGCTATTTCTGCCTTAACCGATATTCCGGAAATAACAAATGCCGTATTTCTTTCGCCTAAAAAAATACAGATCACTTTTACCGGAACACAGGAAGTGGCTGAAAAAATCATTTCACTAAGCGTTTACAACAACTGGAAATTACGCGAGATTCAATTTGAAAAAGTTTCTCTCGATGAGATTTTTGCCCAATTATCAAAAAAAGCGCCTTCTAAAAACACTATTATTTCTTAAAAAATAAACAAATGAAAACTATATACAGAATTGCTAAAACAGAACTCAACACGATGTTCTATTCGCCTGTTGCGTGGGTTGTTTTAGTTATATTTTCGATCCAGTCAAGCTGGAAATTTTTCAACTCTATTGAACGTTTTGAAAAAGCACAAAAAATTGGAGAAGGCCTAGGGAACTTGACTCAGACTATATTTTCAGGTTACAGCGGCTTATATACAGAAATGCAGAATTACCTGTACTTATATGTGCCTCTTTTAACAATGGGTTTGGTAAGCCGTGAAATCAACAGCGGCTCTATTAAACTTTTACTTTCTTCACCTATTAAAATAAAAGATATCGTATTAGGGAAATACCTTGCTATAGCAGCTTATTGTTTATTATTTGTTGGTATACTTGGTTTACAGGTTGTTATAGCTTATTTCTCTATTGATAATTTAGATTTAAAATTTGCCATTTCAGGACTAATTGGCTTGTATTTACTAGTATGCACCTACGCGGCGATCGGGCTTTTTATGTCTTGTCTTACTTCTTATCAGGTTGTGGCTGCAATAAGTACACTAGTTGTTTTGGCCGGATTAAATTTTATTGGAAAATTATGGCAGGATGTAGAGTATGTAAAAGATATTACCTATTTCCTTTCCATTGCCGGCCGTGCTAACGAAATGCTCGAAGGATTAATTATCAGTAAAGATGTCTTATACTTTGTTTTGGTAAGCAGTCTTTTTATTGGTTTAAGCATTTATAAATTACAAACAGGAAGAGATGCACAATCTGTTTCTCAAAGAATTTTAAAATATACAGCTTTAGTAAGTTCAATTCTTGCACTTGGCTATATTACATCGAGAGCTTCATTATCGATGTATTATGACATGACCAGAACAAAAGACAGAACACTTACAGAAACCAGTTTAAATATCGTAAAAAAAATAGACGGTCCGGTTAAAATAACAACTTATGTTAACTTGTTAGACATTAACTATTATATGGCTATGCCCTATTCTCAAAATTCAGATATTGCCAGTTTTGAAAAATATACCCGTTTTTTACCACAAATAGAAATGGAATATGTTTACTACTACGACACTTCAAACAATGAAGCTTTGTATGCTCAAAACCCTGGTTTGAATGACAAACAACTTGCGCAGAAAATGATTGAAACGCAAGATTTAAAATTGAAAAAATTATATTCTCCCGAAGAAATTAAAAAAGTTATTGATCTAAGACCTGAGCAGAACAGAGTCGTTAGAACGATAGAATACAACGGAAAGAAGACATTTTTAAGAATGTATGATGATATGTTTAAAGTTCCGATGGAAAAAGAAATATCTGCGGCTTTAAAACGTGTAGTTGTACCTGCGCCAAAAATTGCTTTTGCAACCGGAAACATGGAAAGAAGTGTAGACAAAAACGGAGATAAAAATTATAAAACAGGTTTTAATGAAATTTCATTTAGATATTCCTTAATAAACCAAGGGTTTGATGTTTCATCTGTAGATATTAATGCACAAAATATTCCGGAACAGACTTCAATTTTGATCATCGCCGATCCAAAAACACAATTAAGTCAGGGTGCTGTAGACAGAATCTCAAAATATATCGATGAAGGAAAAAATTTAATGCTTTTAGCAGAACCAGAAACTAATTCGGCTTTAGCTGCCATAACAGATAAATTAGGAGTAAGTTTTACAAAACAAGCCTTAGTTCAGGAAAGCGAAACCAATTCTCCTGATTATTTAGTAACCGATCTTCAAAAAAATATAGATCCTGCGATCATTAAATTCAGCAAAAATAAAAACAACAATCCTATTCCATTTTTAGGAAGCAGCGGTATTACAACCACAAAAAATACAGGATTTAAAGTAACGCCGCTTTTAAAAACAAACAGCCAGCCGGCTTGGGAATCTCAAACAGGAATTACGTCAATTCCCGAAGATTTAAAAAAACAGCCTTCTGTTACTTCAATTCCGCTTGTCGTTGCCTTAACAAGAAATATAAATGGAAAGTCACAAAAAATAATTGTGGCTGGAGATGCCGATTTTATGGGCAATGCCGAGTTAAGCCGAGGCGGATCAGGAACATTTCAATTTGTGACTGATGTTTTTAACTGGTTCAGTAATTACGAATTTCCAATTGATACGACCCGACCTGAAAATACGGATAAGAAAATAACAATAAATGCCAATCAGGTTTTCATTAATAAAATCGTTTTCATTGGGTTATTCCCTTTATTAATCATATTAAGTGGTGCTTTTATACTAATTAGAAGAAACAGAAGATAAAAAAACATCAAAATGAACACTAAAAAAAATATCATTATTGGGATTATGGCCTTGTCTTTTCAAGGCGCATTTTCTCAATTTAAAACCAACATTCCGCTGAATAAAGACGTTGTAACCGGAAAACTAAAAAACGGATTAACGTATTATATCATGCATAATGAAGAGCCAAAAGACAGGGCAAGTTTTTACTTTGTTCAAAATGTGGGCGCCATTCTCGAAGATGACAATCAAAACGGATTGGCACATTTTCTGGAACACATGGCTTTTAACGGTACAGAACATTTTAAAGGAAAAGGAATCATTAAAATGCTGGAAAAAAACGGCGTAACTTTTGGTAAAGAAATTAATGCTTATACTGCTCAGGATGAAACTGTTTACAACATCAGCACAGTTCCAGTTACCAACGAAAAACTAATCGATTCTACTCTTTGGGTTTTACACGACTGGTCTGGATCTTTATCTTTAACCAATCAAGAAATTGATGCCGAAAGAGGCGTTATCAGAGAAGAATGGAGAACGCGCCGTACAAGCGATTTTCGTTTAAAAATGCAGACAGATCCTGTTTTATACAAAGGTTCAAAATACAGCAAACGCGATGTTATTGGCGATTTAAATATCATCAATAACTTTAAATATCCTGAATTGAGAAACTATTATAAAAAATGGTACAGACCAGATTTACAGGCTGTAATAATTGTTGGGGATATTGATGTTAAAGTAATGGAAGAAAAGGTCAAAGCGATATTTTCAGGTATTCCCTTGGCAAAAAAAGCAGCTGTAAGAACGTATGCCGAAATTCCGAAACATGATGAATTATATTTTGGAACAGCATCTGATAAAGAAGCTTCATCTACAACAATTACTTTGCGATATATTACAGACGAACCATTGGTAAAAGACAGTACTGTGACAAGAAAAAATGTAATGAACTCTTTTTATACCAATATATTAAACAATCGTTTTAAAGAATTACTCTTAAAAAATCAAAGCTCAAGTTTAAATTTAAGCGCCTATTTTAGTGGAATTTCTAGATTAAACAATTCGTATAATATTACCGCTTCTGTCAAAAAAGGAAAAACACTCGAAGCATTTGAAGAAGCCTATACAGAAGCCGAACGTTTAAAACGTTTTGGAGCTTTAAAAACAGAATTAGAGAGAACCAAAAAGCTTTTTATCAGTTCATACGATGATTTTATCAGCAATAAAGATAAAGTCGATAATGACAGCTGGGCAGATAAATTGACCGATTATTTCTTAAAAGCAAAACCATTTCTTTCCCCTGAAGACGATTATAAGTTAATTGTTGGTATTATAAAAAGTATCACTTTGGACGAATTGAATGCTTATGCTCAAACCATTCAAAAACCAACAAATCAAGTTGTTTTAATAACAGGTTCAGACCAGGATAAAAATGATTTTCCAACGAAAGAAGCGGTAGTAAGTGTAATGAAAAAAGTAGAAAATAGTACTTTAGAACCTTACACAAAAAAAGAAAACAATGCTCCTTTAATTGATAAGGAATTAAAACCTGCATCCATAAAGAAAACATTTGAAGTAGCCGGAATCAAAGATGCAAAAGGGTATATTTTAGAAAATGATGCAAAAGTAATTATCCTTCCAACGACATATTCGCAGGATCAAATTATATTTTCTGCTTTTTCAAAAGGCGGTAAATCTCTTGTAAAAACAGAAGATCTGGCTTCTGCCGAAATTGCAACAACAATTGCAAGATCGTCTGGTTTAGGAAATTTTGACAACATTGGTTTAAAAGAAAAACTAACCGGAAAAGTGGCACAGGCAGCTCCTTTTATTGGCGCGAATACACAAGGTTTTCAGGGAAGTTCAAATAAAGCCGATTTAGAAACAATGCTTCAATTGCTTTATCTTTCTTTTGAAGCACCTCGTTTTGACCCCAACATTTTTAATATTCTAAAAGAACAGTATAAAAATCGTTTAGAAACTATTAAAAAAGATAACGGAAGCGCTTTTAAGGATTCTATTGATTTAGCCAATTCAAACCATAATGCAAGAACTTTTTTATTCAACGAAAAATTTCTTGAAACGATTGACTTAAAAAAAGCAGAAAGCATTTACCGTGACCGAATTAAAAATGCTGCTGATTTTACATTTGTTTTTGTTGGAAATATTCCGGATTCAGCTTTAGAATTGATTCAGATATATATTGGAAATATAAAATCGAATCCGGCTTTAAAAGAAAATTATATCGATCATAACATTGAGCCTAAAAAAGGAAAAACGATCGTGCATTTTAAACGCCCAATGGAAGTGGCTAAAACAACCGTTTATTTAAACTTAGCTGGAAAAACGGAATACAGCAAGGAAAATGCCTTGTCAATTTATATTATTGGAGAAATATTATCAAAACGATTCCTTCAGACTATTAGAGAAGAAGAAGGCGGCAGTTACGGCGTAAATGTGGGCGGTAATCTGGAAATGATTCCAAAACCCGCTTTTAGTCTTGCCTTGACTTTTGACTGCAATCCAGATAAAGAAGAAAAATTAATGCAGATTGTCTGGAAAGAATTAAACGATTTAAAATCAAATCCGGTAAATGCTAATGATTTGGAAGACATTAAAAAAGCACTTTTAAAAAACCGTGAAGAATCACTTAAAACCAATTCTTTCTGGAATACTACAATTTATAATAATACCTTAAATCAGATTCCTTTTTTACAGGATGATGAGTATAAAAATTTAATTTCTAAAATTAATCAAAAAACTATTCAGCAGTTTAGTAAGCACGTTTTGGATAGTTCTAGTAGTGTCGAAGTTATTATGAGCCCTGAAAGCCAATCAGGAAAGTAAAACTTTAGAATACATTTTTATTTTATTAGTCATTAAAGGTTGTCTTCCAAGACAGCCTTTTTTGGCTTTATACCAAAAAAAAACGCCTCATTCCTGAGACGTTTTTATCATATTTATTTAATTAATGACGATCATTGTGTGAATGTCCATGATCTTTACCGGATTGCTTTTGGGAATTGTTATTTCTTTTATTCTCAGACTTCTGTTTTCCTTGAGATTTGTTATTTTTTACCGGTTTTTCTCCTCTGTTTTTCTGAGGCTGTCCTTTGTAACCTTTTGGATAATTAGCCCTGTGTTTACTGTGATAGGTGTAAGGAGCATCTCCTCTATAATCTGTTAACACCACTTTATAACCTGAATACAAATCATATTGTCTGTATCTTGAAGGAAGTCTTTTTTCACGCATCCATTTTCCACCGTTATCGTAAATAAACACACTTTGGTTTACATCATAATACACATCGATGTCTGGTAAATAATAATATCTGTCGTCGTCATAACCTTGTGGTCCCCAGCTTGGAGGTGTTCCAATATTTACATTAATTGATACTTGTGCATGGGCAAAAAATACACTCATAAATAATACTGAGGCGAACACTAACTTTTTCATGTTTTTAGAATTTAGGGATTAATTTCATTTAGAAACTAATCTAAAGTAGTGCCAATATTCGCGTTTACAGAATGCATTATACAGAACCGCCAAACCAATCGACGAACAGTGTTTTTTAACCGATATAGATTTAAAATTAAAAACGCCTCATTGCTGAGGCGTTTTTAGTCATGTTTAAACTTAACTGAATGGCGGATAATCGTAATCTTAACAATTCAAAGTTAAATACAATTTTTAGTATTAAATTATTATTTAGACCAAGGTTATATTTTTAACGACCAACGTTAATTATTATAGGAAAATATTTATTTCCATCCTCCGCCTAAAGCTCTATATAAGTTTACAACGGCTTGTAATTTTTGTAAATTATCATTAATACCGCTTAACTGTGCTGCCAGTAAATTTTGTTCAGAAGTTAATACGTCTGTATAATTTGTTGCTGAACTGTATTCCAGAAGCTGCTGTGTAAAATCGACTGCTTTTTCTAAAGCTTCAATTTGTTTTTTTCTTGAATCTTCTTTTTCAACAGCCATTTGGTATGAATACAAAGCATTAGAAACTTCCTGACCCGCTGTTAAAAGACTTTGCTGGAAATTATTATAAGCTTGTAATTGTTGTGACTGTGCTGTTGTTAATCTGAGCTTGTTTTTACCCTGATTAAAAATTGGCTGCGTTAATCCTCCAATAATAGAATAAAAAATAGAATTAGTAAAGAAATCTTTTAATTCTAAATTCGAAAATCCGCCGCTTGCCGTAAGCGTTAAACTTGGATAAAAATAGGTTTTAGCCAGATTTGTAGATTCAAAAGCTACTCTGAAATTAAATTCAGCCTGACGAACATCAGGACGGTTTTCTAATAACTGTGAAGGTACTCCAACAGCAATGTTTTCCGGAATAACCTGAGTTCCTAATTCTCCTCTGTCAACTGGTCCCGGAGCTTGCCCTAATAAGATATTTAAAGCGTTTTCGGTTTCGCGGATACTTTGTTTTAAATCCGGAATCAAAACTTCTGCTGCATGCTGATTGGCTTCACTCTGTACAACTGCCGCTCCTGTTACAATTGCTCCTTCTTTTAAAGCTTTAATCGTTTCAACATTTTTAATACGGCTTTCTAATGTTTCCTGAGTGATTTTTAACGATTTATCGTAAGCCAAAAGCATAAAATAATTATTGGCAATGTCAGAAATTAATTGTGTCTGAATGGCTTGTTTGGCAGCATCTGTGGCCAAATAACTAGCTAAAGCGGCTCTTTTAGAACTGCTTAGTTTTCCCCAGATATCAGCTTCCCAAGACGTACTTACACCTAATTTATAAGTTGTAGTCAGGGTATTGATATTAATTCCGGCAGGAAAGTTAAGCCCCGCTTCTGACTGTTTCGTGTGCGTTGCACTTGCATCCAGCTGTAAGGTTGGGTAATAAGCCAATTTACTCTGACGCAATGAAGCTCTTGCCTGTACTATATTTTCAATAGCATTTTTCAGGTTCAGGTTTTGATCTAATCCTTTCTGGATTAAAGCATTCAGCTTTTCATCTTTAAAAACACTCTGCCACGGCATATCAGCAATCGTAGTCGTATCGGCAGAAGCCTCATCACGATACAGCTTGTCTGTCGAGAGTGCTGCTGGACGTTCGTACTTTTTGGTAATGGAGCACGCACTTAAAAGCGCGGCTGCAATTACCATAAGAATATATTTATTTGAACTATTCGTCATCTCTTTTTAATTAAATTTTACTCTTTGTGAGCTTCTATTAACTGAATTTCCTCCTCATCATCGTCATCATCATCATAACCGTCTTTTGCCGGACCGCTTACTTTTTCTTGTAAAGTCTGGAAAATGATAAATAAAACCGGAATAACAAATACTCCTAAAATGGTTCCAATTAACATACCTCCAACTGCTCCAGTACCAATCGATTTGTTACCAACGGCACCTGCCCCAGTAGCAAACATTAAAGGCACAAGTCCAAGAATAAAGGCAAACGAAGTCATCAAAATTGGTCTTAAACGCGCTACGGCACCTTCAATTGCCGCTTGTACAATTGGCAGGCCTTTACGCCTTCTGTCTAAAGCAAATTCGACAATCAAAATACCGTTCTTGGCAAGAAGTCCGATAAGCATGATTAAGGAAATCTGAAGGTAAATATTACTGTTCAGCTTGAAAATAATCGAGAATAAATACGCTCCTGCTAATCCAAACGGAATCGAGAATAATACCGCAAATGGTAAAATATAACTTTCGTACTGCGCACTCAATAAGAAATAAACGAAAACCAAACATAAAATAAAGATGAAAATCGTTTCTCCTCCAGAAGCTAATTCCTCACGTGTTAAACCTGAAAATTCATATCCATAACCTGCAGGAAGGTTTTCTGCAGCTACTTCCTGAATTGCTTTAATTGCATCTCCAGAACTGTAACCAGGTTTTGGCGCTCCGGTAATCGAAATAGAGGTAAACAAGTTAAATCTTGAAATCGATTCAGGACCAAAAACCCTCGTCATTTTTACAAACTCTGTAATTGGAGCCATGTTTCCAGCACTGTTACGAACGAAAATTTTATTTAATCCTTCTGTATTAGCTCTAAATTCTGGAGCAGCCTGAACCATTACACGGTATTGCTTACCGAATTTATTGAAATTCGAAGCATACAATCCACCATAATATCCCTGCATAGTCGATAAAATCGTATTTACCGAAACTCCTGCATCTTTGGCTTTCGCCAAATTAACATCCATCATATATTGCGGGAAACCAGGGTTAAATGGTGTTGTTGCATATTGTATTTCCGGACGTTCGGCTAATTTAGCAAGGAATTCATTGTTTACTTTATAGAATTCAGCAGTTGTATGTCCTCCTTTATCCTGTAACTGGAATTCGAACCCGCCGCTTTGTCCAAAACCTTGAATAGTTGGCGGCGAAATAAAGAATATATTAGCTTCACGAATACCGCTTGTTTTTGCAAAAAGCTGTCCAATTACATCATCAACACTTAAATCACGCTTATCCCATGGGTATAATTTTACAATTACCATACTGTAAGCACTACCCGCTCCAGCAGTAAAGTTCTGCCCCACGATACGAAGTGTATTTTTAACTCCCGGAATAGTTTTAGCAATACTGTCTACTTTTTTGGCCATGATATCTGAACGTTCCATAGAAGCAGACGGCGGTAAGCTGATATTGGCAAAAACAGTTCCCTGATCTTCTGAAGGAACGAATGCAGACGGTGTCGTTTTCATCATATAAACCAATGCAACACCTGCAATTACAATAGAAGCTAAAGCAATCCATTTTTTAACCGAAAGAAACTGCACTGATCTTTTGTATTTTCCTGTTACATTATCAAACGCAACGTTAAAAGCCGTATAAAACCTTTGTAAATAAGTAGTCTTATGTTCATGATCCTCACCATGCGGTTTTAAAAGCAGGGCACATAAAGCCGGACTTAAAGTCAAGGCGTTTACTGCCGAAAGAATAATCGCAACAGCCAGTGTAATACCAAACTGTTTGTAGAAAACTCCGGTTGATCCGGTAATGAAAGTTACCGGAATAAAAACCGCAGCCATTACAAGCGTGATTGATATAATCGCCCCCGATATTTCGTTCATCGCATGTATTGTAGCTTTCTTGGCCGATTTATAACCGTGGTCCAGTTTGGCGTGCACCGCCTCGACGACCACAATCGCATCATCGACCACAATACCAATTGCGAGTACCATCGCAAAAAGTGTCAATAAGTTAATCGTAAATCCAAATAAATTAAGGAAGAAGAACGTTCCTACAATCGCAACCGGAACTGCAATTGCCGGAATTAAGGTTGATCTAAAATCCTGAAGGAAAATAAATACTACAATAAAAACCAGTATAAAGGCTTCAATCAAAGTATGAATTACTTTTTCAATAGATGCATCAAGGTTTTCGTTAACGTCAACCATAATGGTATATTTCATTCCTTTTGGGAAACTCTTTGCTGCTTCTTCAATCAGTTTTTTAGAATTGATAATTACATCACGTGCATTCGATCCCGGAGTCTGGCTGATAGCCATCGCTGCCGATTCTACACCGTTTGTTTTAATCGTTGAAGCATAACTTAAAGATCCTAATTCTACCTTAGCAACATCTTTAAGTCGAAGCATCTGCCCATTTCCAACTGATTTAATTACAATTTCCTCAAATTCCTTAGCCGATGTTAAACGTCCTTTGTATTTAATTACATATTGAAACGCCTGATTTCCGTTTTCACCAAATTTACCTGGTGCAGCTTCAATATTCTGTTCTGCCAAAGCAGCCGAAATATCACTTGGAATCAGCTTATATTGCTGCATTACATCTGGTTTCAGCCAGATTCTCATAGAGTAATCTTTTGCACCAAAAACCGTTACATCTCCTACCCCAACTACACGCTGGATTTGCGGCACAAGATTGATTTTGGCATAATTTTGAAGAAACGTCTGATCGTATGCTTTATCATCACTGTATAAAGAGAAAATCAATAAGTTACTACTCTGGCTTTTGGTTACTGTAACCCCGGCCTGAGTTACCTCTACAGGCAGTAAACTTGTTGCTCTTGAAACCCTGTTCTGAACGTTTACCGCTGCTAAATCAGGATTGGTTCCTACTTTAAAGAAAACTTTGATCGAAGCATTTCCATCATTTGTTGCTGTAGAAGTCATGTAAGTCATGTTTTCTACACCATTAATCTGCTCTTCAAGCGGAATTACAATACTTTTCAGTACCACATCAGCATTGGCTCCTGTATAACTTGCTGCCACGTTTACCGTTGGCGGTGCAATATCCGGATATTGTGAAATCGGTAACTCTATTAGGCCTAAAACACCTAAAATAACGATAATAACAGATATTACCGTCGAGAGTACGGGTCTTTGTATAAATCTTTTAAACATTTCTTTTATTTTAAATCGGCGTAAACTGTTTCCGGGCTTTGTTTTTTAGCTTTAATTTCAGATCCCTCTTTTAGAGAAGCTACTCCTTCTAAAACTATTTCGTCTCCAGGTTTTAAACCGCTTGTTACTACGTAATAGTTTCCTGCTGTATTTTCAAGTACTGTGATATTAGCATTTCTTGTTTTTCCGTCTTTTCCTAAAACTACTGCAAACATTTTATCCTGAAGTTCAAATGTTGCACTTTGAGGAACAATGATTCCGTCTTTTACTTCTTTTGGAATTCTTACTGTAGTACTGCTTCCGCTTCTAATAATTCCTTTTGGATTTGGGAAACGAGCTCTTACGTTTACAGTACCTGTTTCAGTATTGATTAATCCGTTTACGGTTTCTATGTTTCCTTTTTGATCATAAGCAGAACCATCTGAAAGCAATAAAGAAACTGCCGGCATGCTTTTTAATTTTTGGTTTAATGAAGCTCCTGAATCTTTAGTGAAATTTAAAAGCGCTTTTTCATTTAAAGCAAAATAAGCATATACGTTTCCAATACTTGAAACCGTTGTTAAAGGTTCAGCTGTATTTGAGCTTACTAAACTTCCTAAACGAAACGGAATTGAACCTACAACTCCATTAACCGGACTTGTAACCGTAGTATATCCTAAATTAGTTTTAGCATTTACCAAAGCTGCGTTTGCCTGAGCTAAAGATGCTAAAGCAGACTCATAAGTATATTGTGCCGATTCTAAATCGTATTTACTTATAATTCCTTTTTCAACCAAAGGTTTTACTTTGTTTACAGCCAGTTTTGCAGAACTCAAATCAGCCTGAGCACTTTTAATACTTGCTGTTGCTGTACGAACTTGCTGCTCATATTCTGGCGCGCTGATTTTGAATAACGGCTGTCCTGCTTTTACAACAGCACCTTCATCTACAAAAATTTTATCGATGTAACCTTCCACTCTTGGTCGGATTTCTATATTCTGCTGTCCTTGAATACTGGCTGGATAATCGCTGTTTAATGTAGCAGATTCCGGCTGTAAAGTCAGCGTTTTATACTCTTTAACCTGCGGTGCTCCTCCGGCCTGAGCCGATTTATCATTTTTACCGCATGATGCGATAATAACTGATGCTGCGAGAATGCTTAAAAATGATTGCTTATTCATTAGAAATAATATGTAATTATCGATTATATGACAACAAAAGAAATAAAATATAACATACAAAAAATTTCAAATAGACGAAAAGCAAAAGACAATCGATAAAGATGATTTTACACCCGATGGTTTCTATTTCAAAATTAAACAAGCGTTTAATTTTGAACTCGTCGGCTCTAAAATGGTTTTTACAGACTGTAATTCTCTATTTGCCGATTGCTTCAAAATTGCATTTAAATAAAATGTAATATTGTCAATAAAACACAAAACTTGTAATGGCATCAAACGTTTACAGACCTTATTTTTTTACCGGACTGCATATTCTAAGCTGGTTATTACTGGGATTTATCATGCTGTTTTACATGCCCTTAACCTGGAATGTAATTCTTCCTGGTATTTTCTGGCTTTGGCAGATTATTATATTGATTTTGTTAATCATTATTTTTTATACTAATGCTAAAATCATAGTTCCCAAAACCATTATAAAAGACAATACTTCTCCGTTTTTAATCTGGGCATTTATTATTGTTTTTGTCATGCAGCTTATTGCCTATTTTTATACTTCGCAGACTGATCTTCATAATAAAATAAGCTTGGTTTTAGGATTCAAAAAATATAGAAATCCCTATTTCGACAATTATGTTTTAATGCTCACTTTATTGGTTTTAGGAATCAGCACGAGCTGGGCAATGTTACAATACTGGCAGAAAGCCGCACAGCACAAACAAAAACTGGAGCAGGATAAAACAGTTGCCGAACTGGCTATGCTGAAAGCACAAATTAATCCGCACTTTTTCTTTAATTCCTTAAACAGTATTTATTCGCTTACTTATACAGATATTGAAGATTCCAGAAATGCGCTTCATACTTTAAGCCGAATGATGCGCTATTTATTGTACAGCACCGAAGAGAGAACAACTTTATTAAAAGAAGCCGAGTTTATGAGAGATTTTATCGCCCTTATGAAACTTCGTGCCAATAAAAAACTGACGATTACAACCGATATTCCAGAAAAAATACACGATTACCCAATTGTTCCAATGTTATTATTACCTTTAGTAGAAAATGCTTTTAAACACGGCATTCATGCTACCGATAAAAGTGAAATTCATATTAAACTGAGACAAAACGGAAGCAATCTGGAATTTGAAGTAGAAAATACCTATTTCGAAAAAACGTCTACTACAGATGAAGGCGGCATTGGGTTAACAAATACAAAACGCAGACTGCATTTAATTTATCCGCATAAACATACTCTGATAGCAGGTATCGCTAAAAACGGTATGTATAATGTACAGCTGCAAATAAATTTAGAATAATGACAACATTAAAATGTATAGCAGTAGATGATGAACCTCTCGCATTAAAACTGGTCGAAACTTTTATTGACCAGACTCCTTTTTTGCAATTGAGCGCCAGCTGCGATAATGCGGTTGAAGCGATGAGTTTAATCAGAGAAAAACAGCCGGATTTGGTTTTTCTGGACATCAATATGCCCAATTTAACGGGAATGGAACTCGCAAGACTTTTGCAGGAACAGCCGGGACAAGTGCCTAAAATCGTTTTTACTACCGCTTACAATCACTATGCAATTGAAGGTTATAAGGTAAATGCAGTCGATTATCTTTTAAAACCTTTCAGCTACGAAGAGTTTTTACGCGCTGCAAATAAAGTGCTTCAAATAACCGAAGAAGCATCAAACAACTTCCAGCCCATTACAGCCGATGATGAATTTATTTTCTTAAAAGTAGAATATCAATGGGTTAGAATCTCTCTAAAAGAAATTTTATATATCGAAAGTTTAAAAGATTATGTAAAAGTTCATTTAGATGACAATCAAAAAGCAATACTTTCTTTGATTTCCTTAAAAGCCTTAGAAGAAAAATTACCGTCAGCGAAATTTATGCGTGTTCATCGATCATTCATTGTTTCACTTGATAAAATAAACGCCATAAGCAAGAATTCTATTTTTATAGATAAAACAGAAATTACAGTAGGAGAACAATACAAAGAAACGTTTAAAACCATTGTAGATAAATGGTTAAAGTAAAATTGAAAATTTTAGTATCATGCAAAAAAGATCAAACAAATATTATTTGACATTAAGCCTAAAGGAATATGCAAATGGTGATACCGAACCGGCAAAAGAACTCGGAATTGAATTTGATAATCACGATGAAATTTTTGGAATCATCCAAAGAATAAAAGACAAAAACATATTCGAAAATCCGTATGAAGCAACACAATTTGCTCTTGGGTTAAAATTGTTCAGCGAAATAAAACTGAAACACCGAAACAATCCATTATTTGATGAATTAAACGAAGTTTTTCCAGTATTCATGAAAAAATTAAAAAGCTTGTAGTTTACTGCAGGCTTTTTTTTATTCGGAATTATGAAAGAATTTCAGAATGTTATGTAAATCAAGTTATTGTCTATTTCATTAATTTTATTGGAATGATCTAAAAAAAACAGCTTTATGATACATAAACATGGATTAATTATCACTAAAACCGAATTAGATTTTGAAATCGAAGGCGTTTTAAACCCAGCAGTTATTGCTGCAGATGGAAAAATACATATTTTTTACAGAGCTGTTGCTTTAGGAAATCATTCCACAATTGGATACTGCCGTCTTTCTGATCCTTTAACTATCGAAAAACGATATGAACATCCAGTCATAGTTCCCGAAACTCCCAATGAAAAATACGGTGTTGAAGATCCCCGAATTGTCAAAATTGATGATCTTTATTACCTTTCGTATTGTGGTTACGACGGCGAAAATGCATTTGGATGTGTAGCAACTTCTTCAGATTTAAAAAACTTTACCAAACACGGCATTGTCGTTCCTCAATTATCAGGCGATGAATTGCGTTCGCTTATAAAACACCAGCAGGATTTAAATATCAAATATTTTCAGCCAAGTACAGGAAGCAGTTATGTATGGGATAAAAATGTGGTTTTCTTTCCAAGAAAAATAAACGGAAAACTTCATTTCCTGCATCGAATTCGTCCCGGAATTCAAATTGCTTCGGTCAACAATCTTGACGAATTAAATCAGGACTATTGGAAAAATTACATGCTGGATTTTAAAAACCATATTGTACTCGATCCAAAATTTACACACGAACTAAGTTATTTAGGAAATGGCGCGCCGCCAATAGAAACAGAACACGGCTGGCTTTTAATTTATCATGGCGTTCATGATACTATCAACGGATATATGTATGTAGCCTGTGCCGCACTTTTGGATATTGACGACCCAACAAAAGAAATTGCACGTCTGCCCTATCCGCTGTTTGTTCCAGATCAGCCTTGGGAACTCAAAGGTTATGTCAATTACGTCTGCTTTCCAACAGGAACTATTCTCGACGATGAAGAACTTTATATTTATTACGGCGCCGCCGATGAAGGAATTGCCTGTGCATCCATTAACATAAATATTCTGCTAACAGAACTTCTAGCTAATAAAATTTAGTTTTTAGTCGCAGTTTTTAGTCACAGTTGCAGTCGTAATCTTTAGTCACAGTGGCAGTCACAGTTTTCAGTCTTTGCAGTGAAACCATTCACTAACAACTAATCACTAACAACTAATCACTAATCACTAATCACTAATCACTAATCACTAATGACTAATCACTAATGACTAATCACTAATCACTAATCACTAATGACTAATGACTAATCACTAATGACTAATCACTAATGACTAATCACTAATCACTAACCACTAATCACTAATCACTAATCACCAATCACAATTCACTTTTATTCCCTAAATTAGTTATTCCAAAAAATTAAAACCATGGATAACAAAATAACCAAAGAAGACATTAGTCAGGAAGTATTTGATTTGTATGATGACTATGCGCACAATAAAATTAACCGAAGACAATTCGTAGAAAAACTCTCCATATTTGCCGTAGGATCACTTACACTGCCTTCGCTTTTAAGTTTTATGACGCCAAATTATGTCGACACTATTTTGGTTCAGCCAACAGATCCAAGACTTAAAACAGGTTATATTAATTATGATTCTCCAAAAGGAGGCGGATCTATAAAAGGTCTTTTATCACAGCCTGCTGAAAGCAAAAAGAAACTTCCCGGAATAATTGTAGTCCATGAAAACCGCGGACTTAATCCGTATATTGAAGATGTAGGCCGAAGAGCTGCTCTTAAAGGTTTTATAACACTCGCTCCCGATGCTTTGTCTCCGCTTGGCGGTTATCCAGGCAATGATGATGAAGGACGAGAACTGCAAAAAAAGCGAACCAGAGAAGAAATGCTCGAAGATTTTATCGCCGCTTACGAATATCTTAAATCACACAAAGACTGTAACGGCTATGTTGGCGTTGTAGGTTTTTGTTTTGGAGGATGGATTTCGAACATGATGGCCGTAAAAATTCCGGATTTAAAAGCTACAGTCCCATATTATGGCGGACAGCCGACTAAAGAGGAAGCTGAAAAAGTTAAAACACCGCCTCTTTTGCATTATGCAGGTTTAGATACGCGCGTAAACGAAGGCTGGCCTGCCTATCAGGAAGTTTTAAATAAAAATAAAGTCGAAAACACCGCTTACTTTTATCCAAACGTAAATCACGGTTTTCATAACAATACTACACCAAGATATGATGAAGCAGCCGCCACATTATCCTGGACCAGAACTATTGACTTTTTTAAAGCCAAATTAAAAAAGAAATAACCTCAATTCTATAAAAGCTTTTGTAAATTTGGTCTGTCTCCTTAATTCAATTTCAACACAAAAAGACAGACCAGATGTTACGACCTTGGCAATTTGAAATTCATTTAGATAAAAAATCAGACAAAGCGCTTTATCTGCAAATTGCCGATGCTATAATCAATGCGGTAAAATCCGGTAAATTAACCAGCGGGAATGCTTTGCCCGGAAGCCGTCAGCTGGCAGGATTATTAAATGTAAACCGAAACACGGTAATCGAAGCCTTAGATGTTTTAATTGCCGAAGGCTGGCTGATTACTGTAGATCGAAAAGGTACTTTTATTGCCGATATTCTTCCTGAAACCAATTTCAATAAGAAAACAGAAACCAAAGCCAGTATTACAGTCGAAAACCCTAAACCGCATCTTGTTTTTGATGATGGACTTCCTGACAGCCGTCTCGCTCCTATGAACGATCTCGCACGCGCATACCGCGAAATATTCAACAGAAAATCACGCTGGCAGATTATGGGTTACAGCAATGAATTGGGAAATGCTGAATTTCGAAAAGCGATTGTGCAAATGCTGAATTTTAAAAGAGGAATGAATGTTTCTCTGGATGAAATCTGTATAACACGAGGAAGTCAAATGGCGATGTATCTCGCAGCGCATTGTTTACTTTTAAAAGGAGATTATGTTATTATTGAAAATCCTGGATACAAACCTGCGTGGGAAGCTTTTGAAAATGCCGGCGCGGCTCTGCTTCCTGTGAATATTTTAAAAGATGGTTTAGATTTAGAACAAGTTGAAAATCATCTTAAAAACAATAAAGCCATAAAAGCGATTTACGTTACGCCTCATCATCAATTTCCAACTACCGTTACAATGAGTCTCAAAAAGAGATTAAAACTTATTGAACTTTCCAATCAATACGGATTTACGATTATTGAAGACGATTATGATAATGAATTTCATTTCGGGCAAAGACCAATTCTGCCAATTTCAAGTTACAGTAATGCTAAAAACTTCATTTATATTGGCACTTTAAGCAAAATTGTAGCTCCTGCTCTGCGTATTGGATATTTGGCCGCTTCTATTGAAAACATACAAAAAATTGCCCAGCATAGAAAAATAATAGACGTTCAGGGCGATAACATTATGGAAGAAGCTGTTTTAAATCTTATAAACGAAGGAAAAATTAAGAGGCATCTCAAAAAAACGAATTTAATTTACAAAGCCAAAAGAGATCATTTTGAAAATCTATGTAAACTTCATTTAAAAGACAAAATCACTTTTACTAAACCCGAAGGCGGTCTGGCTTTTTGGATTGTTCCAAAGTCAGAAATTGACCTTCAAAAAGTCTGCAATGAATTATTAAAAAAAGGAATAAAAATAATAAGTCCGGAAAAATTCAGTTTTGGAAATCCGGCTTCCGGTCTGCGTCTGGGATATGCTTCATTAACTGAAGAACAAATGGAAGAAGGCATTTTAGCACTTTCAAAATATTTATAACCGAACCGGTTTATGATCGAAACAATCCAGTCTTATATCGCTTGTTTCTAGTTTTACATCTAATAATTTACAAAAGTTACTTCCGTTTTTCTCTACAAAGTAAACGCAGTTATAACAAGTGCTTTGTACATTTATAAGCTGTAAATCTTGCAATTGCTGAATCAAAGAACTTATAGTTTTCCATAAAACCAGTTTCTCTTTTTGAGAACCTGCCGAAACTAAATCAAATAACGGATCTGTAAAATCTTCGGTTAAAAGCACCATTTCTAAACCGTTTGTTGTAAGCTCGATTATAGAACTTCTGGAATCGTTGGCATTTACCGTTTTTGTAATATATTTTTTTTGTTCCAAAATTTTAATTGTATCACTGATGGTGGCTTTTGTTAAATTGAATTCTTTTGCCAGACAACTTACGGTTGCTTTATTTTTTGCGTGATGTTTTATAAATATTAAAACCTGAATTTGTATTGGGCTTAGATCATGTTTTTTGGCTTTTTCCCAAAGCAAAACCCTGAAAACCTGAGACAAACGCTCGAATCCGGCTGTAATTTTCCCGTCCAGATTATTGTTTTGTGTTTCTAAATTGAAGATGTCTTTCATAATTACAGCAAATAAAACAGACTGAAAGTCCCCACACTTTCAGCCTGTCGAATTAATAATTCTAAACGAAAAATTAATAACAGTTTTCCATTTCAATAATCGAAAATCCGTTTTTAAGAATTTGATTTTCAATATCTGCAGGCGCTTTATCGATATGACAAAATCGGCATTCTTTTGAGGTCAAATGCTGACCTTCCTGTAAAACTGTTTTTAGGTATTCTTTTCCGTATTCAAAAACCTGATTTGCATCGTCTGTATTTTCATCTACCAAAATATCAAAATGCATTATTTTACCGTCTTTTCGGGTTACATAAGTATCCCATACTGCTACTTTCATTTTTATTTTTTATTTATTGTTATATTTTTTAAACACATAGGAACATAGTTTTAAAACTTAGTAAAAGGCGGTTCACTTGTTTGAACAAATCCCGATAGCTATCGGGACTATGTGTTAGAAACTAGTTTCTTTTTTACTCTTTATAAAAGAAAAAAAAATCTATGTCTCTATGTGTTTAAAAAAATCCTTGTTTAAAATTAAAGTTTATAAAACCTCTTTGAAAAAACTCCAAAGAGGCGTTTATATTTACCCAATTACTTCTTCTATAGAAGCACCAAAATTAATGTGCAGCACATTTCCGTTTGGCGTTACCAAAGCCGGAACTGATTTTATACCCGCTTTTTGAGCTTCCGCAATTCGGGATCTGTCTTCACCGATGTTTACTACTTCAACATCTTTAACTAAATTTAAAATGTCGTGTTCTGCGCTTACGCAAACTGGACAACCTGCGTGATAAAAAATTGATTTACTCATTTGATTTGATTTTAATTTGACTTTATTGCCGAGACAAAATTAGGCAGGATACCTAACCATTAAATAATCCAGTTTTTTCATTTTTGGGCGTTTTCTGGTCTGGTTCTTTTATTTATCTGGACTACTTTATATAGAAAAAACTGGATCTTTTTTACAATCCACTTTACCTTTAACTTTGCTCATTATGAAAGAGGATATTATTTATAATTTAAAGCAGGTTCACGATCGTATCGAAAAAGCCTGTAAAGCTTCGGGAAGAGATACAGCAGATGTTCAGTTATTATTGGCAACCAAAACGGTTCCTGCCGAAAAAATACGAATTGCTATTGAAGCCGGAGAAAATTTAATTGGCGAAAATAAAATGCAGGAATTTCGGGATAAGGATTCAGAATTAAAAAATTTGAATATCGAACGTCATTTTATTGGTCATCTGCAGACAAATAAAGTAAAAGAGGTTTTGAAATACGTAAGCTGTATTCAATCTCTTGACCGATTAACTCTGGCAGAAGAATTACACAAACAGCTCCAGAAAGAAAACCGGACCATTGCTGTTTTTGTTCAGGTTAATACCTCTTTTGAAGAAAGTAAATTCGGTCTCTCTCCAACAGAAGTAATTCCGTTTATTAAAGAAATCAAGAAATATGATACTCTAAAAATCAAAGGTTTGATGACAATTGGTTTATTAGATGTTGAAAAAGAAAAAATGCGTCCGTCGCTTCATCTGCTTAAAGAAATAAGAGATCAGATTTATGAGGCAGAAATTGAAGGTTTAAGCAATTTAAAACTTTCAATGGGAATGTCTCAGGATTTAGAATTGGCTATAGCCGAAGGTTCAAACATTGTTCGAGTGGGAACTTCAATTTTTGGAAACCGCTTTTTAGGCAAAGAAATCTGGAACGAAAATATTGCAGAATAAAACCTAATTTTGCACCAAATAAAATCTCAAATGAATCTGTACGAACTTGTTGTAAACGATACTGAAAAAGTTGCACTCGATGATCTGTTTTTCAGCGAAGAAAATAAAACAGCCCTTCTTCAAACCATAAAGGAGCATAAATATCTTGAGGAATTAAAAAAGTACAATTTAAAAGTTGATAATAAAATACTGCTTCACGGGCATTCGGGCTGCGGTAAAACAACAACGGCAAAGGCAATTGCAACGGCTTTAAATAAAAACATTGTCATTATCAACCTCAGCACTTTAATTAATGCTAAAATTGGGGAAACTTCTAAAAACGTAAAAACGATTTTCGACAAAGCAATTCGTGAAAAAGCGGTTTTATTTCTGGATGAATTTGACCAGATTGGAAAAAGCCGTGAAAGCGACGACAAAGATGTTGCCGAAATGAGACGTTTGGTAAATACTATTATTCAGCTTATAGATTATTTCCCAACAGACAGTTTATTGATTTGTGCTACCAATTTTTACAACAGTATTGATACGGCTTTACTGCGCAGATTTCAAATTAAGCTGCAATTTGAAATGCCTGACCAGCACCAATTGAATGTTTATTATGACAAACTGCTGGCTGATTTTCCGGAACATCTGCAGGACATTCTGCGAAAATATGATATTTCTTATGCAGAGGCAAAAGATTATATTCACACTACAATGAAAAGGCAGATTATTGCCGAACTGGAACTTAAAGAGCAGAAAATCAACGAAACGATTATATAAAAAAACGCCTCATATCCTGAGGCGTTTTAACAAATTAAATTCTGGTAATTAAGCTTTCGCTTTTCTTTTTACTGTACAGCCAATTTCTTTGGTTTGTGTTACAGCCGGCTTTTGACCGCTTTTTAAAGATGCAATTACATCTTCTGCATATTTTACCTTATCGGCTTTTGTTCCTTCCGGATCGTTGTCGATAGCGCCTACATATTCTACTACGTTTCCTTTTGCTGTTTTAGAAACAATGAAAACGTGCGGTGTGCGTTTTGCTCCGTATTCGTCTGTAATTTTTTGTCCCGGATCAAATAAATATGGGAAAGGGTATTTTTTTTCTTTTGCCAAATCCTGCATTTTACTGAAAGTATCTGCTGTAGAAGCTTCAGGATCGTTTGGATTAATTGCAATTACAGGATATCCTTGTGGTTTGAATTTTTTATCTAAATCGATAATTCTTTGCTCGTAACCTACTGCATAAGGACAGGTATTGCAGGTAAAAACTACGATATAACCTTTTGCATCTTTAAAAGTCCCAAAAGAAACTTCTTTGTTGTCTACATTTTTCAGTTTAAAATCTGGTGCAGTATCTCCGGCTTTAAGTGTTGTTCCTGTTTGAGCCTGAGCTAAAAAGGCAGAAAATGCCAATGTTAGTAATAAGATTATTTTTTTCATGGTTTACAGTTTTTTATATTCAGTTAATAATTGTTCGTATGTAAATTCGCTTTCTACAAATTTTCGTTTATCGTTTTTAATGAAAAGTGTTGCCGGAATACTTCCTGACCAGTTTGGATCAATTCTATCAATAAATTCCTGCGGACTGCTTTCGTTTAAAAGAAATACTTCGTTTTTAAGGTTTTTTCTTTTTACAAACGGAACTACATTCGATGCCAGCTTTGATTTGAAATCCAAACTTACTAATAAAACAGCCAGTTTTTCTGATTTGTGTTCGGCGCTTAGCTTTTCAAAATGCGACAGTTCTTTAATGCATGGCGCGCACCACGTTGCCCAAAAATTCACAACATACGTGCTGTCTTTTCCATTTTTAATTCGTTCGTTCAGCTGATCGATGTTTAACAGCTTCACATTCTGACTGTAAGCCGAAATCGAAAAAACACCAAACAGAAATAGATACAAAAAAGACTTGATTTTCATGAGGTACAATGCTTTAGGATTAATTTGTGCCTTACAAATATAAACTAATGAAATCTTACTTTTTGTTAATAAAAGTTTAATGGAGTTTTTTTGAGGTTCTAAGGAGCTAAGATTCTAAGTCATTAAGATTTATAAATCGTTGCTTCGGAATTTTAAAAATTTAAAACAAAAGAACTAACGGTTCGAACTATATTGCAGCGTTGGATTTTAATCCAGCGTCATAAAACCGCAAACAAAAAGAGAGCCGTAGGCTCGGCACATTTTAATTTTTTATCTTTTAAAAGAAACCAATTTTTTATTCAATTCTATTACATCTTCTTTATAGCGCGGATATGCTGTTATGTTTCTCACGCTATGATTTTGATTATTGGTTAACCCAATTTCTTCTGTTTGTTGAAATGGAGATTCCATAATTAAACCATTTAAAATACAATCTGCGATATAATCCGAATGTGTTTCAAATTTTGGAATTTCTCTCAGATGTTTTGCGATTATGGGTTTTAAAATAGATTTCTGATTTTCTGTAATTCCTGTAATAGGAAGAAAAAGCAAAAATAATGAAGGATATTTTTCAAAGGCCAATAATTCATCTAATGTAAAAAACCAGGCTTCAAAATGTCCGCCTAAATTGCCAATGTAAATATCATTTAGAAAAAAGTTGATTTCATATTCCTGAAATTCAACAGCATAATTTAAATCATCTGTCAGTTTTTCTGCGATGTATCTTGGGTTTTCTTCTATATCATTCTGATTAAAAAATACGTGTTCCCACTCATAAGCTTTTGTTTCATCCGTTTCTACAACTTCCAGAACCTCATCAATATTTATTTCTTGTTTTTCATCATAACCTCTTGACCAGCAGAAATAAAATTTCCAGAAAAAAGTATTCTGATTCAGTTCTTCAATTGGGATCTGTCTATTCATCTACTTCAACTTTAAATGGATACGTAAAATCAGCTGTATACTCTGGTTTTTCAGCAGAAGGTTTTAGCACAAATTCAAAAGTAGGTTCCATGCTTTCAAATTCTTCTATTTTTCCCGAAACCGTTTCTACTTCTAAAAGCTGTTTGGTTAATCCGGCCAGAATAGTAACCGAATACCAGCCGTTTGGCAGTTCAATTGACGCGTGTTTGTATTTCTTTAATAACCCGACTTTGGTTTCTGTAAAATCTCTCAAATACGGAATCGTATACAGGTAGATTCTGCCATTCGCAACTTTTAAACAATATCCGTCACGCTGGTGCTGTACTTCATTTTCTGCTTTTAACAACTCTGGTGTTTCATCTGATAAATTAAAATAAACGGTATAAGGATAATTTTCTATTCCTATCATTGGCACAATTACGCCTTCTTCTACAACCTGATCTCCGGTTTCTTCTGTTGTGAATTCCGTCAGCAGATCATCCGGCAGGTCATTTTCTATTTTATATTGAAGCAGATAATCTGGATCGCCCAGAATAAAATAATCCATTAGGTCATTTAGTACTTCGTCGAATTTATATACCGTCATTGTTTTTAGATTTTAGTTCTTTTTCCCATATAATAACTGTATTCCTTATCAAAAGCATATCCTCTTTCATCAATAACTTTAAAATGAAAATCGTTCAGGCTTTTGGTTTTTATAACTTTTACTTCCTCATTGATTGTTCTGATGTAATAAGCATATTTATCATCTTTGGCATAAAAAACATTATCGCATTCTAAATAATAAGTTCCGTCTAAACAGCCTTCCAGAACTTTAAATGCATTTGGATTGGCTTCTGGAACTATATTTCCTTTGAAAAAAACATGATTTTTATCTAAAGCCATATTTCCAATTAAATCCGGATGCGGAATTGTAAATGACTCTAAATCGACATTTTCAATCAGTTTTACGTCTCCAAAATATAATTGATCTTCAACCTGAATGTGATAATTATTGAGGTGTTTGGCTTTACTCAGATCAAAAGGCATCTTATCATCATGCCGATAATAATTTCCATTTGAAAATGTATATCCTTTTTTAATATCTATTACTTTAAAATCATTAGATTTTGCATCTTCAAGAATCGCAAAAGCGGTAAAAGCGCTTTGAATATAAACATGGTTTTTATCTGTAAAATAAATCGTAGATGCAAAACCATCATTGTCATATTCTGCGTTTGTGACTGTTATTTTAAAAGTTTCAAAATCAATCGTTTTGTAAAACTTTTTAAACACTTCGCTTTCATAACAAAGAATAAATTTGTTGTCTATAATTTTATAACCATGTCCTAGATCTTTAATCATGATCGCTTTATTTTTATTTTTTATCTAATTATTTCGAATTGATTAGAGTTTTTTTGGACGTATACAGATAATGGAACTTACAGCCATTTTTATGATTGTCCCCAGTAGAATTCACAGTTATCAAATTTAAGGGCTTTAAGATCATTTTTATCAATTAAAACACTAAAAACACCTTCGTCATTAAATCCGTTTTCTCCTATCTGCAAAAGCACTATTTTGTCTGAATTTACTATTTCTAATATCTGATTTTCCTGATACTGGCAATGTGTAAAAATTCCGAATATTTTAGAGGTTTCACTTCCTTCAAAATAATCCCATAACAAACCATCTTCGTTTGTATATTCTTCTTCATCTTCGTATTCTGGTTCACGGTAACGATTTGAAAGATTTTCAGTATTGGCAAAAACTTCTTTTATCAATACGCCTTCAAAAAAGTTGTCTTCATGATCTTTAACCACTCTCACCAATTCACTGTTGTCAACATCTGCATATACTGCCAGGCCTTTATCTTCCATGATATCAGCAAAAAAGAATAAATGTCCGGTTTTAGGCAAAAGTCCCAATTTATCATGTGGCGCAATTTGTTTTAAATCCAATTGAGCAGCAAAACGCAGCTCATCTGGGTATTCGAAATCTTTTGGAAGATCAGCAATTGGTCCGCCATAGCGGGAATGCCCAAACGGAATATCTAACGTGCTTGCTTTTACCAGCAATCCATCTTCTAACAGAATTTCAGGCATTTTTAAACTGTCTCCATAATAATGTTTGGTCGCCGGACGTAATTCTATTATATCAAATGTTTCTTTTTTCATTTGGTTTAGTTTTATGGTCAATTTATTTGCTTTTATTATTATCCTTTTCGGCAATCCAGGTTAAAAATGCGGTATCGGCACCTCCTATTTCAACAATTCTGTTTTTATGTGTCATCACGCCCAAGCCGTGTTCGCTGTCCCATGAACAGGAGAAAAGAAAACCAATGTACGGCAGATCGTCTTTAAAAACAGATGTGACATAAATCGCTGTTGGCGATATCAGATTTGCAAAACCTTTTATATTCGTTACATCTGGCATAAAATCAGGTTTGTCTTCTTCACTGTAACCATAATCTTTCTGCCAGTCGGGATATACTTTTAGTAATTCTGTTATAATACTTTCCAGTATTTCGGTTTGGTTGTTTTCAAGATAGTCGATTCCGTTTTCGTGTTCTTCCCTGAATTCTTCTTCCTCGTCATCATCAAATAATATTTCACATTGTATTTCCGGTTCTTCTTCATTAAAAAATGACTGCCATTCTCCTAATTCAACCCATTCGAAATAATCGTCCTGAACTTCTTCCTGTTTTGGAAGTTCACGCGGATTTTCTAAATGTTTATTGAAAAATTCATAACAAAAAGGTGCTCTTGTAAATATATAATCGGGATTTTCATTATAACACAAATTGAAATATTCTAACGCTTTTTCTTCGTTACCACATTCTAAACAGCATTGTCCTTTGTAATAATTTCGAATATAAGGTTCGTTTCTGCCCGAAGCTGCATGACGGTCATTCATATCAAGCCAGCGTTTCATGTTCGGGAAATCTTTTGCCCAGATATATTCATTGGTCATTCTTCCGGTAATGATATAGGCCTGATAAATATTGTATTTTTCATCATCGGCTTCTGCCCATTTTTCTTCAATAAAACTAATCAAATCTTGTTTGGTCAGTTTGTTTGTTTTTAATGAAAATTTATCTAAAAACGTGTCTATTTCGTTTATAATGCTTTCTGCGTTTGACATTTTTTCTATTTAATGATTTTACTACCGACGATATGTTCCTAACGGAACATTTTTCGATATGCTTTTTCTATATATGATGTTCTTAATGGAACATTTGATCTACCGACGAGATGTTCCTAACGGAACATTTTTCGATATGCTTTTTCTATATATGATGTTCTTAATGGAACATTTGATCTACCGACGATATGTTCCTAGCGGAACATTTTTTCGATATGCTTTTTCTATATATGATGTTCTTAATGGAACATTTGATCTACCGACGAGATGTTCCTAACGGAACATTTTTCGATATGCTTTTTCTATATATGATGTTCTTAATGGAACATTTTTTAAAACAGATATATAATCTTATGTTCCGTTAGGAACATATCGTTGGTAACACCAATAAATGCTTAGGTTCATATCGTTCCGTAGGAACGTTTGAAATCACTAATCTATAGGTTCTTTAAAAATATACTGCTCATCATATTCTACTTCGAATGCTTTTAAAAACTTTTGATATTCTTCTAAAAACGTTTCTTTTGTATGGTGTACTTCTTGATTTTGTATATATCGAATTACATTAGGAACATGACTTCTGGAATAAGAAAAAGCACCATAACCTTCCTGCCACGCAAAATATGATGATAATTTTTGCTCTTTAATCCATTTGCTTGTTTCTGTTTTGATATTCTGAATAAGTGACGAAATAGATTGTGTGGGCCTCATACCTATAAATATATGGATATGATCGGGCATACTGTTTATACATAGCATTTTGTGTTGATTACTCTGAATTATTCCAGTTATATATTGATGTAATCTTTCCTTCCAATCTTTTGTGATTAATGCTTTTCTATATTTCACTGCAAAAACAAACTGAACATGCAGCTGTGTATATGTATTTGCCATAATAAATATTCAATTGATGCTAATCAAACGTTCCTACGGAACGTAAAATCATCGCAAATTATTTTATTTTTCTACCGACGAGATGTTCCTAGCAGAATATTTTCGATACGTTTTTTTTCCTATCTGATGTTCCCAACGGAACATTTAATTTACCGACGAGATGTTCCTAGAGGAACATTTTCGATACGTTTTTTTTTTCCTATATGATGTTCCCAACGAAATATTTAATTTACCGACGAGATGTTCCTAGCGGAACATTATTTTATAACAATTTCTCAAAAAGTGCTTTTTGCTCCTCATTTAATTCTTTTACAATTTTGGAGAAACCTTTACTTTTTCCAAAAGTGGTATACATAATACTTCCCCAGCAGTAATCTGCCATTTCCTGCGTATCGTTTCCACTGTCTGAATACTCTTTTATATCTTGATCTGTAAAATAATAAGCTGTAAAATTTTCTTTGCTGTCTAATAATAATTTCAAACTGTTTTCAGCAGCAAAATACGGAATAAAGGCTTTATTATGCGGATGTTCCTGCATTGACAACAATGCATTAATATATACACGAATTGACTTTTCGGTTACGCCGAATTTTTCTAAAAATGCCGGAGTAAATTTTGCCTGAATCGATTGGTGTTCTTCATCTACAGTTTGATAATAATCGATGAGTGTTTCAAAATATTTTTCGTCTTGCAATCCTAAAGCAAAAACGGCAAAGGTCGAAGGCATGGCACAATTTTCATCTTCGAGGTTATTGTACCATTCGTATTCTTTTTTCGAAAGATTAATGTATTCTAAAATGCTTTTATGAAGGTTTGGATATTTAACTGCTTCTGCAAACAGATAGTTCTGTCCGCATTTTGGAAGCCCTTTTACAGGAAGCAGTTCTTTATTTTTTGATGAAAACGCTATTTCATAACTCTTAGGAAAATCAGATTTTAGAAGCGCATTTACAAAACTCAATGCTTTACCATAACTTTCTTCTGTTTCATTATTGAGCTTGATATTTATCGTGGCAAAAACATCATTAGCTTTAGCTGTAAAATCACTGTCTTTATAATCTGTCAGTTCTTTTGGGAGTTTTCCTGTTCCAAATTTCTTAAGTTTTTCTACTTCATCAGAACCTAATTCAATTACGATATCAAAATATTCATTTGCTGTAACCGAGGCATAACTTGGTCCATATTTAATATGAGAAACCGCTAAATAACATAAAAAGCTTAAGAGTTCTTTTTGATCTTCTGACAAGTCTGGCTGAGAATGTTTTTCTTCTGTTTTAGGAATAAAAATCTTGTATTTGCCTTTTTTAACTCTTTCAAAAGTATTAAAAACCAGTTCTTCAGTTTGTTTTCCAAGCGAATAATAGTAACTATCAAATCCGTTTAACTTTCTTAATTTTTCAAAAAAAGCAATATACTGGTCTTTTGAGAAAGCTCTGGTTGTGAAAAAATATTCAATAATTTTATCAAGAAGGAATTTTTCTCCCGTATCCAGCAAATAAGGATTTGGATAAGCTTTATCTACTTTAACCGTTCCGTTTTCTATAGCGCTAATGAATCTTTCTAAAAGGGCTTCGTTTCCTTCAATTTTTACTAAATAATTTAATTCTCTCATTATAGTTTTATTCGTTTTCTTGTAATTTCTTTAAATCTGATTCTATTCGCTTTTTTGAAAGCAGATACGTTTTTAAGTCAATTTTTGCTTTATTCTCTTCCAGTTCTTTTAATTCTAAGCGAAGTTCACGGTTTCTAAGCTCTTTTTCTGAAAGCTCTTTTTCAGGATAAAGTATATCGAGTTCATCTTCGACATTGGTGGTTTTGCTCAAAACTTCTTCGAGTGTATTTCCTAAAAATACCCAGCAGTCGTGATCATATCCCAGATTTCCCGCCGGAACCAAAATTATCGGGAAACCATTATTTTCTCTAAGATCATAAGCATAAAACTTTCCGCCGCCGTTAAATGCTATTGGCAGAAATGCAGGCGCCCAAATAGGGAATCCGTAATTTATATACATCTGCCGAATTTCTTCTAAGGAGAAAAAACCAAATTCACGTTCGCCGTTTATAATGCCTCCGCCGTTTGAATATTGCAAAAGCTCAATATATTCTTTGGGAAGTTTAAGCTGATGTGGAATAGGAAAATGTTTTGGATCTCTTCCGTTTGGATACAAACTGTTGATATCAGGAAAGTTTTCAAATTCTTGTTTTGAAAATGGTTTTGTAAAGAAATCGTCTGAAACCAATTCTGTTAAACCGGACTGTTTATCGAAAAAGCTAAATTTACTGAACCACATAATTATTCATTTTCTTCATCGTCATAAGCTTCGTCGTCATCATACGAAAGGTAAGACCAATCGATGTCTATACAATCCAGAATTTCGTCAAAACGATTTTGATCGCTGGTTCCGATAAAAGCAGCAGTACAATTTTTATTTTGATCGAATGACAAACTAATTACATCATAAAAATTGTTTGTATATACTTTTTGATTGTCTCTGCTTATTTCGGGTGCAGGCTTCCAGTTTTCTTCTACAAATTTTACAATTTCTGAGTCTATTGGACCTATATAATTTCCATTGTATTTCAGTCCGCCTAAAGTTCCGTTATATACGCCCATAAACAGAAAGAAATTATCTGTAGTCTGGGTTTCAACTTCCCAATCTGTTTGTTCGATGGTATCGTAACTTCCGTAAACCGGGGGATTATCCAGTTTTAAATCGTCTTTTTTAATTCCCCACATCGCCACAACCTGATTTTCTTCATAAATAACCAGAACATCATCTTCAGAGAATTCAATTTCTCCATTGGGTTTCATTAGTCGGTTATGTGCGTAATTGAGGTTTTCTTCTTTTCCTAATTCCAGATAATATTCTTTGAGTTTTTTCGGAAATGTAATTTCTAAATCTTTTTCAACTGCAAGGATTTCATCTTCAGAAAATCCGTAGTTTTCCTTTTCAGAAAGTCCGTAAAGGCGTTTTATTTTTTGTATATAATTCATTGTAAAGTCTTCTTTTATTAAGAGATTAATATCTCCATTTTTTAACCGTTTTTTCGTCCAGCAGGCCTATAACAATTTCTTCTGTCCAATTATCAATTTCTTTATCATCAGAAAAATCATTTTGGGCAAAAATTAAACAGCCTTTTAAATAGTCATCAACGGTATCAAAAAATTTAGTCAGTAAGGTCTGTCGTCGTGGTCGTAGTAATAGATTTCTTTTGTTTCGCTGTGAAAGCAAAACATATTTCCATTGCCCAAATAATCGCTGAAAGAAATTAAATATGGCAAAAGTAATTTATCTTCTTCGGTAAAATCCGGACCATATTGCGGTGCATCTAACCAAATATCTTTTATCCAGTCTACTTCTTCAAAGTCCTGAAGCTGTTCGCCAATATCAGCGATTCCAAATGTTTCGTAAAATAATTTTAAATTTTCTGGTAATGCAGTTCCTAATTTTGTTTCGAGTGCCAGAATTTCTTCTTTTGAAACAGGTTTCTTTAAATCGTCTCCAAAATTATCAGCAATGGCTTCGATAATTTTTTTAGTATTTATTTTCCAGTCCGGATCTCCAATTTTGTCAAACGGAATCAGAATATCTTCTTTTTTATGTATCTCAATCATGGTGCAGGCTTATATATTTTACGAAATGTGAAAATACATAATTCCTTGTAAGATTGCAATTACTTTATGATTGATAATACAATCTTAATTATTCTCAGAAAAAAATTCAAGCTGTTTAAATACCGGAATAAGCGATTTTCCTTTTTCAGATAATGTGTATTCTATATGGAGCGGTTTTAATTTGATAATGTTTTTATCTAAAAGTCCAAATTCTTCAAGCTCGCGCAGTGCAGTAGAAATAGATTGTTTGTTTGCGCCTTTAATGTCTCTCAAAAGTCCGTTAAAGCGTAACGGGCCGGCTTCAGCCAAAAGAAAAATCTGTGGTTTCCATTTACCTGATAATAATTTTAGAAGTCCCTGAGCCGGACATTCGTTCTTTTTTGGGGAGCTGTTTTCTGTAGTCATCTTTTTTAGACTAATTGACTTGTGATTAAATACGGACGAACTTTGCGTAAAAATAAAAAACTAAGTGTAAATAAAACAGTTGTTATGAAAATACTGCCGCTGTTGTTAATCTTGATTTGCAGTACAAACTGCCAGTCGCAAAATAATTCGAAAATGAACGAAAACAAAACAAATCCGTTATTGTGTGATCCTGTAAACGGTATGTGCGAAATGCCGGCGGGTGAAATATCAAACGAAAAAACGGTTATTAAAACAGAAAATAAACCTGTAAAAATAATTTATTATACTGATCCTATTTGTTCTTCATGCTGGGGAATTGAGCCTCAGCTTCGAAAATTAAAACTGGAATATGGTGATTATTTTGAAATTGATTACAGAATGGGCGGTTTACTGCCGGATTGGAGTTACAACAGCGGCGGAATCAGTAAACCATCTGACGTAGCGCATCATTGGGACGAAGCCAGTTTGCATTATGAAATGCCTATTGATGGCGATGTCTGGCTTGAAGATCCGCTGGATTCTTCTTATCCGTCTTGTATTGCCATGAAGGCGGCGCAGATGCAGGATAAACAAAAGGCGATACATTTTATGCGGATTCTGCGTGAGAAATTGTATCTCGAAAAGAAAAATATTGCGAAATGGGAAAATATTGCCGAGGCAGCTAAAGTGGCAGATCTGGATACCGAAAAACTGAAAAAAGATTTTGAAATTGATGCCGTAAAGCTTTTTCGAAATGATTTAAATATGGCCAAAAATCTGAATGTAAGAGGTTTCCCGACTTTTTATTTTTCTGACGGCAATAACAATCAATTAACGGTTTATGGCTCTAAACCTTATGCTTCTTACGAAAATGCCCTGCTTGTCCTGGTTCCTGATGCCAAAAAGAAAAAGTTTGAAAATAAAAATACTTTGTCTCTTTTTGAAGTTTACCCAACACTGGCTCCAAAAGAATATGCAGTTATTCAGGATATATCTGTTAAAGATGCTGAGATCATTCTCGAAGAATTGTTACGAAAAGGAAAACTGGATAAAAAAACCATTAAAAATGGTTCGCTGTACAGTATAAAATAGTTTTAAAAACAAAAGCCGTAAATAGATGTTTACGGCTTTTATTTTTATTTTTTTTTTAATATTTCATATTTCAAGAAAAGGCAGTTTTTGAGGAGAAAGCAACCATGAAATTCCATCTTCTTCTTGTTTTACATGCCATACAATAAAACCTAATGCAATTTCTTTAAATCCGTATTCTGAATATACAAATGGAGGAATCCATATAAGTTCAATGTCACCATCTCCTTCCCATCCTGCATTTTTAAATAAATTTGCTGCTATTTTTTTATATTCATCTGCGTTTGGTAAAAAATGATTTGGATCAAATGTGAAATTTAAATTATCAATCCATTCATAAACATACAATTTAAAAGTTTTTAATTCTTCTGGTTTGTATTTTATTACTTCATCTTTTTTTATCGAATAGGCCATTCTTTAAATTCTTTGATTAATAAGCAAAACTATTTTTTTTTAAATAAAAAGACAGTTATTAAAAATCATTTTTTTATCAATTTAAGCCAAAATAATATACATTAAAAATAAACTTTTAAATTCCTTCCAAAATCAATTCAGCTGCTGCATCAATTGCCTGATTAATTATACTTTCGGGATTTCCAGTAAATTCAAAACGACGTGCCGTTTCTTTATCCGAAAAAATGATATGAACAAAAATGGTTCCAACGGGCTTTTCTTCGTTTTCACTTCCGCCTGGAGTCGTAAGTCCGGTTAAGGCAACACAGATATCTGAATTCATGTAACGATAAAAATTCTGTGCCATAAGTTTGGTCACTTCTTCAGATTCTGCACTGTATTTTTCGATTGTGCCCCACGGAATATGAAGCAGATCTTCTTTCATTGATGAATGATAACACACCATTCCTCCTATTAATATTCGTCCGGAATTAAAAACTGTCGAGAATTCATAACTCATTTTTCCTGCTGATGCGCTTTCTACAAATGTTATGGTAAGATTTTTTTCAATCAGAGTTTGGCAGCAGGCAGTTACTTTATCAGAAGCCATTTTCTATTTTGTTTTAGTTAAACAATTTTACTAACCAAATTTAAAATGGATTGCAGAAACGAAACTTACACAATTTCTTACAGTTATTATATTATAAGTAACTGTTAATTATGCAGCTATAATGTATTTTCCTGTAAGATACTCAGACGACTCTCTTGCTAATTTTGTAAAAACACAGTATTAGTTACTGAAAACTATTTTGCTGAAACTACAGCAGAGACAGAAAAAATAATAACTAAAATAATGATGTTATGGAAAAGCAAAGCAACTTTGAATATGGTCAGACGGATCCTGACTATATCGATCAAAATACACTTATTGATGGTACTTACTATAATGATGATCAATATAGTAAGGAGTTAACAAAGGAAACTCCACAGGAATTTGGAGAAAGCGATCCCGATATAATTGAACAAAATACTCTTGTTGATAATGATAATTATGCAAGAGATGAGGACCAATACCAATATCAGGAAGAATTTATTGAAGATTTGAATCATCCTGAACAGGATTTTGAAAAGAATACCAATATAAGAGCAGAAAATATCCCGAATGAGGAACGAATTGTAAATGAAGATGATCTCATTACAAACGACGGTAATCGCGATGATTTTGATAATGATTCTGAACCAGCCTATGATAATGATGTTGAAAAAGACAGTGATCTTGACGACGATGAAGAACTTGATGATTTTGATGCTGAGCATTATCCTGAAAATCATCCTAGAGAATAGAATAAAAATTAGTTTAAAAATATGGTTTTATGACTTTAGCGGCTCAAATTGTCTGGTTATTTGTTCTGGCTGTTCCTATAGCCTGTATAAGCTGGACGGTAACACATGAAGAAATTTTTAGAGAACCTCATGAATGGTGTGTTAAACGTTCTAAAAATGACCGATATATTTTGTCAAGAAAGTTTTTCTACCTGCTTACTTGCGAATACTGCTTCAGCCATTATGTTACAATTGCGTTTTTAATTCTCTGCAATTATAAACTTTTGTTAAACGACTGGAGAGGATATATTTTGGCCGGATTTTCGCTGGTGTTTATAGCAAATGTTTATATGAGTTTTTTTGCATTGCTGCGTCAGGCCATAAAAAAAGAAAAAGTTGAAATTGAAAAAATTGAAACTGAAACCGATAACGAAAAAAATGTCACACAAAATAAAAATACGTTTAATTAAATAAAGAAAAATCATGGAAAATTTACAGTTTATTGACCCATTATTGCACGGAATCAAACCTATTGAAAACAATACAAAAAACCTTTCTGTTAAACAGCTGGCGTGCGCCGGTATTGGTTCTCTTTTAGTTGGAGCCGCTTTAAAGAAAACAGGACATAATAAAGCTGCCGCTTTTGTTGGAAGTCTTGCTCTGCCATTATTATCTGCAGCAGTTTATAAAAAAATAGCAAATAAATAAAAGGGAAAAACGTTTGCTGATTGCGAAAATGCCCGTTAAGGTTTAAAACCTAACGGGCATTTTCTATTAATGTCATGTTTATATCTTGCTGGGTAATTTTTACGCACTTTGGTTATTTGAAATCAAAAATGGCAGTATCTGATTTTAATTTGCAGGAAGATTAATATTTCCTTCAACCCAGTTTAAAGCTTTATTAAATGCTTCTTTTTTAAAGCCGTGAAACTCTCCTGGAACCACATAACTAAATCCGTTAGTAAAAGAGATAATATCTTCAGAATCGGTTACGATTGCAGCTCTGTTCCATTTTCCCAAATGTTTTAATCCTAAAAGAGCGTCCTGAAGCCATGCTCCTGCTGTAAAATTTTTAATATCGGTATCTAAAACTAATAAAAAATTAATTTCATTGGTTTGTTTTACCAAATGTTCTACTGCAGGTACAACTGCTGTTAAAAAATCGTCTTTTGTTACTTCTGCCAATGCTCTAAAAGCAACAATATTATCGGTAGTGTCAATTTGATGTATCATGATTTTTATTCATTTTGAGTTATTTTTATACAATTTCTGCCGAGACATCGCCAACAATAATTAGTCTGTCTGACAGATCAAATTTAAATATAGATCAACAGATATATCTTATATTTTTATTATCTGTTATTACACAATACCTATCTCTATATTTTTAAAGTAATTCTCTTTGGTCATGGTTTTTCAGGATCATATAATTCTAAAGTCGATTGTTCTAAAAACAGGTACTGCTTTCATAAGAATTTATTATAAATCGCACTAGTAAATTTACTAAAATAAAAAATGTAACACACTGTAATTAAGGCGTTTTATAGAATTATTAACTCAAATCGAGACCAAAAGAAAAAGCCTGTTTCTTCCGAAAACAGGCTTTTTACAAAAAAATAAAAAATAAACTAACACAAAATCTTAATTGTACCCTTGGTTTTGTTGAAACACTTTTTGGTCGATAACAGTTTGAGGAATTGGAAATATTCTTCTAAATGGCTGTGAAGCTGCTTTTGCAGTTCCGGCTAAATCGTATTTTCCAAAACGAATGCTCTGTGGTCTTCTTTGCAATTCCCAATATAATTCGAAACCTAATTCTTTGTACAATTGCTGTGAATCTAAAGATGTAAGGGCTTTTCCAGCAGCGTTTCCGAATAAAGATTCTCTTTTTCTGCTTGTACGCAGTTTGTTTAAATCATCCATTGCAGAACCAGTGTTTCCTTTTCTGAAATAAGCTTCGGCTCTCATTGCGTAAATTCCTCCTAAACGGAATAATGGAATATCAACATTACTGTTTCCGTTTCCTCCTTCGGGGTCAAATTCATATTTAAAAACACGAGCTCCCTGATTAATTTCATTTTGAGCAAAAACAGATTTAGTTGGATCTGAGAATGTTAATGATGGTGTAAAATTCATTCTTGTACCTGTGCTTTTTTCCATATACAATGGAGAAACTTTAATACGGTTTCCTACCATTTCAAGAGAACCAGAAGCTAATAATATCGGTCCGTATTGAAGTCCAGCCTGAATTCCTCTGTTGAAGTGAAACCAAGGTAAATTAGCGCTTTTTGGAACAATATCTGTTGCCGGAACACTTACATCTGTACCGTCATTCATAAACCATGTACCATCAGCATATTGATAATGCTGTTCAAATCTTGGATCATCGTGATTGCCATCCCATGTTGCATAAAACTCAGGAGTTGTACAAGCTGCATTTGTTCCTCTGTTTGCTGCAGATGTTCTTTGGTTACGTTCCATACATACATAAGCAAAGCTGTTAGAACCATTACGGATGTAATCTATCTTTTGAGAAATCGCAAAAATAAGTTCTTTACCATTGTCATTATCTCTGGCAAAGTTTTTAAAATAATCACTTTCTAAACTAAATTTTCCTGAATCGATCAACAATGATGTGTAGTAAATAACACGATCCATATCAGTTCCTCCGCCTGATAATGCCGGTTCATTAAAATTAAAATTTGATGATGCATTGTAACGGTCTTTAAATACCGCACGGTTTAAGTACATTGTAGCTAAGAAACCATAAGCTGCCTGTTTTGTAAATCTTCCGTGGTAAGTTCTCTGCGTTCCAATATCAGCTAAATCCGGAATTAAAGCCTCAACATCGGTAATTAATTTATCGATTTGAGTATCTGCTTTTAAAATTTGTAAAGTCGCTTTAGGATCCATTGGATCTTTGTATGGAGCCTGTCCGTACAAATCCAAAGTAGTATATGTATAAAAAGCCAAAAGTGCTTTTGCTTCTGCAGAAAATAATTTCTTTTCAGGAATTGAACTTTGTTCAGCCGATTGTATAGCTGTTATACAACGTGTAATACCATTTGTTAATAAATCCCAGTTTCCTACAATAATTGCATTACTAGAGCTCCATGTAAATTCGTGCATGTCTCTCCATTTTCCGCCATCTCCCCAGTCACTTCCGCGGGTTGGTAAAATAGCTTCATCTGTAGTATACTCCTGCATAGCAAAAATGGCTCCGTGATCAACGAAAGTTCCGTCACCTAATCTGTCATAAGCGGCAGCCAGTGAACCCGCAGGATCTGAAACTGTATTTCCGGGAATTTCATCTAAAAAGACTTCATCCAGATCAGTACAGCTGTTTAGAAGAAAAATAAAAGAGAATAATGTTAAAACTTTTATGCTTAAAAATGTCTTTGTCTTCATAATTTATAATTTTAAAGTTGCTCCAAAACTGAACGTTCTCGAAGTTGGATAAGCTGCGTAATCAATTCCAATAGATTGGTTACCATCGGTAGCTTTAGGAGTATTTACTAACGGATCAAATCCAGTATAATTTGTAATTGTAATTAGGTTATTTCCTGTTACATAAAGTGTTAAGCCATTAATCCAGTTCAATCCTTTCAAATCAAAATTGTAACCTATACGTGCCGCATTTAATCTTATAAAATCAGACTTTTCTAAGAAAAGTGTAGACAAAATTGGTGAGTTTGCCGGGTTTGCCCCTGACTCATAATATCCTGCTGCAACGTTACGATCTGATGCTAAGTTGTTAATATTTAAAGCATTCAACCCTGTATTGTTCAACAAATAACCGCCTGTTTGTCCAATTATAGAAAATGAGAACGTAAAGTTTTTGTATCTCATATCACTGTTGAAACCGTAATAAAAAGTTGGTAAAGCTCCTTCAATAATAACTCTGTCGCTGTTATCAATTTTACCGTCTCCATTTTGGTCTTTAAATACGTTTGCTCCATTTTGATCAAAACCAGTATGTTCTAACAAATAGAATGAACCTGCTGCATAACCGCTTTTATAAATGTTAGCATTAACACCTGATTGTCCGGGACCAGAAATAGCACCTGTTAAGATTTCTGAAAGCGGCAGGTTTTCGATTTTATTGTTTAATGTTGATCCATTCACATCAACATTCCAGCTGAAATCTTTTCTATCGATGATTTTAGAACCCAGCATAATCTCAATACCTTTATTAACGATTTTACCGTCAATATTTGTCCAGATAAATTTTGTCTGGCTCAAAGGAGTTGAAGGTATATACAAAATAGCATCTGTAGTTGTTTTATTAAAATAGTCTACAGTTCCGTAAAATTTATCATTCCATAAATTAAAATCAAGACCTAGATTGTATTGTGTAACAACTTCCCATTTTAAATCTGGATTTGCTGTTCTCGAAACAGAAACACCATTTACAAGATTCAAATCATTATATAAATAATATCCGTCCGGGCCAGCCAAAGAGTAACTTGCCTTAGTTTGTTTATTTGGTACTTCTTGATTTCCTGTTTGTCCCCAGCTTGCTCTAAGTTTTAGGTTATTGATTGTTTGAGAATCTTTTAGGAAATTTTCATTAGAAATATTCCACCCCAAAGCAAATGAAGGGAAATAACCGTATTTGTTATTATCTCCAAAACGTGTAGAACCATCAGCTCTCATAGAAGCTGTCAATAAGTATTTATTATCAAAACTGTAATTTAATCTTCCAAAATAAGATTGCAATTCGTTTTCCTGAGCATAACCTGTTGTACCAGACTGCGTTCCTGCAAAACCTGGGTTAATAGATGGTTTTACACCTGCTCCCTGCGCAGAAATTCCATCGATACTGAAACTTGTTCCTGATCTTTCAAATTTTTGATAAGAGAATCCGCCAAGAACTTCAAATTTATGCGTATCTAATGCTTTACTATACGTTAGATAATGTTCAATCAATGAATTTTTTGAATCAAGATTGTTTTGAACATATTTACCTTTTGGATTTAAATCAGTAAGGTTTGGATAAATTGTAGTATTTCTTTCTGATGTAGAACGGTCAATACCAAGATTTAATTTATATTCTAATCCGTCGATAATTCTAAAAGAAGCCTCTAAATTTCCAAGAACTCTTAAAGTACGCGTTTGATCTTCAAAAATGCTTAATAAATAAGCCGGATTGTAATGCGCGTTCATGTTAAAGTTCGTGTAATTTCCATTGGCATCAAATACAGAACGAGTTGGATTTGCCATTAAAGTATGAACGATTAATTGTCCGTTAGAACCTCCGTCGTCACTTGTAGGAACTCCGTCGTCTGTAGTCTGGCTGGCAGTAAGATTCATTTTTAGTTTCAAACGTTTGTTATCCAAAAATGATTCAGCAGCGTTAATTCTACCTGAAATACGTTTGAAATTACTATTACGGATAATTCCTTCCTGATCCATTTGTGCCATAGAAGCATAATAGTTTCCGGTTTCAGTTTGTTTAGCAAATGACAATGAATTATTTGTTGTAATTGCCGATCTAAAAATTACATCCTGCCAGTCTGTGTTGCCTCCGTGGTCAAAAGCTGGATCTTTAATTGCATTTCTATATTCACCAGCGTTTAAAACATCTAATTTGTGGGCTACAGTAGAAACTCCCATATAAGAGTCAACTGTAAGTGTTCCTTCTCCTTTAGATCCTTTTTTAGTGGTAACCAAAACAACTCCATTAGATCCTCTCGCACCATAAATAGCTGTTGCAGAAGCATCTTTAAGAACTGTAATCGATTCGATATCGCTTGTATTTAAAAAGTTTAATGGATTTTTTGCAGTTGAACTTCCAAATCCAACATTTGTTCCTGATGGGCTCACATCATCATTAGTCAAAGGCATTCCGTCTACAACAAATAAAGGCGTACTTCCGCTTCTGATAGATCCAACACCTCTAATAGTTACGTTTACTCCTGCTCCCGGCTCACCGCTTGTATTTACTACACGCACACCGGCAACTTTTCCTTGTAATAAATTATCTACAGAAACGTTTACACCTTGCTTAAAATTTGCTGCTTCTAATTGTGTAACAGCTCCGGTAACATCTTTTTTAGATTGTTTTCCGTAACCTACAACTAAAACTTCATTTAATTCTGCTGTGCTTGGCTCTAACTGAATAGTCATAAAAGATGCCTGTGCAGGAAGTGATTTTGTTTTATATCCTACATATGAAACCTCAATAGTTTTTCCATCACCTACAGAAAGTTCAAAAACCCCGTCAAAATCAGTAACTGTTGAGTTTGAAGTACCAGTTTCAATTACGGTTGCTCCCGGAATCGGCACTTTATTTTCGTCAACAATTTTTCCTTTTACTCTAATTTTGTCTGCTGCTTTGGTATTTACCGCTTTTTGAGCAGCCGTTTTTTGAATTAAAACTAATTTCCCGTTAATGTTGTAATTGAAATTAGCTTTTTTAGAAAGATCACTCAAAATTGAGGTAACCGATTCTCCTGTAAAATTTACAGTATATGTTGTATTATCAGCAATTACAGCTTGTCCGTAGCTGAATTTATAATCTGTCTGCTGGCTTAGTTTTGAAAAAATAGAAACAAGAGTTGCTTTTTCTATTTTATTTTCTACTTTTGATTTTTTTAAAGAAATAGTTTTACTAAAACCACTCTCAATGGTTAGTAACGCTAATACTAAAAAGATAAAACTCTTTAGATTTAAATAAGAAGGTTTAAAATACATGATTTAAGTTATTGGTTTTTTACGATACTTAATTATTAATGGCAGTTGTTCTCAGCAGCTGCTTTTTTGTTTTTAATCCACTTTTACTGTTTCGCCATAAACTTTGAATTTTAGGTTGGTTATATAATTTATTTGTTCTAAAACATTCTCTAATGCTGCGTCTTTTTTAATGAATACCGTTAACGGCGTTGCTAATACCTGCTCATTTTTATATTGAAATGAAACTCCGTATTTATATTGTAAAATGGTGATAACCTGTTTTAAAGTAGTCTGGTTCAGTGTTACATCGGTATTGTACCAATTAACCAAAAATGATTTATCTGCCAGTTGTTTTGTTAGTTTTTGAGATTCGAATAAAGCTTCTTCATTTGGCACTAAATCAACGCTGTGACCTTTCGAACTAACATTTACTTTTCCGGTAACGACAATTACTTCGCATTTTGATTTTGACATTTGAATGTGAAATGAAGTTCCTACAACTCTCGTTTTTATTTCACCGGAAGTAATGATAAAAGGGTGTTTTTTGTCTTTAGTTACTTCAAAAAAGGCATTCCCTTTTAAAAGAGTAACTTTTCTTTCGTCTCCTTTAAAATTTTCAGGATACTGAAATGATGAGTTTGCTGCCAGATAAATTTTCGAGCCGTCACTTAATTTGATAGATTTGGGGGTATCTGACGTTTTAAATCCTAATTGCTTTTCGGCTGCAATTGTGGGTTTATAGAAAAATCCTAAACCTGCTAGAAAAAGAATACTGGCAGCTGCCATATATTTTATATAAGGACTGATGGTTTTCTTCTTTGTAATTCGAAGCTGAATTCCATCGTATATATTTTTAGAAACTTCATCAGAATTTCCCATTAAAGCTTCATTCCATTTTACATTTTGGTATTCGCTTAAAGCAAAATTAGTAAGCAGGTTTTCTTCTCCCTGTGAAGTTTTATTTCTTGAACTTTTATCAATTAAATATTCTAAACTATGTTTGATTCTTTTTATCATACTACTTTGTGTAATTTTTTCAACACATAGAAAAACTATGTTTCCATGTGTTTAAAAAAACCAATTCAATTAAAAAGGTTTGTTATTACAAGTAAGTACCAGAATCTTGAAATCGTACTATCGCCAAATATTATGAAAACATCAACAGAAAGTTATCTTAAAAATTTTGTTTAAAAAATACAATTGGAGCCAGCCAGACCAGATCTTTCAAGCCTTCTCGCAATTGTTTTAATGCCGATGAAATTTGGTTTTTCACCGTTTGTTTTGAAATTCCAAGTTCATCTGCAATCTGGTCAATTGACATATCCTGGAATTTGTACATTAATAAAACCTCTTTTCTTTTTTCGGGAAGTTTGTCTAATAAAGAATAAAGTAAATCTGTTACCTCTGGATCAATAGTCGAAAAATTGTCGATAATGTAATCTTCAAATTTGTCTTCCATAATCGTCTTATCAAAACGATTATTCTGGTAATGTTTAAAAATCTGATTTTTTACGGCACGAAATAAATAAGGTTCAATTGCATTGATGTTTAAATCGTCTTTTCGTTCCCATAAATCAATAAATACATCCTGAACAATGTTCTGTGCCAAATCTTTATCCTGAGTCATCGTATAGGAAAAGGCATTGAGTTTCTGCCAGTAGTCTGTATACGTTTGTTCAAAAATTTCAGGATTCTTCATTGGTAATTTGGGTAACATTAAGTATTGTAAAATAATAAAATACAACACCAATATTTTTTGCCTGAAAGTTATCTTTAAATTAAATAATAAATGTTTTTGATGTATAAATACTACTATTTTTGTCTGGAGATGATAATAGTTTTTCGATTTCTTTTTATTAAGCTAACACAAAAGATAAACCACAACTTTACTTTAGTAACACTCTAAAAAAAGCAATTTTCTTTTGCTGCGTCTTCTTAATTCACACATTCTAATTTCATTAAAATCATGAAACAAATTCTGTTTGCATTATTTTTTGCAGGGATACAATTAGGCCACGCACAAAATGATAATTTAAAAATCAACCAAATACAGGTTATTGGTTCACACAATAGTTACCGCCATAATATTGAACCTGATTTGTACAATCTAATTCAGGCAAAAGATACTACACGTTCTCTAAAAGGCCTGCAATACACGCATATTAGTATTACAGATCAGTTAAACAAAGGACTGCGTCAGTTAGAAATTGATGTTCAGGGCGATACTCAAGGCGGAAAATTTGCACACCCAAAAGGTCTTGACCTTGTAAAACCACAAGAAGCTTATGATCCAAACGGTGAAATGAAAAAACCGGGTTTTAAAGTTTTCCATATGATTGATATCGATTTTAGAACTTCTTGCTACACGCTGCACGGCTGTCTTGCAGAACTAAAAAAATGGTCTGATGCAAATCCTGATCACGTTCCGGTTTTTATCACTTTAGAACCAAAAGACGATGACAGCTATTTAGGAACAAAAGCCGAGAAATTTACACCTGAGCTTTTTGATGCTTTAGACAAAGAACTTCGCCAAGGGTTAGGAAATAAACTGATTACTCCTGATATGGTTCGCGGTAAATACAAAACACTGGAAGAAGCCGTTTTAAACAATAACTGGCCAACGCTGAAAAAAGCAAAAGGTAAATTCTTGTTTATTTTGGATAATAACGGAGCAAAAAGAGATTTATATGCTTTAAATCATCCGTCATTAAAAGGACGCGCGGTGTTCATCAACGCAGAACCTGGAAAACCGGAAGCAGCGACTATTTTCAGAAATAATCCGGAAGATGCTTCAATTGCCGATTTAGTTAAAAAAGGCTATATCATAAGAACCAGAGCCGATGCTGATACTAAAGAAGCAAGAGCTAATGATTATACGCATTTTAATGCCGCAAAAGCTTCTGGCGCACAAATCATCACTACTGATTATTATCTGCCAAGTACTTTCTTTAATTCTCCTTATCAAATTGAATATGATGATGGGACTTATGCGAGGGCTAATCCTGTGAATAATTAATTTAACCGCAAAGCACGCAAAGGTTTTTTATCTTAGTTTCTGCTAATAAACGCAAAGTTCGCAAAGCTAAATGTATAAAGCTTTGCAGATTTTGCTGCTTAAATTTGCTCGCAAAGACGCAGAGTCGCAAAGATTATAAAAACTTTGCGACTCTGCGTCTTTGCGAGATTAAAAGAATACTTTGCGTGCTTTGCGTAAACCTTAGCGTTCTTTGCGGTTAAAATTACTTCAAACTTTTAATCTCTCCACTCTTCAAATCAACAGTAAAATGATCTGCCGGAACTTCGTGCATGAATTTGTTAAAGATGATAAGAAATAACTTCATCTGCTTTTGTAGAGGTTTAGAAACTTCCTCTTTGGAATTCTCTAAATACAACTTTGATATAACTTTATAAGCTGCAACACGCTTTTCTCCAACATCAGCAAGAGCCAGTTCATCAGCGCTTCTAAAACGGTAAAAATCGATTAAGAGGTCGTTTCCTGTCCAGTTAAAATCTTCTTTTTGCAGATTGTTTTGAGCTAAAATTTGTTCCGATTTTATTTCGGCTTCGTTCCATTCTTTTTGAAACTGCGATTTATTTTTCAGAATAAAATCAAAATCTTTATCGGATTGAATATTAGCCAAAACCAATAAATCCTTTGCCGAAACATTCAGAATAAAATCTTTGAAAGCTGAAGGCCAGTCATCTGATAAAAACCTTAATCGGACTAATTCCTTTAAATGAAAATCGGTGAAATCGTGGTAATTTTTAGTTTTCAGAATATCGATATTCCAAATATCTTTTGAGTTCTGACTTTGTAAAAACTGATATTCCATTTTATACAAATCAAAAAGTTCGTCAAATCCTTTAACCTCATCAATTGTAATAGTTTGAATATCTACCAGATTATCTTTTTTTATCGTTAATAATTTATAAGCCGGAATATAAGCGGCAAGCGAAGGCGTTTGAATATTAACTAACGTATTTCCTTTTTCTGTCGTGCGTGTTCCTGTATCATTAATATGCATGTGGCCGCCAAAATGAATCTTCAAACCTGCATCGGCAAAAACCTGTGCTACTTCTTCAACCGGAACCCGGTTTAACTGCCATTTATTCGGACCTAATAATTCTTTTATTTCCGCAGAAGCGTCATCATTAAAATCAATCATTGGAAAATGGCTGAAAGCAACCAGCGTTTTACCGCGAAGTCTGGCTTCTGCCGAAATATCCTGAACCCATTTTATAAGATGTTTTTTGTTTGAAAGTACATTATTATAACCTGTACTGGCTTCTGAATAACTTTTAGAATCTTTTGGGTCGCTGTCTGTTTTCTTTGGAATATAAACATTTCCATCAATTGCCATAAGCCACAATCCGTCAATAGGTTCTACAACGTAACTCACGTCCGGAACTTCAAATCCGGGCGCAACATTATAAACTCTTTTATTTAGCTGTGAAGCTTCAACAGCTTTTTTGTAATTGTAGTTTTGTGAATTGTAACCGGCAAAGGGAGTCGACCAGAATTTGTATTTTTTATTTGGATAAAAACCAAAATTCTGCAGATCGTTTGTTATGCCAAAATAACCCATTTTAGCAATATCGGCTGTTATGACAACTGGCTGTTCGATATTCATGTTTGGCTTATACATGCCGTCTTTGCTAAAAATGGGTTGGCTTTTACCTTCCTTACCTAAAAAATCTTCTTTACCGGATTCTTGGGCAAATGGTCCAACCGGATCATGATTTCCGGTGGTTATAAAAAATTCAATACCATATTTTTTTTGGTACTGATCTAAAATTTTCTTCAATCCGCGCACGTGTATCGGCTGTCCGTCATCCGTATAATCGCCCGGAAGTGCAACGTATTTTATCTTTCGTTTTGTAATATCTTCAAGAGCGGCGATGAAGGCAAAATAATTTTCATTGAAAATTCTCGTCGAATGTAACTGCGAGGCCATCGTTCTTATTAACGCATATTTTCCGGTTTTGGTATTTAAAACACCTTTAAAATCATTATCAGAAAACGTACCAAACAAATCCTGAAGGTGTACATCTGATAAAAAAGCAACCTGAACTCCTTCTAAATTCTTTTGGTTTTGGGCTGAAATTGTATAATTGGAAAAAATTATAAAGAGTAAAATTAATCGCGAAGTAAGCTTTAAATTCATAGGTTTTAAACTTTTGCAAAATGGGGAATTCATCAGGCAATTTTATAGATTTAAAGATGAAATGAGTTTATGTTATTGTTATCGAATGATAATGTTTATGGGATTTTTAATGTGTCGAAAATCTATTGTCCCTAAGGACTACACCTTTTTAAAATAAAAAAGGCTGTCATTTCTGACAGCCTTCCATTAAATTAAAACCAAAAATTTAATGTATCTAAACCATTATGGCAAATGGGTTAAGATTATTTTTTAATAAAACGTTTAATTGTTTTCTGCCCGTCTTTTTCTAAAACAATAAAATAAATTCCTTGTTTTAAATTCGAAACGTTCAAACTATTTTCTGCAGCATTTTGAGACCCGATAACTGCTCCCTGAGAATCTATAATATTGATTTTTCCTCCAGTAACATCTGTTGTAAACGATAATACATCTGAAACCGGATTTGGATATATATTTAGGATATTTTCTCCTGTTTTTTCTTCGGCAGAAATTGCTGCAACCGCTGCTGTTGCGGCAGCATTTCCAATTTTAGTAATTCTAATCCAGTTAATGTTCATTCCGGTATTTTGAATGTAGATACCAAAATTGTACGTTCCTGCATTTACGTTTACAGTCTGCGTAACCGTTTGCCAGTTTTGCCATCCGCCTGTGTTTGGAATATCAACATTTCCTAAAATAATAGTTCCTCCATTTAAATCAGATGATAATCTGCCGCCGGTAACACCGCTTGCAACACGATATTCAATTAAATAAGAACCTGTAGTTGGGAAATTAATATTGTTGTATGCCATCCAGTCTCCAGTTTCAGTATAACCAACATTTGAACCTCCTCCAGTATCTGTAGTTGGCTCAACCTGAATACCACTCATGGCAGAATAATCTTCGGCCTGAATTAAAGTAGAAGTTTGAGAGGTTGTTGTAGCTATTAATTTCCATTGTCCGCAAGTCTGGTTGTTGTTATCCCACTGCTGTACAATAGCTCCAGAAGCTGTACTCGCTCCGGCAACCTCAACAATTCTGCCGCTGTGACGTGCTACAATTTTATAAAAACCGTCGCCTGTTGAAACTAAAATAAACTGCTGGTTCGTAGTTCCGTTATACGGATATTGTTCTACACGCGCACCATTGGCCTTATTGAAATTATTGACATCCATTGACTGACCGCTGTGATTGGCAATAATTCTATACATTCCGTCTCCTAAATGAGTAAACGTAAACTTTTGATTATTTCCAGAATTAAGTCCGCCCTGATTTATTCCAGATCCGTTTGAAATGCTTGAATTCCAAACGTCCATGTATAAACCGCTGTTTCTGTTTTGTAAAAAGAAAGTCTGATTTCCTAAAGTTGTTGTTCCGTTTGCAATAACTCTAATCGAACTTACTTTATCATTCCATGTTGTATTTAAACAAGAATTATCAGAATTAATTACAGTTGAAGCGCCCCCAAAATTATCATCCTGATATAAAATAGCCTGATAACCCTGAGTAATTCTAAGTGAAGAAATATCATCATTTAAAACTCCTAAAGAATTTAAACGTGCCAGATTATAATCGCCAATTGTCAATCCGCCTGAGAAACCTGTATAATTACAGTCTTTATAAACCGTAATCACATCGGTTGAAGGACTTATATTTCCTCCCGGCGGAATGGTTCCGGTAATAGAATAACTTCCTATAGAACCATAAGCCGAATAACCGCCGCTTCCGGCATTTCCTGCTCCTGTTCCATCAACTCCAATATAATATTTACCAGCCGGAAGATTAACATTCATAGAAGCATTTAAAGCAAATGGGTCTGAATTCCAATACGTTCCCATTTCTGTTCCTGCCGAATTATATAATCGAATTAATAAGTGCAGATTTCCATCTCTCGAAACGGTATTCGCATTTATAGAAACATTTCCTCCTCCTGTTGTAAAACAGAAAAAATCATAATCGGCTTCACTTGAAATAATTCCGTTTTTCTGATTGATCTGTCCGCTTGAATTGTAATCTAAAGTGGCTGTAGAAGCGATATTGTTTCCGTAATCATCTCCGCGGTATCCTACTCCAAATTTAGCGCTGGCAATAATCGCCACATCATCTTGTTTGTTGTTCGCGTTATTGTATTCGCCTTTACTCCATTGTACAACAGGTCTGTAATAACCTGCACCCATAATAGGCGCCCATGAAGTTCCGTCTAAACCTACGAAATAATCTTCGGCAGGACTTGTGCGCCCATCGTGTCCAAGATCAAAAGTATGTCCTACTTCATGAGAAGAAGCATCTCCACCCGATTTTCCAGATGTGATAAATACCCAGCAAGGCACATCATTATCCCAGTTAAAAGAACCAATATACGCTACTCCTCCTGCGCCCGGAGCTGCAGTATTGGTTGGTGTAACGACAACGCGCATTCTTCTGTTTTTAGGATAAGAATTAAAAACGGCTTCGTTTGTAGTAACGTTTACATTAAACGGACGGTAATCTTCTGAAACTACTTCCCAATGCTGCTGTACTGCTGCATCGTTCATTCCAGAAGGAGCTGCATTAATGGCATTTCCGTTGTTCCAAAGATTCCCTGCCGGCATATAATAACCGTCAAAATCCAGCATAACGCAACCTGCCGCGCCTGGTAAACTTTGTAAATCCAGCAGAGCCGGAGCTATTTCTGCCGCTGCAGCTGTTTTACTTGTTGTATTCTCTTTTGTTGGCAGGTTTTTGTAGTCAATACAAACCAAAGTATTAATGTCTACTTTTTCTACAAATGCATTTCCTTGTGCATCAGAAAAATACTTGTAGGCTTCTTTCGTTTTTTTAAGAAGAATGTGTCCTTCTAATGATTTGTCTTTTACTTTGATGTAAAAAGATGATTCTGCAATGTTTTTAATTTCTCCAATTAAAAATTCACTCGAAGCATTCGACTCTTTGAAGTTTATTTTTCCGTTGAAACTTGTTTTTTCTGCCTGAAGCAAAATTGTTTTGTCAGTACTTTTTGAAGCTGCAGAATTGGTTAATTCTTTCTTTAAGGTGCTCATAAAAGACTTACTCGAACCTAGTGAAGTCTGGGCAGCAACAAAACCGCTGAAAGCCAGAAAGACAAGAAATGTCAAACTGAGTCTGTAATTGTTTTTCATATTTATTTGGGGTAAAAAGGGTTACAATAATATGCGGGTAATTTTTAAACACATAGAAACATAGATTTAAATTTGAAAGAAGGTTATCTAAAAACTAGTTTTTACACATAGTGAAACGTTACAAACTATGATTATTAATGCAAGTGAAACGCCTTTTTTAGAAAAATAAACTATGTTTCTATGTGTTAAAAAAAGCACTATTCTTTCCTGTCGAAACAAAAAAGAGATAGTGCCTTTTGAAAAATTATTTTTTAATAAAACGTCTCACCGTTTTGATTCCGTCTTTTTCAACTAAAATCAAATAGATTCCGCTTTTTAAACCTGAAACATTAATACTGTTGTCGTTTGCTTTTTGTGTAGAAACTGTTGCTCCGCCCTCAGAATTGATAATGCTTACATTTGCTCCCGAAACTTCTGCCGAGAAGAAAAGTGTATCTTCTGATGGATTTGGATATACGGTCAGACTTTCAATTTTATCTGCCGAAGTCGATTTAGCCGCTAAACCTGAAGCTGCTTTTGTGATTCTAAACCAGTTAATATTAAACCCTGTATTTTGAACATATATTCCGAAGTTATACGTTCCGGCATTTACATTTACGGTCTGCGTAATCGTCTGCCAGTTTTGCCATCCTCCAGTATTGGGAACATTTACAGCACCAAGCTGAATCGTTCCTGCATTTAAATCAGATGATAATCTTCCTCCGGTAACGGCGCTTGCCACTCGGTATTCAATTACGTAATTTCCTGAAGTTGGAAAATTAATGTTGTAATATGCCATCCAGTCGCCAGTATCACAATATCCAACGTTTAATCCGCCTCCCGTATCAGTTGTTGCTTCTGTCTGAACACCGCTCATCGTGTTGTAATTTTCAGCCTGAATTAAAGTTCCTGTTCCTGTTGGAGGGTTGCTTCCTTTTACAACTTGATCAACAGCTGTAAGTAATGATTTTGCACCCGTTGCATCCTGAGATAATTCCCAGATCATAACACCGCCAGCGTTTTGAACAGCAAAAGTTGTTTTTTGTTTAATCGTTGGGATTCCGTTATAGTAAATTGTATTTCCAACCTGATCCAGATTTTCAGCTCCCGGATACTGCGCTACGATATTGGCATAAGAAATTCCCTGATTAGCCGAAGCTCCAAAACCATATCCGTAAAAAGGAAGTCCAATAATAGCTTTACTTGCCGGTAATCCTCTGCCAGTCCAATAATTGAATTGGTTTACAGCCATGCTGTATGGAGAATGCTGTCCCGGATTTCCAGGTGCCCAAGGTCCTGTTGCATCATACGCCATGATATTGATCCAGTCATAAGCTGCAAAAGTAGATGAAGGTACATTTGCACCACCATATCCTTCTGAAAGCGCTGCTGAGATTAATTTACCATTAGCATGCAGTTTATTAGCAAGTGCAATTACAAATCCTCCGTAGTCGCCATTAATTGCCGGACCTTCTAAGTCTACGTCGACACCGTCAAAATTATGCGCCACTACATAATCGTAGATTTTTTGAATAAAAGCGGTTCTGTTTGCCGGCGTAATCAAATTAAAATAATTGTCGCGAATTGCGCCACCTTCAGAAACAGAGCCTCCTCCAAGCGATACAAAAACTTTAATATTCTGGGCATGAGCCGCATTAATAATGGCATTACTTCCTGAATTAAAACTCAAATAACCATTTGCATCGGGATTTTCGAACGCAATATTAATGTGCGTTAATTTACTGTACTGAATTGTACTTGAAAAAGCATTTAAATCTATCCAGTTCGGGATATAAGCTATTACTTTCTTTTGGGCTGACGCTAAATTAAAAAGACCCAACACTAAAATAATCATGCATTTCTGCAGCATTCTTCTGTAATTGTTTTTCATAATAATTGTTTTAATAGATTAATAAACTCGTAAATAAGGGGACGGTTATTGAGTTGTATATTTTTATTTAAGATTTCAGACTTTAGATTTTAGATTTGACTGCTGTGCAGTCTAATTTTGCAGAACTAACACTACCTAAATTATTACCTAAGACCTAAAGCCTGAGATCACTTTTTAAAACTATTTTTTGATAAAACGTTTGATCGTCTGTTTGCCGTCTTTCTCAAAAACAATCAAATAGATTCCTTTTGCTAAATGCGAAACGTCGATACTGTTGCCATTGCTTTTTTTCGATAAAACAGTATTTCCTGATTGTGCATTAACGATTTTTACATCTCCTCCTGAAAGGTCTGTTGTGGTAAACAATGTATTTTCAACCGGACTTGGATAAACATTTAAAACGGTTTCTTCCGGCGCTTCTTCTGTTTGAACCGAAGCCGTTTTAGCAGCTAATCCTGCGCCTACTTTTGTAATTTTAATCCAGTTGATGTTCATTCCGGTATTTTGAATATAAATTCCGAAATTGTACGTTCCTGCATTAACATTTACAGTCTGAGAAACAGTCTGCCAGTTTTGCCATCCTCCAGTATTTGGAATATCAACATTTCCTAAAACAATTGTTCCTCCGTTTAAATCAGATGATAATCTGCCGCCTGTAACAGCACTTGCTACTCGGTATTCTATTAAATAGGATCCTGTTGTTGGGAAATTGATGTTGTTATACGCTAACCAGTCGCCTGTTTCTGTGTAACCTACATTTGATCCGCCGCCAGTATCTGTAGTTGGTTCAACCTGAATACCGCTCATAGCTGAATAGTCTTCTGCCTGAATTAAAACCGATGTCTGCGAACTTACTGCCGGAACTAATTTCCATTGTCCGCAAGTTTGATTGTTGTTATCCCATTGCTGTACAATTGCTCCAGAAGCCGTGCTTGCTCCTGCTACCTCAACGATTCTGCCGCTATGACGCGCTACAATTTTGTAATACCCATCGCCTGTAGAAACCAAAATAAACTGTTGGTTTGTTGTTGCATTGTATGGATATTGCTCTACTCTTGCACCATTGGCTTTATTGAAATTGTTAATATCCATTGACATACCGCTGTGGTTGGCAATGATTTTATACATTCCGTCGCCTAAATGCGTGAAAGTAAATTTCTGGTTGTTTCCTGAATTCAGAGCACCCTGGTTGATTCCTGCACCGTTTGACATGCTTGAATTCCAAACGTCCATGTATAAACCGCTGTTTCTGTTTTGAAGAAAGAAAGTCTGGTTACCTAAAGTTGTCGTTCCGTTTGCAATAACTCTAATCGAACTTACTTTATCATTCCACGTTGTGTTTAAACAAGAATTATCAGAATTGATTACGGTTGAAGTTCCTGTAAAATTATCATCCATATACAAAATCGCCTGATAACCCTGAGTGATTTTAAGTGAAGAAATATCATCATTTAAAACTCCTAAAGAATTTAAACGAGCCAGATTGTAATCTCCAATTGTTAATCCGCCTGAGAATCCTGTGTAGTTACAATCTTTATAAACCGTAATGACGTCTGTAGAAGCCGGAACTGAAGGTGTTAATCCTGCATAACCTCCAAAAGTAGCAATAACCTTTGTTGGCTGTGGCGAATGAAGCGATGGTGACTGATCTGCAACATCATCATAAGCAAATCCATAAGCCAGATTATCAATATTGATTCCCGGTAAATGCCAGAATTTAGAATAATGGTTTGTTGGGTTTACCTGATAATATTTCGATGCATCGTACCAGTTTTGCTGTCCCGGATTTGCAGTTGTCGTGTTTACAACGTGACGGTTAATTGCAGCTGTTAACTGCGATTGAATTACAAGGTCTAAATCGCCGTCAACCAGTCTTCTGTCCAGAACACCTTTTCCTTCAAGAGCTTCCTGAGTAGTCGGTCTGTTTTGCACACGTCCTGTTCTTCCAACAAAAGCCCCCGACTGCCCAACCATTTCCAGCTGTTCGCCAATAACTCTTCCTTTAAAAACTCCGGCATCTCCGGCATAAAAAATTAAATCTTCATTTTTGTATTTGTTCCAGATTGCGTCGATATACGATTTTAAATAATTTGCATATTGTCCTGATCCTTCGGCATAAGCAGGAGTTTTAGACGGTGCCGTAATTTCTCCCGTTGCATCGTTAACGCAGCCTTGAAATTCTGCAGGAACATTAGCTTTAAAAGCCGCAACAATTTCAGCATGTTTCTTTAAATCTCCCACTTTCTTTTGGTAACCATTTGCTCCAAATAATTCCAATCCCATTGGATATTTATATGAATCAACTCGTGTTGGGTTTCCGAAGAATCCATGCTGATTGTTTGTTAATTCAATCATTTCATATAAAATTCCCTGATTTGGATCTGTAGCATTCTGCGGATTTGGCGATGCATATCCCGAAGGTGCTCCGCTTGCGCCAAAAAAGTAGAAATACAATTGTGAACCTTTAGAAATAAAAACACGGCATCCTGCGATTAAAGGTAAAGTGAAGGTTTTGTTTGGAATTTCACTCAACTTGGTAAAACAAGCGGCGTATTTTGAATTTTGTCCCGGTCCTGTATTACCTCCGTAAGTTGGTCCGGTAACGGTATTATAAGAAGCATTCATTGGTAAAACCTGACTTGTTTTGGCATTTACCCAAACATGGTTTCCAGTTGTATAATCGATCCCGACAATGGCTACATATAAATCGCTGTCGGCAAAAGTTGAATTATTGGCAATCGTAAAGGGAACTGGTCCCTGACCATACATTAAGCTTGAAAACACCAGAAACAGTGCTGTCAAAATGGATAATCCTTGAAGTTTATTTTTCTTCATATCTAAATAATTTTGGGGTTACATAAATAGATTCTAAACCTAAGTCATCTTCTAAAAAATGACTTTAAACAATCCGTCTGGTGCAATTCGCGGTGCTATCCTTTTAAGTTTTATTCCAGCTTTTTGAATTGGGGGTTACTTTAAAATGAATTACACCCAACGGATTTTTAAATTATTGCTTGATCAGTTTTTTGGTCCAGCTTTTTTGATCTGATTTGAAATTCAAAATGTAAATTCCTTTTGTCAGTCTGCTTAAATCAATTACACTTTCACTGGCATTTGCTTCGGGTTTATTTTGAAGCATCAGCGTTCCTGAATTGTCGTAAATTGTTATGATTTTATTGTCTAAATTTTCAGGAAGTGAAACCTGAATGTAATTACCAGCAGGGTTTGGATACACAGCAAAAGCGGTATTTTCTGCCTGAGTTTCTTCGACAATATTGGCTTTTTTAGCCGTTGAAGCCGATCCGTATGCTTCGATTTCATATAATGAATAACCGTAAGGAGCCAGAGCTTTTGCTGTACATAAAATACGAAGGTATCTTCCGGTTCCGCTTACTGTTAAATCATCTGTTCCTCCATCGCTGGCAGTCTGCGTGTTTATAGTTTCATTTTCTGTGAAAACATTATCTGTAGAAAGCTGTACTTTATATTGCGCTGCATAAGCCGCTTCCCATTTTAATACTACACGATTAAGGTTGTAATTACTTCCTAAATCCACGTAAATCCATTCTGTTGCATTGGCAAAAGAGCTTGCCCATCTTGATACTGTTCCGTCACCATCTGTAGCTTTACCCGCAGATAATGTTGGATTTTCTTCTGTAGAAGCCGTTGCTGTTTTACCTAAAGCTAAATTTACATTTGGGTTTGAAGTAATGTTTCGAACAATTACATCACTGAAAACTCCAGTTGCTAAAGTTCCATTTGCATGAGACGTAACTGCCATTCCTGCATAAATGGTATTTGCCATTGTAATTGTTTTTGGCGTGCCAACCTGCGTCCAGGTAGTTCCATTGTCAGATGAATAAGACGTAAATGTATTTCCAGATCTTACCAGACGAACCCATTTTGGAGCTGCGCCGGTTACTACCTCAGCTGTAGTTACTCCCGAAGTTGCATTACGAGATAAAAACTCAATTCCTGCAGCTGCGCTTGCATCGGTCATTACGTGTTTAGAAGTTGGTGTAAGTGTTTCACGAAACATTACTCCCGCTTTTGCATACGTATTTGTATTGGTAAGCGAATTTACTTTGGCAATAATTTCAGCATCGCCAGTAATTGGCTGATTTACATATTGAAACTGATCGCTGGTTTCCCAAATATCTGTTCCTGAACCTTTAATTGTAAAAGTTCCACTGGCATGTGTCGCTTCTCCGGCTGGTGTTACCGCTCCTAAATCTGTACTGATCCAAGGAGAAGGCAATCCTGCCGGAGTTTCTGTAGAAACTAAATTTAAAGCTCTTAAATTATCAAAATAATACGTGTTTCCAGAATTGGTTCCCGGCTCAAACAAGAAAACAAAACGGTTTACATCATTATCTGCTGTCGAGGCATCCGGCGTGCTTACATACGTAAACGTAATCGTGTGCCAGGTGTTGGTTTGTTTTACAACTCCCTGATAAATACTATGTCTCCCTACTGGATAATTAGACGGAATTGAAGCACTGCTTTCTGCCTGCCATGAAATAATTGATCCAACCGGAGCCGATGTATAGACATCCATCGCAAACTTTTTAGTTCCGGCTTTAAAATCACCAATGTTGTTTAAAGTCGTATTAAATGAGAAGTTATCATACAATTCTGTTGACTTACGAACATATCTTCCAACGTTTGATGAAGTGTTGATACCGCCTGCACTTGGATTAGCCACATTTGCAGTGTAGGTTCCAATAGCATCTCTAAAAGTAATATTGTGCGTGTTTTGGTAATCTTCATAAACAACGCCCGGCGTAAAAGTATCCGGCAGTTTTGTTGATGCAATTCTGATATTATCAAAATAATATGTATCGTTTGTATAAGAACCTGAATTAAACAATAAAACCATTTGGTTAACTGCTAAATTTGAAGTTCCTGCATCCGGACTTGAATTGTAATAAAAAGTCAAGGTTTCCCATTGATTCTGTTTTGTTGTAATAGCGACATAATTACTATTTCTTCCTGTTGGATAATTTGCAGGAAGCGAAGCTGCGCTGTTTTCAAAATTCATGCTTACAACCGTTCCAACGGGAGCTGTCGTGTAAACATCTATCAGGATTTTGTTGGTTTGGTTTTTGAATAAACCGGCATCTTCAATAGAAGTTTGTGTATTAAAGAAAAGTACATCGTACTGCTCTGTTACATTTCGGACGTATTTCGCCACATTTGCCGACGAGTTAACTGAATTTGAACCCGGATTTGCCACAACAGAATAAGTTCCCGTTGTAGTTCCTTTTATAATTTTATTGATGCCGTCGTAATTCTGCAAAACATCTGTGGCAGCAATTGGTTTTTCTGGTACTGCTTTTGTCAATAAATTATCGAAATAATACGCTGCCCCAGAGTTTGAATTGGATTCAAAAAGCAGTACAACATTATTAATTGTCAAAGCACTTGTATTTGGATCAATGATTTTTTCGAATTCAAATTCTATGGTTTCCCATTTATTCTGAACTGTTGTTGTCGCTTTAAAACCACTATGTCTTCCTGATGGATAATTTGTTGCTGTTGTTACGTTGCTGTTTTCTAACTGCATCGAAATTTTAGTTCCAACAGGCGCCGAAGTATAAATATCAAAAGAAAGTCTTTTTCTTCCGTAAACATAATCGTTGGCGTTTGTGATCGTTACGTTTCTAATATTCAAAACATCGTACAATTCGCTAGAATTACGAACATATCTTCCTACCAAAGCCGATGTATTAATTCCTGTTGCAGAAGGATTCGCAACAGCTTCTGTCAAAACTCCGGTTTTTACAGGATACAATACATTTCTATTACTTTGAAAATCTTCATGTATTTTTTCTACAGGAATGGCAGGTTCTGTTGTTACAGCCAGTTTATACGTATTTGCAGTACAGCCTGAAGTTGTAGCAGTTACCGAAACATCTCCGCCTGCTGTTCCCCAATTTACCGTTATAGAATTAGTTCCCTGTCCAGAAGTTATGGATGCTCCCGCAGGAACTGTCCAGTTATATGCCGCTCCTGCAATAGCGATTATTGAATAGGTTTTACTTGTTTCGTTTTGATATACTTTTGCATCTCCGGCAACGCCGTATTTGTAACTTCCGTCATAAACACGAACGTAATCTACCTGAAGTTTTGCAGGGAAATCACCCGGAACTGGAGGAACTCCTGCTCCATTAACGCTTGTATAAGGCGTTCCTGCGCTACCCACAGCCAAATTCAAAATAATATAAAACTGACTATCGTTAAAAGGCCATCCGCCATTTACAGTCGTATTTGGAGTAGCGGTATGAAACAAAACATCATCTACAAACCATTTAATAAAATTTGGTCCCCATTCTACAGCATAAACATGAAAATCAGTAGACAAATCTGTTGGAGAACTGTAACTTCTGCCAGTAAAATGATAACCATTTCCGTCATAATGAATAGTTCCATCTACCGACTGCGGGTTTCTGTGTTTGGCTTCCATGATATCAATTTCACCCGTATAAGGCCAGTTTCCGTTAACAGGAAGCATCCAGAATGCCGGCCAGGCACCTTGTCCGTTTGATAATTTCATACGGGCTTCAACCCTTCCGTATTTAAGCGAATATTTTCCTTCTGTAGTTAATTTTGAAGAAGCATAAGGCTGATCTGGAAATGATCCGCTGGGCTGGTATTTAGCCTCAATGTTTAAGTAACTGTTCGTTCCTTCTTTTACAATTGTAGCCTGATTTGGATCGTAACGCTGAGCCTCAGCATTTCCGAATCCGCAGAGTGAAGGACAGCCGTTTCCTGAAATACTCTGCCATTTGGTTAAGTCGACTGTAGTACCGTTAAATTCATCAGACCAGACCAAAGTTTTACATTGTGCCTGAACTTTTAAAAACGGAAGCAATACAAATACTGCCACAGCCAAAAATTTGAAATAAGAGAAATTGTTTTTCGGTGGTCGGCCGAAAAAAGAGTCATTTTGATTCATTTTTTTTAGTTTTTTGTTAGTAAAGTTTATTACCGTAATAAAACCCATTTTGCAGTAAACAGGTTATTATCTTAATAATAATCCGACAATATTAACAAATAAATCAGGCTAGACTTACATTTTTGAGTACGGTTTGACTACGGTGATTTAAAAAAATTGAAGAAAAAAAGCGTAAAACTACTTAGGATATTACTTACGAGATATAATCCCGTTTTTTAGAAGTTATTCTTAATCGTAAAGGCTGCAAAAAAAGATACAGGAGATTTTAAAGGCGTGAAAAATTCTAAATACATAGAAACATAGATTTTCTTCTTACTTCTTATTTTAGAGTATAAAAAAAGCTCGCTTTCACAAATAGCTATGTGCATTTTAACTATTGAAACGCCTTTTCTGTAGACAAAGTAAAACTAAGTTTCTATGTGTTTAAATAATAATAATCTAGAAATTAAGAATAAATTCTGTTATGTTGGTATCAGACGGAAGCTGTAATTTTTTACGAATACGGTATCTGGTATCTTCAACACCACGAACAGAAATTCCTAAAAGCGGTGCAATTTCTTTTGTATTAAAGTTCATTCGCAGATAAGCGCACAAACGCATATCACGAGGTGTTAGTTCCGGATAACTCTGTTTCAGCCTCTGCATAAAATTATCATGAAGCTGGTTAAAGATTTCTTCAAACTCATTCCACTGCTTATCTCCCTGCAACTCGTGATCGATTAATTTGTTTATTTTGGTTAACAGACTAAAGTTTACATTCGGTTCATTTTTCTTATCAATCTGGCTGATAAGTTCTTTTATAGAAAGCAGGATTTCATTTAAATGAATGAGGTTTACGGTACTGGAAGCTACTTTAGCATTTTTTAGATTAATCGTTGCTTCGAGATTTTCACGTACAATAGCCATGTTTTCCTGTTCCAGTGTCAGTTTCTGTTCGTTTAGTTCAGCACGGCTTCTTAGCAGTTCCTTTTCCTGATCCTGAATTAACTGCTGGCGCTGTCTTCCGGCAAGTGTTTTCTGGTATTTAATGATGAGATAAATCACTACACTATAAAGCAAAAAATACAAAATATAAGCCCAGATCGTTCTGTACCAAGGCGGTAAGATTTCAAAACGAAAAACAGCTTCTTCACTTACCACATCATAAATGTTTTTTGCCCTTACATGAAAAACATATTCATTTTCAGGAAGGTTAGTATATTCTTTTTCTGTCTGAAGACTGCAGTCAGACCATTTTGGTTCAAAACCTTCCAGCCAGTATTCGTATTTCGTAGCTTCGGCTTCATCATAAAAAAGTGAGGCAAAAGAAAAATGCAGGGCATTATTCTCATAAGATAAAATGGCTGATAATTTGTCATCAACAGATTTGTTTTTGTTAGGGAGCACATCGTATCGGCTTGAAAACAGGAGACTGTCTTTTGGAATAATACATTTTACTTCAGAAATTACCGCCTTATATTTGGTTTGATACTTTTTGTTTTTAACTGCATTGTAATGAATTAAACCATCCTGTGTTCCAAAAAACACATCTCCTCCGGCAGTAGTCTGAATATTCTCAAAACCCGGAACATACAAATAACGAAGCTTTCTAAAAGGCAGTTCTTCAACATCAAACGTATTATTCACTTTTTTGGTCATTTTTCCTGTATTTTCTCCAGAAATGTACCAGATATTCTTTTGACTGTCTTGTTTCAAAAGGCGGATATGATTTTCAAGTCCAAGATATTTTTTGAAAACCGGATCCGGTAACATTTTCTTTGAAACAGGATTCTGCTTATAAACGCCTTTAGTTGTTCCAAAAAGAATTTGATTATCGATTTTAAAAGTATTAAGAAACAAGCTGGAAGGAAAACCATTTTTTTGATTATAAAACTGAACATCAGAAACTGCATCAAATGTCTCATTAAGTTTAATTTTAAAAATGCCTTTGTAACCGTGAGCAATCCATATGGCATTATTTGCATCGGTTTCTATGACACGACTGCTTTCTTCAAATCCTTTTAATTTATGCTGATACACCCAGCTGCCGTTTATATTTTTTAAAAGATACAATCCGGTATAACCGCCTGCAAGCAGTAAATCAGGATGATTGGGAACAAGAATTCCCTGCCATGCGCCGTCTATTTTTGCCAAAATTCTGGCTGAATTTCCTGAAACTTCAAAAATTCCGTTTTTTTCAAAAGCCAAAAGCGAATTTCCAAAAACGCCGATATTCCAAACATTTTCAGACATTCCTTGAATATGCTGAAAATGAATATTATCCCGTTTTCCGTTTTTATACGCCTCCCAGTCAAGCCAGAACAAACCATTATCTGTCGCTATATACAATTTATTTTGATAAATCTGGCTGCAGTATATTTTGGTTTCAGAATTTGAAGAATCTAAAACTCTCGACAACGGCGAAGAAATCTGAATGAGTGAAATTCCCTCTTTGAGCATTACCCATAAGTTTCCTTCTCTATCAACTTTAAAACTAGTTACATAATCATTTTGAAGTCCAATTTGTTTATTGATATGCTGAATTAAATGTCCTTCACTATCTATAACTATCAAACCGGACTGACGTGTCCCAATTCCGAAATAACCATCTGAAAATTGAATCCCGGTTGAAATCTGATTCTGCTTCAGCAAATAATCTGCTTCCGTTACAAAAGGTTTTATCTGCTTATCGGTATATAAAAAAAGACCTTCTTTTTGGGTAAACAATAAAAGACCTTTTGGGGTTTTAAAAATCTTTCTAATCTTCATTCCGGCAAACTTCTGTCCGTCTGGAAACGGAAATAAAGTATCGTTTTTTAACTGCAGTAATCCTTTGTCATTATCAGAAACATAGATTTCATCACCAGTTTCAAAAAAATCATCAAAATTATATTTTGACTTTAAAACCTTGATTTTATTGTTTTTGTAGATAAAAATAGCTTCATGAGAAAAAAAAATGACTTCATTATCTCGAATAACAGTGTGAACAACATCTCCAAAGTTTCCAGCCGAAGCAGGAAGCAGTTTTACTAAAGATGTATATCTATATTGACCGTTTGATAATTGAATAACATAACCAAAATCGCCCTGTGCGCCTGCGTACATTTTATCATCTTTATCAATAGCAAGAGAGCGAACCATACTGCGGTTCTCTGGCTGCGTGATAATACTCCATCGAACACCGTCAAACTGCATAATTCCAAAATGATTGGCAAAAAACATCATGCCTTTTGAATCCTGAATAACATCCCAGTTTTCTGAAGCCGCTTTATAGGTTTTGGGACTATAGCTGGTAATAAACGGAACACCGATTTTTTTAATTTGAGAAATAACAACCGGAGAAATAAGTGATACTAATAAAACTAAAAATCTAATTATAAATTTCGTCATTTTGTTTCTGTCTGTAGGTTAGTTTGTGATTTTTGGGAATCACAGCTTTAAAAAATGCCTCTTTGGGAAAAGTCATTCTCTATGCAAAAAATTCAGTTTTACTTCATCTCAATTAACAATTCAGCATTATTAATAGATTAAAAAAATGAATGTCGAAATTCAAATATATAAAAATTTATTTTAATGTAACAAATTGCATTAGTTATTAAGAATACTAAAAACCAATAATTAAAACCTCAAACCTTCCTCAATTTTTTTCATTTAGACAAAGCCTGAAAAACGTATTAAATACAATTATTAAGATAAAAAGTAATTCAATCGTAACACAATTAAAAAAGATTTATAAATAAAAAAGCTTTAAATTTATTATACAAATCTTAAAATCAATAAATTAAAAACAAACGAACGAGTAACTTACTCATTACAAAAAACAAAAATTTTAAAGCATTTTTTACTTCTTAATCTAGGTTAATCGATAAACATTTATCGCTGTAATAAATTTGCATCATAATCATAACAACATTAAACATCGAGGAAGTTAAATGTTAAAAAGAAAAATTTAATTAGAATTTAAAATCAAAATAACAAATAATAGTAATCTTAAAAACTTAAAATCATGAGCACATTTGCAGTAAACGACGGAACAGAAATTTATTACAAGGATTGGGGAACTGGACAGCCAATTGTTTTTCATCACGGATGGCCGTTATCAAGCGATGACTGGGATGCACAAATGATGTTTTTTCTTCAAAAAGGATACAGAGTTATTGCACACGATCGCCGCGGACACGGACGTTCTGGCCAGAGTTCTGAAGGAAACAACATGGAAACTTATGCATCTGACATTGCTGAATTAACTGAAGCTTTAAATTTAAAAGATGCTATTCACGTTGGTCATTCAACTGGAGGCGGTGAAGTAATTCGTTACGCAGCAAAATACGGAAAAGGACGTATTGCAAAAGCAGTAATCATAAGCGCAGTAACACCAATAATGATTCAAAACGAGTCTAATCCTGAAGGTGTGCCATTGTCAGTTTTTGATGAAATCAGACAGGGAACAGGTTTTAACAGAGCACAGTATTTTTACGATTTCCCTACCGCATTTTACGGCTGGAACCGTGAAGGACAAACTGTTCAGGAAGGTATTAAACACAACTGGTGGCGTCAGGGAATGATGGGGTCTGTTTTAGCACATTATGAAGGAATTAAAGCCTTTTCTGAATCAGATTTTACAGAAGATTTAAAAAGTTTAGATATTCCAGTACTTGTGTTACACGGTGAAGACGATCAAATCGTACCTTATGCACAGGCACCAAGAGCGGCAAAACTATTGAAAAACGGAAAATTAATTTCTTATCCGGGATTCTCTCACGGTATGCCGACTATAAATGCTGAAACAATCAACAACGATATTCTGGCTTTTATAAAATAAATCAATACAGACTGCCTGTAAAGAATTATGTGTACAGGCAGTTTGATTTTCTCTTAAAAATTACAAACAAGCACACATTCAAATACTATGGAAACAATAAAATTAGAATTAAACGAAAAAAAACACGGCAGTTTTAATTTGTATGTTGATGATAAAAAATTAGGCGAAATGACAGTAAGCATTAAACCCGGCCTGCTGACAGTTTACCATACAGGAGTTGAGCCCGAAGGTGAAGGAAAAGGTTATGCTAAGAAACTTTTAGAAGAAATGGTTTCTTATGTTCGTGCCAATAATTTAAAAGTTTTACCCCTTTGTCCTTACGTTCACGCTCAATTTAAAAGACATCCGGATGAATATGAAGATATCTGGCAGAAACAATCTTAAAAACAGAATAGTATGAACACAGAAATTTTAACAGACGGTGTACCTTTAAATGAAGCTAAAAAAGCTTTAATTATGATTCACGGCCGTGGTGCCGGTGCTCATGATATCCTTTCGATTGCCAGACATCTTAAGGTTGACGATTTTGCACTGGTTGCGCCTCAGGCAGAAAACAGAACGTGGTATCCGTATTCGTTTTTAGCACCTTTAAACGAAAATGAACCCTCTTTTTCAAAATCATTAGAAGCAATTCATCAGATTGTAGTAGCGGTGCAGCAAAACGGAATCGAGAAAGAAAACATCTACTTCTTAGGATTTTCGCAGGGTGCTTGTCTTGCTTTGGAATTTACAGCACGAAATGCCTCAAAATATGGCGGAATCGTTGCTTTTACAGGCGGATTAATTGGTGATCAGGTTTATGAAAATCATTATTCAGGAAACTTCGAAAATACGCCTGTTTTTATAGGAACAAGTGATCCTGATTTTCATGTTCCCGTAGAAAGAGTAAATGATACCGAAGCCTTGATGACAAAATTGGGCGCAGATGTTACTAAAAAAATCTACCCAAATATGGGACACACCATTAGTCAGGATGAAATAAATTGTGCCAATGCATTAATTTTCAATAAAAAGTAATGATTACGATAACTCGCGTTTACAGCGATGCAAATGGAGAAAGTCATTTTGAAGACTTTGAAGTTCCGTTAAAAAACAACGGCAATATCGGATTTTTATCTGATGACGAACCCGTAAAATCTATCGTTTTTAGAGAAGTCAGCCCTTCTTATGATTACGATTTTCATAATGCACCAGACCGCCAGTATATTGTTTTACTGGAAGGCGGTGTAGAAATTGAAACTTCATTAGGAGGAAAAAGAACATTCGATACCGGTTCAATTCTATTAGTAGAAGACACTACAGGAAAAGGACACAAAACAAAAAATATTGAACCTAAACTAAGGAAGTCAATATTTATCAAATTATAAATTCATCAACATCTTATAATCTGCTGTGATTAGTTTTTAGTCACAGCAAAAAAACACTGACAGCAGATTTTACTGCTTTCAGAATACATTTCTATTCCCTGTTTTAAAACTATTGCCGCTGGAGACAAAAACTAAAAAACAGCGGTAAAATATTGTCCTCAGTTCTTTCTTAATCTAGGTTAATCGATTAACAGACAGAGTAGACGTAAATTTGTAAAAGAAAAATCAAACAACAATTTAATATAAAAAATACCATGGAAAATAAAATTTTAGGCTTACACCATATTACTGCAATTGCAGGTGACGCTAAACGCAACTTTAACTTTTATTCAAAAATATTAGGATTAAGATTCATCAAAAAAACAGTGAATTTTGACGATCCGGGAACATACCATTTTTACTTTGGCGACGAAGTGGGAAGCGCAGGAACTATTTTAACTTTTTTCCCTTGGGGAGAAGGAATCCAGCAAGGCAGAAAAGGTTCTGGAATGGCTACAGAAATTGGTTATTCTGTTCCAAAAGGAAGTCTTGATTTCTGGCAGAAACGTTTTGAGCAGTATAATGTGATTTACAATAAACCTGCTGAAAAATTTGGAGAAAAATACCTGACTTTCTTAGATCCGGACGGATTAAAGTTAGAGTTAATCGAATCTAAAACGGATGATAACAGAAAAGCCTGGGAAACTGACGAAGTAAAAGCTGATGTGGCAACTAAAGGTTTTCATAACATTACTTTGACTTTAAACGATATTAAACCAACAGCAGCGGTTTTAACTGAAATATTTGGTTACAAATTGATCGATCAGGACGTAAACCGTTACCGTTATGCAACAGATGCTGTAGAAAATGCTGCTATTGTTGACTTGGTAGAATTAGCTGATGAAAAACGCGGTTTAAATGCCAACGGAACTGTTCACCACGTAGCTTTTCGTGTAAAAAATGATGAAATATTAATGCACTTCCGTGAAAAAGTCGAAGCATACGGATTGTCTATTACACCACAAATTGACAGACAGTATTTCCACTCTCTATATTTTAGAGAACCGGGAGGCGTTTTATTTGAAATCGCTACCGATAATCCTGGATTTACAGTAGACGAAAGCTTAGAAGAATTAGGCCAAAACTTAAAACTTCCGGCACAATACGAACCACAGAGAGCAGCAATTGAAGCTCATTTGGTTAAAATAAATTAATTATTAAACTACAGCACAACTAATGTAAAGCTGTCCCCAAAAAGGACAGCTTTTTTTATAGATTATTTTCTAAAATTAAATTGACAGCATTTTACTCAATTCTTCGTAGCTGTCAAATAAAATGGCTCCTTCTTCTTCTAAATCTTCGTTATTAAAACCATTAACAAAACCGTACACTTTAAAACCTCCGCTCACACCTGCCTTTACTCCTGCTTTACTGTCTTCTATTACAATGCAGTCTTTTACATCAAAACCCATTTGCTGAGCGGCATGCAGAAAAATTCCAGGTTCTGGTTTCCAGCTGCCAATTTGATACGAACTGAATATTTTATTTTCGAATTTGTCGATCAATCCCGACACTTCTAGATTCAAACGGATTTTTTCGACAGGTCCGCTTGATGCCACACAATACGGAATTTTTAATTTCACAATAAAATCTTCAATACCTTTCATGGGTTTTACCTGTGTTTTAAAAGCTTCAAAACTTTTCTCGCGATATTCTGTTTCAAAATTTTCAGGCAGTTTCTGGTCAATTGCTTCTTCAATATGACGAAAACAATCTTTTAAATTTCGGCCGTTAAAATATCGGTATGCATCTTCGAGTTCCATTTCGAATCCGTGTTCCTGAGCCATTGCCAGCAGTATTCCGTTGCCAATTTTCTCAGTATCAACCAAAACTCCGTCACAATCGAAAATAATACATTTTACATTCATAATTTTTAATTTACTTTTTAGAACCACTTTATAACATAAGCAGTAAACCAAAATGGAAAGTACAAAAATTATTTTGCAAAGCTGTTATTGTGATTTAAAGTGAAGACGAAATTTTAGAAACCATCTGAACAATAAAATCAGCCTGTGCGGGATTTATTTTCTTTATGGCTTCCGCACTTTGAAACCATTCACCTTTGTCTACTTCGGGAAAACTTTGAAGTTTACCGGATTTTGGAGGCCATTCCATTTCAAAATCATTGCTTTTAATCAAAGATTCATCGAGTTCAAATTCGACAGCCCATGCATGAACCATTTTACCCGACTTCAATTTTACATATTCGAGTTTAATAAAATCTCCATCGACTTTAAAACCGGTTTCTTCCTCAAATTCTCGTTTAGCAGCTTCTAACGGATCTTCTTCAATAGTAAATTCTCCTTTTGGAATTGACCAGCTTTCTAAATCTTTATTTTTCCAAAACGGACCGCCCGGATGAACCAAAAAGAAAAAAATGGTTTTATCTACAAATTTATATGCTAATATTCCGGCGCTCTGTTTCATACAATTGCTGTTTATTTTTTAATCTTACTGTATAAATATCGTCATTCTTTTTCAATCTTAACTATTTAGTTATGATTTACCATCTGACGGAACAACATTAAAACGCCATTTTCATCTCTTTTCCAAACGTTGGTGCTTTTTCCCGTTACAATGGCCCTTCCCTTTTTATTGTCCCAGGAAACATCTACATAATAATAACCGTATTCAATAACAAAATTATTAATGGGGATCATTTTTCCTGCCTTAATAGATATTGAATCAATCGAAACTCCATTTGGCTTTTCATGTTCTTCAAAATAAGGCTTAATGTTTTCTATTCCAACAAACATTGGTGCATCATAAGTAAGATATATGGCATCTTTTGTAAAAAATTCTACAGCGTGTTTTTCACCTTCTCTTTTCGAGACCAATTCGGCGATGCGTTCATTTCGTTTACCCACTTCGGTTTCTAAAGTTTTATTTATTTTAGGTTTTGGCATTTCACTTTCTTTCGTTTTTATAGAGGCAAAATTAGAACCGTCAATCGCTTTATTCGCTCCCCAGATTTCTGACTCCAGAATGAGTTTTCCATTTTTCTCAACCTTCCATACATTCAGATATTTTCCATCATAAACCAAAACAGCACCGTTTTGATTTGTTGAATGAATATTAAAAGTCCCTATTTCGACGGCATAATTGCCTATTTGTTGAATTTCGTAGATATCTCTTTTATAACTATTGATTGTAAATTTTGAAAGCCATTGCTGATAATAGGATTTAATATCTTCTTTTGTATACAAAGCTTTATGATATTCAGGCATACAAGCCGGTTCATTATCATCATACAAATTGGTAATAGCACTAAAATCTTTCCGCAAGAAAGAATCGGCAATCTGGCTGTTTACCTTTTTTAGTTTTTCTTTCAACTCGTCTGAACTTTTTAGCTGTGCCCAGGAATTGATAAAAACCAAAAGAAAAATAACCATTGATAAATATCTCTTTTTCATCTTTTTAGAGTATTAAAATTGATTCATTAAATGTAAAGAAAAGAATCATAATCTGTTAAAAAAAACATTTATATAAAATTCATTATCAAACACTTGTACATTATTACCCTATTTATGGATTTAAACAATCTTTTAGATTCGTATTTTTATGAAATAAAAAAAAGCAGAAATTTAAAATATTCATATTGTGAAAAAACATTTTTTATCAATCGCAATTCTGGCAGGAACTTTTACGGTTCAGTCTCAAAATAAAATTATTACGATCAGCAATAATTTAAAAACTGACAGAGAATTTGAAACTGTAGAACTAACAAAAAAAAATCTTGGATTAACAGCCGATTCAAAACTTGAAAATTATGCTGTTAAAGATCTGGGCAGTAATTCATTTTTAGAAACCCAGACTGTAGACAATGACGGAGACGGAACGGCAGATGTTTTGTTGTTTCAGCCAAAGATCAAAGCATCTTCTAAACAAGATTTTGAAGTTTTAGCTGGTGCGAATCCTTCACCTTCAAAAGAAATTAACTGCTATTCGCGCTTTGTTCCGGAACGTACAGACGATTATGCCTGGGAAAACAACAAAGTCGCTTTTAGAACTTATGGTCCTGTGGCTCAAAAAATGGTCGAAGATAAAATTCCCGGAGGTACTTTAACAAGCGGTATTGATGCCTGGCTGAAAAGAGTCGATTATCCAATTATCAACAAGTGGTACGAAAAAGCCGCTAACGGAACAGGAACGTATCATAAAGATACTGGTGAAGGTCTGGATAATTTTCATGTTGGAGACAGCCGTGGTGTGGGCGGAATTGCGGTAAAAGCTGACGAAAAGTATTATTTCTCGAAAAATTTCATAAGCTGGAAAACAATTACAACCGGTCCAATTAGAACGAGTTTTATTTTAACTTATGCTGACTGGGACGCCAAAGGAAATAAAATAACCGAATCAAAACTAATAAGCTTAGATTACGGAAGCCAGCTTTCCCGCTTTGAAATCAATATTACAGGAACTAAGGAAATTGCAGCCGGATTAACTCTTCATGATAAAAAAGGAACAATTGGAACTAATTTAAAAGAAGGCTGGTTAAGCTATTGGGAACCTATTGATGATTCTGAAATAGGAACTGGTTTAGTGGCTTCAAAAAACACTTTGCTGAGTTTTGACCATCATGTAACAAATGAAAAAGATTTAAGCAATCTTTACGGAAACATTGCTGTTAAAAACAATAAAGCCATCTATTATGTTGGTTTTGGATGGAAAAAAGGAAGTCTGTTTCAAACCAAACAAGAATGGGAAAAATATCTAAGTTCTTTTGCAGAAAAAATCAACAATCCATTGATTGTGAAGATTAAGAAATAATAATCATTGCCACTAATTTGCTAAGAAACTAAGATTTCCCTTCTGAAATTGAACATAGCCAATGGTTTCAACCATTGGGCGCAATGTAAATTATACCTATTATTGTGTTCCCCTGGTTGAAACCACGGGCTATGATAATTATTTAGCCTGCGGATTTTACGGATGAAACGGATTGACGCAGATCCATTTAAAATAAACCTGCTTAATCCGTAAAATCTGTGAGCTAAATTAAATCACTTCTTAGCAGGAAAATAATTTTCTTTTAAAATAATCTCCAGCGGAATATAATTTGTGCGTTCTGTATCTTCCTGCAGCACCAGTTTTTTATACAAATAATTAATTCCCATATACCCCTGATCTTCGGGTCTTTGGTTAATTAAGAAATCAATAACGCCTTTATTTAGGTATTCAATATTTTCTTTAAGCAAATCAAAACCAATAATTCGAACACCTTTTATGTTGTTCTTTTCTAAAAATTCGGCCACAATATACGCTCGCGAATTGGGTACAAAAATGCTGTTTACCCCAGAAAACATTTCAAGATTCAGCTGGTCGATTCCGGAATCTTTTAAAGTGAATTCTGAAAAATTAAAATTCGTCAATTCATCATGATCTTTAAAATACGAATAAAATCCTTTAATTCTCTGCTGATAAACTGATGTACTTTCGATTTCGCGGGTAATTTTAAAAATCAAAACATGCCTTTCATTTTTAACGGCAAAGCTGATGAGTCTTCCGGCTAAATAACCACTCTGAAAAGCATTTTGACCAACATAAGCATGTTCATTTTCTTCAGAAATATTCGAATCGATCATTACAATCGGAATGTTTTTGCTTTCGTATTCTTTTAAAAACCGAACCGAATCTTCATAAAAAATAGGCGCAAACAACAAACCGTCGCAGTCAAATTCCATCACTTTTTTGACAGATTCCTTAAAAGAAGCCAGATTATAATCGTAAAAAAAATAATCCAATACAATACCGAATTTACCAAATTCCAAAGCTGCTTTTTCGATTCCGTCCGTCTGGCTCTGCCAATATTCCAAAGTTTCGGACTTAGGAAGAAAAACCGCAAAATGAAATTTTTTGTTTAAAGCCAGATTACTAGCCAGGATATTTCGCTTATAACCAAACTCTTCAATTATCGCATTAACCTTGTCTACAGTTTCCTGAGCCACCTGTCCGCGTTTATGAATAATCCTGTCAATAGTTCCGGGAGAAACATTTGCCAATTCGGCTATTTTTTTAATTGTTATGATATTGATTCTTTTTAAGTTAAAATAATAAAAGCTCCTTTGTAAAATTATATTTTTTTAGCAAAAATAAGTTGTTTTACATCACAATTTACATACATTTGTAAAATACCGTGTGCGTACACGTAAAATTACACAAATTGTAAAAATAATTTTATTTTTTTGTATTCTTTATTCAAAATACGCCTTAATAATCAAGATAAACTTAAACCAAATGATAATAGATTCAGTACATAATGCAGCAAAATACTACAGACTGCATCCAAATTTTCAAAAAGCTTTTGAATATGTAAACCAAACCGATATCGCCAGTCTTGAAGCCGGCGTTATTGAAATAACCGAAGGTTTAAAATTAATCGTAATACACGGCGACGGAAGTTCGAGAGAAGAAAGTATAAAAGGATTTGAATGCCATGACAAAAACATTGACATTCAGATTTCAATACAAGGTCCGGAAACTTTTGCATGGAAACCAAGAGAAAAATGCATAAGCCCAAATGGAGATTACAGCGATGAAAAAGACGTTCGTTTTTTTCATGATAAACCAGATATGTTTTTTGAGCTTCAGGAAAAACAATTTGCGATTTTATATCCAGAAGATGTTCACGCAGCCATGATTGGCGAAGGTTTTCTGAAAAAACTTGTTTTTAAAGTAAAAATTTAAATAGTAAACTAAACCATAACCATACTTTATTTTCCAAATTGGAATTTGGGATTTTAAAGTATTGAAAATTTAAACTAAAAATGGATTCAATATTCAATTTAAAAGGAAAAATTGCTCTGATTACGGGAGGTGCCGGAGTTTTAGGAAGCAATTTTGCAAATGTATTAGCAAAACAAGGCGTTATTGTGGGAATCGTTTCGCAGTCACTTGAAAAAGCCGAAAGCACTGTAAAAACTCTTGAAGCAAACGGCGGACAAGGTTTTGCGGTTCAGGCCAATGTTTTAAATAAAGAAGAAGTAGAAAAAGTAAGAGATTTTATTGTTGAAAAATACGGACGTCTTGATATTTTGATTAACGCAGCCGGCGGAAATATGCCGGGAGCGACTATCCAGCCGGATCAGGCAGTTTATGATATGAAAAGCGATGATTTACAAAAAGTAATCGATTTGAATATCATTGGAACCATGCTTCCTACTCAGGTTTTTGCAGAGTTATTTGCTAAACAAAAACAAGGAAATATCATCAACATTTCATCGGCTTCGGCACAAAGGCCTTTAACGAGAGTTGTAGGTTATTCGGCTTCAAAAGCGGCGATTGATAATTTCACGCAATGGATGGCAGTTGAATTAGCCCAAAAATATGGTGAAGGAATTCGTGTAAACGCTATTTCACCAGGTTTTTTCATTGGAGAACAAAATCGTGCTTTATTATTAACTCCGGAAGGAAAATTAACTCCAAGAGGTGAAAAAATCATCGATCACACGCCAATGGGAAGATTTGGAACTCCAGAAGATATTGATGGTGCACTTTTGTTTTTATGCAGCGATATGTCAAAATTCGTAACAGGAACTATCTTAAAAGTTGACGGCGGTTTTGCTGCAACAAGTATCTAAAAACTAACTCACAAAACAACATAATACACAATGGAACAAACATTAAGATGGTTCGGACCAAATGATCCTGTTTCTTTACAAGATATTGCACAAACCGGAGCAACCGGAATTGTAACAGCTTTACACCATATTCCAAACGGAGAAGTTTGGAGTATTGATGAAATTATCAAAAGAAAAGTTGAAATCGAACATCAGGACGGCGATCCTAAAAAAGGTGCTTCGGGATTAACGTGGTCAGTTGTAGAAAGTATTCCGGTTCATGAAGACATTAAAAAACAGACTGGAAATTACATTCAATACATTGAAAATTATAAAGAAAGCATTCGTAATCTGGCTTTATGCGGTATCAAATGTGTGTGTTATAATTTCATGCCTGTTTTAGACTGGTCAAGAACCGATTTATCCTATACTGTTGAAGACGGATCAAAAGCACTTCGTTTTGATATAAATGCATTTGCAGCTTTTGAATTGTTCATTTTAAAAAGACCAGGCGCAGAAAACGAATATTCTGATGAACAAAAACAAAAAGCAAGAAGCTATTTTGAGGCGATGACTGCCGAAGATAAAGTTAAATTGCAGCAAAACATTCTTGCCGGACTTCCGGGTGCCGAAGAAGCGTATACGGTAGAAGATTTCTTAATAACCTTAAGTGCTTACAATCATATTGACAGACAGGCTTTAAAGAATAATCTTTTTCATTTTTTAAAAGAAATTATTCCGGTTGCAGAAAGCAAAGGTGTTTTGATGGCAATTCATCCAGATGATCCTCCTTACCCAATTTTAGGCCTGCCAAGAGTTGTAAGCACCGAAGAAGATTTGATCGAGTTAATGAACGCTGCTCCATCTAAATCAAACGGGTTTACAATGTGTACAGGTTCTTACGGTGTTCGTGCCGATAATGATTTACCGGGAATTGTAAGACGTCATGGCGATAAAATGAATTTCATCCATTTAAGAAGTACACAACGCGATGAAGAAGGAAGCTTTTACGAAGCCAATCACTTGGAAGGCGATGTTGATATGTACGAAGTTGTAAAAGCAATTCTTGAAGTCGAAAAAAGAAATAACAGCAAATTACCAATGCGTCCGGATCACGGACACCAAATGCTGGATGATTTAAAGAAAAAAACAAATCCGGGTTATTCTGCTATCGGTCGTTTAAGAGGACTGGCAGAACTGCGCGGACTGGAATTAGGGATCAAACGATCTTTATAATTGGTTTTGACACCAAGGCGCTAAGGCACGAAGTTTTTTATTTTTTTGTTTCACGCTCCCGATAGCTATCGGGAGCGTGAAACAAAAATCTTTTTAATCCTTTTAATCTGTGGCTAAAAAAACTTCGTGCCTTAGCGCCTTGGTGGCAAAATCAAACAAAAAACTAACTAACCACAAAACCACAAACCATGATTCGCCAAGCCATTATTATCTCCTGTGGCTTTTTTATGAATACCATATTGGCGCAGGAAATACCAAAAATTATTACTTCACCCAAAACTAATTATCTTCCGGATTTTAGCTATGCAGGCTATCATTTCGGCGAAAGCCCAATTCCTGAAACTGCCGGAAAAATTATTAACGCAGCAGATTTTGGAGTAAAAGCCAATGACGAATTAGACGATTCAAAAGCACTTTTAAAAGCCTTTAAAGCAGCAAATGCTGTTGAAGGAAATGTAATTCTGCAATTGCCGGCAGGACGAATTATTCTAAGCGATATTTTGTATATCGAACGAAGCAATTTTGTACTTCGAGGCGCTGGTTCTAACGAAAACGGAACCGAAATTTACTGTCCAAGGCCCATGATGTATCTTAAAGATTCTGAAGTTTTGGCTGAACTTCGCGAATACTTAACCACTTTTGATAAAAGACAACGCGAACCAGAAAACAATATTGATCTTCCTTTTTCACAATATGCATGGTCAGGAGGTTTTATCTGGACGCAGGTTCCGGGTGAACGTGTAAAATCGTATTTAGATAAATATGAACCAGAATCCAGTCCGTTGGCGAAAGTGAGTTCAGGAAAAATAGGCGAACATATTATTACGGTTTCTGATGTAAAAGGATTAAAAGCCGGCGACGTTGTCGAATTGCAATTGTTTAATAAAGACGGCGAAAATGGCGAAATCATCAACGATCTATATCAGGGAGCTAAAGTAAAACCGGGTTCACATCATTGGAAATTTCCCAAACTTCCTATCGTGAGACAGCAGGTTGAAATAACCAAAATCTCTGGCTCTAAAATTACTTTAAAAACACCTTTAACCATTTCAATAAAACCAAGTTATCAGGCGCAATTAGTCGAATGGAAACATTTAAATGAAGTTGGAATCGAACATCTTCGTTTTACGTTTTCTGATATTCCCAGCGTCGCACATCATGTTGAACCCGGAAATAACGGTATTTTCCTGACCCGTCTTTTTAACAGCTGGGTTAAAGATGTAAAAATCACCAATGCCGACAGTGGCATTCTTGCTGAAGAAGTTTCTAACGTTACCATTCAGGATATTACGACAGATGGGCCGCACTTAGCGCATTATACAGTAACATTAGGCGGTGTGCATAATATTCTGGTTAAGAATTTGAAAATTTACAATTCAGCCGTTCACCCATTAAGTTTCAACACTTTTGCTACTAAAAATGTCTATCAAAACTGCGAAATATTTACAGATCCTGTTTTAGATCAGCACTCTGGAGCCAATCATCAAAATTTATTTGATAATATTACGGTTCATGTAAAAGCCAATAAAAACAATAGTTACGCATTGTTTGGCGGCGGAGGCGCTGATTACTGGAAACCTTCTCACGGACCTTTCAGTACTTTTTGGAATTTAAATGTTCAGGTTGAAAATCCAGATACATCAAAACCCGTTTTATTGTACGGAATGAAAGACGGCGCTTTAGCCAGAATTATTGGTGTTCACGGAAATGCAAAATTTGAAATCAAATACGACATTGATCCCTACATTGAATTTTTAAACATGCCAATTGAGAAGATTCCTTCGCTGTATGATTATCAATTAAATAAACGTTTGAAAAAATAAATTTAAACACATAGAAACATAGCTTTTAAGAGCGTAAAAAGGCGTTTCACTTGCATAAAAAATCATAGGTTTTGCGTGAAAGCTATGTGTGAAAAACTAGTTTTTTAAAAGTCTTGTTTATAAAAAGAAAAATCTATGTTTCTATGTGTTTAAAAATTAATCTCGCAAAGCCGCTAAGTCGCAATGGGAAAATTAAAAAAGAAAACTTTTGCTACTCTGCGAGAAACTCAATTCACAACATAAATCTGTGTGCTATGAAACTTAAAATAGCTCTTTTATTATTTGTCTTTGTTTCTGGGAATTTGTTTTCCCAAAATAAATACCGACTTAAAAACTTTTCTACTACAGACGGACTTTCGCAGAGTTCTGTTATTGCCATCCATCAGGATAAATTTGGGCAGATGTGGTTTGGAACCCGCGATGGTCTAAATAAATACGATGGCAGCCGATTTACTATTTTTAGGAATGAAGCTTCTAATAAATATTCAATCAGCAACAATGATATTTTAGCCATTGAAGAAGACAACTCAGGAAAAATCTGGGTAGGAACTTACAATGGGCTAAACTGTTACGATCCTGTTTCAAATCGTTTTACAAGATATCTTCATACTAAAACCAATCATACAATAAGCAATAATGCTGTTTGGAGTATTAAGGAAATTGGCGGCGAAATGTGGTTTGGAACTTCAAAAGGACTAACGATTTACAACAAAAAATCGGGATTGTTTACTTCAGTTTTTCATTCAGATGATGATGCTTCTACTCTTCCAAGCAATAATATTCTGAGCATTATAAAAACAAAAAATGGAGCTGTCTGGATTGGAACAACAAAAGGATTGTGCCAGTTAACTAGTCGAAAAAACGGAAAATTAAGTTTTAAAAATTATCCGTTAAATGCGTCTGATTTATTAAACGTACAATCGGTAATCGAAGAAAAAGACGGCTGTTTATGGGTTGGAACAAAAAACAAAGGACTTTTAAAATTTGATCAAAAACAAAAATCTTTTGTTTCTTTTTTATCAGCCGAAAAATACCGCGAAATAAATACTGATATCCGCTCATTAGTAATTGACAACCAAGGTTCTTTGTGGATTGGAGCTTACGACGGAATTTATATTTTGGGACAAGATAAAAGTCTGCAGAAAATTAACAATACCAATAACAACAACGGAATCGACAAAGTAAAGTCGGTTTTTATGGATAAAAAAGGGTCGATCTGGATTGGCTGTTATTACAAAGGCGTAAACCTTTGGGATATTTCAAACGTAAATTTCTCTAACTACAATCAAAACTCGAAAAAGATTCCGATGAGTTTTGATGTTGTGAGTTCTATTATTTCAGATAAAAACCAGAATATTTATTTTGGAACTGAAGGCGGCGGAATTACGATTTTCAATAAAAATACCGAAGCTGTAAGCTACATCAACAGCAAAACCGGACAAACCAATAAAAATGATATCAAAGCAATGTGTCTTTCTGACGATTATATTTTATGGTTTGGAACTTTTTCAAAAGGATTATCAGCTTACAATACGGTTTCGAAACGAATTGAAGACAACAGAATTACTCCTGACTTAACCGAATTTTTAAAGGAAAGCGGTGTTTATTCGCTTAAATCAGAAAATAAAATTTTATGGATTGGAACTTTTGGAAAAGGCTTAATTCGTTACGATACCGAGAACAAAACATTTGAGATTATTGGCAATGACAACACTAAACCCGTTTTCCTGACCAATAATATGGTTCGCAGTATTTTAATCGATAAACAAAATTCAATCTGGCTGGGAACACAAAATGGTTTGAATCGTATTTCACTTCGAAATTTCAATCCTAAAAAATATACGATACAGCATTTCTTTTACAACCATTCTTCTTTGTCCGGTGATGATATTCTGACTTTGTTTGAGGATTCTCAAAATAAAATCTGGGTTGGAACAAAAGCAAAAGGTTTGTATTATTTTGATGGGAAAAAATTCAGCCAAATCAATCTTAGAATCGGAAATACCATCATTACTTCTATCCACTCTATTTTAGAAGATGACGAGAAAAACCTTTGGATCAGTACAAATCAGGGAATTATTAAATACAGCACAATTAAAAAGACGGTTGTAATTTATGACCAAAAAGACGGTTTGGCAAGTAATGAATTTAATGATAATTCGGCTTTAAAATTAGGATCAAATCAATTTTATTTTGGGAGTCCTTCGGGCGCAACGTTTTTTGATGCAACCAAAATTTCCTTGAACAATTATGCGCCTCAGGTTTTAATTACTAATTTAAAAATTAAAAATGAAACCGTAAATGCGCATGATAAAGACGGTATTTTAGAGCAGAGCATTGGTTTTACCAACACCATTACTCTCGATTATGACAAAGCGAATTTCTCGATTAGTTTTGCGATTCCAAATTACATTCGATCAAAAAACAACCAATACAGTTATCGTTTAACTGGTTTAGAAAATAACTGGACGACAACTAAAAACAGCGAAGCCAATTTTGCAATTCAAAATCCTGGAACTTATACATTTGAAGTCCGCGGCGCAAATAATGACGGAGTATGGAATCAGACTCCAACCACTTTAACGGTAATTGTAAATCCGGCTCCGTGGCGCAGTATCTGGGCATTTTTATTATACGGAATCGTGATTGGTTTGGGCTTATACGGTTTAATCTGGATTATGAAATCGAAAGCCAGACTGAAACAAAAACTTGAACTGGAATATCTGGAAACGCAGCGAATTGAAGAAAACAACAAATTAAAACTGGATTTCTTTACTAATATTTCACATGAATTCAGAACGCCTTTAACTCTTATTTTAGGTCCGTTACAGCAAATTCTGGCCGATTATAACGGAACCAATGAAATGTATAAAAAACTTCTGGTTATTGAAGGAAGCGCGAATCATCTTTTGAGTCTGATTAACCGTTTAATGGATTTTAGAAAACTGGAAAATCATCAGGTTACGCTGGAATCTGCAAACGGAAATATTGTAAAATTTACCAAAGAAATCTTTTTGTCTTTTATTGAATATGCCAAAGACGGCGGTTACGATTACAGTTTTGAAACTGAGAACGAAGAAATTCTGGTTTATTTTGACCGTTACAAACTCGAGCGTGTGTTTTACAATTTGATATCAAATGCTTTTAGATATACTCCAAAAGGCGGCTCGATAAAAATTAAAATCAATCACGACCAGCAGAATCTGTTTATTGCTGTCGAAGATTCAGGAGTAGGAATCTCAGAAGAACATATCGATAAAATTTTTGATTTGTTTTTTGAAGTTCCAACCCATAATCAAGTTCAGAAAAACTATAATAAAGGCACCGGAATTGGGCTTTCGATTGTAAAAAACATTGTGGAACTGCATAAAGGGAAAATCGACGTTACAAACAAAACCACTGGAGGCGTTATTTTTAAAGTAACATTACCGCTTGGACGTGAACATCTCCTTGACAGCGAAATTATACCTGATTTTAAAATCAGTGATGATATTGAACAATATGCAGCTCAATTAGAACCTTCGGAAATTACTGAACATGAAGACATCGAAGATTTAATTGTAAACGAAGAAAAGCAGACTATTTTAATTGTTGAAGATCATAAGGTTTTGAGAAAGTTCATGAAAAATCTTCTCAAAAAAGATTATAACATTACTGAAGCAGAAAATGGTAAAATTGCTTTAGAAAAAGCTTTAAAGTTTGTTCCAAATTTAATTATCAGCGACGTTATTATGCCTGAAATGGTGGGAACTGAATTGTGTTCAAAAATCAAAGAGAACATCAAAACCAGTCATATTCCGGTAATTTTGCTGACTTCCAGATCTTCATTGGTTTATAAATTTGAAGGACTGGAAAGCGGTGCCGATGATTACATCAGTAAACCATTCAATTTAATGGAATTCAGGCTTCGCGTTAAAAACCTTCTGAATACGACTGAACGTTTAAAAATCAAGTTTTCAAGCGAGGATAGTTTTATTCCGTCAGAAATCACGGTTTCTTCTCTGGATGAAGAATTATTGAAAAAGGCATTTAAAATTGTGGAAGAAAACATTTCTAACGAACAATTTGATATTCCGTTTTTCTGTTCAGAACTGGGCGTAAGCCGAACGATGTTATTTCTAAAAATCAAAGCTTGGACGAATTGCACGCCAAATGAATTTATTCATGAAATCAGGTTAAAACGTGCGGCTCAATTATTAGAACAAAACAAATTAACCGTTTCAGAAATCAGTTATAAAGTCGGTTTCAACAATCCGAAATACTTTAGCAAATGCTTTCAGAAAAAGTATGGAGAAACTCCGTCACAATACTCCGACAAATTTTATAAATCTTCGGTCATAATTTAAAAAATCCACTGTTTTAAAGGGTTAAAAAAGGGTATCTGTATTATTGGATACCCTTTTTTGTATTTCTATATCGTTTTCGGCGTATACATTTGCGATATGAAAATCAAAAAAACAAACTTCTTATTACTGCAAATTTTGTTTGTCATTATCATAATCGGAATGAGTTTATTGCTTTTCTACTTTATCTAACATTAACCTTTAAAACCAAAAAATGAATGTGTACAGACCGAAAAATCAAATCGTTTAAATGGTGTTTACTGGTATCTTTTTTACTGGTAAATATTGTGATGCACGCACAGGAACGAAAAGTGACTGGAAAAATCACTTCGAGCGAAGATTTGCTTGGACTTCCTGGTGCTAATGTCTATATTAAAAATTCGTCTGTTGGAGCAACAGCCGATATGGATGGAAATTACACTGTAATTGTAGGAGAAAAAAATGCTGTTTTAGTTTTCAATTTTGTCGGGTTTCAAACTGTAGAAATTCCGGTTGGAGCCAAAAGTATTATCAATGTAAGTTTAAAACCAGATACAAAAGCACTTGATGAAGTTATTGTAGTAGGTTATGGAACCCGTAAAAAAAGTGACATTACAGGATCTGTATCTTCTGTAACGGCAAAAGAACTGACTTCTTTTCCTGTTTTAAATGCAGAACAGGCTTTACAAGGCCGTGCAGCGGGTGTTTCTGTAATGACCAATAATGGTGGTGAACCGGGCGCTCCTGTAAAAATAAGGGTTCGCGGGGGAACTTCTATCAATGCAAGCGGTGATGCGCTTGTTGTGGTTGATGGTTTTGCAGGTGTTTCTATGCCGGCTCCGCAGGACATTGCTTCGATTGAAGTTTTAAAAGATGCTTCGGCGACTGCAATTTACGGTTCAAGAGGTTCAAACGGGGTTATTATGGTAACTACCAAAAAAGGAAAAGTTGGAAAACCAGTAATTGAATTCAGCAATTCTACTTCGGTACAATCTGTAAATAATAAACTGCATTTATTAAATGCCGATCAGTTTGCAGCTTACCGTAAAAGTTTTACAACGCATACACAAGGTCCGGCAAATACAGACTGGCAGGATGTAATTTATCGCGACGGAATGATTTCGAATACGCAGTTATCTTTTTCAGGCGGATCTGAAAATGTGAGATATTATGTGTCTGGAACTTATTTTAATCAAAACGGAGTTGTAATCAATTCTGGAATTGACAGATATACCATTGTAAGTAATCTTGAGGCCGATTTGTCTCCTAAATTAAAAGTGGGTTTAAATACTTTTACCAGCAAACAGAACAAAGAAGGAATCATCAGCCAGACAGGTGCCGGAGGAACAGGAGCTGCAGGTGTAATTGCAGCAGCGTATCGTTTTATGCCGGATAAAGGAATTTATAACGAAGACGGTACTTATACCACAACCGCTCCAATTGGAGATGATATTGACAATCCGTATGCAACAGCTATGGAAAATATTCTGGAAACTGTTTCTATTGTAAACCGAAATAATTTCTTTGCGCAGTATCAAATTACAAAAGACCTTGACTTTAAAACAACTTTAGGTTTAACTGATAATAATTCGCAGACCGGAAGATTTATTCCGTCTACTTTAATTGCCGGAAAAAATATCAAAGGAGAAGCTTCTGTAAACAATACCAGATTTTCTTCTTTCCTTACAGAAAATTATCTGACTTTCAAACGTGAAGTAATCTCAAAAGGTATGTTAACGGTTTTGGCTGGATATTCATATCAAAAAAACAAAAACGAAAACTCGTATGCCGCTTCCAGAGGATTTTTAACCAATACCAATTCGTATAGAAATCTGGGTGCCGGAACTGTTTTCTTAAAACCGGAATCAGGTTTATCTGAAACAGAATTAATTTCTGCTTTTGGAAGGTTAAACTTTGATTACGACGATAAATATCTGTTTACGTTTACTGCCAGACGAGATGGTTCTTCAAGCTTTAGCCAAAACTACAAATACGGAACTTTCCCTTCTGGAGCTGTTGGATGGAATATTGGTAAAGAAAATTTCTTAAAAGACAGTAAAACGGTTTCAAACCTTAAGTTAAGAGCTAGTTACGGAGCAACAGGAAATCCTTCTATTGGCGCCTACTCTACTCTTTCCAGATTTTCTGAAATTTATTATGTAAGCGGTGACGTGATTACAAACGCTGTACAGTTAACTTCACTTGATAATCCAAACCTAAAATGGGAAACCTCGTATCAGCAGGATTATGGTATTGATTTAGGTTTATTTGATAACAGAATCAGCATTACTGCCGATTATTATAAAACGATTACTAAAGATTTATTGTTTAACAGACCACTTCCGGGAGTTTCAGGAATTGCTTCACAGCTTCAAAACGTGGGTGAATTAGAAAATAAAGGATGGGAATTGGGTATCACTTCAAGAAACTTTACTGGTCCTGATTTTACATGGTCGACAAACTTTAATATTTCTTCAAACAAAAACAAAGTATTAAAATTAGCAGATAACAAAGATCTTTTAATCAATTCTGCTCCGGGTCATTTCTTAGCAACTGAATCTCAGATTTTAAGAGTTGGACAGCCGGTTGGATCTTTCTTCGGATTTATTTATGATGGCGTAATACAGCAGGGAGAAACAGTATTGCCAGGAAACTTTGAAACTGCTCCGGGAGGTGAAAAATTCAGAGATGTAAACGGCGACGGAAAACTGGATTCTCAGGATAAAACGATTATCGGAAATCCAAATCCTGACTTCATCTTTGGTTTCAACAACGATTTTACCTATAAAAATCTGGATCTGAATATTTTCTTTCAGGGTTCACAAGGAAATCAAATCCTGAACTATACTTTAATGGAACTGGCTTCTGGAAACAATAATGCTACAACTGAAGTTTTAGACGCCTGGACGCCTACTAATACGGATACAAATGTTCCGGCAAATGCAGCAAGAACGAAAAGAATCACTTCAAGATTTGTTTATGATGGAAGTTACATCCGCTTGAAAAATGTTTCTTTAGGATATAGTTTAGATGAAAAAGTGGTTTCGAAATTAGGATTAAGCAAAGTTCGTTTCTACATCAGTGCGCAAAACCTTTGGACAATTACCAATTATCCGGGTTCAGATCCTGAAACGAACTACCTGAACGATACCAACTCAAGAAGTAATACCAATTTAGGATTGGATTATGGAGGATATCCAAACGTAAGAACGTTTACAGCAGGATTCAATTTAAAATTTTAATCTAATAACCTCTTTGGATTTAATGTTAAACACATAGTCCCGAAGCCTCGGGATAGATTTTATGTATTGAAATTAATTACATCCAACTAGTTCTAATAAAAATATTATGAAAAAATATATAGCTTTTCTTTGTTTCGGAACACTCGCTTTTTTCAGCTGTTCTGATCTGGAAGAAAAACCGGTAGGAATTATTCGTCCGGCGAACTTCTTTAACAATACAGACGATTTGCAAGCCGCTGTAAATGGTGCTTTTGCAAACATTGCCCATAATAATTACTGGGGAAGAGAATTTACAATTGCTTTAATGCTTCGCGATGACATGGCCGATATTGGCGACAGAACAACACAGGCTGCGCGTATCGATGTAAACGATATGTCTATGAACGATACCAACGCGCTTGTAGCAAACTTTTGGCCCCAATCGTATGTAATTATTACAGCAGCTAATCAGGCAATTGAAGGTGCTAAGAAAACACCGGGAGATCCTGCAAAAGTTAACGCAATTGTAGCTCAGGCTTATTTTGCAAGAGCATTTACCTATTATCATTTAGTACGTCTTTTTGGAGACATTCCCTACATTGATTTTGTTGTAAACGATGTTTCTCAGATCAACTCTATGAGCAAAACCAAAGAAGCAGATGTGTATCCAAAAATCATTGCCGATTTAGAGTTTGCAAAACAATGGCTTGAAGATAAACCAAAAGTAAAAGCTGTTCCGGGTAAAGGCACTGCGGCCGGATATTTAGCCTCTGTTTACCTGACTTTAGGAAATTTTCAGAAAGCATACGACGAAGCTAAATATGTAATTACAAACGAAACAAAATTTGGTTTAGGTTTAGATGCTGATTTTCAGGATTTATTTAACGCTACAAAAACGGCATCTTTAAAAGAACCGCTTTTTACAGTTGATTTTAACAACTTAACATCAGGAAATTACGGCCAGGATTATACCGCGTTTTTTACAGGATCTTTAAAAGATGACAGTTACAGCTACGGACAAGGATTCTCAGTCGCAGTTCCTTCCTTAAAAGTATTTAATACCTGGGATCAAAGAGATTACAGAAGAGCGGTAAGTTTTGATACCATTATTAGAAAGAAAACTGGTCCGGGCGGTGCTTTGCAGGTTTATCCTTCAAGCGACAACGAAAAAGCCCCGCGTCCGCATATTGCAAAATATTTCCGTTTTCCTGGAAAAGCCGGTGCTAACGGAAGAACTTCTCAGCACAACTACATTACAATGCGTTTTGCCGAAGTTTTATTAACAGCTGCCGAAGCATTAAACGAAATCACTCCGGGAACTACAGAGGCAGATGGTTATGTAAACCGTGTTCGTGCCAGAGCCAGAAACAAAGCAGGAAAACTGGTTTCTTTTCCGGCAAACGTAACTCCGGGACTTTCTCAGGCCGATTTTAGAAAAATGGTTATTGACGAAAGAAGATTAGAACTGGCATTTGAATATGTAAGATGGTATGATATTAAAAGGCTTAAAATTGGTTTAGAAGTTTTTGGCCCGTCTGGTTTAGAACCGCACGCTAATTTCGATCCAAACAAAGATTATTTATGGCCATTGCCAGGAACAGAATTGGCTATTAATCCGAATCTAAAACCAAACAACCCTGGTTATTAATTTAGCACAATTAGTATTGAACCCGGATGAAACGGATTTTTTAATCACGTTGCGTATAATTAGGTTTCACGCAGATTTAAAAAGATTTAAGCTGATTAAAATTGTTTTTTTTAATCCGCTTTATCTGCCAAAATCTTTTTAAATCTGCGTGAAATAAAAAAATCCATGCAAAATCAGCTCCTGATAACTATCAGGACTACGATAGAGAATCCGTACAATCCGCGTATAACATTTTAGTATAGAAACTAAAAATAAAGATTAATTAGTAATATGAATAAAGTTAGTTTCATTTTAATCCTTGGGTTTGCATCGCTTGCAACAGCATGCAAATCTGGGGTTAATCCTCAAACAAAAAGTACAACGGCGACAAATAATTTACTTGAAACGCGTTACAAAATGCTCCTCGATTACCCGGTCGATTCTATGTCGATGCCGAGAAGCATGAATATTAAAACCCTTGAGATTCGCAAAGTACCATCGAGAGACTGGACCAGCGGTTTTTTTGCCGGAAATCTTTGGCAGTTATACCGTCTTACAGGCGATTCTAAATACAAAGAAAAAGCTCAAAAATGGACTCCTTTCAGTAAAAAGGAAAGCGTTAATAGCAATTCGCATGACGTAGGTTTTAAAGTGTTTTGCAGTTTTGGAGAAGCGCTGAAAGTGGAAAACAAGAAAGACTATGAAGCCGTAATTGTTAAAGGCGCCGAAACTTTATGCACAAGGTTTAATCCAAAAGTGGGTTCGATTCGTTCTTGGGATTTCAACAAGGAAATCTGGGATTATCCGGTAATCATCGACAATATGATGAATCTGGAACTGCTTTTTGAAGCATCTAAAATATCAGGAAATCCAAAATACCGTGACGTTGCTATTAAACACGCTAACACAACATTGAAAAATCAGTTTAGAGAAGACAATTCATGTTACCACGTTATCGATTATAATCCGAATACTGGCGAAGTCAGAAAGAAAACCACACTTCAGGGTTATAACGACGATTCGGTTTGGGCACGCGGTCAGGCTTGGGCGGTTTACGGATTTACAATGTCATATCGATATACCAAAGATCCGGCCTATTTGAAACAAGCCGAAGGAACAGCAAAGTTTTTTATGACCAATAAAAACCTGCCGGAAGACGGAATTCCGTATTGGGATTTTAAAGATCCAGGTATTCCAAATGCGGCACGAGATGTTTCGGCTGCAATGGTTATGGCATCTGCTTTATATGAATTATATGGTTATACAAAAAATAACAGTTATTTGGCTTTCGCTGATAAGCTGATGGCTTCGGTACAAACCGACAAATATGTTTTAGATACTAAAATCAAAGCGCCGTTTTTATTTGATCACAGTACCGGAAACTGGCCGAAACATGACGAAATTGACGAACCAATAATCTACGCCGATTACTATTTTTTGGAAGCTTTATTAAGACGAAAGTAAGTTAAGGGACTGAGGTGCTAAGATACTGAGGGACTAAGGTTTCCAGCCTCAGCACCTCAGTATCTTAGAACCTCAGCATCTTAGAACCTCAGAACCTAAAAAAACTTATGAAGAACTCATTATATCAAAACAATACATTTTCAATTTTTGCGCTTTTTGTTTTTTTTCAGATTTGTCTGAGCAGCAGTTTTGCTCAGACAAAGATGAATATTAACGACAACTGGCTTTATTTAGAAAATCATACTCCAAACCTGACCGAAGCGCAAAAAGCTTCTAACTGGGTTTCTCTGAACTTACCGCATACCTGGAATGCCGAAGATGCAACCGATTTAGTTCCGGGCTACAGGCGCGATGCAAGCTGGTATCAAAAAAAATTAAATATCACACAGATCGACAAAAACAAGGTTTATTCCTTATACTTTGAAGGATCAAACGTAACGACCAAAGTTTATGTAAACGGTAAAGAAGCCGGATCACATATTGGCGGATATATTGGTTTTTCAATCGATATTACAAATTTGATTAAGGAAGGAAATAATGAGATTTTTGTTCGTGTGGACAATAGTTATGATATCGAAATTATCCCGTCTCAAAAAAGTGATTTCTTTATTTACGGCGGTATCACGCGCGATGTCTGGCTGGTTTCAAAATACAAAAATCATATCGAAAATATAAAAATCACTACTCCGGAAGTTTCTGCTAAAAAAGCTTCGGTACAAATTGTTTCTTCTTTTGTAAATCCAGATAATTCAAAGGATTTATCATTGACGGTTACTTTAAAAAATCCGAAAGGAAAAAAAGTAGCAAGTAAAACAATTCCGGTTACTGATAAAACTTCGACCATCACTTTTGAAAACATCAAAAACCCGGAACTTTGGGATACCGAAAAACCGAATTTATACAAACTAACCGCTGTTTTATCTGAAAAAAATCAAATTAAAGACAGCGTTGCCGAAAAAGTAGGTTTTAGATGGTTTGAATTTAAAGATCACGGCCCCTTTTTCCTTAACGGAAAACGTCTGCTTATTCGCGGTACACACCGTCATGAAGAACAAGCCGGAGTTGGCGCTGCCATGAGCAACGAACAGCATTGGGCAGATATGAAATCAATAAAAGAAATGGGTGCAAATTTTGTCCGTTTAGCCCATTATCCGCAAGATCCGGAAGTTTATAAAGCCTGCGACGAATTAGGTTTATTGGTTTGGGATGAACTTCCCTGGTGCCGAGGCGGCATTGGTAATGAGGTTTGGAAAACCAACACTAAAAATATGCTGGCCGAGATTATAGACCAAAATTACAATCATCCAAGTATTATTATCTGGTCTTTAGGAAACGAAATGAACTGGCTTCCTGATTTTCCTGATGGCGATAATCCAGAAAAAACAAATGTCTTTTTAACTGAATTAAATGACATCGCTCATAAACTCGATCCCACAAGAAAAACGGCTATTAGAAAATATTATGAAGGTTCTCATATTGTTGATGTTTTCTCGCCGTCAATCTGGTCAGGATGGTATTCTGGAAGTTACAAAAGTTATCAAAAAGCAATTAACGTTTATAAAAAAGAATACAAGCATTTTATTCATGCTGAATACGGCGGAGACAGCCATGTAGGCCGTCACAGTGAAAATCCGGTTACGGGTGAAAATGTTATAAAAGCTGAAGGCTGGGAAGAAGCGATAGTTCAGACGAAAGTTGCAAACATTGCTCAAATTGGCGATTGGAGCGAAAATTATATAGTCGATTTATTTGACTGGCATTTGCATATATCCGAGAATGACCCGGCGTTTGTGGGTAATGTACAATGGGCATTTAAGGATTTTGCAACGCCGTTACGTCCAGAAGATGATATTCCGTACATGAATCAAAAAGGACTTACTGATCGAAACGGAATTCCGAAAGATGCGTATTATGTTTTTAAAAGTTATTGGGCAAAAGAACCTTTTACTTATATTGAATCGCATACATGGACAGAACGTCAGGGACCTGAAAATACACCGAGAACGATCAGTGTTTTCAGTAACTGCGATAAGGTAACTTTATCTCATAACGGAAAATCATTAGGAGAAAAACAGCGAAATCTTTCTCTCTATCCGGCAAATGGCTTAACATGGGATGTCAATTTTACAAAAGGTGAAAATATTCTAATTGCTGTTGGAAAAACGAAAGAAGGAAAAACGGTTTCTGATACGCTGCAAGTTAATTATCGTTTCAATAAAAATGATACAGCAGTTTCATTACAATTATCATCAGAAAAGCTGAAAAATGGCAATTATCTCGTAACCGCAATTGCAGTTGACAATAATAATTTGCGTTGTCTGGATTATGAAGCGAGTGTTTATTTTCAATGTTTAAAGGGAGGAAAAACACTAAAAAATCAAGGAACACCAACCGGAAGCGAATCCATAAAAATGGCAAACGGAAAAGCTTCAATTGAAGTGATTCCTGATGGTTCTGGCAATCCTATTGAAATGACGGCATTGAACCAGAGCTTTAAAGGAGAATATTTGAAGATTCCAGTTAATTAACTTAACCGCAAAGAGCGCAAAGGAAAGTTCGCAAGGCACGCAAAGCTTTGCGAACTTTGCGTAAAACTTAGCGCCCTTTGCGGTTAAAATATATTTCAGAATAAAACAAAAATAATTTTACAAAATGAAAAAAATTCTAACAATATTATTCCTGACATCGTTCTCAATTGGACAATCGCAAGGTTTAATTTCTAATGTACCAAACCGAAACACAACTTCTTTAAACGGAGTCTGGAATTATATTATCGATCCGTATCAAACGGGTTTTTACAGCTTTCACTTAGATCAATACGATAAAAATGAAAAACCGGCAAAAGGAGCATTTTTCAGTAATTATCATGCCCAAAATAAACAGGAACTGGTAGAATATGATTTTGATAAATCGCCCACAATCAATATCCCAGGCGATTGGAATTCTCAGGTTGCTGAGCTGAAATATTATGAAGGAAATGTTTGGTTTAAAAAATCATTTGATTATAATTTAAAAGATAAAAAACGTCTGTTTTTATACTTAGGAGCCATTAATTATAAAGCTGATGTGTATTTAAACGGAAAAAAACTCGGCACACATGAAGGCGGTTTTACACCATTTAATTATGAAGTCACTTCGATTGTACAGCCAAAAGGCAATTATTTGGTAATAAAAGTGGATAATACACGCCATAAAGAAGATGTGCCGACTGTTAATACGGACTGGTGGAATTACGGCGGCATTACGCGCGATGTGACTTTAATTGAAGAAGAAGCTTCTTTTGTAGAAGATTATACTATTCAGCTGAAAAAAGGTAATAAATCGGTTATTTCCGGTTTTATCAAAATCAATAATTTTAATGCTTCACAAAATAACATTTCGATTTCTATTCCTGATTTAAAAATCAATTTTAAAGGAAAAGCGGATGCTCAGGGAATTTTAAACTTCGAAATTCCTGCAAAAAAAATCTCGTATTGGTCTCCTGAAAGTCCGAAATTATATGATGTAACGATTGACTTTAACGGACAAAAACTAAAAGATCAAATTGGTTTTAGAACTATCGAAACAAACGAAGATAAAATTCTGCTTAATGGAAAACCTGTTTTCTTAAGAGGAATTTCAATTCACGAAGAAAATGCTAAAGGCGGCCGCGCCAATTCTGCTGAAGATGCTTTGCGTTTATTAAACTGGGCAAAAGAAATGGGTTGCAATTATGTTCGTCTGGCGCATTATCCGCATAACGAAAACATCATTCGCGAAGCTGATAAAATGGGAATAATGGTTTGGGAAGAAATTCCGGTATACTGGACTGTAGAATTTACAAACAAAAACACGTATCAAAATGCCGAAGATCAATTAACGGCTTCTATTAAAAGAGATAAAAACAGAGCCAGTATTATTATTTGGTCAATGGCAAATGAAACACCAATTTCTGAAGCCAGAAATACTTTCATTAAAAATTTAGCATCACACACGAGATCATTAGACAATACGAGATTAATCAGCGCTGCTTTATTAACCAAAAAAGAAACTATTGATGATCCAATTGGTGAAGTTTTAGATGTTGTTGCTTTCAATCAATATTTAGGCTGGTACGGCGGTAATTTAGAAGATGCTGAGAAAATAACATGGAAATCGAAATACAATAAACCTATTGTTGTTTCTGAATTTGGCGGCGATGCAAAAGCTGGTTTTCATGGAGAAAAAAACGAGCGCTGGACAGAAGAATATCAGGAATACCTATATATTCAGAATTTAAAAATGATTGAAAAAATCCCGCATCTAAGCGGCACAAGTCCTTGGATTCTGGTTGATTTTAGATCTCCAAAAAGATTACTTCCGGGAATTCAGGACGGTTACAACCGTAAAGGTTTAATTTCAAATGACGGTGAAAAGAAAAAAGCTTTTTATATTATGCAGGATTGGTACTTGAAGAAGAGTAAAGAGTAAATAGTGAAGAGTAAATAGTGAAGAGGAAGGAGTTAAGAGGAAAGAGTGAAGAGTGAAGACCATTACCAATTCATTAACAAAAAACCGACTGTAAATTATATGATTTTTCTTCATTATTAACTTACTTTGTAGTTATTCTAAAAAATTGTAATCCTATGAAAAAATTTTATTTAATGGCAGTTACCTTGTTTGCTGCCTTTACAGTTCAGGCACAAGATGTGGTGAAATTTGCTCCATTAGACAATAGTCCTGTTGATATTTCTTATTTCCCAAACAAAGCGGTTAAGTTCAAAAAAACAGATAATCCAAATCCGGTTGTCAAAGTTATTTATGCAAGACCTTCGGCAAAAGGAAGAACTATTTTTGGTGATGTTGTAAAATTTGGAGAAATCTGGAGAGTTGGTGCTAACGAAAATACAGAAATCAAATTCTACAAAGACGTAACAATTGGCGGTAAAAAAATACCTGCTGGATACTACAGTTTATTTGCTATTCCGGAAAAAGACAAATGGACTATCATTATCAATAAAGAACTGGATTTATGGGGCGGTTATGCTTATGATGAAAGTAAAGATGTTGTAAGAGTTTCTGTTCCTGTTAAACCAGTAAACGAAACTATCGAAGCTTTATCTATTGCTTTTACAACTCAAGGTAACATAGCAAACCTTGTTATTGGATGGGATAAAACAACAGTTGAATTACCAATTACGGTTAAATAATTGATCGTTTTTTTGATATATAAAAGAGAGACATTTTTCAATGTCTCTCTTTTTTTATTCTCTATATTTATATACAATTCTCCCCGTGGTTGAAACCACGAGCTATATTTGAAAATAGGAATCCAAAAAAAATAAATCCCTTTAAATAAATCTCCTCGCATCTACAAACACAATCCTTTGCTGACATAACCCGTGGTTTTAACCACGGGGACGCAATCAAAACACAATCACTCATACCCGTGGTTTCAACCACGGGCTATATTGAGAATAAAACTCAAAAAAAAGGAAATATTTTCAATCTCCTTTTACGTTTTAAACCTTAGCGGTGTCTATAATTTTATCCAGCGTAATTGGTAAATCCCGTACACGTTTTCCTGTTGCATTAAAAACAGCATTTGCAATTGCTGGCGCCATTCCTACTAAAGCTGTTTCTCCCAGACCTTTTGTTCCCATTGGGTTACTAATTGGGTCTTTTTTGTTAACGAAGAAAACTTCTTGTTTTTCAATATCCGCATTTACGGGAACATGATAATCGGCAAAATTATTATTGATTGGACGGCCAAAACGGTGATCGATTTCTAATGCTTCCATTAATCCCATTCCAATACCTCCTACTGCACCGCCAAACATTTGTCCGGCTGATGTTTTTTGATTAATAACCGTTCCAATATCAGCACAAGAAACCACGTGTGCCAATCGTATTTTCCCTAAATTCGGATTCACTAATACTTTTACAAAATGAACTGAAAACGAATAAATAGAATATTTCTTCGCTTCTTCAGCTCCTTTTGAGAGATTTTCAACTTCTAATCCTTCTAATTTATTAGCGGTTAGTAAAGAAGTTAAAGTCATCGTTTTTTTTGTATCTTTTTTAGCAGCAATCAAACCATTTTCAAAAGTCAAATCCGTAATGGCAATTCCTTTAAAAGTTGGGTTTTGTGCAGCCAATTCTAATACTTTACTAACTAGTAAATTACAAGAATCATGAACCGCAGAACCTACAGACGAAGTCGTAGCCGATCCGCCCTGTGTAGGACCTTTTGGTAATCCGCTTTTTCCCATTTCAATGATGACATTCTCGGCAGGAAGGCCTGTAATTTCGGCGCCAATCGCCGTCATCATGGTTGCTGTTCCGGGTCCCATATCATTTACACTGCATTGCAGTACTAAATTTCCATCTGGTAAAAATTTTGCTTTTACAGAAGTCGGGCTTCTATAACAGCCAAAAGTTCCCGTTCCCATTCCGTAACCCACCAGCCAGTTTCCTTCTTTTACAGAACCGGGTTCATTTTTGCGGTTTTTCCATCCAATGCGTTCCATTCCGCCTTCGTAACATTCTAAAAGATACTTACTACTCCAGGGTTTATTTTGTTCCAAATCTTTCTCGGCATAATTCAGCTTTCGAAATTCAATTGGGTCCATGTTTAATTTATAAGCCAGTTCGTCCATGGCACATTCTAAGGCAAAAGAACCCGTAGCTTCTCCCGGACCGCGCATCCAGATTGGTGTGCAGGTATCCAAAGGCACAATTCTGTAACGTGTCGACACATTGGCACAATCATAAATAAATCGGGACATATTTACCGTTCCTTCCATAAAATCCTCGTAGCTAGATGTCATGGCAACGGCTTCGTGCGTTAAGCCAGTAAGTTTTCCGGCTTTTGTTGCGCCAAGACCCATTTTCTGAATCGTATAAGGTCTAAAACCTACATTGGTAAACATCTGCTCGCGGTGTAAAACTAATTTTACCGGACGGTTTAATTTCTTAGAACCAATTAAGGCTGCAATTTCATACGGCCAGGTGTGTAATCCCATTCCAAAAGCACCTCCTAGATATTCAGAATGAACCTCAACATCTTCAACTGGAACTCCAAAAACTCCAGCCACACTTTTTCTTGTTCCTTCTACACCTTGACTTTTAGTATATAAAACAGGTTTATTTCCGTCCCATTTGGCAATAATATTCGCCAATTCCATCGGGTTATGCACTTCTGTCGGAATCGTATATTCGGCCTCTAAAATCACTTCTGCATTTTTATATCCGTCATGTTCACCTCGGTGGTAATCATTCCCTTTATCTGTTTCGACTTTTTTCTCTTTATCAGCTGCTTTTTTTAGTTCAGTCGAATGTTCTTCTTTAAAATAATCGGCCTTAATTAAACTCGCTGCATATTGCATACGTTCAAAAGTATCGGCAATAACCAAAGCAATTGGCTGATCGTAATACAAAACCGAATCGTCTTTGAAAATCTGCAAAGGCTGACCAAAATTATGTTTGTCTTTTACTTTTTCGTAACCAACAGGTTTATCTACATTTAAATGCGTAATAACCGCCAAAACTCCCGGCGCCCATTCGGCTTTTTTAGTATCAATGGTTTTGATTCTTCCTTTTGCAATCGTGCTTCCCACTAAACAGGCGTAGACAACACCAGCCGTTTTATATTCTGCCGAATAAGTTGCTGAACCCGTTACTTTAGCAAATCCGTCAACTCTATTAATATTACTTGTCTTGCTCATAATTCTAATTATTTTGATGCTGCTATAGTAAGTGCTTCTGTTATGGCATTGGCTCCAAGTGTAATCTTAAAATCATTATCACCGTATCCTCTTGCGCCTTTCATTGATAAATTGGCCGCCTGTCTAAATATTTCTTCTGAAATTGTTTTCCCTTTCAGAAATTCCTCTGCATCTGTTAATCTCCACGGTTTATGCGCGACACCGCCCATAGCCAGTCTAACATCATTTATCACATTATTTTTTAAGTCTAAAGCCACAGCAACCGAAACCAATGCAAAGGCATAACTTGTTCTGTCGCGAACTTTTAGATAATGTACATTTTTAGTGAAATTATTATCCGGAATTTCAACTGAAGTAATTAATTCCTTTGGTTCTAAAGTATTGTCTTTTTCGGGCGTATTTCCCGGCAGTCGATGAAAATCTGTAAATTTAATTTGTCGTTTGCCTTTTGGTCCTTCTACCAAAACCTGTGCATCTAATGCTGCCAAAGCCACACACATATCGCTTGGATGAACAGCTATACAACTGTCTGAAGCTCCAAAAACAGCCGACATTCTGTTTGAACCTCCAATCGCACCACAGCCGCTTTTTGGAACACGTTTATTACAAGGCATATCAGTATTGTAATAATAAGAGCATCTTGTTTTTTGTAACATATTGCCTCCAACTGTAGCCATGTGTCTGATTTGCTGCGATGCTCCGGCCGCTAAAGCCAAAGACAGCAAAGGATATTTTTCTTTTATAGAAGCATCTTCGGCAACCTGACTGTTTTTTGCCAATGCGCCTATCGAAACTTTTCCTTTTAAAAATTCTATTTTTTTAAGATCCAGTCCGTTAATGTCAACCAGTTTATCCGGCGCCACAACATTTTTTTTCATTAAATCAACCAGATTGGTTCCTCCCGCAATAAACATCGCTTCTTTTTCTTTGCTGATATTGGTTACCGCCGAACCCGATGATAATGCTCTAATTATTTGAAAGTTTTTCATAGTTCCTTCCCTCCTTCCTTCACTTCGGTTATGGCATCAACAATGTTGTGGTAAGCGCCGCAACGGCAGATATTGCCACTCATATATTCACTGATTTCTTCTCTGCTGTTGGCGTGGCCTTCTTTGATACAGGCAATTCCCGACATGATTTGTCCCGGCGTGCAATAACCGCACTGAAAACCGTCATGTTTGATAAAAGCTTCCTGCATTGGGTGCAGTTTTTTTCCTTTTGAAAGTCCTTCGATTGTGGTTACCTGTGCATTTTGCTGCATGGATGCCAGAGTCAGGCACGATAAAATTCTTGTTCCGTTTACGTGAACTGTACATGCACCGCATTGCCCATGGTCACAGCCTTTTTTGGTTCCTGTAAGCTGTAACTGCTCTCTTAACAAATCCAGTAAAGTAGTTCTTGGTTCGATGTTAAGATTGTGTTTTTTGCCGTTTACCTCGATAGAAAGCGGTACTGTTTCTAAATACTCCGCTATTTTTTCATCCCATTTATTCTCTGAAGCCATTACCAGCGAAGGCGGCGTAAAGGCCAAAGCAGTAAAAAGACCCGATTTTTTTATAAAGTCACGACGGGAATTTGAGTCATTTTCTGCTGCCGTATTCGGATTTGTTTTTTTAGAAGCCATTCTATCTATCTTTAAATTAGCAAAATCACTTGGGTATTCTAACAAATTTAACAATCTTAATCCACAAAAAGTTATGAAATTCAAACATTACTCTTATTTAGAATAATTACAATTTCGCTTTGAGATTTAACCGCAAAGAGCGCAAAGGTTTATTATTATAGATTGGTGATAAAAACGCAAAGTTCGCAAAGCTTCATCTACACAAAGCTTTGCGAACTTTGTGTTTTTGTAAAAATCCAGCTTATACAAATCTTAGCGTCCTTTGCGGTTAAGAAAAATTATGCACATTTGTTTTTACATTGAAAATTGTACTTTTACAAGACTAAGTTTTGATTTATGCCGCAACAGCAAAATATTTATCTGGATAATAATGCCACAACCCGTGTTGATGAACGAGTTCTCGAAGCTATGCTTCCTTATTTTACAGATTTATATGCCAATTCTACCAGTCAGCATATTGCAGGATTAACGGTTAAAGAAGCAATTGAAAATGCAGCGTGGCAAACTGCTGATTTAATAAATGCTGATGCAGAAGAAATTATTTTTACATCTGGAGCAACTGAGGCAATCAATTTGGCAATAAAAGGTCTTGCAGGTCAGGAACGCAAACATATTGTTACTCTTGAAACAGAACATAAAGCAGTTCTTGAAACTTGTCGCTTTATGGAAAGTATCGGCTTTAATGTCAGCTATCTTCCTGTTGAACGTGACGGGCTTTTAGATCTTAATCTTTTAAATGAAACTATTACAGATAAAACACTGGTTTTCATTGGAATGATCTCTAACAACGAAACAGGTGTCATACAAAATGTCAGTGAAATTTCTGCTATTTTAAAACGCAAAAATGTTCTTTTTTTGTGTGACGCTACCCAGGCTGTTGGAAAAATTTCTATTGATGTAAAAGCTTTGGGAATTGATCTTTTAACAATGTCTGCTCATAAATTTTACGGACCAAAAGGAATTGGTGCTTTGTATCTTTCGGCGAAAGCCAAAATAAAACTGCTTCCGCAGATTAAAGGCGGCGGACATCAGAAAAAACTGCGAAGCGGTACACTGAATGTTCCCGGAATTATTGGTTTAGGAAAAGCAGCAGAAATAGCTGTCAATGAATTAGAAAATGATAAAATCAGAATTGAAAGACTTCGAAATGCATTAGAAAAAGGGTTATTGCAATTTAAAGGTTCTTTTGTAAACGGAAATATTCAGAACCGAATTTACAATACCACAAATATTTGTTTTCCCGGGGTAAATTCAGAACAGTTAATTATGGCTTTGGGGAATATCTCGGTTTCGAATGGAGCGTCGTGTTCGGCGGTTACTTCTGAGCCTTCACATGTTTTAAAAGCAATGGGATTGTCTGATGAAGAAGCTTTGAGTTCGATTCGTTTTAGTCTGGGAAGATTTACTACGGAAGAAGAAATTGACATTGCTGTTGAACGTATTTTGACTTCGGCTGAGCAATTGGTTTTGCCTCTAAAGCGCTAAGTTTTTATTAAGCCTCAGATTAATTCAACCTTTGCTCCTTTGCTCCTTTGCTCCTTTGCTCCTTTGAACCTTTGCTCCTTTGAACCTTTGCTCCTTTGAACCTTTGAACCTTTGCCCCTCTCAAAAAATAAGCTTATTGTAATCTTCTTCAGTATCAATATCGATACTGCCTTTTTCAAAAGGAATTGAAGCTGTATCTTCAAAATATTTTTTAATAAGTTTCTTTGCCCCTTCCTGCCCTTTTAAATCCTGTAACTCTTTAAAGTACTTTTTGTGGAATAAAACGGGTGTTCCCACAGTTTCAGAATATGCCGAAGCCGTAATTCCTTTTCCTGTTTTATGATATTCGTTTATAAGATTTTCAAAAATAAAACTACTCACAAAAGGCTGATCGCAGACTGCAAAAATGCATTGTTCACAATTGGGATTTAAATGCAGTAATTCATTAAGTCCTTTCACTATTGATGATGCCATTCCGGTTTCCCAATCTTCATTAAAACAAGTTGTGACATCAAAGGAAAGAAGTTCTTTTTCTATGATTTTGCTGTTTGATCCTGTTACAGCTATTACAAATGAATCCGGTACTTTTAAAGCTTCTGAAATTGTGTTTTTTAAAAGTGTTGATTGGTTGTATTGCAGCAATTGTTTCGGACGTCCTAATCTGGAAGAACTGCCGGCGGCTAAAATTACAATACCGGTTTTATTGTGAAATTTATTCTCCATAATGAATTTCATCGTGAATTTTTCCGGTTTTGAATTTCAGGGAAGTTCCGGTTTTTCCTGTGGCAAAGGCTTTTATTTCTGAAACAATTGATAAAGCAATTTCTTCAGAAGTTTCGGCTCCAATATCTAATCCAATTGGGCTGTAAATGCGTTTTAATTGTTCTTCGCTGATTTTTATTCCTTCATTTTGAAGATCATTGAGCATTCGCTGCAGTTTGGTTTTGGGGCCGAGGATTCCAATGTACTGACAGCTGGTTTCAAAAAGCATTTTCAAAACCGCTAAATCGTATTTGTAATTGTGGGTCATTAAAACAAAATAGGTTTGATCGTCGATTAGAATATCTTCTAAAAAGTGTTCTGGTTTTACGGCATTTACTTTATCTGCTTTTGGAAAACGTTTTGATACAGCGTGAGTGGCGCGGCCGTCGCCAATAATAACTTTCCAGCCCAAAATTGAAGCCATTTTTACTAAAGGCTGCACATCGTTTCCTGCTCCGGCAATAACAAGCGAAATAACAGGTTTTATGTATTCTATCAGGGCTTCGGTACTGTTTTCTCCCGGAAGTTTTTTTACTGCAGAAGTTTTGGTCTGCATTACTTCATTTACATCAGAAATTAGATCTGGAATATCATTGTGACAGCTTAACACGGGACTTTCTTTTCTAAAAAATAATGCTGTTCCTATTTGATGGGCATTTCTTTTTAGAGAAAAAACAGTAACTATTACGGCTTCTTTTCTTTCTAATTCCAGTTGTTGTAAAAGCTGAATTGGATTATTAGGGATTTCATCATTTATATATTCAAATAAGATATGTACAATTCCGCTGCATCCAAGCTGCAATCCTAATTCAATATCATCTTCATTATTGGTATTATAAGTAATGAGTTTATTTTGTTTTTGATTAATGGAAAGCAGTGCTTTTCGCAGTGCATCTCCTTCCAGACAGCCTCCGCTTATTGCTCCTGTAAGCTGGCCGTCTTCGGTAACAAGCATGCGCGCTCCGGGTTGTCGGTACGAAGATCCTTCAACTTTAACGACTGTAGCCAAAGCTGTTTTTTTTCCTTCCGAATTTGCTTGTGAATAGGCTTTGAGAATTTCGCTGATTTCTTTCATAAAAATAATGTTCATCAAAAAGAATTAGAATTGATGACGCTTTCATACTTTAAAAATAAAAAAATATTATAAACTTAACGAGTGTGTTTCAGTTTATAATATTTTGAATTTAAAAATCGGGATTTGTTATTTCTTAAGTTCTAAGGAATAATTGAGTTTCGATTTTATTATTTTTTTGCTGCGGTCGAGCATATAAATCTTTTTGGTATCTGAACTAAAATAGCCGTAATAAATTTGTTTTTCGGCTGGTTTGTCCCAATTTAGAATAAAAGTTGTGCCGTTTGGATCACTTTCCAGGCCTCTTTCGGTGTTAAAATTTCCTTTCTCTACAAACTCTTTTTCGGGTGATTTTCCTTTATAGATGCTGGATAATTCAAACTTTTGGTCTTCCATTGTTCCGTTTCCAAGATCAATTTTTAAAACTGTCTGAATACCGCTGCAATCTGCACAAGGCAGTAAACCTTCGTATACCAAAACATTTGTAACAACAGTATTTTCGGTTTTTACAGCTGTTGTATCTGTTTTGGTTTTTACAATTTCATCTTCCTTTTTTTTCGAATTACAAGCCGTTAACTGAATTGCAACTGCTAATAAAATAACTAAATTTTTCATCTTCTTTAGATTTATTATTCTTTCAAATATACCAAATTTTCTTACGTTATTATTCAAAAGCTTCTATTCTCAGTCCTAATACTTAACAAATTAAAAACGATAATTTTTTCTTACAATATCATTTATGTCATCAAGTTTTGTATTTTTATCAATAGCAAAATATTTATAGTTAACTTAAAATAAAACTACATGGGAAAATTTGTAATTACCAAAAGAACCAATGGTGAATTTCAATTTAATTTGAAAGCTGGCAACGGCCAGACAATTTTAACAAGTGAAGGCTATACAACTAAAGCGGCCTGCACAAACGGAATTGAATCTGTAAAAACAAACTCGCAGGATGATAATCGTTATGACAGAAAAGAAGCTAAAAATGGTAAACCTTATTTTAATTTAAAAGCTAGCAACGGCCAGATTATAGGAGCTAGCGAAGTGTATGAAAGCGTTTCTGCCAGAGAAAACGGAATCGAATCTGTTAAGAAAAATGCTCCGGATGCAGCTGTTGATGATCAGACATCTTAAATATAATAAACAAAAAACGAGGCTCTTAAGCCTCGTTTTTTTGTTATAATTGACCGAATTTCTTTTTATATCGGTTTAATTCTTCTTCTGTTTTATTTAAAAGCTTTTCCAGAAGTTTTATTTTATCTTCATAGAGTTCCTTTAAGGCTTCTCCATTATTAGAATTAATTAATATATTTCCGTTGTTGCTGTTTCCTTTTACGGTATTAAAATTGTTGAAATATCTCTGACTGTCGAAACTAATAATATCTTCTACACTAACTTCTAAAATCTTCGCAATTTCAACTAATTTGACGTAAGATAAAATGGTTTTTCCTTTTTCAATTTTACTATAACCTGCCTGCGTGACACCAAGTTGATCTGCCATATATTCCTGAGTATAATTTTTTAACTCTCTAATGCTTTTTATTTTACTTTTTATTGAAGTTGCCATAAGTTTGATTTGGGTAAGGGCGTATATAGCTGAAACAGCTGCTACTAAACTTAGGGGTATTGCAGCTATAACTTTTTATTTTGGAATCTAAATACTGCTTCAATTGTAGGTGAGAAATGAAGCCTGATTGTTTATTTTTTTCTAATTATAGTTATATAACCATAGACCATAGACCAGAGCAATAACAATAAACGCTAAATCGTAATTAGAAACATTGTTCAATAATCGATTCATTGTAATGTCTGTTTTTTTGTTTCTCTAAAATTCGGTTAAACTCAAAATTTAGGTAGTTGTCGATCTGCTTGCCAATCGCCGGGCGATCCTGAGCATTTATTTTTATTTTGGTTTCTTTTCGGTAGATATCTTTTACAATAACGAAATAATCGAACTCTGTATTGTTGTTAAATCGCATAATACTTAAAAAAGTGTAACACAATAAAGCGGGTATTACATAATAGAGTTCCATTAAATTGGTAAAAATCATGCAGTAATAGGCTAAAATGGTGACTGCAATAAAAGCTGCATTTACAAAGAGGTAGGTTCTCTTTTTTTTGAGCAGTCCAAGTTCTACAATTTCGTTAAAACTGTACTGCCATTTTTTTGATCCGTAGCAAAACTGCACTTGATCATGGGTAAGGGAAATGAACATAATAATACTAAATAATTAAAAACACAAAATTCTAAGAAAAGTTTTGGGAGACTCTTATCAGAATTTGTCTTAGGCTTAAAAAAATGTTTTTGGAGATGCTTAAATTTATGAACACATCATTTCACAATATTACGCATAATCACCTTTTTTTTCTTACAAACCAGCTTATAGAATATAACCAGAGGTTGTAATTAATTCTATTTGTATTTTTTTACTTATATTTTTACTTCTCTCATTTGAGATTTTCCCTATATATTGAAAATAAAAAAGAGGACTTAGCAGCCCTCTTTTTATATAAAATTTATTTTTCTCTAATCTAATAAAAAAACAATTAGTCCTCTTGCTCCATGCGCACCTAAAACTAACGATTGTTCGATATCTGCCGTTTTTGATGGTCCTGCAATAAAAGTCCCGAAACCATATTCCTGATTCCCTATTCTTTCATATGCTTGCTGCATGGTTCTAACAATATCTTTTTTATGAACAATTATTGCTAAATACTGTGCAATAAAAGGCGAAACACGCTGTCCTAAAATATCATCTGTTACCCAGAGCCCGCTGTTTTCTGCAACTCCAAAATGTGCTTTTATAACTGTAAGCTCAACATCCTGAAGCGAATGCGGATCGACATTGTTCCAGTCTAAAGAAGCTATTTCTGAAAGTTCCGGAAGTGTTGTAATTATTCTTTTGTCAAGATTATAATTTGCTTTTATATAATCGATGATTTCCTGATAGTTTGATACTTCAACCGGATCTCCGCCAATTCCTTTTAAAACCGTTTTATAAGTTTCGAGTGTATCAAAATTCTCGGAACCTAAAAGATTTAAATCCGGCAGTTCCGTAACCAAATCAGGCTGATTCGCTTTTATTCTGTTTAAAATTTCGGCTTTACTGCTCATTGTCTTTTGTTTTAGATTCTCTCGAATTTTTCTTGTACCATTCTCTAAAAGATTCCTGCGGCACATCTGGCATTTCGCGCTGGTCGTACCATTTGTTCATTTTATTATTTACCATTGCCGGAACATTTTTCATTACAAATCTTCCTGATTTTCCTGCAATATTAAAAATCGTTGGATTGGCCAAAACTGTTGCCATCGTTTTCATGGCTATGGTTTTTGTTTTTGGCGTATAACCGTCTTTTACCAAAACCTGACGCCATTTGTACAATTGATCGTGAATATCAATTTTTACCGGACAAACGTTGGTACAGGAACCGCAAAGCGTGCTGGCAAAAGGCAGATCGGCATTTTTACTCATATCTAAGTTAGGTGCCAAAATAGAACCAATTGGTCCCGCAACCGCATTATGGTAACTATGTCCGCCGCTTCGTCTGTAAACAGGGCATGTATTCATACAGGCACCGCATCGAATACATTTTAGTGAATTTCTAAAATCTTCGCGTCCTAACTGTTTGCTTCTGCCGTTGTCGACAATTACAATGTGAAGTTCTTTTCCGTCTCTTGGTTTCTTAAAATGACTAGAAAAAGTCGTTATAGGCTGTCCTGTGGCACTTCTTGCTAATAATCTAAGAAAAACGCCTAGATGTTTTCGCTGCGGAATGAGTTTTTCAAATCCCATACAGGCGATATGAACATCGGCTAAATGTGCGCCCATATCGGCATTTCCTTCGTTGGTGCAGACCACAAATTCTCCGGTTTCTGCCACTGCAAAGTTTACTCCGGTTAAAGCTGCTTTTCTGGTCAGGAAAGTATTCCTTAAACTATGACGGGCAGATTCTGTTAAGTACTGCGGGTTAAAATTGCCTTTTTCGGTTCCAAGATGTTCGTGGAAAGTTTCGCTTACATCTTCTTTTTTAAGGTGAATGGCAGGGAGTACAATATGACTTGGCGGTTCTTTACGAAGCTGTACAATGTATTCGCCTAAATCTGAGTCGATAACTTCTATGCCTTTTTCGGCTAAATAATCGTTTAAATGGCATTCTTCTGTAAGCATCGATTTTGATTTCACCATTTGCTTTACATCATGTTTTGCCATGATCGAATGCACTATTTCGTTGTGTTCTTTTGCATCGGCTGCCCAGTGTACTATTATTCCGTTTCTTTGGGCATTAGCCTCAAATTCTACTAAATAATCGTGAATATTTGAAAGTACATTGGCTTTTATTCTTGAAGCCGTTTCACGAAGAAGCTCCCAGTCATCAATATTATGAGCTGCTTTATCGCGTTTCGCACGAACAAACCAAAGTGTTTCGTCATGCCAGTTGACACGTTCCACATCTTTGTTGAATTTTGTTGCGGCTTCGCTGTGCGGTGTTATTTTTTCTGATGACATTTTTAATTATTTAAAAGTCAATTTTGAAATGTTTATAATGGTTTATTTAACCGCAAAGTGCGCAAAGAAAAAAACGCAAGGTACGCAAGGATCAAAATTAACTTTGCGAACCTTGCGTAAAACTTTGTGAACTTTGCGGTTAAATTTTATACTCAACATCTATTTTTAGTTTTCGAGTGAATTTAATATTTCAGCAATATGGATGGTTTTAATTCTGCTTTTTTGTCTTTTTAAAATTCCATCTAAATGCATTAAGCAGGACATATCTCCTCCTGTAATATAATCTACATCGTGACTTTCGTGATCTTTAATTCGGTCTTGTCCCATTTTTACAGAAACGGCTTCTTCGGTAACACAAAATGTTCCTCCAAAACCGCAGCATTCGTCTTTTCTCGTTAAGGCAACCAAATCAAGATCTTTAATACTATGAAGCAACTGCTCTGGTTTTGAGAAAAACGGTGCGTTTAGTTCTGACATCTGCGAAAGTTTTAAACCGCGTTGTCCGTGACAGCTTACGTGCATTCCCACTTTATAAGGAAATCTTCCGTCAATGTGGTCAATTTTTAAAACATCAGTTATAAATTCTGTCAGTTCGTAAACTGTGTTTCGAATTGCCGTTGCTTTTTCTTCCTGTTTTTCGTCATGTAAATGGTCTTTTACATGCAGAACACAGCTTCCGGAAGGACATACGATGTAATCAAATCCGGTAAAATTAGCTATAAAATTGGCATCACAGCCTTTTGTTAAGTGTGCATAACCACTGTTTGCCATTGGCTGGCCGCAACAGGTCTGTCCCATCGGAAAATGAACTTCACAGCCTAATTTCTGCAAAAGCTCGTATGTCGCAATACCCACTTTTGGATAAAACTGATCGACATAACACGGTATAAATAGCCCGATTTTCATTTTTTATTTTTTTATTTTTTGCCCGCAGGTTTGGCAGATTAAACCGATACTCGCAGATTTTCTAAAATTAAATCTGCTGTAATCTGCGGCATACATTTTAATGTTTGTAAAATTTCAAATCAATTAAGTCATTCTGGATTGGTTTAGGATTCCAGTTTTGGTGAATGGCCAATGCGGCTCCCAAAGCACTTGCCTGCGCCATTGATGCGGCGTAAACTTCTACATCCGGGAATGCTTCTGCCAGTAAATTCATGAAAATGGAATTTTTGCTGAAACCTCCGTCTACAAAAATTTTCTTTACCGGACTGTTATGAATGACTAAATTAGTTGAAAATACTTGTTGTTCCACCAAATCCAGCATTAATTGATGGTAGGCAGTTTCGTAGCTTTTAAATGTCGAAAGGTCTCTTTTTTGAAAAGGGCATTCTTTCAGTATATCAAAATTATACTTTTTAGGGTAAATAATCTGGAAATTTAAAGCTCTTAAATTTGATACGATGTTTTTATCAAAGTAAACTTCTTTGTATGTATCAACGGGAACGTTAAAGTGTTCTGCTAAACGTTTGGTTTGTACTTCGTGTTCGTTTCCTGCAAAAAGTCTTGCTGCTTTTACAGGCTTTTCTGTGTATTGCAAATAGCATAAACAATCATTTTGCAGTTCTTCAAAAGTCAGTGCTTTGTTATTAAACGGATTTAAGGAAATACTCCATGTTCCTGTAGATAATAAAACAAACGGTTCTGTAAAATTTATGGTATACGGAATAATGGCCGATGAACTGTCGTGAAGTCCTGCTCCTACTGCCAGACCTTCTTTTGTTTTTATAACATCTTTTCCATAATAAAACGGCGGAATTTTATTTGAAATACCTTCGCTTTTGAGCCATTTATGGTATTTCATTTTTTTGAAATTCCAAAGATTGGTATGACAACCTACGCTTGTAATATCGGTATAAGCTTCATTGGTTAAAAGAAAACTCAAAAATTGAGGCAGGTGTAAACAATATTTTACCTTTTCGAATAATTCTGGTTTTTCTTCTTTTAAACGGTAAATCTGCATTCCTGAATTTAAACTTCCCAAAACAGGAGAAGCTGTTTTAACAGCAAATGTTTCTTTTCCTTTGTATTTATTGTAAAAGTCATTTTTTAAATCTTCCGGATAATCTTTTAAATAATTATACAGAGGAGTTAAAACTTTTCCTTCTTTATCAATGTAGACAAAACTCGCACCATAAGTGCTGAAATTGATGGCATTTAAAACATAATTGGTTAAAACTTTTATTTCTTCTAAACGCTCAAAAATCCAGCTTTTAAGCAGTTCTATGTCTTCGCAGGGAAATCCGTCTTCGTCGACTGTTTCGTCGAAATTAACTGATTTTTCCCAGACAATTCTATAGTTTTCGTCAAATAAAAATACTTTTTTGTTTGTTTTACCAATATCAAAAATTGCAACTACATTCATTTTTTTAATTGTAAATTGTAAGTTGTGAATTGTGAATTGTGTTCAGTCTTTTTATTAACTCATAATTCACAACTCACCATTCATAATTATAGTCCTGTTGCCAATGTTTTTAGTCCTCTTTCTCCAATTAGATTTTTTCTTACAGAAACGTTTCTGTATAATTCTACAGGATTTAAAGCTGCGCCAGAACGTAAACGAGCCTCAGCAACTAATGCGCGAACATCTGTACGGAAAGCATTTTGAAGAATTTCCTGTGCTTTTACCACATCATTTTCTTCTTGTGCTTTTTCTAATGCTTTTCTGTCTACAGAAAGTGCTTGTGCATAAGCGATCATAATAGCTTCTACAGACTGCAGCAAATCTTCTAACGGATCTTTGATGTTGTGTGACGCGTCGATCATCCAGCCTAAATCTTTGGCGTGGTTCATTCCTCTTGCGTCCATTCCTTCAACTAATTCATTGAAAATCAAAAATAACTGATAAGGTTTTAAAGCTCCGGCAGTTAAATCGTCGTCTCCGTATTTTGAATCGTTAAAGTGGAATCCGCCCAGTTTGTTTTCCATTAATAATAAAGAAACAATCTGCTCGATGTTAGCATTTGGCAGGTGGTGTCCTAAATCGACTAATGTCTGCGCTTTATCGCCTAACTTTTTAACATACGAGTAAGACTGCCCCCAATCTGCTACGGTCGTTGAATAAAAGTTAGGCTCAGCACATTTGTATTCTAAAAATAATTTCCAGTTTGAAGGCAGGGCATCGTAGATTTCTTCTAAACTTTCTAATGTATTTTGATATGCTTTTCTAAAGTTTAATTGTCCAGGAAAGTTAGAACCATCGGCAAGCCAGATTGTTAATGACTCAGATCCTAATTCGATTCCGTGTTTAATAACTTCTATATTGTGTGCAATCGCCTGTTTGCGGACTGATTTGTTTACATTTTGTAATGAACCATACTTATAAGTATGTTCTGAGTCTGCCTGATCCTGAAATGTATTCGAGTTCATGGCGTCAAATTTTAAATTGTGCTGTGCAGCAAGTGCTTTAATAGCTTTGTAATCTTGCGGAATATCCCACGGAATATGAAGCGAAATTGCTCCCGAAGCGCTGTTTAATTTGTGAAGTAATCCAACATCTTCGATTTTTTCTTCGATTGAACGAGGTTCTCCTCCGCCTGCAAAACGTCCAAATCTTGTTCCTCCTGTTCCTAAAGCCCAAGATGGAATAGCAATTTGAAAGTCGATTAATTTTTGGATAATCGCCTCTGTATTATCAATTTCTGATGCTGTAAAAACCAATTTATTTTGGTGTTTTTTTAATAATCCCTCGTTATGAGATTCAATATGGTTTGATCCGATTATCATAATACTTTATATTTTAATAGCGTTTACAAGATATGCAATTTAACTTTATTCGTGTATTTTTAACACATAAAAAAATCGATTGCGTAATTTAGGCATTTTTACTCCTTTATTTCAAGTAAAAATCTATGTGACGCAAATAATTCTGAATTGGTTAAATTATATTCCTTAACTCTTTGTTTAACTTTATTTTTGGGTATTCTGGTCTGTGTGCAAAATTTATGTCTAAAAAAAATCTAACGCTCGAAATATCGAACGTTAGACCACAAAAAACCACTTTTGCTTAAACAAACTTATAAAAAAACTTAAATAATTTTTATCTATAAAAGCCCATTGCAACACCGCCGTCTACGTTTAGCGCATTTCCTGTAGATTTACCAAGTAAACCTCCAACAAAAGCAAAACAAGCATTTGCAATATCATCCGGCAATATAATTTCGTTGAGTAACGTACGTTTTGCATAATAAGCCGGAAGTTCTTCTACTGTAACTCCGTATGCTTTTGCACGGCCTTCTGCCCATCCTCCAGACCAAATATTTGAGTCTGAAATTACAGCATCAGGATTTACTGTATTTACACGAATTTTATCTGCTCCCAGTTCTGCTGCCATTAAACGTGTTAAGTGCGCCTGAGCAGCTTTTGCTGAACCATAACCAGGGTTATTTGGACCAGCCACAACAGCATTTTTAGAAACGATGTTTACGATATCACCTCCAAAACCTTGTTTGCGCATTACTTCGATTCCGGCTTTAGAAACAATAAACTGCCCTTTAACCAAGATATCGTATAATCTGTCCCATTCTTCCAGAGTATGTTCTGCGATAGATTTTGAAATACTGATTCCGGCATTGTTTACTACAATGTCAACACCTCCAAAAGCTAAAGAAGCTTCGTCTAATGCTTTTTCTGTACTTGCTTCGTCAGTAACATTTAATAAAGTGCTTGAAACGGCATCTTTACCAAATGCTTTAACAAACTCAGCAGATGCACCTTCTAAACGCTCTTCGTTGATATCATTGATTACAACACAAGCACCTTCCTGAGCGAATTTTTTAGCGATAGCTTTTCCAATTCCTCCTGCAGAACCTGTAATAAGAGCTACTCTTCCAGATAATGCTTTTGGTTTTGGCATACGCTGTAATTTTGCTTCTTCTAATAACCAATATTCAATATCAAAAGCTTCCTGGTGAGGCAGTGAAGTGTATTCTGAAACCGCTTCTGCGCCTTTCATAACATTTACTGCATTTACATAATATTCTGATGCCAGACGTGCCATTGTTTTATCTTTTGCAAAAGTGAACATTCCCACTCCAGGATATAAAATCACAACCGGATTTGGGTCACGCATTGCAGGAGAATTTGATTTCTTGCAGGCATTATAATAGTCTTTGTACATTGCACGGTAAGCTTCAAAAGCCGGAGCCAGTTTTGCTTTAACCGCATCAACATCTGATAAATCTTCGTTTGGATCTAATTCTAAAACCAGAGGGCTGATTTTAGTTCTTAAAAAGTGATCCGGACAAGATGTTCCTAATGGAGCTAATTTTGAAAGATCATTAGAATTGATGAATTCCAATACTCTTGCATCATCTGTATAATGTCCAATCATTTGGCGTTCTGATGAACAGAAACCTCTTAAAATTGGAGCCACTTTTGCAGCTTTTAATTTTCTATCTGCTTCCGGAAGACTTTCAATTTTTTGTCCTCCAAAAACCGGACGTTTTTTTCCGTAGTTGCTTTCTAAATATTCAGCACATTTTTCGATTACTTCTAATGTGTTGATGTAGCTTTCGTATGCTGTATCTCCCCAGGTAAATAAACCGTGAGAACCTAACATGATTCCTCTTAGTTTTTTACCTTTCTTTTCAGCTTCTTCTAAACAGCTTCTTAACTGAAGTCCTAAGTCAAAGCCCGGACGCTGCCAGCCTACCCAGCCAATTTCTCCGTCAAATAATTCTTCTGTAATTTTTGCTCCGTCTTTTGCAGCAGCAATTGCAATTGCTGCATCTGGGTGCAAGTGATCGATATGTTTGAATGGAAGAAAACCGTGCAAAGGTGTATCGATAGAAGGTGCTTTTGAAGCTAAATCGAAAATACAGTGGTTGAACAATTCTACCATTTCATCTTCAAACTCAATTCCTCTGTAAACATTTTCAAGATTACGAAGTCTGTCTAAGTACAAAGCCGCACAGCCAGATTTTGTTAAAGTTCCAATATCACCTCCAGAACCTTTAATCCACATAACTTCTGAACTTTCTCCTGTTAAAGGATCTTTATCAGTAATTTTTACAGAAGTATTTCCTCCTCCATAGTTTGTCAGTCTTAAATCGGCTCCTAATAAATTAGAACGATAAATGAAAAGCGCTACTTCATCTCCCGCTAGTTCTGCGGCTTTAGCATCATCCCAAAGGTAGCTTACGTGCTTAAAATTTGTATTAATTGTTTTTGTATTCGACATATACTTTATAATTATTTCTTGTATTATTTATAATGAGTTACCAATTCCTACCAAAATGATCGCAAGCATAATAAGCCCGATTCCCCAGAAAAAAGTTCTTAATGTTTTTTTCGAAACTCCTTTCCATTCTTTTAAATAAAAACCCCAAAAGTTTGCTGTTAAAATAATGGTTGCCATATGCAGAATCCATGAACTGGCACCATTTCCTAATTTGCTCTCTCCCATTCCGTAAAAGAAAAACTGTAAAAACCACATGGTTCCGGCAAGTGCAGAAAACAAAACGTTTTTAGTAATTGGAGTAGATTTATCGGTATAGTTTTTAATTGTTTTATTTTTAAAGTTTAAATAAAGACACCAGATAAAGTTGGTTGTTAATCCTCCCCAAAGCAGTACAACATAGGTTACGTTGTTTTGGAATAACGGATTTGCACCATTTACTATAGCATGTTCTGCCATTGGTTTTCCGGCTTCGATTCCGTAATTAAAAAATGAACTTAAAATTCCTGAAATCACAGCTACAATTAAACCTTTTACCAAATTGAAGTCTTTGTCCTTATCTTCATGACCTGTTGCAAAATCCTTTTCTTTCAGCATTCCAGCTTTTCCAGAAATAGCAATACCTATAAGATATACTACAACTCCAAATAAAACCAGCTGTCCGCCAGGAGTAGAAAGCATGTGTGTAAATGAAATTTTTCCTTCTGTTGGAACAATATCATAATAAATTGAAGGAACTAAAGCTCCAAATGCAGAACAAAATCCTAATGTAATTGAATTTCCTAAAGACATTCCTAAGTAGCGAACGCCCAGACCATAAGTAAGTCCGCCAATTCCCCAAATTAATCCCATTAAAAAAGTAAAGGATTTAATTGCAGGTGAAGCGGCAATGATAATTTCTGTAAAATTTGGAATCGTTAAATAAGCCGCAATAGGCGGTACAATTAACCAAGAAAAGAAACCGCCCACAAGCCAGTAACTTTCCCAAGCCCAATCTTTAACTTTTTTAAAAGGCATATAAAAACTACCTGAAGAAAATCCTCCGATAGAATGAAAAATAATTCCTAATAATGATTCCATTCAATAATTTGTTTTTGGTTAATTGTGATAGTTAGTTTGGTTTTGTAAAATAATATAATGTAAAAATTAAAACTGTCCTGTACTATCCTTTATGATTTGTGTATTTTATGTTAAAAATGCGCACTAATTGCAAAGAACGATTGGTTTATATTGGAAAAATAAATTAAAAAACCCTATTTTAGCAATCGATTTCGTAATTATATTTCCGATAATTTAATATTAAATTAACCTAAGTGCCTGAAAATAAAGTAAGCCTTTATTTAATTTATATTTTTTGTAAGGAAAGTAGCAAAATCAACACATAAAGCGTTTTTTCAAGTTTGCTTTTTTAAAAAATACAATTAAAAAAATTGGCTGCATGTTTTCTCATGAATCCAATTTGCAACATACAAGCATGATTAAATTAATTAAAATAGACGAAGATTCGAGGGTTCCAAAATACAAACAGATTGTAGACTCGATTTTGCAGAATATTGCTAACGGAAATTTAAAAATAAATCAAAAAATTCCCTCTATAAACAGTTTCAGCGAGGAGTTTTATATGTCTCGTGATACAGTTGAAAAAGCTTATAATATTTTAAAAGAACGAAAAATCATTTCTTCAATTAGAGGAAAAGGATATTATATTACGAGAACAAAACTGGAGTCTAAAGTCAATATTTTGTTTTTGACCAATAAACTAAGCTCGTATAAAATGAAAACCTACAGTGCTTTTATTAACACTTTAGGAGCCAATGCGCATGTCGATCTTCAAATTTATCATTGTGATGAAACGCTCTTTTTAAATATTCTCGACAAGTTTGAAGGCGCTTATGATTATTATGTTATAACAACCCATTTTAAAACCGATGAACTGAAACATTTAAGTTTTACAGATGAAGTTGTAGACGCCATTAAAAGAATTCCGCAGGAAAAGCTGGTAATTCTGGATAATATAAAACTGGGAACGGGAGATGATGTTATTAAAATCTATCAGGATTTTGAAAACGACATTTACAATGCATTAAAAGAAGGTTTAGAAAAAATAGCCAAATACAAACGTCTTATTTTAGTTTATCCGGATAAAGCAGTTTATCCATATCCGAGAAGAATCCTCCACGGATTCAGGAAATTCTGTGTTGAACACGAAATCAATTTTGAGATTTTAAGTGAAGTTTACGACGATATGATTCTAAAAAAAGGGGATTTGTTTATTACCATTGAAGAATCTGATCTGGTGAATTTAATGAAGCAGATTCGCGATGAAGAGTTTGTTTTAGGAAAAGATATCGGCGTTATCTCTTATAACGATACACCTTTAAAAGAATTGCTGGGCATAACGGTTATGTCTACTGATTTTAATATAATGGGAGAAACTGCAGCAAGGCTTATTTTGAATAAAGAAAAAGGACATTTTAAAGTACCGTTTAATTTTATTGATAGAAATTCTATTTGAGGTACTGAAATGCTAAGATACTAAGGTTCTAAGATACTAAGGCACTGCGTTTTTTTGTCGATTATATTAAAGTCAAATAAAAGGCTTTAGTCAAACTTTACCGTTTTGGCTAAAGCCTTTTATTGTGTTGTTTATGAAATGGTTTCATATTATAATTTGCAACCATATTTGCTCTTTGTAAAGCATAAGTTTTTTCTTAAAAAGTTAATTTTAAGCCCTTTAAAAATACCAGACAATTCTTTTGTACAATTAATCCATTGAATTATGAAAAAAATCATTTTCCTGGCAGTAATCGTATTTTTAATCACTACGGCCTGCAAAAAAGAAACTGCTTTAGATAAAACAAATACGGCAGATAACTCTGTTTCACCAGATTCTGTAACAGCCATTGCAAAAGAAGCATGGATTTACGGTTATCCTGTTTTTTACAATTATAAAATGATTTATGCTACTGCCCTCAATAAACAATCCGGAGAATTTGTTGGTTTTAATAAATTCAAAAACATTGCCATGAGTGCTACACCATCTGACACATTGGTTGTTACGATAAATAATGATACCCCTTATTCGATGGCGTCATTAAATGTTTCTGATGAGCCAGTTGTAATTGAGCTTCCAAAAGTTGAGGAAAACAGATATTATGTTATGCAGTTTGTAGATCTTTATACCTTTAATTTTGAATATCTTGGGTCGCGCGTGTCAGGAAATAATCCGGGAAAATATCTTATCGCTGGTCCTGACTGGAAAGGTGAAACTCCAAAAGGCATTAATAAAGTATTAAAATCTGAAACCAACTTAATTTTTCTTGTCGGCCGTACACAGCTTCATTCTCCAGAGGATGTGTCAAATCTAAAAAAAATACAAGAGCAGTATAAATTAATGCCGCTTCATGAATATACAAAACAGCCGGTCCCACAGGTTAAAAAGTATGATTTACCGCTTCCTGTCTGGAAAGAAGATGATTACAGTACACCTGAGTTTATCAATGTTTTAAACGCATTATTACAATATGCAAACGTAGACAGCAGTGAAACGAAACTTCGGGAACGTTTTGCTAAAATTGGGATTGTTCCGGGCAAACGTTTTGACAGTTCAAAATATTCACCTGAGACTATAAAAGCTATCGAAAAAGGAATTATCGAAGCCAAAAAAGAACTAGAATCCGGAGTTACTAATCTTAGAGATTTCGGAAATCTGTTTGGTACAAGAAAAGCTCTTGAAAACAATTATATGAACCGTGCCATTGCCGCTGCAGCCGGAATTTACGGAAACACGAAAGAAGAAGCTGTTTATACAGGAAGCGCTGTTGATAAAGATAACCAGCCTTTAGCCGGAAATAAAAATTATATTTTAAAATTCAGTAAAAACCAGCTTCCTGAGGCTAAATATTTTTGGAGCATAACCATGTATAATCTTCCTAAACGCTTATTGGTTCGAAATCCAATTTCGAGATATTCGATAGGCAACAAATCAAAAGGCTTAAAATATGAGTCAAACGGAGATTTAATTATTTACCTGCAGGCTTCTTCACCGGGAAAAGATAAAGAGAGCAACTGGCTTCCGACTCCTAAAAATGAAAACTTTAATTTTGTTATTCGAATTTACGGTCCAAATGAAAAAGTAATAAATGGCTCATGGAAAATGCCATTGCCGGAAATTGTCAAATAATATATGTGCATAAAAAAGCCTGAAATATTTAAAATTTCAGGCTTTTTACTTTTTTAAAAGCTCTTATTTAATCACTTTATCATAAGGAATATACTGATCCCATTCCCATGGTGTGTATTTATCCTGAATTCCTGTTTCTAACAGGTATTTAATTATTTTTCCTGTGCTGTAGCTGTTTGACATTATAAGCATTCCAATTCCTTTATCCGGAAATACAATACTATAATTCTGAAATCCTGAACCCTGCCCTTCTTTAAATGCTCCCGGTCCGTAAGGCGATTTTACCAGTCCCCAGCCTAAACCGTATGAAAGTTCAAGATTGTCATACCAATTGCCGTCTTCTAACGCGCCGGGTCCAAATTGGTTTTTAGAATGAATACGAATCTGCGGACTAAACAATTCTTTGTATGATTTTGAACTCAGTATTTTTTTATTCAGTATTGCAGATAAAAATTTACTGTAATCTTCAATTGTTGTTTCCAGTGTTCCTGCTCCTCTTGGTGCGTTGTCTTTGTCTTTTTCCTGTTTTTTTCCTTCTTCATCGTATCCGTATGCATAATCTTTCTCAAATTTTTCCTGCCATTTGTAACTGGAAGCTGTCATTCCCAAAGGTTTAAACACTCTTTCCTGAGCAAGTTCTTCTAAAGGTTTTCCGGTTATTTTTTCTAAAACTACCTGAAGATATGTCAATCCTTCTCCTGAATAACTGTAACGGCTTCCCGGTTCAAACTTAATGCGTAATTTTTCGTCAGATTCAAACCAGCGCCAGTTTGGGAGTCCGGTTGTGTGATCCAGACACATTCTGGCCGTAATTTTAGTGTATTCGGGATAATCCTTTAATTCTTTAAAATCTTCGTGCCATACTTTCGGCTCATACTCGTAAATTGGTTTGGTAAGATAACTTTGCAAAGGTTTGTCTAAACTAATTACACCTTCGTCTACCAGTTTCATTACTACAACAGCAAATACCGCTTTACTCAAAGAAGCTCCGTATAGATTGGTATGCAGATCTAATTTTTTATTATTTTCGACATCGCTAAAGCCGAAAGTATTCATATAAACCGGTTTTTTAGAATTGAAAACCGTAATGGCAAGTCCTTTTACATCGGCTTTGTTCATAAGATTTTTAATGGCCGATGTTAAGCTGTCCTGAGAAATAGTGCTTCCGTCAAGCCTTTTAATCAAAGCTGCATTTTGTGAGTGAACACCAAAAATGCCTGCAAAAAAAATAAGTAAGAAAAAGTGTTTCATATTCAGTTTTATTATATTGCTGTTTACTATTTACTGTGCGTAACCTTATAATTTCTTTATAAAACTTTTCAAACAGCAATTTACATAAAACAGCTTGATAATAAGTCAAATAAAAAAACTAAGAATCTTAAAATCAATTTAAATCCCATTTTAATTATTATATTTCAATCCAAAAAATCATACAAATATATTTTCCATACAACCTTAAGACAATACTTATAAATAACCATTTTTGATGAAAAACATAAAAAATGATCTGAATAAAAAGTTACTGCATCAGAATAATTCTGCCGATTTAAAAAATATCACGCAATTAAAAATCTGCCAGAAAACTGCACAAAATTTTGCCGAATTAGAAAACGGGATTGCTGTTTTAAGTGATCTATATCATAATAAAAGTTATGTGTATTCTGGGAAAATTGCAGATGAACTAAACATTTTCAAAAAAAATCAAATGCAGGAATTAGAAAGCATTTGGGAAGAAGAACTTTTTGATAAATTGAATAATGAAGATGTTCTGCAAAAATATCTTCTGGAACTTCAGTTTTTTCAGTTCATTAAAACAGTTCCAATTCATGAAAGAAGGGATTTTTGCGTGATAAGCAGATTAAGATTCAAAGACAATACAGCCAATAAATCTTTACTGCACAAGATGTTTTATTTCTCGAATGAACATGAAGATATCGAACTGGCTTTATGCCTTTATAATTTCGATTTTTCTCAGGCTTTTCATTACGAAGGGAAGATTATAAATACGGCAAACGGAAAGGTTATGCAGCAAAATGAAGCCGGAAATTTTTCTTTTCTTTCTTCAAGAGAAAAGGAGATCCTAAAAATGCTGCAAAAGGGTAAACAGAGTAAAGAGATTGCGTCTCTGCTCTTTATCAGTAAAAATACCGTCAGCCGGCACAGACAGAATATTCTCGAAAAAATGAAAGTAAACAATACGGCAGAAGCCTGTACACTTGCTGTAAAACTGAAGTGGATATAGTTTTTTTTGAGGTACTGAGGTGCTAAGCTACTAAGGTACTAAGATGCTGAGATGCTAAGGTGCTAAGTGCTGGATTTTATAATAAAAAAGCCCGAACGTTGTTCGGGCTTTTTTATTTCTTAATCTTAAATCCTATTAGAATTTATACGTTACGCTTCCCATAAAAGTACGAGGCGCCTGAACGTTGATTGTTGTATAACCGTTAAAGTACAATTCGTCTGTAAGGTTGTTTACTTTTAATGAAACTCTGTATTTAGGCTGATCGTAGTACAAAGCAGCGTTAATTACAGCGTAAGATGGAAGTTCGAAAGTTTCAGTTCCGCTGTTGTAAATATACGTAGCGTCTCCGTAGTTACCTCCAAATCCTAAACCTAAACCTTTAAATGCAGCATTTTGTAAATTATAGCTGATCCAGTAGTTAATTAAGTTTTCTGGTCCTGCAGTTACAGGTCTTAATCCATTTAATTTAGAATCGTTGTTTGAATACCCCACAAGAAGGTTTAATCCTGGAATTGGGTTTGCTGTAACTTCTAATTCAAAACCTTTACTGTATTGAGTTCCGTTTTGTACACTTGCGTTTGGTAAACTTGGATCTGCAGTTACAATATCTTTTACTTTAATATCGTAGTAGCTAAGTGTAGCGCTCACTTTGTTTTGGAAAGCATTTACTTTAATACCTCCTTCAAACTGGTTTGCTCTTTCCGGATCAAATTTTTGCAATTGAAGATTTCCTCCAACATTTGCATTAGCATATCCTACGTTAGTAAAACTATTTTGGTAGTTACCAAAAACAGAAACCTGGTCTTTTATTACTTGGTACACTACACCAAATTTTGGAGAAAATGCATTTTGTGAAAAATCACCTGCTTTTTGACCTGTAGTATCATCTGTAGTTCCTTGGTTTTCATAGTGATCAAAACGCACCGCTGCTGAAACAATTAAACTTTCTGTAATGTTGATAGCATCTGCAACATAAGCACTATAGGTTGAAAGTGCGCTGTTTGTTTTATAATCTGATCCGTTTACAAATTGAGCATTTACAGCCGTTGGATTAAAGTTATTATAAGTTGGTGCAGCTCCTGTATAACTTATTTTATCAAAATCTTCACCTGGAAGAAGTCTGTATCCTAATCTGCTTGTTGAATGGAATAAATCACCACCAACTAAGAAACGGTTTCTCATGCTTCCGAAAAGTAAGAAGTCACCATTAAAGTTCTGCTGGAATTCAATTGCATTGTCTTTTCCGTTAGCATTCCATGCATTTCTAGATAAACTTTCGTTTGGTAAAAGGTAGAACCAAGTTTGTGGTCCAGAAGCTCTGTTAGATGTACTGCTGAATACAGACTGAGAAGTCCACTCATCAGAAATTTTATAATTTGCCTGAGCAAAAACGTTGAATGTTTTTGTATTGGTTATGAATTCGTCTCCCCAAAATGATCTTTTGAAATCCATTTTAAGATCTTTTGCATTGTTAAATCCTATGTCAGCAATTGATACTCCAAACGGAAGATAGATTAAAGGCATACCTGAATTATTTTGGTCACCAATTTCGGCATCAAGAGATAAAGTCAATTTATCGTTTACTTTATAAGAGAATGATGGCGCCACAAAGAAACTTCTTGAAGATCCGTAATCCTGAAAAGTATTCGTATTGTTATAAGAAGTATTTAATCTAAATAATGCTGTATTGTCATCGTTTAATGGTGTATTGATGTCAGCAGAAACACGGTTAAATCCGTAGCTTCCTGCCTGATAAGCAATCTCTCCTCCAAAAGTTTCATACGGTTTTTTAGTTACACGGTTAATTAAACCTCCGTAAGAAGAAAGTACGTTTCCAAATAATGTAGCAGAAGGTCCTTTGATAACCTCAATTCTTTCAAGGTTTGCAGCATCAGAATTACTGTTTACTTTTCCTGCAATACCATTTCTTACTAAACTTTGAGTAGTAAATCCACGTAATGAGTACCAAGAACCTCCATCACCTGCACGGTTAGTCGCTCCCCATAATTGGTATAAACCCGGAACGTTTTTCAACGCTTCGTCTTGGTTGGTTACCAATTGGTCTTTCATTAACTCTTTAGTAACTACGTTGTAAACTTGTGAGTTTTCAAGGTTTTTAACCTGCATTCTCGATACGTATTCACTTTCTGATTTTGTGTATTTGTTTGCATTTCCTTTTACAAATACTTCAGTAAGGTTTTCTGATGTAGTAATTAATGTAAAATTTTCTATAATTTCATTCGCAGAACTAACGGTAATGCTTTTTTCTTTTGATGAAAATCCTACTGCCGAAACTCTTATAGTATAAGTTCCCGGTTTAACATTTTTTATTTCGTAATTTCCCTGCGCATCAGTTGTAGTTCCAACACGTGTTCCTTTTAGAGTTACTGAAACGTTATCTGCAGCTTCATTTGTTGATAATGAAATCATACCTTTAATGGTAGCCGTTTGTGCGGATGATGCTACACTTGTAAGCAGCATTAAGCAGAAACTTAACAGCGGAAATAATATTTTTACCTTCATTTTTATTTAGATTTATTTTGAATAAGGCAAATTTATATGTTGTGTTAAACTCTTCCAAATTATTTTTATTTATTCCAGATAATAATCTTTTTGTTTGCATTTATAGTTGAATTATTATTTTTTTAAGTCAAAAAAATCAATAATTCTTTTTTTTAACAAAATTTCCTATGTTAGCATAACAAAAAAAAGATATCAGTAAAAGTAGTTTCTGACATCTTTTTTATTATTTTATCTTCAATTGCCTGTAGTTAAGGATTTCTATCTCTTTAGTGGTAATAAAACAATATTTGGTTTAGGCGCTTGTTTCATGTCTTTTCCCATGTAAAAACTGGTATGTGGCGGCTGGTTATAACCAACATTCTGCCAGGCAACACTTAATCGATATTGAGGATCGTGCATTAAAGTGTACTGTTTTACATTTGTTGGAATTATCGTAGAATAAATCCTAAGTTCTTTATTATCTTCAGATCTTAAAATTAATTCTTCCCGCCAATCTCCCAGAATATCTGCCGAAAGTGCCGGAGTCGATTTAGTTCCGTTATTAGAAACTGCTCCTTCTGCTGTAAACAATCTTCCTGAATTGTATTTGTCAATATAGTTAGAATTTAAAAGTTCTCTAGAAGTATCGCCGTCCCAATAAATTAAAAAATTAGTCGAACTTGGTGCTTTACCAATGTTATTTCCTTTCATATCATGCAGATACGGCGAGCCAGACCACCAGCACTGCGCACCTTTTCGGGTCGCATCAATATTATCTGCAACGCCCCGGCCTACATCTTCATTAAGAGAACCTGTAAACAATACTTTTCCGTCTTTGGCCGAAAATAGAGTGACACCAGGTCCCGTTGTACCATTTTCGATTTCATGAATGCCAAAAACTTCCAGACCCGGAATATCCAGATCAAGATCAGAAACATGAATCGCGTCTCCGTGCCTGAAACCCGTTGTATACAAACCTTGACCGTTGTCGTCAACACACATCGATCCATAGATTATTTCATCTTTTCCATCATTGTCAACATCGGTAACCGTAAGATTATGATTTCCCATTCCCGAATAGGGATTTTCAGCATCTTTACTGTCGAAAACCCACTTCGAAGTCAGTTTTCTATTTTTAAAATCCCAAGCAGCCAAAACTGTTCTGCCATAATAACCACGGCACATTACAACACTGGGATGAACGCCGTCGAGATACGCAATACAGGCAAGAAAACGATCCATTCGGTTTCCTTTTGTATCATTTCCTCCGCTTCCTCCTCTTCCGCCCCAGCCTGCTAAATCGCCTCGCTGCGGCATATAATCTACAGTAGTAATCAATTTTCCGGTTCTTCCGTCAAAAACAGAAAGATATTCCGGGCCTTTTAAAATCTTGCCATACGTTTTAGAATCAGGGTCGCGGTCAACCCAGTCTTTTGAAGCGTCTCCAGCCACATTTCCTTCACTGTCTGTTGTTCCGTCGGCAGTTTTACAGACCAGTTCAGCAAAACCGTCACCGTCTAAATCATACACCATAAACTGCGTATAATGTGCGCCTTCGCGAATGTTTTTTCCAAGATTGATCTGCCATAAAAACGTTCCGTCTAAAGTATACGCCTGAAATATAGGCGGATCTGTAATTCCGGTTTGAGAATTATCATGTCCTTTGCCGGTCATGTGAACTATTAATTCATATTTTCCATCACCATTTAAATCGCCAACAGAAACATCATTTGCTGTATAGCCTTCGATTTCTTTTAATTTAATAGATAAATATTGCTTATCTGAGGCATTCGCCGGAATTGTAGAACTTCCTGAAGCTGCAGCTTCTTTTCCTTTTAAAACCGTTTTTACAAACCAGGTATTTTCTTCTTTGGCATTGGCTTTGGCATCAATAAAATTAGCTGCGCCTGTAATGGGTTTTTCATTTAATAAAACCGCTTTTTGAGTACCGCTTTTTCGATACAGATTAAAAGCCAGATCATCAGGATCGATTCCTAAAACCCTCCAGCTGATAAAAAACTGTCCTTTGTCTTTTATGGCGATGATACCCCGGTCTAAGTTTTCCATTTGTCTTTGGCTCAAAGCTTTCAAACTCACAAAAAGCAATAAAAAGAGAATATATTTTTTCATAGAATTTATATTGAATTGTGGTTAGTTGTTTCACGGAGATTTTTATTAATCTCGCAAAGTCGCGAAGACGCAAAGATTTTTTTTAAATAAAAGCTTTACGACCCCAAAAAAACTTAGTCCCTTAGCATCTTAGAACCTTAGAACCTCTAAAAAACTAAAACATCTTCTTAAACCCTTCGCTTTTAACTTTCCATGTTCCATCTTTTGGAAAACCCGGATTTTCTCCTTCAGATCCGTCCCAGCCGGCGCACATCATGGCAACTGCCGTCAGAATTCCGCCGTTACCCGGAAGATAAAGCGTTAATCGTTCTGCCTGATAATTATGTCCGTTTTTTAAATACGTATTTGTCGTTACTTTCATAAAAAGGGCATCAACTGCTTTGTCTGGCATATTCAATCGTGCTGCCGACATCGCTGTCATTGGGAAATCCCATCCCCAGGTTTTATCCCACGACCACGTTTTCCAAACCAGATCAAAAGTGTTTTTCATGATTTTTTTATCCAAAAGAGACGTTTCAGGAAGCATTCCAAACGTTCCTAAAACCGATGGATGATCTGTTTTAAATTCAGGATTCGTATAGGAATCTGCCGCGCTTTCTGTTGCCAGATACACATTATCAGCAACCGGAAGTTTTGATAATTTGGCCAAAACCGTTTCCCATTTTTCGGGTACTTTTTGGTTTAGTTTTTTCTTCCATTCGATTGCTGTTTTCAAAGCCCAGTTCCAATATGCTAATTCATACGTTGGATTAAAAGTTTCCATCGCTTTAAAACGTTCCTGAGCCGGAATTACGCCCGGACCTAAAACATAACGATCTGTTTTAGAATCATAATTGGCAAACGAAGCCATAAAATCGGCCGTTGCAAAAACACGTTCGCTGTATAAATTTAAGGTTGAATTTGTTGGTTTCGCTCTGTACATTAATTCAGCATACGTAATAAAATGCGGTTGCTGCCAAATTAAAAATGAACCTACAGACGATGGACTTTCGTTTCCGTCTGCATCAACCATTTTCTGCCATCTTGCACCTTCAAAACCTTGTCTTTTGGCAATATTTTTAGCTTTATCAAATACTTTTTGATACCACGGAAGACTTTTTTCTAATAATTCAGGACGGTTCCAAAGCGCAAAATGAACACCGTGCCACCAGTGCATTTCTAAATGCGGTTTTCCATACCAGCTGTTATACGTTAAACCTGTTTCCTGAGGCGGTACTTTTCCCGTACATTGCAGTTTAGTAAGATATTGTGATAAAATAATTCTGCGTTCCAGTTCATTTGCGCGAGGATCTGTACTACCCGAAAAATCAACCGATGCACCGCTGTTCCAAAATTTTCCCCAGCCTTTTATACTGCTGTTTTGAATGTCTGCAAAAGAAGAATTTTTAACCGATTTTTTCTCTGCCAAAGCAAAAAGAGCACTCAATTCTAATGTATTGGTGTTCGAAGCTTCAACAACAAAATAATGATCTGATATTTGTTTAATCTGCGCATTTCCTTTCCAGTTCAAATGAACGTTGTATGAAATACTATCCATAACGTGAGTCACAACCGCTTCTGTTTTTGATTTTTCAGTCAGAGTGCTTTTATAATCCTGTTTTCCTTCCCATTTTGTTCCCATATCAGCCCAGTCTCCTGTTGGAAACGGAATTCGAAGACTTATTTTTAAACGTTTCTGCTGTAATAAATCCGATTTTACTTTTACCCCAATTTCATCTTTTTCCTGATGTGAAGCAGTTAAAACTGTAACCGGGGTTCCTTCAATTTCAAAATAACTTTCTATTTCTCCTGTCCAGACATTTAGCTTTTGTGAAATCGCTTTTACATCCGAAGGTTTTACCAGACTTCCATCTTTCTTTGTAATTTCAAAACCTAAATTCCCAAGCTGCAATAAATGCGGATTCTGTCTGAACCAGTTTACAGCTTCTACTTTTCTTTTGGGTTCTTTAATCTGAACGGTATACGAAATGTCTCTACCGTATTGTTTGTAATCTCTTAAGGTTTCAGAAAACTTATAATTATTCGTGTTTTTATAACTGTCCCAGCCCCACTCCGACTGCGTTCCAAGCGGAATCCCGTTTTGATATTCTTTCGGAAAAGTCTGCAGTCCGGTTGCATCAACCGTAAAAGCAAAAGCGCCGTTCCCTACCGTTAAAGAAGCCAGAGTATCAATAGCCGAAATTTGAACATTGTGCCTTGTTACCAAAGCCTTTCGATCTATTTTCTGTGCAAAAAGCGAAACCGAAAATAAGAATACGGTTATGAGTTGATAGTTTTTCATGTGGTTATTTTGTTTGATAGTTTTTTGAAGTTTCAGGTTTCAGGTTTCAGGTTTCAGGTTTCAGGTTTCAGGTTTCAGGTTGGCTTCGACTACGCTCAGCCTGACAATTAATTTTTTAAAGATTCTTGTTCTTTACTACTTTGTCCCTTTGTTACTTTGTCACTTTGCCCCTTTGCCCCTTTGCCCCTTTGCTACTTTGTCCCTTTACCTACAATTATCTAATTAAAGTCACACTCATTAAACCAATCACAACATCATTTGCAATAGTTTTCAGAGTCAGGTTTTTCAATGTTTTATTTTTATCCAAAGGCAGTTCTAAAATCGTTCCTGCTCCGCCATCAACACCGTAATTACTAAATCCTTTTATGGTTTTGAAATTCTTAAAATCTCTCGAGATTTCTCCTGTTTTAAAATAAACCCTCGGCGGTTTTGGAGCATCGGTTGTAAAAGCAAGTCCGTCTGTAAAATAATCCTGCTCTATCGGCCACCAGTTTTCCGGATTTTTTAAGGGGAGAATTTCAGAAGTTCCGTCTGTATATTCTACTTTTATTTCTCCGTTTACAATTCGGCTCTGCATAGGATTTGTAGTTCCGGCCAGCATAAAATATGCACGCGAAGCTTTTCCGTTTAACGGCACATTGATACTTTCCGGGAAATTATCCCACATAGAAGTAAAGATTATATTTTTCTGATTTTGATCAGAAGGTGTTTGAAACGGGATTCGGTTTGGAGTTACAATCTGCCCTGTTTGTTTTGCTTTTTCACGCAGCCCTTTATCATCAATCTGGACCGAAACATTGGGATAACACCAGTTTCCAATTCCTTGTTTTGGTAATTGTAAGGTTACCGTATTAGGTCTTGGCGACAAATATTCGTAATTAAAAATATCGGTAACTTTTGAATTGAAAAACGGAACAAGAGAAATCGTCTCTAATTGTGCGGATTTATCCAAAGGTTTATCCCAGTCTGTAACTGTTTCATTTGATTGTTTTTCTGCTTTTGCATTGAAATGAATTGGCAGCCACCAAGAGAATTCTCCTTGTTTTACTTCTATAAAAAAGACTTTACTGCCTGCTGAATTCACTTTCGTTTTAAGCGAATATTCTGTTTTCGAAACAGCACTCAAAACCTGCTGCGGATCATAAACAGAAATGATTTTGGCTTTTGAAGTATTGATTTCTAAAGCTTCATTAAAAGCATAATTTTCTTTTGATACGATTTCTTCTAAAGAATCTCCTTTCCATATAATCTGAATATCATAATTGGAACTATACGGAACCTCAATACTGATTTTTGGTTTTCCGATGTTCTCTGAAACGGCTTTCCATAATACTGATTTTCCGTTCACCAAAATGCTTTCAACAGTTTCAAAATTGGCATTCAAAAACAATTTTAAATTCATTTTGGCCAAAAACTGATTCTTTATTATATAAGTATCTTTTTTATTTTCTCTTTTAAAATCAATTGAAATATCCGGAATTTCTAGTGAAGCTTGATTCCATTTTTCTGGAAAACCGGGTTTTATAGTTAAAACTTCATTTAAAGCATCGGGCTGAATCCCGAAAAGTCCTTCTACTAAAGTTCGTGAAGCCATGCCAATTGGGTCAGCAAAATCGCGGTACAATTCGCCTCGCATCGCATCCTGAAACAAAAGCTGTTCGAAACCGCCCGGCGAAGCGCCCAAATACATACTTTCGATCAAAGCACTTTCCCACATTGTATAGGCTTTTTCAGATTGTCCGCCCTGCCAGAACGCCAGCGAAGTATGCAATTGCTCTGCCAGCGCCACATTATTGGTCGACCACGTATAAGGCTGCCAATTGGTGGTGCTGATAACGTACAAGTCTTTTTTGTCTAATCCTTCCGCACTAATCGGAATATGCGGAATCTGATTGTTCACATAATCGAGCATTTGATAACTCTCAAACGGATTCGACAATTCTGAATCGATCGTATGATAAATACTCCAGACTCCCGGTGAATCGTGCAGTATTCTATTTCCTAAAGCATCTTTGTATTCAGCAAAAATGCCTTTTTTCGGAATCCAAAGCTGGTTGTTTGCTGCTTTTAAAATTTTGTCTGCTTCTTTTTCAAAAGCAACGGCATCAATGTTTAATTTTTTTGCCAGTTCTGCCGCCATTTTATTCGCATAATAATTATAAGCTGAGGAATGAATTACACCGCCGCCGCTGTATTGCAAAGCATCGCTTGCCCAGATTGAAGCATAAGCATCATAAAGTCCGTCATTATCCGGATCAAAATTTCGTTTTTCCCATTTTAAATGTCGTTCAATTGTCGGCCACATTTCTTTTAAGAAAGCCGTATCGCCAGTCCATTTAAAATGGCGGAACATCTGATCGAAAAAAACCAGATTCATATCATAATGATGCGGCACATTGTTCTTATTCGGACTTCGGCTGATGTAACCGCTGCTGAACATAGATGTTCCTATTTCTTCTTTTTGTCGAGCCAGATTTTTTTCTTCATCAAAAACAACAGGACCGCTTTCAGGCGAGGTTACCTGCGAATTGCTGTAACTTGTAAAATGCGTTTTGGCTCTGTCGTGCCAGCCCAATGGATCTGCCGTATAAGCGCCCCGCCATGCATTTAAATACATTCGCCACGCAATAGCTCCGTGAAGATACGCCGGACTTTCCCAAATTCCGTCAGAAGCAATAGCAAGTGCAGAACCCAGCGTGTTAATATAAGTATCAGGCGTTTTCACCTTTATTCTATTGGCTAAAAGATGTGTTTCTGTAACCGATTTTTCATAAAGTTGGGCAATCGTTTTTTGTGTGTAATTGACTTTTGAAACTTCAGGAACAAACAGCCAGTAATTGGCTTTTTCTGAAACTGAATTTATTTTTCCGCTTATTAAAGGCAGTGTTTCAGCCTTAGATTTAAAAAGTTCCAAAGGTTTATTCTGAATATTGGCATCAGCTAAACGAATTTCTGAATTGGGAAAGAAACCGCTCAGACTTTTATTATTTCCTGTTTTTTGTTTGTTGCTTTCAGAACCATAATCCAAAAGGAAAGATTCTTTTTTGAGCGTATATTTATTATTGAGGCAGTAATTGGGCTGTAAATAAAAAACCGATTCCGGATCTGCGCCAATATCGCCATCACGACTGAACTTTTTACCTGTTGCTCCGCCAAAAGCCCAGATTAAATTGATGTTTTTAGATATTTTTTGACCATACACTTTTACAATAAAACCTTCGCTTTCTTTTAATGCCACAACATCAATAAACAATTTACTGTCTTCTAAAATTGGATCTTCAATGGTATACTGCATTATTCCCAAAACATAACGTGTATCAATTTTTGCCGCTTCGGTAATCCATTTACTTTCTTTTCCGTTTGTTAAACCCAATTTAAAATTTCCTCCCATTCCGGGCATATACATGGCAAATTCCGGTAAATCTCCGGTTTCAACTCTAAATCCCGTATTCGAACCATAAAGAGCACGGTTGAATTTTCGGGTTCCATTTTTTAAAACAAAACTATTGCCTTCAGGTGCATAATGTATTTTACGAATGGGTGTTTTTTCCTGACCAAAAACAATCAGAGTTGAAGTCAGAAATAAGCCCGCTAAAGTGCAAATAGTTCGTTTTTTAATTTCCATAAAATTCAAAAAATTGACAATTATTAAAATTTGAATAATAAAATTAATCCCTGATTATTTTATCAATTCAATAATACAGATGCAATTTCTTTGTTTTTTTGTGGGATAGTATCCTGTACCTACCTGATTTTAGAAATTTAAAAAATGTATTAATTTTTAGAATAATCTAATATTTTTTAACATCATAGTACAGGATACAATATAAAAATGGATCAAGTAGATTTGAAAATACAATTTCTTTTTGAGCCTGAATTTTAAAGAAAAACAAATGCAGAAAAGAAGTTTTTAAACCACGAAATACTAACCTGTTTTAAAGCCCGACTCCACTCTATGCTTTCAAAAAAACCAATCAGAACTTTATTTTTTCTCTTACATTGTTTTTTTATTATTCCGAATATAAAAGCGCAGAAAACAGATAAAATTTACCTTTCAGGAAAAGATTTTGAGCATCCTGTTCAGTGGGACTTTTATTGTACAGATGGAAACAACAGTAAAGTATGGTCTAAAATAAATGTGCCTTCGCAATGGGAACTGGAACGTTTTGGCGAATATACATACGGGCGCTGGTACAAAGAATTAAACCAAAAAGAGCCCAGCAAAGAAGAAGGTTTATATAAATATGATTTTGAAATACCGCTTGATTATAAAAACAAAACAATTCTAATTGCTTTTGGCGGTGCGATGACAGATACAGAAGTAAAAATCAACGGGAAAACTGCCGGACCAATACATCAGGGAGGTTTTTACGAGTTTAAATACGATATTTCTTCACTTTTAAAATTTGGTTCTAAAAATACTTTGGAAGTTCATGTCTGGAAACATTCTGCCAATAAATCAGTAAATAATGCCGAAAGAAGAGCAGATTGGTGGCTTTTTGGAGGTATTTATCGTCCGGTTTGGCTCGAAGTTTCACCAAAAGCACATATCGAAAATATTGCGGTAAATCCGAAAATGGACGGCTCAATTACGGTTGATTTAAATCTGCAGCAAATTCCAAAAAATACGCTTTTACAGGTTTCACTTTCAGGTAAAAATGGAGAAAATTTCCCTGCTTTTACTTTTCCGCTTAAAGCGAAAAAAACCAAAGAAACAATAACTGCCAAATGGGAAAACATCAAACCGTGGAATCCTGAAACACCTAATTTGTACAATTTAAAACTGGTTTTAAAACAAAATGGAGCTGTACTTCATGAATATGATACGAAAATTGGTTTTAGAACTTTAGAGTTTAAAAAGAAAGACGGCATTTATGTAAACGGCACCAAAATTATTATGAAAGGTATTAATCGTCATTCGTTTTGGCCGGAAGGCGGACGAAGCACGAGTAAACGTATCAGCGAGCTGGACGTTCAATTAATTAAGGATATGAATATGAATGCTGTTCGCGGGCATTATCCGCCTGACGATCATTTTCTGCAAGTCTGTGATTCACTTGGTCTTTTTGTTTTAAATGAACTAGCGGGCTGGCAGAATTCTTATGATACCGAAACCGGAACTAAACTGGTTAAAGAAATGGTGGCTCGCGATGTCAATCATCCATCGGTAATTATTTGGGACAACGGAAATGAAGGCGGGTGGAATAATGAGGTTGATAAAGTTTTTGCTGAAAATGATCCGCAGAAAAGGATTGTCATTCATCCGTGGGCCGATTTTAACGGCTGGGACACACATCATTATCCTACTTATTTAACGGGAATGCATCGTTTCAATTCTGGTGAAAACGTGTTTTTTCCAACTGAATTTATGCACGGAACGTATGATAACGGACATGGCGCGGCGCTGGAAGATTTCTGGAATCGATATAAAGAAAGTCCGCTTTTTGCGGGAGGTTTTATGTGGGCAATGCTCGACGAAGCGGTAAAACGTTCGGACTGGAAAGGCGAACAAAAGTTTGACTCTAAAGGTTCTTTGGCGGCCGACGGAATTCTGGGCCCTCATCGTGAAAAAGAAGGCAGTTATTTTTCGGTTAAAGAAATCTGGGCGCCAATTCAGTTTCAGCCCAAACAAATTACAGATGCTTTTGACGGTTCTTTTTTGATTACCAATGATTATTTGTTCAGTAATTTAAATTCCTGTAAAATGGAATTTAGAATTTTAAAATCTGAAAATGATGTTTTGTATTCTAATAAAAAAGCTCAAGAAATAAGCCGTGGGAAAATTGAAATTCCGAGTATTGATCCGGGAGAAACCCGAAAAATAAAATTTGATGTACCGCAAAATTTCTTTGAAGGCGATATTTTATCGATTACGGCTTTTGACCAATTTAATAAAGAAATTTATACCTGGACCTGGCCTGTTCATAAAGCTGCTTTTTATGTTTCTAAATTTCTGGCGGTTCAAAATACAAAAGCAAAAGCTTCGGTAACTAAAACCGATTCTGAAATTACTTTAAAAGGAAATGATGTTACGGTAATTCTAAATACTGCGACAGGAGAAATTCAAAAAATAAGCAATAAAACGGCTGTAATTCCGCTTACGAATGGTCCTCGCCCAATTGGTATGAAAGCCAAATTAAAAGACATTCAGATTTCTCAGGAAGCTGAAAAAGCGGTTTGTATTGTAAATTATTCAGGCGGATTATCTTCTATAAAATGGATTATGGAAGCTGACGGAAGGTTTAAAATGGAGTTATTGGGTTTAAAAAATGCTTCTGGCGGAGAAGGTTTTGACGGTGCTTTTTTTGAGGATAAAATCAATGCTTTTGGTATTACGTTTCGTTTTCCTGAGCAAGAAGTTACAGGAATTAAATGGTTTGGAAGAGGTCCATACAGAGTTTGGAAAAACAGAATTAAAGGAACCACATACGGTTTTTGGGAAAAGGAATACAACAATACGATTACGGGAGAAAGTTTTGAAAACCTGATTTATCCTGAATTTAAAGGGTATCACGCGAATTTATTGGGTGCCAGTTTAAAAGCAGGAACCTCATCGTTTAAGGTTTTCAGCGAATCTGATAATTTATTTTTGAGATTGTTTACACCTGATTTACCTAAAAATGGTTTTCCTGGAAGTTCTCCCCAGCCTGATTTTCCCGAAGGCGATATTTCGTTTATGTATGAAATTCCGGCTATGAGAGATTTTAAACCTTTGGAACAGCAAGGTCCGCAAAGCCAGCCCACAAACATCCGAATTAAAAAAGGCGACGACGGAATAAAAATGGATTTGTGGTTTGATTTTAGAAACTAAATTTTGCTTTAGGTTGAAAAGACAATATTATTTAACCGCAAGGTTCGCAAAGATTTACGCAAGGTTAGCAAAGCCTTGCGTGCTTTGCGCTATTTCAACAATAGTTTTAAAAAAAACTTTGCGAACCTTGCGGTTAAATAAAATCATTCCACAACTCACAATTCACAATTGAAAAAAAAACATGAAATCACTTAAACTACTTTTCTTTTTATTTCTGGCTGTATTATTCTTCAATTTTACGCCAAAACAAGACAACAAACCCACTCTTTTTATGATTGGTGATTCTACTGTAAAAAACGGAAAAGGCAACGGCGCTGGCGGACTTTGGGGCTGGGGAGATTTTATTGGGCAGTTTTTGGATACAACCAAAATTAATGTAGAAAATCATGCTTTGGGCGGTACCAGCAGCAGAACTTTTCAGGATAAAGGTTTGTGGAATACCGTTTTAAATAAACTTAAAAAAGGTGATTATGTTTTAATTCAGTTTGGGCATAATGATGACGGAGCTATAAATGACAGCCTTCGTGCGCGAGGTACTATAAAAGGGATTGGAAATGAAACTCAGGAAATTGATAATATTCTCACCAAAAAACACGAAATAGTACACAGTTACGGCTGGTATATTCAGAAAGTAATTCGCGAAGCAAAATCAAAAGGCGCCATTCCGATCGTGTGTTCGCCAATTCCGAGAAATGACTGGAAAGATGGAAAAGTGCCCCGCAATGATACTTCATACGGTTTATGGGCGAAACAAATTGCCGAAAAAGAGAAAGTTACGTTTATCAATTTGAATGAGAAAATGGCGCTTGAAATGGAAAAATTAAGCGAAGAAAAAGTAACCGGAACTTATTTTTACAAAAAAGACCATACGCATACTTCTGCAAAAGGTGCTGTTTTGTCTGCTGCTATAATTATTGAGGAATTAAAAAACAGTAAAAATTCATTAAAAAACTACATTTTAAAAAACCCAAAAATTGTTCTGCCAGTTAAAAACAAAGTCTTTTTAATTGGTGATTCTACTATGGCCGATAATGGAAATCCGGATGCTGTGGGCTGGGGCGTTGTGTTTCCTAAATACTGTGACACTACCCGAATTGAAGTAATAAATAAAGCAAAAGGCGGACGAAGCAGCAGAACCTTTGATTATGAAGGTCTTTGGGATGAAGTCAAAAATCAGTTACAGCCGGGAAATTTTGTTCTGATTCAGTTTGGGCATAATGATGCCGGCGCAGTTGACAAGGAAAAATTCAGAGGTTCTTTAAAAGGAATTAGCGATGAAACGCAGGAAGTAATTCGTCCTGATGGTTCAAAAGAAATCGTTCATACTTTTGGATGGTACATGACGAAGTTTATTCGAGAAGCTAAAGCAAAAGGTGCGATTCCGATTGTTTTGAGTTTAACGCCAAGAAACGAATGGCCAAACGATAAAGTAGAGCGCAGAACCGATACCTATATTAAATGGTCTAAAGAAATTGCTGAGAAAGAAAATGTGTTTTATATTGACTTAAGCGAGGCTGTGGCTCAAAAATATGAGGCTTTGGGAAAAGAAAAGGTAAAAGTATTTTTCCCAAAAGATCATACACATACAGGCATTGAAGGCGCTGATTTGAATGCTTTAACCGCAGCGGAATGGATTAAGAAGAATTATGAATTGTGAATTGTGAATTGTGAATTATAAAAAAGTTAACCTAAAACCTGGAACTTTAAACCTGAAACAAAAAAGCAAAAAAAAACCTCGTCGAGGGACGAGGTTTAGTTGTATTATTTTTTTGATTCTTCGATAGAAACTTTTCTGAACTCTTTCAAAAGTTTTTCGATTTCTAAAGTAGCTTTACGTGCTCTTGGTCCTGCAGCTTTGATACCTTTTTCAGTTAAAGATTCAGCTTCTGCTTTGAATGTTTCAATTTCGGCGTTGATTTTTACTAATAGATCTTTCATGCTTATAATTATTAAATTAAGGCGCAAAAATAGAAACTTGCCTGAGAGTTACAACATATTTGCTGTTAAAATTATCATTGTTTTTTAAGTCTAAATTTAACTAAAAGTTTACGCTTCAAATTTTTGAAAATTTTCCTTTTACAATAAACTATTAATCAGACATTTACTAACAAAATTAAAATCACAACCATTACTGAAGGCTTTACATTAAGGCATAAAATATTTTTTACTAAACTTTTAAAAGTGTTAAAAAACATAAGATTTTGGCTTAAAATCCTGTATACCGAATTGAGAATGTGCGGAAAAATTACTCGATTAACTGCTTATTCACGTAGACATTCTTAAATTCAACACCTTTTATTACGCTTTTATCAATATTCGTTTTTACGGTTTCGATATTTAAATTTTCAAATGTAAAATTGGTTAAACGAACATTGGGATCATTCTCGACTCCATAAAATGTATCGCATTTTAAATCGATATTTTTCAGCGTTACATTATCTCCGTAAGACAACGGAATATCAGGACGTCCTTTTAAATCAAAAAACTGTTTCCATGCAAAAATCACCAGACCAGTTTTGGCCTGTCCTTTTATATCTTCTACTCGTATGTATTCGTATCGCTGCGGCGTATCGGGACGCATTTTAAGCCATAACATTCTCGAAGCTCCGTCTATCTTGCAGTTTCTCATAATTACATTTCGGTTATGGATCGATTCACTTCCGTTTGTTAAGGCTGAATGACAGAATCCGAAATTGCAGTCTTCTATAATAATATTCGTGTTAGGGCCGTTGTTTTTATCCTGATCGGCATAAGGGCCTTTTCCTCCTTTTAAGGCAATGGCATCGTCGTTAACGGACATATAACAGCCTTTTACCAAAAAGTTTTTGCAGATATCAATATCTATAGCATCTGTACTTGGTGCTTTAATTTCGATGTGCGGCGAAAAAATATACAAATCAAGCAGTTTTACATTATTGCATTTGTAAAAGTGATTCGTCCAGAAACCGGAATTGATCAGTTTTACATCCTGAAGCTGTGCGTTGTTGGAATTCCACACAAAAACTAATCTTGGTCTTGAAACTTCGAGATTGGTGCATTTTGGGTTTTCCTTGCGTCGTTCCCAAAAAGCTTCCCAGTATTTTTTTCCATTTCCGTTTATTGTCCCTTTTCCTGAAATCGAGAAATTATCAACATTATAGGCATTTACAAGTGCAGGAAAATAATCCAGATTCTGCCCTTCCATTCTTGATGGCATAATAGGGAAATCGGCAATATTATCTGAACCTTTTAAAACCCCTCCTTCTGATACATACAAAGCTGTTTTCGGTTTAAAGAATAAGGCGCCGCTTAAAAAAACACCTTTAGGAATCACGATTACTCCTCCTCCATTTGCCGAAGCTTTATCGATTACTTTTTGTATGGCAGTGGTCTGGATTTTAGTACTGTCTTTACTTACTCCAAAATCGGTTATGGTGTATTTTTTCCCTAAATCTTTCAGCTGAATTTTAGAATAATCTTTAAACCAATTGGAGATCGGGGTTCCGTCAGGAAATGTGTCATTAGTGTAATTCTGCGAAATTGCCGTTTGAGCAAAGGCAATAACACAGAATATGATTTTTAAGATGGTTTTCATTGGGTTAGTTGTTAGTTTTGTGGTTATTGAACTTTGTCAAAGCTTGAAACTTTGACAAAGTTTTGGATTGCTTTTATCTCATTATTTTACCTCAACTTTTACTTTTGCAGATAATTGTTTGGCAAGAGTTGCTACATAACTGGTAAAATAAGCCGAATCTTTAAAACCTTTGTCTGCGCTTAATTCCCAGCCGGCTATTGGGTAATAACTTATCTGCTGGTTATTTTTAGCAGACGTTTTTATTAAATACGAATCTGTCAGCTGTCCTTTTTTGGGCGCTTCTATATATCCTTTATAAAGATCTTTTGGAAATAGTATGGCTGTACCTAAAATCCATTGGCGTTCGTAGGTTAATTTATCATGCTGAATAAGGCATACAAAATCTCCTGAATCGATTACCTGCAGCGGATTTTGGTTGTTAATATTTGAAAGAGCAATTAAAACGGTATCATTGTCTTTTAGACCGTTTACAGAAACGGTATTTTTATAACCGTACATTCCCGGCCATATTGAAGCTGTTTCTTCTGCTTGATATTTATTTCCTGAGGCTTCCCAGTTTTCGTATTTATAATTTAAAACTGAATTTTCAGGGCCTTCGCTTACAATTTTAAAAGTTGTTTTCTCAATGTTATTTACAGTATCGTTAGCAAGAATTCCTAATCGGTGTAATTTATTGTCGCTCGTTAATAAAGCAAAACCGCCTAATCCTGACGAACTTCCTACCGGAAAAATATCCCTTCCCCAGTCGAGCATTACGTGATAATTGTCTTCAACTTCTCCTTTGCTGTTTATCCCCACATCTTCTGGTGTAATTCCGGGTGTTTTTTTCCCGAAAACGTCTTTACAGTTTCTTCCGTCGAGATAATGCCTGAAACCTACTTTATCATTTTCCCAAGTCGGTCCGTCGGTTTGGTATTTTTGGTAACCAAGTTTTTTAAGAACCTGATTTGCTAATAAAACTTCTTGTGTATCGGGGTGAACCGGCAGATTTTTCCCTTCTCTTTTCCCAAATCTGGCGCTTGTTCTTATCGTGAATTTTGGATCAGTATCTGACCAGCTCAAAACGGCTTTCTTTTCTTCTTTTGGAGCGAAATCAGTTACCAGAAACAATTCGTCCCATTTTCCGTCGCTGTCTAAATCATTTACCTGTGCCGGAATTGTATCGTTTTTATAAATTAAAATTGGATATTTTCCTGAATCATTTTGTGAAGAAAGCTGTTTTCTTTTTATAGCAATTGCTTTTTGAGGCAGTTCTAAGCTGGAAGTGTTTTTTAAGACAATTGTATTGCCCGTTTTTTTCTGCGCATTAGCGTTTGCAAAAACCAATATTGAAAATGCAATTGGGACGTAAAGTTTGATTGTACCTTTCATTATTTTATTACTTTTTTATTGAAAAACAATTTAATCATTTAATCTAAATGAAAAACCTCTTTTAGGGAGTTTGTTTTGGGTGAATTATCTGGATTTGTTTCCATTATATCTGACATGTGATTCCACCATTTTCGCATAAGCGGATGACTGGAAAGCTGTGAACGGTCAAAACCTGTGCTTAATTTTTGAACACCAAATAGAATTCCGGTTTCTTCATCCAGAAAAATAGAATAATCACATATACCGCTTTCTGACAGCAATGCTGTGAGTTCAGGCCAGATTTGATCGTGTCTGATTTTATATTCGGTTTCAAAACCTGATTTTACTTTCATCGTAAAAGCATTTCTAATTGTGTCTTCCATTTTTTCACTTTTAAATTATCTTAAAAATAAAGGCCGAAGCAGTTTCGTATTTTCCGCCTTGTGAAGCGGTAAACATATAGGTCGCTTTTCCGTTTTGAAACAGTAACTGCGGGCGTTCTGCACGTCCGTAGCGGTTTAAATGTTTTGGCGCATCGGGCTGTTTGATATATTTATCTAAAGGCTGATAGGAAATCTGCGGGTCATTCCAGTGAATTCCGTCATCAGAATCCATATAAAGTCCGTAATCCATTCCAAAAACTCCCATATCTCTTGCCAGCATTTTAAATTTCTTGTTTTCGTACCATACAAAAGCATCTTCGCATTGTTTATTATCTCCGAGTTTTGAAAAATCAATTACAGGATTTTCCGGCGATTTTATATAAGGTCCTTTTAGTGATTTAGAAACTGCGAGTCCGTATTTTCGGTTTCCTTTTACGGGATATTTTGGATGCACATAATTTTCTGTATCCAATGATTTATAATAAAGCCAGTATTCTCCGTTTGGATGTTTTAAAAAAGAAGGATTTGTGGTCAGCAGATCGTCCCACGAACCAGTTTTTCCCGGAAGCAGCAATGGTTGATCTGGTCGTTCCCACGGGCCGTAAAGTGAATCTGAAACGGCTAAGCCGATGCGTTTGGTATCCATTTTTCCATTGGAATTTCCCATGAAAAAAAGCGCATATTTTCCGTCTACAAAATGAATACTGGGATTATGACAGGTTGTGGCATCCCAAAAACCTTCGCCTCTTGGAGCTAAAATAGTGCTGACATATTCATAAGGACCTTCTGGTTTGCTGGCAACTGCATGGGCAATTTCTGAACCGTTTATCCAGCCGCTCATGCTTTTTGATTTTTTCCATCGTGAGAAAAAAACATGAATTTTTCCGTCCGGACCTTCAATGGGGCTGCTGCACCAAACGTAATACTCTTCAAATTCTAAAGCGCGCCCAACTGGACGGAGTTTTTTCTCAAAATCCGAAAGTCTGGGATCGTCTAAAAAATTAAGGGCTTTCGCCGAAAATGGAAGACATAATCCCATAACAGCCAAAGAATTTCCTATTATAAATTGTCTTCTATTCATTTGCTCTTTGATTTTAAATTTATACACATAGAAACATAGATTTTTTAATTCTATAAAAGAGCTTTAAAAAAACTACACATAGCTATGTTCGTTTATGCAAGTGAAACGCCTTTTTTAAAGTTCCTCAAACTATGTTTCTATGTGTTTAATTTTATCGCTTTTACTTCTTTTCAACTATTACCCAGTCATCTGTTCTAAAAGGAGAAGCCGGTAAATTATCATTGTTGAATAAATTGGGTTCCGGAACGGCTTTCCATGCAAAACGAACGGCTATTGGAATTTTGACTTTTGAAGAAGAAACCACTACAGTTTTTCCATCAATTTTAGCATCTGCGGGATAAAAAACCTGATCTTCTCCGGCAATTTCAAATTCTTTTAAAACATCATCTGTTTTCTTTAATCCCGAATCAGCGTAATCAAAAAACAATTGTACTTTTTGTTTCTTTACTTTCATGTGATTGAAAATCGGTCCAGAATAAACCAGTTTGTTTTCGCCATAAGTTTTTGCTCTTGCAATTAAGGCGAGTCTGTAACCTACTGTCTGTTTATCGATTGGGTGAATGTTCTGCGCGTCGCCAACATCGGTTGTTACAACCATACCGCTGTTTGGAATTGTTTTTAATGACATTAACTGTGCTTCGCGTATTTCGGCATTTTGTCCTTTGTGCGGTGTAATTTGTACATAATAAAACGGGAAATCGCCTTGCTTCCACTCGTCTCTCCAGCTTTTTACCATTGCCGGAAACAAACTTCTGTACAAATAGGCTTTTCCGGAGTTGCTTTCGCCCTGATACCAAATTGCTCCTTTTATGGTGTAATTTACAATTGGGTGCAGCATGGCATTATACAAAACATACGAAGTTTTGTTGGGTTCTTTTTTAGGCTTTTTCAACTGTCCTTTTGGAGCGTTTGCAGCACTTGCAATTCTTTCATTGGTTAAAGCCAGATAGTAGGCTTCGAGTTTTTCCTGATGTATTTTTTCGTTTTTGGCATCTTCCTGAAGAATAGGCAGAAACGCGGTTTCTTCTTCTAAAATATTCTGAGCTGTCCATGCTTCGGCTTTTGTTCCTCCCCAAGAAGTCGAAATTAACCCAATTGGCACATTTAGTTTTTGATATAAATCTCTTCCGAAAAAATAGGCAACAGCCGAAAATGTTTTGATGTTTTCCGGCGAACATATTTTCCAGTTTCCTGTAACATCTTCAAGCGGTTTTTGCGAAGCATTAAGTGCCACTGTAAATAATCTAATATTAGGGAATGAAGCGTTTTTTACTTCTTCTTCATAATTTTTAACTCCGGTTTTCCAGGTTCCTTCTTCTCTTCCAACTGGGAAAAACATATTTGATTGTCCGGAACAAAGCCAGACTTCACCTATCAGAATATTTTTTAGTACAATTTTATTAGCAGCATTAATTGTGATATCAAAGGCTTTGTCGCTTCCGTTTGGGGTAGAAACGGCAGTTTTCCAGTTTCCTTCTGCATCGGATGTTACCTCAACAGGATTATTTGCCCATCCTAAATTCAGCGTGATTTTTTCGTTTGGAGAAGCCCATCCCCATAAATTAACTTTGGCATTCTGCTGTAAAACCATATTATCGCCAACTAAAGCCGGCAGTTTTACTTGTGCTGTTACAGAGAATTTTACACTTAAAACTAAAAAAAGAAACAGTAATTTTTTTGAGTTAATCATTGGCATTGATTTTTAAGTACATTTTAAATTTAAAATAGTTACACCAGTTATGCATCCTGTGCTTTCCTGTTTTGTGTAATACAAAAATGAAAAAAAAGCTGTCAGAAAAGACAGCTTCTTTCAAAAAAAACAAAAAATAAAAGTGGGGCAAAATTTATTAATCGTAACCAAGATTTTGATCGTAAAGTCCAGGAACCGCTAAGATTTCTGACAACGGAATTGGATATAACAATGAATTATTATCAATAGTTCTGATTTTGTTTTCAGTATCTTCGGCCGCTTTCCAGGCGTTCATAATTGCTACTGCTTTTCCAGATCTTATTAAGTCAAACCATCTTGTTCCTTCTGCAAAGAATTCTTTTCTTCTTTCATCAAATAATTGGTCAAGGGTAATATTTGAAGCGTTTGCAGTAAGTCCGGCTCTGGTTCTTACTTTGTTTACAATATCGTCAACTTCAGCCTGAGAACCTCCTCCGCCATGCAGCGTACATTCGGCCATAAGCATTAATACATCTGTGTAACGAGTAATCATAAAATCAACTCCCCAGTCTTCACGACCGTTTCCATATCTTGCTGCATCGATATATTTTTTGAAAACCGGAAGTGTATAACTGCCCTTGTAAGTTCCTGAAGCTACGGTATAACTTGTCGCGATTCCGAAAATTTTTCTTTTATCTGTTGCGGTAAACATATTCATGAATCCGTTTGAAATTGGTCTTGCTTCTAAAGCTCCTTGTGCCGATAAATTCAAAGAAGCAAAATAAGGTTCATAGCCTAATTCTACCATAAAATTACCTCCTACCGGAGTTGAAATATTTTGTGTGTACGGAATTACCAATACATTTTCTTTATTCGCATTTCCTTCGGTTTTAAAAATCGGATCGTAATCTGTTCCAAAGGCATATAAACCGCTTAACTTAATATCGTTTAATTCTTTGTAGGCTTTGTCCCATTCGTTTAAGCCCAGCATTGCTCCGTCAATTCCGTAAGTCGGGCTTGAACGTGTCATGTAAACCAAACCTAAAATAGCTTTTGCACCATATTTAGTAACTCGTCCAAAATTGGCAGTATCATAAGACGGAGCAAGATCCGGAATAGCCAGTTCTAAATCTGAGATGATTAGTTTATAAATATCGGCAACAGCACTTCTTGGTATTTTTGATGCTTCCTGAGCCGTTACTGTTTTGTCTATTAAAGGCACTCGGCCAAACCATCTTACTAAATCAAAATAACAAAATGCTCTAAGAAAACGGGCTTCTGCTGCCATTGCGGTTTTATCTGCCGGATTTGTAAAAATGGCATCTCCTTTTTCGGCTATTTTTTCTAATAACTGATTGGCTTTGTAAATGGCATTGTAATTCGTTAAATATGCTTCTTTCACGTAGGTGTTAGAACTAATAGAAGTATAAAAACTGTTAATTCCTTCCCAGTCTCTTGATGCTTGTGTTGTGGCCATCAAATTATCTGATCTGGTTTCGCTTAAATTCATTAATCGGTTTGCATAACCGTATACACTTGTTCCGTGAAAAGCTATTGAATAGGTTGCATTTCTGGCCTGAACAAAATCGCCGGGAGTTGCATAAAAATTCTCAATTGTTCCCTGAGACAAAGGCAGCTGTGTCAGCTCGTCTGTACAAGATGACTGTGCAAATAATAGTAAAGCACCTGCCGCTATGAAGATATATTTTTTCATTTTCTTTTAATTAAAATTAATGTTAAGCCCGATCACTAAAGATTTTGCCAAAGGCGCTCCTCCGTAATCTACCGGCACCGAAAAATCGCTGTTTGAACTTGCTGAAGTATTTACGGCTTCTGGGTTGAAACCTACTTTGTATTTGTTCCAGTAGAACCAGTTTTCGCCCGTTACATATAATCTTGCGTTATCAATTCTTGAAATTCCTTTAAGAGCCTGTCTTAAATTATATCCAATTGAAATGCTTCTAACACTTACATAATCAGATTTGTACAACCAGTCTGAGTTTGCCTGATAACCAAAAGAGGTTCGCCAGTTTCCTCTCACTGCCGGATCAACATTTAGAGAATTTTCTACAGATCCCATTCCGGTACGGTCAATTGCACGACCAGTTAATCCGTAAACTGTTCCTCCGTTTTGTCCTTGTACCAAAACACTCAAATCAAAATCTTTGTATTTAAAATTGTTGGTAATTCCCCAAGTATATTTTGGTGTTGGGTTTCCTAAATCAACACGGTCTTCTGAATTGATTTTTTTATCACCGTTCTGATCTACATATCTAGGATCTCCAAGAACCAGTTTATTTCCTCCAATCGTTGTACCTCCTGCATCAATATCTGCCTGAGTGATTACGCCATTCTGCTGTAAACCAAAGATGGTATACATTGGTTTTCCAACTTCCAGTTTCACAAACGGAACACCTCCGTCATAAGCATTGCTTATTTCAATTTTTGACTGATCAGGACCTAATGCCAAAACTTTGTTTTCGTTATGGCTGATATTGGCAGAAGTTCTCCATTCAAAACTTGGCGTTTTCACGTTTAGTGAGTTTAACTCAAATTCCCATCCCTGATTTTGCACCTCTCCAATGTTGGTTAAATACGTTTGAAAACCAGAATCTCCCGGAACCGGAACTCTTAAAAGCAGTTCGCTGTTGTTTTTTCTATATAGCTCGAAAGTTCCTGTAAGTCTGTTTTTGATAATTCCGAAATCAAGACCAAAGTCAATACTTTTTGATTCTTCCCAGTGCAATGAAGGGTTTGGTATAGAAGCAGCTCCCTGACCAATGGCTACTGCACCGCCAATTGAGTAATTGTAAGTTCCAAGAGTAGCATACTGCGCATAACTTCCAATATTGTTACTTCCGTTTATACCAGTGCTTGCTCTTAATTTAAGTTCAGTTAACCAGTCAACATTTTGTAAAAATGCTTCTTGTTTTACTCTCCATCCTAAAGAAAGAGAAGAAAAAGTTCCCCATCTTCTGTCTGTTCCAAATTTAGAAGAACCATCACGTCTTATACTCGCTGCCAAAATATATTTTTCTTTGAAATTGTACTGGATACGAGAAAAATAAGATAATAACGTATTTTTTTCTGCAGTTGTAGAACCAATAGATCCGGCAGGCAGAGTTTCGATACTTGAACTGTTGTAAAGCGCTCCCGAAGACATAGTCGATTTTGTAATTTCATACGCATTAAAAGACTCTCCTAAAAGCAGGTTAAAGCTATGATTTCCAAAAGTTTTATCATAAGTCAGTGTATTTTCATTTACGATATTCTGTCTTCTGTAAGTATTATAAGCTCCTCTAATACTTGCAATTACATCGTTTGGCGTATAACTTTCGTTTACGTTGTCTGAATTATCAAAGTTGATGGTGCTTTTCAGCGTAAAACTTTTAGCAAACTGATAGCTGGCATATCCAGAAATCAGGTTTCTGTACATAGAGTTTCTTCCAGTTCTTGCCAGAGCATTCAGCATGTTGGTTGTACTCGAACCCCAGGCATAACGTGTTGTATATTTTTCTCCAGCTGCATTTGCTGCACTTTCAAAAACCGGAGTTGCTGTTAGTGCTTTAAAGAGTGTATTGTCTTTTCCTTCAACACCCGGATCGTTTTTAATCGAATACGAAGGTGCCAGATTGATTCCCATTTTAAAGTTTTCAGAAAGCTTAATATCTATATTGGCTCTTGCCGAGAAAAGAGAATAATCTGTCCCCACAATATATCCCGTATTTTTTTGATAGTTGGCAGAAACATAATAATTTACTGCATCTGTAGCTCCAGAAGCGGTTAATTGATAATTGCTGAATTCTCCTGTACGGAATACTTTATCCTGCCAGTCGATGTAATCTAATCCAGGATGTCCGGGCATATCCCATCTGTCATCATGCAGATAGGTGTAATATCTCGAATTGGCTGTAGTAAGCGGAGCTGTTGGGTTTACAGCGTTATAAGCTGCAATTCTTTCTGCCGTAGTCTGGCTGGCAGATGCTCCGGCAATTCCAGATCCTACCCATTGTGAATCGATCATCGTTTTAGCACGGCTGATCCATCCTTCAGCCGTAAGCATATCCACTCGGTTAACTTCTTTGTTAACACCGCCGTAGGTATTAAAAGTAAATTTCGGTTTTCCTTTTTTCCCTTTTTTGGTTGTAATAATTACTACTCCATTTGAAGCTCTCGAACCGTAAATAGCAGCTGCCGAAGCATCTTTTAAAACTTCAATCGAAGCCACATCATTTGGGTTCATATTGTCAAGCGGACTTCCGTTTGAAAATCCTCCGTTGCTGTTTGATCCTTCGGTATAAATTGGAAATCCGTCAATTACGTACAAAGGCTCGTTTCCTGCTGTAATAGAACCTGCTCCCCTGATTTCGATACTAAAAGGCTGTCCCGGTAAACCTGTAGTCTGCTTTACACGAACTCCGGCTACCTGACCAATTAATCCCTGATCGATTCTCGAAATCGGACGTTCTGTGAAAGATTCGGTCTTAATTCCTGAAATTGCTCCAGAGGTAAGTTTTTTCTTTTGAGTACCGTAACCAATTACTATAACTTCACTCAGGTTGGCACTTTCGGCTTCCATTGAAATATTGTAACTCGGTGCAGCGCCAATTTTTATTTCCTGCTTTACAAATCCCACAAACGAAAAAACTAATGTTTCTCCCGGAGCGGCCGAAATCGAATATTTTCCGTCAAAATCTGTACTGGTCGACCTGTTGGTTCCCTTGACAATTACGTTAACCCCAGGTATTGATAATTTGGCTGGATCGGTAACGGTTCCTGTCACCGTTTTTTCTTGCGCATAGCCTGATGAGTACGCTAGTACAAACAGGGCCATAATCAGCAAAAGATTAAGCTTGTTTTTCATAAAAGTTCAATTTGGTTAGTTAATTAGTTCAAACCAAATTTATTTAGAAGCACTTTTCGCAGTATCCTGTAGTATCCTGTTAGATTTCAATATCTTATAAAATTATTTAAGTTTACTTTAACAGAAAACACGCACAACTGCTTGATTTACAACCGCTAATTCATTGAGAATTTGAAAAATATATTTTTAAAAATTTTAGTAAATTATTTTTTTATATTTCATATTTATTTACATAAAAAAATATCAAATACTAATTTATATATAGAATTATCTGATGATTTTATTTTTTGAAATATTTTAAAAAAACAGGACGCTACAGGATAGCTTTTTGATACACTGATAATACTTTTACTTTATTGAGACAAAATTTCTATAACCGTATTCAATACAAAAAAATAAGAAAAGATTTATTTTTTAACCAGTCAAAAATCAAAAATTATATAATGAAACTATCCTTAAAAACCTGCTTTTATACAATGCTGCTTTTTAGTTTTTTTCATGCCTTTTCGCAGGAAAAATTAGTTTCGCCCTGGCCGGAATCCAGTAATATAAATCAGCCGTGGGCACGCTGGTGGTGGATGGGAAGTGCGGTGGATAAACCTAACTTAAAAAGAAGTTTGATTGATTTTCATAAAGCCGGAATAGGCGGTGTCGAAATTACGCCAATCTATGGCGTTAAAGGAGAAGAAAATAATTTTATTGATTATTTATCTCCAAAGTGGATGGAAATGCTTGATTATACAATTCACGTTTCGGACAGCTTAAAAATGCAGGTTGATATGGTTTTAGGAACCGGATGGCCATACGGAGGATCGCATGTAACCCTGCCTCATGCCGCAACCAAACTAATTGTAGAAAAATATACCGTAAAGAAAAACGAAACTTTTGATCGAAATATCACTCTAGACAGCAGTAAAGAAAAAACACCAGCATCTCTTTTATATGTTGTAGCATACGGAAGCGACGGTTCGTTTGTTAACCTGACCAATGAGCTTCAAAACAAAAAGGTTAATGTAAAAGACAAAGGACTCGAAGGCTCAAACATTAAACTTCCTAATAAACTTGAACCAAATAAATTAAACTGGAAAGCAAAAAAAGCAGATTATACAATTTATGCTGTTTTTAGCGGTAAAACGGGACAACAGGTAAAAAGAGCTGCTCCGGGAGGAAAAGGATATACATTAGATCATTATTCTGAAGAAGCTTTAAAAGCTTATGTCGTTCCTTTTAATGAGGCTTTGAAAGGCAGAGAAGGAAAAATAAGAGCCGTTTTTAATGACAGTTTTGAAGTCTACGGAACTGATTTTACACCAAATTTTTTCGAAGAATTTCAAAAATTACGCGGTTATGATTTAAAAAAACAGCTTCCTGTCCTTCTGAATGAAACTGATAATGAAATTGGAAACCGAATAAGAAGTGATTATCGCCAGACTATTTCTGATTTGTTATTGAATAAATTTGATAAATCCTGGACGAACTGGGCGCATTCTAAAAACTTTAAAACCAAACTGCAGGCGCATGGATCTCCTGGAAATTTAATCGATTTGTATGCTTCTGCCGATATTCCGGAATGCGAAACTTTTGGTTCAATGCCTTTTGATATTCCGGGTTTCAGACGTGACAAAGAAGACATCCGTGAAGGAGATGCTGATCTTGTAATGTTGAAATTCTCATCTTCAGCAGCGCATATTTCAGGAAAAAATCTGGTTTCATCCGAGACTTTTACATGGCTTCGAGAACATTTCAAAACTGCTTTGTCTCAGTGTAAACCCGAAGCCGAAGATTTAATGCTCAATGGTGTTAATCATATTTTTCTGCATGGATCTACTTATTCGCCAGACCGTGCTGTATGGCCTGGATGGCAGTTTTATGCTTCTGTAAATTTCAATTCTAATAATACCATTTGGGAAGATGCGCCGGCTTTGTTCTCGTATATTTCAAACTGTCAGTCGCTGTTACAACAGGGAAAACCAGACAACGAAATGCTGCTTTACTGGCCTATTTTTGATGCTTGGGATAAATATGAAAAAGGCACTTTGTTTTATCAGTTCAAAATACATTCTTTATCTGACTGGCTTTATGGAACTTCTTTTTACGATACCACAAAAAGTCTTATGAAAAAGGGCTACAGTATTGATTTTATATCTGATAATTTCATTTCCGAAGCCAAAGTTGTCAATGGAAACATTGTACTGCCTGGAGGAAATTTTAAATCATTGGTAATTCCGTCCTGCAAAAAAATGCCTGTTGAAACCCTGCAGAAACTTATCGAATTAAAAAAAGCAGGAGCCTCTATCCTATTTGAAGGACTTCCAGAATCGGTTCCAGGATTTAAAGATTATAAAAAGCAAGAACAGAACTTAAAAAATCTTTTAGCTGAAAATAAAATACAAGCCGTTTCTAATATTTTTACAAGTTTAGAAGATGCCAAAATTCAGCCTGAAAGCTTGGTAAATACCGGTTTAAAATTCATCAGAAGAGATATTGACGGCGAAAAAATCTATTATCTAGTCAATCATACTGCTAAAACAATAAACGATTTTATTCCGCTTCAAGTTGAAAACAAAGAAGTTATTATTCTTGATCCGCTAACACGTGAATTTGGAAATGCCATTGTCAATAAAAAAGATAAAATCACTTATGTAAAAATCAAAATGGAACCGGGACAATCTTATTTTTTAAAGACTGAAAATACAGCTTCACAAAAAAAATGGAACTATTTTGAAAGCGCTTCTGAACCCATAGCACTAAAAGGAAACTGGAAATTATCGTTTGTCAAAGGCGGTCCAAAATTACCTGCTGACGCTGTAGTTTCCAATTTAGAATCATGGACAAAATTAAGTCTCGATGCTGAAGCTTTTTCGGGATCAGCAGTTTATACGCTTCAATTTGAGAATCCAAACCCTAAAATAGAAAATTGGAGTCTTAATCTTGACGATGTACGCGAAAGTGCTAAAGTCTGGCTGAATGATGAATTTATTGGTACTGCATGGTCAGTTCCGTATAAACTGAACATTCAAAAATTGAAACCCGGAAAAAATGTTTTAAAAATTCAGGTAACCAATCTTCCCGCAAACAGAATACGCGATATGGAATTAAAAGGTCAGGAATGGAAAATTTTTTACGAAATAAATATGGTCGACAAAGATTATAAAAAGTTTGACGCCACAAAATGGAATCCAATGCCGTCCGGACTTTTGAGTCCTGTAACCCTGACCGCTCTAAAACAAGAAAACTAACTGCCAAATAACCACAAATGAAAAAATTAATTTCACTTTTAGCCGTCTCCATTTTTTATACTTCGAGTCTTTCTGCACAAGAACCCTTTGATAAAAAATTAGTTTTAAAGCAAATGATGCTTGCCAATGATTATTTTATGCAGAAATGGCCCGACACAGGAAAAACAATTATTACCAATAAAGAACGTCCCAGTAATATCTGGACGCGCGGGGTTTATTATGAAGGATTAATGGCACTGCATGAAATTTTCCCAAAAGAAGCATATTATGATTATGCTTATGCCTGGGCTGAATTCCACAAATGGGGATTTAACGGCGGCAACGTTACCCGAAATGCTGATAATTACTGTGCAGCTCAAACCTATATTGATTTGTACAATTTAGAACCTGATCCTAAAAAACTTAAAAATACAAAGGCTAATATAAACATGTTTCTCAACACGCCTCAGTTAAATGACTGGTCATGGATTGATGCCATACAAATGGGAATGCCTGTTTTTGCCAAAATGGGAGTGTTAGAGAAAGACAATCGTTATTTCGAAAAAATGTACGACATGTATATGTTTTCACGAAACAAACACGGCGATAATGGCTTATACAATCCTAAAGAAGGCTTATGGTGGCGTGATGCGGATTTTGATCCGCCGTATAAAGAACCTAACGGCAAAAACTGTTATTGGAGCCGTGGTAACGGATGGGTTATTGCTGCTCTGGCAAAAGTTTTAACTATTATTCCTGAAAATGCACCTCATAGAGAGCAGTATGTAAAAGATTTAAAAGCTATGGCCGCAGCACTGGTTCCCATTCAAAGAGCTGATGGTTTTTGGAATGTAAGCTTACACGATCCATCAAATTTTGGGGAAAAAGAAACATCAGGAACTGCTTTATTTATTTATGGAATGGCATACGGAATAAACAGCGGGATTTTGAAAAAAGAAACCTATTTACCTGTTATTCAAAAAGCATGGAATGCTATTACAACCGAAAGTCTGCACACAAACGGTTTTTTAGGTTACCTGCAGTCAACTGGCAAAGAACCAAAAGACGGACAGCCGTTGTCTTACGACAAAATTCCTGATTTTGAAGATTATGGTTTAGGCTGTTTTTTACTGGCCGGATCCGAAATTTATAAGTTAAAATAACAGCAAAAAAGGCGGCCATATAATATGAACCGCCTTTTTCTATAAAAACACTAATAACAAAATATCCTACATCATAAAAACAAAGCTTTTTGAAGAGTATCAAACTGCACTTGATCTGCATAAGGCTTTAAAAACTTTATACCTGATATTTTTGGAACAAATTCAGATTTACTTTTAAAATACAAGGCTAAATCTTTAAAAATTTCTGTTCTGTTTTTTGAACCATCTATTAAAACCAAATTTTTTATTTCTTTAAAAAAAGACAAACTGCTAAATAATTGTTTATCAAATAAACAAAGCATAACATTTGTTCCTTTTTTTTCTAATCTCAAAAAATCGAGTAACTCAGCTTTATCATATACTACAAATATTGAACGATCAAAATCACTTGAATCGCTGCCGTTTTCTAACAAAAATGAATCTTCAGAAAATTCAAAATCGCTTCTAAACTTTCTTTTAAACATCTTTAAAAACACTCCTTTATTATCCTGCTCCTGGTAAAAATGGGATGCCGTTAGGATCTGTTGAAATTTTCCATTCATACAGTCCTGTTGTGGTGTTTAATACCGGATCACTGATTGTTTTAGTTGTACCGTTGTAAGTTAATTTACTCGTACCCGATTTTGCACCATAAGCTTCAGGGAAAAGAGCCTGCATTATCAGTCCTTCTGAATTTCCTGAACCTGTATTAGTTACTGTCATCGTATAATTGATTGGATTTTCTCCAGGAGTCGTATTGGTACAGAACTGTACTGGACTAAGCGGAGATGTTACCAGCATACCAATACTAACATCTTTTGGAAATAAGTTCAGGTCTGCTGAGCTTTGGCTTGATGCACAAGTTGTAACAGAACCTCCAAAACCAGAATCTGGATCTATAGGATAACCTGACGCTCCAAAACTATACGTATAATGTAGTTTGTCATTGGTACAAGTAGTATAGGTAGCCACCACATTATAAGTCGCCGTAGTAGCAATATTACCTAATTTTACCCAGTATTTACCCGTACCGTAATTAATTGTGGGATATTCTATACCTGTACTGATATCTACTAATTTGGTTACCGTAATATTATTATTTGCCGATACGAAACTCATCCAGTTGTTTGGAAGGGCTGTACTTAAACCTGTTGCCGCCATAGCTGCAATATCAGTCGTATTGGTTACTTTTACCTGCCAGTTCACTATACTGCCAATTCCATCTACGTTCTGCAATGTAGGCGTTGAGTTCGCGGCATAACTTACATAGCTAATACCTCCTGTTGTAATAGTATTTGTTGCGTTTTCTACATTACTTAAATCTGGACCTGTAGTATAATTATCAATACTCATATCGGTTTTTACCGTTACAGCTCCAGTAGGCACACATATTGGCTTCATGTATATATAGACACGCTCAACACCATTATTTACTACATAATCATTTGCAGGTAAATTACTAGCCGGGTCAGGAAGACCATTTACTCCAAATGCTGCATTTGTAAAATTAATTACTGTATTACCGCCTACATACGTTATAGTAAACATTGATGGATTTAAAAGATAAGATCCAACAACTGATGCACTATATGCAGGTAGTATACTTGGATCTATAACCCAGGTTCCAGGCACTGTAGCCGTTGCACTGCGTATATTAGAATACTCACGAACTTCGTTTGGAAATTTATCTATTGCGCTATTAGTATTATCATTATTATTTACCATTCCCATCTGTATACCAAGAGTCTGGTCACCCGCAATATTTAAAACACCATAATAATTGCTCTGCCCTTTTGTAAGGCGCTGTAAATACAAGATACCTGGTAAAGGAGTACAACTTGATTCTATATTTCCTGAATCTTTCGTGTAAAATTCTCCCTGCAAATTAGAAATTGCCGAATAAGTCCATGGCAAATTATCACGACTTGCTGTTACCTGCCAGTCAATAGAGATTTCATCTCCCACTGCCAAATTGTAATTGATAGCGAGACCGCTGCCAATTTTTGCCCCAACATTTACCTGCATTATCTGCAGTAAATTGGCAGAGTCGTAACTGAACACTACATCTCCTACGGTAATATTGGTATTTAAAGTACTTCCATCTGACACATTTTTTACTTTAAGCACTCCAATTACAGTAGAAGCATTTACCGACAAAGGATCAAAATGAGACAAATTAGCCGCCACACCCACTGGGGTATATTTTATCCTTGCCCATAACTGACTGAAAGTTGCACTGTTTACTGCACCGTTAATATTAAAACGTATTTTATCTTTACTAACCGCTCCCTGTAAATTTATACCTGGAGTATTTTCGTTTACAAAAGCTGTAGGGCGATAAAATACATTGTTTCCACTTGCATCTGGCACAAAACCATAAGTGGTACGCACCGCACTAAACCCTGTTGTGTTGACTGTAGGACAGTTAGTAAAAAAACCATAATTCAATGCTGTGCTTCCACAGCCATAATCACGTGAGATTCCAGGACAATTGTTCTGAGAATAAGTTGCTTTATAATTTATAGTTTTGCTTATCGCTGTATTACTGTTGGCTATAACCGGAACCGTAATAGCATCATTAGTTCTAATATAGGTGTAAGTGACAGACGAAAGCGTAATGGTTAACGTTTTACCTGTATAAATTGCCACAGAAGCTGGCAGTATATTGGTGCCAAATTTTAAGACACCCGTAGGATCATAATCTAAACCATCTGGCATCACAAAAGTAAATTTCTTAGTAATGGGCACCGCTCCATTATAAAAAGCCCCACTGATGTTCGACATCATTGTAACCACAATATTCGACTTATCTCCTAAATTAAAAAGGGCTTTATCAATCGTTGCACTGTTTAAGTTCAGCGCCTGGTTTGCAATTAAGAAACTCTGACCTGTTGATGTAATAGAAGCTACATAACTGTAGTCAAATTTATTAACGGCAATACCGCACTGGTTTTTAAAAGAAGTTCCTAGACTAAAATATCCATTTCCGTCACCATTTGTTATGGCGCTTTGCAACATGCAGGACTGAAACTTGCTTAAATCAAAACCATACTCAAAATCAATTTGAAAAGTTTGACCCGGCATTAAGTCATCAAAATGCCCGTCGCCATCTAAATCTACTAATGACACACCGCCTGGAGCGCTAGTTAAAGCTGCCAGATTAATAACCTTTACATTTTGTGCCGCCGGTATCAAAGCACCGCTGCCTGTACCATTATTTTGCAAGACCAAGGATGTAACATCAACTCCGCCAATACTTACTTTTTTAAGTATAATTCCATCGACGGGTGTATTGGTAGCAATTTGTCCAGAACTAGCCCTATAAACACTCCATGGTAATTTTATATCATGCAATGCTGATTCTGTACCTCCATTACCTGAATTCTTAATAGTATAAGAAGTTTTACCATCGGTACAAAAAGTGGGATAGGTACCCGTTGCTACTATACGGTTAAAATCTATACTAGGATTTCCAACTGTTGTAGAGATTGCTGCCGTAGATCCGTCAGAAAAACAAAAGCTTCCTTTTGTGTCTCCGGAACCTGCCTTCATGTTTAAGGCTATACTGGTCGTTTGTGCACAGCTTAACATTTGTTCTGTAAGCACTACTGTAATTTCTTCACCGGCATCAAAACTCATATTTGCCGCACCCACTGTAGTGGTAATAGCAGCCTGAAGCGCTGCTCCGGTCAAAGTTAAACGGTAACCATTGGTTACTGCTGAAACGGTGCCATTATTGGCACTCATTACTTTATAAGATGAATATTGAGAAGCTGTTGCAACAGTGCTTTCTATATACACTGTTGAAACCGATACGTTTCCACTATTTTTGAATTTAATAGTTCGAAGTGCATTCGTTTTAAGGGGTGTATTAAGCACCTGCGGCGTAGGTACTGCCGTAAGCACATAAGCCGGCGAAGGCGTATTTGCCGCAACCGCACTTGTAGCTGTCGCCAATGGCGTGGCTCCCTGAAGCACATTGTAGGTAATTAGAGAAGTGGAATAACCGCAATTAATACGGGCGTTAAAAGTTACCACCAATGTATTACCTACAGGAATACTATTTAAGGTAAAGGTGGGACTCTGCAGGTTACTGACATTCGCCTGAGTCGCGGCCGTGATTGTACCGGCAACATATTCCAATCCGGTGGGCAGCACTAAAGAAAATGTTGCTCCGCTCAAAGCTGCACCGGTATTGTTTATAATGTCTACCTTATAAGTCCCCAGAGCACCTCCCTGCTCCAGATTCGAAGGCTGATAAGATAACGGGGCATTGATCTGCACTTGTGCAAATGCCGCTCCTCCTATCAATGACAACAACAATAAGAACAAAATTGATGTATTTTTTGCTTTCATAAATCGTTTTTTTAATTAAAAAAAAAATCATACACCCTTAAAAAACAATATATTAACTCTTAAAAATTGAATGTATTTCTTTACTTTTAACCTCTTGTTTTTAAATAATTTAATAATTAATACCAAGCGGCAAAGTTCTCTCTACCTTGAGTTAATATTGCTAGTAAAGGATAGCCGTTTAAAAATTTTTTGTATTCAGTTTTCAGTCGATTTTTATTATTCAGCATTTAGTTTACGTACAGACTCAAAACTGCGGTTAAATACTGAACACTAAAGTCCTGTTATAATAAACTCGCTTCGTCTATTCATTTGGTGTTGTTCTTCGGTACAATCTACACCGTCGGAACATTGGTTTACCAACTGGGTTTCACCATATCCTTTTCCTGTTAATCTATTTTTGGCAACTCCGTTTTTAATAAGCCAGTCTACGGTTGCTTTTGCTCTTCGTTCAGAAAGTATTTTGTTGTAAGTGTGAGTGGCTCTGCTGTCTGTGTATGAACGGATGTCCAGTTTCATTGCAGGATGCTGGTTTAAAACGTCCAGTATTTTTTCGAGATCTATAGCTGCTTCGGTTCGAATATTATATTTATCCAAATCGAAATAAATCATCTTAATTCCAAAACAAACGCCAAGATCATCACCTACAGCAACTTTGCACACAGTTTTGTCTAAAGCAATGGGCAGGCTGGTTTTTCCGGTTGTTCTGCCAATTACTGCAGTGATTTCTTTAGTTGCATATTCGTTTTTTTCAACTCTTACACTATAACTTTTACCACATTCAACAGGAAAACTATATTGGCCGTCTGCTCCTGAAACTGTTGTGTTTTTTATCTGCTGGTTTTCGTACAGCGTTATTTTGGCTCCGGGTAAAACAACTGCAGATACTGCATCTGTAATAACACCATTTAATTCCTGAACACATTTTAATTTTCTGGTTTCTAAAAACTTATAAATATCATCAGAACCCTGTCCTCCTTGTTTATTAGAACTGAAATAGCCTTGTCTCGAAACAGGATCAATACTATAAGCAAAATCATCTTGCGGTGAATTAATGTCATTACCCAAATTTTGAATATTGACTATGGCACCGCTGTTTTCTATCTGTCCTACAAAAACATCAAGCCCTCCAAGTCCGGGATGACCGTCTGAGGCAAAATAAATTTCGTTTTCACTAGTTATGTAAGGAAAGGTTTCTTTTCCTTCTGTATTAATGGGTGAGCCAAGATTTTCTGGACTGCCAAAACTGCCGTCGCTGTTTATACTTACTTTATAAATATCAGACTGGCCAATGGTTCCCGGCATGTCTGAGGCAAAATATAATGTTTTTTCATCCGGGCTGAGTGCAGGATGAGCCGTACTGTAGTTGTCACTTGCAAATGGCAGTGCGGTTATGTTTGTCCAGTTCCCAGTTTTAAGACTGGCTTTGTAAATTTTTACCAAGGTAATTTTATTCTCATTTTTTCCTTTTTTGCCATTTACAAAGTTGTTTCGGGTAAAATAAATTGTATTCCCGTCTTTGGTAAAAACAGGAGTAGATTCGTGAAATTTACTGTTTATAGAAGTTTTGAATTTATCGGGTTTAGAAACTGCCCCACTCTGCTGGTCGAGATTGGCACTGTAAATATTGGTAAAATATTCCCCGGTCCATTTGTGTTTTCGCTGGCTGAAATTTCCGGTGTCTCTGGCCGTTGCAAAATAGATTTTGTTGTTGTAAACAAAACTGCCGTAGTCTGAATATTTTGAGTTGATACCTGCATCTTCGATTTTATAACGTCCTGAATTGGCTTTGATTTCATCCAGATAGTTTGTACTTTCTTTGTAGAGTTTTCCTCTTGAATCGTCTTTATATTTTGTATTGAATTCGTTTAAGACTTTATTGGCTTTATCCATCTGGCCGGACGATTTTAAAGCCTGCGCATATCGATAGTAATATTCGGCTTCAGGCGAAGGATTAAGAGCAAAGAGCTCGCCGTACCCTTTGGCCGCATCTTCGAATTTAGAATTGAAATAATAGGAATCTCCTAATTTTTTAAACAAATCTTCAGATTTATAACCTTTATCGGCTATACGCTCGTAAGTTTTTATGGCATCGACATACGCATAGTCGTTGTATTTTTTATCTCCTGAATTCGTTTTCGACTGTTGCGTATAACCGCAGTGTATATTCAGAATTAATAAATAGAGAAGTGTATAGTTTTTCATGATTAGTATTTTTAGAAGAAACGAGGAGTTGTCATTTTGCCATTCTTTTTAAAGAATTCATAACGCAGAAATATTTCATGAGAACCTGAATTGTAGTTGTTTAAATTAGAAGTCTCACGGTCGTATCCATAGCCAATGTAGAGTCCGTCTGTAATTTGAAACCCGGCCAAAGCACTCACAGAAGCATCCCATCTGTAAGCAACACCTACAACAAATCTTTCTATAAACATAAAATTTGCAGAAATATCAACCTGAAGCGGCGCTCCATCGGTCATTTTAATAAGTGTCGCAGGTTTAAATTTGAAATTTTGGTATTTATCGAGATTAAATACATACCCTCCTATTAAATAATAATTGATTTTACTTTTGTAAATAGCAACATCATTATCATCGTATTGATTGGTTTCGATAAAATTGGGTACTGATAAACCAATGTAGGCCTTATCAGAATGCCAATAAATACCAGCTCCTATATTGGGTGAAAATTTATTATCGAGATCCTGAAACTGAGGATCACCCTGCTGTGAAGGATTTAGTTTGTTGATGTCGAGATTGAATAAGTTTCCCGTTGCCTTAATCCCAAAAGAGAGTTTAAAATCAGCCAATGTCTGAACGGTATAGGAAATATCCGCAGAAATATCAGTATCGTTTGTAGGGCCTATTTTGTCATTAACTAAAGATAAACCCACTCCAAGCCTGCTGTTATTGATTGGGGTATTGATAGAAAAGGCGCTGGTTTCCGGAGCTCCGTCCAGACCCACCCACTGGGTCCTGTAGAGTCCAAAAATGCTCAGCGCCCCACGAGATCCGGCATAAGCCGGATTAATGTTGATCGTATTATACATATACTGTGTATATTGTGCATCCTGCTGGGCATAACACGAAATACTAGCACATATAATGATTAAGAAAAATAATTTTGATCTCATAATAATATATATTAGTGATTAGTACTATTTTCAATTCTCCTAAAAAACAACAGGACTGCATAATGCAGTCCTGTTGGTGTATATAAATTATTTTTTGTCCTGTTTTTGAGCTGTTATTATCTTTAAAATAGCAATACTATTTTTTAAAGAAACTTTATATGTATTGATGCACTCTTTTATGCAATAAGAAAAACACACAAAGCAATAAGGCACACCAAATTTGTGTACATTACCAGCAGCAATAGTTTCTGCTTCTCTTTGCTCTTGCATTGAAAAGACAGTGAAAAAAAAGGGCGATATTAATAGTGAACTCTGTGCATTCATGGTTTTCTACTATTAAAACAAATAATGATACTATTTTGCCATCATTTGCATTAAGCAGATTTTGATAAGATATCGCATACAGCTCTTTGTCTATTTTATAAAAGCAGGCAAAACGAAATCAAATGCACTTAAAATGATAACAGAAGATTTTCTGCGTAATAAATAAAAGAATAATTTAAATTATGGCTTGTAAAATTCACTTCGATTCGGGGTTAATCTGAAGCGCCAACATAAAATAAGGTAAGAAATAATAAAAAAAGATACTAAACTCTTAAAAATATGTAGAGAACAAATTTTAAAAAACAGAAGATATTTTGAAGAGCGATTAATTCTAATTCAAATTTTAATCGAGTGCAATGTACAACTTACTATAATACAATGATTTAAAAAATTGTTGCAAGTTATAACTTGCAACATAAAAAGACAGTCAAAATTTCTTTGGATTTAATGATGAGATACAATTTAAAAACAAAAAGAGAGAACATAAGTTCTCTCTTTTTTAAAAGACGCGAATTATTAAGGCTAATAAAACTGAAATATTTTAGAGTTTCCAAAAATAAACTATGCCAGCTTTTATTATACAGGACAAATTTAGGGGATCTATTTTCAGATTTAAACCCCTATACGTTTTTTAAATATCACTTTAGGGTATATATTATAAATCATAATTATTTATTTGAGAGAATACGTAAAACATTTCCGTGCCAATTTCATGACTACTCTTCTTGTAAATTTCTTTTTGGTGCGGAGTAATGTCTGATTTTTTCGGATCATCAAAAGCAATCGGAATTCGTTTTTCGGCTCCTGAAATAAAAGGACAGTCTCCATCAGCCTTAGAACAAGTCATAATGGCTGCAAAATCATCCTGAGGATTAAAATCAGCATCGTACAATTTTGAAAAACCAATAAGAGGATGCCTGTTTGAAGCATATTTTATAGAATAAACAGGATTTACACCTTTTGACAGTACTGTAATTTTAAAACCTGATGCTCTTAAAGTTTCAGCAATCATTGGGTACATTGCTGTTTCCTCTGTTCCTCCAGAGTAACAATAAACCGGTTTTATTTTATAATACGCTGCACCAGTCTGCGCCCATATCTGCGATAAATGGCTTCTTCTGGAATTATGTGTACAAATAAAGTTAAGGTTAACTTGTTCCTGGTTGTTTACTTTATTTTGAATATACTCTATTAAAGGCTGCAATATAGCTTTACGATCGTTTGAAATTTCATTAAAATCAAACGACTGAACTGTTCTTTCTATTTCGGAAAATAACATACTCTTAAAAAAGTTACGTTTAATTAAATTAACAGCATCCTCCGCCCGGCGCACATGAATTTGAATTATCTGTATGAAGCTGTGTCAATTTTATTTTGGGTTTCTCAGAAGGAATACCGCATTGATCCTGAGCCAGACAAGCCGTTTGCTTGTTTAATAAAATGAAATTTTTACCGTTAAAGTCTAAATCGTATTTACCAATAGTAGTATCCTGATATTCTACTTCTATTTCATGATCTTCAATACCTAAAACATTTTGAGAAAGTTCAATAATATGAATCAGTTTCTGCGGTTTCAGCCTATGTTCATAATCGTTGGCATTCCAAAGTTGAAAATTTACTACTGTTTCCTTTCTTACTGTACCGCCGCAGTCAATAAAGTTTTTGGTAATTAAACCTACTTCGGTTACATGAAAATATTCCGGAACAAAATTTCCGTTTGGCAGTTCAAAATTTACCGTTTCTACTGTTTTTAATATCTCTTTAATTTCTGATAGTTTCATAACACTTTATTTTAGTTAACAACATTCGTTTCTTTTTTTGGCCAGATGAGCCGAAATATGCTCAAAAAAGCTTTTTATTTTTTCTAAACCCGGTTCGTTAATACAATAGCAGATAGAATTTCCTTCAATGTTGCCTTTAATAAGTCCGGCATTTTTTAATTCTTTAAGATGCTGCGATACCGTAGGCTGTGAAAGAGGAAGCTCATTTACAATATCGCCGCAAATGCAGGCATCTACTTTTAATAAATATTCAATTATAGCAATACGGGCTGGATGCCCTAAAGCTTTGGCCAAAACTGCCAGTTCGTTTTGACTTTCTGTAAAGTGATCTGTTTTTGTTGCTCCCATTGTAATATTTTTATATTGCAATATTTTTATATTGCAATATTACGATATAAATTTAAAAAATGAATAAATTATTCTATTTTTTTTAAAATAAGCTGATTTCGAGATTGCTTTGTAAACAAAAAAAGAGAAAGCTAAAAAGCTTTCTCTTTACAAGGATATATAAAAATGTAAAAAATCTCAGCCAAGAATTTCACAACCAGCCCGATGTTTACAGCTGCAAATTTCAAAATACTGCATTTTTTCAACTGCCTCTAAACGGTATTTTAATTACAATTTAAGACATAATTAAAATTCATGGTGCAGAATATTTGTTTTTAAATTTATAGCAGACCAACAGCATTGGAAGATATAGCGTTATAATGTCTTTTTTCGTTCTTCTTTATACACTTCCCAATTAAACTGCTCCAAAAAAACTAACGCTGCCTCCACTCCTGCTAAGAATAATTTCCTTTTTTCATTTTTAGTGAGCGCAAAATTCAGCCAGCTTATTTTTGTATGATACGTATTTATTTCGGCAATGCTGAATTTTTTATAAAATGGATTAATTGCCAAAAATGAAGAATCTTCGTTATTTCGCAGTGTATTGAGAATACTGAAAGCGTAACTTGAAAAGGTAAGGCGCAGCTTTTTATTTTCAACAGGCTTCTCATCCTGTATGCGCGCTCCAAAAATGGGCACCCTGGCCTCTGTTATATGGCTGTTATGAAATAAATTAATAGGAAAATTTGAAAGTGAGCCTCCATCAATAAAAATACTTTCGGTTGAGAGATTGGTAAAACCTTTTGTTTTCATCCAGTCATTGGTATTATTTACGGGAATTTTTTTTGGCTCAAAAAACACAGGTATTGCCATAGAAGCTCTTACAAATACTGCGGGGCTGCCCTCATGATCAAACTTATATAGATTTTCGTCTTTAGGCAGTACAATTTTGCATTGATTGGCAATATCTGTTGTCACAAAAGAATAGTCAAAACAAATTTTATCAATGCTTTCTTTCTGATGTATTTTCTCTTTATTGGTTAGCGCATTGTAATCCTGAGAGTCTTCTTCCCTGATAAGGTAGAGATTAGGCGGGTTTTGATTAAAATTTGAATTATTAAATTCAAAAGCCTTATTATCAACTGTCTTCTCAAGCACCTCATCATAAATGTCCGAATACCATTTTTTATCTGATACCGCATTTTTAAGACTAGAAAAGTTATCGAGTGACTCCACTCTGCCCCCTTTTGTACTCATGAAAATTTTATCATTTAGGATAAAATAGCCTTCGGATTTAGATTTTAAATCATTTAGATTTTTGATTCCGACATTTTCTAATTCCTTCTTTAAAAATTCCTCAAAACTTTTACCGGGATTAATGCCATAATTGTATTTGTGGAATCTGTATAGCAGCATTCCTACTCTTACCGTGATAAACACAAAAACCGCTAAAAAAATGAAATATGCAATTTTTAGGGAAAATCCCATCGCCATAAAAATTGGCAGAATAATTAATACAAACAACGCAATAATGCCATAAAAGCGAACTAAATTTTTCAAAAAATTAGAACCGCTGGTAAAAGAAAAAATTATTTTTTTGACAATTCCCAATTTAGCATCAACAAAACTTTTGAGAGAAAACCGCTTATCATCCATCATCATATCATACAACTCCGCTGATTTAGGTTCATCTTTACTGCCCATTGCAGCAAGAAATAAGGTATTAATGGCTCCTGCGCTGGTTCCTGCAATTCTAAGAAACCGTATGCCGACATATTCTAATACAAAAGCGTAGCCCACTAATGAAATACCGAGTGTTCCGCCTCCTTCCTGTACAAAATTGATCCATTGCAGAATACGTCCATTTTCGTCTTTTGAAATTACATCCGAAAATCTTTTATCTGACAGTTTATCCAGCCGTTCAGAAACTGATAACAGATTCGTTCCCAGTCTTTCAGCTCCGATATCTTTTTTAATTACTTCTAGATCTGTTTTCATAGTTTAGGTTAATTTTTGTATTTGAATTTCTGTTTTTTTCACCAGATTGGTCTTTCTGGAGATTATTTCTTTCTAACCAACATTTACCGGCCTCTAATTATCACTGATTTACAATTACTTACAATTCAAATGTATTATTTTCTGCTAAATACAACACAACGTATTTATACCTAATTTTCTATTAAAAAATTGGCTGAACGAGCCAAAATGTATCTAATAAAAAAAGCTGTTCCATAAATTATGAAACAGCCTTTTCTATTTTGCAAGATACCCCTATAGTTTAGTTTTTAATATAAATAGTTTAATGCTGTAATATCATTAGCATTGAAAGCGCCGGTTTCGTTTGAACCGAAACATGCTCTCATGTAAGAAGTGGCATCATATCCAGAAGGTGTTCCCGGAATAAGAATTGCTCCTACACCAGCAGTTCCTTCATTTGAATTCTGCCCGCAGCTTTGACGGCTGAACCAGTCTGTATGACGCAGACCTATACAATGTCCTATTTCATGTGCCGCAACGTGTGCGTTTACATTTGTTGAATAAGAATCTAATCCTGAATATAAGGTAACTGAATTATATGGATTTCCTCCAGAAGGGAAACCAGCTACTCCGCCGGCAGATCCGGTTTGTCTCCGCACTACAATGTTTGCGCCTGAAGTACTTGAACTAAAAGTCAAAGTAAAGTTGATAGACAACCCTAAATTATTGTATCTGTTTATAGCAGCCTGCAGTCCGTTACGCATGTTGGTTGTCAGAGCTGTTGTACCAGTTCCTGATAAACCAACTACTCTAATAGTTCTTGGAGCAGATACTAAATTAGTTGTACGGTATTGTTCTGTTGTAATACCTCCGTGAAGATCCATTTTGTTTAATTGCGCTTGTGTGATGATAATATCTCCTTCGACAAGGAATGCATCTTCAACAGCACCCTCTAAACTAGTATTTTGGATCACCTGCACATCTGAGGTGTTCAAAGAAAGTGATTTAAGTTTTTCTAACACCTCTGGTGTTACTTTTAAAGACTCTTGACCAGATGATACGGTCTCATCTTCTTTATTACAAGACAATAGTACTAATGCTGCAAATGACAGAATCAGGATTGATTTAATTTTTTTCATAATAATTTCTTTAGTTTGTTAAATAAATTGATAGACAGGGGTTCTTTTACAAAATATTGTAATATTTATTATCAAATTTATATATATTTTAATCTTAAAATACTTATAAAAATTAAATATAACAAAATTAACACTTTTTGTTATAATATTACAAATCAAACATTTAACCTTAATTGTCTTAATAATGGTGTTAACCCGTTTATTTACTAGAGATATGTAAATCAATGCATTAAACAGAAAAGCATTTTTAAAATTTTTATTTTTGTTCTGGAGGAGTTTAAAAACACTTTTTTCAGTCATGAATTCTATTCAAAAATCTAATTACACCTTCTAAGAAAATAGTGTTTCAATAAATTTAAAAGGTTAGACAAGAAAAAAATAATAAAATTTTTACAAATATTTTAATAACTTTGATTTATCTGCAGCAGATTACTATTTCAAACACAAACGATTATCTCCTTGCCTGATCAGAATTAAGAGGTACTAAAAACCTGCAGACGCCTTAACATCTACAGTAAATGAAGACCACAATTACTTTTTTCATTTTTATGATCACCACAATCAGTCTCTCGCAAAGCTCTGATAAATGGAAACAATACATGAAAAAGGAAAATGAAATAAAATTTGAAAAATATTATTTTACGTCTTTAGAGAATGCCCGCCTCAACCATTATAAAATTGTAAAAAAACTCGACAGTACTTTTTGTATTGTTGAAAACCAAAAGTCCAGATCTGGCAAGTCTTTACAAAAGATGCACCCAGTTAATAATTTGTGGAAACTGCCGTCTAATTTTTCAAATCACAACGAAGACAAACCGTATATAATAGCTGCTGATTCTCTTCAAAATTTAATTTCCGGCTTGAAATCACTCGACATTACAGACATTAAAATACTTAATGATCATCTTGTATTGATAAAAAGTGATTCTAAAAAAATTATGGATCAGGTTGCTGCCCTGAGCAGTGTATCTTCTATTTCACAGGAATCACTTTTGGCAAAAACGGAATCTAAAATAACCGATCAAAATTTTAGTATTAATTATATCAATAAAGCTCATGCAGATTTTCCTCTTTTAAGAGGTGAAGATCAAACGGCAGTAATTAAAGATGATTTTTTTGATGTTAATGATGTTGATCTTTTGAACAAGCATATTGCTTCTACAACACAATCTGCTGTGGTATCGAACCACGCAACGGCTATGGCTACTATAGTGTGCGGTTTAGGAAATAGTTCTGTATTAGGAAAAGGTGTCGCCCAAAAGGCCAGAATCCTCTCATCTGATTTTATGAATATTTATCCTGATGAAATCGAGACTTTACAAGGAGCCGCAACTGCAAATCATTCCTACGGGACAATAATTGAGAATTTTTACGGCTCGCTTGCTAATGCTTATGACGATCAATTATTTTTAAATACAGATTTGACGCATTGCTTCTCATCTGGAAATACTGGTCTTGAAGGTTATAAATCTATTACTGGTAATTTTAAGCAGTCTAAAAATAGTATCATAATAGGCTGTGTGGACCAAAACGAAGTAATTATGCCTTTTTCTTCAAAAGGTCCAGCGTATGACGGTCGGATAAAACCAGAACTTGTCGCGTTCAGTACTCAGGGGACTTCAAATTCAACAGCATTGGCTACAGGAATTATCACGCTGATGAAACAACATTATAAAAACATACACGATAAGGCTCTGACCAATGCCGCAACAAAAGCAATTTTGATTAACAGCGCCAAAGATTTAGGCAGTACAGGTCCAGATTTTACTTATGGTTATGGCAATATCAATGCTGATAAATGCCTGAAAACCATCAGCGAGAACAGAATTATATCCGGCAGTCTGACCTCTGCCCAAACAAACACACATACGATTAATGTTCCTGAAAATGCAAAAAACTTAAAAATCACCTTAGTCTGGAACGATCTGCCGGCCGCAATCAACAGTAATATAAGTTTAGTAAATGATTTAGATCTTGAAGTTATTACGGCAGACAATTCCGTTTTTCTGCCTTGGGTTCTTAATCCTAATTTCCCGGAGCAGCAAGCGCAGAGAGGAAAAGACAAACTTAACAATATTGAACAGGTTACTATTGAAAATCCCATATCGGGATCCTGTACAATCAATATCATGGGTTCATATATTTCAAATACTTCCCAGATATACAGTATTGCTTATGAATATGAACTGGAAAATCAGTTTCAATGGAATTATCCTGTTGCAAATGATAATTTCCCTTATGACGGTAAAACGATTTCACCCTTTAAATGGGATTCTTCTTTTTCGGGTATCTCAGGAAAATTGTCTATTAGTTATGATAATGGACAGAACTGGGAAAGTATTGCAGACGGCATCAACTTGGATTCCGAACAATTTACCTATACGCCTTCTGAAAAAAGATTTTCAAAAGCAAAATTAAAAATGACTATCAATGATACTGCTTATATATCGGATGACTTTATTATTTCTTATGATTTAAATATCCGCACCAGCTTAGTTTGTGACGGCACAACTGCAATTAACTGGGACAAACCCGCCGATATTGCTTCTTTTAATATTTATCAACTCAAAGGAGATGGTTTTGAATTTAAAGAACAAATAACAACCGCAGATTATACTTATACAGATGGAAATTTTTACACTGTTACTCCTGTATTTGATAACAGCGAAGGAATAAAAAGTGAGTCAACACTGCAGTATGCCCAAAACTCAAATTGTTATTTTGAACTGGCTTCTGCCGAAATTTATCAGGAGGATCAAGTAAAGATTGATGCCGGTCTTTTCAGTTTGTACAATATTAAAAGAATTGAGCTGGTTAAAATAATTAATAATGTTCAGAATGTTATCAGTACAATAAGTGATATCAATTCCAAAACATTTTATTTTTTAGATACTGAACCTGCTAAAGGCAGAAATCAATATAAAATAAATTTAATTTTAGAAAATAACAATGTAATAAGCTCCTCAATTCTTGATGCTGATTATAGAGATAGTGATTTCTTTTTTATTCATCCTACGCTTATAGGCAAAAATGAAGAATTATTTATCGAGGCCCAAAAAGAACAAAATGCTGTTTTTTATCTCTACAATATCAGCGGACAAAATACGATTACTTCACCTCTCATTTCCTTAACTAATACCATTACTCTAAAAAATACTGCCTCAGGAATTTATATCTACAAAATAATTACGAGTTCAGGTAAAGTGCAGACAGGGAAAATTGCCGTTTTTTAAGCACTTTGAGGAATTTTTACATATTATTTTACCTGTGAATTGTATAAGAAATACCGCATAAATATATAACCATTAAAAAGGAAATATTTGTAAATTTAAGACTTAATTTATCTGTCATGAGAAATCCCTTTGTCCATGCCTTATAATGAATCTGAACGCCTGGATATTCTAAAGCGTTACAGTAATATGCTGGAAGCTCTTCCGGGATATGCATTTGATGATGCAACTTCCCTGGTATCCTATATCTGTGGTGTACCGATTGCCTACATTGCTTTTATCGACGAAAACCGCCAATGGTTCAAATCTGAAATTGGCCTAGGTTTTTCCATAGTGCCTCGGGAGATTACTTTCAGCCGTTACACTATCATGGATTCTTCTCTGGTCGAAATTCAGGACACACTGCTCAACGAACGCTTTAAAGATGATCCTGATGTAAAAGGAGGTTTGAAAATACGATTTTATGCCGGAATGCCGCTTATCACGCCAGATGGTCACGCAGTTGGGGTTTTATGTGCTGCAGATCATGAGCCGCGCTCACTCAATGAAAATCAAAAAAGGGCACTTCATATTGTAGCACGCCATGTTATTACAACACTTGAACTTGGAATAAAAAATAACGAACTGCTGAGACAAAAAAAAATTGCCGAAAGTGCTGTACTGGCAAAAGAATCTTTTCTGGCTAATATGAGCCATGAAATCAGGACGCCTCTAAATGCTATTATAGGCTTTACTGAACTTCTATCCGAAACACGTCTCGATAAACAACAGCAGGCTTTTATACAGGATGTTCAAACAGCCGGTGAAAATCTTTTACTCATAGTAAATGATATACTGGATTTGTCTAAAATTGAATCAGGAGGACTTTCTCTGGAAAAGCAGCCCTTTAATTTAAAGAAATCACTCCGCCATGTCTACGACCTTCTAAAAGTAAAAACTGCCGACGGTGTTGAATTTAACTTGTTTTTGGATGCCGAACTTCCTGATGTTATTACAGGTGACCAGGGAAGATTGAATCAGATAATGGTAAATCTGGCAGGAAATGCTCTTAAATTTACAAATGAAGGTGAAGTGACCATTTCTGTAAAAAATAAAGGAGAAACGGAGGATTCTTATACCATTCGGTTTTCTGTTAAAGATACTGGAATAGGCATTCCAAAGGAGCATCTTGAATCTATTTTTGAGCGATTTACACAGGGTCAGGAAGACACTGTAAGAAAATTTGGAGGTACTGGTCTGGGATTGAGCATTGTTAAAGAGCTGGTAAAACTGCACGATTCGAAAATACAAGTTAAAAGCCGTGAAGGCGCAGGATCGGAATTTTTTTTCACAGCGACGTATAAAAAACCAGTCTATATAAAAGAAAATCCTAAACTGCTTCCCGTAAATGATCTGGGCAGGCTTAAGATACTTCTTCTTGAAGACAACCGCTTAAATCAGAAACTGGCACAAAACGTTATTGAAGGGTTTGGATTTGAAATCGATATTGCTGAAAATGGAGATCAGGGTATAAAACTTCTTTCAGAAAACCAATATGATCTGGTATTAATGGATCTTCAGATGCCTGTAAGAGACGGCTATCAAACTACACATTACATTCGCAGTGAACTCAAAAATGAAATTCCTATTATAGCCATGACAGCCCATTCTCTTGCCGGCGAGCATCATCGTTGTCTAAATGCCGGAATGGACGGTTATGTACCAAAGCCTTTTAAACAGCATGAACTTCTGGAAGCCATCAAACAAGCTTTGAAAAAAGATCGTCGTCCTTTGATTCCTTCCAAAGCAGATTTATCTGCAATTGAAAAAACCGACAGGAAAAAACCTGGGTGGAAAAAAGAAGTAACCTCCCAGTTTATGCAGAAGGCTCCTGTAGAGTTAAAGGAATTACAGCAGGCTGTTTATCGTAAAGATTTTAGATCAGTACTGCAAACTGCAGAACAGCTTCAGGTATGGCTGCATCTTTTCCTGCTGGAGGACTTAAGTCAGACCCTCTCCTCTATCGAAGATCAGGCCCGAAAAAAAGAATTCACTGCCGAAACTGCTGACAATCTTGATATCCTGCACTGCAATATTGAGGAAATTATAAAAGAACTGTAATTACTTTTTACTGAATTTCTGGTCTGTTTATTAAACCTGCATTATAGTAGCTGCCTGAGCAAAAATACCATCAATATTTTTTAATATAAACCGTTTTTTTGTTCACAAATTCCTGTATTCCATCAACGGATAGTTCACGTCCGTATCCTGAGTTTTTTGTTCCTCCAAACGGAAGTCTTTGATCGCTTTTAACAATCTCGTTTACAAATACTGCCCCGTCTTCAAATTTAGGGATGAGTTTATAAGCTCTCTCAATGTCTTCTGTGTAAAGAGATACACCTAACCCAAAAGAGCTTTTATTGGCAAGATCTACTGCCTGTTGATCTGTATCAAAAGTAGTAATTCCGATAACGGGACCAAATGTTTCTTCTTGAAATAAAGGCATATCGGGCGTTACGTTATCTAAAACTGTCGGTTCAAAAGAGGCATTTTCTCTTTTACCTCCCAAAAGTATATTTGCTCCCATTTCAACTGATTTTTTTAATTGCCCTTCCAGTTCTTCTGCAAGATCAACTCTTGCCATAGTGGCGATCGAAGTCTGCTTATCCATAGGATCTCCCTGTTTAAGCTGTTTTACCTGTTCTATAAAAGCTGTTTTAAATTCATTTACAATAGTAGCTTCTACCAAAAGTCGTTTACCGGCAATACAGCTTTGACCAGCATTTTGAAACCGCGATAAAACGCAGCTCTTCACTGTCTCATTCAGGTTGCAGTCTGCAAATACAATCAAGGCATTGCTTCCTCCCAGTTCTAATACTGTTTTCTTGATTTCGCTTCCCGCAGCAGCAGCCACAGATCTTCCCGCTTTTTCACTTCCTGTCAGGGTAACGGCCTTCACTATAGGATTTTTGATAATTTTTTCTACTACTGCGCTTGAAACAGGCAGGTTTGTAAAGCACCCTTGCGGAAATCCGGCTTTTTTAAATACAGCTTCGATATTCTGGGCACTGTTCATTACATTACTGGCATGTTTTAGAACTGCCGTATTGCCTGCCATTAATCCCGGCACTGCAAAACGAAAGACCTGCCAGAATGGATAATTCCACGGCATAATTGCCAGTACAACACCAATTGGCTCATATTTTACATAACTTCTGTAAGCTTCGGTTTCAATTTCTTTATCTGCAAGATGTTTTTCGGCATTTTCAGCATAATAGTCGCAAAGCTTGGCACACTTTTCAATTTCTGCAGCAGATTCAGATATTGGTTTACCCATCTCTAAGGTAATCACCGCTGCATAATTTTCTACATTTTTTCTCAGTTCATCTCCAACAGATTTTATCAAGGCTGCTCTCTGGGCAAAAGATGTTTCTTTCCATGATTTGTACTGTTCGTCTGCTTTATCCAGTGCTTTTTGAATTTCATCGTCATTAAATTCTCTTATTTCGAAAACTTTCTCAGATGTATAGGGATTTATGGATGTTATCATAAAATAAATATTTAAAATCAAGAATCTTTTTAAAAACAAAAGTTACGATTTTTCTCGTAAACTATGTGCATTAAAATAAGATTTGCAATGAACTGCAGGCTATTTATAATCTATAATTTCAAATAACAGATCGTACTTATCCCCTAATTTTTTCTTTAATCGCTGTTTGCTTTTTTTGACAGCATCGATTGTAACACCCAATAAATTAGACATTTCATAATTATTAAAATCTAATTTTTGAAGCATAATTATTTTAAGATTGGATTCTTTTAGTTCAGGAAAATTTTCCATTATCGCATTATAAAAATCGGTATGCTGATTTATAAACTCTCGTTTAAATGCATTCCAATTTTCATCTGTCATTAAATGAGTACTTAACATTTCCTCAAGCTTTCTTTTCTCGTCATTTAAATGTCTGGAAGTTGTAGTTTTAATTACTTCAAGCTCATTTTCTAAAATAGAAATCTGTTTATTTTTATTTTCAAGATATTCTGTATACGCATCTATATCTGAACTGGCATCATTAAGCTTTTGTTCAAAAAGCAGCCTGTCATTTTCAAGTTTTATTCTTTTTGCTTTTAATTTTTTATTTAAAGAATGGTACAAAACAATACTTAATGAAATCGTTAAGATTAAAATTAGAATATAGATTTTCTTCATTTTTTCTCCCTGCTCTAATTCCAGCCGGATTTTATTAGTATTATTTTCATATTTCTTTTTCTGAATAAGCCAATGCGATCTTTGCAGTACGGTATTGCCGTTTGTACTAAGAAGATATTCATCAATTTGTTTAAGCTGGCGTCTTAACAAAAGCTCTTTTTCTGGATTTCTACCCTTTAAAATACTAAGTTTTAATTCAATTACTTCTTTTAAAGAGCTTCTGTAGTAAGATTTTGAACTCGCAATATTTCCGGCTCTGTCTAATATTTCTTCAACCTTATCGGTATCTTTTAGTTTTAAAAGAATTTTAGCCAATAATATAGAAGCATACATCTCATTCTTATCAATTTTAAATTTTTGAGAGTAGAAAATATCTTGTTTTAATAAATGTACAGCATCTTTTAGATTTCCTTTTTCTTCGTAAATGAGTGCTTTATCACCTAAAATTTTTGCATATCTTATACTGTCGCCAACTTTTAAAGCCATAGTTTCAGATTTATTAAAATAATGCATGGCATTTGCTAAATCTTTGTTTCTAAAATAACAGTTGCCAATTGCGTTTAAAACACCAGCAGATTCTGAAGAAGGAGTTTTCATATACTGCATAGATTTTTTATAGTAACCAATTGCAGACATATCTTCAACAGTAGACATTATCCAGCCAAAAAATTTAAAAGTCTCTTGAGGTAAAATCATTTCTGACGGATCAGTTTGATCACATTTATCCATTGTATTGAGTACAATGGGAATAAGCTTATCTATCTGGCAATAGAAATATAAATATTTTGAATAATTAAGCTGAGTCCAAATCATAAGACTCGGATCATTTAACTTTTTAGATTCTTCAATTGATTTTAAATAATTATACTCGCTCCTGCTGTTAATTTTATCGAAGAATGAAGAAAAACCATTTGCCAGTAAGGCGTAGTATAAAATTTGTGATTTTTTGCCGGAAGATTTCTTTAAAAAAGACAAACGATTTTTGAGTTTTATGGTGTCTTTTTTTGAATTATTTTCGCTGATTATTATAGATTCTATTCCCGTAATAGATTCTACATCTGCTGATGATAGTTTTTGAGCGTGTAATTTTGAAAAAAAAACAAAGGCGTATAAAACAAAAAATAATTTAATTTTTTTTGTGCAGAAAATCATTTTGGAATGGGGACTTATTAGGGCTGCTAAACTATAAAAAAATAAATATTTTACTAAAAAAAGTTTAAGAGAATAATCAATTATTTTGAACTAAAGGCTTGAAAATCTTAAATATAAAATTTTTCTTATAGTCATCTAAAAACCTTTAAGGTTAATAACAAATTATAAAAGAATCTTTTTTACAATTACCTCTAATTCTTTGAAAGAATTTTCTATCTAATCTCATAGAAAAGAAAATTACTGTTTTGAATTGGTAATTGAAACTCTATTTTTTCTCTTTTTGGCCGTTTAGTAAATGTTGAGTAAAAAGTCTTTTCTTTAAATACATATAAATCAAAAACTTGCATTTCTACAAGTATTAATTTGTCCTCATTTTGTCCCTCCTTATTATTTAGTTAATCCTTTTTTTTGAAATAATTTCGGCGTTTGCTGCAAGATGTGAAAGATCTTGATTACTCTGAATTATTAATTATTTAAATGATATCTATGAAAACAAAATTACTCTTAATGTTATGTCTTTTTTGTGCATCAATTTCCAATTATGCCCAAAGTTCAGCCTCTCAATCGGGAATAGCCGTACAGGGAATTGCAAGAGATGCTAATAATACTGCTTTAACAAATCAGACAATCAATCTTACTTTTACGCTTTATTATCTGGATGCTTCAAGTATTGAACAGAATATTTATAAAGTTACCAGAAATGTAACGACAGATGCATTTGGTGTTTTTTCGGATGTAATAGATCCAACGGCGGTTAATAACAGTTTATTTGCTAATAATACTGCCTATCTTAGAATTGAGAAAGGTTCAGAAGTTATTTCTGATGAAAAACTGCGTCATGTGCCGTATGCTATTGCTGCTAATAACGGTGTTCCAACAGGTTCAATTATGCCTTTTATTGGGACTGTTGCTCCAGAAGGCTGGGTGTTTTGCAACGGAGCAGCACTGCCTGCAACTGCTAAGGCATTAATTGCATTGCTTGGCGGAAATAATGCACCAAACCTGCAAGGTATGTTTTTAAGAGGTACTGGAACAAATCCTGTCAATAATCAGGCTGGACCAGCTTTAAAAGCAACACAAAATGAAGAATTAAAAAGCCATTTACATGCTAAGGGTACATTAGCTACCCAAACAGCGGGAGATCATAACCATGCTAATGGCAGTTTTGATAAACTTATGAGTATTACTGGAAATAATTCTGTTAATGCAGTAGATGGAGATCCTGGTATGGTACAACCCGATCTTGGTTTTGCAAGAACAATGTCAAACGCTGGTGATCATACACATAACATAACTGGTTCTACAGCAGACACAGGAGGAAATGAGACTCGCCCTGTTAACTACGGTGTAAACTATATCATCAAATTATAAAGCTGTAATTATGAAAAAAATAATTGCAGTTCTCGGAATGTTTGTTCTGGGAGCGGGACTTTATGCTCAAAATAATAATGGAGCTAAAATAGTACCCGTTTCGCAGGCAATTCAAAAAAATGGTTTCAACATTCAAGTTGGACTTCCATTTTTAGGACAAAATAAAACAGTGCCAAGACGTACAAATCCTGCTGATATTCGTTTTCCATGGAATGTTCTTTACTTATACAACACATTTGCAGAAGAATCATTTAGCGTTTCAAAAGGATTTTACGGAGACAAGGTTTTAATTGCTTGGAATTTAAGAGCCAATGAAAATCTGGTAAAAAGCATTAAGATTTACAGAAGGGTTTATACAGAGTCAGGAAATCTCCCTTACAATTTAGTAGTAAGTCTTTCTCCTACACAAACTACTTATGAAGATAAATATGTAGAAGGTGGCGTTTTGTATGAATATATGGTAGAGGCGCAGGGAATTGCTGCAACTCCTATTCTTTACAGTACCTATATTACTGGAATTGGATACAGAAACCCAACAGCGGTTGTAACAGGAAATATAAGTTATAAAGGCGGAAATCCTGTTAAAGATGTTGTGGTTACAGCAACTCCAAATGGCAGCGGTGCTGTTAAAGGAAGTGGTTTAAATGTTCCCGCTTCTGGTTTTGTAGACCTAAGCGGTTTGAGTACATTAATTTCAACTGCAGCTACTTTTGAGACTTGGGTAAAACCAAATGGTGCTTATACAAGTGATTCGGATAATGCGATTCGATTGTTTAATCTTTCAAGTTCAACAAGTGCAGATAATCTTGATGTTACTGTAAAACTAAATGCTGTCAGCAAGTCACTTGATGTAAATATTGGAACAAACAAATACACATTAAGGAATTATTTCCCTTCGGGTAATTTGAACTCAAGAGGAAATGATTTACTTGTACCTGTATCAGAATTCAATAAATCATTCGTACATTTTTCTGTTGTAATTAATGATAATCAGGTTCCATTGTTATACGTTAACGGAAGGCAGATTACACAAGCCTATGTAACTGAGGCCGACAGTAAATTAAAAGGACTTGATGCTTCTTATACCGCTCCTTATTTTAGTGCCATAATTCCAACAGGCACCGTAAAACTTTCAGGCGTAACTTGGGATAATGCTAAAGTGGGTGGCGGCAAATCAAGTTATATTGACGAAATCAGAATTTGGAAAGCCGCATTAGAATCGTCTGTCATTAGAACAGATTATTCACGATTTATAAGCGGAAACGATTCCAGACTAGTAACGTATCTGAGAGCCAATGAAAAAGCAGGAAGATTTGCTTACGATTTGTCTCGTAATGGTTTTAATTATAACGAAAATCATGGTAAACTTTGGGATGCTAATACAGCGCCAGACAATAAAGTCTTATGGGCAGCAGAAGCCGATAATTACCCAACAACCTCTCAATTAGGAGTTTTAGGCGTAACAGACAGTAAAGGAAATTACCAAATCAGTGCGATTCAGTATTCTGGTACGGGAGAATCTTACAATATTACTCCAATGTACGGTCAGCATAAATTTGAGCCTAACCAGCAATTGGTTTATTTAGGACTAGGTTCAGAAGTGGTTAATAAAATTGATTTTATCGATCAGTCTTCGTTTAGTTTTAAAGGTGTCGCAGCATTTGATACCAGAGGAGTTTTCCTTTCTTATTTAGAAGCATCAGGCAAAGAAAAAGATAGTAGTACTAAAGATACCGACTGGATTGACGGAGGAGCTAATATTCTTGATGAAGGTTATAACTACTATGAAATAAATGGTGAAAAATTTCCTAAAGCAAAATATTGGAAAAATGATGCTGGATCTCCTAAAGATAAATCAGACGATTATTTAGATCGTTATGCTTCCATATATACAGTCGGAGCAAATGTTTATATTGACGGAAATATTGTTCTAGATGCCAATAACATTCCTGTAGTTACAGATGATAACGGTTATTTTGATATCAGCGTTCCTATTGGAAAACACTATATCACCATCAAAAAAGACGGCCATCAGTTTGTGTATAATGGACGTTTCCCTGCTGCGACAACTGAATTTAAAGAGTTTTTTGAAGATGCTAATGAGCCTGTTTATTTTGTAGACAACACAAGAGTTACTGTTGTAGGTAAAGTTGTGGGAGGTTCTGTAGAAGCCGAAAAGCCAATTGGTTTTGGCGGACAAGGTGTGGTAACCAAAACAATTATTGACTCTGGAATTACAAAAAATCTAGAAGTCAGCGCTAAAAATAATATTGGTGAAACCAATTTTACATTAGGATACGCACCAGTTGGCGCCAATGTAACCAATTATACCAAATTTAAATATACAACCAATACAGCTTCGGGAGAATATAGAGTTGCAGTAATGCCTTTAAAATATAATCTAGAAGCAAATGATTTGGTTGTTAAAAGCAATTCGGCTATTTCGTTATTAAAAGCAGGAACTACTGAAACATTTGATTTTTCTGAAATTCCAGTTACTAAAACACCAGAATTTAAATACAAGGAAAATAATGTCGATAAAACGTTAACAGGAACTCCGTATCATTACGAAAAAAGTTTTACTTATAGATCGACTCCTGTATTGCAGGTTATCGAACAGACTTCTGATAAAACTATCGATGTTGCAGGAACAAAAGTATCTACAGAAAACTTTGCAAAACCAATTTACACGCAGTTTATGGCGTATAAAATTGTAATGAATCGTTTTGAACGTTACACCAATAATGATTCTGGAACAGCTGTAGAAGTAAAAGTTCCCGTAACAGATGGAGAATTGGTAAAAACCAATAATATTGCTTTGCCGGACTCAGAAACGATTACAGCAGACGGCAGTACTTTAACCTACGGATTCAAAGGTGGTATTCCATCAATTACACCTCCGTTTGAAATAAAAAGTACTTTAAAATACCGATTAAATGAAGTAGATTATCCAGTTGAAAATTTTAATGATACCGGAATTATTTTAGGAGGAAAAGCTGACGGAAGCCAGACTTTTGTAACTGCTGCGCCAGATGTTCCTGCGATTATTTTAAGAGACCCGCCGGGGTCTAATAGTTTTGCTTCGATTGAATCGGGCGAAAGTATTTCGTTTACATCCGAAGCCTCTTTGGCACACCAGGAAGGAGTTGAAGAAGAACTTACTATCGCAGGAGGTATGTATTTTGAACTTCAGGGAGGTTTAGTACCTACACCCAAAGTATCCATCGAGTCAAAAAACTCGGGAGTTACGGGTATGTCGCTGTCTAATACTTCTCAAGATGGTAAAACTGTAACAAGCACTTATACTTTCAGTAAAGCTATTTCAACCAGTGATGCCTCAGATTATGTAGGTTCAGACGGGGATTTATATATCGGAAACTCGAAAAACATATTTTACGGTTCGTATGATAATATTGAAACATCTAAAACAATTCCTCAAAAATTTGTAAATGGTCAAGCCGTACCTTTGAGTTCAAACGAATATATAAACTTAGGTACCGTAAATACCCCAGTTTATGTAAGTAAACAAAAGGCCCTTAGTTTTGTAGATAAACCTACAGAAACATTCTTTATTTATTCGCAGAAACACATTTTAACTACTTTGATTCCAGAGTATGAATCGTTTATTACAAATAATCTGAATGGACCAGATCCTAACTCTGCAGCTAACAAGCAAAAGAGAGAAGAATATGCAGAGAAAATACGTTTATGGCGAAAAGTAATTTTAGATAACGAAAAAGTAAAATACGCTGCTAAAAATGATCGTGCAGCTTACAAAACAGGTTTATCAAATGTTATAACAAATTTTAATAATCAAGTTAAAGGAGTTTATGACGGAATTAGTGATCCTGCAGCAAAAGCAAGATTGTCCAATCAGCTTACATCTTCTAATGAGATTAAAAATATGCTTGGATCTGAATTTGAGAAAAACGTTTCTTTTGATGCAGGTTTAGGATCATATTCGCGCAGTGTAGAAACAAGTGTTGTATCTGCCGCTACTACTTCTTACAACTTGGTTATCGATCAGTCGGTAGCTTTGATTCTAGGTTTTGAAGTGAACAAAGTGGGAATGGAATCGAACACAAAAGCATTTTTTCAGCAAGATATCAATTCATCATTATCTACAGAAAAAGCCACAACAACAAACATAAGCTATACTTTTAAAGACAATGACAAAGCGAATTTTTTAAGTGTAGATGTTGTAAACTCTTTTGATGGTAATGGTCCCGTTTTCATCACGCAGGGAGGAAGAACTTCTTGTCCTTATGAAGATGCAGAACAGACTCATTTTTACAATAAAACCGAGTACAGTGATACAGCAGCAGTAATAAATGAACTGCCGGAAGACAAACGTGAAAAGTTAAGTTTTGCTACTCAAAAAGTAGAAGTTCCTGTACTTGCAGTAACAGACAATGATGTTGCTAATGTTGTAGAAACTAAAAAAGCTGAGTTTGAATTAAAACTTCAAAACAACAGTGTATCTGGTTCTGATGCTGATTTCTTGTTAGTAGTAGACAATACTACTAATCCAAATAATGCAATCATTAATATTGAGCCAAATGGTACTATTGTTCACGTTCCTTATGGAAAAGAAGTTATTTATAAACTCACTTTAGGTAAATCTATTTCAGATATTTATGAATATAAGGATATAAAAATCAGACTGCAGTCATTATGCGACGGCGAAGATGTAAGTTCTGAAGTACTTATTTCAGCAAGTTTCGTTCCATCATGTTCAAGCGTAACAGTAAGCGCACCGCTTAACAACTGGGTTTACAATAGAGAGAAAGCTTATAATACAGACGGAACAACTAAACCGCTATCTATAAACTTAACAGGCTATAACACCAAGTTTAAAAGCTTCAAAAAAATTGATTTGGAGTATAAATTAGCAACAAGTCCTAACTGGATTCGTCTGCATACCTATTATGGAACTCCGGAATTTTACAATGAAGCAGTAAACAATAATGAAACACAGATTTCATCTATTGGTGCTGCAGTAAGCTTAACGTACAATTTTGATATTGCTGCTTTAAAATTAGCAAATGGAAATTATCAAATCAGAGCAAGAAGCACTTGTACAAACAATACCGAATTCATATCTGAAGTTATTTCAGGATTGGTCGATTTAAGTGCGCCTCAGTTATTTGGCACGCCTCTGCCAACAAATGGTATATTAAGTGCAGGTGAAGACTTAAAAGTAAGCTTTAATGAGAATATTTTCTACAACCCAGCGGTTAGTACAATTGAGATAAAAGGACAGACAAATCAGTTAAAAATTGATCACAATGTAAGTTTACGTTTCGAAGGAAATAATAATACGGCAGTAATCAACAGTCCTCAAATTAGTTCTGGAAATTTAAGTCTTGAATTCTGGCTGAATAACGAAACCAAAACGTCAAGCGCTTCTATTATGTCTCAGGACGGCGGTTTAAACATCGGATTAAATAACGGAAATATATCTTTCACATTAGGAGATGTTACTGTTCAAGGCGGACTTAAAAACGATAATTTATTCCACCATTATACTTTTACATACAACAGCAGTAACGGTGATTATAGAATTTTTGAAGATGACAACGAAATTGGATCTAAAAGCGGTAAAGCAAATATGCAATTTGCTAATAATAATGCTTTAATTGTTGGAGGAAACACATTTGTTGGAAACGTTCATGATCTTCGTTTATGGAATAAAACATTGACCAGAGAAGATTCTTATGCAAAAATGTATACCAAATTAATGGGTAACGAAGCTAATCTGACTGGTTTTTGGCCAATGAATGAAGGAAGAGATGCTTTAGCCAAAGATTTAGTAAGATTTAAGCACGCAACGGTAAATGGTTCATGGGACATTAAGCCAAAAGGAAATTCATACGACTTTAATAACGGACAGTATCTGGTTATGGACAATGTTAATTTTGTTCAGATAACCAAAGAAATGGACGCCACTATGGAGTTTTGGATCAAAACAGGAACTTCTCAGGAAGCTACTATATTCTCAAACGGAAAAGGTGATGGTTTTGATATTGTCCAAAGCAACGGATTATCTAATAAATGGTCTGTTGATATGAATAATTCTGGTAATCTTTTATTAAACAGCGAAGGCAAGTCGTATGTTTTAACAACAAAAGGACTTTCTGATAATGCATGGCATCATGTAACGCTATTATTCAATAGAACAGGATCACTTAGAACTTATGTAGATACGAAATTAGTATCTTCAAATACGATGACTTCCATTGGAGGTTTCTCTGGAAATAAAATTTGGCTTGGAGCCAGAGGAGCAAAAGATCTTTCAGGCAAAGAAACCGTTGATCGAACTTTTACAGGTAAGATAGATGAATTCCGTTTATGGAATACACTTCGTAATGTTGAACAAATCAACAGAGACAGTTATAATGAAGTTGATGTAGAAAGCATTGGTTTATTATTATACTCACGCATGAATGTTCCAGATCCGGTTACAGCAAACGGACCGAGATATTATCATGCAGATGCAAATCAGAGTGTAGTGGTAAACAACGCACTTTTAAGCAGCGGAGCCGTGAATTATTCAAATGATACTCCGGCGATAAAGCCAGAACGTCAGCTGGTTAAGTTTGTAACTACAAATGTTATAAAAGACGGTGAAATGATTATTGCGCCGGTTATTACAGACTGGGCATCATTAGAAGGACAGATTTTAGATATTACAGTGCACAGAATGTTTGACAGTGCCAATAATATGCAGGAATCTCCTGTTACCTGGACTGCTTATGTAAATCGTAACGAAGTAAGCTGGTTTGCCGAAGGATATAATGAAATTGTAGACCTTACAAAGAACAGCGGTGAAACCAAAACATTTGAAATTACATTGGTTAACAAAGGAGGAAAACAACAGCCTTACACTATTAACAATATACCAAGCTGGTTAACTCTTAGTAAAACAGCCGGAACAATCGACCCTAACAGTAAAACTACGATTAAGGCGACGGTTGATGAAAATGCTGCTGTTGGAGAGTATCTGGAAAATTTATATTTGCAGACTGATTTTGGTTACGATCAAAAATTACAGATAAAATTAAGAGTATTAGCTCCAGAACCAAATTGGAATATTGATCCTACTCACTTTGATTACAGTATGAATATCATTGGAAAAATAAAAGTCGACGGTGTGCTGTCTGCTGATTCTTATGATAAAATTGCTGTTTTTTATAACGAAGAAACAAGAGGATCTGCAAAACTGGTTTACAATGAAGCTTACAAGGAATATTTCGCCTTTTTAACGGTTTACAGCAATGCAAATTCTGGCGAAAATCTGAAATTTAAAATCTGGGATGCTTCTCAGGGTAAAATTTTAGAAGCTTCTGTAGAATCTAATCCTTATATTACTTTTATGAATAATGAAGTATTAGGAACTTTAAGCAAGCCTTATATTTTTGTGAATTCTGGTTTAGTAGAGCAGGAAATTAAACTAAACAAAGGATGGACCTGGGTTTCTTTAAATACAAACGATGCTGCTTTTTCAGATTTGAATGCATTAACGAAGAATTTAAAATTAGAAACCTCTAACCGTATTTTGAGCCATTCCCCTGCCCTTTTGGAAACTTATTTTAAAGACAATTCAAACCCGGCAAACAGCGGATGGTCAGGTACAATAAGTGCAAATGGAGGACTTTCTTCTTCTAAAATGTATAAAATAAACGTAACAGAGGAGCAGACATTAAAAATCAAAGGAAAAAGTGTCGATGTTGCAGTATGGAGTTTTCCAATTAAAGAAAACTGGAACTGGCTTGCTTATCCTTTAGCATCGAATCAAACTACAAATGAAGCATTGGCTTATTTTGATGCTGCTGATGGAGATGTTATCAAATCGCAGAATTTGTTTGCAATATATGATCCTATTATTGGCTGGAACGGAACTTTAAAATACTTAGAAGCCGGAAAGGGTTACATGATTAAATCAAGTAAGGATCAAACTTTTAAGTATCCAGATAATTTAGAGAAAAGTAAAACCGGAAAATCAGTTTCTAACAATGAGCAGGAAACAATTGCATCAGAGTTTAAACAATATTCACAAAACATGAATGCCGTTGTTTTACTTCCAAAAGGATTTGATGAACTATTTGTGTATGATTCTAAAGGTGTTCTAAAAGGAACAGCAAGAAATCAGATTATAAATGGAAAAGAACTGAGTTTTATAACCATTTTTGGTGATGATACAAAAGAACTTTCATTTACGCTGGGAGATGGATTTGCAAAAAAAGGAACTTCTAAATCATTCACTTTTAAAGGAAATGATGTACTGGGAACAATTACGAATCCAGTTATTTTAGAAGAAGTTTCAAAAACCGAAAATAGTATTTATCCAAACCCATTTGGAACAATCTTGAATATAGAACTTAATGCCCTTAAAAAGCAGGAAGTGAACATTCAGCTTTATTCTGTAAACGGTCAATTGGTATTCAGCCAAAAGTCAATTATCGAAAATGGCGGCAATGTGATTTCAATTTCTCCAAATATAGCCCAAGGTGTCTACATAGTTGAAGTTAAGGTTGATGGAAAACTAGTAAAAACTAAAGTTATTAAAAATTAAACAATCAATAATTGAGCTCCTAAAACAGCTGTAAAAGTTTGTTTTAGGAGTTTATAATCAATTAAAAATGAGAAATTATATCCATATAGCAATATTGCTTTTTATAATAAGTAATACTGCATTTGGCCAATCACCAGACTGGTCAGTAAATGAAAATAAATTTCAATATACAATGTCATTTGAAGGTTTCATAAATGTCGATGGAAAAACATTAACAAGTTCCAGTGACAAAGTAGCAGCTTTTGTGAATGGAGAGTGTCGCGGAATTGCCAGTCCAATTTATGTACAGACTGAAAAAAAGTATGTGGTTTATTTAACTGTTTTTTCTAATACAGATAATGAAATAGTTAATTTCAAGATCTATGATGCCGCAAACAATGCTGTTAAAAATGTAGAAAAGACAAAAGTATTTGAAAACAACAAACACTACGGAGATTTATTCCAATCTTATAGCTTTGCAAGCCCTGCATTGAAAAGTGAAACTGAAATTATAGATTTTAGTTTGAAAGATTTGAAAGCAGCTAAAACTATTCAGGGATCACAAATAACATTGTATGCAGGTAAAGGAACAAATGTTACGACATTAAATGCTTTGTTTGAATTGAGTCTTGGAGCCAAATTGTTCATAGGAACAACTAATAAAATTTCAGGCTCAAATAGTATTGATTTTACTAATCCTGTAAAGTTTCAAATACTTTCAGAAGATCAATCAGTAGTAAAACAATGGACCGTTACGGTTAAATTAGGCAGCGCTGTTTTTTATAAAAAAGACGCAGTGTGTTATGCCGGCGGTGTTATCAAAGTTCTTTACGATGAAAATGAAGTTAAAGCCGATTTGACAAAAGATGGTGTGAAAATTTCAAGCCAGAACATTCAAAATGGCCAGGCCGTTTTTAATGATTTACAAACAGGTAAATATATTGTGAGTGTAGGCGGTACTGATAAAGAAATAGTAATAAATCAAAAACAATAATCATGAAAATTAAACAATACTGTATTTTAGCATTAGTTATATTTCTGTTTTTGGCTTGTTCAGAACATGAAGAAACACCTATTTATACTAAAGGCATTTCTTTTGTACATGCTGATGGTTCAAAAATATCTGAAAATGAATGTATCAGTCCAAATACAAAATATGGAATAAAAATCGAAACTAATTTTGTTGATATAAACAGACCTTTTAGAGTAGATTATTCTGTAAACGGAGTTGTTTATACAATGACTTTTACAACTGCAGCTTCACAAGTTAATCCAATTACTTTAAATAATGGAGATAATACTGCACAAATCGTTGGAAGCAACTACAAAGCTATTCTTAAGTATATTGATCAAGGAGATTTTGAATTGGTAGAATAACAAACTAAAGCTTTCTATCACATAATAGTTTCAATTTATTACTCATTTTGAAAAACAGTAAAAAAGGACAGTTTTAAACTGTCCTTTTTTATTTCACATCTTTTACTATATTCTCTAATTCATCAATTACATGCGTCGATTAGTGGTTATATTCTTTTCTAATTTTATATTTGATTTTTTATCATTTGTTCTCTATTTCTTGTAATGAAATATTCTGCAATATACTTTTACAAGTTGACTTTCTAATTTCCTGATTATATAAAAAGTACATTCTTTAAAAGCTAATCATATACTATTCGTTTTATATTCTTTTAGGGCAAACTGCTCGAAAACTGGATCGAAATATTCTTAGAGGATTGATGGCAAGAGAAACAAATTCTATACATGTAAGACCTTGAATTTCAGAATTAAGAAAAATAATAAATATAGATTTTTTTTCAAAAGAATGTTTTAGCCTAATTTCAGTTTCACATTCTGAATCTCATCAAAAAAAATGTATTTCTTAAATATAAAAATGGAAATAGTTTTATTACCAGACTGAAAACAAAAGAAGAAATAGAAATTTTAAAACAGTTTAATAGATTATAAACCACAAAATCAGAAGGAATAAAAGAAAACCAAAAACAATTATAAAACAAAAAACCCTATCCAATTCGGATAGGGTTTTTAAAAGAAAGGCGACGACATACTCTCCCACAAAACTGCAGTACCATCTGCGCAGGCGGGCTTAACTTCTCTGTTCGGGATGGGAAGAGGTGAGCCCCGCCGCAATAACCACCTTAAGGCTATTCGCTGCTAGCAGCTTTTAATTATTAATTATCAATTATAAATTGTTAATTATCAATTAAACAATATTTTAACATACTGAGATAAAGAAAAGTAAGTTTTGTTTTAGAAAGTTTCCTCCCGAGCCTTTCGGCCCGGGAAAAGGGTGTACATAAGCTTACGGATTATTAGTACTACTCGACTATGACATTACTGCCTTTACATCTATAGCCTATCAACGTGGTCATCTTCCACGATCCTTAAAAGAAATCTCATCTTGTGGTGGGTTTCGCGCTTATATGCTTTCAGCGCTTATCCCTTCCCAACGTAGCTACTCTGCGGTGCCCCTGGCGGGACAACAGATACACTAGAGGTTAGTCCAATTCGGTCCTCTCGTACTAGAATCAGATCCACTCAAATTTCTAACGCCCGCAGTAGATAGAGACCGAACTGTCTCACGACGTTCTGAACCCAGCTCGCGTGCCACTTTAATGGGCGAACAGCCCAACCCTTGGGACCTTCTCCAGCCCCAGGATGTGACGAGCCGACATCGAGGTGCCAAACCCCCCCGTCGATATGAGCTCTTGGGGGAGATCAGCCTGTTATCCCCGGCGTACCTTTTATCCTTTGAGCGATGGCCCTTCCATGCGGAACCACCGGATCACTATGCTCTACTTTCGTACCTGATCGACCTGTATGTCTCTCAGTCAAGCTCCCTTATGCCATTGCACTCTACGCACGGTTACCAAGCGTACTGAGGGAACCTTTAGAAGCCTCCGTTACTCTTTTGGAGGCGACCACCCCAGTCAAACTACCCACCAAGCACTGTCCCCCGCAGCACGGGGTTAGGCCTCAGATAAACAAAGGGTTGTATTTCAACAATGACTCCACAACGCCTGGCGACGCCGCTTCATAGTCTCCAACCTATCCTACACATCATTTATCCAAGGTCAATACTAAGCTATAGTAAAGGTGCACAGGGTCTTTTCGTCCCACTGCGGGTAAACGGCATCTTCACCGTTACTACAATTTCACCGAGCTCATGGCTGAGACAGTGTCCAGATCGTTACACCATTCGTGCAGGTCGGAACTTACCCGACAAGGAATTTCGCTACCTTAGGACCGTTATAGTTACGGCCGCCGTTTACTGGGGCTTCAATTCAATGCTTCTCCGAAGATAACATCTCCTCTTAACCTTCCAGCACCGGGCAGGTGTCAGGCCCTATACTTCATCTTACGATTTTGCAGAGCCCTGTGTTTTTGATAAACAGTCGCCTGGACCTCTTCACTGCGGCCCTGATTGCTCAGGGCGACCTTTCTCCCGAAGTTACAGGTCTATTTTGCCTAATTCCTTAGCCATGAATCTCTCGAGCACCTTAGGATTCTCTCCTCAACTACCTGTGTCGGTTTACGGTACTGGTACTAATTACCTGAAGTTTAGAGGTTTTTCTTGGAAGCCCTTAGGCGCACTATCTCTTTGTCCGAAGACTCCGAGTACTATCGTATTTCACCAGTTCCTGCGCATTTTACTACAGGACCTATAGCTAGGTACTTCAACGAACTATTCCGTCAGTTCGCGGCGCTTTCATCACTCCGTCACCCCATCACAGTAATTAGTAGTACGGGAATATTAACCCGTTGGCCATCGACTGTCCCTTTCGGGTTCGCCTTAGGACCAGACTAACCCACAGCTGATTAGCATAGCTGTGGAAACCTTAGTTTTTCGGTGTGCGGGTTTCTCGCCCGCATTATCGTTACTTATGCCTACATTTTCTTTTCTAACCAGTCCAGCCCTCCTTACGAAAAACCTTCAACCCTGTTAGAATGCTCCCCTACCACTTGCAATTACTTGCAAATCCATAGCTTCGGTAATATGCTTATGCCCGATTATTATCCATGCTCGTCCGCTCGACTAGTGAGCTGTTACGCACTCTTTAAATGAATGGCTGCTTCCAAGCCAACATCCTAGCTGTCTGGGCAGACAAACCTCGTTCTTTCAACTTAGCATATATTTGGGGACCTTAGCTGATGGTCTGGGTTCTTTCCCTCTCGGACTTGGACCTTAGCACCCAAGCCCTCACTGTTAGTGAACATTATACAGCATTCGGAGTTTGTCAGGAATTGGTAGGCGGTGAAGCCCCCGCATCCAATCAGTAGCTCTACCTCTGTATAACTTTATAACCAACGCTGCACCTAAATGCATTTCGGGGAGTACGAGCTATTTCCGAGTTTGATTGGCCTTTCACCCCTACCCACAGGTCATCCGAAGACTTTTCAACGTCAACCGGTTCGGTCCTCCACTGTGTGTTACCACAGCTTCAACCTGCCCATGGGTAGATCACACGGTTTCGCGTCTAACACTACTGACTAAAGCGCCCTATTCAGACTCGCTTTCGCTGCGGATCCATACCTGAAGTACTTATCCTTGCCAGCAGCGTTAACTCGTAGGCTCATTATGCAAAAGGCACGCCGTCACCCCACGAAAGGGCTCCGACCGCTTGTAAGCGTATGGTTTCAGGATCTATTTCACTCCGTTATTCACGGTTCTTTTCACCTTTCCCTCACGGTACTGGTTCACTATCGGTCTCTCAGGAGTATTTAGCCTTAGCGGATGGTCCCGCCGAATTCAGACAGGGTTTCACGTGCCCCGCCCTACTCAGGATACCACTATCTATTACATTTATTACCCATACGGGGCTATCACCCTCTATGGCGTCACTTTCCAGTAACTTCCGGTTCTGCATGCATAAAATGTCGTGGTCCTACAACCCCAGCACTGCCGTAACAGCACTGGTTTGGGCTAATCCGCGTTCGCTCGCCACTACTTACGGAATCACTTTTGTTTTCTTCTCCTCCGCCTACTTAGATGTTTCAGTTCAGCGGGTTTGCCCACCTATCGGTGTGCTATATCTTCAATATAGCGGGTTGCCCCATTCGGATACCTGCGGATCAATCTGTGTGTGCCAGTCCCCGCAGCTTTTCGCAGCTTATCACGTCCTTCATCGCCTCTGAGAGCCTAGGCATTCCCCATACGCCCTTATTTTGCTTATTGTACCAATCTTGTTACTTAAAACAAGACCGTTTTTTTTTGTTTTTGTTAGTTATAACAAAAACGCTTTCTACTTTCTTATTATTTTCTTATCTCAATATGTCAATGAACTTTAACAATTAATAATTATCAATTGATAATTGCCAATTATTTTGTGGAGAATAACGGAGTCGAACCGTTGACCTCCTGCGTGCAAGGCAGGCGCTCTAGCCAGCTGAGCTAATCCCCCAATCTAATTATGAATTGTGAATTATGAATTAGGAATTATTTGTAATCCGTAATCTTTCAACTCTAGAATTTCCTTCTTTTTAAGCTTTTCAGTCTTTTTAATTAGCAATTAACAATTATTAATTGTCAATTCTTAAAAAGTAGTCCCGGGCAGACTCGAACTGCCGACCCCTACATTATCAGTGTAGTACTCTAACCAGCTGAGCTACGAGACTCTGTTTTACTTAATTTTTATCATTTTTTTTAAATTAACAGCAAGAGTAATACAATCTAAAATTCAAAACCTTTAAATTTCATCTTTTTTCCCAAGCGTGCATTACTGCTAACACCCAGGCTCTAGAAAGGAGGTGTTCCAGCCGCACCTTCCGGTACGGCTACCTTGTTACGACTTAGCCCTAGTTACCAGTTTTACCCTAGGCAGCTCCTTGCGGTCACCGACTTCAGGCACCCCCAGCTTCCATGGCTTGACGGGCGGTGTGTACAAGGCCCGGGAACGTATTCACCGGATCATGGCTGATATCCGATTACTAGCGATTCCAGCTTCACGGAGTCGAGTTGCAGACTCCGATCCGAACTGTGACCGGCTTTATAGATTCGCTCCTGGTCACCCAGTGGCTGCTCTCTGTACCGGCCATTGTAGCACGTGTGTAGCCCAAGGCGTAAGGGCCGTGATGATTTGACGTCATCCCCACCTTCCTCACAGTTTGCACTGGCAGTCTTGTTAGAGTTCCCGACACTACTCGCTGGCAACTAACAACAGGGGTTGCGCTCGTTATAGGACTTAACCTGACACCTCACGGCACGAGCTGACGACAACCATGCAGCACCTTGTAAACTGTCTTGCGAAAGATCTGTTTCCAAATCGGTCAGTCTGCATTTAAGCCTTGGTAAGGTTCCTCGCGTATCATCGAATTAAACCACATGCTCCACCGCTTGTGCGGGCCCCCGTCAATTCCTTTGAGTTTCAAACTTGCGTTCGTACTCCCCAGGTGGGATACTTATCACTTTCGCTTAGCCACTGAACTTGCGCCCAACAGCTAGTATCCATCGTTTACGGCGTGGACTACCAGGGTATCTAATCCTGTTCGCTCCCCACGCTTTCGTCCATCAGCGTCAATAAACTGGTAGTAACCTGCCTTCGCAATTGGTATTCCATGTAATATCTAAGCATTTCACCGCTACACTACATATTCTAGTTACTTCCCAGTAATTCAAGTTCAGCAGTATCAATGGCCGTTCCACCGTTGAGCGATGGGCTTTCACCACTGACTTACTAAACCGCCTACGGACCCTTTAAACCCAATGATTCCGGATAACGCTTGGATCCTCCGTATTACCGCGGCTGCTGGCACGGAGTTAGCCGATCCTTATTCTTACGATACCGTCAAGTCCCGACACGTCGGGATGTTTCTTCTCGTACAAAAGCAGTTTACAATCCATAGGACCGTCATCCTGCACGCGGCATGGCTGGTTCAGACTTGCGTCCATTGACCAATATTCCTCACTGCTGCCTCCCGTAGGAGTCTGGTCCGTGTCTCAGTACCAGTGTGGGGGATCTCCCTCTCAGGACCCCTACCCATCGTAGCCTTGGTAAGCCGTTACCTTACCAACCAGCTAATGGGACGCATGCTCATCTTTCACCGTTGTGACTTTAATTATAAAGTGATGCCACTCCATAATACTATGAGGTATTAATCCAAATTTCTCTGGGCTATCCCTCTGTGAAAGGCAGATTGCATACGCGTTACGCACCCGTGCGCCGGTCTCTAGCACCGAAGTGCTATACCCCTCGACTTGCATGTGTTAAGCCTGCCGCTAGCGTTCATCCTGAGCCAGGATCAAACTCTTCATCGTATATTTTAATATTATATCTCGACAAATATCTATCGGTTTCTTTCGAATCTTTCGATTCTATTACTCTTATTTCTTTTGTTCTAACATCTCTGTTAAAACGGCTGTTAATTCAATATGTCTACGAACGTAATTTCTTTGTCTTTCGCTTGTCTCTCAAAGCGGGTGCAAAACTAAAACTTCTTTTTGTTTCTCGCAAGAAAAATTTAAAAAAAAATTGAAACTTTTTTTCGTCTCTGTTTTTCTTCTTTTCCTGCCAGTCTCTCAATGAACTTTCCGTGTTTTGCGGGGTGCAAATGTAAAAAGCATTTTCAAATCCCACAAGCTTTTTCGAATCTTTTTTTTGAAAATTTCTTCTCTTTTAATTCGTATTGCCTGTCAGTATTTCTGTGAACGTTTTTCGCTGTTGCGGGTGCAAAAGTACCACCTTTATTTACATTTACAAGCCTTTTCCTTATATAATTTCAATCTTTTTTAAAACTTTTTCTTAACTAACTCATAACAGCTGATTTACAATCTCAACTTTTTTGAACAACTGTAAGAAATTATTTCATTCCTGCTATTTTTCATTTATACTACCACAAATGATATTGATTTTTCATCTGTATATTCTCTTTATTATAGTCTATATTATATAATAGATAGGTATCGAAGATGTATTAATTCTCTTTATATTTAAGTAGTAATAGTGTTTAATGTTATTTGATTCCCTTTTTAAGTCTTAAAAGAGACGAATCTTCTTCCGCTTTAATCCTATTGATCACAATTTGTGCTATTGCTTTTGCCCCTTCCAAAGAAAGATGTGTATCATCGGCTTTGTCTTTATCATAATACGGATTCTCTCCTGCTTTAAAATGAAGATGCAGTTTTTTTGATTTTTCCGGACCATAAGATTGTTCCAACAATTCTGTATAGTATTCTAAATCTATAAAAGGCACCTTATATTCTTGTGCGGTTAAACGTGTTTCAAGCGGATAATCGCCATGAGTAGGAACTAAAACTCCTTTTTCATTAAAATTACGTCTGGCAATAGATGTAAGCAAAACTGGAATAGCTCCTTTTTCACGACTTTCTTTTACAAACCGAATCAAATTATATCTATATGTAGTATGTGGATTGGTATAACGGGTTGAGTCTTCTATTTTTTCATCGTTATGCCCAAATTCTATAAATACGTAATCTCCTTTTTTCAGTTTTTTATAAATAGAGTCCCAGCGCTTTTCATTTATAAAGCTTTTGGTGCTTCTGCCATTTACAGCTTTATTTACTACTATAATATCATCATTAAAAAAAGACTGCAATACTTGAGCCCATCCATGTTCTGGATTTCGATCCGGATCTTTCTTATTGGCCATTGTAGAATCACCTATAGTATATAAGGTTGTTTTTTGTGCGAAACAGGTTGTGGAGATTAATAATATTAAGCAGATGAGTTTTTTCATTTTATTCTTTTATTTAATGTTTTGAAACCGCCGTTGGCACAGTTGCTCTTTTACCTATAAAAACATCAGTCATTATTACATTTTCTGCATTTTCATTTGACAAGGCATTTTTTGCTTCTTTTATATCTATATTATTTAAGGATATGTTTCTGATTTTTTTATCGGGGAATCCCTGAATAACAATTCCAGATTCTGATGCTTTATTACACGTAATATTTGAAAAATGGATATTTGAAATATCAGACTGATAACCTTCACCTTCTCCATGATAATTTGCTGTTATATAAAGACAATCTTCGACTTCATCTAATTGTAAATTTTGAACAAACACATTTTTGATGTGACCTCCTCTGTCTGCATTGGTCTTTAAATAAATTCCTCTTTTTAAATAGCCGGCGGTTTTGCAGTTTTCAACAAACACATTTTGTACACCTGCTGACATTTCACTGCCAATGACAACTCCGTGCAGTCCTTTAAAGTTACAGTCCCTAATTACGATATTCTCGCTTGGCGATGCTGTATTGGCTCTTCCTTCATGATCTCTCCCGGCTTTTATAGCTACATTGTCATCGCCGTTGTCAAAAGTTACATTTTCGATTAAAACATCTTTTGCATATTCAGAATCAATTCCGTCATTGTTATAGTTTAATGATTTATAGCTGATGCCTCGAACCGTTATATTTTGTGATTTTAAAAGATGCAGACACCAAAATGGCGAGTTTTCAATTCTAACATTTTCTACTAATATATTTTTGCAATTTAAAAACTGGATCATCTGCGGACGCAAAAAGTAACCTTCTCCAAACTTTCTGTCGTTTACAGGAACATTACTATGATTCATTTCCCTGCTCAGATTTTTACCTGGTCCTTCTTTAGCTTTAAAACTTTTCCATATTTTCCCTCCCTCGCCGTCAATTGTCCCTTCTCCTGTTATAGCGATATTGGTACAATCAACTGCATAAATCAACGGACTATAGTTATAGAGCATTGTACCTTCCCAGCTTGTCAATACTAAAGGATAATCCTGAGGGTTGTCACTGAATTTTATTTTTGCTCCTTTTTCTATTTTCAGATTTACATTACTTACTAAATGAATAGGTCCATTTATTTTATAAATTCCTTTTGGTACTATAATAGTTCCTCCGCCTTTCTTTTTACATAAAGCCATTACTTTATCAAAAACAGCTTTATTATTTGTAATGGAATCTCCTTTTGCTCCTAATTTTAAAACATTAACCTGATAAGCCGAAAATACAGGAGGCTGAATTCTGCTTATTATTGAATCAACTTTTGCTCTTGGAAAATCATTTTGCTGAGCAAATGAAACACAGGAAATTAATAGTAGAAGAAGATATTTCATTTTTTTAGGTTATAAGGTTCTGAGATGCTAAGGTTCTAAGGTTTTAGGTACAGATATTCTAAGATATTAAGGCTAATTCAGATACTTAGCATCTTAGAATCTCAGTACCTTAATTTAAATACCAATTTGTCACTGTATCTTTTAAGATATTTTCTATTGAATATTTATCGGCTTCCTTTTTGGTAAGCTGATGTGACCATGTTACTCTTTTCTTTGGCTGAAACCCTTCTCCAGTGTTATTGTATTCGGCATAAAAGGTATTTTTCTCTGCATCTGGTTTTGACCAATTTTCCCAGCCTTCAGATTTAATTTGTTTACCTAATTCGCAGTTTAGAAAAGCTGTTTTTGCATAAATGCGCCATGGTCTTCCTAGATAAACTGCATTTGCTGCAGTTTCAGCCGTTAGTTTACAGTTCTTAAAAACAAAACCAAAATCTACTCCTTCAGGAGTTGAAGCTGCTGTAACATACGAACTTTTAATACTGTGAATAACACAATTTTCAAATAAGGCTGTAGCACCTCCAAAGATAAAATCGGTTGTACCTTCTATATAGCAGTCTTTAAAGTACTGCTTTGCATTTTTTCCTGATAAGTATAAGGTATCCTGATTTCCTAAAATAGTACAGTTGGAAATTTTAGCGCGAGTTCCGGTAACAGATAAGGCTATTGCTTGTCCTTTATCACCCGAAGCATTTTTGATAGTTAAATTAGATGCTGAAAAATCATCTCCTTCTACTAAAAGCGTTGATGTATAAAAAGTACTGTTTCGTCCTAAATTGATTTTTGAAAAATTATCATCAAAGGTAATGATGGTATTCTCTTTGCTTTCGCCTTTTAAAATCACATTATTATTCCATTCCGGAATTCGGACTTTTTCATTGTAAACTCCGTTTTTTACATAAATTGTAACTTTCTCATAAGGAAATGCCGGACAGGCATACACTGCATCTTGTATTTTGGTAAAATCTCCTGATCCGTCCTGAGCAACTGTAATTAAACTGACATTTTTCTTTTCAGAAGCTGAAACTTTTGTACCGTTTTTAACTGCCCAGTCTGGAAATTTCTTTAAGACTTCTTTTGGCGCGTCTGTATACCATGAATAACCGTTTCGTCTTTCGGCGCCAATTTGATCTATTGACTTCTTTTTAATACCGTCACGATCACAGAAAAAAGGTTCATTTGTTTCTAAATCCATAAATCGAGCCCAAATTGGTCCCGCATTTACAGCAGGAATCATTTTTTTGTCTACAACTTTTCCTGCGTCGTTTAAAACTCTTTTTTCTTCTAAATTAGTAATTTTAGTTTTTTCGAACCATTCAACAGCACTTTTTACGGCGATAACTATTTCTCGTGAAGGTTTTTCAACAGCCATTAACAGCAAAACAATTTTTGTTGATTCGTAACCGCTTAAGGATGCCAGTTCAAAAGCTCTTGCATTTGCAGGGGCAAAAGTAAATTCATCATGCTGCGCGCACCACGCTGTTAAAACACCATTTTGTTTGTATTGTGTTTTTAAAATACAGTCAATTCCTTTGTCAAAAGCTTTTTTACTTTTTTCAACAATATCTTTTGAAGGTTTTATACTGTAGTAATCGGTTTCGTCTGCAACAGCTTTTATCACATTCATTATATTGATCATCGAATCATCATTATAAGTAATGTGTGTATAATATCCTTTTTTTAATGGATAAAACTGAGGCCAGCCTCCATTTGCATATTGTGCTTCGAGTAAATAATTTAATCCTTTTAAAAATGATTCTTTGTATCGCTCGTCTTTTACCTGCACATACATTTTAGACATAAAGAGCATTTCCTGAGTAGTTGCTCCGTTGTCTGTTGTGGTTTCTTTTGTGGTCTTTTTAATTTCAAGCAGATCCTTTTTTTGCGCAGGAGTCAGTTCATTCTGCATTTGAATGTTTTTTGGCCATCCGCCAATATCTCTTTGATAAAGCAGTACATTTTCGGCAATCTTTTTAGCTTCATCACTGCCAAACCATGATGCATCACTTTTACGAATTATATCCGACCAGTTTTTATATGTATTCTGTGCCTGGATGCTAAAACTCAAAGCAATACTAAAAAGTAATATGATTTTTTTTAACTGAATCATTTTAAAATTTTATTTCGTTACCCTAAACCAATCAACGGCCACATTTCCAGAATCGTTTGTTACTTTTTCGCTTAAAGCAAAAAGTCCCATTTTAGCACCAATCCATTTTCCTTCGGTTGAAGTAAAATCATTTCCAATAGGCTGATAGTTTTTATCGTCTAAGCTGTAAAAGAAACTGCAAATGCCGCCTTTTTTAACTTTCACTTTCAAATAAATTGTATTGTTGGAAATCAAAACCGGTTTTGTTTCGGTTTCTGAAACCGTTTTATTAAAAGTTCCTGTTTTTTGATTTAGATATAATTTACCGTTATCATTTTTAAAACACAAATAACTATAATCCAATCCCATTATAATTAGTCCCGTCGATTCTCCGTTGAGCCTTGTATTAAAAGTTAATTTGGCTGTCGCCGAAAATTCTTCAGCAGGGAACTTCTGTAATAATAAATTTGGAGCTTCAAAAATTCGTCTGCTGTCTTTAATAATTGTCATGCAAAACAAATTCAAATAGCCCATACTTGTAGGGAAACCCCAGTTTATTTGGGAATTTGCCTGCCACTGCCATTGCAATCCTAATTTTGGTTCGTTAAATTCATCTGATGCAGCCGGATTTTCAATTGGATATTTTTTGCCAACATTTGGTTTTTTATAAGTTGTAACAGGTTCTCCAATTCCGTTTTTATCAAAATCCTGCCCCATTACCGGCCAGTCTTTTTCCCATTTCATAGGCTGTAAATGCACAATTCGTCCGTAAGCGCCTTTATCCTGAAAGTGAATAAACCAGTCTTCTCCAGTTTGTGTCTGCACCCACGCTCCCTGGTGCGGACCGTTTATTTTCGTTGATCCCTGTTCTAAAACTTTTTTCTTCTCATAAGGACCAAAAACATTCTTCGATCTTAAAATCGTCTGCCAGCCAGTAGGCACTCCTCCTGCCGGAGCAAAAATATAATAGTAATTGTTTCTTTTGTAGAATTTCGGGCCTTCGATTGTACCTTCGCCGTCATGTCCGTCAATTACCATAACTTCATCGCTATTCGCAATTGTTCCTTCGGCATTCATGCTGCATACTACAATTAAACTTTTAATCTGTGCACGGCTTCCGGCAAATGCATGTACTAAATAGGCTTTTCCGTCATCATCCCAAAGCGGACTCGGATCTATAAGTCCTTTTCCTGCTTTTACTAAAAGAGGTTCTGACCATGGGCCTTCGGCTTTTTTTGATTTTATCATGTAAATACCAAAATCAGGATCTGGATAGTAGATATAAAATTCATTGTTATGATAGGTTATGCAGGGTGCCCAAACGCCATTACCGTGCTGCACTTTATCATAAGTATCAAACGGAGGCTGTTTTGGCAGTGCATAACTTAGAATTTTCCAATTTACCAAATCTTTAGAATGCAGGATCGGCAGTCCGGGAATACAGTTAAATGAAGATGCTGTCATATAAAAATCATCTCCAACCCTTACAACATCTGGATCTGAATAATCGGCATGAATAATAGGATTTGTGTAAGTTCCGTCTCCATTATCCGGTGTCCAGGCTTGTGCCGTATTTTTTTGAAAAGAAAAAACGGAAAGGAGAAGAATAACGATTTTTATATTTTTCATTTTTAAATTATTATTTTATTTAACCCGACAGTCCCGAAGTCTCGGGATTAAAACCTGTCGGGTTTGTGTAATTAAGACGTCTGGAATTAGTTTGAGGACTTACTCTGCCATTCTTCGACTTAGCTCAGGAAGACAATAAAAGCCACACAATCCAGAATTAATAATTGATAATTAACAATTATAAACTATCTATTCAATTCTAAAGCTGCCAAAATAAAAGGACCAGTTGCTTTAGGGTCGTTATCTTTTTTTCTTTCGTTTACATAATATTCATAAGAACCATCACGATATGGAGTTCCTCCTAAACCTGCAACTTGACAGCAGTTTGTTAAAGTAATCCCGCCATCTTCGTCAACTTTTTTAATTAAAACTGTTGTTAATCCGTCAAACGCTTTATTAGCCAGTTTTTTATATTTTGATGGTAAATATCCTTTGTTTGCTCCTTTTGCAAAAGCATACGCAAACATAGCAGATCCTGAAGCTTCTAAATAATTTCCTTTTTCTCCTCCTTTGTCTGTAACCTGATACCACAATCCAGATTTGTCCTGATATTTTGCCAAAGCTGCAGATGCGTTGTTTAAGTATTTTATCAGCTCTGGTCTTTTTGGGTGATCTTTTGGAAAATAATCTAAAACATCTACCAATGCCATTACATACCATCCTAAAGCTCTAGACCAGAAATTTGGAGAATTTCCTGTTTCTTTATTTGCCCACGGCATTGCTTTGCTTTCATCCCATCCGTGGTATAACAGTCCTGTTTTTGGATCTGTAGCATGCAACTGAATTAATTCAAATTGTTTTGCGATATCATCAAAACTTTTTCCGTTTTCAAATGTCGCAGTATATTCTGCATAGAATGGTTCTCCCATATACAAGCCGTCTAACCACATTTGGTTTGGATAGATTTGTTTGTGCCAGAAACCGCCGCTCGCAGTACGAGGCTGTTCTGTTAACTGCTGGCGAACCAACTGCATTGCTTTTAAATATTTATCCTGTTTAGTTTCGGCATAAATAGCAAAAAGCAGACGTCCAGGAACCACTAAATCAATATTGTATTTGTCTAGTTCATAGGTTTTAATTGTTCCGTCTTCCTGTACTAATTCATCTACATAACCTCTTATGTAAGCTTTGTAACGAGGATCTGGATTTTTCTTGTTTAATTCTTCAATTGAATGCAGGACCAAAGCATGAACATAATCCCATTTTGGCTTTTTGGCATCATCAAGCATATAGCTTTCTGGATGACGTTTCATTAAAGTTAAAGCCATTTTATCTGACCATTTCATGTCTTTCGAAATAACGATTTCTTTTTTTGTCGTTTCTTGTGAAGTTACTTTACAGCCTGTTAAAGCCATTACGCAAACTAATAAAACCGACATAAAACTGTGTTTCCTACTATTTTTCATTTCAAAATATATTTAAATTCTACTATTTTTCTACTTCTAATGCGGCCAAAATAAAAGGCCCTAATCCGTGTGAGTTGTCTATTTTAATTTTCTCCTTAATATAATATTCAAAAGAACCGTCTCGGTATGGATTTCCTCCTAAACCTGCACTGGCACAAACCTGTGTAATATGAATTTCGCCGTCTGCATCAACTTTTATTAGTTTTTCAGTTATGGCATTAAAACCTTTTTGAGCTATTTTTTTATACTTTGCTGGTAAATATCCTTTATTTACTCCTTTCGCGAAAGCGTAAACAAACATTTCAGATCCCGAAGCCTCAAGGTAATTCCCTTCTTTATTTCCCGCATCTGTAACCTGATACCATAATCCTGATTTGTCCTGATATTTTGCCACTGCTTTTGAAATATCATTTAGATACTGAATAAGTTCTTTTCTTTTTGGATGTTCTTTTGGCATGTAATCCAAAACATCAACCAGAGCCATCATATACCAGCCAATAGAACGCGACCAGAAATTGGGTGAAACTCCGGTTTCTTTATTCGCCCAAGGCATCTGTTTGCTCTCATCCCAGGCATGAAAAAGCAGTCCGGTTTTTTTATCGAGCGTATGCAGATGTATTTGTTCGAATTGTTTGGCAACATCATCTAAATCTTTTCCATTATCAAATTCAACGGTATAGCGTGCATAGAAAGGCGTTCCCATATACAAACCATCAAGCCACATTTGATACGGATATATTTTTTTATGCCAAAATCCTCCTGAATTTGTTCTTGGATGGGTTTCCAATTGTTTGCGTAGTGTCTGTATTGCTGTTAAATAACGATTGTCGTTTGTTCTTTTATAAAGATCAAACAAAAACTTACCCGGATTTACATAATCGATATTATAATCTTCAAGTTTGTAATTCATAATTTCTCCCGAAGGATTAATTACTGTTTCTCCGTATGCTTTGATGTAATCTGCATAAATAGGATTATTTGTTTTTTGATACAGTTTTTCAAAAGAAGTCATCAATAAACCCAATTTATAATCCCATTTTGGTTTTTCGTTATTATCAACCTGCCAGGCCTGCGGAGCACGTTTGATAACAGAAAGTGCCATTCGCTCTGACCATTTTAAATCTTTTGAAATGGTATTTGAGGATTGTGCCAAAAGTGCATTCAATGAAAACAGCATCATACTTATAAGCATGATTTGGGCAAAACTAAAATGGCTTTTCTTTATCATCTTAAATCAATTTTACTTGTTTAATTCTACTGCACTCAGCAAAAATGCTGCTAATGCCGGCGAACTGTTGTCTTTTGTTTTGCTTTTAGCATAATATTCGTTTGTGCCATCACGGAATGGTTTTCCGCCTAATCCTACGTTTGATGAAACATTTGAAATTGTAATTTCATTATTTTCATTTGTTTTGACAAATTCTTTTACAAATGCATCAAAAGATTTTTGTGCTGTTTTTTTATACGAAGCGTTTAAATATCCTTTATCTGCTCCTTTTGCCAAGGCATAAATAATCATTCCTGAACCTGATGATTCTAAATAGTTTCCCTGCAATTCTGGTTTATCAGCAACCTGATACCATAATCCTGACGGACTTTGTGCCTGAACTGCGTTTTTTGCTATTTCATTCAAATAACTTACCAATTCTTTTTGTTTTGGATGATTTTTAGGATAATAATCCAGCGTTTCGACCAAGGCCATCATATACCATCCTATTCCTCTGCTCCAGATTGTTGGTGATGTTCTTGTTTCTGCGTTTGCCCAGCCAATTTCTTTACTTTCATCCCAAGCCTGATAAGGCAGTCCTGTTTTTTTATCTACTATATAAGTATGAACCAATTCAAACTGTTTTGCAATATCATCTAAACTTTTACCATTTTCATACTTAACAGTATACTGCGTATAAAAAGGTTCTGCCATATACAAACCGTCAATCCACATTTGATTAGGATAAATCTGCTTGTGCCAGAATCCGCCGCTTGCTGTTCTGGGCTGGCTTTCAATCTGCGTTTTTAATTGTTTGATAACTGTTAAATAGCGATTGTCTTTGGTTACGTCATATAAATTAAACAACAGTTTTCCCGGATTTACATAATCGATATTGTATTCTTTAATATCATATTTGGCAATATTTCCATTGGCGTCAATTAGTTCATCAGCATATTCTTTTATGTAATTGAGATATTTTTTGTCTTTCGTTTTTAAATACAATTTTTCAAAAGCAGACAAAGTCAAGCTCATTTTATAATCCCATTTTGGTTTCTCAGTTCCATCGATCTGCCAGGCTTTTGGATATTTGTTCAGTATTGTTACAGCTGTTTTTTCTGACCATTTTGCTTTTGCCGAAACAGCAATTCTACTTTGATTTTCATTGTTCTGACCTACAGTAAAAATGCTGTACAACAGGAAAAACGCAAAGACTGTTTTTTTATAGTTCATTCTTATATTTTGTTTTGAAATAAGGCTTTGCCTTTAATCTTCGTTTTTTATTTTATGGTAATTATTTGAAAATCTTTTTTAAAAAATGGGTTGTAAAATCAACAGTCTGGTCAAACCAGGGTTGAAAAAACCAAAATGAGTGAGGTGAATTTTCGATTGTATGAACCTCACTGTAAATTTTATATTGATCCAGAATTTTTATCATATCATCTCTTCCTGCATGAAACCTCGAAATACTGCTGTTTATAAACAATATTGGAGGCGTATTTTTATCAGTGTGGCTTAAAGCCGATGCATTCTTCCAGTTTTCTTCTTTTTCTTCATAAGAACCTCCAAGCCAAAACGATGCCATTTCTCCTTCTGATGATTCGGGATGCCTGAATGCTAATACGCCGTCTACATTAATAATAGCATTTACTTTTGATGATTTACTTTTATTTAACGGATCATCAAAAGCTGAAATTCCATTTGTTGTACCAATCAAAGCTGCCATCTGACCTCCCGAAGAACAGCCTAAAACCGCAATTTTGTCTGGATCTACTTTGAATTTCTTTGCATTATCTTTTATAAAACGAATGGCATTTTTTACATCATATACTCCGTATGGATATTTTGCTTCGAGCGACAACCTGTATTCTATTGTAAAACAAGAATAGCCTTTTGAAGCAATTTCCTGTGCCAAAAGATTCATCTGATTTTTATTTCCTGAACGCCATCCGCCGCCATGAATCATGATAACTGCAGGATTTTGTTTTTGCTTATTATTTACAAAAGCATCCAAATGCAGTATTCTGTCTTTTGATGTAAAATAAACCACATCGCTAATCTGGTTTACATTTTCATTTTTGGCAATTTCCGGTATTGTTATTTCCGGGTATTTCTTTATCAATTTATTATAAGTGCTTTTTACGGTGTACGACGTATCGACACTGTAAGTACGCTGTGCATTTACTGCACAGGAAAAGCATAACAAAATGAATACAATTTTTCGCATTAAAATCAATTTACTTTTTAGTTAAGAAAGGAGTCTGGCACTTTGGCCAAACTCCTTTTTAACTTCTTCAAAAAAACAAATGTTCTCAAAAAACTAACAAATTACTAATAACCAGGATTTTGAGGAAAATCTTTATTTTGGTTTAAATCCAATGCCGACTGAGGTATTGGTCTTAAAATTTTAAGCTGACCGTCTACACCAACAAAATTTGCTGCTTTAATTTTATAATTATATGCAGAAGCTCTTGCTACTAAAGTTCCGGTGCGTTTTAAATCAAACCATCTTTTATATTCTCCTAATAATTCTCTTCCTCTTTCATCTAAAATATAATCGATGTTGAATTGCCCGATTGTTGCATTGGCAACTCCTGCTCTTCTTCTTACTTCGTTTAAACGATCTAAACCTGTTGAAGGCACACCTGCTTTTAAATAGGCTTCGGCAGCAATTAAATAGGTTTCTCCTAATCTCGAAACAATAATATCTCTCGTACTTACAGGACCTGTGCTAGAAGGTGTAGTAGGATCCGGATCATCAAATTTCTTAACCGGAATAGTATAACAGTCTAAGTTTTTGATTAATGTATGTGCTGCAGAATACTCTCCCCACGGGTGGTAAACAAACGTAGCCGATAATCTTGATGCATTTGCTGTCATCCAAGCCGTTTTATCTGCTGGTGTAAACCATTTTGGCTCGTAAAAGTGTCTAACTTTTAGTGAAGCAGGATTTGAACTTCTGTAATAAGGATAGTATAAAATTGTTTTTGTTACACCATTTGTTGTTTCAGGACCTTCTACAATTTCTGTCATAAAAGTAGCATTCCATCTTGCATCACCTTTTTCATATAAACCTAAAGCATAATCTGTAGGGCATAAATTATAGCTTCTTAACGGAGCTCCAGTTTCTGCTCCTCCTAAATACGAACTGAAATAATAAAATTGGTTGTTTCCTAATTTTGTTGGGTCTGTACTTGTAGAAGCTTTATCATATTGAACAGAAAAAATAGTTTCAGCATTTAAATCGTTTCCTGGTTTAAACAACTGATCGAAAGCAATTGCAAGGGTCTGTCCTCCAATTGCTGCATCGGCATAAGCTGCTGCTTTTGAAAAATCATCGGCTTTACCATAAGATTCATATCCTCTGGTTAAATACACTTTTGCTAATAAATCATTAACCGCTCTTTTGTTTACTCTTCCGGTTGTACTATATGATGTAGTTCCAACATTTGCCAAAGCAAAATCTAAATCAGATATTATTTGTGTGTAGACTTCTTCAGCAGAATTTCTTGTAAAAGATAATACAGGAGTTGTAACATGTTCGTTTACAATTGGAACTCCGCCATAAGTCTGTACTAACAAAAAGTAAGCTTGTGCTCTTAAAAAACGGGCTTCACCCAATAATGTATTTAAATTGGCTGTCTGCTCTGTTACAGATGAATAATAAACTGCTTTATTTACTGATTGAATTAACTGATAACAAGGACGGTATAAATCTGCCACGTTATCTGAAGTAGGAATTAAAAGCGCGTACTGGCTCAAACCTGCTGGTTCCGGAGTTCTTCCTTCTGCATACATATCTGTTCCTGATTCAAACAACCACGGATTTCCTCCGTAAATGCTTTTAAGCCAGGCATAATTTGTATTGATTAATAACTGAAATCCAGATGCGGTTTTATAGGTTGCATCGGCAGGAACATTTGATAAACTTTCCTCCTCAATATAATTGCTGCAAGAACTTAAGCTTGTAACAATCATTCCTAACATTATTATTATTTTTTTCATTTGATATCTTTATTAAAATTTAACACTTACTCCCAATTGCGTTGTTATTGATGCCGGACGATTTACTCCAAAAGATGAAGCTGCCCATTCCGGATCGTATCCATCAAAATTTGTAAACACAAATGGGTCTAACACATTTACATATATTCTTAAATTACTGATTTTTAGTTTTTTCAATAATTCAGAATCCAGTGTGTATCCTAAAGATATATTTTTAATTTTCACGTAAGAAACGTCTCTGTAGTAAGCAAATAATGAAGTCCAGTAAGCTCCTGCTCCTGTTGCTACAGGTCCTGGTCTTGGATTTGTATTGTTAGCATTAGCTTCGATTCCTGCTCCATTTGTTGGAATAAAATAATCCATAGCTAATTTTTGGCGTCCTCTGTCACTTACATCTGCAAAGTTTTGGTGAAAAGTACTTAATACTGTCTGCCCCTGACTGGTAAGAACTGAGAAATTGAAATCAAAATTTCCAACAGTCAGTTTAGAATACAAACTTCCCTGCCATTCCGGATTTGGGTTACCAATTACCGTTCTGTCATCTGTATTAAATTTACCATCACCATTAAGGTCTTTTGGTTTTGCCTGACCCGGAAGCATGTTATAAGTTGCTGCTTCTGCTGCCTGGCTTTCCTGCCATACACCATCATAAACATAGTTGTAGTTAGGATTTAAAGGAGATCCTAAAATTAATTTATTACCAATATCACTTACCTGATCCTGGTTGTAAATTGACTCTAATTTGTTTACGTTTTTAGTAAAAGTAAATGTAGTTTCCCAGTTTACTTTTTCGCTTTTGATATTTTTTGTTGTTAACAAAACTTCGACTCCTTTGTTGCTTACAGAACCCACATTAGCAAATGTATTTTTGTATCCTGTTTCAAGTGGTAATTCTTGTTTGTAAATTAACTTATCTGATAATCTGTCGTAAACGTCAACACTACCAGAAATTCTGTTTCTTAAGAATCCGAAATCAAGACCAAAGTTAAGTTCTCTTGTTTTTTCCCAAGTTAAAGCCTGATTGGCTAAATTTTCAGTCTGCCATCCCGAAACTACATTAGCTCCGTTAGCATAAAAAGTCTGCTGATTTAATAATGCCTGAGAAGTATAAGGTGCTACGTTATCATTTCCTGTATATCCTAAACTCGCACGAAGTTTTAAATCTGAAATTACTGAACTGCTGGCAAGGAAAGATTCTTTGCTGATTTTCCATCCTAAAGCTACAGAAGGGAAACTCTGCCATTTATTGCCTTCAGATAAAACAGAAGAACCATCCCATCTTGTAGAAGCTGTCAATAGGTATTTATCTCTAAAGCTGTAATTTACACGAACCGCATAAGAGCTTAATGTATTTTTTTGATATCCTGAATTGATATTATAACTAGTCTGCACTCCAGATCCCATATTATTTGAACCAACATCAAAAGGCTGATTGTTAGAATACATATAAGATGTTTTATCTGTATTTGAATACAAACTCTGTAGTAATAAAACGCTGAAATCATGCACTTCATTAAATGTATGTTTCAAATCAATTTGATTATCCCATGTATAATTGAAATTGTTGAAGTTTTTAATTGAAGCAGAATTTTTTCCGTTTAATGTTACTCCGGCATTAGTTTGTGCTTTATATGATGCGCTTGTTTCTGTATTTTCAATTCCTCCGGCAAATGTTGTTTTAAACGAAAGCCATTTTAAAGGCTGATATTGGAAGAAAACGTTTCCAACTGTCTGCCAAGTTTTTTCTGTTTGAGAAGAATTTGCAATTTCCATTAACGGGTTTACCGTTGATGTTTTGTTAATTGCCCAAGAACCATCAGGATATGTTAGTTTACCAGGCAAAAAGAACAAAGTTCCCACCTGCTCATTTCCTTGTGCATCAACTGCCCATGGCGACATAAGCGGACTAAGTCTGAAAGCATCCTGCATAGCCAGATCTGAACCTAGTTCTGTATCCAGACGAGCAATCGTAATATTTGCTCCGGTAGTAAATTTGTCGTTTATTTTATGATTTAATCCTAATTTAAAAGAATATTTATCTGTTGAATCGTTATCGATAAGTCCTTCATCACTTTGTATACCAAATCCTAAGTTATAACTTAAACCAGAATCTGAACGTCCTGTAACATTTAAATAATTATTTTGTGTCATACCCGGTTTAAGTACCGCATCTGCCCAGTCAAAATTGTAACCACTGTTAGCTCTTGAAACTAATAGCGGACTTTGATTTCCTGCTAAAGCTGCCAATTGAGCCGGAGTTTGTGTTGCTGGCGTAGCACTCATATAAGCTACCTGATGAAATTTCCACCATTCTTCTCCATTCATCATTTTTGGCATTCTCGCCGCTGTTTTTGTACCGTAAGAAGAATCAAAAGTTACATTGATTCCCGGTTTTACATTAGCACCGCTTTTTGTAGTTACGATAATAACACCGCTGGCACCACGAGAACCATAGATTGCAGCAGATGAAGCGTCTTTTAAAACATCCATTCTTGAAATATCCTGCGGATTCAAAAAGTCGATATTATCAACAGGAACACCATCCACTACATATAAAGGAGATGATCCTACTAATGAGTTATTTCCTCTAATTACAACTTTAAATCCGTCACCAGAACGTCCTGATGAAGATGAAATCTGAACCCCAGGCGTGCTTCCCTGAATTGCCTCAAGTGCGCTTGTAGTATTTCTTTCTGTAATTGTTGCAGCACTAATTGTACTTACAGATCCTGTAAGGTCTGTTTTCTTAACAGAACCGTATCCTACAACCACTACTTCGTTTAATGAATTGGATTGTTCTGCAAGGCTTACGTTTACTTTTGTTTTTCCGGCAACGCTTACTTCCTGCGTTTGAAAGCCTAAATAGCTGATAATTAAAACAGCTTTGTTACTGGTTACATTTATTTTAAAACTTCCTTCAAAATCTGTCGAAGTTCCATTTTTAGTACCTTTTTCCTGGATATTTACACCCGGCAGTGATAGTCCGGCAGCATCAGTAATTTTACCTTCTATTGTGGTAGATTGAGCGCTCACTGTATGGCTCACCAGAAAATTCAGGAAAAATAAAAATACAAGATTGTATTTTATTTTTTTCTTTAATGATTTTTGAATGTTCATAATTTTGTTAAGTGGTTTTTTGGTTAATAGTCATTAGTATTTAGTTTATTCTACTTTTTTTTCATTGATGTAGGTATTTATAAAATTGATATTTTTTACATTCTTTAATAAATAGATCGAGTCTACTTTTTGGATTTTTACGTTTTTCAGCGTGATATTTTCTACAGGAGATTCTTTATAACCTTCGGCCCAGATACTGTATTTTCCGCCATTTTTTACGTTTACATTTTCAAGATTGATGTTTCTTATTACTGGTATAAAGTTTCCGGTTTGTGACCCGTAAACGTTATAAAACATATTCAGTTTTAATACACATTCTTTAACTGTTCCTACTTCAAGGTTTCTAACAAATACATTTTCGATAATACCGCCTCGTCTTGAATTAGTTTTAATTCTTATGGCACGATCCAGATTTGGACTGTCCATTACGCAATTTTCTACAAACACATTGTTTACTCCGGCAGAAATTTCACTTCCAATAACAACACCGCCGTGCCCGTCGATCATTTTACAATTTTTTACTATTATATTTTTACTCGGAATGGCTACTCTTCTTCCATCAGCATCACGTCCGGCTTTAATAGCAATACAATCGTCGCCGGTATTAAATGTGCAGTTTTTAATTACAATATTTTGTGAATACTCAGGATCACAGCCGTCATTGTTTGGTCCGTGGCTGTTTACCGTTACACCGTCAATAATCATATTGTTTGTTTTTATGGGATGTAAAATCCAAAAAGGAGAATTGATAACCGTAATATCTTTTACCAAAACCGTATTACATTCAAAAAACTCAATAAAATTTGGACGCAGGTATCTTCCTTCTCCAAAAATTCTCTGCTCAACCGGAATGCCTTTTTCTGCCATATCAACCAAAACTTCACGATTTGTCGGGTCGTTTTGAGACGGAATTCCTTTTTTCCAGCCATACATTTTTGCACCAGACCAGATCCACCAATTAGTACTATCAGCCTGACCATTTAAAATTCCTTTTCCTGTTATGGCAACATTAGTTTTGTTTTTAGCATAAATAAGCGGTGAATAATTCATTAATTCAGTTCCTTCCCATGAAGTATGAACCATTGGATAATCTTTTGGATTTAAACTGAACAAAATTTCAGCTTTATCTTCTAAATGAAGGTTTACATTGTTTTCTAAATGGATGGCTCCGGTTAAGTATTTTCCGTTTGGAACCAAAACTTTTCCACCCCCATTTTCAGTACAAGTCTGAATAGCCTTTTCAAATGCCGCAGTGTTCAAAGTTTTACCGTCTGCAACAGCTCCAAAATCATTAATATTATAGGTTTTATCCTGAAAATTTGTTTTTGGGAGGTTTTTTATTGTTAATTCCATAGTTTTCCACGGATCAGTTTCAGCTTCAGGAGTAATTTTTTTTGAGCACGATATAGTCAAAATGACTGTTATGCTTAAAAAAACAACTGATTTGAGCGCTATAACCTTATTTGTAATCATTTGTGTGGAATTTCTAGTTTAACGAGGTGAAAAGATCAATAATTATGTAATCGATTACACGAAAATAGAAAATATGTTTCAACGAACCAAATTTATTTAGAAATAAATTGTATTTTTAATTTTTATTAAGAATTATAATTACATTTAATGCAAAAATTATTATAATTTATTATCATTGTAGAATATAAAACGTTGTAGTAATTTGTTATGGTAATCGATAACATTAAACAACAGATTATATAAAAAAAATGTATTTTTGTCGTAGAATTTAACTTGTAAACCCCTTTTTAATGAGCGAAAAAGTAACCATTTATGATATTGCCGAAAAACTAAATATCACTGCAGCTACTGTTTCCAGAGCGTTGAATAACAACCCGAAAATAAAAGAAAGCACTCGTGAGTTGGTTATTAAAACTGCTGCCTCAATGAACTACAAGCAAAACAAACTTGCTTTAGCATTAAAAAGCGGCCGAAGTAATAATATTGGAGTGATTGTACCACGTATTGACAGCAACTTTTTTGCTTCTGTCATTCGTGGTATTGAAGAAGAATTACAGCCTCACGGTTATCAGGTAATTATCTGTCAGACTCATGAAAGCAAACAGAGAGAAAATGAAAATCTATATACTTTAATTGATGCTCAGGTAGACGGCATTCTGATGTCAGTTACTGATGTAACCAGCGAAAATGATGATGCTTTCAACAATGTATTACAAAAGAATGTACCACTTATCTTTTTTGACAGGAGCAAACATATTGACGGCGTAAGCTCTGTAACCATTAACGATTTTAGAGGCGGTTATTTAACCACTAAACATTTAATTAACGAAGGATGCCGTTACATTGCCCATTTTTCTGGAGATCAGTCTTTGGAAATCTTTAAAAACAGGTTTTTAGGCTACAAACAAGCCCTTTTAGATCACGGAATTGAATTTAAAGAAGAATATGTAATACCGGTAAAAAGTATGGTTGACGCCGGAAAAGAAGCTGTCGATAAACTGCTGCAATTAGAAACTCCTCCTGATGCAATATTCTCATCGAGTGATTTTGCAGCTTTAGGAGCAATTCAGGAATTAAAAGAAAGAAATATTAGCATTCCGAATGAGTTTTGTGTGGCTGGTTTTAGTAATGAACCTTTTACAAAATTCATGGAATTATCGATTACATCTGTAGATCAGTCGCCGCTTGAAATGGGGAAAATGGCCGCACGTGTTTTCTTAGAACAAGTCGATAAAACAGATACTATTAAAATAGAAAAAAAGGTAGTTCTGGCACCTGAATTACACATTCGTAAATCATCTTCGAGAACAAACTTTTAAAATATATTTTACCTTCATAAATTATAAGCTCATTTAACGATGAGCTTATTTTTTTTAACCATAAACAATAATAAACCATCCCTATGGAGCTTTTATCATGATGACTCTATTCTTCTACTATAAATATTCAGCTCCTCTGGAGCTATCTTACGTAAATTGTATTCATAAAAAAAGACGCACTGCTGTGCGTCTCTATATAAACTTTTGATACTTTGTATCTCTGTACCTTCGTACCTACAAACTTAAAGCGAAACTCCTCTTTTCCAAGGAATAAAGTCGTTTTGGTTTAAAAGTGCTGCTTTGGTTTTAATTGTTCCGCTGGCAACATCTATAATAAACTCTAACATTTCATCTGCCATTTCATCGATAGATTTTTCACCAGTAATAATACCTCCAGTGTCAATATCGATAATATCTGACATTTTGTTTGCTAATTGAGTGTTTGATGAAATTTTTACAACCGGAGCAATTGGGTTTCCTGTTGGAGTTCCTAAACCTGTTGTAAACAATACCATATTAGCACCAGAACCTACCATTGCAGTTGTACACTCAACATCATTTCCTGGTGTACATAGTAAAGTTAAACCTGGTTTAGTGATATATTCACCGTAATCGAATACTCCGGTAATAGGTGAAGTTCCACCTTTTTTAGCAGCTCCTGCAGATTTCATTGCATCTGTAATTAAACCGTCTTTAATGTTCCCCGGAGAAGGATTCATATCAAATCCTGAACCAGCATCAACAACAGTTTTTTCATACCACTGCATTAAGTCTAAGAAACGTTTTCCGCTCTCGTCTTCAACACAACGGTTTACTAATTCCTGCTCAACACCGCATAATTCAGGAAACTCAGAAAGAATTGTAGTACCGCCTAAAGCAGCCAATAAATCTGAAGTTACTCCTAAAGTAGGGTTTGCAGAAATTCCAGAGAATCCGTCAGATCCACCGCACTCTAAACCAATTCTTAGTTTAGATAATGGAGCTGGTTCTCTTTTTATTTCGTTTGCTTTTTTAATCGCTTCGAAAGTATCTTTAACAACACTGCTTAACATCTTTTCGATAGTTCCAATTGACTGCTGATCGTAGATTAAAACAGGTTTTTTACTGTTTGGATTGATCGCGTCTAAAGCATCTTTAAAAATCGAAATTTGAAGATTCTGGCATCCTAAACTCAAAACTGTTGCTCCGGCAACATTTGGATTGTTTACATAACCAGCCAATAATTTAGCAAGACTATGAGAATCCTGACGAATTCCGCCGCAGCCTCCTTGGTGTGTAATGAATTTTACCTGAATATTGTTGAATAAATTCGCATCATTTGAAGCTTCCTGATTTCCTGCTCCTCCTGTTTCTGATTTTACCAAAGAACGTAACAATAACTGATAATCGTTTTCTTTTGGTTTCATCAATTCTTTCTCAAAAATATCTTTTAAGATTTCGATGTTTCTGTTTTCACAAAATACTAACGGGAAGAATAACCAAACATTTTCAGTTCCAACTTGTCCGTCTTCTCTGTGATAACCCTGCCAGGTTCTGTCTTTCCATTTATCAATATTTGGAGCATTCCAGCCAATCGTTTCTGTTTTACCAGTAACTTTATCACTTTCGTGTTTTACATTTGCAGTAGAAAGCAATCCTCCTCTTTCGATTCTTGCACTTGCTTTACCTACTAAAACTCCGTACATAATGATTCTGTCCCCTACATTAAAAGGAACCATTGCAATCTTATGTTTCATTTTTACATCAGACTCAACTGTAACTGATTCTCCTTCGAAATCAATTACTTCGCCTGCTGTAAGATCCACCAAAGCAACCGCTACATTGTCGGTTGGGTGAACTTTTATCAATTTTTTCTGCGCTGCCATAATTAACCCTTGTTCTTTTTGTTTTTTTTATCTTTTTTTATTTGATTCTTTCCTGAAACTTAGCAAAACCAGCTTCAATACCATTAGCATCAATTTCTTCTAAAGCAATTGTAATTGCTCTTGTTAATCCTGATATTTCAGTTAAATCTTCATCCCAGAAATTTTTGTTCTGCAAAGTAAGTCTTGCAATTTTCTCATAATCATCTGATTTCCATAAACCATCAAAGAAAGTTACAATATCGTCACTATCATTTACCGGTAAACTTTGTCCGTTCCAAGTTCCTTTGTAGAAACGAATCAACGCTGCAAAAGCAAATGTTAAATGAACTGGAAGTTTACCGTGAATATCTACATATCCTGTTAAACTTGGTAATACACGAACTTTAAATTTAGAGATTGAATTTAAAGCGATAGATGATAATAAATGTTTCACAAATGGATTTCTGAAACGGTCTAAAATTTCTTCAGAGAAACTAGCCAATTCTGCTTTATCCATGTTTAAAGTTTCGTTGATTTCTTCAAACAATGCTTTATTGATAAAACCACCAGTAAATTCATTATCAACTGTTTCTTTTACAGTTTCATTTCCGTAAAGTAAAGAGAATGGCACCATTGCTGTGTGCGCTCCGTTAAGGATTCTAACTTTACGAGTTCTATATGGCTGCATATCAGAAATGATTTTTACATCTAAATCTGTTTTGTCAAACGGAAGTTTTGCTTTCAGTTTGTCATCACCTTCAATTACCCATAAAAAGAAAGTTTCTGCACTTACAATTAAATCATCTTTATATGAAAGCTGTGCATTATATTCTTCAATCTGATCTTTTGGATAACCCGGTACAATTCTGTCTACTAATGTGTTATGCCAAGAACAGCTGTTTGTTAACCAAGATTCAAATTCTGCACCTAATTTCCAGTCTGCACTGTATTTAAAAACGATCTCTTTTAAAGTATCTGCATTATAATTAATTAACTCGCAAGGAATGATTGTTAATCCTTTATCTGCTGCTCCATTAAAATGCTTAAATCTTTCATTTAAAAGCACTGTTAATTTTGCAGGAAAAGATACAGGAGGCGTCATTGTTGGAAGATCAGAAGCAATATATTCAATACCCGCTTCAGTAGTATTTGAGATAATAAAAGCCAGCTCTTCTTCTTTAGCTAAAGACAAATACTCCTGAAAAGAAGCATAAGGATCTACTGCTTTTACAATATTGGTAATCAATTCTTTTTCCTGAATTTCTTCGCCTTTTTTTACACCTTTCATGAATAAAGTGTATAATCCGTCCTGTGCATTGATCATATTCACAAGCCCTTTATCAATAGGCTGTACAACTGCAATACCAGCATTAAAATCTGCTTTTTGGTTTAATTTCTGAATAGCATACTCAACAAAAGCTCTTAAGAAATTACCTTCTCCAAATTGTACAATTTTAATTGGAAGCCTGTTTGAAAACTCTGAATTTGATCTGTTAATTTTTTCCATTTTAATTCTCTCTTTAAAAGTGTTATAAATAATCACTTAAACCTTATTCGTTCCTTTAAAACATTGTAAATGAAACATTACACCTGATTTTAAAATAAAACCTGCTGTGAGGAGTGACAGGAATTATTTTGCAAGCGTAATGCTCAATTACAATCTCTAAAATCTAAAAAAAACGCATCTAAATAAGGGTTGGCATGATTACTCCTTATTTATTTTCTTATATTTTTTATGATGTCAAGAACCTGACTTACTTTGGCTGTTAAACCGTCAAAGTCTTTTTTGTCTAATATATCTTTTGAAATTAATTGTGAACCTAAACCAACACAGGTTGCTCCTGCATTAAGCCATGAACTCAAACTTTCAACAGTTGGGTAAACACCGCCTGTAGGCATAATGTTTGTCCACGGGCATGGTCCTTTTATGGCTTTTATAAATTCTGGTCCGTAAGTATCTGCCGGAAATAATTTTACAATTTCACAGCCTAATTCTTCTGCTCTTGCAATTTCGCTAAGCGTACCGCATCCAGGAGACCATAATACTTTTCGGCGGTTGCAGGCAATTGCAATGTCTTCTCTGAATACCGGAGTTACAATAAAATTAGCTCCTAAACTCATATATAATGATGCCGAAGCTGCATCTGTAACAGAACCCACTCCTAAGATCATTCCCGGAAGTTCTGCCAAAGCGTATTTATTTAAAGCACCAAAGACTTCATGTGCAAAATCACCTCTGCTGGTAAATTCCATTAATCTGGAACCACCGTCGTAACAAGCTTTTAAAACTTTTTTACTTAATTCAATATCAGAATGAAAAAACAACGGCACCATTCCGTTATCTTTCATTGTCTGCGCAACCTCTATTCTTGAATATTTTGCCATTTTTCTAATTAATTATCTTGATACTAATGCAGAACCATCACCATCAATCATATTTTCAACTTCTTTTAAAGTAACCAGATTATAATCGCCTGCAATTGTATGTTTTAAACAACAAGCTGCCACAGCAAAATCTAAAGCTCTCTGGTTATTATTTTGATATTCTAACAGTCCGTAAATTAGTCCTCCCATAAAAGCGTCGCCGCTTCCTACTCTGTCAACAACAGGAGTTACCTCTTTTACAGCTGCCTGATAAATTGCTTTTCCGTCAAACAAAACACCACCAATTCTTTGGTGTGAAGCACTTACAGAATAACGAAGTGTTGTTGCTGCCACTTTTAAATTCGGGATTAACTGAAACAATTTTTCGTATAAAACAGGAAGCGATTTTTCGTCCTGATAATTCGGATTTACTTTCGGAATTCCTAACATAAAATACGCTGTATCAATGTCTCCTAAAATAACATTGCTGTATTGCAGCATTTCCGGCATAACTTCGCTTGGCGCTTTACCGTACTGCCATAATTTTGATCTGTAATTTAAATCGCAGGAAATTTTAATTCCCAGTTTATGAGCCACTTTAATAGCTTCTAAACAAGCTTCTGCAGCAGTTTGTGAAATAGCCGGCGTAATACCGCTCCAATGGAACCATTCAGCTCCTGCTAAAACTTTCTCCCAGTCTACCTGCCCTTTTTCAATAGATGCCATTGCACTGTGTGCACGATCGTACACTACATTACTGCCGCGTGTTCCGGCTCCGGTCTCCAGAAAATAGATTCCTAAACGCTCTCCTCCGTAAACAATGTTTTTAGATTCGACATTCATTTTTCGTATTTCTTTCAATGCCGATAAACCAATCTCATTTTGAGGCAATCTTGTAACAAATTCAGCATTTACACCATAATTTGCCAGAGAAACACATACATTAAATTCTCCGCCTCCGTATGTAGCACCAAATGCTGTTGACTGCGAAAAACGTAAATGTCTTTCTGTCGATAAACGCAGCATGATTTCTCCAAATGCAACTACTCTACTCATACTATCTTTTTTATATTTTACCATTAAGACATTAAGAAAATTAAGCTCTACTTTATATTCTTTTTGCAATTAAAGGTTAAGTTTATTAAGCCAATTTGCTTAATTATCTTTATTACTTAAGTAACTATTTATTAAACCAAAAACTTAATTTTCTTAATGTATTAATGGTTTAAAAAAAATTAAAATTTGAAATATTCTTTAGCATTATTGTATGAAATATCAGAAACTAATTTCCCAATCCATTCCATATCATTTGGAAGTTCTCCGCGTTTGATTTCGTCTCCAAGAAGATTACATAAAATACGTCTGAAATATTCGTGTCTTGGGAATGATAAGAAACTTCTTGAATCTGTAAGCATTCCAACAAAACAGCTTATTAATCCCATATTAGAAAGTGCATTTAACTGCTTTGTCATTCCGTCTTTTTGATCTAAAAACCACCATCCAGAACCAAATTGTACTTTTCCGCGAACGCTTCCGTCGTTGAAGTTTCCAATCATTGTTGCCATAACTTCGTTATCAGCTGGATTTAAGTTGTAGATAATTGTTTTTGTCAATTTATCTTTACTGTCTAAAGCATTTAAAAAACTAGATAGTTTTTGTGCCTGCGGATAATCTCCAATAGAATCCCATCCTGTATCTGGACCTAAAATTCTGTGCATACGAGCATTATTGTTACGCAATGCGCCTAAGTGAAATTGCTGCACCCATCCAAACTCATGATACGTTTCTGATAGGAATACCAAAACAGCACTTTGGAATTTTAAAGCTTCTTCTGGCGTTATAGTTCTGTTTTCTCTTTTCTTTTTGAAGATTGAACTGATTTCAGATTCTGTAAAATCTTCAAAATAAATTTGGTCTAAACCGTGATCGCTTAATTTACATCCGTTTGCATTAAAAAATTCAATTCTGTTTCTTAATGCTGCCTGTAAATCAGCAAAAGTATTAATTGCAACTCCGGACACATCCCCTAATGTGTCCAGATATGCATTATAACCATCATTAGCAATTAAGATGGCTTTATCAGGTCTGAAAGCCGTACTCATTTTAATTCCAGTCGAATTGTTGGCGAATTTTTTGTGAAATTCTAAACTGTCAATTGGATCTTCAGTAGTACAAACTAATTCAGCGTTTACTTTTTTAAGAAGGTTCTGCGTGCTGTAAGCCTGAGAATTTATTTTCTCTGTTGTTTCTGTATAAATTTTCTCAGCTGATTTTTCATTCAACAGATCATAAATATCAAAATAACGAGCTAATTCTAAATGCGTCCAGTGGTACAAAGGATTACGCATTGTATAAGGAACTGTTTTTGCCCAGTTTAAGAATTTATCTTTATCAGATCCGTTTCCTGTTACAAACTGCTCATTGATTCCTAACGTACGCATTGCACGCCATTTGTAATGATCGCCGTTAATCCATACATTCGTAATGTTATCAAAAATCTTGTCCTCTGCAATAAACTGCGGATTTAAGTGATTATGGTAATCAATAATCGGCTGATTTTTAGAGTAATTGTGATATAACTCTTCAGCGTATTTATTTTCTAATAAAAAATTGTCGTGTATGAATGTATTTGCGCTCATGTCTTTTTTAATATAATTTGAGAATTATTCTTCGTTTGAAGGTTTTCCAATTGTAGCTAAGATTCCACCGTCAACATATAAAATATGCCCGTTTACAAAATCACTCGCTTTGGAAGATAAAAATATTGCTGCTCCGGCTAAATCACTTGGATCTCCCCATTTTGCAGCAGGAGTTCTGCTTATGATAAAATCATTAAACGGATGTCCGTCAACTCTAATTGGTTTTGTCTGCTCTGTTGCAAAATAACCTGGCCCGATTCCATTGATTTGAACGTTATATTTTGCCCATTCTGTTGCCATGTTTTTCGTCAGCATTTTTAAACCGCCTTTTGCAGCAGCGTAAGCAGAAACCGTATTTCTTCCTAATTCGCTCATCATAGAGCAAATGTTGATTATTTTTCCCTGACGTCTTTCAATCATTCCTTTTGCAACATGCTTAGAAACGATAAATGGACTTACTAAATCAATATCAACCACTTCTCTGAAATCTGAAACTTCCATATCCAGAAGCGGAATTCTTTTAATAATTCCGGCATTGTTAATCAGTATATCGATTGGTCCAACTTCTGCCTGAATTTTAGCAACAGCATCTTTTACTTCCTGTTCTTCAGTTACATTAAATTTGTAACCAACTGCATTAATTCCTTCACTTTGAAGTTCTTTTACAGCGTTATCAATTTTATCCTGAGATGAATTTCCGTTTACAACAATTGTTGCTCCGGCTTGTCCAAGTCCTTTTGCCATTGCCATTCCCAGTCCGTGCGTACTTCCTGTAATAAGGGCAATTTTTCCTTTTATGTCAAATAAGTTTGTCATTTTCTTATCTTAAATCAGTGATTTTACAAACATCCATATCTCCGTAATCTAAGTTTTCACCCGCCATTCCCCAGATAAAAGTATAGTTGCTGGTTCCTGAACCTGAGTGAATTGACCAAGGAGGCGAAATTACTGCCTGATGATTGTTCATCCAGATATGTCTCGTTTCTTGCGGTTGCCCCATAAAGTGGCAAACTGCCTGATCTTGCGGAATATCTAAATAGAAATAAACTTCCATTCTACGATCGTGAACGTGTGCCGGCATAGTGTTCCAAACGCTTCCTGGTTTCAATTCTGTCATTCCCATTTGCAATTGGCAGGTTGTAACAACGCTTCCAATAATCATTTGGTTAACCGTACGGTGATTTGCCGTTTCCATTGTACCCAATTGTAGTTTATTAGCTTCAGCTAAACTTACTTTCTTAGTAGGATAAGTTGTGTGCGCTGGCGCAGAGTTTAAATAGAATTTAGCAGGATTGTTTTTATCATCACTTTTAAAAACCACTTCTTTATTTCCAGCTCCAATGTATAAAGCATCTTTAAATCCTAATTCATAAGTTGTTCCTTCAACAACCACAGAACCGCTTCCTCCTACATTAATAATCCCTAATTCTCTTCTTTCTAAAAAATAAGGCGCTTTAAGCGGATCGATTGTTTCAAGAACTAAATCTCCTTTTACCGGCACTGCAGAACCTGCAATATATCTGTCGTAATGTGAATAAACCAATACAACTTCATCTTCCTGCATTAAATCATCAATTAAGAATTCTTCTCTCAATTGCTGTGTATCATATTTTTTTACAGCTTCTGGGCTTGACGCGTATCTTGAACTATATTTTGTCATAATTTTTATTTAATGTAATCGATTGCACAAAATTAATTTTTTATATTGAAAAACCATAATTCAAATGAAAAAATTATTCAATTTAGAAAAATTATCCATTACAAATTTGTGATCGGACTGTATCTAGGAACTAAAGATTTCATTACAATCCATCCTGTTAAATAACATACAGCACAGATAGAGAAGATGATAAAATACCCTGCTTCTATTCCTTTGAATCCCATAAAAACCATTTCAGTTTCTTTAGCATAATCAAACAAAACTCCAGAGCCTTTATTGATTAAAGTCGATCCTACTCCTCCTGCTAAACCACCAATTCCTGTAATTGTTGCAATAGCTTTTTTAGGGAACATATCTCCTACTGTTGTAAAAATATTTGCCGACCAAGACTGGTGTGCCGCTCCTGCAATTCCAATGATGATTACCGGAACCCAGTAACTGATATATCCTAACGGTTGTGCAATTAAGGCCAGCAATGGGAAGAAAGCAAAAATTAACATCGCTCGCATTCTTCCTTCGTATGGGTTCATTCCTTTCTTTTCTACAAAATAAGTTGGAAGCCAGCCGCCAATAATTGATAATAATGTAATCATGTATAAAACAAATAATGGTAAAGCTGCTTCTGTAGAATCCATTCCGTAAACTGAGCTTAAATAAGCCGGAGTCCAGAATAAGAAAAACCACCAAACACCATCTGTCATAAATTTACCAAAAGCAAAAGCCCAGGTTTGTTTGTATTTAAAACAGTCTACAAATGAAACTTTTGAAGTTGTTTCCGGAACATAACCTTCTAATTTGCTGTCTGCAATATCATCCTGCTGAATATAAGCTAATTCTTCAGGACTTACTCTTGGGTGTCTTTCTGGTTTGTCGTACATGAAAACCCAGAATCCCATCCATATAAAACCTAATGCTCCAATAATGATGAAAGACATTTCCCATCCAAATGATTTTGCAATAAACGGAATTGTAATTGGAGCTGCCAATGCACCAACTGTGGCACCAGCATTAAATATACTTGTAGAAAATGCTCTGTCTTTTTTAGGAAAATATTCTGCTGTCGTTTTAATTGCTGCAGGAAAGTTTCCAGCTTCTCCAACTGCCAAAACAAAACGAGCAAAAATAAACAAAGCCACACTTACATTAATTACAAGTCCCGTGTCGTTTATTGTACTTATAATTTCTTTTGATCCATGAAATCCTACCAGCCAGTTTCCGGTAATAATTCCAGAAGTAGCGATACCGCAAAATGCATGTAAACAAGCTCCTATAGACCAAATTCCAATTGCCCACAGAAATCCTTTTTTAGTATCCATCCAGTCTATAAATCTTCCTGCGAATAATAAAGAAACGGCATAAAAAATAGAAAATAAAGCCGTGATATTTCCATAATCGTTATTTGTCCAATGAAATTCCGGTGCAATAAAATCACTCCAAGTTAAAGACAAAACTTGTCTGTCGAGATAATTAATAGTGGTTGCAAAAAAAAGCAGAGCACATATACTCCAACGATATCTTCCTGCGGACTTAACGGTTTGATTTACTGTAACAGCATCGGTTTGACTCATGGTAACGGGTTATTATAGTTAGATATTTTTTTTGGAAAAATCTTATACACACTACGCATAATTTAAACACATTAAAATCAATATTTTAATTTTATAAAACCGTAATAATGTAATCGATTGCACAAATATAGTTTTTAATCTTTATATTCCAAATAAATTATATATAAAATTATTTTAACTATGTAATTTAATATATTGCATAAAAAAAAGAACTCAAAATTACACATTAAACAATATATATGTTAAAAGTCAACAGGTGAAATTTATACGTTTTTAGGGGTAAAATTGTCCTAAAACAAGATAGTTTTGAAAGAGTTTTATCCTATATTGTCACTTTTAAAACAAAAGCTGCAAACAAGCAATAAATCATTGTAAAACAACTAATTAAACTTAAAATTGAAAAACACAAAAACCCTTTATTTACTCACTGTCCTGCTTTTTTCAGGAATTGTATTACATTCAAGTGCTCAAAATCAGGTTATCCCGCTTTGGAATAAAATACCTGATGAAATCAAATCTGCCGACTATAAAGAAAAAGAAGTTACAACAGATGGAAAAGTACAAAGCACCAGTTTAGTTACAATACCCACCTTAACTGCCTTTTTTCCGGCTGTAACAAAGCCAAATCAAACTGCTGTAATTATTCTGCCGGGCGGAGGTTACCAGCATTTAGCCATTGATAAAGAGGGAACAAAAGTCGCGCAATGGTTTAACAGATTGGGGATTCCGGCTTTTGTGCTTAAATATAGACTTCCGAGTGATTTAATTATGAAGAATAAAAATGTTGGGCCGTTACAGGATGCACAAGAAGCTGTGCGTTATGTAAGACAAAATGCAGCAAAATGGAATATTGATCCTAATAAAATTGGAATATTAGGTTTTTCTGCCGGCGGACATTTAGCATCAACTGCCTCAACACATTATGATGACAAAGTGTATGAGTCTGCATATAAAGTAAGTGCGCGTCCGGATTTTTCTCTTTTAATATATCCGGTGATTTCAATGGAAAACGAAACGACGCATAAGGGTTCTCAGACTAATTTATTAGGAAATAATCCGTCTCAGGATTTAATTAACTCATTTTCAAACGAAAAGAAAGTCACCGCGCAGACACCGCCTGCTTTTTTAATTCACGCTACAGATGATACTGTTGTGATACCGGAAAATAGTATAAATTATTATTTAGCACTCAAAAAAAATGGTGTTACAGCGGAGTTACATTTATATGAAAAAGGAGGTCATGGTTTTGGTTTAGGCGTAAAAGATACAAGCAGATTCTGGACTAGAGACTGTGAAGAATGGCTTAAAGCAAATGGTTATAATTAAAAAACAGAAAAGGCAAAACGTAATACGTTTTGCCTTCTATTTTAAAAAAAAACAAAAAAAAGAAATTAAAAACCAATTTTAATTTTTCCTAAGCAGTCACTTCTTGTTCTGCAATATTTTTCTTGGGAACCGGAACTGCTTTTGCAGCCACTTTTGGTTTTGCTGCTGGCTTCTTTTTGCCAAATTTCTGTTTTCCCCACCAGATAATAAATCCGGTAATAGGCAGTGTTGCAGAAATCAAACTGGCAAAAAAAGCAATAAATTTCCCTGTAAGCCCCAGTACGCTTCCCACATGAATATCATAGTTCATTCTGCGGATTTTATCCGGAATATTTGCATCTATATATTTTCCTGAAAAAGGTGTTTTAATCGAGATTTCTTTTAAACTCTGCTGATCAAAACTATAACGGTCCATATTATAGAATGTATTTTTTTGTTTGTAAACAAAAGCTCCAATAGGATCTGCCGGTTTTGACGGAATTGATATCAAAATTCCAGATGCCTGCGGATTTTCTTTTTGCATTTTAAGCAAAACTTTATCGGCAGTAGTAATATCAAAAGCTTTAATATTAGTTGTATCAGATTTTGGAGATTCACGGTTTTCAGTCAGTGGTTTTCCTCCAGAAGTAACCCAATACAAGGATTTACTCCACCACCCAAAACTCCAAACCAAACCGGTAACAGCAATAAAGAAAAGAAAAATACAGCTGTAAAAACCCAGTACATTATGGAAGTCATAATTAACACGTTTAAAACTCGCATCCAACTTAATTTTAAAACTCTTATCGATAATTGATTTGATCCATTTGGTTGGCCACCAAAGCACTATTCCTGAGATCAAAAGCACAACGAAAATTAAAACTGCAACACCTACAATTGGTCTTCCAATATCATACGGAAGCCATAAAGCACGGTGGCCGTTTAATATCCATCTGAAAAAATCCGGAGAATCTCCTCTAGAAAAAGTTTTTACGTTTAATATTTCTCCTGTATACGGATTCATATAAACGCTGATAAAAGTTCCTTGTCGTCTGCCTTTTTTAGGCTTTTCTCCCTTTTTCCCTTTAGCTTTTTCAGAAGGCTTTTCCTGAGATTTTATCTCTCCTTTTTCACCTTTATTTTCAGCGATATCATTTTTTCTGCCTTTTCTTTCACCTTTTTTATGTTCCCCCTTTTCTCCTCTGCCTTTTTCGTTATCTTCTTTTTTTTCAACAAAATAACCTATAATGGCAGCATCATCTTTTTCACCAAAAGTAACACTTGCAGCATGCTTGTTCTTCATCTTTTTATCGGCTATAGTTACCAATTGTGAGGGAAGTAAAAATGCTTTTTCCTGAGGCTCTACAAAACGCCAGTCTTCGATAAAATCTTTTATTTCATTTTCAAAAACATAAATACAGCCCGTAAGACTTACAATAACGACAATAATTCCAGATGCCAGACCAAGCCATAAATGAAGCCAGGCCATAACACGCTTAAAAAGCGATTTTTTGCTTTTTTTCTTAGTATTAGGTTTTGGTTTTGAAGAGGAAAACATATTTTTTGATAGATAAATAGAATAAATAAAACCGCAAGTCCCCGCCAAAAGACTCACGGTTTTAAAAAAATAATTAATATTTTAATTTCTGAATTGCAGTAATCTGACCGCCTTCAACTTTCATACCTTGTGTAGCTGCTGCAGAGGTACCATTGATGGTATAAATCCAGTTTCCATCAGGTGTATTTACACCAAGAACAGCAGAATTTCCATCTTCTGTAGCAATATTGTAACGAGTAGTAGCACTTGTTAATAAAGCCGGGATGCCCGTAACCCATTTAAAGGTTTGGTTGTATACATCAGCAACAGCTAACTTAACAGCTCCAGAATTAGTCCCAGGAGTTCCGTACATTAATAATAAGAACTTACCATTTGAGATGTAACTTGTTGAAGAAATTTTGTACCCTCCTGATTTTTCCTGAACATTAAAGAAGTAAGATTTGTCAAATTCTGTAGTGCCTTTATTAATTCTAACAACAGCCGAAGGTTTTGTAGAACTAACTACACCATTAGCTGTTCCAACAGCTCCAGAAAATCCGTAAGCATCTCCTTTTTCATCCTGAAACAATCCATTAGTAAAATAAGCTCCTAAGTAACTTGTACGGTCATCTTTAATTACTTTTTCTAATTTTAGGTCTGGATAACTATATACAGCTACCCAAGTACTATCAGCATGTCTTGTTCCAAAAGTATCCGGAGCAATACCATTAATTTTCATATAAGGCATAAATACTTTATCTCCCACCTGAGTTGCCCAGGTAAAATGAGCTCTTTCTGCTAAATCTGGATTTTTATTTCCAATTAAAAGTCTGGTATCTTGTGATACGGTTCCTGTAAGTATCGACTGTTCTGCATCAACTTTATACATATAAGAAATTGAAGCCCCGCTTCTAGGTACTTTTACCATTAAAATATCTTTGTTAACGGGTGCAAAAACTTGTACTGTTTCCGCCTGGAAATTTGAAGTCTTAGTTAAATCTCCATTCGCAGTTAAGCCATAAGTAGTAACAGCTCCCGGATTTCCCTGACCGTATAGAAAACTAAAAAATTTATTTTGCGTTGATAAATAGTAACGATAAGTACCGTCTTGTTCTAATCCATTTCCTGCTGTGGTAATTGATCCTTTTGTAATGTCGTCAGCAGTTAATAAATAATCTGCTACTCCAGTTGCTCCTGTAGAAACAGTAACTATATATTTTGATTTTCCAGTTTCTCCACTACTTCCTTCATTTTTTTCGTCGTTACTTTCACATGAAGTAAAAGTGAAAGCAAACGCAGCTAATAGTAAAGGTAATTTGCTAATTGTTTTCATAAGTATTAAAGTTTATATTAAATTATTTATTTGACTTGTTAAAGAAGTATCTAAATTTTAGATAAAAAGCACGACTAGGTTTTTGAAGTGAAAAATTATCTACAAGCTCATTATCCAATAAGTTTTGACACTCTAAGGCGATATTGTATTTTCCATCGGCCATTGTGTAAACCAAGTTTAAATCATGCTTAAACTGTACTGGAATATCGTGTTTACCATTTGAGCCTCCTCTACTTGGCCAGTACAAATAATAAGCATGTACATAAAGAAGATTATAGCCTGCAGATAAATTATTTCCTTTTTTAAATACATCGTTGAAAAAAACTGTTCCATCCAGATTACCAAATAAATAAGGAATATTGGGTACTCTGTCCTTGTAGTAATAGGAAACAAAATTTTGCTCTGGCTCATATTTGGTCATATTGCGTATATCCTGATAAGTCATATTAATACCAGATGTAAAACGCTTTTTGTAAGAGTATCGAATCTCTCCATCAATACCTTTTGTTCTTACACTTCCCTGATTAACAGTTACAGTTTTGTTCTGATTATTATTAAATTCAGTACGAATAAAATCAGCAGCATTACGATATATACCATTTACATCAAATGTTAAGGCATTAATATCATTAAAACTAGTTTGATAACTTAAACCCAAATTAATATTGTTACTCGATTCTGGTTTTAAATTATTATTACCCTGTAAATTATCATTGGGATCACCAAAAATTTCATTCGATGTAGGTAATCTATAGGTTTTTTCATAAGAGGCTTTTAGCTGCAAATTTTGCTTTAAATAATAGCTGCTTGCTCCTCCATAACCTAAAGAAGATGATTTATCATTTAACTCCATATAGGCAACATCTCCCCAGTTTCCAGAAGGATTATAACTTCTGGTGAGAGTAGTTTTTAAATCATAATTCTTTAAAAATAATGAGGTACTCCATTTTTGATTGAAGTCAAATTTATAGCCCAATGCCAAAATATTCTTTTGCAGCTTTTCAGGCTGCTGATACGTTATGGACTCAGGATAAAGTTCATCACTTCCTTTACGGTCAAATGTGTTAAATGTATTGTTTATTAACAAAGAATGACGTTCTCCTATAGCATAAGACGCATTGAAAGTAGCTATTCCATTGTTGTTTTTAAATTTATACAGAGATCTGCCGGCTTCTCCACCCGGGCCAGCATTTGTTGTATATTGCCCAAACCAATTGTATCGTCTATTTACAGTATCTACAGTTTGTTCATAACCAAAATTAAAATTTCCCGTTACATCCACATTCAGCCCTTTTGTAAACAAATCTTTTACCTGGTATTTTAAAGTAGGCATCAAAGTATTCCCGCGTATATACCTTTCACCAAAAACTGCTACCATTCTGGCTCCGGTTTGAATATCCGCCTTATTTTGTCCGGCTGTAAAACCAATCATTAATTTATCGGCATATTTTTTACCTGTAATTCCAATATTAAAAATTACAGTTTCATTATGGTAATTATCATGAAATCTTCTTACTCGTGTTTCTGGATAATATTTACCAGTTTCCAAATCATTGGTTTCAACATTTACCCAATAATTATTATCCGAATAATTTTGAAATGCATTAATCTCTGTCGTAAAACCACTTTTTGAAATATAGCCCGCGTTTACAGCAGTTTTAAACGTATTGAATGATCCAAAGGAATAAGAAGCATCCACATATGTTCGAGGTTTGCTGTTCGTTACAATATTAACAGCTCCTCCTAAAGCATCTCCACCCAGCCAAATAGGCACAACACCTTTATAAACCTCTACACGATCTGCCAGGTTAATTGGAATATTATTGATTTGAAAAGACGAGCCGAAATTATCCATCGGCACACCATCAATAAAAATTTTAATCTGGTTCCCAGAAAACCCATTAATGGATAATTCTGATCGGGATCCTACACCTCCAGCCTCGCGAAAACGTACTCCTGAAACCCTATCTAAGGCATGTGCCAGATCTAAAGTGGAGTTATGCAGTTTTTTTGCATCGACGGCAGTTACGTTATAAGCTTGTTTATTGATCTTTTCAACTGCCGAACGTCCTAGTACAGATACATTTTCTAATTCCTGTAATTCGTTGTCTAATTGAACCGGAATATTTATACTAGTTCCAGAAACTTCTATACTTTTTTTAAAGCCCGAAAAACCAATTGCAGAAACTTTTATAGTATACCTTCCCGGTTTAACATTTTTGAAAGTAAACTTTCCGTTTTCGTCGGAAATCATACTTAAGTCAGTTTTTTCTATTACTATTGTTGCGAATGGAACTGTTTGCCCAGATTTTTCAACGACTTGTCCGGTCACTGTAACCCCTTTATCTTGCTGGGAAAATGACAAGAACGAAAAGAAGAAAAATAAAATAAAAAATAAAATTTTTGGCGTTGACATATATTTAATTAGACTAATTATAAATAACTTTGGCGCAAAAGTACTCTCAACTGCTTTAAAAAAGTTAGGGAAAAACGGATTATTATTTTGTAAAAACGGATTATATTTTGAAGATCAAATCGAAACTATCAGCCCATGAAAAACCAATTATTAATATTGAAATCAAAGACCATTACGATCCAAAAAGTATTCTTACAGAGGAAATTATCGACATAAAAAAGGAAGAAACAGATGAAATAAAAAGTCACATATTATCTACTGACGGAATGGTTCTTATTGATACTCGAATATGTCTTAGTAAATCGCAGACAGATGTTTTTGAGATTAACGAAGAATGCGTTGTAATGGATTTTGTAAACTCCGGCAACATCGAAACCAATATCGAACTCCCTGAATCAGATAAATACATTAAGGAAAGTACACACAATATTTTTTACACCACAAAATTTAAAGCTACTTATACTATACCCGCATTTGAACAAGTAAATTATTTAGCTATTATTTTCTCTAAAGAATTTTATTATAACATAATCAATGAGGACTGGAAAGTCCATGAAAAATTCTCTAAAAACATTCATTTAAAAAAATCAAGTTATCTCACAAATAAATACATTCCATTTACTCCGGCAATACAATGGATAATTTCTGAAATTAGAAACTGTAACCGAAAAGGTGCGCTGAAAAAAATGTTTCTCGAAACCAAAATCAGAGAACTTTTAATACATCAGCTCGAAGCCATTATTACACAACCCGGACAAAAAGACAAAATTGACGATGAAGATTACTCTAAACTTCTGGAAGCAAAACTAATTCTGGAAAAAGATTATGTTCACGCTCCAAATCTAACTGAACTTTCGAGAATGATTTCGCTGAATGAATTTAAATTAAAAAAGGGTTTTAAAGCCTGTTTTGGAACAACTGTTAAAAGTTTTATTATTAAATTACGAATGGAATATGCTAAAGAATTATTTAAGGATAAAGCCTCAACAGTAAGCGAAGTAGCCTATAAATGCGGTTACAAAGATATTTCTCATTTCTCGGCTGCATTTAAAAGTTTCTACGGCTCTTCTCCTCAAAAATTTAAAAGCAATTGGGACTATATTTATTTTTGGATTACCGGAATTCTGATATTTAGCTAATAAAAAAGGATTTTAGATTAAGGCTGAATAATCAGCCAAATCTAAAACCCTAAAAAAATTAGACAGTATTTGTATAACTATTTTCTACAAGTTACCCACGATCAAATGAATATGTCAAATTTTAAAATTAAAAATCGTCTCTCCAAAAACATTTTTAACCGCAAAAACCATAAAAGCGCAGCAAAAAAGGTAAAACGCTGTTCTTTGATTTCTACGCAGCAAATCTATGCTCAGTTTTTGAAAAATCATTACGGCTTTCCGCATTCAGCAAAGATTTTTTCTAAAAATTTTGAACCTCCTAAAACACAAGGAATCTAAAACTTTAAACCTCATACTTTTACAATTTATAACGAAGTTTTTAGATTAATAAAATACATTTAAAATTATCAAAACACAGAAAATAGCCCCCAAAACATCTTTCTTGTTCTAGATTAAGCTGAATTGAAATTGGAACCAATAAATTTGCAATATAAATTACAAGTTTTGTCAAAAACCAAAATCAAAAAAAGAAAAACTTAGAATCTTAGTGTCTTAGTACCTTAGAATCTTAAAAAAAATCTTTCTTATTCTAGATTAAGCTGAGTTGAAACTGGAACCAATAAATTTGCAATATAAATTACAAGTTCTGTCAAAAACCGAAATCGAAAAAAGAAAAAACTTAGAATCTTAGTGCCTTAGAATCTTAAAAAAAATCTTTCTTGTTCTAGATTAAGCTGAATTGAAATTGAAACCAATAAATTTGCAATATAAATTACAAGTTCTGTAAAAAACTGAAATCGAAAAAGAAAAAACTTAGAATCTTAGTGTCTTAGTACCTTAGAATCTTAAAAAAAATCTTTCTTATTCTAGATTAAGTTGAGTTGAAATTGGAACTAATAAATTTGCAATATAAATCACAAGTTCTGCGAAACTGAAATTTCAAAGTGAAGAAAAAACTTAGAACCTCAGTATCTTAGAATCTTAGAAACTAAAAAAAAATGAAAACACTTGAATTCTTATTACTCGGAAAAAACGAAGCGATCCTGGCCATTTTACTTCGCCTTGTAAATGCTTATGAAGACTGGAACGCAGTCGCATTTAGCAGCGAAACAGAAGCTCAGGACTATTTTCAGAATCACAAAATCGACGTTGTTCTATTGAGCTCCGGAATCGAAGACCATGTCGAAAAAGAGTTTACTTTATTTTGCTTAAAACAACAGCCAGACGTAGAAGTAATTGAACATTTTGGCGGCGGAAGCGGATTATTAAAATCAGAAATTCTCCACCGCTTACATCTAAAAGGAAAAATCTAGGCGCCGCATTTTTCTCTTTTAAAAATTCACTAAAAGCTTAAATAATAATCTATTAACGAATATTCGTCGCTAAATCGACGATATATCGTCAGGATCACTATTGCCTTTTCTGAAAACCTTTTAAAATCAAGACATTAAAAACAAGGCATTTATTTTGAATGCAAAACACTGAAAATCAAATACAAAATATTTCAAAACCTTTATTTAACAACAAAATCAAATTATCATGAAAAAATTAATCCTTACAGCAGTTTTATCTTTAGTAACTTTTATCGGATTCGCTCAAAAACCAAGTCCGGCACAGTTAGATCCAACCAACCATACTTTAGTCTTAATTGATTACGAAAGCCAGATGGCCTTTGCAGTAAACAACATTCCAATCGATCAGCTTAGAAACAACACTGCTTTAGTAGCAGGCGCATCAAAAATATTCAAAGTTCCAACCATTGTAACAACAGTAGCCGAAAAATCATTCAGCGGACCCGTTTTTAAAGAAATTGAAGAATTCTACCCGCAAAAAACATCAAACTATATCGACCGTACTTCAATGAATACCTGGGAAGATATTCCTGCTCACAAAGCTATAGTTGCAAAAGGTAAAAAGAAAATCGTTCTTGGCGGTTTATGGACAAGTGTTTGTATCGTAGGGCCAGCTTTATCAGCAATCAACGAAGGATATGATGTTTATGTAATTACAGATGCAAGCGGCGACATTTCTAAAGAAGCTCACGAAATGGCTGTAACCCGTATGGTTCAGGCTGGTGCGCACCCAATTACTTCATTACAATATTTATTAGAATTACAACGTGACTGGGCTCGTCAGGAAACTTATGTTCCTGTGACTGATTTAGTTAAAAAATACGGCGGAGCTTATGGTGTAGGTGTTCAATATGCTCACGAAATGTTGAAACACTAATTTTAGATGGAACACGGATGAAACGGATTCGCTATCGCTAAGACGCAGATAAAAACGGATTTTAAAATTCATAAATAAAAACCTGCGCAAATCCGCGCCTTTGCAAAGCAAATCAGTAAAATCCGCGGGCCAAAATACTTCCAGAAAAACAAAGAAAGGCTGTGTAACCGCACAGTCTTTTTTTACCCAAAACCAACTTAAAATACCACAACCATGAAACTCTCTTTTAAAATAGCCGCTTTTCTTTTAATTATCTCCCTTCCTATTTTCGGGCAAAGCAAAAAAGCAACTCTAATCGTTCATCATGCTGTAATTCACACTTTAGACAATAAAAATACAATCGTTGAAGCCATGGCTGTCGCCGATGGAAGAATCCTAAAAACAGGAAAAAACAGCGAAATTTTAAAATTAAAAGACAAAAAAACTACCCTAATCGATGCTAAAGGAAAAATCATTATTCCCGGAATATTCGATTCTCACATGCACATCATCCGCGGAGGAAGATTTTATAATACCGAATTACGCTGGGACGGCGTTCGTTCCTTAAAAAGAGCTTTGGCGATGCTGAAAGAACAAGCACAAAGAACTCCAAAAGGACAATGGGTTCGTGTGGTAGGCGGATGGAATGCTTATCAGTTTGAAGAAAAAAGACTTCCTACTTTAGCCGAAATCAACGAAGCAACTGGCGATGTTCCAGCTTTTATTCTTCATTTATACGGACACGCTTATTTGAACAAAGCAGGTTTAGAAACTTTAAAAATCGATGCTAATACGCCAAATCCAAATGCGGGATTGATTGAAAAAGATCCAAACGGAAATCCAACCGGATTGTTAGCTGCAGAACCAAATGCTTTTATTTTATACTCTACACTTGCCAAACTTCCAGAATTGACACAAGAAGAAAAATTCAATTCGACCAAACAATTTATGACAGAAATGAACCGTCTTGGCGTAACTGCTATTATGGATGCAGGAGGCGGATTCCAGAACTTTCCTGACGATTACGGTGTAACTAACGGTTTGTGCAAAGACAGCGATTTAACGATCAGAATGCCTTATTATTTGTTTGCTCAAAAAGCAGGAACAGAATTAAACGATTACACAAAATGGATGCAGACAGTCGAAATTGGCGAAGGCTGTGACGACGATCATCATTCAGATAAAGTAGAATATCACGTTCAGGGTGCGGGAGAAAATTTAGTTATGAGTGCCGGAGATTTTGAGAACTTCGACAAACCAAGACCAGAATTAAGCCCGGCAATGGAAGGTCAATTAAAAGAAGTTTTATCCTTATTAGTAAAAAACAGATGGCCGTTTAGAATTCACGCTACTTACAACGAAAGCATTACAAGATTTTTAAATGTTATTGAAGACATTAATAAAGAAACACCTTTAAACGGACTTTTATGGTTCTTTGATCACGCCGAAACAGTTTCTACAGAAAATTTAAAACGTATTAAGGCTTTAAACGGCGGTATTGCAATTCAGCACAGAATGGCATATCAAGGTGAAAGTTTCATTAAAAGATATGGAAAAACAGCTGCTGCAAACACCGTTCCGCTAAAGAAAATGTTCGAATTAGGAATTAAAGTGGGAATGGGAACAGACGGAACCCGTGTAGCAAGTTACAATCCGTGGGTTGGTTTATACTGGCTTACAACCGGAAAAACTTTAGGAGGTTTAAAATACATGAACGACGAAAATATTGCAGACCGAACCACAGCTTTAAAATTATTCACTTACGGAAGCGCACAATTAATCAATATTGAAAAAGACAGAGGAATGCTGACTGCAGATAAATTAGCTGATTTCTCAATCCTTTCTGATGATTATTTTACTACTTCTGAAGAAAATATCTTAAACATCGAATCAAAACTTACAGTTGTAAACGGTAAAGTAGTTTATGCTGATAATGACTTTAGAACTTTTGCAAACGAAAAACCAAAAGCAATTCCAGACTGGAGTCCGGTAAATTACTTTGGAGGTTATCAAAAAAATTAAATCAAAATGAAAAACACATTCTTCTTATTGTTGCTTTTGGGAATCCTTTTTTCTGCAAACGCACAACAAAAACCAGTTTTCCAAAAGCTGCGATATGAGGATGATTTCACTTATCTAAAAGCTGATTCGACGAAAACTTTTTACGAAAAAATCAAATATATTCCGTTAGGAAAAAACGATAAATATTATGCTACAATTGGCGGAGAAGCAAGACTGCAGTATACTTATACCGTTAACAATAAATGGGGAGACGAATCTGACGACGATGGATATTTACTTTCACGTTATCTGCTTCATGCAAATGTTCAACTGGGCGTTTTTAGAACATTTTTTCAATTGCAAAGCAGTTTAGCAAACGGTAAAACAGATCCAAGTCCGGTTGATGAAAATCAGTTAGACATACATCAGGCTTTTTTGGATATAGATTTTATCCGAAAAGAAAATGAGCAGTTAACCCTGCGTTCTGGAAGACAAGAAATGTCATACGGTTCCCAACGTCTGGTTGCCGTGCGAGAAGGTCCAAACAGCCGACTTGCTTTTGACGGATTGAAACTATTTTATAAAAAAAACAATTGGCAGTCAGATGTTTTTTTTACACATCCTATTGCCAATAAACAAGGAACTTTTAATGATAGTTTTAATGAAAATGCCAAGTTTTGGGGAAGTTATACAGTAATTCATAAAGTGCCGTTTATTCAAAACATCGATTTATATTATTTGGGTTTATGGAAAAGCCGAGCTGTTTTTGATGATGCCGTTGGTGCAGAAAATAGACAATCGATTGGAACACGAATCTGGAAAAACAAAGGAAACTGGAAATACGATTTTGAAGGTGTTTATCAATTCGGGAACATCAATCAAAAGACAATTTCAGCCTGGACCATTTCTTCTTTTGCTTGTTATACTTTTGAAAACATAAAATACACTCCGGAAATTGGATTAAAAACAGAAATCATTTCTGGTGATAAAAATTCTGGCGATGGCTATTTACAAACTTTCAATCCGTTATATCCAAGAGGCGCTTATTTTGGTTTAGTTGCCCTTATAGGTCCATCAAATTTAGTTGACGTTCATCCTTCAATCAATTTTAGTTTGTCTGAAAAATGGGGACTTGGTATTGATTATGATATTTTCTGGAGACAAACCATAAGTGATGGTATATACGCACCAAATATGCAGCTTTTATATTCCGGAAAGGATACAACGGAACGTTTTATAGGTTCACAGTTAATTTCAAATGTAAACTACGACCTCAATAATCATTTAGGTTTTACATTAGAAACCGGCTGGTTTAATGCAGGTTCATTTTTAAAAGAAGTCGGTTCAGGAAAAGATTATTTTTATGCAGCATTGACGGCACAATTTAAATTTTAATAAAGAACCATAGGTTTTGTACATTTTGCAGGGATGGATTTTAATCCGTGTATAGATCAAGATTATTTTTATGCAGCGCTGAAAGCACAATTTTAATTTTAAATTTGTGTAATTCAAAATCCTAAAAATGGAGAAAACATATTCGGTTGTATTTTATTCTAAAACATTGGTTGAGCCTGTTAAAAAATTGAAAGACTTTTTAAGAAGCAAAATTAAATGGTACAACAGCTGCAATTCTGAAGCACATATTACGATTTGTGAATTTACAATTGATGATTCTCAACTAGATTCATTCAAACAAAAGCTTGCTAAAATTTCAGATACTTTTACGCCTTTTCAAGTAAATTTAGATCATTTTGATTCTTTTCCAAATGCTGGTGCTTTTTTTATTGGTGTAAATGAAGATTCAAAAAATCATTTCGTCCCAATAATGAAAAAGATCCATGAAACTTTAAAGTCTTTAAAGCATAAAAGTGATAATCCGCATCTGTCAATCGGACGAAAATTAACTCCTGAAAACCTTAAAATTGCTTCTGAACTTTTTACCACAATTGACCTTCAATTTGAGTGCAATGAAATTGTTTTAAGAGAATTTGATCCCCTAGTAAAACAGTTTTTTGTAATTGATGCTTTTAAATTTGGAAGTAATCCAGAACCTGAGTTTGTTCAGGGAAGCCTTTTTTAACCGCAAAGTATGTCATTGCGACGAACGAAGCAACCACACTAACAAAAATCACAAACTCATTCAGCAAAATGAGATTGCTTCGTTCCTCGCAATGACCATGCAAATCAGTTTAAATCCGTAAAATCTGCGAGCCAAAAAATTTCGTATATTTGAATTTTACAATTCACAAATATGAAATCCCTAGATTCATTTTACAAAGATATTACTGAAGGTTCAACAGTAGAACCCACTTCCCTATTACCAAACGACATTCAAAAAGAGATTGGTCATTTTAATGTTTTTGATATTAAAGAACTTCTGGAACGTATGAAAGGAAAGCCTGGAATGCCTTATGACAGAAGAGCTTATTACAAAATAAGTTTAATTAGAGGGAAAAACAGAGCCGAATATGCTGATAAAGTAATCGACATTGAAAAACAGGGATTGTTATTTGCAACTCCAAAAATTCCGTACAATTATTTACCGCAGGATACCAATCAAGGCGGACAATTTTGTGTATTTACAAGCGAGTTTTTATCTAAAAGTAAAAGCGGCATTGATTTAGACGAACTTCCAATTTTTGCTTCAGACGGTTATCCTATTTTTCAGTTATCAGATGAAGAAGTGGAAGAAGTTGCTTTGATTTTCAAAAAGATACAAAAAGAAATTAATTCTGATTATATTTACAAATACGATTTAATCCGAAATTATGTCGCTGAACTAATTCACTTTGGACAAAAATTACAGCCCATAACAGCACTTTATTCTAAACACAATTCGGCAGCAAGAGTTTCTTCTTTATTTGCCGAATTATTAGAAAGACAATTTCCAATTGAATCACCCAATCAGCGTTTAGAACTAAGAACTGCGAAGGATTTTGCCGAAAGATTATCGGTTCATGTGAATCATTTAAATAAGGTTCTAAAGGAAAACACCGGAAAAACCACGACCGAATTAATCAGCACCAGATTAACAAACGAAGCTAAAATACTTTTAAAGCAGACAAACTGGAATATTTCTGAAATCGCCTATTCGCTTGGTTTTGAAGAATTAGCGCATTTTTCAAACTTCTTTAAAAAACAGACTTCTTATACGCCACTGGCTTTTAGAGCTTAAATTTTGTTTCAAGTTTCAAGTTGATATTCTTTGTGTGTTTTAACCGCAAAGAGCGCAAGGTTTTTTCTAAGCTTTATGTTATATAAACATAAAGTTCGCAAAGCTTTACGTAAAAAACTTTGCGAACCTTGCGTAATCCCTAGCGTTCTTTGCGGTTAAACCTGAAGCTTGGAATTTGAAACTTCTAAAAATTGGAATTTATCACTTGTGATTTGAATTTCGCAAACATCGGTTTGATATTTACAATTCCCCAAGTCTGCTTCGCTCCTACCTTTGTCTTATCAATTTAAAAGATCGAAAAGATGAATTTATCAAACAACAAAATTTTAATTACGGGAGGTGCAAGCGGTATCGGACTTGGACTTACCGAACGATTTATTCAGGAAAACAATACCGTGATTATTTGCGGCAGAAGAGAATCAGTTTTAAATGACGTTAAAGTAAAATTCCCTTCAGTAATTACAAAAGTATGCGACCTTTCTAAAGAAGAAGACCGCACTGCACTTTATGAATGGATTACAGCTAATCATCCTGATTTAAACGTATTAATCAACAATGCCGGAATTCAAAACTGGATGTCGATTACTGATGCTGATTTTTATGCAAACATGAAAAATGAGCTGACTACCAACATTGAAGCTCCACTGCATTTAACTTCACTATTTATTCAGTTACAATCTCTAAAAACGGTAATGAATGTAACTTCTGGATTGGCGTTTTCGCCTTTTGCAAAAGTTCCGGTTTATTCGGCTACAAAAGCGTTTTTTAGATCGTTTACGCTTTCACTTCGTCACTTATTAAAAGAAAAAAACATCGAAGTAATCGAAATTATTCCGCCGGCATTAAACACAGATTTAGGTGGAATTGGTCTTCATGACGCACATCCAAGCGTAAGCAGTTTTATAGAATCAATTTTTGAACAGCTGAAAGAAGGAAGACAAGAATTGACTTTTGGAACCAGCGAAACGAGGTTAAATGCAAGCGTTCCAGAATTAAAAGCGTCATTTAACGCATTACACGATAACTGAAATTAATTTTAAACACATAGAAACATAGCTATTGTAAACGCATAAAAGGCATTTCATTTATTAAAACAAACATAGAAATGCAGCTAAAAAAGAAACTTAATTTATCTAAATCTCACATTGCTATGTGTTAGAAACTAGTTTCTTTTTACAATCTTTTCAAATCAAAATAAAATTTATGTTTCTATGTGTTTAAAAATAATCATATCGTAAAGGTCTTCGACTTCGCTCAGACTGACAGAAAAACAACAACAAATAATTCACAATTTATAATTCATAATTCACAATTAACAATTAAAAAAATGGCAGTAAATACAAAAACAGCTCTGGTTACAGGCGGAAGCAGAGGTTTAGGAAAAAATATGGCAATTGCGATTGCAAAGAAAGGAATCGACGTAATTATCACGTACAACAGCAAAAAAGAAGAAGCTGATTTAGTAGTAAAAGAAATCGAAGGTTTAGGTCAAAAAGCGGCTGCACTTCAATTAAATGTTGCTGAATCAAATACTTTTGATGCTTTCTACAAAGAGGTAGAATCAACTTTAAAAAACACTTTTAAAACAGACAAATTTGACTTTTTAATCAACAATGCCGGAATCGGGATTCACAATTCTTTCATTGGAACAACTGAAGCTGAATTTGATCAATTAACTAACATTCAGTTTAAAGGTCCGTTTTTCTTAACTCAAAAAGGTTTAAATGTAATGAATGACGGCGGCGGAATTGTAAATATTTCTACAGGTTTAGCCAGATTCTCATTTCCGGGTTATGCAGCGTATGCTTCTATGAAAGGTGCCATTGAAACTTTAACTAAATATCAGGCAAAAGAACTTGGAGCAAGAAAAATCAGGGTTAATGTCGTGGCTCCGGGTGCTATCGAAACTGATTTTGGAGGCGGAGTCGTTCGCGACAATGAGCAGATGAACCAGCAGATTGCTTCTGTAACTGCTCTTGGAAGAGTTGGTTTACCAGATGATATTGGCGGTGTCGTTGCCTTTTTATGTACCGAAGATGCACGTTGGATAAACGCACAAAGAATTGAAGCTTCTGGAGGAATGATGCTTTAAATAATGGTTAATGGTTAATGGTTGATGGTTTATTGTTTATAGTTCATCATCATAACTCATAACTCATAACTCATAACTCATAATTCATAATTCATAATTCATAATTCATAAAAAAACAAAACCCGATAAGCTTTAAAAAACTTATCGGGTTTGCCGTTTCAAATATAATTGAATTAGTAAGTATTCTTTATTTAGTCTTTTTGAATTGAGACATCAAATCCGCCGTTTTTATCAAAAACAACATCATAGAATTTTGAATCTTTTTCTACTCCTACTTCATAAGTGGTTTGATTTTTATCATCTACTACAACCGAAACTTCTTTTATGGCTTTGGCAGGATAATTTTTCTTCAAATAAGTCTGTGCTTTAACAGGAAGCTGACTTAACGGAATTTGTAATTCGTATGCTTTTAAAACTCCTAAATTGTCGTAAACCGCAAGAGCTTTGGTATTTTTATCGGTATTAAATTTGGCTTCGTACCTAATTTCGTCATCGTCATCTCCAACATATCTTACTGACCATACGGGAACTTTATTTGGATATTCTTTTTCAAATGTAAACCTCACTTTTTCGGGTGGTGTTACAACACTATTTTGTCCGATAATAAACCCGTTCCAGAATAAAACTATAAGTAAGAATACGTTTTTCATGACCTGAATATTTAAATTGAAAAATCGAAAACCTTATACTAAAAGTATTACTTTTAAAATAAATTTCAAATATTTTTTATTAAAAATAATATTACTTTTTTAACCTGTCCGTCAATTCCCTTTTATAGGTTATTCCAATAGGCAGTTTTTCATTTTTAATAACAACAAAATCTTTTTCAGTCGCTTCAATTTTATCGAGAGCGACAATATAGGATTTATGAATACGCATAAAATTCTTCTCCGGAAGGCATTTTTCTAACTCAGTTGTGGTAATAGACGCCAGATAAGTGCGTTTTGTAGTATGCAGTTTCACATAATTTCCAAAACTCTGTGCAAACAAAAGCTGGTCTAATTCTATTTCGATAAAATAACCGTCAACTTTTACATTAACCGTATTTATGGCAATTTCTTCTTCTTTAGCTTTTGTAGTTTCAGTCGAAAAGAAACGATCAATAGCTTTTAGAAACCTCGGAAAATAAATTGGTTTTAATAAATAATCAATTACGCCATAATCATAACTTTCAAGAGCAAATTCAGAGTAAGCCGTTGTTAGGATTGTTTTAGGATGATTAGGAATAATTTTTAATAATTCCATTCCAGAAATCTCAGGCATATTAATATCCAGAAACATCAAATCGACTTTATTTTCTCTAAGATAATCCATTGCTTCAATGCCGTTATAGCCCTGAAAAACCAACTCTAACTTTGGATTTTGTTTTATATAATTAGCTAAAACATAATGCGCTGCAGGCTCATCATCTACAATTATGCATTTTTTAGGATCTCTCATTAGCAAATCTTTTCAATTGCAGTTTCAAATCAACAATATAAGTATTTTTATTATCCTGAATATCCAGATTATAATTCTTTCCAAAAATTAAATTCAATCTTTCGATTGTATTTTTTAAACCAATTTTAGTTGAAACCACGGCATCAGTTTTCTTTGGAATTGAATTTACAACATGAAGATGAAGCTGTCCTTCCTGAACCGTAATAAAAATTTGAACAAAACACTTTTCTATAGCGCAGGTTCCGTGTTTAAAAGCATTTTCAATAAAAGCAATTAAAAGCATCGGCGAAATTTTATACGCATTTTGATTGTCTATTTTATAATCAAAAGTTATATCGCATCGATAGCCGACACGCTCTTTTTCAAGCTGAACGTAACTGTTAATAAATTCTAATTCATCTTCTAAAGATACGCATTGTTTGCTGTTGCTTTCCAGCTGATAACGCATTAACTGCGAAACCTTCATGATTAAATCCGGTGTTCTGTCCGGGAATTCTAAACTAATTCCGTAAAGCGTATTAAAGGTATTAAATAAAAAATGCGGATTCAACTGTCCTTTTAAAGAATTCAGCTGCATTTGGTTGAAAAGCAAAGCTTCTTCCGTACGTTTTCTGTGAATTCTGTAGAATTTAAAAACAATAATGGGACTTAAAATACAAACCAAAGTTCCTAAAACGCTCGCCAATTGATAGACATAGCTTCGCTGATGCGAATTTTGATACAAATGGCAGTTACTGAACATATCGAGCATAGTAATCTCATACAAAACAATCGAGAAAACAAGAACTCCAAAAATGGTTAAGAATATATAAGTTGCCGGACGGCGGGTTTTAAATAAAATGGGAAGAAGAAAAAAACGATTAAACTGGGCATGCATGTAAAGAATGAAGTAGAAAAAAATGCCCATTAAAACGGAAGTTAAAGAACTAAATAACATCCAGTCGTTTTTTAATGTGTATATGGTAAAGGAAAACGCGACGACGGCAATTTCCTGCCACCACTTATTATCCAGTATGTTATCAAATTTTCTGCTCATTTTTAAAACTTAAATAGAGTACAAAGTACGGACAAATATTTAATTATTTTTTCCAATAAATGACCAATTGAATTGGTCATTTATTAGTGCAGCACATCACTTATCATGACTTTTATCAGCACAAGACAAATAAATTTGTTCTATAATTTCACACTTGAGTTTATGTACTTCAAAAAAATTACCATTTTATTTTTCTTGATTTTTGCCTCAGCCAGTTATTGTCAAACCCTGTCTTTAAAAGAAGCAATAAAAACCGGGCTTGAGAATTACGGTTCTATCAAAGCAAAAAACAATTACACCAATGCATCAAAGGAGACTTTAAAACAGTCTCGCCGTGATTACCTGCCGAATCTTAACTTATCGGCACAGCAGGATTACGGAACTGTAAACGGACAAAACGGGCCATTGTATGGTTTTGGAGGTCTCGGAGTTGCTTCTTCCGGGTTACCACTTCCGGAACAAAACTGGAATTCGGCTTTTGGCGCACTTTATTTAGTCAACATGAACTGGGATTTTTTCACTTTTGGAAAAATACAGGAAAAAATCAATTTATCTAAAATTGATGTTATGGCTAAAGAAAAGGATTTACAACAGGAAAAATTTCAGCAGGAAATCAAAATTTCGGCTGCCTATTTAAATCTGTTAGCAAGCCAAAGATTACTGATTTCACAGCAAAAGAATTTAGACCGCGCACAAGTTTTTAAAAAGACAGCTGCGGCGAGAGTTAAAAACGGATTATTGGCAGGTGTCGATTCGACTTTGGCAACTGCAGAAGTTTCTAAAGCTAAAATTGCTTTAAACCTTGCCAAAAACTTCGTTAAAGAACAAAACAACAAATTAGTCGATTTAATGGGAGTTGCACCTCAGGATTTTGTTGCTGATACTCTTTTTGTAACTCAGATTCCAAAAGAATTAGTTACCAAAGAAACCGCAGGAGACAGTCTTCACCCCTTATTACAATTCTACAAAACGAAAATCGATTACAGCAATCAGCAGGTTAAATTGTATAAAAGATTCTACTATCCTACAATGAGTGCTTTTGGGGTTTTACAAACCAGAGCTTCGGGATTTGATTCTTCGTATGCAACCAATCAAAATGCTTTTACCAGAAACTACTGGGATGGTGTAAATCCGGATCGTACTAACTACTTAATTGGAGTTGGAATTACCTGGAATTTAACCACGCCTTTTAGATCAAGTAAACAAGTAAGCGCTCAGAAATTTGTTTCTCAGGCCATGCAGGAAGAATACAATCAGGCAGACAGAGAATTAAAATCGCAGTTGAATTTTGCCGAAGATAAAATCAAAATTACTTTGGAAAATTATGCCGAAGCACCAATTCAGGTTGAAGCAGCTAAAAGAGCTTACATACAAAAATCGACTTTATACAAAAACGGTTTAACTGATCTAACCGATTTAACACAAACAATGTACGTTTTAAATCGCGCTGAAATCGATCGAGATATCGTCAATAATAACGTGTGGCAGTCGTACTTATTAAAAGTCGCTGCAACAGGAAATTTTGACCTATTTATAAATGAATTTTAATTATAAATCCTAATGAATTTAATACGTTTTGCACTCCGCAAACCCATTTCCATTTTAGTATTGGTTGCGGGTCTATTTTTCTTCGGAATTGGTGCCATCAAAGACATTAAGGTAGATATTTTACCAAAAATGAATTTGCCGGTTATCTATATCGCGCACCCATTTGGAGGTTACACGCCAGACCAGATGGAGGCTTATTTTGCCAAAAACTACGTAAACGTTTTACCTTTCTCGAACGGTATCAAATCTGTAGAAACCAAAAACATTCAGGGGTTAATGATTATGAAATTAACCTATTATGAAGGAACGAACATGGCTCAGGCTGCTGCCGAGTTAAGTGCGCTTTCAAACAGAATCCAGGCGGTTTTCCCTCCTGGAACGCAGCCTCCGTTTATCATTCGTTTTGATGCCTCTTCACTTCCAATTGGTCAATTGGTTTTGAGCAGTAAAATACGTTCAAACAACGAATTACAGGATTTAGCCAACGTTTATGTTCGTGCTTCGTTTACTTCGATTCCTGGTTTATTATCTCCGGCTCCATTTGGAGGAAGTCCAAGAACAATTGAGGTAAACGTTGACCCGGATTTACTTCGTTCTCATAATATGACGCCAGACCAAATTGTAGAAGCGATTCGTTTGAATAACCAAACGGCTCCTTCTGGAAACGTGCGTATGGGCGACAAAAACTATATTACACCTACAAATAATACGATTAAAGAAATTAAAGATTTTGAGCAGATTCCTTTATTCAAAGGCGGTGTCCAAAACTTAAAATTAGGCGATGTTGCGTCTGTAAAAGACGGTGCCGACATTACAGCAGGTTATGCTTTGGTAAACGGAAAACGTTCGGTTTACATTAGTATTGCAAAAGCGGGAGATGCTTCGACTTGGGATGTAGTTCAGAAATTAAAATCAGAACTGCCTAAAATTCAAAGCACACTTCCGGAAGATGTAAAATTATCATACGAATTTGACCAGTCAGTTTATGTAATAAACTCCGTAAAAAGTTTGATTACTGAGGGTATTATTGGTGCGGTTTTAACCGGATTAATGGTTTTATTATTCCTGGGTGACCGTCGTGCGGCATTAATCGTAATTATGACAATTCCAATTTCGATTATTTCCGGGGTTTTATTCCTTAAATTATTCGGACAGACTATTAACTTAATGTCATTATCAGGATTAGCTCTTGCAATTGGTATTTTGGTGGATGAAAGTACGGTAACGATCGAAAACATTCACCAGCATCTCGACATGGGAAAACCAAAAGCACTCGCCATTTGGGATGCCTGTCAGGAAATTGCTTTACCTAAATTATTGATCTTACTTTGTATTCTGGCCGTATTTGCACCAGCATTTACAATGGTTGGTATTCCGGGAGCATTGTTTCTTCCTTTGGCTTTAGCAATTGGATTCTCAATGGTAATTTCATTCTTGCTTTCGCAGACTTTTGTTCCTGTAATGGCAAACTGGATGATGAAAGGCCATGAAAAACACGAACATGGTCCAGAAATTACAGATGATGAAGCCGAATTTAATGACAGCGGTATAACTCCAGAATCTGAACAAAATCTAATCACTCAGAAAAAGGGTTATGTAGAAAGAGAAGATACAAATAACAACGGAAAGATAAGTGTTTTCGAACGTTTCAAAATTCGTTTCATGCGAACTTTAGATCGTTTGTTTGTTCATAAAAAAATTACAACAATTGTTTATTTAACAGGTTCAATAATTCTTGCTGTAATATTTATTAGTTTAATTGGAAAAGACGTCTTCCCGAGAACCAATTCAAGCCAATTTCAGCTGAGAATGCGCGCGGTTGACGGAACACGTTTAGAGAGAACCGAAGAACAAGCCAGAATTGTTTTAAAAGAACTGGAAAAAATGGTGGGCAAAGATCATATCGGAATTTCTTCTGTTTATGTTGGTCAGCACCCTTCTCTATTCTCGATCAACCCAATTTATCTTTTTATGGCAGGTTCTCACGAAGCGGTTTTCCAAGTGAGTTTAAAAGACTATCATGAAGATATGGACGATTTTAAAGATGAGTTTAGAGCAAGACTTAAAAAAGTATTGCCAGACACTAAACTTTCTTTTGAGCCAATCGAATTGACGGATAAAGTTTTAAGCCAAGGTTCTCCTACTCCAATTGAGATTCGAGTTGCCGGAAAAGACAAAAAGAAAAACGAATTATACGCTACTCAAATTGTAGACAAACTAAAAGCGATTTCGTATTTCAGAGACGTGCAGATTGGTCAGCCAATTCATTATCCAGCAATGAACATTGATATTGACAGAACCCGTGCTGCCGAATTAGGAGTTGATATGAATGACATTTCGCGTTCACTTGTTGCTTCGACCTCATCTTCTCGTTATACCGAAAAAAATAACTGGGTAGACGAAAAAGCAGGATTATCATATTCTGTTCAGGTTCAGGTGCCGTTAAACAAGATGAAAAGCAAAACCGATATTGGCGAAATTCCGGTATTAAAAAATTCGCTTCGCCCTGTTTTAAGTGACGTTGCCAAAATTACACCGGGATTTGTGAGCGGTGAAAATGACAATTTAGGGGCCATGCCATACATTACCGTTACAGCAAACATCTACCAAACCGATTTAGGTACGGCATCAAAAGATGTAAGCAAAACAATTAGTTCATTAGGAGAATTACCTCGTGGTTTATTTATTACACCAATTGGACTAAGTACTGTATTGACCGAAACATTAAGCAGTTTACAAACAGGATTATTGGTTGCCGTTTTCGTAATCTTCTTAATGTTGGCCGCTAATTTCCAGTCATTCAAAGTTTCGTTAGTAATCTTAACAACAGTTCCTGCGGTAGTTTTAGGAGCATTATTAATGCTTACTATTACAGGTTCTACATTAAATTTACAGTCTTACATGGGAATCATCATGTCCGTTGGGGTTTCTATTGCAAACGCCGTACTTTTGGTCACGAATGCCGAACAGCTTCGAAAAGTAAATGGAAATGCCTTAGAATCTGCTAGAGAAGCTGCAGCACTGCGTCTTCGTCCAATTATCATGACATCTGTTGCGATGATTGCGGGAATGTTACCAATGGCAATTGGTCACGGCGAAGGAGGCGATCAGGTTTCTCCGTTAGGAAGAGCCGTTATTGGCGGATTATTATTTTCTACTTTTGCCGTATTATTAATCCTGCCGCAGATATTTGCGTGGGCCCAAGAAAAAACATCGACACAATCTGTTTCATTAGATCCTGAAGACGAAGAAAGTATTCATTATATTTCATCAATAAGTAAGTCGAAAGTTGGAAAGTCATAACTCGTTGAGTGTAATTATTTTTTTAACACATAGAAACATAGATTTTAATTTTAAATAAAAAAAGGTAAAAGAAAAAACTAGTTTTCACACATAGTCCCGATAGCTATCGGGATGTATTAAAAAAAAGTGAAACGCCTTTTATGCACAAAGAAAAGCTATGTATCTATGTGTTAAAAATAATTAATCCTAAAGAGTTAAAAACATATTCATTATATAAAACCAAAAAATGAAAAGTAATATTATAAAATCATCTGCATTATTATTTACAGCACTAGTTGTATTAAGCAGCTGCGAAAAGAAAAAAGAAGAAACTGCGAAAGCAGAAATCGAACCAAAAGTTGAAACTTTCGCTTTAACGAAAGAAAAACTAACAACAGAATTGCGTTTGCCAGCAGAATTAACCGGTTTTCAACAAGTTGATTTGTATGCAAAAGTGAGCAGTTTCGTAAAAACCTTAAAAGTTGATATTGGTACGAAAGTAAAAAAAGGACAGCTTTTAATTGTGTTAGAAGCACCAGAAATCAGTTCGCAATTGGCTGCAGCCGAATCGAGATTGAAATCTATGGAAGCCATTTACGCAACCAGCAAAAGTACTTACAACCGTTTGTATGAAACAAGCAAGGTTGAAGGAACGATTTCTAAAAACGATTTAGAAATGGCAAGCGGTAAAAAGAATTCTGATTATGCACAATATCAGGCAGCAATTGCAGCACACAAAGAAATCTCGATTATGAGAGGCTACTTAGAAATTCGTGCTCCGTTTGACGGTGTTGTAGCAGCTAGAAATGTCAATTTAGGAACATTTGTTGGCCCAGCAGGAAAAGGATCTGATTTGCCTTTATTAACGATTCAGGAGCAAAGTAAATTGCGTTTGGCGGTTTCTGTTCCAGAATTGTACACAGGATATTTGCACCCAGGCGACGAAATGAGTTTTAATGTAAAATCGTTACCTGAAACTTTTACTGCTAAAATTACCAGAATGTCTGGTGCTTTAGATTTAAAATTACGTTCTGAAAGAGTTGAAATGGACGTTCACAACACAAAAGGAAATTTATTGCCTGGAATGGTTGCCGAAGTTCTTTTACCGCTTAACGCCAAAGACAGCACTTATGTAGTGCCAAAATCAGCAGTAGTGAATTCTGCGGAAGGTTTATATGTGGTAAAAGTAGTAAACCACAAAGCGACAAGAGTTGACATTAAAAAAGGAAGAGAAATCGAAGATAAAATTGAAATTTTCGGCGATTTGACTCCAAACGATAAACTGGTAAAAATTGCCAGCGAAGAAACTAAGGAAGGCGATGTCATAAACGAATAACCTGCGTTTAGTCTTCTTTTTAGTAGATTACCAATTACTGTACGCATTCTTCGGAGTGCAAATTTAATTTGCCTAAAGGGCAGTTCCCTCTGATTTGTGGGGAGCTGTCCTTTTTTTGCATTCTTGTAAAAAACTCATTTATGTATTTAAATTAATGAAAGAGCGTCTTTTTACAACGTAAGTTAGTGATTAAGAAACCATTTTCAATACGATAAAAATATTAATTTTTTATTTTTCTTTCTTTTCTAAATTTAACACCTCTGCTAAATGTTCTCTTTCTGTATCGGTCAAAGACTTTAATCTAGCAGCTCCATAAAGCATGTAAGCGAATACTTTAAAAATATCATGGGTATTCTTTTTCAATTCTTTAACATATTTTGGCAAAACAACTTGATTGATCGTTTCTTCTTGAATTCCTAGGTGTTGGCATGATTTCAACCAAATTATCATTCTTTTTTTATGACTATAATTTAAAGAGCTTACAATGTTTTGAGAAAATAACATAAATAATCCAATACAAATCCCAATAGAACTTGCAATCATAATTCTACTTATTATAGAAAAATCTTTTAGTAAAAAAAGCAGAGATACTAGAAACGAAGACATCCCCAAAAAAAATGGAATCGAGTATAATTCGTAATATGCTACAACCTTAGGATGTTTCTTAAATAATATATTGGGACAAATCACTTTAAACAAATCTGTACAGAGTTTTTTATGGTCATTTATATCTTTTAAGTTAATACGTGAAGTAAGTAATTCAGCAATAAATGATTGCGTTTCTTGAGATTGGTTAAAATTATCAATTCCTGAATCCAATGCTCGTGAAATAGCATTAACTATAATATTATTCTCTGTTTTTTCTTGTAACAACGCTTCTACGAAATAGAAGCTTATTTGATATTCAAAAAATGATTTATGAGCAAACTTAAAAAAATCTTTTCTTGTCAAATCATTTACTAAAATACCACTTGAGCGAACATCCGTCAATATACTTTCTTCTGCATGTACATTGTCTGAAAAACGTTCACGGAACCCTGCACGTTTTGGTAAAATAGCAGAATCTGAATGAATTAAATCCTCTGGAAAATTCTTATAAAGCTTCATGAAAATTATTTCCAAATCATTACCGCTAATTTGATTTGTGTAACCGTTCAAGTTAAGCATGCCAACTGCAATTCCTAACATAAAATATTCTCTTTCTTTTTCTGTGAGAGGAGATTCAATTTTTTTACTACTTTGTCTAGCGTAGCTATATTTGATAAACTCTGAAATTACTAAAGCAGAGTTTATTTTTTCTTTATTATCCAATAAGTTACTTTCTTTCCATATTACTGAAATTAGGAATAAAATTGCCGGACGCGAAACTAGGTCAAAAAAATTACTATTAGTTGAAGTTTCTAGAATTTCTAGAATTTGAAGACGTGTAGCTTCATCAACACATCTCAAAGCTTCATTTATTTGATTTTCATTAAATTTTTCTAACAATAATGCTTCTGAGTATGACGAACCATCGTTAGGTTTATCTATGCCTAGGCTCGTTTTTAATTCACGATCATCAAGAAAAAAGTTTGGTCTTCCAGTAATCATTATTTTTGATTTATCACCAGCAAATTCCCACAATCTTTGAAAATGATTTAATCTCATTTCTCTATCACCAATCATATCCATTTCATCAAAACCTTCAAAAATCAATAAAATTCTTCCAGCTTTATGAAGTTTCATAAGAGATAAAGGTTCCATTCTATAATTTGAAGACCAAGTAGATAGAACTTCCAAAAGACTCAAATTTCTTGGACTTTTCCCCCGCAGTTCAATTAACAAAGGAATTCTATTTTTATTAATATCTTTTAAAAGCTCAATAGCAACTTTAAGAGATAGTACACTCTTACCACAACCATATTCTCCTAATATGGATAAATGTCTATTCTCAGATTTTCCAGCCCAGTCTAAAATATAATTCTCAATATTTTCTATTACATCGGGTTCTCCTTCAATTTTAAAATTTAATGGGACATAAGTGTCGCACAAATGCAAAGGGCTACTACTATTAATTTCTTGCTTTTCAAAAAGTTTCAATAAATAATTCTTATAAGCTGTAAAATCCACCAACTCATTAAGCATCTCTTCTTCACACTTGACTTTAATTTGAATTCCTTCAAAATTAATTTCATAATTCTTTTCGACAGTATTTTTTATTGCGATAATATAACGAGATGGAAATTCTTTTAATGAATTACAAAAACCTATAAATTCTTTAATCTCTTCATTGCTAGGCAATTCATAATCACAGTATATAGCTATAACCTCATTTTCTTTACCGTATTTAGAAATAAAGCATTTATAATCTCGATAAAAATCATTATCAAAATCAATAATATATTGCTTGTCCGCAAAAGTTAGAAGTTCAAACACGTGCTCGTGCCATGGCATTTTATCTTCTTCCCTGATGCCAAAAATCGCATGTAATGTTTCTGTTTTTTGCCAATTGTGTTTTATGATAAGATTTTGTGATGTTAACCAATCTTTAAATTGTAAAAAAGCTTCAAAAAACAAACCTGAATTTTCATTAAACCGATTCTTTTCATAATGTCTTTCACTAATTGGCCCATTCCAGTTTTGATGGATTTTATATATAAAACGTGTTAATGTAATTATACAAATAAGCATTACAACATAATCACTAAAAGTAACATTTGGAGTAGAATAACTAGTTCCAATAACTAAATTTGTTGTTTGTAATAATGCTCCAATATATCCGACACCAGAAAATATTTGAAGTAATACTGTTGATATTAACATAACCATTGAGGTTACTCCAAAGAAAGCAAACCTCTCTCTTGTATATTTTTTAAAAATTTTTAAATATAAAATGTAACCTATACATACTAATAAAAGAATAATAAGAACGGTTATAAAAATTGCGACCATTTGAAAAGAGTAAAATAAAAACATCTTATAATTAGTAAAAAAACATACTAATATCTAAAGAGTTAGTTAATAATTTATGATTATTGTCAAAAAAAGACAAATAACGAATAATTAAAGATTAATATGAAATAAATCTTAATAAAATTTTAAGATTAGTTGGTGAAAATTTACTAACAATAAAAAACCTCGATCTTAAAAAAAAATCGAGGTTTTTCCATTTTATAAACTCTACTCCTCACTCAAATAAGGGTTCAAAATCTCCGCCAATTCATTGAGCCAATAATAATTGTCTTCAAAATTTGATAGTCCTATTTGCAGGGTGTCGTGTTGTCGCATTACGGCGAGCGCTAAAATGCAGTTTACTTGTCTTAAAATTTTAGCCATATCTTCTGGATCTATAATATGGTTAAAAAAATCAATCAGCCTTGTTTCGGCTTCTTTGGAAAGGGTGTTTGTTTTCATAAAGTGAAGAATTTAAGAAAAAACCCTCATACCTTAGCAGTCTTACGCTTCTTCACGGCGTCAAAGTCCTTTCGGAGCTTTACCACATAGCACGAGGGCAAATTTTATGTTGTCTTAATGTGAAGATTTAAGAACTTCAAATGTAAGAAAACTTTTTAAAAAGAAAGATTTTTCTTTCAATTAATATATTCCTTTTATCAAATATAAGAAATCTATATTTCAACAGGTATTTATCGCATTTTTGTCATTGCAGGAACGAAGCAATCTCACTAACCATGAGACACAAAGTCTGATTCTGTAAATGTGGTTGCTTCGTTCCTCGAAATGACAAACAGAACGCAAAAAAAGACGAAACATTTGTCAGGCTGAGCGAAGTCGAAGCCCTGCTCCTATAATTGTCAATCTTTGTAGAGCTACTAATGCGGTCTTCGACTTCGCTCAGACTGACAACAAAGCGCAACAAAAGCACCTGCTAGCGCGAGCGTCTCGCTCGTGAGCCAAAGAATGTGTATAAGCGAGACACTCGTGTCAACAAAGGGAATAATGTCAAAAAGTTGCTCATTGCATAATTTTAATTTAATATTACACGAGTTAACAAACATTTTTATGAAAACTTTTATCCCTTTACTATTTCTTTTAATACTCTCATCTTGCAATAAAAATCCTTCAGATGAAAAGTATGAAAAGAAAATAGTCGAAAATAAATATTCAATATTCATTCCAGAAAGTCTAGGAGCAACAGCTGAATTAAATAATATAGCTTCAATACAATTTCAAAATTTAAGTGAAGACTTTTATGTTATTGTTCTAGACGAAACAAAAGAAAGTTTTGCAAATGCTATTAAAAATAATCCAACTAATATTACTCCTGATTTAGATGGGTATCATAATGTTATTGTTAGTCATTTTAAAAAAATAACCCAAAAAGATTTTAAGGTTTATAACATAGAAAAAAAGAAAATCAATTCTTCAAATGCAATTGTATTTTCAATGTCGGGAATGAATGATAATTATCCTGCCTTTTATAGATATGCAATTATTGAAGGTGATCAACGATACTACCAAATAATGTCTTGGACCAATATTCCGCAAGAAAAAAAATATACTGCAAGAATGAATAAAATCATTGAATCTTTTAGTGTAGAAGAAACTAATTCTTCTATAAATAAAAGTCATCTTGCCAAAGACAAGACAAAAAAGGAAAAATTAGAATTAGAAAAAAACAACTCAACAGAGATTAGCTATGAAAAACCTGATGAAGAAATTCAAGAAATTGGCAGCTTATTTAGACCAGAAATAATGCAACAGGAAAAAATTAAACTAAGTAATGGAAAAAATAATTACCAGTATACCTTAACTAATAGTGACTTATTAGATAAAGACCTAGAAAACATAAAAAATCATTCAAAAAAAATAGCAATCAATTATTACAATTTATTAAAAAGAACAAACAATCCTTTTAGTTATAACAAAATTATTGTAAAAATAATTCATAGAAATAATAAAATTGATCGTTTTGAATATTCAGAAAAGGATATAAAAGATATTTCAAAATAAAAAAACCTCGACCTTAAGTCGAGGTTTTTCCATTTTATAAACCCTACTCCTCACTCAAATAAGGATTCAAAATTTCCGCCAATTCATTGAGAAAATAATAATTCTCTTCAAGATTTATTACACCAATTTGAAGGGGTTCATGTTGTCGCATTAAGGCTAAAGCTAAAATAAAATTTACTTGTCTTAATATTTTGGCCATATCTTCTGGATCTATAATATGGTTAAAAAAATCAATCAGCCTTGTTTCGGCTTCTTTGGAAAGGGTGTTTGTTTTCATAATGTCGTAGTATTAGGAATATAAAAACCCTTGTATTTTAGTGTTCCTAGCGCCTACGACAGCGCTTACGGTCGTTTCCGATACCGTACACATAATACAAGGGCAAATCTTGTTCTAATTTAAAGTCGTAATTATAGGAACTTCAAATGTAAGAAAACTTTTTAAAAAGAAAGATTTTTCTTTCAATTAATATATTGCTTTTATCAAATATACTAAATCTATATTTCAGCTGGTATTTATCGCATTTTTGTCATTGCGAGGAACGAAGCAATCTCACTAACCATGAGACACAAAGTCTGATTCTGTAAATGTGGTTGCTTCGTTCCTCGAAATGACAAACAGAACGCAAAAAAGACGAAACACTTGTCAGGCTGAGCGAAGTCGAAGCCCCGCTCCTATAATCGTCAATCTTTGTCGAGCTGCTAATGCGGTCTTCGACTTCGCTCAGACTGACAACAAAGCACAACAAAAATAACAACAATTCTAAACCCAAAATCTCTACAAAAATATTCCTATTTTTGAATATAAAATATCACAAACTTTAATATGACTTATAACATTAGTGATTGGGAAGAAAAACAAAAAGGTTATTTAGTTGTATCTGTATTGTGTCTCATTTTCGGAACTTATTTTTTTATCAAAGTCATTAGTGGAAGTTATGCCATAGAAAAATCAGACCTTGAAGTTTATGAAAACCTGATCATTTCGAACGCTCCTAAATTCAAAGAAAGAAAAGGGAAAAGAAGCAGAAAATGGATAGAATTTAATTGCATTAATAATAAAAGTACTTTTGAGATTGCTGGCTATGACTATAGTTGTGTGAATGATGAAGAAGTTATAAATGAAATAAAAACTGGAGATACCATATCAATTGCTATTTTAAAAGATGATTTGAATGATTTCAACACGCAAAATTCTTGTGAAATTCATTCGCTAGCAAAAAATGATAAAGAATACCTCGATCTTAGATGCAGAAATGAAGTAGACACTGGAGGAGGAAAAAGGATTTTTCTGATTTTGTTTTCACTATTTATTTTGACAGCCATTGTATATTCTCTTCCTAAAAAACCTAAACTTTTTGATATAGTTGATCCTATACTGATAGTTGGAATTGGATCAATAATACTTGCTTTCATTCTTTATTTAATTACATTAGAATTATAGATAACGCATTGAAAAACCAAAAACATTAAAACAAATTCTTGATCCATAACATTGATGTTTTTCATACATGACAAACTGAACGGAAAATAAAGAAAAGAGCCTTAGGCTCGATCAATATTGCAGGGCTGGATTTTAATCCAGTTATTACATAGATTCCACATTAAAAGATCCATAGGATCGAAACATATTTTCTACATCATCAATATATGCCGTTCCTAGGGAACTCTTGAATGAAATTGTTTTTCATTCAACGGATTAAAATCCGTTGCTGCAATATTTTTCATTCCTAACGGAATTTTGATTTAAAATTTAGAATATTCAACCACTAACAAAAAAATGCAGGACCAAAATATGATCCTGCATTTTTCTATAAATTTGATAAATCTAAATAGAAATTTCTTTTTTAAGCTCTCTGGCGCTCGTGTATTCCTTCTTTAATTTCTTCCACCATTTTTTTATTAAAAGCGGGCAAATCATTCGGGTTTCGGCTGGTTACTAATCCATTGTCTACGACAACTTCTGAGTCTTCCCATTGTGCTCCGGCATTTATTAAATCGTTTTTAACAGAAAAGAACGAAGTTACTTTTCGACCTTCTAAAACATCGGCATCTACCAAAATTTGAGGCCCGTGACAAATAGCGGCTATAGGTTTTTTACTTTCAAAAAAAGAACGTACAAAATTTACTGCAGCTTCTTCTCTTCTTAATAAATCAGGATTTATTACTCCTCCCGGCAGAACCAAAGCATCATAATCTGCTTCATTTGCCTGATCTAATACGACATCAACATTATATTCTTTGCTCCAGTTACCGTCTTTCCAAGATTTAATGGTTCCAGATTTCAAACTAACGATATCTGCATTCCAGCCTTGCTCTTCCAGATAGGCTTTTGGTGATGCTAATTCTGATTCTTCAAAACCGTTTGTTGCTAATATTGCTATATTCTTTTTCATGATTTTAAATGTTTAAAATGTTATTAATTTTGATTTAAGTTAAAATTAGTTATTTCAAACAGCCAGCAGAAACAGATCCTGTTAAAGCTTTCTTTAATAAAAGTTAATTAATTGAAAATCAAATTTTAATTAAAAATTAAACTGAAATTATATAAGATTGTGGTCAATTGGGATTATTATTTTATAGCAAGAATGTTTAAGAAAAAGTCCCAGAGGGACAAAATATTTATAGAACAATTCATTCTATTCAAAAAGAGCCCTAGTGGGTGAAATATTATCAACAATATATCGCTACGATGGAGCTTTTGGTACGGTATGTTTTATGAATCTATAAATATTTCATTCCACCGGAATTCTTATCAAATCTATTCATTGCCAATCTTTGTAGAGTTTCTCACGAAGATTTCTCCCTTCAGTCGAAATGACAACTTACTTTAAAAATACCTTAAAAATCTTCAATCACTTATTTGTTCCTATAGGGTTCAAAAAATAAATGTTATTTTTGATAATCTTTTCAAAAGCACTTTATCAGATTATTGGATTTAAGCATTTCAGCTTTTATACAAACAGCAACACTTAACATAGCATCTATGAATGTTTTACTCATTGAAGATGATAAACGCATCAGCGAATTTATTATAAAAGGTTTAGAAGAAAACAACTTTACCGTGCATCTGGCCGAAACCGGAGAGATGGCGCGCGACCTTGTACAAGAAAATACCTGGGATATTATTTTGATGGATATCATGCTTCCGGGAATCGACGGCATTCAGCTTGTGAAATTAATGCGTTTTAAAAAGATTCATACTCCTATTTTAATGCTCAGCGCATTGAGTAATACCGATGATAAAGTCACAGCCTTAGATTCTGGTGCCGATGATTACCTTGTAAAACCTTTTCATTTTAAAGAACTCATTTCGAGAGTCAACGCGCTTACGCGAAGAACAAAATTCAATTATAACGAGCCCGAAACTTTATATACCTGCGGTACTTTAACCATTAATCCAGACGAGCATAAAGTAACAGAAAATGATAAACTAATTGATCTTTCGCCAAGAGAGTACAAACTGCTTTTGTATTTATTAGAAAACAGAAATAAGGTAATGTCGCGAACTCAGATTTTAACTGCTGTATGGGGAATTAACTACGACAATAACACCAATGTTGTCGATGTGTATATTTCGTATTTGAGAAACAAAATCGAACACAATCATAAGTTCATTCACACCATAAAAGGAATTGGTTATATGCTAAAAGAATAAGTATGAAAATTCGTGATCGTTTTACCTTAATTTCTTCTCTGACTTTCAGTGTTGTGTTTGTCATTGCTTCGCTTATTACCTATTTTTCTTTTTACAGTTATTCAGAAAAAATTGTTTACAACGAATTGCAGAAAACCTGTTTACTTACGGGAATTTTTTATCTCGAAAAAGATGAATTACCAGAAAACCAGCATTTAATAATTGGCCAGCAATTCCGTGAAAATTCACTCGAAATCATCACGCGTGTTTATGATGAGAAAAATCAAATTGTATACGGCGACAAAACTTTAGATAACAATATCAATCAGTCACAGCTGGATTATGTTCGAAAAAACAGAAAATTAAGTTTTAAGTCCAAGCATCACTTTTACTTTGGGAGTTATTATCATGACAATCAGGGAGATTTTGTGGTTTTCGTTAAAAAAAATGATACCGATTTTAAAACCATGACCGACCGACTTTTGATTATTATGATTTTGGTTTTAATTTCGGGTTTAATCAGCATTTATATTGTCAGCCGGGTGCTTTCTAATCTGGCTTATGCTCCAATTAAAAATATTATCAATCAGGTAAACGAAATCCAGGCTACTTCATTAGACAGGCAAATTGTTTCTCCAAATTCAAAAGATGATATTCAGGAACTTATAGAAAGTTATAATAACCTGCTGAAACGCCTTTCGGATACTTTTATCATTCAGAAAAACTTCATCAATTATGTTTCACATGAGTTTAAAACTCCTTTAACGGCTATTTCGGGAAACCTTGAAGTTTTTGCACAAAAAGACAGATCAAGTGCCGAGTACAAAGAAATGTCTGAGAAAGTATTAGAAAATGTCTATCAAATCGAAGACACTATGAATACTTTAATGATGCTTTCCGGTCTTCGCGAAAATATGGAACTCAACGAGATTTTTAGAGTCGACGAATTACTCTGGGACATTAACGATCAATTATCTGCCAGTTATCACTTAAAAGGCCAGATTCAAATTGCATTAGAAGTTCTAAATGACAAACTGCTTTCGATAAAAGGAAATTCTAACGAAATCAAAATTGCGTTGTTTAACATTATCGAAAATGCCGTTAAATATTCAGCAGGAAATCCAATAAAAATCAGTTTGTTAGAACACAATCAGCAGTTAAAAATTGTAATCGAAGATCACGGAAAAGGCATCAGCGAAGAAGACCTCCAATTTATAAAGCAAACCTTTTACAGAGGTAAAAATGTGAGCGATATAAAAGGAAGCGGTATTGGACTTCCGTTGGCAAATGTCATTTTCAAACAAAATAATATTGAGTTTACGATTGCTTCCAAAAAAGACGCTGGAACTACTGTAACGCTGGTTTTTCCTAAACTCTAATCGTTTTCTAATCTAACTCTTACTGGTTTCTAACAGACATCAAATTACGGTTTAATACGCGGCAGATAACTTTGCATTTCATTAAATCTACTTAATTTGAAACGTTTATTTATAACTCTGTTTTTAATTGTATCACTCAAAAGTATGGCTCAGATTTCAGCCATTACGGATACAATTGTTCTTTCGCGAAATCAGGCCGAGGCTTTGTTTCTGGATAAGAACATTTCTCTTATTTCTGAAAAACTAAATATCGACATTGCCGATGCACAGGTCATTCAGGCAAAATTATGGCCCAATCCAACTTTAACCATCGGCGAAATTAACCTTTGGAGTAATGCTACCGCACAACAACTGCCTCCGTTATGGGGAAATTACGGAAAAACACAGCAAGTCAATGCAGAACTGGAGCAGCTGATTCAGACAGCGGGAAAACGCAAAAAACTGATTGCGATGGAAAAAGTAAATGCAGAAATCGCTAAAGAATATTTCAAGACTTTTTTACGCAGTTTAAAAATCGAATTTAGAGACAACCTTACTGATTTACAATACAATCAGGCGCAGGAAGCGGTTTACCAAAAACAGCTTTCTTCGATGCAGACTTTACTAAAAGCTTACGGAAATCAAGTAGCGCAGGGAAATATTGGCAAAGGCGAATATGTTCGTTTAAAGGCTTCTGAATTGCAGTATTTAAAGGAAATCAACGATTTACAAAAGGAAAATAATGCATTGCAAAAGGAGCTTAAAGTTTTAATGAATCTTCCTGCAGCAAGTTTTATCAAACTGACTGACGAAGGTTTTGTTCCGGTTAACAAAAATATCGAAGATATCAATCTGGCAAACCTGATGGAATCAGCAATTGAAAATCGTCCGGATATGAAAGTCCTGAAACTCGGAAACGAATACAACGACAACAAATACAAATACGAAAGAGCCATGCGCACACCAGATGTAACACTGGGTATTAGTTACGACCGTGGAGCAAGTTTAATGAACGATTTCGTGGGTGTTGGTTTCTCGCTTGACCTTCCGTTTTTCAATCGAAATCAGGGAAATATAAAAGCAGCAAAAATTGCGATCAATCAGGGTAAACTGCTTACTGAAGAAAAAACATTGAGCGTACAATCTGAGGTATTACAGGCTTATCAGGATTTTATCACTACTAAAAAATTATACGAAAGCGCCGATGCCAGTTTTGAAGCCGACCTTGATAAACTTTTGGAAAGCTATCGTAAAAACTTCCTGCAGAGAAATACCAGCATGCTCGAATATCTGGATTTTGTAGATGCGTATTTAGACAACAAATCGATATTGCTCAATTCGAAAAAAGACCTGAATAAAAATCTCGAAGAACTGCGCTACATCACCGGGCAGGAAATCAATTAAAACATCAATTTCTCAAAACAAAAAGATAATGAAGAAACTTATAATCCCAATACTTGGGTTAATGCTCGTTTACGGATGCGGCAAGAAAGAAGAAGTAAAAAAAGCTCAGGATGAAAAATTCTGCATCGATAAAGATTTAAAAGAAAAAATTACCATAGAACAGGTACAAAAACGTGCCGTGAGCGAATCGATTAACCTTACCGGAAATATTACTTACAACGGCGATCACGTGGTTCAGTTTAACAGCCTTGTTGAAGGAATTATTACCAAAACTACTTTCTCACTAGGCGATTATGTAAAAAAAGGACAAGTTCTGGCAGAGATAAAAAGTACAGAACTAAACAGCATGCAGTCTGAAAGTAAATCGCTGCAATCGCAGATAACTGTAGCACAGCGCAATTTACAAGCCACAAAATCGATGTTTGAAGATGGAATTTCTTCTCAAAAAGATTTATTGCAGGCACAAAGCGAACTGGATGTTTTAAAATCTTCTTTAGAAAACGTAAGGGCCAATCTGGCAATGTTCAGCGCAAGCAGTGAAAGAGCTGTTTTTCAAATCAAAGCACCAACAGAAGGTTTTATTGTAGATAAAAATATCAGCCCGGGAATGCAGATTACAAACGAAAGCGATCCATTATTCACCATTTCTGATTTAAAAGAAATCTGGGTTTTGGTAAATGTTTATACCAGTAATCTTAAAAACATCAGCGAAAACATGCAGGTCGATGTAACGACGCCAGCTTATCCTGGAGAAATTTTTAAAGGAAAAATCAATATGATGTCTAAAGTTTTTGATGCCGATGAACACGTTTTAAAAGCACGAATTGTAATGGACAACCGAAACATGAAATTAAAACCGGGAATGACAGCCGATATTACAATCGATAAAAGTAAAGGCGGTGAAGAACTGGCAGCTATTCCTGCAAAAGCAGCTATTTTCGACAACAACCGCGATTACATTTTAATCTACAAAAACGATTGCACAATCGAAACCAGAGAAATAAACCCCGTTTTAAAAAACAACAGCTGGCTTTATTTTGATAAAGGTGTAAATGAAGGAGAAAAGGTAATTACCAAAAACCAGCTCCTGATTTACGAAAGATTAAAAAACTAAGCATCCTTAAAAACGGATAAACACAATACAAGACATGAAAAAATTTGTACAAGGTCTGGTTGCTTTTTCCTTGAAAAACTCGCTTATTATATTCTTTTTTACAGCCATTTTACTGGTTGCAGGAATTGTGAGTTACATTCATACGCCCATAGAAGCATTTCCCGATGTAACCAATACAAGGGCCAGAATTATTACGCAGTGGCCTGGACGAAGTGCCGAAGAAGTAGAAAAATTCATCACGCTTCCGATATCCAAACAAATGAATACGATTCCAAAAAAGGCAGAAGTACGTTCTATTTCTCTTTTTGGATTATCAGTCGTTACGGTTTTATTTGATGACGGAGTTGAGGATTTCTATGCACAGCAATATGCTTCAAACCGTCTTAACGGACTGGATCTTCCAGAAGGTGCCGATGTTGAGATCGATCCGCCGTCTGGAGCAACGGGAGAAATCTTTAGATACGTTATAAAAAGTGATCTTCCTATTAAGGAAATAAAAGCCATTCAGGATTGGGTTATCGAGCGGGAATTGGTTTCTGTTCCCGGAGTTGCCGATGTGGTGAGTTTTGGAGGTGAAGAAAAAATGTTCGAAATCAAAATCAACCCAACTGAACTTGAAAATTACAATTTATCGGCATTAGATGTTTATGAAGCTGTTTCAAAAAGTAATATCAATGTGGGCGGAGATGTCATTAATCGAGGCGATCAGGCGTATGTTGTACGAGGTGTCGGCTTAATTAATAAAGTCGAAGATATTGGCAATATATTAATTGAAACCAAAGGCGGAGCACCAGTTTTAGTAAAACATGTAGCCGAGGTTTCGATTTCGGCAAAACCAAGATTAGGACAAGTAGGTCTAGACGGAAATGATGATGTTGTAGAAGGAATCGTTGTAATGCTTCGAGGAGAAAATCCGGGAGAAGTTATTGGCAGATTAAAAGAACGTTTGAACGAATTGAATGAAAGGGTTCTTCCAGATAATGTTAAAATCGTACCGTTTATTGACCGTACCGAATTGGTCAATACAACCGTAAAAACGGTAACCAAAAACTTAATCGAAGGGGTTTTACTTGTTTCATTGATTGTGTTTGTTTTCCTTTACAATTGGCGTACCTCGTTGATTGTAGCGACTGTGATTCCACTTTCGTTTTTGTTTGCAATTGTAATGTTGCGAATTCAGGGACTTCCTGCGAACTTGATTTCTATGGGAGCGCTCGATTTCGGATTACTGCTCGAAGGAACATTGGTTATTGTAGAAAATGTGTTCGTTTCTTTAGAAAAGAAAGCTCATAAAGTGGGAATGGAATGCTTTAACAATATGAGTAAAATGGGATTAATCAAGAAAAGCGTCGGAAGTGTGGCTACCTATATTTTCTTCGCCCTGATTATTTTGATTGTCGCATTAATGCCAATTTTCTCATTTACGAAAGTAGAAGGAAAAATGTTCTCTCCCCTGGCCTTTACTCTAGGTTACGCCTTATTAGGTTCGCTGATTTTATCACTTACCTACGTGCCAGCAATGTGTAAAGTGATGCTGACGAAAAACATTGTCGAAAAAGAAAACATGATTTCGCGTTTCTTTAGAACCAATTTGTTCAATCTTTTTAAATGGAGTACCAAACACCGTAAATTAACGGTTTATTCGTTTCTGGCTTTATTGGCAGTTTGCTGTGTACGATTTGCATTTTACGGATCAGAATTTATTCCGAAGCTGAATGAAGGTGCTATTTATGTAAGAGCAACGCTTCCTAATAGTATCAATTTGGATGAATCGGTTCGTTTGACAAAAGAAATGAAAACCAAGATCCGAAAGTTTGAAGAGGTAAAATTTGTGCTTTCGCAGACGGGACGACCAAATGACGGAACCGATCCAACAGGATTTTTTAATATCGAATTCCATATCGAATTAAAACACAAAGACGAATGGAAACACGACATCAGCAAAGAAGAACTGATTGCCGAAATCAAAAAAGTTCTCGATGTATATCCCGGGATTGCCTTTGGTTTCAGTCAGCCTATTCAGGATAATGTTGAAGAATATGTAGCAGGAGTAAAAAGTCCGCTGGCCATTAAGATTTTCGGAAGCGATCTTTTTCAAATGGAAGAAATGGCGGCAAAAGTTGCTAATTCGATTAAAGACGTAAAAGGAATCGAAGACATTAACGTTTATAAAAATATTGGACTGCCCGAATTGAGAATTCAGCTTGAAGACGAAAAAATGGCACGTTATGCCGTAACAACTGCCGATGCACAGGCAGTTATCAGAATGACGATTGGCGGGCAGGCTGCAACAAAATTTTATGATGACGAAAAAATCTTTGATATTACCCTGCGTTTTGAAAAAGAATACCGTGATTCTAAAGAAAAAATCGAAGGCATCCTGATTCCAACAATGAATGGAAAAAAAGTGCCTTTAAAAGAAATTGCAACCGTAGAATACAAAACCGGGCCAACTTTTATTTACCGCGAAGGAAACAGCCGCTACATTGCCGTAGGTTTTAGTATTGAAGGACGAGATTTGGGAAGCACGATCGAAGAAGCTCAGAAAAAAGTAGCAGCCGAAGTTAAACTTCCAAAAGAAAACGTCATGAAATGGGCGGGAGAATTTGAAAGTAAAGAAAGAGCTTCTAAACAATTAGCGATGATTGTACCCGTTGTATTGATTCTTATTTTATGTCTGCTGTATTTCAACTTTGGCAATTTCAAAGACACCATGATTGCCGTAAGTGCCATGCCGTATGCCTTTATTGGAGGATTCATATCGCTTTGGGTAACAGGAACCGTTTTCGGAATCTCGGCAGGAATTGGATTTATCATCCTTTTTGGGGTCAGCGCGATTGACAGTATTGTCCTCATCGGAATGATTAAGGAAAATATGCGTGCCGGAATGCATTTACGAGATGCTATTTCAGAGGGAATTCACAGCCGTATTCGTCCAATTGTTATGATTGCCTTAATGGGTTCTTTAGGATTATTACCTGCTGCTTTATCGACAGGGATGGGTTCTGAAGTTCAAAAACCGCTGGCGATCATGATCGTAGGCGGACTTATAACCTGTATGATTCTTTCATTAACGGTTTTACCTCAGGTTTTTTATCTCGTTTACCGCAAAAAAGATACAAGCAATACCGAATCTTAATCTTACTTCTATATAAATTGAAAAAAGCACCTTTGGCAGTTTGTCCAAAGGTGTTTTTATAAATAATACCACAATCAAAAATCCCCCATTACAATGAAATGACAAAGCAATAATGCTATTAAATTCTCTTTTTATGAAAAAGAAAGCAGACAATCAAAAAACAGATGAAATAGATAAAACTGAGCTGCTGAATAAAGTCAGACTTAGTATAAATGAAAAATGTCAGGATTGGGTTTTATTCCAAAACGGAACGTATATAATTTTTGATCACGCCGAAACTATTCCCGATATAGAAAATGAAGCCATAAAATTAATGAAAGATTTCGGCCCCGTTTATGTGCAAACTCCATCAGAAGATTTTGATATCACCGACTTAAAAAAGACTGAAGGCTGGATTATTTCCGGACATTGCTACGGAATGTATACCTATGTAAATCCAAAAGAAATAAACTGGAAAACTCCAGATATGGCAGAAATAGGTTTGCATGGACGCAATAAAAGAGAACTTGATGGCAGAAATCCTGTTATTATTTATGTCAATAGAAAAAGGGTTGATAATGTTATCTCAAATCCTTTTTAATAACCAAATATTTCAAATCGGTATTTCCAGCATTTTTAATTCCATGTTCCATATTCGACGGACAGTAAAAACTGGTATTGGGGCCGGCGGTTTTGGTTTTTCCGTCAAGGTAAAATTCGGCTGTGCCTTCTAAGATGTAGAAAAATTCTTCTTCGGGATGATGATGCGGCGCATGTGTCGATTTTCCAGGTTCGACAATGCTCATTTTTAATGTGTTTTCCTGAGTGAAGTTTTTGTCACCAAACCAATATTGGTAACCTGCTTTGGTTTTCGTGGCTTTGTCTATTTCAAAATGATTGACACAGTTTTCGATTGTGTATTGTGGTGCTGTGGTTTCTTTTTTAGTTTCCTGAGAGAAAGTCTGCTGGAAAAATAAAACAGCAATTGTGATTTTTAGGAGAGTCAGCGTTTTCATTTTTTTTATTGTAATGTTACGAAAATAATTTATTGAGCTTTATAAAAAAATAAAATCTGTCGTTAATAAATATGCAATTATTAAATTATGAAAAGAAGTATTAAAAAATATTTGAACAATACAAAAGTAAATCCTTATAAATTATCTTCTAATCAACAGGAAATTTTAGATAGACAAATTAATCAAGATAATAGACTATATATTGAAGCAGAATATATTTATAAGGATTTTAAAAAGAAATATGACTTGTAAAATCTTCTTGCCTAGTAGTCAATTCGATTTTTTGATTGTCGATTATCATTGTGGGGCTTCGACTTCGCTCAGCCTGACAAAGATTTTGCATCCTTTTTTGTACTCTGTTTATTTGTGAAATTCTAATCTTCGTTGATTTACGAGTGTGATCCTTCCTTCCTCAAAATGACAAACTCAAAATTAAAATCATTTTCTACAAAAGTCCCAGAGGAATGAAATATTTATAGAATATTTCATTCCTCTGGAATTTTAATAACCCGAAATAAGTATTCTACAGCAAGTCCCAGCGGGACGAAATATTTATAGAAACAATTAATCCATTTTGACAGAACCCCAGCGGGGTGAAATATTTTTTATATTTATAACTATTAATACGTCGCTCGTCGGGAATTTTAATAAGCGGAAATTGTTCGTGCTAACATTATCAAGTTTAAAACTTTGATAAAGTTCTAATAAAAAATATACGTTCTCGCCCAGACCCGATCGAAATGGCATCTTTTTGTGGTGGGGTTCACCACAAAAAATATAATGCAGAGCGGCAAATGGTCATGAAAAACCGAAAAACTTCTGCTTATCAAAAAAATCACATCACTAAAAATCTCAATAAAATAGAGGGTTTGCAAAGAATTTCAAAAACGCTTATTGCACGATAAGAAAATATTATGATAAAAATATTTTGAAATTCGAAAATCCGCCATACATTTGCCTAACAGTGTTAAACGATTTAATACTTGAATACAATGGCTAGCAAAGATCGAATTTTAAGACAAAAAGAAGAGACAAGGAATAATATCCTTGGCGCTGCTTATGATATCGTAAAAGATGAAGGCTGGAATGGTTTGAGTATGCGTAAAATTGCCGACAGAATTGAATATACTGCTCCTATTATTTATGAATATTTCTCGAACAAAGAAGCAATACTAGAAGAACTGACAGGCAAAGGTTTTATTAAACTGGCAAAAGAGTTACAGACTGCGAAAAACAAGTTTGAAAAACCCGAAGATCAGTTAGAAGCCATGTGGATGACTTATTGGGATTTCGCTTTTACTAATACTGAAATGTATCAACTTATGTTTGGTGTTCAAATGACCTGCTGTGCACAGCGATGTTCGGCTCAGGAAGCACCTTACAAATTGTTTACTGGTGTTATTGCTGAAATTATGAAAGACAGCAATCCTAGTGAAGATATCATAAAGCAAAAATATTTTACTTTCTTTTCTGTTATTCATGGTTTAATCGCCATAAACATCATTAACAAAAGTGATATTTTAGAAACAATAAATGCCCAGATTTTGAAAGATGCCATTACTGGTATCATCAAATCTATACAATAAAAAAATTTTCAATTTTACTTAACAGTGTAAAATGATTTAAACGGGATAATATAAAATCCTTTTTTTTATAACTTTCGCTTAACACTGTTAGAAAATTTAATAAAAGTAATAAAAGCTCTTTTTTTAGACTTTTACTTAACATCGTTAGATAATTTAATACTGATTCGAAATAGAATTGGAAAGGCTTACTGTATAGAAATTTGCGCACTTTTACTTAACAACGTTAGATAATTTAATTCAATTAAATATGAATCCCGAGAATGCCAGAATACCAAAGAATTTTATCCGAGAAAATGTTCAACCAATTAAAACCACTATGAAAATGAAAAATGTAATTATAACCAGTTTTATTCTGGCCTTAGTATTAAGCAGCTGTGGCGACAAAAATCAAGCGCCTACTGCCCCGCCGCCACCGGTTTTACCAGTTTTAGCTATCACAAGCGCAAACACAACTACTGATGCTGAATATCCAGCATCTATACAAGGAACCGTAGATGTTGAAATTCGCCCGCAGGTTAGCGGAAACCTTGACAGAATTTTTGTTGACGAAGGTGCTTATGTAAGTAAAGGACAAAGTTTATTTAAAATCAATGAGCGTCCGTTTCGTGAGCAGTTAAACAATGCTTTAGCAAGTCTACACGCAGCAGAAGCAGCTTTAATCAACGCTAATTTAGAAGTTGATAAACTGACTCCGCTAGTGCAAAACAAAGTAGTTTCTGATTATCAGTTAAAAACAGCTAAAGCTTCTCAAAAAATTGCTGCTGCCAATATCGAGCAGGCAAAAGCAATGGTAGGTTCTGCTAAAATCAATTTAGGATATACTAACGTAACAGCTCCAGTGAGCGGATACATTGGAAGATTACCTAAAAAACAAGGAAGTTTAGTTTCTGCATCTGATGTTGAACCTTTAACAACTTTATCAGACGTTCACGAAGTATTTGCTTATTTCTCTTTAGGCGAAACAGATTTCATCAACTTTAAAGAGCAATACAAAGGAAGTTCACTTGGTGATAAAATCAAAAAATTACCTCCGGTTACTTTGATCTTGGCTGATAACAATGCTTATCCACAAACCGGAAAAATTGATATGGTTGACGGTCAGTTTGATAAAACTACAGGAGCAATCACGATTAGAGCAACATTCCCAAATGCAAACGGAACATTACGTTCTGGAAACACAGGAAGAATCCGTTTAGGATTACAGCACGACGATGCGATTTTAGTACCACAGTCTGCTACAGTTGAAATGCAGGACAAAGTATTTGTTTTCACTGTAGGCAAAGACAACAAAGTAACTAAAATGCCTATTACAGTTGTGGGTAAAAGCGGTACCAATTATTTAATTAAAGAAGGTGTAAAAACGGGTGACCAAATCGTGTTAAGCGGTATTGACAAACTTCAGGATGGTCAAGCGATTCAGCCTGAAAAATCAACTAAAGTTGCCGAAGTAACTAATAAAAAATAATTCTAAAACACAATGTTCAAAATATTTATACAAAGACCTGTACTGGCAACTGTAATTTCCATTTTATTGGTAATTCTGGGGGTATTAGGTTTAACTAAACTGCCTTTACAACAGTTTCCTGATATTGCGCCTCCATCGGTTTTGGTAACGGCGGTATATCCGGGAGCTAACGCAGAAACGGTTTTACGTTCTGTGGCACCTTCTATCGAAGAATCTATAAATGGTGTAGAAAACATGACTTACATGAGTTCTACAGCCAGTAACGACGGTACCTTGGCTATTACAGTTTTCTTTAAACTGGGTACAGATGCCGATCAGGCTGCGGTAAACGTACAAAACCGCGTTGCTCAGGCAACCAGCCAGCTTCCTGCCGAGGTTGTACAGCAAGGTATTGTTACGGCAAAACAACAAAACAGTTTCATCATGGCAATTGGTATGTACACTGATGATGAAGCAAAATACGATCAGACATTTGTTGCCAACTATGCACAGATTAATATTATTCCGGAACTAAAACGTATTCCGGGTGTAGGTTCTGCCAGTATTTTTGGCGGTGTAAAAGATTACTCTATGCGTGTTTGGTTAAATCCAACACAAATGTCAACTTATAAAGTAACGCCAAGCGAAGTTATGGGCGCTATTCAGGACAAAAGTTTAGAAGCGGCTCCGGGTAAATTTGGAGAGCGAAGCAAAGAAGTTTTTGAATACGTTATTAAATACAAAGGGAAATTAACTAAACCAGAGGATTATGAAAATATTGCTATACGTTCTAATGCAGATGGTTCAGTACTTCGCTTAAAAGATGTAGCCAGAGTTGAACTTGGTGCTTACTCTTATAACAGTTTAACTCGTTTAAATGGTAAAAAAGGAATTGTAATTGGGGTTATTCAGTTAGCTGGATCTAACTCAAATGATATTCAGATTGCCATTAATAAAATGATGGAAAAGGCTTCTAAAGATTTTCCAAAAGGTATAAAACACAATATTTTCTATAGTACAAAAGTATCTCTTGACCAGTCTATCGAACAGGTTGAGCATACATTACTAGAAGCTTTTATACTGGTATTTATTGTGGTATTTATCTTCTTGCAAGATTTTAGATCAACATTAATCCCGGCTATTGCTGTACCTGTAGCAATTTTAGGAACGTTCTTCTTCATGCAGTTATTCGGATTTTCGATCAACCTTTTAACGCTTTTCGCATTAATTCTGGCGATTGGTATTGTGGTCGATGATGCCATTGTGGTAGTCGAAGCGGTGCATGCGAAAATGGAGCATAAACGTTTGTCTCCAAAAATCGCAACCCATGAAGCAATGCACGAAATAACGGGTGCTATTATCTCGATTACGCTGGTAATGGCTGCTGTATTCCTGCCGGTTGGTTTTATGGAAGGCTCAACAGGAGTTTTCTATCGTCAGTTTGCCTTTACGATGGCGATTGCAATTGTAATTTCGGCTGTAAATGCCTTAACATTAAGCCCAGCGCTTGCGGCATTATTTTTAAAAGATAATCACGGAGCTCACGATCACGACGCGCCTTATGTGAAAAAAGGATTTAAAGAGAAATTCTTTACCGCTTTCAACAGCAGTTTTGAATCGTTGACAAACCGTTACACAGGCGGACTTAAATTCTTAATTAGAAGAAAATGGTTGAGTTTAGGCGGATTGGCTTTAATTACATTGGCAACAGTGATAATGGTAAAAACAACTCCTCAAGGGTTTATTCCAACAGAAGATCAAGGATTTATTGCGATTGCAGTAAATACGCCATCTGGAACATCATTAGACGGAACTCAAAAAGTAATGACTGAAGCTGAGAATACTCTAAAAGCATTAGACGCTTCACGATTTGTAACCGCAATTTCAGGTTTCAACTTATTGACCAACTCTACAAGTCCATCTTCTGCTGTTGTATTCGTATTGCTTAAACCAAACGAAGAACGCGGCGAAGTAAAAAACATCGACGAAATCATGAATCAGGTTCGTGGTAAACTGGGCGCTATTTCTGGCGGAAGTTTCTTCGTATTCAGTTTCCCAACTGTTCCCGGATTTAGTAACGTTGAGGCTTTAGATTTAGTTCTTCAGGATAAAACAGGAGGAAAACTGGATAAATTCAGCGGTATTTCTCAAAACTTTATCGGCGAATTAATGAAACGTCCGGAAATTGCCGTTGCCTTTACTTCTTTCAAAGCTGATTATCCTCAATTGCAATTAGAGGTTAACGATGAAAAAGCAAATCAATTGGGTGTTAATGTAAAAGACATTTTACAAACCATGCAGGCTTACTTTGGTAGCGCACAGGCATCTGACTTTAACCGATTTGGTAAATATTACCGTGTGGTTGTTCAGGCCGATATCGAAGACAGAGCTGATCCAACAGCAATTGACAGAGTTTTTGTAAAAAACAAAACTGGCGAAATGGTACCAATAAATACATTAGTAAAACTGACTCGTATTTATGGCTCTGAAACCGCTTCCAGATATAATTTATTTAACTCAATTTCTATTAATGCGATTCCGAAACCTGGATTTAGTTCCGGAGACGCCATTAAAGCCATTGAAGAAGTAGCAGCACAACAATTACCTGCAGGTTACGGGTTTGAATTCTCGGGCCAGACTCGTGAGGAGATTTCGTCAGGAGGGCAATCGGCAACAATATTCTTACTGTGTTTGATATTCATTTATTTCTTACTTGCCGCACAGTACGAAAGTTACATTTTGCCTCTTGCAGTAATCTTGTCAATCCCTGCAGGTATTTTTGGAGTATTCGTTGCTATTGGTTTAACTGGAATTGAAAACAACATTTACGTACAAGTTGCTCTTGTCATGCTTATCGGACTTCTCGCCAAAAATGCCATCTTGATTGTGGAATTTGCGGCGCAGCGAAGAAGATCAGGACAAGGTTTAGTAGCAGCTTCAATCATGGCAGCAAAATTACGTTTGCGACCAATTATCATGACGTCTCTTGCTTTTGTGGTAGGTTTAGTGCCAATGATGAGTGCCAAAGGTCCATCAGCACAAGGTAACCACTCCATCAGTATCGGAGCAGCTGGAGGGATGCTTTCGGGAGTAATTCTAGGATTGTTTATCATTCCTGTTTTATTCATCATCTTCCAGCATTTACAAGAAAAAGTGAGCGGAAAACCAATCGCCGTAATTCATAACGAAGAAAAATAATAAATGGAAAACTATATAACAACTATTCTTGTCGCCATCATATTTGGCATCGGATATATATCGTACAGAATATCAAGAGATCTAGAAACTAGAAAAGATACTTGTACAGAGATCTAATTTGTTGAGAAAAAAATTAAACATATAGAAACATAGTCCCGATAGCTATCGGGATTGTCTCGAAAAAAGAGAATAAAAGAAACCAGTTTCCACACATAGAAAACTATGTGCATTTAAAATAAGTGAAACGCCTTTTTTAATGCCTCTACAAACTATGTTTCTATGTGTTTAAAAAAACTAAACCCAACGGATAAAAAATTTAATAAAAAAACAATGAAAAATCATATAACCAAAATCGTGACCTTCGCCATTCTGATCACGACTTTAATATCCTGTAAAGTCTCGAAGGATATTGAAACTCCAAAAGATGCATTTCCTGAAAATTTCAGGAATGCATCAGTTTCGAGTGATACAACCAGTATTGCCGATGTGGAGTGGAAAAACTTCTTTACCGAAAAAGATATTATAAAATTAATTGACAGTGCCGTTGCAAGAAACAACGACCTTCAGATTGCCGAAAAGAACATCGAAATTGCTCAATACCGCTTTACACAATCAAAATGGGGAAATGTACCTCAGGTAAACTTGTTTGTAAACGCAAGTACGAGCAATCCGTCTGACAATAGTTTTACGGGATTAAACTTAAATCAGGCAATTGGAGCTAAACATATTGACGACTATTCTGCTGGAGCTTCTCTTTCTTGGGAAGCTGATATTTGGGGAAAGATCAGAAACCAAAAGAAAGGGGCTTACGCAGGATATCTTCAATCTGAAGAAGTAAAAAAAGCATTGCAGACCAATATTGTTGCTAATGTTTCTAGAGGATATTATAATCTTTTGATGCTGGACGCACAATTGGATATTGCCAGACAAAATCTTCGTTTAAACGATAGTACAACCAATATTATCAAATTAAAATACGATGCTGGTCAGGTAACTACTTTAGCGATTCAACAATCGGAAGCACAAAAATTAAACTCAGCGCAATTGATTCCATTATTGGAACAAAACATTGCAATTCAGGAAAATGCTTTGAGTGTTTTAACAGGTTCATTTCCTGATTCAAAAGAAAGAACAATTCGCTTAAGCGCTATTGAAGTTAAAAACAATAACGCAATCGGAATTCCGTCTTCATTAGTAAGCAGAAGACCTGATGTAAAAAGTGCCGAATTGGCGCTTAAAGCTGCCAACGCAAATGTCGGTATCACGAAAGCGGATTTATACCCAGCTCTCAGAATTACGGCTCAAGGCGGCGTAAACTCTTTCGAAACCAGCAATTGGTTCAACATTCCGGCTTCATTATTCGGAACTGTTGCAGGCGGATTAACACAGCCTCTTTTAAATAACAAAAGAGTAAGAACACAATATAATATCGCTGTTGCAGAAAGAGAAAAAGCAGTTTTAAGCTTTAGACAATCTGTTTTAGTTGCTGTAAGCGAAGTTTCTGATGCTTTGGTTAAAGTAGAGAAATTACAACAACAGGAAACTTTCTTAAAAGAAAAAGTAAAAACGCTGCAGCAAGCGATTAAAAATGCAAACCTTTTATTCAAAAATGGTATGGCAGAATATCTTGAAGTTTTAACGGCGCAGGCCAATTTATTGCAAAGCGAACTTGAACTTGCTGATATCAAAAGACAACAACTTACAGCCAATACAGATTTGTACCGCGCTCTAGGCGGAGGCTGGAAATAATACCCGTTACATTACCCGTTAATTATTTATTTTTTGAGATGAAAACGCTGTGAGACCTTTGGGTTTCATGGCGTTTTTTAGTTTAACTTAACCGCCAACGACGCAAAAGTTTTTTTGTTTCTCGTAAAGACGCGAAGTCGCAAAGGTTTGTTTTTCACGCAGATTTAAGCAGATTTAAGCAGATTTTTTTTTAAGTATATTAAATTCTGCGCAAATCTGCTTAAATCATTTTAAATCTGCGTGAAATAAATCCTTAAATAACTTTGCGCCTCTGCTACTTTGCGAGAGCCATTATTCAGTTTGCATCAAACAAAAAACTTATCTAATTTTAGTCTTTCGCAAAAGCAAAAATAAAATGACATCTGACCAACAGAAATACCTCAATCAATTAAAACAAACCATCGAAAGCTACTACCCGCTTTCTGATCAGTCTTGGAAACAGATTGAAAGCACCACAAATTTCCAAATCCTTAAAAAAGGAGAAATACTATTAGGAAACGGAGAAATTGCTAAAAATCTTCATTTTATTGCAAAAGGAATTTTGAGAGCTTTTATCACAGATGAACAAGGAAATTTCTATAACAAAAACCTTTTTCTTGAAAATTATTTTGCGGGTTCTAAAGTTTCGCTGATGCTCCAGACTCCCTCTAATTTTACAATTGAAGCTTTAGAAGATTCTATTGTAATCAATATAAACTATAAAAAATATATGGAGCTGATCTACCAAAACGACGATCTCAAAAACTTCTATATTGCTCATTTAGAGAAAAACTGGATTATCGAAAAAGAACAAAGAGAAGTGGCGTTGGTTATGCAGAACGCAACAGAAAGATATGTTAATCTTTTGGAGAAACATCCCACTATTGCAGATCGTGTTCCGTTACTGCATATTGCTTCGCACTTGGGTATTACGCCCACGCAGTTAAGCCGAATTAGAAAAAGTTTGGAAAAAGATTTGTAAATCAACATATGTAAAGGCTTTTCTGAAAAACTCAATTTACCTTTGTCAGTATAATTCAAACTCGTCATTTACAATGAACCCTATAAACCTCATCAAAGACAATATTGACAACCTAACCACTCTTTGGAAAACCGTTGCAGCTCCTCTCCTTTCTTATCATAAAAACGATCCTTTTGAGGTTTCTCGTATCAAAAACTCAGGCTGGCCAAATAGATTATGGTTTCGAGAAGATATTACCGAAGAAAACTTTCCGCAGATTCAGGAAATCATGGAAAAAAAACCAGGCTTAGTTATTCCGTACTGGGATATTTTTGGAAGCAGTTCTAAGGAAATTTTTGAAAAAAATGGTTTTAATATCCGTATTCAGCTTGTTGCAATGGTTTTAAAACTGGGAGAAAAATTACCGCTTCAAAACAATCTCACTTTTAAAAGAGTTTTAAATGAAGAAGATGCCAAAACCTGGTCAGATATTTATCCGCTTTCTTTCAGTTATATAATCAGCAAAGAAACTTTGGTTCACAATTATAAAAATGTGAAGTTTTATTTAGTGCATTTTGAAGGAAAAGCGATTGGAACGCTGACACTTTTTCAAACTGAAAAAACAATGGGAATTCACGGTGTCGGCGTTATTCCTGAAATGCGCAAAAGAGGTTTCGCAGAAGAAATCATGAAATTTGCCATCAACGAAGCCATTGATGCCAATTGTGAATATGCACAATTACAAGCATCTGCTCTTGGAAAAGGAATTTATACCAGATTGGGTTTCGAGGATTTGTTTACGATTACGAATTATCAGCTTACGTAAATATCAAATACCATCTTTTTTGCATTTTTTGTCAGGATGACAAACTATGTGGTTATTCTAAATAAAAATCTAAAATCAAAATGTCTCAAATGCCCCTAAAATAGTCGGAAATAGCTGTTTCATGAAAAAATAAGAATAGTACATTTGTAATACATTAACTGATAACTATTTAAAAATAAACCACATGAAAAAAGCAAAAATTATTTTTTGGATTACGACTACTATTATTTTTCTATTCGAAGGTGTTATGCCGGCTTTGACTTCACAGACAGAATTGGCCAAAGAAGGAATCAGACATTTAGGCTATCCTGAATATTTTGGAAATGCTCTTGTAATTTTCAAAATTCTGGGTGTTTTGGTTTTAGTTATTCCATCGGTTCCTAAAAATGTAAAAGAATGGGCGTATGCCGGATTTGGTTTCGATTTTATATTTGCTTCAATCAGTCATTTTGCGGTAGACGGAATCAATTTTCAAAGTTTCTTCCCACTAATCTTTTTAGTGATTCTGGCAATTTCTTATATCTATTATCATAAAATAGAGCGATACAAAAATATCGCTTTGTAAAAACTGCAAACGATGATAGAAGTTTTCAAAACAAATGTTCAGGAAGTGGAAGAATCTATAATGATTGTAGGGAAACTTCTTGAACATTTCCCTAACAGTGCGATCAATTTTGACCTTGAAGACTGCGATAAAATCCTGCGTGTTCATGGTGCTTCTATTTCAAATCCTAAAATAATCGAACTTCTAAATTCGTACGGTTTTCATTGCGAAGCACTTTTATAAATCATAATTTACTGATTTACAAAATATTAATATAAAAAATCGTAATTTTAAAATCCTAAATTTTAAAATATTTCAAAATGAATATTCCTGCAGAACATCAAACTATAATGCCGTATTTGATTTTACAAGGCGCATCAAAATTTATCGACTTTACCAAAAAAGTTTTTGGAGCTTCAGAAACCAATACAAAATCTGTACGTGAAGATGGAACTATTATACATGCTGAAATTACTTTAAATGGAAGCACAATAATGATTACAGATGTAATACCCGACTGGTCAAAACAAACCTCTCACTTATTTGTTTATGTTCCCAATGCTGATGAAACTTATAAAAAAGCAATTGAAAACGGAGCAAGTTCTTTAATGGGATTAAGCAATAAGGAGTATGGCAGAACCTGCGGTGTAACAGATCCGTTTGGAAATGTATGGTGGATAACATCTGTACAATAATCAATTTAAAAGCAATGATATGAATACAAACGTTCAAAAAGATATTGTTGAAACATTTAAAAAATTAAATGATATACTTTCTAAATTTTCTGAAAGCGAATTAAATCTCATTCCCTATCAAGGAAGCTGGACTGCCGGACAGGTCGTACAGCATATTATTCTGGCTTGTTCCGGATTTCCGGAATTATTTGCGGGCAATACCGAAAAAACAACCCGAAAACCCGACGAAAAAATCAAGGATATTGACGGTCTATTTTTAAACTTCAATATAAAAATGGATGCTCCTGTTTTTCTTCAGCCTGAAAAAAAAGAATACAGCAAAAATGCTTTGAATATAAAATTGCTCAAAATTGAATCAGAATTGTTAGACTCGGCATCAAAATATGATTTAACGCTTACTTGTCTGGATTTTCAGGTTCCCGGTTTTGATAAATTCACAATGTACGAATGGATTGATTTTGCTTTAGTACATACACAAAGGCATACACATCAGTTAAACAATATTTTTGAGTATATAACTAAACTCTAAATATAAAATCAAAATCTAAAACTATTTTATATTCTGGTTTTCTTAGATATTCTGAAAAGACATTAAAAAAAGCGAAATCAAACTTCAATAGTTAATTTCGCTTTTTTATTTTTTTAGATTAAAACTAAATCTTAAACTCTGCTTCTTCCGCTTATTAATGAAATAACAAATAAAACCAAGAATATAAAGAATAAAATTTTTGCGATACTGGCGGCTCCGGCAGCTATTCCTCCAAAACCAAAAATTCCCGCTACTATAGCTAGAATTATAAATGTGACTGTCCAACGTAACATAATATTCAATTTTAAGTTAAAAAATAGGACTTTTTATAAAGTCTGATTTGTTTGTATCTCAAAGTTCCTGTTTACTTACAAAAACAATTAACTCAAATGCTATATTTTTTAGCGCAATCAACTACAAATCATAATTTTATCAGTACTTTTTAGAATTTCAGTTTCAACCTTATACAATTCCCATGTAAATGCTTTAGAGTTAATTTTTTGATCGATTGAGTTAATCGCCCCTCTGTTCCCAAGGTAATTTTAACCTATAGAAATTTAGATATGGAAGCAGTAACTACTCAAAACACTTTAGCAGTAAAACTGGGTGTCATTTTAGAGAAAACAGACCGGTCTTTTGAGGAATTGGGTGTTTTAAATCCTGCCATATATCAAGATGGAAACAGCGTTCATATGTTTTACAGAGCTGCAAAAAGAGGAAATTTTTCAACCATTGGATATTGTAGATTCGAGGGGCCGACAACTTTAGTTGAACGTCGAAGCGAACCCTTTTTTGTACCGGAATATATTTATGAAATTCATGGTGTAGAAGATCCCCGAATTACTAAAATCGATGATAAGTATTATATGACTTATGTTACTTACGATGGAATAAATGCCTGCGGAGCTGTAGCAGTATCAAAAGATTTGACTTCGTTTAAAAAGAAAGGAATTATAACTCCAAAATTCATTTTACACGAATTCACCAATTTGATCCGCAAACATTTACAAAATCCAAGTGTTGCAAGTATATTGGCTTTTAATACTGCCCGAAATTATCCTTTGAGCGAAACAATAAAGGAAAATTTATTAGTATGGGACAAAAACGTTGTTCTGTTTCCTAAAAAAATAAACGGAAAATTTGTGGCTTTACACCGCTTATTTCCTTCAATTCAATTTTTTTCATTTGAAAAGAAAAAAGACCTGACGGTAGATTTTTGGAAAGATTACCTTAAAAACCTGCCTGATTATATTGTAATGGAGCCCAAATTTGAACACGAAACAAGTCATATTGGACCGGGAGCTCCGCCAATTGAAACAAAAGATGGATGGCTGTTGATTTATCACGCTGCCGAAAGACGCGAAAAAGGTCTTGTTTATCATGCCTGCGCCGCTTTATTAGATCTAAATGATCCCAGTAAAGTGATTGGAAGATTAACAAAACCAATTATTACGCCATCAGAATATTATGAAAGACATGGTTATATAAATTATGTGGTTTTTCCAACCGGAACTGCCATTTTTGATGACCAATTATATATTTATTATGGTGCCGCCGATGATAAGATTGCGGTGGCTTCTCTGAACCTAAACGACTTATTAACCGAATTAAAATTGAACTCCCATGAAGAAGATATCAAATAAATCGAAAATTGTTTTTCTTTCTACATTTCCGCCAACGCAATGCGGAATCGCAACTTATACTCAAGATACCATTAAAGGAATTACCAGTGTTTTTGGTAAATCGATAACTTGTGAAATTTGCGAATTGGTCGATAAGCCAAAAGCAAACCCAACACAAGCCTTTACATTAAATACAAAAGACAGAGCAGAATATACAAAAGTTGCCGAAGAAATCAATAAAGATAAGAGTGTAAAATTAGTTCACATTCAGCATGAATTTGGTTTATTTGGAGGGAATTACGGAGATCATTTGCTAGACTTTTTAAATACGGTAAAAAAACCGGTTACTTATACTTTTCACAGCGTTATTCCTAATCCAAATGAGGAATTAAAAACCTTTGTAAAATTACTTTTAAGCTACAGCAATTCTGTTTTTGTAATGACTAACCAGTCAAAAGAAATTTTGATAAAAGACTACGATGTTAATGAAGAAATAATTACTTGTGTACAACACGGAACTCATATTGTAATCTATGAAACTCCGGAACAGGCAAAAGCTAAATTCGATATTCAAAACAAAATTGTATTATCAACTTTTGGACTTTTGGGCGAAGGAAAAAACATCGAAACCGGTTTACAGGCTTTGGCAAAAATTGTCAAAAAAGAACCAGATGTATTGTACCTGATTATTGGCAAAACGCATCCAAATTTAATTAAAGACGGTGTTGATGTTTATCGCGATAAATTGGAAGCACTTGTTGATGAATTAGATTTACGCAAAAATGTTCGTTTCATCAATCAATATTTAGATACTGAGGAACTTTTAGAATATTTAAAAGCTACTGATATTTATTTATTTACATCAAAAGATCCAAACCAGGCTGTAAGCGGCACTTTTGCTTATGCTATGAGCTGTGCATGTCCAATGGTGGCATCAAAAATTCCGCATACAAGAGAAGTTTTAACCGAAGACTGCGGTGTGTTAGTTGATATTGGGGATGTCGATCAATTTGCTGAAGAAACATTAAAATTAATTGCCGACGAAAATTTAAGACATGAAATGGGAATTCAGGCTTTTACCAAAATGAGAGCTTCATCTTGGGAAAATGCCGCATTAACTAACATGAATACGTATAAAAAACTAATTGAAAATCCAGCTGATATTAAATACAGCTATCCGGATATTCAATTAAGACATATCAAAAAATTAACTACAGATCTTGGTATTATCCAGTTTAGTAAAATCTCGGTTCCAGATTTGGAATCAGGATATACTTTAGATGATAATGCACGTGCATTGATTGCATTTTGTATGCATTACAAATTAACAAGAGACAAAGACGATCTTCCTTATATTTTAATTTATCTGGATTTCATCGAAAGATGCCAGAAACCAAAAGGAAACTTCATCAATTATGTGGATCAGGAATATCGTGAACACGTTGAACAAAATGCCGAAGTTAACCTTGAAGATTCTAATGCAAGAGCAATTTGGGCTTTGGGAACAGTTGTGGCAAATGCTGATATTCTTCCTGAAAATATTTCAAAAAAAGCATCAAAATGTTTCCTTAACTCATTAAAATGGGCCGAAAATATCCAGTCGCCTCGTTCTATTGGTTTCGCTACAAAAGGTTTGTATCTGTATCACAATGCTATTCCAAACTTATATGTTGCGGCCATTATCAACAAGCTGAATGCTAAACTGCTTGCAAATTATGAAGACACTGCTTCTGAAGACTGGCAATGGTTTGAAAACTATTTAACATACGGAAACGGTATTCTGCCAGAATCAATGTTATATGCTTATCTAGTAACTAATAAACCGGTTTACAAAAAAGTTGCATTAGATTCATTAGATTTCTTAATGTCTAAAACTTTTATCGATGGTAATTTCAAAGCCATTTCAAACCAAAGCTGGTATCATAAAGGTTCTGAACCACAAGAATATGGAGAACAGCCAATTGATGTTACTTATACAATCCAGACTTTAAATGCTTTTTACCAAGCCTTTAAAACTCCGGAATATAAAAAGAAAATGAAAACTGCATTTAACTGGTTCTTAGGAAAAAATCACTTAAATCAAATTATGTACAATCCGGTAAGCGGAGGCGGTTACGATGGTCTTGAAAAAGAAAACGTAAACTTAAATCAAGGAGCAGAATCAACTGTTTGTTATTTAACCGCAAGATTATTAATGGAAAAATTTGCGCTTTCAGAGTCTAAAGTTATTCCCTTAATAAAGTCAAGAACCGGTATTGCTATAAACTTATAAAGAAATTCAATTATAGAAAAATTTCAAATTCGAAATTGCAATTTGAAATTTTTAAAAGCAATAGACTGACCAAAATTCTATTAAACCCGGAAAATCCCTTTCTTAATGAAAGGGATTTTTTGTTAGAAAAAACACAAACGCAAATGTTCTCTAAATATTGTGATTTGATGAAAATTATATAAGGCTCAAAAAAAGTTCTGTAAAGTTTTTTAACAAGTATAGAGGTAACTTTCATATATAATTTAAAAAGTGGAAAAAACTGTTAAATATTTGATTTTGAAACTACAACTAACTTAAAAACAAAACATTTTGATTCTCAGCTTAAAAAATACATTCGCACAAATTGGTAATGCTGCATTATTTGCCAATAGGTTTTTTAAGGAGGTTTTTATTCCCCCTTATGAGACAAAAGAGTTTTTGAAACAATGTTATTTAATTGGTTACAAATCACTTCCATTAGTAGCCATAACAGGTTTTATTATGGGATTGGTATTAACAATTCAATCAAGACCTACATTAGTAACATTTGGTGCCGAAAGCTGGCTTCCTGGTATGGTGGCGCTTTCTTTAATTAGAGAAATTGCTCCAGTTATTACAGCTCTAATCTGCGCCGGAAAAATCTCTTCGGGAATTGGTGCCGAACTGGGTTCGATGAAAGTAACAGAACAAATAGATGCTATGGAAGTTTCTGCCATCAATCCTTACAATTATTTAGTCGTAACAAGAATTTTAGCCTGTACCTTAATGGTGCCTATATTAGTAATTTTTGCAGATGCTGTTGGTATTATAGGCGGTTATGCCGGAATAAACATTCATGGTGATGTTAATTTCTACCGATATCTAACCCAGATTATCCAATCATTAGAATTTTCAGATCTGATTCCCGCAACGATAAAAACATTCTTCTTTGGCTATTTCATAGGAATGATTGGCTGTTATAAAGGATTTAATGCTGCAAATGGAACAGAAAGTGTAGGACACGCTGCAAACTCGGCAGTAGTTACAGCCTCTCTAAGCATATTTATTATTGATATGGTAGCCGTGCAATTAACTGATTTAATTTATTAAGATGATTAAAGAAGAAAAAAATACCGAACCAAAATCAAAAGATAAAAAGCAGACTCCAATTATTGAAATTAAGAACCTGCATAAAACTTTTGGCGAAGACAACCAAATTCTAAAAGGCGTTAATCTTACTGTGAACAAAGGCGAAGATTTAGTGATTTTAGGACGTTCAGGTTCAGGAAAATCAGTTACTATAAAATGTATTGTGGGGCTGATTGAACCAGATCAGGGCGAAATAATTGTTTTTGATGAAAATGTACTGGACCTTTCAAAAGATGAATTAAATAAAATGCGTGTCCGTATTGGATTTTTATTCCAGAGCGGTGCTCTTTACGATTCAATGTCGGTACGAGAAAATCTGGCCTTTACATTACGCGCCCACAAAAGGGATTTAAGCGAAGAAGAAGTTGAGAATGAAGTGATAGAAGCCCTTGAAAGTGTAGGCCTTGGCGATGCAATTGATAAAATGCCTTCTGAATTATCAGGCGGAATGCGAAAAAGAATTGGTTTGGCCAGAACATTAATTTTAAAACCCGAAATCATTCTATATGATGAACCCACAACAGGATTAGATACTATTACTTCCAGAGAAATCAGCGAATTAATACTTGATATCAAACACAAACAAAAAACCTCATCGATCATTATTACGCACGATATGGCGTGTGCAAAAATGACAGCTGACAGAATTATGGTTTTAAAAGACGGTGTAATTCATGCCGAAGGAACTTACGAAGAATTAGAAAAAGACGAAGACGAATGGGTACGCTCATTTTTTGAATAAAAAAAGCAAAATAAAATAGTAGAAATCATGGAGAAGCAATCTGGATATACTTGGAAATTAGGAATGTTTGTAACAGTTGGACTGTTGCTTTTTATAATCGCCATTTATTTTATTGGAAAACAAAAAAACCTATTTGGTTCAACATTCCACATCACATCAAAATTTAAAACGGTAAGCGGTTTAGAAGTTGGAAACAATGTCCGCTTTTCAGGTATTAACATTGGAACAGTCGAAGAAATCAGATTGATAAATGATTCTTCGGTAGTCGTTTCAATGGTTATAAAAGATGAAGTCCGAGAATTTATAAAAACAGACGCCAGAGCCAGCATTGGTTCAGATGGATTAATGGGCGATAAAGTATTGACTATTACTCCGGGCGTAAAATCTACAAAAGTAATCGAAGACAACGGCGCCATCGCTTCTATCAACGGAATTGAAATGAACGACATCATGAAAAGCGTTAAAAAAAGTGTTGATAATGTAGGGGTTATTTCAGAAGAACTGGCCATTTTCAGCCACAGTATGAACAACGGAAACGGCGCGCTGGCTAGATTAGTAAGAGATGATAAAATGGCAAACAGTGTTTCGAATACGCTTTCGAATCTGGAAACTGGTACAAAAGGTTTCAGCGAAAATATGGAAGCTGCCAAAAGTAATTTCCTGTTTAGAGGCTATTTCAAGAAAAAAGAAAAGGAAAAAGAGAAAAAACAGGAAGAAATAAAAGAGAAAAAAGAAGAACAACAGGAAAAGGCTGCTAAAGAAAAAGAAGCCAAAGCCAAAGAAGAGAAAGAAAAACAGGAAAAAGCCAAAGAAGAGAAAGAAAAGCAAAAAGCTGAAGATGCTAAGAAAGAGGCTGAAAAGAAATAACTAAAACTCTGCGCCATGAAAACTTCATATAAAAATATAAGCCTTAAAATACTCAAATGGACAGGAATAGTAATAGCGGGAATACTGCTGTTACTTTTTTTGATTCCGCTGTTATTTCCCGGAAAAGTAGCCTCAGAAGTTAAAAAAATTGCAAACGAACGTTTAGATACCAAATTAGAATTTTCGAAGTCTAAACTTTCATTTTTTACCCATTTCCCTTCATTGACTGTCTCACTTGATGACATATCTATGACGGGTTCAAAACCATTTGGAAATGATACTTTATTAAAAGCAGATCAGGTGGCTTTTGGAATAAACCTGAAAAGATTAATTTTTGACAGCGAAGTTAAAATCAATAAATTATATGTTTCAAACGCTTTAATAAATGTAATGGTCAACGAAAAAGGACAGGCCAATTACAATATTTACGTTGCGCCTGAAGACCGAAAAAACGAAAAAGAAGATCCAAATGCTCCCGAAGAAGGAACAGCAATAAAATTAGAACGAATTGATTTAGAAAACTGCCACGTAAAATACAACGACCGCTCGGCTAAAGTTTTAGTCGATGCCAAAGGTTTCAATTATATTGGAAAAGGAAACCTGAGCGATGATATTTTCGATTTAAATACCGATGCAAAAATCGATACGCTGGATTTCTACTACAACCGAACTGCATATCTAAGAAAAAAAGCCGTCCGCGCTGATTTAATTACCAGAATCAATACGCACGCACTTTCATTTATTCTTCAAAAAAATGAATTACAGATTAACAAACTGCCTTTAAAGTTTACCGGTTTGTTTACCATTTTAAGAGACGGTTATAAAATTAATATCAAAGCAGCATCAGAAAACACAACCGTAAAAGATTTACTTTCTGTCATGCCTCCGGAATATTTAACCTGGCTGGAAAAAACCGAAATTTCAGGAAAAAGCGATTTGGTACTTTCCTTTAAAGGAGATTACAATGTTTCGAAAAAACAAAAACCCAATTTAGCTTTTAATCTAAAGATAAAAGACGGAGCCGTTAGTTATCAAAATGCGCCCGTTCCGCTTACCGATTTCCAAATGGATTTAAATGCCATGCTGCCCTCTCTTGATACTGAACAGTTATTGGTAAACCTTCGAACTTTACGTTTTAAAGTAGGCGAAAAAGATTATTTCAACGCTTATCTGCATAGTAAAGGTTTAAGCGAAATGAATGTAGATGCCAGTATAAAAGGTGCTTTGGATCTTGCTGTTGTTGACGCTGCAATTGGTTTGGAAAAAATTGATTTAAAAGGAATTTTAAAAACCAATATTCAGGCAAAAGGGCTTTTCAGCACCTCAAAAAAACTGTTTCCTAAAACAATCGGTGGTATTTCGCTTCGAAAAGGATGGCTGAAAACAGACTACTACCCTAACCCAATTACAGATATTACCTTTGTAGCCAACGTGCTTAATAAAGCCGGGACTTACGAAGATTTAATTGTAGCTGTTTCTCCCGCTTCTTTTGTTTTTGAAGGAAACCCCATGTATGTAAATATGGCCTTATCAGATTTCAGCGATCTGTCCTACAATGCTAAAATTAAAGGAGAACTCAATGTGGGCCGAATATATCAGGTGTTTTCACAAAAAGGTCTTGATGTAACCGGTTACGCAAAAGCCGATTTATCTCTTAAAGGAAAACAAAGCTACGCCAATACGGGGCAATATAGCAAACTGGATAACCGAGGCACAATTCTGCTTAAAAATATCAAAACTACTTCAGAATTATTCCCAAAAGCTTTTTTTATAAAACAAGGAAACTTCCGTTTTCAGAACGAGAAAATGTGGTTTGAAAAATTCTATGCTTCTTACGGAAAATCTGATTTTGATATTAACGGATATCTTTTAAATACTATAAATTATTTTTTGGAATCGCACGGAACTTTAAGCGGTGACTTTAATATGAAATCTAAACTCATCAATGTAGATGAATTTATGGCGCTGGAAAAAGGTGAAAATAAAGACCGAAAACTCGAAGTTGATTATGCCAAAGAAGACCATCCAAAAATGAGCGGTGTGGTTATGATTCCTAAAAACTTAAATGTTTCGCTTACTGCAAATGCCGATAAAGTAGAATATAACGGATTAAACCTAAACAAACTTTCAGGAAAAGTGGGCATTACCAAAGGCGGTTTCTATCTAGAAAATACTTCTTTAAATATTATCGACTGTATTCTTGGAGTTAATGCAACATATAAAGACGAATCACCGACTTCTGCACATTTTGATGCACATTTCACGGCAAAAGATTTCAGCGTACAGCGTGCTTACAAAGAAATTCCGATGTTTCACGATATGGTAACTGCCGCCGAAAAAGCACAGGGAATTATTTCTGTTGATTACAAAATAAAAGGTGATTTAAACGGAAATATGGGACCAATTTACGAATCGCTTGAAGGAGACGGAACAATTAATCTTCGTGATGTAAAAATTAAAGGTTTAAAATTATTTGAAAGTGTGAGTTCTCAAACTGGTCAAAAAGGATTGGACGATCCTAAAATGGAGGGAATTGAAATCAAATCAAACATCAATAATAATCTAATCAATATTGAGCCTTTTACGTTTAGTGTGGCAAGTTTTAAACCCACAATTAAAGGAACAACGAGTTTCGATGGACTTTTAGATTTAAGAATGCGTTTAGGGCTGCCGCCGGGCGGTATTATAGGTTTTCCAATCGTAATTACCGGAACGCACGAAAATCCTAAAATTAAAATTTTCAGTAAAACAGGCCAAAAAATTATTGGAGCAGTTTACGACGAAAAGAATAACAAAGTGGTCAAAAAAGAAAAAGTAAGCAAAAAGAAATCCTAATGAAAATGCAATGAAAAAGAAAAAACAAAATGGCGGAAGTGCATTTGAAAAATTTGCTTCAAAAGTTTCAAAAGCAGCCGGAAGCACTACTGCTTTTATAGGCGCTTTTGTTATTGTGGTTGCCTGGGCAGTTTCCGGGCCTATTTTCGATTATTCTGAAACCTGGCAATTGGTTATCAATACCGGAACCACCATTATTACTTTTTTGATGGTTTTTCTAATCCAGAAAGCCCAGAATAAAGATTCTTTGGCCATTCAATTAAAGCTGAACGAATTGGTAGCTTCAGGTGAGCGCTCAAGCAATAGTCTGGTTGATATTGAAAATATGACCGAAGAAGAAATGGTTATTATTCAAAAATATTATCATCATTTAGCTGAGCTGGCTAAAAAAGATGAAAGCATTAGAACCTCTCACTCTGTTGCCGAAGCACATTCGCAGCATGAGTACAAAGATAAAAACAGAACCAAACATCGTGCTGCACGAAATACAGATAAAAAATGAAATTACGTTCGACAGAAACTTTTTGGCCTTTAAAAAATGCAATGAATACCAGTTATCCTTCAATTGATGCCGATATTAAAACTGAAGTTTTGATTATTGGCGGAGGAATAACCGGTGCTTTAATGGCTTACAAATTAATTACACAAGGAAAAAAAATAGTATTGGTAGACCGCCGTGATGTCGCAAATGGAAGTACTGCGGCAAGTACAGCCTTACTTCAATATGAAATTGATGTGCCATTGCATGAATTAATAAAAATTAGGGGAGAACAGTGTGCTGTAGAGAGTTATAGAAATGGTAAAAAAGCCATTTTTGACCTGCGAAATATAATTGATACTGTAGAAAGCGACTGTGGATTTGAATTTAAAAAAAGTATTTATTTTACATCTTACAAAAAAGATATCCCGTTTTTAAAAAATGAATTCAAAGCCCGTAAATACCATGATTTTGATGTTACGTGGCTTAACAAATATGAACTCGAAAAAATGGGATTAAATGCCATAGCAGCAATCGAATCAAAAACGGCTGCTGTTATGGATCCGTTTAAACTTGCTTGCGATTTATTGTATTACTGTTATGAAAACGGAATGCAGATTTTTGACCGAACCAACATCACTTCTATTCATACTCAAAAAGGAAAATGTGTGGCTCATACCGAAAACCGATGCACCATAACAGCCGATCATGTTATTCATTGCACTGGTTATGAAAGCACTGAAACAGTTCAGGAAAAAATAGTCGATTTAAAAAGTACTTATGCGCTCGCATCAGAAAGTGTTCCTGAATTACCTGCAATTTTAAAAAATGCTGTTATTTGGGATACATCTTCACCATATTATTATTATCGCGCTACTTCTGACAACCGAATTATTATGGGTGGCGGCGATGAGGAATTTAAAGATCCCAAAAAACGTGATAAATTAATACCCAAAAAAGAGGCATCATTACTTAGACAATTTAGACGAAGATTTCCTGATATAAACTTCAAATTGGATTATTCCTGGGCCGGAACTTTTGGCGAAACCAAAGACGGACTTCCCTATTTTGGAAAACCTGACCCAAAGAAAAACGAGCATTATGTTCTGGGCTTCGGCGGAAACGGAATCACCTTTAGCGTAATAGGCATGAACTCGATTGTAGATTCTATAAACAATAAAAAAAATCTGGATTTAGAGTATTATCGATTTGGGCGTTGAAAAAAGTACTAAGGTTCTAAGATGCTAAGGCTCTAAGTTACTAAGGCTCTAAGTTGCTGAGAAAAAAACTTAGTACCTCAGCACCTCAGTAACTTAGCAGCTCACTTAAAGAACTAACTCCATCTGTATATTACATCGCTTGTATGGCGTTTCCAGACCAAAGACTTTTTCGAAGCCTAATTTATAGTATAAGTTTATGGCAGGTTTTAAGATTGTGTTACTTTCCAGATAAATCTTTTTTGCGCCAAGTTCCTTTGCTTTGGTAACAATGGCCTGTCCTAAAAGCCAGCCGATATTTTTACCTTGGGCTTTTGGAGAAACTGCCATTTTTGCCATTTCAAAATCATAATCGGGATTGTTCATTTTGATGAGAGCGCAGACACCTACAGGTTCGTTTTGATATAATGCCACCAGAATTTTTCCGCCTTTATTTAAAATATATTCTTCAGGATTATCGAGTGCTTTATAATCTGCTTCTTCCATTTCAAAATAATTCGAAATCCATTCTACATTTAAAGCCCGAAACGCTTCCTGATATTCCGTTTTATATTCTACAATTTCAACGTCTTTGCTTTCGCGAAGTTTTTTTTGATCACTTACACGCTTGAACATTGATTTCTGTTCCAATAAAAATTCCCATTCCTCAAGCGCTGCCCAAAGATTGTGTTTCGATTCAGATATTATACCGTCGATTGCCACATCAATATCTTTTAATTGCTGTTGTATTTTCTGCGAAAGCAAAACTCCTTTTTCAGTCAAAACAACATTGTTTTTTCGCTTATCATCTGTTTTACTTTCTTTTACAATTCCTGCATTACTCATTTCCTGAATAATTTTACTTACAGAAGGCTGAGAGTGTCCAATTTCATTTGCAATTTCGGTAATAGTAATTTCTCTCTCTTCTGTTAAAATATAAAAAACAGGAAACCACTTCGGCACAAAATCTACACCGTATAATTCATAAATTTTAGAAGCATCATCTGTAATAACAGCTGTCATTAATCGCAAACGGCTTCCTAATGCCGCTTTGCCTACTTTATCAAAAAATTCCATATTATAATTAATTATATAATCAGTTATGCAAATGTATAAAAAAAATTTCCATTGATGGAAATTTTTTTTTAGCTTCTAAGGTTCTGAGATACTAAGATGCTAAGTTTTTACTTAGAATTTAGTTTTCTCTAACCTATCTTGCTTTATATATTATGCTTAATAGCTAGCGACATTATTTTTTAAGGCATTAAATGATTAAAATTCTGAGTTCAAAAAAAATTAAGATTCTGAGTCGCTGAGCCTTTCGTTTAACTAAAAACCTCAGCGACTCAGAACCTTAATATATTCTTTAGCGGCTGAGATTTTAAGGTTCTGAGTTACTAATTTTCTTAGCAACTTAGTATCTTAAAATCTCAGCAACTTTATATATATCTTGCTTAATAGCTAACGACATTACTTTTCAACTGTGATGGAAAGCTTAGAATCTTAGCACCTCAGTAACTTAGCATCTTAAAATCAAGCTGTAATCCCCATTGGATTCAAATTAAACTTGTATTCTTTTGGACTGCAGTTGAATTTTTGTTTAAAGATTTTAGAGAAATAACTTCTGCTTGTAAATCCTATGCAGTATACGATTTCAGAGATATTTAAATCTGATGTTCTAATAAGGATTTCGGCTTTTAGAACGCGCATATGTGTGATATAATCGTTTACCGTTCTGTTGTGGATCATTTTAAAACCTTCCTGAAGTTTGTTTGGAGAAAGACCTGATTTTTTACTTAATGATTTAATAGTAAAAGGCTCTTCTGGATTTGCTTTTATTACTTCTGAAAGTTCTTTTATTTCTTCCATTTCTCTTAAATTCAAACAATTTGTTTCTTTCGAAAATGAATTTACATCATCTGTATGCTGTTGAATTTCCATTGCCAAAATAATTCTCAAAATTCCTTCTTTCAATAAATTTCTAACAATTCCGGTTTGTGTTACGGCATTTAACTGTTCGATTTTCTCGCCGATTTTTAAATTATAAGAACCGGCATAAAAGAATTCTTCATTTAAGTTTTCTTCAAAAAACGTTTCTCTCACCATTTGGTTTAAAGAATTGGCATGGCTTGGTTCAGTCTGTGTTCCTACAATTATTAAAGTAAATTTTGTTTTTTTATCTTTTTCAAAATATAAAACATTATCCTGATTTAGTTTTGAAGTTACAATAGCAGTCTGAAATGTTTTTAATTTTCTTTCTTCGCCTGAAAGTCCAAAACTATGCGAAAGATTGCCTTTTGAACAATAAGCAAAATATATAGGTGAAGATGATCCGTTTATAACATTTAGTTTTAAATCAGTCGAAAAAGTCATATCAAACTGAACATATGAAATATTATCGTTAAAGGAAGCACCTATAATAGACCCTTTTGCAAAGTTATTATTGACTTCCATTGTATATTCATCAACGTCAAAAGTTACCTTTCCGCCGAAGTTTGTATTCAATTCTTCAAATATGTTTTGAATTTTCTCTGTATGTATAGTAACTATTTTCATTTTGTTTCGATTTAAATTCTGTAATTTTAAATGAGATTTTAAAACCCGCATTATTACGTTTTAAAAGCAGATTCAAAGTTCGCTCAATCGTAAACCAAAAATGTTATATAATTTTCCCCAATTGTTTTATAATTACTAATTAATGATATTTTTAACTCAAACAAACTATTTCTTAATTCAATAAATGAAAAGCTATTCTTTTTCTCCTATAAGTTCACCAGATTCTAAAGTATTGATTTTAGGCACAATGCCCGGAACAAAATCTTTAGAGTTAAATCAATATTACGGACACAGCCAGAATAATTTCTGGAAGTTTATGTTTACAATTTTTAAAGAAGATTTCTCAACTGATTATGAGACTAAAAAAGCCCTTTTGCTAAAAAACAAAATTGCACTGTGGGATGTTTTACAATACTGCGACCGCGTAGGAAGTTTAGACAGTGCCATAAAAAACGAAATCGCAAATGATTTTGAAACTTTTTTAAAACAACATCCTAATATCAATACAATATTATTTAACGGACAAAAAGCAGCGGCGTTCTTTAAAAAGTATGTTCATTTAAAAAAAGACTATACTCTTATTACACTGCCCTCAACAAGTCCGGCAAATGCCAGTAAAGCTTTTCAGTCAAAATTAGATGAATGGAAAGTTATAGCTTCGCTTTAACTATTTTAATATCGACTAAAAAATAATTATGATTTCGCGGCAAAAAATACAAAATGTTGAAATAATATAACTTTTGAACTTTAAAATATAACACGAAATTTCTCAGTCTAATATAATTTTACAATTAAGAAATCAAAGCCAGGATTTATACGGATTGATGATGAAGGAAGGCTTTTTTTAATTATAAGATATTACTAAGACAAACTTTAACAAGTTTAGATTATAAAGAGAACATTGGTTATGTTAGTTTATTTTTGAGAAAAAAGCTATTCTAAATTTCTAGGGTAGCTTTCTTTTTTTATGTACTTTGAAATCACCTAATTATGAAAATTCAAACTTATTACAATCATATACGATTTTACACACCGCACCATTTTGTGTATTATCCTGTTTTAACGCTTTTTCTGGTATTCAGCGTTTATTTTGCTTTTACTACAAACGAATGTCTGATCTGGTCGTTTATAAGCGCTGTATTTGTGTTTTTATTTTTTCTTGCTTATATGCTTCGCCAGCATTATGCACTTATTTTACAAAACCGAATTGTGCGCTTAGAAATGCGTCACCGCTATTTTACACTTACAGGAAAACGTCTTGAAGAATTTGAACACAAATTAACCGACGATCAAATATTTGCGCTGCGATTTGCTCCAGACGATGAATTTCTGCCTTTGCTTGAAGATGCTTTAAAAAATAACCTCACGGGAGATGCCATCAAAAAAGCAATCGTGCATTGGAGAGCTGATTATAATAGAGTTTAAGATGAACATTTTAGATTTTAGATTTTAGATTTTAGACTCAAAATAAAATCTAAAATCTAAAATTCTTAAATATCTTTTTGCTTCCTTTTATTAAACAGGATATAAAACAAAAGCAGCACTATCCATACCGATAATACTACTGCAAAAAATATAGGCATTATTGAAGGATGCAGATAATTAGGCTCGTAAAAATAACGGTCTAAAGTCTCGAATTTTTCACGAAGCGCTTTGTGATCAAAATTATTATCCAGTCCGCCAAATAACCTGTCCGGATTTTCTACATAATAGAAAATTTCAGGTACAAGAATGTTTGGTTTTACGTGGCTTTCAATATTGTATTTTTTAAATAAAGTATCCAGTTTTGCAAATTCATGTTCAAGCGAATCCTGTTTGTATTTATACAATAATTTATATCGTTTTACTGCAGCTTGGTATTGTTGTTTTTGCACTGAATCATTATGAATTGATTTGAACAACGATTTATTCTGAAGAAAAATACAAATATCTTTGTCGTATTCCGGACTTACTTCCTGACCTTTAAAGATAACCTGTGTACTGTCTCCAATACTGGTTTTCTTAATAATTCTATCCTTAATAATATTTCTATCAAGGCCTGCAAAACCTAGAAGAGAATCGGTTTTTCCTGAAACTTCATTATAGGTTTCTGTCAAAACTTTCAGCGTATCGATACTATAATATGTTGTTTCAGTATTAAACTGATCGTGGTAAATTAAAACTTGTTTTTCTTCTTTAACAACCGGATACGGTTTTGGATATAGAATGTTCTCGTAATTGAACAATTTTTCTGAATGATACGAGCTTGAACCGTACAAAAAAGGATTTAAAACATTTAACAGCTTTTTATCTTCATTGTAATTTTTCTGAGATAATTCTCCTCTCAACTTTGCATTTTGACCAAAGCTGAAACTAACAAAAAACGTAAAAGTAAAAAAGGAAACCAGAAGTAAGAGAAATCCAATCTGGAATATTTTAGCAGAAGAATATTGCTGTCTTGCATGATTCTTCAATAAGAAAATTAAAAAGAAAAGAAGAAACAAACCACTCACAAAAAAATGCGAAATCGACACATCATCATAAAACTTAAACCTGTAAAACTCTGAGTAAATATCGATTTTCTTGATTCCTTCAAATGTAAAATAGCCGTATAAAAAATAAGCTAAATGTACAATTGCCAAAATAATAAAAGACTTAACGAAGTATTGTTTTAAGGACTTGTTCATAACAAAGGGTTTATATTCAAATATAGTGAATGACAACGACAATGGCAAAACTCAATATTTTATATATTCTGCTATAAAGCCATATTCTTAAAATGCAAAAACATATACATCTGAATATCAAAATAATAAACCAGTATAAAATTAATTTGCATGATTTTTTTTGTTAACTTTAATTGTTAAATTTCATTAATAAACCTAAACATCAATCTCATGAAAAAATTAGTTTATTTTTTGATAATTCCCCTTTCCTATTTTTCGGCTCTTGCACAAACTACCGCCGAAATAACTAAAGAAAATACTTTAACTGAAACTCAAAACGACGACAGAAAAATTCAGGATTATCAGCCCGATGATCTGCCATGGCACGGAAGAAGGTTTAAAGCAACCGCAGGTGCTTTTTTTCCTGTAAACAATACCGAAGTTGAAGTGAACGGAACAAACGGCAGAATTGGAACTGATATTGATTTTGAACGTGATTTAGGTTTTCAAAACAATACTGTCTCCTTTTTTGGAACTTTTGAATGGCGTGCTTCACGCAGATCCCGTTTTAATCTGGAATATTTTTATTTAAAAAGAAATTCAACAAAAACGCTTCAAAAAGAAATTGAATTTAAAGATCATGTGTATCCTGTTAATGCCGAGGTTGCGGCTTTTATGGATAATCAGATGATTCGGTTTGCTTATGGATATGCAATTGTCTCTAAACCGAAATATGAACTTGGTTTATTAATTGGTGCTCATATAATGCTTGCCGATGTTGGAGTTGGACTGGTTGGAAACACTGTACAGGCACAATATAGAGACAATGTTAATTTTACTGCTCCGCTGCCCGATATTGGAATTTGGGGCGAATTTGTACTCGGAAGAAAAGTGGGTTTATATGCCAACTTAAATTATTTTGCCTTAAAAATAGATGATATAGACGGCAGAATTGTGAGTTATAATTTATCGGTTTTGTATAATGTATATCAAAATTTTAGTTTAACTGCCGGATACACCGGATTAAATTTTAGAGTTGATGTTGCCAGACCAAAAATTGACGGTTTTTTTAAATGGGGTTATAACGGACCAACTATTGCTGCAACGTATAGTTTTGGTAATCATGTGAAGTTTTATAAACACTAAAAAAAATAATGGCTAATGGTTAATTATAAATTGTGAATTGTGAATTATATGATAAAGCTTCTGCCGGAGCGATGTAAGGACATAATTTGTAGAAAATAATCTATATGAAATACAAAACTCCATAGAAGCGCCATTTTTTATAAAAAACCTACAATCAAAGTTCGCAAAGCTGCATCAACACAAAGCTTTGCGAACTTTGCGTTTTATAAACACAATATATATCATTCTTGGCGTGCTTTGCGGTTAAATAAAACGGCAAACCTGAAACAAAAAAATAAAAAAACAAACCCGACATCTTTTGCAAGATATCGGGTTCATTCACTTAAACTTAACTCAAAATAAACTACTTATTTCTCAATTGGAGTAAATTTTATAGCTGTTCCTCCTCCAGCTGCCAATTTGATATTTAAAACGCTTTTGTTATTTACTTTTTGCTTAGAGATTGCAACCGGATATGGATTTGTTTTGTAATTCGCTGCGCTGCCGTCAGCATAGATTTCGGCTTCGTATTCTTTTCCGGCATCTAAGAATGATAAAGCAACATTTAGATCTCTTGCATTTTGGTTGGTAATTGATCCTAAATACCAGTTTTTCTCATCCCAGTCTTTACGTGCAATTGTAGTGTATTCTCCAATTTTAGAATCTAAAACTTTGGTATCAGACCAAGTGCAAGGCACATCTTTTATGAACTGAAATTCAGGTTTGCCAACATAATTTTCCGGTAAATCAGATGCCATTTGCAATGGACTGAAAATGATAACATACAATGCCAATTGGTTTGCCAGGGTTGTCTGTACTCTTGCTCCAGAAGGTGTTTTGTAATCAAAATTGAAATTCCCCGGAGTGTAATCAAACGGTCCAGAAAGCATTCTTGTAAACGGTAAAGTTGTTAAATGCTGCGGTGTGTTTCCGCCGTCTACAGACCATGCGTTGTATTCCTGCCCTCTTCCGCCTTCCTGAGACATAAAGTTTGGATAGGTACGCTGTAATCCTGTTCCTTTTATTGGCTCGTGATTATCGATCATGATGTGATATTTGGCCGCAGTTTCGATCACTTTTCTGTAATGACGAGATGCATACTGGCTGTCATGCCATTCTTTTTTATCCAAATATTTGTTTACATAACCTGTTTTAACTGAATTCACGCCCATTTTCTGATACAATTTAAAAGCATCTTCTAATTGGCTTTCATAATGTTTAGAAGCACCTGCTGTTTCATGATGTCCTATTAAACGAACATTTTTCATGGCAGCATATTTTGTAATTTCTTCCAGATTAAAATCAGGATATGCTTTTACAAAACTAAATGCACTTCCGTCGGCAGTCCAGTCGCCGTCCCAGCCCTCGTTCCAGCCTTCAACCAGAACGCCGTCAAAATTGTTTTTCGCAGCAAAATCAATATATTCTTTTGTATTTTTTGTTGTGGCACCATGTTTTGGGCCTTGTCCCCAAGTAAATTTTTCTAAGTGCATACCCCACCAGATTCCAATATATTTAGAAGGTGTAATCCAGGAAAGATCTTCAATTTTTGAAGGTTCATTTAAATTCAGCATGATCGTGGAAGTTGCAACCTCTCCCGGATTCTCACCCACAACAACTGTTCTCCAAGGTGTTTTAAATGGAGTTTCAACATATACTTTTACTCCGTCTGCCCACGGCACTAAATCACTTTTGTATTGTTTGTCGCTTGTTTTTAAAAGTGTCATCGAAGCAAAATCAGTCAAATTAGCCTCATGAATTGCTACATACAATTTATTTTTTGTTTCAAAAGTAGCCGGCGTATTAATTGTATCAGTTTTACTTATAGGAGTTTTACGGTATTCACTTTCGTAATAACTATTTTCGCGGTGTACCGGAATCCACCAAACGTCGTTGTTGTCTTTAAAAGTAAATTGCGTGATTTCATTCGAAATTTTCACTTTACCTAAATTAGGCTGTTTTGGAAATTCATATCGAAATCCTAAACCATCATCAAAAACTCTGAAAATAATATCTACTAAACGTTCTTGTCCTTTTGATTCTTTTAAATGAACAATCAATTCGTTGTGGTGATCGCGGACTTTTTTGAATTCTCCCCAAGGCTGTTCCCAGGTTTCATCTGCAGATTTTTCTTCGGTAGAAACGACTTCAAAACCGTCGGTCATTTTTTGAATTCCCTGAAATTCAAATCCTAACAAAGAGGGTTCTATAACCGATTTTCCGTTTTTAGAAAAGCTGTATTGAGGCTGTCCTGAAGGTGTTAATTCAAAAATTAATTCGGTGACTTTTCCCGGCGAGTTGATTTTATATGTTTTTTTAGTACTGCAGGCAAAAAGAAGCATTGAAGCTAAGGCGATTATACAGTATCTATATCTTATGTTTCTCATTATGTATTGGTATTAATTACGGCTCTTATTTTATTTCGTTTATTAACTGTTTTGCTTTTGCAGGCTGCATTGAAACAAAATAATTAAAGGCCTGATCCAGCTTGTTCTGAACATCGGCATTCCCTTTCTTTTCTACACGCAGATTGTACATTTTGCTTATTTCCGCAAAAACAGATTCGGTATTTTTAACTCCGGCAAATGCTTTCACTTTTTCGATATACGTGTATCCAAATTCAACTGTAGGTTCGAACATTGTTCCTTCTCCAAAGTCATTCCATGTAATCAGCTGCAGATAATTTAAATTGGCATTTTTAGCTAATTCGAGTGTTGCATCCAGCGTTGCGCCATTGTTGTGTTCAATTGTCCATCCAATTGCTGCTCCGCCGCCGCCTTCGGCATAAAAGTCTTTAAAACCAGGATAAGCACTTCCCATAGCAACAGAAAGTTTTGGTTTTGTGTTGGTGTAATAATTCGTTAAGAAACTATTGTCTTTATAAACCCAGGCATATTCTCCAGATGCATTTGCACCAGCTTCTACAGACTGATCCCAAAGGGTTAAAAATGTAGGTTTTGTAGTTAATGTATTAAAAACATTCGTCCATTCGGCAGGTGTCTGCAATACAATTGGCCCAAAATTAAGCAGTAATGGTTTTCCGTTTACTTTAATGTAATTGGCATTATTAAAATAGTTTTTTTCCATGTAAGCCAAATCAGTTTTTGCAGCGCTGGTTACAGAAATTGCTTTTCCGGCATTTACCACATTTGTTGTAGTTCTGTCTTCATAAACTATGGCATATTCTAAACCAACTTTGTCCAGAACTGCAATAAGCTGTTCTGTATTTTCTTTTACCATTCGGTAATCGTTTACGTCGTAAGTTCCGTACCAATCGATTAAAACACCATCGATTCCTGAATATTTCATCAATAATAAATGATTTTCAATCACATTTTTATCACCGGAATGATACGGTCCGATAAGAGGATAATAATACGACGCAATTTCTCTGCGGTTATTTGCTCCCACCGTATTCGGGTTTTTGTTTGCCATTGTCCAATGGTAGCCCCATTTTTTATCGGCGCTGCTTTCATTGGTTTCAAACCATGGCATGTAGTGAACATAAATTTTGGTGCTGTTTGTTTTTTCAATCGCAACCGGTTTAAGCGTTTCAGGTTTTACAGGCTCATCTGAATCTTTATCATCACTGCTGCAGCCAGAAACGATTAAAATGTTCATTATCCCGAAAAACAATAATGTGATATATCTTTTCATATTGATTTTTGTTTTTATTATTTTTTGCCACTCCCGATAGTTATCGGGATAAAAAATCAAAAAGGATTTTTATTAAAAACTTAATTCTCTAATCAGTGAAAATCATTTAATCTGCGGCAAAAATATTTTCATTAAAATTGAAGCCATTCAGATATCCTCATTTTAAAATATGTCAGCCTTCCACGACTAACCAACATGGAAGACTGACATTCAGTAACCTAATTTACCGGGTACCCAGGATTTTGTACCAGATTTTTATTAGTCGTTAAAACTGTACTAGGAATTGGGAAAATTGCTCTGTATTTTTCAGTTGTTCCTTTTTCCCACCATGGATTGAAGAATGTTCCAAAACGAATATTATCAGTTCTTCTTCTTCCCTCGAAAGTAAATTCTCTTAGTAATTCTTTATCAATAAAGTTAAGATCAATTACTGCCGGCATTTCTGCTCCAGCGCGAGATGTTATCTGCTGTACAAATGGTTTTGCCAAATCTGGTGAACCTAAACGAACGTAACATTCTGCCTGCATCATTAAAATTTCGGCATAACGAATTAAAACTAAATCATGATCGCGTTCCCATGTTTCTCCGGCTTTCATTTCGTATTTTCCTAAACGAACTCCCTGATTGTCTTTAGCGTTAGCTACACTTGTAACTTCTTCAGTATAAGTTAGAGGTTCTCCGTTATCCATCATAATTACAGTTCCTGTAGCCATGTTGATCTGATCTCCGGCAACCATACATTTCTTTCTTTTATCTGTATCAGCAAAAGAAGAATATACTCCCGGCTGTGCACACATTCCGTTTGCGCTCCAAGGATAATCGTTTCCAGAAACAGACATTGTTAATCTGTGCAGGTAGTGGCATGACATTGAGTTCATGTAATTTCCAACTGTACCCGCTTTTGAATCGTAAGGTATAGCAAAAATAATTTCAGGCGATTTCTCATTTTCTGTTGAGAAATTGGTAAAGAAATCCGGTGTTAATGTGTATCCCGAAACTTTTTGGCACATATTGATACAATCCTGCCAGCGTGGTGTTCCTATGAAAGCTTCAGAGTTAAGATATAATCTTGCCAAGATAGAATATGCCACATTTTTTGTCATTTTAGAATACACCACATTTGATGATAAATATGGAATTGCATCTAAGAATTCTTTTTCGACAAAATCATATACTTGTTTTCTTGTAGAATTTGACGGTAATGAAGTGTCTTCAAAATTGGTAACGATAGGCACGTTTCCAAATGCATCTAAAAGATTGTAATAGTAATATGCTCTTAATGCTTTTAATTCTGCATAAATTGGCGCTTTTGCCGCATCGCTTAAAGATGATTTATCGATTTGATAAATGATCGCATTAATTTTTGCAATTCCGGTGTAGTTGTAACGCCATGCTGCAAGAATCAAACGGTTATCTGCTTTCCAGGTATGTTTTTGTGCGTCCTGATATTGTCCGCCGTCGTACCAGTTTGTTCCCCTTGTTGGAATAGTAGCTTCATCAGAAACTGTTTCATTCAAAAAGAATACAAACTCACAGGTTGGGTAATTGTTCGATATGTTATCAGCAAATCCTCTTAACGAAGAATATGCTCCTCCTACTAATGCATCAACTTCTTTTGGAGTATTTCCAAAATTTCCATCCTGTACCTTATCATATAAATCCTCATTTAAGTTGGTACATGATATCGTAAAAAGCATGCTTACTAATAATGCTGCTGTTATTTTGATTTTCATTTTTTCTATTTTTGAGTTAGCCGCCTAGTTATTAAGCGTAAAATTTAATCCAACAGAAATTGTAGTTGGTCTAGGATAATTGTTAAACTTTTCGATACCAGGACCTGCTAAACCAGTTTGGTCTATTACTCCAGTCTGGTTGATACCGTCCTGCGCATTTAATCCAATCTCAGGGTCTACACCTTTATACTTTGTAAATACAGCAAGGTTTTCTCCCATAATGTACATTCTTAATTTAGAATTTTTGAAACCTAATGGTAAAGTATATCCAATAGAAAGTGTCTGTAATCTAAAGAAAGAAGCATCTTCTATCCAGTAATCTGAATATTTTGGAGCAGAAGTAATACCGCTTCCTAAAAAATCATCCGGTACATTGTAAGTTGGTAATCTGTTAGGATCATTAAGCATCATGTTTGTAGCATTAAGTGCTTTTTGCCCAAACATTCCATATCCAGAAATTCCAAGGTCAAAGTTTTTGTATGTAAAGTTCATACCAATACCTAGAGTTAAATCTGGCTGAATATTTCCTAAAGCTGTTTTATCAGCATCAACCAGAGCATTTTCTGCTACTACATCACCAGCTGCATTGTAGTATTGTATTTTACCATTTGCATCAAGACCTGCATTTCTAAATCCCCAGAAAGTTCCAACTGGATATCCTTCGGCAATAATTTGAGAATACTGCCCAGACATACCAGATAAACCGTGTAATGAACCACTGTAAATAACATCTGTTTTATAAGTAGGGTTTGAAAGTTTTTCTATTTTCTGAACGTTATGTCCTAAAGTTAAATTTGCATTCCATGTAAATTTATCTCCTCTTACGATATCAGCATTTAAAGTTAACTCAACTCCTTTGTTTGACATTTCACCTACGTTTGCCAGCATTGTTCCTACTAAGTAGGGAGGCTGAGGCACTTCATAAGTATATAATAAATCGTCTGTGTTTTTTTGGTACCATTCAAAAGATCCCGTAATTCTGTCAAATAAACTAAAATCTACCCCAATATTTAATTGTCTTGTTGATTCCCATTTCAAGTCAGGGTTTGGATTTTGTGTTGGAGAATATGCTAAACTCCATCTTCCTGTAGCAGGATCGTAGTAGCTGTCGTTTCCAACTCCTAAAATTGATAATGATTTGTATTCGCCAATTCCATCCTGATTACCAGTAACTCCGTAACCTACTCTTAATTTTAAAGAATTTAACCAGTCTTTTGTACCGCTCATGAAGTTTTCGTTAGAGATTCTCCACGCAGCAGATGCAGATGGAAAAGTTCCCCATTTGTTGTTTTCTCCAAAACGGCTTGAACCATCTCTTCTTACTGTAGCTGTAAGAAGGTATTTTCCGTCGTAACCATAGTTAGCACGAGCATACATAGAAACTAAATTTGATTTCCCTTTGTATGAATATACATCTCCTAAACGGTAATTAGAACCTGCACCTAAATTGTTATAACTAAAAGCATCTGTTACGAAACCAGAACGCTGTGCTCCAAATCCTTCGTAGATATTTTCAAGATAAGAATAACCTGCAAGCGCGCTGATGTTATGTTTGTCGATTACTTTAGAATAATTTGCATAAAGTTCTCCCTGAGCATTTGTATATTCTCCGTAAGTTCTTTGAGCATATCCAGACTCAGAACGTCCTTCCATGATAGCATAAGTTGGTTTATACGTACCGCCTTTGACTGCATTATGTTCTAATGAAATATTAGCAACTGCCTGAAAATCGTTTAAAAATTTAACTTCAGTTTTAAAATATCCTAAAAGTCTGTGTCTTTCATTATCAACTGTTCTGTTAGTTAAAATCTCAACCGGGTTTTCGTATAACGTATAATTCACATTCGTAAAATTTCCATTCTTGTCGTAAACCGGAATAGTTGGGTTTAAGTTATAAGCACGCTCAAAAATTCTATAATCAATAGGATGCCATTTGTCGATATTAGCAAATAAACCCATGTCGAATTTTACATCTTTATTGTCTCCAAGATATTGGTACGCATTTACGTTTCCGCTGATTCTTTCTAAACCAGATTTTTTAATAACACCTTCATTATTCAGGTAAGCAATCGAAGCTCTAAAACCGCTGTCGGCTTTTCCAGAATTGATACTTAAAGTATGAGATTGTGAAATTGCTGTCTGCTCAATCGCTTTCTGCCAGTTTGTGTTACCTCCAAAATCAACAGCGTCTTTATTTCCGGTATCGCGAACATAACCTCTCCATTGATTTGCAGATAAAAGATCTAAATTATCTGTTATATAACCAATGCTAGACTGGCCGTTGTAGACTACAGAAACTCCTTTTGTACCTGCTTTTGTTGTAATAATAATAACTCCGTTTGCTCCTCTCGATCCATAAATGGCTGTTGCCGAAGCATCTTTAAGTACGTCTACCGATTTAATATCTGAAGGCTGTACTACGTTAATATCTACACCAGCAATTCCGTCAACTACAATAAGCGGACTGTTGCTTGCTGTTAACGAAGTTCCTCCACGTAAGCGTATTGAAGCCCCTGCAGCAGGATCGCCAGAAGGGCGAATGATATTTAATCCGGCAACCTTTCCCTGCAAAACCTGCTCTGTAGAAGAAATTGTTCCTTTTACTAAATTATCTGCCGTAACAGTTGAGATTGCACCCGTTAAATCAGATTTCTTCTGCGTTCCATAACCTACAGAAACTACCTGAACTTCGTTTAACTGATAACCATCATTTTGCAGACGAACTTCCAATTTTGAAGTCGATGCCGTAATTTGAACTTTTTGTGTTGTTGATCCGATGAATGAAACTTCAATTGAACCTCCTACGGCTACCTCAAGGGTAAATTTACCGTCAAAATCTGTTGTTGCTGCGTTTCTGGTTCCTGTTTCTAATACCGAAGCACCCGGAAGCACAGTACCCGTATTGTCATAAACGGTACCCGTAACCAGCTTTTTTCCCTGAGCAAACATTCCTGCCGAAAGAAAAAGCATGAAAATCATGAATACCAGCGATTTAGTAGTCCACATTTGATGCAGGACTATTCTTTTATTTTTACTATTCATTAGAATGATGTTTTAATTTGATAGTGAATTATTTGTCTAAAGTTTTAAGCGGAATCGTTGTGTCTGAAATAGTTTTGTCTTTGTTGTCTTTTACCAAAACATGTATTTCGCTTAAAGCTGGAGAATCTTTTAGTTCTGAAACTAAATTGACAAATCCTTTTATCTCTGCAACTCCTCCGGTAAACTCACCAGAAATCACTTTTGTTCCGGCAGTAATCGTGTAGATTAATTTGTTTACACCCGGCTCATTATTTTTTCTATAGATTCCTAAGAAATCTTTTTGACTGATCTGCAATGGGAAAAATCCAAAAATTGGCGCTGGCGGCGGCACGTAAGCTCCTGCATATAATACCTGATCCGGAGTAGTTCCTGCCCAGTCATCTTTTACCATCAGGAAAACTAAGTTTTTCATCTCATAACCATCTGGCGCATTGTAATAATCTTTAGGAACTAAATCCATTTTGTAGAAACCGTTTCCTAAATCTTTAAGTTTTGTTTTTTCAACAATGTCCGGTAACCATGACTGATATTCTTGTTTAAGATCCCAATCGTTCAGTCCGCTGTGCATGTGAACACTTGATGCGCCTGCAAAACCCGGAGCTAAATTGGCATTAAACAAAATACTTACTCCTTTGTCTAAAGTTGGTTTTGTTGGATATGCTCTGATTAACTCATTTGCAGTATAAAATGTTGTAAAATCAGTGTAAGGCATATTCGCAACTTCAGATTGTTTAGATCCGTTTTTGTTTTTTAAACGAAACCAAAAGCCTGCACTTGCAGCAATTTCTGCCGGAGTTTTAGAAAAGTATAATGTTGGAGTTAAAGTAAAACTCCATACTTTGTTTCCTTCATATTTCAATTTGGCAAAATCAGATGAGTTTTCCCAATTGTTTGCATCTGGTTCAGATGGAGACCAGATCCAAATGTATAGATCTTCATTTTCAGCAAATGTAGTACTTGCAAGATCGAAATACCACGTCACTTTTTCATCATATTTGTAAACTACCGGAAATGATGACATTGCACCAACAGCTCCTGCGGCTTCTTGTGCCTTAGTAAAATTAGGAGCCATCAAAAGGGCAAGTAAAATTGTATATAGAAATTTTTTCATATTACTTTTTAGTTAATAGCATTTAATTTGAATACATAAGTCAAAAACGCAGTTCCTTCTGAAGAACGTACCAGCTGAATTTCCATTTCGCCGCTCTTTCCAGGGACAGATGATAATCTAAGTTCGTCTGTTTTTTGAGTTTTTTGTGCGTCGCTGTATAAGTAAATCTTAACCGCACCAGCATTAGTCTGCTGAAAATCTGAACTTAGTTCCCAGTATCCTTTTGGAGCAAATAAGGGAGGAACATTCCCAGTTACTTCATAACTTGTAGGTCTGTTTTTTTCGTCTACGCTGAAATTAATTTTAAAATCTTCGTAGTTAAAAAAAGTACTCAAGTTTTCTTCGTTTGGTTCGATCTTATTTGTCTTAGCAAATTCATCAACCATCTTTAAATTTGTTAATCCCCAATTGCCATTTACTTTCTCATAAATCGTAATTGGATCAACATAGCTGCCGTCTTCTGTATTATCGCAGCTAATGGCGAAAAAACACATAAAAAGAGCTAACCAGTAATAACTTTTACTTCTCATAAATTTTTGGTTTTTGTTAGTTTTTCATCCTCTTAAAAGGACAGCACGAAACTAGATCTTAAATAAATCTTAAAAAAAATATCTGCGAAAAATCAAGATAGATTTCAAACGTTTTCGTAATTAAGATACTGAATATCAATATTTTAAAATTTTACTAAAAACATAAAAATCAAGGTGTTGTTTAGATGAAAAGTGTGTGGATAATAATGGTAAATATGACAATATGAAAATTTTATATGATAATTTTTCAACTATACATATATATAATCACATTTTATTGTATAATTGCAAATTATTAGAGTACTTTTAACATTTCAAAGCCCTTTCCAGGCCTCTGAGATGCTTTTTTAAAGAAAATCTCAACAAGCTGCTCTTGACTCTAAAAACTGAAAATCATCAGTTTTAATTAATTTTGTATTTAAAACGAATTAACTCAACCTATAATTTATCTTACCCTAAAACCACAACCAAACCATGCAAAAAATATTCATTTTGTATTTTTTCATAATGGGTTTTTCTCTAACTGCGAAAGAGACAAATCCAATTCTTGAAGAATTAGATAAAGTGCTTCTTAAAAAAGAAGTCTACCTGAAACAGAAATACCGCAAAATAGAAACTTTAAAAAAGAATGTATCAAAGTATACCGTAAGCCAGAACAACGAAGAACTTTACAACACTTATATGTCATTGTTTGATGAATACAAATCATTCAAATACGATTCGGCATATTATTATTTAGAACAGTCAAAAATCAAGGCCAAAATCTTAAAAGATCCGAAGTATTTGGCTAAAAGCCGAATCAAAGAAGGTTTTGTACTTCTTTCCTCCGGATTATTTAAAGAAGCAATCGATACGCTGAATGTTATTGATGACAAAAAACTGGATCAAAAAAACAAATTTGAATATTATAACATTAAAGCCCGCGCTTATTACGATTTAGCCGATTATAATCGTGATCAGCGTTTTAATATTCATTATGTACAGCAGGGAAATCATTTCCTGAAAAAAGCCTTAGAATTAATTGGAACCAATACAAATGAATATTGGGCTGCCGAGAGTTTAAAACGCCTAAAACAGCAGGACTGGCGCGGTGCAGAATTTGCTTTCAGCTACTGGATTAATAACTATCATCTTCCACCGGATTATTACGGAATCGCTACTTCTAGTCTTGGTTATATTTATTCTGAAAGAGGTTATACAAAAAAAGCCATTCATTACTTAGCACTTGCCGCTATTGCCGATGTTAAAAATGCAACCAAAGAAACTGTTGCACTTAGAAATCTGGCAAACGAGCTTTTTAAAATGGGGTATTTAGACAAAGCAAACGAATATATCAATATCGCAATGGACGATGCTACTTTTTACAACGCCAGACATCGCAAAATTGAGATTTCGTCGATACTGCCGATTATCGAAAAAGCACAGCTGAATAATGTAAAAGACAAAAATGACAAACTGGAGAAGATTATCATATTATTGACAATCCTTACGCTTATAATCATTTTGTTCTCTATTATTATTTTCAAACAATTAAAAGAGAAAAACAAAGCCCGAAAAATAATGGCTTCGTCGTATGCGCAATTGCAGGAAATGAATGTAAGTTTAAGTGAAGCAAACGCAATTAAAGAAGAATATATTACGTATTTTATTAAAGCAACATCGGCGTTTATTAATAAAATAGATCATATTCAAAAAAGTACGCTTCATAAAATTATTACAAAGAAAACAGATGAAGTTATTGCGAGTTTAAAGCGTTATAATGTAAAGGAAGAAAGAGAAAATTTATTCCATCAGTTTGATGAAATCTTCTTGAAACTGTTCCCAACTTTTGTAACTGATTTTAATAATTTGTTTCCTAACGATCATAAATGCATTGTAAAAAAAGGCGAACTTTTAAATACTGAACTTCGCATTTTTGCTTTGTACCGATTAGGTATTCAGGACAGCAGTCAAATGGCGGAATTTCTGGAACTTTCTGTGGCTACAATCTATACGTACAAAACCAGAATTAAAAGCAAATCTGATTTTAAAGATACTTTTGAGGAGAAAATTATGGCGATTAAGACTATATAAGCTGCTAAGGTTCTAAGTTTTTTTCTCATTAAAAGCTTCGGAGAAGCGATATATCTATAGAAAAACATTCATCTCATAAAAAGAAGCTCCAGCGGAGCGACACATTTTTCTATGCCGCTCCGCTGGAGCTTTGCTGTATAAACATGAATATTTTCTACAAATATTTCATCCCGCTGGGATATCATGAATTAAAATAATTCGTGAATTCGCGGTGAAAACTCTTATTCAACATTTTCCAACTGCAGAATCATATTTTGATAATATTTACTAAGCGAGAACAATTGCTCAGCGAAAATCATAATGGCGAGCGGAACAAAGAAAAACATGATTAGATTTTCTTCATATAAAAGATAAGTTGTTATCATAAAAATACGAGTGTATTCAAGATAATAAATCCATTTTCGCTGTTCTAATATCGCACCGCAGTTAATTAAAGTAATGATGGTGATTGATAGGACAAAAACTTTATCATAGATTTCTAAATTATCAAAATAATAGGTAAAAACCGTAAGAAGTAAAGTGCAAAGAGCCAATTGGATATAAAGGTAATTTCTAAAACGAAGTCTTTGATGCGGATTGCTTTTATCCTGCAAAAATCGTTTTTCTAGTATCGGACGAATGTCCTGATCCATATTTGCCGGACTTCCAAAAACGGCCTGCCATCTTGCTTTAAAACCTTTTGAGCGTTTCCATAACTCGTATATTTCAAAATAATAATGAAAATGCTGCCAAAGGAAACTGTAACTTTTCAGCGGATGCGTTAATCCGTATTTGGGTTTTTCTTCTTCTTCCTGAAAAGTACCAAAAAGACGGTCCCAAAAAGTAAACATATCTCCGTAATTTTTATCGAGATATTTTTCATCAGAAGCGTGATGAACACCGTGAATTGAAGGCGTTACAAAAATATACTCCAGCCATTTTATTTTACCAATAAGCTGTGTATGGGTAAAAAAAGAATAAGCGCCATGCACAATAAGCATGGTAATTACCATTGTGGGGTGAAAACCAATTAGTGGCAGAATGCACCAAAATCCCGTTCGAATAACAGCCTGAAAAGTGGTAATTCTGGCTGCAGCGGTAAAATTAAATTCTTCGCTGTGATGATGAACAATGTGCGCAGCCCAGAAAAAATTGACTTCGTGCCCTAGTCTGTGATACCAGTACCAAACAAAATCTGTCGCCAGAATTAAGGCTGTCCAGACCAGAAATCCGCTTGGGATTTCAAAAATTCGGTAATCGTCGTAAATCAAATAATACAATTGATAGAAACTTGCGGCAACAAATAAATTAATCAATCGTTCTGCAATACCAATACTTATATTAGAAACAGAACTTTCATAATTAAAAATTTCAGGTCTTTTTTTTCGTTGTGCCAGCTTATATTCCAGAAATAAAAAAAGAAAGAAAGCGGGCATTGCAAAAGCTAGAAAATTAATATTTTTCATTTTTAAAGATTACTTTATTGATTTTTAAAGAACTAAAAACAACTAATTAAATTTAAAAGACAATTTCATCAATCAATATCTCTTGCTTTTTTACATGATATTGACTGATGAAACCCATCTTAGATTATGGTTATAAAAACTTAATTCTGTTTAAATTTTGGTGCTTCGACAGCGACTTCTTTTACAGATTGCGTCTCGGCTACTTTTTTAAGGGCGATGACATAAGCTGCAATTCTTGGCGTAACGTCATGTTTCACCGCAACTCTAAATACGGTTTCAAAACCTTTTTCTAAAATATCTTCCAGACGTTTGTTTATCTGGTGAATTCTCCATGACTCTAATAATGAGTTTTGAAGCCACTCAAAATAAGAAACCGTAACACCGCCGGCATTTGCTAGAATATCCGGAACGACCAAAACGTTGTTTTCATGCAGGATTTTATCGGCATCAGATGAAACAGGACCATTTGCTGCTTCGATAATTATTTTAGCGCGAATGTCTTTGGCGTTTTTCTGTGTAATTACATCTTCTTTTGCTGCCGGAATCAAAACATCAACATCTAAAAGCAGTAAATCTTCATGTTTAATGGCAACTGAATTTGGATACCCTTTAATGGTTTTATTATTTAGATTGTAATACAAAATCAGCTCTGGAATATTAATCCCGTCCGGATTGTAAAAAGCTTCTGAAACATCACTTACGGCTACAATCTTCACTCCTTTTTCATATAAAAACAAAGCCGAATGCAGACCAACATTTCCAAATCCCTGAATTGCGGCCGTAGATCTTGCCGGTCTTAATTTTAATTTTTCAAGTGCAAGCAGCGTAATAATGCTTACTCCTCTTCCCGTTGCTTCTACTCTGCCTAATGAACCTCCGGAATGCAGGTGTTTTCCGGTTACAACGGCATGAATCGTTTTCCCGTGAACCAGTGAAAATTCGTCCATTAACCAGCCCATTTCGTCCGGTCCTGTTCCCATGTCCGGTGCAGGAACATCTTTTTCCGGGCCAAAAATATCTGATAATGCTTTTGTATAAGCTCTTGTAATTCTTTCTAATTCTGTTTTAGAAAGTGTTTTTGGATCGCAGATAATGCCGCCTTTTGCTCCTCCAAAGGGAATTCCGGTTACAGCAGATTTCCAGGTCATCCAGGCGGCTAGTGCTTTTACTTCATCAAGATTTACGGCAGTATCATAACGAATACCTCCTTTTGAAGGGCCTAAAGCTGTATTGTGAATTACGCGGTATCCTTCAAAATTTTGTTCGGTTCCGTTATCTAATGTAATCGAAAAATTTACTACAATTTGTTTCTCAGGACGTTGCAGCTTTTGTCTGATCGATTCGTCTAAATTAAGAATATCGGCTGCTATATTAAACCTGTCAATCATCGATTGAAAGGGATTCTGTTTTATAATTTCTGTACTCATAGTATTTATTTTAAATTTTTGGGGTTTATAGAATTTGGGTTTAATAAAGTTTATCGTGAATAAAATCAACAGCACATACAACACGGAATTTTTGTCTGAAAACTGTGCATCGTACTATTAAGGTTTCTATTTGATCTCATTGTATTGGTTTTTACTATTTCTAAAAAAAGCCTTTCATGGTGCATGAAAGGCTCAAAAAAAAAAATAACTAACAAGTACTTTCTCTATTAACGCCATTTCATCCCATAGTTTGACATGCAGCACATCGTCAAGCAGCACATAAACGGGATGATATTTAGAATATAGTTTTTCATTGTTATGACAAATTTATAAATATATTTTATAAATTCTATCGAATTAGTAGAGTTAATTTTAAAAAAAACGCAAATTAACAGCAAAACAACTGTAAATTAAGACCTTAAAACAGTAAAAAAAATTACATAAATTGTGAGAAAACGATAAAAATGATCGCAATTAAGGCTAAAAGGATACCTATGAAGTTAATTTTTGATAGTTTTTCTTTAAAGAAAAGCAGGCCGACAAGACTTCCTAAAACAATAACTCCCATATTCATTCCGGCAAAAACTGTTGAAGGATTTTCAGCAAAAGCTTTATGTGCTTTTAAATAAAATAGAATATTTCCGAAATTGAAGATCCCGACTAAAGCTCCAAAAAGAATGTTTTTAGAACTTAATTGTACTTTTTTCAAAACTACATCATACACTACTACCAATAAAGAAACGGCAAGAGAAATATCAAATACAATAAACAAAGATGTTGTATAAGGCAAAGCGGTAAAAAGTGCAATCTGTTTAAAAAGAATATCGATAATCCCGAATCCTAAAAATACAGCGGCCGGAAATATCCATTTGTTCTGATCGTTTGTTGATTGTTTTCTTAAGATGAAAAGAAGCGCTATAAAACCAATTACAAGTCCGATAACTTTATAAGTATTAAAATCTTCCTTAAAAATTAACCAGGCGGCAATTATCGGAATAAACAAAGACAAACGCTGTGCGGCATCAGTCTTTACGATTCCCATATATTTGATGGAAGTAAACAAAAACAAGAAAACAATTGGCAGTAAAACGCCCACTGCTGCATAAATATTCCAAGGTGCATCTGCATGAACAACGGTTAAATCCGGAGTAAAGGTAAAATAGCAGAGTATTAAGGCTGTTACATAATTGAACGTAATAATCTGAATAGGATCTGCATTGTATTTTCGGGTTATTTTGAAGATCACACCCACCGTAACACTGCACAATACACTTAAAATAAGAAACAACATAAATTTATATTTTGAGGGGTAAAAGTAAAGTATTCTAAATTTAAAAGGCCCAGCCGGTTTTAAAAAACCGGCTAGACCAGATTAAAATTTTAAAAAGAAAGCTTTTTAAAGTTTGCTGATATAACTACCGTACATATCTTTAAACTGATGTCCTTGTGCAAAACGATCTTTACTCAGTTTTTTATATTCTACCAATGCCCATAAAACAAATTCTTTCATGAAATACTGGTCCTTTTTATCTAATTCAGGATGGTATTTTTTCAGTAAAAGGTCTAAAGGTGTTACTTCATCTAAAATACTTTGGTATTCCGCATCAGAAGCATCGTCTAATAATTCGAAACCGCTTTCTGCAAAAAACCATTCGATCAAATCAGAATATGGTGTTTTTTCTCCCGGTTTTTCCAGTTTCTCAATTTTCGGAAATAAAGATGGAAACAAAGTGCGAATTGCTGAACCAATTAAATGCTGTGCCACAACAGCTGCTCCCTCCTGCTCTCCTTCATAAACAAGTTCTACTTTTCCGGTAATGGCTGGAATGATTCCCATAAAATCTGATAAACGCAGATTGGTTTTATCTACACCGGATTTTAAAGCTCGGCGTTCTGCACTGCTAATCAGGTTTTCAAAAGCCGTAATACTCATTCTGGCACTTACACCGCTTTTATTGTCGATGTATTCGCTTTCACGTGCTTCAAAACTAATTTGTTCTAAAATGTCTCTGGCTAAACTCGGCACATAGACTATATCGCTTTGGTTTTGATCCAGTTTTGCTTCCTGTTGTGTAATGGTTCTTGCAATTTCTACGGTTTCAGGATAATGCGTTAAAATCTGCGAACCTATTCTGTCTTTTAAAGGTGTTACAATACTTCCTCTATTGGTATAATCTTCCGGATTTGCGGTAAAAATAAACTGCATATCAAGAGGCATTCTCAATTTAAAACCACGAATTTGAATATCTCCTTCCTGCAGAATATTGAATAATGCAACCTGAATTCTGGCTTGTAAATCAGGTAATTCGTTGATTACAAAAATACAGCGGTTTGCTCTCGGAATCATTCCGAAATGAATTACGCGGTCATCTGCATATGATAATTTTAAATTCGCTGCTTTAATTGGGTCAACATCACCAATTAAATCGGCAACTGTAACGTCTGGAGTTGCTAATTTTTCGAAGAAACGTTCGCTTCTGTGTAACCATGAAATTGGAGTTTCGTCTCCTTTTTCTTCAATTAGATCTTTTGCAAAACGTGAAATAGGATTAAGCGGATCATCATTAATTTCCGAACCTGTTACAAACGGGATGTATTCATCTAATAATTCGACCATTTTACGTGCCAAACGCGTTTTTGCCTGTCCGCGAAGTCCAAGTAAATTGATATTATGACGAGAAAGAATTGCACGTTCTAATTCTGGGATTACCGTATTTTCAAATCCGTGGACACCTTCAAAAACTGGTTTTCCAGTTTTGATTTTCTCACGAAGATTGTTTCGTAATTCATCCTTTATACCTGTGCTTTTATATCCTGCAGCTTTTAACTGCCCTAATGTTTTTATATTGTTTATTTCCATTTTTATTGAAATATCGATTTTGTTATTGTTTTTATCTTCTGCAGATAATAAGCCCTGAATTTAATTTAAATACCAGCCGGCAAAAGCAGCGCTTTGACTTCGCTCAGCGTGACAACTGTGGCAGAGACTGATTACTGTGAATGAACACTTTACCTAACTCTCTTCTTCCTATTCGTTTCATAATCTTCAAAAATCATTTCGCCCAGACCTTTTAATCCTGTATAAAATGCTTTTCCTTGATTGGCTTCTGTGAAATGATTTACAAAACGCTGCAAATACGGATCATTAGCAATCATAAAAGTCGTAATTGGAATATGTAATTTTCTGGCCTGTTGTGCTTGTGTATAGCATTTATCTACTATATATTCGTCGAGACCGTTGCTGTTCATATAATACGAACCGTCACGTTCGCGCACGCAGCTTGGCTTTCCGTCGGTAATCATAAAAATCTGCTTGTTGGTATTTCGTTTTCGGCGTAAAATATCCATTGCTAACTGAAGTCCGGCAACTGTATTTGTATGATAAGGTCCAACTTGCAAATACGGTAAATCTTTAATTGGGATTGTCCAGGCATCATTTCCAAAAACCAAAATATCAAGTGTATCTTTTGGATAACGTGTTGTGATTAATTCTGCCAAAGCCATTGCAACTTTTTTGGCAGGCGTGATTCTATCTTCGCCATACAAAATCATACTGTGGCTTATGTCAATCATTAAAACGGTGCTCATTTGTGCCTTGTGCTGTGTTTCTTCTACAACCAAGTCGTTTTCGGTCAGCATGAAACTTTCGACACCGTTATTGATTTGGGCATTTCGCAGACTTTCGGTTAACGAAATACGTTCTAAACCGTCGCCAAAATTAAATTCACGAAATTCTCCGGTATGTTCATCACCATTTCCGGCATGTTTTGTTTTGTGATTTCCGTTTCCGGAACGTTTCAGATTTCCAAAAATCTGATCTAAAGCCTGCTGGCGAATCGCACGTTCTGTTTTAGCCGTAATCCCAAAACCGTTCGTTCCGTCTTCTTTGACTTCGTCTTTTATGTAACCTTTCTTTTTTAAATCTTCGATAAAATCATCGATTGTGTAGTTCTCGTCGGTCAGTTTATATTCTATATCTAACTCACGAAGCCAGCTGATTGCTTCATCAAAATCACCCGAAGTATGGGTGATCAGCTCTTTGAAAATGCCAAAAAGTTTTTCAAACGGAGACTGAAAAGGGGCTTCGTACGACTTAAAATAAAAACCTTTTTTAAATTCGTTTTTCATAATTTTAAAATTACGTTTTTTTAGAATTATGAAAAACGAAACGTTTATTAATTTTTAGTTAAAATATTCAACCAAAATCTACTGCTAACGGTGTTAGATATAATAATTATTCAAACTTTCCATCAACATAAAACCAAGAGCCATTTTCGAATTTAAAAGTAGAAAATTCGTAATGTATTTGAGTTTTTTGCACAGAATCTAAAAAATAAGCTTTAAACTCAACTGTATTTTCGGTAAAACTCAAAATTTCCAGTTTCTGCCATTTATTTTCTTGTGCCCACCTTAAAATTTCTGTTTTAGAATAATATTTTCTTTCAGAAATATAGGTCGTTTCTATAAGATAATCAGCATTATGGCTAGCATAAGCCGAATATCTGGAACGCATTAAAGCCAAAGCTGTTGGTGCTTTTTGATTCTTTTGAAGATATAATCCGCAGCAATTTTCAAAAAGTAATCCTGTGTCGCAAAAGCAGGTTTTATTCTCCATCGACCGGTTCTTCTCCATTAATTTTAACGTGAAGCTGATTTAATAAAACCTGATAACGGCTGATTTCTCTCACTTCTTCATCTTCTTCAGCAAAATCAATCATTTCATCTAGTGTATCACTTACTTCAAGAAGTTTATTATTGGCTTCTCTTGTATCTCCTGCAGCAATTAAATCAATGATTTCCTGAACGCTGGCTTTTAATGTTTCGAATTTATTACTCATGGTTATTTTTTTTAGGTTTCAAGTTTTAGGTTTCCAAGTTTCACGTTATACAGCAACTTGAAACCCTAAAACTTGAAACTATAATTTATTACTCTTTACTTTCGTTGAATTTTTTCACAATTTCTTTCAGCTTTTCTTTGCGGGAAACTTCGGCTTGTTTTTTCTTTGCCTGGGCTTTGTGCAATTTGTCATTGTGAATTTTGATGTTTCGTTCATTATTGCGTCCCATATATTGCTCTTTTAATTTCTTCTAAACTTTTTTCGGTAAAAATCAGTTCTGTAATTATCTCTTTTCTCAAATCGTTTATATCTCCATATTCAAAATGTTTTGCCCATGAAGTTAATTGCTGCAAATTTCTGACTTGTTTTAAACGTTTTGTCGTTTCAAAACTTGTCCTTAAAATTGCTTTTCCGTCGTATTCTGGATTTTTTTTATGCTGATAATTTGCGAGATTTTTTTCAAAATCGGCTTCTATATAATATAGTTTTTCATCGGCATTATCCGGATAAAACTCTTCCCAAAGAGCAAATCCTATTTTTGTTTTTGACTCAGTTTCGGGCTCACGAGCCAGTAAACGCCATTTACTATTGGCTAATCTTCCCCAATGGTTTGATACGCGATACATTCCGGCTTCGGTATAATAATAAGAACTTCCTGCTTTGCTTTCGAATTGTTTCTTTAAACCTTCAATTTCATTTGGAAGTACTTCATTAAAAACACAAAACGTATTTTTGAATGAATTAGGATGGGGTTTAAAATTTTTCTGCATGTGCAAATATACTCAGATTACAGCGAACTCCCCAAAACAAACTAAATTGATTAACTTTGCTTCTTCAATTTAAAATATAAAAACATGTCTAAAGATTCACATGAAAAATTGCCGCAAAAAGGAGTTTACACCGGCGTAATCGAAAAAGATGAAAACAACAATTATTTCTGTGGAGAATATCTTTTAGATTATAAAACGGTTGAGTCTAATTTTAAAGTTGGCGACTGGGTTACCATAAAATCTGTTATTGAGAACCCAAGCGATATCAGCTACGATAAATATCCTAAAAAGTCAAGAAACTTTGATAAAGCAAATCATAAACCGGGAAACTAAAAAAGTTATAAGTTATGAATTATGGGTTTTATCTTTATGCATAACAAGATAATTCATAATTCATAATTCATAATTCGAAAAGAATATTTTTTACATGAAAACTGAAAAGTTAAAAAAAAGTGTACCTTTGCAAAAAATTTGTCGATTTGAACTAAAAAAGATCAATTTCAAACTAATAGACAAGTAGTTACCTTTTATTTATGAAAAAAATAGTTGAATACCGCAAGTTACTAAACGTAGAGAAAACTGCAGAATTAAAAGATTTAAAAACAATTTATCGTAATGCGATGAAAGAATCTCATCCAGATAAATTTGTTGGAGATGAAGCTGGTCTTAAAGCTGCAGAAGAAAAAAGTAAAACGATTATTGAAGCTTACCACTTTTTAGTAAGTATTCACCCTGATACTATCAAACTTAATTTACCTGAGTACACAGAAACAATTTCAACTTGTTCTATTACTGATTTTAAATTTGTAGAAGGACGTTTGATTATTGATTTTTCTAATGGAAGTGTTTACGAATACATCAGTGTTCCTAAAGCAACTTACGTAAAAATGGTAAATGCTGATTCTCCTGCAAGGTTTGCAAAAAGACATATCTTAAATGCTTTTACCTGGAGAAAGAAAACAAATCAAGAATAATTTTATTCAAAAATATTTCAGAAAGCACTCTTTTTACAGAGTGCTTTTTTTATACTTTATTATTATAAAAATCCTATCTTCACGTTATAAACAAAAAACAAATAGGAGTTTTAAATCAAATAAAAGCAACAAAACCCCTGATTTTAGGACGATTAGAACAAAAAAAACTATAACAAAATTTTAGGTTACAAAATTCTATATGTTTTATAATTTTAGATACTTTTGTTGCACAAATCAATTAACTAATTAATTTTTTATAATGAAAAAAATACTTTTTTTACTTACAGCTTCTGCAGCTATAATTTCATGCAGTAAAGTTAAAGATGGAGAATACCTTATTACAGGTACTGCAAAAGGAATTGAAAACGGAAAAACAATCATTCTTCAAGGTTTAGATCCTGCTACAAGAATGTCAGTTGCGCTGGATACAGTAAAAGTTGAAAATGGAAAATTTGAAATTAAAGGAAAAGTTACTGAGCCTGCTTTCCACACTCTAATCATTCAAGGTGCTAACCAGCCATATCCATTTATATTAGAGACTGGAGAAATTAATATTGAAATTGATAAAGACAGTATTCATAAATCTAAAGTTTCTGGAACTTACAACAATGATGAGTACGTAAAATTCAACGAAGAATTAAACAAAACTCAAAAAAGCTTAATTGATTTTCAGAAAAAGAATACTCAGAAAATGCAGCAAGCTCAACAAGCTCAAGATACAGCAACTATCAACAGCTTGATGAAACAATACATGGAAATTCAAACAGAAGTACAAGCTAACAGCAAAAAGAAATACTTAGCTTATGCCGAAGGTCACCCAAAATCTTTTATTTCTGTATTGATTTTACAAGGAATGATCAATGATCCAAGTACAGATATGAAAAAAGCTGAAAGTTTATACAACGCTTTAGATGAGTCTGTAAAAAATACAACTCCTGGTAAAGAAATTAAATCTAGACTAGGTCAAGCAAAAATGCCTGCGGTTGGTGCAACAGCTCCTCCAGTTGGCAGCGCTAAATGAAGAGCAGATTTTTCGGCTCCTAACCCACAAGGAAAAGTAGTTTCGCTTAAAGAAAGCTTAGGCAAAGTAACTATTGTTGATTTCTGGGCTTCATGGTGCGGACCATGCAGAAAAGAAAACCCAAATGTTGTGGCTATTTACAAAGAGCTGCATTCAAAAGGATTAAATATTATTGGTGTGTCTTTAGATAAAGATGCTGAACACTGGAAAGAAGCTATTGCAGCTGACGGTTTAACATGGACTCATGTTTCAAACCTAAAATTCTGGGATGAACCAATTGCAAAACAATATAATGTTGAATCAATTCCGGCAACTTTTATTCTTGACGCATCAGGAAAAGTGGTTGCTCAGGATTTAAGAGGTCCAGAATTGAGAGCTAAAATATTAGAATTATTAGCAAAATAATTCTCCTTTTAAAATAAGTCAAAAAAAAATCTCCTTAGGGAGATTTTTTTGTTCTATACAGTATCATAATTTAGAAATGGAAGTTTATCAACAAAAAACAAAAACCTGGCTTAAAAAAGCTCATTTGAAGAGTTATTTAAAATTGTAATAATGCTTTTAAATTTTGCAGAAGTCAATTCTAAAACAATATTCAATATATTTTTTATGAATCTTTATTTAAATTATATCAATAAAAGTAATAGCTGCCGACTTAATTTAAGGTAAAATTAAAACATAAAGCAATGATTTTACCATAAAAATATTCCTACTTTTAGAAATAAATTAAAAAAAATACAAATTAGAGTTTTTTTATTTTATTCAATTCCAATGAATTAAAAAATAACTTTAAAATAACTTAAAATTAAGTCATTTTTTTGTTTGGAAATGTAGAAAGAGTTCCTATCTTTGCAACCGCTTAGAACAACAAAGCACAACGCTAGAGATTCGGGGAGATACTCAAGCGGCCAACGAGGGCAGACTGTAAATCTGCTGTGAAAACTTCGCAGGTTCGAATCCTGCTCTCCCCACCAAAAGGGTAAAAGAAGTAAAAAGGTCACTTTTTCAATCTTTTCAAAAACCCCTAAAAAACGTGGTAAAGCCTGCAAATCGTAAGATTCGCAGGCTTTTTTCATTTATGCTGCTTTTCATATTTTTTAAAACCGCTCAAAATCTCTATGGCAGAATCGTGGCACTTTTGGTTTCCACGAAAAACTGCCACAGAAATTGAATAAATCCCTTATAACCAAAGGGGTTAACGAGGTTAACGACTTGTTTTTTTGACGCTATAATTCTACATTTATTAATCTAAAAAGACTGAATTATGTTAGAAAACAGTTTTGGGTTAGTTTTCTTTATGAAAATAACCAGTAATGACAAAAGAATTAGAACGGTTTACTTTAGAATAACCGTAGACGGCATCCCTAAAGAAGCATCAACCAAACGCAAATGGGAGTATTCAAGATGGGACCAAAAAACCGAACGAGCGGTTGGCTCTAAAGAAGATGCAAAGTCTTTAAACTTCTTTCTTGATTCACTGACAATTAAAATCAATGAAATCAAAACTGAAATGCTCTACAGCGGAAAACATATAACTGCTGAAAAAATCATGGATCAAATTCTTGGAAGAACAGCACCAAAAATCAAGGTTCTGGAAGAATTTCAAAAGCATAATGACGAAATGAAGGCTCTTCTAGGAAAAGGATATGCAAAAGGCACTCTTGACAGGTTTACCATTACTAAAAACCATTTAACTGCTTTTATTAAATTCAAGTTTAAAAAAGAGGATGTTGAATTTGCGGATTTGAATCTCGAATTTGTTAAAGACTTTGAGTTTTATCTTAGAACAGTGCGAGACTGCAGCAATAACACTACACTAAAATACATTGCAAATTTCAAAAAGATTGTAATCCGCGCGATTGATAAGGAATTAATCACAAAGGATCCTTTTAAGAACTTTAAGGGGCGAAAAACAAAACTGGTAAAGAAACCGCTTACCACTCAGGAACTGTATGAACTGGAAAGGCATTATTTTACTACTGACAGGCTTAATGTTGTCAGGGACGTATTTGTATTCCAATGTTACACTGGACTTGCTTACATAGACGCTTACCAATTAAAGAAAAGTGATATCAAAGAAGGCATTGACGGAAACCTTTGGATTATGTCCGAAAGACAGAAAACAAACTCAACAACCAATGTCCCGCTGCTCCCTCAGGCACTTAAAATCATTGAAAAATATAAAGAACATAAGCTATGCATTCAGCGCGGAACGGTACTGCCTGTCTCATCCAATCAGAAAATGAATGAATACTTGAAAGAAGTGGCAGTTTTATGCGGATTTCCATTTACTTTAAATACTCACATCGCGCGCCGCACTTTTGGAAGCACCGTTACATTAAACAATAATGTTCCTATAAACGTAGTTAAAGAACTACTGGGCCACGCATCAGTAAAACAGACTGAAGCATACGCCATAACTGAACAGGCAACAATCGGCCGTGAAATGTCAATTCTAAATAAAAAACTCAATAAAACTGAGCCTAAAATGTCTAAGCCGGACTTGGCAGTTCTCAGTAGACTGGAAAAAGAAATCCAGGCAATCAAGAAAAAATACAACATTTCTTCTTGATAAATATTTTTAAGACATATTCAAACTTAAAAGAGGCTATCTCAAATATTTTGAGATAGCCTCTTTTTACATAGTTTTACTTCGCTCTTATAGCCAGGATGATACGAAGGGGTATACTTAACGTATCCTAGATCCTGAAGTTGTTTAAAATACTTATGATAAGTTGGCAGAGTGTTCACATGCGATAATTCCATAATTTTACTGCGACTTACTTTTATCCTCCTCCTCTGCCCCTGCTTGTATCCTAACCCCAGTATAGCTGTCAAAATTGACAGGTGCCAGACATTAAGTTTGGGATCCTTAGCGTACATAGACAAAAAACTCATTATATGGCTTTCTTTTAATCTATTAAACTTTGTCATCGCTAAAGAGTTTTTGAATATCTTCCCTGTTATAATAATAAGATCCAAGTACCTTTTTAAAACGTACTTTTTGCGAGGTTCTAAGATTCTGCACCGAGCCTGCAGAAATATCAAGCATCCTACGGACAGCTTTACTTTTCAGCCACTCAGATTCCCGCTCAATATTTTTTGGCTGAAATGCTTCCGCAACAGCAGTACGCACCGTATCGGCCATGTAAAGCCCGAACTGTCTTAAATCATCTTTCGTTATAAATTCTTCCATGAAATTCTGGTTTTACTCATTATAATATTTGATCATCTACTTTAAAACAAAACTCTGTCTACTTTCAATTTTTACAGTACAACTTATTCCAAGTGAAAATAAATACTGCTCCTTCTGTTCTTATTCTTAGTAGGCACATAAATCAAATAACCGTAGTCATCCAATTCACGCATACATTTTTGATAGGTTTTATGAGACATGATCTTAGCAATACTCTGGATTTCTATGCTGTAAGCCTGAATAGGATTTACAAAATCTTTGCTTGCACGAAATTGAAGCAGGGCTGCAAAAATTGCAATGTGAGTTGTGCTGATCCTGAAGTCATTTTCGATTGCCTGAAAAAATCCCGATAAAAGATTAAGATTTTCCATAACTGTATAAGATAAATAAACATCACATATGATGAGATTTTTTTGCGGTCTGCGACTCAATATTTTGCTGAGGCTTTAGCAACGGATTAATTTTACAGCCGTTTTTAATTTCCGCCAGACTAAGTTTCTGCATCCTGTCGTTATAAAAATTCAAGTTTTTAAAGCGTGGATTTGCTTCCAAAAAAACCTTCATTTCTCTCCCTTGTATCATAAGAAGAACTTCTTCCCTCCTGCCCTTTTTCAAAGAATCGGCCAGGGATTCAACTGCCTCATAATCATCATTTTTAAGAGGAACAGTCCTTAAAGCATCGCTTACATTGTATCCATACGATTCTGGAAACTCATGCATTCTATAATTGTCATTAAGATCCCTGTCGTTGAAGTTAAACTGTTTCCAAGTTCCGACTTTTAGGACTGCTCTCCCCGCAAGCATTCCGTATGCGTCTGCAGCGCTGAAGCCCTCAGTTTTCTCATTCTTAAAGTAATGTGTACAGCGTCTGGATGGCGACGAATCTGTGTAAAGAATTGATCTGAATCCATCAAATTGGTAAGCCCCCTGCGCATCTTTTACAAATTGAAGTGAATGTTCAAGTCTTTCATTCTCTGAGATGTGATAAGAAACAGGAATAGAAAAATTTAACTGCTGCTCCTGCATATGCTCCAATACTTTGCCATAAGCCACATGAAAACCGCTTTTTATAAGCTGTTCCTCTAAAGTTTTCTTGTTTAATTCCAAATCTTTAAGATAATCCTGTTTATCTATCCTTTGAAAAGCGACAGCACTAAGCGCTTCATTTACAAGTCTAACAATGATATTGGGATAGACTTGATGCTTCAATTTATTATATTCATGCTTAAGAAACCTGAGAGTTATTTTTTCATCTACAGCTTTCGTCTTTTTATATTTAAAAAGGAGCATCTTAAAAAATTTCAGTTTCTCTATGCCAAAAGAGCGTTCTATATTAGGGCTGTTCTGAAATAGAAATTTTAATTTTTCTTCCTTGCACTGCCAGACTTTTATCTCATTTTCTACTCTATTGTTTTCAGAAGACATAGCTGAACTCTAATTAATATTAAAACTTAAACCGATCTTCCTGCTTTTTTTGAACGGGAATTACTTTTTTTTTCTTTCTGAGAAGGCTCATCATTATTAGTGCTCTGCTCTGCACTCTTTTCTTTGGATTGGGACTGTTTCTCAGTCTTGCTTTCTCGGTCATTGATTCGCTGTAAAGAAGAATCGTAAACCTTTATGGTTTTAAACTGCGGATTAGCTTCAACGAACTGTTTTCTCTCCTCTCCGCCGACAACAAAAGTTACGGACTGAAGGTTTCCTTTTTTAAGCGAATTCATCAGATCTTCCTTGTACTGCGGTGTTAGCAGTTCTTTGATTGAATGCTTTTCCAGCGCAGCCTCCAAATCATAGCCATAGTTCTCATGATAATGCTGTAATTTGAAATTTCCATCATTTTCACTGTTTTTGAAGTCAAATTTTAACCAGCAATTATATGTTTCTCCTTCTTTAGTTTTTAAATCCTTATTAACTGATCTGCCCTCCATCAAATTATAGGCTTCTTTGAGTGTAATGCTGGTGTTATCGCTGTTTATATAAAACGTCTGCTCCAGTCCCGGCTTATTATCCTCTTTCTGGAGATTCACCTTATAGGAATTAAAAAAGTACATATCGCTCTGATCGGACTTTTTAAAATTCAGTTCAACGGTAACGGTATCCCTGTTAGGAACACCATTGTTCATAATGCCGGTATGGATCATTTTAAAATCTTTATCCCCTTTTAGGATATTCTCCCTTAATTCAGCATCGAAAGTTTCTCCGAAGCCGGTATATTTTAACTTGTCTTTCAGATACTGCACATTTTTCTCGTTCATGATCTTTACATTTTAAATTAGTACTAATTATAGGTTACCCAGTATTTCAAGATTAACCAGGTGCCTGTTCTTTATGTTAAGTTCCAGATGCCTGCCTCCATTTTTCTCAAAGACCTGCATTGTGAATTTCTTCTTTTCCGGTATCGTAAATTTAGATAAGGCAAAAACTACTATAGTTTGTGATTTGTCGGAAATCCTGCTAAATTCTCCGGTGCATAAAAGCGGTGTCATTTCTATTTCCTGAGCTGCAGTTCTTTTGGATTTTTTCTGGTCTCGGATAAAAAAACGAAGCTGGTCCACATCGTAATTAATTCTGGAATCATTCCCTAAAAACACTCTGAAATACATCACGTCCTGATGAATAAATATGCCGTCAACCTTAAACTCAATTTCTGCATTTTTTGAACCCAGTCCGCTTACCTTATTTTTCTTGGATAGAGCAAGCAGGGCATATTCTTTTATTTCTTTCTGGTTTTCGTTCTCAAGAGAAAACAGCAGCGATTTATCGTCACCAATTCGTAACCGCGCATCCACATTTAATGTAGGACACAGATCATCAAAATTTAAAATGAAACTGTAAAGATTACCGTCGGAAGTTACAACAGTCAGGTTAGTCTGTGGAAAATTCTGCTTGTCAGCTTTAAGAAGCAGTATATTTTCCACTCCTTTAGCTTTCTGCACCAGAACATCACGGCTTCCGACATCCAGGCTTTTTACCGGATACGGAAATAAAATGCTTGTGGTTTTTGAATAGCTAAGCTGTATATTATTAAATTCAGCTTTAGCATCATACTGCGCTGAAACTGAAAAACCAGCCAGAAAAATAAATGTGATAATTAGTGTCTTTAAATTTTTCATTTTCTTTTAGTTTAAAGTTATTGTTCATTCTTTTCTTTTTCATCGTAGAGAAGCACTTTGTAACCTGCCTTGACTGCTACTTTTATCAGCTTAACTTTCCTGCTTAAAAGTGATTTGGCTGCCTCCACTCCCATTCCTGCCGCCTGAGCTCCCCAAGAATCACTGACTCCTGCCAGTCCAATACTCTGCATGGACCTGTCAGCGGATGCTTTTGCTACATCCCTGTTTATGGTTCCAGGAATGTAAATGCCTTTAATGCCGTCTATATCAAAGACGGATAGTTCAACCGGGAAAATGGAATTCTGGTATTTTATGGTATTGATCTTTATTTCAAGCCTTTCTCCCTTAAGTGACGCTGTCCCAAAAACGAAACTGTTTTTTGGAATTAGTACGCCATTGATAAAAACGTCACTTGCAAGTCTGATTTTTACAATAGAACCGTTGACAATCGTCTGCGTTTCATGAACCGCTGCCTCAACTGCGTTCTGATTTTGTTCATCGTTGATTTCACCATCAAGCGAATAAAATGAATTTGCTGACTGCTCATAATTTATTTTGTTGGTCTGAAGAGAGCTCAGGTTTTGCTCTTCAGCTTTTCTGTTCACTGAAAAAACTTTTCCTTTTTGAAGCTTTGAGTTCTGACGCAGTTTCTCCTGTACACGTTCTGGGTGCTGGATATCCAGAATATTTTCCAGCATGCCGCCAAGCTGGGCAAGTTCAGGATCAGGCTCAGAAGGCGCACTCATGGCTGCCATGAGCTGTTCAAGATTTTTTAACTCGGCTGATTCACCGTGAGGCATTTTCTGGTACTGAAATTCCCTCATATCCTGACCGCTCTGATATTCTTTTGGAGGTTCCGCAATAGCTTTCTGGAGCGCTTCAAGTTTCTGGTACATCTTCTTTTCATTCTCTGGTTTGAAATAGTCTGTTTTCAGTCCGTTTTGTTTATCATTCCATGCAACCTCATCCGTATCAAAAAAACGTTTTGATTCAAGATTATCATTATCTTCCGCACCAACCGAATAATTAGGATCTTTCTTTTTTTGTTCCTGCAGTTTTATAGAATCAATTGATGCCTGGTCATAATAGCTCATTTTATCCAAACTGGAATCTTCCTTTAGTTTTGGATTTGGAAGCAGCATATTAAATCCCTTTTTTTCAGTTCCTGAAATTGGATTTTCTGTTCCTTTGCCTCCTCCAAGCACCCAGAACAGCATGGTTATAAATGGAAGAACAAGCAGTGGAAGAACCAGCATCATACTGCGATTCTTTTTCTCTCTGGCTGAAAGTGTTTTATGTTCCATAATCTTATTTTTTATAGTTAGATGAATTCGTTTCGTTGAGCTTCGGACTGCTGCTAAAATCTTCAGCGTTGGAATTTTGATTTTTAAACAAATCGATTAAGTCTGCCGCATTTATCACACTGTCAATATATCTGCTGAGATTGGATCTCTCAGCATATTTGTTAAATGGAAGATTCAGAGAATGGATATGGCCTACCTCATCACTATAAGATGGCTTAAGCACTTTTACTGCATCAATGTTCATTGATTTTTGACTTTCTGACAGAAAACCGCTCAATGCGTTATAAACACATAAAATCGTTGCAAGGGCCGCAAAAATGATTACTGAAAACTTAAGCTGTGAATTTGAAAGGTCTCTAGTCAGCCTATTCATTTTTGTTACCCACCAGAATCTGATCATCAGATATGACCTTGAAGACTTTACATTCTGTCTTTGTTTCCGCATCAGACTTCTCATGGCTTTCGATTTACTGTTCCAAGATCTTTGTTCTCAAGAGTATTGAAGCGTTCAATCAAAAACCCATGCGGATTGTTATCGCTCCTTGAAACATTTCGCAGCGTTCCTTCTGTAATCAGATTTCTGTTCAATATGCTTGTTGTCCTTATGATGTTCTGCCGGGCATAGCATTTAAAGCGATAGGGATATTCATTAATATCAATGCGGACGCTGTCTACAATAACAGTCTGGCTTATATTTCCTGATATAATTCCCGAATAATATCCGTTTTCTTTTAAATCATCGTATATGCGCTTGACAGAATTATCAGCCAGATACAAGGCCTTGGTAACATTGGCTTTAATTACTTTATCATCTGGGTCAAGGCTGAAGAAAAACTGATGGAATGTCCTGACGTGATCCCTTGCTTCAACAGGTACATTATCCTTATGGTCTGATGCAAATGCCTCAAGCGCCTTTCCATTTGCGAGGATATAAACCTTGTCGTGCATCAAAGCGACGGAACTGAAACTTTTATAAATAGAATAAGAGGTTATGGCAGCGCAGCAAAGAATAACCAGCATTGTAAATCCTCTTATATGACGAAAAGCAGTATCTATATTTTTCATTTTACTAAACATAATCGAGTGCTTTTAATTTTTAGAGTTTCCCTTGAGCTTCTCGCTCATGTAATTTCCTTTTTCCTCAAAATAAGGCGAAGCAGCTGCTGAAGATGACATGCTCTGGCTCATTCTGCCTGCTGCACTTCCCATTGAATCCATTACCATTCCTGCTGCAGTGGCAGCACCACCAATGACAGTAGAAGTTGAACCGCCAAACAAGCTTGTCACTTTCTGTCCCAATGCGCTTCCTCCTGATGCATGCACGATATAATTGGCCACGGAAGGCACAGTAAAGTACCCCACAATTCCAATAATCATGAATATTAAGTATCCGGGTTTGATAGGACATTCTTTCGGCGGATATGAGGTCAATTTCATCTTGACGCGCTCCTCTTCTTTTGCTGCTGCGGTATCAGGAGCTGGAATAAGTGATATGACCGCATATTATTTCAGTACGGAGAACAATTACAAAGGCACACAAGCTTGGCGTTTTGAGAGCCAGCAGTGGCGCATGAGGAATTCGTTTTATAATGCTAAAGAATCCTACTATGAAAACTCTCCAATCTTTCATGCTGAAAAAATAACTGCGCCGCTGCTTATCTGGTGCGGTAAGGAAGATGTTACCGTTCCTGCTTCCCAAAGCGTAGCATTATACCATGCCATGCGCAGGCTAAAAAAAGAGACGGTATTCCTGCAGTATAAGAATGAGGACCATAATCTCAAAAGCAAAGAATCCCAAAAGGATCTTAGTTTGAGAATAAAACATTGGTTTGATCATTATCTGAAAGGAGAGAAGTCCGAAAGATGGCTTAAAGAAAACCTGTAAAATAAATGCAGCCCGAAGGCTGCATTTTTTAATTAGTTTTGATCCTTAAAAAGAGGGACATTACAAGGTGCATCCGGAGAGTCTTTGTCCCAAGCGACATCTTCATTAATCCCGTAAGTACAGGTAGGACCATTGGATCTGTTGCACTCAACCTGTACTGGTTCACAGGGATCAGCAAGGGTATGAATATAAGCAGTTTGCGGTGGCAACGCTGCTCTGCTAATTTTTGCAGTATTGGTGCTTACAGCTCCAGCACTGGCTAATGCAAATCCAATCATTGGAAATGCAAGCATTTTCACAGTTGTTTTCATAATATATGGATTTAAAATTAATGATCTACTCTATTGCAGGTTTTCGATCGTTCCCCTGATACCGGCCGGTAATTTATTAGCGCCTGATATGTTTTTTAACAGGCTTTCCAAAACTGTATTTCTGTATTTTATCTCCTAAAATGCCGTAAAAGGCAGTCTGGGTAACTGTAAATTCTTTAAGCTTGTTTTTATCAGAATGGTAAACATAAAAACTGGACAGGTAATGGCCATTTTCTAAATAATACAGATCAATAGCTCCCGCAGTATTCCATACTTTTATGGACTCATGTTTGCCCATCAGCATGGACTGCACAAAAAGAACTCCCCCTTCCGCACCTATCTGCCTGTTGACCATTAAAGGAGGCGCAGCAAGCCTTGTATCACCAGAACCTTTCATAGTTACTATCTCAAGTTTTGCCTTTGAAACTGTATCGATTGTTCTGCCCCTTAAGGAGAGCTGCATTGTACTGTTTGCAGCAATAAACTCATTCCTATAATAATAGATATAAATAACTTTACCACTAGCTTTATCATAGGTAAACTGCCCGTCTGTGTCAAACACTCCATCCTGTTGCTTGATCAGAAAATCTGGAAAGAATTTGGTCTTACCCTCGTTGCCAATCTCCAGCAGTCCAGCTAAATGCTCTCCTCTTGGCGGCTTCTGTCCTCTGATGACAAAAGTGTTTCCGTTTATCACTGCTGCATCGGTAAAAAAAATCTTCTTATCCATTATGGTCTTGGCTGAAAAGTCTGAAACATTTCCCCGGAAGATTACTGGAACCATACCATCATACAGGAAAAAATAAGGATAGTCTATTCTTACTTCTGTAGACTGGAATGGATAATCATACTTGTCAAGGGTAATTTTGTGTTTGGCACTTTTACGCAGCAATGTATCAATTTCAGTAATGTAAAGCGGCGTGCTGTGATTGCCAAGATATATTTTATCTCTGTAGGATCCTGCAAAATAATAACCATAGCCGTCCAGTTTATATTCTGCTGAAAATTCTGCTGACATTGGAATAAACCTCCTGGTGAAAGGGTTCTCTTTCTGCATTGCTGATTCAGAAGAAAAAAGCAGCAGCGTAACAAAAGCTACACTTCCTAAAAGTGCTCCTAAAAGGCTGAACAAAATATTTATCGGTTTCATACAGTAAAAGTTTTAGTGGAATTTTTATACTTTTTATTCTCGATAATAAAAAATCCGGTGCCTGAAATAATCACAAATACAATATTGAAAATAATGTGGTCCCGCCAACCCAGACGCTGCAGGACGCCTCCACAAGAGCAGGGTATGTAATCACTGAAATTTAAAATGATAATAATATAGCATGTAAACATTGCCATAAGGATAAAGGATGCTAGAAGCGCAAATTTTCTGTACGGTTTCCATGCAAGAAACAAAGCCGTTAAAAGCTCTGCAATAAGAACGCTTGGAGCTGCTGCACCTGCATAAGCACTCAATACCGGAGATTGACCTAGTTCGACCCTGAAATTCTCATAATCAAGGATTTTGCTCATTGATGCATATACAAAAAGCACAATAAGACTGAAACATATTATTTCTTCTGTAATCGATAAAAATTTTACTGAAAATTTCATTTGTAGTAGCTTCATAGTTGTTATGCTAAATTAATAAGCATATTGCTTTTAAAGCTTTGCCAAAAGGTGCAGAAACTTTATCAAAAGGATAAAAAATAAAGGATGCCGCAGGCATCCTTTTAAAGTCATTTTTTTGCTGCTGCGCTCAGCTTCAGCAGCTTCTCGTTTATCTCTTCAAGCCCTCCTTTTTTTAGGCAGTCGGCTGCGAGAACTTTTAATTCCTCTTGTGTAGCACCGGAAACAAGACCCGAGAACGGCATGTCTTCCTTTACCTCGTTGCCCTTAAATCCTCCGTCGATAATCTGGTGCAATAGAAGGATTGCCTTCCTTGAAATCCTCGTATCGATCCTTACCTGCTCATTCATGCCGGGAGTGCTGAGAACCGTATCAAACACCTGGGCTACTTCATTGTTTGTCATCATACATCTAGCGTTTTAAAATTTTTAAATTAAAGTATAAAGATAGCTATACAGACTTAAGCCATCATAAGTAAAATTTACCCATGATGGTACGTAATCAATTTTCCTGTATAAATTCGTCTAAATATTTGAAGTGGTCTGAGTTTTTATACAGACTCTTTAAGATTGCCTGTCTTGCAGCAATCTGCAAGATGTCCGGTTGTATCACAACCGATATCTTGCTGCCTCTCTGCTCGGAACTCGCTGGCAGTGAAAACTGGAAGATTTGTAATGTCGAATGAAAAGGAAAAATGATGAAAGACGAGAAAAAAAACAGAAACAGATGGCTCCATCTCAGGCTCAGTGAGCAGGAATACAAGATCCTTCAGAAATATTTTGCAGAGTCGCTCAGCCCAAAACTGAGTGATTTTGCCCGAAAAAATCTGCTCCAAAAACCTGTTGTTTTAAAATACAGAAACCAGTCTCTTGATGATTTAATATCCGAATTAACAAGGCTCAGAACAGAGCTGAATCCCATTGGAAACAATTTTAATCAGGCAGTGAAAAAACTGCACTCGCTTTCACAGATTCCTGATTTAAAAATGTGGATTCTGGGTTTTGAAACAGATAAAAAAATGCTGTTCAATTCTATTGAAGATATTAAAATAACTATCCGAAATCTTGCTGAAAAATGGTTGCAGTCATAAATACGGGGTCATCAGTCAGAAGCATTTTCAATTACAATGAAAATAAAATGGAAGCAGGAAAAGCAGAACTTATAGGAGAAGGAAATTATCCTGCTGAAGCCTCCGAGCTTCGTAAGGACTTAAGGTTGAAACTGCTTTTACAACAGCTCGAATTAAATACAAATGTCAAGCGCGGAAGCGTTCACATATCGCTAAATTTCGATTCCTCTGAAAGCAATATTTCAAAGGAAAAGCTGATGGAAATTGCGCATTCTTATATGGAAAAAATCGGGTTCGGATTCCAGCCGTATCTGGTCTACCAGCATTATGATGCAGGACATCCCCATATCCATATCGTCTCTGTAAAAGTGAAGTCTGACGGAAAGAGAATTGACATGCAGAACATTGGCAGGAACCAATCTGAAACAGCTCGTAAAGAAATTGAAAAGGCATTCAACCTTGTTCCTGCAAAGGGCAGACAAAAGGAAAAAATACTAAATATAAAACCTGTGCAAAGCAGTGTTATAAAGTATGGAACAGCTGAAACTAAAAAATCAGTTGCTGCTGTGTTAAACGCAATAATTCCTAATTATAAATATACCACCCTAGGAGAATTAAATGCAGTGCTGAATCTTTATAACGTTACCGCTGTGCAGGGTAGCAAAGATTCAAGAATGTTTCTCCATAAAGGTCTGGTTTACCAGATTCTTAACGATAAAAAGCAGCCTGTGGGCGTTCCCTTAAAAGCCAGCAGTTTTTACATGAAACCTACCCTTAAAAATCTGGAATTAAAATTTGCTGCAAATAAAACAAGCCGCAATCCACATTTAAAAAGAGTAAAAAATGCAGTTGATCTCGCCTTTATGCATAACAGAATAAAGTCAGCTTTTGATCTTGACAGAATTCTGATAAAAGATGGAATCAAGACCGCTGAACGAAGAAATGAACAGGGGATTCTTTATGGCTTAACCTATATAGACCATAAAACAAAATGTGTATTTAACGGGAGCTCTCTGGGAAAAACTTACTCAGCTTCCGGCATAGAAGAACGCTGCTGCCTCGAAGGTTTTAACACCGGCAGAGCCGCCGTTGAAATTCTTGAGGATAATGCATTAAAAAATAAACCATCGCAGTCCTCATTTATTTCCGCTGGCGAGCTTCAAAAGATAATTGATTCGGTGCTGCAGCCTGAGTTTTCCGCTGATTTTATTCCCTCTCAGCTGAAAAGAAAAAAGAAACGAAAAAAAGGAAAAGGACAGTCCGATTATTAACTAAAAAAACTAAGACTATGCAGACAGGTGAAAATGAACAGGCGCTTAGAAAAATTTTGGATATGACAAGGCTTATCAGCATGATATTGTTAGGTCTTCATTTCTATTATTACGGATATAATGTGTTTAAAATATGGGGACTTGCATGCAGTTTTGCCGATAAAATATTAGCCAATATTTTTCACACAGGACTTTTTGATTATTTTCATTTGTCCAAGCTCTTTTCTTTGGGATTTTTATGCATTTCCCTGCTTGGAGCAAAGGGCAGAAAAAATGAAAAGCTGGACTTTAAAACTGCGTTTTTTTATATTGTTTTGGGACTCTTAACTTATTTTTTGAGTTACTTTTTTCTCATCACGAAGTCCACTGTGGAAAATAAATTGGTTCTCTATATGCTGTTCACCGCTGCTGGATATCTGCTCCTGCTGTCAGGGGGAACACTTCTTTCTAGAATCATAAGAAGAAATCTCAGCCGCAAGGATATTTTCAACAGCGAAAATGAAACATTTCCGCAGGAAGAAAGGCTTCTTGAAAATGAATATTCTATTAACCTGCCGGCACAATATAATTTAAAAAACAAAGTACGAAAAAGCTGGATCAATATCATAAATCCTTTTCGGGGAATCTTGGTTGCAGGAACCCCTGGCTCTGGAAAATCCTATTTCGTCATCCGTCATATCATAACCCAGCACATACGCAAAGGCTTCTCAATGTTTGTATATGATTTTAAGTTTGATGACCTCAGCATAATAGCCTATAATACCTGGCTTGAGAATAAGCATCTATACAAGGTTGAACCCAGATTCTATGTCATAAATTTTGATGACCTGAGCCGTACGCACAGATGCAATCCCCTTGATCCAAAATCAATGGAAGACATAACAGATGCAGCTGAATCAGCACGTACCATACTTCTGGGATTAAACCGCGAATGGATAAAAAAACAGGGAGACTTTTTCGTTGAATCGCCAATCAATTTTCTTTCTGCTGTAATATGGTATCTGCGTAAATATAATAACGGTGAATTCTGCACTCTGCCTCATGTAATTGAACTCATGCAGGTTGAATATAACAGCCTTTTTACTCTGCTGAGAACTGAAAAAGAAATAGAGATTCTGATAGATCCATTTGTCAGTGCCTACCTTCAGAATGTCATGGAGCAGCTGGAGGGACAGATAGCATCTGCTAAGATATCTATGGCAAGGCTTTCCAGTGCACAGCTTTACTATGTGCTCTCTGGAAATGACTTCACACTTGACATTAATAATCCTGCTGACCCTAAGATTGTCTGCATGGGAAACAACCCGCTAAAAATCCAGACCTATGGTGCCGTTCTCTCACTTTATGTAAGCAGGCTCATCAAGCAGGTGAACCAGAAAGACAGGATTAAAAGCAGTCTCATATTTGATGAATTCCCGACTATTTATCTCAATAATATGGACAGCCTTATAGCTACAGCCAGAAGCAATAAGGTAAGCACATGTTTGGGTATTCAGGACTTCAGCCAGCTTCGTAAAGATTACGGCCGCGAGCAGGCTGACGTCATATTAAACATTACCGGAAATATCATCAGCGGACAGGTAAATGGTGATACTGCAAAACAGCTCTCCGAACGCTTTGGAAAAATAATGCAGGATCGTGAGAGCATTTCCATAAACAGCTCAGATACGTCCATCAGCAGATCAAAACAACTGGAAGCTGCCGTGCCTGCTTCGAAGATTTCCTGTTTGAGTTCCGGTGAATTTGTCGGCATTACAGCCGATAACCCAGACTGTAAAATTGAACTCAAAGCATTCCATTCGGAAATAATCAATAATCACGAGCAGCTTAAAAAAGAAGAAGACTCATATCAGGGAATTAGCCCGGTGCGTATTATTAACAATACCATGATTGAACGCAATTATCTGCAGATTAAAGAGGATATCTCCGAAATTGTAAATTCAGAATTTGAGCGTATATTGCACGACCCTGCACTTTCTCATTTGATTATCAAAAAAAAGAAATAATTCTTTCATACTTCTGATATTCACTTTACATGCAACTCCTTTTTACCTAATTTTGTACTGATGAATTCCGAAGTAGCTAAACGATATTTCATCTATAAATGCTAATTAAATATACTTTAGGAATTATATCCCATTCATATTTCTTGGACACTATGAAAAGAAAAATTGATATCACTATTAGTATTTGTCTTTAAAACATTGAATATAATTCATGACAGTATACACGTCCCCTGAATTTATATTTCTGCTTAAAGAACAATTTATCCGCATCATCAAAACCTTCTCTTATGCAACTAGCTAAAACCCTAATATTAGGAGGAATTTGATGCTCTTTAAATTTTTTCTGTTTTGCTTTTTCTAGTGTAATAAATGACAATATTCCTAAGCTAAAACTCAGTTCAGGAACGAGTCTCAAAATAAAACTTCGGGCTTTTATCAAATACAAGCTTTTATCTGGTGTTTTAGGATCCGGAATAATATCATTTATCTCTTTTATTGTTTTGCCTTCTACATATTTTTTTAAAATTTCACACACAACAGGAAGTTTCTCAAGTATTTCCTTGTCGCTATGAACCTTACTTAGTTGCATACCACAAGCTTTTCTAATTTGATCGCGCGTATTAGGTTTGGTGAAAATTCGGCCTAGGAATTTTTCATCCTTACCTAGCCACTTGAAAAACCAATCTATGAATTCAGATATTGAATAATTAATAAATTTTTCAAAATCCTCTTCATCTATATTCTCCGAAAGTTGTAAAATTAACGTTGGGTCCACACCCGTTTTAAAGCTGACTTCTTTTGTCCACAGAACATCTTCTGACAAATCATCTAATTGTTTTCTTCTTTCTAAAAATTTTTCAATCTGACTTTCAAAACTTTCAGATTTCAACTCTTTTTCTGCTTTAAAAGCATACAAAGAATTCCTCAAAAGCACTCTTGTATCAAATTCTGAAAGTTTTTCTGCTTTAAATCTATATAAGATATTTGCCTGATTTACATCGAGTGCTTCTGCATCGTCTTGAAGGGAATCAAGCAGATATTCTAAGGGGTCCTCAATTTTAAGACATTGGTCGCCTTTTGAAAACACACGCTTTTTTAAATCCCACCATCTACTGGAAATCACTAAATCCCGCATCGTTACTATATCGCCAGGTATTAAGATAACCGCTCCCTGTGATGAGAGACCCGCTCTTCCTGCTCTTCCTGCCGCATTCAATAGATCATGCGGTTTAACTGGTTCTCTATACCCTAATTCATCATCAAATCTATCATCACCCGCTATAATTACTATTTCTGCCGGTAGGTTAATTCCTTGGGCCAAAGTTGCAGTCGCCACCATCACGACAGCACCATCAGCTATTTTATAATATTCTTCAATTAAATTCCTTTCAGCAGGAAGAAGAAGTCCATGATGCACACTTACATTGTACTGCATGTAAAAATAGGAATGTTCTATTGCGCCTAATTCTTTAGCTAAAAGTTCAATTTCTTTATCTTTTTCTTTACAAAAATCGGTAAAACTATTTTCTCGATCTAAGTTGTTATTGATCTTTTTCCAGGTCGAGTTTGCTATTTTAGGATCATCTACAAAAACCAATGTTTTGAGCCCCAATCTCGCAAAATGGATTGCCAGTTTCGAAGCAACTTCATTTCTATTACTTGTTAACTGCCATTTTTTATTTATATCAAGCGCCACCTTACTATTAATAATAGATGTTCTCAAATAATCACTATCAGCAGTCGTTTCCCAAATATTTTTCAAACTGAAAAAACAGTATGGCATGATCTTCATTTCTCTTTTTAAACCTAATGACGGACCAATGGTATCACCTCTGTACCTAGCTTCATTGCATAAATTCCGTAGATCCGAAATCTCGCTTTCCTCAAAAACAATACATCCGTGGAGCTGTCTTGTTGGTTTCCACGAAGAGTTAAAGAGAAGGCATTCGCGATTGGTGATTTTTTCCACCCAAGAACATATCTCTTGGCCATTTTCAACCATTGCAGAGATCAACAAATAATCTGAATGTGGAATTAAGGTAAATAGCGACAGCAAACAGTACATCGCATCTATTGAACGTCTATCTTTTTTTATATCTGTTCCGTGAATTAAATGAAATTCATCAAAAACAACCAAACCAACATGATGGAATATCTCAGGATATAGATTAATTATGGTGAGACATCGTTCGGGTGTCATTACCAAAAAAGGGAAATTATTAAATTCTGCAAATTCAGTATATTCTCCATCAAATTCAAAATCCTCAGGATCGTAGTCTTCAAAAAGGTCCTTTAAATTTCTCTTTACCTGATCTTCTAAGGCATGTGTCGGCACCAAATAGATTGTTTTTTTTCCAGAGTATGCAGTTGAAGCGATCTTTAGCTCCGACAGTGTTGACTTCCCTGCTCCTGTAGGCAACGTTAAGACTGCAGATGTTCCAGGCTGTAAAAATTGCGTAGCAACTGCATCCTTATGATTTTCCCACAAATATGGACGTTGTGCTGCCAGCTTGCTTAAAAATTTATTCCAAAATCCGCTATCGACACCATCGGGAGTAGGAATATTGATAACTCCTCTACCAGTTATATCACTTCCCAAAATTTTTAGAAGTCGTGCTAACCTATATGGTCCAGCAAAGACACTTTTCTGACCCAAAAATGCTTCTTCCGAGATAGACAATTCTATTACGTTATCAAAATGTACTTCGTGATCTAATATTTCTTTTCCTGTTAAGGAGGAGGCAATAGACACAATTCCCAATCCCAGTTCCCTCCACAGAAAATTTAAAGCTATATCTTCCAGATCAGAATCAATAGAAATTTCTTTTTCACTGAAACTAGCTTTAGAGATGAAAGATAATCTCCCTTTCGCCAATTCAACTATTGAAGCTACAAGTCTCTGCTGTGTCAAATTTAAGATCTTTGATTCAGGCAGTGAATTGGTCATCTCTGCAGCATCTGCCTGACTGTTTCCAATCAAAAACAGTATAATTGAAGCAATATATCTTGATATTACATCCGCATCTAATATTTTACCTGACTTGACGTCCTCCGATAAGGTTATTTTATATAATAAGCTGTTAGCTGTTGCGGCTACAAAAGCAATGGACTCTTTTTGCTCGTGATTTGGAATGCTAATAAGAATGGTTTCTAAATTGTTCGCTAATTTCTGTAGCAACATGAGGGAATTTAAAAGACCATCATTTTCTAAATTTACATCTCCCTCAGTGATTTGTCGCCTCAAACTAACAACCTGCGCATAAATTCTCGTCAATTCCTGGGGCAGCCTTTCAATATCAATATCTCCGATCTGTGGAATGTCTTTAATTTTTTCTTCTGTCTTACTATTATACATCCTAGCTTTTTTTTGATTCAAGATAAGTAATTACTTTATTAGCAAAATCATTCATCCATACCCTCATATCTTCGATGTGTATGCTGGAAGCACTTCTTCTGACCGAGGAGTCCCCTTCAACTGATTTATCATAATTTAAAAATAAACTTATCCTGCCTTCCAAGGGATTGTGGTCTGCATTTCTTGTTATCCCAATTCTATAGAGACGAAATTTATTTTCAAAGATATCATTCTGCACTTTTTCTAAAATTTCTCCCGCATTTAATCCGCCAATTAGACTCGAAATGATTCCTACAAGTGCATTATCTTTGGCGCCCTTCTCAAATTCTTTAAATTCTGGAAAAACCTGCGTAACAATTTTATTTCTAGGATTAGCTGTACATTTATCTTCTGTAATTATAATATTTTCAATTGTATCATCTGAATTAAGAGTGATAGCTAACCCATCAATACCATGCTGTGCGGGAGCAAAATGTGGATAATTAGAAAAGAATGGTACTGCAGATTTGCTTTTCGCAAGAACGATCCATGAAATCATTTGAAAAAGCCAGCCATCACGTTTGGAAGCACTGGTAGATCTAATTTTTGCGATTATCTGATCTATAGAATCATTTTTTTGAACAGGAAAAGTAGTAGACAAGGACCTAATTATTCTTAATATATGATGATGATGACCTAACAGCATTTCTCCAACAAATTGCGCCAATAAATCCTTATCGACTATCTCATATTCATTATCTACAAATGAGGGTGAACCATTTATTACATTAAATTTAAAAGGCATATTAAATTTTATTATTTAGAAAATATTCTTCCAGCTCCCGATGCGGTGCTCGTTTCAAAAATAGTCATATCCAATTGATTCAACTTAAGTAAAAATACTTGATTTACCATTACAGCAAGAAAAATACTCGTCGATACTGTTTATGTGCAACCTTATTAAAAACTACTATTTGATAAGTCAGGGTCCAAATTACAGAGGGATTATCAATATCCAAAAATAATACTTCACTAATACAATAGGATTTAATGCAAGAAGCAGAAAATCATTTCATCCATTTGGAAGAATACATTATGAAGGAGTTTTGAAGCAGACACTTGTAAATAATAGAACATTTTTAAATTTATTTCATTAAATAATGAAAAAGGATATTAAAAAAACTAAAATTAATTAACCATCACAATACTCGAATCCGGAAAATCAATATCCAGAAATTTCTTGATCATTCCTGTCACAACATCGATCCGTGTTCCTATGATTATATTTTTGTTCTTAGCGAACCAGTCAGTCATTATCGCCGTTAGTTTGGGCTTTATGATTCCAGTTGACATATCCTCGGGATCGGTGAACCAGAGTCCGCAACCGCTGATGCCATAAAGGTCCGGGCCTGTGCCATAAGTGCCTTTACTACCGTTATACACGTGTTTTTTATTGTACGTCGCGATAACATTCACGTAAGGATTCCGCCCCAACTGTTCGTAATGCTCGGCTCCTATCGGTGCTGTAAAATGAAATAGCGTGGTGATGCAAAAAATGTCGGTTTTATATTTGACTTTTGTCTTGCTGGCGGGAAATCCAAGAAAAGCGTAATATTCCCAAGGCTGGAAGATGTGATTGATGGCCAGATCCTCTGCCTGCACAAAACTATAAGACCTCTTGATATGTGGCAGACACTCGTCGTCCAATCGGAGGACTGCAATATCCAGCTCATCCTTTTCGCGATTCTCTGTTCGATTGATGTAGGTATCACCACCCGGATATATTATCTCTTTTTCCTGAGACAGAAAAATAAAAAACTCTCCGTGCTTGTCCATAACATGGGCGGCCGACACAAGGAAATAGTGATTTTGAATCTGAATAAACACGCCAGTTCCATGGGCTTTATAACTATAGCTGGACTTGTCTAGCATGACAATGCACGTGCAGCTCCTTATTGCTTCGATACTGGCAAACTGCAGTTTTCTGTATGCTTCAGCAGATGTATCCATATAAAATTATATTAATTCTACAATTAATTTATTACCTGAAAAATAATCAAAAATCGGAAATATAAACAAACGATGACAAAGTTTAGGCATTTCAACTTCATTAAGAATATTTAGCCCGTACAACAATTTATAGAAGAGGATGACAATCTGCGGCACTGCTTATGTACTAACGAATATTATAAAAGGAAAAATTCGCTTATACTATCTATAAAAGTGCTAGGACAGTCCCTTAAAACCATAGAACTATTACTTAGAAAGATGGAAATCATCCAGTGCTGAGGATTGAAGAATAATTCTTCCAATCATCACAGGCAGATTGTGAACCTGATAAAGAGCAATCTTCATCAGCTAAAAGAGAAGATAAATAATAGAAAAATTGATGCATAATCTTAGAGCCGGTATTATTACGGGCTCTTTTTTTTTGCCGACGAAGACACTTTAATGCCATAAAGATCTGAAAGATGTATTGCTTTGGAAGATGAAAAACATTTGTAATACAACATCTCAAAAAAACAGATGAAAGTTAGATTAATTTGGCAAATATTCCTTTTTCAGTAACTACGCCAAATACAATCTGAGCCTCCTCTGTTTGGATCTCATCCAATTCTTCTGCTTTGCGAACCCTTAGATTATGATAATAAGCAAGTGTAGGAACTACTACTACGATCCTAACACTATCCATTTTCTTGGAAGATATTTTGGAAGTACCTTTAGCTAGTGAATCATTAATTTTTCGCATCAGTCTATAGACAGACATATTTGATGCTGAAATTACCTCCACGCCCTGTTTAGTTATAAAATCTTCAATTATAAAATCCGGAAAGCGATTGTTTCGTATTATTTCCTTATTTCCCTCCGTTTGTTTTAGCCATGCATAGACCGCCTCCTCCGCCTGGTATCCTTCCAAATCCAGAGGATATACATTTTCATTCAATTCTATTTCCATTATCTTTACTTCTGTAACTGCTTCCTCGGCAGCACCAAGTATATCTAAAAATTTCGATGATTTAATGATATGTAATGTTTTATCCTCCGTATAATTTTTAAACTCTGTTATAAGTTCAAATCTGGGATACAGGGACTGGCTATCACTCCTGTAAAACCAGTCATTCTTTTCATCTCCCGAAACAAAAACAATATCTTTATTTTTGTTTTTCGCTACAGCCAATATCGTTCTCCAGATTATCAGATCTCCTATCCCATAATCATCTTTCGCTTTATCCTTAAATCCAGGAGGAATATTGTGCTTGTTTCTTCTTTCCAGATCATCTATTAATTCATCTTGCGAAAGGTCAAGTTCTTGTATAATATTAGACTTGAATAACTCCTTATAGACTGCACTCACTGGATCATCCCAGCGCCATTTTTTCATATTTTCAAGAATATTGTCTATTTTTTTTGAATAATTTTTCTGTAGTTCCTGTATCTGCTTTTCAATATCTTTTGCTTCTTTGTACTCCGTCAAAGATTCGAGTAGCGGATACTGACCAGTAGCGGGCTTACTGATCTTGCTTTTCACCGCATTAAGCTGTTGAAATAATGTTTTCAAGTGCTCGGGCCTGTTTTTAGCAAACTCTCGGGCGACTTGCGCCGGGATTAGCAGCTGATCTTTTGCAATAAGTTTCGAAAATGCCTTTTCTATTTCTTCAAAACTTGAAGTTGAAGTTTTATAAGGTAGCAGCAAAACGTTTGTATCTATAATAAAAATACAGTCTTCTTTGATATCCTCAATTGATTTTATATCAACATTAAAGATGTCAGCAGCATTCGGATATATATCATGGTGCAGAAAAGCCTTTTCTTTGTCCATTAATGATGAGTTTATATTGACAGCTAATATAATATTTTTAAACGTGTGTGCTTCGCAGATGTTAAAGAAAAAATATAAATGCTTTTGTTAATTTGATAGAGTCATCACTGGATAGTTGAGTTAAATCGGTCATTCCAAACAAATTCATTATTTCTTTTAAAACCTTATAAAAAGCGAAAGCATTATTTTAATTATTACAGTAATAACTGGAAAAAACTATCTTTACAAAAACTCCATTTTTATCAATTGTAATGTAGTAAGTGTCTCTATACGAAACGCAAAAGACTGGCTAACTTGTAAGCGAAACTACTGATTTACTCAAGGTTAATTTGAAATATGGATTAGCCTGAAAAATGTCATAAATATTAGTTTAATGAGCTTTGTGGCAAAATCGTGGCACAATGTATTTTTTAAAATTTAAATCACAGCAAAATCAAGGCTTAATGGGTTTAGGTTCGAAACTGTATACGCATTTTTATTCTTATTTTACTGAGCTTCAAAATTGACTTATCTCTGTTCTGCTACCCTGCCACTTTAGCCCCGACAGAAGCGGAAATCCTTTTGCGCCGAACCTGGGCGTAAAAGATTGCTTCGCCGGTTCGCCAGCGCTTGGGTGAAACGCATAGATGGAACAGCTACAAAAAAATAAAATTAAAACTAAAACAGCGCAATACAATTGGCGGTGCTGCCCGCTCAGATCAGTGTAGCTTATCATAAAGGCTGCACCATTATAAATAAAACCCCTAATTTTGCTTTCACAAAAGAATTAAAGCAACGCAGCCTTGACGGTGCAGGAGATATGAAAAAATATGAAATAAAAAAACCGCCCAAGGCGGCCGGCCGATCTCCCGCAATGAACATTTTTGGAACTTATGTTCACCGGAATTCAAATTTTAAAGCTGATTTATTATATAAGATCTTTCTGCAGATCTTTCAAGAGTCTTATTAAATCTCTTATTTCATCTTTCTCATAAGGGCTTCTGGGAGCATCTGTATACTCCCGGGATAAGATTTCAATAATCTCTGACTGGACTGTAATGATCTCAATTAGTTTATCTGCTTTCATAATAATGGCTTTTAACCAAATATAATCACTAATTTTGATACTTTAAATTCAATAATCACAAATACTGAAAAAAGGCTTCCAGACTCTGCCTGAAGCCTGCACAAGGGGCAGGCAGATCAAATAGCCACAAGCCTTTGAATTACAATGTCCGATATATTCAAAAAACATATAGCCAAGTTCGCCAAGGTACCAGAGGATGACTTTGAGCAGATCATAAAATTCTTCGACATCAGTGAGGCGGGTAAAAAAGAAAATTTACTGGAGCAGGGACAGATCTGCCGGCATCATTATTTTGTCCTGGAGGGGCTGCTCAGAAAATTCTACATCAACGAGAAAGGCAACGAGCAGACCACTGAATTTGCCATAGAAACCTGGTGGCTCACCGATAACTTTGCCTACGAGAACCAGCTCCCGACAGAGTTTTATATTCAGGCAGTGGAAAAATCCACACTGCTCTGCATCACACCCGAGAAGCGGCAGAAGCTGCTGGAGGAGTTTCCGGTGATGGAGCGCTATTTCCGTTTTGTCTACCAGCGGGCTTATGCAGCGGCCCAGAAACGCATCAAATTCCTTTTCTCGTTCTCAAAAGAAGAATTTTATTTTCAGGCAGTCCGCAACCACCCTGAATTTATTCAGCGTGTTCCCCAATACCTGATCGCTTCCTATCTGGGATTCACTCCCGAATACTTGAGCGAAATCCGCAAGAGGGCTCTTTCTTAAACCAGTTTAAGTTTTTTGTTTTTCATATTATCCAATTTTGCATGGAACAATTTAAATGAATAATACCATGCAGAAACGACTAAACATCAAGCAGGCCGCCCCTGATGCACTCAAAGCGATGATCGGCCTTGAAAGCTATCTTTCAAAGATTTCCATCTCCAAAACAGCCAAAGAACTCATAAAGATCCGCGCCTCGCAGATCAACGGCTGCGCCTACTGCATCAACATCCACACTCAGGACGCGGTAAAAAACGGCGAGACAAACCAGCGTATTTTTCTCCTGAGCGCCTGGAGGGAAGCGGGGGATATTTTTACAGAAGAAGAAAAAGCAGTGCTGGCGATAACGGAAGAAATAACATTAATACATCAACAGGGATTATCAGACCAGACCTATTCAAACGCCGTGCATTTTTTCAGCGAAAACCAGATTGCAGATATCATAACTGCCGTAATTACCATAAATCTTTGGAACAGGGTTGTACTGAGCACCCGACTGCCTATAGGACAAAGTCTGGCATAAAACTGCAAACAAGTGCGGGCTTAGACTCCATAAAAAACTTTAGAATTATAATCAGATCTGATAATAATGAGCCCGTTTGTTTCGGGCTCATTTCTTTTCCAGGAATACCAAAGCCAATCAGCAGCATCACAATTCAAAAATAAGAACTCAGCCCCGGAAGCATATGAATAAAATAAAAAAAGATTTCTTCTAAAAACTGCCTTTTAACACGGCCTTTCCTTTCAACAACCCAATTAAAGCATATCTGAAAAATCCCTTATAAATAGACTCAAAAAGCCATATTGACAATTTGGAGTTGATACCATTTATGCCACAAATATTTGAGGCGAATTTACAGTTTTTTTTCAATGAGGAACGTTTTGTGGTACAATCATCGCACATCGAATTCTGAATAGGATATACTAAATAAAATCAATACTTAAAAAGACTAAATTCGAGTATATTAATCGGACCTTTAGCCTGCGACCAATTCTTCAAATACTCGTCCCTTTCAGCAATCTTCCCGTTCACCGGCCAAAATCAAAAAAAATAAGTCTACTAAAAAAAACAACTAACTAACTAACTAACTAACTAACTAACTAACTAACTAACTAACTAACTAACTAACTAACTAACTAACTAACTAACTAACTAACTAACTAACTAACTAACTAACTAACTAACTAACTAACTAACTAACTAAAGAAGTTGTTTAAAAACTGAGGCACACTTTTTTTCTGTTCATTCACTTATATAACATAGTACTCCAGTATTGAAGTAGTCCAACTAACTCAAAGCGGAACCTCTTCATCCGCAACAAATTTGCCATAAATCATCTAAAATCTATTTTGAAAATAGACGATTAGTTTTGTAGCAAAATGATGGTACTTCGTGTTTTTAAAAAGTACTAATCCAGCAAAATAAAGGCTTAACGAGCTTAGGTTCGAAACTGTATACCCACATCAATTATACAGTTGTACTCAGCGGACTGGTCAGGGATACCTATCAGATTGTCCTGTTCAACGATACTGAAGAAATGCTGTCGCTCTATCAGGCAATGGAAAGGATGAAAACCCACTACGGATTTGACGTCGTGAGGAGATGCGCATGCGTCTCTTTCAAACCTAACAATAAACACGAAATTTTAAAACGCAAAAAATAAATCATGTTTCTCAACTGCCATGCCTATCATTCCCTGCGCTGCGGCAACATTCCGCTGGATGATTTTCACTGTGACAAATGTTCTTTTCGAGAGAATTATTGTTTGCAGCAAAGCAGCTTGATGCAGCAGCTATGCTGCATATCAGTATTTGAAGCATATACCCGTATGATATTGGATCTGCCTGCTTGTCTGATTGCTATTTTATAACTGGAATTCATTATTCTGTAAAGAAAATTGTACCTCTCCGCTATAATTTTGCTAAAGAAGCATTATGCATCCAGAGAGCTGCAGCGATCCTCCCTGCGGGGCAATCCCTTAGCGGCACGCGATAGCAAAAAAATAATTTAAAAATATAATGTGATGAAAACAGATAAAAAGGAAAATGAGCGTCAGAATTACAAAAATTTCCAAAATACAGATTCAGGCAAGCAGGGAGAGCAGAAAACCGCCTCCCCTTCCGACCACCCTTTTACAGAGAATGCCGAACCCGATTACGCAGATGATCTGAGCACGGAAGAGATCGGCAGCGGATCCGACCACCAGAAACCTTCAGACGCGGACCCGCAGAAATTAAAAGTCCGCAATTCAGACGTGCAGGACAGTGATAAAGACAGTAATCCATACGATTCAGAAAATCTTGATAATGAATCCGACAGCGGCTCGAAAGATATAACCGAGAAGGACATTGAAGAGGATCTTATAAATAATGATCCTTCTGAAGGTTTTGAAACTGACATTGACGCGCCCCAGAGTGATGAAACTCAAAGTGGCGGCTTCGAAACCATTGAACCCGATCACGATAACCCCGTTAACAAGGAATTTGAAATTGGGGAACTTGGCAACGAAGAGCTTAAAGAAGATGAACGCGTCAGAGATGAAACAGATAATGGTGCAGTCCACAATTACAGACCATCCCAACGAAAATTTTGATACACTTACCTTTTCTTTCCATATAAAACAGTTACGAATAACGGTTTTTTTATATGATTTCGTTTTTATAACCGCATCAGAGAGCTGAGGCCAAACTATATTTAAGAATCTGCCTATTGCTTATTACGCATACTGTTAAGTTGGAAATTAAAGACCATCTGCTTAAAATTATATAACAAAGTGCAAAAAAAAATATAAGCTCAGAATTTTAGAGTACATTATTTTTATTAAGTGAAGTACTTTTAAGCTAACCCCAAAAAAAAAATTATGAAAGCACTATTTTCCAAAGTTGTTATACTATCGGTTTTAATGGCGGCGCTGCACATCAGCTGTGAAGCGCTATGCGAAGATGAAAATGATGCCTCGAACCGCAAAGAAAATTATATAATCAAAAACGACTCACTTACTGTTTCAAAAAATTAATGACTGCCGGAAAGCTTGGCAGCTCTCAGTCGCCTTATAACAGTTTCTGAGTCTGCATATTTCCCCATCATGATGCCTGCTAAAGTGCGCACAGCAATGACCTTTGCATTTAATTGGCTGACAGTTAAAACAATAATAATCTGAAAATAATGTAATTAAACAGATACAGACTGTAATATAATCCGGCTCTTTCTACCGTAACTTTACTGCTCTTTAAATTACAAGAAAGAAAAGACTGCAGATAAAGCAGCATTTATTAACTATCTAATTTTAACATTATGATACCACAAGAAAACTACGATACTTACCGTCAGGACGACAGTCTGTATCATATGGGGGAAGAATCCATCCAGTCCGAAACCATGGAACATACCGATCCGGGCGTGAACCAGCATTATAAGGACGAAAGGTCTGCCGACCACCAGCCTACCGAACTGGATCATGACGATGCCGACAGAAGAACTTTAGATGAATCTGAAGCCGATGAAGATGATGAGGATTAAAGATATTACTTTTTCCGAGAATGACCAAAGTATATAAGCCTGCGTGATGCAATCATCTCGCAGGCTTTTTTAATCTATTATTTTACGGGGCGGCAATTAATCTGGCAGCTGGTCAATGCTGACTGGTTCTATCCTTGCCTTAGCATTCATATGGTGCCTGTATCGGCTTGAAGTTTCATAGGCCAGTTGTCTCACCCGCATAATATTGCCCAGCGGACGATGATCAGCCAGGCTGTGAAACGGATTAAAACTCAACGTGTCGTCTGCATACACACGGCGCTCGGGACTGAAAGTTTGCTGCGGATGAAAAGTAATTTTACTAACAGGCTGATAAGGACTCTGGTCCTCGGGCCACTGCACGGATCCGTCTTCCACGGGCATGATTTCCAAATCGGTGCAGAGCTGTGCGCCGATTTCATATTCCGCTGTAGCAGACTGGAAAAAATCAGCTACAATTTTTGTTAAAAAAGCGTGCTCATCTGCGTCGATAATATCCTTATCAATTTTCTTCCCCGCTAATTCCTTTACATTATCCGAAAGCGGCTTAACATTTATTTTGGCCACATAATCCCCAAAACGAAGTGCTGCCATACTGAAATAAGTATCCCCAAGGATATGCGGTCCCGGTGCGCTCAATTGATTGGTATCATCAGCAAGACCTACTGCGGCAAGTACATTCTGCACCCCGACAGCGGCCTTCTGCGCGATTTCCTGAAAGAGCTCCCCGCTTTCGGCCTGCTTTTCCAGCCCCTCCTGCATCTTGAGGTATTCCTTTATCGTTCCGGTTGGAATGACAGGATAATTTACCATAAGAAAGTCCTGGGTCACAGCGTCTGAGAGTTCTGGCAGCAGCTTTTCTCCTTCCACTCCGATTACTTTTATGGCCATACCCCTGAATGCTGACATTTTATCGGGTACGATGGAGCCCTGCGCCGTTGATAAGCGCACAATTACTGGATAAGTTCCGGCCTTGGCAAACAACCCCTGCGCCAGATGTTCGGGCAGGTTATCATATACCTTAAGCTCGCCTTTCAATACAGCATGGCTTTTGGCATGCGCATCGCGTATGGCATGTCGGTATTTCTCGTACATAAGGCGGTTAACCCTTGCCATCGAATCCACGATCTTCCGGCTTATTTCAAGTTCATCGGGCTGTATTACTTCGATCGAATCGCTATAAGGAATATACTCTATCATGTATGGTATGTTATTGTTTTTTAATCTTTTATTTTTTTACAGGAACAAACACGGCCTGCTGCAGGGAAAACTTTTTTGATGGTACGTTATTACCTTCAGTAAGTTCGCTGAAATTCGCATTCATGATCCAGGTTTCACTGCCCGAAACAGCCGCAGTAGAAGGAAAGGCAAAACGGTCTTCTACAGAAGTGGATTCCGAAACCTCCGCCTTAGTCCAATTATCGGTGCTTTTAATCTTGAATATTTTGTTTACTCCTCCATTCTGCACTAGTGTCAAAGTGGAATTGTCATTTAAAAGCATACCGTCTGCGCTTGGAAAGAACTGGTCTATTTTTACCTTTGTCCCGCTATTGGGATTTGAAATCGGCAATTTTATAAGTGCTCCTTTCCCATTGTTTGCTACCAGCAGAAAACCTTCCGGATGATAAACAATTCCATTGGGTCCGACTCCTGCTGTTTTAAGCAGTTCGTTTGTGCTGAATACTGACGCTGTTCCTTTTGCGTCCACTTTATACACAGCATAGGCATAACTATCTGTGATATAAGCATTCCCTTCTTTGTCAAAAGCCAGGTCATTAGGAAAATGTTCTCCAGCAACAAGGCCGCCCAGATCAATATCATTTAATTTCTTACCTGTTTTAAGGTCAAGGATAAGAAGCCTTGCCATTTTCTTTTTGGTATCAGGCGTGCTGAATTTGCTGTAGTTGGCATCGCCTGCACAGACAAACAGCCTTTTTCCGTCGGGATGTACTTTAAGCCCATAAGTTGATTTTAGGGTTTTATCGGTATATAATTCCGAATACCTGCCCTCTTTGGTAACTTTTCCAACGGTACCCAGTCTTGCCGAGGATACATAAAACGCATTGGCAGTCTGATCGAAAGCCACTCCCTCGGGATAACTTTCAGGCGCTTCAAATTCAATGCGTTTTGTCGGCTGCTGAGCCCATGTTAACTGAGCCGCTAACAGTAGTATAATATATTTTTTCATCTTTATTTTTGTTTGAGTGCGTAAATAATACCATTTGCATCATCTGAAATATAAACCACATCAGAACCGATCGCCAGTCCTGCGGGTCTGCCGAACCGTTCGTTGCCGATTAAAAATCCCGTTAAGAAATCTTCAGACCCTGTGGGATTGCCCTTGCTGTCAAATTTGATGCGTTCCACTTTGTAACCGCTCGGATTTTGTCTGTTCCATGAGCCGTGCCAGCATACCAGTGCATCTCCTTTATTTTTACCGCTGTCGAAAAATGCAAAAGCAATCGGGGCGCTGTGCGCGGGGAAATCCATTATAGATGCCTGAGTTGGTTTGACCCAGCCCTCCTTGGTATTGCCCACAGGGTCTTCCCTGCTCTGGTCCACTTCCTTCTTGCCGTAGGCGAAAGGAAATCCGTAATTGCCTCCCATAATAATCTTATTTAATTCTTCGGGAGGCCAGTCGTCTCCTTTAGTGTCTCCGCCGTTGTCCACACCCCACATTTCTTTGCTCTGAGGCTGCCAGTCAAAACCGATGGTATTTCGAAGCCCTGACGCATAAAGCCTTCTTTTCCAAGTCTGCGGGTCCACCTGCAGCATGGCGGCAGTTTCCTTATCGCTTTCCTTACAGTCGTTGCAGACGCTTCCCACTGAGATATACAATTTGCCGTCAGGCCCGAAATCCATCGTGCGGTTCGCATGCTGCCCGCCGCTCGGCAGATCTTTAATCAGCGTATCGGCGGCCTTGCCCAAAGTTCCATCCGCATTTAATGCATATCGAAGTACTTTGTTGTTATTGCACAGGTACATAAAATCATCTTTGGCCGTAATGCCGTGTACTCCTGGAAAATCAGCTACACGTGTCATATCGTCGAACCTGCCGTCGTTGTTGGTATCGGTCAGCATCAGCACATCTCCCGCATCGCGTCTTGTAACATAGAGCTGGCCTTTTTTGCCGATGTACAGCATCCTTGGTTTTCCAAGTCCCGTCGCGGCAGGGGTCGACTGCCAGCCATTTGCCGTTTTAAGGCCCGATGCGAGTGAGGAACTGTACTCAAGATGGGTAGGGAAATTGGTAATGGTCACTTTCTTGGTATCTTCTTTAGGAGGTATGCCTTTCTGGCCGTAGGAAAGCAGCCCCATCACACATAGAAATGCAGTAAACTGGTATTTCGTTTTCATATAGCGTAAATTAATTAGTTCTTAATAGCTGCGCAAATACCTTAAAATAAGAATATTAGTCTGGATTTGCGTATCCAAAAGTATTACCAATAAATAGTAATCAATTACAAGATATGCTCTAATACTTATAGGATTTACATCATATGGGAAAATTCAAGTAGGACTGGAATGGGTAAAATGGGTCTGGCAGGCAGAATTGAGTCCTGACTGGCAGTACTAGATAGTGAGAGAGGACGAAAATTTTTCTAAACTAAATTTCCTCGTCGGTTATTGGATGTATTAATCTTTGATTTAGCAAATTCGTCCAAAATCAGCTGTACAGATCTTTCTACATCTTTTGCGATAAGGGAAGATTCCAAAAGGTAATTGTCGACGTAATCAAAGACAGTCTTTTCTGTTTCGTCCAATTTTCTGATCGGATCTTCCCCATTGGACGAAGCAAAAGTACTTTCGAGATGTATTTTCAAATCGTTTTCAAATTTTTCTAATAAATCTTTCATTTATTCTTGTAATTTTTAAATGTTCCATAATAAAATAAGTATAATATCATATATGAAAAAAAAAACAGTACTCCAAAACTTGAATCAGCTGGCCATCTCTTATAAATTTTTAATACAAATAATATAGGCTGACTGCAGGCCTGACCTGTAAATTTCACCTTCCTTTCGATGAGCTGTAGATTATATAACTTGCGAGGTACTGTCTTTGTATTTATTAACCGGATTACAATACCTAATCTGAACTTCAGGTAATTCTGCATACTAGTACCGCTTATAAAAAAGGCCCGTACTCACAGTACAGGCCAACTTTTATATTATCGTCATTAGTGATATTATTCCTAGGCCTAATCTTCCTCGTTTGCATCAAAATTGATGGTATTATAGGCTGCCTCGGTAAGCAGTGTATCTGCTTCTTTTTCCTCCGCCAATGTTTTCTCCAGCAGCAGTACCGCATCATCTTCGCCAAGTGTAGTTGCAAAAGCTGCCAATGTACCGTATGTTGCAATCTCGTAATGCTCAATTTTCTGAGATGCTGCTATGATTCCTGCGTCACGAACAGATCCTGCTTCGGTTTCTTCCATAATGCTTTCTCCTTCCTTGATAAGTCCTTCCATTGCGTCGCATTTCTTGGCCGCAGCCTTCTCGCCAATTAAAGAAAAAACCTGCTCCAGTCTTTTAACCTGTTCTTCTGTAACGCTAAGATGATCGTTGATAGCAGTTATCAGGTTCTCGGAAGTCGCATTCTTAGCCATCTTTGGCAAAGCCTTAGTCAGGGCTTTTTCTGCCCAGTAAATATCTTTCAATGAATCTACAAATAGTTCTCTTAGTCCATCGGCAGCAGTCGATTTTGCTTTTACTTTTCCATCTGTGCTCTTAGATGCAGTTTTTGCAGTATTTCTTGATGCAGTATTTCTTGATGCAGTACTTTTGGATGCCGTACTTTTTGCTTTATCCGCCGTAGTTTTTTTTGCTGTAGTTGCCATAATTTTTTAATTTAATATTATATCCAAATTTACAAAGCCATCAACAGAGAGCCTTACATAATGATCCGTTATATCTTACAGTATTCAAACCTCATAGCAATATAAATCAGCAGGTTACAGACGCGAACTAATACATCGGAAACAAAAGCTGCCAATAATTATTCGAACCTATTACACTTAAAAAACACTAAAGGCTGCTAGTATTTTGAAGAACCAGTTTACTTGAAACCGCCGTCGCGCTTACTATGTGTGAGAAAAACTATAAGAAGCATAAAATGTGGCAGCAAGCACCATGGATGCACGATTTTTTTAAACGTTTAAATTCCAAAAGATAGAAGGATTGTGCACACAAAAAAACCTGCATCCAAACAGGATGCAGGTTTAAATAGAAATATAAATAATCAACCTTGGCAGCTATTTACTGCCTTTACTGTTAGATGTTGAATCTTTGTTTATGGTTGTAGTCCCTTTTTGCGTAGTTCCATCCGAACCAGAACCAGTCGAACCCTCGCCGGTAGCACCAGTTGTTCCATTTGTACTTGTACGGGTCGTATCCGAGTCAGCTCCAATGCTGTCAACAGCTGCCTGCGTTGAATCTGTTTCATCTGCGTATGGATCTGTGCTGGAATTCTGATTGTTTTTACAAGATAGCACCAGGGTAAAGATCAGTGTAAGGAATGAAGTTTTTAATATTGTTTTCATAATGTCCTATTTTAGTTTCAATAACCTCAAAGTTAATATCTTAAAAGTTGAGATCGTTATATCATTAAATGAAGTATTTACAGATTTAGTACTTTAAACAATTAATAACCAGAGCGATAATTATATTTAACGCAATCGGTTTTTAGATATAATAAGCATGACGCGTTGAAGAATTATTTCTATTTCCACGGATCAAGTACTACTTTTACACATCCGTCTTCACGTTTTTTGAAAATATCGTAAGCATGTGAAATCTCACTCAACGGCAGTCTGTGCGTTATTATGTCTTCTAGCTTCACCTTTCCCTGAACCACATATTCTAAAAGTTTATCAATGTGTTTGTGAGCCGGAGCCTGCCCTCCTTTTAGGATTATCCCTTTATCAAAAAACTGTCCTATCGGAAAATTATCATAGTTGACAGGATAAACACCCAAAACAGAAACAATTCCGCTTCTTCTTACGGCGCTCATGCAGGCTTCTAAAACTTTTGTTGATCCTTTTTCGAAATTGATGGTTGCCTTAATACGGTCAGCTAAATTACGGTCCGGTTCAAATCCAACCGCGTCAATGCAGACATCTGCGCCGCGGCCATTTGTAAGAGAACGGATCTGTTCAACAACATCTTTAGGCCCATCCTGCCATAGAATTGTGGTACAGCCCGCTGTAGCTTTAGCTTTATCGAGTCTAAACTGAAGTGTGTCAACTACAATGACCTGCGCCGCGCCTCTAAGCCAGGCGCTTTTGGCCGCCATGATACCAACAGGTCCCGAACCAAATATCGCTACGGTTTCCCCGCCCTTGACTTCCCCCCAGTCCACCCCGGTATAGCCTGTCGGGAATATGTCGGTTAGAAAAAGAAGCTGCTCATCACTTAGATCTTCAGGAACAACTCTGGGTCCGTAATTGGCATATGGTACGCGCACATACTGTGCTTGACCTCCGTCATATCCGCCATAGAGGTCTGTATAACCGAAAAGTGCCCCGCCTTTCTCTGTGAGAATTCCACCCTCAGGACCGTAATGTTCGGGGTTGCTGTGCTCACAGTTGCCCGGAACATCGTGATTGCAGAAAAAACAATTCCCGCAGGCAATCGGGAAAGGAACCACAACTCGGTCCCCTCTTTTCAGGTGGGTGACAGCCGAGCCCGTTTCCTCCACAATACCCATAAATTCATGGCCAAGCACCATGGGAGTTGTTGGCATGGCACCAGAATAAATATGCAGATCCGATCCGCATATTGCCGTGGAAGTAACTTTTAGAATAATATCATCCTGTGCTATGATTTTTGGATCTTCTACCGTATCATATTTAATCGAACCAGGTCCGTGAATAACTGCTGCTTTCATGATGTCCTTTTTAAAATTAATTGATAGCTAAGTAACTATAATTTAAGGCATTAATTTTACAGGATCAGTTTAAATTCTTACAGATAAAACACTGTTGTTCAGGTATGATCCCCGCTCCGCATCACATATTGGCAATAACCTGCAGACAATTTTATGTTAGTGAATCAGCCTAGAGGATCCGTCATTGGAACGCGCAAGAAAGCCCAATAGGCATAGTATGCTTCCAATTTCTTTCTACAAGCTTTTTATTTTACTGTCTCCGTTCTCTTTCTGGAGACCAGCTTTGGTCCAAAGCCATTTCAGGAGAGTAATCAATTACTATGACCAATTCTCGTCTTTGGAAAATCTTGTAAGAACTAGTACAAATTATGTAAGAAGAAAAATTAATGATATGCCGAAATTTGATATAAACCAATTGGATGATGGATGCCTTTTTTAGAAATTACGGCCTATTAACTTATTTCCTTCTGCTCTCTATAGGAGCGGTTGTGACTGGTTTTGTTCTCTTTAACTGGGAATAATTTTAATGTGCTTCTAAATACAGGCTGAATCTCTCATTCCCTATTCACTGGATATCACTTTTTATAAACTAAAAATGATCAATATGCATACAGTTACACCATGGAGCGCAACTGCCCAGGCAGATATTGAAAATAGTGAAATACTTTTGGAGAAAAAAATTCATTCTTCCACGTATCAATTTTATAATACGGGCGATTCGCTTTGGATTGTTGCTATAATGCCCTGTACTGGGAAAATAGCCTTTCGTGCCGCATTTGCCATGAACAGCTGTTTTGAAGTTACCAATCTTTTTGAAGACCAGGATATTGTAATCGTAGTACTCAATTCCAGACTTGGCAATTATGAGGTCCGTATTGAATTTCCCTCTGCTGAAACACCAGTTTTGCATTACACCACATCCTTCAATGCTAATATTCCTCTCTTGATGCCATTTTGGCCGAGGGACATAATTCCGCTGACGCAAAGCGGGAATATTGCTAATACTGCCGGAACAATTCACATGGAACAGTTAGGATCCCGCTCCGGACTTCTTTTTGCGAGCATTACAAAACCGCAGACAGGTTCGTTTTTTTATTTTCAAAACCTTACATCACTATCCGAGTATTGTGAAGCTACGGAAACGGAATCCAAAAATACAGTAGGCGGAAGCTGGCCCGAAATCGGGTTTCAACTACCGACCACTGATAAACTGCCTCTTCCGGCGGGAAAAGCCTTCACTATCTCGAATGCCTATGTCGTTTTTCACACTGAGATATTTGATCAGACAACAACAATCTGCGAGCATTTTTTAAATAATCTGGTCACGGTATATAAACTGCTTGAACAGCCGCGGATCGAATACCACAACTGGCCGGAAATCGCTCAGAAAGTGGTTTCAGATTTAACGACTAATAAGGGTTCCTGGACACAAAAGCTAGGACACCCCTATTTAAATGCCTACTTATGCGACTATGAAACGCCGCCCGAAAGTATGGTCCAGCTTGCCGTATTGGCTCCTTTTAAAGAATATAAAAAATGGGGCGGCGAAAAAGAGCCTATCTGCGAAGATTTAATTAAAGGATTACCTGAATTTTATGATGAAAAAATAAACTGCATAAACCGCTGGCTTCCCTCGATGGTTGACAAACTGGATCAGTCCGAAGAGCAGAAAAAAGAAATGGTGATGGATTCCTGGTATCTGCATCATCCATTGATGAATCTGGCCAGACTTGCCTTATGGGGTGATAAAACTTCAGAAAAACTTGTGCTTGACTCGATAGAATATGTTATAAGAACGGCACACCATTTCAATTATGAGTGGCCTGTATTTTATAATATGGAAACCCTTGAGGTCATCAAAAAAGAAACGGCACCGGGAGCTGGAGGAGAAAGGGATGTTCCAGGGGCATACGCGCATTTGATGCTGCTGCTTTTTAAGATAACTAAAGAAAAACGATACTTAAACGAAGCAGAAAAAGCGGCAAAAAAACTGGAAGGACTCGGATTAAACATTCTGTATCAAGCCAATAACACTGCTTTTGCAGCCGGGGCTTTATTGGAATTATACAAAATTACCAATAAAAAACTTTACCTCGATTTAAGTTACAGATGCCTGACGGGATTATTTAAAAATATTCAGCTTTATGACTGCAGATACGGATTTGGTAAAAATTATACCAATTTCTTCTCCATTTTTCCCTTGAATGATGCCCCTTATACCGCCGCATATGAGGAGATGGAAGTCTATGCAGCATTGTCAGAATATATGGTTCAGGCAGAAGATGTTGAGATTCTTCCGGCACTGAGAACACTAATTCCCGAGTTTATAAAATATGCTGTCGGCAGGATTGCCTATTACTATCCCGCTATGCTCCCTTTTGATATGATTTCTGAAGAAGTTAAAACCGGAGAAGTTCAGGCTGATCTGTGGATTCCACTTGAAGATTTATACAACGGCTGGGAGAAAAGCGGTCAGGTCGGTCAGGAAGTCTATGGCGCCGGAATGGCCTTTGGTGTCGTGCCAAGGCAGTACATCAAAATTGGCGATGAGTTTCTACTTTTTGTTGATTATCCCATTATTCACCAAAGTAAAAGGGGAAATACAGTCACCATAAAATTAGATGGTGATAAAGACTTGAACTGCAATTTAAAAATTATAAAAATTAAAAACAGCAGCATTAAAATGGAGGTCTTGCAGGATAAGCAAACACAAAAACCTTTTACAGCAAATGCGAATATACACGAGTATAAAATTTCAGGCCGGGGTACCGTAAAAATTCAGTGGTAATTTTTGATCCTGCAGTTTAAAGGTCCAGAATGTAAAAATGAACCTAAAGATCTACAGGAAAGAATGATCGCAGATATGTTTTTTTTTAGTATGTGCATCTGTATATAGTAACATGGCATAGATAAAACCAGATTTGCGCACCAATTTCATACTATGACACTGTATTACCGTGACATTTCAATTTGGTATGCCGGACAGAATAGATAATAATAACTTAAAAAAAAAAAAAAAAACTTATGGAAAAATTAACAAATTACTTTGGACAGAACATCAAGGATAAAAAAATAGTTATAACGGGTGGAACAACCGGAATAGGAAAAGCAATTGCCGATGTCTTGGTTTCTCTTGGCGGGCGCGTACTTATTTTTGGAAGGGATAAGGAAGATTTTGAAAAAGCCGTTGCAGATATAAAAAAGCAGTTCCCGGACAGCGAACTTTACGGTACTCCCGCAGATGTTACCAAAAAGGAGGACATTGACAAAATACTGTCAATAGCAGATACCAAACTCGGTGGAATAGACATCCTTATTAATAATGCGGCCGTTGCAGCCCCGGGACTAACAGAGGAAACTTATGAGGATTATAAATATGCGATCGATACCAACATTACCGGTTATCTTGCCTTTGCTCAGGCAGCTGCTGCACGAATGAAAAAGCACAAATCAGGACATATCATCAATATCGGGTCAATGAGTGCGGAGAGCCGCACGCCTGAAAGCACCATTTATGTAGCCACAAAAACAGCCATTCGCGGATTCAGCACCTCACTTCGCAAGGAACTAAATCCTCTTGGGATCAAGGTTTCCCTTATTGAACCGGGCGCTGTGACAAGTGACATGCAGACCGATCCGAAGAAAGTGCAGCATGAGAAAGTTGAGAAACTGGAGATGCTGGAAGCTTACGATATTGCAATGAGCACTTTGTTTTGTCTCTCGCAGCCAAAGATGCGATATCGTCACGATGCAGATCCGTCCGCACCTGCAGATCATTTAATAGAAACGCATTTATTCTGGCTTTTGATAAAGATCCGTAAATATATATTTCATGGATATAGATACAGTTTTTTAATCCGTTCTCAATAATTTCCCCAATCACCTTGGCACAATCTTTTTGAAATCTTAAATTTGGCAAAATCAAGTTTAAATAAATATGGTTTCGAATATTTCCAGATTTGGAGTTGCCTTCAATTTTGCCACAAAAAGTTAAATCGGTTTTTAAAGATATTTCACCGGTCTAAGTTTTGTGGCAAAATCGTGGCGCATTGCCTTTCCATAAAATAGGAATCCAGGAAAATCAATTGCTAAAAAGCTTAGGTCGAAACTTATACAAATATTTACAAGGCAGTGGCTAAGCTGGAAAAAATTAAAAAGCCTGCAGAAATTATATTTCTGCAGGCTTTTTGAATTAATAATAACCATTTATTTTAATTAAGAACCTACTTTGCTGGCGGCGGAGTCATGGTTTTAGAGGTATCGGTCCCAACAGTATCGGCTGGAACCGTACTGATGGTATCAGCCACAACAGCAGAGCTGTCTGCATAAGTATCATTGGTTTCAGCAGGAACTGTCTCATTTTTTTTACACGAAATGGAAAGCCCTGCAAGCACCAGCAGAACTGCAAACCCAGATTTAAAATTGATTTTCATAACAATATATTTTTTTAGTTTGAAATCCCAAGTTAAAAGAAAACCTGCTTATATTCTTACATAATTTCAGTGTTTTATTACAAAACTTTATGATAGAATTCTAAAAATTAGCAAGTTTTTTTTAAATAGACGCCGTTACACTATTACTGAAACCAGCAGCACGGCAATAAAGAATACTATTGAAATGACCATTGCATTTATTATAGCTCCTTTTCTCTTCTGTGATTGCTGTGCACGGTCGATGATGTGCTTTTTATTGCTTTTAAATAGTTTCATTACGCTGTGATTTTATAATTTTAAAGAAAACGTAAAAATACTGCCCCATGATTTAAAAAGCTTACAGCTTTAAAATCAGGTTTTTCATAATTGGAACATCCTGCATTCCTGTTTTATAAAATAGCCAGCTGGGAAAGAAAGCCCTATTTTTTTTTTGACAGAATGCTTACATAATTAAAAATCAATAAATTAAATCCTTCCGTATGTGCAGAAAAAGATCCTTGTTTCAATGAAAGGCCGAAAATTGAAAACAAATATTTAATCGGCTCTAAACCTGCTGTTTCTGCAGAGCATCAGAACAAGTGTCACCACAATACACGAAGCGCTTCCTTCAAATAAAAGGCAAAGGATATAGATGGGAACCGAAGGTTCCGCTCCGAACATAAAGGTCTGGGATAAGGATTCAACGTAATGGTCGCCTCCCCGGGCATAACTGTAGATCATAAGTGCAGCAAGACTAAGCACTACGCCTATAAACGAAGTAATCATGGCTGATACCGCATTAAAAAGAAAATTATTCTGTCCTTGGGCAAGGTTAATGTTTAAAATCCTGTTTACGCCGTAAAATATAAAAAACACATTCAATAAACGCAGATAAAATACATGGGAGAGATTCAAAAACTCCATGAGTAAAAAGAAAAGCGCAACTCCTGCAAAAATGATCAGGCCGCTGCTTAATTCCTTAGGAACAGTGGATGAGTATGCTGTTTTCATAATAATTAAATTTTATTCGTATAAACTTCAAATTTAACACAGCTTTTCCCCGCTGCGTTATAAAATTAAAATACAGCTCTTACAAAATACACAGTACTAAATCACTGATAATCCAATAATTGCAATTGAAATAAATACAATACTAAAATAAAAAAAATGAAAGAATTGCAGTTTTCTGATTTTCTCTGATGCGCATAAAGTTTACAGCGCACGTCCGCCGACAAAAAAAGCCCCTCAAAATTCAAGGAGCTTTCTGGCAGCCGGCGGGTGCCTGAAATGGTATGCGGTAACTAACTAAATCATTGTACAGAACCTTCAGACGAACCCCGCCGGTCCCCTGTTTTTTTTTCTGACTGATTAAATTGCTGTTTACCTTTACCAGTATATAGCAAATTTACCAAAACCTAAGGCAGATCACTTACAGTATATCCTTTTAGAATTACAGCTTTTTAAGGCTTAAACCCATTCTTTTGACAATTTGATTTAATCATTCTCCGGATCTGGCGGCGTACAAATGGTATTTATACGTCCTTTTTATAAAAAAAAAAGCAGCACGCTTTGGCCTTAACGATATAAAACCAAATCATTCTGGCAAAAAAGTACAGGTCAAATACGGGCAAACAGCTGGGCTCCAGAATAGTGAAAACCCTGATCGAAAACAGAAGCCCGGCGGGCTGTAAAAGCAATGCCGGCCTTGTCTGATATATGGTTTTGGATTATTTTTGCAGCATGAATTACGAAGATATAAAAAGACATTTTGAAGCGTTTCCTCCTCCCCTTGAGGTGGAATGGAAGCCCTGGGCAAAGATTACAGATACGCAGCTTTTTTTGAAGAGCTGCTACATCGGCATACGCAATTTCAACGGTCCTGTAGAGAGATGCCCGGCCTGGTGGCATCTCAAGGATTTTTACCTGCACATCAAACGCACCATGCCCAGTCAAGGGAGTCCTGAAAAAGAAACTGCCCCTGAACAATAAAGCCCTGTCCTGTAAGATCTTGTCTGATTAAAAATCCGCAAGCATTCAGATCCCTCATCATTATTTTTATCTTTAGCAGGCTGGAAGTTTTTTTTCCATCTCTTTTCTTAAGCTCTTAAGGTCCCTGTCCAAAATCCCTTTTAAAAGATCTTTCAATTCCATAAAGGTAGGCGGTTTTACGGCATAATAATCCGCCCCTAGATTATAGGCGGTCCGGATATGCATCGCACTGCTGCTGGTGGACAGCATGATAATCTTTATATTTTTGAAATCGCTGCCGCCGTTTCGAATTTCTTTAAGGCATTCAAATCCGTTTTTTCGGGGCATATTGATATCCAGAAATATCGTTTCAGGAAGATGCTTCGCCTTTTCAAGGGTTTCCAGCAGTTCGCAGCCGTCTGCCGTCTGCACTACCAAAATGGGCAGGTTTAATTCTTCGACTGCATCAGCAAACAGCAGTCTGTCATCTTCGTCATCTTCAGCCAGATAAATAATCTTCTCCCAATTCTGCTTTTGTGGCATAGCTTTTAAATTTATAGTGCAGCAGGTAAAAATAGATCTGAAAGCCGCAGCGGTTAAAAAAACTTAGGTCTTAGACTATTGAAAATAGAATTACATTTTTTGGTGGTAACTGTAAAGATAATTCTTTTTTTCTAAAAGAAAAAACTTTCAAAAAAAGATGATTCCTGTGGGCTGAAATGCCTGTTTGGAAAAATCCAAATATGCTGGCGGCGGCGGTTTAAAAAAATCCAAAATAAAGACCTGCCGTAAATTCTGAATAAAGTCTTTCTGCTTAATTGCAGCATAATCCAGACCGCCCCTAAAATCAGTATTTTGATTTTTTGTTATTATTTAGAACATAATATTTTTAAAAATTGTTATCATCTGTACTAATTTTGACAGGTATAAATGATATAGATTATGAACCGGGCTATTGTACACATTGACATGAACACCTTTTTCGTCTCCTGCGAAAGGCTTACCAATTCAGAGCTTAATGGGATTCCGCTGATTATCGGCGGGGGCGAGCGCGGCGTTGTGGCTTCCTGCTCTTATGAGGCGCGGCGTTTCGGGGTGCGCTCGGCAATGCCCATCCAGATGGCGCTCAGGCTTTGTCCGCAGGCCAAGGTTATGAAAGGCGATATGGAACTCTATTCAAGGCTCTCCCATGACGTTACCGAAATCATTCAGGAGAAAGCCCCTGTGGTGGAAAAGGCCTCTATTGATGAATTTTATCTTGACATTACCGGAATGGACAGATTCTACGGAAGCTACAAATGGACCGACGAGCTGGCCCGCCGCATCACAAAGGAAACCGGCCTTCCCCTCACCTTTGCCCTTTCCATCAATAAAACGGTATCGAAGATCGGAACAGGTGAAGGAAAACAGAAACAGAACCTGGAGATCCCAGAACATCTGGTGCAGTCTTTTCTGAACCCGCTCTCGATCCGTAAGATCCCGATGGTGGGTGACAAGACCTTCCAGCTCTTATCCCGAATCGGAATCCGCACCATCAAGACCCTTTCTGAAATGCCAGCCGAAGCGCTCCAGCGCATGATCGGCCAGAACGGCATTGAACTCTGGAAAAAAGCCAATGGCATTGACAACAACCCCGTGGAACCGTATACCGAAAGAAAGTCGATTTCCACCGAGCATACTTTTTCACAGGATACCATCGACATGGATAAACTGGGAAGGGTTATCCTTGGTATGGTCGAGAAGCTTTCGTATCAGCTGCGCTCCGAGCAGTGGCTCACCTCAACGGTTACGGTCAAGATCCGGTATGCCAACTTTGATACAGAAACAAAGCAGTGCAGGGTGCAGTATACCTCGGCAGATCATATCCTGACCCAGACCGCAATGGATCTTTTTGGCAGGCTCTACCAGCGCCGGATGCGCCTGCGCTTGATTGGGGTGCGTTTCAGCGGACTGGTGCGGGGAACCTATCAGATCGACCTGTTTAACGATACCCAGGAAATGCTGGCGCTCTACCAGGCTATGGACCGGATGAAAAACCGTTACGGTTTTGATGCGGTGATGCGGTGCGCCGGTGCTTCCTTTAAGCCCAATACCAAAGACGAAATCTTAAAACGTAAAAAATAAATCATGTATCTCAACTGCCACTGCTTCCACTCCCTGCGTTATGGCACCATACCGCTCGAAGATCTGATATCCAAGGCAGCCGCCTTGGGTGTCAGGGCTATGGCACTCACTGATATTAATACCGTAACAGGGATTTATGACTTTGTAAAGGGATGCCGGGCTGTGAATATAAAGCCTATTGTCGGAATAGAATTCCGGTCAGAGCATCAGCTGCGCTATATCGGGCTGGCAAAAAATGCGACGGGCCTTGCTGAAATGAACCGCTTTCTTACCAGGCATAATTTTGAGAATGCCCCGCTTCCTTTGTCCGCTCCGGACTTTGAAAATGTTTTTGTGGTTTATCCTCTGGAGAATGTGCCCGCAGTTTTAAAAGAACATGAGTTTATCGGGATTCGTCCTGAACAGACCCCTGTACTGATTCTCAGTGACTGGAAGAACCAAATAGACAAGATGGTCGTGCTCCAGCCGGTTACCTTCCGCACCAAAACGGAATACAAGCTGCATAAAATACTGCGGGCCGTTGACCTGAATGTAATTCTTTCACGACTCGGCAATACCGATTACTGCAGGAAGACAGAAGTAATGGTGGATCTGGGCAGGATCCTGAAATGTTATGAAGGATACCCGCAGATCATTTCCAATACGGAAAAAATAATAGCGGACTGCCATTTTGAATTTGATTTCAAAACGCCGAAAAACAAGAAATACTACACCAATAATAAAAAAGACGACTTGCAGCTTCTGACCACCCTTGCCCAGAAGGGGCTCGAATGGCGCTATGGGCAGCATAATGCAGAGGCAAAATCAAGGATGTTCCGCGAGCTTAAGGTAATAGACCAGCTGGAATTCAGCGGTTATTTTTTAATCACCTGGGATATCATCCGTTTCAGCAATTCTCAGGGATTTCTGCATATTGGGCGCGGCAGCGGTGCCAACAGCATCATCGCCTACTGTCTCGGAATTACCGATATATGTCCTTTGGAACTGGATCTGTATTTTGAGCGTTTTTTGAACCTGAACCGCAAAAGTCCTCCCGATTTTGACATCGACTGGAGCTGGAAGGAACGTGACATAATTCTGGAATACATTTTCTCCCGTTACGGATATGACCATGTGGCCTTCTGCGGCACCAATGTAGAATTCAAATACCGTTCGATTTTTCGCGAGGTAGGCAAGGTTTTCGGGCTTCCAAAAGAAGAACTCGATGCGCTTGCCAAAAACCCGATGACCCTGCACCCTGCAAATGAAGTGGTCCGTGAAGTACAGCAGTACGGCATGATGCTGGAGAAATACCCCAACCAGAGAAGCATGCATTCCTGCGGCATCCTGATTTCCGAAGAGCCCATCACCAACTATTCCGTACTGGAAATGCCTCCCAAGGGCTTTCCCATAGTGCTTTTTGACATGCATACCGCCGAAGATATCGGGCTTGAAAAGTTTGATATCCTGAGCCAGCGCGGGATCGGCCATATTGATGACAGCGTAAAACTGATTGAGAAAAATCGCGGCATAAGGCTCAATATTCGTGACACCACGATTTCAAAAGATGAAGCCAGCTGCAACAGCTTTCTTGCAATGGGAAAAACCATAGGCTGCTTTTATATCGAGAGCCCTGCCATGAGAGGGCTGCTGCGGCGTCTGAAATGTGACAATTATAAAACCCTTGTGGCGGCCTCCTCCATTATCCGTCCCGGTGTGGCGCAGTCGGGAATGATGAAGGAATATATCTTCAGGCACAATCATCCCGACAGGTTTGAATACTTCCATCCGGTGTTCGAGCAGCAGCTAGGGGAAACCTACGGCATAATGGTATATCAGGAAGATGTCATTAAAATTGCCCTGCATTACGGCGGGCTTCCTGCAGCCGACGGGGACATTCTGCGCCGTGCCATGTCTGGAAAAGGACGCTCCAAAGCGGCACTGCAGAAAGTAAAAGACAATTTTTTTGCATCCTGCGCGGCCCAGGGGCATCCCTTGGCGCTCAGCCAGGAAATATACCGCCAGATCGAGTCCTTTGCAGGCTATTCCTTCTGCAAGGCGCACTCGGCCTCCTATGCCGTGGAAAGCTATCAGAGCCTGTATCTGAAGGTGCATTATCCCATCGAATTTATGGTGGCGGTAATCAACAATCAGGGTGGTTTCTACCGCACCGAAGTGTATGTCCACGAAGCAAAGATGTCAGGGGCGGCAGTGCACAATCCCTGCGTGAACAAAAGCGAGTTGGAAACCACTTTGTATGGTTCTGATGTCTATCTGGGGTTCATGCACCTGCAGGGCCTTGAATCCAAAACAGCTGTTTTGATCCAGCAGGAACGGGAAAAAAACGGGCTTTACAAGTCATTGGAAGATTTTATCAACCGCATACCCATTGGAATTGAAGCCATACAGATTCTGATTTACATCGGCGCATTCCGGTTCACCGGGAAAACAAAAAACCAGCTGCTGGTCATTGCCCGTCTAATTCTGGTAAACTTCAAGCCCGAGAACCGCGCACCGATGCTGCTTCAGGAGCCTGTAAAGGAATTTGTGCTGCCCCAGCTGGAACGTTCTGCTTTTGAAGATGCCTTTGATGAGATTGAACTGCTGGGCTTTCCGGTCTCCTGTTCCCCTTTTGATCTGCTTCAGACTCCTTTCAGGGGCAGTGTCATGGCAAAAGACCTTTTGGACCATCATAAAAAACAGGTCCGAATGCTGGCTTATCTGATCTCCCGCAAGCATGTGCCCACAAAGATGGGCGCTATGTATTTCGGCACCTGGATAGATGCTGAAGGGCAGCTTTTTGATACGGCGCATTTTACCGACAGTCTGGCCATGTATCCTTTTCAGGGAGGAGGGTGCTACCTGCTGCTGGGCAGTGTGGAAGTGGATTACCATTTCCCCACCATAACGGTTACCAAGATGGCTAAAATGCCCTTTATACCGGATCCGCGCTATGAACAGGAAAACGACTGGAAATACAGGGCGCAGCAGAGAATACGCGAAGATGTGAGCATGACCCATCGTGCTCCCTATCCGCAGGAACATGAAATCAATATTCCAAGGCTTAAAATGAGCAATTAAAAGGCTTCTTTCGGCTTTAGGCCTGCACTGAGTATGAACTAAAAAAATAAAGAACATGATGCTTTTTAATGACACCGAAATTTTTTCATCAGGCAATGGCGGCAGGAGAATATTTGACGTCCCTGACGCGGATCTGCTGCTGATTGATAATTTCTTCAGCAAAACCGAATCCGATCATTACTACAATGTTTTATACCACGGCACACGGTGGAGGGAATATGAAATGCCCATGTATGACAAAGTGGTTACAGCTCCCCGCATGATCTCCTGGTACGGGGACAGCAGCAGGCCGGAGCGAAAATCCAATCCGGATTGGCCTTTGGAACTGCTCCAGATCAGGGAGCGCGTGGAAAAGGAAACCCGCATAAACTTTAACGGCGTACTGCTCAATTTGTACAGAGATGGCACCGATGGTGTGGGATGGCACAGCGACAAGACCTCATCAAGCAATAAGAATATGAACATCGCTTCTGTGACTTTCGGAGAAACGCGTCTGTTCCGACTGCGCCATAAAATTCTCAAAGATATGGCGCCAATCGAGATTCCACTGCACCACGGAACCTTTCTTCTCATGGCAGGCAGCACCAATACCCACTGGGAGCACCAGGTGCCTAAGACGGCCCGTCCCGTACTGCCCAGAATCAACCTTACCTTTCGTCAGGTCAGGGAAATATAAAATAACGAATCCTTTCTAACCGCTTGAAAACCATAGCAATCCTATAATAATAGGGGCTTAAAATATAACAGCTTTATTTTTCTGTCATGTTAACTTTGGAATTCACTATTAAATTTTAAAAATCATGGAAAATCTACATAATAACGGACAAGAGCAGAACGCTCATATTGATATTTCACAGCAGGCTGAAATCCAGCAATGGGCTGAAAAGTTAAATGTGCCTGAAGAGATATTAAAAGATGCAGTAAGGGCAGCAGGCACTACTGTGGAAGAAGTAACCGAGCACTTGAATGAAACTCCTTCCAGAGAAAGCGCCTCAGAAACCGTCCGTTTGAAAGACGGTCCCTGGCATGATGAAAAGGAGAATAGTGAACATCACAATCAGGAAGGAAAAAGCATTGAAGAGGCAACAGACCCTTCAAAACTATCACAGCTTTAAGTTGCAAAAAACGTATCGGCATCGCTATTAATCATTGCTTTATAAAAAGTAAAAACAAGAAGATGGAAAAGATCCTGAAGGGCATTTTTTGATTAAGCAGTCAAATGATGCTCTTCAGGATTTTATTTTAAGATAACCGCTGTCTCATTAACCGATAGCTAATCATCCTGAATATAACAATTGCTTCTTACCTTTCTTTTGAGTTAATTGCATAAATTTGTGCTGCAGACTCTTTGATCTGCCCCTCTGCTTTAAAAAAATAAATAGAGATCAAAAACATTCCGTTTTAAAAATGAACGATCCAATACTAGAGAACCTTAATCCCAGCCAGCTCCAAGCCGTGAAAACCACAGAAGGCTATGTGCGCGTTATTGCAGGAGCCGGCTCAGGAAAAACAAAGGCCCTTACCTCCCGCTTTGCCTACATTGTGGACAGGCTGGGCATCAATTCCTCCAATATCCTCTGCGTGACCTTTACCAATAAAGCGGCGCAGGAAATGAAAAGGCGCGTCAAGGCGCTTATTGGCGATCTTTTTGATGTCAGCTTCATCACAACCTATCACGGTTTCTGCGTGCGTTTTCTGCGTGAGGAAATCAACAAAATCCATTACCCTAAAAATTTTATCATACTGGATGCCGAAGACCAGAAAACCATTTTAAGGGAGGTGTTCAACGAACTGGATATCAATTCCAAAAACCTCACTTTCAAACAGGTGCTCCGCTTTATCTCCAAACAGAAAAGCACCTCCGATTATCTGGGATACATGCTCGAGAATAAAAGCTTTGAGCCCGATGAAAAGGAATCGCTCTCCAGCCGCGTGTATCAGAAATACCTCGACAAGCAGAAGCGCAATTATGCGCTGGATTTTGATGACCTGATCCATTTTACGGCTTTCATACTCGACAGCAATCCTGATGTGCTTTTCAAATGGCAGCAAATGCTGCATTACATACAGGTCGATGAGGCGCAGGATAGCTCCGACAGCCAGTTCCATCTGGTGGAAATGCTCTCGCGTGTGCACCAGAACCTGTTTCTGGTAGGGGATCCCGACCAGACGATCTATGAGTGGCGCGGTGCGAAACCCGAATACCTGGTGGAATTCGACAGGATGTTTCCTGACACGAAAACCATTATCATGAACCAGAACTACCGCTCTACGCCAAACATCCTCAAAGTAGGCAACCATATTATCAAAAACAACAAGGTAAGGGTGGACAAGGATATGGTCACGGATAATCCCGAGGGGGTTGAAGTGGTGCATTTCCATGGAAAAAATGACTTTGAGGAAACCTTCTGGGTGGCTTCCGAAATCAAGGAAATCCTGAAGACCCAAAATGCCGCTTATTCTGATATCACTATCCTATACCGCTCTAATCATCTTTCGCGAAATATTGAACAGGCGCTTATTAAAGAAAACATTCCCTATGCCATATTTGGCGGCGTGCGTTTCTTTGAACGGAAAGAAATCAAAGATGTGCTTTCCTTTTTAAGGCTTATCGTACAAGGAGATAATTTCTCTTTTCTGCGCCTGCACAACCACCCTTCCCGCGGGCTGGGGAAAAAGTTCCTCGAAAGGCTCAGCCTTCTGGCGGGCGAACAGAACCTGTCCCTGCTTCAGGCCCTGCAAAATAATATTGAGGATAAAGAGCTCAATAAAAAAGGGGCTGTTGATTTCCTGGCTCTGGTTGAAGAGCTGAAAACAGATGCCCAGACAAATTCCATCTCTGATCTGGTCAAGATCATACTCGATAAAAGCGGACTCTCCGAACTCTACCGAAAAGACGGCGATGAGGACAGGCTGGAAAATATAAAAGAGCTGGTAAGCTCCATGCTGCTGCTGGAAAAAGAAAACAACGGCCCTGTAAATATTGCCGAATACCTGCAGGAAATTGCACTCTATACCGATCTGGACAAAGACACTGAAAATCAGGACAAGGTGCGTCTGATGACTATCCACATCTCCAAAGGCCTTGAATTTCCTTATGTGTTTCTCTGCGGTTTTACCGAAGGGGTGCTGCCAAGCGCCCTTTCCATAAAAGAAAGAAGAAAACGCGCAATCGAGGAAGAAAGAAGGCTCATGTATGTGGCAGTCACCCGCGCTGAGAAAAGGTTTTACATGACCGATTCGGAAGGCTTTAATTTCACCACAGGGCTGAGCAAGTACCCGTCAAGGTTCCTCTTTGAAATCAAGGAAGAATTTTATGTGCGTAAAGGAAAACTGTCAGCAGAAATCCTCCAGGCGGCGCAGGTATCGGCAGCTGCGGCTCAAAACAGTGAAGATACCGCCTTCAATGAGGGAGATATTGTAATGCATCCTGTCTGGAACAAAGGAAAAGTGCTTGCTGTGGACAGGGAGAAAAACCAGTACACGGTGCATTTTTTTGAAATGGGAAAAGAGAAACCCATTGACTTTTCGTTTCGTTTCCTAACTGCCGGATCAGATGCTGAACCTGAGAGTTCTTCCCCTGCCGAACTTCTGGATATCCAGGAAAACTTAAAAAATGCACCGGATCCCTTTGCAGACCAGGAGCAGCAGAACGGCTTTGCTGACAATGAAGATAGCCGTATTTTTAATGATAAAAATACAGACAGTAAAAAGGACGAATGGTAAAAACCGGCTCATCAGAGCGGTATTGCCGTATCGGTACTTAAATCATTTTTTATACAAAAGCCCATTGTTTCAAACAGCAATGGGCTTTGTCTTGTATCGGCGTATAATAGGCAGTACCTGAAACTTTTTCATAAAAGGCATGCGGTGTTATCTGAATATAACTTAAACTATAACGCTGCAAAGCTGTATTTTAGTGTGCAGCATCCTGATTTACTCCCTGCTGTTCTCCATGCCGCTGATAATTTTAGCCACTTCAGTTTCGGTCGATTTTAGTTTTGCCTGGCAGAACTCTATCAGTTCAGATGCCCTTTTTACTTTGGCAGCCAGTTCATCCACAGAGATGGTTTCGTCTTCCATCTCTTTGGCGATCAGGGCCAGCTCTTTGGCTGCAGCCTCATAAGTCAGTGTGTTTTCCATCATATTCTATTTTTTCGTTGACCGTACTTTTCAGTACGGCATCTTTTGTTACTATTTCAATCTCTTCGCCTTCCTTTATGCTCCCTGCTCCGTTTACAATTTTATTGTTTTTTCGGATCACGGCATATCCTCTGCTGAGCACATTCTGCGGGGAGAGCAGCTTTATAGTTTTATGGTGGTCCTCCAATTGGACTCTGCGGCTTCGCAGGTACTGGCTGGTAAAGATCTTCAGGTTCGCTTTTAAATGCTGAAGATTGCTGTTTTCCTGCTGGATGATGCTCTGCGGCCTTTGCAGTGCTTTTTGCGCAGCCAGCAGCAGATGCTGCTTTTTTTCTGCCAGCAGGTTTCGGCTAGCCTGCGAAATATGCTGCTTTTGCAGCATAAGCCCTTCTTTCTTCGCGGCAATCAGTTCCCATGCATTATGGCTGACCAGATTTTTGATCTCGCTGAGTTCCTTGTAATGCCCGAGGAAAAGCTGCTGGGATTTGATGGCTATGGTCCTTTGCAGCGAGAGTATGTGCTGCTCGAAACTGCGGTTGTGCGCTATGATGAACTCCGCCGCCTTGGTGGGGGTTTTGGTATGGGTATGGGCCATCAGATCGGTAATGCTGACATTTTTCTGGTGCCCGATGCCGGTTATGACAGGTATCGGGAATTTAGCGACAGCCCTTCCGATATTGTAGTTGTCGAAAATCAGGAAATCGGACTGCGACCCGCCTCCCCTTGCAATGACAACGGCATCGTAGGGAATACCTGTATTGTAGACCTCGATAAGCTTGTTTAGGAACAGCTTGGCGTTGTTGTCACCCTGCACGACTGTATGATAGTCATCGATCTGGAAGACATATCCAAAATCGTTATGCTGCATCGTATGGCGGAAATCCTCATTCCCGGCGGAACTGCTCGAAGAGATTACCGCAACCCTCTGAATTATCGCAGGAAGCTTCAGACGGCTGTTCAGCGTGGAGTATCCCTCGCCTTCTTTGTGTATGAAATCATTATCCCTTACAAGTCTCGCCAGTGTGGCATTGCGCTGCTGTTCCAGAATGCCGAGCATGAAATTGCTGTCGATATCCAGAAGGTTTACCGAGAGACCGTACAGCGGATGGAAATCCACGCTCACCTGAACAAGAACATGAAGGTTGTTGGTAAAACGCTGTCCGGTGCTGTTTTCAAAATCAAGGATCTTCAGCGCTCCTGCTCCCCAGCTCTTGCCCATTATTTTAGCAGTGATCACACTGCCTTTCTCTGATTTCTCCACCAGTTCAAAATAATGGATCTTTTTATCGGCCTTAAAGGAATGGTTGGTGATATCAGCCACTACCCAGTACGTCTGTCCCTTAAAGCGGGAATGGATCGTCTCCTGGATCTGGCCGGTGAGCTGTGAGAGTCTGATATACTGGTCTGGTCCCATATTGTTTTTAGGGGTCTGCTGCTGTTTGTTTTTTCTTCTTCACCGCTAAGATAGCTATTCTCAGGCGGATCTCAAAAACAGAAAAAAGAGAGGTTAATTTTCAATTCAAAACGGGTTAAAAGGGCAGCCAAAGTAGTGCCCGCCCTCACCTGCATGCGCATAACGGCCCCTGGCCGCCCTTCGGGACTTATAGCACTCCGGCTCGGTATCCGGACACTTTTCTTCTGCTTTCTTTTTTCCCGTTTTTTCTTTTGAAAAATTTCATTTGGGAAGCAGGGGAAAAGAAAACTTAAAAGAGTATTCACTAAAACTTTATTGTCATGGAAATCACAGGACGAATTGTAAAAGATGCCTCCGTTTTTAAAGTAAAAGAAAACCGTGAGGTCGTAAACTTCTCCATAGCGGTCAACGACAGCTATAAACCCAAAGGAAGCACAGAGGTCAAAAAGATTGTAACCTATATCGACTGTTCTTACTGGCTCAGCTCGGGACTGGTGCAGTGGCTTAAAAAAGGTACGCTCGTCCAGCTCTTCGGACGCATCGGACTGAATGTCTATATCGGAAATGACGCTCAGGCTCACGGGTCATTGACCTTTCATACCTCGGATATTAAAATCCTTGTATTCCCACAGACGCAGAGCACAAAAGCAGTACCCGCGGCTGAAAAGGACAATAAAAACGAAGAGCCTGACGACCTGCCCTTCTAATTGTTATCTCCATTAAATTTTTATACACGCCTAAATGAAATAGTATGAAAGCCTTAGAAAGATCAAATTACAGTGGGTACCGTGTAAGCGATGCCTTTAATGAAATTATCCTAAAAAGCATTACTTCCTACAGCGGAAAACGCAGGGAAAAGCTCAAATCCTTTTTCCTTGATTTGCATCAGGGAGGATGCGTGAGCGGCATGATTTCAGAATTTATCTACCACACGGACTGCAAAGCGTTTTACATCGAACATATCGATGACCTTGAAAATATACGTACTGAATTGGAAGAAGCTGTCGGCGAGCCGATCGAAAACCGATTTGGGGCACCGCATTACACCTTTGTCTGCTGGCTCTGCTTCGAGGAATATTGTTATGAGCTCTATTCTAGGCTCTTTGAATAGAAATTTTCAACCTTAAATCTATTCCTATGAAAGCTTCTGAAAATTTTAAAAATGCCATAGAGAAATACCTCAGCACTTTGGCGCAGGGCGATACCGCCTTTGCGCCGCACTTTGCCAAAGCTTCCAAGAACCTCGAAAGCTGTCTGCATTATATCATGGGCGAGGTCAAAAAAACAGGCTTGTGCGCCTTTGACAATCAGGAAATCTTCGACATGGCAGTAAAGTACTACACCGATGATTCTATCGGAACGCCTGCGCCGATTGCGTGCAGAGCCGTGGTGCAGACCCCTGCACCGTCCGACCTTTTTACGCAGCCCGAAATCCCTGCTGCGCCTGTCAAAACCGAACCTGTTCCAACCGTAAAAAAAGACGTAAAACCTGCGGTGCAGACCGCCCTGACACTCTTTGACCTATGACACCCAAAACCATCATCGAAAAGCAGCTGACGGCACTGAGCGCCTCTCTTGCGCCTATCAGAGAAGAGGTATTTACTTGGGCAGAGCAGACTATTTTTCTCAAATGGGGTGTGTTGTCCCGCAGCAGGTTCTACTGCCTGGACTGCACCCACGTTTGGAAGCCCTCCTGCCAACGCACCTGCGCCAAGTTCACCACCTGCCCTGCCTGCGCAGGCAGACTCAAAATGATGCCTTATAATCAGGTGCATTTCAAAGAAACCGAATACTTTGCCGTGGTCGAGAGATGTGCAGAGTATCAGGTGGTGCGCATGGTCATATCTCATAAACACATGAAAAAGAATTTCCTGCCCTCCTATTTCCATAAGGAAGTCATGCAGCATTGGATAAACCCCAAAGGGGAAGTGCGCACCCTTGCGCTCAGCACCAATGTGTTTTCCAGTAGCCTTGATGCATGGAAATTCTATTCCCCGCTTGAAATAAAGCCTAAGGACTTCATCCGAAATGCCCGATTCTATATCAATCCTTTCAAGGTCTATCCGCAGATGAAAGTGCTTCCGATTTTAAAACGCAACGGATTCAAGACTTCGGTATATGACATTGCACCGCACTTATTGTTTTCATCGCTTCTAAGCGACCCCATCGCCGAGACCCTTCTAAAGGCAAAACAGCTGAACCTGTTGCAGTATTACCTCTGCGCATCGCGGCAGAACATCCGCCGCAACTGGCAGGCGGTCAAGACCGTCATCCGAAACCATTACAAAATTTCAGATGTCCCCCTTTGGGATGATTATCTCGAACTGCTGCGGTATTTCAAAAAAGACCTTTCGTGTGCGCTCTATGTATGCCCCGATAACCTCAGCGAGGCGCACGACCATTTAGTAAAAAAGAAAAGGGACTTCCTTCGCAAGAAAAAACTCCGCGACCTGCGCCTTGAAATCGAAAAGGCACAGAAAAGATATGCAAGCGACAAAAAGCGCTTTTTCGGGCTGTCGTTCCGCGATGGGCAGCTCAGCATTTCCGTTATTGAAGAAGTAAAAGATTTTATGGCCGAGGGCGACGACTTGGGGCATTGCGTGTTCACCAATGAGTATTATGTTAGAAAAGATTCGCTGATACTCTCGGCAAAGGTCTGCGAGAAGTCCGTAGAAACCATCGAAATTTCACTCAGCCGTATGGAAATCCTGCAGTGCAGGGGACTGAAAAACAAGCCCTCCAGACATCACAGACAGATCCTGCAGCTGCTGAGCCAAAACTTGTATCAGATAAAGGAGCGCATGAAAAAAAGAAAACCCAAAATTATAAGCCGATAAGCATATCGGCTTTTTTTATGCTTTGAAATCAAAGCCCGAAAGCCCGCCGTCCTCCCGGACGGCGGGCTCTGGATTCCAATGCCTGCCAAAGCCGCATTACTTTAAGGTAATCGCATCGGCAAGGTTTTCCTGATCGATAAAGGCCGTTATATACTGCCGGGCTTCACCGCGCTTCTCCAGATCCGTTTCAAAGGTATTGAGATGATACTCCTCGTCCTGGTCCAGAATATGAATGATCTCGGTATAGCCTTTCGAAATCAGGCTCCCTTTGAGCTTGATCACGGTGAGCTGCTGGTGCGGGTCCAAATCTTTTCTCACCTTTAATTGTATTGCTTTTTCCATTGTGAAAGATCTGTATGTTAGGGTAGTTGTAATTCTCCTATCAAATATAGCAATTAAGACCGCAGCCGCAGCACCGGGTACTGTTAAAAAAAAGACAAGCAGCATTTTACCGTACATGTTAATTTAGTAAGAAAAATAAAATTTACTGTAAGAAAAAAATAAGGAAATGATTTAATTTTAGGGAGGCAGAATCTTAAAAACGTTTAGCCCTCACAATGGAAAATCAAAACTGGACAAAGCTAAATTACTTAATTTAAAGCGCATCTTTAAGACATGAGAAGTAACGGAGAAATAATAATAATCGAAGATGACGAGGATGACAGGCTCTTCCTTAAGGATATTTTTGAAAGCCTGGACTATCCCAACAAAATAAAATTCATTGAAGACCCAATGGATGCCTTTTCTTACCTTTCCAATTCGAAGGTAAGGCCTTTCCTTATTTTGTCAGATATCAATATGCCCAAGATTAATGGCTTTGAACTCCGCGAACAGATACTTGCCCTGGCGGAAATCCGCGAGAAATGTACTCCTTACATCTTTCTTTCCACCTCGAAAAACCCGGAAAATGTGCTCAGGGCGTACCGCTGCCAAGTACAGGGATACTTTAGGAAAGAAGAAGACTTCTCAGTCTATCAAGCCATGATAAAAAACATTGTGGAATACTGGCGCCTAAGCCTTACTCCGGGATCAGCACTGTAAAAAGCACCTCTGCTTTATTTATATTGTACCAATCCGCCCGCTGAACTTCAGGTAAAATCTGTTGAGGCTTTCTATTTTTTTTCTTGCTCGAAACATCAAAATGGCTATGGCTGCAAAAGCGAATCCAGCTGGGAAAGAAGCTCGCCAAAACTGTTGGGCTTGCTGATATAGGCAAGGATGTTGTGCTGCCCGATTTTGCTCTTCATGAAATCCGCCGAGGGGGTCGAGATCATCACTACAGGAATATCCTTCAGCCTTGCGTCATTTTTTAAAGAGATCAGCAGCTCCAGCCCATTGATTCTGGGCATATTATAATCTAGAAAAATCAGTTCGGGCAGCTTATCAGACCCCCTGAGTTCTTCCAAGGCAGTCTGCGGACTGCTCTCCCATCGCAGCAGTATGTTTTTATTGAGCTGGTCTACCGCTTCCATAAACAGCTCGGCATCTTCACGGTCATCATCGATAAGCAGAATACTTCTATATAACATGGCACATACATTTTTAAGCTCCTCGGCTGCAATTAAATACGGTTTTTAGCCCGATGCGGTTTGGCGCGGCAGGCAAAAAAAGATAAATCGCCTATACAGCCGCCCTTAAAGATACGGCGATTTTCTGCGGCAAATGGACGCTGGCTGCCAGATGTGGAAATTTTACAACTCTATTTTGGAATTATATAAGAACAATGCTGCCGTGAAGATTATTTTTGCGTTTTTATAGGATTTTTCATCCTTGCCTATCTGTTTTATTTTGGTTTTAAGTTAGAACTGCAGACTATGAGACCCCTACTGTTCCTTTTTTGCGCACTGGCTGTCTGGGGCTGTTATCCGCAGCAGCACCATGATCCTAAAGTGCTTCTTGCCATGGAAACCTATGCTTTTTTGAAAGGACAGAGTGCCGCCCTGAAAAAGGCCGCCAGCCAATTCCCTGCCTTTGCAAAAGAAGCGGCCGACCTTCAGCAAAAGGCTCAGGCGGTATTTGGAAGGGCAGAGAAAAATGCGGAACTCTTTCTGCGGCAGCAGCTCGCTGATCCGCAGTTCAGCAGCTTTCAAAAACACATTGACTCCCTGATAAACCAGCAGGTGCGGCACCCTATTGAAAAGAAAGAATATGCAGCCAAATTTCTTCAGGCCGTCAAAGACAAAATAGGGTTCAGCCCAGCTGCCGCTCTTCCCAAAGGCCTGCTCGCCTTTGCCTACCATGACGCGCCCCATCAGGAAATAATCGACGGCCATACGGTAAAATTCTCCACAAAGGGCCATCCCAAAGCAGACCAAAGCGTGGTTGTGCTGCCGATACCCAAAAGCTGGGAGGCGCAGGAAGCCCAAATGCCCGCAGCCGTGCAGCAGTTTAGCAGCTGTGAGGGAAAAGGAAATGAAAAGATACTGATCGTAATTCATGATCTGCCCCAAGAATACCAAAACCTTGCACTTAATGAAAAATCCATGCAGGAAATGATACCCCCCCAAAGCAGGCTGATCCGCACAGAGCCGGTTACCATCGATGATATGCCGGGCATAATGGTAGAAATAGAGGAAATTTTGGACGAGCCCCAAAAAAACATGAAAGTGCGCATGCTCCAGTTTATGGCGGCAAGCGGGGGCAAGTTATACTGCCTGCAGGGCAGCATCGGCCCTGCTGCTGCGTACCAGAATCTGGATCACCAGCTGAGAAAATACGAACCTCTGTTTCGTATGGTGGCCCAAGCTGCCCGGATAGAGAATTAAAAAGCGGGACAAAAAACACAAAACGCTGTAAAAGAGGACCATCTAAATTTTGAGCTTCCCAAGAAGCGCCAGATCGCAATGCACAGCTGAAAACCGCAGATTACCATTCGATACTCTATATCTTGCAAAAAATTGCTGTAATCTTATAATAATGAAGGCTGGTTCGTTTTTTAAATTTGATTCCATTTTTTTAGGAAAAAAGAAGATGATTTTTAAAAATGCAAAAAGTAAATGATTATGGAAAGCAAAAACAATATACCGCAGAATGCTGAGCAGACCGGTGTGGCACCTGCACTTGGAGAAAGCGCGCTGCACAGCGAAAACACCTTAAATCCAGCCGCACAGCAAAACAGCCATGCTGCTGAAATGCAAGACCCTGTCACCAAATATGCAGTACCGCCCTTCAATGAGCAGTCGCAGCCATGGCCGGGTCTTGTCAGTAAAATGGATCCCAGACCGGATCATGGTGAAGAAAGCTACAAAGGCACAGGACGATTAAAAGGCCGTAAGGCCCTCATTACAGGAGGCGATTCCGGTTTGGGAAGAGCCGCCGCAATTGCTTATGCAAGAGAAGGAGCTGATGTTGCCATAAACTATTACCCTACCGAAGAGGAAGATGCAAAGGAAGTGATCCAGCTCATTGAAGACGCAGGAAGAAAGGCTGCTGCCATTCCCGGGGATCTCCGCGATGAGACGTTCTGCAGATCTCTTGTCGATCAGGCAGCCCAAGCCCTTGGCGGATTAGATATAGTAGTCAACAACGCGGCAAGACAGCAGGCTCACCAATCCATCTTAGATATTTCCTCAGAAGAATTTGACTGGACCATGAAAACCAATATTTATGCTCCTTTCTGGATTATCAAAGCGGCGCTGCCTTACCTGAAACCGGGATCATCCATCATCGGAACAAGTTCTGTGCAGGCCTATGCTCCCACCGAAGATTTATACGATTATGCCCAGACAAAAGCCGCCACTACAAATTACATCAAATCACTGGCCAGACAGCTGGCACCAAAAGGAATCAGAGTCAACGGTGTAGCCCCAGGACCAGTGTGGACTGCATTGCAGGTAAGCGGAGGTGCCAGTATGGAAAAACTCAAAGAATTTGGATCCCAAACTCCTTTGGGGAGACCAGGACAGCCGGCCGAACTGGCTTCCATTTATGTACAGCTCGCCGCTGAAGATGCCAGCTATGCAACTGGGCAGATTTATGGCTCAAGCGGCGGTGAAGGCAATCCATAATCAATCAGAGAGAGGATTTATAAAGTACAAAACCTCTGCAATAGCAGTCTGCAGAGGTTTTTATTGACTGTAATAAAATTTACCTTAAAATACTCTATTTTTTATAAAAGCTATCAGAGACTGATAATGAGAAACTGCAATTCTATCTGCTGGCGATTTGATTTTCGATGATAAAAAGTAAAACTAAATTTAATCTTCTCCATATTTTTTACCTAACCAAGTATTCCTGTAACAAATCTTTTCTAAAAAAACATTTCCTATATTTTAAAAAACATCCCAGTAGGTTCTTTAAAAGAGTACTGTCCATCAAATGGAGATGATTCTGTTAATATTTTCCTGTTTCAGTACGTTTAAAAGTTTTCGCGGCTATCTGCTCTCCTAAATCATTGACGCTCATCAGCAGGTCGTTAATCTGATTGGCATAGAAGAGTTTAGCCTCTGTGTTTTTGACAGGCAGAATAGCTAAAAAATGGGACCATCTTAATTGCCGGGACAGTCTTGCGACAATTTCTTTGTCTGCAAACTCATCAGCAAACCGCATCATTGTCCGAAGATTTTTTTCTTCAAAATTGCTGCCGAATTTATTCTTTAGTTCCAACGACAAGGCAGTCACGATCTGTCGTGCGTTTTCTGATAGTTTTTTATCAAGTATTGTTTCATTAATTTTAAATCCAATTTCCCAAAAAAGCAGCACTGAAGAACTGTTAGCCTGCTGTTGGGTCTGCTCGGCAAGGCGGGATAACTCGCTGATTAAATCCGCTTCAATAAACGCTGTATTATTTATATTTTCTGCCATAGTATCCCATCATGCTTAACCAAATTACAGGGCTTCTAGTTTAGTTGAAATCATCACAATTTTTATTAAAAGTTTCAGCTAAAGGCCTAAATAAAAATTGAATATTTCAAAGATAAAAAATCTAACAGCATCCGCCCTGCGTTTTTTTAGAAATAAATAAGCAGTAAGACATCAGACACTCTTTAAAAGCGATGCGGATCAATATTTTTAAAACAGCCAGGATTCTAAATTAACACATCCAAAAAAATGGTTTAAAAAAATAGTCGGATCCGGCTTCCCACAGACAAAACCTTAAAAATGCCATTGCAGTATGCAGATGTAGTGTTTGGCATTATTTAACTAAAGTTTTACGCCGCAAATGCAGTTGAAAAACTAAAGCCTTAAAAGTGACAATTTTAAAATTTTCGATAAAAATTGTATAAAAGCTGCCACAGCGGAAAAATTAATTTTACGCAAGACAAAAACTATTTTTTTACGCTGGCTGTTAGGCAGAAACAGCATATCGGATGAAGAAGTCCGTTCCATCGGAACCGCAACAAAAAATAAAATTGCTTACTTTTACAAAAACCAAAACTGTTATCCTGTATGCAGCAGCCCTTCCTAAAACTAAAAAATTGAATCAAGACCCAAATACTTCAGACTTTTACTTTCTTCAAAATGGAGGTGAAGCCGCCGAGCTAATTGAAAATATTGACTGGGAAAGCCATACTTTGGGCACTCCGGACACCTGGCCGGAGAACCTCAAAAACACCATTGCCACAATCGTGTCCTCAAAATTTCCGATGTTTCTCTGGTGGGGTGATCAGCTGATACAGTTCTACAATGATGCCTATCGTCCCAGTTTCGGAAATGAGGGCAGACATCCCAAAGCCATGGGACAGAAAGCCGTGGACTGCTGGCCTGAAATATGGGATTTTATCCATCCGCTGATTCAAAAAGTGCTGTCAACGGGAGAAAGCATCTGGTACGACGACCTGCTGCTGCCAATATTCCGAAACGGCAAAATGGAAGACGTATACTGGACTTTCAGCTATAGCCCGATAAGGGACGACCGCCGCCAGATCAAGGGTGTATTGGTAATCTGCAATGAAACCACTGAAAAAGTAAACAGCAGACTTCATCTGCAGCAAAGCAGCGACGAGCTGGAATTTGCCATCAACGCAGCCGAATTTGGGACTTATGACCTGGATCCAAGGACACGGCGCTTTTCTTCAAATGCAAGGCTCAAGGACTGGTTCGGGCTCAAGGCCGATCAGCAGGTGAAACTCGAACATGCCCTGGGGGCAGTCGCAGAGAAGGACCGTCAGCGTGTCACTGAATCAATTAATTATGCACTCCGATACGAATCAGGCGGGCGATACGATATTGAGTATACCATCATCCACCCCATTACCAAAATACCGCGGATTGTGCATGCCCTTGGAAAGGCATGGTTTGACAATACTAAAACCGCATATCGCTTTAACGGCATTCTGCAGGATATCACCCAGCACCGCAAAGCGGCTCAAGAGCTTCAAAAATCAAGACAGCTCACCGATCTTACCATACAGAGCATGGCTCTGGGACTTTTCAGCGTGGATTATGCCGCTGATACCTTGGAGTATTCCGCTGAATTCAGCAGGATACTCACCGGGAATTTTAAACCCGGCCTGGGCAGGAAGGATTTCCTCAAATACGTGCATCCCGATGACCTGCATCTGAGGACCGGCGCTATCAAAAGCGGCATGGAAAATGGCACCTTTAACTATGCCCCAAGGGTTATTTGGGACGACGGCAGCATACACCACATTGCCATATCAGCTGCACGCATCATCAATTCCGAAGCAAAAGCACCGATGTTCTCCGGAACGGTCGCCGACATCACCGAAAAAGAAAACAGCCGTCTGGCCCTTGAGCAGGCACAGTCACGACTTGAGATGAACAAGCGGGAGGCAGACCGCCATTTTTCAAATGTAACCGACAGCTCCCCTACCGGGTTATGGCTTTCCAATCCGCAGGGAATGTTTACCTATTTCAACAAAACCCTTATTGATTTCACAGGGGTGCCCTACCAGGAACTGCTGGAGGGAAAATGGACCTGGGTCATTGCCGAGCAGGACTATAAAAAAACCAAAGAAGCATACCTTAAGGCCCTGGAGCAGAAAAGCCATTTTGATGTGCTTTTCCGGGCAAGGAAAAACAATGGGCAGCTGATCTGGTGCCGCGCCGCCGGCGACCCTTTTTATGATGCCGACGGACAGTACGGCGGCTACGCCGGGTTCTGCATGGACATCGATGAAATAATTTCCGTGCGCCAGGCCGTTATTGAAAGCCAGAACCAGCTCACCTCGATGATCGAGCAGTCCCCCGTGGGGATCTGCCTCTTTACAGGACTGGATATGAAGATCGAAATTGCCAATGATATCATGATTGGATACTGGGGCAAGGACAGCTCCGTGATAGGGCTGCCCATGGAAGAAGCCGTTCCCGAATTAAGGGGGCAGCCTTTTATGGATATCCTGCAGCAGGTCTACCGTACAGGCGAAACCTATTACGGTCATTCCGTACCGGCGGACCTGAAGCTCAACGGAAAAATCAGCACCTACTATTTTGAGTTTACCTATACCCCGATCCGCGACTCCAAAGGCACGATTTACGGGGTTATGGACATTGCCATTGACGTTACCGATCAGGTCATCGCCACCAAAAAACTCGAAGAGACAAGGATGGCGCTCACAGGGGCTATTGAACTGGCCGAACTCTCCACTTGGACGCTCGACGCCGAAACTAAAACCATTACCTGTTCGGACCGTTTTAAGGAGTGGCTCGGTTTAAGCGCCGGCACCGCAGACCGGGAAGAGTTCCTGCAGCGCATCAGCGAACCCTACAGGCATAAAGTTGCCGCGGCCCTGGAAGAGGCCCTCAGCGGTTCGGCCGAACAATTTTATGATTATGAATTTCAGATTGTAAACAAAATAACAGGACAGCAGCGCATTATCCATGCCAACGCCCAGGTGCAGTACGGCAAGGATGGTGTGGTAAAATCACTCAGCGGCACGGCGCAGGACGTGACCAAAGAAAAGGAACTCCAGCAGGAGCTTACCTTCAAGGTAAAGGAACAGACCGCCGAGCTGCAGACTAAAAATGCCGAACTGGAGGCCAACAACCGCGAGCTTTCGCAGTTTGCCTATATCGCCTCCCACGACCTGCAGGAACCCATAAGAAAGATCAGCGTTTTTACCGATCTGCTGCAGAACAATCTGGGAAAGAACCCCGAGAAGGTAAATACTTATATCGACAAGATCAGCTCTTCTTCCAGAAGGATGGAGAACCTCATTAAGGATGTGCTGCAGTTTTCAAAGCTCACCCATATTTCACATCAATTTGTACCGGTAAACCTCAATACAGTGCTCAGCGAAATATTGGCAGATTTTGACCTGGTCATCGAACAGAAAAATGCCCAGGTAAGCATCGGGCAGCTTCCCCTCGTGCAGGCCATACCGCTTCAGATGTCACAGCTTTTCGGCAATCTGCTCTCCAATGCCCTGAAATATACCAAGTCCGGCACCAGGCCCGAAATCAGCATTAACGCACAGCCTGTTCCAGAAGCTCAACTCAGGCTGCATGCACTGGATCTGGAACTTCCCTATATCAAAATAGAAGTGCGCGATAACGGCATTGGATTCTCACAGCAGTACGCCGAACAGATTTTCAATATCTTCCAGCGCCTGCATGGAAACGACCAGTATTCAGGCACCGGAATCGGCCTTGCCATGTGCCGCAAGATCATGCAGAACCACAATGGTGAAATTACTGCCGCATCGCAGGAAGGCTCAGGCACTGTTTTTACTATTATTATGCCTGAACTGCGCGAAAAAATTGGGGGGATGATAAAAAATTAGGAGGGAAAATAGTATATTTACACTCCATTATTATACATATGACGACCATTTTTTTAATTGATGATGATCCAGACGACCGCGAAATCTTTGCTGAACTGCTGGCCGAAGACCATCCCTCAATTGTACTGCAGCAAGCCATAAATGGCGCAGATGCCTTTGAAAAACTTAAATCTGAAAACTTTACAAAGCCGGATTTGATTTTTCTGGATCTCAATATGCCCATAATGGACGGGCGTACCTTCTTGCAGCACATTAAAATGGATCCCGACCTGAAGGATATACCGGTTATCATATATACGACATCCTCAAGTGATCTGGACAGGAATTTTGCCATGGAAAACAAGGCCGCCTTTTTCCTGACCAAACAATATTCGCTGCAGCAGCAGCGAAAGGATATTATGGCAGCCATAAAGAATTTCTAAACTGCAGATTTCCATTGCATTGCTTACAACTATTAAAAAGGGATTGTTTTTTATAAAACATGCCCTTTTTTAAATTTTGAACTCTTCACATGGGTTTAATTCATTAAATGCAGACTCTTCTCTGCTGCAAGCCGAACAGCGGAAAGCTTCTCTCAACTTTGCGGCAAAAAGTTAAAGCTGTTTTTTCAGCGGCCCAAAAGCAAGAATTCATCCCGTCCTATTTGAGATTACCGATTCAAAGAATTTTAAAAGCAGATTCATAACTAAAGCATAAAAACTAAGCAGATTTAAAAAAATCTCCTTAGTTTTATTAGTTTTTTTGAATTCAGATGCAGCCCAGTAACAGCTGGAATTCTACATCCATCACACACAAGGGTCCAAATGGCTTTTTATTTTGAAAAAAAACAAATAAATGTCCAAAACCGGAACACCCAGATGTCTTTAATGAAATTTTAAAAATAATTTATTATGAAAAAGTTCCTATTATTACTTCATGAAGACATTGAAAAACTAAACGAGCTCTCATCAAAACAAATGCAGCAGCTGGCTGATGCGCATATGAGGTGGGCAGAAAAATTGGCAGCGGCAGGACATTTGATTTCAGGCGACGGACTGCAGGAAAAAAGTGTTTTGATCAGCGGGAAAGACTGCATCATCAAAGACGGGCCTCATCTGGAATCCAAAGAAATTATTGGGGGATATTACTTACTGCAGGCAGAGGATTTAAAAACGGCTGTCGAACTGGCTAAGGAATGTCCCACGCATCTTTACGGAGGCACTACCGAAATCCGCCAGATAATGGAAATGGAAGATTATGGGCAATGAAATGTTTTTCGTGGAAGAAAAGAATTACCGGGCCTTGTACGGAAAGCTGTTTGCAGCGTTATTAAATAAGTTTGGTGCAGATTATATTTCTGAAATTGAGGATGCCATTCATAATTCCTTATTAAAATCCTTAAAAATACGCAGCCAGAATACCATCCTGAACAATATGGAAAACTGGCTTTTCATCGTTGCCCGAAATGACCTGCTGAACCAGATCAAAAAGGATAAAGAAAAAAACAGTTTTTCTGCGCAACATATGGAAGGTTATGCGGCGGAAAGCTGCCAGACTGACCTGCGGCTTCAGACCGTTCTTTTTATATCTGCTGTAGAAAATATTTCCAGCCAAGCCAAAATACTCTTTGCTCTTAAGGATATTTTTGGACTAAGCATATCTGAAATAAGCAGCTGCACCTTGATGGGTAAAGAAGCCGTTTACAAAAGCATTGCCAGGACAAAGAAAAACATAAGGTCCCAATTTAAGGGCAAAACTGTCGAACTGGATTCAATAGCAGCCGTCAGGGAAGAAATCGCCATGGCAGAAGAAATATTTTACGCTGTCTTTAATATAGGCTACGACTGTTTTGATGAAAAGGCCCAAGGGGTTTTCAATGAAGATTTATGCCTGGACGCAATGGCTCTGACTAAACTTTTATACGGCCGCTATAAGTATGGCTCCACAGGCAGTCTGCTGGCTCTTTTCTGCTTTCATGCCGCAAGAAGTGCAGCCCGGGTTGTCAATGGCAGACTCATTTCTTTTTTCAGCCAGGACCGCGAAAAATGGAATGCGCAACTGATCGCTTTAGGCTTTCATTACCTTAAAAAACCCAAAACCTTAAACCGTTTTTATCTTGAAGCGGTTATCATCAGCAGGTACATGTCCATTGCGCAGCTAACACAAAATGACTGGCTTGATATTGTGAAATTACATGAAATCATGCAGCAGGTCTGCCAGTCTCCTATTGCAAGACTGAACTATTGCTTTTGTCTGGCTAAAATTGGAAAAACGCAGCAGGCGCTGCAAATTCTTTCTCAGATTGAAAAAGAGCTGCCGGCCGAACATATTTATTTTTCTCTGGTAAAAGCTAAAATCCTAAAAAAAAGCAGACCTGAAGAGTCCGATTATCTACTCGCTTCGGTGTTAAGTAAAATGAACCAGAAAATAAGGAAAGAATACCTGCTGGAAAACGAGTCAGTCGGATTATAAAATAAAAATATTTCAATTGATATGTCTTTTTTGATTCTTCCTTTTCAGATAAGAGACATGATCTCCAGCCGCAGGCTTTAGAACTGCATAAAATTAAAAAAGCGGCATCATTTAAAGGCTGCCGGCCTTCACTTCTTTCCGCCGGGAAATCCAAACACTGAAAAGCATAAAAAAGCCCCTTTAAAAAAGGGGCTTATCGCATACAATCTCTTTACAGTATTACATCTTTGGAAGCAGCACAGCATCAACCACATGGATTACTCCGTTCGACTGGTTTACGTCCGCTATGGTAACTTTAGACTTATTGCCGTTCTCGTCGCTGATATATAAATCCTTACCCTCCATCCAGGCTGTCAGCGTACCGCCGCTTACTGTTTTCAGCACTGCTTTTCCTTTTCCTGCTTTTATCGCTTTTGCAATATCGGAACTGTTCATCTTTCCTGCAGCCACATGGTAGGTCAGAATAGTCTGCAGCATTTTCATGTTTTCCGGTTTCAGTAAATTGTCTACTGTTCCTGCAGGAAGTTTGCCGAAGGCTTCATTTGTCGGCGCAAATACGGTGAAAGGGCCTTTTCCCTGAAGCGTCTCTACCAGTCCCGCCGCTTTTACCGCCGCCACAAGTGTGGTATGGTCCTTAGAGTTGACTGCATTTTCTATTATGTTTTTATTTGGATACATTGCTGCCCCTCCCACCATCACGGTTTTCTGGGCGTTCATCGTAAATCCGAATCCCAATGTTAAAACTGCCAAAGCTAAAAATTTTCTAGTTTTCATAATTACATTTTTTTTTAAGTTATAAAGTCATCTACGCTTTAAACTGCTTTCTGGTTTTCATGAAAAAAAATAATATTGAAAAAAACGAAATAAAAAAGAACAAATGCTTTAGAGCCTGCTTCTTAGGCTTATAAAAAAAAATAATTTTTCTTCTATTTTTCCACGCGATATTGAAAAAGGCTTAAAAATTAAAAAATCCATCTTCTAAAATTTAGCTGGAATGTTCAAGGCCGGCAATATCACCAATATCTTTAGGCCTTACCTATCTATAAAAGCAGCAACATATGGATCAGGCTGTTTTTATCCAATAAATCTGGGAACTTCTTTCCGCAGGCACCTTGAGTCCTTTATGAAAATGCATCAGTTTATTGCTGAACTCCTGGTGGTTTTATCGGCACATATGTAATGGCCTTTCAAAATTGGCATTACATTAACATTATATCCTAGAGAGAACCGCGCTGGCGGTTTATATTTGCATTTCCACACCATTCCATTCAGGACAATGCTCAAAAAACAACTTTTAAAAACAAAACAGCTTTTACTGCTGGGCCAGCAGAAGCTGTCCCGAAAACAGTTTATATTTCTCTCAAGCGTACTCATTGGGATTACTTCGGCCGTTGCCGTAATCTTTTTAAAGGCCTTCGCTCACTGGGTCTATTCATCTGCAACCTACATCAATGGAACATTAAAATTAAGTTTCATTAACAGCATACTGCCTGTTATCGGCATTCTGCTGACTGTTTTGGTAGTAAAAAAAATACTGGGAGGAAGCCTTGAAAAAGGAACCTCCCAAATTTTATATACAGTGGCCAGAAAGGCAAGCATTATCCCTAAAAAACAGATGTATGCCCAGATAATGACAAGCTCACTGACAGTCGGACTGGGCGGATCTGCCGGACTGGAAAGCCCTATTGTAATAACAGGCGCCGCTTTCGGATCCAACTATGCCCAGCAGTTCCGGCTGAGCTACCAGGAACGGACACTGCTGATCGGATGCGGGGTCGCAGCTGGTATCGCAGCCGCTTTTAATGCGCCGATTGCCGGGGTTTTATTTGCCATAGAAGTGCTGCTTGTCGATGTGACCATTTCGGCTTTCACCCCCATTATGATCGCTGCGGCTACAGGCGCCCTGGTTTCTGCAGTTGTACTGAATGAAAACATACTGCTGGCTTTCCGCGAAAAGCAGAGCTTTGATTACCACAATATTCCATTCTACGTGCTGATGGGGCTTTTTACCGGTTTTACCGCCGTGTTCTACGCTCGTAATTTCTTAAGGACAGAACACACTTTTGCGCACTTGAAGTACGGGCCATATAAAAAAGCCGTAATAGGCGCATCTATTCTGGGGCTGATGATTTTTATATTCCCCACCCTTTTTGGCGAAGGCTATGAAAGCATCAAAACCCTGGCCGATAAAGATCCCGGAAAACTGCTGGAAAATACGCTGTTTTCAGATTTCGCTTCCAATGACTGGATGCTGCTGCTTTTTGTCGGCACTTCAATGCTGCTCAAGGCTTTTGCCTCGGGAATTACGCTGGGAAGCGGCGGGAACGGCGGAAACTTTGCACCTTCCCTGTTTCTGGGTTCTTATGCAGGCTATTTCTTTTCAAAATTTTTAAACCTCACCGGGCTGACCAATCTGCCTGTAGGCAATTTTACCCTGGTGGGCATGGCCGGAATACTGAGCGGTCTTTTTCATGCGCCGCTGACTGCCATATTCCTTATCGCTGAAATAACGGGCGGCTATGATTTGATGATCCCCCTGATGATAGTGGCATCAGTAAGTTTTGCCGTTTCCAAACGTTTTGAAAAGCACTCCCTGGATGTAAAGAACCTGGCCAGAAAAGGAAATGCCTTTACCAGCAACAAGGACGCTAATATTCTCTGCACACTGGAAATTGAAGAGCTTATCAGAAAAGATTATCTCACTGTCGGCAGCGGACAGGACCTTGAAGATGTAGCAGGACTGTTAGCCCATTCGGATCAGGTAATTTTTGCGGCAGTCGATGATCAAAATGAACTCGAAGGACTGGTTTACTTTAATGATATAAGGGAAGTAATTTTCGATAATCAAAAATCAAAAAACATCCTGGTCAGAGATATAATGGCCCAGCCCATGCAGACCGTACATCTGTTTGACAGCATGGAAACCGTGATGAAAAAATTTGAGAAAAGCGGCAGGGCTTATCTCCCCGTGCTCAAAAATGGAAAATACTACGGCTTCATTACCAAATCAGATGTGCTGGAATCTTACCGAAACAGGCTCAAATCAATGATTTTTGAATAAAGTCTTTTCTTAAGCTGATTCAGACAGGATCCTGTGCGGGCTTGTTTCCCAATGTGCCGAAATAGTCTTATCTTAGCAGTACATGCCCTGAACAGGCACTTTGTACCACACTAATTTTAAAGACAATGGGAAAAATTACTGATCTGCTCAATCTTCGAGACGGAGAAGATGACAGGGCCAGAACGCTGGAAGCCGTTAAAAAAAACATAACCTTTAAAGGCGCAAACCTCTGGATCCTTGCCTGTGCCATTATTGTGGCTTCGGTTGGCCTGAATGTAAATTCCACTGCCGTGATTATCGGGGCAATGCTTATTTCCCCGCTGATGGGACCAATAGTAGGCGCCGGGTTTGCATTGGGCATTTACGATTTTTCACTGTTCAAAAAATCACTAAACAACCTGCTTACGGCAACTGTGGTGAGTCTGGCGGTTTCCACCCTTTATTTTTACCTAAGCCCTTTCAAGGATGTGCAGTCTGAACTGCTGGCCAGAACTTCTCCCAATATCTATGATATCCTTATAGCTTTTTTTGGCGGCGTGGTCGGCGTTATAGCCGTCACACGATCTGAAAAAGGAAACCCGATTCCCGGCGTTGCCATTGCAACAGCGCTCATGCCGCCGCTGTGCACCGCCGGCTATGGACTGGCAACCGGACAATGGAAATTTTTTCTCGGGGCCTTCTACCTCTACAGCATAAACTGCGTCTTTATAGGCATCGCCACATTTTTAATCATAAAATACCTGAATTACCCTGCCGTTAAGCAGATTGATGAAACCCATCAGAAGCGCGTAAAATACATCATTGCTTTTCTGATCACTGTCATGCTGCTGCCCAGCAGCTATCTGGCCTACTCGCTTTACAGGGAACAGCAGTTTAAAAAAAATGCAGATCTTTTCATTGAGAATGAATTCACCGATAAAGGCTATACCATCGTTTATAAAAAAACCGACTTCGGCCCCAAAATAAGAAAACTAGAGCTGGCTTTTCTTTCAAGACGTTTTTCCAAGGCAGAAATTACAGCTCTCACAAAGAGACTCAACCAAAACAAATACCTTTCAGACACCCGGCTGATTATCAGGCAGGACAGCACCGATCGTCTGAATGCCCTGAAGGGAGATATCCTGAACCAGATCAAAAGCAGCGAGAATGAAATGAATTTAAAGGATGTTAAAATTATGCAGCTGGAAAAAGAACTAAGCAGAAATAAATTTGACAGCCGCCAGATCTTAAAAGAATCCAGAGTGCTTTATCCTGCCATTACCTCATTATCGGTAAGCAGAACTGCTTTAATCAATCAAAAAGACAGCATAACTGCTGTTACGGCCGTTATCTATGATGCAGAAAAAGACCTTTCTAAAACGGATGCTGAAAAATTACAGAAATGGCTCAATGAAAGATTATTGGTAAATAACGTTGAACTCTTCAGGAAACGTTAACGCTCCCGAAAAGTCCTGCTTTGTCTTTTGTTATACAGGCTCAGAATGCAGTACCCGAGAATACCTGCCAGCGTTGATGCTGCCAGTATGGCAAATTTGGCTTCATTCTGCAGCAGCGGATCTTCAAAAGACAATAGTGCAATAAATATGGACATCGTAAAGCCAATTCCTCCCAGCAGGCCCAGCCCGAGAACATGAACCCAGGAGACGGATTCCGGCAGCTGCGCTATCTTTAATTTTACAGAAAGCCAGGACATAGCAAAAATCCCAATCGGTTTTCCAAGAAATAATCCCAGCATGATGCCAAGGCCCAGATTGCTGACAAGTCCTTCTATCATGGCAGATTCAAAAGTAATATTGGTATTGGCAAGCGCAAAGATGGGCATAATGACAAAATTAACAGGCCTTGTCAGGAAATGCTCCAGCTTTTCAAGGGGTGACTCGGTAGCGTCCTCATTGGTGGGTACGGTCATCGCGACCAATACGCCCGCTATGGTGGCATGGATCCCGGAATGATGGATAAAATACCAGATTATAATCCCTGGAAGCAGATAAAACAGCAGGTTTTTAATTCCTGCCCGATTAAAGACAATTAATAAAACAAACAATGCGCACGCGTATCCAAGATAGATGAAATTAAGCTCTGAGGAATAAAACAGCGCTATCACCAGAATAGCAATCAGATCATCGACAATGGCCAGAGCAGCCAGAAAAATTTTAAGCCCTGACGGCACTCTGGTCCCTAAAAGAGATAAAATGCCAAGTGCAAAAGCAATATCTGTAGCCATGGGTATGCCCCAGCCTTTAGCTGCAACCGGATCTGGACTGTTAAAAGATGCGTAGATAAAAGCGGGGACCACTACACCACCTACAGCCGCTAGGACAGGAAGCGCTGCATGGGAGAATGATGACAGCTCTCCTTCTATCACCTCCCGTTTAATCTCAAGTCCGACAAGCAGGAAGAAAACCGCCATCAGCCCGTCATTAATCCACAGCACAATAGGGTATTGTAAATGGACCCAAGCTGCATTGAATCCCAATTTAAAGTTAAGGATCTCTTTAAAACCTTCCGACCAGCCTGAATTGGCAATCAGCAGTGATACCAATAACGAGATTATCAAAAAAATGCCGCCTGCCGAAGATGAGCGGAAAAAATGCATAAATAGTTTTAAGTTTATCAGTTTTGTCATATTTACAAATTTAAAACTTAAAAACTGTTATTCCAACTCTAAAAACAGCGGAAGCAGCTCAAAAAATCAGCAATTCAAAGGATGTCCTCAAAATATAAGAAGGAGATCAGTTCAATGCCGTTGTGCATCTCTAAAAGCAATAATCCTATTTGCATGAAAAAAAATCAATCTCTAATGGAATGTAACTCTCTACTGAAAGTAGCCGCAAAAAAAATGAATGCAGCCAAACAAGACAAAAGTTCTGCATCCTGCATTAATAAAGAGGCAAAATTATCGATTTCTGCAAGATCAAACAGCAGCACAGCATACACCCTTAAAATTGGGATTTTTTAAAGTGATGCCCTTTATTTCTGCTTTTGGATTATTTGCATAAAAAATAAATTACCTTTATCCGGCATTACCACTTTATAAGAAATTAAAATTTATTTAAGCTTTAAATCCAATCCTATGAGCCAAGAAGAATTATTGGTATTAATCCGCAAAAAAGATGAAAGAGCTTTCACCCATCTCTACGATATGTACTCAAAAAGCTTGTTTTCGGTCATAAATGTTCTGGTAAAAAACCGGGAAGAAGCCGAAGATGTCCTGCAGGAAGTCTTTGTGAAAATCTGGAAAAACATCGATAGCTACAGTGAAAGCAAAGGCAGGTTCTACACATGGATCATTAATATTGCAAGGAATACATCGATTGATAAGCTGCGATCCAAAAATTTCAACAACACCCAAAAAAACCTTTCTTCGGATAATTTCGTAAATCTGTTAGATGACAGCAATAAATTAGCTAATAAACTAGATGCAATTGGTATTCAGGAGTTCGTTAAAAAACTGAAACCAAAATGCATTGAGATTATTGATCTGCTGTTCTTTAAAGGATATACCCAGCAGGAAGCTTCAGAAGAGCTAGCTATACCTCTGGGAACTGTAAAGACACAAAATAGAAACTGTATCAACGATTTAAGAAATTATTTAAAGATATAAATGGAAGCGAAGCAATATATTGAATCAGGCATTTTAGAACTGTACGTTTACGGCCTGCTTACAGAAAAAGAGAACCTGGAAATTGCCGCACTGGCCAGAGAAAACCCCGAGGTTGAAAGTGAAATCATCTCTATAGAAAAAGCTGTTTCGGCCTTATCATCAAGCTTCTCTCCTTTCCATTCGGTCGCCAATTTCGAAAAAACAAAAGCGCTATTAGAGCTTAAACATACTAAAGTTGTCAATATAAAACCAGCATCAAACCTGTCGCAATACTTGGGCTGGGCAGCTGCAGTATTATTATTGCTAGGTTTTGGATATCAGACTTTAGAACTGGCAAAATCCAAACAGGCAGTCTCTGAGGCCGGAGGCGAAAAAAATAAAATTGAAAGAGAATATGCTTTTTTAGACCAGCAGAATAAACAGACTGAGAAAAACCTAAGCATTGTGAGAGACATTAAAAACACAAGCGTTACTCTGGGCGGACAATCTGTATCTGCGGCATCATTTGCAAAAGTGTACTGGAACAAAGAAGCAAAAACGACTTATATCGACGCGGCAGGTCTGCCAAACCCTCCTAAAGGAATGGTTTACCAGGTTTGGTCTTTAAAACTAAGTCCGGTGCTTACCCCGACAAGTATTGGTCTGCTGGATAATTTTGAAGAAAACACTCAAAAAATCTTCGCTGTAAGCCAAACCGATTCAGCTGAAGCTTTTGGCATCACGCTGGAACCTGCAGGGGGAAGCCCGACACCTACAATGGAGCAGCTTTATACTTTAGGAAAAGTCTAATTCCATAAAAAGTCCAAACTAAAAAGCGCATATTGATCCTATTCAATATGCGCTTTTTGGGATTCAATACTATAACTATACTCTGGCGGAACGTTATCCAAACCCCTTAGCCGTCGTAAAAAAATCTAAAATCATCGTCAAATTTTGATTTGAATATTCTCTCATGATAATAGTTTAAATTTGTGCCGCCAAAGTAGAATTATAAAGAATGCTTTCAATAATCAGATACTTTCGACTGATACTTTATTTGATTAAAAAGTTTAAGCTTACCGTTTTTTAGCGTTTAACCCTCGAGGATGTTTATAAACTGTTTTTGACCAACAATTTCAAATAGTAATCTTCCAAATTCACTTGAAAAATAAGATAAATTGAAACTTAGCGTAAGTTAAAAGTTAACAGGATTCGAACGCCAAAAATAGAATAGACCCATACTCTTATTATTTAAATTTCTATTTAATTGAAATAATGAAAACCCATTAAATAACTATTTATCATTTATTGAATTTTCCGCTCTCATTCTCTTATTATCAATTATTGCTCAGCTGGGGCAGAAAATTAGTTTACTGCTCAAGCGTTTGGCACGCCGCTTCTTTTATAACATGGATCAATGATGTGAGGCAGTTTATAGTAAAAAAGCTAATTATAAAATTAATTAATAATCATCTAATTATCACTAAATTAATTAGTCTAACTTTACCAAATGAGGAATTGATTACTCCCATGCAGAATTAAGTAAACATTTTTTGGAAGATTATGTTTATGGACAAGCCCGTCGCAGCGTGCAGCGCAGCTGACGGGTTCTATTTTTGTATAGCTTGCTCAGAACTTTGCTGTAGGTTTCAAACTGAAGCTGATTAAGCAGTTATGATAGATTGATTTTGTATTTTTCTTCTATTGGTGAAGAAGCCTTATTCGGCGCAAGATGCCCTATCTGAAATACTTTTTCAATGAATTCAATACTTTGATCTACTGAAGTATTTTCATTTTTTAAGTGGGATGCAAAATGGTTTGTTAATTTTTGAATAATCCTTGAACTGATTAAATCCATCTGTGCATCATCAAAATGGGTTGTTTTCTTTTTTTGAAAAGCAAATTCTGCTGATACAATATCATTTAGCTTGGATTTTAAGGCATGAATAGTCGGAGCACATTTTCGGCCGTTCACCCAGGTATTCAGTTCTAATTTCAGATCATCAATAATGGCTTCCGCAGCAGGAATATGCTGTTTTCTCTTTTCCAGCGTGTCATCAGTAATTTGAGATAAATCATCCAGATGTATCAAAGTTACACCGGGGATTTCTTCTACATTGGTATCTACATTGCGAGGGATGGATAAATCCAAGATCAATAAGGGTTTCTGTAAAGCAAGCGATGTTTTGTCAATAGTCGGATTTTGTGCTCCTGTAGCTACAACGAGCACATCGGCCTGCTGCAGTTCCTGTTTTAAATCAGCATAATCTTTTACAATAACATTCAGCTTGCCAGCTAGTAATTCGGCTTTGTTTTTTGTTCTGTTTATAAGGGCAATATGGCTGTTTTTAGTATGTTTTACTAAGTTTTCGCACGTATTTCTTCCTATTTTCCCCGTTCCGAATAACAAAATATTTTTGTTTCCAATATCCGCCACATTTCGGATAATATACTGCACTGATGCAAAAGAAACTGAAGTTGCACCAGAAGAAATTTTCGTCTCCGTTTTAACTTTTTTGCTCGCCTGAATAACTGTATTTATCAACCGGTCCAGAAATGTATTGACCAAACCTTCCCGTTTACTATTGTTAAAGGCGGTTTTAATCTGGCTGATGATTTCAAAATCACCCAGAATCTGACTGTCTAAACCTGTTCCTACCCGAAACATGTGGCTGACAGCTTCTTCACTCTTATATATATAAGCAGCTTGCCGAAATTCTTCTACAGATCCATTGCTATTTTCGCAAAGCAGTTTGATAAGCTCATAAGGATGATGGGCAAAACCATAAATTTCAGTTCTATTGCAGGTCGAAGTAACTATTAATGATTCTATACCTTCCGCTTTGGCCTGCATCAATAAATCAGATTGCGCTTTAGTATCTAAACTAAATTTTCCTCTAATTGCTGCATCTGCTTTCTTATAGCTTAACCCTAAAGCGTAAAAAGTAGTGGATCTGGACATATTAAAATTTTCCATATTTATGCTCTGCTTAAAAAGTTCAAAAAAATATTACTAACTAATTTATATATAACAACGCCAGAAGGATTTAATATATCGCTGTGGAATAAATGGATTCAAATTGGCAATTTTATATAATTCATGCCATTATACAAGAAATCAGAGTTTCAAAATATTTATATAATGATTGTATAATATTAAGAGTCCGGCACTGCAAATAGTAATGAAATATAAAACGCTGCCTTAATAAGGCAGCGTTTTGAAAATTATTTTTGAACTATAGGAGTTCTCAATGATTCCAATACAGCAACGATATCAGTATAAAGCTCTGTATTTGAAGCAACACCGTTTGCATTGGCAGCAGCCCCTACATATCCTTCAAATTTTGTATAATCTGCACTACTGGATTTTGTTCCCATACGAGGATTTTTTGCAGGATCATGAGCAGCAACCATGTTCAAACCGGAATATGTATTTACCGCATTTGTACCACCAGTATTATAAGAAAAGAAATCAGTCAGATTATCTGATAATTTAGCAATATTAGTAGACTGGGTAGTTCCAGTTTCTGCCAACAAAGGGGCAAAATGTGCCTGCAGGTTTCCTGCAGCATTCGATTGAACGTCAGCAACAATTAATCCTATAGCTGAATTTACGACTTTTCGGAAACTCAAACGTCCCTGCTCGATCATCTGACCTGAATTATCCGGATCGGCAACCATTTTAGTCCCGCCTAAGCGTTCATAGATTGATGCCTTTACAGGAGGTGCTGGGGTTTCGTCGTCATTACTGCTGCAGGAAATCATAGCTGCAGATGCAGCAAGTAATACACTAAGTGTAAGTTTTGAATAAATTTTCATAAATTTAAAGGTATTAAAGGGTTAATTAAAAAAACGATTTATCTTTTGAGACAGTCTATAGCTCAAACTATTTTGATTCATGGGGCAGACTTCTTTGTTTGCTAAATTGGCTGGTAAAATATAACGCTGGGCATCATAACGTCCTTTAGCCATCAACTCGTTGAAAACTTTCTCAGAGTTTGTAATTTTATTATTGTGGAAGTACACCACAACATTTCTTTTAACGATGATAGAGTCTGATGTCAGGCCTTTTATGCTTCTCAGGTCGGCACAGATTTTTCTGGCCTGCAGAGAATCAATATCTGATTTAAAATCGATTCTGCTTACCTGAAGATTTGGGGTGTCATAAACGGGCGGTTTGGCCGTTATAATGTGAAAAAGCAAAATCGCGGCAAACAGTACAAATATTCCGCTCAGAATTAAAAGTCCTTTTTTGATTATTTTATTAGTCTTCATAATTTTTTATGGTTTTAAAATTATCTACGTGTACTTCAGAGCCGCGGTTTTAGAAATAGTTGCAAATCGATCAATTTAGAATCATTTTAAATACAGAAATTACCTAATAATTTAATTATAAAGCAGATACTAGAAAACTCTGGCAAGATTAAATCCAAAAAATATATCTCCTTTTGTCCAGTCGCCAGTGGTTCTTCCCAGATACCCAGCTTCATCAATTGCTTGAGAGCTGGTAAAATGCATTTGAAAAACATGCCCGCCGGTTTCCAGATCAAAACCTATAGATAACGGATTTTTATAAAGAGAATTTGGTGCTCTGTTTAAATGCGCCGCATAATCCATATTTAAAGACCAGCGTTTAGCGAATTTATATCTACCTCCAAACCCCACGGCATATTGAGTATTGCTTTGGTCTACGTCTTCAACAAAATTTTGATGAAAGAATGACGGCACAATTTCTAAAGACAGCTTTTCAGAAAATTTTCTGGAAATCAGCAGCTGCGCAACATAAGTAAGCCTGTCTTTAAATTGAAGTTTCGGATACAGACTTTCTTTTAATGTGTTATTAATAGACAAACTATTAAATCCGGCGATAGTAACAGGGAAACCGTCTTTTATTTGAGGAAACAGCATATATTTTGTTGCAAAGTCATAAGCAAATTCACTTCGGGCTGCACTTACATTAAGTCCATTTGTTACACCGTAAATAAATTTAATCTGCGTATTGGCATTATCGAGTCCATAAAAACCTTCAAAACCATCTTTAATAGAGCCGAATCGGTGTGCAACAACAAAATACAAATCGCCTTTTGCGGCCAATTTTGTAGATTCGAGATTAACGATTTTTAAGGCTTTGAATGCAGATGTCACTTTTTCTTTTGCAGAAGGAGTTTCTACTCCAGACAATAAATCGGTTTGGGAGAAGGTTAACAGCGGAAATAAAAAAAATAATAGAATAAAGTTTTTCATGAGGTTAGTTTTAAATTGTTATTTGTATTAGTGTACAACTGAAGATTGGTCTATTTTAAATTCCTGGAGCAATTCGTCATATCCTAAAAAACGCCCTTTAATTTTTAGGGTTTTTCCAGATATAATATTTTGCGGCAAACGGTTTTTGAATGTCACAAATACTTTTTCGCTCATAACAATTCCATTACTGGCTTTATCAATACTTGTTACTCGTGCAGATAGTTCAATTGTTTTGTCCTGATATTTGATGTAAGCCAGACTGTCGTTTGAAGTAAACTCTCTTTCCAGTTCGTTAACGGTTACAACATAATCGGCAGTTTCTGATTCTATATTTCTATGCCCTTTGTAGAGGTAGAGGTACGCTGAAATTCCGATTATTATAAAAAGGAAAATTGTAATTAGTATTTTTTTTCTCATAACTGGTTTTTAGTATTTCAAATTATCTACGTTAAAAAATACCTATTGGATTTAAATCATTAAATATGCCTCTTGCCAAATCTGTATTATTCTTTTCAACGTATATAATTTTGAAATGCCTGATGATCCTTAAAAAAATCATGCATTTATTTATAACTAAAAACCAATCTTATGAATTTAAAAACCCTTCTGGCCATCTCATCATTAGCTTCAATTTTTGTAAGCTGTGCCAACGATGATCCAAGTACTTTAATTGACTCTACACCAATTAATGGTTTGGCAACATACAACCAAAATGTAAAATCTATTATTGATAATAACTGTGTTGTATGCCATGCGGCAGTTCCTAAAAATGGAGCGCCGATGTCTTTAGTTACTTATGAACAGGTTAAAAATGCAGTTTTAAATCGTGGACTGCTTACACGAATTTCTTTAGAAAATGGAGATAGTTCCTTAATGCCACAGGGTGGCCCAAGATTGCCTCAAGCGACTATTGACATTATAAATAAATGGAATCAGGATGGATTATTAGAAAAATAATCTATAACAAGAACATGAAGAAAATCATAATAATGCCAATGCTATTGGCTTCTTTTATTGTTTTTTCACAAGAAAAAATAGTAACCAAATCTGCAACAATAACTCTGGAAGCTTCAGTACCTTCTTTTCAGCCGGTTGCAGGAACTAACAGCAATGTAACTTTTGTTTTGAATCCCGCAACTGGAGAAGTAGCAAGTCTGGCTTTAATGAAAGGATTTGAATTTGAAATGGCATTAATGGAAGAACATTTTAATGAAAATTACATGGAAACCGATAAATATCCGAAAGCTATTTTTAGAGGGCAAATAGAAGGATTCGATATTAAAAGTCTTACAGAAGATTATAAAGATTACACCGTAAAAGGAAAATTAGAAGTGCATGGAAAATCCAAGGATATAAGTGCCGATGCAAAAATTACAAGATCGGGTTCCCGAGTCACCTTTATATCTGATTTTGAAGTAAATGCGAGTGATTTTAACATTCCAATTCCAGCGCTTATTAAATATAAACTGGATAATAAAGTCAAAATTCAAATTATTGCAGTTTTAAAATAAGACTGCATAAAACAGAATGATTTTATAAAAAAATAAAGGCAAAATAATGAAAAAAACAATACTTATTGCAATGCTGTGTGTTTGCGCCATTGGCGTATCACAAGAAAAAATGATCAGTAAATCGGCAAAAGTCATTTTTGAAGCTTCCGTTCCTTCTTTTGAAGAAGTTAAAGCAGTAAATCAGAATGTTACTTTTGTTTTGAATCCAGCAACAGGAGAGATTGCAAGTTTAGCCCTGATGAAAGGTTTCCAGTTTAAGGTTGCTTTAATGGAAGAACACTTTAATGAAAATTATATCGAAAGTGACCAATATCCAAAAGCCGTATTTAAAGGAAAAATACAAGGGTTTGATCTTCAAAGCCTAACAGTAAATCCCAAAGATTTTATCATTAAAGGCAAATTAGAACTTCACGGTAAATCCAGGGATATAAATACTGCTGCAAAGATAAGCAGATCACCATCAGGTGTCAGCATTTCATGTAATTTCAGCGTAAATGCCAGTGATTTTAATATTGAAATCCCAAATTTGGTTAAAAGCAAGCTTTCCAATAAAATAAATATCCAGGTTGCCGCAGTCTTAGAAACCAATAGACAATAACCTCCTGAACACTATCTTGAAAAGTCAGTAATTTTTATATAAAAAAAATGGAGGAAGAAATACAAATTGAGGACGGCCTTACCCTTATCCGTTTCCAGAACGACAGCTCAGAATCTTTTTCTGCACAGCACGAAATAGGTGCCGGGCTGATACAGTTTCATTTCGGACTAAAAGGCAATGCATTTTTTTTGTCCAGTCAGAACCATTGCACTTTAGAATTAAAAGAGGAAAAATCACTGATTTTGTGCAATCTGCAGCGTCAGTCATCGCTTAAGGTAGAACTTTCTCCAAATTCATGGGTGATTTCTATTATTGTTTCGATTAATAAATTTCACTCGTTATTTTCCATTCAAGCAGATTATATTTCTATTTTAAGCCCCGATAAGAAGAAAAAAAAGTATTATGCCGAAGGAACCATCTGTCCTTCTATGGCTATTGTTTTGAGCCAGCTGTTTCATTACAGCCTTCATCCTTCCCTAAAGAACCTTTATTATAAAGGAAAAGGATATGAATTATTGAGTTTGTATTTCAATAAAATGGAAGATCCAAACGCAGTGCAATGTCCATTTTTGATTGATGAAGATAACGTAATGAAAATCAAAAAAGCCAGAGAAATACTTATCGCTAATATGGCCGAACCGCCAGGACTGCAGCAGCTGGCAGATGAAATTGGACTGAATATGAAAAAATTAAAAATAGGCTTCAAACAAATTTATGGTGATACGGTTTATGGTTTTCTCTTTGATTACAAAATGGATTTTGCACTAAAACTATTGGACAGCGGTTCTTACAATGTAAATGAAGTCGGCCTGAAAATAGGATATAGCACCGGAAGCCACTTTATTGCGGGATTCAAGAAAAAATTTTCCACAACCCCAAAAAGATATCTGATGTCCATTAATACCAATCATAAAAACAGTATCGCTTTTATAGATTAGAGCATAAATAAAAATATATTAATTGATTTCTAAGAAGCGGCAAGCACTGAGTTTGAGGAAAAATTAGAACAAATCTTAAAACAAAAAAGATAATGAAAGGATTATTATTAGTAAATTTAGGATCTCCCGAAAGTCCCGCGCCAAAAGATGTCAAACCGTATTTAGATGAATTTTTAATGGATAAATACGTGATCGATGTTCCGTATTTATTAAGAGCTTTACTAGTTCGCGGCATTATTTTAAGAAAAAGACCAGAAGAATCTGCCCATGCTTACGCAAAAATCTGGTGGGAAGAAGGTTCACCATTAGTTGTGCTGTCAGAAAGAATGCAGAAAAAGGTTCAGCCTTTGGTAAATGTTCCTGTTTCCTTAGCAATGCGTTACGGAAGCATGACAATCGAAAAAGGACTTCAAGAATTGAGTGATAAAGGAGTTACAGATGTAATGCTTTTTCCTTTATATCCGCAATATGCAATGGCTTCGACTTTGACTATTTTAGTAAAAGCAGAAGAAATTCGCAAGAGGAAATTCCCACACATGAAATTTACAGATGTTCCGGCATTTTACAATAAACCAGATTATATCAAGAATTTAGCCGATTCAATTCAAAAACATTTAGTTGGTTTTGATTACGATCATTTGTTGTTTTCGTATCACGGAATTCCAGAACGTCACATTCGCAAAACCGATGTAACTAAATCGCATTGTAAAATTGATGGTTCTTGTTGTAATACGCCATCTCCGGCACATGAATTCTGCTACCGTCATCAATGTTACGAAACAACAAAACAAGTCATAAAATTATTAGGGCTTCCAGAAGATAAATACAGTTTGACATTTCAATCGCGTTTGGCGGGAGATAAATGGTTAGAACCGTATACCGATGTTGAAATTGATAACATGCCAGCAAAAGGAATCAAGAAATTAGCAGTTGTAACTCCAGCTTTCGTTTCGGATTGTTTAGAAACTTTGGAAGAAATCGCGATGCGTGCCAAAGAAGATTTTGAAGCAAATGGAGGAGAAGAGTTTTTGGCAATTCCATGTTTGAATGACGACGACCAATGGTGCCGGACAGTGAGTAAATGGATTAGGGACTGGTCTGAATAATCCTCAAAGGGCACTTCTATCAATCCATTAAATTAATCTGATGAGATTTGAAATATTTCTGATATCCTTTATACAACTGATTAATTCCTAAACCTATAAAAAATAAAGAGATCATATTACAAAATACAGACTGGAGCTGCTTTCAATTTTGCTACAAAAGATTAAAGCGATTTTTAAAGATATTTTACCATTCTAAGTTTTGTGGCAGAATTGTGGCACATAGCACTTTTGAAAACCAAATAGTCAACAAAACCAAAGATTAAGCTGTTTAGTTTCGAAACTTTTAGATTCAATAATAACTTGCCTTACTCACTTACAGATTTACGGAGCCTGCATAATCTAATAAATAAGAGTATATTTTTTATATAGTATGATTATATTCTTCTTTCAGATAGATACCTCATAAAAAAGAGCCAGTTACTTAATTGTAAGTATAGCTAGCTCTTCTTAAAGCAAATCACTGACATAGTATCAGCTAAGTAATAATTTTTAAATCTTCACTTTGTATTTTATCATCCACCACCGCTTCTTTTAGCAGTTGATATGGATTTTAATTTCTCTTGTGCCTCTTTAAGCTTCAAATAATTATCAATAGTAATTGGACCAGGATATAAGTTACTTTGTACTACATGAGGTGGATATTTTTCATAGGTTTTTGCAAATTCTCCAATAATGTTCTGAATAGTTGGCAAGAACCATGTTTTCTCTGTAAAGTTGTTCATGAATAAATCATAGCGCTCTTGCGGATCTGCCCATAAGTCAAATATTTGTGGTACAGTTGCTACATAACTCGCCGCCCCTTTCCAGCCTAAATTAGAATCTACCGCTAAACCTCCTGTCGCTTGTCCGTTATCACCACGTAAATTAAAGACTGCTTTGAATTTTCCAACTCTTATTGCTCCTGGCAATAATTCATCTTCTGTAAAATAAAACCACATTGTTCGTTTTGATTTACCCGTTCCAAATAAAACCGGAGACATGTCATAACTATCAAAAATTGTTGGTTTTCCTTCTCTGTCTACCGCCGGCAATTCCTGTCCAGACAAAGCGGCAAATGTTGCCATAAAATCAAGTGTTCCTAAAATGTCACTATTTTTACTATTTGCTTTAATTTTTCCAGGCCACCATGCCAAAGTTGGAATACGGCTACCTCCTTCGCGATCCGTTCCTTTTGTTCCTCTAAACGGAGTGTAGCCACAATCAGGATAAACATCCTGCCATGTACCATTATCAACTGTATAAATGATTAAAGTATTTTCGGCTATACCAAGATTTCGAACTTCATCCATAATATGGCCAATTCTTGCGTCAAGTTCAACAATACAATCGGCGTATTTATTTTTACCTGCAGATTTTCCAGCATAGTCTGGGTGAGGTAAATTAGGCTGGTGGTTTTTAGCAAAAGAAATTTCCATAAAAAAAGGCTTGTCTTTTTTCGCATTTTCTTTCAGCCATTTTAGAGATTCTTCTTCTGTATACTGATCCAAAAACGGAATCACTTTTCCATCTATTTTTCTAACTTCTCTATATGGTTTTCCAGCTTCTCCTTCTAAAGCACCTTTGGTTCCTTTAACCCATGTCGCTCTAATATCATCTGGCATGTCAGCATTCCAATCTGGATCTGTATATGTATAAGCATTTAAGTGATATAATGTTACATTTTTCATCACATCAAAACCTTGTGCAATTGGCATAGAATAATCTTCCTCGCCAAGATGCCATTTTCCGGCAAAAAAGGTATTATAATTTTTACGTTTTAATAAAGAAGCCAACGTCCATTCGGCTTTTGGCAAACCTCCGCCATCGCCAGGGAAAGCTACGGTTGTCATACCGCTACGGTTTGGAATTCTTCCTGTTATTAATGCTGCTCTTCCGGGCGTACAGCTTGGCTGTCCGTAAAAGGACCAAAACTGCATTCCTTCATTAGCCATGCGGTCAATATTAGGAGTTGCTGCTCCCCTTGCCTCCCCACCGCCATAAGGTCCTAAATCTCCCCATCCAGTATCATCTGATAATAAAATTATAATATTCGGGCTTTTCGCAGTTTGACCATTAATATAAACGCACGTAAATAGCGAAAGTACCAACATAAATAGTAAATGCTTTCTTCTTTTCATAATAGTAGATTTAAAGTTATACAACAGATTAAAAGATTTTCCTTGCATGGAATTATAAAATTGCTTTTGATTAATTTTATTCAAGCAGTCAACATTTAAAGCAACTATAAATTTAAATAAAGAGCCAATACCGATAAAAAGTAAATGGTTGCATTTTATAATTTGAAACAGTAAAGTGAAAATTGGAACCAATTTTATATTCTTGAAAAATCAAATTTGAAAAGCAAAAATTTTAAAAAATAGTCTATTGAGTAATCAAAATAGAGTGATTTTTATGGTTGCTTTCAATTTGTCCAATAAAACCTAAGATATTTTAAAGATATTTCACAAGGCAAAGTTTTACGGCAAAACCGCGGCACATCGACTTTTGGAGGTGCCTGTAAAAGTGCCGCAGAAAGCTAAGGCGGATTCTGTATAAGCTGTCTTAAAAAATCAAATAGATTTTTATACCAATCCCCAACAGGGCATCCGGACCAAATTCTTACAGCCAATCAAAAACAGACACTAAATATAGCATGACAATCTCTTTAAATCGTCCAAAAATTTTACAGAAATTTGTCCTGTTACTCTCGGCGCCTTTTTTATTACAACCTTCTGTTTTTTTATTAATCTAAAGCCCCGCCGCATGCTATGTTTACTGCATCACTTTAATACGGGATTGGCTGTTGATTAGAAGTGCAAAAAGCGGGTTTGAATTGCAGTTTTCTAAGACAAAAAGCACGTCTGAGGATCCTCGGCACCGATAGCAGTAAAATCTTTTGCTGCGGGGTTCACCGCAAAGATTGCAGCGCACAGCCGGAAGAGCTCCTAAGAAATAAACATTGTCAATCACAGTATATTTTATGATGCTGATAGCAATTTTATATTATCTTAGACAGGCCGCGTGCAATCAATTGATCACTGGCATATTTTTTCTTCGGACCTTTTAAAAAACCAATTCCCAGAAAAAGAAATTACAGCCCTGCAGGTCAAAAGAAAAAACAATCTTTCCCTTCTATTTCAGCCTGAAAATCAGCCGCTGGATAATCATAAGCCAGATTGCAGTCAGCATCATAGTTGAAGTAATTACAGCCAAAGTTATTTGATACATATAATTTTCTACTAATTTTAAAGAAGCTGCCATGGTCATTAAAATAAAACTGAATTCCCCTATCTGCGATAAGAGTGCCCCTGCATATAAACTGTCCCGCCAGGAGTTCTTAGTCAGTTTAAAAAGAATGGTATTAATCAGGCTGTTTATAAAGAGTACTGAAAATGAAATCAATATAATTGTACCTGTATTTTGAATAAAAAAATTAATATCTAACTGCAGTCCTACAGCTAAGAAAAAGAAAGCCATAAAAAATACCCTAAAAGGAATAAGGGAACTGCCCAGCCAGCGGGTTGCCTTATCATGCCCGATTAATATTCCTGAAGCAAAAGCACCAAAGGCAGTAGACAAGCCAAACCATCCGCTGATCCAGGCCATTGTGAAACAGATACTAAAGCCGATAAAAACCTGCAGTTCATGGTCAGCAGTAATCTCTTTGCGCATCGGAATTTTAAAAAGTTTTTTAGTCAGAGCCCCTTTCAAAAAAAGAATCATTAATACGCCTCCTGCGCATACTTTTATCAATTGAACTGCTGATACAGCGGTACCTGACATAAAATTCAAAGCCAGCATCATAGGTATAACCAATATATCCTGCATTAATAATACACCGCAGGTAATCATGCCGAGCTGACTTTTAATTTGGCCTGTTCTGGCTAGATACTGAAATACAATGGCCGAACTGCTGATGCTGATTGTAAAAGCAGTCAGTACAATTATTGTCATTTCCCATCCTGCATATGATCCAACAAAATACATGCAGATAAAACTAAGCACAATCTGAACAACTGAAATCAACAGCGGCTTGTAAAAATTACGCGTGAGATATTGAAGGTCAATCTCGCTTCCTATAGAAAACATCATAATAATGATCCCTATCTCACCAAGCTCTGATATCACATCAGGTTTGTGGATAATATTAAATACCTGAGGACCTAAAAGCACACCGGCCGCTATGTAGGCGATAAAGTAAGGCTGCTTTAACCGCCGAAGCAATAAAATCAACAATAAGACAATAAGGGAAAGCACAGCAATCCCCGAGAATAATTGTGAGAGCATATTTTAAATTATTATCAAGAAAGCTGCCTTTATGGGGCAGCTTTCAATAAAAAATTCATAAAAGTTTTTAAGAAATCTCTATCATCCTTGGTGACTTTTGTCTAGCCTGTTCCAGTTTTGGAATAGACAGCAGTAAAATTCCATTTTCGTATCGGGCACGAATTCTATCTTCGTCCACGACATTTTTGGGAAGCACAAAACTTCTCTGGAAAGACTGGTAGCTGAACTCTCTGCGGGTGTAATTTTCTTGCTCTTTATTTACGTTTTCATGTTTAAAGGAAGAAATAAGCAAGTGTCCATTATCAAGGGTAACCTTGAAGTCATCCCTGCTCATGCCGGGAGCGGCAACCTCCACTTCATAATTCTCATCAGTTTCCTTAATATTCACTGAAGGCAGTGTGGTGCTTGTGGTTGAAAAATTGTTGTTTTCCCAATTGAAAAGATCGCGGCCAAAAACATCATCAAAAAACAAGCGTTGGAAAGCCGGCACATGGCTTCCGTTTCTTTTAATAAGATTCATAACAGTAATTTTTAAAATTGTTATACAATAAATTTTTGAACTTGCACATAGGTGCGCAAAAGGAAAAAAACAAATAATATGCCAGGGGTTAATTCTGACATTTTTTCATTATTCACTATGAAAAAATGTCATTTTTAATCTACTACGAATTCTTTATTTAGCACTGCTTAATTCAATACTGAGCGAATCTGCTGTCCTTGCTTTTTACAATCTGAATCTAATACTTTCAGAAAAAAATGTCACTTCACCTGTAATAATGTCGTGTGATCCTGCAGCAATTCCAGTTTCTCCGTTTTCAATCATTTCTTTCAATATCGGACTGCGCTGCATTATCGATGATACGGTACGTTTAATATTAATGAGACATTCCTTTGGAAGTATCCGGTACATCAGCCGTGGATGATTCCAGGTTATTGAATTTGAAGCCGTATTTCCTGAATGCACTTTTTTTTATAGATTTTAAAAAGTATCCTTAACAGGTCCTCTTTTCCATTATGCTTTCTGTACCTGAATCTATAAATAATTTCAGCATCGCTGCCTGGTGTTTTTCCATCCGCTGCGAAAACAACCCAAAAGTGTTAAGGATATTTTCTCCCCGCTGCCTGAAGTCTGCTCCTTTTTAATTATGGAAAGAGAATATGGTTAATATTAGAAAGAGCTGTCCTAGAGCTCTGATTTGAAAGTAATCAGAATGGCTTTCCACGTCTTGATATCCAAATAGTCGAACTGTATAATTTCATCTGCCATGGGGACAGCCAGCACCAGTCTGCTGTTGTCCTCTTCCAAATCAAAATAATCCGGTGATACTCCCTGCTGCACGGAATCCACGATGGCTTTAAACTCCTGTTCCAATGCTTTGAAATCTTTTTTTGCAGAATTGATGATCACAGCGTAGTATATCACGTTGTCCTCCTTGTTGACTCTGGCAGCATATGCTCCTTGCGGAAAAGGAACACCTGACTGCAAGGGGGTCTGATAGTACAGCAGATCACCGCTTTTTAAGGGCTTCACCGAAAAGAGCTTGACAGCCTGAGGATTGTTTTTCAAAAATGCAGCCGTGCCGGCATTCATGCGGAATTTATATTTCTCTTCCAAAACCTTGACAAACTCAAGACTTTCAGCCATTCCTGTCTTCTCCTGCTCGGACCTTTTTATTTCTGTTTCTTTATTAGCCTGTTCCATCCTGCTTATCTGCGCCCTGCCGGCCGTGCTTTTTATTTTCTCGGCGATATCCAAAATCTCTTGGTACTGCTTTTTCTGGTGGGGCAGCGATGCATAATTATTAAAGTAAAAATTAATCTGCTGTTTTAATTCCTGGATCCGGTCGGTCTGATCCTCAATGCGGGACGCCGCGATTGAATTTAGGGCCAGAATCCGCAGATGAACGATCGCGGCGTTGGTATCACCGAGATTTTTTTCGGTCTGCTCCAACTGCAGCAGAGCTAAAACATATTCCTTGTTATGATAGGACTTCCGGGCCTGCTCAAAGGTCAGTCTGGCCAGTTTGTCCTGTCCAGAAGCAGCAAATCCGCAAATAAAAAACACAAAGAGAAAAATGCGGCAGAGCGGTATATCAGTCCTCATAAAAAAATTATTTGGAGAGATTTTCATCTGTTGAGCCTATTGTGATATGTCCCATATAAACATCCCTGTCCATCACCGAATGCGTTTTGTTCAGCATAAAGGTTTTGTTGTTTTTCTTCCAGATGTAAGTGGTCGAAGCCAGACTGTATTCCTTGATGTATTCAGTCTTCTCCTCCGGGGCAAACATAAATTTTTTGGTAAAATACTTAAGATACTTTTCACATTCCGCGTCTGTTCTTTCCACAGAGCCTCCGTAGACGCCGTTGGTATTGTCCAAAAAGGCAGAATAACCGTCCACCTTATTGTTTTTAAAAGTGAACGTCGGGGTATAATAGCTGAATTTACGCTGCATCAGAACTTCCTTGTATTTTTTGAGGTTTTTATGTTTCTTGAGCATTTCTTCAACGGTAAGCCCTAAGGTATACTCCGGAAAATAATTATAGTCCATAAAAACGTTCTCGTTTTCCTTAAGCTTCTCCGCCTGCTCCTGTTTTTTTGTCTCCAGTACCTGGAACTGCTTTTGAAACTCTTCCTTGGAGACGGCAAAGTCAGAGAGGTAGCTTTCTGCCTTGTACACTTCCTTGAAATTCAACGCACTGGCCGTTTTTTCATAATCCTTGAGGTATTTTCCGGCAAGGTTTTTAGTAGCCTGTATCAGTTCAAAATTGGATCCGGGATCCATTTTTACCATTTGTGTCTGCGCCATTACCTGAAGATGCATGATTTTTTCACTGCTTGTCTTTAAAATTGTTTTAGCCTCCTTTAACTTTGACAGAACTAGCTTGTAATCATGTACTGCATAAGCCTCCTGCGCATCTTCAAATTTCGCATTGGCAAGATTGTTTTGACAGTATGCAAAACCAGACTGGATCAAAAATACTAGAATAATAAAATGTTTTTTCATGATGATAGCGTATAATATTACTGCTTAATAGCTGCTGTTTCTGCTCTGGTGCTCCACTCTTTGGCCAGTTCCTTGTCTTTCTTAACCCCGCGTCCTTTTTTATACATCATCGCCAGCTGCTTCATGGAAGGACCGTCACCCTGAGCCGCCGCCCTGCTGAAGCACTCGGCCGCTTTGGTATAATCGATGCTGTTTCCGTAACCGTCAAACTCATAATACAGAAAGCCCAGATGTCTTAGCGCCGCAATATCATCAGCTTCCTCCACCGCACGTTCATAATATCCCCTTGCAGTGCCGTAATTTATTGCAACACCAGTGCCGTCACGATACATATTGCCCAGCAGCACCAGCGCGTCCCTGCTCCCCTGATCGGCCGCTCTAAGTAGGTACTGCACCCCTATTGCCGGATCGGCCGCGGTTCCGATTCCCTGAATATAAAACAGCCCACGGCTTTCAAGGCATTTGGCATTTCCGATCTGGGATCCCTTTCTGAACCAGTCCATTGCTGTAAGGTCGTTTTTTTCCACTCCTACTCCTCCAAAATATGCCGCCCCCAGATAATACATCGATTGGGAATAGCCCTGCTCAGCAGATTTTACAAACCACTCAATGGATTTTTCAAAGTTTTTCTTCACCCCGAAACCCATCTGACAGCAGTATCCCACAGCGCACATTGATTCCCCATCTCCTAATAAAGCCGCCTTATAAGTCCACTCATAAGCCTTGGTGAAATCCTGTGACACCCCGGCACCGGTAAAATACAGAAAGGCCATAGTGCCTATCGCATCCACATTACCCGCAGCTGCTTTTTTCTCTACAGCAGGCAGATAAGCTGCATACAGTTCAGAGGCCTTTTCCTTGTTTTTAGGTGTCCCTTTTCCTGAAAAATACAGATACGCCATCCCAAGGCTGCCTTCCGGGGCATTTTGCGCTGCTGCTTTTTTGTAAAATTCCATTGCGGTTTTAGGGTCCACCTTGGTTCCCTTGCCATATTCATGCATAAAACCCATTTTACAGGCCGCCATGGCGCTGCCTTTTTTTTCCAGATTTTGATACAGGGCCAGTGCCTGTTTGAAATTTCCCAGATCCAGATACACTTTAGCGATCTTAAGCCCAGCTTCCACATTTCCCTTACCAGCTTCTTTCAGATCTGTACTTTTGACTGGTATATTTTTGAACTGTTCTCCTATCTCAAAGACCTCTTTGTATTTGTCGTCGCTGCTGCCGTAATTTTTCAGATAGGTGTTTATTTCTGTTTTGATAACCGAGATCTCTTCTAGTGAAGGATTGTCCTTTGCTTGAAGCTGCTTATTGCGCGCGGCTATTTTGAGATAAAGTATTTTTGGGGTGGTTTTCTTCTGGAGTTTTTCGGCTTCCTCCAATTTTTGTATTGCCTTTTTGTAATCCTGTACCGTATAAGCCTGTTCGGCATCCTCAAATTTTAACTGTGCCACTGAATTCTGGCTGTACATCACTTGACAAAGTACCGTTGTCAACAGGATGAAGTAAAGTTTTTTCATAATTTTCATTTTCTATTAATTCATCAATTACCTCTCTAATATCATTTTATATCGGGCTCTTCAAAAAAGTCCGTTTCCTTTCCTTTGGCACTGCCGTTTTTCTTCACCGCTCTTGTATTCCATGAATCCTGCTCCAGATCATTCTCCGCACCGGGTCTTCCTTTGTATTCAAATACCGAGATCTTGAACTCCAAAGCCTCCAGCGATTTTCTGAAATTTAAATAAGCGGCCTCCGCTTCATTTTTACTGGTAAAGTATCCGGTCAGCACAACCTGTTTGGTTTTTAAAATTTCTTGGATATCATTTTTGATATTGATCGTGTAGGGCCATGTACCATCTGTATAACGGGCAACGGCAAATACATTGGTAAGATTGATCAGGGGACTGCCGCTCTTAAGGGAGGCTTCATCAGCACTGCTTGCATAATAATACAGCAGCTGTTTTTCCACTTGATCCGAGGATAAGGGCACCGCACCCTGCTTGAGCTCATTTATTATTTTCTGCTGCCGGGCCGTTTTTTCTTTCCGTTGCTGTTCGGCTATACGTTCTCGCTCAAATTGTTCTTCTCGCTGCTGCTGCTCGTATTCCTTTTTTCTTCTGCGTTCCTCGGCCAACTCTCCCAGCAGTGATAAGGCTCCGCCGACAGCCTGAATGGTCATTTCTGTTTTGGCTTCCCTGATGGCCTGTCTGGATTTGAACTCTTCTTCTCTGGCTTTGTTTTGGGCTGCCTGAAGTTCTTGTGCAGCAACGGCCTGCGATTCCATCTCCGCTTTTTTTGCCGTATTGTTGCGCGAAGCATTTTGTATGGCATCATAACTCTGCGGGGTGGTTTCCTTGACAGTCCCGTCTGCTCTCTGGATATAGTTCTTTCCGTTCTGCTGAAAAGCCTTCATCTCCTCGCCGTTTACCCGTACGGTCCCTGACATGTTTTGGATATCATTGCTGGCATCCCTCATTACGGTTTCCCCGCTGTTTGTTTTGATCAGCGCACTCTTGACAGTACGGCCGGGTTCTGAGGACACTGTGCTGTTCTGCCCTGCAGTACTGCCCGAAAACTGTTGCTTTCTGCTGTCCTGAAGGGACTGCTGTTCCTTGAGTTTTTGTTCCGCCGCCCTTTTGTCGGCTTCAATTCTGGCAAGCCGGTTTTTTTCATCCTCCTGCTTTTTTTTGAGTTCCGATGCTTTTGCCTGGGTGAGATTCACCTTGCTGAGAATCTGCCAGGTGTGGCCTCTGTAGAGCGTATAAGTATTACCTTCCGCAATCAGGCAGGATTTCTGTTTTTCTTTATCCGAAGTGATCATGTAGTTTCCCTCATACTTCTGCTCACCGAAGGGCGGCAGGTATACTTTGCCGTTTACACCAAGTCTTCGGGGTTTGACATCATAACAATTCAATGTCAGGTCAAACTCAATTTCGAGCATGTATTCATCGGCAGTATTGTTGGTCACAAAAATGTAGTAGGACTCCTCATCTGCAACTCCAGACCAGTATTTTTCAATGGAAAAGGTAAATCTTGCATCGAGCTGGTGTGTGCCGACGATTTTCCGAAGCGGATTCCGCTGGGTGTAACCCAGGACAAAGAATGCCAAAAAAAACAAACAGAAGGCTTTTTTTCTCATTTATGATTTTCTGATTGATTGCTGCCAAAACCCAGCGGAATCCAAATTTTGAATTCCCGCCGCTGATTCCGGTCCATTAGAAGAAATCCCTTATTAGGTTCCGTTCACCTCCCAGTCTCCCTAAAGACAGCCTGAGTGTCCTTGAATTTGTAAAGACCAGAGCTTGTAAGCAAAACTAAAGCAACCAGAAGGCAAAAAAAATACTCCAAAAGGAGTATTTTAAAGTTGGGCACCATTAAATGATTCCCTGAAGTATGCATTTCTGGATGAGTTCCGCCGTATTTTTAGACTCTGATTTTACAAGTATGTTGGTGCGGTGCTTTTTCACGGTAAGAGGGCTGATGAAAAGTCTTTCTCCAACGGCTGCATTACCCAGTCCGACTGCCAGAAGCCTGATGATGTCTATTTCTCTCTTGGAAAACTTCCTTAAAGGTGTCTTTTCCTGCTCCTCCAGGCTTAGATTCATAAAGGAAGGCTCCCCGTGGAGTCCGATCAGCGATATCTTATAGGTATTGAAATTACTGATATGGTCGATACGGGTATGGATATTGAGTGATTTGCCGTAACCGCCGTTCTCGTCCATGGTCAGCATCAGGGCTTGGTGATTGAAAAGCACATATTCACCGTCCTTTGCCCTGGCGCGGTAGCAGTAACTGATCTTGTAGGTCAGCAGTTTTTCCCTCTCCACCTTTTCAGAAAAAAATTTGGTCAGAAACAATTCAGCCCTGGTCACAAATTCTAGATCCGAGGGGTGTATTCCGTCAAGGATGTCATTAAGGGTGACGCTCTCAGGCAGATACCCTTGTATATCGGCTATAGAGGGGCTGATATGGGAGAGCGACATATCGTAAAAATCAATGATATAAAAATAGAAAGGCCCCGTACTGATGATGGAATTGTTCAGATTCTCAAAAGAGAGCTGCGGCGCATCCCCTGTCTGAACCGTTCTGTTATGCAGCCATACATCATGAAGATTCTGGATCTGGGAAATCATAAAACACTACTGTTAATAATTTGTTAAAGCAAATTAAGCAAAAAAATGGTTAACTTATTTGTTTTCTGCCTTTTTAAATCAAAAATAATCATTGAACCCACCCTTTATAATAGATTATGTATCTTTTGCATCTTACTGCAATGTTCATTCCGGCATTTCTTAGAATTATTTGCACCAGCCCAATTGCCATCTTCAAAAAACAGGTTTCATTTTATAATGTGCATCAACATTTTAAAATTCCGACTATCAATTTATTGTATTTTAAACCTATAATTTATTGGAGTTGATACCTTATTTTGCCACAAAAAGCTAAGGCGGTTTTTTAGAAATATTTCATAAGTCCAAGTTTTGTGGCAGAATCGTGGCACATGGTGTTTTTGAAAACAAGAAATCCATAAAATTAAAGTCTAACAGGTTTAGGTTCAAAACTTTTAGATAACACTGGTAAGAGCACTTAGGAGTCCCCGCGAGATATATTCTTTTCAGAAACAAAAAATAAATTTTTAACCGGACCCAATAAAGCTTTGGCCCAGTGCAGAAAGAAGACCTTCTTTAGTACCAGTACAAAGCCATTAAAAGAATTGGGCTTCTGGACATAGAGGTCCGCCCCCTTATCAAAGGTATCTTCAATATCTGCAGGATGATCCCAGGTGGACAGCATAACGGCAGGAATGTCCCGAAGCTCTTTATCTCCCTTTATTTCTTCCAGCGCCTGCTTTCCTCCTTTAACGGGCATATTGACATCGATAAAAATAATATCGGGATCGCTCTGGGATTCATCCCTGAGGGTATCGAGGAGCTCCTGCCCGTTTTCAACGGTCGTTACCTCAGAAGCAATCTGCGCTTCATCCAGGGCATCGATAAACAATTCCTGGTCGTCTTTATCATCCTCGGCCAGCAGAATTTTTACCGGCTCTTTTTCTTTTGGGCTTTCAGCATCCGGATTCTCAGCACTTATCATATCAAGCGGTTTTGTAATGTCCAAATGTACTAAAAATGTCCAAATGAAATTATATGCTGCAAAAGATGCTCCCAGGATCTCATTTTACAAACCCTTTTAAACTGCAGAATATTAAAAATAAGACTATACCAGTACAATTCCCTGCCGTAATACAGTCCGGTGCCAGCCCATGTTGTCCGCTGTATCCTTAAATTAGTTTTTTAAGCATTCCATCAAATATAAAACCATGGAATGGCAAGACAGAATACCAATATATTTTGCCCATAAGTCCGCGCGGCTTAAAAGTAGCAGCCTGATATAAGGTATTGTTGATTATTTTAAATTCCAGCCAGGCTTCACCCGGAAGTTTCATTTCGGCATATAAAATCAATTTACCTTCCTTTTTATTGGCGTATACAACCCTCCAGAAATCGAGTGCATCTCCTGCATGTATTTCCTTTTTATGTGTTCTTCCCCTTCTGGTCCCCACACCGCCAAAAATCTTATCGATGAACCCACGCAAATCCCAAAGCCAGTCGGCATAATACCATCCTGTTTCTCCGCCTATTGACCAAATTCTTGCAATTGTATATTCCCTGTTTATAATTGTTCTTTTTCTTCTGTCTATATAACAGCCTTTTTTAGGAACCTTTAAATATTGAGAAACATTTCCTTTGAATTGCCCGCTTACTTGTGAATCTTTCCAGCTTGAAATAATATCATCATCACTAATCTTTTTCAAAGCCCTTTCTAATGCCTGTCTGTAAGAGATAGGTGTAACTGCCAGTAAACTATTAATCCTGTTATCGCTGCAGACGACTTCCACTTTCATACTGCTGACCAACGCCGAGGCCAGCTTAAAAGAAGTTGACGTCACAAAATACAGCCAGTAAGACGATAATTTTGGAGTCATCACCGGTACTGTATAAATATATCTTTGGAGTTTTTTTGCTTTGGCAAACTCCAGCAGCATTTCTTTGTAGGTCAATATATCAGGTCCCCCGATATCAAAACTTTCATTATACGTTAATGGATTTAACAGTGATCGGATTAAAAATTCTAAAACATCGCTGATCGCAATCGGCTGGCATTTCGTATTGAGCCATTTTGGGGTAATCATAATGGGGAGTTTATCCACCAGATCGCGTATTATTTCAAAAGAAGCACTTCCTGATCCTACTATAATTCCCGCTCTGAGTACAGTTGATGGAACTGCTGCGGTTTTTAAAATTTCTTCTACAGCCTTTCTTGAGGATAAATGTTTGGATAATGATTGGTCATTTACAATTCCGCTCAGGTAAATAATTTGTTTTGCATTTGTCTGGTTTATTTTTTCAATGAAATAATTTGCAGAAATACTTTCCAGTTCATCATAATTAGAAGCTCCTGACATCGAGTGGATCAGGTAATAAGCGGCATCTATATCATTGGGAATATTCTTCAGACTTTCCGGATCCAGAAAATCAACTTCGATAACCTTTATTTTATTTTTAAACTGTTCAGGAAAACAAAACCTGTTTTTATCCCTGACACAGCAGATTACTTCATTTCCATGATCAAGTAACAAGGGCAAAAGCCTCTTGCCGATATAACCTGTAGCGCCTGTTAAAAGAATTTTCATTTTTGAGCTGTTTTACAATTTAAAGCTTACCAAACCATAATCCATTGAGAGAACCTGACCTGAAATTGATGCTGCATCTTCAGAGATAAGATATCCTGCCATACGGGCAACCTCATGGGGTTTGAGGTAATTTTTCAAAGGGTGTCGTTCGATCATATTTTCTTTCATCCGGTCGTTTCTTAAAATAGATCCGGACAAAGAAGTTTCTGTAATAGTCGGCGCAATACCATTGATTCGGATTAACGGGGCAAGTTCAGCGCCGAGTGATTTAACGAGTCCCTCAACGGCAGCTTTCGCTGTTGCTACACTGGCATGAAAAGGCATTCCTAATTTTGCCGCAACAGTACTGAATAAAACAATCGAAGGATTTTTTCCTTTCTTTAATGCAGGCAGATAATGCTGAATCACTTTGACGGCGCCCACCACATTAATTTCAAAATCATTTCTGAAATCATCAAGACTTAAGCTCAAAATGGGTTTCAGGTTTATGGACCCCGGACAATACACCAGGGCATCAATACTTTCAAATTCAGGCAAAGGATCCCGGAGCACATCAACTGAAAAATGAATTAAGTTTGGATGGGTAATATCGGGAGCTACCCTGCTGATATTAATAACCTTATAATTTTCCAGCTGCTGCACTAAAACACCATTACCGATTCCTTTACTGCCACCAACAATTACAATAGTTTTCATTTTTTAAAGATTAGAATTAAATAACCGTTCTGATTGTTTCTGCTATGATTTTCAAGAAAATAAGATATTATTTATTAATTATCAAAAAAGCTAAAGGGGTATTCCATATAAGATGATATCTTAATGTTAAAGGTAATAATTGTTTAACTATTTTAAATAAATATTAAACAAAATAAAAATTATTTTATCTAAATTAGCTATGCTCTGCTTAATTCGCTATTGGGAATCCCTCAAAAAATACAATTATGAAAAAATTAAAACGGCAATTTCCCGATCGTGACCTGGACCGAATCATTGAAATGGCATGGGAAGACAGAACCCCTTTTGAGGCCATTGCATATCAGTTTGAGCTTCAGGAAGCTGATGTAAAAATTTTAATGAAGAAGGAACTCAAACCCGGCAGCTATATACTTTGGCGTAAAAGAGTAGAAAACTGTCAAACAAAACATAAGCGGAAACGCAGTGACGCAATTAAACGCTTTAAGTGCAGTGAGCAGCGGGTCATTTCCAATAACAAAAAATCGAAGCAGAAACAATAGAAACAATCAGCTGTATTATTGGAATTATGATACAAAATGCAGAATTCATGTAACCATAAACATTTAAAAGCCAATAGCTTCGCCATTAAAACTATACCAATCAAATCTAACGCTATGTACCGTAATCCAGGGCTTCTACAAAATATAATTGATGCTATCCCTCTTCCCGTCGGAGTGTATGTGGGAGATAATTTAGAAATTGCACTGGCCAATGATGCCATGATCAAAACATGGGGCAAAGGAAATGATGTACTTGGAAAAACCTATCTCAGTGTCGTTCCAGAAATTGAAAACCAGCAGATTCTCGATGAGGCGCTTGGCGTTCTTAAAACCGGAACTGCCTTTCATGCTGTAGGAAAAAAAGTAGATTTGGTCATGCAGGGGATTATGACCGAACATTACTTTAATTATAGTTTTATTCCGCTCTTTGACGAGCATGGAAAAGTCTATGGCGTGCTTAATACCGGCGCCGACATCACAGATCTGCACAAAGCAAAAGAAGAAACCCTGAAATCGAATGAAAAATTAACCATAGCCATAGAAAGCTCCGGGATAGGAAGTTATGAAATAGACCTTGAAACCAAAAAAATCAAGACTTCAGCAAATTTCAATACGATCTGTTCCATTGGAAGCGAAACAACCAATGACGATTTAATTGCAAAACTTCATCCAGAGGACCTCCCGGCGCGCGAAAAAGCACACCAGCAGGCTGAGGCAACCGGAAAAATATGCTATGAGGCGCGGATTTTAAATGATGACGGCTCCTACCGCTGGGCTAAAATCAATGGAAAGATTATCAAGGACAAGGACGGGTCTGCAAAGACCATCATCGGGATTGTTCAGGATATACACGAGCATAAGGAATTTCAGGAGGAACTAAAAAAGCAGGTCGCAAGCCGTACAAATGAGCTCACGCGTTCTAATAGCGATCTGATGCATTTTGCCAGTGTAGTGAGCCACGATCTTCGCGAACCGTTACGAAAAATTAAATTTTTCAATACTCTTTTACGAAATGATATTGAAGACAATGTTAATGACAAATCTAAAAAATACCTTCATAAAGTAAGCCAGTCTGCCCAGAGAATGGAAAACATTATAGAAGGAATTTTGAACTATTCGACCCTGGATAAAACTTTACAGCATATCGAAACCATAGATCTCAATGAGGTGATTGAAGATATAAAAATAGATCTAGAACTGATTATAAAGGAAAAAGGTGCTATTTTAGTTACTTCTGATCTTCCCGAGATTCAGGGAGCGCCGATTTTAATTAACCAGCTTTTCTATAACCTCCTGCAAAATGCCTTAAAATTTTCCAAAGCGGACCAGCCTCCAAGAGTTATAATAACAAGCAGTATCATCAATAGTAACGGCCATGATTTTGTACAGATAAAAATAAAGGATAATGGTATTGGAATTGATGCAGAATTTGCAGAAAAGATTTTTACGGCATTTGAAAGACTTCATTCCAAAGATGAGTATGAGGGAAACGGCCTTGGACTTGCCCTGTGCAGAAAGATTGCCGAAAGGCATAATGGTAAAATAACTGCAGCCGGGGAAAAGGACAACGGCGCTGAATTTACGGTTACCCTACCCTTAAGGCAAACAGAGGATACAATTTAAGAAACTTTCTTTGTATTTATTTTTCATTGTGTATTATTGCTAACTTCAGATGGAGTTTATAATGGTGATGGTCCAATATTGGTTAAGATTTGTTTCTACAAATTATGTAAAATAAATTTATTTAGCTTTACAGCTAATCACCTAACACCATTTTCATATATCAAAATATTAGGATCTTATAAGATACAACTGGCAGCATAGATCTGAGATGATCTTCTGCATTTTAAAGAAGCCCTAAGCCATAGCTTGAGGAAACCGGTAAACAGATCTTGAGCTCATCATAAAAGCAGAAAGGAGAAAACTAAAGCTCATCAGCAAATCTAAATGAGCAGTAGATCCTTAGCTCTTTATAAATTACAATTTTGCCTATGACATCAAAATCTAATTTATAATCAACAGTAAATTGGTAATTTTTATACGTTAATACAATGTCCATAGCATTATAGATAATAAAGTCTAAATTTAAGACTGGTTCTTTAGACAAGATGAGATATAAAGGCAAAGAGTTTTTTGGTAATTACTTATTAATTCGTATGCCAATATTTTCTGTATGACTTCTTTCCACAAATTGATTACTTGGAAAATTTATTGGTCTTTCAATTATATAGGATTGCTATTGATGTAGTTCTACCTTATCAAATGGAATTGCCTGAATAGTTAATTACGCTTCTGGAAGCTCAAAAAATGCTTAATGATGAAGGAATGAATGTGACATTTGAAGAAGCAACAGATATTTTGAAATTTCTTGCTAAAATAGCAGATGTAGCAGTACGAAAATTTTTAAATGAAAAAGAAGAAAATTTATAACCAATTTAGATTTTGTAGCAATCTATTTTAATATTTAAAATCTTGATATTAGTAATATTCGTGAGGATCGGTCGAAATTTTATTAGCATAAAAAGTTCGTCAAGTTATTGCTTTAAGTTTTGTGGCAGAATCGTGGCACATTTGGATTTTAAAAAGTTAAAACTTCAGCAAAATAAGGCTCTAAAAAGCTTAGGTTCGACACTGTATTAGCATCCTACTGTCTTATATATTTCTTGTTGTTCAACCGATGCCAGAAATTGAGTTATTTCATAGCTTGTTTTTTTGAAACTATAATTATAAGGAAAAAAAGAATTAAATTTATAGTTTATGAAAAAGACAAGAAACAAGCACACCGGAATTTAAGATTCTCATATCCTCCTTGAGCATCATCCACCTTCAGACGAAACCCGCCAGTTCCCTCTTTTTTTCCTGATTAAAAAAGCTTTTTTTACCTTACGTACTATAGGACAAATTTACCCTAATGCTGCTTCGATTCCTAACAGTTTATGATTTTAAATTACATATTTTTTATATCCATCACACTGGCACTTCAAAACAGCATACAGTATCAGCTGCGGATCCGCACCCCGGTTAATTCTTTTTTGCCTCTCGCTGAAAGTCCCAGTTCCCGCATATAATTTCTAACCGTTTTACTAGATATCTTATGCCCGGCATGCCTTAGTTCCACAGCAATTCTTTCGCTCCCGTAACGTCTTTCAAATGCAAAGAAGAGTCTGGTTATTTCCTGATGCATCAAGATCTTTCTGCGCTTTGTTTCATTAAGCGGATTTTTTTTCCATTTATGATACCAGTACCTGCTGGCTCCTAAAACTTCGGTCATTAACCGGATGGAGTAGCGCTTTTCATTCTGCAGGATGAAATCATAAAGCACGTCTTTCTTCTTCGAAATGCAGCTGCCGGCATTTTTCAAGATTTCAAACTTCAGTTCTGCTTTTTTAATCTCTAGTTCCAGACTGGCAGCATAAAGATCTGCAGCACTTATTTTATTGTCCTGCTTCATATTCTAATCCCTGTTTCTAAGTAATAATCGTTATTAAACTGCTCTATCGTTTTATTATTCAGAGAGGTGTGAATTCTCTTTGTATTATACCAGTTTTCAATAAATTCATATATTTCCTGTCGCATCTTTCTGCGGGTAAATAAGCTATTTCTCGGATCTATTAACTCTCTTTTCAGCGAACTGAAAAAGCTTTCCGATACAGCATTGTCACAGCTGCATCCTTTACGGCTCATGCTTTTTATAAACTTATAGGAAGACAGCTCCTTAGAAAAGGCTCTGTTGGCGTACTGAACACCCCTGTCAGAATGAAAGATGAGCCCCTCAGCTGCAGTCCGGTTTGTCGCCGCCATTTTGAGAGCCGGCAGAGTAGTATTTTTACCGGCGAGACTTGAGCCTAGGTTCCAGCCTATTATTTTACGGTCATACAGATCAATAATGATGGTGAGATATAAAAAACCTTTTGTAGTCTGAAGATAGGTAATATCAGATGCCCATACCTGGGAGTGGGAATGCACCTGAAAGTTTCTGTCCAGGATATTTGGAGCTGTGTAATAAGTATGTTTAGAAGCCGTAGTAGGCTTAAATTTTCTTTTTTTTATGCGGCGCAGGCCTAACTCCCGCATGTAGAAAGAAACCCTTTCCTGACATATAACATAACCAAGCTTATGAAGTTCCTTTGTAATTTTATTGCGTCCGTAATGTTTTTTAAAATAAAAAAAAATTGATTTAAGATCTTCTTTAAAAAGAGCTGTCTGCTGCTGTTTTAAAGAAATGCCGTTTTTCTTCCACCTGTGGTATCTGCCGTAACCCACCTCCAAAATGCTGCACATTTTTAGTATGGAATAACTGCGCTCATTTTCTCTTATGAACTCATAAATCATTAAATTTCCCTGATAAAGATATGGTGATGCTTTTTTTAAAATTTCATATTTCAGGGCCGCTTCATTTAATTTCTTTTTTAAATTAAAAACTTTATGATCATCGGGATGATACCTGTCATATCCTATACCTGGAAAACTTCCCTGTCCGAATTTTTGATATTCTTTTCTCCATCTGCACAGCATGCTGGATCTTATTCCAAGTTCATCTGCTGCTGCTTGCAACGTATTTTTTTCATCGATTAAACCAACAGCTCTCTCTTTAAAAATGCGGTCATATCTTTTATATATTTTTGCCATAACTTAAAAATTTTTATCAGATTTCCGGTCAGTTGAAAACTAAGTTACTAAAATACATCATACTTTATCTTGAGCTGCTTTTAATTTTGCCGCAAGAAGCTAAGAGTTTTTTTTATTTGAATTTATTTAGACATTTTATACAATTTAAAAAAAAGGACAAAACAATCAATTTTATAAAAAATTACTTATATTTACAGCATAAAGAATTACAGCAGCAAAACAGCAGGACAAATCATTAAAAATCAAAACATTAGCAAAATAAATTAACAGTTTTATTTTTATGGCAAAATCGTGGCAACAACAGTTTTAAAATAAACATAACGCAGCAAATAAGCGGGATTCCAGACTTAAGTTCGAATCCTGCTCTCCCCACGAAACCTGCAAGTCTTAGATTTGCAGGTTTTTTTATTTTATACTGCTTTTCATTTTTTTAAGCGGAACAAAAAATTCTACAGCAAAATCGTAACACTTTTAGATGTGGAGCTGTCTCCAAAAGTGCCACAAAAAGTTAAGGCGGATTCTGTTTAAAGCCATTTGAAATCTACTTATGATTCTTACAGCACCTGGCAAAATAAAGCACGTAACTTTTACAGTATCGAAAGCAGCAGAAAAAAACAGCCTGCACCACTGGAAAAATCTCTTCCAAGAATGAAAGTTTGCCCTCTACAGAGAAAAAGTCCTTATTGAGATAGAAAGAAAATAGCCAGACTTCAAAAAGAGCTCAAAAACATCAGACTGGAGCGGAATATCTTAAAAGAAGGCGCCAAAATTCTAGATCGGGACAAACGCACTGTATAACCATTTTATAACAGAAAATAGTTTAGATCTGAAAGTTTCAATTTTAAAAGAATGGAAACTTTATATCTGTATCAGTTTAATTTTTCCACATTCACAATATATAAGCACTAATTATTTCTACTTCAGATAAAACATAAGTTTGTGATATAAAAAATATGTATTTGTAAGAAATATTATTTATTTTGTATAACTTTAAATCAAGACTTCAAAGATATAATTCATTAAATATTACGAACAAAACAATATCATGTCAAAGACTTTTCCTTTTATACTCAGCATTTTTATTTTTTTACAAAATTCTATATCTTCAAAAATAACTGCCCAAACAAAAAAAAACATCTCAAAAGAGCGTGTTGAGGAAAAAATTATTCAGGTAGAAAATAATTTAGTTCCCTGGGTTAAAAATCAAGATAACTCAAAATATTCTATTAAGGAAAGAATGGCTAAATATAACGTAAACGGATTATGCATAGCAGTAATAAAAAATTACAAAATAGAATGGGTTAAAGCTTATGGCTGGGCAAATGTTCAAAAAAAAGAGCCTGTTACATCAAAGACTTTATTTCAGGCAGGATCAATAAGTAAATCATTAAACGGTGTTGGTGTTTTAAAATTAGCCCAGGAAAAGAAATTAGATATGTATACCGATATAAATGACTATTTAATATCATGGAAATTTCCTTATGATTCTGTATCAAAAAACAAAAAAATAACAATCGCAAATCTCTTAAGCCATACGGCTGGATTGTCTGGACATGGGTACAGCGGTTACAAAAAAGGGCAAGAGATTCCTTCCATTTATAATATATTGGATGGAACAAAACCAGCTAATTCAGAAGCAGTGCGTTCAATATCTGAGCCGGGCAAAATTTCCGAGTATTCTGGTGGTGCGATAACAATATCACAATTAATTGTAACTGATATTACAAAGAAAAAATATGAAGATTATATGTTGAATAGTGTGTTAAAGCCTTTGGGAATGACACAAAGTTTTTTTGATCAGCCTATACCTAATGGCAAACTAAAGCTGGCTGCTTCAGGTTATTTAGCAGATGGAATTGAAATGGTTGAAGACAGTTTTTATATTTACCCTGAGAAAGCAGCAGCCGGACTTTGGACCAATTCAACTGATCTTGCTAAATATATTATTGAAACACAGCTTTCCTTAAAAGGAGAATCTAATAAGGTGCTTTCTCAGGAATTGACCAAAACAAGATTGACTCCATACATCGATCCTGAAAGTGGTTTTGGCGTATTTATAAAACAAAAAGGTGATGAAAAATATTTTACACATAATGGAGGAACGAGAGGATTTATATCAGAATATATTGGAAGTCTTGAAAATGGAAACGGGGTTGTTATCATGACTAATTCTGGAAATCCGGGAATTTCTTCGGAAATTATTAATAGTGTCGGGATTGTTTATGATTGGAAAGATTTTTACAATCCTGCAATAAAAAAAACAATTACATTATCAAATACTGAAATGCAAAAGTATATTGGCGAATATAATTGGTATGGAAGTCCTGTATCAATCATAATGAAGCAAAATGATTTATGGTTTGATGGTCCGGTTAAAAGTAAATTATACTTTACTTCTGATCTCGATTTCTATATTGAAGAAAAGGAGATGAATTATAAATTCACAAAAGATAAAAATGATCTTGTTGATGGTTTTACTGATACCCGAAATGTAAAAGTTCAAAAAATAAAGTAAACCAATAGTCATATATTTTATTAGATTATTTCTACAACAAAAAACTCATGATAAAAAATCATGAGTTTTTTTGCTTTATTTATTTTTCCAGATTAACTGAGAATTTCAAATACAATTGCTTCTACTGCTCCTGTTGCCGAATTAATAACACCTACATCTGTTTTCACTTCTGACATCCTTACCCAGACTCCTCCATAAAAATCACCAAAGCCAAATGCGCCCCAGATGAGTTTATGCGGAGTCCATTCATTTTGTTGATTTGGAGCTGTAAAGTCAACTGAATCACTAAATTCCTGGGCAATAAAAGCACCTGTTTTTAGCGCTGTTTCCAGTATTTCTTCCCATTCTTTATCATCTGTAAATTTGCCAATAAAAACATCTTTTCCCTGATATCCTCTTGATGCTTTTATCACAAATCTGCTTTTATTTTTTTTAAGTAATTGTGGAAGATTATATTCTGCACCTTTAAAAATAGTGGCTTTATTTTTAACTGGTGAGGTCCAGGGAATATGTCTGAGCATTAATTCACTATCTCGTGGAGATAATTTTCCAGACTGAGCTAATTCTCTCAATATGGCCAAATTTCTTTTATCACCAAGCATTCTTAGTCCTACATGATCAGGAAAATATATTTTATCCATTATAAATGCTCTAAAAATTGCTGGAGTTATTTCTACATCTAATGCTAAAATTATAACTCCGTGTATAACTACATTTTCAAAATATAATTCTCCATCAACTAATTCTAACGAATTGATGTTTGCTGAATATGCTTGTCCTCCTAATCCTTGTTTTTTTAATTCTTCCCTGTAAAAGCTATCAAAAAAAGATAAATTTTTCTCTCTCTCAGAAGCTTCAATATCTCTCATATCGATAAATAAATTAAGAGTAGATTTTTCTTTTCCAACCTGTTTTCTTATTTGTTCAATAAGATATTCCATGTATATCTTAAGTGTATTTCTAGTCTTATAATTACACGATTTTTCCTCATCACGCAGTTCAGGATGGTTTCTTCTTATTACAGATTCAAGACTATGAATCTGCCATCCTCCTAGGGAAGACCCCATATTTGCTTCTAAAATTTTAAAACCATCTTCGGTATAAGTCAGATCTAATCTGCATCCTACCTGAATGTTTTTATCGTGACACATCATTCCAAACTCTGCAAGGATCTCATTTCCTTCAAAATAAAAATCAGCAATTTTTTTAATGTCGTTATTAAAATATAGAGACGGAATTTTATTTAATAGTCTGGGAAGTCTTTGTGAGAGTTCTTTTAATTCTTCAGCTATCTCTTTATTAATAAGTATCGGCCAAGATGTTACGGGATACTCATAATTTTTGAAAACTTCAGGAACTGAATCATCGTTAGTATTAATCCTTGGAGGAAATTGCTCTTCATTACTGAATTCTGAAAATTTATCTGAAAGGATCGAATATTCTTTCGTTGCATATTTTAGCATAATAAATTGTTTTATTGTTATTTTTTTTATCGAAATTAAATAGGATGGCTTTCTGTTACAGGTCTCTTATATGATTCCCCAATAAAATAAATAAGACGCCAGCAGTATGTTTGAAAAGATTACTGCAAAGGCAATCCCTCTTTCGTTTGTTTTTTTAAGCGTAAAAATGAAATATGCAAACGTTAAAGCTAAACTGCCTAAAAACCAAAAAACTAATGAGAATATATAACTGAAATTTTCAGGAAGCCCGAATGCCAGAATAAAAAAATTCTGTTTTGATACCGATAATAATGCCATAACCAGACTGGCAAAAAGACTTAATCCTATTATAGATGTAATAATTAAAAATATTCTCATTACTCTATCCTGCAGTGCATGATATCGCTTTTTGATAATTTTCACAAAGTATATTAATAATAAAACCAGCATAAGTATCAACGCAATTATAAGTGGAAATAAGAATATCAAGTTAAATTCACCTATGCTGTTTCCAGCTTTAGATATACCCTTATTAATTATAATTCCTGTTACAAGTTTAATTGGTTTTGCCTCATTAAAAGCATTCAGATTTACTTTTTGTTTTGGGTTATCGATGAAATTTTCTGCTGCTTCACGTCCAATGGCTGTAAAACTTGGTACATGTCCATACGTTTTTGCTTCAATATTAAGAGCATTTCCAAATTTTTGAGCTGTTTTTTTTCCATTTGTTTGTGGTGTTATTGGATCAAATTCTCCGGAAAAAACAAGTACTGGAAATTTAGCTGTACTAAGATTTGAGAGATTATATCGTTTTATAAAATTTTGATTTCTGTTTTTATTCCATGCATCACAAACTTTAAAATCAGATTTATAGAAAGAAATTCCGCCGCTTAGTCCCCTAAATTTTGAAGCTTTCTTTTCGTATTCCATAAAATCATTATTTGGCAATGTTTCATTACAGCTTACACAATAATAAACTCCATAATCCATCTCTAATAAATTTGAAAAAGCGCTCACCAAATTACCCAGTGATTCTTCTTTTCTTTCATAAAATTGATAAATCAATACCGGAATAACTTCTACCAGTTGTTTATTATACAATGCCTGCTGAATAGCGACTTTAAAATCTTCTGCATTGTAGGTAAATTTACCAGAAGGCACAAGTGATTTATCGACAGTAACTGTTAAAGGATTTTTTTCCAGATCATCTATAACCTTATAAAATATTTTCTCTAAGTTGGGATATTCTTTACTGTAGTTTTTATCATTTTTACAGAGATCAAATATTTTTTGTAAACTGCTCATATAATTATTAGTGTTATCAACGTAATAGGTTGATATATCATTGATGGAAGAATCTAAAATTAATGATTGTACATCTTTTGGATAATTACTAGCATATACTTGTGCAACATACGTCCCGTATGAAACTCCGTATACATTCCACTCTTTATATTTTAAAACTGATTTTAAAGCATGAAGATCATTTGCTATTGAAAAACTATTGTACGAATCTATATTTACTCCTCTGTTTATAAGATCTTGTTTACAAAGCATTACTGCATTTGTTTTTTGTTTTTCCTCTTCTTTTTCACTTTGATCTCTTGCTAAAATTTCTAAAAACTTTTTACCGAGATTTTCAGATAATCTTGGTTTACAAAATCCTGTTCCCCTGACATCAAATAGTACGATATCGTTGTTTTTTCGAAGAGGATGATTAAGCCATGTCCAAACATTTGCAATGCCAGATGCACCTGGACCTCCCTGAATAAAAACTACAGCTTTTGAACTTTTGCCTATTGAAGTTTTCTTTAAAACAGTTACAGCTATTTTTATTGTTTTACCATCATGTGAGCCCCATGTTTCGGGAACATTCAGATAGCCCCAAATCATAGAATCAGAATCCTTAAACTGAGATAAAAAAGGAGCACTCTCTTCAAATGTTATATTTTGTGCCTTTATTTTCACTCCAATATTTATGAGTAAGAAAATAATAAGGATAATTGTCGTTTTTAATTTCATAATCTTTTTTTTGAATGTTACTTTATAATTTCTATTTAAAAATTTAAACCAATTTCAATTTTACTTTCTTTTTCAAAAGGCAGTTCAATATCAGTTGAGGCCAAAGAAATATTCGGATTTTTGATAATTTCACTCAATATCTTTTCATACTTCATTGTGATTAGTTCTATAGTTTCAATACTGTAATAGTCAGCATTATAACTAATGTTTCCTTTCAGGTTTTCTTCATTTGATATAAAATTGATAAGCAGCGGTAATCTGCTGTACAACTCCTTTATTGCTGTTTTCTGCAGATGAAGGTCTTTATCTATATAAATATTTTCATAATCAACAGATGGGTTTTGCAGTACTAATAAAGTATCCAGCCTTAATTTATTTTGAATTATGCCGGGCATATCCTGATGTTCATCAATGAGCAGTAAATTTTGATGTGTGTGCTGTAATATTTCCAGAATAGTTTGTTCTGGAGCGATTTTCGTTCTTAATGGCAATGTCTTTACATACATTCCTAATTGACTGTGCAGCCCCGCATTTGTTCTTCCTGAATTAACTGTTCCTGTACAAAAATCCTCTTTACCGTACATTTTGTAAATCAAGATATTAAAAGCACTAACCAGAAGCGTATGCAGAGATAAATTGTATTTATAAACAAAACTATTTAATTCAGAATTTTGTAATAATTCATATTGAAACTCATAACTTTCTCCCGAATGTTTTTCATCAAAATTTTCATAATCAAATGGGATATTATTATTCCACCAATATCCTTTTAGATAATTACTCCAAAATTTAAAGTTCTTTTCATTATTACCTTTAAGTTCTTTTTCATGCCAAACTGCATAATCTTTAAACTGGAACTTTAATTTTTGTGATTCTTGTGTATTCTGTTTTTCTTTGGCTTTATATCTTCTAACAAATTCTGCTATTAAAATTTCTAAAGACCACCCGTCCATTACAATATGATGTGTTGAAAAAGCTAAGTAGGACTCTCCGTTGTTTTGATGAAATAACGCAGCTTTAAAAAGAGGCTCTATTTCCAGATCGAATTCTTTATTTATATAATCCTGAAGAACTTTTTTGATATCTTGTGCATTACAGAAAAATTCCTCAGTTGAAATATTTACTTCCTCATAGCTCGTAATTTTCTGATAAGGTATTCCTCCTATTTCAATAAAATTAGTTCTTAATGTTTCATACGCTTGTTGTATTTCCTGAAATACCTCATCCAAAACATCTTTATTTATTTGTCCATGAATCTTAAATACTGCCGTCATATTATAAGCGATAGATTTCTCTTCTTGTTGAGAAGCCAGCCAAATATTGTATTGAGAAGGAGTTATAGCATAATAAAGATTCTCTTCTGCAGGTTCAATGTTAACATTAAACACCAATTGGCTGTTTTCTAAATACTTAGAAAGCTTTTGAATTGTAGGATAATCAAAAATATCTTTTAAAGTTATTCTGTAATGCAATTGATCATTGATACGATTAATCAATTTTACTGCATTTAAAGAATGTCCGCCAAGAGCGAAAAAGTTATCTGTAATACTAACTTCTCCTTTTATGTCTAATACTTCCTTATAGAATTCGAAAAGATGGTTTTCTATTACTGTAACCGGCATCACATTTGAAGATTCTGGTTTTGCAATCGTTATTTTACGAAGTGAAAGTTCCTTTCTGTCTATTTTTTTATTGGGAGTCAATGGAAATTCATCTACTTGTGTTATAGCATGCGGAATCATATATTCCGGCAGTTCTTCTCTTAATGTATCAATAATTTGAGAGGGATTAAAGTCTTCATTTTCAAGAATTAAGTATGCAATAAGAAAAGATTCCTGTTCTTTTGTTTTTTGAGCCACTACTACAGATGATCTCACATTGCTTATTTGATTTAATTTAGTTTCAATCTCGCCTAATTCAATACGATAACCTCTTATTTTAACCTGATTGTCATTTCGTCCTAAAAACTCAATTTCACCTTTTTCATTCCATCGTCCCAGATCTCCTGTATTATATATTTTTTGATGCTTATTAAATGGGCTTTGAATAAATTTTTCATCAGTTAGTTCCTGATTTTTAAAATAGCCTTGTGCCAATCCATCTCCGCCAATATAAATTGTTCCGGCTGATCCAACAGGAAGAAGCTGCATCGAGTGATCAAGAATATAAAGCTGTGTATTATTAATAGGTTTACCAATATTTGAAGCTTCATTATCGTGAGTTATTTTTTTGCAGCTGGACCAGATGGTTGTTTCTGTAGGACCATACATATTCCATAATTCTCCATTTGTATCTCTTAACTTTTTTGATAAAGTTTCACTTAGTAAATCTCCTCCGCATAAAATTTTTATTGCTTTGCTTCCTTCCCATCCTGCATTGTAAAGCATTTGAAAAAAGCTTGGAGTTGCCTGTATTACACTTGGGTTCTGATCTATTATTGCTTTTACAACCTCAAATGGATCTGAAAGAAGTTGTTTATCTGCAATATATAATGATGCACCGCTAATCAATGGGACAAAAAATTCCAGTATTGAAATATCAAATGACTGTGTGGTTACCGAAAACAGATAATCTTTTTCGTCTATTTTAGGTTTTTGCTGAATGCTGATTAAAAAATTAAGTAATGATTGATGACCAATTGCTACTCCTTTTGGATTACCTGTTGATCCTGAAGTATAAATAATATAAGCAGTGTCTGCAGAAGATGGGCTTTTTAAGACGCTTTCATCTGAATTAAATCTATCGTGAAACATCGATTCAAAATCAATAATATGCCCTTCTATGCCTATATTTTGTTTTAAAATTTCTGTCGAAATTACTTGTTCTACTTCGCTGTGATTTATAATATATTCTAAACGATCTTTAGGAAAAGACGGATCTAATGGGATATATGCATTTCCAGATTTCAAAACTCCCAGCAAAGAAGCGACAAGATTTGCAGAACGATCCATGAGAACTGCAATTGGAGCCGGTATTGCTTTATTTATTTTCTTTTGCAGATAAAATGCTATCCTGTCAGAAAATAAATCTAGCTGCTGATATGTAAATGTTTTTTCATCATCTTTTAAAGCAATTTTATTTGGCGTTTTGTTTACCTGTTGTTTGAAATAATCTAACAATGTTGCTTCCTGAGAATAATCAAACTGAGTTGCATTAAATTTATCCAGCAATTGCTCTTTTTCGAATGCAGTAATATATTCGTACTCTGAAAGTATTTTTTCAGAATTAGAAATTATCTCTGAAAGTAATATTTCAAAGTGCTCTGCAACTTTTGCAATATCTTCTGAATTAAAGTAGTTGACATTATAATCGAAATCTATTTTTACATCTTCCTGTTCATCAAATTCACGTATGTAAATTGCCAGTGCAACACGCTCAGAGTGATGTGACAAAGGAATTACTTTAGTATTTGTATTAAGAAAGTGATCAGCATAATTTTGTTTTTCGTAAGACAGCGTGATATTAAACAGTCTTTGGTTTTCCTGAAACAAACCCAGTTCTTTTACCAGTCTTCCTAAAGGAAATCTTTGATGACGATAATCCTGGCGCAACTGCTGTTTTATATTTTTAATGAGTTCTTCAAAATTATCTTCAAATCCAAATTGTATTCTTAGGGGAGATACTCCCATGAATAATCCAACCGTTTTTTTGAATATAGATTTTCCTCTATTCAAGACAGGAAGTCCAATTGTAAAATCGGTATTTTGATGTTTTCTTCCAAAATAGAGATATAAAATTCCAAGAATAACATGAAAAGTTGTAGCCCCAAGATCTTTACTTCTTTGCTCCAGTTTATTGTAAATCTCACGATTTATAATAATTTCTTTCCTTTTACTTTGATTTGGTTTTCCTGAATTTTCTTTTATCTCCAGTAATTGTTCCGGAAGCTGTTTAAATCTGTTTTTCCAATAATTTTTATCATTTTCATAGTCTTCAGATAACAAATAAGCTTCATCATCAAGAATAAAATCCTGATAAGAGTAAGGATAAAGAGATGTTACGTTTCCAAAAAGTTTAATTTCATTGTAATTTTTCACTAGTCGTTGAAACATTAAAGATGTCCCCCATCCGTCAGTAATAATATGATGATATACTGAGAAAAGATAATTGCGTTTTTCATCTACCTTAATCAAAATGAATTTGTGGAGTAATTCTTTGGTATCTAATTTAACAGATATCTGGAATCTTTGCTGCATAAACTGGCATGCCTCAATATCTGGATTTTCACGAGACGAAAAATCCAAATATTCTAAAAACGAATCATGATTTTCAACAGTATGAATCGTTACCTGATCTTCTGATTTATGTATAATGCTCCTGTAAGAATCATGCTGATTAATAAGTTCAATATATGCCTGATTTAATATTTCATAAGAAACATCTCCATCAATGGAAATCTTTGCCCCAATATTGTAAATAGGGTCATCAGGAAACATAAGCTGTTCAAAATAAACATCTTGTTGAGGAAGTGTAAGTTTCATTTTTTATCAAAATAAGGATAAGAATGCCCCTGCAATCTTCAATTGAGCAAAGATTGTGAGAATAATTACCGGTTAAAAAAATACTTAAATTAGGCCCAGATATTTTCGGCCAGTTCTTCTTTATTTGTAGTTTTTATCTCTTTGACGATATTTCCATAATCAAATTTTATAATCCTGTCTGCTAAATGGAAATACGCATCATCATGAGTAACTGCTATTATGGTTTTACCTTCTTCTTTAAATTTTGGAAGAAGAAATTCATAGAAATATTTTCTAAAATGCGGATCCTGATCTGCTGCCCATTCATCTAAAACCATAACAGGTTTTTTCTCTAACAAATTAAATATCAACGACATTCTTTTACTTTGTCCTTTTGAGAATTTTCTTCTTATAGAAGTGTCCTTATCATCAGTAATGATTCTGTCCATTTCCATAGTTTTCAAAAGTTCATTATAATGTGGGTTGTTTTCTAAAATGTAGTTATCATAATTTTTAGAGAATAAATGATTGTCTGTAAATACAGCTGCAATTAAATCCTGTATATTTTCATCCCTGCTGTTTTTGTCGTCTATAGTAATTTCCCCTTCAGTAGGTTTATACAATCCTGTCAGTAGATTAATAAAAGTACTTTTACCAGAGCCGTTTCCGCCTACAATAAAGATGGTTTCTCCCTTTTTAATATTTAGGTTTATTGGGCCTAACTGAAAAGAAGATTCTTCATCTTTACATGGGTATGTAAATCCTACATCACTAAAACTTAAAGATTCGAAATCATCGAGTGCAGATTCCTTAGGAAGATTCTCTTCTTCAATTACGTCAAAGTCTTTAATGAAATTTGAAATTCTTGTGTTAGCTACAAAAAAGCGGGTATAAAGCTGCTGCAAATTGATGATATTGTTAATAGGCCCAGATATAAATAAAATGATTATCACATACGAAATAACATCTTCTCTCGAAAGCAGATTTAATGCCGGCAATACAAATAAAATTACCGATACCACAAAATATAATCCGTATTGACTTATTAGATTGATAGACAAAAACACGTAATTTATATTAAAATCTAAATTCATGGCTTCATCTCTGTTTGGAACAATAAATTTGTTCATTAAGTTGTCCCTTCTTAAAAAACTAATTTTCAATTCTTTAAACCCTCTAATTACATCATCAACTGATTTGTAATATCCGTCATTATATTCCCTTAATTGATTTACTTTTTTTGACATGGCGTTCATTACAATAAAGTAACAGGCTCCAACCATTACAATCAGGGTTACTACTATAAAAGCAGATACGAGCGAAAGTGTAAACATGTAAATTAGACAAAGAATAAGCATAAGGAGCGAATTAATTGTATGCGTAACAGTATAGGGCAGTAAAGAAAAAGTTCTTAAATCTTCTACAACTGTATAAAATCTTTGTGATCCGTATTGTTCCAGTTTTAATAACGGTACACTTAATATCTGTTTGAAAATTTTCTTCTCGTTTTCATAAAGCATGTTGAAGGAAAACTTATTTAGCTTTTTCTGAAATATAACATTCAAAAGATATGTATATACTAGAATAGAAATAAATACAAGTCCCATATAATCATTAAGAAAAGCTTTGTTTCCAGCCATTACATTATTGATTATATACACGATCGAAAATGTCAATAAAGTATTTGGTACAGCGTATAGGAGTAAGTAAAAAATTTCTCTTTTTTTTATTTTTAACATGATAAGTAAGTTTACGTTAGTTTCATTTTTAATTCTACCCTTTCGGCATCGAGCTGATAAATTATTTTTTCGATATCTATTGATTCCATATCGCCATCTTCGTCAAAAGTTTCAATTATTTTCAATAAAAGTTTGACTATTTTTATTGTTAATGATTGTTTTCTTTCTGTGTTATACTTTGTTGATAATGTCTCATTAAACATAAAGTTCAAACTGCCTAAAATATATCTGAACTTCATTGACAGATTTTCAGAAATTAAAACTTCATTTATCATAATAGGTTCAAGATCATTTTTATTCTGAATTGTAGTCTTAATATCAAATATGTAGACATAACCATCAGTAACTGAGTATACTTCTCTTATATTATTATCCATCTTATTTTATTTTTTGATTGCTGATTTAAATTCCCAATAACTTCTTTTTGCTGGCAGAAAAAGACTTTTTTAGTATTACTGCTATATTTTCTGAATGCTGATAAATAAAAAAATGATTTCCTTCAAGGACACGATATTTAAAATCAGAATCTGTAAATTTTTTCCAGTTTTCAATCTCATGACAGGTTTCTTCTTCAGTTCCCATCAAAGCATAAATTGGTGTGTTAATTACAATTCCTTTTTCTGAGAAATTATCTTTTTCAAGACACTCAAAATCGGCCCGTATAATTGGAGCAAAAAACTCATACAATTCATCATCTTTCAGAACTTCTTCCGGAATACCGCCCAATTCTCTTAATTCATTTTTAAACTCATGATCATCAAGCAAATAGCGTAGAATATCTTTTTTCTTTTTTATTCCAGGACCTGCATTTCCGGAAACTATTAATCGTTCTGGAAAATGACCCATTTTTTCTAACATCGACACCACGCTTAATCCTAATGTTGCTCCCATGCTGTGTCCGTATATTACAAACGGGTTTCCATTTCTCAACTTAACAATCTGACGACAGTAATCAGCAATTGCATCTTCTTTTGATTTGATTAATTCTTCGTTTATTCTTCTGCCTCTTCCCGGCAGTTCTAAAGCAATTGACGAAATATTTTGGTCAAGTTTTTTTTTGAGAAAATCAAACGAAAACGAACTGCCTCCTGCAAAATGCAGTAGAAATAACTGGTTTTTCATACAATCAAAAATTAATTAATTACTTCTTTTTCTTTCTTCTTCATTCCCAAAGTTTCTTTTCTGCGTTTTAATTTTTTCATTTCCAAACATATAATTAAGAGAAATTCTAAAATATCTGTTACTTGGATAAGAAATATAACTTTGCTTTACATCGTTGATTTCTGAAGACATTTTTCTTGAACTAGCATTAAAAACATCAAACAAACCTGCAGAAAGATTTAAATTTTTCAATATTGATTTATAAGTAAATGCAAGATCTAAAGAAGACGCCTGAGAATATTTATACAAATTATCATTGTAAGGAGAGTTATACCAAAAGTTAAGTTCTCCTAAAATTTTTCCGTCTTTGTCTAATGTGAATACATTGTTTACAGAACCATAAAATTCAAAACCTTTTCTAACCTCTGCACTGATTTCATCATTTGTTTTATGCGAAACAGAGTAATTAACGAATAAAGTATTGTCTGTTTTCCACCATGAAAAAATGGGTAACTGATAGCTTTCTGTTAATGAAAATGCATAATTATTATAGAAATTATCTCTAATGATTAATTGTTCTTGTGTTGCTTCATCTAAATTGAAAATAAGTCCAAAGGCATTTGTCTTGGCTGTAAAGGATAATTTTGTATTCAAGTTTTCTTTATAGGTATGCGAAAGTTCAAAATTATCTATATAAGCAGGCTGTAAAGATGGATTTCCTTGTGATGATATTTTGCTGTTTACAAAATAGCGAAGCGGATTTAACAATGAATAATTTGGACGTTCAATTCTTCTTCCATAATTAAATACATACATATTGTTATCATTTTTTTGATAGGACAAGAAAACTGTCGGGAAAAATTTTAAATACTCATTTCGGTTTGTTTGGTCTAAAACTTTTGACTCACCTTTTGTTTGAGTATACTCTGTTCTTAATCCTACCTGAATCTGAATTTTATCATTTATTTTTTTTGTTCCATTTCCATACATGGCCTGTATGTTCTCATCGTATGTGAAATTATCTGAAAGACTAGGGATAAAAACCGGATTGCCCGTTAATAAATCATAACTGTTTGTATTATATTCTGTGGTTATAAAGCTTATTTTGGCTCCATATTGAAAATTGGCAAATTTTGCAGGATGCTCAAAATCAAGTTTAGTATTATAATTCGTTATGGTTTGGTTTGTTTTAGTATCATTTGCAAAATCCATATTCTGGAAATTGTAATTTTCATCATATCGGTTAGATATTATTTTGTTTGACATATCCTGATCATATTTCAAAACATCAAAGTTTAAAACAAGCTTTCTTCCCAGAGTATCGAGTTTGTTTTCAAAGAAAAAATTCAGCAAATGATTATTCTTGTCACTGTCCAATCTTCCTATTGCTTTTAAATATCCATCAATCTGCATGTCTGGCGTATACAAAATTGTATTTGATTTGTCATCTACATATGTTTTTGAGAATGATCCTGTATACTGCATTCCTATTTTACTGTTTTTACTTACATCATAATCAAGCAGCAGTCTTGGAGCAAAAATTTTATCATTTCGGTCTTGCAGAGTTCTTAATTTTAAAGGCTGGTCTTTAAATCCAATTTCTATACGCTGGTCAATATTGGTGGTTCCGGTATCATATCCGGTACTAAAAGTAAGATTGACTTTGTTTTTTCTGTAACTAAAATTGTTGTTCAATGACTGTCTTCCAAATTTTGCCTGAATATGTGTTAAAGAAACATTATCACTCCATGAATCCTTTTTTGATTTTTTGAAAATAATATTTACAATTCCACTGTTCCCTTCGGCTTCATATTTAGCTGATGGATTCGTAATAACTTCAATTTCTTTAATATCTGTTGCAGACAAAGTGGCTAAAAAATTCTTTAGATCATCTCCGGAAAGCTGAACCATTTTGCCTTCTACCATTACTCTTACTCCGCTTCTTCCAAGCATAGTAATCTGATCATTTTTTAAAATCAGCCCCGGCGTTCTTTTTAAGGCATCAAAAGCATTTCCTGTACTTGCAATTGGACTGTTTTGAACAGAAAAAATCGTTTTATCTAATTTCCTCTTTACCAAATTCCCCTGACCTTTAATAACAACTTCTTCCAGCTGATTGCTTTTTCGTTCCAAAAGAATGGTGTCCATCTCTAAATCTTGTTGTAAAACAATCTCTTTTGCAAAATGCTGATAATCTGAATGATTTACAGTTACAGTATATGTTCCTTTAGCAGCAGTAATCTCAAAAGACCCGTCTGGATTTGAAATTGTTTCTTTGATAATATGATTTTCCTTGTCTGTCAATACAACATTTGCATTGGCAACCAAACCAGTTTCATCTTTTATTACTCCGCTTATTTTTGCTTGCGAAAAAGAGTAAAAGGGTATTAGAGATATAAATATTAATAGTATATTTTTCATTTTTTGTTTTATTGAACTTTTCTTAATTGCTATTTCTAATTGTCTCATCGGCTTGTATTTATTTAGCTCTTAGGAATCAATCCATGCTGTTTGTGTGTAACGAAACAGCATGAATATTCATTTTCTGTTAATAAACAGTATTAATTTCAGAATTCTCGTGATCTTTAATTCCTTTTAGCAGGTCTTGTATAAAACTATCCAGAGAAATCAGATTTCCTAATTTTTCGTAGAGGTCTTTAGGGCACATCAATCTCAAATAAACACCATCCTGATATACTTCACATTCCAGATTTATTCCATAAAAGACTAAGAGATTATCATGATATACATTCAGTTTTCCGTTTACAGTATTTTTAGAACTTACTGAACCTTCTTTGATATATAAATTAAGATAACCACTCATGTTTTCGTCTATATCAAAACCTGTTTCCTGCAGAGTATCTTTTCTTATAGTTTCGTACGGAATACCTTGATAAGTTCTGTTTCGCAGGTAAGCTATATAAATTTCAAGAATAGATTCCATAGTAAGGCTGGTGATACCTTTTGCGTATGAAATTGGTAATGCATTATCAGTAACGCCCAATATCTTATTGATATCCATACCTTTCACTTCCTGCTCTCTTCCATTTACCATAAAACTATACAGCAGTCTTTGATCTGATTTAACAGTGCTTAATATCATTTCATAAAAACCAATAAAAAATGCACTAACCGGAAGATTGTTCTTTTTCGCCATTTTTTTGATACTTTTAAATCTATCATCCGAAATAACTGTTTCCTGTATTACATTCACCAGCTCTTTATTAGGATTAATTTCATTATGGTACAATGGCGTTTCCTGCAAAATGTCTGTCCAATATTCTCTTTCTTTCATTCCTTTATCAGATGATAAGAATTTTTCTTTTTCAACTATAAAATCAAACGGATGGTAATAATCAGACTGTTTACCTTCACCTTGGAAATAGTTACACAACTCTGTATAAATTCTATTTACTGAATAATGATCTAAAAGGGAATGATGTATTCTTAAAGTAACCACTGCATTTTTTCCAGAAGCATCTTCCTGCAATACAAGACATCTTATTAGGGCTCCATTAACTAAATCAAATGGTTTTTCTAAAAATTCATCTGTTATTTCAGAAATCTGTTTTTCTTCTGTCAAAGAAATATCATGTATTAATATTTCTAATGCTACATCGTTTGGATGAATATATCTCTGGAATACTTTATTCTCTATTGTTTCAAATTTGAGACTTAAGGCTGGAAAATCTAAAAGGAAGTTTCTAAAATCTTTTTCAAAAGTATCCTTATTAAAATTATACATCTTGTCTCTCATTGTTACACAAGCATATTCATATTTGTAGAATCTTTGCTGGTTGGGTGACAATTCCATTAAATCTCCATATAACCATTCTGTTCCCGTTTTTATATAAGGAGATTTTACAAAGCCTGAATTTGTTTCTTCTGCTTTTAAAGCTAAACTTTCAATAAGATTTTGCAGTTGATTTTCGTAAGCACGAGTCAGTTTTTCAATGGTTTCTTCAGAATATCTTTCTGATGAATAACCAATAGACATGCTCAAACTTCCTGAAACCATCATTCCTGAAACGTCCAGTAAAATATCGCTCTTAGTATTAACTACTGCTGCTGATGATCCTATATTTTCAGAAGCAAATTCAAACACATTCTCTCCTGTAGAATTTCCGGCATTTGAACCAAAATCTCCAAGATAATTAAATTGAATACTTGGCACTAAAGCTGCATCAAAAGCTTTATCGAGATAATTTAAAATTCCATAACCAATTCCTTTGTTTGGAATTTTACGAAGGGATTCCTTAACCGAAACCAACGGCTGATCTCCTGAAATATCCAGAACAAATGGATAAACACTCGTAAACCAGCCAATAGTGCGGCCAATATCGACTCCATCAATGATTTCCTCACGACCATGTCCTTCCATTTTTACTCCAGTCTGACTGATTCCGAAAACCTCTTCGACAGCCAAGCCCAATCCTGTTAAAAGCAGATCATTAATTTCTGTTTTATAAACATGGTGAACCTGGGTCTGCAGCTTATCGGTCAGCTGATTGTTAAGTACAAAACCATTTCTTTTATCAAGGCTGTTAAACTTTTCGGGAGCTGCATAATCCGATGGAAGCTGAGGCAGAACCGCTCTGGAAACATTATCCCAGTATGGTCTTTCCTGCTGCATCTTTGGACTTTTAGCAAAATCCTGTTGTAAAGAAGACCAGCGCTGAAAAGAATCTGTTTTTAAAGGAAGGTTCAATGAAGTTCCTGTTTGTTTGGAAAGATACAGAGCAGATAAGTCTTCGAGTAAAATACGCCATGAAACACCGTCTATAACTAAATGATGAATAATTAACGCTAGACGGTCTCCATCTGAAAGTCTGAAATGACCAACATGAAATAGAATACCTGAACTGATATCAAAGCTGCTTTGTAAATCGTTTCCAATATTTTTTAATGACAAAAGCTCATCTGATTCGCCTCTTAAATCGTGAAATTCAATTTTATGATGAATCCCTGATGAATCAGCGTTATATTGTATCCAGCCTTCTGCCTCTTGTTTGTAAATCATACGAAGAGCATCATGATGTGTGATAAGAGAAGTAATACAATCTGATAACACTTTTGTATCAAGTTCGTCTTTGCTTTTAAGCACAACCGATTGATTATAGTAATTTTTGTCTGACAAAGTTTCACTTTCAAAAAAGTAATGCTGAATAGGCGTCAATACTGATAATCCTTCAACCTCTGACTGGTCTGTGGTAACTGTACCGGCTTCAATTAAAAGAGCAAGGTCTTCTAATATTGGATTTCTCAATATCTGGTCAACTTTTAATAAATAACCATGCTGTTTTAATTTAGATATTAATTGAATCGATTTAATTGAGTCTCCTCCTAAATTGAAAAAGCTGTCATTTATACCAATATTTTCGTATTTTAAAACTTCAGACCATACGGCGGCCAGAATTTTCTCCTGAGCTGTACGCGGTTCTATGTATTCGGTTTTGATTAAATCTTCTTCCTTAACTTCCGGAAGAGATTTTCTGTCTATTTTACCATTACTCGTGAGCGGCATAATTTCTAACTGAACATAATAACCAGGAAGCATGTAATCTGGAAGAATTTTTCCTAAATCTGACTGAATTGCTCTCTTATCCAAAACAATGTCTGCTGTATAATAAGCTGTCAAAAATTTATCTCCATCTTTTACATTAGGAACTACTACAGATTGTTTTACTCCTTTTATTGCTGATAGGTTTCTTTCAATTTCTCCTAATTCGATTCTATGTCCTCTAATTTTTATTTGATCATCTACTCTGCCCAAATAAACCAAATTACCATCTGGAAGCCATTTACCAATATCACCGGTTTTATATAAACTTGTTCCGTCCTCAAATGGATTTGCTATAAATTTCTCTAAAGTTAATTCCGAACGATTCCAATATCCTCTGGCCAAACCAGAACCTCCAATACAGATTTCGCCTATAACTCCTTCTGGTTGTAAATTATTATACTCATCAAGAATGTAGACAGCAGTATTAGCGATAGGCTTTCCAATCAAAATTTCTCCTTCTGCAGACTCTGGTTCATATATTGTACATCCTACTGTAGACTCTGTAGGACCATACTCATTGACAATTCGAATATCCGGATTAAGATTTTTTAATATCCTTACATGATCTTGCTGAAGTTCTTCTCCTCCTACAATTGCTAATTGAACTTTACTTGAGGTTAGTCCAAGATTTCCTAAAACACTTATATGAGCAGGAGTTAGTTTTACACAGGCTGTTTCACTTGTAAAATATTGTTCTAATATATTCTGAAAAGTATCACTTGATTCAAAAACATTTAAACTGCCTCCACTTATTAACGGCAGGAAGAAACTTGTTACTGTTAAGTCAAAAGACAACGAAGTAAACAAACCAAAATTAGTATTTGTAAGTCCTTCTTTTAGATAACATTCTTTTGCCCAAATCAAATAATTGGTCAATGAACTATGTTCTATCATAACCCCTTTTGGAAGTCCTGTAGATCCTGAAGTGTAGATTATATAAGCCAAATCTGACGGCTCGATATTAATTTTATCTGCAATCAAGTCTTTTTCAGAAGGATTAAACTCTGTGTCGATCAATAAAACATTACCATTATAGAAATCTAAATTCTGTTTAAAAGAAGATTCTGTTATTAATAATATAAGTTCAGTATCTTTTGTTATGAATTCTTTACGATGATCCGGTAATTCAGAATCAATTGGTATATAAGTACTTCCAGACTTTAGAATTCCTAATATCGCAACAACCAGCAACTCACTTCTTGTTAAGTGTATACCAATTTTATCTCCTTTGTTTACATTATAATTCGCTTTTAGAGAATAAGCCAGTTGATTTGATAAAGTATTCAGTTCTTTATATGTCAGTTGCAGCTCATTATAAACAACAGCAATATTATCAGGGGTTTTCTGTGCTTGTTCTTCAAATAATTCAACTACAGATTTATCCTTTGGATATGCAATTGCAGTATCATTAAAATCAAATAATAGATGATTTTTTTCTTCTTGGCTTAAATAATCGATAAGCTGGATTTTTGTTTCAGGCTTCTTGATCATTTCATCTAATAACTGTTCAAGATGAATCGCTGTTTTTTCTACAAAAGCAGCATCATAAATATCTGTATTGTAATTAATTCCTAATTTTAAATTATCCTGCTCCAGGAATGTAAATACTAAATCAAACTGAGATGTTTTAATATTGGCTTTGTACTCATAAACCTCTAATCCCGATAATTTATCGTTTTCAACATTATTAAGTTTTGCCTGGCTTTGAAGCCCTACCATAATGTCAAATAAAGCAGATCTGCTGTTATTTCGTTTGAGTTCAAGATTATCGACTAACTCATCAAAAGGATAATTTTGATGCTCATAACCTCCTAATATTACTTCTTTTTCATGGCGCAACAAATCAAGGAAATTAAAATCCTTCTCTACTTTTGTTCTTAAAGCCAAAGTATTCAGATAAAGTCCTATTTGATTTTCAAGATCTGGATGCTCACGACCTGCAATAGGCGAACCAATCACAAAATCATTTTGTCCTGTGTATCTGCTTAATAAAGCGTTCACTCCGGCCATCAATGTCATGAATAATGTAACATCGTGTTTTTGTGAAAAAACTGTCACTTTCTCTAAAAATGAATTTGAAAACTGGTAATTCACAAAGTCACCATTATAGGTTTTTACCAAAGGACGTTTCTTTGATACCGGTAATTCAATCACCGGAAGTGAACCTGAAAATTGATTGAGCCAATAAGCTTCAGATTTTTTATAATGCTCCAGTTGTGATTCCTGATTTAACCAGGATGCATAATCTTTATACTGAACTCTCAATTCAGGAAGATTTACCTCTTTTGAATCAACTAATGCATTGTAAATCGTTACCATTTCTTTAACCAGCAGTTCTGATGACCAGCCATCTCCAATAATATGGTGCATGGTCATAAAGAAGAAGTATTCATTCTGTGCCGATTTTATCAATGAAACACGAACCAGCGGAGCTTTTTCTAAATTGAAAGCAATTCTGTTTTGAATGGCAATATATTCTTCTACTGCTGCTTCTATTTTAGTATTTAAACTGAAATCAATATAGTTTAAACCAAAATTCAAATCATCTGTAGGAGTTATAAACTGGCGCAGTTCTCCTTCTTCATTTATTTTAAAAGAAGTACGCAGAATTTCATGTCTTTTTAAAAGATAAATAAAAGATTCTTCAAATTTTAGTACATCCAATTCTCCTTTAAGCTGTAAAGCAGCCGGCATATTATAAGCTAAAGAAGCTGTTTCGAACTGACTTACAATCCAAAATCTATTTTGAGCAGGTGTTAAAGGGTACGAATCTTGTAAAGCGGCTTTCTCAATTGGAATATATTGAGTGTTTTGTAATTGTTTAGACAAAGTTTCTATTGTTGGGTTTTCGAAAAATGCTTTTATCGAAACATCCAATTTCAATTCTTTTTTGATCTTATTGATCACTTTTACAATCAATAAACTATGTCCGCCCAATTCTAAGAAATTATCATGTATTCCAACAGAATCAATCTTTAAAATTTCCTGCCAGATGTTTACCAGTTTTTCTTCAGTTTCGTTTCTTGGCGCAGCATATTGGTTCTTAATTACATCTTTACCAGATACATCTGGCAGTGCTTTGCGATCTGTTTTCCCATTAGAAGTTAATGGAATTTCAGATAATGGAACAAAAAATGACGGCACCATATATTCTGGAAGATTTTGTTTTAAATACTGTCTTAAATCTGACTGATTTAGTTCTGATGATGAAACATAATAGGCAGCAAGTATTTTACTGTCGTTTCTTTCCTTAACATCAATTACAACTTGTCTTACCTCATCAGAATATTTTTGTAAGCAGGCTTCTATTTCTCCCAGTTCGATACGATGTCCTCGTATTTTAACCTGATCATCTATTCTTCCAAAATATTCGATATTTCCATCTGGCAGCCATCTTCCTATATCTCCGGATTTATATAAAGTATCTCCGTTTTTATATGGGTTTTCTATAAACTTATCAGCCATTAAATCAGCACGGTTCAAATATCCTTTAGACAAACCCGCACCTCCAATGTAAATTTCTCCGGCAATTCCTTTTGGCTGCAGGTTTTTAAATTCATCCAAAATACAGATTGTAGTATTTGAAATAGGTTTTCCAATTAAAATCTCTTCATCGGATGAAGTAATTTCATATACAATACAGCCAACTGTAGTTTCTGTTGGTCCATATTCATTGTAAATTTTCATTGATGGATTTAACCCTTTTAAAATTTGTATTTGCTTTTGGGTTAATGCTTCACCTCCAACAACTGCAACTTCGACATTACTTGTTTTAATATCAAGTCCATCTAAAGCACTTATGTGAGCAGGTGTAATTTTAATACCAGATAATTTACCGTTAAAGTATTCTTTCAGGATATCCAGAACATCTTCTTTCGGATCAAAAACTTTTAAAGAACCTCCTGTAATAAGTGGTAAATACAAGCTTGTAATTGTTAAATCAAAAGATAAAGAAGTAAACAATCCAAAATCAGTGTTTACAAGCTGGGAAGCCAAATAATGTCTTTTACCCCAATCCAGATAATTAAACAAAGAACGATGTTTAATCATTACTCCTTTTGGATTTCCTGTAGAACCCGAAGTATAAATTACATAAGATAAATTGTCATATAGATTTTTAACCTCAAGATTATCTTTTGAATATTTCTCATAAATTTCGGTAAACAATCCTAAAGAAGAATCATCTATTACAATTTTACAGTTACTATCCTTTTCAATATACTCAATTCTGTTCTGTGGATAAGCCGGATCAATTGGAACATAAGCTGCTCCTGATTTTAAAACTCCTAAAATTGAAACTACAAGTTTTTCACTTCTGTTTAATTTTATTCCAATTACATCATTTGCTTCTACTTTATAATTTTCAGATAAATAATGCGCAAACTGATTCGCTTTTTCATTAAGTTCTTTATAGGTAAACTCAATATCTGCAAAGCGTAAAGCAATATTCTCAGGAGTTTTGCGAACCTGGTCTTCAAACAAATCCACTACAGTTTTTTGATCGTTATAATTAAAAACGGTATCGTTAAAATCTACTAAAAGTTCTTGCTTTTCCTGATTAGATAAATAATCTATTGAATTAAGATCCGCAGAACCTGATTTGCTAAATTCTTCGGTAATTTTTAAAAAGTGAGACGAAAGATTCTCTACAAATACTTCATCTAAAACCTCAGAGTTATAGCCAAAATCGATTTTTAAGGCTGTATCCGAAGGCGTTGCAATGATATTAAAATCATAGTTTGTTTGTTCAAAAACAGCTACTTCATCAATATAGAAACTTTTAGTATCTGCACTTTCTTTAGTACTGTCATCCATTTCCTGAACAAAATAATTTTCAAAAGTCAGCAGAGTCTTAATCAATTCATTTCCTAAATTGCTCTGAGACTGTACTTCAGATAAATTGATATAATGGTGTGATGCACTTTGAATTGCCTCTGTCTGAATTCTTTTTAATAATGTTTTTGGTGTGTCTTCATCAGTATATTGAAGTCTTACCGGAATTGTATTAATAAATAATCCTACCATCGTTTCTACTCCGGGTAATTCACCTGGTCTGCCTGAAACTACTGCTCCAAAAACTGAATCCTGTGTATTATTATATCTGGAAAGTAAATAACCCCAAACACCCTGAACAAACACATTAAGAGTTACTCCTGTTTCCTGGCAATAACGCATAACATCCTGATATAAAGCACCCTCTATATTAACTTTAAAATGCTTGATTTCGAAATTTGTTCCGCTTTTAGTTTTTTTCTTAAATGGCAGATCAATAACATTTTCTAAACCATTTAAATATTTTTTCCAGTATTCTAATGATACTTCTTTATTTACTTTTGACAGCCATTTTATGTACTCAGAATATTTTAATGCCACGGGAAGAGCAGCATCCTCGTTTGTAGAAACAGCACTTAAAATAATACTAAAATCATTAATTAAGATACTCATACACCATCCATCCATCAAAATATGATGATAACTCCAGATAAACACATATTTGTTTCTTTCAACTTCAATGATTTTTAATCTCATTAATGAAGGTTGTTCAAAGTTAAATCCTTGTGCTTTATCTTCTGTTTTTATTCTTTCAATGTATTGTTCGATAGTTTCACTATCGTTCTTTTCCATTTTTTGATATGAAAAATTACTTTCTACATTTTTATGAACAATTTGCAGTGTCTGATCTCCAAAACTATTTGTAAATGAAGTTCTTAAAATAGAATATCTTGAAATTAAATCATCAAATGCCTGTTTACAATTTTCAATAGATAATGTTTCTGCATTTATGGTATACACCATTTGTTCAAAGTACATTGGACTTGAATGATCTGCCAGCCAATGGTAATAGAATCCTTGCTGTAAAGGAGATAATTCATAAATATCTTCTACATTGTTATCCTGATTTATTTGTTTTAATTCTTCAAATGATAAATTGGTGTATGTTAAATCTGAAGGTGTTAATTGTGTTTGTTTCGTTTCTGAAAGTTCTGTAATAAGCACCTTTAGCTGATTTTCGTATGCACGAGTTAGTTTTTCTATAGTTTCTTCAGAGTACCTTTCTGATGAATAACCAATAGACATACTTAATCCGCCGGCAGCCATCATTCCTGAAACATCAAGCAAAATGGTACTTTTTGTATTGCTGACATTTACAGACGATCCTATGCTTTCTGGAGCAAATTCGAACACTGCCTCTCCTGTAGAATTTCCGGCATTAGAACCAAAATCCCCAAGATAGTTAAACTGAATACTTGGTGTTAAAGAATCTTCAAAAGCAGTATCGAGATAATTTAAAATACCATAACCAATTCCTTTGTTTGGAATTTTACGAAGAGAATCCTTAACCGAAACCAACGGCTGATTTCCGGAAATATCCAATACAAACGGATAAACACTGGTAAACCATCCAACAGTACGGCCAATATCAATTCCGTCTATAATTTCCTCACGACCATGACCTTCCATTTTAACCGCAGTCTGGCTGGCACCGAAAACTTCTTGAACTGCCAGACCTAATCCAGTTAAAAGCAAATCGTTAATCTCTGTTTTATAAACATGGTGAACCTGGGTTTGCAGTTTTTCAGTCAACGCATTGTCAAGTACAAAACCATTTCTTTTATCAAGCACTGAAGCCTTTACAGAATTTGAAAAATCTGAGGCAAGCTGAGGCAGTTTCGTTTTTGAAATTTTATCCCAATAAGGTCTTTCCTGCTGCATTGCATGACTTTTAGCAAACTCCTGCTGTAAAGAAGACCAACGCTGAAAAGAATCAGTTTTTAAAGGAAGGTTTGTCGGAGTTCCTGATTGATATGAATGATACAAAGCCGATAAGTCTTCAAGCAAAATACGCCACGAAACACCATCAACAACCAAATGGTGGATTATTAATCCTAAACGGTCACCATCTGAAAGTCTGAAATGTCCAGCATGCAGTAAAATTCCCGAACTGATATCAAAACTGCTTTGTAATTCATTTCCAATATTTTTAAGTGATTCCAATTCATCTGCATGACCTCTTAAATCATAAAAATTAATTTTATAATGAGGGTTAGAAGAATCAGCATTATATTGTGTCCATTTCTGCTGTTCTTCTTTATAAACCATACGAAGAGCGTCATGATGTACAACAAGTGAAGCAAGACAATCTGATAAAACTTTTGTATCAAGTTCATTTTTGCTTTTAAGCACTACTGCCTGATTGTAATGGTTTTTGTCTGGTATCGTTTCGCTTTCAAAAAAGTAACGCTGGATAGGTGTCAATACAGACAATCCTTCAACTGCTGACTGATCTGCAGCAACTGTACTGGTTTCAATTAAAAGAGCCAGATCTTCCAATACCGGATTTCGCAATATCTGATCAACTTTTAACAAATAACCGCGTTGTTTTAATCTTGAAACGATCAAAATTGATTTTATAGAATCGCCTCCTAAATTATAGAAGCTGTCTTTTACACCAATATTTTCATATTTTAAAACCTCAGACCATACAGCCGCCAAAACTTCCTCTTGCGAAGTACGTGGTGCGATGTATTCAGTTTTAATTAAATCTTCTTCCGTAACCTCCGGAAGGGCTTTTTTGTCAACTTTACCATTACTTGTCAGCGGCATGACATCCAGTTGAATGTAATATGTTGGAAGCATGTAATCAGGAAGGATTTTTCCTAAATCTGACTGAAGATCTTTTTTATCCAAAGTAATATCTGCTGTATAATAAGCAATCAGGATTTTGTTTCCATTAATCTCTTTTACATCAACAACTACCTGTGCTATTTTATCTGAACAACTTACAAGACTATTTTCAATTTCTCCAAGCTCAATTCTATAACCTCTAATTTTTACCTGATTATCTATTCTTCCCAGAATATCAACATCTCCATTTGGCAGCCACTTTCCTAAGTCTCCGGTGTTGTACATTTTTGTACCTTCTACAAATGGGTTTTCAATAAACTTTTCTGCTGTTAATTCCGGTTTGTTTAAATAGCCTCTTGAGATTCCATCGCCCGCCACATAAAGAGTTCCTGCAATTCCTACAGGAACAGGCTGAAGGGATTCGTCTAAAATATAAACGGTACTGTTTTCTATAGGCTTACCAATAACGATTGTAGGAGTATTCAGGTTTTCAATATCGTGTGTTAAAGAAAAAGTAGTATTTTCTGTAGGCCCATAAGCGTGCGTTAATTTAATATGTTTGTAGGTATTGAATATTTTTTCAACATGTTTAGGAGATACCATCTCTCCTCCAAAAATTAGATGGTCTATTGTTTCAAAAACCTCAATATCATTATCTACTAATTGGTTAAACCAGGCAGTTGTCATAAAAAAGCCATTTACTTTTTCCTGTCTGATGACATTTTTAAGGCAATTAGTATCTAATAAACACTCTTGTGTAGTCATTACTAATTTGGCACCATTTAATAATGTTCCGAAGAAATCAAAAATAGTAGCATCAAAAGAAATTGCTCCGGTACTTAAAAGCACTTTATTTTCATTTAAAGGAAAATATCCTCCAGGTTTTACAAGTCTTACAACACTTCTTTGTTCAACCATTACACCTTTAGGATTACCTGTAGTTCCAGAGGTATAAATTACATAAGCTAAATCCTGAGGAGAATTCACAGACAAAAGGTTGTTTTTTGTATTTTCTGTTTTAGATGCCTCAAAAGCCTCCCATTCGGCAGCATCAATAATTATTTTACAGCGAGTATCATCTTCAATATATTTTATCCTGTCTGCCGGATAATTAGCATCAATAGGAGCATAAGCGCCTCCTGATTTTAAAATACCCAGAATTGCCACAATCAATTTGTCACTTCTGCCTAATTTGATTCCAACAAAATCATCTGGATTAATCTTATAATTCTCTCTTAAATAATGTCCAAGCTGGTTCGCCTTCTCATTAAGTTCTTTATATGTTGTTTCTTTACCTTCAAAAACAACAGCTGTATGATTTGGTGTTTTTAGTACTTGTTCTTCAAACAATGCTGCTATTGTTTTATCATTTGGATAAGCCGTGGCAGCATCATTAAAATCAAACAGAAGACGTTGTTTTTCCTGAGAACTCAAATAATCGATATGCTGAATCTTAGTTTCAGGCTGTTCAATCATTTCGCTTACTAACTGCTCAAAATGACCTGCAATTTTTTCAATAAAAACAGCATCATAAATATCAGTATTGTATTCAATTCCAAGCAAAAGACCATCATTTTCCATAAAGGCAAAAATCAAATCAAACTGTGCTTTTTTATGATTAATTTCCTGCTCATTGATTTCAAGACCTAATAATTTATTACTTTCAAAATTATTTAGTTTTGACTGGCTCTGAAGCACAACCATAATATCAAATAAAACAGATCTGCCGCTTTCGCGTTTTAATTCCAGTTTATCAACCAGTTCGTCAAATGGATATCCTTGATGCTCATAACCTCCTAGTATAATTTCTTTTTCATGGCGTACTAGATCCAGAAAATTGAAATTTTTGTCCATTTGTGTACGGAAAGCCAAAGTATTTAGATAAAGCCCTATTTGATTTTCTAAATCAGAATGTTCTCTTCCGGCAATAGGTGAACCTACAATAATGTCTTGCTGTCCGGTATATCTGCTTAGTAAAGCATTAATTCCAGCCATTAAAGTCATAAATAGGGTAACATCGTGTTTTTGTGAAAAAACTGCTAATTTTTCAGTAAAGCTTTTAGGAAATTGATAGCTCAAATAATCTCCATTATAAGTTTTTACCAAAGGACGTTTTTTAAATCCAGGCAGCTCAATTACAGGAAGTGTACCAGAGAATTGATTTAGCCAATATGCTTCAGATGCTTTATAATGTTCTTGCTGTGCTTCCTGATTTAACCATCCGGCATAATCTTTATATTGAATTCTCAATTCAGGTAAGTTTATTTCTTTTTCCTGAACTAGAGAATTGTATATGGTTACCATTTCTCTAAATAATACAACAGATGACCATCCGTCACCAATTATATGGTGCATTGTCATAAAGAACACATATTCGTCTTCTCCTGATTTAATCAATGAAACACGCAATAATGGTGCATTTTCTAAATTGAAAGCAGTAGTATTCTCTTTAGAAAGATAAGTTTCTATAGCAGTTTCTTTTTCAGTATTAGAACTTAAATCGATATATTTGATATTAAAATCCAACTCTTCCATTGAAGTAATAAACTGACGTGCTTCTCCATTTTCATCTAATTTGAAAGAAGTGCGTAAAGCCTCATGTCTGTTAATCAAAAAGCGGAATGATTCTTCTAATTTTACGCTGTCCAGCTCTCCTTTAAATTTAAGGGGCATAGATAAATTGTAAGCCAAAGATGCATCTCCAACCTGGCTCAAAACCCAAAATCTATGCTGTGATGCTGTTAATGGATATGATTTTGATACAGCCGCTTTTTCAATAGGAATGTATTTTTTCTCTTTTAACTGCTTAGATAAAGCAGCAATCGTAGGATTTTCAAAGAATGTTTTTACAGAAGTATTTAATCCTAATTCTTTTTTTATTCTGTTAATTGCTCTAACAGCCAGTAAACTGTGTCCTCCTAAATCAAAAAAGTTGTCTGTTGTTCCAATTTTATCAATTTTTAAAACTTCCTGCCAGATAACAGCCAGTTTTTCTTCGGTTTCATTTTGAGGAGCAGCGTATTCTTTTGCTGCTAAATCTTCTAGTTTAACAGCCGGAAGTTTTGTTTTGTCAATTTTACCATTTTTAGTCAATGGAAAACCTGTCATGTGTATAAAAGCCGATGGAAGCATATATTTAGGAAGCTTATTTAAAAGCTGTTCTTCCATAAAGTTTTTATCAATTTCAGAATCAGATACATAATACAAAACAATCATCTGTTTATTTGTATCAGCAATTGCTTTAACACTTTTAACAGCAGGAATTTCGGCAGTAATATTTTCTATGGCATCTAATTCTATTCTGTGTCCGAGTATTTTAACCTGATTGTCATTTCTGCCAATAAACTCCATGGTTCCGTTAGGCATAAATCTTCCTAAGTCACCAGTTTTGTATATTCTTTTCTGATTGGTAATTCCTTCAACAGGTCCTTTTAGAAAAGCTTCTTTTGTACGTTTTTCATCATTAAAATACCCTCTTCCCACGCATGGACCTGCCAGATAGATTTCACCCTTAACTCCTACCGGAACTCTTTCTTTATTCTCATCAAGAATATGAACCTCGAAATTTTGTATAGGCTGTTTCATTACCGGAACAGAATAGCTTTGAGGAGTTTCCTGCATTACAAAATGCGACATATCATCAGAAACTTCTGTAGCTCCGTACGTATTTACAATTGGTATCTGCGGGTAAGCATCAAGCCATCTTTTAACCATAGCTTTGGTTAAAGTTTCGGCATTTAAGATCAGTATATCAAGATGAAGTGTAATTTCGTTATTTTCATTTTCAAGATAATTGAGAATTTCCAATAAATAAGAAGGTACCAGTTCTAATAATGTAACCTTGTCTTTTGCTATATTGTTTACAAATTCGTTAATTTCCAGAATTGTTTCTTCATCGTAGATTACACTTGTTCCTCCAGCTGCTAGGGGCGCAAAAAACTGCCAGACAGAAATATCAAAAGTATGCGGTGCATTTTGTGCAACAACACTTTCCTGAGTTATGTTCATTTCTGTAATCTTGGCCAAAATATGATTGATCATTCCATAATGTTCAATCATAGCTCCTTTTGGTCTTCCTGTAGAGCCGCTGGTGTAAATTACATAAGAAAGATCCTCTGGTCCTATTGCAACATTTAACGGAAGAACTGATAAGTCATTTAAAAATGCTTCAATAGCATTTAAATCAATTACCGCAATCTCAATAGGTAATGCTTTAAGCTGTTCTACAACACTGCTGTCATCTGTAATTACAGCTTTTAAATTTGAATTTTCGATGATGTGCTGCAAAGCATCATCACCAAGATTTACAGCAACCGGCACGTAGGCGCTTCCGGTTTTCCAAACAGAAAGGATACTACTTACCATATTGATGGATCTTGAAAGCATTATACCAAAAAGATCATCTTTTCCTGCTGTAAATTCATTCTGGATATAACGTGCAAGTCTATTAGTATTTTGATCTAATTCCTTATAAGTTATGTTTTGATCCTTACATGAAATGGCAATTTTTTCAGCTTGGTTTTCGCACTGTTCTGCAAGCAGTTCGATAATGTTTTTATCAAGTGAAAAGTCTGTTTCTGGCAAGTTTATCTGGCTCAGAAGCTGTTGTTCTTTATTTCCTCTAAATTCTATTTTACCAATTGGTCCGTATAAATTTTGGAGTGTTTCGTTTAATAATTTATTAAAATTATCTCCAAAAAGATACAGCAGATCATTATCGATCATTTCGCCTTTGCATACAATTTTTAATGCAGGTGTATTGCTTTTAAAATCAAAAACAAATACAGCTTTAGCAGTATCCATGATATTAGTATTGGCATCATTTATAGTGATCCCAAATGAAATTTTATTTTTGAAGTCTTGAAAGTTTAAAAAAGAATCTTTAAAAATTTCTAAATCAAAACTATTCTCTATTGATTCTAATAAAGATGCTTTGCCTGCCGAAAAAAGGCTTTTGAAATTTTCAGTTTTGTCAAATTGATGTTTTAGAACAAAAAGCTCGTTTGCGTTTTCTGCATAATCTTCAAATTGTGACAAGGGTGAAATGAAAATAGATGTTTCTTCATATTTATGAAGCAAAACACTTAAAACGCAGGAATAAAAGTTATACATCAGTATATCAGATCCATTGCAGATTTCCTGAACTCTAGTTACATCTTTTATATCCAGATTTAATTCAATCTGAGAGTTTATGTGACTCTCAGATTTTATATGTACTCCTTCAAAAAATGTACTTGAATCAGTATTTTGATTTTCGTTTAAAAATCTATTTAAAAATTCCTCAGTTTTAGCTTTCTTAAGACTCAATAGTTTCATAGCTCAGTGTACTTTTTTTAATTTCAGACATTACTTCTTTTAAACATTGTTTCAGAACATCTACAATTTCATCTAACTGCTCCTCGTTGATTACAAGTGGAGGTGAAATTTGAAGGTGATTTCCTAAAAGTCCATCTACAGAACCTCTTCCCGGATACAATACAACTCCCTTTTGAATTGCTTTTTCACCCAGCATTTTTGAAATTCCCATAGAAACCGGAAATGGTTCTTTTGTGCTTTGATTTTGAACAATTTCAACACCACATAAAAGCCCTTCGCCGCGAACATCTCCAACAATTTCAAACTCATATAATGCTTTTAGTTTTTCAAGAAACAAAGCTCCCATTCTCTTAGCATTACCAATAACGTCTTCTCTTTCTAAAATATCCATTACTTTGTTTCCTACAGCGCAGCCAACAGGATTACAAGCAAAAGTATAACCGCCCAGAAATGGTGTTTTAGTATCTATAAAAGGCTGTGTAACATAGGATGAAGCAATTACGGCTGACAAAGGAAAATAACCTCCGCTCATTCCTTTTCCCGCTGCTATAATATCTGGTACAACACCGTAATTATCCATACCGAAATTTTTACCTGTTCTTCCAAAACCTGTCAGGATTTCATCTGTAATAAAAAGGATTCCGTATTTTTTACATATTTTTGAAATCCCGGCAAAATAATTTGCAGGAGGCGGAACTGCTCCCATTGCAGATGCAATAACTGGTTCTGCAATAAAGGCTGCGATTGATTCCGGCCCTTCTTCAACAATAGTAGTTTCAAACTCTGTAAGCAGGCTTTGAACAAATTGATCTTCGTTTAATTCTTCAGGTCTTCTATAATTGTAAGCCGGAGAAATGTGAGGAAAATTATTAAGCCACTGTTTGTAAAGTTCTCTTCTAATTTTCATTCCTCCCACATCCAGCATAAAAACTGAGTTTCCATGATAAGTATTCCATCTTGAAATTACTTTGTAACGACTAAAATCTCCTCTTAACTGATGAAATTGTAAGGCAAGTTTAACAGCACTTTCTACCGCTTCAGTCCCGCTCATTACTGTCCATGCTTTGCTAAATCCCGCTGGCGCAAAAGAAACAAGACGATCTAAATAACTTTCGACTACATCTGAGTTAAAAGCATGCGTTGGTAAAACAGATATTTTTGAAACCTGCTGGTGAATTACATCTGCAATTTCAGTTCTCCCGTGTCCTATATTTGAAACTGCCGAAGATCCTGAAGATGCATCTAAATATTTTTTACCATTTTGGTCATACACATATACACCTTTACCGTAATCAATTTTAGGGTAAACTTTATTCATATCCGGGCATACTGCCATAGATTGTATTAAGGATTTAATCATACTGTTTTTATTTAGTGGTTAATAAATATCTGTTTGTAATGGTTTTAAGATTGATTTTAGAAATTCTCTTCCAATAAAATTTTACTTTTTCCTGTTTGTTTTTCTTTTTGATAATCAAAACTAATCTCGCGGATTGTGAGCCTGCTGAATTCTTCCTTACTATTCGTTATCTGACTCATTACAGTATTAAATCTTTCTATGAAAAGCATAATCTGGTTTTTATCGTACTTAGCAGCATCATAGGTTAGTATACAAGTAATACTGGATTCATTTTCATAAAAATCAAATGACATATTATGAGTAATTGCAGCATCTTCTTTAAAAATGACATTTACCCCCAACTCCTCTGATCCTGCTGATTCTGGCTGCGACCAATCCTGAACATCATGATTTTTATGGTAGTTGTATTTAATGTTGAAAACTGCCTCTTCATTTTCTTTATAAAAAGAATGAGCGTTTTTTTCTGCTAATTGGAAATCAGTAAAAAGATTCTCCTTTATCTCTGTTATCCTAAAATTCAAATCGTTGTAAACATCCAGCAGTAATTTATCATTGCTGATATTAGCTGCAAATGGTAAATCCAATTTATGCCATTCATTAGGCGCTTCTTCCGGAATTGAAATTTGTAAGGCAACCTCATCATTTTCAGTATATTTTCGTATTGTGGTTTTTAAAGAAAATAGTACCGATGTAAAAAGATCACTGTTGTTTAAATCTGATAATTTCTTTAATCCTTCTTTTAATTCTGTGCTAATAGAAAACTGAAATTGAGAGCCGGATTTATTCAGTCTTTCAATACTTTGTCTTTCAAAAGGAAATACAACATTTGAAAAATTATTTTTGAAAACAGATTTCCAGTAACCACTCATTGCGATTTCTTTTTTATCATCTTCTGAAAGAAAATCAACAAGTTCCAATTTTGTTTCCGGTTTGGTTATTAATTGAGAAACCAGAGCTTCAAAATGTGTAAATACTTTTTCGATAAATGATTTTTCGTAGATATCTGTATTGTAATTTATTTCAAGAAATAATCTCTCATTGTCTGAAAATCTAAAAGACAAATCAAACTGCGAAGTTTTACGTGTTGAGGCATAAGGTTTAATGTACAGGTCTACAAGCTTTTCATCTTCTTCCTTATTTAATTTTGTCTGATTATGCAAAACAATCAGGATATCAAACAGTAAAGCCTTACTTCTATCTCTTTTTAACTGCAGTTTGTCAATCAATTCATCAAACGGATAAAGTTGATTTTCATAAGCTTCCAGAATAACTTCTTTTTCATGCTGCAATAATTCAAGGAAACTGTTTTCTTGATTTATTTTGGTTCTTAAGGCTAAAGTATTCAGGTAGAGTCCTATTTGATTTTCTAAATCAGGATGCTCTCTTCCTGCAACCGGAGTTCCTACAACAATATCATTTTCTCCGGTATATTTACTTAACAACGTGTTGATTCCAGCTGTTAATACCATGAACAATGATACATTCTGCTCTGTAGAGAAATCTCGTAATTTCTGTGAAAAATTATCCGAAAACTCATGCCCAAGATAATCTCCATTATATGTTTTTACCGAAGGTCTTATTTTAGAACCAGGCAGTTCGATGGTTGGAAGATTTCCAGAAAATTGATTCAGCCAATATTGTTCTGAGATTTTATATCCTTCTTTTTTAATCTCATTGTTAAGCCACGCAGCATAATCTTTATACTGAATTCTTAACTCTGGTAAATCTACTTTTCTATCCTGAACAAGAGCATTATAAATAGAAACAACCTCTCCAACTAACAATTCAGATGACCAGCCGTCTCCAATAATATGATGCATCGATATAAAGAATACAAACTTACCTTCCTCTGCTTTGATTAATGAAGCACGAACAAGAGGCGCTTTTTCTAAATCAAATCTAACTGCATTTTCTTTTTCTACATAAGCAGCCAAATCTTCTTCGGTTGTTTTATTAGAGCTAAGATCAACGTAATTAATACTAAAATCCAGATCTTCAACAGGGGTTATAAACTGTCTTAACTCCTCATCTTTATTAAGTTTGAAAGAGGTTCTTAAGCTTTCGTGTCTTTCAATAAGATGAATAAACGATTCCTGAAATTTTGGAATAATTAAATTTCCTTCAAGTCTAAAAACAGTCAGCATATTGTAGGCTAAAGAAGCATCTTCAAACTGGCTTATTAACCAGAACTTTTTTTGTGAAGCCGTTACTGAATAAGAATCAGAAGGAGCAATTTTTTCAATAAAGAAAGATTCTGTTTCTTTTCCTTTTAACTGTCCTGATAAGGCATCAATAGTAGGATTTTCAAAAAATGTTTTTACAGAAATATTTAAGCCTATTTCTTTTTTGATTAAGTTGATAATTCTAACAACTAATAAACTGTGTCCGCCAAGATTAAAGAAATTATCAGTTACACCAATTGTTTCTACTTTTAATATTTCCTGCCAGATTTGAACTAATTTTTCTTCTGTTTTATTTCTTGGCCCAACATATTCTTTTCGGATAATATCTTTCTCAGAAATTTTAGGAAGTGCTTTTCTGTTGATTTTTCCATTCGATGTTAAAGGCATATTTTCTAATGCTATATAATACGATGGCACCATATATTCCGGCAGTACTTTAGAAAGACTTGACTGAATTTCTTTTTTATCTAACTGTGTTTCTGAAACGTAATAAGCAATTAAAAACTTCTCTTCGTTATTTTGCCCCACTGTTACAATAGATTGGCTTATGCCTTCAATTGATACAAGGTTTCTGCTTATTTCTCCTAATTCGATTCTGTGTCCTCTTATTTTTACCTGATCGTCAAATCGTCCTAAGTATTCAATATTACCATTTGGAAATTGTTTTACTTTATCTCCGGTTTTATAAAGTTTTGCTTCTGTTTGAAGAAGTGTATCCTTAACAAATTGCGTTTCTGTTAATTGCAGATTATTCAAATAACCATTTGAAACACCATCTCCACTAATTACCAATTCGCCTTCAACACCTACAGGACATAGTAAAAAGTTCTGATCTACTACAAATACATTAGTATTAGAGAACGGTCTTCCGATTGGAATACGATCGTATGAATTTTCCAGATCAACAACATGAAGTAATTTCCCAATAGTTGTTTCTGTAGGTCCGTAATGATTAACGATGGTAATCTCAGGTTTTTCGGCTTTGATTTTTTCTACAACATCAACGGTTAGCTCTTCTCCTCCAAAAATAATCATCTTGTTAGGCGATTGGCTTTTTAAGTTTAATGATTTCCAATAACTTGGCACAATTTTAATACAATCAACAGAATGATTTTCATAATATTCCTGGATATAATTTACATCTCTTAAGCTGTCTTTTGAAAACAAATGCAGTGTTTTCCCAGTCAGCAAAGAACCAAAAAGAACTGTATTTCCTAAATCTGTAGCAAGTGTTGACATTAAAGCAAAAGAGTCATTATTTTCTATTTGAATCTTTGCTTTTAATCCAAAAACATAGTCGTTTATATTTTTATGATTTACCAATACTCCTTTTGGATTTCCGGTAGATCCTGAAGTATAAATCACATAAGCATTGTTTGAAATATCGACTTTTTCAAAAGGAATTTCTTCGATATTTTTAAAGTCTTTTTGCTCGTCTAATGCAATTATATCTGCATCAAAATCTTTAAAAATAACTGCATCAGCACTGTTTGTAATAACAATTTTTGCTTTGGTATCCTCAAGAATAAAGTTGATTCTTTCTAATGGATAATCAGAATCTACAGGAACATACACAGCTCCAATTTTTAAAACAGCCAATAGTCCTGCAATTGCTTTTTCAAGATGATTGTTGAAACAAATTATAATTTTATCTCCTTTTTCAACATTTTTTTCAAAAAGCTGAGCAGCTAATGCATTTACTTCTTTAGATAAATCTGCGTAAGTAATATTTTTTTTCTCAAATGCAATTGCTGTAACATTCGGATTATTAGCAGCTTGTTCCTCAAATAAATCCACAATGGTTTTATCTTTTGGATAATCTACAGTCAAATTATTGAAATCAAACAACAATTGTGTTCTTTCATTTTCTGTTAAATAATCAACTTTATTAACAGCGGCATCAGGGTTGGTTATAAACTGGTTTAAAAGAATTTCGAAATGCTGAAACATTCTTTCAATTAAAAACTGATCGTAGATATCTGTATTATAAGTAATTGACAGATTTAAGTTTTCTGCTTCGATGAACATAAAGTTCAGGTCAAACTTTGAAAAATTACTCTCAAAATCTACCGGTTCTATTTTTATACCACTTAATTCTTCATTGGTATTTAAATTAGCAACCTGGTTTTGGTTTTGTAATACTACTAAAACATCAAATAAAAACGAACGGCTGCTATCCTGAGGCAAGTTTAGTTTCCACACTAATTCATCAAAAGGATAATCCTGATGCTGGTATGAATTTAATAATAACTGCTTTTCTTTTAGCAATAATGACCTAAACGTTTCCTGCTCATCCAGTTTTGTACGGATAGCAACAGTATTTAAATAAGGCCCAATTTGATTTTCTAAATCAGGGTGCTCTCTGCCTGCAACAGGTGTTCCAAGAATAATATCATCCTGTCCGGAATATCTTGACAAAAGTGTATTTATTCCGGCCATTAAAGTCATGAATAAAGTAACATTTTGGGTTTCTGAAAATGACTTTAATTTTTTGGTAAATTCAACCGAATAAACATGTTCTGCTTTATTTCCGTTATTGGTTTTTATTAAAGGACGTTTTTTAAAAGCAGGTAATTCTAATACAGGCAATTCACCTGAAAATTGATCTAACCAATAGTTTTCAGAAATTTTGTTTTTTTCTAAATGTGCTTCATTTTGTGACCATGCAACATAATCTTTAAACTGGACATCTAAGCCTTCTAATTCTGTCTGGCTTCCATTTAATAAGCTGTTATAAGCGCTGATTATTTCTTTAAATAAAATCAATGAAGACCAGCCGTCTCCAATAATATGGTGCATTGTAAAATAAAATACATGTTGGTTTTCATTTACTTTAATTAAATAAGCTCTTAAAAGAGGAGCTTTTTCTAAATTAAATGGTTCTGCGTTTAAGCTGATTAAGTAAGGTTTAATTTCTTCTAATGAATTAAAATGTGATAAATCCTTTTCAGTAATCTCAAAAGCAGTTTCGCTTACCGGTGTAATATATTGATGAACTTCTCCGTCTAAATTTGATTTGAAAGAAGTTCGCAGGATTTCATGACGCTCAATAATATTTTTAAATGCTTCATTGAATTTTAACTTATCAATTTCTCCATCCATCAGGAAAGCATTAGGCATATTATAAGCAATAGAACTGCTTTCTATTTGCGAAACAACCCACATTCTGTATTGTGTTGAAGATAAATTGTAATATTCCTGAGTCTGAACTTTTGCAATAGCTTCGAAAACAGATTTCTTCGATTCTGCAATTAGTTTTGCCTGCTCTTTTAAAACCGGATTAGTAAATAAATCATAAATGCTGAGTTCTACATCAAAATTTTGCTGAATTCTAAGTCTCAACTGAATAAGTTTAATACTGTTTCCTCCTAAAAACAAATAGTTATCCTTCAGTCTGATTTTTTCAACATTCAATATTTCTTTCCAGATCCCAATCAGTTTTTGTTCTGTTTCATTAGCTGCAGTCTCATCTTCAATTACATTATTATCTGCGGCTAATGTATCTTCGATTATTTTTTTCAGTACAACCGGATCAATTTTACCATTCGCGTTAATTGGTACTTCATCAAGTGCAATAAAACGAGAAGGAACTTCATATTGAGATAAATATTCAAGGCAGTGTTTTCTGATATCGTTTTCATCAACAGCTGCTGATTTATAAAAACATACCAAAATTACACTCAATAAATCTTGTTGATAAGTAAGGCATTTTACCATATCAACCTCTTTTAATTTCAAGATCGTTTGTTCAATTGTATTAATATCAATACGAACACCATTGATTTTTACCAAACCATCTTCTCTTCCGGTAACGATAGTATTTCGCTGCGAATCATATTTTCCGTAATCGCCTGTTTTATAAATAATATCTGTTGAATCTGTTAACGGATTTTGGATAAATTTATCAGCTGTCAGCTCCGGATTTTTGTAATATCCTTTTGTTAAAAATGGGGTTTTTATATAAATGCTTCCTACTTCGCCAATCTTGCAAAGTTTATTTTCTTTATTTAAAATTAATATGGCAGTATTTGAAATTGGCTGTCCTACGCAAAACACATCAGATAATTCTCCTTGAAGTTCTTTTTCTATTCTATAAAATGTGCTAAGAATTGTAGCTTCTGTAGTTCCGTAAAAATTAATAATTTCTGTATTGTTTCCGTGGCATTCTCTCCAGTTTACAACATCTTTGTTGTATAGTTTTTCTCCAGCCAGTAATATGTATTTCAAATTAGGGAATGAAAGACTTTTTTCTTTGCCTTCAGAATAAATACTCAAAATCCTGAACAAAGTTGGCACCATATGAAGCACCGTTATATCATAATTTCTTATCCAGTTTTGTAATTGAATAATATCTTCTTTTGTTTCTGAATTAATTAAACAAAGTGTACTTCCGTTAATTAACGCCATAAAAACAGCCTGGATTGAAGCATCAAATGAAAAAGAAGGCAGTAATCCTATTTTATCAGATTCTTTTATACCCAGTTCTTTTGATTCCCAGTGTATAAAATGACTCAAACTTTTATGACAGCCTAAAACCGCTTTTGGATTACCGGTTGAACCTGAAGTAAAATAAATATAGTTTGGATCGTTTTCGCCAAATTCTAAATTTGGATTTTCATCAGACAAATGTGTTTTACATGTAACATCGACATACGCACCATTTGAATAGGAATACAATTTATGATCTAACGCTCCGCGACTATCAATTGATAATGTTATGATAAATGGAATAGAATAATCGAATGAATCACTAAACTGATGCAGCAGCGAAAGATCTTCTGAAGCAGTAATATATACTTTTGGCATTATTGTGGTATACAATTCCTCCCAATGGTTTCGTTTGTACTTTTTATCAATTGGCAGATAAATTGCTCCAGACTTTAAAGCAGCAAGTAATGATATAACCTGAAGTCTTGGATCTGAGAAATAAACAGTGGCGATCTCACTTTTTGATATGTTATTATGAAGCAAAAGATGAGCCAGCTTATTTGAATATTGATTTAGCTCCTGGTATGATATATTTCCTTTATCGCCTTGTAAAGCAATATTGCTACCTTGATTTTTTACTATATTTTCAAATACGGTATGGATTATTTTTTTGCTCATTTGTATATAATTTTATGTATTAGAAAGCATTCTTCAAATATTTAAAAACAACTCAAAAATTATCTTGGATTTCTATTTTTCATTACTAATTCATTTTAAAATAAGTTTCTGAAATGTTGTTTCTTGTTAATGATTCAAATGCAATAAACAATTTGATTTATTCAAAAGTAGCAGTAACCTAAATCTAAATATTACGGATTTTTCGTAAAATAATTACGGACTTTCACTGTCTGGATACAGTCTTAAAATAATATTTAAATCACAGAAAAGACTTTAAAAAATGGGCTTTATGCACAAAAAAAGGGCTTGGCTTAATTAAAGCCAAACCCTTTTTTTGTGATAACTATCTGTGTTATTAGGATAGCATTATACAGATTTCAAACAGATTTTACCAAATACTAACTTCTTCAATGCTTTCAGATTTCAACTGTCCAACAATTAGTTTTTTGAGCCAGCTGTTTGATAATTCAGGAAAAACAAGTCCATATTTACTAAACAATTCATTTGATTCATTACTCATGTATTTTACATTTCTTTTTTGTGATAAATATCGGTTTACCCAAATATTATAACCATAAATACATTCATACTCCTTTTCAGAACCTTTAAAGTTAATAACTTCATTTTTAAAAGCAGTATCATCTACTATTTTACATGGATAACCAATTTGGTTCATCATGGAAGCAATTTCCTTAATCGAAAAATAAGATGTGTTTTCTAAATGTATACAATTTAAGTCTGAAACTATTTTTTGTAATGCCATTGACGCTACAACATTTGAAATCACATCTACATAGGAAAAAGATATTTTTTCATTGTATGAAGCAGGAATCTGATTCAATGCAATAATTCCATTTAGAACCTGAATAACTCTGTTGTCTTTGGCATTTTTTTGAAACTTACCCGTAACAGAATGTGCACCAATATGACCTACGCGGTATATTTTACCTTTTAACCCCTCATCAAATGCTTTGCGTACCATTTTCTCAGCCTGAAATTTTGACTTTTCATAACCAGACAAAAATTCTTGCCCAATATCAAAATGGTGTTCTGAAAAATCCTGTACTTCGCCAAGTGTATAACCGCTTACCGCTAATGTCGAGATATAATGAAGTGTCTTGCTTTTGCCTAATTTCGAAAAAGAGATTATTTCTTGTGTTCCCAGTACATTAGTATTGTTTAGTTCATCATACGATTTTACAAGATTAACGTTTGCCCCACAGTGAATAACCGTATCAATATAATTGGCAAAATAACTATAGTCTTCTATACCTAAAAGTCTTTTAGACAAATCGCCCAGTATTATATTATTATTGACTTTCTCTGACAGCATTTCGCCCGGAAAATAATAATCAAGAGTGTCTTTTAATTTTTGTTTTGCCATATATAAATTTTCTGCTTTTATAAGGCAATACACTTCTGCATCTTCCAAAAGAAGATCTCTTAACGTACTAGATCCTAAAAATCCCGTTGCTCCGGTTAATAAAATTGCATTACGGTATTTTTTTGTTTTTTGACTAACTGGAAAATTAAGCATTGGTTTTCCTACTGTACATACATTATTATAAAATAAATGAGCAAAATCATTCAATTCTTGTTTTTTATCCAAACCAGTATACGAAGCCAGATGACCTATAAAAAGATTAGCTATTTTATGAATTTCCTGACTGTTAAAACAAGCGGTATTGTATTGAATATCAAAGATTAGTTTATTACCAATAAACCTTCCTGTAAAGAATAATTTATATTCGCTGTTATTTCTATTTGATCGTGTTGGACTTGTTGTATAATGTGAAGGAGTCAATTTAAGAGATGAATTACTATAAGATTCCGGAAATTTTCCCAAATAATTAAATCGTATATCTGATTTGTTTTTTTTATCACCTGCAAAAATATCTCTGTGAGAATTGATTGTATTAGCATATCCTGTAATTGGAACCATAAATTCTTTTAACTGATGAACTGATCTATGGCTTTCATCAAAATCAACCGGAATTGTTGTTGACCACCAGGAGACTGACCTGCTCAAATCTATACCTGCATTTTCTTCGGGCCTTCCATGAAATTCAACATCTACAGAGCATTCTCGAATGTTGTAATAATCGAATACGGAACTAATAAAACTGCTTAGAAAAAGATCTTGTAATTTTAAATTATTATCTGATATGGCTTCAATCTGTCTTAATTTTTCAGAACTTTCATCAGTTGCAACTATTGAAATGACAGAGTTAGAATATCCCGTATTATTCTGGTTTACTGGAATTTTCTTTATTTTATTACTAATTCCCAACGGTTTGTATAAATCCTGAAAAATAGTTTTACTTTTCTTGTAAAAATGATTCTGGATTTGTTCCCTGATTACAGGTAATGGCTTTTCAAGACCAAAAGACTCGTATCTCCATACAATTTCTTCCATTAAAGTATTCCAGGAAATAGCATCAATAATAAGATGATGACTAACAAAAAATAAATAATTCAGATTTTTTGCAGTATCTGTCAGTAATACTGATTTGAACAAAATTCCTTCTTCTATAGAAATAGTATTAACCAGATCATCAGTAATTTTTAAGAGCTGGTCTGTAAATAATTTTTCTGAACTTAAATTATGTACAATTAAAGGCGATACGTGATTCAAATTATTTTCCGGAACATAATCATCAGCAACATTGATAAATTTCAAGTTACAGTTTTCATGAGATTTCAAGGATTCTTCGATTGATTTTGCCAGTATCTTAACATCAATATCACCTTGAATGTCAAACAATACACTTTGTGTATACGCATTTAAATCTAGGGTTTTATTCTGTAAAAATGTCAATTGAGAACTTGTAAATTGTAAATCTGATGATTCGGCAACCGTATTATCCGAAACATTTTTTTTAGATTTTTTTAATGCAATAAAATGATCTAAATATGGATTATCGTATAAAGTTGTTAAGCTTACATCAAAACCATTTAATTGTAATTTCCCAACAAATTTTATAGCACTTAAAGAATCTCCGCCGGAATCTAAAAAATGTTTGTTTGTATTTCCTAAACCAAATATTTCCTGCCAGCAGTATAAAACATTATCTTCCCAGCTATTCAAATCTAAATCTTTAAAAAGCTTTGTACTTTTATTTAAATGCTGTTTTCTTAATGTTTTAAAATCTATTTTTCCATTTCCAGTATACAATATTTCATTCTGAATATAAATATGGCTCGGGATTTTATAATCTGGTAAAATTGTTTTAAGCCACAACAACAGTTCTTCTTTTTGAAGTGTTTCGTTTTCAGTAACTTTTACAAAACATTCTATAAAAGCAGTATCATTTTCATAAAACACATTTAATCTGTTGTATAAAATTTTAGCATGCTTGTTTAAGGCAGATTCTATTTCGCCCAATTCAACTCGATGTCCTCTAATTTTTACCTGATTATCATTTCTGTTTAAAAACACAAAGTTTCCATCTTCCGAGACACTGCAGATATCTCCCGTTTTGTATCCGCGAGCATTGGTTTCTTCATTAAAAAAGAATTTTTCCTGTGTTTCCTGTTCATTATTAAAATAACCAATTCCTACTCCGGGTCCTTCAATATACAATTCGCCCATTCCATTTTTTTCATTGACCAGATATGCGCGTCCTTTTCCAATTGGTTTTCCAATAGGCACACTATTTTCATTTTCTAAAATTTCGTTTAGTGGATAAACTAATGCTCCAACTGTTGTTTCACTTGGTCCGTAATGATTTAGAATAGATGAAAAGAGTTTTAAACTTTTAATCTGTTTAATTAATTTCCATGGTAGTTTTTCACCGCCCAGCACCAGAAAATCCAATTTATAATCTGTTCCAAAGTTTAAAAAAGGAAGCATTACTTCTATATGCGAAGGTGTTGTTTTTATAAAATTAATTTGTTCGCTTTTCAAGATAGAATTAAAAACAGACGGATCTCTTGACTCATTTCTATTAAAAATATAGAGCATTCCGCCAGATATCAAAGACAATAAAAAATTGGTATGTCCTAAATCTGTCGAAAAATTAGTAACATGTGCCGCATTTAACTGATCCGGGCTTTTTAAAAGTTCATATAAATTACGAACATAATGCATAACATTATCGTGCGAAATTTTAATTACTTTAGGAACTCCTGTTGTACCGCTTGTGGTAATCATATAACAGATCTCGGATATTTCAACCGAGTTTAACAGTTCTTCGTTTTCAAGTTCTGCCATAAGCTCTGATTCGTGCAAAATCTGAGTTTCCGATAACATTCCTTCTTTATCATTATCTTGATCTCTTGCAATAATATAAGCTGGTTTTGAATACTTTAATTTGCTTTTAAGTACAAGAATTTCATCATCATCATCTAACAATATTGGTATTCCTCCTGCATAAGCAATTCCCCAAAATAACAATATAGTAGCTGTATCTTTTTTAGTCAAAAGCCCTATTCTGTCATTGAGTTTTATTCCTTTGTTTTTTAATCTTACAGCTAGTTTCAGCGCATATTTTTGTAAGTCAGAATACGTATAATGATTACTACTATCCTTAATCGCAATACGATCAGGATGATTATTTGAAATATCTTCAAATAAATTGGTTAATTTTTTTTGCTCTTGTATCATCTCAAAAAATAGTCAAATGAATAATTAAGTTGAATTATGGGTAGGACTGTCTGGTTGGCCTGATAGAAATATTATCTAAATGCACATTTCCGGGCATTTGAACTAAAAACTGAACAACTTTTGCCACGTCGTCGCCTACAAGCACCGGTCCAATTTCATTGCAGTAGTTTGCAAACCAATCCATATCGTAGCCGGCAGATTCCTGAAAATTTGTTGAAACCAAGCCCGGTTCAATTAAGGTAACCCTTATTCCTTTAGGCCCTAATTCTCTTCTTAAAGCTTCGGTTAAACCATGAACTGCAAATTTTGTAGCTCCGTAAACAGAATTAAATGGTGAAACATTTCTTCCTATTGTTGAACCTATTACTACAATATCTGAAGGAGTTTCGGTATCTGATCCTTTTTCTCTTTCGGCTATCATCACCTGAGAAATTGCTTTTAGCTGATGCTGTAATCCAAGCACATTTATATGCCATAAATTTTCCCATTGCATTTCATCAGAAGTAATTAAAGTTCCTGGTAATCCTCTTCCGGCACAGGCCACAAAAAGACTTGGACTTAAATTCCAATGCTCATTACAAGCCTTTATGCATTTTTCGAGAGTTTCTTTATCTGTAACATCACCAGCAACTACAATTGCTGTTTCTGCTCCGGTTTTTGTATTTATTTCCTGTTTTAGCAAATCCAGTTCTTTTTCGTTTCTTCCGTTTAAAACAATTCTAAAACCATCAGAAGCGATACGTAATGCTGTATTTCTGCCTATACCTGAGCTTGCGCCCGTTATAATTCCTACTCTATTGGTGTTTTTCATTTTCTTATTTTTTTATTAGTAATACCTTGTTTTAAAACTCTTCGCTGATTTCTGAAATAATTGCATTTAAAAAATCTTCTTGTTCTGAAAGTTCTTCCTGACTTATTATTAAATTCAGATAATCGTTTAAAGTCTGCGTTTGGTTTTCTGATACCTTATTAAGCAGGTTTTTAAAATCCTCTATCAGCTTTTCTATATCAGGTTTTTCAAATAAATCAGTATTATAAGTAAAACGGCACTGAAGATTGTTTTCAAACAAGTCAAATTCGAATAGAAGATCATATTTGCTTATTGTTTTTTCTTCATTGAATTGACCTTCTTTAATTGAATTTTCGTTAATTCCCTCATATTCATTTAAAGTAAGCATAATATCAAAAAGCGGACTTCTGGATAAATCTTTACCTTGATTGAGATCTTCTAATAACACATCAAAAGGATAGGATTGATTATCAAAACAATTCAGTACGGTTTCTTTAATTGTTTTAATTAAATTTGAATATGTTTTTTCCTCTTCTAAAAGTATTTTTATCGGAAGTGTATTAACATAAAAACCAACCTGATCATCTAAATCCGGATGAATTCTTCCAGAAACGGGGCTTCCTATTATAATTTCTTTCTGAAGAGAATTCCTGTATAAAATCATTGAGGCAATACCAAGCAGATTTAAAAAGGGAGTTGTTCCTGTGGTATTGGTTAAATCTATAAAGCTTTTAAAAGTATCTCCCTGAATTAAATAAGTCAGCATTGATCCGTTATGCGTTTTAAGATTTGGCCTCTTGTTTGCAAAATTCAAATTCAGTTCTGGTATTTCGCCCTGAAACTGATTTTTCCAAAAATTTTTCTGTTTTATATAATCGTCTTCTTTTACAGTTTTTAAATGCCAGATTGTAAAATCTTTATACTGAATACGCAGTTCAGGCAGCATAGGTTTTTCAGAATTTTTGAAAGCATTATAAAATGCCATTATATCTCTTTTAAGTACTTTATAAGACCAGCCATCAAAAATAATATGATGAAGATTACTATAAAATACAAACGTGCTTTCGTCAACTTTGAGCAGAGCAAATCTTACGAGAGGTCCATTTTTAATATCAAAAGGTTTAAATGAATCTTTAGAAACATATTCAAAAACCTCACTATAAGGATCTTGATTTTGACTGTAATCATACAAATTTATCGTAAGTCCTAATTCTTCAGATGTCTTTATATATTGCGTATAATTTCCATTTGCATCTTCCTTAAATACAGTTCTCAAAATTTCATGTCTTTCAACCACTGCATGCAGGGCCTGAACAAACAAATCCAGGTCATAACCTTCTTTAATTACTAAAGTTGTTGGAATATTATAAGCAACAGAGCTTTCATCTATCTGACTTGCCGGCAATAATCTTCTTTGAGCAAATGAAACCGGATAATCTGATTCTGACTCTACTGCCGGAATTGCATTCTTTGCCTCAATTTCTCTTGAAGCAATATTTTCTGCCTGAGATAATAATGTTGAGTTTGTAAAGATTTCACTGATTTTAAAACTAACTTCAAATTCTTCTTTAATTTTTGAAATTAATTTCATTGCCTTAATACTGTGACCTCCTATTTCAAAAAAATTATCTGTTAAACTTACTTTTTCAATTGTCAGGATTTCTTTCCAGATATTGGCTAATTTTATCTCAATTTCCGTTTTTGGTTCTATAAATTCAGTTTCAACTAAATCATTGTATGTAACAGTTGGAAGAGCATTTTTATCTGCTTTTCCGTTAGAGGTCAACGGAATAGATTCAATTTGGATATAGTAAGCCGGAAGCATGTAATCCGGTAGTTTTTTTGATAAAAATTCTTGTATTTCTTTCTTGTCAATTTTATTTTCCGAAACATAATAAGCTACGATATACTTATCGCCTTGTCTTTCATTTACTACAACAACCGATTGGTTTATGTTTTTAATATCAACAATATTTCTTTCTATTTCACCCAATTCTATCCTATGTCCGCGAATCTTTACCTGATCATCATTTCTTCCTAAATAAATTACATCTCCATTTGAAAGCCATTTTCCTAAATCTCCGGTATTGTACATTTTTGTACCGGCAAGAAATGGATTATCGATAAATTTTTCTGCTGTTAATTCTGGTTTATTTAAATAACCGCGTGATAAGCCATCGCCTGCTACATACAATGTTCCTGCAACTCCTTCAGGTACTGGCTGAAGATATTCATCTAAAATATAGGCTTTACTGTTTTCAATAGGTTTTCCAATAGGAATTGAGGCAGTATCATTAGCTTTAATTGGATGGGTTAAAGAAAATGTTGTATTTTCTGTTGGTCCGTATCCGTTTGTTATTTTTATATTTTTAAAAGTATCAAAAAGCTTTTTTGTATGTATAGGAGATACGACATCACCGCCTGCAATTACATGATCGATAGTTTCAAAAATTTCAATATCGCTGTCTACAACCTGGCTGAACCATGAAGCTGTCATCCAGAGACAATTGATTTTATTTTTTCTAATGATTGTTTTTAAACTAACAGTTTCTAAAAGGTCTTCCTGTTTGGCCATTACAAGTTTGGCTCCGTTTAACAATGTGCCAAAATATTCTATTATTGTGGCATCAAAAGAAACAGCTCCAGTACTCAAAAGCACATTATTTTCATTTAATGGAAAATAAGCTCCCGGTTTTACAAGTCTAACCACATTTCTGTTTTCTACCATCACACCTTTAGGATTACCAGTTGTTCCAGACGTATAAATGACATATGCTAAATCTTTTGGAGAATTTATACCCGGAAGGTTTTCTTTGGCATTCTCTGTTTGATCAGATTTAAAAAGATCCCAATTTTCAGTGTCAATTATAAATTTGCAGCATGTGTCAGCTTCAATATATTGTATTCTTTCTTCTGGATAATTGGCGTCAATAGGAACGTAAGCACCTCCGGCTTTAAGAATTCCTAAAATTGCAATGATTAATTTCTCGCTTCTGTCTAATTTAATTCCAACAAAATCATCGGGTTTTATTTGATAATTATTTCTTAGATAATGTCCTAATTCATTTGCTTGTTCATTAAGATCTTTATAGGTGATCTGCCTGTCTGCAAAAACAACAGCAATATGATCTGGTGTTTTCTCTGTTTGTTCCTCAAATAATTCTACGATAGATTTATCCTTCGGGTACGTGATATCTGTATTATTAAAATCAATTAATAGTTTATGTTTTTCTTTTGGACTTAAATAATTTATCTGTTGGATTTTCAGCTCTGGCTGATCTATCATTGAACTTAATAACTGCTCCAAATGAACTGCTGTTTTTTCAACAAAAGAAAAATCATAAATATCTGTATTATAATTTATTTCTAATGATAAAGAATCGGTTTCTGTAAAAGAGAAAATAAAATCAAATTTTGATGTTTTATCATTTAATTGATACTCTTTAAATTCTAAACCTTTTAGTGTATTACTTTCAAAATTATTAAGTTTAGCCTGGCTTTGAAGCACAACCATAATATCAAATAATGCAGATCTGCTGCTGTCTCTTTTGAGTTCCAGTTTATCTGTTAATTCATCAAACGGATAACTCTGATGCTCATACCCTCCTAATATTACTTCCTTTTGATGGCGAAGTAAATCAAGGAAATTAAAATCTTTATCAATCTTTGTTCTAAAAGCCACAGTATTGAGATAAAGTCCAATTTGATTTTCAAGATCAGGATGTTCTCTGCCCGCAGCCGGAGAGCCAATTATAATATCCTGCTGTCCGGTATATCGGCTTAAAAGCGCATTAATTCCAGACATTAAAGTCATAAATAAAGTAACATTTTGTTTTTGTGAAAAAGCAGTTAGTTTCTCTAAAAATGAATTTGAAAATTGATAATTAAAAAAATCTCCATTATAGGTTTTCACCAAAGGACGTTTATTTAATGCTGGCAATTCAATCACTGGAATCGAACCTGAAAATTGATTCAGCCAGTATTTTTCTGATGCTTTATAATACTGCTGTTGAGATTCTTCATTTAACCATGATGCATAATCTTTGTACTGAATTCTTAATTCAGGCAGGCTTATAGATTTTGATTCGATTAAACAATTATAAATCGTTACAATTTCTTTTACAATCAGTTCAGATGACCAGCCGTCACCAATAATATGATGCATGGTCATAAAAAAAACATATTCATTTTTGTTAGTTTTAATCAACGAAACACGCAGTAATGGTGCTTTTTCAAGATTAAAAAGAATAGCATTTTGACTTGCAATATATTCTTTTACTGCAGGCTCTTTTTCATCATTTGAACTAAAATCAATATAATTGAGACTGAAACCCAAATCTTCCATTGGAGTTATAAACTGACGCAGTTCGCCATCTTTATTTAATTTAAAAGAGGTGCGCAGAATTTCATGTCTTTCTAAAAGATAAAGAAAAGATTCTTCAAATTTTAATACCTCTAATTCGCCTTTAAGTTTTAAAGCAACCGGCATATTATAAGCCAGGGAAGTTGCTTCAAATTGGCTTACAACCCAAAACCTGTTTTGAGATGAAGTTAACGGATAGGATGCTGCTTTTTTAGCCAGCGGAATTTCATTAATCTTATTTTTTGACAACATAGTCGAAAAATAATCTATGATTTCCTGTTTGTGTTTCTTGAGCAGCAAAAGTGTTTCATCATCAATATGATTATTAAGTAAGCTTATTTCCAACTGATCATTTTTCAGTTTTAACGTTACTCCTTCTTCTCTTAACCTTTTAATAAATAAACGTATTTCCATATGTTTTTATATAAGTATTTTTGTAGCAGAATCTTCTAAAACAGCTTCTTCTATCCATTTTGCATTTTCTATATTCAGAGCAAGTACTTCAATTGTTGGAGACATAAAAATCTCTTTTATATTAATTGATACATCAAAATATTTATTAACTCTGTTAATAACCTGTCCTACAATAAGACTATGACCGCCTAATTCGAAGAAATTATCAGTTACACCAATTCTGTCAACTTTTAAGACTTCCTGCCAAATAGAAACTAATATTTCTTCTGTCTCTGTTCTTGGTGCTGTATATTCTTTTTTTATTACATCCTGACCAGATATATCAGGAAGTGCTTTTCTATCTATTTTCCCATTTGGAGTCAGCGGCATTTTTTCTAATTGCACATAATACCCGGGAACCATAAATTCTGGCAGTACATTTTGAAGATAATTTCTTAATTCTCCTTTATTAATATTTTCTGAAGCAGTATAGTAAGCGACTAAACTTTGAGTTGATTTAATTTCTTTTGCCTCTAAAATGACTTGTTTTATTAATTCTGAATATTTTGAGACAGCAGTTTCAATTTCGCCAAGTTCTATTCTATAACCGCGTATTTTAACCTGATGGTCTTTTCTGCCTATAAATTCTATGTTCCCATCTGGCAGCCAATATGCTAAATCACCGGTATCGTACATTTTTTTTCCGGGAATGAATGGATTGTCTATAAATTTTTCAGCTGTTAAATCTGCTTTATTCAAGTAACCCCTTGTCACTCCATTTCCTGATAAATACACTTTTCCTGTTACACCTGTTGGTACTGGCAAAAGTGATTCATTTAATATCCATGCCTGCGTATTCGATATTGGACGTCCAATAGAAATAGTCCTGTTCGCTTTTGAAGTTATTAGATAACAAGTACTATAAGTAGTATCTTCAGATGGGCCGTAAAGATTTCTGACTTCCATTTTTTCTAATGGGAGCTGATCGATAATATCTGTTGGCAATATTTCTCCTGCCATATTAAGCACTTTAATATTTTCTAAAGAGGCATTATCTTCTAATAACTTTCTAACTACTGATGGAACTGTATTTAATAATACATTTTTATCAGTATTGATATATGTTTCTATATCTAATGCATTCTTTAAAACACGTAATGTTTTTCCCGTTGTTAGCGTAAAAAAGAACTCGTAAACCGATAAATCAAAACAATATGACGTAACAGCATAAACCATATCAAATGTGCTATTGGCATATTCTTCTATTGACCAGTCAATTAAAGCTGCCGCATTTCTATGCTCCACCATGACCCCTTTAGGATTTCCGGTAGTTCCAGAGGTATAGATTACATAAGCTAAATCTTTTGGAGTATTATTTTTTACAATATTTAACTTAGAATATTGATCCTTTTCCCTGTAGAAAGATTCAAAAACCGCCTCATCAATAATGAGTTTACTGTTACTGTCTTTTTCTATATATTCAATTCTGGATTCAGGGTAAGAAAGATCAATAGGCACATAGGCTGCACCAGATTTTAAGATCCCGAAAATGGCCGCCATCATACGCTCGCTTCTCTCAAGCTTAATACCAATTACATCATCTGGCTGGATATCATAATGTTTTCTCAAATAACCGCCAAGCTGGTTAGACAATTCGTTTAATAAACGGTAGCTTAACTCTTTATCCTGAAAAATAATGGCTGTACGGTCCGGAGTTTTTAAAACCTGTTCTTCAAATTTATCTATGATCGTTTTATCATGCGAATAGTCTGCAGCAGTAGCATTAAAAGTCTGTGTCACTTCAAGTCTCTCCTCAGGGGTAATATAAGACAGTTCATCTGCTGTAAGGGTAGAATTTTTAAAAGCATCGGTCATTAAAAGCTCCAGATGGGCAGACATTCTTTCAATCAGCAGGGAATCATAAAGATCTGTATTGTACTGTATGGTAAGGGACAGACGGTCCTCATTTTCAGTAAAAACAAAACTTACATCAAACTGCGATGTGCTGCTCTTAAACTCATAATTCTTAATCTGAAGGCCTGTTAATCCGTCACCGCTGTTAAGGTTTTTGAGCTGCGACTGATTTTGAAGCACCACCATCACATCAAATAAGGCAGAACGGCTCATGTCGCGTTTCAGGTTCAGGCTGCCGATAAGATCATCAAAAGGATAATTTTGATGCTGGTAGGCTTCAAGCAGAGTTTCTTTCTCCTGCTTTAAGATTTCTGAAAAACCTGCTTTCTCCTGAAGCTGGGTTCTTATGGCGAGTGTATTAAGGTAAAGTCCTACCTGATTTTCCAAATCCGGATGTTCTCTTCCCGCTATTGGTGTACCGATAATAATATCATGTTGACCTGTATAACGGTAAAGAAGCGTTTTAACTCCTGCCATCAAAGTCATAAACAAAGTGGCATCCTGTACTTTGCAATAGGATTTCAATTGATCTGTAAAAGTCTGCGAAAAAGTATGGCTGATACTGTTCCCTTTGTAGCTTTGTGTTTTTGGACGCTTATTAAAACTTGGAAGATCAAGCACCGGAATTTCTCCCGAAAACTGTTTCATCCAGAATGCTTTCGAGGCCTGATGTTTTTCATTTCCAAGCTCGCCCGAAAGCCAGAATGCATAATCCTTGTACTGGATATTCAATACCGGAAGATCAGCTTCTCTGCCCTCATTTAAGGCATTATAAATTTTAACTGTTTCAGCAACCAGAAGTTCAAGCGACCAGCCGTCTCCAATAATATGGTGCATTGTTAAAAAGAAAATATGTTTCTGCTCCTCAAGCTTTACAAGTCCGGCACGAAGCAGAGGCGCTTTTTCTAAATCAAAAGTGGTATTGTTCTGCTCCTGAAGATAATCTGATACTGCTTTCTGCTGGTTATCTGCAGATGTAAAATCTTTTTCTATCAATTTAAAATCAACTGATTCTGCCGCAATAATATGCTGGCGAACCTCTCCTGATTCGTCTGGTTTAAAATAAGTTCGTAATATTTCATGGCGATGGATTACTTTTTCAACCGAGGCTTCAAATTTATTTTTATCCAAAACTCCTGATAATTCAAAAGCAAACGGAATATTGTACGCCAAGGAACCGCCGTCGAGCTGGCTCAAAAGCCAAAGCCTGTTCTGTGAAGCTGTAAGCGGATAACTTTCCTGAATTGGCGCAGGTGTTATAGATAAATAACCTGCATCAGTCAGCTGTTCTGAAAGGCCTTCAATAGTAGGGTTTGAAAAGAAATCTTTAAAAGAAACTTTTTTATTTAACTGTTTCTGGATTCGGTTGATAACCTGTGCCGCGGCAAGGCTGTGTCCGCCCAGTTCAAAAAAGTTATCGGTAATACCAATCTGGTCTGCTGACAGCACTTCCTGCCAGATCTGGACAAGATCCTGTTCTGCAGCATTTCTAGGTGCTGTATATTCTTTTCTGATAAGGTCTTCCCCACTGATTTCAGGAAGCGCTTTACGGTCGGTTTTACCATTAGGTGTTAATGGAAGTTCCTCTAAGGCTATATAAAAACCGGGAACCATATATTCTGGCAGTTTTCCCTGAAGATAGGTTCTGATATCTGATTTGTCGATTTCCTGTGTGTTCACATAATAAGCTGCCAGTACTTTCTCGCCGTTGATTTCTTTTACAGCAGCAACTGCCTGTCTTACATTTTGTGAATATTGAAGTAAGGCCGTTTCGATCTCTCCCAGCTCAATCCTGAAACCGCGGACTTTAACCTGATGGTCGATTCTGCCTATATATTCTATATTACCGTCGGCACGCCAGTAAGCCAAATCTCCGGTATCGTACATTCTTTCTCCTTCAATAAAAGGATTGGGTACAAACTTTTCTGCGGTAAGTTCAGGTTTATTCACATATCCTCTGGCCAATCCTATACCTGAAATATAAAGTTTGCCAACAATTCCTGCCGGAAGCGGCTGTAAGTCATTACTTAAAACGAACAATTGAATATTTTCGATTGGTTTTCCAATAGGAACCGATATCAGGTCTTTGGTACAATTAAAATAACTAACGTCAATTGTCGCTTCTGTAGGTCCATATAAATTTACTAATGAAACGTCTGGAAGCTGACGGAAGAAGCTTCTGTTATGATCTGCTGTTAAAGCTTCTCCACTTGCAAATACTCTTTTAAGACTTGCTAAATTTTGAATTTCATGTTTGTTTTCTTCCAGATAATCTAAAAACAAATGCAGCATTGAAGGCACAAAATGAAGAACTGAAACTTTATCTTTCTTAATGTGATCAATAATTTCTTTTGGACTTTTTTGTCCTTCTGGTTTTAATACACATAACTTCGCTCCTGTAAATGACCACCAGAATAACTCCCACACAGAAACATCAAATGAATAACTTGTTTTTTGTAAAATAACATCATCCTCGGTAATTGGATAAAAATTCTGCATCCATTCTAAACGATTTACTAAGGCTGTATGCTCCACCATTACCCCTTTAGGGTTTCCGGTAGTTCCAGAGGTATAGATTACATAAGCTAAATTTGAAGGCGTATTGTTCTTCATTATATTTAACTTCGAATATTGATCCTTTTCTCTGTAGAAAGATTCAAAAACCGCCTCATCAATAATGAGTTTACTGTTACTGTCTTTTTCGATATATTCAATTCTGGATTCAGGGTACGAAAGATCAATAGGCACATAGGCTGCACCAGATTTTAAGATCCCGAAAATGGCCGCCATCATGCGCTCGCTTCTCTCAAGCTTAATACCAATTAAATCATCTGGCTGGATATCATAATGTTTTCTCAAATAACCGCCAAGCTGGTTAGACAATTCGTTTAATGAACGGTAGCTTAACTCTTTATCCTGAAAAATAATGGCTGTACGGTCCGGAGTTTTTAAAACCTGCTCTTCAAATTTATCTATGATAGTCTTATCACGAGAATATTCGGCAGCAGTAGCATTAAAAGTCTCTGTTACCTGAAGTTTCTCGTCTGGAGTAATATAGGACAGTTCTTCAACTGCAAGAGAAGGATTTTCTAATGCCTGAGTCATTAAATTTTCAAAATGAGCAGATATTCTTTTGATCAAAAGCGAATCATAAAGATCTGTATTGTACTGAATTGTAAGAGACAACCCTTCTTCTTTTTCAACAAAAACAAAACTTACGTCAAACTGTGAAGTATTATTTTTAAACTCATAATTCTTAATCTGAAGACCTGTTAATGCATCTCCGCTGGAAAGATTTTGAAGCTGAGACTGATTTTGCAGCACCACCATAACATCAAATAATGCGGAACGGCTCATGTCTCTCTTTAGGTTCAGATTCCCTATAAGTTCATCAAAAGGATAATTTTGATGCTGATAAGCTTCGAGCAGAGTTTCTTTTTCCTGATTTAAAATTGATGCAAAATGTGATTTTTGCTTAAGCTGTGTTCTTATGGCAAGTGTATTAAGGTAAAGTCCAGCCTGATTTTCTAAATCCGGATGTTCCCTGCCTGCAATAGGTGTCCCGATAACTAGATCATTCTGGCCTGTATAACGGTAAAGAAGTGTTTTTACTCCTGCCATTAAAGTCATAAACAAGGTGGCATCCTGAGCTTTTGAATAGGATTTTAATTTGTATGAAAAAGTCTGCGAAAAAGTATGACTTACACTGTCGCCTTTGTAAGTCTGCAACAACGGACGTTTATTAAAACTAGGAAGATCCAATACTGGAATTTCGCCTGTAAACTGCTTCATCCAGAATTCTTTAGAAACAAGATGCTTTTCCTCCTCAAGCTCATTAGAAAGCCAGACTGCATAGTCTTTATATTGAATGTTCAATACCGGAAGATCAGCTTCTCTGCCCTCATTTAAGGCATTATAAATTTTAACTGTTTCAGTGACCAAAAGTTCAAGTGACCAGCCGTCTCCAATGATATGGTGCATCGTTAAAAAGAAAATATGTTTCTGCTCCTCAAGCTTTACAAGTCCGGCACGAAGCAGAGGCGCTTTTTCTAAGTCAAAAGCAATACTGTTCTGCTCCTGAAGATAATCTGATACTGCTTTCTGCTGGTTATCTGCAGATGTAAAATCTTTTTCTATCAATTTAAAATCAACTGATTCTGCCGCAATAATATGCTGGCGAACCTCTCCTGATTCGTCTGGTTTAAAATAAGTTCGTAATATTTCATGGCGATGGATTACTTTTTCAACCGAGGCTTCAAATTTATCTTTATCCAAAATTCCTGATAATTCAAAAGCAAACGGAATATTGTACGCCAAAGAACCGCCGTCGAGCTGGCTTAAAAGCCAAAGCCTGTTTTGTGAAGCTGTAAGCGGATAACTTTCCTGAATTGGCGCAGGAGTTATAGATAAATAACCTGCATCGCTCAATCGTGCTGATAAGGCTTCTATAGTTGGGTTTGAGAAGAAATCTTTAAAGGAAACTTTTTTGTTTAACTGCTTTTGGATTCGGTTAATGACCTGTGCCGCAACAAGGCTGTGTCCGCCGAGTTCGAAAAAATTATCCGTAATACCAACCTGATCTACGCCAAGTACTTCCTGCCAGATTTGAGCCAGATTCTGCTCTGCGGCATTTCTTGGAGCTGTATATTCTTTTCTGATAAGGTCTTCCCCGCTTATTTCAGGAAGCGCTTTACGATCGGTTTTGCCATTAGGTGTTAAAGGAAGTTCCTCTAAGGTTATATAAAAACCGGGAACCATATATTCTGGCAGTTTTCCCTGAAGATAGGTTCTGATATCAGATTTGTCGATTTCCTGTGTGCTCACATAATAAGCTGCCAGTACTTTCTCGCCGTTGATTTCTTTTACAGCGGCAACTGCCTGTCTTACATTTTGTGAATATTGAAGTAAGGCCGTTTCAATCTCTCCCAGCTCAATTCTAAATCCACGAATTTTAACCTGACTGTCGATTCTGCCTATATACTCAATATTCCCATCAGGAAGCCAGTATGCTAAATCGCCTGTACGATACATTCTTTCTCCTTTATTAAAAGGATTTTGTACAAACTTTTCAGCGGTAAGTTCAGGCTGATTTAAATAACCGGCTGATAATCCTTTACCTGAAATACAGAGTTCACCAGCTACACCAACAGGTGCTAATTGAATGCTTTCAGGTTCTACAATATATACTTTCCTGTTAGAAATTGGTTTTCCAATTGCAACAGAATTTTGCTTCTCAGTTACCTGATAATAAGTGGCACATACGGTACTTTCTGTTGGTCCGTATGTATTATAGACTGCGATGTGATTCCATAAATTATGAATATAATCAGGCTGCAGCACATCTCCACCACTAATTAATATTCTTATTTTAAGATTAAACTTGTCGTATGATCCGTTTAAATATTGTAATGCATATGGATTTGTACTTAAAATTGTTACGTTGTGATTTTCACATAGACCGAATAATGTTTCGAAATCTCCTTTTCCATCATAAACCACCATACTTCCGCCGCTTATAAGGATTGGGAAAATCTCTTCTATCGAAGTATCAAAAGAAATACTAGCCTGCTGTACTATGCTGTCCTGCGGGTTTAACTGAAAATAGTTTTTAAAGGTCATCGCATAATCTGCCAAAGATGCATGTGTTATCTGTACACCTTTTGGATTTCCTGTAGATCCCGAAGTATATATAATATAGGCTAAATCATTAGAAGTAAATTCAGCTTCAAATTCCTCGATAAAACTATCCGAAACGTTTTTAAATTCTTCTAATACAGCAGTTGTTATTGTAAATTTACAGCCGCTGTCTTTTTCTATATATTTTTTTCTTTCTTCTGGATAGTCCGGATCTATTGGCACATATACAGCACCTGTTTTTAAAACAGCCAGAATAGTTATTATACTCCAGGAATTTCTTTGCAGTCCTATTCCAACAAAATCTCCTTTTTTTACATTGCGGTTTTGTTGTAAGTAGTTTGCTAATTTATTACTGTATATATCTAAAAGTCTGTAACTTATTTCTTCTTCCTGATAAATAAGTGCTGTTTTATCTGGATTTTCAGCAACCGCCGATTTTATTAAATCGATTACCGTTAATGAAACTTCAGCAGAAACATTCTCTTTATTAAATTCGGTAAGGATTTTATTTTTCTCTGCCGCAGTTACAATCTCAACAGCATTTATGGATTGATTTGGATTTTGTAAACCTGATTTTACAAATTCTTCAAAATGAGATAAAAGAGCTGTAATAAAGTCTTGGTTATAAATATCTGTATTGTATTCTACGCTTAAGGAAAGTCCGTTTTCTTTTTCTACAAAAACAAAACTAATGTCCAGCTGGCTTACACCTCTTTCTATTTCATTATATTCAGATGCTGTAATTCCGCTGATTCCTTTTTGGTCATTGATTTCCAGCCCCTGATGGTTTTGCAGTAAAACCATAATATCAAACAATGCCGATCTGCTTTGATCTTTTGCCGGTTTTAAATGATTAACAAGTGCTGTAAAAGGATATTCTTTATTTTCATACGCTTTTATAAGAGTATGTTTTTGCTTTTGCATTAACTCTAAAAAACTATCTCCTTTGTCAAATTTTGTGCGTATGGCTAATGCATTCGAATACAATCCTATTTGATGTTCTAAATCAGTATGTTCTCTTCCTGCTGCTGTAGTTCCTAATGTAATATCGGTCTGACCTGTGTATTTATAAAATAATCCGTTAAGACTGCCCATTAAGAGCATGAAAAGAGTCATTTGCTGTTCTTTTGCAAATGCATTTAATTCTCCTAAAAACTTTTTAGAAAACTCATGATTATGAATGCATCCGTTATACGTTTTTACAGCCGGACGTTTATTTATAATTAACTCAAGGGCGGGAGATTTGGTTTTGAACTGTTCTTTCCAAAACTCCAGTTTTTCGTTGTATTCATCGCTGATAAGCTTTTTATTAAGCCATTCGCTGTAATCTTTATATTGTATTGGCAGTTCTGGCAAATGTATTTCCGCTGCACTTGCCAGACTGTTATAAGCAAGCATAACTTCACGGGTCAAGAGCTGTAATGACCATCCATCGCCAATAATATGATGCAAAACAAACACTAAAATATGTTCTTCTTCGTTGGTTTTTAACAAAGTACCACGTAATAAAGGTCCTTTTTCCAGATCAAACGTGTTTAGGTATTCTAACTTGATACGATTATGAAGCTGTTCAACAGAAAAATGCTGTAATGACGCCTTTTGCAATTTAAAATGAACCTCATCTGATGTTAAAATATACTGCTGGATTTGATCATTTTCATCTTTCCTGAAAATTGTTCTAAGCGATTCGTGACGGGCTATAACCTTCTGAAATGCTTTTTCAAGAAGAAACTCGTTCAGCTTTCCTTTCAATTTTAATGTTGAAGTTATATTATACGCTCTTTTTCCGCCCAAATATTCATGTGTAAACCACATAAAATATTGCGTTGGTGTTAAGGCATAATTTTCTTTAATTTCAGTTTTGGGAATAGACTTATTAAAGGATATTAAACTAATTAAATAGGTTTTGTGTTCCTTAATCTCCTCTAATAATTCTTTTGTCAACACTCCTTTTGGTGCATTTACTTTAAGATTACCATCGATTATTTTCAGCTGAACTCCAAGAGAAAGAAGTTTATTTAAGATGTCATTTTTCATAAAAATTAGTTTAAATCCGGGATTACCAGATCTTTATTTTATTTGTTAATGATTGGTTTGGCCTTAGAAACATTACAGAACAATTTCGTCTTGATCTTCTTCCTGAAGTATCATATCGAATTCGTTTTTCTGAATTAAATAAAAGTTCAGTAAAACTGATAATCCTTTTATGTTTAAAGTATCATACAGGTTTGTTATAGAAAACATTGTATTAAATATTTTATTGATCTTATTAATCAGTACTACAGCTTGCAGACTGTTTCCTCCTAATTCAAAGAAATTATCTTCTGTACCAATTACGGCAGGATCAAGTTTGAGAACCTCAGCCCAGATATTTACCAAATTACTTTCTACATCGTTTACAGGAGCTATATAAGGAACTGTTTTTAAATCAGACATTTGAGGGTCTGGCAATGCTTTTCTTTCAATTTTTCCAGTTCTTGTTAATGGAAAAGCTTCCATTGAAATGTAGATTGCCGGAATCATGTATTTGGGTAAAATTTTCCCTAAAAGGAATTTTACTTTGGTCACATCCAGAATTTCTTCAGATCGAACATAAGCTGTTATATAGCTGTTTCCTTGTAATTCTTTCAACAGAACGACTGCTTCGTTTATAAACTCAATCTGTTCTAATTGATATTCTATTTCAGATAATTCAATTCGCAATCCGTTAATTTTTACCTGAGAATCTTTACGCTGTAAAAATTCAATTTCTCCGGAAGGAAGCATCATCCCTATATCGCCGGATTTATAAACTCTGCCGTTTCCGGTTAATGGATCTGTTGTAAAAACCTTATCTGTTAATTCCTGTCTGTTTAGATATCCTAGAGACAGATAATCGCTTTTGAAAACAATTTCCCCTGTTTGATAAATACCTTTCGGATTATTATTTTCATCTAATAAAAGAATTTTCGTTTCTTCTACAGATTTACCCAATGGCATATTATTTCTTGTCAATTCAGATTCGTGTGTCAAAAATTTCTGGGCCACGATAGTAGATTCTGTCGGACCATAATCATTAACCAAAAATGCGCCTTCGAGGAAATACTTTTTAAATAATTCCAAATCAGATTTATGGCAGGATTCTCCTCCCAAATCGACTAATCTAACTGTTGGCAGTACTTCATCTTTTCTCAGTCCTTTTAAGAAATTTCTATAAATGGTAGGCACCATGTGTATAATTGTGATGTTTTCTTCAAGAAGCCAGTCTGAAAGTGAATCAAGTCCATTTTCTACAATATCATAGATACTTACTTTGGCACCATTTAAAATAGCTCCGTAAATATCTTTTACAGAAGCATCAAATGTATAAGTCGAAAAAACACTTAAATTATCCTGTATCGCGATATGAACATTGTTTGTATATACACGAATAAAGTGAAGAACATTTTTCTGGATCTGTAAAACTCCTTTCGGCATACCTGTAGATCCTGATGTATACAAAACATATGCTTCTGCCAAAGGGCTTGAACTCTGTTTTGGATTTAAGATTTCTGGAAGATTGTAATTTTCAGAAAGCTTTGTAATTGACAATTGCGGTAATTCTTTCTGCAACTGATTTGCTTTTTCTACAGTAACTTCATTACAAACTAATTGATCACATCCAGAATCTTCAATAATATACTGAATTCTGCTCAACGGACTATTTGCATCTATCGGAACATAAGCATAACCCGCTTTCAGCACTCCCAGCATTCCTATTACTGAGGTTTCGTTATGATTTAAAAGCAATGCAATTCGTTTAGTTTTTGTATTGGCTTTTTCTTTGATTTGTTTTGCTAAATGGTTCGCACAATTATTAAGTGTTTTATAGGTAAGCACGGTATGTTTTGATGCAACGGCTTCGCGGTCTGGAAACAATTCTACTTGTTTTTCAAATCGTTGTGCTATACTCTGCTGTATTTCGCTTTCTTCAAAGAATGCAAAATCATTAACTGGTTTTAGATCGTTTTCCTGATAAATAAAGTCTTCAAAAATTTTAATTTCAAACAATGCTTTTTTATCATTTTCTATAACCTGATCTATAATCGACAAATAAGCATTTATCCAATATTGAATAGTTTCTTTTTTAAACAGTTCATGATCGTACACACAGTTAATACTGTAACCATTTTCAAAACTTTTTATATAACATTCAAAATCAAATTTAGGAGCTGTATTTAATATTTCATGAGTTGATGTGAATGCTGTTATTGTATCCAGTGATTTGACATCAAAATCAACCATATTTAAGAAAACCGGACTTAACGGAAAACGATTATCTTCCTGAGGAACATCAATTAGTTCCAAGACTTTTTCAAAGGGATAATTTTGATGTGTTAAAGCGTTAATCAAAGTTTCGTTGACTTTTGCCAGCCAGGTTTCAAAAGAAAAATTACCGCTTATTGTATCACGAAGCATAAGTGTATTGATAAAACACCCCGCCAGATTTTTTAATTGATAATGATTTCTGTTTGCCGTTGGAATTCCAAGAATAATATCTTCTTCTGAAGTTAAACGGTACAATAAAACTTTTAAAACCGCAGCAAATACTGCGAATACACTGGCACCGTTTTTTCTTGATAATTCTTCTATTTTCTTCTTCTTTTCTTCAGAAATAAACAGGGTATATGAAGATGATGTTTCTGCTTTTTTCAGCTTTGAAATATAATCTGATGGTAATTGCAGATACGGCAGCGTTCCCGCAAATTGTTGTTTCCAATAATTTTCCTGGATTTTGATTTCTTCTGACTGCAATACATTATTCTGCCATTGTGCATAATCCTTGTATTGTATGGTTAGTTCCGGAAGCTGAGCTGTTTTTCCTTCTAGTAAAGCGTTATATATTTCCATTAAATCTCTAGAAATAATTCCCATAGACCAGCCGTCGCCAATACTATGATGCATATTAAAATATAAACTGTAACCTGTGCCTTTTTTTAAGACCGCTGCTCTAAACAATAAATCTAATTCAAGATCAAATTCGTACTCAAATACATGTAATTTAATTTCTGTTTCTGACTCAAAAACAGGAATTCGCACCGCCAGATTTTGTATTATTTTTTGTTTTGGCATTCCGGCTTCTTCAGCAAATAAGCTTCTTAAAATTTCATGTCGTTCTAAAAGAATATTAAATGCCTGTTCAAAAACTGCCGTGTTTAAATTTTCCGGTAGATTAAATGTACTGTAAATATTAAACTCTTTTGATTTTCCGTTTATTTTATACAATAACCAATATCTAACCTGCGAAGGAGATAAATCATAAAATTCCTGATACGATAATTTTTCAATAACAGCGATTTCTTCTTTTGAATCTATCAAAAGCACTGCATGGCTTTTAAGACTTGAATTTGTATAAAGAGTTTTTAGATCGACTGCAATTTTAAATACTCTCTGGTATTCGTTCAATAACTTCGTTAATAGTAAACTGTGTCCTCCAAGCTCAAAGAAATCATCGGCGGCACCAATGTTTTGGTATCCTAAAAGCTCCTGCCAGATTACGGCAATTTTTGCTTCTGTTTCATTGGCTGGTGCTATATATTCTTTCTTGATAATATCTGATTCTGATATGGCAGGCAGTTTAGAAAGATCTACTTTTCCATTTGCATTCAGCTGCAGCGTTTCAAGTTCCACGTAATATGAAGGAATCATATAATCAGCCAGCTTATCTTTTAAATAATTTCTAAGTGCTTTTTTGTCAACAGACTCTGTCGATGTATAATAAGCAATTATAAACGGTTCATTCTTTACTTCTTTTACCAAAACCACAGCATTGGAAATCGCTGAATCAAACTCTCTGATCACATATTCAATTTCTCCTAATTCAACTCTGTTTCCTCTAATTTTTACCTGATTATCTTTTCTTCCTATGTATTCAAGATTTCCATCTGGAAGCCATCGGGCTAAATCTCCGGTTTTATATAATTTTTCTTCAGGTTCAAATGGATTTTGAATAAACTTTTCTTTTGTTAATTCGGGCTGATTCAAATATCCTTTTGAAAGTCCAATTCCAGAAATACACAATTCTCCAATTACACCAACTGGCTGTAATTTTAAATTTTCAGACACAATATAAACCTGCGTATTGGCAACAGGTTTTCCTATAGAAACCTTTTCATTCAGAGCTTTTTTACAGTCATAATAAGTTGTTACAACAGTATTTTCTGTTGGTCCATAATTATTAAATACCTGAAGAGAAGTATCTACGGTATAATTTAAACGTTCACCTCCGGTTAGAATTAAAGCTGGGAGTTTCAAATTGGTTTCAGCCATTAGATCCTGACAGATTTTTGAAGGAAGGTAACTATGTGTTATTTCGTTTTTTACCAAAAACGAAACTAATTCAGGTATTTGAAGACGTATTTCATCTTTTTGAATTGGGTAAAGTGATGCACCTGAAATCAGATATGGATATATTTCCCAAACAGACGCATCAAATGCAACTCCGGAAAATAAAGTACCTCTGCTGTTTTCATTGACGTTATAAACTTTTTTATGCCAAAAACATAAGTTTACCAAACTCTGATGTGCAATCATCACTCCTTTTGGTTTTCCTGTAGATCCGGAAGTGTAAATTACATACGCCAGGTCTGTGCCTTTTGGCAGCGTTTTAGGCTGTGAAGAAGAACTTTCATTAAAATCAAAGTCATTCCAAAATGCGTCGTCTATTATTGCTTTTGGAGAAACGTCGTCAAGAATATCTTTTATCCTGTTTTCCGGATAGTTTATGTCTACAGGAACATAAGCAGCACCGGTTTTTAAAATTCCTAATAAAGATATAATCAAATATAAATCTCTTTCCAGCTTAACTGCTGCAAAATCTCCTTTTGCAAGCTGATAATTTTCAATAAGATAATTGGCCAGTTTATTAGACATTTCATCCAATTCAGCATAGGTCAAAGTTTGATCATCAACAATAACAGCAGTTTTTTGAGGAGTTTTTCGGGCTTGATCCAGGAAATGATCGATAACGGTTTTATCTGTATCAAAAACAAAATCTGTATCGTTAAATTCATTCAGCAAGATTACTTTTTCTTCTTCAGATACTAATTCTATATCTTCTAAAAGCACTTGAGGTTTTTGAACAACTTGCTGCAGCAGATTTTCTAAATGAGAAGATAGCGCCGCAATATATTCGGCAGTATAAATATCTGTATTATAGAGAATTTCAAGCTCCAGAGATTCTCTTTCTGTAAAAGTAAAAACAATATCAAAAGCAGAAACTTCACTTATAATTTCAAAATCTTCAATAGTTATACCTGAAGATTTTTTGTTTTCAAAACCAGATACCTGATGCTGATTTTGCAAAACAACCATAATATCAAACAAAGGTGATCTTGAGGAATCTCTCGATAATTTCAATTTTTCTACCAAAGCATCAAATGGATAACTCTGATGTTCGTATGCTTCTAAAAGCTGTTTACCTTCTTTTTGAAGTAATGCCGAAAATGCTTCTTTTGGGTTCAATAAAGTTCTTACAGCAAGTGTATTTATATATAAACCTATTTGATGTTCTAAATCCGGATGTTCTCTTCCGGCTATCGGAGTTCCAATAACAATATCATTCTGTCCGGAATATCTTGATAAGAGCACTTTTACACCCGTCATTAATGCCGTAAATAAAGTTACCTGATACCCTTTAGAAAGATTTTTTAATTCTGTAAGCAATTCTTTTGAAAATGCATGACGGTATTGACTTCCTTGATAAGTTTTTACAGATGGACGGCCGTTATATCCCGGTAATTGAAGTACAGGTACAGTTTCTTTAAACTGCTGCAGCCAATATTCCTCTGCCAGCTGATAGTTTTCCTTATTTTGTTCGTCATGTGTCCACGCAGCATAATCTTTAAACTGAATTGTATGTTCTGGAGATGGAATAGTATTGCCAGATTCTAAAATATTGTAATATTCTAAAACTTGTGCGGTTAAAACTTTCAATGACCATCCGTCGCTTATAAGATGGTGGATCGACAAATAAAACACATAACTATCAACAGCAGTTTTCAATAAAGATGCTTTAAATAAAGGTGCTTCTGCCAGATTATAACTCTCTTTATTTTTTTGTCCTATATAATTTTGTATCTCCTGATCTGGAGATTTATGCATAGAAAAATCTTTGTTTTCTATTGCAAAACGAAATTCATTATCAGGAATAATATATTGTTTTACAGTTCCTTCTTCATTTTTCTTAAAAATGGTTCTGAGCACTTCATGATGTGTAATTACATGATCAAATGCTTTACAAAAATTATAAGCATTTAATTTTCCTTTTAAAACTACAGCTCCGGATATTTGATAGGCTTCGTTTCCTCCTTCTAACTGGCTTAACATCCATAATCTGTTTTGAGAATGGGTTAATGAGTAAGATTCAGAATAAGGCGTTAAAGGAATTGGTAAATATTCCTGATTTTTTAACGACTTTCTTAAATCTTTAATTGTAGGATTAGTATAAAAAACTTTGTATGGAACGCTTTTATTAAGGTTTTTATAAATCGCATTTATAATTTGCGAAATCATTAAACTATGGCCTCCCAATTCAAAAAAATGATCATTTACCCCAATTGGAGAAATTCCCAGCGTCTGCTCCCAAATTTGAACTAATTCGTTTTCAACAGCATCTGAAGGCGCTTCATATTCATTTTTCACAATAAAAACATCCGTAATTTCAGAAAGGGCATCTTTGTTTATCTTGCCGTTTGGAGTTAACGGAATTACCTCTACTGCTGTAAAATAAGACGGAATCATGTAAGCCGGAAGCTGCTTTTCTAAATAAGCTCTTAAATCTGTCTTATTTATATTTTCATTTTCTGTAAAATAGGCTGCTAAAAAATCTTCTCCATTATTTTTTCTTACTGCAACAACTGCCTGTCCAATATTTTCAGAAAAGGAAGAGATTACATTTTCTATTTCTTCAAGCTCGATACGATAACCGCGAAGTTTTATCTGATGGTCTTTTCTGCCAAGAAAAGCCAGATTTCCATCAGGCATCCATTTTACAAGATCGCCTGTATCATACATTTTCTGTCCTTCTACAAAAGGGTTTTCTATAAACTTTGCTGCAGTTAGTTCCGGTTGATTAAGGTAACCTTTTGCAATTCCATCTCCCGAAAGGTATAATTTTCCAATTGTACCCTTTGGTGTCAATTGCAGTTGTTCGTCCAGAATATAAGCCTGAGTATTTAAAATAGCTTTACCAATTGGTATAGTCTGATAATTTTTTTCTGAAGATAATTTATAGCATGTACTATAAGTTGTATCTTCAGATGGGCCGTATAGATTTCTAATTTCGGCATTGGTCTGCAATAACTTTTTAGCTATATCTACCGGAAATGGTTCTCCGGCAAGGTTTATTACTGTGACATTCTCCAGAGAAAATCCTTCAGTTAAAATATTTCGGATACTTGACGGAACTGTATTTAATAAGATCTTTTTATCTTTTGTCAATTCTGGTCCAATCTCCAGTGCATTATTTAATATTTTGATTCTTTTTCCAACAGATAAAGGATAAAACATTTCGTATACCGAAAGATCGAAACAATGTGACGTTGCTGCATATACAATATCAAAATTTTCCGGATTAAATTCTTCTTGTGCCCAATGAATTAAAGCAACAGCATTTTGATGTGTTATCATTACACCTTTTGGATTTCCAGTAGTTCCCGAAGTATAAATAATATATGCCGTATCATCTGATTTTCTTTCCAAGAAGATATTCTCTATATTATATTTTTCCTGGTTTTCCAGAAAGTCATTATATACAGTATCCGTAATAACTAATTTACAGTTACTGTCTGTTTCAATATATGCGATTCTTTCTTCAGGGTAATTAATATCAAGTGGAACATAAGCCGCTCCGGCTTTTAAAACTGCTAATATAGACACGAGCAGTTTTTCGTTTCTTTCTAATTTAACTCCAACAAAATCACCTTTAGATATTCCTTGCTCTGTCAAATAATTTGAAAGCTGGTTCGCCAGTTTATTTAATTCTCTGTAAGTAAGAAATTTGTCTTTACTGACAACTGCAATATCATTAGGTGTTTTATCTGCCTGTTTTTCTACAATTTCTATAAGAGTTAAAGCATGGTTATAATCTGTTTTTTGAGGGTTTAGATTATAAAGTAAGTCTTTCTTTTCTTCATTGGAAAGCAAAGAAATAGTAACGGCCGGAAGATTGATATTTTCTTCTAATTCTTCCAGTAATCTTCCAAAACTCTTTAGAAAATGCTGCGCAAGATTATTTTCTGCAAATTTTTCAGGATAATATAATGCAATTTTTAAATCTTTATTTTCAAGTTTTTCAATATGGATTGACAATTCGCTGCAGGCTTTATTTATTTTATTTCCTGATCCGTATTTAAACTCAAAAGGAATAAATTCGACATTAGATTTCTCTTTTTCAAGATTATAATAAGGGGCATACTTATAGACTTCCTTAATTTCTTCTTTTGTGTCTTGTATAAACTCTTTTATAGTTCTTTTTCCAATTGGCTGGAACTCATAACACAACAATTCATTTTGAACATCTAAAAATGACTTCAAAAACAATACATTCCCATCAGCAATATATCTTTGCAGCAGTAAATTATAAAGTGCGATTAAAACTGTAAATTCTGCATCAGTATTTTCTCCTGTTACTTTATAGAAATAAGAGAGCCTGCCGGCATCGACAATGGTAAAATCAACAGAAGCATCTTCAGAAAAGCCTTCTTTTGTATACACGATTCTATTGTTTTTTTTATACCAGTAATCTTTTGCTATTTTATCATTGATGTGGTTCATTTTATCTTTATTTATAAGATTGTAAGAGTAGCTGACTATGTATTATTTTAATATGTAAGACACATTAGACGATATGCTAAAATAGTAGGAAGATTCATTTATAAATTACGGACTTTTGATATAAAAATTACGGATTTTTATAATTTTAAAAAAAGCCTTCGCTAATTAAACCACTGATTATCAAAACAAAAAAAATAGTAATTTATGCTTAGTGATTTTAAAAATCTGCCGTCATTTATAAATGAAATTATCCTCTGATTTTATTTAAAGAAGTATTTGATTTTGGATTGTTTCTTCTAATTTTTCCAGCATTATTGAAGTCATGTCCTGCAGATCAAATTTATTTTTCCAATTCCAGTCTGTTCTGGCATTATTGTCGTCAATGCTGTCCGGCCAGCTGTCTGCAATCGTTTGTCGAAAATCGTTTTCTTTATAAGTTATTTCAAACTCAGGAATGTGCTTTTTAATTTCACTGGCTATTTCGTGAGGACTGAAACTCATTGCCGACAAGTTATAAGAGGATCTAATTTTTATTAAATCACCTGGCGCATCCATAATATCGATTGCTGCATCTATTGCATCATCAATGTACATCATTGGCAGTTTGGTTTGTGGAGATAAAAAGCAATGGTATTTTTGCTCTTTTAGTGCCGAATGAAAAATATCGACTGCATAATCTGTTGTTCCTCCACCCGGCGGCGCAGACCAGCTGATGATTCCGGGATATCTTACACTTCGAACATCTACACCAAAAGTTTTATGATAGTATTCGCACCATCTTTCTCCAGTTTGTTTGCTTATTCCATATACCGTAGAAGGCTCCATAACTGTATATTGAGGTGTTTTTTCGCGTGGTGTATTATTTCCAAAAACGGCTATGCTGGAAGGCCAGAATATTTTTTTTATTTTTTTCTCTTTCGCTAAATTAAGTACATGAAATAGCGAATTCATATTTAAATCCCATGCAAAAGCATATGCTTTTTCTGCCGAAGCAGATAATAAAGCAGACAGTAAATACACTTCATCAATACTATATTTCTCTACAAAATATTCAACCTGATCAAAATTAAGCGCATCGATAATTTCAAAACAGCCTTGATTAACCACATCATTATCAGGTTTTACTATATCTGAAGCAATAACATTTTCAACTCCGTATATTTGTCTCAATCTCAAGGTGAGCTCCGTACCTATCTGGCCGCATGCACCTATAACTAAAATTTTCTTATTCATACTTTATTTTTAAAAATGATTAATAATTTGGGAAATTTAAAAACCCTGATATTTATATTTTCTTTAAAAAAAACTCATCTATATCGCGATCTGATGAGATGTAGCATTTATATCTTTCATCTATTTTTATTTCTTTCAAAAAAAACTTTTGATCGTTAATCTGTGCTATTCCGTCTAAAACTTCGAATGTTGTCAATGGTATTGTTAATCCAAGTCCGTTTGCTTTAATGACAGCTTCTTTCTGTGTCCAATAATTAAAAAAGGATTCTTCTATTTTGTCTGAAGAAATGATTGTATCCCATTCATTTTCTCTCATCTGCCACTTACAATCTTCAATTGAGATTTCTGAGATAATTTCAATATCAATTCCTATTAGTGATTTTTCGCATATTGCACAAACAACAATCTCACCCGAATGGGAAATATTAAATTGTACCGGATCATCTTTAAAATATGGCTTATTGTACTTTGTCTGCAGTATCTCTTTGCTTGAAGGATCGTAATTGTAAATTTGTTCAATTGCCTTAAACAATATCACTCTTCCCAAAAGAGACAATTGGGCATCCTGCCATCTTCTGTAGCTTCTTATTCTGTCCTGATAATCTGGTGAAAACTTTGGAAGTTCATTTTCGAACAAGCTTTCACAATTATCTTCAGAGATATATGAGTAATAGATATAAATCAAAACTATATGGTAATTTTAAAAATTAAAGACAAAAACTATTTTTCAGTTTTTCAGGCCTTGTGATAAAACCTGTTTGAAGAAAAATCACTTTGTCATAATGTTAAACAGTATCTATTTAGCTTAGCTTCAATAGTGATGCAACGAAAATACAAGTGATTTTGAGAAAAAAATTACGGACTTTTGGTATAAAAATTACGGTATCCATAATTAGATAAGTACTGAATATCAGAAAAATATTCGCATATAAATTTTCCAGATCATAAAATAATCCGGATTTAAAAAAGATAAGTATCTAAAGTTTTGAAATAGCTGTTTAAGACCGAAATAAAACGTCTTAAACATTTTTTGAAGATAAGGGGAATGGAAGCTCGGGATTATTTGATAAAAAATAACCCATAAAAGCCACCTTATAAGATTGATTTTTATTCTAAAGCTTCGATTACAATAGTATCAAGGTTAAAAGTGATATCAATTTTGGTTCCTTTATTTATTTTTGATTTAATTTTAAATTTACCTTTTAAGGAAATAGTTCTGTCTTTCATGTTGTTGATTCCAATTCCGGTTTTAGATATTTTAGTATCAAAACCTTCACCGTCATCGGTAATACTTAATTTCAAGGAATTGCTTTTTACTTTCTGAATTTTTATCTGGCAGTTCTTTGCATTTGCATACTTATTCACATTTAGAATTGATTCCTGCACTATTCTGTATAAATTTATTTTATAGATATTTTGCACCGCTGCCCAATTTATAGAATCATCGACAACATATTTAAATTGTGTTTTTGTAATATCCGCTTGATTATTAATAAGATTCATAAGCAATGTATTAAAATCATTTGCCTCAAAAAAAGGATTCTGATTTAACTCATGCGAAATCATTCTAATTTCGTTTTCAACATTTTGTAATTCTAAAATATAACTTTTGCGTTTCTCAATTATTTCCTGATCGGTTTTAGAATTAAAAAAGCCTAAATTCATTCGAATCGAATAAATTTTGTTCATTATTCCATCATGCAATTCTCTGGCTATTCTGGTTTTTTCGTTTTCTCTCGCAATATTTATTTTTTCATTTTGCTCGATTAACAATCTGTAAATCTCTTCATTTGCTTTTTTCTGTTTAATCAAAAACTGCAATTCTTTATTTTTATATTTAGAATATCTGAAAATCAGAATAACCAAAAATAAAAGTATTAGTACAAATGAGATAATTAATATGTATAGATTTTTTTTTGTCAAAACTTTATTTTCGTCTTCAATCCTTGAGGTTTCATACTCAATTCTTGCATATTTATCATGGGCTTTTCTTTGCACTCTGTTTATACTATCACTTACTTTTATATAGTAATTTGTATAATAGAGTCCATTTTTTTTATCAATTTTAGAAAGCAGTTTAGACGAAGTTAAAATTTCATTACTGCTGTTTAGTTTAATTGCAAGATCATTAGCTTCTTTTATGTTACTAATTGATTTGGCAGTGTCCTTCTGAGTCAAAAAATATTCTCCGATATAAATCTTTTTGTATAATATATCAGATTCAACACCAATGCTGTCAACAATCCGTAAGGATTCTGAAAACATAGATTCAACATTTTTATAATCTCCATTTTTTGTTTTTGAATAGGCCAGGTTACTTAAAACATTTGCATATAATCTTGGCCATCTTTTTCTTAAATCCTTCGAAAGTAATCCCTGCAGCTGCTCTATAGATTTAGAATATTCTCCTTTTAGGTCATATAGATTACAGATATTAATGATAGAACTAACTTTATAGTTGTTTATTTCATCATCACCTTTCATTTTCTTCACTTCAGCAAGCGCCAGGTTATGATAACTCAACGCTTCATTATAGTCTACTAATTTTTCTAAACAATTACCCATTAAGGTATTGCAAGAATATATTAATTCATGATTTGAAGATTTTTTTAAGTACTGTAATGCTTTAGAAACCTCTATTTCGCATTCAACATAATTGCCATCATAAAACAGAACATATGCTTTGTTAAACAACATTCTGCCCACATTATTATAATCATGGATTTTATGATAGATTTTTTCTGCTTTTAAATAATAAAAATAAGCGCTGTCCTTTTTTGAGTTTTCATAACAATCGCCTGCATAATAGTATGCTTTTGCCATTCTTATACTGTCGTTAACTCTTTTTGAAAGGTCTAGCGCTTTTTGACTGTTTTCCAGTGATTTTTTCAGATTATTAATAAAATAATATTCCGAAGCAGCCTTTAAATACAAATCTCTGGTAATCGAATCGTTCTTTCTATATTTTAGCAAATCTACTATTGAATCCAGATACTTCCCTTTTTCATATTCTTCAAGACTATTAATGTGATTTGAATCAAATAAAATAGGATCGCTTTTTTTACATGAAAAAAAAAGAATTAGCAAAGACAAAAAGAGTATTTTTCTGGCAAGAATTTTCAATGTACAAATGGTTTTTAGGGATTTCAAATATATGATATTGAAATTTAAAAAACATATTATCCAAAAAAAACATAAGATTTTTCCTTTTGTTATTTTCTAGGGGGTTTTGGATTACTAGGTTCTCCATCTGAATCTGCACTTGCATCTGCATTAGTATCTACTGGCTTTGCTACTGTGCTTGAATCAATGTTTTTTTCATTTAATTCATTTATTAATTCTTTTTCATTTAATTCATTTATCAATTCTTTACCTGAAGTTCTTACAACATTACCTCCTTCATTAGAATCTTCAAAATCATCATTCGAGCATGAAAATGCTAATAAAGAAATAAAAACTACCCCAACTATATACAACTTTCTTTTCATAAGATTTAATTTTTTAAGTTATTATCTATCTTGAGTAGCAAAAAAACAACTATACTTTAGCTGAATTGTACGGTAAATCCGTAATATTTCGTTAGATTTGTAGAAAATGTACCAAAAACAAAAAAATTATGAGCCTAAACGTTCTAGTGGTAGACGACCATCCTATGACAGTGGATAGTTACATAAACCTATTATCTGATGCAGAATTTCAAACAACAAAGCCAAATTTTATAACCAGTTACAATTGCGAAGATGCTTACAATAAAATAACGTTAATGTCAAAGCAAGACAAGAATATTGATTTTGCTTTATTGGATATTAATCTTCCTCCTTACAAAAAACTTAATATTAGTAATGGTATCGATCTTGCATTACTTGTTAGAGGGAAATTTAAAAATTGTAAAATAGTTTTACTTACAATGCACAGTGAGCCGTTGACAGTCGATAAAATAATTAAAAGTGTAAGACCTGAAGGTTTTATATCTAAAAGTGATATAAATTTTGAACTGTTTCCTGTTTTTTGCAAAAGAATATTAAATGGAGAAATACTTCAAAGTAAAGCCATAATAGAGTCACAGAGAGACTTGTTCAAAAAAAATATAAATTGGGACAATCATGATAATCAAATCTTGCTTTTAATTTCCCAAGGTGTAAAAACGGTAAATCTTCCAGATTATATTCCGCTTTCAATGAGTGCCATCGAAAAAAGAAAAGCCAGTATAAAAGACCAGCTTTTAAAAGAAAAAGGCAGTGATAAAGATTTAATTGAAAAAGCAAAAAAGTTAGGGCTGCTCTAAAAACATAATTAAAATAAAGCATATAGCAGAATCACTTAACATCTAATTATATTTCCTTAAACTCACTCTCTTTTTATCACCATCCTTTAATACTTATTGGGGATGCCTTTCATTTTGCCACAAAAGCTAAGCGGTTTTAAAGATATTATAACCTTGCAGGTTTAAGCTGCAGATTACGTTATGAGGTATATGAAACAATAATTGGTTCTAATATATTAAACAACTTAAGAAAAAAGAATAATCTAAAATGGCTCAATCTTCGTATATATAATTAAAGCAATTATATATGGAACCATCTTCTGTCTTTTTTCTAAAAATTCTTCTGATACTTGCTGGAAAATACAGCATGGGCTGCACTTTTGAAGAGCTGACAAAGCTTGTAACATCTGTGCCTAATGTTTCAAAATTTGATGATGATATTGCCGCTGAAAGGGAAAATCAGGCAAAACTGCTGGATGCCTTAGTTTTTATGAACTCTGAAGGTTACATTTTTCTTAATTCAGATACTGACCAAAGTTTAATAACAATAAAAGGTCTTATTATAATAAATAATAAGATATTATGGAATTAACTTTTTAAGAAAGCTGATTAAAATTTAAATCTAACTCTCACTCTTTAAATAAATTTCGTATTTATTTTCTATGCTGTACCCCCAACTTTGTAATGGCTCTTACAACTTCTTCAAAGTCTGGCTGTAAAGAAAAATGAGTTTTTACAAATGATTTTAAAATTTAGATTATTTTTTTTCATACGATTTCAATAATATGTAAATTAGTGTCTAAAGCATTTCGTAAAATTCAGATTCCTGCTTCAGTCATTTGAAGTTTTTTAAAGGAGTAATTTTCAGTATTAAGTTAACATCCATAAAACCATTATTATGAGTAGGTTTGGTATTTACATAACAGCATTTTTATTTATAACAATGAGTTCCTGTGAATCCTCAAAGGTAGCTGATTTCAAAAAGTCGCTCAATAAATTGGAACGAAGAGCCTTTGAAATTATTCTTGGAAAAAAAGGCTCTGGAGAGAAAAAGCTTAATTGTCTGGCAAAAGATGATTACAAAGGAGCTTTAGCAGCCGTGGATCAACAGAGTAAAGAGTTTGATATGCTTATAGGTGATATCAAAAAACTTTCTACTTATGGCATTCCAAAAGGTGAATCGCTTAAAACTGCCTCGCTTGAATACTATAAGTCCCTTAAAGGACTTCATATATTTGATAGAAAAGAAATAGAGCAGCAAGCGCTCCTGCAAACATTAAAGAACAATGAATTAAAGGATGCTCAAAATAACCTTATAGCATTGGCAAGACAAAAAAAGATGCTTTATAACGCAGTATATGAGAAGGAAGCTCTCCTCCATAATGCGACTGAAAATTTTGAGACAGCTAATGGCTTTTAACAAAGAGTTTTCTCTGTTCCAAATATCATAGTGTACCCAAATAACCAAGAAAAAACGAATTATCTTTTTAAAATTATTCATTGAAATTATGAAATATTAGCCAGCCTTGATATAACATCTACACTTTGTTTGATTTTAAATTTGTAAACACCAAAAAATATCCGCCATGTATGATTATGTATCGCTGTTAAAAAACATTGTGGACAACACACCTCTTCCTATAGCTGTTTTAATTGGTCCCGAACTTAAAATAGAGCTTGCTAATCCTGCAATGATTTCCGTATGGGGAAAAGGAAACGAGGTAATTGGAAAAAACTATTTTGACGTAATTCCTGAAACACCCAGACATGAGATAATGATGCAGGCTCTTGAAGTATTAAACACAGGGATACCATTTTATGCAAAGGATAAACTGATAGATTTAATAGTTGATGGAAAAATAACGCACCATTATTTTAATTACAGTTTTACTCCTCTTTATGGCAAAGATGGAAAAATTTACGGTCTGTTAAAAAATGGAACCGATATAACAGACATGCATAACATAAAGCAGAAGATACAGAGTGCAGACGAAAGACTCCGCATAGCAGTTGAATCTTCCGGAATGGGAACTTACGAAATAAATTTAATTACTAAGGAAACTGTTACTTCTGGAAATTTTAATGAATTATGGTCAGTTGATGACGCATCAGATACTGAAATGCTTCTTAAAAGAATGCACCCCGAAGATTTACCAGTAAGAGAAAAAGCACATCAGGACGCATTAATTACAGGAAAAATAGTGTATGAGGCAAGGATCGTAAATGATAATCAATCTGAAAGATGGGTAAAAGTGAACGGGAAAATTATAAAAGATCAAAATGGGAATGCTTCCAGCATTATTGGAATTATACAGGATATCAGCGATCAGAGACAGTTTGAAAAAGAGCTTCAGCAAAAAATCAACGAAAACACTAAAGAGCTTAGACAGTCAAACGAGAATCTCATTCATTTCGCCAATATGGTTACTCATGACTTAAAAGAGCCTGTAAGAAAAATTAAAACTTTTAATGGTTTATTAAAAAAAGAAATTGAAGCTGAAAGAATTGAAAATATAAAAAAATACAGTGATAAAGTGGATCAGTCTGCCGAAAGAATGCAGACATTAATAGAAGGTACATTAGCCTATTCAACTCTCAACAAATCAATTCAGCCAGTCCAGAAAATAAATCTGGATGAGATCGTTGAAAATATAAAAATCGATCTAGAACTTATTATACAAGAAAAGAATGCAATTCTTATTACAAGTGCACTCCCTGAAATAGAAGGAGCTCCAATATTAATACACCAGTTATTTTATAATTTAATACACAATGCTTTAAAATTTTCCAAGGCAGATGAACCGCCCAGAGTTATAATTACATCGAATATTTTAGATAAAAATGGTACGAAACATGTTCAGATAATCATTAAAGATAATGGTATTGGACTAAATGATATTTATGCAGATCGTATATTTAATGCTTTTGAAAGACTGCATTCCAAAGATGATTATGAAGGAACCGGTCTGGGCCTTGCCTTATGCAGAAAAATAACAGAAAGACATTATGGAACTATCACTGCCGCTGGAAAAGACAATGATGGCGCCGAATTTACAATCACTCTGCCGCTAATCCAGGAAAAAAAGATTATCTAACAGTATGACTGATAGAATAAATTTGATAAAAAAACAAAAACATCCAAAAATACTTTATCACAACAAACCTAAAGCTTCTGCTGTTCGAACCGCTTCAATAGAATTATTTACATTTAGTTTTTCCAAAATATTTTTCTGTGTCTGTTTACAGTAGTAATACTGATATTAAGTTTGACATGCCTCTGAAAAGGATCACAGGGATGAATACAATTCTAAATATCATCTTACCAATAGAATCAATTGTTGTAAATCCAGAATTAGAAATATAAAAAAACGTCCAAAATTATCCGCAAATATATAGCTCTTATTGTTTGCTAAATCTGACAGCACAGCTGCTGAATTATCTAATTTACATATGCTTCCATCATTTTTAAAATCTCATTTAATGCTGCATTACGCTTTTCAGGACTGTCAATTTATTCAAAAGAAAATTTGTCTTCTAAGTTTGAAATAGGATTCATAACTGCAATTCGTTAGTTACTATGCTAAGTTATATGGAAAGAGATTAGAGTGACTTAAAAAATGGTTATATATAACTATTGCCGTAAAAAACTCAAATTACATTCTTTGTAAATTATTAATAAAATTCAAATTTAAAGAAATCATGAAGAGAATTCATTTAGTTTTAATATGTATATGCATAATGACTGTAAAAGGAAATGCTCAAAAATTAACTGCTATGAACTGGCTCAATGAACCAGCTGACTGGGAAATAAAAGACAATAAACTTATTATGCAGGTTACACCACAATCTGATTATTGGAACAAAAGTCATTATGGATTTACAGTTTACGACGGGCCATTTTTGCATACTGAGAGAAGCGGCGAATTTGAAGTTGTTGTAAAAATGAGCGGTGCTTATAAAACTAGATTCGATCAAGTCTGCCTTATGCTTCGCATTGATGAAAATAATTATGTAAAAACTGGTGTAGAATATGTAGATGGAGTTTACAATATTAGTACTGTTCACACTATTGATAAAAGTTCATGGAGTGTTTTGGGCTTAAAAGAAAAACCTAAAAATGTCTGGATGAAAGCCGTACGCCGACTAGACGCTTTGGAGATTTTTTATTCTATTGACGGGGTTAATTATACAATGACGAATACAGTATATTTTCCAGAATTTAAAACAGTACAAGTTGGGATGATGGCTGCAAGCCCAGATGGAAAAGGATTTACGGCAACTTTTGAAGATTTTAAAATTACGCACCTTCCTGATCAAAGACGTTTAGAATGGTTAAAAAATAATCAATAGTTTTTACAGAATTACAAAATACAACTGCTGAACCTGATAAGTTCGGCAGTTTTTTTATATAAATAAAGTTATAAAAGCTAAGTAAAAATGCATCACGTCTTCCCTCGAGCTTGCTCCTATTTTACCCAAAAAAACTACAGCAGATTAGGAAGCCTATGCAGAAAAGTTATTTAAGTACATTTTAACACACTCAACTATTTACCTTAAATAAAAGTTATAATTTACATTTATTTTTTTAAATGAATATTTTTTCACTTAATTTTATAATATGAGACCTATAGATCCTGAAAAGAGAGTGAAAATTTTAAAATCTGTATACACCCTTACTGGAAAATGCGGATTAGCAAGTGTTACTATTTCAGGCATAAGCAAAACAGCAGGAATTGCAGCAGGAACGCTGTATATCTACTTTAAAAATAAAGAAGAAGTTGTACAGCTAGCTTATGCGGCAGTAGAGGATAAAATGACGAATGCAATGTATACAGGCTTTGACATTAGTACCCCCATCAGGCAGTCACTTAAGCAGATTTACATCAATATGCTTAATTACAGGCTCAAAAATTATGATGAAACTGTATTTATCGATCAGTATCAGCAGTCCGGTTACATACAGATAAATTTTTCAAAACAGCTGGCCGAATATGAAAAACAGAATAAACCTCTGTACGATCTATTAGAAAAGGGACAGCAGGAAGGAATCATAAAAACAGTTGATGCAATTATACTCATCAGTTTTTTTGATGGTGCGGTACGCTCCTGCTCCACAGGCATTGTTCAAAAGCTCTTTCCATTAAACCAGAAGCTTATCGATGACTGCTTTGATATGGTATGGAGAGGCATGATCTAATTAATTTAACTTTTAAATGAATAAATTTTCAATTAACATATTTTAATACTATATATTATGAGCATTTTCAAAGACAAAACGATTATAATTACCGGGGCAGCTATGGGACTTGGACTGGCTGCAAGTAAAGCTGTCGCATTAAAAGGAGCGAACCTTTCTATAATAGATTACAACTCAGAAGCACTTGAAAAAGCAAAAGCAGAAATCCTGTCAGCCGCACCCAGTGCTAAAATTATCACTATAGTTGCTGACGTTTCTGATGAACAGGCAGTTAAAAACTATGTAGACCAAACAGTTGCCGAATTTGGGCGCATTGACGGATTCTACAATAATGCTGGTATCGAAGGTAAACAGGCACCATTAGTAGACTATGATATCAATATATTTAAAAAAGTAATTGACATCAATCTTATGGGGGTATATTACGGCTTGAAATACGTAATACCTGTAATGCAGAAACAAGGCGGAGGAAAAATAGTAAACGTAGCTTCTGTTGGCGGAATCAGGGGAGTTCTTAATCAGATGCCTTATGTAGCAAGTAAGCACGCCGTATCTGGTATGACCAAAAATGCTGCTATAGAATATGGTAAAGATGGCATATTTACCAATGCAATTGCACCAGGGGCTATACTTACGCCAATGGTAGCTGAAGCTTTTAAACAAGTTAACCCTGAAGATCCGAAAGCAGCGGAAACAACTTATGCACAAAGAAATCCCACAAGGAGATTAGGCAAACCGGAAGATGTAGGTAATCTGGTAGCATTTCTCCTTAGCGATGAATGTCAGTATGTAAATGGGCAGACCATTGCAATTGATGGAGGTGAATCCAACCTGTATGGAAATTCATAAATCAAAAAACTTTATTTCAAAAGGGATTACGGTTTTCGGGCTTAAGGTTCGAATCCTTCTCTTACTGAGAAACCTGCAAGTCTTAGATTTGCAGGTTTTTTATTATGCCAGTTTTCAATTTTTAAATACAACAATATCTCATTGTTCTATTTGTTATATATTCTACAAATGCTCAGAAAAATTCAATCAGCAGGACTGCATTTTCTATACGCAAAGACGTTTTATTTTCTGGAGACACTAAATGGATAAAGAGACACGAATATGTCTCTTCAAGAAACTAAAACTACCTTTACCTTAAGCTGCTCTTCTTAAATGACTGTCAGCTGGGATAACATTATCTTTATATTAACATTAGATTTTCTTTTGAGATTATAAAAATATATTTAAAGTCTTTACTTTTGAATAGAATTAAAATTGAGAGAAAATGAAATTACTAGATGCACTAAAATGGCGTTACGCAGCCAAAAAAATGAACGGACAAGTTGTACCGCAGGAAAAAATCGATTACATACTGGAAGCTGCAAGATTAGCTCCATCTTCATCTGGTTTACAGCCGTATAAAATTTTTGTAATTACCAATAAGGAATTACAGGAAAAAATCAAAACTGTAGGTTTTGAACAAAGCCAAATTGTGGATGCTTCTCACGTATTGGTTTTTGCGGCATGGGATGGATACTCTTTAGAAAAAATCTCAGAAGTTTTTGAAAGAACAACTGCTGAAAGAGGAATTCCGGCAAGTGCTATGGATGAATATAAAGAAAGACTTTGGGGTATGTATAAAGATCTTGGTCAGGAATGGCATGCCAATCATGCAGCAAAACAAGCGTACATTTCGTTTGGTTTAGCAATTGCAGCTGCTGCAGAACAAGAGGTTGATGCTACACCAATGGAAGGTTTTATCCCAGCCGAGGTAGATAAGTTATTAGGTTTAAACGAGCTTGGTCTTAAAAGTGTATTAGTACTGCCTTTGGGTTACAGAGATGCTTCTAACGATTGGTTAGTGAACCTAAAAAAAGTAAGAACTCCGCAAAGTGAATTCATTACTGAAATAAAATAATTTCATTTTAACGGTATATCATTTTTACCAAAATCCGTGATGCTTTAAATTTACTGATTTCAGCTTATTTAAGGCAGGATTAAAACAAAAAGATGAACATCACTGTTCATCTTTTTGTTTTTTTATTCTATTTGAATACATTGAAATACATTCTAAAAAAAGATAATAAATATGCAGATCATTATATAAAGAATGTAAAGCAGAGGAAAAAATATTTTAAAGAACCCATTTATTTTAAACGTTGTCTTGTCATTTTTAGAGTAAGCATATGTGAAAATTATCGCTATTAATGTTAAAAAGATAGATATGTATCCCGATATAATTATTAGTTCAATAAAGGTGTTATAAGGTAATGTGGGCAATAATGAAGAAGTATAGAAATTGAAAGTTACCATTGTAAGCATCAGCGTAAAAGAAATATTTAACTGGTTTGCAAAATCTTTTACCCAAAAAACCAGCCATGAGGCCACAACAAGAATTCCTATAGGCAGCATTACTTTCCAGAGATAATATTCTATTTTTCGCTGTACATAAATCTCAAAATTACAGCGTGAGAATTCTTCACCTTTTTTACTTGTACTAAGATGATAATAAGTCTTTTGGTTTACATAATCTCTTTTTCCCAAAATTTTCCATTCTTCAATATAAGATGCATCTAATACTTTTGGAAAAAGCTGTGGATTGGTAAAAATCAAATCTTTTTTTTGCATCGAAAAAGATTCCAGTTGTATCATGAAACACTGTTTATCATTTGGATATCTATGAAAATCCATTCCAGATGTAAATCTTCCATGAAAACGCTCGTTGTAAATCAGCGTTTTATCGGGATTAACTATTAATTGTCTGTCAATGATTTCGCGATTGCCCAGAATATTGATAAATTCAAATGAGGGAACCATTATTCCTTTAGGAAATTTTTCGTTTTCGTATATAATTTTGATATCATTATTTCCATAAACCGAATCATGAACAGACGGATCATGCCATAAAAGAACTAAATAAGCATCTATTAAATAGGTTTTGTCGACTGAATTGATATCATAAATTTTATTAAGATGAATCGATACGCTGACTACTAATGGATTTGACGGTTTTATGTCTTTTTTATACAATTTAGCTTCTGTAGAATATGTGGATACTAAAAAGAGCAGTATGAGATAGTAAAACTGTTTCATAAACGATAATTGTTTAATTTTTGATATACACTAATAAGATCATCACATAACTGAGATGCCATTGCAGGATTTAAGTTTTCTTTTATAACTATTCGCATAAATTTGTTTGGGTCTATATTTCCAGGGATATCATAAACCGGAAGCATCCAGTTTTTTGCTTTAAGATGTAATTGAAATTCATCAAGATCTACTGCATCTGCTGTTTTCAATTTAAAAACTACAACTGGTAAAATGCCTTCATCTACAATTTCAAAGTAATCAGATTGTTTCAGTCTTTTTCTAATGACTTCAGCGGTTTTACAGCATTTTTTAATTATTTTTTTGTAGCCTGAAATTCCGTGTTGAAGGATAGAAAAATATTGCGCCAAAATCATCGAAGCACCTTTAGAATAGTTTAGCGTATAAGTTTCTATTGGTTTTTCTAAATAATGTGAAGAAAAAATCAATTCTTTAGACAGAAAAAAGCCGTCTCTAAAAATGAGCCAGCCAATTCCAGGATATACCAAACCAAATTTGTGTCCGGAAAGGTTAATACTTCGTACTAATGACAGTCGAAAATCCCATTTCGATTCTTTTAATTTCAAAAAAGGAAGCACAAATCCGCTAATGGCTGCATCTACATGTATACCAATATCCCAATTGTTTTTTGAGTTGATTTCAACGATTTCCTTATTAAGTTCCTCGATAAGATCAATGCTTCCTGTGTATGTATTTCCTGCGACTGCACCTACGCAGATGGTATTTTCATCTATGGTTTTCAGGATTTCTTCTAAAGGATAAGTATTTAAAGATGAAACCAGAACTTTCCTTGGTTCAACATCAAAATATAACGCAAATGTGTCCCAGCAGACATGAGCATTACTAGTATAAACAATATTAGGTTTTGCAGTATTCAGATTTAAGGATTGCTGTCTTTTTTTCCAATACCATTTGTGTGAAAGCAAAGCAAGATGTATGGCTTCAGAAGATCCTAAAGTTGCTGTCCCGTTTATAGATTTGCGATTGGGTACATTTAATAATCCTGAAAGCAGGGCAATAATCCTATCATGAATTTTTTTGGTTTGTCCGTATTCACCATAATCAATAAAATTTTTTCCTAATTGCTCAATAATGAGTTTATCGGCATAAGGATTCATCGTAGTTGTACTGAAACTTCCAAGATCGAGATGTACATTTCCATCCATATTAAGTTCAGAGCATATCTTATTATAGACTTTTACTGCCTGCTTTCCTTTTTTCGGAAATTTGTATAACAAATCAGGGCTTTTCTTTTTCATGAGAATATGGGGTTTGGTCTAAATTTAGTTTTTGATTTGAAAGCTACAGCTGTGCAATTGCCTGAATATTGCCATAAAGAATATCTGCTATGAAACCACATACTGCAGCAATAAAAAGATTATGTAAAAGTGTATCATCTATAAGATAAGGAGCAAATACTTTTGTATTGATTAAAATTATGGCGCTTACACTTCCAAGTAAAACTGCCATCCAGTAAAATGGAATTTTATGAGTCGTTAAAGTGCTGTTGTCGACTTGTTTTATCAATTTTGGAATGAAGTATAACATTATACCTAAAAAAGCAGCTGCAATTGTATAAAGCTGGTTTATGGTAAACAAAGCAGTATCTGTAAAAATGAACTTATCTGTAAAAAGGCCCAATTCAATTATACCATATCCTAAACCTGAAAAGAGAGCGCTGATTATTGCAATTACGATAAATTGACGGAATATTTTGATTCTTAATAAAACAACCCTTGAATTTAATTTATCCCGATATTGATTGATATAATGTATGCTTTTTGGTGTAGCAGGATGTACAGTATCTTTTAGCATTTCATGTAAAACTATTTTATGAGATAGTTTTTTAGTTTGAGCCAATGAGCCAATGTCTGATGTTATTTTTTTACCTTTTCTAACATTGAATTGCAGCATTACTTCGATCTCTTTTTCGATTAGAGCTTCAAAAGGTGTTTTGGTATCAGCTGTAGGCAGTGTTTTAACTTCAACCGGAATAAAAGCATCTTCTTCTATAGGTTTTGCAATTACAATCTCTTCAGGAGCATTCTCTAATTCCAGTTCAGAGGTTTCCGAAGTGTAAGCAGAACGATTTTTTATTTTATCAAATATTGCATTCATAATCTTTGTTTTAAAGTTATAAAGTTGTTCCGGTATAAAAGTCAAGAAGTTTTGCCTGAGTGATAGTTTCATATTTACGTATAACAGCCTGCAATGCATTATTCCTGTTCCAGTTTCGAACTACCAAGTAAGCTTCGCAAGTAGAGTTTCCATCTTCCAGATTCTTTGTGCTTTCATTTAATAAGAGTGTTGTTTTATCAAGATTAAGAAGTACATTTTGATAAACAGCTTCTTTATTTTTCAACTCATTTATAATAAAATCCACAGTATTTAGTAAAGTCTTTTTTTGATTTTCGAGCTGTGTTTTTTGATAATTAAAATTGATAACTGCACGTTCGATATCAGCGTTTTGGGCTTTTAAATTAAATACAGGTACAGCAAAATTTAACCCTAAGTAATACTGAATTCCTGATAAATTATTCCCATTGTTAAATGCATAAAATGAACTTGCCTGAAAACTTAAAACCGGAGAACGAAAACTTTTTGCAATAGCAATATTTTTTGCTGCAACTGCTGTCTCCAATTGATTACTGCTTATCCCGGGATCTGCCAGAACTGCTTTAGGAAATGCTTCTGTAAGTTCTTTGTATGCCGGGGTAAAAGGAGGAATTTCTTCAATATCAAAATCAGATGTTGTATTCAGATTAATGATCTGGCATATTTTTAATAAAGCCAGTTCATACTGCATATTCAAAGATTCGATTTCATGCCGGTCTTGCTGCAGCAATGCTTCAAAAAAAATTTTATCTGTGCTTTTAAATAAATTTTTAACTGATAATTCATAGCGTAATTGCAGCGCCTTATGATAGAATCTAACACTAACCAGAAACTGTTCTCTTTTAGAAAGTGCATCTGTATAAGCATATAAAACCTGAAGTTCAATATCATTCTGCGCACTTGCAATATTGTATTCACTTTTTACGGCTGTCATACTGGCTTTTTCAAGCTCGTATTTTTTTCTGAATCCGGCATATAGAATGGTGTTAGCTTCTACTCCAAAACTAGAGAACCATGAATAGCCTGCCTGATTTCTGGAATAAGAAGGATTTAACACGGCACTAAATTGAGGAAGATAAAGCCCTTCAATATTCTTTTTATCTTCTCTGTAAACGGCATTTAATATCGTATTCTCTTCGGCCTTAAAACTTCGTTTTCTGCCGTAAGCAATACAATCTTTAAGTGTCCATGTTTTTTGAGCCATTAATTTTGGGACAAGGCACAGCAAGGCCAGGCAAATTAATGCAATACGTTTTTTCATGATAAATGATTTAAATGAAAACTAGTTTTTCGCTAACTCGTCGAGGTTAATAAGATTTAACCTGCTGATGTCTACTTTTTGTCTGATTTCGCAGCTAGGATAAGGAACTCCATTTTTAAGAGCAAAATCGGCTATGGCATAAATGCACAATTCATCATCAAGCGACAGTCTGTTAATACAGGTTTTATACTGTATTTCTTTATTGTTTCCTTTCACAATAATTATACTTCCCATATCATTATAGTTTTAATGAATAGATTTCTGTTAACCTCTTTTACATCCGGATGTTTTTTTGAGGAACTCCCTAAGGAGTTTTTAAATTTTAATTACTTTTTGAAAATTAAGCTCTGTTACTAGTCACTAGCTGTTTGCTTTTTTTGTCGTAATAAGTAATCTTGATAATCTTTGGCGTTCCATCTGGGTTTTGAACGATGTAGAAGTGGAATGCCAAGTTAGCAGAGTTTCTCCCTGTAAAATGCAGACAGAATCCGCCTCCTGGTAAATCTTCTGCCTGATGCGTGCCTTGCTCAATTGTATAGACGTCAGCCGAAGCTACAACAGTTCTAATAAAATCAGCAGCTAAAGGATCTGTAAAATGAGAGTTAGCATCACTAAATGCCTGCTCAATTAACAATGGTGTTAACGTATCAAGAAAAGCTTGATATGAACCATATTTACTAACATACTTTGCTAAGGCGATGTTCCAGCCCGGTTTAAAATTAAGTGCCATAATGTATATATTTAAAGGATTAATAATTCATGTTATACCACACTTTTTACCAGATAGTCATTGATCCTTAAAAAAGACTCAGACGGATCTCCGGCTTCAAAAGTGATTTCTACGTTTGCAGTGGCTTGTTTTTTTCCAAAAATTCCGCCGCCGCCGCCCATGTCAATATCCAGACTTGGTCCATTTTTGCTGTCAGTTTGCTCTACCTTAATTTTGCCCAGACCAACTTTAAACTTAAGTTTGAGTTCTTTAATTTTGATTGCAGATGGCGGCAAAAGGCTTAAAAGCGGAACACTAAGCGTTGTCATTGCTGCAGGATCATCATCAGGATCAAGGGTTGGTACATAAAGTTCTTGTACAAGTGGTTTTCCATCTTCGTCAAAATATTTTGCGATTTGCATGATATGCTGCTCCTCTGTTAATTCCTGAGCTTTTAATACCGCGCTGTGGATAGCCTGTAATAAATGGTCAAATCTTTGTTGTGACATGGTTTCAATTTTTAAATGTTATTTTTCATCCAGCCAGTATGGCTTTCTTGCAAAACCTATGTGATAGGTTGTACTTTGCATATTGAGTTCGTGCTCACCCAGTTTAAAACTTCCAATAGAGATATCTTTCCCTATTATAATTCCCTTAGGGTGCTGCGAAAGGCATTTATTAAGCAACACCAACTGATCTTCCCGCATTTCATCGGTAAAAGGTGCACTCGGATTAATAGAACCAATAGTTATCTTTTTTATATATCGTATATCTGCGATAGTGATCTTTTGTGAATTATCTGGCAGCATATCAGTTGGTGTTAGATTAATTAATTACTCGTTTTCTGCAGATGAGGCTGCTTCAGAACCATCAGCACTCACTAGTTTACCCGGTTCTTTTGGTTTACCGTCTTCGCCTCTTTCAATTTCACCATCAGCATTTGGTTTGTAAGCCATAACCTGACGTGGTTTTGCAGCATCATTCATGATATCAAGCACTCTTGCTAAACCTTCCGGTAAACCATGATTGGTTGCTTTTACCTCGACATGATATTTGGCAGAATGATCTGTTGAGCGTGTGTTTTCTTTGCTTGATGAAATAGAACCCGAAACGCTTGCATTGATAGAAAAAAAAGCAATTTTTGCGCTCATTGATGCACTAAATTCACCTTTAGAAGCAGATGATTCAACAGATTTTGTAGAGCTTTTAACCTCCATGTCAAAAGTGATATCTACCAAATCTACCTGCAGGTTAGGAATGGGTACAATGGCAAGCATTGGCAGTTTCATCTTAACCTCTTCAACTGTAGCATTTCCGTCTTTATCAAGCCCTGGGCGTTCAAAAACAAAATCTACCATTCGTGCAGGACCCGGAACAATAGTCCCTTCTGCATCTTTTACTTTTTCAAAACCGATGTCGTTAATAAATGCTGCTGTAGCCTTAGCCAAATCGGTATTCGATTTTACAGCGGCAGATAACGGTCCACCAATCAGATCTTCCATAGGAAGGCCTTTAAATTGATCTCCAATGTTCATAATAAATTATTTTAAGTGTTAATAATTAAGTAGTAAAGTCTGACTCTTCCAGCAATGTATAGGTGAAAGAATTGCCATATAGACTTTTTGATCTGTTGCATATTCCCATAAAGAATTTGAAATCGGCGGCTTTTTTGAAAACGGTACAACCGGCAGACCATTTTTCGACCGTTTGAGACTCGGTGTCAGGATTGCTGCGGTGAATATTAATTCCGAAAATACCTTCATACTGTGGTCCTGAAAAGTCCAGTTTACCGTCTTTATTACCGTCTCTCCATACTTTTAAAGGAGCTTTTTGCACTAATGCTTCATATTGCCCTTTGTGCAGTCCAACTTGATGTGATCCTTTATACTGACCCGGAACCAGAATAGCGGTACCGCTGACGTTTGAAGGGTTTTTCAGCCAGAATAATCCTGGATCTGTAGTAGCTGCAAAACTGAATACTTGCGGAGTAAGACTGTCGTCGCTGTAGATTAAACATAATGTATCATCAAAAGAGTTAGCGATTACATTTTTACTTCTAATGCCTATAATGTTTAGATTATAAGGTTTGTTTGTGTCAAAAAAAGTATATCCTTTTTTTGCATAAACATTTTGGATTTCATTAATAGATGGTTTCATATTCCTTATTTTTTATTTGATATTTTGATTATCAATTGTTTACAGAGCAATATTACTGCCGTCTAACAGACTTTTTCAGTTTTATGGCATGAGCGGTAAAGTTTTAGTTATGAACGGTTTAAAATAAATTATGTAGGATTTTATTCCTTATTTTTGATCATTGTATAACCCCAAAAACAAATCATAATTATGACTATTAAAGAAATTAGTGTTGAAAAAAGAGTTCAAACATTCTCAAAAAAAAAGAAGGATTTGAACCAGACTGTTTTTTTTAATACTGCATCCCAATCAGATCAGTATTATAAAAGCAATGTGGTCAGGGTAATTAAGAGCAGAAATTGTATGCACTTAAAAACAAAAACAGCAAATAAAACATCCCGCATCATGACAAACTGTATTGGTTTACCTCGGCCATTTTATTAATAGATTGATTTAAGAGCCAATAAAAAATACTGTCATATACTATATAGAATAGGCTTAAAAAAAGTTTTATTCCTGATTTATATAGTTTGTGATTAAATCAAGACATGAAAAGAGAAAACTTTGAAGATTCGATATTTCATTGTTTAATGAATACTGAAATTGAAATCAGCTGTTTAATTTCAATAGTATGACTATTGAATTCTGAAATGATATTTTACCAAATACAAAAATTTTAACCCGAATAATGTTTGTCATTATTCAATCATAAATCTATACCAATTCCCTAAAAAAATGATGCTATAATTTTTTTAGGAGATTGTTACTGATATCTCCTTTTTTTAAAGCTTAATTTCATTTCTGTTTGAGATTCTTCGACAGGCTTTTTTCTATTATTTACTTTTCAAGCTCATCAATAGTTTTGGTGAGAGATTTTGTATGCTGATTTTTAAATTATTTAAAAAATAGCTTTAAAATCTTATGCCCAGAAATAGATGAGATCAAGGCATTGATTTATGCTTCCTGAACTTTTTAATCAGCCGAAATTTTAAGGCAGATTTTAAAGATCTGAGGTATGATAATCTATGTATTTGTAACAATCAAAGACAAAAATTATGAAAATAAGAATACTAATTATAGAAGATGAAGCTTTGCAGGCACAATCTTTAAAAGAAGCCCTGGAAGAAAGAGGGTATGAAGTTACAGCTGTAGCTAATAATTTAAAAGATGCATTAGGATACTATTATGCACAAAAACCAGATATTGTAATTGTAGACGTGTACCTGAATGGTAAACCGGATGGGATTGTATTTGCCCAGCGAATAAATGAAAATAAGTTTACACTAAAACCTTTCGCTTTTTTAACAAGTTCTATAGACCGAAAAACTTTTGAACAGGCCAGAATTACAAATCCATATTGTTATTTAATTAAACCCTTTAATGTTCTCGAATTAGAGTTTGCTATTGAACTTGCCATTGAAAAATTTATGGGAATGCGCGGTGTATTTTCCGGTAATGAATCTGGAGCAATTATGCTGGAAGGTTTTTTTCTGATTAAAAAAAAGGACACTTTGGTAAAAGTTGCATTTAATTGTATAGAGTATATTTATGTTGAAGGAAAATACACTTCAATAATCACTAAAGATGAATCTTTCCTGGTCGAAATATCTCTAAAACAAATTCAGCAGAAGCTGCCTGACAAACAGTTTATACAAATACACCGCAATCATATGGTAAATTTGAATGTCATAAAAAGAATCCATATTTCAGATTGTCATATCGAATTATTATCTGGTAAAACTGTATCTATGAGCCGTAGATTTAAAGAAAAATTTGGAGAGCATTATCCAATTCTAAAATAAAGCAGGCGTAAACTACACCTATCTAAAGTGGAGTTAAAGAATAAAACAAAATGCAGGAAATACCAAGTTTTAAGCGTAAGGTTCGAATCCTGTTTTTCCTCACAAAACCTGCAAGTCTTTAGATTTGCAGGTTTTATATTTATGTCTGTAAATCTTGCCGCATTAAAAATTTTTCTGAGCTTACTTTTCCAGATTTACCAACGAAATATCGTTGGCAGTCAATTTTCTCAAATTTTAGACTTACATACATAATTATCAATACCTTCGTATAACCAAAGCCAGTTTAATCATACGAAAGATGTTTCCTAACCAATCCAAAGCACTTTTGTTTCTCCTTGTTATACTTACAATTGGGGACCAAAATGTCTGGGCCTCTGTTAAAAATGGAAAACAAGTTGAAACCGCAGAAAAAAACCTGCCGGTTCAAAAGCATAATACAAATCAAGAACCGCCTTACAGCGAACAGCAAGTTAAAAAAGCTGAGAAACTGCTAAACAGTTTACCTGAAAACATAGATAAAATCAAAATTTTATTAAAAGTAAGCGACTGGTATGAAGCTTCTTATAACAATCCTAAAACATTAGAAAAGGCTTTTCAATATGCCGAAGATGCCCTAAGGATAAGCCAGGCAATTCATTCAAACATTTATTCCGGTAAATGTTATCTGCAGCTTGCAATGATACATGAATTGAGAAACCACAATTCGATGATAGAAGTTACAGCCAGAAAAGCAATAGCAGTATTAACCCAAACAAACGAATTAGATGATTTAGCAGAATCCTGGGTAATGGTCTGGTCATCAAAAATGAGAACCAACGCACCTATAGCTCAGAGATTAGAACCCATTTTTAAAGCAGCTGCTTTATTTGAAAAAACAGGAAATTATAAAAGGATTGGTGATTGTTACAGGGAAATTAGTGAATTATATTTTTCCTCTTCTAAATTTAACAGCTCCTTAAACTACCTCAAAAAAGCGATATTTTATTATAGAGCCGCAAATCTTAAAGAAGAAGCTATTTATCCTATTTCAACAAGACTTAACATTATTTATGAAGCAGAAAAGAGAAATAAGGACATTATAAGGCTTAAAAACAAAACCCTTTTACAGCAAAGCAGACTTAACAACGAAGTATTTTTGCGCAATTCCATGTGCATCTTTGTGGTACTGTTACTTATAATTCTTGGTTTGCTGTACAAAAGTTTCATGTTCAAGAAAAAAACAAATAAAATACTCGAAACCCAGCAAAACGAAATCAATAAAAAAAATACGATACTGCAAAATCTTGTAGTTGAAAAAGAATGGCTGCTGCGTGAAATTCATCACAGAGTAAAAAATAATCTGCATATGGTGGTTGGTCTTTTAGCAAGCCAGACTGAGTTTTTAAAGAATGAAGAAGCAGTACAGGCAATTAACAGCAGCCAAAACAGAATTCAGGCAATGTCGTTAATTCATCAAAAATTATATCAATCAGAAAGCTTGTCGATTATTGATATGCCTTCGTACATTTTTGAATTAACAGAATATCTAAAAGATTCTTTTGAAATACGAAATACCATCCGATTCATTTTAGACATAGATACTTTTAATCTTCCTTTATCACATTCCATTCCCATTGGACTTATTTTTAATGAAGCAGTTACAAATGCAATAAAATATGCATTTCCTGAACATGAGAACTGCACAATAAATATTACACTTAAAAAAAATGAAGGCGGTAATCATATATTAATCATTCATGATAACGGTATAGGGCTTCCTCCCTATTTCGATCCATATAATAACCCTTCTTTGGGTATAAAACTAATGCACGGTTTGGCTGCTGATATTGAAGGAAAGTTTTTAATATCAAATGCAAACGGCACCAAAATAACTTTGGAGTTCACTCTTAACGAAAGTAATCTTGATTAATTTAATTCTATAAAATGGCAAAACCTCTAAAAATACTCATTGTTGAAGATCAGTTTGTAGAAGCAAATCATTTGCGATTGATGCTCAAAAAAGCAGGACATTCTATTATAGGAATGGCCCGGTCAGTTTCTGATGCTAAATATTATATTGCTCAGGAAAAACCAGAACTGGTTCTTTTAGATATTTTTCTTTTAGGAAAAGAAACCGGAATAGATCTTGCCGAAATTCTCAAAGAAAACAATATCCCGTTTATATATCTTTCTGCAAATTCTAACGAAGAAGTTCTTAATAAAGCTAAACTGACACATCCGTATGGTTTTTTGGTAAAACCTTTTCGTGAAAAAGATTTATTGATTACGATCGAAATTGCAGAATATCATCAAGAGCACGGAATTGAATCTTCTATTAGAAAAGAACTTTTGTTTCAAAAACAATTAAAATCAATAGTCAAAAAAAGCGGCACCTGGGATGATCGTGTTCTAAACATAATTACGTGTTTGCAGTCCCTTATTTCTTTTGATCTTGTAATGGCCGTTTTTTATATCGATAATAAATTATCAAATCGGGTTTTAGGATATGCGAGAACAGGTTTACATGAATATCAAAAAATAGGAATTGAAGAACTGCAGAATATTACAGCATTAAAAGAATCTGAAATTAATGAATTAAGAAATAAAAGTAAGGTAGAAACCAATGCAACATTTTATAATGATCTGGATTTTGTAAAAATATGCGAAAAAACACCCATCAAAAAAATGATTGCCAATTCTATGAACATGAAGTCCAATTTGATGCTGCCTGTTCCTTTATCGCTTCATGAAAACGGCGGACTTTATTTGTCTTTTTTCAGCAGGCAGTCAAACAATTACAACAAAAATCATCTTACACTTTGCGAAAGACTTCAGGAACCTTTAATTTATGCTATTGAAAATTTAATACATGCTGATAAAAAATTAGATCAAAAAAAATCTTCTGCAAATAATACCGGAAAAAGTACAAAAATATCTGGATTTGAATCTATTGTGGGCAAAAGTCCCATGCTTTTAAAATTATTTGATCATATTATACAAGTAGCTCCGGCAGATACAACTGTTTTAATTACAGGCGAAAGCGGTACCGGAAAAGAAAGTATTGCTAATAGTATCCAACAATTATCTGGCAGAAAAAATGATCCGTTCGTAAAAATTAATTGTTCTGCTCTGCCTCCTAGTCTTATCGAATCAGAATTGTTTGGGCATGAAAAAGGCTCTTTTACAGGAGCAACAGAAAAACGAATTGGTAAATTTGAACAAGCTAATAACGGAACTTTATTTCTGGACGAAATTGGAGATATGCCTCTTGAAATGCAGGCAAAATTACTGCGCGCCATTCAGGAAAAAGAAATCGAACGTGTTGGCGGCAATATGCCTATAAAAGTAAATGTCAGGATAATTGCAGCAACCAATTGTAATCTGGAAAAAGAGGTTGCAGACGGCCGTTTTAGACTTGATTTATATTATAGATTAAATGTATTTCCTATTCAGCTTCCGCCGTTAAGAGAACGCAAAGAAGATATTGGACTTTTGGCACGTCATTTTATAGCAGTATATAGCGCTAAAACGGGAAAAAATGTAACCGAAATAGCAGAAAGCGCATTAAAGAGTCTTTTATCTTACCAATGGCCCGGAAATATTAGAGAACTCGAAAATCTTATTGAGAGAAGTATTCTTTTAGCAAAAACAGATACTATTGAACATATTCCGCTTCCGGCTTTTGACGAAATAAAAACAAATAACAAATCTACTGAATGGTTCTTTAAAACGATTCAGGAAAACGAAAGAGAACACATCATCAATGTTTTAGAAAAATGCAATGGAAGAATCAGAGGTGCCGGCGGAGCGTCAGAAATACTCGGTCTTCCTCCTACTACACTGGCATCCAGAATGCAAAAACTCGGCATCAAAAGAAGCCATTTTTAATGGTGAATTATGAATTGATAATTGATAATTGTTAATTGTTAATTGTTAATTAAACAAACGGTATTACGTTGCTCATTTTTCGTTATACGACGAAATATAGTTCGCTTAAAATCAGTACTAAATACATAAACAACTAAAAAACAAACAGTTACAAAACAGGTTTGATTTTAGTTTACAGTTTGGCATAACACTAAAACATGTATTATGCTGACTGAAAACCCTACTACGATACTTTTTATTACAGGTGCATTTGTAAGTAATAAATGCTGGGACGAATGGAAAGTTTTTTTCGAAAACAAAGGCTTTAAAACTTTAGCTCCTTCATGGCCCTACAAAGACGCTCCTGTAGAAGTTTTACGCGAACGTCATCCTGATCCGCAGGTTGCCAGTTTTCGATTGTCTCAATTGATCGAATATTTTGAAGATATCGCTAAAAATTTACCTCAAAAACCTATTATCATAGGACATTCTATTGGCGGACTTACAGCACAAATACTGTTGCAGCGTAATCTCGCATCGGCTGCAATTGCAATACATTCGGTTCCTCCGCAGGGAATTATGACTTTTAAATTCTCCTTTTTAAAAGCAGGCTGGGGTCCGCTTGGCTTTTTTACTTCGACTAAAAAAACATTTATGATGAGTTTTAGTCAGTGGCAGTATGCTTTTACAAACGGAATGCCCGAAGAATGGCAGGAAAAAGCCTATTGCGATTTTGCAATTCCTGAATCAAAATTAATCGTTCGGGATACCATTACATCAACAGCAAGAGTAGATTTTAATGCTCCGCATAAACCATTGTTACTAATTGCAGGATCAATCGATCATACTATTCCTGAATCTCTTAACTATTCTAACTACAAAAAATACACAGACAAAAATTCTGTGACAGATTACAAGGTTTTTCCAGAAAGAAACCACTTTGTTTTAAATCAGCCGGGCTGGCAGGAAATCGCGCTTTACATACAAAACTGGATCGAAAAACTTCCGGTACAAATTTCATAATAACCAATTATTTTTTAACTAATTAAAATTTTAAAATCATGAAAACGAATTTATTAAACATGTCATTCTTAAACTTCAAAAGTAAATCGGCACAGTTATTTGGCTTTGCAATTTTACTGCTGGTATTAATTTCCTGTAATAAAAAAGCAGAAGAAACACCTGCGGCAGAATCTAAACCTGTAGAAACAACCGAAACAGCGCAGGCAGCACCGGCAAATCCTCCGGAAAACTTTAAACATGCCACTGCCACTGTAAACGGAATCAAAATTCATTACGTAATTGGCGGTAAAGGAGATCCGTTAGTTTTAGTTCACGGATTTGGGCAGAACTGGTATATGTGGAATCGTTTATTACCAGAATTATCCAAACATTTTACCGTTATCGCTCCAGATTTAAGAGGTGTTGGTGAATCTGACAAACCAGAAAGCGGTTACGATAAAAAAACAATGGCATCTGATATTCATGAATTAGTAAATCAGCTTGGTTATAAAAACATCAATCTGGCTGGACATGATATCGGACTTATGGTCGCTTACGCTTATGCAGCACAATATGGCGACAGCGTAAAAAAAGTAGCTTTAATGGATGCTCTTTTACCTGGAATTGAGCCAGTTTGGACGAATGTTAAAGGATCTGCATGGTGGTTTGGATTTTTTGCATGGCCGGCATCGGGAGATATTGTAAAAGGAAAAGAAAAAGAATTCTTAACTAATTTCTGGCCGGTTGTAGGTCACGTAAAAGATCCTTTTACTCCAGAAGAATCTGCAGAATTTATCAGAGCTTATGCTGTTGAAGGAGGTACAACTGCTGCTTTTAAATGGTTTGGCGCATTTGACCAAGACGGAAAAGACAATCTGGTTTTCGCAAAGAAAAAACTAAAAATGCCATTATTAGCAATGGGCGGCGAATATTTTGCGGCAGCTTTCCTTAAAGACCATTCAAAATTAGTTGCAGAAAATGTTACAGAATCAAAAATTGCTGGCGCAGGACACTGGCTTGTTCAGGAAAATACTGCTCAGGTACAAAAAGATTTACTTGCCTTTTTCTTGGCTAAATAACCCGTTGTGTTTTTTATTTCAACACATAGAAACATAGATTTTTATTTATAGAAAAGTGATTAAAAAGAAACTAGTTTCTAACACATAGCCAACTATGTTTTTTAAACAAGTGAAACGCCTTTTTAAACCTTCAATGCTGATAGCTATCGGGAATGTTTCTATGTGTTGAAAAATTACCCGCAAAGGATTAAACAACTAAAATCATGAAAAAAATATTATTAATTCTATTGCTTTCTGCGGGCTTGTCATCTCAAGCTCAGCAAAAAGCAGATCTGATTATCTACAACGGAAAAATTGCAACCATGCAGAAACAAAACGAATTTGTTCAGGCAATTGCAATAAAAGACGGAATTATTCTGGATACGGGAACAGAGAAAAATATTCTCTCGGCTTATAAATCCTCAGCAACAAAATTAATTGATGCCAAAGGAAAAACAGTAATTCCGGGATTGAATGACAGTCATATGCACGTCATTCGTGAAGGTTTGAATTATAATTCTGAATTGCGCTGGGATGGTGTAAAAACCTTAAAACGCGCTATGGAAATGCTGAAAGAACAAGCAGCAAGAACTCCAGAAGGCGTTTGGATTAAAGTAATTGGCGGCTGGAATGAATTTCAGTTTGAAGAAAAAAGACAGCCTACAATTGACGAAATCAATGCTGCCGTTCCTGATAAACCTGTTTTTATAACCTATTTATATGGAAAAGCTTTCCTGAATAAAAAAGGGATTGAAGTTTTAAAATACACAAAAGATACTAAATATGAAGGAAGTCTTCTGGAACAGGATGCAAACGGAAATTTAACTGGTTTAATGTACGCCAAAGAAACACCTAAAGCAATTTATACCACATTAGGATTAACCACAAAATTAACTCCCGAAGAACGTATCAATAGTTCCATACAGTTTAATCACGAACTAAACCGTTTTGGACTTACAAGTATAATTGACGCTGCCGGAGGAAGTCAAAACTATCCTGCTGATTATGTTACGTCTTTAGAACTGGCGAAACAAAATAAACTGAGCCTGCGAATTTCATATTATTTATTCGCTCAGCAAAAAGGCAAAGAATTACAGGATTATGAGAAATGGGCAGCTGAAACTCAGATCAATAAAAATGACAATTTAATAGTTCCAAATGGTTATGTAGAAGAAGGCGCGGGAGAAAACATCGTAGCTTCGGCAGCTGATTTTGAAAATTTTCTGGAACCCAGAATTGTTTTGTCCGATGAAATGGAAAAAGATCTGGAACCAATTATCAGATTATTGGCTAAAAACAAATGGCCTTTCCGACTTCACGCTACTTACGGCGAATCGATTGACAGAATGCTGAATGTTTTTGAAAAAGTAAATAAGGAAATTCCGTTTAACGGATTACGCTGGTTTTTTGATCACGCCGAAACGATTACGCCATCTGAACTGCAACGTGTTAAAAAATTGGGAGGCGGCATTGCGGTGCAATTTAGAATGTATTATCAGGGAGAATTGTACAACAAAATGTACGGAGCTCCAAAAACCCAGCTTCCTCCTATCAAGAAAATGCTGGAATTGGGAATTCCTGTGGGAATGGGAACCGATGCAACCCGAATTTCAACTTACAATCCGTGGATGTCTTTGCATTGGCTTCTTACAGGAAAAACAATTGGCGGTATGCAGTTTTGGCCGAAAGATCAGGTTTTAGATAAATTCACAGCTTTGCAATTGTATGCTTCTGGAAGTGCCTGGTTTTCGGGTGAAGAAAAAGACAAAGGAAAACTTGTAAAAGGAATGTATGCTGATTTAGCCATTATATCTGATGATTATTTTTCGGTTAAACCCGATGATATTCGAAAAATAGAATCGGTTTTGACTGTTGTGAATGGCAAAGTTGTTTACGCTTCCGCGGAATATAAAGACCTAAATCCTGAGATTCCAGCCGTAATTCCGGATTGGTCTCCTGTGAAATATTTTGGTGGATATCAGAGATGACAGCACACAGATGACGCAGGTTTAAACGGATTGTTACTGACTATTTTTTTATTCATCAGCAAAAATCCGTTTCAATTCTTTTCATCCTTGGACCAACTTTTAAAACATTATAAATAGTAAACCATGAAAAAGATAAACCCTATTATAATATTACTGCTGTTGTTTTTAGTGCAGCATACGTATGCACAATTTCCAATGCCGCCAGAAGTGCCAATTTGGGATGCTAACAAAGTGACTTTGCAATTGCATAAAATTTCGGATAATGTGTATGCGATTTCACCAGCAACGACCGAAACCGAAACTACAAAGGGAATTCCGCAGGCTACTTCTGCGGGTTTTATTGTGGGTGATAAAGGCGTTTTGTTAATCGAAACGATGCTAAGCAAAAGATTATACGATCAATTGTATAAATTAATTCGTTCTGTTACTCCAAAACCTATTGTTTATGCTGTAAATACTAGTGATCACGGCGATCATTGTTTTGGAAATTACCTTCTTCCAAAAGAAACTATTTTGATTCAAAATGAATTCTGTAAAGAAAATCTCGCCAAGAACTACGACGGAATTAAACAATTTATGATTATGCTTTTTGGAAAAGACCGCGGTATTGAGCAAAGTGTATATCGTCCTGCTGATCTTACCATTGCAGTAAATCAAAGCTTAAAACTGGATTTGGGCGGCGGTAAAATTGTAGAAATTATTAATGTGGGCACAGCGCAGTCTCCCGCAGATTTGTTTGTTTTTCTGAAAGATTCAGATAAGAATGTTTTGTGGGCTGGAAATCCTTTTATTGCTGAAAGTCCAGCGATTCCGTGGCTGTTTGATGGTTATTTTTTAGAGCCAGTCCGTAATCTTCAAAAAATTTACGACATGGTTGGCGACAATGATGTTGTGGTTCCGGGCCACGGCAGAATTACAAACAAACAAGGCATAAAATATACGATTGATTATGTAAACGCTTTGAAAACTAATGTTGAAAATGCCGTTAAAAAAGGTGAAACATTAGACGAAGTTAAAGCTGCTGTTACAATGAAAGAATTTGATAAAGGTTATGTGCTTTTTAACTGGCTGCATTACAATTTCAATATTCCGAACGCTTACAACGATATCAAGAAAAACAGTTTAGGCAAATAGCCATGAAAAAAAATATCCTATTATTTCTTTTTTGCATACAGCTCCAGGCGCAGCATTATCCTGATTTTAAACCACTGCGTTTTGATGAAAATTATGAAGTTTTGCAAAAAGATACGGTTAAAAATAATTGGTATAAAACCATGAAATACCTGCCGCTCTCCTCCTCGGGGAAAACGTATTTGAGTTTTGGAGGAGAGATTCGGTATCAATATTTCTATGCCAAAAATGAAAAATGGGGCGACGATCCTCAAGATCCAGACGGTTACATTTTAAACCGTTTACTGCTTCATGCAGATTTTCATTCGAGCAAATATTTCAGGGCATTTATCCAATTACAAAGCAGTAATGCCAACGGAAGAATTGATCCGAGTCCGGTTGACAGCGACCCGCTTGAAGTGCATCAGGGTTTTGTAGATATTAATCTTATTTTAGAAAAAAATAAACAATTGATTTTTAGAGCTGGAAGACAGGAATTGAGTTATGGTTCTCAACGTTTAGTTGCGGTTCGGGATGGACCAAATAACCGTCAATCGTTTGATGCCGTGAAAACTGTTTTAGGTTTCAATAATTATCGAGCCGATTTATTTTACAGTCATTATGTTGTCGCACAAGACGGTATTTTTGATGATTACTCGAATAAAAAAAGACAGTTTTGGGGAAGTTATTTTGTTATCAATAAAATTCTGGCAATCAAAAATATTGATTTGTATTATCTGGGATATCAAAGGGCAAATGCGAATTTTGATGATGCGGGCGGAAAAGAATTACGACATTCTGTTGGAACCCGTATTTGGGGAAAATATGATGAATGGCGTTATGATGCCGAAGCGGTTTATCAGTTTGGCAATATTGAATCTAAAGATATTAAGGCCTGGACGGTTTCTCTAAATACCGGATACCGATTTACATCGGTAGTTTTAAAACCTGAATTTGGATTTAAAGTAGAATTAATCAGCGGTGATAAAACAAATGGAGATAATCAATTAAATACTTTTAATCCGTTGTTTCCTAGAGGTGCTTATTTTGGATTGGCTTCGGTTATCGGGCCTTCAAACTTGGTTGACTTCCATCCTTCTATTAGTCTTGAACTGGCCAAAAATATCGATTGGGTTATTGATTATGATATGTTTTGGAGATACAGCAATCAGGACGGAATTTATGGTCCAAACACGATTATGATTTATCCTGGCGACGCAACCGAAGCCAAAGAGATTGGAAAACAGTTAGAAAGTGAAATTATCTACACTCCTAATCAATATTTATATTTCCGTATTGAGGCAACTTGGTTTAAAGCTGGGGATTTTCTAAAAGCTGCTGGAACTGGAAAAAATATGTTTTTTACGGGGGTTACAGCACAGATCAAGTTTTAACAACTCTTTGCACATCATTTTTTAAATACATAGAGACATAGGTTTACTGTATCTATAAAGGCGTTTCACTTGTTTAAATAAACATAGCTTATTGAATTATTTCACGCAGATTTAAAATGATTTAAGCAGATTAACACAGATTTCAAAATATTTAATCTGCTCAAATCTGCCGAATCTGCGTGAAACCAAAAAAATCATCCAAAAGTGTTGTTGGAACTATGTAACAGAGAGATATTTCTCTTTCGTATTCTCAAATTATATCAAAATCTATGTTTCTATGTATTTAAAACTTTTTCAATAATATATACTTAGAGTATTATTTACAATTAAAATATTCATGCAATGACAACAAGAAGAAATTTTATAAAAATGGCGGGATTGACAAGTGCGGCGATGATAGCAAATCCTGTTGAGACTTTTTCAACTCCTATAAATAAAGAAAAAATGGAATTAGAAACATCAAATAAATGGTTAGACGGATCTAGATTAGTAGTTTCTGTCTCTATGCAGTTTGAAGCGGGCGGACAGCCTCAAAATGCTGAAAGTCCGTTTCCGCAGAACATGCAGAAAGGCTATAATGACTTTCCTGCCGAAACCTGGTATCAATACGGTTATAAAGAAGGAATTCCGAGAATGCTGGACAACTGGGACAAACACGGAATAAAAGTAACTTCGCATATGGTGGGCTCAGCTGTTTTGCAAAATCCACAGCTGGCAAAAGAAATTGTACAGCGCGGACATGAAGCTGCTGCTCACGGAATGAACTGGAGTTCGCAATATGCCATGTCTTACGACGAAGAAAAAAAGTTCATCAAAGCCGGAGCTGATGCTATAAAAAGTGTTACGGGTTTTACTGCCGTTGGATACAATGCCAACTGGCTTCGACGCGGAGAAAACACTTTAAAAATTCTTCAGGAGTTGGGTTTTACCTATCATATAGATGATTTAAGCAGAGATGAGCCTTTCATTATTCAGGTTAATAAAAAAGATTTTACAGTTGTTCCTTATACAATTCGCTGCAATGATATTGTTTTGATTGAGGGCAAAAACTTTTCTTCAGATCAATTTTTTAATCAGGTTAAGGCAGAATTTGATCAGCTTTATGCAGAAAGTGAATTTAAGCGAAGACAGCTTTCTATCAGTTTTCACGACCGAATTGGCGGTACACCGCAAATGGTTAAAACTACTTCTGATTTAATAGAGTATATCAAAAAACATAATGGCGTTACTTTTAAAAGAAAAGATGAAATTGCCAAAATGACGCTTCAGGATAAAACATCAATTCGTGAATAAACACACTTTTTTTGGTTTCTTATATTCGCTGCAAAACGATTCTTTTTAATTCTGCTTAATCAACATAAAACCTGCAAGTCCTTACGATTTGCAGGTTTACTTTTTATGGTATTTTATAATACGGACTTAACCAATTTACAGAATCAGAAGAATAATTCAGTTAAAAATTCTTCCATACCATAAATAAAGGCGGCCAATTGGCCGCCTTTATGGTATTTAAAAAATTTAAGTAAAGAGATTTAAATTTTACTTTCGTCATCAACAGCATCCTGCCATTTATCCCAAACTTTTACTCCTGCATTGTATCCGTCATAACCAAAATTCTGGCTTAACTGGCCTCTAATGTTAGGCTCTATTGCAAGTCTAAATGGAATTGGCCAGTAATTGTTGCGTTTATCCATAGAATAAAACTTTACACCTGGTTTTAAAGAAATACCTCCCGGATATTTGTTGTAAAGGGTATAATGAACAATACGCTGCCACCAATAACTTCCTCCAGATGCGTCTTTCCCAGCTTGTTTATCCCAAGTGTCTTTGTTATACGTATTTCCCCATTCATCTGGTTTTCCGCTTAGCGCAAGACAATGTGAAATACGTTTTAACTCAACATTTCTCCATTCTTCCATATAAAGCTCTCTTCCTCTTTCTGCACAAATATCACCAATAGTTACTGTAGTATACATTTGTGAAGCTTTTGCTCTTGTTCTTACAGCATTTACGTCCTGAGCTGCACCTGAAACATTGCCTTGATAAAAACGGGCTTCGGCACGTAACAAATAAGTTTCGGCTAAACGATAAATATACATGTGCGCGCTTGCTCCTGCAGTAGCTCCTTGAAAATCATTTGCTGCCGGATTAGCTTCGGCCACAACATCGTGATAAAAGATTTTATAATGCGGGAAATCAAACCAGTCACGAATAGAATCCTGCGCTAACAACTTGCCAGATGCATCTTTCATTCTAAAATTTTGGCCAGCCCACGCTGCACTTCCGCCAGCTCCAGGAGCATATTTAAGATCTTCCATATTTACCCAGTTGCCAACAGTACTGTTATGTCTAAGATCTACCTTATCTTCAAAACCGTTTACAACCCACATAGGATGCTGTGAGTAATAAGAACCGCTGATTGTACCAATACCACGTCCAATTGCTCTTTGATAATCATACTTTGCATTATAATTGGTTTTATCCGTCAATGGAAAACGAGGCGCTGCTGTTTTTCCGTCAGGAGTAATTAAGTTGGCATCATTCCAGTTTGGACCAAAAATTCTCATTGAAGAAAACGCTAAAAATGACTGAGCTCCTCCATTTGGTGCTACCAAAATAGCCTCTGTATTTGCAGAAATCACTTTGTTTTCAGGTCTGTGCAAATCCCAGATTACATTTCTTGTAATTGGCCATGCCGTTGGGTTTCCTCCTGGATCAAATATTCCTAAAGTATTCTGCACCAAAGAATAACCAGATTGATTAATCAAAATATTGGCTTGTGCTTCAGCATCGGCAAATCTTCCGGATGCTAAATAACATTTAATCAATAACTGACGGCAGGCACCTTTACTAATCATACCTACATAACCTATTTTTGCCTGTTCAGGCACCCATTCTACAGCTTTCTCCATATCAGCCGTAATCATTTCAATTATGGCTTCTTTTTTTGTAGAATAATAACTCTGCTTGGGAACTTCCAAAATTTTAGTGATCAGCGGAATATCCCCAAATTGATAGACTAGATTAAGATATCGATATGCTCTGTGAAAATAAGCCTGACCGATATATTTATTTTTAACTTCTGCAGATAAACTTGTCACATTACCAATATAGGTCAATACAGTATTAGCATTTTTGATACCTGTATAGGCTTCTGTCCACATAAATCCAAGATAAATAGATTCACCGCCTGCATCTCTTCTAAAATCTCCAGTAGGAACGATAGTATTGGCATAATCAGCAATATTACTGCCTGTGTCAGTTTTTCCATACTGTGCCATGTCTGAGAAAAGATATTCTGTACCAATTGGCACACTCACACCAGAATAACCAAAGTGAATATAATTATTACGCAGCTGTTTATCACACAATGCTAAAGTTGCCTGTAATCCGGCTTCTGTAGAAAATGTAGTTCCCGGTTCGTAAAACGAAAGCGGATCTGAGTCAAGAAAATCTTTTGAACAAGAGCTGGAAAGCACTGCCAATACTGCGAAAGGCAATAGTCTTGTAATTTTATGTTTTATATATTTTTTCATTGTTGAGTAATTTTAAAGTTGGAAATTAAAACCTAAATTAAACTGTCTTGTAGCCAGTCCGCCTGTTTCTGGATCTCCGTAATATTTCCATTCTTTAGAAGCAGACCATGTTGCAACGTTTTGAACCGAAGCATAAATTTTTATACTTTTAATATGTACTTTATCTAAAATATCTTTAGGAAGCGTGTAAGCTAACGAAATGTTATCCAGACGAATAAAACTGCGGTCGTACAATCTTCCCGGCGCAACCGGAGTCCCAGCAGGTCCTTTAGCATCAAGACGCGCCCACTCATTAGTTGGATTGTCAAGTGTCCAATACGGATTTACATAAGGATTGAAATTGAATTTATATAAACTCGCATCGTTGAAAGTATTCATATAATTTGAGTTAAGTGACTTTCCTCCCATATTAGAATACATACTGATACCCAAATCCCAATTTTTATAAATCTTGAAATCATTGCGCAGCGACCATTGTACAGGAGAATTTGAGTTTCCTAAAAACTGTTTGTCTTTTTCATTATAAACTGCTTTTTTATAAGGGTTTCCATCTGCATCTACCGCATCTACATCATCTGCCGTATAACTGTTGGCAACTTTTGGATCTCCAGGACGCTGTCCGTATTTTTGAGCCTCTTTCCATTCATCTTTCTGCCAGATTCCAGTTATTCTATAATCCCAAATTTGAGTAATTGATTTTCCTATAAACCATCCATTTGCAGAATCATTTCCTTCTTGTCTTCCAATAACATTACCATTTTCATCTTTAATGTCTACCATATTGCCATACAATGACACAATTTTGTTCTCGTTGTAAGATATTCCAAACGTAGTACGCCATTCAAAATTTTCTCTTTTCATATTAAGCGTATTAAGACTCAATTCAATACCTTGATTTTGAACTTCTCCAAGATTGGTAGCAATTGATGAAAATCCTGTAAAACCAGGTAATGACTGACTCATAATCATATCACGTGTAGAGGCTCTGTAAGCATCTACAGTAGCAGTAATACGGTCATTTAAGAAACCTAAATCAATACCAATGTTTGTTGATGTTGTTTTTTCCCATTCCAGATTTGGATTTGCCATACGGTCAAGCGCTAAATATTTCAATTCAAGTGCTTTTCCAGAAGGATCTAAATACCCCATTGTTCCGGTATTTACCAGGTTTGCCAAAGAAATGTAGGGATCAGCAAGTGTTCTGTTTCCATTTTTACCCCAAGACAAACGCAATTTACCAGTACTCATAGCATCCCAGTTAAACCATTTTTCATTTTTAAAGTTCCATGCAACCCCAAAAGAAGGGAAAACTGCATAAGGATTTGAAGCTCCAAATGCTGAATATCCATCACGGCGAATAGTCGCTGTAAGCATATAACGATTATCAAATGAATAGAAAAGTCTTGCCATTAACGCATCTGCCGTTTCATGTGTATCGTTTGATCTAAGCGCACTATTCGCCATCGTGGCTGTATTCACGAGGTGAAAACCTAAAGCATCTGAAGGCTGGATATTATAAGCATCCATTCCATCTGACCAAAAACGGCGTTCTTCAGCTTCCTGAACAAAAGTGGCTATAATATGATGTTTTTGAGCAATCGTGTAATCCCATGTTAAGTTATTATTCAGGTTATAATCAAATCTTGTTGAATTGTTTCTGTTTACACCTGTAGTAGCTGCAGGCCAGTTTGGGTTCTGCGTAGATCTGAAATAACGATCATGAAAAAACTGATAACGAGGCGCAATGTTAAAAGTATAAGTAATACCTAAAGGAAGACTTACTTTAGCATTGAAAATGGTATTTAATGTTGTATATCCTGTCTCTTTTTCAATAAATTGACGCTCGTAGTAATAGTTATAATTTTGTCCTGAGACATTTTTTCCCATCGGCTGTCTTTCGTAGTTGCCATTTGCATCTATAAAAGTTCCAAACGGGCTGGTTCTCATCATATTATTATCTCCAGCGTTTGTACCTAAAGAAGGAGTTATATCTCCATCTGATCGATCCTGAAAATTAACGTTTAATCCAAGTTCAAGCCAGTTCGTAACTTTAGCATCAACTTTCATGTTAGAACGAGCTGATTTGTAATCATTTCCAACAATCGCTCCTTCTGAAGTTAAATAACCAAAAGACATATAATAATTTACTCGGTCACCTGCACCGGAAATACTCAAATTATTATCATGATTAATTCCTGTTCTAAAAGAACTGTTACTCCAGTCGTGTGTTTTATCAGCCAGGAAATTTGCCATCAGCGAAGGATCAAAATTTAGTCCTAAACGCGCTCCCCAAACTTCTTTACTGCTTTTTCCGACTGTTTGAGCTGTTGGCTGATAAGCCAGCCATTGTGCTTCGGTAATGCCCCATTTTGATAAATCATTTGGATTTGAAAAATACCCGGGTCTGCCATTTGCAACTGTTCCTGTTATAAATGCTTCGTATTGGCCAGTTGCAGTATTAACACCATACGTTTGGGCAGTTTCCCAGTCTTCACGATATTTTAAATATCCTTCTGGAGAATACACTTTACGATAGGCACTTTTATTGCTGATCGTTGTGTTAGTAGTAAAACTAACCATAGGTTTACCCGTTTTACCTTTTTTAGTTGAAATAAGAATAACCCCTGCTGCTGCTCTCGATCCGTATACAGATGCTGCCGAAGCATCTTTTAAAATATCAAGCTGTGCAATATCATCAGGATTAATTTCTGAAAGTTCACCATAAAACTGCATTCCGTCTAAAATAATAAGCGGGTCATTATGAGGTCCGTATTTATCATCCTTATTATTACTGGCAGTATATACAGAAGTCTGACCACGAATTTGTATTCTCCCGCCTCCTTTTGCAGAAGGATCATACCCTACTCTTACTCCGGGAGTACCTCTTAAGATATCCTGAACCGTCTGCGGATTTTGGTTTACTAATTTATCAGGCGAAACCTGAACAATTGCTCCCGTTAAATCCTTTTTCTTCATTTTACCATAACCTACAACAACTACCTCATCTAATGAAGTTGTTGCTTTTTGCATTTTTACAGTAATTGAAGTTTTACCTTTTAGGCTGACTTCGGCAGTCGTATAGCCTAAAAAAGATATTAGTAATACAGAATTAGGATTCTCTACTTTTAAAGAAAACTTTCCGTCAAAATCTGTTAAAGCAGCATTTTTACTTCCTTTTTCTAAAACAGTAACTCCCGGCAATGGCATACCATTTTCGTCATTTACCTGTCCTTTAATTTCTGTTTGAAGTACATTTGAAGATACAGTTGTACTTGTAGAACTAATGGCGTATCCAGAAACCTGAAATAAAGAAAACAATAGCGATAATATCATCATTTTCTTTTTCAAATTAAATTCAGATACACAATTAGAACCTTTTTTAATCCTAAAGTGATTTTTCATTTTTGGTTTGAAATTTTGGTTATTGATAGTTAGTTTTGGAAATCATTACTGTGCTGGCTGAATCACATTATGATTTCACCGCAAATTTGATTTAAAGTAGGGATATTAAAATACGTTTTTGGGTATACTAAAGTCTTGAAAATACATTAAACGCAGTATTTTAGTATTAAAAAAACATATTAACCAAAAAAGACGGTAAATAATAGGTATTTAATTAACCGAATGAGTTACTAACACTATTCTTTAAAATTGAACTAAAAAACGGCTCCTTATTTATTGCCAAAACTCCTCTTTCAAAATCTTAAGAAAATTATCGGGTTTCATAACAAAAAAATGGTGCTTTAGAACATTTTTTTTAACCAGCGAAACGAAAAATAGTAGTTTTAAACTATAGAAATCTAAAGAAGTTATGCGGACTTTTTTTAAGTCGGCAGCAAGATGCTTATCTCTCGAACTTCATTCCTCTTTATTATTTTATTAACCCCTAAATAAAAAAACTATGGAACTAAAAGATCGTCTTTATAATCAAATTCAAATTAAGGCTTCACATAACAGTTATGTTGATGTATTGCCGGCTCTGCCTACTCAATTATTGTTTGATCCAAATGATCCTGCAAAAGATGGATGCTTGGGACTCGAACTCGACATTTGGAGGCATTCCTCAAAATATGTTCCGTATAGCTCTATACAGGAAGGATATTTTACTGTAAGTCATTCAAATGGACGTCAAATCAAATTGAAATATTTTCTTGACATTCTAAAAACCTGGCACGAAGCCAATAAATTACATTACCCGGTTTTTGTTACTATAGACATAAAAAGTAAATTCGGAGGATATGCCAGATTTCATGAAGAAATCGATACGTATTTGCAGCAGTATTTTGGAGATGATAAAATCTTTATGCCAAATGCTATGATGCCAGATAGAAAAGCCGGATTATATGATAATGCCAGAGTTTACGGCTGGCATAAAATTGGTGATATGTTAGGCAAATTTATTTTTTGCCTGAGCGGAAACAAGGGATGGAAAAAAAGATACTCTAATACTGATATTTTAGACCGACGCTGTTTTAGTGATATAGATATTGATGATGAAAAGGATATTAATAATATTGTTGTTTATAATATGTCAAAATCAAAAGGTTTAAAGTATTCTTACAGCGGACCTTCAACCCGCATTACGCGTGTGTACGATGTTGACAAAGAGAAAGACTGGAATGATATTTTAAGATTCAATCATTCAGTAATAGCAACAAATAAAGTCAATGATACTAAATGGGCAAAGGTTAATAACACCTCTCCTATAAATGTTAAAACAGGAGTTTAACTAAATAAAAAACATGCTTAAAAAATTAAGCATGTTTTTTATGAACCTGAAAGATTAATTGCGGTTCGCGTTATTTGCTTGTCTAATTCCTTTTGGATCCGTTAAGTTAAAACGATACACAAAACTAAGTCTGTATCGGGCCGCATTAGGTATGCTATTCACATTTAGGTAATAATTATCACCAATTGTAGTGCTTTTGTTTTGACGCAGATCAAATGCATTTGTAACATCAAATACAATAGTCGCTTTATCTTTCAATAAAACTTTACTTAACCCAAAATCAAGCGATTGCAGGGGATCATTTTTGGTTTGTGCATTTTGCTGCGCTCCGCGAAAATTATAACGTCCCTGAAAACTAAATTTTGCAGGCAGTTTAATCTGTGTGTTTAAACGTCCGGTAAAAGTCTTTCCTTCATAATTAAGGTCTTCATCTTGATAACTTCCTTTTTGTTTAAAATGATAAAAATTCATTTCCATATTTACCTGAAGCCATTTTGCAGGATTATATAAGGTTGAAAGTTCAATACCGCTTCGTATTTCATGTTGAATATTAATAGGTGTTGTATAAAAAATATTGTTTTCGCGATAGGTAAAATCTTGTATATAACCGCTTTCCCACTGGTAATAAACAGACGAATTTAAAGTAAATTTTTTCCATGTTTTAAGAAAAGCCAGCTCAAAAACATCTGTATAAGATGGATTAAGATCTGGATTTCCAACATATTGTGCATTTAAATCTGTTACTTCATTAAAAGGGTATAAAGCATATAAGGGCGGACGATTGATGCGCTTACTGTAATTTAACTGTAAAGTTGATGCATCAAACTTATAGCTCAAATTAACGCTTGGAAATAATCTATTATAATTTTTATCATCACTATATGTGTTTTTACTATCTGTAATCGAAATTTTGGTAAACTCTGTTCGCAGTCCAAACATATAGCTGAATCGTTTAATTTTACTGCTGTATTGCGCATATCCGCTGGCAATTGTTTCTGTATACTTTAAATCGTTATCAATATTTTGATAGATTTTCCAAATATCATCTTCTTGCTGTTCTGCCAAAAATTGACTTGAAACTTTACGAATCTCCGTTTTAACACCAACTTCAAATGTTGAAATTGTATCTATCGGCTGTACAAAATCACTCTGAACAAGCAGATCTTTACTATTTCCTACTGAATTAGTCCGAATACCGGGATAAGCCAATGTTTCTGGATACAAACGCTGTGTCGAAAGATTCCAGTTTTTATCGCTGTTCCACCAATCATACTGAACGTCAATTGTCCATTTTTTTGCCGGACGTTTAAAAGTCTGGGTATAATTAAATTCTAATTGGTTGTAATCTCTTTTTTCTAATGATTTGCCTTTTCTTGCTAAAACACTGTCTTTTACATTTTCGGCCTGACCGTAATTGTATAATAAATGAGTTTTATCATCATCTTCTGTAGCATTTTTTAAAAACGCCGCTGTAATAGTTCGATGTTCATCTATATAATAATCGGCTCCAAAATACATTAATTTTCCATCGTCATGACGATCCTCGTTTTGCACTCGGTTTAAATAATTTGATTTGCCATTATCTGTAGTAGTCTGGTTTGTGGTATATAAACCAACATAATCTGAAGAACGTATCCCAAAATTTGAAAAAATATTGATTTTATCTGATTTAAAATTGATGCTTGGATTTAGACGGCTGTCATTTGGAGATCCTGCCACTAATCGAACCTGACCGCTAAAACCGCTTTTTTTGTTTCGCTTTAAAATAATATTAATAATCCCTGCCGAACCGGAAGCATCATATCGAGATGAAGGATTGGTTATTACCTCAATACGTTCAATTTGATCGGCTGCAATTTGGTCAAGGGCATTATTTTGTGTTAAACCAGATTGTCGTCCGTTAATTAACACCAATACACTGCTGTTACCGCGAAGACTTACGCCGCCAGTTGGACTAACGGTTACAGACGGAACACTATTTAAAACATCATGTGCAGAACCATTCTGCGAAAGCACATCTTTACCAACTTCAAAAACTTTTTTATCAAGTTTTAAGCTCACACTCGATTTTTGTCCTGTAATTTCAACGGCGTTTAATTGAACTGCATCAGAATGCAAATCAATTGTGCCTAATTCAATTTTTGGCCTGCCCGAAATGATTTCAAATGTTCGGCTGTAATTTTGATATCCAATGTAACTAAAAGTGATTGTCATTTTGCCATTTGGCAGTTTTTCAAGAACAAAATCACCTTTATCATCGGTTACACCAACTGCCAATGTTTTTAATGTGCTGTCTTGTATTGACACTGTTGCATAAGGAATCGCTTCTTTATTTGCATTATCCTGAACTTTACCCGAAACAACTGTTTGCTGTGAAAGGCCAAGCATAGGAATTAATAAAATTAAAATACTGGTTATTACTGTTTTCATGTTTATTGGTTTTATGATACAAGATTACTTTATAAAACAAACCAGTGTTCTTTAAAACATTCAAACGGCTCTAAGAGCTTTTGAAATGCACTTCGCAATTCGATATTTATTTTATCTTTATCCTATGTATAGATCAGCTTTTTTTACCTTTTTTTTACTGCTATTGTTTACATCATGTAAACAGTATACGGAGTTCGTCAAATCTGATGTAACTTATTATAAAGATGATGATAAACCACATGATTATCTGGGTTCATCACCAGATTCTATATTTAAGGTTAATATTGATGTTGATCTTTATAAACGAGAAAATCCCTCTGCTCCGCTGGGACTGCAGATTAATGCTTTTGGTGCTTTTGACGTTTATTGGGACGGTGTATTAGTGGGAAGCAACGGTAAAATGGCAAAATCTGGTCAGAGCGAAGTACCGGGAACAGAAATGAGCTATTACCAAATACCCGAAAAACTGGCTGGTAAAGGCAAACATATTGTAACCATAACAGGAACACAAACACAGCTTAGAGAAACCCTGCGCGGTATAGACGTAAAACTCGAAAGTTATTTAAGGCTGCACCGCGCACCGCTCATTGTTATGTCTTTTATGAACCTCATGGCCGGGGCTTTTCTCATTGCATCAATTTATTATTTTTTTCTATACATCAACAGCACTCGCAAAGAAGCAACAGTTTTGCTTTTCGCAATAATCTGTCTGCTCTTTTTCTGTCTGCTTATTATAGAATACATAAAATTTTATATCGACATTCCGTATACCCACTTTTATACACGGCTGCAAATTGTAGGCTTGCTTACTTTTATAATTTCTATATTGGTTCCATGGTATTTTATGCTGCAGTTTGGCTTTAAAAGAAAGCGGTTATTTTTATTTCTTTTATTTGCAGGTCTTGTAATAATCTATGTTAAACATTACGGTCATTACGACAAAACAGCCATATATTTTAGCTATGTAATGTGTTTTGTCTCTATTATTATTGCAGTCGATGCGGCATTTAGAAAAATTAAAGGCGGAGTAATAGTAGTTGCGGGCTTGTTGGCCAGCATTGTAGTAAATAAATTTATATTTTATGATTTTGGATTGTTTATCTCTTTTACCATTATCGTATTGTCAATGCTTTACCTGCATACCATTAAAACTAAAGCTTTAGAAGAAGCTCATAATGCATCGTTATTACTTTCGTCCAGATTACAGCTTGAACTTGTTAAGAAAAATATTCAGCCGCATTTTCTTCGCAATACCCTTACTTCGCTCATTGACTGGATCGAAGAATCACCGCAGCAGGGCATTGTATTCATTCGGGCGCTGGCAGACGAATTTGATATTATGAATTCCATTTCTGAAGAAACCTTAATTCCTGTAAGACAAGAGATTGAATTATGCAAAAAGCATTTAGAAGTAATGTCTTTTCGAAAAGAATTGAGTTACAAATGGGAAGAAAAAAATATTGATGAAAATGAAGAGATTCCGCCTGCCATTATTCACACCATTATAGAAAATGGCATTACACACAGTTTACCTTCAAACGATGGTTCGATTACTTTCTGTTTAAGTTTTATAAGAGAAAGAAAATACAAACAATATACTTTGCGCACCGTGGCAAAAAATCGAAATAAAAAGAAAAGCGACCTCAGCGGAACAGGTTTTAAATATATAAAAGCCCGATTAAATGAAAGTTATGGCAATAACTGGCAGTTTGATTCTTTTGCTGTTGAAGAAGGATGGCTCACAGAAATTAAAATTTTTGATACAAAATGAAAATTCTAATTATTGAAGACGAAGCGAGAATTGCAAAACGAATTGAAAGAATGACAAGAGGCTTTTTTAATAAAGATGTCCAGATTTTTCTTTCTGATTCAGTTGAAAACGGCTTAAATACAATCGATCAAAATGAAATTGATTTATTGCTTCTGGATTTAAACCTAAATGGTGAAGATGGATTTGATGTCCTGCAGACTGTTGTATCAAAATCTTTTCAAACCATTATTATTTCAGCATATACAGACAAAGCTATTACTGCATTTAATTACGGCGTTTTAGATTTTGTGCCCAAACCATTTGACGAAAACAGACTTGCACAGGCCTTTATCCGTTATACTGTACCAGAAAGAAAAGCGGGAAGTGATATCCAGTTTTTAGCAGTAAAAAAAGCAAAAACTATTAAACTCATTACTATCAAAGATATTAAATACATAAAAGGCGCCGGTATTTATACAGAATTGCATTTACATGACGGCCGTATAGAATTACATGACAAATCGCTGGAATCGCTGGAAAAACTGCTGCCAATAACATTCGAACGAATACACAAATCATATATTCTCTGCTGGAATGAAGCAGAAAAGCTCGTTGTAGAAGCCGGAGGCCGATATCAGATGTTACTAAAAAATGGAGAAATACTACCTGTAGGCCGTTCTAAATATAAAGAAATCAAAGATAAATTGATATAGAAAGTCATCTTCTAAAATGAGAATTAAGCAATTCATTTTCATAATTATATAAATTAACAGAAATAAAAAGTTTTACTTTTAAATAATTCTAATTGAGAAAATTAGATAAAACTCAGTCTATTAATTTAAAACTTATATATTATGATTTCTGACAATTACTATTATAATTCTGAAGAATATTCAGGAGATATAACCGCTTACGAAGAACAGCTTTTATTGAATTATGATGATTATCTGCAGGGAAATCTTTCCAGTACACTATCAGCTAATAATCATTACAATCTTGAGTTAGACGATTTAGAAGATGAATTTCTTGAAGATGATATGGAGTCAGAATACGACGAAAATGATTGGGAAGAAGAGGAAGCAGAAAATTTTGAGGAAGATGATACTGCAGATGAAACTTTCTTAATGCAAAGTTGAATGTGGATAGACAAATACTGGTAAAGCCGATGAGTTGTTCATCGGCTTTTCTTTTTCTTGTGTTTTTTTGTTTCTGAATTATTTCTCCAGAATAATTTTAACCTTTATGATAAGGACATCCTGAAGCAGGAGATTCTATTTTATGAGAAGATGGAAACTGTTCTTCCATTAATTGTCTCTGTTCTGACGAAACATCTTCGATTTTACGAAGTGTATTTACTTGTATATGAGGCCAGCTTGTTGTACCGCCGTCATCTCCAAAATCAAATTCAAAAAATATGATCTGCTCGTATTGCAGCTGCAGAATTTCTTTTCCATTTTCTTCAACAGTTTCAATCCACATTCGCATGTTCATTTCAACTGTAGTAACAAAACGATTTACAAACGGAACATTTAATATTCCGCCTTGCGCTCCCGTTTTATTTTTAGATGACATCTGAATAAGTACGTGGTTTTTTATAGTTTCTCCTTTTAAAGAATCACGCAGTCTTAAGTCCGGTCTTACTGAATACGGATATAACGGATGTGCCAGAATTCGCTGTGTATAAATCCTGTTTTCCTGAGGGTCATTATCCTTGTTAAGCTTTTCAAATACCCATGCAGGCGGGGCTTTATCAAGATTTATAGGCTCTTTTTTACTTGCTCCTGCACCTCCCATAGTTTTTGAAATAGAAAGGTGATCGTATTCCCACGCTTCATTACCTTCTGGAAATTCAGGTGCAGTATTAATTAAATAACCTGACTTGCCTCTAGTTAGATCTCCTAACAATGTTATGGTGCTTCCGTGCGGAATTACGCCGCTTCGTGAAATAGAATAGTCGGGTATAAAGTAAGGTCCTGTCTGCCCTGCTCCTGGTTTTAACTCTTTAGCAGGAACAATAGAAAGATAAGGTCTTCATTTTAAATTTTCGAGAGTTACATATTCTTTTTCACCTAAATCATTTATAATCAAGAAAACCGTTTCGTCCTGATAACCGCTTTTATATAAATCTCTATTAGGAGCATCTGGTTCTAATGCATGTATACCTCGGTCCTCTTCAATTGTTTTTTCTGTGGCAGCATAATTAAATATATCGCTCAGCCACAAATACATTCCGTTTTCTTCATGAATTGGAGTATATTTTAAAGCTGATTCTCCCGGCACAGCATTTACACTTTTAATACTTTGTTCGTATTTAACTGCACCGCAAAACTGCTCGTTAGCGCCGCCGCGATTACGAACTCCGCCAGGAACTAAATCAAAAGTGAGTTTTTCGATATATTCTTCACATTCAAAACTAAATTTTCCGGGAATCGTTCCTGCATTAGTGCCCGGCGAAGGCATAATTGTAGTGTGTATACCGCTTCCTATTAATTCTCTTGAACCATTTCCATTATGATTATAGCTTACCCAGGTTCCTTGTAATGCTCTTAAAATACCATAATCTACATTGTCTAGAATTTTCTGCAGATTACTTTCGTGAAAAGGCCTGATTGGAGTTTCAATTTGAACTTTTGAATATCCCTTCATCATACTCGCCAATATACCTTCGGTTTCGGGAGCTCCTTTAAATGATATTTCATTTTGATTTGAATCTATATTTGAGGCTAAATGAGTTAAATTTAACTCATCATCAAAGCCGTTACGTTTTAACATACTATTACTTTTTTAAATTAATGATTTGAATTACTAACAAAAAACTTCTTCTTTTTACCATCCTAAATAGTAATTTTCTGGAAGCCAGAACGGACGTTTCAGCCCAAAATAATCCTGCAGCATTTTCTCTGCCTCACAAAATGCTCCTTCTACCCAGCCCTGCTGATCAGAATATGCTTCACCGCAAATATGAATCTGTTCATCATGTTTTGGTTTTCTCATATATTTCATGACATCTCCAACAGAAAATCCTGCTTTCCACGCATGATAACCTGCCCCAAAAGGCTCATCTGTCCAGTCTTTAAAATAGGTTACATAAGGTTCTGGTATAGTTACATCTTTACCGTGCAGTTCGCGAAGCTGATTCATTAATTCGTCTACCATAAGCTTTGCAGCCTGTACATCATTTAACTGGTGAAGCTCTTTTAACGAAGCCGATTTAGCCGCTTTAACTTCAAAAAGTACTTTATCATCAGAAAGCGCTTTCCAGAATGTTTCGGTTTCCATATCGCCGTAACTTCCTAACAGCATGGAGTTTTTCGTTTTTTTATCGGTTCCAAAATAGTAGCATTGTCTCATTGGTAAATCGGTAATCGAATGTCCTGAATCTATTCCTAATTCTTTCCACCACGGATATTCAAAGCCCATTAATATTTTGAAAGCCGGCTCCATAATAACAGAACGGATATTTTCATTTAAAACCGAATTTTCATTCACATTGAAAAAGAAATTGTTCTGGTCTAAAAGTTCCAAAGATTTTCTCGGCATAGCCAAAACAATAGAATTAGCATATACATGCCATTTGCTGTTGGTTTTTATATTTAGAAAAGTAAGCTGGTATTTATGTGTTTTTACCGAATGTTCTTTGGTAAAAGTTTCCAGTTTATTTTCAGACCAAATGCAGGCACCTTTGTGTTCCATATAGGAATTGGCAACCGCATAAGCAATACTGTCATAACCTTCTTCAATAGTTTTATAAATTGTTCCTGCCGTAAAATCGCCAACCATATATGGAAAAGCTTCGGCAGAATTCCAGTTGATGGTATTTGAATAATAACCTCCCGCATTGGCTAAAAACTCATATCCTTCCTGCGAAACCTGATCTTTAATTAAGTTCCAGAAACCCAGATCGTTTACTTTTCTTTTATCATAAGGCGATTTTGGAAAATTGTAAACCAGTCTTGGTTTGATTTCATCCCAATCTTCACTGGTTAATTCAAAAGTATAGTCGTATACATTATGTCCTTTTTTGATTTTCTTTTGATATTTTTTAGCAACCCAGGGATCTGCCATTAAAACATCATAAATAATTTTATTAAAAAGCTGGTCTGAACTAAAGCCTAAATCAGTCTCATTAAGATAATATCTCGTTGGCAGTTTTTTACCTTTTTTCTGAGCTTCATCCCACGCATCTTGTTTAAAACGCTCTTTTCGAAGATACATTAATAGTTTTGACGACTTGCCCATTGGAAACGGAACCGGAGTCATTTTATCTTTTAAAACAGGAATACGTTTTTTAGGATCTTTTGGAGATATATAACCTTCAATTAAAGTAGTTACGATTTCCTGAGAAGTCAGATAGCGCATTCCTCCTAACTCGCCCCAGAAATCCATTCCCGGCATAATAACAGATTCCAGTCTTCCGCCCAGTTTACTGCTCAGGTCAAAAATCTGCACCTGATCTGCAGTATATTTTTTATCTGTTACCAAACGATAAGCGGTGTATAATCCGGAAGTCCCGGCACCAATAATAGCTGTTTCGATTTTTAAATCAGGCTGCATTCCTGAATTTAAAGGTGTATTTTTATTCATAGTTTTGTGGTTTTTAAAATGCTTTAAAGTATTTGTATCCTAATTGGAAAGGAGTGATATCAAAATCGGTATGTCCGTCTAAAGCCAGATCAGACATGATTTTTCCTAAAAACGGAGTAAATTTTGCCGCCCATCCTGTTGCGTACAACACAATATTGTTGTGATTTGGCACATAGCTTGGAGCAAAATCAATCAGTAATTCCTTATTTGCAATTTTACTCAGCGAAATCAAACAGGTTGAAGTATATTCTGGTTCTGTGCTAAGTCCTGTCATGTGGTCTCTTACCCAGTCAGAAGTATATCCTAATTCTTGCGGATTAGGAATTAATGTCCTGTCGCTCGGTTCTTCAAGAGGATTGATAACAAAATCCGGCGCTACGCGAATGTATTCCGGATTATCCCAATCGACAGATGGAAAGCCATAAAACTGATTTCCATTTTCGCCAATAGCATTTTGAAATACAAACCAGGTTGGATATTGAATAGCAGGATCGGTTTTTTTGAAATAAGCCGAAGACATATTCCAATACGCAGCTTCAATTTTAAAATCCAGCAGATTGATTACGCTGTTAATATAAGGTCCGGGAATAATTGCCAGTTTTTTGGCAATGTAAATTCCGTTTGGAGTAGTAAGTTCAAAAAGCTCTCCATTTTGTTTAATATCCAATACCGGAGAATCTTCTTGTAAATGAACGGTTTCTTCATTTTTGCATAAATTTAAAAGCGCTTCATTTGTCGCCCTAAAATTAATGCTGGCGCCATCGGCCTGAAACAATCCGGTATAAGTTTCGGGTAAATTTTTGAAATGATATTTTGCTTCAATTTCTTTTGCTGTGAGCGTTGTATAAGGAACTCCTAATTCTTTTAATGCCTGTTCGGCTTCGGCAATATTCCCTTCTGTAGAATGTACGGCTGGATCTCCAAACCATAGTGTTCCCACTTTATCAAGAAGCGAGGTATTTGCTTCTTTTTCTAAAGCATCCCAATACGGCTGTGCATCTAATGCCATCTGTACCATATATTCCTGCGGATATGGAATTCTAAACTGACGCGAAACCCCGGCAGAACTTCCTAGCTGATTCACAAACGTGAACTGCTCCAGCACTAAAGTTTTTGCTTTTCTTTTGCCAAGATGGTATGCTGTCGCCAGACCTATAGGACCTCCGCCAATAACAATTACATCGTAGTTTTCTGTATTCATAGTTTTTAATTTTATAGTAGTTTGGGATGAATTTAGAACAACACATAGGCATTGTCGTAAGTCTAAATTATTGCAGACATAAAACCGAATTAAAAAAAATGACACAAAGCGGAAATTATTGGTCACAAAACATGCTTTATACAGGATGAAAAATTGAAGTAGAAAAAATGCACAAATTCAGAGAGATTTGTGCATTTCTAATTGCTGTTTTGCAGTAAAACAAAAAAGGCTGCCTCACGAATTGTGAGACAGCCTTTCTTTATATTCAGCTTAAAAATTAGTTCTAATGCAGATTATTTTACATCAAACCATAATTTTGTAGTCAGTAAATCTTTTCCCTGAGCTTCTATCGCCGCCTGGTAGCTTACACCATTTAGTGACTGCTCTGTACCCGGATAGAAAAAACGAGAAGGAATTTTTCCGTCTAAAACGGTAGCCGGCCCCGCTGTTAATACTGGATAATCTAATCTTCTCCATTCTGTAAAAGCATCTAAACCTTGTCCGAAGAAAGCAATCCATTTTTGAGTACCAATTGATTTAGCATAATTAGCCGCATCGTACTTCACGTTTGCCTGATTCAAATAATTAGAAATAACTGCAGCATCAGTAATTCCAAATTGATTAAACGATGCCGTAATTGCATTTTTATAAAGCTGTTCTGCATCTCCAGAGATATAACCTCTAGCTGCAGCTTCTGCAAGATTAAACAATACTTCAGAGTAAGAATAAATTACCGCTGGTGATGTTGATGTCAGAAAATAAGTTCCTGGTTTTGATGTTTTGGCAAAACCCTGGCTGTTGGCATCACTATTTGATAATCCGTTACCGCCGCCAACATATGTACCAACACTTGCATCTGATGGCAATTGTGCATAAACTTGTAAACGCGGATCTGAAAATTCTTTTAATTTATCTACCATAGTTTTTGAAATACGGAAATCATCACGAGTTTCAAACCAGGCTGATGCTGGGTTTTGTTGAGGCGAGCTGATATAAGTAAACTTAAATGTATCTGCATTACTGGCTAATACTCCAGCCGCATCACTTGTTGCATCAATAGCCGCTTGTTTAGCTAAAACCGGTTCTCTGTCTGAAATTCTTAATGCAATTCTCAGACGAAGTGAATTCACAAATCTTTTCCATTTTACAACATCTCCTTTGTAAACTAAATCTCCAGTTACAGTACCGTTTGCTGCTCCTAACAAAGATTGGGCTTTTTTTAAATCTTCAAGCAGACCTGTGTATACATCTTTTTGAGTATCGTATGCTGGTGTTACTTTTTGACCTGCTTCTTTGTACGGAATATTTCCGTAAGCATCTGTCAACAATAAAAATGTCCATGAACGCAAAGCAATAGCAATTCCTTTATAATTTGAATTGGCCTGAGCATCTGGGAAATTAATAATGGTATTCAAATCTGTAATTAAGGTCGCATAACCTGTATTCCATAAAGAAGTGAAAGATGTGTTCGAAACATCATATCTGTCTGGCTCAGTGTATTGAATTTTAGCCCAATGCTGTACAAATAGCAAAGATGAGTTAAAATTATTAGCATCTCCCCAATATAAGTCAGCTCCTTGTTTTAAAGTTCCTGTTAACAAGTAAGGTGCCAATGGTGTTTCAGTTGCATTTGGATTTTTGTTGATATCATCCAGCGTATCGCTGCAAGAGGTCAACGTTAATGCAAATAGAGTTATATAGGCTATTTTTTTTAGCATGATTCTTTATTTTTAGAATTTAAGATTAACGTTAAGGCTGAAATTTCTAGTTGTTGGTAAAGCTAAACTCTCCAAACCTTGTGCATTTCCAGTATTGAAAGCCGTTTCAGGATCAATATTTGGTGCATCTTTGTAGATAAAGAAAAGGTTACGTCCTACTGCAGTAATACTTGCCCCTTCTAATCCTAGTTTTTTCGCATATGACTTGTTGAAATTGTAAGCCAGTTTAATTTCTCTCATTTTTACAAAAGTTGAGCTGTAAATGTAAGCTTCACTAATGTTGTATGATGCTTTGTAATATTCCTGCGCACTGATTATAGTAGTGTTTGGAGTTCCATTGTCATAAACTCCGTTAAAAACCATACCGTCATCATAAACTGCTGCTCCGCCTGGTGCTGCTCCGTTTACTAAAGTTTTTGTAGTACCATTTAAGTAATAGCTCAAACCGCCATTTTCAGCGCCACGTCCCGGAAGTGTTGAAGCCAATACACCTGTATAAGTTCCGGTTCTGTTAGTTCCTGAGAAAATTTCACCACCTACACTTGCATCAACAAGAAACGATAATTCAAGATTTTTATAAGTCAAAGTATTAGTAACACCAGCTAAATAATCTGGAGTATAGTGTCCTAAAACTCTTTTCGTCGGATCAGCTTTTGGTAATCCGTTTGCTCCTACTACAATATTTCCGCTTGCATCACGAAGATAAGCTGTTCCGTAAAGTGCTCCGTAAGCCTGTCCTACAGATGCTAATACATCAACACCTCCTGATGAACCAATTGTATAGTTTTGGATTTGTTTTGCATAATCTAAAATCTCTACTTTACTTCTGTTTCTAGAATAATTTGCTCCAATATTCCATTTGAAATTTTCAGTCTGAACAGGAGTTCCGTCTAATTGAATTTCTATACCATTATTGTTGACTTTTCCAGCATTGATTAACTGAGAGTTATATCCGCTTGAAGCTGTTGTTTTAATCTCCAAAATCTGGTCGAAACTGTTTGTATTATAATAAGCAAAATCAAAGTGAAGTCTGTTTTTAAAGAAAGAAGCCTCTAAACCAACTTCAGTTGAACGAGTTGTTTCTGGTTTTAAGTTTTCATTCAATTTCTTTTGTGAAGAAGTCTGAATTGGATTTCCGTCAAATGCAGTCTGGAAATTATAAACTGTTGACAATTGATAAGGATCTGCATCATTACCAACTTCAGACCATCCACCGCGTAACTTTAAGAAATCAAGTGTATTGCTTTTTAATTTTAAGGCCTCAGATAATATTAAACTACCATTAATAGATGGATAAAAATAAGATCGGTTGCTGCTTGGTAATGTAGATGACCAGTCATTACGAGCTGTAAGGTTTAAATAAGCATAGTTTTTATATCCAAATTGTGCCGAAGCATAAGCACTGTAAACTCTCAATCTTGACAATGTATTTGATGATGTCAATGGATCTCTTGAATTCGTCAAAGTGTACAAATCAGGTACAGCTAAACGTGGTGCTTTTTGATAATTGTTTGCATCACTGTGGTTACGAATATTAAATCCGGCAAGTGCATCAACAGTAAAATCATCACTTAATTTTTTAGTATAAGTAAAAATACCTTCAGTATTCTGCTCATTTACAGTGTAAGCATCTTCTGCATAAGAACCAAAAGGCGTTCCGTTTGTACCGTATTTGATAGTGTATTTTCTTCTGTCATTATAATAATCAACTCCTGTACGGAATTTAAAGTTAAGCCCCTCAGCCAATTTTGCATCCAAATGCACATCACCAATAATACGGTTACGCTGCTGGCTTGTAGTATTATAATAAGCATTCCAGTAAGGGTTGCTGTAGTAACTGTTGTTCCAGTTAACATCTCTGTTATTTCTAAGCTGATTGATATCAACCTGACGTCCGAACCAAAGGAACTGAAGCATTACACCAGCAGCACGGTTTCCAGATGGACCACCTGGTAAAGCCGGAGCATTAGTTGTAATATAATTAGCTGTAGCACCAACTCTAATACCTTTTGAAATTTGGTAATTAGTATTAATAGTAAAGTTTGTTTTGTTTACTTCACTATTTGGCACTGTTCCTAATTGTTTTTGATTGTTTACTCCTAAACGGAAATCTGATTTTTCATCTGATCTCGCTACAGAAATACTATTGTCATACGTAACACCAGTATTAAAGAAGTCTTTCACATTATTTGGATGAGCCACAAAAGGTACAGCTTCACCATTTGAGTAGAATTGAGGAATCAAACGTCCATCCAACCTTGGTCCCCAGCTTTCGTCAACTCCATCATTTACGCCACCTCCTTTTCCGTCAACAAAACTAAATCTTCCGTTAGAACCTTGTCCGTATGAATTTTGAAAACTTGGTAAAGTAGCTACCTGAGAGATTGTAATACCAGAACTAAAGGTAATTCCAAGTCCCTTTTGGCTTTTTCCAGATTTTGTAGTAATAAGCACAACACCATGCGCCGCACGCGATCCGTAAAGTGCCGCCGCGTTAGGACCTTTCAATACAGTTAACGTTTCAATATCATTCGGATTTAAATCGGCAATTGCATTTTTAAAATCACGAGTTGCTCCTCCAACACTTCCTAACTGTGAGTTGTCTACCGGAACTCCGTCAACAACAAATAAAGGCTGGTTGTTTCCTGCAATAGAAGTTTCTCCACGAATAATAATACGTGAAGAACCCATATCTCCCTGAGAGTTCGTAATACGCACCCCGGCTAATTTACCGCTAAGACTGTTTAAAAAGTTAGTTTCTTTTGTATCAGCAATATCTTTGTTTTTAAGTGCCTGAGTAGTGTATCCTAAAGATTTCTTTTCTTTTGAAATACCAAGCGCAGTAACCACAACTTCTGATAATTGATTTTGTTCTTCAGTAAGTTCAATAACAACAGGATTATCATTAACTACAACTTCTGCTTTTTTATAACCTAGATAGCTTACTATTACAGTATAAGGAAATTTTTGTCCTGTTTGAAAGAAAAATTTACCGTCAAAATCTGTTTGAACACCATGTGTCGTGCCTTTAATAACAACAGAAGCACCAATAACAGGGTCTTTTGTAACAGCATCAACCACCGTTCCTACGAGTTTTGACTGGATCAACGGCTTGGTCTCCTGAGCGTTAATCCCTATGGAAATCAACAAAATACATAACCATGTATATCTATTTAATATTTTTTTCATTACTTTGTTTTAGTTTAATAAATCAAGGCAAGCAAACGGATATACTCCATTCCCGCTTTCCTTCTAAGAGATGTACAATTTCTTTAAGCTTCGCCATTTCTGCTGCAACAGAAATGGTTTTTTATTTATCTGCAACACATTCGTTTTTTCATTTTTCTTTTTATTTTGATTACTATTTATTTTGAATTGGCTTTTATACAATTTCAGCCCTAAAATGTAAGGCAGTGTTTTTACTAAAAATTGGTATGAATTTGTGATTGAAGAATTATTGACAGTGAAAATTCTTAACAGAAATTGCAAATGATCACTCGCCTGCCCAAAATTGAAATCTCTTTGAAGGCCTTTAATCTTTAACTATTTTTTAAACTCTACTAATTTGATAGAACAAAGATATATTTAAAAACAGTAATCAAAAAGTTTTAAGAGAACTTTTTGCAAAAAAAATGTTAACGAAATTGTTATAGTAATTATAAATACCTAAAAATAAGACGATTAAAAAATAAGTGTTTTTTACACATCGTGTAAGATTTTTTTTAACTCAATGCCGAAAAATCAAAAATATGAAGTGTTTTTAAAAAAATAACGCCTGAATTCCAGACAGAAATTAGGCGTTATTTAAGAGTAAATCTTAAAAAAAATGAAGACAAAAAAATCCAAATTCCTTAAAAATTGGAATTTGGATTTTAAAATATTTAGATATTTATAATAGACTTAGTCTAAAACAAAACTCACGCTTACATTAGCTGTAATTTCGATTTCTCCAATTGCAAGAGTTTGATTTGAAGCTCCAGAAGCATCCATCATTTCTGTTTTCATTGCAGCATACATTGGTCTTGGGTGGTAAACCTGAGAGTTATCAGAAATTGTAAATGCTTTACCTACTTTTTGACCTAAAACAGACACGTATTCTTCTGCTTTTACTTTAGCATCTTTCATCGCAATTTTTCTTGCCTCAGATTGGTATTGTGCTAATTTAGAAGATTCAAAAGAAACATTATCAATACGGTTAATTCCTTGTTGTACCAAACCTTCCATCAACTCATCATATTTGTTTAAATCTTTTAATACGATTTCAACTGTTTGAGCAGCATTGTAGCTTGTTTTCTTTTTCTCGTAATCGTACTGCGGATTAAGAGCAACTTGTTTTGTTTTAAAATCTGCTGTTGGAACATTCATTTTTTTAATGAATTTTAAAACCGCATCCATTTTTTCGTCATTTTGTTTTTTGACGTCTTTAGCATTATTCCCTTTAGTTTCAACCGTAGCTGAAATACAAACCTGATCAGGGGCTACTTTTACTTTTCCTTCTCCATTAACGTTAATTAGAGGTATTTGTTTAATTTCCTGGCCGTAAGACATAGTCATAAACATGATTGTTAAAAATAATACTAATTTTTTCATTTTTTGTGATATTTTAAGTTATTTGATAAAGGCATTTCAAAAGTTATGCCAGCATTATATTTTTCCTGATTTTGCCAATACAAAAAGTACAATAATTGGAATTGCCAGTAAAATGGTCATCAAACTATGATCTACAATTAATGAAGGTACTTTTATCAAAGTAATTAAGTATCCGCCAACTGCGCCTCCAAAATGCGCCGTATGACCAATATTGTCATTTTTGGCTTTCATTCCATAAATTGAATACAATAAATATAAAATTCCAAAAAGATAGGCTGGTATTGGAATAACAAAAAATATTCCCAGCATCATATCCGGATGCAGTAATATAGCCGAATACAAAACTCCGGTAACCGCTCCAGAAGCTCCAACTGCACGATAACTGTAATCGTTTTTATGAAACAGCATAGTAAGAAGGCTTCCAAAAATCAGACTTCCGAAATAAACCAAAACAAAAGAAAAATTTCCGAGCGAATCAATGACAACTGGCGCAAAAAACCAAAGTGTAAGCATATTAAAAAATAAATGCATCATATCTGCATGCAAAAATCCAGATGTGAGCATTCTAATTTGTTCGCCGGCGCGAATACTTCCTACGTGAAATTCAAATTTTCTAAAAAAAGCATAATCATTAAAACCTTTATAGCTTATAAGTACATTGGCTACTATAATTCCAATTAAAATGGTATTCATAAATAATATTTAATGTGAAATGTAAATATAGTCAATATCGAACATATCTTGATGAGAATACAAAATATCGATCATTTCTCATTTTTGCTTTATATTTGTAAAAAAAATATACATGCAATTTCTCGTTTATATATTAGCCTACCCATTATTATGGCTGATCTCTATACTTCCATTCCGCTTATTTTATTTATTCTCTGACTTTGTTTGCTTTTTAGTTTACAGAGTAATTGGGTATCGCAAAAAAGTAGTACGCGAAAATCTGGCTCTTACTTTACCGCATTTAAGTGATGCTGAAAGAAAAAAAATCGAAAAGAAATTTTACCACCACATGTGCGATATGTTTTTGGAAATGGTAAAAACGATGAGTATTTCGCCGGAAGAAATGGAAAAAAGATTCCATGTAACGAATATCGAATTGGTACAGGATTATTATAAAAAAGGCAAAAGCGTTATTCTTGTCGCCTCCCACTATGCAAGTTATGAGTGGCTTTTAACCATAAATCCAAAATTAGGTTTTCAGGGCGTTGCGGTTTATAAAAGACTAGCCAATCGTTATTTTGATAAGCTGATTAGAAAAATACGATCAAAATACAATACAGAAATGATCGAAACCAGACAAGCAATTCCCACAATGGCACAAAACCAGCGCAAAGGATTTGTAAGCATGTACGGTTTAGCAAGCGATCAATCGCCAAAACTGGACCGAATTTTTCATTCGATGAAATTTATGGGTATTGAAGTTCCTGTACATACAGGCGCCGAAATGCTGGCCAAAAAATACGATCTAAGCGTAATTATGGTAAAAGTTAAAAAAGTAGCCAGAGGTTATTATGAAGCAACTTTTCTAACCATTGCAGATGATCCTAAAGAATATGAAAATTTCGACATCACTGAAAAGTATTTAAAAGAAGTTGAAAAGCAAATTTATGAAGCGCCAGAATATTATCTGTGGACTCATAAAAGATGGAAACATCGAGTTGAATCATAAAAAAAACAGCTCTTTCAAGAAATATGAAAGAGCTGTTTTTTTTATGTATTGCAATCTTAAAATTAAATCCCTGCAATAACTTTTATTTCATCAATAATTCGAAGAGCCAGTTTATCTGCTGCATCTTGCGAAGGTGCTTCAGTATAAATACGAATAATTGGTTCTGTATTTGATTTTCTTAAATGAACCCATTCTGCAGCAAAATCAATTTTTACACCATCAATTGTCGAAATATCTTCGTTTTTATATTTTTCAGTCATGGCTGTTAAAATCGCATCAACATCAATCTGCGGTGTTAATTCGATTTTGTTTTTGCTCATATAATACTCCGGATAAGAAGCTCTCAAAGCAGAAACAGATATTTTTTTATTTGCTAAATGAGTTAAAAATAAAGCTACTCCTACCAGACTGTCACGTCCGTAATGCAATTCAGGATAAATAATTCCACCGTTACCTTCACCGCCTATAACTGCATTATTCTTCTTCATTAATTCTACAACATTCACTTCTCCTACTGCACTTGCCTCGTAGTTTCCGTTATGTGCATTTGTCACATCACGCAATGCACGCGAAGACGACATATTTGAAACGGTATTTCCCGGAGTTTTACTCAAAACATAATCAGCGCAGGCTACCAAAGTATATTCTTCACCAAACATTTCTCCATCGTCGCTGATAAAAGCCAAACGGTCAACATCCGGATCAACAACAACTCCTAAATGTGCTTTTTCTTTTACAACTAACTCAGAAATATCCGTTAAATGCTCTTTTAAAGGTTCCGGGTTGTGCGGGAAATGTCCGTTTGGTTCACAGTACAATTCTACCACTTCAACGCCCATTTGTTTTAATAATTTTGGAATAATAATTCCTCCTGATGAATTTACTCCATCAACTACTACTTTAAATTTTGCAGCTTTTACAGCTTCAACATCAACCAAAGGTAAGTTTAAAACCTCGTCAATATGAATATCCATATAAGCATCATTTGGAGTAATTTCTCCTAAATTGTCAACATCAGAAAAATCAAAAGCTTCAGCTTCGGCAATTTCTAAAATTTTAGCACCATCGGCACCGCTTAAAAATTCACCTTTTTCGTTTAACAATTTTAAAGCATTCCATTGTTTCGGATTGTGAGAGGCTGTTAAAATAATTCCTCCGTCTGCTTTTTCTAACGGAACTGCAACTTCTACAGTTGGCGTTGTCGAAAGTCCAAGATCAATTACATTAATTCCTAAACCTATTAAAGTATTTACTACCAGATTATGAATCATTGGTCCGGAAATTCTGGCATCACGGCCAATTACAACCGTTAGTTTTTCTTTTGAAGTATTGTTTTTTAGAAAAGTTCCGTAAGCCGATGCAAACTTTACAGCATCAACAGGAGTCAGGTTATCTCCAACTTTTCCACCAATAGTTCCTCGTATTCCTGAAATCGATTTTATTAAAGTCATTTTTGTGAGTTATGGTTACCAAATACAAATATAGAAAAGTTACGAAGGTTCTAAGATACTAAGCAGCTAAGATTTTTCAGAAAAGATCCTAAGATTTTTTGGCATGAAGAATGAAGCTATCTCTCATTGCTTGAAATGAAGTCAAAAAGTTTTCATACTTTTACTAAAATAAGCTTATAGTCTTAACCACTTAGTTTGTTAGTAATAAAAACTTAGTGTCTCAGCAACTTAGAACCTTAGCATCTTAAAAAGAATGAATTTCTTAGCCCACATATATCTTTCCGGTGAAAATGACTTAATTAAAATTGGCAATTTTATGGCCGATGGAATTCGCGGAAAACAATTTGAACAATTCCCTGATGATGTTCAAAAAGGAATTCTTTTACATCGTTTTATTGACACTTATACCGATTCGCACGATATTTTCAGACAAAGCACAAAAAGACTGCACGAAAAATACCATCACTATTCAGGCGTAATCGTTGATATTGTTTACGACCATTTTTTAGCCAAAAACTGGACAAATTATTCAGATGAAAAACTCGAAGATTTCATTAACCGGTTTTACAATTCCCTGCATGAAAATTATTCTATTTTAACTGAAAAAACGCAGGGTTTAATGCCGTATATGATCGAAAGAAACTGGCTTTTAAGTTATAAAACCGTCGATGGCATCCACCAGATTTTAACTCAGATGGACAGAAGATCAAAAAACATCTCAAAAATGCAGTTTGCCAGCGAGGAATTAAAAGAATTTTATAACGAATTTGAACAGGAATTCACTGTGTTTTTTGAAGATCTCCAACTACATACCAAACAAAAATTACTCTCATTATAAATAAAACCGATTATGAAAAAAATTTCACTTCTATTTTATTTTATCTCAATTTATAGTTTCGCACAGCATACGGCACCACCAACAGGATTATTTGCCTCAAAAGCAATGGTGGTTTCAGCCCGCGAAGAAGCCTCAAAAATTGGCGTTGAAATCATGAAAAAAGGCGGTAACGCTTTTGATGCTATGGCAGCAACTGAGCTGGCACTTGCAGTAGCATATCCATACGCTGGAAATCTTGGCGGAGGCGGCTTTATGGTTTACAGAAAAGCAAACGGCGAAGTGGGCAGTTTGGATTATCGCGAAAAAGCACCTCTTGCTGCAACAAAAAATATGTTTCTGGATAAAGAAGGAAATGTAATAAAAGGCAAAAGTACAGAATCGCCTTTAGCGATTGGTGTTCCGGGAACTATTGCCGGAGTTTTTGCAGTTCAGAAAAAGCTGGGATCTCTGCCAATGTCAGAAATTTTAAAACCTGTAATTGCCCTTGCAGAAAAAGGTGTTGTTGTAACCAAAAAACAACAAAAACAATTAGAAGCTTATCACGATGCCATAGTAAAAGCAAATGGGCCCAATACATTAATGGCAGGAAAATTTCAAGAAGGCGATACGATTAAATATCCGGCTCTTGCCAGCACTTTAAAGCGAATTTCAAAAAACGGAAAAGACGAGTTTTATAAAGGTAAAACCGCTCAGGTTTTGGTAGATTATCTAAAGAAAAAAGGCGGTATTATCACTCTGAAAGATTTAGCATCTTATGAAGCAAAATGGAGAAATCCATTACAGTTTGATTATAAAGATTTGAAAGTAACATCGATGGCGCCTCCAAGCAGCGGCGGTATTTGTCTGGCTCAGATCATGAAAATGATTTCTCCTTTTTATTTGTCTAAAATGGGACATAATTCTGAACAATCCATTCAGGTAATTGTAGAAGCAGAAAGAAGAGCTTATGCAGACAGAAGCCAGTTTTTAGGCGATCCAGATTTTGTAAAAATTCCAATTAAAGGACTTTTATCAGATTCATATTTAAAAGAAAGAATGTCAAATTTTGATTCAGAAAAAGCTACTTTATCATCAGACATAAAAGAAGGAAAAGTAACCTATAACGAAAGCACCGAAACTACGCATTACTCTATTGTAGATCAGTTTGGAAATGCGGTTGCTGCCACAACAACCATCAACGACGGTTTTGGTTCAAAATATTACTGCGATGAATTAGGCTTCTTTTTAAATAACGAAATGGATGATTTCAGCGCAAAACCAGGCTCTCCAAATATGTTTGGATTAGTTGGAAATGAAGCCAACAGTATTGCACCTCAAAAAAGAATGCTGAGCTCCATGACTCCAACTATTGTAGAAAAAAACGGAAAATTATTTATGGTAGTCGGTTCACCAGGCGGATCGACTATTATCACATCGGTGCTTCAGACTATTTTAAATGTTTACGAATACAATTTAAGTATGCAGGATGCTGTAAATGCACCACGTTTTCATCATCAATGGCTTCCCGATCTTATAACTTTTGAACCTGATACTTTCGATAATAAAACGCTGGAAGGCTTAAAATCTAAAGGATATTTAATTAACGAAAAAACAACGCCTGTAATTGGAAAAGTAGATGCAATTCTGGTTTATCCTGACAACACACTTGAAGGAGGTGCCGATTTTAGAGGCGATGACAAAGCGGCTGGATTTTAAATTCAAAAGATTTAAGTAGAAAAATTTGATAAAAACGAATGTTTAGAGTTAAATTTGCATTCTCCGTAATTTTTTAAAATACTAATGATAAAAAAACTGTTTCGTCGACTGGAAAGTATTATTGCTTTGGCTCAATCTATTTTGACACCAAAACAATTCATTTTTTTATCAAGTGTTTTAGTGGGTATTTCCTGTTCTTTTGCAGTAATTATCCTGAAAGCTTTTGCCCATAATGTTTTTTCTTTTGCAACTTATATAAGCGGAATTTTAAAATTAGGTTTTATTAATAGTATCCTGCCTATAATTGGTATTCTGCTTACGGTTTTGGTTGTAAAAAAGGTTCTAAACGGATCGATTCAAAAAGGAACTTCTCAAATTTTATACGCAGTTGCTAAAAAGGCAAGTATAATTCCGAGAAAGCAAATGTACGCGCAAATTGTAACAAGCTCGTTAACTGTTGGTTTAGGAGGTTCTGCAGGTTTAGAAAGTCCAATTGTAATTACAGGAGCCGCTTTTGGTTCTAATTATGCACAAAACTATAAATTAGCTTATAAAGACCGTACTTTACTTATTGGCTGTGGTGTGGCAGCTGGAATCTCAGCAGCATTTAACGCCCCAATTGCAGGAGTTCTTTTTGCTATTGAAGTTTTATTGGTAGACGTCAGCATATCGGCTTTTACACCTATTATGATTTCGGCGGCGACGGGTGCTTTGGTATCGGCAATTGTATTAGACGAAAGCATTCTTTTATCTTTTAAAAAACAAGAAACTTTTGATTATCATAATATTCCTTTTTACGTAATTTTAGGCTTAATAACTGGTTTTATGGCTGTTTATTACGCCCGAAATTTTCAAAGGGTAGAACATTATTTCTCAGAACTAAAAATGGGACCTTATAAAAAAGCCCTGATTGGTTCTTCGCTTTTAGCACTTCTTATTTTTATTTTCCCAACTCTTTTTGGTGAAGGATACGAAAGCATCAAAACATTATCTGAAAGTGATCCCGGACAATTGTTAGACAATACTTTATTTGCCACATGGAGAAATAACAACTGGGTTTTACTGCTTTTTATTGGATGCACAATGATGGTAAAAGTCTTTGCATCCGGACTTACGCTTGGAAGCGGCGGAAATGGAGGTAATTTTGCTCCTTCCCTGTTTTTAGGATCTTATTTAGGATATTTCTTTTCAAAACTTGTTACCCTTACTGGTTTATCAAAACTGCCTATTACTAATTTTACAATGGTTGGAATGGCTGGAATCCTTAGCGGATTATTTCATGCACCATTAACAGCAATATTCCTTATTGCTGAAATTACAGGAGGTTACGGCTTGATGATTCCGCTTATGATTGTTTCCTCAATCAGTTTTGCTATTTCTAAACGTTTTGAAAAATATTCGCTTGACGTAAAAAATCTTGCGAAAAAAGGGCACGCTTTTACCAGTAATAAAGATTCTAATATTCTATCGACTCTGGATATTGATACGATTATCCAAACGGATTATTTAACTGTTTCCCCAGAAGATCATTTGAGCAAATTAGTTGACCTTATTTCACATTCTAATCAGGTTGTTTTTGCTGTTGTAAACAATGATAGAGATCTTGTTGGAATTGTACATTTTAATGATATCCGCGAAATCATTTTTAATGCTTACCGCGTAAAATATACGTTAATTAAAGACGTAATGAAAACGCCTGCAGCAACCATTTCTTCAAATGACAGCATGGAAATTGTAATGACCAAATTCGAAAGATCAAAATCAGCTTTTCTTCCTGTACTGCGAAATGACAAATACTTTGGCATCATTTCAAAATCTATTGCACTTGAAGCCTACAGAATGAAACTTCGTTCTATGACAATAGAATAAGCTTAATATCGGATAAGTTAAAAATTTGCTATATCCGATATTATGAAGTAAATTTGTAGGATTATGTGGAATATTGACTTAACATACCGAGACGAATTTCAATCAACTTTTGATCGATTGTACCAAAAAAGACAGGAACTGCAAACCAGCAGACCACTGCCTAATATTGCTTTACATAAAATCCGCGAAAGTTTATCTCTCGAATGGACTTACAATTCAAATAGTATTGAAGGAAATACAATGAGCTTACGTGAAACCCAAATGGTTATCCAGGAAGGAATTACCATAAAAGGGAAATCACTTCGAGAGCATTTTGAAACCCATAATCACGACAAAGCAATTGACTATTTATATTCAATTGTTGATGATAATTACAAACTTAGAAGTATTGATATTCTTTCTATTCATGGTTTAGTTTTACGTTCCATTGAAGATGATTTTGCTGGCCGCATTAGAAACGGAGGTGTTCGTATTTCAGGGGCGAATTTTATGCCTCCAAATGCTAATAAAGTTTCAGATTATCTAGATGAATTAATTGACTTTATCAATACAAATCCATTAGGTTTAAATGATATTGAACTGTCAACAATTTACCATCATAAATTAGTCTGGATTCATCCTTTTTTTGATGGAAACGGCCGTACAGTTCGTTTAAGTATGAATTTATTATTAATGCGTTGTGGCTTTCCTCCGGCTATTATTTTAAAAAACGATAGAAAAAAGTATTACGAAGCATTAAATCAAGCCAATAATGGCAATTACCAAAAACTAACGCTTTTGATGTGTCAGGCACTTGAGCGTACACTCAATATTTATTTAAATGCAATGCCCGGAAGCACTTACGATTATCAGCCTATACAAAATATCGTAAGCGAGCCAGAATCACCATATGGTCAGGAATATGTTAGCTTATTGGCCAGAACAGGAAAAATAGATGCTTATAAAGAAGGCCGAAACTGGTACACAACCAAAGAAGCCATTGAAGAATATATGGCCACAAGAAAAAGAAAACGCTAGTTCTAAACTAGCGTTAATTTGTTATTAATTGTAACATAAACTTTTGCATTCGAGTACAAAAAGAACAAATCAAAGTGGTAACTTTGCGTTTTGCTTATTTTTATGCTAGATAAAGACAACACTATTGAAGTTCTTGGCGCAAGAGTTCATAATCTAAAAAATATCGATATTTCAATTCCGCGTGAAAAACTGGTGGTAATTACCGGTTTATCAGGTTCGGGAAAATCATCTTTGGCATTTGACACTATTTATGCCGAAGGCCAGCGTCGTTATGTTGAAACTTTTTCGGCTTATGCCAGACAATTCCTTGGCGGTTTAGAACGTCCAGATGTTGATAAAATCGACGGACTTTCTCCCGTTATTGCCATAGAACAAAAAACTACCAGTAAAAGTCCGCGTTCAACCGTTGGAACCATTACTGAAATATACGATTTCTTAAGACTTTTATATGCCCGTGGTGCAGACGCTTACAGTTACAACACAGGCGAAAAAATGGTTTCATATTCTGATGAACAAATTAAAGATTTGATTATTCAGGATTATAACGGAAAACGAATTAATATACTGGCACCTGTAATTAAGGCCCGTAAAGGTCATTATGCCGAATTATTCCAGCAAATTACAAAACAAGGATTTCTGAAAGTCCGCGTAAATGGAGAAGTTCAGGATTTAACAGCCGGAATGAAACTGGATCGTTATAAAACACATGATATTGAAATCGTTGTGGACCGAATGGTTATTGAAGATAATCCGGATAATCAAAAACGATTAGCAGAAAGTATCAATACTGCTATGCATCACGGTGAAAACGTATTGATGATTTTAGATCAGGATTCAAATGAAGTACGCTATTTCAGCCGAAACTTAATGTGTCCTTCAACCGGTATATCCTATCAAAATCCAGAACCGAATTTATTTTCTTTTAACTCTCCAAAAGGCGCCTGTCCGCATTGTAACGGATTAGGAACTGTACACGAAATTAATGTTAAAAAAATAATTCCAAATCCTAAATTATCGATTAAAAGCGGTGGTTTGGCTCCGCTTGGCGAATACAAATCATCATGGATTTTCAAACAGTTAGAAACCATAGGTGAGAAATTTGGATTTAAAATTACAGATCCAATCGAGAAAATTCCTGAAGAAGCCATGACCATGATTCTGCATGGCGGAAAAGATAAATTTACTGTAAGTTCTAAAGATCTTGGTGTTACCCGCGATTATAAAATTGATTTCGAAGGAATTTCAAACTTCATCAAAAATCAATATGATGAAAGCGCAACAACCAGCATAAAACGCTGGGCAAAAGATTTTATGGACGAAATTCCATGTCCGGTCTGTGAAGGTTCACGCCTTAAAAAAGAAGCTTTATTTTTTAGAGTAAATGAAAAAAATATCACTGAATTGTGTGATATGGATATTTCAGATTTAACTGCATGGTTCCATGATTTAAACAGCCACCTAACCGACAAACAGCTTTTGATTGCCTCTGAAGTTGTTAAAGAAATTAAAGACCGTTTGAACTTTTTAATGAACGTTGGTTTAAACTATCTGGCTTTAAGCCGAAGTTCAAAATCGCTTTCAGGAGGGGAAGCACAGCGTATTCGTCTGGCAACCCAAATTGGTTCACAATTAGTTGGTGTGCTTTATATTTTAGATGAGCCAAGTATTGGTTTACACCAAAGAGACAATGAAAAACTAATTCATTCACTTGAACAATTACGTGATATTGGGAATTCTGTTATTGTGGTAGAACACGATAAAGACATGATTGAAACAGCAGATTATGTAATTGATATTGGTCCAAAAGCCGGAAAATATGGAGGAGAAATCATTAGTATTGGAACTCCTGCAGAAACTTTAAAATCAGATACTATTACCGCTCAATATTTGAATGGTAAAATGAAATTAGAGATTCCGAAAGAACGCCGCAAAGGAAATGGAAAATTCTTAAAACTAACCGGAGCAACAGGAAACAACCTTAAAAATGTTTCTATCGAAATACCTTTAGGCCAGTTAATTTGTGTTACAGGAGTTTCAGGAAGCGGAAAATCGACTTTGATCAACGAAACGCTCTACCCTATTTTAAACGCTTATTACTTTAATGGCGTAAAAAAACCACAGCCTTATAAAAAAATTGAAGGTTTAGAACATATAGATAAAGTTATAGATATTGACCAAAGTCCGATTGGAAGAACACCGCGTTCAAATCCAGCAACTTATACCGAAGTTTTTACAGAAATCAGAAACTTGTTCACAATGACTTCTGAAAGTATGATTCGCGGTTACAAAGCCGGACGTTTCAGTTTTAACGTAAAAGGCGGACGCTGCGAAACCTGCGAAGGTTCTGGAGTTAGAACAATCGAAATGAACTTTTTACCAGACGTTTATGTAGAATGCGAAACGTGTCAGGGAAAACGTTTTAACAGAGAAACACTTGAAATTCGATACAAAGGAAAATCAATCTCGGATGTTTTGGACATGACGGTTGACGAGGCGGTTCCGTTTTTTGAAAATATTCCGAAGATTTACAGAAAAGTAAAAACAATTCAAGATGTTGGTTTAGGATATATTACACTAGGACAGCAAAGTACAACGCTTTCTGGAGGTGAAGCACAACGTATTAAACTAGCAGGAGAATTGTCTAAAAAAGATACCGGAAATACGTTTTATATTCTGGACGAACCTACAACCGGATTACACTTTGAAGATATTCGCGTTTTAATGGACGTAATCAATAAATTGGTTGATAAAGGAAATACAATTCTGGTTATTGAGCACAATATGGATGTTATTAAACTTGCCGATTATATTATCGATATTGGACCTGAAGGCGGAAAAGGCGGCGGACAATTAATTGCCAAAGGAACACCGGAAGAAGTAGCCAAAAATAAAAAAAGCTATACGGCTAAGTTTTTGAAAAAAGAGTTAATTTAGTATTGGATTAGTAAAACTAGTAGTTTAACTATTTATAAAAATATCATTATGAACGGCTTAAGTTTAAAAGTAGATTTAGATTTTAAAGAGTTACTAAAAGTAGTAAAGCAATTATCTCCTTCTGAAAAATTAAAACTTAATGATGAAATTTGGAAAGATGATATCGAAATTCCTTCTGAACATCAAAAAATTGTTTTAAATAGAATTGAAAAAAGCAAAGCTTCACCTGAGAGAATGTTAGATTGGGATGATGTTTCAGATTTGCCAATTCAATAATTCCAGATAATGTACAAAATTAAAATTGATGAAGATGCTTTAAACGATCTTCGTGAAATTGTTATTTGGTATAATGATCAATTAGAAAATTTAGGCTTACGTTTTCATAAACAAGTTAAATCTCAAATCAATTCTTTAAAAACTCAACCTTACATTTGTACTATTCGATACAAAGAAGTTCGTTGTATGCTTGTAAAAAAAGTTTCCTTTCATGATTCATTATACAATTAATGAAGAATCTTATTTAATAGAAATTTTTACCATATTTCATAATAGCAGAAATCCTCAAATTTGGAATTCCAGAACAGCAAAATAAAATATAAAACTTTACTTTCTTAATAATCGCCTGATAATGAATACAGAATCATTCCTAACCATTATCTCAACATTACTTTTAGATTATAAATTTTCTTTTTTGTAACAATTCTAGAAAAAAGAGTTAATTTAGTATCCGCTTTTTTAAAAAAATTCAAATTTTTAAGAAAAGTTTTTTTTCAGATAAACCAAATTGTTTGTTTGAAAACAAATGACCTAGATATATCATTGCAACGACAGCTTAAATAAAAATATAGATAATTAAAATACCTAAAATGAGATTAGAAGATTTTGATAATGATGAGGACAAAGTAATCCAGGACAGTTTAAAACAAAAAACCTGGAATGAAATTAGAACCAATGACAGCTGGGCGATTTTTAAAATCATGTCTGAGTTTGTAAACGGTTACGAAAGTATGGGGCGTATTGGTCCTTGTGTATCTATTTTTGGATCTGCGAGAACAAAACCAGACGATAAATATTATTTACTGGCAGAAAAAATTGCTTTTAAAATCAGTAAAGCCGGCTATGGCGTAATTACGGGAGGAGGCCCGGGAATTATGGAAGCTGGAAATAAAGGTGCACATATGGGAGGCGGAACGTCTGTTGGTTTAAACATCGAACTACCTTTTGAACAGCATTTTAACCCTTATATTGACCACGATAAAAACCTGAATTTCGATTATTTCTTTGTGAGAAAAGTAATGTTCGTAAAATATTCACAAGGCTTTGTGGTTATGCCGGGAGGCTTTGGAACACTTGATGAAATGTTCGAAGCCATCACTTTAATTCAAACCAAGAAAATTGGAAAATTCCCAATTATATTAGTTGGTGTAGAATTTTGGTCTGGTTTAATCGAATGGGTAAAAACAGTTTTGGTAGAAAAAATGCATACTGTAAGCCCGGAAGATTTAAACTTATTTAAGATCGTAGACACTGAAGATGAAGTAGTTGATGTTTTAGATAAATTCTACAAGAAATACGATTTAAGCCCAAACTTTTAAAATTAAATCACATATTATCACAAAAAATGAAAGCTGTTTTTTTAAACAGCTTTTTTTATGCTATTTTTACAAAAACCAAAACAGCTTTACACACGTAACTTAAGGTATATATAATTTTAAGCCAATTCTTGAAATCATTCTATAAAATTATAATCATAATCTTTGCTTTATTCAATTCAATAAAGCAATATGCACAACATCAGTCTAAGATGGAAGTGGCGGTTAATCTTGAACTCAAAACACTAAACGTAAAACAGGACATTACCTATTTAAATACTTCAAACGATACTTTGGTTTCAATTGTTTTTAACGACTGGAACAATGCTTTTTCAGATAGAAATACACCTTTGGCAAAACGTTTTTCTGATGAATTTTATCGCGGTTTTCATTTGGCAAAAACTGTAGAAAAAGGAAACACTACAATTTTAAATCTGACCGATTCAAACTTTACCGCTCTTGAGTGGGAAAGAACAGAGAAAAATCCTGATTTTATCATTGTACGGCTGAATAAAAAACTTCTCCCTGGCGAACAAATTGATCTGCATATTACCTACATTTCAAAAATTCCAAGTGATAAATTTACCCATTATGGATTTGACCAAAACGGGATGAACTTAAAAAACTGGTTCCTGACCCCTGCCCGCTTTGAAAATCATGATTTTGTAAAATACAACAACTTTAATCTTGACGATATTCCAAATGCCGAAGCTGATTATGAACTTGAAATAAAAGTCCCAAACAATTACTCTATCATAACCGATTTAAATTCGGTTTCAAAAGACAGCACTAATGCTGCTTACAGCACCTATTCGTTTGCAGGAAATAACAGAACTGATTTTAATTTGTTTATTGAAAAACAAAACAATTTTAGAAGTTATAACAACGGGACAATTGAGGTTTTAACTGACTTGAAAAACAAGAAAATAACCGAGATTCAAAAAGCAATTGTAATTAATCGCGTTGCTGCGTTTGCGAATGAATTTATCGGGAAATATCCGCATGAAAAAATCACAGTTTCGCAGGCAGATTATGAACGAAATCCTTTTTATGGACTAAATCAGCTTCCTTCTATAATTAGTCCGTTTTCTGATGAGTTTATGTTTGAAATTACTTTTTTCAAAACCTATCTCAACAATTATCTAAAAAACTCCCTCCGCCTTGACCCACGAAAAGACAATTGGGTTTATGACGGAATCCAGATCTATGCCATGATGAAATACATGGAAGAATATCATTTAGATGAAAAAATGCTGGGCAGACTTTCGAGAATGAAACTTTTTAAAAGTTACAATATCACCAATTTGACTTTTAACGAGCAATACAGCTATTATTATATGCTTATGGCACGTAAAAATCTGGATCAGCCGCTTGGCGATCCAAAAAATACTTTAATAAAATTTAACGAGCAGATTGCGAGCAAATACCGCGCTGGTTTAAGCTTAAGTTATTTAGACGATTACTTGAACCATAATATTGTTCCTGAAAGTGTTCAGGAATTTTACAATCTTAATAAGTCACAGCAGACAAATCGTTATGATTTTGAAAAAATCCTAATTAAAAAAAGCTCTAAAAATCTCGATTGGTTCTTTAATACCATAATTGATTCCAGAGAAATTATAGATTATAAATTTACAAATGTATCGAGAACTGCCGACAGCGTTCAGTTTTCAATAAAAAGCAAAACTGACATTTACGCGCCTATTCCTGTTTACGGCCTTAAAAAAAATAAAATTGTTTTTAAAGAATGGATTGAACCGAAACAACCAGATTCTGTTTACCAGTTCAGCCGAAAAAATGCTGATAAATTAGTTATCAATTACGATAACGAAGTTCCGGAATTCAATCAAAGAAACAACTGGAAATCATTAAAAAGCTTGGTAATCACAAATCGCCCAATCAAATTTAATTTTGCAAAAGATTTAGAAGATCCTTATTACAATCAGATTTTATATATACCAACCCTCACCTATAATTACTACGACGGTTTTACGCCCGGAGTACGTTTTCATAACAAAACCATTTTAGATAAACCGTTTACGTTTGATATTAATCCTGCTTATTCTTTAAAAGCCGGAACATTATCTGGTTCTTCTGCTTTTGCATGGAGTCAGTATTATCGAAACAGTACTTTATATAATGTAAGATATTCTCTAAGCCAGAACTATTTCCATTATGCGCCGGATGCAACGTATTTGAGACTGAATCCTATGGTGCAATTTCGAATTCGTGAGGAGAATTTTAGAGACAACAGGAAACAGCTTATTATGTTTCGTCAGGTAATTGTAAATCGTGAGGCAAGCGAATTTATTACAGACAATTCAAAACCAAATTATTCTATTTTCAATGCGCGGTATGCAAATACTAAAACAGAATTGGTCGATCATTTTAATTTTATGACCGATGTTCAGTTTTCAAGTGGTTTTGGTAAAGTCTCCGCAGAAGTAGAATACAGAAGATTATTTGAAAACAACAGAAAGTTAAACCTGAGAGTATTTGCCGGAAGTTTTATTTACAACACAACAAATTCAGATTATTTTAGTTTTGGTTTAGACAAACCGACTGATTATTTATTTGATTACAATATTCTGGGAAGATCAGAAACTACAGGTATTTTCAGCCAGCAGTATGTAATTGCCGAAGGAGGTTTTAAATCTAAGCTGAACCCTGCATTTGCAAATCAATGGATGGCGACTGTAAATGCCAGTTACGCATTATGGAACTGGATTGAAGTTTATGGCGATGCTGGTTTTTTAAAAAATAAACATCAAACAGAGTATTTTGCTTACGACAGCGGCATACGCTTAAACCTTGTTCCTGATTATTTTGAGCTTTATTTTCCGGTTTACTCAAATAACGGATGGGAAATATCACAAAATAAATACAACGAAAAAATTAGATTTGTGATAACTTTTTCTCCTAAAACATTAGTCACTCTTTTCACTCGAAAATGGTTTTAATTGAATAAATTTTAATCAAAAACATAAATAATTATCAGAAAAAGAATAAAAACAATAAAAATAACACAAATAAAATACATAGTTTTTTGGTTTTAAATACAAATAATTGAATTATATTTATTTTAAAGAATTATGATTATTGATTGTTTTTAAGTAATTTCGCAGACTCAACATGACCCCTACAAGATTATGATAACAGAAAAAAGCAATACTACTTTAACCTTTGAAGATTTCAGAACTGAGGTCCTGAATGATTACAGAATTGCCGTAACAAGCCGTGAATGCAGCTTATTAGGCCGTAAAGAGGTATTAACAGGAAAAGCTAAATTCGGGATTTTTGGAGACGGAAAAGAAGTGCCGCAGCTTGCTATGGCAAAAGCCTTTAAAGATGGGGATTTTCGTTCTGGATATTATCGTGATCAAACCTTTATGATGGCGATTGGCGAATTAAACGCAAAACAATTTTTTGCAGGTTTATACGGCCACACCGATTTAAATTATGATCCAATGTCTGCCGGAAGGCAAATGGGCGGACACTTTGTAACGCACAGTTTAAATGAAGACGGATCCTGGAAAGATTTGACAAAACAAAAAAATTCAAGTTCAGATATATCACCTACTGCAGGACAAATGCCAAGATTATTGGGATTAGCTCAGGCATCAAAGATTTACAGAAATGTTGACGGAATAAAAATCAAAGACAAATTTACTGTAAACGGAAATGAAGTTGCGTGGGGAACAATAGGAAATGCAAGTACTTCTGAAGGATTGTTCTTTGAAACCATAAATGCTGCCGGAGTTTTACAAGTTCCGATGGTAATGAGCGTTTGGGATGATGAATACGGAATTTCGGTCCATGCAAAACACCAGACAACAAAAGAAAATATTTCTGAAATACTTAAAGGTTATCAGCGTGATGAAGATTCTAAAGGATATGAAATCTTTAGAGTTAAAGGATGGGATTATGCCGAGTTGGTTTCGACTTACGAAAGAGCCGGTGCCGTTGCACGCGAAGAACATATTCCAGTTTTAATTCACGTAAACGAATTGACACAGCCGCAAGGCCACTCAACTTCTGGTTCTCACGAACGTTACAAAAGTGCTGAAAGACTTGCCTGGGAAAGAGATTTTGACTGTATCCGTCAAATGCGTTTATGGATGATTGCCATCAATATTGCCTCTCCGGAAGAATTAGCAGAACTTGACGCTGAATTAAAAAAAGAAGTTCTTGAAGCTAAAAAACAGGCTTGGAACGATTTTATTAATCCAATTATAGAAGAACAAAATAATCTTTTAGATTTATTGGAGCAGATTGCTGAAGCCAGCATCAACCATAAAGAAAGAATTAGAAAATATATTTCAGAATTAAAAGCTATTAAAGCGCCTTTAAAGAAAGAATTACTGGTTTATGCCCGTAAAATTCTTCGCTTTATAGAAGTGCCAAACAGCAAAGTTATTCTGTCAAACTGGATTACGAATTTTATTGAAGCAACTCAGGAAAAATTCAGCAGCAACCTGCATTCAGAATCAGCACAAAATGTATTTTCTGTACAAAAAGTACTTCCTAAATATGCTGAAAATGCAAAACCGGACTTAGACGGAAGAATGGTAATTCGTGATAATTTTGATGCTTTATTCAATAAATATCCTGAATTATTGATTTTTGGCGAAGATGTTGGAAACATTGGCGACGTAAATCAAGGACTTGAAGGCATGCAGGAAAAATACGGAGAACTTCGTGTTGCCGATGTCGGAATTCGTGAAGCAACCATTATTGGTCAGGGAATTGGAATGGCTTTGAGAGGTCTGCGTCCAATTGCTGAAATCCAGTATTTAGATTATTTATTGTACGCGATTCAAATCATGAGTGATGATTTGGCTACTTTACAATACAGAACTGTTGGAAAACAAAAAGCACCATTAATTATCAGAACACGCGGACACCGTTTAGAAGGTATCTGGCATTCTGGTTCTCCAATGGGAATGATTATAAACGCTATCCGCGGAATTCATGTTTTGGTTCCAAGAGACATGACACAAGCTGCAGGATTTTACAATACTCTTTTAGAGTGCGATGAACCTGCTTTAGTAATTGAATGTTTAAATGGTTACCGTTTAAAAGAAAAAACACCTTTAAATTTTGGTGAATTCAAAACGCCGATTGGTGTGGTTGAAACTTTAAAAGAAGGTGCAGATATTACTTTAGTTTCTTACGGATCGACTTTAAGACTGGTTCAGCAGGCAGCAACTGAGTTATTAGATCTAGGAATCGACTGTGAAATTATTGACATTCAGTCTTTACTTCCGTTTGATGTTAATAAAGATATTGTAAAAAGTATCGCAAAAACAAATCGTCTTTTAGTAATCGACGAAGATGTTCCAGGCGGTGCTTCAGCATACATATTACAACAGATTTTAGAAGAACAAGATGCTTACAAATATCTTGACAGCAAACCGCAGACTCTTGCTGCAAAAGCCCACAGACCTGCTTATGGAACTGACGGCGATTATTTCTCTAAACCTTCTGCCGAAGATATTTTTGAGAAAGTGTACAGCATAATGAATGAAGTTAATCCTTCTAAATTTCCAAATTTATACCAGTAATTTAAACTGTTTTAGATAATAAAAAAAGCTCCAAAATTTTGGAGCTTTTTTTATTATTATCTGAAGTCAAGGTCATTGCGAGGAACGAAGCAATCACACTAACAGGATAAACGTCGTGAGATTGCTTCGTTCCTCGAAATAACGAGTTAAATATCTCTAAGCATCGCTCTGGCTCTTTCTAAATCCTCAGCAGTATCAATTCCAATTCCAACATGAGCTGTTTCAACCATTTTAATACGTTTTCCGAACTCTAAATAACGCAGCTGTTCTAATTTCTCAGAAGCTTCTAAAGATTTCATTGGAAGACTGTAAAAGTCTAATAAAGCCTGTTTTCTAAAAGCGTAAATCCCAATATGCTGAAAATAACGAACCCCGGCATCTTTCTCTCTTGGATACGGAATTACTGATCTTGAAAAATACAACGCAAACTGCGATTGATCTACCACAACCTTAACATTATTTGGATTGTTGATTTCGTCTTCGTTTGTAATTTCACGCATTAACGAAGCTAAATCAATCTTTTTATCTGGATCATTTTTAAAAACAGACAAAACCTGTTCTAAAGGGCCCGCTTCTGTAAAAGGCTCGTCTCCTTGTACATTTACCACAATATCAACATCAAGATTTGCAACAGCCTCTGCAATTCTATCACTTCCAGATTCGTGTTCTTTGATGCTCATAATGGCTTTTCCACCATTAGAAACGATTTCATCAAAAATCAAATCAGAATCGGTTACAACAAAAACATCGTCAAATAACTTAGTCGAAACCGCAGCTTCATACGTTCTTAGAATTACTGTTTTACCTCCCAAATCCTGCATCAATTTTGCAGGAAATCGTGTTGAGGCATATCGTGCCGGTATTACCGCTATTATTTTCATTTTAAATCTATTTTAGCAAAACAAATGTAAGTATTCAAAACTTAGATAAAAAACATAATCGAAACAGATCGTTATAAAACTGAATGGCAGTATTTTAAAAAGATATTATATTTATGAGAAAAAAAACATCATGAAAAAACCACAGTTTTTGATACCGCTTTTATTGTTTTTTATTTTTAATAATTCGGTTTTAGGCCAAAACAAATCTAAAACAATCAATGCATTTTCAGATCGGGTTTTTAATGGAAAAGAATACCAGCCATTAGGCAATTTAAAATGGAAATTTAAAACCGAAGGCAAAATCTTTTCTTCTCCCATTTCTCAAAACAATACGGTTTACATTGGCAGTGAAGACGGGTTTCTATATGCTGTTGATGAAAAAACAGGGAAAGAAAACTGGAGGTTTAAAACCAACGGAGCTATTCACAGTTCTCCGAGTATATCTGGAAATACAATTTATTTTGGCAGTTTTGATGGTTTCTATTACGCTGTAAATTCCCAAACCGGAAAAGAAATCTGGAAATTCAAAACCGGAGGTGAACACTGGCTGGGCGAAATTGGAATGTGGGGTTTTAAACCAGCAAATCAATATATGGAAGATTTATGGAGTTTCTATTTATCATCTCCCGTTGTGTACCAAAACGGAAAAACGGCTTTAGTTTTATTTGGCAGCAGTGACGGTAATGTTTATGCTGTTGATACCAAAAATGGAAATCTAATATGGAAATTTAAAACAGATGGTCCTGTTCACGGAACTCCTGTAATTGATAAAAACAAAATTTACATTGGCGGCTGGGATGCTGTTTTACATGCTTTGAATGTAGAAACCGGAAAAGAAATCTGGCACTTTGCATTGGGAACTCAAACAGGTTTTAAAGGAATTCAATCTTCTGTGGCTGTTAGTGATGGAAAAGTGCTTTTTGGAGCGCGTGATCCTCATTTTTTTGCTTTGGATTCTGAAACAGGAAAACTAATCTGGAAATACGATGCCGAGAATTCCTGGATTTTGAGTTCTGCTGTCGTTAAAGACAACACCGTTTATGTAGGAACTTCTGATACTTATGCTTTATTAGCTTTGGACCTAAAAACCGGAAAAGAAAAATACCGTCTTAAAACAAACGGTTATGTTTATTCTTCGCCTGCAATTGCCGGAAACACGATTTATTTTGGAGATTTTACAGGGAATTTCTTTGCTCTAAACTTACTTTCAAACGCAAAAGAATTCAATTCTGTAAGTACTGAAAACAGAAAACAATTTGCATCTGCAACTCTAAAAAATGATCTTTTAGATTTTGGATATACGGCCCAAAATGAAGATTTGACATTTTACGATAATAACAAAAAAGTAATGGATCAATTTTATAGATTAGGCCCCATTATTTCCTCTCCTTTTGTAAGCAGCAACACGATTTACTTTGGAAGTGCAGACGGTTTTCTATATGCTTATAATCTGCAAAAAGGAAAATAAATCTTCTGGATATTACGACAATATTACGACAATATTTCCACAGATTTAAACTAATCTATTCTTAAAAAATTCGTGCAAATCTGTGAAATCTGTCTTTTATTCTTCAAAACTTTCGTCTTTAAAACCAATCAAATACAATTTATTTTTGGCACGAGTCATGGCCGTGTAAAGCCATCGAATATAATCGTGGTCAATTCCGTTTGGCAGATACGGCTGTTCTATAAAAACCGTATTCCACTGCCCTCCCTGCGATTTATGACACGTTATTGCGTATGAAAACTTTACTTGTAAACCATTAAAATATTCGTTTTCCTTAACCTTTTGAAATCTTTTGTACTTTGTTGGCTCATCTTCATAATCTTTCATCACTTCTTCATACAAACGATTTGATTCTTCGTATGTTAACGATGGAGATTCACTTTTTATCGTATCTAAAATCAAAACTGTTTCAAAAGGTTTTTGATCAGGATAATCAACCATTCTGATTTTTACTTTCGCAAAAGTAAATCCGTACAGTTCTTTGATTCCAAATAATTCTAAAACTTCAATAATATCACCATTTGCAATAAATCCGGCTTCATCAGTTTCTTTAAGCCAGAAATAATTGTTCTTTACAACCATTAAAAAATCACCAACAGAAAGTTCGCTTTCTTTAAACAAAATTCGGGTTCTGATTTGTTCATTGTACTGGTTTGCTCTTTTATTAGAACGAACAATAAAAGCCGTATCTTCAATACTATAATTGCTATAGGCTGTATTTATAGCATCCTGAATATCATAACCATCCGTTAACCGAACGATATCTTTGAACTTTTTGACATTGAATCTGAATTCAGTAATAAAACTTTCTTTTAATAATTCCCTTAATTCGGTTGCGTTAAATAAAATTCCGGAACTTTCTTCCTGACGCATAACTTCATCAAGTTCGATATGTTCGATTTCTTTGTCATAATGAACGCCCAAAGTATGGGTATCTAAGGCCGGACTGATGTCTAAATTTACCGGCGGAAGCTGTGCCGTATCTCCCAAAAGAATCATTTTACAGTTGTTTCCAGAATACACATACGAAATCAAATCATCAAGAAGCGAACCGCTGTCTAAAGTACTGTCTGAAATCATCGAAGCCTCGTCGACTATAAAAATGGTGTTTTTGTGTTTGTTGACTTGTCTGGTAAAAGCCACGCCGCCACCCGATGATTTTTTAGGAAAATATATTTTTTTATGAATTGTAAAAGCAGCCGTATTCGAATAATTGGCAATTACTTTTGCCGCGCGTCCTGTTGGTGCCAGCAGGACAAACTTTTTATTAATATCACCCAGATTATTTACAATCGTCGAAATCACGGTTGTTTTTCCTGTTCCGGCATATCCTTTCAGCACAAAAATTGTGTCGTTGGCCGGTTCTGTTAGAAAAATAGCAATTTTTTGAAAAAAAATGTCCTGTTTGTAAGTCGGTGCAAAAGGAAATCTTCTTTGCAAAACGCCGTAAAATGCGGATGAATTCATAAGGTAAATTTGAAACACAAAGTTCGTTCTTTTTAATCGCAATACCAATTGTAAAAGTCAATTAGAACTTAAACTAAAATGCAATTGTTAAATTCAGTATCAGAATAAAAAAACAAATTCCAAAACTTAAATCAATATATACAATTGATAATAAGTACAATAATAATATTTTACTAACTTTAGTATAACATTAATTTTTTAAATTGCATTTAATTGATACAATTGTCATTGAAAGTGAAATTGACATTGTTATTTATTTTATTTGTAAGTTTGCGGTCGCCTTAAATTTCATTCCTGAAACAAAAAAGGTAACAAATTGTAAATCAATTATGTCAATACACAATAAAAATATCACATCAAAAAATTATAAAAAGCTTTCGATTCAGGTTTCACTGAACGGATTTTCATTTTGCTGTTTTGATACTTTAAACAACACGATTACAGCTTTTAATGAAGTGCTTTTTGATACTCAAAAGCAAAACAAAATTGAAGATTTGTATGCATCGGCTTTTAAAAACCATCCGGAATTAAAAGAAACGTATGATGATATTTTAGTTATTCACAACAATAACCTTTCGACTTTTGTGCCTACTGCTTTATTTGATGAAGATTATTTAGGAAGTTATCTGCAATACACCACAAAAGTATTTGACACTGATTTTTTTACTTACGATCAAATTTTAAATTACGAAATGCATTCGGTTTACATTCCGTACATCAACATAAATAACTTTTTAATTGACAATGTCGGCTCGTTTGATTACAAACACGTAAACAGTATTTTGGTTGAGAAAGTTCTCGAAGCTTCAAAAAACAACGACGAGAAAAAAATGGTCGTAAATTTCAATCCGGATCATTTTGAAATTATCGTAGTGCAAAATCAAAAGTTATTGTTATTTAACTCGTTTGAATACCAAACTCCTGAAGATTTTATTTATTACGTTCTTTTTACTGCCGAGCAGTTAAACTTAAATCCTGAGATTTTTCAACTGGAATTACTGGGAACAATACAGCAAAACGATCCGTTTTACGCCATTGCTTATAAATACATTCGTAATATTTCTTTTCTTGATGTAAGCACTTTAAAAGAAAAAAACAACTATACAACTGCTCAGAATCAAAAACATTATATCTTATTTCAATCATGAGAATCATTTCAGGAAAATACAAAGGACGCCGGATTTTTCCACCAAAAAACCTTCCTGTAAGACCCACGACTGATATGAGTAAAGAAGCATTGTTTAATGTTTTGAATAATCATTTTAGTTTTGACGGCTTAAAGGTTTTAGATCTATTTTCGGGAACCGGCAATATAAGTTATGAATTCGCTTCACGCGGGAGCGCTCCTATTACCTCTATCGATGGCGATTTTGGATGCGTAAAATTCATTAAACAAGTTTCATCAGAATACGATTTTGACATTGCGGCTACTAAAAGCGATGTTTATAAATTTCTGGAAAACTGCAAAACTTCATACGATATTATTTTTGCCGATCCGCCTTACGGATTAGATCAGGCAGCGTTTGAAAAAATAGTTCTAACTGTTTTTGAAAAAGAACTGCTTTCTGAAGACGGTATGATGATTATCGAACATTCAAAGTATACTAAAATGGAGCATTTAAGTAATTTTTCTTTCCAGAAAAGTTATGGAGGTTCATTTTTTAGTTTCTTCGAACTGCATTCTACAGACGATGATGAAGAACTTGAAGGCGATTTACCTTTGAAAGTTGCCGAAGAAGAAGACGAAGGTTAACCATTATAAAAAAATTCCCGTGAGATTCACGGGAATTTTTGTTTCTATCTTATTCTGTTTTCATTTTCATTTACACTCTTTTCTTTAAAACCGCTTTCTTTAATTTTTCCGAAAGAATATTTAACCGAAATTGAAACCTCATGCCCATCAACTATATAGCGTGCTTTTGAACTCGTATCATTAATTGTAAACTCTTCTGTTTCAATTACATTTTTAAATACATTATTGCAGCTCAAAGTGCAGTTCCATTTTTTTAGAAATTTCTTCGAAAGAGCCATATCAACTACAAATCTTGGGTTTCTTTCAAAAACACCTTTGTATTGTTTGGTCAACCCCCAAAAACTTAAAACAAAAGTATAGTCTTTTGGAAGTTTAAATTCGTTGTTGGAATAATAATATAAATATGGTTTTGATTTTAAAAAGTCTGCCGACGGATCTTGTACTTTTTCCAAAATAAAAATAACAGAATTAGTTGTTGTCCAGAATTTATACGTAAAAGGAAGTTCAAAATCAACATTTAAACCCGTTTCCTTATCAAAATTTATATCCTTAAAAGTCATTATATTTCGTTCTTTATCAAATAAAAAACTATTGTAAACCGGTTTTTTAACCTGATACAAACTCAGTTTTACCGATTTATCATGGTATTGAAAAGTCGACGAAATTTCATCTACAAATGCAGGTCCTAAATTAATATTTCCAGCATATATAAAATACGGATTTATATACGTCGCAATATTGCTTAATGACGAATAATTAGGCCTCGAAATACTTTTAGCATAATTTAAGCTGATGTTTTTTGTACTGTCAACTGCCATAGAAAACTGTACTTTTGGGAAAACGTTTGTATAATTTTTATCAATTAAAGGTGAAAAATCTGTTTTATATTTTCCGATAACATTTGTGTTTTCGGCTCTTAATCCGGCAGAAAAGCTGATCTTTTTAATTTTCCCGGATAACTGGGCATAAGCGGCTGTATTCTGTTCTTTAAAATCATAATATAAAGCTGTGTTTTCATTTCTTTCAAAATCAAAAATATTAGTATCTGATTTTGATTTTGCTGCTGAATAAAGTCCGCCGTATTCAAGGCTCATTTCATTTTTAAACTTTTTTTCCAGATCAATTCTTCCGGAAAAAACATCAACATTAAAGTCTTGCTTTCTGTTTTGAGCCAGATTAAATGCCGTTTCATTATAATTATTTTCGACCATCGTCAGCAAAGTCTGCTGAAAATTAGAATATTGAAATCCTGCAAAAAGCTGCGTATTAATTGCTTTTATTTTCTTAGAATAATTAAGAAACGAGTTTACAAAATTCTTTTTGCTCGAATTGTCACTCTGGGTCAAAACATTGTTTTCCTGATCCTGATTTTTATTATAAGTAAATGTATTGATAGGAAAAGTATCGTTACGAAGTCTGGCATTGATATTAAACGAGAAATAATCGTCGTCGTTTATTTTATAAAACAATCCGCCTCCAAAATTGTATTGTTTCCGTTTTGTAACTGCCGAAACATCATATTTAGAAGCAATAGCTGCGTTTTGAATTTGATAATCAATACTGTGGCTTTCCCAGGGATTGAGTCTATTGTAATTAAAATTGGCTTTCCATTCCAATTTATTTTTCTTGAAAGTTGAATTAATTCCTAAATAATTGTTGAAATTTTTCTTGAAAGAAGCAGTTTCAGAAATATCCGTTTTAAACCCTTCTTTTGTGCTGAACTTTCTGGTAATTAAAATTACAGATCGTCCTTCGGCTTCATATTTAGAAGATGGATTTTGTATAATTTCAATTGTTTTAATATCAGCAGGATCTAATGCATTCAAATCGTTTATGCCTGCTTTTTGGCTGTCTATATAAATCAGCGGACTTCCTTTACCAATCACTGTGATATTTTCTTTATCTGAACTAACCTGAACAGTTGGCAGTTTTGATAGTAAGTCGACTGTATTGGGAATTGAGTTATAAACCGAATTGGCAACATCTACTTTTATATTTCCGTTTGTATTGGTAAACGTTTTTTTATTTTGAGTGATGACAACTTCATTTAACTGCTCATTTGAAATGGAATCTTTTGGCATTTCATTTTGAGCCTTTGCGGCAAATGAAAGACAAAAAAGCAAAAGTATAAGAAGAAGTTTTAAGGGCAGGTAAAGGTTCATTTTTAAAAGTTTTTGATTTTATAATGATGCAAAAATGCTTCTAAAAAAGCCCTGCGTAGGTTAATTGAAGGTTAATGCGGCGTTAACGGCTGTTTTGTGTTTCAAAAGCAGTATTTTTGAATTGAGAAATGGGCCGCGAATTTTACGGATTAAACAGGTTTACGCCGGTTTATTTTTTAAAATTTAGTTTAAATATAATTTGTGCAAACCCGTTCAATCTGTAAAATCAGTGGGCTATATGAAACAAAGAATCAATTTATTAATAGCATTTTCAGTTGCAGCGTTAATCGTTCTTTCTGCTGTGCAATGCTATTTGGTAAAAACCACTTACGATTATAAAGTGGCGCAGTTTCATACTCAGATTAAAAATGAAATTGCTCAGATTTCAAATAATTACAGCGATATTGATTCGGTTTTGGTTTCGAGAAAAGAAACACTTTATACGAATTTATCTGAGAAATATTTTCAGGGAAAAAAATCTAAAACTGATATTAAAAACGGAATTTTAGAAAATGAATACCGAAGTGCATTAACAGCAGAAATTCAACGAAAATTTGAAAGAGACCTGCCAAATTTTAAAATTGATTTTGCAATTGTGCTTAACAAGTTCATTTTGTACCAAAACACAAAAAAGGCCGATACTATTTTTTCCGAAAAGCCTTTTATTCAAAACAAATTATACGGAAATCTGGCTTCGTTAAATCATGCCTTTTTGGTTCGGAATTATGTAGGCACGACAAACGGAACTTTTAAAAATCAGGATTATAAATTATTGACAGAAGATTCGATGTACGTTTCGGTAATCGATTGGGAGATGATTATTTTAAAACGAATGGCTTTTGTTCTTGTTTTGTCTTTACTGTCGATTCTTACACTTATAACTTTGTTTGTTATTGCGCTGAAAGCATTAATTAAGCAGAAAAAAGTGAGCGATGTAAAAACCGATTTTATCAATAATATTACCCATGAACTCAAAACGCCTTTGGCAACTTTAGGAATTTCTACTAAAATTCTGGAACAGAAAAATATTCGCGACAATAACGAAAGTTTTAATAGTATTGTCAATACCATTTCACGTCAAAACAACCGTCTTCAAAGCCTGATCGATCAGGTTATGGCAAATTCATTGGCAGAAAATGAAATTGAACTGCAAAAGGAGAAAATCGAAACCGAAGTTTTTCTGCAGACTATTGTAAATGATTTTAAAATAGGTTATCCCAAAATAGATATTCAGACGCATTTTGAAACTCAAAAAACAAACCTCGTTTTAGATAAGTTTTATTTAACAACGGCTCTTTTAAATGTTTTGGAAAATGCTGTAAAATATGGTTCAAATACTATTACAATAAAAACGAAACAAATTGAGGATCAGTTTTCTATTAGTATTGAAGATGACGGCATTGGAATTTCTAAAAATAAACAAGCGCTTCTATTTGAAAAATTTTATCGCGTAGAACAAGGCAATCTTCATAATACAAAAGGTTTAGGTTTAGGGCTTTATTATGTGGCACAAATTGTAAAAGCGCATCAGGGCTCTGTTAACGTTATCAGCGACCTGGGAAAAGGAGCCCGATTTACTATTTTATTAAAAGTTTAATTACCTTATTTTGAAAAGATTACTTTTAGCCGAGGACGATTTTGATTTTGCAGCAATTTTAAAACAATATTTAGAACTGCATCAGTTTGAAGTTATATGGGCAGAAAATGGCGAAATTGCTTTAGATTATTTTAAAAATCAAACTTTTGATATTTGCGTTTTCGATGTAATGATGCCTAAACTGGACGGTTTTTCACTGGCCGAAAAAATAATTACAATCAATCCCGAAATTCCTTTTATTTTTTTAACGGCCAGAAAGTTAAAAGAAGATAAAATCATTGGCTTAAAACTAGGCGCAGACGATTATATTGTAAAACCTTTTGAAGTTGACGAACTGGTGCTGCGCCTGCAGAATATCCTAAAGAGAATTGAACAAAAGAGAAGTCTGGAGGGAAATAATACAATTGAAATAGGATCGTATATTTTTGATAACGAACGTTTAACTCTTAATATTAAAAATCACGTTCAACAGCTTACAGAGAAAGAAGCTTCACTCATTGAGTATTTATATTTAAATCATAATCAGTTATTAAAAAGAGATCAGATTTTAATGTCGGTCTGGAAAAAAGACGATTATTTCTCTGGACGAAGCATGGATGTTTTTATCAGCAGACTTAGAAAATATTTTAATTCAGATCCAAAAATCAGTATTGAAAGTGTTCGAAATGTTGGATTAGAATTTAAAATAGAAAAAACACAATAAGGATCGTGAAAATGATATAAGTTTTAAAATCAATTGTATAATACATTCAGAATAAAACAATTATACATTTGAGTAACTTTAAAATTCAAAATCATGAACCTAAAAAGATTTTTCGGCGGGTTACTTACCATTCTCGGAATTGTAGGACTTATTTATACAGCCGTTATTTTTGCAAACACTGGCGGCGGAACACGAGATATTAAATCGCTTATTATTTACGGAATATTAGGAATTGTCTTTTTCACATCAGGAATAAGTCTTGTGCGAACTACAAAGGATGAATCTTAAAAATAAGTGACAAAGGTGCAAAGGTTCATAGAAACAAAGTTATTAAAACTCTGGCTCTCTCCCTTTGCATCTTTGTTCCTTTGCACCTAAAAAAATAACTACTCCAAAACCGGATCAAGATTCAGCTCCGTAAAATCGCGTTCAGTTTTAGAAATTATAATGGTTGCCACAGTATTTCCTATTAAGTTTGTAATGGCTCTGGCTTCACTCATAAATTTATCAACTCCCAGTAAAAAAGCCAATCCTTCAACAGGAATTTTATGTAACGCTGTTAAAGTAGACGCTAAAACAATAAAACCGCTTCCGGTTACTCCCGCTGCTCCTTTTGATGTAATCATCAAAATACCTATTACAGTCAGGATTTCGAAGAAACTCAAATGTACATCATACAATTGTGCAAGGAATATTACAGACATTGACAAGTAAATGGAAGTTCCGTCGAGATTAAATGAATATCCTGTTGGAATTACCAATCCTACAACTGATTTACTACAACCCATTTTTTCGAGTTTTACCATAATACTGGGTAAAGCAGCTTCAGAAGATGAAGTTCCTAAAACCAGTAAAAGTTCTTCTTTGATGTATTTTAAAATCGAGAAAATATTTATTTTATAATATCTCAAAATACTGCCCAAAATTAAAAATACAAAAAGTGCCATTGTAAGGTAAACGCAGAGCATTAATTTTCCAAGCGGAATTAAAGTAGCTAATCCAAACTTGCCTATTGTATAGGCCATTCCTCCAAAAGCACCAACGGGTGCGAGATACATAACATATTTTAAACCTGTAAAAACAACTTTTGAAAATCGCTCTAAAACCAAAATAGTCTGTTCTCTTTTTTGGTAAAAATTCAAAGCAATTCCGCATACAATTGCTGCTAATAAAACCTGAAGCGTAAAATTTGAAAAGAAAAACTGAAGCCACGAAAAATCTTTGGCACTTCCATTTGTGTATTGACTAGCATCTCCTAAACTTAATCCTGATTTGTCTATTTTTCCGGGTTGAAATATATAAGCTACAGCTACACCAATTGCTAAAGCAACTGTCGAAACTACTTCAAAATAACCTAGGGCTTTTACACCAATTCGGCCTACTTTTTTTAAATTTCCCATTCCTGAAATTCCCAAAACAATGGTAAGGAAAATAATAGGACCTATAAAAAGCTTAATAAGATCAACGAACCTTTTTCCCACGATTTCCATTTTTATACCATTTTCCGGCGAAAAATGTCCCAGTAAAACACCGGCAAGAATAGCAATCAAAACCCAAAAAGTAAGGTTGGTAATTATAGCATAAAAAATGCTTTTATTGGCTTTTGATGAAGGATTTGGAGTGTTTATATTCATGAAAAAGGGTTAAGATAGTTTCACAAATATATAAAAAATGCAGACCTATAAGCCGGATTCTGTCCCTGATAAATCAAGGCCTTATCATTTATCTAGATTCCGAATTACTCCGGAACTCAAGCTACCTACCCTTCAACAACGGACGAGAAGCCCTTAAATGCTGATATACTTGGTATTTCACCGCATAGAGTTTACCTGGTTTCACTACAGCATTACCTGTACATACTTTCTGCTGCACTTGTCCTAATCCCGATTGAAATCGGGACCGACGGGCGTTACCCGCTATGCTTCTCTGTGGTGTCCGGACTTTCCTCCCTCCCAATAAATTGGAACGGCGATAAGGCGGTCTGCGCGACAAAAGTACAATTTTATCACCTAACTATATTGATTTTAAATTTCAGATTTTATGAGTTTTATCATAACATTTTAATTTTAAAATAGTTATCTTTAAAAATCTATAATTTTAAATTCAGTTATCATGAAAAGAATGTATCATTACGCAACTGTCTCAAAGGCTTTAGATCAATTGAATGAAAAAGGATTTACTTGCGATTTTAATCGAAATGCTGATTTGATTAAAAAAAATCCTGAAAAATTTGAAATTGTTCATGTGTATCGATACGAAGGGGAATCAGACCCGGCAGATGAGGCAGTTGTATACGGAATTAAGTCCAGCAGCGGAAAAAAGGGCGTTTATGTTGCGGGGTTTTCTGCAGATTCAGATCAGGAAACTGCTCAATTTTTATTTGATTTGAGTATTAGAGGAAGATAGTTAATACTCTGTGTTTAGTTTTATCATTTCGACGAAAATAGTATTATTCTCTCGTCGAAATGATAAAATTAAAATTTACTTTTCAAATCCATTTTTCCGTGAAGTATTCTAACTATTTCAATTTCATTTTCTGAAATAATCTGATAAAAAAGAATATGCTCATTAGACTTATAACCTAGTAATTTCTCTATTACAATATCATATTTCTTTCCAAGACTGGGATTCTCCGCAGCTTCCTGACAGGAATCTAAAAGTAAAAGATAATATTTATCGGCCTGATTTTCTGACCATTCATCAAAAGTATAATTCCAAATAGCAGCTAAATCTTCGACAGCTTTATTTGTCAAATGATATTTAGCCATTTTTTTTCTTTGCTTTTAAACTTTCAAGATGTTTTTTAGGATCAAAATTTTCAGCACGCCCGCTTTCTATTCCATCCTGGACTGCTTTTTTTAATACTAACAATTTATTTTCTTCTTCTTCCAGAAGGCGTAATCCTGCTCTCACAACTTCGCTCGCATTTTTATATCTTCCTTCAGAAAGACTATTCTCAATAAAGTTTTCGAAATGATTTCCCAGTGATATTGAAGTATTTCGTCCCATAATTATTTTTCTAGACCGTAAAGTTACCAAAAATTGGTAATATCAAACTTATCGAGTTACTACTTTTCTAATTAAAATAAAAAAGTCCAAATCAATTAAGATTGGACTTTTAAAAATTTTATACTGTTGGTATTTTCAACTTCCAGCCCGGCTGAATCAAATCGGGATTTGAAATAATGTCTTTATTGGCTTCAAAAATATCCTGCCAGGAAACTCCATATACTTTTCCTATTTTAGAAAGAGAATCACCAGCTTCAACTGTATATTCTCTCGAAGCGCGTTCTTCAACTTCAATATTCATTACTACATCTCCAGAACGATAATCTGGATCAATTTCTCCATAAGCATTCCAAAGTTTTTCTTTATCTGCTGCAGATTTTGCTGTACCGTCAATATACAGCACATTATCTTGTTCTCTAACCTGTAAATTGACTATTTGTAAATCGCCGGCTAAATTGGTCAGTTCTCTGTATTTATCTTGTAAACTCATAACAATTTTATTTAATAGTTAATTTGTTATCAACTTTTTTGGGTTTCAGTTCTTGTAAACTCTCCATCAATGGCTGTAGTTTATCTCTTTTTATTTCTCCTGAAAGCGTAATTACACCACCCACAACTGTTGCGCTGACACCATCATAAGCATCCACAATTTTATGTACCGATTTATCTAAATCAGCATCAGAATTAATTATTACAGCTGCTGCCGCTGGTTCTACATTTGACTCTGGAATCTGGCAGTTGTTTATTACAGTTTTGACTCCTTTAACTGATTTAACAGAACTCTCAATGTTTTTCTTGAAAGCATCATCGTCACAAGTTCCCACAATGGTCGCAACACCTTCATGCACTGTTACATGTATTCCAGGTGTATCATTTAGTTTAGCATTGATTTCTTTTTCAATATCAGCATCTTTAGCACTGCAAGCCAATAAAGAAAAGGCAAGTCCCGTTCCCAATAAAATTGATTTGATTTTCATAACAATTTGTTTTAATAATTAACTATCTAAAATTAAACAGATTAACCACTAAAACTTTATATGATGTGCTTGTGGTTCTTATATCTTTTCCAGTAAAAGAACAAGCCGCAATTTCTTATAAGAGAATTTTAGACGAAGAATTACAGTGCAAATGAATTAATCTGCACTTTGAAGAATTTTTAAATAATTGGTAAGCAAATCTGAAATTTTAGTAAATCCAATTTGATAATTGTCTACAAAATATACTTGATTTTCCAGCATTCCATTTTGAATACCTTTTTTTAAAGCCTGAGTATCTCCTTTTCTAACAATCAGAATTTTGAAGTAATGATTATTATCTTTTAAAGTCAGTTCATTAAAATCAGACAATTTGGGATCATTATTAATGTTTTGCTGTCCAATATCAGAGCCTAAATACGATTGGAATTTTCCAAAATCATAAAACGGATTATTGTTGTCGTAATTTCGATACGTTTTTCTCTTTCCTTTTTTCAATATAAACCTTTTGACTTTTTCAAAATCTTCTACTGAAAACTGATTTGTTATTTTCTGAAAATTAGTTTGATTAAAATTCATGTTTTGAGATTTAACTTGTAAAGAACAGATTATTAAAGGCAAAAAAATAATTATTTGTGAAATCAGTTTTTTCATGACTTGATTCTCTTTAGAATATTCGACTGCGATTTTAAGTTCGGAGACATACTTCCATTTTAATATATAATTTGGATTAGCGATACATCTATACTAACCTTATCAAACTTAAAGATTTCTTTATGAAAAAGAAATACAATTATTACAAAAAAATGAAGTTTACTATGATGAGTTATTTTCATTTCTGAAACTCGAAATTAAAAAATAACGTTACTTGCTCAGATTCAAACTACTCAAAATCTTCTCTAAGATTTATGATTTTCAGATTTGTGATTTGGTAATTTTCAGCCTATATTTGCTATCGAATAAAAAAGAATATGGAACAATTTGTAGTATCGGCTCGTAAATACCGTCCGCAGACATTTAAGGATGTTGTGGGACAAAAAGCCATTACCAACACTTTGTTGAATGCTATCGAAACCAATCACCTGGCTTCGGCTCTTTTATTTACGGGACCTCGTGGAGTTGGTAAAACAACCTGCGCTCGTATTTTGGCTCGAAAAATAAATCAGCCTGGATATGATGATCCTACAGAAGATTTTGCTTTTAACGTTTTTGAGCTGGATGCTGCTTCAAACAACTCGGTTGATGATATTCGTAATCTTATCGATCAGGTTAGAATTCCGCCGCAAACAGGACAATATAAAGTATATATCATTGACGAGGTTCATATGTTGTCTTCTGCCGCTTTTAATGCTTTCCTTAAAACATTAGAAGAACCGCCAAAACATGCTATTTTTATTCTAGCTACAACAGAAAAACACAAAATCCTTCCAACGATTTTATCACGTTGTCAGATTTTTGATTTTAAACGAATTACAGTTAAAGATGCTAAAGAACATTTAGCAGATGTTGCTGAAAGTCAGGGAATCAATTTTGAAGACGATGCATTACACATTATTGCTCAAAAAGCAGATGGTGCAATGCGTGATGCGTTATCTATTTTTGACCGTGTCGTTTCGTATTGCGGTACTAATCTGACACGTCAGGCTGTTACTGAAAACTTAAATGTTTTAGATTACGAAACCTATATTACAGTTACAGATTTAATTCTTGAAAATAAAATTCCGGATCTTTTAATTGCATACAACGATATTCTTGCAAAAGGTTTTGACGGACATCATTTTATTGCCGGATTAGCGTCTCATTTTAGAGATTTATTAGTCAGCAAAACACCTTCGACTATTGCTTTATTAGAAGTTGGAGAGCAAGCCCAGCAGATGTACGGAGTACAATCTCAAAAGTGTTCTCAGGAATTTTTATTAAAAGGAATTGACATAGCAAACGACTGCGACCTAAAATACAAATTGAGTCAAAATCAGCGCCTTTTAGTTGAATTATGTTTGATGCAATTGGCCTCTATCAACTTTGATGGAGAAAAAAAAAAGTTGAGCAATTCATAATTCCGCCCACTTATTATAAAAATGGAAGTTTTTCAATTGTTGAAGTTCCAAATTTAAAATCTCAAACTCCAAATAAGGAAGAAAATAGCAATGTCACTCAAAATAGAAATGACAATGATACGCCTGTTGTAAATACTGCAGCGCAAACTCCTATTGTAGAAACTCCAAAAGTTGAAACTCCTGTAACTCCAAGAGCAGAAATAGGCGGCGAGCCTAAAGTTTCTGCATTTTCTTTAGCGAGTATTCGAAAGAAAAAAGAAATGGAAGAAAGCAGTAAGAGTTATGTTAAACCATCGTCTGTATTACCTACAGAGGAATTTAACGAAACTGACATGCGTCTTCACTGGAATAAATATGCTGAGCGTTTAGGTCAAAAAGGCCTGAAAATCATGGAATCGATATTACTTATCAGCGATCCTGTTTTAGAAGGAACAAGAATTAGTTACGAGCTGCCAAACGAAGGATCGAAACTGGAATTTGAAAGTCAGATGAACGGGTTATTAGGGCATTTAAAAGGACATTTACACAATCACGACATTACGATAGAAGTAATTGTAAACGAAAAGGTTGAGGCTAAAAGAAGTTACAATAATCAAGACCGTTACAATCGTTTCTTAGAAATCAATCCAAACATCGAGCTTTTGCGTTCAACATTTGGATTGGATTTAAAAGATTAATTCTACACTGCTTTTTTATTTATTTCGGACACCGAAATTGTATACTTTTTCGAGCCATTTTTTTCTTTGATTTTCATCAGAATTTTTAATAATTCCGATGTAACTGACTTTTACGGGTTTTACACCGCAAAATCCCAAAGTTGATTTTTTTAACTGATTTACGCTTGGTCTTCCAAAAGACAATCTATAAAACCATCCGGGCTGATCTAAAGTGGTTATAATATGTGCCGTTTTACCTTTGAGTAATTTATCCCACCAAACGGAGTTTTCACGATACTGAAAAGCCATTCCGGGTAAAAACAAACGATCAATAAATCCTTTTGCAACTGCCGGAAGTCCGCCCCACCAAACGGGATGAATCCACACTAAATGATCGGCTCTTTTTATTTTTTCCCATGATTCGAGTAAATCAGGTTCTAATTCAGTTCGTTTTTGGTAACCAAATTTTAAATTGGGATTAAAGTTTAAATCCGCAATTGTTATTGTTTCTACTTGTGCTCCAGAAGCATCTGCACCTTTTTTATACGATTCTGCAATAGCAAAATTAAAACTGTCTGGGTTTGGGTGCCCGTTTATGATCAAGATCTTTTTCATATCATTTTTTTTCAAAAATACCACTCGGCTTATTTATTCTACTGGACAAATGTCCTAAAAAACTTATTTAAATTTTAATGTTTAACGTAGATTTAGCAGATTTATTTTTAAAGAATATTTTTACAAAAAAAAAAAAAACTTCTAAATAAGCGGAAAACAAAAAATCAAACCATTGCTTTTCGAATTCGGCTTAAATGTCTTGGTGTAACACCTAAATAAGAAGCCAGATATTGCAGCGGAATTAACTGCAGATATTTTTGATGATTTTTATACAGCTCTTCATAACGCTGTGCGCCCGATAATTTTTGAAATGAAACCATTCTTTTTTGAAGATTTACAAATTCCATTTCCGTCAATTTTCTTCCGGTTTCCTGCCAGTTAATGCTGGCTTGATACAGTTTCTCTAAAGCTTTTCGATCTAAAACCTGCAATTGTGTATCGACTAAAGCCTGAACATTTTCTTCTGCTTTCTCTTGTGTAATAAAGCTGGCGAATGAGGCCATAAATTCATTTTCGAAAGCAAAACAGTTCGTAATTTCGTCTCCTTTATGATTCAAAAAAAAGGAACGTAAAATTCCTTTTTTTATAAATACTATTTCATTGCAAACCTGATTTTCAGTCAGTAAAAATTCTCCTTTTTTAAGCATCCGAAAAGTTATCAAATTATCTAAAAGAGACAATTCATCTTTGGAAAAATCTTGTATGGACTGAAAAACTGATTTCATTATAAATATTATTTTAAATAAAAATGCCACGAATTACACGAATTTACACTTTTTCTTTTCTTAAAAATAATTCGTGCAAATTCGCGTAATTCGCGGCAAAAAACATTCTAATATTAAATTTTACCGTAATACATTGCTTTTACAATTCCATCTGAAAGTCCAATTTTTGGGACATAAATCTGGCGTGCACCGCTCCATTTCATTGCATTTAAGTAAATACGGGTTGCGTGGATAATTACGTCGGCACGGTCAGAGTTCAAACCTAATTCGGCGATTCTCTGTTCGTAAGTCAATGAATTTAAAAAGGCATACTGTGAGTTGATATAAATGTACGAAAGCGGTTTTTCCTGCTGCTTTCCAGACATTTTAAACAATTTATTGATATTTCCTCCAGACCCAATCAGGGTGACTTCTTCATAATCTGCTGTGTTGGTTTTAATCCATTTTTCAATTTCATCCCAAACCACATCGTGAACCATATTATTTAACAAACGAACGGTTCCTGCTTTGAATGATCTTGAATTAATCATTTTACCATCAGAGAACAACGTAAATTCGGTGCTTCCTCCGCCAACATCAACAAAAAGATAAGTTTCATCAGATTTTATTAAATGATGTAAATCTGTAGAAGCAATAATTGCAGCTTCTTTTTTGCCATCAATAATTTCGATTTTTATGTCGGCTTTTTTCTTAATCAAAGCCACAACTTCTTTAGCATTATACGCTTCACGCATTGCCGAAGTTGCAAATGCCATATAGCGTTCTACTTTATGTACTTTCATTAAAAGGTTAAATGCTTTCATGGCATCAACCATTCTATCTATATTTTCTGGTGATATTTCGCCTACTGTAAAGGCATCTTGTCCCAAACGAATTGGCACACGAACAAGCGAACTTTTATTAAACTGGGGTTCTTTCCCATCTTGTTCTACAACATTCGATATCAACAGCCTCATGGCATTTGAACCGATATCTATTGCTGCAAATTTCCTAATTTTAATCATGCTCACTTATGATTTTGTATTTGATTTTATTATTTAGTTTACTTTTTGAGGAACCTCTTCCAGTAGTGCTACTTTATTTTGATAATATTTATAGGTTTCAAATTGTGCTCTAAATGGGGCATGATGGTTTCGAGGCTTATATTTATTATCTAATTTGTATGAATGATATCTTACTTTTACGTTTCCTTTCCAGGCGATATTGAAATTGTCGATTAATTCTTTTTTGATTTCGTGATCGTAAACCGGACAGGTTACTTCTACTCTTCCGTCAAGATTTCTGGTCATAAAATCGGCAGAAGAAATATATACTTCGTTTAGGCCGGCATTTCCAAAAATGTATACTCTTGTATGTTCTAAATAATTATCGACAATGCTTATCGCTTCAATATTTTCGCTCATTCCCGGAATTCCCGGAATCAAACAGCAAATCCCTCTTACATTTAACTGAATTTTTACTCCTGCATTACTTGCTTCGTATAATTTATCAATCATTTTAAAGTCTGACAAACTATTCATTTTTAACTTAATAAATGTTTTTCTTCCGGCCAGAGCATGAAGAATTTCACGATCTATTAATTTTACAAATTTGGTTCTTGTGTAATGAGGCGAAACAATTAAATGTTTGTATCGGTGTACTCTATAATTGATGTCGAAAAACTCGAATATTTTAGAGGTATCTTTTAAAATTCCCTGATGACAGGTAAAAAGTGTTACATCGGTATAAATTTTAGCAGTCGATTCGTTGAAGTTTCCTGTAGAAATAAATCCGTAACGACGGTTTTTGCCATCTTCGGTTCTTTCGATTACACAAATTTTACTATGTACTTTTAATCCTTTTATTCCAAAAATTAGTTCAATTCCTTCGGTCTGCATCTGCTCAGCATAAGAAATATTCGAAGCTTCGTCAAAACGTGCCTGAAGTTCAATTTGTACCACCACACGTTTTCCGTTTTTGGCAGCATTTATTAATGAACTGATAATCTGAGAGTTTTTTGCCAGACGGTAAAGTGTAATTTTAATACTGGTTACTTTTGGGTCTAAGGCGGCTTCACGCAAAAACTTTGTTAGATAAGCAAATGACTGATAAGGCGCATGCACCAAATAATCTTTTTTAGAGATTTTTTCTAATATACTTCCATCAAGACTTAAACCCGGAACCGGCAATGGCTCGTTTGGTTTGTACAATAAATCGTAACGTCCGAGATTTGGAAAATCCATATAATCGCGGCGGTTATGATATCTTCCTCCCGGAATTATACTGTCGGTTTCTACAATCTTCATTTTATCTAAAAAGAAACGCAGAGTATCTTCTTCGATTAGACTGTCGTAAATAAAACGAACTGGTTCACCTATTCGGCGGTCTTTTACTGATGAAGCAATTTTTTCGAGCATACTTTTACTCAAATCACTATCGATATCCAATTGTGCATCTCTGGTAATTTTGATCATATGTGCCGAAACACTCTTATAATCAAATATATTGAAGATATTTTTTAGTTTTAAACGGATTACATCATCAATTAAGATTACGTATTGTTTTTCATCTTCAGAAGGAAGAACTACAAATCTGTTGATGGTTTTAGGAATTTCAATTAAGGCATAACGAACCTCATCGGTTTTTAATTCTAAACGAACTGCTAAATATCCTGCTGTATCTTTTAAAATAGGAAAAACGGCCAAATCATTTAAGATAATGGTTACCAATTCTGGACTTAATTTTTGCATAAAAAAGTCCTTTAGGAAACATTCTTGTTTTGGTGTTACCTGATCTTCGTTAATAATAAAAATGTTTTCGGCTTCGAGCTCACTTTCAATATTACCCAGAATGCGTAAACTTTCAGATTGCTGTTGAATTACAATTTCGGTAATATCTTTAATTAATTGGTGAGCAGAAATTCCGCCTAAATATTTTTCTCCGGAAATACCGGAAAGACTTAATCTGCGAATAGCAGCATATCGAACTCTAAAAAACTCATCTAAATTGTTTGAAAAAATTCCAACAAATCGCAGTCGGTCTAAAAGAGGAACGGTATTATCTGCCGCTTCCTGAAGTACTCTTGCATTAAACGCTAACCAGCTTTTTTCTCTATCGATATATTTCTGTTCGTACACTGTAATTATTTTAAGTCTTTGGGGAATATAGTTTTATTGGTTTTGCCTTTATCGATTGTGTCCCAGCTGTCTGAATCAAATTGCAGTGATACAAAGCCGGAAGTTGGAACATTATCAATAAAAACATCTCCAAATTTATTAACAAAATTTGTAATAGCCTCGTTATGTCCGAAAAGAATAACGCTTTCGAAACTATTATCACAAGATTTAATAACCTTTTCGAGCTGTCTTTCATCAAAAGTATACAAATCATCTCTGTAAACTATGCTGTCTATAGGATATGAAATGTTTTGAGCAAAGATTAAAGCTGTTTCTGAGGCACGTGCAGCAGTACTGCTCCATACTATATAGGTTTTAGGAAGGTATTTTGAAATATGAGTAGAAACTTCATGCGCATCTAAGATTCCTCTTTTTTGCAAAGGTCTGTCGAAATCTTTTAAAGGTGCTTCCCAACTTGATTTTGCATGACGTATTAAAATTAAATTTTTCATAAACAAAGGGTTTAAAAACCGCAGAAAACTACTGCAATTTTATTGAAGTTCTAATTTACAAAAGATATTTTAATACTACTCTTTTTTTTAATTCTGTTAACATTCTGGTGAAATTTTAACAAGTATGAATTATCCGCAAAACTTTAACAATCCAAAAAATTGAAATTGTCCATTTTCAAAATAATGTACTTCATCCGTCGAAATGTACATTTGGTCGATTTTTGCAAATCAACAATAAATTAACTAAATACTTGATTATTAATTATTTAAACAAAACCAAATTGCATCATTTTCATTAAAAATGAAAGAAAAATCAATCTAAAATTTTTATCAAATAAGTTAAAAAAATATTTTTTTGAGTCAATTTTTGATAAAAAAAGAGTAGTTGAACGAGTTTTTAGGTTAGTTACAGATAAAAAAATTTAATTAGAAAAACTCTCATATAATTTTGATTCTGTTTAAAATTTAAGAAATACCACTAACAAAAATCCTAAATTATGAGAACTACAACTAATCTTAAAAAAGCGGTGAAATTTGTTAATAATTGTAAGTTCATTTTTTCTTTCAAAAATATTTTTAAGAAAAATTTATTGACTGTACTTTTTCTTTTAATTACAACAATTTCATTTGCTCAATCGGGTTCGTGCAGCGCATCTTTGATTGTTGAAAATAATGGCAATATCAGGAGCACTCCTCTCGATGGAACGTATTACTCAATGGTTCTTACCAACAACAGTTCTTCTGCAGACACTTTTGTTTTAAGTTCTAAGAATATAAATGCTTCTTGTACAAATACAGACGGAAGTTCTACAGCTGGAAATGTCATAATCAATACTGATTTTATTAATTCTGAAAGAAACTCTCTAAGTGAAATAACGCTAAGCGCAGGTGAATCTGTAAATTTTTATATCCACGTTACAATTCCTGCCGGTACTTCGACACAAAAATGGTCTTGCAATAAGATTACCGCTGCTTCAAAAAATTGCAGCAACTATTCAGTTGATGCTGTTTTACATACTTACATCATTAATCCGGTTAATGATTAAACAAGATATATCAAGTATACCCTTAAAATGATTTAAAATGGAAAAACAATTACTTTTTTTAAACAATTTTTTACGAGATATAAAAAAAATACAATTTGTTGTATTATTTCTTCTGACATCATCGATAGGTTTAGCACAAACGATAACAACAAACAAAACTGTAACGGCAAATGCTGGCAATTGCGGTATTATTGATGTTAAAGTTGATATTACAGGCGCAAACCCAATTACCCGAAATTCAGATGTAGTTCTGGCTATTGACATATCCGGAAGTATGGGTAATACTATTTCGGGAGATTTTAAAACCTCGATGGATTATGCTAAAGATGCCGCATTGGCATTTCTAAATCAGGCAAAAGCAAATCCGCAGAACCGAATTGCAATTGTTGCTTACAGTACAACTGCCAGCCTAAAAATAGGTTTAACTTATTTGAATGCAACAGGTGTAACACAGATAACAAATCAGATTAATGCTTTGCAGGCCACTAATTCTACCAACATTTATGCTGGAATTGTGAGATCTGAAACTGAATTGGAAACTAACGGCCGATTTGACTGCAGCACTGCAAGAGCTATAATTTTACTGACTGATGGAGTTACAAACGTAACAGGCACTAGTGGTAATACAAACTGTAATGTGAGTAAAACATCGCAATGTGTTACCGATGCTATAAATGCGGCAACAAATGCCAAAACAACTACAAAATCCAGTGTTGTTTATAACAATCAGGTTTTTTCTGTAGGCCTTTTTGGCGGTATCAGCGGTAATATTAACACTAACAACAGCGATCAGAATATTGCTAAGTATACTCTGGACAATATTCAGGGAAGCGCCGCATACATTACACAAAGCGGTGCTAATTTGACTGCAATCTACAATCAGATTGCTACTCAGATTTCATGGATTGCCCAAAGTCTAATTGCAAAAGAAACTATTATTCCCGGTTTTACTATTGGAGGAATAACATCAACAAAAGGAACAGCTTCGTTATCTGGACAAGTTATTACATGGAATACTGATTTTTTAAACTCTGAAACTATTTCTTTAACGTATCAGCTGACTCCAACGGGAAGTGCCTGCGGCAATCAAACTGTAAGCACTTCTACTTTGAATTATCAAAATTCGTCCTGTGTTAATGATTCAAAGGCGATCAGCAGTCCAAGTTATTTTGTTCCGTGTGCACCCGTAATCACGGGTGTTTTAACAGCATGCGGATCTACAACTTTGACAGCTTCTACAAACGCTTCTTCTCCAACCTATGTTTGGTATAAAGACAATGCTGTATTACCGGGACAAACTTCTTCTACCCTTACAGTAACTGCGAGCGGGGTTTATAAAGTAAAGGTGAAAAATGGGACTACGAATTGTGAATTAACTTCAGCAGATTCTACTGTTTCAATAAGTCCGGCTGCTGCGCTTATCGCGCCTGCAAATGCAAATATTTCTGGATGCAGCACAGCAGCAATAACCGGACTTCCGTATAGTACAGCCAGCAGTAATATTACTCTTGCACAATTAAACACCGCCGGCGGATCATTGTCTAACAGTTCTTCAATTGGAAGTTACACGATATCCTACTCTGATAGTGCATCAGGAACATGTCCAACAATAGTAACCCGAACATTTAAAGTTACTACTGGCTGTGGAAATGTTACAGCTGTACAGACAATTACAATTCAGGATACTACTGCACCAACTTGGACTACAGCTTCAAATGCTTTAAATATCACTTTACAATGCAGTGATACAGCAGGATTGGCAACAGCTCAAAACCAAGCGCCGACTGCAGCTGATAATTGCGGCGGAACCGTAACGTATACCAAAACAAGCGGCGCTTTTTCAGCAGGAGGCTGTGCCAATTCCGGAACTTATACTAACACTTGGACTGCAAAAGATATCTGTAATAATACTTCAACTGTATTTACTCAGGTAATTACGATTCAAGATACTACTGCACCGACTTGGACGACAGCTTCAAATGTATTAAATGTTACATTGCAATGCAGTGATAGTGCAGGATTGGCAACAGCTCAAAACCAAGCACCGACTGCAGCAGATAACTGTGGCGGAGCTATTACGTATACCAAAACGAGCGGTGCTTTTTCAGCAGGAAGCTGTGCTAATTCTGGAACATACACCAATACTTGGATCGCAAAAGATATCTGCAATAATACCTCAACTGTATTTACTCAGGTAATTACAATTCAAGATACTACTGCGCCGACTTGGACAACTCAGACAAATGCATTAAATGTTACTTTGCAATGCAGTGATACAGCAGGATTAGCGACAGCTCAAAACCAAGCGCCGACTGCAGCTGATAATTGCGGCGGAACCGTGACGTATACTAAAACAAGTGGTGCTTTTTCAGCAGGAACCTGTGCTAATTCTGGAACGTATACTAACACCTGGACTGCAAAAGATATCTGTAATAACACCTCAACTGTATTTACTCAGGTAATTACAATCCAAGATACTACTGCACCAACTTGGACTACAGCTTCAAATGCATTAAATGTTACTTTACAATGCAGTGATACAGCAGGACTGGCAACGGCTCAAAACCAAGCGCCGACTGCAACGGATAACTGTGGCGGAACTGTAACGTATACTAAAACAAGCGGTGCTTTTACAGCAGGTACCTGTTCTAATTCTGGAACGTATACTAACACCTGGACTGCAAAAGATATCTGTAATAATACTTCAACTGTATTTACTCAGGTAATTACGATTCAAGATACTACTGCGCCGACTTGGACTACAGCTTCAAATGCATTAAATGTTACTCTGCAATGCAGTGATACTGCAGGATTAGTGACAGCTCAAAACCAAGCGCCAACTGCAATGGATAACTGCGGAGGAACCGTTACGTATACCAAAACAAGCGGTGCTTTTTCAGCAGGTACCTGTTCTAATTCTGGAACGTATACTAATACCTGGACTGCAAAAGATATCTGTAATAATACTTCAACTGTATTTACTCAGGTAATAACTATTGAAGATACTACTGCGCCGACTTGGACTACAGCTTCAAATGCATTAAATGTTACTCTGCAATGCAGTGATACTGCAGGATTAGTGACAGCTCAAAACCAAGCGCCAACTGCAATGGATAACTGCGGAGGAACCGTGACGTATACCAAAACAAGCGGTGCTTTTACTGTTGGAACCTGTGCTAATTCTGGAACGTATACTAATACCTGGACTGCAAAAGATATCTGTAATAATACTTCAACTGTATTTACTCAGGTAATAACTATTGAAGATACTACTGCACCGACTTGGACAACTCAGGCAAATGCATTAAATGTTACTTTACAATGCAGTGATACAGCAGGATTGGCAACGGCTCAAAACCAAGCGCCGACTGCTACTGATAACTGCGGAGGAACTGTTACATATACCAAAACAAGCGGTGCTTTTTCAGCAGGAAGCTGTGCTAATTCTGGAACATATACTAATACCTGGACTGCAAAAGACATCTGCAATAATACTTCAACCGTATTTACTCAGGTAATTACAATCCAAGATACTACTGCACCAACTTGGACAACTCAGGCAAATGCATTAAATATCACTTTACAATGCAGTGATACTGCAGGATTAGTGACAGCTCAAAACCAAGCGCCGACTGCAGCAGATAATTGCGGCGGAACCGTAACGTATACCAAAACAAGCGGTGCTTTTTCAGCAGGAAACTGTGCCAACTCTGGAACGTATACTAATACTTGGACTGCAAAAGACATCTGCAATAACACCTCAACTTTATTTACTCAGGTAATCACTATTGAAGATACTACTGCGCCGACTTGGACAACTCAGGCAGGTTCTTTAAACCAAACTATTGAATGCAGCAACTCAGAAGCTTTGGCTTCGGCGCAAGCCTTATTTCCAACAGCTTCAGATTCATGCGATGCTGATGTAACCAATATTACTAAAGTAAGCGGACAGTTTACAGCTTCGCAAGGGTGCGGAAATGCAGGAACTTACACTAACACTTGGACCGTTAAAGACGATTGTGGCAACACTTCTGAAACTTTTACTCAAGTGATTACAATTCAGGATACAACTGCTCCAACCTGGACAACTCAGGCAGGTTCTTTAAACCAAACTATTGAATGCAGCAACTCAGAAGCTTTGGCTTCAGCGCAAGCCTTATTTCCAACAGCTTCAGATTTATGCGATGCTGATGTAACCAATATTACTAAAGTAAGCGGACAGTTTACAGCTTCACAAGGGTGCGGAAATGCAGGAACTTATACTAACACTTGGACTGTAAAAGACGATTGCGGCAACACTTCTGAAACTTTTACTCAAGTGATTACAATTCAGGATACAACTGCTCCAACCTGGACAACTCAAGCAGGTTCTTTAAACCAAACTATTGAATGCAGCAACTCAGAGGCTTTGGCTTCAGCGCAAGCCTTATTTCCAACAGCTTCAGATTTATGCGATGCTGATGTAACCAATATTACTAAAGTAAGCGGACAGTTTACAGCTTCACAAGGGTGCGGAAATGCAGGAACTTATACTAACACTTGGACTGTAAAAGACGATTGCGGCAACACTTCTGAAACTTTCACTCAGGTGATTACAATTCAGGATACAACAGCTCCAGTATTTACAGGAGAACTTCCCGGCAACATTACAGTTTCTTGTGACGCTGTTCCAGAACCAGCCAATATGGAAGCTGTTGATAATTGCAACGGCAATTTACCAATCGTGTTTACGGAGACAAAAAGTGATATTCAAAACGAATGCGGTTCAAATTATACTCTCACTCGCACATGGAAAACCAGTGATTGCAGCAATAATGTAGTTTCACATACCCAAATAATAACAGTAAGAGATACTACAGCGCCAACAGGAACTGCTCCTTCAAATATTGCAGATTTACAAAGCACTACACAAATTCCTGCGGGAAATCCTTCTGATATTAAAGACGCGGCTGATAATTGCAGCGGAAATGTTACGGTTACAGTCTCTGATACTAACAACGAAGGAAGCGGCTGCGAAGGAACTCCGTATATTTTAACCAGAACGTATACATTGTCTGATTGTGCAGGCAATAAAACTGAATTGGTTCAAACTTTTACTGTTGAAAACAAAGTTTCTGTAAGCGGTATTGCCACAAATACAAGCTGTTTTGGCGGAAGCGACGGTTCAATTTCAGTAACCAATAGTCCTGGATCGACAGTTATCATTAGAAATGATAAAAACGAAGTGGTAGGAAACACGAATTTACCAGCTGGCACTTATACCCTTACTGCAGCATCTCCTGTAAGTGAAACTCAAAATTGTACAGCAAGCGCAACGGTTGTCATTACACAGCCTGAATATACTGTAAAAATTTCTGGCCGCATTATCAATGTTGACACTCATACCGGAATTGCAAATGTACCTGTTACTTTAATTCCGCAAAGTCCAACTACTGATCCGGTATTGCTAAAACTAACAGGACAAGACGGAAGTTACAGCTTTTCTGGAATGCCTGCAGGAAATTATTTAGTTCAGGTTCAGGATGCCAATTTAAACAGCGCTTATCAATTGTATCCGATAGATTCTAGTTTGTTCTTTACTACACTTCAAGATTGTATCATTCAAAAACATGATTTCGAATACGGATCATCCACTTTGCCAGTTCTGGGAGATTATGTTTGGTATGACGTAAACAGCAACGGAATTCAGGATGAATGGTATGATGCTAATAATGACGGAATCGTAACCAAAAATATTCCTGACGGAAACGGAGCAATCGATTATAGCCTTTGGGAATGGATTGATTTTAATGGTGACGGAAGTTATCAAGGACCTTCGAATGTGGGCGAATTAAACGCAGGAGGTTTTGGAAATGCTCTTAGTCCGAATATTATAATTGACGGACCAAACGGCTATCATGAAGAAGTTATTGTTGGAATTCAGGGATTTTGGAGAGATCGTCCGGAAACCGCAAATCCGTATGGAGATTATACTGTCAAGTTAGTAAAAGATGCCAATTTTGACGCTGTTGCAGCGGCATTAGGAGCAACCGGACTTGTAAAAACAATTCCTGCTTTGGCTGACAAAAAAATAACTGGTAAAACCGGTAAAGCACAATTGCATACTATTTGTTCTACAACTAGTGCCAGCAGTTTAATCGCAGCAGTTACACCAGAAGATTTAGTTCATTTAGATCTTGATTTTGGCGTAAGCTGTAAAACCTACTTAGATATTGCTGCTAATGATGACAGCGCCGAGCCAGTTGCTGGTGTAAATAATGTTACACATAACGTATTGAATGTTTTAACAAATGATACGCTCGAAGGTGTAATTGTAACTCCTTCTGATGTCGTTATTACAACCGTAACACCAAATGAGTTTTTACAACTAAATCCTGATGGTTCTGTTGATGTACTGCCAAATGCACCGGCTGGAACTTTAACCTTGGTATACCAAATTTGCGAAGCCGATGAAACTTCAAATTGTGATACTGCAACAGTTACGGTTACAATAGAAGCTCCGGTTATGACTGTTACAGCAGCATCGATTTGTGTAAATGATGTTCCTTACCTTGATTACGTAGTAACTCCTGTGAATTTTACACCAGTAAACGGGGTAACAATTGCGTGGGCAAATGCTCAAAATACAGTAGTAACTACTATGACCAATCTGGCACTTTCAGGCAGAGTTTTATGGCCGGGAGCTGTGGTTGATGAAAACGGAAAAGGTATAGACTGGCCAGGCTGGGTTTTCGAAAACAATAAATGGATTCAGGCATCAGATGGTTTCGAATCGTTACGCCCAACGGTTAACCTAACGATATCTGTAAATCCAAGTGAAACTATTACTGTTAGTTATCCGCCGGCAGATCCGTTTTGTACAGCCAGACCAACATTTGCAATTCTTGCAAATGATGATACGCCTCAGCCTATTACTGGTCCGGCAGGAGTTACTAATATCATCAATGTATTAAATAACGACTCATTAAATAATAGTCCTATTAATTTAAATGATATTACGCTGACAACTGTAACACCAGATCCAAAAGGAGTTTTAACGCTAAATCCTGACGGTTCTGTTGATGTAGCGGCGAATGCTCCGGGCGGCACTTACACTTTAACGTATCAAATCTGTGAAAAAGCCGATGCAGGAAATTGCGATACAGCAGTCGTAACAGTAACCATTCTTAATTCTCCGGTAAATGCTAACGATGATAATTATGCCAATATTGGATGCAATACGTTTGGTTTAGTTGGAAATGTTTTAAGTAATGACTTAAAAGGACAGCTTCCTGCAACATTACAATTGGTAAACTTTACATTATTGAGTGGAAACAATAACGCAAAAACAGATCCTAATATAACAATAGACGCTTCTGGAAATGTAAATGTATCTAGTTTAACACCTGCTGGAACTTACACATACATGTATCGCATTTGCGATAAGTTAAGTGCCGAAAACTGCGACACTGCAGTTGTTACTATTACTGTTGCGCCAAATGGCACATCAAACATTACGAGTGAGGCCTGTAACGATGATACAACCTTATTGAACTTGTCTAATTTATTACCAGAAGGAACACCAATAACAGGAACCTGGTTCGACACAAACGATACCAGAGCATTACAGGGAAATATACTAAATGCGCATGGTTTAGCACTTGGCAATTATCAATTTGAATATAAAATTTCCGATGAGAATTGCCCAAGAAGCATTCTTCTTACTATGGAAGTAAACGACGACTGTAAAGTATTGGCATGCGAAAACATCTTAGTACACAATGCTTTTTCACCAAACGGTGATGGAAAAAATGATGTTTTTGTAATCGACGGTATTGGAGATTTAACTTGTTATCCTGAAAACAATGTAGAAATTTATAACCGCTGGGGAATATTAGTATTTGAAACTCACAACTACAATAATACAACCAATGCGTTTGACGGTACTTCGAGAGGAAGAACTACTATAAGACAATCTGAAGGTCTTCCAACCGGAACCTATTTCTATATCGTGACTTATAAATCAGTAGACGGAAACAATGTTATTCAGAATAACAAAAAAGAAGGGTATTTATATCTGTCTAAATAGAAACAAAAAAGTAATGCGTTATACAGCGCACGAAGTATAGCGCATTACATATTCACTAAACAATACACATCTATTATGAGAACAAAATTATTTTTTTTCGTCATTATGTTTGTAACCATTGCGGGTTATGCACAGCAAGATGCACAGTTTACGCAATATATGTACAATACGATTAATATAAATCCCGCTTATGCAGGATCCAGAGGCGCTCTAAGTATTTTTGGTTTATACCGCACACAATGGATAGGACTTGACGGCGCTCCAGAAACAAGCAGTTTTTCTATCAACACTCCAATTAACAACAGCAATTTGGGAGTCGGCCTTTCACTTGTAAATGATAAAATAGGACCAACAAACGAGAACAATATATCTGCAGATATATCGTATACTGTTCAGACTTCTGCCAATTTTAAACTGTCTTTTGGTATCAAAGGAACTGCTAATATATTCAATCTCGATGTCAATAAATTAAATCCGTCAGAACAAGGAGATCCACAGTTTCAGGATTTAAACAACAAATTTAGTCCAAATGTGGGAGCCGGAGTTTACTGGCATTCAGATAAAGCCTATATAGGTTTATCAGTTCCTAATTTCATCGAAACTAATAGATATAGTGATAACGACATTGCTATTTACAAAGACAAAATCAATTATTATTTAATGGCAGGCTATGTTTTTGATTTGGATAAATTACAATATATCAAATTCAAACCCGCAGTTTTAACCAAAATGGTTGAAGGAGCACCGCTGCAAGTTGATGTTTCTGCCAACTTTATGTTTATTGACAAACTTGTTTTGGGTGTTGCTTACAGATGGAGTGCTTCTCTAAGCGCTATGGCAGGATTTCAAATCACCGACGGACTTTATATAGGATATGGATACGACCGCGAAACCACAAACCTAAATAATTATAATTCAGGATCGCATGAAATATTCCTGCGTTACGAATTCTTCAAAAACAATGGTAAAATGACAACTCCTCGTTTCTTCTAAAAAATAAGTATTATGAAAAATTATAGACTTCTCTGCTTAATAATTCTAAATGTTTTTTATGGTTATTCTCAGCAGTCAAAGCTGAACTCAGCCGATAAAAAATACGACGGTTATGCGTATATCGACGCTATAAAAACTTATGAGAGGGTTGCCGGCAAAGGCTATAAATCTGAAGATTTGTTTAAAAAACTTGGAAATTCTTATTATTTCAATTCCGAGTTTGAAAGCGCCGCAAAATGGTACGGAGAATTGTTTGCCATCAATATCTCTCCCGAAGCCGAATACTATTACAGATATGCACAGTCATTAAGGTCTACAGGACAGACCGATAAGGCGAATAAAATTATGAATGAATTCAATGCTAAATACAAAAATGATTCAAGAGGAAAACTCTACAAAGAAGATGTCAATTATCTTGATGAGATTAAAGCAAATTCTGGACGTTATAAAATTGAAGATGCAGGAATTAACTCTAAATATTCTGATTATGGAAGTTTTGTTTACAATAATAAAATCTATTTTGCTTCTGCCAGAGATACTGGAAATTTTTCGCAGAGAAGACATAAATGGACAGGCGAATATTACACCAATATTTATAGTGCCAATATCGACCCGCAAAACAGCGCAGCAGTAAAACCAGATAAATTTAAAACTGCTTTAAATACCAAATTTCACGAATCGACACCTGTTTTTACTAAAGATGGAAACACGGTTTATTTTACCCGAAACAATTATATAGATGGTAAAAAAGGAAAAGATGACAATAAAATCACTTTAATAAAACTTTATAAAGCGACTCTGGAAAACGGAAAATGGACAAAAATTACAGCTCTTCCATTTACAAGTGATAATTACAGTACTGCGCATCCTGCGTTAAGCCCAGATGAAAAAACATTATATTTCGCATCCGATATGCCGGGAAGTATAGGACAGTCTGACATTTATAAAGTAAGTATAAACAGTGACGGAAGTTTTGGAACACCGCAAAATCTCGGAAAACCCATTAATACCGAAGGAAAAGAAACCTTTCCGTATGTAACCAGCGAAAATGAAATCTATTTTGCTTCAGATGGTCATCCCGGACTTGGAGGTCTGGATGTTTTTGTGGGACAGATTGAAGAAAACGGAACAGTAAGCGATATTCAAAATTTAGGAAATGACATCAATTCTCCAAAAGATGATTTTGCTTACATCATTGATCCGGTTTCGAGACAAGGTTATTTCAGTTCTAATAAAGACGGCGGAATGGGTTCTGATGATATTTACAAATTTCTAGAAACCAAAAGATTAAAATGCCTGCAGGAATTATACGGAGTTATTACAGATTCTGAAAACGGCGTTGTACTTCCGGGTTCTAAAGTTACTTTATATGAAAATCAAAAAATTAAAAATTCTACTGTTTCAAATACAGCCGGACAATATAGTTTTGCTGTAGAATGTGGAAAAACCTATAGTGTAAGAGCAGAAAAACCTGATTATGCAACAAAAGAAGTTGACATAACAATTGCAAAAACAAATGGAAAAACCAATCTTCCTATTGCACTCGATAAATCTGTCTGCAAAGTTGCTGTGGGCGATGATTTAGGAAAATGTTTTGGCATTAAAATGATTTATTTTGATTTAGATAAATCGAATATTCGTACCGAAGCGGCTTTAGATTTAGAAAAAATATTAGATGTATTGAATCAAAATCCAACAATGAAACTCGATATTCGTTCACATACAGACAGCAGGGCTTCTCATCAATATAACGAAGCTTTGTCTGACAGAAGAGCAAAATCAACCATAAACTGGCTCATTCAAAACGGAGTTGACAAAAACCGTTTAACCGGAAAAGGTTATGGCGAAACTCAATTAGTTAATCAATGTTCAGACGGCGTTAACTGCACGGAAGAAGAACACCAAATGAACAGACGAAGCGAATTTATTATAACCGCATTGTAACTTAGAAAAACTGACTAAAAAAAATAAAAGCTGTCTATAAAGACAGCTTTTATTAAAAAAAACGGTCGTTGCAAATCAGGAATCACAACGACAACTAACCAACCAGTTCAAACGTTTCTCTTTTAAATTTTCACGAAAATATTCGTGTAGTATTTTTTTCCGGATGCATCAGTTGTAACCGAAATCCCGAAATGTGTATAATTACCTTCAATATTTTCTTTATGTCCAGGACTTTCAAGCCATGCTTTTAGTGCTGCCTCAGAAGTCTTATAATTGTAAGCCACATTCTCTCCTACTTTTTTAGCCCCCAGTACATTGATAAGATTGTCAGAACGAGACGTAAAGTCATTATGATTCACAACATTATTGCTAATCATGTATTTGTTATGCTCTTCGCATTTATAAGAAATGTGATTGTTTTTTTCTAATGCATTTAAACCAATACTTACTCGGTATTCATTTATTAACTGCATAGTCTCCAGTTCAGAAGCATTGTAATTATAACTTGTAACTACCTGTTCTGTCGCTGTTGTATTTTCATTCCCCTCGGCGCTGTCAGCAGAGCATGAGTTCATTGTGATTGACATCACAATGAACACCATGGCGCACATAATCTTTTTCATAATCATCAGTAGTTAAAAGTTCTAAAGTAAATGTTGGGGCAAATTCTTTATATTATGTGACAAATTGCTCTTAAAATTCTTACGTCAAACGTATTCAATTTATCGGTAAACTACAAAAATAATCGACGAAATACACTATTATTTTTAAATATAAAATAAAAATCTTACAAATTAAGAAGAAAGGCGCTCAATCGTCCATGAAAAATCAGATTGGCTTGTGTAACGAATTCTATCGTGCAGTCTATTTGGTCTTCCCTGCCAGAATTCTACTTGCAATGGAGTTACTAAATAACCTCCCCAGTTTTCAGGTCTTGGGATAGGTTTGCCTTCAAATTCTGCTTCAAGCTTCTTTAAATTTTCTTCTAAAAAAGTTCTCGACGGAATCACTTCACTTTGATGTGAAACAATTGCGCCTAATTTACTTCCGTCAGGTCTTGAATCAAAATAGTTATCAGATATAATTTCAGAAGTTTTCTGAGCAATACCCTTAATAATTACCTGACGTTCTGCTTCCTGCCAGAAAAATGACAAACAAACATTAGGATTTGCTTCAATTGCTTTTCCTTTTTCAGAATTATAATTGGTGTAGAATATAAATCCTTCTTCTGAGAATTTTTTAAGTAAAACAACACGCGACTTTGGAAATCCATCCAGTCCAATTGTTGAAACCGTCATGGCGTTTACTTCTCCGCTTCCGCCAAAATCTTCAACTTCATATAACCAGCGGTTAAAAAGATTAATTGGATCTTCCGGAATATTAGTTTCTAATAATTCGCTTTTCTCGTAAGACTTTCTATAATTGCTTAAATCGTTCATGATTTATTATTTTAGATTGTTGATTTTTTGTTTCAGGTTTCAAGTTTCAGGTTTGTCAGGATGACAATTTACAGATGAGTAAAAACTTAGAAACTTAGTATCTCAGAACCTTAGCACCTTAAAAAATTATAACTCAAAACTCAAACCGTCATCTGCCAAAAGCACGTTTGGAAAAACCGTTTCTGCTTCTTCCTTAAAACGTTCAATTCCGTCATAACGTGTAGAATAATGACCTAAAATTAATTGTTTTACATTAGCTTTTAAAGCAATAGCAGCCGCTTCTTTTGCTGTTGAATGCAAAGTTTTTAATGCCAATGGCGCTTCAGATTCTAAAAACGTTGATTCGTGGTATAAAACATCTGTGTTTTGAATAATTGGAATTACGGCTTCATTATAAACCGTGTCTGAACAAAAAGCGTAACTTTTTGCTGGAGGCGGATCAAATGTAAGTTTGTGGTTTTCAACTACAGTTCCGTTATCGAGTGTAATATCGCTTCCGTTTTTTATTTTCTGATAATAAGCAACATGAATATCATAACTCTGAACAGCTTCAACGTTTAGTTTTCTTTCATCTGGTTTTTCCTGAAAAAGATAACCGTTTGTATAAACGCGGTGTTTGAGCGGAATTGTTCTCACAATAACACGCTTATCTTCAAAAATAACTTCACTTTCTTTTGACTCTAATTCGTGAAAAAACAAATCATAAGTCGTCCAGGACTCTGTCAATTTTAATTGAAGCAGAATCAATTCCTTAATTCCTTTTGGGCCGTAAATATGTAAATCTGTAGTTCTTCCCAAAAGAGAAAAAGTCGAAATAGTTCCTATTAATCCATATAAATGATCGCCATGAAGATGCGAAATAAAAATGTGATTAATTTTTGAGAACTTAATCTTGTTTTTTCTAAGCTGTACCTGAGTTCCTTCACCGCAGTCAATTAAAAACAATCGGTTCTTGATTTCTAAAACCTGCGAAGTGGGGTTAGTAAGCGTTCTGGGAGTTGCGGCATAACAGCCAAGTATGGTTAATTTCAATTTTATTGTTTATTCGTTTATGTGTTAAATCGTTTAATCGTTAAAATTAAATCAAATCGATTAAACAGTTAAACGAATAAACAATTAAACTAATTTTAAAATCCTAAATCTCTTTCAATTTCTTCCATTTCGATAATATCGTGTGCTTCCAAAAGAGAAGGAACAACAACCAATTTATCTGAAACAGCATTAAAATCAAGATCAGAAGCTACGATTACAAACGATTTTTTTGCTTTTTTTTGAAGTTTAACAAGCGGTAAAAAAACTTTTAAATCATTTTCTGTCAATTCAGTATCTGACAATAAATCGATTATAATATTGTGTTTTTCAAAAGTTTTAAACTGCTGTGTCACTTTCTCTACAAAGCCGTTAAAATCACCTTGCGTGTCTTTTATCGTTACGGTATGTCCTTTTTGATCTACTTTCATTTTATAATTTGTGGGGCTTATATAAAAATTGATTTTTCAGAGCGCTAAGGTACGAAGTTTTTTTATAGTTTTCAGTCGCAGTATTTAGTATTCAGCCGCGGTTTTCAGTCTCAGTATTCTGTTTTCAGATTGTCAGGCTGAGCGAAGTCGAAGCCCACGTTTGCAAAGCACGCATCGTTTTCAAAAAGCACTTCGACTTCGCTCAGTGTGACGCTTGTTTCAAAACTGAACACTGAATACTGAGACTGAAAATTAAACTATTGCTGAATCTTTGAAGCCAAAAGATAAATAACTGCCATTCTAATCGCAACACCATTCTCAACCTGATTTAAGATTACAGAATGATCAGAATCCGCCACTTCAGAAGTAATCTCTACTCCTCTGTTGATTGGTCCCGGGTGCATGATTACGATTTCTTTTCCAAGAGAATCCAAAAGCGGTTTGTCTACTCCGTATTGCTGTGCATATTCGCGTGTTGACGGGAAAAAGTTTACATCCATACGCTCGTTTTGTACACGAAGCATATTCGCAACATCGCACCATTCTAAAGCTTTGCGTAAATTTGGTTCAACCGTTACACCAAGCGATTCGATATATCTTGGAATCAAGGTTTTTGGTCCGCATACTTTTACTTCTGCGCCCTGCATCTGCAAAGCATATATATTAGATAAGGCAACTCTCGAATGTAGAATATCGCCTACAATAACTACTTTTTTTCCGGCTACATCGCCCAGTTTTTCTCTAATAGAATAACTGTCTAACAAAGCCTGTGTTGGGTGTTCGTGTGCTCCGTCTCCGGCGTTTACGATACTGGCTTTGACATTTTTAGATAAAAAATAAGCCGCTCCGGGATTGGAGTGGCGCATTACAACCATATCAACTTTCATCGAAAGGATATTATTTACAGTATCAATCAGGGTTTCTCCTTTTTTAACCGATGACTGAGCTGCAGAAAAACTGATAACATCAGCAGATAAACGTTTCTGCGCTAATTCGAAAGAGAGTTTGGTTCTGGTACTGTTTTCGAAGAAAATATTGGCAATGGTAATATCTCGTAATGAAGGAACTTTTTTAATTGGTCGGTTAATGACTTCTTTAAAATGATCTGCCGTTTCAAAAATCAGGTTAATATCATTCTCATTGATATATTTTATTCCTAATAAATGATCTACGCTTAATTCTTTCATTTTTGTTTCTTTAATATTATTTGTCAAATTCTGAATGAAAAATATCTTTCATTCAATGCTTCTTTAAAGAGCAGCTACTCTATTCGGTCATTCGGTCTATAACCTCACCGTAATCCTGAAGATCTCTTGCTTCATCATCATAAATGTGCTGCCATTTGAAACCGGGAATTTCAATTTTTCGTTTTGCAGTTTCTTCCCACTTCACCTCAAAACCATTATTCCTTAAAACTTCGGCAACTTTTTTCCCAACACTGATTGTCACTGCATCATCAGAATTGTCTACTTTTTGAAAAGCGATATACAAACTTGGATTTTCCGGATCAATCGCTCTCGCTAAATCTTGTTCGTGATAAAAACAGTACCCGTCTGATGTAACATCGTTTTCACGAAGTTCTCTTTCTACCTCAACCACTTCATACTCGCCGTCACTTGTTGTGTAACCCGCATTGTGAAGTGCTATGATATTCTGACCGCATAATTCATCAAACGCATTTATAAGCCTTTCAGTATCTGTTGGGCTTTTCCATTGTTTACTTTCTGCAAGTAACTTTTGGTATTCCTGGTCGATTTTTTCAAAAGCCCATTCTTTAGAAATTTCGTCTTCAAATTCGTTATCTTCAATTTCTTCCATGATGTTATCTTTAATATCATCAATAGAAAGAAATCCCATTCTTACCTGATTAAAAATTGACTCATAAATAAACTCTTCGTTCTCTGTCATGCTTTATTGTTTAATCGTTAATTTGTTTAATCGTTTCATTTTCATTTTCCCGATTAAACAATTAACGGGTTAACCGATCAAACTAATTTGTCACTAGGTGAACAACATCTTCACCATCGTTTTCTTTCCAGCTTACAATTACTTTTTCACCATTAATAGCATCTACCTGACGACCGCGATAATCTGGCTGAATTGGCAAATGGCGGCTGAAACGTCTGTCAATTAAAACCAATAATTCAATTTCAGATGGTCTTCCAAAAGATTGAATCGCAGTTAATGCAGAACGAATGCTGCGTCCGGTAAACAAAACGTCATCGATAAAAATGACTTTTTTGTCTTCGACTATAAAATTGATTTGAGTTTTATTGGCTTCAAGCGGTTTATCAGTACGACGGAAATCATCTCTAAAAAAAGTGATGTCCAAATATCCCAAAGAAATTTCAGGAACTTTGTATTCGTTTTCTAATATTTGTTTTAAACGTTCAGCTAAAAAAACACCTCTTGGCTGAATTCCAACCAAAATTGTATTAGAGAAATCTAGATGTTTTTCGATTAACTGACAAGCCAAACGATGGAGTATGATAGTAACTTCTTTCGAATTAAGTAATACTTTTTGACTCATAAGTAATTGTAATGTTTGGTTGCGCAAATATAAGGAATCTGATTTTATTTGTTGGGGTGTTGGGGCTGGAAATATTTTTTTGATTTGATCGGGATTTAATTTTATTAAGCAATGCGATTAAATCTATTAATTATGAAAGACATTGAAAATCATATAACTGTTGTAGATAATATAAGATTAAAAATATATTTTAGCCTAAATTAGTTTTTTAACAGCATTCAAAAATACTTTTCAATATGATAAAAATTAAAATTAGAAAAATTCACAAATCTATTAGTCCCTGTGAGTTTGAAATCCCAAATTTTTCAGTCTTAACTGGGTTGAATGGAAGTGGAAAAACTCATTTATTGGAAGCAATTTCAGATTTAAACATTAGCGAAGTATTTGTCGAAGGTAAACGTATTAGAAGTATACTCTACATACCGTTCAATGGCCTCAATCCCCAAATTACAGAGAAATGTGATCCAACGACAATTACTCAATTTATCAAAAACATTAGCAATAATTTGCAAAGTGCAACAAAACGAATGTCTGGAAAAAAAAATATTCAAATTCCAGAAATTCTCAGACATTTACCCGATCCCAATACTCGCAAACCAATCACAGAATTAGCAAGCAGAATAAAAAAAAATGTCGAAGATATAAACGAAGAAGATATTTTTGAAAATTTTGACGTTTCATTTATGGGACAAAACGATTTTTTTACAGGTCAATTTGCTTTAATTTTCAAGAATTATCATAAATTAAGAGAAGATAATAGGATTAACAGATATTATCACGAACTAGGTTACAAAACTCCGACAGTGCTTTCGGATTCAGAGTTTGAGCAAAAAAATGGTTTACCTCCGTGGGATTTTGTAAATAAAATACTAGTCGAGATTAATATCCCTTATATTGTAAACTCTCCTGAAGGAACAAAATCTGAATCAAGTTTTGATTTTAAATTAATTGATAAAAAATCAGGCATTGATATTACATCAAAAGACTTGTCAACAGGTGAAAAAGTTTTAATGTCTTTAGCACTTGCTATTTATAATGCAAAAGGTATAACTAATAAGCCTGAATTTCTATTAATTGATGAGCCTGATGCAGCTTTACATCCTTCCATGTCAAAAAAAATGGTAAATATTCTCAAACAAAACATAGTATTAGAATCAAATATACCTGCCATAATTACAAGTCATTCTCCCACAACAATAATTTCAGCTGATGGTATATCTATATACCAAATGGAAAGAGGAAATTCAGTTCCAATAAAAATTCCAACTCAAAAGGCTGTAGAAATTTTATCAACAGATATCCCTTTTTTAAAAATTTCAACTGACAGAAGGAGACAAGTTTTTGTTGAAAGCAAATATGATGTCATTTACTATGAGCTTATCACCAATATTTTGTTAAGGATTGACACGATTCAATCTGAACCAATTTACATTCCTGCAAGAACATCAAATGGATCTAACTGCCAAGATGTAATAGAGGTGGTTACTAATCTACATACAAATGGAAATGAAGAAGTATTTGGCATAATTGACTGGGATACAAATAATGAAGAAACCGAGCGAATAATATTACTTGGTAATAAAGAAAGATATGCTATTGAAAATTACTTATTAGACCCCTTGTTAATGGGATTCCTTTTTATAAGAGAAGCCAAACTACCTATTTCATATTTTGGCATTAATGAAATATCTACTTACTCTGAATTGAGAAAATTAACCGAAACTGGTGCTCAAAAAATATTAGATAAAATTTTAGATGATTTAAACTTAAATTCTGAAAACAAATTACAATACGTTTTAAACAATACATGGAATTTAAAAATATCAAAAGAATTTTGTTTGTTTCAAGGACATGATTTAGAAGCCATATACAAGGCAAGATATCCGTTTTTAAATATTTACAGACGTGAGGATGCATTAAAAAAAGATGTTATTCAAAAAATCATAAATGATTTTCCTGAATTTACACCACAAAGTATTTTTGATACCATAAAAAAAATAAAATAATAATTTTCATTAAAATCAAAATCCTAAAACATTTCCAAAAAATTCTATAACACATTTTCCTGATTCGTGAAGTAATTTTAATATACAAATTTAAAAACTCAGAATCATGCAAAATAAAATTACAAGATTGTTAATGGTATTCGTAATACTGTTTTCATTTACAAGCTGCGAATTAGTTGGAGACATTTTTAAAGCCGGAATGGGATTCGGGATATTTATCGTAATTTTTATCGTTGCGATTGTTATCTGGATTTTAGCTAAAGTCTTTGGCAGTAAATAAGATATAAAAAAATCCCCGTTATTTTCATAGCGGGGATTTTCTTTTTAAACCCATAGAAACATTCCCGATAGCTATCGGGATTGAAACTCCTGAAAGGCGTTTCACTTTTTTTCAAAAACATAGCTATGTGAGAGAAATATATTTCTCTTTTACAGTCTTATTTACAATACAAAACTATGTTCCTATGTGTTTAAAATTAAACCAAAAATTAAAAAATCCCAAACTCCAAGTTTAATCTGGAATTTGGGATTTTTAATATTATAATTTTTAAAGATTAAAGATTGTACATCTTTTTTCTTTGTTCCTGAATTTTTTCATCATCAAGATATTCGTCAAATGTCATATAACGATCGATAACTCCGTTTGGTGTTAATTCTACGATTCTGTTACCAACAGTCTGCGCGAACTCGTGGTCATGTGTTGTAAAGATTACAGAACCTTTAAAGTTTTTCAATGAGTTGTTGAAAGCTGTAATAGACTCCAAATCTAAGTGATTTGTTGGCTCATCCAGCATTAAAACGTTTGCACGCTCCATCATCATTCTAGAAAGCATACAACGTACTTTTTCTCCCCCAGATAAAACTCTGGAAGTTTTTAAAGCTTCTTCTCCAGAGAAAATCATTTTTCCTAAGAAACCTCTAATAAATACCTCATCACGTTCTTCTTCTGTTTTAGCATACTGACGTAACCAGTCTACTAAAGTTAGATCATTTTCGAAGAAATCGTGGTTTTCAGCTGGTAAATAGGCTTGGTTGGTTGTAATTCCCCAATCAAAAGTTCCAGAATCTGCTTTTTGTTCTCCGTTTAAGATTTCATAGAAAGCAGTTGTAGCACGTGAATCTTTAGAGAAAAGAACGATTTTGTCGCCTTTTGCCATATTCAAATGTACATCTTTAAAAAGAACTTCTCCGTCTACAGAAGCAGATAAATGTTCAACATTTAAAATCTGATCTCCGGCTTCACGATCCTGATCGAAAATAATTGCTGGATAACGACGGCTTGAAGGTTTAATTTCTGAAATATTTAATTTCGAAATCATCTTTTTACGAGAAGTAGCTTGTTTCGATTTCGCCACGTTTGCACTAAAACGACGAATAAATTCTTCCAGCTCTTGTTTCTTCTCTTCTGCTTTTTTGTTTTGCTGTGCACGCTGTTTTGCCGCTAATTGGCTGGACTCGTACCAGAACGTATAGTTTCCTGAGTAGTGATTGATTTTTCCGAAATCAATATCAGAAATATGTGTACAAACCGCATCTAAAAAGTGACGGTCGTGAGATACAACGATTACAGTGTTTTCGTAGTTTGCCAAGAAGTTTTCTAACCAGGCGATTGTCTCGAAATCCAAATCGTTGGTAGGCTCATCCATAATCAGCAAGTCAGGATTTCCAAAAAGTGCCTGCGCCAAAAGAACACGTACTTTCATTTTTCCTTCCATATCAGCCATTAAAGTATAATGATCTGCTTCTGAGATTCCTAAGTTAGACAACATTGCTGCAGCGTCAGAATCAGCGTTCCATCCGTTCATTTCTTCAAACTGAACTTGTAACTCCCCTATTCTGTCTGCATTAGCATCATTATAATCTAAATAAAGTTCATCCATTTCTTTTTTAACAGCATACAGAACTTTATTTCCCATTAAAACGGTTTCCAAAACAGTATGCTCATCGAACATGTTGTGGTTCTGGTTTAAAACCGACATACGTTTTCCCGGCTCTAAATGAATGTGACCAGAAGTTGGATCAATATCGCCCGAAATCACTTTTAAGAAAGTAGATTTTCCTGCACCATTTGCTCCAATAACGCCGTAAATATTTCCGTGAGTAAACGTAGTATTTACTTCGTCGAATAAAATTCTTTTACCAAACTGAACTGATAAATTATTGACTGTTAACATGAATGTCTTTTTAATTAATTTGGTGCAAAAGTAGTGAAAAAGGTTCTAAGTTGCAAAGATGCTTAGGTGCTAAGGTTTTTTATGCTGCTGCTGAAAGGTTCTCGCAAAGTCGCCAAGGCGCAGAGTTTTGTTTTATGCTGTTGATCGTTACGCAATCTTGTCATTTCGATGAATCAAAAACTTACAATTTACTTTCTTTCGCAAGCGCCACTTCAAGACTTTCAAAGTTTGGAAGCACTTTTGAAATCAAACCTTCTTTGTTTAAAATAAAATGTGTTGGAAATGAATTGAGCTGTAAGGCTTCGTTCATGTAATCTTTCATGTTTGGAATTACAGAATACAAGAGAGGTTTTCTGGCTAAGAATGTTTTTAATTGTTCTGGTGAATCTTCGGCCAAACTCATAAAAACAATATCTTTTCGGTCTTTATATGCTGAAACCAGTTTGTTTACTTGCGGAAATTCTCTAATGCATGGCGTGCAGTGAATGTACCAGCATTTTATAACGATAATTTTTCCTTTCATGGATTCATTGGTTACCAGATTTCCGTCTAAATCTTTAAAAGAGAATTTTGGAAATGCTGTTCCTTCCATTTTATAGTTTTTGTAAGCATCAAAACCAATTTGATTGATTGTTGCTTTTATACTCGTATCTGATTTTGGCTGAATTTTAAATAATTTATAAATGTAAATAGCAGCTTCTGATTTCAATCTAACCGGAATGAAATTTCCATTAGCCAATTGATCTAAAAAAGATTCTTTGGTAATTTCTTTTGAAGATGCGTCTAAAGCAGTGAAATCTCTGGAAAGCATTATTTTTTTATTGTAAGCAGACCAATCTTGGAAAGTTTTTTGAATTTGAATTGGATCAACTTCTGGATTTCCGAATTTATTTTGAGCTGTACTTATTGTAAAAATTAAAAGAAGAGTAATTAGGCTGATGAATTTCTGCATTATGAAACAATTGTATTTGATCTCAAAAATAGTGAAAGTTTTTTAACCGCAAAGACGCGAAGGTATTCGCAAAGTTCGCAAAGGGTTTCTCGCTCCCAATAGCTATTGAGACTGCAGATTTAGAAGATTTTTTTCTTCAAAAATTATTTTACTTGAAAACTGAGCAAATCAGCAAGTTCAATATCTAAAGCATTTGCAATTCTAATAAGAGTTTTTATACCTGTATTTATTTTAGCTCTTTCAATTCTGCCAATTTGATTTCGAGGAATACCACAATCATCAGCTAAATCCTGCTGAGATAAACCTCTTTTTTCACGCAACTTTCTAATGTGAGTTCCAAGATTTATAATAAAAGTTTCTTCTGAAATATCCATATTTCAAAAGTCATAACAAATATTTTTTATTGTGACACAAATTTGTGTCAAAAATTAATATATTTACACAAAAAAATAAGATAATGATTACAGAAATACCTTTAAATGAAATCGAAGCCAAATTAAATGACTTTTTTACTGATAAGATTGACTGCAAAGAGATGGCAAAAATGATACGTGAAGTAAATAATGCTCTTTCGTTATGTGTTATGCGAGGATGCGAAACTATAGAATCTGAAATAAAGAATATCGATGATAATTTTTACTGGCTTAATAAACTTGCAGAAACTCTAGATCCTTATCTGGATGTTTAAAATAATTGCGAGATCTTATTTAACCATAAAAAAACCTGACAGTAAAAAACTGTCAGGTTCATAATGCGCATCTTTAGGCAAAAACCAAATAACAAATTACCTAAAGCCGCATTTGTTCGAAATAAAAATCAGCTAAAAAATAAATAACCAAACTCAATTTTAACCGTCCCATCTTTTTATTTCTAAATTTTCAATCATTTATTAGTTTAAAAAGTTCATTACTTTAAATGATTTTTTGTTTCCTGCTTTGTCTGTTACTACAACTAAAAACAATTGTTTAGATGAGAAACTCTGATTGTGAAGCAGTACTTCTTTATTGTTTTGAACATTTCTGTGACTTACTAAGTTTTGTCCTAAAACATTGAATACATCAACCTGAGCAATGTCTTCGTTTTCGTTTGTAACAGATAATGCATTATTTTTAAAATAAGCTATCGTTGCATTGCTTTTTGCAGAAATATCATCAAGAACCAATGTTTTTGCTGCTGTTTGTGATGCAAAATAAGCTGCATAAGCTTTAGACAATTCAGATGAATTACCGCAAGAAGAAGCATCCCAGTTTACAGACCAAGTCATTAAACCTCTCAAAGAAGGATATGGTCCGCCTGGCTGCATAGTATATGTTCTTCCAGAAAAAGTGGTTCCGGTTCTTAAATAATGCATAGCATTAATTCCTTCTGTTGGTGTTAAATAACCACTTCCTGCTGCACTTGGACACGCTGGTAATGCAATAAGAACTTTTGAAGCCGGCAACCCATCAAAACGCATTCCTGTTGAAGCAATGTTATACCCTTTTATCACCATATCTGTCAGGGCTGTTACCATGTTTGATTTTTTAGCTGTACCATAATATTGGCCATCTAATCCGTTTTCTCCTCCTGTGTTATACAATTGTACCGCTAACAAGTCTAATTCATTACGTAAGTTTTGAATGATTGGCAGGAAGGAACCAAAAGTATCTGTATAAGTAGTATAACCTCCTTGTACATATTGTGTTTCCGGAGCAGCAGTTAATAAAAATCCAGGGCCATAGTAGGCTTTTAATTCTTTAAAAGCATCAACAACATTTTTTAATCTTGGATAAGCAGAAATACCCGCATAAGAAATATCTCTTAACCCTCCTGCATTAAAATTCATCGATCCGCCTTCAAAATCAATATCAACTCCGTCAAATTGATACTCGTCAATAATTGCTTTTAGACCATTAACAAAAATATTTTTTTGAGTTACATTGTCTAAAACAACATGACCATTCTGACCTCCAATAGAAACAATAACAGGAACGCCGCTGTCTCTTAAGGATTTTATATCGTTTTTCAATAATTGCTTGTTGAAAACGCCATTGGTTAAATATCTAGTGTCATTTGTAGTTAATATTGGTGTATAACCATCACGATTAACTGTTTCAACAAAAGAATAATCTACTACGTTAAACTTACTTCCTACCATTTGAGAAAAATATAAAAATGGAGCACCAGCATTTTCCCAAGAATGTGCATATCCTAAAATAATTTTAGAAGGAAGCGGGATGAATCTATTAGTGCTTACTGTCGCAATTTTGATAGTATTGTTTAATGTAGTTATTCCCGATTTATTATCGGTTGCTTTAATTACAACTGGATAATCCTGATAAGCAGATGGCGTGAAATTATACGTATAAGTATTATTTGTACCTGCTGTCATATTAAATGTGCCTCCATTTATTGTAATGGTAACACCAGAAACAGTTCCGTCACTGTCAACAGCTGTAACTGAAATTGGCACAACCTGGAAAGTATTTTGGTATACTGTAGTATTTGATGGTGAATTCCAAGTAATTACAGGTAATGCATTTGGGCAGTTTGCACCAGAACAAGTTAATGTAAAACTATACGTTTTTGAATCTGTTGTTCCATTTGACGCAGTAGCTGTAACGGTTAAGGTATGAGGAAGAGAAAACTGATTTGCTGCTGGTGTCCAAGCTGCTGTATAAGTTCCCGAAGAATTGGCCGCACTTAAGCTTTGCCCGTCTAAACTAAATACAACTGATGAGATTGTAGTAGCATCAACAGCACTTAATCCAACATTGGCAACAAAATTAATTGCTGATCCTAAATTTATCGCAATTGCCGAAGCTGTTGGCGCTGTAATGGTAACCAATGGTTTAGTCGCAACTACCGCTTGTCTATTAAAATTATAAACCGTTGGCGTTGTTGGAACCGCAAAGTTGGCTAAATTATTTGGATAATAAGTAACATCACCATTTTCCCATCCATTTAATTTCAAACTTAAAATTTGTGTATAACCTGCTACAACTGAATTATCAAAGCTGTAATTTCCTGATGCATCTGTTGTTGCTAAAACACTTTTCCAGTTATGTGTATTATCTGTCCAAGGCAAAACGATTTCTACTTTTGCACCAGCAACCGGAGTTGTTCCGTTTTTAACAGTACCGCTGATTAAGTTTGCGGCTGCAGCCAATGCTGATTTTGCTGTAGAACTTGTATTAAAGTTATAAACTGTTGGATTTGCAGGAACTGCAAAGTTTGCCAGATTATTTGGGTAATACGCTACTTCTCCATTCTCCCAAGAATTTAATTTCAAACTTGTAACTGTTGTATAACCTGCTACAACTGAATTGTCAAAACTGTATTTTCCTTGTGCATCTGTTGTTGCAATAACACTTTTCCAATTGTGCGTGTTATCTGTCCATGGTAAAACCAGTTCTACTTTTGCACCTGCAACCGGATTTGTTCCGTTTTTAACTGTTCCGCTGATTTTACTTGTGCTTACTACAACATCTTGTGCAAAATTCAATGTTTTGTTGGCATTCAAATTAGAATACACTGTAGAAGCCGGAGTAAAGGTCTGTCCTGTTAAAGCAGCTGTTACTGTATAATTACCGCCCGAAGGAAGACTAAGCGAATATGCACCGCTGGCATTTGTAACCGCTGCATAACTTCCTCCTGTAAAAGAAGCTGTTACAGTTACACCAGAAACTGGAGCTGTACTATTTAAAACCGTACCGCTTACAGTATAATTAACAACCGGAGCACCTTGAGTAAAATTCAAAGTTTTGTTTGAATCGATTGCACTATAAACTGTTGAAGCCGGAGCATAAGAGAATCCTGATTTTGCAGCTGTAACAGTAAAGTTTAACCCAGCTGTTAAACCTGCAATGCTGTAAACACCGCTTGCATTTGAAACTGCTGTTAATGTTGTAGTTCCTGAAACTGCCGTAACAGTTACGCCCGAAACCGGAGTTGATCCGTCAAGAACTGTTCCGCTAACGGTATACGTTGGCTGAGTTCCGTTAATAACAACTGCTGTCTGGTTTACTGTAACATTTACTAAAGTTACAGGCGTAAATGTATAAGTGGCTTTTAAAGCCGTTAAGCTATAATTTTGGCCTGAAGTTAAATTATTGAATGCAAAATTTCCGTTAGCAGAAACCACTGTTTGAATAACAGCATTACCTGCATTTCGTAATTCAACTGTAACATCTGTAACTAAAGCTGATCCGTTTTTTACAGAACCCGAAATACTTACTGTTCCCGGAACAACGCTTCCAAAAGAAGTATCAACCTGGTTTAATAATGAATTAGGAATTGAACCTCTGGTATCCTGAGATAATTCCCAAATCATACCTCCGGCCAGATTTCTCGATTTTATATACTGAACTTTTAAATCCATTGACTGTTTATCTTCATAAGAAATAAACTGTTTTAAAGTCGAGTTGTATAAATAAGGAACTTTAGTCGTATTATCAAAATATCTTACCCATCCTGCCGAAGCTGCAGACGGAGTTACCATCATAGTATTTGGATCCAGATAAGCGTGTGAATTGGTAACGGGATTTCCGACTAAATCACAGATTTCGATACTTCCTGATTTTTCACAAGCTCCAGAACCATCCCATGTTCCTGTTGGGTTTTGTGGATTTGTACATCCCGGAACTATATATCTCGGCGCCGCAACAAACAATCCGTTTGTTGAATTTACAGCAACGTTATCGAATTTTTTTCCGTAAAAAGGAAGTCCCATAATTAACTTATTAGCAGGGAAACCAATTACGTTTAAATATTGATTTGTTAATTCGTCTAATGATTCTGATTGTGTCGCTCCATACAACGGATCATTTGGGTTTCCGCTGGCATATAAAGGCGCATTGTAGCAGGTTTTGTCGTACCAGTTACCGCCAAAATCATATCCGAAATACGTGATATAATCACAATACGTTGAAATATCTTCAGTCATTCCGTATTGTGCTCTGTTGTTTGGGCCTAAATATTGTTTAGAAACATTTCTAACATTGTTTCCTGCCGCAATAGTCACCAGTTTATTTGGCATTGCCTGACGCATGGCTTTTAATAAAAGCACCAGATTTTTGTTGTCATCAGGACTGTATTTTTGTGGAGGAACCGGCATTCCATTTACTATTTCTGTTCCGTCTGTTCCGCCAGAAAGTGGATATTCCCAGTCAATGTCGAAACCATCAATAAACGGATAAGTCACAATGAAATTTGCCATATCTGCGGCTAATGCAGCTCTTGCTGCCGGACTGGCGGCAATTGGAGAAAGATCCTGGCCTTTTGTCCAGCCTCCTACAGATATTAAAATTTTTAAGTGCGGGTACTTTTGTTTAAGCTTCATTAAATCATAAAAGTTTCCTTTTACCGGAGCATCCCACGGAATTCCGCCTTCCATATGCTCAAAATCGGCATAGGTATCCAAACATTTTAATTTTGTATTCTCCGGATGGGCAGGATCATAAGTTGTCCCATAAAAAGAATAATTTAAATGCGTCAATTTACTTCCGTCAATCTTTGGGACGTTAAAATCCCTTGCATAGATAGACCATTGCGCATAATACCCCACTACTTTTTTCCCGTGGGCTGGCTGCGCCGACGCGAGTAAGGGAAACAATAACAAAAAGAGTAATCTGTAATAATGTTTCATAATTAATAAATATTGGTTAATAGAAAATAAATAATTGGGCCGCAGAAGTTTAAAAAAACTTCCGGGTTTCGCTCAACTGCAGGTTGGAAGGCTGCTGTCGATTGGAAATAAACTCAAATTACATTCTATAGATAAATATTACTATTTCTGATTCATTCATAATCATTAGTAAATAGCAGTGATCGATATTTATTTATAATTCTAAAATTAATCGTAAATACAAATGATAAATTTGGGACTAATCATCAATCTATACTCTCGTTTTGTCATGTTTTATTGTATTCTTTTATTTGGTTTTTAAGGGTTAATAATTATTTTCAAGGCTTATATTTTACTATTCGATTTTGTTACGTGCAGTTTGTTTCAGGAATGATAGCCATAACTATCTCTACCGGGGAATTCGGCAGAGATAATTAAAGACTAAATCAATGGTAACTACTAAACACTAACTCAACCAAAATTCTAAATTAGTTTCTTTAAACTTTCATAAACTGACAGCTCTACGTCAGCATGATCTTTTGTATTACATTGTTCTATTAAGCTTTTTAAATCGGCTGTTTTTAATGTCGATTTATTATCTAATACAAGCAGCAATTCTTGCGATGCGTCGCTTAGTTTTTTAGATAAAGGCAGAATTGGCTGTACTAAAGGCGCATTGGCACTTAATTCAACTAATCCTTTATTAACTGCAATCCATTTATTGAAAAATGCTGCCACTTTTGCTTTGTTATCTGCTGATTTATTTGCCAGATATTGGCTCACGGCTTCATCAAAAGCCAGAGAATCTTTTGCATCCGGAGTGCAGGCATCTGCAAAAAGTGTAAACGGAGAATACATTTGATATTCAATTCCTCCTTTATTTCTTGTATATCCTTTTAATGGTTCACAAACATTTGTAAATTCATTAACAGATTTAATATTCTGGTTATTCGCAATATTTCTAAGAATTACGGCTTTGTTTTTTATATGTGTTAATCCTAATTCTTCTAATCTAAATGATACGCTTTCAAGGCGTTTACGCATATTGGCAACATCTGTAATATTCTCAGCAGACCATAATCTTTCTGCAATTGCTGCTGTTCTTGGCCAAACTCTTGAATCAAATGTTTCCGGCGTAGCAAGTTCTGTCCACATTGTAGCTTCTCCACCCAAAATTCTTGCTTTTTCTTCTGCAGATAAATCGGCTCCTTTTGGCATAGGGTCATTTAAATAATGACTTGCTACCGGATACATTAAATCAATATAAAATCCGTTTGATAATACTGTTTTGTATCCTTTTTTAACTGCATCAACTAATGACTGTCCTGCAACCATTCCTTCATTTGGTCCTCTCCATGAATGTACAATTGCTTCTTTAGAAAGATCTTTGGTTAAAATTTCTTCCCAGCCCATTAATTGTTTTCCATGCTTTTTAAGCATTGGAGCCAACTGCATAGTAAAATAAGTCTGCAGTTCATGGTTGGTTTTTAAATTATGTTTTTTCTTGAACTCCTGGATTTTTGGATTGGCATCCCAGTCTTTCCCTTCATTTTCGTCACCCCCAATGTGAAAATAAGCTCCGGGAAATAACGGGCATACCTCATCAAAAAGTTCACTTAATATTTTATACGTTTTAGGATTTGAAGGATCTAATGTAGGCGAAAATATACCTGCATTTCTTTCAATTCCATAGGTAGAGATTGCTGTACCTTGAATATTTTTTTCAGAAGTTCCTCCAGTCAATGTAATCACTTTGCTTCCAATTTCAGGGTAAGCAGTAAGTATTGCAGATCCATGACCCGGAACGTCTATTTCCGGAACAATTAAAATACCGCGCTCATCGGCATATTTTACGATATTTCTAATTTCCTCTTGTGTGTAATATAACCCATCCGAAGCCAGTTCTATTAGTTTTGGATGTTTTTTAGTTTCAATTCTCCAGCCTTGATCGTCTACTAAATGCCAGTGAAAAACATTCATTTTCATTGCTGCCAATGCATCCAGATTTCTTTTCACTACATCTACCGGCTGAAAATGTCTCGAAGCATCAAGCATTAAACCTCTCCATGTAAATCTTGGGAAATCTGAGATTTGAGAAACCGGGAAGTAGAATTTTTTGCTGTCGTTTTGAAGCAGCTGCAATAACGTTTCCAGTCCATGTAAAGCTCCTAAATCGCTGGTTGCATTAATTGTAATTTTGTTTGCTTTAACATCTAAGCTGTAGCTTTCATCTTCATATAAACCTATTTTTCCATTTTTGGTACAGTTAATCTGTAATTCTGCATTTGGAAACTCATTAAGTTTGGTAATAAAACCTTGTTCGAAAAAAATACCTGTTCTACCATCTAATCGGCGTAAAAAACGAGTTACTCCTCCAAAAATCCTTGAATCAGGATTTCCAGAAATATTTACTTTAAAGTTTTTCGTTAATGTAAAATTTCCGTCGTTTACGACAACATTTTGAGGCCAGGGCATAAGGTTCAGCTGTTCTTTTTGCATTTGAGCATTTGCCGTTACACCTGCTAATAGTAGTACAAATAGATATTTCATTTTATTTTTTTTTGGTTCGATACTTCTAAAAAAGCATCTTTAGAAATTAGATAAAAAACAAAACTCAGAATGACTTCTGCTTTACCTCACCTATAGCGAGGTCAAACTGAATTTTGAAATTTGATTCGCTCTCACCCGAATCGGTTTTTAAAACAACTTTAATAATCAAAACGTTTAAAAGCTTCAATAGCTTCATATTCTGCCAATCCTAATTCATCATACAGAATTGCAGTATTTTTATTTCGGTCCTCTGCCCTAACCCAGAATTCTCTTGAATCATTTCCCTGAAACATAACTCGGTCTTTTTGAGACTGGTGGTACAAGATTGCGTGGCGTTTTAGCAATACTTCTGAAGGGCTTAACGGAACTGCCATATCAATTTCGTGGATATCCCATTCGTGCCATGCGCCTCTGTATAACCATAACCAGCAGTCGTCCATGTATTTTTCTGGTTTCAATTCTTTCATGGCGGCAAAAATCGCATTCAGACAAACTTCATGTGTTCCATGCGGATCTGCCAAATCTCCTGCTGCGAAAACCTGATGCGGTTTTATTCTGGCAATGATTTCTTTTACAATTTCGATATCTTCCTGACCCAGCGGATTTTTTTTAACCTGCCCTGTTTCGTAAAACGGAAGATCTAAAAAGTGTGTATTTTCATCTTTTAGTCCAATGTATCTTGTTGCCGCGTAAGATTCTCTTCTTCTGATTAATCCTTTTAGTTTTCGAACCTCAAGAGAATCAATCTGATTTTCTGATTTGTTATTCAAAAATTCAATCACTGATTTGAAGTTGATGTCTTTTGGAAGATCAGCACCAACAAAATCATTGCATACTTCTGCAAATTTCAGTGCCTCATCATCTGTAACGGCAATATTTCCGGAGGTTTGATATACTACGTGTACATCGTGGCCTTGTTTTATCAATTTTGAAAAAGTTCCTCCCATCGAAATCACGTCATCATCTGGATGCGGACTAAACAGGATTACTCGTTTTTTAGCAGGATTGGCTCTTTCCGGACGGTGTGAATCATCTGTGTTTGGTTTTCCTCCCGGCCAGCCTGTAATGGTATGCTGCAGGATATTAAACATGTTGATGTTCATATCATAAGCAGAACCTTCCTGTGCCAGTAAATCAGACATTCCGTTGTTGTTATAATCACGGTCTGTCAGTTTTAAAATAGATTGTTTGGTTTTCTGGCATAACCATACAATTGCTTTGCTTTTCAATTCCTGTGTCCAGATGCATTCTCCAACCAGCCAAGGTGTTTTAAAGCGTGTTAATTCTGATGCTGCAGATTGGTCTAAAACGAAAGTAGCGTTTGGATGATTCTGCAGAAATGTAGCCGGAACTTCTGAGCTGATATCTCCCTGAATGGTTCTTTTGATGATATCTGCCTTGTTTTGTCCCCAAGCCATTAATACAATTCTTTTTGATCTCATAATGGTAGAAACTCCCATCGTTATGGCTCTTTTTGGAACGTTGTCGATTCCATTAAAATCAGATGAAGCGTCTACTCTTGTAATATGATCCAGAGTAATAATTCTGGTTCCTGAATTAATGTGCGATCCAGGTTCGTTGAAACCAACGTGTCCTGTACGGCCAATTCCAAGCAATTGAAAATCAAGCCCTCCTGCTTGTTTAATATTCATTTCATAGTCGATGCAGTATTGATTGAGTTCTTCAATTGAAACTGTTCCATCAGGAATATTAACATTTTCAGGTTTAATATCGATATGATTAAAAAGATGCTGATGCATGAAATAATGATAGCTCTGATTGTTCTCTTTACTCATTGGATAATATTCGTCCAAGTTGAAAGTGATTACATTATGAAAGCTCAGTCCTTCTTCTTTGTGCATTCTCACTAATTCTTCATATACTTTTATTGGAGATGAGCCTGTTGCAAGTCCAAGCACACAAGATTTATTCTTTTCCTGCTTAGATCTAATCAATTGAGCGATTTCCTGTGCTACAATTACCGAAGCTTCAGCTGAACTTTTGAAGATTTCGTTGTGGATTTTCTCAAATCTGGTTTCTTCAAATTTACCGGCGCTCTTATAACTGATATCAGGTTTTATTTCTAAAGCACTTTTCATTTCTTTTCTTTTTTTGGTATATACAATTTTGGTTTTTGAAATGGCACAAGCAATTTTCACTGCTTGTACCATTTGCTAACCAAACTTAAAATCTGTAATCTATTTATTTTTGTTTTTTAGAAATTCGGAGCATTTACATCCCACCAAACTCTGGTTCCTCCATTATCTGGTCCGCCCAATTTAGAAACTCCAGTAGCAACACCTCCTGAATTTCCAGCTTTCTCAGACTGAACGAAATTGATTCTTCTTACACCAAACTCAGTTGTAATTGCTCCGCCGCTGTAATTTTTAAGTACTGGGAATAATTTAGGATATCCGGTTCTTCTGTAATCAGACCATGCTTCTTGTCCCTCAGGAAAGCCTGCAATCCATTTTTGAGTAATGATTTTTTGTAGTTTTACTTCATTTGTCGCCGCTGCATCCCATGCCACCGTAACATTATTTACTGGAGCTGAATTATTTTCTGGAAAATTAGGATCGACATACGCAGCTGCTGTTTTTGTATTATCAGCTATATAACCTGCTGCACCAGAAACTCCTCTCTGATCGAATGAAGCTTTAATCCCCGCTTCGTATAATTCCTGAGCCGTACCGCCCATATTCCAACCTCTTAAAGCTCCCTCAGCTCTTAAGAAATAAGCTTCTGCAGCGTTCATAAGGTAGATTTCTTTTGATCTTACCACAGCGCCAATTCCAGAAAAATCCTGATGATCCGATTTTCCGCTGATTGCTATTCCTGTTCTTACTCCTTTATAATCATTAGGAAATTGTTTTGATGTATCAAAATAAGAAGCTATTCTAGGATCCTGATATCCCTTCATTATAGACTCCATATCAGCAGACATACGTATATCTAACCACGAACTGCTGATTGTTGCAATTGGGTTTGTATAAACCGGGGAAACAATTTTAAATGAATCATCGTTAACCAGCATCACACCAAATTTTTGAGCCACAGCTTTTTCTGCTTCTGTTTTTGCCAAAGCTGGTTTAACTTTCACGATACGCATTGCTAATCTTAATCTTAAAGTATTTGCAAATCTTACCCATGATTCGTATTTTCCTTTGTAGCCTGTCATATCTGTAGACTCAAATGTAGAAGCTTCACCAGCATCAATCCTTTTAGTTAATTCTGCCACAGCAGTATCTAATTCAGCAAACATTTGAGTATAAACTTCTTCTTGAGAATCATACGCAATAGTCGCATCATTTGATCCGAATTTAGAATAAATAATTGGTCCAAAAGTATCTGTCATTCTATGCATTCCCTCAACTTTCAAAATCAATGACAGTGCATAAAATTGATCATATTTACCTTTAGATTTATTAGCTATATCATATGCATTAAACATTACATTTTTATATCCATAATCCCAGATAAATCCGTTCCAATTATCTAACAATGCATATGTTGTATTATTCACACCACTCTCAAAACCAGTTGGGGTTGCCATATAACCTGACCAAATATCTGAGTTTAAGCCTTGCTGCAACTGATAAACCCACTCTGGAGTAAGGACTTGGATATTGTTAAACATAGGAGCAAAACCTCCTTTGATATGATTAAAATCTTGTTCAAAATCAGGAAGTGTAATACCATTTGGATTAGTATTAATGTCTTCAAAATTATCTGTACATCCCACAGCAGCGAGTAACAAAGTACAAATAGTTGCTTTTGTTATATTATTTAGTTTCATGTTTTTTAAATTAGAAAGTTACATTTAAATTAAGACCAATACTTCTGGTAGAAGGTAAACCATAAATATCAACCCCTTGTAAACCTTGACCTGTACTTAATGCAATATTTGGATCGAAAGGAGCATCTTTATAAATAAAGAATAAGTTTCTAGCTATAAATGAAATACTCGCTGTTTGGATAAATGGTAAAGCCTTAGGATTAAAATTGTAACCAATAGAAATCTCTCTTAAACTTACATTTGTTGCATCATAAATGTATTCTCCTGTAATTCCAGCTCTTCCTCCAACAGTTGTGTAGTAAGACTGAGCATCCATAGTTGTTACTGCTGTACCGTTAGGCATTACTGCATTTATCTTAACACCGCCTGCATTTCTTGCATCACCTGTAGCTTTAGAAACACCAAATGCATCATTTTGTGCTTGAGTTAAACTCATTACTTCTCCTCCAAAACGTCCATCAATTAAAATATTTGCGAAGAAAGATCCGAATTTGAAAGAGTTAGAAAAACCTAACATAAAATCAGGATTTGAATTTCCTAATTCAACAAAATCTGTTTTTTGAATTTTTCCATCGCTATTCAATAAAATTCTACCCTGATCATCTTTCAACATTTTGTAACCTTCAATAACACCATAAGGTCTTCCTTCTGTTAAAGTATACTTATAACCATTAACTCCAGGATCTGTTAAATTTACTTTTCCGCCTAATTCTTCAGGAATTTCTTTTACTTTATTCTTGTTTTGTGAGAAGTTAATAGTCGAATCCCAAGTGAATTTATCCCCTCTGATAATTCCTGCATTTAATACAACCTCGAAACCTTTATTTTCTATACTTCCGGCATTAATACCATAAAAATCGGCACCTGCACTATTTCCAACTGGAGCAACAACTTGTAAATATTGGTTTTTAGTTTCTGAATTATAGTAAGAAACTTCAAAACCTAATCTATTATTAAACATTCTCCATTCTGTACCAAATTCAAACTCTGATTTAAGCTCAGGTTTTAATGTAGTTCCTGGTTTTGGTGTAACTAAAGGATTGTATTTTGATCCACTTCCATTAGGATAATAGTTTGTTGGAACAGAAATAAAAGGATAGATATCATTACCAACTTGTGCATAAGTACCACGTACTTTACCATAATTAATCCATTCAGGTAAAGTTGCCATCTCACTTATGATTGCAGTTAAACCTACAGATGGATAAAAATAATTTGATGTACCTGTATTTACTAAAGTAGATGACCAGTCATTTCTTCCTGTAAGATCTAAGAATAACATATCTTTGTAACCAAATGTAGTAGCAGCAAATACTGACTGTACTTCTCTTCTTGAATCAATTGTCTGATAATTTCCGTCATTATTATTGAAATTATGTAAAGTAAACCAGTTAGCATATTTCAATCCTCCTCCAATACCTGAATCTAGTATCGTTTTTTGATTTGTTAATGTATTAGTTACACTCGCCCCTATGTTCGCATTAAAACTAAAATCAGATCCAATTTTTGTATTGATTGTAGCAATTAAATCACCATAACGTTGTGTACTTAAAGCATTTTCGCTAATATATCTACCATTAGCATGAGACAGCGTCCCTTGTGTAGTAGCAAATATTCTTTTATCGTATAAACTTGTTACTCTATTATAACTGTATCTAGAAGCAATCGACAACCAATTAGTTGCTTTATAAGTTAAAGAAAGAGCTCCATTAAAGAAATCGTTTTTATCTTCAGATTTGTTTCTGTTAATTGCCCAATATGGATTTTGCATAATATCTCTATTAGTCATCCAATTTTGAGCCATTAAATTTCTTGAAGGATCAAATTCTTCATAATTATCTTTATAATAATTAAAGTCATTTCCTCTTGGCATTAAATAAACACCTGTAAGCGGGTTAAAATAAAATCCATTAACTGGTTTGTTTGCAATATTTTGACTTGTATAATTTGCATTTGCTGCAAATACAAGTTTATCATCAAAGAACTTAGCAGTCTGACGAATACCGAAGTTGTTTTTCTTCAAATTATTTCCTGGAATAATACCGCTTGCAGAAGTATTTGCATAAGAAAAAGCTGTAGAAGAATTTTCTGAACCAATTGAATACCCTAAAGAAGTAATTTGTGTAGTTCCTGTAGTAAAAAAGTCCTTTACATGATCTTTAGATTGTCCTTTTGCTCCCCAAGATTCGTCTGCACCTGCTGCTGCAAGATAGTCTGTTTGAAATTTAGGAAGATAAGCTGCTGTTTCAAATGTTGTTACAGACGAAAGATTAATGTTTGCTTTTCCTGCTTTTGCTTTTTTAGATGATAATAAAATTACACCATTTGCACCTTGACTACCATATAATACAGAAGCTGCAGCACCTTTAAGAACCGTCATTCCTTCATAATCGTCAGGATTTACCAAAGAAATTACATCTCCTCCGTCACGGTTACCTCCTGCTAAACTACCAAATGTGTCGTTTGGCTGACCAGAACCTGAATTCAACATAGGAATACCATCGATTACATACAAAGGCTGGCTATTAGATACAGATGAATTTCCACGAATTACAACTTTTGTAGAGCCCCCAGTTCCACCAGCACTTTTAGTTACAGCAACACCGGCAATTTTACCTGCAATAGTATTGATAACGTTAGCATCTTTTACACGAACCAGTTCGTCTCCTTTAAGTTCCTGAGCTGCATAAGTCAAAGATTTTCTTGTTTTCTTGATACCTAGAGAAGTAACTACTACTTCACTTAAAGCATTTGAAGCAGCGACCTGCATTTTCACATTAATTGTAGCAGCATCGCCTACAACTATGTTTTGTGTTTCAAGACCTACATAACTGAAAACTAATGTTTGGCCTTTTTGAACCTCGATTGAGTACAATCCGTCAAAATCGGTAGTAGCACCTTTTTGACCTCCCTGCACAGCAACAGATGCCCCTGGTAATGGCATCCCGTCAGAATCTGTAATCACACCTTTAACATTTTTTACCTGTGCAAGCGAAACCTGCGCCGTAAAAACAATCATAAAGATTAAGAAAATTTTTTTCATGTTAATTTATTTTGTTAGTTATGATGTAAAATTATTCTTAAGGGATTGTTAAAAAAAATAATTTATACAAACTACTATAAATTTTAAACGAACGACATAAAACAATCAATAATCTGCTGCTCGAAAACGTTTTCATTTCTATAAAAAGCAGAAAAAACACCATTTACGACTATTTTATTCTGAAAATTCTAAATTTTACTAAAATATTTTCAATTCTAACAATTATTTGTAAATCTTATATTTATATAAAAAACAACGCTTCTTTTTAATCTTTACGAATAAAAAGAAGCGAAAAACTTATTAATTAAAAAATCGTGTAGGAAATAAAATTAATTACCGCACATGCCTGAAGTCTTGTATTTTAGATCTGTATATTTTTTATGGATGACTTCTAATAGAGAATATTCTCCAAAAGAATCCTGAGCCAGCTCCCATATCATAATGCCGCCTGTATTTTGCGATGCATATTCGACTTTTTTTAAAATTGTCGGCCTTCCGTTATAATAAATTTTACCAATTTCATCCTGATCGGCAAATTGCGTTCCTGCTTGTATTATTTCTCCAAAAGTAGAACTGGTTACTGTAGGATAAGTAAAATTATATCCATAAAAAGGAACTCCAAGTGTCAGTTTTTCACTGGACACATTTTGTTTCTTCCAAAATTCAACTCCATCTTTGGCAAATTCAAACGAGCTGTGCTGCTCTATTTTATTTGGACTCCACGGACCAGTACTGTCGTAGGCCATAATATTTATAAAATCGAAAGCATTTAATGCTTCAGAATTTATATTTACAAATCGGGTATTATTAGGAAGTGCAGCTGTGAGCAGTTTTTTACGATCTATAAGTTCTTTTTTTAACTCGACTACAAAACCGCTGTAGCCAGGTGTGACTGCATCCCATTCGAGATCTACATCTACACCATCTAAATTATGATCTGTTACAAACTTTGAAATATTTTGAATAAAAGCCGGCCGATTTTCGGGTTTATCAATTAGTAAAGACCAATTTGCTGCTTGTTCAGCTGAAATAACTCCGCCGGCAAGCGAAATGCTTATAACAATATTGGGGTTTACAGATTTTACATATTTAGTTACGGCATCAATATCTCCGTCAAAAACTAGATTTCCATTTTTATCAGGATTAGCAAAAGCAATATTTAAATGCGTCAGCTTACAAAATTCAATTGATGTTATTTTATCAAAGCTGTCGGCAGATAAATATCCCACTACTCTTGCTTTTTTACTTTTTACTTCTTCCGGATTATTTTCTTTTTCACTGGTACAGCTGTACACAGAAAAAAGAGAACTCATGAAAAAAAGGATGCCTAATAAGGCTTTATTTTTTATCATAATTTTGAATTTAAACTTTAGTGTTCTTAATTTTAATTAGATTGAAATAATATCAGGCATAACTATATTTTAGGATTTTTTTAGTTTACATCCCACCAAACCTTACCAGTCCAATCATTTGTTCCTCCCATTCTTTGAACAGCTTCCATATAATTTTTTTCATTTTTCTGCATCTCATCGTTAGGATAATACAAACGAGTAGGCACAACACCTCCGGTTTGAGAATCTGAATTTGTTATAGGAAGTAAATGCGGATAACCTGTTCTTCTCCAGTTAGAATAAGCTTCTATACTGTTAAACAAATAAGTAATCCATAATTGTGTTCCAATTTGTTCTTTTTCTGTTCCAGCTGCTAAAGGTTTAGCATTTACATACGCATCAATACTTGCCTGACTTGCAGGAGCAGCGCCATAAACTTCTAATTGTTTAATTCCAGCCTCAACTCCTTTTTTATAAAAATCAGCTGCAGATCCTGCAACCCAGCCTCTGTAAGCGGCTTCTGCTAATAACAATTGTGATTCTGAATAACTTACATGTAAAAAAGGAGTAGTTCTTAATTTTAAATACGGCTGAATACCTGATGCAGCATTTGAACCACCTACAACTTCCCATCTAAAAACTCCCGGACGAACTCCTTCATATAATTCTTCTCCCGGACCAATAGGACCTCCATTAACACTTCCTGTTTTTGGAGTTGCAAGCATTTTCAGCCTAGGGTCACCATTATCTCTTAAATAATCAATTAAAAGAGAACTAAAATGATCTCCATGCTCGTCTGAAATAAACCCATATGATAATCCATTTCCTCTAAAATCTAATGTAGCAGGATTATCATTAAAAGGAAAATCTAAATGATGCATAAGACAATTGTCATCGTTGCTTTCGAAAACACCATTTTGAAAAGCTGCTTTTGCTTGTTTTTCAGCTTCAGCCGGGCTCACTTCTGAAATTCTCATCGCCAGACGCAAACGCATTGTATTGGCTAATTTTTTCCATTTTGAAATATCGCCATTATAAAACAAATCTCCTTTTACCGAGCCTCCGGAAGCATTTAACTGCGTAAAAGATTCATCTAAATCTTTGAAAAAAGAATTGTAAATATCCTGCTGTTTATCGTATTTAGGCGTTACAATACCTTGAGAAAAACCTAAACCAGCTTCAGAATAAGGAACATCTCCATAAATATCGGTTAGACGCTGTGCAACCATAACTTTCATAATCTTTGCTACAGCATTCATATTTGATGCAGCAGGATCATTACTTGTGTTTTTTATAATATCAACAACATTTTTTAATTCGTTTGCATACACGTTTCTCCATAATGCTGTTGCATATTCGTCTACTTTTTTAAATTTACTTCCGTATTCTGTTACTGCCCAAGAACCTGAATAATGCTGTACAAAACCACCAGAATATATTAAGTTCGTTCTATGTTGATAATATCCGTCTCCAGACATACATAATTGAGTAAATGTAAGCTGACCTGCAGGATTTGGAGCTAACGCAACCGGATCCTTTATCAGTTCGTCAAAATTTTCTGTACAGCTTACTACTGAAAAACCAGTTAATGCCGCTATTAGTATATGTTTAATTTTCATAATGTACTTTTTTAGAATGTAACCTTAATATTAAATCCATATGATCTTCTAAATGGCAATGAACCATACTCAAAACCTTGTCCGTTTCCTGAAGTGTACATTGACTCTGGATCAATATTTGGTAAATCTTTACTGAATGTCAATAGATTTCGCGCAAATGCTGAGATGTAAATTGAATTGATTTTTGCACCTTCAAAAACACTTTTTGGTATAGTGTATCCTAAACTTACTTCTCTTAATTTCACATAAGACGCATCGTAAATAAATGGTGCCGGAGTATTATCAAAAACATTAGTCCAATAAGCCTGAGGATCTACAGGTTTTTCATTTCTAACATAGTTTGGATTTTGTGCTGTTCCTGTATTAACAACTCCATTTGCTACATAACCTGCTGTTGGAACCCAATTTTGAACATTAAAGTTAGGGTCGCTCGCAGCAGCCTGCGCTCTTGCAGCATTATAAGCATCTCTTCCTTCTGTTGTTACATCAAGTAAACCTTTTGTAGCTGCAACAGAGTTTGTCATAGAATAAACATCCATACCAAACTTCATATCTAATAAAAACTGAAGGGTAATTCCTTTATAAGAAAATCTGTTTGTTAAACCGGCTGCCCAGTCTGGAACACCTTTTCCTAAAATAACTTTTGTATCTGTATATAAAGGAAGTCCGTTTGCACCTACAATCATTTCACCTGATTCTGTTCTTTGAAAATCTTTTCCAATAATAGTTCCGTACTGACCGCCAACTTGTGCCACAATTGCAGCTCCTGCCCAGCGAGCCTCAGAAATAGTATACGTATTGATATCTGGATGTAAAGACAAAATTGAGTTTTTGTTTTTAGAGAAGTTTAAATCAATTCCCCATTCAAAACTATTTGTTTTAATAGGAGTTCCAGATAAAAAGATCTCTATACCTTCGTTACGTAATTTTCCAGCATTTACAGAAAGAAACTCGTAACCTGATGTTGCAGAAGAAGCTAAATCAAGAGTTTGATCTGACGTATCTTCACGATAAACCGTAATATCTGCTCTTAATCTGTTTTTAAAGAACGCTGTTTCTAGTCCAAACTCAGTTCCTGTTTTTGACTGATATGTTAAGTTAAGATTTGGTGCCGATGAATTTTTAATATTTACAACACTCTGCCCGTCATAAGAGGAATAAGTTGTATAGTTTAATGAGTTTTTATAAGCTCCCGGAGCATTTGATACATTTGCCCAAGACGCTCTAAACTTACCATAAGAAAACGCATCGCTTTTTATATTAAATGCATCTGAGAATACAAAACCTAATGAAGCTGCCGGATAAAAAGCATCTTTATTAATAACGCTGAACCAGTCATTTCTTCCTGTAAACTCTGCATATAAATACCCTTTATAATCTAATTTTGCAGAACCGTAAACAGAATTTGTTCTTGTTTTTGTTTCTGTAGGCGCATTTATTGTATGAGTTGTAAAATTACTTATATACTCAGTTCCAGGCTCGATAATATTAATTCCAGAACTTGAATTTTCCTGTCTTCTAAAATCTCTGCGGCTTGTACCTAAAATTCCGGAAAAAGTTAAATCGTTAGCTAGTTTAATATCGCTGATAGTAGCAATAATATCCGTATTCATTTCAGAAACCGTAATATCATTTAAACCAATATATCCTGTTTCTCTTCCCGGCCAGGTGCTTCCGGCTGCCATAAAATCTTTTGCACCAAAAACATACGTATCTAAACCAGTTCTAAAAGTCAGAGCAATCCAGTCTTTTAACTTATATGTTCCGGCCACGTTACCCATAAAACGGTTTTTCTTAGAAGTATTGTGGTTTGCTTCGGTAGTCATGTATGGATTTAACTGATAAATATTATTGTTCCATTTATAAATTTCACCAGTTTCTTCATTCTTGTAATTTTTCAGCCAGGCCTGATCTATATTTGGAGCCAATCCTGTTAATGAATAACCAACGTTGTTTGGAGAATCTCCTAGACCTGGTCTGTTTTCTGTATTTTCGACCATGTAATTTACATTGGCATCCAAAGTAAATTTATCTGATTTTAATGTCGCATTCAAGCTCGCATCGTTTCTCTCTAATCCAGAACCCGGCACAACATCATCATTTTTTAAATTATTGAATCCAAAGCGGACATAAGCATTTTCACTTCCTCCAGAAAGAGCAATACCATTAGTTGTTGTAAATCCTGTTTTAAAAAAGCCTTTAATATTATTATCAACTCTGGCATAAGGTTTCATTGAGCCGTCAAATATTTTAATCTCCTGTCCAACAGTTTCAGAGAATTTAGGTCCCCATGAACTTGTAGTGTATTGATAAATCTCCGAAGGTGCTTTTGACGGATCAGGCAGAATTCCGTGAGATCCGCTTCCGTATTCCGTTTGAAAATCATCATATTTAGCATATACCTTATCAAAACTAACGCCGCTGGTTAATTCGACCTGTAGTTTTCCTTTACTTCCTTTTTTAGTCGTAATTAAGATAACACCATTTAACGCTCTGGAACCATATAAAGCTGATGCTGCTGCTCCCTTTAAAACCGTAAGACTTTCAATATTGTTAGGATTAATACTCGAAATACCGTCTCCGTTATCTCTACCGTCAAACCATTTACTTGCCGCAGCACTATCGTTAGAAAGTCCGGTATTATCAATAGGCACACCATCTACAATATATAAAGGCTGGTTATTCTCTCCAATACTAGATATACCTCTAATAATAACTCTTGTACTTCCACCTACTCCTGTTGCAGGTATCGAAACATCAACCCCAGCAACTCGGCCAGAAAGTGCTGTCGCCACATTTGTTGTAATTACTTTGCTCAATTGTTCTCCTTTAACATCCTGAACAGCATAGCCCAATTCTTTTTTCTGTCTCTTAATACCTAACGCTGTAACGACAACTTCATTTAAGTTTTGTGTATCCTGAGTCAGTACAACATTAATTGTTGGTGATGTACCAACAGTTACAGTTTTAGTTTTAATTCCTATATACGAAAATGCCAAAACATCCCCAGCAGATGCCTGTATCGTATACATACCGTCATAATCACTTTGACTTACCGTTTTTGTACCTTGAATAATAATACTTACTCCCGGCAGCGGCAATCCATTTTGATCGCTTACCAAACCTTTGATTGTCTTTACTTGTGCAAGCGAAACCTGCGCAGTAAAAGCCATCATAAGGGCTAACATAATTTGTTTCATTTTTATCATGGTTTTGATTAGTTGTGTATAAAATTATTGTTAACGTACTGTTAAAAAAAATTATTTATACAAACAGTTAAATTTTTTAAACAAACAACATAAAACATTCAACATTATGTTGCACGAAATCGTTATCCTATTTAAATAAAATATTAATTAGCTTTTTTTGTAAAAAATTATTCAAAAGAATTGCGATTTAGCTTCTAATTATGTAAAGTTGCAGATTAATTACAAAGCCTTCCAATTAATAATAAAACGTTAATAAAAAAGTTGAACGAAATCCGAAAATTAAAATTCGATATAAAACTCAAAAATCATATTTGGTTTTGGGGAAGCTACTTTACTCTCAACTTTTTACGATGGGGTGCTTACTTTAATGATTATCCTTATTCGTTTAAATCAAACTTAATTGAGTTTTCGCTGCATATACCTTTAGTATATTTCAATCTTTTTATTTTAGTTCCAAAATACGTTCTAAAACAAAAATATATTACCTACACCGCAGCGTTAATCACAAGCTTATTTGGGATATATTTATTAAAAACAGTTTTAACCTATTACATTATATCCGAAAATATCTGGCCCGAAGCAAACCGGGAATATCATCCTTTCGACATTAATCATATTTTAGCGGTTTGTATAGGAGAATTGTATGTTTTAGCAATGGCATCTTCTGTTTATCTTACTTTAACATGGCTTAGAGAAAGAGAACGAAACCGTTCATTAAGAGAAAATCAGTTTAAAATCAAACTAAAATATCTCGAAAATCAAATTCAGCCACATTTCTTTTTCAACACATTAAATAATCTATATGCCTTATCTCTAGAATCTTCAGATAAAGTGCCGGATGTTATCATCAAACTTTCAAATTTGATGGAATATGTTTTATATGATGTAAAAGGAACCAAATTTGTTCCGCTTATTAAGGAAATTGATTATATCCAGAATTATATCGAAATTGAAAAGTTACGTTTTGAAAATGTAGAAGTTACAATCAATTTAGAATCAAATATAGAAGATGTAGTCGTACCGCCGTTAATCTTTATTTCTCTGGTCGAAAATGCCTTTAAACATGGCGGAATCAACAACAATAACTTAAAAATTAAGATCAATTGTAAAGTTACCAATAACAAAATGTTAGACTTTGAAATCTTAAATAATTTTGTAATTTCACAAAATCTTAAATCTAAAGGCGGCATTGGTTTAGTTAATACAAAGAAGAGACTAAAATTAATTTACAAAAATCATTTTAGCTTAAAAGACACAACAAAACTTAATTACTATATAATTCGTTTGCAAATACCTATTCAGAATGAAGATTAAATGTGTATTGATTGATGATGAACCTTTGGCGATAAAAGTCCTGCAAAATTACTTTAATAATTTTACAGATTTTGAAGTTATAGGAACATTTAATAACTCTTTAGAAGCGCTTGATTTTATAAACAGCACTTCTGTAGATGCTGTTTTCTTAGACATCAATATGCCAATGATGACTGGTTTTGAATTAATCAGTTTAATCGAAAACAAAACAAAAGTTATTATTACAACTGCTTTTAGAGAATTTGCTGCAGAAAGTTATGATCTTGATGTATTGGATTATTTAGTAAAACCTATTCCCCTGCCTAGATTTATAAAATGCATCAATAAAATTACAACCGAATACAATTTAAAAAACAATATTAAAATCGATACGACAAAAGGCGATTCGCATATTTTTATCAAAGTCGATAAAAAAATGATGAAAATTAATATTGAAGAAATCCTTTTTATCGAAGGAATGAAAGAATACATAAAAGTTGTAACACCTGATAAAACCTACATTACCCACAAATCTTTAACCTCATTATCCGAAGAACTGCCGGCTGATCGCTTCCTGCGCATCCATAAATCTTATGTAATTGCGCTCAATAAAGTAAAATCTATAGAAGGAAACCGCATCCAAATTCAGTCGTACACGATTCCTATTGGAAGAAATTACAGTAAAGACGTCAAAAATCGAATTCTCGAATAAAACTTTAACATTTCTAACTCTATATAAATTAACACATTGTTGAATAAATAAGGTAGTTGGTTTAAATTTAACATTATTTTCAATCAATAATTTTTTTTTGACTTACGTAACAAATATATTTACGGTCTTCAAAAAACAATTTATTAAAAATTAACCTTATTACAATTATGAGTTCAGAAAATGTTCAAACCAAATGGGGACAGTTTATCTCATTGATAATCGTCTTCTTCTTTTGGGGTTTTGTTGGTTCTGCCAATGACATCCTGATTCCAGTATTCAAAAAAGTATTTACTTTATCTCAAGTACAATCACAACTAGTTGCTTGGGCATTTTATGCTGCGTATTTTGTAGGTTCAATAATCTTCTTTTTAGTTTCTTTAAAATTAGATGTTCTGCAAAAATTCGGATACAAAAAAACACTTTCGGCTGGTTTAATACTTTCTGCTGTCGGGTCATTTTTATTCGTTCCGGCTGCAACAATGGAAAGTTTCCCTTTCTTTTTAACCGCTTTGTTTACTGTTGGTTTAGGTTTTTCAATTCAGCAAATTGTAGCAAATCCTTTAGCAATTAAAATGGGAAGTCCAAACACTGGAGCTCACCGTTTAACATTAGCAGGAGGTATCAACTCATTTGGAACAACTATTGGAGCTATCTTACTAGGTATAGCTTTATTTGGAATGGGAGATAACAAAAAAACAGCTCTTTCATTAGAAGATATTAAATTACCATTCATCATTCTTGGACTTGCGTTTATCGCAGTAGCAATTTTCATGAACTTCTCTAAAATTGAAGATCCTGAAAAAGAGGTTGAAGTTGTTAAAACAGCACACGAAAAATTCAATATTCTTGATTACCCGCAATTGTATTTAGGAATGTTAGGTATTTTTATTTACGTAGGAACTGAAGTAACAATCATTAGTAATTTACCTGCTTTATTACATACGCAAGAATTTGGAAACGTATTAGAAGATGCCGTAGCTCCATTTATTGCCCTTTACTGGGGAAGTTTAATGATTGGACGCTGGAATGGTGGTGTAAACGTTTTTGATACTTCAAAATTAGTAAACACTGCATTAAAATTCATCGTTCCTGCTATTGCATTTGGAGTAATCATTGGAGCTAATATTTTTGCTGCACACGATGTATCTTCATTCTATATCTACCCAATCTGGATTTTATTATTCATTGGAGTTAGTTTTATTGGAGGAAAAAATGCCGGAAAAACTTTAATGCTTTTCGGACTTTCCGGAATCACAATGATGGTTGCCGGATTAGTTTGGCCAGATCCTTCAATTGCTAAATTCTTCTTTATCTCAGGCGGATTATTCTTGTCTATTATGTGGCCTTCTATCTTCGATTTAGCGATCGCAGGTTTAGGAAAAAACACAGGAAAAGCATCTTCTTTCTTAATCATGATGATTTTAGGAGGTGGTGTTATTCCATTAATCCAGGGAAGTATCTGTGATTTTGATCTAACAAAACCAGAAGGAATCTTTGGAATTTCATGGACACATTTCTCTTATGTAGTACCACTTATTGGTTTTGCTTATTTAGGATTCTACGGTTTCTACTGCCCTAAAATCTTGAAAAAACAAGGAATCAGCCACGTTGAAAGCGAAGGCGGCGGACACTAAAAAATTTAAACCATTTATATAAAAAAATCCAAATTCCCGTAAACAGGAATTTGGATTTTTTTATTCATAAAGAAAAACCTTTGAACCTTTGTCCCTCTAAACCTTTGCCCCTTTTACTTAGCGTTAATAACATTACCCAGATTCTTTTTGAAAATCGCTTTATTCTGTGCCGAAATCGGGTAAACCACATCTTTATCTGCATGAACAATAACTTTGTCTATATTCGCTTTTAAAAGTGCTTCTGGATCTTTTATTTTTAAAGTACACGCTCCGTCAAAAAAGCCGTCATCTTCGATAATCTTTCTGGCTTCTAAAACAGTACCATCAGTTAAGACTGCAGAAATTGTCATTTCCTTATTTAAAGTTTTCGAATAAAAACCATCCATAACCAAAAGCAGTCTATAGGAGTTCTTCATTTCAGGTCCTTTAAACTCATGTCTCGTTATATTATACCGAAGTCCTTTTGCCAGACTTTGAAACTTAACAGAACTGTCCAATTCATAAGTTGCCACATCGCCGGCTTCATTGACAGAAGTAATCACCTTCGCTTGGGCATTTATAGAAAAACCAGCAGTTAAAAAACACAAAACAATTAATATTACTTTCATATTCAATTATTTAAGATTTACATAAAAGTAAAAAAAATCGCCTTTTCTCGTTAGAAAAAAGGCGATTTTAATTTTATAACTATCTAAGGATTACTTATTTCCTTTTTCGAAATCAGCTACAAATTGAGCTAAACCAATATCAGTTAAAGGATGTTTCAACAATCCGTAAATTGCAGAAAGCGGTCCAGTCATAACATCAGCACCAATTTTAGCACAGTTTACAATATGCATTGTGTGACGTACAGAAGCAGCTAAAATTTGAGTTTCATAACCGTAGTTATCATACACTTCTCTAATTTCCTGAATCAGGTTTAAACCGTCAGTAGAAATATCATCTAAACGGCCTACAAACGGAGAAACATAAGTAGCTCCCGCTTTAGCAGCCAAAAGAGCCTGTCCAACAGAGAAAACAAGAGTTACGTTAGTTTTAATCCCTTTATCAGAAAAATATTTTGCAGCCATAACTCCTTCTTTAGTCATAGGCAGTTTTACAACGATTTGCTCATGTAATTCAGCAAGCTCCTCGCCTTCTTTAACCATACCTTCAAAGTCAAGAGCATTAACTTCAGCACTTACATCACCTTCTACAAGATTGCAAATATCAACATAATGCTTAAGGATGTTGTTTTTTCCGGTAATACCTTCTTTCGCCATTAACGACGGGTTAGTTGTTACACCATCTAAAACACCTAAAGCTTGTGCTTCTTTAATTTGAGCTAAATTAGCTGTATCAATAAAAAATTTCATAATCTATTATATTTAAATTGTGTTGATTTATTTTTTGGCGTGACCACAAGGGTCGGGCTTTCGGCTCTATCTTTTGTTCCGTTTCTCTTCACAAAAGGATAACGCCTCTATCCCTCACGCAAACTCAGCTGCAAAATTACAACTTAAAATTGCTTAGAAGAATTGTTTTTATTTAATTCTTTCAATTCATCCCTAATTTCTTCCAGAACTTTTAATGTTTCTTCTTTATAAACTTCAGAATTATTAATCTTATCACTCAAAGAACTTAAAATTCGGCGAAGCACAAACCAAATAACCAGAAAAACTATGACAGTAAAAATAGTAGGCAAAAATTCTGTAATCTTATCCATAATTCTATAACTTATAATGATTCATTAGCATTTTTTCGTAAACCTTATCCGGAAGCGCGCGTTTCAAAACAATTGAAAATTTCTGCATAAACGCACCTACTTTATAATGTACTTTTGGCTTTTCTTTTTGAATGATTTTATAAATCGCTTCGGCCATTTCATTCGGGTTGCTTCCTGCATCAACATGTTCGTTCATTTCAGCAAGCGTATCTCCATATACTTTTTCATAAGCAGAACCTTTTACAATAGGCGCATGATAACGTCCGGAAGCAATATTAGTTGCAAAATCACCGGGAGCTACATTTGTAATTTCAATTCCAAACTGCTTTACTTCCATTCTCAAAGCCTCGGTAATCAATTCTAAAGCTCCTTTTGAAGCCGAATACACACTTCGGTAAGGAAGTCCCATATAAGCGGCAATAGAAGTAATATTAATAATTAAACCTGATTTTTGTTCGCGCATTTTTGGCAGAACAGCTTTCATAACTTCAATTGGACCAAAAAAATTCGTTTCAAAGTTGTTTTTAATTTCCTCCATCGGAATTTCTTCTAATGGTCCCGTGATTCCAACTCCGGCATTGTTAATTACAATATCCAGTCTGCCCGAAGTTTCGATAATCTTACTGACAGCCGATTTAATCGAATCAGCATTTCGAACGTCTAAAGCCACAAGAGGAAAAATAGAATTCAGGACTTTTTCAGGATTTCGGCTCGTTCCATACACTATGAAACCTTTTTTATGCAAAAATTCACCAATAGATTTTCCAATCCCTGAAGATCCTCCGGTAATTAAAACAACTTTATTCATTTTTGGGTTATGAGTTATAAGTTATGAATTTTGAGTTTTTAGTTCAATGAAGAGAAATTTTTCAGCCTGACATTTAACTTCTAACTCAACGAAAGGTCCAAAAATAAAAAAATCCTCCCGAAGGAAGACTACTTTTATACAAATTCTAAAAAATAAAAAGTGGCAAGCGACCTACATCGCACCGCTCAACCGCGTACCCTTGCTATGTTCCCATCCTGGGGGAGTCTGCAGGAGCTGGTCGTGTAGGACTTGCCGGTGCAAATATACAATCTTTTTATATTTTTGCAAGAGCTTTGCTGCTATAAAAATATCATCGTATATTGGCTTATTCAAATTTTAAACTATGAAAAAATATAACTTCCTAGCTGTCATTTTATTAGGAATCACATTAATTGGATGCAAAGGCACAAAAAAAGGTGAAAATTCTTTATTCACTATTGATGATTCTGCTTTTCCTGCCCATTTTTTACCAAAAGAATCAGTTTCAATCGGAATTTTGAACCCAAATTCGAAAGAAATTGACAGCATAGTTTACTTCATTAACGACAAAAAAGCAGGAAGTAAAAAAGGAGCCGAAAAATTTAAATTTGACTTAAAAGATCAAAAACTAGGTTATCAATACTTAAAAGCAACTGCTTATTTTGGCGGAGACTCTTCTGATGCTACCAAAAGAATTGAAGTCGTTTCTGATATCGAACCTAAACTATTAAAGTATAAAGTAGTTAATACTTTCCCTCATGACACTACTGCGTTTACAGAAGGCTTAGAATTCCATGATGGCCTTTTATTTGAAAGTACTGGTCAAAAAGAAAACTCATATTTTAGATCTGTTGATTATAAAACAGGAAAAGTAATTAAGCAAGTTGACCTTCCTAAGGAATATTTTGGCGAAGGAATAACTTTTATAAATGATAAAATTTATCAGTTAAGCTGGCAGGAAAAAACCGGTTTTATCTATGATGCAAAAACTTTTAAACTAGAGAAAACTTTCAAATACGACAAAGATATTGAAGGCTGGGGAATGACACATGATGATAAATACATTTACCATTCAGACGGGACTGAGAAAATCTGGAAAATGGATCCAAATACTCAAAAATTAATTGATTATATAAATGTATATTCTGGTTCTTCAAAAATTAAATCTATTAATGAATTAGAATTAATTAACGGGAAGTTTTATGTAAACGTTTGGCAAAAAGATGCAATTGCTGTCGTAAATCCAACTTCTGGATCAGTAGAAGGAATATTAGACCTTTCAGGTTTACGTAAATTTGTTAAAGCAAAAAATGCAGAAGTTTTAAACGGAATAGCCTACAACCCACAAACCAAAACAATTTTTGTTACAGGGAAATATTGGGACAAATTGTTTGAAATAACAGTTTCGGAATAAAAATACAAAAGAATCAAAATACGAATTTCACAGATTTCACGGATTAGTTCGTGATAATTTGTGAAATTTGTGTTTTATAACACTATCTACAATGATTACATTAATAAAAAACATACAGGAACTACTCCAAATACGCGAGACTTCAATTTCTAAAGTTTCGGGAGCCGAAATGGCAGAGCTTCCTGCAATTAAAAATGCCTTTTTAGTAATAAAAGATGATCTTATTACTGATTTTGGCTCTATGGAAAACCTTCCTGAAATTAAAGCAGACAGCATTATCAATGCTTCCGGACGTGTTGTTCTTCCTGCCTGGTGCGACAGCCATACGCATATCGTGTATGCTGGAAACCGCGAACAGGAATTTGTAGACCGCATAAACGGATTTACCTATGAAGAAATTGCCAATCGTGGCGGCGGGATTTTAAATTCGGCTAAAAAATTAAATGAAACTTCTGAAGAAGAAATTTACGAACAATCAAAAATTCGTCTGGAAGAAGTCATGCATTTAGGAACCGGAGCTGTCGAAATAAAATCAGGTTACGGATTAACTGTTGAAGGCGAATTAAAAATGCTTCGTGTGATAAAAAAACTGGCAGAAAATTATCCAATTTCAATAAAAGCTACTTTTTTGGGCGCACACGCTTTTCCAACGCATTATAAAGAAAACAAAGCAGGTTATATCGATGAAATCATCACAAAAATGCTTCCTGAAATTGCACAAAACAAACTGGCAGATTATGTAGATATTTTCTGCGAAAGCGGTTACTTCTCGGTTGAAGAAACAGAAAAAATCATGCAGGCGGGAATTAATTTTGGTTTAAAACCAAAAATTCACGTTAATCAATTTAATTCTATCGGTGGTATTCAGTCTGGAGTTAAATTTAACGCACTTTCTGTAGATCATCTTGAAATAATGAACTCAGAAGACATTGAAGCTTTAAAAGGCACCGAAACGATGCCTGTCGCATTACCTTCATGTTCTTATTTCTTAAGCATTCCGTACACACCAGCACGCGAAATGATTAAAGCAGGATTACCTTTGGCACTTGCAACCGATTTCAATCCTGGTTCTACTCCATCCGGGAACATGAATTTTGTTGTAGCTGCAGCTTGTATTAAAATGAAAATGACTCCAGAAGAAGCCATAAATGCTGCAACAATAAACGGCGCTTATGCAATGGGACTTTCAGAAACTCATGGAAGTATTACAAAAGGCAAAAAAGCCAATTTAATTATAACTAAACCTATTTCATCTTACTACCAAATTCCTTATGCTTTTGGAAGCAATTTAATTGAAGATGTTTTAATTAACGGTCAAATTATATAATAAAATTATTCCTTTTTCAAAATCATTTAACCCACAGCCAAAAACTGTGGGTTATTTTTTTATACTGCAATATTTTAAATCATACTAGTACCAAAAGATTCACAAAGATTTAGTCCATAAAAAAAGGCCTGTGAAATCACAGACCTTTAATATCAAAGTGGTATTTTTTACTTCTTTGGCACAATTATCTTAAACTAAAACTAGTTTTAGAAACTAATTCGTCATTATCAAAAACATTGATAAAATAAGTTCCTTTAGCGAAATCTTTTCCTGGAAGATCTTCAGTAACATTTACAGATTTGTTTTCATACTTTACAGTAGTTTTAAAGCTGTAAGTTAAAGAGTTATCTCCAAAACTTTCTGTTTTTTTCTCGCCCAAAACGTTGTTTTTTGCATCAATAACCTGAACATAATATGTTTTATCTCCAGATTTAGCAATTTGGTTTTCAGCAATAGTAAAACTTACTTTTAAGATATCAGCACGGCTTGCTTTATCTGTTTCAATTTGTTTTCCAGAGCTTTTCAATTTATAAGCAGAAGTTTTAGTGTTCAAAATTGATAATTTAGAACCTCTTTCAACTGTTTTTGCAAGCTCCTCATTTTGTCCTACAAGTACTTCGTTGTATTTTTTAGACTCTCCTAATACAGTAATTGTACTATCTCTCTGAACTGTTAAAACACCATTTTGTTTTTTCAATTCGTCGTTTTCAGCAACTAGAGTTTTCATTTTTCCCTGCATTGCCTGTACCTGAGCTCTGTATTTAGAAACATCACCTTTAGATTTATTCAAATCATCCATCAAAGCGACAACTTTATCTCTTTCCTGAATTAATTCGTCTGACATTGATGTGTTTTCAGCAATTGCAGCATCATAAGTTGCTTTCAATTCCTGTAAATCTTTCATTACAGACTCTTTTTCTGTCATTGTAGTTGTAAGTTCTGTCTTAACTACATCAGTATCAGAAGATAATTTAAAAATATACACTAAGCTACCAATCAGTAGGACTGCTAAAACCGCTATAATCGCTTTTAGACTTGAATTGTTGTTGTTCTTTGGGTTTTCCATATTTAATAATTTTCTTTAATAACAAATTTAAGAATTAATATATGTTAATAACGTAAGTTGTTACAATTATATTATTTTTGGAAAATAAATTTTTTTCATGGAGAAATTGATTCCTTTTACTGTCAATGATTTGGCAAAAGTCACAAATCATCGTAGTGGTGAAATAAAATTCGGAGAAAAAATGATTGTTTTGCCGAAAGATGCAGACAAAATCAAATTTTTACAAGAATCTGAGGCGAAGTATGTTCTTTTGGGAATTCCGGAAGACATTGGTGTACGTGCGAATTATGGAAGACCCGGAACAGCATCAGCGTGGGAAAACGCTATTAAAAGTATTGCAAATATTCAGCATAACCGCTTTTCAAAAGGCAGTCAGATTATAGTTTTAGGACAGCTTGATGTTTCTGCAGAAATGCGCGACGTCGAAAACTTAGATTTTAATGACATTGACGACCGCTCTAAACTAAGCCAGCTGGTAGAAAAAATCGACAAAGAAGTTTCGCATATTATATTTACTATAATGAAAGCCGGTAAAACTCCTATTATTATTGGAGGCGGACATAATAATGCTTACGGAAATATTAAAGGTTCGGCTTTAGCCAAAGGAAAACCAATAAATGCCGTAAATTTTGATGCGCATTCTGATTTTAGAATTCTGGAAGGACGCCACAGCGGCAATGGATTTTCGTATGCGTATGAAGAAGGTTTTCTAAAAAAATATTTCATTTTCGGACTTCACGAAAACTACACTTCAAAAAGCGTTTTAGATCTTATTAAAAAACTGGAAGACCGCGTGCGTTATAATACTTATGACAGCGTAAATATTCGTAAAGAAAAAGATTTTACCCGCGAAATGGCTCTTGCATTAGAGTTCATAAAAACAGATGCTTTTGGAATTGAGATTGATCTCGACGCTATTCCTAATATTGCCAGCAGTGCTATGACGATCAGCGGATTTTCGGTAGAAGAATTGCGTCAGTTTATTTCGTTTTTCGGACAGCATAAAAATGCTGCGTATTTACATATTTGTGAAGGTGCTCCAGATTTAGCCGATTCTCCAAATAACAATTTAATTGGAAAATTAATTGGGTATTTAGTAACTGATTTTATTAAAGCAAATAACGAAAAAGAGAAATTAGCTTGAAGAACAGGCGGCTTAAAACCACACATTTTCCAAATAATACAAGATTCAAACAGCCGATTGACTGAATAAACCTATCTTTGCACAGAATTTAGTACTTAAAACTAAAATTCTTAATTACTAAGATATGTTATTCGAAGATTTATCACTCTCAAAAAGTATACAAAAAGCCGTATTTGAAGAAGGCTATTTAAATCCCACTCCTATTCAGGAAAAATCCATTCCAATTGTTTTAGCCGGAAGGGATTTAATTGGCTGTGCGCAGACAGGAACAGGAAAAACAGCAGCATTTGCGATTCCAATTATACATCAATTACACCGAATTGTAGGTTCATCAAAAAAAGCCAAACAAATTCGCGCGCTTATTGTAACGCCTACGCGTGAACTAGCGGTACAGATTGGACAGAGTTTTGACACCTATTCTAAATATACCAACTTAACGCAATTAACTATTTTTGGCGGTGTTTCTCAAAACCCTCAGGTTGATGCTTTAAAAAATGGTGTTGATATTTTGGTGGCAACTCCAGGCCGATTATTAGATTTACACAAACAAGGTTTTCTTGATTTAAATCATCTGCACACTTTAGTTTTAGATGAGGCAGATCAAATGCTGGATATGGGTTTTATAAACGATGTAAAAAAGATCGTAAAACTTACCCCTAAAAACAGACAAACTTTATTATTCTCTGCAACAATGCCTCTTGCAATTCGCGAATTGGCAGAAATGTTCTTGCAGGATCCTGAAAAAGTTGAAGTTTCTCCGGTTTCATCAACTGCCGAAAATGTAGAACAGCGTGTTTATTTTGTTGATAAAACAGAAAAAAGAAACCTGCTTTATCGTTTAATTAAGGAAGAAAATTTATCAAACGTATTGGTTTTTTCAAGAACCAAACATGGCGCAGATAATGTTGTAAAAGCGCTTCGCAAGAAAGATATCCCGGCAGAAGCCATTCACGGAGACAAATCGCAAAATGCGAGACAGCGTGTTCTGGATGCTTTTAAAAACAAAGAAGTAGGCGTTCTGGTTGCTACAGATATTGCAGCAAGAGGAATTGATATTGAGCAGCTGCCTTATGTTATCAATTTTGATTTACCCAACATTCCTGAAACTTATGTACATAGAATTGGTCGTACAGGACGTGCAGGAAACGGCGGTATTGCAATTTCTTTCTGCGGTAAAGACGAAGAACCTTACTGGAAGGATATTAAGAAATTAATTAAAGTAGATGTAAAAATTATTACAGATCATCCTTATCCATGGCATTCAGGAAGTCCTGAAGCAGGAGAAAAACCTAAAAATTCAAACAGAAGCGGCGGTGCTCACAAATCGAGAAAATCAAGTGCTTCAAAACAAAACAAAAAACGCTGGTATTAACAACCAGCGTTTTTCGCTTCTATTATTAAGTAATTTATAATTTTAAATAATTTTACAGGCTCAAAAGGCTTTACAATAATATCATTCATTCCAGCTGAAAGAGCTTCGTCTGTAATTTCGTCTTTATCAAAAGCTGTCAACGCGACTACAGGCGTTTTTACCCCTAACAGCCGAATGCGTTTTGTAGCTTCAAAACCGTTCATTAACGGCATATTAATATCCATTAAAATAAGATCAAATCTTTCTTTCTCTAATATTGTAAGCGCTCCAAAACCGTCATCAACGACTTTGCAGACAAAATTATTTTTTTCGATAATCTTTTTCGTAACCAGCTGGTTAATTAGATTATCTTCTACAATAAGAATTTTATAAATTTCGCTTGATGTTAAATCCACCTCTATATCTTCAATTATTTTTTTTGTTTTTTGAGGATCATGTTCAAACGGAATTACAAATGAAAATGCAGTTCCTGCACCTAAATCACTTTCCAGTGTAATTGTACTTCCAAAAAGCCCCAATAATCGTTTTACTATACTTAAACCTAATCCCGTTCCCTGATAATCTTCATCTTTTCGTCCTACCTGAACGAATTTTTCGAATATTTTATTTTGATCTACAGCCGCAATTCCAACTCCGTTATCTCTTATCAAAAAATCCAGATAGTATAATTTCCCTTCTATCTTATGTAATTTCACGACAATATCAACTTCCCCGTTTTTTGTAAACTTTAGCGCATTGCTCACTAAATTCATTAAAATCTGACCCAGTCGAAGTTTATCACCAATTAAATACTCAGGAATATAATCGTCTATTTCAACATTAATTTTGTTATTATTTTTTTGGGATAGAAAAGAAAGTGAATTTTTGATCATTGTTATTTCATCTGAAATATTAAATGTCAAGCTTTCTAAAACTACTTTGTTTTCTTCAATTTTATTAATTTGAAGAATATCGTTAACTAAGGAAAGTAAATATCGTGCCGAAAATTTTAAAGCACTTAAATGCTGGCTCTGCGATAATTCTTTGTGTTCTTCAAGAAGCATATTTGTTATTCCTACTACACCATACAGCGGTGTACGCAATTCGTGGCTTATAGTCGAAATAAATTGGGTTTTGAGTAACGAGGCTTCTTCTGCAATTTCTTTTGCCTCTAAAAGCTCTAAATTGTGTTTTTTCTTAAATCCTATATTCTTAATCAGCGTTACAATTAAAAAAAGCAGGATTAGAGACGTGAGTATAAACAGGATTACAATAATTCTTGATTTTTTAAGACTTTGAGACTGGGATGTTTTCTCATTTTCAATTTTGTCAATCTGTCTTTTATATTCATCCAGCTCTAAATTGAATCCGGCAATTGATGCTTTTTTTAATTTTTCCTGATTATAAAGTTCCTCTGTAATTTCATTAAACTTTACAAGATGCTTATACGCTTCTTTATAATTTTTTACTTTGGTTAAGAATTTTGAATATTCTAAATGTGTATAAGACAAATCCGATTTTTCATCGCTGTTTTCTCCGGCGGCAATTGCTTTTAAAAAATAAGAATTAGCGGCTGTATTTTCGTTTTTGTAACTGGAATACATTCCGTTTAACATATAAACTACGATTTCTGTTGAAGCATCTCCGTACTTTTCGACATGATCGCCAACAAATTTTAAGTAGGGGTATCCAGCGTCAAATCTTCCAATATCAAAATAGGCCCAGGCAATATTGACATTGGTAAAATAAATCTGATCGCTGTTGTTTGTTTTTAAACTATAAGCAATTGATTTTTGATAATAATCTATCCCTTTATCAAACTGCTTTTTTTCAAAACAGTAAATATTTCCTATATTGTTGTTAAGACTGTATTTTAACGAATCGTTGTCTGTTTTATTTGCGTAGTATAAACCTTTATTGTAAAAGAAAAGGGCTTTATCAATTTCTGATAATTCGTTATAATTTCCGGCAATAACTTTGTATGCCTTTGCAATTAAATTATCATTTTTTGCTGCTGTGGCATAATTTAATGCTACACGTGAAGTAATGAGGGATCTTTCGAAATTGGAGTCTTTAAAGTCGTTCCAGGCCTCCTTAATTAATCTGTTTATCCGGGCTTCTGAAACCGGTTCAGATTGTGCTACGGCAAAATTGCTGAAACAATTCAGAAATAGCAGTGTAAATAAAAAAATCCGTATGTGGGGCATCAATCGGCTAATTTTATCAAATATACACTTAAAAATAAAAAAAAGCCGTATTTCCTATAAAAATACAGCTTTTCTTTTCGGTTATCTTATATTGTTTTTCTCTTAAAAAACAATTAGTTTTCTATTACATTTTCGGCAGTATCATTGCCTTCCCACTGCCCTACAACCGAAGTTGCCAAAGCATTTCCTAAAACATTGGTTGCACTTCTAAACATATCGCAGAAATGGTCAATTGGCAAAATCAAAGCAATACCTTCAACCGGAATATCAAACATACCGCAGGTAGCCGCAACAACAACTAAACTTGCTCTTGGCACTCCCGCAATTCCTTTACTGGTAAGCATTAAAACTAACAGCATTGCCATTTGAGTTCCTAAATCTAAATGTACATTATAAAACTGTGCAATAAAAATACTCGCAAAAGTCATGTACATCATACTGCCGTCCAAATTGAAAGAATAGCCAAGCGGCAGCATAAAAGAAACGATTCTGTCTTTTACACCAAAACTTTCTAATTCTTCTGTTAATTTAGGAAAAACAGCTTCTGAACTTGTTGTACCAAAAGCAATTGCCAAAGGCCCAATGATTCGTCTTAAAAGCTCGACCATTCTTCTTCCCAAGAAAATAAAACCTACTGCAATTAACACAACCCATAAAGTTCCAATCCCTAATAAAAATGATCCGAAAAATTTGAAATACGTAATTAACAATTCTTCGGCATCACGAATGGCAAAAACCGCTGCAATGGCTCCAAAAACTCCAATTGGAGCGAAGTTCATTACGTAGTTTACCATTTTAAGAACAATGTGCGAGATTTTGTCTAAAGCTCCAATTACCGGTTTTACAGTGTTCCCTAAAGATGCAGCTGCTAATCCGAAGAAAATAGAAAATATTACAATTTGTAGAATTTCGTTGGTTGCCATTGCTTCAATAATACTTTTTGGAACAATATGCTCAACGAAGTTTTCAAATGATAAGTTTTGAGTTTTAGCGGTTACTTCAGATGCCGAAGCCATATCTACATGGCTTAATTTTAAACCTACTCCAGGCTCTAAAATATTTACATAGAATAACCCAATTAACAATGAGATAAAAGAAGCTGTAAAAAACCATCCAAGCGCTTTTCCTCCAATTCTTCCTACTGTTTTTATATCTCCCAGTTTTGCAATTCCCACAATTAAAGTGGTAAAAACCAAAGGAGAAATAATCATTTGCACTAAACGGATAAAAATAGTCGCAAGCATTTTAATTTTTGTGCTGAATGACTGCGCTGCTTCAGGTGAAATTGAGTTATGCAGAATAATTCCCAGCGTTGCGCCAAGAACCATTGCAATTAAAATCTGCCCTGTAAGTCCTGTTAAAAATGATTTTTTCTTAGTTTCTGTTACTTGCATTAATTTATTTTTTAATTATTAAAATATAAGACCCTCACTGTCTTACTTTTATTAATATGTTTTGTTGATTAAATAAAAATCTGCCAAAACAATCGCAGCCATCGCCTCAACGATTGGTACTGCACGAGGCACCACGCACGGATCATGACGTCCTTTTCCGGTCATTGGTGTAATATTACCTTTATTATCTAAAGAATCCTGAGTCTGCATAATAGTCGCAACAGGTTTAAAAGCAACTCTGAAATAAATATCCATTCCGTTGCTTATTCCGCCCTGGATTCCTCCTGAAAGATTTGTTTTTGTCGTTCCGTCCGGATTGTATAAATCGTTGTGTTCGCTTCCTTTCATTTCAGAACCAGAGAAACCGCTTCCGTATTCAAAACCTTTTACAGCATTGATAGAAAGCATTGCTTTTCCTAATTCAGCATGTAATTTATCAAAAACAGGTTCGCCTAAACCAACCGGAACATTTTGAATTACACACGAAACAACTCCGCCCACAGTATCTCCCTGTTTTCGGATATCACGAATATATTCTTCCATAATAGCTGCTGCTTTTTCATCAGGGCAGCGAACAGGATTGCTTTCGATTTTAGAAAAATCTAAATCCTGGTAAGGTGTATCTAAATGAATAGGACCTACAGAAGAAACATAAGCATTAATTTTAATTTCTGGAAGCATTTGTTTTGCAATAGCTCCTGCTACTACTCTGCTGGCTGTTTCACGTGCAGAACTTCTTCCGCCTCCGCGATAATCACGAAAACCGTATTTTTGGTCATATACATAATCAGCATGACTTGGTCTGTAATTATCTTTTATATGAGAGTAATCATCTGATTTTTGGTTGGTGTTTGGAATAATAAAACCAATTGGAGTTCCTGTAGTTTTACCTTCAAATATTCCTGATAGAAACTGAACCGCGTCTGGTTCTTTTCTTTGTGTTACGATAGCCGATTGTCCTGGTTTTCTGCGGGACATTTCAACTTCAATCGCTTCGAAATCAAGTTCTATTCCTGATGGACATCCGTCTATAATACCGCCTAGAGCTTCACCATGAGATTCTCCAAATGTAGTAACTTTATATAGGGTGCCGTAGCTGTTTCCTGCCATTGTAAATTGTTTTGAGCAAATGTAAGTTTTATGAATTAAATTAAAAAATTAAAAATTGGTAATATTAATTAAAGATTAAACAGTTTAAAAATCACAATTTATTAAAATTGACCTCAAATTAGTAACCTTTTCATAAAATAAATCCAGCAAGATTTTCTTTCATTTGTGGAACTTCAAATTAAGAAAAATTGAAAAAACGAAATGTCGAATTGGTCATTATTTCTGATGTCCATTTAGGAACTTACGGAAGTCACGCCAAAGAGCTAAACAACTACTTATCAACTATTAAACCCAAAACCTTAGTCCTAAACGGAGATATTATTGATGCCTGGCAGTTTAGAAAATCTTATTTTCCAAAAGCCCATTTAAGAGTTATTCAACGCATCATTGGGATGGCTTCAAAAGGTACAAAAGTGTATTATATTACCGGAAATCACGATGAGATTCTTCGTAAATTCAGTGATATGAATATGGGTAATTTTTCTTTGGTCGATAAATTAGTTTTAGAATTAGACGACAAAAAGGCGTGGATTTTTCATGGAGATGTTTTTGATGCTTCTGTACAACATTCTAAATGGATCGCAAAACTGGGAGGGTTAGGTTATGACTACTTAATCCTTATGAACCGATTTGCAAACTGGTGTCTTGCAAAATTAGGACGCGAGCCGTATTCATTTTCTAAAAAAATAAAAGCCAGTGTAAAAAAAGCAGTTAAATTTATCTCAGATTTTGAAACTACTGCAACTGATTTGGCTATCGAAAAAAATTACGATTATGTTATCTGCGGTCATATTCACGAACCAAAAATACTTACCAAAGAAAACAAACACGGTTCTACTTTATATTTGAATTCTGGTGACTGGGTCGAAAATTTAACAGCTCTCGAATACCACAAAAAGCGCTGGAAATTATATTCGTACACACACAGTAATTTTACTGAAGAAGAAAATCTTTTTGAAATGGAAGATATTTTAACATCGCAGTTAATTTCAAATATTATTCTTAAAAAATAATACCAACCTGCATTATAAAGCACTGTAGGCGTTGTTTTTAACTTTTCGCCCTATCGAAATGCTGAAAAATGTGAATTATATAACAATTTCTAAAAATATTATACGTTCTTCATATACAAGGAAATCTAAATTTGAAAAAAATTAATTAACCATTTTATGAAGAAGATAATAGTATCTGCCATTATGCTTTTTGGATTTGCATTTACGGCACAATCACAAGAAATTTCAAAACACGCTCTAGGATTGCGTTTAGGAGACAACAACGGATTTGGAGGTGAAGTATCATACCAATTAGGACTAAACCAAAAAAACAGACTTGAATTTGATTTAGGCTGGAGAAACAGCAGCGATGTTGATGCCATTAAAGGTGTTGCTCTTTACCAATGGGTTTGGAACATCGACGGCGGATTTAACTGGTACGCTGGTGTTGGGGGTGGTATAGCCGCTTGGGATCATGATTATTACAACAATAACTTTAGATACAGCGACAGCGGAACTTATGTTTTTGCAGCTGGAGATATCGGTATAGAATATAGATTTAAGGAAGTGCCTATTACACTGTCATTAGATGCGAGACCTGAAATTGGTTCTGGATACTATGACGATGACAATTTTGGATTTGACGTTGGATTAGGAGTTAAATTCAGATTTTAATTAAAAATAAAAAATAATTGTAAGAAGAAACCTGTCGCTTTTAAACGGCAGGTTTTTTTTTATGTTTTAAAATAAAATGTATCAGGCTGAGAGAAGTCGAAGCCCAATTATGCAACGATTACGTAACGATGGCTTCGACTTCGCTCAGCCTGACATTTAATATCCAACTCGTAACTAATCACTAATAACTATTTACTAGTCACTCTTCACTAATAACTTACTTAATAATAATTTCTTTTTTAGAATGCACTTTTACAACTGTGTAAGGGTAAGAGATCATCTGCATTACCATTGCATCCGGAGACGGCGCATTTTCTTTAACTGTAATGATAATATTTTTATCTGTTTCTTCAACTTTTTCAACACCGATAGAATAACCGCTGGTATTTTTTTCTCCCATGTTCAAAATAACATAGTTGGAATTATTAATATCAGCATCTTTCATTTTATGTGCCAAAAGCGGATCGTTTTGAAGCATTTTAATTTCATTAGGTTCTGTCAGGATTTCAAAAAATCTGATATTTCCGCCGCCGCTTGACTGTTCTGTTAAAACTTCATAAAGTGCCGTTGATGAAGCAGCAGTTTTTGATGCACCGCAGGAAACCAAAACAAAAATTACTAAAACCGAAATTACTTTTTTCATTACGTTCAAATTTTTAAATTATTGTTTTTATTCTTTATAATCGTCAATTGCTCTTTGATACAAAGCTTCATATTTTGGAAGAATGTTTTTAATATCAAAATTCTTCGCTACTTCTAAAGCATTTGCTTTAAACTTATTCAGCGTTTTGTCATCTTTTAATATCTTAATAGCATTGGCCGCCATTTCGTCAACATTTCCAACATCACTCAAATATCCGGAAACACCATCAAAATTAACCTCAGGCAATCCTCCTGAATTACTCGAAATAACCGGAACACCACAAGCCATAGCTTCTAAAGCCGCTAACCCGAAACTTTCTGTTTCTGATGGAAGTAAAAACAAATCGGTCATGCATAAAATCTTATCAATTTCATTACTGTTACCAAAGAAAATTACTTTATCGTAAATTCCTAGTTCCATGCACAAAACCTCTGCTTTTTCCTTTTCAGGACCATCGCCCACCATCATTAATTTAGCCGGCATTTCTTTCTGGATATTATAGAAAATCTTAATAATATCCGGAATGCGTTTTACTTTTCTAAAGTTACTGATATGTGTTACGATTCTTTCATTCTCCTTTGCCATTACATATCTGTGGCAAGGCTCAGTTGGGTCTTTTCTAACTTTATCCAATTCAATAAAATTCGGGATTACCTTAATTTTATTTTTGATCTTGAATAATTTCAAAGTATCATCTTTCAAACTCTGTGAAACCGAAGTCACATAATCTGATTTATTGATACTGAAAGTTACCGCAGGTTTATAAAAAGGATGATTTCCTACCAGCGTAATATCAGTTCCGTGAAGTGTTGTAATCATTGGAAGATTAATTCCCTCATTCTTCAGCATTTGTTTTGCCATATATCCTGCATAAGCATGAGGAATTGCATAATGTACATGAAGAACTTCTATTTTATATAATTTCACCATGTCGACCAATTTGCTTGACAAAGCTAATTCATACGGCTGATAATGAAATAAAGGATATTCTGGAACGTTTACTTCGTGATAATGAACATTAGGATTTAAAAGTGCCAATCTTACCGGCTGGCTGTAAGTTATAAAGTGTATTTCGTGTCCGCGTCTGGCTAATTCGAGACCTAACTCAGTGGCTACTACACCACTACCGCCAAATGTTGGATAACAAACTATTGCTATTTTCATGTATTAAATTTAATTCTACGAAAATACTCAAAAATAGCGTTGAATGGGTTGTTTAAATTGTTAGATTTTCGACAAAATTAGATTAATTCCAGTTAATAAATTTTAAGAAGCGGGTTTAAACAACACGTATTCAAAACAAAAAAGGCACAGAACCTAAGTTTTGTACCTTTTAAAAATAGTATAAATTTCTCTTAGAAAAATCTGCTGTGCCAGCTGTCAGCAGCAGGAACTTCCCAAGAGTCATTGAATTCTTCAATATTGTTAACCAAATTATTGAAAACAATAGTATTCTCAGAAACTGATTTATCTTTTACCATTTTCTTGAAATCAATTAATGGTTTGTGTGCGATATGTTCTCCCAGTTTAAAAGTTACATTCATTTTATCAAGCAGATCAACGTCGTACTTTTTCTCTAATCCCTGAATAAATTCTACTGAACTATCGATAGAACAACCTGTCGCAGCCTGCACTTCTTGATTAACAGCTAATATTATAAAACGATTGTATTTAAGCAAAAAAGAAGCTTCAAGACTGGTTCCGTGTGCGGCCCATTCTTCTACAAAAGCTTTTAAATCGGTTTCGATTTCAGAAAACTCTTCCTCAGAAAATTTTCTGTTCGATTGGTAAATCCAGACTCTTGATTCACCAGGTAAATTTTCAAAAGGTATATACATTTGAATTTTAGATTTTAGATTTTAGATTGTTGATTTTAGATTTTAGATTTCTTTTGAATTGTTTTGGGTTTCACGTTTCAAGTTTAAAAACTTAGCATCTTAAAACCTTAGCAATTCAAAATCTTTTATAAATCCTGTGCATTTGCAATTAATTCGGCAACGTCCATTACTTTTATCTCGCCTTCTTTATGCGCATGTTTAATACCATCTGTTAACATGGTGTTGCAAAATGGACAACCGGCTGCAATTATATCCGGTTTTACTTCTAAAGCATCTTCTGTACGCAGAACATTTACTTCTTTGTTTCCTGGTTCTGCATCTTTAAACATCTGCGCCCCGCCTGCACCACAGCATAATCCGTTTGCTTTAGAACGTTTCATTTCAACTAATTCAACGTCTAGTTTCTCAATTAAATCTCTAGGTGCTTCGTAAACTTTATTAGCTCTTCCTAAATAACAAGGATCGTGAAAAGTAATTTTCTTTCCTTTAAACTGTCCGCCTTCAACTGTAAGTCTTCCGTCATTTATTAATGATTTTAGGAATTCTGTATGATGAATAACTTCATAGTTTCCTCCTAATTCAGGATATTCATTTTTTAAGGTATTAAAACAATGCGGACAAGCGGTAACGATTTTTTTTGCTTCATAAGCATTTAAAACCTCAATATTCATCATGGCCTGCATTTGAAACAAAAATTCATTTCCGGCTCTTTTTGCAGGGTCTCCAGTACAGCTTTCTTCTGTACCCAAAACCGCAAAAGAAACATTGGTACGGTTTAAAATACGCACAAATGCTTTCGTAATTTTTTTTGCTCTATCATCAAAACTTCCTGCACAGCCTACCCAAAACAACACTTCTGGTTGTTTTCCTTCGGCCAGCATTTCTGCCATTGTTGGTACTACTAAACTTTCTGACATTTCTTTTTGTTTAATCGTTGATTTGTTCAATTGTTTAATCGGCAGTTTCTCGAATCCTAAGTACGATTAAACGAATTAACGATTAACCGATTAAACTATATCTTTTCTAGTTCTCGTTTTTCCAATTTAATCGGTCCTGCTGGCTGTACTGCCAAGGTGCTCCGTTATTTTCAATATTAGTCATCATAGCATTTAATGACATTGGCGCAGCACTCTGCTCCATCACTAAATAACGACGCATATCCATAATAATAGACAATGGACTAATATTTACCGGACATTCTTCTACACAGGCATTGCATGAAGTACAAGCCCATAGTTCTTCCGGAGTAATGTAATCATTTAATAATGTTTTATTATCTGGAACAAAAACACCTTTATTGGCATCAATATTTTTTCCAACTTCCTGAAGACGGTCTCTTGTATCCATCATAATTTTACGCGGAGACAATTTTTTACCTGTTTGGTTTGCCGGACAAGATGACGTACAACGTCCGCATTCTGTACAAGTATATGCATTTAAAAGCTGCACCCAGTTTAAATCCTGAACGTCGCTTGCTCCAAATTTACTCGGCGCTGCATTTTCATCAACAGGAGCTGCAGCAAACGGATCAGCATTTGGATCCATCATTAATTTAACTTCTTTTGTAACTGAAGCTAAATTATCAAACTGTCCTTCTGGTTTTAAATTCGCAAAATAAGTATTTGGGAATGCTAACAGGATATGAAGGTGTTTTGAGAAGTATAAATAGTTCATAAAAATCAAAATACCAACTATATGAAGCCACCAAAATGTTTCAAATAATATTACAACCAATTCGTTTGACATTCCGTTAAAAATTGGAGCAATAAACTGGCTTATCGGGAAACTTCCTGCTTTATGAAAAACTCCTCCCGGAACGTTTTGCAAATGAAGATCTGAAGCGTTCATTAATAAAAACAAAATCATTAAAACGGTTTCAAAATACAAAATATAATTTGCATCGCTTTTTGGAAATCCTGTTAAATCAGAATGTATAAAACGTTTTAATCTGATGAAGTTTCTTCTAAGCCAAAAAACCGTAACGGCAAAAATTACAAGTATTGCCAATATTTCAAATGAAGCAATTAAAACATCATAGACTACGCCTAAATAAGGTGCAAAAATTCTATGAGTTCCAAATAACCCATCGATTATAATTTCGAGTAATTCGATATTAATAATTATGAAACCTACATATACAAAAATATGCAGTATTCCGGCAACAGGGCGTCTCACCATTCTTGACTGCCCAAGAGCAATCAATGCCATGTTTTTCCAACGAGCTTTAGGATTATCTTTTCGATCTACATCAACTCCCAGATTAATGTTTCGGATGATCTTTTTCACGCTCGCTGCAAAAAAGCCGAAACCTGCTATAAGAAGTATGGCAAATAAAATATTATCTAAATAACTCATTTACAATTATTTTTTATCAGTTGAGTTTGTATTTTCTGTTGGTGCTACGTAAGGTTTATTTTTCTTTCCGAAAAGAGAAACGTTTACGTAACGAGTTGGATAAAGTCTCACGTCTTGCAGCAGCAATTCAAGTTCTTTTGAAGTTTTTGCTAAATTATTGTACAAGGCATCATCGTTTAATAATTTTCCAGCTGTACCTTTTCCAGAATTCAAGTTAGCCATTAAACTGTCAACTTTCGCCAATGTCTGGTTTAAATTACGAACCGTTTTTCCTAAATCAGCTTTGTTTAACGAGTCAGAAATTTTATTAAAGTTGTTTGATACTTTATTAAAGTTAGAAACCATTCCGTTAATCTGTCCTTTATTTGTATCAAGAATATTGTTTAAACTGCCTGAAGCTTTATGAAACTGTGCCATTGTCTGACTTAATTCAGCAATTGTTTTCTTTAGATTTTCTTGTGTATTTTTATCCAAAGTATTATTCAATCCTGTAACCAGAACATCAATATTTACAAGCATTTTATCCAGTTTTTGCTGAATTGGCTCAATTTTTCCTCCTAAAGATTCTGTTAATCCAAGTTCAACAGTAGAGGCTAATTTTTCCCCATCTTCTGCTAAATTTTTATCAGTAAAATTTGGAACAATTTTAATTTGTTTTCCAGCGATTAAACTTGGAGAATAAATTGTTGCTATACTTGTTTTTGAAATTGGAAAATCTGTTTTTAATTGAAGTTCTACTAATAATTTCCCTGTTACTTCATCGATTGTGATTTTATTCACTTTACCAATAGCAAGTCCGTTAAGTGTTACTGGTGCTGAAAGAGATAAATCTTCAACATTATCGTATTCAGCATATAAGATTGTATAATTAGTAAAAAGATCTTTGCCCTTTAAAAAGCTGTATCCCCAAATAAATAATAGTATTGATGCGATGACTAAAATAGCCGTTTTAATTTCTCTTGTTACTTTCAAAATTCTTAGTGTTTGTTACAAAATTAATATAAATATTCGAACTTGTGACGATTATTTGATCGCGTCCTGAATACTAATCTTTTCTCCGTCTTTGGTTGCAACTAAAAAGGAAGCGCCATACCCTTTACTTTTAGCCTCTTCCAGATATTTCTTTGCAGTTTCATAATCTGAAGTTTCCTGATAGAAGTACTTATATATATTGTTTTCAAATAACATAGTTACATTTTTTAGTCCTTTAAAGTTTTTTGGCTCTAATGGTGTTTTTTTAATACTTGCAATTAGCTGTACTTTAAAAAAAGTTCCTTTTGGTGCATTTTTAGTTACTGCTGCCGGAGCAGTTGTTTTTGGTTTTGCGGGAGTAGTATCTCTTATGGGCCGACTATCGTCTGACTCACCCCCTGAACCAAAATACTCTCTTTTATAACTCAGAATTGCTTCTGCAATAGCTTTTGCTATATCATCCTGACCTTCTTCAGAATTTAGAATATTACCTTCCGTTGGGTTAGAGACAAATCCCGTTTCTACTAAAACTCTTGGCATGTATGCTTTGTGAAGTACCATGAAAGGTGCTTGTTTTACACCTCCCTGACGAAGTTTTTTACCTAATTTTTCAAAATTATCTTCGATTTTAGTTGCCAGGGAAATACTATTATCCAAATATTCTTCCTGCATCAACGTCATTCCAATCATAGATTCTGGCGAATTTGGGTCGAAACCTTCGTATTTTCGTTTATAATCTTTCTCTAAAGTAATAACAGAGTTCTCTTTTTTCGCTGCTTCAAGATTCGAGGCAACTTTACTCAAACCCATTACATAAGTTTCGGTTCCGTCTGCAGCTGTATTTTTGTTAGCGTTACAGTGAATAGAAACGAAAATATTTGAATTTGCTCTGTTGGCAATATTAGCTCTTTCGACCAAATCCACGAAAACATCTGTTTTACGAGTATAAATTACATTAACATTTGGATTAAGCTCTAAAATTTTCCCCACTTTTAAAACAATTGCTAAGGCAATATTTTTTTCAATCCGGCCGCTGTAAACAGCGCCAAAGTCATGATCTCCGTGTCCGGCATCAAGTGTTACTTTAAAAACATTTGATTGACTATAAGAGCAAAATGACAATATCGTTAGAAAAAAAGTAAAGATTACCTTAATTTTGTTTAAACCATTCATAAATCTAAAAGTTAATTTTAATAAAATGCAGCTGTTATAATTTTTACAATTGATTATTTTTGCCAAAAAATTATATGTAAGTTTGACATGTCAAAAAACAAGCCATAATTTTACAAAAATAGTATTTAAACCTTTGCATACAAACTTATTTAATATCGTTTTAATATCATTTTTCCTAACAATAGGATGTGGTAAATCATATTCGCAAGAGATAAAACCTAAAAAAAAATCTTTACCTGCTGTAAAACAAACAAATAAGCCTGCCGCTGCTCCTGCAGCAGCAACGCCCGCAGTTTCTACAGCAACTGTTGATACTATAAAGATAGATAGTATTAAGCCTAAAAAACAGTTTCTTGACGCTCCTACTAAATATAAAGCAAAAGATTATGCAAAGTACGACAAGAAAAACAAACTGCTTACTTTATATAATGAAGCCGAACTGTACTATAAAGATGTAGAGTTAAAATCTGGTATCATTATCTTAAATCTTGAAAAAGATGAAGTGTATGCCGGAAGAATAAAAGATTCTGCAGGGGTTTTGGTTCAGTATCCAAACTTTAAACAGGGCACAAATGAAGTACAGCCGGATTCTATCCGCTTTAATTTTAAAACTAAAAAAGCTTTAATTTATAATTCCAGAACAAAACAAGGTGAATTAAACATCAAGGCTTCTGTTACTAAAAAAGAAAATGATTCTGTATATTTCTTAAAAGGAGCACGTATTACAACTGCTCAGGATATTGATAATCCGGAATACTATTTTCAAACCAGCAGAATTAAATTTGTACCCGGTAAAAAAATCGTTGCCGGTTTAACACAAATGGTAATTGCTGATGTTCCTACTCCACTTGCTTTACCTTACGGTTTTTTCCCTTTAAGTAAAGAAAAAAGCGTTTCAGGTATTATTATCCCAAGTTATAACGATTCAAATACAAGAGGATTTTCTCTTCAAAATGGAGGATATTACTTTGCATTGAGCGATAATTATGATTTAACTGTTTTGGGAGATTATTATACCAATGGCAGTTATGCCATGAGGTTTGAGTCTGCTTATGCAAAGAGGTACAAATATCGAGGAAATATTAATGTTCGTTTTGAAAACCTGATTAACAGCGAGAGAGGTTATCCGGATTATTCAAAGCAAAACATTTACAACATTCAGTGGTCGCACTCTAAAGATACTAAATCAAACCCTAATTCGACTTTTTCAGCTTCTGTAAATATGGGTAGTAGTAAATACTTTAAGCGATCTATAAATCAGGCTAATATTGGATCGAACTTAAATAACACTTTGAGTTCGTCTATTTCATACAATAAAACCTTTAATACTATTCCGGGATCGCGAATCTCTCTTTCTGCCACACACCAGCAAAATACGCAGACAGAAGAGATTTTAATGACGCTTCCTAACTTTCAGGGTAGCATTGACCGTATTTATCCTTTTGTGGGCGAAAACGGCGTTAAAAAAGGTTTCTTTAAAAACATCAACCTGCAGTATAACGTAACGGGTAAGAACAACTTTAAAACAACCGATTCATTATTTTTCAAACCGCAGATGTTTAGAGATGCTCAAATTGGTATGCAGCACAGTATTCCTATCAGCACCAACTTTAAAATTTTCAAATATTTTAGTGCCGGAGCATCTACAAATTATCAGGAAACATGGGTTACCAAAACGATTGATAAAAATTACGATGCCAGCAAAGGTGAAGTAGCCAATACAACTGTAAATGGTTTTGATGCATTTAGAACTTACAATTTCAGCACCAATTTAGGAACTACCATTTATGGTACTTTTAATTTTGGAACTGACAAAAAAATACAAGCTATCCGCCACGTCATGAGACCGAGTATTACTTACTCTTATACTCCAAGTTTTGAAAGGTATTACGATCATTATACTGTAGATGCTGCGGGAAGAATTTCAACAGATGAATATACCAGGTTCGAAAACGGTATTTATGGCGCTCCTGGTAAAGAAAACTCTAACATAGTAGGTTTCTCATTAAGCAACACTTTTGAAGCCAAAGTAAGAGACAGCGACAGTACGAAAACTGAACCTAAAAAAGTTATGCTGCTAAACAATTTAAACTTCAGCACGAGCTATAATTTTAATGCCAACGGAAAAGAAACTTTAGCCTGGCAGCCAATTATTGTAAGCGGTGGAACTCAGTTTTTTGAAAATAAAATGAATGTCAATTTTGGCGCTGTTTTAAATCCTTATGCTATTGACAATGCCGGAAATGTGATAAACATGTACAACATTGAAAATGGCGGAAGTTTATTTAGAATGACGAGTGCCAACATTACAATGAATTACTCGTTTTCGAACAAAGGAACCGGAAAGGAAAAAAACACCCAGAGTCAGCGAAATGGTGGTCGTAATGACGACTTATTTGGAACCAATACTGATTTAAATGACAGCCGAAACAGCCAGTTTGCAAACGATCCGGATCGTGAAGAAGATGTTATAACTGAATTTTTCAGTTCAAAACTGCCGTGGGACATGACAATGGCATATTCTCTTACCTACTCTAATGCAAACCGCGAGAATAAAATAACCGGAAACTCAATTATGATTTCTGCCAATATGGATATTACTCCTAAATGGAAAGGCGGGGTTTCTACTGGTTTTGACTTTGTTCAAAAGGGTGTTACTTTTACTCAGTTCCGTTTTGAAAGAGACTTATTAAGCTGGAGAATGGCTTTTAACTGGCAGCCTATGGGAACAAGTTCAAACTGGAACTTCTTCATAGGAATTAAATCTGGTATGCTTAGTGACATTAAGTGGAACAAACGAAGCACTATAAATCGATAATTCATCGACTTAAAATAATTTTATCATGAAAAAAATAATCTTTACAGAAAAGGCTCCGGCTCCTATCGGTCCTTATAATCAAGCCGTTTTATCAGGAAACACATTGTATGCTTCTGGCCAGATTGCAATTAATCCGGCTACAGGAGAATTAGTTACTGATACTATCAACAACGAAACGACTCAGGTAATGGAAAATATTGCAGCTATTCTTGAAGCTGCGAATATGACTTTTGAGAACGTAGTTAAAGCTACTATCTTTATTATGGATATGAACAATTTTGGTGCTATAAACACTATTTACGGTTCGTATTTTAACGAAAAAACCGCTCCAGCACGTGAAACGGTTCAAGTGGCATGTCTGCCAAAAAATGTAAATGTTGAGATTTCTATAATTGCTGTGCAATAGCATCTAATAATAATTGTGCCGTTGCTTCATTTGTTGCCAGCGGCACATTATGTACATCACAAACACGAATCAGCATATTAATATCTGCTTCATGAGGATGACTGGATAATGGATCTTTAAAAAAGAAAACCATTTGTGTAATTCCTTCTGCAACTCTTCCAGCAATCTGCGCATCACCTCCTAAAGGCCCTGAAAGCATTCTCTGCGTTTTAAATCCCGCTGCTTCGGCTTTTCCTCCAGTTGTTCCGGTACCAATAAGTCTGATTTTCTCATTATGAAGAACAGCTTCATTTTTAATCAAAAAATCAATCAAATCAGCTTTTTTACCGTCGTGTGCGATAATTGCAATTTCCATAAACCCAGAACTATTGATTAGCGACATGGTAAGCAATTAAACCGTCAATAGGTCTTCTTAATACATTTCCTAATTTAAGCTCGTATTTATCGAAAGTTTCCTGCAATTCATCTTTTAAATAAAAAGCAATAGAACCAACAAAATGTACAGGAACTTCTTTACAGTTGTCAAACTGTTTGATATAGTTTTTAACGAAAGATTTCATTCCTTTGAAAATAATTTTTCTGCAGAATTCAGTGTCTTTATGTTTAATTAAAAACTTAGCAAAAGTTGCTAAATAAGCATTTGGGTTTGGTTCTTTATATAATTTATTTTTAATAAAATCCGGATCAACGTCGTACTCTTTTTCAAGCTCAACTGCTAATTCTTTAGGCATTTTATTAAAATAGTATTTTCTAATTAGTTCTTTTCCAAAAACGTTTCCGCTGCAGTCATCCATTACGATATAACCTAATGATTGAACTTTTTGGTGCAATACTTTTCCATCAAAATAACTGCAGTTAGACCCAGTTCCCAAGATAGATACAATTGCTTCTTCTCCTTTTGGAGTTGTAGCATAAACAGCAGCATAAGTATCTTCCTGAACATCAACAATAGCGTTAGTAAAATACTCCTGAAAGATTTGTTTTAAAGCTTCTTTCATTCTGTCTGTTCCACAACCTGCTCCATAAAAGAACAAATGTGTTGCATTTTTTTTGTTTTGTAAAATATCGAAACGGTCGTTTAATCTTGAGATAATTTCCGGTCCGTCTAGAATTTCAGGATTTAATCCTAATGTTTGTGTGGTGAACAATACTTTTCCGTTATCATCAATTGCAATCCAATCTGCTTTAGTAGACCCACTATCAACTATTAATTTCATTTTATTTTTTGTTTTTGGTTTAGTTTTTCTTCAATAAGTGTAGTTTTTACATTAATTAAAGACGTAACAAAATAAGAAAATCCCGTTACTTTGATGATAACGGGATTTTGCAAAAATATATAATATTATTTTAAACCTGCGATATGCACAGACAAATCGATTAATTTGCTTGAGTATCCGTACTCATTGTCATACCAAGATACTAATTTGAAGAAAGTAGAATTTAATCCAATTCCTGCACCAGCATCAACGATTGAAGTTCTTTTATCAGAGATAAAGTCTTGAGAAACAACTGCATCTTCAGTATATCCTAAGATACCTTTCATTTCGTTTTCTGAAGCTTTTTTCAATACAGCTAAGATTTCTTCGTATGTAGTTTCTTTAGCAACTTTTACAGTTAAATCTACAACAGAAACGTCAGCAGTAGGTACACGGAAAGACATTCCAGTTAATTTTCCATTTAAAGATGGGATAACTTTTCCAACCGCTTTAGCAGCACCTGTTGAAGAAGGAATGATGTTGATTGCAGCTGCACGTCCACCTCTCCAGTCTTTTCTAGAAGGTCCGTCAGCAGTCATTTGAGTTGAAGTAGTTGCGTGAACAGTTGTCATTAAACCTTCAACGATTTCGAAATTATCGTGGATAACTTTAGCTAAAGGAGCTAAACAGTTTGTAGTACAAGAAGCGTTAGAAACAACTAAATCAGAAGCTTTTGCAGTTTCGTGGTTCACTCCCATTACAAACATTGGAGCATCAGCAGATGGAGCAGAAATGATAACTTTTTTAGCTCCTCCTTTTAAGTGCTCGCTTGCAGTTTCGATAGTTGTGAAGATACCAGTACATTCTGCTACTACATCAACATCAACTTCGTTCCATTTTAAGTCAGCAGGATTTCTTTCTGCAGTGATACGGATGTTTCTTCCGTTTACATACAATTTTCCTTCTTTAACTTCAACAGTTCCGTTGAAACGACCGTGAACTGAATCATATTTTAATAAGTAAGCTAAGTGATCTACGTCTAATAAATCGTTGATCGCTACAACTTCTACATTATCTCTATTGAAAGACTCTCTAAAAACGATTCTTCCGATACGTCCAAATCCGTTTATTCCTAATTTTACTTTTGACATTTTACTAAATTTTTGCTTTTGTTTTTATTATATTAATTCAAAGTCTAATTTCCTCACAATAAACTTCTTCTCTTTTAAACTTTTATCTTATATAATTATGTAGACATAATGTCTGACACTCTCAATAATTCTCTATCAATTTCAGATTTACCTTTAATTGCCTGCTCCAGCGGAGTTAAAACAACTTTATCTTCCTTAAGACCAACCATGTAGTTTGATTTTCCTTCAATTAAAGACTCTACTGCTTTTACACCAAGACGGCTTGCCAGAACACGGTCAAAACAAGATGGCGAACCACCACGCTGCATGTGTCCTAAAACAGATACTCTTACGTCGTATTCAGGTAAATTAGCTTCAACGTAATCTTTTAATTCGAATACATTTTTACCAATTTTATCACCTTCGGCAATAACTACTATACTTGATGATTTTCCTGAAGCTTTACTTTTTTGAAGAGAGTCTAACAATCTGTCAAGACCTAAATCTTCTTCAGGAATAAGGATTTCTTCTGCACCGGCTCCAATTCCGGCATTAAGTGCGATGTGGCCTGCATCTCTACCCATAACCTCTACAAAGAATAAACGGTTATGTGAACTTGCAGTATCTCTAATTTTATCTATACAGTCAACAACAGTATTTAAAGCAGTGTCATAACCTAAAGTAAAGCTTGTACCATAAATATCATTATCAATTGTACCTGGAATTCCCATTACAGGAAAATCATATTCTGAGTTAAAAATTAAACCTCCGGTAAAACTTCCGTCTCCACCAATAACAACTAAAGCATCGATTCCGGCTTTAAGAAGATTTTCGTGAGCTTTTTTACGGCCTTCCGGGGTTCTAAAGTCTACAGAGCGAGCCGATTTAAGGATCGTTCCTCCTTTATTTACAATATTATTAACGCTTCGAGGGCCCATTTCTTTAAAATCACCTTCGATCATTCCTTGATACCCTCTATAAATTCCTATGCATTCTATATTATGATAAGCACATGTTCGAACAACTGATCGTATTGCAGCATTCATTCCCGGTGAGTCTCCTCCTGAGGTAAGAACACCTACTTTTTTTATTGTTTTTGACATTATTTAAGTATTAAAGTTGTAAATTTAGCAAACATTCAGCACTTCTGCGGTTATATTTATTATAATTTAATAAAATCTGTTAAATTCAAACGTTTTCGTTAATAAGTTTTTTGATACCAAAAATTTCATTTAAAATAATAAATAGGGCATTTTTTAATTAATTCTTTAAAATTAACAATACCCAAAAGAAGTGTTATAAAAATCTCACTTAGAGCTTTTTAGAAAAAACTTACAAAAACTATAAATTTAAGCATAAAAAAACCATTCGTTGTTTCGAATGGTTTTTTTATACTCTTTTTAACAAATTATCTAGAAATCATTGTCAGGAATTAAGCCTTCATTATTGTTTTGCGGTTTTGGCTTTTTCTCTTCTTCTTTTTCAGGTTTCTTTTTGTCTTTTTCTGCCTCTTTAGCGCTTTTAAAATTCAGATAATCCGGATTTAGATTTGAATCCTGAAAATCATCTGATTTTTTAATCGCTTTCTCGAGTTTATGGCTTTTAAACAATTTATTCACCAATTCGCTGAAAGTATCAAAATCTACTTCATAAGAAATACCAACTCCCTGCGTATAACCAATTCCTTGTCCTATATAATTAATATCATTTTCTTTATTGAATAATCGAAGGTTCATTGATCCGTCTTCGTTTACACGGTATAAGATTTCAATATCACCCACAATAGCAGATTCGTTTACTCCGCCTACCGGAACCCCTACTTTACCATTAATAGAAATTCTTTCGTTAATCTGCGATGAAATATTGGCTACAAACTGCCCGTCGGCTTCCTGACCTAATCTTCTGTCGGCAGAAATAAAATTCAGGTCAATATTAATAAGGTCGTTATCTGATTTGATAATTCCTCCTAATAAACTTGCAGCAGTTTCTGCAAATGTTCCTGACAAATCGCTTTGGTTAAATCCGTCCTGACTCATAAATGAACCTGTAGATAATAAATACAAAGCCTGCGTTTGACGAACGTCTTTATCATCTAACTTATATTGTATTTCAGATTTCAATACATTACTTACCGATGGAAACTGAATATCGAAATTAGGTTCAGGACTAGTTAAATCTCCTCTTAAACCAATTACAACTTCTACAGGTACTTTTTTATTGAAAGAAGAATTATCCAGCAATACGGCAGGATTTGCCGATGTTTTGTAAACGGCTTCTAAATTCAGCTGTGCTTTCATCGGGTTTCCTTCCCAAATAATAGAACCACCTTTTTTAACTGCGAATTTTTTATCGATTAAACCTCCGTATTTAAAGTTATAAGTTCCTTCGTATGCCTGGAAATCCCCCCACATATTAAATTTACCCAGTGTATTAATCTTAAATAACAGCGATCCGTATCCTTTTCCTTTCATACCGTGACCGGAATTTCTGTCAAGGATAACTTCTACTTCGGCATCCGGCGTAATGTCAAAATCAAATTCCAGCTCCAGACCATTGTAGTTTCTGGTTCTTTCGACAATTCCTTTTTGCAGATTGTATTTTTCTTTTGGTGTTACAAAATGTATCCAGCTGCTTTCTCCTACACTTTGTACATTATTTATAGGAATCTTGACTTCGGTCCCTTTTTCAGATTTTGCATCAACCTTAATAAATAAACTTTCTGTTGGTCCTTTTATACTTGCAGTTCCGTTTATGAATGCTGTACCAAAATAAGCCGCATCTTCACTATCTTTTGTATCAAGTGCTAATAAACGTTTAGAAGTTATGGTTAAATCTAATTTCCAGTCGCCAAAATTATGATGCTCGATTGTTCCGTTCAGCAGTCCTTTTGTTTTATATTTAGTATCTGTTAACTGATTATTTCTAAACAAAAATTTCTCATCTGTTAAATCGATGACCGTTCTGTCGCTCAATTCGTAATCCGTATTTAGGTACGGAATTGTCATTCCGGCTTTTTCTACATATAAACGTCCGTTGATTTCAGGTTTTTTCAAATTACCCACAACTGCTGCATTTCCTGAAACAGAACCTCTAATATTCGATAAAACATCTCCTCCTATAGTTCCTAAAGTCGCAAGATTAAATCCTTCGAGTTTAAGATTCAAGTCCATAAAAGTTTCCTTATTCTCAATATTAAAAGTACCATTTGCCCTAAACGATTCTGCAAAACCGTTTACGATAGAAGAATTTACGGTAAATTTTCTAAAAGTCTGATCTCCCGAAATATCAAAATTCAGGGTGCCTAAATCAACTTTATTCATATTAAGATGATCGACGACAATACTGGCTGTCGGCTGATAAACATCTTTATTCTGCTTATAATTTATGTTTCCGTTTAGGTTTCCGTTAAAAACAAACTTCGAATTTGAAGGCGTAATTTTATTTATGTCTACATCTTCAAAATTGAGGACAATATCCTTATAATCTTTTCCTTTAATTATCCCGTTTAAATCAATTTTCTGGTTTTCGTGAGATAAAACTATATTGTCAATGGTAAAGTTTTTAAAATACTGATCAAAAACGATCTGATTATCCTTTGCGGCGTCTTCATTTAAATACCATAAATAGTCTTTAAACTTCATTTCAGATTTCTTAATTCCAACAATATTATTTTTCTTTTTGTCGATGGTGTGATATAAATCGAGATTAAAATAATCCTGTCCTTTATCACCACCTTTAAACTCAGAACGAACAAATAAAGTATCTTTTGATGTTACGTTAATTAAATTGAAATCGCGGATTTTATAATAAGGTGTTTTAATACTATCGAGCTCAACGAAAGCATTGTAAAGCGGGTTTTTATTATCTATGCTGATTCTGATATTATCAAAAGTATTTTTGGCCGCAGTAATTTGTTTGGATCTGAAACCAAATTTAAATTCCTGCAGGTCTGCATCAATTTTACCGCGGACCACTGTACTGGAATCAATTTTTAAATCCGGATACAGCATTTCTACTACCTTATTATATACGTGGAAATTAAAACGCAGGAATTGTCCTTTTTTAACTTTATAAGGTTTATAGTTGGTATACAAACTTCCCACAGAATTCATAACCAGTTTATCCAGCTGTGCAAATTGAAATTTACCCACAATTCTTCCTTCAACAATATCTGCTGAATTAATTGTTATGGTTCTTAGTCTGTCAGCATCAAAATTGGAACTTATTGTTACGTCATCAAAAACGTAAGTCGCCTGTGGATTTTGATATTCTGCATCTTTAATAATAATGTTTCCCTGAAGATTTTCGATAGAATTTCCGCTTACCTGAACTACTGCATCACCTTTAAAATGAGAAATCGAATCGTTTACGAACCTCAATTTTTGTAAATCTGAATTTTCTACATTTATATGAAAATCATAACGGCTTTCACGTTTACTTAAATCTACTAATCCGTCAAAAGTCAAATTCAAATTCGGATCATTAATTGAAACCTGACCTTTATAATAAGGAAGCTTGAAATTTCCGTTTACAACAATATTACTATATCTGTATTTATTGTAGTCTAATTTATTGATATCACCTTTAACAATTGTATTCAAATATTTTTCGGTAAAACCAACACCGTCAACATCTAAATTTAAAGTCGTTCGGCCAACGTCTTTTCGGCCTAATAAAGCGCCAATATTAAAATTATCCAAAACAATATTACCGGAATAAGAAGCTTTATCGATAAAATCCATATTATTCATATGAAGATTGACCTTACCGTTTCCTAAATCAGTAGCCATTTTAAAATCGGTTTCTAAAGCTGTTGTTGAGACTTTTGCTTTCCCGGTGATATTAAACTTACCTATTCTTTTCAGCTCTTTTGGAAGGCTTTTGCCTAAAATACCCGGAAGTATAAAAACCAGATTATCATAGCTGGCAATTAATTTATCAAACTTTCCATCCATCGAGAACTTTTGTTCTTTTGTACCCAAAAGATTTTTAAAGTTGATATTTCCAAAGATTTTGGAACCATTTGCATCGCTCAGCCTTAAATGATTAAGGTTCAAATCATTTAAAGGTCCTTTAATCTTGGTTTTAACTTTAAAATGCTGGTTTTTACCCAGTCCGTCATAAAAATAACGAATATCGTTTGAAGCTATAGAAGACGAATCTAATGCTACATCAAAACGAACTTTATCTGTAAAATCAAGAAAATCTTTAACCTTATAATTTAAAATTGCTTTTCCATAAATCCACGATCTCTTGGTTTTTATGGCAAGGTTTTCTACTTTAATCTGTTTTTTGGTATAACTGAATTTTCCGGCAAAATTAGAAACATACAAACCTCTGTGATCTAAAAATGAAAATCTGTGAATGTTTGTATTTACATCTGAACCATACAATTTAAAATCGCTGATATAGGCATTCAGCTTTGTAAAATCCAGGAATTTTGGTGTGTGCTTATTTTCATCAACAACAGAAAAATTTCCGTTGGTAATGTATGCGTTTCTGGCTGTTAGAAGGAAATGTTTAGTCGATTTTGTTTTTACCTGTTTTTCAGTTTCAAACAGTTTTATAAACTTATTTATATTGTTTTCGTCTTCGCCTTTATAGGTTTTAAGATTAAAAATTAAACCTGTTAAACGAATATCTCCAAAAATTAAGTCTCCATCGATTGCTCTTTTAATACTTAAAATATCAGTATTTATAAGGTCTGAATAGATTAAAGTTTTTTTATGATGGTCTAAAATAAGTACTTTCTTTAGTTTTACGCCGCCAAAAATATTTATTGCCGCTTTATCAATACTAATGTTGGTTTTAAAATCTTTATTAAGAGTTTCGGTAATATATTTAGCAATTTTTGTCTGTACGACAGGCAGAGACAGAGTGATAGCAAGTATCAGCAAAAGTAAAATTAAGCCAATCAGGGTTCTGGATACTATTTTCTTTACTCTTTTGATAACGCTATTATTATTGTTTTTGTATTAATTTAATTTGAACAGACAAAGGACGGCTGTTTTGATAAAAATTCTTTAATTTTGGCATCTGCTTCAATCAAAGAAATTTCAAAATTTGATTTGTCAAATATAATCCAAAATTCGTGCCTTTATATGCAAAATTCAGAGGTTTTTATTCTTGCCATCGAAAGTTCATGCGACGATACTGCTGCCGCGGTTTTAAATAACGACAAAGTACTCTCAAATGTTGTGGCCAATCAGTTAATTCACAATCAATATGGCGGTGTAGTTCCTGAATTAGCTTCGAGAGCACACCAGCAAAACATAGTTCCTGTAATCGATGCTGCACTTCGCAAAGCAAATGTACAAAAAGAACAGCTATCTGCCATTGCCTTTACACAAGGTCCCGGATTAATGGGATCACTTTTGGTAGGAAGTTCGTTTGGTAAATCGTTATCATTAGCATTAAATATTCCGTTAATCGCTGTAAATCACATGCATGCCCATATTTTAGCGCATTTTATTGACGAAGAAGGATACGATAAACCAGAATTTCCTTTTTTAGCTTTAACAATTAGCGGCGGACATACGCAGATTGTAAAAGTGAACAGTTTTTTTGACATGGAAATTATTGGAGAAACTACAGATGACGCGGTTGGAGAAGCTTTTGATAAAAGTGCAAAAATATTAGGACTTCCTTATCCGGGCGGGCCTTTAATTGATAAATATGCCAAAGAAGGAAATCCAAAAGCTTTTACTTTTACGAAACCAAAAGTTCCGGGATTAGATTTTAGTTTTTCCGGACTAAAAACGGCTATTTTATATTTCATTCAAAAGAATAAACAAGAAAATCCAAATTTCATCGAAGAAAACCTAAACGATATCTGCGCTTCAATTCAGCATACGATTATCGAAATTTTGATGGATAAATTAAAACTGGCTGTAAAAGAAACCGGAATTAAACAAATCGCTATTGGAGGCGGGGTTTCTGCAAATTCAGGAATCAGGACTACTTTAAAAGAAAGTGAAGCCAAATACGGCTGGAAAACTTTTATTCCAAAATTTGAATACACTACAGATAATGCCGCAATGATAGGAATTGTAGGCTACCAAAAATATTTATCAAAACGTTTTGAAGATTCTTCAGTAGTTTCTAAAGCGCGAATTCAGTTTTAATTATGCAGTTATTTTACAATCCGGATATAGACGAAACAACCGAGAGTTTTTCTTTTGATAAAGAAGAAAGCAAACACATTATAAAAGTTTTACGCAAGAAAGATTCAGATATTCTTCACGTTACAAATGGTCAGGGATTATTGTTTGAAACCGAAATTACTCTGGCATCTGATAACAAATGCATTGTGAGCGTTCTTTCTATAAAAAAATCTCCAGAACCAAAATTTCGTCTGCACCTGGCTGTTGCGCCAACTAAAATGAATGACCGTTTTGAGTGGTTTTTAGAAAAAGCGACAGAAATAGGCATTCAGGAAATTACGCCAATTATCTGCGATCGTTCTGAAAGAAAAGTGATTAATTTAGAGCGTTTTGAAAAAATAGTTTTATCGGCAATGAAACAATCTAATGAAATGTTTCTTCCAAAATTAAACGATGCTGTTTCGTTTAAAGAATTTATCAAGCAAAAAAATCAAGGCTTGCAGTTTATTGCGCATTGCGAAGAAACCGATAAAAAATCTTTGAAAGAATCTTTAAAATCAAACGAAAACGTAACCTTATTAATTGGTCCCGAAGGTGATTTTTCTGAAAAAGAAATTGCATTGGCTCTTGAAAACAACTATAAACCGGTAACATTAGGAAATACTCGTCTGCGTACAGAAACTGCCGCAGTTGTGGCCTGCCATAGTGTTGTATTTTTTAATGAAGTTTAAATAAATTCCGAGGGTTTTGTGAAAAACAAAACGAGTAGACAAATTACAATTCTATGAAAAAAATATTTTATTTGCTTTTACTTTTTTCAATCACTTCTTTTTCACAAGAAATTGCATTATTAAAATACAGCGGCGGAGGCGATTGGTATGCAAATCCAACTTCACTGCCGAACTTAATTCATTTTTGCAATTCGACTATCAATACCAGAATAAAAGCTAAACCTTCAACTGTAGAGCCAGGCAATCCTGATTTGCTTTCGTATCCGTTTGTACACATGACGGGACACGGAAATGTAGTTTTCAGCGATTCTGATATTTCGAATTTGAGAAATTATCTAAACGGAGGCGGTTTTCTTCATATTGATGATAATTACGGAATGGATCAATACATTCGAAAAGAAATCAAAAAAATATTTCCAAATAATAATCTGGTCGAAATTCCTGCCAGTCACCCTATTTTTCAAAAACCTTTTCCTTTTCCTAACGGATTACCTAAAATTCATGAGCACGACGGAACCCGCCCGCAGGCTTTTGGAATTTTTGTAGAAAACAAACTGGTTTTGCTATACACGTATGAATGTGACTTAGGCGATGGCTGGGAAGATGCCGAAGTACACAACGATCCGGCAAATGTTCGCGATAAAGCCTTAAAAATGGGCGCTAATATTATTAACTATATTTTCACTAATTAGCGACTAGTTAAAGTGATTAGTAACTAGTAATTCATCAAATTAAAAAGAAAAATTATTTAGATTCTGAGTCACCACTATTTACTATTTACTATTTACTAATTACTTTTCACTAATTACTTTTCACTAAAAAAATGCAGCTGACTCACGAAGAAAATCAATTTGAGAGAAAAACATTTCCAATAACTTTGGTTTGCGATCATATTTATTTTCAGCAGAATATTGGTTCGCTTTTTAGAATTTCAGAAGCTTTTGGTGTAGAAAATATTATATTTTTAGGAAAAGACATTCCGCTTACGCCAAGAAAAATCAACAAGACTTCACGCAGTACGCATCTTCATGTACCGCATCAAATTATTGAAGAAACGGCAGAATTAACTGCTTATCTTCAAGAAAACAACTTCGAAATTATTGCTTTAGAAATTACAAGCAACAGTAAACCCCTAAAAGAAGTTCTAATTCCAAAGGATAAAAAAACGGCACTTTTGATAGGAAGTGAAATTGCCGGAATTTCAGAAGAACTACTAAAAATTTCACATCAAATCGTTCACATTAATATGTTTGGAAAAAATTCAAGCATGAATGTAGTCCAAGCTGCCAGCATTGCTTTGTATGAGATTACTTCTTTGTAATTTTTTGTTAAATTTAATAGAATAATTGGTTCGATTTTCGAATAGTTATGTAAAGAAACTTTCAAAACCTCGACAAAAAGCAAATAACAACGTTAAAATGCATTCAAAAAATTAATAAGTAAGAAAAAACATCTTAAAAATATTTTTAACTTTTTTGTAAGAACTAGATTATACAAGGGATTGTAAAATTCTCACAAATAAATCTGTATAAAAATTTGGCTACAAATAGTATTTGTTATAAAATTGCGATCTGGTTAACCAAAACTATTATTTTATAACAAAAACCCCTAGAATTTATGAAAAAAGTTATTATTACCGCAATTACAGCATTAGTGCTGTTTTCATGTCAAAATGATCAGGCTGAAGGAACAAATTCTGAAGCAGCTGCACAACCAACTCTTCGTACTTGCGCAAGTCAGGATGTTTTAGAAGCTCAATTAAAAGCTGATCCAACATTAGCAATCAGAATGAACGAAATTGAAGCTTACACAAACAAAGCTTTACTTACAGGTAAACTTGTAAATGGAAAAATTGAAATTCCTGTTGTAGTAAATGTTCTATACAGAACAACAGCAGAAAATATTTCAGCTGCACAGATTCAATCTCAAATTGATGTGTTAAACAAAGATTTTAATGCATTAAACTCAGACTACAATAGTGTTCCTGCATTATTTGCTGGTGTAAAAGCAAACGTTGGAATTACATTTGTATTAGATCAAATTATCAGAAAATCAACAACAAAAACCTCTTGGGGAACAAATGATGCCATGAAAAAAACGGCTCAGGGCGGTTTAGCTCCAACTTCTCCAACAACAAAACTTAACTTATGGTCTTGCACAATTGGAGGCGGAATTTTAGGTTATGCACAATTTCCTGGTGGAGCTTCTTCTACAGATGGAGTTGTAATTGATCCAAAATATTTCGGATTATCAGGTGCTGCAAATGCTCCATATAACTTAGGAAGAACTGGTACTCACGAAGTGGGACACTGGCTGAATTTACGTCACATTTGGGGAGATGCAACTTGCGGAAGCGATTTAGTTGCTGATACTCCAACTCATAATGCAGCAAACTATGGTGTACCTGCATATCCACACTACAGTACATGTTCTGGAACTCCTGTAGAAATGACAATGAACTACATGGATTATACGGATGATGCTGGAATGTACATGTTCTCTAACGGACAAAAAAATAGAATTGCGGCTATTTTTACAAGTGGAGGTGCAAGAAATTCTTTTGCACAGCCTTAATAAAAAAAATCTAATTAAAAGCGGGATGATTTCATCCCGCTTTTTTTTTATTAATTATTTTTAGAACACCCGAAACACTAGAATTATAAAAGCTTTTTCCTATATTTATATTCTAAATTTTAAATATGATAACGTCAAAAACTATTTCTAACGGAATCTTACGAGCATTGGCAACAATCTTAGTAATAGGTATCGTTTTATACTTCTTATATGAAATTCAAACCGTAATTGTTTATTTATGTGTTTCCCTGATATTGTGTTTAATTGCAAATCCGCTGGTTCTATTTTTAAAAAATAAACTAAAATTCAGCAATTCAATGGCCGCTGCAACTACAATTATCTTTTTCATATTTCTTATTGTAGGCTTTATTCTCCTGTTTGTGCCATTAATCATTTCTCAGGCAAATAATCTGGCTCTATTAGATACGGCACATCTTCAGACTAAATTTATGGAGACAGAAAAACATCTAGAAGAATATTTTAATATTCAGCATATTGATTTAAATAAAGTTATTAAAGATTCTAAACTAACTTCGGTATTAGATTTTAGTTATTTCACCAGATTTATCAATTCGATTATCAATTTTATGGCCGATATGGGAATGGGATTGGTATCGGTATTTTTTATTACTTTCTTTTTTATAAAAGACCAGACTATTTTTAAAGATCAGGCCAGAAGAATACTTCCAGATTCTAATGAAGATAAAATTTTAAATTCTATAACAAAAATTAACCACTTGCTAACCCGCTATTTTATTGGTTTATTATTGCAGTTAATCGTTGTATTTATTCTGTATCTGATTGTGTTATTAATCTTTGGAAACAAAAACGCATTTGTAATTGCTTTTTTATGTGCCATACTAAATATTATACCTTATTTAGGTCCTATTATTGGAACTACTTTGGCTGCGATTTTAACCATGATTAGTATGATTGGACAGGATTTTCAATCAGAAATTCTACCCAAGACCATTTACGTTGTTATAGGCTTTTTAGTAGTTCAGGCAATTGACAATAATATAAGCCAGCCGATAATTTCATCAAAAAGCGTAAATTCGCACCCGTTAGAAATATTCCTAATTATCTTAATCAGCGGTATTACATTTGGAATTGTCGGGATGATCATTGCAGTTCCGGCTTTTACAATGATTAAGGTAATTTTAAAAGAATTTTTTCCTAACAACAAGATTGTATCCGTATTAACCGAAAGAATTTAGCTTTGAATAATCCTATTTTGCATCCAGAGATTCAGGAATTTATAATTCAGAATACTGGTGCAGATTTAACAAAATTGGCACTGCAGAAAAATCCGTTTCCAGAAGTGGACTGGATTTCGATTTTAAACCAGATTGAAGCAAGAACTAAAGCAAAGGACAAGTTACCAACCTGGTTTTCTGCCAAAGATATTATCTATCCCAGCAAAATTTCTGTTGAACAGACCTCATCAGAAAAAACAGCTGCTTACAAAGCTTCTTTAATTGAAGGTGAAACTTTAATTGACCTAACCGGTGGTTTTGGAGTTGATGATTATTATTTTTCTCAACGATTTAAATCTATTGCACATTGCGAAATAAACGAAAATTTATCTGCCATTGTCAGTCATAATTTTGAGCAGTTACACGTTAAGAACTCCCATTTTTATGCAGATGATTCGGCAAATGTTTTAAATAACCTCAACCAAAAATGGGACTGGATTTACATTGATCCTTCGCGAAGAAATGATGCAAAAGGCAAGGTTTTTATGCTCAAAGACTGTCTGCCAAATGTACCGGAATCTTTAGATTTTTATTTTGAAAAAAGCGATACTATTTTAATTAAAACTGCTCCTTTACTCGATATTTCTGCAGGTTTATCTGAATTGAAATCAGTAAAAAACATTCATATTATTGCATTAGAAAATGAAGTAAAGGAACTGCTTTTTGAAATTCACAAAAATTATTCGGGCGGAATCACTTTAAAAACAGCCAATATTTTAAAAGACAAAATAGAAACTTTTGAATTTATTTTAGGTGCCGAAGATCAATTCCCATCGTACAATCTTCCTCAAAAATACCTTTACGAACCTAACTCGGCTATTATGAAATCGGGCGGTTTTGATGAAGTCAGTACTTTTTTCAAAATAAACAAACTTCATAAACATTCGCATTTATATACTTCAGAAGATTTAATTGATTTTCCCGGAAGAAGTTTTGAAATCGAAAAAGTCATTTCGTACAATAAAAATGACATGAAAAATGAGCTTTTAAATAAACAGGCAAATGTTACAACGCGTAATTTTCCGGAAACAGTAGAAAACATCAGAAAGAAGTGGAAAATAAAAAATGGAGGAAATTTTTATTGTTTTTTTACAACTGATAAAAATGATAACAAAATAGTTTTAATTTGCAGAAAAATAAACTAGAAATGAAACAACTAATTACACTAACACTTTTTTTATTAACCTTCGCCGCATTTGCTCAAAAACCATGTGAATACAGTGTAAACGTAAATGACTCTATTGGATCTTATAAAGTAACAAACGAATACTTAATGAGTGAAAAGTATTTTGGAGGAAGCTTCAATTATATTTTCTTTTCTCTCGCACAAACTGATGGCCTGCCAACTTTAAATTTACAAAACATTCAAAAAAGCAAAGATTTCATAAAGGCAAATTGTTTCGATAAAAACTCTAAAATCTTTTTACAGTTAGAGAATGGCAAAATTGTTACTTTAATGCATATCAACCAGGAAAACTGCGGTACTCTTGTACGTGATGATAAAGGCTTTGACAACAGAGTTAACACTGGCATTTTTATGTTTGTGAAAGAAAATTATGAAGAGCTTAAAAAATCTCCAATATCAATCATGCGAATTAAATACCTTACGAACATAGAAGATTATATTGTAAAAGCCGATCTTACATCTGAATTAACCGGGAAAGTAACGCACCCCAATACTTATTTTATAGAAAATATCAGATGCGTAGAATAATTTAATTGCAATTCCATTTTTGATTCGAAACATTATCCTTTAAACCTGCTTTTAAATTATAATGCCACCATTCTGAATCAAATGAATTGAAACCATTTTCTACCATTATCTTTTTTAAGAATTTTCGGTTTGATAAAACTTTTTTAGAAAAATTGGTATAATTATGAGCGGCTTCTGGTCCAAAAAAATCAAAAGCAGTTCCCATATCCAATTCTTTCCCGTTCATATCAACCAGTGAAATATCTACGGCTCCTCCTCTATTGTGGATGGAGCCTTTTTTTGGATCGGCCACATATTTTGGATTTGATACAATTTCCCACATTTTTTTCTGAATCGACAAAGGACGATAACAGTCGTAAAGCTTTATTTTATATCCTTTTTTAATAAAATCTTTGTTCGCGGCAACCAATGCTTTTACTGTTTTTAAACGCAGTAAACATTCAGCACAGTCATATACTTTGGCTTTTAAGAAATTATCTTCTGTAGCATATTTCATATCATATACAAAATCTTTACTGTAATCTTTTAGATTTACAAACGTGGTATCGGCAATCTGCTGTTGTACAGGTTCTGCATAAGCTTCATGCTGTGCATGGGCAGAAACTGCCCCAAAAATCAAAAAAGAAAAAGATAATATTTTAAAAAAATGTAACATATAGTTATAATTTACGTCTATCATAAAAAGTAAATATAGAAATAATAATTAAATTCGTTTAACCCAAAAACTTAGTAATTATGATTCATAAAGTAACATTATTATTTCTGAGTTTATTTTTCATGGTAATTTCTGTATCTGCACAGCAGACCAAAGCAGTAAAACTGGCAGATCAGGAAAACGCTTATGATATTCAGGACAGCATATCCATAAAAACGCGTGACGGAGCGATATTATCTGCCATGATTGCCCGCAAAAAGAACGATAATGAACCACGGCCTGTAATTCTTCAATATACTATTTATGTTCGGGATAAAGGCAGAGACCTAAAATCGATCAAAGAATCTGTAGATAAAGGCTATATCGGGATTATAGTTTATTCCAGAGGAAAACGTTTCAGTCCAGACGAGATTAATCCGTATGAAAATGAAGCTAATGATGTTTATGACGCCATAGACTGGATCAGCAAACAAAAATGGTGCAATGGAAAAACGGCGATGTATGGCGGCAGTTATAACGGATTTACGCAATGGGCTGCCTGCAAAAAAATGCATCCGGCACTTAAAACGATTGTACCTTATGTTGCAAACAGACCCGGAATGGGACTGCCAATGGAAAACAATGTTTTTATAAATCCAAATTACGAATGGGCGTTTTATGTAGGAAACAATAAATATCTGGATACAGTAACGAATAATAACAGACCTCGTTTTAGAGCTTTAAAATTTAGATGGTGGGAATCTGGAGCTGCGTACAAAAAAATAGACAGTATAGACGGCGAGCCCAACAGATGGTTTCAAAAATGGATAAGCCATCCTTCATTTGACTCTTACTGGCAGAAAATGGCGCCTTATAAAACTGATTTTTCACAGATTAATATTCCTGTTTTAGCATTTGACGGTTATTATAACGATTCTCAAAATTCAAGTTTGTATTATTTAAAAGAACTTCAAAAATACAGCCCGAAAACCCCTTTTTATCTGGTAATTGGACCTTACGGGCATTTTGGAACTCAAATTGGCGGTGAAGCTGTTTTAAACGATTACAAAGTCGATCCTGTTTCTTTGTTTGATATCAAAAAAATCACTTACGAATGGTTTGATTATATTTTGAAAAACGGCGCTAAACCAGAAATTTTAAAAGATAAAATTAATTATGAAGTCATGGGAGCAAATGAATGGAAAAGCGCTCCTTCATTTGAAAAGATGCATAACGAGTATCTGACTTTTTATCTGACTTCTGCCGTTTCACAAGATTTTCGTCTCGCAGATATCAAAAAACCAAAAAAGAAAGAATTCTTAACACAAGAAGTTGATTTTGCTAACAGAGAAATCAGCAATAACAATTATTATCCAAGTCCGATTATTCAAAAAGAAGTCAACAAAAATGACGGTTATTTTTTTATAAGCGAACCTTTAACTGAACCTTTAATTGTAAACGGTTCTTTTTTGGGAGAAATCAAACTTAGCATCAATAAAAAAGATTTGGATTTGGGCGTAACCCTGTATGAAGTAACTCCAAACGGAGAATATTTTCACCTCTCCTACTACATTGGACGTGCCAGTTATGCTAAAGACATTGAAAAAAGACAGCTTTTAGAACCTAATAAAATTGAAACAATTGCTTTTTCTAATACTCATTTTGTAAGCCGGCAGCTGAGCAAAGGAAGCCGATTATTGATAGCATTAAATGTCAATAAAAATCCTTTTTCGCAATTGAATTACGGAACAGGAAAAGAGGTCAGCGATGAAACAATTCTCGATGCCAAAGAGCCTTTAAAAATTAAATGGTACAATGACAGCTTTGTAAAAATTCCGGTTTTGAAATAAAACGATTCGGTTCTAATTAAAATATAAAATGAGAAAACAAATTCTATTGACCCTTTTTATTGTGAATGCATTCTGTATGCAGCATATTATTTACGGACAGAAAAAAAATAATACAATTGATATTCGTGAATCTATTCAGCTTGAAACAGATAAAATCTTTGACAAACTTGTTCAGATTAGAAGAGATTTTCATGAAAACCCGGAACTGGCCGGCAAAGAAAAAAGAACTCAGGAAGTTGTCAAACAACATTTACTGGATTTAGGTCTTCAAGTCGAAACTGATATTTACGGCTATGGAGTTGTAGGTATTTTAAAAGGTGATAAAAAGGGAAAAAACATAGCATGGAGAACTGACATGGATGCTCTGCCAAATGATTTTCCTGACAAATCTGATTTTAAATCTAAAGTAAAAGGTGTTCAGCACGGCTGCGGACATGACGTACACTTGGCGGTTGCATTAGGAATTGCAGAAGTTTTAGCAAAACACAAAAAATCACTTCAAGGCACAGTTTATTTTATTTTTCAGCCCGAAGAAGAAACCTTTAAAGGAGGAAAAGCGATTGTTGAAAATAAAAAATTCACACAATTTAAACTCGATGAAATTTATGCCCTTCATGTAACAGCTTTGCCTGCAGGGCAGATAATGGTTAAACCAAATGAAATGTATGCCTATCAAAAAGAAATAGGAATACAGTTTAAAAATGCATTATCAAACGAGGAAGTAAAAGATCTGTCTGCCAAAATCCGTAAATCATTGGTCAGAACTATTAATGGCAGTAAACCGTGGGAAATTCAATCTATTTTAGATCCTAAAATTGGATTAACAAATCCAAACACCATATTTAAAAATTACTTAATTGCCGATGAAAATTTTAGAAGTTATTCTAAAAACGACACATTCCGTATAAATGCAGAAATCTATGAAACCGATGCTTCCAGGGTAAAAAATATTATTCCTGCTGTTGAACAGGTAATTAAAGACAATAATCTCGGTTCGCAGCTGCTTTCTGTTTCGTTTATAAAAGAAAATCCAACCGTTTTAAACCATCCAGATTTAACAAGCAATTCTGTAAACACACTTGAAAATATTTACGGAAAAGGATTTATTACTGCCGACTACGGGCAAATTCCTTATTTCAATGATGATTTCGCTTATTTTCAGCAAAAAGTCCCAGGAGTGTATTTCCTTCTTGGAGGTTCTAATTTCGAAAAAGGAATCATAGCCATGAATCACACTCCCAATTTTGAAGTCGATGAAGAATGCATTAGAGCTGGAGTTAGAACATTTTCTTCATTACTGTTTCAAAGAGGTAAATAAAACTTAGAATATTAAAATATAAAAAAAGCGATTTCAAATGAAATCGCTTTTTTTATATTTTGATCTTAGCAGATCATTAATTGTTATTTCGTAATTAAGTGTTGTTTCTATTTATAGACTGATAATCAAAATATTTTATTTTGTCTGTTATAATTTAACGTATGATTTCTAGTTCTTTTGAGCCTTTTGGAATATGCAAAAATAAATTATTCCATTCAATAACCTTGGCTCCAGAATTATTTACAAACTGATAAGAAAACATTGAATTTCCCTTATTATGTCCTGATAAACTTTCTAAAGCTATTACAGTATTGTTACAATAATAAGATAATTTATAATTTTTTAAAGGAAGCATCTCTAAACTATTAAAGCTATTTTGATATAGCGCTTTTTGATAATTAGCTCTAACACTTTCAGAAAAATATTGTGCTTGATACCATTCTGTATCAGCCTTAAGATAAAGAGTATTAAAATAATCAAAATCCTTATCTTTAAAAGCATCAATAGTTTTATGGTAATATTGTAATACATTTTTCAATAAAACTTCTTTATCTATTTTACTTAGGTCTTCACTTTCTGACCATCCTTTTAATTCATAAGGTACTTTTGCTGTAAATGTAAATTCTTTAATTAATTGATTTTGTTCACTATAGTCAATAGGTTGTTGGTAATCAGGTTCGTCATTATTATTTGTTTTGTATTTTGGGAGTTCATATTCCAAAATTGTTTCGGGTTTTTCTAAATTGCCATTTTTATTCCAAGATGTTTGCTCTATTTCTAAAGAAAAGAAATCTTTATTGGTTAGATATTCATTTTGAATATTTTGAGAATTGTAACTTGGATATATCTTAATTTTTAAAGTTTGAACCCCGCTTTTTAAAATTGCTGAATTAATATTAAAACTGATTTCCCCTCCGATTTTATCAAAATAAGTATATACAGGAAAATCATTTACCAATATCTGATAGCAATTTTGTGTTTTCACTTTTATTTGATACAAGGGTTGATAATCGTACTTTTTTATTTTGCTTGATATATAACATAATCTTTCTTCTGTATTCATTTTATTTTCTTTTATTTCTTGCGAGTTAAAGCTCACAAGAAATAAAAGAAAAAATAGAGAAGCCAATTTTAGATTTATCATTTGGCTTCTCCTTTTAAGAAGTTTTTATCAAGCATAGTATATCGAATAAATTCGAAATTATCTGAACCTTTTGGTTTGTGTAAAAAGATGTCAAAAACTAATACATAGTTAAAAGGTCCTTTTTTATAAGGATATCTTAAAACTCCTTCATTCTTATCCCATGATTTAATTCCTCGAATACTCACAATTTTTCCATTACCATAAAATTGCAATTTTCCTGTCTCTATAGGTTCAAAAACTTTTCCTTTAGCAACAAAATCGATCCACTTATTACTTTTTGATTTGGCACTTTCAATTGTAAAGTAATTGCTTTGATAATAATTAAATTCAGCTTTTTTGATGTTATTAAGATAAAAATCGCTGTTTCCATCCTCAATACTTTTTCTAAAATCATTATAAAAAGCTAACACTTCCTTTTTTAGTTCCAAAGTATCTATTTTTGTTAAATTTTCGCTGTCTTCCCAATCATATAAACTATAAGGCACCTTAGCTGTAAAGTCAAACTCTGTAGTAAACTCTTTTAATTTACTATAATCAATAGGTTTATTATGATCTTCCTTATTATTTTCGTCAAGTAGATATTGTGGTAATTCGTATGTTAAGATCTCTTTTGCATCTTCAAGACCGCCTCCTCCTTTTATCCAAGCTGTTTGCTCTACTTTTAATGTAAATTTAATGCCATTTTTTAGATATTCATTTTGAGCAATCTGTCCTTCTCCTTGAGGAATGTTAGGATAGATTTTAACTTTTAGTTTATATGATCCACTTTTAGGTAGAAATGAATTATCAAAAGTTCCAAAAGTATTCATAACATTGTTATGTTTTGTTAGAACTAAAATATCATTAACCCAAATATCATAGTTATATAAAGTTTCTACTTGTAGCTGATAAATAGGTTCATAATCATACTTCTTTATATTTACCAATAAAGGATTTTCTTTCATAGTATTCTTTTTTTCTTGTGAATTGCAATTCAGCAAGCAAAAGATTAATACGAAAGTTAAAATTACTTTTTTCACTTCTTTTGTTTTTATTTTTAAGATGAAATTGTAGGAAGCAAACATTTTGATTTGTGCGATTTATAAACTAAATAGACTGAGAGCCTATGTTATTATTGCATTCCTTTGGGTTATGAAATAAATATTTTAAATTCTCAAAAAAATTAAATTTACATCGATGCACCTTTCATATAGTTCATATACCAAATTACTTCAAAGTCCTTACTTCCTTTAGGTTTATATAAGATTATATCATCAATTTGGACTTTTTCTACATTGTTTTTTATATAATTTCTCCTTAAAATTCCTTCACCAATATTGTAACCATCTATTCTTTTCAAACTAATTAAATTATTATTGCCTAAGATTTGAACTTTATAATTATCAAATGAAGATAAAGTTATTTCTTCCTTATTTATAAATTCAATTTTCTTAATATAGTTATCTAAAGCATCTTTTTTAGTATAGTAACTTGCTTGGTATATATTAAATAGCCCTTTTTGAAGATTGTTGGTGTAATTTTCTCCTTCTTTATTTTCAAAATAAAATTTTAGTTTTTCGTAAAAATAAATTACTTTATTTTTTAGATTAATACTGTCTTTAAGATCAAATTTTTCTCCTTCATTCCAATCGATTAACTTGTAGGGTACATCTGCTTGAAATTCATAATTATAAGAATAACTTTTAGAATTAGATAAATCTATTTTTGGTAATTGATAGTTAGAAATATTTTTAGGTTTATCTAAATTTCCATTATGATTCCATGCAGTTTGTTCAATATTTAATTCAAATGAATTATTTCCAATATAATCTTCGAATGTCCCATCCTCTTTCATTGGAGGAAATAATTTAATATCTATTTTTTGAATACCACTTTTTGGAATACAATTATTAATATTGTTTCCAGAAAAGAATAAGTCTGCTTCATATTTATTAAGAATTGGAATACCATTTATTGCTATTGTGTATGACAAATTACTTTTTACTCTAATATTATATATTGGTTCAAAATCATATTTTTTTAAATTATTTAGCAAAGGATTTTCAGTCATACTTTTTTTTTCTTGTGAATTACAATTCACAAGAAAAAATAAAAAGAAAAAAAGGAACTTATTTATCATTTTGATTTAGCGTATAATTTCTAGTTCTGTAGAACCTTTTGGAATATGAAGATATAAATCAAGTGATACTAGCTTTTTATTCCCTTCTTTGTCTATTTTTTCATGTAAAAAAAATGATTTTCCTTTATTTTTAATGTCGCTTCTTTCTATAGTAATTATTTTATTATCACCATAGAAAAGCATTTTGTATTCACTTAAAGGGATAAAGTGATTTATAAACTTACCTTTATTAGCATTCATTGCGTTTTGATATTTTTTTATAACATCTTTTTTTAGGTATTCAGATTGATACCATTCAATATCTGCTTTTAAATATTTTGTTTTTACATAATCAAAATCTTCCTCTTTGTATCTATCAACTAGATCTTCACAGAATCTTAATACTTTTTCGTGTAAAGTTTCTTGATCTAATTTGCTGAGATCTTCACTGTCTGACCATCCTTCAAGCTTATAGGGTACATCGGCTATGAAGCTAAAATCTTTAATTAATATATTTTGCCTGCTGTAATCAATAGGTTGCTTATAATCAGAATTCCCATTATTGTCTACTTTATATTTAGGAAGCTCATAGTCCATGACTATTTTTGGTTCTTCTAAATTACCATTTTTATCCCATGCTGTTTTTTCAATTTCTAAATTGAATTTTGAATTAGGGGTAAAAAAAAGGTTAGGAATATATTTATCTTTATAAGAAGGATATATTTTTATTTGCAACTCTTGCGTCCCGCTTTTAAGCAATGCATAATTAATAGGAAACCAAAGAGTTCCAACATCATTATTGTTTTTTTTAGCAATGGGTAAATCATTAATTGTTATTTCGTAATTAAGTGTTGTTTCTATTTTTATTCGATATATTGGCTGATAATCAAAATATTTTATTTTATCTGTTATTGCAGATATTCTTTCTTCTGTATCCATTGCGTTATCTATTTTTTCTTGTGAATTACAACTTATTAGATTAATATTTAAAACTATTGCTAAAATTATTTTTTTCATTTATAAAGATATTAAAGGTAATTTCCAACCTGTTTTCCATTCGTAAGGGTCTAATACAACAATTTTTCCTTCGCCCTCATAATGTAGACCACTTTGTTCTTTTAATTCTTCAATACTGCTTCCTTTCGCCCCATCCTCTTCCACTGCTCCAAAATTCGCATTTCCTTTCAAAATAAGACCGTCAAATTTTATGGTTGGTTCTAAATAGATTCCGTCCTTATCTGCTTTAGTGACGCTTTCTATCGATACTCCAGTAACAATGGAAGCTTCTAATTCTCCATATATTGAATAATTTCCGAAAACGAAGTTTTTGTAGGTCGCATTTGCCTGAATATATCCTTTAAGATTTATTTCTAGTTTTCCTTCTAATTTACAAGGAGAATCATCATCATCTTTCATCAGTCTTTCAGAATATTTACTTCCATCGGCAGTATTTATAGTTCCTTTTAGTGCACCACTAATTTCGGATGTTATTATTAAATCAAGATTAATATCAAAATTATCTCCAAGTGCTTCGTCTAAAATATCTAGTGTTGCTACTACTGCTAGCACAACGGGATGATTTATTTTATACAACAACTGATAAACGTAGTACTTAATTTCAAAACCAAAAAAAGGATCGAGATCTATAGCTCCTTCAATCATGGTTCCCATAACTGGAGTATATAAATCTTTTGGAGGATCTGCATACCAGCTTACCGATACTCCCACACTTGGAGGTATAAATTCATAACTCCAATTACTTTTTTTTGTTGCTTTATCTTTTTCTAATTTTTCTTGTAATCTTTTCTTTCTATGGTCTGTTGTACCATTTCCCTTTGGTGAATTTTGAGTAGTATTGTCGTTTGTACCATTACAAATACTTTCAATCAAATCTTTGATATCGCCTATTTTTTTTAAGAAATCACTTATTTCGGGCATACCCGATGATAACTCTAAAGCCTGATGAGGACGGTCAAATTCACACATAAGTGAAAATTCACAATCAATTAGTCCCACTTTTGTAAAATTACTCAGCATGTGCGAAGCCTGGCTTCTATAAGATTGTTTTCTTTTGGCCTGAGCTTGGGCTTTTTTGGCTTTCAATCGCTCTTCTTCTCTTATTTTTTGCTGCTTTTTCTGATAATCACTAAGATTCTCAGAACGTCCTTTTAATTTTTTCAGATCAGCTTTTGCTTCCATTTCCTTCAGTTTCCATTTATCATGATAAATTTCCCGCAGCTTTTCAAATTCTTCTCCATCATAATTAAAAGCAAGCTGCAATGTCCACTTGGTATCAGGATAAACCATAATGTCTAAAGGTAAATTTGGACAGCATGTATGTAAACTAACTGGATATTTTTGTGCTAGATTTTCATTATTAGGCCATAACGTTGCCAACAATCCATTTAATGCGGGAACAGTTTTTCCATGAGTAAAATCATATCCAACCTGTAATTCTAATTTCTCATCGGTTGGAGGCTGTAAAATAAAAGGTTTATGATCTTCTAAAATCTTAAATGATTTTTGTGCTTTTAAAGAGGAAATACCATTGATAAATTTAAAATTGTTAGTAAAAGTACTATCATCAGAACCATGATTTTCAGGTTCTACATTAGGATTATCTTTATCAGGACTATTGCTTTTATACTCTGCTAATCTCCATTTTTTACTTCTTTCGCCTTTGCCGTTTTCAATTAATTTTTCAATTTTAGAAATATCAATTACATGACCGGTATGTGTTTTAGCAGGGTCATCAGAATAAAGACATTCTTTGGTTTGTAAACCCTCTAATTCTACTGTAAAATCCTTTCTGGATTCTTTTATCCCCGCCACTAATGGGAAAACCAACTGGGTCAAGTTTAAATTATTTTGAACATTATAAATTTCAATTTCAACTGTATCTTCACCTCTTGCATACTTACCTACAGCTCTGCTGAATCGGCATGGCAAAAAATTGGCAATATTAGTTTCTATGGTGCCTACTACAGCAACTTTATTTCCCTCAGGTTCTAAAACCGTTTTCTGATTTGTTTTACCTAATATTTTTACAAAAGGCTGGTTGTTAGAATTATCAATTTTTAAATATTGGTTGTTGATTTCCGTGAATATATAGGCTTTCATCTCAATAGAATTATCAGTTCCTTGAAAATTGTTTTTCTCTTTATTAACAAAAAAAGCCCAAAGGGGATCTACATAAATATCAACAATACACTTTTGTACTGACTTTTTCGTGGTTTTATTGTTATTCTCATCAGTTACATTTAGAATGTATAATTCACAGTCAATAACACGGTCTTGCAAATCGTTGTGTACTTTTACTTCTCTTGTTAATGTTTTGTGGGATATTGGAGCATTTTTTTTATTAATTTCCTCTTTAGGTCTGGGTACACTTTGATAAACTCCGTTATCCTTTTCAAATAGAGGCAGATCCTCGTCCTCAAATTGAATATCATACAGATCAATTAATATTTCATCTCCATATAAGCCTTCTGTATAGATATGAAGCTGAATAGTCTCACCATATTTAATATCACCTTTAATAATAGCACCATTACTGTTTGTTGAATATTCCCTCCATTCGTAACCTACTACTTTTGGGGTTGCTTTAGACGATACAAAAAGACCGTTTTTAGGACTCCCTGTTGGAGGTGCTACTCCGTATATATAAGGTTCCAGCCAGGCAACTCCATTGCCGCTATAAACTTTTGGCAGGTAAAAATTTCCTCCTGGATATCCTTTACCGATAAATTTATTATAGTCGTCATATGTAAATGATAACTTATTCCCAACTAAATTCCAGATCCAGACCGTTTCTTTTTTTTCTGTTTCTGATAATTCATTCCAATTTTCTATTTCAACGTGAACAGTAGAATCATTATTCGCTATTTCATTCTTACCATTTGTTTTGGAACTTTCAATTTTAATAAATGAGTTACCCGGATTATAAATATCATTAACTCCAGGGTTAACTTTTAACTTAAGTTTTGGCATAATACTAATCTTTAATTGGCAGTTGTGTGTTTTCCTTTTCCAGAGTACTCAGATCTATTCCTGGAAATATTTGTGCGTTTATTTCACTATCTGTGTTTTCTACATTTTTTTTAGAAACTTCTGCAACTTGTCCATGATTTTTTATTGTGATACAATCAGGTCCTCCAATAGGACAGGCTGCTTTACTGTCTTCAAGTAGTATTTTGCCTTCATTAGATAAAGTCACTTTTTCATAAAACCCGCTCCATTTTGTAATTACCGCCTGACAAGGCAGATAATCTCCGCTTCCGTTTGGCTGCATTTTACATTTCCCGAAAGTATTTTTTTCTAATGTCTGCCCTATTTCTTTGTCTGTCCCAATAAGTTTTTCTCCTCCATCTTTATCATTTGCATAATGCTTAGAATGTGTTTTAACTTTTAACTTGTCGGTTTTGGGTTCAACACTAAATTTACACTCACATGTTGCACCCTGTACAACAAAATGTTTTTCGGCCATAATAATCTGGATTAAATTATTTTATTTTTTAAACATGTTTAGGAATTTCGCTAAAGAGCTTTTTCTTTCAACGGTTGGGATTTCTTCTAGAAACAGGCTTATTTTTTCTTTGGGTTCTTGTGAACTTGGAATATGTTTGTAACCTTTCAATCTTTTACTGATATCTATAACATCTTCGTCTTCAACAGTTTGAAAGTTTCGAAATTGTTCCTTAGCTCTTCGTGCTCCAACATCTGAATCAGGTCTAAAATCCTCATTTTCAGCCAAATGATATAATGATATTTTTTGTATTTTATTTTTAGTATCACTTATTTTAGTATGATAAGTGGAACTAATCGAAAATATTGACCTGTCCTCTGCATAGAGTTTATATTTTACTTCCATTTCCGATTCTAAAGTTTTACATGAAATACCTTGTAATTTTGCCTTTGGGTAATCAATTCCCTGTAAAAACTCTTCAATAGATCGCTCATCTATACTTTTCCCTTTGGCATTAATAATTATCTTGCCAGTCGAAGTGTAATATTCGTCAATAGTATGATTTACTTTATAATCAATAGACTGATTTCCCAAAACAGGTGATTTCCATTTGTAAGTTTGAGGTGTCTGCAGAGGATAATCAATATAGAGAGGAGAAAAATACAAATGAAAAAACCAATCTTTGTTTAGCGACCTTTCAAGTTTTTGTTTGTTTAAAATTATATTTTGAACATTGTTTAGTATTTTATAAGCAGCTTCACTGTAGTAATAAGAACCTAGATGTTCTTTTAAAGAGTTCCATCTTTGTACAATTTCTTTATGATTTTCGATCTCAGATATTGTACCATCTTCGGCAGGTATAATTTTTATTGGAAAAATTACTTTGGCGCACTTTTCAAGCATCTGCTCTACTAATAGATTTGGTACTTTATTGTTAATATAAACTTGCTTTCGATTAATTTCAAAAATAAAATCATTATAAGTGTTACTGGTTTTACAGTTAATTTCGACTTCATAATGTACTTCTTTTATAAGTTTCTCATTTTCAAAATCCTGATATCTGTATCCATATTTTCTTGTTTCATGAAAACTGCTGTGTTTTAACTCACGGCCATTATAAAAATTTATTTTTTCTAAACTAAACATATATTAAGAAAAGCTTTGTTATTTTTCCGGAGTAAATGTAAGTTTTAGTTTTCAAAAAAAGAGAATTTAAACTTCTATTTTAACAAAAAAAAACTCAAATAAACAAGGTTTGTTTATTTGAGTTTGTTTATCTACATATAGATTGATATACTAATAATTAAAAATTAGTTTACATACTTAGGTTTAGCATATCTCGAAGAAAAAAAAAGTCTGCAATATTTATTTACAGTTTATAGGTTAATCCAAAGATCAAATTGTGAATTGTTTTCAAAATTGTACTTTGATTTATAATTTCCATAACCTGACCCCGGAGGGATTCGAACCTTAAATCTCCCCCGTCATTAAAATATTTTCTTTTACGCCTTTACTTTTCAGCATTCTAAAATGCGAACGTACTGCATGGTAAAAAGGATATGAAGTATACGGAAGATCGTATTCTTTCGCATAACGCATTATAATAGGTGTTATATAAGGATAATAAGTGTGGCCGACTCCCGGAAAAAGGTGGTGTGCTACATGATGGGTAAAACCGCCGTATAAAAAATTAGCCAGTTTACTGTTGGTGCTAAAATCTTTGGTAACAATCATTTGGTGAACTGCCCAGGTAGCCGAAAGATTTCCGTCTTCGTCAGTTACAGGAAAATGTGCATCTTCATCAACATGAGTAGAAACAAGAGCAACAACTCCTAAAACACTTCCAAATAAGTGCATGGCAAACCAGCCTGCCAAAACCAAATACCAAGGCTGATTTAGAACCATCATTGGAATAAAAAGTATATAAAACAGATTGATGATTTTTGCCGCAAAGAGTATTAAAATCTGCTTTCTCGGAATTACTTCAACGACTTTTTTTACATAATTATTTTTAGTGCCGAAAAAATCTTTAAAATCACGTATATAAATCCAGTTTAAGCTGTAAAGCGGATAAACAAACCACATATAAATATGCTGATATTTATGGTATTCGAATAATGGACTGTTTGGAAAAATCCTGATAATGTCACTTTGTTTAATGTCGATATCCCAATCAGGAACATTAGGATAAGCATGATGGAGATTGATATGCCGGCGCATCCAAAGCCAGTGATTACTGCCAAAAAGTTCCAGAACATACAAGAACCATTCATTGTGTTTTGCTTTTTTAAACAAAGCTCCGTGTGCAGCATCATGAAAGGCATTTATAAAAAGAACAATCATGGTAAAACCACACAAAATATAAAAGAGAAAAAGTAAGGATGTATTGCTGCCAAAAAATAAAATACAGCTATAAAATAAAAAAAACAGAACCAAAAGACCTAAAGACTTTATTACGTTAAAATGGTATAATGATGAGTTTTGTAAAACAGTTTCGTTCACTTCTGTGCGCATCTTTTTAAAAAAATCATCAGAACCAGCTTTAAGATAAACCGGGCGTTTTAATTTTTCCATAATTGGTATTGCTAGAAATTGTACTATCAAATTTAATAAAAAAAAGTTAAAACACATGATTTCAAATCATTACATAAAAACCATTTCCAAGAAAGCATTTTTAAGAATGACATAAAGGATTTACTAAAAACAAAAAACCAGTAGTAAGCAATCTAAATTTCATAACTTTACTTGACCTAAACTCTGGAAAGATACTTAATCTGCAATCTCAGAAACTTCAAATTTTCTAAAAATGAAAAAAAGAGAGAAATTAGAAATCATTAGAAAACACTATCCTAATGCACTCACAACGATTGATTTTATAAATAAAATTATCGATTTTATAGAAGAAAAACTCGATCTGGAACCGGCCGAAATTATGTTTGCAGACAGTATTTGCAGTGATGATGTAAACAGTATTCAATATCCCGTAAGAGCAAATGAATTTCTGGGGCCTTTTAAAATGGGAGGTTTAGACGGTTTCCCTTTTACCGGACTAACAGGCATGCAGGCCTTTGCCAGCCACGTACCAGATGATGGAGCCGTTTTTATTTATTATGGACCGCACATTGGAATTTCTAAAGAAGGTACTATTGGCGAAATTAATCGTTTTGGACAGCATAAACCGTCAAGCTGCTGCGGAGCCACACATGGAGCCTTGCATAAATTATTAGATAATGCTATTAAGCCGGGACACATTACCGAAATAGATTATCAAATGAATACGATTGAACAAATACTTTACAATCAAAAAGATAGAATAGTAAAAGCCGATATTCCGCTTTATGAAGCAACAGAAATAATCTACGAATCTATTGACAGCAGAATTCAGCAGCTTATTGAGGCTACAAAATACAATTGTAAATATATTGTTCTGGTTGGAGCTGTTTTAATTAACAGCGACAGCGATATTGGTTCATTTTCATCAACCAAAAGATTTGATGTTATCGATTTGAAAAAAGGAACCAGACAAGATTTATTATCTACATTAAATTAACCTTATAATAAACATTTTATTTTATCTTTAAGCACTTATAATCATCAAGTTAATTTTATAAATAAATATTTAAAAATCTAATCTGATCTCATAATTAATTGCATAAAAGATGAAAAATAAAATACATTTTACTCTGATTCTTATTGTAGTATTCCTTAGCAGCCTTTCTGCACAAATCCAAACCAATTACGACACTTTATCTGTTGGTAAAATAAAACAGATTATTTCTTATAAAGGAAACCAAAACGCTCCTCTTATTCTTTTTTTACATGGAGGTCCGGGCAGTTCCAGAATGAATCAGGGAGAAAAATTCAGCAATAAACTTCAAGACCATTTTTTAGTTGTGCAGTGGGATCAAAGAGATGCCGGAAAAACTCTGGCTTTAAACAAATCGTCGGTTCCAATCACTCTCGAATTAATGGAAAATGATACTTACGAATTGGTAAAGCTTCTTTTAAAAAAATTCAATAAAAAGAAAATCTATCTTGTGGGCGAATCCTGGGGAACTGTTTTAGGGTTCTATATGGCCGAAAAATATCCTGAATTGTTAAATGCATATATTGCATTCAGCCCGGTAATTGATCAGTCAAAAAGCGAGATGATACTGCTGGAAAAACTGAAAGCCGATGCAAAAGAAAAAGGAAATACAACCGCACAAAAAGAATTAAATACTGTTAAAATTCCTTTTGAAAACTCCAACCAAATCTATTATTCACGAAAGTGGATGTTTAATTATGACGGACAGCCTTTTCCTGATAAAGATACAACTGCAGTAAAACAATATCTTAAAGCCTGGTCTGATACATGGATGCCAACATGGAATAAAGCTATAAAGCAGAATCTCTTTAAACAACTCCCTTCGGTTAAATGCCCTGTGTATTTCTTTATTGGGAAAAAAGATCTTCAGACCAATTTTACTATTGCCGAGAAATATTTTGAAAGCCTGAAAGCACCTAAGAAAAAAATATTTTTATTTGAAGATGCCGGACATTCTGTTTTAACCGAAAAACCAGAAGAAGTTCAAAAAATAATTATTGAACAAATTTTAAATGCTGGCTGATAACCCGTTTAAAAAATTCCCATATTTTCTGGTTTTATAGTAAATCCAAGACGTATCATGCTTTTGTGTTCCTGATAATCAATTAAACTTTCTGTATATCCTACAAACCATTGCAAGGTGAGATAATAATTTTCATCTTTATAAGGTCTCCAGTTCAATTGTGTTTGTAAAGAACCGTAATTGATAAGACCGCTTCCTTTTCTAAAAAGAACATCTGCACTCCATCTTCCGGGCTGTATCTGGTAAGTTGCGCTTGCTTCGCCGTAGCCTACATATTTTGTAAGTCCGGGATTGTCTTCTTTGTCAACAAGCGGAATCCATCCTCTAAGTCCAACAGTCCAACGCGGCGAAACCTGAGATTTTAACGAAAAAGCAAGCATATTCCAGGTTCTGGAGTAAATAGAATCTCTTCCGTTTGATTCGTGTTCTAATGAAATGGTTCCATACGTCAGCCTTCCTCCTTTTAAATAAAACGGACGGACAATTGCTACTCCGGGATTAAAGTTAATTTCTGAAAAGGGTTTTGAATTTGCATAAATATCCCAAAAAGCTTTTTGAGTATACATTAAATAAGGGAAAAAACCGCCCCACAAAGGTTTTGAGTTTAATCGGAGTTTAAAACTAACCTGATATTTGACATCGGCTGTGTTACGCGTAATATCTTCATCTAGAGGAATTCCAGTTAAAAAATAATTATCCTTATGGACAGAAAAACTATGTTCTTTGAGCAGCGAATCTGCTGCACGGAAATTTTTTTTATCTTCTACAATTTGTGAATTTGCTTTAATTGTTAATAAAACAACGCATGCTAGTATATATCTTAAGTACATTTTTATAATTTAAATTCAGGGCTTTTCTTAAGCTTTTATACTAATATACGGTATTTTTATGAATTTAAAAACTTCTGCTTATTTCATTTTTGCAAAGAAAATTTGAAACTCTGTACTTAATACTACTTTATTAAGACACTATATTAATGATTGAAAAGTGAAAAGCATATTGTAAATTTGAAATTAAACATTCATCTTTTTGGCAGCGAAATGAAAAATTCAATAACGGCAATTACATTATTTAAATAAGTTTTTTTCTTCACGAAAGTTGTTTTGGTCAGGCATCGAAAAAAACAAAATTTAAAGTTTTGGTTTTATATGAAAACGGCGGACATCATCTGGCTTTTTCTAAAGCAGCCAAACCCTGGCTGAACAAACTGGCAGCAGGAAACAATTTTACAATAGATTATATTGAAAATACGAAGACAATTAATGAATCTCTTTTAAACCAATACCGTCTTTTTATACAACTCGATTATCCGCCTTACACATGGAGTGAAGAATCTATGAAAGCTTTTCAAAAATATATAAATGATGGCAGAGGAGGCTGGATAGGTCTGCATCATGCAGCTTTATTAGGAGAATTTGATGGTTATCCTATCTGGAATTGGTTCTCTGATTTTATGGGCGGTATTCGATTCGTTAACTATATTCCTGATTTTGCTAGTGCAAAAGTTATTGTTGAAGATAAAGTACATCCTGTAATGAAAGGAGTTCCCGCTGATTTTCTGGTACAAAAAGAAGAATGGTATACTTATGACAAAAGTCCGCGCAAAAATGTTCACGTTTTAGCTTCTGTAGATGAGTCGACTTATCAGCCGGATTCAAAAATAAAAATGGGAGATCATCCTGTTGTTTGGACAAATGAGCATTTTGCATCCCGAAATGTTTATATTTTCATGGGACATTCTCCTGATTTATTTAATAATAAAGCCTACACTGCTCTTTTTAAAAATGCAATTTTATGGGCATCAAATAAAAAATAAGTCCGCCGTTTTATCTATTTTCAGAATATCTATTTGTTCATGAAACCTTATATTCGCAGAGAATTTAAACAAACAAAAAAGAAAAATGATCCAAAAGGTTAACGAAAAAGAATACAATGATCTAATTTCGGTTTGGGAATCTTCGGTTAAAGCAACACACCACTTTTTGACACTCGAAGATTTCAACTTTTACAAAGAACTTATTCCAACTTTTTTTAAAAGTGTTTCATTACATTGCATAAAAAACGAAAATCATACAATTATTGGTTTTATCGGCACTCACGAAGAAAGTTTAGAAATGCTTTTTGTAACAGCAGATGAAATTGGTAAAGGCATTGGAAAAAAACTTCTGCTGCATGCAATCGAAAATTTAGGCGTTACAAAAGTCGATGTAAACAAAGACAATACGCAAGCTGCGGCATTTTATAACCATTTCGGTTTTGAATTAAAATCTACTTCTGATGTTGACGGCTGCGGAAAACCTTACCCTATTCTGCATTTAGAATTAGCAAAATAACAGAAAATCCTGTTTTTTAATTGTTCTGTATCTTTTTATTGGCAGATTTTCTTTTCCAGTATAAAAGATACAGAACCCCCATGAACAAGACCAGAATATCTATTTTCATTATTTGAGGGATACGGGATATTTGATCGCTGTAGTAACTTCCTCCAAGTAAAGCCCCCAAACCAATTCCTAACTCCATAGAAATATACATTGTGGCTATGGCTTTTCCACGGTGCTGCGGATTACTCAAATCAATAGTCCATGCATTAATTGCAGGTGATAATATACCTGTACCCATTCCGTAAATAGCGGCCCCTGTTAAAAGTACTGTAATACTATTTCCGGTACTAATTACAAATAATGCAATAGAAGTAACAAGTAATCCTGCGAGTATAACATTTGTACGTCCGTGTCTGTCAGAAACTTTTCCAGCACCAAATCGTACTAAAACTGAAGCAATCGTAAAGGCAGTAAAAAACACTCCTTTATTTTCTGCTCCCAGATGTTCGCTCCAATCCGGAATTAAAGTAAGTATTAAACCATAAGCCGTATAAGAAAAAAAAGTAATAACTCCGGCAGGAAGTGCTCCAATATCAATAATATCCTTTCTTCCAATATAAAACATCGATTTATGAAGTTTTTCTTTTGTGGCCAAAGTTTCTTTCATATTCATTACAATAACAATAGACAAAAAAGCAAGAAACGAAGAACTGTAAAACATTACATCAATTCCATACGCATTTACAACCATTCCGCCCAGCGCAGGGCCTAAAGCTCCGCCAATACTAAAACACAAACCATGCATTCCTAAAGCTTCGCCCCAGCGTTCCTGCGGAATAATATCTGCAACATAAGCAGAAGTTGCTGTCGGCTTAAATCCAGTTGAAAAACCATGAACCAAACGCAAAAACAAAAATCCTGAAACTGAACTCAATATTGGATACAAGAAACCGCAAATCAAACATACAACAGACCCAACAGCCATTACAGGAACACGCCCCCATTTATCTGTAAGCTTACCGCTAAAAGGCCTTGATATAGCAGCCGTAAGTGTAAAAAGCGAAATAATAAACCCTTTGTATTCTGCTCCGCCCAAACTCGTTAAATAACTTGGAAGCTCCGGAATAATCATATTAAAACTCGACGAGAACAAAAGAGAACTCATGCAAAGTAAAATGAACTGAAGAGTATAAATTGATTTATTTTTAGGATGCATTATTAAATTATTAAAGTAGTATCTACAAAGAGAAAAATTTAAGTCTGCAAATATAGGCTTCTATTTAGATAAAACTTCTGCAAATTTATCTATTACTACTATACTTTAATAATTGTATATTAAAAATATCGTTTAAAAAACAGCTGAAATTTTTACTGCTAAGCTTTTATAATCTGTGCATTTTTTTCACGAGATTCAAAAAATTCATATGCTCTTTTCTCTGCATAAGAATACATAGAATCGCGAAGCGGAAAGGCACAATGTCCGCCATATTTTGGAGTTTCCAGATAAACATATTCACTGTCTTGTGCAATAGCCCTTGGATAACATCTTTCGCCTAAAAAAGGATCATCAAGAGAATTAATAATTAAAACCGGAGTGGTAATGTTTTTAAGAGAAAATTCGGGAGAAACACGCTGGTAATAATCCTCACGACTTGCAAAACCATGCAGAGGCGCTGTAAAGTAATGATCAACTTCGTCAAAAGATGAAATTTTGTCAATTTGATCTCGATTTATAAAATCCGGAAACTGAGCTGCTTTATATTTCAGTTTTCTTTTTATATCAATTGTAAAATTCTTTAAATATACCCTGTTAAAACCTTGTTTGAGTACTGCGGCACTTGTTGCAATATGTGTAGGCACAGAAATAGAAACTCCTGCTTTTATACGCTTATCAATTTTAGTCCAGCCAAAATAATTCAAAAGCTGAACACCTCCCATTGAATAACCAATCAAATAAACATCTTCAAATCCTTTTCGCAAAACAAACTGAACGACTTCGTCTAAATCATCAACTGCACCATGATGATAAAGTCTTGGCAGGCGGTTCATTTCTCCTCCACAAGTGCGGTTGTTCCAGGCAAAAACAGAAAACTCTTTCTGTAGAAAATAAGCTGCACAGCTGTTATTATAAGTTCTACGGGAATCTCCTTCTAAACCATGACATAAAATAACTGCTTTTTTCGAATCGTTTAAAACAAAATCAATGTTGATAAAATCTCCATCATTGAGCTCATGTTTCTCTCTTGTATATTCCGGAACTTCAAATTTTTTAAACAAAGCGGCATAAATAGTTGAGACATGCCTGTTGCGATGAATAATAGAAGGGAAATTATATTCTGACTGTTCGATTAGCGGCATAACAAAAAGTTTTACGGTGCGCACTACAAATCTAAGAAATCAATCAATATGTAATTTAAAACTGTCTTTTTATTTCTTTTGAAAAACAAAAAAGCCACTCGATTGAGTGGCTTCTTGTGATCGCAGAAGGATTCGAACCTTCGACCGCCTGCTTAGAAGGCAGGTGCTCTATCCAGCTGAGCTATGCGACCAATATTTCAAAATGTCGGGGTGGCAGGATTCGAACCTGCGGCCTCCTGCTCCCAAAGCAGGCGCGATAACCGGGCTACGCTACACCCCGAGGCAAAATTTAAGCGGAGAGACAGGGACTCGAACCCTGGCGACGGTTACCCGTCGACAGATTAGCAATCTGCTCCATTACCGCTCTGGCACCTCTCCTTGCTAGTGGAATTGCTTCCGTTTTGCGAGTGCAAATGTATAACAACATTCCTTTTCTCACAAGCTTTTTTTTGAGTTTTTTTAGTTTTTTTTCATCTTTTTTCAAAACCTCTTCACAATCAAACGAATAGAATTAACAAAAATTTCACCTTAAATTTAAAATTCACCTATTCAATACAAAATTTGAATTTATTCAAATAAACAGTAAATTTGCTTACTAACTATTATTAAACAGAAAATGAACAAAAGAGTTGTTATCGTTTCTGCCGTTAGAACACCTATCGGAAGTTTCATGGGCGGGTTATCTAGTGTACCTGCACCAAAATTAGGAGCTGCTGCCATAAAAGGAGCGCTTTCAAAAATTAATCTTGACCCAAAATTAGTCGATGAAGTTTTCATGGGGAATGTAATTCAGGCCGGAGTTGGACAAGCTCCAGCGCGTCAGGCTGCATTATTTGCCGGATTATCTGAAGAAGTTGCTGCCACAACAGTAAACAAAGTATGTGCATCCGGAATGAAAGCTGTAATGTTTGCTGCTCAGGCAATCGCATGCGGTGACGCTGAAATTGTAGTTGCGGGCGGAATGGAAAGCATGAGCTTGATTCCTCATTACGTACAAATGCGTGCCGGAAACAAATTTGGTCCTGCAACTATGCTTGACGGAATGCAGAAAGACGGTTTAACAGATGCTTACGACAACAACGCAATGGGAGTTTGCGCTGATTTATGTGCATCTGAATACAAAATCAGCCGTGAAGAGCAAGACGCATTCGCAATTCAATCGTATGAAAGAAGTGCAAAAGCCTGGGATGCCGGAAAATTCGACAATGAAGTTGTGCCAGTTGAAGTACCTCAGAGACGCGGCGAACCTATTATATTTTCAAAAGATGAAGAATATACTAATGTAAAATTAGATAAAATTCCATCTTTAGCCCCAGTTTTCACAAAAGACGGAACTGTAACTGCTGCAAATGCTTCAACAATTAACGACGGAGCTGCTGCTTTAGTTTTAATGTCTGAAGAAAAAGCAAATGCATTAGGTTTAAAACCTTTAGCTTATATAAAAGGCTACGCAGATGCTGCACAAGAACCAAAATGGTTTACAACAAGTCCGGCAAAAGCATTACCAAAAGCTTTAGACAAAGCAGGAATTTCAATCTCAGATGTTGATTATTTCGAATTCAATGAAGCTTTCTCTGTAGTTGGATTAGCTAATGCTAAAATATTAAACCTTGATAACGATAAAGTAAACGTAAACGGTGGTGCTGTTTCATTAGGACATCCGCTTGGAGCTTCCGGAGCACGTATTATTGTAACTTTACTAAATGTTTTAGAACAAAACAATGCAAAAACCGGAGCTGCTGCAATTTGCAACGGCGGTGGCGGCGCATCGGCAATTGTTATCGAAAGAGCTTAAAACAATATCATAAAAAATCAGGAGTTATACATATAACTCCTGATTTTCAACTAATACTTTCCCTTAAATGTTTGGAATTTGTAATCTAGCCATAGTACCCGTTCGAGCTGAAGCCAGCGACAGAAGTGAAATTGTTACACAGCTCTTGTTTGGCGAGCATATCGAAATTTTAGAACGTCATAATCAATGGGCGCGAATCAGAATTCAATATGATGACTACGAAGGCTGGGTAGATTCTAAGCAATATCAGGTAATTTCAAAAGAACAGTTCGATTTGTTGAGCAAAGAAGCCATTATTCTAAATGCTGATTTAATTGACTACATCACTGCACCAAACAACCTATTGCTTCCAATTCCGCTTGGAGCTTCTTTATCTTTTTTAAACAATAACGAAATCAATACTTCAAACTTTGATTTTGAAGGAACCAAAACCAGCGGCGTAAAACCTAAAAGCGCATTAATCAAAACTGCTTTTATGTATTTAAATGCTCCCTATTTATGGGGCGGAAAAACTCCTTTTGGCATTGATTGTTCAGGCTTTACCCAAATGGTTTATAAATTGAACGGTTATAAAATTCATCGTGATGCTTCTCAGCAGGCACTTGAAGGCGAAGCTTTAAGTTTTATCGAAGAAAGTGAAGTTGGCGATTTAGCCTTTTTTGATAACGACGAAGGCAATATCATTCATGTCGGCATCATTATGGAAAACAACTACATCATTCACGCAAGTGGAAAAGTCCGCATTGACCGCTTGGATCATTTAGGAATTTACAATCCTGAACTAAAAAAGCACACTCACAAACTGCGTGTTATCAAAAAAATCATATAAGCCTTTTCATTAACTCTAAAGCAATATACCTTGGCAAAGTTTTCATTATCTAAAACAGATTTCAGAATAAACGATACAATTGTTCAACTTCCAGCTGCTATAGATGTTTTAAAAAAAGCTTTGGGTGACTGCCGTTATATCAAAAAACAATACAATCATATTTATACCTGGGATGATCTAGGTATTATGGCTTTTTCTAAAGAAGGTAAACAGGCTGAAAGTCTCGCAATTGAATTTGAGGTTAGAGAATATGATTATTGCGCAAAAAGCATCTTTGCAGGAGAATTTATTTTTGACGGACAAGAATTATTTCAATACCACGAAGACAACAAAAATCAGCTTGTAAAGCTTTTTAAAGGAGACCGAAGCGGTGCCTTTATCCTTAACGGAATAAGCGTTTGGTTTGATAAAGAAGATGGCAAAATTACGTCTCTGAGCATTTCTGCTTCTGAAGAAAAAGAAAAGAAAATCAGCGCAGCTATTGACCCTGAATTCAAATTATTTGAGCCCCTATGGCAGGAATGGATTTCGGAAATCAATAAAATTGTTTCAACAAACAACGATTACTACAATCTTACAGAAGGAATTTCTGAAGAAGATATTCAAGAACACATTGAACTTGAAGATGATATAACTATACCGCCAGCTTTAATAAATTTTTATAAAGTTAAAAATGTAGATTACGACCCCGTAACGGCTGTTTTTCAGTTTGGAGTAAACAATTGGAGCTACGATTTAATTCCGTTTGAAGATATTGCCGAAGAATGGAATTCAATTCAAGATTTGCAATTTGACGAAGAAGACTTACCAGAACAAGAAATTGATTTCGAAAAAATACAAACCAATAATTATGCTAACCCAAAATGGATTCCGTTTGCTACAGGAAGAAATGGCGATTATTTGCTTTACGATACAGATCCCGCTTCAAAAGGAAAATTTGGACAGATTATAGAGCTCCAAAATGAATCTTGGGACAGAAACATCGTAGCTGATTCTTTAGAAGAATTAATCCAAAATGAAATCCGCAATCTAAGAGCCGGTAAAACTGAGCATTTTGATTTTATTATCGGAAAAGACAATTGTGAATAGAGAAAATAATCTATAATAAATTTGGATACGGATTCTCTAAACTAGATTTTCTCCATATACTAGCATCGGCTCTTTTTAAAGCATCCAGTAAATTAAAATCTTGACCTAATTTATCCTCAAGAAAATCAAGTTTGTATTCAACTTCATCTACACAAATTTTCTGTGAAGTTTCCTTTGCTAATAAATAAGCAGCTCTTTTTGCAACATACTCATTATAAGACGAAATTAAATAAATTAAAGAATTGTCTTTGTTCTGCTCTATAGTAAAACTTTCACCTTTTTTGACCCTGCTTGACATGTACAACTCAGTCCAATTTCTACTTGCTGGATTGTAACTATCTCCTTCAGAATCAACATTATGTCCACTGCCCCAAATAAAATCTATAAACAGGCGATAATCAGGAAGATTACTGTTTACAATTACATCTATTTTATATTTATCACCACTCATCGTTTAGAATGTTTTTTATTTCTAACAGAACAAAAACTAAGCACTCAATCGAATCGTCTTTCTAAACTCAGACGGACTATAGCCCTTTTGTTTTCTAAAAAACTTATTAAAGTGGCTTTCATCCGTAAAACCAAATTCATAAGCAATTTCATTAATTCGCTTATCACTAAATTGCAAACGATGTTCAATCAGTTTTGTTTTGTAATTACTGATATACTGTTGCATCGTTTCACTGGCATGTTTCTTAAAATAACGTCCTAAATACGTATTCGAAATCCCAAAATAATCGCTAATAGATTCCGCTTTAATCTTTTCAGGATAGTAAATATTATTCTGAATATATTGTAGTATATCCATCGCTTTGGCTTCCGTATTTATCGTTATTTGTTCCGGAAGATATTTCGCAATATTTCGCGCCACAATAATAATCAGCGTATTGACCAACTGCTGAATCAGTTCCTGATTGTAAACATCTTTATCCTGATGCTCACGACAGATTGCTTCAATCATTACTTTTACCAGACATTTATCAGGATCATTTTTAAGAATACAGCCCGGCTGATGATTGGCATTTTGAAGTATATATTCTAATCGCTGAATATTTTCATTCTGCAGACTCGAATTTTTCAAATAAATATCATTAAACCTCAAAAAGAAAAACTTCGTTTTGGTCTCAATTGTAAAATTATGGCAATCCTCTGGGGTTAATAAGAACAAATGCCCTGGATCGTATTCAAAAATATTCTTATTAATACACTGTCTTCCTGTTCCTTCCAAAATGTAAACCAGTTCGAAAAAATTATGACGATCTCCTACATCTGGATATTCATTCAGCGTTTCAAAAGAAACCGTAAAAGGTTCATATAAGTTTTCTTTTTTCATAATTCTATTTATTTGAAGATGCAAATATACCTAAAAAAGACAAATATATACCAAATAAGAATCATAAAAACAGTATAATTTTGCTTCATCAATTTTAAACACAAAAAATCACAATCATGGAATATAGAAAACTAGGCAGCTCAGAACTTGAATTATCAGCTATTACTTATGGTGCATTTGCTATTGGCGGAACCATGTGGGGCGGAACAGAAAAGAAAGATTCAATCGATTCTATCCACGCTTCAATCGATCATGGTGTTACAACAATCGATACCGCTCCTTTTTATGGATTTGGTTTAAGCGAAGAAATGATCGGAGAAGCTATTAAAAGTCAAGATCGTTCTAAAGTTCAGTTGCTTACAAAATTCGGTTTGGTTTGGGACGGAAGCAATAACGGAAAAGGAGATTTCTTTTTCGACGCAGACGATAACGGTAAAAAAGTTCCGATTTACAAATACTCATCAAAAGCAAACGTAATAAAAGAAATCGAAGAAAGTTTAAAACGCCTTCAAACCGATTATATCGATTTACTGCAAATTCACTGGCCAGACTCAACGACCCCAATTTCTGAAACTATGGAAGCTGTTGAAACTTTAATTCAGCAAGGAAAAATCAGAGCTTTTGGAGTAAGTAATTACAATATTGCACAAATTCAGGAAGCGCAAAAAACAATTCAAGTTGCTTCAAATCAAGTGGCGTATAGTATGCTAAACCGTGGAATCGAAGCAGATTTAATTCCGTTTACAGTGGCAGAAAACATCGGCATTATAGCTTACAGTCCAATGGAAAGAGGTTTATTGACTGGGAAATATTTCACAGACAGCAAATTAAAAGAAAACGACCATAGAAACGGTTATTTCGGAAAATTCGATTTGCAGCAGGTAAAAACCTTAATCGAAGAATTAAGCTCTTTAGCGCATTCAAAACACATTTCAATTTCACAATTGGTTTTACGCTGGACAACTTTACAAAAAGGAATTTCAATTGTTCTAGCAGGAGCAAGAAACGCAGAACAAGCCATTTCAAATGCCAAAACAATGGATTTCGATTTATCAGCTTCAGAATTGGAATTTATCAATCAGGCAATTGCTAAAATAAAATAATTCTCTTTTTAAACACATAGAAACATAGTTTTACTTTGTCTATAAAGGCGTTTCACTTACATACACACACATACCTATGTGTTAGAAACTAGTTTCTTTCCATTCCCTTTTCCAAGAAACAAAAACCTATGTTTCTATGTGTTTAAAAAAATCTCAAAATTAAATAATTAGAATTTGGGCGTGCCCCTCCGGGTCGGGCTTTCGACTATATTTTTTGCTCCATTTCATTACGCAAAAAGATACCGCCTCTATCCCTCACGCATCCATTTTCAAAAGAAACAACAGTAAAAATGAAAAAGATATTTATAATTAACGGCGGGCAAAAATTTGCTCATTCAGGAGGACAATTCAATAAAACCGTTCAGGATTGGACAGTTGAATTTCTTTCTAAAAACAATAATTACGAAATAAAAACAACTCACATTGAAGACGAAATAGATCTTCAAAAAGAAGTAGAAAAATTCGTTTGGGCAGATTTAATTATCTATCATACACCAGTTTGGTGGTTTCAAATTCCGAATCTTTTCAAAAAATATATCGATGACGTTTTTACACAAGGACACAACAACGGAATTTATAAAAGCGACGGAAGAAGCCGCGTAAATCCAGACATCAATTACGGAACCGGCGGACTTTTACACGGACGCAAATACATGCTTACTACAAGCTGGAATGCACCTGCAACAGCATTTACACTTCCGGGAGAATTCTTTGAAGAAACTTCTGTTGATGACGGCGTAATGTTTGGCTTCCACAAAATGAACAAATTTACCGGAATGGAACGCATAAACGGATTTCATTTTCATGATGTTGAAAAAGGTGCAACACCAGAAAATATTGTTATCTTTAAAGAACAGTACACCAAACATTTAGAAGAAACCTTTAAAACTTTATAATTATGATCTCAATCACTGCAATCATTAAAAGTAAAAAAGAAAATCTTATAGAAGTTCAAAATATGATTACACATCTGGTTACAGAAACCAGAAAAGAAGAAGCATGCATTCGCTACGATCTTCACACTACAGAGAATGTATTCATTATTTGGGAAGAATGGAAAGATCAAATAGGACTTGATTTACACAACAATCAGTCGTATTTAGTCGATTTCATTACAAAAAGCGAAGCTTTACTATCAGCTCCCGTTCAGGTTTATAAAACGGCACAAATTCTATAGTTTTTTCAGAGTTCTGAATTCTTTTCTGCATAGGTAATTCGAGAATTTGTAACTAAAAAATGTTACAGATATAACTTAATTATACAAAATAATTATTCAGAAAAAAGCTAAATTGCCTCGCATTCAGAAACATAAAAAAATATGAGTCATTATCATCTTGCCGAAATTAATATTGCAAAAATGAAAGGGGTAAACATCAACGACCCTATAATGAAAGAATTCGTAGACAATTTAGACACCGTAAATACTTTAGCCGAAGAAAGCGAAGGTTTTGTCTGGAGACTAAAAGATGACACTGATAATTACAACGCTACAAGCCTGAATCCGTACAATGACGAACAAATTATTATTAATGTATCGGTTTGGGAAAGTATCGAAACTTTAGAACACTATATGTACAAAACTTTTCACAGTGACTTTTTAAGACGCCGAAAAGAATGGTTCCAAAAATTCGGTAAAGCGCATACGGCTATGTGGTGGATTCCTAAAGGACATATCCCAACCATGGAAGAAGCCGTAGAAAAATTAGATTTCCTGCAAAAAAACGGCCCATCAGAATTAGTTTTCGATCTTCGAAACAAATATCCAATGCCGGTTAATGCATAGTTGTATAGCCACGAATCACGAATTTATTTAAAAATGTTTGCGTATAGATTTTAAAAAATACATTCGTGATTCGTGGCTAACAAAAAACTACTTTATTCCTCCAAAAGCTCCGAAACACATATTTTTATGCAATATTTCGACTTTTGAAAAACCAACTTTTTTCATCAAATCCAATTGATAATTCATCGATCTCGGAGAATCTTCTTTTTCGATATAATCCAAAACTTTCTGGCGATACTCTACTCCTCCTATTCCTTCTAAATATTCGCCATAACGCTGCCAGGTATAATCATTCAATAAATCTGTGTCTTGCGTGATTAAATCAGAAATCATCAAACAACCTCCGGGTTTCAATAATTTGAACAATTTTGCAAAAGTAGTTTCCCAATCCTGATCGTCTCTCAAATGATGCAAAACTGCACCCGCTAAAATAATATCAAAACTGTTTTCTTGTAAATCTACTTCTCTAATATCACCTTGTTTTACAACGACTTTTCCGTTTGTTGCTGCCGAAACTCTTTCAAAAGCTCTGTCTAACATTGGCAAACTCAAGTCGACCAAAGTGCAATTTAAATTTGGCACTTTAGATAACATTTTTAAAGTGTAATTTCCAGCACCACAGCCTACATCCAGCACGGTTGCAGCATTCGGAACAATACGTTTTGAAGCTTCGGTTATTAATTCTAAAGAAATAACAGCATCAATTGTGGCCACTTGTCCTGTTTCCAAATTTGAAAATCGTTCGACATCATTGTCAAATCTTTCCTTGATTTCTTCAATAGTTGATTTTTTCATGGTCTTTTGTTTTTTAATCTCTCGCAGATTTCGAGAATCTTTTTGCTATTATTGATTGGAAATATTATGGTTTACACGATTTTCTCTAAATTAATAATCTGCTATATCTGCGAGAGATTTATTTTTTGATTTTTCAAAACTATTCTTTTCATAAATACTTTAAAAATACTATTTTTATCAATTAATAATACTTTAAAAGTATCATGGAATTACGTCACCTAAAATATTTTCTGGCTGTAGCCGAAGAACTAAACTTTACCAAAGCATCAGAAAAACTGTTTATCTCACAGCCTCCATTGAGTCGGCAGATTGCTGAATTAGAAGAAGAACTTCAGGCAAAACTTTTCATCAGAAACAATAAAAAAGTAGAATTGACCGAAGCCGGGAAATATTTCGAAAAAGAAATAAAAGAAATTTTTCAGAATCTGGAACGTATTTCTATTAAAACAAAAAAGATCGCAGAAAACGTTTCGGGTGACTTTAGAATCGCTTATATAAGCTCAATATATTCTTCTATTATTTCAGATTTAATAAAACACCTCAAAGCACAATTTCCGTACGTAAATTTTAAACTTTTTGAAATTTCAACCACCAAACAAATCGATGCATTAGAACAAGGAAAAATAGAAATGGGAATTATTCGATCACCAATTCAGTCACCAAAAATAAAATCGCATCTGTGGTTTAAAGATGGTTTTTCATTGGTTTACAATAAAAAATCTGTTCAGATAAAATCAGAAAATGAAATTGCAAACCTAAAAGACGAAACATTTGTTTTCTTCAACAAAGATTATGCACCGCATTATCACGAAGTTTTATTAGAACTTTGTGCTTTTTATGGCTTTACACCGCAGATTATTCATGAAGCCAACAACATCAATTCCATCGTACAATTAGTCAAAAACGGATTAGGAATTTCGATTGTTCCTTCAAACGTTGCCAAAAACAATCAGGATCCTGAAATTGGTTTTATTGAACTGAAAAAAGTCAATTTAAAAACAGACGTTTCTATTATAACTCCAAAAGAAGATAATTCAGGAATCACTCGATCAGCTGTTGAGTTTTTGTTGAATAAAAATGGTTCACGCTAAGTTTTGTGGTGAAATTAATCGCGCAAAGACACAGAGGCGCAAAGCTTTTATTTATAAGTTGCCTCCAGCTTTAGCTGGATGGAAAAATAATTAAGTTCAAAAGGCTTTAGCCAAACAACTACTGATTTGGCTAAAGCCTTTTCTAATTCAACTTTTATACCTCCAGCTAAAGCTGGAGGCAATTCAATAAATCCTTTTAATCCTTAATCTGTGGCAAAAAACTTTGCGCCTTCGCGGCTTTGGGAGATTAATCATAAGAAACTTCGCGTCCTAGCGCCTTAGTGACCATAACAAAAAATCGTTACAATTTAGTACAGAAATCCACATTATAAAAAGAGAAGTTTTAAATATCTTAGCAAATTCAAATTCTACAATAAAATTTCAATAAAAATGGCTGAGCAATCTTCAATTCAGTGTCCAAACTGCGGAACTCCTATCGACGTAAATGATGTTTTAAAACATCAATTAGAAGACAGCATCCGTAAAGAATTTCAACAAAAAGCTACTATTCAAAATAAAGAATTAGAGCTTAAAAACGAACAATTGGATAAAGCCAAAGCCGAATTTGAAGCCAAAAAGAAACAAGAAAACGAACTTTTTGCCGAGCGTTTGGAACGTGAAAGAAAAATTGCGGAAAAAGAAATTTCGGAAAAGTTGAAAACAAAACTTGAAGAAGAAAACAAGGATCGTTTGCTTTTAATGGAAAAAGAACTCTCTGAAAAATCGGAAAAAATCAGAGAATTAAATAAAATGGAAGGTGAAATCGCCAAGTTACAGCGCGAAAAACTGGAAATGAAAGATGCCATTCAAGCCGAAGCCGAAAAGCAATTAAATGTGCAATTAACTTTGGAACGCGAAAAAATCAGAAAACAAGAAGACGATAAAAACGAATTGAAATTCAAAGAACTTCAGAAACAGCTAGAAGAACAAAAAAAACTGACTGAAGAAATGAAACGCAAGCAAGAACAAGGTTCTATGCAATTGCAAGGTGAAGTAATGGAATTAGCTATCGAAGAATGGCTGGCAAACAATTTCCCTCTTGACAGCATTGACGAAGTTAAAAAAGGGGCAAACGGCGCCGATTGTCTTCAAATTGTAAACACGCGTGAACATCAAAACTGCGGTACTATTTATTACGAAAGCAAAAGAACAAAAGCATTTCAGCCTTCTTGGATTGAGAAATTCAAAAATGATATCAGAACCAAACGAGCCAACATTGGAGTTTTGGTTACCGAAGTAATGCCAAACGGAATGGAACGAATGGGCATGCGCGACGGTATCTGGATTTGTACGTATGAAGAATTTAAAGGTTTAAGCGCTGTGTTGCGTCAATCTTTAATTCAGATCAATCAAGCGGTTCAGGCACAGGAAAACAAAGGCGATAAAATGTCAATGTTGTACGATTTCCTGACCAGCAACGAATTCCGTTTACAGATTGAAGGAATTGTAGAAGGTTTTACCCAAATGCAAAGTGACTTAGATTCTGAAAAAAGAGCCATGCAGAGAATCTGGAAACAACGCGAAAAACAAATTGAAAAAGTAGTTCACAATACTTTAGGAATGTACGGTTCGATTCGCGGTATTGCCGGAAATGCAGTTCAAAGTGTAAAAGCCTTAGAATTGGATTTTATTGAAGGGAATGACGAAGAGGAAGAAACTAAGGAACTAGAATAAATCCTTCGACTTCGCTCAGGAAGACAAACGAAATGTCAGGCTGAGCGAAGTTGAAGCTCTTATAAAAACTAATCCACCTTTTTAAAAACAGCCAATTTCCCTGAAGGATTAGACAAAATCAATTGATTATTTCCAATAGAATAAGTTGTTGTGCTTTGCAGTGCTTTTGTAAACTCACCTTCTTTATTTCCTTGTGGGCAAGCCATTAGAGTCGAAATTACCTTTGTAAATCTTAGCAAATCCTTTTCATAAAAAATAGAACCACTAATTGCATTACAGCCGCCATAGCCAGAAAATCTATTTTCGGTTGAATTAATTTCAATTCGTGGCATTTCTTTTTGAAAATCAGTGGCAAAAACTTTATAGCCATTCAATTCTTCCAAAACCCAAATATCATGAAGTCGGTAATCGGTAAGATATTTTCCGCATCCGCTGAGTTTTTTTGCTTCTAGTTCCGAATTATTTCTAATTTCAACTTTTACGCTGTAAGGCGAAATTGCACCAGACATTGAATCCTGACAATCCAGCTGCTGAATCGTAATCGCAGCCGAAGTCGTTTCATTACTTACTTTATACATTTTCACATTGGCATCCATAGCTCTAATCGCTTCAACGGCAGGAAAAGTTATTTTTTCTTTTCCTGGTATTAGTGATGTAAAGACAATTTCGTCATTCCCCATTTTGATTCCCCAAAACGGTTCGTTTCCTGTTCCTTTAAAATAATATTTTAAATCTTCTTCTGTCGAAGTTGTTGAATCTGTTCCTGCAGTTTCTTTATTCGCTGTCGTTTTACAGCCTATCATTAAAAATGATAATAACACTATTGAGAGTACTTTTTTCATGAGATTTTAGATTAAAAATGTTCTTCTTCGTAAAACACCTGTAAAATTCTTATGAATTTACGACATTTTTTTGAAACGTCTATTTAGAATCCTTTCAAATTTAAAAAAACCAAATCACTCAAAAATTACTTAAAACCCGCACTACGTAAAAGATTCTGATAAAATACGTAGTAATAAAAATTTCCATCTACTTAAAAAAATAAAAATTATTACGTATTTATATAAGTATAAATACTTATATTTGCGTAGTAATACTTAATTAAAGAAATCATGATTAAAGTAATAGTAGTTGGAAACGGCATGGTTGGTTATAAATTTTGCGAAAAATTCGTTGCAAAATCAGGACAAGAAAAGTATCAAATCACAGTATTTGGAGAAGAACCAAGACGCGCTTACGATCGCGTTCACTTAAGCGAGTACTTTGGAGGAAAAACGGCTGATGACTTATCACTTTCAACAAGCCAATGGTACGCAGAAAACAACATTATTCTAAATACATCTGAATTAATTACAGATATTAATCGTGATGCAAAAACTATTCATACACACTTAAACAAAACACATACGTACGATTACTTAGTTTTAGCAACAGGTTCTTCGGCTTTTGTACCACTAATTGAAGGTGTAGAAAAAGAAGGTGTTTTTGTCTACAGAACCATCGAAGATCTGGATGCTATTATGGCTTACGCGAAAAAAATAAAACAAAAAGGCGCAACTGAAGCTGCTGTTTTAGGTGGCGGTTTATTAGGATTAGAAGCAGCAAAAGCAGTTCGTGATTTAGGCTTAAATCCACATGTTGTGGAATTTGCTCCGCGTTTGATGCCGAGACAATTAGATCAAGGCGCAAGTGATATGCTTCAGTCAAAAATCGAAGAATTAAACATCGGAATTCATCTTAACAAAGCAACGCAATATATTGACGGAAAAGAAAGTATAACAGGAATGATGTTTGCAAACGACGAATTGTTAAAAGTAGACATGTTGGTTATATCTGCTGGAATTAAACCTCGCGACGAACTGGCCAGAGTTTCGGGACTTGAAGTTGGCGTACGAGGCGGAATTGTGGTAAACAATGAAATGCGAACATCAGATCCTTTTATTTTTGCTATTGGCGAAGCGGCGCTTTACAATCAAAACATTTACGGATTGGTTGCTCCAGGTTACGAAATGGCCGATGTTGCTGCTGAGCAAATCTTAAATGGGGATAAAACCATGAGAGAAACCATCGATATGTCGACTCAATTGAAATTAATTGGCGTTGAAGTAGCTAGTTTTGGCGATCCTTTTATTGAAAACAATGACGTTACTGCTATTATTTATGAAAACAAATTAAGCGGCGTTTATAAAAGAATCAACGTTACAAAAGATTCTAAAAAACTGTTAGGCGGAATTTTAGTTGGAGATTCCAGCGATTACAATTCGCTTTTCCAGATTTATATCAATGAAATGGCATTACCTAAAAATCCTGAAGATTTGATTTTAGGCTCTCGCGATGGTTCTGAAGGTTCAAGTTTAGGAAGCGTAATGGATTTGCCAGACACAGCCGTGATTTGTTCTTGCGAAAACGTAACGAAAGGCTCTATTTGCTGTAAAATTCTAGATGAATCTTGTGCTACTTTTTCAGATGTCGTTAAAGCAACAAAAGCAACTTCTGGATGCGGCGGCTGTAAACCAATGGTTTCAGATTTGATAAAAGCGACTCAAAAATCACTTGGAAAAGAAGTAAAAGAAGTTATCTGCGAACATTTCAATTATAATCGTCAGGAATTATTCGATTTGGTAAAAATCAATAAATACGAGAATTTCTACGATGTTTTAGATCATCACGGAAAAGGTGACGGATGCGAAGTTTGCAAACCAGTTGTTGCTTCAATTTTCTCTAGTATTTATAATGATACGGCAAATAAACACGTAACTACTCAAGATACAAACGACAGATTTTTAGCAAACATTCAACGAAACGGAACGTATTCTGTTGTTCCAAGAGTTGCCGGAGGAGAAATTACAGCCGAAAAATTAATTATAATTGGTGAAGTGGCAAAACAATTCGATTTGTATACCAAAATTACGGGAGCGCAAAGAGTAGATTTATTCGGAGCGCATTTAAGTGACTTGCCTAAAATCTGGAAAATCCTAATAGACAATGGTTTTGAAAGCGGACACGCCTACGGAAAATCACTTCGTGCCGTAAAAAGCTGTGTCGGAAATGCTTGGTGCCGTTACGGAATGGACGACAGCGCCGGATTTGCCATCGAACTAGAAAATAGATATAAAGGAATCCGTTCTCCACATAAACTAAAAGGCGGTGTTTCGGCCTGCATTCGCGAATGCGCAGAAGCCCGAGGAAAAGATTTTGGATTAATTGCCGTTGAAGGCGGATGGAACTTATACATTGCAGGAAATGGCGGTGCAAACCCAAAACATGCCGTTTTATTAGCAGAGAAAATCGACAAGGAAACGGTTATTAAATACATGGACAGATTTTTAATGTATTACATCCGCACTGCTGGCCCGCTAATCCGAACTTCAACTTGGTTAGAAAAACTAGACGGCGGTTTAGAATACTTAAAAGAAGTTATAATCGAAGACAGCCTAGGAATCTGCGAAACGCTTGAAGCCGAAATGCAGACTTTAGTAAACACTTTCGAATGCGAATGGAAACAAGTTCTGGAAAAACCAAGATTATTAAAACGTTTCAATCACTTTATAAACTCCGACGAAAAAGACGACAATGCAGTTTTTGTACCGTTAAGAGATCAAAAAATGCCTAAAGCTTGGTCGTAAACTTAAAACATAAATTTTTAAACACATAGGGACATAGATTTTAAAAACTTAATAAAGGCGTTTCACTTGCATAAATACACATATCTATGTGTTAGAAACTAGTTTCTTTAATTTTCTTTTTCTCAAACAAAAAACAAAAAAATCTATGTTTCTATGTGTTTAAAATAAAATCCCCAGATTAAAGGATTAAAAAGATTAAAAAAAAATCGCCTAAATCTGCCAAATCTGCGGGAAAAAAAATAGCTCCAAAAAAAGAAAAAAAATCATTAAACGTTTGCTGTCCTTCTTACCCTCTTTTTTACTGCGCCATCATAACTCTCATGATTGTAAAAAGAGGGCTAAGAAACAGGAAATCAAAATTCAATCAAAATGGAAGAAATCTTAAATCAATACGAAACGGTTCATGCGAGTGATGCTACAATTTGGTTCAAAGCAGGTAAAGTAGAAGATTTTCCAACCAACCGAGGCGGATGCATTAAATACAAAAACAAACAAATTGCCATTTTTAATTTCACGCGCCGCAACGAATGGTACGCCTGCCAAAACGCCTGCCCGCACAAAATGGAAATGGTGCTTTCAAGAGGAATGACTGGATCTGCCGATGATATTCCGAAAATTGCTTGTCCGATGCATAAAAAGACTTTCTCATTAGTTGACGGTTCAAATTTAAACGGCGAAGAATACAGCATTGCCACTTATCCTATTAAGATTGTCGAAGATGAAGTTTTTGTTGGCTTTGTAGATTAATTTATAGCCACAGATTACACAGATTAAAAGGATTTTTTCTTCGCCACGAATTTCACAAATTACACTAATTTAATTTGTGGAGATTCGTGAAATTCGTGGCGAAAAAAAATAAACCCCAAATTAAATCCAAAAAATCCTTTAATCTGTGGCAAAAAAACAAAAACAATAATTCGTGCTAATTCGTGAAATTCGTGGCGAAAAAAAAATAAACACCAAGTTAAATCCAAAAAATCCTTTAATCTGTGGCAAAAAACAAAAACAATAATTCGTGCTAATTCGTGAAATTCGTGGCGAAAAAAAACTTAATTCCGTATCTTTGAAATTCTATTATCAAACCAAAAAATGACTACACCTTTTCAAAAAGCAAGCGAATGGATTGATGCTGAAAACGCTCAGGATCCAAACATAGAATTAGACCAAAACAAAGAATATCCAAAAGAATTATTGTATTCAAACAGGATGTACGAAAGACTGATGCAATTTGAACCCAATGCATCCGAAGAAATCCAGATCGCTTCAAAAGCACAGCACATCTGCCGATGGAAAGTTGCTCGCGAATCGTATCCAATGGATCGTATTGGTTATTTGAAATGGAGAGAAGAACTTAAAAAATTTCACGCAAAAACCACTGCCGAAATTCTAGCAAAAGCAGGTTACGATCAAACTTTTATCGATCGTGTTTCTTTTTTAATTGAAAAAAAACTGCTTAAAAAAGATGCCGAAACGCAATTATTAGAAGATGTAATTTGTTTGGTGTTCTTAGAATATCACTTAGAACCTTTTGTTCACAAACACGATGAAGAAAAACTGAAAAATATCATCAAGAAAACCTGGGATAAAATGTCCGACAAAGGTCACGAGGAAGCTTTAAAAATCACTTATTCTGAAGAAAATTTAAACTTAATAAAAGCTTCTTTAGGATTGTAAAAAAGATATGAAGAAAAGCAATCAGGAAGCTGCAGAAAAAATCACATTCAAAAATTTACGCCGTCTGTATTTTTTTGCACTTCTTACTATTGCCTTAACTATAATTATCAGTCAGTTTTTAGTACAATACAACCTGAATCAGCAGTTAAGCGATTCTAAGATTATCAATTTTTCTGGTAAACAAAGAATGCTGAGCCAGAAAATTGTCAAAGAAGTTTTGATCCTGCATTACGTTTCTGATACCGCTTCTGCCAAACAAATTTCGCATTTAGAAGAAGTTTTAGCGCTTTGGAAGAAAAACCAAAATGCACTCGAAAATGGCAGTGACAGTCTCGCTTTTCCAAAAGAAAAATCAGAAACACTTTCTAAATTATATCTCGAAATCAATCCGATTTTCAATAAAATTGTCAATTCAACCGATTCGTTTTTATTGAATGTAAAGCAGAAAAAAACAACTGCTGAAAACCAAAAATTCGTAAATATTATTTTAGAAAACGAAGGCATTTTCCTTTCGAAAATGAATCAGATTGTAACGCAATACGATCTTGAAGCGCACGAAAAAGTAACCGAACAGCGAAGAATAGAATACTGGATTTTCGGTTTTACACTTTTAGTTCTTCTTTTAGAATTCTTCTTCATTTTTAAACCAACCAACAAAAAAATCGAAAGGTTAATTGCCAAGCTTTTATCTTCTGAAAAGAAAGCTTTAAAGCTCGCATACGACACCGAAATATTAAGCGAAATCAAAGAAAATTCAGTTAAAGAATTAAAATCGCTCAATTACGCAATGGAAAACACGCTTCTCTATTGCCGAATTACACCCGACGGTTCGATTATTCATATCGGAGAAAAATTTGCCAAACTTCTCAATTATACCAAGTTTTCATCCAACAAAAAATTCTCCGAAGTTTTAACTGTTGACGAAAAAGAGCAAACCAATTTTGATCGTTTAATTTTTGAAAAACAACGCAGCGGCTGGCAGGGCGAAATCAGTATTTTAAACAAAGAAAATGAAACTATTTGGCTTGATTTGTCAATGGTTCCGGTCATGATCAAAAAAGACGAACTGGAACTTTTGATTGTTTGTTTTAACATCACTGAACGCAAAAAAGCACAACGCGAAGTCGAACGTTTAAATCTTGAAAACACAACCGAAAAAATCAATCAGCAAAAGATTATTTCGAGCAAAATTGTTGAAAATCAGGAAAACGAACAAAACCGAATCGCCAAAGAAATTCACGACGGAATTGGCCAAATGCTTACGGGTTTAAAATTCAGTTTAGAAAGCATTAATCTCGATGACAAAGAAAAATCAGAACAAAAAATTGAGTACTTAAAGAAACTTTCACTTGATATTATCAAAGGTGTCCGCACGGCAACTTTCAACTTAATGCCACCGGAATTAAGCGATCACGGAATCGTTTCATCACTTTCCAAACTTACTCAGGAACTATCAAAATTAACTGGAAAAGAAATCCTGTTTTACAACAAAACCGATTTCGATCAGCGTTTAGATTCCTTAATCGAAATCAATATTTACAGACTTACACAAGAAGCGATTAACAACGCCATAAAATATGCTGAATCATCGCATATTATTGTGCAGCTTTCGCACAGCGAAACACTTCTCAGTATTATTGTTGACGACAACGGAAAAGGTTTTGATGTCAATTCAGTCGACAAAAAGCGCAACAGCGAATCCGGAATGGGACTTTTATTTATGAAAGAAAGAATCCAATACATTAACGGACGCGTTTTCATGAACTCCATTCCAGGCGAAGGAACGAGAATTACTTTTAATATTCCCATTCTCAAATGAGATAATTTGTCAATTAGATAATTAGATAATTTATTTATCTAAACGTCGAACTTCTATTTGTCAGGCTGAGCGATCAGGATGCTTCGGAGAAGTCCAAGCAAGTAACTCCACAAAGATGGTGATTTAGATTACGGAATTTCTTAACGTGGGCTTCGACTCCGCTCAGCCTGACAATACAAAGTGTTTAAATTTATATTTAGATATTAAAATTGTTTTTTGCAATTGCTATTGACATTGTAATTGTCATTGATATTGCAATTTTTTCTAATGATTTTTTAATGTTGGAGTTTCGAATTTCAAAAATTTGGATTTTTAAATGAAAAAAGTACGTATATTAGCATCTTCTTTTTAGATGAATATACGTAAAAATCCAGAATCAAAATTAAGTAAACTATGAGTAATATCATTCGTGTAGTATTGGCAGATGACCATGTTTTTGTTAGAGACGGAATCAAATCTTTACTGGAAAACGAAGCAAACATAGAGGTTGTTGGTGAAGCAATTGACGGTGCAGATGCTCTGGAAGTGGTTACAGCAACAAAACCTGACTTACTTATAGTAGATATTCGTATGCCAAACTTAACGGGCATCGAGGTAGTAGAAAAACTTAGAAGCGAGAATAATAACGTAAAAATCATCATGCTTTCGATGCACGAATCAGAAGAGTATGTTTTGAAATCTATAAAAGCCGGTGCCGACGGTTATTTACTGAAAGGTTCATCAAAAGAAGAATTTTTAAAAGCTCTTCATGCCGTTTCTTCAGGCGGTAAGTATTTCAGCGGTGATATTTCTTCTATTTTGATAAGTCAATTAACAAATTCGACTGCATCTTTAGAACCTAAACAAACTTTAGGTGAAGAAATGATGATTACCAAAAGAGAAAAAGAAATCCTGACACTTCTTTTATCAGGAAAAGGAAATAAAGAAATTGCCGAAGCTCTTGAAATTAGTAAAAGAACTGCCGAAGTGCATCGTTTTAACCTAATGAAAAAGCTGAAAGTTAAAAACCTAATGGAACTTTCAAACAAAGCGGCTGAGTATTCTTTAATCTAAAAAAATACGTATAAATACGTAATTATTTTTCAAAAACTGCGTTTTAGCAGGTTTTAACTAAGTTATAGTACTTATTTTTACATAAAAATATAAGTGCTATGAAAAATACAAACTCACTATCGCAATCACACAAAATTTTAGTTTTGAACACATTGGCTTTTACAGTGTGTTTTGCCTGCTGGACATTAAACGGGGTTCTGGTAACTTTTTTAGTCGATAACGGAATTTTCCATTGGGATGTTATTCAAGTCGGATGGCTTTTGGGTATTCCAATTTTAACCGGATCAATCATGCGTCTGCCAATTGGTATATTGACGGATAAATTTGGCGGAAAATATGTTTTTACACTTTTACTGCTTCTAAGTTCAATTCCGCTGTTCCTCCTTCCCTACGCTGATAGTTTCGCCATGTTTGCTTTACTAAGCTTTTTATTTGGAATGGTCGGGACTAGTTTTGCAGTTGGAATTGGTTATACTTCTATCTGGTACCCAAAAGAATGGCAGGGACGCGCTCTCGGAATATTCGGAATGGGAAATGCTGGAGCTGCAATAACTACTTTTCTTGCTCCTTCCTTATTAAATCATTTCTCTATTGATGATCCGCAAAACGGCTGGAAAGTACTTCCTGTTATTTATGCTGTTTCATTAGTCGTAATTGGTATTGCGTTTTTAATTTTCGCACAAAATAAAAAAATAGAAAGCAGCGGTAAAACAATTTCGCAAATGCTTACACCTTTAAAATCGCAAAGAGTTTGGCGTTTTGGAGCTTATTATTTCTTAGTTTTTGGATGCTTTGTAGCATATTCGCAATGGCTGCTGCCAAATTTCATGAACGTTTACCAAACGAGTTTAGTTATGGGAGGTTTGTTTGCCACGATGTTCAGTTTACCTTCTGGTGTTATTAGAGCTTTTGGAGGATATTTATCAGATAAATTCGGAGCGAGAAAAGTAATGTATTGGGTTTTGGGTTCTTCGGTAATTTTAAGTGCTTTTTTATCGATCCCTAAAATGGAAATCACTACTTCTGGTCCGGGGATATTAGCTGCTAAAAAAGGAGTCGTAAACGAAATCAGTGACAAAACCGTAAAAGTTGGCGATAAAGAATATCCAATTGCACAAAAAACAGCCAATACAGCCGAAAATGCCATTTTCCCTACTACTTCGAGCTGGCAGGATGTAGTTGTTGCTCACAATCAAAGTGTTGCTAAAAAAGAATTAATTGCAAAAGGCGTAACGGTTATTAAGTTTGATGCCAATATGTGGGTTTTCTTAGTCTTAGTTATTCTAATCGGGATTTCATGGGGAATTGGGAAAGCAGCAGTTTACAAACACATTCCAGAATATTTTCCTAATGAAGTTGGCGTTGTAGGCGGCATGGTAGGAATGATTGGCGGTTTAGGCGGATTCTTTGGCCCAATTATATTTGGATATTTACTAACAGCAACCGGAATTTGGTCAAGTTCGTGGATTTTTATTTTAATCTTTTCAACTGTCTGTTTGGTTTGGATGCATTATACTATAACACAACTATCTAGAGAGAAACAAGTTAAAGTAAGTAAAGCAAAATTAGAACCAGCATATTAAACTTAGATTAAAAAAAGATTAGAAATATGACTGTAATCATAGTATTCGACGGCATTTTCTTATAAATTTACCTCCGATAAAAATTTACCAATTTTATGAAGAAACTAAAACTAATCTTAATACTTATCGCAGGATTAAGCTTTGAAATTCAGGCTCAGGAATTAGATGTCAATTTGCAAATCAGACCACGTTTTGAATATCGAAACGGTTACAAACAACTTCTTCAGGAAGGACAAAAAGGCACATCGCAAATTTCACAGCGTTCACGCTTAAATTTCAATTACAAACAAGAAGATTTAATTGTAAAACTGACTTTACAGAATACCAGAACCTGGGGTGATGTTCCATCAACTGCGACGGCAGATAAAAACGGAGTGGCTGTTTTTGAAGCTTGGGCACAATATAATTTTACCGAAAAATGGAGCGCCAGAATGGGACGTCAGGTTCTTTCTTATGATAACCAGCGTATTCTGGGTGAAATGGACTGGGCCCAGCAAGCTCAAAGTCACGATGCGCTTACCTTTACATATCAAACTGAAAAACAAAAACTTGATTTTGGAGGTGCATACAATTCAACTGCTGAAAATGTTCTTCAAACTCCATATACTGTTGCTAATTACAAAGCATTACAATATGCATGGTACCACAATCAATTTACTGAAAGTTTAGGTGCAAGCTTTTTACTGCTTAATACCGGTTATGAATATGCAAATGCTGATGCAAAATTACTGGTAGATTATAAACAAACTTTTGGACCTTATTTGACTTATAAAACAAGTAAAATCGATACTAATTTGTGGCTTTACGGGCAAACCGGAAAAAGCACAGATTTAAAGGTCAGCGCATGGAATGCTGCTATTAATTTTAATTACAGCCTAACTGATTCCTTTAAAGCAGGTTTAGGATATGAATTTTTATCTGGAAAAGCATCAAATGACGGAAGCACTGTAATCAAATCATTTAATCCTATTTTTGGAACCAACCACGGTTTTAACGGTTACATGGATTATTTTTATGTTGGAAATCACTTAAACAATGTTGGTTTACAAGATGCTTTTATAAAATTAAACTACAATGTAAATAAATGGCAGTTTGCTCTGATTCCGCATGTATTCTTATCTGCAGCAGATGTAGTTACGCCATTAAACGAAAAATTAGATTCGTATTTAGGAACTGAGATTGATGCCACATTTGGTTATAACTTTAAAAAAGATATTACCGTTACCGGAGGATATTCTCAAATGTTTGGATCTAAAACCATGGAATTTATCAAAAACGGAGACGCAGGTCATACTAACAACTGGGCGTGGCTTATGATTTCTGTAAATCCTAGAATTTTTACTTATAAAAAATAACGATTTTATAAATCGGATTTTATAAAAATTTACCCTTTTTCAAATTTGAGAAAGGGTATTCTTTTGCCCCTGAGGTTTTCTTAATTCGTTATATTTGATTGATATTTTTATAATTGAAATCATGAACAATACCTGGACTCAAAGATGGGACGACCGTTACAAAAGCGAAGAATTTGCATACGGCGAAGAACCCAACAATTACTTAAAAGAACAAATAGAAAAACTAGAAATTGGCACGATTCTTTTTCCTGCTGAAGGCGAAGGACGAAATTCCATTTTTGCAGCAAAACTAGGATGGAAAGTTTCTGCTTTTGATATTAGTGAAGAAGGCAGAAACAAAGCACTTCTTTTAGCAGAAAAAAATAACGTTTCTATTGATTATCAAATTGGCGAACTGGAAACTTTAGATTTTCATACAGCACAATTTAATGCTATTGCTTTAATTTATGCGCACTTTCCAGCTGCTATAAAATCTGAAATTCACACACAGCTGGATAAACTTCTAAAAAAAGACGGAATTATAATTTTTGAAGCCTTCAGTAAAAAGCATTTAGAATATGTAGCCAAAAATGAAAAAGTAGGCGGACCCAAAGACATTGAATCCCTTTTTTCAATCGAAGAAATCAAAGCCGATTTCCCAAATTATGAAATTATAGAATTAGAAGAAAAAGAAATCGAACTCAGCGAAGGTTTATTCCATAACGGAACAGGTTCTGTAATTCGATTTATTGGCAGAAAAAAATAAAAATTTGCACGCTCATTTTTAACACATAGAAACATAGATTCTAATTCGCTTAAAGGCGTTTCACTATCATCAATACACATAGCTATGTGTAAAATCTAGATTTTTAAAATAATCTTTTTCAACAGATTTTAAATTCTATGTTTCTATGTGTTAGAAAACCTAAAAGTACTTGTGCTCCATAATTTCAGAACGTAATTCCTCAACATCCAAAATCCCAATTCGTTTTCCAATTGTTTTTATCAATGCTTCTTTTTTAAGACTTGAAATTATGCGAATCGCTTGTTCATCAGTCGTTCCGGCAAAATCAGCGATTTCTTTTCGTGAAAGCTCAATATCAATCAAACCATTAGTCTGCCCAAATTTGCGATGAATATAAAGCAGTAAATCGATCACACGTTCGCGGACATTCATGTGCGCAATCTTGCGGATGTTATTTTCACTTTTGTTCAATTCCTCAGCATAAAACAACATCAAGGCATACGTAAATTCAGGAATATGCTGTAAAATTTCAAGCATCGTCTCGTTGCTGAAATTACACAAAACAGTATCTTCTAATGCATAAGCACCAATTAAATAACGCTTGCTTGTCCCAAATCCGCGAAAACCAATAATATCACCATTAGTAGTTAAACGAACGATTTGCTCACGGCCATTAATACCCGTTTTTATTGTTTTGGCTTTTCCTTTACATATAAAATAAAGTCCCTGCAAAGGCGCGCCTTCTGTAATAAACCGATCCGATTTTTTACAAATAATGCTTTGCTTTTTAGAAATATAAGCTTTCATCTGCTCCAAATACAAGTGTTTTTTTATAAAACAATTTTCATTGACACAGGAATAACAAATGGCTTGCTCTTCTTTCATGAGTCTTAAACTTTAAGTATATTAAAAAACTAAGATGTTGTTCCTCATTTATTTTCAATCAAAAATAAAAAAATAAATCTAAAAAATACGTATAAATACGTAAAAATACTTATTTTTGCTTAAGTACTTTTCTAAAGTCAGACCATTCAAATAAAAGTAGTATCTCTAAATAGAACTCAAATGCAAACTACGAAGATCAAAACTACCTGTTCCTATTGCGGCGTTGGCTGTGGTATAATCGTAACCAATGATGCAAAAAATGGTGTAATGGTCGAAGGCGACAAAGACCATCCGGTAAACAAAGGAATGCTGTGTTCTAAAGGAATGAATCTGCATTACGTAGTTAATGATACTTCTGACCGAATTTTATATCCAGAAATGCGCGGAAGCAAATTTTATCCGTTAGAACGTGTAAGCTGGGATACTGCTCTTGACCGCGCTGCAGCGGTTTTTTCTTCTATTATAAAAAAACATGGACCAGACAGTGTTGGTTTTTATATTTCAGGACAATGTTTAACCGAAGAATACTACTTAGTAAACAAACTCGTAAAAGGTTTTCTAAAAACCAATAATATTGATACCAATTCCAGACTCTGCATGAGTTCTGCAGTTGTGGGTTACAAAAAAACTTTTGGAGAAGATTCTGTACCCATTGCTTATGATGATATTGAACTGGCTGACACTTTTTTAATTACAGGCGCAAATCCTGCCTGGTGCCACCCTATTCTATTTAGAAGACTAGAAAAACACAAAGAGAAAAATCCTAAAACAAAAATAATTTGTATCGACCCCAGACGAACCGATACTGCTGCTTTCGCCGATTTGCATTTACAGATTATTCCCGGTTCAGACATTATTTTATACCATGCTATTTCCAAACGAATTATAGAAAAAGGATATGTAGATCATGATTTTGTAAAAAACCACGCCGAGAATTTCAAACAGTACAAAGACTTAGTTTTAGGAACTTCGCTGGAAAAAGCTTCTAAACTCTGCGGTATTTCTGTTAATGATATAAAACTTGCCGCAGATCTTATTGGGAAAGCAAAAGGTTTTATTTCCCTTTGGGCAATGGGATTAAATCAAAGTGCTGTTGGGGTTGATAAAAATACAGCTTTATTGAATTTATCCTTATTGACCGGACAAGTCGGAAAACCAGGTTCTGGTCCTTTTTCATTAACAGGTCAGCCCAACGCTATGGGCGGACGTGAAGTTGGCGGCATGGCAACACTTTTAGCAGCGCATAAAGACATTGCCAATCCAGCACACCGCAAAGAAGTTGCCGACTTTTGGGGCGTTGACGAAATCTCAGACAAACCGGGGTTGACAGCGACAGAAATGTTTGAAGCGCTGGAATCAGGAAAAATGAAAGCCGTTTGGATTATCTGTACCAATCCATTAGTGAGTTTACCAGATTCGCGAAGAGCCGAAAAAGCGCTTAAAAACGCAAAATTCGTAGTCGTTCAGGATATTTCTCATAATGCCGATACAGCCAAATTTGCCGATTTATTATTACCTGCAGCGGGCTGGCTGGAAAAAGAAGGAACGATGACCAATTCTGAACGTCGTATTTCCTATCTGCCAAAAGGGATTAATCCGCCCGGAGAAGCACTTCCAGACATTGAAATCCTAATTCGTTTTGCTAAAAAAATGAATTTCAACGGATTCAATTTCAACAGTGCCGAAGAAATTTACAAAGAGCATTGCGCCCTTACCAAAAATACCAATATTGATATTTCATTCTTAAACTATAACCGTTTAAAAACTGAAGGCACTTTTCAATGGCCTGTTCCAGATTATAATCATCCTGGAACTCCAAGATTATTTACGGATAAAAAATTCTATACGCCTTCAGGAAAAGCCATTTTTAATCTGCCTGTTTCTATCGAAAATACTTCGGTGCAGCCCAACGACGAATTTCCTTTTATTTTAACGACAGGAAGAATTCGCGATCAATGGCATACAATGACCAAAACGGGTAAAGTTTCAAGATTATTAACCCATATTCCGAGTCCTGTTTTAGAAATAAACCCAATTGACGCTTTTAAAAACGAGATTAAAAACGGTGATATTGTCGTGATTTCAAGCAAAAACGGAGAAGTCCGTGTAAAAGCAAAAGTTACAGATTCTATTAAAGAAAAAGTAGTTTTCCTGCCCATGCATTGGGGAAAACAGCTCGAAAATGATTTAAACCGAACCAATAATTTAACCAATACGGTTGTCGATCCCGTTTCAAAAGAACCTGATTTTAAATTCACGACCGTTTCGATTAAAAAATATGTAAAACCGTTTCAAAAAATTGGGATTGTCGGCGCCGGAGCAGCTTCATTCCGATTCATTCAAAACTACCGCGAATTCAATTCGACTGATGAAATTATCGTTTTTTCGAATGAAATAAATCCGTTTTACAATCGTGTTTTACTGCCAGAATACATGACAGGAGAATTCACCTGGGAACAGCTTTTAAAAGTTAAGGACGGTGAAACTCTCAATAAACTCAATATCACCATGAAATCCGGAGTTTCTATTGATAAAATAGATACCGGCAAAAAAACAATTTTAGATAGTCAGGGTGAAATTCACGCTTTCGATTCGCTGATTTTAGCAACCGGAAGCCGTCCTTTTGTCCCGGAAAATGCACAGCTTCATCTTCCCGGCCGATTTACCGTTAGAAGAAAAGAAGATGCTGACCGATTGAAAAAACATCTCGACAGCACTAATCTTCCGCCCGAAGAACAGCACGTAGTCATTATCGGCGGCGGTTTATTAGGATTAGAATTGGCGGCGGCTTTAAAACATAAAAAAGTAAAAACAACCATAATTCAAAGAGCTTCACGTTTAATGGAGCGTCAGTTGGATCGAATTTCAAGCAAATTACTGGCCGAAGAAGTGCAGCTTCGTGACATTCAGATTTATTTTGATAACGAAGTCAGCACTGTTTTTGAAACCGATAATCCAAACGAAATTGAGATTGCTTTAAAAAGCGGTAAAATCATTACGGCAAATGCAATCGTGTATACAATTGGAACAATTCCAAATATCGAAATTGCACGTGAAAGCGGTTTAGCCTGCGGACGCGGCGTTAAAGTCAATCAGTATTTACAAACTTCAAATCCTGATATTTTCGCAATTGGCGAAATAGCCGAATTTAATAATAAGTTATTCGGAATCACTTCTGCTGCCGAAGAACAAGCCGATATTCTCGCCAATTACCTTGCGGGCGATATCAGCAGTTATTATAAAGGTTCTATTTTAATGAACATTTTAAAATTAGAAGATATCAACCTTTGCAGTATTGGCGATTTGACAATTCCGGAAAACGACGATTCGTACGAAGAAATTGTTTTTACAGATCTTAAAAAACGCTATTACAAAAAATGCATCGTTAAAGACGATCTTTTGGTTGGAGCCATTTTAATGGGTGATAAAAACGAGTTTGCCGAATTTAAAACGATGATTGAAAGCAAAATCGAATTATCAGACAAACGAAATACGCTTTTAAGAGGAAGTTCAAATGCAAAACCGGTTTTAGGAAAATTAGTCTGTTCGTGCAGTCAGGTTGGAGCCGGAAACATCGAAGAAACCATAAAAAGCGGCGTAAATGATTTTACCGAATTATGCAAAAACACAGGCGCAGGATTGGGTTGTGGAAGCTGTAAAACGGAAGTAAAGGAAATATTGGCGAAGTGTAAATAGTTTGTTTTGTTTCAACACAATGTAACCCTGAGCGGAGTCGAAGGGCGCTCCAATTAGAATCGGTCTTCGACTACGCTCAGCCTGACACGCTTGAAGGAAACGTGAAACCTGAAACAAAGCAAAACCTGAAACAAAAAAACAAAATGGAACTAACAAGATTAATAGTAAAAGGAGGCGTTATTTCGCCAGGAGAATTACAAGAAGTTGTAAATATTGCTTTAGAAGAAGGTTTGGATTCCATTTCGTTTGGTTCCAGACAGGATATTATTTTTCCGAAAGGATTTAAATCTTTAGATAAAACCACTTTAGGAAAACATCATTTTGTTTATCCTGATCAAAAAAGCGGCAACAACATTGTTTCGTCTTATGTTTCTACTGATATTTTCAGAAATACAAACTGGCTTACCGGAAATAGGTTTTTATATATTTTAGAAGAATTTAAAGAACAGCCAAAACTAAAAGTCAACATAACCGACCCTAAACAGCAATTGGTTCCGTTGTTTACTGGCCATTTGAATTTTATAGCTTCAGAACACGAAGATTATTGGTATTTATACATTCGTCTTCCTAAATGGGAAAAAATAGAAGTTTATCCTGTTTTGCTTTACAGCTGGGATTTGGCTAAGATTTATTACGAAATTGAGAAAATCTCAGAAGAAGATTCAATTGATATAGAAACGCTTTTCGTATTGGTGAGTGAAGTTTTAGATACCAATAACAGAACGATTGACAAACCATTAAATATTCCGTTTTATCCGTTTCCGTATTACGAAGGAATGAACAGAATGGGAATCGATCAATATTGGCTGGGATTGTACTGGAGGAATAATTTATACGATTTGGATTTCCTGAAAGAAATGTGCGATTTGTGTTTTGAGTGCAAAATTGGAAAAATCTGTATCACGCCTTGGAAATCTTTTATTATAAAAGGAATTCCGAAAGACCGAAAACTGGAATGGGAAAAATTCCTGGGAAAACGCGGCATCAATGTTCGTCATTCTTTATTAGAACTCAACTGGCATTTACCTGTTGCGATGGAATGGGCTTTGAATCTTAAAACATTTCTAGTTCGAACTTTAGATCAATTCGACATTAGTACCTACGGATTGAATTTCGGAATTTCTGAATACAACCGCGACGGACATTATTTTACTTCGATTGTAATCGAAAAAAATGAACTTCCGGCTGCTTTAGAATCTATCAAAATCAGAGATACTTATAATGTATTATTTGCGAGAAATTTTGATCCGAATACTCGCGAATATATTGTGCATTCACAAGATATTGACAAGCTGGAACTTCCGACAATTTTAATTGAATTAAGCCGTAAATATTTTGAAGAACTTGGAAATTCTACAACTGAAGCCAATGAAAATCAGCAGAAAAAAGAAAAACCGCAATTAGATATTTATCAATGCCAGGAATGTTTAACGCTTTACAATTCTGAATACGGAGACGAAACTCAGGGAATTCCAAAAGGTATTTTGTTTGAAAATCTGCCCGAAACGTATTGCTGTTCGCTTTGCGAAGCTCCAAAAAGCAATTTCAAAATTTTAGAATTAGTAAAAAACTAAAAGTTACTTCAATATTAATTAGGAGCTGTTCCTGCTGTCCGCTGTATCTTTTATCCGCCGCGGCGCGATAAAAGGATGCAGCTTCCATCAGGGCTAGGGCACCTGTTTTCAAAAGAACTTATCAGCAAAACTCTTATTATACAGCAAATTCTTCTATTTTTTCATGTAGAATTGTTAAGAAAATCAGCTTTAGAATTTTAGGCAAAAAACTAACTTTTTAACAATCAGATATTTAATCCATTAAAATATCGAAAAACTTAACATTAGAAAGCTTGTTTTATAATTATCTTTACTTAACCGAAATTTAACAATTTGGTTACATTGCTATTAATACACTCATTTAAAGCACTTAATATATGGAAAACAAACCCGAAGAAATTACTCCTGAGAAAACTGATTCTCCAGCTGCAGAAAATGTAAAACCTGCTGCAGAAGAGACAAAAACAACGCCGGCTGCACCAGCAAAAACAACTGCTGCCAAAGCAGCTCCAGCTAAAACGACAACGGCTGCAAAACCAGCCGCTGCAAAATCTACTGCAACAAAAGCACCTGCTAAACCAGCAGCAAAAACAACTGCTCCTGCTGCAACAGTAAAAACAGCAGTACGCAGAACACCTGCAAAAAAAGTTACTGCACCTGTGGTTAAACCGGCAGTTATAGAACCAATAACTGAAATAAAAGAAGAAAACGCAGCAAAAACTACTTCAACTGAAGAAACAGCTGAAGATAAATCTAAAAATAAAAAAGCTAAAAAAGTGAAAGACAAAGAAAAGGAAAAAGAGAAAAAGAAAGCAGCAAAGAAAAAAGATAAGGCTAAAAAAGATAAAAAGAAGGAGAAAGCTAAAAAAGCAAAATTAAAAGCAGCCGCTAAGAAAAAAGAAAAAGCTAAAAAAGCTAAAGATAAAGCTAAAGCTAAAAAAATTGCAAAAAAGAAAGCAAAGTCTAAAAAAAAGGCAAAAGCTAAAAAGAAAAAATAATAAATAAAAAAAGCTCAACTTAAAGTTGAGCTTTTTTTATTTAATAATTCACAATTCATAATTAACAATTCATAATTAACTTTTATCCTCCAATCGCAATCATACTTCGATTGTCTGAATTAAGCGCAGGATCATTAATTTCATTAATGCCGGACATTCCGGCGCGAACTTTCTTTTTATTTTGAATAGATTCCGAAATCAAATTTTCAATGGATTCACCATTTCTAAAAGGAGTTAACAAATCGGTTTCAGAATTGGAGAAAAGACAGTTTTTTATTTTTCCATCAGCCGTCAGGCGGATTCTATTGCAACTGTCACAAAAAGGATTGGTAATAGAACTTATGATTCCGAAATCGCCATGGAAATCTTTAATTTTATAGTTTCTTGAAGTAAAGTTTTTTTCGTTTTCTAATTTTTGAATTTCATTTTCAGCAAAAACATTTCCAACCAAAGATAAAATCTCTTGCTGAGAAACCATTTTACTCCTGTCCCACTCGTTTCCGGCAAACGGCATAAATTCAATAAACCGAACCGAAATTGGCAGAAACTGTGTCAGTTTTACAAAATCAACAATTTCATTATCATTAAAACCTTTTATCAAAACAACATTTACTTTTACCTGAAAATCATTATTTAAAAGCAGATGCAGATTGTCTATTACTTTCTCAAACTGGTTTCTAAGCGTTACAGCGTTAAATTTTGACGAAATGAGCGTATCTAAACTCAAATTGATTTTTTTGATTTTAAACTGCTTTAAAACGTCTATATGGCGGTCAATTAAAATTCCGTTTGTTGTTACGGAAAGAGAAACATCTAATACTGCTAATTTAGAAACAATTTCAGGAAAGTCTTTTCTCAATAAAGGTTCACCGCCTGTTAATCGCATTTTGTCAACACCATTTTGTGCGAAAGTCTGGGCGATACCAAAAATCTCGTCAGCCGTCATTAAGCTGGCTTTTGGAGAAAGCGCAATTCCGTCAGCCGGCATGCAGTACGTACAACGCAGGTTGCATTTTTCCAGCAGGGAAATGCGCAGATAATTGTGTCTGCGCCCAAAACCGTCCGTCAAAATTGTGTTAGAGGCTGTCATGGTTTTTACCTTTTAAAATATGAAAAACGTGCATTACATGCGGAAACACAGCGTCCATCGATTCTCTTACTCCGTTTGTTGAGCCTGGCAAAGCCAAAACTAAACTTTTACCCAACGTTCCTGCCACGCTTCTGGAAAGCATTGCATACGGCATTCTCTGTTGTCCGTAACTGCGGATAGCTTCTTCAATTCCCGGAATTCTGCTTTCTAAAATTGGCGATAAAGCTTCGGGCGTTACATCTCTTGGTGATAAACCAGTTCCGCCTGTAAAAATTACCAGCTGATGTTCTTTGGCGAAAGTCTTAGTTTTTTCCTGAATAATATCTAATTCATCTGGAATAATTTCATAATGTGAAGTTTCAACTCCGTACGAATCCAGTTTTTCTACAATCGTTTTTCCAGAACGATCTTCTTTATCGCCTGCAAAAATTGAATCAGAACAAACGAAAACCGCAGCTTTTATAACATTCGGAAATTTATTTTTGAACGACGATTTTCCCCCTTCTTTATTAATCAATTTAATGGTCGAAATTTCGATTTCTTTGTCAATAGGTTTTAACATATCGTACATGGTCAACGCTACGATTGATGCGCCGTGCATAGCCTCGACCTCAACTCCGGTTTTATAAACCGTTTTTACATTAAAAATAATCTGAATTTCTAAACCTTCAATTTTATATTCAACTGATGTAAATTCTATTGGAATTGGATGGCAGTCTGGAATAGACAAATGTGTATTTTTTACCGCAAACAATCCTGCTGTTTTTGCCATTTCCAACACATTGCCTTTGGGCACTAAATTATTTACAACTGCATCAATTGTTTCCTGTTTGCTGACTTTTACAATTGCCGTTGCGGTTGCTTTTCTTAATGTGCTTATTTTATGCGTAATATCTACCATTAACTATTTTGTTTCCAAGTGAATGTATCGTTTTCAAACATTTCTTTCCCAAAAATAGGAACATCGGATTTAATCCAGTTTACAATGGCTTCTGTCGCTTCATAAACTTGTTTGCGGCGTGTAGCCGAAACAAAAACAAACAAGCAGATTTCGCCTGCTTTTACAATGCCCAGACTGTGGTAAATGTGCATACAGGTTAAATCGAATTTGGCAAAAGCTTTTTCACGAATGGTGTACAAAGCTTCATTCGCCATATCAGTATAAGCCGAATAATCAATCGCCACGACGGTATTGTCATGAATTACATCGGCACGAACTTGTCCTAAAAAAATATTGTGGGCTCCAATCGTGTGTTTGGATTGGTGTTTCGCAATCGACTCGGCTATAAACTCAGGAGAAATAGGCCCTTCAACAAATACATTTTTACTCATTTTTTATGTTTTTTTTTGCCACAGATTAAAAGGATTTTTTTGCTTTTGTCAGGCTGAGCGGAGTCGAAGCCCACGTCTAATTGGTACTCCCTTCGACTCCGCTCAGGGTGACAAACTCAATAATAATCTGTAACTATATTTTTATTTCCTGTAATAATTGTTTCATTGCTAAAGCCCCTCCAGCAATACTTTTTACATTTTTAAATTGATGTTTTTGAAGCAATTCTACTGCGATTTTACTTCTAATTCCGGACTGGCAGAAAATATAAATCGTTTGGCTTTTATTCAGTTTTTCGATTTCTTTTTCTAAATGCATTAACGGAATCTGAAATTGATTTTTCAAAGTAATTTTTGGCGATTCATCAATATTTCTAACATCAATAAAAAGAAGCTCATCTCTGTTTATTTCATCTAAAACAGATTCAAAGCTTACTTCTTCAACTTCCCATTTATTGTATTTTTCTTCGAATGTTTCTCTGCTTATCGATTGAAAATCACTTTTATCAAAATCATATTTTTGCTGTTCGTTATTCAAAATATTATAGACTAATACTTTACCGCTTAAAACTTCTCCAATTCCAAGAATCATTTTTAAAATTTCATTGGCCTGAAACATTCCAATAATTCCAACTGAAACTCCAATTACGCCTGCATCTTCACAATTTAAAGCATTCGAGTTTTCATCTGGATACAAACATCTGTACGTTGGTCCGTTTTGATAATTAAAAACCGAAACCTGTCCCTGAAATCTAAAAATAGATCCGTAAACCATTGGCTTATTAGTTATCAGACAAGCATCGTTTATTAAATATTTAATCGAAATAGTATCTGTCGCATCTACAACAATATCATATTTTTCGAATAAAGTAAGAACATTTTTTCCTGATAATTTCTCCGAAATGGCTTTTACTTTTACCAGCGGATTCAATTCAGAAATCATTTGTTTGGCTTCTTTTGCTTTAGATTTTCCAACTGCCGAACTTTTGTAAATTACCTGACGGTGTAGGTTTGAAATCTCAATAACATCATCATCAACAATTCCAATCTCTCCTACTCCGGCTGCAGCTAAATATGGCAGAATTGCGGCACCCAAACCTCCGGCTCCAATAACCAAAACTTTAGCTTTTGCTAATTTGTGCTGCCCATCTTCCCCAATTTCAGGAAGAATCATTTGTCGGTTATATCGATTTGATGTTTCCATACTCTTTATCCTCCTGCAAACGGCGGTAATAAAGCAACAATATCACTTGTCTGCAAAGTGTAATCTGCTTTTTTTGAAATTATTTTTTGATTGACTGCCACGCTGAAAGTAAGTGAATCAAACTCATATTTTTCGTTTAAATCCTGCAATAGTTTTTGCAGAGACAATTCTCCGGAAAAAGATAATTTTTCGAATTCGCATTTTGTTTTTTCGGCAACAGCTCCAAAATATTTAATCTCGATCATTTTTATAAATTTAAATTCTGAAAAATGAATTCGTCTTCAAAATGTTCCTGAAAATAGGAAATCCAGCTCGAAGTATTTCTCACTACTTCGCCAATCACAATAATTGCTGGCGATGATATATTTTTTTCAGCAACCAATTTAGTGATTGTATTGATAGTTCCAATCACTTTTTGTTCTGAATTTTTTGTTCCGTTTTGAATGATGGCGATCGGTAAATCGTCATTTCTGTTTTCCTGATAAATCGAAATGATTTCGTTCAACTTGTGCATTCCCATCAAAATAACCACTGTAGCTGCCGATTTTGAAGCCAAATGAACATCTTTTGATAATTTATGATCGGATGTTGTTCCTGTAATAACCCAGAAACTTTCGGCAACTTTGCGCTGTGTTAAACTAATTCCAACCGAAGCGGGAACTCCCAAAGCCGATGAAATCCCGGGAACAATAGCAGTTTCAATTCCGAAATCTTCTGCAAACTCGATTTCTTCGCTTCCTCTTCCAAAAACAAACGGATCTCCTCCTTTTAAGCGCACAACGTGTCCGTGAGTTTTTGCCATTGAAACGATCAAATCGTTAATTTGATCTTGTGTGTATGCATGGCATCCTAATCGTTTTCCAACAAAAACAATTTCTGCATTTGATGCATATTCTAATAATTCTTCGTTGACTAAAGCGTCATACAAAACTACATCGGCACTTTTTAAAGCTTTTATGGCTTTCATCGTAATCAGCTCAACGTCGCCCGGACCTGCGCCAACAATTGTCAATTTTGGTGTTTTTAAGTTTTGCATAATCTTTAACTTAAATTGATATTCAGATCATTTAATTCGTCGGCTGAATTAATATTGGTCAAATGAAAATTTTCGCTTTCTTCTATATTTAAAATCTGATGCGGTACTTTTGCCAACAAATCCATCATTTTCAATTCATCAGCTTCAATTGCACTTTTGATAATCGGAAGAATTTTTTTTGAATAAATTCCAATTAATGGATGTGTTTTACTTTCTGAAGCAAAAACAGTAATACCGGCTTCTTCGGTATGTTTTGATATTAATTCCTGTAATAATTCGGTTGAAATTAACGGAATATCACAGCTTAAAATCAGATTGAATTCGGTTTCAGAATGGGATAATGCGGTATAAATGCCGCCTAATGGTCCTTTATCTAAAACCAGATCCGGTATTTTTTCATACGGCAGATAATCGTATTCTTTTGATGCTGTAATTAATTTTATCTGCTCTGTAATAGGCAGAATTGCCTGAATTATATGTTCAATAAACGGTTTGTGCTGAAACAAAACCAATCCTTTTTCTGACTGCATTCTGGAGCTTTTTCCTCCGCAAAGAATAAATGTTGTTAGTGTTTCCATATCGTTCAGGTTTTGTTTTAAACACATAGAAACATAGTTTTTCTTTGTGTTTAAAGGCGTTTCACTTGCATAAACAAACATAGACTATGTGTGATAACGAGTTATCTATTTAATCTTTTTTTAATATAAAATCTATGTTTCTATGTGTTTAAATTCTTTTTAATTTCAAGGAAAAATCAATTTGATGCTTGCCATCAAAATCACAGTTCCTAAAACCATTTTTAATGTTCTGTTTGAGAAAGAGCCGCTACCATAAAATCCGCCAAGCATTCCTCCTACAACAGCAATTGGAACAAGATAAAAACTTTCTATTGGGATCGTTTTTCCTCCCAAAAAGAAACCCAGCATTCCTGCAGTCGAATTCACAAAAATGAACAGACTTGAAATCGCCGCCGATTCTTTTACAGATGCCCATCCCAGAAATAATAAAATTGGACTTAGAATAATACCGCCGCCAATTCCCAGCATTCCTGATAATAATCCAATTGCAAAACCTATGGCTAAAGCAAACGGCAGGTTTATTTTTACTTCTTCTTTTTCTTTAAAATTAAATACGCCAAATAATCTTAGTGCAGCAAAGACTAATACAATTCCTAGTACGATTTTATAAATTGCATTATCCAGTGTTATAAAACCTCCTATAAACGCCGCCGGAATTGACGCTATAGCAAATGGATAAAACAGTTTGGGCTTGAAATAATTTTTACGATAATAAAATAAGAACGAAATACTCGAAACAAACAAATTCAATAATAGAGCCGATGGTTTCATGATCGAAACCGGAAAGGCAAATATGCTCATCAAAGCCAAATATCCTGAAGCTCCGCCGTGCCCAACACTTGAATATAAAAATGCAATTACGATTAAGGCAAAACTGAATAAAAATATATTTTCGGAACTTAGGAGACTCATTTTTTTGTTTAATCGTTTATTTGGTTAACTGTTTAATCGTTTTTCTTGCTATATGTTTTTATTTATATACCGTTTTTCATCATCTTACTCAAAAATCTATTCCCTTTATTCTTGACTCTATTTTCATAAAATCTAATCAATTGGCAGTAAAGTTACTAATTGTCCTTTTTTGTATTCTTCTATATTTTGAGGAACTATTAATAAACTATTGGCCGCTGCAAATGTATTCAGCATGGCTGAGCTTTGACTGCCTAAGACAGTTACATTAGTTTCGTCGTATTTTGCTTTTAGAAATAATGTTTTCCCAGTATCATTTTTAATATCTGAATTTAACTTTCGAACTAATTTTGTTTTATGAATTTCAGAAAATCCTATTCTGTTTTTTATAGCCGGCAGTACATAAATATAAAAATTAGTCAGCGATGAAGCCGGATTTCCCGGAAGGGCAAAAACCAAAGTTTCATCTTTTGAACCAAAGAACATTGGTTTTCCCGGTTTTTGATTGATTTTATAAAAAAGTTCTTTTACTTCGTTTTGTAATAAAGCTTCTTTTACAAAATCATAATCTCCAACAGAAATGCCGCCGGAAATAAGAACAATATCATATTTTTTTAAAATGCTTTTTAAAGCTTTTTTTGTCGCTTTTAAATTATCTTTTACGTGATAAACTTTTGTTTTTTGAATTCCGATAGTCTGAAGCGCTGCTTCAAGCATAATTGAATTACTTTCAAAAATCTTTCCTTTTTTTAGTTTTTTTCCCGGTTGTACTAATTCGTTTCCTGTTACCAAAATGGCGACTTTAGGTTTTTTATAAACCTCAACTTGTGTAATTCCTAATCCAGCCAGAAATCCTATTGCGGCAGGACTAAGCAGTGTTCCTGCCTCAAAAACCACATCATTTTTTGCAATTTGTTCTCCTTTTGGACGAACGTTTGAAAATTTTTCCGGCATTGCAGCAATCAAAATTGAATTTTTGTTTGCCATTACGTTTTCCTGCATTACAACTGTATCTGCATCATCCGGAACAAAAGCACCGGTAAAAATTCGGATTGCTTCGGTATTTTTTATTTTTATATTATTGTGATCTCCTGCCTGAGATGTTCCAATTATATCGTATTGGTGTCGAATACTATGTGTAAAAGCGTATCCATCCATAGCCGACTGGCGAAATGGAGGCATATTAATTGGCGAAATTACTTTCTCTGCCAGAACATATCCCAAAGCTTTATGTATTGAAATCTGCTTTGTGGACATTTTAGTGCTATTCGCTTCAACTAATTCTATGGCTTTACTAACTTCTATCATTTTATTCGAGTGAAAAAAACTAAGTATAAATACTTATTACAAATATAAGTATTTATTCGTAGGATGGTTAAAAAAATTAAATTTTATTTTATACTGTATAAAATTACTCTAATTTATTCAAAATCAACTTTCAAAATGAACCTTGTTTTTATTATAAATTACATTTCAAGTCTAAAATTACCTTTTTATTTCTCTTTTGAGCTTCATTCTGGATATTTAAAACGGTATTAAACAATTAAAAACAAGTAAAAAATACTACAATTTAACGAGCGGGTTATAATTTTTTTTAACATTTTAAAAAACTGCAAAACTGCTTACAAACCCTTGTAAATAATGGCCTCAAGCAAAAAATATTTTTAAAATTTTCTTTTAAAACACTTCCCTTTTCAAAAAAAAGCAAACATTTTTTTGGTTTTTATTATATTAAAATTAACTTTGTCTATAGGATTAGTAGAGTTTGTAAATAAATATTTGAAACCAAAAAAACTATATTGTGAAAACAGCCGAAAGCATATCGTATTATATTCTTCCTAAAAAATATACTTATAACACTTTTTGTTATATGTGCTTCTGTTGTTAATTACCAACACTACCCATTCGTTTTATAAAGATTGATACAGAATCTAAAAAACGAAATCTCAATTTCACCACCTGATTATTTTTACTGAATTACAAATATCTAATTGATGCCTAAACTGCAGCAAAAGATTTTGAATATATCTGTGTTTTAAAAAGAAAAAAATTAACCAACTAAAAAAACTAAAATGAAAACAATGCAAAGATGCTGCTGTAAATAAAAAGAAAAGCCATTTCTGCGGCAACAGAAATGGCGGGGCTTAAAGAACATTTATCACTAAATCAAGGAAACAGTTAGAGGGTTGAAAATTCAACGCTCAGGGCGCCTTGTTAATTATTTAAACCATTACAAAGAAATGAAAAAAAATATAAACCTCATTTTATGGGTTACAATTTTGTTAACATCCCTGCAATTTCAGGCACAAAATACAACACCGCTTATTCAGTCAAAACTCGACGGAACTGTAGTCGATGACATTACAAATCAGCCTATTATAGGCGCATCAGTAAACATTAAAGGTACAACACACGGCGTGCAGACAGATACTGAAGGAAAATTTTATTTTCAGACGGGTCAGAAATTTCCTTACACCTTAATCATTAGTTATATTGGATATAAAAAACTCGAAATTGTAGTCGAAAAAAATCCGGTTATCATTCATCTAAAAGAAGAAAGACAAGAGTTAGATGAATTAGTTGTTGTAGGTTACGGAACTCAAAAAAGAAAAGATATTACAGGCTCAGTAGCTTCGGTGCCAAAAGCCAACTTATCTCAAGTAACCTCATCGGCAGATAATTTACTTCGCGGCGCAGTATCTGGTGTGGTAGTTACACAAAGTTCTGGTCGTCCGGGTGCATCTTCGAGCGTGCGTATCCGCGGCGGAAACTCTATTACAGCAGGTAATGAACCCTTATATGTAGTAGATGGAATTTTAATTTACAATGATAACAATAATAGTTCTGCCGGAGTTTCTAATGCCGGAGCGAGTTTAAATGTTATGTCGACAATAAATCCCGGCGACATTGAATCTATTGAAGTTTTAAAAGATGCTTCGGCAACGGCAATTTATGGTTCCCGCGGTGCAAATGGTGTGGTAATTATTACTACCAAAAAAGGAACAAAAGGTCAGGACAATATTTCATATCAGGGATATTTTGGAGTGCAGAATATTTCTAAAAAACTTCATATAATGAATGCCAGCCAATGGGCAAGTTTAAGAAACGATGTTCAGGCAAGTATTGGTCAGGCACCTTCGTTTACTGATGCTCAAATCGAAGCTTTTAAAAATTCAGGAAGCTACGACTGGCAGTCGGCTGCGTTTAGAAAAGCAACTCCGGTACAAAACCATCAATTGTCATTTTCTGGCGGCGACGAAAGATCCAGATACTCCATTTCTGCGGGATATTTTGATCAGGAAGGAATTGTTTTAGCATCAGATTTTAAAAGAATTTCACTTAGAGCCAATTACGAAAAAAATTATTCTCAGAATTTCAAATTCGGCGTAAATGCTAACTACAGCAATTCTGTATCAAATGGCGTGGGAACAAACAGCAGCGGCGGAAGAAATCCAAACCCGTTAGTAAGTGTTTTACTAACTGCTCCGGTTGTTCCTATCAGAAATCCTGACGGAAGTTACAACGTAACCAACAATCCGTATGCGACATCTGTAAATGGTTTTGTTCCAAATCCGATTAATGATTTAGAAAACACAATAAACGAAACCAAAATCAACAGAATCTTAACGAGCTTATTTGGCGAATACAAAATCACTAAAAAACTGACGGCAAAAGTAGCGGTAAGCGGCGACGTTATTAGTACAAAACAAAATTATTATGCTCCGTCAAATACTTCAAATGGTGCCGGAACAAAAGGTCTGGCTTCTATTGGAGATCGATTAGTAAGTTCAGTATTAAATGAAAACACATTGAATTACAACACCAACTTTGGCGAAAATCATAAATTTTCCGCTTTAGGAGGTTATACATTACAATATACTAAAGGTGAAGTCGTAACAGCAGGATCCAATACGTTTGTAAACGATGCGAATACTTATAATGCTCTGCAGGATGGTGTAGCTGTAAAACCATACAGCGATGCTTTTGAAAGTGTACTGAAATCATGGCTGGCAAGAGTCAATTATTCATATAGAGGAAAATATAATTTTACACTTTCTGCACGTGCCGATGGTTCTTCAAGATTTGGTTCAAAATCCCGCTGGGGTTATTTCCCATCTGCAGGTTTCTCCTGGAATATTACTGATGAAGAATTTGCTAATAACATAAAAGGCGTAACCGAAGCTAAACTTAGAATTACAGCCGGAACAACAGGAAACCAGGAAATTGGAAATTACCTTGCCCTGGCTCAAATGGGATCTGTAAATTATTCTTTTGGAGGCACTTTATACACAGGACTAGCTCCTACCCGACTGGCTAATCCGGATTTAAAATGGGAAAAAACAGATCAGTATAACGTTGGTTTAGATTTATCATTATTAGACCGAAAAATCAATTTTGTTTTTGATGTGTATTACAAAAAAACAAATGATTTATTAATCAGTGTTCCTGTGCCTTTAACTTCTGGATATGCAACTGTACTTCAAAATATTGGCGGTGTAGAAAATAAAGGTATCGAGATTGGTTTAAATACAGAAAACCTAAAAACAGAAAAATTCTCATGGAATTCTAACATTGTTTTTTCTGCAAATAGAAACAAAGTTACTTCTATTGGTAACAGTGTAGATCAGTTCTTTCCTGTTGTACCAAATGGTTCATTATTACAGCAGCAGCCTGTAACGGTAAAAGTAGGTCTGCCGTTGGGAACTTTCTGGGGATACAAAACAAACGGAATTTTCCAGACGCAGGAAGAAGTGAATACGCAGCCAAAAATCAACAGTTTGGCCAATACAAAAGTTGGAGACAGAAAATATGTTGATACAAATGGAGACGGCGTAATTACGGCTCTTGATAAAGGAGATTTAGGTTCGTCTCAGCCAAAATTTGTGGGCAGTTTCAGCAACACGATTTCGTATAACGATTTTGATTTGAATTTCTCTTTTCAGGGATCTTACGGCGGCAAAATCTTCAACGCTTTAAATCAGCAGTTAGAAATTTCAACTCTTGGAACAAATGCTAATGTGACTCTTGAAGACCGCTGGACACCGACAAACCCAAGCAACGAAATTCCGAGAGCGACAAGTTCACCACTTGGAATTGTTTCTGAGCGTTATGTAGAAGATGCTTCTTTCTTACGCTTAAAATTAATCACACTGGGGTATACATTACCAAAAAGCGCTTCTAAAAAACTGGGAGCGAAAAGTGTTAAATTCTATGTATCGGCAGAAAATTTAGTGACCTGGACAAAATATACAGGCTATGATCCTGAGGTAAGTTCATACGAACAAAACAACTTATATCCGGGAATTGATTTTGGTTCTTATCCAAACGCAAAAACATTCATCTCGGGCCTGAACGTAACTTTCTAAGTAAAAAAAATATAAAATGAAAAAGAGTATTATAACATTCCTTTTTAGTGCCGGTTTATTAGTAGCGTGCACGGACCTTGAGGTAACACCAACCTCATTTGTTACCGAAGATCAATACTTCGTAACCCAAGACGATGCCGTTGCAAGTGTAACTGCCGTATATGCTTCATTAAGCCTTGATCCGGGTGAGCAGAGTTTATTTGGAAGAAACCTATATTTCTTAACCGATATGGGTTCTGATTATGCTGCTGCCGGAGTTTCGGCAACAAACCCGCAGGTTAGAGCGATGAGCAGTTTAACTCATGATGCCACTAACGACCGTGTTCAGGTAGCGTGGAGACAAATTTATGCAGGAATCAACAGAGCCAATGTTTCTATTGATAATATCCCAAAAGTATCAGGATCTGAAGTCGTTAAGACAAGATTAATCAACGAAGCCAAATTTATTAGAGGTCTTCTTTATTTTCAGGCTGTTCGTATTTGGGGAGGCGTGCCAATTGTTCTGCATGAGCCTACTACAATCGAGCTTGAAAGTTTAAAAACAAAAAGAAGAACTGTAGACGAAGTGTATGCCCAAATTATTTCTGACTTAACAGCTGCAGAAGCACTGCCTGCCACATATACTGCTGCAGATGCAGGACGCGCAACATCTGGTGCGGCAAAAGCAATTTTAGCAAAAGTTTATCTGACAAGAAAAGACTGGCCTAATGCAATTTTAAAATCGAGAGAAGTAATTAATGGAGGTTACGGATATGCATTATTCGAAAACTTTCAGGACATTTTTACTAAAACAAAAAAGAACGGAAAAGAACATATTTTCTCTGTTCAGTTTGAGCCGAATCAGGCCGGAAACGGATCAAGCGGCAGTACGTTTCAAGCGACTTCTTTTACAGGTTTTACAGCAACAGAACCGGCAGATATTATTTCGGATGTAGCTTTGTTTTATGATATTTATGCTCCCGGAGATACCCGCAGAGATGTAAGTTATGCTAAACAGCTGTTGAACCCAACAACCGGAACATTGTACACTTTTCCTAAACCAATTTTTAAAAAATATCTGGATTTAACCAATTTGGCGACACCAGGAAACGTAGCAATCAATTTCCCTATTATTCGTTATGCCGACATTTTATTGTCTTTGGCAGAAGCCATAAACGAACAAGGCACACCAACTCCTGAAGCTTTTGAACTGCTGAATCAGGTGCGAAGAAGAGCTTTCGGAAAAGCCATTACAACACCAGACCCAACAGTAGATTTAGCTGGATTAGATCAGGCAGGTTTTAGAGCAGCCATTCAGGAAGAACGCAAAAAAGAATTCGTTCAGGAAGGACAGCGCTGGTTTGACTTAGTCCGATGGGGAACTCTGGTTACCGAAGTGAAAAAAGTAACAGCTAAAAATTCAGTTTCAGAAAGAAACAACCTTTACCCTATTCCACAAAGTGAAAGAAATATTGATCCGGCAGGTTTGCCGCAAAACCCTGGATATTAAACTTGAACCATAAACCAAAAAACTATTAAAGATGAAAAAAATTATGAATAACGCTATAATTAAAAGCTCTAAAAAAGGGCTTTTGATTACTGCAATTCTGGTTGCACAACTAGGAATTGCACAAGAAAAAGAAGAATTTAAAGGTACAATTGGCAAAACACTGGCTGATTCTAAAGAATACTGGCCAGATCCGGTAAAAGCGCCAAAAGGTGCTCCAAACATTGTCTGGATATTATTGGATGATGTTGGATTTGGAGCTTCAAGTGCTTTTGGAGGTTTAATCAATACGCCTACTTTTGATAATCTGGCAAATAACGGTTTACGTTATACAAACTTCCACACTACTGCTATTTGTGCGCCAACACGTGCTGCATTATTAACCGGAAGAAATTCTGGAAGAGTTCACGTAAGCGGCTTTTCTCACACTGTTTTATCAGCTGGTTTTCCTGGCTGGGACGGAAGAATTCCTTCGGATAAAGGAACAATTGCCGAAATTTTACGCGACAACGGTTACAACACTTTTGCCGTTGGAAAATATGGTGTAACTCCTGATGAAGAAGCTACAGACGCAGGACCATTTGACAGATGGCCGACTGGAAAAGGTTTCGATCATTTTTACGGATTCCTGGGTTCGCAGACAGACCAATACAATCCTGATTTAGTGGAAGATCAGACTCATATTAAACCTGACGGACGCCATTTAAATGAATTGATTACAGACAAAGCCATCAGCTATATTAAAACACAGCAAAAAGCGGCGCCGGGAAAACCTTTCTTTTTATACTATGCGCCGGGAGCTGTTCACGCACCTCATCAGGTAGCTGAAAAATGGAGCGACGCATACAAAGGTAAATTTAACGAAGGTTATGATGTGTACCGCGAAAAAGTTTTAGCGAATCAAAAGAAATTAGGAACTGTTCCTGCTAATGCTGTATTGCCAGAACGCAATCCGCTTATTACAGAATGGAAAAAACTAACTCCTGACCAAAAGAAAGTGTACGCAAGATTCATGGAAGTTTATGCCGGATTCCTGACTTATACGGATTATGAAATTGGAAGAGTGGTTAATTATTTAAAAGAAACCAATCAGCTTGATAATACTCTGATTTTTGTGGCAATTGGAGATAATGGAGCCAGTAAAGAAGGAACTTTGCAGGGAACGATCAACCAGAGTTTATTTTCACAAGGAAAATCAGATGAAGAAAACCTTCAAAGCAATTTAAACAACATTGGCGAAATTGGAACTGCAAAAGGTCTTAATACCAACTATCCTTTAGGATGGGCGCAGGCAACAAACGTTCCTTTCAAAAACTGGAAACAAGATGCACATTCTGAAGGAGGAACCCGCAATCCGCTGATTGTATTTTATCCAAACGGAATTAAAGACAAAGGCGGTATCAGAAATCAATACAGCCACGTAACCGATTTACTGCCAACGACTTTAGATATTGCAGGAATTACTGCTCCGGAATATATCCGAAATATTAAACAAGATATTATTCAGGGATCTACATTCAAAGCTTCATTGGATAATCCAAAAGCAGAATCTTTACACAAAGTTCAGTACTACTATATCTTTGGCAACAGAGCTATTTATAAAGACGGATGGAAAGCTGCTGCTGCACATTTACCAGATTCATTTGCCGTAAAACAATCATTAGGTAAAAATGAAAAACCTGCTGCAAGTAATTTTGATACTGATGTTTGGGAATTATACAACCTAAACGAAGATTTTAACGAGCGCATCAATCTGGCTAAAAAGTATCCGGAAAAACTGGCTGAACTTCAAAAATTATTTGACGAACAGGCAAAAGAAAACAATGTGTATCCATTAATTGACTGGCAGGATGTGTACAACAGAAGAATTCACAATACTGCTGCTGACAAAGGTAAAACATTACAAGATTTGGTAAAACAAGTAACCAAACCAGCTGATACAGGAAGCAGTAATTAATGTATTCTTGACCTGCAGAATTAAAAGTTCTGCGGGTTAAAAATTTCTGACTTTAAACAGAATTATAAAATAAATTGCAAAATTGGTAAAAGATACATTATAAATACTACTAATTCTATAGAGATAGAATATTTTATTTACATTTATACCACAAATAACTGATTTTCAATAAAAACAAAATAAAATTTATAAAATCATGAAACGAGTAGACTACGAAATTATAGGAAAGAAGATTGTAGTAGGAGCAATTTTATTTCTGGTTCCACTGGTAATTTTAGCCGGGGGTTTAGTATTAATTAATCAATTTTTAAAATAAGAAATCATGGCAATAGTTCAAAAAGAAAAATTAACAAGAGATTTAGCGATCAGTTTTTTTATTTATTCACTGCCGGTAGCGGCAATTTACCTTTATTTTAAATTAACGGGCGGAGCGGTAAGCGAATCGCATATTACACTGCCTTCGTTTTTAGAATTTGCAAAACCGGCATTCGAAAATATCCGCACCTGGGGATTAACCGTTTTCATGGTAGTTTTGGGAATTATAGAATTTGCTGCAGGTTTATATGATGATGAATGGACTGGCGAAGAACGCAAAATAGACATTGTTTGTTTCTTAGCTCCAAAATTGCTTTTACCGCCTGTAATTGCTTTTTTCAGCTTAACAGCCTTACCATATTTATTGCCAGATGCAGCAAATGCATTATCATGGGTTCCGTTTTGGGGAGGATTTTTCTTAATCGCAATTGCCGATGATTTAACGCAGTACTGGTACCACAGATTACACCATCAGGTTCCATTTTTATGGCGTTTTCACAGAACGCACCATTCAGCTCCGTACATGGGAATGGCAATGGCATCCAGACAAAACTTTATTTATACAATTTTCTTTTCGCAGATTTATTTAACAGCAACCTTAACGTATTTAGGTTTAGGATTACCAGCTTTATTTGTTTTGGTAATTAAAAGTTTCATCACATTAGGTGCGCATTCAAGTATTGCCTGGGACAAACCATTTTATAAATACAAAGTTTTACATCCAATTGCATGGGTTTTAGAAAGATTGATTTCTACTCCGGCAACACACCACGCACATCACGCCGATACAAGCGGAGACGGTGTTGGTCATTTTAAAGGAAATTTTGGAAACATGTTTTTCATTTGGGACATGATTTTCGGAACCGGATTAATCACTCGTAAATTCCCGGAATCTTACGGAACAAAATCATACAAACAAGAAGAATGGTACGCACAATTTTTATGGCCGATATTCAAATCTAAAAAAGAAGGAAGTTCTCTTGCCGAAGGCGTATTGTCATTTCCGTTAAAAGCCAAACCAGTCGAAAATACTGTTGAACAGCCAGTCGAACAAACGCCGGTTTTAGAGCAGGCATAATCTTCAAAAAAATAAGTAAACATAAAGTACGGCAGTGTATTCAAAATTAACCTTGAATACGCTGCCCGCTTTTATCAAAACATTTTCATTATGAAAAATAATAAAATCAAAAACAGCATTACAGCCTTGATTCTGCTTTTTGCAATCGCGGCATTTTCGCAGAGTAAAAGCTCCAATACCGTTTCGCTTGATATTTTCTACAGCAAAATTCAGGCAGAAAAAAAGCCTCAGATAATTGATGCGCGAGGTCCCGAAGAATTTGCTTTAAACCATATTAACGGCGCAGTAAACTTCAATTTAGAATCAAAAAATTATGCCGAACAAGTTGCAAAACTAGACAAATCAAAACCCGTTTTCACCTACTCTATTGGAGCAGGAAGAAGCGTTTGGCTCGCCGATGAATTATTAAAAAACGGTTTTAAAGAAGCCTATAGTCTGGAAGGCGGTATTGCCAACTGGATTGGAAACGGAAAACCTTTTTATGCCAGTTCCAAAAGCAAATTAACCCTTACAGAATACAATAAAATCGTTGCTGACAACAAAACTGTTTTGGTCGACATTGGATCGAAATACTGCGGCGCGTGCACAAAAGTAAAACCCGTTTTAGAAACGATCAAAACACAATACGGCGAGAATTTAAAAATCGTAGAAATTGATCTTGAAACCAGTCCGCAGGTAATTGCCGATTTAAAAACGATTAAAGTTTTTCCAACTCTGATATTATATCAAAATGGCAAAATTGTTTTCAAAAAAGATGGTTTCAACGATTTAAAAAAAGATGTTGATGTGGCTTTGGCTTCTAAATAAACTTAATTCAAAACTAAACTAACCATAATGGCAGTCTATAAAAAAATAACCAAAATTGTAATATCCATTTTAATAGTGCTTCTTATTCTGGCTGCATTTTTATTCTGGCCCATTAATACCGATGGAACGTTAATTAAACCCGACCAAAAATTAGCCGAAGGAAAAGCAGCATTTCTTTCCCAGAAAGATACTTCCGCAGCTTCAGAAAAAAAGCCCAACATTATCATTCTCCTTGCCGATGATTTAGGCAAATATGATATTTCTTTATACGGCGGAAAATCAACGCCAACGCCACAAATTGATTCACTTGCTGCATCTGGCGTAACTTTTACAGACGGCTATGTTTCGTCTTCTATTTGTTCGCCTTCGCGCGCCGGATTGTTAACGGGCCGTTATCAGGAACGTTTCGGACATGAATATCAGCCCGGAGACCGATATCCTAAAAACAACTTAGAATATTATGCTTTTAAGTATCTTCTCAATACAAACAGCTGGCGTTTAAATCCAAAAATTGAATATCCAAACGATGCCTCAATCGCTACTCAGGGACTTCCAAAATCTGAAATTACTTTTGCTGATTTAGCAAAAAAACAAGGTTACAGTACCGCCATTATTGGGAAATGGCATTTGGGGCACAACAAAGGATTTTTTCCTTTAGACAGAGGCTTCGATTATCATTACGGTTTTTATCAGGCGTTTTCGCTTTTTGCGCCGGAAGATAATAATCCGGATATTATCAACCATCACCATACCGATTTTACCGATAAAACGATTTGGGGTAATGGCCGTGTAGGAACTGGACAAATCCGCCGTGACAGCACCATTATTGACGAAAAGAAATACCTGACTGAAAAATTTGCAGAAGAAGCCGAAGCTTTTATCGATAAAAACAAAAACAAACCGTTTTTGCTTTACGTTCCATTTAATGCGCCGCACACGCCGTTTCAGGTTCGTAAAAAATATTACGATCGTTTCCCAAATGTAAAAGACGAAAACAAACGTGTTTATTTTGCCATGATCAGCGCTCTTGATGACGCTATTGGAAGAATCAGGGCCAAAGTTAAAAAAGAAGGTCTGGAAGAAAACACCTTAATCTTCTTCGCCAGCGACAACGGCGGTGCCGATTATACTTATGCGACAACAAATGCGCCATTAAAAGGAGGTAAATTTTCTCATTTTGAAGGCGGTGTAAATGTTCCGTTTGCACTTTCGTGGAAAGGAAAAATAAAACCGCATACTATTTATAAAACACCTGTAAGTTCACTGGATATTTTCAGCACAATTGCAGCCGTAACACATTCAGGCTTGCCAAAAGACCGTGTTTACGACGGAGTTGATTTAGTTGATGTTGTCAATAATAATAAACAAGCACATCAAAATTTATACTGGCGTTCCGGCGATGCAAAAGCTATTAGAAGCGGTGACTGGAAATTAATCATCAGCGGTAAAACCCATGAAACCTGGTTATACAATTTAGCCAAAGACAAATCTGAAACTACGGATCTGGCTTCAAAAAATCCTGAAAAAGTAAAAGAATTACAAACTGCTTTACAAAACTGGGAAAAAGGATTAATTAAACCTTTATGGCCAAATCTAACTTATTACGAATTCGACTTTGGTAAACAAAAATACTTTGTTGATCTGTAATTAAACATAACAAACCCGACAGGTTTTTCATATCAAAAATAAATTACCTCCAGCAGTAGCTGGAGGTTTTAAAAATTAAAAGTAAAGAAGGCTTTAGCCAAACTTTTTATTCGGCTAAAGCCTTTTCTGTTTGCAAATTGGTTACCTCTAGATGAAGCTCGAGGCAATTGAAATAAAATCTTAGAATCGATAATTCTTAGAATAATCAAATCAAAAATATGTCAACTCAATCTAAAAAATTTAATATCCACGAAGACTGGACTGTTGTAATTCTGGGATTTATAATCATCGGGATTTCACTTTTTATATTTCTTCCCGAAGTTCCCGTTTTTAACTGGTCAAACCCTGCCGATTTACAAACAAAAGTATTCGATCTTCAAAACCTTGAAATTCTTTTTATTCAATTTATATATTTTATTTCCATTGGTACGCTGGGTACTTTTTTGATTGGAAGACCTGTAAGATATTTTCTATTTACTTTTCCTGTAGTATATATCTTAACTCTAATTGCCCTTATTCTGGCTGGAAATGCAGCCATAAAATCCATCAATCTCGAAGCTGTAATTTTTAGTTTGATAATTGGTTTGGTCATTGGCAACTTTTTTAAACTTCCGGAATGGTTTCGCTCTGCACTTTCTACAGAAGTTTTTGTAAAAATTGGACTGGTTTTATTGGGAACCAGTGTTATTTTTTCAGATATTTTAAAGGCAGGATCATTAGGCTTAATACAGGCATTGGTTGTTGTTATATCTGTCTGGTATTTTGCCTTTTGGCTTTGCCGAAAATTAAAAGTCGATGACGAACTCACAATGATGATTTCTAGTGCTGTTTCTATCTGCGGTGTTTCTGCCGCAATTGCAACATCGGGCGCGATAAAAGGCGATTCTAAGAAATTATCGTACGTTATTTCAATTGTTTTGGTAACCGCAATTCCCATGATGATTTTCATGCCCATTATTGCCAGATACTTCAATTTTCCCGAAGAAGTAACCGGAGCCTGGCTGGGAGGCAGTATCGACACATCTGGAGCTGTTGTGGCTTCTGGAACTTTGGTTGGCGAAACGGCTTTAAAAATCAGTACAATTGTAAAATTCTCTCAAAACGTTTTACTCGGATTAGCTGCTTTTGCCATTTCGGTTTATTGGACGTATTCGCATAATACAACATCGGAAGCTGTCGAATCCAAACCAACTTTAAAAGTAATCTGGGAGCGTTTTCCAAAATTCGTAATCGGATTTATTGCTGCTTCTCTCCTCTTTTCATTTTTAATTACGCCAGAAACCAGAGACAGCGTTAAAGACAGTTTAAAAAACCTGCAGGGAATTTGGTTTGCATTGGCTTTTACAAGCATAGGTTTAGAAACCAATTTTAAAGATTTATTGAGCAATAACAGCCGTATACCATTATATGCTTTTTTAATTGCACAGTTATTCAATGTGATTGTTACATTGATTATTGCATTTTTGCTTTTTGGGTAGTAGTTGAACCGCAAAGCGCGCTAAGTTTTACGCTAAGCACGCTAAGTCATTGCGAGGAACGAAGCAGTCACATTAACAATTAGCTGCAAAGCTTGATTAAACAAATGAGATTGCTTCATTCCTCGCAATGACATGCTTTGTATCTAACAGACAACTAAAACTTTAAAAAACAACAAATTACAACCTAAAAACATACCTATACCCTATTACATCACATCTTTTTTTCAAAAAAAGTAAAGAATAATTTGGTTTTTACAATATTAAATATAACTTTGTCTATAGAATTAGTAGAGTTTAAAATTAAAAACTTACATTTTGAAAACAGCAGTACACAATACGTTTCACATTCTTCGTAAAAAAAACACTTATAACGCTTCTTGTTATATGTGCAGCTGTTGTTAATTCTTCCATTTATGTTCGCTTTCAATCGGTTTAAAATTAAAATCGGGACACATCAAAACGAACTGCATCTATCTCAAATTCTATTGAAATATCATTTGAAGCCTGTGCTTCAAAAGTTATTACTTTATACTAAATCAAAAATGAAAATGGAGACGACAAACTAACATTCTTTTTGATTACTAAAGGTCATTTCTGCGGCAACAGAAATGACCTGATTTAAAGAACATTTATCACTTACAAAAACAAAAAACAACACACAAAAAAGTACATTACAATGAATACAAAAATTACAAAACTTCTGTTTTCCATTCTCTTAACCGGAGCTTTCACTTCTCACGAGTCAAATGCTCAAACCGAAACAAAACCCAATATTATACTGATTTTGGTTGACGATATGGGATATTCAGATTTAGGAAATTATGGTTCAGAAATTAAAACTCCAAATCTCGATAAACTGGCTTCAGAAGGTTTACGTTTACGCGAATTTTACAACAATTCGATTTGTGCGCCAACAAGGGCTTCTCTCCTAACCGGGCAATATCAACATAAAGCCGGAGTTGGATTTTTTGATGTAAATTTAGGTTTACCTGCTTATCAGGGCTACTTAAACAAAGAATCTTTAACGCTTGGAGAAGTTTTCCGTTCTGGCGGTTACAGCACACTTTTATCCGGAAAATGGCACGTGGGTTCTGAAGATCAGGCGCAATGGCCGAATCAAAGAGGATTTGACAAATTTTACGGAATCTTAAAAGGCGCCTCAAACTATTTTGACACCAAACCGCTTCCATTTGGAAAAACACCTTATCCGGTAAAATTAATCCGCAATAACGAAGAACTGCATCCAAAAGATGATTCGTATTATTTTACAGATGAAATTGGAAATAATGCAGTGACTTTTTTAGACGAACAAAACAAAGAAAATAAACCTTTCTTTTTATACTTAGCTTTTACCGCGCCGCACTGGCCGTTACAGGCAAAACCAGTTGACATTGCCAAATACAGAGGAAAATTTGATGAAGGCTGGGATGTTTTAAGAGAAAAAAGAATCCAGAAACTAAAAGCAAACGGCATTTTAACGGCAGACCAGACTATATCGCCAAGAGATCCTGAAGTTCCGGAATGGAATAAACTAACGTATGACGAAAAGCAATTCTGGAAAGCTAAAATGGAAGTTTATGCCGCAATGGTCGACAATATGGACCAAAATGTGGGTAAAGTTCTTGACAAATTAAAAGCTTTGAAAAAAGACAAAAATACGCTGATTATTTTCATATCAGACAACGGCGCACAAGGCGGATTTAATACGTATAATCCGCTGGGAAGAGGTTTGGTTCGAAATGATGGGCCAGTTGGAACTTCGGGTTCATTTGATTATCAGGAACAAAACTGGGCTTATTTATCGAATACGCCGTTGCAGCAATATAAAAACAATATGCACGAAGGCGGTTTTAGTTCGCCGTTTATTGCCTGGTATCCGTCAAAAATCAAAGCGGGCAGAATTGATAAAGGAACCGGACACATTATTGACCTCGCTCCTACTTTTTATGAACTAGCCGGAATTGAATACCCAAAAGAATATAATGGTGTGACGACAAACGCCCTGGCTGGAAAAAGTTTGTTACCTGTTTTATTTAATAATGTTTCACAGGTCGACAGAGGCGCACCATTATTTTGGGAAAGAGCCGGAAACAGAGCCGTCCGCGATGGAAAATGGAAGTTGGTTTCGATTTATCCTTCTTACGAATGGGAATTGTATGATCTTGAAAAAGACCGAGGCGAAACTACAAATGTAGCACAGCAGAATGCGGGAATCGTAAACAAACTTTCGGCTTCATATTTTGAATGGGCAGACAAAACGGGAGTTGTAGAATACAGCAAATTCAAACTAAAACCAGAAACAATGCCGGGCGGTGCAGCGCTGAAAAAATAAAATTATTAATTTAAACACATAGAAACATAGATCTTTTTTCTTGAGATAAAGATTAAAAAGATGACAGGTCACCACACATAGTCCCGATAGCTATCGGGATAAGTTAATGCAAGTGAAACGTCTTTTTTTAAGTGTCGAAATTCTATGTTTCTATGTGTTTAAATTACTCAATAATTGAAGTTTAAAAATATCAAACACATGAAATATCAAAACATTTTAGAAACCATTGGCAATACGCCGCACATTAAGCTCAACAAGCTTTTTAAAACCCATGAAGTATGGATTAAATTAGAAAAATCAAATCCGGGATCGAGTATCAAAGACAGAATTGCTCTGGCTATGATTGAAGATGCAGAGAAAAAAGGACTTTTAAATCCGGATTCTATTATTATTGAGCCAACATCTGGCAATACCGGAATTGGACTTTCGCTTGTGGCAGCCGTAAAAGGATATAAAGTAATTATTGTAATGCCGGAATCAATGAGTGTTGAACGCCGAAAAATTATCGAAGCTTATGGTGCCGAATATGTATTGACACCAAGGAAAAAAGGAACTTCTGGAGCGGTTGAAAAAGCAAATGAACTGGCATCGACTATTAAAAACTCTTTTCTGCCTTCTCAATTTACCAATCGGGCCAATGTTGAAGTTCACGAAAGAACAACGGCACAGGAAATTCTGGCCGATTTTCCAGACGGTATTGATTATTTGATCACAGGAGTTGGTACAGGCGGACATATTACCGGAGTTTCTAAAATTTTAAAACAGCATTTTCCAAATCTAAAAACAATTGCTGTAGAACCTGCCCTTTCTCCAGTTTTAAGCGGTGGTATTCCTGCTCCTCACCCATTGCAGGGAATTGGCGCCGGATTTATTCCTGAAGTTTTTAACCGTGAATATGTAGATGAAATCGTAACGATCGAAAAAAATGATGCTTTTTCATTTGCTAAAAAACTAGCAAAAGAGGAAGGCATTTTTGGAGGAATTTCTACTGGAGCGGCATTAGCTGCGGTTTCTAAAAAAATAAAAAATATTCCGGAAGATGCCGTAATCCTGACTTTTAATTATGATACCGGAGAACGTTATCTCTCTGTAGAAGAATTATTCGATTTTTTCTCCTAAAAAACATAAAATCAAAACATTACAATAAAATAAAGCCTGTAATTTTAAGAAATAAATCTTAGAATTGATTAAAAATAAAATAATTAACCAAAAAACCTTAAAACTATGGCAGATTTACAAAAACAACAGACCGCATTGGGCGATGTTGCTGCAAGACAATTAGCAATCGCAACTCGTACCGTTCCTCAAATTGGCACTATTACACCGCGCTGGTTAACGCATCTTTTGCATTGGGTTCCTGTAGAATCAGGAGTGTTTCGTTTGAATAAAGTTAAAAATGCAAACCATATTGAAGTCGATTGTTCTGCCCGCGACGAAAGAGTTTTACCTAACACTTTCGTAGATTATATCGAAAATCCAAGAGAATACAATCTGGCAGCCGTACAAACTATTGTTGATGTTCATACCCGCGTTTCTGATTTGTACAGCAAGCCGTATAACCAAATTTCTGAACAGCTTCGTCTGGCAATCGAAACCATCAAAGAGCGTCAGGAAAGCGAATTAATCAACAACAAAGATTACGGATTATTGAGCAACGTTGCGCCGTCTCAAATTATAAAAACCAGAACGGGAGCGCCAACTCCGGATGATTTAGATGAATTGCTGACAAAAGTCTGGAAAGAACCTGGATTCTTTTTACTGCATCCGCTTGCAATTGCTGCTTTTGGGCGCGAATGTACACGTCGTGGTGTTCCGCCTCCAACAACTTCATTATTTGGATCTCAGTTTTTAACCTGGAGAGGAATTCCGCTTATTCCATCAGATAAATTGCCAATCGTAAAAGGAAAATCAAAAATCATTCTTTTAAGAACAGGCGAAAGTCGTCAGGGCGTTATTGGATTAATCCAGCCGGGATTACAAGGCGAACAATCTCCTGGATTATCGGTTCGTTTTATGGGAATTAATGAAAAAGCCATTGCTTCGTATTTAGTATCGCTGTATTGTTCTTTGGCTATTTTGGTAGATGATGCTATTGCTGTTTTAGAAGATGTAGAAATAGGAAAGTATCATGAGTACAAATATTAACAACAACGGTTTACCAAACATCGACGATCTGCAAAATTTAGCAAACGAGTTGTTTAAAGCTTTACCGAATGAGTTTCCAAAAGAAATTTCATTAAGTCCGGATAAAGCCGAACATCCTCGTGCGGTAAAAATTGCAGAAACGATTTTACATGCCGGAAACAGTGATCAGTTTGGTCATATTCCTGCGGTGAGTCCGTCGAGTGTAACGCCGGCACCGACTGCATTCAGCGGTTTTGGAGCTTCTCCTTCTGTAATAAATTATGGAAATGGAGCATCAGCTTTATACCCAAATGCCGGAGCAGGATTTAATCCGCAAAACAGAAATTCGTCTTCGGGAGTTCAGGAAAACCATGATTTAAATATCAACAATCCGCATAATGGGTTTTATGATTCAAATTTAAAAAACGGGAATTCCCCTCAATTGAATGAAGAAAGTCTTTTCTCGGGTTTTTCATTGAACCATCAATATCTGCCTTTTCAAGCTGAAAATTCTTCTTTTGAGATCGAATTGCAGGCGGCTTTGGCATCTGTTGATACTCAGTTTAAAAAACGTGAAGAATTTCCTTTAAACGGAAATGAAACAGCAAATTCGTATTATTTTTTAGATCAGAATCCTTTTGCATTTGATAAAAGAAGTACAGATATTATTGTTGGAAATTCTTTCGATCATAAAGAGATCCAGCTTTTTAAAGGACATCATTTTGATGCTTCACTGGTAAAAAAGGATTTCCCGATTTTAAGAGAAACAGTAAACGGAAAGCCTTTAGTTTGGTTTGATAATGCGGCAACAACACAGAAACCGCAATCAGTTATTGACAGAATTGCGTATTTCTACGAACACGAAAATTCAAATATCCATCGTGCGGCGCATGAACTGGCGGCGCGTGCCTCTGATGCGTATGAAGCGGCGCGTGAAAAAGTGAAAGTTTTTTTAAATGCCGGTTCTGTAAATGAAATTGTTTTTGTAAGAGGCGCAACAGAAGGAATAAATCTGGTGGCTTCGACCTGGGGCGAACAGAATTTAAATTCAGGCGATGAAATTATTGTGAGTAATCTGGAGCATCATGCGAATATTGTTCCGTGGAAACGTCTTGCTGATAAAAAAGGCTTAAAACTAAGAGTAATTCCTGTTGATGACGATGGTCAGATCCTGCTGGATGAATATGCAAAACTGCTCACCTCAAAAACACGTTTGGTTGCTTTTACACAAGTTTCAAATGCTTTGGGAACAGTAACGCCTGCAAAAAAAATAGTGGAAATGGCGCACGCTGCCGGAGCAAAAGTTTTAATTGATGGTGCACAATCGGTTTCGCATATGAAAGTCGATGTTCAGCATTTAAATCCAGACTGGCTGGTTTTTTCAGGACACAAGTTATTTGGTCCAACGGGAATTGGAGCTTTGTACGGAAAAGAAGATTTACTAAACGAAATGCAGCCGTATCAATCTGGCGGCAACATGATTCAGGATGTGACTTTTGAGGAAATAAAATACCACAAAGCACCCAATCGTTTTGAAGCCGGAACCGGAAATATTGCCGATGCCATTGGTCTTGGCGCGGCAATAGATTATGTCACCAAATTAGGAATCGAAGCCATTGGTCAATACGAGCATTATTTGTTAGAATATGCCACAAAATTATTGAAAGAAATTCCGGGTGTACGATTGATTGGAACTGCCAAAGATAAAGCCAGTGTATTGTCTTTTAATTTACAAGGCTATTCAAACGATCAGGTTGGACAGGCTCTAAATAAAGAAGGTGTTGCGGTGCGAACCGGACATCATTGCGCACAGCCTATTTTAAGAAGAATGGGTGTTGAAACGACTGTTCGTCCGTCATTAGCATTTTATAATACAACCGAAGATGTCGATACTTTTATTAAAACCATTTGGGAACTTAAAAAAGTTAGATTCTAAAAATAAGGAGATTTTGTTCTCTCGAAATAATTACTTTTTTTGATATTTTAAGTAATTATAACCAAAGCGATTGTCTTAGGACAATCGCTTTTTTAATATATAATAAGAAAGTAAAATGACAGCCATTTATTATCCATAAATATGGATTCAAACATGGCTTCGGAAAAGCAGAACATTTATAGAACCCTTTAATCATTCATAGAAATGGCTTCGGAGAAGCTGAATATTTATAGAAATAAATTGCGAAAATATTTAGAGCTCCGGAGGAGCGAAATATATTGGCTGCAAAAATATACCGCCCCGCTGGGGCTTTGTACTGAGAAGGATAAAATATTTTCATAAATATTTCACTCCTTCAGAGCACTCTTAATTGTAAAAAATTAAGATGCCATGGCAATTTCTGGTTCTGTAATACTTGCTAAAGTAAGCGGGTCTGAAAACCCTAAGAAAAATACATCTAATATTTCCTGAAATATAGGATCTGCATTTTCTGTTTGAGAAAAAAGCGTCATTGAGGAACGAAGTTTTCGTGCATTTAATTCACCCAAAATTGCTTCAATCGATTTTGTTTTATATTCTAATAAAACCTTGCAAATTTCAATTAGATGTTTGGCTAAAATAGGATGATTTAGAAAATCTTCTGCCTCTTTTAAATCTGCAAGAGCATAATATTTAGCAATCGTACTTTTTCCTAAACCTTTTATCTGCGGAAAAATAAACCACATCCAATGCGTTTCTTTTTTTCCTTTTTGTAATTCGGAGTAAGCCGTAAGGTAAAGTTTGTTCTGTGCGTCTAAAAAGCGTGTTAAATCATTATTTGCGTAAGCCATCTGAAATAATTTTTATAAGGTTAAACAAATTTTCAGGTCTTTTTTAAGGACATTCAAAACTACTCACGTTCCTGATTTAAAATTTATATAATTAATACAGTTCATTATATAATTCCAATTTGCCAAAAACAAAACAGCTGCGAAAGATTTTCGCAGCTGTACCTTTTATAATTGTAACTGAATTTAGTTTTTAAACTCGTTCAAAGATTTCTCGATAATTTCAAGACATTCATTAATTTGTTCTTCTGTCATTACCAATGGCGGTGCAAATCTAATTTTGTTTCCGTGTGTTGGTTTTGCCAGTAATCCGTTGTCTCTAAATTTCAAGCATATTTCCCAGGCCAGATCAGAATCTTCGCCGCTGTTAATTACAATTGCATTCAAAAGTCCTTTACCGCGAACCAGCGTAATTAAGTCATTCTTTTCGGCAATCTTGTTTAATCCTTCTCTTAGAATAATTCCCAAGCGTTCTGCATTTTCGGCTAATTTTTCGTCTTTTACCACTTCAAGAGCTGCAATCGCAACCGCTGCCGCAACTGGATTTCCTCCAAAAGTAGACCCGTGCTGCCCCGGCTTGATAACATTCATGATTTCATTATTGCATAAAACTGCTGAAACTGGATAAACGCCGCCAGAAATAGCTTTTCCTAAAATCAGGATATCCGGCTGTACATTTTCGTGGTGAACAGCTAATAATTTTCCGGTACGTGCAATTCCGGTTTGAACCTCATCTGCAATAAACAAAACATTGTGCTTTTCGCATAATGCTTTTGCTTTTGCTAAATATCCTTCACTTGGCACATAAACTCCGGCTTCTCCCTGAATAGGTTCAACTAAAAATCCGGCAATATTTTTTGATGATTCTAAAGCTTTTTCAAGAGCTTCGAGATTATCGTATTCAATTTTTATAAATCCATCTGTAAACGGACCAAAGTTTTTACGGGCTGTTTCGTCGTTAGAAAATGAAATGATTGTGGTTGTTCTTCCGTGAAAATTATTCTCGCACACAATAATCTGCGCCTGATTTTCAGGAATTCCTTTTACTTCATAAGCCCATTTTCTGGATACTTTTAGTGCAGTTTCAACAGCTTCTGCACCTGTATTCATTGGCAGTACTTTATCAAAACCGAAATATTTTGTAACGTATTCTTCGTAGTTTCCTAATTTATCATTGTAAAAAGCACGTGATGTAAGCGTTAAGGTCTGTGCCTGATCTATCATTGCTTTCACAATTTTTGGATGGCAGTGTCCTTGATTTACAGCAGAATAAGCAGATAAGAAGTCATAATATCTTTTACCGTCAACATCCCATACATAAACACCTTCTCCTTTTTCTAACACTACAGGAAGCGGATGATAGTTATGTGCTCCGTATTTATTCTCTTTTTCAATCAAAACTTCTGATTTTGACGAAAGTATTTCTTGAGTATTTGCCATGATAATTTTATTTTTTCTGAAACAAAAATATAAAAATTATTTATTTAAGAGTGAAAATAAAACATTTTTAACCTTATTTTAGTTTTAAAAAACAAATATAACTTATTTTAAGCCAAATTAAAGTCATTTTAAAAAATTTGGGTTCAAATTCAATTGAGAGTTTTTTTATCTTTACAGAAATTAAAAATAACGGCATGGATATGTTAGATGAATTTGACGTAAAAATCATCAAAGAATTAGAAAAAGACGGTCGAATTGCTTATTCGACAATTGCTTCTAATTTGAAAATTTCGAATACAATGGTGCATCAGCGTATAAACCGTTTATTTGAGCAGGGCATAATTACAGGAATCAAACCTATTTTAAACGAAAAACAAATTGGGTACGACTGGGCTTCTTTTACCGGAATTACATTAAATAAGGATTCTGATTCTGAAAGAATTATTGAAGCTTTAAAAGAAATTCCTGAAATTACAGAATGCTATTTTGTAACGGGTTCTTTTACGCTTTACCTTAAAATTACAGCTCGAAACCACGAACATATGCGTAAAATATTATACGATAAAATCGACAATATTCCAGGAATTGCCAAAACCGATTCTATGGTCGAATTAGGATGTGCTTTTAAAAGAAATGTCTCTTTATAAAGAATCTCAATTTCATTCAATTTTAAGAATATAAACCTCTCAATAAATGACTTGAGAGGTTTTTTTGTAACATTTTATTTCAGATATTTGTTAAAAATTGTAAAAAATGAAAAATTCGATCACACTTATTTTCGCTGCAATATTGTTTTCAACTACTATGAATGCACAACTAAAACCCGTAAAATATTCTGAAGGAAGCCAGACTTTGAATGGTTTATTTATTAAATCGGCTAAAAAAAGCAATAACAATCCGGGGATTTTGCTTTTACCGGCATGGCTTGGAATTGACAATGCCTCTAAAGGAATTGCCGAAGATTTATCAAAACTGGGTTACCATGTTTTTATCGCTGATATTTATGGAGAAGGAAATTATCCAAAAAATACAGGTGAAGCTGGAAAACAAGCTGGTTTCTATAAAACAAATTACGAAGCGTATCAAAAACGAATTAACGCCGCTTTGCAGGAATTAGTTAAATCTGGAGCAAATGCAGATAATATCGTGGCTATTGGTTACTGTTTTGGAGGAACTGGAGTTCTTGAAGCGGCACGCGGTCATTTAAACGTAAAAGGAATTGCTTCTTTTCACGGCGGTTTAGGAAAAGATGCCGCAAGAAAAACTGAACCTATTACAGCCAAAGTTTTAATTTGTCACGGAGCCGATGATCCGTTTGTGCCAAAAGAAGAAATTACATCATTCCAGCAGGAAATGCGCGATTCTAAAGCAGACTGGCAGATGATTTATTATGCCAATTCAGTGCACTCATTTACAAATCCTGAGGCTGGAAACGACAATTCTAAAGGCGCAGCTTATAACCCGGTTGCTGCTAAAAGATCTTTTGAACATTTACAGCTTTTCTTAAACGAAGTGCTTAAGAAATAATACTTTTTTATAGCAAGCAGATGATACTGATTAAACAGATTTAAAGCTGATTGCAATACATTTAATTCCGAAGATTCATGTAAAAACCAGTGTAAATCTGTTTAACCCGTATAATCGGCCGGCAAAAAATAACCAAACCAAAACCAACTAAAATAACCGATGTCACACAACAAAATTAGAGAAGACAAAACCTGTTTAAACTGCCGGCATGTTGTTGAACAAAAGTTTTGTCCAAACTGCGGGCAGGAAAACAGCGATTCCAGAAAAACATTTCATCATTTGTTTATTCACTTTTTTGAAGATTTAACACATTATGAAAATGCATTCTGGAAAACAATAAAAAATCTTCTTTTTAAGCCTTCTACGCTTACTAAAGAATATCTTTCCGGAAAACGTTTGTCTTATCTTGCTCCGGTTCGTCTTTATATTTTTATAAGTTTTATTACTTTTTTAATGATTTCCCTGTTTCCAGCCAACATAAACGAAAAAATTGATAAAAGTGAAACTGTGCTGAACAAAGAAATTTCGAAAACCAGTGAAAGTATAGACCGAAAGAAAGACAAAAGGTATTTTCATTTTAAGACGATAAAAGAACTTGATTCGATCCAGAAATATGGAAAAGAAAGTGAGAAGCTGAATGCTTCATCGTATTGGGTTTCTGAAAAAGCAATACACGTAACTGAAAAATATACCAAAAAAGAGATTTATGAAAAGTTCGTTGAATCGTTCTTTCATAATCTGCCTAAAATCTTATTTATCATTATGCCGTTTTTTGCTTTTTTTCTGTGGCTTTTTCACAACAAAAAAAGATGGTATTATTTTGATCACGGGATCTTTACGCTTCATTATTTTTCCTTCCTCCTTCTTATCTTTCTCATTATGTTTGTAGTTGACAGGATTGTAGGTTTATTTGGAGAAGACAGTCCGTTGTCATACGTTTCCGGATTAACGACTTTTGCAGGAACAGTCTGGATGTGTTATTACTTTTATCCGGCGCATCATCGTTTTTATGGCGAGTCCAGAATAGTATCTTTTATAAAAAGTTTCTTACTGTTTATAATAAATTCTCTTTTTATTCTATTTTTACTCACTTTATACATTCTTTACACATTTATTAATTTACACTAACAAGTAGAAATGAAAAAATTACTCATTTTATTTTTAATTGCTTCAACAGCGTTTTCATGTAAAAATACGCAGTCGGCAGCAAACAAAGACAATTCAGATCCCTCTAAATATGTCAAGCTTATCTCTGAAAAAGACCTTAAAACAATGCTTTATGTTGTGGCTTCAGATGAAATGGAAGGTCGTGAAACCGGATCTGCAGGACAGAAAAAAGCAGGTCTTTATATGATTGACCAATACAAAAAAAGCGGTATCTCTTTCCCAAAAGGTGCTTCAGATTTTTACCAGCACATTCCGGCATCTTATTTAAATGCAAAACGTAATCAAAATTTACCAGATTCAGAAAATATCTGGGCTTACATCGAAGGTTCTGAAAAACCGGATGAAGTTTTGGTTATTTCTGCTCACTACGATCACGTGGGAATTAAAGACGGCGAAGTCTACAACGGAGCTGATGATGATGGTTCTGGAACTGTAGCGGTTATTGAAATGGCTAAAGCTTTTGCTAAAGCTAAAAAACAAGGGCGCGGACCAAAACGTTCTATTTTGTTTTTGCACGTAACTGGTGAAGAGCACGGATTACACGGATCTCGTTTTTACTCAGAAAATCCTCTTTTCCCTATTGCAAACACAATTGCTGATATCAATATCGACATGATCGGACGCCGTGATGTTGAACATGCAAACACTAATAATTATGTGTATGTAATTGGTGCAGACAGGTTATCATCTGATCTTCATAATGCGGTTGTGGCTCAAAACGAGAAATACATCAAAATGGACTTAGATTTTAAATTTAATGATCCTAAAGACCCAAATCATTTTTATGAGCGTTCTGATCACTATAACTTCGCAAAACACGGTATTCCGGCAATTTTCTTCTTTAACGGAGTTCACGAAGATTACCACGGAAAAGGCGATGAACCTCAAAAAATCGAATACGATGCTTTAACCAAAAGAACAAAACTGGCTTTTGTACTTGCCTGGGATTTAGCTAACAGAGAGAATAGACCGGTAGTTGATAAACCGATTAAGTAAGGTTCTGAGGTACTAAGCTGCTAAGATGCTAAGGTTCTAAGATAAAAAACAAAGGGATGAGTTTATAAAACTCATCCCTTTTTATATTATTAACTAAAGTTTAAAGTCAAACAAAAAGCTTAGAACCTCAGTACCTCAGTAGCTTAGAACCTCAGTACCTCAGTAGCTTAGAACCTCTTTCTAGTCATTCATAGAAATCAAAAACTCTTCGTTGTTTTTTGTTTTCTTGAAACGGTCGTTTACAAAATCCATAGATTCTACCGGGTTCATATCTGATAGATATTTACGCATGATCCACATTCTTTGTAAAGTTTTCTCGTCAAGTAACAAATCGTCGCGGCGTGTACTTGAAGAAGTAAGATCGATTGCAGGGAAAATACGTTTGTTAGCAATTTTACGATCTAACTGAAGTTCCATGTTACCGGTTCCTTTAAATTCTTCAAAGATCACCTCGTCCATTTTAGAACCAGTTTCTGTTAATGCAGTTGCAATGATACTTAATGAACCACCGTTTTCTACATTTCTTGCAGCTCCAAAGAAACGTTTTGGTTTTTGTAATGCATTAGCATCAACACCACCGCTTAACACTTTTCCAGATGCCGGCTGAACTGTATTATAAGCTCTTGCTAAACGTGTAATAGAATCTAATAAAATTACAACATCATGTCCGCATTCAACTAAACGTTTTGATTTTTCCAAAACAATATTAGCGATTTTTACGTGTTCCTGCGGTTCTCTGTCAAAAGTTGACGCGATAACTTCGCCGCGAACACTTCTCTGCATATCGGTAACCTCCTCAGGACGCTCATCAATCAAAAGAACGATTAAATAAACTTCAGGGTGATTAGCAGCAATTGCGTTGGCAATGTCTTTTAAAAGCATTGTTTTACCCGTTTTTGGCTGTGCAACGATCATTCCACGCTGTCCTTTTCCAATAGGAGAAAACAAATCGATAATACGAGTTGATATAGAGCTGCCTTTTTCGGCTAATTTAAATTTTTCAGAAGGGAAAACCGGTGTCAGGTGTTCAAAAGAAACTCTGTCGCGAACAACCTGCGGATCATGTCCGTTAATTTTTAAAACGCGAACAAGAGGGAAAAACTTCTCTCCTTCTTTTGGAGGACGAACCACACCTTTTACGGTATCTCCAGTTTTTAAACCAAATAATCTGATTTGTGAAGTTGATAAGTAAATATCATCCGGAGAAGCTAAATAATTATAATCAGAAGAACGCAAAAATCCATAACCGTCCGGCATCATTTCAAGAACACCTTCGCTTTCGATAATTCCATCGAATTCAAAATCAGAATCTCTGAAATTGTTGCTGTTCTTTTTGTTTTTGTGGTTTTGGTTTTGATTCCCATTGTTACCATTTCCGTTCCCGTTCCCGTTTTGATTTGGGTTCTGGTTTTGGTTTTGATTCGGATTTTGATTCTGGTTGGGATTTTGGTTTTTATTCTGATTAGGATTAATCTTTTTAACCGGGGCAGTATTTTCAGTTTTTTCAGCAACTGGTGCTGTTGTGGTATTTTCTGCGGTTTCTTCTGTCGAAATCACTTCTTTTACAGCTTCTTTTTCCTTTTGCTGTGCGACCTTTTTTTCATAAGCCGACTTATTGAATTTGACAACTTTTGGACCTTTTTTCTCTGCTGTTTTATCTTCAGATACTTCTTGGGCTTCTGCTGGCTGCTTTTCTTCTACAGCTGCAGGAGTTACAATTTCCTTTGGAGCTTCCTCTACAGCATCAAATTCTAGAACGGGAGCACTTTTACTAACTGTTTTTTTAGCAGGAGCAATTCGGACTCTTTTTGGTTTTTCAGTGTTTGCTTCCTTTTCTGCAATAGTTTCTGCCGGCGGTGCAGCTGCCGCTTCCTGATGCGCTAATATCTGAGTAATCAGAGTATCTTTTTTAACGCCGTTAATCTTTATTGTTTTAGCTAGCTTAGCTATTTCTTGAAGCTCAGAAAGCTTCATTTCTTTTAATGCAGAAATATCAAACATGAATGTTCTATGAATTTAATTATTTTAAAGGAAATACTGTAAAAAGAATAGGTAGATAATTTATTTCAATTGACCGCAGTATGAAGTGCTTACGGTATTTTGATGCAATAATACGAATAAAATTTAATCATACAATAGTATTTTAAAAAAAGAAAATATATTTTTGTAAAACAATTTCAAGTTATGTTACAACGAATTCAAACCGTATATTTAATTCTAACCTTTGTAGTTACTGGGGTTTTAATGTTTTTTACGCCGCTTTGGACATTAAATACAGGTAAAGCTTTTTATTTCATGCAAAGCCAGCTTTACACTGTAATTTTAGGTTTAAGCACAATGCTTACTATCATTAGCATTATTTCATACAAAAAAAGACAAAATCAGTTTGTCATGGGCAGACTGAACATAATATTAAATTTAATTTTATTAGGATTGTTTGTATATCGTTCTCTAAATTTATCTGGAGAAACAGCAGAAGCTGTTTCTGAGAAAGGTATTGGGATGTTTCTTCCTATTGCTGCTATCGTGTTATTAGTTTTAGCTAATAAGGCCATCAAGAAGGACGAAGATCTTGTAAAATCTGTAGACCGTTTGAGATAAACCTATAAACTTAATTTTTTGTGCGAAGAGAACCCGAATTTATATTCGGGTTTTTTTGTGCCTTATTTTTCTCTTAAAACAGAATATCCCAAATCATTTCCAAATATCATTTTTGTAAGATATTTTATTCATAAATTTGCATTTTGCGCAAAAAAACATTTATGTCTAAAATAAAAATACATCTTGCCGATGATCATCAAGTATTGATTGATGGACTGACCAATTTATTACAAACGGTTTCAAATTTTGAAATTGTGGGCAGTTCATTGAATGGCGTGGCCATATACGATGATGTAATCAAAAACCAGGCTGATATTCTTGTTTTAGACATTAGCATGCCTCAAAAAGACGGGATTGAAGTTTTAAAAGAATTCAATCAAAAAGGTATTCCGTGCAAAGTCATTATTTTATCGAGTTATGACGACCTGAAAATCATTAAAGAAGTAATGAAATTGGGCGCTAAAGGCTATTTGACAAAAAAATGTGCCGGCGAAAATATAATTGAAGCCATAGGAGCTGTTTATGAAGGACAGGAATATTTTTCGGATGCAGTGAGAGAAAAAATATTCAGCATGTTTTCTCAAAACAACCCAAAACTGAATAAGAATGTTTATATCGAAAATCCTATTTTAAGTCCGAGGGAAATTGAAATCGTAACCTTAATTTGTTTGGAATACAGTGGAAAAGAAATAAGCGAAAAGCTATTCATTAGTGTAAATACAGTTGAAACACACCGAAAAAATATTATGAAAAAACTCAACATAAAAAATACTATCGGACTTGTAAAATATGCTTTAAAAAACAATTTAATTAACGAGTAATTCAATTGATAAATATTCAAAAACAAATAAAATCTATGTCTTTTATTAGAGTTTTCCTATTAGTATTTTTCTTTGTTTCAATTGAAAATAAAGCTTTTAGCCAGGATACTATTTCTTCTGAAAAATCAAAAACGACTGTTTCCGAAAGTTCAAATACAACTAACGTTTTCAAACCAATTAAGCTGGAACAATTACGAAATAAAAAAGTCGTAAGCTTATCTATTGTTCTTATTATTATATTGTTTTTTCTTTTCTATTTTGTGTATCAAAACAACCGTTTAAAACAGAAGATAAAGCGAAAAGACACGAAACAGAAAATCCTCTTAAATGTAATAAACGCCGGAATTGACAGTCAGGAAACTGAACAAAAAAAAATTGCTTCCTTTTTACATGATAATATAAATTCGCTTTTATCTTCGGCCGGACTGCATTTAAATGTTTTTACAACAAAAACCAATATTCAGTCTGAAGAAATTCAAAAAGCAAAAGCCATTCTGGCACAAGCTCATGATCTTTTACGCGACATTTCGCATGACCTCGTTCCTACCCTATTGGTTCGCTTTGGGTTAATTTATGCTTTAGAAGATTTATGCGAAAGAAATTCTAATTCAAGTATTGAGTTTGCATTTTCAAGCTCAGTTACGTCAGAAACCAGATATTCTGAAAAATTCGAAACGAAGCTTTATTTTATTGTTTCAGAATTGGTAAGCAATATAATTAATCACAGTGAAGCACAGAAAGCTCAAATTTCTCTGCATGAAAATAAGAATCAGTTAATTATTATTATTCACGACAACGGAAAAGGTTTTGATGCCGAAAAACTCAACGAAATTGAAGGTTTTGGTTTAAACCGAATCAGGGTTAGAATAAAAAAATTAAAAGGATCATTTTCTATTATATCGCGGGCAAATGAAAACACAGGAACTTCTATAAAAATAAAAGTTCCCATTTCGTAATTTTTACTTTTTACCAATTTCTATAATTTCCAAATCTTTTATTTTATCATCGTCTATTACAAAACGAAGCATAGTGCGCATTTGGTGGAATCCGCTTTTTCCTGCTGCACCGGGATTCATGTGCAATAGGTTATATTTTTTATCAAACATCACTTTTAAAATATGAGAATGTCCGCAAATGAATAATTTAGGCGAATTTGAAGTCATTTCATCTCTAATCGCAGGATTGTATTTTCCGGGATAACCGCCAATGTGCGTAATCCAAACCGATACATTTTCGCACATAAACCTATTGTGCAGCGGAAACTCTAATCTCGCTTTTGCATCATCAATATTTCCATACACACAACGAAGCGGTTTCAGCTTTTTGATAGTATCTGTAACATGCAAATCTCCAATATCACCCGCATGCCAGACTTCATCGGCCTGAGCGACATATTTTAAAATGGTATCATCAATATGAGAGTGTGTATCTGAAAGGAGGAGGATTTTTTTCATTCTAAGGCGCTAAGGTGCTGAGTTGCTAAGATTCTAAGTTTTTCTTTTTTGAGATTTAAAACCTCATAAATGCAAAGGTACAAAGGTTTTTTCTGTAGAGATGCACTACAGGCAATACGTTTTACAAAACCCGCAAATAAACCTTAAAATCTTAGTCTCTTAGAACCTTAGCAACTTTTTTTCGTACCTTTGCACCTCAAAACCTCTGTACCTCACAATGAGATATTTTATTCATTTTGCTTATAACGGAACTCATTATCATGGCTGGCAGTTTCAGCCAAATGCTTCTTCAGTTCAGGAAACTTTAAATAAAGCGCTTTCGGTTTTATTAAATTCAACCATAAATGTTATGGGCGCCGGAAGAACAGATACTGGGGTGCATGCCGAGGAAATGTACGGACATTTTGATTTAGAAAAATCAATTGATATTCCGGTTTTGGTTCATAAACTCAATTCGTATTTACCAAAAGATATTGCGGTTTACAACCTGATTCCGGTACATGATGATGCGCATTGTAGATTTGACGCAACAAAAAGAACATACGAATATCATATCAATACAGTTAAAAATCCGTTTTTAGAAGAATTGAGCTGGTACGTGACTCAAAAGCTCGATGTTGAGTTAATGAATGAGGCTGCAAAGATATTATTGAAGCATACCGATTTTCAGTGTTTCTCAAAAGTAAATACAGATGTTAATACTTTTGACTGCACGATTTTTGAGGCCTATTGGAAACAGGAAAATAGCAAACTGATTTTTACAATTTCGGCAAACCGTTTTTTACGAAACATGGTTCGGGCAATTGTAGGAACTTTAATTAATATAGGATTACACAAAATCACGCTGGCAGATTTTGAAAATATTATTGCCAGCAAAAACAGAGAAAAAGCCGGATTTTCGGTTCCGGCGCATGGTTTGTATTTAACCAAAATTTATTACGATTATTTATAAGCTTTAAGCTTTAGGCAATAGGCTTCAGGCTTATTTCTTACTGTTTACTGCTAATAGCTTACAGCCTAAAGCCTAAAGCTTAAAGCATCAAAAAAATGAAAGCAAAAGCATTTGATACCGGTTTATTTAAACGGATTTTAAAATATACGAAACCTTATAAATGGCGTTACTACGGCGTTATTATTTTTGCGGTTTCGCTCTCTATTTTCGCAGCACTGCGACCTTATTTATTAAAACAAACGGTCGACGGCTATATCAAAACGCACGACAAGACTGGTTTGCTGTTGTATATTATTTTAATGGGAGCGGTTTTGCTGATGGAGGTTTTCTCTCAGTTCTATTTTGTGTATTGGGCCAACTGGCTCGGACAGGATATTGTAAAAGATATTCGCAACAAACTTTTCAAACACATTTTAAGTTTTAGAATGAAATATTTTGATTTGGTTCCGGTTGGGCAGCTGGTTACCAGATCAGTTTCGGATATTGAATCTATAGCCCGTATTTTCAGTCAGGGATTGTTTATGATTATAAGTGATTTGATGAAAATGCTGGTGGTTTTGATTTTCATGTTTTATATGAACTGGAAACTTACCTGGATTGTGGTGGTGGCAATGCCTATTCTGGTTTATATTACCCGAATTTTTCAGCGTAAAATGCAGGTGGCTTTTGAGGAAGTACGTACACAGATTGCCAACATGAATTCGTTTGTTCAGGAACGTGTAACGGGAATGAAAATCGTACAGCTTTTTAACCGCGAAAAAATCGAAGCCGAAAATTTCAGAGTCATTAACGACAAACACAGAGTTGCGTGGATTAAAACCATTTTATACAACTCGATCTTCTTCCCTATTGCCGATATTATTTCGTCGATTACTTTAGGTTTGGTTGTAGTTTTTGGAGGATTCAAAATTTTGAACGGCGATACTTTTACCACTTTTGGAGATTTGTTTTCTTATACGATGTTTATCGGGATGCTTTTTAATCCGTTAAGACAGATTGCTGATAAATTTAACGAGATGCAGTTAGGAATGATTGCAGCCAATCGTGTTTTTGATATTATCGATACTCAGGATCATATTCAGGATACAGGAACAATTGAGGCTCCGGTTTTTAACGGAAGTATCGATTTTAAACAAGTCCGTTTTAGTTATATTCCCGAAGAAGAAGTCATAAAAGGTATTGACTTGTCTGTAAATGCTGGGCAAACTGTTGCTATTGTAGGTTCAACAGGAGCAGGAAAATCGACTATTATTAATCTGCTGAATCGTTTTTATGAAATTAACAGCGGTACGATTTGTATTGATGGAGAAAATATTGAAAATTACACTTTGGCTTCGCTTCGAAAACAAATCGCTGTGGTTTTACAAGATGTATTTTTGTTTGCCGATACGATTTACAATAACATTACACTTCATAATCCTGAAATTACACGCGAAAAGGTTTTAGATGCCGCAAAGAAAATTGGTGTTCACGAGTTTATTATGGGTCTTCCTGATAATTATGATTTTGATGTTAAGGAACGCGGCGTTATGCTTTCGTCTGGTCAAAGACAATTAATTGCTTTTTTACGTTCGTATGTGAGCAACCCAAGTATTTTGATTTTGGATGAAGCAACTTCGTCTATTGATACCTATTCTGAAGAATTGATTCAGCGTGCAACGGAAACGATTACAAAAGGAAGAACTTCAATTATTATTGCACACCGTTTGGCAACAATTGTAAATGCTGATAAAATTGTAGTAATGGATAAAGGTTTGATTGTGGAACAAGGAACTCATCAGGAATTATTAATGAAAACTGATGGATATTATAAAAACTTATACGATTCTCAATTCTCGGTTGCGAATTAAATTACTGATACTTCTTTGAAATTTAGATTAAAAAAAATAACATCCCGACGTGCATTTTTAATTTACATAGCCGTCTCTATTCTTATTACGGTTTCTTCTGTATATATATTGAGTAATTTGATTACTGATCTTACCGAAAAAGCAAATGAAGAGTCAGCACAGCGTAACTTTATTAAAAAACAGGAATTTTTGTCGCAGGAATTCTCAAAATTTCTGGAACAGGAAAACAGAATAAAGCACGTTTTAAAAATAAGTAAACCAGAAGAACTGGCTTCTAACTTACATGTTTTGTCTTCGGTTCAAAACACCAATTTATTGGTAGCAGATAATTGGTTTCAGATAAATGATAATAAAATTCAGTTTGGAACTGATTCTATTTCGGATGACCTAAAAAAAGATGCAGAAAATTTTATCCAAAAAAATAAAGATCAGGATCACATCAGCGTTATTATTCCACAGGGAGAAGAATGGGTTTGGAGAATTTATTTCAGACTTACTTCAAAAAACACAGTTGTTCGTTATGGCTACGATATCAACTTAAAAAAACTTGTTGATTATTTTTCCAGTATAGACATTAAATCGACTAACAATTATGCTTTTATTTTTGATAAGTCAGGAAGATGTATTTATCATCCTGAATTGAATTTTATAGGAAAAAATATTTATGAGGTTTCTTCTACCCGTGCCATTGACACTATATTTCCTAAAAAGCAGGATTATGTAAAAAGAGTTACCATGTCTGAATATTTAGGACTGGATGTTATTCGATTTACAAAAAAATTAGACCTTAGAAACACACATTGGTTTATATGTGTCAATTTTCCAAAAAATGTCAGCGACGAAAATGTAGCGTTGATTAATAAATATTCGACCTGGATATATTCGATTACAACAGTAATGCTTCTGCTGATTTTCTATTTATTCTCGTATGCCAACAGACGTGCTTATAAAGAGAAAGGAATTGCCATTAAAGAAAAAAACAGACTTTTGGTTGAGAATGAAAAAATCATCAAAGAAAAAGCACTTATTCAGCTGCAGCATTTAAAGGAACAGATTAATCCGCACTTTTTATTTAATTCGCTCAACTCACTCTATATGTTAGTAGGAAGCGATGTAAAAACGGCACAAAAATTTACACTGAACTTATCCCGTATTTACCGTTATTTAATTGATCCGCCTGTAAAAAATATTGTACCGCTTAAGGATGAATTATTATTTATCGAAAAGTATATCTTTTTACAGCAGACTCGTTTTAAGGAAGAATTATTCTTTTCTATTAAAATTGAAAACGAAGAAGCGCTCGAAAAGTTCATTCCTTATCTGGGATTTCAGGTAGTGGTTGAGAATGCTATTAAGCATAATATGGCAACACAGGAAAATCCGTTAACGACTGAAATTCTAATTCAAAAAGATCAGGTCATAATCACTAATAATCTTCAAAAAAAGACGCACAGCGAGCCTGGCACAAATTTTGGCTTAAAATACTTGTTAAGTATCTATAACTTCTACTCCAGAACCAATTTAACAACTTCAGAAAATGACGGCAAATTCGTATGTATTCTGCCATTAATATCCATTCACTCCTAAAAAAAAGCCATTCACTCCGTTTTGTTTTTTTTCTGAGCTAAAATCGAATAGTTTCGACGAAAATTAACTTAAACTTAACATCAAAATGAAGGAAAAGGCATTCCTGCATAATGTAAAATTATTCTGCTTACTAATTTTATTATTATTCATTCCTGTTACAGTTCTTGCCCAAAAGAAAAAGAAAAAAGAAACTGAGAGTGAAATTGTAAAAAAAGATTCTACTGACGCCAAAAAAGGCAAAAAATATAGCGACCTTATAAAAAAGGGAACTGTTAAAAAAGGACTATTCAATATCATTCAGGTTAAAACCGATGTATATTTTGAAATTCAGGATAGTTTGTTTAAAAGAGAATTTCTAATTGTAAACAAATTATCTCAGGTTCCTTATGATCTTAACGAAGCTGGATTAAATAAAGGAATGAATTATGAAAATAAAGTTATTTCCTTTTATAAAGATACTATTGCAAAGAAAGTCTGGGTAAAGACCTATCAGCCTAAAGTTTCTTCTCCTAAAGATGATGCCATTACAGCATCTGTAATTAATAATTTTGCCGAATCTATTATTGAAGTTTTTGATATCGAAACCAAAAACAACGATTCGAGCGCTGTTGTAATTAAAGTAAACAAGATTTTTGACGGAAAACAAAAAAGCTTTAATGATGTAATGGGCAACATTGGCTTAAATGGTTCTGTAAAATCTGATTTATCCTATATAGAAGGATTAAAATCTTTTCCTAAAAACATTGTTGTAAAATCACAAATGACAACTTCACTAAGTGATGGAGGTGCTACAGTACCGATTACGCTTGGTGTGACAACTAATATTATTTTATTGGATAAAACTCCAATGAAACCTCGTTTTTCTGACAAACGAATTGGTTTTTTTACTGAAAAGCATTGGTACTTTGCCGATGCACAGCAGGCAATGCTTGAAAAAGAATTGATTACCCGCTGGCGTTTAGAACCAAAGAAAGAAGATGAAGAACGTTATATGAAAGGTGAATTAGTAGAGCCGAAAAAACCAATCGTTTATTACATCGATCCATCGACTCCAAAACAATGGAGAAAAAACATCATTGATGGGGTACACGATTGGCAGGCAGCTTTTGAAAAAGCCGGATTTAAAAATGCCGTTATTGCAAAAGAACCTACTGAACAAGATTTAGATTTTGATATTGATGATGTGCGTTATTCTGTTATTACGTATGCTGCATCGCCAAAATCAAACGCAATGGGACCATCTGTGGTTGATCCAAGAAGCGGTGAAATTATTGAGGCCGATATTATCTGGTGGCATAATGTAATGACTTCGCTTCAAAGCTGGATGCGTATTCAGACTGGACCAATTGACCCAAAAGCAAGAGGGAACAAATTCAGTGATGAACATATGGGAGAAGCAATTCGTTTTGTTTCGTCTCATGAAGTAGGACACACATTTGGTTTAAAACACAATATGGGCGCTTCTTTCGCTTATGATGTAGAATCTTTAAGATCTAAAGAATTTACAGCAAAAATGGGAGGCACTGCTCCTTCTATCATGGATTATGCCCGTTACAATTATGTGGCACAGCCGGAAGACAATGTTACAGTTATTACTCCAAAAATTGGAGAATATGATAAATATGCAATAGAATGGGGTTACAGATGGTATTCGCCAAACGAAAACGAAACAGCAAAACTAAACGCCTTACTTACAAAACATCAAAATGACCCCATTTATTTTTACGGTGAGCAGCAATCAGGCGTTCCGATTGATCCTCGCTCACAGTCTGAAGATTTAGGAAACGATGCTGTAAAAGCAAGTGAATATGGTTTAAAAAACTTAAAGCGTGTTGTAGACAATATTATAAACTGGACGTATGATAAAGATCAGTCTTACTACGAAACTGGTAAACTATATGTTGGAACTATCGGACAATGGCAAACGTACAATGATCATGTATTAACCAATATTGGCGGTGTTTACTTAAACACGACAGTACACGGCGACAACAAACAAAGTTACGTTCCGGTTCCTGCAGCAATGCAGAAAAGAGCTGCCGATTATTTAATTAAAAATGTAATTACGATTCCACAGTGGTTGTTTTTTAATGACATTTTAAACAAAACAAATCCGCTGAAAGATTCTCCTCTTGGACCTTATGAGTACACACCATACACAATGGCAAGAGCATTACAGTACGATATTATGTATAGTTTATTATTTGATGACCGTTTGCTTCGAATGACAGAAAATGAATTATATGAGGCAAATAAAACCAATGAGAAGGTTTTTACCGTAAATGATTTGTTTAAAAAATTACACCAAAGCGTATTTGCAGGAACTATCCAAAACAAATCACTTACTATTCTGGAGCGTATGACGCAAAAGAATTATGTAGATGTTTTAATTATTTCGACAAATAAATTGTTTGAAAAAACAGATGCTAAAAAAACAATTCAACTTAAAGAAACATTACAAATGCCTCATTTATGTTCTGAAGATGATGAACATATGGCAAGAAACATTAATAACTATTTTTTGAAAAGAGTTACAGAAGTAACCTCAGATAAAAAAGGAGAATTATCAAAAGTGCTTCAGTTATTAAAACTAAAAAAGAGCACCGGAGATCAATCGACCCAAAACCATTACCGCGATTTAATACAACGAATCGAGAAAGCCCTGAATAATACAACCTTTTAATAATTACAAACCCAAAACATGAAAAAAATTCTACATGCCTTACTGCTGTTCCTGGCCATCGCAGGATACTCGCAGGAAACCCGAACTATTACGGGGATCATTCAAGATGAAGCAGACTTGTCGCCAATTCCTGGTGCGTCTATCTTCGTTGAGAATAATTCCATTTCAAACAAAACTGCTATGGCAGGTATTATTCAAAGTGAAGCTATTGGAACTACTACAGATTTCGATGGTAAATTCACCTTGAAAATTGCAAAAAATGTTACTTCTTTGAGAGTTGTTTTCATGGGATACAAATCGTATACTCTTGAATTAGACGGTCAAAAAAATTATACAGTTAACTTAAAATCTGAAACTGCAAAACTTCAGGAGGTTGTAGTAACTGGTTACCAAAAAATCGAGAAAAGAAAACTTACTGCTGCGGTTACAAAAATCGACATGGCTGCAATCCAGCAGACTGGGGTTTCGAGCATTGACCAATTATTAGTTGGACAAATTGCCGGAGTTGCTGTAAGTACACCTTCTGGAGCACCTGGAGCACCTGCTAAAATCAGAATCAGGGGTACAGCTTCTTTAAATGGTACACAAGATCCTTTATGGGTATTAGATGGTTTACCATTAGAAGGAAATGACGTTCCAAAAAACTTCGATAAAGACAACATCGACGTATTAAACAACTACTCTATTGCTGGTTTAAATCCAGATGACATTAAAGATATTACAATCTTAAAAGATGCTGCTGCAACAGCTATTTACGGTGCTCGTGCTGCAAATGGTGTAATCGTAGTAACTACTAAAAAAGGACGCGCTGGTAAAATGGTTGTAAGTTTTAACACTAATACCTTTATTACACAAAGACCTGAGTTTTCTAAATTAAACTTAATGAACTCAAACGAAAAAGTTGATTTCGAACTTGGTCTTGCTTCCCGCGAGGATTTAACTTACAGAGATACATCTGGTGATATTGCCCGTATCTTAAACGGAGCAAATGAATTAAATGCATACAGAGCCGGAGGATTCTCTGCTTTAAGCGGTGCAACACAAGAATCAATCAATGCTTTAAGAAACAACAATACAAACTGGGGTAACTTATTGTACCAAACTGCTATCAATACACAGCACGGTTTAAGTTTATCTGGAGGTGGTGAAAAATCAGATTACTATTTCTCTTTAGGATACTATGATGAAAAAGGAACAACTGTAGGAACAGGTTTCAAACGCTACAACGTAACCTTAAAAAACAACTACGAAATTACAGATAAATTCAAAGTTGGTGTTAGTCTTTTTGGTTCAGAGAACAAAACTTCATCTTACTTAACAGATACTAATGCATATACAAATCCTGCAAATTATTCTAGAAACGTAAACCCATATTTAACTCCTTTTAATGAAGATGGAAGTTATAAATATGATAAAGATGTTGTAGGACTTGTTGGCGGTGATTATATTCCATTTAACTTTTTAGAAGAAAGAGAAAATACTTCTTACGATTTAAAAACAAGATCTATAAAAGCATTATTAGATGCTGAATATAAAGTTACTAAAGATTTAAGAGTAACTTCTCAGTTAGGTTTACAGTTAGATAATACATCTACTGAAAAATATGCTGGTGAAAACAGCTACTACACAAGAGTACAAAGAGAAAGATCAAGCTACTTTAGCGGTGGAAAAAAATATTTCCTTCCAGTTGGAGGTATTATCCAAAATTCTAATGCAGACTTTTTTCAGTACAACCTAAAAACAATGGTGAACTACTCTAAAACTTTAGGAGAGAAACACGAAATTGAAGCAATGGTTGGTAATGAGTTAAGACGTAATGACGCAACATCAATTTCTACTAAAGGTTTTGGTTATAATGCTCAGAATTTAACAACGCAGCCAATCTTATTCCCAAATGCATCTTTCGCAACAGGAGCAACTTGGAGAACGTATGCTAAAACTAAAAATGAAAATGCATTTGCATCATTCTTTGCAACAGCATCATATACTTATGATAGAAAATATAGTGTATTTGGAAGTGTTAGATACGACGGTTCTGATTTATTTGGTGTAGATCCAAAATACAAATACCTGCCGCTTTATTCAACTTCTGCTTCATGGGCAGTGTCTGAAGAAAATTTCTTAAAAGATAATTTAACACTTTCTAATTTAAGACTTCGTGCTTCTTACGGTTTACAAGGTAATATTGACAAAGGTACTTCTCCTTATGTAGTAGGTGCAAACAGTACAGGTACAATACTTCCTGGTAATACAGAACAAACTGTTGTTGTTATAAGCCCGCCTAATGAAAAATTACGTTGGGAAAAAACTACAAACACGAATATTGGAGCAGACATTGGTTTATTCAACAACCGTATCAGCATTGTAACTGATATTTATGGAAGAAAAAGTACTGACTTAATTGGTCTTAGATCACTTCCATTAGAAAATGGTTTTGAATTTACAAATATGAACTGGGCACAAGTAAGTAACAAAGGTTATGAGATTACTTTGTCTACAAAAAACATCGACCGTCCTAACTTTAAGTGGAATACAAGTATTAACTTTTCTCACAATAAAAGTAACGTAGACCGTTTACAAATTAGAGATAACAGTTACTTACCAAATCAGGAAGGTTACGCTGTAAATGCAGTATTTGGATTTAAAACTAATGGTGTTGACGAAAATGGATATCCATTATTTGTAAACAAAAATGGAGAAACTGTAAACGCTCAAACATTCTTTAAACTGGTAGATGGTTTCCCAGATTTTCCAGGAATTATCTCTGACTCAGGATTAACTCCAGCAGAATTTAGAGATTTATTTGTTTACTTAGGAGATAGAGATCCAAAGTTCACAGGAGGTATCACTAATACATTCAAGGTAAGTAATTTTGATCTTACAGTTGCAGCTTCTTTCAACATTAAGCAGACTGTTACAAGAACTCCTCCTTATAACGGAACATTAGTAGACAGAGGACAAAACTACAGTAGAGATATATTAAATGCTTGGTCTCCAACAAATACATCTTCTACTTTACCTGGAATTACAAGTGAAACAGGCGGAACTGGAGATTCTTGGATGGCAAATCAATTTTTTGCAGGAAGAAATCAAGTAGAAACATTAAATTACTTAGACATTTATGCAAGTGAAATGAGCTACATGAGATTAAGCAGTGTGCGTTTAGGCTATACATTCCCTAAAACGTTTACAGATCACATCAATATAGCAAGTATCAGATTAAATGTTGAGGCAAGAAACTTATTCGTAGTAAGCTCTGATTACAAAGGTTACTTTGATCCTGAAACTTTTGGAAACATTTATGCACAACCAGTTCCTAAGTCATTCACTTTAGGATGTAATGTAACTTTCTAATAAAATTAAAGATGAAAAAAATCTCAAAATATATTTTACTTTTTGTTGCTGCAATTGCTGTAACAAGCTGCGATGACTATTTAGACATCCAACCTCTCGGAAAAGTAATTCCTGAAACATTACAAGATTATCGTGGTGTCCTTACAACAGGGTATGTAGCTTATCCTGATCACAAATCGATAACAGCAGTTCGTACTGATGAATTAATACTAGATGGTGACGGCGATAGCGAAATTCCATTATACCAGGATATCTACGCTTGGAAAGATGCTGGTACAGATCGTCGAACAATGACTTTTCCATACCAAAATTTATATACGGTAATTTTTTATACGAATGTACTAATTAATGATGCTCAAGGAAAATTATCAAATTCTCCTGAAAAAGATCAACTAATTGGAGAAGCTTATGCTTTAAGAGCAATGGCTTATTTTGATTTGATTAACTTATTTAGTAAACCTTTCAATCCTGCAACGTCAGGATCTGACAAAGGTGTTCCATTAGCATTAAAAGTAGATTTAGAGCAGACTTATCCTTCTCAAACTGTTGAAGCAATTTACAATCAAATTATTTCTGACACTCAAGAAGCAGAAAGTTTACTTAATTTAAACACGCAGCCAAAAGGATTTAACTATCGTTTTTCTAAAGCCGCTTTGTATAGTTTAGAAAGCCGTATTTATCTATACATGCAGCAATGGCAGAAATCTCAGGATGCAGCTAATAAAGCCTTAGCTATAAACAATGCTTTAGTTGATTTAAAAGCAACTCCGGTATTAGCAACCAAATTTGATTCAAAAGAATCTATTTTAGCGCTTGAAGAAAATTATGATAATGGTCTTAAATTATTATCATATGCATCAGATGATTTACTTGCTGCTTATAACAGAACTACAGATTTACGTTTTCCAATTTACTTTGCAGCAAACGGAAGTAATTTCAGAATTCAAAAAGGAGCTAATGATGATCAAAAATGCTCTTTCAGAACATCTGAATTGTATTTAATTAAAGCTGAGACTTCATTAAAATTGAATAATCTGGCTGATGCTAAAACAACAGTTTTAACTTTCATCAAAAACAGATATACAGCATCTGGATTTACAAAGCTTGAAAGTGAAATCGCAGCAATGAATGCAGCTGATTTAACAACTTTTATTTTAGCAGAAAGACAACGTGAATTTGCTGTAGAAGGACAGCGTTGGTATGATTTAAGAAGAACAACTCAAAAACAAATTGTTCACACTTTCTTAAGTCAAACCTATACTTTGACACAAAACGATCCGCGATATACTATTCCAGTACCAGCAAACGCGAGATTAAACAATCCCAATCTATAAGTTACCTATTGTTTTTTTTGAAAAAGGTCCAGTTGCAAAACTGGGCCTTTTTTGCTTTTTAGCCAGAAAATAAATTTTAATCACAACAAAAAACAAAAACAACATTAAAAACATATTGTAAAAAATCCAGAGACAATTATATTTGCACAACCATTAAGAACTTCATTTTATTGAATGAAACTTTTTAACATCAGCCAAGAATAATGAGAATTGCCATTGTTGAAGACGAATATCTTGCTTCCAGTTATCTAAAATCGATTTTAGAGCAGCAGGAAATTTTACAGATTGCAGAAATTACAGTTTTAAAATCTGTAAAAGAAGCCGTCGACTTTTTTAAACATAACAATGTCGATCTCGCTTTTATGGACATTCACCTTGGTGATGGAAAAAGTCTTGAGATTTTTGAAAAAACCACAATCTCCTGCCCTGTTATTTTTGTTACGGCTTATGATTCTTACGCTATTTCGGTTTTCAAACACTTTACCATAGATTATCTTTTAAAACCTTTTGAAGAACAGGAATTATTAGAAGCCTTATTCAAATTCAAAAAAATAAAAGAAAGTTTTAATACCGATGCTGCAGTGCGGTCATTAGTCGCATTAGAAAATCCCGAAACAAACAAAATACAGCGTCATTTTTTAGTAAACCACGGCTATAAGCTAATTTCGGTAAACGAGTCTGAAATCACCTATTTTGCAGCATCTGGAAAACATTTGTTTATCTATGTAAAATCTGGAAACAGTTACTTATACAACAATACACTTACAGACATCATAAACAGTCTCGATCCGTTTATTTTTTTTAAAGTAAACAGAAAATATATCGTAAGCCGAAATATTATAAAAGAAGTCGTAAAACATTCGAATCAAAAAATCGAATTAATTCTTACCGTTCCAGCAGTCGAAGATGACCCTATTATGATTAGCAAAAAAGAAATAAATAATTTCAAAAACTGGCTTGATCAATAATTTTCAGCTTCAATTTCTCTTAAATTTTGGCTTTTGCCCAAAATCAAAAAACTGAATTATTCATAATTTATGAATTAAAATCTGCCTAAAAACTGTTGAAACCATTTTAAAACGTTAAAATAGCGTTATAAGAATCATAAAATTGACAGTTCATTACCAGCATAATAGCATTCTTCATTTCGGAATTCTTTATCTTTGAGAGACAAAATTTAAATGAAAAAGAAAAATGCCACATAATAGATTTTACCCTAACGAAGTATTCAAAGAAATAGAAATAAACGCCTCACTACAACTTAAATATGCCATTTCAAACAGAGGAAGACTAATAAGCTTTACTGATGAAATTGAAAACGGCCGAATCTTAAAAGGCGGTTTAAGTGACGGATATCCAACTTTTAGATTTAAAGTCAAAAAAGACGACAAAATCATCAACAAATACTTATTTCTTTACAAATTAGTAGCCCAATATTTTATTCCAAAAGATTCTGAAGATCAAACTTATGTTCTGCATATGGATTATAACCGAAGCAACGACGATGTAAGCAATTTACGCTGGGCAACAAAGCAAGAAATGATGGCACACAGCCGTAAAAGTCCGCGTGTGATTCAGGCCAAGAAAAACCTGATAGAACACAATTTAAAAGCCGACGGAAGAAAACTGACTACAACAAAAGTCATGTTAATTAAAAAAATACTGGCAAGACCAGAACAAAAAACCCGTTTAAAAATGATCGCCAAACAATTTGGCGTAAGCGAAATGCAGATCCGCAGAATTGCCAGCGGTGAAAACTGGGGACATGTTAAAGTTTAAAACTAAGAAAAATACATTTTATCACTCAACACTAAGGAGCTTTCATTACTGAAAGTTCTTTTTTTTTACATAAATTCCTACAAGTACTGCCTAGAGCTATAAATTTTAACTTATGAATTAATTTTCTCTCAAAATATTAAAAAAATAAAAAGAAAAAAGGCAGAATAATATGATAAAACAATTTTATTAATTGTAAACTTGCATACCAAATCCAAAGATAATTTTATGAAGAGAAAATTACTTATTTTACTATGCCTGTTTAGTTTATCTGCTTTCGCACAAAACACTTTAATTCCAGACCAAAATTTCGAACAAAAACTAATTTCCTTAGGATTAGATACGGTCATTGATGGAAAAGTACCAACTTCGAATATTTCATCTATAACCTCCTTAGATGTCAGCTCTAATTCGATTAAAGATCTTACTGGAATTCAGGATTTCGTTAACCTTCAAACCTTAAAATGTGCGTACAATCAATTAACTGCATTAGATGTTAGACAAAATACGAAACTGACTCTTTTATCTTGTTATGCCAATCAAATAAAAAATCTTGATGTTAGACAAAATAAACTACTTCAAACATTAGAGTGTTACACCAATCAATTAAGCTCATTAGATGTTACTCAAAACACTGCTTTAACAGATTTATATTGTTTTGAAAATCAACTAACTTCTTTAAACACCTCAAAAAACACAAAACTTAATAGACTTTATTGTTCTGACAACTTAATTGGTTCATTAAACCTAACCAACAACCCTTTACTTTTTTTTCTTAATTGCACTAACAATAAGATAAAAAATCTTGATATTACTAAGAATACTGGTTTAATGCATTTATTTTGCTCAAATAATCAAATCTCTTTAATTGATGCTTCAAAAGTAACAGAACTTCGAAATATTGATGTATCCTCTAACAAACTTGTGAGCTTAAATCTAAAAAGCGGAAAAAATACATTAATAAATCTTGGTCAAAACCTCTTTGCAAACAATCCAAACCTGGCTTGTATACAGGTAGATGATGTAAGTTATTCTAATTCAAAATGGGCTGGTGCTAAAGATGCAACGGCAATTTATTCTCTTGATTGTCCTCGTTACACTGCTATCCCGGACATTAATTTTGAAAACAAGCTTATTTCTTTAGGAATTGATTCTGGAGCCCCAGACGGAGTAGTATTGACTTCAAAAATTTCAAAAGTTACAATATTAGACTTGGGAACCAATACAGCAATTACGGATCTAACCGGAATACAAGACTTTACAGCTCTGCAAAGATTGTACTGCCAAGGAAATACTGGGCGTGCAGGTGACGGAGGAAACGGAAAACTAACGACTATTGATGTCTCTAAAAATGTTAATTTGACAGTGCTGCATTGCGGATATAATCAAATTACAAGTTTAGATGTCAGCAATAATCCACTACTGATTTCTTTAAACTGTAATGTCAATAAATTAACAGCTATTGATGTTTCTCAAAACACTAAACTCGATAATTTAGATATAAGCAGTAATTATATTACTGAGCTGAACGTTTCTAAAATTCCAACTTTACGTTATTTAAGTGCTTATTCTACAAAAATTACATCACTGGATATTTCAGCTAATCCGATACTGGTTGGATTATTTTGTAACAATTCGGCTTTGACCAGTTTAAACTTAAAAAATGGCCACAACGATTTAATTGTTCCTCAAAGTATAAGCTTCAAGGCAAATCCGGAGTTAACTTGTATTCAGGTTGATAATGCGGTAAATTCAAACACAAACTGGGCAAATGCAAAAGATGCATCTGCAAGTTATTTAACAAATTGCCAGCCATACACTTTAATTCCTGATATTAATTTCGAAAACAAACTTATTGCCTTAGGAATTGATTCTGGAACTCCAGACGGAAAAGTATTGACCGCAAATATTTCTACAGTGACTACATTGGATTTAGGAACCGATACAACGATTACCGACCTAACCGGAATACAGGATTTTACAGCTCTGGAAAGATTATACTGTCAAGGAAATAGTGGCCGTGCAGGCGATGGCGGAAACGGAAAATTAACAACTCTTGATGTTTCTAAAAATGCTAATTTAACTGTACTGCATTGCGGTTTCAATCAAATTACAAGTTTAGATGTCAGCAATAATCCATTATTGATTTCTTTCAATTGTAATGTCAATAAATTAACGGCCATTGATGTTTCTAAAAACACAAAACTCGATAATTTAAACATAAGCAGTAATAATATTACTGAACTTAATGTTTCTAAAATTCCAACTTTGCGTTACTTGAGTACTGATTATACAAAACTTACAACGCTCGATATTTCTGCAAATCCGTTAATGGCTGGATTATTCTGCAACAATTCGGCTTTGACCAGTTTAAACTTAAAAAACGGCCACAACGATTTAATTGTTCCTCAAAGTATAAGCTTCAAGGCAAATCCGGGGTTAACTTGTATTCAGGTTGACAATGCAGTAAATTCAAACACAAACTGGGCAAATGCAAAAGATGCCTCTGCGAGTTATTCAACAAATTGCCAGCCATACACTTTAATTCCTGATATTAATTTCGAAAACAAACTTATTTCTTTAGGAATTGATTCTGGAACACCAGACGGAAAAGTTTTGACCGCAAATGTTTCGACAGTAACAACATTGGATTTAGGAACCAATACAACTATCGCAGACCTAACCGGAATTCAGGATTTTACAGCTCTGCAAAAATTATTCTGTCATGGAAATTCAGGACATATTGAAACAGGAGGAAATGGAAAACTGACTACTATTGATGTTTCTAAAAACACAAAACTTACTGTTCTTGACGTTTCATACAATCAAATTGCAAATTTAGATGTCAGCAATAATCCATTATTAATTTCTTTAAATTGTAACGTTAACAGATTGACTTCAATAGATGTTTCTAAAAACATTAAACTGGACAATTTAAATGTAAGCACCAATAAAATTACAGAAATAAATGTATCTACAATTCCAACCTTGCGTTATCTTTTCTGCGATTACACTACACTAAGGAGTTTAGATATCTCAAATAATCCTGCTATAGTTGGTTTAACTTGTAACAATAGTTCTTTAACAAATTTAAATCTAAAAAATGGTTACAATCAATTAATTGCTGCTCAAAGTATAAACTTTAAAGCAAATCCGGCTTTAAGTTGTATTCAGGTTGATAATGAAACAAACTCTACTGCAAACTGGTCTGCTGCAAAAGACGCATCAGCAAGTTATTCAAATGATTGTCAGTACGGTTTATATACACTTATCCCTGACAGTAATTTCGAAAAGAAACTAATTACATTAGGAATCGATACAGGAACGCCAGACGGGAAAGTTTTAACCTCAAACGTTAATAATGTTACCTCTTTAGACGTTTCATACAGTAATATTACAAATCTAAGCGGTCTTGAAGCTTTTACGTCTTTAACATCTCTAAAATGTTATGGAAACTATACTTTAACGGCTTTAGATGTTAGAAAAAACACCAAATTAACAACATTGGATTGTAATAATAATTATCTGGTAACAACCTTAGATGTATCACAAAATACTGCTTTGACTTACTTAAATTGTTACAGCAATAAACTCACTACTTTAGATGTAAGCAATAATAAAAACTTAACAACTTTACAATGTGCATCAAACAAATTAACAAGTTTAAATGTAGCAAACAATAAAGCCTTAACGAAATTAGATCTTGGCTATAATTTAATTTCAAGTTTAGATGTATCGCAAAATAAAGAATTAACATCATTAACCTGCACCTCAAATCAAATTTCGAATTTAGACATCAGTTTAAATACAAAATTAATTGAATTATGGGCTGGAAATAACCTGTATACTGCTTTAGATGTTTCAAACAACACTGCTTTGACATCATTAATATGCAATACAAATCAATTAACAACATTAGACGTTTCCAGAAATACTGCATTAACAAGATTGTTGATTTACAAAAACAAAATAACAAACATAGACGTTTCAAATAATACTTTATTGAGCTCTTTTGATTGTAATTCAAACTTAATTACCAATCTTAATGTTTCAAAAAATATAAATCTGGATTATCTATATTGTGATAATAATAAATTAACAGCCTTAGATGTTTCTAATAACACTAAACTTGGCACCTTAAATTGCGGCAACAACAAACTTACTAGTCTGGATATCTCTAACAATAAAAATTTAAGTTGGTTAGAATGTGAATCTAACAAATTGGTAAATCTGAACTTAAAAAATGGAAAAAATATGTTATTTGACAGTTTTCCAAACCCAGATCCAAATTATACTATTTATCAAATCGATTTCAGAAATAATCCTGATTTAACTTGTATTCAAGTTGATAATGCAGCATATTCAAATGAGAAATGGTCAACCAGAAAAGATGCATCTGCAGAATTCAGCAACGATTGTAACAATAACACATTGATAACCGATTCTAATTTTGAAGATTTCCTAATTGCTGCCGGTATAGATACTGACGGAAAAAACGGCCGAGTTTCTACTTCCAGCATTAGTAATATTAAGTTTTTAGATATTTCAAATTCAAACATATCAGATTTAACCGGACTTGAAAACTTTACAGCTTTAGAGAAATTTATCTGCGCAGGAAATTCTATTACAACAATTAATATGTCTGCTAATACTCAGTTAACTTATCTGGATATTTCAAACAATCCCCTAACGAGTGTTAATGTTTCTAATAACAAATTATTGAAAGAGTTTTATTGTAACGGAATGCAGATTATTATTAGAAAATCTTCTTCAAGCCTAAGCAAATTAACAACTCTGGATTTATCAAACAATACTTTGCTTACAAATCTTGATTGCTCAAATAATCAGTTAATAAGCCTTGATTTATCCAAAAATACAAATCTAATCGAAATAGACTGTTCTAATAATGATTTAAACGATTTGAATTTACAAAACGGAAATAACAGCATTTTGGTTAATTTAAATCTAAAAAACAATGCAAAATTGTCTTGTATAAAAGTTGACAATCCTTCTTTTTCAACTGGTAATTGGACTGATTCAAAAGATCAAACAGCAGAATACTCGTCTACCTGTAAAACTTTAGGGACAAATGATCAAATTTTTAATAAAATAAATATTTATCCAAACCCGTCTAATGGAGATTTATATATAACAAATGCTGTATTAACTAAAGCAGCTGTATATGACAGCTTAGGAAAACTTGTAAAAACTGTAACTATAAATTCTGACAGTCTTGAAAATTATATTGATTTAAAAGGAATAGCATCAGGAGTTTATTATATATTCATAGAAAACACTGAAGCACACATAGTTAAAAAAGTTATTATTAAATAAGCTTTCCTTTTTTACAATAAAAAAAGACACATTTAAAAAGTAAAAAAATGTGTCTTTTTTTTATTTGAAAATTAAACATAGATCTTCCTTGCTTTTTTACTAAAAAAAGAATCAATACAACTTATATTTTATTATTTTGTATAACTTTTACCTCAATCTCTGTGAAAAGACCAAAATCTCACTCGGTAAAAACAAATTTAAAGGCGTTCATTTAAAATAAATCCTTAAATTCGCAAGCACAAATAACAAAGAATCATCGAAAAATGAGTTTCGGAAAATTATAAACTTCATTTTCGATAGTTAATATTAAAAACCAAAAAAATGAAATACGACGTTATTGTTTTAGGAAGTGGTCCTGGTGGATATGTAACAGCAATTAGAGCTTCACAATTAGGCTTTAAAACAGCTGTAGTTGAAAAAGAAAATCTTGGTGGTGTATGTTTAAACTGGGGATGTATCCCAACAAAAGCATTACTAAAATCTGCTCAGGTTTTTGATTACTTAAAACACGCTTCTGATTACGGATTAAAAGTTTCTGAATTCGATAAAGATTTCCCTGCTGTTATTCAGCGCAGCCGTGGTGTTGCAGAAGGAATGAGCAAAGGAGTTCAATTCTTAATGAAAAAAAACAAAATTGACGTTATCGAAGGTTTTGGAAAATTAAAACCAGGAAAAAAACTTGACGTTACAGATAAAGACAATAAAGTTACAGAATACAGCGCTGATCACATTATCATCGCAACCGGAGCTCGCTCTCGTGAGTTGCCAAACTTACCACAAGACGGTGTAAAAGTAATTGGATACCGTCAGGCAATGACATTACCAACTCAGCCAAAATCAATGATTATCGTAGGTTCTGGAGCAATTGGAGTAGAATTTGCTCATTTCTACAACTCAATGGGAACAGACGTTACTATTGTAGAATTTATGCCAAACATCGTTCCTGTAGAAGACGAAGACGTTTCAAAACAAATGGAGCGTTCTATGAAAAAAGCAGGTGTAAAAATCATGACAAACTCTTCTGTAGAAAAAATTGACACTACAGGAAACGGAGTTAAAGCAACTGTAAAAACTGCAAAAGGAGAAGAAATTCTTGAAGCAGACATCGTACTTTCGGCAGTTGGAATCAAAACAAACATCGAAAATATTGGTTTAGAAGAAGTTGGAATCGCTGTTGACAGAGATAAAATCTTAGTAAACGCTTACAACGAAACTAACATTCCTGGATACTACGCAATTGGAGACGTTACTCCTGGTCAGGCTTTAGCTCACGTAGCTTCTGCAGAAGGAATTAACTGTGTAGAAAAAATCAAAGGTTTACACGTAGACCCAATCGATTACGGAAACATTCCGGGTTGTACTTATGCAACTCCAGAAATTGCTTCTGTAGGTTTAACAGAAAAACAAGCAAGAGATAAAGGTTACGAATTAAAAATTGGTAAATTCCCATTCTCAGCTTCTGGAAAAGCAAAAGCTGCAGGAGCTGCAGACGGATTCGTAAAAGTAATCTTTGATGCAAAATACGGAGAATGGTTAGGATGCCACATGATTGGTGCTGGTGTTACAGATATGATTGCTGAGGCAGTTGTAGCTCGTAAACTAGAAACTACAGGTCACGAAGTCCTTAAATCTATCCACCCTCACCCAACAATGAGCGAGGCTGTTATGGAAGCTGTAGCAGATGCTTACGGCGAAGTAATTCACTTGTAAAAATATACCGTTTTACGGTTATATATAATTCTCAATTAATTAAATCCGATTTGTGAAAACAGATCGGATTTTTTTATAGATGTTATTATCATCCAAACACAAATTCAAAACCGCAATACATGTCTTAAAATTTAACAAACAAAAAGTTGTTAAAAACTTGATATAAAAAAATATTGCCGCCGTTTTATAATTCTTATTTTTATTTCTTATAAATAAGAATTCATGAAACTACCTTTTATAGAAATAATCGAAGCCGCAACCAGTGATCCTAATTTACTGATGTGGAAATTTTATGATGAAGATAAAGAAATCAAAAACGGAGCAAAACTAACTGTTCGTGAGAGTCAGCATGTTATGCTTTTAAATGAAGGCCAGCTTGCAGATGTTTTTTCTCCCGGACTTCATACTTTATCTACAGAAAACATTCCTATTTTAAGTAAATTAAAAGGCTGGAAATACGGTTTCGAAAGTCCGTTTAAAGTCGATGTTTACTTTTTTAACACACACCAATTCATCAATAATAAATGGGGAACTCCTGCTCCTATTTTGATGAACGACCCGCAGTTTGGGCAAATCAGAATCCGCGCTTTCGGAAGTTTTGATATTAAAATTGCCGATCCTGCTAAATTCTTCCGTCAATATGCCGGAACTTACAAACAGCTTACCATTTTCGAATTGCAAAATCAGTTACGAGATTTTGTGGCTCCAAAATTTGGAGAAGTTTTGGCAAACGAAAATATCACCGTTACTGACGTTGCCGGAAATATTACACAATTAGGAAAAAAAATCGAACCTTATCTTAAACCTTATTTTGAGCAGTTAGGTATCGAGTTAACCCAATTTGTAATTACAAGTGTAACCTTGCCGGAAGAAGTTACGGCGCATTACGATAAAATCACCAATATGAATATGGTAACCGATATGGATAAATTTACCAAATTCAATACCGCGACGGCAATTGGCGACAAAGGAACCGCGCTTCACGATGCAGCACAAAATGCCGTGACCATGGGAATCCTTTTAAACCAGTTACAGCAGAATAAAGAAACTCCAAAGCAGGAAACAGCAGACGATTTAACGTCTAAACTTCAAAAACTGAAATCTTTATTTGACGCTGGTTTAATTGACGAAGATGAATTCAAAAACAAGAAAACTGAACTATTAAGCCAATTGTAATGGAAGAAAAAAAAGTCAATTCGTTTTTGAGCAGACTCAAAGAAAATGCGCAGAAACAAACCAATTATGGAGGTGAAATGGAAATTACCGAAGCCAAAATGAATGCAAAAGACTGCCCAAACTGCGGTGCAGGAAGAGCAAAACAAGACGGCTTAACCCATTGCGCCTATTGCGGATTTGAGTTTTTAAACGTAAAACTTACTGACGGAGTTTATATTAAAAAAGAAGATAATTCAATTTAAAAATTAGATAACGTGTTCGGACTATTTAACAAATCAAAAAACAAAGAAAACCAAGCAAACCAAACAAATCAAGTAAGCAGAGAATCATATCCGGAATGGTATGCAGAACTTCAGGAATCACAACAAAGATGGTTCGCTTTCTTAGAAAAACTCGAAGCAAAAATGGAAGAACTGGCTGTTGCCGCAATTCCAGAGTTAAAACAGCTTTTGCAGGATGATGAAGACATGTACAAAAGGACTTTTCAAAGAGTTTATTCAGGTATAAATGGTCAGTTAAACAATATTAGAGAAAAAGCCAGGGATACATACGAAGAAAAAATAGACAGTATTTATTACGACCTCGATTCAAGAATTTCTGTTTTAGACAAAAATCATGATTTATTATCTGATTTTAGAAGCGCGTGTTCAGATCGTTACAATGATTTTGACGATAAATACGACTATTGGAGAAAACAAATTGAAAAAACTCAGGAACGCGATCTCGAAATCGAATACAAAAAAATTCTGGACGAATACGAAACCATCAAAAACAAATTCAACTGCACGCAGTGCGGCGGCAATATAGAAATCGAGAAAATATTTTTAATCGAAACCTATATTTCATGCCCATACTGCCAGACACAAAATACTTTTGCTCCAAGTACACTGGGAAGAAACCTTCAGAATATTGCCAAAGAACTTGCAGAACAGCGAACAGCTCATCTATATGACGCTTATGAAAGTGAAAAAGATAAAGAGCGTGATTTGTACCATAAACGCCATGAATTGAGCCTTAGCACCATTCACGAATCTGATAAAAAAGTTTTAGCCGAAATTCAGGCAAAAATGGATGATCTTGAAGAACAAAGACAAGCTGCCATTAAAAATGCTCCAAAATTGTATCAGGTTTATTTAAGAGCCATGTATGACGAATGGAATAAAATTACGCCTGATTTAAAAGAGCACAACGAAAAAATGTATCAAAATCAATTACAATATCTATAAATTATTAACCCTAAAATTTGAAAAATGTTTAAAAAACTTTTTGGAGCTCTAACTGGAGACAATAAACAGGAAAACCAAAACTATGAAGCACAGACTTCAAATGATAATTATGAAAATGATTATGAAGATGAATATCAGGAAGTAGAATACGATCCTGAAACTTTACACGGAACACATTATACTGTAGAAGATTTTGATGCAGAAGTAGCTGAAAGAGCCGAAGCATGGATTGCAGACGAACGTGCAAGCGGAGAAAACCTTGAAGATAAAGATATTAAAAACATCTATTTTAATTATAGAAGAACAGTTTATACAGAATGGAACAACTGCGATTCAGACCAAATGATTCGTTTTGAACACGCTAATTCTTTAAAATACAGCGGAGTTCAAACTTCAGGATTTGTAAAAGTAGACGATAATAATCCGTTTTTAGAACCAGTTCACGGTGTAGATTTAAGAACTTACACTGCAATGTGTCTTAAAATAAGTGCTGGAGTTGATTATCTAGAAGTTTGCAAAGCAATGGGATTTGAACCAGCTGTTTGGGAAGAATTAAACACAATCTGGCCGCAGCGTATGGGCGAAGATACTTCATTTACCGTTACAACTTTATTTGGCCAGTACTATGCCGAAAATGTAACAGTTCCTCAATTAGAAAACCTGAAAGCTGAAATTTCAGAAGAAGGCGCAGCAAATCTTGAAAGAATAAAAACTGATCGTTATTTCTACGAAGAACTAGCTGGTGCAAGACAAGCAGCTTACGAATACGGAATTGACGGCGCTCAATGGATTTTAGATACTTTTGGAATCAACCTTGCCGATTTTCAATCTGTGGCAATGCAATGGATGACAGAGCAAAACCAAAACTGGAATTCAGCAGACATTACAGAATTTCACGATTATCAACAAGCAAAACAAAAAGAATATGCAGCCAAATTTGCTGCTGAACAAGGCGGAAATATCGCAGACGATGTAAATTTCTAAATTCAACTTCTTTTGATGATTAAAAAACCGATTTGCAAAACAAATCGGTTTTTTATTCGTTAGAAAATACACAATCACAAAAGTTACTTTATAAAAAATATACAATGGAAAACACACCAATATTCTTTGCCGATGGAGAAAATCCAAAAATGATCGAAGCCTACAAAAAAGCACAAGAAACCTTTAAATATTTCTGGCGTGAATTATCGTGGGAATACCGCAGAATAATTCCCGGACTAGACGTTGCCTGCGTAAAACTGGCATTTACTCAGGAAATAGACGGCGAAACTGTTGTAGAACACATGTGGATTAACGACATAAATTTTGACGGCGATACTATTTATGGAACTTTGGTAAACCAGCCAAACGAATTAACGAATGTAAATAATGGAGATGAAGTTGAAATTCCGGTAAACCAAATCAGCGACTGGTTATTTGCAAGCCAGGGAAAAACTTTCGGAGCTTTTACCATACACGCCATGCGATCTGAAATGAGCGAAGATGAAAGAAATGAACATGACGAAGCCTGGGGATTAGATTTTGGAGATTACAACGATATTTTGGTAGTTTCTGACCAAAAAGAAAAACCCGAAAATCTTATAGAACATCCTATGAGCAAAAATATGAGAGAGAGCCTTATCGATTTTGTAAAAAACAATCCAGAAGAACTTACTTCGCAAGATGAATTGGGTTATACTTTTTTACATCGCGAAACTATTGCAGGAAATAGTACATCAGTCGAAGTTTTACTAGAATCTGGCGCAGACAAAAATGCTAAAAATCATCTGGGCAAAACAGCTTTAGATTATGCTGCAGAACTAAAATGGAATCATTTGATACCATTATTTCAATAAAATAAAAAATCCGATTTACGTTTTGTTAAATCGGATTTTTTATTTTTAAAAAGCCAGTAAGGCACTATTGCCAAAATATCAAAACAAGCAGAATTAAAATACGGGTTTTAAAAAATTATTTTTCATTTTAAAACAAAAAACTAATCTTTTTTTCGTCTGTTTAAAATAAAGAATATGCTACTTTTGCACCACCAAATCTAATCTGCAAGTGTGATGAAAAAAATATTCTTCATTATTTTAATTATCTTGTTTTCACCAAGTATAGTATTTTCTCAGGCAAAAAAAGAAAAGAATGTAAATACCGATCCTAAAAACGTTTTTTCAAGGCCTTATGATTATGTAAACGACTTTGAAAAAATCATGAATGCCGATCAAATTACAACACTTACCAATACACTGAAAGCATTCGAAAAAAAACATCTTTATAAAATTACCGTTGTAACCACATCTACAATAGAGCCTTATACCTCTTTTCCTGATTATGCTCTGGAATTAGACAAATATCTGGCAGTCGATCCTAAACTAGACCCTACTATTTTAATCGTTGTAAGCAAACAATTAAGACAAATTCAGGTTCAAAGCATTGATCTTATTCGTTATAAATTAAGTGATAATGATACCCAGAATATTATAACCACTTATGCAGTACCAGAATTTAAAAAAGGAGACTACTCTAAAGGTTTGGAACTTGCCGTAGAACAAATAATGAATAAATTAAAAGTTTATTAATTAAACGAAGTTTCTTCTTAATATCAAAAGTTATATATTGTATCTCGTTAAAATCACAAAAAAAGATATATGACTTTAGAAGAATATAAAAAAGAATTTTCAGAAGACGACTCTGTTGGATGGTTAGAAATTGACAAAGTATTTGATCAGCTTTATCCAGAACAAGAACCCAAACATTTTGCCCCGGCAATCAGCTATATGTTGGGTGGAGAAAGTCCGCTTGATGGTGTCAGCATTTACGAAAGCAAAAAACAAGAAAATCATTTTCATTTTGTAACCTATGGCTTTTCTGAATTGTACTATAATGAAGAAAAAGTCAACGGAGAATTCAGTAAATGGGGATTTGAACTTACCTTCAGGCTGAAACCTTTTGAAGCCGATAACGGAAACCCAAGCTGGGCAGTGGCACTTTTGCAGAATATTGCCAAATATGTTTTTAGTACTGGCAACTGGTTTGAAGAATTTCATTATATGCCGGCCAATGGTCCTATAAGACTTGATACCGAAACCGATATTACTGCGCTGGTTTTTGTAAACGATCCCGAAATAGAAAAAATACAAACCCCTCACGGCGAAGTTTCATTTCTGCAAATCGTTGGAATTACTTCCGCAGAATATGAACATATCAAAGAAAACCCGGAAACTGTTGAAGAACTGGTAAATAAATTAAAAGAAAACAATCCATTATTAATAACCGATTTAAACCGAAAATAAATGGCAAATTCTTTTTATTCCTATTCAGCTTATATATCACCGTCTTCAAATGCAGATATTAAGGTTTTAAAAGAGTTTTTAGATGAATTTTATCAAGAATCTGATAATAAAATTACATTAAACGACAATCAAATTACTATAACTTTTGATGACGAATATAACTTCTATATTTATTTAGCAGAAGAAGAACATGTAAATCAGGAAGCACTTGAAATTGCCGATTATTTAGAAGAAGACTGGAACGAAACCCCTTCTGACAAAGAAAAATTAAAAGCATCAAAAAAACGTTTTGAAGTTTGGGGAGATCCCGATTTTGATATGGATTACTTTAATGACAGTCTTTTCATAATAGACCAAGTGGAAAAGTTTAATGACATTATTATTTTTCAAAATCAATAAACAGTATTTATAGAATATAAAATCCGATTTGCAATAAAACAGATCGGATTTTTTGTTTTTGGACTGTTAAAAAAACTTCCACAGCCATATATTTTAATAACTTTAGATTCAAAAAAAAGCATTATGAAAGAAATAACTATTGTCGAATTCACTTCTAATTTGGGCTTAAAAGAACCTCAAACCGGAAAAGAACCAGGCGTAAACCGTCTGCCCGATTGGTTATGGAAACACAACCTTCATAAAGCTATTACACCAAAAAATATCGTAAGATTAGATCCACCCAGATATTCAAACATAAAAGACCCTCAAACTACTATTTTAAATGCAGACTCATTAGTTACTTATGCCAGAGAACAGGCTTATTTGATAAACAATTTAATCAGCGCCAATAAATTTCCGTTTGTACTTGGCGGCGACTGCAGTATACTTTTAGGAACCGCAATGGCTTTAAAGCAAAAAGGAAATTACGGTCTATTCTATCTCGACGGACATACTGATTTTATGGATGTTTCTTTATCTGAAACCGGCGGTACAGGCGGCATGATTGCGTCTATTGTTACCGGAAACGGACACGAAAAATTAACCAATATTCTCAATTTGTCTCCTTACATAAAAGAAGAAAACCTTTGGTGCGTGGGCAATCGCGAATATGATGATGAATACGAAAATGAAATCAGAAAATCTTCTGCAGTATATTTAAGTTTAAAAGAATTACGAAAACAAGGTATTAAAAACTCTGTACAGTCTTTTCTTTTAGAAGTCGAAAGTAAAAAGCTAGACGGTTTCTGGCTGCACATCGATGTCGATGTTTTAAACGACTCTGTTATGCCCTGCGTAGACAGCCGAACTCCAGACGGACTGACTTACGACGAATTTAATGAACTTACCTCCTATTTGTTTCAAAGTCAAAAACTAAGCGGACTCGAAATTACAATTCTCGATCCAGATTTAGACCAAACCGGAGAATATACTAAGGAATTTGTCGCTAATATAACCTCAACTTTTAATCAGAACTTCAACAATTAGTATTTAAAACTTAAAAAAGCTCCTTTTAAAGAAATAAAGCAGCAAATCATTTCATGGAAATAACCGAAATTAGAAATAAAGATTACGAATTACTAAAAAACCTATTTTTAAAAGAAAGACAAAGAACTTTTTCATGGCTTGACACCTCAGAATTTCAATTAGATGATTTTGAAAAACATACGCAGGGAGAACATATTCTCGTTGCATTATTAGATGACATTCCTGTAGGTTTTATTTCGATCTGGATACCTGCAAATTTTATTCATCATTTGTATGTCGATCAAAAACACCAAGGCCGGAAAATTGGAACAGCATTATTAAAAGCTGCAATTGATAAATTTAAACTTCCGCTGACTTTAAAATGCCTCGAAAACAATAGCAAGGCAGTAGAATTTTACATAAAAACAGGATTTACGGCAAAAGAAAAAGGCCAGTCCGGCAACGGAACTTATATTCTTTTTGAGCTTTCAAAAAATATTGATTAACCTCAAAAATCAAGAACTTATGAATAACAATTAAAATCGTTGAAAAATTAAAATTTATCTGACCTGAAACTCAAAAATGGATAAAATTTCAACATAGAATAATCCCCAGATTTTACTTATATTGCAAGGAACAAAAATTACAAGCATGTCAAAAAATATTGAAAGTCTTATTCCGCACAGAGCACCATTTCTTTTCGTAGATGAAGTTATATCCTATACTAAAGAAGAAATAATTGGCTTTAAAACATTTGGCGAAAAAGACAACTGGTTAAAAAGTACTTTTAAAATATTCGATTTTATACCCGGAGCCATTTTAATAGAAGCTATGGCGCAATGCGGCGGTGCAGGCGTAAAACTTTTGGGAATAACAGATGGAATATTTGGTTTAGTAAGCATTGAAAATGCAGAATTTTACGGCAAAGCCAAATTTGGAGACAAAATAAAACTTGCAATTGAAAATATTCGTTTAGGCGAAAAAATAATCAAACAACAAGGAACTGCATACATCGACGACAAACCCATCGTTAAAGCCGGCTGGATGTGTGTAAAAATTTCATAGAGGCAAATTCAATATCAAATCTAAATTCTAAATTCTAAAATCTAAAATTAATCTTTGTCCGAAATCCCCCTTACAATTGTCTTTTAAAAACCCAACTTACTGATTTTTAAGTAATAAATTTGATATTCAATTTTTAAAACCATAAAAATGAATACAGCAGATTTTACTACAACAATACTTGTGAGCCAGTCACCAGAAGAAGTTTTTAATGCCGTTACCAATGTTCGAGGCTGGTGGTCTGAAGAAATAGAAGGAAATACAGCCCACCAAAATGATCAATTTGATTATCATTACGAAGACGTTCATCGCTGTAAAATTGAACTTATTGAAGTGTTTCCGAATCAAAAAGTCGTTTGGTTAGTTAAAGAAAATTATTTCAATTTTACAGAAGACAAAACAGAATGGAGAGGAACAAAACCTACTTTTGAAATTACAGTAAAAGACGGAAAAACAGAACTTCGTTTTACCCATTTTGGTTTAACTTCAGAATATGAATGTTTTGAAATCTGCCGAGGTGCCTGGACAAATTATATACAAAATAGTTTAAAAAAACTTATTGAAACCGGAAAAGGCGAACAAAACGCAACCGGAAAACCACAAACAGAAAACGAAAAAAGATTATCCAAAAGCTGAAAAACTTAGCAGCTTAGAAACTTAAAAGGTCAGAATCTTATTTAGACTACAACATTCGTAGATTTGGCTACAGCTGTTTATTTGATGCATCGCAACTTTGTAACATCAAAAATTAGAACAGATGAAAATTACTATTACAGGTTCTCTAGGGAACATCAGCAAGCCTCTGGCAAAAGAATTAATACAAAAAGGACATACTGTTACCATAATTGCAAGCAGTACAGAAAGACAAGCCGAAATCGAAAAATTAGGCGCAAAAGCAACTATTGGATCTGTAGAAGATTTAGCATTTTTAACTAAAACTTTTACAGATTCAGATGCTGTATATTGTATGATTCCGCGTGCCAATTATTTCGATCCAAATCTTGATTTAGATGCTTTTACCCGTAAAATTGGAAACAATTATGCCGAAGCAATCAAACAATCTGGTGTAAAACGTGTTGTTTTTCTGAGCAGTATTGGAGCACATTTAAAACAAAATTCAGGAATTATTCAGCGTTACAACGAAATTGAAGCTGTTTTAAATACATTATCAGATGTTTCGATAACATTTATGCGTCCAACTTCGTTCTATTACAATTTACTGGCTTACATTCCAATGATCAAAAATCTGGGCTTCATAGCAGCCAATTATGGAGCTGATTCTATGATTCCGTGGGTTTCACCAAATGACATTGCGGCAGCAATTGCGGAAGAAATCACAACTTCGTCTGAAGGAAAAAAAGTCCGTTATGTGGCAAGCGAAGAATTAACCGGACACGAAACCGCAAAAATTTTAGGCGAAGCAATAGGGAAACCAGACTTAAAATGGGAATTAATTAGTGATGAAGAAACCCTAAATGGCTTAATTTCTGCTGGTATGCAGCCAAAAATCGCCAACGGTCTGGTTGAAATGTATGCCGCACTATACAACGGTACACTGGCTCAGGATTATTTGAAAAACAAACCGGCAGTTTTAGGAAAAACAAAACTAACAAATTATGCAGAAGAATTTGCTGCAATTTATAATTAAAAATAAGTAATTTAGGTTATGGCAAATCAACACCCGCATCGAGTAAAAAGCATAAGCGAATTTCATGAGTTTCGAGATTTGCCAAAACCTGAACACCCTTTAGTGAGTGTTTATAATTTTGAGGATTTAAAATACCTCAACAAAGAAGAACCCAAAAGTCTTATTCTTGATTTTTATTCCATTGCATTAAAAAGAAATGCAAATGCCAAAATGCGCTACGGCCAGCAGGAATACGATTTTAAAGAAGGCGTTTTATTGTTTATTGCTCCGGGGCAGGTTTTTTCTATTGAAGGCAATTCAGAACTGCAGCATACAGGATATTCTCTTTTAATTCATCCTGATTTTTTATGGAATACACCGCTTGCCCAGAAAATAAAACAATATGAATATTTTGGATATGCCGTTCATGAAGCCCTGCATCTTTCTGATAAAGAAGAAAAAATGATTATTGATATCATGAAAAATATTCAGCAGGAATACCAGTCTAACATTGACAAATTCAGTCAGGACGTAATTATTGCGCAAATCGAATTATTGCTTACCTATTCTGAACGTTTTTATAACCGTCAGTTTATAACCAGAAAAATAAACAATCATGAAATTCTGGCTCGTTTAGAAAAACTGCTCGAAGAATATTTCAACAATGATTCGATTATAAAAAAAGGAATTCCTACGGTACAGTACATTGCAGAAAATCTAAATGTTTCGCCCAATTATTTAAGCGGGCTTTTAAAACATCTTACAGGCCAGAGCACCCAGCAGCACATTCATAATAAACTCATAGAAAAAGCAAAAGAAAAACTTTCTACAACCAATTTATCTGTAAGTGAAATTGCTTTCGAATTAGGTTTCGAGCACCAGCAATCGTTTAGTAAATTATTTAAAACCAAGACAAACGTTTCGCCTTTAGAGTTCAGGCAGTCTTTCAATTAAAAGATATTTTAGGTAAATGCAATTCATAATTTTCATAAATTCGTAAGAACAAAATCAAAGTTATGAACCCCTTTTTAAGAAATACTCTGGCCGTTACTGTCGGAATTATCATTGGAAGTTTAATAAACATGAGCATAATTTTAATCAGCAGTTCGATAATCCCTCTTCCGGAAGGAGCTGATAACAGAACAATACAAGGACTTCAAAAAACAATTCACTTATTTGAGGCAAAACATTTTCTCTTTCCTTTTCTTGCCCATGCGGCGGGAACATTTGCCGGAGCCGTTACAACTGCATTACTTGCTGTAAATCATAAAAAGAAACTGGCTTTAGCCATTGGCGCTTTTTTCTTATTTGGCGGTATTATTAGTGTCAGCTCTCACCCATCGCCAACCTGGTTTACACTTATCGATTTAGTTTTTGCTTATATTCCGATGGCGTATCTGGCCTTGAAATTAGTCTGTAAAAAACAATTGAAATTTGAATATTAAATCCATAACATGAAAAACGAATCAGCTAAACAAAAACCGGCAAAAATCTGTTACGAACATATTGGCGGAAAACTCGGGCAGTTACTTGCCGTTTCTTTTGCCGAAAAAGGCTGGATTGCAAAGAAAAACAATTCAGATAAACACTTTTATATTACAGATTTAGGCGAAAAAGAATTTACAAAATTAGGCATCGATATTTCTGAAATTAAACCAGAAAATTTATAAAATTCGCCCGCTTTTTAATCAAAATTTTACTTCTAAATTTCATAACTTAGTTTCGATTTATATCTTGAAATTATGACTAAGAAAGAAATTGCACAAAACTTCCTAAAACTTGCCGCAAGCGGACACTCGCATGAAGGATTTAAACTTTATGTGCATGAAAATTTCAAACATCACAATGCTTATTTTAAAGGCGATGCCGAGACTTTAATGCTCGCAATGGAAGAATCTGCAAGGAAAAATCCAAATAAGATATTTGCAATTCATCATATCATCGAAGAAGAAAATCTTGTTGCTGTGCATTCGCATTTAAAACAAACGCCAGCTGATATTGGATTTGCCGTTGTACACATTTTAAAATTCAAAGAAGATAAAATAATAGAACTTTGGGATTTAGGACAGCAGATTCCAAATGAAACAGTTAACGAAAACGGAATGTTTTAAATTAATTATTAATTGTGAATTGTGAATTATAAATTATTCATCAGAATTAAATCAGTAAAACAAACCATAAACAACAAACAATCAACCATAAACCATAAACCATCAACCATCATCCAAAATAAATGAAATTTTCTTCTTTTACATTTCTATTGTTTATCCTTTGCAGCTGTCATTCATCGGCACAAAAAAAAGACAATTACGCTTCAAAAATTGACAGCATTATTCAAAACAGCACTTCTTCAGATTTTAATGGTGTGGTTTTAATTTCAAAAAACGGAAAAACGTTATATTCAAAAGTAAAAGGATCTGCCAATTTTGAAATCCAAAAACCTCTAACAATCGATACTCAATTTGAGATCATGTCAAACAGCAAGCAGATTGCTGCGGTTTTAGTTTTACTCGAAGTCGAAAAAGGCAGAGTTGATTTAAATTCACCCATAAAAAAATACCTTCCTGAATTAACCCAAACCTGGGCAGACACGGTTACGGTACATCAGCTTTTAAATCATTCGCATGGAATTGTCGATTTGCAGAAACCTTTGGCATTTAAACCCGGAACTCAATTTAAATACGGAAATTTAAGTTTTAATTTAATTGGTAAAATTGTTGAATTCAGTACAAAGAAAAGTTACAACGAAACTGCCGATGCACTTTTTAAGAAATTAAAAATGAACCAGACTTTTTGTTATTCTAAAGACAAAGCACAGAATCTGGCAACAGGATATTTCTCTTCAAAAAATAAAATAGAACCTGTAACTGGTTCACAAATTACACCTGAAAGCTTTGGCGCCGATGGCATAATTTCAACTGTTTCAGATTTGGCGATCTGGGATAATAATCTTCATAAAGGAAAAATACTAAAACCAGAATCATATAAACTGCTGACAAAAAATACAATTTTATCACAGCATAATTTCTTTGGAAAAGAAAAAGAACCTTATGGATACGGAATACGAATTATTGAAAAAGAAACCGTAAAATATTTAGGGCATACCGGGTTAGGCGACGGGTTTTCTTCTGTAAATTTGTATTTCCCTCAAAGTGATGTGAGTTTAATTGTTTTAGAAAATCAAATGCCCGAAGATTCCAGTTTGTTTTATGCAGCAGGATTTAAAATCAAAAACATTTTACTCAAAAGCGATTTATTAAATAAAAAATAAATGCAATGGCTAAAAATAAAACAACCGAAACTGAATACAGTGTAATTGATTTTATCAATGCGGTTCCAGACGAAAACAAACGAAATGACACTTTTGAACTTCTTAAAATAGTACAGGAAATAACTGGTTTTGAACCCAAAATGTGGGGACCAAGCATTATAGGTTTTGGAAGTTATCATTACAAATATGACAGCGGACATGAAGGCGATGCTCCTCTGGCCGGCTTTTCTCCAAGAAAAACAGCCATGACCGTTTATTTTTACCTTCCTGAAAAAGAAAGAGAAGAACTTTTACCTAAACTTGGCAGACATACTTCTTCTAAAGCTTGTATTTACATTAAAAAATTAGCTGATATCGATATTGACATCTTAAAAAAGGTAATTTTACTTTCGATTGATCATACTCAAAAACTATATCCCCAAAAACAAAAATGATTACATTTCTAATTCTTATAATCCTATTAGGTTTTATTGTTTACAATTTTCTTCAGCATCCAAAATTTGGAAAAGCACCTTCCGGCGAAAGACTCACTTTAATTCAGAACTCGCCCCAATATAAAAACGGGAAATTCGAGAATCAGAGCTATACGCCAGATTTGGCTGAAGGCGCAAGTATGGCCGGAGTTTTACTTGAATTTTTCTTCAAAAAAGTAGAACGAAAAATCCCAACCGATTTAATTCCGTCTGTAAAAACCAATCTGCATGAAATCTCTATAGACCAGGATGTTTTGGTTTGGTTTGGACATTCTTCTTATTTTATTCAGCTTGAAGGAAAGCGTTTTTTAATCGACCCTGTTTTTAGCGGCAATGCCTCTCCTATTTCAGGAACTACAAAATCATTTAAAGGTTCAGATATCTATACAGTTGATGATCTTCCGGAAATTGATTATTTATTGATTACACACGATCATTACGATCATTTAGATTATGAAACCATTCTTAAATTAAAACCCAAAACAAAAAAAGTAATTACCGCTCTTGGTGTAGGTTCACATTTTGAATTTTGGGGATTTCCAACAGAAAATGTAATCGAAAAAGACTGGTTTCAAAAAATTGAATTAGATGAAAATCTAACATTACACACAACTCCTTCAAGACATTTTTCCGGCAGAAGTTTTAAACGCTGCAACACACTTTGGACTTCTTTTGTTTTAGAAACTAAAGACTTTAAAATGTATCTTGGCGGAGACAGCGGTTATGACAAGCATTTTGCTGAAATTGGAGAGAAATACGGTCCGTTTGATATTGCTTTGATTGACAACGGCCAATACAACGAAAAATGGAAATACATTCATAACATGCCCGAAGATGTCATAAAAGCGATGAAAGACTTGCATGCAAAAAGAGTTTTTCCGGTTCACTCTTCAAAATTTGCTTTATCACTTCATTCCTGGGACGAACCTTTGATAAGAGTAACAGAATTAAATAGTTTGAGCGAAAAACCAATTCCATTAATTACACCAATGATCGGTGAATTAGTCGAATTAAAAAATGAAAATCAACAATTTAAACAATGGTGGAAAGGGGTTAATTAATTGTGAATGGTTAATTATGAATTATAATTGGAACCTCAAACTTGAAACCTGAAACCTGAAACTTGAAACCCAAAAAATGAAACTCAAAATAAAATTCTTACTGCTAACCTTTTTAGTAACATTTAATGCTTTCTCACAAAACACTTATGTCTTTTTGGGATCGTATAACCGCGATAAAACTGCAGAAGCAATCCAGATATATCAATTGGATACATTAAACGGAAAGCTTACAAAAGTAACGGCAGCAAAAAACATTATAAATCCGTCCTATTTAACGATTTCTCCAAACGGAAAATATGTGTATGCCTGTACAGATACTAAAACACCTAATGCAGGAAGCGTGAGCAGTTTTGAGTTTAATCCCGAAAATAAAACACTGACATTTTTAAACAGCCAGAGAAGCGGCGGAGAAAATCCGGTATATGTAAGTGTTCACAAAAACGGTAAATGGCTGGCAAATGCAAATTATACAGAAGGAAGCGTTTCGGTTTATCCTCTTTTAGAAAATGGAAAAATAGATTCAATTGCGCAGAACTTTCAATATACAGACGGAAGCGTAAACAAAGACAGGCAGACAAGATCTCACGTACATTCGGCAGTATTTTCTCCGCAATGCGATTATTTGTTTTTACCCGATTTAGGTGCAGATAAAATTCGTTGTTATGCTTTTGATGCTTCTCAGAAAAAACCTTTAATTGAAACCCAAAACCCATTTACAAAAACAGATTTAGAAGCCGGACCAAGACATTTTACTTTTCATCCTAATCAAAAATGGGGTTATTGTATTGAAGAAATGGCGGGGCAGATAAGCGTGTATAATTATGAAAATGGCATTTTAAATAAAATTCAGCGTATTGCTTCACATCCAGATAAAATAAAAGAAGGTTTTGAAAGTTCTGACATTCATATTTCTCCAGACGGAAAATTTCTGTATGCCACAAATCGTGGAAAAGAAAACAATATTGCTATTTTCTCTATTGATGAAAAGGGACTGCTAAAAAACATTGGTTACCAGTCTACTTTAGGAAAACATCCTAGAATTTTTGCAATAGACGAAAGCGGAAAATTTTTGGCTGCATCGAATGTTTTAACCGGAAATGTAATTGTTTTTAAGAGAGATTCGAAAACCGGTTTATTGAAAAAAACAGGAAAACAGATTAAAATGGAGAATGTTTCATGCGTTCAGATCAAAAAGATTTAAAGACCCCAAATTCATTAATCTGCAGACAAAAAACTAACAGAAAAACCAAAAATCATGATATCAAATTTCAATTTACAGCCTGAAGTTTTAGAAAATGAACTCACAAAACTAATCCCGTTAAAGGAAAAAGATTTTGAAGCATTATTTGAAGCTGCTTCTGATCCGCTGATTTGGGAACAGAATCCTGTAAAAAACCGACATGAAAGAGAGGCTTTCAAAACTTTTTTTGATATCATAATTACAAAAGGTTCGTTCTTAATTCTCGATAAACAAACCAATGAAATAATGGGAACAACCAGTTTTTACGATTACAATCCCGAAAAATCAAGTGTTGCAATTGGCTATACTTTTATAACCAGAAAATATTGGGGCGGACCATATAACAAAGCAAACAAAAAATTAATGATTGATTATGCTTTTCAACACGTTAATTCGGTGCTTTTTCATGTTGGGGCAGAAAATTTCCGTTCACAGAAAGCCGTTTCAAAACTTGGAGCAGAAAAAATCAATGATATCCTATTTAAGGTAAATGGTGTTGATACGCCGTACTTTGAATATGAATTGAAGAAATAATGAGACTTGAAATAAGAAGCAAGAGGAAAGATTTGACTTTCTAAATTATCTTACCTCTTGCTTCTTACTTCTCAAAATAATAAAAAAAAAACAAAAATGAAAAGAATAACCGTTTTTTGTGCTTCAAGTTTTGGCACTGAAAAAATTTATGAAGAACAGGCAATAGCTTTGGGAAAAACGCTTGCCGAACAAGATATAGAATTAGTTTATGGAGGCGCAAACGTAGGTTTAATGGGCGCTGTTGCAGACGGAGCCTTAAATGCAGGAGGAAAAGTAATTGGTGTGCTTCCTAATTTTTTAAGATCAAAAGAAATAGCACATTTAGGTTTAACCGAATTAATTTTGGTTGAAAGCATGCACGAACGCAAAACCAAAATGAATGATTTATGTGACGGTGTAATTGCACTTCCCGGAGGTTTTGGAACTCTAGAAGAGCTTTTTGAAATGCTTACATGGGCACAATTAGGTCTTCATAAAAAACCTATTGCCATTTTAAACATCGACGGATTTTATGATGCACTTATTGAACTTCTTAAAGTTATGGTTGAAAAAGGTTTATTGAAAGACGTAAACGCTTCAATGGTTTTAGTAAGCGATAACATTGAGGATTTATTGAATAAAATGAAAAATTACATTCCGCCAACGGTTGGAAAATGGATTGACAAAGAAAAATCATAACTTACAATTCTGTAAATCAAAAGTTAAAGTAAAAATTTAGAATTATCTTTACATTTCCTTCTTTCTACAAATAATATTTAATTATAAAAAAATGAAAACAGAAAACAACAAATATGCAAAGGCCGAAATGCTGATAAGAAAGCCTGTTTCAGAAGTTTTTCAGGCTTTTATAAATCCCGAAATCACTCGTAAATTTTGGTTTACAAAAGGTTCGGGTAAACTAGAAGAAAATCAAAAAACCGAATGGACTTGGGAAATGTATGGTTTTTCGCTCTCGGTTACAACATTGGTTTTGCAGGAAAATAAAAAAATTGTCATAGAATGGGGAAATCCAGATGAAACTACTTTGGTAGAATGGGTTTTTACTCCCTTAGACGAAAACGAAACTTTTGTAAGCATAACCAATTCAGGCTTTCATGGCGATTCAGATAAAATCATCGATCAGGTTCGTAACTCTACAGAAGGTTTTACATTAGTTTTAGCCGGAGCAAAAGCGTATTTAGAACATCAATTGCAGTTAAATTTAGTTCTGGATCGTTTTCCGAAAGGATTGGCTTAAAAAGTTTTAGGTTTCAAGTTTTTTAGTTTCAACTTGAAACCTGAAACCGAAACAAAAAAACAAAACTCATGGAAACGAAAAAACCCGAAAATATCGACGAATACATTGGAGGATTTCCAAATGATGTTCAGGAAATTTTAGAGAAAGTTCGAATGACAATCCAAAAAGCTGCGCCAGAAGCCAAAGAGAAAATAAGTTATTCGATGCCGGCTTTTGACCAAAACGGAATTGTAGTCTATTTTGCCGCTTTTAAAAACCATATTGGTTTGTATGCACTGCCAAGCGGCCACGAAGCTTTTGCGGCAGAACTTTCAAAATACAAATCAGGAAAAGGTTCTGTTCAGTTTCCTTTAAACCAGCCTATGCCTTACGATTTAATTACAAAAATTGTAAAATTTAGAGTTCAGGAAAATCTTCAAAAAGCAAAAAAGAAATAATAATAAATGAATTTAACTGAACATTATAGTCAACTATATACAACTTCTTCAAAAAGTATTTTGACAGGAAAATATTCAATTGATTCTGAAATTAAAAACGAATCTGATTCCCGATTTGGCATTACTCTGCTCATTCGTCCAATCGATGAAATAAAAGCGAATATCCAGGTCTTATTAAACGAATTAAAGAAAATTGAACCAGAACAATATTATTATCCAGATTCTGATATTCATATTACCATAATGTCGATTATTTCCTGTTCAGAAAATTTTAATTTAAACCATATTTCTCCAAACGATTATATTCAGCTTATCTGTAAAAGTCTGGTTGATGTAGATAAAATTACAATTCAGTTTAAAGGAATTACCGCTTCGCCTTCGGCAATTATGATTCAGGGTTTTCCAACCGATGAAACCTTAAATAATTTACGAAATAAACTTCGCGAGGATTTTAAAAACTCTCAATTGCAGCAAAGCATCGACAGCAGATATACAATTTCTACTGCTCATGCTACAGTAATGCGTTTTCAGGAAAAACTTCTTGATCCAGAAAAATTAATACAAATCACTGAAAAATATCGGGATTACGATTTTGGAGAATTTAATGTAAAAAGCTTAGAATTGGTTTACAATGACTGGTATCAGCGTAAAAGCAATACAAAAGTTCTGGGCGAATTTTGTTTGAGATAATTTATAATCGGGGTTCTTTAATTCAATTAAATCTGCCCTTTATTTTTTAAACACTCCAAAATGCCATAAAACACCAGAAGGATCGTGCAGAAAACATTCGCTTCCCCAGTCTAAATATCGTATTGGAGTTAACTTTGCTCCTTTATATTTTTCAGGAAGATTTAAAGCCAGAAGTTCATTGTAATAACGTTCAACATCATCAACTTCTACAAAAATCATAGTATTTTCGATCCAGTTTTTATCGTAATAATCCTGAAGATAAAAAGCCGTTTCACCAGATTTAAAAACAGAAAAATTAGATTCTAAAACTATTTCTTCAAACCCTAATTCACGATAAAAACTTCTGGAGATCTCAAAATCCAGAGATCCAATAAAAGGTCGTATTGATTTGATATTATGGTTCATTTTATACTACTTATTAGAAATTACTTTTCAAACCCAAGCTGTTTTCTTAAATCGATATTCAAGCCGTATTGTTCCTGAACGGGAATAATTTTTCTTGAATTTTTATTAATATCACTTCCTTCGGCTGTCCATAAAAAAGGATAGAAATTAAACACTTCATCGCCTTTTAGTTTCGAGACTTCTTCTCGCCAGCCGTTCCATCTGTTTCCTTCATAAAACTTATCCAAGTCATTATTAAAACAAAAACCTAAAAACTCAGAATACGTAACATCAAGTGGTTCATATTCTAAATTATCCGGAGAAAAATAATAAACTTTGCCAATGTCTGTTCCTAGTCCGCCTCCATTTAAAAGATAAAAACCGCCAATAGCATCATCTGCAATTAATAAATACGGTGGTGCTTCACCAAATTCAGTAAACGTTTTTCCTTTGTTCCAATCCGGAAGAGTACGGTCAAATTTTGAATTTCCCGAACCCAAAATCCTAATCCATCCGTCATCAATTAAAAGTCCGCCGGTATTAAAAACGACCGCTCCCATTGACGAACGGGTTGTAACTTGTGTCTTATACAAAGCCTCTTTTGCTTTCGCAGCATCAGCAGGTAGAATCTCTACTTTATTTTGTGCGGTTTTAATCCAATCTTCAACCAGAGTCCAGCCCGGATCGGCTTTGTCTATAAGTTCTTCAACTTTTTTCATTTTGTTTTGTGCATTCGCTGCAAAGCTTAAAAATGTTAATACTATTAACGGAAACTTTAGTCTCATTTATTAATGCTGATAATTATTTATACTAGCTTTTTTTTAAGATGCTTCCTAAACCACGACCAATCTGCTCAATTGCTTCCAGACTTTTAGTTAACGGCGTAGCCGTAAAATCTTCATAAGCATCCATGGCACTTTCTTTTCGATCGTCGTGAGGATAAACTAGTATAATGTTATTATCGTTGAAGAATTTTTCAAATTTCTGAGGCAGCCTGTCAAAGATTGAATGATAGGAAACTGACCCTTTTCGGGATAAATTAAAAACGATTAAATCTGTTTGGCGGATTTCATCTGAAATAGATTCAAAATCATCCCACTCTATAACGCTCTTAAATCCTAGTTTAGTATTCAATCGAAGATTATTCGCAATTTGCTGAATTGTTTGATGCGTTTTATATTCTGCATAAATTACAATAGGAATACTTAATTCCTGAGATAATCTAGAAATTTTCTGTAATAATACCTGAAAACCAACTCCTCTTTCTGAAAATGGCGGACATATAAATACCAGTCTTTTTTCTTCTATAAAAGTTCTCTGAAACCTGCAGATAAATAAACTTTTATCTACATTATTAATTATAGAATCTACATTTTCTCCAAAGATTTTATCGATAAAACCGGTTTTTCTAGGCCAGCCCACAATTACAATATCCGACATAATTTCTTTGGAAGTCCTAGCGATTCCACTTGCTGGATTATGATCGATTCTGGCAATTGTGTTTATTTTTACTTCAGAAGCAGAAGCCTGAATTACGAATTTATCAACTGCTTTTTTATATTTTAAAATGTTCTTTTCGGCCTGATCGTTATTGGGTACAATCGTTAAAAGCGTAACCGGATTTGATGATTTTTTATCTTTAATTAAAAGTGCAAAATCTAATAAACTAGCTGTCGCCGAAGTTTTTGCCAGCGGAATCAAAATATGTTCATCTAGAATTTGATTTTTACCAGCATCTTCATGAGAAACTTCTTCTTCACAGATTGCAATTTTTTTAGCCGCCTTTTCTGTAGCAAAAGAAGCTACAATACACGTTATCAGAATTAAAATAATGGTTCCGTTTAATATATTTTCATCTAGAATTTTGGCTTTAAAACCTACTAAAATTACAGCCAGAGTTGCGGCCGCGTGCGCACTGCTCAACCCAAAAATAAGCTGTCTTTCGGTTTTAGTATATTTAAAAACGACCTGTGTAAAAAATGCTGCAATCCATTTTCCAAAAATAGCCACAACACTCAACGTTCCGGCAACGATTAAAGCTGTAGGCCCGCTTAAAATTACACTGATATCAACCAGCATTCCAACCGAAATCAGGAAAAAGGGAATAAACAAAGCGTTTCCAATAAACTCAATTCTATTCATCAAAGCTGATGAATGCGGAATTAAAGGATTTAATGCCAAACCGGCAACGAATGCTCCAATAATAGGCTCTACTCCTGCTACTTCGGCTAAAAATGCCGCAAAGAAAACCACTGAGAGAACAAAAATATAGTGGGCGTGTTTTTCACTTTCCAGTTTCTTGAAAAACCATTTGGCAATTCTTGGAATAACCAAAAACATAATGGCTGAGAAAATTGCCAGAGATACACCTAACTTAATCCAAAACGCCTGGTTTAAACTTCCCTGAGCGCTTCCCATAATTACGGCCAGAATGATTAAAACGGCAGTATCAGTTAAAATTGTTCCGCCAACCGTAATAGCTACAGCCTGATTTTTTGCAATTCCTAGTTTACTAACAATTGGGTACGCAACCAAAGTATGCGTTGCAAACATACTTGCTGTTAAAAAACTAGCGTTAAAATCGTATTTCAGTAAGTAAAAACAAACCGGAAAACCTATTGAGAGCGGTAAAATGAATGTAAAAAAACCAAATAATAAACTTTTGTTTCTATTGGCTTTAAATTCGTTCATATCCAATTCAAGACCTGCAATAAACATAATATACAAAAGCCCAATTGTCGAGAATAAATCTACAGCAGAATTTTTTGCCAGTATATTTAATCCATGAGGACCTATGATAACACCAGAAATAATTAAACCAATGATTCCGGGAATATTTATTTTTTTAAGTAAAATGGGCGACAGCAGAATAATGAAAAGTATTAACGAAAAAATCAATACCGGGTTGTTGAGAGGGAGTTCGAATTCGTGTAAAAAATGCTTGAAAAATTCTATCATAATGTAATTTTATCTTCTTGTGGTATTCTAAATTTTTCGTAAAAAGACATTTACAGCATTAAAACGAAATCCTTGAAGTTAACACAAACAGATAAGTCTGAAGAATCAAAAGAAATTACAGATTTACCCATTTGAATCCTTACAAAAATACCGAAAAAACACAAACTTTAAACGAAAACCGCATATTAAACAATTAAATTTATTTAGTTGCCGAATTATTAAAATTTAATATTTTTTTTAACAAATATGCAAGATTAACAATCAAAACTAAACCATCATTGCATTATTCAATTATCTTTGTCTTAACAAAAATTGAACAATGGAAGAATGTATCTCTGTTTTTGATATGCTTAAAATTGGCGTTGGCCCTTCAAGCTCACATACTTTGGGTCCGTGGAGAGCTGCCGAACGCTTTCTCGAAGAGTTAAAAAGCGAGTCGATTTTAGACCAGATTAAACGAGTAAAAGTCGATTTATACGGATCACTTTCGTTAACCGGAAAAGGTCATGCTACAGATTTATCGGTTATGCTTGGTTTAAGTGGTCAGGATCCTGAATATATTCCGGTTGAGAATATTGCCGGAATTATCAAAACAATCGAAGACACAAACGAAATCAATCTTGCAAATGAATTTAAAATTCCGTTTTATTTTCTGCAGGATATTGTTTTCAATAAAGATTTTCTTCCTTTCCATGCTAACGGATTAAAATTTACGGCTTATAAAAATGATGATTCAGAATACGAATCAACATTTTACTCTATAGGCGGTGGTTTTGTTGTGAAAGAAGAACGCGAAAATGCCAAGATAAAAGAAGTTATAAAATGTGCATTTCCGTTTCCTATTCAAAATGCGGTTGAACTTTTAAATTATACAATTTCTGAAAACAAATCGATTTCTGAAATTGTGTATGAAAACGAAAAATCAATGCGTTCTGAAGAAGAAATCCATTCAGAATTAATGCGTATCTGGAATACTATGCTTGAATGTATGTATATTGGCTGTCATACCGGAGGAATTCTTCCGGGCGGCTTACACGTTCGCAGACGAGCTTTTGATATGCACCAAAATTTAATTGGTTTATCAAATTACAACGATCCCCAATCGTGGCTGGAAGAAATTAGAAAAACCGAAGTTAAATTCCGTCAGATTTTAAAATGGGTAAGCTGTTTTGCTCTTGCCGTAAATGAAGTAAATGCTTCTTTAGGACGAGTTGTAACGGCGCCGACTAACGGAAGCGCAGGCGTTATTCCGGCCGTTTTAATGTATTATATGGTAATTGAAAACCATGATGCCGGAGAAAAAGAAATCAAACAATTTTTAATGGTTGCCGGGGAAATTGGCAGCATCTTTAAAAAAGGATCAACAATTTCTGCTGCAATGGGCGGTTGTCAGGCCGAAATTGGTGTTTCGTCATCTATGGCAGCAGCGGCACTATGCGAATTAATGGGCGGTACTCCTGCTCAGGTTTTAATGGCTGCCGAAATTGCAATGGAACATCATTTAGGTTTAACCTGTGATCCTATTGGCGGTTTAGTTCAAATTCCGTGTATTGAAAGAAATACTATGGGTGCCATAAAAGCTATTAATGCAGCTGAACTGGCGCTTGAAACTGATTCTAAAAACGCAAAAGTACCTTTAGACAAAGTTATCAATACAATGTGGGAAACCGCAAAAGATATGAATTCTAAATACAAAGAAACTTCTGAAGGAGGTCTTGCCGTGGCTGTAAACATGGCAGATTGCTAAAATATATTTTTGCCGCAGATTAAAAGAATTTTACCGATTTATTTAAAATCGAATCTTCTGAAAAATCTTTTTAATCTGTGGCTGAAACAAAAACAAAACACTTCATGAAAAAAATCTACTTCTTAATTGCATTATTCTGTACCGTTTTATTGCATTCTCAGGAACGTTATTTTCTAAATTCAGATACAAGACTTTATACTTCACCCAATACTTCTTCTGCTTTTCTAGGGTATTTTAGATACGGAGCAGAAGTCCGATTGTTATCTGAAAGTCAAAACGGATGGTATAAAGTTCAGGCAGATAATTTTAATGAAGGATATATTCAGGAAAAATTTGCTGCAACCAGATTAAATGCAAAAGATGTAAAAACAAAAGATCCTGAAAATCCTATTTTAGAAGGCGGTGATGCTTATTATGGCGGTAATCATTTGTTTGTTCTTGTGGCTGGGCTAAAAGCCAGAGCACTGCCGGATAAAAACTCAAAAATTAAAGAAATTTTATTTGCCGGAGATCCCGTTGCTGTAGATTATGTTCCTGTAAATGAAGATGACTGGGTAAACATAAACGGTAATTTTGACGAAGAATATGCGAGATATACGTTAAGAAAATTTATTGGTCTAAGACCTAATTTCGAAACGCTTATTAAAGATTTTGATAAACTTGATGTAAATGCAGTTTCAGAACGAAAAACTCTAAGCGAAAGAATTGTAGAATTGGCATGGAACAGCGAATACTCTAAACTGGAACCTGCATACCAAAGATACTACGAAGTAGTGAAACAAATTAACGATCCAAAATTAATCGCTGAAACTGAAATGAATATGGCTCTTGCCAAAGGTTTAGCAAAACATAAACTACCGGAACAAATTATTGCTTTTACAAAAAAAGCAGAATTCAGCTTAAAAGGAACTAAAACAAAATCTTTGTATTTATCACAGACTGAATTGGTAAAAACATTCGGTAAACCAGCTAAAAAAGCTAATGTTGGTGACGAATGCGGTATTTATTTAAGTGATTTATTTTATTACTATCCAGATTTAGAAGTTTCTGTTGACGAAAAGAAAAACCAAGCCGAAATTGTAAAAGTTTACATCAACGAAAACAATAAATTCATTATAAACCCAAACATAATTTTAGATAATTCGGTGTCCGAAAAAGCTTTCATTGAAAAATATGGAACCGATATCGAAGCTTCGCTTAAATCACCGCATAATTATTCTATCATAATGGAAGACAGCCAGTTTAGATTAGTTTTTAAAGACGGAAAGCTTTTTTCTGTCGAAATATTCTTTTATTGCTGATTCCCCTTTTACAATTATTCAATACTTTTACATTATCAAAAAAAATTAAAATGTCAACAGCAAAAAAAGATTATAAAAGAATCACAACAAAGTCATTAATTGAAATGAAAAGCAATGGAGAAAAAATCTCTATGCTTACGGCGTATGATTACACAATGGCTAAAATTGTTGATACCGCAGGAGTCGATGTAATTTTGGTGGGAGATTCTGCTTCAAATGTTATGGCGGGTCACGAAACGACTCTTCCAATTACCTTAGATCAAATGATTTATCACGCTTCTTCTGTAGTTCGCGCTGTAGAGAGAGGTTTGGTTGTGGTTGATCTTCCTTTTGGAAGTTACCAGTCAGATCCTAAAGAGGCTTTGCGTTCTGCTATCAGAATCATGAAAGAAAGCGGCGCTCACGCTGTGAAATTAGAAGGCGGAAAAGAAATTAAAGAATCAATCAAAAAAATATTAAACGCAGGAATTCCGGTTATGGGCCACTTAGGTTTAACACCTCAGTCTATCTATAAATTTGGAACTTACAGCGTTCGTGCAAAAGAAGAACAAGAAGCTGAAAAACTTATTGAAGATGCTCAAATGCTTGAAAAAGTAGGATGTTTTGGAGTTGTTCTTGAAAAAATCCCAGCTGATTTAGCTAAAAAAGTAGCCGAAAGTATTTCAATCCCAGTTATCGGAATTGGTGCCGGCGGTGCTGTAGACGGACAAGTTTTAGTTATTCACGATATGTTAGGAATGAATAATGAATTCAGTCCGCGTTTCTTACGTCGTTATTTAAACTTATACGAAGAAATGACTAAAGCAATAGGTCAATATGCTGCTGATGTAAAATCAAGCGATTTCCCTAATGCTAGTGAGCAATATTAATTTTTAAAGATGCTAAGGTTCTAAGTTACTAAGGTTCTGAGATTTTTTCTTATAGACAAAGATCCAAAGTGACAAAGGTTCAAAGGCTTTTTAAATTGAACAAAACTTAATAGCCCTCAGCTTTAGCTGGGGGTATATTTTTAAGTTCACGAAAGGCTTTAGCCAAACTTTTTTCAATCTACAATCAGAAATCTAAAATCTAAAAATCTAAGCCAGTCTAAAATCTAAGCCAGTCCAATTATGAAAATCCTTTCAGATAAAAATAACCTGCAAATACTTCACGAAGACAATCACATTATTGTGGTTAATAAGCGTGTTGGCGATATTGTACAAGGTGATAAAACGGGTGATAAACCTTTATCTGATATTGTAAAGGAATACATAAAAGACAAATACAATAAACCCGGCGATGTTTTTCTGGGTGTAATTCACCGTTTAGATCGTCCTACAACCGGAATTGTGGTTTTTGCGAGAACGAGCAAAGCATTATCACGAATGAATGAATTGTTCAGCAATCGTGAAACGAAAAAAACATATTGGGCTGTTGTAAAAAATAAACCTGCTGAAGCTGCTGCCAAACTGGTTCATTATTTAAAAAGAAACGAAAAAAACAATACTTCAAAAGCACATTTAAAAGAAGTTCCCGACAGCAAACTGGCAAGTCTTGATTATAAAATCATCAAAGAACTTCAAAATTATACGGCTCTTGAAATCAATCTGCATACAGGCCGTCATCATCAAATTAGAGCGCAATTGTCGGCAATTGGTTCACCAATAAAAGGCGATTTAAAGTATGGTGCAGACCGAAGCAATCCAGACGGAGGCATTCACCTTCATGCCAGAAAACTAGTTTTTGTTCATCCGGTTTCAAAAGAAAATATCACAATTATTGCCCCGGTTCCAGACGAAACTATTTGGAATGCGGTATGATTTTTATGATTAAATTGTTAATTTTTTAATTTTTATCGATTAACTTGCATATCCTAAAAAACAAGCTGATCACAAAATGGACTTCAAAAACGACATTGGTTACCGAAAAGAAACGCTGAAAAAGTTATTATATAACATTCAGAAAAATGAAGATCTAATTGTAAAAGCTTTATACGATGACTTCAAAAAACCTGAATTTGAAGCCGTTCTAACTGAAACGAATTATGTTATTTCGGATTTAAAAGATACCATTAAAAACATCAATTCCTGGGCAAAACCAAAACGTGTCCTCCCTTCTATTTTAAATTTTCCTTCTTCAGATTATATTTATAAAGAACCTTACGGAAATGTTTTAGTAATCGCTCCCTGGAATTATCCTTTTCAGCTTGCTTTGTGTCCGCTTATTGCTGCCGTTGCTGCAGGAAACCGAGTAGTTTTAAAACCTTCAGAACTTACACCTCACACCTCTTCTATTATTGCCAAATTAATTGAAAAAACATTTCACATCAGTCATGTGGAAGTTTTTGAAGGCGGTGTTGAAGTTTCAAATAAATTACTGGCAGAACGCTGGGATTATATTTTCTTTACCGGAAGTGTTTCGGTTGGAAAAATTATAGCAAAAGCCGCAGCCGAAAACCTGACTCCGGTTACATTAGAATTAGGCGGAAAAAATCCGTGTGTTATTGATGAAACGGCCAATTTAAAATTAGCGGCAAAACGCATCGTTTGGGGAAAATTCATAAATGCCGGGCAGACCTGCATTGCTCCTGATTATATTTTGGTTCAGAAGAATATGAAAGTCAATTTCATTTCTTTTTTAATGGAAGAAATTGTAAATGCTTATGGCAAGAAAATAGACAAATCGCCTGATTTTGCCCGAATCATTAACACAAAAAACTGGGTTCGCCTGGATCAGATGATTGAGCGCGAAAAAGTAATTTTTGGAGGAGAAACCAATCACGACAAACTTTATATTTCACCTACCTTAATCGAAGAACCAAGTTTAGACAGTCCGGTTATGAAAGAGGAAATTTTTGGTCCAATTTTACCAATTCTCACCTACGAAACCGAAGCAGAAATTCATAACGTAATCAGCAAGTACGAAAAACCTCTCGCATTTTATATTTTTAGCGAAAATAAATCGTTTACAAAAAAATTAATCTCAAATTACGCTTTTGGAGGCGGATGCATAAACGATACAGTTGTTCATTTTTCTAATAAAAGACTGCCTTTTGGCGGTGTAGGCCACAGCGGAATTGGAGCTTATCACGGGCAAATGAGCTTTGATACTTTTTCGCATCATAAAGCAATTGTAAAAAAAGGCAACTGGCTCGATTTACCAATGAGATATGCACCTTACAAGGATAAATTAACTTCAATTAAACGAATTTTAGACTGGATTTAAGATTCGAAAACAATTTCGTAATGTTTTGTAGATTTTTATACGGAATTGATTAAAAATATTATATTTACGTCAAGCAATTATTATCATAAAACGGAAAATATAAAACAACTTTACCTTTAAAATGAAATCTACACTTGACCAGATTGAAGACATCAAAAAAGATGGCTATTCAATAGACTTTTCTACTGTATTTAATTACGCTGTTGAGAATTACAAAAAAATTGCCTTATACTCCGGACTTATAATTCTTGTGTTTTCGGTAGTGGCTGGTGCTGTAATTATGGGATTAGCTGTAGCTTTTTACGGCGTGCAGAGTTTGTCTGAAAATTTTATAGAAAATTTTAAAATTGAAAATCTAAGTTATGTGCAGCAAATTATTACTGCTGCTTCAATTGCTGCAGTCACGGCCTTATTTGCGCCGCTGGGTGCCGGTTTTTTAAAAATGGCTGATTGTGCAGATAAAGATGAAACTTTTAATGTTTCAACGATATTTACTTATTATAGCTCGCCATATTTTCTTCAATTGTTTTCGGTTGCTTTTATTATTGGAATTGTTACTAACGGCATTTCTTATTTTACAGAAAGTTTAGGCATAGGCTATTTAGGAACTGGAGTTTCATTATTTATCAATTTTTTCACATACTTTACAATTCCGCTGATCGTTTTTGGAAATTTAAATGCTGTCGACGCTATAAAATCAAGTTTAGTTTTGGTAAGTAAAAATCCAGTTACCATTTTCCTTCTTTTTATAGTTGGATTTCTGGGATCTTTAGTAGGACTTGTGGGCTGCTGTATTGGGGTAATCTTTACGGTAGTTTTTAATTCGTCAGTAACCTATTCTGCTTACTTTTCAATTTTTAATGAAGAAGAACAGCAGGATTCTATTGACTCGATTGGAAGATCGGATTTAGAATAAAACTGAAAAATTCTGAAACAAAACAAGAGCTTAACCAACTCTTATTCAGCGTTTTTAAAAATATAATTTACTAAACCAAAAACATCCCCAAAATCTATGGTAGAAAACTATAGTTTTTTCAATTTCTTGGTTTCAGGTATTGCCGGTTTTGGCAATACCTTAAAATCAATTATGACAAACTGGTACGTTTTCCGCTCAGATATTATTTTTTACAACAATCCTAAACTCATTGTTCTGGGATTCTCATTACTAGGGTTTTTATCTTTATTAGTTTACCAATTCTTTCGGATAAAGGCAAAAATTGGTAATTTCATTGAAAAAAAGAAAGAAGCCGAAACGGTTGCGAGAGAATACCAGCTTTATATTTTATTTTTTGGAATTGCTGTTATTGTAATCGAAATTATAAACGAAATATTTAAAATCAGGCCAAAGAGCCTGTTAGCAATAAATGTTTCAATTGGTATTTCGGTACTTTTATGTTATCTCATAACCGATAAAATAAAATGGCTCCGCGACAGAATTCAGCGCATTTTTATTATTTGCTTTTTTATTTACATCAGTTATGTAGGCTATAATATTATTTTTCTCTCCAATGATGTAGTTCCCATAATCGTTTTTTTAATCTCGTTTTTCTTTTCTTATAACATCTTAAAGCCTATAAAAGTTTATTGGTTTTTCGTGGCACTCGTATTTACATTCCTGATTTTAACGGTAACATTTCATGTAATTCCAATAAAATCATCTATCTTATTAATTAATTTCTGCATATTAATTTTCATCATCAACCAAGTTAAATATGCCGTATTATTAAACAACAGGGACAATTTTAGATTTGCAAATGAAATTGTACATAAAGGAAATTCATTAACAATTGCCACAGATCAAAAGGGAGAAATTTTATTTTGCAGTGAAACCGTAAAGCCAATTCTGGGATATTATCCCGAAGAAGTCATGGGATTAAATTTCTGGAAGCTTACAAAAGGTGATAAATACAATGCCAATATCCACCCCATCCATCATCATGAAAACAAAACTTATACCCGAAAATTAAAAAGCAAAAACGGAGAGTATAAATACATTCAATGGAAAGACAAAAAGTTTTCTGATGATCTCATTATTAGTATAGGCCAGGATGTTACAGAACAAATTCTTGTTCAGGACCAATACAAAAACTTAATTCAAACGGCAACAGACATTATTTTTGAAGTCGATGCCGATGGGCATTTTACCTTTATAAATGAATTTGCTTATTCTGTTTTAGGTTATTCAGAAAATGAAATAGTTGGAAAACATTACTCCAATTTTATTCATGAAAATTATTCGATGAGTGCGGTCGATTTTTATGAAAATTTTGAAAACAACGGTTATAAATTTCCTATTATTGAACTTCCTATTGTAAAGAAAAACGGGCTCGAACTCTGGATTTCGCAAAAAATCATCATCCGCAAAAATGATTTAGGACAAACAATTGGTTTTGCAGGTATTGCAAGGGATATTACCGAAATAAAAAATGCCGAAAACGAGAAAAAAAGACGTCTTGAAAAGATTGAAGCTTATAACAATTCTACCAAAAAATTATCGACCACAGATTTTAGCACTTACGATAATTTAAACACCGTTATCGATTATATCATAAAAGAAGCTTCTACAGTAAGTAAATCCAACAGGGTTAGTTTTTGGAAATACAATAAAGATTTAATCAGCTGTAAAAACTTATACAGCATTGACAACCAAAACGTAACAGATAAAAACATCTTAGACGAAGAATCATATCCTATCTATTTTGAAACCTTAAAAAACAAAGCGATAATAAATGCGCCTGATGTTTTTAACAAATTAGAAACTTCTGAATTTCAAAAGCTTTACTTTACAAAAAATCATATCAAATCGATGCTGGATGTTCCGGTTTTTTTAAGCGGACAATTAGCCGGCGTGGTTTGTTTTGAAAGCACAGAAGAGCAGAGAGATTGGGATAACGAAGATATTAACTATGCCAGAACGATTTCTGATGTGATTTCACTCGCCATTTCGATGCAGATGCGATTAGAAACAGAACGACGATTAGAATTTAAAAGTCAACTTCTCTCGGCACTTTCTCTTTGTACAGAAAAGTTTTTACTAAGCAAATCGACACAACAGATGTTTCAGGAAACATATGATATAATTGGAAAAGCTTCAAAAGCAGATCATATGTTTTATTATGAAAGAGATTTTTCTACCAATACCGTAACTCAAAAATACAAATGGTCCAGACAAGGCATAACGCATCAGATAACGCCTTTGCGCCATATGACCGAAGACAATTTAAAAGAGGTTTTTGAAGCAGCAAAAAACAAACGAATTGTAAACACTTTTACCCGAAAACTCGAAGATTCGTTTTTTAAACAATTATTAATCAACAATGAGATCAAATCTATTTTAATACTTCCGCTTTATATAAACGATATATTTACCGGATTTATTGGTTTTGATGATTGTTCTGAAGAAAGAAAATGGCTGGAAGAAGAAATTTATATTTTTCAGGTTTTAGCCAATAATATTTCATCTGCATTAGAAAGAAACAGAAACGAATCTAAAATTATTGAAAGCGAAGAAAAATTCAAGTTAATCGCCAACAATATTCCGGGAACAGTCTATTTGTCAAAATTTGATGCTTTTTCTACCAAAATCTTTTTAAATGATGAGATTCAAAATCTTACAGGCTATTCTAAAGTTGAATTTATAGAAAATAATCTATCATTTTTATCACTAATACATCATGATGACCGCGATGAAGTTATTAATAATCAAATTGATAATCTTCAAAACGGAATGCCTCTGCATAATATTTACCGAATTAAACGAAAAACCGGCGAATATATCTGGGTTGAAGAATTTGGAGACGTAATTAAAAAAGGCGACGAAATTGAGTTTGTGGGCGGTATTTATTTTGATATTACCAATAAAAAAGAAACCGAAGACGCTATTAAAGCCAAACAATTAGCAGAAGCGGCAAACAAATCTAAATCTGATTTTCTGGCCAATATGTCGCATGAAATTAGAACACCGCTCAATGGTATTATAGGTTTTACGCATTTATTGATGAAAACTGAACTTGAAGAAATTCAGGAAAAATACATGACGACAATTAATCAATCGGCACATTCGCTGCTTGAAATCATCAATGATATTTTGGATTTCTCTAAAATCGAAGCCGGAAAACTGGAGCTTTTTATCGATTTATATGATATTAAAAAAGTATTGGGTCAGGTATTTGATTTAATTGTTTTCGAATCCAATCAAAAAAATCTGCAGTTAGAACTCAATGTAGATCATGATGTTCCAAAATACATTTGGACAGATATTGTAAGGATTAAACAAATTTTGATAAACCTGCTTTCAAACGCAGTAAAATTTACCAACGAAGGCTCTATAAAACTGAATGTTTCGGTTTTATCAAAAACAAAAAACAACTTTTGCACCATCCGTTTTTCTGTAATTGATACCGGAATTGGTATTATGGAAAAAAACCAAAAGAAAATTTTTAAAGCTTTTTCGCAGGCAGACAGCTCTACAACGAGAAAATTTGGAGGAACCGGTTTAGGCTTAACTATATCCAACCAGCTTTTAGCATTAATGGAAAGCCGATTACAGCTGGAAAGCACAATTGGCGAAGGAAGTAACTTTTTCTTCGATTTAAATTTAAAAACCAGCAATCAAAGCATTAACGAAAAATACAACAGCGAACTTAAAGGCATCAGCTCAGCATCTGATTTAGATAAAAACGAAGCCAGCAGTAAAAGCATACGCTTTTTAATTGTAGAAGACAATAAGGTTAATATGCTGCTTTTAAAAACAATTGTAAAAAATCTATATCAAAATGCTTTTATATTTGAATGTGAAAACGGTTACGAAGCAGTAAAACAATTTGAGAGCATTAATCCGAATCTAGTTTTTATGGATATACAAATGCCAATTATGAACGGATACGAAACTACAAAGGCTATCAGAAATACTATAAGCGGTAAAAATATCCCCATAATTGCAGTAACAGCAGGTGCCGAAAAAGAAGAACGAAATAAATGCATATCAGCCGGAATGGATGATTATATTTCAAAACCTATCATGAAAGGGACTGTAGAGGAAACTTTAGAGAAATGGCTGAAATAATTCAAACTAAATTCTCGTTTAATTATAAGTTTTTCCTAAAAATTACATAAATTCGTACAATAAAAAACATAAAAAGCTTAAAAAGAATATACTATGAAATGGCAAGGCAGAAGACAAAGTGATAACGTAGAAGACCGAAGATCGATTTCTGGCGGAAAAGTTGCTGTTGGAGGTGGTATTATTGGAATTATCATTTTATTACTAAATGTTTTTGGAGGCGAAACCGGCCAGCAGATAGCACCAATTTTGGAGCAGATGCAAGGCGGACAAACACAAACTGAAGCTGCTGCTCCATTGAGTAAAGAAGATGAAGAAATGGGACAATTTGTAAAAGTTGTTCTGGCCGATAATGAAGACATTTGGGGAAAAATATTTGCAGAGCATGGAATGACCTATAAAAACCCAAAATTGGTGCTTTTTAGAGGCTCTGTTCAAACTTCCTGCGGTGGTGCTTCATCTGCATCCGGACCTTTTTATTGTCCCGCAGATCAAAAAGTATACATGGATTTGGGTTTCTTTGAAGAACTTAAAACAAAATTTGGTGCAAAAGGAGGCGATTTTGCAATTGCCTATGTAATCGCACACGAAATTGGTCATCATGTGCAGACACTTTTAGGAACATCTGCCAAAATGCACAGAGACCAGGAAGGAAAAAGTCAGGCTGCAGCGAATAAACTTTCGGTTGCTTTAGAATTACAAGCCGATTTTTATGCCGGAGTCTGGGCACATTATAACGAGAAAAATTTAGATGAAGGTGATATCGAAGAAGCATTAAGTGCAGCAAATGCTGTTGGTGATGATGCTATACAAAGTAAAATGCAGGGACAAATTGTTCCGGACTCTTTTACTCACGGAACATCTGAACAAAGAATGTACTGGTTTAAAAAAGGCTTCAAAACCGGAGATATTAAACAAGGAACTACTTTTGAGGAAATCTGATAATACATAAACCAAATTATAATAACCGCGAAAAGCATGATTTAACCGTCATGCTTTTTTTATTTCCTCTTAGCGACCAGACAATCGTTCAAAAAAATTAAATGCACAAAAAAAGCCTTGAATTTCTTCAAGGCTTTAAATCTGGGTGGCTGACCGGGTTCGAACCGGCGACCCGCGGCACCACAAACCGCTACTCTAACCAGCTGAGCTACAACCACCATTTTTTTGCTTAGCGAGTGCAAATATATAACAAAGGTTGAGTTCTACAAAGAAAAAAATGAAAAAATTACAATAAATTTTCTAAGCTGTTGACTGCCAAACACCTTTCAACTGTAAAACCTTCTGCAAAATCTTTCCCAACAAGTCTTCCTAAGTCCTGCGCACGATAATTTAAGCTCTCAAAGAAGTTTTTACTTGTAATTGGCGTAGATGGTTCTTTTGAATTTGGATCATAAAATTGGGTTTTATATGCCATAATCGCTTCAATTTTCTTTTCTTCAAACCCAGTAATATCAACCACAAAGTCTGGAGTAATATTTTTCCACTGAATATAATGGTATACAACTTTTGGTCTCCAGGCTTCCTGATTCTCCCCGTCGATTGAAGTTTCGATTTTCATTAAGCCAGACAGGAAACAAGCATCAGAAACTAATCTGCTTCCTTTACCATGATCGATATGACGGTCATCAATTGCGTTGCATAATACAATTTCAGGTTTGTATTTTCGAATCATTTTTATGACTTCTAATTGATGTTTTTCATCATTAGCGAAAAATCCATCACGCATTGCCAGATTTTCGCGCACAAGAACTCCCAGAATCTTTGCGGCATCTTTTGCTTCCTCATCTCTGATTTCTGCTGTGCCTCGCGTTCCTAGTTCCCCGCGGGTTAAATCTACAATACCTACTTTTTTCCCAAGGGAAACTTCTTTTAAAATTGTTCCGGCGCAACCTAATTCTACATCATCCGGATGTGCGCCAAAGGCTAATATATCTAATTTCATTTATTTTTTGTTTCAGGTTTCAAGTTTCAGGTTTCAAGTTGCCAACAGAACGTGAAACTTGAAACCTAAAACTTGAAACAATTTATAAACTATTTCTTCAAAACTCTTTTCATCGTCATCGATTTATTGACGCTTTCCTCCCATTCTTTTTCGGGAATACTTTCTTTAGTTATGCCGCATCCCATGTACAAAATGGCTGTTTTATCCAGAATCTGCATGCTTCGTAAATTTACGAATAAATCAGAGCTAACAGTATTTCCAGTAAAACTGCTGTTTAATTCACCCAGAAATCCGGTATAAAAAGTTCTATCATAATTCTCGTTTTCGATAATAAACGCTTTTGCTTTTTTCTTTGGAAGTCCGCCCACAGCAGGAGTTGGATGAAGCGTATCAATAACTTCTTCTAAAGTTGAATTCTCTTTTAAAACTCCCGAAATATCCGTTTTAATATGCCAGATAGAACCAGCTTTTAAACTGTACGGTTCAGAAACTACTACCGAAGCCGTAAATTCTCTCAGTCTTTTTACAATAAAATCAGTTACAAACTGCTGTTCGTCTTTTTCTTTTTGCTGCCAGACTATTTCAGTTTCAGAATTATCTTTTTGTGTTCCGGCCAAAGCCATGGTTTCAAAAACATTTCCGTTTGCCTTTAAAAGTTTTTCAGGCGTTGCTCCCATCCATAATCCTACTTTTGGATGAAAAAAGCAATAACAGAAAGTAGCAGGATAAATTTGAATCAAATGCTGAAAGGTTTCAATAAAATCAAATTCAGCTAAATTGACTTTTTCGCTTCTTGATAAAACTACTTTTTTAAACTCTTCATTTTTAATAGCCTCAACTCCTTTTGCAACTAAACTTTCGTATTGCGTTTTAGCTGCAGCATCTAAATTTAAATCATCTGTTTCAAAAGATTCAAATGCAGTGATTTCTTTTTGTGAAGTAATAATTTCCGATTCGTTCTCCGGAATTAAAACAAGCTGTTTTTCATCAAAAGAAGCAAAAACAAATCCTTTCTCTGTATAATCTGCAACTTGATGTAAAGTATCATTTTTTTGTAAAAAACCAATAAGATCTCCAGAATTGGGTTTTGAATAAAGTACAAAAGGTAAGTTTTGTTCTTTATGATTTTTAAATTTTAAGAAAAATGGATTCATAATTTATTCACTTTTCTTTCTGTCTAAAACCATATTCGTCAGTTTACAAAGCGAAACCAGATTTCCTTCTTCATCTGTAATTTTGATTTCCCAAAGATGAAGGCTTCTTCCTTTATGGATAATTCTGGCTGTACCAAAAACATAACCTTCGCGAATACTTTTTAAATGATTTGCCGAGATTTCGATTCCTCTTACTTCCTGTTCTTTTGGATTGATAAAAAAGAAAGAAGCTGCACTGCCCACACTTTCTGCCAAAGCAACAGAAGCGCCTCCGTGCAGTAATCCCATTGGCTGGTGAACACTTGGATTTACAGGCATTTTTGCAGTTAAAAAATCTTCGCCTGCGTCGATATATTCAATTTTCAGCGTTTCCATTAATGTGTTTTTAGAAAACTCATTACAGCGCGCTAAAATCTGCTCTTTTGTATAATTCATTCAAATAAACTTTAAAATCGTAAAATTAAAGAAAGATAAGACACAAATCGAAAAATCAGATTCTAAAATTAAAAATCATTTATAAACTTGTCAGTTTTTTGCTATTTTTACAAAAACAATCAAAATCAATCTTTGGCTGATTTTTTTGCCACAGATTACACAGATTTAAAGGATTTTAAAAATACAACCGTTAATTACAGGGATTTTCGCGAATTTTATTTCAATTTAATTTGTAGAATTCGCAGCGAAAAAAATCATTTCAATACTATTAATCTGTGGCAAAAAATAAACAAATTCAAATGCGTCAATACTTTACAATCTTGGTTCTGGGTTTAATTTTAGTTTTCAGTTCTTGCAGAACTGATTTTGATACTGTAGCCAGTTCCGGAGATTTAAAGTTTTCGAGAGATACCGTTTATTTAGATACCGTTTTTAAAAATATTGGTTCAAGCACCTATCAATTAAAAGTCTATAACCGAAGTAAAGACGATATTTCGATTCCAATTATACAGCTTAAAAAAGGTCTAAGTTCTAAATACCGAATGACGGTTGACGGAATGAGCGGCAACAACGGAAAAATTTTTAAAGATGTAACGCTTTTAGCAAAAGACAGCTTGTACATTTTTATAGAAACTACAGCTGACATCACTGACGCTAATTCAACTGATTTTTTATATACTGATGAAATTCAGTTTGACAGCGGTGCGAATCTTCAGGAAGTTGCTTTGGTAACTTTAATTCAGGACGCCGTTTTTTTATTTCCAAAACAAAATGCCGACGGAACGAAGGAAAAAATCCAGATTGAAGGAAAAGATGTTGACGGATTTTATCTTAACGAAAATGATCCGGAAAACGGAAACGAATTGATTTTTACCAATCAAAAACCGTATGTGATTTATGGATACGCCGGAGTACCGGAAAATAAAACCGTAATTTTTGAAGCCGGAGCACGAGTTCATTTTCATGCTAATTCAGGTTTATATGTCGGTGATAAAGCCTCTCTGGAAATAAACGGAAAAACTTCAACAACCGAAAAACTCGAAAACGAAGTTATTTTTGAAGGCGATCGTTTAGAATCTCTTTATTCTGCTATTCCCGGACAATGGAATTCTGTTATTTTTTCTAACGGAAGTACAAATCATTCGATCAATCATTTAACTTTAAAAAATGCTTTTATTGGGTTAGATTTTAAAAATCCTGTTAATACCGTTGAAATTAAAAACACACAGATTTACAATTGTGTCGAATACGGAATTTTAGCTCAAAACACACAGATTAACGGCGAAAATATCGTTATAAATTATGCCGGAATTGCCAGTTTATCTTGTGTTTATGGCGGTAATTATACTTTTACGCATTGTACTTTTAATAACAACTGGTCAAATAGTTCTCATTTTGCCGTTAACTTAAGTAATCGTTTATCTGGAGCAGTTCCAGAAACCAATCCGCTTACAAATGCAGCTTTCAATAATTGTATTATTTATGGTTCAAGCACCAACGAATTTAATTTAGAAAAAAGTGCAAATACTGCATTTGTATATCAGCTTAACAACTGTCTGCTAAGATTTGGCACTACTACAAATGCTGATTATCAATTTAAAACCGATACAGAACATTATAACAATATTATTCTAAATGAAAATCCGAAATATTATAATGTTTCTAAAAACCAATTGAATATTGATAAAACTTCTGCCGCTTTCGCGAAAGGAAATCAGGCTTATATAATTCCATTGGATATTTTAGGAATCACAAGAACTTCACCTCCGGATTTGGGTGCATATCAGAGTAAAGACTTCCCTTCTAAATAAAATTAAAAGTTTATATACGTTATTTTGAAATTGTCAGCAAAGACTTTGTTTTCATAGTCTGCATTTTATGTTTAAAACATAAACATAATCATCACTTAACATGTTTTTTTCTTTAAAACTGTAATCTTGTCCTAAAAATTAAACCTATTTATTTTAAGACTTCAAGTCACAATTTCAACCTGCTTATTTATGAAAAAAAACTACTTTTTTCTTTTTGTACTGGTTTTTACATCTGCTTTTTCACAAATTCCAGCTGGATATTATGATACGGCAACAGGAACCGGCTATGCATTAAAAACACAATTGTACAATATTATTAAAGGTCATACCGATAATGGATATGGCGGACTTTATGTAACGTATGCCACATCAGACCTTGATCATTTTTATGAAAATGACGGTACGGTTTTAGACATGTATTCTGAAAATCCAACAGGAACAGATCCTTACAGCTACAGTATTGCCACTACTCAAAGATGTGGCAATTATGTCAAAGAAGGGGATTGTTACAACAGAGAACACATCATTCCACAATCTGTATTTGACGAAAAATCACCAATGGTGGCCGATGCTCATTTTATTACCCCAACAGATGGAAAGGTTAACGGAATGCGCTCGAATTACCCTCATGGCGTTGTAAATAATCCAACTTATACCTCTTTAAACGGAAGCAAATTAGGTGCAAATGCTACTGCGGGATACTCAGGGACTGTTTTTGAACCAATCGATGAATTTAAGGGGGATATTGCCCGAATGTATTTTTATTTTGCAACACGATATGAAAATACAATTGCCGGATATTCATATCCAATGTTTAACGGAACTTCAAATAAAGTTTTTACAGCAGCTTTCTTAAATATTCTTCTAGCCTGGCATACACAAGATCCGGTAAGTCCGAGAGAAATAGAGCGAAACAATGCTATTTATGCACGTCAGAACAACAGAAATCCATTTATAGATCATCCGGAATATGTAAATCAAATCTGGACAACTGAATCAGACGATACTACACCTCCAACTACGCCTCAAAACTTAACGGTTACACAAAGCACTTCAAACTCAATAAGTTTAAGCTGGTCGGCTTCCACAGATAATTCAGGAATTGCAGCTTATGCGATTTACGTAAACAATGTTTTTAAACAAAATGCAACGAGTACCACTGCAACAATATCAGGATTAACTCCTTCCACAACTTATTCTTTTTATGTAATTGCAAAAGACGCATCCAATAATTCTTCTACTCAAAGCACCTCTGTAAACGGAACTACAACTGAAGCACCATCTGGAGGCGGCGGTACTGTTACGAATGAAATTTTCTTCACCGAATATGTTGAAGGTTCCGGAAACAATAAATACTTAGAAATTTCAAATTTCACAGGAAACACAGTCGATTTAACTAAATATGCTATAAAAAAACAGGTTAACGGCGCCGGACCGTGGACATCAACTTCCGGACTTGCATTAACGGGAACATTAGCCCATGGTGCATCGTATGTAATTACATACAGTCAGGCAGCTGCGACTTGTTTTGCTCCGGCAAGTGCTAATTTATCAAGCGGTGCAACTGAACTTCAGTTTAACGGAAATGATCCTGTAGGATTATTTAAAAACGATGTTTTAATCGATATAATTGGTACTTTAGGCAATACTGCTAATTTTTCTATTGACGAAACTTTAAGAAGAAAACCAACGATTTCTTCACCAAATACTATTTTTGATAAAGCTGCAGAATGGGATGTGTATCCTAAAGACACTTGCAGCGGATTAGGAAGTCATACATTAGCAAATTTAGGAACTGGAGATTTTGACTCTGCTATATTTTCAATCTATCCAAATCCTTCAAATGGTCATTTTACAATTCAATTGAAAGATTCAAATGAAGCTTCAAATATTGAAATAATATCAATTTTAGGACAAAGAGTTTTTTCACAAAAGAACAGTCTCAATTCATCGATAAATGTGAATAATATTCAAAAAGGAGTTTATATTGTACGCATTACGCAAGGCTCAAAAACAAGCAGCAAAAAAATAATTATCAACTAGATAAGTTATTTTCTACTTGGTATACTTCCCGCAAAGGCTCTGATTTTTAAAAATCGTGTCTCTGCGGGATTTATGTTTATAAAAACATCGTAAGAAAATATATCAAAAATTAAACATTGCTTAACGCGGTGTATTCATAAAAGTAGTAGATTTGCTACAATACATTTTTAAAATTCTAATAATCAGATTTTTAAAAACATCTAAAATAACCAAATCTTAAACTATTGACTATGAAAAAAAACTACTTTTTGCTGTTATTACTGTTTTCTATTGTTGGTTTTTCTCAAATACCTTCTGGTTATTACAATACTGCAACCGGAACAGGTTATACTTTAAAAACACAATTGTATAACATTATTAAAGACCACACCAATAATGGTTATGCAGGATTATATACAACTTATCTAACATCTGACGTTGATAATTTTTACGAAAACGACGGAACAATTCTGGATATGTATTCTGAAAATCCATCCGGAACTGACCCTTATAATTATACAACAGGAACAACCCAAAGATGCGGCAATTATTCTGCAGAAGGCGATTGCTACAACAGAGAACATATAATTCCTCAGTCGGTTTTTAACGAACAGTCACCAATGGTTGCCGATGCGCATTTTATTACACCAACCGACGGAAAAGTAAACGGAATGCGTTCTAATTATCCGCACGGAACTGTAAACTCTGCAACTTATACTTCTCAAAATGGAAGTAAACTAGGCTCAAGCAGCGTATCCGGATATTCAGGAACCGTATTTGAACCCATCAATGCTTTTAAAGGCGATATTGCCCGAATGTATTTTTATTTTGCAACACGATATGAAAACACAGTTGCCGGATATTCTTATGCTATGTTTAATGGTTCAAGCAATCAGGTTTTTACAACCGCTTTCTTAAATATGCTTTTGGCGTGGCACGCACAAGATCCTGTAAGTACCAGAGAAATTGCCAGAAATAATGCTATTTATGCCCGTCAAAACAACAGAAATCCGTTTATTGATCATCCGGAATATGTAAACCAAATCTGGGGCGGAACATCTTCTACAGATACACAGGCTCCAACTGCTCCAACGAGCTTAGCCTCAACTTCAAAAACAGCGGTTTCAATTTCACTTTCGTGGAACGCTTCCACAGACAATGCAGCCGTTACAGCTTATGATGTTTATGCAAACAGCGCTTACAAAACAACAGTTTCGGGCACAACAGCAACCATTACAGGTTTAACAGCTTCTACAGCTTATTCTATTTATGTAAAAGCAAAAGATGCTGCCGGAAATGCTTCTGCATCAAGCAATACTATTTCGGTTACAACGAACAGCAGCGGAACTGGAACTGCAACAGACCTGCTTTTCTCTGAATACATTGAAGGTTCAGGAAATAACAAAGCCCTTGAAATTGCCAACAATACCGGAAGTTCTGTTAGTTTGTCTGCTTACACCATTAAAAAACAAACAAACGGAGCCGGTTCGTGGAGTACAGGATTGGCTTTAACAGGAACATTAGCGACAGGAAGCAAATTTGTAGTAGTAAACAGTTCAATGTCATCAAGCTGTTTCCCTACTAGTTCTGCCAATATTTCGACAACAGCAACAGAACTAACTTTCAACGGAAACGATGCTGTAGGGTTATTTAAAAATGGAGTTTTAATTGACATCATAGGAACTTTTAACGGCGGAACTGCAAATTTTGCAGCAGATGTAACTTTAAGAAGAAAATCGACAGTAACTTCTCCTAGCACAACTTTTAACTTAAGTGCCCAATGGGATTCGTTTTCACAAGATACCTGCAATAATTTAGGAAGCAAAATGGCCAGACCAATCGAAGAAGTTGTTGAAACTTCAGATGAGATTGTGATTTTCCCTAATCCTTCAGATGGAAATTTTAATATTGGTTTAAACAATTTTGATTCTCCTTACAGCTTAGAAATATTCTCTTTTACAGGACAAAAGGTTTTTGAAAAACAAAATGCTTCAGATTCTGTAATCTCGGTAATTTATCTTCCAAGCGGAATTTATATTGTTAAAATCGAAAAGGATTCAAAAACTACTATTAAAAAGATCATAATCAACTAAATATTTTTTTCACGCAGATTCGGCAGATATGGCAGATTAAGAAATCTTAATAAATATATTGACACAGATTTATTGAAAACTCTATTACATTAAGTCTGCTCAATCTGCTGCATCTTCGTGAAACAAAAAACTTTTCGCCTTTGCGGGATTAAATACAAAATCCTTAAAATTCAATCGTATTTCAGAGCAATTTCATTTTTTTCAAAAGAGTTTGTTATCAAATTTGCGCTTGCTATTTATTTACATTAAATTTGCAGCTCAATACAACAAACTACACATCACAATGATCCATTTCTTTGAAAACCAAAGCAAAACTGTTTTTGCCGTACAAACGCAAAACGAAATTTCAGCTCAAGACATTTCAAAATTAAACTGGCTTTTTGCCGACGCAAATAAGATCGAAAAATCCGCACTGACGGGTTTTTTTGTTGGTCCCCGTGCCACTATGATCACACCGTGGAGCACAAATGCTGTAGAAATCACTCAAAATATGGGTGTTCCGGGCATTATCAGAATTGAAGAATTTCATCCGGCAACGGAAGATTTCAATGATTTTGACCCAATGCTTTCTCAAAAATTCAACGAATTAGATCAGGAAATCTTCACAATTAACATTCAGCCGGAACCAATTCTGGAAATTGATGATATTGCTGCTTATAACAAAGTTGAAGGTTTAGCTTTAAGCGAAGAAGAAGTTGAATACTTAAACAATCTTGCTGCTAAACTAGGAAGAAAATTAACAGATTCTGAAATTTTCGCTTTCTCTCAGGCAAACTCAGAACACTGTCGTCACAAAATCTTCAACGGAACTTTTGTTATTGACGGTGAAGAAAAAGAGACTTCTCTTTTTAAATTAATCAAAAAAACATCTCAGGAAAACCCTAACGATATTGTTTCTGCTTACAAAGACAACGTTGCTTTTGTAAAAGGACCAAAAGTGCAGCAATTTGCACCAAAATCTGCCGATAAACCTGATTTTTACGAAATAAAAGAATTTGATTCGGTTATCTCTTTAAAAGCCGAAACACACAATTTCCCAACAACAGTTGAACCTTTCAACGGAGCTGCAACAGGTTCTGGAGGAGAAATTCGTGACCGTCTTGCAGGTGGTCAAGGTTCACTGCCATTAGCAGGAACTGCAGTTTATATGACATCTTATTCTCGTTTGAACGATGACAGAAAATGGGAAAATGCTGTTGAAGAAAGAAAATGGTTGTACCAAACACCAATGGATATTTTGATCAAAGCTTCAAACGGAGCTTCTGATTTTGGAAATAAATTTGGTCAGCCGCTTATTACAGGTTCAGTTTTAACTTTCGAACATTCAGAAAACGACCGTAAAATTGGTTACGATAAAGTGATCATGCAGGCGGGCGGAATTGGATACGGAAAACTGGATCAGTCAATTAAAAAGAAACCACAAGAAGGCGATAAAATCGTAATTCTTGGTGGAGAAAATTATAGAATTGGAATGGGTGGTGCTGCAGTTTCATCTGCAGATACAGGAGCTTTCGGTTCAGGAATCGAATTAAATGCCATTCAGCGTTCAAATCCTGAAATGCAAAAACGTGCTGCAAATGCGATTCGCGGTTTAGTAGAAAGCGACAATAACCCAATTGTTTCTATTCACGATCACGGTGCGGGTGGACACTTAAACTGCCTTTCTGAATTAGTGGAAGAAACTGGAGGTTTAATTGATTTAGACAAATTACCAGTTGGAGATCCTACTCTTTCTGCAAAAGAAATCATTGGTAACGAATCTCAGGAAAGAATGGGATTGGTTATTGGTCAAAAAGATATTGATACGCTGCAAAGAATTGCCGACAGAGAGCGTTCCCCAATGTATCAGGTTGGAGATGTAACGGGAGATCACCGTTTTACTTTCCAATCACAGTCAAATGGCTCAAAACCGATGGATTATGCTTTAGAAGATTTCTTCGGAAGTTCTCCAAAAACGGTTATGACAGACAAAACGGTTGACAGAAAATATGCTGATGTTGGGTACAACGCAGCAGATTTCGAATCATATTTAAAAGACGTTTTACGTTTAGAAGCTGTTGCTTCAAAAGACTGGTTAACCAACAAAGTTGACCGTTGCGTTGGAGGAAAAGTAGCAAAACAGCAAAATGCAGGACCGTTACAATTGCCGTTGAATAATGTTGGAGTTATGGCTCTGGATTATTTAGGTAAAGAAGGTATTGCAACTTCTATTGGGCATGCTCCTATCGCAGCTTTAATTGATCCGGTTGCAGGATCTAGAAATGCTATCGCTGAATCGTTATCAAACTTAGTTTGGGCGCCAATTATCAATGGATTAAAAGGAGTTTCATTATCTGCAAACTGGATGTGGGCTTGTAAAAATGAAGGTGAAGATGCTCGTTTATACGATGCGGTACAAGGCTGTTCAGATTTTGCAATTGAATTAGGAATCAATATTCCGACAGGAAAAGATTCTCTTTCAATGAAACAAAAATATCCAAATGATGAAGTAATTGCGCCGGGAACGGTTATTATTTCAGCTGCTGGAAACTGTACAGATATTAGAAAAGTAGTTGAACCAGTTTTACAGAAAAACGGAGATTCTATCTATTATATCAATTTGTCTCAGGATGATTTCAAATTAGGAGGTTCATCTTTTGCACAAATCAGAAATACAATCGGAAACGAAACGTCTACCATTAAAAATTCGGCTTTCTTCAAAAATGCATTTAATACCATTCAGGAATTAATTGGTGAAAACCAAATATTAGCAGGTCACGATATTGGAAGCGGTGGTTTAATTACTACTTTATTAGAATTGTGTTTTGCTGATGTAAATCTTGGAGCAAAAATTGATTTCTCTGCTTTCGCAGAAAAAGATTTATTGAAAATTCTTTTCGCAGAAAATATCGGAATTGTATTCCAGGCTAAATCTGATGCAGCTGTTGAAGCTAAATTGAAAGGTAATAATATCGAATTCTTCAAAATTGGTTCTGTAACTTCTACAGCAACTTTGGAAATTGGAAATTGGAATTTAGATATTCCAACTTACAGAGACGTGTGGTTTGAAACTTCTTATTTATTAGATCAAAAACAATCTAAAAACGGAAGAGCTCAGGCACGTTTTGAAAACTATAAAAATCAGGTTTTACAATATACTTTCCCTGCACATTTCACAGGAAAGAAACCAGAAATCGACAACTCTAAACCAAGACCAAAAGCAGCTATTATTCGTGAAAAGGGAAGTAATTCTGAGCGCGAAATGGCAAATGCAATGTACTTGGCAGGTTTTGACGTAAAAGACGTTCACATGACGGATTTAATTTCTGGACGTGAAAATCTTGAAGATATTCAGTTTATTGGTGCAGTTGGAGGATTCTCTAACTCAGATGTTTTAGGTTCTGCTAAAGGCTGGGCTGGAGCTTTCTTATACAACGAAAAAGCAAAAACAGCTTTAGATAATTTCTTTAAAAGAGAAGATACTTTATCTGTTGGAATCTGTAACGGATGCCAGTTGTTTATGGAATTAGAAGTGATTAATCCAGAACACGAAGTTCACGGAAAAATGCTTCATAACGAAAGCCAGAAACACGAAAGTATCTTTACTTCTGTAAAAGTTCAGGAAAACAACTCAGTTATGTTATCGACATTGGCTGGAAGTACTTTAGGAGTTTGGGTTTCTCACGGAGAAGGTAAATTCAAATTGCCTTATGCAGAAGACCAATACAACATTGTTTCTAAATATGCTTACGAAGGTTATCCTGCAAACCCAAATGGTTCTGACTACAACACGGCAATGATGTGTGATAAAACTGGAAGACATTTGGTTATGATGCCTCATATTGAGCGTTCTACTTTCCAATGGAACTGGGCTCATTATCCAAAAGACAGAAATGACGAGGTTTCACCTTGGCATGAAGCTTTTGTTAACGCCAGAAAATGGATTGAGAAAAACTAAAAATATATTTTTACTAAAGCGCCCGAAACTATCGGGCGTTTTTTTTAGCTGCAGATTACACAGATTAGCACAGATTTTTTCTGAATAAAAGAAATCATTTTAATCTGTGGCTATAAAAAATAGCTCGTGAAAATTCGTGTAATTTATGGCCGACAAAATATTTCATTCTAAAAAAAAATGCCCCGACGCTATCCCTAAGTCGAGGCATTTTTTTTAGTTTCTAAAGGCTGAAGCAATGCCTGTTGCAACATTTGAAGCTCCAAATGCAAACAGCCCCGAAGCAACTGCATTTTGACCTGCAAAAAATTGATTTTCTGCGATGGCATTGCTAAAGAATAATCCGCCTGCAGCTCCTGCTACAAGTCCAATTCCGATTAAGGCAGCAGTCCACCAAGGTTCTGGATCCGGCGGTGGCGGCGGGTTTTTCCAAAAACGTCTCCACCAGCCTGGGTATTTGGTTCCGCACCAGCCCATTGCTAAAAATAAAGCAGTTTCCATAATTTCATGATTTGATTTACGCCTACTCTTTTGCTTTTCGGCTTCCGCATTTGACTGAGGTAAAATTAGAATAAGCCAAATTTGGTTTCATAAGGTAAACTACTGTTTTTGAAAGGGGAAAAAGCCTGTTTTTTATCTTCATTAATTGTACTCTAATTGACATATAAGAATAGCTTAATGATATCTTAAGGCAGTTTTTGAGGCTTCATTTAACATGATAGATAACTTTGCTGCATGGAAAAATGGAAACAAAATTTAATAGCCGCAATTCTCTTATTTGCTATAAGCCAATACTCATTTAGTCAAAAAACAAATTCTGTTACCGGAACTATTTCAGACGGTAAAACTCCTCTCGAATTTGTCGATGTGGTTTTAAAACCTGTTACAGATACTACAAAAACAGCAGCTTATGCTGTTACAGATTCGTCAGGAAAATTTGTTCTTGAAAATATAAACTCAGCAGAATATATTTTAAAGTTTCGCTTAATTGGCTTCAAATCAAATAGTCAGAAAATAAAATATACAGGAACTCCATTTTCGCTTGGAAATATTGTTTTGCAGGAAGATGCCAATCTTCTTAATACGGTAGTTGTAAATTCTCAGAAAAAGCAGATTCAAAAAACGAACGAAGGTTTTGTTTTTAATGCCGTTTCTAATATTTCACAAACCGGCGGCACTGCAATTGATATGCTCAAAAATATCCCAACTGTTGCTGTTGATGCAGATGATGCTATTTCACTTAGAGGAAAAACACCTTTAATTTTAATTAATGGAAAAAATTCTGCTATTACAAATATGAATCAGATTCCGGCAAGCAGTATCGAAAGTATCGAAATCATTACAAGTCCAACAGCAAAATATGATGCCAATGCCGAAAGTGGAATCATCAATATTAAATTAAAGAAAAACAACTTAAACGGATTAAACGGTGCGGCTGTTCTGGGCGGCGGATTTGGAGCAAAAGGAAGAATGAACAGCTCTGTGCTTTTAAACAATAAAACCGATAAATGGAATGTTGGTCTTGCGTATGATAATCGTTTTGCCGGAAGAACGAAAAATATTAAAGGTGAAAGAAAGAATTATTTCATTGATGATGAACATTTTATTAATCAGAACAGAAGCGATGAAAGAACTGAAGGTCTGCAGAATTTAAAACTGAACGTTGATTTTTCGCCAAATGACAGAAATACTATTTCTTTTGAAGCACTTGGAAACATGGAAAGTCAGGATAATGATGAAACCTTAAAAACAGATATCCTCAATAGTTCTAATCAGTTTTACTCTAGTAATAAACGACATTCCCTGGAATTAGAACGTTCTAAAGCTGCGGAATTTGCATTTAATTACGATCGAAAGTTTTCTGATGACAGAAAAAGTTTAACTGCAAGTATTACCACTTCATACAATTTCCATAGAGAAAACACCGATATCGACACGGACAATTATGATGAAAATTATGCACCAATTGGCGATACTTTTTGGCAGCGAACACATAATTATGAAAAAGAAAATATTTCGAATGCAATTGTAAACTATGCTTTTCCTATTTCAGAAAAATCTATAATTGAAACCGGATATAAAGGAACTTTTAGACTTTTTAATTCTGATTTTCAAAGTGCAGATCTTACAAATGGTGAGTACGTGGTAAATCCGATGGTGAGTAATATTTTTGATTTTAATGAGCAGATAAATGCCGTTTATGCACTTTGGAATTCCTATTCTGGTTCTAAGGAAAATCAAAAATGGAAATACAATTTAGGACTTCGTGCAGAAAATGTTTCTAACAATGGGGCAACACAAAACAATAGTGATCATTTTAGCAATGATTATTTAAAAATTTTCCCTTCTGGATCTGTACAATTGAATTTAAAATCTGATGAATTTCTAAAATTTGGTTACAGTAAACGTATTAATCGTCCGGATTTAGATGATTTAAATCCATTTATTGACATTACAGACGCTTTGAATCCGCATGGAGGAAATCCTTATCTAAAACCAGAAATTATTCATATCGTAGAATTAAGCTACAATAAAGACTGGGACAAATATTCTCTTTCCGGCAATGCTTTTTACAGAAATGCCAATAATACGATTAGACAATACGGTGTTCTTCAAGATAACGGAGTGATTTTATTGCAGCCGCAAAACATTGGAAATACAGTTACATACGGACTTGAAACTATTTTTAGCTTTAAGCCAATTTCTTTCTACGATGGAAATATTAGTTTAACGGCTTTTCAGCAAAATATTAATGCCGGTAATTTACCGCAATCAGAAGATGTGGTGAGCAGTGCTTTTAGCTGGTACGGAAAAATCATTAATAATTTTACGCCCTGGAAAGGCGGGAAACTTCAGGTAATAGGCAACTATAATTCTGCTGTAGCAACTGCTCAGGGAAAAAGAATTCCAATTTATAATGCAGACATGGGATTTCAGCAGAAATTAGGAAAAAGCAATGCCAGATTAGGTCTTGTTGTAACCGATATGTTCAACACTTTAGAAAGCGGTTATAAAAACAATACTCTGCTATTTAGAAACAGCAGAACTTCTAAATCTGATACCCGTGCTCTTATGCTTACTTTTGCTTATACCTTCAGATCTGATTTTAAAGAAAAGCTGTTAGAAAATCAGTTTTCTACAGAATAAATAATCTCAAAAAACTAAAACTTAAAAAAACAGCATTCTTAATATTTCAGATTCGTCTTTCTATTAAAATTTAAACTATATTAGCCTCGAAAAATCTGCCGCTGATTTTTCTGTAAACGCCAAAAACACTTAAACCTAAATAGAATGAAATCTGTACATGTATTCCTTGCTGCCTTATTTTTTATTGCTGTAAAATCATATTCGCAAGTTGAAGTAAACCAAATTACCCATAATTCTAAAGAACGATACATTACTACTACTATTGGTTTTCCGGTTCAGGGAACTTATGCCCCTATTGGAATGAAAGAACCTGTTACGGTTTTAAATCCAGATGGTACCGGTTTTATTCAGGCAGATGATTTAAGCAAGAAAAAAATCAATTGGGGAATTGAATGCTCTGAAGAAGGTGTTGCTATTTTTAAAGAAGGTTTTAACAGCAAGTCTTATACTTTTTGGTACAGACCAAACGACAGCAATGAATGGTACTATTCTCAATTCTCTATTCATTTTGCCAAGAAAAAAATGTTTTTAATGGGCGAAAGAGTAAAAGCTTACGAAGATTACAACGTACAGTAGGCTTTTAAAAACAGCTTCAAATTAAATTTTTCTTGATTTTTTTGAAATTTTACGAGAAAAAAGAAAACGTTTTCGTTGATTTTTAATAGTCTCTATAAATTTTCCCATAAAATTCCATAAAATAAAAAATCATACCTAAATTTTATTTAATTTGCAGTAAAATTCAATATATTAAACATGGTTTCAATCACACGCCTTTTTGATTTTCCCTATTATCAACAAGAAACTTACAACCTCCCAGTTGCTCTGGCAACCAAAAAAAACGGAGTCTGGGAAAAAACATCCACCGAGGAATATATTGCAAAAGCTAATGCCGTTTCGAGAGCATTATTGCGCATGGGCGTTCAAAAAGATGATAAAATTGCTTTAATAAGTTCTAATAACCGTACCGAATGGAATATAATGGATATTGGTATTTTGCAGACTGGTGCGCAAAATGTTCCAATTTATCCAACAATTGCAGAGGAAGATTACGAATATATTTTAAATCACAGCGGCAGTATTTATTGCTTTGTTTCTGATGACGAAGTTTTACAAAAAGTAAATGCAATTAAAGCCAATGTGCCTACTTTGAAAGAAGTTTATTCTTTTAATGAAATTCCTGGATGCAAACACTGGTCAGATCTTCTTTTGGCCGGCGAAGACGAAAGCAATCAAAGCGAAGTTGAAGCCAGAAAAGACAGCATTCACACAGATGATTTAGCTACAATTATTTATACTTCCGGAACTACAGGAAGGCCAAAGGGCGTTATGCTTTCTCATAAAAATATCGTTTCGAATGTTCTGGACAGTGCTCCAAGAATTCCGTTTGATCCGGGAAAAAGCACTGCTTTGAGCTTTCTGCCAATCTGCCATATTTTTGAAAGAATGATTTTATACATTTATCAATATTATGGAGTTTCGGTTTATTTTGGAGAATCTATTGACAAAATCAGCGATAACTTAAAAGAAGTTCGTCCAACTGTAATTACAGCTGTACCACGACTTTTAGAAAAAGTTTACGATAAAATTTACGCAAAAGGGACTGAATTAACAGGTATCAAGAAAAAACTTTTTTTCTGGGCTATTGATTTAGGCTTAAAATATGAACCATACGGAGCAAATGGCTTTTGGTATGAATTTCAATTGAAAATCGCCCGCAAACTTATTTTCAGTAAATGGAAAGAAGGTTTAGGAGGAAAATTAGATTTGATGGTTTCCGGAAGTGCCGCTTTACAGCCGCGCTTATCAAGAGTTTTTGCTGCTGCAGAAATCCCGGTTATGGAAGGATATGGTTTAACAGAAACTTCTCCCGTAATTGCCGTTAACGATCAAAGAAACAGAGGATTTAAAATTGGAACCGTTGGAAAACCAATCCGCAATGTTGAAGTTAAAATTGCCGAAGACGGAGAAATTTTATTAAAAGGTCCAAACGTAATGCTGGGTTATTATAAAGATCCTGAAAAAACTGCAGAAGCTGTTATTGACGGGTATTTCCATACAGGCGATATTGGAGAAATTGACAGTGAAGGTTTCTTAAAAATTACCGACCGTAAAAAAGAAATGTTCAAAACTTCGGGAGGTAAATATATTGCGCCGCAGATGATCGAAAATGCCATGAAACAATCTCGTTTTATTGAGCAGATTATGGTTATTGGCGAAGGTGAAAAAATGCCTGGTGCTTTTATTCAGCCAAACTTTGAATTTGTAAAAGAGTGGGCAAAAATCCATAAAATTACTTTAGGAAGTTCTGATGCCGAAATTAGTTCAAATCCAGATGTTATTAAACGTATCGATGAAGAAGTAGAAAGCATCAATAAAAAATTTGGACACTGGGAACAAGTAAAACGCTTTGAATTAACACCAGATGTATGGTCTATCGACGGCGGACAGCTTACTCCTACTCTAAAATTGAAACGTAAAATCATTAAAGAAATCTACAAAGATCTTTACGCTAAAATCTATAATCATAATTAATCAAAATAATATAACCAAACGAAAAAGGCTGTTCAATTGAACAGCCTTTTTTAATACAAGCAATATGGATACTAAAAACATCTTTTGATTAAAAATTACCATTTAATTCTAATTTTAGGCACTGCCTTCCTTACCGCTTTACTCACATTATCAGCTGCTCTATCAACTTCATTACTTATATTCCTTATTGTTTTTACTGCATCATGATTATAACCTGGGCCATTTGTAATATCGCTTACCGTATTATTCCATAATTTTGTAATATCATTATTTGGCCCAAATTTTACATTAAGGGCATCTCCAATTGCTGTAAGCCCTTTTACAATATCATTATTTTTACCAAAACATCCACTATCACCACCAACACCATTTGTAAAACATTTGTCTAGTTCTCTTGCTAGTAACTGCCCACCCGCACATCCGGCAAAAGTATAAGGTTCTCCTCCCGAAGCCGCGGCACATTGTAATATAATCTGAGTTTCGGCATTCATATTAAATTCTTTCAATCCATAGCACATAGCAGTTCCTATAAAACTAACATTACCTGTTTTACTTTGCTGTTCCATACAGGCAAGTACCTTAGATACTGTTGGATCATTTACATAAGATGACATACACAATGGATATTTACTCCAATCACTTCCATAATTCGCATAACATTCTGAAATTTTTTGAGCAATTTCTCTTTCTTTGGATCCTCCTAATTTTCCAAATAGACAAAGAGTTTGTTCTTCTGGCGTTTTAGAATCTCGAACACAATTTAAAATATCCAGTTCTCTTTTACCTGCCATATTTTCAATCATACACATAGTAAATTTTTCTCTATCAAGTCCTGTTGAAGGAGAATAGGCATTTTGATAACATTCCTGCGCTTTGACTTCATTTGTAATCATAATATCTCCAAAAGATTTTTTTTCATCTACAACTCCATCAGGAATTGGAGTAAAATTGCCTGGTGAAATCTCAACTCCAAAATTTTGATTATAACTTGGTGCATGGTAAACTGTATTATACGGATTTACAGGAACAAAACCTTCATAACGTCCCACTATATTAGCGCCCCTATATCGATTAATTTCTACTATATTTTTATCCCAAGCAACAAAATAAGCATTATCAATAGGATTTACAGCTGGTATCCTAAGGTACATAAATCCAGAAGGATCTCTTTGTACATACCCACTATTCATAGGATTCTCATTCTGTATAATTAGTCCATTATCAAAAAGCACAAAGCTTTGCTGTCTTACATAATCATAAATTCTTCCCACCATGGTCTGGCTGATTCCTTTATACGAAATATTCATTAAAAAAATAAATACAAGAATTTTACTTACTGAATAATTTTTACAACTTTTCATGATATCGTTTTTTAGGTTTACTTAATAGTATTTTTGAAACTCTCAAAGGCAAAATGATTTATTTTATACTGTCTTTATTAATGATTCAAATGTATAGTTAGAACAGTATAGTAATCAATTACCCTTTTGGGTGATATTTTAAATTGTAAACTATTATAAAAAACAAAAACTGCAGATACTAAATTATCTGCAGCTTCATTGCACAGTTATCTGCTATCCTTTTGATAACTGTTCTTAACAAATTAAATTCTAATTTTTAAGGCACCAATGCATAATTTTAGCGATGTTTTTGGCATCGTCAATTCCGCGGTGATGTGTTCCTTCAAGCGGAATATTCAATAATTGCAGGGCACCGTTCATTCCGGTGGATCTTTTTAGACCAAACTTTTCAGCAAAATGCTCTTTTACATTAATGTGTTCCTCTCCCATTGGATATGGAATACCAAACGATCTGCATTGTTTTGTAAGCATATTTAAGTCGTACTGACCGTAACTTGCCCAAGTATATAAATCGGGATTGTATTCGTCGATTAAGAGATTTACAGCTTCCTCAAAAGAAACACCGTTTTTGTCTAATAAATCCTGAGTAATGGTGGTTAATTCTGTACAAAACGGACTCACGGTCGAGCGCTGGGGTTTTATTAAAATTCCCTTGTTCTTTGTAATTTCACCTGTTTGTGAATTTAAAACCGCTAATCCAATTTCGATAATTTCATTTTGCTGGCCTTTCGGGACCGCGCCCTGCCAGCATGTGGCTTCTAAATCGATAATAATAATTTTATCTGTTGTTTTCATTTTTTTAATTTTTAATAATTTTTTTTTAAACCGCTAGGGACGCTAAGTTCACGCAAAGGAACGCTAAGATAGTTTCTCACAGATCTGGCAGAATTTTTTTATAATCCTTTTAATCTTTATAATCTGTGGCTAAAAATTTTCTGTCTTAGCGCCTTTGGCAAACCCCTAGAAAAACATGCTTTTAAAATCTAGAAAGAAACTTTTTTTCTTAGACTTTTTTTCATGCTTTTCTTTTTTTGCAGTACTCTTTTTCTCAAAAACTGCTTTAGCTTTATCCATCCGTTTAACTGGTTTTATTTCATCAGCTTTAGAATTATCGTAAAACTTTTTGAAAGGACGCGGATGGAAATCGACCATAATCGCTGCCATATTTATAGCATCAATGTTCGATAGATCTGTTTCTCCCTTAAAGAAAGTTTCAATAGGTCGAAACTTATCTTTTTTCTCTTTAAACTTATTCTTTTTGGTGTGATCAAAATCCATAGAAAGGAAATTGCTAAAGACATTTAAATCCTCTTTGGCTGCGTTATTTTCGAAAATAAGCCAGCACAAATCACGCAGTTTTCCACGAGAAGGCTTGTACAAATAATCAAAGTATCTGCCTTCTTTTTCTATGTCGTATTTTTTTCTAATTGCTTTTTTGTATTTTTCTAGTGTATTGTTTTGCATGGTAATTTTTTTTTTTTGCAATTCTTGGAAATCACAGGAAATCGAAGGTTTTTCCGGGAAATCCAATATCACAAAAGTTCAAAGCACCCTTGCTTTACCAGAGAAATATCTCTAAATGATATATATCATATCCCAAAAATTTACCTTTTCATTCCATAGGTTAATCAGCTCTAAATCCATCTTTTTAATTGAGGCAGATGACAGCTCACTAAACTCTACTCTATTGGCTTGACTAATATGCCCCGCCGATTCAAATCCTATTTCTTGATTCATCCTTAAATTTTTATTATTAACTTAAACTATCAGCATTTACTGCTAACGGTTTTTACTTTTTACTTCACATTAATTCTTTATGAACAAATATTACAATCGTTCTACGCAATTATTTTGCGTATTTATTTTAAGATTTCTGGTTAGGTAAGAAACTTTTTTTTTTAATCTCTAAACCTTTTGCCCTAAAACAAAAAAAGCACCCAATTAAAGGTGCTTCATAACAAATACGATATAAATATCCTATTGCCTATATTGATGCACCATCATGTAAAACCCTTCACGGTAAGAAACCGAGGCTGCTAGTATTGGGTTTTGTATGTATAGTTTAAAACTCATTGTATTCTATTTTAAAATTGTTGTTGTTGTTGTTGTTGTTGTTGTTGTTGTTGTTGTTGTATGAAACTCTTTGTTTCAATTTTGTTTGGCAAAGATAATGATGAAAAAATCATATTTGCAAATCTTTTTTAACATTATTTCACTGAATATCAATTAGTTAAATACAAAATTAAAGCAAGGAAATTCCTGTCCGCAAACTGGTGCAGATTTATCTTTTTATCAAATGACTGTTACTCATCGGATTACTTTCCAAGATTATATTTCGCTATTTTTATTAATCATTAAACATTTGGTCAATTATTTTTTTAGTTTTTTTAGCTGCGACTTCTTTTTTAATCATTTTTCAATCTCTTTTTGTACTATTCGACGAATTCAAATGGTCTAAAAACAAAAAAAGCGCCCTGAAATGAGGACGCTTTTTTGTATTATGATGAGTTTGACTCTAAATTTTACATTTTAATTTCATAAAAACACATATAGCATCCTGAGCTTTCAGCTGAATAATCTCCGGCTAAACGTTCAAATTTTTTGCTTACTGAAAGTGTCATATGTATTTTTTCTATTTTTAATTACAGGTACAAATGTAGCATATTTTACCTTAATTTAACAAATAATTACAAAAACCATAAATTTATCACAATATACTATACTAAGAAATCGTCATTTTTACTGCTAAAATATGTTTACAGATTCCTCTTTTTCCCTGATAAGCTGTAAACCAATCGCAGGTACATCTCTGCGAAGTATTGTCAATAATTACTTTATGTACCACGCCTGAACCTTTTACTTTGGCTTCGATATAATCAGCCTTTCTTTCAACGATTTCTACTTCTTCATTATCGATTAGTTTTTTGGCGTTTTTTAATCTCGGGTTTAAAGACAAAATACGCTCTGTTTTAAAAGGAAGACGACGGTAAAAATGTGCTTTTTCGCTTAAATCATAACCCAATAATCCCATCGAAGATAAATTAGAAGTCAGATTATCCATTGTTCCAAAATCTATGTCATTTTCTATCGAAAGCATTGTTGGGTCAAACATTTCATTTGATTTTAATAAACTGTTTAATCCGTAAATCCATTCTATCGGCAGGTTTTCTGTCATGGTTTCCAATACGTTTCCTTCACCCGAAAATCCGCGGTACGAATCTGGAGAAAAAGCCATTAACAACTGCATTTTTCCAAATTCGCAGACAACGGCACAAGTTTGTTTATCATCAGATTCGTAAATAAAAATCTTATCTACAATTGCCAGAATACCTTCTAATAAACGTAATCTCTGTACACCGCCAATTCTAACACTGTCTGCTGTGGCTAATGTCGAAAACATAAATTTTCCGGCTCTTTTGGTTATAAAGAAATCGCCTTTTACATTTCCTTTTGGCAGACTTTGAAAAAGCTGAATGGTTTGGATTTTATTCAATTCGAACTTTAAATCCATATCTGCCAGATACAACTGAACACTCGTTAATCCTTTTATCCAGCGCATTGGCAAAGTCACTTTTTTCTCGACCACTTTTGCTTTGCTGGTAATTACCTGAACGTCCTGCTGACCAACGGCAAGGGTTACTTTTTCGTTTTTTTGAATCGCATTCAGCGCATTCAGCATTGGATCGTTAAAGTCAACGTTTGTTGTTCCGTTGGCGATAAATTCTCCGTCAACTGCTTCGGGTTTCATGTCTAATCTTACATAAACTCCGTTGCAGGAAGAAAATCCCTCAAAACGAAGTCTTTCTGATCCCGCAGAAACAATAGGATCACGAAGACTTGGCGGAATTGGGCCAAAACTCGAACGAACGACTTTTGCAATCGTACTCCAGCATTTTGCCGTAACATAAGGATCTGTTAAACTTCCCCAGAAAAAACACGGAATATTATTGACTTCCTCGATTTCAGTTTGATGTGCCAAAACCAAATTATTAATGCCTTTTGTTTTACTGTACGTCGAAACTCCTTTATAATTATATTCTAAATCTGTCATTTTGTTTATTTTAAAATCTGCTTCACTAATGATTTAAGTGCTGAATTGTCTTTCCATTGTTCAAAAAACGCAATAGCTTTTGGCGTAGGTTTTTGATTGGTTTTTGTTAAAATATCGACATAATTTTCGACTATTTTTTTGAAATTTGTCGGCAGTTTGTCTTTCAAGTCAAGATTATCAAAGAAAGCATTGAACAATTGCAGTAAAGCACTGTTATGAAGCGGTGAAATATCTTTTAAAGCTGCAATTCCGTCTGAAAACCTTAAGAAAACACCATATTTTTCTGAAGCCAGTTTGGCCGCTTTTTCAGCAAAAACAGCAACATCAACAGCTTGTTTTTCAATTAAATTTATCAATACTTCTGATGCCAGTAATCGTAAATCTTTCTTTTCCTGAAAAAAACAGGCAGCAAATAAAAGCTGAGTCGTTTCAGAAGATCTAAATTCTGGTCGGTTCATTACGTACAAAAATCCTTTTAATTCTGGTTTCGAGCCATCGCCAGTAGCACAATTCTGTAATAAAGTCAAAGCCAGTGCATCTGAATTCTGCGGTGTTAAACTGTGCCAGTAATAGGTATTTCCGGCATAACTTAATAAATAATCCCAGCTGTTGCCGCGATTGTAAATATCCTGACTGTACAATAAGTAGTTTGGAATTTTGGTGTAATTTGGTAAATCAAACTTTAATTCATACCAAGAAGGCGTTCTTTCTTTTTCTTTGGTTTGATAATTCGTCCATTCGTTCCATTTTTCTTTAAATTTTATTTCCGCAACAAACGGCGAAACCACAAACGGAATCTCTTTTAAATAGGTATTTTCAAATTCTGTAAAAGTATCGTTTGGATAAAAAGTTCTTGCCGCTGTTGCCCAAAGCGATAAATTTCCGGTTTCTTTTGTCGTTTTTCCTAAAACTGCCAACGCTTTTGAAAATAACGAAGTCGAATCTAAATTCAGTTTTTCGTTTACTCCAAGGCAGAATGATAAAAGCGGTTTTATTTCTCCTTCAACCTTATCTAATAACGGAATAGCTTCTTCGACATTTTCTCTCGGCATACGCGCTATTGCAATCGCTAAATCGACTGAATCTATTTCTTCGTTGTTCTTTTGATATTGAATTACTCTTTCTACTAAAACTTTTGGTGCGACCCAATAGGGTTTATGACTCGGAAATGAAAGTAATGGCAGCGTAGAATTTGAATCCATTTTTTCCTGTACTTTCTCCAGTAAAGGTTTTATTAAAAGATTGGTATTTATTTTTGAGTAGTGTTTGTATTTACTGTCAAATTTGGCGTTTATATTTTCTATTTTTTGAGATAAAAACGACTTCATAAAGTTTTTATGAACGGCTTCAAAATAATGCTTTTGAAGCTGCTTTTCATACGGCTGCAACTGTATTTTATAATCTGCCGGAAATAAATCTCGCTGCTGAATATAAGTATTCATTAAAATCTCAGTATCGAGCGTTTCATCTGATGCAATGAAATTTCCAAACTGAAACACAATATCATTCCAGTCTTGCGGAAGCTGTACTTCTTCCAAAAGCAAAGTTTCTTTTTTAGGCTCAAAATGATATTCTTCTAAAGTATCGTGATCTGCCGTTAAAGCTTCTTCATCTAAAAACTGACTTAATCCTGATTTTATATTTCCCTGCATTAAAGTAACATACGAACTCAGTTTTTCTTTCAGTACTTTGTCTTTTGCAGAACCTATTTTCAGGATAATTTTAGATACTTTTTCTTGTAATGTTAAATCAGAAATCACATAAACATCGGCCAGAATTGACGCAATTTGATTGTTCAATTTTGGATTGGCTTTGCTTATTTTTTCCAAAACCGGAAGAACGCTTTTTATTGCTGCCTTACAGTCGCCGCGCATCATTAAAGGTTCAAGCCATTCTAAGAATGATTTGGTTTTAAATTTTGGATGATTGTAAATTTTCTTTACCAGCTCGATTCCGTAGCTCGTTATGGGCGGATACGCGTTGTGTAAAAACGAAAATATATTTTCCTGAAAAACAACCAGTTCATCTTCTGTCGCCTGAAATTCTTCGATTCTTTTTCTAAAGAAAGATTTCAGGTTGTTGTTCCATTCTTTGGTTTGAATCTGGATGGCATTTTCGATAAAGAAACTGCGATCCATTTTTTTCTCGTCTAATAACGTTTTGTAGACAATACTCCAGGTCTGAAATTCGTCATAATTTTGTTTATCATTATCACGGAAAAAACTGTTATGAAGAATTGTTTCGTAGTTAAACAATTCAGGAATATCTCTTTGATATCCTGTTTTATCATTTACAATCGTTTCGATAAACTTTCTGGTTTTCATTTTTGCGCGCCACTCATTTGTTGCCGCTAAACTCAAAGCATATAATTCTGGATTGAATTGCAGTAATCCTTCATCTTCAAGTTTTCTCAAATTATGATAATTAAAGGTTACCCAATCCTGTCTTTTTACTTTATCAAGAATAAACGTTTCGAGCCAGTTTGGTTTTGCCCATATCAGGGTTTCCAACACTTGAGGTTTCGTATCGATATCGTTAAGCAAATGCAGGGCTTCATCCCACGAATTAATATCGGTTTTGTCAAATAAGGCTATAGCACTCAGGGTGATAATGTCATTTTGTTCCATATCGCCGCGTCGGCCCCAGCCGTAGTCGTGTTTGTCTTTTTTCACATAACCCGGATCTTTAGACAAATCAGTATACGTCATCCAGTAACGCTTGCATTTTTTAATGTGCTTTTTTAAAGCTTCAATATTGCCTTTTGATTTTTCTTTTAAGAATGGCAGCAGTAACGCAATCTTTTTAGCTTTTATAATGCTGTCATATTCTTCAATAACCTCATCTGAGTTTTTGGCTTTCGCCGATTTTGGCTTCGAAACCACATCAACTTCACCTGATTCTGAATATCCTTTTTTTACTTTTTCGGCCAATACTTTCTCAGCCATTTTTAAACATTCTTCGTCAGAACCAAAGCTTTTGGTCTGCGTTGTTCCTGATGTTCCGTTTTTTCCGTAAGTCACGGTATAATTTGATCCTGTAACTTCGATTTCCCAGAATTTATCCGAAGTTCCGTCGATGTATTTAAGACTTTTTTTCATTATGTATTAGTGTAAAACAAGCGTTATTTCTAAATATTTACAGTTTAGTTTGTGTAGTATTGGTTCGGGTTTAAAGTAAAAAACCGTCACTTTTTTGCAGAAGGAGATATTTTTTGTTTTCTAAATCTTGAATTGGTGTGCTTCTATTCATCTTTACGGCTTTTAATTTGAAATTGTAAAGTAAGAATTTTGAACTAAGTTTTTCTTAAAAGAATATCTTTTGATTGTTAAAAAATCTTACGAATTAAAAGTACAATTTGATTGCAAAAAAATACCCTGCAAATTGGTATTTGCAGGGTTTGGGTTTTTATTGGTATAAAATTTCTTTTTTACCAAAATAAGAAAAAGTCTCTTTATCTAGTTTTGTTCGATTCCTTTATCGAGGCTTATTTTTTTAACTTTGGTTAAATTATAGGTAATTCCCAAAAAGTGCCCAAATTTAAACTGATTCTGCGTAGGAACATCTCCGGAATTTCCCAGATTATAAGACCCGCCAACTGAATAAGAGTCTGCAATTCTAGTGACTTTCCCCATAGAAAAACCTGTAGAAAAAATAATGCGTTCTTGTTTACCTAAAATAGCTCCGATTCCTAAAAGCACTTGCAATTTTTCATTTTGTGTAACTACAGCACCAAAGTTAAGTGTTGGTACAACCCAGGAATTCATTCGAACATAAGTGTTAATGGTTGAACCAAATGCCAAATCGTAATCTCCACCATTTTTTAGAGTAATAATTTTATTGCCTGCAATGGCTGGATCGTCTTTTGTACTAAATTCTGAATCGTAAAGCGAAGTAAAAAATAATCCGGCGCTTACATCTATTTTTAAACCGCCTTTTATCCAAATATTATAGGGTTTACTATCGAAATTTTCATCTTTCTTTTTGGTTTCTTTATTAGATTGATTAATTGTGAATTCTACAACATCAATATTTTTACCTTGTACGTCAATTGGTCGCGTATAAACATCAAAATCAATGCTGTAGAATTTTTCAATAATTGAATCAATGCTTTTTTCAGCTTTTACTTTTGTTTCGATTAGACTACTTTTAACTGTTCCATATTGTTCATTGTCACTAAACTGTTCTAAAACATTCAACAATTCATAACTATTTCTCAACTGTGCTTTTGCTTTATTTAGGAAATCTTTTCTCTGAGCGTAATCATTTGCTTTAAGTGTGTTTTTTTGCTTTAAAATTCCATAAAGACTCTTTACTTCGTAGCCTAAGCTATCGATACCTTGAGCTAATTGCTGATTTTGGTCAATAATGTTTTTAATATACATTTTATCTCTATCAGGAAAAAAAGACAATAATTTAAACGTGCTATCTGCACTGATTTTTGCTTTTGCTTTTAAGTTTTCTCCTGTCGCACTTTGATCATTAAAAAAAGAGATTTCTTTAGTATCAATTTTATAAGTATATTTAAAAGGATTAGCGTTTAATAATTTAACCGCAATCATTTCACTACATTTTGCAGAAAGCCATTTTTTATTTTCTACAGGCGTACATCCTAAATCATTACACATTTTAATGCTATTTAAATTAGGATCGCTTAAATCGATTTCAATAATTTTAGTAACCATTCGGCTATCTTCATCTTGGCTATAGCCAATAAATCCAAAAAATAAAAAAAATAATAAGGTTGTTTTCATGATTTCTAGTGTTTTTAGTTAACGTATCAAATGTATTTAGAGATCACTACACCAATCAATTACCCTTTTGGGTGATATTTTTTTTCTTACATTCTTCTTTATTTTTTTGTAAGTTTATCCACGTTAAGCTTAATTCTGAAATATCACCCAAAAGGGTAATTGTGGTCAAAATACTTATTACCCAACTTTGTAATGAAAATGTAACAACATGAAAATAAGAGTTGCCATAGTAGAAGATGATAAACATTACAGTCAGGCGCTGAAGAGTATCATCGATTTTCAGGAAGACATGGAATGCGCAGCTCAGTTTTTTAATGGTAAAAGCGCATTGCAAAAATTGGAAGACCTGGAACCAGACGTGGTTTTAATGGATATTCAGCTTCAGGATTCATCAGGAATTGATATCGTTTCTAAATTGACAGAAGCAATGCCAGGAACGAGTTTTATAATGTGCACGAGTTTCGAAAACGACGAAAAAATCTTTTCGGCCCTGCGTGCAGGCGCGAGCGGTTATCTTGTAAAAGGTGATCCTCTCGATAAAATTATTCAGTCTATTCTCGAAGCTCATAAAGGAGGCGCTCCTATGAGTTTTACAATTGCAAAGCGGGTTTTACAGCATTTTCAGGAATCGAAAGTACAGGTACAAAGTTTGGCCTTGCTTACCGTAACCGAAAAAGAAGTTCTTGAACTGCTGGCACAAGGACTGCTCTACAAAGAAATTGCCGATAAAAAAAATGTCACCATCGACACTATAAAAAAACATATTGGCAATATCTACAAAAAATTACAAGTAAGTAATAAAATTGAAGCTATTAATAAGTTTAACACCAAAAACTAAAAACCATGGAACTAGAAAAATTAAAACAAGAAAAAATTGATCAAATTGACTTTTTTAAAAAAATAATTAAAAAAGATATCGAAGAACTTTTTATGGAAAACTATAAAAATATTGGGATTGAGGGATTAACTAAAAGTTTTTTATTAGATTTAGAAATATTCGAAGATATACTTAAGAATAATGAAAATAAGGCATTTTGCAAATTTTATCTCATTCAAAATGGTGATTCTCTCAATCTGGGTTTATCTTTTTCTGACAATGAAGAGTGTGATATTAAACAAAAGAAACTTGCTGACGATGATGTTTTATATGTCTTAGAAAATGATAGTATAACAAAGAAAGATTTCAGAGAAATGAAAAAGAATTTTGTGAAGAATATAGGAGCTAAACTGCCTATTCATCCTGGAAATAAAAAAGACACTTTAATTTCATATTCTTTAAGCGAAATTAATCTTTTCTTAAAAGAAATGAGATTAAAATACTCTGTTATTTCTGCTTTGAAATTCAATATGTTTAAATATTCTCCCACTACACTAGATAATGAACTTGCAGCTCATTTTACAGAAAGAAAAAATAGAATTGCTTTTTGTGTTCATGCCCTATTTAATAAAAAAGACCTATACGGCGAAAGCGAAGGTTACGATCTAGGAAACCTTAGACCTTAATGATATATATTTATGAGATAATATTACTTATAACACTATTAAAATCAATAGTTTTGGTTAGAAAATTTAGTCTTTCTAGCCAGAACTATTTGTTTGTATATCTTCTTATTACCTTTCTTATAGAATTATCTTCCTGGGTAATTATTTTAATTAAAAAAGATTGGAGTTTTCAATACACCGTTTATTGTGTTTTTTGTATTGCTTTTTTTTGGTTTTATTATACTCAATCATTTCAAAAAAAATTAAGAAAGAAAGTTCACTTTGTATCTGGTTTAATCTCTTTAAGCGTTTTATTATTCTCATTTTTTTCAAAGGAAGAAATAGGTTCTTTGTTAATAATAGCATTACCTATTTTTTATATTGTATTTAGCATATTTTGGTTCTATCAAAAAATTGCTTTGCCTTCAGAATCTAAAATTACAAACGATCCTAATTTTTGGATTTCGACAGGTTTACTTCTTTGGAGTTGTTTTTTTATCTTTAGAGTTGTTCCAAGAGATTTTTTTAATATCGAAGATCAGGCATTTTTAGAATTACTCAGAGAATTTTTATATGCGATAAACTGCGTTATGTATCTTTTATTTTTTAAAGCTCTAATTGAATACGAGACAATCGCAAAAAACATAAAAAAATGAGAGAACTGCCCCCAGAAATAAAACTAACCTACATTATCGCCATTATCATAATGCTGTTGTTTGTATGCTTTATTATTATGATGGTTTTTATTTACAACAAAAAACAGCTGATTCAGCAGCAGGAAAATCAAATAAAGGAAAGCGAATTCCAGAACCAGTTACTGCAAAAAGAATTAGAACGCCAAAAAGCCATTCAGCTCGAAAGAGAACGTATTTCGCAAGATATGCACGACGATCTGGGTGCGGGAATTTCGGCTATAAAACTTCAGGCCGAGTTTTTAAAATATAAAATGCCTCAGGAAAGTTTTTCTGAAGATTTAGAAGCCATAATAAATACTTCTGAAGATATGAATTTAGCCATGCGCGAAATTCTTTGGAGTTTGAACTCGCAAAACGATACTATTGGCAATTTTATAGAATATACGACTTTGTACATCAAACGTTTCCTGAGTAAAACCAGTATCGATTCGCATTTCAATTCGAACGTTCCTGAAAAGGAAACGAATCTAACGGTAAAAGCCAGACGAAATCTTTTTTTAGCAGTTAAGGAAGCTGTTCACAATATATACAAACACAGCCAGGCAAATGAGATTTTTATTGAATTTGACCAAAATGAAGATTCTTTCAGCATTACGATTATCGATAACGGAATTGGATTATCTGAAACCACACAAAAGGGAAACGGCATGAGTAATATGTCCTTAAGAATGGAAGGCATAAACGGAACCTTTAAAATTATTTCTGCTCAAAAAGGTCTTCGGTTATTGTTTGTGTATCCTTTGATTAATTCCTGATAACAAAACACGAAACAAAGTAAGAAAAAGTGTATATTTGGTTTTATAAAAAACCAAACGAAATTGTGTTTTACCAAATTAATTGTGTTTTTTACGGAAAGTTATTTTTCTCAAAAAAAATAAATACCTTTGAAATATGAGCACAGAAACTAGAACCAGAAATATTGGCCGAAATATCAGCCGAATAAGAGAGCTTCGCGGCATGAAACAAGGAGCACTTGCTGATGCTATTGGCACAACGCAGCAAACTATTTCCAACATTGAAACCAGCGAAACTGTCGATTTTGATAAATTAGTGCAAATTGCAAAAGCTCTTGGTGTAACTGTAGAAGCTATTGAAAATTTTACCGAAGAATCTGTTTTTAATTTCTTTAATAACTTTTACGATAATAGTGCTAATAATGGTCAGGGAAATGGAAACACTAATCATAATGCTTGCACTTTCAATCCTCTTGATAAAGTTGTCGAGCTTTACGAACGTTTGGTTCAGGCTGAAAAAGATAAAGTTGAATATTTAGAAAAATTGATGAAATTGAAATAAGGATTTTTCTTTTTAATATAGAATTGAAAAAAGCGCAAAACTTTTATGGTTTGCGCTTTTTTTATTTTATCATAATAAATAAAATTAATTATTATAAAAAACAGTATAAAAAGGTTCTAATCTATTTTTTTTAAAGCTTGAAATCAAACTGTAATCTTTTAAAATATTTAAAAAAGTCTTATTCTTATCATTAACGTCAAAAGACACTTTTTCATCATTTAATATATCAGTAAATTTACCTCCCATTTTTTTAAGCAACTCTACTATATTATATACATTATTTTCATCTGAAAAAGCCAAATTAATTAAACAAATTTTAATATTCTCTGCTAAATTTGAAGTTATTAATTTCTCTAATATTTTTTTTGTAAACTTTGAATCTTTCTTTTTAATATAAAATTCTGCTATCTTATTTAAAAAATCTAGATTTTCATTATTATTTATATCATTCTCTCGATCTGCAATAATTACATTTAAGGATTCAATACTTAAATTTGAATTTAAAAGATTTTCAACAAATTCAATTTCAAAATTATAAGTGCTTATTTCTGAAGTAAAAGTTTCTTCATTTTTTTCTATCAACCTAACTAATACATCTTTATTTTTCTCTATCAATGAGTCAATCTCTTCTTGATCAAGTATAAAAAAATCCTTTTCTTCTAAATATGAAATTCTTGATTTTATATTTATTTCATTTGATTTTAAAACCAAATCTCCTGAATCTGCAAAGATTGCTTCAAAAGAATCCTGTGAAAGATTTTCATCGTTTATAAGCTCATAAATAAAATCATCACATGAACTATTTTCACCAAATAAAATATCTTCTTTTTCATAAATACCTAATACAGATATTTTTGTATAGTTATCACTATTATTTAAGAAAGTAATCAGATCTGAATCAAGCAAACTTTCCCAACTATAATATTCTAAAATATTTTCCCAAGAAGAGAAAATTTTATTTTTCTGAATTAATAATGTTTGAATTTCTTTTACAGGAATACTATCAAAAGAATTTAATTTGTCTGTAAATCCTTTTCTTATTATTTGTAATTTATTCTCTAAACTAATTTTTTCATCATTTTGTTCTAATAAATACAAAACATCTTCGGGTTTTTCGTTTATATTTTCTTCAATAGCTAAATAAACATTTTCCACATATTCTTTTAATTTTTTATTTATTCTTATATATAAATTGGATGTTTCATTAGATTTTAAAAACCCAAAATTTGAATAAAAAAACTTGTTCGCATCGTAATTATATTTTCTATCTATTCTTGAAAAAAGATTTAAATTATCAATATTAATCTGATACAAATCGTGGAGATAAACTTTTAATAATAAATTTTTAATTTTTTCAGAATAAGTTATTGAAATAAATTGAACTTGTAAAACCTCTAAAGTTTTTATAAAATAATCTGTATTTATTCTTTCAAATACATCTTTAAGTAAATCTTTATCTGAATTAATAAAATTTGTTAATCCTTTATTTTTATTCAACTTTATCAAAGTCCTATCACCAGTGTCATCTGAAAATAATTGAATTAAATCAAGCAGAATAGTTCTTCTTAAATCTTCAGAAAATTTTGTTTCTACCAAATTCCAGAATTTGTCCCATTTAGTTATTTCAATATAAAAGTTAGTTGTGGTAACTTGATCATTGCTTACTTTTTTTAAAAAGCTTTCGATAAAATAAACACTCTGATCATTGTAATTTTGAATTTGTTCTAATACAAAATCTAATTTTTCATTTCTTAATTTAGGATGTTGACAATCTTTCAATAAAAGCTTCAAAATATCAAAAATTAATATTGAATTATTTTTAAATCTTATATCTCTTATGCTCTTTACCAAATTTTCTACATCTTCAATTTTCTCTTCAAAAGAAGTAGTTTCATTCTGATTTATTCGCATCATTAATGTATGATCATTAGAAGATAATGAACCTGGATGAAAGTATGAAACGTACTCAATAAAATCCTCATTTAAATAATCATTTTTGAATAGATACTTAAATAAACTAATATTAGGATTTACTATATTTTCAATATATTCTTTACCATCAACATTTCTATATATTTTAGACGAGTAAACTAGTTCCAAAAAATGATCAACTCCTTCATTATAATTTTCACATAATTCAAATAAACTTAAATTTTTAATATTTTGCTTTTCATTATTTAAAAAAAGGATTTTCCTTTCTAATAAAGCTATTTTATTTTCATGAAAATCATTAATGAGCTTTACTCTTTTATTATATGTTAATTCACTATCCATTTCATCTTCAACATCTTTGAAAGAAATACCTGAGTTATGATTTCTAACATACTCATAACTGAACTTAATATTACGAGATTCCTTTATTTTTTCGAAATTTTCATCAGTAATTAGGTTATCACTCAACTTCATCCCCTCTATATCTATAATTTTTTGCAAGTGTTTTTCCTCAATTAACACCATCAAATTAAAAATATAAATTTTTCTTAGCTCATTTACATCTCTCAAAACTTGTTTACTCAATAATTTTTCCAATTCATTCTTTTCTTCAATTTTAGCTTTCAACTGATCGTCAATTCCTACAATAATTTTTTCCAAATCTTTGTCTTTATTAAAATCTTTTTTAAAAATTCGATGCAGTTTCGATTCATTTTTTTGAATTCTCGCAAAATCATCTGGAAATATGTTTTTGTAAAATATAATTGCAAAGAGCTTATTTTTATCAATATTAGGTTTATCAATAATTAAAATCTCGTTGTACAATTTAAATTCATTACAAATATTGATAACTGTACGCATGTCATACACGTAATTAGAAACTTCAGAAATAAAATTTTTATCTAAAAAACTTTTATTTTCTATGGCAACTGCATTTTCATTCTTTTCCTTTTCAAAAAAGCTTTCTAATTTTAAAAGAAACATATTTTTTGAATTACTATAATCAGTGATTGGTATAACAGGAACAATTATATCAAAAAACTTTGTCTTATCTTCTAGAATTAGTTCATCTTTTACCGAATAAATAAACTTAACTGCCTGAATAACATCCTTCGACTGTTTAATTAAAATGGAGAGTTCTCTAATTTTTGAATATAATTTGATAGCTACATCATCACTAAATCTATCGATATCTTCAACAATAACAATATTGGTATTAGTTTTTTCAAAGAAGTAAATTATTTCATCTATATTTCTATTAAAAACAGAAAGATCTTTATCCGTTTTTTCATTAACTATTTCAAGAGTATTAGGTGTTAATTTTGAGAGTTTTAAATTCTTTATCTTATCAAATGATTTATAAAAAATATAAAATATTCCAGCAACAAAAAAAAATCGTATAAATTCTGTCTTTGTTTTAATTCCTTTAAAGAGAATAAGCTTTTCATTAATCTCTTCAAAAAATAAAAAAATTAAAGAATAGAACCACAATGTCAGTAAGCAGATGAAAATTAATTTTCGAAAAGGCTTAGTAAAATCAATTCTTTTATATGAAGATTCTTTTATTTTTATTTTTTTCTCATAATATAGAATTTGCTGAACTATACTTGTTTCTATTAATTTTTCATCCGATTTATCATCTTTAAAACTTGCTAAGGAAATATGTAAATATTCATTACCTCTATTACTTTTACAAAATTCGTTAATGATTGTGCTTTTACCTGTTCCAAATCCACCCGTTAACGCAATATTTGTTACGTTTTCATTACGTATTGCAAAGGATAAAGCATCAAGATATTTATTTATCTGATTATTTCTTGTTTCATTAGGCAAATTTGCAGTCAAATCTTCAAGTGACAATTGATTCGTGACTAGATTATCTTTACATAAGATAGTTTCAACTTTAGTTAGATAATCAATAGTATTTTTAAACAGTATCTGTAAACACTTAATCAAAAACTCTTTGAATATTTCAAATTTATCTATTAAGAACTTTTTACTTCTGTTAAAAGACCACATAATTATCAGGATTGCTAATAAAACTAAGATATTTGAGTTTATGTATTCTCTCATTGATAAGTATTTATTTAAATTTAAAACAGCGAAAGCTATTAATTATATTAGATTTATTTTTACGGTTTTCCTCACTAATTTTAATCTTGTGGAATTTTCAAATATATATAAACAAAAAGCCCTTAAACCAAGTAAAAACACCTGATTTAAAAGCCAAAAAATAATCTTTATAATTAAAATTTAAATCCCAAAAAAGCTTTTAGAATTCCTCGTCGTTTCCTCCGCTGCTTTAGCTAAAGTAATTCCTTTAAACTGTGCAATTGTTCCGGCAACATAGGGCAGAAAAGCAGGTTCGCAACGACGTTCGTGGTATTTCTTCAAGAGACTGTTTGGGACATTTTTAGGAAGCATAAACGGCGCATCGGTTTCAATCATCATTCGGTCGAGCGGTACGTACTGAATGACTTCTTTTAAATGGCTGAAACGTTTAACATCTGAAATCGCTCCCGTAAAACCCAGATAAAATCCGTTATCGAGATAGCTTTTGGCTTCTTGCAAAGTTCCCGTAAAACAATGCACAACAGCTTTGGGCAGTTTCGGCAGATAGTCTTTTGTTATATTCATAAACGAACTAAAAGCGCTTCTTTCGTGCAAAAACAAAGGTTTCTGCACTTCTATCGCCAATTCTAATTGGGCTTTGTAACATTCTTCCTGTTTGTTTCTGGGCGAAAAGTCACGATCAAAATCGAGTCCGCATTCGCCAACAGAAACTACGTCTTTCAGTTCTAATAATTTCCTGAGTTTCGAAATACTCTGCGCATCAAAACTCTTCGCGTCATGCGGGTGAATTCCGGCTGTAGCATATAATACTCCCGGATATTGTTTTGCGATTTCTAATGATGCTTCGCTGTTTCGCACGCTTGTTCCCGTTAGGATCATTTGCGATACATCGGCGTCAATCGCGTCTTGTACAACATCGTCTATGTCGTTTTGGAATTGTTTGTTGGTTAGGTTGATTCCTATGTCTATGTAATTCATTTTTTTTAAGTTGTTAAGGTTCTGAGAGGCTAAGGTGCTAAGGTTTTTTCTCTCTTAACCGATTATTTTTTCTTTTAAGATTTTGTAGAAGAAAGATGCAGGAAATAAAACATTCCAATCTTTCTTCTTGACTCTTGCTTCTTTTTACTTCTCACTTCTCACAAAAACCACCTCATTTTTAAATTCTGCTTCAACCACTTTTCCGTAAATAATTTTGGTCCAGCCATTTTCGAATCCGTGATTGTTGGCGATTAGGAAACCTTTGTTTGCGTCGGTTTTTATAATTTTATGAGCGTCGATATATCTGCCTTTTACTTTGCAGAATACAATATCTCCTATTTGGTAATTTTCGCTTTTTTGAAAAGTTAAGAGACTGCCGCTTTTTAAAATCGGACGCATTGAGTCTCCAAATGCTTTCATCTTTCCATTTCCGACTGTTTCTAATTCTGTTTTCAGTCGTTCGTATTTGTTCATTTTTTTTTAAAAGGTGCTAAGGTTCTAAGAGGCTGAGATGCTAAGTTTTTTCCTCTTTGTGACCTGTTATTATTATTTAAGATTTTGTAGAAGAAAGAGGCAAGAAACAAGATTTTTCAATCTTTCTTCTTACCTCTTGCTTTTTCTTAATCTTCCTTACTTCCATCGTCTGCCATTCTAACCAGTTTCGGCGTAAATTTGGCAACAACATCTACTAACTCTTTCTGCGCTTCCATAACCTGATTGATATCTTTATACGCCATTGGGGCTTCGTCCAGACCTGCTCCAATAAGCGTAACGCCATGATCTCTCAGTATCGATTTCATTTCGGTTTGTGTGATGTTTTTGATGGCTTGGGTTCTGCTCATTTGTCTTCCTGCTCCATGCGAAGCCGAATTAATGGCATTCTCCTCACCTTTTCCTCTCACCAAAAATCCCGGTGCGGTCATACTTCCCGGAATGATTCCCATAACGCCTTTTCCGGCTGGAGTTGCTCCTTTTCTATGTACGATCACTTCTTCGCCGTTCCAGATTTCTTTCCAGGCAAAATTATGGTGGTTTTCGACTTTGGCTAAAATTGTCGCACCTAGAGCGCGTTCCATTTTGTTATGGATAATCTCGTGACAAGCCGAAGCGTAATCTCCCGCCAAGTTCATCGCTAACCAATATTCCTGACCTAATTGTGAACTCATATCCAGATACGCCAAGTTTTTTGCCACTTCTGGAAGTTTACATTCGTCTTTAGCGATTTTAGTATAATGTCCGGCAATAGTTGCTCCCATTCCGCGTGAACCAGAATGCGTTAACAAAGCGACGTATTTTCCTTTTGGGATATTCAAGACCGCATCATCTTTTGCAAATTCCATGATCCCGAATTCGACAAAGTGATTTCCACCACCCGAAGATCCTAATTGCGACCAGGCTTTATCTTTCAAATTCTTCACAAACGGATTCATATTGAACGTATCGTTCTCCAAAACCGCATGATCTGATTTGTACTGACCATGAAATCCGTGACCTGCTCCAAAAATAGAATTGGCAATTAATTCTTTTTTGAATTTAGCTTCGTTTTCAAAGTAAAAATCTTCTGGAATATCATAAACCGACAACGCCATTCTACACCCAATATCAACTCCAACACCATACGGAATAATGGCATTTTTTGTGGCTAAAACTCCGCCAATCGGTAATCCGTAACCTTGGTGTGCGTCTGGCATTAAAGCTCCCGCAACGGTAACTGGCAGTTTCATGGCAACTTCCATTTGTTTTCTGGCTCCGTCTTCGATATGATCTAATCCGTAAGCCGAATATGCATTTGGATTTTCATTTAAAGCAATGAAATCTTCTGGTTTTTCATTCGATTTTTCGATTAAAGCAACAGCCAGTTTGCTGAAGATTTTATCGTCGATATAATTCTCCGGAGTTTCTAAGACGTTTTTGAAATTTGCTATCATTTCGTCTCTGGTAAATCCGTTTCTTTTGCTGTTAATTTTTAAGGCAATCCCAATTATTTTTCCTTCAGGGAATCCTAATTCTAATATATCTGTACCGTTTATTTGTGTTTTCATTTTTCTTTCTATTTTGATAGTACAAAGGTTAAATGCTACTGCGCAGTTATTTTGCGTAGTTTTTTTATTTCTCGCAATCCCGATAGCTATCGGGAGCAGACGCGCAAAGATTTTTCTTTTTTAAGCCACAGATTATGAGGATTAAAAAGGTTTTTTTTTTCATTTCGACGTAAGGAGAAATCACACTAGAAACTCCGCACAGAACGTCTCCAATCTTTGTCGAATCCCGCGTGTGATTTCTCCTTACGTCGAAATGACAAACTGTGTGGTTATTGTAACCTCAAAGATTATTTTCCCGCTCCCGATAGCTATCGGGATTGCAGATTCAGCAGATAAAAAAATCCTTTTAATCCTCATAATCTGTGGCAAAAAAACTTAGCGTCTTTGCTCCCGATAGATATTGGGATTCCGAGATTCAATTTACCAATCTTTGCAGAGACGCACAGCAGTGCGCCTCTACAAAAACCTTAAAATCTTAGAACCTCAGAACCTTAGTCCCTTAGAACCTTTTTAATCAACCAATAATTGCGTCACAACCGCTGGATTCATCGCCCATTGTGCTGTATAAACTTCATCGGCAACTTCATTTTCAGTAATCGTTAAACCTTGAGCTTCCGCTTTAAGCTGTAACAAACTACCAATATTCAATTTGCTGTTTAGTTTTGATAACAACGCCTGAACGCCTTTGAAATCCAATCCGCCTACAACCTGACCTCCAAAAGTCATCTCTAACCAAACAATTTCTCTTTTGGCTACATCCAACACTCCAAAAACCAAACCTTTGGCAACATTCTGCGTCACACGAACCTGATGATCTACACACGACGGATCGTACGCAACACCAGTTTTCTCCGAAATTTTCATCGGGTGTTTGCTGTTCATCCAACCTACGACTAAATTTGGCGTAATACTTCCGTTGCTGTACGCATTACAAGTAAAAGTTACAAATTTTGCTTTGGCTTTCGCCAATTCGTCGATGTTGATGTTGATATATTCGGCAGTTCCAATTTTATTCGGAATGCTACGGATATCTCCACTATGCTGACAACCTGTAGTTGTCAATCGGCTGAAAGAGCACATATCTAAGCGATCTTCATATGCAATCTGACAGCTCAAATCCATATCTAAATGCTGCGCTGGCAAATCTTTACCCCACTGCATGAACAATCGAACTTCGTTTCCTTCAATTGGGAAACGTGTTCCCATTAAAGCAACTGGCAAATCCTGAACTGTATCACTTCGATCTCCTATAGAAACCGGAATGTTAAACAATTGCGGATCGATATAGATTGTTTTATTGGTATTAGCAACTTTTGCAAATCGTTTTTTCATGGCTAAAAGACACAATTCTTCGATTTGATTTTTCATTGCTTCCAACTGAAAATCTTCATACAACTTCAATAAAGCGTTTGCTTCAATTCGTTTGTTTGTTCCACCCAAAGGTTTCACGCTTCTCTCCATGTTTTTATCAAAGTAATTTTGAGCATACATGTTTAAAGTAAACACCAACCGAGCCGGAACTTTATCGATAATTTCTTCAAAATGAGCAACAGTTTCCTCTGCTCCAAACCATAGCATGTTCGAGAATAACGAACGAGCAAATAATCCTGGACGTTGTTTCAATAATCCAAATGTTTTATCGGCGTCAAATTTCAATCTTGACGAATCTACTTTGCTCTGCCAAACGTCATACACTTGGTTGTAGAATACATCCATTAAAAAGTTCAATTTCTCAAACCCTTTTCTTTTGCTGTATTCTGCCAAACGCAGCGCACGGATAAAACGAACCCACATTCCTCTTTTTGGGTGCATGGTTTCGCACATCGCTTCAACGTCCATGTTCATATTATTCAACCAGTTTGCGACCATTAAACATTCTTTTCGGGAATATTTAAGTTTCAAATCTTTTTGAGATGCAATTCTGGCCTGAACGCTTGTATCTAAAACATTATGGAAATGCTGTGCATTTTTTGATGTTCTTTTGATAATCGTTTTTGGCTCAATAATTTGAAGCATTCCTGTATTTTTATACCACAAGTATCGTAAGATATCTGTTGGCGTTTTCAAAAACTGAGAGGCTTCTTCTTCTTTACCATTTTCGATCAAAAGATCGATTACCAGCATTAAAGTTTCCTTCATTGCCACTTCGGTTTTTGGTAAAGGCAAATATTGCATCGCCATTTTTAAACTATCTACCTGAGTAGCGTCTAAAGCGGTTTTAGATTGCAATAACGATATATAGAAATCATTTAAATCTTTTTCTGTCCACAATTCAAGCATTTTCAATTTGCTTCCTTGTCCGATATTTTCCAGTTTTCCAAATTCAAACGGAGTTCCGCAGAACGGACAACCGTTGTATCTTTCTAATGGAAAAGTATTATCTGGGATAATATGGCCGCATTGTAAAGTTGTTCCGTTTTTAGTTTTAAAAACATTTCCGAAAAAAGTGATGATATGATCTACAACAGATTCGCCTGTTGGAACGTTCCATTCTTTTACCAATGGCGTCCAGTTTTTATCTGTTCCTAAAACTTCTCTTAGAACTTCTAAAACCTCGATTTTATAGTTCGGGCTTACGTTGTTTAAAGCGTGAAGCAAAGTTTCAGAAAATGTAAATCCAAGTTTTGACACATTGGCTAACAAAACGGATGTTGTTCCTGATAAATTTTTAACATCATTCGTAATCATTTCTGACGGAATGAAAATAGCATTTTGACGTAAACTGATTTTTAATAATTCTTTTGTTTTCATTTTTTTTAATTTTTAAAATTTAGATAATTGTGCTTCTGAGTTCTACCTAAAAGATTTTTGAAGTAAGAAACACTTGACCTGAAATTGGAGGATAATTGATTAACTGAAACATTCGGATTGTTGGGTTTCCCCAAAGAAGTAAGTTAATCTTGACCCTCGTTTTTTTATTAATGATAATTTTAAAACTTAATAACCAGCAACTTCCTTTCGGAAGTTAGGAGTCGAACCTAAGAAGTAAGTTTTAATTGACCATTAATTGTGGAGCAGGTGGGATTCGAACCCACGACACGGACATTAAAAGTGTAAGAAGTAAATTTTGATTGACCTTTGATTGATAATTTCAAAACTACCTGCTCTACCACTGAGCTACTGCCCCAATTATGATTATTAAATAAAAAGGTAATGGTGTAAGTGTGTACATTGGAAAGTGTTTTCGAAGTAACTCAAACTTGACCTGTTTTATTCTTTTTTTTATTTCTATGAACGTTTGTTTTTATTTCTGAACAAAGATTTCTAAACTAGTGCGCAGTTATTTTGCGTAGTGAAATTAAAATTTAAATTCTTCGATTATTTTACTGTTTATTCTTTCTTTAATGATGATTTTATCTTTATCAAATTCTATATAATGTCCTGTCCAGCAATCTGAAACTTCTGTTGCAACTTCATGGTTATTTACACAAAGTATATTTAATCCATTTGAACCATCACTTCCACAACATCCAGAAAATCTATTTAAATCTGGATGCTTTTTTAAATTATAATCAGCAAGAGCTACCACTAAAGATTTCTTATTTGTATGCGTATTCATGAAAATAGAAAAATTATTTTCCAGCATAATATCCATACCCTCCTCCCAGCATAAATCTGTTTCAGGAATTTCTGCTAACTCAGAAGTTAATTCAACTTCGCATTCTTTACAATAAATTTTAATAGTTCTCATAACTGTTTCATTTTTACATTGCAAAGATTTCAAAACTACTACGCAATTATTTTGCGCAGTAAAAAAGAATTTTAAATTTGAGTGAAAATTAATTTAAAAAAAGCACGTAAGTCCCAGAAGGACGGTATATTTATAGATATTTTTAAATTACAAAAAACATTAGCCCCAGCTGGATGGCATATTTATAGCTATTTTCAAATTACAAAAACATAGTCCCAGAGGGACGGCATATCTATAGCTATTTTCAAATTACAAAAAACATAAGTCCCAGAGGGACGATATATTTATAGCTATTTCAGGATTCATTTCAAAAGCCCAAAGAGAGATGGACATATTTATAGCTATATCTAGATTACAAAAACATAGTCCCAGAGGGACGATATATTTATAGCCATTTCAGGATTCATTTCAAAAGCCCCGGCGGGGCGATATATTATTAATAAAATTGAAGGTGTCGCTCCGCTGGAGCTTTTTAACCGTTGTCTATAAATTGGCCATAAATATTTTGCTATAAATATTTTGCTATAAATATTTTGCTATAAATATTTTGCTATAAATATTTAACTCCTCCGGAGCTTTTTACTACATTCAAATTTGATTAGTTATAATATTGTGCTTCGTTGGAGGTTTTAATAGATTAAATAAAAAAACAACATGAATTTAGAGAAAATTTATTCTGAATTACTTTCGAATATTGGCTTTTCAGCGAATGAAATACAAAAAAACTGGATTGGCTTAGAAAAGGCGTATTCGAAAAAATCAAGACATTATCATAATCTTACGCATTTAAAAGAAATGACTGCCAGTTTTGAAACGTATCGTGATAAACTTCAAAATCCGAATGAAATATTATTTTCTATTTTTTATCATGATTTTGTGTATTCGGCTTCTAAAAAAGATAATGAACTTAAAAGCGCCGAATATGCTGTATCTATTTTTACAGATGATAAACCCGACAGGTTTCAAAAACCTGTCGGGTTTGCAGAATTTGATAGTCAATTGGTTTTTGATGCGATTTGTGCCACACAGCAACATCAATATAATTCTATTGAAGATATTAATTGGTTAATCGATTTTGATTTGAAAATCCTTGCTAAAGATTGGGAAGATTATACAATCTATTTTGAGAAAATTAGAAAAGAATATCGCATTTATCCTGATTTTCTCTACAAACCCGGGCGCGCGAAAGCCTTGACGCATTTTCTGGAGAATGAATTTATTTTTCAGACTGAGGAATTCAGAGGTTTATATGAGGAAAAAGCGAGAGCAAATATTGAAAAGGAGATTTTATTATTAACGTAGATAATATGCATACGTTGTTAAACCCTACAGGTTTTGAAAACCTGTAGGGTTTGTTATTCGAAACAATGTTATGAGACGAAATTTAATTATTACCGTAAATGCGTGAGGGATTGAGGCGATATCTCCCAATTTAGAAAAACAAGGCTTTTTCGCCGTAGTTTTTGTTAATCGAGAATAAAGCCGATCCCGAAGCTTCGGGACGACCCGTAGCGACACGCCCATATTATACAAAGGTTTGTTTAAGTTAATTTCCGGAGTAATTAGGACAGCCAAAACATTTTCTGCGGAGATCAAACTGATAGGTTAAAGAAAGTTCATAAATACCTCCTGTTTTTCCAATTTTGGTTGTATTAAAATCATAAGAAAAACCTAGTCTTAGATGTTCGTACTGCAATCCTGTCAACAAATTCACAGAAGTCATTAAATCGCCGTTGGCACCATTTTTTGATGGATTTGTCACCGCCGTTGCTCCAAAAAATATTTTTTCGAATAATATAGAAGCACCTAAGTCAAGTCTGTTGTATCTACCTTGCTGCATGTAATTTGAAGTTAGAAAAAACTTTGTTTCATACGGAAGCAGTAATACATCTATATAGTCTATTATCAAAAATTCGTAGCCGGCACTCAACGAAAAGAAGGTGTTTAAAGGCACGTTTCCTTCAGAACTAAATGCAATATTAGGTCTGTTAAGATGTTTCATTGACAGACCTATCCAGGCTTTGTCTGTATTGAAAACCATTCCGGCAGAGACGTCAAAAAATGTGGCTTTTCTGTTCAGTAACATAGGATCCATTGAACTGGTATTAATAACTCCTGTTCGTATGTTAATCTGATCTTCGAGCAGTAAATTCTGGAACGCAAATGATTTTAATCCAAATCCGGCTTCTATTCCGGGTCTAAATTCCCAATAATCATTCAGCCTTACTTTGTAGGCATAATTTGCGTTTAGCTGAGAGAAATTATAATTGGTTACATTTTCCCTTTGGTTTAAAAAGCTGATTCCTAATCCGCTGTTCATGCTGTCACTCCATGTATTTACGAATGCATAATCGGTGTCGATTCTAAGATCTAATTCCGGCCATTGTTCACGGTGAATTATACCTGCATAAGTAGTTTCCATAAAACCTGTAAATCCGGGATTTAAGGTTTCGGGTATTAAAAAATATTGTGTAAAAATAGGATCCTGAGCTCTTGCCTTTGTAAATAAGCAACATGCAATTATTATAGTAAATAGTTTTAATTTCATTGGTAATTCTGGCTGCTTATTTAATTAGTGTAAAGGCTCCTTTTTCGACTATAGTATGGTTGTAAAAGGTTTTTAAGGTTATTTTGTAATAGTAATTTCCATTTTCGGCATCAATATCTTTCACTTTACCATTCCAGCCTCTAATATTGGTTCCTTTTTCTGTATAGATTACACCGCCCCATGTATCAAAAACATCCAGTGTTATATCAGATAATCCTAAAAATACCGGAGCAAACGTATCATTATATCCATCATTATTAGGAGTAAAAGCATTTGGCATTATGAGACTGTAACCTTTCTCAACTTTAATGGTTGCTGAATAAGAGTATTGACAGCCAAAAGGATAAGTAACAGTTTGCTTAATAGTATAGGTTCCTACTTTAGTATAAATATGTTTTGGATTTTCTTCATTTGAAAAATTACCGTCTCCAAAATCCCATGAAATCAATGTAAAATCGCCTGTAGCTAAATTGGTAAACGTTATTGGATCGTAAATAGAATATAAATCATACATGTCTTTTCCATAAGATCCGGTTGAGAAATTAGCAGTACCCAAAACAGGTGTGTTAACGTTGTATGCTACTTCGGCTTTACAGCCAAAACTGTCTGTTACGCTAAATATGATCAAACCATTATTTTCGGTATTCATAATTTCATTATTAGTTCCAGAAACTACTCCGTCTGACCAGCTTAAGGTATAAGGCGGAATTCCTCCTTTTACATGACCTACAAAGGTTTGCTTGACATATTTGGTTTCACAATTATGATCGGTTATTACTTCGATTGAAGGTGTTAGCTGATCAAATCTGGTAATTGTCCAGGTATCAGATTGTTTACAGCCGTTAGCATCTGTTACAACAACAGTATATTTACCCGGAACAAGATTTACTAAGTCTTCTGTTCTGGCACCATTCGACCAGCTGTAAGTATAGGGCTGTGTACCTCCTGTTACAATTAGATTGACTGCTCCAGTATCCGATCTTGTACAATCTAAAGGATTAGAAACTTCTCCTTTTATTTCAAGCAATAATGGTTCTACAATTGTAAAAGTTTCTTTTATTACACAATTTTTCGCATCGGTAATAGTTACAGAATACTTTCCTGGTCCTATATTATTTCTTTCAATTCCTGCCGTCGCATCATCATCCCAAACAAGTCGCACAGGAGCTTTACCTCCTATGAGATTTAAACGTATATATGCATCTTTCTGACCAAAACAAGAAATCTGCTTTACATCTGGTTTAATGGTAAATACCGGCGCATTGTCTATAACTATTGTAAATACTTTTGGACAGCCTAAAGCATCTGTAATCGTTATTACATAAGTCCCAGCCGATAAGTTATTCTGTACACGTCCAGAACCTAAATTACTCCATTTAATAATATACGGTTCTCCCGCTGCAAAAGGAACACCACCCGTAATGTTATTTATAGTAATCGAGGCATCGGCATAATTATAACATGCTATTTCGGTTTTTGTATAATCTAACTTTATTTCGTCATTTTGAAGCAGCACAACCTGTAAATTAGAAACACAGCCAGAATTATCAGTAACGGTTAAATTATAAGTTCCGGCAGCTAAATTTCTCGGATTTTGAACTGTGCTTCTATATCCATTTGGTCCAGTCCAGTTGTATCGGTAATTAAATATTCCCGGAGAAATTTCTGTTGCTCTTCCTCCTGTAGTTGTTACATTAATTTCGCCGGTTGAATATCCATAACACAATATATCTACCTGGCTTACATAACTAACTTTTAACAACGGAGGTTCAATTATCGTAAAACTTCTATTCAGGACATCACATGAATTTACTTCTGTAATGGTAACGTGATAATCACCAGGTCCTAAATTAGCCGGATTTCCGGTATTAGCAGTATAAGGCGCTCCGTTTTTGGTCCATACATAAGTGTAAGGCAGAGTTCCGCCAGATACTGACACATTAATTCTTCCGTCATTTAAACCAAAACAGGTAATGTCATTTTTGGATTCTCCAACAACCTGAAATTTACCTGGTTCGCTGACATAATAACTTTGATTGAATGGACATCTTCCGTTATCAATAACTCTTAAATTATAATATCCCGGTTTTAAATTTGAAATATTTTGATCTGAACTCGCAAATCCGTTAGGACCTGTCCATGAAAAATTATATGGATTTCCAGTTGCAAAAGGAATTCCTCCCGCAACAGCAATAGTTATACTTCCGTCATTTGAGCCAAAACAAGTACCTGTTTTTATTGTTTCAGTAACTTTAATTAATGGGTCGACCGTTACCGTAATTGTAAAATCTGGTCCCGGACAAACCGTAGATATTGGCGAAACAGTATAGGTAACTGTTGCCGGAGCATTTGTATTATTGGTAAGTGTCTGGCTAATATTTGTTCTTGGAGATGATTGTGCAAAAGCACCGCTCACAGCTCCAGGAGGAGAAACTACAGGAGCAGACCAAACATAGGTCGTTCCTGCAGGAACATTATCTGTTCCGTTTGTAAATGGTGTAACCTGAAAAGATGCTCCGCTGCATATCTGTACAGATTTTGGTGTTATAACAGGAGACAAAACTGTATTAACCGAAAAATTTTGTGTTTTTGTGGTAGTACCGCAGCTGTTCGTTACACTAAAAGTTGCCTGATAATTTCCGCTGACTGTATAATTAATTGACCCTGGATCAAGTAAAGTTGACGATGAAGGCGTTCCTCCGGGAAAACTCCATAAATAGGTAATCTCGCTGGCCGGAGCACAGGTTTCTTCTACCTTACCGACTGGTTTAATTGTTGCCGAATTACAAAAATCAGATATCTTTTCTAATGTAATTACCGGTGGTTTTTTTACCTGAATGGTTTTTACAATTGAACGGTCTATTCCGCAGGAGTTTCTTGTAGTTAATCTAACATAATAAGTCCCCGGCATTACAAAATTAAATACTGGCTCTTTTGAATAATAATAAGTACCATTGGCAAAATTCCACTGCCCTCTTCCTGTCCCCGGAACTGACTCTTTGCCGCAAAATCCTTCAACATAATTAATTACTTCCCAATAATAGCTTTCTACACCACAGCTTAAACTTGTATCGGTAGTATTTGTAATTTGTAAATTACTGGATGCACAAGCATTACCAAAAGTAAAATTGGGTTCTAAAATTGGTTCAACACATATTTGTCTTGTTGCCGTATTGCCTATTCCACAAGGCGTTTGTGCCCTTAATGTAATTGTATAAGTTCCTGGTCTTGTATATACGTGTGCAGGATTTACTTCTCTCGATACCGGAGTTCCGTCTCCAAAATCCCACGTGTAAACGTTGTATGTACTACAGCCATTAGTATAACCAGCCATTGTAGTATTGCTAAAATAAGCGTAAGTATTAGCACATATTATACTGTTTACATTAAAACTTACGGTTGGTACATCTAAAATAATAATAGGTCCAGCTGTTAAATAAGTACTTCCGCAAGATGTTGTTATCGTTAAAGTTACTGTATTTCCAGACGGACAATTAAATCGTGTAAAAGTATGCGGAATAGGGAAATTTTGCGACGCACCAGGATTTGCACTATTGTAATAAGGCGAACTTTCTAATTGCTGCTGCGTATAATTTTGAAATGTACCATCTCCATAATTTACTTGATAATTGGTGTCAGACGGATTCAGTCCCCATGATCCTATTGCAAAATCCATTGGAGGAACCGGTGTACATAAATTGGTAGTATTACCCGGCGCAATAAGAGCACCAATTGGATTGTTAGAATTTTTTACAACATAAGTAATCGAATTACTGCATGAATTTGTTCCTAAGGCAGTAATCGTCATATTAAACGCCCCTAATTTTTGATATTCGTGAGTTCTGGGAAACGTAACGTTTGTTTCTGAAGTTCCATCTCCCCAATTGACATTATATGAAGTAATACAAGAAACTGAAGCCGAGCTATTACCCACATTAATCGTATACTTAGGATTCGAGTTATTATCACCGCATCGCTCAAATGGTTTCGCAGATCCTGCCGCATTTAAATCTACAAACTTTAAATCGGGCTTTTGAGCAACCGAAACAGTTTTTGAAACACTATTTATCTCACCATTTGCATCTGTAACAGTCAATCTTACGGTAAAATTTTGCAACCCGCAGCCAAGTGCCGTAAAAGTATGATTCGGATTATTAACTGTCGATGTAGTTCCATCACCAAAATCCCAGCTGTAAACAAAAGGAGCTGCACCGCTCACTATTGCGTTAAATGTTACCGGTGTGCCGGAACAGCTGTTATTATTTGTAAAATTAAAATCTACAGAAGGGGGAACAGTTAAATTATAACTATTAAAAAACAGGTTTGAATTATCATCTGCATGAAGAGCAAACACTGAAGTGGTTATTAAAAAAATAAAGCTTAAAGGCAGTAAGTAAAGTTTCCCCATATATGTCGAATCAAATTTGTGCGTAAAAGTATATGATTTTTTAACATAAAAAAATATTAAAAAACCGATTTAAAATCAATATGTTAAATTTTAGTGCGCAACACTATTGCGTATTAAGATTAAATGAAATATTTTTAATAAAAAATAAAACAGAACCAAATGTAAATCTTGCAAAGACGCGAAGTCGCAAAGTTTTTCTCTCGCAGATTGAGCAGATTTAAGAGTTTTTTTTTTAATCATCTTAATCCTTTAATCTGTTGCACAAAAAAATAAATCTTTGCGCCTTTGTGCCTTTGCCGCAAAAAACAACACAATAATGTCACAAAACAAAAACGCCTTAATACGATACAAAACCATCGATAAATGCCTGCAGAATAAATACAGACAATGGACACTCGAAGATTTAATCGAAGAATGCTCCGAAGCTTTATTTGAATATGAAGGAAGACAAAATCCAATCAGCAAGCGAACCATCCAGATGGATATTCAGCTGATGCGAAGTGAGAAATTGGGTTATAATGCGCCAATCGTAGTTTACGATAAAAAGTATTATAAATATGAAGACGAAGATTTTTCGATAACCGATATTCCGCTGACGGAAACCGATATGAATGTTTTGACGGAAACGGTTTCTATGCTGAAACAATTTAAAGATTTCTCATTATTTAATGATGTATCGGATATTCTACAGCGATTAGAGGATAAAATCTACGCCGAGAAATCGCATACCAAACCTGTTATTTATCTGGATAAAAATGAGAAATTAAAAGGACTCCATTATCTGGACGAAATCTATCAGGCGATTATCAAGAAAATGGTTCTCATTATTACTTATAAATCTTTTAAATCCAGAGAAGAAACAAAATTCCATTTTCATCCTTTTATACTAAAAGAGTTTAATAACCGCTGGTTTTTAATTGGAAAGAAGAAAGCCTCACAGCCGATTACCAATTTAGCATTGGACAGAATCATTTCTATTGATTACGATTTTAATCATCCTTATTTAGAAGAAGATTTTGATGCTGATAATTTTTATAAAGATGTAATTGGTGTTACGGTGAATTCAGGATTGAATGCAAGACGAATTGAGTTATGGGTCGATGCTTCAAATGCGCCTTATGTTCTGACAAAACCTCTGCATACCTCTCAGCGATTAATTAAGGAAAATGAAGACGGAAGCGTCATTATACATATATATGTAATTCCAAATTACGAAATGGAACGACTTTTATTAGGTTTTGGAAGCTGTTTAGAGATTTTAAAGCCCGAAGGTCTGAGAAATCGTATGAAAAAGACCCTACAGGATGCAATTTCGCGCTACGATTCTGAAAAACCAACTGAAATAAATGCATAATTTTTTACGGAATATAGAATTAAATGCTTTTTAAAAATTAAAAAAAGATTTTACCGCATTAAAAATGTTAAAATCTAAAAAAAGAATAGTATATTACACTTAAAATAAACCACCAAAACCCTCTAAATCAGGGATATTTTATAACTAACCAAAAAATTATTAAAAAATTATATGCATGCATAGTATTTTTTAATTATATTTGAAATCGATATAGTTACCTATGAAAGACAAAACGATAGATTATATTTTGAGAGCTACATGGCAGGCTGTTTCAAGAATGTATAATGAAGAAGCTGCTAAATACGACGCAACAATGGCGACAGGATTTGCTCTTTTAAGTATGGACAAGGAAGAAGGAACTCCATCAACAGCTCTTGGCCCTAGAATGGGTATGGAAGCGACAAGCTTAACAAGAACCTTAAAATCTATGGAAGAAAAAGGTTTGATTGTTCGCAAAAAGAACCCAAGCGACGGCAGAGGTGTTTTAATCTACCTGACCGATTTTGGAAAAGAAAAAAGAGATCTATCTAAAAATACAGTTCTAAAGTTTAATGAAACCGTTAGAAAACATGTTTCAGAAGAAAAACTGAATCATTTTATCGAGGTTTCTGAAATTATCAATGAACTGATTCACGATAAAAACATATTTAATCAAACAGAAAACACAGAAAATAAATAGTTTTTAAAAAGCATTTATTTTCTCCTACAAACAAATAATAACAAGTATGAAACGCACAATTAAAAAAGTTGCTGTAATTGGATCCGGAATTATGGGTTCAGGTATAGCTTGTCATTTTGCTAACATTGGTGTCGAAGTTTTACTTCTGGACATTGTACCGCGTGAACTGACCGAAGCTGAAGCTAAAAAAGGATTAACACTTGAAAGTAAAGCCGTTCGCAACCGTGTGGTAAACGAACATTTGGCGAATTCATTAAAATCAAAACCCTCTCCTATTTACAGTCAGAAATTCGCAAACCGAATCACGACTGGAAATACAACTGATGATATGGCAAAAATTGCCAATGTTGACTGGATTATTGAGGTTGTTGTGGAGCGTTTAGACATTAAGAAATTGGTTTTTGAACAAATCGAGAAATTCCGTAAACCGGGAACTTTAGTTACTTCTAACACTTCTGGTATTCCAATTCACTTTATGAGTGAAGGAAGAAGCGAAGATTTCCAACAGCACTTCTGCGGAACTCACTTTTTTAACCCTGCGCGTTACTTAAAATTATTTGAAATTATTCCTGGTCCAAAAACTTCAACTGAAGTATTGGATTTCTTAAACGAATACGGATCTAAATTCTTAGGAAAAACTTCTGTTGTTGCTAAAGATACTCCGGCGTTTATTGGAAACAGAATTGGTATTTACGGAATCCAGAGTTTATTCCATTTGGTTAAAGAAATGGGATTAACGATTGAAGAAGTTGATAAATTGACAGGACCAGTTATCGGTCGTCCAAAATCAGCTACTTTCCGTACGGTTGACGTTGTTGGTTTGGATACTTTGGTACACGTTGCCAATGGTATTTACGAAAACTGTCCTAACGACGAGCAACACGAATTGTTCAAACTTCCTGATTTCATCAACAAAATGATGGAAAATAATTGGTTAGGAAGCAAAACCGGACAAGGTTTTTATAAAAAAGTAGATAAAGATATTCTTTCTTTAGACTTAGATACATTAGAATACCGCGCTGCGAAAAAAGCAAATTTTGCTACTCTTGAACTAACAAAAACTATTGATAAACCTATTAATCGTTTTAAAGTTTTAGTAAAAGGAACAGACAAAGCGGGAGAATTCTACCGTAAGAGTTTCGCCGGAATGTTTGCTTATGTGTCAAACAGAGTTCCTGAAATCTCAGACGAATTATATAAAATTGACGATGCCATGAAAGCTGGTTTTGGATGGGAAAATGGTCCATTCGAAATCTGGGATGCTATTGGTGTTGCCAAAGGAATTGAAATCATGAAAGCAGAAGGTTTAGAGCCTGCAGCATGGGTTACTGAAATGTTAGCTTCTGGAAGCGATAGTTTCTACTCTGTAAAAGAAGGGGCAACTTATTTCTATAACATTCCAACAAAATCACAAGTAAAAGTTCCTGGACAAGATTCATTCATCATCCTAAACAACATTCGCGAAAGCAAAAAAGTTTGGAGCAACAGTGGCGCAATCATTCAGGATTTAGGAGACGGAATCTTAAACTTAGAATTCCAATCTAAAATGAATACAATTGGCGGCGACGTTCTTGCCGCAATCAATAAAGCAATCGACTTATCTGAAAAAGAATATCAAGGTTTAGTTATTGGTAACCAAGCAGCGAATTTCTCTGTTGGAGCTAATATCGGAATGATTTTCATGATGGCAGTTGAGCAGGAATACGACGAATTGAACATGGCAATTAAATTGTTCCAAGACACCATGATGCGTGTTCGTTACTCTTCTATTCCAGTTGTAGTGGCGCCTCACGGAATGACTTTTGGAGGTGGATGCGAAATGAGCTTACATGCTGATAAAGTGGTTGCTGCGGCAGAAACTTACATGGGATTAGTTGAATTTGGTGTTGGAGTTATCCCTGGCGGTGGTGGTTCTAAAGAAATGACTTTAAGAGCTTCAGATTTATTCCGCAAAAATGATGTGGAATTAAACGTTCTTCAAGAGTATTTCTTGACAATCGCTATGGCTAAAGTTTCGACTTCTGGTTATGAAGCTTTTGACACTGGACTTTTACAACATGGAAAAGACGTTATTGTAGTCAACAAAGATCGTCAGATTGCTGAAGCTAAAAAACATGCTTTGCTAATGGCAGAAGCTGGTTACACACAACCAATCAGAAGAAACGATATTAAAGTTTTAGGAAAACAAGCTTTGGGTATGTTCTTAGTAGGAACAGATCAAATGCAAGCTGGAAAATACATTTCTGAGCATGACAAGAAAATCGCTAACAAACTGGCTTACGTAATGGCTGGTGGTGATTTATCTGAAGCAACTTTAGTTTCTGAACAATATTTATTAGATATCGAACGTGAAGCTTTCTTGAGTTTATGTACAGAACGTAAGACTTTAGAGAGAATCCAGTACATGTTGACTAAAGGAAAACCGCTTCGTAATTAGCATTGAGTATTAAGATTTGAGTATTAAGATTAAAAGAATTATGCATCAATTTGAAAAGTTGAAAATCTGGCAAAAGGCTATGGATATTGTAGAAAACGTCTACAAAGTTTGTGCAGAATTACCCTCAAATGAAAAATTTAACTTAATAAGTCAAATAAAAAGATGTGCAGTATCTATCCCTTCAAATATAGCTGAAGGTTCTGGTAGAAATTCTAATAATGAGTTTGCTCATTTTTTAGGAATTGCAAATGGTTCAACTTATGAATTAATCACTCAATTAATGATTTCAAAACGTTTGAAATTAATAGCTGAAGAAAAAATATCAACTATAATAAATGAATTAGTAGAAGTCAGCAACATGAATTTTGCGCTTCAAAGATCTCTAAAAAAATAATAACTATATCGATTGGCAGTCTTAATACTTAATACACCAATCTTAATACATTTTATAAATGAAAACAGCATATATAGTAAAAGCATATAGAACAGCAGTTGGAAAAGCTCCAAAAGGTGTTTTTAGATTTAAAAGACCTGATGAATTAGCTGCAGAAACGATCCAGTTTATGATGGATGAACTGCCTAATTTCGATAAAAAACGTATCGATGACGTTATGGTAGGAAATGCCATGCCGGAAGCGGAACAAGGTCTTAACGTTGGACGTTTGATTTCTTTAATGGGATTAAAAGTAGAAGACGTTCCTGGAGTTACAGTAAACCGCTACTGCGCATCTGGATTAGAAACTATTGGAATGGCGACTGCTAAAATCCAATCAGGAATGGCAGATTGTATCATTGCGGGTGGTGCAGAAAGTATGAGTTATATCCCGATGGGAGGTTACAAACCAACTCCGGATTATAAAGTTGCTGCAGCGGGTCACGAAGATTACTATTGGGGAATGGGTTTAACTGCTGAAGCGGTGGCTAACCAATATAAAATCTCTAGAGAGGATCAGGATGAATTTGCTTACAACTCTCATATGAAAGCTTTGAAAGCGCAGGCAGAAGGAAAATTTGACAAACAAATCGTTCCAATTACTGTTGAGCAGACTTTCATCAATGAAAATGGAAAAAAAGAAACAAAATCATACGTTGTAAATAAAGACGAAGGTCCAAGAGCAGGAACTTCTAAAGAAGCTTTAGCAGGTTTAAAACCAGTTTTTGCTGCTGACGGAAGTGTAACTGCTGGTAATTCTTCTCAAATGAGCGACGGTGCTGCTTTCGTTTTAATCATGAGCGAAGAAATGGTAAAAGAATTAAATCTTGAGCCAATAGCTCGTTTGGTAAACTTTGCTTCTTCTGGTGTTGAGCCAAGAATTATGGGTATCGGTCCAGTAAAAGCTATTCCAAAAGCCTTAAAACAAGCAGGATTAACATTAAACGATATCGAGTTAATTGAGTTAAACGAGGCCTTTGCTTCACAAGCTTTAGCAGTAACTCGCGAATTAAATATAAACCCGGAAATCGTAAACGTTAACGGTGGAGCTATCGCTTTAGGTCACCCTCTGGGATGTACAGGAGCTAAGCTTTCAGTTCAGTTATTCGATGAGATGAAACGCAGAGGTAACAAATACGGAATCGTTTCTATGTGTGTAGGAACTGGGCAAGGTTCTGCGGGGATTTACGAAGTGTTGTAGTTTTTTTTTAAGAGGAAAGAAGCAAGAAGCAAGACTTGATTTTTGGAATGCAGATATTCTAAAAGTGCATTTTTAAAAGTAGTAAAAAACTTACTTTTTATTTTTCTTCTTATCTTGCCTCAAAAAAACATGAAACACAATTTTAAGAATTTGAAAATTTGGATTTTAGCTATGGAAATTACAAATGATATCTATAAACTAACTGCCACTTTTCCAAAATCAGAAACTTATAGTTTGTCAAATCAAATGAATAGATGTTCTGTTTCAATGCCTTCTAATATTGCTGAAGGTTCTAACAGAGGAAATAAACACTTTCAGCATTATTTGAATATTAGTTTAGGTTCATCATTTGAATTACAAACACAATTGTTGATAGCCTATCAAAATGATTATCTATCTAAAACAAAAATAGAAGAAATAGAAAACAAAATAATTGAATTTCAAAGGATGACATCAGGTTTTATAAGTAAGTTAAATTAAATCTTGCTTCTTGCCTCTTTCATCTTATCAATCTAAAAAACAAAAAAGTCATGAGCGACAAAACAAGAGGAGGTCAATTCCTAGTTAAAGAAACAAAATGCGAGGACATCTTCACACCAGAAGATTTCTCGGAAGAGCAGTTAATGATGCGTGACTCTGTAAAAGAGTTCGTAGACAAAGAATTATGGGCGCATAAAGATCGTTTTGAGAAAAAAGATTACGCTTACACAGAATCTTCTATGCGTAAAGCTGGTGAACTAGGACTTCTTGGAGTTGCAGTTCCTGAAGAATACGGCGGATTAGGAATGGGATTTGTTTCTACAATGTTGGTTTGTGACTACATTTCTGGAGCAACAGGTTCATTCTCTACTGCTTTTGGTGCACACACAGGAATTGGAACTATGCCAATTACCCTTTATGGTACAGAAGAACAAAAGAAAAAATACGTTCCGAAATTAGCTACTGGAGAATGGTTTGGAGCTTATTGCTTAACTGAGCCAGGTGCAGGATCTGATGCTAACTCAGGAAAAACTAAAGCAGTTTTATCTGAAGATGGAAAATACTACTCTATCACAGGACAAAAAATGTGGATTTCGAATGCAGGTTTCTGCAGCGTTTTCATCGTTTTTGCTCGTATTGGAGATGATAAAAATATTACAGGTTTCATCGTAGAAAACGATCCGTCTAACGGAATTTCTATGAATGAAGAAGAGCATAAATTAGGAATCCGTGCTTCTTCTACTCGTCAGGTTTTCTTCAACGAAACAAAAGTTCCGGTTGAAAACATGTTATCTGAAAGAGGAAACGGTTTCAAAATTGCAATGAACGCGTTAAACGTTGGTCGTATTAAATTAGCAGCAGCTTGTTTAGATGCTCAAAGAAGAGTTACTTCTGGTGCTGTAAAATATGCTAATGAAAGAATTCAGTTCAATACATCTATTTCATCTTTTGGAGCTATCCGTTCTAAATTAGCTGAAATGGCAACTAATGCTTATGCAGGAGAAAGTGCTTCTTACCGTGCTGCAAAAGACATCGAAGACAGAATCGCTGCTCGTGAAGCAGAAGGAACAAGCCACCAGGAAGCAGAATTGAAAGGTGTTGAAGAATATGCTATCGAGTGTTCTATCTTGAAAGTAGCCGTTTCTGAGGACGTTCAAAACTGTTCTGACGAAGGTATCCAGGTTTTCGGTGGAATGGGATTCTCTGAAGATACTCCAATGGAAAGTGCCTGGAGAGATGCTCGTATCGCTCGTATCTACGAAGGAACAAACGAAATCAACAGAATGCTTTCTGTAGGTATGTTGATCAAAAAAGCAATGAAAGGACACGTTGATTTACTTGGACCAGCAATGAAAGTTCAGGAAGAATTAATGGGAATTCCATCTTTTGATACACCGGATTTCTCTGAATTATTCTCAGAAGAAAAAGTAATCGTGGCTAACTTGAAAAAAGTTTTCTTAATGGTTGCCGGAAGCGCTGTTCAAAAATACGGTCCGGATTTAGATTCTCACCAACAATTATTGATGGCTGCTGCTGATATCTTAATCGAAATCTACATGGCTGAAAGTACTATTCTTAGAACTGAGAAATTAGCTAAAAAAGAAGGTGAAAATAAAGTACAAGAGCAAATCGCTATGGCAAAATTATACTTGTACAAAGCGGTAGATATCGTAAACTTAAGAGGAAAAGAAGGAATCGCTTCTTTCTCTGAAGGTGACGAACAACGTATGATGTTAATGGGACTTAAACGTTTCACTAAATACACTAACCTGCCAAACGTAGTGGCATTAAGAGAAAAAATCGCAGAAAAATTAGTTGCAGAAAATTCATACTGTTTCTAATATCAAAATAGTTTTTAGCTTTTAATTTGTTTAAACCCGCACAAGTCCGAAACTGTGCGGGTTTATTTTTTTTTATCATTTTAAAAAAGCCGTAAAAGCATTACACGCAATATTTTTGCAACGATTTGCAAAATATTCGTTAAAATTAACTTTTCGAAGCTGGCAGAATAGTAAATCTTAAATTCTAATGTTTTAATTTTAGCGTTCTAAAACTTCAAAAAACATAAAATGAAACAAATTAACCTAATTGCACTTTTATTTTACTGCATCTTATCCACAACAACTTTTGCGCAGAAAAATAAAAAATTCGACATTATTGCTTATTACACAGGCGATTCTCAATTAATTGACCAATATGAAGTCAATAAATTAAATCAAATTATTTTTAGTTTCTGTCATTTAAAAGATGGAAAACTAAGTGTAGATTCTGCTAAAGATTCTCTTACTATTAAACACTTAGTATCTTTAAAAGCTAAAAATCCACAATTAAAAATTATTGTATCACTTGGCGGCTGGGGTGGCTGCGAACATTGTTCAGATACATTTTCAACCGCTGAGGGACGTTTGAAATTTGCTAAATCTGTAAAAGAAGTAAGTGATTATTTTAAAGTAGACGGTTTAGATTTAGATTGGGAATATCCTTCAATCGAAGGACTTCCGGGACATTTATACCAAGCAGCTGATAAGCCAAATTTTACTGAATTGGTAAAAATATTGCGTTCTACTTTAGGTAAAAAATACGAGTTAAGTTTTGCTGCCGGAGGTTTTCAAAAATGTTTAGACGAATCTATCGATTGGAAAGCGGTTGCTCCATTTGTAAACCGTATCAATATTATGAGTTATGATTTAGTAAACGGATATTCAAAAGTTACTGGTCATCATACACCATTATACAGCACAAATCCTAAAGAAGAATCTACAGACAGAGCTGTTGAGTTTTTATTAAAACAAGGCGTTCCGGCTGAAAAATTAGTAATTGGAGGCGCATTTTATACCAGACAATGGAAAAATGTAGAAAATATCAATAACGGATTGTATCAGGCTGGAGAACATTTTCAAGGTGTTGATTTTAAAAACTACGCAACAACTTATACTGAAGCTAATGGCTGGAAATATTTCTGGGATGATAAAGCAAAAGCTCCATATTGGTATAATGCACAGACTAAAACTTTTGCAACATCTGATGATCTTAAATCTATCAAAGCAAAAACTGAATATGTAAAAGAGAAAAAACTGGGAGGAATCATGTTCTGGGAACTTACTCTGGACAGTTTCCATAACGGAATGGTCGATGAAATTTATAAAGTTAAAACGGCTAAATAAGTTTTTGAAAAGCAGATAAAAAAAGGCAGTTATTTTAAATAACTGCCTTTTTTATATCAAGAGATTTTATTGAACTTTAGATTTATCTAATTCTCCAATAAACGGAATCGCTTCCAGAATTTCAGATCGAATTATGGTTTGAAGATATACTTCTAACTGAATAAATTTAGCCGCATTTATACTGCCAATCGCTTTTTTTGCCTTTCCATATGTTTTATTATACAACTTCTCATACTCAATGTGATTTTTTAAAGTTGCTTTTGCCAATTCATCTGCTTTTGCATCAGTAAGCGTTTCATAATTGGCAGCATAATCATTAATTAACTGAAATTTAGTCTGCCCAAGAGCTTTACGCTGTACTTCATAATCGTCATAAACCTTTGTAAAAGCTGCCGATTGTGCATCAGACAAATTCATATATTGTTTTACGAGATCACTTTTTGATTTTCCGTAAAGACTTTGCAAAACATCTACATCTTCTTTAAATGAAGACTGTGCATAAGATGAAAACGCGGCAAGGGCCATAATAAAAATAAGACTTAATTTTTTCATAGTTTAAATTTTTAAATTTGTTTCTAAATAATTATGCATTCAAAATATATTGACTTTTAAAATCGTAATTCATTTTAAAAGAGTTTTACAAAGCAGAAAAACTATGGAGATGTTATTTTCTATTTTCATCTGTTTTTGGAGCGCTTATTTCACCATCATAAAAAATTGGCGCGCGATTATTACTATTTACCGAAAGTGAGGTGCCTCCATTATAAAAAATAGTAAACATTAAATCGTAAACATCATCTTTACCTTTAACAGAAGCCTTTATAGTTGTGTTTTTCTTCTTCTTCTCTACTTTAATATTTTCGGGTATTCCTTCAAATTTAATTCCGCCGTCACTTCCATATCCTACATTATAGCCTCTACCGAAAAACGGAAGATCTGCAGTAGTTTTTTCGGTATTAAACTTTAAAAAATACATGTTATAGTCCAGGTTAATTAATCTTCCTCCTTGCGGGGTAAGCTTTTGAGCCTCAAAAACAAAATTTTTAGAATCAATAAGCGCTTCAATTTCTTTTTGCTTTTGCGCCTCACGTTCGGCTTTTAATTCTTTTTTCGTTTTTTCCTGAGCAAAGGCAGAAAAATTCAAAAAAACAGATAATACGAGTAAAATGAATACTTTATTTTTCATCTCAATTCAATTTTTATTTTACTTAAAGACAGAAGGTTACTTTTTGGTAAATCTCATCATGGCAATATCTCCCGAAATTAAATTCAGTGTTTTGCCATCATCTGTTATATCATAAGAAGTTATTTTTTGAAGCGTGCTTATGTACGTCTGCTCGCCCTGCTGTCCGTTTAGGCACATCATTTTTGTAATTGCCATTGGCTGCGTAAAATCGATTTTGTTTCCGTCTACAACCAATTTACCTGTATAGTTATTACAACTGCTATTGCCGGAAACCTGATTGTCCTTTGTATTAAAAGTAATAGTAGGCTTTTTATCGGGATACAAACCATCAAAAGCTATTCGCGGTCCGGTAATATAATTTAGTTCCCAGGTTCCATCGAGTTTTGAAACGGCATCTGTTTTTTTACATTTAAAAACATTACAGGAAAGCAATATTGAACTAAATAAAATGAGAGTAAAAATCTTTTTCATCATAACATTAAGAATTAAATATGAATGAATTAGGAAAGTGAGTTTTCAGAAAACATCTACAAAAACCATTACGAATTTAAGCATATTTTTTGGGTTTTGTGCTTAATCAATCTTAATTTATAAAGTATAGTTTGACTTTTTTTTAACTTTTAGAGTTAAACTATTCCGTTATTTTATGTTAAATTTACTTAATCTTTAATTTAAAATGCCCGTATTTATGAAAAAACTAATCGTCTCTTTCGCTATAATTACAGCTTTAATAGTTGGCTGTAAGACAAATACAAAATCAAATGATGCAAAAACCGTAACGGTTGCATTAGAGCCAAAAAGCAACAGTAAAGTAGCCGGAACAGCTGTTTTTACTGAAAAAAATGGCAAAGTTACTTTTACTGCAAAAATGACTGGACTAGAGCCGGGAGTTCACGCCATTCACATTCACGAAAAAGCTGATTGCAGCTCTGCTGATGGAAGTTCTGCAGGCGGACACTGGAATCCTACTTTCAAAAAACATGGAAAATGGGGTGTTGGAGAATACCACAAAGGTGATATTGGAAACTTTACTGCAGATGCTAATGGTAACGGATCTATCACATTTTCTACAGACGAATGGTGCATAGGATGTGAAGATGAAACTAAAAATGTACTTAACAAAGGTTTAATTGTTCATCAGGGAACTGATGATTTTACTACTCAGCCAACCGGAAATGCCGGCGGACGTGTAGCCTGTGCAGGGATCATTAAATAAGCAAAAATTTACAATAACCACTATTTTTACAAAAAACTAGTGGTTATTTTATTTTAATATATTCTGTAACAAGAAAAAGATATAGCTTTGCAGCTATAAATTTAATGTAATGATTAACCCATCAGCACACGGCTGGATAGATAAATTTTTTAGTGAGCAGAAGTTTTCAGAGGCGATACCTTTTGAAACTACAGATTCCTTTTACTATAAAGTGAGAGAAACAGGGTTTATTTATGGTCACATCATTGCTATTGATTCTCAAATTCCAATTCCTATAAAAGGCTGGTTTAAAACCGAAATTTCTAAAGTTGCCTTATTAAATACCCTCTACCATGTTTTTTGTTTAGAGAAAAGAAGCTCTGAACCTAAGAATTTTATTGACGAAGTTGTAAAGTTCTATAAACAAATGAACCCCGAAGGCTTTAATTTATTTAAAATTCTGCTTCCAAAAGACAGTCCTTCTCATTCATTAGAAAGTATAATTGATGAGAGAGTACAGACAAATGACAGTATTATAAGCAAAAACTTTTCGCATTTAGTAACCAATGCACTTTTGTTTATAGATGTTCTGGCTTTCAGACAATATTTAGAACATGGCGAAATTCCAGAAAAATATTTAAAACGTATTGAAGAAACAGTTTTAGGTATTGTAGGTCTGGCTCTGAAAACCAAAACTATAAAATCACAGCACGACGATTTATTAATTAAGCTTTTTGAAGCTTCCATTCGTTATTCTAAATTTTCAAAAGTTACTGTTGAGACTTTAGAAACTTTACAATTGGATTATTTCAAAAATAAATTAGAACATTATTACCTGATTGACATGGCCGGAATGGCTTTATGGAGTGATGGTGTTGTTGAAAATGAAGAATCGTATTTCTTATATTCTTTAGGCTCTACAATGGGCGTTGGCGATGATTTTGTAACCAAAAGCATTGACACAACACATACTTTTATTACAACACATAAAAAGAAAATTCCATACTTTAATTATTCAAATCCGGTTAAGCATTTCTACGATCAGATGACACACAGCGTTGTAAAACTGATTATAAGAAACAAAAATAGATTAATTAAGGAAATTGTTCAGAGTAAGGAATTGATGGTTTTACTGGCTTATTCTACAACAAGAGACTTAGATGCAAAGGAAAAAAAGAAAGTAAAAAAACAGCTTTTGGATATCTGTAAAACAATTCCGTCGCTCACTATATTTTTACTTCCGGGAGGAAGTTTATTACTGCCGATTTTAATTAAGTTTATCCCAACTATGCTACCATCTGCATTTAATGAAAATCTAGACGAAAACGAATAAAAAAAATCGCCCTTTTGAGGCGATTTTCTTTTATATTAAAGATCAAGCTGATAAACCTGATCTAGTTCTTCATTTGAACTAATGGTAACATTTAAATCGGTTACAAAACCAGAATTTAATCCGTAAACCCATCCGTGAAGCATTAAATCCTGACCGCTTTTCCAAGCACCCTGCACAATCGAAGTTTTAGCTAAATTGTAAACCTGCTCTTTTGCATTGATTTCAACAAAAGCATTAAAACGCTCAGTTTCGTCAGTAATTGAATTTAAATATTTATCATGCAGACGGTATTCATCTTTTATATGACGAAGCCAGTTGTCGATAATTCCAACAGACTGCTGTCCCATTGCTGCTTTTACACCACCGCATCCGTAATGTCCGCATACAATAACGTGTTTTACCTTTAAAACGTTTACAGCATAATCCAGTACACTTAACATATTCATGTCTGAGTGAACTACCATGTTAGCAATGTTTCTGTGAACAAAAACTTCACCTGGTTTTGCTCCAATAATTTCATTTGCAGGAACACGGCTGTCAGAACATCCAATCCATAACAAAGGCGGTGATTGTCCTTTAGCTAAATCAGCAAAGTAATTTGGGTCTTTTGCTAAAGAATCTTCAACCCATTTTTTATTGTTCTCTAGTATTTGTTCATAAAACTTTCTCATCCTTTTTTTTGTTTTTTTGGAATTATCAATGCTTAAGCATATCAAAAACACCTTTAATTTTTGTAAAGTTATTTAAATTTTGATAGTTCTCAAACCTGATAAATATCTTTATTTATATAATTTGTTTTAAAAACCTTCTTTAACTTCTTCTTTTCTTACAACTTCTCTTTTTACAATATCATAATAATGCTCTATTGTTACATGATTATTGTTTTCTGGAGTATTTTCTAATTCGTAAGCTTCTTTAAAACCAGTCAGTTTTACCCTAATGTTTTCGTCGACTGCACGGGTTTCTTTAAATTCACGAATTAAATCCAGAACATCGTGTGCAATATACTCTGTATCGTGAGCATTGATAACCACTTTTGAATTTTCAGGAATTTCGCTCAATGTTTGTTTTATCGCAGCTTTGTTTAAAAACGAAACTTCCTGCGCTAAATCGATATGAATAATATCACCGTCTTCGTATTCTTCTTTTTTGAAGTTATACGCACGTTTTAAGTTTCCTCTTAAAACAAAGATGATGCTAATCACAATTCCTAAAGCAACTCCTTTAAGCAAATCTGTCGCAACGACAAAGACCAAAGTTGCAATAAAAGGGATAAACTGGTATTTCCCCTTTTCCCAGAAATGCATAAAGGTTGCTGGTTTTGCTAATTTATATCCAACTAAAATTAAAACGGTTGCCAAAGTTGCCAATGGAATTTTATTTAAAATTACCGGGATAGATAAAACGCTTATTAATAAAAGCACACCATGAATAATGGTTGACATTTTTGATTTTGCACCTGCATTATTATTGGCAGATGATCTAACAACTACAGATGTCATTGGCAGTCCTCCTAAAAGTGAACTTATAACATTACCAACACCTTGCGCCTTAAGCTCAATGTTTGTATTTGTATAACGTTTTTGAACATCCATTCTGTCTGAAGCTTCAATACATAAAAGTGTTTCAATAGAAGCAACAATGGCAATTGTAACAGCTACAACCCAAACCTGCGGATTTGTAATAGCAGCAAAATTTGGCGTAACCAGAATAGACTTGAATTCATCAAAAGATTTTGGAACAGGCAAAGAAACCAAATGTTCTTTTGCAATTGCCAAGGAGCTTCCTGTAGATATAAAAAATTCGTTTAACAACACTCCTAAAATTACAGCAACAAGCGCACCCGGAACTAATTTTAATCTCTTTAAAAATGGAACTTTGTCCCAAGAAATTAAAACAGCAAGTGAAATTGCCGAAATTAAAACAGCACCTAAATGAATGTGATTTAAAACGTCAAAAAGAAATGAAAAGGAGTTGCTTCCATCGTTTTGGATAAAAGCCTGATCACCTTCAAAATCAGCATCGTAACCAAAAGCGTGCGGTATTTGTTTTAGAATAATAATAATTCCAATACCCGCCAGCATTCCTTCGATTACGTTGGTTGGAAAATAATTAGATATACTTCCGGCTTTTAAAAATCCTAATGCTAATTGAATTATTCCTGCAATAAATACAGACAATAAAAACACATCAAAAGCGCCAAAATCAGTAATAGCGGTTAATATAATAGCTGTTAATCCAGCTGCAGGTCCCGAAACGCTGATGTGTGACTGGCTTAAATAACCTACCACAATACCACCAACAACACCTGCAATAATTCCAGAAAATAACGGCGCTCCAGAAGCCATTGCAATACCTAAACACAATGGAAGAGCCACCAGGAAAACCACTAAACCTGAAGCAAAATCAGATTTAAGGTTGGCAAAAAGATTGATTTTTTTTGTCATAATACAATACTAAAAATGAATACATTAAAGACCGGCCGTATTTATTTCAAATACAGCATCTTTCAAATAATCGGAAGTATTATACTAAATTGGGAGGTGGAGCAAATATGCTCGGAGAAATATTATCTAGTTTTACGATGTTTTCAGAAACGATCGTTTTCTTTTCAATGTAAACCGGTATTAGTACTTCATGTTCTAAAACAACAGGATGCACAATATTTTTAAGTTCTTTATGAACTTCTTCTTCAGTAATACTAAAAGACACGCAGGTATTATTCCCTTTCTTTATCGCCTGAACAATTGTCGGGGTCGATAAGAAGGCAATAAATATGAATAATAATATGCGTGCAAGTATTTTCATCGAAACAAAAATAGCGTTAAACAAATAAAATCAAAGCCGGAAGGCAAAATTTTTATACAATTTTAACAAAAATAAAAAAGCAGAATGACCAAACTTGATCATTCTGCTTTTTAACACATTAACAAACAACCTATTACAAGCTTTCGTCTAACCATGCATTCATCATCCAAATGGTTTTTTCCTGCTCTGCAATAAAGTCACTCATCATAGAATTCGTACCTTCATCGTTAATTTCATCAGATTTTTTCAAAATTACTCTTTCAATTTTTAATAAATCCGATAATGAATTTACAATTAAGTGAACCGCTTTTTCGTCGTTTGAAATATTTTTTCCAACTGTTAATTTGTTGTTTTTAATATAATCTTCAAAAGTATGTAATGGAGTCCCGCCAATTGTCAAAACTCTCTCGGCAATCATATCAATTTTTAATTGTGAATCTGTATATAACTCTTCAAATTTTACATGAAGATCAAAGAAACGTTTACCACGAATATTCCAATGAATCCCTCTTAAATTTTGATAGTAAACTTGAAAATTTGATAATAACACATTTAATTCTTCTACTAACAATTCTGACTCTTTTACAGGTAATCCTAAAATATTTGTTTTCATAATCTTGTATTTTAATAACTAAGTTACTACAAATTTAAAGCAACTTGATTAAAAAAATTATAAAAAAAAATTATATTTACCTATTTTTGCATCAAAAATTACTATCAAAATGACGATAACTCAATTACAATATGTATTAGCTGTTGCAGAGCATAAAAACTTTACACTTGCCGCCGAAAAGTGTTTCGTAACACAGCCAACATTAAGTATGCAGATTCAAAAAATTGAAGAAGAACTTAATATTTTAATTTTCGACAGAAGTAAAAAACCAATTCAGCTTACAGACATTGGACAAAAAATTGTAAATCAGGCTAAAAATATTGTAAACGAAGCTGACCGAATCAAAGATATTGTAGAACAGCAGAAAGGTTTTATTGGCGGAGAATTTCGATTAGGAATTATACCTACTATTATGCCAACGCTTTTACCAATGTTTTTAAATAATTTCATTAAAAAATATCCAAAAGTTAAGCTTTTAATTGAAGAGCTTAATACAGATGAAATTATTGTAAAATTAAAAAACGGTCATCTGGATGCTGCCATTGCTGCCACGCCTCTTGAAGATGAAAAGATAAAAGAGATTGTTTTGTATTTTGAGCCTTTTGTAGCTTATATTCCGGAACATCATCATAGTTTTCAAAAAGAAGAAATTGAAGTTGCCGATTTAAACATTAATGAAATCCTGCTTTTACAAGACGGACATTGTTTTAGAGACGGAATTTTAAATTTATGTAAAAACGGGACTGATATCGACCAAAACAATTTTCAGATTCAAAGCGGCAGTTTTGAAACTTTAATAAAATTAGCCGATGAAGGTTTGGGCACAACGTTACTTCCGTACTTGCACACCTTAGACTTAAAAGAATCCGATAAACTAAAATTACGAAACTTTAAGGAACCAAAACCTGCCCGAGAGGTAAGTTTAATTTACCCAAAGAGCGAATTAAAAATGCAGATCATTGATGCCATTCGATCTACAATTGCCGGTGTTGTAAAAGGCGCTATTGTTTTTCAGAATGTGCAGATCATCAGTCCGCTGCAAAAAAAATAATCATAAAAAAAGGAGCCAAATTGGCTCCTTTTTTTTATACTTTAATTAGCTGTAGACTTGGTTTTAATTCTGGTTTTTCGATTACAAAACTTAATAACCATTCTTGTAATTGTTCCATTTCGTAAGGCAACAGTGTTTTGATAGCTTTTTCTAACTCTTTGCAGAAAAGTACCGGATCGAAACTTACTCTTTCAAGTATTGATTTTGTGTAATCAAACATCATTTTTGACATAATAAAATAAGATTTTTGGGGGTTATCTATATTTTTAAACTCGCAACAAATGTAAACAAATAACATTCACAGACACTATTTTTAACTTATTTTTTTAAAAATTTTAGCAGCGAATACGTTTTCTTAATGCGTTTAAATCAATATAGAACTATTCTAAATAACTCACTTAAACCTTTTTAAAGGCTCTAAACATTTCTCGTTTTCCCGGAGGCCCTGCCAATTTTTCGACCGTAAATCCAACAGAAATCATACTTCTTTTAACAACTCCACGAGCTGCATAAGTAACAAGAACTCCATTTGGTTTTAAACTATTATACATTTTTTGAAAAATTTCAGTACTCCAAAGCTCCGGCTGAACACGATATCCAAAGGCGTCAAAGTAAATCAAATCAAAAATTTCTAAATCGTTTATTTCATCAAAAAATTGTTTCCTTTTGGTTAACGAGAAACGGCTGCTAATTTCTATTTTTTCACCCCACTCTGATTTATGCATTTCTTCGAAAATATTACGAAATTCCAATGCTTCTAGTTCTTCGACATAATTCATAGCCAAAACTTCTTCTGCATTTACCGGATATCCCTCTACTCCAACATAGTCAATTTTTTGATTTTTATTTTCAGACTCCAAAAAAGTAATAAAAGCGTTTAGGCCAGTCCCAAAACCAATTTCCATTATATTTACCGGATTGTTCTCAAATAGAGAAAGTCCATTCATTATAAATACGTGTTTTGCTTCCTGTATTGCACCATGTTTAGAATGATAACTTTCATTCCACTCTTCCAAATGAATTGTCGTTGAACCATCTAGCGTTTTAATTATTTCCCTTTTCACAATTTCCGAATTTTACAATGGTGTTTTATTGATTTTGAGTTTATTTTATCAGTCAAATTTAATTAAAACAAATGCGTAAAGCCTTAAAAAACGACAGTTTTTTCATAAATTCTTTATAAAACTTCGCTAAAATTTTAGGTTTATTGTAAGATAAATAAATCTCAGTCAAATGCAGGAATTAATGCAGTTTTACCAAGTAAATTATATATTTTTCCGTAATTTTGCATTCAGTAAAACCTATTCTTCATCAGATCATTACGTTAGATTTTCATCTGAAAGAATACAAAATAGATAAAAACTTTACATAATTATGAGTACAACTCAAACAAGCAAAATTGAAATCAGAAAAGCTGAATCGTCTAAGATAAGCTCTGTAGACTTTGAAAACTTAAGCTTTGGTGCTGTATTTACAGACCATTTATTTGAATGTGATTACAAAAAAGGACAATGGCAGACTCCGGTCATTAAGCCTTATGCGCCTATTTTAATGGATCCTTCTTCTAAAGTCTTTCATTATGGTCAAGCAATTTTTGAGGGAATGAAAGCTTATAAAGACGAAAATAATGATGTTTGGTTGTTTAGACCTGATGAAAACTACAAACGTTTTAACAATTCTGCAGTTCGTATGGCAATGCCAGAAGTTCCGGAAGATATTTTCATGGACGGTTTAAATGAATTATTAAAAATTGACCAGGAATGGATTCAGAGAGGAAACGGAGCAAGTATGTACATTCGTCCTTTTATGATTGCTACAGGACCTGGAGTAATTGCTAATCCATCAGACGAATATAAATTCATGATTTTACTTTCTCCTGCAAAAGCATATTACGGAGGTGAAGTAAAAGTTATTATTGCTGAGCATTACAGCCGAGCTGCAAATGGCGGAATTGGCGCTGCAAAAGCTGCAGGAAACTATGCTGCACAGTTTTACCCAACTAATTTAGCAAACAAAGATGGTTTCCAGCAAGTTATCTGGACTGACGATGCAACTCATACAAAGTTAGAAGAAGCCGGAACAATGAACGTTTTCTTCAGAATAAACGATACTTTATTAACTGCGCCGACAAGCGAAAGAATTTTAGATGGTGTTACCAGAAAAAGTTTAATTGCTATGGCAGAAAAAGAAGGATTAAATGTTGAAGTTCGCCCTGTAATTGTTTCAGAATTAGTAGAAGCTGCTAAAAACGGATCTTTAAAAGAAATTTTCGGAGCTGGAACTGCCGCTGTTATCAGCGTTATTAAAGGCTTCTCATACAAAGATGAGTATTTTGAATTAACTCCAATCGAGAATTCATATGCTTCATTCTTAAAAGAAAAATTAACAAGTCTTCAAAACAAACTTTCTGAAGATACTTACGGATGGACAGTTAAAGTTCAATAATCCATAATTAGTTTAAAATATAAACCCGACAGATTTTAAAAATTTGTCGGGTTTTTTATTTTACAACAACTTCGAAAAGTCAGGTTTAAAATAATTTGGACCTTTCATTACTTTTCCGTCTTCACGATAAATAGGCTGTCCGTCCTCACCTAACTTACTCATATTACTGCGCTGGATTTCATCAAAAACAGCTTCAATTTTATCCTGCAAGCCATGTTCAATGATAGTACCGCATAAAATATACATCATATCCCCAAGAGCATCAGCAATTTCGACTAAATCATTATTTTTAACCGCTTCAAGATATTCTTCGTTTTCTTCTTTCATTAAATTATAACGAAGCAGTTTTTTAGTTTCTCCCAAATCAGCAATTGGAGTCTGGCTGTGTCCTATTTTAAAAGCAGTATGAAATTCAGTAACTGCATCAAGTTGTTTTTTCATGTTTTTATTCTATTAAATGAGACGGCAAATTAGCAGCAAATCGTATACAATTCTCTAAATTTGTCAAAAATAATTTTAAACTATGTTTAGTCAGGGACAATTAATATTCGGAGTCTGTTTTTTTATTGCATTTGTAATCGTTATGATTTTTGCTTACCGCAGAGATCTTAAACTTCATAAAGTTTTTTACAAAGGAAATTATAAGGTATTATTAGTATTTCTGCTTTTTATTGCTCTTTTGTTTGTCATCAAAATATTTTTAAAAAGATAACAATCTATTATTTAATTTTTAGTTATTAGTTTAGTCTCCCAATAAAATTTATAACTTTACGAAAAACCTGCACAATGAAGATTCTAAAATATTTATTTCTTTTATTATTATTAAGCTTAGTTGCCCTAACCGTTTTTGTTGCTACCCAAAAAGGGATTTTTTCTGTAGAAAGAAGCAAAGTCATCAATTCGCCAAAAGCTGCTGTATATAATTATGTAAATGATTTTAGAAATTACGAAGATTTTGAATCGTGGGCAGTTGAAGATCCAACATTACAATTTACTTTCCCAAATAAAACTTCCGGTAACGGAGGTTCTTTTTACTGGTCTGGCGAAGAAGGAACAGGAAATGCCGTTACCCTAAAAACAAAAGACGGAGAAAGCATTGAGCAAAAAATGAAATACGACGGTACAGAAGCTGATGTTACCTGGACTTTTAAAGATACTTTAGCAGGAAAAACAAAAGTTACCTGGAAAGCAAAAGGAACAATGAGCTTTTTATTTAAAGTTTATGCAGCCTTAAACGGCGGTTCTGATAAAGTTATTGGAACTATTTATGAAAAGAGTCTTGCCAACATCGACAAGAATCTGGATTACGAAACTAAAACATATGCCGTACAGGTAAACGGAGTAGTAAAAAAAACTGAAACTCCTTATATCAAGCAGACTTTTACAAGTGAAATCCCAAAGATTAATAAAAATGCCCGAATTGTAATTCCAAAGCTTATCCACTTTAGCGAAACTAACGGTTTAAGCACAAGCGGAAAACCTTTCATTATCTATCATACTTATGATACTGCAAAAGGACTGGCGAAAATTTCTATTTGTTTACCAATAAACAAAGAAATTTCTATTAGTTCCGGAAGTGATATTTTATCTGGAAAACTAAATGCTTTTGATGCTGTAAAAACAACTTTAAAAGGCGATTACAGTCATACAAATGAAGCAATTGCAAAAACAACAGCTTATATTAACAATGAAAAAATAATCCCTGAATTAAGCTGGTCGCATCTGGAAGTTTTAGAAGCAAGCAGACTCGATGTAAAAAGTCCGTCTAAATTAATTACAGATATTTATTTCCCTATTAAACCAAAAGTGGTTCCTGCTGCGGTTACCACACCAGATTACTCAACAGAAACAGGAACCGAAACTGCTCCGGCAAAACCAGCGGTGCAAAAACCTGTTACACAAAAGCCTGCAGTACCTGCAGCGGCTACTCCAGCCGCAAAACAAGAAGAAGAACAGTCTGAATTTTAATTTTTTTTTGAAGGTTGATTAAACCTTTTGTATAAATTGTATTCTAACTGATTATAAAGTTTGATAAATCAAGAAGTTTGATCGACGAGAAGGAATTTATACAACAATTATTAGATCCTAAAACGCAGAACACAGCGTTTCAAAAACTTATATCTGATTATCAAAAACCTTTGTATTCTCATATTCGAAACATTGTTTTGAATCATGATGATGCAGATGATGTTTTGCAGAATACTTTCGTAAAGGTATTTCAGTACTTAAAAAACTTTAAGGGAGAAAGTAAACTTTTCTCGTGGATGTATCGAATTGCAACAAACGAAGCGTTGACTTTTTTAAATCAAAAAGCAAAATTAAAAGGCATAACTTCTGAAGATTTACAAAATAAAACTATCGACAATTTAAAGTCTGATGTTTATTTTGACGGCAATGAAATCCAGATCAAACTTCAAAAAGCAATTGTTACACTGCCCGAAAAGCAGCAATTGGTTTTTAAAATGAAATATTTCGAAGAATTAAAATACGAAGAAATCGCAGAAATTTTAGGAACGTCAGTTGGCGCCTTAAAAGCATCTTACCACCATGCGGTAAAAAAAATTGAATTATATGTTACGTCAAATTAAACCTTTTATAGCTAATATTATCTTATAGACATTATGAAAGAATTTAAATTAGAAAACGAACCGAAATTAGCTGCTGGATTTAAAACCCCAGATCATTATTTTGATACTTTTTCGGCAAAAGTTTTAGAACAGATAAATGAAAGAGAAGTAAAAGTAATTCCTCTTTATAAACGAAAAAAAGTCATTTCGATCGCAGCGGCGGCAGCAATTTTTATTGCCTTTATGATTCCAACTGCGAACCATTATTATAAGGCATCAAAAGAACTCGACGAAGCAACTTTAGAAAATTACCTTGCTTATCAGTCAAATTTAAATCAATACGATTTAATTAAAGAATTAGACACAAAAGACATTGACAAACTAAATAAAAATGTTGCATTAGAAGAAGAAACCTTAGAGGATATTTTAGCAACAAATCCAAATATTGAAAATTTAATTTCTGAATAAAAAACAAAATTATATAAATATGAAAATCAAAAATATATTAACGGTAGTTCTGTTTTTAGCGACTTTATCATTTTATGCTCAAAGTGATAAAATCGATGAAAAGCGAGAAAAAGTTAAAGCGTTTAAAGTTTCATTTTTGACAACAGAACTTGAGCTTACTTCGACAGAAGCAGAAAAATTCTGGCCAATTTACAATGCATACGATGACAAACAGTTTGAACTGCGTCATGATAAAATGAAAACGTATCTGCGTAAACTGGATGACGATAATTTGAATTCTCTTTCAGAAAAAGAAGCGGTAGTATTGCTGTCACAAATTGAAAGCACAGACAAAGAATTATATCTTTTACGCGAAAAATTCATGTCAAACCTAAAAAAGGTGCTTCCGGCAAAAAAAATATTAAAGCTTAAAAAATCTGAAGATGATTTTAATCGAAAATTGTTAAAGCAATACCGAGATAAAGCAGGCAAAAATTAATTGCCATTACAATACAACAGCGATAAGAACCCTATATAATAATACTTACTTTATTATTTAGGGTTCTTGTTTTTTTTTATTTAAAGTTAAGACGAACAACTTTGTTATACCCGGCTGCAATTGCAGTATTTCTATTTACGAAACGAATCGTAAAAAACTTTGAATCTGTAGAAAGCTGTGTCCAGTTTTCTCCTCCATTTTGAGAATATTGTATCCCCTCAGAACCTACGCAAATGATTTCTCTTCCATTTCCTCCTGGAACATACTGTACACATGATGCGTAGCCAAAGCCCATTTCCTGTCCTATTAATTCCCAGGTTTTTCCGCCGTCTTTAGTAAAAGCTTTATTATTAATTTTACTATTTGGTTTGTCGTAATCTCCTCCCGCAATAAATCCTTGCTTAGAATCGTAAAAATCTGCTGTAAAAATACCAGTCATTTGTTTGCCCTGAACAATTGGAGTTTCAACCACTTTCCAGGTTTTTGCTTTATCAGGAGAATAAAAAACACGTGCTTTTTTTCCGCCCGAAACCAGCCAGGTATCGTTTCCTTTTATCACGATATTGGTATTACTTGCAGCAAAAGCGGCCTCACCGGCTGCATTTGTCGGCAGTTTATCTGACAATAATTTTGTCCAGGTTTCTCCACCGTCACGCGTTACAATTACTGAAAAAGTATCTTCTGTTGGATCGCCAATAGCAATTCCTTCCTTATCGTTCCAAAACTGCATACTGTCGTAAAACACCTTTGGATTAACTTCTTTATAAACCAATTTAACTTTATGATCTTTTTTGGAAACAGAATATAGGAGTGCAGGATTTGCAACACTCAGTAAAAAAATATCTTTAGAAGTTTGTGCAATGCTTCTAAATTCTAATTTAAGTGTATCACGGTAAATATGCTCTTCAAATTTTTCTTTTTTATCTAAATCATAAAATCCAAAACGAGAGTTATCTCCGCCATACCAAACTTTATTTTTATCTATTACAATTGCTCTTATACTAATTCTATCATTAAACAAAGTATCAATTGTCATAGAGGTAAATCCGCCGTAAAATGTTTTTTTACTATTGTAATTAAATGAAGTAAAAGACATTAACAAAACAAAAAGACCACAAAATAAAATCAGTTTTTTCATATAAATTAAAATTTGTTTCATGCTAAAATACGATTATTTATAACATCTCAAATAGGTTTCCTTTTTTTTCAGAAAATAATAATTTTCAGGCCTTATTTGTTCAATAAAATCAAGCCCAAAATTCAACAAATCAATAACACCTTAAAAACATGATAGTTAACATCATGAAAGCATAGAAATAAATTTGTGGCACAGTAATTGGACATCTCCTGATACAAATAATTTAATATGATTTTATCATGAAAACGAAATTACTTTTAATAGCCTTTACAGCATTAGTTTTTGGTTCTTGTGCCGCACAAAATCAAACTACGGTGTATGCAAAAAATTCAGATATAAGCGATAATTTAGATTTAAGAGCCGTTGCTTCTATGTTTGGTGAATCTGCAAATCTTCAGGATTTTGAAAGAAGATTAAACGATCCAAAATATCAAATTTCTAACCTTGACTTAAATGGTGATGACCAGGTAGATTATTTACGTGTAATCGAATCTGTAGAAGACAGAACTCACGTTGTAATTATACAAGCGGTTTTAGATCGTGATGTGTATCAGGACGTTGCTACAATTGATGTAGAAAGAGACAACTACAACAAAGTAAGTGTTCAGGTTGTAGGTAACACCTATTTATATGGTGATAATTACATCTACGAACCCGTTTACAGTGTTGCTCCGGTAATTTATACTTCATTCTGGGTTACAAATTACAGACCTTATTATTCTACATGGTATTGGGGATATTACCCAACTTATTACACAGCGTGGAGACCTTATCCTGTTTACAGATACAGAAATAACATAAATGTGTGTATTAATGTTCATAACAGCTACAACTATGTAAATACCAGAAGAAGCTATAGAGCTCCTGTTATTTATGAAACAAGACGTACTTATGGTTACGAAAGAATGAGACCAAACTACAGCTTTGCTGACAGACATTCAAATGTAAGTAACAGATATGACTTAGATCAAAGAAGAGTGGCCAGCAGAGATCTAAACAGAACTCAAAATACGTACAATTATAACAGATCTAACTCAGGAAGAGTTTCTGCAGAAAACAGAAATTATACTGATAACAGATCAACAACTAACAGAAGTTACAACAATACAAATCGTGTAACCAGCAGAGAAAATTCTGCGGCTGTAAACACACCAAGAACTGACAATACTCCAAGAGCAGATTACGGAAGAAATAATTCTAATGCAACTGCGCCAAGAGGAAACTCAGAAAACAGAAATTACACTAACAGAACATCTTCATCAGCAAGTGAATCGCCAAGAAGTTATTCTGAAAACAGAAATACAAACAGATCTTCATCTGCTGCTCCTGTTCAAAGATCAGAATCTCCAAGAAGCTATTCTGAAAGCAGAGGGAATTCTGAAAACAGATCAAATGCATCAAGATCTCAAAATACACAGCGTTCTGAATCTCCTCGTGCAAGCCAGGAGTCAAGAGGAAACAGCCAGCCGCAAAGAGAAAGCGGTTCAAATTCTAGAGGAGGCGGGAGAAGAGGATAATAAATATATTTCAATTTTTACTTAAAATTAAAAGCACAATTTGGGGATTGTGCTTTTTTTTATCTTTTTAATTATTATTGCCGCTAATTTGTTTTAAAACAGTAAATTTGCAACCGTCTTTTATTAAAAATATACATGAGCGCATCGCATAAAAACTTACATAGTAAGTTGTCTATAGGGGGTTTATTGATAACATTAGGGATAATTTATGGAGACATTGGTACTTCTCCATTATATGTAATGAAAGCCATTCTTGGCAATCATACAATTAATGCCGACATTGTTTTAGGAGGTATTTCATGTGTATTTTGGACTTTAACATTACAAACTACAATAAAATACGTTCTTATTACTTTAAGCGCTGATAATCATGGCGAAGGTGGTATTTTTGCACTTTATGCCTTAGTCAAGAAAACTAAAATTCAATGGCTCATTGTACCCGCCATAATTGGAGGAAGCGCACTTCTTGCCGATGGTATTATTACGCCGCCAATTTCAATTTCATCAGCTGTTGAAGGAATCAGGGCGTTTTATCCAACAATGCAGACGCAAACTATTGTTTACATTGTAATTACAATTCTTTTTATACTTTTTACCATACAACAATTTGGAACAAAGCTTGTTGGAAAGTTTTTTGCACCAATGATGCTGATTTGGTTTGCCATGCTTGGTACTTTAGGTTTTATCCAAATTATGCATTTTCCGGAAGTTATTAAAGCTATAAATCCTTATTATGCTTATCACCTTCTTTCGGTTCACCCTGACGGATTCTTCGTATTAGGCTTTGTATTTTTATGTACTACCGGAGCTGAGGCTTTGTACTCTGACATGGGACACTGCGGACGAAAAAATATCCGAATCAGCTGGATCTTTGTAAAAACAACTTTAGTATTAAACTATTTTGGTCAGGCTGCTTATTTAATTCATCACGAAGGAAGTACATTACAGCAATTAGGTGGAGAAAACGGAAATCCGTTTTACCTCATTATGCCGCATTGGTTTTTACCATTTGGAATTGTAGTAGCAACTTTAGCAGCCGTAATTGCATCTCAGGCTCTTATAAGCGGATCATTTACTTTGATCAACGAGGCAATGCGTTTGAATTTCTGGCCTAAAGTAAAAATTAAATACCCTACCGAAGTTAAAGGACAATTATACATTCCGTCAATCAACTGGCTGTTGTTTTTTGGTTGTGTTGGAATTGTATTACACTTCGAAAAATCAGGAAATATGGAACATGCTTATGGTCTTGCCATCATATTATGTATGATTATGACGACTATTTTGCTGAATTATTATTTAATTATGAAGCGTGTAAAACTGTACTTTATGGTACCGCTTATCACGATTTATTTATTAATCGAATTTAGTTTCCTAATTGCCAACATCACCAAATTTGCCGAAGGCGGTTATGTAACTTTAATCATTGCGATCTTGCTTATCTCAATCATGACGATTTGGTATTTAGCTAAGAAAATCAATAAAAACTACACAAAAGTTATCAAAATTGACGACTATAAAAAGGTATTAATGGAATTAAGTGAAGACTTATCAATTCCTAAATATGCTACGCATTTAGTATACATGACAAATGCAAATCGTGTTGATGAGCTGGAGGAAAAAGTAATTTATTCTATTTTACAAAAACGCCCAAAAAGAGCCGATATTTATTGGTTTGTACACGTAAACATCCTTACAGAACCTTATAAAACACAATATAAAGTTACCGAAATTGCTAAAGACGATATTTACAGAATCGATTTTAACTTAGGTTTTAGAGAGCCAACTAAAATCAATTTAATGTTTAGAGAAGTAATTCGTGATATGGTAAAACGCGGCGAAGTGGACATTACCAGCCGTTATGAGTCATTAAACAAAAACAATATTATTGGAGATTTTAAATTTGTATTGTCTGAGAAGTTCTTATCTAATGACAACGATTTAAGATGGCACGAAAATATTATTATGAACTCTTATTTCTTCATTAAAAAACTGAGTTTATCTGAAGAAAGAGCTTTTGGTTTAGACAGCAGCTCTGTAAAAATAGAGAAATTCCCAATGGTGCTTCATGCTCCGGAAAACATTGGACTGACAAGAATAACAAAATAAAAACTGCCTGCAGAAATCTATTTACAAAACACTCTTTTAAAACTTTATCAGAGTGTTTTTTTGTTTTGAGAATGAAAGCTAAACAACAATCCTAATTAAAAATTTAACTTTCAACCAATTAATAGTACCTTTGCAGCTCAAATATTAGAAATGAGATTACACAGAAATTTAGTTTATACTACCATCGACTCTTTAAATGCAATTTTCAATGAAGGAGAATATGCAGATAAAGTGGTAGCCAGAGCATTAAAAAAAGACAAACGTTGGGGAAGTTCTGACAGGAAGTTTGTTGCTGAAACGATATATGAGATTGTTCGCTGGAAACGTTTATACGCAGAAATTGCCGAAGTAAAAGAACCTTACGACAGAGATAATTTATGGAGAATGTTCGCGGTTTGGGCAGTTTTAAGAGGATATCCAATTCCAGATTGGAGACAATTAGAAGGAACTCCTGAAAGAAAAATCAAGGGACGTTTTGACGAGCTTTCAAAAGTTAGAGCTTTAAAGGAATCTATTCCGGACTGGATGGACGAATTGGGCGTAAAAGAACTTGGAGAAAAAATCTGGTCAAAAGAAATTACGGCTCAAAATCAGCCGGCTAAAGTTATTTTAAGAACAAATACTCTTAAAGGAACTAAAGAAAGTCTTAGAAATACTTTGATGGATTTAAATATTGAAACAGAATATTTAAAAGATCAGCCCGAAGCTTTAGTTTTAAAAGAAAGAGCAAACGTATTTTTAACAGATGCTTTTAAACAAGGACTTTTTGAGGTTCAGGATGCTAACTCACAATTAGTTGCTGGTTTCCTTGATGTAAAACCGGGAATGCGTGTTGTAGATACTTGTGCTGGAGCTGGAGGAAAAACATTGCATATTGCTTCTTTAATGGAAAATAAAGGGCAGCTGATTGCAATGGATTTGTACGAAAGCAAACTAAAGCAGTTAAAGTTAAGAGCCAAAAGAAATGGTGCTTTTAATATTGAATACCGCATTATTGACACTACAAAAGTGATTAAAAAACTGCATGAAAAAGCAGACCGTGTTTTAATTGATGCGCCTTGCAGCGGATTAGGTGTTTTAAAAAGAAATCCTGATTCTAAATGGAAATTACAACCTGAATTTATCGATAACATTCGCAAAGTTCAAAGTGAAGTTTTAGAAAGCTATTCTAAAATTGTAAAACCAGGAGGAAAATTAGTTTATGCGACTTGTTCTGTTTTACCATCTGAAAATCAGGAACAAGTAGAGAAATTCTTAAAAACAGAAATAGGACAGCAGTTTACCTTTATTGAAGATCGTAAATTACTGGCTTCAGAATCTGGTTTTGACGGATTTTATATGGCACTTTTGGAAAGAAAAAAATAAGATCAAATTCCAATTTACTTGGAAATCCCAATACAACAAATCCCAAATTTCAATTGTAAAAATTAAAATTTGGGATTTATTTTTTATGGGGTTCTTATCTAGATCTACAACTCCAAAAGGAGTTCTCAAAATATCTCTTAGAGATTATATATTAATAAAAAAGAATACTCCTCAAATTAAAGTTTTAAACTTTCAAACTAGATTTGCGTAATAACTTTCCGTTTTCATTTTCTTTAAATTTCGGAACAAAAACTATTTCTTTGGGTTTTTCAAACTTTCCTAAAACATCAAAAAAATCAGCCGAAAAATCATACTTCTCCCCTTCAATTACTAAAATCAATTTTTCTCCTAAAACTGTATCAGGAACACCAGTTACAAAAAATCGGCTTGTAATTCTGCCTGTTAATTTAGCTTCAATTTGCTCAGGAATCAGCTTTACTCCCCCGCTGTTAATGACATTATCGATTCTTCCCAAAAAAACAAACTGATTTTCATTTACTAAATCAACTAAATCATTGGTTACAATTGGTTCATCAGAAATCGAAGCAACATAAATAACCAGACAACCGCGGTCATCTTTCTCAATTTTGACATTTGGCAGAATCGTAAAAGCAGTTTCACCTACTTTTTTAGCTGCAATATGCGTAATTGTTTCTGTCATTCCATAGGTTTCGTAAATTTCTGTTTTCTTTAACGGTAAAAGCTTTTCTTCGAGAGCACTATCCATTTTTGCACCGCCAATAATCAGCTTTTTGATGTTTCCCAGCTTTTCAATTGAATTTTGCACTTGTAACGGAACCATTGCTACAAAATCATATTGCTTATTATTGTAAGCCAAAGGCTCTGTACTTGGTAGTGTAACATCTAATTCCAGACCTAAAATCAAACTGCGCACAAGCATCATTTTTCCTGCAATAAACTGAGTCGGAAGACATAATAATGCTTTATTTCCCGGCTCTAATCCGAAGAAATCTCCTGTTGCCAATGCAGACTGAATCATGGCTTGTTTTTCTAACCTTACTAATTTAGGAAGTCCGGTTGTTCCGGATGTTGTCATTTCGATATAGTCCTTATGATCGAACCAATCCAGAAAAAATTCACCAATTGCGCGCTCATAGGCATCGCCTTCTTTAATAAAACTGTAGCCAATTCGGCATAAATCAGCTGCGTTTAAATGGTAGCCGTCGAGCTTAAAATAGTTATGTACGTTTTTATGAGTTAAGTTTAGCATAATAAATTTTAATTTAAGTTTAAAAATTCTGCTGTTTCATTATTTTTTTCGTCAATTGTTCCGGTTAGTTTTTCTTTCCAGTTCGTCCATTTGTATTTTTTGCTGAAAATAAAAAGCAAAATAGGATAAACTATAACAACCGGTAAAATGACATCGGCCCCAGCAGAAGGCTCCGACATATCTTTAAAAATAGAATGCGTTTGAAAAACAGACCAATCTGAGGTTACTAATAAGGCTCCAACAAGATTGTTAGCCGCATGAAATCCCAAAGCAAGTTCCATTCCTTCATCCATCAATGTAATTACTCCAAGAAACAATCCGGTTCCTATATAATAAACCATAATTACATATCCCATTTTTTCAACCTCAGGGTTCAGGATGTGCATTGAACCAAATATTATGGAAGTCATCATTAAAGGAAACCATTTATTGCGGGCCAGATTAGCAAATCCCTGCATTAAATATCCTCGAAAAACATATTCTTCGGTACTAGTTTGAATAGGAATTAAAACTGTACCTAACACTACTAAAATTAAAAAGGGAATTAGTTTAAAATTCCACACAAACTCTTCAGGAGATTGAAAATATAAAACTGAAAAACTTATAATGGAGAAAAGTGCCCATAAGAGAAAAGAAAAAACAATTCTGTTCCAATCTACTTTTGCCCTTGATGTTGTTACTGACAATAGCGTTTGATTGTGCAGATATTTTACCACAAAATAAATTCCGGCAAAGGCAAAAAGAAACGAAATCATAACTAAAAACAAAGTCAAATTAGGTTCAAATATTTTTAATGCAGCATCATTATCCGTTGGAAAACCTTTTTTGTCCTTAAAATGTTTAACAAGAACTGCTGCCGAAAAAGGAATCTGACCAATAAATGAAGCTGTTATAATAAAAACTGATCCTATAAGATATTTCCAAAATTTATTTTCTGGTTTAACTCCTTGCTCTAAAAACATATAATTAAAAGTTTTAAAATGAGATTTTAATTTAAATAGTAAGTTCTATTTTTGTTATTCCTAAAATGTAATTTTTAATAAATCAATTTAGTAGACTTTAAATATAAGAAAATGATACAAATTTACCATAACCCACGCTGTGGAAAATCAAGAAATTGTCTGGCTTTTGTTGAAGATACAAAACAAGAGTATGAAATAATTCCTTATTTAACAGAAACTCCAAGTTTTGACGATCTGAAAGAACTTCTTAAAAAACTAAATTTAAAACCAGCTGAATTAGTTCGAACAAAAGAAAAAATCTGGATTGAAAATTACAAAGGAAAAGATTTAACTGAAGATGAAACGATTCAGGCTATGGTCGATAACCCAATTTTAATTGAAAGACCAATTGTTGTAAAAGACGGAAAAGCTATTATTGGGCGAGATTTAGATAAAGTCGCTTCTTTTTTAGATTGATTCTAAAATACACTGTTAACATTTTTTTGTGATCTTTCTCTTTAAACCAAAAGGTACATTTGCCATCTAAGAAGAAAAAGAAACCAGAAAAAAAATGAAACAAATCAATTTTGCTGTAATGCTTGTGCTGTTTTTTACAAGCTTTTACAACTATGCACAACAAGGACCTCCTGCAAAAAACAAGGTTAAGGTTACCGGAAAAGTTTTTGAAAAAGTAACTAAACAACCTCTAGAATATGCTACGATTTCGATCATGGCACCAAATGATACAAAAGTTATTGCAGGCGGTATAACCAACCCTAAAGGAGAATTTGAAGTTGCCGTTGCTCCGGGAACGTACAATATAAAAGTAGAATTCATTTCGTTTAAATCTACTGAAATTAAACAAAAAAGCATTCAGGACGACACTAATTTAGGTGTTGTAAACTTATCCGAAGATGCTGCACAGCTAAATGAAGTTGTGGTTCGTGCCGAAAAATCGACAGTAGAAATAAAACTTGATAAAAAAGTTTACAATGTTGGTCAGGACATGATGGTAAAAGGCGGAACAGTAAGTGATGTTTTAGATAACGTACCTTCTGTTTCTGTCGATTCTGAAGGAAATGTAAGTTTAAGAGGAAGTGACAATATCCGTATTTTAATTGACGGAAGACCTTCACAAGCCATAAACGTGGCTGAAGCATTGCGTCAGCTTCCTGCAGATGCTATCGAAAAAGTAGAAGTTATCACCAATCCATCTGCACGTTATGACGCCGAAGGTGGATCAGGGATTATTAATATAGTTCTTAAAAAAGGTAAAAATCAAGGTTTCAACGGAACTTTTATTGCTTCAACAGGGCTTCCTGAAACGTATGGTTTAAGTGCCAACGTAAATTATAAAACTGAAAAATTAAACTACTTTACTACCGCAGGTTATAACTACAGAACCAACGAAGGCGGTGGTTTAACAAACACATCTTATTATAATGCCGACGGGTCTCCTAAAGGATATTTAGATGAAGATCGTGACACTAAAAGAATTAGAAATGGTTTTAATGCCAGAGGCGGTGTTGAATGGACAATTACTCCTACTACATTCTGGACAAACGCTATCAATTATCAAAAAAATACAGGAGAAGACAAAGACCTGATTAACTACAATAATTTTGATGCTGCACGTGCTTTTACAGGAAGCACCTATCGCTTAAACAATACTGATACTGGAAGCGAGAACGTAGAATTTACTTCGAACTTAATCAAAAACTTCAACGATAAAGGACATAAACTTACTGCTGATTTATCAGTTTCCAGAAACACTGATAACAGTGATGGTATTATTACAGCTTCGCCAAATTTTAATACAACTTTAAACGATCAGGTACAAAAACAAGTTTTACTACAAGCTGATTATGTACTGCCTTTAGGAAAAGGAAGCCAGTTTGAAGCAGGTTATAAAGGAAGTTTTGGAGACTTAAACAACGAATATTACGTTACAGACGAAAACTATGTTAAAGATCCAAACAAATCAAATACTTTAGAATACAAAGAGAACATCAATGCGCTTTATACACAATATGGTTTAAAAGTGAACAAATTCTCTTATTTATTTGGTTTACGCTGGGAAGACACAAATATTCAGGTAAACTTATTGGATAACAGCCAATTCAATACAAAAAAATACAACAATCTGTTTCCAAGTGCTTTTATCAGCTACGAAATTTCAGATCAGAGCAACTTGACTGCCAGCTATAGTAAACGTTTAACCAGACCAAGAGGACGTTTCATGAATCCGGCGCTTAACTATTCAAGTAACATTAATATTTTTCAGGGAAATCCTGACTTAGATCCATCATTAACAGATAAATATGATGTAGGATATATTAAAAGATGGGAGAAAGTAACTTTCAGTACTTCTGCTTATTTCGAAAACACAAAAGATGTTTTCAGTTTTGTCAGAACGCCAAATGGTGATAATGTAGATGGAATTCCAGTTATTTTAAGCCGTCCTATTAACTTAGGAAGAGAGCAAAAATATGGTTTCGAATTTACCTTTAATTACACTCCATTTAAATGGTGGAGATTAAACAGTAACTTCAATCTTTACAATGTAAAAACAACCGGAGAAAACACTTACACAGATACGCAGGGTAACTTAGTTGTGCAAAATCTTGACAATCAAGCCAACACTTGGTTTGCGAGAATCAACTCAAAAGTTACATTGCCATACAAAATTGACTGGCAGTTAAACGGAACTTACAACGGAGAACAAAAAACTGCACAAGGAAAAAACCTTGATCAGTTTTCAATGAATACAGCTTTAAGCAAAGATATTTTAAAAGACAAAGCTACTATTGCTTTTAACATCAGCGATATCTTTAATTCACGAATTATGAGATCATATACGTATCTTCAAAATGATACTACTCTTGAAAGTCAGAAATCGTATAGTGAAATGCAGTTCCGTAAACGTCAATTTAACTTGTCATTTACCTATCGTTTCAACAAACCGAAAAGCGAAAGAGACAAAAACGCACAGCCTAAAAATGATGGCGGCGGTGAAGGCGGCGGAGATTTCCCTGGATAGCATTTGCTAAATTCCAATATAAAAAATCCAAATTCCAATTGATTAACTCTCATTGGAATTTGGATTTTTTTTGGCACAAAAAAAAGAACCCAAAAGGGTTCTTTTTTAATGAAATCAATTTTAATTAAATTGATTGTTCTTCTTGTCTTTTTTTAGCTCTCTTTTCTTTGATCATTTCCCAGCTAGCTCCCGTAACCCAATAAGATACGAAACCAACCAAGAAAAACATTAACCAAAACCCTATAGTTAGTATGGTTAAGAAAAGTAAAAAGCCTAAGTACTGTGAAAATTCAAACATGTTTTCCGGAATTTTTGAATGTTACCACAAATGTAGGGTATATATTTTTCCTCAGCAATAAAATCTAAATCAATTTTCGTGAAATAACATTTATCCGTATATTTATACTCATTTTAAATAAGGATTTTTTTCGCATATTATTCAACTATCTAAATTAGAAGAACATGAGTATTTTAAGGAGCTGAAACCTGCTGTCCGCTACATCTTTTGCAGCGAACACCGCCACAAAAGGATGCCGCTTCCATCAGGGCTAGACCATCCTTTTCAAAAGAACTTCATTTTTCAACTCAGAAAATCAAAAATTTAACTGAATACATTTTTACAAACAACATATTTACAACAAAATGAAATACAGAATAGAAAAAGACACCATGGGCGAAGTTCAGGTCCCAGCCGATAAATATTGGGGTGCGCAGACAGAACGTTCTCGAAATAATTTTAAAATTGGAAATTCAGGATCGATGCCTCAGGAAATCATCGAAGGTTTTGCATATCTAAAAAAAGCGGCAGCTTACGCCAATTATGATCTAGGTGTACTGCCAATAGAAAAAAGAGATGCTATTGCCGCTGTATGCGACGAAATTCTGGAAGGAAAGCTGGACGATCAATTCCCTCTTGTAATCTGGCAGACAGGTTCAGGAACGCAAAGCAATATGAATGTTAATGAAGTAATTGCTAACCGCGCTCAGGTTCTTAAAGGTTTTGAAATTGGCGAAGGCGAGCAATTCATCAAAGCAAATGATGATGTTAATAAATCGCAGTCATCAAATGACACTTTCCCAACCGGAATGCATATTGCTGCTTATAAAATGGTTGTTGAAACGACAATACCTGGAGTTGAAAAACTGCACGCTACTTTAGTTAAAAAAGCAGCTGAATTTAAAGACGTTGTAAAAATTGGACGTACACACTTAATGGACGCTACGCCTTTAACTTTAGGACAGGAAATTTCAGGTTACGCAGCTCAATTAGCATTTGGATTAAAAGCTTTAAAAAATACTTTAGCACATTTGTCTGAAATCGCTTTGGGAGGAACCGCTGTTGGAACCGGACTGAATACTCCAAAAGGTTACGATGTAAAAGTTGCCGAATATATTGCGAAGTTTACAAATCATCCTTTTGTAACAGCTGAAAATAAATTTGAAGCTTTAGCTGCACACGATGCAATAGTAGAAACACACGGTGCTTTAAAACAACTGGCTGTTTCGTTAAATAAAATCGCAAACGATGTTAGAATGCTGGCATCAGGGCCGCGTTCCGGTATTGGCGAAATTCACATTCCCGAAAACGAACCGGGATCCTCTATTATGCCTGGAAAAGTAAATCCAACGCAATGTGAAGCTTTAACAATGGTTTGTGCTCAGGTTATAGGAAACGATATGGCAATTGCGGTTGGCGGTATGCAGGGACATTATGAACTAAATGTTTTTAAACCTGTTATGGCAGCCAACTTTTTACAATCTGCACGATTATTGGGAGATGCCTGCGTTTCATTTGATGAACATTGCGCGCAAGGAATCGAGCCAAATCATAAACGAATCAAAGAACTGGTAGACAATTCACTTATGCTGGTTACGGCTTTGAATACTAAAATTGGCTATTATAAAGCGGCCGAAATCGCTCAAACTGCTCACAAAAACGGAACTACTTTAAAAGAAGAAGCGGTTCGCTTAGGTTATGTAACATCAGAAGATTTTGATGCCTGGGTTAAACCCGAAGATATGGTTTAATTTAATGTGAATTGTTAATGGTGAATTGTTAATTATCATCATTCAGAAAAAAATGATTCATTGTCAAACTGAGCGAAGTCGAAGTCTTTTATGTGTAAAGCCCTTCGACTTCGCTCAGGGTGACAAAAAATAAAAGCCTGAAATATCAATTTCAGGCTTTTTAATTTATAATTTACAATTAACCATTATTAACATAGTCTTGCAGATAGCTAAATCTCTCCGTCAATTTCCCGTTTTCAGTGATTTTGGCACGTTTTAAGATTCCGTCTTTATCTCCGTTGAAAAAAGCCGGAATAACATGTTCCATAAACTGTTCGCCAAAACCTTCGCTGGCGTCTTTTGGAATTTCACATGGCAGGTTATCAACCGCCATAACGGCAACAGCTGCAGGATGAAAAAAGTCTACTTCTTTATCTTCAAAAGGAAAATAACCGTATAAAGGTTCTTCAATCGTCGAAGAACGAATTGTACATGCAATAGGTCCGTTTACATCACAGGAGATATCGGCTACAACTTTTAATTTACAATCGCTCGCGTTCAGCATTTCTCTCGTTAAAATCATTGGAGCATTATTTGCATGAAAATGACCCGCAAAATAAATATCAGACACTTTTGTAAACTTCTCGAAATCTGAAGTATACTCTTGCGGATGATCGACAAAATCCTTGAAATCTAAAACCTGTCCGTCAAGACGTTTATTATATTCTAAAACATCTAACTGAACATATACAGCTTGTGTATATTTTTTAGTTAGATAATTATCAACTGTAATTTCTTTTACTTTAATAGCGTCCAGAATTTCTTTTGCTCCGCTCCCAACTTTTCCAGTTCCGGTAACTACAAATTTTAAGGCTGGCATTGTAATACGTTTCAGCTGTGCAATTAATGCATCTTTTCCTGAAAGAGATTCAGCTTTTGGCAGTTTAAACAATTCAAACTTAATTCCAAAAGCACGGATTCCGTTATAAACCCCAACCATTCCGGCATATTTCCCAAAACCAATTAAACGATGATCATTTGCATCAACAATGGTTTCGTGATCGTATAAATCAATATTTTTCTCTAAAACTGCCTGAAGTAATTTTCTATTATGAGGCTGTTTTTTAATTGTATGCGAAAAGAAGAAATAGGCTTTATTTGGAATTAAATTTTCTACAGGAACTTCTTTTACTCCAAATAAAACGTCACAGTTCGAAATGTCATCAGTAACCGTTATTCCCATATTTTTATACGCTTCATCAGAGAATATCCTGATATCTGAGCTTTCTACCTCAACAGATGCTTCGTGATAAGACTGCTTTAATTTTGTCAGTTCATTAGGAGAAAAAACAACTCTTCTATCCGGCGGATTTTTTCTTTCTTTAATAATTCCAAACTTCATTTAAATAGGTTTTTGATAGTTTAATAATATAACTTTTTAAAGGTTATTTGTTTCAAATATAACAAATATAGTTAAAATTTTGTTTCGAAAATGTAATTTAGAATGTTTCGAAACCGTTACTAGCTGAAAAACAAAGCTCTAAAAAAACAACCTGTTAAAACTATGTTAAAAAACACGTTTTTAAGCCTCAAAATTGAGAAAACAACAAAATTGAATTCGATATATTTGTTTTTAAAGAACGATGCAAATGATTTTCCTTAAAAAAACAAAGATACCACAAATACTTTTTACAGTATTAGTTTTAAGTTCTTGTGGTAATGACAAAAAAACACAAACAGCTGCTACCCAAACAGTCGAAGATACTTTACCTAAAATGAAGCCGTTAGGTCCTGAACCTAAAGTTTCTCAAGCTTATAAAAACTCCGTTGTTGGAAGAATAAATCATTTTTACAACAAAAACTGGCCTAATAATACAATGAACGGAAGCTTTTTAGTTGCCCGAAATGGCCAGATTATCTTCGAAAGATATAATGGTTTTGCTAATAAAAACGAAGGGACAAAAATAACACCCGAAACTCCGGTACAAATTGCTTCTGTTAGTAAAGTTCTAACTGCTACAGCCGTTTTAAAACTGGTTAATGCAGGTAAAATAGAATTAGACCAAAAAGTAAATACGATTTTAAAAACGTTTCCTTACGAAGAATGCACGATTAGAATGCTTTTAGACCACCGTACCGGAATGCGTAATTATGCTTATTTTACAGATAGAGATAAATCTATTTGGGATAGACACAACCAGCTTACAAACAAAGATATTTTAGATATTCTTGCCACGAAAGATATTGGTTTAGAATCTAAAACAGGAACACGTTTCAGCTATTGCAATACTAATTATGCAATGCTGGCACTTATTATTGAGAAAATTACAGGCTTAAGTTATAAAGAAGCAATGTCTGAAATGATTTTTAAACCTTTGGGAATGACTCATACCTATGTTTTTGATGATGATAAAGACAGAAAAAAAATTGTTCCTTCTTATAAAGGAAATGGTGTAGAAATAGGTTTTGATTATTTAGATAATGTTTACGGAGATAAAAACATTTTCTCGACTGCACGAGATTTGTTAAAATTTGACCGCGCCAGACAATCACCTGACTTTTTGAAACCTGAATTACTGAAACAAGTATATACCGGCTACAGCAACGAGCGTAAAGGAACTAAAAATTACGGTTTAGGAATTAGAATGATTAATTGGGAAACCGGTCAGAATTTTTATTTCCATAATGGCTGGTGGCACGGAAATACCTCATCTTATATTACTTTGATGAAAGAACATGTTACGATCATTGCATTGTCTAATAAGATGACAAGAAACACTTATGCAGTTCGTAAACTGGCTCCTATTTTTGGCGATTATCCTTTTAATTTTAAAGACGAAGAGTAAAATTATTGTCGTAAAGACGAAAGTCAAAAGTCGTAAAGTCTTAAAAACATTGCCAATGCTGACTTTGGACTTTCGACTTTGGACTTTATGACTTTTTTTTAAAAATTTTAGCAGAAAGTAATTTCAAATACTCTAAATTTGCAGACTTATTTTTTGGGGTCGACTGGTTTTGACAGCAAGTCGAATTGAACAGTAAGCACGTCGAGCATTGAGACCTTGCTCGTAAATATAAGATCTCAAACTTTTACACGGCGAAAATAATTACGCTTTAGCTGCATAATCCGAATCATAGTAAGATTGCGCCACGTCTCTACAAGGTAGAGAAGCTGGATTCTCCTGGAAAGCCTTGGTTTGTGGCGTTCCGTTCAGGGGAACCGTAAAAATAAACCTAGATATCCATGAGCTTCGGGTGGGTTTCGAAAATTAAGAAGATAAGTGTTCGGTGGCTGTTTCTGGCCTAGCTTAACATCGAAAATCTAATCAGGAAATAAGCGTGTAGAAAGCTCTTTAGTTGCTTGTTTGGACCCGGGTTCGATTCCCGGCGACTCCACAAAAAAGCGGAAAAACAATATGTTTTTCCGCTTTTTTTATATCATTAAAACAACGTTATTCCAAAACTCCAGCCTATCCATCCAATAATGTCTTTGCTGTTATTATTGATTATATTATAACGTTTGGTACGATCCTGAACAAATGTAGAAGTATTTACACTGCCATTTTTATCTTTCTTTTCAGACCAGTATAAATTAAAAGATGGTCCTGCAGATATAGCTAAACCTTTGAATAATTGAAAAGAAAAAGCAGAATCAAATTTAGATAAGGAATTGTATCGATCCCAATTTCCCAAATAAAGATATTGCGAACTAAATTCGGGATTATAAGTAAAACGTTTCCCTAACGGAATGCTTTTTCCTACTCCAATTCCAAAAGAAAACATTTTTTCTTCTTCTTTTTGTTCGCTTGCGCCAGCCATCAAAATAGTATACATTTTGTGATCTCCGGTTTTTATAGAGAGATTTATATCTGAAATTTCATTACTTGTAATACTGATTTTTTTATAACCGCCTTTTTTAAAGTTTAATAAACCAAAACTATATCCAGATTCTGAATCTGTGATATTTACCAATCCAAACTGAACTCCATGTAATTCTTTGGCATAATTAAAAAGTCCGGTAATTTGAGCACCTCGCACAGTATCTTTTCCAATATTATAAATACCGGATAACTGCAATCCGTTTTGAGAACCATTTACAGTATTATGAATTCCTGCAATTTGAAGTCCTTTTGAATCTTTATAAACATTGTTATAAATACCACTCATTTGCAGACCAATTTGTGAACCTTTTACACTATTATGAATTCCGCTTATTTGTAAACCGTTAAGATTACCAAAAACATTATTATAGATTCCGGCCAATTGAAGTCCGTTTACAGATCCTCCAACAGTATTAAATATTCCTGCTATTTGAAGCGCTTCAACATTCATACGGTTAATATTGTAAAGCCCTGCCATTTCTAATCCGCGCACGCCCGCATTATAACCGCCTAACACATTTAAAGAAAAATTGTTGACAATCTGCGTATTCATCATACCTCGTGTACTGATACTCGGAATTAGGGAAGCCTGTACAGGAACTTTAGAAATAAATCCTCCCAAATTAAGCGATTGTATTTTTTGTTTAGAAGAAATAAAAAAACGGCCAATTCCTGATCTTTCTATTGCCGAAAAATCCCCATCTATATAATCTGATGTCGATTTTCTATTTCCCATCTGAATCTTAATTTCAGAAAGAAACAGCATCGTCACGGTTTTATAATTTTCTTTCACAGCCGTGAGTTCGATAGTCTGGGGAGCATTTTTTAATCGGAGTTCAAAAGCCCCATCTTTATTGGTTAATGTAGACTGCAGGACATTCTTCTCCAGTACACTCACATTTTCGATACGATTGTTAGTCTCTGTATCTATAATATAACCGCTGACGATCTGCTGTCCGTCACTGGTACTATTATTCTTTTCTAACACAAGAGCAAGCTCTAATGGAGCATAACGTACAATAATAAACCCCGGCGATTCTTTATACTCGTATTTATTGCTTAACAGCTGATCTAAAACTCCTTTTATGGTAGATTTATCGGCATGAATGCTGACAACACTATCCTTTACAACTAATTTGCTGTAATAAGCAAATCTAAAATTTCCTTTTTCTTCCATTAAATCCAAAATACTGCCTAATGGTTTCTTATCTGCATGAACAGATATTTCGTTATCTAATATAGATTGAGCATTTACTTTAAAAAAAACACCCGAAATAAGTAGAAATAAAATGGGTGCAAAAATAAACTTTGTGTTGCTGAGCATATAAAAAAGAATTACTCTAATAGTATTTGATTATTTGTACGTTCGATTTTAATGGTAAATGTTTCCTGAATCACTTCTAAAATCTGATCTAATGATTGATCTTTAAATGTTGTCGTTAATGGTTTTTCCTGTAAAGACGTTGATTTAATAACAATGTTAACATTGTATATTTCGTTAAGAGCATCTACTAATTCCTGCAGCGGTGTTTCATCACAGACTAATTCTCTATTGCGGTAAAAATTGTATAAACGGCCTTTGCTGACACTTTTAAATAATCCTGCCAGCTGATTGGCAATGACTACTTTTTCTCCATGTATTAATTCTACCTCATCTTTATTTCTGCTCACTTTTACAATTCCAGTTTCCACATTTACGGTGGTTTTTCCGTTTTTGTTTTTCACATTAAAAGATGTTCCTATTACTTTAACTGTGACATCATTAATATGAATAATAAAAGGTTTTGTTTTATTGGGAGAAACCTTAAAAAAAGCCTCTCCTTTTAGAGTAACAGGTCTGGTACTGCCTGTAAATTTTTTATAAGACAATAACGAGTTTTTGTTCAGTGTGACAATTGTACCATCTGGTAAAGTATCATTTTTAGCCCTGTTTGATGCATATATCTGAATTATTGCATCATCTGATTTATTTTCAAAATAAGTATAACCAAACCATCCTAAACCAATAATTAAGATAATCGAAGCTGCTATCTGCCAATAACTGTATGATTTGTTTAAAATAACCGATGTTTCTTTTTTATGGATACGGTTTTGAAATCGCTCCCACGCTTCATTTTCATTTACAGTTGTATTTTTGGCAGCAATTAAAAGACTATCTTCCCATATTTTCTTAAAATCGTTGTAGTATTTTAAATTGTTATCACTGGCATCCAGCCATTTTTTTACCATTGCATTTTCGTCTGCATCAGTTTCGCCAACTAGATATTTCACTAGTACATCATCATTCATATTCCTATTATTTTGGCTCATGATCTTCGAATTAAATTGATTAAGAACAATAAAAAAGGAAGATATTCAATTAGTTTTAAACGCATTACTTTAAGAGCTTTACCCATTTGATTTTCAACTGTTTTGATGGAAATATTCAATTGATCTGCAATTTGCTGGTATTTAAGCTGCTCAAAACGGCTCATTTGAAAAATGATACGGCACTGCTGTGGTAATTCATTAATTGCTTTTTGAATTTTGGTTTCAAGTTCGGCGGCAATCATTTGATTTGATGCATCCTGATTTAAAGGTTCCATATTACCTGAATACTCTAATTGAAAAGAAGTTTTTACTTTTAAATGTTTAATGTGATTTAAACTTTCGTTATGAACAGATCGATACAAATAAGACTTTAATGAATCATCAATCTGCAATTGTTCCTTTTTTTCCCAAATTCGAAAGAATACATTCTGCACAATTTCTTCTGCAATAATTTCATCTTTTATAAAAGTATAGGCAAATGCATGAAGGCCTTTGAAGTAGGCTTTAAAAACCTTTTCAAAAGCAGCTTCATTTTTATTATTCATAAAAATATGATCTGTATTACTATACTTCACAAAAACAGTTTGACATTCAATCAAAGATAGATACTTTTTATATTTAATATATTTTTTTGATTAAAGCAGACCATTCACAAAAAACATCAACTTAAAAAATAGATAATTAATGATTTTAACCATGATCGAAATAGGTTTTAATTAAATGCACTTTAGAAGTAATACAACCGAATCTTGTTTTACCCCTATTCTATTTTTTTTATTTTTTCAAGTTTTTATAAAATAATTTGAATTAGAAACTCGATTACAATCTCATTAATCCATAAAAAAGCCTGTAAACATTAAGCTTACAGGCTCTATATATAAAAAAAGCAGAAGACTAAACCTGCTCAAAAATACTTTTGAACTGATATAAAATCCTTTCTATTAATCTTAAGTCTTCTGTCAGGATTTCTGCTTTTCCTTTCATTTCCTGCTGAAATGGTATTTTTTTCCTGTAAGATGTCTGCAAACCATCTGGAAGTGAAACGTCTAACAATAAGTTTCCATCTTTGTCCGGAACCAGCGAAATATTATGAATTTTGCCCCTTAAAACACCAAATTCCCTATCGGGAAAATTAGCCAGTCTTATGTTTACGTTTTGACCAACTTTTATTTTTCCTGAGTTTAAAGGTGTTGCTTTTACTTTTCCAACAAAACCATTTTCTTTATCCGGAATAATCGAAAAAACATTATCTCCTTCATTAATCGTTTGGTTTTCTGTCCAAACCTGCAAAAAAGTGACTACGCCGCTAACCGAAGATCTTAAGGTATTTGTAAGCTCCCATTCCTTTATCACTTTTTTCAGCTGATAAAAAGACTGTGCCATATTCCTGTTTAGATTCACTTCTTCTTTAGTGCTGCTTATCTGCAAATTATGTCCCATTTTTGTATTATCGATCAAAGAAGATTTTAACTGTGAAATCGATGACAATAAGGTTTTGTAATTTTTCTGAGCCTGCAGATAGCTGAGCTTTTTAGTTTCCATTTCCTGAGCCGATATAATTCCTTTATTAAAAAGAATTCCAAATCGGCCTATTTCGTTTTTCTGAAGCTGAAGTTCGCTTTCATTAATTTCTTTTTGCTGCTGTAAAATTTCTAATCTTTCTTTAATTTGAGTTTTTTCAGAAACCTGAGCTTTATTTTCAACGTCAAAAGGATGTAAATTTTCATTTAGTTTTTCAACTTCATAGTCTTTTTGAAAAATAGCAAAAGCACTTTCAATTTCACCCAGTTGTTTGTTTTTCATTACGGCAAAAGGAAATTCTTTTTTTGTATCGTTAATATCAAAATCAGCAATAATCTTTTTGAGTAAAAACACATCTTTATAATTTGCCGAATTTTCAATAACTGCCAGTGTCGTATTCTTTTTAACTGTTGCTTTATCGTTAATTAATATGGCTTCTATTCGGCCGGATGATTTAGAGACTAATTTTTCCGGCGGAATATTAGTTGTAATCACAATTTCTGTACTTACAACATCCGGATATCTTATAATGTATGATACATAAAACAGTATAACGATTATTGAAAATATTACAATCGTCCCCCATCGAATCATCCAAATGGGTGTTTTTGAAAGCACATCCTGAATTTCTTCACTTCTTAATTCTAGTGTAATATCCTGCTCCATAATTTAATTTCCAAGCTGTAATTGATTTTTAACCAACTCAAAATAATTTCCTCTCTGCTCTACAAGAGTAGTATGATTTCCTATTTCGATAATTTTTCCTTTGTCTAAAACTACAATCTGATCAGCATTCATTACTGTACTTAATCGGTGTGCAATAACCACAACGGTTTTATCTTTAAAAAAAAGATTCAGTTTATGCATAATTTCTTTTTCATTATTCGCATCAAGTGCCGAAGTAGCTTCATCAAAAAACAACATTTCGGGATTTTTGTAAACCGCTCTTGCAATAAGAAGTCTTTGTTTTTGTCCTGTACTCATTCCTATTCCTTCAGAACCAATCATAGTATTAAAACCCAAAGGCTGTTCATTAATGTAACTCATTATATTAGCCACATCTGCAGCATACAGCAGTCTTTTTTTATCAATCCTGTCTTCACCAATTGCAATATTGTTTGCGATTGTATCATTAAAAATAAAGCCTTCCTGCATAACAGCGCCAATACAGCCGCGCCACGCTTTTTGCGCTATCATTGAAAGAGATGTTGAATAAAAGGCATTTTCACTTTGAGCCGCAAGAATTATCTCTCCTTTATCCGGCTCGTAAAACTTGAGCAGCAGTTTCATTAAAGTTGTTTTACCGCTGCCGCTTGTTCCTACTATAGCCGTAATTTTATTGGCTGGTATGGTAAGATTTAAATCTTTAAGAACAGGGGTGTCTGATCCTGTGTAACGAAAAGACAAATTATTAATAATCATATCAAAATCTTTTGGAACATCATGAGTCTGATGCTGTTCCTGCTCAACCTCGTCTTCTCTTTGGTGTATTTCAGATAAGCGCCCCATCGATATTTTAGCATCCTGAAATTCTCTCACAAAATCAACCAGCTGCGTTATCGGGCCGTTTAAGCTTCCAACAATTGAACTAATTGCGAGCATCATACCTAGTGTAATGGAACCGTCAATAACCAGTTTTGCCGAGAAGAAAATTATAATTATGTTTTTTAATTCATTAATAAAGTTTGAACCTACGGTTTGTGTCTGTTCTAATATTAATGCTTTCATAGAAACTCTAAAAAGTCTTGCCTGTATATATTCCCAGCCCCAACGTTTTTGTTTTTCGGCATTATGAAGCTTTATTTCCTGCATACCGTTTACAAGCTCAATAACTTTACTCTGCTCGTTGCTTATTTCTGCAAAACGTTTATAATCGAGAACTTCTCTTTTTTTAAGAAAAAGTGCCATCCAAAGAAAATAAAAGAAACTCCCAAGAAAAAACACTACAAAAATCTGGATATTATAATACGCCAAAACGCATCCCATGATTACCATATTAATCGTAGAAAACAAAACATTAAGTGACGAAGTGGTTAATATACGCTCTATTCTGTGATGATCATTAATACGCTGCAGAATATCTCCAGTCATTCTTACATCAAAAAATGAAATGGGAAGATTCATTAATTTAATAAAGAAATCTGAAATAAGCGAGATGTTTATTCGGGTAGAAAGATGCAGCAGTATCCAGCTGCGGATAAGATCTAAAGCTGATTTTCCAAAAAACAGAAATAACTGCGCAAAAAGAATTAAATAAATAAAATGAATACTTCTGTTTTGTACACCAATATCTATAATACTCTGCGTAAGAAAAGGAAAAATAAGCTGCAAAAAACTCCCCGCTATTAAGCCAATAACCAGCTGTACAACAAAAGACTTATAAGGCAGTATGTATTTGGCTAACAAAGAAAATCCAACTGTATTTTTTTCTTCCGCATCAAATTCACTTTGATAAAATTTTGGAGTAGGTTCTAAAAATAAAGCAATTCCCTCTGATGTTGTTTCATTGGCTTTTCTCCCAATCCAATTTTTTACAAAATCTTCTTTAGAATATTTCACCAAACCAATCGCCGGGTCAGAAACGTAGTAAAAATTATTTTTAATATTATACAGTACAACATAGTGGCAGTTATCCCAAAACAAGATACAAGGCAGAGGCATTTCATCAAGTCTTTTTAAATTTAACTTAATACCTATAGACCTAAACCCTATTTTTTCGACAGCATCACTTAATGATAATAAATTACTCCCGCCTCGATTTGTCTCACTGTAATCACGAAGTTCCTGAATATTAACAGTTTTTCCATAATATTTTGCAATCATTTTAATGCAGGTTGGCCCGCAGTCTTTAGACTCTTCCTGTTTAAAATTCGGAAACTTTTTTAAATTTTTCATTTATTTCTACACTTATCTTGAATGATAAATTTTGGTTTTACTTAAATAATATTTGTTTGGAATTTTTCTCTGTGTTTTCTCAGGTATATAATCCTTTTTAAACCAAAACAAATGATACATTATTCCTTCAAATTGATTTTTATAGTAAATCCGTCCATTATCAAAAGTTATTCTGCCGGTTAATCCTTCCAGAAGAATAAAATCAAAATGAGCTTCAATCTCTTTTTCCTGTTCGGCTTTTTTAATAAGATGCGTAAAACTTTCAACCTCTGTTTGTAAATCAAATATTGACATTCCGGCTGTCAACGCATCCCAGGCAAAACTGCATTCGTCAAAACAAAAATGTTTTGATTCAGAAAATACCTTCTTATAATCTTTACTTCTCATAAAAAAAGTATTCATTACTTCATTATTTCTGTATAAAGCAAAACATCCCGTTGTGTAATCATGTCTCACACTGATAAAATCAAACTTATCGAGCATTTCGTCTGTTATAAAATCCCTGACATTTCCATAAATAATATCCAAATCGCTCTGGCCCCAAAAATCATAACCTTTAATAATTTCCGGAAAAAAGAAACCATACGCAGGTTTAAAATCACAAAGCTTGTAAGGGTCGTCAATATTTACAGTAAATCCCAATTTTGCAGAAGCATTGGCAATTATCTCGGCTTTTGTTTTATATATAATGATAACATTATCCGGTTTTCCGGGTATAAAGTCAGTATTGTCTGTTATAATATAAAAATCCACAGTTGGATTAAATGTACAGGAGTGTATAAAATAGGGAAAATACCACGGATATTTTCCATACCAGCAGGTTAGTACAGCTATTGATTTCATTTTGTCAATATTTAAAATTCGTCTTCGATGAAATCCTTTATAAAAAATGGCAAAGTCTTTCTATCATACATTTTTGGATATTCATATCCGTTTATAAGAATAGCCGGCGTGAAATTAAAATCGTTTTCTTCGCACCATTTGTATTGAAAATCAAATATTGAATCAAATTCTGATGTTATATTTCTAGGAAATCTTTCAAGCCATACTGTTAGGTTCGTATTTTCAAACCATGCCTGCAGTGCTGTCAAAAAGCTTTTTTCGCCTTCATTCATATAAATATTGATCAGACTTCTAAATAATTTTACAGAATGCTCGTTTTCGCGTTCCAGGTCTGCTTTTAAAACAAGTTCTATTTGTACATCATCTGAATATTTTTCCAGAATAGTTTCTATTACAGTATGTGCATCTTTGCAATAACCACAGAAAGGATTTGAGATAAGAACAATTTTTGTTGAACTTTCTCTGTTGCCAAATAACAGCGGACTTTGCAGCATCTCTGTTTTTTCTTTTGCGAGCAGAGAATTTCTAAAAACATCATAATTTTTTTCAAATCGAATGGCTTTTAGCTGATATTCTTTTAATTCTTTTTGTTTGATAAGTATTTCTTTAAGCGAAATCCAAATGGTTACAACAGTCAGAACAACCAATGAAAAAACAATTATGGAAACAGGAGAAAAAGCCAAAACAGTATTCTCAAATACAAACAAATAAGTTAACTCCAGCAGTACAACGCTCATTATAGTGAGACAAATTGGACACCATTTTTTTTCTACCATTTTTTGAAAGTACAAAGACAACAATAAAATAGGCAGTGCCCCTAAAAGCAGGACTTTTTGTATTGAAAAATAGGTTGCTGTGTCACCCAGAAGCAGTAAAGAAAAAAAGCCTGTTAATTGAGAAACAAAGAAAACTACACTTAAATCACTAAAATTTATGATTTCAAAAATTTTCCATTTATCAGAATTTACAACCGTCGAACAGCTTGTTGACGAAGCCATATTGCAAAAACTATTCAGCAGTTTTATTTTTGTTCCAAATAAATCCTTAAGCGCTGCAATAGAAAACAAAATTCCCATAGCAGGAAAAACAAAAAATAGTTTAGTTATCAGATTACTTGGCGTATAAAACAAATAAGAAGAAAACAAAACAAAACACAAGACTGGTAACAGCCAGCTAAAACTTTTTTTAGAAGCTGTTGGCAATACTTCATTTTCTGGTTTTTCTAATAACAAAATAAATCCGCTCCATACTTCGGGTGTAAGCGTATACTCATCAGTTGTATTACTTACTTTTTTATAAATATAGTTTTCTCCTTTTTTTTCTATAAAACAAAGCTGCTGCCCGCCCAGATTTAAGAGTGCGACGAAATGATCCGGTAAAGCATCAATTTCTGCATAATCAACCTGAAGAACACCATTTTTAATATTAAAAAAACTTAAAGTATCAACCACAGATAATAAAGTTGGGTAATCCGGATGTGACTGTATCTGAAAATCAAATTCAGATTTATCAATAACTATATTTTCTTTTTCCAAATATTGAAAAAGGTAATTAAAATCTTCATTCATAAAATTTTATATTTCTGTGTGGCAAGGAATATTTAACAGCATTTTGCCCAGTAATTACCTGGCATCTTTATATTAAATAAGCTATAAGCAAAATTTTGAAATAGTGCTTATAGCTTAAAAAATTATCAATTAGTAAGCATTCAAAAATTCTTGACTTGTTTAAGTATAATTTAAAAACACTTTACTAAATATTAACTTTAGAAGTTAACGATCACTTATTATCTAGGACAAGCATCCCAGCATTCTTGTACACTGCTTTTACATCCATTATAATTACCATTACAGTAGCAAGGAAAAGTTCCAGAAGGACATCCGCTTCCTGCCATAATTGTTTTCATTTCGTTTCTTGATAATTTTCCCTGTGCGTTAGCAAGGCTCATTTTTTGAGTTTTCATAATCTGATTTTTTTGTTATTGTTAATAATAATGTTTAAAAAATGTAGTATTGAAAATTAAGAAACGACTCTGCGCACAAATCATTAGAAAATTAACAGTTGTTACATTTTTTCCAAAATTGAAATTTAAATATTTCTCCTACAATGCTTTTTCAAGCATAAAATATGCTTATTCTGACATATTTGTTGTCAATATTAAATTTTTAATGGTGTTTGATGTGTTTTTGTAGTGCTTTTTATCTTATATATCCTACGATTTTTTTTCTTCGATAAAATAAAATTTTCTAAGTTTCCACTCTCTTAAAGTCAGAAAAAACATAGAAAAATACCCTGATTTTAAGAGAAACCCAAAAAACAAAATATCAAACAATAACCACTATGATTAAACAAAAACTAATTACTAAACGAATTGAGAAAAATAAAACGCAGGAAGAAATTGCGCATCTTTTAGGAATGACACAATCTCAGTACAGCCGCAGAGAATCTGGAATAACTAAAATTACCAAAAGTGAATGGGACAGTCTTGCAAAAATTTTGGGAACAAATATGGAAGCAATTTATGAACCTGAAGACGGCATATACATTCTAAACAATGAAAAAAACACTAGTAATACAAACAGCCAAAATACTGACTACAATAACTTTACACTTGATGTAATGAAAAAATATATTGAAAAATTAGAGTATGAAAACAGATATCTAAAATCACAGCTTGAAAAATTCTCATTATAATGTTAAAATAAATCAAGATTTTTAAATTTAAAGCATAATTAGTCCTTTAGTAAGCATAAGCAATTCTAGAAAAAAGCCTGTAAACAAATAAGTCTACAGGCTTTTTTTTATGAATCATCAAATCAAAAACTTTTAAATTGGTATGATTATCAAAGTATAAATTAATTATTGTGTTTTTTTTAGATTCAATACTCTGCATTTTAAATTAAGTGTGTTTTTTATACTTAAAAACTATCACAACAAACCCCAAAAGCGGACTATTTTACCCCTAGTTTTTCATCATTTTTCTCTAACTTAGCAGAGTCAATCTTAAATAGTAAGATTAAAACAAATCTTGTTTTTCTGCAAAGAACTGATTGAAAAAGCATTACTGATTTTTTTCTTACTTTTTCCAGAAAAACATTCTTTAATAATTTTAGTTAATTGAAAACTATGAGCAAATTTGATTTTGGAATTGTAGGACTCGGTGTAATGGGCCGTAACTTACTTTTAAATATCGCCAGCCACAACTTTGCGGCTGCAGGTTTAGACTTAGATACCGAAAAAGTCAACTCTCTTCAACAAGAAGCTGACGCCGCCCACACAATTGAAGCGACAACAGATGTAAAACATTTCGTAGAGCTTATTCAACAACCTAGAGCGATTATGCTTTTAGTTCCTGCCGGAAAACCGGTCGACAGCGCTATAGCCAGTTTATTACCACATTTAGACAAAGGTGACATCATAATCGATGGCGGAAACACTTATTTTACAGATACTGACAGAAGATTTATAGAATTATCTGAAAAAGGTATTCATTTCTTCGGAATGGGAATTTCAGGCGGAGAAAAAGGCGCAAGATTCGGTCCTGCTATGATGCCGGGCGGTGATCAAAAAGCATACGAAAGACTTCGTCCTATTTTTGAGGCTATTGCTGCAAAAGTAGACGGCGAACCTTGTGTAGAATATTTAGGAAACGGTTCTGCAGGAAACTATGTAAAAATGGTTCATAACGGAATCGAATACGGAATTATGCAGTTAATTTCTGAGATTTATGATCTTATGAAAAGAGGTTATAACTTAGACGATGAAACGATTCAGAAAACTTTTGAAGAATGGAATCAAACTGATGACCTAAGATCGTATCTGATTGAAATTACCGGAAAAATTTTAAAACAAAAAGACGAAGACGGAAGCCTTCTTATCAATAAAATTTCAGATTGGGCAAAATCTAAAGGAACAGGAAAATGGACTTCTCAAAACGCAATGGATTTACAGGTTCCGGTTCCAACTATCGACGCCGCTGTTATAATGCGCGATATGTCTAAAACAAAACCTGAAAGAATTGAAGCTGCAAAAAACTTAGTTTGGAATACTCCTGAAAGCAATGTAAATACCAGCGAAGCAATTGCTGCTTTAAAATCGGCATTATACCTTTCTATTGTTGTAACGTATGCTCAGGGATTAGCTCAGCTACATACTGCTTCTAAAGAATACAATTACGGATTAAACCTGGAAACTGTTGCTAAAATCTGGCGCGGAGGCTGTATCATTCGTGCAACTATTCTGGAAGATTTCAGAAAAGCGTATGTCGCAAAATCTGATTTACCAAACTTACTTTTAGATTCTGGAATCGCTTCAAAATTAACCGAAAACCAAGCAGGAATGAGAGCTGTAATTCAGTTTGCCGTTCAAAAAGGATTACCTGCTGCTGGTTTGATGAATTCGTTAGCTTATTTTGACTCTTACAGATCTGCAAATCTGCCTACAAATTTAATTCAGGCACAGCGCGATTTCTTTGGGGCTCATACATACGAACGCATCGACAAAGAAGGTGTTTTCCACACACAATGGGCTGAATAAGCAACTTAAAAAAGCAACACAACTACACACAATGACTAAAAATAAACTTAAAAATCCAACAATCATTGTCATTTTTGGAGGAACCGGAGACTTAGCAAAAAGAAAGCTCTTTCCCGCATTTCAAAATCTGTATCTTGACGGACGTATGTCTGAAAAATTCCAGATTATTGCACTTGGAAGAGCAGAAAAAACCAATGAAGATTTCCGCAGTTATGTTTTAGAAAATTTAGAAAATTTTTCAAGAAAAAAAGGCAAGTCAGATCCTGAAACAGAAAAATTTCTGTCACACATAACATATCACAGCCTTGATATTGATAAAGAAGAATCTTATCTAAGTTTGAATGAAAAGATAAATGGTTTTGATGAAGCGTTTGGAGAACGTGCCAATCGTCTTTTCTATCTTTCTATAACACCTTCTTTTATTTCTACTATTTCCAGCAATATCAAGAAAATTGGTCTTGCTGCAAACCCTAAGCAGGATCGTATTATTATTGAGAAACCATTTGGTTATGATAAAACTTCGGCAATTGAGCTGAACGAAATGCTTTCGCAGACTTTTAAAGAAGAACAGATATACAGAATCGATCATTATTTAGGTAAAGAAACAGTTCAGAACATTCTGGCTTTCCGATTTGGAAATTCAATGTTCGAACCTTTATGGAGCCGTAATTTTATTGACTTTGTTCAGATTACAGTAGCAGAAGAAGTGGGTGTAGAAGAACGAGGCGGTTTTTATGAAGGCGTTGGTGCATTAAAAGATATGATTCAAAATCACCTGCTTCAAATATTATGTATGACGGCAATGGAAGCACCAGCTTCATTAAGTGCCGATGATATTCGTAACCGTAAAGCCGATGTTTTAAAATCTATACGACGCATTAAACCAGAAGAAGTAGATCATTATATAGTAAGAGGTCAGTACGATGCCGGTACTATAAAAGGAAAACCTGTTCCCGGATATCGTCAGGATAAAGGAATCGCTCCAGATTCTAATACTGAAACGTATGTGGCAATGAAGATCTATCTGGATAACTGGAGATGGCAGGGAATTCCGTTTTACCTTCGTACAGGAAAAAGAATGGAAGAAAAACAATCATCCATTATAATTCAGTTTAAACCAGTTCCGCATTCTTCATTTTCTTATGGAAAAGAAGGCATGACACCAAACCGACTGATTATTAACATTCAGCCGGCAATGGATATTAAACTGCAGTTTATGACCAAAAAACCAGGTCTGTCACTTTCTTTAAGACCGGCAGAAATGATATTTGATTATTTTTCTTGTTCTACCATGTCGCCGGAAGCTTATGAAACCTTAATTGCAGACGCTTTATTGGGCGATCCTACCCTATTTATGCGCTGGGATCAGGTAGAAGAAGCATGGGATGCAATCGACACTATCCAGCAGGTATGGAAAACTACAGCTCCTGTAAATTTCCCGAATTACAAAGCCGGAAGCTGGGGACCAGAAGAAGCTGATGAACTATTGGCACGTCAGGGACACAAATGGATTCCGAATACACAAACAAAAGAAGAACTTTTAGATGATACAGATATATAATACTACAGAAGAAATTAATACTGCAGCAGCAGATCTTTTTACAACAGCAGCACAAGATGCCATTGCTAAAAGAGGAAAATTTACAGCTGTTCTTACAGGAGGTTCTTCTCCTGCAGGAATTTACAAACTGCTGGCTTCTGATGCATACAAAAACAAAATAGACTGGAGTAAAGTCTATATATTTTGGGGCGACGAACGCTGGGTGTCGCTAAATGATGATTTGAGCAACGCAAAAATGTCTTATGCAGCATTATTAAGCCACGTTCCTATTCCGTCTGAAAATATTTTTGAAATGTACAAAGACGGTGTAACACCAGAAGATTATGCAGTTACATACGAACAATCAATTCGAAAAATTTTAGGAGAAGAAGGAAAATTTGACTTTATCTTTTTAGGAATGGGAGATGACGGACACACGGCTTCTCTTTTTCCAGGTGAAGCAGTATTAAACGAACAAAACAAGTGGGTTGATGCCTATTTTCTGGCACCGCAGAACATGCACCGCATTACGCTTACTGCTCCATTAATTAACAAAGCCGAAAAGATTATTGTAGTAACTTTTGGAGAGAAAAAAGCACATGCTTTAAAAGAAGTAACAAAAGGAGAATACAATCCTTCACTTTACCCTACGCAGCTGATTAAACCTGTCTCTGGAGAATTAGTATTTCTCGTAGATAAAAGTGCTGCAGGAACAAATTAAAATACCAGAAAGTCCGAAAATGTTTTTCGGACTTTTTTTATGCTTTATCTTCATCCTTTATTTTCGTATTTGATTAAATCTGGAGTTATCTGCTAATCGTAAAGCTTTAGCATTCAAAATTCAAACTCCTCATACGTAATATCTTATAGTTTTTTACCTTTAAAAACAGTCAAGTTCAGGCAAAGATTACAAATATGTCGTATTTGACCATGCAAAAGCCCTTTTATCGTTTATTTTTGCCAGCCTATCTTATTATAAAACTTTAAAATTTAATTGAAAAGAATGCGTTAAAAAATTAAGTAACAAACCCCAAATCAAAACAAAACCACATGAAAAAAAACTTTTATTATTTTTTACTTACGCTCTCGGCAGGTATCCTATTAAGCTCCTGCAGCGACGACAATGAAGACGGCAAATACAAACCTGCTTATCTGCCTTCTATCGATGCAAGTGCCTTACCTGACGGAAACAAACCTATGACAATGTTTGAAGATGACGAAAATTCATCTAAAATGTACGACAATAAAGACCGCTGGTTTCGTGTCAATCAGCCTATGCAGGTAATTCAAAAAGGAAAAGATTCTGTACAGATTTCCCTTTATTCGCCTGTTGGCTTAACCGACGTAAAAGTCTACGCAAAACTGCCGAATTATGACAAACGATTTGTACTTTTTCATTTTTCTAAAGTTCCGGCTTTTCACAGATCTTTTCATAAAATTCCGTTGACGGAAGGCAAAAATGATTATGAACTCGAAAAAGGAAATACGGTAACTATTGATAAAATCGAAGGGTTTTCATCTGGTGCAATCGAGTTTTCTGTTGAATCGAGCGATCCTTTATTCCAGAAATTCAAAAAAATAAAATCGGCAAGATTGGTTCAGTTCAGCGATCAATATCACAAAAACGAATATGGAAAATACCTGCCAATGAATCCTGTTCTGGCAAAAGAAGCGATAACGATGATTATCAATTTCTCGTATGCAATCAGTCATCCTATGTATTACGATACTTTCATGAATTTTGACCGATACAAAAAAGAACAGGCAGAAACTGCAGGCACAGCAATAAACGGTGCTTTAAACTGGCACGGAAATGCCGATGATGCTGACGGTGTTTATGATTATTTAACTAAAGTTCAAATTGAACAGGCATACGGAACTTATATTGACAGCCGAACTTTGAATATGGCAATGGTGGGCGGAGATTCTGCCTGGGGAGGCGGACCTTTGGCTTCACAATGGGAATCTGGTTATGTAACCGGCCACTGGGTTGGCGAAATGTCGGTTTGGTCACACGAATACTCACATCACAGCGGCTATAACCACAGCAGTAATTTAGCAAACAGCGGCGAAGGCGGTGGACAGCAGGAAATGCTTACTCATTTTTATAAATATTTAATTTATTTAAATGATCTTCCGTTTACAGATCCTGATATTTTAAAAGGATATACAAAAACAAGCTATCTATCTGGAAGCTACAAAAAACCTGTGTTTACAATTAGTCAAAAAAATCCATTTTTATTAAAATATAAAGGAGAAGGAAAATGGAACTAAACAATATAATCAAGATGAACAAACTGCCATTTTTACTACTATTGCTTTGTTTTTTTACAAGCTGCAGTAAAGACAACGACATAGAAGCCATAAACTACGATTACTACTACCCTACCGAAAGCGCCGAAATTACCGCTAAACAAATTGGCGATGGTACGGGAACATTAGATCCAAAAGGAATCGCAATCTCTAAAGAAAAACTGTATGTATGCAACGGCAGTACTTTAGAAGTATTTGATGCTTTAACTCTGGCACATTTAAAAACAATTTCCAATTATACTAAAGGAAGCAACACTATACCATTGACTTTATTAACATCGATAAGTATTGATAACGGCCGAATTTATTTAGGAAGCGAAGAATCAAGACTTTTTGTTTTGGATGAAGCTACCGGTTTAGGAATCAACACAGTTGGAAACGGACAATGGTGGCAGACTTTTGTTCATGTTTTTGGTGTTGTGGTAAAAGACGGATTGGTGTTTGTAAAAGAAAAAGAAAAAAGCATCAAAGTGTTTGAAACTTCTCAAATTACCGAAACAAGTAATTGGAACTTAACTCCAATCGCCAAACTAAATACATTAAACGGATGGACAGAAGCTTACTCTATGGATGTACAATCTGGAAATCTAATTGTTGCAGGAAGAGATGCTAAAAGTTATTTGTACTATGATATTGCCAATATTAAAGCAAATGCTGCAAACTCTTTAACAACTCCAATTGAACCTTCAACAGCTCCGTTTGCCAACAACAAACCTATTTCTGTAACTTTCAGTAATGATTTTGCTGTAACTTCAGAAAATTCAGGAAGCACAAATTATGTGCGTTTGTATTCAAAAGAAGCTTTTATGAATAAAAATTATAAAGCTGTAATGAGTGCATCTGATATTTTAGGACAGAATCCTTTTGGGGTTATTGTAGGCAATGCACAACTGGACGATCGTATTTTCTTATCTGATAATACCAATAAAAAAATCAGAATCATCAAACTCAATAAATCTACAATTGCTGAACAGAAAAACTAATCAATTTTAGAAATTCAGGATTTATAAAAAACAAAAGGGAAGACATAAAAATCTTCCCTTTCTTTATTTACAGCATTCTAAAAATAGTTTCTATATGTTTTCGGTCTTAAGCTTTGCCAGTTTTTCTTTTCGTTTATCAGTTAAATATTTTCTCAGCGGAATATCATAAACCACCATTACCAAATAAGCAAATCCAACAAGCAGAATCACTCCAGATATAACAACAAATGTCAATTTTGTCGTATCTGGTTTATAATTCGTATAATAATTTCCGAACATCCATAAAGCTGCATAATGTGTCATGTATAACGGATAAGATATATTGCCAGAGAAAACACAAACCTTTTTCAATCCCGGATTTAAAACCGATCCGGCTCCTAAAGATACCAGCAGAGGAAAATAAAACAATACAATTAAAGGTTCTGTTATCCAGTTCATTGCAGAAGAAGGCATCATAAAAGCTAATAACAGTAATACAGACAAACCCGCAAATCCAAGTTTGTTTTTAATAATCCAGTTTGAACGGTAAATAAGTAATCCAGCTAAAAATGAATACGATATTCTGGCGAATCCATCCCAAAAAGTCGGACCGCTCCAGCCTCCTAATAAATTCCCCGAATTATAACCGACATAACAAATCGCTGCTGCAGCAATTATAGTCAAGATTAAAAGGTAACTGCGTGCTATTCTGTAAAGCACAAAAGCGTAGACAATATTTGCAATATATTCCCAAAATAACGACCAGGCCGGCGCATTGAAACTGAACAAATTAAAACCTCGATCTGCAATTACAGGCAAAGGAATCATAAATAAGGAACAGATAAAAGTTAAAATAATTTTACCTGTGCTGTACAATTCAAGATTGCCTCCAAACGGATCGAACAAAAAAGCCAGTAAACCTAATACAGATCCTGCCGCAACAAGCGGATGAAGTCTTATAATTCGGGATATAAAAAAATTCCGAAGTCCCATTTTTGCAATACGATCGTCATAAGCATAACCAATTACAAATCCTGAAAGACAGAAAAAGAAATCGACAGCCAAAAAACCATGCCCGATAAAATTCTTGCTTGGGTCTGTAAAAATCCATTCCATAAAATGGAAAATAACTACTGCCAGTGCTGCTACGCCTCGCAGTCCGTCTAGAATTTCAAAATGTTGTTTGGTTTGTAAAATAGGAATTGAAGAATTGTTTGCAGTCATTACTAAGGTTTATGCGAAATGGTTAAGTTAAGTTAATTTATGATTTGGTTTAATTAATTGGCTGGTTTTAAATTGTCTCCATCTTTAAAATGAAGTCTTCTAAAAACCAATCCGGATAAAATGGTTAAAGAGCCCACTACCAGAAAAGTATATCGAAATGCATTGTGAATTTCGTGATGAATAAGTTTTACATCTCCCTGAAAAACCTTTAAAACCAATAATCCAAAAGCGATTCCAAAACCAATTGCCAGCTGTTGATTTACTGAAATTAAAGAATTACCGCTGCTGGTATGATACTGTCTTAAATCGGCAATAGAAATAGAATTCATAGAGGTAAACTGTATTGAGTTAAAGAAACCTAATATCGAAATTATAGGAACGTACCAATAAATTGAAGTATGAATAGATGGAATAGCCAGACAGCAGATTAAAAAACCAATAATAAAAGTATTGACCATTAAGGTTTTTCGATAACCAAAAGTATTTAAAATCCCAATTACAGCCGATTTTCCAAACATCGCTGTCAGAGCCATTGGCGCTACAATCCACCCAGACACAACTGCGGACTGACCATAAGCGATCTGGATCATCATAGGCAGTAATAATGGAATAGAACTGATCCCCAAACGTGTAGCCAGATTACCAACAATGCCCACTCGAAATGTTCTTACCTGAAAAAGATTTAAAGGAAAAATAGGATTGTTGTCTTTTGATGCATGATGATAGTACCAATACAGCATTAAAAATCCCGACATTAAAATCATTAAAACAGGCGAAACCCGAACGGTATTGCCAAATAATTCCAATGAAATAGATAATAAAAGGGAAGCAGCCGCAAAAATAAAAAAGCCTTTTAAATCAAAATCGATTATTTTAGATTTATAATTAGGCATATATTTCAAACTTAAAAGAATACCGATAAGGCCAAATGGAATGTTTATTAAAAAAATCCAGTGCCAGGATAAATAATCAACCATATAACCTCCAACCAAAGGCCCTAATACCGGCCCAATTAAAGCGGGAATAATAGCAAAGTTCATGGCTTTGAGTAATTCTTTTTTAGGAAATGTTTTAATTAGAGCCAGCTTTCCTACCGGAGTCATTAAACTTCCTCCCACTCCCTGAACAATTCGGGCTAAAACTAAATGCATCAGGTTTTGAGAAAGTGAACAAAATAAGGAGCCGAGACTGAACAAAACCAAAGCAACAATAAAAACTTTCTTGGTCCCGAATTTATCTGATAAAAACCCGCTCACGGGCATAAAAAGCGCCAGAGTCAAAACATAACTGATAATTGCGTTCTGCATATCCAGCGGTGATTCGTGAAGATCTTTGGCAATAGAAGGCAGTGAAGTATTCAAAATTGTCGAATCAAGCATCTGCATAAAAATAGAAGTCGCTAAAATAATGGGTAATACCTTTTTTATTGCTTCATTATTTTGCTCTGTAATCACTGTCATCCTGTTTATTTTAAGACTTTATTTTTATTCTGTGAGGAAAAAAATTTGATCTGCAAACTTCTATTTCATCCTAAAATTAAAGGTACAAAAACATTCTTGTCTATCCACCCTATCCTTGCTTACAATTTGATTAATGTAACAGTGAAAAATAATTGATAATACATAATCCCTAAATTTTATGCTCCAGAGGAGCTAAATATTTATGGCATAATTATTTTCCAATACATAAAGCTCCAGCGGAACGGCATCTATGGACAATATATATATATCGCTCCGCAGCAGCTTGAAATCAGAGGGTGCTTAATTGCTATAAATATTATGCTCTTCCAGAGCATTTTTTTTAATGATAAATTAAATATGGAGCTCTCATTTTCTTAAAGTTTTTCAAACCTTCCTGCTCTTATCCTAACCTGCAATTTTATTAATGTGACCTTGCGTATAATGACAAATTTCATTTATTATAAAAGCTCCGGAGGAGCTAAATATTTATAGGAATTATGCACCCCCTGATTTCAAGCTCCAGAGGAGCGATATATATTATTTATAAATATGCCGCTCCGCTGGAGCTTTATGCATGGGAAATAATTATGCCGTAAATATTTAGCTCTTCCAGAGCATTTTTTTAATGATAAATTAAATAAGGCGCTCTCATTTTCTTAAAGTCTTTCAAACCTTCCTGCCAGCTTTTTCTAATTTCATCTTCAGATGTTCCGGCTTCAATTTGCTGCTGTAATTTTTCATTTCCGGCTCTGATAGAAAACTTTCTTTTGTCGAAAAATTTCGATTTATCCGAAGTAGTTTGATACGCTTTAATCAGCCATTTTATTTCAAGTCTGTTAATTTTCGGAATGGATGACAAATCTTCTCCATTACATTCTACGCCGTTATACAAAGGATCTTTATCTCCAAAATTAGGTTTTGGGGTAAAAGTAAAATCACTTTTTGGCAGATAAGGTGAACCATAAATCTGGAATTGTTTTTCAGTGCCGCGTCCCATACTTACATTCGTCCCTTCAAAAAGACATAAACTCACATATAAATTTACCGATTGGTCGTTTGGCAAATTTGGCGAAGGGCGAACTGGAAGGCTGTAACTCATATTTCTGCCATAATTCAAACATGGAACAACGGTAAGTTTACACTGCACACCATTTTTAAGCCATTTTTGTCCGTTAATCATTTTCGCTTCTTCCCCCAAAGTCATACCATGAAGCAGAGGCGTTGGATGCATTCCGATACCGCTTTGAAAAGCAATGTCCAAAACCGGACCGTCGACAATCGCAATATTCGGATTTGGACGGTCCAGTACAATCAGCGGAACATTATTCTCTGCGCAGGCTTCCATAATTCTGTGCATCGTAGAAACATAAGTGTATAATCTTGTCCCAACATCCTGTAAATCAAAAACCATGATATCAATATCTTTCAATTGTTCAGGAGTTGGTTTATTGTTTTTGCCATAAAGTGAAGTAATCGACAAACCTGTTTTAGCGTCGATTTCGTCAGACACATGTTCCCCAGCATCGGCAGTGCCTCTAAAGCCATGTTCAGGAGCAAAAATGGTTTTGATCTCGACATTTTTCTGAACCAAAAAATCAACCAAATGGGTTTTATCTTCCATAATTCCGGTTTGGTTCGTTACAATGCCTACACTTTTACCTTTTAATAAAGGCAGATAAACGGTATAGTTATCAGCACCTGTTTTTATTTTCTGTGCAAAAGATACTGTTGAAATTAGTATGCAGATTATTAAATTTCTCATAGTTATTATTTTTTTCACGCAGATTAAGTGGATAAAAAGGATTTTTTATTTAGTTAACGCTCAGTTTTTCACGTAGATTTTGCAGATTTAATTTATAATCTGTGTTGATCTGCTTGAATTTGCAAAATCTGCGTGAAACAAAAATCATTTTAATATTTATAATCTGCGGCTAAATTTTTCGCCTGCAGATTTGGCAGATTGAACAGATTAAATTCATGGAAATTTGTGAATTGCTTCGCCTGTTCGCTATCACTCGTGTTGCTACGAAAAAAATCCTTCTAATCTGTTTAATCTGTGGCTAAAAAAATTACTTATTAATCTGCCTCCAAATTTTAGCACTAAAATCATCTTTATACATCAATCTGTTTGTTCTCGTTGGGTTTACGCGATTGGTTAGGATGATTAAAAATCTGTTTGTGTCTGGATTCATAAAGAAAAAAGTTCCTGTAAAACCTGTGTGCCCAAAATCATTAGCTTTAAAAAACTCATCTGGTTTTCGTTTATCAAAACCCAATCCGCGGTAAATCCCTTCTTTGGCAAGAGGAGAATTTGTAAATTCTTTTACAACTTTTGCTTTTAAAATTTCTTTTCCTTGATATTTTCCGTCATTCAACAGCATCTGACAGATAACCGAGATTGATTGTGCATTGGCAAACAATCCGGCATTTCCGGAAACACCGCCAAAAATCGCCGCAGCTTCATCGTGAACGTAACCTCTTATTGTATCTTTTCTAAAGAAATTATCCAATTCTGTCGGCGTTACATTTTCTTCTGAAGTCCATTTTAACGGATTGTAACCGATTTTTGAAATTCCTAATTCCGTATAAATTTCTTTTGTTAATTCATCTAATTTCAAACCTGTTTTGGCTTCAATCATTTGTTTTACCAAAAGCAAATTCAGGTCGCTGTAAACATATTTCCCTCTTGTGTTGGTATTTGCAGTTGAAATTTGCTCATAAACCGTTTTATAAAATTCCGGATTTAACCACATATTTTTATAAATCTGAACCCAATTTTCTTTGGGAGTAAACGAAAGATAATTGGCATCATACACCATATTCTTGTTCACATACATCGTATCAAACAAATTAGGATAAACATCTGATTTTTCTTTGCTTAACAAAGGAGAACCATCTGGAGTTGAAAGCAGACTTTGGTAAAACGTAATACTCGCTTTTAATCCTGAAGTATGCGTTAATAATTCCAAAAGATTTAAATCGGCAATGGGAGTATTTTTATAAATTTCAACCACATCGCCTACTTTGTCTTTTAAATTTATTTTATCTTCTCCAACTAATCGCATGGTCACAAGCGTCGCTCCTAAAACTTTCGACATAGAAGCCAGATCGTAAACGTCATCTGATTTTATGGGCTGTTTTTTCGAATAATCCTGAAAGCCATAATTTTTCGAAATAAAAACAGCGTCTTTATTTCCAACTATAATCTGTGCTCCGGGAAAAAATCCTTTTTCGAGCGCATTTGTCATCATCGAATCGATGTAAACTTCATTTCGTTTTACATCAAAAGATTTCTTTGATTTTTTCTGAGAATAAACATTTATTCCAAAAAAAGTCATAGAAATTAATATGATTCCTGCCGTTATCTTTTTCATATTTTACGGATTAATTCTTATGTCCTGTCCTGCCATAAGAGGTTCGTTGTTGGTTCCCGTAATGACAATTTTTACTGCTTTTACAGGCTGTTTTGGATAAATCGATGCATTGCCATAATCAAAAGCATCTCCTTTTATAAAATCGATTCCGTTACACGAATATTCTACATATCCATTATTGACAATGAACCTCGGGTGATGCGGAATTCCGGTTAACACATCAATTTTAGAAGAAGTTACAGGATTTGTAAAAGTGTATAAAATCCAGTCGCCATTTGCACATGCAATATCTGTACGCAAGTAAGTTTCAACATTATAATCTTCTAAATTCGAAATCGGGAATTTAGGATTTTCAGCCATCGATGATGTTACTTTTACTTCCGGCTCTAAATAAGGCGAGCAATTGAAATTTACTTTTGCTGCTGATTCTTTTGCTTCTTTATTTTCTACTGTAAAGTCTAAACGATACGTATTTTTTTCATTGTAATTTTCAATTACAAATCGCAGGCGAGGTTTTGATTTGAGCATTTTTTCTTCCGGAAAACTCTGTATCAGTTTATCATTTTCATAAAGAGAAATTGTTTTTACAACTCCGTTGGCACTCGCATCTGCATCAGGTGTAAAAGTTAAATACCAAATTCCGTTTTTGTCTACATGTTCTGAAATATTTTCAGAAATATTCAAAACTTCTGCTTTTGAAGTATTCCAAACCGCAACAGGCAGTTTTTCTACTTTTACTGCCGGACTTGCCACATCTTCATTAAAAAAAGTACGGAACATATAATGCTCGTAATCCTTTGTTTGAATTGGTTTTGTATACAAAGGCGATTGTCTTGTTGGTTCATTACCTTGTGCATCATAACGTACAACTGCACCTTCATAAGGCGGTGTTACGGTAATTGTTCCGTTTTGATAAATTGCGGCTGGCGGAAAATCCCTAAAAGCAATTCCCATATCAGCCAAACGCTGTAAATGACTGTGTGTTAATCTTCCGTAGAAATCCTCCCAGTTTTTATCTTCTTTTTTAGACCAGCCGATTTCAGACAAAGCGCTGATTCTCGGATAACTTTGGTATTCCATAATTCTGGCCGGACGGTCTAAATATTCACTCCACAAGGCACCCTGAACACCTATTATATTTTTTTGCTGTTCTGGTGTTAAATCATCAGTAGGAATTGGCTCAAACGAATACGCTCTTTTCGTATCTGTAATAGCTGCCCAGCGATGACCGCGTTCTGTTTCAGACTGCGCCATATCAAAATACGTATATTGTCCAGGCATCATAATAGTCTGATATCCTTTCTTTGCCGATTCAATTCCGTAACTAATTCCCTGCCAGGCAGAAATCAAAGTATTTGGATCGATTTCTCCGCCTTTTAAAATTTCGTTCCAGCCATCTGTCTTTTTATGGTATTTATCTACAATTTTTTGAACCCTTCTAAAGAAATAGTTTTGAAGCTGAAAACTGTCTGTAAATCCTTCTTTTGCCATCAAAGCCTGACATTTTGGGCAATGCTCCCAATTGGCACGATTAACCTCATCTCCGGCAACATGAATATATTCAAAAGGAAAAAGTCCCGAAACTTCTCTAATGATTGAATCCAGAAGAACATAATTTTCTTCACGACCCACACACCAAACGTTTTTTACTTCGCCCTGAACACTTTTAAGTTCCTGAGTAATGGCGCAGCCTACTTCCGGATACGAAGCGGTTACGGCACGCGAATGTCCCGGAATTTCAATTTCGGGCATAACTGATATACCGCGATTTCCTGCATACGCCACTACTTCTTTAATATCTTCCTGCGTATAAAACCCTCCGTAACGTTTGTCTCCTGAACCATAAGATGGCAGTAAAACTTCTCCCGGACCTCTCCAGGCACCTTTTAAAGTTAAATCAGGCATCGATTTGATTTCAATTCTCCAGCCATTATCATCAGTTAAATGCCAGTGAAAAACATTCATTTTGTGCGCCGCCAGCCAGTCGATATAATTTTTAACGGTTTGTTTATCAAAAAACTGTCTTGAACAGTCGAGCATCATACCGCGCCATTCAAAACGAGGATAATCTTCTATTTTTACAAATGGGATATTTCCTTTTTTAATGTCTTTTGCAGAAGAAATTTGCAATAGGGTCTGCAGACCGTTTAAAACTCCGTTTGCAGATTTTCCTTTTACCAAAATTCCTTTTTTGTTGATATTCAATTTATAACCATCATTGGGAAGGTTCATTTTTTCATCGACCAAAAATGCTATGGTATTTTTTTTATGTTTATTTCCGATAGAAACGATCGCGTTAATCCCTGTGTATTTCGAAAAAGAGGTCTTAATATATTCAGCACTTTTTTCTGCTTTTTTGTCTACAATAATTTGTACCGATGACGGAATAATAAATGCGCCTTCATTTTGTTCAACCTTTACCGGTTTTGGAATTATATCTAGTTTCTGTGCTTGTATGGTACTTAAAGAACTCAGAAAAATGGCTATCAGCAATACACTTTTTTTCATGGCTTTTATTTTTTATTTTATTGAAAATTCTATTGGAGCGCTTTCTGTCTGTGTCTGACTTAAAGCGGAAACGGCGTAGATATAATTCTCCAAATCAGCATTTGAAACTTCTAATTTTGAAGCGGTTGTTACGTAGTAAATATTCGCCGGATTCGAAAAATCGGTTATTTTTCCTTTTGGGAATTTATAAATTACAAATTTCTTATCGTCTGATTCTGGTTTCCAGCTCAAAAGGGCTTTATCTCCTTTTTTATCAATTACAGCATTTGAAGGTACTTGTGGTTTTATTCTTGTAATTCTGTTTGCCTCTGGCGTTAATGCGATATATTTATATGGTTTTTGAATAAGCGGATTTCGAAGTGTATCGCCTTTTTTAAGAAAAGTTGAAGCTGTAAAATGCATCGAACCGTCTATTTGCGGCAGTTTTCGAATCATTTCAATCTGTTTTACAATTTGATCCGGACTTCTCCACTCTGGCTCTTTGGCGGTATTCGAAATCTTGTAATCGCCGTGGCCTACGTAAACATTGGTTCCGTATTTGTGTGCTGCCCACCATTTTGCCAGCACTTCAAAATTAGCTCTGTCAAAGCCAATGTGCCAGTACAATTGCGGTGTAACATAATCGATCCAGTTTTCTTTCTGCCATTTTAAAATATTGGCATACAAATCGTCATAATTGGTTGCACCCGCCACCGTATTAGATCCGTCTGAATCTTTTGCAATATTGCGCCAAACACCAAAAGGTGAAATTCCGAATTCTACTTCAGGTTTATTAGCAATTATGGTATCTCTGATTTGCTTGATGATTAAATCGACATTGTCTCTTCGCCAGTCGTCTTTGTCTTTAAACTGACGCGGTTCTTTGGCAAATGCTTTCTCATCCGGGAATTCCTGTCCGGCGATTTTATACGGATAAAAATAATCGTCCATGTGAACGGCCTGAATATCATAATTTCGAACTATTTCGCCTACTACAGACGAAACGAAATCTCTGGTTTCTTTGTAACCCGGATTAAAATATCTTGATTTTCCGTAGGTCAGGAATAATTCTGGTTTCTTAAAATACAAATGCGTTTTGGTCAATACATCTTTTACGGTATCTTTTTGCACTCGATATGGATTGAGCCAGACATGAACGTTCATTCCTCTTTTTCCGGCTTCGTCAATCATCATTTGCAGCGGATCAAATCCCGGAGCAACGCCCTGAGTTCCCGTTATCCAATGTGAAGCAGGCTCTTTTGTCGATTTGTAATACGCATCGGCAGTTGGGCGGATTTGAAAAATTACGGTGTTTAGGTTGTTAGATCGTAAATTATCTAAAATGACAGTCATTTCAGATTTCATCTGCTTGTCTGATAATCCTGGTTTAGACGGCCAGTCAATATTGTCTACTGTAGAAATCCATGCTGCTCGCATTTCTCTTTTTGGTGATTCCTGACTGAAAAGTTTCGTTTGAAACAGCAGTATTAGAATTAAAATTTTTAGACTTTTCATAAGTTACTATTTTTGGTTAGTTAGTATGTTATTTATTTGTGGCTTAAAATTTAACCGCAAAGAACGCAAAGGTTTACGCAGGGTTCGCAATGTTTTTAAAGCTGTATTTTTTTAATCTCTTGCTATTTTTCCATCATGATAAAAAATCATTTCAATCCTTTAATCTGCGGCTAAAATATATTGAGGCGGTTAAAAAGTTCCTAACAGGTTTTAAAAACCTGTTAGGATAGGTAACCAACCTAATTTTATATGCGGCTTAATCGTATCGCAGCACATAACTTTTATTTATTTTTTTCTTTGAAAAAATTATCAAAGAACAGTAATTGAAACTTTAATGAATTTTCCCAATATGCCAGATTATGTTCTCCCGGACGTTCGATATAATCATGGTTTATTTTTAATGTCAGCATTTTTTGATGAAGCTGTCTGTTTACTTCCATAAAAAAATCATCGACACCGCAGTCTATAATCATTTTTAACTTGTTGTCTTTTACCAGATCAAGGAGATTGGTAACGGTATTTTTATCCCAGTTTTCAGGAAATTCTGTTATAGAACCCAAACGTTTTTTAATATCCCAATTGTTTGGAAACGGACGAAAATCGACTCCGCCGCTCATACTTCCTGCTGCACCAAATACATCCTGATGTTTAAATGATAAATACAAAGCTCCGTGTCCGCCCATGCTTAAACCTGTTATGGCTCTGCCATCGCGGTTGGAAATAGTTTTGTAATTTTTATCTATAAAAGGAACTAATTCATTTATTACATAAGTTTCATATTTAAAACTAGGATCTATCGGGCTGTCAAAATACCAGCTTGAATAATTTCCGTCAACACCAATTGCTATAAAACCGTATTGATCAACTTGTTTTGCCAGGTCTTTAAAATCTTTTGCCCAGCTTCCGTAATTGCCGCTGTAACCATGAAGAAGATACACTACCGGAAATCTATCTTTGCTTTTTTTATAATTATCAGGAACTATTACAGAGGTTTTTATATTCTTATTCATTGAAGGACTGAAAACCTGAATTGTGTCAATTTTTGCTGCTTTTGCAGAAAAAAATACGAATGCCAGAAGTAAAGTGCAGATTGCTTTTTTCATAAAATCTTGTTTTAAACTATTAGATCTTCAAATTTGAGAAACTTATTTCAAACAATCTCTTAAAATTGTTACGGGATGCATTGCTTTTCTGTTTGTACCGTCAAAAATCTGGTGTCGGCAGCTGGTTCCGGCCGCTGCAATTGCGGTTTCAGGTTCCGTTGCCCGAATTTTTGGAAACAAAGTATCTTCTCCCATCTGCATACTGATTTCGTAATGCTCTTTTTCATAACCAAAAGATCCTGCCATACCACAGCAGCCCGAATTGTAAATTGTAACAGTGCTGTTTTTTGGTAAATTCAACATAGCAAACGAAGCTTCAACGGTGCTTAATGATTTTTGATGGCAATGCCCGTGAATCTTTATTGTTTTTGCGGTATCCGAAAATTGCCCGGAATGGATTTTTCCGGCTGTAATTTCTTTTTTGAAAAATTCCTCAACGGTAAAAGTATTTTTAGACAGTTTTTCGGCACCTTCTTTATCTTTTGCTAATCGAATATATTCATCCCTGAAAGTCAATATCGCCGATGGCTCAATCCCAATTAAAGGTGTGTTTTCAGAAATTAACTCTTTAAAAATATTGACGTTTTTATTCGCGATTTCCTGTGCTTCTTCCAGGAAACCTTTTGACAGAAAAGCTCTTCCGCTTTCTTCATGATCTGTAACAATGACTTCGTAACCTAAAGCGGTCAGCAATTCATACGCATCTATACCAACTGAAACATCATAATAATTGGTAAACTCATCACAAAAAAGATATACTTTTCCGTTTTTAAATGAATTGTTTTCTGCCGACTTTTTATTTTTTTCGTACCATTTTTTAAAGGTCTTTGGCGCTAAAAGCGGTACTTGTCTTTTTGGAGCAATTCCCATGCTTTTTTTAACCAAAGACAGATTGGCAACAAAATTGGTCATCGATGGGGCAATGCTTCCAAACTTATTCAGTTTTGAATTGAAAGCAAATATTTTATTGCGGACAGAAAATCCGTTTGCTTTTTGGTATTGGTATAAAAATTCTGCTTTTAAAGTTGCCACATCCACATTGCTTGGGCATTCACTGGCACAGGCTTTACAGCTCACGCACAACTCAAATACTTTATATAATTCTTGGTGGTCGAATTTATTTTCTTTTTCAGAATTGGTTAGATATTCTCTCAGCGCATTGGCTCTGGCGCGAGTAGTATCTTTTTCATTTCGGGTCGCACGATAACTAGGACATAGAGTTCCTCCTGCTGATGGCAGTTTTCGACAGTCGCCAGAACCGTTACACTTTTCGGCAGCACGCAAAATTCCTAAACTGTCTGAGAAATCCTGAATTGTTTTAATGTCCGGCTCTACTCTTCCCGCTTCAAAACGAAGATTTTCATCCATTTTTGAAGCATTTACAATTTTCCCAACATTCAAAATAGTGTTAGGATCAAATGCTTTTTTTATTCGTTTGAGCAGTTCGTAGTTTTTATCACCAATCATAAAAGGCAGAAACTCTCCGCGTAAAATTCCGTCGCCGTGCTCACCGCTTAGTGAACCTTTGTATTTTTTTACCAAATGAGCTACCTCTGTAGAAATATTTCTAAACTGGTGTAAACCTTCTTTTGTTTTTAAATTTATCTTCGGGCGCAAATGCAATTCTCCTGCTCCGGCATGTGCATAATAAATGGCACTTTGTCCGTGTCTTTCCATCATTGCAGCAAAGTCGGCAATATAATTTGGGAGATCACTGAGTTCGACTGCTGTATCTTCAATAGAATCGGCCGCTTTATCATCGCCTACAATACTTCCTAAAAGTCCCAGACCTGCTTTTCGAACCTCATTTACTTTATCAATATCGGCACCGTAAATTTTAGGCAGTGCATATCCAAAATTATTGTCCTGAAGATCCTTAATCAAAGCATCTGCCTGTAATTCTGCATCTTCCATACTGCTATGCGATCCTACTTCAAGCATAATAACTGCTTTTGGTTCTCCTACAATAAAAAATCGGTTTTTAGCTTGTTCCCTATTGGTTTTAGTACAATCTAAAATCGTATCATCCATCATTTCGCAAGTGTACAAATGATGTTTCATTGCAACAACAACGGCTTCTAGACTTTCCTGAATAGTATGAAAATGCGCCACAACCATGATATTGTTTGTTGGCGGTAAATCATCTACTTTCAAGGTAATTTCGGTTGTAAATGCAAGAGTTCCTTCACTTCCGCAAAGTAATTTCCCTAAATTGATTGTGTTTTCTTTTCCCGAAAACAGTTCTGATTTTAGTAAGGCATCAATCGCATAACCTGTATTTCGTCTGTGAATTTCAGGTTTTGGAAATTCTTTCGTAATTTCTTCCTGATTGTCTTTATTCGAAAGTTCCTCGTAAATCGTTTTATAAATTTTATTCTCTAAAGAATCGCCTTTTGTCTTCTCAATAAATTCTTCAGAAGTTAAATCTTTAAAAACGGCAAGACTGCCATCACTCAAAACCGCTTTTATCTCTACAATTTTATCTCGCGTAACGCCGTAACGTATTGAAGTTGTTCCAGATGAATTATTCCCTACCATTCCGCCGATCATACACCGATTTGTGGTTGAAGTAGTTGGACTAAAAAACAATCCGTGTGGCTTTAAAAATAAATTCAGTTCATCTCTAATTACTCCGGGCTGTACGGTAATGGTCTTCTTTTCGGCATCAAAAGCAACAATTTTGGTAAAATGTTTCGAAACGTCTACAATAATTCCGTTTCCAATGGTTTGACCCGCCAGAGAAGTTCCAGCCGTTCTTGGTGTTATCGAAATTTTGTTTTCTGAGGCAAAACGAATGATTTTTACAATATCTTCTTCAGTTTTAGGAATAGCAACGGCTTGCGGCATAATTCTGTAAGCAGAAGCATCTGTGGCATACAGTTTTTTATGAAGTTCATCATAAAAAAGCGTTCCTTCTAAGGAATTAGATAGTTGTTGTAATTGGAGAGAATTGAGCATTGATTTGGTTTATTGCTTTTGGTTGGTAATTTTAAAAGTTTATTTTGATTGTGTTAACCATTGGATGTAATTAATTTCAACACATAGAAACATAGATTTAACTCTTTTAAAAAAGGCGTTTCACTTATTTAAAAAAAACATAGAGAGCTATGTGTTAGAAACATGTTTCTTTTTATATTCTTTTACACACAATAAAATCTATGTTTCTATGTGTTAAATATTTTTTATTAATTACTAATAATCAAAACGTTTAAAAGCTTCAATAGCTTCATATTCTGCCAATCCTAATTCATCATACAGAATTGCAGTATTTTTATTTCGGTCTTCGGCCCTAACCCAGAATTCTCTTGAATCATTTCCCTGAAACATTACACGGTCTTTTTGAGACTGGTGATACAAGATTGCGTGGCGTTTTAGCAATACTTCTGAAGGGCTTAACGGAACTGCCATATCAATTTCGTGGATATCCCATTCATGCCAAGCGCCTCTGTACAACCATAGCCAGCAGTCGTCCATGTATTTTTCTGGTTTCAATTCTTTCATTGCGGCAAAAATCGCATTCAGACAAACTTCATGTGTTCCGTGCGGATCTGCCAAATCTCCTGCAGCAAAAACCTGATGTGGTTTTATTCTGGCAATGATTTCTTTTACAATTTCGATATCTTCCTGACCCAGCGGATTTTTTTTAACCTGCCCTGTTTCGTAAAACGGAAGATCTAAAAAGTGTGTATTTTCATCTTTTAGTCCAATGTATCTTGTTGCCGCGTAAGATTCTCTTCTTCTGATTAATCCTTTTAGTTTTCGAACCTCAAGAGAATCAATCTGATTTTCTGATTTGTTATTCAAAAATTCAATCACTGATTTGAAGTTGATGTCTTTTGGAAGATCAGCACCAACAAAATCATTGCATACTTCTGCAAATTTCAGTGCCTCATCATCTGTAACGGCAATATTTCCGGAGGTTTGATATACTACGTGTACATCATGGCCTTGTTTTATCAATTTTGAAAAAGTTCCTCCCATCGAAATCACGTCATCATCTGGATGCGGGCTAAACAGGATTATTCGTTTTTTAGCAGGATTGGCTCTTTCCGGACGGTGTGAATCATCAGTATTTGGTTTTCCTCCCGGCCAGCCTGTAATAGTGTGCTGCAGGATATTAAACATATTGATATTCAAATCGTAGGCAGAACTTCCAAGTGCTAATAAATCAGACATTCCATTGTTGTTATAATCACGGTCTGTCAGTTTTAAAATAGATTGTTTTGTTTTTTTACAAAGCCAAACGATTGCTTTGCTCTTTAATTCTTCTGTCCAGATACATTCTCCAACCAGCCAAGGTGTTTTAAAGCGTGTTAATTCTGATGCTGCAGATTGGTCTAAAACGAAAGTAGCATTTGGATGATTTTGTAAAAACGTTGCAGGAACATCAGAACTTATTTCGCCCTGAATTGTTCTCTTTATAATAGACGCTTTGTTTTGTCCCCACGCCATTAATACAATTCTTTTTGATCTCATAATGGTAGAAACTCCCATCGTGATAGCTCTTTTTGGAACATTGTCAATTCCGTTAAAGTCAGATGAAGCATCTACTCTTGTAATATGATCCAAAGTAATAATTCTGGTTCCTGAATTAATGTGCGATCCAGGCTCGTTGAAACCAACATGTCCTGTACGCCCAATTCCTAATAATTGAAAATCAAGTCCGCCTGCTTGTTTAATTTTCAATTCATAATCAATACAGTATTGATTTAATTGTTCTAAAGCAATTGTTCCATCAGGAATATTAACATTTTCAGGTTTAATATCGATATGATTAAAAAGATGCTGATGCATGAAATAATGATAGCTTTGACGGTTTTCTTTATTCATTGGATAATATTCATCCAAATTAAAAGTGATTACGTTACTAAAGCTAAGACCTTCTTCCTTATGCATTCGAACCAGTTCTTCGTATACTTTAATTGGTGAAGAGCCTGTTGCAAGACCAAGTACACATGATTCGTTGTTAGTTTGTTTTAAACGTATTAATTCAGCTATTTCTTGAGCGACATTTTTTGAAGCTTCGGCAGAGTTTTCAAAGATCACATTATGATTTTTTTCAAATCGTGTTTCTTCAAATTTTCCCGGAATATCGTAAGCCAAAGAAGTAGTGGTTTTCATAATATATCTGTTGTAGTTAAAATTAGTTTTAACAAATATATATACAAAAAAGATAACAAATACATTATTTTGCGTTATTTAACAAAATTAAATTCAAATAACGCAAAAAAACGCAGAAAAGTTTGACTTAGTTTTTAAACTACAGTATAAACACACCAGATTTCCTATATTCTTCCAGTCTTATATCTTCTGGTTCCAGATTGGTAACTATAGTATCTAATTGATTTAAATCGCAGACAACATGCGGCATTTTGGTATTTAATTTATTAGAAGAAAACATTGACACAACCTTATCAGAAGCTTCTATCATTGCTTTTTTAACCATTGAGACTTCATAACCAACTTCTGTCAGTCCCTGTTTTATATTAATACTGCTCGCTCCTATAAAACAAATATCGGCCTTAATTTTTGATACAACCTGAATTACATCTATACCAATTGTAACCATTGCGTTTTTCTGCATTTTTCCGCCAATAAATATTAAATCTATATTAGGATGCTGAGACAGCTGCATTGCGATTGGAAGACTATACGTATATATTGTAGCTTTTAAATCTGAAGGAATAAGTTTTGCAAATACCAAATTTGTACTTCCGCCGCTCATTATAATAACCTGGTCGTCATGAAGTAACGACAATGCTTTTGTTACGATCTGTTTTTTTTCTTCTTCACCAGAAATATGAATATCAAAAACATCTGCAGATTTTTCTTGAACCTGCACTGCTCCGCCATATACCTTTTCCAGTAGTTTCTTACTATCAAGTTCGTTTAAATCCCTTCTAATGGTATCTTCAGACAAATCCAGAGCCAAAGCTAAATCAGTTGTGACAACTTTCTGTTCTTCAACAAGCTTAGTCATTATATATTTATGTCTTTCGGCTTTCAGCATTTTTTAAAAAGTTAAAATTCAGGACAAATATATCAAATAATTCTATTGAAAGCGTAGGACTAACCAGAAACTGCAATAGTTTGCGTTTTTTAATTTTAAAAGTGAAAGCAGAAAAAATTAACATATAAAATCTGCGTTATTTTGCGTTATTTAAGTTAATTTTTGAAATATTTTGTAAAAAACTGCATTTGTATGCAATAAATAAATATATTTGCTCAACAACCATTAAAAAAACCAAATAATCATGAAAAAATTATTTCTTATTTCATTGTTGGTTTTGTTCATTCAAACAACATTTGGGCAGACAAAAACAATTACTGGAAATGTAAAAGGCAAAGCAGACGGAATTCCAATTCCCGGAGTTACTGTACTGATTCAGGGAACATCAAATGGCACAACCACCGATTTTGATGGAAACTACAGTATCAGCGTCGCGCCAGGACGCAGCCTTGTTTTTAGCTATATGGGTTTTGAAACCTCTGTAGTTAAAGTAGAAGGACAACAAAAAATTAATGTTGCTCTTTCTGAAAGTACTTCAAAATTAGACGAAGTTGTAGTCGTCGGATTTGCTTCTCAAAAGAAAACAAATTTAACCGGAGCTGTTGCTTCAATCGATGTAGCCAAAACAATTGGAAGCAGACCGCTTACAGATGTAAGCAAAGCTCTGCAAGGAACAACACCGGGTGTAAATGTTAGTTTTAACTCTGGAAATATTAACCGTACAGCCAACATTAATATTCGTGGTGCCGGTACTATTAATGGTTCTGATGCTCCTTTAATATTGGTTGACGGAGTACCGACAGATTTATCACTTATTAATCCAAATGACATTGCCACAATGTCTGTACTTAAAGATGCTGCTTCGGCTTCTATTTATGGAGCTCGTGCTGCTTTTGGTGTGGTTCTTATTACGACTAAAGGAGGTAAAACAGGTGAAGGCAAAGTGAGATTTTCTTATTCTGCTAATACTGCTTTTACTAATCCAATTTCTACTTTAAAATTCTTAGATCCAACAGAAGAAATTCCGGGATTAATCGCTGCAGGTACTCGTACTGATGGTGCTGTACCGGAAATTTTTGGTGCAAACTACAATACTTTATTAGCCGGAATTAAAAACTGGAAAGAAAAATATGCAAATAATCGTACTAGTCATGAAATGGTTTATGGTGAAGACTGGGAAATTAAAAATGGTACGCCTTATTTCTACAGAGTTTGGGATGCTAATAAAGAATTATATGCAAGCAATGCTCTGCAAACAACACATAACTTATCTGCACAAGGTAATTTAGGAGAAAAAAGTTCTTTCTTCGCTTCTATTGCCCTTACTAACCAAGAGGGTATGTTAAGAGTAAATCAGGAACAAAGACAAAGAACCAATATTAACTTAGGTTTCACTACTAAATTAGCCGACTGGTTAACTGGAGACTTCAAAGTAATGACAATTAACAGTACTTACGATCAGCCGTTTAACTACTATGGCGGTTCTGGTACAGATGATACCAGTTATGGAGGTTATTTTGGTTATGCACTTCGCTGGGGACAGTATTTTCCAAACTTTGGAACGTATAGAGGATATAATTTCCGTACTGCGGGAGGATATATTTCTAATGCATCAAGAAACGAAAACATCAAACGTAATAACAGGCTGAGTGCTAAATTAACAGCAGATATTACCAAAGATTTTAATGTTATAGCCGAAGTAAGTAATGTAACTGAATTCTATAACAGAAAGCAAAATGGCGGTAAATTCCTGGCTTGGGACAGCTGGTCTGCTATGCCTTATGATGCAACTACAATTCAGACTGCTACACCTGCAACTCTTGAAGCAGGAAATGATTATGTAGCACAGTCAAAATCTGAGTCAACTACAAATGTGGTAAACATTTATGGTAACTACAAAAAACAATTAGGCGGTCACAATTTTAAAGTTTTAGGAGGTTTTAACTCAGAGTGGCAGGATTTCTCTCGTAATTATGCAAGAAGAAATACACTTTTAGACAAAACAAAACCAGAATTTAATCTTGCGGTAGGAGAACAATTTGTTTCTGGTTCTGCAAATACCTCTCTTAATCCAGCAGAAACAACGTATTCAATCGCAGGTTTCTTTGCTCGTTTAAATTATGATTACAACGGAATTTATTTATTAGAATTAAATGCCCGTTACGATGGTTCTTCAAAATTCCCTACTAACGAACAATGGGGATTCTTCCCTTCTGCTTCTGTAGGATATAAAATTGTGAATGAAAAATTCATGGAAGGTACACGCAGCTGGTTAAACGACCTTAAACTTCGTGCTTCTATTGGATCAATTGGAAACCAAAACGTAGGAAACAATGCGTTCTTATCTATATTAAATTCAACTAATCCTTCATGGGTAAACAGCGGTTCTACACTTCCTCCTTCTACAGGATTGCCAACAAACGTTGACCCTGCTTTAACTTGGGAAAAAGTATATACTAAAGATGTAGGTATCGATATTAAAATATTTGACATGTTAGGCGCTTCTTTTGACTGGTACCAGCGTGATACAAAAGGAATGCTTGCTCCTGGTATAACACTTCCGGGTTCATTTGGCCAAAGTGCTGCTCAAACTAATTCTGGAAACATGAGAACCAGAGGCTGGGAATTGTCTCTAAACTTCAACAAACAATTAAGCGAAACAGCTTCGGTATTTGTTGATGTAGCTTTATCTGATTACAAATCTGTAATCACTAAATGGAACAATACTTCTAAACTATTAGGTTTAGTTACACCAACTACATATCCATATTATGATGGTTACGAAATTGGACAAATCTGGGGTTTAACCAGCGACAGACTTCTTCAGGCTGATGACGTAATCACGAATAATGGCAAAACGGTAAATGGTGTTGATTACTCTAAAACAATGGTGGGTAACTTTAAATACGGAGCAGGAGATGTTCATTATTTAGATCTTGACGGCGACGGAGTTATAAGCCGTGGTGCAGGAACTGCAGACGATCACGGAGATTTGAAAAAAATTGGTAATACAACGCCGCGTTACAAATACGGTATTACTTTAGGTGGAAAATACCGCGGATTTGATGTTTCTGGTTTCTTCCAGGGAGTTGGAAAACGTGATTACTGGGCGGCTTCAGATGCTGTACTGCCTTTCTTCCGTGCACCACAGCAAATGTATGCAAACCAGGCTGATTACTGGACGCCAGAAAACACTGATGCTTACTGGCCAAATCCATATTATGGAAACGAAGCCAATACACTTGGCTCAGGTACTGCGGGTTCAAACAACTTTGTTACTTCAACAAGATATTTATTAAACATGTCTTATTTGCGTCTAAAAAATGTTACTCTTGGATATTCACTTCCAAAAGAACTTGTACAAAGAGCACGTTTAGAGAAAGTGAGAATTTATGCTTCGGGTGAAAATTTAGTGACTTGGGCTGACAAACGTCTTCCTGTTGACCCTGAAATTGATGAAACAGAAGTTTTCTGGGGAAGAGCTTATCCTTATACCAAAACAGTATCTTTTGGTGTTGAGCTTTCTTTCTAATCCTAACAATACAAAACTTTTACAATGAAAAAATCAAATATAAAATCAAGATTTCTGCTTCTATTTGCTGTTGCTGCAACATCAATGACCGCAGTAAGCTGTTCAGATTATCTTACAGATGATCCTGCAGATAAATTTACAAACGATAACTTTTGGCAGTCAGAAGACAACGTAAAAACATTTTCGTGGGTAAACTATGATACTTTTTACGGTTATGGTAACGGAACAACAATCGGGCTTTCTTTTTTCTATTATCATGGAAGTGATTACAGAGTAGATGATAACTTGTCTGCCTTTACATTCTATCAAATGCCGGTTACAGCTGCCACTACCAATGTTTATTCATGGAACGAGTACTACACGCTTATCCGCCGTTGTAACTTGATGCTGGATAAAATCCCTACGGTGCCAATGGCTCAGGAAAAAAAGAACCACTATATTGGAGTTGCTAAATTCTTTAGAGCTTACACCTATTTCCGTTTAGTGCAAAAATTTGGTGATGTTCCTTACACAGATAAATTTTTAGCTCAGGCAGACGCAGAAGTATATGCTCCCGCAAAACCAAGAGCAGAAATTATGGATAAAGTAATTGCTGAATTACAAGAAGCGGCAGACTTAATGCTTGCAGCAGATGATAAAAACGTTACTGTTAACAAATACACTGCTTATGCTGCTTTAAGCAATGCCTGCCTGTATGAAGGAACATATAGAAAATACCATTTAGGACAAGATGGAAGTGTTTATCTTAACAAGGCAAAAACAGCTTCGTTAGCGATCATGAACAATCCTTCATATAAATTAAATGCTGACTGGAAAGGACTTTATAACTCAGTTGAATTACTTGGAAATACAGAAGTTATATTGGCTAAGCGTTACTTAACAAACGTATTAATGCACTCTCTTCAAAACTATACAAATACCTCAACTATTCAGTACGGTTTAACAAAATGGGCTGCAGACAGCTATGTAACAACAAATGGATTGCCAATTCAGCAGACTGGAAACAGCCAGTTTACAGGAGATGATACTGCTGCAAAAACATTTGCTAACAGAGATCCGCGTTTTGGTAAAACTGTAAATCCTGCTAATTATGGTTACAAAGGAAAACCTTTTGGTACAACAGCTTTAGTTTCAATGTCTGGTTATGTATTCGAATTGTACAACAATCCGGCTACAACTGGTCCTGATGTTACAACAGGAGGACGTAACTATACTGATGCGCCATTATTTACCTTAAGTGAAGTATATTTAAATTATGCTGAGGCTTGTGCCGAATTAGGAACTGCTACAAACTCAGATCTTGATTTATCTATCAATAAAGTACGTACTCGTGCCGGAATTGCTCCTTTAACTACAGACGGAGTAAATGCTTCTGCTGGTGGTGTGCAAATTAACGACCCAAGAAGAACTTCTTCTTTAGAGCAGTTAACCGGAGTAGTAAATCCATTAATCTGGGAAGTTCGTCGTGAGCGTCAAATCGAATTTATGAGCTGGACAACTTTAAGACAAGCTGATATTTACCGTTGGAAAAAAGGTGATTATTTAGATACTAATAAAAACCCTGATGTAAACTTAGGAGCAAGAATTGGAACTCCTGTTGGATCACAAACTGTGGTAGATGCAAACGGATACGTAAAAATTTATCCTGTCAGCACCAGAACTTTTGAACCAAAGCATTATTTAATGAATATACCTACAAACGATATCGACTTATACAAAGCTCAGGGTGTAGAGTTAAAACAAAACCCAGGCTGGTAATTCGAAATTCATAATAACATTTTGCCCCTCCCAATATTAAAACTGCCTCCGGAAATTAAACTTACCGGAGGCAGTATTTAAAAATCTTTTTTCAACACCAGTTGAGACAAAACCAACTAATAAATTATAATCTGACCAAAATCAGTCAGATATTTATTTTCTACAAACCACACGACAACAATCAAAAAACATCAAAAGCAATCAAATAATAATCTAATTTTATTTAGTCAATTTTTGTCTTAACTATAACTGTAATAAAAATGATAAAATTCATAGCAAAAAGTGTTCTTATTGTAACTTCTTTCATATTTACATCTTCTTATTCTAATTCGTTTTCAGCAGTTGCAAAAAATAACACATCAGAAACAAATCCGCCCGCAATAAAAACCGGAGCCGATAATTATGAGAAATATTTACCACTTTTAAAGAATGAAAAAATAGGAATTGTAACCAATCAAACTGGTATTTTGTCTGACAAAACCCATTTGGTCGATTTTTTATTAGAGAAAAAAATTGCAGTACAAACCATTTTTGCTCCTGAACACGGATTTAGAGGAACTGCCGATGCAGGCGAACATATTGTTGACGGAAAAGATCCTAAAACCGGATTATCTATCATTTCTCTTTATGGAGATAATAAAAAACCAAAACCTGAACAGTTAGCCGGAATCGATATTATGATTTTCGATTTACAGGATGTCGGCGCTCGTTTTTACACTTATATTTCTTCTTTGCATTATGTAATGGAAGCCTGTGCAGAAAACAATGTACCGCTTATAATTCTGGATCGCCCAAATCCAAACGGAAGTATTGTTGACGGTCCGCTTTTAGAAAAAGAATTTACAAGTTTTGTAGGCATGCACCCTATTCCGCTTCTTCACGGAATGACGATTGGTGAATATGCGCAGATGGTAAACGGACAAAAATGGCTGAAAAATGACGCGCAATGCAAACTGACAGTAATTCCATGTGTAAATTATAAACGAACAATGCCTTATAGTTTATTGATAAAACCATCTCCAAACCTTCCAAACGATCAATCTATTAACTTGTATGCAAGTTTATGTCTTTTTGAAGGAACAAACGTGAGCATGGGACGCGGCACTGAAAAACAATTTCAAATTTACGGTTCGCCTTACTTAACAAAAACCAATTTCAGTTTTACGCCAAAACCAAATTTTGGTGCTAAAGATCCGCTTTATAACGGAAAAGAATGTTTTGGCGAAGATTTAACTTCTTATCCTAAACTAACCCAATTAGAATTAAAATGGCTCATCAAAGCCTATCAAAACACCAGCGATAAAACGAAATTTTTTAATGCTTTTTTTACCAAACTTGCCGGAACCAAAAAACTGCAGCAGCAAATTGAATCGGGAGTTTCAGAAAAAGACATTCGTGCAGGCTGGAAAAAAGACCTGGAAGCTTTTCTAATCATGAGAAAACCTTATCTGCTCTATTAAGCACAGCTTTTAAATCTCCCCAAATCATTACAAACCGACTACTTTACACAAAAGTAGAGGAACCTCATACAAAATATCGAAATCATAAATATCAAAATCTGCTGTTTCAAAATCAAAAAAGAAAAGAAAAATGAAAAATAAAAATCCTGAAACTGAACAAGAATCTTTCTACAAAGACTTGGATCAAATGAGCGTGAAAGAACTTCTTACTAACATCAACACAGAAGACAAAAAAGTACCCCATATTATTGAAGAACAGATTCCGAAAATTGAAAAATTGGTTAAAGCAATCGTAAAAAAAATGCAGCTTGGAGGCCGATTATTTTATATTGGAGCTGGAACTTCGGGACGTATTGGAATTTTAGATGCATCAGAATGTCCGCCTACTTTTGGCGTACCGCATGATATGATAATCGGAATTATTGCCGGAGGTGACACTGCCATTCGCAAAGCAGTTGAAAATGCTGAAGATGATACAGAACAGGCATGGAAGGATTTAGCCAAGTTTGAAATTTCAAGTCTGGATATGATTATCGGAATTGCAGCTTCTGGAAACACACCGTATGTTTTGGGAGCTTTAAAAAAAGCGAAAGAACACAATATTAAAACAGGGAGTATTTCCTGCATCAGCAACGGACTTATTGCTCAGGAAGCTGATTATCCAATTGAATTAATTGTAGGACCTGAATTCTTAACCGGAAGTACGAGAATGAAAGCTGGAACGGCTCAAAAACTGACTTTAAACATGATTTCTACTTCGGTAATGATAAAACTGGGAAAAGTAAAAGGCAACAAAATGGTCGATATGCAGCTGTCTAACGAAAAACTGGTAAAGCGAGGCATTAAAATGATTATGGAAGAACTAAACATTGAGTATGACTTAGCCGAAGAATTACTGCACAAACACAAAAGCGTACGAGCTGTTTTATTAGCTCAAAACAAAAATCAGGAAATCTAAAAACTGCAGTATTTAATTAAACACATAGAAACATAGATCTAACACTATAAAAAAGGCGTTTTCACTTATTTAAACACACAGAGACAGCTATGAGTTAGAAACATGTTTCTTTTTAAATTCTTTACACATATAAAACCTATGTTCCTATGTGTTAAATATTTTTTTTATGAATTAATCCAATACGTTTTTATAGATTTATACAAATCAAAAACTGAATTTTCATTTTTTGAGTTTTTAACGGCGACCTGACGGATTAACAATCTGTCAGGTCAAATTAAAATCCGTTATTTGAATAAATTATAAAAAACCAAAACCACCAAAACTACAAAATGACACCAACTACCATTCTTCTCCTTATCATCGTTTATTTCGGAACCTTATTCTATATCTCACACAGGGTGAGCAGAAAAGACAGCGGAAATGATGCTTTTTTTACAGCCAATAAAAACTCCAAATGGTATTTAGTTGCTTTTGGAATGATTGGAACTGCTCTTTCCGGAGTAACCTTTATATCCGTTCCCGGAGAAGTTGGCGCACCAAGCGGTGAACAATTTAAATATTTTCAGTTCGTTTTAGGAAATGCTCTTGGTTTTATTGTAATTACAAAACTATTGCTGCCGTTGTATTACCGAATGAACCTGACTTCAATTTATGGTTATATTGAACAAAGAATGGGGCTTTACAGTTACAAAACTGCTGCTTCTATTTTCTTAATCAGCAGAACCATAAGTTCAGCATTCAGGCTTTATCTTGTTGTAATTGTATTGCAGCGTTTTGTATTCGATTATTTTCATATTCCATTTGCCCTGACAGTATTAATCTCTTTACTTCTTATTTTTTCTTATACGTACAGAGGCGGATTAAAAACGATTATTATTACTGATACTTTACAAACGTTTTTTCTTGTAACATCGGTTTTCCTTACTATTTATTTCATCTGCGACCGTATGGACTTAAGTGCTGTCAGTGCATTCGAAGAAGTAAAAAACAGCAACTATTCTAAAATATTTTTCTTTGATGATTTCTTCGGAAGCAAATTCCATTTTGTAAAACAAATTTTAGGCGGAATGTTCGTAACCATCGCCATGACAGGTCTGGATCAGGATTTAATGCAAAAAAACCTGAGCTGTAAAAACATTGGCGAAGCACAAAAAAACATGTTCACTTTTACAGGAATCTTTGTAGTTATTAATATTTTCTTTTTAAGTGTTGGTGCTCTATTATATATTTACGCTAATAAAAACGGAATCGCTATTCCAACTGATTTGGTTACAGGAAAACCCAGAACCGATTTACTTTTTCCTGAAATTGCCTTAAATCATTTAGCTGTAGTTCCTGCCATTGTATTTTTACTGGGAATTATCGCGGCGACTTTTGCTACAACAGATTCGGCATTAACAGCTTTAACAACTTCTTTTTGTGTTGACTTTTTAGGAATGGATAAAAGTGAAAATACCAAAAAAAATACCGTTAGAACCAGACATTTGGTACACATCAGCTTTTCAGTATTAATTTTCTTTGTCATTATTATTTTCAATACCATCAACGACAGTTCTGTTGTGGGAATGATTTTCAAAGTTGCTTCTTATACTTACGGACCATTATTAGGATTATATGCTTTTGGATTGTTCCAAAAATCAAGACATGTAAACGATAAGTTAGTACCGTTTATTTGTCTCTTGGCTCCTTTTCTAACCTATTTAATAAATGAAAACTCGAAACTGTTATTTTCAGGATATGTTTTCGACAATGAATTAATCGTACTGAACGGATTAATTACCTATTTAGGGTTATATATTACAAGTTCTCGAAGCCATGAAAAAATAAGTTTTTAATCGGTTTAAAAACGTAAATAATTTACCCAGCCAATTGACGTTTAAAACAAAACTTCAATTGATTCAAAACAAAATAATATGAAAGATTACATCATAAAGATCAGCCTTTGTGCTTCATTTTTATTTTTAATCACCAATTGTGCTGTCAAAAAAAACAACGCAGTTACAGATTCAAAAAAAGACATTCCGTTAAAAGATACCATTGTTTACAAAGAAGATAAATCAGAGAAAAAAACCTTTTTCAAAGATTCTGATAAAGAAACGGCATGGGTTGACAGCATTTACAGCAAAATGCCGCTTCGCGAAAAAGTAGGCCAATTATTTATGGTTTCGGCTTATTCAAATAAAGATTCCGTTCATGTCAATCAAGTTTCAAAGTTAATTGAAGAATACAAAGTAGGAAGCGTTATCTTTTTTCAGGGCGGTCCGGTTCGTCAGGCAAAATTGACCAATTTATATCAGTCAAAAGCAAAAGTACCTTTGTTCGTAGGAATCGATGCCGAATGGGGATTAGCCATGCGTTTAGATTCTACATACCGCTATCCGTGGAATATGACTTTGGGTGCAATTCAGGATTTAAAATTAATTGAAAAAGTGGGCCGAAATATGGCCAATGAAAACAAGCGAATTGGCGTTCACTTCAATTTCGCTCCCGTTTTAGACATCAATACCAATCCTAAAAACCCTATTATCGGAAACCGTTCTTTTGGCGAAGACAAAGTAAATGTAAGTGAAAAAGCCATTGCGTTAATGAACGGAATACAAGGGAACGGCGTTTTCTGCACCGGAAAACATTTTCCCGGACACGGCGATACAGCAACAGATTCTCATCATGCTTTACCAACCGTTAATTTTTCTAAAGAACGTCTTGATTTAGTCGAATTATATCCATACAAACGAATGTTTGATGAAGGTTTGGTTTCTGTAATGGTGGCACACCTTAATATTCCAAGTTTAGAACCAATTCCAAATCTGCCATCTTCGGCTTCTTATAATGTCGTTACCAATCTGCTTCAAAAAGAATTAGGTTTCGATGGTTTAATTTTTACCGATGGTTTAGCCATGAAAGGAGCAGCAAATTTTAAAGGTCCCGGCGATTTAGAAATTGCGGTGCTTTTGGCTGGAAATGACATTTTATTGTGTCCTGAAAATGTTCCGGTTGCAGTTCAAAAATTAGAAGAAGCTTATAACAATAATATTATAACCGAAGAACGTTTAGCACATTCTGTTAAAAAAATTCTGCATTATAAATACAAAGCCGGACTAAATCATTACAAGCCTATTGATATGGCAAACATTTACAATGATCTTAATCCGCCGCAAAATGATGCACTGCATTATCAATTGTATGAAAATGCCGTTACTGTTTTAAAAAATGAAAAGGAAATACTTCCTATAAAGGAACTGGATCAAAAAATTGCCTATATAAAATTAGGCGACGATACAAACAGCACTTTTATTTCTACCTTAAAAAAATATACAGAAATCACAGAGGTCAAAGATACCAATCTTGACAGTCTGAATAAGGAATTGAAAAAGTTTGACAAGGTTATCATCAGTTTTCATAAAGTAAACAAACCTTGGGAAAAACAAGAATTTACATTAACTGAAATGCTTTGGCTGAAAGAAATAGCCAAACACAACAAAGTAATTCTGGATGTTTTTGCAAAACCATATTCATTATTGTCAATTACTGATTTTGATGATATTGAAGGTTTAGTGGTTTCTTACCAAAATTCAGATATAAGTCAGGTAGTTTCTGCCGAATTACTTTTTGGAGCAATAGATGCCAAAGGAAAACTGCCGGTTTCGATTAATAATTCTTTCAAGGTAAATGATGGATTGACAACTGAAAAACTAAATCGTCTGGCTTTTACAGCTCCTGAAAATGTCAATATGAATCCTGCCATTCTTTCAAAAATTGATGCTGTCGCGCAAAAAGCAATCGACGGAAAAATGGCACCGGGAATGCAGGTTTTGGTTGCGAGAAAAGGAAATGTGATTTTCCAGAAATCATACGGATCTCAAACCTACGATAACGGAAGAAAAGTGACCAATACTGATTTGTATGATGTGGCTTCAATCTCAAAAATGATTTCGACACTGCCAAATGTGATGCAGCTGTATGATAAAAACAAAGTGACGCTCGATACGAAGTTGAAAGATATGGTGCCTTTTTTTGCTAAAACAAACAAAGAAAACATCATTTTTAAAGACCTGTTAAACCATTACGCAGGACTTCAGGCATGGATTCCGTTTTACAAAGCAACATTAGACAGCAATACTAATCCTTCTGAAAAATACTATCGAAAAACAGCCGAAAATGGCTTTACAACAAAAGCAGCGGACAATCTTTATATTCGAAATGACTATCACGACACGATTATGAAAATTATTGCCGATAGTCCTGTATCTCCTAAAATTGAATACAAATACAGTGATTTTACTTTCATCATTCTAAAAGAATATTTAGAAAGAAAAACACATAAAAAACTGGAAGATTTAAGCAAAGAGAATTTCTACAGCACGCTGGGAATGAATTATACGCTTTACAATCCGCTGGATAAATTCGAAAAAAACAGCATTGCTCCTACTGAAATCGATAATTATTTTAGACATCAGACTATTCAGGGTTATGTTCATGATATGGCAGCAGCAATGGAAGGCGGTGTTGCAGGCCACGCCGGAATTTTTTCTAATGCGATGGACGTTGCTAAAATGATGCAGCTGTTTTTACAAAAAGGAAATTATGGCGGTATTCAGTATTTTTCACCGCAGACTTTCGATGCTTTTAATACCTGCTATTACAAAGACAAAGGCGTTTTAAGAGGTTTGGGTTTTGATAAAAGAATTGGTAAAGACGGACCAACCTGCGGCTGTGTTTCAGAATCTAGTTTTGGTCACACCGGATTTACCGGAAACATGGCTTGGGTTGACCCCGAAACTGAAATTGTGTATGTATTTCTATCCAACAGAACCTATCCAGAAGTAGTTAATGATGAAAATAAATTAGCCAAAGGAAAAATCAGAGAAGAAATTCAAAAAATAATACAGGAAGCAATAATAAAATAATTCAAGCCAAAAGTCTTGCTTCTTTATTCTGTCTTCTTCAAAAAATCTAACATCTAAAATATTAACCCAATGACAAAAGAACGTTTAACCTCGCTGGATGTATTTAGAGGATTTACTATTTTATTGATGACGATAGTAAATAATCCCGGAAGCTGGTCTTCAATATATCCGCCGTTAGAACACGCCGAATGGCACGGCTGTACACCAACTGATTTAGTATTTCCTTTTTTTGTTTTTATAATGGGAACTGCAATACCATTTGCAATGCCGGTAAAATATTTTGATGGAGCGGTTTTTAATAAAATTTTGGTTCGTTCACTGCGAATTTTCTGTTTAGGATTGTTCTTGAGCGTTTTCAGCAGAATCCATTTATTTGGTCTCGAAGGAATTCCGTTATTAGGAGTAAGACTGGTTATTGCATTTGCAGTCGCTTATGCCCTTTTAGGAAACTTTTCGATAAAAGTTAAAACCATTCTTGCAGTTGGAATTTTTATTATACTGCTTTCTTTAGCGTTTAGTGGTCTTGAACATTTTGAAGATACCAGAATACCGGGCGTTTTACAGCGAATTGCAATTGTCTATTTCTTTGCTTCTATTCTATATCTAAAAACAAATTTAAAAACACAGCTTGGGGTTGTGGCGTCAATTTTAGTTATTTATTATCTTTTAATGGCTTTTGTTCCCGTTCCGGGATTTGGTCCGGCTAATTTTGATAAAGGAACTAATCTTGCAGCGTGGCTGGATAACTTGGTTTTAAACGGACATTTATGGAGCGTTTCTAAAACCTGGGATCCGGAAGGAATTTTAAGTACACTGCCTGCTATTGGCACTGGAATTCTTGGAATGTATATTGGCCAGTTATTGAACCTACAGACAAACAGGACTGAAATTCTAAAAAAGACAGCAGTTACAGGAGTTATTTTGTTAATTGGAGGTTTGCTTTGGAATATCATTTTTCCAATCAACAAATCACTTTGGACTAGTTCTTATGTATTGTACACTGCCGGAATCGCAACTTTGTGTTTAAGTTTATTGTATTATATAATCGACATTCAGGGTTATAAAAAATGGGCTAAACTGTTTTTAATCTGGGGAGTAAATCCTATGATTGTGTTTTTCTTTTCGGGAATAATACCGAGGGTTCTTGGTTCTATTCAAGTTCAAAATCCGGAAACAGGCGGAGAAGAAATCAGTGTATTAACTTTAATTTACAAACATGGAATTGCGCCTTGTTTTGAAAATCCATTAAATGCATCATTAGCTTATGCGCTTTCATACGCTGTTTTCTGGTCGGTAATACTTTGGATTTTCTATAAAAAGAAAATGATTTTTAAGGTTTAAGGTTTTCAAGCCGAGAATATTTCGTTTCTTCTCACAACAAAGATTATGGTAAAATTGAAACATTTTTTCGGATTCCTGTTTATAGTATTTCTCTTTTCTTGTTCATCAAACAATAAGAAAGTCAATTCATTATCAAATATTGATTCTGTTGAAATACATCCAGAGTTTAAAAAATATTTTAACAATTGCAATGTCGAAGGCGCATCTGTCATTTATGATAATAACAACCATAAATGGATTTTATCTGATACTATTAATACTAGAAAAGAAACACTTCCGGCATCAACTTTTAAAATCATTAATTTGCTTATTGCCTTAGAAACCAAAACTATTTCTAGTGAAAATGAGATTGTAAAATGGCCCGGAAGTATTGACACGATTAAATACGATTATCGCCCGGATATTTATCATGATATCTCTGTAAAAGAAGCTTTTGAAGTTTCGGCAGGCTGGGCTTTTATTGAATTGGCCAAGAAAATTGGAAAACAGAATTATCAAAAATACCTCAAACTCTCCCATTATGGAAATCAGGATCTCTCGCAGACTGATGCCGATTTTTGGAATTTCGGCGCTTTCGGAATTTCTCCTGTTAATCAGGTTGAGTTTCTAAAAAAACTATACGAAGAAAAACTTCCGTTTTCTAAACGAAACATCGAAATCGTAAAAAGAGTTATGATTTCTGAGCAAAACAGCGGCTATACAATTCGCTCAAAAACTGGCTGGACGAGAGAAAACGAAATCAATACCGGCTGGTGGGTTGGTTATATCGAAAATAAAAATGGAGTTTACTTTTTTGCCACACGTCTTTTACAAGACAGAAAAATGAATCGATCTGATTTTGGGAATTGCAGAAAAGAAATCACAAAATTTATTTTTAGGGATTTAGATATTGTAAATTAAAATTTGTTTATGGTAAACAAAAAAGGGAAGACATTAAACGTCTTCCCTTTTTATATAACTAACCTTTATAATTTAAAAACTCACAAATTTTACACCTGCGCTAAACCATCTTGACGGCAACGGAAAAGCTCCAACTTCAAAATAAGTTGTATTAAAAATATTTTGAGCATCTACGAAAAATGTAAACTTTTTAACTGACTGACTTACTCTAAAATCATTAATCCAGTAAGAAGCTCCTGTAACTCTTTCATTAAAACGAGTGGCAAACAAAATTGAAAAATCTTTATGCTGGAAATCAATTGTGTTTGTAATTTGATGTTTTAAAGAAGAAATCAAATATTTAGAAAATGGTTCAGAACGAGTGTCTTTAAATTTCGAATCTAAATACGAATAACCTAAAGTGAAATTTAATTTAGAATCTGCAGAAAAATCAATTCTGTAACTGCCGCGCATATTGATTCCGTTTGTAATCAAATCGCCGTAGTTTTGACTCTGCCACGGCACCGCTGTAGTCATACGGGTCCAATCGATATAATTGCTGATTTCTCTGTAGAAATAATTCACATTAAGATTTAAATTCTTTCTGTTGAATTTAAACCCAACTTCACTTTGAAAAGCATTTTCAGAATCAAGATCAGGATTTCCAATATTTCCCGGACGCTGGTTTAAATATAAATCTGTAAAAGACGGAATTCTTTGGCTTGTGCCGATGTTTCCAATAATTTTAAATTCATCCGTTAATTCATAACTCGCATCAATTCCAGGATAAATCTGCCATTTATAATCTGAATTGTAATTTAAATACGTTCCTACATTCACATTTAATTTTTCAAACAAATACGTTCTGTATTCGGCATAAATTCCAACATTTTCGCGATCGTGATCTCCAATATTAGACGAATGAATATCTTCGTTTCTAAATTCGGCACCAAAACCAATTTCACCGTTTTCTGTTTTAATAGACGAGTTTAATTCTGCTGCAATAGAATTCGTATAGTGCTGGCTTCTTCCTGCATTTAAATTTCCGTTTCCTAAATACCTGTAATCGTCATAATTATATCTGTAGGTAACTCTCGGCATAATTTTCCATCTGTCTGTAATAGCATGTCTGGATTGAATATTGGCAAAAGTAGTCTGGACTATTTCAGTAGAATTTCTGTCGCCCGGTGCAGCGTAAAATCCGTTGGCACCAAATCCGTTTTTAACATATCCAAATGAACCTAAAATTTCGTTAGAATCATTGATCTGAACATTTCCCTGATACAATAATTTATTGTTTTCAAAACCCGTATTGTAACGGTATCCGTTGCTTTTATCATGCGATGCAAAAATCGAATGCTGTTGTTTTTCTTTTCCTAAAACAGCTCCGGCCTGAATACCGGTTCCGTAAAAAGTATCGCCTGTGTTTTCTGTATCTTTTTCAAAATTAGAACCTGCGTAAGTACTTACCATAAAACCTGAATCGGTTGTTTTTTTGGTAATAATATTAATGGCTCCAGTTAAACTGTTAATTCCAAAAATTCTGGCAGCCGGACCACGCAAAACTTCAATTCTTTCAATAACTTCTACCGGAAGAGGCAGATTTAACATATTATGAGCCGTTTGCGAATCAATAATTTTGGCTCCGTTTAGCAAAACTACTGTTTGTTCAAAGCTTCCGCCGTCGACACTTACGTCGGCCTGACCGCCAAAAGGGCCTCTTTGTCTAATATCAACTCCGTTAGCATATTGCAATACTTCCTGTAAAGTACGGCCCGGTAATTTTTTTATTGTTTCGCTGTTTATAACGTATACGTTTCTGTTTTGTTTAGAAATTGGTGTGCTTAAACGGTTTTCGTTAATAATCACTTCATCAATTTCTATTATAGAATCCCTTTTGGTTTGGGCATAAAAATTTGTGCAAACTAATGTAAAGACTGCAAAATAGATTTTTTTCATTTTGGTTTAAATTTTTTGCAAAAGTAGTATCTTGCCGTACTAATAAAGTATACCAGTTTTGTAATTATGAGTAGTCCGGTTGAAATTCCTTTTAAAAGCTTCATCGAGCTTAAGCCCAAAGAAAATACGGCAATCTATCTGCAAATCGTTTTTGAATTTATAAAAGCGATACAAACTGGATTTCTTCCCGAAGGAACAAAACTTCCCGGCACGCGTATATTATGCAGACAGCTTTCTGTAAACCGAAATACGTTAATTAAAGCTTTTCAGGATCTGGAATCACAGGGCTGGATTGAAACTCTGCCAAATAAAGGGACATTTATATTGTCTCAGCATAAGCAAAAAAGCAAAGATGAATTTATTGCTCCTTCCAATCAAAAACATTCAGAAAATAATATTGGATTTACTTTTAAAAAATCAACAATACTTGAAAACCCAACAGAAACCAGTACTCTTCCGTATCAGTTTAATGACGGAATGCCTGATTTAAGATTGGTTCAAAATGAGATTTTGGCCAGATTGTATGTTTCAAAATTAAAAAGGCAGAAAACTTCTAAAACTTACGAGCAGATTCAGATTCAGTCGCACTTAAATTTTAAAACTCATTTTTCGAATTACTTAAATCTTACGCGGGGTTTACGTATTTCTACATCAAATCTGCTTACGGCAAGCAGTCATGAAATTAGTTTGTATCTGGTTACCAAAGCGCTTATTTCTCCGGGTGATAAAGTTGTGGTCGCTTCGCCGGGTTATTATATTTCAAATATGACTTTGACTAATACCGGAGCACAGATTATTACAATTCCCGTTGATCAGGACGGAATTGATACGAACCGATTAAAGGAGATTTGTAAGGAAACAGAAATCAGGATTTTGTACCTGACTTCAAATTATCATTATCCTACTACGGTTTCTTTAAGTGCTAAAAGACGAATGGAAGTTTTGGAATTGGCGAATCAATATGGATTTGTGATTTTAGAAGACGATTACGATTTTGATTTTCATTACGATAATAATCCAATTCTGCCTTTAGCTGCATTTGATTCTAACCAAAAAGTAGTTTACATAGGCTCTTTTGGGAGATCGCTTCCGTCGGGATTTAGTTATGGATTTGTGGCCGCGCCTTCTGAATTTATATTGGAACTGGAAAAACATCAAAACATTCTCGAACCCGGAATTGATGTTCTTAAAGAGCAGGTTTTATCTGAATGGATTAATGAAGGCGAAGTGCACAGACTTTCAAAAAAGAATAAAAAGATATATAAAGAACGTCGGGATTATTTTGTTTCCTTATTAAATGAAAAATTAAGTTCTAAAATTAAATTTAAAGTGCCGCTTAGAGGATTAGCCGTTTGGATTGAATGGCTTGATAAATTTAATTTAATAACGCTTCAAAAAGAATGTGCTGCAAACGGATTGTTTCTGCCTAAAACCATTTTGTACCAAACCAAAGACCTTACGGCTACACGTTTAGGATTTGGACATTTAGAAAAAGAAGAAATGGAAAAAGCGGTTTCGATTTTATGTGAATCGGCAGAAGCGATTTCAAAATAAATTACGCAATAAACCCGACACGTTTCAAAACCTGTCGGGTTTACACATTTACAATGTTATATTACGAAACAGCATTTTTAATCCTGTGTTTATTAAAAACGATAAAAACAATTCCAACAATTACGATTAAGGAAATATTTGCCAATCCTAATAAAAACTGGCTTTTTACAGTATATAAATTTACAAAACTATAGCTGAAAAGTGCACTTACCATATAGGCTCCTCCGCCAGTTAATCCGCTGGCAATTCCGGCATTTTTTGAAAATCGGCTTAAACAGTAACTAAGAACAATATTATATATAAAACCGCCGCAGATATTTAGTCCCATAGTAAAGATTACTAAAGTATAAATATTACTTTCTAAAGAAGATGTAAAAATCATCAGCAAAGCCAAAATAAGCTGTATTGTAATGGCGGTTCCAACTTTTTTTGCCAAAGGCTTCTGAAGCATATTTTTAGCTGTAATACCGCCAATCATAACCGATAATCCAGATAATAAAGCACTGTAACCCGTTGTTATGGCCGAAAAACCAAAAATACGTTCTATTATAAAGGGACTCGATAAATTAAACATTATTACTATCGCAAAAGTGATTCCCAGAATTACAAATCCCAGCGTAAAATCGGCAGATTGCAGCATATTAGAATAAGTTTTTGAAATAGATTTTAATTTAAACGGATGGAATTCTTTAATAGTTTCTCCGCTGTAGCGAAGTTCTAAAAGCAGAATAAGAAATGATAATAACCCAAGGAAATAAAAATTGGATTTCCAGCCAAAACTATGCTCTAAATAACCGCCCAAAAATGGGGCTATAATAGGCGCACTAGCCCAGATTATAGAAAACAGGCTAATGTAACTTTTTAATTTTTCGCCTTTAAATAAATCTACAAAATAAGCTCGTTTTGCAATTACAATAAATGCAATGGCAATTCCCTGAATAATTCGCATGGCATATATTATATAAATATCCGGAACAAGTGCAATTACAAAACTGGCAATTGAAAATACGGCAAGCGAAGCAATATTGATTTTAAACCGACCAAAACTGTCTAATATACTGCCAATAAAAATCTGGCTTACGCCGAGGCTGAACATAAAAAATACTAATGTAAGCTGAACAGCAGATGCCGAAACATTTAAATCTTTTGCCATTGCCGGAAGCGACGGCAGATAAACATCGGTTGCAAAACCGGATAACGGAATTAAGGCCAAAGCCAATATGGTGCTGAATCCTTTATGATCCTCTTTTAAATTTCTCATTCTTATTAAATTAATTATTACAAAATAGACCAATCGGTCTAAAATATTTCAAAAAAAATATGTTAGATAACATATCTTTCAAAATCATTTTTAATGCTTTCTAAAACTATTTTCATCTGATCGTTATTATCAAAAACTTTTCTGCATAAAATAGCGCCTTCAATCCTTGTAAAAGCATTTGTGCCAAATTTTTCCGGGTTGATCTCTGCAGACAATTCTTTGTTTTCGATTCCTGATACAGCTATATCAGAAAATCTTTTTTGTGCAGAAAGAATGGCTTTTTTTACCTGCTCTTTTATAAACGGGTTTGTATCGTCTGCTTCTACTCCAAAATTTAAAATCGGACAGCCGTCGGTCATATTATTTTTGTCCTCATAAACTGATAGAAGATTAAATAATTTTTCTTTTGCTGTTTTTCCCTGCGAAACCGCATGGTCTAGTTTTCCGGCTAATTGAGATCTTAAATACAAAAACGATTCTTTGCAGATTTCTTCTTTGTTTTCAAAATTTCCGTAAATCCCTCCTTTAGCCAGTTTTGTAGCTTCCATAATATCAGAAAGAGAAGTTCCGGCCATTCCTTTTTTATTAATAATAGGAGCCGTTTTTTCAATTATAAACTGTTTCGTACGTTCTGCTTTGCTCATGATCATTCAGTTTGAAAGTGCAAATTTAGACCGATCGGTCTAAATTTGCAAGTTTTTTTTAATTTATTTCAATAAATCCTTAAAAATCAATAGATAACAAAGCGTATCAAGTCTTATAAATTTCGATTTATTTATATAAGAAAGGGAATTTTGAAAATAAATAGTACCTTTTGAAACGTTTTATTCTAACCTCAACTTCAATTATGACGACAGATATTCTAGAATTACATGATTGTATTGTTTTAATCGAGCATTCGAATACCACAAAAACAATTGTTCAAAAATGTGAAATCGACGGCGATGCGCTGGGTTTTGCTTTTTATGGTTCGGGAAATGTTGAGTTAGAAATTAAACACAATAAACAGACTAAATATCTGGTAAATACAACAGGGCTGGCAATTTGTTTTTTTGGAAATCAAAAAGTCGAATTCTCACATAAAATTGAACCCGACAGACCTTTGCAGTCTATCAGTATTTTTACTAAACTAAAAAATCTCAATTCTTTACCGCAGGCCGAAAAAGAGATCTTCGAAAATCATTTACCGCAATTATTAAATCCAAAAGAACATTTTGTAAAAGGCCCGTCGTTTTACATGACACTCGAAATGCAGCTGGCGGTTCAAAAAATATTCAATACAACCTACACCGGAAATACACGTTTGTTGTTTTTAAAAAGTCAGGTCAATGAACTTCTGGCACATTTTTATGCGCTTTTAGCTTCTGAGAAAAAACTGGATTTGTCTGAAACAGATAAAAACAAACTTTTTCAGGCCAAAGAAATTGTTACTATCAATTATTCGACACCGCCGTCTATAACACAGTTATCACAAATGGTTGGACTCAACAGCAATAAATTAAAGAAGAATTTCAAGGAACTTTTTGGGATTCCGGTTTTTAAATTTGTTCAGGAAGAACGATTAAATAAGGCGTATGAACTACTCCGCGAAAGCGGAAAAACAGTTCAGGAATCGGCTTGGGAAGTGGGTTACGAAAGTTTGAGCTCTTTTTCGAATGCTTTTTATAAAAAATTCGGCATGCGTCCCAACGATGTAAAACAGCAGTTCTTTTCAAACAAATCATAATTCCTTTGCGACAAATGATTGTTTTTTAATCTCAACAAATTTGTATCAGTAATCATCATTAAAAAACTACTGATATGAAAAAGAAAATTTTAGTTCTGGGATCTAATGGAAAAACAGGACGCAGAGTTGTAACCAGATTAGAAAATAATCCAGATGTTGAAATTCGTTTAGGTTCACGAAACGAAAAAATTCCGTTTGACTGGGAAAATGCTGAAACCTGGAAAAATGTTGTAAAAGATATTGATACGGTTTATATAACTTTTCAGCCGGATCTTGCTGTTCCTTTTGCTGCAGAAGCTATAGAAAATTTCACAAAACTTGCAGTAAAATCGGGAGTAGAAAAAATCGTTTTACTTTCGGGCAGAGGCGAAAAAGAAGCTCAGGTTTGCGAGGAAATCGTAAAGAAAAATGCCAAAAACTGGACAATTGTCCGTGCGAGCTGGTTTAATCAAAATTTCAGCGAAAGCTTTTTCTTAGATCCAATTCTTTACGGAATCGTTGCCTTGCCAAGAGCCGAAGCACTTGAACCTTTTACAGATGCGGATGATATTGCCGATGTTGTTACAGAAGCTCTTTTAGACGAAAATCATAACGGAAAAACGTATGAATTGACTGGGCCAAGATTGTTAACTTTTAAAGAAGCGGTAAATGAAATTGCTAATGCCAGCGGCAGAAATATTAGTTTTCAGGGTTTAAGTTTAGAAGAATACACGCAGATGCTGAAAGAATATCAGATTCCTGACGATCATATCTGGCTGGTAAATTATCTTTTTGAACAGGTTTTGGACGGAAGAAACTCGAGCGTTACTTCAGACATTGAAAAAGTTTTGGGAAGAAAGGCGAAAGATTTTAGCGCTTACGCGGAAGAAACAGCCAAAACCGGAATCTGGAATCCTGAAAATTAAAAAGATGAAATACATCAGAGCCATTTTTTCGGGTATTTTGGTTTGGATTGCGGTTAGTTTGTCTTTTTATATTTTAGAACAAATTCTATTTGTAAAAGATTCTTTTTTCTGGCAGTCGTTTATGGTCACAATTTGGATTGTATTTTTCGCCATTGGTTCTGCGAAGTTTTATTATTCGAAAAATTACAATATGAGCGGTTTGCAGCTTGGCATTATAATGTCGCTTACCGCTTTATTTCTGGATATAATTATTACAGTTCCTTTTGTAGAAATTCCAAACGGAAGAAGTTCTGAAAGTTTTTTTACCACTCCCGTTTTATGGATTCTGGCTTTTGTAAATGCATTTTCAGTCTTTCTCTGGGAAAAAGGGAGCAAAGTCAAGAAATCAGTCAGCTTATAAAAACTTTTTTTATTATTATTTATCAAAACTTATCAGAAAAAGGAAAGACTGCCTGACGTTTTTCCTTTTTCTTTTGGTTTAAATTTACCCAAAAACACCTCTTAAAGCCTTAAATTTCCTAACATTTAGTTAAAAATTGAAGCTGAAACGAACTTAAAACAGCCCCTAGAAGATTTATTTATGTCAAATTAAGTTCAAATTATTCGCTACAGGCTTTAAAAGAGAGAAAATACTTATAAAATATAAAGACAGCTGTTTAATGAGCTCATTTTTGCATTAGTTTTACATTGAAATTTTTTAAATAAAAATACAATTAATACAATATAGTCATTAATGGAAAAACCTATTCAAATTCTTAGTGCTTATGAGTACAAGTTACAGTTTTTGCCATGTATAAACAGTGTTACTTTACAAGATAAATCACAGCTTCAATTGTATAAAATAGAAGAGTATCTTAAACAAATTGTAATACCGGTTGCTCCTTACAGAACCTCTTTTAATTTTTTATTATTTGTTTCTGAAGGTTATGTAAAGCAGCAGTTAGAATCAGAAAATCACTTAATAGGTCCTGGACAAATATTAAACATTAAACAAGGCAGTATTACGAGAACTCATGAATTGTCTCCCGATGTAAAAGGTTTTTATCTGATTTATGAAAATGATATTTTATCCTCTATTTCTTTAAGCAGGCAGGACCAAATTTTTCTTACTTCAGATCCTGTTATTCTGCTTCAGGAGAGTGCTTACAACTGCATGGTCAAGACTTTTGAACTTCTGGATGCTGAGCTTCATACAGATTATGTACAGGAGGAAATATGTCTGACTTTTTTTAAGGCAATTATGCTTAAAATCAGCAGACAGACTTCTCATAAACCATTATTATCTATGGCGAGAGAACTTTATATCACTTATAAATTTAGAGAGAAACTGCAACAAGAGCATAAGGAACATAAAAATGTTATTTTTTATGCCCAGCAGCTGAATATTTCTGAAACTTATCTCAACAAGTGTATCAAGAAAGCAACCGGAAAACCTCCTAAACAATGGATTAATGAAATATGCGTGCAGCACAGTCAAATTCTGCTTCGTGATTTAGGACGCGAAATTGCAGATGTGGCTTATGAACTGAATTTTCATTCTCTATCACATTTTTCAAGAGTTTTTAAAAAAGTAACTCATCTGTCTCCATCAGAGTTTCGTTTGCAGGTATTAAATCAATACTAGTTAACATAGATAAAAAAAAGGGAATTCGGCTCGATTGGCAGAATTCCCTTTTTTCTTTTTCTTTAAAGATTTAAATCTTGTAAGTGAGCCCTATTTTAATCATAAATGGCGTTCCTGGCGTAAATGTCAATTCTTCTACACTAGCCGATTCTCCTTTTAATCTTGTCTCCTGAGCAAACATTGCTTCGTTCCATTTTGCATTAAACAGGTTTTGTATTTGTAGATTTATTCCCCATTTTTTTGCCTGATATCCTGAGATTAAATCATTAACAAAATATCCTTGTGCGACAATGCTGGCATCTTGTACAGCAGGACGATCGTGCATGTAGCGATAACGTAAATTAGCATAAAGCCCGTTTTGAAACTGAAAACCAAGTCCGCCTGTACTGGTTAATGTAGGTGCGAGTTCTACATAATTATCTCCTCTAGGCGCGCCTACAAAACGAGGCACAGCCCAATTAATATCATTATCGAGATAAAGAAAAGGAAGAATTTGATAACGCGTAGAAATATCTACTCCATATCTTCTGGTTGCTCCTGCATCGCTGGTTCCGTAACTATCGCCATTCCAGACAAATTCATGATTTAAATAACTATTCCATAAAATGGGCTGTAAAACTAAACCTTTGGCTGGTTTTAAAATACATCCAACATCTACTCCAAATGAATAAGGAAGTATATTGGTTCCTTGCTGCAATACTACATCGCGTACATCATTTGAGTGAAATCCTAAACCAGATTTAACATACAATGTAAGCTGATCTGACGCATTATAAAATAGACTAAGTTTAGGGCTGATTCGAGCTTTGTTATAGGAAGAAGCGGCGTAATCCGGCTGTAGTTTATCGTAATAATTAAAATAAAACCAATCAGCACGTAAACCTGCGTTTAATCTCCATTTTCCAGTACTCAAATCTGCAGAAATAAAAGAATTAGCATTGGCTTCTTTTGCAGCTCCCCAGGCAAGACGTTCATTAAGTGTATATCTTGCTGTTACATAACTTAGTTCTAAGTCTTTTATATCATCAAATCTGCCTCCAAATCCTGCATTTAGGTTGAGATGAAAACGATCAAATGTAAAATAATTGGTATAAACAGTATTCATTCCGTATACCACTCTGTTATCATATTGATTTATTTCGTCTCCTGCATCTGGATGTACGAGGTAAAAAGTGAAATTTGAATATAAATTGAATAAATAATTAATGTAATAAAAAGTAGTTTTAAATGTCTGATTTTCGCTGGCTTTGTACGTGTATGAAGCTAAAAGATTTGTTCTGTGCGTATTTCCTCCTTCTGTAGGATCGATAGAACCAAATCTGCCCACGAGACCTTCTGCAACAGCTCTTTCAGGAATTTGACCAGAAGCATTCCAGCTGGAATTAAAGCAGGAAGCTTCTAGTCTCAATTGTCCTTGTGAACCAATTTTTTGATTGTATTTTCCAAATAAATTAAATCTTTTAAAATCTTGTTTTACATCAAATGGTCCATCTGTATAATTGTATTCTCCGGCAATAAAAGCGTTCTGCTGTAAAGAATTACCTTTAAGCAAATCCGCCATTCCCATTATTCTCATGGTATTAAAATTTCCTGCTTCGGCTTTCACGTAACTCTGACTTATAGAGTCGTAAGTGTGAAAGTTTACATAACCTGAGGTATTAAAATCGCCTTTATCTGCATAGTAGGATCCTTTTCCAAAATCGATGTTTTGAATAGTCTCCGGAATTAAAAAGTGTAAGTCAGAATATCCCTGTCCATGTGCATGAGAAGGCATATTTACAGGCATATCATCAGCACTAATCGCAATATCTGTTCCATGGTCATTATCAAACCCACGCAGAAATATCTGTTCGGCTTTTCCTCCTCCGGCATGCTGTGCAATAAACAGACCCGGCACTTTACGAAGCAGATCCTGGGCTGTATTTACGGGAGTTTTTTCTAAGTCTATTTTTATAAGTTGTTTATCTACTTTTTTCGATTTTATAACAACTTCATCCAGTGTACCTATATGTGATATTAAAACTATGTTTAAATATTTCTCGTCTGTCACAGCGTAAAACTGTGGTTTAAATCCCGTAGAGGTAATTGTCAGCGTATCCGGCAGTTTTTTTAAACTTATCGTAAAACTGCCGTTTTTCATTGTATTCGTCTGACTGGAATTGTCTTTGCTGCTAATTATTGCATTAACAGGTAATCCATCTTCATCAGTAACAATTCCGCTGACCATTTTTTGCGCAAAAAGCGACAATGATGTAATTAAAAATAGAAATATAAAAATGAAATTCTTCTTCATGCAATCTCTTTTACCATTTTTCATTTTGATAAACAACTGCGTTTGTTTTACTTTTAAAAACCAACCTTTATACCCGCTGCAATACGATTAACCATAGAACTTTGAGAAATTGAATTGTTGATTTGTTTAGCTCCGCCATCATACTCAATACCCATTGTAAATATTTTTGTAATATCATACATTAAGTTTATCGAGCCGTAAGTCAAAGCAGTATGTGTTGTAGATTCGTTATTCTTGTTTAAAAAATCACCAGCTGCATTATCATTAATTACTTTATTCTGAACTAATGAAAGAGGTGATGCGTGATATGCCATATTAGTATATCCAAGTACTAGATTAGAATGCAGATTCTTTTTTGTTCCAAAGAAATATTCAATTCCCGCAGAACCTCCATAGACTGGAACTGTTTTAAAACTGCCATTTTGATCGTAAATACCATCATACATAACTGCAGCTCCGCTATTACTAAATAATGCTCCGGATAAGGTATACGATCCTGCAATACCAGAACCTACAAGTCCCTGAGCCATAAAATAGCTTTTATCACTGATTTTGTTTTTTAAGTTAGCATTAATACCCCATCCCATTTGAAGTGCATTTTCTGCATTTTCTTTGGTGTAACGAATACTTCGTCCCATTAATGCCAGACGAATAAAACTTCCATCCTGTGTATATTTAGTAAATGCTGCAATTGGATCTACAGAAAATTGCCCGGGAACATTACCGCCGGCTACTTTTAGGTATTGTGCCGATGTTTCCATTCCTCCTTCAAATCTCCATAATTTATCTTTTCCAAAATTATTGTAGTATTTAACCTGAAGGTGTCTTGCCCAAGTTCCTGAATTAGGCCCTTCCCAATCTAATGTATTGTACCATGTAGGAACTCCGCCGCCAAAGAAACTCCAATCCTGACCAACGTGCCAATGGTTATAATCTACATAGGCTACTCTCAATTGCAGGTTTCCTCCAGATCCTGGTCCTCCCCACCATTGCCCTTCAATATAAGTTTCTAATGGTCCTTTTTCAAAACCGTTATAAGTAGTTTTCCAAGCCAGCTGTGTTTGGTACATATTGGCGTCAGCATTTTTGTCTTTCAGCGAATTGTACGGATCTGCTGAATTTAAGTTTAATGATTGAGAGGCGCTGGCATCATTTCCTCCTAAATTGACATAACCGTTTAATTTTAAACGAGGTGAAAATTCCATTTCATAAAGTGGTTTATCTCCTGCCGCTGCTTTAGATTCAAACGAAACCTGAGCGCAGGCTGAATAGCACACTGCAAAAAACAATGTGCTTAATAAGGCATATTTTTTCATTTTAATTTGATTATTTAATTTGAAGATTTTTCAATTATCTATATTTTGCAGGAACACTTTTTTTAAGCAAAAGGGTAATCCAGCTGGAGGCCACAAAAGGAAAAGTAAGAGGAGGCCATCCCATTTTTACCATATAAATATCGAATAAGGTTGAAACCAAAATTGAAAACAGTACATAAATTCCGTCTCTAACGCGGGTTCCTGAGAAAGTTATAGCACAAAGCACCGCATTGAAACTAAACAATCCCATGTGTATATCGGTTTGCGGTTCTGAAAACTGAAGCGATATGTAAGCACTCAATACTCCTGATGCTATAGCATATAAAGCCGCTACAGGATTATTGATAAATACTGCCAAAATAAAGATAACTCCGGCAAGAATACTGCCCTGAAAAATTACTTCTCCAAAGCCGTGGGCCACTGTAGCCAGTTCGTTTTGATCATTTAAAAGTTCTGATCCTGACGCAGGCCCCCCAATAATAAATACATTGTGAAAAATATACAATCCAATCCAGGTAATAATTATGAATGGCAATGTAAATACCGGTATTTTTCTTTTTATAAAAATATGCTGTAAAATAGCCGCTAATGAAGATCCTGCAATAATAGCAATCCATATTACAGGTTCTGGTTTAAAAAAGAAGATTAACGCAACTCCTACAAGTGTGGCACTAAAACCATAAAGCCCCTGCTCTATCTCATTTTTATCAAATTTTAATAGCAAAGCTGTAATTAATGCTGTTACTGCAGATAAAATTGCCGCAATTCCCATTGCTACAGATCCGTAAAATATACCGGCTAGAAAAAGTAATCCTGTCCACGGATTTTCCTGCAGCATGATTTGACCTATACTGGTCAAAATTGTTTTACTATAAAGACTAATTTTTGATTTCATAATTTTAAAATTTTACCATCCTAGAAATACCATTCCAATACCGCATATTGTCACGACTCCGCCGCCAATTGCATGCACATAACGCTCTAGTTTGTCTGTTTTGAAAAAAGAGTAACCATAACAGCCTATCAGCACCATAATAAGCATGGTAAGAACTGTAAAGACTGCAAAAACAACAATTAAAATGATTACTTCTATTGAAGATCGGCGCACACCCGAATAAAATAATAACGGTACAAGAGGTTCACTGGGTCCCATAACGAAAATAACAAACAAAATCCAGGGTGTAATTTTGATTCGGCTTTGAGGGGCAACTACTTCTCCATGTCTATGTTCATAAACATATATATCCTCATCATTATATACCTCAAAATGTTTGTGGGGTTTGTTTAGATAAGCGCTTCTTAACCCCCAGATAAAATAAACAAGACCAAACAGCAGTAAACACCAGCCTGAAACATTTCCCCTCACATCCTGAAACATAGACAGTTTTGATAACTGCCAGCCTACCACAACCCCAATAAGTCCCAGTACAACAGAACTTAATATGTGCCCAAGACCGCAGACAATAGTTAGCCAGACCGTTTTTGTTATGGACCATTTTCTGGATCTTGATAATACAATAAATGGCAGATAATGATCCGGCCCTGATGCTGTGTGCAGACAGCTTATTGTAATAGCTGATAATACCAGCGTAGTTAATGTAGTATCCATTAGATATAATTTTCAGCAAGATCAGTCACCTGACTTTTAATATTCATTTTCTCTTCTGCGATCCAAAGCTTACGCTGTATTTTACGGAATGCATTATAAAGCTGTTCTCCGCCATTGCCCAAAACACGTACTATCATGCCATTTGCAAAAGGCTTGGAAACTCCAAAAGCAATATTTTCTTCAGACTGCAGTTCGGCATAAGCCAATTCAATACACGACTCAACATCCTCAATTCCAGCATTGATATACATAAGAGTTGCCTGATGTGTAAAACCTTCCATCTGTCCTAAAGTTTGAACATCTGCCAAAAGTGGCTGCAAAAGCACATTGTCTTTTACTACCAATTTTCCATTATGAAATACTTCGGTTAGATTTTGGAATTTTGAAAAAAGAAATACTTCTCCAGAATGTTTTCGGCCGCAAGTAATGATCTCTCCCACAGTCAGACTGCAATTGCCAGTTAGATTAAAGACATTGTGTGCTTTAAAAATAGACTGCTCGTGAGGTACGATGGGATGCTGCACATAACTGAAAGTACTTTTGTCTGCTAATGAAACATTCATTTGCTGTACAGCACCGTTCTGCATATTAAACAATCTTTGATACGATTGAGACTCTAGCATTAAACGGCTTTCAGATTCGATTTGAATGTTTATATCGTAATGATCATTATCGAGTATTCCGGGAGAAGAGCTCATCAGCATTAGATAAAGAGAAGGATCTGTTTTGTCTTCTTTTATATCTGCTATGCGAAAAGGACGGGTAAAGAAGGCATCTTTTAGATAAGAACGTCCTTCTTTAAATCCACTAACAATATTTAGTTTATTGATCATTTAAAATAGTTGAATGTTGTACACTAAATAGAATTATCGAACCAGCTGCGGTTCTTCTATATTTTCCAGTAAGGCATATTTTTTAATCCAGCCTATAACAACATCAAGTCCTTGAAGACTCATAAGATTTGTAAAAACAAAAGGCTGTCCGTTTCGCATTTTTCTGGCATCACGTTCCATAACTCCAAGATCTGCATTTACATAAGGAGCAAGGTCAATTTTATTAATTACAAGTAAATCTGATCTTGTAATTCCAGGTCCTCCTTTACGTGGAATTTTATCTCCTTCGGCAACATCAATTACAAATATGCTTATATCTGCCAGGTCAGGACTAAAAGTAGCTGACAGGTTATCACCGCCGCTTTCAATTAATATAATTTCAATTTCAGGAAAACGTGAAGCCATTTCTTCTACTGCTTCCAGATTCATACTGGCATCTTCACGAATTGCAGTGTGCGGGCATCCTCCAGTTTCTACACCAATGATACGTTCTTTAGGAAGCATACTGTTTTTAGTAAGGAATTCAGCATCTTCTTTTGTATAAATATCGTTCGTGATTACTCCAATGCTGTATTCGTTCATCAATTTGCGAGACAAACGTTCAATTAAAGCCGTTTTTCCTGAACCAACTGGTCCGGCTATTCCAATTTTGATATAATTTCTTTCTTTCATTTTTTCTAATTTTTTAATTGTAACACTGAGTTTTTAGCTCTTGGTTGCTACTTTATTTTTATTGTTTTTTTTAAGACATATATAATCTTGAATACAATTGCTCATGCTGCATACATCTTACATCCAGACCAATATTGCATAAGCCCACATGATTTCGATCAAGCTCAATGGTCTTTCCGGCTACAGTTTCAATTACTTCCTGCATATCATGCAGTATATCTTGTCCATCCAGCTGTCCCAGCGGAACAAGCTTTACGGCATTGGTTACCATTCCAACAGCTGCATTGTATAAGAATGCAAAAAGAGCTTCATACAACGGAATATTTAATAAGCTTGCATAAATTCCAAAAACGATACAATAATGTCCTTCGGATTTTTTATCAAAAATTGCTTTTTCGTATTCGTTAATTATCTCATCTGCAACTTGGCGTTTAAAGATTTTGATAAGTCTTACTCCTAGTTTTTGGCTTGCCTGCCTAATTTCACGGGCAGTTTTTAATGCTGCACACTCATCATCAAGTAAAAACAATGCGCTGGTATTTTTAGACTGTGCCGCTTCATAAGCGAGTTTTACAAATGCCGCATCATTGTATAATAAATTGTTTGTAAGCATATTGCTAACAAATAACATAGCAGATTCCCTATCTTTTACTAATCCCTGCTGTACATAAGTTTCCAGTCCGTTTGAGTGTGTGTAACCTCCAATTGGCAATGTTGGATCACTTAAGTGTAATAAGCTGCCTATAAAATTTTTCATTATATATTTTATTAAAAATAAATCCCTTGTTACTTAGCGATATTCATAATTTTAAAAAACAGCGAACTACTTTCTGAATGTCCATGTGGCTGCACAGTAGAGTTTACTATGTTAGTTAATCTTGTAAAGACTTTTTCTGTATGATAACCGCTCGCCGAAAGCCATTTAAAAATAGGCTCTTCAAAAGGAAGCAATACCTCATCATTTTGTATAAACATTGGAAGATGCTTGTTTCCAATCTCGTAGCATACGCTGCCCATTTCAAGCAATGATTTTGGTTTTACCACAATTGCATCGCAGGGAATAATATCAACTACTATTATTTTTTGATCATCTGCATATACTACATCTCCATGTTTTAACCGCTGCCCTTCTTTCAAAAATTTAATGGCAACTTCTTGTCCGTTTTTAGATTTTTTCCGCTGAATTCGTTTAGTAGACTCAAACCATTCTATTTCCAGATAATCTACAACACGATTTGTGATATCAAATTCCCTAAGGCTTCCTTCAATTTCATTTATAATCATATCTTCTATTTTAAATCATACATTTTTCAAGTATGCCTTGTTTCTTTTTCATATCATTCTAAAGGTTCAATTAGATAGAAACTGCTGCCGGATTAACCAGCAGCGTTTCTTTCTTTTTTAGGCTGAACCGCTATTTTAAACTCTAATATTTAAAATAAGAAATAGCGCTGTGCCATTGGAAGATCTGTTGCCGGTTCGCAAATGATTTTCTCACCATCAACACGTACTTCATAATTTTCCGGATTCACAGTAATTTCAGGTGTTTTATCATTATGGATCAGATGTTTTTTTGAAATGTTTCTACAGCCTGTTACTGGTAAAATCATTTTTTCTAATCCATACTCTTCTGCAATATTGTTTTTAATAGAAGCCTGAGAAACAAAAGTGGCACATGTTTTAGAAAGTGCTTTTCCAAAAGCTCCAAACATATTACGATAAAGAACTGGCTGTGGTGTAGGTATAGAAGCATTTGGATCTCCCATACGAGCTGCAATAATCATCCCTCCTTTAATAATAATTTCAGGTTTTGTACCAAACAGCATTGGTTTCCATAATACAAGGTCTGCCATTTTTCCTACCTCAATAGATCCTACATACTGTGAAATACCATGTGCAATAGCAGGGTTAATTGTATATTTTGCCACGTAACGTTTTGCACGGAAATTGTCATTTTTGTTTCCTTTATCTTCTGCAAGGTCACCGCGTTGTTTTCTCATTTTATCAGCAGTCTGCCAAGTACGGGTAACCACCTCTCCTACACGTCCCATAGCTTGTGAGTCAGAACTCATGATACTAAACACTCCCATATCATGCAGGATATCTTCGGCTGCAATGGTTTCCGGACGAATACGAGAATCTGCAAATGAAACGTCCTCAGGAATATTTTTGCTTAAGTGATGGCATACCATCAACATATCTAAGTGTTCGTCGATTGTATTTACAGTATAAGGACGAGTTGGATTTGTTGAAGCCGGCAATACATTAGGATACATTGCAGCTTTAATAATATCCGGAGCGTGACCACCTCCAGCACCTTCTGTATGAAAAGTATGAATCACACGTCCGTTAATTGCATTCATTGTATCTTCAAGGAAACCTGCTTCGTTAAGAGTATCAGTATGAATTGCCACCTGAACATCATATTTATCAGCAACTTTTAATGAAGCATCAATTACTGCAGGCGAAGCACCCCAATCCTCATGAATTTTTAAACCTAAAGCACCAGCCTCAATCTGCTCATCCAATGGCGCTTCGGTTGAACAGTTTCCTTTTCCAAAAAATCCAAGATTCATAGGGAATGCTTCTGCAGCTTGCAGCATTTTTTCAATATACCATTTACCCGGTGTAATAGTAGTGGCATTTGTACCATCAGCAGGTCCTGTACCACCGCCAATCATTGTGGTTATACCGCTATATAAAGCAGTTTCGATTTGCTGAGGGCTGATAAAGTGAATATGGGTATCAATTCCACCAGCCGTAACAATTAAATTTTCACCGCCGTGAGCTTCTGTACTCGCACCTATAATCATGTGAGGTTCAACACCATCCATTGTATCTGGATTACCAGCTTTACCAATTCCTGCTATTTTACCATCTTTAATTCCAATATCTGCTTTTACAATACCCCAGTGGTCGATAATAGTAGCATTGGTAATTACAAGATCTAAAACTCCCTGATCGCGCGTAGCAGTACTAGACTGAGCCATACCGTCTCTGATGGTTTTTCCCCCGCCAAATTTATTTTCATCCCCATAAACGGTAAAATCTTTTTCTATCTCAACAATGATATCTGTGTCGGCCAGTCTAATTTTATCTCCTTTTGTAGGACCATACATGCTGGCATATTTCAGCTTATTTATTTTCAGGCTCATAATTATTTATTTTTAAAGTTTTCAGTTTTCAGTTTTGCCAAACTATGTTGTTTGTTTATTTCGAGTGTAGTATCTCCGTTAACGATATTGTTGATACCAAATGCACGTCGTGCTCCACTAAATGCAACTAATTCTACTTCTTTTTCTTCGCCGGGTTCAAAACGAACTGCTGTTCCGGCGGCAATGTTCAGACGCATTCCAAAAGCTTCACTGCGATCGAAACTCATCATACGATTGATTTCAAAAAAATGGCAGTGAGATCCTACTTGTATCGGACGGTCACCTGTGTTGATTACTTTTATTTTAGTTGTTTTTCGGTCAACATTACACTCAATGTCTCCCTTACTGATAAAATATTCTCCCGGAATCATAATATTAATTTTTTGAGTTTAACGAATAGGACTGTGAACTGTAACTAATTTTGTACCGTCAGGAAATGTTGCCTCGATTTGAACATCATGTATCATCTCAGCAATACCTTCCATAACATCATCTCTGGTCAGAAGGGTAGCTCCATAATTCATCAGTTCTGCTACTGATTTTCCGTCTCTTGCTGCCTCCAGTAAATGACTGCTGATATAAGCAATCGTTTCTGGGTAATTTAATTTAAGACCTCTTGCCTTTCTTTTTGCCGCTAACTCTCCGGCTAGATGCAATAGCAGTTTTTCACTCTCTCTTGGTGTAAGATGCATAGTGTTTAAAATTTAAAATGTTTAACAATTTTTAAAAATAGAGTCCCATTAACAGCACTAAAATTGTCAATGCTGAGAAAAAACAGACTATACGATTTTGGAAGAAATACAACAGAAGAATATGATTATGAGATCATAATCTGTCTAATTGAAATGATTTCCTAAAAAAAGAAGTAATAGTAAAACCAGATTTAATTCGCCGAAGGAATAATCATGGAATGAAATAAAATGTAAAGTGGAATTGTTGCTGCATGCACTATTTGGTGAGAACCATTGGCATACGAAGCTGGCTTATAAGACTGCTGGCTGCAGATAAAACTAAATACTGCATTAGAATCTAGAAAGGCGAAATGATCAAAACCATAATCGCCCAAATCAATATCTTCAATATCTTCAGAATAAGAATCATCGTTAATATCAGCAAAAACAGCTGAATCATTTTGAGATACAGACTGATCATTACCCAAAATATTACTGCCGCTTAAATGCTGATTGTTGTGTATATGAACTTTTTGAACATTTTTTGCAGCTGCAAAAAACACCAATAATAAAAAACAAGTTATATACAGTAATCGTTTCATTCTTTTAAATAGTTCCTTTTAAAAACCAGAAACAAAATTAGGAAAGAGCTCACCTGTTTTGCTTTCACAAATCACGACTTTTGTATCCTTTTTCTGTAATTTTGATGTGTTTTTTAGTTTGAAAAAAAATCCTCTTTTATTGTCCGAAAAAAATGATTTTGTCGTAAAAAAAAACCTACTTTTGCCCGCTTAAAACTTCTAAAATAAATTTTAATACTATTGATTTTTAAGAATTTTACCCCCGTAAAATACTCATTATCAACAGACAATCATAAAAAATTTTGTATAAATTTTCGATACATGAAAAAAAGAGAGAAACTCGACATCATCCGCCAATATTATCCAAATGCCTTAACTACGATTGATTACATAAACAAGATAATTGATTATGTTGAAGACAAATTAGATTTAGAACCATCGCAGATAATATTGGCAGACAGCATTTGCAGTGATGATGTTAATAGTATTCAATATCCTGCAAGGGCTCTGGAATTTTTAGGTCCGTTTAAAATGGGAGGATTAGATGGATTTCCTTTTACCGGTTTAACAGGTATGGCCGCTTTTGCCAGTCATGTACCCGATGATGGCGCCGTATTTATTTATTACGGGCCTCATATTGGTATTTCAAAAGAAGGTATAGTGGGAGAAATAAATCGTTTTGGGCAAAACAATAATTCCCTTTGCTGCGGAGCCGCAAAAGGAGCATTGAACAAACTGACGCACAATGCTATTCAGCCAAATAATATTACTGAACTTGATTATCAAATGAATATAATTGAACAAATTCTTTATAATCAAAAAGATAAGATTTTAAATTCTGAAATTCCTTTGTATGAAGCAACAGAGGTAATTTATGAAGCTATCGACAAACGAATTCAGGAACTTATTGCTTCTACAAGATACAATTGTAAATATATTATTTTGGTTGGCGCTATTTTAATCAACAGCGACAGCGATGTAGGATCATTTTCGTCTACCAAAAGATTTGAAGTAATCGATTTAAAAACCGGAGTTAGAGAAAACGTAATAGCATCACTGCAATAAAAGCATAAAAAAACTCCTGCTTAGTGGAACAGGAGTTTTTCAGGATTAAATATAAAATAGTAGTTGTGGAAATTTCTTAACCTCTAGTCAGCCATCCTCTTTTATGAGCTGTAATGATTGAATATGGAGCAATCCAAAACAATCCGAATGTGTAGAAAACACTATATGAATACGCCCAGAATGCTTCTGTAAAAGAATATCTTTTTGCATAAAACAATACTGAAAAGCTTGATACAATTAATATTCCTAATAACGCTGAACTAATAAATAATAATGGATGCGTTGCAATAAAATAGAACATAAAGATAAAGAAAGGATACGTCATGATGATTCTGATAGACTGTTCTGTAAACAATAATCTTGCTCCAACTTTAGATTCTTTTCTAAAATCTTTCCAAACGTATTTTGCCATCATAATGTTTTCACGAACATTACTTCTTCCCCATCTAATGAACATTTTGTATAAACCTTTGTAATCTTCAGGAACATTTGTTAAAACATATGCATTACGCTGAAACAATACATGGTGTCCTTGTTTTAAGATCATATTTGTCATGGCACGGTCTTCACCAATATCAGACGGCTGTCCCATAAAAGTCTGGTCGATCCATTCTGGCAGACAGGCAAAAACGGCATTTCTTCTGTAAGCAGCCAAAGCTCCCGGAGTACAAAGTACTGAACCTAACGAACTTTCTGCAGAACGCATGAACTCAAAACTCATTACAAAACTTACATTAAGCATTTTTGGCAGAATTGCTTTTTCGTTGTTCAAAACCTGAACATTTCCTGCAACGGCACCGCATTTTTCGTCAACAACAAACGGGCTTACTAAGTTTCTTAAAGTATCTTTTTTTACAATTGAATCACTATCAACTGTTACAAAAACTTCTCCTTTTCCTAAGTTAAATCCACGGTATAATGCGTGACGTTTACCTTTATTTTGAGGTTGTTGAAAAATTGAAACACGATCTCCCAATTTAATTTTAGCCTGCTGAATCCAGTACCATGTATCATCTTTACTTCCATCATCAATAGCTAAAAGCTCTAATTTGTGTGCTGGAAAATCACTTTCTGCTAAACTCATTAAAGTTTCGTAAACCAATTTTCCTTCGTTGTAAGCCGGAACAATCACGGTACAAGTTGGCAGTAATTCATCAGAAACTGATTCAATTGGTTTGTATTTAAAATAAAGGTATAAATTGTAAAGAAACATACCGCCTTTAAAAAGGAATAATGCTACCGTTACGGCAAGAAAAATAATTCCGCCTGTAGAATTTAATCTTTCTAAATGAAGCTGATCAAAATCCGGCTGAAATTGAAAAACGAAAAAAGCTCCGGTCAGCAGTAACAAAAATGTACCTGCAAGGATCATAAATCCGAAAGCACTTTTTGGTCTTTCAATATGTTTTTTGGTTGAGTTGTTGTTTATTTTAAAAATAGAAGGGCTTATTTGTACATCGGCGCTGTTGCTGCCAGTGTAAAATTGTTTCGAGATAATTGTTTCGCTTTCCATGTCCTGTTTGTTTTAATTCTCTAAAATGGCTTTTATCAAATGCTCTCTTTCTTTTGTAATTTGTTTAGTAAACAATTAAAAGTTAAAGAGTGACACTATCCCAATTTGCAAGCGACGTGCCATTTAGGTTTTAAACTGACTTTAAGCGTTTTACGTTTTAAACACAGATTTAATGTGTGTAAAAATTTTACACTTTGTAGAATGTTTATACAGTTTTTAGTGTGTAAACAGTAGTAAAATAAGGGATTTTTGTTATGGCGAAGTAATGCCTTAAAATATAAAAACGCAAAATTGAATCGAAAATTGTATGCGCTTTCTTAAGATTTAATGTAATTTTTATCTTTAGAAAAAAAGTAAAAACTTTACTTACAAAAAATCCGTAAATAAAACTATTCGACTTAATGTTTTTAAATTATCGATTAAATACGTTAATTTTATAGGTATTTATTTAATTATACTGCGAAAATTAATTTTATCTTAGCAGGAAAACATTCATTTTCGCTTTTACTTTTTAAACCTAGCAGAATACCCAAAATATTTTATACTGAATGAACAAACAGATTTACAACATTTTACTAGCCGATGACGATGAGGATGACTGCTCTTTTTTTGAAGAAGCTTTAGATGAATTATCGCTTGCCACAACTCTTGTAACTGTAAATGACGGAGTTCAATTAATGGACTTGCTGGCAGATAAATCTGGAAATGATTTACCTGATATCCTTTTCTTAGATTTGAATATGCCAAGAAAAAACGGTTCAGAATGTCTTACAGAAATTAGACAGATTGAAAAACTAAAAGATTTTCCGATAGTAATTTTTTCGACTTCTCTGGACAGTGAAATTGTAGACGTTATGTACGATAAAGATGCAACGTATTACATTCGTAAACCCGGCGATTTTTCAAAATTAAAATCGGTTATAGAAAATGCCCTTATTACTGCCTCCGAAAATAATTTCAAAAAACCTGCACGAGCACATTTTATAATTCAACCCTAAATCCTTTTGTAATGAGCCACGCCAATAAGGAACATTATTTTCTAGCCGATGGCGGAGAAATGGGCGAATTAATACGCTCCAAAGACTGGAGCAAAACTCCCATAGGTGATCCTGAAAACTGGCCTCAAAGTCTGCGTACCATAACTTCGGTAATGCTCAATAACCCGTTTGGAATGTATATTGCGTGGGGAAATGAATTTACGCAGTTATACAATGATGCTTTTCGTAAAATTATTGGTTCAGATAAACATCCTGATGCTTTAGGAAGTTCTCCGGAAAAAACATTTTCTGAAATCTGGCATATTACAAGTCCTATGTTTGAGGAAATAATGAGCGGAAAATCAATCAGTTTTCCAGATTTTGTAGTTCCGCTAAACAGAAATGGCATTGTTGAAACCTGTTATTTTGATTTTTCTTATTCACCAATACGAATAGAAAATGGCAAAGTAGGCGGTATTTTAGTAACCGTAATTGAAACTACTGCAAAGAAAAAAGCTGCTGATCTTTTAAAAGAAAAAAATGAGCGTTTTAAAAACAACATCATGCAGGCGCCATTGGCAATGTGCATTTTTAGAGGAAAAGATCATATTGTAGAAATTGCCAACGAGAAAATGATACAGCTCTGGGGAACCACTTCAGAAAAAGTACTCAACAAATCTATTTTTGAAGTTCTGCCCGAAATTAAAGATCAGGGATTAGAAGAGCTTATTCAAAACGTTTACACAACCGGAAAAAAGTTTATTGCCAATGAACGTTTAGTTGAGCTTTCTCGAGATGGAAAAACAGAACATACTTATGTCAATTTTATTTATGAAGCCTTAACCGAATGTACCGGAAGTATTTCGGGCGTTGTCGCTATTGCAATAGAAGTTACAGATCAGGTTGAGGCCCGATCAAAATTACAGCAAAGCGAGCAAAAAATCAGACAGCTTGTAGAAAATGCACCATTTCCTATTGGTGTTTATGTTGGCAGAGAAATGCGTATTGAACTTGCCAACGATTCTATCATAAAAGTCTGGGGAAAAGGTCCGGATGTTATTGGAAAATCATACAGAGAAATTCTGCCGGAACTTAATAATCAATCGGTTTTTGAACAGGTCGAAAGTGTTTTAAACACCGGGAAATCCTTTCACAATAAAAATGCCCGCATTGATATAATGATTAACAATAAACTAGAAACTTTTTATTTCAATTACAGTTTTACACCTTTGTTTGACACAAACGGAAAAGTATATGCCGTAATGAACACCGCAGCCGATGTTACTGATTTGCATCTGGCATCTAAAAAAATTGAAATTGCAGATAAACGTTTCCGTGATACCGTAAAACAAGCACCTCTTGGAATTACAATTCTCCGCGGACCAGAATATATTGTAGAATCAGCAAACGAAGCGTATCTAAAATTGGTTGACAAGGAAGAAAACAGTTTTGTTGGAAAACCTTTGTTTGATTCTCTCCCGGAAGTAAAAGAAACCGTAGATTCTTTATTAAAAAATGTTTTTACAACCGGTATTCCATATCATGGAAATGAAGTTCCTGTTCCTTTAAACCGATATGGAAAACAAGGAATCTGGCATTTTGATTTTCTGTATTACCCGCTTAGAGAAGAAAACGGTGAAATAACCGGAATCATTGTAACGGTAACAGAAGTAAGTGAAAAAGTCGATGCCCGAAAAAAAATCGAGCAAAACGAAGACCGCTTAAATATTATAGTTGAAGCCAGCGAATTAGGAACCTGGGATTTAAACGTAAAAACCGGTGAACTTCATTATTCTCAAAGATATCTGGAAATTCTGGGCAATTACAAGGATCCTATTATTTTATCTCACGAAGAAATATTAAAACACCTGCATCCGGATGATATGCAAATTCGAAATGCAGCTTTTAAAGAAGCTATTTTATCCGGAAATCTTCATTATGAAGCCCGAATTATCTGGCCTGACAATTCTATTCACTGGGTAGAAGGAAAAGGAAAAGTTTTTTATGATAAAAATGATAATCCCGACAAGTTAATTGGAACGGTACGCGATATTACAAGCGAAAAAAATCATCAGCAGGAATTAGAACAAAGCGAAAAAAGATTTAGAAATCTGGTAATGCAGTCCCCTATTCCAAAAGCCATTTTAAAAGGAAGCGATATGGTTGTGGAGATAGCCAACTTAGCTTTACTTAAAAATATTTGGAAGAAAAAAGAAAGCGATGTTCAGGGTAAAAAACTCTTAGAAATTTTCCCGGAACTCTCTTCTCAAAAATACAGCAGAATACTAAATGAAGTATATCTTTCCGGAGAAGTACATTCTGAAATAGAATCTCCTATTCTTATCAATGGTGACGATGGCGAGCATTTGTTTTATATTGATTTTGAATATGCTCCAATGTACGATACTGATAATAGTATATCCGGAATTAGAGCCACAATTGTAGATGTGACAGAAAAAGTTCAGGCACGAAACAAAATTGCAGAAAGCGAAAAACGTTTCCGTTCTTTAACTGAAAGTATTCCGCAGTTAATTTGGGAAACCGATGAAAAAGGAAAAGGTTTATTTGCCTCTGGAAAATGGGCTGAATATACCGGAATAAAACCAACTGGCGATGCTGAATGGAAATCTATGATTCATCCCGAAGATTTTAAAGAAAATATAAAAATCTGGAACCATAGTTTACATACAGGACAAGTTTTTAGATCTGATGTCAGAGTACTTAGAAAAGACGGCAGTTACAGATGGCATACCGTATTGGGCGAACCTGTTTTAGATGCCGATAATAAAATTGTAAAATGGGTTGGCGCCTTTACTGATATTCATACCGAAAAAGCTTTTACAAACGAGCTGGAACAACAAGTTACAGCAAGAACGCGGGAATTAAGCCAAATGTACGAGTCACTTAAAAAGAGTGAAGAACGTTACCATTTAATGGTTGAAGAAGTACAGGATTACGCCATTTTATATTTAAGCCGCGACGGCATAGTTGAAAACTGGAATATTGGTGCTGAAAAAATTAAAGGCTATAAAGCACAGGAAATTACCGGAAAATATTTTGGCATATTTTACACACCCGAAGATCAAAAAAGCAATGTTCCAAGTACCTTACTAGAACTAGCCAGACAAAAAGGAAGAGCTGTTCAGCAAGGCTGGCGCGTGCGTAAAAATGGCACTTTATTTTGGGCCAGTGTAGTAATTACAGCCATTCATAATAAAGATAATGAGGTTATTGGATTCTCAAAAGTAACGCATGACTTAACCGAGAAAAAAAGAGCCGATGATAAAATAAAACTGAATGCTCTCGAACTGGAACAAAAAAATGCAGAACTGGAACACATGAACAAAGAACTTCAGTCCTTTGCTTATATTTCCAGTCATGATTTACAGGAACCGCTTCGAAAAATTCAGACTTTTGCTTCGCAGATTATTGAAAAAGAATTTGAAAATTTATCTGATTCTGGAAAAGATAAATTTCAAAGAATGCAAAATGCGGCTAAACGCATGCAGACTTTAATTCATGATTTGTTATCTTATTCAAGAACAAATATTCAGGACAGAACATTTGAAAAAACCAGTCTTTCAAAAATTATTGAAGAAGTAAAAGAAGATCTCCGTGAAGAACTCGAACAAAAAAATGCCGTAATTGAAAGTAATGAAATTGCAGATGTAAGTATTATACCGTTTCAGTTTAGGCAATTGCTTTATAATCTGGTCAGCAATTCGCTTAAATTTTCAAAACCAGATGTACCAGCATTAATAAAAATTGAAAGCAAAATTGCAAAAGGTTCTGAGTTTGAAGAAAAGTCATTAGAAAGTGAAACTCAATATTGCCATATTAAAGTTTCTGACAACGGAATTGGTTTTGAACCGCAGTACAGCAAAAAAATCTTTGATGTTTTTCAGCGTTTACATGGCAGAGATCAATATAACGGAACTGGAATTGGTTTAGCAATCGTAAAAAAAATTGTTGAAAACCACAACGGAATTATAACTGCCAAAGGCGAACAAAACCAAGGAGCATCTTTTGATATTTATATTCCGGTATCATAATCTTAAAAAAAAAACTCATAAAAAAACGGAAATAACAATAAAGTTATTTCCGTTTTTTATTTCCACTAATTCAATCTAATTATCTGCTGTAAACTGTAATTACACCAGTAGTTTTGTCTTTAATTTTTAACTCTTTATTAGTTAAATTCATGATATCGCTTGTTGAACTTACATTACCAACAGTAATCGTTAAATCGTTATGAGATCTTACATAAGTACCTGTAGTTTCTGTTAAAGCACAATCAGACCCATTATAATCCCCCATTACAGCAGTATTACTTAATCTTAGATCTAAATAATCTCCAGGACATCCACTTTGATTTTGCGGTGCATCTACCAAAACTTCCTGTCCATTAATAATTGTCCCTGTTTGGCGCAAGTTATATTTCCCTTGAATTGGAACTATTGTTTCTCCTTCATTGTCATCGTTACTACAAGATGTTGCGAACATTCCCACGCTTAAGGCTAATACGAATAATATACTTCTACTTTTCATGTTGATTTGTTTTTTATTGATTTAATTTAATAATGCTAAATTAAAAGGATATACTTACAAAAAATTTCATGATTTAAAGAATTTTTTACATAAATCGCATTTTAGAGATTTATAAAATTATTTTTAAAAATTGTTACTCACATGGCTTGCCCTTTAAATATTTATTAAACATATAACTTGTTACCGGTCTTAAAGATACATTTGTTTCTGGATGTCTTCCATTACCATTATCATTAAAAAAGTCAACACCATTTGCTGTTTTACCATACCAAACAAAAGCTTCTCCATTTTTCTTGAAACAAGTTGTAGTGTCACAGGCTTTTAATTTTTTAAAATCCAAAAGACTTTCATCAAGTGGGATTATTACTCCAGAACCTGGCTTTGTGCTTGACGAACAATCTACAACTTCATAATGATCATCTGTCCACTGCATACAATGCTTTTTAAAGAAGGCAAAATAAACTACTCCAGCAATGGAACTAAAAATTAAAACTACAACTGCAGCTGTCTTTCCTAATCGCTTTAGGAGATTTTCAAATAAAATCTGCCTAATTCTCCTAAAAAGCTTTTCCCTTTTTCTTTTGGATTGCTGTGGTTTAGATTTATTTGTTTCATCACAATTGCTCTCGATAGGATTTGTTTCAGATTGAGAAGTCTGTGTAATTTCATATTCTTTTATATTAGCACCATAACTGTCTTTTGCTATAAATGGGAGAGGCACGTATGTTTTTTCTTTTTCTGTTTCCTCGTTTTTTAAATTAGTTTTTTTTTCAATTTCGACCTCATCAATAAAACCAATAGAAGAAATTTCAGGCTTGTAATGTTTATTTTTTCTTAGTTCTTCTATCAATTTCAAATTCTGTGGATCAATTTCTTTTCTAAACTTATTAAAAGGTCTAGGTTGAAAATCTACCAAAATTGCTGCTAATTCAACCGTACTAATTTTAGCTGTTTCTCTTTCCGCTTTAAAAAAAGCACCTACCTTTTTAAACTTATCTGTGTATTGCTGTGAAGTATCTACCTCTCTTGGGATAAAATCAGCTTTAAAAAAGTTACGATATACTGCAAGGTCATCAACTGTAGGTTCTGAATTGAAAATTTCCCAGCATAAATCTCTTAAAGCTGCTTGTGAAGGATTGCTTAAGTAATCAGAATATTTTCCTTCATTTTTTTCAACTCTATATTTCTCTCGAATCGCTTCTTTATAGTCACTTTGAATATCATCTTGAGTAATTTTTCTCATAAGCTATTAGGATTTTCAGGATTTATTATCGGTTTTTTCAAGTTTTTATCGGACGTCATCGGAGAATCAGGAAATCCCGGAAATCCGTATCAATACAGGCTCTAAACCGTTGTTACTTTGCTTCAACAAAATTAGTTAACGTTTTGATCTGCAGGTCAAAAACAAATGTACAAAACTAGTTCAATCAACAAGTGCGGAAAACCGTAAAGCGGAGTTTATCCGGGAAGTATAAATAATGTTTTATAGTTCTACGCACTTCACTTCCCAAACAAAATTTGGTATTGCTCCTAACACAAAATCCGGAAAAGTTCCGGCAGGCAATACCCAATGTTTAATCCTTTAATAATTAAAAAAAATGAGAACATTATATCTATTGGGAGCGTGCGCGCTGTTGTCAACTACATTATTTTCTTGTACTGCTGACGAATTCGAAAATGAAACAAAAAAGACTGAGGTAAAAAAAGAGGTAATTCCTAATGGCGGTCAAGCCAGCGATCCACCTCCTCCAGGACCAGATGATGATCCAATTAATGTTAAACCACCAAAAAAATAATAAATTGAAGCCGCAATATTAAATTAATTACTAAATATTGTTAAATTCGGGGAAAGTAACTTTTATGCTGCGTTCCCCGTTTTTTTATGTAGTTATTGTACTCTCTTTTATTTCTTGCAAAGAGAAAACACCTGCATTGATTAAGCCCAATATCTCCAAAAAAACGGCTAAACTTATGCAGGAAAAAGCACTGAATGAACTTGAAAAAAGTAATTACAACAGCTCATTTTATTATTTTAATAAATCAAAAGTAATATTTGAAGCCGCAAAAGACAGCTCGAATATAGTTTTCAACTTACTTCAAATGGCTACCATTCAACAAATAAATGGCGATTATTATGGCAGTAAAGAAACTTTAACCGAAGCATTACCTTTCTTTAAAAAAAACGATGACTATAAAGCTCCAGTTGATAATCTTTTTGGTATTGCAGACAAAGAACTTTCACTTTATGATGATGCCGTATTTTATTACAATGAAGCTTTAAAAGATGCTAAAGACGAGGCATCAAGACAATCTCCGTTAAACAATATAGCCGTTATTTACATTAAGCAGAAAAAATACGATAAGGCGATTAAAATTTTAGAATCCATTTTAGACACAAAAGCACTTGATGAATTTGTAAAAAGTAAATCGAGAGTTATGGACAATCTTGGATTTGCTTATTTTAAAAAAGGAATTAAGGATAAAAGTCTTCAGTTTCTAAATGAAGCATTAAAATTAAGAATACAAGCCGATGACTCTTATGGAAGTATTGGAAGCTATCTTCATCTGGCAGAATTTTACTCAGAAACCAATCTCCAAAAATCAAATAAATATGCTGAACAGGCCTATCAAACAGCCAGCAAATTAAACAGCGTAGATGAACGTCTAAAGTCCCTCGCAATTTTAATTTCTAATGGATCAGGTACAATATATTCAAAAAAATATATAGCAATAAACGACAGCATCACAAATATCCGCAACAACTTTAAAAACAAATTCGCAAAAATTAAATACGATTCTAAAAAGGAAAAAGATGAAAACCAAAAACTTCGACTAGAAAAAGCTGAAAATTTAGTAGCACTGAAAGAAGCCGAAAAGGATAAAGTAATCTTATTTGCCACCATAATTGCCACTTTAATTTCTCTTGTGTCTTTAGGTCTTTATCTAAGAAAACGTTACAAACACAAAACTCGGCTTGTTGCTATAAAAACAGCATACAACACCGAAACCCGAATTGCCAAAGACATTCATGACGGATTAGCAAATGATGTTTTTCATGCGATAACATATACACAAACTCAGCCTTTAACCAACGACAATAACAAAGAAAACCTGTTACAAAAACTCGATGATATTTATTCACGAGTACGCGGAATTTCACGTGAAAATAATGATATCAATACTGGCCCCAATTATCCAAATTATTTAAAGGAAATGCTTTCTACTTATAATAGTACTCAAACAAACGTTATTATTAATAGCATCGAAAAAATAAATTGGGATTCGGTTGAAGATTTAAAAAAGATTGCCATTCAGCGTGTATTGCATGAATTAATGGTTAATATGAAAAAACACAGCGAAGCTTCTATCGTTGTTATAAAATTTGAAAGCAGTTCAAATACCTTATTTATAAATTACTCGGATAATGGAAAAGGCTGCGAAAAATCAAAAATTATCAAAAATGGTCTGCAAAATATGGAAATCCGTATTCTAACCATAAAGGGAACTATTACTTTTGAAACTGAACCAGATAAAGGTTTTAAAGTAAAAATAACAATGCCTAAATAAAAGCCTATGTTTAAAAAAGTAATAATTGCTGAAGATATCGATGCAATGAATTTAGGAATTCAACAAGTTTTAAAAGATTTAAATATTGTCAATTTTCAACATTCCAGATTTTGCGATGATGCATTTCTAAAAATACGCGCTGCAATTCAGCAAAATGAACCTTATGATTTATTAATCAGCGATCTTTCTTTTAAAACAGATCATCGCAAATCTGACATTACCAGTGGAGACGAACTGGTTCAAAAAGTTCGAGAACTGCAGCCGGATATTAAAATCATTGCTTACTCAGTAGAAGATAAAAGTTACCGTATCAAATCACTTTTTGAAGATGCCGAAATAGATGCTTTTGTATTAAAAGGTTTAAATAGTATCGAAGAGTTAAAAAAAGCGATTAGTATTATTTCGACTTCAGATCAAAAATTTATTTCTCCGGAAGTTGCTTCGGCATTACTGGAAAAAAACAATTTCGAAATTGACGATGTCGATATTAAAATCCTAAAATATTTATCAGCCGGAACGTCGCAGGATGAAATTATCGAAATTTTTAAAAACAGCGATGTAAAACCAAACAGTAAAAGTGCCATGGAAAAAAGATTAGCAAAACTCAAAGACTTTTTTAAAGCCAATAATACCGTTCATTTGGTTTCGATTACAAAAGATATGGGAATTATTTAAACTCCCAATTACTTCATTTTCAAAGCTCCTTCGGGAGCTTTTTTTATTCCTGAAATTTAAAATTTTCAGATTATGGTTTTCCGTAATATACTGGTTTTGATTGGTTTTACTTTTGAATTATTAATCATTTAAAATTAAAATTATGAAAAAATTAATCGTTTTATGTAGTTTATTCTTCCTTGTTCTTGGAGGAAGTATTGAAGCCCAAAGTGGTCATTACAAAGGAGGAAAAGGTAGTTCTCATAAAGGAGGAAAATATAAAAATTCAACTACCAAAAACCACTATAAAAAAAGAAAATAATATTTCTGACTTCAATTGACATGAAACAAAGGGAAAGGTCAAAAGAAGTTTCTGAGTAATAAAAAACTTTAATTAACTAAACCTAAAAATCATGGGATTTCGATTTCAAAAAAGAATAAAATTTGGAGGAGGACTTGGTTTAAATATCAGCAAATCTGGAATTTCTCCAAGTTATAGAACCAAAATGGGCACATTTAGTAAAAATGGCTATTCAACAAAAACAGGTATTCCTGGCATTCGATATCAAAACAGCGGTTGCCTTGTATTCTTTGTCTTTTCAGGACTTCTTACATTTTTAATTTATCATCTAAAATAATATCAACCATGAAACTTAAAAACATTACAACACTTCTATTTTCACTTTTGGCAGCTGTAGTATTCGCCATTTCTTGTTCAGATTCAGCCGATTCAGGAGAAACAAGTTCAAATTCTGGTTCGAACTCAAACTGTCCAACAAAAACCTGCGGTGATTTCGCAACTAGGGCGCAGGCACAAGCAGCATATAATAGTAATAAAAGTTGTTACAAAAATCTAGATGCAGATGGAGACGGAATTGCATGTGAAAATCTAAAATAAACAAACCTAAAAACCATGATAACACTAGAATTAAAAAGTCATTTTTTAAGATTATATCAAATGGCATTATCTGATGATCAATTTGATGTATTAGAACTTCAAATGCTGTATCACTTTGCAGATGAAAGAGGAATTCCTAAAGAGGAACTTGATAAACTTTTTCAGAATCCAATAAATACAGAATTCATTGTTCCCGAAGCTTTACATACAAAAATTGAATATCTGTATGATCTTACCAGAATTATTTGGGCTGATGGAAAAATAACCGACGACGAATTAAATATGCTGAGAAAGTATTGTCGGAAATTTGATTTTGTCGAAGAAAACATCAATGATTTATCTGATTATCTTATTGATTGTGTTCAGAAAAACATTGGTAAAGAAGAAATTATTAGTCAACTAAACACTTAATTTATGAAACCACTTGCCCAATTATTTAGTTTAAAAAAATCTGAAGATTCTTCTTTTAAAGTTTTAGAAGAAAATGAAGAAGACAGAGAACAAATCAGAATTACGTATTATCAAAGCGGTTTTGCTGCATCCGTTAAAGCAACCGGAAAACCAATTGTTTTAAAAGCATGCCTGCAAAATTTGTATATGAGTTTTGAAGACCAATGCCGAAAACAAAAAATGGAACAGGACAAACTGAAACAGCCTTATCGCGAAGAACAGGAAAAAAACAGAACTGAACTTAAAAAATCTGAAGCTGCTATTGGTATATATGAGAAAAAAGAGCAGGATATCAACGATAATATCGACCAGATAAAAAACGAAATTATCGAAGTAAAAAGAAATCCCGACAAATACGGAATCGAAGAAGGAAAAGGTCTAAAAGCACAGTTTTATATTGGTTTGATTCTCTTGCTGCCCATTACACTTTATGTTTTGGTGTTTTATATTTCGGCTTCTTACTCTGCTTTTTTCAAAGAATTTTCAAATGACAGTTTAACCGCTGCCATTTTTGATGCCGATGCTTTTACAAATGCTTTTAAAGCTAGCTGGCTGGAAGGAGTTTTAGTTACCACTATTCCGTTTGTTTTTATGGGGTTAGGCTATGTTATTCATATGGTTCAAAAAGGAAAAGGACTTAAAAACATTTTTAGACTCATTTCACTTTTTGCTATTACATTCTTATTCGATTCCCTTTTGGCTTACATCATTGAGAAAAAAATATATGAGTTTAATAAAACAACCGAATCTTCACCATATAATTTAAACATCGCTCTTGGCGAACCAGAATTCTGGATGATCATATTTGCCGGTTTTGTCGTGTATATAATCTGGGGACTTGTGTTTGATTTCGTAATGAAAGAATTTGAAAACATCGATAAAATACGAGCATTCATAAGAGGCAAAAAAGAAAATTTACTAAATCTGGAAAAACTGAAAACAGAATACGCCAATAAAATCAATGATTTTAAACAGCAGATTGTTACTATAAACGGAAAAATCTCTGAGCTTCAATCTAAAATTGATGGTTTTGTTTTTCCTGTAAAAGAGTATTTACACTATCATCATCAGTATAAAGAAGGCTGGTTTCAGGCAATTGGCACCGAATTAGCTTTACCATACAAAGAGAAAGAAGAACTTTTACAAAGCTGTGAACTTTACTCAGAAGAACATTTAAGTAAACTAAACTTAGTTGATCCGGATTTCCAACATTTAGTATATTCTAAAAACTAGTGCTATGAAAAAAATTATACTAAGAATCTCAATGTCTTTATTATTGATTGTATTTTTTTCGTGCAAGGAAGATCCTAAGAACGAAGAAAAAGAAACAACCGTTAAAAGCTCTGTTTCAGAAAACTATAATATCAGCATTCTAATCGATTTATCAGATCGAATAAGTCTCAAAAAAAATCCAAATTCAACTATGGAAATCTATCAAAGAGATTTAGGATATATCAAATCGGTTTCAGAAGCTTTTACACAGCATTTAAAATCAAAAAGAATGAGGCAGATTGACGACAAAATGCAGTTATTCTTTAACCCTGAACCAGAAAACTCTCAAATTAATTCTATTTCAAAAGAATTAAGAATTTCAGTTGATAAAGACAATGCTTCTAAAAAATTATTAAATTCTATAAACGATACCTATTCTTCAAAAACGGCATCAATTTATGAATCAGCAATTAAAGATGATAAATATATTGGTTCAGATATCTGGAACTTTTTTGACAGTAAAGTTCAAGATCAATGCATAGATAAAGATTACAGAAATATTCTCGTTATTTTGACTGATGGATATATATTTTATGATGGAAACCAAATCAAAGAAGGAAATTTATCCAACTATTTAACTCCGCAATTAATTAAGCAGAATGGCTTAAATACGAACGAATGGCAGAAAAAATTTGATAAAGGAAATTTTGGTTTCACTAAAATCAATGCAGATTTATCGAATCTTGAAGTTTTAGTTTTAGGAATAAATCCAAGTAAAAATAATCCGTTTGAAGAAAAAGTTATAAAAGCATATTGGACCAAATGGCTTTCTGAAATGAATATTAAACATTTTGAAATTAAAAATGCCGATCTGCCTTCTAATATGGATAAAATAATAAATGATTTCATCTTAGAAAAAGAATAAAAAACAAAACCTATTGGTTTAAAGAGGAACTTCGCTGTCCTCTTTTTTCCGTTTAAATCTATTCCTGAAAAAACTTATTTCAAAACTTTCACACATTACGGTTTTCCATAATACACTGGTTTTTATTGGTTTTACATTTGAAAAAATAATTTAACTAAATAAAAATCATGGAATACAAAGTAGTGCCATTTGTGGCTTCAATCGATCCCAAGAAGGGAACATCAGATCATGTAGCAGAACAGCTTGAAAGTTTAATAAAAAATTACACAAATCAAGGATGGGAATATGTTCGTTTAGAAGGAGTATCCACTTATGTTTATCCTCAAACCGGATGTTTTGGAGGAAACAAGCCTGGTTATACTACAGTTAGACAAATGGTTGTTTTTCAAAGAAAATGAAATATTTAATATTATTATTAATAAAAATGTATTGGAAAACTATTCCTCCTTCAAAAAGAAGAAAATGCATTTTTAGAAAATCTTGCTCTAATTACGTTTTTGAAACAGCTGAGAAAGAAGGTTTCATATGTGGATTAAAAGCATTCTGGTTCCGATACCAAAATTGCAGAACTGGTTTTCAAGTCTTTAAAAACCCAATTGATAATAATATTCAAATGATTCTTCCCTCTCAAGTAATTATTGATAGGGAAGAAATTGCTGAAAGATTAATTTAATAAAAGGTATAGAAATCCCGTATAAGTACTCATTTTAAAGAACTTAATTCTAATTAGATTTATCGCTGCTAACCAAATACCACAAGCGCCTATGAAAAAAAACTACTTCATCTTACTGCTGCTTTTTATATTTTATTCCTGCGAAAAAGCATCTGCTCCGCCCCCAGCCCAGATAAATACTTTTTACCAATCAGCAATTACAGCAGATGACCGTAAAACGATTACGCCGGAAGAAGCCAAAACGTATCATGTAAATAACACTTACAAGTACGAATACCGAACCGGAAATCCCGGAAATTATAAATACAATTATGATGTAAAAGGAATAAACATCAAAGGTGATTCGGTTTTTGGCAATATAAATGTTCAGGGAAAATACGGCGCCGGAATTTTAATTGGCGACACCGTTGCCGAGATTGAAATTAATACCGAATGGATTTCATACGGAAAATTAAAAGCTCTCGATAAAAAAGGAAACGAATACAATTTAATTGTAAAATAAAAAACAATCTCATGAAATACACTTTACTCTTACTTTTTGTTTTTACCGTATCTTTTACTCCGCCGCCAGCCAGCGTATTTATCTGCGGATCGACCGGAGCAAAAAAATATCATCTAAAAGAAAACTGCCGGGGTTTATCGAGCTGTCGCAGCGAAATAGTAAAAACATCGCTTAAACAAGCTCAGGGGCTTGGTTTAACATTATGCGGATGGGAAGATTAATTATCTTCCCATTTTTATATTTAATTATTTGATAATAATGACTTTACAATAAATTCACATTGGTTTTATTAATTTGATATAAAACTAATCGTTATGAAATTCTTTAATCTAAAATTCCTGGTATCATTCAAAGAATGGCTTTTTTTAAGAGCTATGCAATCTTCTTTCCTACACTAATAAGCCATTAAAAATAAAGGAAAGTACTATTGAATGAATAAAATTGAAAACTCATTTTTGAACAAAAACCAATTTGGTGAAGACTTCTTGTGGGGTGTTTCTACCGCCGCTTTCCAAATTGAAGGAGCACATGATTCTGATGGAAAAGGTTCTTCTATTTGGGACGTTTTTACTTCTCAAAAAGGAAAAATAAAAAACGGACATCATGCCCTGACTGCCTGCGATTTCTATAACTCGTACCAAAATGATATAGACTTGATTCGGGAATTGAATATTCCGAATTTTAGGTTCTCTATCAGCTGGCCCCGAATTATGCCAACCGGAGTTCATCCGGTAAATCAGGCAGGAATTGATTATTACAATAAAATTATAGACTCTCTGCTGGCATCCGGAATCGAACCCTGGATAACACTTTACCACTGGGATTTACCGCACGCTCTAGAAGTAAAAGGAGGCTGGACTAACCGTGAATCGGTTAACTGGTTTTCAGAATATGTAGAAGTTTGTGTGCAGTATTTTGGCGATCGTGTCAAAAACTGGATGGTAATTAATGAACCATCTGTTTTTACCGGAGCAGGTTATTTCTTAGGAATTCACGCTCCTGGAAAAAAAGGAATCACCAACTATCTAAAGGCGATGCATCACGTTACTTTAGCGACAGCTGCCGGCGCCAGGATATTACGAAACAAGGTTCCAGAAGCAAACATAGGAACGACTTTTTCATGTACGCATATTGAACCGGCAACAGAAAGCGCGAAAGATGTTGAAGCCGCAAAACGTGTCGATACTTTACTCAACAGAACATTTATCGAACCTATTTTAGGATTAGGCTATCCGCAAAAAGATCTTCCTGTACTTAAAAAACTCAACAATTATATTTTAGAAGACGATTTAAACAATCTCGATTTCGACTTTGATTTTATCGGATTACAGTGTTATACCCGCGAAGTTGTAAAATCTTCTATCCTGACTCCCTACATTGGTGCCGAATTAGTAAGCGCCGAAAAAAGAAATGTAATTTCTACCGAAATGGGCTGGGAAGTTTATCCTCCCGCATTGTACCATGTTCTGGAGAAATTCAATAAATACGACAAAATCAAAAAAATCATTATTACCGAAAATGGCGCAGCTTTTCCTGATACGGTTACAAACGGAAAAGTATTCGACATTAAACGAACACATTATATTCAGGACCATTTAGAACAAATCTTAAAGGCCAAAAAAAATGGTTTAAATGTAGAAGGCTATTTTGTGTGGAGTTTAACAGATAACTTCGAATGGGCCGAAGGCTACAACGCCCGTTTCGGACTAATTCATGTCGATTTCGAAACTCAAAAAAGAACCATTAAAAACTCAGGATTATGGTTTAAAGATTTTTTATCTTAAACTCTGTCAATAAAATATTTCATTTTATCGAAAATCAAAAAATCCCGCTGTTCATAGGCGGGATTTTTTTGTTTTAAGACAGCATGTTTCGTTTATGAAATAAAGTAAATATAAAATTAAAAAAAGGCTCAAAACACCAGTAAAACTGCCGTTTTCATTAGGTTTTTCGGTGTTTTTTTCTTATCTTTATTATGTAAATAACAATAAATACATGCCGAAATTTTACTTCAAAAAATTATTCTTTTTATCTCTTCAAGCATTTTATTTTTTAAAATACCTTCGAATTTCATTTCGAAATTATTTCTTCTAATCTTTCGTCTGCGTAAAATACAAATACGCAGAAAACATCGGGACAAACTCTGTCCGCAATTGTAATTATTTTACAGAAATCTATTTTCTGAGCTTTTTTTTTAGAAAACAGATTTTAAAATTTCCCGCAAAGACTTCCTTTTTTAGGAATCTCTTTCGAGTCTTCATTTTCATTTTTCACCAAAACATTTTTTCTATATGCCAATATTTCCTGCTTCTGAAATTAACTTCTTATCGCCCTCTTTAATTTTTACTTCAATTCTGTATTATTTCTGCATTTTTTAATCGTTCGCACCCAACTTTTAGCGGACTTATTTCATCTATATAATATAGAGATTTATTTAAGCTTAAATACCATTTAATAATTTAAACTAGACTTTGTATCCTTTTTTGCGGGAATTTCCGGGAATCCCGGGAAAACGCGGGAATTCTGGGAATCCCTTGCCTGTAAAGGCCTGAAACCGCCTTTACTTTGCACCAAGAAATTAGTTCAAGTTTTGTCTGCAGACTAAAACAATCGTTAAAACTAGTTCTAATTAAGAGTGTAAAAACTGTAAGACCGAGTTTATTCGGGAAGTATAAATAACGTCTTACTGTTCTGCACACTGCACTTCCCAAAACCAAATTGGTATTGTCACAAAAGCCTCTGGGTCATTCCGGACAGCAATACCTATGTCTAATTTCTTAAAATAAATCAAAATGAAAAAACTAATACTATTTATCGCTTTTGCGTTATTGTTCACGATATTTTCTTGTACTCCTGATGAGTATGAGACTACAACAAAGAAAATTGAAAAAGTTGGTACACCATCGGCTTACGAGCCCAATGGTCCTGGTGATACTCCAGGTGGAGCACCGCCTCCACCTCCACCAGCTCCATGATAAAAAAATATTTTTAGTATCAAATTAATTACTATTTTCGGGGAAAGTAAATTTAAATGTTACGATCCCCGTTTTTTTATTTTTTTATTTTGCTTTTTCTTTTTTCCTGCAAAGAAAAAGAAACAATTAACCTTAAAAATAAGTCTATACAAAAGGAGGCTTTTGCTTTGCGAAATAAAGCAATTGAAAGTTTTGATCAACAGAAATTCAATACTTCTTTTTATCAGTTTAATAAATCAAAAGCTCTTTATGAAACCATAAAAGACAGTGCTAATATTTCCTATATACTTATTCGAATTGCAGAAATTCATCAGATTAATGGTGATTATTATGGCAGTAAAGAGATTGTCACCGAAGCATTACCATATATTAAAAAAAAGGGAGATTACACTGCCAGTATTAATACCAAACTTGGAGTTGCAGACAAAGAACTTTCTCTTTATGATGATGCCATTTATTACTACAAACTAGCAGCAAGTGAATATACTGACCCTCTCTTAAAGCAAGCCCCTATACAAAATATTGCAGCTGTTTACATTCACCAAAAAAAGTACGATAAAGCTATCCTTATATTAGATTCTCTTTTACAATCTTTTTCCAGTAAAGATTTAAAGGAGAAAGTTAAAACAAGTGATAAATCTGTACTACTTGATAATTTGGGTTATGCTTATTTTAAAAACGGAGATGAAGTTAAAGGGCTCCATTTGATGAATGAAGGTCTGCAAAACAGAATTGAAAATAATGATACTTACGGTAGCATAGAAAGCTATCTACACTTTGCCGATTATTACTCTAAAAAAGATATTCAAAAATCGGATGAAAATGCTCTTTTAGCCTACAAAGCCGCCACAAAACTAAACAGTGTTGACGAAAGATTAGAAGCGCTGCAAATACTAATTTCAAATGATAATACTTCTAATACCCCAAAATATACTCAGAAGTACTTTACATTAAATGACAGCATCATTAAAGTTCGAAATAATTTTAAAAACAAGTCTGCCAAAATTAAATACGATGCCAAAAAAGAAAAAGATGAAAACGAAAAACTTCGTTTAGAAAAAGCAGAAAATCAATTGTCACTTCAAAGAGCCAAGTATCTGAGAATTGTTTTTGCGATTGTTTTTGTTTTTTTAGTCATTCTAATAGTGATCTTAATACGCTATTATAAAAATAAAAACAAAGCCATCGAATTTAAAACTTCGTACAACACAGAAACCCGAATTGCTAAAAAAATCCACGATGAATTAGCAAACGATGTTTTCCAGGTAATTGCTTTTACTGAATCTCAGCCCTTAGCTGCAGAAAATACCAAAGAAAATCTGCTGCAAAAATTAGATGATATTTACAGCCGCGTAAGAGGAATTTCCAGAGAGAATAATAGTATAGATACCGGAGCAAATTTTACACGCACTATAAAAGAAATGCTTTCAGCTTATAACACACGTGAAAGAAATATCATGGCAACCAATTTAGAAAACATACATTGGGAAAACATTGACGATATTAAAAAGATTACCATCAGCCGAATTCTACAGGAATTAATGGTAAATATGAAAAAACACAGTGAAGCAAAAATTGTGGTAATAAAATTTGAAAGCGATCACAAATCAATTTCAATAAATTATAAGGACAATGGCAAAGGCTGTGATAAAAACATGATCGTGCAAAACGGTCTTCAAAACATGACAAACCGCATCTTGTCTGCTAATGGAACAATTGATATTGACACAGAACCCGGTAAAGGATTTAAAGTAAAAATCTCCATGCCCCAGCAAACTCATATTAAAGTAAAAGAAAAGTTTGCCTCTTAGCAAATTAAAAAAGCCTTTCAGGAATTCCCGAAAGGCTTTTATCTTCAAAAAAAAACTATTATAACCCTTCAGTTTATAATGTTTCGTTTAAAACCGCAACCGCTTCTTTCCAGTTGTTTACCCTTAAATGATGCGTTTGGTTTATATTGTGAAATGCAGTAAACATAATAGGTTTACCCATACAGTAATCTAGGTTTTTGCAGTGATCGTCTATTAAATAATCAGTATTGATGATTCTTTTACTGCCGCATAAAACAATGTTTTCCCATTTAATAAAAGGAAAATGTTCCCCAAGCCAGGCTACTTTTTCAGCTAATGAAATTGGGAATTCTGTTGCAGCAGAAACTATAAAAATCTCAAAATTCTTTTGCAGTTCACGCACACTTTCAACAGCATCTGGCATTACAGGCAGTGTTCTGAAAAAATTATCCTTGTTTAGAATTTCAAATAACAATTCTCTTTCCTTAAAAGCTTCCTCTTCACTTAATCCCTGAATACCTTCTTTTGTTAAATTGGTTCCATACGCTTTATTGTAATGGTCTATTATCTGCGATTCGACATCAGCGAGAACACCATCCATATCTATTGCAATTGTTTTCTTTTTCATTTTGTAATTCTATTTTGCGGTAAAATTATGCAAAAATTGCAAATTATTGCAATTTTTAACTTATTTTTGCAATATAAAACCGCAAATAAAATGAAAAAGGAAGAACGTCAAAAGGCAATTTTAGAATATTTATCTAAAGAGCATCGTGTAACCTCCATAGAATTAAGCGAATACCTAAGTGTTTCTGAAGATACTATCAGACGTGATTTAAAAGAACTTTCAGATCAGGGACTTTTAAAAGCTGTTCGCGGCGGTGCGGTTGCTCCTTCCCCTATTCCATTACATTACAGAAAAAGAGAAAAACACGATATTGAAAACAAAAAGATCATTGCGCAGAAAGCGATTTCTTATTTAAAAGACGGACAAGTTGTTTTTATTGACGGTGGAACAACTTCTCTGGCTTTAGTTGCCAATTTCCCTTACGATTTAAAATTAACAGTAATTACCAACAGTTTTCCGGTTGCTGCATTGGTAGAAGATTTACCCAATATTGATTTAATTTTTGCAGGCGGTAAAATGTGCAAAACTTCCTTCACAACTTCGAGTATTGAAACAGTAGATTTTTTTAGAAGTTTTAGGGCCGATGTCTGTATTTTAGGAATCTGCAGCATTCATCATGAACGCGGTGTTACCGGAATTTTATATGATGATTCAATGCTGAAAAAAAACATGGTTCAGAATTCTAATTTTGTGATCGCATTAAGTTCTATTGAAAAAGTAGAAACTGCAGAATCATATTTTGTCTGCCCAATAAAAGATATTCATGTTTTGGTAACGAATGTGTCACCAGAAGATGAAATTTTAAAAGTGTATCAAAATACAGGTTTGACTATTCTGTAAATTCATAAAACAAAAAAGCCTTTCAGAATTTCACTTCCGAAAGGCTTTTTTTCTACAAATTAATTGGCAAAATTATTTCCATCCGCCGCCCAGGTCTCTGTAAACATGAACTGCAGCATTTAATTGCTCTTTTTTAGTGTCGATTAATTCAAGTTTAGCTTCTAATGCATCTCTCTGCGTCATCAAAACTTCAAAATAATCTACTCTGGCAGATTTAAACAAATCATTTGATACATCAATCGATCTATTCAAAGCATCAACCTGTTGTGATTTTAAATCGTAACCTTTTTGAAGGTTTTCGATTTTAGAAAGTTGTGTTGAAACTTCTAAATATGCATTCAAAATTGTTTTATCGTAATTGTATAAAGCCTGAAGCTGTCTTGCATTAGCGCTAGAAAATTCTGCTTTAATAGCATTTCTATTAATAAGCGGTGCAGCAAGATCTCCTGCTAATGAATACAAAATTGACTCAGGGAATGTAAACAAATAAGAAGGTTTAAAAGCCTGAACTCCAAAAGCAGCAGAAATATCCAATGAAGGATAAAATTCAGCTTTTGCCACTTTTACATCTAGTTTTGCAGCTACTAACTCTAATTCGGCCTGTTTAACATCTGGACGATTTGCAAGTAACTGAGATGGAATTCCAGAGTTTACAACTGCCGGAAGCAAGTCTGTAAAATTGGTTTTCTCTCTTTTAATTTCCTGAGGATAACGTCCTAACAAAAAGTTGATTTTGTTTTCGTTTTCTTTAATTTTCTGAAGAATATCAAACTCTAAACTTTTTGAAGTTAAAACCTCAGCCTGAAATTTCTGAACTCCAAGTTCTGTTGCTCTAGCTGCTTGTTTTTGAACTTTTACAATTTCCAAAGCATTGCTCTGTAATTCAATTGTCTGTTTTACGATTTCCAATTGGCTGTCTAAAGCTAATAATTCATAATACGAATCAGCTATTTCGGCAATTAGATTAGTAATTACAAAGTTTTTACCTTCAACTGTAGCTAAATAACGGTTTACAGCTGCCTTTTTAGAATTACGCAGTTTTTTCCAGATATCTACTTCCCAATTTGCATAAGCTGCAATAGTATAATCCGGTAATGGATCTGGTGTTTCTACTCCGGGTTTTATTTCTGTTGTTGCATCACCTGCTCCCTGACTTGTATATCTACCCACTTTTTCGATTCCTGCACCGGCACGAACACCAACTGTTGGCAGTAAAGCGCCTTTACGAACTCTGATATCATTCTTTGCAATTTCAATTTCCTGCAAAGTCATATTCAGTTCCTGATTGTTTTTGAGCGCAATGTCGATTAGTTCAACTAAATTTTGATCCTTAAAGAAATCTTTCCATTTTAAGGCTGCAGTATTAGTTGTATCCTGAGATTTAACGTTTCCAAATGCTTCAGGAACCGGAGCACTTGTACTTGCTGTTTCAGCTGCAGGAGCTTTACATCCTGCCACGGCAAGACATAAGCCCAATGCAATACTGTATTGATATGTTTTAACTTTATACATGATTGTTATCAATTTCTTCTGTTAATGGATTTTCTTCTTCATGTTTTACCAGTTTGTGTTTCTCAGCAATTTTGGCAAAAATGAAATACAAGCCCGGAATTACAAATACCCCGCAAATTGTACCTATAAGCATACCTCCGGCAGCGGCAGTACCAATGGTTCTGTTACCAATTTTACCCGGACCAGTTGCAAATGTAAGCGGTAATAATCCCGCGATAAATGCAAATGAAGTCATCAAAATTGGACGGAACCTTGCTTTTGCTCCTTCCATTGCAGCTTGTAAAACAGATAATCCTGCAGCATGTCTCTGAATCGCAAACTCTACGATCAGTACGGCATTTTTACCTAATAAACCAATAAGCATTACCATGGCAACCTGTGCATAAATATTGTTTTCTAATCCTGTTAATTTTAATAAAAGGAATGCTCCAAAAATACCTGCAGGCAATGAAAAGATTACTGATAATGGCAGAATAAAACTCTCATATTGTGCTGCTAATACTAAGTAAACGAATCCTAAACAGATCAGGAATACCCAAATAGCCTGATTACCCTGTGCTACCTCATCGGCAGAAATACCTGCCCAGTCAATGTCATATCCTCTCGGTAATTTTTCAGCAGCGATTTTCTGAATAACTTTAATCGCTGTACCAGAGCTGTAACCTGCAGCTGGTGAACCACTAATTTGTGTTGAGGTATACATATTATGACGTGTGATTTCTGAAAGTCCGTATACTTTTTCTAATTTCATAAAAGCAGAAAAAGGAACCATTTCATCACGATCATTTTTTACATACAATTTTAAGATATCATCTGGTTGTGCACGATATTCCGGCGAAGCCTGAACGATTACTTTATAGTTGATACCAAATTTTATAAAACTAATTTCGTAGTTACTTCCCACAAGAGTTGACAAAGTATTCATGGCGTTTTCAATAGAAACTCCTTTTTGCTGTGCCAAATCATTGTCGACTTTCATCATGTATTGAGGGAAACTAGAGCTGTAGAAACTAAATACGTTTGATAATTCTGGCTGTTTGTTTAATTCTGCCACAAAATCATTGTTTACCTGCTCCATTCTCTTATAATCTACAGAACCGGTTTTATCTAACAAACGAAGTTCAAAACCTCCGGCAGCACCATAACCAGGTACAGCAGGCGGTTGGAAAAATTCGATATTAGCTCCTGTAATATCTTTACATTTTTCCTCCATTTCATGCATAATCTCAACTACAGATTCTTTTCTATCATTCCAGTCTTTCAAGTTCACCAAACATGTTCCTGAGTTTGCCCCCGTACCTTCAGAAAGGATTTCATAACCTGCTAATGAAGAAACTGATTTTACTCCGTCGATATCTTCCGCAATTTTTTGAACTCTTTCAGCAATATTGTTAGTTCTTTCTAAAGATGAACCCGGCGGTGTCTGAATTACTGCATAAAACATTCCCTGATCCTCATTCGGGATAAATCCTGAAGGAACTGTGCTGCTTATTAACCATGTTCCGGCACAGAAAACCAAAAGTGCTACAATAGTAACCACTCTTCTGTTAACAATTTTTCCTAATAGATTTTGATATTTCCCTTGTGCTAAGTTGAACTTTTCGTTGAAAGCATCAATAAATCTATTTGCAGGTGTTTTCTTTTTAGGCTGTCCGTGATTGTTTTTTAACATCATCGCACAAAGTGCTGGTGTCAATGTCAATGCCACAATACCCGAAAGAATAATCGCTGTTGCCATAGTTACAGAGAACTGTCTGTAGAATACCCCAACAGGACCAGACATAAATGCAACCGGAATAAATACAGCCGCCATTAAGAACGTAATCGCAATAATTGCCCCCGCAATTTCATGCATAGCTTTTTTAGTTGCCTTAAACGGCGAGAGGTGTTCTTCTTCCATCTTGGCGTGAACGGCTTCGATAACCACAATCGCATCATCGACGACGACCCCAATTGCCAATACTAAAGCAAATAACGTAATCAAGTTCAATGAAATATCAAAGAATGTCATGAAAACAAAAGTTCCCACTAACGATACCGGTACTGCAATCGCCGGAATTACTGTCGAACGCCAGTCTCCTAAGAAAAGGAATACTACTAAACCTACCAGAATAAAGGCTTCAACAAGCGTGTGAATTACTTTTTCGATAGAAGCATCAAGGAATTTAGAAACGTCATACGAAATTTCATAATCCATTCCTTTTGGAAATCTTTGTTTGATTTTTTCCAGTTTAGCCTTAACTTCTTCAATAACCTGATTCGCGTTACTACCAAAAGATTGTTTTAATACGATCGCTGCAGATGGTCTTCCATTCAAATTAGAATAGATATCATACATCGAGCTTCCAAATTCAACTTTAGCAACATCTTTCAATCTTAAAAGCTCTCCGTTTGGATTTGCTTTTACTACAATATTCTCATATTGCTCTTTTGTCGTAAAACGTCCAGAATATTTTAATACATATTCGAATGCCTGAGAACGTTTACCAGAACTCTCTCCTGTTTTACCCGGAGAAGCCTCCAAACTCTGACTAGATAATGCTTCCATTATTTCATCAGCAGAAATTTTATATGCTAACATACGGTCTGGTTTCAGCCAGATACGCATTGCATATTCACGTGTCCCTAAGATATCTCCAGAACCAATACCGTTTACCCTTTTTAATTCAGAAAGTACATTGATATCGGCATAGTTGTATAAGAACTTCATGTCGGTATTTTTGTCTGTACTGTAAAGGTTCACGTACATCAACATACTCGGTACTTCTCTCGTAATTTTAATACCTTCACGAATTACCAAAGGAGGAAGTTTATTAGTAACAGAAGCTACACGGTTTTGCACGTTAATAGCTGCCTGATTTGGATCTGTACCTAAGTTAAAAACTACTTTAATTGTAGCCTCACCATCGTTTCCAGCATCAGAAGCCATATATTTCATTCCCGGAACCCCGTTTAGAGCTCTTTCCAGCGGAATAACAACCGCCTTAATCATCAGCTCACCGTTAGATCCAGGATAATCTGCAGTAACGTTCACCATTGGCGGTGAAATTGTAGGGAATTGGGTAATTGGTAAATTCAATACCGACAATACCCCTAAGAAGACAATAATCAACGATATTACTATCGACAGAACAGGTCTTTGAATAAATTTATTAAACATTTTTGTATTTTTTAAATGATTAAACTTATTGAAGTTTAAAATGTTTCAAGTTTCAGGTTTCAAGTTTCAGGTTCAGTACGTAACTTGAAACCTGAAACTTGACACTATTAAAACAAAAAACTATTCTGCTTTTAAACGTAAATGATTCATTACCTCTTTAGGCGATTGGTAATCATATTTGATTTTGTCGTTTTCTTTTACTTTCTGAACACCTTCAAGTAATATTCTGTCATTTTCTGAAATACCGCTTTTAATTACGTATAAATCAGGAATTTCACCAGTAATTGTAATTTCTCTTGAACTAACTTTATCGTCCTTACCTACTACAAAAACATATTTTTTATCCTGAATTTCGTAAGTCGCTTTTTGTGGAATTACAATAGCATTTTTAAGAGGAACATTCATTTGAACCTGTCCTGTTTCGCCATTTCTAAGTAATTTTCCAGAATTTGGAAATCTTGCTCTGAAAGCGATATTTCCTGTTTCGTTATTGAATTCACTTTCTATAACTTCAACATTTCCTTTATCTTTAAAAATATCTCCGTTTGCTAATACTAAAGCTACTTTGTTATCAGCACGATCTTTAATATTGGTTTCATACTGAAGATATTCTGGCTCCGAAACGTTGAAGTAAGCAAACATCTGGCTGTTGTCTGAAAGACTTGTCAGCAATTCGCCTTCGTCGATTAAACTTCCTAGTTTTAAAGGAATACGGTCAATTGTTCCGTCAAACGGAGCTCTGATTTCTGTAAATGATAAATGAAGTCTTGCTAATGATACTTCTGCTTTTGCAGATTGCAGTTTAGCCTGAGCAACGCTCAATTCGTTTTTAGAAACGATATTTTTATCTGCCAGTAATTTAGAGTTCTGTAATTCAATTTCTGCTGATTTTTGTTCAGACTGTGCTTTAAGCAGTTCAGCCTCATACATATTTGGCATAATTTTAAACAACAGTTGTCCTTTTTTTACAAACTGTCCTTCATCAACGTATATATTTTGTAAAAACCCTTTTTCCTGGGCACGCAATTCGATATTTCGAACTGATTTTATTTGTGATACATATTCTTTTGTAAACGAAGTATCGATTTTAACCGGATTAGTAACGGTAAATTTTTCAACTTCTTCTTTTTCTTCTTTTTTAGATGTACAGCTCGTTAAGCACACCAAGGCCATTAAGCCTGTGAAAACAATGATTTTTTTCATGATTAGTTTGGAAATTAAGCGATTGAAGCTTTGGAATGAAAATTCCTTTTGGATGTTAAAATGCATCAGTCAGCCTTAGTCCAGACCTTAACTTTGATATAAGCAGAAGTAGAAAATATACAACAGCAAGATACGCAGAGATCCAACTCAGGTAACCGATGTATATTGTAAAATCAAATTCTTAATACTCGTTGAGTAATATAGATAGGATTTGAATGCCCTAAGAAAGGGACAGAAATTTTTAAACGATTAGAATCATTCGCTGCAGACTGATCTGAAAGTGCCAGATATAAAGCGTCTACCAAACTATACGAAGCAGTAAAATACTTGTTCGTTAGTATATTAGTATCATCACCGCCAAGAAGATCCTCTTCAATATCAACATCAGCATCTTCAATTATTGAACTGCCTCGATCCTGATTGGTAAATTTAACTCGGTGTTTTTGCAGATGATGGTGATTATGAGCACCAAAAGTATTGGCATTCAAGTATTGGCCTCCGCCAAACAGAAGCATATTCATGAATACTAAAAATACTATTAACTTTCTCATTTCGGTGCGAAAGTAATAAAAGAATTAAAACAAAAAAAGAATTTTTAACAAGGTTTAACAGTTACTTAAAACGAAAACGTTTTCTTTTATTTAATATTCAGCAATAATCTTGTTCATTATCCTACATTTTTTGACATATACCTAAAAATCAATAATTTACACATATGCTCAGGAAAGCATAATTTCCATTATTGTAAATTCCTGATCTGCTTTTACAAAAGTTTTAAAAGTATCATTCATTCCAAATTTTTCATAAAATGCCTTTTTGCTGCTTCTGGCGTTACACCATACTCTTTTTAAGTCTCTGCTTTCTGCAAATTCGAAAATGTATTTTAAAAGACATGATGCAATTCCTTTTCCCTGATATGCTTCTAAAGTGGCTAATTTCCTAAACTGCATTTCTTTTCCTTCAATAAAACAAGAAACGATAGAAATTAATTTCTCTTCTTCAAAAACTCCAAAATGAAACCCTGAATTGTCTTCTTCTAATTGTACAAATTCAAAAGGCTGATGCGGCCACATTACTTTATGTCTAATCTGCCAGGTTTGCGAAGCTTGAATTTCTTTTATTTCCATCATTATATTTTTGAGATAAATCAAAATTAAGACATTTAAATTTCAACTAAAAAACCAAAATAGTATTTACAATCCATTCATTTAAAAAAATTACAAAAAATAAAATCAGATAAATCGTTCAATTTAAATCATTTATATCTAATTTTATATTACAAAAGCAAATAATCCCGTTATGAAAAAATTCCTTTCAGCCGTTTTTTTCTGTATTTGTGCAAACGGTTTTGCACAACTAATACAAATTGGACCTCAAATTTCTACTAATATTACGTCGGTAAATACAAAAAATTTCAGCTCAGATCATACCAATACCGGAATTGGTTTTGCAGCATTTGCACGTGTCAATCTTCTATTATTTTATGCTCAGGGTGAATTTGGTTATGCAAAATCTAATTTCAGTGTTTACCAAAACGGTATTGGTGAAACTGAATTTAAATTAGCTGGTACAGATGTATCACTAATTGCAGGGTACAAACTTGTACCTCTTGGAAAAGCAGGGAATGTGAGACTTTTTGCGGGCTATAATTGGAAAAATTATTCAGAGACGAAATCGAGTAACAATCTTAATTCTATTGATCTGGAAAAAAACAATCACAGTGTTTTGGGAGGAGTTGGTGTTGATATCTGGAAGCTGACTTTTGATGTAAGATATCTTGCCGGATTAAGTGATATTGATTCTTCTAATGGTGAAATTAAAACCGGAATAACTAATTTTTCTCTCGGATATAAATTTTTATAAATAAAAAAGGAATCTAAAATTAGATTCCTTTTTTATTTATTTAGATTGAAGCTTAAATAGCTTTTTTATAAAATACTTCTTCGTTGTTTTCTGTAATTTTTTCTACTCCTTTTTCTCCTTTTTTTGCAATATTAATTACATGAAGAACTTTTGATTTATCATCAACTGTACAATTCCAAATTGTACCATCTGATAAAATAAATGCTGAAAATAAAGCGTCTGATTTATCCATGTTGTAATACACCAAATCTTCAGTTTTTATAAGTTTTTTGGCTTTTGTTTTACGATCTACTTCATAAAACAAAATTTTATTATTACCAATTTCTACTAATTCATCAACTAATTTGTTCTTAAAATTGTCATTAGCATTTACAGTCCAGCTTGGCTTATCGCCAGTCATGAGCCAAGTACCATTTACTTTCTCTAAAATTTCTTTTCGTAAAATTTCTTTTAAGCTATCTACTTTTTTAATTGATTCCTGACCTATTTCATTTTCGGGTCTAATTTTAGATGCGATTGAAAATTGGTCTAAAGCATTTACAAAATCTGATTTTTTGTAATAAGAAACGGCCAATTCGTATTTATTTTTCTGGAATTTAGCCTTAGCATCATTTTGTGCAGCAATTTTCAGTGAAAACAACAAAATAATAAGAATTAAATAATTTTTCATTGGTTTATGGGTGTTTTTTTATTTTTTGCAAACGTAGTGAATAAAACTTTCTTACAAATACGGTTTTCCGTAATAAAGTATCAAAAAAAGCCAAATCTTTTTTAAGATTTGGCTTTCTCCTTATGTTGCAAGTAAAAAAGATTACTCCATATAAATTTAATTTGAAAATGAATTTAAAATTTTCATTGCTTGTGTAATATCTTTCTTATTTACAAAAATATGATCGTGATAAAACGCGGCTACAACATTGCAGCTTATTTCATGATCTGAAAGTGCTTTTGAAAAAGCAGCAGTTAAACCAACTGCTTCTAATGAAGAATGTACAGAAAGTGTAATCCAGGACATTACAACAGAATATTCTAAATTAAATTTATCAGCAGTTTCTTTTTTTAGAATCAGCGTTATGGCTTCATCTTCTCTAAAGATCATTGCAATTTCATCTAAATTTAGATTCTCTAATTTTTGGACTTTACAAAAAACATAATCCCCAGACTTATGTTCGGGTTTCATGCTTTTTAGTAACGTTTGTAAATCCTTTTCTCCAGACATTTTATTTATTTTGATTGTTATTTACTGTTCCAAATGTTATCATCCGGCGTTGCATCTAAAAATATTCCGCCGTCAACAGTCACTTTTTTAATTTGTTTTTTAGTATTAACTGCTACCTGTGCCGTTTTTTGATTTTTCTCCCAAACAGAAGGTGTTTCGTGAATTGTTTCTGTTGAGTTATCAGCATAAACCACAATCACATCAAACGGAATGGCAAAACCGCCTTTGTTTTGGATTGAAACAATATTTTTGGAAACATTTTTAACAGATATATCAATATAATTATTGGTAAAAAACCAGTTATTAAAAAACCAATTTAAGTTTTTGCCTGAACCTGTATTCATCGAATTGAAATAATCCCAAGGAATTGGATGTTTTCCGTTCCAGGTATCCATATAATGGTGAAGCGATTTTTTAAACAAATCATCTCCAAGCATATCTTTTAGTGCTAAATAAGACAGAGAAGCTTTTCCGTAAGAGTTATTTCCATAACCCGGACCAGAAACCTGTGTAGACATTGAAATTATAGGCTGATCTTCTTCTGTAGATTTATCGTTAATGTAGTATTCAACTCTAAATTCTTTGTAGAATTTATCCGCTGCTTCTTTTCCATGCTCAGCAATTCCAATTAAGTATTCAAAAGTTGTTGCCCAGCCTTCATCCATGTATGCATAACGGGTTTCGTTGATTCCCATATAAAACGGAAAATAAGTATGCGCTACTTCGTGATCCTGAACTAATTGAGCAAATTTTGGATCATTCATCTGCGAATCGTTACACATCATTGGGTATTCCATATCAGCAAACCCTTGAAAAGCAGTCATTTTAGAATACGGATACGGAATTCCAGGCCAGTTATTTGAGAACCAGTCTAAGGCAAACTGATTGTTTTTAACTGAGTTTACAAAGTCGGTTCCTTTAATATCATAAGCTGCCTGAACACTCGCGCGGCGGTTTGTTTTTTTATCTACCAAAACACTGCTGGCATCCCATAAATAATGATCACTTAAACCAAAACAGACATCAGTAATATTTTTGGCTTCAAATTTCCAGATATTCCATTCGTTTTGTTTGGTTACAATACCGCTTTTCATTTCCTGTTCGTTTGCAACATGCAGAATTTCATCTGTTGAATATGATTTTTTAAGACGTGCTGCAAACTCCGGCTGTAAAACCTCATCTGGATTTAAGAAATCACCAGTCGCATAAACCACAAAGTTTTTTGGTGCTTTTACAGAATAAACATAATCATTAAAGTCGTTATAAAATTCCTGACGATCTGTATGAGGAATTCTGTCCCAGCCGTTGTAATCATCAAAAACAGAAACTCTTGGATAACTGTAGGCCACAAAAAAAGTACTTTCGTCTATTTGCCCTTCTCTGCCGCTTTCTTTTGATAAAGGATAATTCCAGTCGATATTAATAGTTGTTTTAGAATGCGGTGCAAGTGCTTTTTTTAGCTTTACGTTTCCAACAGTTCCCCAATTTCTGGCATTTTCATTATAGGTTTCTCCAGCTACTTTAAGAGACGTAAGCGTTAAACCATTACTTAAAAAATCCTCGCTTACATCGCCGCTTCTTGGTGCAGATGGTTTATGAAGATTGTTTACAAAACGAATAACCAGATTTCTTAAACTGTCATTGCTGTTGTTTTCATAAATAATGGTTTCTGTTCCCGAAACTATTTTGGTTTTGGCATCAACGGTAATATCCATAGTATATTTACCATGATTCTGCCAATAATTTTTTCCCGGTTTTCCGTCTGCAGAACGGGTGCCTTTGGCATAAGCTGCCTTAATGTTTCTTGGCATATAAAGCTCTTGTGCAAATCCTGTTTGAGCCAGAATTAGAAAAGCAGTGAATGCAAGATGAATTGATAGTTTTTTCATAAGCTGGTTTTTGGTTTTATAAAATTTAAGTTTTTTATATAAGACCTTATTTTTAAAATAAAGTTACAAAATTGATAAAATTTATCTTCAAAGTTACAAAATCAAAAAACTTAACAGCTTAGAACCTTAATATCCCAGCACTTAAAAAAAAGAAAAACCGTCTGATTCTTATAAAGAAAAAGACGGCCTGCTACAATTAATATATAACCTTGATGCTTACAAGATATAGTCGGTATTAATAAAATTCGACTCTTTGCTGTTTAACAATTCCTGCAGAATTTCATTGTTATAAGCGATATCTTTTGAAGCGACAAACGTACGAATTGAGAAAGAGCGCAAAGCATCTGGAATACTTAATGTTCCTACTGCAGAATCTTTACGACCTGTAAATGGGAAAGCATCCGGACCTCTTTGGCAAGAACTGTTTAAGTTTACACGGCATACTAAGTTTACCAAAGCATCAATAAGCGGTGCAAGGGTTTTAATATCTTTTCCGAACAAACTTACCTGCTGTCCGTAATTAGATTCGGCCATATCTTCTAAAGGTTCCTGAATATCTTTGAAAGAAATAATTGGAACTACTGGACCAAACTGTTCTTCGTGATACACACGCATTTTACTGTTTACCGGATATAAAACGGCTGGAAAAATATAATTCTCTGAATGTTTTCCTCCTTTTTCGTTCAGGATTTTTGCTCCTTTGCTTACAGCATCGTCAATTAATCCCTGAATGTAATTTGGTTTTTCAGTTTCTGGAAGCGGCGTTAAAGACACTCCTTTTTCCCACGGATTTCCAAATTGCAGCGCATCTACTTTTTCAGAGAATCTTTTATTGAATTCTTCTCTGATTGATTCGTGAACGTAAAGAACTTTTAAAGCCGTACAACGCTGCCCGTTAAAAGACAAAGTTCCTGTAATACATTCCTGAATTGCCAAATCTAAATCGGCATCCGGAAGAATAATTGCCGGGTTTTTAGCTTCAAGACCTAAAATTAAACGAAGTCTGTTTTTATTTGGATGCTGATCCTGCAAAGCAATCGCCGATTTACTGTTTCCAATTAATGCCAAAACATCAATTTTACCAGATTTCATAATTGGCGAAGCTACTTCACGTCCTCTTCCGTAAACAATATTGATAACTCCTTTTGGAAAACTGCTTCTAAAAGCTTCTAATAATGGCGAAATACATAAAACACCATGTTTAGCAGGTTTAAAAATCACGGTATTCCCCATAATCAAAGCCGGAATCAACAATGAGAAAGTTTCATTTAAAGGATAATTGTATGGCCCAAGACATAAAACTACTCCAAGAGGCCCGCGGCGAATCATAGCGTTTACACCTTGCACTTTTTCAAAATGCGAACTGCGTCCGTTTAATTCTTTATAACTGGCAATGGTATCATAAATATATTCAACGGTTCTGTCAAACTCTTTTTGAGAATCACCAAGGTTTTTCCCAATTTCCCACATCAAAAGCTTAACCACTTCTTCGCGGGTTTCTTTCATTTGTTTAACGAAATTCTCCATGCATTTAATACGGTCAGCCACTTTCATGGTTGGCCATAAACCTTGTCCTTTATCATAGGCTGCATTTGCTGCTTCAACAACTTCTGCTGCTTCAGCTTCGGCCATAAAAGGAATTGATCCTAATAATGTAGGCGTGTATTTTTCTGTAGAAGAAATGGTAGAAAACACAGGAGTGGTTTGTCCTGTCCATTGTTTTAATTCACCATTTACAAGATAAGTATCTTGATTTATAAGGGTTTTAATCTCAAACTCTTCGGGTATTAAACTCATAATCTGGTAATTTTTGTTTGGTTATTAATAGTTTTTTTAATGAAAAAAGAGGCTTTTTGTGCCTCTTCTTCTTTTTTATGGTTGTACGGTTTCGCCTTCCCAGTCCAGTATACCACCAAGCAGATTGTAGGCATTTTCTATACCTAACTCGTTCATAATCTGACATGCTTTAGCACTTCTGGCTCCAGAACGACAATACACATAGTAGTTTTTATTTTTATCTAATTCTTCGATTTCATAAATAAAAGCCTGACCTTTATTGATATCAATGTTTAAAGCATTTTCAATATAGCCGTCATTAAATTCGTCTTCAGTTCTTACGTCCAGTATAACTGCATTCTCGTCAGCAGCAAGCTGATTAACCCAATCTTCTTGTGATAAATTCATAATATGTGTTTTTTGTAAAATTACGACGTTTCTATTTATAAAAAACGTACCAAATGCGATTTCGATTATTATTCTCAGAAAACGTTTTAGAGAAAGTATTATAATCAGTGATTTACAAATTTACTTACTATTTTTAAAATTATAGTCTGCAAAATCGATAGAAAATAGGATTTTTTCATTTACATAAAATTCAACCTAAATCTAGTTTTCTGACAATTAATATAACCTGAATCGATTATCTTTGTAAAAAATTATAATTTTTAATCTCTTTTTGACAAAACAAACAAGACACAAACATTAAAGTTTTTTATTTCCAGCCATTAAGAAATGAAGGTAAATTAAGCTTAATGAAACTTAATCGCTTAATGGTTAAATGTTGTTTCTATTTTTAAATCTCTCTAATGCAAAATTCATTAAAAACCATCTTTCCTAATTTTTCCAGCGAACTTATTGCCACTATTGAAGAAAACGGAAGTCTTCAGGATTTTGAAGCCGGAACTATTTTAATGCGCACCGGACAGTACATTAAAAATACGGTTTTGATAACCAAAGGAAAAATCAAAATTTATCGTGAAGGCGAAGATGGAGGCGAATTTTTAATGTATTATCTGCAACCCGGACAAGCCTGTGCTATTTCGATGATCTGTACCCCCAAAAGCGAAAAAAGCCAGATTATGGCAAAGGTTGTCGAAGATGTTTCGGTCATGATGATTCCGCTGCAAATGATGGATAAATGGATGATGGAACACAGATCGTGGTACGAATTTGTAATTGAAACCTATAGAAGCCGTTTTGAAGAAGTCCTGGAAGTTGTAGATAATATCGCTTTCCGTTCTATGGATGAGCGTTTGGAGTTTTACCTAAAAAGACATTCTGATGCCTGCGGCTGTTCTGAAGTAAATCTTTCACATCAGGAAATTGCAACCGAATTAAATACCTCCAGAGAAGTTGTTTCGAGATTGCTGAAAAAAATGGAACAGCGCGGTTTGGTAAAACTTAACCGAAACCAGATTGAATTACTAAAATAATATTGGCTCACGGATTTTACGGATGAAACGGGTTCACGCTGTTTTTCTTTTTGCCACAGATTAAAAGATTTACACAGATTGTTTTGTCACATTGAGCGAAGTCGAAATGCTTTGCGGGCTCTCGACTTCGCTCGAACTGACACACTTTATCTTAAATTTTTAAACACATAGAATCTTAACATTCCGCGACAACCCGTTTCATCCGTAAAATCCGCGGTCCAAAATTCACCTGCAAAAAAACATCTGTATGTGATAAATGTTACTGTAGGTTTCTAATTTCCGAAGCAACTTTGCATAAAAACAAATGCAATGGAATATTTAGGATATTTTGCTTCAATCATAATCGGGATTTCTCTTGGCTTAATTGGCGGAGGCGGTTCTATTCTTACTATTCCTATTTTAGTCTATTTATTTAAAGTAAATCCGGATCAGGCAACTTCTTATTCTTTATTTATTGTTGGGATGACGGCATTATTTGGAAGTTACAGCCATTACAAAATGGGAAATCTAAAGCTAAAGTCAGCATTGTATTTTGCTGTTCCGTCTGTAATTTCAATATTGATTATCCGCGAAGTTATTTTTCCGCAGATAGCTTCGACTATTTTCTCAATTGCGTCTTATTCAGTTTCAAAAGATTTTCTAATTATGATTGTCTTTTCGATTTTGATGATAACAGCGGCGATTTCGATGATCAAGAAAAATCAGTCCGAAATAAAAAGCACCGAAACCAATTACACTCAGCTAAGCATAATTGGTTTTTTGGTTGGAATCATAACAGGATTTCTTGGCGCCGGAGGAGGATTTCTCATTATTCCTGCCCTTTTATTTTTCGCCAAATTACCTATGAAACAAGCCGTTGGAACTTCATTATTAATCATCACCATTAATTCTTCAATAGGTTTTGGCGGCGATTTATACATCGGAACTCCAATTGATTATACATTTTTATTAGGTGTTTCAGGAATGGCGCTTTTGGGAATGTTTATCGGAAGCCAGCTATCTAAAAAAATCGACGGCGCGAGATTAAAACCATTATTTGGCTGGTTTGTTCTCGTAATGGGATTTTATATTATTACAAAAGAAGTTTTATTTTAATTCGAATTAGTTTGCACTTGTAAAGTAGTCTTTGTCAAGGTTTTTAATTTTGGCAAAGATGAAAACTAAAAAATCCATTTATTTTAGGGAATAAACGGATTTGTATTTAAATTAAGTTTTTTCTAATATTTTAAATTACAGTCAATTATTTATCAGTTTCTCCACCAATGATAATAATTGTGAAGTCCATCATATTCAAAACCGCATCGAGGATATAATGTATTCCCAATATCATTTGTTTTTTCAGTTTCAAGCATTAAACCACACGCTCCAGTTTCTTCACACCATAATTTACTTCGGTCAATTAAAGCCACAGATAATCCTTTACCTCGATAATCCGGATGTACAAAAAGATCGCTCAAAAGCCATTGTTTTTGCAGTTTTGTATAATGAAATAATTTGTAGAGCTGCACGAACCCAACCGCTTTTTCATTAATCGTTACTAAAAAAATATCCGACTCATTATTCAATAATCGTTCTTTAAGAAATGCTTTTCCTTTTTCTACATCAGATTCCTGACGATAAAAAACACGATAAAGATTAAAAAGTTCAGCTGTTTCATTAAGATCTTCAATACTTGCTTTTTTGATTTTGTAATCCATTGTTAAATGCTTTAGTTAAAAAAGCGAAAGTATGGCAAACCACAAGCTTACTTATAGTCCAGTTTACAGAAAACAAGGTCATCCAGCATTCTGCCAAAGTATTAACCTCAATAAAACTAAAAATCCGTTTATTTCTAAAAATAAACGGATTTGTATTTTTTGGGTAAAACTTAAAGTTTTTATTTTTCTTTATTCAATAGCTTTTCCAGATATTCAACTTTTTCTTTTTCAGCCTGAACTAATTCTTTTTCAGCCAAAACCAAACGCTCGTAAAGTTCAACCATCTTATCTAAAGGATTGAATGTGCAAGAGTTATTCGTTATAAAACTATCTGAAACAGTTTCATTAAAAGTGTTAAAATAATTAATCACATTTTCTTCAGAAAAATTTTCAATTGCTTCTATTGTAACGCCAAGTGCTTTTGCTATATCCAAAAGTCTTTCACGATCTACTGTTTCACTCGCTTCAATATTCGAAACAGTCTGCTGTGTAATCCCCATTTCAAATGCTAATGCGTCCTGTTTCATTCCTTTAAGCTCTCTAATTCGGCTTATGTTTCTTCCTATATGTCTAGATTTTTCTGCTACGCTCATAATTCAAAGATATTTAAAATTCTTGAAAAAATATTGGAATTAGTAAAATACACTTTGTCTTATGTATAATACAAGTTCGTGCATTTTGATTTAAACAAAAATATAATTTTTCTGACAAAAAAATCATCTAAACTATTTTCTTTTCTGTAGTTTTAGCATTTGGTTTTCTGTAAAATAAATATCTCAAAACCAAAGTATAAAAAGTAAAAATTGATGTCGTTAAAGTTCCTACAACAAATAAAAACTCAGTTTGTGATAAAATAAAGAATTTGTACGATGCGCCTGCTCCGTGCAGTAAAATAACAAGAGCAATAAAAATAGCCCATCTTGACGAAAAAATAAAAGCTTTTTTAGCATTTTCCTGTCTTAGCTTTCGCTCTAAACTTTCGTTTGCCTGCTCAATTTCAAATCTTTTTAATTCAATATATTCCGAATGGCTTTTCGGATCATAAGGTCTCATTAAATGTTGTTCTTTTTCGGCTTCTTTGGTAACATCTTTTGGAATATTAATAATATCGTTTCCTAAAGCACTTTCGGGTAATTTTTCTGCCAGTGTTTTTTCCATTTAACTATTTAGTTTTTCCTTATAATATTCTTTAATAATATCATTGCCAATAATTACATTGTGCGTTCCGTCCCAAGTCTGTGACCACGGACTTCCTTCTTCATGCGTTAAAGCCGAAAGCTGTAATCCTGATAAACCTTTATAATTATTCCAGATTTTTTTTAGAAACTCTTTGTCTTCTTGTTTCAATGGAGTTTTAGCCGAAATATTAATCAAAAACGGATCAACAGGATCTTTTCCAAACATTCGTATTTCGTAATACAAATCAGGAATAACCGAACCGTATTTCCAGGCCTGCACTTCATTATCGAAAAGAGGTTTTCCGGTAATTCCTAAATGCCAGCCGTGCGAAATGTAAGTAAGCTTGAGCAGTTTCATTGGGTCAAGTCCCTGACCTTCTTCTTCCGCCAGCTCAATAAAATATTTGGCTATATCAAAACAATTATACATTTGCTGTCTTTTAATTTCTCTTGTAACAAAACTAAGAAAAAGGAGATGAAATCCAAATTTGTAAAACTATATCTACAACATTTTTCTTTTTTGATTTTCAATGAATGCCTCTTTTCTTAGCCAGAGACAAATAATGTATATAAAATTCGGCTAAAGCCTTTTTCATCTCAAACAAAAAACCTCCAGTTAAAACTGGAGGCAGTTGATTTTATATTCAAAATAAAAATTCGGTATTAAAAGCATCAATGTTCCCCATACCCAATATCATCCATTTTACCGCTAAAAACGCGATATTGAATAATAAAGTAAATAATTACCAGAAACAAAGCGATAAAAAACCAGCTCAATCCGGCGCTTAATCCGTATTCATGAGCAGCGGTGTTGTAAATCGTTAACGACGGATTTACATTATTGGTTGATGGCAGAACATTCGGAAAAATCGAAACAGCTGTCGAAGCAAATCCGCCTACTAAAAATAAAGTTGAAAATATAAATCCGTGGCCGTCTTTTTTAAAGGAACGTACTTTAAATAAACCCGCAATGCCAACAAAAGTTAAAAGCGGGAAAAACCACAAAATAGGATTTTCAACAAAATTATGAAACGGTTTCGGCTCGATAAAATGCCAGATTTGTAATGATATACAAACTAAAACGAGCAAAACAATATTTAAGGCAAAAACCACTTTTCTAAGTTTTGGGTTCAACGATGAATTTGTTTTATAAATAATCCAGTTGGCACCGTGAATTGTTAGAGCAACCACACTCACAATTCCTAAGAAAAGCGTAAACCAGTCGATAATTCCTAATTCATTTGCCTGCGGACTAAAAGTCGGATTCCACAAAGGCAGAAAGAAAAAATGAGGTTCCTGAGTAGAAACGCCATTTTGAACCATTCCGAGATTGACACCGCGGACAATATTTCCTAAAGCGATTCCGAAGAATAAAGCCAAAAGCAGACTCGCAATCCCGAAAGCTTTATCCCAAATACTTTCCCACATAGGATTATGAATTTGCCCGCGCATTTCTAATCCGATGGCACGGAAAATCAAAAGCCATAAAATCATAATCAACGGCAGATAAAAACCGCTGAAAGAGGAAGCATATAAAGTTGGGAAAGCAAAAAATAAAACACCTCCGGCTGCAATAAGCCAGACTTCATTGGCATCCCAAAACGGACCAATGGCACTTGTAATTGCTTTTTTATCTTTTTCTGTATCAGCAAAAAATAAATGAATTATTCCTGCTCCAAAATCGTAGCCGTCTAAAACCAGATAAACAGCCAGGATTCCCATTAAAACTACGTACCAAAAAAATTCCATACTTATATTTTTTCTGATGAAAGGTCCACATTATGAGGTCCTTTATTAATAATTTTTCCAACTAAAAGCAAAAACAACATTCCCAGTAAAAGGTATAAACCAATAAAACCCAGTAATGTAAATAAGGTATTTCCGGATGAAACCGTTGGCGAAGCGCCGGCAGCAGTTCGCATTAAATTATAAACCAGCCACGGCTGTCTTCCTAATTCGGCCGTATACCAGCCTGTTGTATTGGCAATATATGGAAATGGCATCATAAACATTAAAGACCATAAAATCCATTTGGTTTGGAATAATTTCCCTCTGATTAATTGGAAAAGGGAAATAACCATTAATCCAATAAAAACCGTTCCAAGTCCTACCATAATATGATACGCATAATACAATCCCGAAATATTGGTTGGATGCAGATCTTCTTCAAACTGATCTAAACCTTTAATTTCCTGTTCCCAGTTTCCGTAAGTCAGGAAACTTAAAATATTAGGAACGGCAATTTTATTATCGAGTTTTTTGTCTTTTACATCGGGCTGTCCTATTAAAACAATTTCAGAACCTTTTTTCTCGGTATGAAAAATTCCTTCCATTGCAGCAAAAGTTACAGGCTGATATTTTACAACATTTTTAGCCAGTAAATCTCCGGTTGGAACTGCTACAATTACACTCGAAATAAGTCCGAAGATAACTCCCGTTTTTAGGAACAATTTCCCAAAAGAAACATTCTTCTGGCTCAAAATATAAAAAGCACCAATTCCTGCTACAACAAAAGAACTCGTAACTAAAGAAGCAGCCTGATTGTGTAAATAAGAAGGCCAAAGCCAAGGATTAAGGAATAAAGCCTGAAAATTAGTCAGAACAAATTTTCCGTTTTCGAGGATTTCATATCCAACAGGATTCTGCATCCAGGAATGTGTGGCTATAATTAAGTAACCGCTGGCCCAGGAGCCAATCATAATTAATAATCCGGTTACAAAATGCCATTTATGGCCAAGGAGTTTTTCTCCAAATAAAAATAATCCCAGAAAAGAGGATTCGAGAAAGAAAGAAAACATTCCTTCCATTGCGAGGGTCTGGCCTATGATTCCTCCGGTTAATTCGGAGAATTTTGCCCAGTTGGTTCCAAACTGAAATTCCATTGGAATTCCTGTTACCACACCCATTGCAAAATTGAGGGCAAAGATTTTCATCCAGAAATGGGTGGCGTGATTGTATTGTTCGTTATTAGTTTTTAAGTATTTCCATTTGAAGTAAACAATGATGAGTGAAAGACCCATTGTAAGCTGCGGAAAAAGATAATGAAAAGTAATGGTGAAGGCGAATTGCATTCGGTCATAAAAGAGCATTTCTTCCATAATGGTAATTTGTTTATGAAGTTCCACAAATTTAACCATTAGAACCCGAATTAACGCCCTTTAAAAAAAGTTTATCACCTGATATTTGTTAAACTTTTCAACAATTTAAAGGGTAAAAATGACACTTGCCATTTTTTGAGTTACATACAGTTTGTCATTTCTCCCTTTAGTCGAAATGACAATATTGCGTTTAGATTTACTTGCACAACATAACCCGTGGTTTCAACCACGGGAACACAATGCATATCATCATACGTTTCCTGCGGTTGAAACCGCAGGCTATGTTTGATTAGGTGGTTATTTTTGATTATTTTTCTAAGATACCTTTTTCAACGCTTTCGTTAATCAAACCTTCGGCGTAATTCCATAAAGATGTTGAACCATTTTTTATAACGCTCTTTTTCTCGTAAACCTTATTATACTTTACACCAAACTCTTTCCATGTTCCGCCATTGTTAGAAGTATTCTGCAATAAAGGTTCTAATCTGTCCATAGATCTGGCAAATTTAGCTTCGTTGGTTTCTCCGGCTTCAAATTCTTCCCAAATAGTTATAAAGTCTTCAGCTTGTTTTTTAGGCAGTAAACCAAAAATACGATTCGCTGCTAATCGTTCTTCATCTGTATTATCATGACTTTTTAACGTATCATACATGAAAACATCTCCAGCATCGATTTCTACAATGTCATGAATCAAAACCATTTTTACAACTTTCAAAACGTCAATAGGCTCATTAGAATGTTCTGCCAGAACAATTGCCATTAACGCCAGATGCCAGCTGTGTTCTGCATCATTTTCGCATCTGTCGCTGTTGAATAATTTTGTTTTGCGCTGAATGTATTTTACTTTATCAATTTCTTTTATAAAAGCAATTTGATCTAATAAGTCTTTTGTGTTCATTTTATTTTTTATTTTGAAATGACATTCGTCATATGCAAAATTAAAGCTTAAAGCGTAATTGCTCAATTTTAAATACACTTATATTAAAGCATATGGCAAAATCCGCATTATTTTACACAAAAACCTAATTTCTGTAACATTAGTCACCTATTTTTTTAAAAAACAAAACTACCTTTGTATCCCATCATTTTACAACACCTATCATGAAAATAGAACAAATTTACACCGGATGCTTAGCACAAGGTGCATATTATATCACTTCAAATGGCGAAGCGGCCATTATTGATCCGCTTAGAGAAATACAGCCTTATTTAGATCGTTTAGAACGCGACGGAGTAAAGCTGCAATATATTTTTGAAACGCATTTTCACGCTGATTTCGTTTCTGGACACGTTGATTTAAGCAAAGAAACCGGAGCGCCAATTGTTTACGGTCCAAATGCAGCCTGCGAATTTGACTGCATTTCTGCAAAAGACGGACAGGAATTTAAAGTTGGAAAAGTAACGATCAAAGTTTTGCACACTCCGGGACATACTATGGAGAGCACTACTTTTTTACTTATTGACGAAAATGGAAAAGATCACGCTATTTTCTCCGGAGATACTTTATTTATTGGCGATGTAGGCCGTCCGGATTTAGCTCAAAAAGCTTCTGGAATGACTCAGGATCAATTGGCGGGAATTTTATTTCATTCGTTAAGAGATAAAATCATGACGCTGGCTGATGATGTAATTGTATATCCTGCTCACGGTGCGGGAAGTGCCTGCGGAAAAAATATGAGTAAAGAAACGGTTTCGACTATTGGAAATCAAAAAGCTACAAATTATGCTTTGCGCTCTGATATGACCGAAGCAGAATTTATAAAAGAAGTTACTGACGGATTATTGCCTCCTCCGGCCTATTTTAGTATGAACGTTGCCATGAACAAACAAGGTTACGAAAGCTTTGAAACAGTTTTACATAACGGAATGAAGTCTATTAAAGCTGAAGAATTTGAGGCTGTGGCCGAAGAAACCGGGGCTTTAATTTTAGACACACGCAAAAGCGGTGATTTTGCCAAAGGATTTATTCCGCAGTCTATTAATATTGGAATCAACGGTGATTTTGCACCGTGGGTTGGAACTTTAATTGGAGACGTAAAACAACCTATTATATTAGTAACCGAAGCTGGCTTAGAAGAAGAAACCGTTACGCGCTTAAGCCGTGTAGGTTTTGACTCAATTATTGGGCATCTTGAAGGCGGTTTTGAAGCCTGGGAAAAAGCAGGTTTTGAAATTGATACGGTAAACCGAATTTCAGCAGAAGAATTTGCCGGGAAATTTAATATCAAAGAAGACAAGGTTATTGATGTCCGCAAGGAAACAGAATATGAGGCAGAACATATCGAAGATGCTTACAGTAAGCCTCTAGCTTATATTAATGACTGGGTGAAAGATATTAACCCAAATGAGCATTTTTTCCTGCATTGTGCCGGCGGTTACCGCAGTATGATTGCAGCTTCTATTCTTCAAGCACGCGGATTTAGAAATTTCAGCGAAGTTGACGGCGGTTTTGGAGCAATTTCTAAAACCAATATCCCAAAATCAGATTTTGTTTGTCAAAGTAAAGTATTAAAATAATTAAAGGTGCTAAGTTACTAAGACACTAAGGTTCTGAGGTTTTCAAACTTAGTATCTCAGGGCCTAAAAAAAATAAACCTTAGTAACTTTAGTATCTTAGCAACTTAGAACCTTATAAATATGCTAGAAATTATTAAAGAACCATGGCCTTGGTACGTAGCTGGCCCGCTAATTGGATTAACAGTTCCAATTTTATTAATTATCGGGAATAAATCTTTCGGGATTAGTTCGTCTCTGCGACATATTTGCGCGGCTTGTATTCCGTCGAATATTTCATTTTTTAAATACGACTGGAAAAAAGAAAGCTGGAATTTATTCTTTGTTTTCGGAATATTTCTGGGCGGTATAATCGCAGCGTATTTGTTATCTAATCCAAATCCGGTAGAAATTACTCCTGAACTTTCAGAACAATTGGCTTCTTACGGAATTACAGATCATACTGGTTTAGTTCCGGTACAGCTGTTTTCATGGGAAAGTTTGTTTACACTTCGCGGATTTATTATGATGGTCGTGGGCGGATTTTTAGTTGGTTTTGGAACACGTTATGCTGGCGGATGTACAAGCGGACATGCGATTATGGGAATATCAAATTTACAATGGCCTTCGGTTGTAGCTACAATTTGTTTTATGATTGGCGGTTTTGTAATGTCACTTTTGATTTTACCATATATTCTTTCACTTTAAAATTTTTAAAATGAGCAATTTAGAAAATAAAAATACAGACAGCGAAGGAATCAACGCAAGTCATAAAAAAGAAACAGCATTCGCAAACCTTAAATATTTAATCGTTGGAATCTTTTTCGGTATTGTATTCGTAAAAGCCGAAATCATCAGCTGGTTTCGTATTCAGGAAATGTTTCATTTGCAGTCATTCCACATGTATGGTGTAATTGGAAGTGCCGTTGCTGTTGGAGTAATTTCAGTATTTCTGATTAAAAAATTAAACATCAAAACCCTTCAGGGCGAAAAAATCGAAATTCAGCCTAAAACTTTCAATAAAGGACAAATCTACGGAGGCCTGATGTTTGGTTTTGGATGGGCAATTACAGGGGCTTGTCCAGGTCCTCTTTTTGCTCAAATTGGTACCGGAGCAACAGTAATCGTGGTAACTTTAGTAAGTGCCATTGCAGGAACTTGGGTTTATGGTTTGATAAAAGATAAACTGCCTCATTAATTTTTTATATAATCCAAAAAATGAATTCTACTCAACAATTAGTTTTACGAAAAGCAGTCATTTCTGAAATACCTGCTATTTGGGAAATATTGCAGGATGCAATTGAACAAAGAAGACTAGACGGAAGTACACAGTGGCAGGACGGTTATCCAAATGAGCTTACCATTAAAAATGACATTGAAAATGGTTATGGCTATGTGCTTACAGAAAATGAATCTATTTTATGTTATGCTGCTATTATTTTTGGTAAAGATCCTGCTTACGAAAATATCGAAGGCAAATGGCTTAGCGATGGTGATTATACTGTTGTACACCGCGTAGCAGTCTCGAAACTAGCAAAAGGAAAAGGAATTGCTACAAAATTATTTGAAAAAATTGAAGGCTTATCTATTGAAAATAACATTTACAGCATAAAAGTTGATACTAATTTTGATAATGTTCCAATGCTTAAAATTTTAGACAAATTGAAATATACTTATTGCGGTGAAGTCTATTTAAGAGGCTCTGCAAGAAAAGCATTTGAAAAACTGCTGCATTAAAATATAGTTCACAAAATATTCGATAACCCGACAGATTTTAAAAATTTGTCGGGTTTATTTTTTCACCATGCTTGAAACCTGAAGCCTAAAACAAATAAAAACCAGAAACTTTTTTCTTCATCAATTTTTAATTTCATTTCGTTAAGTTTGCTTTAAACAAAAAGTCCCGTAAAAAATATGAATCGTTCAGAGCAGTTACTAAAACTACAAAATACCGAAAATTGGGACGTAATAATTATAGGCGGAGGAGCCAGCGGTTTAGGAACCGCAATCGATGCTGCCAGCCGAGGCTATAAAACCATCTTACTTGAAGCTGTAGATTTTGCCAAAGGAACTTCCAGCAGAAGTACCAAATTAGTTCATGGAGGTGTACGATATTTGGCGCAGGGAGATGTACATTTAGTTAGAGAAGCATTAAAAGAGCGAGGTTTACTGGCACAAAATGCAAATCATTTGGTAAAAAATCAATCTTTTGTTATTCCAAATTACCATTGGCTAAGCGGTTACTTTTACACCATTGGATTAAAAATTTATGATCTATTATCAGGAGGTTTAAGTTTGGGGAGTTCTAAATATCTTTCAAAAAAGAAAACTATCGAAATGCTTCCAAATGTAGAAGAAGACGGACTTGTAAATGGTGTTATTTATCATGACGGGCAATTTGACGATTCTCGTTTGGCTGTAAATCTGGCTCAGACTGCGGTAGAAAACGGAGCTTGTGTTTTAAATTATACTAAGGTTGTTAATTTATTAAAGGATAATAACAATCAAATCACCGGCGTTCAGGCAGTTGATCAGGAAACCGGAATAAACTATAACATAAAAGGTGCAATTGTAATAAATGCAACAGGAGTTTTTACAAATGCCATCATGAAGCTAAACGATAAAGTTTACAAAAAATATATAGTGCCGAGTCAGGGAATTCATTTAGTATTTGATAAATCTTTTCTCCCGGGCGAACATGCTTTGATGATTCCAAAAACAAAAGATGGAAGAGTTTTATTTGCTGTTCCGTGGCACAATCACGTTGTAGTAGGCACAACCGACACTTTAATTAAAAAACAAAGTTTAGAACCTATTGCTTTAGAGAGCGAAATTGAATTTGTGCTTGAAACAGCGCAGCGATTCCTTGCCAAAAAACCAACAAGAGCCGATGTATTATCTGTTTTTGCAGGTCTGCGTCCGTTAGCAGCCCCAAAAGAAGAAGGCAAAAGCACGAAAGAAGTTTCCAGAAGTCATAAAATTATAGTTTCAGAAACTGGTTTAATAACCATAACAGGAGGAAAATGGACTACTTACCGAAAAATTGCCGAAGACATCATTGACAAAGCAATACTAAAAGGAAAACTTCCCAAAAAACCTTGTATTACGCAACACTTAAGCATTCACGGAAATAAACCTACGACGACTCTTGATAGAGAAGATCACTTATATATTTATGGTTCTGATATTGCAAAAATACTCCAGCTGCAAGAAGAAGAACCAGAATTAAAGGAAAAACTCCATCCTGATTATGAATTTACATTGGCAGAAATTGTTTGGGCTGTACGTTATGAAATGGCAAGAACTATAGATGATATTCTGGCAAGACGTGTTCGATTATTGTTTTTGAATGCCAGAGCTGCAATTGAAGTATCTGAAAAAACCGCAAGGGTAATTGCAAAAGAACTTGGACATGATGAAAATTGGATCGCTAAGGAAATTGCAGATTTTAAAGCGACAGCTAAAGGATTTTTTCTCTCAGAATTTCGATAAGCAGTTCAAAATCAAAGTATATTTAAACTCCCCTCTATTTATGGTTAAAAAAATTAGTCTTACAAAAATGCCTCAGCAATAAAAATACTTAAATTTGAATATTGTAGTTTAACTTTAAGTTAAATGTCAAAATATCAGCTATTTAAATTCAAAAAATAAATTAACTTTAGGCATTAATAATCAACTATTTATACGGTTGTTTTTCACATTAACAAATAATTAACAAAACACTTGTATATACAACTATTAAAAGTTATACATTTGTATATACAAATTATACACTTACGACTATGACAATTGAAGAGGTTATTAAGAGTACAGTTAAGATGGATAATGCGAAAAAAGTTATTCTGAACATTATGTACACACAAAATGTGATTCAGGATCATTTCAACGAGATAATGAAACCGTATGATTTGTCTGGAGAACAATATAATGTGCTGCGTATATTAAGAGGACAAAAAGGAAATCCTGCTAATATGTGTGTTATACAAGAACGTATGCTGGCAAAAACAAGTAATACAACACGATTAGTTGACAAATTATTACTAAAGGAACTAGTAACAAGAAACGTTTGTCCGGACAATCGCAGAAAGATTGAGGTGCTGATTACACAAAAAGGACTTGATGTTTTAAAAGAATTAGATCCCAAAGTAGATGCGCACGAGCGTGCATTTGCCGAGAATATAAGTACTGAAGAATTAGAATTATTAAATAAATTATTAGAAAAATACCGAACCCAACAAAATTAATATTATGAGCACATTATTAGACAATCTAAAATGGAGATATGCAACAAAGAAGTTTGATGCAACAAAAAAAATATCTGCTGCAGATTTAAATACTTTAAAAGAAGCTGTAAGATTAGCTGCTTCTTCATACGGATTACAACCTTATAAAGTAATTATTGTAGAAAATCCAGAAATTAGAGAAAAGTTAAAAGCAGCAGCTTATGGACAAACTCAAATTACTGATGCTTCTCAATTATTCATTTTTGCAAACGACTTAAATGCAGGACCAGAATCTGTTGCTGCTTATATTAAAAACATCAGCGAAACAAGAGGTGTTCCTGCTGAAGCTTTAGGCGGATTTGCTGATATGATGAATGGCGTAATTTCAAACTTATCACAAGAAGCTAAAAACATCTGGACAGCAAAACAAACTTATATTGCTTTAGGAACTTTATTAGCTGCTGCTGCAGAATTAAAAATCGACGCTACGCCAATGGAAGGATTCAATCCTGCTGCGTTTAACGAGATCTTAGGTTTCGATAAATTAGGTTTAAACGCTTCGGTTATTGCAACTGTAGGTTACAGACATGATGAGGACGATACGCAGCACTTCAAAAAAGTTAGAAAATCTCACGAGGAATTATTTATCACTATATAATTATTTACAAATCTAAATTCAATTTTAACAACATGAAAAATTTAAAAACAATTGCAATTGCATTATTCGTAGCTGCTGCTGGTATTTCAGTAAACGCACAAACTAAAAAAATCGACGTAAAAGCTTCTACTATTAAATGGGTAGGTAAAAAGGTAACTGGAGAACACTCAGGAACTGTAAACTTTAAAGACGGTGCTGTAGTTTTCAAAGGAAAAAAATTAACAGGCGGTTCATTTACTGTTGATATGACTTCATTAACAGCTACAGATTTAACTGGAGAATACCAAGGAAAATTAAACGGTCACTTAAAAGCTGACGATTTCTTTGGAACTGATAAATTCCCAACTTCTAAATTAGTTTTCAAAACTATTGGTGCTAAATCTGCTGACGTTTATACTGTAACTGCTGATTTAACTATTAAAGGAATTACTAAACCAGTAACTTTTGACATCACTGTAAACGGAAACACTGCAACAACTGCTTTCAAAGTTGACAGAACTAAATACGATATTAAATACAACTCTGGTAACTTCTTCGAAAACTTAGGAGACAAAACTATCAATGACGATTTCGAATTAGCTGTATCTTTAAAATTCTAATTAAGGCTTACTAATTTATATTATAAGAAAAACCCCGGCAGTTTGATTCTGCCGGGGTTTCTTTTTTTTATTACTTTTCAAAAAAATAACGTTCTTAATATTGTAATAACACTTTCATAACAACCATCCCCGTATTGATTAACATACGGCCTCTAATTTTGAGGAAAATAAAAACTCAAAAACTAGAAACTCAAAATTATAGTTATGAAAACAAAATTACGAATTGTATTTTTCGCTCTGATTACCAGCTTTTTTATACACGCACAACAACAGCCAAAAGGAATTATTGGAACTACAAACTGGATGAACAATTGGACAAATTTTAAACCAGCCATAAATGAATATAACGAAGCAACTAATATAATTGCCGGAACAATTGATAAAGATACCCGATTAGTAAAACGTAATACGTATCATTTAGTTGGTGTTGTGTATGTTACCAATAATGCAACTTTAACCATAGAACCAGGAACAGTAATTCGAGGCGACGATAAAACCTGCGGCACTCTTGTAATTACAAACGGAGCAAAAATTATGGCGGAAGGTCTTGAAACTGACCCAATTGTTTTTACATCAGAAAATGAAAAAAACAATAGAAAGCCAGGCGACTGGGGCGGAATTATTATTTTAGGAAAAGCGCCTATAAATACTTTGGGAGGCATCCACACTTTACCTTTTGACCTAGAACCAACCTTAAATCATTATGGAGGTCAGGATCCAGAAGATAATTCTGGAGTTATGAAATATATTAGAATTGAATATGCAGGACGAAAATTAAGTGCTTCTAAGGAATTAAACGGACTTTCTTTAGCCGGAGTGGGAAGAAAAACAGTTTTAAGCAACATTCAAATCAGTTTTTCAAATGATGATTCTTTTGAATGTTATGGAGGCGACTTGAATATGAGTAACTTAATCTCATACAGAACAACTGATGATGATTTTGATTTTACACAAGGTGCACAAATCAATATTACAAACAGTATTGCTGTTCGTCATCCGTTCTCATCAGACATTTCAGGATCAAGATGTTTTGAAGTAGATTCATACGATAAAGTTCAAAATACAGATATGAGCAAAAAAATGACAAAAATTAATGCTTCAAATATCACTTTAATAAATTTAGAAGAAAACAATCAGGGCTTGGTTAGAGAATCTATTTATGTAAGAGAAAATACATTTTTTAACTTAAACAATAGTATTGTTTCTGGTTTTTCGCCTTTTGTTTTATTAGAAGGAAACATTGGAAACGGAAATGAAAACTTAGCAAAAATGAGTTTTAAAAATACCATAGTTAACAATTGTAATGGAGGAATTACGAGCGAATCATCAAGTTCAGATGCATCAATTCAAAACTTTTACAATCCAAATTCTGGTCTTGAATACACAAAAATGAAAAATATAGAATTGTTTATAACGCCAAATATCAAAGGAAACCCAGATTTTAGAGCAAACGTAAACAACACGCTGGCAATTGGAAATTAAGCTTTTAGTCAAAAATTAGAATTTAAAATTTAACAAATTTCAAAGATTAGAAAAGTTTTTTTTGAAAATTTATGTATTCTAATTCAAATTACATTTATATCTTTGTCACATCAAAATAAAGAAATGAGAACAATAATGAACAATACTTGGTGGTGGAAGAATTTACGTCAAACGTCGTGAACGAAGCTTCCTATGGTATTTTCAAAACTATAAATATAAAAGGCTTGTCATCACGACAAGCCTTTTTTTTTGGCCGGAACTCTAACAGAAAAATATATTAAAACTAAAAAACAACATACATTGAAACCGTTTATACTCAACACACATTACAAACAAATTCTGGCAGATACCATTACGCCGGTAAGTATTTATTTTAAAATAAGAGATAAATTTCCAAATAGTTTATTGTTGGAAAGCAGTGATTATCACGGAAATGACAATAGTTTCTCGTACATCTGTTGTAATCCTATTGCAACAATAAAAATTGAAAACGAAACCATTTCAAAAACTTTTCCAGACGGAACTTCAGAGCAAAATACAATTGATGCTTCAACCAATATTCCAGAAGTAATTCAGGAGTTTTCGAATCAATTTAAATCAGAAAAAAACGACTTTAAATTCATCAATAATGGTTTATTCGGATACATTTCATATGATGCTGTCCGCTACTTCGAAAAAGTTTCAATTGCCAAAAAAGACAATGCAACTTCAATTCCTGATGTATTTTATGCGGTTTACCAAAACATCATTGCGATTAATCACTTTAAAAATGAAGCCTATATTTTCTGTCACAGTGTTGACGGAAGAAATAACATTTCTGAAATCGAACAATTATTGCAGTCAAGAAATATTGCTTTATACAAATTCACTAAAGAAGGTGAAGGTTTCTCTAACCTAACCGATGAAGAATTCAAACACAATGTAGCTTTAGCAAAAAAACACTGTTTTCGCGGCGACGTTTTTCAATTAGTTTTATCACGTCGTTTTACACAAGGTTTTAAAGGTGATGAATTTAATGTTTACAGAGCTTTACGAAGCATCAATCCTTCTCCTTACCTATTCTTTTTTGATTATGGAGATTTCAAAATATTTGGCTCTTCACCCGAAGCACAAATTATTGTAAAAAACAGAAAAGCCGAAATTCATCCAATTGCAGGAACTTTCAAAAGAACAGGAAATGATGAACGTGATGCGCTTTTAGCAAAAGAACTTTCTGAAGATAAAAAAGAAAACAGCGAACACGTAATGCTGGTAGATTTAGCCAGAAATGATTTAAGCCGCAACGGACATGATGTAAATGTAGAAAAATACAGAGAAGTTCAGTTTTTCTCTCATGTAATTCACTTAGTTTCAAAAGTTACAGGACATTTACATGACAAAGCTACAACTATGCAGGTCGTTGCAGATACTTTCCCGGCAGGAACATTAAGCGGTGCGCCTAAACACAGAGCGATGCAGTTGATTGAAGATTACGAAAAAACAAATCGTAATTTTTACGGAGGTGCAATTGGAGTAATGGATTTTGACGGAAACTTTAACCACGCGATTATGATTCGAACTTTCCTTTCAAAAAATCATCAATTGCATTGCCAGGCTGGTGCCGGAATTGTAGCCAGTTCTGACGAAGAAAGCGAAATGCAGGAAGTTTATAATAAATTAAGAGCCCTAAATACAGCGCTTGAAATGGCGGAGAAAATATAGTTTCAAGTTTTTTTGGTTTCAGGTTTCAAGTTGTTCGAACGTGAAACTTGGAAACCATGAACAATTAACCACAAACCATTAACTATAAATAATTATGAAAAAAGCAGTATCAATTTTAGTTTTAATCATTGCCATGACATCTTGTAATTCAGAGAAAAAACACAATCCGATTGAAGGAACCTGGCGTCTTATATCAGCAGAAACGACAGAAAAAGATTCAACTTTTTCTACTTTCAATTCAAAAACAAAAATGATTAAAATTATAAATGAAACACATTTTGCTTTTTTCAATCATGATTTAAATAATGGAAAAGATTCAACAAATGCAGTTTTCTTTGGCGGAGGCGGAAAATACACCTTAAAAGACAGCACATATACAGAAAATCTGGAGTTTTTCAATAACAGACAATGGGAAAACAACAAATTTGAATTTACAGTAAAAGTTAAAAACGACACATTGATTCAAAAAGGAATCGAAAAAATAGAAAAGTTAGGAGTAGATCGAATTATTACTGAAAAGTACGTTCGAGAGTAAAAAATAGTTTCAGGTTTAAAGTTTCAAGTTTCACGTTCCAATAACTTGAAACCTGAAACAAGGAAAACTTGAAACAAAACAAAAACACAATGAAAAAAATATTAGTTATAGACAATTACGATAGTTTCACTTATAATTTAGTACACTATCTTGAAGATTTAAACTGCGAAGTAACCGTTTACAGAAACGACGAATTTGAAATTGACGAAATCGCTTCTTTTGATAAAATATTACTTTCTCCTGGTCCCGGAATTCCAGATGAAGCAGGTTTACTAAAAGCGGTAATCGAAAAATACAGTCCAACCAAAAGTATTCTTGGAGTTTGTTTAGGACAACAGGCAATTGGAGAAGTTTTTGGCGGAACACTTTCTAATCTTGATAAAGTGTACCATGGAGTTGCTACAAATGTAAAAACGGTAGTTTCAGACGAAATTTTGTTTGAAAGTTTAGGAAATGAATTTGAAGTTGGAAGATATCATTCTTGGGTTGTTGATGCTAATTTACCTAATGATTTAGAAGCAACTTCGATAGACGAAAACGGGCAGATTATGTCTTTACGACACAAAAATTATGATGTTAGAGGCGTTCAGTTTCATCCGGAAAGTGTTTTAACACCAAAAGGAAAAAGGATTTTAGAGAATTGGATTAACAGCTAGTCGAAAGTTTTAAAGTCGAAAGTCATAAAGTCAAAAAAGGTCTTTCGCTATTTTAAAACTAAAAAACACAAGAAAAAAATGAATTACAAAGTCAAGGACTTTAAGACCTTCGACTTTAGACTTTAAGACTAAATTTCAATGAAAACTATATTAAACAAATTAATCAACCACGAAGTGCTTTCTAAAGAAGAAGCAAAACAAGTATTGATTAATATTTCAAGCGGACAATACAACCCAAGTCAGATCTCGGCATTTTTGACCGTATTTATGATGCGAAGCATTACGATTGACGAACTTTCTGGCTTTCGCGAAGCTTTATTAGAATTATGCATCCGTATCGATTTATCTGCATATAACACAATCGATTTATGCGGAACAGGCGGTGATGGAAAAGATACCTTTAATATTTCGACCTTAGCTTCTTTTGTAGCAGCAGGAGCTGGAATAAAAGTTGCCAAACACGGAAATTACGGTGTTTCTTCTATTTCAGGATCAAGCAACGTAATGGAAAAAATGGGAATTAAATTCAGCAACGATCCTTCATTTTTAGAAAAATGCATCGATCAGGCTGGAATCTGTGTTCTGCACGCTCCCCTATTTCACCCAGCAATGAAAAACGTTGGACCAATCAGAAAAGAACTGGCAGTAAAAACTTTCTTTAATATGTTAGGTCCAATGGTAAATCCATCATTTCCACAAAATCAGCTGGTCGGTGTTTTCAACTTAGAACTGGCAAGAATGTATGCGTATTTATACCAAAATACCAATGTAAATTTCACAATCCTGCATTCTCTTGATGGTTATGATGAAATTTCCCTAACCGGGCCAACAAAAATTATTACCAGCCACATGGAAGGAATGATAAAACCAGAAGATTTTGGCATTCGTCTTTTATCTCAATCTGAAATTGAAGGCGGAAAAACCATTGAAGAATCAGCCGAAATTTTCACCAATATTATTTCAAGAAAAGGAAACGAAGCACAAAATAATGTTGTTTGTGCCAATGCGGCAATGGCAATTGCAACAGTTACAAAATGTTCTCCTCAAGAAGGATTTGAATTAGCAAAAGAAAGTTTATTATCAGGAAAAGGATTAAAAGCTTTACAAAAATTACAGGAATTAAGCAGGTAAAAAATTGTTTCAAGTTTCAGGTTCCAAGTTTCAAGTTGTTGGAACGAACCTGAAACTTGAAACCTGAAACAAACAAAAAATGAATATTTTAGATAAAATAATAATAGATAAAAAACGAGAAGTTATTCTAAAGAAATCCATTATTCCGGTTTCTCAGCTGGAAGCTTCGGTGTTTTTTAATAAACAAACTATTTCTTTAAGTCAGAAATTAAAACAAAGCAATTCAGGAATTATAGCCGAACACAAACGTCGTTCACCTTCAAAATCAATCATCAACAACAATTTTACAGTTGAAGAAGTCGTAAAAGGATATGAAAATGCTGGTGCCTGCGGGATTTCGGTTTTAACAGACGGGAAATATTTTGGCGGCTCTTTAGACGATTTACTTTTAGCCAGAGCGAGCGTAAATATTCCACTTTTGCGAAAAGAATTTATTGTAGACGAATACCAAATTTTAGAAGCAAAAGCACACGGAGCCGATTTAATTCTATTAATCGCAGCGGTTTTAACCCGTGAAGAAATCAAATCTTTATCTGAATTTGCCAAAAAATTAGGTTTAGAAGTTTTACTGGAAGTTCACAATCAGGAAGAATTAGAAAAATCAATTATGCCAACTTTAGACATGATTGGCGTTAACAATAGAAACCTGAAAACTTTTGAAGTAAGTCTGGATTTCAGCAAAGAGTTAGCATCGCAAATTCCGGACGATTTTGTAAAAGTTTCAGAAAGCGGCATTTCATCAATAGAAGCCATTCAGGAACTAAAACCATACGGTTACAAAGGTTTCTTAATAGGAGAAAACTTCATGAAAACCGAAAACGCCGGTCAAGCAGCTGTTGACTTTATAAGTCAGCTGTAAGCTATAGGCTATAAGCTTTTAGCAAAAAGTAAATAAAAAAATCAGCACAAAGCAAAAAGCCTAAAGCCTATTGCTAAAGCTTAAAGCAGTATAAAAAAATGAAACTCAAAATATGCGGTATGAAATATCCTGAAAACATTCTCGAAGTAGGTGCACTCCTGCCCGATTATATGGGATTTATTTTCTGGGAAAAATCCGCGCGATATTTTAACGGAACCATTCCTGAACTTATAAAAACAGTCAAAAAAGTAGGTGTTTTTGTAAATCAAAGTCTGGAAGAAATTTTAGAAAAAGTCGTACAACACAATTTACAAGCCGTTCAGTTACACGGAAATGAATCCGTTGAATTTTTATCGGAACTAAAAAAACAATTATCAAAAAAAATCGAAATCATAAAAGTATTTTCAGCCGATGAAAATTTTGATTTTGAAATTATAAAACCTTTCGAACCATTCTGCGATTATTTTCTATTTGATACAAAAGGAAAACTACCCGGCGGTAATGGAACAACTTTCGACTGGAGCATATTAAAAAAATACAATTCGAAAAAGCCTTTCTTTTTAAGCGGCGGTATTGGAATGAAAGAATTAAAAGCCATCGAAGAAATTTCAAAAAGCAGTTTGCCTATTTATGCAGTCGATGTAAATAGTAAATTTGAAATTGAACCAGGGCTTAAAAACAGAAATTTATTTAGCAATTTCAAACGAAAATTTGATGTTGCCAACTTTTAAAATTTAAAAAAATGAGTTTTAACGTTAACGAAAAAGGATATTACGGGGAATTTGGAGGAGCTTACATTCCAGAAATGTTATATCCGAATGTAGAAGAACTACGCCAAAAATACTTAAGCATAATGGACGAACCTGATTTTAAGGCAGAGTTCAACCAATTGCTTAAAGATTATGTAGGACGCCCTAGTCCGCTGTATTTTGCAAAACGCTTATCAGAAAAATACAATACAAAGGTTTATCTAAAAAGAGAAGATTTAAACCATACCGGAGCACATAAAGTCAACAACACAATCGGGCAGATTTTATTAGCAAAACGTTTGGGTAAAAAAAGAATTATTGCCGAAACCGGTGCTGGTCAGCATGGTGTAGCAACAGCAACTGTCTGCGCTTTAATGGGAATCGAATGCATCGTTTATATGGGAGAAATTGACATTGCACGTCAGGCACCAAACGTTGCGCGTATGAAAATGCTTGGCGCAGAAGTTCGTCCGGCTCTTTCAGGTTCAAGAACCTTAAAAGATGCTACCAACGAAGCAATTCGTGATTGGATTAATAACCCTGTAGATACACATTATATCATTGGATCGGCAATTGGCCCGCATCCTTACCCTGATATGGTAACACGTTTTCAGAGTATTATTTCAGAAGAAATAAAATGGCAGTTAAAAGAAAAAGAAGGACGCGAAAATCCTGATTATGTTGTTGCCTGCATTGGCGGCGGAAGTAATGCCGCAGGAACGTATTATCACTTTCTGCACGAACCGAAAGTTGGAATTATTGCTGTTGAAGCTGCCGGAAAAGGTGTTGACAGCGGACACAGTGCTGCAACCAGTAAATTAGGAAAAGTTGGTGTTATTCACGGTTGTAAAACGCTGTTAATGCAGACTCCAGACGGACAAATTACTGAACCGTATTCGATTTCTGCCGGACTTGATTATCCTGGAGTTGGGCCTTTGCACGCACATTTAGCACAAACCGGGCGCGGCGAATTTTTCTCTGTAACAGATGATGATGCTATGAATGCTGGTTTGCAGCTGACAAAACTTGAAGGAATTATTCCTGCTATTGAAAGCGCTCATGCCTTTGCTGTTTTGGATCAGAAAAAATTCAAACCAGAAGATATTGTAGTGATCAGTCTTTCTGGACGTGGAGATAAAGATTTAGATAATTATATTGATTACTTTAAATTGTAATAAAAATTGTAATTTGGACGTTGGTTTTTAAAATCGCTAACGCAAACAATAACAAGAAAAATCATAATTATGGAACTATTATTTTCATACGGAACTTTAAGATCAAAACAAATTCAAATGCAGATTTTTAATAAAGTTTTAAGCGGAACACCAGACCAAATACTGGGTTTTAAACTTAAGAGTTTACAAATAGAAGAAGAATTTGGAATGGCAGATTATGTTGTTGCAGTACCAAGCGAAAATCTGGAAGACATTATACATGGTGTTGTTTTTGAAGTTTCTAGTCAAGAAATGTTAAAAGTAGATCAATTCGAGTCTAACTCATACAAAAGAGTTCAAGTAAAATTAAAATCAGGAAGAATTGCCTGGGTTTACACAGAAAACAAATAATTAAAAATGATTCTAGCGGCAGCACAGACCAAACCTAAACGAGGCAATATTGCTTCAAATTTATTAGACCATTACAAACTCATTGAATTGGCTGCTCAAAATGGAGCACAATTAATCGCTTTTCCTGAAATGTCGATTACAGGATATGAAAGAGAAAATGCTTTGGAACTGGCTTTCGCCGAAGATGATTACAGAATAGATCACCTGAAAGATTTAGCGACGGACAATAATATTATCATTATTGCCGGCGCTCCAATCTTAATTGAAAATCAGTTATTTATTGGTGAATTTATTATTTCTCCAAACGATTCGGTTTCTATTTACACGAAACAGTTTTTGCATGAAGGCGAAGATGAATTTTTCCAGTCTTCGTTTGACAATAATCCGATGATTACGATTGAAGATCAAAATATTTCATTTGCAATTTGTGCAGATATTGACAATCCGAAGCATCCTGAAAATGCAGAAAAAAATAATGTCGACATTTATATTGCCAGTATTTTCTTTTCTCCAAACGGAATCCCGAATGCTTACAGAGATTTAAAACATTATGCTGAAAAACATAAAATGAATGTTTTGATGTCGAATTTCAGCGGTGAATCTTGGGGTTCACCATCCGCTGGACAAAGTGCTTTCTGGAATAATAAAGGAGAATTGATCGGGCAAATGAATGATTCTGACTCTGGATTATTATTGGTTGAAAAACAAAATGATAATTGGACAAGTAAGGTTTTAAAATTTTAAAAAATTATATCAGAATTGGATAGATTACAAAGGTTTTTCTCGCAGATTTAGCAGATTTTATTAGATTTCATTAAAAAAAATCTGCGCGAATCAGCTTAAATCAATTTAAATCTGCGTGAAATATTTTTCAAATAAACTTAATATACCTACAAGGTTTTGAAAGCCTTGCAGTAGAAAAACATATCAAAATGAACAGAATAACTCAAAAATTACAAGAAGATAAAAAAATCCTTTCGATCTATTTTTCTGCGGGATATCCAAATTTAAATGATACCGTGCAGATTATTCAGGATTTAGAAAAAAACGGAGTTGATTTAATCGAAATTGGACTTCCTTTTAGTGATCCTTTGGCAGACGGACCAACTATTCAGGCGAGTTCTACACAGGCACTTCATAACGGAATGACAACTCAAATTCTTTTTGATCAGCTTCAAAACATCCGCGAAAGCGTAAAAATTCCATTAATCATTATGGGATATTTCAACCCGATGTTACAATACGGAGTTGAAGCTTTCTGTAAAAAATGTGCTGAAATTGGTATTGATGGTCTAATCATCCCAGATCTTCCGGTTGATGTTTATGCTGATGAATACAAAGCCATTTTCGAAAAATACGGTTTAATTAATGTATTCCTAATTACACCTCAAACTTCAGATGAGCGTATTCGTTTTATCGACAGCGTTTCAAACGGATTTATTTATATGGTAAGTTCTGCGAGTGTTACAGGATCACAAAGTGGTTTTGGAGATGTTCAGGAAACGTATTTTGAAAGAATTTCAAATCTAAATTTAAAAAATCCTCAAATTGTTGGTTTTGGAATTTCAAATAAAGAAACTTTTAACCAAGCCACTAAATATGCAAAAGGAGCTATTATTGGAAGTGCTTTTATCAAACATTTAAGCGAAAGCGGCAGTGGGAAAATTGAAGAGTTTGTTGGAGAAATTCGATAAATAGATTTTAAAAAATTAATGAAATATTTTAAAAGCCTCATATTTATAATAGCTCTCTTCTTAAATATGAGTTGTGATTTCAGTTGGGAAATTTCAGAGCTTTTTGTTCAAAAAATTGAAAATTCCTCAAAAGTTATTTATAAATATGATGCTTGGGGAGGACGCGATTCATACAAATTTGGATATGCTATTTTAGATTCAACCAATGTATTTGATGTTAACAATGTTGAATCATTACCTTTTCAATATTTTGAAAGCATACCAACAAAACAAAATATTTTTGGTGTTATCCCAGAAGAACTTGATGATCAAATAAATCCTAAAAAAATCTTTATACCTTTAAAAATTAAGGATAGTGACGAAAAAGGAATTAAAATTAGAGCTAAGATATTTCAAAATGAAGGTTTTGTACATAGAAGTCAAGGTTACAAACAATATCAATTTGAAGCATTTAAAGAATCTCGCGATAGTATTTTCTTTTATAATTTAAATGACATTAAGAGTTTAGAACCTGAACATTTAGACATTTTAAAATTCAAAAGGACAAATATTTTCATCAGGACTAAAACCTCAAATATTGTTTCTGCCATATCGATTGAAGATTTAAAACTATCTCAAAAAGATGAAATTATTTCTAATATCCGATATGACCTAACACCTAAAAACAAAACTAAAATTGAGTCATTTTCCAATATAGGGATTTTCAAACAAGTAAAGCTGCCTAAAGATTAATTGAAATATTAAGCCTGAAAAAATAGAGTTTTCAGGCTTTTTTATTTTAACTAATTAAAGCACGAATTAACATAAATTATCGAAAACGGTTTATGTTAATATTGTGTTAAAACAAAATTAAACAAGCGTTTAAATTAAACAACTGTTTAATTTTGCATTCGATTAGAAACAATACCATGTCACAGATCGAATTAAACGACAAAAAAATTCAAATACTTAACGTTGCAGAAAAGCTGTTTTCTGAGAAGGGATTTGAGGGGACATCTATACGGGACATTTCAAAAGAGGCAAAAATTAACATTGCCATGGTTTCGTATTATTTTGGTTCAAAAGAAAGACTTCTGGAAGCTTTAATTCTTTACAAAACTGTTGATTTAAAATTACAACTCGAAAACTTACTACAAGAAAACATTGAACCTCTTGATAAAGTCAATAAATTAATCGAAATTTACGTTAACAGAATCTGCCTTAACAAAGGGATTTACAGGGTTTTACATTTTGAACTTTACAACAAAAAGAGAGAAAAAAGCCTGCAGGCATTTACTGAACTTAAAAAAGGAAACTTAAAGTCAGTTGAAAGCATTATCAAGCAGGGTCAGGATCAGGGAGTTTTTAGAAAAGATGTTAATATCCAACTTATTACACCAACCATTATCGGTACCTTTTTTCACTTTCATATGAACCGTTCATTCTTTGAAGAATTATTGGGGTTAAAAACAGAAGAAATGTTTAACAATTACATTAACAACGATCTAAAAAAGCACATTCAACAAACTATAAAAGCGCTACTTGTTTATGAAAATTAGTCAATTAATGCTCTTTGGAGTTTTCTTTATCGGAATTTCTTCAATAGAAGCACAAGAAAAAACAAGTTTAACTTTAGATGAAGCCGTAAAAATGGCCTGGGAAAAAAGTAACGAAGTTACGCTTGCCAACACTAAGGTAAACTCGAAAAAATACGAATTACAATCGGTTAAGAATAACCAATATCCTGATTTAAAAATTTCCGGACAATATCAGCGTCTTACAAAAGCTTCGATTGATATGCCAGGTCAGGGTGAAGGTGCTTCTTTGGCATCTCCAGATCGTGCGATGCTGGGAATGGCAAATTTAAGCCTTCCTATTTTTGCCGGATTTAAAATCCAAAGCAGTATAGACGCATACGAAAGTTTATACGAAGCTGAAAGCGTTAACGCAGCAAAAACAAAAGAGGATGTTGCTTTAAAAGTAATTACCTACTATACAGCTTTATACAAAGCACAAAAAACTTTGGACGTTTTAAATGAAAACCAAAAAAGTGCAAAACAGCGTGTTACGGATTTTATTGAATTAGAGAAAAACGGAATTATTCCGAGAAATGATTTATTGAAAGCCCAATTATTGGTTTCAAAAACACAATTATCAATTGATGAAGCTAACAATAATATCAATAACATTAACTTTTATCTAACGACATTACTTAAATTAGAGCCATCTGTAAAAATTCAGGTTAATGAAGATGATTTCTTTAATTTAAAAACAACCAATGCACCAACATCTGATGCTTTGGCACTTGAAAACAGAAAAGATTTAGAGGCTATTCGTTTACAGCAAAGAGCTTCTGAAGCCAATGTTAAAATTGCAAAAGCGGGCTATTATCCAACACTTTCGTTACTTGGAGGCTATACAGCTTTAGATCTTAAAGACATTATTACTGTAAAATATGCTATGAATTTTGGTTTAGGTTTATCTTATGATTTATCTGGTATCCTTAAAAACAGCTCTCATGTAAAAGAAGCAGAAAGCAAAGCTCTTGAAGTAAAAAACACAGAAGCAATTATGACGGATCGCATAAAAGTTGAAGTTCAAAAATCTATTGAAGATTACGACTTAGCGATCAATCAAAGTGTTGTTTATGAAGAAGCATTTCAACAAGCTGCAGAAAATTACAGACTTGTAAAAGATAAATTCGACAATGGTCTTGCCGATACCAATGATTTGGTTGAAGCTGATGTTGAACAATTAAGTGCAAAAATTAATACAGCTGTAGCAAAAGCAACAATTATTCAAAAATATTACGAATTACTTTCAGTATCAGGACAATTATCACAATCATTCAATCTTTCTAAAATATAATCGATAGCTCTCATGGAAAAGAAAAAGACAAATAAAAAATTCATCATCATACTTGCAGTTCTGATTTTAGGAGGCGGAACTTATGGAATCACTAAATATTTACATTCACAAGCTCACGAAGAAACAGATGATGCTCAAATTGAGAAAAGAATGAACCCAATTATCCCGAGAGTTTCTGGATATATTAGTAAAGTGTATGTGAAAGATAATGACTATGTAAAAAAAGGAGATACTTTATTTACTATCGATAAGAGAGATTATCAATTAAAAATTGATGAAGCAAATGCTGCATTGTTAGGAGCTGAAGGTCAATTTGAAGCAGCAAAAGCTGATATTGGAAGTGCAAATGCAAGCATTTCAGTATCTGACGCTCAAATGAGATCTGCATCTGGTTCTATCGAAAGTGCAAAAATCAGATTAAGACAGCTTACAAACGATTTTAACCGTTACAACAATTTATACAAAACTCATACAATTACAAAACAGCAATTCGAACAGGCTCAGGCTGCAAAAGATGAAGCTGAAAATCAAGTACGTGTTTTAGAACAGCAGCAAAGAGCAAGCTCTTACCAAAAATCAGTTATTCAGTCAAAATCTAAAGTTTCTGATAAGCAGACAGAAGTTGCAGCTGCAAACATCAAAAAAGCAAAAACAATGCTTGATGTTGCTCACTTAAACCTTTCTTATACAGTAGTTACAGCTGCTATCGACGGTCAGGTTTCTAAAGTAGATATTCAGCCGGGACAATTGGTGCAGCCAGGACAATCATTATTCTATATCATTAATAATAATGAAGCCTGGGTTGTAGCTAACTTTAAAGAAACACAATTAAACAAAATGGTTGTGGGACAAAAAGTAGGTTTAAAAGTTGATGCTTATCCAAACTATGAGTTTAAAGGAACTGTATCTTCTTTCTCTCCTGCAACAGGATCTCGTTTTTCATTATTACCTCCTGATAATGCAACAGGAAACTTCGTAAAAACAATTCAGAGATTACCAGTAAAAATTACTATAGACGAATCTAACGATCCTGAGAAAGTAAAACTTTTAAGACCAGGAATGAACGTTGACGTTGATGTACATTTAAAATAAAACATGGCAGGAGCAGTACAAGCAGACGACGATTTAGTAGAATACGGTTTCAGACGTGTTATCATTACGATTACAGCAGTGCTTTGTGCACTGTTGGAAATTGTAGATACTACGATTGTAAACGTAGCGCTGACAGACATGCGCGGAAGTCTTGGTGCTACCTTGACTGATGTGGCATGGGTTATTACAGCATACGCAATTGCGAATGTTATTGTAATTCCGATGACGAGCTGGCTATCACAGCAATTTGGAAGACGTAATTATTTTGTGGCTTCCATTATAATATTTACAGTCTGTTCTTTTTTGTGTGGTAATGCCACAAATATTTGGGAACTTGTAGCTTTCCGATTCGTACAAGGTATGGGCGGTGGAGCATTGCTGGTAACAGCCCAAACGATTATTACAGAAAGTTATCCCGTAGCAAAACGTGGAATGGCACAGGCTATTTACGGAATGGGTGTAATTGTAGGTCCAACTTTAGGTCCGCCTTTGGGAGGATATTTAGTAGATAATTATTCTTGGCCTTATATATTTTATATCAATATCCCATTGGGAATTATTGCTACTATTTTGGCTTTAACGTTTGTTAGAAGTCCGAAATATGGAGAAAAATTAAAAGCCAATCAGGTTGACTGGTGGGGAATTATTCTGTTGAGTACCTTTATTGGTTCTTTACAATTCGTATTAGAACATGGGCAGCAAGACGACTGGTTTAACGATTCATTAATCGTAACCTTAAGTGTTGTTACCGTTCTTGGATTGGTTTTATTTATCTGGAGAGAGCTTACTTATAAACATCCAATCGTAAACTTAAGTGTTTTAAAAGACGGAAACTTAAGAATTGGAACCATAATGTGTTTTATTCTTGGTTTCGGTTTGTATGGTTCAACATTGATTATCCCGATTTATACACAGTCTATTTTAGGATGGACAGCTACTGATGCCGGTTTATTATTAATTCCAGGGTCTATCACAACGGCAATTATGATGCCTTTTGTTGGAAATATGATTCAGAAAGGTGTACCGCAAGGATATATGGTTGGAGTAGGATTTTTAATTTTCTTCTTCTTTACTTTCATGATGTACAGCCGTATGACACCTGATACTGGAGTTGAACATATGTACTGGCCTTTAATTTTAAGAGGAATTGGTTTAGGATTACTTTTCGTGCCTATTACGACACTTTCCCTTTCAACTTTAAAAGGAAAACAAATTGGTGAAGGAGCAGCATTTACAGGAATGATGCGTCAGTTAGGCGGATCTTTCGGTATTGCTATTATTACCACTTTCATCACACGTTTCAGCCAGTCACACAGAGTGGATTTAATTAATAATTTAGATCCAGCCAAATTTGAAGTACAACAGCGAATTGCAGGAATGCAGCACGCATTCATGGCAAAAGGATATAGCGCAGATGTTGCTTTGAAAAAAGCATATCAGGCTATAGAGTATTCTGTAATGAAACAAAGTACTGTAATGGCTTATATGGATATTTTCCTTTATCTGGGAATCATGTTTTTATGTTGCATACCGATTATTCTCTTTATCAAAAAAGGGAAGAACAAAATTAATGCAGCCGACGCAATGCATTAATAATAATAATTTTATAATACGCAGAAACGCCGAATTCATCATTTAGAATTCGGCGTTTATTTTTTTATAGTCGCAGTGTGCAGTGGCAGTATTCAGTTTATAAACTTTGCATAAACCTTTATGTCTTGCGGTAAAAACTTAGTATCTTTTTTATTTCATCTCTGCAGGGATTAAAATCCCTGCCTACAATATGCCCCGATCCTTCGGCTCTCTAGCAAAAAAACCTTTGCCACTTTGCCACTTTGAATCTTTGTCCCTCAAAAATCTATCTTGTAAAAACTAAATGACTTCCCTTAGAAAGATTAGCGTCAAACTGATATCCTTCGTAATTAAAGCCTTTTAAGTCGTCAATAGTTTCTGCATTCGTATCAATGATATAACGCACCATCATCCCTCTCGCCTTTTTGGCAAAGAAACTAATCATTTTTAATTTTCCGTCTTTATAATCTTTAAAATCAGGAGTAATAACTGGAACTTTCAATGCTTTTACGTCAACAGCAGAAAAATATTCATTACTCGCTAAATTCACGAATAATTCATCCTTTTTCAATTCTTTATTTAAAGCTTTGGTGACAGTGGGTTTCCAAAACTCATGCAAGTTTTTAAACTCACCAACCGGCATTTTAGTTCCCATTTCTAAACGGTACGCCTGCATTAAATCAAGCGGTTTTAAAAGACCATAAAGTCCCGACAAGATTCTTAATTTATCTTGTAAAGCATCTAATTTTTCTAACGGAATCGTATAAGCGTCTAAACCTGTATAAACATCACCGTCAAAAGTATAAACTGCCGGACGTGCATTTTCTGGAGTAAACGGAGTTTTCCAATCCTGGTTGCGTTTCCAGTTTAAATCAGCTAATTTGTCTGAGATAGACATTAATTCTGATAATTCAGAAGGCTTTTTTGTTTTTACAACTTTATGAACCACTCTCGCTTCTTTTAAAAATGAAGGTTCAGTATATTGAGATGTTGGTAATTCTTTTTCGAAATTCAGTGATTTCGCTGGCGATATAACGATTTTCATTTGTGCATTTTTGTATGACTCAAAAATACAAATTGAAATTTTAAAAATTAGAGATTGTAATTGATTTGTTTTATAGTTCTATTTTTTAAGCCACGAATTCACGAATTTCCACAAATTTTTCTCTCATGCAGTTTACAAAGATTTTTTGCCACAGATTAGAAAGATTCTCACAGATTTTTTAATCATTTTAATCCTTTAATCTGTGGCAGAAAAAAATGGTGGAAACTGGTGTAATTCGTGGCAGCCATTTCTATTTTAATAAAAATCTGCACTACAAAATGTGAAATTGTTCAAAAAAGTGAGCTCTAGATTATAATAGGCATTTTCTATGTTGTAAATTTGCATGCATTTTATTTCTATTAAAATTAGAAATGCTTTTTATTCAAAAACTGAATTCGTGGCGATACAAACAAATTATAAAACTGCTTTACAAAACAAAATCTTCGATGTTATTTCGAAAGCTTCTCAGGAATTAAAAGTTGACTCTTATGTGATCGGCGGATTTGTTCGTGATTTACTTTTAAACCGAGGTTCTAAAAAAGACATTGATGTTGTTGCAGTTGGAAGCGGCATCGAATTAGCTCTTAAAGTTTCAGATTTACTTCCGAACAAACCAAAAGTTCAGGTTTTTAAAACTTACGGGACAGCGATGCTTCGTTTTGAAGATACTGATATCGAGTTTGTAGGCGCCCGAAAAGAATCTTATACCCGAGACAGCCGAAATCCGATTGTCGAAAACGGAACTTTACAAGACGATCAAAATCGTCGTGATTTTACGATCAATGCATTGGCTTTATCTTTAAACGAGAATAATTTCGGAGATCTTCTGGATCCGTTTAATGGTTTAACCGATTTAGAAAATAAAACAATCAAAACGCCTTTGGATCCAGATATTACGTATTCTGATGATCCTTTGCGAATGCTTCGTGCCATTCGTTTTGCAACGCAGTTGAATTTTGAAATTGAAGAAAATTCCCTGAATGCCATCACAAAAAATGCTGATCGCATCAAAATAATTTCTGGTGAAAGAATAGTTGATGAATTAAACAAAATTCTTTCTACACCAAAACCTTCAACTGGATTTTTACTTTTATACAAAACCGGACTTTTAGATTTAATCTTACCTGAATTAACGGCGTTGAATCAGGTGGAAGAAATTGAAGGTCATACACATAAAAACAATTTTTATCATACACTTGAAGTTGTTGACAACATCTGCCCGAACACAGACGACGTTTGGCTTCGCTGGTCGGCATTACTGCATGATATTGGAAAAGCACCTACTAAACGTTTTACAAAAAAACAAGGATGGACTTTTCACGGACATGAATTTTTGGGAGGAAAAATGGCAAAGAAAATCTTCGAACGTTTGCACATGCCATTGAACCATAAAATGAAATTCGTTCAAAAAATGGTTATCATGAGTTCACGTCCCATTGTTTTGGCGCAGGATATTGTAACCGATAGTGCAGTTCGTCGTTTGGTTTTTGATGCTGGTGAAGATGTAGAAAACTTAATGACTTTGTGTGAAGCAGATATCACAACCAAAAATCCGTCGAAATTCAAGAAATATCATAAAAACTTCGAAATCGTCCGCAAGAAAATTGTAGAAGTCGAAGAACGCGATCATGTACGTAATTTTCAGCCGCCTATTTCCGGCGAAGAAATTATGGAAATGTTTGATTTAAAACCTTCAAGAGAAATCGGAATTTTGAAAGAAGCTGTAAAAGAAGCAATTCTGGAAGGCGATATTCCAAATGAATATCAAGCTGCTTATGATTTTGTGATTAAAAGAGCGGCGAAATTAGGCTTAAAAAAAGTTGAGAAATAAGTAGTATTTAATAAAATGAAAAAAGAGAATAAATCGGTAATCCTTTGGTTACTATCAGGTTGTGTTTTATTATTTTTAATGGTCGTAGTTGGCGGTATCACGCGTTTAACCAATTCAGGTTTATCTATGACCGACTGGCATTTAGTAACCGACACCTTCCCGCCGCTTACAGATGCAAAATGGCAGGCTGCATTTGATGAATATAAAAAATTTCCTGAGTACCAAAAAATCAATATTCACAACGATTTTCAGCTTTCAGATTATAAATTTATTTATTTCTGGGAATGGTTTCACCGTTTCATCGGCCGTATTATTGGATTGGTTTTCTTTGTTCCTTTTGTTTACTTTTTAGCAAAAAAGAAATTAGATACTCCAACTATTAAAAAATGTATCGTTCTTTTGGCAATGGGAGCATTCCAGGGATTTTTAGGATGGTTTATGGTTCGCAGCGGATTAATCGATAATCCAGATGTAAGCCACTTTAGACTTTCTCTGCACTTGACATTCGCATTTATAACTTTTGCGTATACACTTTGGGTTGCGCTTGATTTAATTTATCCGGAACGAAATATCAACAAGATTTTACCTTTAAGAAATATTGCCCGTTATGCTTTAGCCGCTTTATTAATTCAGATTATTTACGGCGGATTTGTCGCTGGACTAAATGCCGGATTAATTCACAATCACTGGCCTTTAATGAGCGATGGCGAGTTTATTCACGAATCGGTTTTTATTGAGCAGTCGAGCTTGATTAAAAATTTAATTGAAGGAAAAAGCGGTGTTCAGTTTGTACATAGAACTTTTGCTTATGCAGTTGTTGCTGTTATTCTTTTTCTTTTCTTTAAAAGTAAAAAATATACACTTACAAGAACGCAGTCAAACGGAATCAATACTTTAGTTGTTTTTGTTTTTATTCAATTCTTACTTGGAGTATTTACATTATTATACAGCGTTCCTTTGGCTTTAGGATTAATTCATCAAATTATGGCGTTTTTCCTTTTGAGTGCCATGACGTATACTTTACACCGATTAAGCAAATAAAATAGTATATTAACATAAAAAAGCTGTCTTAAAAGGACAGCTTTTTTATATGCTTCAGAGAAGCAAAATATATAAATGTTTTACAGCATCAAGCTCCGGAGGAGCGGTATGTTTTTTCTACATTCTTAATATATGCCGCTCCTCCGGAGCTTTTTTCATTTGCTTATTGTAATTCTATAAGTATTTCACCCCGCTGGGGCTATTATCGATAAAATGAATTAAAATCTGCTGAATTTTTGTTTGGATTTTATCCCAGCCAACCTTTAAAATCTTGCACTTTCTCACGGCTCACGATTACCTCATCATCTTTGTAACTCGGCAGAATAACTTTTAAACGGGAATTGGTGTAAACCTGAATTTCTTTAATTGCTTTTAATGGAACAATAAATTTTCTGCTTACGCGAAAGAAATCCTTTTTATCTAATTCCTGTTCCAGAATTTCTAAAGTAGAATCGATTAAATAATCACGGTTTTCAAATGTATGAATGTATGTTCCTTTGTTTTCACTAAAAAAACATTCGATTTCTTCTATGTTTATTACTTTTAAATGCTGCCCGATTTTAACCGTAAAACGCTTTTTATATGTTTTCTCAAACGGATTTGACAACATCTGTCGAATTTGCTCAAAATCTAACTGCATGTTTGAATTTTCTGCCGGAGCTTTGGGAATCCTTGATTTAAATTTTGTGACAGCAGCTTCAAGATCATCTTCATCAATTGGTTTTAAAAGATAATCAATACTGTTTAATTTAAAAGCTTTTAAAGCATACTCATCGTATGCTGTTGTAAATATAATTGCGCTTTTGATATCTATTTTCTCAAAAATTTCAAACGATAAACCATCTGACAGCTGAATATCCAAAAAAATCAAATCCGGATGCTGGTTGTTTGAAAACCACTCTACCGATTCTTCAACTGAGTGAAGCATCGTTTCTACTGTAACATCTAACTTTTCAAGTTTTCTTTGCAGCAATCTCGCTGCGGGTTTTTCGTCTTCTATAATTAATGTGATCATTTACTATATTGTAAAATTTGAAAAATATTAAATCAAAATTACTCCCATTTATTGGTATTTGCAGCTTCTTTTTCCATGTATTTTTGGATTTTTTTCTGCTCCCAGTCTGAACTGAAGAAAATATCACGCCCAAAAACTGATAATCCGTGTGCAGCTAGACCAATTCCCCAGAAAAATGCTGTAGAATAAGTCTGCCAATCAGTTAAACCGCTTGAGTGAATTCCTTCGGTAAAAAGTTCTTTATTTAAATTGGCAATAATAACAATAATATTTACAAATATATAAACTCTTAAATGCGAGTAAAATCCTCTCAGTCTTTTTACTTTTCTGTAAGCATTATTATAACTTTCATCTGAACTGAACTCCTGTCCGTATTGTTCATACATTCTTCTTCTAAAACGTCCCATGTCTTTATCTTTAATTATGTCCACTTATTTTTATTCTCTTTTTCTTTTTCCATGAATTCTTTTATTTTTCTTTCTTCCCAGTCTTTTCCAAGAACCGGAAAAACTTCAAAAACTTTTAATCCATGAAAAACAACTCCAATTCCCCACCACATCAAGGGCCAGAAAAACCATAAATATTTTGGAGAAGTATATAAATTAATAAAAATCAAAATTGCATTTACCAGTACATAAGCAACTAGATTTCCATAAAATCCTTTAATTCTTTCGACTTTCTTTTTGGCTAAAAAGTATTTATCTTCTTCATTAAAATTCATTTCCATAATTACTCCCATTTTTGTGTTTTATTTTTCTTTTCTAATAGACTTTTCAATTTGCGTTCTTCCCATTCTTTTCCAAAAATCTTAAAAGAAACAAAGACGTCAATGGCAGAACCTATATAAACTGCTGACCAGATAATAACTACTACAGGGTTTAAAAACTGAATAGGAAAGAAATTTAAAGGCAGTTGTGAATACTCTTTCAATAAAAATAAAGTCAGACCAATGATATATAGAAATGTATGTTTGTAGAATGACTTTAGCTTATGAACTTTTTTAACTGCTAAATCCTGAAGTTCTTTTTGTTCATTATTTGTATTAAAATCTGTTTCCATCTTTATTTTCAAATTTTTGATTTTCTTTTTCCAGAATTTCTCTAATTTTTCTTTCTTCCCATTTTTTATTGAAGAAAGGCGGGTAACTAAAAACCTGCAGTCCGTGTAAAATTATTGCTATTCCCCACCCCATCAAAGACCATATATACCACAAATATCCCGGCGAAGTCATATAATTTACCACTATTACAATTGGGTTAACCAAAACATATACTGTTAAATGCTCATAGAATTCTCTTATTTTCTTGACTCTTTTTTGAGCCTGATAATAACGTTCTGCTTCTGTATAATTAGGTTCCATAATTATTTCCAGTTTTTTTGATTGTTTTCTTTTTCCAGAATTTCTCTAATCTTTCTTTCCTCCCAGTCAGAACTGTAACCAAAAACTTTAAAAGCATGCATGGCTACTCCAAATCCCCAGCCTAAAGCTGAAAACCAAAACCATTGAAATCCCGGTGAAAACCTTAAATTAATAAACACTAAAAACGGAATTACACAACAGTATGAAATCACATTTCCGTAAAATCCTTTTAATTCTTCGACTCTTTTTTTAGCTCTGTAATAAGCTTTTGCTTCGTCGTTATATTCTGCACTTACATCCATGACGGTTATTTGTTTAGTTAAAATTGGAATTTTAACAGAGAAGTTTTTTTCATCCTGCTGAATCATCACTTTCCTATCGGTTATAATTCCGTAACGATTTACAATATTCTGCAGTCCAACACCTTGTCTGTCCTGCAAAACTTCTTTTTTCTGAAGATCATTTTGTATAACCAAATAATCTTTATCAACAAAAATTCGAATATGTAATGGTTTTTGTTCGCTCACTACATTGTGTTTCACTGTATTTTCAAGCAAAAGCTGTAAGGACAACGGCACTACTTTAGCATCAGGATTTATGTTCTCTGTTGGAAGTTCATAAAACAAACTGTTTTCGAAACGCATTTTAAGCAGATTCATATATGTTTTTGCAAACGATAATTCATCTTCTACAGAAACCAGTTCTTTATCTTTCTGCTCCAGAACATATCTGTAAATTTTAGATAAAGATGTTGTAAAACGCTGCGCATTGTCCGGGTTTTCTTCAATCAAAGAGCTTAGAACATTTAAGCTGTTAAAAAGAAAATGCGGGTCGATTTGATTTTTTAAACTTTCGAATTTAGCATTTGCCGTTCCCGCAATAATCTTTTGCTGTATAACTTTATTTTCCTGGTATGCCTTGTAAAAATGCAAGGCATGAAATCCTAACAGAATAATAAAAGCTATAACCGCATTTTCTATATATGTAGAAGCTTCTTCATTAGCCAGAAAACTTAAAATGGATCGTCTTTCAATTACTACATTTGTAAAAACCCGAAGGAGAAAAACAAAGAAAATCGAAACAACAAATGAACTTACAAAACCTATAAAAATTCTTTTATTAGAAAATCTGCTGTCTTTAAAAACCTTATCTAAATACACAAATAGAGAAGCATTAACAATATACAATACAACGCTGTAAAGCATACAGTACAAGAAAAATATGTACAGGTTATTGTTGAAAATTGCCGTTCCAAATGAAGCAAAACGAATCAGAAAGGAGAATAGAAAAACGATTCCGCCTACTAACAACGCCTTAAGTAGATTTGGTTTTAAAGTCATTATTTCTTTTGAATTAAATTATTTACAAGTTTTTTGGATTTCCAAAGCTCTGTCTAATCCCCATTTTGGAGAAAAAGGAGTAGCCGGTTTAAAAGTAGCAAAAAGTTCAATAGATTTATCAACCTGCGCGCATAATGGTTTTGTATCAACACCTGTCCATTTTGCTCCTCCTAACTGATAATCTGCCTCTCCAAAAACCGCTCTTGGATTATTAGGATCAATCGCTTTTGCTTTTGCATAAGCTTCCATCACTTTGCCAGAATATTTCATTCCGTTTGTCATTGGGTCAGCTACAACATATCCTGTATAAATTAAAGCCTGCAATACATACAATTCTGCATTGTTTTGATCTTTAATAAACTCTACATCTAATGCATCCTGTGCTTTTGTTAACAGCAGATCAATTTTAGTTTTGTCTTTTTCAGTAAAAACAGCTGTTGTATTGATTAGGGCAATATAATAATTTGGCAAATAACTGTTTTTTTCTGCAGCAGCAATTCTTTCAAATAATGCCGAAGCTTCTGCATTTTTTCCCTCTTTCCAAAGTCCGAAAGCTTTAGTCATTCCTTGTTCAAACTGTGTTTGAGCTGAACTTATTACTACTACAAATAATGCGATTAAAGTGATGATTTTTTTCATTTTATAAGTTATTTAATGGTTTGTTTATATGGATTAGTTATATATTTAGAATTGAATTTCGATTTTTGAATCTTTACTGACATCAAATTTAGCATCTTTATACGAAGGCGGCCCCATAAATCCTTTTGCATTGTTTGAAGCTGCATATTCTTCAGATGGAATTCCCATTGCATTTCTGTCAAGTTTTCCGTTGATGTTTTCATCATGATAAGTCGAGATGGCGTATTCTCCTGCAGGAAGATTATCAAAAGTTACAACTGCTTTATTATTTACAATTTCAGAATTAAGGCTTTTGTAAGTTGTTTTAAGAAACGTCCCTTCTGAATTATATAGTCCTACTTTAACAATTCCTGTATTGTTTTTTAAACCCGAAACAGCAACAGTTAATTTTACATTTTGAGCAGACATTAAGCTGCAGATAAATAAAATGGTTATTGTAATAATTTTGGTCATGATTTCTATTTTTTTAAGGTTCTGAGTTACTAAGGTTCTTAGGTTCTAAGTTTTTTTGTTGATGATTAAAACTCTTTTTTAAGGTTTAAAGGTTCAGAATTACAAAGTGGCAAAGATTTAATCTTCTTATTATTAAAATTTATGCCTTTGTCACTTTGTTTCTTTGTTCCTTTTAATTTATACTTCAAAAGTATACTGGTTTTTAGTCTTTTAAAATTAAATGCTGCTGAGTTGTTGATTTTGGTTACTGAATTGTTTTTTTAAGCTGCTAAGGTTCTGAGATACTAAGGGACTAAGTTTTTTCCTTAGTACCTTAGTAACTTAGCATCTTAGAACCTTTTTAAAGATTCTTCAACTGATTCTCATTTTTATTCTGGCTGATGGTCCAGAAGAAACCAATAAAGAAGAATCTATCAGCAGTTGGAACAACAGCTTGTCTTTGATAAACACCGCTGGCGTCTGGTACTTTTGCATAATCGTATCCAAAAACATTTTGAGTTCCTAAAACATTCGAAACTGAGAAATAAAGGATTTTTTGTGTGGTTAATAAATATGCCCAGTTAAAACTCAAGTTATTGTATGATTTTGTTTTTCCGTTCATAAATTGTGTCTGGTTTGGATCGTTGTACGGACGTCCTGTGCTGAAACTATTTGTGAATCCGATTTGTGATTTCCAGTCTGTAATAAAATATTTTGTTACAACAGATAAATTATGATTGGCTACAAAACTTGGAGTTGCCATAGTTGGAAAATTCTTGTATTGTCTTTCTGAATCGATGTATGAATATGAAATCCAATATTCTAAATTTTTGTACAAATTACTGTCTCTCCAAAAAATATCTAATCCTTTTGCATAACCTGAACCGTTGTTATTGAAAACCGAATTGTACTGAATATCTCTTGTATCGTATTGAACTAAATTGCTGTAATCTTTATAATAAGCCTCTGCTCTAAAAGTTTGTCCCGGCTGAGTAAACTGGTAATTTAAAATATAGTGTCTCGCTTTTTCACTTTCAAACTGATGGTATTTTGAATACTTAATATAATCTACAACTGGTGTCTGCGAAAAATCTCCGTAAGCAAATGAAAACTGGCTGCTTTTTGAAACTTTATAAGCTAATGAAGCTCTTGGTGCAATATTATTTTCGTTTAGTAAACTATTATTAGAATATCTAAAACCAACTTTCATTGCCAGTTTTTTAGAGAATAAAATATCTGCTTCTGTATAAGCTGCAAAAATGTTAGAATCATAACCATTTGAAACATCAATAGAAACATTATCATTAAAATTTTCATTGAATTTTGTAATAAAATAATCTGTACCAAAAGACAGTTTAAAATGATTTGAGATTTTTTTCTGCAATTTCAATTTTAACTGAGCAGCATTTTCATTGCTGTCAACATCATTAATATCGTATTTGATTTTGTTTTTGCTGTAACCGTAGCTTATTCCAGACGTTAACTGCCAGCCTGTTCCAAAAGTTCCTTTATAAGATGAGTTTAAGTAAAAGTTATTGTTGTTTAAATCTGTTCTGATTGGGTTTTCGAAATTCACATTTTTCTGGTTCAAATCGAATCTTTCAGAATCAAAAGAGGCATATAATTTGAAAATTCCGTTTGTAAAATTGTATCTGTAAACCGTTTCACCGCCAAGTGACTGATAAGGGCTGTTCCATTTTACATTTTGAGGAATTACTGCCTGATATGGCGCCAGATTGATATAAGCCATATTTACACTCAAAGAACTTTTTTTGAATTTTTGAGTATTTCCTAAACTCAAACCAACAGTCATTAATCCAATATCTGTTTTTTCATGATCTGCCTCATCCTGCGTATTTAAAAGTAAAACACTTGACAAAGCTTCACCATATTCTGCCGAATAACCACCAGTAGAAAATGCTATTCCGCTGAATAAGAAAGGAGAAAAACGGCTTCTGGTTGGTAAATTGTTCGTTGTTGCTCCATAAGGCTGTGCTACACGAATTCCGTCAACAAAAGTCTGCGTTTCGCTCGCTTCACCACCACGTACGAATAAACGTCCGTCTTCGCCAACACTTTGTGTTCCCGGTAAAGTCTGTAAAGCAGCCACTATATTTCCGGCAGAACCGGCAGTTGTAACAATATCGAGCGGTTTTAAAACCGAAACTCTTGCTTTGTCTCCAGATTCTAAAGTTCCGGCTGTAATAACAACTGCGTCCAGAGCATTTATGTTTTCTCTTAATTTAACCGTTTGATCTTTATAATTGGCAACATCAATTTCCTGTTTGAAAGTTTCGAAAAGTAAAAAGCTTACTACTAAAAATTTGTTGCCGGTTTCTGTAGTTTCAAAAGAAAACTCTCCCGTTTCAGAACTTGTAGCTCCGTCGTAAGTTCCGTCTAAATAAATATTTGCACCGGCAACCGGTTTTCCTTTTTGATCTACTACTTTACCTGAAATAATATTTTGAGCAAAAGTAAAAGTGCTAAGTAATAATAAAATAAAAGTAATTCTGGTTTTCATGATATTGGTTTTTGATGAGACAAATGTATTTTAACATTTCCTGTTAAAAAATATATAATAACCCAATTGTAGATTTTTAAGGATGAGTTGTAAATGACTAATTTGTATCTTAGCTAGGAATTCTAAAAAATTACCATTTATGTCAGAAAGCACCAGAATTTCAAATTTATATCAGTCCATTTATAATGGAAATCCTTGGCTGGAAGTAAACCTGGACAATACTTTAAAAAATGTCACGGCAGAACAAGCATACAAAAAAATAAACCCTAATCTTAATACGATTTGGGAAATTGTGAATCATTTGATACAGTGGAGAAGAAACATTTTAGAGCGAATGCAGGGCGAAGTAACCAAAACTCCGGATCATAATTATTTTGTTCCCGTTTTAGATCCCTCTGAAGCTGCTTGGGAACAGTCTCTTCAAACCTTAGCAAAATCACAAGAATCATGGAATGCATTTTTTGAAGATTTTGATGATGCCGATCTGGCAAAAATATACGTTAATAACGGCCACAGTTATTATGAACATCTGCACGGAATTATTCAGCATGATGTGTATCATTTAGGGCAGATTGTTATTTTAAAGAAACTGCTTTAAAAATTCATAATCATCAAAAAGTCTCTTTCAGTTTCATTTTTTTAGCAGTAAGTTCTGCAGGATTTGCTCAGGAAACTGAAACAAAATACGATGATAATAGGGCAAAATCCTTAAATGCCGATGAATACAGAATGTAAGGAAATCACAAGAATACAGGATAAGATCGCCAAGACGAAAATGTAATACACAATATGAAAACTGAAAAAGAAAAAATGATCTCTGGCGAATATTATAACGCCTTTGATCCTGAATTGGTAAAAGGACGCCGAAATGCTAAAAATCTCCTTCACAGCCTCAATGTAAAAGAATACAGAGTTACCAAAAAAGCAAAAGAAATTCTAAAGGAACTAATTCCAAATACCGGAGCCGGTTTTTATATCGAACCTCCTTTTCATTGTGATTATGGTTATAATATTTTTTGCGGAGAAAATGTATACTTTAATGTGAACTGTGTGGTTTTAGACTGCGCTCCTGTAAATATTGGATCAAATGTGTTTATTGCGCCAAATGTTCAAATTTACACGGCTTCGCATCCGCTTGACGCTGAATTAAGAAAATCACTGGAAAATGCTTATTCCGTTACAATTGGCGATGACTGCTGGATTGGCGGAAATTCGGTTATCTGCCCCGGAGTTACAATTGGTAAAGGCTGCGTTATTGGAGCCGGATCTGTAGTTACCAAAGATATTCCAGACAATTCGCTGGCAGTTGGAAATCCCGCAAAAGTAATTCGAAAATTAAATCAGGAATCTGAAACAAAAAAATAAATGCTTACCCTTAATAAAGTTCACCATATTGCCATTTTATGTTCTGATTACGAAAAATCTAAATATTTCTATACTCAGATTTTAGGCTTAACGATTATCCGGGAAATCTATCGTGAAGAACGCCAGTCTTATAAATTAGATTTGGCTTTAAACGGCACTTACGTTGTAGAATTATTCTCTTTTCCGAATCCTCCAAAACGTCCTTCACGTCCAGAAGCCGTTGGACTGCGCCATTTAGCATTTGAAGTAATTAATTTAAATGAAACTGTTGCTTTTTTAACCTCAAAAAACATCGAATCAGAACCGATAAGAATTGATGAAACTACAAACAAACGTTTCACTTTTATTGCAGATCCTGATTTACTGCCTATTGAGTTTTATGAGAGATAGGTGTTAAGGTTTAAAGGTGCAGAGGAACAAAGGGACAAAGGTTTCTCATTTATTGCTATAATTATAATATAGAGTTTGTCATTTCAAAAGAGAAATCTTTACAGAAAATGGTAGAGTTTCTTAAGATTTCTCCTTGGTCGAAATGACAAACATGAGAAAAAACTTTGCGTCTAGTACTTTTAAAGCAAAACTTAATTCGAGAGAATTTTCTTATTTATATCCATTTTAACACACTAAATTGAAGATTTCCTATAAAAAACCGAATTTGATGCTTAATTTTGTAATCCGCATAAAAAAAGTGCGGATTCAAATTTACTTCTGATGAACAAAACGGCGCAAATCAAAAAAAATCATCAATTTATCAAATTCCGAAAATTAGTTATTGTTTCTATTTTAATTGGCTTTCTGTCAGCTTTCCTCGGAATATCACTTAAAAAAATAACCGAATATTACGAAGAAATCTTCTTTCACGAAGTATCAGTTCATCCTATATTTTATATCGTTTTTCCGGTTTTTGGGTTATCAATAATTTATTTCCTGAGACAAAATCTTTTTAAGAAAAAAGAAAATAAAGGCATCAAAGAAGTTTTTGAAAGTACGGCTTCAAAATCTAAAAACCTCCCATCTTATAAAATTCCATCTCACTTTATAAACGGATTATTGACTGTTATTTTTGGAGGTTCAACCGGAATTGAAGTTTCAACAGTTGTTGCAACGGCAACGATTGGTTCTGTTGCCCATGAAAAAGAAAATGTTTTCCGCCAGTACAAAACCGAATTAATTTGTGCGGGTGTAGCAGCTGGAGTTACAGCACTTTTCAGCAGTCCAATTGCAGGAGTTTTGTTTGCTTTTGAAGTAATTTCACGAAAAGTGACACGAGCTTTTGTTATCTCTAATTTAATTTCTGTTTCGATTGCTTTTGGTTTGCTTACCATTTTAAAAGAAGAACCTTTATTTGCGGTTTCAATTGTATCCTGGCAGTTAAAAGCAATCCCATATTTTATTCTTCTTGGAATTTTGGCGGGAATGAATTCGGTGTATTTAACTAAATGTGTTTTATTCTTCAAATCTCAATTCGGAAAAATCGATACGCATTATTATAAAATCATTATTGGTTCAGCTGTTTTAAGTGTTTCGCTATTCTTTTTCCCTCAATTATACGGAGAAGGATATCATGCTGTTAAAGGAATTTTTGGAACTTCATCTCAGCTTCCTTTAACCATAACTTTGGCACTGACTTTTATTGCAATATTAATTTTAAAACCTATAGTTACATCCATTACATTGGCTTCAGGAGGCGACGGAGGTGTTTTTGCACCTAGTTTATTCATCGGAGCTTTTTTAGGATTATTACTGGCCTCGGTTTTAAACAGCTTTTTTCATGTAAATGTAATTCCGGTCAATTTTATGATTCTCGGAATGGCAGCCGTTTTAAGCGCCAGCATTCACGCACCTTTTACCGCTATCTTTTTGGTTTGCGGCTTAACAAACGACTATACTTTGTTTTTACCAATTCTTGCCGTTTGTTTAATTTCAAAATATACTGCAAAAACAATTTATCCTTATACAGTATACAGTTACGCTCCAAGCTTGACTAAATAATTTCAGACTAATCATAAAATCTGAAGATTAAAAACATACAGCAAAGTATATTTAAAAGCATAACGAGTAAAATATAATACCACAATAATGCCAACTGAAAAAATAAAAAGAAGCTATCGCAAAACACGTTACATTCTTTACAAAGAAACTTTAATTGATTATAAAGAACACTTTTGGTCATTTTTAGGTTCTTTCGTTGGAATAGGAATTTTAGCTTACGTTCAATCGATGCATTTTTCCGGAAGCGATGCCGTTTATTTAATTGGCTCTTTTGGAGCTTCAAGTGTTTTAGTTTACGGAATTATCCAGAGCCCTTTTTCTCAGCCAAGAAATTTAGTTGGCGGACATGTTTTTTCTGCTCTTGTTGGCGTAACCGTAAATAAATTGGTTCCGGATATTATGTATATCGCAGCACCGCTGGCGGTATCGATCGCCATAATTCTAATGCAGATTACCAAAACACTTCATCCGCCTGGAGGAGCAACGGCTTTAATCGCTGTTATTGGTACCGAAAAAGTAAAAGCTTTAGGTTACATGTATGTGCTTTCGCCTGTTTTTACAGGAGTTATGATTTTACTTTTAACCGCATTGGTTTTTAACAATATGACTTCAAGCAGAAGCTATCCAAGCCACAGCACGTATCACAAACATTATCATAAAATTAGAAAGAGATTGACAGGTAGATAGTTTTGAACTATTGTATGTTACCCTGAGCGAAGTCGAAGGGTTTTCTCGTTGTATTAGGGCTTCGACTCCGCTCAGCCTGACAGTCGACAGACTTAATCAGAAAAATGAAAAAATCTTTTCAACAAATCGTAATTCACAATTCGGATTTCGTTTTTTATATTTTACCTTTGACCTCTCAATAAAAACAAAGATTATGGTTTATAAATTTAGAGTAATTCTAGACGCCGAAGAAGATATTTTTAGAGACATTGCAATTCTTGAAGACGATACTCTTGAAGATTTACACAATGCAATCTTCAACGCTTTTGGTTTTGACGGATCTGAAGTGGCTTCATTCTATACTTGTGATGAAACTTGGAATCAGGAAGATGAAATTCCTCTTTTTGATACAGGAGATGTTCCTGGCGAAATAAGAACCATGAACGATTATCCGTTGTCTAGTATTTTAGATAAACAAAATACAAAGATTATCTACGTTTACGATTTCATCAGCATGTGGACTTTCTTAGTAGAATTAGCTGCTGTTGAAGATGAAGCTGTTGGAGCAACTTACCCGGAAACTTTATTTTCTCATGGTGAAATGCCAGACGAAGCTCTTGAAAAAAACTTTGAAGCCGATGATATGCACAACGATATCTACGGAGAATTTGAAGACGACCTAGATGAAGACGATCTAGACATGTTCGAAGGAGATGACAGTTTCGAGGATTATGGATTTGAGGAGAATTGGAATTAGTTTTTTGAGGTTCTAAGGTTCTGAGATGCTAAGGTTCTAAGGTTTTAAATTGAGGGATTTTTCTTATTTTTATATTTAATTTAAAAATAAGAAATGAGCAATTTTAGAACTTTATTGGTTTGGCAGAAATCTATGACCTTGATTACCAAAATTTATTCCTTAACAAACAAATTTCCCAAAGAAGAAGTCTTAGGACTAACTTCACAAATTAGACGCAGTTCGATTTCTATTCCCAGCAATATTGCCGAAGGATATGGAAGAGAAAGTGACAAAGAACTTTTACGGTTTTTAAGTATTTCAATTGGTTCTCTGTTTGAAATGCAAACGCAATTAGAAATAGCAAAAAACATATCTTATCTAAAAGAAGAAGATTTTAACAAATTATACGAGGATAGCCGCGAAGTAGAAAGAATGTTAGTTTCTTTTATAAAAAAAATAAAAGACAGAACTAAACCTTAGTACCTTAGCATCTTAGAACCTCAGCACCTTAAAAATATGATCAACCTATTCAACACCCACATCGACACGCTGGCAATACACCGCGTGGGAAACAAAAGCCGTAATGAGGCTATTTTTTTATCAGAGCAGCCATTTAATTTAAATGATGAGATTGTTCCTTTGATAAAAGAATTCTTTTTTAAGCCTTTTAGAGAGAAAGAAGAAAACTATTATCAGTTTGCACACGAAGTGGACTTGGACTACAACGACATGTTTAAATATGCAACTGAAATTTTTGCTAATCCGGCTAATGTTCATGAGGTTTCTAAAAAAATCACAAAACATTTATACGAGCAGTCAAATCACCCGCACATTAAAAACGGAGAGGTTTATGTTACTTATTTAACAAATCTGAGTATTGATAACAATGTTGTTGATGCAATTGGAATTTTTAAAAGTGAATTACAAGCCGACTTTTTACAGTTTGAAGAAAACGGAAGCAACCTGGAAATGATCCTGCAGCAAGGAATTAACCTGAGCAAACTAGACAAAGGATGTTTAATTTTTAACTACAAAAAAGAAGAAGGCTACAAAATCCTGACTGTAGACAGCAACCGTTATGATGCGCGTTACTGGTTAGAGCACTTTTTGTCTGTAGACGCTTTTGAAGATGAAAATTTCATCACTAAAAAATATTTAAAATTCTGCCAGAACTTCGCAAAAGACGTTGTTTTGCCAGCTGAAGACAAGAAAGAGGAAGTAATGTTTATGAACCGATCTGTGAATTATTTCGCTAAAAATGATCAGTTTGAAGAGCAGAATTTCTTGAATGAAGTATTAGACAATCCTGAATTAATTCCTGAATTTAAAAACTATAAAGTTGATAAAGGAGAAAAATACAGCATCGAAGATGTGACCTCATTCCCTATTGCAAACGCAGCAGTTTCTGACGCTAGAAAATCAATTAAAAACGTTATTAATCTGGATACTCATATTCAGATTAAAATGGATTTTATTAACCCTGAAAGTGCAGAAAAATTTGTTGAAAAAGGCTGGGATGAAGAAAAACAAATGTATTACTACTTAGTGTATTTCAATAAAGAAGAAAAAAGCTAAGAAGTTTTCATTTTCTATTACTTACTTAAAACAAAAAACGGCAGTTACAAATGTAACTGCCGTTTTTTATTGAAATTGATTTTCTAAAACAATGCGAAAATCGATTTTAAAATATCATCATAAACTTGTTTGTCTCTCTCGCCTGCTCTCGCCAAAACCCTTATTCCGGAGTAATTGTTAAAAATAAAACGAGCTAAAGATCTGGCTTCTTGCTTAGACGAAATCTGCCCCAGCTCCTGCCCCTTTTTTACAGCTGTGTAAAAAACTTCTTCCATGATTTTTCGGTTATCGTTTACAATTTTTGCGATATCAGCATCATGCATAGCAAGTTCTACAGCTGAATTTACCATAAAACAACCTTTCGTAATTCGGTCTTCGAGACTTTCTACTACAGCCAGCTTAAAAATTACGCTAAGTGTTTCTTTTATATTTGTTGCTGTTTCGAGTATTTCTTTAATCTTAATATAATTTTCATCATGATATTTTTTTAAAGCTCTGGCAAACAGTTTCTGTTTATCGCCAAAAGTATCATACAAACTCGAACGGCTTAATCCTAAATGATTTACCAAATCCTGAGCAGAAGTTCCGTTATAACCTTTGTACCAAAAAATTTCAATTGCTTTATCTAAAACCTGATCTTCATTAAATTCTTTCGCTCTAGCCATGATATTCAAATTAAATTCTTTTACAAAGATATTAAAAATACGGAACAATCGTTCCTGAATAAGTCAAAAAAATTATAATACTGTATTTACAGTAAGTCCGCCGTCAACAACAATTTCTGTTCCTGTAATAAATGATGAATCATCAGAAGCAAGAAAACTAATTGTTTTTGCAACTTCAGAAGCCTGACCAAAACGTTTCAACAAAATCTTTTCTCCCAAAGCTGCTCCTAAACCTTCTACTTCTTCTTTTTCTAAACCTACTTTACCATACAAAGGGGTTTCAATTGGACCAGGAGAAACTGCATTTACTCTGATTTTTCTTGAAGCTAATTCGGCAGCAAATATTCTGTTTAAAGATAAAACTGCTGCTTTGCTTGCTCCATATACACTTGAACCCGGCATTCCTAATTGAGCATTTACAGAAGTGTTAAAAATAATAGAACCTCCGTCATTTAAAATTGGCAGTACTTTTTGAACTGTAAAATAAACTCCTTTTACATTAACATTCATTATACTGTCATAATGTTCTTCTGAAGCTGAGTCTACCGGAGCAAAAGCAGCAATTCCTGCATTCAGGAATAAAATATCAACTTTCCCAAATTTTGCTTTTACTTCTTCTACTAAATTATCAATTGATTTTAAATCAGATTGGTCTGCCACAATTCCAGTAACATTTAATTCTGTTTCTGCTTTTGCCAAAGCTTCTTTGTTTCTTCCTGTTACAATTACTTTTGCACCTTTTGATGCTAATTCGGCAGCAGCTGCGTACCCAATTCCACTATTTCCACCTGTTACGATTGCTACTTTGTTTTCTAAATTTTTCATTTTATTTGTTATTTAAGTTATTGATTATTCAATTATTATGGTACAAAGATACAATAACGGAACGATCGTTCCGTTATTGTTATTGTTAATTTTTAGTTAAAATAATTACGCGGTTAGAAAAACGCCTATTTACAAGGGCTTATGTCTATGAAACTATAAGCGAAAGAAATTGTAAAATGCCGTTGATTCTTAATTTATGCTTAATTTTGTATTTCAAAAAAAATTATCAGATGGATCGACACGTACCTAAAGAAAGTCCTTTCGAAACGATAATCTCATTTCATAAACTAATTGAATCTTTTGAAGAAATTGCTTTATCTGATGTTGATTACCGATCTAACTATGCCAAAGCCATTTTAAAAGAAATTGATGCTTTTCCGGAATTTAGAACCGGAATTCGTGATCTTAATTCTATTCGAAACAATGAAGCTTTAATTAAAAATATAGCTGCTGATTTATTTCCAACGGCTCTGACTCACAACGAAATAAAAGCAATTACAATTCCGTTTCAAAACATCTCGTTTAATTATACAGAACGTTTCAAAAAAATTCTGCGTAATGCCGGAGATGAATTTTATATGGAAATTCGTGATTTTGATGATCATCAATTTTATGTAAACAACTGTTGTTTGATTTTGGCATATCATTACAATCAAAATGTAGATTTCAGCAAACCTTTTTTCTACGATATTCCTGATGAAGAAGGTGTAGAAAGACATTATAGAATCATGTACAATGCTGATTTCATGGAAATTATTCCTACCGAAAAATCAGTAGAACTTTCACAAGATGACATCGATCAATTGATAGACAACTACAATGATATTGATTTATGGAAATCTAAATTTCCTCCGGGAAGCTGGATTTTAAAAGGTTTTGGAATTGTTTCTTTATTTGATGCTACTACAGAAAGTGCTATTTCTACATTAAAAAGTAATTTATTAAAACCAGACAATACGAGAGTAACTTCTACAGATATTGTAGAAAATATCTTTAGATCTATTTTTAAAATTCCAAGTTTAAAAGTGGGTTTTATAATTTACAATCCTGAGGAAGAAAAGTTTATCAGACCAATGAAGTTTGATAATCATATGGAAAGTTATCTTTTGAAATCAGATCAGGAAATGGATTGCAAAAATGCTTTTTTTGGCTGTTCATTCGAGAATCTTCTGGATAACAAAGAACCTTTTGTCATTTCGAACGTTAAAAAATTTATTGAAGAATCCAGTAATAAAAAACTTGGCGAGCATTTGCTTAAACAAGGTATTCAAAGCTGTGTTTTTGCTCCGGTAATTAAAGACGATCATTTATTAGGAATTGTCGAATTGGTTTCTGAAAACCCTAGAGATTTAAACAGTGTAAATGCAATAAAATTAGATTTGGTTTTACCGTATTTAACTGATACCATCGATCGTTACAATACTGACATGCAGCATCAGATTGAAGCGATTATTCAGCGTGAGTACACAACAATTCACCCAAGTGTATATTGGAAATTTAGAAAAGAGTCACAAAATTACTTTCAAAATATAAGCCATACTAAAGATTACATTTTTAAGGAAATCGTATTTAAAAATGTATTCCCTTTATATGGTCAAATAGATATTAAAGGTTCTTCTGAACATAGAAATGAAACGGTTAAAATTGATTTAAAAAATCAATTGACTGCCTTGTTGGAAATTTTCGACAATCAGGACCCAAATTCTAATCTGGTACTTTTAGAACAAAGAAAATTTGAATTAGAATCGCTTAGAAGTGAATTAGATTTTCCGCTGAAAGCAGATATGGAACAACATATTCAGCGTTATATCGAAGAAGAAATTCACCCGATCCTGAAAAACACAAAAAGCAATGCTAAAAACGAAAAGTTAGAAGAATTGTATTTTGAAAGTCTGGATGAAAAAACAGGAATGTTTTATCAGGAAAGAAAGAAATTTGATAATGCAATGTCGATTATCAATAAAAAACTGGCTTCGGTTTTAGATAAAAAACAAGTTGAAGCACAGCAGATTTATCCGCATTATTACGAGCGTTTTAAAACTGATGGTGTTGAACATAATTTATACATTGGGGCATCGATTTCGCCAACAAAACCCTTTGATATTATGTACCTGCATAATCTGCGTTTATGGCAGCTGCAGACTTTATGCGAAATGGAATTAGAACATCATCAGCTTAAAGAATCGCTTCCGTATGAATTGGATGTGACTTCGCTGATTTTGGTTTTTAGTTCTCCGCTTTCTATTCGTTTTAGAATGGATGAAAAACGTTTTGATGTTGACGGAACCTATAATGCCAGATATGAAGTTGTAAAAAAACGTATCGATAAATCGCATATTAAAGGAACTAACGAACGTATTACTGAAAAAGAGAAAATTACAATTGTTTATTCTCAAAATAGTGAAGAAGCTGAATATTTAAAATACATTAAATATTTACAGCACAAAAAAATTCTTGAACCTTCAATAGAGCAATTTGAAGTCGAAGATCTTCAGGGAGTTTCTGGTTTAAAAGCAATTCGCGTAAAGGTGATTAACAACACCAATGCTTCAAAAATGAAAAAAATTACCTATCAGGATTTATTAGATGAGCTCAACTAAATAGCTGGTCTTTTTTCCATTTAAACACATATAAACATACCAGTTTCTATATAATATTTTAAAAAAGCTTTGTCAAGTTTTAAACTTCGACAAAGCTTTCTGTATTTTGAGCTACATATAAGAGACTAATTTGAAAAACTAAATTGATTTAAAAGCAATTACAAATGAAATTACAGTTATAATTAATCCGAACATGAAAAAGTTGTAAGCAATTCTCAGCAGATTATATTTTCGCTGTAAAACCAATCCAAGGTAATACAAATCTTTAATCATGGTCGAATAAAGATAATCTCGGTCTTTCATCATTTCATTCATTGCCCAATCGTAATCTTCAAGAGGCATTTTATAGAAATTTCCAAAAAACATTAAATTGACTTTTCTGGCTTCAACATCACCTCGTGTAAAAAATCCCGAAGTTACTTTTGGCCTTGTAGAAAGAATTGCAAAAATAATTGTGATAACACTCGACATCAGCATAATAAATGTCGGCACCACCAAATGGGCGTTTTTTGGACTGTCAAGTTTTGGAATAATTGTAGAAAGTGCGATCGAAATAATAATTGCATTTACAGACAATAAAATATTCGCTTTACTATCGGCAATACCGCTTAAACGAGTATGGTTTCCAAGCGTAACACGAAACAAAGTATCAATACCGCGCTCTGGTTTTTCTTTGTCTTTCTTTTTATTGTCTTCTTCAATTGCAGCGGCAGCTTTTAATTCTTGTTTGTTTATTTTTTTCTGAATCAAAAGCAGGTTTTTTTCTTTTAAAGGCTGCCATTTTCTTAAAGCATAATCCGTATAGAACCTGTGTTTATTTAATAAAAAATTCAGATTTTCTTTTGTCCACTCTGCATTTGTAAAACTAACTATTCCTGTGTTTTTTAATTCTAAACGCAGTAATTCGCAGGTTGTCGTATACTCAGTTCCCATTAAATGGGCATAATCTGCATCTTTTATAATTTTTTCTAAATGCGTTTTAGGTTCATATTCTTTTGCCGTAGCCAGAATTAAGCTGGAAACAAGTTCTATAAACTTATCTGATTTTCCTTTTTCTTTTAAAAAATCAGATGCAATTTTTACACTCTTGCTTTCATGGTTTTCATAACCATCAACATATCCTGTGTCATGAAACCAAGCTGCCACTAAAAGTGCCTCTTTATCATCATGTTCAACATCTTCTTTTTTACATAACTCTTTTACCGCAGTAACAACTGTGAAAGTATGGTTAAAATTATGATAAGAATATAAATTAGAAAGTTTATCTTTGAGTAAATTACTGACGAAATCTTCGGATTGTTCTATTAGATTCATAAAAGAATATTTTTACACCACTAAATTATGAAATTGTTTTTGGATAATCATTTTATTGCTAAGATTAAAAACTTTTCATTAGCAATTATAACACTGCTTTTCATTTATTCCTGTGCAACGCGCAAAGCGCAATATGGAAAAAATGTGAGTGCTAACGAAACTGAAAACGCAACAGATACTATAAAAATTGCCCATACTTTTTATCTTGTTGGAGATGCCGGAAATGCTGACGAAGAACAGGCGCAGCAAACATTAGAATTATTGCATGACAGGCTTAAAAAAGCCAGTAAAAAATCGACTCTTCTTTTTTTAGGCGATAATATTTATCCAAAAGGTTTTCCGGCTGATAAAAATGCTGAAGATAAAGAACTTGCAGAAACCAAACTCAAAAATCAGTTAAAACTGGCTAAAGGTTATAAAGGCAAAACCATTTTTATTCCCGGAAATCATGATTGGTACAGCGGTATTAAAGGGCTCGAAAGTCAGGCCGATTTTGTGACAAAAAAACTAGATGATAAAAAAGCATTTCTGCCAAGAAAATCCTGTGCCATTGAAGATGTCAAAATTGATAGCATTACAACGTTAGTAACCATTGACAGTGAATGGTTTCTGGAAGATTGGGATAATCACCCCACTATCAACGACAATTGCGAGATAAAAACCAGAGAAGCTTTTTTTGAGGAGCTTGAAAATATCTTAAATAAAAATCAGGAAAAAACAGTTGTTCTTGCCATTCATCATCCTTTGCTGAGCAACGGAACGCATGGAGGACAATTCTCGTTAGAGAAGCAGTTATTTCCGTTAGAGAAAAAAATTCCGCTTCCGGTAATTGGTTCTTTCATCAATTTACTGAGAAAAACTTCTGGAGTAAGTCCGCAGGATATTCAAAACAAACAATATACTATTTATGCCAAGCGAATTAAAACGCTTTTGCAGAAACAGAAAAATGTAATTGTAGTTTCGGGTCACGATCACAATTTACAATATATCAGCAAAGAAAATATTCAGCAGATTATCAGCGGAGCCGGTTCAAAATCTGAAGCTGCGAGAGCAATCAACGAAAATGATTTTTCATACGGAGGCAATGGTTACGCAGCCTTAACTTTGTATAAAAGCGGCGATGCTAAAGTTTCTTTTTATGGAAATGAAAATAATAAAGAGAAACTGCTTTTTGAAAAAGAAATTATAAAAGCTAAAGAAATCAATTGGGCTTCGGATATTCCGAATAAGTTTCCTTCAAGAATTACAACTTCTATCTATTCAGCCAAAATGACCGATAAAAGTTTGTTTCATAAATTCCTGTTCGGACAGCATTACAGAAAATACTACAGTATGCCAATTGATGTAAAAGCAGCAACTGTAGATACTTTAAAAGGCGGATTGAAACCTATTCGCGAAGGCGGCGGGCATCAATCTGTTTCTTTAAGAATGTCTGATCCAAAAGGACGTGAATACGTATTGCGAGGCATGAAAAAAAGTGCAACGGTATTTTTACAATCTGTGGCTTTTAAAGACCAATATGTAGTAAATGATTTTGAAGATACTTATACAGAAAGTTTCTTGTTTGATTTTTATACAACTTCGCACCCGTATGCTCCGTTTGTAATTGGCAGTATGTCTGATAAGATTGGCGTTTTGCATACTAATCCAATTTTATATTATGTACCAAAACAAAATGGTTTAGGAGAATTTAATGCCGGATTTGGAGACCAGCTTTATATGGTAGAAGAAAGACCGGCTGATAACCATTTAGACGGAAAGAACTTTGGAAATCCAAGTAATATAATTGGTACTGATGATATGATGCTGAATTTACACAAAGATGAAAAATACAGTGTTGATGAAAAGGAATATATAAAAGCCCGTTTGTTTGATATATTAATTGGCGACTGGGACAGACACAGCGACCAATGGCGCTGGGCAGAATTTAAAAAAGACGGTAAAGTTATTTACAGACCAATTCCGCGTGACAGAGATCAGGCTTTTGTAAAGTATGATGGTGCTTTACTTTCTATTTTAATGAATATTCCGGCACTTCGCCATATGAGAAGTTTTAAAGACCGAATTGGCAATGTGAAATGGCTGAGCAGAGAACCGTATCCAATGGATTTGGCTTTTTTAAGAACATCAGGCGAAAAAGAATGGGTTGAACAGGCTAAATTTATTCAGGAAAATTTATCTGACAGCGACATCGAAAATGCTTTTAAAAATATGCCTAAAGAAGTACAGGATGAAACGGTTGCTGAAATTATCCGAAAACTAAAAAACAGGAAAAAAGATCTTCAAAAATATGCTGTTAAATATTCTGATGTTTTAAGTAAAACAGTTATGATTGCCGGAACTGATAAAAAAGATAAATTTGTTTTGAACCATAATGCTAAAAAAAGCATTGAAGTTCAGGTTTACAGAGTTAAAAAAGACGGCGATGAATTGCAATACTCAAAAACACTTACTGATGCTAAGACCAAAAACTTATGGATTTATGGTTTAGATGATAATGATGTTTTTGAAGTAAAAGGCGATCAAAAATCAAAAATTAAAGTTCGTTTAATAGGTGGTCAGAATAATGACACTTACAATATTGAAAACGGAAGAAAGGTTATTGTTTACGATTTTAAATCAAAAGAAAACACTTATAACCTAGATTCTAAAACGCAGACGCAGCTGACAGACGATTATGATGTTAACTTGTATAATTATGAAAAACCGAAATATAACGTAATTTCAGGTCTTCCAAATATTGGATTTAATCCTGATGATGGCGTGAAATTGGGTATTAATTTAAATTATACGGTGAATAATTTCAAGCAGAACCCGTATACGCAAAGACATGTTTTAAATGCCTTTTATTATTTTGCAACTGGTGGTTTAGAATTTAATTATGCCGCACATTTCCCTGGTTTGTTAGGAAAATGGGTTATTGATGTTGAATCACTTTATACTACGCCAAATTTTGCAATGAACTATTTTGGATACGGAAATGAATCTCAATATGATGATGACCTAAGCATGGATTACAACCGTGTTCGTATTCGTAAATTTAATGCTTCTGGAGCCATTAGACACGTTGGAAGATACGGAAGCGAATTTAGCATTCAGCCTATTTTCCAGAGAATGACAGTTGAGGAAACGAGTAATAGATTTATTGACACTCCAAATATTGTAAATCCGGATGTTTTCAGCAGTCAGAATTACGGAAGTTTGAAAGTAAAATATCTTTTTAAAAATTCTGATTTTGCTGCCAAACCAACTCTTGGAATGTATTTTATGATTGCCGGAACTTGGACAACTAATTTAGAGGAAACCAAGAAAAATTTCCCAACGCTTGAAAGTGTTTTAGGTTTTACTCACCGAATTGACAAAAACGGTAAACTGGTTTTAGCAACTTATCTAAAAGGAAAAGCTATTTTAAATAATAACTACGAATTCTACCAAGGTGCTTCACTTGGAGGAGATACTGATTTACGTGGTTTTAGAAATGAACGTTTTTTAGGAAATTCATATTTTTCTCAAAGTTCTGATTTGCGTTTAAGCATAGGCAGAATTAGAAAAACAATTGCTCCGTTTACTTACGGAATTCTAGGCGGTTTTGATTATGGAAGGGTTTGGCTTGACGGCGAAAATTCAAGAAAATGGCATCAGGATTACGGAGGCGGACTTTGGTTAAATGCCATTAATGTTTTAACTGCCAGAATCTCGTACTTTAAATCTCCTGATGAAATTGGACGGGTTATTTTTGGAGCAGCGTACAGCTTTTAAAAAGCTGCTAAGGTTCTAAGATACTAAGATGCTAAGCCGCAATTTCACGATTTTATTTAAATATAATTCGTGAATTCGCGGCTAACTTTTTTATTAACATCTTAGAAACTTAGTGACTTAGAAGCTTAAACTCATAAATATTCCCTCCTATTTTATCAGCTTTTTCATCTGCGATTAAAAGGGTGTTGTTGTCTTTAAAAACGATGGCTTCTTTTTGAGAAAAATGATTTAGATTTAATTCTGTTTGAGTTCCTTTATGAAATAAATCTCCTTTAAAACCTTTAAATAAAAGGACTTTATCATGGCTTAACAAAGCCACTTTTTTTCCGTCAGGACTTATTGATGCACTGGTCAAAACACAATGATTGTAATTATTGCAGGTTTTAAACTCTCCTATTTTTACTGCTTTTTGAGTTCCGGCTGCATTTTTGATTTTGTAGATAAAAGCTGTTCCGTCAAAACCTTTGCTTCTGTTTTTTGTAAAAAGGTAGAAATAACCATTTTGTTCAAAAAAACCTTCAACATCATAAAACATTTCTTTTTTCTTTGGCGGAAATTCAGTTTGTTCAGGATAAGAGAATGAGATTTTATATTCGGCGGAAGCCACATCTTTACTTAACTGATTTTTGGCAATTTTGTAAATACACAAATCTCTGCGTTTGTTATCATTGTTTCCAAAATCCCCAATATAAATATTTCCGGCTTTATCTTTTGTAATATCTTCCCAATCAACATTTGAAGCGTTTGATATTGTAATCGTTTTTTCTAATTTCCCTTTAGAATTGATGGCATAAAGAGCATTTTTATTACCGCTGTCTTCAAGAGTATAAATTATATTGGTTTCGGGAAAATAAGTAATTCCCGAAACTTCTTTTAATTTCTTCGGCAGCGAATAAAGCGTTTTCAAATCGTTGCCTGATTGCTGCTGACAAGCCAATAAAACTATAGAAACAGCTATTAAAAAAGTTTTTTTCATAAGATTGTTTTTTTTTATTCAGCCACAGATTTCAGAGATTATAATGATTAAAGAATTGCAAAAAATCATTTTAATCTGTGAATCCCGATAACTATCGGGAGTAGCTAAAACTTTAAACTAAGTTAGTGTTTTTAAAATTACGGGTAATAAATTCAAAAGCAGCGTGCATGATATGTCCCATTGATTTGGCATTTTTAAATTTCATATCGTTGGTATATCGGTACAATTCCATTTTTAACTGATCTAAATGTTCTTGTGTCGAAATGGTATCGTGGCACATTATGTTCAGTAATTTTTTTATTCTGGTCTCGGCAGAATGAATACGTTTTGCAAGAATTGCTCTTTCTTCGTCTTTGTACTGAATAATTGAACGTTCTTCTAATTTCTCTTTAATCAGTTTAATCATTGGATAATTTTCCTTGAAAAACTGCGGACGATAAACTTTAAAATTACCTTCGTAACACTGCTGGTCAAAATCAATTGGACGTATTTTATAAACTACCTGATCAAAATCGTGAATTGGGACAATTACATAATTGTACGCTCTCATATCGCCCAAGAGCCTAATCATACAGCGTTCGTTGAATTTTACAAACTCTTTCGCTATTTGTGCTTTTTCCATTTCGGTACATTTGTCCAGCAAAGTATCCATAAAAACATCGCCCGGAATCCCAATAATGTGTTCCTCGATTAAAGTATCGTTATAAACCAAAAAGTTGATTTTGTCCGGCGAAAGTATATCTTCTAACTCTAATCCGTAAATTCTCGAAGCATCAGCCTTTTTTATGTAGAAATGAACGTAATTGTCATTTAGAATATTTCTTACTTTAATTCGAAATGGTTTTGAATTTCCAAAAGTGCAATAGTCAATGGCATCAACATTTAGATACTGAATAATCTCATTGTTTCCATCAGAATGTAAAAGAGAATAGATTTTTTTGAGATTTAGATCGATTTCATTTCTTTCAAATTCACTGTAATAAACCCGAATCCATAGAGTATCGGTTTCATTTTTATCATAAACATTAATCGAACCGGAAAACCGCAGTAAGTCATCATAAAACACAGAAACTTTCGAAATACGCTCGAATCTGTCTAAATAACTTAAAAGTGGCTGTGTTAAAGGAAAAGACGGTTTTTTTAACACCATTAAAGGTTCGCTCATTTTGAATATCTTTATTACAAATTTACATCAATAAGATTATAAAAATAAATTTGGCGTAACAATATGTAAGTTGATTCGTCTTACTTAAAACTAAAACCGAAATAAATTTGGAAACCATCCTTACTATTCAGAATCTCAGTAAAAGATACGGGCGAATTCAGGCTCTTAAAAATGTATCTTTTAGCATACAAAAAGGCCATGTCTACGGAATTCTAGGCCCTAACGGAAGCGGAAAATCAACTACTCTTGGAATTGTTTTAAATGTTGTAAACAAAACTTCGGGCGATTATAAGTGGTTTGACGGAAATATTGAAACGCATGAAGCTTTAAAAAAAGTTGGTGCTATTATCGAGCGTCCAAATTTTTATCCATACATGACGGCCGAAGAAAACCTTAAACTGGTTTGTAAAATTAAAAGTATTGATTATTCTAAAATTAAAGAAAAGCTTGATCTTGTTGGTTTAACCGAAAGAAAAGATTCAAAATTCAGCACTTTTTCTTTAGGTATGAAACAGCGTCTGGCTATTGCGTCTGCACTTTTAAATGATCCTGAAATTTTAATTCTCGATGAACCAACAAACGGTTTAGATCCGCAGGGAATTCATCAGATTAGAGATATTATTAAAGAAATTGCTTCGCAGGGAACTACCATTTTACTGGCTTCGCACTTATTAGACGAAGTAGAAAAAGTATGTTCGCACGTTATTGTTTTGCGAAAAGGCGAAGTTTTATATTCTGGTTCTGTAGATGGAATGTCTGCTAATGAAGGTTTCTTTGAAATTTCTTCAAATGATAACGCTGCATTGAAATCTGTTTTAGAAGGGCATCAGGCAGTAGCACAAATTAAAGATGAAGACGGAAAGGTTCTGGTGTATTTAAAATCTGACTTATCAGCTTCAGAATTGAATCAGTTTTTATTCTCAAAAAACATTGTTTTAAGTCATTTGATAAAACGTAAAAATAGTCTGGAAGCACAGTTTTTAGAATTAACCAAAAATACCAATCCAAAAATCTAACTAAGCCATGAACAGACTTATCTCTATAGAATTGCAAAAAATCTGGATGAACAAAGCCAGCCGCATCTTAACATTAACGTATTTTATCCTGCTTTCTTTTATCGCTTTAATTGCCTCAATTAAATTTGATATTGGTCCATTCAAATTTCATTTGGCCGAAATGGGAATCTTTAATTTTCCTTTTATATGGCATTTTAATACTTATGTAGCAGCTATCTTAAAATTGTTTCTTGCTATTGTAATTGTTTCTATGATGGCTAACGAATACAGCTATGGAACATTAAAACAAAACCTGATTGATGGTTTAAGTAAAAAAGAATTTATACTCTCAAAATTCCTTACAGTTGTTTTATTTGCATTTATCTCAACTGTTTTCATTTTTGTTATGAGTTTAATATTGGGATTGATTTTCTCTTCATACACTGAAATTGGTATTATTTTTAGCGATTTAGGTTATCTTCTTGCCTTTTTTGTAAAATTAACCGGATTCTTTTCTTTCTGCTTATTCCTTGGGATTTTAGTAAAACGCTCTGCTTTTGCATTAGGTTTTCTTTTAGTGTGGAATATAATCGAAACCATAATTAGAGGTTTCTTAGCTTTTAAGGTTTTTCCGGGAAGTGATATCGACAAAAAAATTACTCAGTTTCTTCCTTTAGAATCTATGTCAAATTTAATTGTTAATCCAGGTCCAAGATTATCTCTATTAAAAAATATTGGATCTCAAATGGGAATTGATACTGATATCGATTATAGTGTAAGCTATTTTGCAATTCTAATTGTATTAGTCTGGACATTTTTATTCATATACTTTTCTTACAAACTATTAAAAAATCGAGATTTATAGTATATTTGCTATACTATGAATTATGCAAGAAGTTTTTTTATTATTCTATTTTTATGCATTTCATCTTTAACGATGAATGCTCAAGTTATAACTATTGATGATACAAAAACACCACAGCAGCTCATTGAAGATGTTTTAGTTAACAGCTCGTGTGCTGCTGCCTCGAATTCCACCGGAAAAGGCGATACTTTTAGACCCGGAAAACAAAGCTTTGCTTATTTCAACAGAAACGGAACGAGTTTTCCTTTTGAAGAAGGAATAATTTTAGCAACGTCAACAGCTCAAAATGCGAGCGGTCACTTTGTCAGCAATCCAAATGATGGTGCTGATGACAGTGTTTTATGGGGTCGCGATACCGATTTGGATCAAACATTAGGTATAAATTCGATAAACACAACAGTTCTCGAATTTGACTTTATTGCAAATACAAATTCTTTGAGTTTTAATTATATTTTCGCTTCAAATGAATATCAATATAATTTTCCCTGTACCTATTCTGATGGATTTGCTTTTTTAATCAAAGAAGAAGGAACAGCTGATCCTTATAAAAATTTAGCCGTAATACCCAATACAAATATTCCTGTTTCTTCTGTAAATATTCACCCGAAAATTGAACCGGGAGTAAGTGTGGGAGGCATTAGTTATCAAGGCTGCGCAGCTTCAAACGAAAGTTACTTTAACGGTCTAAATACAAATACAAGTCCAATAAATTTTGCAGGGCAAACCGTTGTAATGACTGCTTACAGTACAGTAACTGCAGGAAAAAAATACCATGTAAAACTCGTAATTGGAGATGCTGATGTTAGATATCAGACTTCGGCAATTTTCCTTGAAGCTGGAAGTTTTGCTTCAAAAATTGCTCTTGGAGAAGATCGTACAATTACAAATAACAATCCGGCATGTTTTGGAGAAAAAATTACTTTAGACAGTAAACTATCATCTGCTGATTATACTTTTAAATGGTATAAAAAAGAAAACCCTGCTGTTAATCTAAGTTCAGCTTCAACTTATGATGTTACAGCCACAGGAAATTATGTCGTTGAAGCCACCGCAATAGGGACAACTTGTGTATTATCAGGAGAAATAAAAATTGATTATGCTCCTGAAATCCTTTCAACAAATACTACACTTTTACAGTGTGATGATAATACAGATGGGATTTCGATTTTCAACTTAAGCAAAGCCAATAATATTGTAAAAAACAATGTTACCAGCATTACTAATGAAGGATATTATGTAACATTAGCCGATGCTCAGACAAAAAACAACAAAATAACAACGCCTAATAATTATACCAATACGGCAAACAATCAAGTTGTATATGCTCGTTTAGAAAATCAATTTGAATGTTTTAAAATTGCCGAAGTAACATTACAAATCGCTGCAACATCAATTGCTGATCCTGCTCCTATAAGTACTTGTGATGGAGATGAAACCCAGGATGGACTGTATCAGTTTGATCTTAATGCTGAAGTTACTCCGAAAATCACGGCAGGACTTCCGAGTGGTTTAACTGTAAATTATTATTTGACTGCCAATGATGCTTTAACAGAAACAAACCCGCAATTAAATATCTTTAAAAACACAACTCCTTATAATCAAACTATTTACGCCCGAGTTGTAAATGGCCCGGATTGTTATGATGTTGTACCTGTTCCTCTTGTGGTAAATACTTTTGATCCGCCAAATTTTGAAAATGAATCTAAGTTTTTATGCAAAAATGATCAAATCACTTTAACCGTTGCAACTGGATTCAGCAGTTATTTGTGGAGTAATGGAGAAACTTCAAATTCAACAATAATTACTACTCCCGGCGATTACTCCGTAACAGTAAAAGATGCAAACGGCTGTGAAAAAACTAAAAAATTTAAAGTCATATTATCAGAACCTGCTACAATAACAAATGCTGCTGTTAAAGATTTTTCCGGAAATGACAATTCTGTTTTAATAGAATATACCGGAACCGGAAACTACGAATTCTCTTTAGACGGATTAACTTTTCAAGATAATCCTTTGTTTAGAGCTGTTGCAACAGGAACTTATAATGCAATTGCAAGAGATAAAAATGGCTGCGGATTATCAAATTCATTTTTGTTATATGTTTTAGATTATCCTAGATTTTTTACTCCAAACGGAGACGGTTATAATGACTTATGGGTTATCGAAGATTCTAATGTACTGCCTAATTACACAATTCATATTTTTGACCGCTATGGGAAATTTTTAAAAGAGATGAATCAAAACAGTCCAGGCTGGAACGGGTTATTTAATGGACAGCAGCTTCCGTCTGATGATTATTGGTTTACTTTGACCTTTGCAGACGGCAGAAATGTAAAAGGACATTTTAGCTTGAAAAGATAATGTATTTAAATTTCAATACTTGAAATTCTAAAGTCCGAACTATACCTTAAAAAAAAATCCCAAACTCCTACTGGAATTTGGGATTTTTTATATTGAAAGTTAAAACTAATTAGATTTTATATCTTTTTCTATCAGTTTCACTTAAGTAAATCTTTCTTAAACGAAGAGATTTTGGAGTAACTTCAACATACTCATCTTTTTGAATGTACTCTAAAGCTTCTTCTAAAGAGAATTTGATAGCTGGAATAATTCTAGCTTTATCATCTGCTCCAGAAGAACGTACGTTAGATAGTTTTTTCGTTTTAGTAACGTTAACCGTCATATCGTCACTACGAGTGTTTTCTCCGATTACCTGACCTTCATAGATATCCTCGTTAGGATCAACGAAGAATTTACCACGATCTTGTAATTTATCGATAGAGTAAGGAATTGCTTTTCCGTTTTCCATAGAGATTAATGAACCATTGTTACGTCCAGGAATTTCTCCTTTATATGGTTCGTACCCAATGAAACGGTGTGCCATAATAGCCTCACCAGCAGTTGCAGTAAGCAATTGATTTCTTAAACCGATAATTCCACGAGATGGAATGTTAAATTTAATGATCATACGCTCACCTTTACCTTCCATAGAAAGCATTTCACCTTTACGGATTGTTACAAATTCAACCGCTCTACCTGAAAGATTTTCTGGTAAATCGATAGTTAATTCCTCAATTGGCTCACATTTAACACCATCAACTTCTTTGATGATAACTTGCGGCTGACCAATTTGAAGCTCATACCCTTCTCTTCTCATTGTTTCGATAAGAACAGATAAGTGAAGTACACCACGACCAAAAACCATGAATTTATCAGCAGAATCAGTTTCTCCAACTTTCATCGCTAAGTTTTTCTCAAGCTCTTTTGTTAATCTTTCACGGATATGTCTAGAAGTAACAAATTTACCTTCTTTACCAAAGAAAGGAGAATCGTTAATTGTAAACAACATACTCATTGTTGGCTCATCGATAGCAATTGTTTGTAAAGCTTCCGGGTTTTCAAAATCTGCGATAGTATCACCAATTTCGAAACCTTCAATACCTACAACAGCACAAATATCTCCAGCAACAACTTCTTCAACTTTTCTACGGCCTAAACCTTCGAAAGTGTGTAATTCTTTAATTCTTGATTTGATAACTTTACCATCTCTTTTTACTAAAGAAATTGGCATTCCTTCTTTCAAAGTACCTCTTTCAAGACGTCCGATAGCGATACGACCTGTAAAAGAAGAGAAATCTAAAGATGTAATCAACATTTGTGGAGTACCTTCAGAAACTTTAGGAGCAGGAACATTAGCAATAACCATGTCTAATAAAGGCTCTATGTTTTCTGTTTGGTTTTTCCAGTCATCAGACATCCAGTTGTTTTTAGCAGAACCGTAAACAGCAGGGAAATCTAATTGCTCTTCTGTAGCACCTAATTCAAACATTAAGTCAAAAACTTTTTCGTGTACTTCTTCCGGAGTACAGTTTTCTTTATCAACTTTATTAATTACAACGCATGGTTTTAAACCTAAGTCAATAGCCTTTTGCAATACGAAACGCGTTTGCGGCATCGGCCCTTCAAAAGCATCTACCAGCAAACATACACCATCGGCCATGTTCAATACACGCTCAACTTCACCTCCAAAATCCGCGTGGCCTGGAGTGTCGATAATGTTGATTTTTGTTCCTTTGTACTGAACAGAAACGTTTTTAGAAGTAATAGTAATACCTCTCTCACGCTCTAAATCGTTATTATCAAGAATTAAATCACCTGTATTTTCGTTTTCACGAAATAATTGACAGTGATACATAATTTTATCAACCAAAGTGGTTTTACCGTGATCGACGTGGGCAATAATTGCAATATTTCTAATAGATTCCATTTGTGATTTTTAATGGGTGCAAAAGTACACTTTATTTTCTAAAAAAAAATGTTTCTGCGATAGTTTGCGTATATACAAGTAATTAGTTCATTAAAACAGTGTTAATTTACCCTCCAAAATGAACTTTACTTATTGTTTAATTATAGTTAATTTAACTATATTTGAGTGATGAAAAGTAAAACTCTCCAAATTACTCTTGTTTACGTTATCATATCGCTAATTATGGCAATTGTATGTCATAATTTAATAACTGACTACTTTTTTCAAACTAAATACTCTTATTTATTTTTCATAAAAGATGTTTTTTTCATAATAGCTACTGCATTTATTTTCAAATACATACTTTCAAGAAACGAAAAGAAAAATATTTCAGTTTTTAAAAAATTAAAAAAAACAAATGAAGAAATAAAAGAGTCGAATGAAAAATATGACATAGTTGCAAAAGCAACAAGCGATACTATTTGGGACTGGAAAATACAGGAAGACCGAATAAATTGGAACAAAGGCATCGAGGGTATTTTTGGCTATAATCCGGAAGAAGTTGGAAAAACTTCAAAATGGTGGTTTGATAAAATTCACCCGGAAGATAGTATCCGAATGTCAATAAAACTATATTCATTTATTGAACAAAAAACTGAAAAATGGCAGGATCAATATCGATTTAGATGTGCAGACGGAACATATAAATATGTATTGGACAGAGGTTTTTTACTTAAAGATGAAAACGGAAGAGCTATCAGAATGATTGGAGCGATTCAGGACATCACCAAACAAAAAGAGGAAGAACAGCGATTAAAACTTTTAGAAACTGTAATTACACAATCTAAAGACTCTATTCTTATTACCGAAGCTAATTCTGAAGATCGAAAAATCCCAAGAATAGTGTATGTTAATCCCGCATTCTCTCAAATGTCCGGGTACGAGTCAAACGAAATAATTGGAAAATCTACCAATATATTCAAAGGACCAAAATCAGATTCAGAAGAATTAAAAAAACTTTTAAGAGCTATTAAAAACGAAGAAGAATGTGTTATAGAAACCATAACCTATACAAAATCTAAGGAAGAATATTGGGTGCGTTTTGCCATGATTCCAATTTTCAACAACGAAGGTATAATTACACACTGGATTTCTATACAACGAGACATTACTGACGAGAAAAAGCTGGAAACAGAAAAAGAACATCTTATTCGTGAACTTACACAAAACAATAAAGATTTAAAACAGTTCTCTTACATCACCTCACACAATCTTCGTGCACCATTATCAAATTTAATTGGACTTTTAAATCTTATAGAAGATATTCCAATTGAAAACGAGGAACTTGAAGAAATTCTGGCAGGTTTCACAAAATCAACTCATTTATTAAATGAAACAATAAACGACTTGGTAAAAGTTATCATAATAAAAGACAACCCATCAATGCAAAAAGAGGAGGTTTCTTTAAAAGAGGTTTTTGAAAATGTTTTTAGCCAATTGTCTTTTCAAATCGAACTTCACAAACCTATTATAAAACTTAAATTTGACAAAGTACCGCTTTTAAATACAAATAAAGCGTATATTGAAAGTATTTTACTGAATTTACTAACCAATTCAATTAAATACAAATCAGAAAACAGAAAACTAAAAATATCAATTACTGCTGAGCAAATAGATCATCAGGCGATACTTACGTTCAAAGACAATGGAATTGGGATTGATTTAGAAAGAAACAAAGACAAAGTTTTTGGTCTTTACCAAAGATTTCATAATTATCCCGACAGCAAAGGACTAGGTTTATATCTTGTAAAATCTCAGGTCGAAACCATGGGAGGAACAATTTCTATAGACAGTGAAGTTAACAAAGGCACCACATTTACTATAACTTTTAAAAACTAAATTCATTATGTTTGAGCAAATCTTATGCATTGACGATGACCCAATTACGTTGATGCTGTGTAAAAAAGTAATTTCAAAATCTTCCTTTGCAAATGAAATTATTACTGCTCAAAATGGAGAAGAAGCTCTTCATCACTTCAATACTTTAAAATACAACAACAAAAATAAAGTAGAAAAAAAACCAGAATTAATTTTCTTAGACTTAAACATGCCGATTATGGGCGGATGGGAATTTTTAGATCACTTTACATCTGAAGCTTACTCCGAGTTTAATACAGCAAAAGTTATTGTATTGTCATCTACAATTGATCCTGAGGATTTAGCTAAAGCAAAAAAATATCCTATAATAATAGACTTTCTTTCAAAACCAATTACACAGGCAATGCTTGAATATCTCAAAAAGAAAATTGGGATATAAAATTTAAATCAATATTTAATTCCAATACTTTTTTACTTATTTCATTCAAAACTTCAGACATATTGATTCAGGAATTTTAAACCAAAATTCCAATAATAACTAAACAAAAAAAAGTCCTCGAAATGAGGACTTTTTATATCTTATAATTGTATTTAATTACAATTTAGCAACGTGTTTCGTTAATTTAGACTTCAAGTTAGAAGCTTTATTATCATGAATGATGTTCTTTTTAGCTAATTTATCAATCATAGAGATTACAGTTGATAATTTTGCAGCAGCATCAGATTTATCAGTAGCTAATCTTAATGCTTTAATAGCATTACGAGTAGTTTTATGCTGATATCTGTTAAGAACTCTTCTCTTTTCGTTACTTCTGATTCTTTTTAATGCTGACTTATGATTTGCCATTTTCTTTTAATTTTAGATGTAATAATTATTATAAATACTAGTTAAAAAAGAAAAACCTCCCACAACTGTAAAACAATCACTTTGGTTTTAACTAATAAAACAAGAACCGAGACACCAATTTTTGTTTTACAAAACTTATTTACAACTAATTCTGTAGTCCGTAGGGGAATCGAACCCCTGTTACCAGGATGAAAACCTGGCGTCCTAACCCCTAGACGAACGGACCAATATTCTCCTAAGTTGGAAACTTTTCAATATGTAATATAACTTGTAGTCCGTGGGGGAATCGAACCCCCCTTACCAGGATGAAAACCTGGCGTCCTAACCGATAGACGAACGGACCGCGCTTCTGTATTGCGGATGCAAAGATACATCTATTTTTTATTTGCGCAATACCTAATGCAAAAAAATCTATATTTTTTTAATAAGCCTTAGCAAAAAGCACTCTTTTAGAAGAAGGATTCCCAGTAAACACACAGGTTCCCACCTCTTCAACAGCGTCCAAAGGGATACAGCGAATGGTCGCTTTTGTCAAATCTTTTATCTTTTCTTCTGTAGCTGCAGTTCCATCCCAATGAGCCGAAATAAAACCTCCTTTACCTTCTAAAACTTCTTTAAATTCCTCAAAATTATTTACTTCTGTAATATGAGTATTTCTATAAGTCAAAGCTTTGTCAAATAAATCCTTTTGAATCTGCTCTAATAAATCATTCACATGATCCACTATTTTTTCAGCAGCCACAACTTCTTTTGATAAATTATCACGTCTTGCAACCTCAAAAGTTCCGTTTTCTAAATCTTTTGGACCAACAGCAATTCTAACAGGAACACCTTTTAATTCCCATTCAGCAAATTTAAATCCTGGTTTTTGAGTTGTTCTATCATCATATTTTACAGAAATCTTAAGTTTTCTCAATTTAGCAGTCAATTCATTAACCGCTGCTGTAATTTGAGCTAATTGTTCATCTGTTTTATGAATAGGTACAATTACAACTTGTATTGGAGCTAAATTTGGAGGCAGCACCAATCCCTGATCATCAGAATGTGTCATAATTAAAGCTCCCATCAAACGAGTAGAAACTCCCCATGAGGTTCCCCAAACGTGCTCTTGCTTTCCTTCTGCATTAGCAAATTTCACATCAAACGCTTTTGCAAAGTTCTGACCTAAAAAGTGTGAAGTTCCCGCCTGTAAAGCTTTTCCATCCTGCATCAAAGCTTCAATACAATACGTTTCATCTGCTCCTGCAAAACGCTCTGTTTCAGTTTTAAAACCTTTTACAACCGGAATTGCCATGAAGTTTTCTGCAAAATCAGCATAAACATTCATCATTTTCTCCGATTCCTCAATTGCCTCGTCTTTTGTAGCGTGAGCCGTATGTCCTTCCTGCCATAAAAATTCGGCAGTTCTTAAAAACAAACGTGTACGCATTTCCCAGCGAACCACATTTGCCCATTGATTAATAAGTAAAGGTAAATCTCTATAAGACTGCACCCATCCTTTATATGTAGACCAAATAATCGCCTCACTTGTTGGACGAACAATAAGCTCTTCTTCTAATTTCGCATTAGGATCAACCATAAGTTTCCCTGGTCTGTCCTCGTCATTTTTCAGCCTGTAATGCGTTACAACAGCACATTCTTTTGCAAATCCTTCAGCATTTTTCTCTTCAGCTTCGAACATACTCTTCGGCACAAATAAGGGGAAATAAGCATTTTGATGTCCTGTTTCTTTAAACATTCTATCTAACTCTGCCTGCATCTTTTCCCAAATTGCATAGCCGTATGGTTTGATTACCATACATCCTCTAACTCCTGAATTTTCAGCTAAATCTGCTTTAACAACCAGCTCATTATACCATTTGGAATAATCTTCTGATCGTGTAGTAAGGTTCTTACTCATATTATATAGTTTGGCACAAATTTTGTTTTAAATAATTTTAACTAAATAGTTTGACAAAACTAACTATTTTTGTAATGTGCAACAATAAAAAACACCACAGATATGAAAACTTATACTACTCTCCGCCAAAACTCAAGTCATTTTTACTTAATTGGATTACTGAGTTTTCTTTTAGCATCATGTGGTTCTTACCAAAACACATCTTATTATGACAGCGATGGTGTTTATGGTAATTCTACCAACAGATATGCTCAAACAAACAATACCACAGCAGCAAACAATCAATATAGAGACTACTTTAGATCACTTCAGGATGATGATCAGCCAACTGAAATTTTCACTGATGTAGACAATTATGGTAATTATTCTGAAAGCGACAGCACAAGAACCGCTTCTACAGCTTACCCAGCATGGGGAAGCAGTAATTCAGATGTATCTGTAAACGTATATACTACTCCAAACTGGTCATTCGGATTAGGCTGGGGATATCCTTATTATGGATGGGGTTACGGCGGATACTGGGGCGGAGCCTACTGGGGAGCTGGATGGGGTTATCCAGGATATGCCTGGGGATACCCTGGCTACTGGGGACCAGGATGGGGTTATCCAGGATACTGGGGAGGCGGCTATTACGGAAACTATTCATACAGCTACGGAAGAAGAGGATCTGCTGCTTACTACAACAACAGATATTATTCTTCAAACAGAGCATATGCTTCTAACAGAAACTACCTTTCAAACAGAAATTATTCTACCAACAGAAATAGTTTCTCTAACCGAAACAGCTATACTACAAACAGAAATTACACCAATAGATCAAACAGCTATTCTGATTACAGAAGAAGTTCATCTGTAAATGGAAGAACTTACGATAGTTCGAGCCCAAACTTCACAAATAGAAGAAGCTATTCTACTCAAGGCCAAAACAGCACTTACGATTATTCTAATAGAAGATCAAGCAGCAGCACCATGCCTTCAAACAGAAGCTACAACAACAGCAGTAACAGCAATTCATCAAGAAGCTACTCTCCTAGCCCATCACGTTCAATGAACAGCGGAGGAGGAAGCATGAGATCATCTGGCGGCGGCGGTGGCGGCGGAGGAAGATCTTACGGTGGCGGAGGAGGCGGAAGAAGGTAACATTTTCGCCCTTTTTCCAATCTAATATCACACTCTAAATACTTACCCAATGAAAAAAATATTATTCCTATTTATTACAGGACTGACTTTCAGCGTCTCATATTCTCAGGGAGTTTCTGACGCTGTACGATATGCACAAGACAATTTGACCGGAACTGCAAGATTCAGAGCAATGAGCGGTGCTTTTGGAGCTGTTGGAGGAGATTTATCTGCCATTACTGTAAATCCTGCCGGATCTGCCGTATTTAACAACAACCAGGTTGGAGTTTCTTTTAGCAATCAAAATGTTAAAAACAACTCTAACTATTTCGGAACTCAAACTTCTGACAAAAAGAATTCTTTTATTTTAAATCAAGCCGGAGCTGTTTTTGTTTTTAAAGACCATAATCAGAATAACGGATGGAACAAAATTGCAATTGGTGCCAGTTACGAAAACACTAATAATTTTGACAATAATATTTTTTCTGCCGGCACAAATCCAACAAATTCTATTGGATCATATTTTGTAAATTTTGCTAATGGAATTGAATTAGGAAACATAACCGGAATTCCTTACAGAGATCAGTTTTACAACGAACAACAGGCTTACTTTGGATATTACGGACACGTAATTAATCCTGTTAACGAAAACAGTAACACAAACACACAATACACATCAAACGTTCCTGCAGGTGGAAACTACTATCAAGAAAACAACATTTACACAACAGGATACAACAGTAAATTAAGTTTCAATATTGCAAGTTCTTATAAAGACAGACTTTATTTCGGAGCAAACTTAAATGTGCACGTTACAGATTATAGAAGATCAAGCAGTTTTTACGAAGACAACTCTAATCCGTTACAACCTACTGCGACTATTTCTAATTTACGTTTCAACAATGAACTTTATACATACGGAAACGGCTTTTCTTTTCAGCTAGGAGCTATTGCAAAAGTAACAGAAGCATTCAGACTTGGTTTAGCTTATGAATCGAATACCTGGTACAGTCTTTATGACGAAGTATCTCAAAGCCTTGGCACAACAAGACAAGCAACTGGAGGACCAGAAATTTTTGAAAATATAAATCCAAACGTTGTAAATGTATACGAATCTTATACATTACAAACACCAGGCAAATTTACTTTCAGCGGTGCTTATGTTTTTGGAAAATCAGGCTTAATTAGTGTTGATTACTCAATTAAAGACTACAGCAACACTAAATTTAAACCAACAAATGACACAGGGTTTAGAGGAGTTAACAACGACATCAGTAATCAGCTTACTACTGCCGGAGAATTAAGAGTTGGTGCCGAATACAAAATAAAACAATTGAGTTTACGAGGCGGATATCGTTTTGAAGGAAGTCCTTATAAAAACGGAACTACAATTGGAGACTTAAACAGCTATTCTGGAGGTTTAGGATACAGCTTTGGTTCTACAAAATTAGATCTGGCTTACTCTTATTTAGAAAGAAAATCTAACCAAGGTTTCTTTACAACAGGACTTACTGACGGCGCAAACATTACATCAAAGTTAAACAATGTGACTTTGACCTTATTATTTGAATTGTAATTAAGAATAAATAGATGAATGGAAATTTCCGTCAGGTTTACTTGGCGGATTTTTTTTGACTGAAAATTACTAGAAACCTTCATAAAAAACATCTAAATGAAACCGAAACAAGCGGTGTTTGAATAAAAAAGTGTAATTTTGCACTCCAATTTATAAAAGTATGAGAACCAAGTCTTTAAAAAAGAACAAAATTAACGTAATCACTCTTGGGTGTTCAAAAAATGTATATGACAGTGAAGTGCTTATGGGACAACTTCGTGCTAACGGAAAAGAAGTTACTCACGAAGCCACTGCTAAGGATGAAGGAAACATTATTGTAATTAACACTTGCGGATTTATTGATAACGCGAAGGCTGAATCAGTAAACATGATTTTGGAATATGCTGATAAAAAAGACAAAGGTTTAGTTGATAAAGTTTTCGTTACCGGATGTTTGTCTGAGCGTTACAGACCTGATTTAGAAAAAGAAATTCCAAATGTGGATCAATATTTTGGCACAACTGAGTTACCTCAATTATTGAAAGCTTTAGGAGCCGATTATAAACATGAATTATTAGGAGAAAGATTAACTACAACTCCTAAAAATTATGCCTATTTAAAAATTGCCGAAGGATGCGACAGACCTTGCAGTTTCTGCGCAATTCCGTTAATGAGAGGTTCGCATGTTTCTCAGCCAATTGAAAAATTAGTTAAAGAAGCACAAGGTTTAGCTAAAAACGGCGTTAAAGAATTAATATTAATTGCTCAGGATTTGACTTATTACGGTTTAGATCTTTATAAAAAGAGAAATCTGGCAGAATTATTAGAGGCTTTAGCAGCTGTTGAAGGAATTGAGTGGATTCGTCTGCATTATGCTTATCCTACTGGTTTCCCAATGGATGTTTTGGAATTAATGAAACGCGAACCAAAAATTTGTAATTATATTGATATTCCATTGCAGCATATTTCAGATTCAATTTTGAAATCAATGCGTCGTGGTACAACTCAGGCTAAAACAACTCAGTTATTAAAAGATTTCCGTGCTGCAGTTCCGGGAATGGCAATTAGAACTACTTTAATTGTAGGATACCCAGGAGAAACGCAGGAAGATTTTGAAATTCTGAAAGAGTTTGTTCAGGAAATGAAATTTGACAGAATGGGATGTTTTGCATATTCACATGAAGAAAACACTCATGCTTACTTACTTGAAGACGATGTTCCGGACGATGTAAAACAGGCAAGAGCAAATGAAATCATGGAGCTTCAGTCTCAAATTTCATGGGATCTAAACCAAGAGAAAGTTGGGCAAGTATTTAGATGTATAATTGATAGAAAAGAAGGTGCTCATTTTGTAGGAAGAACAGAATTTGACAGCCCGGATGTTGATAACGAAGTTTTAATTGACGCATCTAAACATTATGTAAAAACAGGCGAATTTGTTAATATCAAGATAATTGAAGCAACAGAATTTGATTTATACGGAGAACCTGCTTAAATTTACCGTAAACAATTGCTAACGCAGACAAAAATATTTTTATGAAACCTATACAAAACTTAATTATTTTAGTTTTTACTTTATTCTGTTTCAACTCTGTTTCTGCTCAATACGGAAATGGATATGGAAATGGTTACGGCGGGTACGGTAACGGTTATGGCGGATATGGAAGAGGCGGCGGAATGGGAATGGACAGAAGCATGATGTCTGGACCACAAGCCAACACCAGTAAACCAAAAGAAATTCCTGTTGAAGAGACTGCAGCTAAAATTGTTGAACAAATGAAACCGGCTGTTAATCTTGACGAGCTTCAGTCAATTGCAATTACAAATGTTTTTGCTGACGGTTTAAGAGAACAAGGAATTCTTTTAAAAAATGAAAGCAGTTCTCAGGATCAGAAAATGGAACAAATGAAAGCTTTAAAAGAAAGCATGACAAAAAAAATCACTGCTTTTTTAAATCCAGATCAAGTAGAGAAATATACTGCTTTTATGGAAAATTTTAAAGAAATAAAAAAGCCAAAATCAAAGAAGAAAAAAGATAAAGACAACAAAGAGGAAGAAAAACCAGCTGAAAAAATTCAGGAATAATTGTTCTAAACCTCATAAAATGTAAACTATCATGGTAAGAAAACATTTTTGTTATCTAATCTTAGCAATTATCATAACTTCTTGCTCAACAAATCCATATAAGACTACTGAAAAGGCATACGACCAGCAGTTAAAGACTTTAGAAAATCAAATTACAAGCAAAGAAGCGCAGGCAATACCGTCTATAAGTCCGGTTATTATCGACACTACTTATGCATCGCAGCTTGGCATTATAAAAGATACTTTATCAAAAACAGGGTCTACTTCTTTATTAAACGGAATTAGCACAGAATGGATTGGTACTGTAAACTTTAACTTAAGAAAACCAAGTTTTGTAATTATTCATCATACTGCACAGGATTCTTTGCAGCAAACTATCAATACATTTACAAAAACAAGAACTCAGGTAAGTTCTCACTATATTATTTCTGAAAATGGAAAAGTAGTTCAAATGCTGAATGATTATTTAAGAGCATGGCACGCAGGAAATTCAACTTGGGGAAAAAACACTGATTTGAATTCTTCATCTATAGGAATTGAACTTGATAATAATGGTTTTAAACCTTTTACAGAAGCTCAGATAAGCAGTTTGGTTGCTTTGTTGACAAAACTAAAAAAAGATTACAACATACCAACTCAAAACTTTTTAGGTCATGCTGATATCGCACCAGGAAGAAAACAAGATCCAAGTGCTTTATTTCCGTGGAAAACATTAGCCGAAAAAGGTTTCGGAATATGGCCGGATGCTGTTCTTGAAGAAGCACCATTTGATTTTAAAATTGAACCTGCATTAAGAATTATTGGTTATAACACTAAGAATCTTTCAGCAGCAATTCAGGCTTTTAAACTGCATTATATCCAAACTGATACAACTGCAACGCTTGACCGCAAAACAATTGATACGATATATTCTATATATAAAAAACAGATTCAGTAAAGACATCAATTAATAAATATATAAACGCATTTCTAATTTTATAGGAATGCGTTTTTTTTCGCCACAGATTAAGAGATTATAAAGATTATTATTCTCTTCTCTAGGCTTATTTTTGCCTCGAATTTCACGAATTTTCACTAATTATTTACAGAGTAACAAGTACGTAAAAATGTATTTCAAAGTTTGTGTAAAGAAAATTTGTTAAAGATTTTTCATCCTGCTGTATAAAAACAAGCAAAATTTAATTCGCGGCAATTCGTGAAATTCACGGCAAAAAACCTCAACCAAAGATTAAACAATCAATTTAATTCTTTTATCTCTAATCTATTAGGAACAGCAATAAAAAAGCTGCCAAAACATTAATATGTTTCGACAGCTCCAAAAAAAAAAAAAAATATCAATCTTTATCTCTAGAAAGAGTATGTTGTAGCAATTAATCCGAAGAATGAACCTCCTGTTGGAGCACCATCTTTATCTAAAAAGATATCTTCAGAAGCAGCGTCGTATCTTAACTCGGGAATTATTGTCAATTTCCCAACTTTATAGTTTAATGAAATTGTATTGGCAAATACACTTGATCCTGTTAACGTTCCTAAACTTGGAGCAGCATCTTTAGCATCAAAATATTCCATTCTGTAAGCTAATAACAATGATGGGCTGAATGAGTAATTTGCGTATCCTACTAATGAGAACCATTCACCGTCTAACGTACTGTCAAAATCATGTTTTGTTTTAGCATACGTTGCATTTAAACCCAATCCGAAACTATCGCTGATGGTTTTTGAAGCAGTTAAATCGAACTGTGTTTTATTTTCATTTGAAACAGGAATCAAACTTCCCGGCGTAGGGTTTGTACTTCCTGATGTAAAATTTAAATAAGCACTTCCAGTTTCACCTATATACCCAACTTGTCCGATATATGTTTTTTGGCTTGATCCGGCATCCATTGCAGATTTAAAGTCAGTTGGGTTGGTTATACCCAGCATGGCAGTAAATTTACCTGCAGTATATTGTGCTTTTACCCCTGTATTAAAAAATGGCCCATAAGAGAAAGCGTATGACATACTGTAGTTTTTATTGTCTACAGCATCTAACACTTCGTATCCAATGTGAGTACCAAAACTACCCGCAACAACTTTAAATTCATCTGTAATCTGGTAAGTAAAAAATAATTGTTTAATTAAAAATTTAGCATTAATATCTTTATCTGTTGTTTCATTGTATGAAAATTCCCCTGCTCTTTTCCCGAATCCTAAGTCAACAAAAACAGAAGCTTTCCCGAAAGTATGACTTGCTTCGATGGAAGCCATTCCTAATTCAAATGAATCCTGTGAGTTGGTAAAGCTCGTTAATCCATTCATTTGTTTAGAAAAATCATATTTATAGTATGCATCTGCAGACCCTCCCCAAGTTGTTGCCGGCGGAGTTGATGTTTCATCCTCTTGCGCAAAAGCAAAAGAACTCGTTAACGTGGCAGCTAAAACGTAAAATACTTTTTTCATGTGTTAATTGGTTTTTAGTTATTAATTGATTTTGGTTAGTTAATCTTTTATATATCTATTTAATAGTATAAGTCATTTTTAAAACCTTGAATCTTCCCCTAAAACCTCTTCATTTTCATTAGCGAATTTATTAACTTTTGTATGAGTAGAATAATTGAAAACTACTTTTTTGACGTTTTCAATGAAGAATTATGGATTACAAAAATTAAACTGCCAATAATTGTTATTTGGCATTTATAGCGTTTTGTTTTTGAAAAATCAATAACGTATTTCCAACATTAAAACCAAAAAATACAGGGTAATTCAAAATTTACAACGAAAAAACAGACACAAAATAGACTTAAAAACAATATTAAAAACCAAACACCCATAAAAAAATAGGGGGTATCTATTAAAAATAAAAAAACAACAAACAAAACAACTCAATTTTAAGCCTATCAAAAACCTCACAAACAGATAATAATTTTTCTTACAAAAATTTACATTCAAAATTCACTCATTTAAACATCCTTGACTATCAAATTTTAGAGAATATAAAAACAAAAAAGCCTGCTCAAATTTGAACAGGCTTTCAATTTATATAAAGAGCTTTTTTATTACTCTTGATTATATTTTCTTAAAAACTCTCTAACCTTGATTCCAGATTCTTTTAAATCTTCATCTTTCCACTTCCCTTCAGATTTTGCTGATTTTTTCAGAATAGAACATGTTTCGTCTTTATCAGAAACTGACCAGGTAATCCAGCTGAGTTTTTTAGCTTCCATCCAGTCAATATATTCCTGCCAGGCTTTTACATTTAGCGGCCCGTCTCCAGAAGCTTCCATTCCTGCTGATTCTGAAATAAAAATCGGCAGACCTCTTTTTATTGCTTCATCTGTTTTATCTCTTAAATCTTTACCATGTGTTGCTGCATAAAAATGCATGGTATACATTATATTATTGTATCCTAAAATTGGATCTTCTGCCGGAAGGTCAACATCCTGATCCCAATGCGGACTTCCAACCAAAATAATATTATTTGGATCATTTTCTCTAATAACGCGTATTACTTCCTCAGAGTAGGTTTTCACTTCCCACCAGGTTTCATAATCGGGTTCATTAAATATCTCATATATAATATTAGGATACTTGGCATATTTTTTAGACATCTCGGCAAAAAATTCTTTTGCCTCTTTAAGGTTGATATTATGACTGTGCCAATCGATAATTACATATATATCTGATTTTATGGCACCGTTTATAACAGCTTCTATTTTTTCTTTTGAAAACTTCGGATCTTTAATATAGGAGTATTCTCCAAGTTCAATTCCCATTGCGGCGCGAACCACATTGCATTTAAAATCTTTTTTCAGCCAGCTTACTGCTTTTTCATTGTAAAATCTCGGCCACATACTATGCCAGCCAAAACTTAAACCACGCAGCACTATTGGCTGATTGTTTTGATCTACCAATTGAGTTCCTAAAACACTTAACCGGCCATGTTCTTTTACAAACTGTGCCTGCGAGAAACAACAGATTAATAAAAGAGCTGCTGTAATTAAATTTGTTTTTAACTTAATCATATCATTATTTTTAAAGAGATAGTTTCAATGTTATGCAATCATGAGAAGCTAATTCTGCCGTAAAATTCTTTTTGGTATTTCCTGCTTCTTTATTTGTCCAAAGATTTTTTAGCTTGAATGCTGTTTTATTAAAATCAGCTTCGTAACCAAAATCAACATCTTTAAAAGTATTCTTTTTCCAGTCGAAATTAATCTTTTTAGAAACATCACTTCTATTTAAAAAAGTTACTGCCCAATTTCCATCAGACAAAGGTTTTACCCAAACTTCTAAACCGTCTTCAGCAGAATGTTTAAATCCTTGTATTCCTAATTTATCCTGATTAATCGCAATTAACTCCTTGTTTGTTAAAATTGCCAAGGTTTCTTTAGACATTTTTCTATAATCATTTCCGGTAAACAATGGTGAAGAAAGCATACACCACATAGCAAAATGCGATTTATCTTCGGTATCGTTCATTTCGTTGCCTACTTCCATCATATCAAAATCATTCCAATGATCCGGACCGGAATATTTACGAATATCTTTTCGCATTTCGGCAATTTTCATGAATCCCCACGAAGACCAATTTTCAGGATGTTTGAATTCGCAGTCAAAACAAGGATAAATATCGCCGGATATTCTCCAAAGATTTCCAACTGGTTTCCCCCACTCCCACGGCTGATTATCACCCCATTCGCAAAGACTAAAAACAATTGGCCTTCCGGCAGTTTTTAAAGCATTACTCATTGTGGTATAAGCTTCTGGCGCTGTTATGCCTTTTGTATTACACCAATCGTATTTTAAAAAATCAATTCCAAGTTTAGCATAAAAACGAGCATCCTGATATTCGTAACCGCGAGTCCCGGGATATCCTGCACAAGTCTGCGTTCCTGCGCAATTATACAACCCAAATTTTAAACCTTTACTGTGTACATAATCTATAAGAGCTTTCATTCCGTTAGGAAATTTAGCCGGATCAGGAACCAGATCACCATTTGCATCACGCTCCTTTGTCATCCAGCCGTCATCTAACACTATATAATTATATCCTGCAGCTGCTAAACCAGACGAAACCATAATATCTGCTGTTTCCTTTACCAGTTTCTCATCTATATTAGTTGCAAAAGTATTCCATGAATTCCATCCCATTGGCGGTGTCATGGCAAGACCTTCAAATTTACCTCCTGTTTGTGTGTGCGTATTTCCTTGGCTGAAGCCAAAATTAAATGAGCTCAAAACAGCTAATAGTACTATCGTTTTTTTCATTTTACTTTATTTTTGATATTTTTTTTATTATGGGCTTATAGAAATATTTAAATAAGATATAAAAAACTCCAAATCGATGTCTCGAATTGGAGTCCTTTCTTTTAAGAAGAACATTTTTTTTAATTCACAGCTAAGTTTTTAGTCTTCACAGTTCCATTTGCGTATGTTATCTGAAAAATATAAATACCAGTGGTTAATGATGGTATAGCGTTTCTAAGCGGAATGGATGTATATGAATTAGTTAAAGAAAAGCTTAATTTTAAAACACCTGAACTATCATAAATTCTGCATGTTGCTACAGATTGTGAAGAAACTGCATTTGCTGTAATTGTTATATTACCATTACTGTATGGGTTTGGCGACAACGTAAAATCATAATTTGTTCCCGGATTAGGAGTAGTATTAGCACAACCTGTTAAATTTAATGAAACCGAATTACTGTATGAAGTCGATGACAAAGTATTTGACTGACATCCTGATATTGGAGTTGTTTCTGTTATATTATATATAAAATAAGGCTGTCCGTTTAATGGCAGTTTTAATTCGAAAACATTTTTAGAGGTTTGAGTTATTACAATACTTGCATCTGCAACAGTTGGTGTAATTGAAAAATTGGTATTTGAACTCGGATTTGGATTAGGAGTTACTGTTAGTACTATAATATGATATTGAGATGTGCAGTAATCATTTGTTTTTGAAACTACATAACTAGGCTGTACGGGCATTTGCGGTGAAATAAATGCCAATTGTCTTTTTGCAACTACTACACCGGCATTTTTAAATTGTGCAGTAAGAGTATCTCCTGTGGCAATAAATCCTGGACTTTTGTATACTACTTTAGAAAGAGACAAAGGCGACGGATTTCCTGTAAAGGTTACTGCAGGATCTGTACACGACCATACTACTTCATCATATACTGTATTTGCCGGAGCTGTAACTGTGTAAGTGGGATTTGAAGCTAAACAGTAAGGATTTAAACCTAAAATTTCCTGAGCATTTAAATTAAAACTCATTAAAATTAAGATAATGCTCAACAAACGAAATTTTTGTTTTGTTGAAAACTGAGAGTCATTTTTTTTCATAATTTTTTCTTTTTGATTTGTTAGAAGGAACTAAATTTAACCAGAAAAAAATATCAAAAAAGATACTATTTTTTCAAAAAACAATACTAAAACAACTATATAAAAACCTCAATATCAAACCAATAAAAAAATATTCCCTAATTGAGTAGATTAGGGAATATTTAAACAAAACTCAAAACCAAAAAAAATGATTTTTATTTTAAAACAAATCCCATGTCATCCATAAGAATTGTATTTCCTCCAAAACTTCCAGATTCCTGAAGTGTCAGCTGATCAAATGTTGTTGGGTTTCCAATTTCAGAAAATGGAATTTCAATTGTAGTCCATTTGTTCGTTAATGTTTTTTTAATCTGATATGCCCATCCTCCAAAAACAAATATTACACTAGCATCTGTTTTTGTAGAAACACTTTTTACTCTTACTCTAAAGGCTTTATATTTTGAAACATCTCTCGAGTTAAATTTCATATCCGCTCCATTCCATCCTCCAAAAACAAATTTAATTGCAGCTTGTCCCTGCACTACATCATCTTTAAAGTTTGTATCAAAAACATCATCTCCATTCCACATCCAGTGCCCTGCATCACCTTGTATAACATCGTCATAGAGAGCAGATCCAACTGCTTCTTCAGAAGTAGTAGTTCCTGAGATATTAGTAACACTTACATATTTATCTGCTGCATTTGCCGGCATTTTAAATTTAATCTCTGTTAAAGTTGAAGAAACTACCTCAGCCTGAGTTGTTCCTACCTTAACTACAGGATCCAGAAAATAATCTCCATATATTGTAACAATATCACCTTCAGCCGCATTGATAGAATTAAAGCTGTTAAACTTAGGCGTTGGCGGTGCGATAACAAAATCATACAAAATTGTACCTTGATTTGTAACCAGTTTCAATTTATTACTTGCATCTGCATAAGGTGTTTTTTCATCAATTAAAACAAAAATTGCAGTATCTGTAACCAATGTTGGATTGAAATAAGTATCGAAATCATTAAAGTAAATTTTTGTTACTCCAGCAAGGCCTTTCCCCTGAATGATATAGTAATTTTTTGGATCACCAATTGTAACCGGAACTAAATCACCTTCTACAGATTTTGAAATGCTTGTAATTACAGGCGCTCCTGAACTGCCGGAAGAATCGTCATTATCACATGATGAAAACACACTCAGTACCATAAATGCCATCGCAATGAAAGGCAAAAGGTATTTTATTTTTATATTTTTCATATTAGTCAATTTTAGAAATTATTTAAAAGTATACGGAACTGGTGCCTGCAATAACTTAGGGTTTTTAGCCACTTCGTTGTCCGGATAATCCATATAGAAATCATTTGTTGCGTGATCTTCACTATACACAGGTGTATAATGCTGTGCTGCATATCTGTCTCCTCTATTTTGTGCCGACATAATTGCGATTGCTTTTGTTTTGTCGATACGTCCTAAATCAAACCAATAATCTCCTTCAAAACATAATTCTTTTCTTCTTTCTAAAAATATATCATCAAAAGTAACTGAAGTCAAATCTGTTAAACCTGCTCTTTTTCTAACCGCATTGATTGATCTCAAAGCTGATGCATCTGACGTGCTTGCTCCTCCTGCCAAAACTGCTTCTGCATGAATTAACAACAGCTCAGCATAACGCATTACATACGTATTATTATCCATCATAGCCCATGCATCGGCCTGACCTGTAACATTTCCGTTCACTACACCAATACAATATTTTTTAATTGCACCTCCAGATGCCTGAGCAAGATCTTTACCAGTTGGAACTGTAAACCCTATGCCTTGTGTGGTTTTAATTGTTGGGTAAACATCTCCTGCCGCCATTACAGTTTCATGCTTTCTTACATCTCCTGCATCATATAAAGACAAAAGCACATCCTGACTAGGACCAAAAACTCCCGCATAAGAAGCGTTTGAAGTTGACAATGTTCCATCCTGAAATCCGAATTGTGTATTACAGTTGTTTGCAGACCCATAATTACCATCACCTTTCCACTGAATAGCAAAAATAGATTCCTCATTGTTATTATTTGCATACGTAAACAAATCTGCAAAACTTTTACCAGGAAGCTGATCGCCTCCTAAAAGCTTAAACTCACCGCTGCTGATAACAGTCTCTGCCATTGCTCTTGCTTTTGCATAATCTTTTTGGTACAAATACACTTTTGCCAAAAATGCTCTTGCAGAACCTTTAGAAACGTGCCCGTTATTCGCATAATTTGTCCCTCTGTTTTTTTCTACTAATAAATCAATAGCTTTTAAATAATCTGATGTAATTAATGTATAAATATCTGCAACTGTATTTGTATTTACATAAGGATTACTTGTATAATCTAATGGGTTTTCGATAATTGGCACCGGCCCCCAAAGTCTTACTAAATCAAAATAAGCAGTAGCTCTCATAAAATAAGCTTCGCCAATAGTATTATTTAATACATCCTGAGATACCGCCGGACCAACTCTGGCAGAAAGGAAATTAATAATCATATTAGACTGCTGTACATTTGCCCATAAAGCCGACCAGCCGTTTACTAATTCAGGGTCACTTCCATTTAAAGAAAATGTTCTAATACCACTTACGTCTGGCGAACCAGAATACATATTTCCTGAACCAACTTCTAATGCCCACCAAAACTTGTTATACATTTGAAACCAGGTTCTGCTGTACATACCATTTGTTGCCGATGCTACCTGATCGTTTGTACTGTAATAAGAATCTAAACTTATTCCGTCTTCAGAAGGTCTGTCAGTAAAATCATCCTGACAAGATCCGAAAGTCAAAAATGCCACTGCCATAAAAAGCAGGCTATATCTATTTAAAAAAGATTTCTTTTTCATTTTTCTTTAATTTTTAAAATTCTAGGTTAAGTCCAACTAAAAATGTTCTAGCTACCGGATATCTTCCGTTGTCAATTCCTGATAAAAGCACATTTTGATTAAATGAACCAATCTCAGGATCATAACCTGAATATTTTGTAAACGTATACAGGTTTTGAGCAGATCCGTACAATCTTAATCTTGATATTTTATATTTTGAAATTACATCCTGAGGTAAAGAATACCCAAGCGTAACATTTTGAATTCTTAGGTAAGAGCCGTCTTCAACATAACGATCTGAAATAAGAAGGTTATTGTTTGAAGAATTTGCAATTGGTCTAGGGTTATTACTTGCCGTATTTGCTGGTGAATAATAATCTAATGCTTCTACTAGTTGATTATCATATAATGAAGCATTTGTTGTACCTGCTCTTTTCGTTAAATTCATAACATCATTTCCGTATGATCCCTGAAGGAAAATAGAAAGGTCAACATTTTTGTATTTGAAATTGTTAGTGAATCCATAAGTGAATTTTGGATGCGGGTTTCCGATGAAAGTTTTATCATTAGCATCAATTTTTCCGTCACCATTTACATCTACGTATTTAACATCACCCAAAGCAGTTTCTCCAGCACCCGTTCCTACAGCTTGTCCAAACTGAAGCGGTGCATTGTTTAAAACCGTTTGATCTTTAAAAATTCCGTCTGTTTTATATCCGTAGAACAATCCAATTGGGTTTCCAATCGTAGTATTGGTAACTACAACCGGCTGATATCCGTTAGTATTAACCTCCTGAGTCAATACAATTCCGTTTGCGATTTCATCCAGATTGTTTTTGTAATGAGAAATAACCAAAGAAGTATCCCAATTAAATTTCCCAGTAGATCTTAAATCGTATCCCAAAGTAATATCATATCCTTTATTACTCATTGTTCCTAAGTTAGAATACGGAGCAGAAATTCCTCCATACTGTCCGCCGCCGCCAGTAAGGTATAATGGCAATGGCACCTGAAATAAGAAACCTTTAGATTTTTTATCGTAAACATCAAAACTTGCAGAAAGTTTATTATTAAACAATGTAAAATCGATACCTAAATTCGTTTGGTTCAATGATTCCCAAACTAAATCAGGATTTGGATAATTTGATGGTAAAAACCCGCTTCCTAAACCTGAATTCTGCGCTCCTAACATAGCTGAATAACTATTGTTTGGAATCTGCTGATTTCCGGTTTCTCCGTAACCCACTCTAAATTTAATATTGTCGATATATTTACGAGTTCCTTCCATGAAAGATTCATTAGATAATTTCCAAGAACCAGAAATCGCATTAAAAACACCTTTTTGATTAGCTGTAGTTGGATCGAATTTAGATGAAACGTCCTGTCTGATAGAAGCCGTAATACTGTACTTATCATTAAAGTCATAAATAATACGAGCAAAAAGAGACGAAAGTGAAGCACTTCCTTTATATTGTGTAATCGTATTATTATCTACATCAGCTAAATTAATGGTATGAATTGAATTTGTTTTAAATCCCTGCGCCGATGCAATTAAACCTTCCCAATGAGAATCATTTGCCTCCTGACCTGCCAAAAGGGTAATTTTATGTTTGCCGAAAGTTCTGTCGTAAGTCAATAAGTTTTTAATGTTTGTAGAATACCAGTTTTGTCTTCTTACATCTAAATCTGCTAATAAATTCACCTGGCTTCCCCATGCGTATGATGGTCTAAAATCATCATTCTCAGAAAACTCTGTGTTTGCAGCGATCTCGATACGATATTTTAATCCTTTAAAAATATCAGCCTCAGCATAAATATTTCCTAAGAAATTTTTTCTAACTAATTTATTTTCTCTGGTTAATGCCTCAGCAACAGGATTATAGTAAGTAACACTTTGCTCAGAAGTTGGCGGTCCGGCAAATGAACCGTCAGTATTTCTAACCGGAATATCCGGTGCCTGCAATAAAGTATTTGAAATTAACCCAGAATAACTTTGGTTTACCGTAATTCTTTCATTTGTAATACCTCCAGTTAAATTTCCTCCCACTCTTAACCAAGATTTAATTTTTGAGTCTAAGTTTAATCTAACTGTATATCTTTTTAATCCAGAGTTTATAATAGTTCCTTCGTTATTTAAATAACTTCCAGACAAATAGTAACTCGTTCCGTCTTTAGCGCCCGAAAATGAAAGCTGGTGACTGTTTGAAATTGCGGTTCTATATACCTCATCCTGCCAGTTTGTACCGTTACCTAACAATTCAGGATGAGAAAATTCCTGACGAGTCTGAAAACCCCATTGTTTAGCCAAATTTGTTTTTAAAGTTGCATATTCTGACAGCGTTAAAACATCTAATTTATTAGCTACAGTTGCAAAAGAAGTATAGTTTTCATACGAAATTTTTCCACCGCCTTTTCTGCCAGATTTAGTTGTAATAATGATAACACCATTTGCACCGCGAGATCCATAAATTGCAGTTGCCGAAGCATCTTTCAAAATATCCATCGACTCAATATCATTTGGATTAATCATAGATAACGGGCTCATTGCTGTATTACCGCTTCCTCCAGAAGCAGAAAACCCATCTTTACCTGCCAGAGTCTGGCCGCTTGTAGATTTACCAGTTGCATCTCCTGAAATTGGCACACCATCAATTACATATAAAGGTTCGTTTGTTCCGGTAATAGAAGTAGTTCCACGAACTCTAACAGACGCTGCACCACCCGGCTGTCCAGAGTTATTAGTAACCGAAACCCCGGCTGCTTTACCCTGAAGCATCTGATCGATAGAAACTTGTTTTAGATTTTCAATATCTTTTGATCTAACTGAAGATATAGCACCATTTACATCTTTCTTTTTCTGAGTTCCATATCCAATTACAACAACTTCTTTTAAGTCTTCTGAAGTTGATTTTAAAGAAATATTGATTTTTGTTCGGCCTGCAATGGCAATTCTTTGAGAGTCAAAACCAATAAAAGTTACGACCAAAGTTCCGTTTGAAGGAGCATCAATGCTGTATTTACCATCAAAGTCTGAAGAGGCAGTATTTTTAGATCCAACAACAGAAATGTTGGCTCCGGGAATTGTCATTCCCTTATCATCAGACACTATTCCTGTTATTTTAACCTGGGCAGTAATAAAATTACTAGTCAACAGCAAGAATAAAATCAAAGGAACCGCTCTGTGGTTAGCATTCCAATGAATAAAGTTAGTCATTAGTTTTTTCATAATAAATGTTTGGTTAGTTTAAATTTGTTTTAATCATAATTAAGCAATAAAAGTGGTGTGATTTATCTTCTAAATTATTTAACAAATCTATAACACAACGAAACATCAAATCGATAGTATTACATCATTTAATGATAATATTTTTACTATATCAGCCTAAAAAAACATATATCAAAATAAAACCATGTAAAAAATACATTATTCGCAATGACACAACTTTAATCCTCAAAAATTATGCATAAAAAGTAACGAAATCAGCAAAATCAAACGATTTCGTTAAAAATAATATTTACTTGTGCAAAAAAAGTATCATTATAATATACGTTTCAATCCAGAAAAATCTTCTCTGTATTGGCTTGGTGTACAATTTTTAATAGCCTTAAAACTGCGGTTGAAGTTCGCAATATTATTAAAGCCGGATTTAAATGCAACTTCAGAAACACTCATATCTTTCTCTACAAGCCAGCGCGCAGCATATCCAATCCTGATATCATTTATATAATTGACAAAAGTTTTTCCGGTGCGCTTTTTTATAAATCGGTTAAAAGAAATAATCGACATACTGGCAACATTCGCTACATCTTCTAAAGTAATTTTTTCAGCAAAATGTTTTTGCACATATTCATATACCAGTTTCATTTTATCATAATCATCAAACTTATCATAATCTACTGTATAAGTAGAAAGCAGTCTTTGATTTCTTGAATTGGCAAGATCATATAATAAGGAAGTAATTTCTAAGAAATAATCAATACCATCCAGTTTAGAAAGCCTCACAAGCCTTGGCGTCAATTCTTCGGCCACTTTTTTAGAAAATAAAATCCCGTGAATCGAACGATTAAACATATCGCGAATTGGATTCATAATACGTCGAGCAAGCAAAGATTCATGAAATAAATCATTATGAAACTGAATCGTAATTTCATGTATTTTTTTATTTGTACACTTATTCAGTTCCCAGCCGTGATATAAATTCGGACCAATTAAAACCAATTCGACGTTATCAATTTCTTCAATATTATCTCCCACAACACGCCTTACTCCTTTTCCATTTAAAATAAAATTAATCTCAAATTCAGGATGATAATGAACCGGAAAATCAAAACTGTCTTTTACTCTGTCAAAAACCAAAAAACTATCTCCGGCAGAAAGCGGCGCGATCTCTCTATAAAAATTTTTAGCTGTACTCATTTTCTTAGAAACTGTTTTAGCAAAATTAGATTTCTTTTTTCCTGCAATAATATGATATATAATTGATAAAATAATATTGATTAAGCTATAAACATACATTTATCTTTGAAAAATAAAATTATCAACTTTACAAAAACAGTATTAATAATAAACAATAATCATTTTTAATACTTAACCTTTTTATAGTTTTAATAATTTTATCAGGAAAACAATACTGAATTACAAATAGACAAAAACAGCATTAATCAAGATCTGCAAATTTCCGGCAAAATAGCAGAAATACGCTGAAAAACAATATTTTCACAAAATGAAAAAATACTTTTATACACTTTTAATCACTGCTTTTATAGGAACTTCCTGTTCTGCCCAGCATAACAATAGTAATACGAATTTGTCACTTTCAGATAAAAAAGCAACAGCCGAAACCGTTCTTCTGTATAAAAACCTAAACAAACTGGTGCAAAAAGGATATCTTTTTGGGCATCAGGATGACCTTGCTTATGGCGTAAACTGGAAATACGAAAACAACCGAAGCGATATTAAAGATGTTACCGGAGATTATCCTGCAGTTTACGGCTGGGACATTGCAGGCTTAGAAAAAGATGATGCCAATAATATAGACGGCGTTCCTTTCGAAAAAATGAAACAATATATTATCGAAGCCAATGAAAGAGGCGGTATTTCAACCATAAGCTGGCATTTTGATAATCCCGCAACAGGAAAAAATGCCTGGGACAATACTCCAAATTCACTAAAAACAATTTTACCAGGAGGCGAAAACCATCAAAAATTTACTTCATGGCTTGATAAAGCTGCCAATTTCTTTCTTTCGTTAAAAGACAAAAAAGGAAAAAACATTCCAATTCTTTTTAGACCTTATCATGAACTTACCGGAGGCTGGTTTTGGTGGGGAAAAGGAAATTGCACTTCAGAAGAATTTAAAACAGCCTGGAAATTTACTTTTGAATACCTTCAGAAAAAAGGCGTTCATAATTTAATTTATGTATACAATACGAGCAGTTTCAATACAAAAGATGATTTTCTGGCAAATTATCCCGGTGATGATTTTGTCGATATTATAAGCTTTGATTCTTATCAAAACAATAATGATAAAGACGGACAAAAATTTATTGAAGAAGTTCAAAAACAATTGAAAATCATCGATGAAATTGGTCATGAAAAACACAAATTAACAGCCATTGCCGAAGCAGGTTATGAAGCTGTACCAGATCCAAAATGGTGGACAGGAACTCTCTCTAAAGCCATTGGAGATTATAAAATATCCTATGTTTTATTGTGGAGAAACCACGGCTGGCAGGAAAACGAAAAGAAAATGCATTATTATGCTCCCTTTAAAGGACAAGTAAGCGAAAAAGACTTTATTGAATATTACAATCTCGACAAAACCCTTTTTGAAAAAGACATAAAAAAAGCTTTAAAATAATTACCAGACTCAAAAATCAAAACCTTAAAATAACCACTCAATGCACGACAAAATTAGTTTAAAAGAAAAAATTGGTTACGGACTTGGAGATGCCGCTTCATCAATGTTCTGGAAAATCTTTAGTATGTATCTTTTGTTTTTCTATACCGATGTTTTCGGACTAGCACCTGCCATAGTAGGAACTATGTTTTTGATTACCAGAATTTGGGATTCCTGCTTTGACCCAATTGTTGGCATCATCGCAGACAGAACCAAAACGAAATGGGGAAAATTCAGACCTTACTTATTATGGGTTGCCGTGCCTTTTGCTGTGATTGGTGTTTTAACTTTTTATACACCCGACTTTGACGAAAAAGGAAAAATAATCTATGCCTATGTAACGTATTCTTTAATGATGATGATTTATTCCTTAATCAACGTTCCATACGCATCACTTTTGGGCGTAATGTCGTCTGACAGAAAAGACAGAAACACTTTATCCTCTTACAGAATGGTTTTTGCCTTTGGCGGGAGTCTTTTAGCACTTTGGCTGATTGAACCTCTTGTAAATTATTTCGGCGGAAGCCTAAATTCTAAAACCGGCTGGCTCGCTACTATATCTGTTTTTGGAGTTATTACAACTGTATTCTTCTGGGCCTGCTTTTTCTTTACAAAAGAAAGAGTAAAACCTATCGAAAACGAACAATCAAACTTAAAAGAAGATTTAAAAGATCTTTTAAAAAATAAACCGTGGTGGATTTTATTAGGAGCCGGAATCGGGACTTTGGTTTTTAATTCCATCAGAGACGGCGCTGCTGTTTACTATTTCAAATATTATGTAAGCAGTAATGTAAATTTTGACTTTTCGCTTTTTGGCACCGATTTTCACATGACACCAACCTCAATTTATTTGGTTTTGGGGCAGGCAGCCAATATTATCGGAGTTATTATTGCGACACCAATTGCGAATAAAATTGGTAAAAAGAAAACCTTTTTTGGCGCTATGGCAATCGCAGCCATTCTAAGTTTAATTTTCTATTTCTTTGGAAAAGAAGATGTATTCCTAATCATGAGTTTTCAGGTTTTAATCAGCATTTGTGCCGGCTGTATTTTTCCTTTAATCTGGTCAATGTACGCAGACAGCGCTGACTATTCTGAATGGAAACAAGGACGCAGAGCCACAGGATTAGTTTTCTCAGCTTCATCAATGTCACAAAAATTTGGCTGGACCATTGGAGGAGCCGGAACTGGATGGCTTTTAGCATATTACGGCTTTCAGGCCAATGTTGAGCAGACTGCCGTAACCCAAAACGGAATTCAATTAATGTTAAGCATACTTCCTGCAATCGCAGCCTCAATATCAGTCGTTTTCATTTTATTCTATCCTTTATCCGAAGAAAAACTACAGACAATTGAACAAGATTTAAACGAAAAAAGAGACCACGCAAACTAAAAAAATAAATCAGATACCGAAATCAAAAAATATGACAACAATATCCTCTTCAACTACTTTTCAAAATCGAAAAGCAGCATTAGAAAAAGAACATAAAACATTAATCGAGCAAAAAAATGCACCGCAGGAAAATGCCGGAAACGGAATTTACCAGCGTTATCAAAATCCTGTGGTTACCGCATCACATGTTCCGTTAAACTGGCGTTTTGATCTAAACGAAAAAACAAATCCGTTTTTACAGGAAAGAATCGGGATGAATGCCGCTTTCAATGCCGGAGCCATGAAATGGAATGGAAAATACCTTTTGGCAGTTCGCGTAGAAGGCATTGACAGAAAATCATTTTTTGCCATTGCAGAAAGTCCAAACGGCGTAGATAACTTCAAATTTTGGGACAAACCGTGTGTAATTCCACAAACCGAAGAACCAGACACCAACGTTTACGATATGCGTTTGATAAACCACGAAGACGGCTGGGTGTATGGTATTTTTTGCACTGAAAGAAAAGATCCAAAAGCTCCAAAAGGCGATACAAGTTCGGCTGTAGCCAATGCAGGAATCGTACGCTCAAAAGATTTAATAAACTGGGAAAGACTGCCGGATTTAATTTCGAATACAGGACAGCAGCGAAATGTAGTTTTACACCCTGAATTTGTAAACGGAAAATACGCCCTTTACACACGCCCACAAGACGGTTTTATTGATGTGGGTTCTGGTGGCGGAATTGGTTTAGGATATGTTGATGACATGAAAAATCCTGTTGTAAAAGATGAAAAAATCATTTTTGGAAAACAATATCATACCATTTATGAATTAAAAAACGGACTTGGCCCTGCTCCTATTAAAACGGAAAAAGGCTGGTTACATCTTGCACACGGAGTTCGTAACACCGCCGCAGGATTACGTTACACTTTATATATGTTCATGACTGATTTACATGATATTTCGAAAGTAACTCACGTTCCCGCAGGTCATTTTATGGGTCCGGAAGGTATCGAAAGAGTTGGCGACGTATCGAATGTTTTGTTCTCTAACGGATGGATTGAAGATGAAGACGGAACCGTTTATGTGTATTACGCATCATCAGACACAAGAATGCACGTTGCCGTTTCTTCTGTAGAAAAATTAGTCGATTATGTTATCAATACTCCGGCAGATACTTTTATTTCAGCAGGTTCTGTTGAAACGATAATCAATCAAATTGAAAAAAATAACGCAATATAATAGAACGTGCCAGCAAATATAAAACAGCTTAAATCTGAATTGACAGCCGAACTTGACTCGATTTTAAATTATTGGTCAAAACATACGCTCGATAATCAAAATGGAGGTTTTGTCGGGCAGATCGATTTCAACGATCATATTATTGCTAATGCCGAAAAAGGTTCCGTTTTGAATTCCAGAATTTTATGGACATTTTCATCCAGTTATCAGATCACAAAAAAAGAAAACCACAAAGAAATTGCAAAAAGAGCTTTTGAATATCTTTTAAAATATTTCTACGATCCTGAATTTAACGGACTTTTTTGGAGCATAAATGCTGATAAAACACCAAAAGACACTAAAAACCAAATCTATGCCTTAGCTTTTGCTATTTATGGATTATCTGAATATTATGTTATTTCTCAAGATCAAAAAGCTTTAGAAACTGCTGTTAATTTATACAAAAGCATACAAAAATACAGTTACGATCCTGTAAACAAAGGCTATCTCGAAGCTTTTACACGCGATTGGCAGCCCATTGAAGATTTACGTTTAAGCGACAAAGACGCCAACGAAAAAAAGACGATGAATACACATTTGCATATTATTGAAGCGTATGCCAATTTGTTTAAAGTCTGGAAAGATGAAACACTCAAAAAAGACAGCATCGAACTATTAGAAACAATAGAAAAACATTTTATTAATACCGAAACCGGACATCTTCGTTTGTTTTTTGATGAAAACTGGATCGAAAAACCAGACGTAATTTCATACGGACACGACATAGAAGCAGCCTGGCTTTTATTGCAATGTGCCGAAGTTTTAGAAGAGAAAAATCTAATTGCCAGTTATAAAAAACACGCTGTTCAAATTGCCGAAGTTACCAAAGAAGGATTAGATACTGATGGCGGATTATGGTACGAGTTTGAACCTAAAGAAAACGAATTAATTGCCGAAAAACACTGGTGGGTTCAGGCCGAAGCACTGATTGGTTTTTACAATGCCTATCAATTAACAGGAAATGAAGAATATCTCAAAATCGTTTTTGAGAACTGGAATTTCATTAAAAAACACATTTTGGATCATAAAAATGGTGAATGGTTCTGGGGAATTCATAAAGATTATTCACTCATCGAAAAAGACAAAGCCGGATTCTGGAAATGTCCGTATCATAACAGCCGTGCCTGTTTAGAACTTATTAACCGAATTAAAACCTAAAAAATGAAGACTGCATTTCTTAAAATAGCATTTATAAGCCTCACCGTTCTAGCATTTATAAGTTGTTCTTCTGATAACGAATCAGATCCTGTCATCATAATCGATCCGGTGGTAGAAGCAGATCCTTTAACAACTCAAAATGCTCCAACATTTATGGTCGATGCAAATGCGACAAAAGAAACTGTGGCTTTATTTTATAATTTAAAAAGGCTTGCCAAAACCAAAACGGCAATTGGCCAGCAAGATGCATTTAACAGCTTTTACCAAGATGCCGGCGGAGATTCTGACATCAAAAAAAATACAGGTTACGATCCGGCAGTTTTAGGGTCAGACTTTATGTTTATCACCGACAAAAACAATAATAACCAAGCAGATAACTGGTTTTATCAGCAGGAACAAAAAATTATAAGTGATGTTAAAGCCGCTTACGCAAAAGGAATAATCAACACGTTTAGCTGGCATTTAAGAGAACCTAACAAAGAAGATTCTTTTTATGCAGCCGATATGACAGCCGAACAAAAAGCAGCAGCTTTTAAAAGCATTTTACCTGGTGGAGCAAACAATGAATGGTACAAAAAGAAATTAGATAAAATAGCCAGCGTTATTTTAAATCTAAAAGGTTCTAATGGTGAATTGATTCCCGTAATTTTCAGACCCTTTCATGAATTTGACGGAAGCTGGTTTTGGTGGGGTGCCAGTTTTTGCACGCCCGAAGAATACAAACAGGCTTTTCAGTTTACTGTTGATTATTTAAAAAACACAAAAGGGGTTCACAATATTCTCTATGCTTTTTCTCCTGATAATTCATACACAACCGAAGCCAATTATTTAAGCCGTTATCCGGGCGATAAATATGTCGATATTATAGGAATGGATAATTATGGTGATTTCAATAACCAAGGTCAAACGGGATCTGACAAAGCAAATGCGAAACTCAAAATTCTTTCTGATTACGCTAAAGCAAAAGTAAAAATTGCAGCTTTAACCGAAACAGGTTATCGCGTTGCCAGTACAACGCCGGCCATTACAGATTGGTTTTCGACTTTATTATACAACGCTTTAACCAAAAATGATATTCAGATAAGTTATGTCATGTTTTGGAACAATAACAAAGACGGTTATTATGTACCAACCGGCTCAGTTTCTAACGCAGTAGATTTTAAAACCTACAGTTCTAAAACAAAATCAGCATTATTAAACACACTGCCGAAAATGTATGAAATGCCGAAATAATATTGTACCGCAATAGCACACAGATCAAACGGATGCAGCAGATTTTTCATTGTTGACAACTTAATGATAGATTTTAAAAGCTTATAAATAACAATCTGTTTCAATCAGTAAAATCAGCGTGCCATTAAACAGCCAAAAAAACAAACCATGAAAAATAAACTTCTCAAAACCTTCAGCTTTTCTTTAATTTTCTCCATAATTGCTTGTCAGGCGCAGGAAAGAATTACTGTAAAAGGAAATGAATTCTTTAAAGGTGATAAACCTTACGCTTACATTGGAACCAATTATTGGTACGGAAGCATGCTTGCCTCAAAGAAAATTGGCGATCGAAAAAGACTGCTTCGTGAATTGGATGTAATGAAGAAAAACGGAATTGATAATTTGCGTATTTTAGTTGGGGCTGATGGCGGAAAATACGATTTTACAGTTCGTCCTGCATTGCAATACGAGCAGGGTAAATATGATGAAGATTTATTAGACGGATTGGATTTTCTTATCAGCGAAATGAGCAAACGTAAAATGTATGCCGTTTTATACTTAACCAATAACTGGGAATGGTCTGGCGGAATGTCGCAATATTTAGAATGGAATGGTAAAGGAGCAATTCCAGTTCCGAATATTCCGCCGAATACCTGGCCTCAATTTATGTCGTATACAGAACAATTTCACAGCTGTGAACATTGTATGGAAGCGCTTAATAATCATGTAAAATTTATTATTGGCAGAACAAACGCTTATTCTAAAAAGAAATACAACGAAGACAATACCATTATGTCGTGGCAAGTTGGGAATGAACCCAGACTTTTTACGGTAGAAAATGAAGCAAAATTCACCAAATGGCTCAATAATATTGTGGATTTGATCGACAGTTTAGATAAAAATCATTTGGTTTCTACAGGTTCTGAAGGAAAAAACAGTTCTAATGACAGCATGGAAATCTTCGAAAGAACACATAAAAACCCAAATATTGATTATTTAACAATGCACATCTGGCCTAAAAACTGGAACTGGTTTAAAGCAGATAATGCCGAAGCTACAATACCAGCAACAATAGAAAATGCTGGTAAATATATTGACGACCATATTAAAGTGGCAGAAAATTTAAAAAGGCCAATCATTATTGAAGAATTTGGGCTTCCGAGAGAAAATGAAAGCTTGAATGCAGGAGCATCTTCTGTTTACAGAGATAAATTTTACAGCTATATTTTTGGAAGAGTTGCAGAAAGTGTCAAAAATAACGGCCCTTTAAGAGCTGCAAATTTCTGGGGTTACGGAGGCGAAGGAAAAGCAATTCACCCTGATGGGAAATGGAATCCCGGAGAGCCTTTCACAACAGATCCGCCGCAAGAACCACAAGGTTTAAATTCTGTATTTAATGACGATAAATCAACATTGGAAATTGTCAAAAACTACAATTTAGAATTGAAGAAAAAGTAATTTCTCCATATAAGCTGAAATTAAAATTCCGTAAGAATGATTTATATTGCAGCAACAGATTTCAATCCGTTGAATAAAAAGATCAACCTAATAGAAGAGTTCCGTAGAAACGTAACACATGATACTGCAAATAAAATGTTCCGATCCTACGGATCTCTTTTATTGATACATTTATAAATAACCGGATTAAAATCCGGCCCTAAAATATTAATCGAGCCTTAGGCTCTTTTCTAAACTGAACTTATATAACTTATATGGTTTAAAAAACATCCAGATGAAAAATGCAATTATTCTTTTTTGTTTATTATTTCTAAATCTTTCTTTTTCACAGCAAAAACAGAACTTTACTGTTAATTCTCCTGATGGAAAAATCGAAGTTACAGTTGTTGTGAGTGATAAAATTTCATGGACGATTTCGCATCAAAAAGATTTGATTCTGGCACCTTCTGAAATGTCGATGACTTTAGATGAAAATACCGTTTTAGGAAAAAATCCGGTTGTACTAAATACCAAAAAAGAAAGTGTAAATACTGAATTTGAAACACCTTTATATAAAAAGAAAACAGTTCAAAACAAATACAATCAGCTGGTTTTAAATTTTAAAAATGATTTCAGCATCGAATTTCGCGTTTTTGATGACGGCGCTGCTTATCGTTTTGTTACCAAAAAGAAAAAGAATATTACCGTAAAATGGGAAAACGTTTCTTTAAATTTCGATCAGGATTACAATACTTTAATGCCGTATGTGCGTGATTTAAGAAATCCAAAAGACCAATTTATTTCCTCGTTCGAATCGCATTACGAAAACAAAAAAATAAGCGGATTTTCTAAAGATACTCTGGCATTTTTACCTTTTTTAATTGATTATAAAAATCGTAAAAAAGCTGTTTTCCTAGAAGCAAATCTTGAAGATTATCCGGGATTATTTGTAACCAATAATAAAAACAAAACAGGTTTTGAATCTCGTTTTTCTAAATATCCAACTCAAGAAACCAACGGCGGATTCAACTACCTCAACAAATTAATTACCGAAAGAGCCGATTATTTGGTAAAAACCAAAGGAACGCGGACTTTTCCATGGAGAGCGATTGTTATTTCTGAAAATGATGCTGCTTTAGCCAATAATGATATGATCCAGAAATTAGCCGAACCATCAAAAATAAAAGATATTTCATGGATAAAACCTGGAAAAGTGGCTTGGGACTGGTGGAACGACTGGAATATTTATAACGTTGATTTTAAAGCAGGAATTAATACGCAGACATACAAATACTACATTGATTTTGCTTCTAAAAACAAAGTTGAATATGTGGTTTTGGATGAAGGCTGGAGTGTTGAAACCGACATTATGAAACACAACCCAAATGTAGATTTGGAAGCTTTAATTGCTTACGCGAAAGAAAGAAATGTTGGTATTATTTTGTGGGCTTCGTGGATGGCTTTGCATGAAAATATTGATGGCGTTTTTGACAATTATGCTAAATTGGGTGTAAAAGGTTTCAAAGTTGATTTCATTGATCGTGACGATGCTAAAATGGTAAACTCGGTTTATGAAATTGCTCAAAAAGCAGCCAATCACAAACTGATTATTGATTTTCACGGCATGTACAAGCCAACCGGAATTCAGCGAACGTATCCAAATATTTTAAATTTTGAAGGTGTAAAAGGCTTAGAAAATAATAAATGGACACCAAATGATGATGTCCCATTATACGACACCACAATTCCGTTTATCAGAATGATGGCAGGTCCAATGGATTATACGCCGGGTGCAATGAGAAATGCGACAAAAAGCGAGTTCAAACCTAGCCACTCCAACCCGATGAGTCAGGGAACAAGATGTCACCAGCTGGCACTTTACACGATTTTTGAAGCCCCTTTGCAAATGATGGCCGACAGCCCGACTGCTTTTATGAAAGAGCAGGAAAACACAGATTTTATTGCTAAAGTCCCAACGACTTTTGATGAAACTGCTGCTCTTGATGGAGAAGTTGGAAAATACGTTTCAATTGCCAGAAGAAAAGGAAATACATGGTATTTAGGCGCAATAACAAATTGGGATTCCAGAGACATTACTATTGATTTTTCTTTCCTTGAAAAAGGGAAAAAATTCCAAGCAGAAATTTTCTCAGATGGTCTTAACGCAGACAAAGCTGCAACTGATTATAAAAAAGAAATTGTTACTATTGATTCATCCACAAAACTAACATATCGTTTAGCAAACGGCGGCGGATTGGCGATGATTATTAAATAAAATTACATCCATTTTTATATAACAAACCCGACAGATTTCAAAAACCTGTCGAGTTTACTATTTAGAATCTAAACTTGACTACGACGCGTATCTACAATCCCGTGCATTCACAATTTACAACTCACAATTAAGATAAAATCTTCTCAATGGCATTCAATTCATCATGCGAAAACTCAGTATTTTGCAGACAATCAATATTATTGCATAATTGTTTTACAGAACTAGCACCAATTAAAACCGACGTAATTCGTTTATCTTTTTGCAGCCAAGCCAAAGCCATTTGTGCCAAAGACTGGTTTCTATTTTGAGCAATTTCATTCAGCTGTATTAATTTCTGAATGCGTTCCTGTGTTACCTCATCTTCTTTCAAATGTCCGTTTGGATTATGCGCTCTTGAGTTTTCTGGAATTCCGTTTAAATATTTATCTGTTAAAAGTCCTTGTGCCAAAGGCGAAAACGCAATACAGCCCACTCCTTTTTCTTCTAAAACATCTAATAATCCGTTTTCAACCCAGCGCTCCAGCATTGAATATTTCGCCTGATGAATCAAACACGGCGTTCCTAATTGTTTTAAAACATCAACTGCAGCTCTCGTTTGTTCGGCAGAATAATTACTAATTCCAACATACAAAGCTTTTCCGCTTCTAACTGCATGATCAAGTGCCATCATAGTTTCTTCAATCGGCGTTTCTGGATCTGGACGATGTGAGTAAAAAATATCAACATAATCAATACTCATTCGCTTTAAACTCTGATCTAAACTCGAAAGCAGATATTTTCGTGAACCCCAATCTCCATAAGGACCATCCCACATCGTGTAACCTGCTTTAGTAGAAATCACGATTTCATCGCGCAGATTTCCCTGAAAGTTGTGCCACAAGATTTTACCGAAATTTTCCTCAGCCGAACCCGGAACCGGCCCGTAATTATTCGCTAAATCAAAATGAGTAATTCCTTTATCAAAAGCTTCAATAGCGATACTTTCGGCATTTTCAAAATTATCAACCGAACCGAAGTTATGCCACAATCCTAAGGAAATCTCTGGAAGAAGCAATCCACTTTTCCCGCATCTGTTATATTTCATTGTTTAATTTTAAAGTTGGAGTTTTAATAGATTTTAAAAATACAAAAATCTCCCGCAGATTTAGCCGATTTAGGAGATAAAAAAATCTGCCTAATTTGCTAAATCTCCGAGAGAAAATATGCCTACAATTAATCTCGCAAAGTCGCAGAGTTGCAAAGTTTTAATTTAAAAATAATATTCAATAGCGTCCAGCTTTAGCTGGATGAAAATATAAACGCAATCAAAAAGGCTTTAGCCAAACTTTAAAGTTTGGCTAAAGCCTTTTTCTATTCAAATCTTATTCCCCTAGCTGAAGCTAGGGGCTATTCAAAAAAAACTTTGAAACTTTGTCCCTTTGAACCTTTGAACCTCAAAAAGAATTACTCTTTTATCTCAAAACCACTTTGCAAACCTTTATCAGAACTTCCTCCAACCATGATTTTAAAAGTTCCCGGTTCTACCAAATAAGTTCCTTCGTTATTATAAAAACCAAGTTCTTTATCCGTTAAAGTAAAAGTTACCGTTTTAGTTTCACCTTTTTTCAGGTTAATCAATTCAAAACCTTTTAGTTCTTTTATTGGGCGAACGATACTTGCATATTCATCGTGAATATACAATTGCACCACTTCTTTTCCGTCATAATTTCCTGAGTTGGTAACCTCAACGCTTACCTCAACTTTTTCTCCTTTTGCAAAAGATGTTTTATTTAGTTTCAGGTTTTTATAATCAAAAGTCGTGTAACTCAATCCAAAACCAAACGGAAACTGAGGCGTTTTTTCCACATCCATATAATGTGACCAAAAAACATTTTTATCACTGTCAATTGGTCTTCCTGTACTGTATTTGTTATAGTAAATTGGAACCTGACCTACATTTCTAGGAAACGACATTGGCAGTTTCCCACTTGGATTGTAATCTCCGTATAAAACCTGTGCAATCGCATTTCCTGCCTGTGTTCCTAAATGCCAAGCCTCAACAATTGCTGGAACATTTTCTGCCGCCCACGGAATACTCAACGGACGACCATTATTTAAAACCAAAACCACATTTGGATTTACCTTATAAATTTCTTCTAATAATTCCTGCTGCAAACCAGGCAGGTTTAAATCAGTACGGCTTCTTCCCTCACCGCTCTGGAAGCCGTATTCACCTAAAACCATTACCACAACATCGGCATTCTTTGCTGCTTTTTTAGCCGCTTCAAATCCGTTTTTGTCTGTTGTGTTAAAAACTGTTTCCGTTAAGAAAGTCGCTTTTTGTTTTAGTAAATCAACTCCTTTTTCAAAAGTCAGCTGATTGTCTTTGTATTGCTGCATTCCTTCTAAAACTGAAACAGCAGTATCATCAGAAGCCGCAATTCTCCAGCTTCCCAACGGACTGTTTTTATCATTCGCCAAAGCGCCAATCAAAGCGATATTCTGCCCTGATTTCTTTAGCGGAAGCAGATTCTTTTCGTTCTTCAATAAAACGATAGATTTCTTTGCCATATCCAAAACGCCTTCGTTATTGGCTTTACTTCCCACAACTTCTTTTTCGCGTTTTTCATCGCAATATCTGTACGGATCATCAAATAATCCCAATTCAAATTTCACACGCAAAATTCTGCGAACGGCATCATCTACCAAAGCTTCTTTTACTTTTCCAGATTTTACCAAATCAACCAGTTTTGCCACATACAAATAGGATTCCATATCCATATCAGAACCTGCGATTACCGCTTTTGCCGTTGCATCGGCTTCGTCTTTTGCATAGCCGTGTGCGATCATTTCGCGAATCGAAGCGTAATCAGAAATCACAAATCCGTCGAACTTCCATTTTCCTTTTAAAATATCTCTTTGCAAAAAAGCATTTCCCGTTGCAGGAACACCATTCAAAGTATTAAACGAATTCATAAACGTACGAACTCCAGCTTCAACCGTCGCTTCAAAAGGAGGCAGAACTGAATTGTACAATTTAGAATTACTAATATCAACGATGTTATATTCCAATCCCGCTTCAACATAGCCGTAAGCCGCAAAGTGTTTTGCACAAGCTGCAATCGTATTTACTTTTGCTAAATCTGCAACAGTTTCCCCTTGAAAACCTTTTACTCTGGCGTAACCCACTTTACTTCCTAAATACGGATCTTCTCCTGCGCCTTCCATTACACGTCCCCAGCGCGCATCATTTGCCACATCTACATTTGGCCCAAAAGTCCAGTTAATTCCAGATGCCGAAGCTTCATCTGCCGCAATTGCAGCCGACTTTTTAATCGCTTCTAAATCCCAGCTTGCCGCTTCTGCCAACGGAATCGGACTTAACGTTTTATAACCATGTATTACATCAAAACCAATAATCAGCGGAATTCCCAAACGGGTTTCTTCAACCGCAATTTTCTGCACGGCACGAACTTCTTTTACACTGCGAACCGTTAACATTGAGCCGACTAATCCTTTTCTTAAATGTTCGTATTTTAATTCAGCTGTTCCGCCTTTTGGAGCTGGTCCCGTTACGTCCCAAAAACCGTTATATTGGTTCATCTGCCCCACTTTCTCCTCCAAAGTCATCAAAGGCAAAAGCAAATCAATTCTTTGCTCAATAGTTTTATTTTTATCCAAATACGGCTTTTTTTGTGCATTCATATTTCCAACAGTAAACAGGGACAAAACCCCAATAATTATTATTTTTTTATTTTTCATGGTTAGTTAGTTTTTTTTAAAAGGTGCTAAGGTTCTAAGATTCTGAGGTTCTAAGCTTTTTCAAAACTTTGCGTCTTTGCGAGATTAAAATTATACGTTGTGGGCTTCAACTTCGCTCAGCCTGACAAAGCAAACAAAACATCTGTGTAAATCAGTTGAATCAGTAAAATCCGCGGGCAAAAAATCTAAAATCTAAAATCTACATTCTAAAATTCTGTCGTAAAACAAGAAGCCGGTAAATTCACCTTATTAAACAAATCTGACTGGATCGTATTTCCCCAGGCAAATCTCACCTTTACCGGATTCGATACTTTTTTACTTGTCAAAATCACCTCGTTATTTTTAATTGAAGCTTCGGCTGGATAAAAAACTCCATCAGCTGCCGCAACTTCAAATTGATTTGAAATTTTGTTTTTAAAATATAATCCGTCAGCGTAATCAAAAGAGACTGTCACTTTATTTTTATTTGTTTTAAAATCTTTAAAAAGTGGTCCGTTTACCAAATTTGAATTGACTTTATAAGTTTCAGCAAGAGCCAGATTTGCAAGACGAATTCCAACCGACTTTTTGTTTTTTGGATGAATATCAATCGTATCTGAAATGTCAGAAGTCAAAACCATTCCTGTTTTTGGAACTTCTTTTAAAATTTTTCTTTGAGAATTTCTAACCGTTACGTTCGAGAAATTATTTGTTCCGTTTTTATATGGTGCAATCTGAACAAAATAAAAAGGGAATTCATCATTCCAAGCTTTTCTCCATGAAGCAATCAAAGCCGAAAGCGTTTTATCGTAAACCAAAGAACCCACATTCGATTCGCCCTGATACCAGATTGTTCCAGCAATTTTAAACCCTGTAATTGGAGCAATCATAGCATTATAGGCACGTCCCGGCTGATGTGGTCCGTATTCTTGTTCATTTAACTTCTTAGCATTTTCTAATAAAACTGGATCATTTTGAACAACTTCTTCCGGCATCCAGATTTCGGCAGGAGTTCCGCCCCAGTTTGAAGAAATCAATCCAATTGGAACATTTTTTAAATCTTCGCGCAAACGTTTGGCAAAAAAATAACCAACGGCACTGAAATACTTCATGGTTTCCGGAGTCGATTCGACCCAATTTCCTAATACATTATTCTGCGGAGTTACGGCAGTAGATTTTGAAACTGTAAAAAATCGGATATTCGGATTTGCGGCATTTTTTACTTCTTCATCACCATTCTCGATTCCCCAGCTGGCCGACATTTCCATATTCGATTGTCCGGAACAAACCCAGACTTCTCCAATTAAAATGTTTTTAAGTACAACTTCATTATATCCTTTAATCGAAATTGTATAAGGTCCGCCCGCCTCAGCAGTTTTAATAGTAAGTTCCCATTTCGCCTGATTATTGGCAACGGTTTTATATTCCTGATTGTTCCAGCCCGAAACTAGTTTAATTTCTTCTTTTGGATTTGCCCAGCCCCAGATTTTAACTTCAGAATTGCGCTGTAAAACCATATTATCTCCAAAAATATTAGGAAGCGTAATATTTGCCTTTACTGAAACACAAATCATTAAAAAGAAAACAAATAGTAGATTATTTTTCATTTAAAAGCTTTTTTAAAAATGGTCCATATTCATCTGCCAGAACTTTATGATCGGCAACATCTGGATGACCTGTACACCCTTTTGGCGTCATAGGTTTGAATTTGAAAATCTGGATTGCTTTGTGTTTTTTATCTTCTGCAAAAGCATTTTTTACTTTTTTGAGGCACTCTTCAAAAACTACTGCTTTTTCGCCGTTAACCATTGGACTGTTTGTAATGACAATCTGTACATTCGGATTATGCTCGTACAGCATTTTTATAAAATTGATATAATTTGAAACATATTTAGCAGCATTAAAAGGCAGACGTTCCTTTTTGCCGTCTCCTCCCGAAAAATCATTTGTTCCTAAAGCAATACTGATAATATCAGGCTGAAAAGCAAAATCGTATTTAGGTTTTGAAGAATCTTTGGTTAAATATAAATTCGGATAAGCGTCCGGCATTATAACTTCATCTTTATTTTCGTCATTCCAGTTTCTGTACATTCCAATTCCCGAAACTGAACTCATCAAATATGCTGCTCCTATTTCTCTTGAAAGTGTTGGCCCATAAGCGTAATAACCATTATGGTGATCAAAATATTCGCCTTTATCACAAGGAACATCAGACGGATCGCTTGCGGCGCCGCAGGTAATAGAATCTCCAATGAATTCGATTTTCTTTTTCTTTTTAAAAGAAATTGCAGTAAGTTTTGCTGTTGTTCCGGCAAATAAAATACCACCGCTGTGCGCTTCTGTATTTTTATAAATTTCTAAACGATGTTCTTTTTTATTTGAAGTTACTTTTATTGGAAATGACTGTACTGCGCCTTTTTCAATTCTGATTTTTCCAATATATTTTCCGTCCAAAACCAACTGAACATAATTATGATGTTCATAAGAATCTACGCTTTGAAGTGAAATTGAACATTCGTTTCCTGTAAAATTAAAAGTTACAGAAGAAGCAGTTCCAATTAAAATGATGTTATCATTTTGAAGTTTATCTATTCGGCCTTCGTATAAAAAAGTTTTTGCTGAATTTTGAATTTGTGAGGTTGAAATAATTGAATTCAACAAAAACAAAATTAAAAGAGCTCTTTTTTTGAGAAACATAATTTATTTGTTAAAATATAAATGCAATTCACAAATATATTTCAAATACTGTTTCAAAAAAGATACTAAAACGTCAAAAAGCAATAAAAAAACACCACATAAACACATCATTTCATTTGTTAAAACTGTTAATTCTTACAATTAGTAACGAGGTATTCTTTTGATTTACAAAATTTAGAGTCTATCTTTATCGATTCAATATTTTCTTACTTACAAAAAAATGAGGTCATATCTTTTAACAGCTTTATTATCTATTACGCTATTTTCTTCTTTTACCATAAAAAAGAGCGAAAAGCAGACTTTAATTGATAATCGAAAAATTCAAACCGAAATCAATAGAGATTCTATCATCGAATATGCTAAAAAGTATTTAGATACGCCTTATAAATATGCCAGCAGTGATCCTAAAAAAGGATTTGACTGTTCTGGTTTTGTGAGTTATGTTTTTAAAAATTTTGGCATGAATCTGCCAAGAAGTTCCGGCAGTTACAAAAACTTAGGAACTGCCTTAAAACCTGAAGATTTTAAAGTTGGAGATATTTTAGTTTTTTACGGATATAAAGACAGAACAGTTATAGGCCATTTGGGAATCATCTGTGAAGCTGACGGAATGCATTCTAAATTCATTCATGCTTCATCAGGAAAAGCACAAAAAGTAACTATTACCGCATTAGACACAGAACATTATACCAAACGTTTTTATAAATGTATTAATGTTTTACCTGAATAATTTTCAGCCACAAATTAAACAGATTAACACAGAAATTTTATAATCTCTTAAATCCTTTAATCCGTGGCATTAGACAATAAACTTTTTTTGAAAATTTGGAATTTCAAAATTGGAGTTTAAATCTTTTTATTCTTCTGTCAATAATTTAAGCAGACTTTCATCTCTTTGATAAATGTCTTTATAAAAATTTAAATTGCCTTCGCGGTCTACCCATGCAGTAAAATATCCTATATAAACTGGGAATTTTTTCTTTATAGTGTACCAGCTTTCTTTTCCTGCATGCATGGCTTTATCAATTCGGGCTTCAGTCCATTTTGGATCTTCTTTTAAAATTTCTATTGCCAGTTCTCGAGGTTTTGCTACACGCACGCATCCGTGGCTAAAGGCTCTGCTTTCTCTCTCAAACAAACTTTTTGAAGGCGTATCGTGCAGATAAATATTACTTGAATTAGGAAATAAAAACTTTACAAGTCCTAAAGAATTGTTTTTTCCCGGAAGCTGACGAACTGCGCCATTGTTCCATTCAAGGTTTTTCTGAGCCAGATAGTTTTTATTTTTAGCCATTCCGGGTTTTATCTCCTTCGCAATAATACTTGGAGGCACATTCCAGTACGGACTGAAAACAATATTACTCATTGTTCCGCTGAAAATAACCGTTTTGGTCATCGCTTTTCCAACCACAACCGGAGAAGTAAATGCAATTTGTCTGTCGCGGATAAGATATAATTTGAATTCAGGAATATTTACTTCGATATACTGCTGTCCCTTTTCAAGTTCAGGATCAATCCATCGGCAGCGTTCCATATTGACAATAATGGTTTTAATACGGTCTGAAACCGGAATATTCAAATCGGTAATATGTTCTGGAAGAATCGTATTTTTTGGTGCAAAACCATGATGAAGTTCATAACTTTTTAATCCTTTTATTAAAGTAGAATCGCAGACTGCACTTTTATTGTCTTCTTCAATATCCTGAGTAATAAAAAGTCTTTCTCTTATTTGAGAAACAATTGGAGATGAATCACCAAGTTTTAAACCCTTATAAGTATCATCAATTTCAATAGTTTTCCAGCCTCCTTTTTTTTCTATTTCTCTATATCGTTTAAGAGCATCGCGCAGTTTGTAATACTGGCTGAACATTTTACTTTTCTTATCGTCGTTTATAGTCGATTTTTCAAAAATAGAATCAGAGAAAACCTGATAATTTAGTTTTTTTCTCGGCAGAAGCCATTCTAATGAAATCGAAGTTTTTTCGTCAAATCCTCTGTATACTTTTTCAGCATAGTAGAAATACAAATTTGTAATCATTAAATCTGTATTGACTTTTGAAAGTTTATTATCAGCATTTCCTTCAAAAACAGCGTTGATTTCTTTGTACGGAAAATTTGCTTTTAACCCTTCGTTTTCTAATCCTTTGTATTTATTAAACAAAGTATTTCCAAACTCCACTACACCTTTATTATCAAGCCATAGTTGTGTCGCGTTTTTCTTTTTATATAAGGATTTAACCTGCTCTTCAAAATTTTTCAATTTCGGGTAAGTCTCATAAAAACTTGCAATAGCTGTTGTATCTATCGTAAGCCTGAGTTCAGGCACAACTGCTTTTTCTTTCTTTTGATTTTCTTCTTTTTTATCTCCTTTACAGGAAACTGCTAAAAACAGAAACACAAAAGCGATAAATGAACACCAAATTTTCATACTATTTTTTTTGATAAAAGTAGAAAAGTTTTAATAAAAACAAAGCTCCTCAAAAAATAAAAAAACATTAAATTAAGACAAAAAAAAAGCTCCAAATGCATTACACATTTGGAGCTGCCACGATATAACCAACCTATTTAAAACTTTTTAGATAACTGTACCTTTTAGAGTAAGGATTTTTGGAGCAGTTTCGGCACTAGTTGTTACTGTAACTGTTTTTGTAAAAGCACCTTTGTTTGCTGCATTGTAAGTTGCTGTAACCTTTGCAGATTTTCCTGGTAAAATTGGTTCTTTGGTGTAATCTGTTGCTGTACAACCGCATGAACCCTGAACTTGTGTAATTACTACAGAAGTTTTTCCTGTATTTTTAAATTCATAAACAATCGCTTTTGGAGTTCCCTGCGGAATTTGTCCAACATCAATTGTTTCGGCTTTCCAAACAATTGTTGAAGCTGTTGTTCCTTCAATTTCTTTTTCATTTACAATTGACTTTACCGGAGCAATTGCCGAAAAAGACATTAGCCCTAAAGCCAAAGCAAGCATTGAGATTTTGATGATTTTCATAGTTAAATATATTAAATGGTTTAAAGTTCGATTTTCATATTACAAAGGTAATTCAGACAAAATCGAATCGCTGTTAACCGCTTTCAAATGTTTGTTAACGACTTGTTAATCGCTTTTTTTAAGTATATTTTTGATTAATATTACACTTTCTAAAGTCTGTTTTCTTGAAAATAAATAAACTCAATAGTATTATAGTTCTAGGACTTGTCGCCATAATAAGTATTTTGGTGGCACAATTGCTTTGGACTAAAGAAGCTTTTACGATTGAACAAAAAAAGCTGAGTCAAAAAGCGCATATTGCACTTCTGGAAGTTGCAAAAAAATTATATGAAGGAACCAATCATGAGCTTCCGGCACAAAATCCTGTGCAAAAAATTGCCAACGATTATTATATCGTAAATGTCGACAATGAGTTTGAGCCTGATATTCTGGAATTTTATCTCCTGACTGAATTCAAAAAAATGAATATCACGACAGATTTTGAATACGCTATGTACAATTGCCAGAGCGACGAAATGATTTATGGTGATTACATTTCTTTATCGCACAAAAAAAAATCTGAGTGTAAAAAAACCGTCTATTTTCCTAAACATAAAAATCTGGTTTATTATTTCGCAGTTCGTTTTCCTAACGAAACCACTTATTTATTCAGTTCAATGCGGTTTTGGTTTATTCTTTCGATTGCTTTAATCTTGATTTTATTGATTTACGTTTATTCGATTTTTACTCTTTTACAGCAAAAAAAATATTCAGAATTACAGCGTGATTTTATTAATAATATGACGCATGAGTTTAAAACTCCTTTGTCTTCTATTTTAATTGCTTCAAAATATTTAAGCGAACAAAGCCCGATTAAAGATGATAAGAAACTGTACACTTATACAGAAATCATTATTAATCAAAGCCACAAACTAAATCATCATGTAGAAAAAATTCTAAACGTTGCCAAATCAGATCATACTCCGTTAGAATTAAAAAAAGAAAGTGTTATAATTGTTCCGATAATCGAAGAAGCTATCGAAAATATCCAGTTAAAATGCCCTGACGCTGTTATTCAAATTGAAAGTGCATCTAAAGAATATATATTAGAAACTGATGTTTTTCATTTTGCTAATTTGATTTACAACCTTTTAGACAATGCGATAAAATACTGCAATAAAAAACCTGAAATTACAATTAGAATCTCAGAAGAAAATTCGACTTTAAAATTAGAATTTATTGATAACGGAATTGGTATTTCTTCTAAAAAAATATCCTTTATATTTGATAAATTTTATCGCGTTCAAAACGAAAAGAGCAATGAAGTAAATGGTTTTGGACTTGGATTATACTATGTTAAAGAAATCTGCAGCCTGCAGAACTGGAAAATAAAAGCTGAAAATAATTCTGAAAACGGAGTTACTATAACTTTGTTAATTCCTTATAAAAAATGAAAAACTTCAAAATACTTTACACAGAAGACGATGAAACTCTGGCATTTTTAACCAAAGATAATCTGGAACAGAATAATTATGAAGTTATTCACTGCACCAATGGAAAATCTGGTTTGGAAACGTTTAAAAATGAAGATTTTGATATTTGCATTTTTGACATCATGATGCCAAAAATGGACGGTTTTGAACTGGCCGAAGAAGTAAGAAAAATTGATAATGATGTACCTATTATTTTTCTTTCGGCTAAAACCTTAAAAGAAGACCGCATAAAAGGGCTTCGTCTTGGCGCCGATGATTATTTAGTAAAGCCTTTCAGCATTGAAGAATTAATTTTAAAGATTGAAATTTTCCTGAAACGTTCGCAGAAAAACAATAAAGTAGAAAAATCTGTATATGAAATTGGGAAATATCAGTTTGATACCAAAAATTTTATTCTTTTTAATGAAGAAGAAAAAGTGGGCCTTACACAACGTGAAGCTGAGTTACTGAAACTTTTTATAGACAATAAAAATCTGGTTTTAAAAAGAGAACAAATTTTAACTGCACTTTGGGGTACAGATGATTATTTTATGGGAAGAAGCCTTGATGTTTTTATTTCGCGCCTGCGTAAAATTTTAGCCAATGAAAAAGGTATTTCGATTGAAAACCTGCACGGAATTGGGTTTCGTTTTTCTATTGAATAAATAATAACAATTCTGTTAAAAATAAAGAAAAATCTGTAAAACAATTTTCAAAAAACTTTGTATTTTTAAGTTCTAATTTTCCCAGATATGAAAATACATCATTTGCGAAATGCCACATTGGTTATTGAAACAGAAGAGCATGTTATTCTGGTTGATCCAATGTTAGGAAAAAGAAAAACAATTGCACCTTTCACAATTTTTCGTTACAAACCTAAGAGGAATCCGCTGGTAGCTTTGCCAAAAAACAGCAGAGAAATTTTGAGCAGAGTAACTCACTGCCTGATAACACATTTACACCCAGATCATATTGATAAAGCGGGCGAAGTATTTTTGCGAAGAAAAAGTATTCCGGTTATCTGCAGTGCAAAAGATGAAAAATCTCTTTCATTAAGAGGTCTTAATATTATGCAGACTTTAAATTACTGGGAACCTCAGCCTTTTTTAGGAGGAAGAATTATTGGTATTCCTGCTCTTCACGGCTACGGTTTTATAGCAAAATTAATGGGAAATGTAATGGGTTTTTATGTTGAGCTTACCAACGAAAAGTCAATTTATATAAGTTCAGATACTATTTTTACTGATGATGTGCAAAAAGCATTGATAGAATTAAAACCAGACATTGCAACCGTTGCCTGCGGTACTGCCAGATTAGACATTGGACAGCCATTGTTAATGCGTATGAATGATATTTTGAAATTTGCGGCTCTTGCACCCGGAAAAGTTTTTGCAAATCATCTGGAAGCTCTAAATCACTGTCCTACAACACGCGAAGAATTGAGAAGAGCTTTGACAGAAAATAATCTTTTATATAAAACGGCAATTCCAAGTGACGGAACCAGCGTTGAATATTTATAAAACTAGGAGTCCAAATTCTCGCAGTGTATTTACAGGTTTAGAATACCAAAACAATTCAAAATCGTCCAGCGAAGTTTCAAAATCATTTTTCACTTCCTGAAAAGTGTAGTTTTTTGCATTAGAAATTGAAATTTTAGATAAAATTGATGTCAGCCATTCGCCTTCTTCCTTGCTCGTTTGAACGGTAAAACTTTCTTTTTTATCATGAAAAGTCAGGGACATCATTTCCCAGCTTCTTCCTTTTTTCGATTTTGTAAAAAGCTCTGCAAAAGGTTTTCCGCCAAGCCAGACTACTTTTGCATTTGGTTTAGTATTAAAATCATTTTGTTCTTCGAGTGCATTAAAAATAAAATCAGGATGGATTTTCGTTTTTGGAATTTTAAAGTCAAACCAGTCTTGTAATTCATAATCAAAACAAATTCCGTGCATGAAATTAAAAAGCGATTTCTTTAATCCGAAACTAAATTTATCGTGATTGATTCCTGTTGAATCTGTATATTCAATATCATTATTGGCAAAAGTGCCTATTAGTTCTGTTTTTTTAGTCACACCAAATTGTTCGGGATACAACCCAACCGGACTATGAGCTGTCAAAGCAAACTGATGCCAAAATCCTGACTGCAAAACTCCTGCCTCAAATAACTGACGAACCATTTCGAGACTGTCAATTGTTTCCTGAATGGTTTGTGTTGGATATCCGTACATTAAATACGCATGAACCATAATTCCCGCTTCGGTAAAGTTTCTTGTTACTTTGGCAACCTGTTCTACCGTTACACCTTTATCAATTAATTTCAACAATCGGTCTGAAGCAACTTCTAAACCACCTGAAACGGCAATACAGCCAGAAGCTTTCAGCAACAAACACAAATCTTTTGAAAAACTTTTCTCGAAACGAATATTAGTCCACCAAGTTACAGCCAGTTTTCTTTTTAAAATTTCCAGCGCCAAAGCACGCATCAATGCCGGCGGTGCCGCTTCATCAACAAAATGAAATCCGTTTTGTCCTGTCTGTTCTATTAATTCTTCCATTCGATCGCAAAGCAGACTTGCCGCAACTGGCTCGTAAACTTTTATATAATCTAAGGAAATATCACAAAAAGTACATTTTCCCCAATAACAGCCGTGCGCCATCGTAAGTTTATTCCAACGCCCGTCACTCCACATTCTATGCATTGGATTTACAATTTCAATAACCGAAATGTATTTATCCAAAGGCAGATCAGAATAATCAGGCGTTCCAACCTGAGATTGTTTGTAATCGTGTTTTAAAGAATTATTTTTATAAACTACTTCCCCGTTTTCTAATAAAAATGTTCTTTTATAACGCTTCTCTTCATTTGACTCCTCTCGGGATGACAAATTATCAACAAGTTCTTCAATTGGAACTTCGCCATCATCTAAAGTAATAAAATCGAAAAACTCAAAAACACGTTTGTCTGAAAGTGAACGCAGTTCAGTATTTGGAAAACCGCCTCCCATTGAAATTTTAATTTCGGGATGATTTTGTTTTACCCATTGTGCAGATCGGAATGCGCTGTATAAATTCCCAGGAAAAGGAACAGAAATTAAGAAAAAAGTTGGTTTTACATCTTCTATTTTCTTTTTCAAAATAGAAATTAAAATCGAATCAATATACGTTGGTTCTTTTTGAAGCTCGTTATATAATTCATCAAACGAATTGGCACTTCGTCCTAAACGTTCGGCATATCGGCTGAAACCAAAATTTTCATCGACACATTCTACAATAAAATCCGAAATATCTTCGAGATATAAAGTAGCCAGGTGTTTTGCCTTATCCTGAGTTCCCATTGTTCCAAAAGCCCAATCGAGTTCTTCCAGCTGTGCAAAACGAGAAGCTTCCGGCAGGAAATCTTCCTGACAAATCTGCAATGCCAAAGTTGGATTTTTTCCCTGCAGAAACTGAATTACAGAATCGATTGTTTTGATGTATTCGTCTTGTAGAGCAAAAATTCTTTTAGAATTATCTGAAATTTCAGCGTTCAAAACTTCAAACTTGAAACCTGAAACCTGAAACAAATCATAAAGTCCTTTTTTCGAAAACAATTCTAAAATAACATCAATACCCAAATCTGCCTGAACCGATTCGATATTTTTAGTATTCAGGAAACCTTTTATATACGCCGTTGCCGGATACGGAGTATTCAGTTGTGTAAATGGAGGCGTAATTACAAAAAGTTTCGTTTTCAAAGGGATTTATTTTTTTGCAAAAATACGAGTTCTTTAGAGACTTTTATGGTAAAGATTTTAAAGTGGTTCTAAGTTTAATTTTTTTTATTAAAAAATCCGCAGTCCTGATAATTTTCAAGATTGCGGATTTTATCTAAATCTTTAAAAAATTTAAAACTTATGTTCGTCTTTACTTATTACTAAAAATGAAATTAGAGAAATAAGCGCCGCAGTAACTAAATAGAATCCTACATAGCTCACATCGTATTTCTTTGCCAGCCAAATAGCAATCATAGGCGCAAAAGCCGCCCCCAGAATTCCTGCCATATTAAAAGTTAAAGATGCACCAGAATAACGAACGTTTGTTGGAAACAACTCTGACAAAAACGTTCCTAAAGGTCCATAAGTAAAGCCCATTAAAGCCATTCCTATACAGGCAAAAGTTGTTACTAAGGCAATATTTCCTGTGCTTAAAAAGAATGAAAAGAAAAATCCAAAAACAGCAATTGCAGCCGTAGCCAGAATAAGCATTTTACGACGTCCTATTTTATCTGCCACAACAGCCGAAACCGGAATAAAAATGGCAAAAAACAATACTGAGAATAACTGAATTAATAATCCGTCTCTTTTAACAATTCCTAAGTCTGAAGTTGCCCAGCTCAATGTAAACACAGTCATTAAATAAAAAACCAGGAAAGTTGTAATTGCTGCAAACGTTCCAAAAATCAATTGGTTTTTATACGATTTTACTAATTCTAAAAAAGGAACTTTTACTTCCTCTTCATGTTTTTTAGCATTTTCAAAAGAAGGTGTTTCTGTAATTTTTGTTCGAATATAAAATCCCACGATTACCAAAAGCGCGCTGGCAATAAACGGAATTCTCCAGCCGTAATCCATAAAATCTTCATTGCTCATGGAATCAGTCAATAATAAAAAAGTCCCGCCCGAAAGCAATAATCCAATTGGAGCACCCAATTGCGGGAACATTCCGTACCAGGCACGTTTGTGCGGCGGTGCATTTTCTATTGCCAATAAAACGGCTCCGCCCCATTCTCCTCCTAAACCAACGCCTTGCCCGAATCGGCAGAGCATTAATAACAAAGGAGCAGCAACACCAATACTGGCATAACTTGGCAAGAAACCTATTGTTACGGTCGAAATACCCATTGTTAATAAGGCAGCAACCAAAGTAAATTTACGCCCGATTTTATCGCCGTAATGTCCAAAAAAAGCTGAACCTAACGGACGAGACAAAAACGCTATTGAAAAAGTAGCTAACGATTCCAGAGTCGCCATAGTCGAATCTGAACCCGGAAAAAATAATTGCGGGAAAACCAATACTGCAGCATTGGCATAAATATAAAAGTCAAAAAATTCAATTGTAGTTCCAATTAAAGAACCAAAAAGAACATGTTTTAATGAGTTCTTCTTTTTCGGGTTAGTTTCCATGTAAAATAGATATATCTTTTTTTTGGTTACAAAAATATAGTTTCATTATTAATATTTCACGTTTCGAACAATTAGTTTCAAAACACTTCTGTATTTTTAACAAATTTGATATATTTTACATTTTAAAGAACATTAATTTATTCGAATTTAAAATACTGATTTTAGGAACTTTAAAATAAAAAGTAAAAATCAAATCATAAGCAATCGTTAAAACCGTTTTTAACTGTATATTTTCATTAAATTTACAGCTGTCAAAAATAAATTTAAAATTATGCCTACCGACTGTATCAGCTATCAAACCTCTGGATATTTTTCTAAATTGATACAAGATTATTTAGATCAAAAATCAGAATTAAAAACGCTGTACAACCATTTTCCAACATTGGAAAATTTCGAAAAACAAATTGCCGAAAAAGCTTCGAATTTTGATAACCATAACCGAATTGCATTAGTTAATACCTTAAAAAAGCAATATCAAAACATCGAAATCTCGGATTCGACCAAACAAAACATTGAGCTTTTAGCACTCGAAAATACCTTTACAATAACAACAGGGCATCAGTTAAACTTATTTAGCGGGCCTTTGTATTTCTTATACAAAATCATTTCGACCATTAATCTTACCAAAGAATTAAAATCGAAATATCCATCTTATAATTTTGTTCCCGTTTATTGGATGGCAACAGAAGATCATGATTTTGAAGAAATCAATTATTTTAATTTTAAAGGAAAAAAATTCAGATGGAATAAAGAAAGTAATGGTCCGGTTGGCCGACTTTCAACTGAAGGTCTAGCTGAGTTTTTAGATATTTATTCTTTAGAATTAGGTTCGAGTACGAATGCCAATACTTTAAAAAAGCTTTTTGAAGACACTTATTTAAAACACGATAATCTGGCCGATGCAACCCGATTTTTAGCCAACAGCTTATTTGCTAATTATGGTTTAGTAATTATAGATGCTGACGATGCTGATTTAAAACGTGCTTTTATTCCGTATGCCAAGGAAGAATTAGAAAAACAGACTTCATACAAAGCTGTTCAGGAAACAATTGAACAATTAAAAGAATATACCGTTCAGGTAAATCCGCGTGAGATTAATTTGTTTTATATTGAAGACAATCTGCGCGAAAGAATCATTTTTGAAGAAGATAAATATTTTGTAAACAATACAAAAATCTCGTTTTCTAAAGATCAAATTCTTTCTGAATTAGAAAATCATCCTGAAAAATTCAGTCCAAATGTGATTATGCGTCCGCTTTATCAGGAAATAATCCTGCCTAATTTATGTTACATTGGCGGAGGCGGAGAAATTGCTTATTGGCTGGAATTGAAATCTTTTTTTGATGCCGTAAACATCACTTTTCCGATGATTTTAGTTCGTAACTCTGTTCTTTTGGCAACAGAAAAACAAGCTAAAAAAGCAGACCAGTTAAATTTAAGCTGGAAAGACCTTTTTACCAAACAAGAAAATTTAGTAAACGCGATTACACATAAAATTTCTGCATTTCCAATTGACTTGACACCTCAAAAAGAAATATTGAAAACCCAATTTCAATATCTTTACGAATTAGCAGATCAAACCGATAAATCGTTTTCTGGAGCTGTAAAAGCACAAGAAGTAAAACAAACAAAAGGTCTGGAAAATCTTGAAAAACGTTTATTAAAAGCACAAAAAAGAAAACTGAGCGATCAATTGCAGCGCGTTATTGATTTACAATGTGAACTGTTCCCAAATAACAGTCTGCAGGAACGTCAAAGTAATTTTTCTGAATTTTATCTGGAAAAAGGTGAACAATTAGTACCGCTTTTATTACAGAAACTGAAACCTTTAGAAATGAATTTTAACATTATAACAATTTAAAAAACAATAAAGTAATAATTCTGAGAACCAAATAACCACCTATCTTCTCTAAAATTATTATTCTTCAAACCAAATAGCGATTTTTAAAATTATTAACTAACCAATTTACCCAAAACCAATGGTAAAAGAACGCTTAATTTCGCTAGATGTCTTTCGTGGACTAACAATTTTATTAATGACAATAGTAAACAATCCCGGTGACTGGGGAAATGTTTATCCGCCATTATTACACGCCGAATGGCACGGCTGCACCCCAACTGATTTAGTATTTCCGTTTTTCATTTTCATCATGGGAGTTGCTGTTCCGCTTGCAATGCCTGATAAATTTTATGACAGCACAACATTCAATAAAATCTTAGTTCGTTCTTTACGAATGCTTTGTTTGGGGATTTTCTTTAACTTTTTTGGAAAAATCCAGTTATTTGGACTCGAAGGTATTCCGCTTTTAATAGGCAGACTGGCAATAACTATTGCTGTAGGTTATGCCTTAATGGGAAGTTTTAGTTCAAAAGTCAAAAACATTCTGGCATTTTCAATACTGTTTATTTATCTTTTTTTAGCGTACAGTAGTATCGAAGCCTATCATGATGTAAGACTTCCGGGAGTTTTGCAGCGAATTGCAATTGTGTATTTTGTAGTTTCACTTTTGTATTTAAAAACCTCTCAAAGAACCCAGATCATAACCGGAATTGTTTTATTATTGGGTTATTGGGCAATCATGACTTTAATTCCTGTTCCCGGAATCGGTGAAGCCAATCTTGAAAAAGGAACCAATCTGGCTTCATGGCTTGACAGCGTTTTGTTAAAAGGCCACATGTACCGCGGTACCATAACCTGGGATCCGGAAGGAATTTTAACTACACTTCCATCAATCGTAAACGGAATTATTGGTTTACTAATCGGACAGGTTTTACAGCGTGATACAACTAAAATTCTAAAAGCCCAGAAAATGGGAATTGCAGGAACGATTCTTATATTTTTTGGATTAATGTGGGATTTGGTTTTTCCAATTAACAAGTCGCTTTGGACTAGCAGCTATGTTTTATATACAACAGGATTGGCAACAGTATTCCTGACAATTTTATATTACACCATCGATATTGCCGATTATAAAAAAGGATTCAAACCATTTTTAATCTGGGGTGTAAATCCAATGATTGTATTCTTTACTTCTCAGATTATTCCACAGGCATTAGTAATGATCGAGTTTCAAAACCCGAATAATCCTTCAGAAAAAATCAACTTATTAAATTATCTGTACAGCTTTTGCATTGCACCGTTTTTCAGCAATCCAATGACTGCTTCACTCGCAGGCGCATTAGTTTACGTGTGCATCTGGACCTTTATTTTGTGGATATTCTACAGAAACAAATTAATATTCAAAGTTTAAAATTTTCATCATATAAGTTATTTAAGTTCATTTAAATAACGTGTGCAGTATATCTCTGCAAAGTATAATGTATTTCTAAAATGAACTTAAATAACTTATATGGTTTCCAAAAAACAACTTTTCTTACTCAAAACATCATTCTAACGTGTTTTAATTACGAATTAATTAAAATCAATTCACAAAAAAAGTCTACTTTTGCACAAAATTTAATAAAATAGAAAATGGCAACAAATAGAACTTTTACAATGATTAAGCCAGATGCTGTTGCAAACGGACACATCGGAAATATCTTAGCAATGATCACTAATGGTGGTTTCAAAATCGTTTCATTAAAATTAACTCAATTAACTGTAGCTGATGCTAAAGCATTCTACGCAGTTCACGCAGAAAGACCTTTCTACGGAGAATTAGTTGAATTCATGTCACGCGGACCAATTGTTGCTGCAATTTTAGAAAAAGACAACGCAGTAGAAGATTTCAGAACTTTAATTGGTGCTACAAATCCAGCTGAAGCTGCTGAAGGAACTATTCGTAAAGCATACGCAACTTCTATTGGAGAAAATGCAGTTCACGGTTCAGACAGCGACGAAAATGCTGCTATCGAAAGTGCATTCCACTTTGCCGGAAGAGAGCAATTCTAATTTAAACTTCTTAGAAAGTTAGAATTTTAGACCGATTTAGATTTCTTAGAATCACATAAAAACAAAACCCACTTCAATGAAGTGGGTTTTGTTTTTTAATCAATTTATTTTTATTAAATAATCTAAGTCAGTCTAAAATTCTAAGAAGTCTAAGCAAGTCTAACGTAAAACAACATCCCTCACAACATCACGTCCTAATTCTTCATTAATCATTTTAACGATTTTTGATTTTCCGTGACTTAACTCTTCTCTTAGAACAGCCGAACCAAGTTCAACATAAAGCGTGCTTCCTTTTAAAACAACATTTCTGGTGTAAGTATTCACGCCATTTCCCATTAATTGTCTCCAAGCTTCTCGCACATCAATTTGATCCATTCCAGGCTGTAATTTATTCACCTGAATAATCTGTTGCAAAACAGCCCCAATCGTACTTTCGTTATTTAGTCTTTTTGCCATCGTTTAAAATATTTACTGGTCCTGCTTTTTTATAATGATATTCTTTGTTCTGATCATTTTTTACCACAAAAGTTTCGTCTGAAATCGAAATCAATTCCTCACTCCATTTTGCGTAATCTGTTTTGTAATCCAGAAAAGTTCCTTTGTCAGTAAATCGAACCGAAACATTTTCAAAAGTATCCGTTGTCAAAAAAGTACCGTCAAGCTGCGCCATTACTTTTGTACGCGTTCCTTTATTGCCTTTAATCTGGAAATAATCAAAATTCTCGTTCATGCCGTAAACCTTATCTTCACCTTTATCAAAAACCACTTTTTCAATTTCCCAATATCCGTTTAGTTTTGCAATATCTGCCGGTTTTATTTCCTGTTTACAGCTTACAAACAAAAGCGATAAAACCAAAATCATAAAAGTGTTTTTCATAATAATTATAATATTAATAAGGAGCTGATCCTGCTGTCTGCTATATCTTTTCCCGGCTAAAGAAGCCAGAAAAAGGATACCGCTCCCATCAGGGCTGTGGCTTCCGTTTTCAAAAGAAATTTAGTGAATACAAAGGTAACTTTATATCATTTAAAAGAAACAAAAAAATCATAAAACACATTAAACTATTTTACATATTTTTGGTCAAAGCCCTAAACCAAAAACACAAACCATGACCAAAACCATCTGCACATTACTGACAGCCCTATTCTTAATAAGCTGCAGTAAAGATTCAGCCGAACCTGAACAAAATCCAGAATCGGCAGAAACCATGTACTTTCCTCCATTAACAGGAACAGTCTGGGAAACAAAATCAATCGCCGACTTAAAATGGAATCAAAACGCCGTACAGCCGCTTTTAGATTATCTGGAACTTAAACATTCTAAATCTTTTATTATTTTAGTGAATGGCCGAATTGTTCTGGAAAATTATTTCAACGGACATAGCGCCTCAACAAACTGGTACTGGGCGAGCGCCGGAAAAACATTAACTTCAACAGTTACCGGAATTGCACAGCAGGAAAATCTGCTTAATATTAACAATAAGGTTTCGCAGTATTTAGGAACCGGATGGACCAGCGAAACATTAGCACAGGAAAATTTAATTACCTGCAAACATTTACTCACAATGACATCTGGACTTGATGACAGCACAGATGATGTTGATCCAGCCTCTTTAAAATACAAAGCCGATGCAGGAACACGCTGGGCTTATCATAATGTATATGTAAAACTGCAGGATGTCGTAGCAAAAGCAAGCGGACAAACCTGGGGAAATTATTTCAACGCTAAATTAAGAGACAAAATAGGAATGAATGGAACTTGGGTTCAGCTTGGCGTAAACAGCGTTTATACGAGTACAACAAGAAGCATGGCACGTTTTGGATTATTGATGCTGAATAAAGGAAAATGGGAAAACAATATTATTTTAAATGAAGCTTATTTTAACGAATCAACAACCACTTCTCAAAATATTAATTTAGGTTACGGCTATCTATGGTGGTTAAATGGAAAAAGTTCTTATCATTTACCGCAGTCACAACTTACTTTTCAGGGAAGCATAATTCCAACAGGACCAAACGATATGTTTATGGCTTTAGGAAAAAACGATCAAAAAATCTATGTAATTCCAAGCAAAAATATGGTTATCATTCGAATGGGAGACGCAGCAGATGATGAAAACCTTGCGTTATCTGATTTCGACAAAGTCTTATGGGAGAAAATCAGTGCTTTGTACAAATAAAAACAAATAAAAAATCCGAGGATGTTTTATCAAACTAAAATATCCTCGGATTTTTTTTTTAAACATAATGTTTTATCGCTTCGTTTTAAGTCTTTTCAGAATTCCCATAAAGAAAAAAACAACTCCCAAAACTAATAAAATATAGTAAAAAGAAAGGCTTTTATCTCTGGTAACATTTGCTAAAACAAAACACACAACACTCGCAAAATAAAAAGTAAGCGGTGTAATATTTTTAAAAGATTCTAAACTCATTATAAATTATTTAAAGAAACTGTCAACGAATTCATATTTATTAAAGACTTGTAAGTCTTCAATTCCTTCGCCTACACCAATATATTTTACCGGAATTTGAAACTGGTCAGAAATACCAATTACAACACCGCCTTTTGCTGTTCCGTCTAATTTTGTAACTGCAAGTGAAGTTACTTCTGTCGCAGCGGTAAATTGTTTTGCCTGTTCAAAAGCATTTTGGCCTGTTGAACCGTCTAAAACCAAAAGTACATCATGAGGCGCATCTGCAACAACTTTTTGCATAACACGTTTTACTTTAGAAAGCTCATTCATTAAATTGATTTTATTATGCAAACGTCCGGCAGTATCAATAATTACAACATCTGCATTTTGAGCCACGGCAGACTGCAGGGTATCAAAAGCTACAGAAGCGGGATCACTTCCCATATTTTGTCTTACAATTGGAACGTTTACACGATCTGCCCAAACTTGCAGCTGATCTATCGCAGCGGCACGGAAAGTATCGGCTGCACCTAAAACAACTTTATAACCTGCTTTTTTGAACTGATAAGCCAGTTTACCAATTGTTGTCGTTTTTCCAACACCATTTACTCCAACAACCATTAAAACATAAGGTTTTTTATCTTTTGGAATTTCAAATTCTGTTGCTTCACCTGTATTGGTTTCAGACAATAAACCGCCAATTTCATCACGAAGAATTTGATTTAATTCATCTGTTCCTAAATATTTGTCTTCGGCAACGCGTTTTTCGATTCTTTCGATAATTTTCAGCGTGGTGTTTACTCCAACATCTGAACCTACCAAAACTTCTTCAAGATTATCTAAAACGTCATCATCGACTTTAGATTTTCCTGCAACAGCTTTGCTTAACTTAGAGAAAAAAGTAGTTTTTGTTTTTTCAAGACCTTTATCTAAAGTCTCTTTTTTTTCGGTAGAGAATAATTTTTTAAAAAAACTCATTTTTAATTTATTGTTAGTTTTAGATTGTTCTTGAGTGTTGAAACAATCCTGATGTTTATAGAACGCGTATTGTTTTTAATCTAACCCCGACAGGATCGACATCCTTTGCCTGGCTTTTTTAGACAGGTAAAGATAAAGAGTATGGCGGGAACAAATGTTTAAAAAAAACACAATTTGTGGTGTTTCTATAAAATTTTAAACAAATATAAAAATAAAAAAGCTACTTCCGAAAGAAAGTAGCTTTTCTATATATTGTATTTGTAATTATTTCTTTTTCAAGAATTCATCAACTAATTCAGGAGCCATAATAGATTCTACGAATATATATGCACCAGTTTTTGGAGATTTTACCATTTTGATGGCTTTTGATAATCTCTTAGAAGATGTTTGTAACGATGCTACGGTTTTCTTTGCCATGATTCAAATGTTATTTGAAGTTTTTATAAAACTCAAATGGCAAACAACCATTGAGATTTACAAAATCTCTAATTATTACTTAATTTCTTTATGAACAGTTACTCTTTTTAAGATTGGATTAAATTTTTTAATCTCTAATCTGTCTGGAGTATTTTTTTTGTTCTTAGTTGTAATATATCTAGAAGTTCCTGGAACACCAGAAGTCTTGTGCTCAGTACATTCTAAAATTACTTGGATTCTATTACCTTTCTTTGCCATCTTGCTATATATTTATTTAGGAAAAGATTATTTGATAAATCCTTCTGACTGCGCTTTTTTCAAAACAGCAGTGATTCCATTTTTATTAATTGTTTTTATCGTAGATGCTGCTACTCTAAGAGTAATCCATCTATCTTCTTCTGGAAGATAAAAACGCTTTTTAACTAAGTTTACAGAAAACTTTCTCTTAGTTTTGTTCATAGCGTGAGAAACGTTATTTCCTACCATCGCTCTTTTACCTGTAAGGTCACAAACTCTTGACATTATACTTATCTTTTATCGTTATTCAAAATCAGGGTGCAAAGAAAAGAAAAATAAACCATTGTAGCAAAAAATTATTGCACAATTTTTAAAATTTCTTTCTGTAATATTTCTAAACTCTTAACAGTCGCCCTATCTATCACTTTTTCACGCGGTTGTCCGAAGTTAAATTCTTCTGTAATTACTCCGTTTGGTGTTGCCAAAGCAATAAAAACAGTTCCAATTTCAGCTTCTGAGTCACCTTTTGACGGACCAGCATTTCCGGTTGTCGCAATTGCATAGTCTGTTTTTAGTATGTTTTTCACATTCAAAGCCATAGCTGCCGCAACCTCAGCACTTACTACCGAAAACTGGTCTATTAAATCCTGCGGAACTCCCAAAACGTTAACCTTTGCTTCTGTTGCATACGAAACAACACTTCCTTTAAAATATACCGAAGCCCCCTGAACAGATGCCAAAAGCGACGCAACTTTTCCTCCTGTACAGCTTTCTGCTGTCGAAACGGTTTTATTTTGTTTGGCCAGCAGTTTTCCTACTACAGTTTCAATAGTTTCATTTTCTTCGTAACCTACTATAATATCGTGAATTATAGCATCAAGCGACTGAACATTTTCTTCTATTGCTTTTTCAAGCTCTTCTTTATCTGTTCCGCGGGCCGTCATACGAAGGCGGACTCTTCCCGGATTTGGCAGATAAGCCAGTTTTATAAATTCAGGCAGGTTGTTTTCCCAGTTTTCAATACGTTCTGCGACTAAACTTTCGCCCTGACCGTACGTTAAAATGGTTTTATGAATTATATATGGGCGTTTATATTCTTTTACAATCTTTGGGATTATTTCGTTTTCTACCAGATATTTCATTTCATACGGAACTCCCGGAAGCGAAATAAACACAGTATTTTCTTTTTTCATCCACATTCCCGGAGCTGTTCCCATTTTATTATGAAGAACGGTGCATTTTGATGGAACAAGTGCCTGATCTTTATTTAACTGCGAAATTGGTCTTTTATAAAATCCTTCTATAAGTTCTGTTACGTGAGCCAAAACTTCTGGATTTACCACCAGTTCATCATCAAAATATTCGCAGAAAGTTTTTTTTGTAACATCATCTTTTGTCGGCCCAAGACCGCCTGTTACAATTACAACATCTACTTTATTTTGTAATTGCGCAAAAGTGTTTAAAATATGCTGTTTATCATCGCTTATCGAAATCATTTCATACGTTTCGACACCAATTCTATCCAGCTCTTTAGCTATAAAATTTGAATTTGTATCTACAATTTGACCAATTAAAATTTCATCTCCAATGGTAACTATTGTTGCTTTCATAGTATTAAAAGTTTTACTTATAAAGATATAAGTTTATTTATGAAGTAGGATTGTGGAAATGATTTGAGGCAGGAAACAAAGAAACCTTTGTTTATATGTGAAGTAAAATCGTAAACAGAGAAAACAACCCCGCCTTTGGTTAAAAAGCGGGATTATTAAATTTTACAGATCAAAGTCTTTTTTTATTTCTTTGATCGCGTCTTTTACCTGAACTTTTATACTTTTAAAAGTTTCGATAATATCTTTTTTCTTTCCTTCTGCTTTTGTCCACGCTTCGACCTGCAGAATTTCTTCAAATGCCACATTCAGCCCCATTAAATCTAATGTAGGTTTGATTTTGTGTGCATACGAATAAGCATACTTATGATCCTTTTTCTTAATTCCTTCTTTGATTTGTTTTAAATCTTCAGGAACTTCTGTAACAAATAGTTTAAGAATTTCGTTTACAAATTCGGGGTCATTGTCTGAAAGCGCATACACTTTCGAAAGATTGTACTTTAAAGCCATTATTTTACTTGTATTCTGAATAATTTTTTATCTTCTAAAAAGCCTTCCAAAACATCATTTGGTTTTACCGGCCCAACACCTGCTGGTGTTCCTGTAAAAATAATATCTCCAATTTTTAACGTAAAAAACTGCGATACATACGAAATCAGTTCATCAATTTTCCAAAGCATTAAACTTGTATTTCCTTTTTGAATGATTTCAGAATTTTTTTTGAGTTCAAACGTAAGATTTTCTAACGAAACAAAATCACTTTTTGGTAAAAAATCTCCAATTACCGCAGAGCCGTCAAATGCTTTTGCTTTTTCCCAAGGCAGTCCTTTGGCTTTCAATTTATCCTGTAAATCCCTGGCAGTAAAATCGATACCTACACTTATATCATCATAATATTTGTGCGCAAACTTAGGTTCAATATACTTTCCTACTTTGTTAATTTTCACAATTATTTCTAATTCGTGATGAACTTCTTCAGAAAATTCAGGAATTACAAACGGATGCTGTTTCAACAAAACCGCCGAATCTGGTTTCATAAAAACCACCGGTTCATCCGGACGCTCGTTTTTTAATTCCTCTATATGATTGGTATAATTTCTACCGATACAAATGATTTTCATTTTTTTAAAGGTGCTGAGATACTAAGTTACTGAGCCGCTAAGAAAAAAAACTTAGAACCTTAGAAGCTCAGCAACTCAGAACCTTATTTTGTATTTAATTTTCTCAATTTAATTCCTGTCAGAACTTTTTTGGTGTACAAAGGAAAATCGGCGTTTTGAATCCAGCTGAAATATCCCGGTTCTGTTTCCAGTACTTTTTCAACTTTTGCTCCTTTGTGTTTTCCAAAAGTAAAGATTTCTTCATCGTCATTATCAAAAGCGATCATTCCGGCAAAATCAGCGATTCTTTTACGAGTTGTAAACTCAGACAATGATTTCATATCGTTTTCTAATTCCGGATAACGATCTAACTGTGCTTTTAAAATTTCGTAAGTCGCCATTGTATCTGCTTCTGCAGAGTGTGCATTATCAAGACTTTTTCCGCAGTAAAATTTTAAAGCCGCACTTAATGTACGCTCTTCCATTTTATGAAAAATAGTCTGAACATCTACCGAAACTTTATTTTTCATATCAAAATCAACCCCGGCACGAAGCAGTTCTTCTGCCAGCAGCGGAATATCAAAACGATCTGAATTAAAACCTGCAAGATCGCTGTCTTTTATCATATTATGAACCAGCGGAGCAAGTTCGGCAAAGGTTGGTTCGCTGGCTACCTTTTCATCAGTAATACCGTGAACCGCCGTAGTTTGTGGAGGAATTGGAATTGTTGGATTAACCAGCCAGGTTTTACTTTCTTTATTTCCGTTTGGAAAAACTTTAAATATCGAAATTTCTACTATTCGATCTTTACCGATATCAATTCCAGTTGTTTCAAGGTCAAAAAAGCAGATTGGTTTGTTAAGTTTTAATTCCATTTTTAATTTTTATAAGATTACAAATGTAATTTTTTAAAGCCAAAGTTCCTGAGCAAATTCTTATTTTTTTGACCAAAATTGGCTTTTTTTGTTGGTTTTGAGTTTAAAATCAAACCAAAACGAGTTGTTTTTCTCCATTTTTTATAAACGAAAAAACCCGAAAAACTTACAAATTTTTCGGGTTTTCAAATTTTATTTTAAATAGACTAGAAGTCTCTGTCTACATCAAAAGCTTCTAAATATTCTGCTACTCTTTTCACAAAACTTCCTCCTAATGCACCATCTACCACTCTATGATCGTAAGAGTGAGACAGGAACATTTTTTGACGGATTCCGATGAAATCTCCTTCCGGAGTTTCGATAACCGCAGGAACTTTACGAATCGCACCAAGGGCTAAAATTCCAACCTGAGGCTGATTAATAATAGGCGTTCCAAAAACACTTCCAAAAGTTCCAACATTTGTTACAGTGTAAGTTCCGCCTTGTGTATCGTCTGGTTTTAATTTTCCTGCTTTTGCACGGTTTCCTAAATCGTTAACCGCTTTTGCCATTCCAACAAGGTTTAACTGATCTGCATTTTTAATTACAGGAACAATTAAATTTCCGTTTGGCAATGCAGCCGCCATTCCTAAATTGATGTTTTTCTTTTTGATAATATAATCACCGTCAACAGAAATATTCATTCCCGGGAAATCTTTTAACGCTTTTGCAACTGCTTCCATCATAATTGGTGTAAAAGTCAGTTTTTCGCCTTCTCTTTTTTCAAAAGCAGTTTTAACTTTATCTCTCCATTTTACAATGTTGGTTACATCAACCTCAATAAAAGACTGAACGTGAGCCGAAGTTTGTACTGAAGCGGTCATGTAACCTGAAATCAGTTTACGCATTCTGTCCATTTCTACAATTTCGTCACCACCGTTTACAGAAACCGGAACAGCCTGCTGGCTTTTTTGAGCGACTGGTTCTGCTTTCGGAGTTTCAACAACAGCCTTTGGTGTTTCAACCACTGCTTTTAAAGCTTCTTCAACTGCTTTCGGAGCTTGTACAACACCTGATTTGCGGTCTTCTATATATTTAAAAATATCATCTTTTGTTACTCGGCCGTCTTTTCCTGAACCTTGGATACTATCTAGTTCTGCAACAGAAATACCTTCTTCTTTTGCAATATTTTTTACCAGAGGAGAAAAGAATTTATCTGACCCTGCAAAATCCTGCGGAGCAGTTACGGTTTCTTTTACTGCTTCGATAGTTTTTTCTATTTCTACTGCTTCTGCAGGTGCAGAAACTTCGGCAGCCGGAGTTACTGCAGGCGCATCACCACCTTCTGTTTCGATAATTGCAATAGTCTGCCCCACCTGAACTAAATCATCTTTGCCAAATAATTGTTCAACTAAAATTCCTGATACTTCACTTGGCACTTCGCTGTCAACTTTATCAGTTGCAATTTCCAGTACAGCTTCATCAGCTTCAATTTTGTCTCCCACTTCTTTCAACCAGTTAGTAATGGTTGCTTCAGCGACGCTCTCTCCCATTTTTGGAAGCTTTAATTCAAATCTTGCCATATTATTATTCTAAAGGGTGATTTTGATTTTCTGATTGCGAAATTACTGAAATTTTTAAATATAATTTACACTTAATATAATTTTTACTCAATTTTAATGATTTGCCCCCTGTCATTTCTTGAATTACTTCCAATAATATAACTTGCCTTTTTAGGGAAAATCTTAAAAGTAATGTTCTTATCTTTAAGAGTTTCTATGATATTGATACATTTTTTGAATGAAACATAGTGATTATCCAAAATGATCTCTGCCTTTTTGCCCTTTAAAATCAGGCACGAATTTACCATTTTTTCTTTTTTGAAATCTAAAAATCGAACTTTATTTTCTAAAATCGAAGCCAGTTTTTTAGACAAATTCGCATTTTCGGAGTACAAAATATAACTTTCCGGCAGCGGTTTTTCTTTTGGTTTTCCCTGAAACATTTTTACAAAAGAAAAAAACCATGTTCCTAATTTGATGAAAAAACTAAAAAACCATGATTTTTTAAAATGCTTTTGATAGAAAAAGTTCATCGCATCCTGAAAACGTTTCATATACAACTCGTCTTTTATGGTGCTTTCTCCTTTATAATGTAAAACAGTGGTTTCGTGAAAATAATAGTTATTTCTTTTCATCTCCAGCGTACGGTAAGACAAATCGATATCATCGGCATACATAAAACAGTTTTCATCAAAACCTTTTAATTTTTGGTATAAATCTTTCTCTAAAAGCATAAATGCTCCCACCAAAATCTCAACTTTACCGGTTTGATTTTCGTTTAAATGCTGGGCATAATAACGATTAAAGAGATTTGATTTGGGAAATATTTTATACAATCCGAAAATCTTTGTAAAAGCAACCCAGGGCGTTGGAATACCACGTTTACTTTCGGAAAGAAAACTTCCGGTGCCGTCAATTAATTTACAGCCTACAATTCCCAGATCTTGTTTTTCTTCGGCGAAAGCCAAAATTTTAGTAAATGTATCTTCGGCAACGACAGTATCAGGATTTAAAATGCAGATATATTTCCCTCCTGCCTGATTAACGGCAATATTATTTCCTTTTGGAAAACCGAAATTTTCTTTGTTTTCAATTAATTTAACTTCGGGAAATCTTGTTTTCATCATCAAACAACTATCATCTGATGAATTATTATCGACCACAATAATTTCAGCATCAAGACCAGAAATGGCTTCCTGAACACTTAAAACACATTGTTCCAGAAAGTAACGCACATTATAATTAAGGATGATAACCGATAATTGCATTGAAAAATTTGAAATTTTATTTTGGGGGAAGTTAGAAATTTTCGGCTAAACCTAACCGCAATGACCAGTCGTTTTTACTAATTCCGTAATCGAGAACTAAATTACTGTTGTTTTTCTTGTTCCATTTAATACGTAATCCCGTTCCAATTGCCGGATTCCATTTTTTAAACTGATACGTTTCTAATTTTGAAACCGAAGAAATATTGGTAAAAAATACGGCGCCCCAAAATCCGTTTTTTGAAATATCAGTTCGATATTCCGTTTCAAAATAAATCAGGGCATTACTTCGAAACCTGTTTCTGGTAAATCCGCGTCCGGTTCTTCCATCGCGATCCCAGCCAATACTTGGCAGATCTAAATAATGAGGTTTTCCGCCAAAAGTTGACCAATAAAAGGCACGATAAGCTAAAACCCGATGTTTGTATTTATGAAAAGAATGGTATTTCCGGGCATCAAAATAAATTGAATTCCATTTTTTACCTTCGACACCGCTTGTATTAATTCGGTAATCTGCCTCAACATACAAACCTTGTTCTGGGTTTACATTGTTTTCTCTGGAATCATAAAGTCCTTGAATAGCTGCTCCAAAAGAAGTTTCATCTGAAAAATCACCATTCATATATTTAACGTAATCTGTTTCTTCATCTATATAAGAGTCTTCTGAAATGTTTTGGTAATTATCCAGCAGCAATCCCAGTCCGAGTCTGAAATTACCAATTACTTTTCGGGTTGCAAACTGATAAAAACGCCATTGCTGATAATCCAGAGTTGACATTTTTTCATCTGTATTATGTCCGCCCAAACCGTAAGTATCCTGCGGATAAATCATATACCGATAATCGCCTATAAAATTCCATTTGTTATCTTTTGTATAAATATAACTTTGAACAGGAAAAACATATTGTTTGGTGAAACTAAAATAGGGCGAAAATGAAACCTGAGACATTTTAGTCTTGTTGCTGTCGCCAAGATAAAAGGTAGTTAAAAACGACACGACCAAACCGGCATTTTTATTGGCATCAAGTGGTACCGGAAGCAGGGAAAATGCTATTTTTTTATTCTCATTTTTTCGTAATGAATCGTTTTTATTAAAAAGCTTATACAAAACATCAAGAATATCTTTATTGTTTCTCGAAATAGAATCGTTTTGGCAATAGCAGACTTGCATTTGAAAAAAGAAAAAGAAACCCAATAGAAGTTTTGCAATTTTCATGTTGTAAGTTTTTCAAAAACAATATCTTACAAATTTAGAATTTTATTCAGAATAGACGTTATTTTAAAAATAATAAAAAGAAAATTCTATTTTTGAATACAGTAAACAATTTCTCTTTCGATGAAAAACAAAACTCTGGCTTTTTTAAGTGTCTTTCTTTTCCTGACTGTATGGTTTGGAATATTAGGTTTCGCTGCTATAGAAAAAACTTCGAATTCCGGTCTTGATTTGGTAAAAACCTCAACCTGGTATATTGCCGGTCCAGCCCTGGAAAATCAGGAAACGATTAACAGGATTCGAAAAGAAAAAGGTATAATAAAAGTTACCGCAAAAGATAATCCGATTGGAGAAATCGAACTGAATGTAATGATTACAGAAGCAGATTCTAACGACGGCGCGCCGACGATTTTATCTGAAAGTTCAAAATACCTCAGTATTACTTACAAATCTTCTCATCTTATAAAAATCCAGGCAAGAGAAGGAAACGCAGAAGGAACTGGCTGCATTCATGGCGGTGCGCACCCCAGAGTTGATTTACCTGTTTCTGCCAAAAAATTTACAACGATAAAAATCCCATGGACGGATTTTAAACAAGATGGTGATCCAAACGGAAAAACATTAAATATTCATAATCTCTGTAAATTCAATTTTGTGAACTATAATCCGGTTTCCGGAGCAAGTCTGGAGATAAAATCTGTTGTTATAGAATAGTTTACAGTATTCAGTCACAATTTACAGTTTACAGTCTCAGAATGAATACTGTGACTGCAAACTGTGACTGCAAACTGTGACTAAAAATTAAAGATGAAGCTGAATTTTAAACTTATTAAAGATTTTCATTACGTAAAGCATTATAATCGAAAACACTAAAGACCAAAGAATTCCGGGAATGCCTTCTCTAAAATATCCGGGAATTATATGAAGATTGACAACTTTGCAGAAATAATAAATAACACCCGGCAGAATATAAATTAATAACGGATTTGCTGCAGCAGGCATAAAAAACTCACTCCATTTAGTTTGTTTTTTAACTTCAATTAACCAATACAAAAAGTAAAACAGAACGGTGCAGATTCCGGCAGAAATTAGTGTCCATGCAGGTGTTCCGTGTATTTTTGAAATTCCATAATATTGACGTAGAAAAAATCCAGTGGCAAAGAACAAAATTATAAAACCTATTACCGGCCAATTGATTTTGTTTTCGATTTTTCTATCAAAAAACAAAAGCGAAATTACGATTCCGGCTGACACTAATGTCGCATGTGTCAAATGACCTGCTATAAAACCCAGCCATTCCGGCATATTTACACTTGGGGTCAGTTTAGCTGAATTTCCGGCAACACAGATTATCAGGAAAACAATCATTGCCCATAATTTTCCAGAAACCAGCCAATAGTAAATTACTGAAATAAGATAAGCCCAGCCTATTAAACCCAGAATTCCCCACCATTTTGGCGTGATTCCTATTTTTCCTGTTTCTTCCTGAACATATAAAAAATAAAGTGCAATTAAAACCAGCATGCCGCCATATTGCAAAATGGATTTTAATACAACCGAAAAATCTTTTGGATATTTATTCCAGATAGGAATTGGCATTGAATAAGCTAAAAGCCCCCAAAATGCAGGTGTAATTATCATTTTTGAGGCATCGTAACCTTCACTTGAATTAACCATATAAACACCAATTATGATTAATGCTAGAGCACGTTTTAAGGTATGAGTCCAAATTACTTTTGGACTGTCGCCTTTTATTAATCTGGCGTTAAATGAAAATGGAACTGACATTCCAACTATAAATAAAAAAGCAGGGAAAACTAAATCGACAAAGGTCATCGCATCTGCATCTGCGGGCATGTGTTTCATCCATTGAGGTACATTTTGAATGCTTGCAAGCTCATTTACAAATATCATTACAAAAATGGTAATTCCACGTAAAGCATCAATCGAAATAATCCTTTGATTATATAAATTCTCTTTAATTTTCATAAAATACTACTTTTTTATCAAATATAATATAATTCTAAAATGTTGTTACATTGTTACATTATTTTATTTTGAAGTATTTTGTGAAACATAAATAAAAACGAGATCAATTCTTTACTTTTGCACGCATGTTAGCATTCTTTAAATCAAAACCTTTTTTAAAAGATCTTTTAGCGGGCGATTATGTCGACATTCATTCGCATTTGCTTCCGGGAATTGACGACGGTGCAAAGACGATTAAAAAAACGGTTAAACTGGCAAAAGCTTTTCAGGAATTGGGAATCTCTCAATTTGTAACTACACCGCATATTAACCATTATGTCTGGAACAATTCTGAACAGGATATTTTAGAAAAATTAAACGAAACTCAGCTTTTATTAAAAGAAGAAAATATACCTATTCCGTTTAAAGCCGCTGCAGAATATTTTATGGATGACTGGTTTGAAAATCATCTAAAAACAGAAAAACTCCTCACTTTAAAAGACAATTACATATTGGTTGAAATATCGTATTTAAGTGCGCCTTTCAACTTATATAAAATTATTTTTGATATTCAGCTTGCCGGCTATATTCCGGTTTTGGCGCATCCGGAAAGATATACCTATTTTCATAAAAATTTTGATGAATATGAAAAGCTGAAAAAATCAGGATGTTTGTTTCAGCTTAATTTATTGGCTACAGTAGGTTATTATGGAAGTGAAATTACCAAAACTGCTGCACTTTTATTAAAAAAAGGAATGTACGATTTTACAGGAACCGATGTGCATCACAGCAGTCATATAGAATCTATGCATCAAAAAATCAAAATAGATGCGGCTTCAAACTTAAAGGAAGTTATTGCTAACAATCAGTTTTTTAAATTCTAATAGGCGTTTTCATCACCTTTAAGGATGTTTATTACAGTCCTCACTATGATTTTGATATCGAGAAGTAAACTCCAGTTTTCGATATACCAAATATCATATTCTACTCTATTTTCCATATCAGCCAGTTCTTTTGTCTCGCCTCGATAGCCGTTAACTTGTGCCCAGCCGGTAATACCTGGTTTTGCAAACTGGCGTACTAAATAATTATTAATCAATTCGCTGTATTCTTTGGCAAGATTTATCATGTGTGGCCTTGGCCCAACTACTGACATATCTCCCCAAAATACATTAAAAAACTGCGGCAGTTCATCAATACTGGTTTTACGAATAAAAGCTCCAAATTTTGTTACACGGCTGTCTCCTTTTCCTGCCTGCTTATCGTGTGCAAGATCGTTAACGTACATGCTCCTGAATTTTAAGCAGACAAAAGGTCTGTTATCTCGTCCGGAACGTTTTTGCCTAAAGAAAACTGGACCTGGCGATTCTAATTTTATAATCAGCATTACGATTGGAAAAAGCCAGGGAAATATCAGCAGAATCACCAAGGCCGAAAAACAAACATCAAAAGCTTTTTTTATCAGTTTATTGGTTACAGATTCTAAAGGTTCACGGCGGAGCATTAATACCGGAGTATTTTCATAAAAAGTAATTTCTACTTTACTTGATTTTGTGTACAATTGAAAATCAGGAACAAATTTAATTCTCACCATATTTTGTTCGCAGATTTTAACCAGTTTATTGATTACTGCAATATCATCTATATGCAGGGCAACGTACATTTCGTCTACTTCTTTTTGAACTATAAAATCCTGAATTTCATCAAAACCGCCAATGAGCTGATCTGAAAAAACAGGATCGGCTTTTTCATCAAAAAAACCCAAAAACTTATAGCCGTAAGTCAAATCTTTAGCCAAAATTTTTCGCATTCTTTCGCCAGTTTCATTTGCGCCTACGATAATAATTTTTCGAAAATTATATCCCTTTGCTCTAATTTCTTTTAAAAGCTTCATTGAAATATATCGGGAAACCAACAAAATCACAAAAAAGAACAAATAGAAATACAACAGTCGAAGTCTGGAAATATCAGCAAATTTTAGATACACTACAATAATTGAAATTATCGAAGCATGAATAACCAGTTTTCTTATGGTTCGTTTTAAAATAGATTCAATACGTTCTATACGAATCATTCTGTATGAATCTTTATTCAGCAATAATCCTATCCAAATTAAGTTAGCCAGGACAGAAACTGTCCTTTCTTCTTTTATTAAAAGTTCGTCTAAACTCCCAAATCTGGCTAAAGAAGAAAGCAGTATCGCAGTATTTAACAAAATGACATCCCAGCACACAAACAAAAGTTTGAAATACCTGGACATTCTAAATCGTGACAGTTCTTCTAAAATTCTCATATTTGGGGAAACTCAGTTTAAAGCTAAACTTACAAGTGCAAAATAACATTTTATTTATATTAATAATCTTATTTTTCCAGCTAATCTTGAAAAATTTTACTTTTGCTTCAACCAAAATTTAAGATATGGTAATATTGCGCTTTCTATTCTTTTTTCTTTTATCTGTTTTTTCGATTCATGCCCAAATTTCGGGCTGTACAGACCCTGTTTCTAAAAACTACAATTCAATTGCGACAGAAAATGACGGAAGCTGCGTTTATAAAAATTTAAAGTTAAAACCTGAATATTCAGTAAGGCTGAGCGATTCTGTTAAAGAAACTTCGGGATTAATTGTTTTTGATAATTTACTATGGACACATAATGACGATCATGACAAAACGATTTACGGATTAGATTCTTTAGGAAAAATTAAAAAGAAAATCATTCTTGAAAATGTTACCAATCATGACTGGGAAGAAATTTCGCAGGACAGTACACATATATACATTGGCGATTTTGGAAATAACTACAGTGGAAACCGAACGGATTTAAATATTTTGAAAATTGAAAAAAAGTCGTTTTTAGCACAGAATCCAATTATCGAAAAAATTTCATTTAACTATTCTGACCAGACAAATTTATCGGCACAAAAACCAAACACGACTGATTTTGACTGTGAAGCTTTTATAGTTTCAAAAGACAGTATTTATTTGTTTTCTAAACAATGGAAATCCTCTAAAACTAATATTTATGTTTTACCCAAACAACCCGGAAATCATATTGCTCAATTCAAAAACACTTTAGACACGAAAGGTTTAGTAACTGGTGCCGTTTATTTAGAAGATAAAAAAATCATTGCTCTCTGCGGTTATTCAAAAACCGGAAAAACTTTTTTATATCTTTTATATGATTTTAAAAACAATGATTTTTTATCCGGCAATAAACGAAAAATCGATCTTAAACTTCCATTTCATCAAATAGAAGGAATTGCGACAAAAGACGGTCTTCATTATTTTATTACAAACGAATCTTTGGTACGGAAACCTATTTTAAATAATCCGCAGCAAATTCATTATATAGATTTGAGTTCAATCCTGAGTTCGTATCTCCATAAATAATTCGCAAATCGTAAGATAAAAGTTTACTTTTGCAGAAAGTTATGTTTTTCAAAATACTCATAACTCATAATTTATAACTTACAATTACAAAGTGAATTACTTATCTGTAGAAAATATATCGAAGTCATTTGGCGAAAGAGTCCTTTTTGACAACATTTCTTTTGGAATCAATAAAGATCAAAAAATTGCTTTTATTGCCAAAAATGGTTCTGGTAAAACTACCATTATGAGCATTATTAACGGCTTAGACGAACCAGATACAGGGCAGGTTGTTTTAAGAAAAGGAATTAGAATGGCGTTTCTTTCTCAGGATAACAACCTTCAGGATGAACTTACAATTGAAGAAAGTATTTTCGCTTCAGATAATGAAACCCTTAAAATAATTGAAGCTTACGAAAAAGCATTAGAAAATCCAGATGACGAAGAAGCATATCAAAAAGCTTTTGACGGAATGGATCAGCATAATGCATGGGATTTTGAAACACAGTACAAACAGATTTTATTCAAATTAAAACTGGAAGATTTTAAACTGAAAGTAAAAAATCTTTCGGGAGGGCAAAAAAAACGTCTTTCACTGGCTATCATATTAATTAATCGCCCAGATTTATTGATTCTCGATGAGCCAACCAACCATTTAGATCTTGAAATGATCGAATGGCTTGAAAGCTATTTTGCCAAAGAAAATATTACGTTGTTTATGGTAACGCATGACCGTTTCTTTTTGGAACGTGTCTGCAATGAAATTATCGAATTAGACAACGGAAAATTATACCAATACAAAGGAAATTACTCTTACTATTTAGAGAAAAAAGAAGAGCGAATAACTTCTGAAAATTCGAGCATTGACAAAGCTAAAAACTTATTTGTAAAAGAATTAGAATGGATGCGACGCCAGCCAAAAGCAAGAACAACCAAATCTAAATCACGTCAGGATGACTTTTATGTAATTAAAGAAAAAGCACAAAGCCGACGTAAAGAAAACAAAGTCGAACTTGAAATTAATATGGAAAGAATGGGAAGCAAAATTATTGAGCTTCATAAACTTTCTAAAAAATTCAAAGACCGTGTTATTCTGGATAATTTCAGTTTTGATTTTCAGCGTGGTGAAAGAATTGGGATTATTGGTAAAAACGGAACCGGAAAATCTACTTTCTTAAATCTGCTTACGGGTACAATTCCGCCGGACAGCGGACGCGTTGTAAAAGGAGACACAATTAAAATTGGGTATTACACACAATCCGGAATTAATCCAAAACCGGGTCAGCGTGTTATTGATATTATTAAGGAATACGGAGAATATATTCCGCTTGCAAAAGGAAAAATCATTTCGGCTTCACAATTGTTAGAGCGTTTTCTTTTTGATGCTAAAAAACAATACGATTATGTAGAAAAATTAAGCGGAGGAGAATTAAAACGTTTGTATTTATGTACAGTTTTAATCCAGAATCCAAACTTTTTAATTCTTGATGAGCCTACAAACGATTTGGATATTGTAACGCTTAACGTTTTAGAGAGTTTCCTTTTAGATTATCCAGGCTGTTTATTGGTTGTTTCGCACGACCGTTACTTTATGGATAAAATCGTCGATCATTTATTTGTTTTTAGAGGACAAGGCGAAATCGAGAATTTCCCAGGAAACTATTCTGATTTCCGCGCTTACGAAGACAGTGCCGATGTTGCTCAAAAAGAAGAAAACAAAGCCGAAAAGAAAGACTGGAAACAAAATAACCCAACCGGAAATTTAAGCTTTAACGAACAAAAAGAATATCAAAAAATTGAAAGAGAAATCAAGGATTTAGAAATTGAAAAAGCTAAAATCGAACAGTTATTCTCTGATGGAAAAGTAGCCGATGCTGATATTGAAAAAAAAGCAAACGAGCTTCAAAATATCATAAATAAAATTGATTCAAAAGAAGAACGATGGTTCGAACTTTCTGCAAAGATTGAAGGGTAATCTATTACGCAAAGATTCACAAAGAAAACACACAGAGTTACACGAAATTTTTTGTGAATCTTTGCGTTTTCTTTGTGAAGCTCTGTGAAACCAAAATATTTAATTATTTAAAAAGATAAAATATGAAACAACTTTTAACTGCTTTACTTTCATTAATACTTTTTATTTCTTGTTCTAAAGACAAAGATGAAGTCAAAGATTATACTGCTGAAAATGAGAAAGAGATTGTTGATTATTTAGCTCAGAATAATTTAACTGCACAAAGAACAAATTCTGGTTTATATTACATTATTACCAAAGAAGGAGAAAGTCAAAGCGAAGGAGAAAACACAGAAGGAAATGAAAATGACGGACATCCTACATTAAATTCTAATATAACCGTTATTTACAAAGGTTACTTTACTAACGGGAAAGTTTTTGATGAAAGCACAGAAGGAGTTTCATATTCGCTTCGTACTCTTATTCCGGGATGGAAAGAGGGAATTCCGCTTTTAAAATCAGGCGGCGAAATACAGCTTTTTGTACCTGCTCATTTAGGATACGGCAGCAATGGAAACAAAACTGTTCCCGGAGGCGCTGTACTGATATTTGAAATCACTTTAGTTTCTGTTAATTAAGATCATATTTTAAACCCGCATGTTGTTTCAAATCAAATCGTATTTAAATTTTCTTTGGCATTCTACAAACGAACACGGCGTACATTCGCCTTTTGTTTTTAATTTACTTACGAAATGTTTTTATGATAAAAAGCCAAAACCAGAATATCAAATTCTAACGAATTACAGAAAATCACTTCTTGAAAATAAAAATTTCATTGAAGTAACAGATTTTGGCGCTGGTTCAAAAGTTTTTAAATCAAACAAAAGACAGATTTCAAAAATTGCATCAACAGCCGGAATTTCTCCAAAACGTGCTGAATTATTATTTCGTGTTACAAATTATTTTAAGCCGCAAAACATTCTAGAAATTGGTACTTCATTAGGATTAGCGAGTTCAGCTCTTACATTAGGAAGTAAAGAATCTTTTTTGCTTAGTCTTGAAGGCTGTCAAAATACACAATCAGTCGCGGAAAATTTATTTAACAAACAATTTCCAGATTTTAACTTTGACTTTGTTAATTCAGAATTTAGCAAATTCTTGCACGAAGGCTCAGCAAATATCTGTAGTTGGGATTTAATATATTTTGATGGCAATCATTCTAAAAAAGCAACTTTAGAATATTTTAATCTTTTACTTCCAACAATAAACAACGATTCTATCTGGATTTTTGATGACATTCATTGGTCTCCGGAAATGGAAGAAGCCTGGGAGATTATCAAAAATCATTCAAAAGTAAAAGTCACCATCGACACCTTTCAATGGGGATTCGTGTTTTTTAGATACGAACAGGAAAAAGAACATTTTGTAATTAGAGCATAAAAATTACTTCCTTTTACTTAAACATTTAAGAAAACAAATTAAGATAAACCATTCTAAATTTAGATATAATATCTGACAAAAAAAGATGTTTTATAAGATGTTTTTTTATCTTTGAAATTCAGATTTTTTAGTACAGATAGGTTTATCTTTGAACCTTAAGAAAAACGACATTCATTATGGAACAGAAAATTCATCAGGGAAGAAACGTAAAGCGATTCAGAGAAATGCTTGGCATAAAACAGGAAGCACTCGCTTATGATTTGGGAGAAGACTGGAACCAGAAAAAAATTTCTATACTCGAACAAAAAGAGGTTATTGAAGACAATCTGCTAAAACAAATCTCTAATTCTTTAAAAATTCCTGTTGAAGCTTTTCAAAATTTTGATGAAGGGCAAGCAGTAAATATTATTGCAAGTACGTTCAATGCCCATGATTATGCAACTGGATTAATAATCAACAACTATAATCCAATTGAAAAGATTGTTCAATTGCATGAAGAAAAAATTGCCTTATATGAGCGTATGCTGAAAGAAAAAGACGAAATGATGGCAAAGCTTGAAAAATTAATTGGCAAATAAATTTTAGAATTATCTTTCATTAAAACATAAAAAGCAACTGTCGCAAAAGTCAGAGCAGCATCATTTTATTTTACACATTTTTTTGTTCCATAGGAACATTTCATTGGTAGAAAATTATATTTTTTTCATCGTTTTACGTTCCGTAGGAACGTTTGGTTATTAAAATCTGGCATATCAAACGTTCCTACGGAACGTAAATCGCGCCCCTCTATTCTTTCTACTACCTACGAAACATTCCTAACGGAATGAAATCGTATATAAAAATCGACAAGTATAAGTTTACATTAAAAGCATAAAAAAAAGACGATCATTTCTGATCGTCTTTTTCATTTTAATAAAAATTTAAACTTTATTTTTTAGCATCTTTATTCTCTTCAGATTTAGCACCCATTCTGTTAACAGTATACATTGGTGCAAATTTGATTTTTAAACCGGCAATTTTTCTGTTATCTTCTGCTGTAAGACCTTCTTTTTCAACTGTATTTTTACGGCTGTCAAGTGCTTCATACATCAGTTTAACTTCATCCCAGTCTTCTCTTGAATATTTATCTTTATTATTTTCTACAGTGTGAACGAACTGCTGATAAACGCTGTGAATATTTTGAGCATTTACCCAGCTGAAATTCATATCATCACCAATTTTTCCAGCACCAAATAAGGCATCTCTTAATTGTTGTTTTGGGCTTGGAGCCGGAGGGGCAAAAACGGTGGTCATCTCATTTTTAAACTCTTCATATTTAATTTTGCTGGCGTTTATTTTTTCGGTCGCAGCCGAATTATCTTTAAGATCAGCCAGCGCTGTTTGAGCTTCTTGAGACTTTCTATCATATTCTGCTTCAACAGTTTTCCAGTTTTCTTTTAAATTATCTGCTGAAACATTTTTTACAGAATCGACGTAGGCTACATAAGAGTCGATTGTTTTTTGAGCTTTCTCTTGTTTTTCATCTTTACAAGATGTTAATCCTAATACTAATAATGTAACTGCCGAGGCTATTTTTATATTTCTCATAATGTTGATTGTTTTAATTAATTAATCAAATGTACCAAATACCCACCCGAACAATTTACATTATTAACACGTTTTTAAACCAAAAAACATCTTAATACTATAAAACTCTTAAAATAATGATAATTATACAAAACCCAACCAAAATCATGTAACTATTTTATGGTTTAAAAAACATATTCTTTTGGGCACATACCTATAAAAAAGCTTTTGTAACAAAATCCAATTCTAAACTACTTATCATTTTTATTGAAAAGTGTTTTGTACTTTTAAATCCAAAATTGTAAAATAAAATGGCAGATCCATTAATTAAAATAACCGACATACGACGAAATTTCATATTGGGCAATGAAACTGTATATGTTTTAAAAGGAATTAATTTAGAAATCAACAAAGGCGAATATGTCGCTTTAATGGGACCTTCGGGATCCGGAAAATCAACTTTAATGAATTTATTGGGTTGTTTGGATACGCCTACTTCCGGAAGATATGTTTTGAACGGAAAAGATGTCAGCCAAATGCGCGATGATGAACTTGCCGGAATACGTAATACAGAAATAGGTTTTGTTTTTCAAACCTTCAATCTTTTACCCAGAACAACGGCACTGGATAATGTTGCACTGCCAATGATTTATGCCGGATATTCAAAATCAGATAGAAATGTAAGAGCCACCGAGGTTTTAAAACAAGTAAATCTCGCTGATAGAATGGATCACCAGCCCAATCAGTTATCAGGAGGTCAGCGCCAGCGTGTTGCCATTGCCCGCGCTCTGGTAAACAAACCTTCGATTATTTTAGCCGATGAACCTACAGGAAACCTGGACAGTAAAACCTCTGTAGAAATCATGAAACTTTTTGGAGATATTCATGCACAGGGAAATACTGTTATTCTAGTAACCCACGAAGAAGATATTGCTGCGTATGCACACAGAGTTATCCGTTTACGAGACGGTTTAATTGAAAGTGACACGAGTAGATCTGTTTAACCGTTTATTTGGTTAATTGTTTAATCGGAAAAAGAAAAACTAGATTTTAGGTTATTTCAAAAGTATTGAAACCTTAGAATCTTAGTATCTCAGAACCTTAGCATCTTTAAAAAAATGAAAGTATACACCAAAACAGGCGATAAAGGAACAACAGCACTTTTTGGAGGCACACGTGTTCCTAAAGATCATATTAGAATTGACAGTTATGGAACTGTTGATGAACTCAATTCTTATATCGGATTAATTCGCGATCAGGAAATCGATTCGCATTATAAAACTATTTTAATAGAAATTCAGGATCGTCTTTTTACTGTAGGCGCCATTTTGGCAACACCGCAGGAAAAAGAAGTTTTAAAAAACGGAGAACTTCGCTTAAAAAATCTCGGAATAATTGATTCTGATATTGAATTGCTTGAAAATGAAATAGACAAAATGGAAGAAAGCCTTCCGCAAATGACACATTTTGTTTTACCGGGCGGCCATCCTACCGTGTCACATTGTCATATAGCGCGCTGTATATGCCGTCGCGCAGAGCGTTTGGCAGTACATTTAAGTCATAACGAACACGTTCCTGAAATCGCAATTATGTACTTAAACCGACTTTCTGACTATCTTTTTGTCTTGGCACGAAAGTTGTCCTCAGACCTTAAAGCGGAGGAAGTGAAATGGATTCCGCGTAAGTAAACAGTCACGGTTTTCAGTTTTCAAACTGCAAACTCACACAAAAACTGAGTACTAAAAAAATATAGCAATTAGCAGCAAATTTCAGTTTTTAAACTGAAAACTGGCACTGAAAACTGCATACTAGTAAAGACGTTCTTAAATTTTATTAAAATAAATCAAATTTTACTTGTCTTTTTCAGTAAAAAATTTATTTTTGCACAAACTAAACAGATAACAGATGTATTGGACATTAGAATTAGCATCTTATTTAAGTGATGCGCCATGGCCTGCTAACAAAGACGAACTTATAGACTACGCTATTAGAGCTGGTGCTCCATTAGAAGTAGTAGAGAACCTTCAGTCAATCGAAGATGAAGGTGAGATATATGAATCAATGGAAGAAATTTGGCCTGATTATCCAACAGACGAAGATTATCTTTGGAATGAGGATGAATATTAAAAAATAAACCAAAGGAAAAAGTCTCATCACAGAGGCTTTTTTTTTGGTTCAAATACACATTATATAATTATAGAAATACAATAAATTATGAGTTTCATAAACAGCATCATTAAGGTATTTGTGGGTGATAAGTCTCAAAAAGACGTTAAAGCCCTGCAGCCTTACCTAAACAAAATTAAAACTTTCGAATCGAGCTTAATGAGTTTGTCTCACGACGAATTAAGAGCAAGAACAACATACTTTAAAGAAAGAATTAAAGAAGCAAGAGCAGATAAAGATGCAAAGATTGCTTCTCTTAAAGCCGAAGTTGAAAAAATTGAAGATATCGACAAAAGAGAAGATATTTATGATGCGATAGACGCTCTTGAAAAAGAAGCTTATGAAATCTCTGAAAAAACTTTATTGGAAATTCTTCCGGAAGCGTTTTCTGTAGTAAAAGAAACGGCTCGTCGTTTCAAAGAAAACGCTCATATCGAAGTTACGGCTACTGCAAAAGACCGTGAGTTTTCTGCAACAAAACCATATATCGTTATTGACGGAGAAAAATCTATTTGGGCTAACAAATGGAATGCTGCCGGAAAAGACATCACTTGGGACATGATTCACTACGATGTTCAGTTAATTGGCGGTATGGTACTGCACGAAGGTAAAGTTGCCGAAATGCAAACGGGAGAAGGTAAAACTTTGGTTGCTACACTTCCTCTTTACTTAAATGCCTTAACTGGAAACGGAGTTCACTTAGTAACGGTGAATGACTACTTAGCAAAACGTGACAGCACGTGGAAAGCACCTTTATTCGAATTCCACGGTTTATCTGTTGACTGTATCGACAATCACCAGCCAAGTACTGAGGCTAGAAAAAAAGCTTACGACGCAGATATCACTTACGGAACCAACAACGAATTTGGTTTTGACTACCTAAGAGATAACATGGCACACTCTCCTAGCGATTTAGTGCAGAGAAAACACAATTTTGCAATTGTCGACGAGGTCGATTCTGTATTAATTGATGATGCAAGAACACCGCTTATCATTTCTGGACCAGTTCCTCAGGGAGATCGTCACGAATTCAACGAATTGAAACCAAAAATTGAAAACTTAGTTGCACAGCAGCGTCAGTTAGCAAATGGTTTCTTAGCCGAAGCTAAAAAATTAATCAAAGAAGGAAATACTAAAGAAGGTGGTTTCTTATTATTAAGAGCTTACAGATCTTTACCTAAAAACAAAGCATTAATTAAATTTTTAAGTGAAGAAGGAATTAAACAATTGCTTCAAAAAACTGAAAATCAATATATGCAGGACAACAATCGCGAAATGCATAAAGTTGACGAAGCTTTATACTTTGTGATTGAAGAGAAAAACAATCAGGTAGAATTAACAGACAATGGTATCAAATACCTTTCTGGAGATACTGATGCCGATTTCTTCGTTTTACCAGACATTGGAACAGAAATCGCTGCAATTGAAAAACAAAAATTAGATAAAGACGCTGAAGCGGAAGCTAAAGAAAGATTATTCCAGGATTTTGGAGTAAAAAGCGAGCGTATTCATACTCTTACTCAACTTTTAAAAGCGTATGCTTTATTCGAAAAAGATGTTGAGTACGTTATCATGGACAACAAAATTATGATTGTCGATGAGCAGACAGGTCGTATCATGGATGGTCGTCGTTATTCTGATGGTCTTCACCAAGCTATCGAAGCTAAAGAAAATGTAAAAATCGAAGCTGCAACGCAGACTTTTGCAACTGTTACATTACAGAACTATTTCAGAATGTATAACAAACTGGCTGGTATGACTGGTACAGCGGTTACTGAAGCAGGTGAGTTATGGCAGATTTATAAATTAGACGTTGTTGAAATTCCAACAAACCGCGGCATTGCAAGAATTGATAAAGAAGATTATATCTACAAAACAACACGTGAGAAATTCAACGCTGTAATCGAAGATGTTACGGAACTATCTCAAGCTGGAAGACCAGTTTTGATTGGAACAACTTCTGTAGAGATTTCAGAATTATTAAGCCGTATGCTTAAAATGAGAGGAATCACACACAACGTATTGAACGCTAAAATGCACAAGCAAGAGGCACAAATCGTTGAAGAAGCGGGTAAAGCTGGAGTTGTAACTATTGCAACAAATATGGCTGGTCGTGGTACCGATATTAAATTATCTCCAGAAGTAAAAGCTGCAGGAGGTTTAGCAATTGTTGGTACAGAGCGTCATGATTCTCGTCGTGTAGACAGACAGTTACGTGGTCGTTCTGGTCGTCAAGGAGATCCAGGAAGTTCTCAATTCTATGTTTCTCTTGAAGATAACTTAATGCGTTTATTCGGTTCTGAAAGAGTTGCGAAAGTAATGGACAGAATGGGATTGAAAGAAGGTGAAGTTATTCAGCATTCTATGATGACTAAATCTATCGAACGTGCTCAGAAAAAAGTAGAAGAAAACAACTTTGGTGTTCGTAAACGTTTATTAGAATATGATGACGTAATGAACTCGCAACGTGAAGTAGTTTACAAACGTCGTCGTCATGCATTGTTCGGAGAGCGTTTGAAACTGGATATTGCAAATATGCTTTATGATACTTGCGAATTAATCGTAAGCAACAGTAAAGTAACAAATGATTTTAAAGGATTTGAGTTTGATTTAATTCGTTATTTCGGAATCACTTCTCCAATTTCTGAAGCAGATTTCACAAAATTAAATGACATCGAAGTTACTGGAAAAGTATACAAAGAAGCTTTAGCTTTCTACACTGAAAAAACAGAAAGAAGCGCAAGAGAAGCTTTCCCAATTATCAAAGGAGTTTACGAAGAGCCAAACAATCATTTTGAAAGAATTGTAGTTCCATTTACAGACGGAATTAAAACTTTGAATGTGGTAACAGACTTGAAAAAAGCTTATGACAGCGAAGGCGCTCAATTAATTGCTGATTTCGAGAAAAACATCACACTTTCTATTGTTGATGAAGCATGGAAAAAACATTTGCGTAAAATGGACGAATTGAAACAATCTGTTCAATTAGCCGTTCACGAACAAAAAGATCCTTTGCTTATCTACAAATTAGAAGCTTTCAACTTGTTTAGGGGAATGCTTGACAACGTTAACAAAGAAGTTATTTCATTCTTATTCAAAGGTGATTTACCTGCTCAAAACGTTCCTGAAATTCACGAAGCAAGAGAAGTAGCTCGTCCAAAAGAAAATTTACAATTAAGTAAAGACGAAATTCCAAACAGCGAAAGTATCAACCGTGAAGCAGGAGAAACTCAACAGCGTCAGGTTACAGAAACTATCGTTAGAGATATGCCAAAAATCAACAGAAATGATACTGTTACAGTTCAGGAAGTTGCAACTGGCAAAACAGAAACAATGAAATTTAAAAAAGCTGAAAGTCTTATCGCTGCAGGAACTTGGGTTCTTGTTAAATAATAATTTTCAGTATTCGATTTTCAGCCGCAATTTTCAGACTGATAATCAAATTAAATATTCAAAACCGACAAGTTTCAAAAGCTTGTCGGTTTTTTTATTCAAATTACATTCATTTATAAAACATTAAAAAAAATAAAAAAAGCACTAAAAAAAACTTAAAAATAAATTCGTTCTAAAATGAATATAATGTATTTTTGCAGTCGAAACAACGAAATCAACCTTTGAAGAAGTTTTTTATCATATTACTTTCTTGTATCCTTCTGGTGCCATCTTTTGGCAATTTCTTTGTTTATGCTTCTTTTAAAATCAATCAGGACGAAATTGTAAAAACTATCTGTGTGCAGCGCAAACAGGTTTTTAATACATGTAACGGTCGATGTGAACTTCAAAAAAGCTTAAAAAAATACGCTGATAACGAAAAAAAAATGCAGGACAATCTAAAAGAGAAATCAGAGATTGTTTACATTCAAAATACAACAACTGCACAATACAAATTAATTGCACCTGTTGAAACAACAACCAGAAACTTTTCGTTTTTAGATAAAAAACCAGTTTCTGTTTCAATTGCGGCTTTTCATCCGCCTTCCCTTTTTATATAATTTTTTAAATTCTTATTTCAATTTTATTGAAATCAATTTTCATTGCTTTAAAATCAATGAAAAAGCGTTTACGCATACTTTAAATTTAAATTTTTATATAAAAATCCTTAAAATGAAAAACATACTATACAAAGCTTTCGCTATTGCAGCAATCTCTCTATCATTAATTTCTTGTTCAAGCGATGACAACGAGGAAGCAGCAGGAAACGGAAATATTACATTAAAATTTGACAACGCTTACGGAACAAACGACCTTATTTTAAATACACAGGGAAACACAACTTCTAACAATGAAGTATTAAAAATAAGCCTTGTAAAATATATTGTAAGCAATGTAGTTTTTACAAAAGCTGACGGAAGCACTTTTACTTACCCAAAAAGCAAAAGCTACTTTATTGCTGACGAATCTACTGCAGCCGGACAACAGTTTAAACTGACAGATATTCCTGCCGGAGATTACGTAAAAGTAAAATTTGGAATTGGAGTTGATGAAGAACAATGGAAATTAGGAGCAGCTGGTCAGGGAGATTTTCTTGCACAGGCAGATGCTGCAGGCATGATGTGGTCTTGGGCTGCAGGTTACAAATTCTTTGCTCTTGAAGGAACTTTTACTTCGCCTACTGTTACAACTGCAACTCCATTTATGATTCATACCGGAAAAACAGGAACTGACTACAACTATACTGAAGTAACTATAGATTTCCCTACTAAAGCTTTGGTTCGTACTAACATTACTCCAGCAGTTCACATCATTACAGATCTTTCTAAAGTTATCGACGGTACAAACAAAATCAAACTTTCAGACAACAACATGGGCGGAATGGGCGCTATGATTATGGGTGGTGCAAACTTACCTCTAATTACTCAAAACTTCAATACTATGTTTAGAGTAGACCACGTACATAACGACTAAATTCATTTTCAGGAGCACAAAAGTTAGAGTTTTCAAGAACTCACTTCCTGCTATCTCTTTTGCGTTTGCAGCTGCAAACGCAAAAAGATGCCACGTGTCCCGATTACCATCGGAAGGGCTAAACCAGAACTTTTGTGCTTCTTAAAAACTTAAAAATCATGTTGAAAATAAAATATTTTCTATGGCTGATTATTCCGTTGTTATGGAGCTGTTCTAATAATGAGGATGAAGAATATGTAAATGTACCTTTAGAATTTAAAGTACCATCTAACTTTCCTGCTCTGGCTTATAACATTGAACTAAATCCGCCTACAGAAAAAGGATTCGAATTAGGGAAAAAATTATTCTATGACGGTCGTTTAGCTTCAGACGGAGTAGTTTCTTGTGGTTTCTGCCATATACAAGCCAATGCTTTTACACATCACGGACACACCGTAAGCCACGGAGTAAACGACGCACAAGGAACAAGAAATACGCCGTCAATTCAAAATTTAGCGTATCAAAACATTTTTATGTACGATGGCGCAGCAGATCATTTAGATTTACAGCCAATTATTCCGCTTACAAGTATTATTGAGATGAATGGCGATTTAAATGCCATTTTAAAAATGATGAAAGCCGATAAGGAATATCAAAAATTGTTTAGTCAGGCTTTTGATGATGGCGCAATCACAACCGAAAATATGCTGAAAGCCCTTTCGCAGTTTATGGTTATGGTTGTTTCATCAAATTCAAAATTTGACAAATACAGAAGAAACGAAGCCGGCGGTACTTTTACAAGTGAAGAACAGGCAGGATACGATTTATTTAAATCAAAATGCGCTTCGTGCCATGCTACTGATTTACAAACCGACAATTCATTTAGAAATAATGGTTTAGCAGTAAATCCGGCTGTTAATGATGTAGGAAGATATAAGGTTACAGAGCTTGCATCTGACTATTATAAATTTAAGGTGCCAAGTTTACGAAATGTAGAAGTTTCCGGCCCATACATGCATGACGGAAGATTTGGAACTCTTGAAGGTGTTCTGGATCATTATGCCAGCGGTATTGAAGATTCTAAAACACTAGATCCTATTTTAAAACAAAATGGAAAATTTGGAATCCCGCTTTCTGCAACTGAAAAACAGCAGATAATTGCTTTTTTGAAAACACTGACGGATACGCAGTATTTGACAGATAAACGTTTCGCTGAATATTAGAATAAAAATACAGCCGCAGATTTCACAGATTAAATACAAAGTTTAATCATATCAAAAATCTGAGGCAAAAAAATAATTAAAATGAAAAAATTAATCGTAACATGTTTTCTTTTGGCTGGCTTTTCAGTTTTTAGTTTTACTGAAAAAGACAGTATTTCTGCTTTCACTTTTCATCGTTTAGAAATGATGGAAGATTTTGACTGTGATGCCTGCGGTTGTTCTGCAAGCGGCGGAAGTATGGGTTTCAGTTCTATGCTTAACAACAACTTTGTAGGTTTAAGATACTTCAAACAAAGCTACACAAGCCGTGACGGAATTTTTGCTAATTCTCCGTGGATAGATGAAAACTTTAATACCATTCAGGCCTGGGCAAGAATTCCAATTACTGAGAAAATTCAGATTTCAGCTTTGGTTCCGTATCATTTTCATGAAAGAGAATTAACTGCCGGAACGCAAAGCATTGAAGGATTAGGAGATATTACAATTATGGGACTTTATACGGTTTATGAAACTAAAAAAGACAGCACCGTTTTTACTCATAAATTAAATGTTGGCGGGGGAGTTAAAATACCAACCGGAAAATTTAAAGAAATTAACAACCTGGGGACTATAAACCAGAGTTTTCAATTAGGAACCGGAAGCTGGGATTTTCCTTTAGTAACAGAATATGTTATCAAACATAAAAATCTTGGTTTAAATACAACCGTAAATTATATCTTAAAAACAGAAAACACTAAAAATTACCAATACGGCGATCAGTTTAATTATGCCGGTACTTTCTTTTATTTGTTTAATGCAAATGATTTTCAGATTGTGCCGCAGGCAGGTCTTGCAGGAGAAGTCTATCAGACAAATAAACAGTACAATTTAGATTTACCCAATACTGCCGGAGATATTTTGTTTGGAAAATTTGGTATCGAAGCAGGTAAAGACCGTTTTTCTATTGGTATAAATGCAATGCTTCCTATTCAGCAGAATCTTTCAAATGGCAATATGGAAGCCAATTACAGATGGAGCATTAATTTGAATTATACTTTGTAGTTTTTAGGTGCTAGGCACTGAGGAACTAAGATTCTAAGTTTTTTTAGCCGTAAATTCGAATTTACGGCTAATTTTTATCTTGCAATTTATCTTGGGTTATCCTGATAATAACGTGCTTCGATTCTCTTAATATCTCTAATTGAATTTTTAGCCCAGTCAAGACGTTTTTGCAGTATTTCTTCATCAGACAGTTTCCATTTGATATCTGAATTTCGCAATCTGTTGGTTAAGTTTTGGATGATAATTGCAGCCGAAACAGAAATGTTCAAACTCTCAGTAAAACCTACCATTGGAATTTTAAGAAAACCATCTGCTTTTTCAAGAATTTCAGGCGAAAGACCGTCTTTTTCAGTTCCAAAAAATAAAGCACTTGGTTTTGAAATATCAAAATCCTGAATCAAGCAGTCATTTTCGTGCGGTGTTGTCGCAATAATTTGATATCCTTTATCTCTTAAAGACGAAATACAGCCGTCGACAGTATCAAATCGGTTTATGTCAACCCATTTTTGAGCGCCCAAAGCAATTTCTTTATCAATTCTTTTTCCAAAACGCTGTTCGATAATATTAAGCTCCTGAATTCCAAAAACTTCACAACTGCGCATTACAGCACTTGTGTTATGCATTTGGTAAACATCTTCGACAGCAATAGTAAAATGCTTCGTACGATTTTCTAATACTTTTAGAAATTTCTCTTTTCGGTTATCTGTTAATATATCTTCAAGAAATGCCAGGTAATCTAAATCAATCATTTTATATGTATTTGGCGCAAAAATACATTAGAAATAAACAAAATGAAAATTGATTTACATTTTCAACGTTCTGAGTACTCCAGAAGTATATTATTTAAATTCTCAAACAGTCGGTTAACTTTTTCAAAATCCACATCCAGCGCTTCTTCTTTAAAAGAATCTCCTTTAAAAACTACATTTCCATCTTTAGAATGCTTTTGTAAACGTTCAAACATTTTTTGACGTTCATCAAAACCATAATCGACATCAATAAACGATATGAATTTTTCGATAACATTTTCCATTCCTCCATTATAATTCAAAAGCGTAACATTTTCATCTGTTTGATAAAAATCCAGAAAACCCTTAAAATATTTTTCCAAGACCAAGGCTCCGTATTGCTGAAAATTTGTTTTTTCCATTTCCTGAGCGGTGATTCCAAAAACGGTGGGCGGAATTAAATTAGGAACCATGTGCATTCCCATTAACTTTTGGTGCGATTTTAAAACCTCAACGGGATTTCTGTAAAGCAGTGCAAAAGGAATTTCAGGAAAAATAGTTCTTAAATATCCTGCATTAAAAATATGCCAGGCATCGAGTTTTAAAATTAAATTCTTTTGTTCCGGAAATCTTTTTTGTCCCAGAAATTTCAGAACTGCTTTTAAAAGAGCTGCTTTTTTCTCTAAACCAAAATTATCGCTTCTTAGAATCTGGTCAAAAATGGGTCCTTCAGAAATCATAATATTTTCAGATGAAGTGGCCAGACACTGGCTCAGCATAGTCGAACCACAACGGGAAACATGAAAAACCAGCGATTTCAATTCAACTGATTCTAATTCCTGAGACCACTCTATCAGGTTCTCAACAGAACTTGCTGCTTTTACTATTTTAGAATTATATTGATGACTTTTACATTTGGAAATAGTTTCATCAAAAAAAGGCTCTGCAAATTTTATATCAGACACATAAAGCCATTCAAAATAAACTTGGTTATCTTTTTCAATTAACTTATACGGAATCCAATTAAAAAGAGGATGATTTATATTTTCCATTTTAATGATGATTATTTTGATTGAAGACTTGCAATAATTTTAGCATTTATTTCTGATGGTTCCTGCAGGGAAAGCTCCTCAATCATTCGCCGTTTCATTTCTTCTGAATATTCTTTTTTTGTCGAAGCGTGAATATCAAAACCCATTTCGGCAAACAATTTGTCAGACCATTCATTTCGAATACAATCAAGCGTTAGGTGAATTCTTGGTTCTGAGCTTTTATTTTCTACACTATGAGGCAGTTGAAAATTAGCATACCAGCACTCCCCCATTTTCATGGGAACCAATTTATGGTCAACATAAAAAAAGACTTGTGAATTGGTTATTATAGGAACATGAATTCTAAAAAATCCATCTTCATAAGACGTATCATTGTCAACATGTTCTTTTATTTCGCTGTCCGGCCCCAAACGAAGCAGTCGTACAGCTTCTTTTTCGCATTGAAACCAATCCGTAATTTCTTTAAAATAAACACAGCGGTCCAAAAGCGGCGTATTTTGATATTCTTTGTTTGGAAAAGAAGTAATATCGTTTATCAAACCAGACTGTGATCTTAAAGCAACACTGGTCCAGTTTCCTTCATAACGATGGGTATTAAAATGCGGTGTCCACAATTCGCTCTCACATAAAGCGAGTTCTTGCTGTAATTTATCTATTGAAAAAGTAATCGGAAGCTGGCTTGACGAAGGATTCATATACTCTAAAGATTAAATTTGATATTGTGGCTTTTGTCCTGTAAATATATAATTTATAAGAATTTAAAAGCCGAATACATCAGCAAAATTTTACAAATTATAAATTTGATTTTTTCAGGCAGATTACGAAATAGCAGAAACTATAAATTCGTAAAGTTTATGAGTAGACAGCATCACCGATTCAGAATCAGTTTTAAGAATTAAATCGGCTTTTTGCGGGATTTCAAAAACATCACTTATGCCGGTAAAGTTTTTAATTTTATCTTGATTTCCGTCTGGCAATAATGCTTTTTTGTACAATCCTTTTGGATCTCTTTCAATTAAATTATCGACTGAACAATCTAAAAATACGGTTCTAACAAACTCATGGTTTCGCAATTCGTTTCGAATATCTTCATACGGATTTATGACAGACATGAGAACAATGGTATTTTCTTCAACAAAATTTCGTCCCACATTAAAAAGACGTCTCACATTTTCGCATCGGTCTTCTTTAGAAAATCCTAAATCTTTACAAATTGTTTTTCGGTAAACATCACCGTCAATGATTTCAACTTTATAATTGTTTTGAATTAATAAATGCCGAACATTTTCTGCCAATGTCGTTTTTCCCGAACCCGATAATCCTGTAAATTGTATTAAAAGCATTTAGAAATTTCTTTTCTTAATTGAGACGTTAAAACTAGATAATTTGCAATGCCCAAACAATAAGTAGAATTACGGTTTATGATATCTGAAATTATTAAAAAAAGAACACTTTAAAGATGTCTTACATTTTCGAAATTGTTATTTTTATCTTTTAATAAATTTGAAAATGAAAAAGAAACTTGTGGTTTTAACCGGAGCCGGAATTAGTGCCGAAAGCGGTATTAAAACATTCCGCGACAGCGATGGTTTATGGGAAGGACATGACGTTATGGAAGTAGCAACTCCGGAAGGCTGGCAAAAAAATCAGGATCTGGTTTTGGATTTTTACAATAAAAGACGTCAGCAGTTAAAAGAAGTACAGCCCAACTTGGGCCACCAGATTCTGGCTGAATTAGAAAAAGATTTTGATGTTTATATTATCACCCAAAACGTCGACGATTTGCACGAACGCGCCGGAAGCACAAAAGTGCTGCATTTGCATGGAGAATTATTAAAAGTGAGAAGCACCCGAAATCCTGAGTTAATTCTAGACTGGCAGGATGATTTATTTACAGGTGATTTTGATGAAAACGGACATCAGCTGCGCCCGCATATTGTTTGGTTTGGAGAAATGGTTCCTGCACTCGAACAAGCTATCCCAATTGTAGAAAATGCTGATTATTTTGCCGTTATTGGAACTTCGCTGCAGGTTTATCCTGCTGCAGGTTTAATTTCGTACACATACAGCATTACTCCGGTTTTTTATATTGACCCAAAACCTATTTCTATCCCTAATATTCAAAACAAAGTTGAAGTTATCGCTAAAACTGCTACAGAAGGTGTTGCAGAAATGAGGATAAAATTGTTTGAATTAGAAAACCTGTCATGAATGTAGAATCTCAATTACAGCAATTAAGTCAGTTACATTTTCTGGCTCAGTTTCTTATTTTTTCTGTCGAAAATATAAGTCTGTTATTGATTGCTGTATTAATTGGAAAACTAATTGAACCTAAAAATACCGTTTTAAGCAGCCAAGATCAAAAATGGGTTATATCCACTCTCATTTGCAACATATTGATTACAGTTCTGGGTTTTGAATTGTATCAATTAGAAATAATTAAAATTGATTTCTCCCACAATATAATTTCAATTATTCTAGACACGTTACTACTCATTATTTTAATGGACTTTTTTATGTTCTGCTTTCATTATCTTGCACATACTTTGAAATGGTTTCATCCTATTCACAAACTGCATCATACCCATGTCGACACCAATGTTTACAGTTTATTTGTACTTCATCCTGTAGAAACTTTGGGTTTTGGTTTTATCTGGCTCATTTTGATTTCTGTTTTCCAGTTCAATTATATTAGTCTTATAATTTATTTGTTCCTGAATTTAATGTACGGCATATTTGGTCATATCGAAAAAGATCTTTTTCCGGCCTTTTGGTACAAAAGTTATTTTACAAAATGGATTTCTACGACAAAATTTCATTCCGATCATCACAAGAATCAAGCTCATAATTTTGGATTTTATTTTACTTTTTGGGATAAAATCTTCAAAACCATGATTTAAATTGAAAGTTAGGGCATAATAAAGCTTCAGTAATTTTCAGAAGTTTTAACAATCACTTATATTTGCACCTTTCGAAAAACAACATAACAATGACTACTCTAAACGAATTGAATGCTATATCGCCAATTGACGGAAGATATAGAAATAAAACTCAAAATTTAGCACCTTTCTTTTCTGAAGAAGCTTTAATAAAATACCGTGTATTAGTTGAAATTGAATATTTCATCGCTTTATGCGAAATTCCTTTACCACAGCTTTCTGGCGTAAATTCAGATTTATTCGACAGTTTGAGAAACATCTACAAAAATTTCTCTACTGAAGATGCGCTTTGGATTAAAGAAACTGAGAAAGTAACCAACCACGACGTAAAAGCGGTTGAATACTTTATTAAAGATGCTTTCGAAAAATTAGGTTTGTCTCAGTACAAAGAGTTCATTCACTTCGGATTAACATCTCAGGATATTAACAATACTGCAATTCCTCTTTCTACAAAAGAAGCATTTGAACAAGTTTACATGCCGTCTTTAGTAGCTTTAATTGCTAAGCTAAAAGAATTAAGCGTTGAATGGAAAGATATTCCAATGCTTGCCCGTACACACGGACAGCCGGCTTCTCCTACTCGTTTAGGAAAAGAAATTCTTGTTTTTGTAGAGCGTTTAGAAGAGCAGATGCGTTTGTTATTCAATATTCCGTTTGCTGCTAAATTTGGCGGTGCAACCGGAAACTTTAATGCACACCACGTTGCATACCCGCAGATTGACTGGAAACAATTTGGAAATAAATTTGTTGAAACCGATTTAGGTTTGCACCATTCTTTTCCAACAACTCAAATTGAGCATTACGATCATTTTGCTGCTTTTTTTGATGGTTTAAAAAGAATCAACAATATCATTATCGATTTAGACCGAGATATCTGGACGTATGTTTCAATGGATTATTTTAAACAAAAAATCAAAGCAGGAGAAATTGGTTCATCTGCAATGCCTCATAAAGTAAACCCAATTGATTTTGAAAATTCTGAAGGAAACTTAGGAATTGCTAATGCTATTTTCGAACATTTAGCTGCTAAACTTCCAATTTCAAGATTACAGCGTGATTTAACTGACAGTACTGTTTTGCGTAATGTTGGTGTACCGGTTGGGCATACTATTATTGCTTTTGAAGCTACTCTTAAAGGTTTAAACAAATTACTTTTAAACGAAAGCAAGTTTGCTGAAGACTTAGAAAAAAACTGGGCAGTTGTGGCAGAAGCTATTCAAACAATCTTACGTCGTGAAGCTTATCCAAACCCATACGAAGCTCTAAAAGGTTTAACAAGAACTAATGAAGCAATTGATAAAAATGCGATTCATAATTTCATTGCAACTTTACAAGTTTCTGACACAGTTAGAGCAGAATTAATGCAGATAACTCCTAGCAATTACACAGGAATTTAAAGAAAATCTAGAATATTTTATCAAAAAAAGCTATCTTTATCGAGATAGCTTTTTTTATTTAACCGGAGCAGTTCAGTGAATCTATTTGAGATTAAAAACTGAATAGATTCCTGAAAACAAATACCACTTTATGATTGCCTTAAATGCCGCTGCCGAATCGACACACCATTTGCAACCCCTGATCAGTGACCTGGGATTGATTTTGATGACTGCCGGAATCGCAGTTCTTATATTTAAAAAAATGAAACAGCCCTTGGTTTTGGGTTACCTGATTGCAGGTTTTTTAGCCGGAAACCATTTTGATTTTTTCCCTTCGATAACCGACATGAAAAGTGTTGAAGTTTGGGCAGAAATTGGGGTTATATTTTTATTATTCAGTTTAGGACTCGAATTCAGCTTTAAAAAATTAATGAAAGTCGGCGGGACATCTTCCGTCACCGCAATAACCCAGATTTTATTCATGACGCTTATTGGATATTGTGTGGGTCAATGGATGGGCTGGGGACAAATGGATAGTATTTTTCTTGGTGCAACACTTTCGATTTCTTCAACAACCATTATTATCAGAGCTTTTGACGAATTAGGTGTAAAGGGAAAAAAGTTCGTTGGGATTGTATTTGGAGCCCTGATTGTTGAAGATATCGTAGCCATTTTAATGCTCGTATTGTTATCGACCATTGCAGTGAGCGATCAGGTATCTGGAGGCGAATTATTACAATCCGTTTTAAAATTAGTTTTCTTTTTAATTATATGGTTTTTGGGTGGAATATTTATCATTCCAACCATTTTGAAAAAAGCCAAACATCTTTTAACCGATGAAATGCTGCTTATTATTTCATTGGCATTATGTTTAATGATGGTAATTTTTGCAGCAAATGTTGGTTTCTCTCCCGCGTTAGGAGCCTTTATAATGGGTTCTATTATTGCTGAAACTACAATGGCAGAAAAAATTGAACATTTAATTCAGCCCGTAAAAGATTTATTTGGTGCTGTTTTCTTTGTATCCGTGGGAATGTTAATTAACCCGGAAACACTGGTAACTTATGCCCTTCCGGTGGCTTTAATTACACTTTTAACCATTTTTGGAAAAGCTTTCAGTTCTTCTATCGGAGCTTTAATTTCCGGACAGCCTCTAAAACAATCTGTTCAAACGGGAATGAGTTTAGCGCAAATTGGAGAGTTTTCTTTTATTATTGCAACACTGGGCATGACCTTAAAAGTTACAAGCGATTTCTTGTATCCTATAATCGTTGCCGTATCAGCTATTACAACTTTTACAACACCTTTTTTAATTAAATATTCCGAATCTTTTGCTCAGTTTCTGGAACAAAAAATGCCCAAAAGATGGGTTAAAAATATCAACCGTTACAGCGTAAATGCTCAGGCCATTAAATCTGTAAGCACCTGGCAGATTGTATTACGATCATCAATTACACAAATTATACTGCACACTATAATTATTACGGCTATAATTTTATTATCGTCAAAATTTGTAGCGCCATTAGTAGCCGATACCCGATTTGGAAATACATTGGCCGCTTTATTGACACTCGTTGTCATTGCTCCGTTTTTATGGGCGCTTTCACTGCGCCGTGTAAAAGTTGACGAAGTCGAAGCGCTTTGGGAAGAACGTAAATACAGAGGCGCACTTTTAATGCTTATTTTAATTAGAATGAGCCTTGGATTATTTTTCGTTGGATTCCTATTGAATATTTTCTTCTCACCTTTAGTGGCTTTTGTAGCCTTGATTATTGCAATTGGAGCGTATCAAATTTTCCCTAAAAAATTAAACGAACAATACCACCGAATTGAAAATCACTTTTTGAAGAACTTAAACGATCGCGAAAACAAAAAGATCGACAGACGATATGCCAATTTAATGCCATGGGACGGTCACATGTCATTTTTTGATATTGGAAAAGAATCTAATTTAGCCGGAAAAACATTAGAAGAATTAAAGATTCGTGAACAATTGGGAATCAATATTGCCTACATTAAACGAGGCGAAGTAACTATTCCGATTCCTATGAAAACTGAACGTTTGTTTCCCGGAGATGAAATCTGTGTTATTGGTACTGATGCCCAAATTACTGAGTTTACCAAGTATTTAAACCACAATGAAACGGAAGCTCCGCCAAAAGTAGAAGAAACCGACATTGTACTGCGTCAGCTTGAAGTTTCTCAGGAAGAATTTATTCAAAAAAGTATCGGCCAGTTCAGAGCCAAAACAAACGGAATGGTTGTGGGAATTGAACGAAACGGAAATCGTATCTTAAATCCTGAATCTAGTTTAATTTTAGAGAAAAACGACATCCTTTGGGTTGTAGGTGACAAAAAAAGAATGACCGCTTTGTTGACAGCAAAATAAAGGTGCTGAGATGCGCTAAGGGACTAAGGTGCTGAGGGACTAAGGTTTTTAATATAAAAGCGCCAAGATTTAAAAATTGAAATCTTGGCGCTTTGTTTATTTTCAGAAAAAAAAATGCTAAAATTCTAAGAAAAAAACTTAGAACCTTAGCATCTTAGTATCTCAGAACCTCAGATTACTTATTAGGCTGCGGTGTCAATCTCAAATAAGGTTTAATAGGCGTGTGCCCTTTTGGGAATTTTGCCGGAATATCGCTGTCAGGAATTGCAGGTGCAATTACTACATCTTCTCCATCTTTCCAGTTTGCAGGAGTTGCAACGCTGTAATTTGCAGTTAATTGTAAACTGTCAATTACACGAAGTAATTCATCAAAATTTCTTCCTGTCGAAGCTGGGTACGTCAATGTTAATTTGATTTTTTTATCTGGTCCAATAACAAAAACTGAACGTACTGTAAATTTATCGCTTGCATTGGGATGAAGCATATCGTATAAATTCGCTACTTTTTTATCTTCATCGGCAATAATTGGAAAATTCACTTCTGTATTTTGAGTTTCATTAATGTCTTTAATCCACTCTTTGTGAGAATCTAATCCGTCTACACTCAAAGCAATAACCTTAGTATTTCTTTTGGTAAATTCCGGAACATAATTCGCCACTGTTCCCAACTCAGTTGTACAAACTGGAGTAAAATCTGCTGGATGCGAAAATAAAACGCCCCAAGAATCTCCTAACCATTCATGAAAATTGATTGGTCCTTGTGTGGTTTCTGCGTGAAAATCCGGAGCTATATCGCCTAATCTTAATGTTGACATAATTTATATTTTTTAGTTCCTCTAAAATTAACTAAAAAATACATTTAGAAAACATGTAAGAATTAAAAAAAAGTTAAAATTCTATCAGCTCTATCTAATTACTATTCTAAATTAAATAAAACCAACTACAAAGTACCAGATGGCAAGGGTTACAAACGAAATCGGAATTCCAAAACCAATCATCATACTGCTTAATTTTGGTTTTAAACCATAGGTAGAAGCGAGAATTGCACCTGTAATCATGGGCGCCATTGCAATTTCAATAATCGTAATTTTTATAGCTTCAGAATGCTGGTTGAAAATAAAAACATACAGAATAAAAATGATAAGCGGTGTTACGATCAGTCTGAAGAAAAGTCCGAGTCTTAAAAATTTCCAATGTTTGCTTTTTCGGTCAAAAGTCAGCTGCAACCCAACCGAAAACAAAGCCAAAGGCGTAACCAGACTTCCTAATTTTAATAATAAGGACTGTATATTGACATCTAAATCGTAGTCTAAAACATTTAATAAACACGAAACAACAAACGTAATAAACGGCGGAAAGAAAATTATCTTTTTAGCTATACTTTTAAAATCAGGACTCCCTTTTGAATAGAAAGCCGCTACAAAAACACCTAAAGTCGAAACCACAACAAAAGTTCCCGGCTGATCTACCAGAACAGCAGTTTCTAAACCTTTTTTTCCAAATAAAGCTTCAACAATTGGATAGCCCAAAAAGGAAGAATTACTTAATCCGGCTGTTAAAACCAAACATCCAATTAATTTATTAGACCAGCCCAGCCTTCTTCCTAAAAAATGAAAAAATACAAAAGCCAGAAAAAAACTAATCCACCCCGCTCCTATTGGAAACAGCAATTCGTTACTCCATTTTATTTTGGGAATATGATATAAGGTAATCGCTGGAAGGCAGATGTAAATGACAATTTTATTTATGCTTTTGTAAATATGAGTTGGAAACCGCTTTACGTTTTGCAAAAGCAATCCTAAAAATAAAAAGAAGAATATTATAATAAAGTTGTTCATATCAAGGCTTCAACGCAAAAATAGGCATTTATAAACAGATGTATAAAACAAATTACACCTTCTATAAGATTTTTGTTATTTTAGTGTGTAATTTTAAAAATCGATGGAGCAAATAAGAGATAATATGGAGCGGATGGCTAAACTTTCAGATGAAGAATGGGCTATTTTTTCGTCTAAGCTCATACGTCGGGAATTTTCAAAAAAAATGCCTTTACTCAAAATGGGGCAAACTGAAAATTATTTGTCTTTTATAGAAAAAGGGATGGTAAGATATTATATTCCCAAAGAAGATAATGATCTCACTTTTGCGTTTGTTTTTGACGGCGAATTTACAAGTGCTTACGATTCATTTATTACCAGATTACCAGCAAATTATACCGTTGAAGCACTTTCTGACACCATACTTTGGCAAATATCATATGCTGACTTACAAGATATTTATACCGAAACAAAAATTGGAAACACGATTGGCCGTTATGCCGGCGAGGGATTATTTCTTAAAAAATCTAAACGTGAACTTTCGCTCCTCAACGATTCTGCAGAACAACGTTATCGCAATTTATTTACAGAACGGCCTGAACTCATTGAAAAAATTCCCCAAAGATATCTCGCTTCTTATATTGGCATAACACCACAGGCTTTGAGCAGAATAAGAAAACGAATTTATTAACCCAGGTTCATTGTTTTTGTTTCCATCACATTGCAACTTTGCATAAAAAAAGATATGGAAACTTTAATTGTGTTGTTAGGGACTTTTACAATTTCGCTGCTTATTATAAAGCTTATAACCAAAAGATTTGAAATTTCGCAAGCAGGCAGAATTGCGATGTCAGTTATGCTGGTATTTACTGCCATAAGTCATTTTGTATTTGCAAAAGGAATGACCATGATGGTTTCATTTCTTCCTTTTCCAATGGCAATTGTATACATTGCAGGAATAATCGAAATTATAGCCGCTCTTGGGCTCTTGATTCCGAAAATGAGATTACTTACAGGCTGGCTGCTTATACTCTTTTTTATAGTACTGCTTCCTGCTAATATTTACGCTTCCTATCATAATATAAATTTACAGAGTGCTGACTATACAGGAAAAGGAATCTCTTACTTATGGTTTAGAATCCCTTTGCAACTTCTTTTTATAGCTTGGATTTATTTTTCTTCTATCAGAAATCAATTAAAAATCAAATAGTTATTTCGGAAATGCGCATCATTTATTGAACGTTGTGCATTTCCTTCTGCTCTTCTTTAATGACCTGAAACAAAAGAAATTAATTTTTAGTTAAAAAATATTTTTTATTCCAAAAAAGCGCCTACATTTGTAACATATTTTATTACAGTATGCTTTCAGGTAAATTTGCCATAACGATTCACATTCTTACTCTGCTCAATAAATTTCCGAATGATTATTTGTCATCTGAGTTTATTGCGGGAAGTATTAATTTAAATCCGGTTTTGGTTCGAAAAGAAATTGCCAACCTAAAAGCACATCATATTGTAGAAAGTAAAGAAGGAAAAAATGGCGGAACCAAACTGGCCGTTGATTCTTCTAAACTGACTTTAAAAGAGATTTTTGAAATGACTTTTGAGACCATTGGTTTAGGTTATGCTAAAAACCAGCCTAATCCGGATTGTCCTGTTGGAAAGAATATTAATCAGCATCTGGCCAATTTATATGCTGATATGAATGAGAAAGTGAGTGCACAATTAGAAGGAATTTCTTTAGAGGATTTTTCGAACCAATTTTAAAAACTATTTTTTTACCCAAAACTGTAACATTTTTTATTACTAAATAAATTTATATATTATGAAAATCGCAATTATTGGAGCAACAGGATTTGTTGGCTCAGCAATTTTAAACGAATTAGCAGACAGAAAACACGATATTACAGCTATTGCAAGAAACCCAAAAGACACAGCAAATGTGACATGGAAAAGTGCTGATATCTTTAATGTAAATGAATTAGCAGAAATTTTAAAAGGAAATGACGCTGTTATCAATGCGTATAATTCAGGATGGACAAACCCAAATATTTATGATGATTTTATTGCCGGATCAAAAGCCATTCAGGAAGCGGTAAAAAAATCAGGTGTAAAACGCTACATCACAATTGGAGGCGCGGGCAGTTTATTTGTAGCTCCGGGTTTACAAGCGGTTGACACACCAGATTTTCCAAAAGAATATCACGCAGGTGCTACGGCTGCAAGAGATTATTTAAATATCCTAAAAGAAGAAAAAGAATTAGACTGGGCATTTTTCAGCCCTGCTTTTGAAATGCATCAGGGAATTACAACCGGAAGAACAGGAAAATACCGTTTAGGATTAGAAAACCCTGTATTTAATGACGAACAAAGAAGTATTTTATCTGTAGAGGATTTAGCAGTTGTTATTGCTGATGAAGCAGAAAATCCAAAACATCACCAAGTTAGATTTACAGCTGCTTATTAATTCTTTAAAAGGTGCTAAGGTTCTAAGATGCTAAGTTTTATATGATTCTGAGCAGGAAACGCTGCAATACTACTCAAACCCGACAGGTTTTTAAAATCTGTCGGGTTTCTTTATGTTAAAAATTACTGCTAAACAACATTTGTTGGGTCTTTTTGTATCAATTCTTCTAATTCCTTCAGAAAGAAAAAATAGGATAACAAATTCGTGTAAATTCGTGCAATTAGTGACAAACTAACCTTTTGAAACTGTTTTTGTTTTCTGTACTTTTACAATATTAAAAAAGTATTTTGTCAAGTTTTAAAAAACAGTCGGGAAGTTTAACTGAAAAAGCTGGAATTTCATCTCCTGAAATTACCAATGTTTCGGCTATCAATCAAATTAAAAACAAACGCAGACAACAGCCTTTGGCAGCAGAATTAATTACTGGAATTCTAGCAGGAAACAGAACTGCTTTGAGTCGTGCAATTACGCTCGTTGAAAGCACTAATCCCGAGCATACGGCAAAGGCAGAAGAAGTTATAAATGGCTGTATTTCTCATGCCAATAAATCTATCCGCATAGGAATTACCGGAGTTCCCGGAGTTGGAAAAAGTACTTTTATTGAAGCTTTTGGAACTTCTTTAACTCAGATTGGAAAAAAAGTCGCTGTTTTGGCTGTTGATCCAAGCAGTTCAATCTCTCACGGAAGTATTCTGGGTGATAAAACCAGAATGGAAGAATTGGTAAAAGATGAAAATGCTTTTATCAGACCAAGTGCTTCGGGCGAAAATTTAGGCGGTGTTGCCCGTAAAACCCGCGAAACTATTATTTTGTGCGAAGCTGCAGGTTTTGATACTATAATTATTGAAACTGTTGGAGTTGGCCAAAGCGAAACTGCGGTTCACAGCATGGTAGATTTTTTTCTTTTATTGAAAATTTCCGGTGCGGGTGATGAGCTTCAGGGAATAAAACGCGGCATTATGGAAATGGCAGATGCCATTGTCATTAATAAAGCAGATGGTGATAATATTAAGAAAGCAAATCAGGCGAAACTTGAATTTAACCGCGCTTTGCATTTATTTCCTCCAAAAAAATCAAACTGGCAGCCAAAAGTGACTACTTGCAGTGCGATTACAAAAGACGGCATTTCAGAAATTTGGAATACCATTTCTGATTATTTTGAAATGACCAAAGAGTCTGGCTTTTTTCAGGAAAAACGAAACGAACAAAACCAGTTTTGGATGATGGAAACTATCAACGAACAGCTGAAACAAAATTTCTACAATCAGCCTGAAATCATTTCATTATTGGAACAAAATAAAAAAGCGGTGCAAAATAATGAAATATCACCTTTTGCAGCCGCTCAGCTTTTATTAAACGAATATAAAAAGAGCTTCTAATTCCTTAAAGCTTTTTACTATTTCATTTATTTTACATTGATTGAAATTGTATAAGTATCTTCACTTTCTACGATACGATATTTACCAGGAATTAAAATGTCTGAATTGAACTTAAGAGATTTGACTAATTCCGGAACTATAGTTTGCCCTTCGGGTATTACATAAACGTCTCCATTTCGTAATAATACTTTTTTGTGTTCTGCGGTTAAAGCGCTTTTTTGAATTTCCATAACAAAATTCCCTTTTTCATTTGCAACACGTACTGGTGTTCCGTCAGGATTTGGTTTCGCAAAGCCATAGGTTCTCCATTCGTAATAAACAAAATTACAAAACCCTTCCGGCTGGCTGCAGTCAATATTATGCGCTCCCCAGGCTCGCACAATAGTTCCTTCATAGTGAGGTAAATATCTTTGAGTATTGGGTTGATTTTCCTGCTCTGTATTTGATAATTGAGCATTTTGATCTTCACTAGAATCGTTGTTACAGCTTATAAAAAAAGCGGCAAACGCAAAAACTAACATTGCTTTTAATACTTTCGATTTTGTTTGTTGTAAATTTTTCATAATAAATTAATTTAATTGACCTTACTCTATTACTGGCTTTTCAGGTTACGCCTTTTGGTTTAGTGTATATCAATTAAATTTATTTTTTGTTACCCTTTTCGTTTGAATTTTAATACAAAAAAAAGCTGTTAAGTATGAAATTACACACCTAACAGCTTTTCTTTTAAATGAATTGAAAATTATTTTTTCGTATCTCTAAGCTTATATTTGTTTTCTTTATATAAATTCCCAGCCGTAATTACGTGAGCTAAAGCATCTTTTGCCAATTCTTCATTTAATTTTACCGGAATTAAAGTTGTGTCGTTTTTGATTTCAAACTGAAGCGGTTTCAAATTTGGCTGCATAATGACAACCTGATTTTCAACTCTAAAAGCGTTAATATCATTAAACTGCATAATAGATCTTCCCTGAACTTTCAGATCTAATCTGCTTAAATTTCTTCCTACCATTGGCGTTTCAAAAGGAATTCCTAAATAACTCAATAATGTAGGCGGAATATCAATTTGACTTGTCAGTCTGTCATAAACGGCACCTTTTGGAACTCCCGGCCCCATAATAAATGCCGGAATATGGAATTTATTAATTGGCACTAAATTCTTTCCGTATGTTCTGGTGTTATGGTCAGCAATTACAATAAAAATTGTGTTCTTGAAATACGGTTCTTTTTTAGCCATTTCAAAGAATTTCCCAATCGAGAAATCGGCATATTTCATGGCGTTATTTACTGTTGCCGGTTTTGCATCATAAGGTTTAATTCTTCCCGCAGGATATTCAAACGGCTCATGATTTGAAGTTGAAAACATTAAAGAAAAGAACGGTTTATCGCCTTTTGATTTGAAATAATTATTGGCTTTCTTAACCAAATCTTCATCAGAATAACCCCAGGTTCCTTTGAAAGCGTATTTATTTCCGTCTGATTCAAAATCGGTCTGGTCTACGATATCTGTAAAACCATTTCCGTTGAAAAACGAAGCCATATTATCAAAATTAGCCATTCCGCCATAAATGAAACTGGTATCATAACCTTTATGTTTTAAAGCATCGGCAAGTGTAAAAAATCCTTGCTGTGAGTTTCCAAGTTTTACAACACTTTCTGATGGTGATGGCAAAAATCCGGTTACAACGGCTTCAATCCCGCGTACACTTCTGGTTCCTGTACAATATAAATTGGTAAACAATAATCCTTCTTTTGATAATTTATCAAATTCTGGCGTTAATGGTTTTCCGCCTAAAATTCCAACGTATTCTGCACCTAAACTTTCTTGTAGAAATATTACCAAATTATATGGCTTTTTCATAACAGAATCAGGCTGCTGTACATGCAAAAACGGAATTGCTGCATCTGTAAAATCATTTGGACCGGCGATCATGTATTTTTTTACACGGGCAATCGCTTCGGCTTCATCCATTTTACCATACATTTTAGTGTTTCCTTCGTTCTTAATTGAGTAAGCGGCAAAAGCAACCGTATAAAATGAGTTTAATCCTAGAGTATTTGTTAATTGATCTGTTGAGAAAACAGCATTACTGGCATTAATAGGGCGTTTTGAAGTAAGGCTTGAACGTGCTCCAAAAAACAATAAAAAAGCAACTAATGGAAAAATCATTAATTTGAATTTATATTGTGTGCTTGTAGTATGGAAATATTTTTTTCCTTTTTTGAAGGCAAAATAAATCACAACTCCCAAAATCAAAAAAGTCACGATAATAGAAGTCAAGTAACTTTTTAAAAGCATTCCCACTACTTCTTTTGGATAAATAAGATAATCTAAGAAAATCTTATTTGGACGTGTATCGTACTGTTTTACAAAATCTGGTGAAGCCAGTTCTACAAAAAGTATTAAAAACAGAAACAAGAAACTGTAAATTACCAGAAACTTATTGGTGAATTTAATCCAGTTGTTTGGCAGAAAAGTGATTAAAACGGCCGGCAGAAATGACAAATAACAAAGTAAAATTAAGTCCATTCGTAAACCGATTGGAAAAATATACCAGAAATCTGGTGTCTGCTCTACTCTTTCTTTAAAAAGAAAAAACAAAAAGATTCGGCTTAAAGTCGTAATCAGTAATCCGATCAATATAAAATTGAAAATAGGTTTTAAGAAACTTAATTTTTTCATTAGATGATTTAAATTAATTTTTGGTTGAAAAATACTGTATCGTTACTCTTCGTAACGATTTACTTCTCTATCATAAAACTCGTTTGCTTTTTCAATTAAGCCTTCCATTTCTGCATTTAATTCTGCTTCATCAAGATCTTCAGCTTCTTCCAAAAATTCAACCTCATCATCTTTTAGGTTAATTATAAATCTTGGATAATCCAGGTGAATGATAAAAATATCATCTGGAAAATCAGTATTATCTCCGAGTAAAAATTTAGGTAATTCCATATTATTTAAGTTTATTTTTAGATGTTACAATTGTCTGTCATGCAGACTCCTTTTTTGTCACAAATTAAAATGATTTTTCAATCCTAAAATCTGTTTTTATACTATTATTCAAGCTTCAAACTTAATTATTTAAAGGTGAATTTGCGATTAACTTCTTCGTTAGAAAATGAAAGCGAATATACAGAAAAATTGCTGCTGCTGTTAAACCTGCCAAAAGTCCTATCCAAACGCCTTGTGCTTTTAGTTCTGTATGCTCTCCTAAATAATATGAAATAGGAAAACCAATGATCCAATAAGCCACAAATGTAATATACATAGGTACTTTTACATCCTGTAAGCCGCGCAAAGCACCCAAAACTACAACTTGAATTCCATCAGAAATTTGGAAAACAGCCGCAATTAAAAGCAGTTTTGATGCAATTGCAATTACTTCGGTATTATCCAGAACCTGTCCTGTATTTTCCATATTTAAAAACATATGTGGCAAATAATTATGGAATACTATAAATAGAAGTGCAAAGAAAGTTTCGAGTATAATTGCCAGTAAGAAAATAGAACGGGCTACGACAATCAGCTTTTTATAATCGTTTAATCCTCTTTGGTTGCTGACTCTGATCATCGAAGTGACGCTCAATCCCATTGCAAACATAAAAGTCATCGAAGCCAGACTTAAAGCAATCTGATTAGCGGCCTGACTGGTTTTTCCAATATTGCCGCAAAGCCATATCGAAGCGGTAAACAAAACTACTTCAAACAACATTTGCATTGCCGATGGAAATCCAATGCTGATAATTTTTTTGATTGTTGCTTTTTTGATTTCATCAAAACTGAAACCTTTAAAGAAACGTTTTAAATCGTCTCTTCTTGACAACATTATATGCATAAACATTACCAAAAATATTCTCGAAATCACAGTTCCTAATGCCGCCCCGATAATTCCCATTTTTGGAAAAATCCAGATTCCGTAAATTAAAACATAGTTTAACCCTACGTGCAGCACGTTTGCCATAACCATAGCATACATAGAATATTTGGTAAGAGACATTCCGTCTGCAAATTGTTTATATCCCTGATACATAATTAAAGGTATCAAAGAGAAAGCTACCCAGCCCAAATAAGGTTTTGCCAGAACGATAACATCTGCAGGCTGTTTTAATAATTCCATTATAGGTTTTGCAAACATGATTACCGTAAAAAGTACTAAGCCTAAAATGGTGCATAAAAATAATCCGTGGTGAAAAGCAGAACGAATTTTACTGTCATTTTTTTCTGCATCGCCTTCGGCTACAATTGGAGTTATGGCAGTAGAAAAACCAATTCCCAGAGACATTGCAATAAAAATCATGCTGTTTCCTAATGAAACTGCTGCTAATTCTGTACTGCCAATTTTCCCTACCATTATATTGTCGACAATACCAATTAAAGTATGGCCAACCATTCCTAAAATAACAGGATAGGCAAGTTTAAAATTATATGAAAATTCTTTTGTGTACTGCTTTAAATTCACTTGTATTCTTTTTTAGTGCGCAAAGATAATCAGAAGCTTCGAATTCTGATCTATTTATAAAAACATAAGCCAATATTAAGACTAAAATCAGCATACCATAATATTATATAACGATTTTTAAAAATTATATAACAAGCTCAAAAGACCTCTATTTTACTTTTACATTATTAATAATTCAAAAATATTTGCCATGAAAAAATTACAGATTATATGCCTAGCTGCCTTTGCTTTTTTATACTCCAACACAACTTTCGCTCAAGACGCCGCAACAAATTACAATCAGGGATTTAGATTAGGTTTTGGGTTAAATGGCGGTATTCCAACCGATAATGATTATGACTGGTCACTTGGAGGAGACGTTCGTTTACAATATGATTTATCTAAAAAAACATCATTAACACTAACAACAGGTTTTACAAATTTATTTTTAGGAAAAGATGATTTAGGAAATGACATAAAAGATTTAGGATTTATTCCTGCAAAAGCTGGTTTTAAAGCTTTTATCTGGGAAGATCAATTTTATGTTTTAGGTGAAGTAGGTGCCGGTTTTGCTGTAACAAACGGTTATAACGACACTACTTTTTTATGGGCGCCTGGAATTGGGTACGCCAACAAATACATTGATATAAGTGTCCGCTACGAGGACTACAACAAATTCAAAACCAATCAAGTGGCTTTACGTTTAGCCTATGGTTTTGATCTATAAAAAGAAAGGTTTATTTTATTTTTTTGTTTTTGGTAACAGACCCGGAAGTTTTCATAGTCTTCCGGGTTTTGTATTTTATGCCATTGGTCAAAACAAAATTACCATTAGTCAAATGATTTTTCAGGATTGATTTAGATCGCGGTAATTCGCAGAAAAATTAATCAAATCATGAACAAAACAGTTTTTTATCTATCGCAGCTTTTTCTTCTTTTATTGGTTTCTGCTGCAGCACAATCACAATCCGGAATTTCAGGTGAGTTTAAAGTCGATTATGTTCCTTTTTCTAAATATGTCCGGCCAATAGACAGCACCAAAACAAATGCCGAAAGCAATTTTAAAAGAGCCCAGATTGTTTTTGAAGTGCCAATTTCGTTAGAAATAGACAAATACAATAATCCCAGACTCTGGTCTGTTTTTGTAAATGGAAGTTATGCCAGAATGGAAAACAGAAACTACAATATTCAAGATCTTCCGATAGAATTTCAGGCAGGATTTCCAACTGAATTATTGAACACACAAGTTGGTATTAAACATTTACGCTCTATTTCTCCATCCTGGTCTTTATTAATCCTGGCTTCTGTTGGAGTTTATACAGATATGGTCGAAATTAACAAAGATGATGTCCTGATACAAGGAGGCGTGCTTTTTATCAAACAATTTAACCCTAATCTGGCTTTAGGTATAGGCCCGGTTTTAACCAATAGTTTTGGTGTTCCAATGGTATTACCCGGAATTTATTTTAATTGGGAATCCAGAGGCGCTCTGCATTTTAAAGTTGCTTTTCCTGAAGGCGTGGAGTTTGGCTATAAAATGTCTGACAATCTTGATTTAAAGCTTGTGGGAGAATTAAGCGGTATGACGGCCGAAACCAAGATTGGGAATAAATCTTCGTTATTGGGATATCAGCAGATAATTGCAGGATTACGACCTCAGCTTAAGTTTGGCGAACATTGGACTCTTGAACCTACTGCTGGAACTACTCTTCTTCGCAGTTTCTCTACTACTAATAGAAAGATTAAAGATATTTTTAAAGAAAAAGATATAGCCGATCCAAGATTTACTACTACTTTTTACGGAGCATTAGCTCTAAAATGGAAATTCTAGAGCTACCTGCTTAATAAGTTTTTATAGACTACCTCTTTCAATAATTCCTCACGGCGGGTTCTTGAAATTGGTAGTTCTTGTCCGTTTATAAATAATCGGCCGCCCGAAACAGAATCGATATGGGTGATGTTTACTAAAAACGATTTATGAATTCTAAAGAAAATCTCTGCCGGAAGCGTTTCTTCTAATGAAATCATGGTTTGATGAATTACAATGACTTTTTCTTTAAAATGAAGTTTAGCATAATTCTGCATTCCTTCAATGTATAAAATATCTACCCATGAAATTTTCTGAAATCCTTCTTCCTGGCGCACATATAAAAACGGATCTAATTGATTTTGTTTTGGAGCGTGCATCATTTGATGCCATTGTCTGGCTTTTAAAGATGCCTGATAAAAGCGTTGAAACGTAATAGGTTTTAATAAATAATCTACAACCTGTAAACGATATCCGTCTAAAGCATGTTCTGAATAGGCAGTTGTAAATATAACCAATGGCGGATTATCTAAGGATTCCAGAAACTCTAATCCGGTAAGATAAGGCATATTGATATCGAGAAACATCAAATCGATTTGCTTTTCCTGAAGATACGAAGTCGCTTCTAATGCCGAAGCGCATGTGCCTGCAGCTTCCAGAAAATCAATTTTAGAAATAAAATCTACGATTCCGTTTCTTGCAATAGGTTCATCGTCTATAACGAGGCATTTCATGTTCATAATATTGTTTTTGTTTCAGGTTTTCTTTGTTTCAGGTTTAATATTTTTTTAATCCTTTTAATCTATGTAATCTGTGGCTAAAAAATTTAACCGCAAAGGACGCAATCCCGATAGCTGTCGGGATACGCAAAGTTCGCAAAGTTTTAAGTTTAATAAGAATGCAGACACAAAGCATTAGATTAAAAATTCGTGCTAATTAGTGCAATTGCTTCGCCTGTTCGCTATCGCTCGGGTCGTGGCAAAAATAAAATCTTTTTAATCCTTTTAATCTGTGGCAAAAAAAATCATTTTAAATCTAAAACCACAGTAACCGTAAAATCAGAATCGGTTTTATTGATATTGAATTGATGTTTTTCCGGATATTGAATCGCTAATCTTTTCTTTACGTTTTCAAGTCCTAATCCCTGACTTTTAGACGGAATTTTATATTGTTCTGTATACGAGTTTTCGATTCTAAAATTCAATTGATGATTTATCTGCTCGCACGATAAATGCACGTATCCTTTTTGATTTGGAAGTCGGGACACATGTTTAAAAGCATTTTCTATTAAAGGAACCAAAAGCAATGGTACGATTTGAAGCTGTCCGTCTTCAATATTCCATTTACTTTTTACTTCCAGTTCATTCCCCCAGCGGGTTTCTTCAACAGCAATCAAATCTTTCAAATATTTAATTTCAAGATGCAATGGCACATATTCTTTGTTGCATTCATACAATTGATAACGCAGAATATCTGAAAACTGAACCAATAAAACTGATGCCAATTGTACATTACTCTGCATTAGAATATGAATATGATTCAAAATATTAAACATCAAATGCGGATTTATCTGATCCTGCAAAATCTTGATTTGCGCTTCAAGATGAACTTGCTGCAATTGTGCATGATTTCTTTCGATGACATTATGCTCCTGATAAAACCGAAGTCCGCAGGCAGTACCGCAGATTAAAATCGCCGATGGAATGTTGCCGTAAAATCGTGACCACAGAAAATGAAGAGACTCCACATCAGCTTCTCCGGGATATGCTTTCCTTCTCAAAACCGAATCAGAAAAAACAATATAAATCAATGACAGACAAAATGCCAAAAGCAGCACAACAATAACGCTTTGTACTGCAAACCAGTTCATTTTATTTTGTTTTAGTGCTTTAGGCAGTATAACATCACTTAAAATATGAGCTAAAACGGCAGAACAAAACAAAACTAAAACGGCCTGAATCGTGGCCGTCAAAAAATCGTAATCTTCAATCATCTGGGCCCAGATTGTCATGCCTAATAAGCTCCAGAAAAAGACTAAAAATATCCAATGCCTATTTTTATAATTTGCAACCATCTAAATAATTTATAAGATTTACATTCAAAATTAACCTATATATTTTAAACAAACAGCAAAGGAGCACAAACCACAATTGCTGTTAAAATTAGTTTGATGAACTACACTATTGTTTTGACCAACGGAATTTTTGAAGGTATCTAAATGAAAAACAATCCTTAAAACAAAAAAGCTCCAGAGGAGTGACATATATTTTTCTGTAATCTAAATATATGTCACTCCTCCGGAGCTTTATAATGCAAACGTTTATTCTTTGCTATAAATATTTTGCTTCTCTAAACTATTCTTTTGCAAGCTGTTCTTTATAAAGCGCAAAATTGGCTTTTATCTTATCGTCCAGTTCCGGTTCTTTAATATCTGTGTACTGCTTCATTTCTTCCCAAATAATTTTGGCTACAATATAACGCGCCATATCTTTATCATCGGCCGGAACAATGTACCATGGCGCATGTTCTTTAGAAGTTTCATTTATAGCTTCTTCGTAATACTTTTGATATTCATCCCAATGTTCACGCTCTTTAAGATCGCCGGGAGAGAATTTCCAATTGTGTTTTCCTTCTTCTAAACGGCGTAATAAACGCTGACGCTGTTCTTCTTTACTTAAGTTCAGAAAAAACTTCATGACAATAGTTCCATTTTCGGCAATATGCTTTTCGAAGTTATTGATTTGTTCAATTCTGTTTTTCCAGAATTTAGGTTTAATATCGTCAACAGAATTAATTCCCGGTAAATTCTCTGCCAAAATATATTCCGGATGCACACGTGTTACCAAAACATTCTCATAATGCGTGCGGTTAAAAATGGCAAACTTTCCTTTTTCCGGCAGGGCAATATAATGGCGCCATAAATAGTCGTGTTCCAGTTCTGAAGAATTTGGCGTTTTAAAACTATGCACCACAACCCCGCGCGGATTAAATTCTTTAAAAACTTCTCTGATTAAACTGTCTTTTCCGGAAGTATCCATTCCCTGCAGACAAATTAAAACCGCATATTTATTGTGTGCATACATTACATCCTGCAAATCACTCAATTTCGCCTGGACTTTATCTAATTTTTCTTCTTTTTCATCAGCATCTGCATCGACTTTTAATAAAGTAGGAAATTTACTTAATTTGATTTTGTCAGTAACTTTAAAATCTTTCGGATCTATTGATTTCATATTTTTCACATTTATATCATAAATATACTACTTTTACGAATTCTGTCAGCTATCGGCATCACTATTAGCTGCCTGTTTTTCAAAATAACATTCATGGAAAAATTTACATTAGAAATATTATTTCAAATCATCGGAATCGGTTCTGCATCAGGATTATTTTATAGCAATGATGCACTTTACATTATTGGCGACAACAGCGGATTTTTATACGAATACAACATGCAGAATCAGCAGTTAAATCAGCATGCTTTAATTGATAATCCAATGCAGAATATCCCAAAAAATCTAAAACCGGATTTTGAATCTTTAACGCATCACAACGATACGCTTTATGTTTTTGGTTCAGGCTCAACCGAAAATCGAAACAAAATGATTGAGTTTGATATTAAAAATAAAAAGGTTTTACAAAAAAACAATTTAGTCGATTTATATGCCGTAATGCAGAATTTCGGTTCTATAAAACCCGAAGATTTCAATCTGGAAGGAGCTGTTTTTGATGGTGAAAACTGGTATTTATTTAACCGTGGAAATGGAATTTCTAACAAAAACACCATTTTTACCATTCACGCCAAAAGTCTCGGTGATGAATTTGCTTTGGTTGCAACCAATTATAAACTTCCAAAAATAAAAGGCATTCGTTCCAGTTTTACTGATGCTGTTTTAGTCGAAGACAAAATCTATTTTCTTTCAACCGTCGAAGACACAAAATCAACTTATGATGATGGCGAAATTTTAGGAAGTTTTATTGGCAGAATTGATCTTAAAACGATGAAAATTGATTTTACTCAAAAAATTACCTCAACCAATAAATTTGAAGGTTTGACTTTCTATAAAAAAGAAAACAATAAAATTGAGTTTTTACTTTGCGAGGATAATGACACGGAATTGTTAGAAACGAAGATTTTCAAATTGACTCTTCCAATTAAATAAAATGTAACATTTTTCTTAAAATAACGTCTTTTATAACAAAACCAAGAACCAATAATTATAAATTTATTTAAAAATAATGATCAAAAAAACCGCTTTCGCTCTTTTAGCTTTTATTACAAGTCAAGCTTTACAAGCCCAGTACAAATACCCTGCAACTCCTGAACGTCCTGTTGTAGATGATTATTTTGGAACAAAAATTACAGATTCATACAGATGGCTTGAAGACATGAACAATCTTGAAGTTCAAAAATGGTTCAAAGACGAATCGGATTATACCAACTCTATTGTGAAAACAATTTCCGGACGTGATGCTCTTTTTAACAGAATGAAAGAAATTCAAGCTTTGAGTGGAGATCAATACGGAACTATTAGACAAGTTGGTGATATTTATTACTATACAAAAAATAAAAAGAAAGAAAACATATATAAGTTGTATTTCCGTAAAAATAGAAACGGAGCTGAAATTTTATTATTAGATCCCAGCACAATAACTAAAGGTGCCACTATAACCAGTTTTAATATTAGTCCTGACAATAAAAAATTGGCTGTAACTATATCTGAAGATGGTGCAGAAGTTTGCGATCTTAAAATTATGGATCTCGAATCAAAAAAATTCCTCTCAGATAAACTTACGCCTGTTTGGAGCGAATTCCCTTTTGAATTTACTCCAGACAGTAAAGCCATAACATACACTCAAATGTTCACTAGAGATAATACAAGTGATGATTTTTTGAAGAACATGAAATCTCTTCTGCATGTAATTGGCACTGATCCCAAAACAGATAAAATACTTGCTTCAAAAGAAAACAATCCTGAATTAGAAATCTTAGCGGCACAATTTCCTTCTATTAAGCTTCCTGATGATTATTCGTATATCATTTTGGATATTGGATCTACAAAAAATGAAGAATTTTCTTTTTATGCCCCGTTTTCAGAACTGGGAAAATCAAAAATTAATTGGAAACCATTAATAAAATATGAAGATGAAATAACTGACAGCCAAATTATTGGCGACAAAATCTTTTTCCTTACTCATAAAAATGCACCTAATTATAAACTAGCATATACAAGTCTAAAAAATCCAGATTTCAACAATCCAACGATTCTTGTTCCTGAAAGCAATAAAATAGTACGAAGATTAAGAAAGTCTAAAAACTTCATTTACTATAATTTGAGTGACGGAATCAATCAGGAAATTTTTCAACTTAATGCCAAAACTTTAGAAATCAAAAAGATTCCAATACCTGCAGGTTCTAATGCCGGATATCCACTAAGTCCACGTTACAACGATGACCTGATGTTTTTTAACAATGGCTGGGTTACACCGTCAACAGATTATGATTATAACGCCTTAACAGGTAAATTAGAAAAAAGCAAAGAATTAACATCCAATGGTACATTCCCTGACTTTAGTAAAGATTATATTGTAAAAGAAGTAGAAGTGCCAAGTCATGATGGAGTAATGGTGCCTTTATCTATAATTTACCCTAAAAACATCAAAATGGATGGTTCTACATCTTGCTTTATTACAGGATATGGCGCCTATGGAATTAGCCAATATCCATATTTTGTCGGCCCTAGTTTAATGACTTTATTAGAACAGCATACTATTGTAGCTTTTACCCACATAAGAGGCGGAGGTGAAAAAGGCAATCAATGGCATGTAGACGGAATGAAAGCTAAAAAACCAAATACATGGAAAGACTTTATTGCCTGCTCTGAATATTTGATAAAAGAAAAATATACTTCAAAAGAAAAACTGATTGGAAATGGAGTAAGTATGGGAGGTGTACTGATTGGAAGAGCAATTACCGAACGTCCTGATCTTTACAAAGTCGCACTTGTAGAAGTAGGCTGCACAAACACCTTAAGAATGGAAACTACTCCTAATGGTCCAAACCAAATACCTGAAATTGGCTCTCTAAAAAATGAAGAAGATGTAAAACATATATTAGAAATGGATTCACAAAGCAAGGTAAAGAAAGGAGTAAAATATCCTGCGGTTTTAATTCGCACCGGTATTAACGACCCTAGAGTTACCCCTTGGGAGCCTGGTAAATTTGCAGCTATTTTACAAAATTCCACCAGCTCTGCTAATCCGGTTTTACTGCATGTTAATTATGCCAATGGTCATCATTCTAATGATTTGGATGTTACCTTTGGAGATGAAGCCGACATGTATGCATTTGCATTATGGCAGGTTGGAAATACAAAATTTCAAATTAAACCATAACTTTTAAATTTTTGCTTTTTTCTAAGATTTTATAAATGTTTGCGAAGACGTGCTGTAGTGCGTCTTCGCAAAATAATTAATAAAAAAAATTAAACTTTTTTCATCTGCGTCCCAACCTTTTTATCTTTTTAGCACTCTTTATAATTAAAGACCAAAATTGTGATAAACGAAACTCTAATTTCTAACTGCAAAAAAATGAACCGTGATGCCCAGCGTCAGGTTTATGAGCACATGGCTCCAAAATTGTATCGCGTCTGCAAACGATACCTAAAGAAGGAAGAAGAAATCGAAGAGGCTCTAGCCGATGCTTTCTATACCATATTTACAAAATTAGATCAGCTTAAGGAAGAAAAAGCCTTTGAAGCCTGGGCCAGAAAAATTGCCGTTAATTACTGTTTGGCATCAATCAAGAAAAATACAAACTTTAATATGTATCTTGATGATGTAAAGGTTCTTTCACAGCCTTTTACAGAAGAAATGAACGCATTAGAAGAAGAAGATTTACTCAATTTATTAAACCATATTCCAGACGGCTGTAAAACTGTTTTTAACCTTTTTGTTATTGAAGGTTACGGACATAAAGAAATTGCAGCTATGCTTAACATTTCTGAAGGCACTTCAAAATCACAATTGAATGCCTCAAAAACCAAACTAAAGGAATTAGTAAATAAATTGTATTATCAAAAAGCAAAATAGTCATGGACAATCAAGATAAAATATTCAACAGATTTAAGGAAGCTGCAGATAATGCAGAAACCAAAGATTTTCCGGGAATGGAAAAAGTCTGGTCGCGCGTTGAAGAAAAACTCGACAGAAAAGAAGACAGAAAAACCATTTCACTTTGGAAAAAAATTGCGGTTGCGGCTTCTCTTTTATTAGTAATCTCTTTAGGATACCAATTTTTAAAAACCGATAAGAAAGCCATTATCGAGACCCAAAAAATTGTAGTTAACGAAGAAGAGAAACCAACAACAGAAGGCCCGTCTTTTGAAGAAAACAAAGCAGTAGTTTCTTCAGATTCGCAATTGGTTCCAAAAGAAGAAGCCGTTAAAATTCTGGACAAACAAATTAAACAGCAAGAAAAAGTAGCGGTTCAGGAAGTACAAGCAGCACCAAATGCAGTTTTTACTCCGCCTGTTGTAACCGAAAGAGCAAATTATGACGCGATAATGCCTGCACCTTCTCCAATTCGCGCAGAAGAAGAAGCAAAAGACGAAGAGATTATGCTTTCAAAATCTAAAGTGCAGACTGAACCTGGTTTTGGTTATGCTAAAAAAGCAGCAAAAGAATCTTTTAGTTCTTCTGCCGAAAAAGCAGCACAATCTCCTAGAAAAAGTGCTCCATTAGTTGTACTGAACGGAAATGCAATTTCTCACACCGATGATGTAAAAAGAGACAGAATGATGCAGAGAGAGCTTCCTAATCTGGAACCTTCAAATGTTGAGTCTCTTGTTATATTAGATGATCCGCTTTATATTATTGACGGAATATATTATTCAGAAAATGATTTATTCGGGAAAAATCCAACAAGTCCGTATGCTCCACTAAACGAGCAGGAAATTAAAACCATAACAATTCTACAGGATCTGGAAGCCACAGAAAAATATGGCGAAAAAGGAAAAAAAGGAGTTGTCATTATTACTACAAAAACAGGAAAACCGGCTCAGAAAAAATAGCCAAAACAGTAAATCTTTGTCAAAGTTTTGAGCTTTGGTAAAGAAAAAAAATCCGAACATTAATTTAAAACTTACTATCATGAAAAGTCTAAAACTTATTTCATCAGCCATTGCTATGCTTATATGTTTCGTAACAATGGCGCAGCAAAGAACCATTACAGGAACTGTTACAGATGAAAATTCAATTGCGCTTCCGGGAGTTAATGTCTACATTCAAAAAACAAAAACAGCTGCCACAACCGATTTTGACGGCAAATACAGCATTCAGGCTCAAAAAGGAGATATTCTTGTTTTTAGTTTTGTTGGAATGAACACGCAAACCGTTACGGTACAAGATTCTAATATCATAAATATTACACTAAAAGAAAACGGGAATCAGCTGCAAGAAGTTGTTACAGTGGGTTATGGGACTTCAAAATCCAGAAAGAAAATGGTAAAAGAATCCCGAATGACGGCACAAGGAAAAGTCTCAAGTTTACAAATCTCATCAAACAGCCAATATACTCCGGCTCCAAATGTTTCTATGCCTGCTTCTGAATCTGCTGCGCCTAAAAACGAACCAATGTATATCGTAGACGGAGTTCCTATAAAAGCTGATCAAATGGCAAAAATTAATCCGAATGATATTGACGATGTAAAAGTTCTAAAAGATGAATCGGCTGCTTTAATTTACGGAAGTAAAGCTGCAAATGGTGCCGTTATTATTGCAACAAAAAAAGGACTTTACAAAAATCTTTCGGAGCAGGAATTAGATAAAAAACTAAATATTATCAGACCAAATCCTACTCTGCCAACTCAGGAAGATTATGATACTTTTGTGGAAAATGCTTTCGAAAGCCCGAAAACGGCGCCGCTTTCTACTTTTTCTATTGATGTAGATAATGCTTCTTACACCAACATCAGACGTTTTTTAAACAGCGGACAAGAAGTTCCAAAAGATGCTGTTCGTGTAGAAGAAATGGTAAACTTTTTTAAATACAATTATCCGCAGCCAAAAAATGAACATCCATTTTCTATTAATACAGAATACAGCGATTCGCCTTGGAACTCACAAAATAAAATTCTAAAAATTGGTTTACAGGGAAAAAACATTCCAACAAACGATCTTCCTTCATCAAATCTTGTTTTTTTAATCGATGTTTCGGGTTCAATGGAAGATATGAACAAACTGCCTCTGCTAAAACAATCCATGAAAATATTGGTAAATGAATTACGCCCAACCGACAAAGTATCTATCGTAGTATATGCAGGTGCAGCAGGAATGGTTCTGCCTCCAACATCTGGAAATGAGAAAAAAACAATAATTAAAGCTCTTGATCAATTAGAAGCCGGAGGAAGTACTGCCGGAGGTGCAGGAATTGAACTTGCTTATAAAATTGCCACAGAAAATTTCATTAAAGGCGGTAATAATCGTGTCATTCTGGCAACCGATGGAGACTTTAACGTAGGAAGTTCGTCTAATTCTGATATGGAAAAACTAATCGAAGAAAAAAGAAAAACGGGTGTTTTCTTAACTTGTTTAGGCTACGGAATGGGAAATTATAAAGACAGCAAAATGGAAATCCTGGCTGATAAAGGAAACGGAAATTATGCTTATATCGATAACATTCAGGAAGCCAATCGTTTTTTAGGAAAAGAATTTAAAGGTTCTATGTTTGCTATTGCAAAAGATGTAAAAATCCAGATTGAATTTAATCCAAAACAAGTTCAGGCGTATCGATTGATTGGTTATGAAAACAGAAAACTTCGTCCGGAAGATTTTAAAAATGATGCTATTGATGCCGGAGAATTAGGAAGTAATCATACCGTTACGGCTTTGTATGAAATTATTCCGGCTGGTGTAAAAAGTGATTTTTTAAATGTACAGCCAGATGATTTAAAATACACTAAAACCGAAACCAATTCTGCCAGTTACAGCAATGAACTTGCGACAATAAAATTCCGTTATAAAAAACCTGACGGAGACAAAAGCATCGAAATGGTTCAGATAATCAATACTAAATCGGTTAGTTTAGACCAAGCAAGTGATGACTTTAAATTCAGCACAGCCGTGGCTTGGTTCGGGTTAAAATTAAGAGATTCAAAATTAATTACTGATAAATCTTCAGAGAGTATTGCCGAATTGGCACAACAGGGAATGTCATTTGACAAAGGCGGTTACAAAGCCGAATTTATTCGTCTTGTCGAAACTTCTGAGCGATACAATTAATAAATATTTTATTACATTTGCGCTTTATTCGAAATACTAATTTTTTTACAAACGTATGAATCCAATTTTAAGCCAAAATCTATTTTTAGTTAAAGAACACATCGGAATGTTTAAAGCCGCTAACAACTATGATATTTATGATCCTGAAACGAATCAAATTATAATGAACTGCCGAGAAAATAATCTTGGTTTCTTTACTAAAATATTTCGTTTTACAGATTATAAAAGAGCAACGCCTTTTGACATTGAAATTACAACGGCTTCTGGCGAGAAATTAATTTCTGTAAAAAGAGGAGTTGCCATTTTTCGCTCAACAGTTGAAGTTTTTGACGAGAAAGACATATTACTTGGAACCTTCAAACAAAAGTTCTTTTCTATTGGCGGTAAATTTGACATCTTAGATAAAAATGAAAAACCTGCTGCAACATTACAGGGAAAATGGACCGGATGGGATTTTAAATTCTCGCATGAAAACAAACAGCTTGCTCAGGTAAGCAAAAAATGGGCAGGATTAGGTAAAGAGTTTTTTACAAGTGCAGATAATTATGTACTAAAAATTGAAGAAACCGTACCATCAGATAGTCCGCTTAGACAATTAATCCTTGCAGCCGTAATGTGTATCGACATGGTTTTAAAGGAATAAGAAAGTTGTTAAACTTAGATTAAGAAAACATAAGAAAGCATCATTTTAGCTGGCAAAAGTTTTATTTTTGTTATACTTAAAATGATGCTTTCTGCATTTCTAAAAAATAAATCATGACAGACTTAAAAAATAAAAATGCGTTTATTACAGGCGCCGGAAAAGGAATTGGAAAAGCAGTTGCAATTGCTTTGGCAATAGAAGGCGTAAATGTAATTTTAGTTTCAAGAACGCAAGCCGATGTTGATCAACTGGCAGCAGAAACCAATAAATTGGGCGTAAAATCTTTGGCATTATCTGCTGACGTTTCTGATATCAATTCTATCAATTCAGCTGTTGAAAAAGCTTTAGCTGAATTTAAACATATCGACATTTTAATTAACAGCGCCGGGATTGCTTCTTTTGGAAAATTTTTAGAATTAGAACCTGCCGAATTCGAAAAAATTATTCAGGTTAATTTAATGGGAACGTATTATACAACACGTGCTATTATTCCGAATATGATTGAAAGACAAACCGGTGATATTATCAATATTTCATCAACTGCAGGTTTAAACGGAAACGCTTTAACAAGTGCGTACAGTGCTTCAAAATTTGCTGTTTTAGGTTTAACCGATTCTTTAATGCAGGAAATGAGAAAACATAATATTCGTGTTACCGCTTTAACACCAAGTACAGTTGCGACTGATATGGCGAAAGACTTAAAGTTAACCGATGGAAATCCTGAAAAAGTGATGCAGTCTGAAGATATGGCAGATTTAATTATTGCTCAGTTAAAATTAAACCGCAGAGTGTTTATTAAAAACAGCAGTATTTGGTCTACAAATCCGTAAAACCTTTTTCTACGCTTTGACAAAGTTTAAAACTTTGACAAAGTTCTTAACAGCCTTTAACATAAAATCAAATGGAACAATATTTAAGACAATTAATTGCTATAGAATTTCAGGATAAAAAAGAAATTTTTACCGGTTTTCTTATTGATTATTCTGATGATTGGATTTTACTTCGAAACAATCCTGTTGATTATATTTTGGATGGTTATGTAATTTTGAAAAACAAGAACATTGAAGCCGTACACAGAGATCAGGATTTGGCTTTCACCGAAAAAGTAATCCGTTTAAAAGGTTTAAAAACAAATGCCGAAGATATTATTCCAATCCGGGATTTAAGTTCTATTTTAAGCTTTATAAATAATAAGCATGGAATTTTTCAAATTTCTAAAAAGTCTGCAAAATCAGCTTATTTAGGAAAATTAATTTCTTTGACAGATGAAGAACTTTTAATCGATTTTCTGGATACAAGAGGTCAGTTTGGCGGAGAATTGAGTTTTAATCCTGAGAAAATCAGAGTTATTGAATTTGATACGGATTATATTAATTCTTTGAAATTGGTGATTACCGAGAATCCGAAATAATTAATATAAAATAAAAAGCCTCTTAAAAGAGGCTTTTTATTTTATATTTTTTTAAGCTTCTGCCAGCTTATTAAGAAACTCCATACGAACACTTCCGTCTTCATCAATCTTTGTTAAATTGATTTCGTGTAGAGTATTAATCAATTCAGGGTTCCAAGGTGTTTTTACTTTAACGTAGTTTTCAGTAAAACCGTGAATATATCCTTCTTTATTTTCACTTTCAAAAAGTACGGTTCTGTTTGTTCCTAACTGACTTTCATAAAAAGCACGGCGTTTTTTAACTGATAAACCTCGCAGCATTTTACTGCGTTTTGCCCTTACATTTGAAGGAACAACTCCAGGCATATCTACAGCTTCTGTATTATCTCTTTCTGAATAGGTAAAAACGTGTAAATAAGAAATATCCAACTCGTTTAAAAAATGATACGTTTCTAAGAAATGCTCATCTGTTTCTCCCGGAAAACCAACAATTACATCTACACCAATACAAGCATGCGGCATAACTTCGCGAATTTTATTTACCCGGTCAATATATACTTCACGCAGATAACGGCGTTTCATTAATTTTAAAATATCATTGCTTCCTGATTGTAATGGAATATGAAAATGCGGTACAAAAGTTCGGCTTTTTGAAACAAAATCTATTGTTTCATTTTTCAATAAATTGGGTTCGATAGAGGAAATACGAAGACGCTCAATTCCATCAACTTTATCCAAAGCCTGAACTAAATCAAGAAAAGTATGTTCGTGTTTTTTGTTTCCAAACTCCCCTTTTCCGTAATCTCCAATATTTACTCCTGTTAAAACAATTTCTCTAATATTTTGAGCAGAGATTTCTTTAGCATTTTTTAGAACATTTTCTAAAGCATCACTTCTTGAAATTCCACGAGCCAGCGGAATTGTACAATACGTACATTTATAATCGCATCCGTCCTGAACTTTCAGGAAAGCACGTGTACGATCGCCAATAGAATAACTCCCTACATAAAAATCAGCTTCGGCAATTTCGCATGAATGAACTTCACCCATATCGTTTTTGCTCAAATCGTGAATATAATCTGTGATTTTAAATTTTTCTGTAGCTCCCAAAACCAAATCGACACCGTCTACAGCAGCTAATTCTTCTGGTTTCAGCTGAGCATAACAGCCAACTGCTGCTACGAAGGCCTTTTCATTTAATTTCATTGCCTTTTTTACAACCTGCTTAAATTGTTTATCAGCATTGTCTGTAACAGAGCAGGTATTAATAACATAAATATCGGCAACTTCCTCAAAATCGACGCGGTCAAAACCTTCATCATTAAAATTTCTGGCGATTGTTGAAGTTTCTGAAAAATTCAGTTTACAACCCAGAGTGTAAAAGGCAACTTTTTTTCTATTTTCCATAATTTTCTTAAATTAATGAAATCGTTGTCAAAAAATTTAAGGCTGCAAATTTACAAACAAAATTGGTAAAAGAAAACCAATTAAGACACTTCATTTCAACAATTTGCATTATTGATTAAAATATTCAAATAAAAACGTTGTATAGTATGATATCTTATTTTGATAAGACAATATTTTTCACGATCTTTATCTCTACAATTCGATAAGAATAAAATGACAAAAACATCGATTAAGTGCAAATTTTATCGATTAAATGCATTTTTTGTAGATTTAAATTCAAAAAATCTTACATTTACCTTTGTCTAAATTCTAGTGCTGAATTTATTCGGTTTTGAGAATTTTAGATGGTTTTGATTAATTTAATAATAAATCGAACATAACAATTTTGAATTTTACTCGTTATGTTGTTGTTTTGTGTTACAAAATGAAATGGGAAAGCCGAAAACCAAAGAGAGTAGGCAAAATTAAAATACAAATACCACGCTTTATGAAAGCATTTTTACCCACAATCTGCTTGATGTTCTTAACCGTTTTTAGTTCGCAAGCGCAAACTACTAATGCCCCAGTTGCAAATCCATTTCCTTCTATCAGCACTTTAACAACTTGGGCAAGTTTAAATTCGCAGCAGCAATTTGATGTTGCTATTCGTGCAGTTGGATTTAAATTTGAAGTAAAAGAACCAGGTGAAGGATCAACAGCCTATACTTACATTCGTAAAGTAACTGTAAACGAAGTAAATTATACTGATAGAATTGTTTACAGAATTACAAACAACAACTCAGCAAGTATCATTTCATTAGTAACTGCTTCTACAGATTTAGTAAGTTTATATACACCGCAATTGGCTACTTTTAAAAACAACAATTGTAAAACTGAAATGTCTAAAGATAAAAACACAACTTGCAGCTGTTACGAAAGTGCAAATTTTGCAATCGATCTTTGCGACGAGCGTGTAAAACTTACAATGGGTGACGGAAACAAGTATTTTGTTTCTGTAGCAAAAAAATAATTAAAGAAACTACGTTTTCCAAATCTTTGCAGGTTTTATAAGCTTACAAAGATTTGGAACGCATTTCTTTTAAAATCTTATAAGTTTGGATTTTTGATTTCGTACCAGACTTCGATTTCTCCTTCATGTTCAAAAGAGTTTACGTAATGTAAGCCTAGTTTCTCGAGAATTTTTATTGAATTTTCGTTACCTGCGTCCGCATATGCATAAAGTGCATCTACTTTCATTTCATTAAAAGCATAATTAACAAAAGCTTTTCCCGCTTCTGTTGCATATCCTTTTCCCCAATGTTTTTCAATCAAACGGTAACCAATTTCATAAAAGTTAGTATGTCCGTTAATTTCATCGGTAATAAACTTTATTCCTGACCAGCCCAAAAATTCATTAGTTTCTTTAAGAATAACAGCCCAGCGTCCTGTTCCAAAATCTTTATATTGTTTTTGAACAAAATGAATGTATTCAATACTTTGTTCAATATTTTTTACAGGATTATTACCAACGAATAAATGCACATTTGGATTTGAATCTAATTCAAACATTCCATCAACATCAGAAAGAAGTAATTCCCGCAATAGCAAACGCTCAGTTTCAATTGGATTTTTCATCAAAATTTAATTTAAAATATATTTCTGCACTACTTCTGCCACTCCGTCATTATTATTTGAAGCCACAATTAAATCAGCCTTATCGCGTAATTCCGGCGTTACATTATCAACCCAAACACCAAGTCCGGCATATTCTATCATTGTCAGGTCATTTCCTGCATTACCAACAGCAATAATTTCGCTTTGAAGCACTCCAAGTTTTTGTGCCAAAAGTTTTAAGCTTGCCGCTTTATCAATCCCTTGCTGTGCAGCTTCCAGAAAAAAGGGTTTAGACATTGAAACACTTAAATGAGGCATTGTTGATTTCAAATCTTTTTCAACTTCTTTTAAATAAGCCGGATTTTCTAATAAAATACATTTTACAGCCGGTCTGTCAACATAATCTTTAAAACCAGCCACTTTGCGATGCACCATTCCGGTAATTTCTTTCTCAACTTCTATATACTCAGAATCTGTTTCGCTTATAATTTCATTATCTAAATAAGTAATAATATGCGTTTTCATTTTAACACTGTAATCGTACAATGCATGAATTTGTTCTATAGTAAGTTTTTGTTCAAACAAAACCAAATCGTCCTTAACACGGCTGATAATTGCTCCGTTAAACGAAATCATATAGGAATCGTTTAAATCTAATTCCAGTTCTTTGGCATAAGCTGTCATTGCCGAAGTTGGGCGTCCGGATGCCAAAACAACATGAACTCCTTTTGACTGAGCTTCTAATAAAACTTTTTTATTTAAATCAGAAATTTTGTGGTCGTCTGTCAACAAGGTATCATCCATGTCGAGAACTAACATTTTATATTGCATTTTTTTTAGTTTTCAGTCGCAGTTTACAGTCACAGCATCAGTAATTACTGAAAACTGCGACTGTAAACTGAAAACTATTAAAGACTCATTCTAAATTCTTCAATAACCGGATTTGCTTTTGCAAAATCTGTTTCCTGAATAAAAACCTCAACAGCCAGATCTGTACCGCCGAAACCTCCTAAACGAGCCGATTGAATATTATCTTTTTTTACTGTTTCTACTCCAGCTTCTTCTAATCTTTCCTGAAGAGCAATTGCAAGTATTTCACTTCCTGAATACACTTTCATTAATCCCATGGCATTTATTTTTTTTATAATTATTTAATTTATTCTAATATGATTTTTAACTGATTTTGAAAATCTTCATTCTCATTTACTCCAATATGCCCTTGATTTTTTAAAGGATAAAAATTTATTTTTGACTTTAAAAGCTCTTTTAATCTAACTGAATTATTAAAAGGAATTAATTGATCATCTGTTCCGTGAAAAATATAAATTGGAGCTTTTACTTCTGGAAGATAAACATTAGTTTCTAAACTAAACTTTTTCATAAAATCCGGAAAAAATGGAACTCGTGAACTTGACAGCTCTAAAAAATTATAATAGGGAGCCTGAAGTATTAAAGCTTTAGGTTTGTTCTCTACAGCTAGTTTTACAGCAAACCCAGACCCAATAGAATATCCGGCAATTATAATTTTATCTTTTGAATATCTTTTAGAAATTGAGTTGTAAACGATCGAAATATCTTTTGATAATTGTTCTTCATCTTCAATTTTACCCTCACTTTTTCCAAAACTTCTGTAATCAAGAATAAAAATGTCATAACCTAAAGAAGTATATCTTTTTGCAATGCTTCCCCAAGTTTCAAGTGTTCCAGCGTTTCCGTGTAAATAAAAAACAAGTCCTTTCGATTTTTCAGCTTTAAATAAAAGCCCGTTTAAATTTACGCCGTCAAACGATGTAATATTAATTTCTTCAAACTTTTGCTGATATCCAAATTTATAATCTTTAGGCAGTCTTGAACTATGAAAAACCAGTTCAACCTGATTAAAATAGACATAGGAAATTATTAAAATATAAATTACCAGAAAAAAACACAAAAGCGCAATAATCAAAAATTTAAATGTTTTAATAATTTCCATTAATCGAATTATAAAATTTCAAACTGCCTCTATTTCCTTTGGTATTCGTAAGTCACATTATAGGCACTTCCGGCCCAGAAGAATAACAAAAGAGCACCGCTGTTATCAGAAGCTTCATTTACTAAAAGATTGCCATTTTTATTTAGGCCTATTCTTCTTTTATTGTTTTCGCATCCGCCAAAAAGATACGGAATGTGGCGGCATTTCAAGAATTTGTTATCCAGATAAAACATTCCTTTTTTATATTTACCTGAAAGCACAGTATCTATAATAATCTCCGAATTTTCATGGATTTTTATAGACAATAAATTTTCGTTTTGAAATTTAAGATCGATTGAGCGATTGTTGTTTTCACTCTTCTTAAATATATTCTTTTTAAAACTGGAATTTGGCGTTACCATAAATTGGTAAACGTTATTTCTGACTAGTGAATCCGGAACTTTATTTTCTGAATCAAGTTCTTCCGGCTTGTCGTTCAGATATTTTACAATTGGATTTAGTGTATAACTTCCTTCTAGTTTAGAAATATCTTCTCTTTTTAAATTCTGCAGTACATTACTAAATTTCTTTTTTGAAAAACTGGCACAACTTAAAAAACTAGTTGTAATAAACATTGTAAGCAAAAAATATAAAAAATGTTTTCTCATTCGATGTTTATTACAATTTCAAGTTTCTCTAAATATTATTCTTCTTCCTCAATATCGTCGTCTTCTTCGTCAAGTTCTTCCTCGCCTTCTTCATCCATATCAAATAAATAAGGCTCTACAAGCATTTTATCAGCCAATATTTCGATACGCTCTGACAATGTTTCAGCAAAAATTAAACGCTGCGTTTTAGCAATACTGTTTGAAATACGCATGATCTTGGTTTCATGACGCAGTTTTAAAATAGGATCAGCATCATCTAAGATAAACATTCTTAAACGATTTACGTTATAACCAGCCGTTGAAAACATTTCGCTTAATTTATTTGGCGTTCCAATTAAAACATCGATTCCAGTAGAAACATAATTTTTATCGTAATCCATATCACCTTTATCATGCACGCCATAAACTTCGAGATTGGTATATTTTCCGTATTTCTCAAAAAGTTCTTCCATTTCAAGCACTTTTTCTTTGTCTTCAACAATAATCAAAGCACGAGGCGATTCTTCATTTTTTCCAGCTAACTGCTGAATAACATTCAGGACAATTGTAGTGGTTTTTCCACTTTTTTCAGGAGAAATAATTATACAATCGGCGCCGCTTTTTATGGTCGAAAAAGTTTCCATCTGCAAAACATTTGCTTCTGTTAAACCATTTTCAATTAATCCGTCTTGTAATTTCTCGTTTATCTTTTTTAGTTTCATTTTTTTATGCTTTAAGCTTTAAGCTGTAGGCTATAAGCGAAAATTATTTAGTTTCTATAAAAGCTTAAAGCCTAAAGCTTACAGCCTAAAACGCGAAGCACTTATTTGCTTGCGAACATTTTCACGTCATTTTCGGAGATTTCACTGCCTCCTAAAATGATTAATCTTTCTACCACATTTCGCAGTTCACGAATATTTCCGGTCCAATCATATTCCTGCAGTAATTGTATAGCCTGCGCCGAAAATCCTTTAACCGCATTTCCTTGTTCTGATGCAATTTTCTCTGCAAAATGCGAAATTAAAGCTGGAATATCATCACGTCTTTCATTCAAAGGCGGTACTTTAATTAAAATTACTGCCAGACGGTGGTATAAATCTTCACGGAAACGACCTTCGGCAATTTCTGTTTTTAAATCTTTATTAGTTGCCGCAACAACACGAACATCAACTTTAATATCTTTATCGGCACCAACTCTTGTAATCATACTTTCCTGCAAGGCGCGTAAAACTTTGGCTTGCGCCGAAAGACTCATATCACCAATTTCATCTAAGAAAATAGTTCCTTTATCTGCAGCCTCAAACTTTCCGGCACGATCTTTTACTGCCGATGTAAAAGCACCTTTTACGTGTCCGAATAACTCACTTTCAATCAACTCACTCGGAATTGCCGCACAGTTTACTTCAATTAAAGGAAAACCAGAACGCTCACTTTTTTCGTGTAATTGGTGTGCTACTAATTCTTTTCCGGTTCCGTTTGGTCCAGTGATTAAAACTCTGGCTTCTGTTGGGGCTACTTTGTCAATCATTACTTTTATATGATTGATTGATTCGCTCTCACCAATCATTTCGTAATTTTTGCTGACTTTTTTCTTTAGAATTTTATTTTCAACTACTAATTGTTTTTTATCTAAAGCATTACGGACAGTATTCAATAAACGATTCAAATCGGGCGGTTTCGAAATATAATCAAAAGCTCCTAAACGCATAGTCTGGATCGCAGTTTCCATATCGCCGTGACCCGATATCATGACCATCGGAATTTCCGGCTTTATCTTTTTTGCTTCTTCTAAAACCTCAACACCGTCCATTTTTGGCATTTTGATATCGCACAAAACCAAATCATAATCGTTGTTTTTTATTTTTTCAAGTCCTGCAGCCCCATCTTCGGCTTCATCTACCTGATAGGAATCATTTTCTTCTGATAAAATTTTTACCAAAACTCTTCTAATCGCTGCTTCGTCTTCGATAATTAGTATTTTACTCATTTTTTTTGAGGTTCTAAGGTTCTGAGCTGCTAAGGTTCTGAGTTTTTTTTATTTTAAGCAGCTAAAGAAAACCTTAGCGACTTAGTTCCTTAGAACCTTAGCAGCTTTTAAAAAATTAATATTTAAGCCACTTATACAATTCCTTCCATGTTGGTTTTTTGCCGTACATTAAAATACCTACCCGGTAAATTTTAGCTGCGAACCATACAACAAGGAAAAATGAAGCAAACAATAATGATACCGAAATTGCAATTTGCCACCACGGCACGCCAAACGGTATACGCATTAACATAACTATTGGCGAGGTTAACGGAATCATCGAAAACACAACTGCAATAGTTCCGTGCGGATCGTTTACTACAGTAAAAAATCCGATGTAAACACTTAGTATCAGCGGCATTAAAATTGGTAATAAAAACTGCTGTGAATCTGTTTGATTATCAACTGCTGCTCCAATTGCGGCATAGAATGAACTGTATAGAAAATATCCTCCAATAAAATAAATTACAAAACCAATTATAATGCTTGCTATTGGCAGATTCCATAATTCTGCAATATACATTTGCGCAGAACCTGAAAATTGATGCTGAGCCGTTTGCATCATTTCTGGTGAAATTCTTGCCGTTGGCCCTACATTTACGCCAAAAAATGCCGAAGCTGCAAACATTAATCCCAAACCAATAATAGCCCAAATCATAAACTGTAAAATTCCGGCCAGCGAAGTTCCTACAATTTTACCAATCATTAACTGAAATGGTTTTACTGATGAAATAATGATCTCGATAATTCTATTTGTTTTTTCTTCGATTACGCTTCGCATTACCATATTTCCGTAAATGATAATAAACATCATAATCAAGTATCCAAATGCACCGCCAATTCCAATTTTAATTTCGTTTAATCCTTTTAGACTTTCTTCTCCGGAAGCTTTAACCAAGTGAATATTAACATTTGACTGTGCTTTTTGAATTGCCAGCGTATCTAGTTTAGCTTCTTCGAGATTTAGTTTTGTAATTTTATTTCCAATGATATCCTGTGTGTTCTCGATAAAAGAAATACTTGGGCTGTTATTAGAAATAAATTCAATTTTACTTTCTAAATCTTTTTTATCATTTGTTTTTGGGATAACAATTAAACCGCTGAAATTTTCTTTTGTAATACTGTCTTTTAAAGCTTTTACTTCAATTTCAGATAAATTATAATATTTAAACTCTGAACTGTTTTTGTTTTCTTTCAAAAAATCGGCAGCAAAAAGTCCAGTTTCATCATGAATCGCTATTCGTTTCGTTTCGGCTTTCATTGAACTTAAATAGCCGATAAAAACAGCAATAGCTACAAATAAAAGCGGACTCAAAAAAGTCATGACAACAAAAGATTTATTGCGGACTTTGGCAATAAATTCTCTTTTTATAATTAATGAAATAATACTCATTTCTTGATTTTAGATTTTAGATTGTTGACTTTAGATTTTTAAATTTCAGGATTAATTCTGAAATCTATCCTGAGGCTTCGGGACTGAAATCTAAACTTTATTTTCTGTAACTGTCTGGATAAAAATATCGTTAATGCTTGGAATTTTTTCCACGAAATGTGTTACTTGTCCGAGCTGCGTCAAAACATTTAATAATTCGTTTGGTGAAGCATTTCCTATTTGAATATTCAATTTTAAATCATCATTTAAAGATTTAAAACTCGCAGGAGAAACAGTAAATTTTTGTGTAATGTCATACATCAAACCTTCAACATTATTTGTCAGGATTCCCACTTCAAAACTGTTCGTTCTAAATTGACGTTTTACATCAACAACTTTTCCTTCAATTAATTTATTTGATTTGTGGATTAAGGCAATGTTTTCACAAAGCTCTTCTACGCTTTCCATTCGGTGCGTAGAAAAAATTATAGTAGAGCCTTGTTCTTTTAATGCCAGAATTTCATCTTTAATAACATTGGCATTTACAGGATCAAATCCAGAAAAAGGCTCATCTAAAATAAGCAGTTTTGGTTTGTGCAAAACACAAACTACAAACTGAATTTTTTGCGCCATTCCTTTAGAAAGTTCCTGGATTTTTTTGTTCCACCAGCCTTGAATTCCTAAACGGTCAAACCAATAATCCAATTGTTTTTTGGCTTCGGTTTTAGAAAGTCCTTTCATTTGAGCAAGATATAAACATTGCTCCCCTACTTTCATTGAACTGTACAAACCTCTTTCTTCCGGCAGATAACCAATTGTCTGCACGTGTTTGGGATGTAATTTTTCTCCATCTAAAATTATCTCACCGCTATCCGGAAGTGTAATTTGATTTATGATTCGAATAAGGGATGTTTTTCCAGCTCCATTTGGACCTAAAAGTCCATATATACTGCCTTTTGGCACATTTAATGAAACTTCGTTAAGCGCTACATAATCGCCATATTGTTTTACGACTTTATGTACTTCTAGTAAGTTGCTCATTTTATTTTTTAGGTTTTCTTTTAGCGGCTTTTTTTATTTTAGCCAACAATCTGTAAAAGTAAATAATTCATAGCGAATCTGCATTATAATACACAAAAAACCCATTCTATTTGTATAGAATGGGTTTTTGTTTTATATAAACCTCTTAGAGAAAGTTTAGATTATGAGAACATATCTTTTACTTTTTCAAAAAATGATTTCTCTGATTTTTCAGGACTTGGAACAAAGTGTTCATCGTTTAAAGCATTCTCAAAGAATTGTTTTTGTTCTTTGTTTAATGTTTTTGGAGTCCAAACGTTTACGTGAACTAATAAATCTCCGCTTCCGTAACCATTTAAACTTGGAATTCCTTTTCCTTTTAATCTTAAGATTTTTCCAGACTGAATTCCTTCTTCTAATTTAATACGAACTTTTCCATTAATAGCTTCAATATCTTTTGAAGCTCCTAAAACTGCTTCTGGGAAACTGATGTATAAATCGAAGTGAACGTTTTCACCTTCACGTTTCAAAAATTCGTGCTCTACTTCTTCAATTGCAACAATTAAATCTCCAGGAATACTATTTCCTGGTGCATCGTTACCTTTGTTAGAAACTTTTAACTGCATTCCATCAACAACTCCCGCAGGAATTTTGATTGATACTGTTTCATCTTCCTGAACCATTCCCTGAGCATCTGCTTCGGCAGGTCTTTTGTCTAAAATCTGACCAGAACCGCCACAGGTAGGACAAGTTGATGCAGACTGCATTCTTCCTAAAATAGTATTGGTTACACGCATTACTTGTCCCTGACCGTTACAAGTTGTACAAGTTTTATACGTTACGCCTTTAGCCTGAACTTTACGTTTTACTTTAACTTTTTTCTCAACTCCATTTGCAATTTCTTCTAAAGTCAGTTTTACTTTAATTCGAAGATTGCTTCCTTTTGCACGGCGAGGACCTCCGCCTCCGCCTCCGAAACCGCCAAATCCACCTCCAAAAATATCACCAAACTGGCTGAAAATGTCATCCATATTCATACCACCGTGACCGCCAAATCCGCCAGAACCATCAAATGCCTGATGTCCATATTGATCGTATTTTGCTTTTTTCTGCGGATCACTTAAAACTTCATACGCTTCTGCCGCTAATTTGAAGTTTTCTTCTGCCTCTTTGTCGCCTGGATTTTTATCAGGATGGTATTTTAAAGCACTTTTTCTATATGCTTTTTTAATTTCGGCAGCATCAGCATTTTTTGAAATGCCTAGTATTTCGTAAAAATCTTTTTTCATAATTAGATTAAGTTCCAAATCTTATCCCGAAGCTTCGGGACCAAAATCCAAAATAATTCATCGGACTTTGTTTACATTTTTTTAGTTTCCAACAACAACTTTAGGATAACGAATAATTTTTTCTCCTAATTTGTATCCTTTTTCAATAACATCTACAACTTTCCCTTTTAATTTATCCGATGGAGCTGGAATTTGGGTAATTGCTTCAGCAATATCAGCATTGAATGCATCTCCTGCCTGAATTTCAACCTGCTCTAAGCCTTTAGAAACTAAAGTGCTTTTTAATTTTTCGTGAATCAGTTCAACACCTTTTTTCAAATTTTCATCATCAGATTTGTTGATCTCTACAGCTGCTCTGTCGAAATCATCTAAAACAGGAAGCATAGCCAATAAAACTTCTTGGTTTGCCGTTTTAAATAAATCGATACGCTCTTTTGAAGTTCTTTTTTTGTAATTTTCAAATTCAGCAAATAATCTCAGAAACTTATCTTTTTCTTTCGCCAAGTCTTGGGCTAATTGCTCCTCAACACTTAATTCTTCAACAATTAACTGCTCTCCGTTTGCATTGTTCTCTAACGTTACATCGTCTAATTCCTGATCGAATTCTGTATTTTCCGTAGTCATATTACTTTTATTTTTAAAAATATTCTTAAACTTCATTTTTTATTTCTTTCTTTTGGATTGCAAAAGTACTGCCAAATCTCATAAAATGTCAAATTGTCACTTTATTAGTTATGAGACTTTTAAAAACAGAAAACAGTCCGTGAAATTTTATTATAATTTTAAGACTATTACGTTTTAGTTGTCGTATATTTGAGTACCAAAGTATAATTAAATTATTACCTAACAAAATTGAATTTAAGGGTTGGCTTCGGCCTCTAAATAATTATTAATTCAAGTTTACCTTATATTAAAAAAAGCTTCGCCTTTATAGAGACGAAGCTTTTTTTTATACTTAACTATTTAATTTTGCACGGGCGGAGGGATTCGAACCCCCATCAACGGTTTTGGAGACCGCTATTCTACCCTTGAACTACGCCCGTAACTTAAGGTCGGCAAATTAAAAGTTTTTTTTCTTTACAGGCAACTATTTTAGGCAGAGATTTAAAAAGAAAATCCTTTAAATGACTGTAATCTACAGCAAAAATCTCCACTCCAGACAGTTAACCTAACAAAGTATTTTTTAATCCTTCAAAATCTACAGACACCTGTTCTCCAGTCACTAAATTTTTAAGCGCATAAGAATTTGAATTAATTTCCTGATCTCCGACTAATACAGCAAACGGAATCAAACGTTTATCTGCATATTGAAATTGTTTACCCACTTTTACATTATCCGGATATAACTCTACTTTTATATTTTCCTGTCTTAATTTTTGAATAGCTTTTGAAGCATATAAAGCTTCTTTGTCTCCAAAATTTAAAAATATAGCTTTTGAAGCAGCAGCAACTGTTTCAGGAAATAATTGTAATTCTTCTAAAACCAGATAAATTCTATCCAATCCAAAAGAGATTCCAACACCGCTCATATTTTTCAAACCAAAAATACCAGTCAAATCGTCGTATCTTCCGCCTCCGCCAATAGAGCCCATTGCAACGGTTTTTGGCGCCGCTACTTCAAAAATAGCTCCTGTATAATAATTTAAACCACGAGCTAATGTCACATCAAGATCTAAAACTGCAGTAGACAAACCTAAATCTGCAACATTGTCACAAATAAATTTTAGTTCTTCAACTCCTTTCATTCCTTCTTCAGAAGAAGACAATAAGTCCGAAAGCTGTGCAATTTTGTCTGCAAAAGTTCCTGAAAAACTAAAAAGTGGCTGCACTTTTACTAAAGCATCTTCAGAAATTCCTTTTTCAATCATTTCTTTCTTTACGCCGTCTTCACCAATTTTGTCTAATTTATCAAGCGCAACTGTAAAATCAATCAATTTATCTGAAGCGCCAATTACCTCAGCAATTCCAGATAAAATTTTTCGGTTATTGATTTTAATTGTAACTCCTTCTAATCCTAAAGAGGTAAAAACAGTATCGTACAATTGAACTAATTCAACTTCCTGCCATAAAGATTTTGAACCTACAACATCAGCATCACATTGAAAAAATTCTCTAAAACGTCCTTTTTGCGGATTATCTGCTCTCCAAACTGGCTGAATTTGGTATCTTTTAAAAGGAAATTCGATTTCACTTTGGTGTTGTACAACGTATCTTGCAAACGGTACTGTTAAATCGTAACGTAATGCTTTTTCAGAAATTTTTCCTGTGAATTTATTCAGCTCAATTCTTTGCTCTAAAGTTATTTTTTCAGCAGAATTTAATTGTAATTCTTCGATTGATTCTGGCAATTCGATTTTACTTTTATTGTAGAAAAAATTACCTGAATTTAAAATTTTGAAAATCAGACGATCTCCTTCTTCTCCATATTTCCCCATTAAGGTATCTGAATTTTCAAACGAAGGCGTTTCGATTGGCTGAAAACCAAATTTTTCAAAATTAGCTTTTATAGTCTGAATAATATATTGACGTTTTGACACCTCAGCTGGTGAAAAATCTCTTGTTCCTTTTGGTATACTTGGTTTTGAAGCCATCTTCTTTATTTTAGATTGTTGATTTTAGATTTTAGATTTCTTTTGAAACTCAAATTCAAAAACCTTTACGATTAATTTATTTATTATTTTTTGATTGCTGGTTCTTTAAACTTTCGACTTTATGACATTCCAGCTTTCGACTTAATTTAAGTCTGCAAATATCTTACTTTTTAAAATAAATAATAACACTTCGAAAACAAACTTGTAACAAAAACCGTATTTTCGTGACAAATTGGTCATGATGCTAAAATTATTTAAAGAAAATATCCGAATTGCTTTTGGTTCCATCAAAACTCAATTACTGCGAACCATTCTTACGGTTTTAATTATTGCAATTGGAATTACCGCTTTAGTTGGAATTCTTACTGTTGTAACAGCACTTGAAAACACTGTTTCGACCAATTTTGCATCAATGGGAGCTAATACTTTTAACATTAACCAATACGAAAACACGGTTCGAAATCGTGGCGGAAATGAACGTGAAATTATCAACCCAATTATTTCGTATCCCGAAGCTGTTGCTTTTAAAAACAAATACAAATACCCTTTTACCGAGACTTCTCTTTCGTTTACTGCAACATCAAAAGCCGAAGTAAAATTTTTAGATACTAAAACTGATCCCGAAATTACAATTTTAGGCGTTGACGAACATTTTATTTCTAACTCAGGTTTAGAAACTACTTTAGGCAGATCTTTTAATCAATTTGACATTGACAATAATACCTATACCTGCGTTGTAGGTTCAGATTTTGAAAAGGGCTTATTAAAAGATGTCAACCCAATTGATAAAGTAATTTCTATTCGCGGTGCCCGTTTTAAAGTTATCGGCGTTTTAAAAGAAAAAGGTTCAACTTTTGGAAACAGTCAGGATTTACGGGTTTTAATTCCTATACAGGTTGCCAGATCATTATTTACGGCACCCAACATCAATTATACTATCAGTGTTATGGTTTCTAAAAAAGAACTTTTAGACGAAGCGGTTGACAATGCAACCAGCACAATGAGAAGGGTTCGAAAACTAAGTCCGGTTCGTGATAATAATTTTGGTATTGGCCGAAGCGACGATTTAATCAATCGAATTTTAGGTATTACGCAATATTTAGGCTGGGCATCATGGATTATTTCGATCATTACAATTTTAGGATCTTCAATTGCTCTAATGAATATTATGATTGTTTCGGTTACAGAACGTACACGAGAAATTGGTGTCAGAAAAGCGCTTGGTGCAACAAAAATTACAATTTCTGTTCAATTTTTTATCGAAACTTTATTAATTGGACAAATTGGCGGTTTAGTTGGAATTGTTCTGGGAATCTTGATTGGTTTTGCTTTTGCGGCCGCAATGAGTTTTGCTTTTGTGATTCCGTGGATGGCAATTTTTGCCGCTTTTGCAACTAGTTTTATGGTAGCAATAGTTTCTGGTTTATATCCTGCCATAAAAGCATCTCAGTTAGATCCTATTGAGGCTTTGCGATACGAGTAATTTTTTTTAGTTTTCAGTCGCAGTCCCAGTTTGCAGTTTTACTGTGACTGAATACTACGACTGAAAACTAAAAATTAAATATTAACTTTTATCATTCTGTCGTTATCGTAAATATCTTTTCGGAGATCAATATTGATAAAATCCATTTTACCCAGAAGTTCTATCATTTCTTTTCCTAAATATTGGTTGATTTCAAAATAAAGCTGTCCTTTTGCCAAAAGATTGTTTTGTGCCAGCGAAGCTATTTTTCTGTAGAAAAGCAAAGCATCGTTGTCATCAACAAAAAGTGCTAAATGAGGTTCGTAGTCTAAAACATTCTTTTTGATTTCTTCTTTTTCAAGATTGCGTACATAAGGCGGATTAGAAACTATGACATCATATTTGCATTTTAATTCTTCGGCTTGTAAAATATCCTGAAATATAAAAGTTACATTAACATCATTTCTAATGGCATTTCGCTTCGCAGTTTCGATTGCTTTTTTTGAAACATCGATAGCATATACATCTGCATTTGGCAGATTTTTAGCGAGTGAAACAGCAATACAGCCGCTTCCGGTACCAATATCAAGAATTTTTATTTTTTCTTTTTTATCAATTCCTTTATTTTCACTAATAATCCATTCGACCAACTCTTCGGTTTCGGGTCTCGGAATTAAAACATTTTCGTTTACTTCAAAATCTAAACCGTAGAAATTTGTTTTTCCTAATAAATATTGAATTGGAACTTCTTTTTTCAGCTGGGCTAACAATGAATCCCAAACAACAAAATCTTCTTCTGTAAAAGCTAATTCGTGATTTAATGCCAAATCTATTTGACGCAGTTTGTGTTTATCTTCTAAAATTAAATAGAAAAAACTCTCTGCTTCGTACGCATCGTACAAAGAAGATAATTCCTTAATAAACTGAGTACGATATTGCTTGATTTTCATTTTATATATCTGTTATTAGATAATATTTTGGTTAGTTAGCAGTCAAATTGTACTGCTATTTCTGAAACTTTTTTTACTGAATTTTCATTTTCAGCTTTTGACGAAAGAAATAAAATCACACGCTCTTCTTCATAATCTCTGTTTGCTCCAAAAACAAAGTCGAGTTTTCCGTCACCGTCAATATCTCCTGCAAAAAGAAACTCCACAAAAGTGTCATTAAAAGACGCTTCGGTCAGAATCAGTTTTTCAGGATTATTACCAATGGTTAAGTATAATTTATAATCTTCTACTTTTTTAAAGATTTCAATTTTATCATCATCTGTGCTTACTTTTTCTTCAGATAAAACTTTTCCTTCTCCGCGTAAAGTATAATTGACATTATTAAAAGTAAAACTCGTTTTTTCTTTGGGCCAGATTTTATCCCTTTCAATTTTCAGAGATTTTATTTTTCCGGTTTTCAATTTAGCATCGTCTATTAAAAGCAACACCTTTTTTTCTGGCATAATAGAAAGCGTAGAATCACCGGAACACTCACTGTATCCTTTTTCAATTTTAAAATTTGCTTTTCCTAAAAAAAAATCTCCATTTTCCTCGTACAACTCAACCCATTTTTGGTTTAAAGCTTTTACAGGGTTTTGACTATCATAAGTTCGATACGTTTGGGGTATTAAAATATCGAATTCATTTTTAAAGACTTCTTCTGTAATCGCGGTATTTTCACTTTCCTCAGTTTTAGCAACTGAATCTTTGACAACTACGGCTTTGTCTGCCGTTTTTTCTTGTTTAGCATCTTTACAAGAGAACAATACTGAGACTAAAAGAATAGCAAAAATATTTTTTTTCATTGGCTTATAATTTTTTCAACATCCAGACAGGGCAGGAATTGTGCCCGGTGCAACCTAACGGAGCGTCTAAATATTCAAATCCTGATTTTCTATATAATTTTTGAGCAGCATGCATAAACGGCATTGTCTCGATATAACATTTTTCAAATCCAAAATTTCTTGCGCTCTCCAAACATTCATCCATCATTTTGCTTCCAATTCCTAATCCGCGCACTTTTGGCAAAAAATACATTTTTTGTAATTCACAAATTTTAGGATCTCCATTTTCTAAAGGAGCAATTCCTGCACAACCCAAAATTTCACCTTCACTTTCTACTACAAAATAAACCGATTCTGGCTTGCTGTACTCTTCAAACATTAAATCTAAATATGGATCTTCATAAGCGGTACCTACTTTTGGAATTTCCATTTCATCAAAAACTGATCTTATTAATTTTGCAACTGATTGATTGTCTTCTTTTTCAATCTTTCTGATAACCCAATTTTTCATTTTATTTATTCACTTATATCTACAAAAATAAAAATACTTTTTCGATAGTTTCATAACAATTTGTAATGTTTCACAACAATAGCTATAAGATTAGACTCAAAATTTAAAAATAAGTTACTTTTGCAAAGTGAATAAACATGAAAAATATATTAAACGATGCATAGAGCTTGCTAGAAATGGCTTTGGAACAACATATCCAAATCCGATGGTGGGGAGTGTAATTGTTTATGAAGATACCATTATTGGTGAAGGCTGGCATAAAAAAGCCGGTGAACCGCACGCCGAAGTAAATGCAGTTCGATCTGTAAAAGACAAATCGTTATTAAAAAAAGCTACAATTTATGTCAGCTTAGAACCTTGCTCCCATTTTGGAAAAACACCTCCTTGCTGTGATTTGATTATTGCAAACGAAATTCCAAATGTGGTTGTAGGAACAGTCGATCCAAACGAAAAAGTAGCAGGCAGAGGAATTAAAAAACTAATTGAAGCCGGTGCCAATGTTGTAGTTGGAATTTTAGAAGATGAATGTAACGAACTCAACAAACGTTTTTTTACATTTCACCAGAAAAAACGACCGTATATTATTTTAAAATGGGCTGAAAGTCTGGACGGATTTCTCGCTCCTGAAAAAGAAATCGATCAGGAAAGAAAACCAGTTTGGATTACCAATCAATATTCTCGTCAATTAGTTCATAAATGGCGAAGTGAAGAACAGGCTATTTTAGCAGGAACTCAAACGGTTATTGACGACAATCCGAAATTAAACGTCAGAGATTGGTCTGGAAATAATCCGGTTAGAGTCATTTTAGATCAAAACAACCGAATTTCTAAAGACAGTTTTGTTTTTGATGAAAGTGTAAAAACTATTGTTTTTACGAAATCTGAAAACATGCTTTCGACAGAAAATACGATTTTTGAAAAAATTGATTTTGATAAAAATATAATTGAAAATATTTTAACTGTTTTATACCAGCATCAAATTCAATCTATAATTATTGAAGGAGGCAGACAGACTTTAGAATCTTTTATAAATGAAAATATTTGGGATGAAGCCCGGATATTTGTTGGAAAAAACACTTTTAAGAAAGGGGCCAAAGCTCCGGAACTTCAAAAACAAAATGCCATTAAAACTTATATTCAAAACGACGAATTAATATATGTAAGAAATCATGATTGATACGATAATTTTTGACTTTGGAGATATTTTTATCAATTTAAACAAACAAGGAACAATTTCTGGCTTGCAAAAATTAGGTCTGAAAGAATGGAATGCTGAACTTGACCGCTTGAATTTATTATTTGAAACTGGAGATATTTCATATGATGATTTTGTGGGCGGATTTCAAAAACAACTTCCAAATACTTCTACAGAAGAAATTTTGGAAGCCTGGAATGCGGTTTTAGCAGATTTCCCTTCTTATAGATTAGATTTCGTAAAAGAGCTTTCAAAAAAATACCGTTTGTTTTTATTAAGCAATACTGATTCTATTCATATTGCCACTTTCGAAAAAACTGTCGGCGTTCCTTTTTATACTGATTTTTACAATTGTTTTGAAAAAGTTCATTTTTCATTTGAAATTGGAAAAAGAAAACCAAATGCTAATTCGTATCAGCATTTAATTGATGAACATAATTTAGTTCCACAAAAGACTTTATTTGTTGATGACAAAAAAGAAAACACAGATGCCGCTGCAGTATTAGGTTTGCATGTTTGGAATTTACAAGTTGGGCAGGAAGATGTTGTGGATTTGTTTGATAAAAACATACTATAAAATATCTTGCCGCAGATTAAAAGGATTAAAAAGATTTTTTACTTATAATTCTGCAGCAAAAAAAACAATTTAGAATATTAGATTTGGAATATAACGATACGTACCAAACCATTGCCAGAGAATCTGAAGAAGTACTTTTTAAAGAAAAAGGAAGTAAATTCTTTGGTTATGCTTTTCCTATAGAAAACGAAGAAGAGGTAAAACCTATTATAGAAGATTTACGAAAACTTCATCCGCATGCTGTACATTATTGTTACGCCTATCAATTAGGCACAGCTCCCAAAATTTCTTATCGTGCAAATGATGATGGAGAGCCAAGCAACACCGCGGGAGCACCAATCTACGGACAGATACAATCTTTTGGCGTAACAAACGTTCTTGTAGTGGTGGTTCGTATTTTTGGAGGTACAAAATTGGGCGTTGGCGGATTAATTGCAGCGTATAGAACAACTGCACAGATGACATTAGAAGTTTGTGAAATTGTTGAAAAAACGATCGATGTTCATTTTTTAATTTCTTTTGATTACAAAAACATGAATAAAGTGATGCGTGTTATAAAAGAAAAAAAACTGGAAATAACATCTCAGGAAATGGAAATAGATGAAAATTCCGGTCTTCCAATTGGAAAAATCATCACAAAAACGCGAAAAAAAAATGCCGAAATGATATTCGACATTTTTGATTTAATGTTTGAAATTGATGTTAAAATTATATAATTTAGTATAAAAACGTGTTTCGATTTAACAATTATTCCATCGTTTTAAACAATTCTAAAATATAATCTGGAGGTGCCGTTGGGCGGCCCGTTTTTAACGAAATAAATACTAAAATAAACACTGCTGTTGTTAATAACTCATTTGCCTCGTTATAAATTTCGCAGTCAAATTCGATCTTAACAGATGACTGGCTTTTGAATGTTGTATGAATAGTTAAAAGCTCATCGTAACGAGCAGATTTTTTATAGTTGATCTGCATGGAAACAATTGGAAGCCCAATACCGCTTTCTTCCATGCTTTTATACGAAATCCCTTTATTTCTAAGCCATTCCACGCGTCCAATCTCAAAATAAGGCACATAATTTCCGTGATAAACGACTCCCATTTGGTCAGTTTCGGAGTAACGAACACGCACTTGCGTTTGATGTTTTTTCATTATTAATGTATTAAAAAAATTTAAATTATTCAAGCCCTCTTACAACATTTTTTTATAAAATTAGATACCAAAATATTTTTTTTTACAGAAATTTGTTCACATATTTGTTATCCCGAAATAAGGAATAAAATCGCTCCTTTTTTTACAGGAGAATCTTTATTAATAATATAAAAATTTATTTGAATCTATGACTAAAACTGCTCAATCGGTATGGGAAAACTGTTTGTCTTTTATAAAGGACAATATTCAAGATCAAGCATACAAAACTTGGTTTGAACCAATCAAATCAGTTGAGCTAACCGATAACGCGTTATATATTCAAGTACCAAGTAAATTTTTCTACGAATGGCTCGAAGAGCATTACGTAAAATTATTAAAAGTTGCACTTACCAAAGAACTTGGGAAAAATGCAAAGTTACTCTATAAAATTAAAATGGAGAACACTTATGGAAATAAACAGCCATTTACCGAACAGCTGCCAAGTTCCAACAGAGTTCCAATGAAACCGCAAGAGGTTGATGCTCCGTTTAAAAACTTAAATCCTGAGCTTAAAAATCCTTTCGTAATTCCTGGAATCAGAAATTTAAAAATTGAATCTCAGTTAAATCCTAATTATAGTTTTGATAATTTCCTTGAAGGAGATTCTAACCGTTTAGCCCGTTCTGCCGGTATGGCTGTTGCCAATAAACCTGGAGGAACTTCATTTAATCCTTTGTTGATTTTTGGGGGAGTTGGTTTAGGAAAAACACACTTAGCACACGCTATTGGGGTTGAAGTAAAAGACAAATATCCTGAAAAAACGGTTTTATATATATCTGCCGAAATTTTCACACAACAATATATTGATTCGGTTAAAAAGAATAATCGTAACGATTTCATTCACTTTTACCAATTAATCGACGTTTTGATTATTGATGATGTTCAGTTTTTATCTGGTAAATCAGGAACTCAGGACGTATTTTTCCACATTTTCAATTACCTGCACCAAAACGGAAAACAAGTAATCTTAACTTCTGACAAAGCTCCTGTTGATATGCAGGATATTGAACAGCGTTTATTATCTCGTTTTAAATGGGGATTATCTGCTGAGCTTCATCAGCCTGATTACGAAACCCGTATCTCGATCTTAAAAAACATTTTATATCGTGATGGTGTTGATATGCCGGAAGACATTCTTGAATATGTTGCCCGCAATATCAAATCTAACGTAAGAGAATTAGAAGGAGCTATTATCTCACTTATCGCTCAGTCTTCTTTCAACAAAAAAGAAGTTACGATTGAATTAGCAAAAAGTGTAGTTGAGAAATTTGTTAAAAACGTAAAGAGAGAAATCTCTATCGATTATATCCAAAAAATTGTTTCCGATTATTTCCAGCTGGATATCGAAACGCTTCAATCTAAAACAAGAAAGAGGCATGTTGTTCAGGCTAGACAATTGGCCATGTTTTTTGCAAAGAAATTTACTAAAGCTTCTTTGGCAAATATTGGTTCACAAATTGGAGACCGTGATCACGCAACAGTATTACACGCTTGTAAAACCGTTGACAATTTAGTTTCTACAGACAAACAATTCAAAAAATTTGTCGAAGACATCAACAAAAAACTAACGCTATAACGCGAATCATGCCAGTAAAAGTTTTAATGGTTTGTTTGGGAAATATTTGCAGATCTCCTTTAGCAGAAGGAATTTTAGCATCAAAATTACCCGCAGACAAATTTATTGTAGATTCTGCCGGAACAGGATCATGGCATGTAGGACACTGCCCCGATAAGCGTTCTATAGATGTTGCCCGCAAAAACGGAATCAACATAAGCGCACAAAAAGGCAGACAAATTAAATCATCCGATTTTGATGAATTTGATTATATCTATGTAATGGATAATTCAAATTTTCGCGATGTAGTTCATCTGGCAAAAACTCCTGAACATAAAAATAAAGTTCGTTTAATTCTTAACGAATTATTCCCAGACGAAAATGTTGATGTTCCAGATCCTTATTATGGTTCTGCAAATGGTTTTGACAACGTTTACCAAATGCTCGATGAAGTAACAGATTTAATTGCTGACCAGCTTCTAAAAAAACATTCTTAATTCAATTGTTTCTGCAAAAGAGATAGTTGAATTTTTTAATTTTAAACATATACACATGAAACTTCTCGGAAAATTATATCTTATTCCAACTACAATGGGCGAAAGCGATCCGATGGATGTTTTACCACAAACGGTAAGAAGAACGATAGAAGTTATCGACCATTATATTGTTGAAAACGATAAAACAGCCCGAAAATCTATAAAAGCCGTTTATCCAGAAAAAAAACAATCTGAACTTGTTCTTTTTACTTTAAACAAACGAACTGAACCAAGCGAACATTTAGACTTTATAAAACCTTTATTAGAAGGTAAAAATATGGGATTAATGAGCGAAGCCGGATGTCCGGGCGTTGCTGATCCTGGTGCCGTAATTGTAAAATTGGCACATGAAAAAGGAATTCAGGTTGTTCCGTTAGTCGGTCCTTCTTCTATTCTATTAGCGATGATGGCTTCTGGAATGAATGGCCAGAGTTTTACTTTCAACGGTTATTTACCAATTGACAAAGACGAAAAAAAATCGGCATTAAGACATTTTGAGAGATTATCTCAGGACAAAAACCAATCACAGATTTTTATTGAAACGCCTTATAGAAACAACAAACTAATTGAAGATCTTTTACAGATTTTAAATCCGTCAACACATTTGTGTATTGCTACAGACATAACTTTGCCAACAGAATTCATTAAAACAATGAAAATTTCGGATTGGAAAAAATTGAAAATAGATATTGACAAACGTCCTACGATTTTTATTATTCATAAAATGTAATTAAACCTAGATAATGAAAAAGGCTTTAATTCTAATTTTGACTTCAATCTGTTTTGTACAATGTAATTCTTCAACAGATACTAAAGATTCAAAAAACAAAAAAACGGAACAAAATATTACTAAAGAAAACAACTCTGAAGAGTTTCTTACTGAAGTTAATTCAACTGTTAATAAAGATACAGTTAAAATAAAAGAGGACACTAAAATATATGATATTGACTCGATAGATGTAAAACCTGATTTTGATAAAGGAATTGCAAAACTTCATAAATTTATTAGAAACAATTACAAATATCCTGACGAAGAACTTCAAGTAAAAGGCATCGTTGATGTGAATTTTGTAGTTGAAAAGGATGGCACACTAACTGATATAACAGTTACCAAAGATGCTGATTATGGAACAGGAAAAGAAGCGATTCGCATTCTAAAAAAATGTCCAAAATGGTTTCCCGGCACACAAAACAACAAACTTGTGAGAGTTCGTTACTATTTAACTATACCAATACATGTATATCATGAGCAAGCTCCCTAACGTAACCACAAGCATTTTCACAGTAATGTCTAAAATGGCATCTGAATATAATGCAATAAATCTTTCGCAGGGATTTCCAAATTTTCCTGTTGACGAAAGATTAACAGATATTGTTGCAAGATTATCCAAGGAAAATGTGCATCAATATACACCAATGGCAGGTTATCCGCCATTGATGAATAAAATTGCAAAGCTGATTAAGGATTCTTATAAAAGAACCATTAATCCAGATTTAGAACTTTTGGTTACAGCCGGAGCAACACAGGGAATTTTCACTACAATTTTGGCTCTGGTAAAAGAAAATGACGAAGTAATTATTCTCGATCCAAGTTATGATTCTTACGAATCTCCTGTTTTACTCTGCAAAGCAAAACCTGTTCGTGTGGCACTAAATGACGATTATACTCCAAATTGGGAAACAATCGAAAAAGCTTGTTCGGAAAAAAGCCGAATGATTATCATCAATAATCCACATAATCCGACGGGAAAAATTTTAACTGAAAATGATTTTATTCAGCTAAAAAATCTTCTTGAAAAATATCCAGACATTATTGTTTTGTCTGACGAAGTTTACGAATACATTACTTTTGAAGAAAAACACATTTCAGCACATACAAAAGATTTTCTTTTAGAACGCTGTATTATGGTTTCATCATTTGGAAAATCTTTTCATATTACTGGCTGGAAAATTGGTTATACAATTGCACCAGAACATTTAATGAAAGAAATTAAAAAGGTTCACCAGTTTTTGGTTTTCAGTGTAAACAGTATTTCTCAGTTTGCAATCAGCGAATATTTGGATGTTGTTGATGTAAATCTGCTTGGAAAATTCTATCAGGAAAAAAGAGATTACTTTCAGAAACTGCTTCAAAACAGTCGCTTTGAACTCAAACCATGTGAAGGAACCTATTTTCAGGTTGCTTCTTATGCCAATATTTCAAATGAAGATGATGTTACTTTCTGCAAAAATCTAATAATTAATCACGGTGTAGCTGCCATTCCAATTTCTACTTTTTATTCAGATCATAAAGATCAAAAATTAATTCGTTTTTGCTTTGCAAAAGATAATTTTACGCTGGAATCTGCTGCAAAAAAATTGTGTGAGATATAAAGTTTATCAAAATTTTATAACATTATTATGCGTGCATCCTATTATTTTAATTAATATTGTAAAAAAAGAAAAGTATGAGTTACACAGATAAAATGTTACGAGACGACGCTTTAAAAGGTAAAGTTATTGTAGTTACTGGCGGCGGAAGCGGTTTAGGCAAAGCAATGACCAAATATTTTTTAGAATTGGGCGCTCAGGTTGCGATTACTTCCAGAGACTTAGAAAAGCTGAAAACAACAGCTGCAGAACTCGAAAGTGAAACTGGCGGAAAATGTTTACCTCTTCAATGTGATGTTCGCCATTATGAAGAAGTAGAAAATATGCTTCAGGAAACTTTAAAAGTTTTCGGGAAAGTGGATGTTCTTTTAAACAATGCGGCAGGAAATTTCATTTCACCAACAGAACGTTTATCTGCAAATGCATTTGATACTGTTATCGATATTGTTCTTAAAGGTTCTAAAAACTGTACACTGGCTTTTGGAAAACACTGGATCGACACGAAACAAACATCGGCAACGATTTTAAATATTGTAACAACTTACGCATGGACAGGCTCAGCTTATGTAGTGCCAAGTGCAACGGCTAAAGCCGGGGTTTTAGCCATGACAAGAAGCCTTGCTGTAGAATGGGCTAAATACGGAATCCGTTCTAATGCAATCGCTCCGGGACCATTTCCAACAAAAGGAGCATGGGACAGATTATTGCCGGGAGATCTTTCTGAGAAGTTTGATATGGCAAAAAAAGTGCCGTTGAAACGTGTAGGAGATCATCAGGAATTAGCCAATTTAGCTGCTTATTTAGTTTCTGATTTTTCAGCTTATGTAAATGGTGATGTTATTACAATCGACGGAGGCGAATGGTTAAAAGGTGCCGGACAATTTAATTTATTAGAAGCAATTCCAGAGGAACTTTGGGATCAGCTTGAAATGATGATAAAAGCAAAAAAGAATAAATAATTACAAGTGCTTACTAAATTCAGAATATTTTTTAAAACTATACTGATTGCACGAAATCCCGAAGGTTTACTTTCGGGATTTTTTTTATGTTTTTTACTATACAAATAATATAATTTCAGTTAAGTAACATTTTGTTTAAACATTTTACAGCTTAAATTTAGTTACATTACTTATATGGTTAAATTACATTCTATGTTTAGCAATTCAGTTTAATTATTATTTTTGCCAAACAAATATCAAACAAAAATTTTATGCTCATTATTGGAATTGCAGGAGGAACTGGAAGCGGAAAAACAACGGTTGTACACCAAATCATGAATGAATTGCCAGACACAGAAGTTGGTGTAATTTCTCAGGATTCGTATTATAAAGAAAACCATAACTTGTCTTTTGACGAGAGAGCATTAATAAACTTTGATCATCCTCGTGCCATTGATTTTGAATTATTGGTAAAACACCTTAAAGCTTTAAAAGCAGGAGAAACTATCAATCAGCCGGTTTATTCTTTTATTCAGCATAACAGAACCGACGATACGATTTCAACTCATCCAAGAAAAGTAATGATTGTGGAAGGGATCTTAATTTTAACAAATCCGGAATTAAGAGAGCTTTTTGACATTAAAGTATATGTTCACGCTGATTCTGACGAAAGATTAATTCGTCGTTTAAAAAGAGATATTTCTGAACGCGGACGTGATATTGACGAGGTTTTAAACCGTTATCAAACAACTTTAAAACCAATGCACGAACAATTTATCGAACCAACAAAAGCTTTTGCAGATATTATTATTCCAAACGATAAATACAATACGGTTGCAATTGATGTAGTTCGGGCCGTAATTAATCAGAGAATTTTATAATTTTTATCGTAAATTTAAACCATAAAAATACAGGCTTCCCGATAATTATCGGGAATGCTTTCTATAATGTCTAAAACTCAATCATATACAAAAGAAACAATCTTATATGAAATTCAAAAATCCGTATAAAGACAAAAAATGGTTTAAATTTCTGGGCAATAAATACGTCTGGGTATTGTTGTTTTTTGTTATCTGGATGCTATTTTTAGACAATTACTCCTATTTTGACCATCGTTTTTTAGACGGACAAATTAATGAGCTAAAAGACAACAAAAAATATTATCAGGAAGAAATAAAAAAAGATCAGGAACAGATCAAACAACTTAAAAATCCTGAACAAATAGAAAAATATGCCCGCGAAAAGTACTTTATGAAAAAGGACAGCGAAGATATTTACATCATTCATTTTGAAGGAGACACTATTCAGGAAAAAGAATAATTCAGAAAAAACACCAAATGGCCACTAACCTATTCGAAGATTTTAATCCGATTTCATCCAAACAATGGAAACAAAAAATTCAGTTTGAATTGGATGGAGCCGATTACAACCAAACTGTTATTTGGAATTCTCCAGAAGATATTCAGGTAAAACCTTTTTATCACAGCGACGAATTTACAAAATCAGCTTCTGTACAAACTCAGGCATCAGAATTTAAAATCTGCCAAAATATATTTGTTCACGATGTCGAAAAATCTATTAATAGAGCCCTAAACACTATAGAAAGAGGTGCCGAAAGTTTACGTTTTACAATTCAAAACGAAAATACTGACGTTCAAAAATTATTAGAAAATCTTCCTTTAGAAAGCAGAACTGTTTATTTTCATTTGAGTTTTCTCTCAATCGATTTCGTAAAAAAACTGGACGTTATTTCGCTTCAAAAAAATGCGATTTTTTATTGCAATTTAGATCCAATAGGGCAACTGGCACGAGACGGAAACTGGTTTACAACATCAGATAAAAATAATTTTGAAACACTTGAAAAAATTTCAAACCAAACTAACCTTCCGTTTCTTAGTGTTGATTTAGGTTTGTATCAAAATTCAGGTGCAAATATTACACAGCAGATTGCTTATAGTTTAGCACATGCTAATGAGTATTTAAACCGTTTCCCTGCTTCAACAAAAACAATAGTTTTCCAAATTTCTGTTGGAACAAATTACTTTTTTGAAATTGCAAAACTTCGTGCTTTACGAATGCTTTTTAAATTAATTGCTGCAGAATATAATCCCAATATAGATTGTCATTTTTTAGTTACGCCGACTAAGCGAAATAAAACGATTTACGATTATAATGTCAATATGCTTCGCACCACAACCGAATGTATGTCGGCAATTTTAGGCGGTGCCGATGCTGTGGCTAATTTACCTTACGATGCTTTATATCACAAAGACAACGAATTTGGTGACCGAATTGCCCGAAACCAGCTTTTAATTCTAAAACACGAAAGTTATTTTGACAAAGTTGATAATCCAGCCGATGGAAGTTATTACATCGAAAGTTTAACCATGCAATTGGCTGAAAAAAGTTTGACTTTGTTCAAAGATATTGAAGCAAATGGAGGTTTTTTAAAACTTTTGAATGACGGAACAATCAAAAAGAAAATTCAGGAAAGTGCCAGTAAAGAACAAGAATTATTCGATTCTAAAAAAGAAGTTTTGTTAGGCACCAATAAATATCCAAACAAAGAAGACAGAATGAAACACGATTTAGAATTGTTTCCTTTTGTAAAAATCAAACCAAGAAAAACATTAATTACACCCATTATAGAAAAAAGATTAGCTGAAAAGCTGGAGCAAGAAAGACTTGAACTTGAATAAATTGATTCAATCAGCTATATTTGAATATAAACCTAAATAATTATGGAAGCAATTAGAAGAATAATATCAGTTAAAAATCATTCAGTAACAGTTATTTTACCAGATGATTTTAAAGCAGATGAAGTAGAAGTAATTATTTTGCCTGTTCAAAATGATGAATATAAAATTCCACAATGGCAGATTGACCAAGTTAGAGAAAGAACAGAAACGTATTTAAAAAATCCCAAGAATGTTACTGACATTGATGATTTTTTAAAAGAAATTGAAAATGATTTATAAAGTTGTTATTATTGAAGAAGCTAAATTGGATTATAAAAAATCTTTATTTTTTTACAAAGATATACATCCAAAATTAGCTGTTAGATTTAATGATTCCTTTAAAAAAAGTTTAGAAACAATTAAACAAAACCCATTATTGTTTCAAATAAGATATGACAACATTCGAATCATATTTTTAAAATCGTTTCCATACGCATTACATTATTCAATTTATGAAAATTGTGTTGTTATTAAATCCATTTTTCACACATCAAGAGATAGCGAATTAAACTTATTTTAAATAACAATTTTTACAATTGAGAAAAGACCTTAAACATATTAACCTTCAAAGTCAACAGTCGAAAGCCGAAAGTCAAAAGACTGAAGATTTGACTAATAACTTTATAACCGCCGAAGGAATCGAACTTAAAAAAAACTATTCTGAAAAAGATATAGAAGATTTGGAGTTTATTGATTTTGGAGCTGGCTTTACGCCCAATTTACGCGGCCCTTATGCTACGATGTACGTTCGTCGTCCGTGGACGATTCGCCAGTATGCCGGATTTTCGACTGCAGAAGAAAGTAATGCTTTTTACAGAAGAAATCTTGCTGCGGGTCAAAAAGGGCTTTCAATTGCTTTTGATTTACCTACGCACCGCGGCTACGATTCAGATCATGAAAGAGTTGTTGGTGATGTTGGAAAAGCAGGTGTAGCCATCGATTCTGTTGAAGATATGAAGGTATTATTCGATCAGATTCCACTAGACGAAATGTCGGTTTCAATGACCATGAATGGTGCTGTTTTACCTATTATGGCCTTTTACATTGTAGCAGCCGAAGAACAAGGTGTGGAATTGAACAAACTTTCGGGAACAATTCAAAATGACATTTTGAAGGAATTCATGGTGCGTAATACTTATATTTATCCACCTGCACCTTCAATGAAAATTATCGCTGATATTTTTGAATTTACGAGCAAAAAAATGCCAAAATTCAATTCTATCTCAATTTCAGGTTACCACATGCAGGAAGCCGGAGCAACAGCTGATATAGAATTAGCGTATACTTTGGCAGATGGCTTAGAATATATTCGAACCGGATTATCAACCGGAATGACTATTGATGAATTTGCCCCTCGTCTTTCTTTCTTTTGGGCAATAGGAATGAATCATTTTATGGAAATTGCCAAAATGAGAGCCGGCCGAATGATTTGGGCAAAACTAATTCAGCAGTTTAATCCAAAAAGTGAGAAATCATTAGCATTAAGAACGCACTGTCAAACCAGCGGCTGGAGTTTAACTGAACAAGATCCGTTTAATAATGTAGCCAGAACCTGTATAGAAGCTACTGCAGCTGCTTTTGGAGGAACGCAGTCTTTACATACCAATGCACTTGACGAAGCGATTGCTCTGCCAACAGATTTTTCGGCTAGAATTGCACGAAATACGCAGATTTATTTACAGGAAGAAACTAAAATCACTAAAACCGTTGATCCTTGGGGCGGCAGTTATTATGTTGAATCTTTAACAAACGAAATTTTAGAAAATACCTGGAAACTTATTGAGGAAGTTGAGGAACTGGGCGGCATGACAAAAGCAATTGAAGCCGGAATTCCAAAACTTAGAATTGAAGAAGCAGCGGCCCGAAAACAAGCCAGAATCGACAGCGGTCAGGATATTATTGTTGGTGTAAATAAATTTAGATTAGAAAAAGAAGATCCTTTACATATTTTGGATGTTGATAACCAAATGGTGCGTAAACAGCAAATTGAGCGGCTTGAAGAAATTAAAGCAAAAAGAGATACTGAAAAAGTAAATCTATCACTGGAAAAATTAATTCATTGTGCCAAAACCGGAGAAGGAAACTTACTAGAAATTGCTATAGAAGCTGCCAGAAACAGAGCTACACTAGGCGAAATCAGCGATGCCCTGGAAAGTATTTTTGGAAGGTTTAAAGCACAGATTAAATCATTTAGCGGTGTGTATAGTGCAGCAATAAAAAACGATGAGAATTTTGAAAAAGCAAAACAGCTGGCTGATGCTTTTGCAAAACAAGAAGGACGACGACCAAGAATTATGATTGCCAAAATGGGACAAGACGGTCATGACCGCGGTGCAAAAGTAGTAGCAACTGGTTATGCCGATGTGGGTTTTGATGTAGATATAGGTCCGTTATTTCAAACTCCCGCTGAAGCTGCAAAACAAGCTGTAGAAAATGATGTACATATTTTAGGTGTTTCATCTCTTGCAGCCGGACATAAAACATTAGTTCCGCAAGTTATTGAAGAACTTAAAAAACATGACCGTGAAGATATTATGGTGATTGTGGGCGGCGTAATTCCTGCACAGGATTATCAGTTTTTATTTGATGCCGGTGCAGCAGCAATTTTTGGCCCGGGAACTAAAATTAGTGAAGCAGCTATTCAAATACTTGAAATATTAATAGACTAAAATAAAGTGCAAAAAAAATCCCGAAATAAATTCGGGATTTTTTTTGTTTGTTTAATTGGTTATTACAGCGTTGTTATCCGCTTCAATAAACGAGAGGTCGTAGCCTGCAAAATCTCGCATGTAACTTTTTAATGAGGTTCCAAAAGCATCTCTAAAATGCCTGTTGCCATTGTGTTTAAAAAAGTTTTTTACTGATCCGGCACCTCCTAAATGTGCCGCCGCTAAAATACCAGATTCGGTAATTTCTACGCCATTAATAACTTTTCCTTCATACTTTCTGATTTCATTACGTAAAATCCATTTATTTTTAGATAATAACGCAACAAAAGCTTTTTCCTGTAATGCAGGATCTTTTAAAAAGGCTTCGTCATTTTTAACTCCGATAGCGCGTAAGGCTTTTGTACCAAATTGATATTTTCCCATGTAACCCAGTGAATTTACCATTCGGTATTTTCCCTGAGATTCTTTAAAAGCTACTGCTTCTTTAAAACCGATTAGATGATTTCCGGTATAAGGGACGTTTAGATTAACTTTAGGATATTCATCCTTTTCTAAAGATGGAAAGATATATTCTGATCCATCTGTTTTTTCTGTTAGAAACCACGGTTTGGTTTCGACGTTAAAGGGCTTAAAACCCAAACTTAAAAATGTAATAATAACGATTAAACTCGCATAAAAATACCACTTCTTTATCATAAATTGTTTTTCTTCAAAACGCTGTCACCCTTTTGAAATTTCTACGTTGCAAAGATAAGGAATACAAAACAATACTGTTATTCAGCAACTTACAGGTTTATCAAAATTCTAAAATCTCGCTTAACCCGCTAATGATGCAGTTTTCGAAGCTTTATCACAAATTGAAACTGAGGTTAAAAATACCAATATTAAATTTTCAAAAAACGGCATTTTTATCAAATTTTTATCAATTTAGTTAAAATAGAAAGACAAAACCTACAATATTAATCTATTTTTTATCGAAACAATATTTTAACTTACAGAAATTTACCTTTAATTAACAAGTTAAAACTTTCTTTTTAGGTGAATTTGAGATAATTTATGTCTAAAATTGCTTTTGAAAATCTATTTTCTTCAATAATTTTACCTAAAAATAATATTGAGTTTAAAATAAAATGATCATTTTAATTTTTACAATTGCATAAAAAACCGAAGCTGCAAACTTCGGTTTTTATTAGAATATCTAAACTTTATCTTGTTACACCTTGACTAGCAATCCAGTCTGAGTATTTTTTTGCATTTTTTGTATGATCTGCATAATTTGAAGCAAATTCATGATAACCAAAACGATCAACACTTGCACAGAAATATATGTAATCATTTTTCTCTGGATTTAAAACTGCTTCCAGTGCAGTAATATCAGCCATTGCAATTGGTCCCGGAGGAAGTCCGATATTTATATAAGTATTGTATGGAGATTTCATAACTAAATCATTATAGAAAACTCTTTTTATAACCTGATCAAAATTATTATCTCTTAATTTTAAAGCATAGATCACAGTAGGATCTGCCTGTAATGGCATTTCTAAACGCAGACGGTTTAGATAAACTCCTGCAATTCGAGGTCTTTCATCTTTTTTAACTGATTCTTTATGAACAATTGATGCTAAAATAGAAACCTGAACTGGAGTTAAACCTTGTTTTTTTGCTTGTTCGATTCTTTCAGGAGTCCAAAATTTATGGTATTCTTTGATCATTTTATCGCGGAACTTTTCTGCAGATGTATTCCAATACACTTCATAAGTATTAGGGATAAACATAGCAAAAACATTTTCTTCGTTAAATCCGTTGTCTGATAAAAATTTAGGATCTCTAAAAGCTTTCAATAAAGATAAACTGTCGGCTTCTATTTCAGAGCCTACTCTGCCTGCAAAATTTTCTAAACGCTCCTGATTGTTAAACGCTAATTTAACCGGAACATTAGAACGCATTGCACGAACTAAATCAATGTTGTTCATGTCTTTTTTAAGAAGAAAACGACCTGATTTTACATTTTCAGGATAACTTCTTTTATTGGCAACTAATTCAAAATTGTCAAAATTCTTGATATAAGGTTCTAATATTTTTTTTACGTCACTGTAATTTGATCCAGTTGGAACATGAACGTAAACTTCTTTTTCTTCAAATTTTGTGTTGGCACTAAAAATTTGGCTGATTAAAATAAAACCGTAAATCAGAAGAACAGAAATTACGGCTACAGCAGTTATCGTGATAATTTTCTTTAATTTCAAAGCGATTGGTTTAAATGTTTTTATTGATTAACTGAAAAATTGCTTCATCATGGTATTGGTTATCGAGCAAAATCCAGTCTTTTTTAATTCCTATTTTCTCGAAACCAAATTTAGTAAAAAGAGCTATACTTGCTTCATTTTTTGTACTAATATTTGCATAAAGCTGATGCAGATTTAAATTAAAAAAAGAATATTTAATTAAAAGCTCTAATGCCTCAGAACCAATATTTTGCCTTCTGTTTTCATCTTTTTGAATCACAATACCGATTCCTGCCCTGTTATTCCTCGGATCAAATTCAAACAAATCAATTAATCCAATGGCAGGAAAATGCCGGTCTTGACAAATTGCCAGACGCAGTTGTTTTGCTTCATAAATATCCTGTTGTGCATTTTCAAGATACTGACGAATTAAAAAACGGCTGTAAGGTGTATTGGTATTGCTGACTTCCCAAATGCTCTGGTCATTTTCCATTCCATACACAAATTCCAAATCTTCCGGTTCCAGTGCGCGAAGATAAATAGTATCGCCTTTGAGTGTGATCATTCTCTTGTTTTAGATTTTAGAGTGTTGATTTTAGAATTTATCTTCGACTCACTCGGATTGACATCATTAATTAGATTTCTATAGTTCCTTTGAAAACAAATTTAGCAGGACCTGTCAAAAAGACGTTTGTAAAATGATCTCCTAATTTATCAAAAGAAACTACAAGTTTTCCTCCTTCAACATTTAAATTAATCGAAGTTTTATCAGTCTGTCCAATTGCATTCATGGCAATTGCAACTGCTGTTGCTCCGGTTCCGCAGGCTAAAGTTTCGTCTTCAACACCTCTTTCGTAAGTACGAAGTGAAAAAGTGCCGTCATCTACTTTTTTTACAAAATTAATGTTGCTTCCTTTTTCTCCGTATAGTTCTCCGTAACGAATTGCAGCACCGTTTTCTTTTACATTATAATGTTCTAAATCATCTACAATTTGTACATGATGCGGTGATCCTGTATTTAAAAAAGTATAAGAATCATTTTTTTGTACTTCATCAACATCGATCATTTGCAATGAAACAATTGAATCATCACCAACAGATGCATGGTGCAATCCGTCAGTGGCAATAAATGTCGTTTTGTCATTAATAACTCCTAATTGATTTGCAAAAGCTACAAGGCAGCGTCCGCCATTTCCGCACATCGAACTTTGGTTTCCATCTGAATTATAGTATACCATTCTAAAATCGGTTTCAGAATCATTTTCTAACAAAATAAGTCCATCAGCTCCAATTCCGAAACGTCTGTCGCACAAGCGTTCAATTAGTTTTACATCTTCTTTTGGGAAGAAATTAGATCTGTTATCGATCATTACAAAATCGTTGCCTGTACCTTGATATTTATAAAATTCTACTTGCATTTTTTAGTTGTTAAGAAGTACAAAAGTACGAAGAAACTCCGAAGATTAATTAACGAAATGTTAATCATTGTTAAAGAGCGTTAAACCGTTTTATGAAATAATTTTTTGGTATAATTTTACGTTATAAATGTTAAAAACAAATACCTAAAATAACTTAAAAACATAAACTGTAATATGAAAAAATTTTCAACCTTATTTTTAGTTTCACTACTAAGCGGTGCTACTACCCTTGGTGCTTACAAGTTATTATTTGACAGCAGTGATTCTTTTTTTGGAAAAGGAAATTCTGTTGTTACCCTTGCTCCTAATTCATACGGAAGAACGGTTGGTTTACCTGGCGAAGCTGTTGATTTTACCGAAGCGGCAGACAAAACAATTCATACGGTTGTTCACGTGAAAAATGTTTCCCGAAGAACTGTCAGCAACCCAATGATGGAATTTTTCTACGGATACGGCGGACAGCAGCAACAAGAACAGGTAGGAACCGGATCTGGTGTTATTATTTCTGAAGATGGATATATTGTAACAAATAATCATGTTATTAAAGATGCCACCGAAATTGAAATAACACTAAATAACAAGAAATCTTATAAAGCAAAATTAGTCGGCACCGATTCTAAAATGGATATCGCATTATTAAAAATCAATGCTGATGAGAAATTACCTTATACTGCTTTTGCCAATTCTGATTCTGTAAAAATTGGTGAATGGGTTTTAGCAGTTGGAAATCCGTATAATTTAACGTCGACTGTTACTGCCGGAATTGTTTCGGCGAAAGCCAGAAATTTAGACCAAAGCGGTATTCAGTCTTTTATTCAAACTGACGCTGCTGTAAATCCTGGAAACTCTGGAGGTGCATTAGTAAACACAAGAGGAGAATTAATTGGTATTAATACTATGATTTCGTCTATGACAGGATCGTATGTTGGGTACTCATTTGCAGTTCCTTCAAACATTGCCAGAAAAATTATTGAGGACATTATGGAATATGGAAATGTTCAAAGAGGTATTCTAGGTGTTGAAGGAGGCGAATTAAACAGTACGGCTTCAAAAGAATTAGGAATTACTGAGACTCAAGGTTTCTACATTAACAAAGTTTCTAAAAATTCCGGAGCCGAAAAAGCGGGATTGACAAAAGGTGATATTATTGTAAAATTAGATGAGCAAAACATTTCGACTTTTGCTGATTTATCTGGTTACATTAATACAAAACGTCCGAATGATGTCGTAAAAGTAACTTACATTAAAGATGGAAAAACTAAAACTGTTCCAGTTACTTTAAGCAAAAACGAATTCTTTAGTACTGAATTTAAAGGTATTGAATTAGAAAACATTGATGCTGCAGATAAAAAGAAATTCAGAATTGATTATGGTGTAAAGATCAAAAACATCACAAATGAGAATTTAATGCAGTATCAAAATGAATTACAAGGAAATATCATCTTGAGCATAGATAACGTAAAAGCTACAAATGTTGAAACTGTTTCTAAATTATTAAACAAAAAAGATGAAGGACAAAGTATTCGTATCGAAATGATCAATAAAAACGGAGAAATATTTAGAATTATTATTTAAGTCGCAGTTTGCAGTCTCAGTATTCAGTTCTTTGAAATTGTAAACTTTGACTGTGACTGAAAACTTTTAAAAGCCATCTTAAGAAATTAAGGTGGCTTTTTGTTTTATAAAATAAATGCTAAAATAGTTTACGAAATCGATTGAAATAGATACTTTTGCGCCAAATTATAAAATAAGTGAGTGTTTTATTATTTCAATTTAATCAATTATGAGCAAAAAAACTTTATACCAAAAAGAGGTATCATTACAGGTCGACCGAAGAAGAGCTGGTGTCGAATTAATCAAAGTGATAAGTGATTTATGGTATGACAAGTCCATCGAAATGGTTTTATTTAAAAATCAATTATTGGATAAAAATGTCAGCGACATTATCAATCTTCATCAATATGCCGGTGAATTTGTAGGCAAACCTATTACGATTTTCGATTCGGTCGAAATAGCAAAAGTTGTTTTATCATTAGATCTTCCGCCTGCTAAAATAGATCTGGGTAAATTAACTTATGAATATCGACTTGAAGATGAAAAATATCCAGACGCAAGATATTTTGTTATCGAAAAATTAAAAAAGTCAAAATCTTCAAAAGAAATTCAACCTAAAGATGTTGTTCTCTACGGTTTTGGAAGAATAGGCCGTTTATTAGCACGAGAATTAATGTCTAAAACCGGAAAAGGAAACCAATTGCGTCTGAGAGCAATTGTTACCCGAGATAAAAACGACGCAACAAGTTTAGAAAAACGAGCTTCTTTATTGCGTTATGATTCTATACATGGTGATTTTCAAGGTTCTGTAACTGCTGATTCTAAAAACAATGCTTTAATAATAAATGGAACAACAGTTCATGTTATTACTGCAAATTCTCCAGAAGAAATCGATTATACTGAATACGGAATCAATGATGCATTAGTAATCGATAATACTGGAGCTTTTACAACCCAAGAAGCATTAAAAAGACATTTGAAATCTAATGGAGTAAATAAAGTTTTATTAACAGCACCAGGAAAGGGAGTTCCAAATATTGTTCATGGTGTAAATCATAACGAATACGATCCAGATGAAAATGATATTTTTTCTGCCGCTTCCTGTACAACAAATGCTATTACACCTGTTTTAAAAGTTATTGAGGAAACTTTAGGAGTTGTAAAAGGGCATTTAGAAACGATTCACGCTTATACAAACGATCAAAATCTGGTCGATAATATGCATAGAAAATACCGTCGCGGAAGAGCTGCTGCCTTAAACATGGTTATTACTGAAACAGGCGCAGGAAGTGCTGTCGCCAAAGCTTTACCGTCTTTAGAAGGAAAATTAACTTCTAATGCTATCAGAGTTCCCGTACCCAATGGTTCTTTAGTGGTTTTAAATTTAGAGGTTAAAAAAGCAACATCAATTGCTGGTATCAACAAAATCATGAAAAAATATGCTCTTGAAGGAGAACTGGTAGAGCAGATAAAATATTCATTGAATAATGAATTAGTTTCATCTGATATTGTTGGAACTTCGGCTCCATCTATTTATGACAGCAATGCCAGTATTGTTTCAAAAGATGGAAAAAATATTGTACTTTATATTTGGTACGACAATGAATATGGTTACAGTCATCAAGTTATTCGTTTAGCAAAATATATTGCTAAAGTAAGACGTTATACTTATTATTAATTCACAACCAAACTAACTTTTTTCTAAAACCATCAGGATATCCTGGTGGTTTTTCTTTTCTTTAAATAGGAAGCACTGTTGTACTCTTTACTTCTGAAATGACAAAAACGGTATTTATTAAAGAAACCTCAGGCAGAACCGATAATTTTTTTTGATGAAAATAATGGTAACTTTCCATGTCAGGAATTATAATTTTCAGCATATAATCGAAATTTCCTGAAACATAATTACATTCTACAACTTCAGGAAGATTCAAAATCGACTGATTAAAGCCTTCTGATGTATCATAAGTTTGTTTTGTCAGCGTAACCTGGCAATAAACTGTCAAATTATTTCCAAGTTTTTTCTTGTCTAAAAGTGTCACATATTTTTCGATAATACCATCTTTTTCAAGGCGTTTCACTCGATCATGAACTGGTGTTAAAGACAAATTTATTTTGTTTGCAATGTCTTTTAAAGTGTAATGTGCATCTTCCTGTAAAAGACGTAAGATTTTTTTGTCAATTTCATCTAAAGCCATAACGAAAACGTTTTATTAAAATTAGTATGATTTAGTCTTTTTTTCTTTTTAAAGAATAAAATTCACCTTTAAACAGAATATTTTTCTGTAAAATTAAAAAATAAAATAATATTTTCTTATTTATTATACGTTAAACCATAATTTATTCTCTATCTGTAGATTTGTAAAACAATTTCAATAAAAACAAAAAAATATAACAAAATGATAATAGGTGTTCCTAAAGAAATAAAAAATAACGAAAACAGAGTTGCCTTAACTCCTGCAGGTGTTTCTGAAATGAAAAAACATGGACATACAGTTTATGTTCAATCTACTGCTGGTTTAGGAAGTGGTTTTGCTGATGCAGAATATGCTGAAGCTGGTGCAGTTGTTTTACCAACTATTGAAGAAGTTTATTCTATTGCAGAGATGATCATTAAAGTAAAAGAGCCAATTGCTTCTGAATATCCATTGATCAAAAAAGATCAATTATTATTCACATACTTCCACTTTGCTTCTTCAGAAGAATTAACGCATGCAATGTTAGAAAAAGGAGCTGTTTGTTTAGCTTACGAAACTGTAGAAAAAACAGACAGAAGTTTACCATTATTAGTTCCAATGTCTGAAGTTGCCGGTCGTATGGCAATTCAACAAGGAGCAAAATACCTTGAAAAACCATTAAAAGGAAGAGGAATTCTTTTAGGAGGTGTTCCTGGTGTTCCGCCTGCAAAAGTATTAGTTCTAGGTGGAGGAATCGTAGGAACTCAAGCTGCAAAAATGGCTGCTGGTTTAGGTGCGCAAGTTACTATTATGGATTTAAGTTTACCACGTTTACGTCAATTAGATGACATTATGCCTGCGAACGTAAATACAGAAATGTCTAACCACTATAATATCACAAGAGCAATTAAAGATGCTGACTTAATTGTTGGAGCTGTTTTAATTCCGGGAGCAAAAGCACCTCACTTAATTACTCGCGATATGCTTAAATTAATGCGTCCAGGAACTGTTGTTGTTGACGTTGCTGTAGATCAAGGTGGATGTATTGAAACTTGTACTCCTACAACTCACGAAAACCCAACTTTCATTATCGATGATATCGTTCACTACTGTGTAGCTAATATGCCGGGAGCTGTTCCTTACACTTCTACATTAGCTTTAACAAACGCAACTTTACCATATGCTGTTCAATTAGCAAACAAAGGGTGGGAAAAAGCATGTGCTGAAAATGAAGAATTGAAAAAAGGATTAAACGTAGCTAATGGAAAAATCCTTTACAAAGGAGTTGCAGAAGCTTGGAACTTACCTTTTAACGAAGAAATAGTATTAGCAAACGCATAGTGCTAATACTTAAATAAGTGCTTACTAAGTCACTATTACAAAGGCTTTTCTTAATTGAAAAGCCTTTTTTTATGGCATAAAAAAAACCTGCCATCAAGACAGGTTTTTCATTATAGTATACTTTTTTATTTCTTATTATCTAAAACTTCAGTCATAACTTTTGCTTCAGTTCCATTTGGGAAAGTAACTTTAATCTTTTGTGCTATCGTTGGAGCAATTTCCGTAATGGCTTTTTTATCGTAAGACTCTCCTTTCTTAATATTCCAACCGTAGAAAATAGCTGGAACATGTGTATCATAGCTGTAAATTGTTCCGTGTGAGGTTCCTGTTGGAGTATATTCTATCATACCTGGTTTATCTACAATAACTAAATCACCATTTTGTGTAACATCGTAACCTTTTGCAACAAAATTAAGAGCATAATCATTTCCTGCATTAGCTAAAACATCCTCTTCTGTGTACACTTTTTTAACTTGTGGCTGCGTAATTAAAAACTCTTTAAAAGCCTGTTTTACTTTTGAAAGTTCTAATCCTTTCTCTTTAATAATTTGTTTATTGAAGAAAACATTAAAATTTGAATAATTTTGAATTAAATCCACTCCAAAAGTTTTTGTAGAAAAATCCTGAAGAGTTTTCTTAACTTCTTTTGAAGGATAATTATCCACATTATACTTATGATCTTTTAAATAAATTACATTTTCTGCACCTGCGTGATCTGCTGTTAAGAAAAGCAAATAATTTCCTTTACCAACCGTTTTATCAAGATAAGCTAAAAAGTCAGCAATTGTCTGATCTAATCTCAAATAGGTATCTTGAAGTTCCATTGATCTTGGTCCAAGCAAATGGCCAACGTAATCTGTAGAAGAGAAACTAACAGTAAGGAAGTCTGTAATATTATCTTTTCCTAATTCCTCCTTCTCGATTGCTCTTTTAGCAAATTCAGCCAGCAAATCATTCCCAAAAGGGGTGGCACGGATAACTCCGGCATCATTTTTCTCATACATTGATTTTAAATCATATGGAAAAACTGGTGCAGTACTTCCATATAATTTTCCTTCATATGGATTATTATCTGGAAGACTTTCATTGTAAACCGAAGCAGGTTTGTACAAATCCCATCCTTTATTAATATATTTTAAGTAGTTTTTTTCATTATTGAACTCAGTAACCCAGTCAGGCAGTTTATCACCATAAAAAGTACTAGAAATAAATGAACCTGTTTTACTGTACCAAAATGCCCAATTAGCAAAATGACCAGCCGGTAATATAGCTCCACGATCTTTTAAGCTCATTCCAATCACTTTTCCATTAAAATTGGTAGCCATTCTAACTTCATCTGTAATCGTTGTACTTTGAAGATTTTTAGGAGACATTGCACCTTCTTCCGCAGTACCGTCTCCTACAGTTTTAACTCCTGCATCATCGGTACAATACATTTCTTTTCCAAGAGTTCTGCTGAACCATTCATTACCAACAATTCCATGAGTAGCTGGTGTTGTACCAGTATAAATTGAAGCATGTCCAGGAGCAGTGTAAGTTGGCATGTAATTGTAATGCATATTCTGGAAAGTAAATCCATCATTCATTAATCTCTTAAAGCCGTTTGGAGAAAAATCATCAGAAAATCGATATAAATATTCCATTTTCATTTGATCGACAACTATACCCACAACCAATTTAGGACGTTGTTGTGCACTCAAACTTGTGATAACAAAAAGTGCCAACAGTAAAATACTTTTCTTCATGTTTAATAAAATAATTTAAACACAAAAATACTCATTCAAGTTCTAAAATTCTAAAGTATCTATACCTAAGACAGACAATTGACTATAATTTAACAAAAATTGAACGCTACATCTTCCTAAACATAAATTATCAGAAGATTTTAAAACTTTATAATAGAAATAATTTGGTTTTATTTCCCTTCTGGTGAGCTATATTAAAAACCTTTTCTGTGGTTTCAGCCACAGGAAATCCTCTTATATATTATGATTAAATTCGAGCAGTATTTAAAAAGGTTTACAACCGGCAAAGATTTTGGTTTTTAACAAAAACAAAAAATCCCCATCAAATAAATGATGAGGATTCTTAAAAGAAAGGCGACGACATACTCTCCCACAAAACTGCAGTACCATCTGCGCAGGCGGGCTTAACTTCTCTGTTCGGGATGGGAAGAGGTGAGCCCCGCCGCAATAACCACCTTAAGGTTTTTAGTAATTAGTGCATAGTAATTAGTGCTTAGACTCTTTACTATTTACTTTTAACTAGTTACTGCTCTTGCGTCGAGCAAATATTTTAACATACTGAGATAAAGAAAAGTAAGTTTTTGTTTTAGAAAGTTTCCTCCCGAGCCTTTCGGCCCGGGAAAAGGGTGTACATAAGCTTACGGATTATTAGTACTACTCGACTATGACATTACTGCCTTTACATCTATAGCCTATCAACGTGGTCATCTTCCACGATCCTTAAAAGAAATCTCATCTTGTGGTGGGTTTCGCGCTTATATGCTTTCAGCGCTTATCCCTTCCCAACGTAGCTACTCTGCGGTGCCCCTGGCGGGACAACAGATACACTAGAGGTTAGTCCAATTCGGTCCTCTCGTACTAGAATCAGATCCACTCAAATTTCTAACGCCCGCAGTAGATAGAGACCGAACTGTCTCACGACGTTCTGAACCCAGCTCGCGTGCCACTTTAATGGGCGAACAGCCCAACCCTTGGGACCTTCTCCAGCCCCAGGATGTGACGAGCCGACATCGAGGTGCCAAACCCCCCCGTCGATATGAGCTCTTGGGGGAGATCAGCCTGTTATCCCCGGCGTACCTTTTATCCTTTGAGCGATGGCCCTTCCATGCGGAACCACCGGATCACTATGCTCTACTTTCGTACCTGATCGACCTGTATGTCTCTCAGTCAAGCTCCCTTATGCCATTGCACTCTACGCACGGTTACCAAGCGTACTGAGGGAACCTTTAGAAGCCTCCGTTACTCTTTTGGAGGCGACCACCCCAGTCAAACTACCCACCAAGCACTGTCCCCCGCAGCACGGGGTTAGGCCTCAGATAAACAAAGGGTTGTATTTCAACAATGACTCCACAACGCCTGGCGACGCCGCTTCATAGTCTCCAACCTATCCTACACATCATTTATCCAAGGTCAATACTAAGCTATAGTAAAGGTGCACAGGGTCTTTTCGTCCCACTGCGGGTAAACGGCATCTTCACCGTTACTACAATTTCACCGAGCTCATGGCTGAGACAGTGTCCAGATCGTTACACCATTCGTGCAGGTCGGAACTTACCCGACAAGGAATTTCGCTACCTTAGGACCGTTATAGTTACGGCCGCCGTTTACTGGGGCTTCAATTCAATGCTTCTCCGAAGATAACATCTCCTCTTAACCTTCCAGCACCGGGCAGGTGTCAGGCCCTATACTTCATCTTACGATTTTGCAGAGCCCTGTGTTTTTGATAAACAGTCGCCTGGACCTCTTCACTGCGGCCCTGATTGCTCAGGGCGACCTTTCTCCCGAAGTTACAGGTCTATTTTGCCTAATTCCTTAGCCATGAATCTCTCGAGCACCTTAGGATTCTCTCCTCAACTACCTGTGTCGGTTTACGGTACTGGTACTAATTACCTGAAGTTTAGAGGTTTTTCTTGGAAGCCCTTAGGCGCACTATCTCTTTGTCCGAAGACTCCGAGTACTATCGTATTTCACCAGTTCCTGCGCATTTTACTACAGGACCTATAGCTAGGTACTTCAACGAACTATTCCGTCAGTTCGCGGCGCTTTCATCACTCCGTCACCCCATCACAGTAATTAGTAGTACGGGAATATTAACCCGTTGGCCATCGACTGTCCCTTTCGGGTTCGCCTTAGGACCAGACTAACCCACAGCTGATTAGCATAGCTGTGGAAACCTTAGTTTTTCGGTGTGCGGGTTTCTCGCCCGCATTATCGTTACTTATGCCTACATTTTCTTTTCTAACCAGTCCAGCCCTCCTTACGAAAAACCTTCAACCCTGTTAGAATGCTCCCCTACCACTTGCAATTACTTGCAAATCCATAGCTTCGGTAATATGCTTATGCCCGATTATTATCCATGCTCGTCCGCTCGACTAGTGAGCTGTTACGCACTCTTTAAATGAATGGCTGCTTCCAAGCCAACATCCTAGCTGTCTGGGCAGACAAACCTCGTTCTTTCAACTTAGCATATATTTGGGGACCTTAGCTGATGGTCTGGGTTCTTTCCCTCTCGGACTTGGACCTTAGCACCCAAGCCCTCACTGTTAGTGAACATTATACAGCATTCGGAGTTTGTCAGGAATTGGTAGGCGGTGAAGCCCCCGCATCCAATCAGTAGCTCTACCTCTGTATAACTTTATAACCAACGCTGCACCTAAATGCATTTCGGGGAGTACGAGCTATTTCCGAGTTTGATTGGCCTTTCACCCCTACCCACAGGTCATCCGAAGACTTTTCAACGTCAACCGGTTCGGTCCTCCACTGTGTGTTACCACAGCTTCAACCTGCCCATGGGTAGATCACACGGTTTCGCGTCTAACACTACTGACTAAAGCGCCCTATTCAGACTCGCTTTCGCTGCGGATCCATACCTGAAGTACTTATCCTTGCCAGCAGCGTTAACTCGTAGGCTCATTATGCAAAAGGCACGCCGTCACCCCACGAAAGGGCTCCGACCGCTTGTAAGCGTATGGTTTCAGGATCTATTTCACTCCGTTATTCACGGTTCTTTTCACCTTTCCCTCACGGTACTGGTTCACTATCGGTCTCTCAGGAGTATTTAGCCTTAGCGGATGGTCCCGCCGAATTCAGACAGGGTTTCACGTGCCCCGCCCTACTCAGGATACCACTATCTATTACATTTATTACCCATACGGGGCTATCACCCTCTATGGCGTCACTTTCCAGTAACTTCCGGTTCTGCATGCATAAAATGTCGTGGTCCTACAACCCCAGCACTGCCGTAACAGCACTGGTTTGGGCTAATCCGCGTTCGCTCGCCACTACTTACGGAATCACTTTTGTTTTCTTCTCCTCCGCCTACTTAGATGTTTCAGTTCAGCGGGTTTGCCCACCTATCGGTGTGCTATATCTTCAATATAGCGGGTTGCCCCATTCGGATACCTGCGGATCAATCTGTGTGTGCCAGTCCCCGCAGCTTTTCGCAGCTTATCACGTCCTTCATCGCCTCTGAGAGCCTAGGCATTCCCCATACGCCCTTATTTTGCTTATTGTACCAATCTTGTTACTTAAAACAAGACCGTTTTTTTTTGTTTTTGTTAGTTATAACAAAAACGCTTTCTACTTTCTTATTATTTTCTTATCTCAATATGTCAATGAACTTTAACAATTAATAATTATCAATTGATAATTGCCAATTATTTTGTGGAGAATAACGGAGTCGAACCGTTGACCTCCTGCGTGCAAGGCAGGCGCTCTAGCCAGCTGAGCTAATCCCCCAATCTAATTATGAATTGTGAATTATGAATTAGGAATTATTTGTAATCCGTAATCTTTCAACTCTAGAATTTCCTTCTTTTTAAGCTTTTCAGTCTTTTTAATTAGCAATTAACAATTATTAATTGTCAATTCTTAAAAAGTAGTCCCGGGCAGACTCGAACTGCCGACCCCTACATTATCAGTGTAGTACTCTAACCAGCTGAGCTACGAGACTCTGTTTTACTTAATTTTTATCATTTTTTTTAAATTAACAGCAAGAGTAATACAATCTAAAATTCAAAACCTTTAAATTTCATCTTTTTTCCCAAGCGTGCATTACTGCTAACACCCAGGCTCTAGAAAGGAGGTGTTCCAGCCGCACCTTCCGGTACGGCTACCTTGTTACGACTTAGCCCTAGTTACCAGTTTTACCCTAGGCAGCTCCTTGCGGTCACCGACTTCAGGCACCCCCAGCTTCCATGGCTTGACGGGCGGTGTGTACAAGGCCCGGGAACGTATTCACCGGATCATGGCTGATATCCGATTACTAGCGATTCCAGCTTCACGGAGTCGAGTTGCAGACTCCGATCCGAACTGTGACCGGCTTTATAGATTCGCTCCTGGTCACCCAGTGGCTGCTCTCTGTACCGGCCATTGTAGCACGTGTGTAGCCCAAGGCGTAAGGGCCGTGATGATTTGACGTCATCCCCACCTTCCTCACAGTTTGCACTGGCAGTCTTGTTAGAGTTCCCGACACTACTCGCTGGCAACTAACAACAGGGGTTGCGCTCGTTATAGGACTTAACCTGACACCTCACGGCACGAGCTGACGACAACCATGCAGCACCTTGTAAACTGTCTTGCGAAAGATCTGTTTCCAAATCGGTCAGTCTGCATTTAAGCCTTGGTAAGGTTCCTCGCGTATCATCGAATTAAACCACATGCTCCACCGCTTGTGCGGGCCCCCGTCAATTCCTTTGAGTTTCAAACTTGCGTTCGTACTCCCCAGGTGGGATACTTATCACTTTCGCTTAGCCACTGAACTTGCGCCCAACAGCTAGTATCCATCGTTTACGGCGTGGACTACCAGGGTATCTAATCCTGTTCGCTCCCCACGCTTTCGTCCATCAGCGTCAATAAACTGGTAGTAACCTGCCTTCGCAATTGGTATTCCATGTAATATCTAAGCATTTCACCGCTACACTACATATTCTAGTTACTTCCCAGTAATTCAAGTTCAGCAGTATCAATGGCCGTTCCACCGTTGAGCGATGGGCTTTCACCACTGACTTACTAAACCGCCTACGGACCCTTTAAACCCAATGATTCCGGATAACGCTTGGATCCTCCGTATTACCGCGGCTGCTGGCACGGAGTTAGCCGATCCTTATTCTTACGATACCGTCAAGTCCCGACACGTCGGGATGTTTCTTCTCGTACAAAAGCAGTTTACAATCCATAGGACCGTCATCCTGCACGCGGCATGGCTGGTTCAGACTTGCGTCCATTGACCAATATTCCTCACTGCTGCCTCCCGTAGGAGTCTGGTCCGTGTCTCAGTACCAGTGTGGGGGATCTCCCTCTCAGGACCCCTACCCATCGTAGCCTTGGTAAGCCGTTACCTTACCAACCAGCTAATGGGACGCATGCTCATCTTTCACCGTTGTGACTTTAATTATAAAGTGATGCCACTCCATAATACTATGAGGTATTAATCCAAATTTCTCTGGGCTATCCCTCTGTGAAAGGCAGATTGCATACGCGTTACGCACCCGTGCGCCGGTCTCTAGCACCGAAGTGCTATACCCCTCGACTTGCATGTGTTAAGCCTGCCGCTAGCGTTCATCCTGAGCCAGGATCAAACTCTTCATCGTATATTTTAATATTATATCTCGACAAATATCTATCGGTTCATTTCGAATCTTTCGATTCTATTACTCTTATTTCTTTTGTTCTAACATCTCTGTTAAAACGGCTGTCAATTCAATATGTCTACGAACGTAATTTCTTTGTCTTTCGCTTATCTCTCAAAGCGGGTGCAAAACTAAAACTTCTTTTTGTTTCTCGCAAGAAAAATTTAAAAAATTTGAAACTTTTTTTTTCGTCTCTGTTTTTCATCTTTTCCTGCCAGTCTCTCAATGAACTTTCCGTGTTTTGCGGGGTGCAAATGTAAAAAGCATTTTCAAATCCCACAAGCTTTTTCGAATCTTTTTTTTGAAAATTTCTTCTCTTTTAATTCGTATTGCCTGTCAGTATTTCTGTGAACGTTTTTCGCTGTTGCGGGTGCAAAAGTACCACCTTTATTTACATTTACAAGCCTTTTCCTTATATAATTTCAATCTTTTTTGAAACTTTTTCTTAACTAACTCATAACAGCCTCTTTACATCTTAAACTTTTTTGAATAGCTGTGAGGTTTTTCTTGGTTTAACTGTGGATTTCGTATTTTACACGGGTTCGGGTTTGCCGATTTTACGGAGTTTTCAGCTTTTCCATCTCTTTTTATATGATTCTTGATCCTTTTAATGGCGCCTTTCCATCTAAAAGCTTCTTTCGGAAACCGATGCCCTAGCCCCGATAGAAGCGGAAATCCTTTTTGTGGCGGGGTTCGCCACAAAAAGATTGAAGCGGATAGCGGGATTTAGCTCCTAAAAATCATAATACCATACTTATATATGTATACACAAAAAAACAAACCCGACAGGTTTTCAAAAACTATAAAGCTAAAACTAGAATTACCCTTATATATAGTAGAGCAAAAACTATACTTATATATAATAGAGTAAACTTGTACATATATATTGTATGTATTTTTGTAATCATGTATATTTGCATTCACAAAATTATAAACAATGATCAAGATTACTTTACCCGATGGGTCAATTAGAGAGTTCGCTCAAGGCGTAACTCCAATGGAGGTCGCTAAAAACATTAGCGAAGGTTTTGCAAGAAATGTTATTTCTGCATCTTTTAATGGTACAACTATTGAAACCGAAACTCCATTGACGACCGACGGTAATCTTATTTTATATACTTGGAATGATGCTGAAGGTAAAAAAGCTTTCTGGCATTCGACTTCGCACGTAATGGCGCAAGCTCTTGAGGAATTGTACCCTGGAATTAAATTAACTCTTGGGCCTGCAATTGCTAATGGTTTCTATTATGATGTAGATTTTGAAGATCAGAAAATTTCTGAAGGTGATTTCAAAAAAATTGAAGACCGTATTCTTGAAATTGCAAGAGGGAAGTTTGATTTTAAAATGCGCCCTGTAACTAAAGCGGAAGCGCTGGAAATGTACAAAGACAATGTTTACAAGACTGAATTGATTTCAAATCTTGAAGACGGAACTATTACATTCTGCGACCACTCGACTTTTACTGATTTATGCCGCGGTGGACATATTCCAAACACTGGAATCATTAAGGCTGTAAAAATCATGAGTGTTGCTGGTGCTTACTGGAGAGGTGATGAGAAAAACAAACAATTGACTCGTGTTTACGGAACTTCTTTCCCTAAACAGAAAGATCTGACTGAATATCTTGAACTTCTTGAGGAAGCAAAACGTCGTGATCACCGTAAACTTGGAAAAGAGCTTGAATTATTTGCTTTCTCTCAAAAAGTGGGACAAGGTTTACCATTATGGCTGCCTAAAGGTGCTGCTTTAAGAGAACGTTTGGAGCAATTTTTAAAGAAAGCACAAAAGAAAGCTGGATACGAGCAAGTAGTTAGTCCGCATATTGGTCAAAAGGAACTTTATGTTACTTCTGGTCACTACGCTAAATATGGAGCTGATAGTTTTCAACCGATTCACACACCAGCTGAAGGAGAAGAGTTTTTATTGAAACCAATGAACTGTCCTCACCACTGTGAGATTTACAATGTAAGACCTTGGTCTTATAAAGATTTACCTAAACGCTACGCTGAATTTGGTACTGTATATAGATATGAGCAATCTGGAGAATTACATGGTTTAACTCGCGTTAGAGGGTTTACTCAAGATGATGCGCATATTTTCTGTACTCCAGAGCAATTAGATGAAGAGTTCAAAAAAGTAATCGACCTTGTATTGTATGTATTTGGTTCATTAGGTTTTGAAAACTTTACTGCTCAGATTTCATTAAGAGATCAAGAAGATAGAGAAAAATATATTGGTACTGATGAGAACTGGGAAAAGGCAGAAAATGCTATCATCAATGCCGCAAAAGACAAAGGCCTTAATACTGTTGTAGAATATGGTGAAGCTGCATTTTATGGTCCGAAACTAGATTTCATGGTAAAAGATGCATTGGGAAGACAATGGCAATTAGGAACAATTCAGGTAGATTACAACTTACCTGAGCGTTTTGATTTGACTTACAAAGGCGCTGATAATGAATTACATCGCCCTGTTATGATTCACAGAGCTCCTTTTGGATCTATGGAACGTTTTATAGCAATTTTGCTAGAGCATACGGCAGGAAATTTCCCACTTTGGCTAATGCCTGAACAAGCTATTATCTTGTCTTTGAGCGAGAAATACGAAAATTATGCTAAAAAAGTTTTAGATTTGCTAGAAAATCACGAAATTCGCGCCCTAATTGACAACCGAAATGAAACTATCGGTAAGAAAATTAGAGATGCAGAGATGCAGAAAATTCCATTTATGCTTATCGTTGGTGAGGAAGAAGAGAAAAACGGAACGATTTCTATTCGTCGTCACGGACAAGAAGGGAAAGGTAATATCACAGTTTCTATCGAAGAATTTGCTTCGATTGTAGACGAAGAAATAAAAAAGACATTAAAAGTATTTACAGTTTAACTTAAATTAGAAAGTCATAGCAATAAAAAGTAACAGAGGTTTTCAACCTCGAGTAGAAAAAAAAGATGCGCACAGAATAAACAATCTTATTCGTGTTCCTGAAGTACGTCTTGTAGGTGAAAACATTGAACCTGGGGTTTTTAAAATCGCTGACGCGTTACGTTTAGCTGACCAATTTGAATTGGATTTAGTTGAAATTTCGCCAAACGCTGAACCGCCGGTTTGTAAAATCATGGATTACAAGAAATTTGTTTACGAACAAAAGAAGCGTGATAAGGCATTAAAAGCTAAATCATCTCAAGTTGTAGTAAAAGAAATTCGTTTTGGTCCTCAAACAGATGAACATGATTATGAATTTAAAAGAAAAAATGCTGAGAAGTTCCTAAAAGAAGGAGCTAAATTAAAAGCATTCGTTTTCTTTAAAGGTCGTTCTATCATCTATAAAGATCAAGGACAAATTTTATTATTACGTCTTGCTACTGATTTAGAAGAATATGGTAAAGTTGAAGCTATGCCGGTTCTAGAAGGAAAGAGAATGATTATGTTCATTGCTCCGAAGAAGAAAAAATAAAACAGTTTGCAGTCACAGTTTTCAGTTTTCGCACTGTAAACTGAAAACCGAGACTGACAACTAAAAAAATAAGTAAGTAAGAATAAATTAAAACACTAGGAAAAATGCCTAAAATGAAAACTAAATCTAGCGCTAAGAAACGTTTTAAAGTTACTGGCTCTGGAAAGATTAAAAGAAAGCATGCTTTTAAAAGTCACATCTTGACTAAAAAATCTAAAAAACGTAAATTAGCTTTGACACACTCAGCGCTAGTTCACAAAACTGATGAGAAAAGCATCAAACAACAATTAAGAATTATCTAATTATAAGTCAAAAGTTAGAAAGTCATAAAGTTTAAAAGTCAGTATCTGACTTTAGACATTTGACTTTAAGACATTAGGCTGAAGATTTTCTTTAGGTTAAAAAATTATTTATATAACCTTGGAGTATGGCTTTCAAGTTCCTTTGATTCAATTCAGGACGCCTGCTACAAAAACACATTAAAATTATGCCAAGATCGGTAAATTCAGTTGCTAAAAGAGCAAGAAGAAAAAAAATAATGAAGCAAGCCAAAGGTTTCTTTGGAAGACGTAAAAACGTTTGGACAGTTGCTAAGAACGCGGTAGAGAAAGCAATGAGCTACGCTTACCGTGACAGAAAACAGAATAAAAGAAACTTCCGTTCATTATGGATTCAACGTATTAACGCTGGAGCTAGATTAGAAGGAATGTCTTATTCTCAATTCATGGGGAAAGTTAAAGCTAACGGAATCGAATTGAACCGTAAAGTTCTTGCAGATTTAGCTATGAACCACCCAGAAGCTTTCAAAGCAATACTTAATAAAGTAAAATAAACGTTTTATAAACTCAATTTAGATTACTTACTTATCATAAAGAAACCATTCGTTAATTCGAATGGTTTTTTGTTTTTATAATAATCTGTTTTACCTTTAAACTTCTTAAAAACAATTATTAAATGCTCACTCCTCTTTTTGATCATATACAGAAATTTATAACACTAGAACCTTCAGAAATTGATATTTTAGAATCATGTCTGGGTGCCACTAAAGTCAAAAAGAAAGAGCACTTATTACAGGAAGGACAAGTTTGCAATACCTTATATTTTATGTTAAAGGGCTGTATGCGCCAGTACATCATAAATTCTAAAGGAAGCGAGCAGACACTGCAGTTTGCAATTGAAAACTGGTGGATTACTGATTATTTGAGTTATCATAACCACATATCATCCAGTTTTTACCTGCAGGCCGTTGAAAATTCGGAAGTGATAGCTATTGATAAAACTGTTTTTGAAACACTCTTAATTGAAATTCCGAATCTGGAGAGGTATTTCAGAATCGTTACTCAAAAAAGTTTTGGCGCTATGCAAATGCGAATTAAGTACTTATTTACAATGTCAGCCGAAGAAAGGTATCATCATTTTAATGATCATTTTCCTGAATTTGTACAGCGTGTTCCACAATATATGCTTGCCTCCTATTTAGATTTTTCTGCTGAATTTATGAGTAAAATAAGAGCCGGTAAAGTCTGATTTGAATTTCTTGAAGTAGTTCAAGTTTTTGAAAGCATACATTATTGACCTTTGTAATGAACTTTTAAAACATATAAAAATGAAATCAAGAATCCTTATCCCAAACGTTGCTCCAGAAGCTTATAATGCTTTATTAAACCTGGAAAAATATATCTCATCTACTTCATTAACTCCTGTACACAAGGAATTAATTAAAATACGTGCTTCTCAAATAAATGGCTGTGCTTATTGCATAAATATGCACACTGCTGATGCAAGAAAATATGGAATTTCTGAACAGAGAATATACTTAACAAGTGCCTGGCGTGAAGCTGATGTTTATACGGAAGAAGAGAAAGCAATCTTAGCTTTAACAGAACAAGTAACTTTAATCAGCAATCATGTTTCTGATGAAGTTTATCAAGATGCAGCTCGTTTATTTGATGAAAAATATCTTGCCGAAATTATTCTGGCAATCATTACAATTAACTCTTGGAACAGATTAGCTATTACAACAGGTTTGAGAGCCGTATAATTGCTTTATAAGTATAAATTTACAACATTAGAAAACTTTAACAACCCTCCTCTGTGAGGGGTTGTTTGTATATAGCTGTAAATGAACATTAGTAAAATTAGAAAATTAACGATTTTGCAAAAACAGGTATTTATACTCTTTCACAGGAATTCAGATTTTTTATTTTTGGCACATGATGTTAAGAAATGTCCATTTTTACTGCTTTCAAGCTATTATTTTAGTTCTTTTTTCATGCCAAAAAAAGGAACCTAAATTTGATGCTTCTAACAATGAAAAGCCAAAAATTGCCGCCTTTGTAAAAAAAGCAGAGTTTTTTATTGATAAGAAAAAAACTGATAGTGCCTTCTATTATTATAATGAAGCAAAATCAATCTGCGATCCGTTAACATATCCTGACACATATGTTGTCACCCTAAATTCTATGGCCGTTATACAGCAGAATCAAAATGATTTTGTTGGCAGTAAAATTACACTAAAAGAAGCTCTGCCTTTTTTAACACTCATAACTAATTCTAAACATATTTGGGATACTTATTCAGTTTTAGGGGTTAATTACTTAAACACATATCAATTCAGAAAAGCTGAGAAATATTTCAAAAAAGCTTTAGAACTAAATATTGATGAGTTTACAAATATTGAATCACAAAAAAATATAGCCGAAGTTTTTATAGCCGAAAACAAACATCAAGAAGCAATACAGATTTTATTATTACTTATAGATAAAAAGGAAGTAAAAGATAACCAAAAAACTCATGCCGAGATACTCGACAGAATTGGATATTGTTATTACTTATCAGGCAATTCTGCAGCATATGCTTTTTTAAATGATGCATTACAAATACGAGCACAGCTAAAAGATCCTCTTGAAATTGCCAAAAGCAATTACAACTTAGCTCTTTTTTATAAAAACAAAAATCCTCTTTTGGCAAAAAAATATATGAAAACAAGTTATGAGAAATATATTTTGGCTAAGAATGTTGATGGGAGGCTTTCTGCACTTAAACTCATAATGAACAACAGTCAGAATACAGAACTCAAACAGCATTCAATTAAATATATAGATTTAGTGGACAGCATATATGAAGTGCGCCAAAAAGCGAAAAACTTATTTGCTAAAATCAAGTATAACTCTAAGAAAGAAAAAGAAGAAAATCTGATACTTAAAACCAATAAAGCAGAAAATGAACTGCAATTAGAAAAACAAAAAATAAGAAATATCATTCTATATCTTATTATTCTGCTAAGCCTAAGTTTGATTTTAGTATTGTATTTCTTTTTAACTTCTAAAGCAAACAAAGATAAAATAGAGGCCAGTTATAAGATTGAAACAAAAATCGCAAAGAAATTACATGATGAATTAGCAAATGATATCTATCATACGATGGCTTTTGCTGAGCATAAAAATCTTTCGCTTGCAGAAAATAAACAGCAGTTATTAAACAGTCTTGATGCTATTTACTCCAGAACAAAAGACATTTCTAAAGAGAATAATTATAAAATAACAGATGAAAACTATGTTTCTCATCTAAAGAAAATGATTTCAAGTTTTAACACGCCTTTTATTAATATTATCATAAATGGCTTAGATTCTATTTTCTGGGAAGATATTGATCAAAATAAAAAGAAGACGATTTATAGAATACTACAAGAATTACTTGTAAACATGAAGAAACACAGTAATGCATCTGTAGTGGGAATCAATTTTAAAACAGCCAAAAAGGATATTATAATTCATTATTATGATAATGGAAAGGGTGTAGACAATCAAGATATTATTTTTAAAAACGGCTTACATAATATCGAAAATCAAATTCTCCATTTTAAAGGAGAAATGCAAATAGATTCGGCAGCAGGTAAAGGATTTAAATTAACTTTTAAGTTTTCTCGATAAATGAGTAACAAAAGTTTTTTTATTAATCATTCCATGAAGTCTTTGTATATAGGCTTAATCCTTATCTCATTTATTGGAGCGGTTTTTTTTATAAATCCCAATGAGAAGACAGTTGAGAAAAAAAGGAAAAAGAAATATCAAGCAATAGAACTTGATAGACTTATAGAGAAAGCTGATAAATATTATGATGAAGAAAAATTAGACAGCTCTTATTATTTTTATAATAAGGTTTTGCCACTGTATGATCCAGATATTGATTATACAAAGTATGTTTATACACTGTCTTCGATGGCTGAAATACAAACGCTTATTGGTAATTTTATTGAAAGTGAAGAATTATTGACAAAAACCCTTCCTTATTTAAGTAAAATTAAAGAGCCTATTTATGCCCGAAATGTTTACAGTAATATGGGAATAAATTATTATAATACTTATGATTTTGAGAATTCCCTTTTTTACCATACAAAAGCATTAAAATTACCTGGCACACCCTATAAAAAAGCAATTGTTTTAAACGATATAGCTCATGTATATATGGGACAAAACCGTTACGATATTGCCGCTGAAATACTAGAAATGCTGACTGCAAGAAAAATAGTTTATAAAAGAGAACCTCTGCTAAGTGATTATTTTTATGCTTCCATGCAGAACAGTCTTGGAGTCTGTTATTTTAATTTAAAAAAACCTAAAGCATTAGATCTTTATCTTAAAAGTCTGGCAACCAATTTACAGGGAAGTAATAAGTTCATATTGCTTAATAATTATAAATCTCTTTCTGATTATTACTTGGAAAATAATCCAGAGCTTGCTTTACAGTACGCAAAAAAATCCTATGAAACAGCAAGGGATGTAAATGCCAACAGTGCCAAAATGGAATTACTTGCTTATTTAATAAAACTTAGTAAAGGATCAGAGTTAAAAAAATATACTATAGATTATATAAAACTAACTGACAGTGTAATTAATTCTAGAAAATCGGCTAGAAATCAATTTACAAACATCAAATATTACTCAAAAATAAATAAAGACGAGAATTTACACCTTAAAGCAGAAAAAGCAGAAAACGAACTTAAACTTCAACAGCATAAAACCAGCAATATAATTTCGGGGGTAATAATAATTTTTATTTTAATATTGTCCATCGTACTTAGTTTTTACTTATCAATAAAAGGGAGGAAACAAAAAAACAATGCCATACAAGAAAGTGAAACCCGGATTTCTAACAAATTACGCAATGAACTTTTAAATGAAGTTCAGAATGTTTTAACGTATGCAAAAAATAATGATTTAGAAGCTGCTGATAATAAAAATCAATTATTAGAAAGTCTCGAAAAAATCTATTCTCAAACCAGAAATATCTCAAAGGAAAACAGCGATATTATAACTGATAAAAGATACAGTTTGATATTGAAAAATATGATAGCTGCTTTTAAAACAACAGATACAAATGTTTTTACAAATGGCCTTGCTGATATTAACTGGATTAAAATTGATAAAAATAAAAAAATAATTATTTACAGAGTCATTCAGGAACTACTTGTAAACATGAAAAAACACAGCAACGCAACGCTTGCCGGAGTTAATTTTAAAGACAACAAAAAAAATATTCTTATAAATTATACAGATAATGGTAAAGGTGTTAACATCAACCAAGTATCTAAAAGTGGTCTTCAAATAATAGAGAATCGTATTTTAAATGTAAAAGGTGAAATTCAATTTGAATCAAATCCCGACAACGGATTTAAAATATCAATTAAAATTCCTTTTTAATATGAAGATACTTGAATTTATAAAAAATAAAACTTTTCTAAAGTATCTTATGTTTTTCCTGATTATACTTTTAATTGGGGTAGTATTACTTTATCAGCTGCATAGAAACCAGGTAATAATTATTCAACAGATTAAAAAAAACAATTCTGTTGAAATCGATAAAAATATAACTGAAGCTGATCGCTTATTTGACCAAATTAATTACGACAGCGCATATTTCTTTTATAAAAAAGCAATTGCACTTTGTGATCCTATTGATGATTATGCAGATGATTATGTCTATTCTCAATTATCTATAGCAAATTTACATCAGAACACAAACAACTATACGGCATGCGAAGAAGCTTTATTAAAAGTTTTTCCATATTTAAAAAAAACAAGCAAACCTAAATACACTTATAATACTTATACGCTCTTAGCTTACAACTATTTCTTTACATATGACAATAGTAATGCTCTGTTATACCACAGAAAAGCATTAAGACTTGCAGCAACAGCATACAAAAAATCAGTAATCATAAATGACATTGCCTTAGTTTACTTAAGACAAAATAGATATAAAGAGATAATAGATGCATTGGAGCCATTAGCCAGAATAAAAATTAAACACGAAACTGATTCTACAAAAACCGATATTAATTATTCCTTATTATTAAACAACCTGGGATTTTGTTATTTCAAGCTCGGAAATCCAAAAGCATTAGAATATTATAAAAAAAGTCTGAAGATACAGGAAAGATTAAAGTCAGATTATGAATTAATGAGCACCTATTCCAGTATGGCTATGGTTTATGCCAAAACCAATCCTAAATTATCTAAAATATATACCGAAAAACAATATCAGTCTGCCTGCAGGGCAAAGTCTGCATCATTTAAAGCAAATACCTTAGGAGATTTAATTAGAAAATCTGAAGGAAAAGAACTTAAAAAATATTCTAAAGCATACTTAAAAATAATTGACAGTATATTATCTACCAGAAAGCAAGCAAAAAATCAATTTTCAATAATTAAATACGAATCTAAAACTGATAAAGAAGAAAATCTAAAACTCAAAGCCGAAAAAGCTGAGAATGAACTGTTATTACAAAAGCATAAAAATAGAAATATTATATCCTATATCGTTATTACTTTCACGATAGCTGTTCTTTTACTTTTACCACTCTACTTATTTATAAAAGGAGAAAAAGAAAAAAAAGAAGCTGTTTTTGAAAGTGAAATGAGAATTTCTAAGAAACTGCGTAATGAATTGACAAATAAGGTACATCATGCATTGATTTTTGCACAAAATAAAGATTTAGAAAACTATGAAAATAAAAATCAGTTTTTAATAAAATTAGATGAAATATATTCTCAAACCAGAAACATTTCCAGAGAAAATAGTCCTATTGTAACAAATGAAAAGTACGATTTAGGTTTGAAGGAAATGATATCAGGTTTTAAAACTCAAAATTTGAATTTATTAGTAAATGGTCTTGATACTATAAACTGGGATAAAATTAATAAAATCAAAAAGATCATTATTTACAGAGTATTACAAGAGTTGTTTTACAATATGAAAAAATACAACGACTTGACTTTGATCGTATTATCATTTAAAATAGTCAATAAAAATATCGTAATTACCTACAGCGACAACAGTTCTAAAACGCAAAATGAAAGAATAACTTTAAAAAAAGATCTTGAAAATGTGGAAAACCGTATTAAAACCACGAATGGAACTCTTAATTTTGGCAATTATACAGAAAATGGTTTCAAAATAAGTTTCACATTCCCATTATAAAACAAGTAATATGTTTAAGAAAGTTTTAGTTGCAGAAGATTTAGATAGTATTAGTATTGCAGTTGTTCAAGTTCTCGAAGACCTTAATATTCCTGTTATTGACCATGTTAAATATTGTGACGAAGGTTTATTAAAAGTAAAAAAAGCATTAAACGAAAAAGTACCATACGATTTACTTATTACTGATTTATCTTTTAAGACTGATCATAGGAAAGCAAATATTGAAAGCGGTGATGAATTAATTGAAGCAATTAATAAAGTGCAGCCTGAATTAAAAAAAATTGTGTTTTCAATTGAAGATAAATCGTATCGCATTAAAACTCTTTTTGATGAGTTAGGAATAAATGCATATGTATCTAAAGGAAGAAATAGTATTCAGGAACTAAGGTCTGCTCTTGAAAAAACTTTTAAAAACGAAGAAAGAATACTTTCATCTGATTTAAATTTTAGTTTCAATGATAAATCACTAATAGAAATTGAATCTTATGATATCTCTATTCTATCACTTCTGGCAAAAGGTTACATATTAGAAAACATTTCAAATGAGTTTAAAGAAAAATCGATTACACCGAATGGAACCAGCAGTATAGAAAAACGAATTAACAAATTAAAAATATATTTTAAAGCAAATAACAATGTGCACTTAATTGCCATTGCAAAAGACTTTGGTCTGGTGTAGAGTTTAACACATGTGTTACGGTTTCCCGTAAGGAAATTCTCTTACATAGATTTAAGTTTGTATAAATTATTAACTGATGAAACCTAAATATAAGTTTGATCCCATTACCAAGATCAACACACCCAACAATAGAATTATTATGAAAACTATGCTTCTTTGTCTTTTTCTTTCTGTAAGTTTTGCTTTTGTTTCTGAGAAAACAGGCTGGCTTGACATTGATTGGAAACTAATTTGTATCCCGGCTCTTCTGGTTTTGCAAATTATAATTATTGGAACAGCTCTAAAAAACAGGTACAAGAAACATTAATTGTAAGTAAGCAGGAAAATAGAAATCTATATGCTATATTTGGATTTTAAAATTTAATGAAAAATAGTACATTTTATTTCCTTTTATTCCTTCTTACTTCATTCCAAGCCTTTTCTCAAACCAAATTTATTTCCTGGAATTTAGAAAACTTTGGAAAATCTAAGTCTCAAGCCTCTTTAAGTTTTATTGCAAAAACGGTACAAGAATACGACATTATAGCTATCCAAGAAGTTGTTGCCGGATACGGAGGCTCACAGGCAGTTGCAAAACTTGCTTCAATATTAAACGAAAAAGGTTCAAAATGGGATTATACAATAAGTGATCCCACAAGTGGAAACAGTTACAAAAAAGAGCGCTATGCTTTTATTTGGAAAACAAGTAAAGTAAAATTGAAAGGCAAACCCTGGCTGGAAAAAAAATATCACTTAGAAATAGACCGGGAACCTTATTTTGCAACCTTCGAAGTAAACAAAAAACTGGTTACGCTTGTTAATTTTCATGCTATAACAAAAAGTAAACAGCCTGAAACTGAAATTAAATACTTCAAATTTCTTCCGCAAGAATATCCAGATCTAAATCTGGTTTTTACAGGCGATTTTAATTGCCCCGAATCACATACCGTTTTTAATCCATTAAAAAAAATGGGGTATATTTCTGTATTTCAAAAACAAAAAACAACTTTAAAACAAAAATGTAAAGCAGAAATTTGTCTTGCCTCTGAATTTGATAATATTTTTTACAAATCAAATACGTTAAAACCTGTTAAGTCAGGAGTTGTTTTATTTTATAATAATTACGATTCACTTCAGGAAGCCAGAAAAATATCAGATCACATTCCTATTTGGTTTGAGTTCTTTTTAAATTAAAACTATGTTTTTAATTTTTTCTTTTTGGCAGCAGGAAATAAAACGTTATTTAAAATTAAACGATATCCCGGAGAATTAGGATGTAAATCCAGAACTGTGGGCGGATCACCAACCTGATGTTGAAAATCTTCAGGATCATGACCTCCAAAAAAAGTAAACATTCCTTTTCCTTTTTCGCCATGAATATATCTAGCTTCACCATTAAGTTCACAAGTTCCCATAACCAGAACATTGGATTTTATCAATGTTTCATTAAATGAAGTAGTCTGTCCCATAAAACCTTTTACCAATTGAGTATGGTTTTGACATAACATACTAGGAATAGGATCCCATTTTGCAGAATATTCCATTAAAGTAAAATAATCTTTTTCCATAGGAACTCTGCGTTTTCCGGTCATATCAATATCCGAAAATTCATAAACTTCCGGTCTTCTTTCTAAAATAAAATCTTTAAAGGCAAAAGAGTTTCCATAATTTAATTTTGCCTGATAGTTAGATTCACTTGGATCACCATCAAACATAGTTTCGCAAATATCAACTCCATCTGCAGCTAAGGCAATATCAAAACTATCTGTGGCAGAACACATAGCAAACATAAAACCGCCTCCAATAACAAAATCTCTAATCTTTTTTGCTACGGCTCCTTTTTCCTGCGAAACTTTAGAATAACCAAGTTTTGCTGCTAAAGCTTCGGAATCTCTTTTTTGTTCAATATACCAAGGTGTATTTTTATAAGCGGCATAAAACTTACCATACTGACCGGTAAAATCTTCATGATGTAAATGCAGCCAGTCATATAATAATAACTGGTCGCTCAAAACTTCTTCATCATAAATAGGCGTAAATGGAATTTCGGCATAAGTCAAAACCAACGTCACGGCATCATCCCACGGTTGTTTTCCTTTTGGTGTATAAACAGCAATTTTTGGTGCTTTTTCAAGAATTACAGATTCCATATTTTGTGACGGACTCGAAATATCATTTAAAAGAGAGGCTTCTTCAGTATCCGAAAGTACTTCAAAACTAACGCCTCTAATTTTACATTCTTTTCTTATTTCCTCAGCATCAGGCAATAAGAATGAACCTCCTCGATAATTTAACAGCCAGCTTGCTTTATAATCGCGGCTTAAACACCAATATGTTATTCCGTATGCTTTTAGATGATTTTGCTGTGTAGTCTCATCCATTGGAAGTAAAATAAAAGATGCCTTCGTTTGTAATGAAAATACCAGCAAAAAAATATACAGTAAACTCTTTTTCATCAAAAAAATATTTTAGTAAAGATAATGAGGAAGTCATTAAAAACATAACCGATCCAAAGGTTTTGCCCTAATGCTGTACGTTAAAGTTTTACGTTGGTAAAATTGACCATACTTTTCGTAAAAACAGGTAAAAACACCTGTTTTTGTACTATTTTTTCTACTTACATTTGAAATCCTTAATCTAAATAACCGCCATAAAAAAACAACAGTCATGAAGTTTAATGAAAATAATCATCAGCCTAGAGGTTTAAATGTAATGCAAAAAATTGGTCTTGGAGTTCTTGTAATTACTATTGTAGCTTATTATGTTTTATCTATTCAGTTTTTAACAAGCGGAAGTTAAAGCGTTAAAACTGCTATTTCATTTTGAATAGCATATACCACTAAACCGGCAATATTTCTTGATTCTGTTTTAAGAAGTAAATTATTTCGATGCCCTTCAACTGTTCTTGGACTTAAAAAAAGATGTTCAGCAATTTCTGAAGTTGTTTTTTGCTGACAAATAAGCTGTAAAATTTCTATTTCTCTTGGAGAAAGAAAACTTGTTTCCAGATTTCCTTTTGAATTTTTTGAAGAAACTATTGTTTCCTGAATAGTCTTCAAAACACTTTCGTTATAATAAAATCCTTTTTTATTAACTTCATTAATGGTTTTAATTAAATCTTTTGGAGTTGTATTTTTAATTAAATAGGCAACAGCGCCAACCTGAATCATATTGGCAATAAAAGATTTTGAATCGTAACTGGTAAGTGCAATAATTTTTATTTCAGGGAAAGATTTCCTAATTATTTTTGTTGCTTCAACGCCGTTTAAAACAGGCATTTTTAAATCCATGATAATAATATCTGGTTTAATTTCATTTTCAAGAAGTTTATTTACGAGGTCTTCTCCGTTTGAAGCTTCAAAAACAATCTCAATATTATCTTCCCTCTGCAATAAAAAAGCTATTCCTTTCCGGAATAAAACTTCGTCGTCGACTAAAGCTATTTTGATAATGGCATTCATTTTTTACGTTTTTGGTCGTTTGGTATATCGAAAATACGAAATATGAATCAAAAAAAGCTATTTTGCCTTATTTTATTGATGTAAAATTCGCTTTTTAACTTAAAATGTAAATATAACTTCAACTCCTTTTCCTTTTTCAGATTCAAAACTGATCGTTCCATCTAAGAAAGAAATACGGCTGTTGATGTTTTTCATTCCCAATCCTCTGTAATTTTCAAAATCTTCGCTGTCAAATCCTACTCCATTATCTTTATAATAACAGGTATTTGTTCCTTTGTCTTCTTTAAAATTAATCCAGATTTCATTAGACTTTCCATGGCGAAGAGAATTATTCATTAGTTCCTGCAAAACTCTAAAAACATGCAAATGACGATCGATTTCTTTATCATCAAAATCAAGTTCGTTTTTATAATAGGTTTTTACCGATTTACTACTCTCAAATTCCCCGCATAATTCTTCTATACCTGCATGAAGTCCAAACTTTTCGAAAACCGGAGGCAATAAATTATGCGCAATTTTCCTTGAGTTTTCTAAAGCTTTTGCCGTTAAATTTATAATGTTGTCTGTAATTTCAGTTGTTTCAGCTTCTGTTAAATTTGGCGCTGACAACAAGTGTGTATTTAGAGAAACAATATTAAGTTTAGAACTAATATCATCATGAAGATCCTGAGCAATACGTTTGCGTTCTTCTTCTTGTATCTGCAAAACAGCATGTAACTGTTCTTTTTGATACTGAAGTATTAAATCTTTCTTTTCTAATTCTTTTTGAATGATTTTTTTTCTTGAGAAATAGAAAAATACGATCAGTACGACTGAAACGATTATAAAGAAAAGTGATATATATAATATTATAGCGACAAGCTCTTTTTCTGGTATTGAGTGGGTATTCATATCAAATTTATTTCAAGGTAGTTTTATTAGGTGAAAATGCTTTTTTTGAAAAACTTTTTATCCATTCGAACAAAATAAAAAATTGATAACATAAAACTAAAAAGCTGTTTAATATCCAGGTTAAAAGCTTGACATCATCACTCAAACCTATAGAAAGATTTCCAATTAAGTACAATACTGTACTCGCTAATAAGTAAAATATGAGACCTACACTTATATAATAATATGTTTTATCTTCTGTAAGCATATTATAAAAGTGAAATAGAGCAAAAACCACAATAAGCAGATTGGTTAAGATAATTTCAAATAAATTAAACTTAAGAAATACGCTTGAATTCATACAAAATTGTATAGCTAAAACTAATAATGCAGTTATTAAACTAATTTTAATAAACATTTTTTGGCTTTTAACATTTGTCAGCGAGTTGTAAAACATTCCAAGCAGCAACATTTGTCCAGCAAAAAACATATTGACAACTACCAAATTAGTCATTCCTAAATGGTATAATAATTCCATTGACAATTGCATCACAGTTGAAAAAGCTAAATAGCAGAGAAGGAAAACATTAGCTTTTTCCTTTCGGAAAAAGCTATATGAGTAGGCTATTAAGTTTACTATTAAAACAAAATATGTAGAGTACACTAAAATATCAATCATTTTATATACTTTATAATATTTTAGAATTAAAATGGCGGACTAGGACGTATTCCGTCATAAACTACTTCTTCAGCATCATCTGCTGCAGATTTAGCCATATAAGAAGAACCTTCTCCGTAAACATCAATGTATTTACCAGTTTCCTTATCTAATCTAGCTCCAACAAAAAGTAAGGTTCTTTCGTCTTTGTCATTAATAGCAAGACATGCACGTACAACCTCAGTTTCAAGTTTTAAAACTTTTTCTAAAGTTTCTCTTGGAATTAAAAAAGATTTTACTTTGGTTTTAGGATCTTCGATGGTGGTGTCATCTTGATACCTTTTTTCCCACTCTTTGGCTATACCCAAAGGAATCAGAACTGCGTCTGGAAAGGCTTCTTCGCTCATAGTTTTTTTAAAATTTAATATTAGTTAATTTGTTTATGGTCTAGCGAAACTACCGAATTAATTTTTATGTAAGAAATATTATGGGGTAAATTATAGATTCGATTATGTAATTAATTAAAATAAAAAAAACCTTTGAAAGAACATACTTACAAAGGTTTTTATTAGGATTTTTATTCTGATTAAAACGGTACATCACTATCATCATCATCGTCATTCAGGTTACTTCCAAATGCTTCATTGGCTGATGGCAGATTTTTAGTAATAAATGGATTATCCTCGTGATTCATTTTTGAAGGTAAATCATCATAACCTCCTGTAAAATCTTCAAGGTTGTCAAACTTACCTAAGTGTCCTAAGAATTTTAAACGAATATTTTCCAATCCACCATTACGGTGTTTGGCTATAATAAACTCTGCCTGTCCTGCAGTTGGAGATGCCTCATCATCATCCCATTCTTCAATTTTATAATATTCTGGACGGTAAATAAATGATACAATATCAGCATCCTGCTCAATCGCACCAGATTCACGAAGATCCGAAAGTAACGGACGTTTACTTGATCCACGGGTCTCAACCGCACGCGATAACTGTGAAAGTGCAATTACCGGAACGTTTAGCTCTTTTGCCAGTGCTTTTAAGTTTCGGGAAATAGTCGAAATCTCCTGCTCACGGTTTCCTCCTCCTTTACCATTCCCTCCGGCAGTCATTAACTGCAAATAGTCAATAATAATTAATTTGATTCCGTGCTGCGATGCCAAACGACGGCATTTTGCACGTAAATCGAAAATTGAAAGCGAAGGCGTATCATCAATAAACAATGGGGCTTTTTCTAAATCTTTTACTTTAGTACTTAACTGCTCCCATTCGTGTTTTTCTAATTTTCCTGTTCTTAATTTTTCAGAAGACAATCCTGTTTCCGAAGAAATAAGCCTTGTAATTAACTGAACCGAAGCCATCTCCAGAGAGAAAACTGCCACCGCATGTCCAAACTGAATGGCAACGTTTCTTGCCATCGAAAGTACGAATGCGGTTTTACCCATACCCGGACGTGCCGCAATAATAATCAAATCCGAAGGCTGCCATCCCGAAGTTACTTCATCTAATTTTTCAAATCCGGTTGCAACACCACTCAAACCTTCTTTTCCTGCAATTTCTTCAATACGTTTTTTCGCCTGAAGAACCAAACTCTGAGCAGTTTCAGAACTACGTTTGATATTTCCCTGTGTTACCTCATACAATTTAGATTCGGCTTTATCCAGCAAATCGAATACATCTGTAGTTTCGTCATAAGATTCTTCAATAATTTCTGAAGAAATTCTAATCAAACTTCTTTGAATGAATTTTTGAAGAATAATACGTGAGTGAAATTCGATGTGGGCAGAAGATGCAATTTTCTGCGTTAACTGAATTAAATAAAAATCACCTCCTGCTAATTCTAATTTTCCGTTTTTCTTTAATTGTGTCGAAACTGTCAGCAAATCTATGGGCTGTGTTTCTGTAAAAAGCTGCAGAATTGCTTCAAAAATATGTTTGTGCGCATCTTTATAAAAAGCATCTGGCTGTAAAATATCAATTACATCATCTACCCCTTTTTTATCAATCATCATTGCACCAAGCACAGCTTCTTCTAAATCAAGAACCTGCGGAGGGAGTTTTCCTTTTTCGAGATTAATTATTGTGGTTTTATCGACCTTTACGGGGTTTACATTCTTGAAATTTTCCATATAGCGAAAGTAACAAAATTTAAAAAAAAATTGCTATCTAGTTATAACTATTCAGTTGTTTATAAATATGTTTTTTTTGTTGATAACCAAAAAAAAATCCGAAACCGCAGGGCTTCGGATTTATAATCATTAAATATGAATTTACTCTTTATACTCGCCCATATTACTGTATTTGTCCATTCTCTGGGCAATCAAGTCGGCTGTTGATAAGTCTTTTAATTCATTATATCCTTTAGTAATGTAATCCGCTACTGTTTTAAAAGTAGTTTCGCGGTCGTAGTGCGCTCCGCCAAGTGGTTCTGGAATTACATCATCAACTAATTTTTGTTTTTTCATGTCAGAAGAAGTCAGTTTTAAAGCTTCAGCTGCACGTTCTTTGTACTCCCAGCTTTTCCATAAAATAGAAGAGCATGATTCTGGAGAAATTACAGAGTACCAAGTGTTTTCTAACATATAAACTTTGTCTCCAACACCAATTCCTAATGCTCCTCCCGAAGCACCTTCACCTACGATAATCGTAATGATTGGCACCTGCAGACGAACCATTTCAAAAATGTTTCTGGCAATAGCTTCTCCCTGCCCTCTTTCTTCAGCTTCTAAACCTGGATATGCACCCGGGGTATCTACTAAAGTAAGAACCGGAATACCAAATTTCTCTGCCATTTTCATTAAACGCAAAGCCTTACGGTATCCCTCTGGATTTGCCATACCAAAATTACGGTACTGACGTGTTTTTGTATTGTAACCTTTTTGCTGCCCGACAATCATAAACGACTGACCGTTTATTTTACCTAAACCGCCCACCATTGCTTTATCATCTTTAAAGCCTCTGTCTCCATGAAGCTCTAAAAAAGTATCGCCGCAAATTGCTTTGATATAATCTAAAGTATAAGGTCTGTTTGGGTGTCTTGACAGTTGTACTCTCTGCCAAGCCGTAAGGTTTTTGTATATATCTTTCTTAGTCTGTTCTAATTTTTTATTGATTTCCTTGCACGTTGGTGTTACATCAACGTCAGATTCTTTTCCAATAATAACGCACTTTTCTAACTGTTCTTCAAGTTCTTTAATTGGAAGCTCAAAATCTAAATATTCCATGTATTTTTGAATTTTGTTTGTAAATCGAACCGCAAATATAAAAATATTATATCATTGGCGAAGTTAATTGTTATTTAAAGTATAAAAATGCAATTTAAAAATAAGTAAACTATTACAAGTTTTCCTTCTTGTTTTGATAATGTTTAAAAACACCGTTTAGAATAACTGTTATGATAATTATAACGGCGCCTATGTAAAATTCGACACTCATTTTTTCTTTTCCTCCTAAAATAAAATAAGCCAAAACGATCCCGTAAACAGGTTCTAAGTTCGTTGTTAGCATTACTGTATAGGGTGTTAATCGCTGCATTACTTTTACAGAAGCCGTAAAGGCATAAGCTGTACAGATTGAAGCCAAAATCAACAATAAAACCCAGTTATTTAAGGACATTTGGAAGAAATCTGCTGTAAATTTTCCCTGAAATAAAAAATAAATCGTAATGAAGAAAACTCCCGCTCCAAATTCATAAAAAGTAATAACCGAAGGTTCGTGATCTGAGATTAATTTTCCATTCATTAAAGTAAATAAAACGCCTAAAATGATCGCTGCCAAAGCATAATAAACTCCCGTAAGATATTTTATTTCAACCTGAAGAATCAGTCCCAAACCTGCAATAATAACAAGTCCGAAGAAAACTTCATACCAAAGTACTTTTCGTCCGTAAAATAACGGTTCTAATAAAGAGGCGAAAAATGCTCCTAAAGAAAATATAGAAAGGGTGATTGAAACATTAGAAACATGAATTGCCTTAAAAAAGAAAATCCAATGCAATGCAATCAATAATCCAACAAAAATCAATTTAAAAAATTCCTTTACAGGAACCTGAAAAGACTGCTTTTTAAATGCAATAAATCCGCCTAGAAAAATCATGGCGATTAACATTCTGTACCAAACTAGATTATCGGCATCAATGGTAATTAAAGCACCCAAAATGGCTGTAAAACCCCAGATAAAAACTATTAAGTGAAGATTTAAATAACTTTTTAAATTATCGTTTCGCATTACGTAATAAATAAACGGCCAAAATTCCGAAAACAATATTTGGGAACCAAACAGCTAATAAAGGTGAAAAAGTAGATTTTTCGGCAAGTGTACCGAAGATTTTATCAAAGAATACAAATGAAAATGCAATAGCAATTCCAATAGCAAGGTTCATTCCCATACCGCCGCGGCGCTTCATTGAAGAAACTGCTACAGCAATAATAGTTAAAATAAAGGCTGAAACCGGCACACTGTATTTTTTGTACAGAACCACTAAATAAGTATTAATATTTCCAGAACCTCTTTTTCTTTCTTTTTCAATAAAATCAATTAGTTTTCCCAGAGTCAGTGTTTCTGCGATATAAACAACAGGAGTCAAATCTGCAAGTTCAAATTTAAAACCTACATTTTTCTCAGGAGCTTTTTCAATAACATCATTCAAATCTCCAACTGTTCTTTTTGTATAATCGTATAAAGTGTATATTTTCTTTTTTGGATCCCATTTTATACGACTTGCAGTTATTTTGTATGTTAATTTTTCTTTTTCAAAATGCTCTAAAGTAAAATTAAAAGCTGTCTTTGACTCTTCATTAAAACTATTTACAAAAATAAAATCGTGATCGTTAATTTGTCTAAAAACATTGGTATTTTCTCCCCGCATGAGCTGTTTACCATTTCCTTTTAAATACGTGTACCTAAAATTATTAAATCCTTCACTAGCCGCAGGCACAATAAAAAATCCCATTAAAAGCACAAAAACAGAAACAATCGATGCACCAATAATATAAGGACGCAAGAAACGCGTAAAAGAAATTCCGGAACTTAAAATAGCTATAATCTCTGTATTATTCGCCAGTTTTGAAGTAAACCAGATTACCGATAAAAACAAAAAAATTGGAAACAGTGAATTGGCAAAATAAACTGTAAAATTGTAATAATAGATCGCAATTTGTGTAAACGGAATTTTGTTTTCCAGCATTTTATTTACCTTTTCCGAAACGTCTATTACAATTCCAATTGGAATAAATAACAAAATCATCACCGAAAAAGTGGCTAAATATCTTTTTAAAATATACTTGTCTATTATTGTTAACATAACAAAGTTTAATCGATTATTTGTTTAACCGTTTAACCGAATAAACGATTAAACAAATTAACGCATTTTATAGTCTTTGACTCATATTTTTAACCATCATTTCTTTCCATGGTCTAAAATCGCCCGCTAAGATATGTTTTCTAGCTTCACGAACCAACCACATATAGAAACCAAGATTATGTATTGTTGCAATTTGTTTTCCTAAATATTCATTTGCAGCAAACAAGTGACGTAAATATGCTTTTGAATATTCTGTATCAACAAAAGTATGCGCCATTTCGTCAATTGGAGAAAAATCTGCTTCCCACTTTTTGTTCTTTATATTTATTGTTCCGTTTGCTGTAAACAACATTCCGTTTCTTGCATTACGCGTTGGCATAACACAATCAAACATATCAATTCCTAACGCAATATTTTCTAATATATTTATAGGAGTACCAACTCCCATTAAATAACGAGGTTTATCTTCAGGAAGAATTTCGCAGACAACTTCTGTCATGGCATACATTTCCTCAGCAGGTTCACCAACAGAAAGTCCGCCAATTGCATTTCCCTGCTGGCCAGAATTAGCAATATATTCTGCTGACTGGCGGCGTAAATCTTTATAAGTACTTCCCTGAACGATTGGAAAAAACGTTTGTTCGTAACCGTATTTATAAGGAACTTTTTCCAAATGATTAATACAACGGTCCAACCAGCGGTGCGTCATGTGCATAGAACGCTGTGCATAACGGTAATCACAAGGATAAGGCGTACATTCATCAAAAGCCATAATAATATCGGCTCCAATCGTACGCTGAATTTCCATTACATTTTCTGGCGTAAAAAAGTGATATGAACCGTCAATATGCGATTTAAACTTCACCCCTTCTTCCTTAATTTTTCTATTTGAAGAAAGAGAATATACTTGATATCCTCCAGAATCGGTCAAAATATTACGATCCCAGTTCATGAATTTGTGCAGTCCGCCTGCCTTTTCAAGAATTTCAGTCTGCGGACGTAAATATAAATGGTAAGTGTTTCCTAGAATAATATCCGGATTTATTTCTTCTTTAAGCTCACGCTGATGCACACCTTTTACAGATGCAACCGTTCCAACCGGCATAAAAATAGGCGTTTCAATTACGCCGTGATCAGTAGTAATACTCCCCGCTCTTGCTTTCGACTGCGGATCTTTTTGTAATAAATCGAACTTCATTTGTTTCTTTTTTCAGTCGGCAAAGATAATCTAATTTCACGGAAATTTAATTAATTAGATTATTTGTCAATTATAAAATTGAGTTAATTCGAAAACAACATAAAAGCTAAACTTCAGAAATTTTTAAATTTGAGTAAAATCTATTAAAAATGAAATGTAATGCTGTCAGACAGAGTTCAGCCAAGGTCTTCACACAGTATATCCGCAACAATAAAAAATCAAATGAATTTAGCTCAAAAACTTGGATATCCCGAAAATGCCAAACTATTAATTATTCATGCTGATGACGCCGGATTATCACATTCAGAAAATCAGGCTACAATAAAAGCACTTCAAAAACGGATCTGTAAACTCTTATAGCATTATGGTTCCTTGTCCGTGGTTTTACGAAATGGCTGAATTTGCTAAAAACAATCCGGATTTTGATTGCGGTATTCATTTAACTCTGACTTGCGAATGGGAAAATTACAAGTTTGGCCCCGTCCTTCCTATTTCCGAAGTTTCTAGCTTAGCAGATCAAAACGGTTATTTTTATAAAACCAGAAAAGATTTTAAAGACAACGCTAAACTTTCTGAAATTAAAAAAGAACTTATTGCTCAAATTGAAAAAGCGCTGCAATTTGGCATTCAGCCCACACATCTTGATTCACATATGTGCAGTGTTGGTGTAACACCATAAATTTTAGATATTTATAGAGAATTAGGAAAAACATACAACTTACCGGTTTTCATTAATAAAGGTTTTGTAGAATCTATAAGTTTATCTGATAAACAATACAATTTTGAAGACACTCTTTTAGCTGATAATCTTCTTATTGGATATTATGCAGATTTCGAAAAAGGTGAACTTAGAAAATCATATGAAAAAGCCTTAGACAATATTATTTCGGGATTCAATGTTTTCCTGCTTCATCCTGCATATGATGATTTTGAAATGCAGGGAATTACGGTTAACCATCCTAATTTTGGTTCAGAATGGCGTCAAATAGATTTTGATTTTTTCACCAGCGATGAATGCAAAGCAAAACTTAAAAAAAATAACATTCAATTAATTACCTGGAAAGAAATCTCTTCCATTAGATGAATTTATATTGATGCGAATACTATAAGATTCTGATTTTAAAAATATAAGAACTCAAACCATAGATTTCATAACTTTATTAAGAACATTTTAAATATAGAAATCATGATAAACTCAGAAGATAAATTAGATGACATCAAGGATGAAAAAATTGAAAAAAACCTTGAAAACATGGATTACCCAGCAAACGAAGATATTTACAATCAAGAAGAAAGATTAGAAGATATTGACCCTCAAGATATTTCCGGAGAAAGAATAATTAACAATGACAATCACGAATGGAAACAGAACAGTGATAAAATTGGCAACGATTTAGATGTTCCAGGTTCTGAACTAGACGACCAGCAGGAAGACATTGGTTCTGAAGATGAAGAAAACAACTATTACAGCGAAAGCGATACGAATTAAAAAGTATATCAATTTCGAGAATATTTTTTGCCGCAGATTAAACGAATTCAGTTGATTTCTAAAATCATTTAATTCATTTAATCTGCGGCAAAATTTTTATATGCAATTATCAACTTCTTGTATTTTTTCCAAATCTGATAAAAAAAGAGCAAAAAAATTTAACAATTGAAACAAACTAAAGCAGAAAATCATTTGTCTCCCCACAAAATATCCGTTACTTTTGCTACAGTTTAAAATTTTACATATAAAATGAAGCCTAACACACAACAATTAAGCGATTTAACGATCCAAGTAAGAAGAGATATTCTTAGAATGGTACATGCTGTAAACTCTGGACACCCAGGTGGTTCTTTAGGTTGTACTGAATTTTTGGTAACACTATATCAAAATATAATGGACCGCAAAGAAGGTTTTGATATGGACGGAATTGGAGAAGATTTATTTTTCCTTTCAAACGGACACATCTCTCCTGTCTTTTACAGCGTTCTAGCACGCAGCGGTTATTTTCCAGTTTCAGAATTAGCTACATTCAGATTATTAGATTCTCGTTTACAGGGACACCCAACTACTCACGAAGGTTTACCTGGAGTTCGTATTGCGTCTGGCTCATTAGGACAAGGTTTATCTGTAGCTCTTGGAGCAGCGCAAGCTAAAAAATTAAACAAAGACAATCATATTGTATATAGTTTACACGGAGACGGAGAATTACAAGAAGGTCAAAACTGGGAAGCTATTATGTACGCTTCTGCTAAAAAAGTAGACAACATTATTGCAACAATCGACCTTAACGGAAAACAAATCGACGGAACAACAGATGAAGTTTTACCAATGGGAAGTATCCGCGCTAAATTTGAAGCTTTTGACTGGGATGTTTTAGAAATTAAAGAAGGAAACAGCATTGACGCTATCATCGCTGGTTTAACTGATGCTAAATCAAGAACAGGAAAAGGAAAACCAGTTTGTATTTTATTACATACAGAAATGGGTAATGGTGTAGATTTCATGATGCATACTCATGCATGGCACGGTAAAGCACCAAACAATGACCAATTGACTAGTGCTTTAGCTCAAAACGTTTCAACTTTAGCAGACTATTAAAAAGTACTCAGTTTCAGTGAACAGTTTTCAGCTTAGAAACTTAGTCACTTAGAAGCTTAGCACCTCAAAAGAAATAAAATGAAAAAATACGAAAATACAGGAAGTAAAGATACTCGTTCTGGTTTTGGAGCGGGAATGACTGAACTAGGTCAAAAAAATGAAAATGTTGTAGCATTATGTGCTGACTTAATTGGATCATTAAAATTTGATGATTTCAAAAAAAATCACCCAGAGCGTTTTTTCCAAATTGGAATTGCTGAAGCAAACATGATTGGAATCGCTGCAGGTTTAACAATTGGAGGAAAAATTCCATTTACTGGAACTTTTGCTAACTTCTCTACAGGAAGAGTTTACGATCAAATTCGTCAATCTGTTGCTTATTCAGATAAAAATGTAAAAATCTGTGCTTCTCACGCTGGTTTAACGCTGGGAGAAGATGGTGCAACTCACCAAATTTTAGAAGATATCGGATTAATGAAAATGCTTCCTGGAATGACAGTAATCAATACTTGCGATTACAACCAGACTAAAGCTGCTACAATTGCATTAGCAGACCACCACGGACCGGCTTATTTACGTTTCGGACGTCCAGTTGTAGCGAACTTTACTCCAGCTGACGAACCATTCGTAATTGGAAAAGCAATTTTATTAAACGAAGGAACAGATGTTACGATTATCGCAACAGGACACTTAGTTTGGGAAGCTCTTATTGCTGCTGAAGCTTTAGAAGCAAAAGGAATTTCTGCTGAAGTAATCAACATTCACACTATTAAACCTCTTGATGAAGAAGCAATTCTTAAATCGGTTGCTAAAACAAGATGTGTAGTAACTGCAGAAGAGCACAACTACCTAGGAGGTCTTGGAGAAAGCGTTTCAGGCGTATTAGCTTTAAACAATCCAACTCCACAAGAATTTGTTGCTGTAAAAGACAGTTTTGGTGAATCTGGAACTCCTGAGCAGTTAATGGAAAAATACAAATTAAACAATCAAGCGATTGTTGAAGCTGTAGAAAAAGTTATCAAAAGAAAGTAATCTTTTCACACATACAAAAAAGCCTCGAAACTCAAATTTCGAGGCTTTTCTTTTTTCAGCCCACATCACAATCAATTGAATTCACAATTCACCAGCAAAAACAATTGAATGTAAGTTTTTAAGGATTGAAAAATGTCATAAAAAAACCTCGAAATTTGAGTTTCGAGGTTTTTTATTCTATTTATTTCGCTCCTTAATTCTTTTTATAAGGATATGTATTATCTAAATGAATTCTTTTTCTTCCTGCAGCTAAATAATCATCTTCGACAAACTTTCTAGGATTATTAATAGATTCAGGTAAATTAGGATTTGTTAATTCTCCTGTTGGTCTTCTAGGAATACCATATAATTCTGTTTCATCATAATTTGGCGTCGCAGGATTATCAGAAACAGGATTGTATGGATAATATTTACTCACACCACCCAAAAATTCAGTTCCAGTAGGTTTTGTAATTTCAAAAAGAGTAGAATAACCGTCACCGTCATCATCTGTATCTAAGAAATCTGCTATACCGTCTTTATCTGTATCATCATCATATTGATTTGCAGGAGGAGTAGGATATTTTGTGGTATTTCTAAAATCATATACATATCCATCTCCATTAATATCTTCTTCAAAATCAAAAACACCGTCTAAATCATGATCCAAACGAGTTAAATCATATAATTTAATGCTGAAAATTAAAGGAGAATAAGCCGGGATCGCACTTGCTCCCGAACCATAATAACCTAAACCAGAAGGAATAAATAATACACCTGCACCAAAATTTTCATATTTCATACTGCCGTCAGGTTTCATTGTAGTTGTACCTGTTTTAAATTGAGGAAAAGCCTCGCTCCAGCCAGTAATCGTACCATACAAATCTAATGCATTAGTTGGAAATAAAACCTGCTCAAAAAACGTTGTTGACAAATGTTCTGCCTCAGTATCTGTTTTTGCAACGCGAGTTAAATACTCACCTCTGTATGATGTAAATGCACCGTCAGTATTCATTGGCGAAGTCCCGGTACCTTCTCTCAAAACCAAATAATACATTTGATATACAATACCATGCAAAGGCACTTGTCTTTTTAACAGCTTTGGAAATGTTGGACTATTAAGGTAAGACATTATTGAAGGCTGTGTTGAAGGATCAGTAATTTTAGTAAATGTAACATCCTGATCAGTTTGTTCTCCCGGAGCATTTGTTACTGTTATAAAATAGGTATTTAAATATTCTTCAATATTTGCATTATCAGTATTATATTGTTCTTGATAATCTCTTAGAGGCACAATCTCTTCATCATCATCTTTTTTATTACAAGATACAATTGCAAGTCCTGCGAGTAATAAAACAAAATAATATTTAAATTTATTCATTATTGTTAATTTTTTAGGTGCGCAAGATACAATATTGATTTATTTTTGTAAAGAATTTAACTTGGATTTTAGAAAAATTATGAGAATAGATAAATACTTATGGTGCGTTCGTTATTACAAAACCAGAAATATGGTAACCGAAGCTTGTAAAAAGAACCAAATTACTGTAAACGGGCTAGTTGCAAAACCATCAAAAGAGGTTTTCCCTACTGACAGAATTACCTTTAGAAAAGATCAAATTACACAAATTATAACGGTATTAGATATTCCTGAAAGCCGTGTAGGTGCAAAACTCGTTGATATATACCGAAAAAATGAAACACCGCCGGAAGCTTACGAACATTTAGAACTACTGAAACTTTCTAAAGAGCATTACCGTAAAAGCGGAACAGGAAGACCAACTAAAAAAGACAGGAGAGATATCGACGATTACGGAAATGATTTTATTGACGAAGAAAACGAAGATGAAATTTAAATTTCAATTCAAAAATCTGAATTCTACAATCTAAAATCTAAAATTGTAATCGTATTTTAGCAAAAAAAATAATCATGAGCAAAAACATCATCTTAACAAATCAGGAAATCGAACACAAAATAAAACGTATCGCTTATCAAATCTACGAAACCTTTGTTGACGAAGAAGAAGTTGTAATTGCAGGAATCGCATCTAATGGTTCTGTTTTTGCTCAAAAACTGGCAGAATCTTTACGCACAATTTCAACATTAAAAGTTTCTCTTTGCGAAGTTAAAATTGACAAACAAAACCCACAGTCCCCTATTCAGACTTCTTTAAGCAAAGAAGATTATAAAAATAAAGGACTTGTACTGGTTGATGATGTATTAAACTCAGGAACTACTTTAATTTATGCTGTCCGCCATTTCCTTGACGTTCCGCTTAAGAAATTCAAAACAGCAGTACTTGTTGACAGAAATCATAAAAAATACCCTGTAAAAGCAGATTTTAAAGGAATCTCTTTATCAACTTCTTTATTAGAACACGTTCAGGTTGTTTTTGATGAAAATGGAGACAATTATGCTTTTCTAAGCTAAAATATCCAAAATATCCTGAACCGTTTCGTCAATTGTTCTATTATCAACTGCCACTTTGTGCTGTGCGTGGTTATAATAAAAACTTCTGTCGAATAAATGCTTTGCGATAAATTCTTTCATTTCGTCTTCGTCCATATTAGCAATTAAAGGACGTTTACTTTTATTATGTACCAATCTATTATATAAAGTATCAATAGAAGCTTTTAAATAAACCGAAACAATATCGTCTCGCTGCAATAATAAATGATTATTAGCGTAACATGGAGTTCCTCCACCCAAACCTATAATAGCATTTTCTGAAGATTGAAGTAATTCAAGAAACATTTCGTGCTCTAATTTTCTAAAATAGATCTCTCCGTGCTGCTCAAAAATCTCTTTTATCGACAAATTTGCTCTTTTTTCGATACAGATATCCAAATCTAAAAACGGAATTTGGGTGATTTTTGACAAATTTTGGGCAATTGTAGACTTTCCGCAGCCCATGTAACCTAACAATACAATTTTTTTCATATTAATAAAACCTTATAAACTAAGCGATTGGAAACTTTTCCAAAAAAAAGACAAATTTATGATAAAATTGCTTGGAAACTTCAAAAAAAACTCCTTATATTTGCACCCGCATTCAAGGAATTAAATGACTCGATAGCTCAGTCGGTAGAGCACATCACTTTTAATGATGGGGTCCTGGGTTCGAGCCCCAGTCGGGTCACAAATTTTGTGATTAACAAATTAAATTTCTTGAAAGCAATGACTCGATAGCTCAGTCGGTAGAGCACATCACTTTTAATGATGGGGTCCTGGGTTCGAGCCCCAGTCGGGTCACAAAAGGTCGGGTAATTTATTTTACTCGACCTTTTTTCTTTATCGGCCATGTGGAGAAACGGTAGACTCGCCATCTTGAGGGGGTGGTGCTCGCAAGGGCGTGAGGGTTCAAATCCCTCCATGGTCACTTGACGGGACAAAGCAGAAAATCTGCTTTGTCCCGTTTTTTTTGCCTTTAAGATTCTCCCTTTATACTTCCTGAAAGTTTTAAACAGTAAAAACAACCTTCAGAAATTAGAGATTTAAAAAGAAACAAAATACCACAAAGCAGATATAATATCTGACAAAAAGATATTTTGCAGGATATTTTTTTATCTTTGAAAATCAGATTTTTTCAATCTGTACGGCTTTTATCTTTGAGCCTTTAGAAAATATATACTCATTATGGAACAAAAAATACATCAAGGAAGAAACGTAAAACGTTTTAGAGAAATGCTTAACATAAAACAAGAAGCTTTAGCGTATGATTTAGGCGAAGACTGGAGTCAAAAGAAAATTTCTTTATTGGAGCAGAAAGATGTAATTGAGGATAACCTTTTAAAACAAATTTCTGCAATATTAAAAATTCCGATGGAAGCTTTTCAGAATTTTAACGAAGAACAAGCGATCAACATTATTTCTAATACTTTTGATAATGGAGCTTTTTTAAATACAGGTTATAGCCCTACATTTAATACCAATCCAATCGACAAAATAATTCAGCTTCATGAAGAAAAAATTGCTTTGTATGAGAGGATGTTGAAGGAAAAAGACGAGATGATGCAAAGACTTGAGAAACTAATCAAATAAATAATTCAGAAAATTAGGACTTCAAATTCTGCACTTTTATTTTTACAGAAACATATTCTACTGCATAATAAGCACTTACAACTACAATCAAATTTATTATTAAAATCATTGCAAAAAAAGGTGCTATAAACTAAATAAAGTACTTATATTTGCACCCTCATTCGAGAAAACAACAGACTCGATAGCTCAGTCGGTAGAGCACATCACTTTTAATGATGGGGTCCTGGGTTCGAGCCCCAGTCGGGTCACAAAAGGTCAAGTATTTTTTACTTGGCCTTTTTTTTTATTTACTACTTTTCCTTTCATACTTTTTTTGATTTTATCACTTACACTTCTATTGTGAAAATCAGATGAAAAAATTCAGATCCAAAAATCCTCTTACAAAAAAAACTTTCTTATTTTCGTTTAGAAATAATTAAACCACTAATCCCAAATTAGTCTTATGAAAAACCTACTAGTACTATCATTTATTATGATAAGCTTTTCGTCGTGGTCACAAACCGCAGCAATTTATTTTAACAAAGCTTTTAATAAAGCTGCAGCCGGAAATTACAAAAGTGCAATCGCCGATTACACAAAAGCCATCGGCAAGGATTCTAAATTTGTTGAAGCTTATCAAAATCGAGGCGTTGCAAAATTCAAACTAAACGATTTAAAAGGCGCCATGTCTGATTTTAACAAAACAATCGAATTAGACAACATGAATGCCGATGCTTTTACAGGCCGTGCCAATGTAAACTTTAAACTATCAAACTTTAAAGAAGCAATTAGTGACTGCACCTCTTGTCTTGATTTAAACCCAAGAGACTATGTTGCCTACAACTTAAGAGGTTTGGCTTATAACAACATTGGAGACAAGAAAAATTCATGCAAAGATTTTTCAAAAGCAATCGAATTAGGAAGCCAAAGCGCCATAAAAAACAGAAACTCATTTTGTAAATAACCAAACGCAAAAAACAAGCAAAAGCAATCTGTAAAACTTTATTTACAGATTGCTTTTTTTATGCGCCAAAAAATCTTTCAAATCATTTTATTAGTTAATAATTTTAAAGTTAAAAACGACGTAACCCTCTAGTAATCTATGATTTTTAACAAGTTGCGAGGGTTTTTTGAGATTTTATTTTACTTTTGTTCACTTAACCAAAAAAAATGATAAACAATATAAAAACTGTTTTCAGTATAAAAGATCTTGAGAATTTATCCGGAATTAAAGCACATACAATTCGTATTTGGGAAAAAAGATACAACATCCTTGAACCAATGCGTACCGATACTAATATCAGGCTTTATAACCTGCAGAATTTACAGAAACTTTTAAATATTACTTTATTACACGAATACGGTTATAAAATTTCTAAAATCGCAACTTATCCCGAGGAAAAGATCCCTCAATTAGTCCGCGAAATCATATCAAAGAAAAATTCTCAAAATTATGCCATTACGTCTTTTAAAATGGCGATGATGAATTTTGACCAGGAATTATTTTTCAACACTTTTGACTGGCTTATTTCTGAGAAAACATTCAAAGAAGTTTTTAAAGAGCATTTTTTACCACTATTAAAAGAATTGGGATTGTTATGGCAGTCTGAAACCATAACTCCTGCAAATGAACATTTTATGAGTCATTTGATCAAACAGAAAATCTTAATTTATACCGAAAGCCTGCAGATTCAGAAACCAACAAAAACCGACAGAATTTTCGTGCTTTCTCTTCCGTTAAATGAAATTCATCAAATTGGTTTATTGTACCTTCAATATGAAATTTTATCAAAAGGATACAAAACTATTTATTTAGGCGAAAGCATGCCTATCGAAAACTTACAGGATTTAACCAAACATTTTGAAAACATCACTTTTGTTTCGTTTATGACCATACAGCCGGATCGAAGTGTTATTAATCAATATGTAAAATCGATGGGACAAAAACTACTTCAAAAAAACAATGAAGTATGGCTTATGGGCAAAATGGTTGAACATATCGACAGAAAAAATTTACCCGAAAGAATCCGAATTTTCGATTCTATGGAAGAAACAATGGAAACAATTTAATTACTTTGTTTAAAGTTTTTGTATATTTGTTAAACAAATGACAAAAACAATCTCCATAATAGGATCAGGCTTTTCTTCGTTAGCCGCTTCATGTTACTTGGCACAACAAGGGAACAAAGTGATTATTTATGAAAAAAATCTAACAATTGGAGGCCGTGCCCGACAATTTAAAAAAGACGGCTTTACATTTGACATGGGACCAAGCTGGTATTGGATGCCCGATGTTTTTGAGCGATTCTTTCAGGATTTCAACAAAAAACCTTCAGATTATTATGAGCTTGTAAAACTCAATCCGGCTTATCGGGTTTATTTTGGCATAAATGACTTTATCAGCATTTATGATAATCTTGCAGCAATCAAAAATACATTTGAGGAAATTGAAAAAGGAAGCGGTCAAAAACTTGAAACCTTTATCAATCAAGCCAAAAGCAATTACGATATTGCTATAAAAGATTTGGTGTATCGTCCCGGAGTTTCTCCGCTTGAATTGGTTACGAAAGAAACTGCCCTTAAACTCAATCAGTTTTTAGGAAATGTTAGTGCTGATATTCGTAAAAAATTCAAAAACAAAAAACTGATTCAAATTCTTGAATTTCCGGTTTTGTTTCTCGGTGCAAAACCAACCAAAACACCTTCCTTTTACAATTTTATGAATTATGCCGATTTCGGTCTTGGAACCTGGCATCCCAAAACGGGAATGTTTGATGTTATTCGCGGCATCGAAAAATTAGCTTTGGAACTTGGCGTAACCATTAAAACCAATTCGCCAATCGAAAAAATAATTGTTGAAGACAAAACCGCAGCAGGAATTGTTATTAATGGCGAAATCATAAAATCTGATATTATTTTAAGTGGAGCCGATTATCAGCATACCGAGACTTTATTAGAAAAAGAACATCGCGCTTATTCTGATAATTATTGGGAAAGTAGAATCTTCGCTCCTTCTTCGCTCCTGTTTTTTATTGGTTTCAATAAAAAAATCGAAAACATTTCGCATCACGCCTTATTTTTTGATACCGATTTTGATCAGCATGCAATTGATATTTATGATAAACCAAAATGGCCCAAAGAACCTTTATTCTATGCCAATTTTCCATCCAAAACTGATTTGACTTGTGCGCCAGACGGAATGGAAACCGGTTTTTTCTTAATTCCGCTTGCACCCGGAATTGAAGACAATCAATCACTTAGAGAAGAATATTTTGAAAAAATAATCACTCGTTTTGAACAACTTACAGAACAAGAAATTAGAAATAATATTATCTTTAAGGAATCATTCTGTAAAAATGATTTTGTACAACATTATAATGCGTACAAAGGAAATGCTTACGGAATGGCCAATACTTTATTGCAAACGGCTTTTTTACGGCCAAAACTAAAAAGCAAAAAAGTTCATAACTTATATTTTACAGGACAATTAACTGTTCCCGGCCCAGGTGTTCCCCCTGCGTTAATTTCTGGAAAACTAGCCGCTGAATTAATTCAAAAATCTTTAAGATCTTAAAAAAATGAAATCACTATTCGACGCCGTTTCTTTTAAATGCAGTAAGCTGGTTACCAAAAACTACAGCTCTTCTTTTTCAATTGCCGTAAAAATGCTGTCGCCAAGCATTCGCGACGCTATTTACAGCATTTACGGATTTGTTCGTTTTGCCGATGAAATCGTAGATTCTTTTCATGATTATGAAAAAGAATACCTGATTGATGATTTCGAAAAAGAATATTATAAAGCAATGGAATTAGGAATCAGCCTAAATCCTATTCTGAACTCTTTTCAGCATACTGTAAAAGAATATAACATCACCGACGATTTGGTTCAGGCATTTTTAAAAAGCATGAAACTCGATTTGATTAAATCAACGTACAATACCCAAACCGAATATGCTGATTATATTTACGGTTCTGCGGATGTTGTGGGCCTAATGTGCCTGAAGGTTTTTGTTTCGGGGAAAGAACAAAAATACGAACAGCTAAAAGAAGAAGCCATGCGTTTAGGATCTGCCTTTCAGAAAGTCAATTTTTTGAGAGATTTAAAAGATGACAGCACGATTTTGAACCGGGCATATTTTCCTGGAATCAACCTCAGCAATTTCAATGAAGATTCAAAAGAACAAATCATCAAAGAAATTGAAGAAGATTTCCGTATTGCTTATCAGGGAATCGTAAAACTGCCAATCGAAGCCAAGTTTGGAGTTTATACAGCTTATGTTTATTATAAAAAATTACTCAAAAAACTAAAAAATACGCCGTCGCATGAAATTGGAAATGCCAGAATCAGGGTTTCTAATTATACAAAAGCCGGGCTTTTGGCGCAGTCGTTTGTTACTTATAAATTGAAGCTGGTTTAATTTTTTTTAAACACATAGAAACATAGTTTTTATTTTATCTGAAAGAATATCAAAAGAAACTGGTTTCTAGCACATAGCGTTCTATGTGCGTTTATGCAAGTGAAACGCCTTTTGCAACAATTAATACTATGTTTCTATGTGTTTAAAAACAAAAAAACTTTTAGAGTCAATCTTTTATAATCTAAAGCTAAACTCAAAAAAAATAAAGTCATAATTTTAATTTACAACATTTATAAAAATGATTTCTTTTTTAATCTTTATAGGCGTTTTTCTGTTTATGGAATGTGTCACCTGGCTTACACACAAATATGTAATGCACGGTTTTATGTGGTATTTTCATTCTGACCACCATCAGCCGAAATACGAGGATACTTTTGAGCGCAACGACATTTTCTTTGTCATTTTTGCCATTCCCAGTATTCTTTTATTTTATTTTGGTGTTCAGGGCGGATTCAATTATTTGTTTTTCATTGCCTGCGGTGTTACACTTTACGGAGCTTGTTACTTTTTAATTCATGATGTTTTGATTCATCAGCGTTTTAAATGGTTTAAAAACACTAAAAACAAATACCTTATTGCACTCAGAAAAGCTCATAAAATACATCATAAACATTTAGGCAAAGAAAAAGGAGAATGTTTCGGAATGTTGTTTGTACCGTTTAAGTATTATAAAATGTAACTTGATTAGTAACATTTACAACAACTGATTTATGAAATTATACAAAATAGCAACCGTTCAATATGTAAATACCAGCGTTGAAGACTGCTGGGATTTTTTCTCCAGTCCAAAAAACCTGCAGACCATTACGCTTGATAACATGAATTTTGAAATTAAAGATTTTGACGATAAACGAATGTATCACGGACAAATTATAACCTATACTTTAAGGCCGCTTTTAGGAATTAAAATTTCCTGGGTTACCGAAATTACGGCTTGTAAGGAAAACGAATATTTTATCGATGTACAGCGTTTTGGCCCGTACAAATTATGGCATCACAAACACTTTTTTGAAAAAACTGCCGATGGCGGCACCAAAATGACTGACATAGTGCATTACGCACTCCCGCTTGGAATTTTGGGAAGATTAATGAATCTGTTAGTAGTAAAAAATAAATTGAAAACTATTTTCGATTTCCGTCATAACAAAATCGAAGAATTGTTTAATTCAAAATCACAGCCAAAGATTATTCAAATTAACGCAGAGCAAAAAAGTATATAATTTTTTATTTTTTAAACACATAGAAACATAGTTTTCATTTCGCAGAAAAAGGCGTTTCACTTATCAAAAATACACATAGCTATGTGTTAGAAACCAGTTTTTTTTGTTCTTCTGCAAGAAAAAATAAAATCTATGTTTCTATGTGTTTAGAATTATTCACAATACAAAATACTCGTCAAGCGAAAACTACACAATGACAAAACAAAAAGTTTCCTTTTTCTGGTTTAGACGCGATTTGCGTTTAGAAGACAATACCGGATTATTTCATGCTTTACAATCTGATCTTCCTGTAATTCCTTTATTTATTTTTGATGAAGATATTCTGGACAATCTGCCTAAAAATGATGCCAGAGTGAGTTTTATATATGATTCACTTCAAAAAATAAACAATGAATTAAATACTTTTGAATCTTCAATTTTAATTAAAAAAGGAAAAACAAAAGAAGTATGGAAATCACTTCTTTCAGAATTTGACATTCAAAACGTATTTTTTAATAAAGATTACGAACCATTTGCCATCAAACGTGACACGATAATTTGTTCTTTTTTAAAAGAAAATAACATCGAATGTTTTTCATTTAAAGATCATGTAATCTTCGAAGAAAAAGAAATAACAAAAGCCGACGGAAGTCCCTACACCGTTTATACTCCATATAAAAATAAATGGCTTGAAAAATATCACTTTCTAGGAACAGTTCCTGAATGTGACTCAAGTTCGCTGCATTCAAATTTTGCCAAAACCAAATTCTCATTTCCTGATTTGACGGAAATTGGTTTTAAAAGAAGCACTATAAAAGTCCTGCCTCACAACTTAACACAAATTGCCAATTATAAAGAAACACGCGATTTTCCTGCTTTAGACAGTACCTCTTACCTTTCGCCGCATTTACGTTTTGGAACGGTAAGCATTCGCAAACTGGTAAACTGGGCAAATGGAAAAAATCAAACTTTTTTAAGTGAATTAATCTGGAGAGAGTTCTTTATTCAGATTCTTTTTAGTTTTCCGAATTGCGTAAACCATAATTTTAAATCGGCTTATGACGGAATTCAATGGCGAAACAACGAAGAAGATTTCAAACGCTGGTGTTCTGGAAACACAGGCTATCCAATGGTCGATGCAGGAATGCGTCAGCTTAACGAAACGGGTTATATGCACAATCGCGTTCGTATGGTTGTGGCCAGTTTTTTATGCAAACATTTATTAATTAACTGGCAATGGGGAGAAGCTTATTTTGCCGAAAAATTACTAGATTTTGAATTGGCTTCAAACGTAGGAAACTGGCAGTGGGCAGCAGGAACTGGCTGTGATGCTGCGCCTTATTTCAGAGTTTTTAATCCTGAAATCCAACAAAAGAAATTTGACGAAAAAGGAAAATATATCCGTAAATGGATTCCAGAATTTGATTTTGGCTACGCAGAACCAATGGTAGATCATGCTTTTGCAAGAGATCGTGCGATTGCAACTTACAAAGCGGGGATTTTGAAATAAGTTTTATTTTGTTTCAGGTTTCAGGTTTCAAGTTTTTACTGGACGCTTACCCGCAATCTTGTCATCTCGACGAAAAAAAAACTTTGACAAAGTTCAATACATAAAGTCATTGCGATGAACGAAGCAACCACATTATTAAAATCACTAAAGTGAGATTGCTTCGTTCCTCGCAATGACTAGTACTTCAAATAATTATCAACCACGATTTTCGCTTTCAAATCGAACATTAAATTATAAAGTCCGAAGAAAGTGCGGTTCATGTAGATAAAATGTTTTGAACCACGGTTACCGTTCATTTTTTTCAGATTGGTATCTTCGGAGAAACGTTTTCCTAATTCGGCGATAGCGTTAAAAAAAGTTTCATCGGCAAAATCGAAAGTTTCGTTTTGAAAAGGTCTTGTAAAAAGCGACAACAAATCATGAAACATATCTGTAAAATATTCTACTTCTGCCGGCGTATCATCTGGACGAAGAATTTCTAATTCGAATAACTTTTTATTAAACAGTGCTTGGTCGGTAATCACATTTTTGTTAATCAACTCAAAATACGGAGTATAAAAATCTTCAGGAATTTGTTTCATACAACCAAAATCCAGAGCAATTAACTCATTTTGATCGTTAACCAAGAAATTTCCCGGATGCGGATCGGCATGAACTTTTCGAAGAACATGAATTTGGTACATATAAAAATCCCAAAGTGCCTGCCCTATTTTATCGCCCACTTCCTGATCTGTATTTTTAGCTGTAAATTCAGAAAGATGAATTCCTGTCATCCAATCCATCGTAATGATTTTCTCTGATGAAAACTCTGGATAATAATTCGGGAAAATGATATTTTCTATTTTACTGCAGGCATCAACTACTTCCTGACTTTGTTTTAATTCAAGTAAGTAATTCGTTTCTTCGATTAGTTTGTCTTCAACTTCTTTAAAATATTTATCAGAATCTTTTCCCTGAAGGTTAAACATTCGAATTGCGATTGGTTTTACCAAAGCCAAATCTGAAGAAATACTATTGGCAACACCTGGATATTGAATTTTAACGGCTAGTTTTTTATCATTTTTCTTAGCCAGATGAACCTGACCAATACTCGCTGCGTTTACCGAATTTGGGTTGAATTCATCAAAAATTTCATAAGGTGTTTTACCAAAATTACTTTTAAAAGTTTTTAAAACCAAAGGTGCAGAAAGCGGCGGAACTGAAAACTGTGACAAAGAGAATTTCTCTACATACGCCTGAGGCAGAAAATTCTTGTCCATACTTAACATCTGCGCGACTTTAAGGGCGCTTCCTTTTAAGCTTTTTAGTCCGTCGTAAATATCTTCGGCGTTATTTTCGTTTAGTTTATCTCGGGTCAAATCTGGATTTACTACTTTTTCGGCATAATGCTTAATATAGTTTACTCCAATTTTTGCTCCGGTTTGAACCAGTTTTCCGGCTCTTTCTATTTTTGAAGTTGGAATATAATCGATCGTTTTCATTGTCTGCTGTGTATTTTTTCTTTAAATAGAAATTTTCCAAAATCTATTAAATGATTCATTGGCGCTACATTCATTAATTCAAATGAAGCATTAACTGATTTCTCGATAAAAATATCTGTCTTTTCAAATCCGGCTGATTCATCTTCCATCCAGAATTTAATCGTAAGCATTAATTGCAGCCAAGCCGACTCCTGAATAGCTTTTTCCTGAAACTTCTGAAATTTTTCCTGCTCCAGTCTGTAATCATCAGTCAGGATTTCTGAAACATAATTTTTAAAGCTTTCACGAAGTGTAGTCAGCTGTACAAAATTTTTAAGCGGATTTCTGTCTGTTTTAAGCGTCTGCAAAACATAACTTCTGTTTGCTGTTAAAACTTCAAAGAAAGTAAAATAGAAACTCAGCATTTTATTCTTCATATCATACTGCTGATATTCTTCATTTGTGTGAAGTAAATTGACTGTGTTTTCAAAAAACAGTCGGAATATTTCTTTTTCTAAACCTTCAAGTGTTCCAAAAAAGGAATAAAAATCGGCTTCGGTAAAATCATTTTCTTTAGCAAAATGATAAACCGATTTTGGTTTTTGGTCTTTTTCTAAAACGTGATCCATATATAGTGAAACGATTTCATCTTTGGTAATTACCTTTTTTTTAGCCGCCATTTTATTAAAATTTAGAATTTGCCATAAAGGTAAACATTGTTTAAGTACCTTTACTTATCCTTAAACAATATACACTGTTAAATATATTATAAACTATTATGGCTCAAAATGTTCTATTAACAGGCGGAAGCGGTTTTATTGGAAGTTACCTCACAAATCTTCTTATTGGAGCCGGATTTACTGTATCAATTTTGAGTAGAAACAAAAAAGAAAGCACGGATACAGTTACTTACTATAAATGGAATTTAGATAAGGACTATATTGAAGAAGAAGCTGTCCTTAATGCTGATTTTATAATTCATTTAGCCGGAGAAGGAATAGTTGAAAAACGCTGGACAAAAAAACGAAAAAAAGCGATTATAGACAGTCGTGTAAAACCTATCAATTTAATTTTTTCTGTTTTAGAAAAAAACAATAAAAAGCTAAATGGTTTTATATCAGCTTCGGCAATTGGAATTTATGGCGCAGTAACAAGTCATAAAGTTTGTACAGAAGACGCGCCGCCTGCAGATGATTTTTTAGGAACCACTTGTCAGATATGGGAAAATGCAGTTGATAAAATTGAAAAATTAGGAATTCGAACTGTAAAAATCAGAACCGGGATTGTTTTAGGTAAAGATGAAGGTTTTTTAAAAAAACTGAATCCGAGTTTTAAGTCTGGTTTTGGCGCTGCATTAGGAACCGGAAAGCAATATCTGCCATGGATTCATATTGAAGATTTATGCCAGATTTATTGCAAAGCGGTTACAGATGACCAAATGCATGGCCCGTACAATGCTGCTGTTACTGATAATACAACTAATGCTAGATTTTCCAGATTATTAGCTTCATTATACGGATATGCAATATGGCTTCCCAAAGTTCCTCCTTTTGTTTTGAGAATTGTTTTAGGCGAAATGAGCAAAGCTGTTTTAGAAGGACAAAGGGTGTCATCTGAAAAAATACAAAGAACAGGTTTTGAATTTCAATTTACAGATTTAGAAAAAGCATTAATAAGCTGTATTCATTAAAGTTTTATTTTAATGTCAGATATTTTTTTTCTTCTCCATTTTGTACAACACCAAGTAAATTAGTATTGGCTGTTTTCGAAATTTTATTGGCAACGACACTTGGTATGGCGATATTGAAGTCTGAAACTGAAATAGGATAATTGCAGGAAATTTGTATTCCTTCAGGAACTCGCTTAATTAAAGCTTTCATTTCGATTATTTTCGATTTTCCATGAAGATAAAGTTTCCCTTTTACATCGTATTCTTTTTCAAGTCCGTCAACATCTTTTAAGTCAAATTTTTCGATTTTCCCTTTAAAAACAGATTTAGGATAACGATGGCTTTCAATATAATTTTCATTAAAATGTTCCTGCATTAAATCCATTTTAAAACGAAAATCTTTGATAACAACCGTACAGATTAAAGTACTGGTTGAAGGTTCAAGAACAATAGTTCCGAGCTTATTTACCGCTTTTACTTCTTCAAAAAAAGGAACAGAAGCTTCAAAATTTACAATTGCTGCAGTTGTTTTAAATTTATCCTGAGCAAGTAATGAAAATGCGGTAAAAAGTAAAATAAGTAATGTAGTTCTTTTCATAATCGTCAGCAGTTAAACAATTATGTCATTCTATTTAATTTTAAGAAGAGAAAAAACTGGCCTTTAAAAAAACAGAACGGCAGTACTCCGTGAAAAAATCCTGTAACACATTGATTACACTTAAAGTTACGAAATTTCTATATGCAAAGTTCCCGAACTAATGCTAAATATTTGTGAATATTTTTGTTTGTGAAATGCTTATTGTGAGATGTGAAATGAAATGTCCCTACGGGACAAAATATGGGCTGTAATTTTAAATTTTTTCTACCGATATTAAATTCCTAACGGAATATGTATATCGGCAGAAAATAATAATGTATAAAATGTATATTTTCTATGTTTTAAGAATGTACCGGCGTACAAATTTCCAATAAAAAACCATCCGTATCTCTTACATACGCTACAACTTGTCCCCAAGGTTTTTTCTTTGGTTCTGATACTAAAACGGCTCCAAATGAAGTTGCTTTTTGTACCAAATGCCCAACATCGTCTGTTATAAAAGCCAACTCAATTGCAAAAGGTTTATCTTCTAAACTGCTTTCCAGAAAACCATCTTCTAAATTTTGAGTTCCCAATTTTTTTGATGCAAACGAAATTGTGGTTTCTCCTGTGTTTAATTCTCCGTAATCGTTATCAGGACTTATAAATTTCCTCTCAAATTCAAATACGTTTTCATAAAACTCTATTGATTTTTCTACGTCTTCGACGTACAAAATTGTATATCCAAATTTTACCATGTTTTCTTTTTTTTTTTAAATGTACTCAAATAAAGATAGGAAAATTTAGCTGATTTCTAAAAGCACATTGTATTTATCTAAACTCGCTAAGTCCTCGATTGAGTTTACGGTCGTAATTTTTTCGTGTTCTTCGATTTCCTTTCTAACTTCAATATGTTTGATTGCTTTTCTAAAACGTCGTACTTCTTCGAGATTAGATAAAATAAGTCCTGGAACCTGAACGCTTTTTCCATCTTTATCTTTGGCTACCATTGTAAAGTAAGAAGAGTTACAGTGCTTTATGACTCCGGTCTGGATGTTTTCTGCTTCTACACGAATACCCACAATCATGGAACTTCTTCCTACATAGTTTACAGAAGCTTTCATAGTTACTAATTCTCCAACTTCTATTGGTTTTAAAAAGTTTACGGTATCTACAGAAGCCGTTACACAATAATTACCGCTAAATTTTGATGCAGAAGCAAATGCAATTTGATCCAGCAATTGCAGAATATATCCTCCGTGTATTTTACCGCTGAAATTGGTGTGCGAAGGCAGCATTAATTCTGATATACTAATTTTTGATGATGAAACGGGTTTGTAATCTGCAGTCATGTTTGTTTTGTTTTTGGAAATTTCTATAATTATTATTTTAAACACATAGAAACATAGTTTTTCAATGTCGTTAAAGGCGTTTCACTTGCATTAACAATCCCGAAGCTTCGGGACTATATATTAGAAACTAGTTTCTTTTTTAATTCTTTCACATAAAAAAAATCTATGTTTCTATGTGTTTAAATGTTTTTTAATTCAATAATTCGGTTTCATCAGAATTTAAAGCTCTGTTGATAATATTTTCAGGAAGTGATTTTTTGGCTTTTGCTCCCATTTTTTTCAATTTTTCTACGCTTGTAATAAGGTTTCCTTTTCCGTCGACCAATTTGTTCATGGCGTTTTCGTACTCTGTTTTTGTATCTTTTATTTTGTTTCCTATTCGAACCAAATCAGTTACAAAACCTTCAAATTTATCGTATAAAGCCCCGGCTTGTCTGGCAATTTCAAAAGCATTTTCCTGTTGTTTCTGGTTAGCCCACATACTGTCAATTGTTCGCAAAGTAGCTAATAATGTACTTGGGGTTACGATTACAATATTTCGGTCGAAAGCTTTTGTATATAATGTCGAATCTTCGTTTAAGGCAATGGCAAAAGCGGGTTCTATTGGAATAAAAAGCAAAACAAAATCCGGGCTTTCCATTCTATATAAATCATGATAATTTTTGTTTCCGAGTTGTTCTACGTGACGTTTTATCGACAAAACGTGTTCTTTCAGCAAATCGATTTTCAATAAATCAGATTCTTCGTTTACCCATCTTTCATACGCAACAAGAGAAACCTTAGAGTCAACAATCATTTTCTTTCCATCGGGTAAATTGATAATCACATCGGGCATAACACGATTTCCTTCTGCATTTACAAAACTCTGCTGTACTTCGTATTCACGGCCTTTTTCTAAACCTGATTTTTCGAGAACTCGTTCTAAAACTAATTCGCCCCAATTACCCTGCATTTTACTGTCGCCTTTTAATGCTTTGGTTAAGTTTAGGGTTTCTTTACTCATTTGTGCGTTCATCTCGCTTAAACCAATAATCTGCTGACGGAGTGCGGCATGATAATCAATACTTTCTTTATGAGTCTGATCTACCTTTTGTTCAAATACGTGAATTTTATCCTGAAGCGGTAACAGAATATTTTTCATGTTTTCGCTGTTCTGCTCTGTAAATTTCGCCGATTTTTCTTCAAGGATTTTATTGGCAAGATTTTCAAACTCTTTGGTAAATTTTTCCTGCAGTTCGTTTATTTCGGCTTTCTGCTCTTTGTGGCGTTCCCATAAGTTTTCAAAATCAACTTCTTTTTTAGAAAGCTGAATTGCCAGACTGTCTTTTTCTGTTCTGATGCTTTCTTTTTCAGAATTGGATAATTGAAACTGTTTCTGAAAATTGTTTCTTTCAATCTCAAACTGTTCTTTTTGCTGCTGTAACTGATTGGTATTTGCATTGAGCCTTTCTTCCAAAGAAACTTTCTCCGACTGAAATTTAGCCGAAAACAATATTTTTCCTAAGTAAATACCTAAGAACAAAGCCACTACAAAAGCTATTAAATATGGAAGAAAATCAAACATAACTAAGTTTTTATTAAGTAAAAGTACGCAATAATACGTAGTTCGTGATTCTAAAAATTAAAATTTCACGAATTAGTATAAGTTCGAAATTAAACAAACAATCTAAATAAGATTTACGGAAATCCTTAAAAAAATATTTTTTTACGCAACCTTTTTATAAGACGTTCATCTACATGATATAACCTATTAAAATTTTATCATGAAAAAATTAATGTTGAGCTTATTTATAGCTTTTGGATTGAATGGATGCTCGCTTAATAACGACGATTATAATGTAAGCTGTGGAAACGATGTGGATGTATCTTTTACAGGTTTTCCTCTTTTATGTAATTATAGTGTAAAATCACTTCCAAATAACCCGACTGCTTATGTACTGGAGTCACAAGAAAAAATGGATACTTATTTTACAAAACATGAAAATACTTGTTCTGTGGCAAGCGATCCTAACATTGATTTTAGTAAAAATTTATTGGTTGGAATTTTTGCAGGTGCAAAACCTACAAGCGGTTATGCCATAAAAATAACTTCAATGGTAGAAAACAGCTGCCAGATTACCATTAACTTTTTTGAAAAAGCACCTCTTGCAGGCGAAAACATCACTCAGGCTCCAACTTATCCATCAGATTTTATCCTGATCCCAAAAACTAGTAAACCTATTTATTTTAACAGAACTAACGAAAGTGCTGATAATATTATAATTGGAAGTTTTGGCACTACTAATTCTTTCTTCCAAATCAATGATTATAACATTTTGACTTTTCAGAATGTAGTAACTGGTAAATATGATTTCAGCCAATATAAATATTCTCAAAAAGCAAAAAGAAGCGAATATACTTTATTCTCAAAAAGCATTCCTGCTGAAATTACTGCTTTAAAAGGTCAGACTAAAACTTACGGTGCTCCTGATTCACAAGGTATCTACTTTGAATTACGCAAAGGAATTGATGTTACTAAAGTTTTTATCGACAATACCGACACAGCAGATCAAAGCACTGAGGTAAAAGCATTTAAAAAAGCGATTCAGGATAAAATTACAAGCTTAAAATAACAGCAGTATGAAAAAGCATTTTATATTTTTAATTGTTATCACTCTTTTTTCTTCGGCATATTCATTAGAATCTACAACTGAAGGTGCGGGCTCGATTGTAAACACTTGGATATGGGAAAAATCAATTGGGAGCGGTTCTAATCCTTATACGGTAACGCCTAAAACTATTGGGTTTACAAAAAAGGTAATTTTTACTCCGGAAGGAAAAGTTATTACGTATAAAAACAATGTTGAAATTAGAGTAAGCAATTATCAAATAGAAAAAGGCCTTGGTTTTTTAGATCAGGCAGAGCATGACTTAATTACTTTTGAAGGGAAAACATATATCATAGAAAACCTTGATAATCAAAACCTAACAATTACAAGTAATAATGCTGATCCTGTTCGAACTATCTACAAAAGGTAGTTTTATAACCTTATAAAAACTATTTTTGCAAAACCAAAAGCAACCATTTTCTTGAAAGACAATTTAGAAAAATATATTAAGCTGTGCATGAAAAATGACAGAGAGGGACAACTGAAAATTTATCAGTTGTTCTCTCCTGTTTTATATGGTATATGCCTTAAATATATGAAGAATGAAGATGATGCAAAAGATGTTTTTCAGGAAGCCTTTGTGATTGTTTTTCAGAAAATAAGCCAATATAAATTTGAGGGAAGTTTTGAAGGATGGCTCAAACGGATCTTTATAAACAAACTCATCGAGACTTTAAACAAGAAGAAAAAAGAAAGTTTCTTTTTGGATGTTTTTGATCCGGATACAGATTTTGTTGAAGAAGAAGAACTCGAAGTACTCCCAATAGAACAAGAAAAATTACTGGAATATATACGGGATTTACCAGATCAGTACCGAACGGTTTTTAACCTGTATGTTTTTGAAAAAATGAAGCACAAAGAAATAGCCGATTTATTAAAAATCTCAGAAGGAACATCAAAATCAAATTTAAATCGGGCAAAGCACATTTTGCAAAAAAAAATATTGAGCATAAAAAATTTTAAGACGGCATGAAGAAGCACAAAATAGAAGATATTTTTTCATCAATGGAAGACTTTTCGAGTGTTCCGCCTCCTGAATTATGGAGTCAGATTGAAGAAAAACTAGACAAACCTAAAAAGAAGAAGAGAGTTATTCTTTGGTGGTCGGCTGCTGCATGCTTATTATTAGGCTTAATGCTTCCATCTGTTTTACATTTTTCTTCTAGTGATAAACAGACAAACCCAATTCAAAATAACACTTTAGAAAACAACAGCATTGTACTTGATCAGAAAGAAAACAATACCGAAAAGACAAATAAAAATACTGAACGTTCTATAGAAAACGACATCAATAATCAATCAAAAAACAACAATCAAATTTCATCATCAGAAGAAACAATAAATCAATCCGAAAATCAATTAAACAAAACGCAGCAAACAGAAACAGTTGGCTCCGATTCTCAAAACAAATTGAATAACAATTCATTTGCACCAAAATCAAACGGGACAAAAAACAGTTTAAACAATAATACAACTGTAGCTGAAAAATCATTAACACCTGTAAAAGAAAACAAATTCAATCCGGATTCTAAAAATCAGTTTTCGGGCAGTAAAAATGGTCAGTCTAACCAGACTGTTGCAGAAAAAACCTATGTTCCTGCTAAAGAAAATGTATTTAATGCGGCTTCTAAAAATCAATTTTCTGGTAATAAAATTGGAAAAACAAATCAGGCAGTAGCCGAAAAAACATACGCTCCTGCTAAAGAGAATGCATTTAATCCGGCTTCTAAAAATCAATTTTCTGGTAATAAAACCGGGAAAACAAATCAGGCAGTAGCCGAAAAAACATTTAGTCCTAATCAGGCTGATCGTTTAAATTCGGCATCAAAAAGTCAGTTATCAGACATTGAAAAAAGAAACGCAGATAAGGTTCTTGCGGAGAAAACATTTAATGCAGGAAAACAGAATAAATTTAATGCAGGTCAGAAAAATCAAATCTCTAATTCAATTTTTGAAAATATTCCAAATTCAAAAAACAACAATACTATTGCGTTTACAGGTTCAAATTCTGGTTTAAATGGAAATCAAAATGCTGTAAATTCTAATAAAGAAAAACAAAACATTCAAAAAACATCAACTGATAAAAGCATTGCAAGTGTTCAAAAAGACAATTCGAAAGGAAATACTGCTTTTACAAACGTGAATGTTTTAACTAAAAAAGATTCTGCACAGCTGGCTGAACTTCAAAATCTGGAAAAAGGAATTGTAACTCCAGAAGAAGAGAAAAAGAAAAAAGAAGACAAACTGCTTTCTAAAGCTGATAAATGGGCTTTACAAGTTTTTGCCGGAGTTGCAAATTCTGAAAACTACAGCAAAAACAAAACTTTAGGAAATGTAAACGATTCTAAACAAAGTAATTCATACGGTGTAAAAACACAGTATAAAATCAATAAAAAATGGGCCGTTGCTTCTGGATTTAAAATTAATGAACTTGGGCAGAGTGTTGCCAATGTTTCGTATTACAATGCCAAAAACAGTGCTCTTTTTACACCGGTTGATTATTTTGCTCAAAGTGCAGGTCCAACACAATTTACCAGTGATGCTAATTATGTACTGGTTTCAAATAATGCAAAGGAAGCAATAAACAGCAGTAATATTCAAACTGGTAATTTAGATCAGAATTTGCGATATCTGGAAATGCCTTTGGAGGTTTCGTATTCGATTTTTAACAGAAAGAAAACAAGCATCAATTTAAATACCGGGGCTTTTGTTGGTAAATTAATTTCGAATAATGTGGCTTTAGACGGTACTTCTATTGGCGAAAATATAAACGCAAATGATTACGTGTATGGTTCTACATTAAGCAGTACGATTCAGTATCGCGTTTACAAGAAAACAAATGTCTTTGTAGAGCCGGCTGTAAATTATTATGCAAATCCTTTAAACAGCCAGTCTTTCAATCAGTTTCAATGGGGATTAAATTTTGGTTTGAATGTTAACTTTTAATGAGGTTATTTTTTCGTAATTTCGAAAAATACTTCACTTAAAATGACTTTTAAAAACAATTGGAAAAACTTAAGTCTTCCTAAAAATTTACTTACTGCCAAAGAATTAGTTTATGACATCTGCGGTTTTGAATGTTCTGAACCTCAACCCGAAAAGGAAAGTCAGGAATATGATGCGTTTGATTTTAAAATCGGCGAAAGCCAGATTAAATTTAGATCTGCCAAAATTACGCCCACAAAAACGGGTCAGTTTGTAACTTTATGGAAACGCAATATAAACGGCATAATTGAGCCTTTTGATTATAAAGATGACATCGATTTTGTTATTGTAAGTGTTCAAAAAGAGGATTTATTGGGACAGTTTATTTTTCCAAAAGAAATTTTACTGAAAAAAGGTGTTTTTACCTCAGAAACTAAAGAAGGAATAAGGGCAACGAGAGTTTATCCGCCTTGGGATGAAACAACGAGTAAACAGGCTCAAAAAACACAGAAATGGCAATTGGACTATTTCTTATCTGTTTCTGACAAAACAGACTTAAATCGCGCGAAACATTTGCTTGACAAAAAATAATAAAAAAACAAAAAAGGCAGTTCGAATTGAACTGCCTTTTTTTAATTAATATAATCTTAATTAATTCTTTAAGATTTTGTTTTTGTATACTACATTATTGTTTTCTGATAAAGTGTAAATGTAAAGTCCTGAATTTAAATTGCGTAAAGACATTACAGTTGTATTTACTTCTTCACTGCTTTGAATATCAATTGGATTTCCTAAAGCACGTCCGTTTAAGTCGTAAAGTCTTAATTTAAGATTTTTACTTTCGTTTGTTTTAACTGTAAAATTAATTACGTCTGATGTAGGGTTTGGATATGCTTTTACGTAAAATCCGTTTTTAGTTCCAAGATCTGGTGTCGAAAGTACATCTTGTTTCAGGTTGAAACGGGCAATTACCGGTCCGTGATCTGAAGTTGTCGTTGTGTAATTTGTAATATCATTACGAGGATCATAAACTGCAATTGACTCATTAATATATTGATCGAACAACTCATTAGAAATTGTAATATGATCTAAAAATCCTCCTGAACTTAAAAAGCTGTAAGCACCTGCCTGGCTGATTTCTAAAGTAAGGGCTTTATAATTGTTGGTATCTGTAACAAAAGATTGATAAGAAGATGGTTGTCCAGCAATAACAGAAGCTTTTACATCGTCATTATAATCTCCTAAAAGAACGATGTTAGAATTTCCATAATAAGTATCTAAACTATCTTTAAGAACCTCAACATCATATTTACGCATATTGTATCTTGAGATATCAGTTCCGCTGTTAGCTCGCGCGTGAAGGTCTACAAATTTGATTTCATTTTTCACTCCGTTAAGGTTCGTTTCTAAAGTTACCATATATGGCAGACGTCCCGAAGAAAAGAAATTACTGTTAGTTCCCGGATAATTCGTTAACAATTTAGTTCCGTTACGTAATTCATCGTAGAATTCTTTAAACATGACACGAGTATTCTTAAGAGTAGTTGTTTTTGTATCATAAATTACAACTAATTTCTGAGGCGGATAGTTAGGATCTGAAGGATTAGTCTCCCATGAATATGACCAAGATGTAGAAACTACTTTATTAAATGATTTACCATTTACATTCATTTGTGTAATTAAATCATCAATAGCCGCATCGCTCGAAATTTCCTGAACTACATACACATCAGCATCTAATTTGTTTATTACTTTAACTGCATTTTGCATTTGTAAAGCTTTATCAGCCGGACCGTAAGCAGAGGTTGGCGCACCAAAAAACTCCATGTTGTATGTAACTACATCAAAAGTATCTGATTTTGGAAGAGAAGAACCTGTTAAAGAACCAATTTGTTTGTTTAATGAAGTTCCTGTAACTGTTAAAGTACCAGAAATTTTTAATTCTTTTGTTGTTGGAGCAAATTTCGCATAAAGTGTTTTTCCTGCAAAAGCATCTGCAGCAGAAACCACTACAGTTGTTCCAAATGAAATATTATCTGCAGATATTTGGTATGAAGCCGGAGCAGTAATTGTAATGTCTCCATATCCTTCTGCTTTAAAATTGAAAGATTGTGAAGCAGAAACGGTATTCTGATCAACAACTCCAAAATCTAAAACAGGATTTGAATCTACATAACCTGCTTCGTCTGTTATAGCATAATCATCAAATGACCATTCAGAAGCATTATTAGTACCGCCCGCAGTAGTTTCGTAAACCCAAGCTAAATAAGTATGATCTGTTTTATAAGCATTTAACTTAATATATTGCGATTGTACATAATTACCTGTACTAGTTGGAAATTTACCATCAATATCTGTCCATGTAGCTGTATTTGGATTACTTACACCATCATAATCAGTAGAAACTTTTAATTTTAGACCTGGTCCTGCATAAAACTTACGAGAGTAAAAAGATAACAATGGAAAGTCTCCAAAAGTATTTAAACGTAATTTTGGCGAAATCAACCAATCTTGACTTGCTCCGCTGTCAGAGTATCCATTCATTAAAACCGCACCAGTTCCAGAATTTACGTTTCTAGCGGTATTAGTATATACCCATTTGTTTGTTGGTCCTGAGACATTATATTGTGTCCAGCCGCTGTTTGTTAAAACATTAGCATCATTAAATCCTTGTACATAAGGATTAATACCTATTCCTGTTACTAAAACTGTTTTAGTAACGGCTCCTGTTGACTCATGTGTAATTTGTCCAGAGAAACTGCCAGCAGCCGTTGGTGAGAATTTCACATAAACTGTTTGAGCTGCATTTGAAGCAAAATCTGCAGGAACAAATGTTAATGATGATAAAAATGTATTATTATCTTTAGAAATAGTAAAATCTGCCGGAGCCGTTACTATTATATCATTCGTAAGATTATCAGCGCTGATTTGGTAACTTTTATTTACTGCATCCTGATAGTTTGCCTCAGAAAGACCTAAATCTAATGAAGTTACGGTTGTTGATATTAAAGGCGTTGCAACACTTGCTGTAGTAACATCTACTTTACTTACTGTAGTCTGCACATTATCATAAGGATCTTCTGAAATAGAAAAGACAGAATAAGCAGTATTTAAAGTTAATAGTGTAAATGTTTTTGAATATTCCTGAGCTGGATCAGTTATATCCAAGAAACCAGATTGTAAAGCAGTATTTCCTGTGGCATCTTGTCCAGCTTTTATTTGAGCAATAGTTGGTTCTGCACTTCCGCCAGGAAGCAAAACATAATATGTTTTTCCAACTTCATCAATTTTATTAATAAAATCAAAACTTGAAGATAAAATATTAGCCGTTTTAGGATAACCAGCCTCAGTAATAGGAGCTGTATTATCACTTCTAATGTCAATATTGTCTATTGCAAATGATGGGCGCGCTCCTGTCGATCCAGAAAATTGTCTCGCAATCCATCTAATCTGTACTACAGACTGATTATCACAATCCGAAGGTAATGTCACTTTTTTTCTTTGTGGATTTTGTGGTGTTGTAACACCTGTTCCTGTCTGAAGAACTGTACCGCTTAAATATTCTGTATTAGCAAGTGTAATAAAAGGTCCTGACGTACCAACACGATATTGTAATGACATTTCTAAAATACGATTATTTGAGCTTGTTCCATCAAAAGGGTTACGAATTACCATTGCATCGTATCTAACCTGTATTCCTGTCTGTCCAACACTTGATAAAGCAAAACCAATCGCTAAATCAGCACTTCCTGTATCCAAAAATCCAATTTTTCCATTGTAATTATGCACGTTACCACTATTAATTGAAGCTGAACTGTTTGCTGTCAAATTTTTATCACCAATCAGTGCCGTACTATATGTTGTAGCCGGAGCCGTTGCTGTAGCAGCCCATCCTTGAAATCCAGCAGGATAAACTGTTGAACCTGCTGCCAACCCATCAAAATTCTGAGTATAAGGCAGCGATTGTGCTGTTGGCATTGTTATCTGTGCACTTAGCGTAAAGCAATAAAAAAAACCTAAAAATGTCATCAAATGACGAAAAGAGTAATTGTTTTTCATACGTTTTTATAATAGAGTTTTTAGAATTCAAATTTATCTCGTTTAAAGTTAAGAGAATATTGTAAAACCATAAAGTTATTGTAAGGTAATTTATAAACATATGTCATAAAAAATCAGATTTTTAGCTTTTAATTTTCATTATTCTCAAGTATAATGCGTTTTCTAAGCTTTTTCTGTTATAGTAGTTTTTTACATACAATATTTATATTTAACAAGAAAAAACTTTTTATTTATATAAATATCGCTTTCTACAACAAAAAAAGCTGCCTCAAAAGAGACAGCTTTTCGTAAATTATTTAGTACAGAAATTAAACTGCGGTATAACCACCGTCGGCAATAATATAGCTTCCTGTTGTGAAAGACGATTTTTCAGAACTTAAAAAAGTTACCAGTTCGGCAATTTCTTCTGCAGTTCCTAAACGGTTCATTGGCGCTTTTGCGGCAACGGCATTCATGGCATCATTATTTAAATTATCTTTTAGCAGTGCCGTTTCTATATAACCCGGACCTACAGCATTGCATCGAATTTTTTTCTGAGCATATTCTGCCGCAATATTTTTAGTTAAACCTACTACTCCATGTTTCGAAGCCGTATAAGCCGGACTTAATGGTGCCGCTACCTGACCGTGAATAGAAGCTATGTTAACAATGCTTCCGCCGCCATTTTTTTCCATTTGCTCAAGCTGATAACGACAAGCATAAAACACACCGCTTAAATTAAGTGCAATTACACGATCCCAGGCTTCGGGTTCGTATTCTCCGGTTGGTTTTGCAGGACCGCCCATTCCGGCATTGTTACAGGCAATATCCAATCGGCCGTATTTTGAAACAGTCACCTCAACCATGTGTTTATTATCACTTGCACTCGACGAATCTCCTTTTACAAAAAAAGCTTCTCCGCCGCTGGCTTTTATAACTTGTACGGTTTCTTCCCCGTGTTCAACATTAATATCCGAAACTACAACTTTTGCTCCTTCTCGAGCGTAGGCTTCTGCTACTGCGCGTCCAATTCCTGAACCGCCTCCAGATACAAAAGCTACTTTATTTTCTAAAAGTGCCATTTTTTATATATTTATAAATTGTATTTTAAATTTACGAAGATATCATGTGCCGACCATGAGAAAAACCGAGTTTAAAACAAGATTAAGACTTTATCACAATCAAATGTTATTTCACATTAAAATCACGTAAATCTGATCATTTTTTCTTATTTAATTATCTTCATCTAATTTCATATTTCCCCTATCTTTATGATTATCCGGATGCGAGTTTGGATAACGATTTGGTGTAATATCAGAATTACGGTCTTTATTCTCTACCGTTTTTTCAGCTTCATCATCAGATGAAACACCTCGGTTTGCGTTTGGGTTATTCGGATTTACATCATCTTTGACTTTTTGAATATCTTCGTTCTCATTTCGGGCTCTTTTCACAACTTCTTTATTTCCTTCAGCATCTGTTACTACCTCTTTTTTCAAATTGGCATCATCAGCTTTTCCGTCATGTGAAATATTTTTTCCTTTCGTTTCATCTATATCTTTTTGCGCTCCATTTATCTTTTTAGAGCCTAAATTATTAGTTTCCATATCCTTATTATTTTGAGTTTCTATATTAATATTACGAATTCTAAATTTTAAAAGGAAATGGTTTAACATTGCTTTTAGTTTATAAAGCAATTTCATAACTTTAATTAAAATCTTATAACCCTTCTCTTTATCAAACCTTTAAACCCTAAAACCAATGAACTTTTTTAAAATCAAAACCAGCTGGTCTAATGCCGAATTTATTTTAATAAAACTGTGTATGGCTTCTGCCTATATTTTTATTGGAAGCTGTTTTCATGATTTTTTCGAAAGTTATTATACCATACTTCTGGTTATATTCGCAATTACAGCAATCTGGTTTGTATATGAATGGCTGAAAAAAATGAAGACAAAAAACGAATAATCGATTACCTGATTTACTTTAATACTTGCAGAACAACACTATCTTTGCAAAAAATTAAAACATGCATCGACACTTCATTCTTTTTAAACCTTACGGCTATTTGAGTCAATTTATTTATGAACTGAAGAGAAAGAAAAAGCTTTTGGGCGAACTGCACGATTTTCCCGAAGGAACAATGGCAATTGGAAGATTAGATGAAGATTCTGAAGGTTTGCTTTTGCTGACAACTGATGGAAAAGTAAGCGAGCAGATAAGAAGCAAAAAAGTTGATAAAGAATATTATGTTCAGGTCGACGGTATAATTACGCCAGAAGCCATCGAACAACTACAAAAAGGAGTAGAAATTGGTTTTGAAGGCGGCAAATACAAAACAAAACCCTGCACTGCTTTTACTGTAACCGAAATTCCTGATTTTGGACCAAGAGCCAAAAAAATCAGAGACGAGCGTCACGGTCCTACTTCCTGGGCTTCTATTACTGTAAACGAAGGAAAGTTCCGCCAGGTTCGAAAAATGACCGCTGCAGTTGGTTTTCCTACTTTACGTCTCGTTCGTGTTCGAATAGGAAACGTATATTTGCAAAACTTAAAAGCAGGAGACGTTTTAGAAGTAAACGATTTCCAAATAAACGATTAAACGAATTAACAAATAAACGATAATGCTAAACGTAGTTCTTGTAGAACCAGAAATACCAAACAATACCGGAAATATTGGAAGATTGTGCGTAGGTACAGAAAGCCGGCTTCATTTAATTCATCCTTTCGGATTTGTAATTAATGATAAAAACCTTAAACGTTCGGGTTTGGATTATTGGGTGCATCTTGATGTAACCGAATATCAGAATGTTGAAGAATGGATCCAGCAAATTCCAGATCACTCCAGAGTATTTTTGATGAGTTCACATTCTGAAAAATCATATTTAGAAAATGAATTTCAGGATGGCGACTGGCTGGTTTTTGGAAAAGAAAGCGTTGGTTTGAGTGCAGCATTTATGGCTCGATTTGAAAATCATTTAACAATCCCAATGTCACCGCTGATTCGCTCTTTTAATATTGCAAATTCAGTTGCTTTTGTAGTTGGTGAAGCTAAAAGACAGATTGGACTTAAAAAGGTTTAATCGTTTATTTGTTTAACTGGTTAATCGAGAAATTAAGTTACGATAAACTTTCCTTTTTCGGCATCAAAAATTATATGTTCATCTTTGAACAAAGCTGCAAAACTTCCGTTTGAAATTAAATTACAAGGTTCGTCCTGCACAACATTTTCAGGAGTCATGACGATCATTTCGTCGCTTAATTGAATTGCCAGATCAATATCGTGTGTAGAAAATAAAATACATTTTTGAGTTTCCTGAGTTAGTTTCTTCAGCAATTTAAATAATGAAACTTTGTGCAGTAAATCTAAATGTGTTGTTGGTTCGTCCAGAATAATGAGCGGTGTATCTTGTGCCAAAGCGCGAGCTATTAAAACCTTTTGTAATTGTCCGTCGCTTATTTCGTAATGTTTTTTATGAGAAAGATGTTCTACTTGTGTCAACTCCATTGCTTCCTGAACTTTTTCGATATCAACTTGGGTCAAAGTTCCAACCCAATTGGTATAAGGCTGTCTGCCAAGTGCCACTAATTCGAAAACCGAAAGATTACTCGGCGGCAGTTTTTCGGTTAAAACCAAACTTAAATTCTGCGCTAAATCCAAAGGTTTATAAGCAGAAACAGCTGTATCATTCAAATAAACATTTCCTGATAACGGATGCTGAATTCCGGTAATCGTTCGCAGTAAAGTCGATTTCCCAATTCCATTTGCACCAATTAAAGAGATCAGTTTTCCTGACTTCAAATTTAAATTCAAATTCTCAGCAATAGTCACAGTTGCTTTCTTGGATTTATATCCAATAGTTAAGTTTGAAGCTGATAGAATATTCCTCATCGCATTTTTCATTTAAACACATAGAAACATAGGTTTCTTTGTCTTATTAGAAGGAATTTAAGATTTACTTGTAAATCAAACATAGCTGAGATTAAAGTTTTGGCAGCAATCTGAAATATTCATTTACAAGTGTTTTTTGTCCTTCTTTAAAAATATTAAAACAATTAAAATTAATTATAATCCCTTTTGGTGCTTTTAAAAGTTTCATGTAGGTCAACAGTTGAGCTTGGTGAATCGAATTTATTTCGGAAACTGTTTTTAATTCTACTACTAAACAATTTTCAACAAACAAATCACATCGAAAATCTGTAGCTAATTCCTTATCCTTATATATTATTGGAACTCTCAGCTCTGTGAAAAAATTTAATTTTCTTTGTGAGAGTTCTTCTTTCAAACATTGATGATAAACATTTTCCAGCAATCCTTTACCAATTATTTTATGGACTTCTATTGAAGCACCCAAAACTTCATAAGTTAATTCATCTAAATATTTTTGAGTAATCATTAATTCTTTAATTGAAATAAAAACTATGTTTCTATGTGTTTAAAAAATTAAAGATACAAATTATTTGTAGGTTTTTACTGAAAATTTCTTTTCCGTACTAAAAGCCAAATTACAACCGGCGCACCAATTATAGACGTTATGGCATTTATTGGAAGCGTTACATCAAATCCTGGCATTTGCGAAACAATATCACAAAACAACATTATAATTGATCCAAAAAATAAAGTGCTCCAAAACAAAATAGTATGATTACTCGTTTGAAAAGTCAGTTTTGCAATATGCGGCACAGCTAAACCAATAAAAGCAATTGGCCCGGCAAAAGCCGTAATCGCTCCAGATAAAATACTGGTTGCAAATATGATAATCAATCTCGCCTGATTAAAATTTAATCCCATGCTTTTTGCATAGTTTTCTCCTAAAAGTAAAGCATTTAAAGGCTTGATACTTTTAGCACTTAAAAGCAGGCCAATTCCAACACAAAAAGTCAAAATTCCAATTGTTGACCACGAAAGATTTCCCAAGCTTCCCATTGACCAAAATGTAAACTTCTGCAATTGTTCTGCCGTACTAAAATACGTTAGAACACTTACAATTGCAGTTGTAAAACTTCCAAACATTAATCCCACAATTAAAATTGCCATTGTGTCGCGCAGTCTTTGAGAAACTACTAAGACCAATAATAAAACCAATGTACTTCCAAATGTCGACGCAATTACAATTCCGTATGACGATAAAGCAATTATACTTAAAAACGAAGGCAGAAACCCAGCGCCTAAAATAACAAAAGCAACACCTAAACTTGCCCCGGAACTCAATCCTAAAACATAAGGTCCAGCAAGCGGATTTCTAAAAAGCGTCTGCATTAAAAGTCCGCTGATCGACAATCCAGTTCCAACCAAAACTGCGGTAATCGCTTTTGGCAGGCGATAATTTATAATGATGTATTCCCAAGTCGATTTTGCTGCATGTCCGCCGGTTAAACTTGAAAAAACATCTTTTAACGGAATCGTAACGGATCCTAAACTAATGCTCGCAAAAAACATCAGCAAAAGTCCTAACGCCAAGATGACAAATAAAATGGTATTTCGTTTTTTGTCTGCCAATTTAATTCAGTTTTGATGCAAAAGTAAATTCGTAGCTTGGCAGTAAATCAGGGTGAAAAATTTTGATATAATCTTTTAAAACTAAATCCGGACGACTTGGCGCTAATTCATAATAAACCGTTCCTCCTGTCGCTCCCAGTTTTCCTTCAAAACTATATACATTTTTATTTTTAAAAGCATCAAATTCTCCATAATGCGGATTTGCCTTTTGCAGTTCATCCAGACTTTTAAACGAGCCCGAAGCAATCCATATATTCGCCGTTTTTGCTTTATCCAGAACTTTTTCAAAAGATAAACCTTCACTTCCTGTTCCTTTTAAATCTGCCCATAAATAATTAGCATGAGCATCTTTCATAAACTCAGCAACCCAGCTGTTTCCTTTGGCAACGTACCAAACATCTTCATACATAGATCCGTATAAAACGGTAGAGTTTACTGCTTTTTCTGCTGCCAGTTTTTTTGCCTGCTCGTAACTCTGAACAATTTTATCAAACAATTCTTTTGCTTTTTCTTCTTTACCAAACAAAGCTCCATAAAGTTTGATCCACTCTGCTTTTCCAAGTGGAGACTGTTCCATCCAGTCGCCCTGAATTAAAATATTCAATCCGCTTTTCTTTAAGTTATCAAGCATTGGGTTGTTATTATCAACACCAAAAGTCACAATTAAATCTGGCGATAATTCTATTAACTGTTCAATATTTAACTTTTCATTCTGTCCAACGTTTTTCACAGAACCTTTATCAATTAAAGCTCTGGTTTTTTCAGACGAAATATAATCAGTATGCGGAAAACCAACGAGCTTGTTTTCTACTTCCAGCATTTCTAAAAAAGGAATATTAGTGGTTGAAGTTACTACAACAGATTCTAACGGAACCTGAATTGCAGTATAAGCCTGTAAACTATCCGGAACTTTTGCTTCTTTTTCTTTTAAAACATATTTGAAGTCCTTATTCGCATTAGGCCAGGGATTTGAAACCGTAACTACTGAATAATCGTCATATTTTACGATCGAAAGTCCAGATGCATATTCGATACTGTTTTTTGCAGCATCTGTTTTTGCTACTTCGCTCGTTTCGTTCTTCTTACATCCGAAGAGGATAAAAAAAGAAGAAATAAAAATCAATTTAGGGAATAAATGTCTCATATTTTACGTTTTCGAAAGGAACAAAGGTAAAGCATTTTATATTTTTTTTACTTACCTTTATTCTTACAAAAACAACAAATTGTATCTTTACATTTATGAATACCACAAAAATTAAAATTTGCTCAAGCTGCGAATCAGAATTCAGCTGTGGAGATATTTCGGTTGAAAGTAAATGCTGGTGTAATGACTACCCACCTATTTTCAATCTTTCTGAAGGAGCGGACTGTTTATGTCCTGTTTGCTTTAAAGAAGCCTGTGAAGACAAAATCGATGCTTATATCGAGACTATTACTCCTAAAAATGCCCTTAAAAATAAAGCCATATCTTTACCCCAAACAACTAAACTAATTGAGGGAATTGACTATTATATTGAAAATGGCAACATGGTTTTTAAAACCTGGTATCATCTAAAACGCGGTACTTGCTGTGGAAACAATTGCAGGCATTGCCCTTATTAAAAATTATGAGTGTTGAGTTACAAGTTTAAAACTTCGCATAACAAAACTCATAACTTATAATTCATAACTCATAACTAAAACAAAAATGATTTACCTAATTACCGGCGGCGAACGATCAGGAAAGAGCACTTATGCACAAAATCTGGCATTACAGCTTTCTGATTATCCTATGTATGTGGCAACGGCCAGAAAATGGGATTCAGATTTTCAAAACCGAATCAATCGTCATCAACAGGAAAGAGACGAACGCTGGACAAATATTGAAAAAGAAAAATATGTCAGCGAAATTGATTTTTCAGATAAAGTCGCTTTAATTGACTGTGTAACGCTTTGGCTTACCAATTTCTTCGTAGACAATAAAAATAATGTTGAATCAAGTTTAGAAGAAGCAAAAAAAGAATTTCTATCGATAGCAAATCAAGAAAATGCAACGTTGATTATTGTGACCAACGAAATTGGAATGGGTGTTCACGCTGCTACCGAAATTGGCAGAAAATTTACAGAACTGCAAGGCTGGATGAATCAGTTTCTGGCTTCAAAAGCAGATGAGGTAGTTTTAATGGTTTCCGGAATTCCGGTTAAGATAAAAGGTTAACCATCGCAAAAATCAATTTCAATTGCAAAAACCAATAAACAAATTCTAAACTTTTAAATTCCAAATTCCAATATCGCGGAGTATCTTTACATAAAGAGTAAAATTGATATTGAATTTTGTTATTGATATTGATTTTTGAAATTGAAAAATTATGAGCCATTTAGACGATATATTAAAATCACGCCGCGACACCCGCCATTTTACTACCGATGAGGTTCCTGATGAAGTCATTCAAAAAGCTTTACAGGCCGGACATTGGGCGCCATCTGTTGGACTGACCGATGCGACACGTTATTATATCATTAAATCGGATGCTGTTAAAAGTGCGATCAAGAATCTATTTTTAGATTATAATAAAAAAGCAGAAGAGCTTACTGATAATCCGAAACAGAAAGAACTTTACAAATCGCTAAAACTCGAAGCTATAGAAGAAGCGCCAATTGGACTTATTATTGCTTACGATCGCTCGGTTTTAAATCAGTTTACGATTGGAACCATTGGCAGTAATGAGGCTGTGAAGTTCAGTTCAGTTTGTGCTGCGCAGAATATTTGGCTTTCACTAACAGAACAAGGTTACGGAATGGGCTGGGTTTCAATTTTAAATTATTTCCAGTTTAAAAAAATTCTTGATTTACCCGAAAATATAGAACCGCTTGGTTATTTCTGCATTGGAAAACCTGCCACAAATTACGGCAATCAGCCCATGTTACAGCAATTACACTGGAAACAAAAATCTGAAACTGCAGATTGCAAAGAAATCAATGAAATTCATCAAATCAATATTTCAGATTTCGATTTAAAAAAAGAAAACAAAGCAGATCCTAAAACTGATTTCGCTGCACTTTTACAAGAAAAAATAGATTCAAAAACCAAACCTCTTGGTTCACTTGGGACATTAGAAACTTTGGCTTTTCAAATGGCATCTGTTTTTGAAACTTTAAATCCGAAAATTATAAACCCTAATGTTGTTGTTTTTGCAGCAGATCACGGAATTGCCAATCATGGCGTAAGTGATTATCCGCAAGATGTAACGCGCCAAATGGTGAATAATTTTCTGGATGGCGGTGCTGCAATAAATGTTTTCTGCAAGCAGAATAATATCGAATTATCGATTGTAGATTCGGGCGTAAATTATGATTTTCCAACAAATGCTAAATTAATTAATGCCAAAATAGCCAAAGGCACACAATCTTTTCTTCACGCTTCGGCAATGAGCAAAACTGAACTTCAATTGTGTTTTGAAAAAGGAAAATCTATTGTAGAAAATATAGCCAAAACGGGTTCTAACTGTATTGGTTTTGGTGAAATGGGAATTGGAAATACTTCTACAGCTTCTGTCTTAATGAGTCTTTTAATGGGTTTCCCTATCGAAGAATGCGTTGGAAAAGGAACGGGAATTAACAACCAAAAACTGCTCGAAAAACAAAATATTCTAAAAAAAGCAATGGAAAATTATTCTGGTGAAGCCGAATTAAAACAACAACTTGCTTATTTTGGAGGTTTTGAAATTATGCAGATGGCAGGCGGCATGTTGACAGCTTTTGAGAACAAAATGCTGATTCTTGTTGATGGTTTTATTTGCAGTGTGGCTTTTTTAATTGCTTTTAAAATAAATCCCAACCTAAAAAAAAATGCCATTTTTTGTCATTGTTCTGCCGAAAAAGCACATTTAAAACTGCTGGAATATCTTGAAGCAAAACCCATTTTAAATTTAGATCTGCGTCTGGGAGAAGGAACCGGCTGTGCAGTTGCTTTTCCTATTTTAAAATCGGCAGAAGCTTTTTTGAATGAAATGGCTAGTTTTGAAAGCGCGGGAATAAGTAAGAAATAACTTTCTATTTTTAATTCAGAGTTTATACCTTTGAATTAATAAGTTGAAATTATTTTAAAAAATATGCATGCCTTTTACTAAAGTTTATATTCATTGTGTTTGGAGTACAAAAAATAGATTCCCATTTTTAAATTCGACTGATCTTCGCCAAAAAGTTTGGTATCATATAAAGGAAAATGCATTAAAAAAAGAAATATATCTTGAATATATTAGTGGTTATTCTGATCATTGTCATTGTTTAATTTCGTTGGGAAATAATCAAACCATTCAGAAAACAATACAATTATTAAAAGGTGAATCTTCATATTGGATTAATAAAAATCAATTAACTAAAGAAAAATTTGAATGGCAGGATGAATATTTTGCAGTATCAGTATCAGAATCTGTAGTTGACAAGGTTAGAAATTATATTAAAAATCAAGAGAATCATCATAAAAAGAAAACATTTCAAGAAGAATATGATGAATTTATAACGAAATTTGGTTTTAAGCATCCTTAGAAATTTGGCTAAAGCCCAGAAAATGCTAATTCTTTTTTACCTCCAGATAAATCTGGAGGCAATTAATTTTATACATTAGTTTTTATTTTTTGAATATTCTACCGTCAAAAAGAGTATTGGCAATAAATAAAATCAATTGACAACATCTTTAGATGTTGGAACAAAATAAGTGCCTGTAAAAAGGGCTTTAGCCAAACAATCATAATCTAAATGAAAAAAGAACTACATATTTTTTTTACTTGTTTAATGTTCTACACCAGAATTCCATGTCCAAAAAACATCGATCATAATCCTGATTATTTAAATAAAGCCACACGATATTTCCCTTTTATTGGCTGGATAGTAGGCACAATTTCATTTCTGGCTTTTTATCTTTTCTCATTATTTCTTTCAACAGAAACAGCAGTGATTTTTTCAATTATTATTTCGGTTTTAACTACCGGTGCTTTTCACGAAGACGGATTTGCAGATGTCTGCGACGGATTTGGCGGAGGATGGACTAAAGAAAAAATCCTCACAATTATGAAAGACAGCGCCATTGGTGCTTATGGAGCAATTGGTTTGGTTTTGCTTTTTCTGGTAAAATTTAAACTGCTTTCAGAATCCATTTCACTTTTTACTCACAGCATTTTTCTGGTTTTCCTTTTATTTATTTCTGCACATTCTTTAAGTCGTTTAGCAGCGATAAGTATTATTTTTACACATGAATATTCTCGCGATGATGCTTCGAGTAAAAGTAAACCAATAGCAAAAAACCACAGCTGGAGAGAAGTTTTGGGTTCATCTTTCTTCGGATTAATTCCGTTATTAGCACTCTCCTATTTCAATTATAAAACTCTTTTAGTAGTAATTCCGGTTTTTATTACCCGATATTTTCTGGCTCGCTATTTTCAAAAATGGATTGACGGCTACACAGGCGATTGTCTTGGCGCCACACAGCAGGTTTGTGAAGTTGTATATTATTTAAGTATTCTTTTCATATGGAAATTTATCTAGTTCGTCACACCGAAACGATCTGCGAAAAAGGAATTTGCTACGGACAATCGGATGTTGATATTGCTGCGCCTTTTGCCGAAATATTTGATAGAATTATATCTGAATTGCCATCTCAAGCTCTAATTTTTTCAAGCCCGTTAAAACGTTGTTCTATTCTGGCAAAACATATTCAAAAAAATACAAACGCTATTTCTTATCAGGAAGATGACCGCTTAAAAGAAATGAATTTTGGTGACTGGGAATTAAAACCCTGGGATGAGATTCCGCCAGAAGAGTTAAATCCTTGGATGGAAGATTTTGTAAATATTCCCGTTTCAAATGGAGAATCATTTACAGAATTACATTCAAGAGTTGGCAGCTTTTTAGCTGAGCAGATTTCAGACCTTAAACACCCTGTAATTATTGTAGCTCATGCGGGTATCATACGAAGCATTTTGTGCCATCAAACTTCACTGCCTTTAAAAGAGGCTTTTCAAAACAAAGTTGATTTTGGGGAAGTCATAAGAATTGAACTATAATCTGGCTATTTGTTTGATTATTTGATTATAAAAACAACACATATTTGAATTATCAGTATTTTTAACTTTATATTTGCACAAAATTAAGGTTGTGTTTTGATTAGCACATTAAAAAGGGAATCAAGTAAAATCTTGAGCTGTACCCGCAACTGTAAGCTTAGTTCTAAAAAAGAATGATTGTTGTAAACTGCAAAACCACTGCTCGCTACCGCGAATGGGAAGGTAAACAACAAGACGCAAGCCAGGAGACCTGCCTTTGTAACAAATATCGAGCTCTCGGGAAAAAGAGTGTAGAAATTATGACTTTAAGAATACGTTTTGCTTTTTTTCTTTTGATGTTGTGCCAATTTATATGGGCGCAGAGCGATTCTATTAAATTAAAAGAAGTTGTAGTTTCTGATGCTAATCTTAAGAAATACTCTACTTCACAGTCTGTTCAGGTTTTAAACGATTCAATTCTCGACAGAAACCAGCCTTCTTTAACCTCTCTTTTAAATTTTAATACTGTTATTTATTTCAAAGAAAATGGACTCGGAATGACTTCTGCCCCATCTTTTAGAGGAACAACAGGCGCACAGACCGCTGTTATCTGGAATGGTATAAATATAAATTCACAATTTTTAGGTCAGGCCGATTTTAATACTATTGGAACGAGAGATTTTAATTCTATAACAGTAAAAGCCGGAGGTGGAAGTGTTTTGTACGGAAGCAGCGCTATTGGCGGAAGCATTCACCTTAACAATGATTTACTTTTTAAAAACGAATTTTCTAATCATGTTTTTTTCAGCGCTGGAAGTTACAATACATACAGCGCAAATTACCGCACTATAGTTTCATCAGATAAATACAGCTTACAGGTCAGTATTTCAAGAAACAGTTCTGATAATGATTTTAAATATCCTGGCAATTCAGACGAAAGAAACATTAATGGCCAATATTATAACACAAGTATGAATACTACTTTTGGTTATAAAATCAATGCTAATAATACTTTAAAAGCTTACAGCCAGTTTTACGATTCAGAACGTCACTTTTCTTTAACATCACCAAATGCCTCAAAAACAAAATACAACGATTTTAATACTCGTAATTTATTAGAATGGGAAAGTCAGCTGGGGCGTTTTACATCTAAACTCCGAGCTGCACATATTGGCGAATCTTATAAATATTTTCCAAGTATTACCTCCAATAATTTTACTTACGGAAAAGTTGAAACTTCTATCATAAAATACGATTTAGCTTTTGATGTAAATGATAAAATCAAATTAAACTCAATTGTAGACTACAGCCGAAACAAAGGATACGGTTCGAGTATTGATAATGTAAAAAGAGAAGTCGGTACAGCCAGTCTGCTTTTGCATCATTTGTTAACTGAAAAATGGGATTATAACGCCAGCATTCGTCAGGAAATTACAGACAACTACGGTAATCCTTTTCTTTTTTCATTTGGAACAAAATATGATTTCACCAGTTTTTACCGTTTGAAATTCAATGCTTCAAAGAATTTTAGAATGCCTACCTATAATGATTTGTTTTGGGAAGGAAGCGGTAATCCTAATTTAAAACCCGAAACCTCTTATCAGGCAGAAATTGGCAATGAATTCTTTAGAAAAAACTTTACTTTATCGATCACTGCTTATTATAATTCTATTAAAGATTTACTGCGCTGGGTTCCGGCTGAAGGAGGCGGTGATATATGGACGCCTGAAAACACAGATAAAGTGAGAGCCTATGGGGCAGAAGTTCTTGTAGAATGGAAACCAAAATTTGGGCAAAATAATTTCACAATCAACGGCACGTACGCTTATACAGTTTCAGAAAGCCGGCAGCTAATTAAAAACGAATTAATCTACAAACAGTTAATTTATGTTCCTTATCATAAATTAACAGGCTCTGTGGCTTACAACTGGAAAAAGCTGTCTTCTTACTTTCAATACCTCTATAATGGAGAAGTTTACACTACTCCTTTTAATAATCGTGCATCAAGAATTAAAGATTATGATGTTGGGAATATTGGTGTCGATTATGATTTTGGAGCAAAAAACAGTTACAAAATTGGATTTCAGGTTTTAAACCTGTGGAACGAAAATTATCAACCCGTAACAAACAGACAAATGCCGGGTAGAAATTATACTATATACATAAACCTTAATTTTTAAATTTCATGAAAAAATTTAACAAACTATTTTTAACTGTGCTTATAAGTTCGGCATTTTTTGTGTCTTGCAGCAACGATGATGACAATAACGATGAGCCGCGCGGCGATTATGAGAATGGAATTTTTATTGTTAATGAAGGTAATTTTGGAAAAACCAACGGAACTATTTCTTATTTATCAGATGATTTGAGTATCGAAAACAATGTTTTTTCTTTAGTTAATCCTGGTAAAATTACTGGAGATACTCCTTTATTTATTGGTTTTAAAGATGATGCAGCTTATATAGTGGTAAACGGATCAAATAAAATTGAAGTGGTTAACAGATACACTTTTAAAAGCATTGCTACCGTTACAGCTAATTTAAACAATCCAAGATTTATTGCATTTGCAAACGGAAAAGGATATGTAACAAACTGGGGTGAAGGAAGCGATCCTGCTGATGATTATGTAGCAGTTTTAGATCTTACTACTAATACAGTTACTTCTTCAATTTCAGTAGTTGAAGGTCCGGAAAAAATCATCGAAAATGATGGTAAACTTTATGTAGCACACAAAGGCGGCTGGGGACAAGGAAATTCATTAACAGTTATCAACTCTGCTACAAATACGGTTGTTACAAATTTTGTAGTGGGAGATGTTCCAAGCGACTTAGTAAAAGACAACGGAACTTTATATATTTTATGTAACGGAAAACCATTCTATGCAGATGTTGAAACTGCGGGAAAAATTGTAAAAGTGAATTTAAGTACTAATACTGTATCATCAACATTAGATTTTACAGGTATAACACATCCGGGATTCTTAGATATCGAAGACAGCAAAGTATATTATACTATTGGAAACAATATTTATTCTATGGCCGCTAATGCGACATCTTTACCAGCAACAGCGTTATTTAAAGCTGCTGATGTTACAAATCTTTACGGTTTTGCAGTCGAAGACAATAAAATTTATGCAGCCGATGCTATAAACAACCAAGATCCTGGAGAAGCATACATTTATTCACTTACAGGAACAAAAAACAAATCATTTACAGTAGGAATATCTCCAAATGGTTTTTACTTTAACGATTAATTCATTTTTGAATTTATGGTTTAAAAAAGGCTTTCATTTCTGAAAGCCTTTTTTTTATTTTAAAGTTTTTATAAACTCTCCGGCATTACCGTCTATGTACATTTCGTTTCGTAATCCGTTGATTTTTTTAGAATCACTTATATAAGGTAAAACTAAACCGTGATCATTCTGCACTTTTTTAGCTGCTGCTCCCGTAATTTTAGAAATTGCCATATTTAACAACGGTTCAGCAGTATCTCCTAAAACTCCATAACTGCGTAAATATTCTAGCTGAACATACGTAGGAACTAAACCTTGTGTATAATCTCCAAAATCTGATGCATTTGAGATTTTAAATACCAAAGGCTGCATTGCATATTTATGGTTTGGATTCACGTTTCTTTTAGTGAAAGTAGGCGAATCATAAAGTGTAACCGATCCAACATTTTTACCTGTAGTCGTTTCTCCAATCTGAACTACATTAATATAAGGTTTTAGTCCATTTATAATCAATTCACTTGCCGATGCTGTACTAGAAGTTGTTAAAATATAAACTGTCGATAAATTTAAACTGTTTACCGGAGTGCCATCAATATCTTTTACAAATCGTTCATTTAAAACTTCCAGATCATCAGCAGTCATACCTGCCATTTGTTTGAAATTATATTGTCTTTTCGAAAATATTTTTCCTTCAAACTGCCCTGTAATCATACTTGCCAAACGTGTAGAAGTGCGTACAGAACCTCCTCCGTTATATCTTAAATCCAAAACTAAATCTGTTGCCCCTTCATTTTTAAATCCCTGAAAAGCCTGATTTAATTTGCTGTCATATTCAGCATAAAATCCATTGTACATTAAATAAGCAATTTTATGCCCGCCGGTATTGATTACTTTGTTTATTAAAATTGGATTTTCTTCTAAAACAGTTTTAGTCAATGCAACTGATTTTCCATTTAAAACAAAAGCTGTTCCATTGTAATCTGCAAAATCTAAAGTATAACTATCCGGGTCAACTAATAATGATTTATAATTTGAAACCGTCAGTTTTGTTCCGTTTACACTCGTAAAGAAATCTCCTCTTTTGATGGCTTTTGAAGATGCATCAGAATTGGGAATAATGTAACGAACATATCCCACAACATCATTTGAACCTTCTGCAACTCTGGTAAGCCTGAAATCAACTCCGTTATTTTTTGTAATACCTCCTAATTCCTGCTCTAAAACAGTATAATCTGAAACGATCCAGCTGAAACGATCAATCGCATTACTTGGATATTTACTGACTGGTTTATTTAATAAATCCTGAAATAAGTCTTCAGGATTTGAATATCCTTCTAAATAAGAATTTAATTCTTCCTGAGAACTGAAACGATCATCTGCTAAATTAGCTACATCACCCTGCCACAAATAAAGCTCGTTTAAGCCTTTCCACACAAAATCATTCACTTGCAATTGAGCAGGAGTTCTCACATCGTCCTCATCCTCACAAGATTGCAAAAAGAATGATAACAGACACAAAAACAGTATCGATTTTAAAATTGGTTTCATAAAAGTAGGTTTCGGTATTGTATTAACGTAAAAATACTACCTTTAGTTTTAAGTATTATTCTTTTTTGCAAAAAAAATTACATTTATGTTGTAACAAATATAATTGTGCCTCGTCTTCACTATATAAGCTAACGAATAACCTTTTAATTTATGAACCAGAATGTGTTTATAGAATTAGTTAATCCTTTCAAAGACAAAGTGTTTCGTCTGGCAAAAAGATTGCTTACCAGTACCGAAGAAGCTGAAGACGCAACTCAGGAAGTAATGGTAAAATTATGGAACAAAAAAGAGAATCTTGACGCTTACAATAATGTTGAAGCTTTGGCGATGACCATGACAAAAAATTATTGTTTAGATCAGTTAAAATCGAAAAGAGCAGGAAATCTTCAAATTGTACATAACAATTTTACAGATCGGGAACCGCAATTAGACCGAAAACTGGAGGATGCAGATAGTTTAGAATGGGTTGGAAAAATTATAAGCCAGCTGCCGGAACAGCTTCAAATATTAATTCAGCTGCGGGATGTTGAACAATATGAATTTGAAGAAATTGCGAAAATTGTCAATATGAACGAAACCGCAATAAGGGTAGCACTTTCGAGAGCAAGAAAAAAAATAAGAGAATCAATGGTAAATGCACACAGTTATGGAATTAGATAAAATAGAAAATATATTAGAAAAATACTTTCAGGGAGAAACTACTATTGCCGAAGAAAATCAATTAAAAGAATATTTTTCTTCACCAGATGTTGCGCAGCATTTGGAGCAGTACAAACCTATTTTTGGTTATTTCTCTCAGGTAAAACAACAAAAATCAACGCAGGAAATACCACTAAAAACTAAGAGACGAAATGTGGCGTGGCTATCAATTGCAGCATCAATTGTTGTTTTACTAGGAATTGGAACCTATTTGTTCATGAGCCAAGAAAATACAGCTCCGGTTGTGGCGCAGTCAGAATTAGGAACCTACGATGATCCGGAAGAAGCTTTAAAAGCTACGCAAAAAGCTTTATCCCTATTATCGAGCAATGTTAATGTAGGTATTGAAAGTGTACAATACATTAACGAATATGAACAATCAAAAAACAGAATTTTTAAACAGTAAATTAAAACACACAAAAATGAAAAATTTCATCATAACACTAGTTTTCGCATTCGTTACCCAAGCTTTTTATGCACAAGGTGCTTTTGACAAATTTGATGGTCAGGACGATGTAACATCAGTAATTGTAAACAAAAAAATGTTCGATTTAATGAGCAAGGTAAAGGTTGATGCTTCTGACAAAGAAACGCAGCAATATATCAATCTGATTAAAAAATTAGATTACTTAAAAGTGTTTACAACTAAAAATCCTAAAATCGAAGCCGACATGAAAGCTTCTGCAGATAAATACATCAAAACTGCAGGTTTAGAAGAGTTGATGCGTGTAAACGACAGCGGTAAAAATGTCAAAATAATGGTAAAATCTGGAGCAAGCGACACTCAGATCAAAGAATTGCTAATGTTTGTAGACGGAGCAAAAAATGACGAAACTGTTTTATTGTCTCTTACAGGGAACTTTGATTTAAACGAGATCTCTGTACTAACAGACAAAATGCAGCTTCCTGGCGGTTCTGACTTAAAAAAAGCTTCTAAAAACAAAAAATAATCATGAAAGTTAATGTTTTCACCACAGCCATTTTAGCATTACTAACTTTAGTAAGCTGTAATTCTGAACCTTCACTGCAAAAGTATTTTGTTGAAAATACTGATAAAAAAGATTTCATCTCTGTTGATGTTTCGTCTGATATTTTAAATTTAGAAAAAACAAAACTTTCAGCCGAGCAAAAAGAAGCTGTAAACTCATTTGATAAAATGAACATCTTAGCTTTTAAAGCGACAGATAAAAATCAGGCAGAATTTGAAACGGAACGTAAAAAAGTTACGGCGATATTAAAAGATCCTAAATACCAGGAACTAATGAAATTTGGTTCTGGAAAAGATGGAGCATCAATAAGTTATGTTGGCTCAGATGAAAACATTAAAGAATTTGTGGTTTTTGCCAATAAAAAAGAAAATGGCTTTGCTGTAGTTCGTGTATTAGGAAAAGATATGAACCCGAATAACATTATAACGCTTATGTCAGTTTTAAAAGAATCAAAAATTGACATGGAGCAGTTAAAACCATTGCAGCAATTAATTAAAAAATAGACTTTTACTTACTTTATAAACAACTGAAGCTCCATAACTGGAGCTTTTTTCTTATATATATTTGAAAGATTTTACTGAACAAAACAATGAGTATTTATTTTGATATGAATGCAATTTAATTATATTTGCAACTTACCAAAATAATAAATTATGATACAAAAAACATCAAATGCCTTTATCGCAGCATCTTGGGTTGCTCTTGGAGCCGGAACAATCGGTTTTATTGTTGGACTTGCCAGAGCTGAAATGCTGTTAAACGAAAAAGGATATTATTTCACTGTTTTAATGTTCGGACTTTTTGCTGTTGTTTCTTTACAAAAAAGTGTTAGAGACCGACTTGAAAAACTTCCGGTAACCGATATTTACTACGGAATCTGCTGGTTTGGAACTTTATTATCAATCGTTCTTTTAGTTGTTGGATTATGGAATGCAACAATTTTACCAAGCGAAAAAGGTTTTTATGCATTTGCATTTCTATTAGCATTGTTTGGTGCTATTTCTGTGCAAAAAAACACCAGAGACAATATGAGCTTTGGTCAAAACGAATAAAAGTTTTAAACCTATTAAAATAAAAAAGCTCCAATAAAATTGGAGCTTTTTCTTTTATAGTAGAATCTGAGATTATTTACTCAAATACATTTTTCTTCTAGAGTACAATTCGTAGAATTGATCATCTTTTAAGTCATCAATAAACAAGATGCTTTCTCCTGTTGATTTCATTTCTGGCCCTAACGCTTTGTTTACGTTCGGGAATTTACTGAAAGAGAATACCGGCTGTTTGATTGCATATCCGTTTAATTGCGGGTTGAAATCAAAGTCAGTTACTTTATTGTGACCTAACATTACTTTTGTAGCGTAGTTTACATAAGGTTCTCCGTAAGCTTTTGCAATAAACGGAACCGTTCTAGAAGCTCTTGGGTTTGCCTCGATAATATAAACTGTATCATCTTTAATTGCAAACTGGATATTGATTAAACCAACCGTTTTTAAAGCTCTTGCAATTTTATGTGTATGATCTTTAATTTGCTGCATTACAAATTCTCCTAAGTTAAAAGGAGGCAATGTTGCGTTACTATCTCCAGAGTGAACACCGCAAGGCTCAATGTGCTCCATAATTCCGATGATGTACACATTTCCGTCTGCATCACAAATTGCATCTGCCTCAGCTTCGATTGCTCCAGCTAAGTAGTGATCTAGTAATAATTTGTTTCCCGGAATTGCTTTCAACAAATCGATTACGTGTTCTTCTAATTCTTTTTTGTTGATTACAATTTTCATTCCCTGACCTCCTAATACGTAAGAAGGACGAATTAAAAGCGGGAAATCTAAAGTATCTGCTAATTTAGAAGCTTCGTCAGCTGTTTCAGCGATTCCAAATCTTGGGAAAGGAATGTTTAACTCAGTCAATAAGTCCGAGAATCTTCCTCTGTCTTCTGCTAAATCAAGTGCGTCGAAACTAGTTCCGATGATTTTTACTCCGTATTTAGAAAGTTTATCAGCTAATTTAAGAGCTGTTTGTCCTCCTAACTGAACAATCACACCTTCTGGTTTTTCGTGCTGAATGATATCATAAATATGCTCCCAGAAAACAGGTTCGAAGTATAATTTATCCGCTGTATCAAAGTCAGTAGAAACCGTTTCAGGATTACAGTTAATCATGATCGTTTCGTAACCGCATTCTTTAGCCGCTAAAACTCCGTGTACACAAGAGTAATCAAACTCGATTCCCTGCCCAATTCTGTTTGGTCCGGAACCTAAAACGATAACTTTCTTTTTATCTGTTACGATACTTTCGTTGTCAACAAAACGCTCTCCGTTTCCTTTTTCAATTTCAGCCTCAAAAGTTGAGTAGTAATAAGGAGTAAGTGCTTTAAACTCAGCCGCACAAGTATCAACCAGTTTAAACACACGGTTGATTTTTTGTTCCATACGCAAAGTGTGCACTTCACTTTCTAAACAATTCATCATGTGAGCTAATTGTCTGTCTGCAAAACCTTTTTGTTTCGCTTCAAGCAATAATTCTTTAGGGAGATCTGTAACTTTATAGTTTGAGATTTCTTTTTCTAAAGTGTAAAGCTCTTCATATTGTTTTAAGAACCACATATCGATTCTTGTAATTTCATGAATTGTACTCAACGGAATTCCCATTGCGATTGCATCATAAATTACGAAAACACGATCCCAGCTTGCGTGAGTCAGTTTATCGATAATTAATTCGTAATCTTTGTATCCTTTTCCGTCAGCTCCTAAACCATTTCTCTTAATCTCTAAAGATTGAGTTGCTTTGTGAAGTGCTTCCTGGAAAGAACGTCCAATTCCCATAACCTCACCTACAGATTTCATCTGAAGACCTAAAGTTCTGTCTGAACCTTCAAATTTATCGAAGTTCCAACGTGGTATTTTTACGATTACGTAATCTAAAGTTGGCTCGAAAAGAGCCGAAGTAGATTTTGTAATTTGATTTTGTAATTCATCTAAATTGTATCCTAAAGCTAATTTAGAAGCAATTTTTGCAATTGGATATCCAGTTGCTTTTGATGCCAAAGCAGAAGAACGAGACACACGAGGGTTAATCTCGATTGCTACGATATCTTCTTTTTCATCTGGCGAAACTGCAAATTGTACGTTACATCCTCCCGCAAAGTTTCCGATACTTCTCATCATTAAGATAGCGTAGTCACGTAATTTTTGGAAAGTTGTATCAGATAATGTCATCGCTGGCGCAACAGTAATCGAATCTCCAGTATGGATTCCCATTGGGTCCATGTTTTCGATAGAACAGATAATTACAACGTTGTCATTTTTATCTCTTAAAAGCTCTAACTCGTACTCTTTCCATCCCATTAAAGCTTTATCAATTAAAACCTCGTGAATTGGAGAAGCTTCTAGTCCGCGTGTTAAAAGCTCATCAAAATCTTCTTTTTTGTAAACCACTGCTGCTCCTGTTCCTCCTAATGTAAACGAAGGACGAATAACAAGCGGAAAACCAAATTCCTGAGCAATTTCTTTTCCTTCAAGGTAAGAAGTAGCTGTTTTTGCAGGTGCAGTTGGTACTTTTATTTTTTCTAAAAGCTGTTTAAACTGCTCTCTGTCTTCAGTAATATTAATAGCATTTACATCAACACCGATTAATCTTACTCCGAAATCCTGCCAGATTCCTTTTTCCTCAGCCTCTAAACACAAGTTCAAAGCTGTCTGTCCTCCCATTGTTGGTAAAACAGCATCAATTTGCGGATGTTCCTTAAGAATTTCAATAATCGATTTTGTCGTTAAAGGTTTCAAATAAATATGATCCGCCATAGATGGGTCGGTCATAATTGTCGCTGGATTCGAGTTAATCAAGATAACCTCAATTCCTTCTTCACGAATCGAGCGTGCAGATTGAGATCCCGCATAATCGAATTCGCAAGCTTGGCCAATAACAATAGGTCCTGACCCTATTATTAAAACTGATTTTATTGATGTGTCTTTAGGCATTTTGTATGTATTGTGTAGTTATTTACGATTTAAAAAACATATCTAGTGCGTTATAAACTAGAAAGTTGGGATATTTTTTACCGACAAGGTATAAAAAAAGGCGATACTAAAAAAGTAATCGCCTTATGTATGTTTATACAAACATTATTTTTTGTGTCTAGGCTCGCTAGAAACAGTTAATTTATGTCTTCCTTTTGCTCTTCTACGCGCTAGAACTTTTCTTCCATTCGCAGAAGCCATTCTGTCCATAAATCCGTGCTTATTTCTTCTTTTTCTTTTCGATGGTTGAAATGTTCTTTTGCTCATTGCTTTGTATCTTTAAAAATGGTATCTATTAACTCGTTATTTGGTTTTGGATATCGTTATTCAAAAACCGAGTGCAAATATACAAAGACTTTTTTTTCTGGCAAGCAGTTTTATAAAAATATTTTTAATTCCTTTTACTATCTTTGCAATCACAAATTTACATTAATTATGTTTCACAAAAATATTAAACTTATTTTGGCCGGACTTCTTGTAGTGGCGGGCATTTGGCAATTTACAGAAAGTAATATCGGAAATGGAATCTTTCTTATATTATTGACTGCAATTCCAATTTTTCTTTATTTTAAAAACGAATTTATCCTCTTAGCCTTCCTTAAATTAAGAAAACAAGACTTTGAAGGTGCAAATAAATGGTTATCATATATCAAAAATCCGGAAGGAGCATTAGTTAGAAAACAACAAGGATACTTAAATTATTTACAAGGTATCATGTTATCGCAGACTAACATTAACCAGGCTGAAAAACATTTCAAAAAAGCAATTGAGCTTGGATTATCTATGGATATGGATCTAGCAGTAGCTAAATTAAACCTTGCAGGAGTTGCAATGTCACGCAGAAGAAAGCTTGAAGCTACTAATTTATTAAACGAAGCTAAGAAATTAGATAAGCAGGGAATGCTGAAAGAGCAGATTTCTATGATGAAAGAACAAATGAAGAAAATCTAATTTTTTTCATTTTCAATATATCAAATCCCAAATTCCTAAGGAGTTTGGGATTTTTTATTTTAGATTTTTTTCAGCCGTCTGTCAACTTTTACAAAGTTTCAAACTGAAAACTGCGGCTGAAAACTAAAAAAAATCAATCTTCTAATATAATAGAAGGCAGATTTTCATTAAGCCATTTATATTTATTGAGAATCATAATATGTGTACCGCCTTTTACCACAATACAACTGTTGATGTATTTTATTGGAAAAACTTCGTCTTTGTCACCGTGAATATGAATTACGTTTTCATCAACTTTATTTCTATCCCATAAAATAACTGATTCTACAGCCCATTGCAAATAGTTAAGATCTCTAACCGCTAAAAACTTCTCGTATAACTTAATACGTTTATTTACTTTTTCTCCAAAAGAATATTTCGCCAGACTTTCGATATTTAAAATCAACTTCATCGGAATCAGCTTGTAGGCTTTTGTAGTTTTTCCGATTTTCATTCTTTTTGGGAATTCAATATTACTTCTAACACTAGAAATAATAATAACTTTTCGAGCCTGAATGTGTTTTGCGATTTCCTGAACTAAAATCCCCCCAAAAGAAACTCCAACCAAAACAGGATTGTCGTGTTTGATTTTTTTAGAAATTCTAAGCGCATAATCTGATAAAGCTTCTTTTGGATGCGGAATCTCCCATTCTAATAAACACATTTCAAAAACAGATTCATCTAACTGAATTCTTTCAAAAATTGCCGGACTTGCCGCCAAACCGGGCATAAAATATACTGGAATTTTACTCATTTGTATGAAAAGGGATTATAATTGCGAATTTTAATTTCAAAATAATTTTACTTTTTTAATGATATGCACAGCAAATCTTACACCATTCTTACATATTAAAACAAATTAAACTACAAAAACAAAGCAGTTTCAAAAACTAGTCCAAATCTTACTTAAAATACTTCAATATTGAAAATCAAATGATTAACTTTGCAATCCAAATTACTCGCATTTAAATATCTTTTCCAAAGATTTTATTTGTTTATTTTTTATCGTTCTTTTTCTAATATTTTATCCACCCCAAAAACATGACAAATATGGAACCTGCTGAAACTATGGAAATCAAAGACAATACCTTTGCCAGACAATTTGAAACCGTAGTCCCTGAGGGATTATTAAGCGTTGAATATTCTTTTCAGGAAAAGAAAATCTTTTTAACCAAAATCAACACACCCGAAAACTTCGAAAACCAGTCTGTAATTGACACTTTACTTAAAAACATTATGGAACTAAGTACAGAAAAAAATTTCAGAGTTGTGCCGATTCATCCAAAAATCGCAGCATTTTTCAAAAAAAATCCAAAGTACAAAGAATTATTGCCGCCGGGAATCAGAATTTAAAAATAATTTATTACCCAAAGCCATAATCCGCCAATTCCCATATAAATAAAAAGCATTACGAGTCCGGTTACTAAACCTTTGACCCACCAGCTTTTTAAATCGACATATCCGCTTCCGAAAAAAACGGGAGCCGGACCATGTCCGTAATGGGTTAATGTTCCGTAAATTGATCCCATAAAACCAAGCATAAAGGCCAAAAGCAATCCCGGAATACCAAGTGAAACCCCAACACCCAAAAGTGCCGCATACATTGCCGCTACGTGTGCCGTTGCACTTGCAAAAAGATAATGGCTGAAAAAGTACACTAATATAATTATTGGAAATGCCATCTGCCAGCTCAAACCTCCAATTTCGGCTCTTACAACATTACTAAACCAGCCGATAAATCCAAGTTCGTTAAGCGAACTTGCCATCATTACTAAAACCGAAAACCATACAATAGTATCCCACGCTCCTTTTTCGGCTTTTACATCATCCCATGTTAAAACTGAAGTAAGCAATAGAATTACCAAACCAATAAATGCCGTTGTCGTAGCGTCTATAGAAAACAAATCGCCTGTCATCCAAAGAAACAAGAGAATAAAAAACGTTAAAAGCATCATCCATTCGTTACGGGTAATCGGCCCCATTTCTTTTAATTTCTGCATGGCAATCTGCGGTGCATCTCCAGTCTTTTTAAGTTCTGGCGGATATATTTTATAGAGCACAAAGGGAATCACAAAAAAAGCACACAATCCCGGAACAATCGCTGCAGCTGCCCATGACATCCAGGTTATTTTAATTCCTAAATTAAGCGCAAACTTCTGACACATTGGATTACTTGCTGTTCCGGTAAGAAACATTGATGAAGCTATTAAATTCATATTATAGCAATTCAAGGTTAAATAAGAACCTAATTTTCTATGTGTTTCCGGCTGATCCGGCACAGAACCAAAACTCATTGACATCGATTTCATTATGGGATAAATAATTCCGCCCCCTCTTGCCGTATTACTTGGCACAGCAGGAGCCAAAACTAAATCAGCAAGACCTAATCCGTAAGCCAATCCAAGAGAGCTTTTTCCGAAGATTCGAATAAATAAAAAAGCAATTCTATTTCCTAAACCAGTTTTTATAAATCCTCTCGCAATAAAAAACGAAATCCCGATAAGCCAGATTACTTTATCGCCAAATCCTTTTAAGGCCAGCGTAATTGATTTTCCAGGATCGCCCGGTGCCAGAACCTGCGTAAAAGCCGTTAAAGCAATTGCAATCATACACATCGTCCCCATTGGAGCCGCTTTTAGAATAATTCCTAAAATAGTGGCCACAAAAATCGCAAACAAGTGCCAGGCTTCAATAACGACTCCATTTGGTGCAGGAATAAACCAAATTGCAATTCCAACAGCAAGGGTAATCAGAGTTTGAGGAATTTGTACTTCTTTCATAATAATTTAGATTTATATTAAAACTAAAGTCGGAGTTGTAACTGAATCAGGAATAATTCATCATTATAGGTTGATGTATCCGGGATATTTTTATCAAAACGGTCAATTTCAAACCCCATTTCAATTCTTCCTGTATAATTTTTTCCAAATTCAAGACTAATCATAGGTGTATAAGTTTGTCTGACATTTGAATTTACTTTGTAACTAGGATTAAAAGTTTCGTAACGACATGATAGTTCTAATGCCGTTAGTTTTTTATAATTTACCACATATCTCAAATTTGGCAGAAAATAAATCCCGCGCATTTGATAATTGGAAACATCACCTACTCTGCTTTCGGCTGGCAGTGAAAAATATAAATTATGGTTTGTTCCTTGTTTGTATTCAATTTGAAGATCAAAAGTAAATCGGTCTGTTAGTTTAAAATCGCTGGTTATATCGGCTCCAACTGCAAAAACATCTTCTTTAAACACTTTTCCAATACCACCATTTAAACCCAGATTTATTTTATACTCTTTAGACAATTCAAAAACCCATCTTGTAGAATATTGTTTTCCGTTATCTTTATCCATTTCTACGTTTTTTCCATTTCCGTTCAAAACTGAGACAGCATAACTAACCGGAATTTTTCCAATATCAAAAGATCCGGTTGCCGAAGCCCCAATTTGAAAACTGGTCCAGCCGTTTTTTCCGAATTCATAATATTGATTTGAAAAGTCAAAAGATTTGATGATATCTACAGGAACAAGCTCCTCAATTCCAAATGCCGGACGAAACTGCCCTCCGGTCAAAGCAATATATTTATTGAAGGTATATTTTCCATAAGCGTTTTCAAGAACTTTTCCTTTAGTATCTGATTTAAAATCGGCTAAGTTTACCAGAATTACGACTTCTGTAGCTTCACTTAACCTGGTATTTAAGCCAACACGCATTCTTTTAATATCAAAAGACTGCTGGGTAACATCTCCAGTAGAATGATGTACTCCTAGAACATCAACATTGTCGCCAAAACTTTCCAGATATCTTGCCTGTAAAAGTCCCTTTAGCTGATATTGAGGATATTTTATCTCACTTTCGGTTTTTTCTCCAGCGTTTACATCGCCCTGAGCATGCAGAAAAAATGGAGTTATAAAAAAGAGAAAAATAATCGGAACTAGTAGAATTTTACTCATAGACTTCAAATTAATAAAAATATTAGTTTCTTATAACTGAATTCAGAATCAGCACTATCCTTTTTGAAGATCAAAAAGTTAACTACCTATAGTCGACACGAAATGAAGTACTAAAATAACAAAAAAAATAGAAGTGTTGTAAAAAAAGTTGCATTAAAATAATGTTATTAAAACAAAAAAAAAGCACAAGAATGAACTTGTGCTTTTTGATCTATATGTATTTAGACTCTATTTTTCTATTTCTCTCATAGAATCCATTTTCTTGTGAGCAAGAAAACCTGCAACATCTTCAAAATGTTCTTTTACTCTTTTATTTCCAAATTCAAATACTTTAGTTGCTAATCCGTCTAGGAAATCACGGTCGTGAGAAACCAAAATTAATGTTCCGTCAAAATCACGCAATGCATCTTTAATAATGTCTTTTGTCTTCATATCCAAGTGATTCGAAGGCTCATCCAGAATTAATAAATTCACTGGTTCTAACAACAATTTAATCATTGCCAAACGTGTTTTTTCTCCTCCGGAAAGCACTTTTACTTTTTTAGTAATATCATCTCCCTGAAACATGAAAGCTCCCAAAATATTTTTGATCTGGGTTCTGATATCTCCAACCGCAATACTATCGATAGTTTCAAAAATAGTAGCATTTTCGTCTAATAAAGCGGCCTGATTTTGAGCAAAATATCCTATTTGTGCATTATGTCCAATTTCAACGCTACCTGAATCAACGCCGATTTCTTTCATAATCGCCTTAATCATGGTCGATTTTCCTTCTCCATTTTTCCCAACAAAAGCTACTTTCTGTCCGCGTTCGATTACGATGTTTGCATCTTTAAAAACCACATGATCTCCATACGATTTTGACATTTCTTTTACAACAACCGGATATTGTCCTGAACGTGCTGCCGGCGGGAATTTCAAACGTAATGCAGATGTATCTACTTCATCAACCTGAACGATTTCTAACTTTTCAAGCATTTTTACACGAGACTGAACGGCATCGGTTTTTGAGAACGTTCCTTTAAAACGGTCAATAAAAGCACGATTTTCAGCAATCATTTTTTGCTGTTCGTCATACGCTTTCTGCTGATGAATACGACGGTCTTTTCTTAGCTCTAAATAATGAGTGTATTTTGCTTTGTAATCATAGATTCTTCCCATTGTAACCTCGATAGTACGGTTTGTAATATTATCTACAAATGCTCTATCGTGAGAAATTACAACAACTGCTTTAGCCTGATTCAATAAGAAATCTTCTAACCATTGAATACTTTCGATATCCATGTGGTTGGTAGGCTCATCCAGTAAAATTAAATCTGGCTTTTGCAAAAGGATTTTTGCTAATTCGATACGCATTCTCCATCCTCCTGAAAATTCTGAAGTCTGACGTGTAAAATCTTCTCTTTCGAATCCTAAACCAACTAAAATTTTCTCAACTTCAGCTTCGTAATTTATTTCTTCAATAGCATAAAATTTTTCGCTTAAGTCAGAAACTCTTTCGATTAATTTCATGTATTCATCACTTTCATAATCAGTACGAACGGTTAACTGTTCGTTGATTTCGTCAATTTCGGCTTTCATTTTAAAAATATCACTGAAAGCTTTTGATGCTTCTTCCATAACAGTTGCGCCGTCTTCAGTAAGCAAATGCTGTGGTAAATAAGCAATTACAGCTTCTTTTGGTGCAGAAATACTTCCTGTAGAAGGTTTATTTACACCTGCAATTATTTTTAAAAGTGTCGATTTTCCCGCACCATTTTTACCCATAAGGGCAATTTTATCATTTTCATTAATAGCAAAAGAAACATCGCTAAAAAGTGTAGTTCCACCAAATTGAACCGAAATATCGTTAACTGTAATCATTTGTGTTTGTGAATTTTGTTTAATCGGTTAATCGTTTATCTGACTACCCGTTTTTTTCGTGCTGCAAAGATAGATTTAATTAGACAATGTCCAATTTGATAATTAGATAATTTTGAAAATGTGTCAATTAGACAATATCTTTTTCGACGCAGATAAAAGGATTTTCACTGATTCTCTTTTTTTAACTTCCTTCTCAAAAATCTTTTTAATCTTTTAATCTGCGGCAAAAAAAGAAGCGTGATTGTTTTTAAATCTACTTAGATTTCTCAATTTTAAAATTTTAATCTTACCTTGTATATAAATTTAAAAATCAGCAAAATATGAAAACGAAATTAAAACTAGCTGTTTCCTTAATTGCAGGATTACTATTTGGACTTTCTGCGAATGCGCAAAAAACTGTAATCAAAAAAGAAGCTTTACCCGCAAACGCGCAGACATTTTTAAAAACACATTTTGGATCGAAAAAGCCAAGCTATATATTAGAAGACAAAGAAATCCTTTCAACAGAATACAAAGTTCAATTTGACAACCAGATTGAAATTGAATTTGACAAAAAAGGAAACTGGAAAGAAGTTGACGGCAAAAATTCTAAAATTCCGAAATCTATTATTCCTAAGAAGGTTGCTTCTTATATAAAAGAAAACTTCCCGAAAGAAAAAGTAACCAAAATAGAAATTGAATCTTCGGGATACGAAACAAAACTAACGAATGGTTTAGAATTAAAATTCAGCTTAAAAGGGGATTTTATTAAGATTGATAAATAAGTAAAATTAGAAAATGTGTCAATTAGGAAATTAGAAAATTCTCTAAAACCTTAAAATAACAAAACCCGACAGGTTTCAAAAACCTGTCGGGTTGTAAAATTATCTAATTTTCAAATTGACTAATTATCTAATTAGTCTTTTCTCCATTTTTTAGTTTCTTCAAAAATATGTTCTAAGATTGCCGCTTCTGTTTCGTCGAAATCAATATTTCTTCGACTCATAACTAATCTTGCAGTTTCAAAAGCTTTTTTTGTTACATAAGTTGTAAATCCCGCTGCACCGCCCCAAGAAAAACTAGGAACAAAATTACGAGGAAAACCAGATCCAAAAATATTCGCGCTTACACCAACTACGGTTCCTGTATTAAACATCGTATTGATGCCGCATTTACTATGATCTCCCATCATTAAACCGCAAAACTGAAGTCCGGTTTTAGCAAAACCTTCTGTTTCGTAGCTCCATAATTTCACTTCTTCGTAATTGTTTTTTAGGTTTGAGTTATTCGAATCAGCTCCAATATTACACCATTCGCCTAAAACAGAATCTCCTAAAAATCCTTCGTGCCCTTTGTTTGAATTCGCAAAAAGAACTGAGTTTTTAACCTCACCGCCTATTCTGGATCCTGGCCCAACAGTTGTTGCTCCATAAACCTTAGCCGACATTTTTACCATTGCATTTTCGCATAAAGCAAAAGGCCCGCGAATAACGGTTCCTTCCATAATTTCTGTATTCTTACCAATATATATAGGACCATTCGAAGCATTTAAAGTTACAAACTCCAGTTTTGCTCCTTCTTCAATAAATACATTTTCTGGCGCAATAACATTTACGCTTTTAGGAATAGGCTGTGATTTTCTGTCTTCTGTTAAAAAAGCAAAATCGGCACGAATGGCAGCATCATTCTTTGAAAAAATATCCCATGTATGTTCAACTGTCAGACATTCTTCATTGTACTGAATAATTTCGTACGTATCAAAATCGACTTCTTCCTGGTTTTCGGTTGTAAAAAAAGCAATTACATCATCGCCTTTAAAAATTGCCTGATTCTCTTTTAAATCAGAAACTAATTCTGCAAGCGCATCATTTGGCAAATACGCTGCGTTTATCATTACGTTCTCTTCCATTTCTACCATTGGGAATTTGGCAGAAAGATAGTCTTCTGTAATAGTTGTTATAGTAGAACCTAAACGAGCCTCCCACTTTTGACGAATTGTCATAATTCCGATTAAAATATCTGCAACTGGTCGTGTAAAAGTAAAAGGTAATAAAGCATTCCGGACGGGACCGTCGAAAAGAATGTAATTCATAAATTTAATTTAATGTGTTAAAATTTGATTTGGTTACCGAGACCAAAGTTACAAATATTTATTTTTTACATTAATCATGTTTATATGTAAATAGCCGCGAATTTTCAATTTTCATTCATTTAGATTACGATTATTCACCAAATCCTATTAGATTTTGATTTCGTATACCAGAACACAGCCAGTGGTTTCAACCGCTGGAAAGCAATGTATCTAAAATGTACTCATGGTTGTTGAAACCACAGCTATAGTTAAAATAGAAATTTCTTAACCTATTAATAATTTGCAAAAAAAAAGCCTTCCAAAATTGGAAGGCTTTTATATATTTTAAACAGCTATTATTTTTTAGCGTGTTTTGCATATTTAGTTTTGAATTTATCAATACGTCCTGCAGTATCGATAAGTTTAGATTTACCAGTATAAAAAGGGTGAGATGTTCTAGAAATCTCCATTTTTACAACTGGATACTCAACTCCGTCAACTTCAATTGTTTCTTTTGTATCTGCAGTAGATTTAGTGATAAAAACGTCATCATTTGACATGTCTTTAAATGCAACTAATCTGTAATTTTCTGGGTGAATTCCTTTTTTCATCTTTCTTTTTATTTATTGTTTAGAACATTTTTATTTTGAAGCTTTTCCATGGTTAGAAAAAGGTATAAACAAACAATGCTCTTTTTTGTTTAAAATTTTAATTAATTTTGAGTGTGCAAATTTACAATTCTTTTTTAATAAACAAATACTTAGCTTACTTTTTTTTAGTTAAATTCAAAAAGCTTTTTTTCTCATCGATGTATATTGGGAATTGCTATATTTGTGGATTAATTTTAAAACATATAGAAATATGATTAATGAAGTTATAAAAAAGAATGGTATTGCGTATGGTGTAATGATTGGAATTGCATCTGCATTGGTTACTGCAACTATCTATGCTATTGATTTAAACTTGTTTACTGCATGGTGGATGGGATTAATAGGCATCGCAATCAGCATTACAATCAGCATCATTTTACTTTCTAAAACTAAGAAAGAATTAAACGGTGTTTTTCCTTTTAAAGATGCTTTTACCACTTATTTTATAGCAGCAGTAGTTGGTATTTTAATTTCTACTTCTTTTAATATTATCTTATTTAACGTTATTGACCCGGGTGCAAAAGACACTTTAAGCGACATAATGGTAAAATATACTGCAAACATGATGCAGAAATTTGGCGCTCCGGCTTCATCAATCAACGAAGCTATTGCTAAAATGAAACTAACAAATCCTTATTCGACTCTTGAATTATTAAAAGGATCAGTTTTTGCTATGGTAATCAGCGCAATTTTCGGATTAATTTTCGCAGCATTTTTTAAAAGCAAAACTACTCAAGAATAAAAATTATAAATGAATCTATCTATACTTATACCGCTTCTAAACGAGGAGGAATCGCTTAAAGAACTCTATTCATGGATTATTAAAGTGATGCAGTCTAATAATTACTCTTATGAAATCATTTTTGTAGATGATGGAAGTACAGATGATTCTTGGAATATTATTGAAGGTTTCTCTAACGAAAATCCAAATGTAAAGGGAATTCGTTTCATGAAAAATTTTGGAAAATCGCAGGCTTTACACGCAGGTTTTGCAAAAGCAAAAGGTGATGTTATTATTACTATGGATGCTGATTTGCAAGACAGTCCGGATGAAATTCCTGAATTGTACGAAATGATTACACAACAAAAATTCGATTTAGTTTCTGGCTGGAAAAAGAAACGTTACGATTCTGTAGTGGCTAAAAACATTCCTTCAAAATTATTTAACTGGGCAGCCAGAAAAACTTCAGGTGTTGAACTTAACGATTTTAACTGCGGATTAAAAGCTTATAAAAATACTGTAGTTAAAAACATTGAAGTTTCGGGCGAGATGCACCGCTACATTCCGGTTTTGGCAAAAAATGCCGGTTTTGGAAAAATTGGTGAAAAAGTAGTAATTCATCAGGCACGTAAATACGGCGAAACCAAATTTGGAATGGAACGCTTTATTAACGGATTCCTTGATTTAATTACGATTTGGTTTTTATCAAGATTCGGAAAAAGACCAATGCACTTATTTGGCGCTATTGGTTCTATCATGTTTATTATTGGTTTTTTATCTGCGGGATATATTGGTGTTTCGAAATTATACCATATGTACAACGGAATGAAATACAGCCTGGTAACTAATAACCCTTGGTTTTTTATAGCTTTAACAACAATGATCCTGGGAACTCAGCTGTTTTTAGCCGGATTTTTAGGAGAAATTATCTTAAGAACCAAAAACAACGAAGAACGTTATAAAGTATCACGAGAGGTTAATTTTTAAAAACATTTTCTCCAATACTTTATCAAGGAGAGACAAAAAAATTAAAATGATAGCAGGAAATAACTTCCAAAATTTCTCTATCTTTAATTAAAATATTAAAAAGAAATTTGAAATGAATATTGCACCTAATATATTAAACGCAGTAAACGAATGGCTTACGCCGACATTTGATCAGGAAACACAGGCAGCTGTAAAAGAATTAATGACTACTTCACCAAAAGATCTTGAAGAAAGTTTCTACAAAAATCTGGAATTTGGAACCGGAGGTATGCGCGGTGTTATGGGCGTAGGAAACAACAGAATCAACAAATACACACTTGGAAAAAACACTCAGGGATTATCTGATTATCTGCATCAGGTTTTCCCAAACGAACCTTTAAAAGTTGTTATTGCTTACGACTGTCGTCATAACAGTAATACTTTAGCTAAAGTTGTTGCCGATGTTTTTTCTGCAAACGGAATTCAGGTTTATTTGTTTTCAGATTTAAGACCAACTCCTGAATTATCTTTTGCACTTAAATATTTAGGATGCCAATGCGGTATTGTTCTAACTGCATCACACAATCCGCCAGAATATAACGGATACAAAGTATACTGGCAGGACGGCGGACAAATCGTTCCTCCGCAAGACGGAGAAATCATTAAAGTAATTGAAAACTTAGATTACGATAAAATTAAATTTAACGCAAACGAAAGCTTAATTCAGTATATCGATACTGAGATTGACAAAGCGTTTATAAAATCATCTATAGAAAACGCAAGTTTTAATACTCCAACTGAAGCCAAAGACAATCTTCACATTGTTTTTACTTCACTGCACGGAACTTCTATAAAATCAATCCCGGATGTTTTATCACAGGCAGGCTACAAAAATGTACATATTGTACCAGAACAGGCCGTTCCAGACGGAGATTTCCCAACTGTAAAATCTCCAAATCCGGAAGAACCTGAAGCCTTAACAATGGCTTTAGCTTTAGCCGATAAAACAAACTCTGATATCGTGGTTGGAACAGATCCTGACTGCGACCGTTTAGGTGTTGCTGTTAGAAACAACGACGGTAAAATGATTTTGCTTAACGGAAACCAGACTATGGTTTTAATGACTTCTTTCCTTTTGAAACAATGGAAAAAAGCTGGAAAAATTAACGGAAAACAATTCGTTGGATCAACAATCGTTTCGACTCCAATGATGATGGAACTGGCAACAAGTTACGGAGTTGAATGCAAAGTAGGCTTAACAGGATTTAAATGGATTGCTAAAATGATCAAAGATTTTCCTGAACTTGAATTTATCGGCGGTGGTGAAGAAAGTTTCGGATTCATGGTTGGCGATGCTGTTAGAGATAAAGATGCTGTTGCCGCTACTCTATTGATCTGCGAAGTTGCCGCTCAGGCAAAAGCAGCAGGAAGCTCTGTTTACAAAGAACTTTTACAACTTTATGTAGAAAATGGTTTCTATAAAGAATTTTTAGTTTCATTGACTAAAAAAGGAATGGAAGGTTTAGAAGAAATCAACCAGATGATGGTTAATTTACGTCAGAACCCATTAAAAGAAATCAACGGACAACGTGTTATTATGGTTGAAGATTACCAATCATCAACTGCATTGAATTTATTGACAAACGAAGAATCTTCGATGAATATTCCAAAATCAAACGTATTGATTTATTATACAGAAGACGGTTCTAAAATTTGCGCAAGACCAAGTGGAACAGAACCAAAAATTAAATTCTATATAAGCGTAAATGCCGAATTAGAATCAATTTTAGATTTTGATGATGCTGAAAAATTCTTAGACGAAAAAATCCAGAATATTATTGCAGATATGCAATTGAAATAAACTGTATTTCAATATATACTAATTGTTTAAAAACAATTAAAAGTTAAAAACCCGGATTTACATATACAAAATGCAAATCCGGTTTTTTGTTTTCAAAACCCACCTTTATTTTTTAAGGATGTTTTTTATATACTGCCTAATATTAACTTAATAAAGTGTTTTCCTTATTTTTACTTTTAAAGAAACTTTTTTTATAAAAAAAAGCAAAAAGAAATTGAAAACAATCCAATTGGATTAAATTTGTGCAGTAAAATTTAAATGACAAATTACGTTAACACGCATTAAAGAGTCATTACCCAAAAAACAATATCAAAAAAAATAAATGAGTAATTTCAAAAAAATAGTTCCTTTTATATATCCGTATAAAAAATACGCATTCTTAAATATCTTTTTTAATGTTTTGTATGCTCTTTTCAGCACACTTTCTTTTGTTGCTTTAATACCAATGCTTCAGGTTTTATTTGACCAGACAAAAGAAAGAAAAGTAAAACCTGTATACGAAGGCATTTTAAAACTTCAGCAGTACGGAGAAGACTATTTGAGTTATTACATAACAACAACAAAAGGCACTCATGATCCCGGCTACATTTTATCTATAATGGTAGCGATTATAATTTCGATCTTTTTATTAAAAAACCTAGCCGATTATTTAGCTATGTTTTTTATCACTTTTTTACGAAATGGTGTTTTAAAAGATATGAGAAATGCTTTGTATAAAAGAACATTAGAACTTCCGCTGGCATTTTATTCTGAAAAAAGAAAAGGAGATGTTATTTCGAGAATTTCAGCAGACGTAAATGAGGTTCAGAATTCCTTTTTAGCAATTTTGGAACTTATTGTTAAAGAACCGCTGACCATTATTTTTACCATAACAACAATGCTTATTATCAGCACGAAGCTGACAATATTTGTATTTATTTTTATTCCAATTTCCGGTTATATTATTTCATTAATTGGAAAACAGCTAAAAAAACAATCTACAAAAGCACAAGAAGAACAAGGTACTTTTTTATCCACTATCGAAGAAACCGTGGGAGGATTAAAAGTGGTAAAAGGCTACAATGCTGAAGGCTATTTTAATACTGTTTTTCAAAACTCTACTGAACGTTTTTTTAGTTTATCAAACAAAATAGGAAACCGTCAAAACTTAGCTTCTCCAGCAAGTGAGTTTATGGGAATTACCGTAATCGCTATTCTATTATGGTATGGAGGACAAATGGTTTTGATTGATAAAACATTGAGCGGTCCTTCGTTTATTGCTTACATGGGGTTAGCTTATAATATTTTAACTCCTGCAAAAGCCATTTCTAAAGCTTCATACGGAGTAAAAAGAGGAAATGCTGCTGCTGAACGTGTTCTTGAAATATTAGAACAGGAAAACACAATTACATCAAAAGAAAATGCAATCGAAAAAACATCTTTTGATTCTATTATAGATGTGCAGCATGTTAATTTTAAATATGAAGAAGAAACTGTTTTAAAAGATTTTTCGCTTCAAATTAAAAAAGGACAGACCGTTGCACTTGTCGGCCAGTCTGGAAGCGGTAAAAGTACAATTGCCAATTTGCTGACTCGTTTTTATGATGTAAATGAAGGTTCAATTTCTATTGACGGAATCAATATTAAAGACATGAACCTGCAATCACTTCGCAGCTTAATGGGATTGGTAACACAAGACAGTATTTTATTTAATGACACCATCAAGGCAAATATTTCTTTAGGAAAATTAGATGCAACTGATGATGAAATTATCGAAGCTTTAAAAATTGCCAACGCATATGAGTTTGTAAAAGAACTGCCTCTGGGGATCTATACTAACATCGGAGACAGCGGAAATAAACTTTCTGGCGGGCAAAAACAACGTTTATCTATTGCCCGTGCTGTATTGAAAAATCCGCCGATAATGATTCTCGATGAAGCAACATCAGCATTGGATACAGAAAGTGAAAAATTTGTTCAGGTTGCGCTCGAAAACATGATGCAGAACAGAACATCGATCGTAATTGCCCACCGACTTTCAACTATTCAAAAGGCAGACGTTATTGTTGTAATGCAAAAAGGAAAAATTGTAGAACAGGGAACTCACGAAGAACTGATTGCACACAACGGAACTTACAATAAATTAGTAACGATGCAGTCTCTAGAGTCATAAGATTCAAACATACTTATCAAATAATCTGCACAGATTAAGGAAATATTAAAACTTAGTTTAATTTCTTTAATCTGTGTTTTATTTTATAACTTTAGGATAGTTAAAGATTGAAATTTAATTCTTTCAGAAAAATGTATCTTAACAACCCCAACATAAAACTTCCGGACGATCCTGATACTATTGTTTGGAAATATCTTGACTTATCTAAATTTTTAGATTTACTGCTTTCAAAGAAACTTTTCATGTCTCGTTCTGACAAATTTGAAGATCAATACGAAGGCACTTTCAGCGAACCTACATATGAGGAGATAAAAAAACTGGCTGTAGACAATCCTGAATTTTTAAATTACTACAAAACACACCGCGAAAAAGTAGCCATTAGCAGCTGGCATATTAACGAATATGAATCTTTTGCCATGTGGCAGATTTTCACAAAAAACAACGAAGGTTTAGCCATTCAGTCTACTATTGGAAGACTGCAGAAAGCAGTAAGACCGGAAAACAATTTTGACCAGTATATTGGCGAAGTCAATTACATCGATTATAAAAAAGAATATATTCCGTTTGATGATTTGTTCTTTCCCTTTTTATTTAAAAGAAAAAGTTTTCAATACGAACGCGAAGTCCGTATTCTTACCGATACTTCAAAAAGCGAAATCAAACTAAACGACGGCTTAAAAATCAATGTTGATATTAATCAGTTAATCGAAAAAATCTACATTCACCCAAAATCTGAAAACTGGTACAAAAAACTGGTAATCGAATTGGTAGAACGTCTGGATTTTGGTTTTGAAATCGAAAAATCAGATCTGGAAAGCGATATATTGATATAAAGGTTCTGAGGTTCTGAGGTTCTGAGACACTAAGATTCTAAGTTTTTCAATCTTTGTGCATAAAAATAAAACCCTGCTGAAATATAATTTTCAGCAGGGTTTTATATTATAATATTCAAGGAAATCCTAATTATCAAAAGCTAAAAAAACTTAGAATCTTAGCACCTCAGAACCTTAGCATCTTTAAATAGGTTTATAACTTTTCACTTCCCATTTTTTAGAAGCTAAGTCAATATAATTATAGTGCAGGACATCATTTTTATCGAATTGACCATTTTGGTTGGTATCTTCAATTGTTCTAAAATACAAGCGGTTTTTAGATTCAATTAAGTTCCAGTCAACTAATTCTTGAAGATCAGCTGAGACTTTTGTAAAATTTTCTCCGCTGATATTACTTAAATACAAAGTTTTAATATCACTGGTATCAATTTTACCATCTTTATTAGTATCAGAATCTGTTAAGGTATAAACCATTACTTTATTCTGAGTTTTATCTGCAACTGTTTTTAAATAAGTAGCCGTCAAAATCAAAATAGGTTTATCAGAAAGAGCATGAATAGAATCTGAATCGACTTTTTGAAACTTCAGATTTTGAAGGTAACCTGTAATTTCATATTCGCCTAAATTAGAAATTGTAAAACTTACATCGTTTACACTAGAAGATCCAAAACGGGCTTTTGAACCTCTTTCAAAAACTCTTAAATCTCCAACAGGATGAATTAAGTAATCAGTACCTTCCATTTGAATTGGCAGATCTGCAATTTCAATTTGAGTAGTATCTGCTTTTGTAACACTTACTTTGTTTGATACATCGTAACTTACTTTTGGCTTTTGAACTTCTTCGCGGCAGCTAATTAATGTTCCTATAATTGCTAAGGCTATATATTTAGAGTACTTTTTCATCGACAAATTATATTCAATTATCAAATATACTATTTTTGATTGTAATTTTGGTTTTTATTGAATTTTACTATGACAAATTAAAAGTTACAATCTCGCATTCAGTTTTATATTAAAAACCCTCGAAGTCATATAATTTGGAATCGCATACTGGTTTTTAGAATACACATCGCGCACCCATGTATTGGTTATGGCATTTTGATTATTAAAAAGATTAAAAATTTCTACACCAAGCGATAATTCTTTAAAGTTTTTCAGCCAGCTTGTTTTAGAACTCTGTGTACTGGCATCAACAAAAACCTTAGCAAAACCAATATCAGCTCTTCTGTAATCATTTAACCTGTTTTGATATAAGTACGGATCAGAATAGGCTGGCGCACCGCCTGGCAGTCCTGTATTGTAAACCAAATTCAAATACAATTTTACACTGGGAATATTCGGCATATAATCCTGAAACAACATTGCAAATTTCAATCGCTGATCTGTCGGTCTGGCAATATATCCTTTGTTTTCGTAATTTTCTTCGGTTTTTAAATACCCAAAACTCACCCATGATTCTGTTCCCGGAACAAATTCGCCGTTTAATCTAAAATCCAATCCTTGTGCGTAAGCTTTTGCATTATTATTAGCAACATATCGAATGCGGACATTATCTATCGAATACACATTTACGTCTGAAAGCGATTTATAATACACTTCTGTAACCCATTTAAATGGGCGGTTCCACATTTTAAAATTATAATCGTTGCTCAAAACTATATGAACTGCTTCCTGGGCTTTTACATTTGGGTTTACGACACCGTCCAGATCACGAAGTTCTCTATAAAACGGCGACTGATGGTACAATCCTCCAGAAATTCTGAAAACCATATCCATATCCCAATCTGGCTTTATGGCAAATTGTGCTCTCGGACTTACTACAACTTGATTTTTACCTTCTTCTGAAGCACCCGAAACTTTCCAGCTCTGAAAACGTGCTCCAAGATGGTACCAGATTTGGCTTGAACCCAATTGAGATTGTTTATTCCACTGTGCATATCCAGAAAACCTATTAATGGTATTGAAGTTTGTGGCGCGAATATCCTGATATGGCAACAGCGGGCCTGTATATGGCGTATACGGCTGATTGTTTTCCGGAAGAATAACTAACGGCGGATTAATAGAAAATCCAGCCGAATCGATCATCTCCCACTCTACAATTCTGTCGCGAATAGACTCTCTGGTATATTTCAATCCAAATTCAAGCTGGCTTTCCTGCCATTCTTTAGTCCCCTTAAGTTCGACATTAGCAATTAAAGCATCTAAATCATTTCGCGCATGATTTAGCTGAGAGCCAATTCCGCGGGTAAAATCTATTGACGATGCATTATTTGGGTTTTCTGTATCAATATTTCCTAAACGATATTGGGCTAAAATATCAAAATGTTCTTGTTCTGTTGTATGAAATAAAGAACCAATAAATTTTAAAGTCAGCGAAGGCGAAACTTTATATGTTGTTTTTAGAGCACCAAAATAAGTATCATATTGGTCTTTTTCCTGACCCTCATAATAAACCGCAAGCGCCATTGGCTGATCAATAGTTCCAAATTTTGTTTCGCGTGTTAATGGCTGATACAAATATTTATTCTGCGAAATATTCCCCAAAAAGCTCATCTGCCATTTTTCAGAAATATCATAATTTACATTCGTTTGAATATCGGCAAAAGTAGGCGTATAATTGGTTTGTGTATCCTGACTGTTTACAAGCAGACTATTATTTCGGTAACGAACTCCGGTAACGGCTGACCATTTTTTATTTTTTGAAACTAAATCTACAGAAGCGCTTCCGCCTAAAAAACTCGCTTCCAGCGAAGCGCCAAACTGTGTTGGTTTTCTATACGTGATATCTAAAACAGATGAAAGTTTATCTCCAAATTTAGCCTGAAATCCTCCAGCCGAGAAATCTACATTTTGAACCAGATCAGTATTGGTAAAACTCAAACCTTCCTGTTGCCCTGAACGAATTAAAAACGGACGATACACTTCGACTTCGTTTACATAAACTAAATTTTCATCGTAATTACCGCCTCGAACAGCATATTGCGTACTCAATTCATTGTTTGAATTTACGCCCGGAAGTGTTTTTAGAATATTTTCTATACCGGCATTTGCGCCAGGAATCTTTTTAATTGTCGCAGTTTCTACAGTTGTAATTCCCTGAACCCGTTTTCTGTTTTTGGACGAAACAAAAACTTCACCCATTTGTTCCTGCGAATTATTCATTACAGGATTAAAAACAAAAACTTCATTTGGCTTTAAACTTACTGTAAGGCTGATCATTTTTAAGGAAATATGCGTAAAAATAATCGAAGCTTTTTTATTTGAAATTACTTCAATATCAAAAAAACCATTTACATCAGATTGTGTATTATTTTTTCCTGAAGTTATATTGACATTAGAAACAGGATGATTTTCATTATCTAAAATAATACCTTTTACATGAGCGTTTTGAGCAAATGAAATACAAGTAAAGCACAAGAAAAGTAAAGCGAATATTAACTTGTTTTTATTCAAAGATTTGGGATTTATTTTTGACTTCTAAAAAAATGAGTTTCAAAGATAGTAGAATTTCCTACATTATCAACCACTTCAATTTTTAAAAAGTTTTCACCCTCTGTTAAATATTGATCATCAAAAGTATGTGTAATCTTTCTGCTTTTATTTTCATACTCAAATAAAACCCAGCTTCCGTTTAAATATCCGTTATAAGACTTTATTCCAGAGAGAGAGTCGCCAATTGTAAATTCAATTTTTTTCTGATCACTGATCCATTTTCCTTCTACTGGTTTTGTAATTTTTATAACAGGCGGAATAGTATCCAGCACTAATCCATACGGCCCTAATATTTTTGCTTTGGCTGTAAAAACGTCACCTTTTCTAATAGTTCCGTTATAACTCGTTCCTTTTCCAATATAAAGTTTATCTCTCAAAGATTCTGGATACAGCGTATCTTTTATCGTAATTGTAAAATTAGAATGTACCGGAACAGTATCGTCATGAATATAAACTTTGTTATTGCGAACATCAAAATTCATATTAAAATCTTCATAAAAAGTTCCCGCCGGAAAGAAAACTGACATATTCCCTTTTTCGAAATTTGTATCTCTGTTGTATTTTACAAAATATTTAGACGCCGAAGGTTCTGCCTGCACAAGCGGTGTTGCAGTATCATATTCAATTGGAACGGTAATTGAATTTTGGTTTCCAAAATAATCAGAAACTTCAATTCTATACGACGAAGCCAGATTGGGCTGAGCCGAAATAATTCCTCTAAGCGAATCTGTTTTAATGATACTTAATGCAAAAGGCGTTTTCATAAAAAGCTTCTGAACACGCTGACTTGTTTTTTTATATCTCGGATAATCGATAAACGCATTGATGTAACGCATTTCATCAAACGAATAGGTGTTAAACTGATAATTGTAATTCTGGTTTCCGTTTAAAAAAGTTGAAACATTAAAAACTCCGTTTTTATTATGAGAAACATCATCAGTATCAACAGCATTAATCCCAAAACCAATTTTTCCGTTTGTTTTTACTTTTCCTGCCAAATAAGTCCCGTCTTTTTGAAGTGTCATATTAACCAGCAGAGGCTGTTTTGACTGATTAACTGTTGCATTATCTAACGGATAAACATATAAACTTGATAAAGTTGGTTTTTTAGTATCTTTTATATTTTGGTCAAAGCCAAAGAAAATTGGGTTGATTACAAATTCTGTTTTAGAGTCACGAATTTCAAAATGAAGATGAGGCCCTTCTGAAGATCCTGTATTTCCTGAAAGTCCAATTAACTGCCCTTTTGTAACCGGAAGCTCATTTGGTTTTGGAAACATTTCGATTTCATATGCTTTTTCTTTGTAATGGGTTTTCTTTACGTAATCCAAAATTGGCCCAACAGGTGTCTGCAAATGTCCGTACACAGAAGTATAACCATTTGGATGCGTAATATAAATGCATTTTCCGTTTCCAAAAGTCGAAATTTTGATTCTTGACACATAACCATCAGCAACCGCGTACACATTTAGCCCTTCTCTTTGATTCGTTTTTAAGTCAAACCCGGCATGAAAATGATTGGGTCTTAACTCGCCAAAATTACCGGAAAGCTGCATTGGAATATCAAGCGGCGGACGGAAATAGTCTTTAGGATATTGGGTTTGAGCGAATATAAAATTACAAATCAAAAGGGTAAGTACAGAAAATCTCATAAGCAACATTTTTGCTAAGATAAGCAAAAAAAAAGCAATTAAAGCAAGAAAAAAACTACAAATATACAATTCATTGAATTACATCTATTTATCTATTTTAATGTAAAAAATTCGATAAAAAATTGCATTAATAAAAAGGAATATTAACTTTGTAGGATTAAGTAATGAATAGGATGTATAATGAGTGTAATTGCAGAAATAATTGATACTCTTGAATATAAAGTCGAAAAGCTTTTTGAAAAATCAAAAGGCCTGGAGAAAAATAATCAGGAATTACGATTAGAACTAGCCAAAGCTGCGCAAATTATCCAGAAACAATCTGAGGAAATGGAAGCTTTGAAAAAGCAATATGAAACACTTAAGATAGCCAATTCGTTACTTGGCAGCGACAATAACAAGAGAGAGACAAAGCTTAAAATAAATTCATTAATTCGCGAAATTGATTACTGTATAGCGCAACTATCAGATTAACAACATGGACGGAAAGCTTAGAATTAAAATATCAATTGCAGACCGTGTTTACCCACTTACGGTTGAACCCGCTCAGGAAGAAGGCCTTAGAAGCGCCTCAAAAAAAATTGATGCCATGATTAAGCAATTCGAAGAAAGCTACGCAGTTCGCGATAAACAAGATGTTCTGGCTATGTGTGCATTACAATTTGCATCGCAGGTGGAACAAAAACAAATCGATAACGCAATCGATGGCGAAGAAACTATCGAAAGAATTAAAAGATTAAATTCGCTTTTAGATCAATATCTCGAAAATTAAACGTTCTTTACAGAAACTAAGATACTGCCTACATTAGTTCACAATTGGTAAACTCAACACTAACAATTTAGAATGAGCAAATCGTCGCTACTATAGTATGCCCAGCTTTGACCGGGAAACTTGAACAGTGAGTTAGCTCAAAACTTGTCTTTACGAGTTTATTCAAGCAATTAATGTAGGCTTTTTTTATATATAAACCCTAACAAACATGGACATCATAACGATCATTATTGGTATTGTAGGTATTGCGGCAGGTTTTGCAATAGCTAAAATTATCGAGAAAAGTAATATTTCAAACCTAATCAAAAACGCTAAAAAAGAAGCAGCTTCCATTTTAAAAGATGCTAATTTAGAAGCCGAAAACATAAAAAAAGATAAAATACTTCAGGCAAAAGAACGTTTTATCGAGTTAAAATCTGAACACGAGCAAGTTATTTTAGCACGCGATAAAAAAGTGGCCGAAGTAGAAAAAAGAGTGCGTGACAAAGAATCTCAGGTTTCTAACGAACTTTCGAAAGCTAAAAAAGTCAATGACGAGTTTGAAGCTAAAACTGCTGAATACAACAACAAAATTGAAGTTCTGGATAAAAAACAAGCCGAAGTAGACAAATTACACAAAAGTCAATTACAGCAGCTTGAAGTTATTTCCGGACTATCTGCAGAAGAAGCAAAAGAGCAATTAGTTGAAGGTTTAAAAGCTGAGGCTAAAACCAAAGCTATGTCTCATATTCAGGAAACTATTGAAGAGGCAAAACTTACTGCACAGCAGGAAGCTAAAAAAATCATCATTAATACTATCCAAAGAGTTGGAACTGAAGAAGCGGTTGAAAACTGTGTTTCTGTTTTCAACATTGAATCTGACGATGTAAAAGGACGTATTATTGGTCGTGAAGGTCGTAACATTAGAGCTCTTGAAGCAGCAACCGGAGTTGAAATCATTGTTGATGATACACCAGAAGCCATTATCCTTTCTTGTTTTGACCCGGTTCGTAGAGAAATTGCACGTTTGTCTTTACACAAATTAGTAACTGACGGACGTATTCACCCAGCAAGAATTGAAGAAGTTGTTGCTAAAACAGCAAAACAAATCGACGACGAAATTATCGAAGTTGGAAAACGTACTGTAATCGATTTAGGAATTCACGGTTTACACCCTGAATTAATTAAAGTGGTTGGTAGAATGAAATACCGTTCTTCTTACGGACAAAACTTATTACAGCACTCTAGAGAAGTTTCTAAACTTTGCGGTATCATGGCAGCTGAATTAGGCTTAAATGTAAAACTGGCAAAAAGAGCAGGTTTACTTCATGATATTGGAAAAGTGCCGGATACAGAAAGTGATTTACCACACGCATTATTAGGTATGCAGTGGGCTGAGAAATACGGCGAGAAAGACGAGGTTTGCAACGCAATTGGAGCTCACCACGACGAAATCGAAATGAAATCATTATTATCACCAATCGTTCAGGTTTGTGATGCTATTTCAGGAGCAAGACCAGGAGCAAGACGTCAGGTTCTGGATTCATACATTCAGCGTTTAAAAGACCTTGAAGATGTAGCTTACGGATTCAGCGGTGTTAAAAATGCTTATGCAATTCAGGCTGGTAGAGAATTACGTGTAATCGTAGAAAGCGAAAAAGTTTCTGATGACAATGCTGCAAACTTATCATTTGAGATTTCACAAAAAATTCAAACTGAAATGACTTATCCAGGTCAGGTAAAAGTTACTGTAATTAGAGAAACAAGAGCAGTTAATATTGCAAAATAATTACGCTCTCGATATTATATAAAAAAAAGGCTGTCAACACGACAGCCTTTTTTATTGCTTTTTGTTTTAAAGATCATTAAAAACGATTTTAAAACTCGTTCCTACTCCAACCTCACTTTCTACCGAAACAGTTCCTTTCATCGCCTCTATTTGGTTTCTGGTAATATACAAACCAATCCCCCTTGCTTCCTGATGCTTGTGAAAAGTTTTATACATGCCAAACAACAAATCACCGTATACTTTTAAATCGATTCCTAAACCGTTATCTGTAATTTTTAATGATTTATAACCCTCTGGTTCAATTCCAAAATCAAAAACAATAACAGGTTCGCGGTCCGGATGTGCATATTTTATCGCATTCGTTGTAAAATTCAATAAAACACTCTCCAGATAAGCCGGATTAAAATTAATCGTTAAATACTGCGGTACATTATTTACAATCGTAACTTTCTTTTGATTGTCATAACCTTTTATAGTCGAAATTGTTTTTTCAATGTATTCGTGAAGCTTTAAAGGCTCAACGGCAATATTAATATTACTTTGTGTTTTTACAATTTGTGTTAAATTAGAAATAGTTTCATTTAAATCATTCGAAACTGTACGAAGATGTTCTAACATTTCTGTAACGGTTTCTTTATCACCATCAGCATCAATAAAATCTAAAATTGATTTTATATTTCCTGCCTGTGTGTTTAAATTATGAGAAACAATATGCGAAAAATTCAACAGTCTGCTGTTTTGATCACTGTACAGTTTCATTGTTTTTAAAAGCTCTAATTCTTTTTCTTTTTGAGCCGAAACATCTGTATGGGTTCCAATTACACGTAATGGTTTTCCGTTTTCATCTCTTTTAATGACTTTCCCTCTATCCAAAATCCATTTATAATTACCGCTTGAAGTCATTACACGATGGTAATTTTCATAATATGGAATTTTATTATCAAAGTGCTCCCTGATATCTGAATAATATTTTGGCAGATCATCCGGATGCACGATTTTATCCCAGCGTTCAGGATCATCAAAAATATCTGTCGATTCTAGTTCTAAAATTTTAAGTGAAAGTGAAGAGTAAAAAACGTTATTGGTTACCATATCCCAGTCCCAGATTCCGGCAGTAGATGCTTCAAGAGCGAACTGAAAACGTTCTTCAGAAATACGAAGTTTTTCTTCTTTATCTTTTAATTCCGTAATATCAGAAATGTGTCCAAAAAAACTCACTCTGTTTTCAGGAGACAATTCTGTTTTTGCAGAAACCTTAAACCAGCGAAGTCCTTTTTTAGGCAGAACAGCCCTAAATTCAATCTGCCAGGGTTCTATTTCTTTTCTTGCTTTTACTAATGACTGAAAAAAAAGTTCGCGGTCCTGTTCTAAGATTCTTTGGTAAATAGTAAGTTTTATATCGTCAGTGAATTCATTTACAGAAAGTTCAAAAATTTCATCTGCTGACTTACTAACCAAGGGAAAAGTGTAATTATTATCACTGTCAATAATAAACTGAAAAATCAAATCCGGCATTTCAGCAAATAACTTTCTGTAAAAATTATTTATCTCCAAGCAATCCTCATTACTATATAAATCAAAAACCATATATCGCTATTTAAGTAAATAATACTATACTAAAACCGAGCCACTGAATACTCAAAAATCAATGTAATTTATTTGCTTTAACGTAGAATTTTAATACAAGGTATTAATTTTTGATTTAAATATTAACAACCTTTCAAAAAAATTATCTGCGCGGATGGTAGGAATGCATTACTTCTTTTAAGAAACTCCTGTCTAAATGAACATAGATTTCAGTAGTGGTAATCGATTCATGTCCCAGCATGAGCTGAATCGATCTTAAATCTGCACCGTTTTCTAATAAATGAGTAGCAAAAGAATGGCGTAAAGTATGCGGGCTTATACTTTTATTTAAATTTATTTTTACTGCGAGATCTTTTATAATTGTAAAAATCATAGCACGGGTAAGCTGATTTCCTCTCCTATTTAAAAATAAGGTGTCTTCACAGCCTTTTTTTATATTAAGATGAACTCTTACTTCGTTTTGATAGATTTGAATATATTTTTGAGTTAATTTTCCAATTGGAACAAAACGTTCTTTATTACCTTTTCCGGTAATTTTTATAAAACCTTCATCAAAATACAAATCAGATATTTTAAGCGAAACCAATTCAGAAACCCGAAGTCCGCATCCGTAAAGACTTTCCAGAATGGCACGATTACGTTCTCCTTCATTACTGCTTAAATCAATTGCATCAATTAAAGCGTCAATTTCTTTTACAGCTAAAGTATCAGGAAGCTTTCTTCCGGTTTTAGGACTTTCTATTAACTCCAGCGGACTATCATTTCGATAATCTTCAAAAACCAAATAGCTGAAAAAACTTTTTAATCCAGAAATAATTCGTGCCTGAGACCTTGGATTTACTTCTTTAGAAATGGCATATATAAATTGCTGAATAGTTTCATCTGTAATTTTTAAAGGTGAAACTTCAATTTGATTCGTTTCTAAAAAAAGACATAATCTCTCGATATCAAAGCTGTAATTTTCAATTGTATTTTTAGACAAACCTCTTTCTATCCTCAAATACGATTGATAATCTTTTATATAATTATTCCATTTCATATTTACAAAGTAAAACAATTTTGGCCATAAAAAAACCTTCCTAAATTAGGAAGGTTCTAAAATATTAAAAGAGATCTTATTAGAACTTATAAGCAAAAGATAAAGCTAAAACGCTGTTTTTTGCACTGTCATAATAATCACCTTCATTTTCGATATCTGCATTATCTGCAAGAGGAGATAAACCAATTGTATAACGTAAGTTAACAGAAACATTATCTGTAAAATGATAACCAGCTCCTAAATTGAAACCAAAATCTACAGTTTTAAAACCATCTTTAACGTCTTCACCGTTAGATTTTGCAGATAATAAGATTCCAAGTTGTGGACCAGCTTCTACACTAAATTTTTCTACTATGTAATATTTAGCTAAAACTGGGATATTCAAGTAATTTGTTTTAACATCAAAATCTCCGAAAAATGCACCACCATCAAATTTGGTTCCTTGGGTAGAGAACAAAAGTTCTGGCTGGATAGCTAATTTTTCAATGATTTTAATTTCGGCAAAACCTCCAACATGGAAACCTACCAAAGCTTTAGTATCACTAACATCTCCACCTGCCCAATTTGAAAGGTTAAGACCTCCTTTTACACCAAATCTTGTTTGTTGAGCGTTAGCAAAACTAAATGTCATTACTGCAATCGCAGCTAAAATAATTTTCTTCATTACAATTTGTTTTGGGTTATTAATTTTCAAATATAAAAATATTCTTCATAATTCTATATTAGGAATTTAACAAATAAAATAGTAATAAGCCCTTAAATTGTTAAGTTAAAATTAATTGATTTTAAAAAAACTGTACTCTCGCAAATAAAAAAAGCCTTCCTCAAATTGAGGAAGGCCTTTAAAAAACTAACTAAATATCTTATTAGAATTTGTAAACTACTCCAAAAGCTACATCTCTTAAGTCAGTTCCGAAGTTAAAACTGTTAGTTTTCTCAGCTCCATGACCTCCGTTGTTGTTTACATTGTAACCTAAACCAAGCCAAGTAGCTTCGATAGCGAAATGGTTAGATAAGAAATAGCTTAAACCTAAACCAAGATTTGCTCCAACTTCGTTTGATTTAAAATCTCCAGGTTTTACTTTATTATTAGTAAAATCAACACCTGCCTGACCATAAACAGAGAACTGAGAAGCAGGAGTAAAATAATATCTACCAAATGCTCCAACTGTAAAATCATTAGTTTTTACATCTCCAATTTTTGTTGATCCAAAACCTAATTTCGCTCCAATTGCAATATTCTCAGACACAAAATATCCAACCTTTGGCTCAATTACAAATCCGCTTGTTTTTGCATCTCCTTCTTTAGTTGAGTTAACACTTAAAGCTCCAGAAATAAACGCATCACCTTTAGCAAAACCTCCTGTTTGTGCATTAGAAAATGCAAATCCTAATACTGCAATAGCAGTTAAAATAATTTTTTTCATGATTTAAATTTTAATTACAGAGATCAAAACTAAGATTATACTTACTAAAAAAAGTCCAGTAAACGGTAATTGAATAATAAAATAAGACAGAATTGTATTACAAATAATATATTGACTTTCAAGGGATTAAGCAATAAACTCAAAGAATAGACTTAAAAAAAGGTCAAAAAAGTGCGAATTTTAATAATTATATAAAGCCATATATAAACAATAAAATCAAAATAATGTAGTTTTGATTGTAGAATAACATTTAAAAACACCAAACACTAAAACATTTTTTATGAAGAAAATACTTCTAGCAGCTGTATTGTTCATTGCAACAACAACTGCAATCCAGGCACAATTTATACAAATCGGGGTTAAAGCAGGGGTTAACTTTGCTAACCAAACTGGAGGTTCTGACTTCAATGGGATTTCAGTTGATAAAGAAGGTATTACAAGTTACCATGCAGGTCTTGTGGCGGAACTAAAATTATTAGAAAAATTCTCAATTCAGCCAGAGCTTTTGTACACTACACAAGGAGCAGAATACAAAAGTGCTGTACAGGATTTTAAAAATGAAATGGGGTATATCGCTATTCCTGTAATGGCAAAAATCTACATGACTAAATCTCTTAGCTTAGAACTTGGTCCGCAAGCTTCATTCCTTGTAAGTAATAAAAAGGAATTTGATGCTGCAGATCCAAAAACATTTGACTTCTCTCTTAATGCAGGTTTAGGATTAAAAGTAGTTGGAGGTCTTTTTGTTCAAGCTCGTTACGGTATAGGCTTAACAGAAGTTTCAAAAGAAGCTGACTTTAAAAACTCTGTGTTCCAACTTTCGGCAGGATACATGTTCTAAAAGAATATCACATACTTTTATAAAAACCGTTCTATTAATTAGAGCGGTTTTTTTATTTTTACACAACTCAATAACAATTGCAAAAATCAAAAGCAACATCAATATTTCAATAAATAATTTTTAAATATGAAAATCTGCATTATCAACGGGCCGAATTTGAATCTTTTAGGAAAACGTGAACCAGAAGTTTACGGAAGTCAGACTTTTGAAGATTATTTTGAAACGTTGAAACAAAAATTCCCAAACGTTGAACTTTCTTATTACCAAAGTAATATTGAAGGTGAATTGATTGGTAAAATTCAGGAAGTAGGTTTTTCATTTGACGGAATTATTCTTAACGCTGGCGCTTATACTCACACTTCTATAGGTTTGGGCGATGCTATGAAAGCAGTTACAACTCCTGTAATAGAAGTTCATATTTCAAACACGTACGCACGCGAAAGCTTTAGACATCAATCTTATTTATCCGGAAATGCAAAAGGTGTAATTTTAGGTTTTGGATTAAAAAGCTACGAACTGGCAATTCAATCTTTTTTATAATACAATATCACAAACGAAGTCAAATATTTATAAAACAAATCCTACTTTTACTTCGTTGAGTCTTTTAAAGATAGATTACAATTTAACAAATTATTAATAAGCTCATTTTGAAGTTGTTTTATTTTTGTGAGAGAAACCACTTTCATGAAAAACATTACTATACTCGCCTTTTTAATATTTTCAATTTCCAATTTTGCCCAAATCAAAGGAACTGTAACCGATGAAAAGGGAAATCCCCTGCCTTTTGTTTCTATTTTTGAAGAAGGCACCTACAGAGGAACTACTTCAAATGAACAAGGACAATACCAGCTGCAGGTAAAAGAAATTGGAAAAAATAAAATCGTTTTTCAATATCTTGGATTTAAAACCCAGAAACTGATTGTTTCGTCTGATTCTAAAATTCTGACGTTAGATGTAAAAATGCAGGAAGAAAGTTTTGCATTGAATGAAATTGTTATAGATCCAAAAAACAATCCTGCAAATGCGATTATCAAAAACGCCATTGCAAACCGAAAGGAAAACTCCGAAAAAACAGCCCGATTTACAGCCGATTTTTATTCTAAAGGTATTTTAAAAGTAAAAGATCTGCCTAAAAAAATATTAGGCCAAAAAGTGGATCTTGGACCAGATTTATCATCCAATTTAGATTCAACCGGAACAGGAATTTTATATTTATCGGAAACCATGTCTAAAATTTCCTATCAAAAACCAGATAAATTAAAAGAAACGATAATTGCATCCAAAATCTCTGGAAACAACAAAGGCTACAGTTATAATACTGCGGCTTTATCTACTTACGATTTCTATGACAACACTTTAGAGTTTGACATAAACCTCATCTCTCCTATTGCTAATAATGCTTTCAGTTATTACAAATACAAACTGGAAGGCAGTTTTTATGACGATAATAAAAACCAGATTTATAAAATTAAAGTAATCCCAAAACGCGATAAAGAGCCTGTTTTTGAAGGATACATCTATATAGTTGACGACAGTTTTGCAATTTACGCCGTAGATGTAGACATTAAAGGATATAGAGTAAAAAATGAATTTACTGAAAGCATGACTTTAAAACAAAGCTTTAGTTACAATTCAAAAAACAAAATCTGGTCAAAAAATGCACAAACTCTTTCTTTTAATGCAGGTGGTTTTGGAGTGAAATTTTCTGGTCAGTTTAATTACGTTTATTCCAATTATGAATTTCCGGATTCATTTACCAAAAAAACTTTTGGAAACGAAATCGTTGCTTTTGATTTGAATGCAAATAAAAAAGATGACTCGTACTGGAATGAAATACGCCCCATTCCTTTAACACTTGAAGAAAGCGCTGATTATACTAAAAAAGACAGTCTGCAGACCATTAGAAAATCAAAAAAATATACCGATTCTATCGATGCTAAAAACAATAAATTCAAAGTTTTGGATATTCTGGGAGGTTATGATTATAAAAACACTTTTAAAAAATACTCATTTGCATTTGATGGTTTATTAAGCCCGACATCTTTGAGTTTTAATACCGTTAAGGGATTTAATCTTGGGACCGGTTTTTCATTTAAAAAATGGAATGAAGAAACCGGAAAAAGCACTTCAATAAGCACCGATTTTAATTATGGCTTTTCGGATGAGCGTTTACGTATTACTGGTCAGTTCACCCACCGATTTAATACAATTAACTATGCCACAATTTCGGCCTCCGGTGGAACAAAAACAGCTCAGTATAATAGTGCAGAACCTATCAGCAAATTAGTCAATTCTGTTAGTTCTTTATTTTTTAAAGACAATTACATGAAATTATACAATTTGGAATTTGCTCAGGTTAATTACACGCAGGATATTGCAAACGGAATTAATTTGAATGCTAAATTAGCTTACGAACAGCGAAAACCACTTTTTAATACTACTGATTATTCTTTTTTTAAAAGAGATGATTTTTATTCATCAAATAATCCTCTGGCGCCCGATGATTTTAGTACTCCCGCATTCAGCCAGCATCATTTAATGAAAGCCAATCTGAATTTCAGATTTAATTTTGGAAACAAATACATTTCAAGACCAGACGGAAGATATAATTTTAAAGATGAAAAATACCCAACAGTTTATCTCGCTTTTGAAAAAGCTTTTGCTGCAAGTGAGAAAAACTATGAATTTGAACGTATTGGAACCGCTGTTCAATATGATTTAAAACTAAATAATAAAGGTATTTTAGGAATGAATTTTAAAGCTGGTAAATTCTTTAACGCCGAAAATATTTCTTTTATCGATTACAGACATTTTAACGGAAATCAAACTCACATAGGCACAAGCGATCGATATTTAAATGTTTTCAATTTAATGCCGTACTACGCAAACAGCACAAACGACAGCTATTTTGAAATGCATTTGGAACACAATGATATGGGATTTATAATGAATAAGATTCCGCTTTTAAATCTTTTAAAATCAACTATGAATCTGGGCTTTCATTCGCTGGCAATTCCGGATCGTAAACCTTATACTGAATTTACGGTAGGTTTAGACAATTTAGGTTTCGGAAAATTTAAATTATTCAGAGTCGATTATGTACATTCTTACCAAGGCGGTATGCAGCAGAATGGTGTAGTGTTTGGATTGAAGATTTTGAATGTGTTGAATTAAATATTCTAAGTTGTTAAGCTTCTAAGATGCTAAGCTTTTTTTATTTCAGATTGATTTAAAAGCAGATTATTTTTTGCAAATGTTTAAAAACTTTGGCAAAGAAAAAAGCTTAGAATCTTAGCATCTCAGAACCTTAGGATCTCTAGCAATGATAATCATCCGGTTCAATGTGTATCAAAACATTTCCTAACTGCGGAATTTGTTCTTTTAAAGTATCCTGTAATTTATGTGACAAATCATGTCCTTCTTTTACCGAAATTTTAGCCGAAACTATAGCGTGAAGATCAACATGGTAACGCATTCCGGCTTTTCTGATGAAACATTTTTCAGTTCCAAGAATTCCGGGAACCTTTAAGGATACAACGCGAATTTCTTCTACTAAATCATCGTTTAGGTTTTCATCCATGATTTCACCAAGTGCAGGCCTGAAAATTTTGTAGCTGTTATACAAGATAAAAAATGCTGCAAAAAGTGCCGCCCAGTCATCTGCAGATTCGTAACCTTTTCCCATAAACAAAGCAATCGAAATTCCAACAAATGCCGCAACAGAAGTTATGGCATCGCTGCGATGGTGCCATGCATCGGCCGCTAAAGAAGAACTGTTTGTTTGTTTGCTTCGTTTCATTACAACACGAAACGAATATTCTTTCCAGATTATAATTGCGCCTAAAACATACAACGTCCATGATTTTGGTAAATCGTGAGAAGTACTGATATTGGAAATACTTTCGTAACCAATAATGGTTGCCGAAGTAATTAAAAACCCAACTACCAAAAAAGTAATTAAAGGTTCTGCACGACCATGACCATACGGATGGTTTTCATCTGCGGGTTTATTAGAATATTTAATTCCGAATAAAACCAAACAAGACGAAAATATATCCGTAGTCGATTCAATCGCGTCTGCAATCAAGGCGTATGAATTGCCAAAAAAACCTGCGAGACCTTTTATAAGGGCCAGGCAGGTATTTCCTATTATACTAAAAATAGTAGCTTTTACAGCTTTTTGTTCGTTTGTCATTTAGACTATTTTTTTCACCGCGAATTCATGAATTAGTTAATTCGTGAATTCGCAGCTAACTTTTTTAAGCTCTCACGATTTTTGCACCGATAGCTCTCAAACGCTCGTCAATACGCTCGTATCCACGGTCAATTTGTTCGATATTTTGAATTGTGCTTGTTCCTTTTGCAGAAAGCGCCGCAATCAATAATGAAATTCCTGCACGAATATCAGGAGATGACATTGTTGTTGCTTTTAATTGAGATTCGAAATTATGTCCCATAACCACAGCTCTATGCGGATCACATAACATAATTTTTGCTCCCATATCGATTAATTTATCCACGAAGAACAAACGGCTTTCAAACATTTTTTGGTGAATTAAAACATCACCTTTTGCCTGTGTTGCCACAACTAAAACAATACTTAACAAGTCAGGAGTAAATCCCGGCCATGGTGCATCGGCAATTGTTAAGATCGACCCGTCGATATCTGTTTTTACTTCATATCCGTCTTTGTGAGCAGGAATATAAATATCGTCGTTACGTTTTTCGATTGTAATACCTAATTTTCTAAATGTATTTGGAATCAAACCTAGGTTTTCCCAGCTTACATTTTTGATCGTAATTTCGCTTTTTGTCATAGCTGCAAGACCAATCCAAGAACCAATTTCGATCATATCCGGTAAAATTGTATGCTCGCATCCTCCAAGACTTTCAACACCTTCAATAGTTAACAAGTTAGAACCAACTCCAGTGATTTTTGCTCCCATTGAGTTCAGCATTTTACACAATTGCTGTAAGTAAGGTTCGCAGGCTGCATTGTAAACAGTTGTTGTTCCATTTGCTAAAACCGCAGCCATTACAATATTTGCAGTTCCTGTTACAGAAGCTTCATCAAGAAGCATATCTGTTCCTTTAAGTCCTTCTTTTGGAGATTCTACTCCATAAAAGTGATCTTCTCTATTGTATCTGAATTTTGCACCAAGATTAATAAATCCTTCAAAATGCGTATCTAATCTACGACGTCCAATTTTGTCTCCTCCTGGTTTTGGGATATATCCTTTTCCATAACGGGCCAAAAGCGGTCCAACAATCATAATAGAACCACGAAGTGCTCCGCCTTCTTTCTTGAAAGCTTCAGTTTCTAAGTATCCAACGTTTACTTCATCTGCCTGAAAAGTAATCGATCCCGGCTCATTACGTTGAATTTTAACCCCTAAATTACCCAACAAAGTGATTAATTTATTGATGTCTATAATATCAGGAATGTTATTAATTTTCACTTTCTCTCCTGTCAGCAGCACGGCACATAAAATTTGTAATGCCTCATTCTTTGCTCCTTGTGGAGTGATTTCTCCTTTTAGAGGTGTCCCTCCTTCGATTTTAAAAATTCCCATAGATCTTTGTTAAGGTTCTTTTAAAGTTTCTAAGGTTCTGAGATCCTAAGATTCTAAGTAAAAAAACTTAGCGTCTTAGAAACTTAGCAGCTTAGCAGCTTTTTCTATTTTTGTTTTTGTTTATTTTTTAAGTATCTAAGTAAAAAAACTTAGCAGTTTAGAAGCTTCGCCTCACTACCTTTTTTACTTTTGATTGTTTTTTTGAAAAGTCTTTTTTTGACCTCCTTTATTATTTTTATTGTTTTGAATTTTAGCCTGTCCGCCCACAGCTGTTTTGTTTGAAACACGTTTGTTGGTACGCATTAAATCTGTCGTATTTAAAAGCTCTTCTGTGCTGTGCAGTAAGTTGATTTTTCCTCCAGACAATTCGTATAAATGTTCAAAAATCACATCATCTTTTACAGTGTCTTTGTTCCAGCTCAGGAAAGATTTTTTCATATGATTGGCAATAACCATTACCAATGCATTTTTCATTTCGCCTTCTTCCCATTTATTGGCAACATCAATCATGTATTTGATATTGTTGCCATAAAACCTGTATTTTGGAAAATTCTGCGGATATTGCAAAGTTTCTGGTTTTAACTGCAAAACATCTCTTGACGGGATTGGATATGGAGATTCAACATTTAATTTGAAATCAGACATGATAAAAAGCTGATCCCATAATTTATGCTGAAAATCCGGCACGTCACGCAAATGCGGATTTAAGCTTCCCATAACCTGAATGATGTATTTCGCTGCTTTGTTGCGTGTTTCATCATCTTCGATTGCAGTAGCCTGATCGATCAGTTTTTGTAAATGACGACCATACTCCGGAATAATCAAACGCTGTCTTTCAGAATTATATTCTAAATTAAAAACAACGTCGTTTGCGACTTCTTTTTTATATTTTTCGATCATAAGTTATAATGAAACTATACCTTCAATTGTAGATACTTCTTTGTATTTAGCAATCACCTCGTCTGAGCTGTGCATGGTAACATCTATAGAAACACTGGTAAATTTACCGGTTTTAGATTTTGTTGTTTTAATAACCGCTCCCATTCTGTCAAAAGCTTTTTCGACACGCTCCACATTATCAGCTACAGAAGGCACAATAAATTTGTACAAGTATTCTGCCGGCCAAGTATTTGCGTTATCAAGTTCAACTTTTAATCTTTCGTAAAATTCGGCTGTATTTTTTTCGTTATCGTTCTCCATTCGTAATTAAAAATAAACGCAAATATACGGTTTTGATTTTAGACTTTTAAGTTTAGATTTTAGATTTTTTTTAGGCTTAAAACTTTGTTTTAAAGGAGCAAAGTTATAAAGGCACAAAGGTGCAGAGAAAAAAGCAATCCAAGATTATTTCTTTGTAAAATTTACGCTTATATTTGAGAAAACATTACTGCGAAATTTGCCCACAAAGCCTCGAAGACGCAAAGCTTATCGGCTTTCTTTTCGAGATTAAAACCACATTACAATGAAAAAAATCCTTTTACTTTTTATTGCACTTATAATCAACAATATTCAGGCACAGGAAGTTAAAACCCTTACTTATTTTCAAAACGACACTTTAAAACTAGATTTAGATTTATATCTGCCAAAGAAAAAAGCCGGAGAAAAAATCCCGTTGATTATGTTTGCTTTTGGAGGCGGATTTTCCGGAGGAGAGCGCACCAGCGAAAAAGAGTTCGGAAAATTTATGGCACAAAACGGTTATGCCGTTGCGAGTATATCATACAGTTTATACATGAAAGGAAAAGATTTTGGATGCAAAGGAACTTTAACCGAAAAAATAAAAGCAATCCAGATTGGTGTGAGCGATATGTGGCAGGCAACTTCTTATTTAATTGAAAATGCCGATAAATTCAATCTTGACACTTCAAAAATCTTTATTTCAGGAATTAGCGCCGGTGCCGAAATTGGTTTTCATGCTTCATTCTGGGATTATAAACTCATGAATTTATATAAAAATAATTTACCAGAAAACTTTAAATATACTGGTTTCATTGGAGGTTCGGGAGCAATTCAGGACATTAATTTGATTACCAAAGAAAAAGCAATTCCGATGTTATTAGCACACGGAAGCAATGATGATACGGTTCCTTACAGCGCAGGTTCGCACCGCTCCTGCCCAACAAATGCTTCGGGCTGGCTGATTTTGTTTGGCTCTTATGCTGTTTACAATCACATGCAGGATTTACATAAAGACATCGAACTGATTACGTTCTGCGGAGGCGGACATGAATTCTCAGGTTATCTTTTTCACGAAGGACAGCAATATGTTCTGGATTTTGTAAATGATATTTTGGAAGGAAAGAAATTTCAATCGCATTTGATTATGCCTTCTAAAAAAGAAAAAAGTTCTGGGAAGTATTTGTTTTGTGAGTAAAAAACTAGATTATGAAAAAACACATCATATTATCATTAATTGTTTTAGGTTTAAATACTCAATGTAAAAACGAGAACGCTAAAAAATCAACAACAAAAATCGAACAGATTTGCGCTGTAAACAATTATAATTTTTATGGAAAAACTAGTTTAAAATTTCAGTTCTTTTCTGACAGCACTTATGTTTTTACAATAACGAAAAAAGAACCTGATTATGAGAAATTTGAAAAATTTACAGGTCATTGTTTCGTTAAAAATGACACAGTATATTTTAAGCCATTTGAATTTAAATTTGATCGAAGAAGCGAAAAAGCAGTAATTAAAAACAATTTCATTGAATTCATTAATGACAAATCAGCATTAAAAATAGAAATTACGAAAAATCTATTTCATACAAAAAACAAATTGGACCTTAAAAAATATAGCGATTACGCATTTTTTAGTTTTAACCAAGAAGTTCATAGTCCAATATACTACAATTATGAACCAAATACTATTAAACCTTACGATCTACAACAAAGTGAATTAATTGAAACTGATCAAATTTTAAAAAAATGTTTTAAAGAAAATAATACAAAACTCAAAAATATCAATCACTACATTAAACAATGTATCGTTGTAATAAATAAAAAACAAGAAAAAGAAGTCTGGATAAGTTGTTATTGCAATGATTTTTCAACTAAAGACACTTTTAAATACGATTTAATAGATATGAGTGACGGCGGAAATTGCAATATTAATTTAAAAATCAACTTAACGAATCGTAGTTATTCTGATTTACATATTGCAGGAAGGGCATAAATATTTGGCTAAAATCTACAACTATCCTAAATAAATTCTTACTGTTCCTATTTTTAATTTCAGAAATTGCTCCAGCGGAGCAAAATATTTATAGAAATTCATATTTCGAATATCAAAAAGCTCCAGCGGAGCGATACATATAAATATATCGCTCCGCTGGAGCTTTTATTTATAATGCATAATTTTTCTATAAATATGTCGTCCCGCTGGGACTTTTTTAAAATTATTTTTTTTTAAAGAACTCCAAAAACAAAACCATCTCTCCCTTCCAGCCCTGATGGAAGCGGAAATCCTTTTGCTTTTTCCTTTAAAAAGCAAAAGATTGCAGCATACAGCAGGAACCAATTTTTACTAAAAATGCAAAATCTTTCGCTCTTGATAAATATTCTTTTTAATTATGAATAAGTTTAGGTAAATTTGCGCTTTATTTTTAGAATAGTGCAAAAAGAAATCATAGTCCTACTTGGCGGTCCTGGTACAGGAAAATCTACACTTATAAACGAATTAGTAGCTCGAGGCTATTGCTGCTACCCCGAAATTTCCAGAGAAGTTACACTTGAAGCCCAAAAAAGAGGCATCGAGCAATTGTTCTTAGAACAGCCTTTATTGTTTAGCGAAATGCTGCTAGAAGGCCGTATTCAGCAGTTTAAAAATGCCAAAGAAGAACCTGACAACGTAGTTTTTATTGACCGCGGTATTCCAGATGTTGTCGCTTACATGGATTATATTGGCGATGAATATCCTGAACATTTTATAAAAGCTTGTGAGGACTATAAATATTCTAAAACTTTTATTTTACCACCGTGGGAAGAAATTTATCAAAGCGACACAGAACGTTACGAAAATTTTGATCAGGCATTAGAAATCCAAAAACATCTAATCGAGACCTATAAAAAATACGGTTACGATTTAATTGAGGTTCCAAAAGACACGGTTGAAAACAGAATTCTTTATATCTTAGACAAAATTTAGCAGCCGGTTTTAAAGTTGCAAAACTAGAAACTGTTTTTCTAAATTTTTAACTTTAAAACAAAGGCCATGCTGGACGCGCAGGAAATTCTTTTAAAATACTGGAAACACTCCAGTTTTAGACCGTTACAAAAAGAAATTATCGATTCGGTTTTAGAAGGTCAGGACACTTTTGCACTGCTGCCAACCGGAGGCGGGAAATCAATTTGTTTTCAGGTTCCGGCGATGATGCGTGAAGGAATCTGCCTGGTTATTTCGCCTTTGATTGCTTTGATGAAAGATCAGGTGGCGAATCTGCAAAAAAGAGATATTAAGGCCATTGCTCTTACAGGAGGTATTCATACAGAAGAAATTATTGACCTGCTGGATAACTGCCAATTCGGGAATTATAAATTCCTTTATCTTTCTCCGGAACGTCTACAATCAGACTGGATTTTAGAACGAATAAAAAATCTTCCTATAAATTTAATTGCCATTGATGAAGCACATTGTGTTTCTCAATGGGGTCATGATTTTAGACCTGCTTATTTAAAAATTTCTGAACTTAAAAAATACTTCCCTAAAATTCCTTTTTTGGCTTTGACCGCAACAGCGACTCCTAGAGTTGTGGAAGACATCAAAACTGAACTCGGATTAAAAGACACCAAACTTTTTCAACAGTCTTTTGAAAGAAAGAATATTGCATACATGGTTTTTGAAGTTGAAGACAAATTATATCGCGTCGAGCAGATTTTAAAGAAAAATCCACAGCCGTCTATTATATATGTACGAAACAGAAAATCGTGCTTGAATATGTCAACTCAATTACAATCGTTAGGATTTAGAGCAACGTATTATCACGGCGGACTTTCGGCTCAGGAAAAAGATAAAAACATGCAGTTGTGGATGTCGGAACAAGCGCAGGTAATTGTTGCAACCAATGCGTTTGGAATGGGAATCGACAAAGACAACGTTAAAACAGTTATTCATACTCAATTACCTGAAAATTTAGAAAACTATTATCAGGAATCTGGACGAGCGGGACGAAATGGCGAAAAGGCTTTCTCGGTTTTATTATTCAATAATTCTGATGCAACTCAAACAGAACAACAGTTTATAAATGTTTTACCAGACAAGAAGTTCTTAAAAACCATTTTTATTAAACTTTGTAATTATTTTCAAATCGCTTATGGTGAAGGTTTAGACGATTCGTATTCATTTAAAATGAATCATTTTTGCAATAAATATGACTTTCCTACTTTAAAAACTTATAATGCACTGCAGTTTTTAAATCAGCAAGGCATTATCACCATGTCTCAGGAATTTTCAGAAAAGGTTACAATGCAGTTTTTAATCGAATCTAAAGAAGTGATTCGATACATGAGCCTGAACCCAAATGATGAAGAAATTATTCTGGCAATTTTAAGAACTTATCCTGGGATTCATGAAATGAAAACACCGCTTAATCTCTCACTTATTGCAAAAAAATCAAATCATTCTGAAGAACAAGTTACAGCACTTTTAGAAAAATTAAAAGAGAAAGAGATCATTGAGTATAAATCTAAAAATAACGACGCGACTATTTTATTTAATGAAGTCCGCGAAGATGATTTGACAATAAACAGGGTTTCTAAATATCTGGAAAAACAAAATAAACTGAAACGCGACCAGCTTTCTTCTGTATTATATTATATAAAAGAAGACAAAACTTGTAAAAACCGACTGGTTTTGGATTATTTTGGAGAAGAAACTAAGGTCAATTGCGGAGTTTGTTCTTACTGCATTACTCAAAAAGGAAAAATCACAGAAGCTGATTCTATTGCTGATAAAATTCTTCACTTATTAAAAGCAACTGCATTAACTTCGCGCGAAATTCAAAATCAAATTAAATTAGACGCAAAAGATGTTCTTTTGGTGTTGCAGGAATTATTAGAAAACAATCACATCGTTATATTAGCGAACAATAAATACACTTTAAAATCATAATGGAAAAATTACGAATTATTTTTATGGGAACTCCAGAATTTGCTGTCGGCATTTTGGATACCATCATTAAAAACAATTACGATGTTGTGGGCGTTATTACAGCAGCAGATAAACCAGCCGGGCGCGGACAAAAAATAAAATATTCAGCTGTTAAAGAATATGCTTTAGCAAATAACCTTACTTTACTGCAGCCAACAAATTTAAAAGATGAAAGTTTTTTAGCAGAATTAAAAGCACTGAATGCAAATTTACAAATTGTTGTTGCTTTTAGAATGCTGCCAAAAGTAGTTTGGGAAATGCCAAGTTTAGGAACTTTTAATCTTCATGCTTCTTTGCTGCCAAATTACCGCGGTGCTGCACCGATTAACTGGGCAATTATTAATGGCGAAACCAAAACCGGCGTTACGACATTTTTTATTGATGATAAAATTGACACCGGAGCAATGATTCTTAATTCAGAAATTGCAATTGAACCAGCGGAAAATGCAGGTCAACTACACGACCGATTAATGAACCTAGGAAGCACAACTGTAATCGATACTTTAAAAGTAATTGAAAACGGAAATGTTATTACAACAATTCAGGAAGATAACGAGGATATCAAAACAGCTTATAAACTAAATAAAGAAAACTGCAAAATCGACTGGACGAAATCTGGAGACGAAATCAACAATCTTATTCGCGGCTTAAGTCCTTATCCTGCAGCGTGGTGCTTTTTGAAAGATAAAAATGAAGAATTGAACATCAAAATATATGAAGCCAAACTGCTTGAAGAAGCCCATTCTTATGAAGCCGGGAAATTAATAAGCGGTAAAAAAGAAATTAAAATTGCAATAAAAAACGGCTTCATACAGTTATTAAGTTTACAATTACCAGGAAAAAAGAGAATGCAGGTGGCAGAATTGTTAAACGGGATAACTTTTTCTGATGAGGCAAAGGTCTATTAACGTCAGTAAAACAGGGGTTTGTACCTTTTTTTGATCGACAAACAACATGCTTTATGAACAAAAAAAGCAAGTTATCAACAATTATTGCTAAAATTAAAGAAAACACTTGCACGCAACGGATTTCCTACTAAATTTGTGTATTAACAATTTTTTTTAACCAACAATTAATAACTAATTATTATGAACAAATCAGAATTAATCGATGCTATCGCTGCTGATGCAGGAATTACAAAAGCTGCGGCAAAATTAGCTTTAGAGTCATTTTTAGGAAATGTAGGAACTACTTTGAAAAAAGGCGGAAGAATTTCATTAGTAGGTTTCGGATCTTGGTCAGTATCTGCGAGAGCTGCTAGAGACGGTAGAAATCCTCAAACAGGAAAAACTATCAAAATTGCTGCAAAAAATGTAGTAAAATTCAAAGCTGGAGCTGAATTAGAAGGTGCAGTGAACTAAGTAAGAAAGTTCTCTAAACTAAATAATATAATTAAAACCCTCCTTGTGGAGGGTTTTTTTATGCGGTTTAACGATTTTTTTTGTGATTTTAATTTTTTTATGATTAAATTTAATAAAAATTGTAGCCGTATGATTTCAGAAAAATTAAAAAAAGGACACCTGCTTATTGCCGAGCCTTCAATAATTGGAGATTTATCTTTTAACAGATCGGTAATTTTATTAGCAGACCATAATAAGGAAGGATCAATAGGTTTTATCATTAATAAACCTTTAAAATATACTATTAATGATTTAATACCGGAGATTGATGCAAACTTCAAGATATATAACGGAGGCCCAGTTGAACAAGATAATCTGTACTTCATTCATAATATCCCGGATTTAATCCCGAATAGTGTCGAGATTTCAAACGGAATTTATTGGGGCGGAGATTTCGAATCAACCAAAGACTTAATAAACGACGGATCGATCAACAAGAACAATATTCGTTTTTTCTTAGGTTATACCGGTTGGGACGAAAACCAGCTTGAAAATGAAATGCAAGGAAACTCCTGGATTATAGCTGATAATAATTATAAAAATAAAATTATCGGAAAATCTACTACCCATTTTTGGAAAGAGCAGATTATTGAGCTAGGCGGAGATTATCTTATTTGGTCTAACGCACCTGAAAATCCATATCTGAATTAATTTTCAGTTATGGATTCATTTAGCTTCTGCACTAATAAATGAGCCAGATTGCTTGTAAACTCTTTTTTTCGATATTTAGTTATCGGTTGTATTCCTATGATTACATTGGTCAGAAATAATTCGTCGGCTTTTTGAAGATCAAACGGCGAAATTATTTCTTCAACTACTTCTATGCCTTCTACTTTCTTTGCTAAGGCTAAAATCTGCTTACGCATAATTCCATTTAAACAGCCTTCAGAAATTGGCGGTGTAATTAGCTTTTTTCCTGTCAGCATGAACAAATTACCCTGAAGGCCTTCGACCACATTTTTTGCATCATTAATCAAAAGACAATTAGCAAGTCCGTTTTCGTGAGCAAAAATACTTCCGGTTACATTTATCATCTTATTAGTCGTTTTAATCGACGATAAAAGCTGTTTTGTTACATAGAAGTCTTTATACAAATCTACTTCATACTGATCTGTATTTAAAACATATACTGTGCTTTCCAGCTGCGATGCATGAATCAAATATGAAATTTCATTGGTTTTTGGAAGATACAAACCTCCATCATTTCTAAAAACCGTGATACGGGCTCTTGCAGATGCTGAAATTCCTTTTTGCTGTACAAGATTTAAAATCTGTTCTTCAAAATGTTCCATTGTAAAATTCATCGGAATTTCCATTCTCACAACACGCATTGAAGCCATAAGCCTGAAATAATGGTCTTCAAGAAACAGAATTTTATTATTGATTATTTTAACTGTTTCAAAAACGCCGTCACCAAATAAAAATGCGCGATTTTGAGTTAATAAATTTTCTTCCTCTACAATGTTTCCGTTAAAATTGATCATAAAAAAACCCTGAATTTTGTTCAGGGCAAATATAAGGCATAAAATAGACTTTTACTAAACAGATCCTATAAGATGTTTTAGGTCTGAGATTTGATTCTCCCACAATTGTTTAGCCTCTCCTATTTCTTCTTTTTCAGCAAAATCAACCACCATCAAAGAAACATCTTTAGTTAATTCATCAACTAAAATATGCAGTTCAAAAAAGTATTCAGTATCCTTACTGCTTTCATCTACCCATTTAAACTTTACTTTTTCTCCACTTTTTTTAGAAGCAAGACGCGCTTTTTCCTGCGAGTCATTCCAAATGAAAGTGAAAAATTCTCCTCTTGAGTTAACATTGTCAGCAAACCATTCTGATAAACCTGACGGAGTTGATATATATTGATACAATAATTGCGGCGAAGAATTGATCGGAAACTCTATTTCGTAACGTATTTTTGGATCCATGTGCTACTTTAAATTTTTTGGAAATATAAGAATATATGTTCAAAAACAATACATTTTTAAAAATATTTTTTTTTCTTCAAAATATGCTTGCGAGCTTTAATATTATTTCTATCTTTGCACCCGCAATCAGGAATTCATGATAGCAATCCAGGCGAGGTAGCTCAGTTGGTTAGAGCGCAGGATTCATAACCCTGAGGTCACGGGTTCAACTCCCGTCCTCGCTACCAGGTAAAAAAAACATCACTTTAAAAAGTGATGTTTTTTTATTTAAAATACTTTGTAATTATTTTTAAATTTGTTGTTTACATTTTATATAACTACTTTTAAAATAATGTTTTACTAACTGTAATTTGCAGTCATATATGGATATAGTTAAATTTAAAATCACATCTAAAACGATAAAAGTAGAAGTACGCAATTCGAATAATTATGTTTTTAATTTTAATACAGCATTAGATATTGCAAAGGAAGACAAAGATGTTTTATTAAAACTTTATAATGCTCTGGATCTTCTTTTTAAGAAAGAAGCACCTTCTGAAACAAAAAACTACATTTCTCCTAACCAAACTAATATCCTTGATCAGATTTCTGATATTGATAATTTAAAAGCCGGAGAATAAATAGCAGATATACATAAAAAGAAAAGCCCTTAAATATTTTAAGGGCTTTTCTTTTTTAATCGTTTTTTGAAACAAGATAAATTGTTATTGCATAATATTTTCCTGTAGTCAAAAAAACTTTAGTAAATTTATCTGTACCCTTAAAAAAATCATTTTCTGTATCTGTACCCTAATTAACAGCAGTGGTAATTTTGCTAAAAAAAAGATGGAATCTAAAGCATTACTACAGGAAAAAATAACTTTTAGAGAAGTGTACATATTTGACATGGAGATTTTACAAAACATTTTCAGTGAAAACAATTGTGTAAAAGCCGAAGGTAAAATGCTTTTTGGAATTCCTTTTCTACTTGCCGAAAAAGAAAACAAGATCAATTCATTTGCAAGTTTATTATTGAACTCAAACAATGAAATCGTTTATAAAATTTACGACGACGGAAGTCTAACAGATAAAGATAAAACACTATTTGAGGAATACATTTCAAATTTTATGAAGAAAAAAAGAAATGCTAATTTCAATAATGCACAACAGCTGAAACACAGCACTGATCACTTTTTACATTTTTTACATTTTTAAACGCTCATAAAAAGCAAAATGAAAAATCGCGAAACATTATATTTAAAAATTGCCAAAATAATTGAAGATCAAATTCACAATGAAACTCTCGTTCTTGGCAGCAAACTGCCTTCTGTACGAAGTGCGCAGAAATTATATAATGTTAGTTTAAACACAATAAAACAGGCATATTTAGAATTAGAAAGCCGTTCACTTATAGAATCGCGTCCCAAAACGGGTTATTATGTCAGCAAAAGTTCAAAGCGCACCACTGCACTTCCAACAATTGCCAGCATAAACAATCATGAAACAGAGAATACACCTGAGGAACTTATCGATAAAGTTTTTGGCACCATTAACAAATCAGATGTAACACAGTTTGCATTGGGATTACCCGGAAAAAATTTCCTTCCTGTTGCCAAACTTAACAAAGGCATTATCAATGCTGTCCGCAACAGAGGTGATGCCGGCACAGCTTATGAACCTGTTCAGGGATCTGAAGAGCTTCGACGTGCCATTGCAAAATGGGCTCTTGTTATGGAAGGAAAAATTACCGAAGACGATCTTGTAATAACTTCCGGCGCCATGCATGCCATGTACAATGCGCTTATGGCCGTAACTTCTCCGGGAGACAGCGTTGCTGTAGAAAGTCCGGCTTATTTTGGAATACTGCAGGCAATTAAGGCTCTAGGTTTAAAAGCAGTTGAAATTCCAACCCATCCTTTGTACGGATTAGATCTCGATGCTTTAAAAAAAGTACTGCCTGAAATAAAAGCCTGCTGTTTTGTTACCAATTTCAACAATCCAATGGGATTTCAAATGCCTGACGAAAACAAACAGGAACTGGTAAAACTGATTACACAATACAACGTTCCATTAATTGAAGACGATATTTACGGTAATCTCTATTTTGGTTCAGAACGTCCTAAACCTTGCAAATTTTATGACGAAGCCGGTTTAGTTTTATGGATTGGATCTGTATCTAAAACTCTTGCACCCGGATATCGTGTTGGATGGATTGCACCGGGAAAATTTAAAGATAAAATCATACGTCAAAAACTGGTTCAAACGGTTTGTAATTCTTCTTTATATTCTGATGTTATTGCAGATTTCTTAGAACATGGGCGTTACGATCATCATCTTAGGACATTTAGAAATAAGCTTTATGCTAATTATCTTCAGATTAGCCGGGCTGTAGAATCTTATTTTCCGGATAACACTAAAATAGCACAGCCAAAAGGCGGTTTTATGTTGTGGCTGGAATTAGATGAAAGAATTTCTACAACAGAATTATACAACACTGCCCTAGCCCAAAAAATCGTTTTTGCACCGGGAAGAATTTTTTCGCAGTACAATCAATATAACAACTGCATGAGATTAACGTATGTTTTAGAATGGAATGACCGCGTAGACTCTGATTTAAAAAAGTTAGGCAGTATAATAAAAAACAGTATTTAATAAATTATGAATAACAAGCACCAAGTTAGAATATTAACTTATACATCGAAATATAAAAAAAGTTTTAAGGATTTAAACATAGAATGGATTTCAAATTATTTTGAAGTCGAACCCAATGATATCAAAGCTCTGGATCATGCAGAGGAATACATTATAAACAAAGGCGGTGAAATATTTTCGGCAGTTTTAAATGAGGAAGTTTTAGGTGTCTGTGCTTTAATTAAAAGTGATGGAAAAAATTACGATTATGAATTAGCAAAAATGGCCGTAAGTCCAAAAGCACAAGGAAAAGGCGTTGGATTATTATTGGCAGAATCGGCAATAAAATGGGCTTCAGAAAAAGGTGCTTCAAAAATTTATCTGGAAAGCAATACGAAACTTACCCCTGCCATTAAATTATATGAAAAACTAGGTTTTAAAAGAATTACAGGCATTTCTTCGGCTTATAACAGAGTCGATATTCAAATGTTACTTACTTTAAATTCTTAAATAAAACTGAAATTTCTTTTTAAACCGCATTCTTAAAAAACCTTAAATATCAATTTAAGGTTTTTTAATTTCAGTAAGATTGTAACTTTTTTTATTAACTGCGACAAACTTTAAAATTAAATTACGGTTCTTTGTAACTTATTACATTCAGGATTTTAGATAGTCGGTTTCTAAGTACAATAATATTGAACTCATTGAGTTTTGACTAGACAAAACTAGTCGCGATATTTTCGTTATGGACAATAAAAAATTAATACTAAGTTTAAAAAAAGGTAATGAAGCAGCTTTTAAAGAGGTGTATTTCAATTACTACGACAAACTGGTAAATATTGCCAAACGATTTAATCTCACGGTTCTTACTCCTGAAGACTTTGTTCAGGAAAGTCTTTTAAGACTTTATAACAAAAGAGAACTTCTTAACGAAGATGTTTTACTTGACAAGCAGTTATTTACTATTTGCAAAAACATCATCATCAATCATGTTAACAGAGAAAGCAAAATAATTCAGCTTGATCCGCATAAAGCTGATATTGCCGACGAAGAAACTGACTTGGGAGTTTTTGAGGATAGAAAAGAAAAATTATACAATTTTATCAATCAGCTTCCTGAGCAGCAACAAAAAATATTTACTTTACACAAACTGGAAAACCTTAGCTATAAGGAGATTGCAGAACTTACAGACCTTTCTGAGAAGACTATTGCCAATCATATTTATCTCGCCAGTAAATTTATTCGAAAAAAAATCGAAAACCATTAGGAACTTTTTTGATCTCGTTTGTTATATATAAAAACGAGAACAAAAAATGCATATCGAAGCGTACAAAACCAATGTTAGAACAAAAAAAGATGCAAGTCTGCTTGTAGTTCTTTTACAATTTGTTATTTCAGATTGTATCATAAATTTTGATTTTAAAAATCGCGAAAGAATACTTAGAATCGAAACTAACAGAGAAATTAAGGATGTGGTTTATGGTGTTTTTAATAAACAAGGATTTTATTGTAAAAAGCTTTAACCCCCAAAGTCATGGATAAAGAAAAATTAGACGAAGAGTTTGAAAAATTGTGGAATGAAACACCGGCTTCGCATTCAGATAAAATGAAAGAAGCTTCGTGGAAAAAATTCCATTCAAAAACTTTTACTCCAAAGAAAAAGAAGTTTAAACCTTGGCGCTATTATGCAGCCGCGGCGGTTTTACTTTTTGTTCTTGTTGGAACAGGAATTTATTTTACCAATGATTCAGCAGCAGGAGCAATTGTACTTTCTGAAAATGTAATTGAAAATACTACTTTAAAAATAAAACATGTGGTGCTGCCAGACAGCTCAAAAGTAGAACTAAGTCCAAATTCTAAAATTTCATACGGAAACAACTTTGCATTAAACAGAAAAATTGAAATTGTGGGTGAAGCTTATTTTCAGGTAAAAAAAGACAAACAGCATCCGTTTCAGGTTTTTTGCAATGAAACAACCACAACCGTTTTAGGAACTTCTTTTACAGTAAAAGGATTTCAAAAAAAGGAAGTAACTGTTGAATTGTTTGAAGGAAGTGTGCAGATGAATGTAAAAGGCCAGGATCAGAATTGGGTTTTAAAACCGGGACAGAAATTTACTTACGGAAATCAAACCGCATCAGTAGCAGAATTCAGCCGATTTATAGATTTTGATAATGAAAAACTAACCGCTGTAAGCACTTACATCGAAGAAAATTACGGATATAAAGTGACACTGCCTAAAGAATATAAAGACCAGAAAATCACTATTAGAATAAACAGAAAAGAAGATTTAAAAATAATTGTACAATTAATATCAGAAATGTATAACCTAAACTTTGAAATAAATGAAGATCTAAAACAGATTACTTTTCAATAAGAAAAGAAAAAGGATGCAAGCCGCGAAACTACACATCCTCCTTTATAGTCAGGAATAACAGGAAGTTATTCCATTTAATAATTCAAAAATACAAAATTTCATGAAGCATATAATTTCAGCATGCTTTTTTTTATTCAGTTTATGTATGTCTGCTCAGACTGTTACAATAACTGTAGATCAAAATGTAACTTTAAAAGAATTTTTTAAGCAGATAGAAAATCAAACCGATTTTAAATTTGCTTTTACAGATCAGATAGATACAAATCAAAAGTATTTTACAAAGAAAAGCACTTATAAGCAGGTCGAAATCGAGAAACTTATCTCTGAATTAAACAAAACTGCCTCTGTACAATTTTCTATTGTTGGCAATAATATTTTTGTGAAACAAAAATCACAATCTGCTAAAACTGTCAAAAAAAAAAGTAAGCTGACAGGTCAGATTTTTGATGATACTAAACAGCCCGTTATTGGCGCCAATGTTTATATTAAAGAATTAGAAGTTGGCGCTGTAACGGATGTAAACGGAAAATTCAGTATTGAAATCCCAAACGGAAACTATACAGTTGCAGTCAGCTATGTTGGGTTTAAAAATCACGAAAAACGCATTACAATTTCTGATGACACTAAGATCAATTTCAATATAGACTCTGATAGTCAGGAATTAGAACAGGTTATTGTAACCGGTAATAAAGCTGTTGACATTAAAACCACTCAAATGAGTGTAAACAGACTTTCGATGCAGGAAATAAAAAGGATTCCTGCAGCAATGGGTGAGCCAGATCCTTTAAAATCGATACTTACTCTGCCGGGAGTTACCAATGCAGGAGAAGCTTCGTCAGGTTTTAATGTTCGAGGCGGTGCTGCCGATCAGAATCTAATTCTTTTAGACGGCGCTCCGGTTTATAATGATTCGCACATGTTTGGTTTTTTCTCTGTTTTTAATGCCGATATCGTAAATGGTTTAGACTTATATAAAGGAGGAATTCCTTCTAAATTTGGCGGACGTGTTTCTTCTGTTTTAGATGTAACACAGCAAACGGGAGATTTTGAAAATTACAAAGTAAACGGGGGAATTGGTGTAATTTCAAGTCGTCTTTTGGTTCAGGGACCTTTACAAAAAGACAAAGGATCTTTTATCGTATCCGGACGTACTTCTTATGCACATTTATTTTTAAAACTGGCAGACAATAAAAACTCAGCTATGTTTTATGATTTCAATGCTAAATTAAATTACCGTTTTAATGCTAATAATACATTGACTTTTTCTGGTTATTTAGGAAATGACATATTCGACATCAACGATCGTTTCTCAAGTAAATACGGAAATACAATGGGAATCTTAAGCTGGAAACACAAATTTTCTGATCGCTTAAATCATAATCTTTCTGTTTTTTACAGCGATTATAAATTCAATTTGGGACTTTCTATGGAAAACTTTGAATGGGACAGCAACATTCAAAATTACGGTCTTAAATACGGATGGAATTATCAAAAATCAGAAAAATTCAAAATCAATTACGGAATTGACGGATTGTATTATAATTTTAATCCTGGTACTGTACAGCCTACAAGTATCGATTCTCAGTTTAATTACACACAGCTTGATAAAAAATATGCTTTAGAAACTTCTGCTTATCTGGATTTTGAAAATCAAATTACTGAAAAATTAAATTTCCGATACGGGCTTCGTTACAGCATGTTTTATCGTTTAGGTTCTGAAGCAATCAGCACTTATGAAAACGGACAAAGTGTTGTATACAATCCGTTATACAAAATTTACGAAGAAGGAACTCCCACAGGAACAACATATTACGGCAAAGGAAAAAAAATCAGCAGTTTTGATAATTTCGAACCAAGAGCGGCACTTTCGTATGCTTTTAACGACAATACTTCTGTAAAAGCTAGTTACAACAGAATGGCGCAGTACATTCATATTTTATCAAATACTCAATCGCCGCTGCCAATGAGTATTTGGACGCCAAGCGGGCCGTTTACCAAACCTCAGCTTTTAGATCAGTATGCTGTAGGGTATTTTAAAAACTTTAAAGACAACGATTATTCTTTTGAAGGAGAGCTGTTTTACAAAAACGTTCAAAACCGCATCGACTATATTGACGGGGCCGATATTTTGGCAAACAATAATATCGAACAAGTTATCTTAAACGGTAAAGCCAGGTCGTATGGTATGGAATTGTTATTTAGAAAAAATACTGGAATTTTTACGGGTTGGATTTCGTACACTCTATCAAGAGCAGAACAAAAAACTCCGGGAAGAACTGCCGAAGAACCGGGAATTGCAAACGGAGACTGGTACTTATCAGGATATGACAAAATGCACAATTTAAGCGTTGTGGGAAGTTATGAGTTTAGTCCAAAATGGTCTTTCAACGGGAATTTTACGCTGCAGTCAGGACAGCCTGTAACGTATGCAAATGGGTATTATGAATTTGGGGGAATTCATGTGCCAAATTATTCTTTAAGAAACGAAAACAGGCTGCCTCTTTTCCATCACCTCGATGTGGCAGCAACTTATACGCCAAGACCAGATAAAAAGAAAGGATGGCAAAGCTATTGGGTATTCAGCATTTACAATATTTACAACAGAAAAAATGCTGCTTCGATGAGTTTTACAACTAATGAAGACACTGGAGCAAATGAAACAAGAAGGTTATCAATCTTCGGAATTGTACCTGGAGTTTCTTATAATTTTAAATTTTAATGCTATGAATAAATTAAAAAAATATACTAAAATGAATAAAATACTGGCATTAATGAGTCTTCTGTTTGTTGTATTTTTTACTTCGTGTGAAGATGTTGTAACTCTGGATTTAGAAACCGGAGAAACAAGATTAGTAGTCGACGCCGAAATCATCTGGAAAAAAGGAACCAGCGGTAATGAACAAACCATAAAAATCAGTAAAACAGCTTCATATTACAGCGGTTCAACACCAAAAGTTTCTGGTGCTCAGGTAAGAGTTGAAAACAGCAGCGGCGACGTTTTTACTTTTAATGAAACTGAGCCGGGCGTATATGTGTGCACTAATTTTGTACCCGTAATCGACATGGATTATAAGTTGTTTGTTGAAGCTGAAGGAAAAAGTTTTACAGCAGTTGAAAAACTGACTTCTGTAACACCAATAACCAAAGTTGAGCAGGCAGTAGTTCCAGATTTTGGAGGAAAAGACATTATTGAACTTACTTTTTATTATACAGATCCTGCAGATCAGGTCAATTTTTATTTAACAGATTATAAAAGCGATTTCTTAATATATCCTGAATACGAAATTACAAATGATGAGTTTTATAATGGAAACGAAATAAGCACCCGTTATTCTCACGAAGATGATATTAAAACCGGAAGTATTGTAAAAATTACGCACCGAGGGGTTTCTAAGAACTTTTTCAATTATATGAAACTAATTTTAGAAGCTTCAAGCGCAAATCCGTTTCTTGTGCCTCCCGGAAATATTAGAGGAAACATTGTAAACACAACCGATGCCAGCAATTTTGCATTAGGTTATTTTAGACTTTGCGAAGCAGATGCAGTTGATTATGTGGTAAAATAAAACCAATTTTCGACAATAAAAGACAAATCCCTTAAATGCGATATTTAAGGGATTTGTCTTTTTATCTCGATCCGGTTTTTGAAGATCTCTCCCACTTTTCTTTTACTTTTAAAAAGAAATACGGAATTTCACCTTCAGATATTTTAAAATTAAACGTGAACAAATGAAAAAAGTAGTTTTAAATCTTGCGGTTACATTAGACGGATTTATTGAAGGTCCAAACGGAGAAGTTGATTGGTGCATAATGGATGAAGACATGAATTTCCCAGCCTTTATAGAAAGTATTGACACTATATTTTATGGAAGAATAAGCTACGACGAATGGGGAAATTATCAGCCAGATGAAAATGCTGATTTGGCAGAAAAAGAAATGTGGAATGGAATTCACTCTAAAAATAAATTTGTTTTTTCGAGCCAAAACAGAGATGATGAAAATGCTGTTTTTATTACCGCAGATCTAATTACCAAAGTAAACGAAATAAAAAATCAGCAAGGCAAAGATATCTGGCTGTACGGCGGTGCCAGTCTTATCAAAACCTTTATAAATTTAAACCTTATCGATGTTTACAAAATCTCTGTTCATCCCATTGTTTTAGGTTCCGGAAAACCTTTATTTGAAAACTTATCAAAACGTATTGGACTGAAACTAATGGATACGCGAGTTTTTAAATCAGGAGTTGTAGAGCTGACTTATCAGCCGGAATAAAACCGAAAATAAAAATAGTTGTATCTTAGCAGAAGTTTAAATTAAAGTACCATGTCAATAACAACAGAAGCAGAATTAATTGGAATGAAAAAGGCAAGCGAAGCAGTTGCTTATGCTTTAAAAGAAATGAGAAATTTTGCAAAACCCGGCATATCGACAAAAGAACTGGATGAATACGGCGGAAAAATACTAAACGATTTAGGAGCAAAATCTGCACCTTATGTAACGTATGGTTTTCCGGGATGGACTTGCATCAGCGTAAATAAAGAATTTTGCCACGGCATTCCTTCAGAAAAAAGAATTTTAAAAGAAGGCGATTTAATCAATATCGATGTTTCGGCAGAATTAAACGGTTTCTTTTCAGATAACGGAGGTTCGTTTGTTATTGGTGAAGATGTAAATCAGCATCAAAAATTAATTGAAGCCTCAAAAGAAATTCTGCATAAAGCCATTTACAATATAAAAGGGGGCGTTCGCATTTCTGATATTGGTTTTATAATGGAAACCGAAGCTAAAAAAAGAGGCTACAAAGTAATCAAGAATTTAACCGGCCACGGAATTGGAAGAGGTCTGCATGAAGAACCACACGAAATAGCCAATTACAGAGATCGTTTTAACCTGACAAGGTTTAAGAAAAACTCAGTTGTTGCTATCGAAACTTTTATTTCTACTACTTCTACAATTGCCGAAACTCTAAAAGACGGCTGGACAATGGTTGGAAACAAAGGCGGTTTTATGGCACAGCACGAACATACAATCATAGTTACAGAAGGAAAACCAATCATCTTGACAGAAATGAACGGAATCTGGAATTAAAAAAATTACATACAAATACAAAAAAACTCCATTATTGCTAATGGAGTTTTTTTATGTTTTGAAAATTTAAAAATAAGATTTAATCTAATTTCTATATGATTTGTAAACTTTTTTTATTGTTTTTCAAAATAAAGATAATTGGTACTGTTATTTACATCTCGCAATCGAATTTGTGAATTATTAAACTCAAACAATTTCCAGCTCTTGTTTAATTTGCTGAGTAACTCTGAACTAAAAGTCAGTTTTAATTCCCTAACATTATTTTGTACGGTGCTTTCCCATTGTCCTGTTTCTGAAATTCCCGCTTTAGTGGCTGTAACAGAATTGTCGCTTTTAAACACAAATGAATAACCGCTGTAAGACGAAGTTTTATCAGAATCAGCAAAATAATACGGAATCTGCCAGGAACCTTTTGTAATTACTTCGTTTAGATTAAGTGTTACAATATTATTTTCTGGGCAGTAATCAATCGCATATTTTATAGCATTTTCGAAATCTAAATTAGTATTAACCGCTTTCGTCTGTCCGTGGTAATCGACTATCGAAATTGGATATTTTAAAGAAATGTACTGACTGGCGTTGAGGTTTTTTATAAAATTAAAAAACGCCTGATCGCTTATTATAGTTTGAGAACTTCCTATTTGATTAGCGCTGTTGTAAATATTGATAATGATTGGATAATTAATATTGAGTCCGTTAATTTTAGAAAGAAGATCAGGATATTGATTCCAGTAATCAATTAAAGTATCAAAATCAGCTTCGTTCGGGATCAGTTTTTCAATGTAATTATAGTAAACCATCGTTACCGGAAAATCTATTTTTACAATATCATCGTCGTAATTACTTGCATTAATATTGTCAATTACTTTTTGATAATCGGCTGCACTGTTTATGGCAATCTGCGTGTTGTTAACCGTAACCGTGTAAGGAAATTTTATAGTACAATAAGTAGACCCGTCGATTAAATTATCCTGCACGGTCTGCACCATGGCAACCCTTTGCAGGTAAGACGTAAGAGGCGAAGCATTTGTAATGGTTCCCTGCGCCGTATTGTCCTGATCGTCTGATTCGTTCTGACAGGAAAACAAGAGCAGGAAAATGGCTGCTATTGATAAATATTTTTGAAAAGAAAGCATATTTATATTTTTACAAAGGTAATAAAATTAAAAACGGTTTTAATAAATTCGGCATCAACGGCTTCTGTTTCATATTTTTAATTCTCGATAATAACAGAAAATAACATCTGATGTTTCTATAAAACAATCAGCACCGCGTTTACCCTACTTAAACTAAAAACAAATACTTTTGCATCGTACCAATCACAAATATAAATGCCAACTAAGAACCAATCAGATACTTGTGACGAAATAATCTTTTCGTCCTTTTTTAAAAGCCATGCAAAAGCGCTTCGAAATTTTCTTCTTTACAAGTTTGGCAATATCGAACAGGCAGAAGATCTAACACAGGAAGCATTTGTAAAACTCTGGCAGAATTGTGCTTCGGTGCCGCTTGAAAAAGCAAAATCATATCTCTATACCATTGCAAACAACAGCAGTCTTAATCAGATTGCGCATCAGAAAGTGGTTTTGAAATACGAAAAAAACTTCACCGGTTTAGACAAAACCAATGAAAGCCCGGAATATATTCTGGAAGAAAAACAGTTTCAGGCAAAACTTTTAAAAGCCATCGAAAACTTAAACGAAAAACAACGCACCGCTTTTTTGATGCACCGAATTGACGGAAAAAAATACAGTGAAATTGCCGCGGAGCTAAATATCAGCGTAAAGGCGGTAGAAAAGCGCATTCATCTTGCGTTGTTAAGCTTACGTAAAGAAATTGATTTATAAAAAGTAGGGTAAAATAAGTTCTAATTGTTTTAATTATAATAGTACGATAAAATGAAAAAAAATCGCTTATTGGCAAAATGGCTCAACGATGATTTATCTCCGGATGAATTAGCAGCATTTGAGGCAAGTCCGGATTTTGAAAAATATCAAAAAATCAAGAATTATACAGCTCATTTAGAGGTTGGTGATCTTGATGAAAACGCTATGCTGTCGAATATTTTGAGTCAGAAAAAAACAGCTCCAAAAGTTGTGCCGCTATACAAAAAATGGGCTTTTAGAGCCGCTGCAATATTTGTTCTCGCATTGGCAGTAACTTTTGTAATGCAGTTTTTTGTGCCTGAGACTGAAACAGCCGATTTTGGAAAAAGAACCACTTTTTCATTACCGGATAATTCAGAAGTAGTATTGAATTCAGGTTCTGAAATACAGTATAAAAAATGGAACTGGGACAACAGCAGGCATTTAGAATTAAAAGGCGAAGCTTATTTTAGAGTAGCCAAAGGCCGAAAATTTGAAGTAGAAACCCGTCTTGGAAAAGTAACAGTTTTAGGAACCCAGTTTAATGTAAAAACCAGAAAAAACAGGTTTGATGTAGTGTGTTATGAAGGACGTGTAAAAGTAAATTATAACAACACTCAAATTTTATTAACCCACGGGCAAAGCGTAAGTTTTGAAAATGGGAAACAGGTTAACCTGACTGTAAATACATCAAAACCGGAATGGATTGAGAATCAAATAGGGTTTTATAAAGAAAATATCAGAAGTCTTCTGGATGAAGTTGAAAGACAATATAACATTAAGATCGAATTAAATACAAAAGATACAACATCATTATTTACAGGGAAATTACCCGCTAAAGATTTAAATACAGCTTTGCAGATTATTAGTACAACATATCATTTAGAGGCGAAACAAGTCTCGAAAAATAAAATAATATTTGACGAAAAATAAATGTTGCTCCCCAAACAATTTCATTTTTTGTTTTTTCTCTTTTTCATTGCCCTGAATTGTTTTGCTCAGGGCAAAGGAAAAGTCTTGCCTTTTAAAAAAATAATAATTGATATTGAAAAACAGCATCATGTAAGTTTCAATTATACTGAAGACAACATTTCTGGAGTTGAATTAATTCCGCCCAAAAAATCATTTTCATTAGAAAAAAAACTGGAATATCTGAGTGAAAAGACGCATTTATCATTTGAGAATATTGGAAATACATTTATCAATATTTATAAAAAAGATAATGTTTCTCAAATAATCTGCGGATATATTTTTTCTGCATTGGATAAAAAACCAATTGAAAATGCCAATATTAGTGTATCAAATCACACTCAGGTTTCGACCAATTCAAATGGTTATTTTGAATGTAACGAAGAAAAAGAAGCAGTAGTTTCTATAAGCCATGTTGGATATATAACTCAAAAAATAGCGGCGATAAATTTCAACTCAAAAAACTGCCCGCAGATACTATTACAACCCGAAATTACAGAACTTAAAGAAATTAAGACAAATGCTATTCTGGCATCGGGAATTTCTAAAAACAAAAATGGTTCTTTTGAAATTAAGCCCAAGAAATTTGGTATTCTGCCCGGACTTATCGAACCGGATGCCTTGCAGACTATGCAGCAAATTCCGGGTGTAAATAGTATCGACGAAAGTGTATCGAGCATTAATGTGCGCGGCGGTACGCACGATCAGAATTTATTTTTATGGAATGGAATAAGAATGTTTCAAACGGGACATTTTTTTGGTTTAATATCTGCTTTCAATCCTAATCTGGCCCATACCATTTCAATTTACAAAAACGGAAGTTCTGCTTTTTACGGAGAAAGTGTATCGAGTGTTGTAGCCATTTCTTCTACACCAGAAACGGCAGAAAAAAATTCTTTCAGCGCCGGACTCAATATGATCAATGCTGATGTTTACGGGAAATACAATCTTTCGAAAAAGAGTTATATTGAAGTTGCTGCACGCAAATCTATTACTGATTTTATTGAAACTCCTACGTACAAAGAATATTTTAATAAAGTATTTCAAAACACGACAATTACCGATTTTTCGAACAATCAGAATGTCGATTATCAAAGTGATAAAAAATTTGATTTTTATGATGCCACCTTTAAGTATGTTCAAAAAATAGGAAACAAAGACCAGATAATACTAGACCTTATTACCATTAAAGATAATCTGGAAGTTTTGCAAAGCGCGACTATTTACAGCATAAACCGATCTGAAAACAGTATTTTGCGCCAGCAGAATTATGGCGGTAATTTGTCATGGAAACGAGATTGGAACAATTTCAACACTACTAAAATTAACGTTTACAATTCGGCTTATGAACTTCTGGGCAATCAGACCAACAGCGAAGGCCAAAGGGTTATTCAGGAAAATTCGGTAAACAATAACGGAATCAATTTAGAAAACAATCATATTCTCAGCACTAAATTTACTTTTAGCGATGGTTATCAGTTTAATGAAATTGGTATTACAAATTTAGAGCAGGTAACAAATCCTGATTTTTATCGAAAAGTAAAAGATGTACTGCGAACACATGCTTTAATTTTAGAAGGAAAATACAATGACACAATTTCCCGAACCTATTTTAAAGCCGGAACCCGAATTAATTATATCGAAAAATTTGAGAAATTTATTCTGGAACCGCGGGTACAGTTTGGTTACGGCATTAATAAAACCCTGAATTTAGAATTACTTGGAGAATTAAAAAGTCAGAACTCCCAGCAGATTATTGACCTGCAGAAAGATTATTTCGGAATAGAAAAAAGACGCTGGATTATCTCCAATAATGGTTCAATTCCTATTCAGAGAAGCAGACAGCTGTCTCTGAATTTATCATACATAAAAAATGACTGGCTGTTTGATATCGAAAATTTCTATAAAAAAGTAACCGGAATTACGACTTCAAGCCAGGGGTTTCAAAACCAGCTGGAGTTTGTTAAAACAACCGGCGATTATGAAGTCTGGGGAGCCGAAATGCTGCTGCAAAAAAAGATGAATCATTTTTTAACCTGGTTAAGTTATACCTATAATCATAATAATTACCATTTTATTAATTACGAATACCCTGTTTTTCCTAACAATTTTGAGGTAATGCATACGGCATCGTGGGCAGGAATTTATGAAAAAAACAATTTTAAAATTGCTTTGGGAACAAAGTGGACTTCGGGCAGGCCAAAAACTTCTCCTGATAATTCTCAAATTGACCCGTCAAATCCCACATTGGTTTACAATAAACCTAACAATACCAATCTGCATATTTTTTCCCAGGTCAATTTTTCATCTACTTATAAATGGGAAACTGATAACGGAATCCAATACAAATTGGGGATTTCTATTTTAAATATCCTCAACAGAAAAAATGAAATCAGCGAATATTACAGGATAAGTTCGCTTACAAATTCTATAGAAGAAGTCGAAACTTTTTCTTTGCAAAGAACTCCAAATCTGAGTTTTAGAGTTTCATTTTAATTCTATTCAGGCAAGGTTTTTTCATCGCCTGAACTCCTTTTATATTTTTTTTCTTAAAATTTTTAATTTTTTGGTAGGGTTATCTGCACCAAGGCTGTTTTACTATTGAACCTTATCAAAAGAATTAAAATGACCGCAGCAGATTTTACAAAACACCGCAGGGACAGCTTTTACATGACACTTCGTAGCGCTGCGAAATGCTCATCAGTAAAGAACAATTCTTTGATGAATCATTTTTTAAACAAACGCTTTATAAATTCTGTAAAGCCTATTTACCCATTTCAATTTAACTAAAATTAAAGACGATGAAATTAAAACAACTTAAATTCGCTGCAGCACTTGCTGTTACAACATTTTTTTTAAGCTGCAGCAGTGACAATTCTGGTGACAATACTAATCCTGATCCAACTCCGGAAACTAAGAAAGAAGTTACGCTTGCAACAAGTACTACATTGGGTTCTTATCTTGTAGACAAAGACGGAAGATCTTTATATTTTTTCTCAACAGATGCAAAAGGACAATCTTCTTGTACAGGCGGATGTGAAGCAGTATGGCCTGTATTTAATGTAGATAATTTAACAGCTGATAAATTAGGCGCAGGATTAACATTATCTGATTTTGGAACTATTACTAATGCATCTTCAAAAAAACAGCTTACTTACAAAGGATGGCCTTTATATTACTATGCACCTAGTTCTGCAAACGACGGATATGGCAACGTTACCAATACACCGGAAGCTGCTGGTAAAACTGATGGAGACGGAATTGGCGGTGTTTGGTTTATTGCAAAACCAGATTACTCTATTATGATCGTAAGAAGTCAGCTTGTTGGTCATGACGGTAAAAATTACAAATCTGATTATACTGTTGGCGACGGACAGACTACTTATTTTACAGATGCCAAAGGTTTAACATTGTATACTTTTAAAAATGATAATTTCAAGAAAAATAACTTCACTAAAGAAGATTTTTCAAACAATGCAGTCTGGCCAATATATGAGACAGACAAAATCGTAGTGCCTTCTATTCTTGATAAATCAAAATTCTCTGTTATTACCGTATTTGGTAAATCACAATTGGTTTACAACGGCTGGCCTTTGTATTACTTTGGACAGGATGCAAGTCTAAGAGGCGCTAATAAAGGAATTAGTTTCCCTGCTCCTGCTGTATGGCCGGTTCCGGTAAAAGATATTCCGCTGGCGATTTAAAAATCAAAAACTGTTTCTTTCAAATTAGTCCGGTTTTCACCGGGCTGATTTGAAATTATTAATAAGAAATTCTGGCACACTGCTGTAAAATTTAAATCCCAAATTGACATGAACAAAAGAAAAATCACGATTTTGATAGTACTGCTGGTAATAAGTTTTGGCCCTTACTATATCTACCAAAACATTCTTTACAAAGATGCCAGAGACATCGATAATGAAAAATCAATGCTTACTATTTCTGCCCAAAACTTAGAAAGTCAATATGCGCAAAATTCTTCGCAGGCAGATTCAAAATACTTAAATAAAACAATTGAAATTGAAGGAACAGCCACAGAAGTTACTGATTCTTCAATGGTAATTGACGGAAAGGTATTTTGTAAAATGAATAAAAAATCAAACCAAAATTTAATTAAAAAACAAGTTAATATAAAAGGAAGATGTATTGGTTATGATGATTTATTTGGAGTCGTAAAATTGGATCAATGCAGTACACAACAAAATTAATTATGAAAAAAATATTCTTAATAGCCAGCTTTTTAATCTGCTTATGTGCCAATGCTCAGGAAGATTTACTGTCAAGTCTGGACTCAACCCAGGTTGTAGATAAAAATGCGACGGCCACTTTTAAAGGTCTGCAGATTATAACACTTCAGTCAACAAAAATGGCAGCCAAAAAAGAACTGTATATTGTTATATCGCACCGATTTGGTTCTGTAAAAGGCGGTATTTCTGAGTTTTTTGGTTTTGATGATGCCACGACAAAAATTGGAGGAATTTATGGTGTAACCGACTGGCTTTCTGTAAGTGCATCGCGCCATACACTTTTAAAAATTTATGAAACATCGCTTAAATATCGACTGGCAAGACAAAACGACCAATTTCCGTTTGACATTGTGGGTTATAATACAATCGATATTAACAGCGGATTGAAAAAAGACGATTATCCTAAAATTGAGTTTTCTGACCGATTAACGTATGTAAATCAGCTTTTAATTTCAAGAAAATTCTCTGATAAATTATCTCTCGAACTTGTGCCGTCTTATATTCATAAAAATCTATACAATCAGAATACTGAAAACGACAATCAGTTTACGTTAAGTGCCGGAGGAAGATTAAAATTAACCAAAAGACTTTCTTTAAATCTGGAATACGGAGAAAATTTTAATAAACCGGATTTTTACAATAATCCGCTTTCTGTTGGATTGGATATAGAAACCGGCGGTCATATTTTTCAATTAATTTTTACCAATTCGCAATCTATGACCGAGAGCGGTTATTTAACAAATGCCACGGGCGACTGGGGAAAAGGCGATTTTTTCTTTGGGTTTAATTTATATAGAGTTTTTTAAAAGTATAGAATATGAAAAAATATATCTTTTTATCTGGCATATTGTTGTCTTTATACGGCTGTGAATCTAACACGTACGAAAGTCTGGAAGAACCAGAGGTAATAGTTGGAAAAGTAACCTATAACGCAAACGCAAAAGCCATTATCGATGCAAACTGCATCGCGTGCCATGCTTCTGGCGGAACATTGAAACCGTTGGAAACTTATGCACAGGTTAGAGACGCAATGTTAAACACTGATTTATTAGACCGAATTCAGCGTCAAAACGGAACTCCGGGACAAATGCCAAGAGCAGGAAGAATGTCTCAGGATAAAATAAATACCATTTTGCAATGGAATGCGGATGGATTATTAGAAAATTAAATCGACAGGAAATGAAAAAACATATTATACTGTTGTTTTTGTTTGCCGGACTATTTCAAGTTTCGGCACAAAAATATGCAACAAAAACAGGGAATTTAAAGTTTGAAGCTTCCGCAGATTCTTTTGAAGAAGTGGCGGCAGAAAACAAAAATACATCAGCCATTTTAGACTCAGGAACGGGAGACGTTGCTGTTTTAGCACTCATGAAAGGATTTCGTTTTAAAGTGGCTTTAATGGAAGAGCATTTTAATGAAAATTATGTCGAATCGGATAAATTTCCTAAAGCCTCATTTAAAGGAAAAATTGAAGATTTTGATGTATCAAAACTTTCAGCGTCATCAAAACCAGTTAAGATTTCGGGAGATTTGACTCTGCACGGAAAAACAAAAAAGATTACCGTTAATTCTAAAATCCAGAAATCAGATGACAAGATTACAATTACCGGAAGTTTTGAAGTAAAAGCAGAAGATTTTGATATTGAAATTCCAAAACTGGTCAGCAAAAAAATCGCTGAAAAAATAAAAGTGAGTTTCAATCTTCCGCTTACAAAAATGTAGTTTTTTTAGTTTATGGTTAATTATTTAAAAGTGCTGCATTTTTAAATACAGCACTTTTAATTTATCTAAGCTTTATTTCCCAACAGTTTGCTGAATATGAGCAGGATATCTATCACCCTGAATTGTAGTTTGAGCAAAAGCATCGTCAATTTTTTTAACATCTTCTGCCGATAAATTAATTGAAGCACCGCCGATATTTTCTGTTAATCGGTTTGATTTTGTGGTTCCCGGAATTGGTGCAATCCAAGGTTTTTGTGCCAAAAGCCATCCTAAAGCAATTTGTGCAGGAGTTGCTTGTTTTTGAGAAGCAATAGCAGATAATAAATCAACTAATTTTTGATTGGCAGATCTGTTTTCTTCGCTAAATCTTGGAAGAGAATTTCTAAAATCTGTACTTTCAAATTTTGTGTTTTGGGTAATAGCGCCTGTTAAAAATCCTCTGCCAAGCGGACTAAACGGAACAAAACCAATTCCTAATTCTTCTAACACGGGCAAAACTTCTAATTCTGGTTCTCTCCACCAAATAGAATATTCACTTTGCAAAGCCGATACTGGTAAAACAGCATTTGCTTTTCTAATAGTTTCGGCACCAGCTTCAGACATACCAAAATATTTTACTTTTCCTTCCTGTATAAGATCTTTAACCGTTCCGGCAACATCTTCGATTGGAATATTTTGGTCTACTCTATGCTGATAAAATAAATCAATAACATCCGTTTTTAAACGTCTTAGAGATTCTTCGGCAACAGCCCTGATATTTTCCGGACGACTGTCTTGTCCGTTAAATGCCTGTCCGCCTTTAAAACCAAATTTAGTCGCGATTACAACATCTTTTCTAAACGGGCTCACCGCCTCTCCTACCAACTCTTCGTTGGCAATGCCGTATGCTTCGGCAGTATCAAAAAAATTAATTCCCTGTTCGTATGCTTCTCTGATTATTTTTATTCCGTGTTGTTTATCTACTGCTGTACCGTAAGCGAAACTCAATCCCATACAGCCCAATCCTAATGCAGAAACTTCTAATCCTTGTGTTCCTAATATTCTCTTTTCCATAATTTTATTTATATAAAAGTTTATTGTTATTTTTAACAGTACAAATTTCTTGTAATAAAACCAGCTGTATATAATACATATTACTGCTGTTATTACCATTTTTACTGATTTGAATAATCATGCTAAGTTATTAATAATCTGAATAGTATATTTGTGTATCTAAATTTCACAAGCACATCATGGACCAACTAAAACTTGAACACGTTACACAATACAATCAGTTAAAAGGTGTTGGAACTCAGCATCCTTTAATAAGTATTTTTGATAATTCTAACAGTAATCCGTTACCCAATAATACCCGTCTGCATTTTGGTTTTTATGCTATATTTTTAAAAGCCGGAAATTGCGGCGAATTAAAATACGGCCGTAATAATTATGACTACGATGACGGCACAATGGTTTTTGTTGCTCCCGGACAGGTTCTGGAAGTAAGCAATACCGATAATTATAAATCTACAGGTTTAACACTGCTTTTTCATCCTGATTTTATAAAAGGAACTGCCTTGTTTAAAAATATAAATCAATATTCGTTCTTTTCTTATGACTCGCACGAAGCGCTTCATTTGTCTTTAAAAGAACAGGAAATTATAAAAGATTTATTCAACAAATTAGAATACGAGTTAAGCCAGTCTATTGACAAACACAGCAAAAACATTATCAGCAATACTATAGAACTGCTTTTAAATCACTGTGTACGTTTTTATGACAGACAATTCATTACCCGCGAAAACATCAATTCTGATATTTTATCAAAATTTGAAAACTGCTTAAATGACTATTTCCAATCTCAAAATGCACAAGATTCCGGACTTCCTTCTGTTGGATATTTTGCAGATCTTTTACATCTTTCACCTAATTATTTTGGAGATTTAATAAAAAAAGAAACTGGGAAATCGGCTCAGGAACACATTCAGTTAAAATTAATCAATCTGGCAAAAGAACGAATTTTTGATGCCGAAAAATCAGTCAGCCAGATTGCTTTTGAATTAGGATTTAAATATCCGCAGCACTTTAACCGCATGTTTAAAAAGAATACCGGTTATACACCAATCGAATATAGAAACCTAAACTAAAAAAATGCTGGATAACTTCCCCTTCTACCTTGGTCTGTTAATTGTTATTTTACTGCTCATTATGCTGGCCAATAAAATAAAAGTAGCTTATCCTGTACTTCTGATACTTGCAGGATTGTTAATCAGTTTTATTCCGGGTGTACCTTCAATCAACATCGAACCAGAGCTCATCTTCTTTATTTTTCTTCCGCCATTATTATATGAAGCTGCCTGGACAATTTCATGGAAAGAATTGTGGCGCTGGAGACGCATTATAACGAGTTTTGCTTTTATCGTTGTTTTTGTTTCAGCACTTTCTGTTGCGCTGGTTGCAAATTATTTTATTCCCGGCTTTTCATTGGCATTAGGTTTTGTTTTAGGAGGAATTGTTTCTCCTCCAGATGCTGTAAGTGCCGGTGCAATTTTAAAATTTGTCAAAGTACCCAAAACCATGTCGTCGATTTTAGAAGGCGAGAGTTTATTAAATGATGCCTCTTCCCTTATTATTTTCAGATTTGCCATGATTGCCGTTGCAACAGAACAATTTATATTTTATAAAGCGGCATTAAGTTTCAGCTGGATGGTTTTGGGCGGCGCTGGTATTGGTTTATTAATAGGATGGCTGTTTATGAAAGCACATAAATATCTGCCAACCGATGCCAACAGCGATATTGTTTTATCATTGTTAACGCCTTATATTATTTATCTCGCAGCCGAAGAAGTTCATAGTTCCGGAGTACTGGCTGTAGTAAGCTGCGGTTTACTTTTGTCTAATAACCGACACCGTTTTTTGAACAGCAGATCGCGTATACAAGGCGTAAATGTCTGGGAAAGTCTCTGTTTTATACTAAACGGATTGGTCTTTATGCTGATTGGATTAGATTTACCTCAAATTACTAAAGGACTGGAAGAAACCACGCTTTTAACAGCAATTGGTTATGGCGTTTTGATTACGGTTGTTTTAATTATAAGCAGGCTCTTATCTTCTTACGGTGCCGTAATTGTAACACTTATCGCCCGAAATTTTATTACTGTAGCAGACAATAGACATCCTGGATATAAAACGCCTTTTATATTAGGCTGGACGGGAATGCGCGGTGTTGTTTCATTAGCAGCAGCATTATCTATTCCCGTTTATCTGAACAATGGCAACGGATTTCCGCAGCGAAACCTCATCTTGTTTATCACCTTTATCGTTATTCTTTTAACTTTATTGATTCAGGGATTGACGCTTCCGTATTTTATTAAAAAAATCAAACTTCCCAATATCTACGATCCTGTTCCCCGCGAAGAAGCGCATCACCAGATACGACAAGAATTGGCTGAATTTGCGTTACATTACTTAAAAACCAATTATCAAGATCATGCCGAAAACAATACTTCATTACAGCATCTTATTCAAAAATGGGAACAGCATATTAAAGGAATTGATGATGAATCCATAAGTCAGGAACTCAAACATATTTATCGGGATTTATTAGACCAGCAGAGAAAGTGGCTTTTAAATAGAAATAAAGAAGACAAAACTTTAGACGAAGCTATTATACGCAGACAAATGTATTACCTTGATATTGAAGAAGAAAAATTGCGATATCTTTAAAAAAACTACAGCGATAAGAGAGGAAGACTTTTGTATTAAGTTTATCTCTTTTATGCTGAGCAGGAAGTGAAGAAACAAATACAGGCGGAGAATTTAATAAAAAATTAAGCTTTTTCTTTAACAAAATTGTTAACTTGTTATAGAAATAGAAAAGATATCAGGATATCAAAGCCGATAAAAAAGGTTTAATTCTATTTTTTCTCAGCAAATTACAGGTCATAATACACCAAACCTAATTTGCATCAAATAATTATTTTATTGCAATTAAAAACCAAAACTATGCGTGTATCCGTTGTTCGAAAAAGTATAAAATTTACCCCAGATTCCAGAAGAGTTGTAGCCCGTTATTTCATGAATGGTTATGATAGAACCCAGCAGATGGTGCTTCGGATAATGACGCTGGATGAAAAACAAGTTTCAGAAACCTTAGAACAAACACTTCGGGAATTTGCCAGACGCCACAGAAATATTTCGGCGGTGTTTTTTAGACACTGCGAAAGAATAAGACCCATAATCGAAGCCATGCAGGTTGATTATGAAGCCATGACACTTAATCGAAAAATGCTAATTGGTTCTTATTGCACAATGGAATATGCCATAGAATCAGCAGCTATTTTTAATCCTTCGATTGTAGAAGATTTTGATCAGTCTGGTTTAGAAGCGGGTGAGAAACGTGTAATAATTTCTTTCCGCGCCACTGGTGAAGGACATATTTCTTCTATTGTTTTTAGAAGAGGAATTCTGGACAGAGACAACAATCTTCAGATAATGAAAATTGGTCATCATATTGATAAGGCCGAAATTGAACATAAAACTTTATTCAATAAAGAGCGATTTCTCACCAAGCTCATTGAAATGCATACGCAGGACAAATACATTGATCAGATTATGCAGGATCTGCCGGAGGAATTTGAATTTGCAATTTTAAAAAACACATTAAAAACAGCTTTAAGTGATCCTGCAATTCGTCAGGAAAGAAGAACTGCTCTCGAAGAAATACTCTGGCTTGCCAACTCTTTTTATGATTTACAATTCAAACACGATTCTGATATTACAGAACGTGTCATTTTTCCAATATCAGATTCTGAAAGCCGTGGAATTGAAGATGCCCGTTTTGTGCGTTTTGTAGACGACGACGATTCTGTTCGCATTATGGCTACATACACGGCATATAATGGTCACGCGATATTGCCCAAATTAATTTCTACTGAGGATTTTTATTCTTTTAGAGTTATGCCTCTACATGGAGAAGGTGCTCAAAATAAAAACCTGGCTTTATTTCCGAGAAAAATAAAAGGAAAATATGCCATGCTTGCCCGAATTGACGGTGTAAACAATTACATTATGTATTCCAACAGAGTTACACAATGGAACACTCCTGTTTTATTGCAGCAGCCGCGTTACACCTGGGAACTCACACAAATAGGAAATTGCGGATCACCGCTCTGGACCGAAGAAGGCTGGCTTGTTATTACACATGGTGTAGGTACAATGCGACGTTATTGCATTGGTGCATCACTTTTTGATCTTGATGATCCGTCAAAAGAAATTGGAAGACTTAGCGAACCTTTACTTTCTCCATTGGAAGATGAACGAGAAGGTTATGTCCCAAATGTTGTGTATTCCTGCGGAGCCATTATTCACAACAATAGTCTAATCCTGCCTTATGCAGTTTCTGATTATTCTTCGACTTATGGTGTGGTTGATATGGTTGAATTATTGGATGCTTTGAAGAAAAGTAAATAAAGGATGTATCAAATTATTTTATGCGAAAAGGCAACAGGTATTATTCTGGAACTTGATGGAAAAACAAGATATTCGTATGATGGTATAAATGATTTTCCTCCAACTTTTTTTGCTTCTCTTGAAGAGGCAGAAGATAAGGCAGATGCTTTACTAAAAGAAAATAATACTATTGAGATTCAAATTTGTAATACTGATGGGTCTCGTGTAAAAATAATGGCTTAAAAACTGCTTTTCATTTTTAAACTTGAATCAGTCCCATAACAAGAGCCGTTCGTAAAGCTTCGGTTGTATTAGAAACCTGCATTTTCTGGATGATATTCTGTCTGTGGCGCCGAACGGTATAAACTGATATGTTTAGAAATCCGGCAATTTGACCGCTGTTGTTTCCTTTTGCAGCAAGTTTTAAAATTTCCAATTCTCTTTTCGAAAGTAACGTTTCGGAAAGAGATTTGTATTTTTCAGAAGCAATCGTTTCGCCTGTCTGCATGTTTACAATTCTGCCGTCGATTCCGGTACTGGTTTGTAAATTGCCGGAAGGCGAATACAAACACAATGCAAGCCAGATACTCCCGTTTGATGATTTTTTAAGATACATGGTGCGGTGATTAATGTAATTCACGTTTTGAGAATCAGAAGTTCTTAAACGACTGAAAGTGCTGAATTTTCTATATTCTTCTCCGGGTAAATTTTTAAGAAATTGTATATACTGAAGTTCCAAGGCATGACGTTCGGTTACATCATCAGAATTTATTTTATTAAAAATACAGTCTTCAAAAGCAGAATCGATTATTAAATCTTCTGAAGAAAGTCCAAAAAATTCTCCAAAATTGCCTGCATAAATATAACTGCAGTCTGCCTGAAAATCAGAAAGCACGGCTACACATTGTTCGATTTCTACATATGAAACAACCGATTTTTTATATTCTTCTATGTCTAAAACTTCTCCATCCAGAAAGGTTTGCTGTAACAAAGTTGAGGTTAACTGATCTTCGATGGAAACTTTGGACATAGCGGCTTTATAAATTGGTTAATTTTACGTATTGCTGTTTTTGGAAAGCAGGACTAAATTTGAAAAACCTAAATTATCATTTTTATACTTCTAACAAAACATTTTATGAAAACTAAATTTATTACCTGCCTCGCTCTTTTTGGAATTATAATCTTTTCAAGCTGTAACAATTCTTCAAAAGAAAACAAAACTGAAGAAAAAACCACTGAAAAAATTTCAGATTCTGCTTTAGTTCGAGGTAATCCGTGCGATATAAAACTAGAGAAAATTCATTTTACAAAATCTATTAATGGTGCCGATACTCTGGCAAAAGTTGATGAGAAAAAGAATATCCAGTTTCATGTGGGCGAGAAAAAAGATTATTTTTCAGATCCAAACAACAAACTTTCAAACAACACCGCTCCTATTCTTTTATCTAAAATAGACAATACTAAACCTTTTACGATTACAGCAAAAGTAAGTCCCGAATTTACAGAAAGCGGTTTGTACAATGCAGGCGTTTTGTATTTGTATGTAAATGACAGCTTTTATCAGAAATTTTGTTTTGAGCAGGACGAAAGAGGAAATCACAGAATCGTAACAGTCCGAACAATAGGAACTTCAGACGATAACAATCATGATGTGGTAAAAGGCAAAACAGTTTATATGAAAATATCATCAGATACGCAGACTGTTGCCAGTTATTATTCTCTTGACAACAAAACCTGGCAGATGGTTCGTTTGTACAAAAACAATTATCCGGCAGAACTTTGGGGCGGAATCAGCGCGCAGTGTCCAGTAGATAAAGGAACTACAAGTTATTTTGAAGAAATAAGTTTAGAACAGAAAAGTGTAAAAGATTTTCGTTTGGGAATTTAAGAACATTTTAAAAGCGGATTAGTTTTATATGAACCGTTCCTACGGAACTTTAAATTTTTCAATAAAACTAATCCTCTTTATTTATTTAAATTCGGAATTTTCTCAGTTAAATTCTTCCAATATCGTTTTGGCATGTGCTGTAAATGCAGTTTGGTATTTTTTCTGGATTCAATATTTACACTGCTGAAATACTGTCGCCAAAGATTTTGAAAAAATTCTTCGTTGTCATCACATATTTCTGCTAAAAACTTCGCTGAGGTTGATTCAGCATTAAATTGAAGCTGCACGGTTGAGGTATCTTCAAGATCATAGTAAATTCCGTATTTGCGTTTTGAGTCATATATCAGCCAGCGCTGATCGGCATAACGGTTTTTAAAATGTTTTTCTATTAAAGGCAGCACATCACAATCTGGTTCTACTATGGCATAATACAAATTGTCTTTTGTGAGTTTAAAGCGGACAAAAGCTTTCATGCGATGGCTTTCTTTTCCGGTTAAATGTGCCGCTCTTTGAACATCCAAAACAAAAGTATTTGCCAGATCATCTTCAATATTAACAGAGCTGGCAAATATATATTTTACAAATTGAAATAAGGTTTCTTCTATTTTATCCAAATCAGATAAAAATGCTCTGTAAATATTAGCAAAACCTTCTGGAGAAAGACGCTGTTTTAATCCGTTTAAAACACGATTTGCTTTACTAATATCAGTTGTCACAAAATATGTCTCTGAAAAAAGTAAAGTATTTGTAACTTCATTTTTAGCAAAAACAACATCTGTGAGTTTTAATTCGTAAATTTCGAATACTGCCGTCAGCCAGCCTTCAAAAGTACTATCGTAAATTACTTGTGTCATTGGTTTAAAATAAAGCTAATTGATTCGAGAAATCATTTTTGTATTTACTTTTCTGAGAATTTAAAATGTGCTCTTTTATTTGAATTGAGGTCAGGTCTCTTTGTAACTGAAACGGCGCTGCAAAAGCCAGAAAGTATTTTGACCTGCTGTAAGAGATTCCTAATTTTTGCAAATCTTCTGGCTGCAGCTTTTTAAATTTTCGAGCTGCAACAATTTTTTTGGCACTCAAAACACCAATTCCGGGAATTCTGAGAATCAATTCTAAATCGGCAGTATTTATATCAACCGGAAATTGATTTAAGTTTCGCAAAGCCCAGCCCAATTTTGGATCTATATCCAAATCAAGGTTCGGCTGGTCAAAACCTACCATTTCATTGACATGAAATCCGTAAAACCGAATCAACCAATCGGCCTGATACAATCTATTTTCGCGAATCATAGGCACGGGAGTTCCAATTGCCGGAAGTCTGTTATCATAACTTATAGGCACATATCCCGAATAATAGACCCTTTTCATGTTCATTTGTTCGTAAAAATAATTGGCCATGCCCAAAATTTCCATATCATTTTCTTTTGTCGCGCCAATAACCATTTGAGTACTTTGACCGGCCGGAGCAAAAAGAGGCGCTTTGTAGTTTTGCTTTTTCTCTTCTTTATAGCCTATAATTTCATTTTTCAGATATTCCATTGGTTTGATAACATCAATGTGATTTTTATCCGGAGCCAATAATTTAAGACTTTGCTCGGTTGGCATTTCAACATTTACACTTAAACGATCGGCATATAATCCAGCTTCTTTCAACAATTCCGGACTCGCACCCGGAATTGCTTTTAAATGAATGTATCCGTTAAAGTTTTCTTCTAACCGCAGTTTCTTGACAATTCTAACCAAACGTTCCATTGTATAATCGGGATTATCAAAAATACCCGAACTCAGGAACAAACCTTCGATATAATTTCTTCGGTAAAAACCTATCGTTAAATCGACCACTTCCTGAACCGTAAAAGCAGCGCGTTTAATGTCGTTGCTTTTTCTGCTGACACAATAAGCACAATCAAAAATGCAATGATTGGTCAGCAATATTTTAAGAAGCGAAACACAGCGTCCATCTTCTGTATACGCATGGCAAATTCCGTTTCCGGAAGCATTTCCTAAACCTTTATCTTTATTTTTTCTGCTGCTGTTACTTGAAGAACACGAAACATCGTATTTTGCAGCATCGGCTAAAATTGCCAATTTCTCCATCACTCTTTCCTGTACCATTTGACCTTAAATTTAGTTTTAGAATAAAATTTGTTTCCTCAAAACTAAATATTTGATATTGAAAAGAACTGAATTCTGATGTTCTAAATTGTACCAAATTTTCTTAGTACAATTAGCAATAACAAAGCTTTTCTTAATAAATGAAGCCTTGTAAATAAATGAATTAGACTCAAAAAACAGGTAAAAATACGTAATGCCGAATTATTGAATCTTTATACATTGCATCATCATTTAAGGAGAAAAATTTTTATCCCCCTAGATTAATTTTTCGGTCCTTTTTGATAAAATGGAGACTTGGATATTAGCGAGTATTAAAAACCAAAAGCTAAAGAGATGAATTTTGTAAAAGGACAAGATGTATTCTACACAACATTGAGTGGAAGATCTTATAGGGCGACAGTAATAGAGAGAAAAATAGATTTTAAAAAAGGACTTATCAAAAAATCTGCAATTAAGGAGATGACCTACCATTATTTGATAGAAGTCCATAAAGTTGGTATTAAAGAACAGATTCTTTGTACTGAAAATCAAATTAAGCTTTTGGAGAAAAAACAGCGCGCAAAAAAAGCGGCGTAAAGCTTATTTTAAACATTCAGTAATTTAAAATTGGCTGAAAACTCTCTAAACAAATTACCCACTTGATGAAGTTGGGGAAGAATATCTTTATCCAAATTATCTGAAGAATGATTAAGATAAATTATAAAATTCAGTTTTGCCTATTTGTTATCTGCCTTTTCTTCATTGGTATAGGAATCTATGAAACTTCAAATGAAGGACTAAAAACAGGAAAAGATCTCTTTTGGCAGATTTCTCATTTTGTACCTTTTGTAATGGGAGCCATTATTTTTGGCAGTAACTTATATTCTGGCAGAATTCATAAATTTAAAAATTAAATAAGAACTATTTCTCTTGATAAAAAAGGCATTTTTAAATTTCAAAAATGCCTTTTTTATTTATCAATTGTAAAAAAGACGTTAAAATCCTGATCTCATAAGGCTTTTTCCATATAAAAAAATATATTTGTCTTAAACCCAGTTTTACCCAAAAACCGAAAAGACAGTAGCATGGATAATGAAAAATTTATTTTCTGCCTCGAAGGCGTTCAGGACGTAGATACCGTTACAACTACTGATGTGGTTAAAAATCTGGAAGAAATTGCTTTTAATCAGGGAATTTCGAGCATCTATAAAGCCTGTGATACTATTGAAGGTTTAGAAGAAAGTTTAAATACTTTATTATATGATGATCATAATTTTAAGGATTATGAAATCATTTATCTGGTAATGCCGGGACAGGAAAACAACATCTGTCTTCATGATTATTATTACAGCATTGAAGAAATAGCCGAACTTTTTGAAGGGAAAATGAAAGGAAAAATTATTCATTTTGCCAATAAAAAAAGATTAGACCTTAACGACGAAGAAGCACAATATTTTCTTGATATTACTGGTGCACGCGCCATTTCAGGATATGGTTCTACCTATAATAAAATTGCCAGCTGCAGTACAATCGATAAAGCGTTTTTCAGCTTATATCAGGAAAATGACGATTTGACTGAAGTTGTAGAAGATTTGTACCAAAAGCATTATGCTCTTTGTAAATTACTTGATTTTAGATTGTATTATTAAGTATGAAGACAAAGACAATTGAAAAAATAAAGACTTATAATACCTCAGGATTTCGGGAGAAGTTCCTTGGAGAGGACAATCCTATTCATTTGCTTTTTAAATCAAATTCTGATCATTTTTTCTGTTTGGAAATTGAAGAAATAATGCAGATGCAGCATCCGGTGCCGCCTTGTAAACATTCCTGCCATACTTTAATTTTTATTTCTTCGGGCCAGCATGTCATGAAATTGGGGTATCAGGAATATACCACTATAGATAACGAAATAATTGTGGTTCCCGCTGGTCAGATTTTCTCTCTTGAAAACGTTAATAACATACATAAAGGTTACATCTGCCAGTTTCACCCTGATATTTTAATTAGAAAATACGGAAGTCGTGAAATGATTAATGAATTTGATTTCATGAAAATTTCAGGCAATCCAAAAATTGCATTGGCTCCAAAAGATGTTCCGCACGTGACGGCTATTTTGAGCCGGCTTGAAAAAGAATATTCTCAAACTTCAACAGCAAACCTAAATATTGTACAGTCGTATTTAATTACGCTGTTTTATGAAATGAATAAAAACTCGGTTAAGAGTTCGAAAAATATTTCTGCAGCAGAAGTTATTACGAATAAGTTCAAAGAATTGATTCACCAAAATATTAAAACACATCATTTGGTTCATTATTATGCATCATTATTGAATGTTACGCCCAACCATTTAAATAAATCTGTTAGAACGGTTACAGGAAAATCAGCCACAAAATGGATTGATGAAACCATATTATTAGAAGCCAAATATTTACTCTTTCAAACCACACTTTCTGTAAGTGAAATCGCAGTACAAGTAGGTCATGAAGACCAATCGTACTTTAGCCGTTTTTTTAAGAAACATGAAGGAATTACACCAATTCAGTACAGAAAAATGATTGATAAGTCCTAATAATTGATTATTGAATCCTATTAAACAGCCATACATTTTTCAGAAATTTGCCTCTTCAAAAAATGCAAATTATGATTTATGTTTTTAAAACTTCCGTTAACAGCCAATCAAAATTTGATTCGGCTTCTACACTGCTTCACGAATTATTACCTGATACTTTATGGAATTTTGATCTTGAGGACTGCGATAATATTTTAAGAATCGACAGCGAGCTTGATATTCCAAAACTAATTCTAAACAATGGCATTTTTGACTGCATTGAATTAGAATAAAACTTAAATACTTACAACATCTTCACAAATAAAATGGAAACTAAATTATACCAAAACCGAACTTTTGACACAGTAGATTACTCTGATCAAAGTTTATCGAATACAGAATTTGTAAACTGCGAGTTCATCAACTGCAATTTCTCTAAAAGTGATTTGAGTCATAATGATTTTTTAGATTCTACTTTTAAAAACTGCAATCTCTCATTGGCTGTACTTAAAAATACCGGATTAAAAAACATCAGGTTTATTGGCTGTAAACTAATGGGATTGGATTTTAGTGCAAGTAACAGTTTTTTGTTTTCGATGAGTTTTCAGGATTGTCTTTTAGACTATTCAACTTTCATTTATAAAAAACTAAAGAAAACCAATTTTATTGACTGTTCGCTGAAAGATGTCGATTTCTCAAATACCGATTTGTCTTTGGCAGTTTTCAAAAATTGTGATTTATCTAATGCTACTTTCGCAGAATGTATCCTGGAGAAAACTGATTTCAGGTTTTCGAGAAATTATGCTTTCGATCCTTCTGAAAATAAAATTAAAGGAACGAAAGTTTCTCATACAGCACTTGCCGGATTATTAGAAAAATTTGATTTGGATATTGAATAGATTATACAAAGTATTCAGCCGCAGTTTTTAGTCTCAGGATTTCTTGATTGTTGAGATTTTCCAAAAAACACTCTATAAAAAAAGGGATGCAATTGCATCCCTTTTAAAAACTAAAAATATGAAAATGAAATTTATTTAATCCAACGTGGATCACCAATTTTATTATCTTTCAAAGTTTGATTTCCTAATGTAAAATCTCCTCCGGCAGCATTTGCAAACTGCGGATCTAATGTTGTTGCCGCAGCATCTGGTCTGTTATTATTTGTAGTCGCTTTTAAATTTGGTGAATTAAAATTATTATTGTTTCCAAATCCTGGAGCACTTGTTGCAGCATTGTTAGTATAAATTGCCTGACCAACAACAAGCAATGTGTTACGTACCGCTAAAATATTTGTCGCAAAACGTACATATAAAATTCTGCTTGAAGCTATTAATGTCGGAGTATATATCGTACATCCATCAATCACCACATTACTTACTAAACTTCCTCCTGAACCAGCAGCTGCATCTAAACGGATGAAATCACGTGATCCACAATTATTAAATGTACTTCTTGTTAAAGTAACATTTTCAACATATGTAGTTCTGAAATCGATAAAATCAGCTGATCCGGCAGTATTTACATTTTTAACAATACTATTATCTATAGTGAATGATTTCAATCTGGCTGCTGCATTTCCGTACATAAGCTGAGAAGGGTAATCATGAACATAAGAACTGCTTATCAAGACATCTCCTAAAGGTGACGCTTGTGCTGTTAAAATTGAAATGACACCGCCCGTTAAACCAGATCCACTTAAATCCAGATCAACCAGAGACAGGCCTACAGCTTCACTTGCATTAGCCGGATTATTAGCCAGAGTAAATTTCACTGTCAGTTTTGGTTTATTTTCTGGTCTTACACCTCTAAAAATAAGTGTTTTGTTTACAATGATCTCACCCGCTGTTGAATAAACACCCGGCATAAGTAATAATCTTGATCCTGATGGTGCCTGAGCAACTTTAGCAATTAAATCGTCTTGTGGATTGATTACAATACCTTTTGTAAGATCAACACCACTTGTAAAAGTTAGTATTCCTCTGGTTTTAGTCCCATTCTTTAAAGTAGCAGTATAATTTGTTTCTGGAGTTAAACCGTTAACAATTGCTGCTCCGGCAGCTTTTTCTTCTGCTGTTATGGTGTGGGTTATATTACCTGGCTGTACTAAAATTTCAGTTACGTTACTATTAGGTGTCCATCGTACAGTAAGATATCCGGCTTCGATTTCTTCTGGTTTAATTGGAAAGAAAATCTGTTCAGATAATGTTGTAGCTGTAGTTACTGACCATTTTGAATCGTCTAAACCAGCTGCACTTACAGCTTTAACCCTAATAGAATAAGTTGTTTCTCCTTCTAAAGCTACTTGTATTGGCAGTTCTGCCGGAGTTACATTTACTGTTTTAAAAATAGTTTTAAATTCTGGATCGTCCGGGCTGAATTCTACTACATAATGATCTGCGTTTTCATCTGTTTTAACAGTCCAGTTTAATTCAACCGTAGTTTGATTTCTCACTGTGGCTTTAAGCCCAATTGGAGAAAACTCTCTTGTATTTCCTACGCTGTCTAACAGCTCTTCATTATAACTTTCGCAGCTTGAAACTCCAACTGCAAGAAGTAATACGGCTATTAGTCCTCTAAATATATATTTTGCTTTCATCATAATAACTTATAATTTATTATCAATTAAGATTTTAATAACCGAAATCATTTTTTAACTGTCCATTACTACCATCGATAAACACCTGCCATATTGGCCAGTATTGTCTGTTATCCGGATTAACTCCTGGTTTGTATAGTGAGTTTATCTTAGCATCTGCTGCTGTACCTGTCCATGTCCAGACAATAGAAGAATATCCTGTTCCCGGATTTGTTGTTTCTCCTCTGTTTAATCCGTAGATATCTAAACTTACATTATCTGTTTTATACTTATAATACAGAGTTGCCGGTACATCAGCATAAGCACCTGAACGCGCTGCTAAATCTGTCATTTTTTGTTTAGCTTCGTCTAATTTTACCTTAAGAAGATTCCAGCGAATTAAATTTTGTTTACGTTCCATTTCTCCGGTAAACTCATATTTATTCTCTTCAACAATAGCATTAAACATCGCTTCTTTGCTGCTTAAACCGTCTACATATGCTTCCACTTTAACAGCTTGTGCTGCTGCCGGGAATGATCTTCTTCTAACTTCTTTTAAATAAGGCATTGCTGCTCCCGGACCTTCTAATTCGTTTGCTGTTTCTGCAGCTATAAGAAGCACCTCAGCATAACGCATGTACATTTTATTAACCCCATCATCATTGTCTGAAGTAACTCTTCTTGTCATCCACTCATAGCGGTATTTACCGAAATACCATGTATCTAAAGTCCCCAGCTCTTGTTTAGCAATTGGATATGGACTTGCTGCTGCAGCAGTACCCCATTTGTAAGGCACGCAAGTAACATCTCTACGCAAATCTGTCTGATCATAATCGTAAAAAACAAATGGTAAAGGTCCCGCTGCACCGCCTCGATTCGCTCCATTAGCCTGAAATTGATCAATTGCTGAAGTGTGTCTCACCGCAAACGTGAATAACATACGCCCACGTCCATCTGCAAAAGGAAGTTCCCAAAGAGACTCACCGCCGGCAGTAGTAATTTCCTGATTGTATTTTCTCCATAATCCTTCAAAAGTAGATTCTAAATGAGCTGAACCGCTCTCAATTACTTCGCGAGATTCTTTTAATGCTAATGCATACATAGCTGGAACTGAAAGTTCAGGATCATTACTTCTTCTTACGCCGTCAGGGTATTGCTGATAACCACTTGCTGCCAAAGCCAAACGTGCTCTAAATGCTTTTACAAAAGCTTTGTTTACATGTTCTACAGTACTAGTATAAGAAGTTTCGTTAGGCCATGCAACCAATGTAGATGCTTCACCTAAGTCAGCAATTAATTGTTTGTAAATAATATCTCTATTCGATTTAGGCAAATATAAAGTTGCTGTAGTGATAGGTTCAAAACGAGCAGGAACATCACCCCATGCTTTAAGTAAATCAGCATAGTAAATAGCTCTTAGTGTTAATGCTTCTCCTAATAACTGTCCCATGTTTGTTCCTGGTGACGGTTTCCCATATTGACGTATACCTTGAATACAGATATTTGCTCGTTCAATACCTAAGTACATCATTGCATAAGCATTTGTAGTAGTATTCATTTCCGTATTACCCGGTCTGGCATCGTAAACACACAAATCTGCTTTATCTCCTGCTGTCTGCGAAGTATTATACCATTCCACATCTGTATTTAATCCATAATATGGTAAAAATCTTCCTCTATAAGAGTTCGTTTCTGCAAATGGCACTTTTATTCCATCAACAGCTCCTTTTGCCAGTTCGGCATCAGAAAAAATCAAAGAAGGCTGTAATGTTGATGGTGCGTCTGTATCTAAATAGTCGTCTTCAAATTGCTGGCAAGAACTAAATAAACTTGAAATTATCAATCCTGCTATTATTAATTTATGTTTCATTTTGTGATAATTTAAAATTAGAAATTAAGATTCATCCCAAAAACCATTTGTCTGCTTCTTGGATAAGGACTTGAATCAACCCCTGGAGTAAGTGGGTTTTTTCTTTTTGTTGAAACTTCCGGATCAGAACCAGAATACTTAGTCCAAACAAAAACATTGCTAGCCGTCATGTAAAATCTTAATTTAGAAACTCCAAGCTTAGATGTAAACATTTCAGGTGCTGTGTACCCTAATGTTAACGTATTCAATCTTAAAAATGATGCATCTTCAACTGCCCAATCAGTAAATATAGCAGTTCTCATATATGGAGACCACATAGTTGTATTAGCATTAAGAGCCGCTAATGCATCAGGATCTGTTACTAACTGGCCTGAAACAGGATCCAAATTTGTCCATCTTTTTCCATCAGCCATTGTAGAATTTAAATTTTTATACTGTCCTGAAGCATTAGCTGTAGAAAATTCAATTTTATCAGCGTTGTATACTTCATTACCAATACTCCAGTTAAAAGCTGCCATTAAATCAAATCCATAGGCGTTTCCGTTAATAACGAAACCTCCGGTACTTTTAGGATTAATATTGCCAATAACTGTTTTATCTGTCAGATCCACTTTACCATCACCATTAACATCTTTCAATTTCATATCTCCAGGTTTAAGAGAACTTCCGTCTCCAACTAAAGTTGTAGCAGTAGCAACCACACCGCTTTTTAAAACATATTTTCCTCCAACATAATCAAAGTCAGAAACTTCATATCTTCCATCATTTTTATAACCGTACATAGTTCCTAAAGAAGAACCTACTGATATTAGGTAATCATCTCCAATTTGTGAAGAAGCCCAGTTTGTAGCAGCTCCAAAGTTGTTCATAACACCTAGTGAGTTAATACGATTTTTATTTACTCCCATATTGAAAGAGAAATTCAATCCGTATTTAGCTTTTTCAATTGCCACAACATTTAAAGTAGCTTCAAAACCTGTGTTTTGAGTTTCTCCCATGTTACGGTATTGATAATCATATCCAGATCCTGGAACCGGGAAATTAATTAATAAGTCGCTTGTAACATTTTTATAGACATCAAAATTACCGCTCAAACGATTTTTAAAGAATCCAAAATCCAAACCAACGTTTTGAGTTACTGTAGTTTCCCATTTCAAATCTGGATTAGGCATTGTTTTAGGAATAGCCCAAACACTAGTTACCCCATTAATCCATGCTGTTGGAATAGATTGAAAAATTTGAGTCTGCTGTCCTACAGGTATATTATTATTTCCTGCCTCACCATAGCTGGCTCTTATTTTTAGAAGATCGATCCATGATTTACCTTTTAAGAAACTCTCTTCAGAGATTTTCCATCCTGCAGCAAATGCCGGGAAATATCCCCAACGGTTTTGTGGTAAAAATTTACTTGATCCGTCCGCACGGAATGTCGCTGATAAGATGTAACGATTTTTATAATCATAATTGGCACGTCCAAAAAATGACAATAATCTGTCGTCTGGGTTATAATAGTTATCAACTGCCTGCGGAGTTCCTTGTGATGTCAGCGATTTTGCCTGGCTGAAATCGAAGAAAGAAGGATATCCATGAATAGTAGAAGTCACTGTATTCACTTCATAATTAATACTTTCTTCACCAATCAATGCTGTTAAATGGTGGTTTTCTCCCATTATTTTTTTGAAATCGTAATTCAAAGTATTAGCATTTCTAAAACGTCTCTCTTTACCATCAGTAATAACCATTGCCGGTTTCCCTTGCAGTGTACTAGCCGGAGTATTAGCTACATAGTAAGTGCTGCGTCCGTAAAAACGATAATCTAAACTGTTATAATTATCAAGACCTAAGTCTACTTTGAATTTTAAATTATCTACGATTTCCCATCCAAAACTTCCTAACATATTGAAGTTTTTACGGAACTGCTGACGGTTATTATCGTAAATAGATCGTAAAGGATTTACCAATATATCTGTTCCGTCTCCAGAAACATCATCAGAAGTTAAACCTGATACCGGAATTGGCGCATAACCAACAATAGTACGCATACGTGAATCTGTAGCCGATTTTTCATTTTGTTCGTTTACTCCTCCACCATCGATTTCAGTATCAGAATAACGTACTGTAAAACCAACGTCAACTTTATTGCTTACTTTACTTTTTAAAGCCAAAGCAAGGTTGTTTCTTTTATAATTTGAACCCAGCATGATTGCCTTTTCATCATAATGAGCATAATTAAAGTTATAATTAAGCTTATCTGTTCCGCCTCTAATTCCTAAATCACGGCTCTGCACCTCACCTCTGCGTCCAAAAATCTGCTTTTGCCAGTCATTTCCTTTTAAACCATTATACATATCATGATCCTGCCAATTTCCAAAATACTTAGTATAAGAAGTTGGATCTGAAGGTACTTTTGTTCCTGTTTGTGAAAGCATAGCATACTCGTACTGCCATTTAGTATAATCCTCAGGTGACAAAACATCTATTTCATTTGCCATGGTTTTCATACCATAAAACATATTGAAATTCACAGAAATTTTTCCGTCTTTTCCACTTTTTGTTGTAATCAAAATTACCCCATTTGCACCACGAGATCCGTATATTGCAGTAGAAGCGGCATCTTTTAAAACTGTCATTGTTTCAATATCAGATGAAGAAATATCATTCATACTATTGATAGGAAATCCATCAACAATAATTAAAGGTGAAGCATCCTGAGTTAATGATCCCCCTCCACGAACTCTAATTCGTATATCGGCATCTGGAGAACCCTCTGCTGATGTTACTTGTACACCGGCAATTCTACCTGTTAAAGCTTCAGCAACATTTGCTACCGGAACTTTTTTCAAATCATTACCTGAAATAGTAGACACAGCCCCTGTTAAATCACCTTTTTTTGCTGTACCATAACCAATTACAACTACTTCATTTAAGTTATTAGAATCTTCGATTAAAACTATATCTACTTTGGTTTTACCTTCTGCAGATACGTCTTTAGTTTTAAATCCTATAAAAGAAAAACTTAGAATCGCTTTCGGATTACTGAGTTTAATCTTATAGCGTCCGTCAAAATCTGTAGAAGTTCCGTTCTTTGTTCCTTTTTCCAAGACATTAACTCCTGGTAAAGAAAGCCCTGCTGCGTCTTTAACAGTTCCTTCCAATGTTACAGTCTGAGCCATAGCTCGACTGCTCATCAGTAAGCACAATAAAAAAACAACTGCAAAGCAACGATTTGCTCCTTTGTTTAATAAATCTTTAAAATTCATGGTTGATTGTTTAAGTTACTAATTGTTTAAAGTGGTTTTTTGTGGTTAAGTTTTTTGTATATCAATTCTACTTTTTATAAGAAGTTTAAAAACAACTCTATTTGAACAAAATCTGTGATTCAGCCTGATAAAATCACTTATAGAGAGCTATATTTTAACTTTTTTTTAAAGTTGTAATCGATTACACAAACATAGATATTTTTTTCATATAAAAAATTAAAATTCATAAAAAATTCATAAATAAAATTACAAATCAAAAATAAATATGCTTTTTTATACGACAAATGTAATTTTATTGATATATAAATATTAAATATATTATTATAAATGGATGTTTTGCTGCGATTTTTCAAAAAAAACAATCGATTACATGTTTAGATTTTAAGATTTTTTTAAGTGTATTTTTGACATTTAAAAGCCGTTACGAAAACGATATTATTTTAAATACCCCTCGTTTTTTAACAAGTTTTTATTTTAAAAATCCGTTTTTGGCAAAGAAGCGTAGAATAATAAACCTTCCTTTTTAATTGATTTAGTCGTTAAACAACTCTAAAATAATATTGGGCATAAAAAAACCCTTAGAATCATCTAAGGGTTGATTAACAAACTAAATTTAAATAAACCTTATACGCTTTGAAGCTTTAAGCTGTTTTTGTGAGTTTTAATTAAGGTTAAGGTAATAAGCATTCCTATAACCGACATTCCAACACCTATAAGATTTGGTGAAGCATAACTATATCCGGCACTCAAAGGTAATCCGCCCAAGAAAGCCCCTAAGGCATTTCCGATATTAAAACTTCCCTGAAGTGAGGCCGAAGCAATCATCTCTGCTCCTTTTGCTGTTCGGATCATTAACATTTGAATTGGCGCAATAACAGAGAAAGAAATAGCACCTGTTAAGAAAGTCAGAAACAAAGAAACATATTGATTTGAGGATAAGAAATACACTAATATTAAATCAATTGACATTATAAAAAGTAAAGCTAATGTTGTAGGCGCAGGCGAATATTTATCTGCCAGTTTACCGCCAGCGAAGTTTCCAACCACCATTCCAAGGCCTGCCAGAATCAAAATATACGATACATCACCTTCTGCAAATTTTGACACGTTAATTAATAACGGTGCAATATAACTGATCCATGCAAACAATCCGCCAAATCCAATTGCCGTGATTCCTATAATCAGCCACGCTTCTCTTCTTTTAAAAAACTCTAATTGTTTCTTCATATTTACTGATTCACCTTTATCTAAATGCGGCATCCACAATGAAATAAACAAAAAGGTAAGCAAGCCGACAATGGCTATTAAAACAAAAGTATAGCGCCAAATAAAATTATGCCCAATATAAGTTCCAATAGGAACTCCAATTAAATTAGCCAATGTAAGACCCGAAAACATAATAGCAATTGCCTGAGCTTCTTTTCCTTTATCAGCTAAACGGCTTGCAACTACAGCTCCAACACCAAAAAAGGCACCATGCGGTAATCCAGACAAGAATCTGGAAGCAAATAAAATATTATAAGTTGGTGCAATTATAGACAAAGCATTAAAAACTGCCAGCATTGCGGCTAAAATTAAAAGCTTTTTTTTAGGCGGAAAATTTCTTCCAAGTATTACTAATAAAGGAGCACCAATAACAACTCCCAGAGCATATGCAGAGATTAAATATCCAGCTACAGGAATGCTGACTTTCATATCTGAGGCAATATCAGGAAGAAGGCCCATCATTACAAATTCGGTAATACCGATTGTTAAACCTCCAAATGACAATGCAATAAGACTTTTTTTCATAAGATTAAGAGAGAAAGGGAATTAACTTTCTACGATGCAAATTTAAAACCCATACAGCAGAAATAAATTGTATATTTGCGATATAAATTTGTAAATATATGTTATGCCGAAATTAAACCAATTCAAAACGCTTATGATTGATGAGTTTGAAGAAGAAAAATTTCATCTCCCGCCGCATTCTCATACTTATTATGAAATCATTTATATAAAGAAAGGAAGCGGTGTGCATCATATCAACAACAATCTGTTATCGTATAAAGCCGGTGATTTATTTGTAATTTCACCAGATGACGAGCATTACTTTGATATTAAAAAAAGCACTCGTTTTATTTTCATCAAATTCACAGACAATTATTTCAACTCAAAACAAAACCTTACCTGCGACGAATTTCTGGTTCATACGCCAGAAAACTTTATGCGTGATAAAATTCTAAAAGAAACGGTTTTAAAATTTGGCGAACCCTGCAAAACGATTCTTAGAAATACGGTTGAGAACATTACAAAATATGACCAATATATTGATGTAACAAATTCGCCAATTGTTTTTTATCAGATTCTTTCGATTTTTGGTTTAATAAAAGAAACTATTCGATGCATGAACCTGCAGATGACTTCAACTCATATCGATAATGAACAAATTGCCAATTACATTCACCAGAATATTTATCAGCCAAAACTGGTACAAATAAAAGTAATTGCGGAACATTTTAATATTGCCCAGACGTATTTCAGTGCTTATTTTAAAAGAACTTTTTCAATAAGTTATCGTGATTATATCCATAATTTGAGGACAACATTAATAGAGAAAAGATTTCAAAATAATCAATTACCTATTAAGCAGATTGCTTATGAATTTGGTTTTACAGACGAGAGCCATTTGACTAATTATTTTAAAAAGAAAAGAAATATGAAGCCGACTGATTTTAAAAGGCTTTAGTTATTGAAATCCTAAAAGAGCATTTCTCCTAAATATTTTTATATAATTTTGTAAAACAAACAAATTTTCTTTTGACAAAAAAAGTCTACATAGCATTTCTGATAGTAATGATTGGTTTCTTTTTGATTCCGGTTTCTGGTTATGCATGCGGGAATCATACTCTAAAAAAATCTCATGTAGAAGAAACTGCTCTAGAAAAAAAGAAAAACAGCTGCTGTACAAAAAGCTGCTGTCAGGAAACCTCAAAATCGAAAAATAAAAAACACGACTGCAACGGAAAATGCAATCATACCAACTGCACAACTTCATCTTTTCAATTGAGTATTCCGGTATCAAGCGATTTTAGTTTTCAGAATAACTTTAATTTCTCTGTAAAAAAATCCATTACGTATTACAATGAAACCAATATTTCTGATGGTTTCACTACGATTTGGTTACCTCCAAAAATATAAAATTACATTCTTAACAGCCATAAATGGGTCTTGTTGAGAAATTATTTACGCATTAAAATTCAATAAAAACAACCTAAAGAAAAAGTTCTTTCTTTAAAAAAACATATAAAAATGAAAAACTCAATAACAGCTGTTTTAGCAGCCATCACAATACTATTTTCTGTAAACACTATTACAGCAAACGAAATAAAATCACAAATCAACACAGAAGATGTTATAGCTTCTGGTGAATTACAATCTGTTTTTGACAACTATTTTGCTGTAAAAGATGCCTTAATTAAAAGTGATGCCAAAACTACTTCGGCAAAAGCGGCAAGTTTACTAACTGCAATTAGTGCTGTAAAAATGGACAAATTAAAAAGTACCGAACACACTGTTTGGATGAAAGTAGTTAAAAAATTAACTGCCGATGCGAAAGCAATTTCGTCAAATACAGATCTTAAAAAGCAGCGTGAGTCTTTTAAATCATTATCTAAAAACACTTACGATTTAATAAAAGTTTCAAATCCGGATCAGCCAATTTACAAACAATATTGTCCAATGGCCGATGCTGACTGGTTAAGCAAAGAAAAAGCGGTTAAAAATCCGTATTATGGTTCTTCAATGCTAACCTGTGGAAACGTGGTAGAAACCATCAAATAAAAATATGACGCTTTACATCAAAAATATGGTGTGCGCCCGCTGTAAAATGGTCGTGAAGTCTGAGTTTGAAAAACTCGGACTTCCTACTATTTCTGTTGAACTTGGCGAAGTAGAATTAGAAAATGAAATAACCGAAGATCAAAAAGAAGCTTTACTTAAAAATCTTCAGGATTTAGGTTTTGATTTATTAGATGATAAAAAAAGTAAAACAATCGAGAAGATTAAAAATCTGATTGTTGATTTGGTTCATCATAAAAACAACGAACTAAAAATTAATTTATCTGATTATTTAGTCGAAAACCTCAATCAGGATTACAGCACATTAAGCAACTTATTTTCTGAGATTGAAAACACAACTATTGAAAAGTATTTTATAAGCCAGAAAATCGAGAAAGTAAAAGAACTTTTAATTTACAATGAGCTTTCCTTAAGTGAAATTGCTGATCTTTTAAACTACAGCAACGTCGCACATTTAAGTAATCAGTTTAAAAAAATTACGGGCTTTACTCCTACTTCTTTCAAACAGCTGAAAGATAAGAACCGCATTCAGATCGAGAATTTATAGTTTTTATTCAACTGCTAAGAGCGCAAAGATTTTTAGCCACAGATTAAAAAGATTAAAAGGATTTTAAAATCTGTGTTAATCTTTTTAATCTGTGGCTAACTTTCTTCATGGTTCACAAAGTTTTACAGATAAAGCTTTGCGAACTTTATGTTTTTTATAAAACCAGCATATCAAAATCCTTGCGCACTTTGCGGTTAAAAAAAACCTTTTGTAAATCTTGCAAATCATTCTCAAAATTCTACAACCCGAAGTAATCATTAGTTTGGAAATTTGCATTGTAAACAAAAAAGTAAAGCAATGGAACATCAATATATAATTTCAGGAATGTCGTGTAACGGATGCCGAACCAAAGTCGAAAAAACTTTAAATGAAATAGAAGGTATTCACGCAGAGGTAAACCTAAATCCGGGAGAAGCGACTATTACAATGGATAATCATGTCGCAACCGAAAAACTTCAGGAAGCTCTATCGGCTGCGGGAAACTATACTATTGAAATGAAAACAGCAGAAAATGCTGTAAAATCATGCTGTTCATCAAAAAAAGAACATTCTCATCACGATCACGCAAAAAAAGCTGCCATACCTCATAATGAAACAGGAGTTTTTTACTGCCCAATGCATTGCGAAGGAGATAAAACTTATAACAAACCGGGAGACTGTCCCGTTTGCGGAATGGATTTAGTACCTCAAATTGCAGCAGGCACACAATTTACCTGTCCAATGCATCCAGAAGTTATTTCTAATGAGCCAGGCGACTGCCCAATCTGCGGAATGGATTTAGTACCAATACAGGCTTCTGAATCTGAAGACAACAAAACTTATACTGACTTATTAAAGAAAATGAAAATTGCGACATTGTTCACGCTTCCAATTTTCATCATTTCAATGTCAGAAATGATTCCGGATAATCCTCTTTTTAAAATCATGTCAATTGAAAAATGGAACTGGGTTCAGTTTATATTTTCAATTCCGGTTTTGTTTTATGCCGGATGGATATTTTTTGTACGCGCCTGGAAATCTATTACAACATGGAATTTAAATATGTTTACCTTAATAGGAATTGGAACCAGCGTTGCATTTCTTTTTAGTATAGCCGGAATGTTTTTTCCTGATATTTTCCCGGCAGAATTCAAATCGCATCACGGAACGATTCACCTTTATTTTGAAGCTGCAACAGTAATTATCACTTTAGTTATATTAGGTCAGTTACTAGAAGCAAGAGCACACGGACAGACAAACGGCGCCATTAAAGAATTATTAAAACTGGCTCCAACTGAAGCCACTTTGGTAGAAAACGTAATCGACAGAACAATTTCCATTCATGATATTAAAAAAGGGGATTTATTACGAGTAAAACCGGGAGAAAAAATTCCGGTTGACGGAAAAATAACGTCTGGCGAAAGCAGTATTGACGAAGCTATGATTACCGGAGAACCTATTCCGGTTGATAAAAAAACGGGCGATAATGTAATTGCAGGAACCATCAACGGAACAAAATCTTTTGTAATGACTGCCGAAAAAGTAGGTTCAGAAACTTTGCTTTCGCAGATTATCCAAATGGTAAACGATGCGAGCCGTTCCAGAGCACCAATTCAAAAACTGGCAGACCGGGTTGCTAAATATTTTGTACCTACAGTTGTTGGTATCTCTATATTAACCTTTATTATATGGGCAAAATTTGGCCCGGAACCTTCTTATATCTACGGATTAATAAATGCAATTGCCGTTTTAATTATTGCCTGTCCTTGTGCTTTAGGATTGGCAACACCAATGTCAGTCATGGTAGGGGTTGGAAAAGGCGCTCAGCACGGAATTTTGATAAAAAATGCAGAAGCACTCGAAAACATGAATAAAATCGATGTTTTAATTACTGATAAAACCGGAACAATTACAGAAGGGAAACCAACAGTTGAGAAAATTTATTCGATTGATAATAATGAAGATTTTCTGCTTCAAAATATTGCTTCTCTAAATCAGCACAGTGAACATCCTTTGGCGCAAGCCGTTGTAAATTTTGCCAAAGAAAAAAATCAATCTTTACTTGAAGTTCCCAATTTTGAAGCTGTTGCCGGAAAAGGAGTTTTAGGAACCGTGAATAATTCAAAAATGGCATTAGGAAATAAAAAACTGATGGATCAAATTGGCGCCTCTATTCCTGATGATTTAGAAACTAAGATTATTGCCGAGCAAAATTTAGGCAAAACCGTTTCTTATATTGCTGTAAACAATAAAGCTGTCGGTTATGTATCTATAACAGATGCTGTTAAAGGAACCAGCGCAAAAGCTATTAAAGATTTAATGGATCAGGGAATCGAAGTTATAATGCTTACCGGAGACAATAAAAACACTGCAAAAGCAGTAGCGGATCATCTTCATTTAAGTTCATTTAAAGCGGATTGTCTTCCTGAAGACAAACTAAAAGAAATTGAACGCCTGCAGGCCGAAGGAAAAGTTGTAGCAATGGCAGGAGACGGAATCAATGATGCTCCGGCACTTGCAAAAGCCGATATTGGAATTGCAATGGGAACCGGAACTGATGCTGCTATTGAAAGTGCTAAAATTACGCTTGTAAAAGGTGATTTAAACGGAATTGTAAAAGCTCATAAATTAAGCTTTTCTGTTATGAAAAATATCAAACAGAATTTATTTTTTGCCTTTATATATAATGTTTTAGGAGTTCCAATTGCGGCTGGGATTTTATACCCTGTATTTGGGATTTTGCTTTCGCCAATGCTGGCAGCGCTGGCTATGAGTTTAAGTTCAGTTTCTGTAATTGCAAATGCTTTACGATTGCGAAATTTAAACCTTTAAAAAATCAATATGAAACTACATACTATTTTAATTGTCTTTTTAATTGCTTTGGGTGCAAAAGCTCAAAAAGTAGTTCGTTATGATTTACACGTTCGGGATACAATTGTCAATTTTTCGGGAAAAGAAAAACGTGCTCTTACGGTAAACGGACAAATTCCGATGCCTACGCTGACTTTTACTGAAGGGGATATTGCCGAAATTTATGTACATAATGAACTAAAAAACGAAGATACCGCAATGCATTGGCATGGATTGTTTCTGCCTAATAAAGAAGACGGCGTTCCATATCTTACGCAAATGCCTATTAAACCCGGAACGACGCATAAATACACGTTCCCAATAATTCAAAACGGAACGTATTGGTACCACAGTCATTCTGGTTTACAGGAACAAATTGGTTTATACGGTCTTTTTATCATCAACAAGAAAAAAGACGACCCAACTATTCGAAAAGGAATTGATGATCTGCCAACGATTCCGGTTATTCTAAGCGAATGGTCTGATTTAAAACCAGAAAACATTCAGCGAATGCTGCACAATGCAAATGATTGGTTTGCAATAAAAAAAGGAACAACGCAAAGTTATTTTGAAGCTCTTAAACAAGGACAGTTCTCTACAAAAGTTACTAACGAATGGAAACGTATGAATGCCATGGATGTGAGTGATGTTTATTATGAGAAATTTTTAATTAACGGAAAAAATGAAGACCAGCTTTCGCAGTTTAAGGCAGGTGATAAAGTAAGACTGCGAATTGCAAACGGAGGAGCATCCAGTTATTTCTGGCTGACTTACGGCGGCGGAAAAATCACAGTTGTTGCCAGCGACGGAAATGATGTAGAACCTGTAGAAGTTGATCGTTTGATAATTGCCGTTTCTGAAACTTATGATGTTGTCGTAACAATTCCTGAGGACAAAAAATCCTTTGCATTTTTGGCCACAGCCGAAGACAGAACCGGATCTGCATCTTTATTTTTAGGCAACGGAACAAAACAACCCGTTCATCATCTTCCAAAATTAAAATATTTTAGCGGCATGAAAATGATGAACGACATGATGAAAATGAACGGAGAAATGAATGACATGGGCATGAATATGTCGCTCAATAAAATGGATATGAATGCCGTAATGTATCCTGAAATTTCCGGTGAAGATGAAAATTCAAAACCAGCGATGGATCATTCAGGTCACAATATGGAAGAAATGAAAATGGAAAGTGACAGCACAGAAAATCCGGAAATTGTTACTTTAAATTACGGAATGCTTAAATCGCCTTTTAAAACGAATCTGCCTAAGGATGCTCCTGTTAAAGAACTTCGTTTTGAATTATCAGGAAATATGAACCGTTATGTTTGGAGTTTAGACAATAAAGTGATTTCTGAAACCGATAAAATTTTAATCAAAAAAGGAGAAATTGTTCGTATAACTCTATATAACGCATCGATGATGCGCCACCCGATGCATTTGCATGGACATGATTTCAGGATTTTAAACGAACACGGTGATTATTCTCCATTAAAAAATGTTCTGGATATTATGCCGATGGAAACCGATACTATCGAATTTGCAGCTAATGCCGATGGTGATTGGTTTTTTCATTGTCACATATTGTATCACATGATGGCAGGAATGGGACGTATTTTTAGTTATGAAAATTCAGCACCAAATCCGTTGATTCATCATCCTGAAATGGCATATAAAATGCTGAAAATGGACGATCGTATGTTTCATTTTATGGCCGAAAATGATTTTGCCACAAATGGAAATGACGGAGAAGCCATGTACAGCAACACGCGCTGGAGCATTGGCACCGAATGGAGATTGGGTTATAATAATGAACATGGTTATGAAACTGAAACCCATATTGGCCGATACATTGGCAAGATGCAATGGTTTATGCCATTTATAGGTTTTGACTGGCGTTATAGAAAAATGGGAATGGACGAACAGGAACAAAACCTTTTTGGTCAAAAAAACACTAAAGACAATCGTTCGGTTTTCAGCATAGGTGCCGAATATACACTGCCAATGCTCGTAAAAGCCCAGGTTGAAATGTATACAGATGGAAATGTGAGGATTCAGTTTGAACGAAAAGATATTCCGCTTTCTAGACGATTACGAATGAATTTAATGTGGAATACGGATAAAGAATATATGGCGGGATTAAAATATATCGTTGCCCGTAACTTTGGAATCACAACACATTATGACAGCGATATGGGAATTGGATTTGGATTGAATTTGAATTATTAAAAATTGTCTCATATGGACTACATAAACATTTAGATATTAACTTATCATTGACAATTTCCAAAACTAAATCGTATTATATTTGAATCAACATCTTCAATCAAAAAAGAAAAATATCTAACATTTAAATTATACAAAAATGAAAAAATTATTTGCCGTTTTAGCGATTGCTTTATTTACAATTGGTGCACAAGCACAAGACACAAAACCAGCTCCTAAAAAGGAAAAAGCTAAAAAAGAATCATGCTGTAAAAAAACAGATGATAAAAAAGACAAAAAATGCTGCGCTAAAAAATAATCCCAGCATATATAAAATGCAAAAGGCTTCAAAAATTTGAAGCCTTTTTTTATAATGTTTGTTTTAAATCTATTTCACCGTTGCAACATTTCCAGTTCGCGTTAAAACTCCCCAGCTTTGGCTTTCACCTTTTATGGCTCTTCTTAATGCTTTGAACAAAATGACATACATTAATTGTCTGTACACAAATCGTTGTGGAATCAACCAAAACAATTTAGTAAGTTTTTCTTTTTCGAAAATAAAAGCAACAACGCTTACCAACATGTCAACCAACATAAAAGCAATATAATAAACCCATATTTTGTGAAGACTGTCTGGGTCATTGTGATTCCAGAATAAACTTATAATAAGAACCAAATCAGCCAAGGGCGCAAAGATTGGTAAAACGATTTGAAAGAGAAGGATATTTGGAAGTGCCACCATTCCCAAGCCTTTGTATCTCGGATTAAAACATGCATCCCTGTTTTTCCAAAACGCCTGCATAATACCATAACTCCAACGGAAACGCTGTTTCATAAATTCTTTTAAACTTTCTGGAGCTTCGGTTATCGCTACGGCTTCAATACAATTTATAATACGATAATCTTTTCGCAAAATACGAATCGTTAAATCACAATCTTCTGCAAGAGTATCGGTTGTAAAACCTCCAGCTTTTTCTATTGCTTCTTTCTTGAAGGCACCAATTGCTCCGGGAACAACTGTAATTCCATTGATTAAATCAAAAGCTCTTCGGTCAAAATTTTGTGCTGTTGTATATTCAATACTTTGCCATTTGGTCAACATTGTATTTTCGTTGCCTACTTTTACATTTCCTGCAATTGCCCCTACTTCTGCATTATCCTTTAATTGAATTCTAAAGCCTTTCATTAATTGTGAAATGGCATCGGTTTTAAGCTGTGTGTCGGCGTCAATACAAACTACATAGTCGCTTTTTGTTAATTTTATTCCGTAGTTTAAGGCAGATGCTTTTCCTCCGTTTGGTTTCGTATTTACTTTCACTTTTGGATTATCAGCGAAAGCTTCACTAATCATAGCAAACGTTTTGTCTTTCGATCCATCATCCACAAAAACAATATCGAATTCAGGATAATCCTGCCCCAATAAATTTTCGATTGTTTTTACTGCATTTATTTCTTCATTATAAGCCGGAACAATAATACTTACTTTCGGAAAAACGCCGCCTGAAGCTTTATAAATTGGCGGGTATTTATAATCTCTCCATTTTTTTATAAAAGCCATTATTGCCATCAACGCAATTCTTAGAAAGCCCAGAATAATTGCAACCCAGAATGCAGCCGTAATAAAATGGCCGAACCAATATCCAAAATCAAAAATAAAATTATCCAATGAAATAAATGGACCTTTTGCTTCGGGCATAATTTCATCTTTCGTTTTGCCAAGCAAATGAGCAACGGTAGTAAACTGAATATGTCGGTCTTTAAAATATTTAATGATTCGAGGCAAAGCTTTAACTGTAGCTTCTCTGTCTCCTCCAGCATCGTGAAGCAAAATAATTCCTTTATCAGGATTTGCCTCATATTGTTTTATGGTTCTAATGTAAACCGAATCGGCACTAACGCCTTTTTCCCAATCATTTGGGTCAATACTTTCTCCAACTGTATAATAATTTTGTGCTTTGCTTAATGCAATTGGTTTTAGTTCGGCTTCTGTTGTGGGTTCTGCATCAGCATTATAAGGCGCTCTAAAAAGCACGGTACTTTTTCCGGTAACGGCTTCAATTAATAATCGGGTTGTTTCCATTTCTTTTGCTGCTCGATCTGCACTCACCAAAGCAATATTGGGATGTGTAAAAGTATGATTGCCTATTTCGTGGCCTTCTTTATAAATTCTTTGCAGCAACGGAATATTATTTTCTCCCTGAATACCAATAACAAAAAATACGGCTGGTACTTTTTCTCTTTTTAAGATATCTAAAATTGGCGGAGTGTAAATAGGATCTGGTCCGTCATCAAAAGTTAAAATAACTTGTTTGTTTACATTCCCAAATTTGCTGATTACATACTTTGTAGGCAATTCTACATACTTTTGCTCAGTAATAATAGTTTCATTGGTATTAATTTCCAAATCAATTTTTCCAGGCGACGGAGCTGCAATAACATTTAATATCTCCCCGTCTCCAATATAAGCCGGGCTTTCGATTCGCGTATCGACACGTTTCATTACTTCAAAATCGAAAGGCTTTTTTTCCAAGCTTTCGCTGGTTAAACTTCGCTGATAAAAACTCCACAAACGCTGATCTTCACTTCCTAAACGCCACAAAGCCGTTCCTGCCAAACCATATTCGTCACTAAATCTTATTGTATTAAAGTTTGTTGCGGCATCTTCAAAATCAACCTCATGTTTTTTTCCATTACTATCGGTATATTTAAAAGAATTATTATAAGTATTATTATCAAATTTTATTACTGCATTATGCTGTTTTGCAATGGCAATTGCCTGATCGTAAGTTATCGTTTCGCCTTCTTGTTTTTCCTGCCAATCGTAGCCATAACCGGCAAAACAGAGAATAATTTTATCTGACGGAACTTCTTTTGCAGTTTTATCTACTATCCTTTCAATCCATTTTTGACCACTAATTTCTCCTGGAATACTGCTGGCATAATGTTCATCATAAGCCATCAAAAACATGTAGTCGTTGTATTTGGCTAATGCTTTTACATTAAAATCATCATCTCCGGCCATAATATCCTGCGAAACAAGATATCCTAACGGATGGAGTTTTTCGTACAATGCTTTCTGAAAAGCAATTATAGGTTCATCGCTGTTTTCTTTAAATTCCTCAAAATCAATATTGATCCCCTGTAAATCATATTTTTTTAATGCTTTTGTAATATCATTAATAAGTCTTTCCCTTTTATTTTTATCATGAAGAATTCTATGAATAAGATCACCGTCAAATTCGCCTTGGCCAAGTGATTCATTTATATTATTGATCAATGGCAGAATTTTTACTTTCCCTTTTTTCATTACTTTCAAGGCGGCAGTATCAATCTCAGTTCGCAGTAAATCGGTTTTTGGATCAATAAAAAACCATTCCGGAACTACCATATTTAGTTTATCAATATTTTTTTGGAGTGAAAATAAACTTTGCGGATCCCAATCGACATAAAAAGCAGCTCGAACTTCTGATGTCGTTCTTGGAGTCGCCGGCAGTTTTTTTAGTTTATCGATTTTCGCTTTTGATCGTAAAAAATAATCAAACCCTCGAAACTTTTTTAATTCTTTTGAGCTTAAATCTTTTGGTGTAATCGGATTTTCAAGGCTGCGTCCTGTGTGGCTGTTGTTTGCTAAAAGTGGAAGTTCTGGTTTTAATCCTCGTTTTAAAGTGATAAAGAAAATTGGAACCATTAAAATGAGAACAAATAAAATCAGTCGGCTGGACCATTGAAAAGTTTTCCAGCGTTTTTGAGTTACTGTTTGAAAAATTTGTTTTTTATTGTCCATATATTCTTACTTTTTTTTTAAGCAAATGTAAAAACAAAATTAATTTTAGATAAAACTATTACTATTAAATTAAGGTAAAATGAACAAATTCTTTCTTTCGTAATAATTACTAGTGAATAAATTTACGAAAGAAAAGTTCAGAAAAACAGCAAAACACACTGATTAACAAATAAGTACAAAAAAAAAGACCTCAATTGCTTGAGATCTTTGTCTATATTTTTTTAGCCACAGATAAAAGGATTGACAAAAAACTATTTTAATCTAACGCTCCATTCAAAATCCATTTCAGAAACCTGAACACCTTCTTCATTAGTTCCAATAGATTTCATCCAAAAAGTCTGGCCCTCTCCTGTTTCAATTGTTTTTTTTATTGCATCGGCAATTAAATGTCCGTCGTTACAGACAAAAGTAATTCTGCCCGTTGCTTTTTTTGTAAAGTTCCCTTTATTATTAGCAACCAGCATAGAAATCTTTTTACCGCTTTGCTGAATCTGCGAAATCACCAAAGCTCCAGTTGTTAATTCTGCCGCCATTGCCTGAACAGCAAAATACATCGAATTAAACGGGTTTTGATTTATCCATCTGTGCTTTACACTTACTATGCATCTGTCTTTGTCGATTGCTTTTACACGCACACCGCAAAAGTATGCCGATGGTAATTTGAATAATACAAATTTGTTGAGTTTCGATACTGAAATTGCCATTTGATATATTTTTTATGTAAAAATACAAAAAAACTATGCACGCACAATACTTCATATTTACTTTCTAATGAACCCAATAAAATCAATACTTACCAATGATTTTCAATTAATTAATCAAAATCTAGCATACATGAATTTGTTAATATTTTGTTAATATTTACTACTATGTAAAACAAGATACTGTTTTTTAGACATATATTTGCATAAGAAATTACTATATGCTTTTAATCATGCAATCATCAACACCACTCATCATGGAAAAATCAACAGAAAAGAATACTTCGGCATTCACACATTTAAGTACATTAAGCCAATACATTATTCCGTTTGGGAACTATATTTTCCCAATTATAATCTGGTCAAGCTACAAAGACAAATCAGAATTTGTAGATCATCACGGAAAACAGGCATTGAACTTTCAACTAAGTTTATTGCTTTACACGTTAATTTTAGCTTTAATTGCTATTCCAATTTTCGTTACAGTTTTTTTACAAAACCTGCCACTGGAAGCTGTTTTTAACGATGACGATTTCTACATTAGAAATTTCAATTTTGAAGGAAACATTGGTCTTTTAAGCATTGGAGCAACGGCGGTAATACTTTTTGGACTTTTAAAATTTGTTGAATTCTTTTTAGTGATTTATGCTTCGATAAAAGCTTCAAACGGAGAATTATACAAATATCCGCTAACGATACCTTTTATAAAGTAACATTTTGGATTCGCAAAGTGCGAGATCTAAAAAATTAAAAGTTATAGTCGAAACCAGCATACAATCAATCAATATATAGTTTCGAAATCAATCATCAATCAAATCATCATCAATCAAAAAACGAATTGTTCAATCAAAAAAAAACAAAATGAAATTATGAACATTGAAAACACAAAGGCACAGATGCGCAAAGGTGTTCTTGAGTTTTGCATCTTATCAGTTCTAAAAGAAAAAGACGCATATACATCTGAAATATTAGACACTTTAAAAAACGCAAAATTACTAGTTGTAGAGGGAACTGTTTATCCGTTGTTAACTAGGCTTAAAAATGACGGTTTACTAAATTATCGATGGGAAGAATCGACATCCGGACCACCAAGAAAATATTATGGATTAACCGAAATAGGACAAACATTTTTAAACGAACTAAGCGGTACCTGGACAGAATTGTCTGACGCTGTAAATCTAATCACCAATCAAAATCAATAAGTCATGAACAAAACAGTAAATATTAACTTAGGCGGTATGTTTTTTCACATCGATGAAGATGCATATTTAAAATTATCACGCTATTTTGACGCTATAAAACGATCACTTAACAACTCATCTGGACAAGATGAAATCATTAAAGATATCGAAATGCGTGTTTCTGAATTATTAACAGAAAAACAAAAAAGCGAGAAACATGTTGTTGGACTGAAAGACGTAGATGAAGTGATTGCGGTTATGGGGCAGCCGGAAGATTACAGAATCGAAGATGAAGAAAGTACAAGTCAATCTAACAGCAGTTATAACACAAGACGTCATAAAAAATTATACCGAGATAAAGAAAATGGTATGGTTGGAGGTGTTGCAACTGGATTAGCGCATTATTTTGGAATTGATGCTGTATGGGTTAAAATCGTATTCTTAATCTTTGTTTTTGCTGGTTTTGGAACTGGTATCTTAGCTTACTTCGTGCTTTGGGTGGTAACACCTGAAGCCGTTACAACCTCTGAAAAATTAGAGATGACAGGAGAACCGGTTACAATTTCTAATATCGAAAAAAAAGTTCGCGAAGAAATTGATTCATTATCTGAAAAATTTAAAAATGCAGATTATGATAAAATGGGAAACCAGGTAAAGTCAGGAGCTGAGAGAATAAGTAGTTCATTTGGAGACTTTATTATGACTGTTTTTAAAATTTTTGCTAAATTTTTAGGTGTGATTTTAATCATCGCAGGAATTTCAACTTTAATAATGCTGTTAGTTGGAGTTTTTACTTTAGGAACTAACCTTTTTGTTGAATTTCCATGGCAGAATTTTATAGAAGCAGGAAACTTTACAGAATATCCGTTGTGGTCATTTGGTTTATTGATGTTTTTTGCTGTAGGGATTCCATTTTTCTTCTTAACTCTTTTAGGATTTAAATTGTTATCTCCAAACTTAAAATCAATTGGAAATATTACTAAATATACTCTTTTAGCTATTTGGATCATTGCAATTGCAGTTTTGGTAAGCATTGGAATTAAACAGGCAACTGAAATTTCACACGATAATAAAATCATCGAGAAAAAAGCTTTCAACATTAATCCAACAGACACTTTATATGTAAAATTCAGATACAGTGACTACTATGCAAAAAGCTTAAATCATTACAGAGAATTTGAATTTGTTCAGGATTCTGCCAATAACGAATTAATTTATTCAAACGATGTACGCCTACATGTTTTACGTACAGATGAAAAAGCTCCGTTTGTTCAAATAGAGAAAAGTGCAAGAGGAAACTCTTTTACAAATGCTAAAAAAAGAGCAGAAAAAATTAATTACAAGTTTCAAATTAACGGAAATCATTTAATTTTGGATAATTATTTTCTGACAGATATAAAAAACAAATTCAGAGGACAAGAAGTTGACATATACCTTTATTTACCAGAAGGCCAATTGCTTAAACCAGACAGTTCTGTTAGAGATTACTTTAATTACGATGATGATTTCTTTAACCTAAATCATGATGGAAATTATGATTATAAAGTTGAAGGTTCAAAAGTTAAATGCCTGAATTGTCCGGCAGATGATCATGATAATGACAGTGACAATGACAACGATTCTGACGAAGTAAATACAATCGACAATGATACTGTAAAAGAAGTTTCAATTAAAATAAATGGAAAAGAAGTTCTAAACGGTAAAAAAACTAACGGAAGATTAACAACTGATAAAAACGGAGTTATTATAAAAATTAACTAACAACCAAAGCCATGATAAAAATAATCATTCATATCACAAAGTTTTTAATTGCAACTATTACCGCATTATTGTTTGCTTCATGTAATTTCAACATGAACGCTATCGAAGGAAGCGGCAATGTAACCACTGAAAAAAGAATAGTTCAGGGAGATTTTAAAAACATTTCTGTAAGCAATGCGATAGATGTAGTTGTACAGCAGTCTGACTCGGTAGAAGTAACAGTTGAAGCCGATGATAATCTGCAAAAAGAAATTATTACTAAAGTAGAAAACGGAACATTAGTTATAGAATGCAAATACTCATCATTTCGTAATATAACTCAGAAAAAAGTAACCGTAAAAATGCCTCATATTGGCAAAATCGAAGCCTCTAGTGCTTCAAGTGTTACTAGTAAAAATACACTTCAGGGAGAAAATATTGAACTGGAAACTTCAAGTGCCGCATCGATGAATGTAGAAGTTGAATCTGATAATGTTTCTTTCCATGCAAGCAGCGGAAGTTCAATTGATATTAAAGGAAAAGCATTAAAAATTAAAACTTCAGCCGCAAGCGGGTCTTCTATTGAAGCCGGTCAGTTATTAGCAAATGATGTTGATGCCGAAGTTTCGAGTGGAGCAGTTATTAAAGTTCATCCTATTTTAAGCCTTAAAGCACAGGCAAGCAGCGGAGGAAACATTAACTACAACAATGTTCCCAAAACAATCGACAAAACCGCAAGTTCTGGAGGAAGCATAAGTCAGGGCTAATATGCCGTAACTGTTAAATATAAAAAAAATCATTCATCTAAAGTGGATGATTTTTTTATATTTGCTAAAATCAAAATTAGAATTAATGAAAAAACATACTGCACTATTCCTGTTACTTTTAGTTACAACATTAACCTTTGCTCAAAAAAGAGAAAAAGTAAAAGGATCAAAAATTGTAACGACTTCTATTAAAGAAACAGGAAGCTTTGATGCAATTGAAGTCGATGATAATTTAGAAGTTTATCTTGAAAAAGGAGAAAAAAACGAAATTAAAATTGAGGCCGATGATAATCTGCATGAAATCATCGCAATGGACTTAAGAGATAAAACTCTTCGTTTATATACATCAAAAGAAAGTACAATCTTTAAAAAACTTTCTGTAAAAGTTACCTACACCAGTTCTTTAAACAAAGTAATCAGTAAAAACGATTCTAAAATTTATGCAATTCAGGAACTGCAATTAGACAATATTACTTTTAACAGCTTTGATTATTCTAAATTATACTTAAATGTAAATTCAAAAAAATTCACTCTTTTTGCTGATGACAAATCAAAAACTGAATTAAACTTAAAAACGGAAGATGGAAGTTTGCAATTGAGCAAAAACTCTTCTATTAAAACATTAGTTTCTGCCATTAAATTTAAATGCGATTTATATCAAAAAGCAATTGCAGCTATAGAAGGTATTGCGGAAAAAGCAACAATTCGTTTAGATAACAATTCGGTTTTTACAGGAACAAAGTTCACTCTAAAAGATGCAAATGTTACAGCTGAGAATTATGCAGTAGGAACTATTCTTGCAGAAACAACACTTTCATTAGCTGTAGGAGATAAGGCTGAAATCTCTCTTTTTGGAAGCCCGGCTATCACGCTTAACCGTTTTTCTGAAGAAGCTAAACTGTTTAAGAAGATTAAATAAAGTATTCAGTATTCAGTCACAGATTGCCTGAATTAGAACACATACTATTTTAAAAATAAAAGTCCCAATCAGTTTAAGATTGGGACTTTTATTTTTTATTCAATTCCTAAAAAAGCTGGAAACTGAAACTGAATACTGTGACTCATTTTTATTCTTGAGAAGCCAAATATCTTTCAGCATCAAGTGCAGCCATACATCCTGTACCTGCAGCAGTAATTGCCTGACGGTATACGTGGTCTGCAGCATCTCCGGCTACGAAAACACCTTCAACATTAGTTTTAGATGTTCCTGGAGTATTTATGATATATCCTGTTTCATCAAGAGTAATGTAATCTTTAAAAATATCTGTGTTTGGTTTGTGTCCAATTGCTACGAAAAATCCGGTTGCAGGAATTTCGATTGTTTCGCCAGTTGTTTTGTTTAAAGCTTTAATAGCATGAACCACATTATTGTCTCCTAAGACTTCAAGAGTATCATGATTCATTAAGATTTCGATATTTTCAGTTTTACGAACTCTTTCTTCCATAATTTTAGAAGCTCTGAATTTTTCGCTTCTTACCAACATCGTTACTTTTTTACAAAGTTTAGATAAGTAATGTGCTTCTTCACAAGCAGAATCTCCTGCTCCTACAATTACTACTTCCTGATTACGGTAGAAAAACCCATCACAGACAGCGCAGGCAGAAACTCCGCCTCCCATATTTAAATAATGTTGTTCAGAAGGTAATCCCAAATATTTAGCCGAAGCACCTGTCGAAATAATTACTGTTTCGCAGTGCAATTCGATTGAATCGTTAATCCAAACTTTATGAATTCCACCAGAGAAATCAACTTTTGTAGCCCAGCCGTCACGAATATCAGCACCAAAGCGTTTTGCTTGTTCTTGTAACTGTATCATCATTTCTGGTCCTGTAACACCATCAACATAACCAGGAAAATTTTCTACTTCATTAGTTGTCGTTAACTGACCTCCAGGCTGCATTCCTTGGTATAAAACAGGATTCATGTTTGCTCTGGCAGCATAAATAGCTGCAGTATAACCCGCAGGGCCAGAACCTATAATAAGGCATTTAATTTTTTCGATTGTATCTGACATAATGTGTATTGTTTTTAAGAGATGCAAATGTAAACTTTATTATAAAAAATAACGCCGAAAATAAATCTGAAATAGCTATCTTAAAATAAGTTTTATTTATTTTCATTTTTTCCTTTTGTAAACGAAATTTATTTATATCTTTGCATCCGCTTTCGGGCAGTACAACAATACATCATCGGGGTGTAGCGTAGCCCGGTTATCGCGCCTGCTTTGGGAGCAGGAGGCCGCAGGTTCGAATCCTGCCACCCCGACAAAAGTCTTTTCATTTTCTGGAAAGACTTTTTTTTGCTCTTATCTCAAAATCTTTTAAAGCATAAATTAATTCCTAACGATTATCATCACCGATTAAAAACATAGCCCGTAGTTTCAACCACGGGAAACATATTGCAATAACACATTGTGACAAACATATTGCGCCCAACGGTTGAAACCGTTGGCAATGTTTAAACAGAACAACCCGCATCACAGTTTAGTACCCACATTTAAAATCAAGAATACATAGGTTAAAAACAAAAAACTCTGAAGATTAATATATCCTCAGAGTTTTTTGTTTTTAATATTTTCTAACACATTAATTATTACTTTTCCATATTAATATAAGCAGGATAAGATTCGCGATTTGGCAGAATAAATTCTTCGTCATAAGGCTGTACTCCTTCCCCATTATTATAATCAGCGACACGTTTTGTTCCATTTGCTGTGCTTCCGCCTGTACCATTAATAACATTTTGAATATTTCCTGAACCGGCAAAACGGGTAATACACATTTTTTCCAGTTTCACATTTGGGCTGTTTGGTGCTTCAAATCCGTTTTTCTTGTTTACATTTCCATCCGTTCCTGTAAAAACGGCGTAAGATCCCATTCCTATAGTATGATGTTCTTTTACAGTATTAGCAACTTTAAATGCTGCATAGCCGTCAACTCTCCCTCCCTGACTGCTCCAGCTTGCTTGATTTGGTGCATCATATGGAGGTTCATTTTGAAAGAAATACGTTCTGCCGCGTTCTCCAAGCCACAATACTTCATATTCCTGATAATGTTCAGTAAAAAGAGCATAAAGCGTAACATCATTACCCGTTACAATAAGTCCGTTTTTACATCTGTCTCTCTGCCAGCGTGCATTGCCGCCTTTCTGCGAACCATGATCAGCACGCCATAACCAGAAATGATCTCCCACAACATTACTACTGTTAATCTGCATAGAAGCCTGTATCTGGATATTTTTAGACTGAACTCCTCCTACTCTGCAAGTAATATCTGCAAGTAAAATAGGATCTGCCGCATGATTTGCATTTGCACCTTCGTTACCAATTCTAATTTGATACGTTGTACTATTAAACGAATCCATAAGAAGTCCGGCAACAATAACTCCGTCTTTATCATCAGCATAAATACATCCCCATATATTTTTTTCGGCTGGCTCCAAAGTTACCGATGCTATACCAGCTCCTAAAAGTATGGCATCTTTTCTGTTTACCTGAATAGGAGCATTTAACGCATAATGTCCCGGAGTAAAAAATATATTCTTACCAGCTTTTAACGCATTATTAATTTCTACATCAGTATCACCTTCTTTAGCGACATACCATTTCGTAAGCAAATCCTGAACCTGACCTTTACCCATATCTTTCGACGACCACGAAACTCCTACTCTGTCTTTCTGCCAAGCCGGAACAAAGACTTTGTATTCTCCATCATTATCTATAAAAAGAAAAGGTTTTTCTCTAATAATAGGCGTAGTTGGAATTGGCGAATTAGCATTATCTGCCTGAGGAGGGTTAACACATCCCTGCCAAACCATATTATATGAACCACCCATAGCTCCTGAGCCCGAAGGAAAAACAGTATTTCTAGTGTACCATTGCTGTTGTCCGCCCCAGTTGGGTCTTGATGATGTATAATGCGTATCGGCGATAAAGCCTCCGCTTCCCCAAAAATTGGTATTTCCAACATCTGAAATATATTTCGAAGTGCTGTCAATTAATAATCTTCGTGCACTGGTTGACTGCGAAACCGTCCATGCAAAATCTCGCATTACTTCTACATTTTCTACAGAACGCCAAAAAGTACAAGTAGCATTCGCTCCACCTGAAAGATGAGGCCTTGTAAATATAGAACCTAATTTAACATCTGACGGAACTTTTCCTAAACCTCCAATGTGAGAGTAAAATCCCAGCTCTATTGAATTTGCTTCTGCTCCTGATGCTGAACCCGAACCACCAGAATCGTAAGTCTGGCCTTTCACGTTTGCTTTGAAATAATAAGCCTGACGTTTGGTTGTCCACTCACCGTTGGCTCCGCCTAAACCAATAGATTCAAACTGCGAATTAATTTCTTTCCGTGCCGTTTCTGCTTTCTCATATTTTCTATCATAGAAATACATATTATCTCCAAAAATCTGATTTTCAAGCGAAATTATTATGAATTCATACCCACGAGTAATCTTATAATGATTTTCATATTTATCTGCATTAGGTTTATTATCGGTAAATTCTAATTTAGAAGTTGAGCCAATCGAAACAAAATCTGATGCCAGACGGCTTCCTCCTCTTGTAATTATATAATTTCCTGAAGAACCAAAAGCAGACCAGGTTAAGGTTATACTATGCTTTTTTTTGTTGTAAACAATTTTTCGTTCTGTTGTACTTTCCTGTTTTTTTTCATTAGACGGATAAGATGAAATAAAACTGCATAAAGTCAGCATAAACAAAAATGCCGTAAATACTGAAATCGCTTTTTTAGTCATAAGAATGTTCATTTTTGTGGTTTGATAGTTTGTAATAATAGTACTTTTAAAGAAGCCCAAAATAGCAATAATCTCCAACCTAAAAGTCCGTTTTTGGTTCCAATTTTCTTATCAAAAACTATACAAAGCCTCAATTTTGGCTTTTAACAACACAAATAAACCGTCTGCTATATGTTGATTCTTTTCCAATAGTTTTTTTTTGCCCTTCTACAAAAATTAGAAAATGAAAAAGATAATACTATCTATGGCTTTAGCCGTTTCCTCTACAGTTCTTTCACAAAAAGCCCCTGCTTCTGCAAATACCGATGTAGTAAATGAAGAACAGAATTTTTACAAAAAAGATGCTCATGCTTCCTATTATCACGACAAATTTAATGGCAGAAAAACAGCCAGCGGAAGAAAATTCAACAACAACGACCTGACTGCTGCACATAAAACGTTTCCCTTTGGCACGATGCTGAAAGTTACAAATGAAGCAAACAACAAATTTGTAATTGTAGAAGTTACAGACAGAGGACCTTTTGTTAAAGGAAGAGAAATTGATTTAAGCAAAAGGGCATTTATGAGCATTGCTTCTAACAAAAAAAGCGGTGTAGTTTATGTGACTATAGAAATTTTAAAATAAGCTCTTTTCTTAGGACAAAATCAGATTCGTCTCTTTTTACAGAAGGAACATCAGGCAAATTGACCAAAATTTAATTGATAATTCTATTCATAACTAAATTTATTTTGTTCCCAAGACCCATGAAACCGCGATTAAGCAAAGTTTCTTAAATGTTAACAAAATAGATTTTCAAAAACCATAAATAATTGTATTTTTACGGTTCAAAATTCAGAAAATAAATGGGCAAAATCATTGCTATTGCTAATCAAAAAGGAGGCGTTGGAAAGACTACTACATCAGTAAATCTTGCTGCCTCATTAGGTGTTTTAGAGAAAAAAGTATTATTGATCGACGCTGATCCTCAGGCCAATGCCACATCTGGCCTTGGAATAGACGTAGAAACAGTTGAAGTTGGAACTTATCAAATTCTAGAACATACTGTTACACCAAAAGAAGCCATTTTAAAATGTACATCTCCAAATGTTGACGTGATACCAGCTCACATTGACCTTGTTGCGATCGAAATTGAATTGGTTGACAAAGAAAACCGTGAGTACATGCTTAAAAAAGCATTAGAAGAAGCAAAAGAAGAATATGATTATATCATTATCGACTGTGCACCATCTCTAGGATTGTTAACCCTGAATGCTTTAACAGCTGCAGATTCTGTAGTTATTCCTATTCAGTGTGAGTATTTCGCACTTGAGGGATTAGGAAAACTATTGAATACTATTAAGAGTATTCAAAAAATACACAACCCGGATCTTGACATTGAAGGTTTATTATTAACAATGTACGATTCAAGATTACGTTTATCTAATCAGGTTGTAGAAGAGGTTCAAAAACACTTTAATGATATGGTTTTTGATACCGTAATCCAGCGAAATGTAAAATTGAGTGAGGCTCCGAGTTTTGGAGAAAGTATCATTAATTATGATGCTACAAGCAAAGGTGCCGTAAACTATATTAATTTAGCTCAAGAAATTATAAAGAAAAACAGTAAATAGTTTTTATGACAAAAGCAATTAAAAAACAAGCCTTAGGAAGAGGATTATCAGCATTATTAAAGGATCCGGAAAACGACATTAAATCAGTAGAAGACAAAAATGCTGATAAGGTTGTTGGAAATATTATTGAGCTTGAAATAAGTGCTATCGAAATAAATCCGTTTCAGCCTAGAAGCAATTTTAATGAAGAATCATTACGTGAATTAGCCACTTCTATTAAAGAACTTGGTGTAATTCAACCTATTACTGTTCGAAAATTAGATTTCAATAAATACCAGTTAATCTCGGGAGAGCGTCGTTTACGTGCTTCTACTTTAATTGGTTTAACTCATGTTCCGGCTTACATTCGTATTGCTAATGACAATGAGTCATTAGTTATGGCATTAGTTGAAAACATTCAGCGTCATGACTTAGACCCAATCGAGATCGCTCTTTCTTACCAGCGTTTAATTGACGAAATTCAATTAACACAAGAACAAATGAGCGAACGAGTTGGAAAAAAACGTTCAACTATTTCTAACTATTTACGTCTTTTAAAATTAGATCCGATTATCCAAACAGGTATTCGCGATGGTTTTATCAGTATGGGACATGGCCGTGCCATCATTAATATAGAAGATCTAGATGTACAGACTGATATTTACCAAAAAATCGTAAGCCAGAACTTATCAGTTCGTGAAACCGAAGCTTTAGTTAAAAACTATCACGAAGGCCAGCAGCCAAAAGCAGAAGGAGAAGGAAAAGCCAAACCTGATTCTGCATTTGTAGTTAGAGAAACGCAAAAAAATACTTTCAATGATTATTTTGGTTCGAAAGTTGATATAAAAGTTGCTGGTAACGGAAAAGGAAAAATTACGATTCCATTTAATTCTGAAGCCGATTTTAACAGAATCATAAAATTAATAAACGGATAGTGAATAAAATTGTCCCCATAAGTTTATTGTTCTTTCTCTTAGGAACCGTCTCTCTTTTTGCCCAGGTAAAAGAAGAAACGGTTTTGGTCGCTAAAGACAGTATTGCGTTAGAAGAAATAGACCCGCTGACACCAGCAAAAGCAGCCTTTTACTCTGCTATTTTACCCGGCTTAGGCCAAGCATATAATAAAAAATACTGGAAAATTCCTTTAGTTTACGGAGCTATTGGTACAAGTTTATACTTCTATATAGACAACAACAATAAATATCGTGATTACAGAAACGCCTATAAACGAAGATTAGAAGGCTATAATGACGATAAATACCAATATCTGGATGAAAGCCGTCTTGTTGCAGGACAAAAATTTTACCAGAGAAACAGAGACCTTTCTGCTTTATTTGTTGTTGGATTTTACGTTTTAAACATCATCGATGCCAATGTTGATGCTGCATTAATTCAATTTAACGTAAACGAAAGACTATCGATGCGTCCGGAAATTTATCCCAACGATGTAACATTTAAACCAAATGTTGGACTAACTTTTAATTATCGCTTTTAAACAGCTTTCTGTTTAAAACAATCACAAATACATACAAAATGAAAATTGCGCTTTTAGGATACGGAAAAATGGGTAAAGTAATCGAAAGAATTGCTTTAGAAAGAGGTCATGAAATAGTTTTAAAGAAAGATGAATTCAATACTTATGACGGACTTTCAACAGCCGATGTTGCCATTGATTTCAGCGTTCCATCTGCAGCAGTAAGCAACATTTCTGCATCTTTTAATGCTAATGTACCAGTGGTATCAGGCACAACAGGATGGCTGGAACATTACGATGAAATGATTGCACTTTGCAATGAGAAAAAAGGCGGATTTATTTCAAGTTCAAATTTTAGTCTTGGAGTAAATATTTTCTTTGGATTAAATGAATATTTAGCCAAAATCATGAATCAATTTGATTCTTACAAAGTTTCAATGGAAGAAATTCACCACGTGCATAAACTTGATGCGCCAAGCGGTACTGCAATTTCTCTGGCACAAGGTGTTATCCAAAACAGCAATTATGCAGAATGGACTTTAGAAGAAGCAAAAAACAATCAAATTCATATTGAAGCTAAAAGAATTGGCGAAGTTCCGGGTACACATACCGTAAATTACGATTCAGTTATTGACAGTATCGAAATTAAACATACTGCTCATAATCGTGAAGGTTTTGCTCTTGGTGCCGTTATTGCAGCAGAATGGCTTGCTGGGAAACAAGGAATTTTCACAATGAAAGACGTATTAAATCTACAATAAACAGAATAAAATTTTGGATTAAACAAAACCTCAATCCTTAATTTGAAACTTAAAATACAATATTATGACACTTTACTCTTGGTTCGTATTTTTTCTGGCTGTTCAAATAATTCATTTTGCGGGTACATGGAAACTGTATCTGGCAGCAGGAAGAAAAAGCTGGGAAGCAGCAATTCCGGTATATAACTCAATCGTATTGATGAAAATCATCAGCCGCCCAACTTGGTGGACTTTACTGCTTTTCATTCCAATTATTAATTTGATTATGTTTCCGGTTGTTTGGGTTGAAACACTTAGAACCTTTGGAAAAAAATCGACTTTAGATACACTTTTAGGAATTTTTACGCTTGGTTTTTACATCTATTATGTAAACTATACTCAAAAATTAGAGTACAATTCCAATAGAAAATTAACTCCAGAAAACAAAACAGCTGATACTGTAAGTTCGCTTCTTTTTGCTATTATCGTAGCAACTTTGGTTCATACTTACGTAATTCAGCCTTATACGATTCCAACTTCTTCATTAGAAAAATCACTTTTAATTGGTGATTTCTTATTTGTAAGTAAATTAAATTATGGTCCAAGAGTACCAATGACAACTGTTGCATTGCCAATGGTTCATGACTCTATCCCGTTAACAAAAAGAAAATCATACTTAAGCTGGCCTCAACTGCCTTATTTTAGACTTCCGGCTTTCGAAAAAATAAAACGAAATGATATTGTAGTTTTTAACTGGCCGGTAGATACGGTACATTATTTCTACGAGCCAAAAGGAAGACCGGGTGTTATAAAACCAATCGACAAGAAATCAAACTACGTAAAAAGATGTGTTGGTGTTCCAGGAGACAGTTTGTCTATTAAAGACGGATTTGTTTTTATTAACGGCAAAAAACTGGTTTTACCTGAAAGAGCAAAACCTCAATATTCTTATTCTGTAGCTTTAGACGGAAAAACTTCAATAGATTTCGAATCTTTATTCAAAGAATTAGATATTACTGATCCTGCAGGTTTTAGAACAGAAAAAAGAGATACTCTTTATTTTAGAGCATTAACCGAAGCAGGTGCAGAACGTTTAAAAAACACTCCGGGCGTTACCGCTGTAAAAAGAGAAATTGACAACGGAAACGACAATGCTATTTTCCCTCACATTAACAAATGGAGTCAGGATAATTTTGGTCCGATTTATATTCCGGAAGCAGGAAAAACAGTTGCTTTAACAAATGGATCTCTGCCATTTTACAAAGAAATCATTACCAATTACGAAGGAAACACTTTAGCATTACAAGGTTCTAAATTCTTAATTAATGGTAAAGAAACAAACACCTATACATTCAAACAAAATTACTATTGGATGATGGGAGACAACCGCCATAACTCTGAAGACAGCCGTTATTGGGGTTATGTACCGGAAAACCATATAGTAGGTAAGCCGGTTTTCATCTGGATGAGCTGGGATACAAACGGAAAAGGTATCAATAAAATTCGCTGGAGCAGAGTATTTACAACAGTTGACGGCGAAGGACAGCCGCAATCCTACTTTAAATATTTCTTAATCATTCTAGCTCTTTACTTCGTTGGAGAATTCTTCTGGAAAAAAAGAAAACAAAATAAAGCATAAAAAACGTTAATTCGTTAAACTGGTAAATCGTTTAATCGTTTCTCAAAAAGAACGATTAAACGATTTACCGATTAAACTAAAACCGCAATGAACTCTTTAATACTTCCCACCTATTTTCCGTCAATCAGCCACTTTGCAGTTATGGCTCAATCTGAAAATATAACTTTTGAGATGGAAGATAATTTTCAGAAACAGACCAATAGAAACCGTACTTATATCTATAGCCCAAACGGAATTCAATTATTAAATATACCGGTTAAACACTCTAAAGCGGCACATCAAAAAACGAAAGATATTTTAATTGAAAACGAATTTGACTGGCAGAAACAGCATTTTAAGTCATTAGAAGCAGCATATAGAAGTTCTCCTTTCTTTGAGTACTTTGAAGATGATATCGCTCCTATTTTTGAGAAAAAACATAACTTTTTGATGGATCTTAATTTTGAAGTTCTGGACACGGTAACAAAATGTCTTAGAATGAAATTGGAGTTTGGAAAAACAACCGAATATTTTCACGAAGTTGAAAACATTTCTGATTTCAGACATTTAGCAAACGGAAAAAAAGACCAGAATTCATTCGAAAAATATATTCAGGTTTTCGATGACAAACACGGGTTTATCAACAACTTGAGTGTTTTGGATTTACTTTTTAATGAAGGGAAATTTGCAATGGATTATTTAAAAACCCAAAAAATAATCTAAAACTGATCTATTGAAAGCCTTGTCATTATAGGATAATGATCTGAGTTTTCAAAATCAGGAAAGCTTTCAAATTGTTTTACCTTCATTTTAGTGTCGGTAAAAATATAGTCAATCCTTGCAGGATAATATTTAAACTTATACGTTGCTCCAAAGCCTTCTCCAGCCTCTTCAAAAGCATCTTTAAGTTTTCCCTTAATATTTCTGTAAACGTATGAAAACGGGCTGTTATTCATGTCTCCGCAAATAATAATAGGGTATTTGCACTTTTTTATATGCTCTTTAAAAATTTCAGCCTGTTCTTGCTGCTGCGTAAATCCTTTGCTGATTCTGGCATAAATACGCTGTGATTTTTTTTGGTTCACATTATCAATATCGTCTGAAATTTCACTTACATCCGGAGATATTTTGATAGACTGCAGGTGCATATTATAAACACGAATAATATCCTTTCCGCGTTTAATATCAGCATAAACCACATTATTATCTGATTTAGGAAAAACAATTTTTCCTTCGTCGATAATTGGGAATTTTGAGAAAATAGCCTGACCTGTTTTTATCTGCTTCCCATCAATAAAAATGTAACGATGCGGATACACTTTTAAATCCAAATGTGCAGAGTTTGAATATTCCTGAATACACAAAATATCCGGGTCTTTCTCATCTATAAATCCTTTTATATTTTCGGGAATATCGTCGCGGTCAAGCCATTTAAAAACATTAAACAAGCGGACATTATAACTCATTACCGAAAAATCCTTTTCGTCTTTACTATATTCTTTGGCAGAAAATTTATAAAACTTACTGATAAAAGTAATTCCGGTTAATAAAACCAAACCAGACAAAATAAGGCGTTTTTTAAACTGAATTGCCCAGTAAACAAAGAACAATCCATTAGCAACAAAAAAAGCCGGCATAAACAGCGTAAGCACCGATAAAAGCGGAAAACTCTTAGGTGCTAAAAAAGGCAGAATATAGACGCTAAATGTAAGCACAGTCAGCACTATATTCAAAAAGAACATTATTTTATTAAACCACGAAAGGTTTTTCATAGTATTCTGCTAAGGATTATTTTCCAGCTTTAAACAAAAACTCTTTTTCTTCTTTTGTCAGGCAGTCATAACCAGACTGACTGATCTTATCCAAAATCTCATCGATTTGCTGCTGTGTTTTGTCTTTTGTGACAATTTTTGATGTTGTTTTTTCAGTCGGCTTTTTATAATTCTTATGAACTGTTTTAAATGGGGTCGTTGGTGATTTTCTAAAAAGATTAGTAAAAAAATCTAATATTCTGGTAATTACAGTACTTAAATCTGTTCCGTTTTGAAGCAGCTTAATAAAGATAAATCCAAAAAAAGCACCGGCTAAATGAGAAATATGACCTCCCATATTATCCAAACGAAACTGCATTAGATCTAAAACTAAAATTACCCCTGTAATATGCCAAAGCTTTACATTGCCAAACAAAAACAATCGAACATTCATTAAAGGCTGATAGGTCGTTGCCGCAACTAAAATTGCCATTATAGCAGCCGAAGCTCCAACTATTGATGCCGAAGTTCCTAAAACATAAAAACTCAAAGCAAATACAATCCCCGAAAAAATGGCTCCCAAAATGTACAAACCTAAATATTGTTTCTGCGTAAAAAAAGTCAGGAACAAATTGCTGGCAAAGTTTAAAACCAGCATATTAAACAGCAAATGCATAAATCCGAAATGAAAAAATGCATACGTTAAAAACGTCCACGGTTTAAACATAAAAACCTGTGGGTCTGAAGACAGAGCCAGCCAGTTTGGAAAAGCAAAACTTCCGTTAGAAAATTGATAGAAAAAAACTAAAGAGATGAGAAAACAAGCGATATTCCAATAAATAACACGCAAAGCGATACCGCCTAATTTATATTGAAGTTTTAAATCGTCAAGGATATTCATAAAGTCTTCTTTTGGTTTCTTAAAATTAATCAATTAAAGTTAAAAATTAATTCCAACGATTGTTATTAAACTGATTTTTTTTCCAGTACCACATGATCATAAATCCAAAAAAAGCACCGCCAATATGAGCATAATGAGCAATTCCGGAATCGATTCCCATTAAAGAACTTCCGAAGATTCCAAAAAACCCATCAAACAACAGCATATAAATCGGCACAAAATATTTAGCCTTAATTGGAATTGGAATAAACATAATTCCAAGTTCTGCATTTGGAAACATAAAAGTAAATGCCACAAGTAATCCGTAAATAGCTCCAGATGCTCCAACAACAGTTCCTAAATAAGCATTCATGAAATGTTTAAACTCTGAAACGGTCAAAATTTGCTGCCATCTCGTATCAATTTTTCCGTCATTCAGTAAATTCAAAATATCTGCTTTGTGATATCCATTAGCCAGCAGAATATTTAAACTGTCCTGATAGAAATAATAATTTACTGCAAAATTTACCAAAGCGGCTCCTAGTCCACATGAAATATAGAAGAATAAAAATTTCTTCCCGCCCCAGAAATGCTCTAATGTTGATCCAAACGAATAAAGTGCAAACATATTAAATGCGATGTGAGCAAAACCGCCGTGCATAAACATGTGCGTAATAGGCTGCCAAACTTTAAATCCTGGATTTTCCGGAAAAAACAGCGCCAGATATTCGTAAGAAACCGGCACTAACTGAGCACCAATAAAAACTATTATATTAATTATAAGAAGTTGTTTTACAACTGGAGTCATATTCATCATAAGGCAAATTTTTTATCTATATCTTCAACACGCATAGTGATAAAGGTAGGTTTTTGAAAAGGTGAAATATTAGGATCCTTACAGGCAAACAAACCGTTTACCAGATTATCTTGTTCTTTCTCGGTTAAATAAGATCCGGTTTTAACCGCTAAACTTTTTGCCATCGATTTGGCAATAGTATCGTTCTGACTATAACTGCTTGCAGGAATTCCGTCTTGCAAATCGCTCAACAACTGTTCTATTACTAAAGAAACTTCGCTTTCGGTAATGTTTACTGGAATTCCGGAAATTACAACATGATCTGTTTGTGCTTCTTCAAACACAAATCCCGTTGTTTCTAACGAAGGTTTTAATTCTTCGATCAATTTCATTTCTGAAGAAGAATAAAATAAATCCAGCGGAAACAGCAATTGCTGGCTCGAAGCCTGATTTACGGTCATATTCAGCAAAAACTGCTCATACAAAATACGCTGATGCGCACGATGCTGGTCAACGATTACCATTCCGGATTTTATTGGCGAAACAATATATTTTTTATGTATTTGATAGGTTTTTTGACTCGCCTGTTCAACTTCATCATCATTAAATAAAGAAGAAGTTACTTCTTCATTTTCAAATATAAAAGGCGAACTTTCGATAGTTTCCGGATTTTCAGTATCTAAACCCACATATAAACTTTCCCAGCTTACAGTTGGCTCTACCCTTTTTGAATATCCAGAATAAGATGAACCTGAACCTGATCCAGAAGACGAAGAGGATCCTGAACTGTAACCAGAACCTGATCCTGAGCTCGCTTTTGTATAATGCTGATTGGTTTTATCGTCTGTAAAAGGATTAAAAGTTCCGTCAACCTGAATTGTCGGCACTTCTGCTTCTACATCTTTATAGTGATACGGTGTATCTAAATTTGAATCTCTGTCAAAATCTAAAACAGGAGCTACATTAAACTGCCCTAAACTATGTTTAATCGAAGCTCTTAAAATGGCATATAAAGCCTGTTCATCATCAAACTTAATTTCTGTTTTAGTTGGATGAATGTTAATATCGATTGTATTTGGCGGTACTTGCAAATACAAGAAATAACTCGGCTGTGAACCATCTTTTAAAAGTCCGTCGTAAGCAGCCATAACTGCATGATGCAAATAGCCGCTTTTTATAAAACGATCGTTTACAAAAAAGAACTGTTCTCCCCTGTTTTTCTTAGCAAATTCGGGTTTACACACAAATCCCTGTATGCTGATAATTTCTGTATCTTCATTTACAGGAACCAGCTTTTCATTGGTTTTACCCGACATAATCCCCACAATTCGCTGACGGTATCCTGCAGCGGGAAGATTGTACAATTCGCTTCCGTTATGATAAAAGCTGAAGTGAATATTGGGATGCGCCAAAGCTACACGCTGAAACTCATCCATTACATGGCGAAATTCAACCGTATCCGACTTCAAAAAGTTACGACGTGCCGGAATATTAAAAAATAGGTTTTTAACGGCAAATGATGTTCCTTTTGGCAGAACTGCCACTTCCTGTGAAACAAACTTACTTCCTTCAATTACAATATGCGTTCCTAATTCATCCTGTTCTTGTTTGGTTTTCATTTCCATATGTGCAATCGCAGCAATAGAAGCCAAAGCTTCCCCGCGAAAACCTTTTGTTCCCAGTGAAAACAAATCTTCGGCCTGACGAATTTTAGAAGTCGCATGACGTGCAAAACACAAACGTGCATCAGTAACCGTCATTCCTACTCCGTTATCAATAACCTGAACTAAGGATTTGCCGGCATCTTTTATAATCAATTTGATATCAGTTGCCTTTGCATCAACAGCATTTTCTAACAGCTCTTTTACAACAGAAGCTGGTCTTTGGACCACTTCTCCTGCAGCAATCTGGTTAGCAACGTGATCAGGAAGTAATTGAATAATACTCGACATTAAGCAAAAATAATTTTAAGGTTTAGGGTTTAAATTAAAAACCAAGAAGCACAAATTTAGTAAATTTCTACTGGCTTTTTGAATATCAGTAATCATAAAAAAAACAAAAAACCTATACTATTATGACACAGTATAGGTTTTAATATTTTAAAACAAATGTGTTTTATTCTTTCTCGATTTTTATAGGTGTTTCTTCAATTTGAAGTGCACCAGAAGATAATAAAGGCTGGTTAAACGGATGAGAAATAGAAGCCTGCTGGCGAATATAAGCCATTTTAATTGCTGCAATTGCCGCTTCGGTTCCTTTGTTACCATGAACACCGCCGCTTCTGTCAATTGACTGCTGCATGTTATTATCTGTTAAAACGCAAAAGATAACCGGAATATCAGTTTGAACATTCAAATCTTTTATTCCCTGAGTTACACCTTCGCACACAAAATCAAAATGTTTTGTTTCTCCCTGAATTACGCATCCAATAACAATAACTGCATCTACATTTTGTGTCTGCAGCATTTTTTTTGCACCGTAAATCAGCTCAAAACTTCCCGGAACATTCCAACGGATAATTTGCTGTGCAGGAACATCACAATCAATTAAGGCTTCAAAAGCGCCATTGTAAAGTCCTTCTGTTATAACATCATTCCACTCAGAAACAACAATCCCAAATCGAAAGTCTTTCGCATTTGGGATCGTGTTTTTATCGTATTCTGATAAATTTTTATTTTCAGTAGCCATTTGTATATTTTAGATTTTTAAGTTTCAGACTGTAAAAATACGAATCTAAAATCTAAATTCTTAACTCTAAAATTATAAATTATTGCGCTAATCCAATCAATGCCTCAACAGAAGCAGCTTCTGGAGCAGCATCGAAATTATCTTTAATATTATTTAAATATTTTAAAGCATCTTCTTTCTGTCCTAAAGCTAAAGCAGTTTTAGCAGCTTTTAACAAGAAACGAGGTGTAGTAAAATCATTTTTGTTTGATTCAGCAGCTTTTACATAATAATCTAAAGCTTCTTTTTGGTTATTTTTTTGAGAGTAAGCATCTCCAATAGCTCCTTTTGCTAAAGCGCCTAAAATCATATCTTCAGATTTAAATTCGCCTAAATACTTAATAGCATCGTCAAAATTACCTGTATTTAAATATGCCATACCAGCATAGTAGTTTGCTAAATTTCCTGCATCAGTTCCAGAATATTCGTCAGCAATTTTCACAAATCCAAATTTACCTTCAGATCCGTTTAATGCTAATTTGTATAATGAATCACTTGCTACACCATCAACAGCTTTTTGAAAGTTTTGCTGTGCAACAAACATTTCGTTTGCAGCTTCGTCTTGTTTAGGAGTTTCAATAAATTTTTGGTAAGCCAAATAACCAATAGTAGCAACTGCAATACCAGCAACTAAACCAATAATGATTTTTTGATTTTTAGCAACCCAATCCTCAGTTCTTGAAGCAGTTTCGTCTAATTTAGAAAAAACACCAGCAGTTGTGCTGTCTTTTTCATCAATTACCACCTGTTGTTCTTCAGTTACTTCTTTAACTTCCTTCTCTTTTGGTGCTTTATATCCTCTTTTATTGTAAGTAGCCATTTAAAATTAATTTAGTGAACGGCAAAAATAAAATTTTTCTTGAAACTGAGGCAAAAAAAATCAAAATTATCACTATTTTAAAAAAAATATTTTCAATAAAGCTAAGTCCTTTCACATCAGTATCAAAATAAATCAACTTGAAACATCCTAAAAGCCCTTTATATCGATAAAATTAGATAATTTTACATCCTTAATTTTACTGGCATAAAACAGTAAATTTTCTTTTTAGAGTCTCAAAATGCATTTAAACAAACTTTCTTTATTCAATTATAAAAATTTCTCTGAAGCCGGTTTTGATTTCGACATCAAGATCAACTGCTTTGTAGGCAAAAACGGAATTGGAAAAACCAATGTTCTGGATGCAATTTATCATTTAGCTTACGGAAAAAGTTATTTTAATCCGCTTGCCGTGCAAAACATCAAACACGGAGAAGAGTTTTTTGTAATTGATGCCGAATTAGAAAAAAATGACAGAACAGAGCAAATTGTCTGCAGTTTAAAAAAAGGACAAAAAAAGGTTTTAAAAAGAAACGGAAAAGCATACGATAAATTTTCTGATCATATCGGATTCATTCCGCTTGTAATTATTTCGCCGGCAGACCGCGATTTAATTGTGGAAGGAAGTGAAACACGCCGCAAATTTATGGACAGCGTTATTTCGCAGTTAGATTCAACGTATCTGCATCAGCTTATTCAATATCAAAAAGTAATTGTACAGCGAAATGCCCTTTTAAAATATTTTGCGCTCAACCACACTTTCGACAACGACACCTTATCTATATATAATGAGCAGTTAAATGAATTTGGAAAATCGATTTTTGAAAAAAGAAAAGAGTTTCTCGAAGAATTCATACCTATATTTAATGTACACCATCAGACCATAACAGGTTCAGAAGAATCGGTGCAATTAGTTTACGAAAGTCATTTGTTTGAAAAAGATTTATTAACGCTTTTACAGGAAAACATAAATAAGGACAGAGCGCTGCATTACACAAGCTCAGGGATACATAAAGATGATTTGTCTTTTGAAATTGATTCACATCCTATAAAAAAATTCGGATCACAGGGACAGCAAAAATCGTTTTTGATCGCCTTGAAACTGGCTCAGTTTGAATTTCTGAAAAAACAAAGCGGTGTAAAACCTATTTTATTATTTGATGATATTTTTGACAAACTGGATGAAACCCGCGTTGCTAAAATTGTCGAAATGGTGAACAGCGAAACTTTTGGACAGCTTTTTATTTCAGATACACATCCGGAACGAACCGAAGCGATTGTAAAATCGACGCACCAAACGTATAAGATATTCAATTTATAATTTTTTAATTGAAAATTGGTACAATTTGTATCAGGCTTCATAAGCAAACCCAAAATAGAAATTCTTAAATTAGCCTGAAAAACTTAAAAACAACTGCAATAAAATACAGAATATGTTAACGAAAGAATCATTGCAATTTTTAGACGATTTAAAAAAGAACAATAATAGAGACTGGTTTCAGGATAACAAAAAACGTTATGAAGTCTTCAAAAAAAATTACCATCAATTGGTAAGTGATTTTCTGGATGCTATGAAACCTCTCGATCCTTCATTAGAATTGCTGGAAGTTAAAAATTGTACTTTTAGAATTAATCGTGATATTCGATTTTCAAAAGACAAATCTCCCTATAAAGCACATTTGGGCGTTTGGATGTCAACTGGTGCAAAAGGTGCAAATCGTGCGGGATATTATGTTCATATAGAAAAAGGCGCCAGTTTTATCGCCGGCGGATTTTACTCTCCTGACTCTGAAGATTTAAAAAAAGTCCGCAAGGAAATTGCTTTTTTCTACGATGATCTGCAAGAAATATTAAACGATAAAAACTTTAAAAAAGAATTTGGAAGTTTAGACATAAACGAAAACAATTCACTAAAAAGCATGCCCCGCGGTTACGAAAAAGACCATCCGGCAATTGAGTTTTTAAAATTGAAGAGTTTTACAGCTACTCAAAAATATGATATTTCTGAAGTTACGCAGAAAGATTTCGTTTCGAAAATGAGCAAAAAACTAATTGCTTTAAAACCTTTAAACGAATTTATAAACCGAGCTTTAGAAACTGAGGAATTTTAGTTTTATTTGCCACAGATTTAACGGATTCTCTCAGATTAATTTTTGCAGCAGCAAAATCCTTAATCTTTTTAATCTGTGGCAAAAAACAATACTTAAATGAAAAGAAAAATACTTTTTCTTGGAGAATCTTACCGTGCTGACGCTATAACCTGGATGAAAGGTTTGAAAGAATTCGGCGATTTTGAAATTATCACCTGGGAACTTCAAACGCCAAACAATTCAAAACTTAACAGATTCAAACGTATTTTAGAATATTTCTTTTCTCCTGTTTCTATTAGAAAAATTATTAGAAACCAAAAACCAGATATGGTTATTGCAGAAAGAACTACAAGTTACGGCTTTCTTGCTGCTTTATCCGGTTCTAAAACTATTGCCATTGCACAGCAAGGCCGAACTGATTTATGGCCGGAAGGTTCTGTTTTATATCCTTTTAAGAAATTCATTCAGAAATATGCTTTCAAAAAAGCACATTTAATTCATGCCTGGGGGCCTGTCATGACAATTCACATGAAAGCAATCGGCGTTGATATGAGTAAAGTTTTGGTTGTTCCAAAAGGAATTGATTTGTCGCTTTTTAATCCTTCAACCAACAATTCAAATAAAATTGAAGCGATTGTAACACGTTCTTTACAGCCGGAATACCGCCATGATTCTATTTTAAAAGCTTTCGGAATTTTACATCAAAAAGGAATCGATTTTTCGCTTACAATTGTTGGAGATGGAACCAGATTGCAGTATTTAAAAGATTTAGCCAAAGAACTGCAAATCGATAACAAAGTAACCTTTACAGGAAGAATCCCAAATACAGAACTTCCAAAACTATTACAGCAATCCAATATCTATATCAGCATGCCAATTACCGAAGGCGTTTCGGCATCATTATTTGAAGCAATGGCTTGTAATTGTTACCCTGTTGTTTCTGATATTCCCGGAAACCAGAGCTGGATTACACATCGTGAAAACGGACAATTAATTGAAATTGACAATATCGAAATGCTCGCCAATGAATTGATCTGGTCATTTGAAAATGCTGAGTCCAGAAATCAGGCTATTTTAAGAAATAGAAAGTTTGTTGAGAAAAATGCGAATTATAATAGTAATATGAAGCTTATTGCTGATCGATATCATGAGTTGTTGGATTCTCGAAATAACTAACCTAAAATTCAGCCACAGATTATTAGATTAAACAGATTTTAACCAATCTTTCTAATCTTTGCAAATCTGCGGTAAAAAAAACCATCGTAACTTTTCTTCAATCTCAACGACATATTATTAAAAATGAATTATCTAATTTAATTCTTAAATAATATGAGCAATAGAAGAAACTGGTTAAAACAAATAGGTTTAGGCGCAATCGGATTAAGCTTTACCCAATTTGAAACATTTGCAAATCCGTCAGCAGAAAACTATGTTTCTTTAGATTTAGATAAATCTCCCATATTATTACGATCAAATGAAAATCCGTATGGTCCTTCTCCACTCGCCCGCACTGCCATGCAAAAAAGCGTCAACAGCAGTAATCGATACGGCTGGGATCTTTCAGGAGAATTGATTTCACTTATTGCAAAAAAGAACAGCGTTTCAGACAACAATATACTATTAGGTGCCGGTTCAACAGAAATTTTAGATTTAGTTCTTCAATATACTGCTTTAAAAAAGGGAAATTTCATACTTGCCGAAACAACCTTTAACTATTGGACATTCCCTTCTGAGAAATTAGGCCTCAAAAAAATTACGGTTCCGTTAACCGCAGATAAAAAACATGATTTAACAGCAATGTTAAAAGCAATTGATTCAGATACAAAAATGATTTACATCTGCAATCCTAATAATCCAACGGGCACAATCTGTAATTACGAACAGCTGGTTGCTTTTGTAAAAGAAGTACCTAAAAATATAATTGTTTTTGTTGACGAAGCTTATCTTGATTTCACAAAAGAAAAATCTCTGAGCAGTCTTGTAATTGAAAACCAAAATTTAATTATCACTAAAACTTTTTCAAAAATGTACGGTTTAGCCGGCGCGCGAATTGGTTATGCGATTGCTGCTGTATCAACAATTGACGAACTCAGCGCTTTAAAATCGTCTCCTAATTTATCTGTCAGTTCAGCATCAACAGCTGCTGCTCTGGCCTCATTAAATGACGATAAATTTATTCAGCAAGTGCAAACTGTAAATGAGGAAGTCAAAAAATATACTATCGAGCAGCTTACCAAATTAAATCTAACCTGCATTCCTTCCCAAGCCAATTTTATCTATTTTTCTCTAGACAACTACAAAAAAGACTACTTTAAACAATTAGAAAACAACAACATACAAGGAACAAAAATCTACGAAGAAAACGGAAAATGGACCAGAATTACAATTGGCACTATGAAAGAAATGCAGCAATTTATTGAAGCTGTAAAATAAAGATTCTAAAAAACCGGCAAAAGATTAGGATTTAACCCATTTCAACATTTTTTTCAATCTGTGCTAATCTGCCGCAGAAAAACTTAGCGGACTTTGCGCAAACTTTGTGTCTTTGCGGTACAACCAAAAATTATAATCCTTACTTTTGAGCCCAGATTAAAAAGCTTTTATATATGGAAATCCAATCCAATTTTTCTTTAAAAAACTACAATACTTTTGGTATCGAAGCCAAAGCCAAACAATTCATCGCAGTACATTCTGTTGAAGAATTAAAAACCATTTTAAAAGAAAATAAAAACGAAAAAAAGTTCATTCTTGGCGGCGGAAGCAATATGCTTTTGACCAAAGATATAGACGCATTGGTTATTCATATTGATTTAAAAGGCAAAGAAATAATTAAAGAAGACGAAGATTTTGTCTGGGTAGAAAGTCAGGCGGGCGAAACGTGGCACGATTTCGTTCTTTGGACAATCGACAATAATTTTGGCGGATTAGAAAATATGTCTCTAATTCCCGGAAATGTAGGCACAACTCCTGTTCAGAACATTGGCGCTTATGGGACAGAAATAAAAGACACTTTTGTTTCCTGCAATGCCATAAACATCGAAACTCAGGAAAGTAAAACTTTTACAAATGCCGAATGTAATTTTGGATATCGCGAAAGCATTTTTAAAAATGAAGTAAAAGATCAGTTTATTATCACTTCGGTTATTTATAAATTGACAAAACGCAATCATAAAATTAATACATCGTATGGCGATATTTTAGCCGAATTAGCTAAAAATAACATATCAGAACCAACTCTAAAAGATGTAAGCAATGCTGTAATTGCGATTAGACAAAGTAAACTTCCGGATCCGAAAGAACTGGGAAACAGCGGCAGTTTCTTTAAAAACCCAATTTTATTGAAATCTGATTTCGAGCAAATCCACAAAAAATTCCCTGAAATGAAATTTTACGAAGTCTCAGAAACCGAAGTAAAAGTTCCTGCTGGATGGCTTATTGAACAAGCTGGTTTTAAAGGAAAACGTTTTGGCGATGCCGGAGTTCACAAAAACCAAGCTTTGGTTTTGGTTAATTATGGAAATGCTACAGGTCAGGAAATCTTGAATGTTTCTAAAGAAGTTCAAAAAACTGTTTTTGAAACCTTCGGAATTAAGATTGAAGCCGAAGTGAATGTAATTTAAGAATCCCTTTTAATAATTTATCATTTTCAATTCTGCATAATGACAGAAGACATTTCCATAAAAGTAATAAACCCGGATGATGAAAAAGCAACTTCAATTCTCGAAGAATTGTCTTCAAATCTCTATCTTCGTTTTGGAAGTGACGGCAGAAATTCGTTTACAGACTGGCAGAACAATAATGCAAAATTTGTATTTGTCACAGCAGAATTAAACAATGAAATTATAGGATGCGGTGCAATAAGACCAATTGAAGGAAATATTGGCGAGGTAAAACGAATGTATTCAAAGTTTCGGGGAAAGAAAATCGGGCAGACTATTCTGGCATTTCTGGAAAAAGAAGCAAAGAAAATTGGCTTTACCGAATTAGTTTTAGAAACCAGAGTAAAAAATCTCGAAGCCGTAGAATTTTACAAAAAACAACAATACAATATAATTCCAAATTATGGAAAATATATTGACAGACCAGAAGCAATTTGTTTTGGAAAGTCTTTGATATAAAAACAAGAAAATGTACACACCAGATTTATACAAAAATGAAAATCAGGAAGAAATCAGAACATTTTTAAAAGAAAATAGTTTTGGAATCCTGATTAATCAAACCAACGGAAAATTATGCGCCACGCATATTCCAATGGAATTAGGAATTAATGCCGAGGGAAAAGAAATTCTGGAAGGTCATATTTCTAAACTCAATCCGCAGGCCGAAGGTTTTGCAGCAAACGATCAGGTTTTAGCCGTTTTTTCCGGTCCGCATAGTTACATTTCGTCCTCTTGGTACGACCATGAAAATGTGCCAACCTGGAATTACATAGCCGTACATGTTTATGGAAGAATCAAAATAGTTGATTACGATACCTCTGTAGACCAGCTCAAAAAATTAGTTGACAAATACGAAGCAAATTCTGTAAATCCGGTTCGTGTTGAAAATTTATCAGATAAAACAATGCGCGAAGCCAGAGGAATTTTTGGTCTTGAAATTGAAATTGATGAGATTCAGGCCACTAAAAAACTTTCTCAAAACCGCGACGATCATAATTATAAAAACATAATTTCAGAATTAGAGAAAACCGAAAACCCTCAGTCTATTGCTGTTGCAAAAGAAATGTCAAAATGCCGAAAGTAAATTAGCATTAAACATTGAAAATTAGGAATTCATAACTACATTTGTTCTCGCAAAAATTCAAGTACTAACAGACATTAAAACCATATGCTTATAACTTTATTTTACTTCTTTATTGCTGTTGTTTTTATTCAACTTTTCTACTATTTAGGAATTTTTGGAAAGTTTGCTTTTGCCAAACCTCAAGAAATTACACCAAAAAACATTCCGGTTTCTGTAATTGTCTGTGCAAAAAATGAAGAAGAAAATGTAAAGAAATTTGTTCCGTTGTTAGCAGAACAAAATTATCCTGATTTTGAAATTGTTTTAATTGATGATGCTTCAAGCGACGAAACTTTGGAAGTTTTTGAAGAGTTTGAGCAAAAATATCCAAATATTCGTCTGGTTAAAGTTGAAAACAACGAAGCTTTTTGGGGAAATAAAAAATACGCATTGACACTGGGAATTAAGGCTGCCAAAAAAGAATACCTTTTATTTACAGATGCTGATTGTTATCCAACATCAAAAGATTGGATTACTTCTATGACTTCTCAATTTACAGAAAGCAAAACTATTGTTTTAGGATATGGAGGTTACGAAAAAAGAGAGCGTTCTTTTTTAAACAAAATAATTCGTTTTGAAACTGTTTTAACGGCAGTTCAATATTTTTCATGGGCAAAAGCAGGACTTCCGTACATGGGAGTCGGCCGTAATTTAGCCTATAAAAAAGAAGAGTTTTTTAATGTAAATGGTTTTATCGATCATATTCAGGTTCGTTCCGGCGATGATGATTTATTTATAAATCAGGCCGCTAATAAATCAAATACAACAATATCCTATAATCCGGAAGGTTTTACATATTCAAACCCAAAGGAATCTTTTAAAGATTGGTTTACTCAAAAAAGAAGACATATTTCTACAGCAGAACATTATAAGTTTTTTGATAAATTTCAATTAGGACTTTTCTTCTGTTCACAATTATTTTTCTTTTTATCAGTTATTGTTTTGCTGGCTTTTCAATTTCAATGGATTGCTGTTGTGGCTATTTTGGCAACGAGATACACAGTAGTTTGGACTGTAATTGGATTTTCTGCCGGAAAATTAAAGGAAAATGATATTAAAATCTGGTTTCCTATTATAGAGATAGCGCTTATATTAACGCAAATTAATATCTTTATAACTAATATTTTTTCAAAACCTGTATATTGGAAATAAATTCTAAAATAGAAAAAGCAAAAAAAGGTGACCAGGTCGCCTTTACTTTTTTATTAGATTATTTCTGGAATGAAGTTTACAGCTTCATGCTTAAACGTACAGAAAATGAAACCACAGCTGAAGACGTTACGATAGAAACTTTTTCTAAGGCTTTTGACAAAATAGCTTCGTACAATCCCGAATTTCAGTTTAATACCTGGCTTATTGCCATCGCAAAAAATGTATATATTGATTTACTGCGTAAAAAGAAAACCAGCCTTTTTATCGAAATTACTGATACAGAAGACCAGCAGGCATATAATATTGCCGACACTACTCCATCTGCAGAAGATGCATTAATTAAAGAGCAAAATCTATCTCGTTTGCTTTTATGCATTAAAGAATTAAAGCCCCATTATCAGGAAGTAATACAGCTTCGCTACTTTCAGGAATTGTCTTATCAGGAAATTGCTGACAAGATTGATGAACCTTTAAGTAATGTTAAAGTAAAAATACTACGCGCTAAAAAATTATTAGCAGAAATCATCAATCGTAATAGATAATTTATTATCTTTAAGAAAAGATTAAATTATAATCGCATTTTTTCTTAAAAAAACTATCTATTCACACTAAAACAACAACTTCTACGTTGTTTGCTAAAACCCAACTCCTTTACGCGTATGATTTAAAGTTACTTAACCTTAAAATCCAAAAATCATGTCTAAATTAAGCATCTATGAAAGCAAGTGGACCGATCTTGTTTTCGAAAACAAAAACAAAGAGTACGGAGCGTATCAATTACGCCAAGAAAATTCTAAAACAACTGTCAATGCGTTGTTTATGGCTTTGTTATTACTAACAGCCGTGGGAAGTGTATCGATGCTGGTTAATAAATTTAGTATTGATAATACTGTTGATCCTGAACCGGTAATTTACAAGCCTTTAGTAGTAACTGATCTTAACGACATTGTGAAACCCAAAGTTGAAGAGTACATTGCACCTCCTGCACAAAAGCAAGAGCCTGCATCACAAGCTCCTGTTACTTCATCTCAATTAACAAATCCTGTTATCACTCATGCTGATCAAGCAGTTACAGAAATTGCAACAAACAGAGAAAACACTCCTGTTGTAGACAATACTGCTGCCGGACCTGGAACAGGCGTTAATACAATGCCTACAACTGGAGGGCCAGGAACTGGTGAAATTGACACACCTGTAGTTTCAGGACCTTATACTCCTGCTGCATTAGACAAAATGCCAGAGTTTCCGGGCGGGATAAAAAATTTCTACACTTATGTAGGCAAAAATTTTACCCGACCAGAATTGGATGAAGAAAGAACTTTACGTGTTTACGTTTCTTTTGTAATCGAAAGAGACGGTTCGATGACTGATATTTTAGTTAAAAACGATCCGGGTTATGGATTAGGAAAAGAAGCTGTTAGAGTTTTAAAATCATTAAAAACAAAATGGGCTCCAGGAATGATCGACGGAAAAGCAGTTAGGACTGCCTACAATCTTCCAATAACAATACAAACACAACCAGAATAAAAATACAAGAGCAGAACTTCGGTTCTGCTTTTTTTATATAAAAATCCGCCATAAGAGATTAAAAGATTTAGCATTTATTAAACCTTAATTTTTCTTAATCTCTTAATGCTTAGAAACGTTTTTATTCTCCAATTTATTTAATTTTACATACACTAAAAAATTAATCAAAATTAAAAACAAATAAAATGGGAATATTTTCAGCTCTTATGGGCAACGCAGGAACTGTAAGCCAGGAAGATTTACTAAAGAAATACGGTCAGCTTTTAACAGACAATGAGGAAATTGAAATGGGTTTTAAACTAATCCGTGACACTTTTATTTTTACCAACAAAAGATTAATCTTGGTTGATGTACAAGGATTAACAGGAAGCAAAACCGAATACAAGTCAATTGCTTATAAAAGCATTACCCGCTTTAGCGTAGAAACAGCAGGAACTTTTGATCTTGATGCTGAATTAAAAATCTGGGTTTCGAGCGAATTAAACCCAAGTATTGTAAAACAATTTAATAAATCAGTAAACGTGTATGATGTTCAAAAAGTTTTGGCACATCATGTTTTAGGTTAATTTGAAGCATAAAAAAACGGCAGATTTAAATCTGCCGTTTTTTATTTTCTCAAAGACTATTTTTTCTTTGTAGTGGTAGTTTTCTTTGTAGTAGTTGTTTTTTTCACAGTCGCCGCTTTTGGAACTTTATTGTCTATTTTTTGCTGTACGTATGGTTTGTAAACACCGTCTTTTTCAGCTCTTGCTTTAGCATCATCAGCTCTTTTCTTAGAATCTGGGTGAGAGCTCATCATTTGATCAATAAATGAAGCCTCTGCTCCTTCACTCATTTTTGCTAAAATTCTAAAAGCAGATTCTTCGGCATTTACGTTATAACCGTTTTTCTTCAAGAAATTGTATGAGTATAAATCTGCCTCCGTTTCTTGTTTACGGCTGTGTTTACTATCGATTAAGGCACTTCCTATTTTTCCTAACTGACTGTCAGTTACTGCAGAAATTTTAGCCGATTGTGAAGACACTCCGTCAATTAATGCTTCTTTTTGATAAGCTGCACGCATTGCATCTCTTGAATCATTGTTTGCAACGTGACCAATTTCATGACCAATTACTGCCAGCAATTCATTATCATCCATTATATCCATCAAACCTGAATATACACGTACACTTCCGTCTGCAGTTGCAAAAGCATTTACTTCTTTTAATTTGTAAACTTTATAATTTAAGGTAAAACCCTCACCGGCAGTGTGTTTTCCAAAAACACGGTTTAATCTTAAAGTATAACCGTCAGTTGGTCCTGCTACTTGATTAGTGGAATCTAATTTGCGAACTGCTTCTTTAGACAAAGCCGCTGCATCTGCGTTACTCAGCGTAAAACTGGCAACACCTTTTTGAAGTGCTCCAATCGCTTTATCACCTAAATTAATCTGCGCATTCATATTTGTAAAACCAAATGCTGCAAATAAGAATCCTGCTATTATAATTTTCTTTTTCATGTTTTTTATAATTACAATTTAACAACAAATGTAGCATAACAAAATGCTATTTCATTTCACTCAGAACTTGTTTTTTCAACAAATTAAAGGTATAAATTTTAAATAAGCTTATAACTATTTGCCGTTATTGTTGATAGTCCTTAACCTTGAAGCAAAAAAAACGGCAAGTTCTTTACAGAATTTGCCGTTTTTAGGTTTTATAGAAAAATTATTTCTTTTTTGCTGCTGCCTTTTTAGCAGGTGCTTTGGCTGGTGTTTTTGCTTTTACAGGTGCAGAATTATCAATTTTCTGCTGTACATAAGCTTTATACAAACCATCTTTTGTTGCTTTTTTCTTAGCAGTGTCTGCTCTTTTGCCAGAATCTGGGTGCGAACTCATCATTTTGGTCATAAAAGAAGCCTCTGTACCTTCACTTAAATTTTGAAGAATTCTAAAAGCTGATTCTACAGCATTTACATCATAACCATTTCTTTTCATGAAATCATATGAGAATGAATCAGCTTCAGATTCCTGTTTTCTGCTGTGTTTGCTGTCAATCATTGCACTTCCTATTTCCCCCAATTGAGACTTTGTCATAGTCTCGATTTTTCCTGACTGTGATGAAGCAGCATCTAGTAGTGCTTCTTTTTTATAAGCAGCTTTAATAGCATCTCTTGTATCGTGATTTACTACGTGGCCAATTTCATGTCCAATAACGGCAAGCAGTTCATTATCATCCATTATATCCATTAAACCGGCAAATACACGCACACTTCCATCTGCGCAGGCAAAAGCATTAATATCTTTTACTAAATAAACTTTATAGTTTAAAGTAACTCCCTCACTTGAAGTATGTTTTCCAAATACACGATTCAATCGAATTGAATACCCGTCCTCAGGTCCTGCAACAGGATTATTTGCATCCATTTCAGCAATTGATTCTTTAGCCAAAGCAGCGGCATCTGCATCACTAAAAGTAAATCCTGACACCCCTTTACCCAAAGCGCCCATGGCTTTGTCTGAAAGTATTTGTGCATTTATTTTAGTAAAACTAAAAGCAGCCAATAAAATTCCTAATACAGTAAATCTTTTTTTCATGTTATTAAACTTTAAATTAACAACAAAATTACTACAGCATAAATTTCACATGGCCCAAAAACGTCAAATTTATGATAGAATAAGACAGGATTTAAAATTTTAAAAATCAGATTAAAACATCAAAATATTAAAGAAGAATAAAAAAATAAACTATAAAAACTCAATAAATACAAATAATTAATATTTGAACTTACTATTTTTAAATGAAATCAGAAGGTATAAAAAGCAAACGAAAACTAAATTAGCATCTCCAAATAAACTACATTCCGTATCTTTGTATTCAGATTTATGATATATGGAAACAGTCATTGAAAACATACCACCTGCAAAACCAAAATGGTTGAAGGTAAAATTACCTATTGGACAAAAATATACTGAACTTCGTGGTTTAGTTGATAAATACAGTTTAAATACAATTTGCACCTCTGGAAGCTGCCCTAATATGGGAGAATGCTGGGGTGAGGGAACGGCAACTTTTATGATTTTAGGAAACGTTTGTACACGTTCTTGCGGTTTTTGCGGTGTTAAAACCGGAAGACCTGAAACGGTAGATTGGGACGAACCTGAAAAAGTAGCGCGTTCTATTAAAATCATGAATATCAAACACGCTGTAATTACAAGTGTTGACAGAGATGATTTAAAAGATGGCGGTTCTATCATTTGGATGGAAACCGTAAGAGCCATCCGCAGAATGAACCCAAATACTACTCTTGAAACTTTAATTCCGGACTTTCAGGGAATTGAAAGAAACATTGACAGAATCGTTGAAGCAAATCCTGAGGTAGTTTCGCATAATATGGAAACTGTTCGTCGTTTAACACGCGAAGTGCGTATTCAGGCGAAATACGACAGAAGCTTAGAAGTTTTACGCTATTTAAAAGAAAAAGGAATAAACAGAACTAAATCTGGAATTATGCTTGGACTTGGTGAAACCGAAGAAGAAGTGTACCAGACAATGAGAGATTTACGTGATGCAAATGTTGATGTTGTTACGATTGGCCAATACTTACAGCCAACTAAAAAACATTTACCTGTAAAAGAATTCATTACTCCTGAATTGTTTGCTAAATACGAAAAATACGGTATTGAATTAGGTTTCCGTCATGTTGAAAGCGGACCTCTTGTTCGTTCTTCATACAAAGCACAAAAACACATTTTATAGAAAAAGTTTAATCGTTTAATCGTTTAATTGTAAAACCGATTAAACGATTAAACAGTTAAACGAATAAACAAGAAATTGAAAACAAGAATTGCTATTAATGGTTTTGGAAGAATTGGAAGAAATTTATTTCGTCTTCTTATAAATCATCCTGAAATTGAAGTTGTTGCAATTAATGATATTGCAGATAACAAAACCATGTCGCATTTAATAAAATACGACACTATTCATGGAGTTCTTCCTTTTGCTGTAAGTTTTGACGAAGATGGAATTATTGTAAACGAAAAACATTATTTATTTTTTCATGAAAAAAGTATTTCTAATCTGGACTGGAAAAGTCATTCGATAGATTTTGTAATTGAATCGACAGGGAAATACAAAACACATGAAGAATTAAATGCACATATTGAAGCCGGAGCAAAAAAAGTGATACTTTCTGCCCCATCAGAAGTTGACACAATTAAAACAGTTGTTCTTGGTGTAAACGAAAATATATTAGACGGAACAGAAAATATTGTTTCTAATGCAAGCTGTACTACAAATAACGCTGCACCGATGATAAAAATCATCGAAGAACTGTGCGGAATTGAGCAGGCTTACATCACTACAATACATTCTTTTACGACAGACCAAAGTCTTCACGACCAGCCGCATAAGGACTTACGCCGTGCGAGAGGAGCCAGTCAGTCGATTGTTCCTACAACAACAGGTGCAGCTAAGGCATTAACGAAAATTTTTCCTAAATTGCACGAAAAAATCGGGGGTTGCGGTATTCGTGTACCTGTTCCCGATGGTTCATTGACAGACATCACGTTCAATGTTAAACGTGCTGTTACTATTGAAGAAATTAACATTGCATTTCAAAAAGCCTCAAAAACAAATTTAAAAGGAATATTAGATTACACAGAAGATCCTATCGTTTCTGTTGATATAATTGGCAATACACATTCGTGCTTGTTCGACGCACAGCTTACTTCTGTCATAGACAAAATGGTAAAAGTTGTAGGGTGGTATGATAACGAAATTGGCTATTCATCACGATTAATCGATTTGATTTTACTGATAAGAAAAACATAAGATTCATTGTAAAAGCGCTGCCATACATGAAGTACTACTATCTTTTAATTGTTGTTTGTTTTTTAAATCCATTTTTGTATTCTCAAACCAAACAGAATACAGACAGTATTTCCTATTATAACAAACTGGCAAATAAAAAACTGAATAGTAAAGAATACAATGAAGCAGTTCTTTTAACAAAAAAATCTATTGATTTTTGCGAAACAAACCACATTCCCGAAGATTTAGGCAATCAGACTTTTAAGCTTGGTAAAATATATTACAATCAGCGGAAGTACGATGAAGCTTTAAAAAACTTTCATAAAAGCGCAGCTTCTTTTGACAGTATAAAACCAACCTGCACTAAAATTTTAGCCCTTCACTATATTGGCGCAGCAAATACCGCACAAGGAGATTATAAAACTGCTGATATTTATTACCTAAAAGCTCAAAAACTCTTAAAAGAGCTTGGCGTAGTAGACAGTTCTGAAATTTTGAACTTTCAGAAAGCAATGGCGTTTAAAGCAAATAAAAACTATCCGTTAGCCCTTAAAACTTTTCAAAAAATAATAAAAAAACCAGATAATTCATCTGTAATAAAAACAAAAATCAAATCGTATTATCAACTCGGATTAATTGAAACCCAATTAAAACGTAACGATTCTGCCATGATTTATTTTGATAAAGCTTTAGATTACAATGAAAAAACAAACGATCTGGCTCAAAAATCAAAAATTATCTTAGCCATAAGCCGGTACTATAAGCAAAATAAAAACTACGACCTCGCCTACTCGTATTTAGATGAGCATTATCAATTAGAAAATTATATTTTAAAGCTGAAAAATGCGAAAATTGATTTTAATGAATTTGAAAAATTCAAAAAAAATCAAAACCTAAACAATACCATTAAAAGAGAAAGTGAAGAAAAAATTCAGTTAAAAACGTATCGGTATTCAAAATTAGTAAGCATTTTGGCAATTGCTTTAATCTCTATTTTATCACTCTTAAGTTTAGCATTATACAAAAACAATATTATTCGTAATCAAAATAATCTTCTTTTAAGAGAAAAAAACAAAGAACTTATCCTGGCTAAAAACAAAGCCGAAAAAGCATCAAAAGCAAGATCTGAATTTTTATCAACCGTGAGCCATGAACTCCGGACTCCGCTAAATGCGATCAACGGAATTACCCATTTACTTCTGGAAGACAATCCAAAAAAGGCACAATTAAAATATTTAGAGTCGTTAAAATTCTCAGGAAACTATTTAACCACTTTTATCAATGAAATTCTCGAAATCAACAAAATCGATTCTACAAAAGTTGAAGTCGAGAACATTAGTTTCAATTTAAAAGAATTGCTTTTTAATATTCAGAGTTCTCTCAAAGAACTGGCAACGGCCAATAAAAACTACTTCAATCTTGAGATCGACAAAGCCATTCCTGACAATCTGATTGGTGATCCAACAAAATTATCTCAAATTATATTAAACCTAATTAACAACGCCCTAAAATTTACTCAAAACGGACACGTTAGTGTTATTGCAAAATTATTTGCAGAAGAAGACGAGAACGCAACTGTTTATTTTGAAATCGTAGATACCGGAATTGGTATTCCTGAAGATAAACTGCAGACTGTTTTTGAAAGCTTCTCGCAAGGTTCTATTGAAGTCAATAGAAAATATGGCGGAACGGGCTTAGGGCTTACGATTGTTAAAAAGTTAATTGAACTTTTAGGGGGCGAAATCAAACTAAAAAGTGAAGTTGGCAAAGGATCGACTTTTACTTTTAAATTAAATTTTAAAATTAATAACGAACCATTGGAAGCAGTTACAGAAGAAAAACCATATAACGATAAACAGCTTAAGCATAAATCTATTCTATTGATTGAAGACAATAAAATCAATCAAATGATAACAAGAAAAATGCTTGAAAACAAAGCGATTACCTGCGAAATCCTGGACAATGGCGAAGAGGCAGTTGAGCTTTTAAAAGTAAAACGTTTTGATATGATTTTAATGGACGTTCATTTACCAGGAATAAACGGAACTACAGCAACCCAGCAAATTAGGGAATTTGATAAAACCACACCAATTATTGCATTAACAGCTATTTCTCTTGACGAAAACAGAGATATGCTTTTATCGTTTGGAATGAATGATGTTATTACCAAGCCTTTTGTTCCTGATGTATTTTACAGTACAATTGCTAAATTCTTTGATTGATTCTTTAAAGCAGCTAAGGCTCTAAGTTTTCTTTTATATACTGCAAAATCGAAACGTCAAAATTTTGCTGGTGATTTATAAATGTGCTTTTTATGGGCAGATAATACAATTGTGAAACCAGCTTTGAATCTTTTAAACGAACATAATCTTTTTCGGTTGTAATTATTTTTCTGCCATTTGCTTTGTTTTGAATCGATTCTAAGTCGGCATCAGAAAAATGATGATGATCAGGAAAGGTTAAGCATTCATCATTTTCATTTTTTAAATACTCCAAAAATGGTTTAGGTTTTGCAATTCCAGCCAAAAGTAATTTCGATTCTGATTTAATTTCTGCAGCCGATATTTTTTCATTTTCACCATAAATTTCAACATCGTAATCGATATAAGTAAAAAAGATCTGCTGAGAGCAGCTTAGTTTTAATTTCAAACGAATTTCGGCTTGTTTTTCTTCTGATAAATTTTTTGGGCATTTTGTAACCACAACTATATTGGCTCTGTTTGCACCGCTCCTGCTTTCTCTTAAATTTCCCGTTGGAAGCATAAAATCATCTGCGTACAAATCATCATAAGAAGTCAATAAAATATAAAATCCCGCTTTTACTTTTCGGTGCTGATAAGCATCATCTAATAAAATAACCTGCGGTTTTACATTCTGCGAAAGCAATTGCGTGATTCCGTTAGTACGATTGGCATCAACGGCAACCTGAACATCTGGAAATTTTTGATAAAACTGAAAAGGTTCATCTCCCAGAATTTCGGCATTAGAATTTTCATCGGCCAGAACAAAACCCTCAGACTTTCTTTTATAACCGCGGCTCAAAGTGGCCACACTATATTTGTTAGATAATAACCGAATTAAATATTCTATTTGAGGAGTTTTTCCGGTTCCGCCTACACTCAGATTTCCTACGGCAATAACCGGCAAATCAAATGAAGTTGATTTCAGGATTCCTTTATCAAAAAGAAAATTACGGATGCTGGTAATCAATCCGTATAAAATGGCAAATGGAAAAAGTATTTTTCGAAGTAAGTTCATTTTACGAAAGTATAATTTTTTTCGTTAATTTGTTTTTAGGTTTATCAATTGAAGAAAAACTTGGAACCTAAAAAAACTTGAAACAAAAAACCAAATGAAAATCAAAGATATAATAACCGTACTAGAAGAAATGGCACCTCTGGCCTATGCAGAAGATTTTGATAATGTCGGTCTTTTAGTTGGTAATCCGGAAATAGAAAGTACCGGAATTTTAGTCTGCCACGATGCGTTGGAAAATGTAATTGAGGAGGCAAAAACCAAAAACTGTAATCTTGTTGTTTGTTTTCATCCAATTCTATTTTCAGGAATTAAAAAAATTACAGGCAAAAATTATGTTGAACGCGCCATTTTAAAAGCTATCAAAAATGATATTGCTATCTATGCCGTTCATACTGCTTTAGACAACCATTCGCAAGGCGTTAATAAAATTTTCAGTCACGCATTGGGTTTAATCAACACCAGAATTTTAATTCCAAAACAACAGTTTATTCAAAAATTAGTTACTTATACCGTACCTGATAATGCAGAAAAAGTCCGCAATGCGATGTTTGAAGCCGGCGCAGGAACAATTGGAAATTATGATAACTGCAGTTTTAACTCCGAAGGTTTTTTTACTTTTAAAGGAAACGAAAAAAGCAATCCGGTTATTGGTGAAAAAGGAAAATTACATACCGGAACCGAAATAAAAATCGAAGTTATTTTTGAAAAACATTTACAATCCAGAGTTTTAAAAGCACTTTTAACCAATCATATCTACGAAGAAGTGGCTTATGAAATTTACGATTTGCAAAACGCACATCAAAATATTGGTTTAGGAATGATTGGCGAACTTGAAAATGAAATGGATGAAAAAGAATTTCTTTTGTATGCAAAAGATATTATGATTGCAAGAGGTATTCGTCATTCGGCCTTTACAGGAAAAAAAATAAAGAAAGTAGCCGTTTTGGGCGGATCTGGAAGTTTTGCCATTAAAAATGCAATTCAGGCTGGAGCCGATGCTTTTTTAACCGCTGATTTAAAGTATCATCAGTTTTATGAAGCCGAAAATAAGTTACTTTTGGCAGATATTGGTCATTTTGAGAGTGAACGCTATACAAAAAACTATATTGTTGATTATCTTCGAAAAAAAATTCTTAATTTTGCGATCATTTTATCAGAAGAAAATACAAATCCAGTTAAGTACTTATAGAATATGACGAATACGAAAGAATTAAGTGTTGAGGACAAGTTAAGAGCAATATACGATTTACAGCTTATTGACTCTAGAATTGACGAAATCAGAAACGTTAGAGGAGAACTTCCTTTAGAGGTTGAAGATTTAGAAGATGAAGTTGCAGGTTTGAGCACTCGTTCAGAAAAACTGAAAGGTGAACTTGAAGTGATTGAGGAGCAAATCAAAGCAAAGAAAATTGCTATTGAGGAGCATAAAGAGGTTATCAAAAAGTACACAAAACAACAAGAATCAGTACGTAACAACAGAGAATTTAATTCTTTGACAAAAGAAGTTGAATTTCAGGAATTAGAAATTCAATTGGCTGAAAAGCAAATCAAAGAAATGAAGGCTTCTATCGAGCATAAAAAAGAAGTTATTTCTAACTTAAAAGAAAAACTTGATGCTAAAAGCTCTCATTTAAAACATAAAAAATCTGAATTAGATGCTATCATGGCAGAAACTCAGAAAGAAGAAACTTTCTTAACTGAGAAATCTGCTGAATATTCAGCACAAATCGAAGACAGATTATTAGCTGCTTACAACAGAATCAGAAGCAGTGTTCGTAACGGATTAGCTGTAGTTTCTATCGAAAGAGGAGCTTCTGCAGGATCTTTCTTTACGATTCCGCCGCAAACTCAGGTTGAAATCGCTTCAAGAAAAAAAATCATTACAGATGAGCACTCTGGAAGAATTTTAGTTGATACGCAATTAGCTGAAGAAGAAAAAGAAAAAATGGAACAATTGTTCTCAAAATTCTAATAAATGGTCCCGATTTAATCGGGACTTTTTTTTTGCATTCATTTTACTGAATAAAATCTTTTTAATCCTTTTATCCCGATAGCTATTTGGAGTGGCAAAACATTTTTTTACCTTTAGAAAAAAATTACGTTTTGAAAATTAAAAAAGGAATTCGTTTCATCACATTAAAATCTGTTGGCACTTATATTAATTTTTTAAGTTACGTGCGTCCGCAAAAGGCTCTTGAACTTTCTTATGCACTTTTCAGCCAGCCCAGAATAGGCAGATTACAAAAAGAAAAACTTCCTAAAGTTTTACAAAATACAGAGACAGAAATTTTTCACCACAATGAACACCATTTTCAAACTTATGTCTGGAAAGGAAATGAAACCAAAATTTTATTAGTTCACGGCTGGGAAAGCAATTCATCACGCTGGAAAAAAACACTGCCTCATCTTCAAAAATCCGGAAGTACAATTATAGCGCTTGATGCTCCTGCACACGGACAAAGCAGCGGAAAAGAATTTAATGTTCCTCTTTACGCTGAATTCATCAATAAAGCAGTCGAAAAATATCAGCCGGACATTATAATTGGGCATTCTATTGGCGGCGCAGCCTGCGTTTATCATCAATATTTATTTCCAAATACAAGCATTAATAAAATGGTAATTCTTGGCGCTCCTTCTGAATTAAGAACTTTGATTGACAATTACGTTTCAATGCTGAGTTTAAACACCAAAATGTTTTCTCTTTTAGAAAGCAAATTCCTGGATCGTTTTAATTTTAAACTAGAAGATTTCTCAGGACAAAAATTTGCATCTCAATTTACTATTCCTGGTTTTATTGCTCACGATACTTCAGACAAAATAGTTGCTTTTGATGAAGGAAAAAAAATAGCCAGTAATTGGAAAAACAGCCAGTTTATTGAAACCAGCGGTTTAGGCCACGGAATGCATGATGATGAATTGTATGAGAAGGTTATTGAATTTCTTTTTTCTTCTGAAGAGACAAAGTAACAAAGATTCAAAAGGACAAGTTTTTTTTAAAATCTAAAGTCTGAAATCTAAAATTCTAAGAAGTCTAAATTTTAGCTACTTTTGCAGTATGGAAGAAAATTTAAAACGTCTGAATAAATTTATAGGTGAAACGGGGTATTGTTCTCGTCGTGAAGCCGATAAATTAATTGAAGAAGGACGCGTAACAATAAATGGCGCTGCTGCCGAAATGGGAACTAAAGTTTCACCAGATGATGAAATACGCATTGACGGTAAATTGATTGTTGAAAAACACGAAAAATTGGTTTATCTGGCTTTTAATAAACCCGTGGGAATTGAGTGTACCACTAACTTAGAGGTTAAAAATAATATTGTCGATTATATTAATTATCCTAAACGTATTTTCCCAATTGGAAGGCTGGATAAAGCAAGTGAAGGATTAATTTTTATGACTAATGACGGCGATATTGTAAACAAGATTTTGCGTGCCAGAAACAATCACGAAAAAGAATATACGGTTACAGTTAATAAACCTATTACAGAACGTTTTATTCAGCGTATGGGTAATGGAGTTCCTATTTTAGATACTGTTACAAAAAAATGTAAAGTAGAGCAAATCAGTAAATACACCTTCAAGATTATTTTAACGCAGGGATTAAACCGTCAGATTAGAAGAATGTCTGAGTATCTGGGTTATGAAGTTACGGCCTTAAAACGTATTAGAATCATTAATATCTCGCTGGATGTTCCGGTTGGCCGTTACCGTGATTTAACTGATGCTGAAATAAAAGAATTAAATAAATTAATAGAACCTTCGAGTAAAACTGAAGAAGCGAGTCTTCCAAAAGCTGCAGCTCCAACTCCAAGCCGAAGATCAACGTTTATTTCTAAAAATGATCCTAGATTTAGAAAAAGAGGCAACAATTAATTTCTCTCATAAAAAAGGCGTATTGAATATTAATACGCCTTTTGCTTTATTTAAATTTTGAATTAGATTTTGTTGTTAAAAATTCTCAATTCATTTTCAAAAATGTAGTAAACTGACTGCGTAGCAAAATCTACTTCATAGATTGGACGCATATTTTCGAATAAGATTTTATCTAATTCTGTTCCGTCATCTTTTCTTACTTTAACTAAAACTTTTTTCTGGGTTGCCTCATCTTTAGCAAAAATATAAGAGAAATCACGGCTTTGTCTCATTGCATCAAAACGCTGTGAAAATCTTTTAGAAACGTCAGCTAACGCTGCAGATCCAGCTGCTTGTTTTGCTGCTCTGTTTAATTGTTTGTCGTTTTGTTTTTTGATAACGCTTGAACCTGTTTCCTGTCCTGTAGCCGGATCAATGTAAACCATTCTCCACTCAGATCCTACAGCAGCATTATATCCAGCAGAAACTCCTAAACCAATAGATCCTGCAGTTGCTAAAGCTTGTCCCCAAGCTCTTCCTCCGTCACCAGGCTGTGTATAAATTCTGTGGTATAAAACTTTTCCTTCTTTACTTACTCCCATAACTTCTGTAGGTCCAGAAAGAGCTACTCCCCATGAAAATAATTCAATAGAATTTAATTCTTTTTCTTTTTTGATATTAACCTTTGCAAATGGGTCCGGTTTATCTTTTACAGTTGTATTGAATTTGAAAAGTTCTTCGTCGTTATACACTAAGAATTGATTGTTTTCTTCGTCAAAAACGTTTAGTAAAGGACGTTTTGCATTGAATTTCAAGTTTCCTCTCCATAATTTTTTACCCGTTTTATAATCTACCATGTTACCATAAGTAGCTGTTAAGTATAAAACTTTATCATCAACTTTACCTAAGTAGTTAATTGCATCTTCTTTATCATCAGAGATTTCGATGAAGCTTTTCCATTTTTTCTGACCGTCTTTGTCAATCAGCATCATTTCGTTTTCAGCAACATATAAATAATCACCATCAATAGAAATTACTTTTTTCAATCCGTCGCCGCGAGCGTCTTTTTTCCAAACTTTAGATCCGTCTTTTAAATTATAAAAGTTGAATCCGCTGTTGTGAGCTACAAGAATTTTATCTCCCCAGTCTTCTAAATAAACAATGTATTTTGTTTTGATAGCATCTTCCCAGATTGGTTTTCCAGTTTCAGCATCTAATACGTTTAAGTATTGTTTAAATGAAATTAATCCTTTGCTGTTAATTACAACTAAGTTTTTATCATTTTGAGTTGGGAATACTTTTGTGTATTCTAATTCTCCAACCCATTTTAAAGCACCTGTATTTCTGTCAATTGCAGATAATCTACCCATGTAAAGAGAATAGATTGTATTAGCACTTACTTCTGCTTCGTTAGAAAAGTTTGCTTTAAAAGTAAACATCGAAGCAAATGCGCTTTTTGCATCTCCCTGCTCTGTTTTCCATAATACGTTTCCTGTATTAAGGTCGATTAATGACGCGATTACTTTTCCGTTTTCTGCACCTTTTACTAAATATTGGTTTTCACCATATAAAAATTGACTGTTAAAAACAGTGTATTTATAGTTAGCAGAATTGTAAACTACTTTTCCATCAAGAGTATTGATTAAAACAGTTTTGTAGTTCACTAAAGCTTCAATGTATGGAGTACCATCGATATTCTTTAAAATTCTTTTGCTTGCAAATAAGTTGTCTGTGTCTAATTTGCTTAATGCCTCAAGTGTAGTTCCTTCACCAACAGCTTTATCAGCATCAAAACTCCAAGCTTCTGCTTTAGTTTCAGGGTTGATCCCCTTTACAACATTCCCTTCTTTAACAACAATAACCCCTGTGATAGGATTTTGCATTAAATCTTCGATTTTTGAGTTCATTTTTAAAACTTCATCGGCTGTTCTCTGGGCAAAACCAGTTAAGCCGGCGAATGTTATAAAAAGAATCATAGTAATTTTTTTCATAGTTTTCTGCAGGTTAAGATTTTATATTAACTTTAACAATTTGTCAGCAAATATCTTATAATAGAAATTAATTAGCAAGGCTATAAGTAAAAAAAATCTTTATAAAAATAAATTAATTTTCCATAAAGATTTCTTAACATTTTTATCACTTAACTTCCACAAAATCATAATATAAAGCCTTCGATAAAAACCCTGCTGCCTGATAATTTCCTATCATTTCTTCTCTCACTGCTTCAGGGTATTGTCCATCTAGGTTATTCTTTTTAAAATACTCTCTTCGAGATTCATCATTGAAGTTCAAACCGCTTAAAAATTTAGGTTCCACACCTTTATTTACTGAGATATTATAATTAGTAATTAGATTTCCCCAATTAAAAAAACTGCATATTAAAATGGTACCATAGAAATACCAAACCATCTGATTTACCAGGTAGGCATTTGTTTTTTGTTTTGTTATTTTTAAAAAAGAATAAACTAATCCTATAATGGCAAGAATTAAGAAAGCGTAAACTCCCAAACGTTTATAGGTTAAGCCATAGAACGAAACATATTCTGTGTTTTTAATCATGGCACTTACAATCAAAACCACATTTAAGACAATCCATACTTTGGCAAGTTTTTTTAATAAGTGTGCTTTTTCATCAAAATTAAAACCTCCTTTAAAATAAAACAGGATTACACCAACTGCCATTAGAATTGAAAAAATTACTGCATTTACACGTTCGTGCGTATCTGCACTTAGGTTCGTTTTTTCGATTACTTCAAAAAACTGTTCGTAATTATACGTTCCTATGAAAACCAATAGCATAATATTTAATAGAAATAATGTGATTTCACCGCTTTTTCTTTCAAAATCCAAATCGAGAAATGAAAATGTACTTTGATTTTTTACTTCAGAAATATTACCGAATTCGCTGCTAAGTTTTGGGTTGAATTCATAACAGACATCTGGCACCCAGTAATTCCAGAAACTGAATGAAACATAAAATCCAAGTATGCTGATTAAGATCAATTGAAAAATATCAATATCTAAAGTATAATCTGTAAATAATGATGAAAAATGATTGCTTCCGAAAGAGTAAACAATAAAAAACAATCCTAAAAACAGGAGCGGAATTACAAAAAACGCAACTAATTTCTTGGCAAAATCGTTATGAATTTTTCGTTCAGGAAGCCATTGGTTAAAAAGAAAAACTCGTCCTAACGATGTAATTCCGTTTAAGAATATCAATGGAAAAATCTGTACAATTTTAAGTTCTCCATCATGGGTTTTAAATTGTAAAAACAGGATTGACAATGCTAAAGCAAAAAACGAAGCCGCATCTCCATACCATGCAAAAGCAAAACAAGACAAAATAGAGGTTACAACCAGAACTAAGTGTGACCTGTCGACAAACTTCTCCTGAAAGAAGTAACTAATTAAAAGCGTTAATATTACCCCAAAAATAGAAAGGTTAACTCCGGGAGACTGATTGTAAAAAAGCAGTGTAAATATCACCGTACAAGCTAAAATAATTTGATGTTTTTTCATGATTCTAAAATTAAAAGTACTTTGTATTTCAAAGTTATTAGACAAAAAAAATATTGTTATTACGATTTCATTAATTTTTCGAGGTAAGAAAGGTGCTCTTTAAACGCCGCGCGGCCAAGCGGTGTTACCTGATAAGATGTTTTGGGCTTTTTACCCACAAATTCTTTCTTAATCTCGATATATTCTGATTTCTCTAATGCTGAGGAATGACTCGCTAAATTACCATCGGTGATATTTAAAAGCGTTTTCATCTCGGTAAAATCTACCCAGTCGTTAACCATCAGAACGGACATAATACCCAGTCTGACACGGCTTTCAAAATCTTTATTTAGTTTATCAATAATTCCCATTGGGTTATTTGTATTTTTTGAACATCACTAATCCGTATATGATATGCAGAATTCCGAATCCCAGAATCCAAAAAATCAATCCATATCCTATATTAAAAAGTGCAATACATCCTAAAATCAGTTCCGAAAAACCAAGATATTTTATATCAGAAAATGTATATTTTTCAGCATTTATAACGGCTAATCCATAAAATATTAAAGTAGACGGCGCTACTAAACCAAAATAGCCATGATGCATTAAAGCCAGGCAGAATATTCCGCCTGTAAATAAGGGCACTGCAAGGTTGAATACCATTTTTTTAGTTGCTGATGTCCAGATTGGTAAATTATATTTTCGGCTTTTTCTAATAGTAAAAAAGATTCCGAATGCAAACGCAAATACTAAAATTGTAATTCCAATCCAGAATAATTCTGATACCAGATTGGCAGAATACAATCTATGCTCATCATTTAAATAATCCATTCCGTTTGCTTTAAACAGCTGGTAAACATAGATTCCGCCAATTAAAGCCGAAAGACCTGCGAAAACTCCAGAAAGTCCGCTTAATGATATAAATCTTGAAGAGCGTTCCATCATGGAACGAATATGTGCTAAATCTTCTTGGTGCTTTTGATTCATAATTAAAGTACTTTGCATTACAAAGTTATTATTTATTTTGAAACAGCAATAAAAAAAGATCGCTTTTTTCAAAAAACTAATCTTAGAATTAATTTACTTTCTAAAGACTAACTCTCATTGGTTACAAAATTTTTGAATTTATACAATAAAGAAAACATGATATAACGCTTTAAAACATTGCTTTCTGAATCAACAACAGCTGTTGAAGTAATGGTTCTCGAAGTGCTCTGATTTTGATTGAGCAAATCATAAACTTTTACTTTGAATGTAAATTGTTTCGCGAATTTGTAGGACAAACTAGTGTTCCATAAATAAAAATCTCTTTTATATGGCCCAGAAATATTTGAATTATAGTTGTAACCAAAGTCGTTTCCAAAAACCCAATTCTTAGGCCAGAAGTTTGTTATTTCGACATTAAAATTATGAGTTGTATTTGAAGTTGAACTTAAAGAGGTATTATTATATCGAATGTCATTATATGTAAAATTATAATACGGCTTGATATTTAACAATTCACCATATTCATACGTAAATCCAAAGCCGGGATTGAGTCTAAATGCTTTTGCCTCATACAGCTGGTTATTTGTAAAACCTTTATTTAAATTATAATTAGCATACATAGAAAACCGCAGTCCAAAAGTATTCACATCTTTCTTTACCCTTTTGTTCCATTCTCCTGCCAGTAACATATCGTATGTACCTTCTACATTATCAAAAGTTGAAATCTGCTTACCTGAACTGTTATAAGCAGAAGCTCCCACAATCTGACTATCAAAATAGGTTGTACTAAAATGAAGGAAATAACCCGAATCTGATTCAAAATTATAACTTGAAAAACCTGTCTGTAAAAAATGAAAAGTTGAAGCTTTTAAATTAGGATTTCCTGTTCTAACCACTAAAGGATTATCTAAATTAGCAACTGCCAAAACCTGATTACTACTTGGAATTGTATATTTACGCTCATACATCATTAATACACTCTGAGATTGTGAAATGCTGTAATTGGCACTAATGGATCCGTTTGGGATAAAATAATTTTTATTCAAATCTATTGTTTCATTTAAATAAAATGCATGATTTTCTGTCCTGATAACAGAAGTCCCTGTAGATGCCGATAAATCAAGTTTTTTTATGCTCATATTAAAACCCACTTTAGGGTTCACACCAAAACTATTAAAAGAGTTAAAATTACTAAGTGATTCATTAAAGACATCGTATTCCATATCCTGACCATTTCGGTCGAATGTTTTTTTATCATCGCTTGTTTTTTCATAATCTGTAATTACTGAAAAATTCAGTCTTAACGAATCTGTTACTGGTTCAAAATATTGAAGATTTCCTGTATATTTATCTCTATTGTTTTTCTGAGTAACATTTTGATTACGCAAATCGTCAGGACTTGTTCCTTCTGCAAAAACGGTCAATGAATTTACCCTTGAATCTAAATCGTTTCGTGAATTCTCGTTTTCAAAAGAAGCGGTAAAGTATCGTCCTTCTTTTTTAGCATTTAAAAAAAATCTAAAATTATTTCTAAAATTCGTATTATTACTTTCAGTTGTATTAAAAGAATTACTGGAATTAATTAACTGATTATTCTCATCCCAGGTTTTTCTATCAAAGGCATTTACTGATACCGTTTTTCCTGTTTGAATGGCTGGTGTAAAAAAAACTTTTATCGAAGGCGAAACTTTATACTCAAAATTTAAACTTACATTATGTCTATTAGAATCCTGATCGCTTTTTGAAGCAGATTTCGACAATAAAGAACCTGTTGGAAGTAAAGTAAGTTCTGATGTTTTATTTGTATTGTCTGTATTAGAATTGTTAAAATAATAGTTCAAATCAGTGCTTTCTCCTTTAAACCATTCGTCAGTATAACTTATCCCAATCATATTCGATTTTATTATTCCTCCTCTGCTCCCAAAAGAACCGCCTGAACCATCGTTTCTTCCGCCTCCCATATTATCAAAAACCTCGTTCATAGAAAAACCAGATGCATTAATATTATTTGAAGAAGCCAAAAAACTGACACGTCTTTTATCTTTAAAATAACTTAGTAAAGCACTGCTTTCATATCTTTCTGAACTTCCATAACCGCCTAATAATTTGCCAAAAAAGCCTTTATTCTTCTTTTTGTCTATTGTCAAATTGATTGAAACATTCTCTGATGTCGAAGCTTGTTTCGTAAATTCCTGTTCCTTGGTTTTAGTGTCTGAAACCTGTACTTTTTTTATGAGCTCAGCAGGAAGGTTTTGAAGTGCTATTTTTCCATCTGCATCAAAAAAAGGTTTTCCGTTAACTAATACTTGGTTAACCTTTTTTCCATTGACCATTATTTTTTTGTCCATATCAATAGTTACACCGGGCAATTCTTTCAACAAAGCTTCTACATTGGCGTCTGGACGTAACTTAAAAGAAGAAGCATTAAATTCTATGGTATCTTTTTTTATTCGGATAGGGGCATCGGTTTTAATAATAACTTCATCCAGTTCAACATCATATTTCATAAGTCTGACAACTCCCAAATCTATATTCTGAGTGCGTTTTTCTATTGTATCCGAAAACTCCAGATAACCTTCTGCCGAAATTTTTAAAATACTGTTTTGAGATGCTGATTTAGTTTCTAATTTAAAGTGACCATTTTTATCCGAAAGTGTATAAACAACTATAGAAAAATCTTTAGGATGCATTAAATAAATGGTTGCAGATTCGATAGGTGAATCTTTTTCGGTAACAACTTTACCACTGATAACGGTGTTTTTTTGTGCAAAAGAGGAAATGGTATACAAGAAAAACACAAAAAAATGCAGCATTTTTATTCTGCTTCGTATTGAGAAAAATTTATTTAAAAGAATTAAATGAAAAAAAAATGCGTGGAATTTTAAAGATTTAATCATGGGAGCTGATATACTTGTAACAGGCTTAAATTGTTTGTTTTATTAGGGACAAACTTACATTATAAATTAAAACAAATAATAACTTATTGTTAAAAAATAGGGATTAAAACTAAAATCAAACAAAGAGTTAATTTTCATGAACTTAGAAAATCAATTTATAATTTAAACCATTTAAAGATTCTCAAAAAACAGCCCTGACGGAATATAATTTCAATAAGAAAAAATAAAAAAACTCCAGCGGAGCGGCATATATTTTAGATTATTAAAATATGCCTCTCCGCTGGAGCTTTGTATTGTAAATATTTATTCTTTGCTATGAATGTTTCGCTTCTCTAAAGCTTACAAAAGTACTTTCTTAAGAAAGCAGCTTTGTAACTTATAGTTTTAAAACCATCTTCTTCTTTTGAATAAAAACACTCCAAAAGTGGATAAAATAATGGAAACTAAAAGCAGGATCCAGATTCCGTATCTACTTTCTTCAAGACCGTTTGGTACGTTCATTCCGTACAAACTGGCAATTAATGTCGGGATCATTAAAATGATAGAAATCGAAGTCATCTGCTTCATGATGTTATTCATGTTATTTGAAATAACTGAAGCGTAAGCATCCATCATTCCGGTCAAGATGTTGTTGTAAATATTGGCTGTATCTTGTGCCTGATTTAATTCGATTTCAACATCTTCCAATAATTCCGGATCGTAATTGGCTTTGTGTGCTTTTAGGTTTTTGATTCTTTGAAACAAAACGTCATTAGCTTTTAAAGAGGTTATAAAGAATACAAAACATTTTTCGATTTGAAGCAGGGCCTGCAATTCTTCATTTTTGATAGATTTCTCTAAATTGTCTTCTGCAAGTTTTATTTTCTGATTGATTTGTTTTAGATATTTCAAATACCATACACTTGATGATAAAAGCAATCTAAGAACTAAATTGAAGTTATCTTCTATTTCGATGTTTTTGCGCTGTGAATAAGCAACAAAATCTTGTATGATTTCTGTTTTATAAAAACTGATTGTAACACATATATCGTCTTTAAAAATGATTCCGAGCGGAACAGTATGAAAAGGAATTTTGACATCTCCGCTTTTAATGGGAATGCGCATGATGATAAGTGTCCAGCCGTCTTCAATTTCAATACGGGGTCTTTCGTCGATATCCTCGATATCATTGTAAAAAGCTTCAGGAATTTGAAGTTCTTCTAATAAGTAATTTTTATCTGATTCTGTTGGAGATTCGATGTGAATCCAGCAATTTGAAGTCCACTTTTGGATTTCTATCAATCCGTTGTTGTTTGTGTAAAAGGCTTTCATTTCAAAATACAGGTTTTTAGCGCAGCATTTTGAAACTTCAAAAGCTGCTTAATTTAATACTAACGAATAATAATAATCGTCCATTTGGAGAAGTGTTATTTTTTTAAGTGCTGCAAAAGTATCCTTTATTTTTAAGAACCAAAATTTTAAACTATTAATAATATATTAAAATGGCAGTTTGGGCAGATTTTTTAAACATATAGAGACATAGATATTGTAACTGTAAAAAAAGGCGTTTCACTTTTTTTAAAACAACATAGCAGCAATCGATCGAGTAAACTATGTGAGAGAAATTTGTTTTTCTTTTAAATTCTTTTTTAAGAATTTAAATCTTATGTTCCTATCTCTTTAAAAAAATTAATGCAATAAAAAAGCCTGTTCTATATAGAACAGGCCTTAAAATATATTTTGACGCGATTTTATTTGTTTTTTGCGCTTCTCATTTTTCTTGCTAAAAGCGTATTTTTAAGCAGCATTGCAATTGTCATTGGTCCTACTCCACCTGGAACTGGTGTAATGAATGATGCTTTTTTGCTTACGCCTTCAAAATCAACGTCGCCTTTAATAACGTATCCTTTTGCGTTTGATGCATCTTCTACTCTAGTAATTCCAACATCGATAACTGTTACGCCTTCTTTTACCATATCTGCTTTTAAGAATTCCGGAACTCCCAAAGCAGTAATAATGATATCTGCATTTTTAGTGAATTCAGCTAAGTCTTTAGTACGGCTGTGTGTTAATGTAACAGTAGAGTCTCCAGGATTTCCTTTACGGCTCATTAAGATGCTCATTGGACGTCCTACGATGTGGCTTCTTCCAATTACAACAGTATGTTTTCCTGCAGTTTCAACTTTGTAACGCTCTAACAATTCCATAATTCCGAATGGTGTTGCCGGAATAAAACTTTCCATTTCCAGAGCCATTCTGCCAAAGTTAGTTGGGTGAAATCCATCAACATCTTTATCAGGATCGATTGCTAATAAGATTTTCTGCTCATCGATATGTTTTGGCAATGGTAATTGAACGATGTATCCGTCTAGGTTATCATCTTCATTTAACTCTTTAATTTTAGCTAGAAGTTCATCTTCGGTAATCGTTTCCGGCAGACTTACTAAAGTAGAATCAAATCCAATTTCCTGGCATGATTTTACTTTACTTCCTACGTAAGTTAAACTTGCTCCATTGTTTCCAACCAAAACAGCTGCTAAATGAGGCACTTTTCCTCCGGCTGCTTTTATAGATTGAACTTCGGCTGCAATTTCGTTTTTAATGTCGTTAGATGTTTTTTTACCGTCTAGTAGCTGCATTTGTTTTTGTTTCAGGTTTAAAGTTTTCTTTTGTTTCACGTTTCAAATTGAAAACGAAACTTAAATATTATGTAATTAAAAAAGTTTCAAGTTTTGGTCTCTTAACTTGAAACCTTAAACTTGAAACTTTTAATTATTTTATCTCGGCATTCCTCCTGGCATTCCTTTCATGCCTCCCATCATTTTCATCAGATTTTTTCCGCCTGGCCCCTGCATCATCTTCATCATCTTGCTCATTTGGTCAAACTGCTTCATTAACTGATTTACCTGCTCGACTTTAGTTCCGGAACCTTTAGCGATTCTGGCTTTTCTTTTTACGTCGATAATGGCTGGTTTACTTCTTTCTCCCGGAGTCATCGAGTGAATGATGGCTTCGATATGTTTAAAAGCATCATCTTCTATTTCTACATCTTTCATGGCTTTTGAAGCTCCTGGTATCATTCCTACCAGGTCTTTCATATTACCCATTTTCTTTACTTGCTGAATCTGCGTTAGGAAATCATCAAAACCAAATTCGTTTTTAGCGATTTTCTTTTGAAGTTTTCTAGCTTCTTCTTCATCAAATTGCTCCTGAGCTCTTTCAACAAGGGACACAACGTCACCCATACCTAAGATACGCTCAGCCATACGATCTGGATAGAAAACATCAATTGCTTCCATCTTCTCGCCTGTACCCACAAATTTGATTGGTTTGTTTACAACCGATTTAATTGAGATTGCTGCTCCACCACGAGTATCACCATCTAATTTCGTTAAGATAACTCCATCGAAGTTTAAGATATCGTTGAAAGCTTTTGCTGTGTTTACAGCGTCTTGTCCTGTCATAGAGTCGACAACGAACAATGTTTCTTGCGGCTGAATTGCTTTGTGAACACGGGCAATTTCATCCATCATTTCCTGATCTACTGCTAAACGCCCTGCAGTATCGACGATAACTACATTAAATCCGTTTGCTTTTGCGTGTTTAATTGCGTTTTGAGCAATTTCAACAGGATTTTTATTTTCTGGTTCTGAATATACTTCAACACCTATTTGATCTCCAACTACATGTAACTGATTGATCGCCGCAGGACGGTAGATATCACACGCTACAAGAAGTGGTTTTTTATTTTTCTTCGTTTTTAAGAAGTTGGCTAATTTTCCTGAGAAAGTAGTTTTACCAGAACCTTGAAGTCCCGACATTAAAATAACGCTTGGATTTCCAGATAAATTAACTCCGGCAACATCACCTCCCATTAATTCAGTCAGCTCATCTTTTACCAGCTTCACCAATAATTGTCCTGGCTGAAGCGTTGTTAAAACGTCCTGACCAATTGCTTTTTCTTTTACTTTGGTTGTAAAATCTTTAGCAATTTTAAAGTTAACGTCGGCATCAAGTAAAGCACGACGAACTTCTTTTAAAGTATCGGCAACGTTTACTTCTGTAATTTTACCGTGTCCTTTTAATATATGGAACGCTTTATCTAACTTATCACTTAAATTATCAAACATATCTTTTTCTTTATTTGAAGTGCAAAGATAATCTAATTAGATATTTCAGGCAATTTTTATTTAGCTGCATTTAACCGCACAAGTTCGCAAAGGTTTACGCAAAGAACGCTATGTTTTTTTGCTCGTAAAATCGCGAGGTTGCAAAGTTTTTTTTTACGCTCCCGATAGCTATCGGGATAAAAAGATTTAAGCAGATTCACAGAAATTATTATTCAAAAAAAATAAAATAAAATCTGCCATAATCTGTAAAATCTGCGTGAAAAAGAATCATTTTAATCCTTCTAATCTGCGGCAAAAGAAAAAAGGCGCAAAGAATAAAACCTTTGCGCCTTTGTAACTTTGTCACTTTGAACCTTAAAATTAAAACTGGAAGTAAATGAACGGCTGTGAACCGGCAACGGCAGTCGCATAAACAATCCAGTAAACAAAGCCCAGAATTATTGCTTTTATTAATAATGGTGTTCTGTCGAAAACGAACTTCATTTTGTTTGTAATAACTTCCGGCAGGAAATGCCAAACGTATCCAAACAGCATTAACAAAAACACATTTTTATATCCTAAAACAATAGCCTGCCAATGTTCTGGCTCGAAAGTTAACTGACCAATATTATTAATTACCTGTAATGCAGTTTCGAAATCTCTGGCGCGGAAAAAGATCCAGCAGAAAACTACAAAATGGAATGTGATTAAAATTGAAAAGAAAGTCCACAAGAAATTACTTTTTCCGTCTTTTCTGGCAGGAAAGAATTCAAGGAAAATTTTATGAACCGCTAAAGCTAACCCGTGTAAAGCTCCCCAAACAATAAATTGTGCTCCGGCTCCATGCCATAATCCGCCTAAAAGCATTGTGGTAAAAAGGTTTAGATTGGTTAACAGAGTTTGTTTCTTTTTGCTTGAAAGCAGAAATGACAAACAAAAAACAGCAATCGAAACTGATGCAACAATCAACGGAATTATACTGATATTGTAATTTGTAATTCCCCAAAGCAACAATCCAAAGAAGAACAAACTCGGGAATAAATATCCGGCGAATGAACCTTCTCTGTTTCCACCAATCGAAATGTATAAGAAATCTTTTAACCAGGTTGAAAGAGAAATATGCCATCTTCTCCAAAAGTCTGTAATCGAAGTTGATTTATAAGGTGTTCTAAAGTTGGCAGGCAGTTTAAATCCTAACAACAAAGCGATTCCGATTGCCATATCTGAATATCCTGAGAAATCACAATAAATTTGAATAGCATATCCATAAGAAGCCATCAAATTTTCAAATGACGTATAATTCATTGGCGTATCAAAAACACGATCGACAAAGTTTACCGAAATGTAATTTGAAATTACCGTTTTCTTAATTAATCCGCCAATAATTAAAAACAAGGCGTTGTTTACATCTTGTTTAGTCAGGTTTAATTTTTGATAAATCTGCGGCAGGAAATCTTTTGCACGTACAATTGGCCCGGCAACTAACTGAGGGAAAAACGAAACAAAAAATAGGTATTCGATGTAGTTTTTTGTAGGCTTAATTTCTTCGCGATAAATCTCGATAATGTAACTCATCGATTGAAAAGTATAAAACGAAATCCCGACTGGAAGAAATATGTCATGAAATTTCAAATTACCATTGAACATATCATTATATGTTCCAATCATAAAATTCATGTATTTGAAATAACCCAATAATCCTAAATTCAGGATAACGCTTATTACCAAATATATTTTCTTGGTGCTGTCTTTGGTTTCTTTGTATATAATCTGGCTTAAACCATAATCTACTACCGAAGAAAGCAATAAAAGTAAAAAGTAAATACCGCTTGACTTATAGTAAAAGAAAAGCGAAAACAGAATAACATACGTTAATCTTAAATAAAATGTTTTGCGTAAAAAACCATACACAAAATAAAACACCAGAAATAATCCTAAGAATAAACCGGTATTAAATAATAGTTTCTCATCTGGATTATAAACAAACCAGCTTTCAACTTGTTCTATTGTAATTGCACCAAAATTTTGAATGAACCAATTATTAATGCTGTCTATTGTTGTCAACTTACTTTTTTAATTTAAAATTATCGTATGCTTTTAAAAACGCCTCGGTAAACAAACTTCCTTGTTTTTCATATCCTTTTTTAGAATAATGAACCCAGTCTTTACCTATTAACCCTTCTGCTTTCAGCTGTCCTATTCCGCTTAAGCCGCCTAATTCATCATATAAATCCCAAACGGCAAATCCATCTTTTTCGGCAATATCATTTATCCGCTGTGCATATTCTCCAACAAAATGATTTGGTTTTCTTCCTCTAAACAAAGAAGGAGGCGAAGTCATGACGATTATAGGAACATTTATATTCTGCTCTTTTATGTTTTTGATAAACTCTCTCAATCTTCTAATGTATTCAGATGCTTCCAGTTTATCGAAACTTTCATTTGTTCCTAAAGAAAAAATTAAAAGATCAGGATGTAATGCTTTTAACTGTTCAAAAAACAAAGGATATTTATTATAATCTGAAAATTTTGCACCGTTTACACCAATACCGCTGTAGGTTATTCCCGGAGCGTTTTTCTCTAAAACAAGTCCGTTTAATTCAAAATCTTTAGCTTCTTTATTCGGAATAAGAAAAATTCTGTCTAAAGCTTTTTCTGATTTATAATAATGACAAAATGCATCAGATTCAAGATTCAGAGGTACAAACTCTGATGTTTTAATATTTTTTGGCTGCGTTTGATTGGTTGGAATTTTTAAAATCCTTCCTGCACGAATATTATTTGATTTCAGCTGATTTGCCCTTTTAATTTCAGCAACCGAAACATCATATTTATCTGCAATTACAGAGATTGCTTCTCCTTTTTTAATTTTATGAGTTATTACTTTTCGTTCTGTGGTTTCTACAAACTTGGTTTGAGATCCCGAAGCCAGATCAAACATATTCTCATTTTTCGGCGTGATGATTTGAATGGTGTTAAACTTATATGCAGCATCTTTAATGCTCATTTCCATTACAAATCCACCGGTATCTCTCCAAAGTCCAATACCGCTTAAACCTACAGGATAATTTCTAACCGGATAAATATTTCGGTAGCTTTCCCAAATTCTGTTACAGCTAAAACGTTCATTATACGATCCGTTTGTTTTGGCTAATTGATATGGAAAAACAAAACCTCGGCCTGCGTTTCCAAATTTTTGCTGCAGTAATTTTCTTATTTTATTGGTCATTAAATCACCCTGAATGTGTGAATCTCCAATATGAACAATATTTATTTTTTGATTGTTGTCGCTTTCATTATCCCTCAATCTCTTAAAAACACTTTCTAAAACTTTAGCGTTATAGATGTGATTTCCTGTATAAGTTTCGACCGATGCTGAATCGATTTTGCTAACCATATTTTTAGTTATTGGAAGTGAGACTGTTGTTTCGGGTTTGTCATTTGTTGAGAAAAAAAGACAACAAAAGAAAATAAGTAGTTTATTCATTTACGCTATCTTTTTTGACAGATACGGAATCTGCTTTAGGTTTTCTAATCGCTTTAGGTTTAACGCTTCCATCACGCTTTTTACGCAGAATTTTATATTCTTCGTATCCCTTATTTAACTGACTGTACAACAAATTACCAATGGCTTTTGCTCCTCTTTGGTTAAAGTGTGTATAATCTTTATTTGCTTTTGCCGGAGATTCGTCGACCCATTTTACCATAGAGCCGTCACCGCCCATTAAAGTATATAAATTTACAAAACCTGACTCAGTATCCAAAGCATATCTTTTTTGAGCATTCATTAATGGCACAACGGCAGAATCTGTTTTCATTTCTAAATCATATTTAGTCGATTTATCAGCTGTTGAAACGATCAAAATAGAAACTCCCGGAAACGACTCTTTTATTTTGTTTACCGTTTTAGTCATTCCTTTTTGATACCATGAATAATTTTTAGTTCCGTAATTCAATACGTTTGTTCCGTAATGAAGAATAACCAAATCGTATTTTAGACTATTATTGAAAGCCTGCATTACATTAGCATCAAACATAGAAATTGGCAGTCCTGAGTTTCCTCTTTGAGAAAAGTTATCAACGTGTACTCCTATTCCGTTATCAAAATTAAATCCAAAAATAGGAATAGAATCGGCGTGGATAAAATTAGCTTTGAAAGATTTTATACTTCCAGAAGTTACTTTTAAACTGTTCACCAAATTGTTTGGTGAAAGATTTTTTCTTAAAGTGTCTTTTCCAATAATAAAATTTACATTTCCTTTTTTAGAAGATCTTCCGTAAAACAATGTTGGATTATCTAAAGAAGTTGAATATTTGTTTAATCCTGCCTCATATTGAACCCAGGTCGTATTAGATTTGTCATTTGCAAAAAACACATGACCGTTTACTCCAAACGGACTTGTTGGTTTCTTTACATTTAAATAAGATTGGATCTTCCAGTTTTTAGAAAACAATGTTTTTACAGAACCTCTTGAAGCCGATGATTCTGAAATAATAGAAACGAAACCAACTCCATTTCCTCCAAAATGTTCCTGATAATTCATACGAACATCCTGCACGATCAAATCTCCATCAGTCATAGAGTCTCCATAATAAGCAATTCTAACATGTCCCTGCGGATTTTGTTCTAATTGATATAATTTTTCATAAAAAGAAATCAGGTATTGATATCCTTTATAATTATCAAATGTTTCAGAAGGAAATTCAATTCCTTCAGATGCATCATAAACGATTTTTTCCTGACCAGATTTATCTGCAATACTACCTCCATCGACAGACAAAGAATCTTTTGCCACTGATTCAAGAAGCAGACTATCAATAAGTACATTTTTGGAATCTACTTTTCCTTCTGAAAAAATCTTATCCGGAAGAATTTGTTTAAACCCAATGAAAGCAACAAATGCCAATGCAACTATTGCAAAAGACTGAAAGAAATATGATTTTGTATTCACTTATTAATTATATATTGAGAATGGGATCACAGAAATTAATTATCAATATTCCTGTTAATTCCGTTTTAAAAAATTGCTGCGCAAAGATAGGATTAAATCGTTCATTTCTATTTGATTTTAACAAGAAAGAAAATAAAAAAAAGAGGTTAGAAAATTCTAACCTCTTAAATCAAAAAAAAATAAAAAAACAAAGCTAATGATTAACTAAATTTAAATGCCGTGCATTATTTTTTAGAATGAATAATCTTTATATTTTTTTTTTAGATTTTCATTTATGTATTATTTCAATATAGCGTATTGGAATGTAGGATACCCTCTTTCACCAGCTGCATTTACACCTGCTGTAAATCTCACTTTATATACATTTCCTGCTGGATCTTTAACAACGAAGAAACGATCTGTTCTAGCATTAAATCCAGAAGTTGGATTACCATTTGCATCTGTTCCGCCCACTGTTCCTCTCCAGTTTGAACCAATATTTCTTTGATCATCTGTGAATTTAGTGTTGTCAACATTTGCCAATGTGAAAGCATCATATGTAAAAGCTGTTGTAAGTACTTGATATGCTCTTGCACCACCTTTAACGTTATTTAAAACGAAGTCTGCAAAATTATAAGGAACTAAACCTGATCCCATTGATGTTGTATTTGTAAAACTTGTGAAACTAATGTCCCATAGTAATTTTTGAGGCTCTACATTAACTGGTTTCTTATCTAATAAACTTAAGAAAGTAAAGTTATAAGCTGCATTTTTTGAAACAGTGATTTCTTCGTGAGTTGTAGCTGCAATATCTGCATACTGAACTTTATAATCATTACCGCTTCTTAAAATTCTAACTTTTTTCCATCCTCTAGAAGGTCCTGTTCCTGTTCCTTCTGATCCAACAGCAGGATTAGTTGTTCCAGGATTACTTCCCATATTAATTACATATACTTTGTTATCAGCATCTGTCGCAGATACAACTGCAATAGCTGTTTTAGTAATATCTCCTGCAGGATCATCAACTTGAGTAGTACTTCCGCCTCCATTAACAAGCATAGTTGCATCTTCTGCTTGAACTTCATCAATATTTACACTAGTTGTTTGTTTAGCAGACATTCTCACAGTGTGATTTATTATTACTCTAAAATCTGTTCCAGAGTAAAATCCTAAATCCCATGAAACTCTAGGAACAGCAGTCATTTTTCCGCTGCTTAAATCAACAAAAACCTGATTTGGCTGTGTTGGCCCTCCAACTTCAGGAGCTAATGCATTTCCTAAAGACGCAGTTTCGTTAAAGTTTACCTGAATTGATTTGTTTTCAGAGATTACAGCATTAATAGTTGCACTGCTAATAGTAAAAACAACATTTTTTACTTCACCTTCAATAGCTTCTTTTAATTTCTTAAAGCTAAAAGTTACAGAAGAAACATTTTTATCAAAAGGAACTATTACTTTATTTGCAGCGATTGCCGGTGTAGTACTATAATCTGTACCATTTGCAACTGCAGTTTCAACGTAAGTTAAAGTTAAAGATCCTGCTGATGCAGTTGGAGAAGCAAATTTGATTTCGATCGGAGTTGTTTCTGCCGATAAATTTAACGAAGTAGAAGCAAAAGCTACAGCATTTGGCTGTGCCGCTTCATCATCACTACTACAAGCCCCAATGGCAAGTAATACAAAAGATAATATTAAAATAAAGTTCTTTTTCATGGTATTGATTTATTAATTAAAATTTAGATTATATGAAAGTTTTAAGAAGTAAGATCGGCCGTAACCCAGCATTTCCGATGTTGCTCCTCCGCCTCCGTGCGCGCCGCCGCTTGCATCACCTCCGCCTCCATTTTGCACAGATTGCAGATTAGTAACATCAAAAAGATTTCTGGCCCCAACGGTAACTTCAAATTTATTTTTAAAGAATGTTTTTCGAACTGAAGCATCCATCCAGCTAAATGGAAGAAGTTCATCCAAAAAGAAACCGGCTTTTCCATCAGTATCGGTTCCTGCTGCATATTGCTGCTGCTTTCCATTGTATTTGTAGAAAACAGCTAACAAAGTATTCCATTTTGGAATATTATAAGATATACTTGAATTTAATCTGAATGAGTAGAAGAATTTATCATCAGATACTAAGTTTTGTGCTGCCAAATCAAGTCTTCTGGAAATTCCAACCACAGCAGCTCCTAACATTACATTCCAATTTTTATAAGTATATTGTTCTACTGTTGAAATGTTCCACATTTTATATCTGTTGATGTTTAGATATTTATAATGCAGAGGATTTACCTGTGTTGTAACTAAATCTATTCTATCATCAACATCCAGATAAGTAACCGCTAAGTTGTTCGAGATCTGAGCACCAGAATCAAAAGTACAAGCTCTTTTTAAGCTGACTTCATAAGAAGTACTTGTTTCAGGAATTAAATCCGAATTTCCCTGCATGTTGTGGTTTGAATCTACAAAATAAGTATACAACTCATCAAAGTTTGGAGTACGATAAGATTTCCCCAAAGAAGCTCTTGCTTCAAGTCCTTTTTCAAAAAGATATCTTAAACCTAAAGAACTTGCATATTGATTATCAAAAGCACTTTGAAAAGAAAATCGAAGTCCTGGACGAATTGAGAATTTATCATTTACAGCTATTTCGGCAACCGAAAAAACATCATAATTTTCTAATCTCTTTCTGATATTTACACCTTGCTGATTATCATTTCTAAAAGGTCCAACTGAAGAATCATAAAAACCATTTTCGTTTGTAATCTCGTAACCAAGCTGAAAGTCTACCTTTTCATTTTCAAAGAAATTACTAAGTGTTCCTGTTGAATAGAAAACCTCTTTTGATTGATAAGTGAATCTTTTGTTATCTACCTCTTGTTTTGCATCTATGTGATAAACGAAATTCTCTAAATCACGCTCCTGTTTTTGCTGCGAAACAGAAACATTGTACTTTAACTTTGAAAAAAGATTTCCATTAGCATTTAAATGATGATAATAACGATTGGTGATATATCTTTTATCTCTCGAAAAATAGGTATCTGCAAATGGATAATTGTCTTGTATATTTACAACTGGATTATAGTAATCAACTGTTTCACCATAATAATCAAATTTGTAAAAAATTCTGAAAGCATCTTTTTGGTAACCTAGAATAGCATTTCCTACTAATTGTTCTTTTGGAAGCTGTGTATATCCTCTAAGTCCATCATTTTTATCATAATCTTTTCCCTGCATATTATCATAATAACCTGCCATTACATTACGATTTCCTCCAATATTCACAAACCAGTTATCATTAAAATTATGACCAATTTTAGCTGATTGTATATGACGGCCTTTATCAAAAAATGCAAATTCATCTCCAACTGTTTCTTCCTGAACAGCGGCACCAATCTGCCATTTATATCCACCGCCTTTTTTAGTAATAATGTTTAGAATACCACTTACAGCATTTGCACCGTGAGTTACTCCCATCGATCCTTCTATAATTTCAATACGCTCAACGTCATCAAGATTTACCTGCGTTAAATCGACACTTGTCCCCATTCCTGTATCACTTACCAAAGGAATATTATCAATCAAAATCTTAAAGTATTGAGAATCTAATCCAAACATCGAAACTTTTGAACGTCCATCATTACCATTTGATGTCACACTAATATTCAAATATTGATTTAAAACATCAGCTAAATTATTTGCTGCAAGTTGTTTTATATTTTCTTTAGTAATAACTCTAACATTAAACACAGACTTCTTAATAGATTGCGGTTCAAACTGCCCTGTAACAACAACTTCAGAAAGTTTTTCTCGAGATGCAATAGTATCTTTTTGCTGCGCAAAAGAAATTTGACATAAAAGTATTACAGCAAAAAAAGTAATTTTTATTTTCATTATTTTTATTAAGTCTTAATAACCGATGCAAATATATAACTATTTTTAATTGTTCTAAATTAAATTTATATATTTGCAAAAAAATTAAAAACCAACAAAAGTTATGATTACAAAAAGCCTTTATCTTTCAGCCATTATGGCTTTAACTTGCAGTCTTGGATTCAGTCAGGACAAAAAACAACAAGACATAAAATCAATCAAATCTATGTGCGGTTGTTATGAAGTAAAGTTTAATTTCACAGAAACATTTTCATATCCTAAAGATTCTCTTACATACAAACCATCTGAAACAAAACATGAATCGGCTTTAGAATGGGTAGAGCTATTAGAAGATACTCCAAATAAAATCTCAATGCAGCATTTATTAATTGTAAGTGATGATATGATCATTAAACACTGGAGACAAGACTGGTTATATGAAAACACAGATTTATATTCGTTTGATAAAGGAAATTCTTGGAAATATAAAAAATTAGACAAAAAAGCGGTTAAAGGTCAATGGACTCAAAAGGTATATCAGGTAGACGACAGTCCAAGATATGAAGGATCTTCAACTTGGGTACATGTAGACGGACAGGATTACTGGGCTAACGTTGCAGATGCTCCGCTTCCAAGAAGAGAGCAGACAAAACGTAACGATTATAACGTATTAAAAAGAAGAAACATTCACGAAATAACTGCAACAGGATGGAATCATGAGCAGGATAATGATAAACTTGTTCGTGACGATGCTGGTAAAGATGTTTTATTAGCTCAGGAAAAAGGATTTGATGTTTATACTAAAGTTCCGGATATCAAATGTATCGCTGCTCAAAAATGGTGGAAAGAAAATAATGCTCTATGGAAAAACGTTCGTGACAAATGGCAGACTCTTTTTGACAGACATCAGGATTTGAATTTAGAAGCTAAAGTTGACAGAAAAGCACTTTACTCTTTATTGTTTGATTTAAAACCAAACGCTGCAAAAGCAGAATCTGATGCGATCATCAATAAATTCGTAAAATAAAATATTTGTGTTAGTTATAAAAAAGCCGGTAGTTTAAAAACTGCCGGCTTTTTTTATTAATTAAAAAACCGTCTTGAGAGACGGTTTGTTCCTTATTATTTTTACTAAAAGGGTTACTAATTCAAAATAGTTAAAAATGAATATAAGGAGGTATCTTTAAATTCAGCTATTCACTCAATTATACATCTATCTTTTATCTCTGCAGCAGCAATTTAACTAAAAAACCTTGCCCATAAATGCATTTCACAAAATGCTAAAATTCATTTAAAAAAAACTAAAACAATGCCTAATCTTAAATAAAGCAGGAAAATTAATACAATTAAAAAACTCTTCCTACAAAAATTACGCTTTTAACTTAAAAATTAACTTCTACAACGTTATAGAACTGTATTACGTCTAAATTATCTATAGAAAAATTAAACAAAAAAAGCCGAGAGTTTTAAAAAACTATCGGCTTTTAAATTTTCATTATTATTAAGTTTCTTACATTCTTTCCGGAACTTCAATTCCTAATAAGCTAAATGCTGATTTTATGACTTCGGCAACCTTTTGAGAAAGCTGCACTCTGAAAATTTTCTTTGTTAAGTCTGCTTCACCTAAAATATGAACAGATTGATAAAATGAATTATACTCTTTTACCAAATCGTAAGTGTAATTTGCAATTAATGCCGGGCTGTGATTTTGTGCCGCATTTTGAATTACTTCAGGGAAAAGTTCGATTTGTTTTACCAATTCTTTTTCTTTTTCGTGCAGTTCTTCAATTTCAATTTTATTAGAAAAATCAAAATCGGCTTTACGAATAATGGATTGGATTCTTGCATAAGTATATTGAATAAAAGGTCCTGTATTTCCAGCAAAATCTACAGATTCTTCCGGATTAAACAAAATACGTTTTTTAGGATCAACTTTTAAAATATAATACTTTAAAGCACCAAGCCCAATTGTTTTATACAATTTTGCTTTTTCATCTGCCGAATAGCTGTCTAATTTCCCTAAGTCTTCAGCAATTTGTTTAGCTGTATCGGTCATATCCTGCATCAAATCATCGGCATCAACAACAGTTCCTTCACGGCTTTTCATTTTTCCTGAAGGCAAATCAACCATTCCGTATGATAAATGATATAAACTTGAAGCCCAGTCAAAACCAAGTTTTTTCAGGATTAGAAATAATACTTTAAAATGATAATCCTGTTCGTTACCTACAGTGTAAACCATTCCGCCTACATCTGGCATATCTTTTACACGCTGAATTGCTGTCCCAATATCCTGAGTCATATAAACTGCAGTTCCATCAGAACGTAATACAATTTTACGATCCAGACCTTCATCTGTCAAATCAATCCAAACTGAACCGTCAGGATCTTTTTCGAATACTCCTTTATCAAGACCAACCTGAACTACATCTTTACCTAATAAATAAGTATTGCTTTCATAGTAGTATTTATCAAAATTAACTCCAAGATTTGTGTAAGTTGCTGCAAAACCATCATAAACCCATTGGTTCATTTTTTTCCAAAGTGCTATAACTTCTTCATCACCTGCCTCCCATTTTTTAAGCATTTCTTGTGCTTCAATAATAATTGGAGCCTGTTTTTTAGCTTCTTCTTCGGTTTTACCCGCTTCAATTAATTGATTAATTTCTGTCTTATAAGCTTTATCAAATTCCACATAATATTTACCAACTAACTTATCACCTTTTAAATCTGAACTTTCAGGAGTTTCTCCGTTTCCAAATTTTTCCCAGGCCAGCATCGATTTACAGATATGAATACCACGGTCATTGATAATTTGGGTTTTGTATACTTTTTTGCCAGAAGCTTTTAGAATTTCTGCAACAGAATATCCTAACAAGTTGTTACGAACGTGACCTAAGTGTAATGGTTTATTGGTATTTGGTGAAGAATATTCAACCATTACTGCTTTTTCTTCTGGATTTGGAGATAAAAAGCCAAACTGCTTTTGATCTTTTATTCCGTTAAAGAAATCTACATAATAACTGTCTGAAATTACAATATTCAAAAAACCTGAAACTACATTAAAGCGGGCAACTTCAGAAACATTCTCTACCAGATAAGTTCCTATTTTATTTCCCAGTTCTGCCGGATTGCTTTTAATAACTTTCAACAAAGGAAAAATTACCATTGTAATATCGCCTTCAAACTCTTTTCTAGTAGTCTGAAACTCGATTTTATCGACAGAAACGTCAAATAATACTTGTATTGCTTTTTGTATAGAAGGTGTAAGAATTTGTGATAATGACATGTAAACTTATTTTAAAGTGAGCAAAGATACTGCTTATTCGTCAATTAGAGAAAATGAAAAACATATAAAATAACATATTTCTCTCAGAATTTCTTAAAAAACGTTTTGAGTTGAATGTTAAAATTATCAAAAAACCAAAACGTTAATCTCTTACAAAACAGCGGTTCACAAAAAAATAATCTTTTTTTTCATTTTTTTATGTAACATAACGTTCACATATGAGTCTTAATAAGAGCTTCAAATTAAATTGAAGGAAAAAATCAAAAAACAAAAAAACAATAATCATCATCATCAATCAAATCAAAATAATCAAGTAAAAGTTATGAAACTAAAATTTTTTCTGTTTGCAATATTGGGGATAATTGCAACAGCACAAGCTCAAAACTCGGGATCGGTCTCGGGAAAAATTGTAGAAAAATCTAATAATGCGCCTATTTCTTACGCAACTGTTTCTCTTAAAGAAAACGGAAAAGTAGTGACAGGCGTTAACACAGATGACAATGGAGATTTTACTTTTAAAAATTTAGCTCTAAAAAGCTACACAATAGAAATTCAATATATTGGTTTTAGAAAATATGTTGGTTCTGTATTTTTAAATGACAATAAAAAAACAGCAACAGTAAATGTTTCTCTTGAAGAAGAAGCAACGCAGTTAAAAGGAGTAAATATTGTTGCAGAACGTTCTACAATAGAACAAAAAATCGACAGAAAAGTAGTCAACGTTGGTAAAGACTTAACAACAGCCGGAGCTTCAGCATCAGATATTATGAACAATATTCCGTCTGTAAACGTAGATCAGGATGGAAAACTTTCGCTTCGCGGAAATGACAATGTTCGTGTATTGATCGATGGGCGTCCATCAAATATTGATCCTGCACAGTTGTTGAAACAAATTCCATCAACTTCTATCAAAAAAATTGAGTTGATTACAAATCCAAGTGCAAAATATAACCCAGAGGGAATGTCTGGAATTATCAATATCATTTTACACAAAAATGCTAATACTGGTTTTAACGGAAGTTACAGCGGCGGTATTACTTTTGGAGAAACTGCAAAATACAACCAGTCTTTAGATTTGAATTATAAAACCGGAAAAGTGAATTTCTTTGGAAATGCCGGCAATAACTTTGGAACTTATTTCAACAATGGAAATATTCAAAGACTAGATCAGGATGTAGTGCAAAAATTAAAAATTTCAAATGACAATGATAATTATTTGTACAAAGTAGGTATGGATTATTTAATCAACGATCACAATACTTTATCTTTTTACACTAATCAAAATAAATCTTCTGGAACTGGTATTGTAAATACCGATATTGATTATAACAACGGTGATCCGAATATTAAAAACATTTATCAAAAATCAAGATATCAGGGGCCTAACCAAACCGGAACTTATAATTTAGCATACAAACACATCTTTAAAAAAGAAGGACATACGCTGGATTTTGAAGGAAATTATAGTAAAACTTCAGAAAGTCAAGATGCAAACTTTGACACACAAACAACAAATCCTGCAAATGCAGTAAATAATGTAATTTACAACGATTATATTCATGAAAGCAGAAAATTAGGAACTTTTAACGTTGACTATGTCAATCCATTAAACGATAAAACAACACTTGAAGCAGGAGCTGAAGCAAGAATCACACGAACAGACAACGATTATAATACAAGCAATCCTTCTGTTCCAACTGCTGAACAAATTTCTAATTACAAATACGATACTGATATTTATTCTGCTTACGTAACTTTGGGCCAGAAATACAAAAAATTCAGCTATCAGTTAGGAGCTCGTTTTGAGAGCTATAAAGTTGCTGCGAACTTAAACAGCGGTCAAAGTAAATTTGATGATGATTATATTACATTATATCCATCAGCTTATTTGACATATAATTTGAATGAGAAAAACGTTTTACAATTAAGTTACAGCCGTCGTGTAGACCGTCCGAGTTTAGAGCAGACAAAACCTATTCGTGAGTTTTCTACTCCATTAGTAACTTCATACGGAAATCCTGAGTTAAGGCCTCAGTTTACCAATTCGGTTGAAGTAAATTATACTAAAACTCTTGAAAAAGGAAGTATTACCGCAGGAGTATTTGTAAGAAGTATTAACGATCAAATCAGCAGAACTTTAAGCCCGGATCCAAATGATGCTTCTGGATATAAACAAATTTTAAGTTTTGCAAATTACGATCACAATAGTGCTTATGGTTTTGATGTTTCTCTTAACTATAAACTTACAAAATGGTGGGATATTCAGCCAGCAATTGATTTCTCCAGCATTAAACAGGAAGGTGTTGTATTTCAGTTTGATCCGGCAACAAACACAAGTTCACCGTTTCAACGCAGTGTTACAACTTCTGCATTTAATGCTCGTATGAACTCAAACTTCAAACCAACAAAACGCTTAAGCTTTTTATTATTTGGTTTTTACAGAGGTCCGATTGATGAGATTCAGCAGAAAAGAAACGAAATGTACAAAATTGATATTGGTTCACGCTATACTTTGTTAGACAACAAAATGAATATCAGCGTACGTTTTAACGACGTTTTCAATACAATGAAATTCTCATTTGACGGTATTTATCCTTATCCTCAAACTGGCCAGTTTACATGGGAAAGCCAAACTGTTTATTTAGGCTTAACTTACAACTTTGGAGGAGCTAAAATTAAAAAATTAGAACGTAAACAAAGAGAAGACAACACGAATCAAGGTGGCGGCGGTATGTTCTAACTACCACCCTATTAGATGATATTTTAATAATTTTGAATAATTTTCTTGTAGAAAAGCCTGGAGTATGCCAACTCCAGGCTTTTTTTTTATTTTATAAACTAAAGAAAATTTTTCAGTTCTTTTACTTCTTCGGGATTTGCAGTTTCTGAATTGTTTGTTATGGCCGATGAATGGTAAAAAGTCAAATCTAATTTTTCCTGTAATAACTTAATATTTGAGGATCGCAAACCTCCTCCGGGCATTATTTCAATTCTATTTTTAGCAAGTTCTTGTATTCGTTCTAAAGCTAAAATACCTTCTTCTACATTTACTGCCTGACCTGAAGTTAAAATAGTTTTAAATCCGCAGTTGATAACATCTTCAAGAGATTTTTCTACATTTTTAACCACATCAAAAGCGCGGTGAAAAGTACAAGGAAGCGGATGCGCCAGATGCACTAATTCTTTGTTTTGTCTTTTATTAATATTGCCGCTGTCTTTTAAAATTCCAAAAACAAAACCATCAACTCCAAGTTTTTTATACTGTTTAATATCCTGTTTCATTTCGGTAAGTTCTTCATCCGAATAAACAAAATCACCGCCTCGAGGCCTGATGATAACATGCATTTTTATATTTAAACTTTCACGGACTTTTACCACCAAAATAGAATTTGGCGTTGTACCGCCTAGTTTCATATTTTCGCACAGCTCGATTCTATCTGCGCCGTTCTCTTGCGCAATTATCGCCGACTCGTAATTAAAACAAGCTATTTCAAGTTGATTTTTTTTCATTGTAAATTATTTAAAAGGGGCTTTGACTTTCCTCAGCCTGACAAATGTTTTCAGAAATCTCAACACGAGTGTCACCCTGAGCGAAGTCGAAGGCTAATTTACTACTAAACCTCCTTTTTATAAAAATTTTTATGACTTGTTTTATTTAAACATTCTGCTAACTTTTTCAAATCCTCCCATTTATCATTAATTATCGCTTCTTTCTTTTTCCTGCTCCAGCCCTTTACTTGCTTTTCAAACGCAATTGCTTGATGGACATCATTAAATTCGGCATAGAAAACTAATTCCAAAGGTCTTTTATTAAAAAGTATAATATTCTTTATTTATTCCGGAATTATGTTCGTTTAATCTTCTTTCAATATTATTTGTAAATCCGGTATAGTAACTATTATCAGAACATTTTAGTATATAAACATAATATCGTTTCATTTATTTAAAATTTTAAACCTCAAATAAAAGTAAGAAAAATATTTCTTTTAATATTAAAATCTATTAACCGTTGTTTGTCAGGCTGAGCGAAGTCGAAGCCCCGTTCCAATGAGAACGCCCTAAATTCAAAACTACTTTTATAAAAATATACGATTTAATAGTATTGCTGCCAATCAGGACGTGGGCTTCGACTTCGCTCAGCCTGACAAGTCTTTGAATCCAGACCAAGGAAGCCTTAGACTTTCTCTAAACAAAACGATATAAAAAAACCTGCTCCAAACGAAGCAGGTTTTAAATATAATGTAAGATGAATTAATTTACCATTTAATAATAGCACTTGCCCAAGTAAATCCACTTCCAAAGGCCGCTAAAACTACAGTATCTCCAGATTTGATTTTTCCTTGTTCCCAAGCTTCAGTCAGAGCAATTGGAATGGATGCTGCCGTTGTATTTCCGTATTTCTGGATATTATTGTGAACCTGATCATCTGTCAGTTTAAATTTATTTTGAATGAATTGCGAAATTCTCAAGTTAGCCTGATGTGGAATCAGCATATCGATGTCTGAAACCTGAAGTCCATTTGCTTCTAAGCCTTCATTAATTACCTCTGCAAAACGAACAACTGCATTTTTAAATACAAACTGACCATTCATGTAAGGATAATAGCTTTCGTCATTTGGGTCATTATCAGCAAGAATATCTGTTACCCAGCGCGCTCCCATTCCCGGTGCCTGCAAAGCCAATTCTTCGGCGTGCTGCCCTTCTGAATGTAAATGTGTTGACAAGATACCTTTTGTTACATCTTCTTCACGGCTTAGAACAGCTGCTCCGGCTCCGTCTCCAAAAATTACTGAAACGCCTCGCCCGCGGGTAGTCATATCTAAACCAGTTGAGTGAACCTCAGAACCAATTACCAAAATGTTTTTATACATTCCCGTTTTAATATATTGATCTGCAACAGAAATTGCATAAACAAAACCAGAACATTGATTTCTAACATCTAATGCTCCAACCGTTTTTAATCCTAAATCACGCTGTACTAAAACTCCAGGTCCTGGAAAATAGTAATCTGGACTTAATGTAGCAAAAACTACAAAATCAATATCTTCTTTGGCTACGCCAGAACGTTCTATTGCAATTTTAGCCGCTTTTACTCCCATAGAAGTTGTAGTGTCTTCTCCGCGAATAATATGTCTTCTTTCCTGAATCCCGGTTCTTTCCTGAATCCATTCGTCATTGGTATCCATTATCTTAGACAAATCATCGTTTGTTACAACATTTGAAGGAACATAATATCCTAAGCCTGCTATTTTTGAATGATACATATTGTATTGTTATTTGTTAAAAATTTAGAATGCAAATTTAAGTATAGTTTAAAACATTAGAGTACAAATTACTATTTTTTTCGTTATTAGCAATTTAATATACTTTAATTATCAGACTATTTAAAAACATTTACTTTTTGAAAAAACAGTTTTTAAACCAAAACATTGAAGAAAAACGAAAATTACAATTTAGGACAGTAAAAACTCCTTTAAAAAAAACAAACCCGACAATTTATACCTGTCGGGTTATTTTTTATAAATAATTCAAGCCAAGAAAAATTTCCTGTTCGAGCGGAAGATCAATTTCGCTTTCGAAGAATATTAATTGTCTTTTATAAACAGTTTCAATTAAATAATGACTTCCTCTAAAATAAGTTCTTCTAATTTTTACCGGAAGTTTTGACTCTGCAACCATTTTAAACTGATGCGGATATACCAAAGTTTTATGTGTTTCATCTTCATAAGGAAGCAGTAAATGTGTTGCAACTTCATTTACTTCTCCAAACAACGAAGCAACATATTTTGTCTGAGGATCTTCGTAAATTTTTGAAGGATCTCCTTTAACAACAATTTCACCATGACGCATTACGATAGCTTCATCTGCAAACGACAAAGCATCAGTGCTGTCATGTGTGGCAATAATACACGTAATCTCTTTTTGTTTTAGATATTTGAATAAATTTCTGCGCAGAGCATTTTTACGGAAAGCATCAATCTGGCTGAAAGGTTCATCCAGCAGAATAACTTCTGGTTCAAGAGCCAAAACTCTAACCAGTGCTACTCGCTGCTGCTGTCCGCCGCTCAAAAATTTAGCTTTTACATTTGAAAACTGGTCCATCTCGACCATTTCCAATAACTCCTGAACGCGAAGTTTTTTCATATTGGCAAATCCATTCGAAAGAAACTTTCCAACGTTTTCAGCAACAGTTTCGTAAGGAGACAAATCGAAATCCTGCGCCAGATATTTCATATAAGGCATCCCCGGTATCAAATTGTATTTTGGTCCCAGAATAGGTTTTTCGTTATAAAATATTTTTCCTTCATCTAAATCGAACAAACCGTACATAAGCTTTAAAAGCGTACTTTTTCCACAACCGCTTTCACCAATAATGGCAATATTCTCGCCTTTATTGATCGTAAAAGAAACATTATTTATAACTGGTTTGTCAGTATACGAAAAAGATATATTTTGAATATCAAGCATGTGTTGTAATTAGAGAGGTCAAATTTACGATGTTTAATTACTAAAGTCAAAAAAAAGCTGCTTCAATTATGAAACAGCTTTTTTTATATTTTATTTTATCTGAAAATTATTTTCCAGCTTCAGCTTTTGCGTCGTTAACCATTTTGTCATTTGCTGTAATTGAGAATTCAACACGACGGTTTTGAGCTCTTCCTTCTGGAGTATCATTTGTTGCAATAGGATCAGCAATACCTAAACCTGAAGTTTTAAAACGGCTTGACTTTAATCCTTTTGAAACTAAATAAGCCTGCACAGATGCAGCTCTTTGTCCAGAAAGTGTTAAGTTATATTCTGGTTTTCCTGTATTATCTGTGTAACCAAAAATCTGAATATCAGTATCTCCATATTCATTAAATACAGGAACTAATTTATCTAAGTTAGCTTTTGCAGTAGGTGTTAAAGTTGATTTGTTAGTATCAAAACGAACAGAATTTTCATTTAAAGTTAAATGAATCCCTTCACCTACTCTTTCTACAGAAGCACCTGGTAAAGCCTGGTCGATCTCACGAGCCTGTTTATCCATTTTGTTTCCAATAAGAGCACCAGTTCCACCACCAACAGCAGCACCAATTGCAGCTCCTAACGCAGCGTTTCCGCCTTTCCCTAAATTATTTCCTAAAACAGCACCAATTACACCACCGGCAACAGCACCAATTCCAGCTCCTTTTTGCGTGTTATTTGCATTTTTTACTGAATCACAGCTTGTAAAAAAACTAGTGAATATAAATAAAGCACTTAAGCTTAAAACAGTTATCTTTTTCATATTTTTCTTTTTTAAATATTAATTAGCTCTTTGAAATTGGTAAACAACATCTTTTACTTGTCCGCCAACATTGATGTTGTCAATTAACTGAAAAGAACTTTCAGTTACACCTGCAACTTTAAGCAGATAACCATCTCTTACTTTCTTAGCTTTTTCACCAGCATCAAGAATTTTAAGAATAAACATTCCCTGATTGTTAATACTCCACACAATTGGCGAAGAAAATGAAGTACAGCTTGGTGAAGTTAAAGCCATAGTACCTTTATTATTATTTGAAATAAAACTCCAGGTACTGCCAATAAAACATTTAGAATCTGCAAGATCAAATGAATTTACTTTGATATAATCTGAACCTGGATAAGACACATTTGTAAGCACCCAGTTTCCTTTAAGAGCAACCTGAGTTGGTCGGTCAAGCTTTTTTGAAAGCGTTGTGTCTGTTGAAGCTGTGGACGAAGCAGATTTGCACGCAAAAAACATTGCGGCAATCATGCACATTAAGATACTCTTCTTCATTTTATACAATTTTTTAAGATTATTATTTTGCCTTTTTAACAATTATTGTACCACAAATATACGATTCATTAAGAGAATTCCCGTTTTAGAATCTATTTATTTTCTTTCAAAATTAACATTTACGCCAATTTGTCACCTTAAAAAAAATGGTATTTTATTTGACTAAATGAAAATCATCAAGTTAAATTCAAAAAATAAAAAAATATGACAACAGGTAAAATTAATGTTTCGGTAGAAAACATCTTTCCCTTAATCAAAAAGTTCTTATACAGCGACCACGAAATCTTTTTACGTGAGCTGGTTTCAAACGGAACAGACGCTACTTTAAAGTTAAAACACCTTATCAGCATTGGCGAAGCTAAAGTTGAATACGGAAATCCAATTATCGAAATCAAAATTGATAAAGAAGGTAAAAAAATCCATATTATCGATCAAGGTTTAGGTATGACGGCTGATGAAGTAGAAAAATACATTAATCAGGTTGCTTTTTCCGGAGCCGAAGAATTCCTAGACAAATACAAAGATTCTGCTAAAGATTCAGGAATTATTGGACATTTTGGTCTTGGTTTTTATTCTGCTTTTATGGTTGCAGAAAAAGTAGAAATCATCACAAAATCATACAAAGATGAGCCAGCTGCACACTGGACTTGTGACGGAAGCCCTGAATTTACTTTAGAACCGGCTGACAAAACTTCACGTGGTACAGAAATCATTCTTCATATTGCTGAAGATTCTTTAGAATTCTTAGAAGATTCTAAAATTTCTGGCTTATTAAACAAGTACAACAAGTTTATGCCCATTCCAATTAAATTTGGAACAAGAACTGAAACTCTTCCAAAACCAGAAGATGCTCCGGAAGATTACGTTAATGAAACTGTTGAAATTGACAACATCATTAACAACCCAAATCCGGCATGGACAAAACAGCCTTCTGAATTATCTGACGAAGATTACAAAAACTTCTACAGAGAATTGTATCCAATGCAATTTGAAGAGCCGTTATTTCACATTCATTTAAATGTAGATTATCCGTTTAACTTAACTGGAATTTTGTATTTCCCTAAATTGGGTACAGATATGCAGATCCAGAAAGATAAAATTCAATTGTACCAAAACCAGGTTTACGTTACAGACAATGTAGAAGGAATTGTACCTGAATTTTTGACAATGTTAAAAGGTGTAATTGATTCTCCGGATATTCCGTTAAACGTTTCTCGTTCTGGCTTGCAGGCAGACGGCGCTGTTAAGAAAATTTCAAACTACATTACTCGTAAAGTAGCTGATAAACTGAAATCTTTATTTAACGAAAACCGTGCTGATTTTGAAGCAAAATGGAACGATATTAAAATCGTTTTAGAATACGGAATGCTTTCTGAAGAGAAATTCTACGAAAAAGCCGGTGCATTTGTTTTATACCCAACGGTAGACGATACTTATTTCACATTAGATGAATTGAAAGAAAAACTAAAAGAAAACCAAACTGATAAAGATGGTAAACTTGTAGTTCTTTATGCTGGAAACAAAGATGCTCAGCACTCTTATATTGAAGCTGCAAAAGATAAAGGATACGAAGTATTGCTCTTAGATTCGCCGATTATTTCGCACTTAATTCAGAAAATCGAAAATGATAACAGCGGATTAACTTTTGTTCGTGTAGATTCTGACCATATTGATAACTTAATCAAAAAAGAAGAAAATACAATTTCAAAATTATCTGATGACGAAAAAGCAGCTTTAAAAACTTCATTAGAAGCTTACATTCCAAAAGCTTACAGCGTTCAGCTAGAAGCTATGGATTCTCAGGCAGCGCCATTCATTATTACGCAGCCAGAATTTATGCGAAGAATGAAAGAAATGAGCCAGACTGGCGGTGGCGGAATGTTTGGAATGGGTAATATGCCGGAGATGTACAATTTGGTTGTAAATACTAACTCAGATTTAGCATCGAGCATTTTAAATACCGAAGACAAAACACACCAAGAGCATTTAGTAAAACAAGCTTTAGATTTAGCTAAATTATCTCAAAACTTATTAAAAGGCGAAGCGTTAACGGCTTTCGTAAAAAGAAGTTTTGAAATGATTAAATAATCTTTGATATAGAATATTTCTTAAATCCTGCAAATTAGCTTTTGCAGGATTTTTTATTTTTACAATATTAACAAAAAGATAATTCACTAAAAAACAAGTATTTGTACGCACTCTAAGAATTCCATTTTATGTAATTTTACTTCATTACAATTAACAGGAAATTGCATTGTAAAAACCCAAAAACATAACTTAACCAATATACTATGGAAACTTTTAAAACAAAAGAACCTAAAAAATCCAAACTATTTTTGCAGGTTAATTTTGACTACAAGTATTTATCCCGAACCTGGGTTGAAAAAGAAGATACTGAAACCTGGAAAAAAACAACCATTAAAGATTCTACCCCCGGAAACGGAAATATTGATTTCTTTGAAGCTGGCAAAAGCAGCGATTATCAAGATAAATTCAGGATTCTAATTAAAACCTATTTTGATCTTCAAAAAATAAAAGATACAGATGAGTTTATAAAAAAACTCAAAATCAACTACAATCTGCTTGAAGATGATGATAAACCCGGAAACTTTCATCAAAGTATAATTTACAACTGCAAAGCAGATGAGATGATCATTTCTGATAATAAAATGATTTTATTAGTAACTAAAATAATCGAAATCAAATGAAAACAAAGCTGATCTTCGTACTGTTTCTAATAACTCTTAAATTATTTTCGCAAGCAGCAAACGAAATTAAAATAACTGATCTAGAACTGCCAAATGCTCCGGCTTTTACAATACTTGATTATTCGCCTACTATTATCAGCACACCGTCTACCACACAAGCTTTTACTTTAAGCGTAATAAACAGCGTAAACGAAAGCAAAGGTTTTCCAACTGATTATGCGCTGGAATTTACACCTTATTGGGTATTTTCTGAAAAGAAGCGAAATCTGACTGATTATGTGATTAAAGAAAATCAAAAAGCATATTCCAAGCCTTATAAAAACCTTTCTTTTTCATTAGCAGCAGTAAAAAAAGATACCATTCAAAATGTTTCTATTGGAATTAGAACCAATCTAATAACAGTCAATAGAAAAGAAAGACAGGCATTTGTCGACACTCTTTTAAAGAAACTGGACAAATTTGCCGAAATAGTCGATAAAAATTTAATGCTTGATACAAACCCTTATCAATCAGGAACTCCAGAATACAATCAATGGGATCTAGATAAAATCAATAAACTTTCGACAATAGATGAATATAAAAAGTTTACTGCTGAAATTTATACTTCAATTGATACTTTAGAAACTATAAAACCATTATTTACGGCTGATTTTGGAACAGCTTACAATCATTTTTTTGATCAAAATGAATTTAAATCAGGCAAATTTGGCCGTTATGGAGCATGGCTTACCTTAAACACAAATGTAAAACTTGGCAAATCCAGCAAAAATTATCTAAACTTTTACCAATATACACGATATTTAATTGACGAAACAATTTTTGATCCCGCGGTTCTGGCTTATAAAAAAGAAAAAAATCTGGACGTTGGAGCAAAAATCGAGTTCCAGTTTAATGATTTTTCAATTGCGTATGAATATATCAATCGAACAAATCAAAAAGACAATTACAGATCTGTTGGAAATCTTAAATATAAAATAAATGAAAGATTTACCATAAATGGAGGTTTTGGTAAAAACTTTGAAAAAACAGACAATCTGGTTTCTTTTCTTGGAATAAGCTGGGGAATAGCCTCAAATAATGATCTCGATCTCGTGGCAAAAAAATAGTTTTAAAAACATTCTTTACTAAAATCCTGCAAATGCGGGATTTTTTTATGATTTTCAATAGCGAAAAAAGCAATTCTCTCGTTTTAAAACTAACAATAAATTTACGCTTACACATACTGACTTACAACTAGTTAAAATTCAAAACAATAAAAAGCAGAATTTTCAAGTTTTAGTTTACAGATTCTTTTTTTTATTAAATTTGATCGCCTTTAATCTAATCTTAAACAAAAACCAATATGAAAAAAACAGCTATTTTAATTACCGCTTTTTGTGCTTCGGCACTTATGTACATTTCATGCACAGGCAATGATGATGTTGTAAACCAAGCAGACACAACCACTGTAAGTGCATCATTAGTAATCGATGCGATAAATGAAATGGATATTAAAACCGCATTGTCTGCAACAAATAGTAATCCTGCAGCAAAACCATCTGAAGTTTCACCAGGAACCTGTGCAAACATTACCATACCTTCAGAAACCACATACCCAAAGGTTTTTACTGTAGATTATGGAACAGGATGTACAATTAATCAAATTACAAGAAAAGGCAAATTAAAAATTACTCTTTCTGGTTCAATAATTACTACTGGAAGCAAAATGACTATCGAAAGAATAGATTATTATGTTGGCCCTTATAAAATTGAAGGAACAATAGAATACACTAATACAACAACTGCTGCAACGGTACCGCAATGGACAAGAAAAGTAACTAACGGAAAACTTACTGATAATCCTGGCCGTATTTTTACAAGTTCAGGAACTGAGACAGTTAAACAAACTGCCGGCGTAGACACTCCTTATGTTTTAGAAGATAACGTTTACGAAATGCCCGAAGGAAACCACACTATAATTTCAGACAAAGGAACTCTGACTTTAACGGTGCAGGAAACACTGTTAAAAAAATACTCCTGCGAATATATTTCTAAAGGGAAATTAAAAATTGAAGGCGGCTCATTAAATGGTGTTATAGATTACGGAAATAATGCCTGCGATGCTCAATATACTTACACGCATCAAAATGGAGCAACTTATAATTTAGGAATGTAACTCATTCATTTTAAAAAAAATATACAAATCCCAATCTAGAAACAGATTGGGATTTTATTTTTTAGAAAAATTAAACAGCGTCTTATTTACATTCAAACTATTTTCTTTATTTTGCACCAAAATCCAATAAACTAATGAAAAAATCAATTATTGCCTTTGTTACTCTTGCACTGCTTGCATCGTGCGACAAAAAAGAATCTGCTGATAACTTACACATTACAGGAAACATAAAAGGTTTAAAAACCGGAACTTTATATATCCAGAGAATTGTAGATACATCTCTTGTTGCCATTGACAGTATTAAAATCGACGGAAATTCAGCTTTTGAAAGAGATATTAAATTAGAATCTCCAGAAATGCTTTACTTATTTTTAGATCGCGGTGTAACGAATTCTTTAGACAATAATATCTTATTCTTTGCTGAGCCTGGAAATATGAATATCGAAACTAATTTGGATAATTTTATTGCAAGCGCAAAAATCACAGGTTCTAAAAACCAGGAATTATACGAAGAATATCAAAAAATAAACACTCGTTTTAGAGATGAAAATCTTTCGATGGTTGAAGCAAAATTCAAAGCTTTAAAAAGACAAGACCAAAAAACTCTTGACAGCCTTGACGCAAAACAGCAGTCAAACATTAAAAGAAAATATTTATATGCTACAAACTTCGCCATTAACAATAAAGATCACGAAGTAGCACCTTATATTGCTTTAGCAGAGATTTACGACATCAATCTTAAGTTTCTTGATACGATTCAAAAATCAATGACTCCAAAAGTAGCGCAGTCACTTTACGGAAAGAAATTGACAAAATATGTAGCTGACATCAAAAAAGAAGAACAAAAAGCTCCTACAGCTGCTCAAACTGAAACTACAGCAGCTGAAGCACAAAAATAATTTTCGTTTACAAACACAAAAAAAGCCCTGAGAAATTCAGGGCTTTTTTTATGCCTTAAATCAACAAATTTCTACCCGAAGACGTTAAGAAATCGTTATTAATAATTTGAAGCATTAAAAAGCAGGTATATCATCAAAACAAAATTACTTAGACCTTTTTTTTATTAGCAACAAACAGAAATCTTAAAATTGGGATCATTTTTGAGCATAAAAAAAACCACCACATTTCTGTGATGGTTTTTGAGCCGATAGAGGGACTCGAACCCACGACCTGCTGATTACAAATCAGCTGCTCTAGCCAGCTGAGCTACATCGGCCTATTTTGCGAGTGCAAAGATATAAATGTTTTTTAATATTCCAAAAAAAAATTCACACCTCTCTCTATAATTAAAAAAACCACCACATTTCTGTGATGGTTTCCGTTGAGCCGATAGAGGGACTCGAACCCACGACCTGCTGATTACAAATCAGCTGCTCTAGCCAGCTGAGCTACATCGGCGTCATTACGGGTGCAAATATAAAGCGGTTTTTCAATTTCCCAAAATAAATTTGCACTTTTTTACACTTTTTTTTGCTTAAAGCGCGTTGATTTTTTCAATCAATTGATTAGCAGTTTGTTCTAATTCAACATTGATTTGTTTGAAATGTGCTTTTTTATTTTCAACGTTCTTAGCGTTCACTTTTGTAATTAAAGTATCAAATGCAGCAATAGCTTCATCGATCAAAGCATTCGTTTCTGGAGTTGGATTTCCTGTTGTAGACATCTCAAACAAGTAAACTGCCTCAATAATATCTCCTAATACAAAATTGATGTCTTTCTTTAAATTTTTAACGTTTGCCATTTTTATTATAATTTTAATTTGCGTCTGCAAAAGTACATATTATCTTTAGAATAAGTGTTAAGAAATGTAAATTTCTAAAATTGAAGCTTTTCCGCTCAAAACAAATGCATTTATCGCAGCTGGAACCAAAACAGTATCTCCTTTAATGTAAGTGTGTTTGAACCCGTCATATTCAATTTCAAAACTTCCTTCAATACACATATAAACGGTAAATGTTTCTCCAGATTTAGAAACCTGTACTTTATCTTCTAACGGAATAAAATTTGTCGTGAAATAAGGACAATCTACAACTGTATTTGAAGTATTGGCTTTTGAATCGTATTTCTTCTGCGTATCGACTTTATTGTAGTTTATAGCATCAAGTGCTAAATCTACGTGTAATTCTCTTTTATTCCCCTGTGCATCTACACGATCAAAATCATATAAACGATACGTAATATCAGATGTCTGCTGAATTTCGGCAACTACTAAACCTGCTCCAATTGCATGAACGGTTCCGGTTTCTAAAAAGAAAACGTTTCCTGCTTTTGCTTTTACGCCATCGAGAATAGAAACTAAGGTATTATCGTGCAAATGTTTTAAATATTCTTCTTTACTCGAATTTTCTTTAAAACCTACAATAATTCTAGAATCAGCATCGGCCTGCATAACATACCACATTTCAGTTTTTCCAAATGAATTGTGACGTTCTTTTGCCAGTTTATCGTTTGGATGCACCTGGATCGAAAGATCTTCGCGTGCATCTAAATATTTAAAAAGTAAAGGAAACTGTTTTCCAAAACGCTCGTAAACTCTTGTTCCAAGAATTTCGTCTGGCGTTTCATTAATCAAATCCATTAATGATTTTCCTTTTAATTCTCCGTTAGCTACGGTGCTTACATCTCCTTCTACAGTAGACAATTCCCAGCTTTCACCGGTGATTTTAGAAGTAATCGGTTTGTTTAATACTGTTTTTAATTTCTCACCTCCCCAGATTCTTTCTTTCAGGATTGGTTCAAATTGCAATGGGTACAAGTTTGGTTTCATGTTCTAATTTTAAGGGCTAATATCTATATTAATTAAACAACGATCTAATACTATTTTTTAAATCTACAATACTAATTCTTTTATAATCTCCAGTGCTTTCGGAATATGTTTTGCAGCATTCATGCTGTCAAAAATATAAATCACTACTCCGTTTCTGTCAATAATAAAAGTTACTCTTCCTGGTATAAGTCCAAACAAATTGTTTTTAACACCAAAAAGATGTCTTAATCGTTTGTCCTCATCAGAAAGTAAAATAAACGGCAGCTGATGTTTGTTGGCAAATTTATGGTGCGATTTTACACTATCGGCACTTATTCCAATTACCTCAGCCCCTAAATCTTTAAAATCTTCGTATTGATCCCTAAAACTGCAGGCTTCTGTAGTACAGCCAGGCGTATTATCTTTAGGGTAAAAATAAATCACTAAGGGCTTTCGTCCTAACACATTTTTGCTTTCAAAAACTTCTCCGTGACTATCTTTGGCAGTAAAATTCGGAACTATATCTCCTATTTTCAATGACATTTATTATTCTCCTTTATAAGTTACAAAATTGCGGTCTGTTTCATAAAGCACGATTTCTAAATCAAAATCGGGCTGAATTCTTTTTCTAATTTTATTCCATATCACAACGGCAATATTTTCTGCAGTTGGATTCAAATCCTGAAATTCCGGAACGTCCAGATTCAGGTTTTTGTGATCAAACGGAATTTCTACTTCTTCCAGTATAATATCCGCTAATACTTTCACATCTAAAACAAAACCAGTTTCCGGGTCAATTTTTCCTGTAACACTTACTGTTAAACCATAATTATGACCATGAAAATTGGGATTGTTGCATTTTCCAAAAACGGCATTGTTTTTTTCTAATGACCAGTCCTTCCTATGCAGCCGATGTGCAGCATTAAAATGCGCTTTTCTTGATATGGTTACTCTCATTTAGGTCTTTGGTTGGTTTGGTTATAATTTATGGTCATCCAGATAATGATCAAATTCGTCAAAAATTATCTTAAACCATACGGTATAAATTTCGGGCTGTTTTTCAATATCTGCTTTAACATCTTCAATACTCATCCATTTCCAGTCTTCTACCTCATCAGGGTTTATGTTTGGTTCTTCATTATAATAACCAATCATAACATGATCCAGCTCATGCTCTGTTAAACCGTTATCAAAAGGCGCTTTATATATAAAATGAAACAACTCTTTTAATTCGGCTTTAAAACCCATTTCCTCAAACAATCTTCGGCTTCCTGCTTCAATATTTGTTTCGCCTTCTCTTTGATGACTGCAGCAAGTGTTTGTCCAAAGTAAAGGAGAATGGTATTTATGATGTGCTCGCTGCTGCAGCATAATTTCGTTTTTACTATTCAAAATAAAAACCGAAAAGGCACGATGCAAAAGCGCTTTTTCATGTGCTTCTAATTTTGGCATTAAGCCAATCTGTTCATCGTTTTGATTAACTAGTATTACGTTTTCTTCTGTCATAAGGCTTCTTAAGCAAACAAAAATACGAAAAAAGAAATGGCTTAAAAATGCTAATTAAGATTGTCAAAAGTTCAACTCCAGACTGAATTTCTATTTTTCTGATTTACAGTATTATAATTTATGCTAAAAATTAAAAGCTGTTAAAATTAAGACATAAAAACTACACTGCATTATTTTACGTAACTAATAAAAAGTTAAAACACACTTAAAAAAATCTCAATAATAAGAAACACTGTAATTTGAAGCTAAATCTCGACGTATCTTTGAAATACAGATAAATACATCAAAAATTTATGAAATCTAAAAACCTAATTTTCAGCCTTTGCTTTTTGATTCCGCTTTTTATTCTTCAGGCATGCGGGCAAAACACAAAAAAACAACCTGCAAAAACGGCCATTATGGAAAATAAAATCAATAAACCCGGAAATCCATATTATTCAAATACCGACACAACAAAACTCAATGTAAGCAACGCCGAATGGAAAAAAGTCCTTCCCGAAGATGTGTATGCCGTAATGCGTGAAGCCGATACCGAAAGACCTTTTACAGGCAAATATTGGAATACTGACGAAAAAGGAACCTATTACTGTGCTTCATGCGGTAACTTGCTTTTTAGATCGACCGCCAAATTTTCGAGCAGCTGCGGATGGCCGAGTTTCTTTGAACAGGAAAACAAAAAAAGCATTGTTTTTAAAGATGATAACTCACTTGGAATGGAAAGAACAGAAGCGCTTTGTGGACGTTGCGGCGGACATTTAGGCCATATATTCGACGATGGTCCGGAACCAACCGGAAAACGTTACTGCATGAATTCGATTGCTCTTGATTTTGTTCCGGATACTAAATAATCTACAAATGAAAAATATACTTTTAATATGTCTTTTAGCGCTTTCGCTGAATGGCATTTCGCAAAATAAAAAGGCGAATCTGGAAACTATTACACTCGGCGGCGGCTGTTACTGGTGCGTTGAAGCCGTTTATGAAAATCTGGACGGAGTAAAATCTGTTGTTTCTGGATTTTCAGGAGGGAAAGTCGCAAATCCTTCTTACGAAGAAGTCTGTACCGGAACAACTGGTCATGCCGAAGTAGTTCAAATAACATACGACAAAAACATAACTGATATTAATGAAATCTTCAAAGTCTTTTTTACGGTTCATGATCCCACAACTTTAAATCGTCAGGGAGCTGATGTTGGAACACAATACCGTTCTGTTATTTTCTACAAAAATGACGAACAAAAAAAAGCTGCTGAAAGTATTATTGCTGAATTGAACAAAGCAAAAGTGTACAACAACCCAATTGTAACAAAAGTAGAGCCTTTTAAAGTTTTTTACAAAGCCGAAGATTACCATCAAAATTATTATGCAAACAATAAAAACCAGCCGTATTGCAAAATGGTAATTCAGCCCAAACTAGAAAAGTTTGAAAAAGTTTTTAAAGACAAACTCAAAAAGAAATAAAGAGCATTAACGTATATTTAAAAGACTGTCTTTTTTTAAGCTTCGGAGAAGCGAAATATTTATAGCAAAGAATAAATGTATACAACATAAAAGCTCCGGAGGAGCGGCATATAATTAGATTATTAAAAAATATGTCGCTCCTCCGGAGCTTTTTAATTTGTCTTATGAAATTCTATAAATATTTTACCCCGCTGGGGCTTTACAAATTTTATAATATTTCGTCCAATAAAAAAGCTGTCCTTTTGAGACAGCTTGCTTTCCTTATTTTGATTTTGAATACTATTGCTTTGCTGCTTTTTTAAATCTCATCATTGGCACATCGCCCTGAATTAAATTTAATTTGCCATCTTTATCAATAGAATAACTTGTAATTAGCCTGATTTGTTTTAAAAACTGCTGTTCTCCGCCACCTTCACAAAACATCATTGTAGTTGGCCCCTCTTCTCCAAAAGTCAAAGACTTTCCTTTTAAGACATAAGCTGCACTGTAACCATTACATCCGTTATTACCATACACTTTTGTTTCTTTTTGGTCAAAAGTAAGCTGTGGTTTTTTATTTGGATATAAGCCTTGAAAAGCAATTCTTGGTCCAGAGATATATTCTAATTCCCAAGTTGTACCAAATAAATCGTCGGCACTTTTATCTGTTTTTGCAGTCTTGCATGAAGCAAATAATAGCGTTAAAACTGAAAGGACGGCAATTGTGTATTTTTTCATAAAATGTTTTTTAAAGATTTATAATTTGTTTTGTTTTTTGAACTAAAATAATTCTATAAAATCCTATTCTCAATATTCATGCCCAGTTACAGCTTTTCTTAAGTTTAAATTTTATCTAAAGCCGTTATTTTCTGTCTCTAAGTTACTACAAATTATTTAAAGTTTTACAGCCCAGATGTTTAAAATAAAACAAGTGACACTATTTTTTTTGTAATTTGCATCTATCAAAAAGACCAAAATCATCAATAAAAAACCAAAAAATGAAACAATTCCTATTTTTGTTTGTATTTGCATTGACCACTTCGCTTGTTCAATCGCAGGAAAACCTTCCAACAGATTATCTCACAAAAGAATTTCATCAAGGACGACGCGAAGCTTTTAGAAACTTAATGCCTGCAAATTCTGCAGCTGTAGTTTTTTCTTATCCTGAAAGAGTCTTCTCTAAAGACGTCAATTACAATTACCATGCAAATCCGGATATGTATTATTTAACCGGTTATAAAGAACCAGATGCTGTTTTATTGCTTTTTAAAGAACCGCAGGGAACCGAAAAATATACCGAAGTTCTTTTTGTAAGAGAGAGAAATGCACAAAAAGAAACCTGGACAGGAAGACGTTTAGGAATTGAAGGCGCAAAATCGAAACTAGGATTTACAAAAGTTTACAACGGTAAAGACTTTAATACTTTTGAAATTGATTTTAAAAAATTTGATAAAATCATTTACGATAATATCCCAACAGATGTTGAGGCAAGCAAGAACATTGACAATTTATATTCATTATTACAATTTTTTAAAACGAAAACCGGAATTATAGCAGAAGATAAAGCTTCTGTAGATTTGTTTAACAATATTACCAATTCGCTTCGTGAAATTAAAACTCCCGAAGAATTAGTAGTAATGCGCAAAACTGTAAAACTTTCCTGTATTGCTCACAACGAAGTAATGAAAGCTGTAGGCCCTGATATGAGCGAAAACGAAGCAGATGGAATTCATGCTTACGTTCATAGACATTATGGTGCCGAAGGCGAAGGTTATCCGCCAATTATAGGCGCCGGAGGAAATGGCTGTATTTTACACTATAATGACAACAACGCCACTAAAATTGACAACCAATTGTTATTAATGGATGTTGGATCAGAATATCACGGTTATTCTGCAGACGTTACCAGAACGATTCCGGCAAACGGAAAATTTACTGAGGAACAAAAAGCTATCTATCAGATAGTTTACGAAGCTCAGGAAGAAGTTTTTAAGCTTTGCAAAGAAGGAACACCAATTCAGGATTTAAACAAAAGGTCTAAGGAAGTTGTAGCTGCAGGATTAATTAAATTAGGAATTATTACAGATCCAAAAGATGCCCGAATTTATTATCCGCACGGTTGTTCTCACTTTCTTGGTTTAGATGTTCATGACAAAGGAAACTATATGGGAACTTTAAAAGAAAACATGATTCTTACTGTTGAACCCGGAATTTATATTCCGGCAAACAGTAAATGCGATAAAAAATGGTGGAACATTGGTGTTCGTATCGAAGATGACATATTAATGCTTAAAGATTCATACGAAAACCTGTCTGCAGATTCTCCAAGAAAATGGCAGGATATCGAAGCTTTGGCTAAACAAAAAAGTACTTTTAATGATATGAAGTTTCCTAAGATATAATTAGTTCTTCTGCCGTTCCCGATAACTATCGGGAGTGGCAAAGAAAAAATAAGCTTTTCCTTTTGATTTTTCCCGAACTTTACATTCTTAAATAAATTAAAAATGAAAGCACTTACCTTCTCTACTTTCGGAGATTCAGATGTTTTAGAATATATCGAAATTCCGAATCCACAATTAAAAAACGATGAAATTTTAGTCGAGATGAAAGCTATCGGACTAAATTTTGCTGACGTTTACAGACGAAAGGGAAATTATCATTTAAAAGGAAATCCGCCTTTTATTGCAGGTTATGAAGGAGCCGGAATCGTAGTTAATGCTAATAATCACTCTGAATATAAAGTTGGCGATCGTGTAGCTTTTGCCGATGCGCCATTTGCCAATGCAGAACTGGTTGCTGTAAATATAAATCACGTTTTACCATTACCTGAAAATATTTCGTTTGAAACTGCTGCTTCTGTCTTACTTCAGGGTTTAACAGCTCATTATCTGGCTACAGACAGCCATAAAACTCAAAAAGGAGAAACTGTTTTAATTCACGCTGTTGCCGGCGGAGTCGGTCAGATTCTAACTCAAATTAGTAAACTTCTTGGCGCATCTATTATTGGTTTAACCTCATCAGCTGAAAAAGCAAAAGTTGGTTTTGACCAAGGTGCAGATCATATTTTTCTTTATAATGACGATTGGAAATCTCAGGTTTTTAAAGTTGCTGCAAATGGTGTCGATGTTGTTTATGATAGTATTGGGAGCACTTTAATGGAAAGTTTCGAAGTCACAAAAGAATGCGGACAAGTCGTTTTCTTCGGAATGGCGGGCGGTGATCCAGCACCTGTAGATCCAAGAATGCTGATGGACGGTTCTAAGACTTTAACCGGAGGCGATTTATGGAGTTATTTAAATTCAAAAGAAGAACGAATTAAACGTGCAGCTCAATTATTTAATTGGATTATCGAAGGAAAGATCAAACTTTCTGAACCAACATCATTTAAATTATCTGAAGGAAAACTGGCACATGATTTCTTGGAAAGCAGAAAAAGTACAGGGAAAATTATTTTAATTCCTTAATTGTCGTTATAAATTTTCAGGATCAATTTCAGCGCAATCTTCTCATCCCTTTGTCAAAGTTTAAACTTTGACAAAGGTTCTATAAAATAATTTGTTGCGATTAATAAAGCTACAATTGATCAATCTCAATCTTAGTAATTTCAGATAATTCTAAAATCCTGCCAACATTTTCTTTATTGGCAACAAAAAACAAATAATTATCTCCATTTGTATTGTAGCTCATTAATTCTAAACCTCGTTTTTCTAATGCCGATTGAATGTAAGGAAACAAATCGTGGCTGTAGGTTTCTTCGGGATATTCGAAATTAAGATTTTCACCAATCATTTTAGAAATAAAATATTCAGCATCTTCGGGGTCAAATTTCCAGTCGCTGTTCCAGGCATCAATACTTTCGAAAAAATCAAAATGCCCCTCGACAATATCATGATATTCGTCAGTGTCTTTTTGGTAGTTTTTGAAAAGCTTTTTGGATTGTTTTTTTAGTTCTTTTTCTTCAATACTGCCTCTTGAAACTAAGTTTATAAACTCTTCAAAAGTTTCCAGCTTAACTTCTTCGGTTTCTATTAAATTTTCCTGAGAAGGAAGCTCAACGCTTTCCGGAATTTCGAGATTTAAATACTGGGAGATTCCTTGTAAAACCAATTTAAAATCTTTAACTCCTATTACCTGACTTTCATTTTTTGGATTATTAAAATCTAAAAGTTCACTTTCCAGCAGACCTTTTGTATAATCGAAGAAATGTGTTCCTGAATACAGAATTTTAAAATCGTTTATTTCCAGACTATTGGTACAGCAAAAAAAGATAACGAAATTTTTAATGGATTGTTTAAAAAACTTTTTTTCATCAGAAGTAGGTTCTGAATAAAACTGAATATGCATAAAATCATATTCTAATCCTTCTTGAATCTGCTCATCAGAAAGAATCCCAATATTCATTTTCTTATAAAGCTCATTTAAAACTTCATACGAATTATTAAAACCGGCTTTTTTGATTTCTGCCCTGCCTTCTTCGTGATCTAATGAACCGGGAAAATAAAATAAATTAACCGTAACATTATCTTTAATGCCTTTTACTTTAAATTCAAGACTTGACTGCTGGTTATACAAATAAGAATATATGGGATCAATAACATCAAAAGAAATTATCGATTTTGGATCGTTGTTTCTATTAAACAAATTAGAAAAGAAGTTTTTCATTGGGCGTATAATTATTAAAATATAGCAATAAATATATTACAAAATTTGATAACCCGAAAGCCCCGCCAACGAATTATTTCAATGATTCAGCAATCATCAAAGCACATTTTTCACCATCAATTGCTGCCGAAATAATGCCGCCCGCATAACCTGCTCCTTCTCCACAAGGATACAAACCTTTAATCTGCAAATGTTCTAAAGTCATTGGATCTCTTGGAATTCTGACTGGTGATGAAGTTCGGCTTTCAGGTGCGTGTAAAATAGCCTCGTTAGTTAAATAACCACGCATTGATTTCCCAAATTCTCTAAAACCTTCGCGCATAATCTGTGATAAAAATCCCGGAAGAACCTGTCCCATTTCTACCGAAGTAGTTCCCGGAACATAAGAGGTTTTAGGAATATCAGCAGAAACTTTATTTTGAGTAAAATCGACCATTCTTTGTGCCGGAACTTTTTGAGTCTGCCCTGCCAAATGCCATGCTTTTTGTTCGATGCTTTTTTGAAATTCCATTCCGGCTAAAGCTCCAAATTTGGCAAAAGGTTTAAAATCTTCTAATTTTAATTCAACAACAATTCCAGAGTTTGCAGTACTCTGATCACGTTTTGATGGCGACCAGCCGTTTGTAACTACTTCGCCGGGACTTGTAGCACAAGGTGCAATTACACCTCCCGGACACATACAAAACGAATACATACCGCGTCCGTTTACCTGCTTTACAATAGAATATGGCGCCGGAGGCAGATGCTCCCCACGGAAATCGCAACTGTATTGAATGCTGTCTATTAATTCCTGAGAATGTTCGGCACGAACGCCTAAAGCAAAAGGTTTTGCTTCTATTAAAATTTTCTTTTTATCCAGTAATTCAAAAATATCACGCGCTGAATGTCCGGTTGCCAAAATCAATTTATTGGCGTGAATTTTATCTCCATTTTGAGTAACGATTCCCTCAACTTCATTATTCTTTACCAAAATATCTGTAACTCTGGTATCAAATAAAACCTCACCGCCAAATTCGATAATTTTGTTTCGAATATCTTCGATAATTTTTGGAAGTTTATTGGTTCCGATGTGTGGATGTGCTTCTACTAAAATATCTTCTGAAGCTCCAAAAGCTACCAAAAGTTCTAAAATTCTAGTTACATCGCCGCGTTTCTTAGAACGGGTATATAATTTACCGTCAGAATACGTTCCTGCTCCGCCTTCGCCAAAACAATAATTAGAATCTTCGTTAACGATATGTTCACGGTTTATTGCTTTTAGATCGCGACGACGACCTCGAACGTCTTTTCCGCGTTCAAGAACAATTGGTTTTAAACCTAATTCTATTAATTGCAAAGCTGCAAAAAGTCCGGCCGGACCTGCACCCACGACAATAACTTCTTGTGCAGAAGAAACATCTTTATATATAGGAAGTTCTATTTTAGTTTCCTGAAACGGTTCACCTTTTAAATAAATAAGAACTTTTAAATTGATTTTAATCGCTTTTTGGCGCGCATCAATAGAGCGTTTTAAAATTGAAACATGCTGAATTTCCTGCGCAGAAACTTTTATTTGTTTAGATAAATAGTCTTTAAGCAGTATTTCGTTTGCTGCAATTTCTGGTGTTACCTGAAGTAAAAGTTCTCTTGGCATTGTGTCTTATTTATTCTATTAGCTTTTCTTTCTATGAAAAGAAGATGCAAAAGTACTATTTTGAAATGAGATTTTATGTTTAGTGTAAAATTTGGCCACAGATTATTATGATTAAAAAGATTTCTTTTAATCAGTTAGATACATTGCAGTACGTCTCTACAGAAAAAACTTAGAATCTTAGTCACTCAGAACCTCAGCACCTTTTTTTCAACTAACCTTTGTACCTTTGCAACTCAGAACCTTTGCACCTATAAAAAAAATGTCTAGAAAAATAAAACTGATTTGGGATTTTCGCGGTCCGGCTTCTGCAAAAACGGCAGAACATCACGAAATACACCTTAAAGAATATATAGCAATTGAGAAATTACCTTTAAATATTACAGGCTTTTCAATTCTTAATGATATGCATGCAACCGCTTTTATGGTGGTTACTGACGAAAATATGATTCAGGTAAGAGATGCATTAAAACCGCATCGAGGGGAGGTTTATGAAGGATGATTGAAGTCACAGTTTTCGGTCGCAGTTTACAGTTTCTTCACTGAGACTAAATTTCAAGCCGCAGTTTACTGAGACTGTAAACTGCGACTGTAAACTTCTTAATTAGCGACTTCGCTGATGAACTTAATACGCATTAAACGCAATTCATCAATATCGTAGTCACCATCAAATTCTTTTAAGGCATCTTCTATTTTATCAGATTCTGATTCCATGAAGTAATCGTGAATTTCTTCCTGCTGGTCATCATCTAAAATATCATCTAACCAGTATTTGATATTTAATTTGGTACCAGAATAAACGATTTGCTCCATTTCTTTTATTAAAGCATCCATCGTTAATCCTTTTGCAGAAGCAATATCGCTCAATGGCAGTTTTCTGTCTATATTCTGAATAATGTATAATTTATTGGCAGAATTTACTCCGGTAGATTTTACTACTAAATCATCAGGACGAATGATATCATTGTCTTCAACATATCGGCTGATTAAGGCAACGAATTCGCTTCCATATTTTTTAGCTTTTCCTTCACCTACACCATGAATATTATATAATTCCTGTAAAGTAATTGGATATTTTAAAGCCATGTCTTCAAGAGAAGGATCCTGAAAAACTACAAATGGAGGAACTCCAAGTTTTTTGGCAACTTTTTTGCGAAGTTCGCGAAGCATTCCGGTTAAAACCTCATCGGCAGTACCAGATGATTTTCCTCCGGTTACAATAGTTTCGTCATCAGCTTCTGTGTATTCATGATCTTCAGACATCATAAACGAAACTGGTTTTTTAATAAAGTCTAAACCTTCCTGAGTAATTTTAATTACTCCGTATGTTTCAATGTCTTTAGATAAATATCCTGTAACTAAAACTTGTCTAAGCAAAGCCATCCAGTATTTTTCGTCATGGTCTGAACCTGAACCAAAATAAGATTGTGTATCGGTTTTATGCGCTTTAATTACCGCATTTATACGGCCAATTAATGTAAATACAATTTCTTTTGACTTATAAATATGTTTGGTGTCACGAACAATTTCAAGCAGTTTGACAACTTGTTCTTTGGCTTCAATTTTATTTTTCGGATTACGAACGTTGTCATCCATATCGGCGCCTTCTCCGGTTTCGCTGTCAAATTCTTCTCCAAAATAATGCAGAAGGAATTTTCGGCGTGACATCGAAGTTTCGGCGTAAGCCACCACTTCCTGCAAAAGAGCAAAACCAATTTCCTGTTCGGCAACTGGTTTTCCCGACATGAACTTCTCAAGCTTTTCTACATCTTTATAGGAGTAATAAGCCAAACAGTGTCCTTCTCCTCCATCACGACCGGCACGACCCGTTTCCTGATAGTAACTTTCTAATGATTTTGGAATATCGTGGTGAATTACAAAACGAACGTCTGGTTTATCAATTCCCATTCCGAAGGCGATTGTTGCTACCACCACATCTACATCTTCCATCAAAAACATGTCTTGATGTTTTGCACGGGTTTTAGCATCTAAACCTGCGTGATAAGGAACAGCGCTGATTCCGTTTACCTGTAGCACTTCGGCAATCGATTCTACCTTTTTACGGCTTAAACAGTAAATGATTCCAGATTTACCTTTATGTTGTTTTATAAACCGAATAATATCCGATTCTATACTTTTTGTTTTTGTACGTACTTCGTAATATAAATTAGGTCTGTTAAATGATGCTTTAAAAGTGTTTGCATCAGACATATCCAGATTTTTAAGAATATCTTCCTGAACTTTTGGGGTTGCAGTTGCAGTAAGTCCAATAATAGGTACTTTTCCTAATTGCTTAATAATGGTTCTAAGATTTCTGTACTCAGGCCTAAAATCATGTCCCCATTCTGAAATACAGTGCGCTTCATCAATCGCAACAAAAGAAATAGGCACACTTTGTAAAAAAGCAACATATTCTTCTTTTGTTAAAGATTCGGGAGCAACATATAAAAGTTTGGTTAAACCAGAACTAATATCTTTTTTTACTTGTGCAATTTCTGTTTTGGTAAGAGAGGAATTCAACACATGTGCAATTCCGTTTTCTGAAGAAAGGCTTCGAATTGCATCGACCTGGTTTTTCATCAAAGCAATCAAAGGAGAAACAACAATAGCTGTTCCGTCCTGAATTAAAGCGGGCAATTGATAACAAAGAGACTTACCGCCGCCCGTAGGCATAATTACGAAAGTATTCGTTTTACCTAAAATACTCGTAATGACTTGCTCCTGCAAGCCTTTAAATTGGCTAAAGCCGAAATACTTCTTTAATTCCTTGTGTATTTCAATTTCGTTTGAATTCATTCTTTATTTAAATGGATATTTTTGTATAAATTTGCAACACATAAAGATACAACTTTCTTTTATACATACAAATTTTAAATATTCTGTTTTGATCTCAAAAGAAAATATACTGGCAATCGCCAAAAAAACCATACTTTCTGAAAGTGAAGCAATTACAAAGCTAATTGATTTTCTGGACGAAAATTTCTTCGAAGCTGTCCAGCGTATTTACGAAACTAAAGGCCGATTGATCGTTACCGGAATAGGAAAAAGCGCCATTATTGCTCAAAAAATGGTCGCTACTTTTAACTCAACCGGAACACCTTCTATGTTCCTTCACGCTGCAGAAGCAATTCATGGAGATTTAGGAATGATTCAAAATGACGATATCATAATCTGCATTTCAAAAAGCGGAAACAGTCCTGAAATTAAAGTTTTGGTACCGCTTTTAAAACGCTTTGGAAATACGCTTATCGCTATCACTGGAAACACTACTTCTTTTTTAGCAAAAGGTTCTGATTTCGTTTTAAATACTACAGTTGACACAGAGGCCTGCCCAATAAATTTAGCACCAACAAACAGTACTACAGCACAGCTTGTAATGGGCGACGCTCTTGCGGTCTGCTTAATGGAAATGCGCGATTTTAAACCAGAAGATTTTGCGGTTTATCATCCGGGAGGTGCTTTAGGAAAAAAATTACTGCTTCGTGTAAAAGACATGATCGAGCATTCATTAAAACCAGCTGTTACTCCGGACACTTCGGTCAAAAAGGTAATTTTTGAAATTTCAGAAAAAAGATTAGGCGTAACTGCTGTTATCGAAAATGATAAAATTGTGGGAATTATTACCGATGGAGACATCCGAAGAATGCTAAATGACGTAGATACTATTGCTGACTTAACTGCAAAAGATATTATGTCAAGAAATCCAAAATTAGTATCATCAGAAACTATGGCAGTCGATGCTTTAAATATTTTAGAAGATTTTTCGATTACACAGCTTATTGTTTCTGACAACGGCGAGTACAAAGGAGTATTACATTTACATGACATTTTAAAAGAAGGAATCGTATAATGGCAAAGAAAAACCTTGGCGAGATGTCATTTCTTGATCATCTTGAAGAACTAAGATGGTTATTAGTTAGAAGTACAATTGCAATATGCATTATGGCATTTGTTACTTATTTTATTAGTGATTATTTATTTGATGAAATCATTTTGGGACCAACCCGACCAACATTTTTTACTTATGTATGGTTTTGTGATTTATCACATCAATTAGGTTTTGCAGACAGCATCTGTATTACTGAACTGAATTTTATTATTCAAAACACCGAAATGGAAGGTCAGGTAAACATTTTTGTATGGATGTGTCTTTTGGCCGGTTTCATTTTAAGTTTCCCTTATATTTTATGGGAACTTTGGAAATTTATCAGTCCGGCTCTTTATGAAAAAGAAAGAAAGCATGCTAAGATTTTCATCTTTACTTCATCTTTACTTTTCTTTTTAGGAGTAGTATTCGGATATTATGTTGTAATCCCAATGTCTGTAAATTTCGTTGCTACTTTCTCAATCAGTGATGTCGTTGTAAATCAGTTTACTTTAGACTCTTATATGGGAATGGTAAAAACGAGTATTTTGGCAAGCGGATTGTTTTTTGAACTGCCTATTATCATTTATTTCTTAACCAAATTAGGATTAGTTACTCCTCAATTCTTAAGAAAATATTGGAAATACGCTGTTGTTATCATTCTAATAATCGCTGCAATTGTAACACCTCCAGATGTTGTGAGCCAGACTATTGTAGCAATTCCAATGTTAATTATCTACGAAATCAGTATTTGGATTTCGAAGGTTGTCTATAAAAATAAATTAAAAGAAAATGTCTGATTTAGTTCAAGAATTTAACGACTATCGTTCTAAAATGAACGAAAAATTATTAGCTGACAATAATAAAATTGTAAAGCGAATTTTTAATCTTGATACCAATGCGTATGCACCGGGAGCTCTAGATGTAAAAACAAAAGAACTTTTAGGCTTAGTGGCTTCGGCAGTTTTACGATGTGATGACTGCGTAAAATACCATTTAGAAACAAGTTATAAAGAAGGCATTTCTAAAGAAGAAATGATGGAAGCAATGGGAATCGCAACTCTTGTTGGAGGAACAATCGTAATTCCGCATTTAAGAAGAGCTTACGAATTTTGGGAAGCTTTAGAAGAAGCGGGAAAATAATTAGAGAATGAGATAATTAGTCAATTGGATAATTTTCATATGATATGTTAATTCGTTTAATTGATTAATTTATTTTATCTTATTTTGCCAACAGAGATAATAATTATCTCATTATCAAATTGACACATTATCTAATTAAGATATTATCTAATTAAAAAAAATGAAGCTAAGAGCCGATAATTTAATCAAAACCTATAAAGGACGTAGTGTTGTAAAAGGAATTTCTGTTGAAGTAAACCAAGGAGAAATCGTTGGACTTTTAGGCCCAAATGGCGCCGGAAAAACAACTTCATTTTACATGATTGTGGGATTGGTAAAACCAAATCAGGGAAACATTTATCTTGATGACTTAAATATTACCGATTATCCTATGTACAAACGTGCACAGCAAGGAATTGGTTATCTGGCACAAGAAGCTTCTGTTTTTAGAAAACTAAGTATTGAAGATAATATCCTAAGCGTTTTACAATTAACGAAACTTTCTAAAGAAGCTCAAATCGCTAAAATGGAAAGTTTAATTGAAGAATTCAGCTTAGAACATATTCGTACCAACCGAGGCGATTTACTTTCTGGAGGTGAGCGCCGTCGTACCGAAATTGCACGCGCCCTGGCAACTGACCCAAAGTTTATTTTATTGGATGAACCTTTTGCCGGAGTTGACCCGGTTGCAGTTGAAGATATTCAGAGAATTGTAGCGCAGCTAAAAAATAAAAATATTGGAATTCTTATTACCGATCACAACGTTCAGGAAACTTTAGCAATTACAGATAAAACGTACCTGATGTTTGAGGGAGGAATTCTGAAAGCGGGAGTTCCGGAAGAATTAGTAGAAGATGAAATGGTCCGCCGTGTTTATCTTGGGCAAAACTTCGAACTTCGTAAGAAAAAATTAGAGTTTTAAAAAAGTATTCAGTTTTCGGTCGCAGTTTTCAATTTTTGACTGTGACTGAAAACTGCGACTGAAAACTTTTTAAAAATATGAATTCCGAAAAACCAACTCAGGAAGATTACGACAATTGGCACAAAGATCCAAACAATTGGTATTTGGGATGTTTTTATTATAACCCGAAAGACAAACGATTGCTTCCGCCAAAAAGAATTCAATGGATGGGATATACAGTAAATTTTGCTAATCCTTATTCAGTTTTAATTTTTCTAGCTTTTATCGCCTTAATTCCGCTCGCACTTTTATTCTCAAAATAATACCTTTAAAAGTATTCAGTCTCCAGTAAATACTGAAAACTGCGAGTGCAAACTATTCAACCGTAATAAACTGCAGCTGTTCTATATCACCATTATAAATATTTACATCAACACGATGTTTAATTCCCGGCAGAGAAGCTTTTTCTGTAAACTGCCAAAACAGCCAGTCATCTTCAATTTTTTCTCTGTAGAAATTATAATTAGCAATCCAGAATAAATATTCTCCAAATTCTTCTTTTAAGAAATCAGAATAATATCTTTCTCCGGAATAAATTATCGGACGAACCTGATAATGTTTCTCTACTTTAGTTAACCAGCGTTTCAAACCTTTTTTCAAACTGTCTAAAGACTGATTTTTCGGTAGTTTTTCAATATCTAAAACTGGAGGCAGATCTCCTTTTTGCAGTTTTACCGTTTTAATAAAAAGATCGGCTTGTTCTATTGAATTTTCATTTGGACGGTAATAATGATAAGCGCCACGCATGATTTTATTTTCTTTTGCACCTTCCCAATTACGCTTAAATTGTCTATCAACACGGTCATTCCCGGCTGTTGCACGAATAAAAACAAATTGCACAGGATATTTTTCATCCAGAATTTCAACTTCTTCCCAATCAACTTTTCCCTGAAACTCAGATACATCAATACCAACCACTTTTCCTTTGTGATTTTCGAGAACGCGAATATTTCTAACATCTGAAAGGTGTTTATCAACCTCATCTTCATCTAAAACTTTGTCTGTTTTAAATCCAAGATAATATGCCAATCCGGCTCGATAATGATAAATTGTTCCGAAGAAAAGTACTGCCAGCAGAGAAAACACGATAAAACGAATTACTCTGCCGAAAAAAGATCCTCCTTGTTTTGTTTTTCTGGTAGTTCTTCTTGCCATTCGGATATAACTACTTTTTCAAAAAGATATTATTTACTATTGACAGCAATACGTAGATAATAATAATTAACGGTACTGCTGTAAAATGAAGCAGTAAAACCAAAATAAAGGAAATTATCAAAAAGATAATCTGTAACGCATTATCTTTAAAATTGAATTTCTTAACTTTTAAAGAAAATAACGGAATTTCAGCATTTAAGATATAAGCACTGCATAAAGTAATTCCTAAAAGAACCCAGTGATTGGTTAGCATTTCAAAAATCATTAATGATTCTGAAAACTTAATAACTAAAGGAAGACTTAAAATAAAAAGCGAATTTGCAGGTGTTGGCAGACCAATAAATGAATCTGTCTGACGTGTATCGATATTAAAATTAGCTAATCTGTAGCAAGAACCTAATGTAACTATAAATCCTAAAAAAGGAATATATACAGATGAAATTACATCATTCGGATTTGCACTTTTTAAAAACAAACTGTACATAACATATCCCGGAGCAACACCGCTGGTAACCATATCTGCAAGAGAGTCTAACTGAAGACCAAGCGGACTGGAAACCTTGAATAATCTGGCGAAAAAACCATCAAAAAAATCAAAAAAGATTCCAAGGCAAACCATAAAAAAAGCTATTTCATAGTTATATGTAGCCATTTCATTATTAGCCAAATTACCTGCTTCAATAGCTTTAGCAATAAAAACTATTGCAACGCAGCCACAAAAAAGATTAATTAGAGTAATTAGATTCGGAATGTGTTTTTTGATATTCATGTTTAGATTTGATAAATTTTGAATGACAAATTTCGCATAAATAAGCGACATTAATTACTATTAGTTATAAAAATTGTTACTAAAGTTTGAATTAAACTTTATCAATTATTAAAGCTTGCCAAGTAAAAACATCTCTTTCGTAATATTTATCAAAAGGAATAAATTAGATACGCAAAATATTCTATTTTTGATGAAAATTTAAAAACAGGCCTCAGTCTGCAAAAAACTAACTTTTGAAGAAACTTTTAGCGTTTTCATTATTTTGGATTTTTACTTCACAGTATGCCCAAACCGTTCGAAAATATTCGAATGAGTTTATGAATATTGGTGTCGATGCCGCTGCATTAGGAATGTCGAGCGCAGTGACAGCTTCTACAAATGATGTAAATGCTGTTTATTGGAATCCCGCAGGTTTAACTAATCTTGAGGATCATCAACTATCTTTAATGCACGCCAGTTATTTTGCCAATATCGCTCAATATGATTTTATTGGATATGCAAGCCCAATTGACGACAGAAGTGCGTGGGGAATTTCGATGATCCGTTTTGGTGTCGATGATATTATGGATACCACCCAATTAATCGACAGTCAGGGAAATATTGATTACAATAGAATTCGTTTATTTTCTACTGCTGATTATGGTTTTACTTTTTCATACGCCAGAAAACTTCCTGTTGAAGGATTTCAGTATGGAATAAATGCAAAAGTTATTCGAAGAGTTATTGGAAAATTTGCCAATTCATGGGGTTTTGGTTTTGATGTTGGATTACAGTTTACACACAATAACTGGAAATTCGGTTTAATGCTCCGCGATATTACAACAACTTACAATGTTTGGAATATTGATGAAGAAGAGTACAAAAAAATTGCTGATGCTATTCCTGGAGAAAACAACGAGCTGCCAGAAAGTACCGAAATTACGCTGCCAAAAGCTCAATTGGGTGTTTCAAGAAAATTTGAATTTCATAACGATTACAGTCTTTTAGCAGCTGCAAATTTAAATATGCGTTTTGAGCAGACAAATGATATTATTTCTTCTAAAGCAGTAAGTATTGATCCTGCAGTTGGTTTTGAATTTGGATATACTGATCTTGTTTTTTTAAGAGCTGGTGCAGGAAATTTTCAAAATGTAATGCAGTTGGATAACACCGAAAAACTAAGTTTTCAGCCTAACATTGGTCTCGGTTTTAAATACAAAGGCATTCAGATTGATTATGCGTTAACCGATTTAGGAAATCAAAGCGCTGCTTTGTACTCGAATATTTTTTCGATAAAAGTAGATCTTGGTATTTTTAGATAATTATTAAACCTCTTTGAACTTCTTCAAAATTTTAAATTATGAAAAAAGTCCTTTTTCCAAAAATACTTTTCAGTTTAGTATTATTTCTAAATTTTACAATTAGCTTTGGGCAAAATGTGCCTCTATCTAATTATGCTAAAATAAGCGTGATTACCTGCGGATTAGGAAATGAAACTTATTCTTATTTTGGTCATACTGCGATTCGTGTTGCAGATCCAATCAACAATCTTGATGTAGTTTACAATTACGGTGCTTTTGATTTTAGAACTCCAAATTTCGTTGCCAAATTTGCAAAAGGCGATTTACAATATTTTGTCGTCGCTCATTCCTTTGCTGATTTTGTAAATGATTACACTTATGAAAAAAGAAGCGTCTTTGAACAGGAATTACTTATTTCACAAGATTTAAAACAGAAACTTTTTGACAAGTTAAATGCTGTTTTACTATCAGACGAGCGTTATTATACTTATAAATTTATTGACAAAAATTGTACTTCAATGGTTGTTGATGTTATCAATTCGACTCTAGGCAGCAGTGTAATTGTTAAAAAAGGAGATACAGACAAAACATATCGTTCTATTTTATTCCCTTATTTCAATGGGCATTTTTATGATCAGCTGGGAACAAGCATTATTTTTGGAACGAAAGTAGACCAATTAGGAACCCGAATTTTTCTTCCTTTTGAATTAAAGAACAGTTTAGATGAAACTACTTTTCAGGGGCATCTTTTGGCAGCAAAAAGTAAAACACTTTTAAATTTTGAAAAAGAAACACCATCATCTTGGTGGAATAATATTTACACGTATCTGTTTATTCTGGGATTTGTAGTTTTGGCACATAACAAAATAGTAGACAAAATCTATTTGTTGATTTTATCTTTAATGGGAGTATTTTTTGTTTCGGTTGGATTTTATTCTTTTCACCAAGAACTGGCGATGAATTATAACGTGTTGTTATTTAGTCCGCTTTTATTGGTTTTGCTTCTTTTTTCGATTGCTAAAAACAAAAAATGGACTTATAGATTTGCTGTTTTACATTTACTCTTTTTAATTGTTTACAGCATTTTTATAATAAACAAGGCGCATTTTTTAATTGTACTGCCAATGATTATTACGAGTGGTTTTGCTTTGGTGAGAGTGGCAATACGAAATAAGAAGCGTATTCCAATAATAATTTAATTATTGTCCGCGATAGAATAAAACCGTGGTTATGGTTTTAAAAGTGATACTTAAATCGAGGAAAATACTTCGATGTTTGATGTAGTAAAGATCGTATTGTAATTTGATCAAACTCTCGTCTATAGATTCTCCGTATGAGTAATTTACCTGTGCCCATCCTGTAAGTCCCGGCTTAATAACGTGGCGGGTTTCATAAAAAGGCATTACTTTGGCAATTTCTTCAACAAAAAAAGGCCTTTCAGGTCTTGGACCAATTACAGCCATATCGCCTTTTAAAACATTATAAAACTGCGGTAATTCATCTATTCTGGATTTACGCATGAATTTCCCAAAAGGCGTTACACGTTTATCGTTTGAAACGGCAAAAACAGCACCATTAGTTTCTGAAGCTGCAATCATGGTTCTGAATTTATAAATCTTAAAAACAACACCATTTTTTCCAACCCTTTCTTGTGTGTAAAACAAGCTTCCTTTATTTGCTAAAAGATTTCCAATAAAAATAAAAGGAATAAAAACAAAACAGACCAATAACCCTGTAAAAGAAAACAACAGTTCTAAAAATCGTATTAAAAACAGATATAATTTATTGTTATTACTTCGGCTGAAAGGAAAGAAACGATAAAAATCACGTTCTATATAATGTACTGGTATACGTTGTGTTTTACTCTCGTAAACCTGAGTATATTCTCTAATAACATTTCCCGATTCTAATAAATGTAATAATTGCTGGTACAAATCAGCAGTAATACCGTCTGTTTTTTGAGAAGCAATCACTATTTCAGAAACATTATGTTTGATTACAAACTTCTCAAGGTAACTTTTCTTAATTTCTTTTACGTAATAGGAGTTAGAACTTGTTTCCATAAGTGAATCTGAATTTACAAAACCAATTATTCTATAATGCGGATCAACATTCTCAAGTCCAGAAACCAATTCTTCCACCTGATCTTTATCACAAATTAAAATTACATTTTGAGAGAATCGATGTGAAGCAAGAAAAATAGCATAAAAAAAACGCCAAAGCAGCATCATAAGTAATACTGCAAAGTAAAAAATGACAATTACTAAACGTTGTTTTGGAAGTTCTGGTGATAAAATTGGAGTAAGTAAATAGACCAATACTGCAGTAGAAACAGAAAGCACTACACTTTTAACTATTTGAAATTGATTGCTGGCAATCTGAAGATTATACATCTCGAAAATAGTTCCAAAAATCAATAAATAGCCAACAAATATAATCGGTCTATAAATAATACTGCTTTCAAATGCAAAGTAATGAAACTCAAAAAATAAATTTAAAAGATACAATATCGCAATAACGAAAAAAGCATCAAATACAAAAAGTAAAACTTTTCGTTCTGAGATTTCAAAATGCATTTTCTTATTTGAACGCATAGTTTTATGTAGATTTAAGGGCTTAAATTCGAGGCAAATGTATTATAAAAAAACAATTTACCTAATAGAGTGTTCAGTTTTTTCGGGAATTTTTACCTGAACAGAAAGAAGGCATAGAGCGTAAACAAAAGCTGGCGCCGCTATTCGCATTGCCGCATGGTTTATTGTAAGAAGCCAAAAAATAAAAAAGGATAGAAAATATAAGTGTTGTCTATTATTGACATAAAGTATAAACGGAGTAACAACTAAAATTAACAATCCAAGGATTCCAAACATGCCGTGTTCACTTAACATACGTGAAATTTCGTTATGTGAAGCCACTTCAGTTCCATATGATTCTTTACGAGCTTCTTTCCCCATTCCAACTCCCACTCCCAAAATTGGATTGTCTAAAAATATTTTAAGATCTGCATTCATAATAGCTTCCCGCCCTCCAAGTTTGTCTTTTTTTATCCTTCCTTTAGCGTCTTGATTTGCATATCTTTTCTCTATAAGTCCGCTGGTTTGTAAAGAACTATAGGTCCAGATTCCAACACTTAATAATCCTGTTAATATCACTAGTATACCAACTTTAGTTTTACCTTTAGAGTTTGAAAAATAATAAATCAATAATAGAACACACAAAATCATTGCGGCTCCAGTAATGACTCCTCCTCTGGAGAAAGTAACAATACCTCTATAGCTTATAAAAATAAGGAGTGCAGCATTTAAAATAATCAGCCTTTTTGATTTTGAAAACAAGATCGATTGTGTAAAAAAAACAAACATTCCTAGTCCTAAAATAGTTGAAACCTGATTAGGTCCAAAACCTCCTGAAGTAATAAAATTGGAGCTTGTTCCTGTCACTACCTCTTTAATACTTGGAGTGTATACAAACAAATAAACTACAGTTGTTACAATTGGCAGCCCCATTGTAAATAATATATTTTGTAAATCGGAAAATGCAATTCTACGCTTGAATGTATAAATAGAACAAATAGCCAAACAAAATGGACCTGACAAATTAAAAAATAATGCTTTTCTAATATCTGTTTCAAAAGAAGCAATTGCATTGGTGATTAAAATTCCAGGAATTAATAAAATTAAAAAGAAGGCATATATAAAAGCAGTTTTAGAAAAATTACTATAAATCATACCCAGTAACATAAAAAGAGCTACTGTCACTTTAATATATTCATTATTAAAATTACCTCCTGTCATTCGTAAAAAAACTTCAGCTCCAACTAAATATGCAGAAATGAAAAGAACTTCATTGTTTTTATTCTTATTCCTATATACAATAAAAAAGCCCACTACAGGAATGACGAAAGCATAAACTTTGGATAGAAAGGGAACAACAAAGACTGCCAGAGCAATTCCTGCATGAAGCAACAACAAAAAACTATATGACAATTTACTCTTCATTATAATAAGAAATTATCAGTCAATTTAAAAGTAAAAACAGAATCTATCCAAAAAAGATATTCTTTTATGATCGACTCCTGACCATAATGCAGTTCTATAAATTTACTTAGTTCTATTCCCATTTCTATTCGGACATTTTCATTTTCAATCAGCTTTTGGATTGATTGTACTAACTGGTTTAGATTATTTGATTCAACAACTAATCCATATTTATCTGAAATAATTACTTTTGAAATCTCTCCAACATTCGTCGCAACTACGGGCAGCTTGTGTAATCCATATTCTAGAACTGCCAAAGGAAGGCCTTCTGAAAGTGATGGTAAAACTGCAATATCAAAGTTTTTTAAAACGTCGCCTATATTGTCTACAGCTCCATAAAAAAAGACGTTTTCCTGAAGCTGTAAATCTTTTACTTTTTGTTTTAATAGTTTTGAATAGCCGTCAAAAAAGTCCTTCCCAAATAAATGAAAAGTCCATTCCGGGAATTGATTTTTAATAACATTTGCTGTTTCTATCAATAAATGATGATTTTTTTGGGGACGCAAATTGGCAACACAAACAATTCTTTTTCCATGAACTCCTTTCAATAATTTTTTTTCATCTGTGTTAGATAAATCACTCACAAAATTCGGAAAATATTTCACATTTGAACACCATAAATATGATTCACTCCAATTTTTTAAAGCTGAATTTACAGAGATAATACCTCCAAAAAAAAATGAACTAAATTTTAAAACCAAATTTTTTCGCGAATTTAAATCTTGTGAAATTCCATAATGATCATGCCATACAATTTTAATTTTAGGATAAATAATTTTCACTAAAACTGCTGTAAAAAATGAAGAACTGTGAGCTTGAATTAAATTTATCTGATTGTTTTTAAGAAATCTTCTTAATACAAAAACCGCTTTTAAATCAACTTTTTTATTTTTATTTAAAAACAAATAAGAGACCTTTTTATCTATTTGATTCAAAAGCAATCCTTCTTTTCGTGTTGAAATCAACCCTGAAAATTCGATTTTTTCACTTAGAACATTAGCATAGTTTACCGCCATTCGCTCTGCTCCGCCAGGTTCTAGAGAATCTATAATTTGTACAATTCTCATTGTCTCAGTAATTTTTCAATTTTGGTTTCAAAAACATCGGTAGTATAATTACGTGACCATTGCAATGCTAGTGCGCTTTTTTCAAAGAAGTTGTTTTTATCTGTAAAAGCATTTTGAATTTGTATTAGATCATTCTCTAAATTCATATCCATTAAAACACCTCTTTTACCATAATCCAGCATAAAAGGAACACAAGAAACCTTTGTCGCAATTGGAACACAACCCCAAAACATTCCTTCTGCAATGGCTTTGGGCCACCCCTCACTTTTTGATGGCAATATTACGAAATGACTTTCTTGAAATCCTTTTTTTATCACTTCTTTATTTTGATTTCCATTTAAAAAAACATTGTTATCAAGTTCATTTTCAACTATATATTTTTGCAAAACAGCTCTTTCAATTCCATCTCCATATAAATTCAGCATTACATTATTTCCAGATTTAATTAGTCTTTCTACTATTTTAACTGCATATATCGGATTTTTTCCTGTAACTAAACTTCCCACAAAAATAAATTTTATAAGCTGATCAAAATCCGTCTTTTTAATCAAAACCTTCTCCTTCTCTGAGTATGTTGCTGTAAAAAATGATTTAATATTTTTAGATTGGTTATTCCATTCTCCATACACTAAAACCTGTATATTCTGGGTCAAAAAGGTATTATTTAATATCCATTTCTGGAGCCTGTACGTCCATGGCTGTTTACTTTGAGGATCCCAATTACCTGCATATTTGGCTGTTTTCTTTTTTTTAGGAAAAAACACTTGAACTATACAAGCCAGCAGACCCATATTTCCCGGACATCTTAAGTGAATATGATCAGCACTTTTCATAACCCAAAATATCTTCCACATAATATATGGAATTTTGAAAAGACTAATCAAAATGTTTTTTATGGTTAAAAAATTAAAATCAGGAATTTTCGTAAAATCTATTTTATTATGATTATAAGAACTATCTATTTCAGCAGGAACTCCTCTGGATAAAGGTGCAACTATTACTACTTCATCAACATATTTTAACCAAATATTCATTTCACGCACATACGGCGCATAACCAAAATATTGTTTTTCTCTCTCTATATGATTGACGTGTGTGATTATTGCAAATTTCATTTCTATTTTTTTTCAATCAATCTTTTTACAACTTTTTCGGGCGCTAAATAATCATCAAAATACTTCTTACTTTGTGTCTCTAACATTTGTTTAAAATCATGATTCCCAATTATTTTATCGATTGCCAAATTTATTTCTTCAGTATTCTCTGCATAAATCAAATGATGATTATGTATTAATTCAGCAGGTAGTTTATTGTAATGATGAGTTGAAATGATTGCTTTTCCCAAAGCCAGAAATTCAGCTAATTTCCAGCCATGACATGAAAGTACAGCAGGAGTATTAAATACAAAAGCTGCTTTTTTATTTTTTTTAATATAAATTTCTAATGGTACTTTCTTTGGATATATCAAATGATCATATCCTAAATTATCACCATTACTTCTTGGTGCAAATCCTCCCTCAAAATGTATATTGCTATTACTTTTACAGCATTGTATAAACATAGCGCGGTTCGCATTGGTATTACTTTCTTTTTTCCAGATACTATTTATAAAAAAAACATCAGAACGAGATGACTCACTTGGTACATATTCCCTTAACTTCAGTCTTTTAAGCTGTCTCCAGTAGTTTACTGCAAATTCTTTTGCATTTGAAATTTGTTTTCTGAATCTAAAATAATTTAATGTAAGATGATAAAATGTTTGAAACAGGTTCCAAATTTTAACACCAAAACTTGGTCCTATAGAAATGATTTTTCCTTGATTTCCAGTTTCAATATTATTCGAATTATAATTTACTTTTCCGTAAATGTCGCACCAATCCAATGCTTTTAAATCGATTGTAGAAGCATCACCAGAATCGATAATTATCTTCTTGAAATTACTTCCTTCTTCAACTATAAATGCAAAAGTCCCTTGACTTAAATCTGGAAATTTAGAAACATTAAACTTATAATTCTTATATACTTTTTTAATCCCAAAGATATAATAGCCGTCATAAAAAACATTACAAAGACCATAAACATATACTTTTACACTCATTTACTCAACTTTACTTAAATCAAATCCTTTATGTTTTCATTTAACACGATAAGTTCTGTATTTTGATTTTCATCAAAAACATATTTGCCATAATATGCATCATAATAATTGATCACATTTTTGGCCATTTCATTTTTTAATTCTTGAGACAATGAAAGTGCCTTATCAATTATCAATTCAATATCTGAAATGCTTTGATACACCAGACAGTTAAACTCATCCTGCAATGACGGATTTAACCAATGCGGATAATTCAAAATTGGAATAACACCAACAGACATAGCTTCTAGAACATTATGACACATAGGCATTGTCATTCCGGGAGCGCAAAAAATAAAATCGGCGGCTGTTAAATAGTATCTCCATTTTTGATTTGGAATTGCGCCGGACTGCCATCGCATTGCAACCAGTTTATCACTGAATTTTTTAGTATCCAGATCTTCCATTAATTCTTTTCCAGAAATTGAAAGTACCCTTTTATGCTTTATTACTTCCTGATAAATATCCCATCTGTTAAGTAATCTAAAATTATCCGGAATTAAAGTTGTATTATAAATTTTTTCTTCAAAATTCCCGCTCAGTATTATTCCTATTTTTTTAGAAGAAAGATTAGCCTGAGTTTCTAAGTAATTGAAAGGGTGCATGATGTAAGGCAGAACATTTTTTTGATAATCACTTGTTGTATAAACTTTTTTATAATTATAATTCACAACAAAATCTGCACTTTTATGATGACTAAACGTTTTTAATTTATTGAGTTTTGAAAAGGGTTTAGCAAAATAAATATAATCGAGCTGTTTAAACCATTTTGCCAAAAGTAACATTCGGACAACTGAAAATTGAATTACAATAGGTTCTTTATATACTGCTTTAATTCTAAAAAAAAGATTTAAATAAGTTCTCACTTTTGTACGATGAGCTACATTAAGATATACTACTGGCTGATCACCTTCGTAAAAACGAACGTATGAATAATATTCCTTAAATTCCTTAAGCTTTTTTGAAATCTTTTTTTTAATTATATAAATCATTATTTATCGTGTTGAAATAATAACGACTGAAAAAATTCGATATTTTGTTTTATTATATGGGCTAAACCATATTTTTGAATTACAAATTCTCTTGCTTGTTTACCCATAATTTTTGCTTTTTCTTTATTAGAAAAATACCATATAATTTTATCTGCAATATTTTCCGGATTATATGGGTCGCATAATAAACCGGTTTTATAATCTTCTATTGTCTCTGGTCCCGGTCCTAAAAGTGTAAAAACGACAGGTTTTTCCATTGCCATAGCTTCTGGAACGACAAGACCCTGAGTTTCCATATGTGAAGGAAAAACACAAACTGAAGCCTCAGAATATGCTAAAGGTATATGTGTATAAGAAATACTTCCATGAAAGTGAACATCTGTGGCTATTTTTTCAATTTTAGATAATTCTTTTTCTTTAAGCATTTGAATATAAGAGCTGCCATCAGGATAAAACCAGTCTCGTCCGTAAATTTCTAGTGTTGCATTTGGGAATTCTTTTTTTACCAGTGGAAAAGCTTGTATTAACTGTCTTATTCCTTTTTTTTCACAGACAGTCCCCGCAAATACAATTTTATTTTCAGATTCTTTTCCTATTATTGGGGTAAATAAATTAGTATCAATTGGGTTACTAATATAAGCTAAGGGTTTATTTTGGTAACTTAAATATTTTTCGGTATGATTTTTAACATACTGAGAAACAGCAATGAATGCATCTGCTTTTCTAAAAGATCTTTTTTCCTGAAATCCTTTCCATTCATTAATGTTTCTGTTTTCACTTTCTGCAAAAAAATGGTGCCCTCCATGTAACCGTACAATGTATTTTATATCTTTTAGTTTATTGATAAAAGCTAATCCAAGTTCAGAAGTTTCGACAATATGTACCGGATCTTTTTGATGAATTTCCTTAATTTTATTGTTTATCTTTTTGGAATTTAAATACCATGCAAGTCCCTTTATTGTACTTTTTTTTAATCTATAAATTTTTATGTTACCTAGAATTTCTGTTTCATCTTTTGCAATATAATTAATACCCACAACAGATACTTTCAGTTCATTTTTTACCAATGCAGTTGCCACATTTTTCACAAAACTGCCTATTCCTCCATGTGGGAATCCTTCTTTAGGAAATTCGTTTGTTAAGAAGCAGATGTGCATTTATAAATGTTTTTGAATAAAGTTTTCGATTGGTAAATAGAAATCATCAATATTTAGCTTAATCTTTTCTTCTGGCCAGTCCCACCAGCTAATTTTATTTAATGCATCAATAATTTGCTGATTGTGTTTAAATTTAATTATCTCTGCTGGTACACCTCCTATCACTCCATAATCTGGAACATCATTTGAAACAACAGCACCTGCTAAGATAGTTACTCCGTTTCCAATTTTAACTCCAGGTAAAATTGTCACATTCATTCCAATCCAAACATCATTGCCTACTATTATATTTGCCTTTTGAGATTTTAGCTTTTCATTTATCTCACTGACTTTATAAGATACATCGTGAATTGTAACCTCATCGTTTTTCTTTAGGACTTGATGAAATAACGGAAAGGAAGTAATTTCGCTTTGTGTATGAAACCCAGGATCACAAATAAAATTTACATCATTTGCAATAGAACAATATTTCCCTATTACTAAACTAGAATTATTAAACCATTTCCATACAAAAGCACCATTATCATATGTTTTATTCCCGACATTTGCCCACTTTGCATCTTTTAAATATGTCTTGTTTATCCCTTTTAAATAATTATAATAATTAATTCCAAGGATGTTCCAAAACATTTTTCTAACATATTGAATCATATGATATTTTCATTGAGTTATAAAAGATTGCGCTGAAAATTTTGAAAAACAACTATTATACTAGATTAGATATTGTCTTGGCTAAATTTTCACTGCAATCTTGTAATGGATATTTAACAATTTTTTTCATCCAGACTTTTTTATCTTTTCCTACTTGATTTGGATTTTCAATCACTTGTTTTATTTTTTCAATTATTTCATTTTTGTGATTAATCCAGCCAACAGCATCTAATTCATCTAAACTTTTGAAGTGCTGAAATTTGTAAACATCCTCAACTTTATAAACAGAATTATTAATTGGATCATAATTTAAATATAAACATGGTTTTTGAAATACTGCAAAATCATGAGCCATTGTACTGCCAAAATTTATTACTGCATCACAATGCCTTATAGTATTAACCAATAATTGCAGATCATTATATGACGGATAAGTTATGCTGAAAGAATTACTATGATTGCTTCCAAGTCTCCAATCAGGATCTATTGGGAATATAAATGATTTATACTTTTTTAAAACCTCATCAAATCTATCGCTTTTATCAACCGGACATCTTCTAAACAATACTTGAGGCCTTATATCTCCATCAATTTTACTCAATTCACTTCCTAAATCTTCTAAATAATTTTGTTCATAAGGTGACGAACTATCGTTAGCCGAAAAACATATTGTTTTTTTATTTGGATTTAAACCATATTCTTTAAAAAAATCTTCTTTAGCCCTAAATAGTTTATCTTGAAAATAAAACTCAAATTGCGGCGTACCAACAACCTCAACATTATCATTCTTAATTTCGGGATATAATAGACATAATTCTGATTTCATTAGCTCTGACCAAACGAAATATCTATCATAGCGGGAAATCAATCTCGCTTTAGGCACATTGTCCCACGAAAAAATCACTGTTGCTGTTTTAATTTTTCGCTTTTTTGCAACAACTATAACCGGCGCACTAATTGGTGCTCTTTGATGTAAATTTAAAACAAAATCAGGATTAAAAACATCAAAATCTTTTTCTATTTTACTAATGATTTTACTTCTGGCTATTTCTTTTTCATGGAGTTTATCAAATTTCAATATAGCTTTATATGAGCTTGAAATTGCAGATCCTAATATTTCTGAGATTTCCAGAAGTACTCGTTTTTTCCATCCTTTTACTTTATTGTTCCAAAAAGCCATTATGGTATTGTTTGAAAGGATTTTTTTATTTCTCAATAACCTTGCATAAACATTACTTTCTCTCCACAATCTAGCTTTTGGCGATTCGATAAAAGCTGGAATTTGTTTAATAAGTACGATATTTGGCTGGACTAACTTTACTTCTTCAATTGCCTTTTCAGATATTTGATGATAAAGCATCACTTTGCTCCCTTGTTTTTCTAATTCAGCAATAAAACTGGAATACAAATAATTTCGAACTGCTACACCATCTGGTACTATTAATAGAACTCTCATATTAAGTAATTATAAACTTCCAATTCGACCATGATCAGAAAAGGATCTATGAACAATAAACTCTTTATCCAATGGCTCTTCTGAAAGAAATGTAATATCACAAAAATAATTTTGCTCAACAGGATTTAATCTCCATGGAATAACACTTTTATAATCTAAAACCCAATCATTTTTTTCTAGATCTTTTGTTTTAAGATCATTCCACGAAGTAATATAATCTATCCAAAGGTATCCTAACTTCCAGGCTTCTTCTTCTAGTAAATAAAGATTCTCAATATCAACTATCCTTAAACCTCCTGTATTTTCCTGACTGACAGCGCGTGAACCATCTTTCAGTTTAATTCCCTTAATTGATGGCTGTTGAAAATAATGAGTATCTTTTATAATTAAATCATCTATTGACACTTCAATTTTTTTACACAAGAATTCAAAATTTTCATATTTAAAATCAGGATTAATTTTCACATATCTAACTAAATCATAATAACGAATCCATCTCATATTTTTGTATAAGCCGAGACCTGCCTCATTTGCTGCCGTGGCTGCTAAAGGATAATACTTTCTTGCTAACTTATAAAGTTTTCCCAAAACTCCTTTTCCTCTACATTCTTCATCGAGATAAACATTGATTATCCATGCAATACCACCTTGAAAATTTCCTCCAACATGACCAACAATCTTTCCACTATCATTTAAACAGATAAAAGATTGTCCATAGTTAGGATCTCCATATTGCCATTCCCAAAACTTTTTATTTTGCAATGGATGATTCTCTCTGTAAATTCTAGTAAAAAATTCTTGCAGTTTATCCCAATCATTTATTGTTGCTTCTCTTGTTATCATATATCTTAGCTGTTTTTTCCTCCTGGTAAATCGTTACAATCAAATCTATTTAATAAAAGATGATTTTCATTTCCAATATTACTACCTCTTTTTGTGGTAAATCCTAAATCGTAACCTGTATTTTGTGCAATTATAGATACCTCGTCTGTACAGACTTCGTCTGTGCCGTATGGATACGAAACCATCTTTATCTTTGAATCCGTAAGTTTTTCTAAATATTTCTTACTATGTTCTAATTCAAATCTAATTGTTTCCGAATCTGTTAATCCTAGAGGATAGTGGCTATGTGTATGACTTCCAAGATATTTTTTTTGTCCCAAAACTTGTAAATTTTGATCGCTCATATACAAATCTTGTAAAACCTGTGTTTCATCAAAATAATTATCAAACATTTTATTAACAATCAATTCTTGCTGTTTAAAAGAAAGCTTGAAATTTAAAATATACTTTAATTCAGCATTCAAATTAGTATCGTAACGATATATAACATGCGATTTATTTTTATCCACATCTGAAAAATCAATTTTAACATTCTCATTAATTTTTACTAGAAATAATTCAGGATCAATTATGGATCTCAATAAATGTATTTTATGAACTATACTAACTTTTTTATTTTCAAAATTTAAAGTATTTACGAAAAATACTGCCGGTATTTCTAGTTCATCTAATATAGGCAGACTCAAGTCAAACTGCTCCTTTAAGCCATCATCAAAGGTGACAAAAAAGTAATTGTTTTTCGATGGCAGAACTTTATCAATATTATTGACTAAATCAGGTGGATTTATAAACTCTCCTTTATTAGTTAATAATAATAATTGTTTTTTAAATTCATAAGGAGTCACTCCAAAAATACTGGGGTATTTTGAATTAAAATTCTCTCTGACATAATGATAGTTAATAACTGTAAGCATAAAATATTATTTTAAAAAAAATCATTTAATATTTTAGCCGTAAAAATTCTAGCTCCAGCATCATTCATGTGTCCGCATGAAGAAAAATATTTATCTTCTATAACTACATTTTCATAATTATGAATTTCCGGATAGACTTTTTTTACTTTTTCAAAATAATTCATTCCTTTAGTATTTTCACATATTGGAGTCATTACTGCAATAAAATTGATATTATTGGCTTTGCAAATACTTTTAATTTCTTCGTAATACTTATTATGAATCAGAGGATTTAAATTGACAATATTATTTTTCATATTTGCATTTTCATGTTTAACCAAAGGATAATAGCCTAGATTATCTAATGTATTTGTCTTTTTTTGAAATGCGGCAAATAGTGTTTCTCGAAAACCAATTTTATTATCGTATTTAATATATCTGTAAAAGGGTAAATAATACAACTCTGCAAAGTCATTTTCTTCTTTAAAATGTTCTTTAATTATTTGGGAATTGTGAATATAAGGAAGAAATAAAGCAGAAATACCTTCTGCCTGATGGTCATTAGATAGATTTAAGTCTGCTTCCAGAATAACATTTTTGATTTCATATTTTCTTTCAATCATTAATTTCAGCATCAAAGATGCTTCAAATAAATGCCCTCCGCTCATTCCGTAATTAAAAGCTTTGAGTCCTTTTTCTTCAAACATTTGTGCAACAAAATGATTATTAGCTCTTGAAGACCCCAAGATGACTACATCATATTTTTGATCTTTTGAATTAAAAACTTTTTCAATTTTTCCTCTATTATTAGAATGCATAAAAATATAAGTATACAATCCATCTAATAAAAATGCTATGAGTATAGTAACTAAAACAATCTTAGTTATATAAATTAAAAATTTCTTCATTAAAACTGAAAATATATAAATTCTTTATAATCTGAAAAAGTTCCAAAGGCCATAATGGCTAAAATTGCCAAAGCTACTTTTAGCATACTCCATTTTCCTGAAAGTGGTTGTATTTTATTTCGATTATTCCATTCGATCAAAACAAATAATCCAATCAAAAGAAGTAATTCATAACTATAACGCTCATTATCTAAATATTGAAAGCTAAAATCTCTATTTACAAGAACTCTTTTTAAGTAAAAAAAAGCATCAGATATTGTTTTTGCCCTAAAAAATACCCAAGCTACACAAGTTATTAGAAAAGTTGACAAAATACTTAAAAGTACTTTTACTGAATCAAAATTTCGTTTCAGCACTATATCCTCAATATTGTTTCTGTTACTTTTTGTTAACAGTAATGGAAGGAAATATACTGCGTTTATAAAACCCCAAGCAATGTATGTCCAATTTGCTCCGTGCCAAAAACCACTAACTACAAAGATTATGAATGTATTTCTAATTTTCATCCATAACCCTCCTTTGCTTCCTCCTAATGGTATATATAAATAATCCCTAAACCATGATGATAGTGAAATATGCCAACGACGCCAAAATTCAGCTATATCTCTTGAAAAATAGGGATAATTAAAATTTCGCAACAAATCTAAACCAAATAATTTTGAAACACCAAGTGCTATATCTGAATATCCTGAAAAATCTCCATAAATCTGAAAAGCAAAATATACAGCTCCCATAATTAATGAAAAAGAGTTCATTGAAGTATAATTATCAAAAATGGCATTAGCATACGGTGCACAAGTATCTGCAATAACTACTTTTTTTACTAATCCCCAAATAATCTGGTAAATTCCTTCTTTTGCCGTCTCAAAATTAAATTCGCGCTTAACTTTTACCTGTGGTAATAAATGTGTAGCCCTTTCTATTGGTCCAGCGACCAAAAGCGGGAAATAACTAACAAATAAGGAATAATCTACAAAATTGTATTCTGCTTTTATTCTTTTAAAATAAATATCGATTACATAGGAAAGTCCGTGAAAGGTGTAGAAGGAAATACCAACCGGAAGAATAACATTTAACAAAATAGGGCTTGCTTTAATTCCTACAGAATTTAATAACTCTGAGAAAGACGATGCAAAAAAATTATAATATTTAAATAGTCCTAAAAAACCAAGATTTACCAGAATACTCAACCAAAACCAAAATTTCCGGCTTTTCTCCGATTTTCCTTTTTCTATTTGAATACCGGTGTAGTAATCTAAGAATGTGGAGAACACTAATAAAAATAGAAATCTCCAATCCCAACAAGAATAAAAGTAATAACTTGCTATAATTAATAAAGCATTTTGCGTGCTTTTGTTTTTATTGAAAACAAACCAATATAGAAAAAAAACGATTGGCAGAAAGATAGCAAATGCTATAGAATTAAAAAACATAGGTAATTAAATGGTATTAGCAAAAAAACAATTATATATCTCTAAATTGTTTTTGATGATTTAGAAGCCAAATATCGCTTTTCTTTAATGATTGCAAAAACAATTTGCTGCTATTTCCTTCACCAAAATCATTTTCAGAAATTTGAACTTTGTGAGAATCGATTTTAGAAAGTGCTTCTTTTATATCTTTTTTTGAATAATTGACATTAATGATATCTGCATGAATTGCTCTGTTTTGCTGACGCGTTCCAATATTTATAATTGGAATTCCATAATAAGGAGCTTCACGAATTCCTGCGCTGCTATTGCCCATTATAAACTGGCTATTTTTTAATAATGTTAAAAAATATTCGAATCGAAGTGACGGAAAAATTCTAAATCTTGTGTTTCCTTCTAATCTTTTAAACTCATCAATTATATACTGACTGCCTAAATCATTGTTAGGAAAAACTACAATGTAATTGTGATTATCTTCGAGTAAAGAATCTACAAAATCAATTGCATATTGTTTCATAGAATGAAACTCTGTAGTAACAGGATGAAACATTACAAGCGCATACTCATCAAACGGAATTACATAATATTTCTTCGCAGTTTCAAGAGATGGCAAATTGCTCGAAAACATAATATCTATATCTGGCGAACCGATAGTAAAAATAGATTCTTTTACTTCTCCCATTTGGAGCAATCTTTTTGCCGCTTGTTTATTAGATACAAAATGTATATGACTTAGTTTACTAACACTATGGCGAATTAATTCATCTACAGTTCCAGAAACTTCACCTCCTTCAATGTGAGCTACTAAAATGTTATTTAAAGATCCTACGATAGCACCCGCAAGAGTTTCTACCCTATCTCCATGAACCACAATCATATCCGGATTTATAGTTTTACAATAATTTGACAACCCTTCAATTGTTTTTGCCAATGTCAAATCCATTGTAGTTTCGTGAGTATGATTTTCGAATGTAAAAACATTTGTAAAATTACAACGTTCAATTTCGATTAATGTATACCCATAAATTTCCTGCAGATGCATACCGGTAACAAAAACGTAAGCTTCGAAATCTTGTTGTTCTTCAAGAGTTTGAATTAATGATTTTATTTTCCCGAAATCTGCACGGGTACCTGTAAGAAATAATATTTTTTTTGAAAAATTACTCAAAATCAGTAAAATCTAATTGTTTATCATTTTCAATATCTCTTGCTGCAGTTTTACCAATTAAATCATTAAAGTGTTCTGCTAAAATTTTACCAGTTCCGGGACGTTTAACCCAAATATTTTCTTTAGATAAAGTCTCCCCTTTTTTAATTGGCTTAATAGCGCAAACGGAAGCAAAAGCGAAATCAATTGTAACTTGTTCTTCAAAAGCCGGTTTTTTTGTTCCACCACGCATTAAAGCTATCTCAGCACTTGAAACGATTAATTCTCTGCTGGTTTTCTCATCCATACTGCAAATAATATCGGGACCTGTTCGCTGCATATGATCTGTAAAATGTCTCTCTAAAACACTTGCTCCCAGAGCAACAGCTCCTAAACAAGCATTATTATTTAAAGTATGATCACTTAGTCCAAATACTTTATTTGGGAAAGCATTATGCAACTCAACCATTGCGCCAAAACGAACTAAGTGAATAGGAGTTGGATATAAATTTGTGGTATGCAATAAAGCTACTGGGATATTATGTTTATCAAAAATAGCAACTGCTTTTTGAACGCTTTCAATTGTATTCATCCCTGTACTTAATATTACAGGCTTACCAAAAGAAGCAATATGTTCTAATAACGGATAATTATTGCATTCTCCTGAACCAATTTTGTAAGCTGGTATGTCAAATTTCTGTAGTCGATTCGCTGCGGCACGAGAGAAAGGCGTTGAAATAAAAATCATGCCTTTACTTTCTACATAATTTTTCAATTCTAGCTCATCTGATTCGTTCAAAGAGCATCGTTCCATAATTTCATAAATAGAAACATCTGCATTTCCTGGAATTACTTTTTTTGCTGCTCCAGACATTTCATCCTCAACAATATGTGTTTGATGTTTTACAACCTCAACTCCTGCTCGATAAGCTGCATCAACCATTTCTTTGGCTGTTTTTAAAGAACCTTCATGATTGATTCCAATTTCGGCAATAACTAATGGTGGAAAATCTGGTCCAATTTTACGTCCTGCAATTTCTATGTATGGATTCATTATGTTTTGATTTTGGATTTATTTTTTTGGTATAAATATCTTGCATACTCTAAATCTTCTTGGCTATCAATATCAACGTGTGCAAAAATATGATTTACTTCAAATGGAAAAGCATTTTCCGAAATAATTATATCTTTTAAAATTAAAGAGGCTTTTGTAATATATAACAGTCCATTTTCAAAATAAAGAGGTTCTAAATCCTGGCTCCTTTGTCCGATAGTATAATTAAACGGAAAAAATTTATTGTTAGTAATTTTCCCAAATTTCTGATAATTTCTAGAAATAGTAAATAAGCTATCCGAATTTTCTTTTTTAAATTTCCCAAAAGCTTCTTTCAGTAAACCTACAGGTCGCAGAGGGTTTGTAGCTTGCAGTAAAACTACATTATCAATCTTCTGATTTAGTGTAACTAAAATATGTTTCAAGGCTGAAACTGTTGGCTCAAAATCACCAGAAATAGATATAGGTCTGTCAATAACTTTTGCACCAAATTGTAATGCAATATTTTTTATTTCTAGATTATCTGTAGATACATAGACTTCATCGATAATTTCACTATTTTCTTTTGCGAATTTAATTGAATGCGCTAATAAAGGTAATTCTCCCAGTAACTGTATATTTTTTTCTGGAATTCTTTTTGAACCTCCTCGGGCTGGAATTATGGCAATGGTTTTCATTTATTTTATCTATTAAGCTGGATTTTCAATAATTAAAGTCCTTTTTCTAGCCCTTATTTTATTTCCAAGTGGTTTCTCAATATAGATATAAGTGAATGAAGATAAAATTATTAAAATAACAAGCCGTAGAAAAAAAACAATTGTTGGATCATTTAAATGTAAATATTTATTGATACTAAAAGCACTTATTAGAGAATAAACAGGAAATTGTAAAATATAAATCCCAAAGCTGATTTCTCCTAAAAAAACAAATGCTTTTTTCTGAAATAATGTTGTTATGAATCCATTGTTTAATGAAATTAAAATTATTAACGGAATAAATAATACCGCTAACAAACCGTTATGAAAATTTAAGTTCAATGGGAGTTTCAAAGCTAAAAAAACCAGTCCTATAATTACTAGAACAGGAAAGTCATAATTACTCCTTTTATCCTGAATTTTTTTTATAAAAAAGTAACCAGCTAAATTTCCAATCAAAAACTCATTGATATGCATTAACGGATTATACATTAACAAATCTCTCATACTACTTGATTCATTTTCTTCGTAGAATGCAAAAAGAGTTTGAAATAAGACTTGGCTTAAAATCCAAAATAAAATTATGACTATAGTGTTTTTTTTAAAATTATCATTTTTAACAAACATATTTAAAACTAGAGGAAAAATTGCATAAAATAAAAACTCAACCGACAGTGACCACCCTGGAGGATTAAACATTAAAGCTTGGCCGGGGATCCAAGTTTGGATCATCAAAACATTTAAAAACAAGCCTAATAGATCTAGATTTTTTGTTCGTATTTGTAAAAAAAGAACTAAAAGTATTGCAAAAAAATATAATGGATAGATTCTTGCAAACCTATTTCTAAAATAATCTTTTACTGAAAAAACTGATTTATTTCCGTAAGCAATCATCATGACAAAACCAGACAAAACAAAAAAATAACTAACACAAACGTTAGCATTAAAGAATATAAAACTGACAATGTTATTGTTAAAAATAAAACTCTTTTTACCGTAATGAAAAATCACAATCGAAATTGCGGCTAAAAATCTGGTAAATGTTAATTGGTTTATTCTCATAATTTGGCTTAATTTTTTACTAGTCTTTGTTTTGCTTGTTCAATAATTTTATTCATTCCTATGTTCCATTTTTCTGAAGAATACAAATTATCAGGCACCTTTGGAATTTCAAATTTTCCTGCTAAAAAATCATTTATTGCCTCTTCCCATTCAGAAGTAAAATGTGGATTTTCAATTAATTTTCCAAGTTTTCCATACTGCAATACTTCTGGAACACCCCCCAAAGCTGAAGCAATGCAGTAGTTTCCACAATGTAGTGCTTCTATAAGACTAAGCCCAAAACCTTCCTTACATAGTGTTGGAAAAAGATAGCAATCTGAAGCTTGATAATATTTTGGAAGTTCATCATTTGGTATTTTACCCAAAAACACTACTCCTTCTGTCTCTTCTCTGACATCACAACCTATAATCAACAATATAATGTCTTTTTGTGATGCATATACTTTTTTCCAAACATCTAAAATTAAATGCAATCCTTTCTTTGGTCTATCTTGCGAACACCAAACGAAGACTTTTTTTGCAGTAATATCTAATTGTTTTTTTATATTGATTTTTTCTAAACTGGAAACCTTAATAAATTTTTTAGTATTGATTCCATTTGCTAAAACTGAAAAATAATTTGGCAGTACATTAATCATTTTTTTATGATCGATATAGCTGTCATTAGTAAGCAGAACGATTTCGTCTACTATCTGGTAGAAATTTTGTATTGAATCTTTATAATTATATGGTGGATAGCCATGATAGAAGAATTGGATATAACATTTTTTGTCAATTCCTTTTGATATAAGGTAGTTTTTAAGAGGTTTTACCATTCCATAATTATCCACAATCTGAATTATATATTTTTCATTGGAAACAATAATTTTATCCAGAGCCTGAAAATATTCGAGTTTTTTTTTCTTAAAAATTTTTCGTCGTATTTTATGCCATATTGTTAAGTTGACAAAGCTATATTTAATGTTATAATATAATTTTTGTGGCTTTGGACAAACGATATAGTCTATTTTGTGGTCGCTTTCTAAATAGCTTTTATAAAGTGTTGTCCAGCTTCCTATCTTTTCATAAGGTAATGGAACTTGTGACAACAGAATTACTTTTGGAAACTTATTCATTTTTTAATGTATTGTAATGCTTCATCTTTAGAAAGCCCTTTTAACTTTAGACAATGATACCATATTTTTTGTCTTGTAAGTATTTTTGAAAACAATTTGTGCTTAAAAATAAATGCTACTTTAGAAAACTTAATTTTATTTAAAATAATTGGTTCACTTGGTAGAAAATAATTTGGCTCTATTTTATGTAACATTTCTTTCATCCATTTTTCTTCAACATTTCCTAAGTGATATGCTAAATTTTCTTCTGTTGAAAGCCGCCACATTCCCTTTTGTATAACTGGAAGGTCTAGTAAATTAGATTCACTGTCTCCACCAAGCATAAAGTCTGAATATTTAATTTTACTGTTTTCAAAAACTTCTTTCCTATAGGTAGCTGCAAAATGACCTGCCCCAACAACTGCCTTAAAATTATCATTTGATACTGTGAGGTATTTTTCAAGATGTATATTATTATACATATTTGAATTTCCTACGCTAATAGCGAATGCTTTTAAACCCAATGGATTTTGAACTTTTGTAAACTGAAGGGATTTTGAAAACAATAAATCAAACCAAATATTAAAAGTGTAATTTTTTAATGATTTTGAAGACGGCGTAGGACATACTACACCAGTTTTTGGAAATTTTTCAAAAACTTTATACGTTTCTTCTTGCCAGTTAGTTAAAAAAAGTACATCTGCATCAGTAATTGTAATAAATGTAAAATTATGTCCAGAAATGCCTTTCACAATTGCATTTAATTTACCAATATTTGTTGTAGTAATAACTTCATGTACCTTACCTTCTTTATGAAGATTGGTTAAATAATCCATTACTTCTAAACAGCTTCCGTTATTAACAACTGTAATATATGTTTTTGAATGAATTGTTTTGAATAAAGATTTCAAGGAATATTCAAAAATTTTGAAACTATCTTTAAAATAACCTTCCTGATTAGGTATATAAACAGGAATAATAACCTGATGAAAAAAAACATTCGTTTTTTGTATCTTATCTTTATTTGGATTATAGCCTACTCGCAATTTATCTTTTTATTAAAATAAAAACAAATAATTTTAAATTTTTCCAATTAAGTAACCAAAAGGGATCTAACTTATTTAAAATGATTAAACTTTTAAAATAATTTAATTTAAACATCTTTATCTGATTGTGCACTAATTTTTGAATATATCGGGGATAATCATCTTTTGAAATTATACCTCTGCTTTTATATTCTTTTATAAATTCTTTATTAAAAATATTCAACTTTAAATATTCTCTTTCATTTATTTTGGAGTTATTAGCAGAATGTATTCTATATCTTGTAAGCGGTAAATCAATATAATAAAATTTTGTAAAGAAAGAGGCTCTGTTCCAGTACTCAACATCTTCACCAGCTGCAATCATTTTTTCATTAAAAAAACCAACTTTTTTAATCACTTCTGCTCTACTTAGAGGATAGTCACTAACAGTATAATTTCCAATCATTTTCATAGATATATCCCCATGTTTATCTTCCAGCTTTCCTGGCTTGCCAACATATTTATTTAACTCATTATCATCTTCATCTATTAATTTACAATAATGATGTGCTAAACCAAATTCTGGATTTTTTTCTAATGCATCGAGAAGTATTTCTATTTTGTTGTGTTCCCAAAGATCATCATCGTCTAAAAAAATAATATATTCCCCCTTTGAAATTTTTATACCTTCATTTCTTGGTTTACAGGGACCTCCTGAATTTTTGATCTTAAGGTATTTTATAGAATTATATGTGCTGCATAACTTTTTATTCTCATCACCATCAGTTCCGTCATCGACAACAATAACATCTAAATTCATATACGTTTGATTAAAAACAGAATCTAAAGCTTTCTTTAAATAATTCACTCTGTTATATGTTGTTATAATAACTGAAATTAAAGGGGAACTCATTTTCTCAAAACTTTAAATGCAAAAAAATGTATTAATTTATAAAAATATAACATTTTTAAATTTTTATTGGTTTGTATTTCTTTGATACATGAGATATTTAAAAAATCCTTCTTGTTATTCCAAATATAGTATTTAATATAATGATCTATAAATTGTGAATATTTATCAGTTTGCTTAAATAGATTCAGATATTTTGCATTTTCGTGATAAATTTTTTCTAATTTATATTTTTGCAAAAATGATGATGTAGATCCTTCATGTCTTCTAAAAAAATTTAAATTTTTATTCAAAAATGCAAATGAGCTGTTTTGCAATAAATATGACCATAAAAAAATATCAGAACATTGCTTATTTGTAAATATTGTATCTGGTATGGTTAACAAAGGTCTTCTAAACACAACAGAGCTTCCATTTGTAATATAAGTATCAAACGGCATTCTCCTAAAAAAAATATCGCTATCTATTACTTTATATTCTTCTTTATTGACGTTTAAATCTTTTATTCTGTTTGTTGAATCGTAAATAACTTTATTATTCTCAACATAATAACTTGCTGAAAACGCGAGTGAAACTTTTTCATTAGTGTCTAAAATAGCAACTAATTCTTCCAAAAAAGTTAATTCTGAATAATCATCTGTTTCTGCAATCCAAATATATTTTGTTTCAGCCAATTCAATACCTTTTTTCCATGACTTGTAGCCACTTCCCGAATTACTTTCATTTACTATAAAATATTTCACATTAAAATCAGAATTCGTTTCAAGAAACTTTTGAATAATTGCTGTGCTTTCATCTGTTGATTTATCATCAATAATAATAGCTTCCCAATCCTTATAAGTCTGTTTGTAAATACTTTGTAAGCGATCGAGTAAAAATTTGTCGTGATTATAACTTGGAATTATTATTGAAACTTTTGGCATTAATCTTTAATTTATTTTTTATTTGGTAAACTTTAAACTTAAGTATATTAAAGTTTAATTTATCTAAAGGATTGTATAGAAAATTAAAGAGCCAAAACTTTAGAGGGACATATCTATTATATAAACATAATTCTAAAAATTTCTTTAAGGCTAAAGATTCCAATAACAAATCTTTTTTATCAACCCAATTTGGAAGTTTATTTTTGTATAGTTTATGAAACTCAACAATACCTTTAATGAAATCTACATTTGCTTTTCCGCTAGAAAAATGTTCTATTAAAATTTGGTCAGTAACAACAATTTCATAGCCCTTAATTAAAACATCAAGACTGATACTCATATCATAGCAATGAAATCCCTCAATCTCTTCATTAAATTGAATCCCTGTATTTTTTTTTAGCATCATAAAAACACCATCAATTGCAACAACGTTTTCTAGATTAGAATTACTAAAACCAATTTTAATATGCCTTGGTTCTTTGTGAGGATAATGTTGAATTACATTAAAACTTAAAAGATCTTCTCTGGTATGCCAAAAAGCGCTAGGAAATTTACTTTTATATTTTGTACCGGCAACTCCTAACAATCCAATATTTAAATTATTTTCAAATATGTTTATTACAGTCTTCCCCCAATTAATGCTATGAAAAAGTATGTCTTCATGTATAAATAGCAAATATTCATAATTTGACTGTCGAATTCCAAGATTATATGCTTTTGCAATTGATAAATTCTCTTTTAAATTATTAATTCGTATAATTTCATATTTTACCTTTCCAATAGTTTCTTCTAAACTTTTTTGTAGATTATTATACAACTGTAAATCTTTAGAACATACAACAATCGAAATCATAATTTTTCAGATGTTAATAAACATTATTAAGCTTTAAATTTAAGGAGATATTTAAAAAATTTCTTCCCTAACTTTAGCATATAAATTTTCTTTAATGCTTTTTTTGTCATTAATCCTGTCTGATATGCATTTGATCTTTTAATTGAATTAAATTTAGTTTTAAATAGTTTAGAAGAATTATAATATCTTGTAACTAAACCAACGGAATACTTATGATATTCCTCATAGGTTACTATTTCTTTCAACGAATCTAAAACCTTAATTTGATTATCATCTGCACCAATTGTATTCATCCTGCCAGAAGGATTTATTCTATAAAAAGCTAAGGGTAAATCTATAAAAATGTATTTAGGACTGCTTTTAAAAATCTTAATCCACACAATCCAATCTTCCTGAGCAGATAAATTTTCAGGAAATCTTATATCTTCAAATAATTTTATATCAAAAAAACCGCATTGTAACTGAATTGAAAAAAGATTAAACAAAAAGTTATCAAACGTAAATGATTTTTCATTTAATTCGCAAAAAGCAGGTAAAATTTGTTTAGAATCTGAAGATATCATTTTAAAATTTGTAATTATAATTTCGGGTTTTTCTCCAGAAGCTTTGTTAATTTCATTAATTGACAGCTCTATTTTCCTGATTTCTAAAAGATCATCTGAATCTAGAAACTGAAGATATTTTCCGACAGCTTTTGAAATAGCAAAATTCCTTGTACTACTTACTCCACTATTCTTTTTAAGATAATATTTAAACCTGCTGTCTTTAGCTTCCCATGATTTGGCAATTTCCTCTGTATTATCAGTACTACCATCATTAACAATTACACATTCCCAATTTTCATAGGTTTGAAGGTACACAGACTTAAGTGTCTCGTTTAAATATTCTCCTTGATTATAACAAGGTATGATAATAGACACTAATGGGCTCATTTTTCTATTTTTATTTTAAGTAAATTAATAAAAAAAGTTTCATATTCTTTGGCAATAACACTTGGTTTAAAAAGTCTCTTTTTTTCTGCGTACTCATTTGTTTGAAAATATAGATGAATCTTAGAATCTGATTGTCTTTTAACAACTTCATCAAAATTACTTTTCTCTAAATCTAGAGTTGGAAATCTGAAAAAATCTGCGACTTCGGTCATATTTCCGACTTTTGGAATTATCATTGGTTTATCAAAAGTTAATCCTAAATAAAGAAGTCCAGAATTTAAATTTCTAATTCTAGGTATTATAAGCAATGAGGAGTTTTGTACTAAATCTACCATACGATTATAATCTATAAACTTGAAACCAAAAAAGTATTGGCTTTTACGAAGAGGAAATCTAAATACTATTTCTGCAATTTTTCTATAAATTTTTCTAAATCGATAAGGTAAATAAGATGGTAATTCCATAAATGGAAACATATTAGGAACAATCAAGAATTTATTTTTTTGTGGAATTTTGTTAAAAATTTTAAAAACAAGCTTTGCTTCTTCAACCGATCTAATATTACCAATAACAGACACTAAATATTTATTTTTTAAACTTAGTTGTACTTTATCATTAAAATCTGCTGACTCAAAATCTGATATTAGACTTTCATACAATGGGTGGTATATGACAGTATGTTCACAATTTTCAGAAAAAAGATGTCTATATTGTTTTAATGAATAATTGCCCAAATGTATAACTGCATCTACATGTTTTTGTATTAACTCAAACAAATCATTAAAAACATTTTCTTTATCGTAATGTGATTTAATATCATTTAATGTAAAAACTACTTTAGATTTTTTTTTCCAAAGTATAATTTTTCGTTCAAGATCTATTAACTGTTTATTGGTTGGTGCAATCCAATTAAATATGGCTTCAGGAAATTGAATATTTACAATTTCATAATGATTTTTATATTCATTAAAATCACCAAAAATAAAATTACAATTTGAAAAATAAATAATTTCATCTAAGTAAATATTTCTATCCTTTAAGTGCGGAACAAATACTTCCATAAATTTTTTAATTTTTTTCTTTTAATTCTTTCGAAAATGAACTTTATAATAATTATATCAGCTGATCGATACTTGAATTTTAATAATTCTTTTCTTAAAATTCTAATTTTTACAAAATCAGAAATATTTCCAAAGAAATTTATAAGTTGCGACTCTGTATAGTCTTTTAATCTTTTCTTTTCAATATCAAAATTTGTCTGTAAGAAATACAAAAACAAAAACAGGCTGTTTATTTTTAACTGAATATTTTTCTGATTAGAGACAACAGAAGATATATTATTTGAACTTAATCTCCAGTAAACAGTAGCTCTTTTTATGTAAAAAATGCCTTTATTTTTACCATAAATAAGCCAAGTCGCATAATCTGAAAACCATGCGAGAGGAAATTCAACAAAACCATGGTTAAGGTTGTAAACATCTCTGCTAAATATAAACTCACTGGCTGTGATAGTTTCTTTCATTAAAAGCATTTGGTCTAATAATATCTCAGATGTTTCGTGAACACTATGATTGAAGTCTTTACTTGTAGATTTTCCATTCTCATCAATAACTTTAAGATTAAATCTTATTAGTTCAGCATCTTTATTATATTGTATAAAATTATAAAATTCTTCAACTACATTATTACTTAAAACATCATCATCTCCCAAAAGCATTATCCATCTTTCGTTATTCGAAAGTGCAATCGAACGTTCCCATTGCTTAGTTAATGAGATACTACCTAAATTTGATTCAAAACGATGATATATGAAATTAATTTTTCCCTCATACTTTTCTAATAAAGTGATTGGATCGTGTGGGCTTGCATCATCACCAATATAAACTGTAAATTTTTTATTAGTTTGGTCACTTAGAGATAGAAGTGTATCTTCAAAAAAATCAAGTTTATAAAAAGGAATTATGATAGCAAGCATTTATTGTTTGATTATTTTTTTTACAGCTGTTTTAAAAATCTTTTTTACAGGTAAATCTATTGGGATCTGATCATTTTTTAAACTATATTTTTTAATAAAATCATCAATAGAGCTTGATGGCATGAATTTTAAAAAATTCCATATATTTGGTACAATTGGATGAATATCTTGAAATTGCTCATAATTAGAACTATTTAAAGTTTTCCAAAATTGAAAATAGCTTTCAGTATCAAAATCATCTCGATGTCCCCAGTTTTTAATTTTCAAATGAATTTGCTCTTCACTTCTTGCCCAAGATTGATGAATTACTTTAATGTTTAAAAAATGATTTCTTATTTCATCATTTCTTCTTGTATGTATGTTCTTAGTTTGATTTGTTATAAATGGAAATTTTTCATCGTTTTCGATATACAAATAACCATCTGGTAACTCTCTAAACAAAGTAATTAATTTTCCCTGAAAACAAATTGGTGTAAGGGTTGGAAATAAATTCAAATACCAATATTTTTTTAAATACTGCGATACTTTTTTAAAATCATAAATATATTCATCTACATCTAATTGGATTTTCCAACCTTTCCCCATTTTTTTAAGCACGAGATTACGTTCTCTTGACTCACATTCCATAGGAGTTAAACTTGGCAAATAAAATTTATCAAAATAAAACTGAATTTTTTTTTTTTTATCAAAAATCTTAATTTCAGAAAAAAAAGAATCTGGAATTACAAATGTATTTCCACTCCATGTTTTTCTTTCACTATCAACGGCTATAACAATCTTGTCAGCATAATTATATAATTGTTTCACTGATGTTAGCAGCATCTCATAATCGTAAGATAATAAATAACCTATCTTAATCATGGTTTATTATTTTTGAGTTCCATGTTGTCGGTAAATACATTTTTGAATGTTTAGGTAAAGGTTTGGTTCTTTTAGTAAAATTACTTTGCTCTAAATAAAAATTAGTTATGTTTTTGATTGTATAAAAAGTATCAACTTGCCCAGCACCTATCCATAAGTTTATAGAGTAAAAACCTGGTATAAACAATAGATGTTTAGTATTAATTACAACTTTAACTTCTTGATTCTTATGCAACTTTTCAAATGACAAACCATGATCCTCATTTATTACATGAGTAACTAGTTCATGATTAATATCTAAAATATCCATTGCTATAGATAAGTCAATTATTGAATCTAGAATTTTAAAATTAATTTCTATTTCTAACTCACTTCCCAATTCAATAGTTTGACCTTGAAAAACCTGAGTATTATTTTTATTAATTTTAAAATTGTAGAATTCAATTTTATTCAAATATGACTTATGAATACTCTGAGAAATCAATTCTTCTAAAGATATTTTAGAATAAAAATCCACACTATCATTAATATCTCCTTCAAAGACTACTTTTCCATGTTCCATAACAATCCCTTTTGTACATAAACTCTTTACAGCTGTCATATTATGGCTTACGAACAAAACTGTTCTTCCCTGTCCTTTAGAAATATCCTGCATTTTACCAATCGCTTTTTTTTGAAATTCCGCATCACCTACAGCCAGCACCTCATCGATAACCAAAATCTCAGGCTCTAAAAATGCCGCAACAGCAAATGCCAAGCGAACGGTCATTCCAGAACTATATCTTTTTACAGGAGTATCAATATAACGTTCGCATCCTGAAAACTCAATAATTTCAACTAATTTAGAAGTAATTTCTTTTTTGGTCATTCCAAGAATTGCTCCATTTAAGTAAATATTTTCACGACCTGTCATTTCTCCATTAAAGCCGGTACCAACTTCTAGTAAGGATGCTATTCTTCCACGAGATTTTATACTTCCAGTTGTTGGAGCTGTTACTTTTGAAAGTATTTTTAAAAGCGTAGATTTTCCAGCACCATTCTTACCAATTATCCCTAAAACTTCCCCACGTTGAACTTCAAAATTAATACCTTGTAAGGCCCATACATAATCAGAAACTCCTTTAGTGGATCGATCATTTGTATCCCCAATTTTTAAATATGGATTTTCTTTTCCTCGTATTTGATGCCACCAACGATTAAGATCATGGATGAGAGTTCCTGTTCCCACTTGCCCTAAACGATATTGTTTAGAAATGTTTTCGACTTTTAAAATAATATCTTTCACCTTCAAATTAGGATTAGAAATAAAAAAATAATTAATTAAGACAGTAAATTGAATTTATACTGTATCTATAAAGTTTTTTTCAGTTTTATTAAAAACTAAAAGGCCTATAGAGAAAATAACAATTGTAACTACTAATGTATAACTCAATCCTAAAATGGAAACTTCGCCAATATTTAAAAGCATATAACGGGATGTTTCTATTAAATAAGCTAAAGGATTATATTCAACGATCCATCCGTACTCAGGTAACTTAACCTTAACCAACTTCATAGGATAAAAAACTGCAGATAAATACATTAGTAATTGTATACCAAAACCAATTAAATTACTAAAATCTCGATATTTAGTAACTACAGATGAAATTAACATCCCTAATCCTAACCCTAAAATCCCCATTATGATAATTAAAATAGGTAATAACAAAACAAAGCCATTCAAAACTAAATCATATCCTTTTAAATAATATAGAATATAAAATACTATAAAAATAAAAAATTGAATTCCAAACTTAATTAGATTAGATATTACAACTGAAAGAGGTGTTATTATCCTTGGGAAATAAACTTTCCCAAAGATGCTCGCATTTGCCCTAAAAGTATCCGAAGTTCCATTAAGACAGGCTGTGAAATAATTCCAAATCGTAATTCCTGCTAAATTAAATAGAAAAGGCGGAACAGCCCCCGTTTTAATTCCAGCTACATTATTAAATATAATAGTAAAAGTTATCGAAGTAAACAATGGTTGAATTAAATACCAGAGTGGTCCTAAAATAGTTTGTTTGTAAACTGTGATTACATCTCTTTTTACAAACAGTAATAATAGATCCCTGTACTGCCAAACCTCTTTAAGATTGAGTGATAGAAACTTATTTTTTGGTTTTATTTCAAATAACCAGTCAGTTGACGAATTTATGTTATTCATTAAATTTTTAAATAAATGTTTATTGAAAAAGTGAGTATAAAAAAGTATGTTTTGCATTTTTAATTAAAAAAATATTTTTATTCAAATTAACAAGATTTTTAGTCTTTTTATAAATCCTTAAAATGCGAAAAGGCGTTTTATACAAAAACACCTTTTTCAGTTAAAACTTTTATGTCATTATTAAATTTATTTATCTAAAACTTCAAAAGTAGAATTCATACTTTTAAATTCAGGAACAATTTTTTTCATTTTTGCAACAATATCTTCATTATCATAAAAATCTGCAATGCCTATCAACTCATCAATATCGTTATGCAAATCTTCGTACTCATCCTGGATTTCCTGAGCAATCATAATTTTATTATGATAAGTTGGCAGCGTTTTAGAAGTATCATTTAATAATTCTTCATATAATTTTTCACCTGGACGTAATCCAACTATTTTAATTTTAATCTCTTTGTCGGGAATAAAACCAGCAAGTTTAATCATTTTTTTTGCTAAATCTATTATTCTAACAGGTTTACCCATATCAAAAATATAAATTTCTCCTCCATTCCCCATAGCCCCAGCTTCCAATACTAATTGACAGGCCTCAGGAATGGTCATAAAGTATCTAATAATGTCCTGATGTGTAATAGTAACCGGCCCTCCCTCTGCTATTTGTTTAGTGAACAAAGGAACAACAGATCCGTTAGAACCTAAAACATTTCCAAAACGTGTAGTAATAAATTTGGTAATACCTGGAATATTCTCTTTTTGGTTTTTCAAAGATAAAGACTGTACATATTTTTCTGCGATTCGTTTACTGGCTCCCATTACGTTACTTGGGTTTACAGCTTTATCTGTCGAAACCATTACAAATTTTTTCACATGATATTTACATGACAGATCTGCAAGGTTTTTCGTACCTTTTATATTTGTTAAAATAGCCTGTGATGGGTTTTCTTCCATTAAAGGAACATGCTTATAAGCAGCTGCATGAAAAACAACATGAGGATTGTAATTTTTAAAAACTTTCTCTAAAGCCTTTTTACTTTTTACGTCAGCTATTACTGCTACTATTTTAGCTGTAGGGTTTAGGCTGAGTATTTCTAAACACAAGTTATGTAAAGGTGTTTCTGCATGATCTAAAAAAACAACTGTTTTTGGATTAAAAGTGAGTACTTGTCTTACTATTTCACTTCCAATAGAGCCAGCGGCTCCAGTGATAAGAATTGTTTTGTCTTTTAACTGCTTAGAAATAGATTTACTATCTAAAACAATAGGTTTTCTTTCAAGTAAATCTTCAATTTGAATATTTTTAACTTTTTGAGAAATCTCTTTTTGATTTTCCCAATCTGAAATCAAAGGAACAGTATAAACTCTATAATTAAATTCAAGACATTGGTCAACTATAATTAATTGTTCATCTTTTGTTAAACTTTTATCAGCAATAATAACTCCTTCAGCAGCAACTGAACGCATTAAAGCAGGCAGTTTTTTTCTTAAAATCAAAATTGGCAAATCTAACATACGTTTAGATGCATTTTGATTATTTTTATCCACAAAACCAACAATTTTAAAACGGGAAGGAGTTTCAAACTTTAATGCATTCGCTACAGAAATCGCATTGGCGTCAGTTCCATAAATTACTGTTCTTATCAGTTTTGAATTTGTTTTTTCTGAAAAATAAAGTTCAAAAGTTTGTTTTACGATTACTCTATACAAAAACAAACCACAAAATGACAACACAAGATTAATAAATAATGCCGTATTCAAAAATGCCTTGTTTCCTGTATATAATTCAAAAACTAAATTAAAAAACAAGAAAAATACCAGAACTGACATTTGTGAAAACAACAGTTTTATGGCATCTATGTAAGATGAATGTCTTATAATTCCTGAATAAGTTCTAAACAACCAAAAGAAAAATACATTTATAAAAATTAATCCACCTACAAAAGCAAATTGATGAGAGGTAATAATATAACCTAATGCAGTTCCTTCAAAAAGCATATAAGTAAAAGTAAATGAAAAAATTAGAACCATTACATCAATTGCTACAATGATCCATCTAGGCAAATAACTAAGGTTATTAATATTTGCTCTTAAATTCCTTGGTGATAAAGAATTATACAACAAAGATGATATTTTGGTTTGATTATCTGTATTCAATTTAGGTTCGTTTTGTTTTGTAAACTTTATCTGTCTTACAAAAATACAAATTAAAGAGGTTAAATTTTTATTTCTTGTAAAAATTAAACTTTAACTCCTTTTTTCTTTTGTTTCAAAAAGTCAATTAAATATGTTCCGTAACCCGATTTAACTAATGGCAACGCTAAACTTTCTAATTGTTCATCATTAATGAACCCTTGTCTCCAAGCTATTTCTTCGATACAACCTACTTTTAGTCCTTGTCTTTCTTCTAGGACCTGAACAAATTGTCCAGCCTGCATTAAACTATTAAAAGTTCCTGTATCCAGCCAAGCAGTGCCTCTACTTAGAATACCTACTTTTAATTTTCCTTTTTCAAGATAAACTTTATTTACATCTGTAATTTCATATTCACCACGAGCACTTGGCTTAATATTTTTAGCAATTTCTACTACAGAATTATCATAAAAATATAAACCAGGAACAGCATAATTAGATTTTGGTTCTACTGGTTTTTCTTCAATAGAAATAGCACTTTTATTTTCATCAAATTCTACCACTCCATATCTTTCCGGATCTGCAACGTGATAAGCAAAAACAACTCCTCCTTCTGGATCAGCATTATCTTTTAAAAGTTGCTGCATATTTGTCCCAAAGAAAATATTATCTCCAAGTACTAAAGCAACCTTATCTTTACCTATAAATTCCTCACCTATTACAAAAGCTTGTGCTAAACCGTTTGGGTTTGGTTGCTCTGCATAGCTAAATTGACAACCAATTGAACCGCCATTTCCTAAAAGTTTTTTAAAATGTGGTAAATCGTGAGGAGTAGAAATAATTAAAATTTCATTTATCCCCGCCATCATCAAAGTTGACAATGGATAATAAATCATTGGTTTATCATAAACAGGCATTAACTGCTTACTGACAGCTAATGTTAATGGGTGCAATCGTGTGCCAGAACCTCCAGCTAATATAATTCCTTTCATAAATCTTAATTTTTAGATTCTAATTAGATTCTAAATAAACATTTTTTTTAAACTTTTCTTATAATTAGGAACATCTAAATTATAAACTATTTTTATTTTCTCTTTATTCAACAATGAGAAACTTGGTCGTTTTGCTGGGGTTGGGTAAGATGACGATATAATTCCCTTTACTTTACAGTTATAACTTCCGAGTTCTTTAATACTTAAGGCAAACTCATACCAGCTAATCTCACCTTCGTTTGAATAATTATAAACTCCTGGTATCCATTTTGAATATTCAATAATATCAATCATTGCCTGTGCTAAATCAGCGGCATAAGTTGGTGAACCAATCTGGTCATTTACCACATTAATTTCATCTCTTTCCTGTAGTAATCGCTGTATAGTTTTTACAAAATTATTTCCAAACTTGCTGTAAACCCAAGAAGTTCTAATAATAATTGATTCAGGATTTTCTTTTAAACATGCAATTTCGCCAGCTAGCTTACTTTCTCCGTAAACATTTATAGGATTTGTTTTTGCCTCTTCATCTAAAGCTATCGAAGAAGATCCGTCAAATACATAATCTGTTGAAATATGGATTAATTTGACATTATTTTCTGCAGAGTATTTTCCAATTAATTCTACAGCTAGATGATTCACCCTAAAGGCCAAGTCTTTTTCTGATTCAGCTTTATCAACAGCTGTATAAGCTCCACAATTAAATATAATATCGGGATTAAATACATTTAATTGAGATTGAAGCAATTCTATATTATCTAATGTAATTTTGCTGCGATCAGCAAATATCCATTCATAATGAGGATATGTAGATGCCAAAACAAAAAGTTCAGATCCTACTTGTCCTGTTGCGCCTGTTACTAGAATTTTCTTCATTAAAATAAACTATTACAATTTTCTATAAAAGGCAGGATTTGATCTTTTTCTGAAACAATTGCCTCATCTAGATTCATTCCCCAATCAATGTTTAAAGATGGATCATCATATTTAATTCCGCCTTCTGAAGCTTTATTATAAAATTGATCACATTTATACATTACTGAAGCAGTTTCACTAATAACCGAAAATCCGTGTGCAAATCCTTGCGGTACTAATAATTGTTTTTTATTTTCTGCTGATAATAAAATACTAAACGACTTTCCATAGGTAGGAGAATCTTTTCTCAAATCTACCGCAACATCAATAATTTCTCCTTCTAAAACACGTACTAATTTTGTTTGTGCGAAAGGAGGATTTTGATAATGCAAACCCCTTAAAGTCCCTTTCTTTGAAAATGACTGATTATCTTGAACAAATTCAATATTAATTCCTAAATCTTGAAATTTGGTTTTGCTATATGATTCAAAAAAGTATCCTCTTTCGTCACCAAATACTGTTGGCTCTACAATTACTAAGTCTTTTATAAAAGTTTCTTCAATTTTCATTTTTTAATTTTATATTTCGTTTAAAGAAATTAACAATAACTTCTTTTATTCTGCTTTTATCTTTATTCGTTAAATTTGATCCTGATGGTAGGCATAATCCTTTTTCGAATAATTCTTCTGCAATTTTATGACCATAATAAGGATACTTCTTAAAAACTGGTTGTAGATGCATTGGCTTCCATAATGGACGACTTTCTATATTAGCTTCTTCAAAAGCAAGTCTTAAACCTTCTCTTTCTTTTTTTGTTTCTAACAATATTGTATTTAGCCAATAATTAGAAAAGAAATCATCATTCAAATTATCAAATAGCTGCACATTTTTAATATGTTTAAAGATGTTATCATAAAACAAATGATTATCTCGCCTAAGATTAATATTTTTTTCTAAAATTTTAATTTGTCCAAGTCCAATTCCAGCACAAATATTACTCATTCTATAATTATAACCTATTTCACTATGCTGGTAGTGTGATGCTATATCTTTTGACTGAGTAGCAAAAAAGATCGCCTTCTCTTTTATTTCTTTCGAATTCGTAATTAATGCGCCACCACTAGAAGTAGTGATAATTTTATTTCCATTAAAAGATAAAACACCAAAAACACCAAAACTCCCACATTTTTTGCCTTTATAACTGCTTCCTAAAGCCTCTGCGCTATCTTCAATAATTGGTATTTCATACCTATCAGCAATTGCATGAACTTCATCAACTTTATAAGGCATTCCATATAGATGAACTGCAATAATTGCTTTAGGTTTTTTTCCTTTTTTTATTCGATCTTTTATAGCAATTTCAAGATTTTTTGGACAGATATTCCATGTATCTCTTTCACTATCTACAAATATCGGATATGCATTCTGATATAAAATTGGATTTGCTGAAGCCGAAAAGGTCATACTCTGACAAATTACTTCATCACCAGCTTTTACACCCAATAAAATTAATGCCAAATGTATAGCAGATGTACCAGAATTTGATGCTGCAATATAATTTTCATTTTCAAAATAACTCTCAAGTACATTTTCAAACTCATCAACATTTGGTCCTCCAGAAGTAATCCAATTTGTTTTTAGAGCTTTTTGAATATATTTTTGCTCAAACCCACTTTCTTGAGATAATGATAAATAAATTCTATTATTATTCATTATTTAAAAAGCCAATAATCTTGTGGAAAACGAACATCATCAGCAGTAACATAACCCAATGGCAAAGTAGAAAACGATATCAGCTTTGAATTTTCCTCAAGAGATTCAACTGCATTTGCATAACCAGCAGGTATGTGAACAATTTTACTGTCAGATTCTGAAACAAAAATAGTTTCAACAATTAAATCTTTTGAAGGGTTTTCCCAGTTATCAATTTTTATAAAATAAATATTAAAAGCCCCTGAAAGACAATAAAAATTTTTGGCATCTAGTTTATGCCCTTGCCAAGCTCGAATCGGATTTTCTTTTGAATTACTTATAATGTAAAACCTTTCAATATTTGTAAAGCTAAAATCATTCACATATGATACACTTCCTCTATGATCTGTAAATTTTCCTCCCTGAATTACTTTAGGCTCCATGATTCAATCTTAAATTACTTTTGTTTAACAAATAAAATTTTGATGAATAAATTAACAATAAAGGTAGGATTACAATTAAGAATATGATTCCATCTTGAACTTTTTGATAAAGAAGGATAACTAATAAAGAAATTCCTGCTTGAGCTAATCCATAAAAAAGAGATACTAATCGATGCTGTACTTTATATTCATTACTTAGCACTTGATATAAGTGCAATCTATGTGCTTCAAAAATATTCTGTTTAAGGTAAAGCCTATGCAAGATTGTACAAACCGCATCGACTCCATATACAGCTAAAAACAATAACCAAATAAATGATTCTGTTACTAGAATAAGTTTCAAAACTAAGTAAATTACCCAGAAAGCGACTGCAATACTTCCAACATCGCCTGCAAAACATTTTGCTTTCTTTCTATAATTGAAAAATAAAAAAACCAAACTCGCAATTATAGCATACTTTATGAATTCTCCATCTATAAAAAGTTGAATTTTTGTATTCACATATAATAATGCTCCCATTACAGTTAAAGTATATAAACCAGTAATTCCATTTATTCCATCCATGAAATTATAGGCATTAATTAATCCTATCGCTAAGACATAAGCAATTACTACACTCCAAATGGGTATTAAGTCAAATAAATTCAAATCATAAAAAATCAAAGTGATTGAAAGGAAATGAATTGAAATTCGAATTTTATTTGATAAACTTTGAATATCATCCCAAAAGCTAACAAGGCTAACTAGAGTTATACCTGTAAAGAAGAAATAATTATTCTGTACATTTTGCACAAAATAAATTAAAGCCGAAAACCAAAAGATTATACCACCTCCTCGTAAAGTTACTTCTGTATGAGAACTTCTTTGATTAGGTTTATCGATTATATTGAAATGATCAGCTACTTTAAAATAAAGCAACATAATAATCATTAAAACAATTCCTAAAATTGTATATTCCATTTATTTCTCTATGAAGCTTTTTATAGTTTTTTCTAATCCTTTTTCAGGAGTATGCGGAAGTTTTTCGATTCCAATAGCAGACTTTATTTTTTTATTGGATACTCTATAATTTTCAGTTAATTTTTGAATAGTTTCCGAGTTTAATGGCAGTTTTATAAAATCTCCTAATTTCCCAATACTTTTAATTATATTTTTAGGAATAGCAATTGATTTATTTTTTTTATTTAAAACAAAAGAAATAATACTAACTATATCATTTGTAGATAAAAAATCATCATCTGCAAAATTATAAACTCCAGATGGAATTTCCTTATTATTAATAATTTCTTTAATTAGATAATTAAGATTATCTATTCCTAGAAAAGATCTTTCATTATGAAAAGACGCTAAAGGATATGGTATCCCTTTCTTTACCACATTAAAAAGCAAGTTAAGATTACCTTTGTTACCTGGGCCATGTATCATACAAGGTCTTATAATGAAAACTCTTTTACCTTCTGGTAATTGTTTTGATAAAATATAATCTTCTGCTTTTAATTTAGATTTTCCGTATGGTGTTTTAGGATTCGGTTTAACATCTTCATACAAAATTTCAGATACATCATCCGCAACAGCTTTTACACTACTAAAATAGATAAAGTCCTGAATATCACTTTTTAAAAATGCATTAAACAATTCTTCGGTCAAATCTGTATTTACTTTAAAGTACTCCAAAGCATCGCTGGTTCCTTTTGTATCATGAGCTTTACCAGCCAGATGAATAATAGCATCAGCTGTAAAATCATTTTTCCAATTTAAATTTCGCAAGGAAATTTTATCAACTAAAAAAGAATAATTAGTTAAATAATCAGAAAGATTTTTGCCAACAAAGCCTGATGAGCCTGTAATTTTTATTTTCACTTTTATTTGAATTGTTCTAATGCTCTTTTATTTATTTCTCCTCTATCGGAATCAAAAAACCATCCCCATTTATTAAAATAAGTTATTGCTGAATTCACAAAAATTTTAAATAATTTGCCACTTTTATTTGCTCCTGATTCATATCCGTGGTAAACTGAAACTAATGGAAAATATATTGTTTTATAATATTGATGGACTCTTCGAGACAAATCCCAATCTTCAAAATACATAAAAAATCGATTATCGTACATTCCCACTTTTTTTATTGCTTCCAAATTTAATAATGTGAAGCACCCCGAAAGTACAGGAGCATTATAAATTTGTTTTTCAGGAATTTCTCTCAATTCATATCTATTAATAAATTTTCTATAGGCTTTAGCGGGTTTTTTTATTTTTCTCCACAATATACTAAAAGGGTATGGCAACAATTTTGGCAAATTTTGAACACTACCATCTATATTCAAAATCTGTGGCATAATCATTCCTATTGAGTTGTCGCTCTGCATATAATCAACCATTTTAAAAATTACATCACCTTTAAAATATATATCTGGGTTAACCACAAAATGATAATCTATTCCTGATTCAATTGCTTTTTTAATTGCTATATTATGAGCCTCTCCGAAACCAGGATTAGAGGGATTATGAATATATTCTATCTTTATATTATTATCAAACTTCTGAATATTGTTAATCTGAGAATTATCAATTAAAAAAAGTTTTATATCTACATTTTCATTAAAAATACTATTGATTGTTCTTTTCAACTCAATACAATCAGTATTATAAAGTACAATGGAAGCCGAAATGTTTTTATGCTTCATAAATTACTTTTATTTTCATTTAATTTTTTAATGAATGAATCGCATTTGGATTTACAGCATTTATTCTGCAATCACCAAAATTAATATTCCACGAGCTTTTACCATTATCTAAAAAGAAACTTTTATCAAATAGAAAAGGTTTACCATCTTCCAGAATACAAGCTAATGAATATCCTAGATTTAATATTATATTCGACAATTTCACTTCACCTTCTCTAATTAACAACAGCTTATGATCGATTCCTTTCCCAGGAAAATCTCCACACAATTCCACAACCTCTCTTAAAACATCAATTGTAGTGATTAAAAAAAAACTTTGTAAATGAGGATTGAAATTATTTTTAATTAAGCTCTGATAAATTTTCGAATTTACGGACACGCCCATCATTCCAATTGTTATATTTTCTTTAAAAAAATCTAAATATTCATCTATAAATTCTACTTGAAGCTTATTTACAGAACTATTACTCAAAATAACGTATTGATTTTCAAAATTCTTAATACTATCATAAAATGCACTATATCCAGAGAAATCCATTCCTTTATTGGAAACTTCCATTACTTTCACATTTTCAATCTTTTTAGTCATCAAAAAAGATTCAGACACTGTAACTGTTGGATCAATTTCATATTTACCTTTGTAATTAAGAAATCTTAACAATTGATAATCCAAACCACATTCAAACTCCTTAATATTTTTAATTTTCTTTTTTCTTTTCCCTTTGTAGCCTCCCCATTCATGAATACAAACGGCTACCTTATTTTCCCTAATTGGCATTCTAGTTCTTTTTTCAAATTTAATTTTATTAGAACTTATAAAATTAAATTTGAAAAAATTTTTACCATATTCTAAAGGGCTTGTAATTAATTCCTTCAAAAGAATTAGATAAAACTTATATTTAGAAGAAATACCCATTTAAATAAATATTATAAATTCAAGATTACCTGCCTTATTTGTCATTTTTTTTTTATATAACTCTTATAAAATGTCTTCATAAAAGAAAAACTTTTAGTTTTCAAAATCAGCATTGTCATTCTTATTAATACTATAACAAAATATTGAAAATCCTCAAAGAAAAATTCCCTGTGACAGTTTTTTACTCCATCGCAAAAAAAAGCAAACCTAACATTAAGATTTTCAATATTAACTTCATCATTTGAAAAATCTTGAATACATAATGTATTAATAACTTTAAATTCTTTATTAATTTTACTAAATCTTTTAATAAATTCAATATCACTAAAGTCTAATTTAACTTTATCATTATATCCGCCAGCTTCAACAAAAGAAGAAATTTTAACAAGCATTCCACTATTAACCGGTGAAAAATCACTTAAAAGGTATCTTATTGGTTCAACCTTTCTCAACCTAATTCCTCTTTTAAAAACCTTTTTAAATGGAGAAAAAATCAAACCATTTTTAAGTTTAATTATTGGGGAAAACAAATTAATATCGGCATCACAAACTATGTTATTTAAATATTCTTTTAAACTTCCTTTCTGAAAAAAAGTATCTTGGTCTAATAACAAAACCCATTTTTTGTTTCTACTTCTAGCAAATTCGACGCCTTTATTATAAGCCGTACTAACCCCTAAATTTTTTCCATTATAAAAGTGTTCTACAATATTAAATCCCTTGAGCTGATCCGTTTTTTGTTTAAGATTACTATTATCGTAAATAAAAAGATCTAAAGTTATTCTCTCGTGTTCACAATCATCTCCCAACGAAATTAATGTTTCTGATTTTAAAAGCTCTTTATTATAAATTACTACTATCGCTAGTATATTATCCGCCATCTTATTCATTTAATTGAGCCTGTTTATTTAGTCTTTCTTCTCCAGTACTATTAAGATTAAATCCCTTATAAATAATGTAATTTTGATATGGATGATATGAGATGGTAGTTTCTGCATTTAAAATATATGGTTTACAAGAAAAGAAAGAAAAAAGAAAAACATATGCAAAAATCAAAATTCTTTCAGCTTTCAAATAAAATAAATATATCAAACAAGGTAAAATTATTATATTAGATATCATAAAATATAGTCGTAATCTCTCAGACATTTCAATAAATTCAAACATGCAAAAAAAAGTAAATATCTGACAAATATAAATATTTAAAAAAATATTAAAATATTTATTACTTTTTTCTAAATCTTTCCTATAATACATTATTAAAAAGAATGTCACAATGTAAAAAACAATATTAACGATGGTATTTAGATTTAAATCTCTACCTAATGTCGAACTTTCATAAGTTGAATAAAAAAGTAATTTCGTCGCAATAGCATAATCTCCCATTAATGGAGAAACTTTATCGATAATAATATTTAGCCACTTAACATTCAAAACATAAACCAGTAAAGAAATACAAAATAAGACAATTAGTGATTTAGAAGAAAAGGTTCTTCTAATTATAAAGTACATGAATAAGAGTAAGTAAGCACTCCAATGAAATGAACCAGCAAACAAAACTAAAAAAACGAATTTAAAACGATTTTTACTGTAAACATATTTTATTGAGTAAAAAAAAATGCTTAAAGCTAGACTTTGCCTCATTCCACTCATATCTAAGACAAAAAAAAGAACTGCAAAATAAACTAAAAGAGAAATCGCTTTACCATTCGAAAAAAAAACAATAGCCTTATATAAAAAAAAATAAGTTAATAGTGAAACGATAAAAAAAACTGTTTGAATAGAACCTCCAAAATATTTAATAAGAGATATTAACAAACAATAACCATAATCTGGAGAAGAAAAAATAAGCTCTCTCCCTAATGAGTTTGTAATCTCATTAATTGGAACTGTTGTCTCAAACATTGATTCATACACTCGCCAATCAACACCTGTTTCATATCTTAATCCAGCAATAAAAAGTAATATAAGTATAATAATTATTGAAAATGAACGAGAAATTTGTTTATCAAAATTTAAAACTTCCAAAATTGAAAACAATGCTATTATCAAAAAAATGATTAAATAAAACATTTACTTATTTAAATTTGAATTTAGCTTAGTCCAATGCGTACTTGTTACAGCATGCTCAATATAATAATTTTCTTCATAAGATAAGTTTTTCGAATCTACATACCAAGGTTTATGATGTGCTTGATACGGAAATGCTGAACGATACATTAATCCCCCTTTACCTGCTTTCATAAATGGTCTATATAATGCAAAAGTGGTATCAATTAGTGCTTCAAAAAAATTATCATTAACTTTAATCTCATAAAACTGTTTCTCCCAATTTATAACCTCTTCTTTATTTTTAAAAGAATTTGGTAAGTCATCAATTTTTAAAGAAAAACCAACTTTTTGTACATATGGTTTTTGCTTTAAAGTTTTCCAAAACAATTCCAAAAAATCTACAGGGCATTCTTCAATGGGAACAACATCAGAATCTGTATATACATAGTAATCTTTAATAAAATTTTTATAAATATCTGTTTCCCACATGGCTAAATGTCCAACATTTTTTCCTAGCATAAAAACTTTATATTTACAAGTTTTGTAATAATCGATTAGTGGAGGATACGTTGAATCATTATCTATTATAAAAATATTGTTGTAACCTCTATTTTCAAGAGAATTAATTAATTGAAGCAGATATTCAAATCTATTTCTATTATTAATGATTATAGGGATTTGTTTAACATCACTAATTTTGGAAGGGTAGATAAAAGAAAGGGTTAACCTTCTAATAGTTCGAAAAAAATAAACTAAGGGTCGTAAATAAACCTTAATTAATTCTATAAATTGATTCATTATTTAAATATTATGTATTCATCGAGTAATCGTTACTACTAAATTTAATTATAATTTAATCACTTTCTTTAATGCCTTAAGATAACCTAATCCATATTTCATGTCTGGTTCCATATAGTTACCTTCAGCCCATTCGTTCCATGATTTTAGAAATATTATTTTCTTATCATCTTTTTTCTTATCCACAACAGCAAGAGCATCTAATAAATGTTTTTCAAAAAATATTGGGTTTGAATTATTGTAAACAACACCTTCACGTCCACTTCTCGGCGAATGATCCCAATTTGGTAAAACTGTAGGGAAAACATTTTCCTGTAACTCCTCTTTTCCAACAAATGTTTTAATCATTTTTTTATAATCATAAACAAGTGGAACTCCTAAAATTATTTTTTTTAATTTATCTGATATCTTTCTTTTTATCGACCTATTTGAATTAACATAAGAAAATATCCTATTAATATTAACAGCATCTACACCAGTATTCATGATTTTATCTATTTCATATACAAAAGAAGAATGCCCTACAAAATAAATACCTTCAAGACCATTCTCAAGAGCTAATTTTTGCCATAACTGAATAAACATGGATAAATCAGGATGAGATAAAGGCTTATATATCATGAATAGGGGCTTTCCTTCTACCTTAATATAGCGTCTATCTTTAAAAGCAGATAAAACCTCATAAAAATGAGCTGTATAGTCCTCTATTCCTGGATACTGTTGCTCAATCAATACATTACGATTAGTCATTCCATGTGCAAACCCTTTCCATGTTTCATTTGCCCATGCTAAACAAAATGGAAAATCAGGTTCTTCAGATTCTAGAACCTCATTAAAAGGCCTCTCAATTAATCTTTTTCCATTACCAAACCAATAATGCCAATAACAAAATCCCTCAATACCATATTCCTTAGCCATATCTGCTTGGGCTTTTCTCGTTTCAGGAACTCTCAAATCATAATATCCTAAATCTGCAGGAATTCGTGGTTGATAATGTCCTCTAAATAGTGGTTTTGCTTTTCCTACGTTCGTCCACTCAGTAAATCCTTTACCCCACCAATTGTCATTTTCAGGTATTGGATGAAATTGGGGTAAATAAAAAGCTATTACTCTTGCTTTTGTTTCCATTAACTAATTTCTCTTATTATTTTAGCTGGATTGCCTCCTGCCACACAATTCTTTGGAATTGACTTTGTTACTACTGCATTTGCTCCTACTATTGAATTTTCTCCAATTCTAACGCCTGGTAAAACAACTACTCCTTCCCCTAACCAAACATTATTTTCGATAACAACAGATCCTTTAGTATATAATTTTCTTTTTGCAGGTGGTAATTGAATCGCTTCTAAATTAATTTCTCCATGAAAATGATCTGATATATATACTTTACTCGCTAGTAAAACATTATTTCCAATTATTATTTGGTTAATAGCCCCAATATGACAGTCTTTTTGAATAGATACATTATCTCCTATACAGATTACAGGAGTAAACTTATCATCAGCGAATTGTTCAATAGCATCTAGCCTTAATCTTTGATCAAAATTGACATTATTCCCAATCACAATGTTATTCCCCCCTGTTAAATATAGTGGAGATTTAACATTAAAATTTTCTCCAACTTTCTTAAAATCATTTGATATCCAAATTGAATAGATTTGATTACCTCTCAATTTTATTAAAGTTAATATATTTCTTGGATAAAAAAAGTAAAAGAATTTAACAATGGATGATAAGATTTTTTTTACACTTTTTTTCATCATAAAATTTTCTTAAACCAAAATAATATTAACATTGGATATAGATATGGTTCATACCAATATTTATTAAATATAATACTAAAAACACCTTTAGTTTCATAGCTATAGCTATGCCTATTAGTCACCAATAAAGTTAAAAGCCAAGGGTAAATAAATTTTTTGCATAAGCGATATTTTTCTAATTCATAAATATAAAAAGATATTTTTTCTTTTTTCACTATACTAAGATAATCCTCTACAAAAGTTTTAAAAACATTATATCCACCTTTTTTTTTAGGAACTGTAACTTCAAACAAATCTTCAAAATAAATTGTAGTTAGCTTTCCATTATTAACAATTGTGTACATCCATTCTAATTGTGGAAAATGAAGTGCAGCATATTTATTCTTATTCCTTATTTGATCAAAATCTTTTTTCCAAAAACCAATAGCTGCTGTCCAAGTTGTATTGTAACTACAATGATAAAAGAAAGAATTTATGGAATCTATAGTTTTTATAGTATTATGATTATGTAAAAAATTAGGATAAAAAAAAAGATTAGTATTATCATTTTCATGATTCTTTATCCTTGTAATCATCTTTTCTAGAGCACCAAATTGAAAATTAAAAGTATCATTATATAATTTTATATATTTCCCAGTACTATAACATAAAACAGTAGTGAGATTATAAAAGGAAGTATTTGTGTCGTTACAGTAATATTTAACAGATGGATATTTTGAAACAACCTCTTTTGTATTATCAGTTGAGCAATTATCTGAAACAATAACTTCAATATATTCGGAATTAAAATCGGGATTTGCAAAAAGTTTTCTTAAAGTTTCATCTAGTATATCGCAGCGATTATAAGTTGGTATACAAATAGAAAGTAGTTTAACACTCATTATGTATTATATCAAATTAATTATTTCTATTTCTTATTTTATTATTTATAAATCCACTAATATTCATAATTTTATTAAGATTAATATAACTGAATATTGCTGTCATGAGAATTATAATTATACTTATTCCATATTGTGTCGTATCTACAAATAAATTAACATTTAGTAGGGCAACAATAATCAAAATACCAAAAACAAAACTATATTTAATATTAGATCTATTAAATTTAAAGCTAGATAAATGTTTTGTGCTAAGATAAACAAGCAAAAATCTCAACAAACAAGCAACAACATATGAATAGCCTACAATTTTAAAACCATAAAGACTCCATCCAAAATATAGTATTGATATGAATATAATGTTCCAAATAGTTTCAATTGTAAAACTGTATATTCCTTTACTCTTCGCTAAAAACATAACTCCAAGCGGCCATGAAATAACAGTGAAAAATGTTCCTGCGATAAGCCATTGCAAAATAGGTATAGCTATTGCAAATGCATAACTATACAAAATCGTAATAATAAATTGTGCAAATACTAATATAAAGACAATCATAGGAGAAGCAACTAAAAATGCAATTTCTAATTGTTCATTTATTAATCTATTTACTGCTTCATTATTTTTATTAATTTCCGTAAGTCTTGGAAAAAAATCGGCCAACATTGCGTTCAGTATTATTCCTAAATACATTGTAGCTATAGTCCAACATGCTTGAAAACACCCTACTGCATTTATATCCATTTTCTTTAGAAGAAATGACCTAACAAAATAAAGTGTAATAGTGGCTAAAATTCCAGTAATAGTAATAAAAAATCCTAAAGCAGCCATTCTACGACCATCCCTAAAAGTTTCATTAATAGAAAGATTCACCTTTTCTAATTCTATATCTTTAGTAAACCACCACGATAAAGCAAGCCCCCCTAAACTTGTTAAAACCATACCTGGAACAATACCATTAATTCCCAATACCCAATACATAGGTATTGTTATAATGGTACCAAGAATAGCACCATAAAAAGATGCCTTTGCCATAAGATTAATTTTTCTCAAACCTTGAAGTAATGCAAGCTGTCCACCGGAAATACTGGAGATTAAAATTGTTGTAGCTATAATTGCAATACTTATAGAATATGAACTATCTCCAAAAGAATAATTACTTAAAGGAACACAGAATATAATCGTCAATAATGTTCCCAATACTCCTGTCCAAAATGCCCAAGTTTTTAATATTTTTATTGCTCTTGAAATCTTAGTATTGTCATTTGTTGCATTACTTTCTGCAACATCTTTTATTCCGCTGAAATTTATTCCAAATCCTGTAATCTGTTTAACTAAATCGATAATATTTTGCAGAACACCTATAAATCCAACTCCTACTGGACCTAATAAAACAGCTACAACTTTAGTCCTGACTATTCCAATTAAAATAGATGCTATTTGTGATCCTCCAACTATACTTGTACTTTTAAGTATTTGCTTATGCGATTTTTCTTCTTCCATTATTTTTTATTTTTTCGAGTCATTGTATAAAGAATTTTAGCATTTGCAATGATCACTATATAGATTTTGCGAAAAATATTAATTGGTAAATCACTTTTAAAAAAGGCTTTTAAAAATTTTAATTCAATTTTAATTATTTCGATTAAAGTGACTTTACGTGATTGGACTAAGTAGTGATTACAAATTGATTGATCTTTAAGAATATTTCTGAACCCGAAAGTAGAAGCCATTAATCCTCTGAAAAAAATTGCATCAAAAACTCTATCCTTTTCTTTCTTAGTAATATTCAAGGAATACATACTTTTGCTATAAATTAAAAACTCTTCTATTCTTTTTGAAGGGTAAAAGAAAACTTCGTTTTCATTAGTATAAGTAAAGGAACTAATTTTTTCACTTTCTTCTTTTGTTTCTGTGTAAAAAGCAGGCAGATTAATAATTCTTGACGGTCCCAAAACTGCCATCTCTGCATTAATCAAATCAGTGTAAAAGCCAAATTTTTTATTTTGATTAAAAATCTGATTCAATATCGGTAAACGTCTTAATACATCTGATTTATAAAACATCCCAGTTGGATGGTTCGATAAATATGCCATATTATAAACTGAAAAAAAACCTTTATCATAGATTATATCAGAACTTTCTTCAAATTTATTCAATTTACAATAACCAAATAAAATATCGGAATTATCTTTAAGTCTTTCGATTAAATCACCTATTTTTTGATATTCAACCCTATCTTTATCTAAGCATAGAAAACAATACTCCCCATTTGAAACTGTTAAAGCTTTAAAAATGTTTTTTATACCTCCAATGTTTTCCTTATTTCTAATATTAATAAATCGACTATCAGTAATTTGATTTAAAAGTACATTGGTATTATCAGTAGATAAATTATCTACTACAATTACTTCTATTTCATCACCTTTATATTTTAAAATTGAATTAATTAATTCAAAAACTTTCTCTCCTCTATTATAAGTTGGGATACAAATACTTAATATAGTTTTTTTTATCATAAATTAAGAAAGGCATAGAATCTTTTTTGCTCTTTTATTTCAGAATACAAACTATATCTATACTCAATAAGTTTATTTTCTAGATTATAAATATTTTTTAATTCCATCTTTTAAAAATACTTTAGGTTTCCATTCTGGAATAGCATACGATATTTTATCTGTATTCAGACCTAAAAATGCCATACCTTGATCTCTGGTCACTATCTGATCATATTTTTTTTGTTGTTTACCCATTATTTCATAGATCAAACTCACCAGATCTTTTATTTTAATTGAATCTGTACAGCTTGCTACATTATACACATCGGCAGGTATATCTGTATTAATTATTTTATCGATTAATTCTACTAAATCAGAAATGTACAAATATTGTCTAACCTGATCCCCTGAAGATAATTTAGGATCTAAATCCTCCTTGATGGTGTTTATCACATATGGTATAAGTCTATTCTCATTTTCATTTGGACCATATATAGAAGGTAAAATTAAATGATACCATAAAATGTTAAATTGTTTATTCAAATAAAAATTACTAAGAAGTCTTTTTGAATCACAATAACTATCAGAAATAGCCCCCACAGATTGAATAACCTCAATCTCATTGTATAATTTTTCCTTATCATTTGTACCTATTTCAAAATAAGATCCAAAGGTTATAAATTTCCCTTTATAATTATTATCATTCAAAAAGGTTACAATTTCAATTGGTAAAAAAAGGTTAACTTGATAAAGTAATAAATTTGCTGGTCTATTATTTGATTGTACACCAACAGCTGCAGTATAGACAATTACATCATAATTTAACAAAGAAGTTAAATCTAATGGCCAGTTAGGATAATCGAAATTAAAATAAGAAACAAAAGATGAACTTTCATCTTTTGCTTCTACTAAATTCTTACCATATAGATAAATATAATTATCTTTAGAAACTTTCCTTATTAAATTTTTTGCTACAAAGGAATTACTTCCTACTATGGCTATTTTTTTCAAAATTTAGATTTTCAAAATTATTAAACACTCATTTCAAATTACAAATAAATCTTATATTTATACTAAGAATTTAGATATTCGCGAATAACATTTGCTATGTAATCGTAGTGAGTTTCATTTAGTCCTGGCCAAACTCCTAACCAAAATGATTGGTTCATAATAGTATCTGTATTTACCAAATCACCAACAACGCGGTGTTTAATATTAGTATAAGCAGGCTGTCTTAATAAATTGCCTCCAAACAATAAACGTGTACCTATTTTATTTTTTTCTAAATGCTGTACCAGCATATGACGATCATTTGCATCTCCTTCTCTAAGCGTTAACAAAAATCCAAACCAAGACGGCTCCGAATTTGGAGTTGGCTCTGGAAGTATAAAAACTTCTTCAAATTCTTTCATACGTTCATATAAAGCTGCATAATTTTCTTTACGACGTTGTACAAACTGATCTATTTTTTTAATTTGAGATACTCCAAAGGCCGCTTGCATATCAGTCACTTTAAGATTAAATCCTATATGTGAATAAGTGTACTTATGATCATATCCATATGGTAATGTCCCTAATTGCTGTCCAAAACGACATCCACAAGTATCATCTTTTCCTGGTTCACAATAACAATCACGCCCCCAATCACGAAAACTTTCTGCTAATTTAGACAAAACCGGATTATTAATTAAAACTGCACCTCCTTCTCCCATTGTTATATGATGTGCTGGATAGAAAGAAAATGTAGCAATATCTCCAAATGTTCCTGTTTTTTTTCCTTTATAAGTTGCTCCAAGCGAATCACAATCATCTTCAACTACCCAAAGATTATATTTCTTAGCCACACGCATTACTTCATCTAAATCAAATGGATTACCTAAAGAGTGAGCTATCATTATTGCCTTTGTTTTAGGAGTAACAGCCGCTTCTAACATATCCGTCTTTACATTATGTGTCGCAATATCTACATCTATAAATACAGGAATAGCACCAAATTGAATGATAGGATTTACAGTAGTAGGAAATCCTGCAGCTACAGTAATCACTTCGTCGCCTGGTTTAATAGCTCTTTCTCCTAATTTTGGTGAAGTCAAAGCATAAAAAGCCACTAAATTAGCTGAAGATCCTGAATTAACTAATAATGATCGATGTGCTCCAAAATAAGCAGCAAAGTCTGCTTCAAATTTATTAGCAAAACGACCAGCTGTTAACCAACCATCTAACGCTGCATCCACTCCCATTAAAATATCTTCTTCATCTAATACTTTACCTGTAACAGGAATGTAATTTTCTCCCGCTGTAATAACTTGCGTAGATTTCTTTTTTGCTATTTCTCTTAAACTTTTTAATAGAGAATCTTCTTTTAAGTTTTGTAACATATAAATTTATCTTTAACTGTAATTTTTATTCATTATGTTGCTTCCATTGCTATCGGTTTAGCAAATGGCTCCATTTCTGTAATTGGTCTCCCAAAAGCAATTTTGGGATATGTATTTGTATGTGGATCAATCATAACTTGAAGTAATTGAGGTTTATTTTCATTTTCCACACTCCAAAACCAGTCAATTGCATCTTCAATATCTTCTTGATTCTCCACTGTCCTTGACTCAATACCATAAGCAATAGCAACTTTGGCAAAATCAGGAGCATCATACCCCCAATAAGTTGATTGATAACGAGATTCAAAATAACTATCTTGAAACTGTCTTATCATTCCCAGAGTTCTATTATTTAAAACAATGACTTTTATTGGTATTTTATTTCTAACAATTGTTTGTAATTCTTGAATATTGATTTGCATACAACCATCTCCTACCAATACAACAACAGGCTTTTTATTCAATGCAATACTGGCTCCAATTCCAGCTGGCAATGAAAATCCCATAGCTCCCATTCCTCCTGAAGTCAGAAATTGCTGGTCATTGTATAGTTCTAATGACTGTGCTGCCCACATTTGATGACTTCCGACATCTGCTAAATAAACTTTTGCTTTCTTAGATTTATTAGAAAGCAAATGCATAAATACATTTGGATTTATTCCTTTAGGATCAAGTTCCTTGATATCTGGCCAAGTACTTTTTAAATTATTAATATGATTACTCCAATCTTCGTTTAAAACAAAAAAAATATTAAATGCAGATTTTTTAAACTCCTTAAAGAAGAAATTCAAATCTGTTATAATTGCTTCGCATCCTTTAACACGGTTATTAACTTCTCCCTTTTCGTAGTCAATATGATAAATTTTTCTGTTTTCAATAAATTTAACATCAGCTCCCGTTTGCCTAATATCTAATCTACTTCCTAGAACAATTAGTAAATCACATTCTCCAAAAGCTATATTTGCCCATCTATTACCATAACTTCCAATAAATCCAACGCGTTGTGAATTATCGTAATTTATAGTATCTAACCCCAAAAGTGTTGTAATTACAGGGATCTGAGTTTTTTTAATAAATTCGTCAAATAAATCTTGACTTTTACTCGCTTTTATACCTCTTCCAGATAAAATAAGCGGCTTTTTTGCTTTTTGGATATCTTCAATTAAATTGCCTAGAATGTCAGAATTAATTTCTAAATCTTTGACATCATCAACTACAAGAGAGTTATCTTCTATTTGAATACGCTGAGTATCCATAGGTATATCTATTAAAACCGGCCCTGGCCTACCTTCTAAAGCTATTTTAAATGCACTTTCAAATATTTTTGGTATATCATTTGCATCAGTTATTTGAAAACACGCTTTGGTAATTGGTTTTGCCATTGTTACAATATCGGTTTCTTGAAAACCTAATTGTCTTATATCTAGATCACCTTTTAGTTCATGTCTATTTACTTGACCAGTAATAAAAATAGCAGGAGTTGAATCGAAATAACAGCTCCCAATACCTGTTAATAAATTTGTAGCGCCTGGTCCTGAGGTAGCCAAAGCTATTCCTGGTAACCCTGTAACTCTCGCATATGCTTCAGCAGCAAAAGCAGCACTTTGCTCATGATGCATTGTAATAATGTTAATATCAGTTTTTTGATTCAATGAGTCAAGTATATGAGTTATCATACCTCCTGATAATTCAAAAACACTTTTTATTCCCTTTTTCATCAAAAATTCTGCAATAAAATCAGATGCTTTCATGATAATGTATTTAGATAATATTTTAAAGTATTTCTCAAAGCAATATCAAAATCTGAAAACTCTATCTTTCCAATTTGAGAGCTGATTTTTTCAATATTACCTTCCATATACATTGATTGTCCTTCTCTATAGTTTAATGCTCCAAAATTCAAAATAAATTTTGGATTTATATAATCTCTTATATTTTGAATTAATGATTTGATTGTTCTGGATTCATTAGAGGAAATATTATAAATTCCAGAATCTACTTTCATAATAACTATCTTTCTAATTATTTCAGCAAAGTCTTTAACATACATATATGCATATTTTTGCTCTCCAAAAGTAAAATCCATTTCACTGTCTTTTAACATCGAGTTGACCAAAGAAGGAATTAACCAATTCAAATTTTCTTTTTCTCCAAATACTGAAAAAAGCCTCAACCAAACCCAATTAATATCATTGCTATAGCAAAAACTTTTCATAATTTCTAAACAACCTAATTTAGTTCCTGCATAAGCATTTATAGCATTTGAAGGAAAATCCTCATTTATTTTATTATTTACAACGCCGTATTCTGCTTGTGATCCTAAAAAAACAACTTTTTTTACTCCAACTTCTTTAGCTACTTCTAGCAGTTTAACAAAAAAAATAAGATTTTCCGACTGTTTAGTCCAATTATTTCTATCATCTGATTCAACACCAATCCATGCTGAATGGATAATTGTATCAAATGAATGTTGTTTCAATTCATTTGTGTAAAGTCCTTCTTCATCTATATCAATCCACTCAATTTTTTTACTAAATTCTTTACATCTCCAAATATTAGAACTTTTACGTTTTAACCCTAAAACACTAATATTATTATTTATAAGATTCTCTGCAATATGAGAACCTAAAAAACCTGTAATACCAGTTACTAAAACTTTATGCATTCAGAAAATTAATAATTTGAGATTCAGTAAATGAATTTATAGCATTTAAGTTATTATTAAACTCACTATACCAATCCATAGTCATAGAGACCGCTTTTTCAGCATTCATCTTTGGTTTCCATTTTAACTCTGTCACAGCCTTACTTATATCTAGCTTGAGTAATCCTGCTTCATGTGGATGAGTTCCATCATTCTCAACAATATATTCACCTTTGCCCCAACATTTGATTGTCAATTTCAGCATTTCCTCAACAGGTAATGCATCAGATAAATGAGGTCCAAAATTATAAGCTTGATTGAATTCTAATGGCTTTTCAGTTAGATTTGCACCTAACAACAAATACCCAGCAATTGGCTCTAAAACATGCTGCCAAGGTCGTACTGAGTTTGGATTTCTTATAACTACAGGTTTTTCATCTGCAAATGCTTTTGCTACATCAGGAATTAAACGATCTTTTGACCAATCACCTCCACCAATTACATTTCCTGCTCTTGCTACAGCAATTGATTTTTTATGATCACTGTAAGTTTTACTATTAAAAAAAGAATTACGATAGGAATCAATTAATAATTCTGCACAAGCTTTACTAGCACTATAAGGATCATACCCACCTAATCTATCATTTTCACGATAAGGATAAAGCCATTCGTTATTATGATAAACTTTATCAGTAGTAATAAGTACAACTTCACATTTATTTTTCAATAAACGAACACCGTCTAAAACATTTGCAGTTCCAATAACATTTACTTCAAATGTTTCAGATGGGATCTCATATGATAATCTAACCAAAGGTTGGGCCGCTAAATGAAAAACAAAATCAGGTTGAAAATCAACAATTTCTCTCTCCAAACGATTTTTATCTCTTAAATCAGCAATTACAGAATCACAAATTAAATTCCCATTTATTAAAAAAAATAAATCGTTTTTTGTATTAGGTTCTAACGAATAACCTTTGATACTAGCACCTAACAACGAAAGTGTTTTTAGCATCCATGCCCCTTTAAAACCTGTATGACCCGTTAAAAAAACCTTTTTCCCGTTATACTTCTGCTTTAATTTTTCAAATATCGAATCTACCATGTCTTCCATTTTGCATTACCAGAACTCCACATTTCTTCCAATTCATGACGATCCCTAAGCGCATCCATACATTTCCAAAAACCATCATGCTTATAGGCAGCTAATTGATTATCTTGGGCAATAGCCCCAAGAGGTCCTTTTTCCCATTGTACATCTTCAACATCATAATCTAAATATTTAAAAATCCCTGGTTCTAATACAAAAAATCCACCATTAATCCACATTCCATCACCAATTGGTTTTTCTTCAAAGTGTCCAACTTCCCCGGATGAATTAATATCTAAATTACCAAATCTTCCGGGTATTTGTACGCTGGTCAATGTAGCTAAACGACCATGAGATCGATGGAAATTATAAAGACCTGTCAAATCAACATCTGCAACCCCATCACCATACGTTAGCATAAAAGTTTCGTCTTTTACATACTTCTCTATTTTCTTTAATCTTCCAGCTGTATTAGTATGCAAACCAGTATCGATTAATGTTACCTTGAAAGATTCTGTTTCTGAATAGTGGACATTAATGTTATTATTGGCAAGCTCAATAGTAACATCAGAATTATGCAAATAATAATTATAAAAATATTCTTTAATAAAGGTTGCCTTATAACCTAAACAAATTATAAATTCATTATACCCATGTTGTTCATACATTTTTAAAATATGCCATAAAATAGGTTTACCGCCAATTTCTACCATTGGCTTTGGTCTTGCTTCTGTCTCTTCCATAAGGCGAGTTCCAAAACCACCCGCAAAAATTACTACTTTCATTACTTCTATATAATATTATGGTTATTGTATTTTAATAGATACATTATCAGTTAAAGGGTAACTACAACAAAGTAAATATTCATTATTTCCTAAATCAGTTCTAGGTTTTTCTAAACCTATCATTTTCAATTCTCCTGAAAGTACTGTCCCTTTACAAGTACTGCAATTTCCTGTCTGACAAGAATAAGGTAGTTCTAATCCAATTTCTAAAGCCTCTTCAAGAATAGAATTACCTTTATTTATCGTAATTTTATTATCAAAACCTTGAAAATTTAATAAAATTTCTCTGTTATAAATATCTTTAAAATCTTCGGGATTTTTAACAATTTCAAAATCTTCAGAAAAAACATTATCAAGACTTTGTCCTAATTTTGTTAATGACTCTTTTATCGTGTTTTTAAGTCCTATCGGTCCACATATAAAATGTTGTGATGGAGATTTTATATCTTGTAATAATTTCTCAACAAAATCAGCATTAATCCTTCCTCTGTAATTATGTGAATCTTCAATAAAGAATTCTTCCTTGGAGTAAAAACTATGAACTTTAAAACGATCAGAATAGGTCATTTTTAATTCTTCCAATTTTTCTTTAAAAATTACTGATGAATTAGATTTATTTCCATAAACCAGATGGATGTTTAATGAGTTATTCACCAACAAATCTTTTATCATTGAGAAAAGAGGAGTTATACCACTCCCAACACCCCAAAATATAACGGATCTTATTGATTCATCTGATTTAAAAACAAAATCCCCCAACGGCTCTTGGACTTCAATTACGTCATCAACCTTTACCGTATCATTTATGTAATTAGAGACTACACCTCCTGGAACTCTTTTAATCGTCACATCAAGTGTTGAATCAATTAAAGGTGTTGAAGAAAATGAGTAAGGGCGAATATATCTTCTTCCATTTATTCTAAATTGAAGAGTTAGATATTGGCCAGCTAAATATTTAATTTTTTTAAGCCCAGGCTGTTTGAAACATATTGTTATAGTATCATTAGTCTCAATTTTTATTTCGTGGACTTTTAGAGTGTAATTTTTCACTAAACTATATTAAAAACGTTAATCATTATTGATCTAATATTTGTTTGACAATACGTCTAACAACAATAATTATTATTGCTAAAAAACTAGCTAAAAAGCCACCAATTAAAATACCTTTTGCTTTACCAAAACGCTCTAGAGGTAAAGGTAAAATTGGCTTATCAATTATTTGAATTAGAGGTGTTTCTTTTCGTAATGTAACTTTTGCCAACTCTGATTGTTTGACCAATTCAGTTAATATCGCTGTATTCGCCTGCACGTCGACCTGCCTTCGGATTGAAGGAGTACGGCGTACATTTAATGCGGGATTTAAATTAAAGGTATTATCATTTGCGACCGCTACTCCTGCAATTGCTCCATTAAGTTCTGAACGAATTGAATCAGTTTGTTTTTGTAGTACTAGCATATTTATCCTAGCTTTTTTACTTTTAGTATCTATATAAAAATCAGATACATTTTTAGCTAGTGCTTCACAAAAATATTTAGCAAATAATTCATTAGTAGATGACATATCTATACTAATAATAGAAATCTTTTTATCTTTCTGGCCTACTGATAATGCATTCTTTGATAAGTCTTGATAAATTGAGCCTAAAATACTATCATGAATTCTAGTAAACTTATCGCGTTTTACATTGGGCAAGAACTCAACATTGACAAGCTTATTTTTACCTTTCCATCTATCACGCATTTCATTAATGTCAATATACATTTCTGCCAAAGAAATTAATTTTCCATTATAATTTACTGGTGTCAACAAAGTTTTCTCAACCATTGTACGGGATTTAAGCAGTTCTGTCAAATTAGAACCTGTAAAAATACTTCCGCCACCACCACCTAAGTCTAATCCTAGTGAACCTGCTAGTCCTAATGCCCCACTTAAACCTCCTCCAGAAGATTTATCCTCTTCTAACGCAAAAGACAAAGTTGCTTTATATATATTTTTTTTAGAGATAGAATATGTTACTCCTAAAATAGCCCCTATTATTCCAGCTAAAAAAATAACTTTCCATTTTGACAACAACAAATTGTACCACTCTAATATTTTTTCAAATAAATATTTTAACGAAATTTCATCGTTTTCAATGGATTGTTTAGAATTAGTATTCATCTAAATTTATTTAAAAGCAGTTACAATTAATAATGCTAAACTAGAAATAACACTACCTATTCCTACCCATTCTCCTGCAGTCATTTTCTTTCTTTCTGGTCTTTCTGGAACAACGATCTGAGAATCTGGTGTTACTTTAGGATAAGACCTAAAAAATAAAAATGAGCCAGTAACAGCCGCTTTTCCGTTCGGATAGATAATATAAGCCTTCTTTTTCCAACCTTTGCTATCTACGCCACCAACAGAATTTATATAGTATTTAAATCCTTTTCCGCTTCTGTAAGGTATTTCTGAAGTTAAAAGTACATTACCAGTTACTTTAACCCCTTCATTGTAAACTGCTACTTCAATCTCATCACCTGGAAACAATGTAACATTAGAATAATGATTTTTATCTTTTACAATTTTTTCCCAATTTACAGGAATTGTAGCATATTTCAATTCGTCCCTAAGCTTTTTAGATAGTTTAGAGCTAAGAGTATCTTTAGTTTTAAAATTTGATTTCTCATCTAGAGATTCTTTCTTTTCTATGTCTGGTGTTTCTTTTTTTTCTAAGTTCAAATTTATGCTCTCTAACTGTTCTATTTGTTCTTCTTTAATTGGTCTCTTTATTTTCATACCATCTAAATTCGCTATAGATGTTAATCCTCCAGCTCTCATTACAATATTATAAACTGTTTCTTTTTTATTCGCTAAAACATATTTACCAGGGTAAGTAACTGCCCCACTAACTTTAACCATTTCTGGTTTTTCATAAACTGCCATTCTACGAATATTAATAACATCAAATGGTTTTAAAACAAAATTTTTAATTTGTTCATTATTATCCGCTGTTATTTCAAGCTCTACTAATTCGATTCGTTTTGGATCAGCATCGTCTATTTCATCAGATTTAACCATTCGCGCAATTTCTACCCTTTTTGAAGCTGAACCGGTTAATCCTCCAACTTGAACAACCAAATCATTTAGTGTCAAATTGTCAAAATAATCATATTCCCCAGGATTTTTTACTTCTCCATCAATTGTAATCTTATATTCTTCTCTAAAATCTAATATTGAATAAACTGTAATAATGTCTTCTCTTTTCAATTCTACATCAGCACTCAAATCTCCAGACATTGCTGCGCTCAAATCTACATTTACAATTTCGGTTGTTAAATTTGTTTGTAAACGAGTTATTCTTGCCCTTTTTGTATATGCATCTTCTTTAAGTCCTTCAGCTCTTGTAATAAGGTCTGATATTCTCATTCCTTCATTGTAAGAATAGTAATCTGGTCTAAAAACCGCTCCTTCTATTTTAATACGATTCTCAAATCGATTCAATATTTTTGTAATTCTAAAAAAATCACCTGATTGTGGCTGATAGTTACTATAATCACTTTCGTTTATATCATGTACTTTAAATTCCTTACCTGTTTTTTGTAAAACATTAACAGAAGCGGTATAAGCAAACTCATTAAATCCCGAAGCAAAATTCAATAAATCTGAAAATGTCTCCCCTTTTTTCATCTCAAAAATACCTGGACGTTTTACCTCTCCTTCAACAGTTACTCTCTGACTGTAGGCAGGAATTCTAATTACATCATTTTCTTTTAAACTAACATTATCCGATTGATCTCCTTTCACTAAAAATCTGTAGATATCAATATTTTTATAAACTTTATTATTTCTTATCAATTCTATATTTCTGTAACTTCCATTTTTTCCAGGACCACCTGCTAAATGCAAAGCATTATAAACTGTCGCCAAGGAAGATATTGAATAATTTCCAGGCTGTTTACCGCCCACAATAGTAACTTTTATAGTACGGATTTCACTTAAACTAACAGCAACCTGAGATTGTCCAGATCTTACTGTACTATAAACTCTTGCTATAGCAGATTTAATTTTTTGAGTAGCTGCTTCAATTGACAAACCAGAAACTGATATTTGACCAACATAATCAATAGTTACCTTTCCTTCTACACTAACCGGAATATTAGCATTATACTCTTGAACTCCATATACACTAACTTGTAATTCATCTCCCGGTCCTAAAACATAATTTAATGGTGTTGCCAACTTTAAATCTGGTTCAAAATTTAAGGTTGGATTATCAAATAATTCTGAACCAAAAATTAAAGCATTTAGAGAGTCTTTTATTTTTTCATTTTTAATTTTTTCCTGCTTCCTTCCAAACTCAGAGTCTTTATCTCCCTTTTTTAACTTATCTTGATCTTTTTTACTTTTATCTTTATCTTTATCTGAAGCATTCTTTTTTTCATATTCTGTTACACGAGCCCTTAACTTATTAAACTCTGTTTGGCTCATCCCTTTAGATAAAGCCATAGATTCAACATCATTAATAGTTGCATTATTGCTTTTTAATTGAGAAACAATTTTTGCAATTTCATCATCAGACAAGTAATCTACCTTTATAGCACTTAGGTCTTTAGACTTTATAATATCTTGTGCATTAGCATTAAAAGACATTAGTAAAACAAAAAATAAAGCAAGAACGTAAGTTATTTTTTTCATATTAAATTTATAATTTAAACTTAGGTTTAAATAGTTTTATATTGTTTTATATTGTTTTATATTGTTTTATATTGTTTTATATTGTTTTATATTGTTTTATATTGTTTTTCATAATAATCTTTGTAAGATCCAGATGTTACATTCTGTAACCAATCTTCATTATTAAGATACCAATTTATTGTCTTTTCCAAACCTTCTTCAAAAGTAACTGATGGTTTCCAGCCTAATTCTTTATTTATTTTTGAAGCATCAATTGCATATCGCAAATCATGACCAGGCCTATCTTTTACATAAGTAATCAAGTTTTCTGAAGTCCCAATTGTTCTTCCTAATTTTTTGTCCATTATTTGGCAAAGCAGTTTCACTAAATCAATATTTTTCCATTCATTAAAACCTCCTATATTATACGTTTCATGATTTTTTCCTTCATGAAAAACCAAATCAATTGCTATTGCATGATCTTCAACAAATAACCAATCTCTAGTATAGTTGCCATCTCCATAAACTGGTAAGGGCTTATTATTTATAATATTGTTTATAAAAAGTGGAATTAATTTTTCAGGAAAATGGTATGATCCATAATTATTTGAGCAATTAGTTAAGACATATGGTAAACCATAAGTTTCTCCATAGGCCCTCACAAAATGATCAGAACTCGCTTTTGAAGCAGAATAGGGAGAATTTGGAGCATATGGAGTTGTTTCTGTAAAAAGACCTTCAACACCTAATGTACCATATACTTCATCAGTGCTGATGTGATAAAATCTTTTACCGTTATAATTATCTTTCCATTGATTTTTAGCGGCATTCAATAAGTTCATTGTCCCAATAACATTAGTTTTTACAAATGCTAAAGGGTCTTCAATAGAACGATCAACATGTGATTCAGCTGCTAAGTGTAAAATACCATCAAATTTATGTTCTGCAAAAAGATCATTTATAAAGCTTTCATCAACAATATTCCCTTTAACAAAAGTATAATTAGGATTATTTTCAATGTCTTTTATATTTTCTAGATTACCTGCATAAGTTAAGGCATCTAAATTGAAAATTTGATATTCTGGATATTTTCCAACAAAACGCCTAACTACATGAGAACCTATAAAACCAGCACCGCCAGTTATTAGAATTTTTTTCATTTTTAAAATGCTTTTAATTTAATAAATCTGAATTTTGTCTTTCTAATTCGTTATATACATCCTTAACATCTTGTGAATTTTCTTTTTGTAAAATCAAATTTGCTGTGTCTGTGTGCACAAATATTGTATTTCTCAATCCTAAAAAAGTGGTATGGCTATCGCATCCTATCACCATATTGCCATTTAGGTCAATTGGATGTCCTTTAGTAACCAGATATTCATAAACAGATTCAAAAGAACCGAGATCCGACCAAGAAAATGAAGCCGGAACTACTTTAATTTTTTTACTTCGTTCCATTACAGCATAATCAATACTAATTGACGGAATTTGCATTGATAAGTCTAAATCTAAGAATCCTTCTTTCGAGGCTTCCCAAACCTCTTTCGATTTTTCATAAACATCTGGCTGAAATTGTTTTAATTCATCTAAAAGAACTCCCGCTTTAAAACAAAACATACCGCTGTTCCATAAAAAATTTCCTCTAGCAATAAATTCTTTTGCAGTCGTTTCATTTGGTTTTTCTCGAAATGAAATCACTTTATCTCCCTTCGACTCAATATAGCCATATCCCGTTTCAGGTTTAGTTGGAATAATTCCAAATGTTACTATAAAACCATCTTCTGCTTTTGAAATTGCTTCTTGAATAGCATTATTGTAATCATCCATTTTATCAATTATGTGATCTGATGGAGTTATAATTAAAATATCATCAGGATTAGATGCAAAAGCCGCAAATGCAATTGCAGCTGCAGTATTTCTAGGTGTGGCTTCTACAATATTCAAATAAGTAGTCTTGGTTTTATCCATTACTTTCCCACTTAAATGATGATTATCTACATTTCCTACCACCATAACTTTATCAGCTAAATGACTATTTCGTTCAACAGTCATTTCAAATAAAGATTTGTTTTCAAATATCTCTAGATATTGTTTTGGCTGGCTTTTACGAGAAAGCGGCCATAAACGACTTCCCACTCCGCCTGTTAAAATTACATGTATAATTGAATTATTTTTTTCCATTTGTTTAAAGTAAAAAAAGGATTTAAGTTCTACAATCTATTATCAGCTATAGTACCCAAAATTCCTTTTACATCATATAATAAACTATTCTCTTTTTGCAATTCAGAAAAATTCAATTTTAAAAATTCTTTATGTGCTACTCCTAAAACTATAGCATCAAATTTTTCTATTGGCAAAGAATTTATAGTTTCTAGTTTGTACTCTTTTTTAACCTCTTCGACATTAGCCAAAGGGTCATAAATTGTAACTACTATTCCGTATTCTTTTAGTGCTTTGATTACATCAACTATTTTGGTATTTCTAACATCAGGACAGTTTTCTTTAAATGTAATTCCAAGCATTAATAAATGAGCGCCATTCACTGAAACACCTTTTTTAATCATTAATTTCACAATCTGAGAGGCTACATACTCTCCCATACTGTCATTCAAACGTCTTCCTGCCAGAATTATCTCAGGATGATATCCAAATTCTTGGGCTCTTTGCGCTAAATAATAAGGATCAACACCAATACAATGCCCCCCTACAAGTCCTGGTTTAAATGGCAGGAAATTCCATTTTGTTGCAGCGGCTGTTAAAACTTCTTGAGTATCAATATTCATTAAATTAAAAATCTTAGCTAATTCATTGACAAAAGCAATATTTATATCACGCTGAGAATTTTCAATTACTTTTGCTGCCTCTGCAACTTTTATCGAAGGCGCTAAATGAGTGCCGGCAATTATAACTGATTTGTATAATGCATCGACTTTTAAACCTATCTCAGGTGTTGAACCAGAAGTAACTTTTAAAATTTTCTCTACTGTATGTTCTTTATCTCCCGGATTTATTCTTTCTGGTGAATATCCTGCAAAAAAGTCTTCATTAAATTTTAGACCTGAAACTTTTTCTAAAACTGGAACACATTGCTCTTCTGTAACTCCTGGATAAACTGTAGATTCATAAATTACAACATCTCCCTTTTTTAATATTTTACCTACAGATTCACTGGATTTATATAAAGGTGTTAAATCAGGTCGATTATTTTTATCAACTGGAGTTGGAACTGTTACAATGAAGTAATTGCACGCAGCAATATCTTCAAGAACGTTTGTACAATATAATCCAATTTTACTATTTGAGTTATCGACTAAAACGGCTTTTAATGTTTCTGGATCAACTTCTAATGTTGTATCAAATCCAGAATTTAAACTTTTAACTCTGGTTTCATTTATATCGAACCCAATAACTGAATATTTTGTCGCGAATAATCTTGCTAAAGGCAAACCAACATAACCTAAACCAATAACAGCTATTTTTATGTTTTGTTCCAATTTCATTAATTACTTTTTTATGATTTCATTCACTTCAACTCACGGCTTCGCCATTCTGAGTCACAAAAAATTGCCTCAGATGCCTTAAAATCATTTTCGGCAAATATAACATATTCACATTACTTAATCAATACGCTTTCTCGTATAACTAAAAAGAAATCGTGTTAATTTTTTGTAAAAAAAACAAAACACTCTTAATCAGTAGATAAAGATTTTTTTTACAAAAAAAAGAGAGCTTAAAACATTGAACAATGATTAAACTCTCTTGATATTTAATATGTTTCCTTTGTAGAAAACGAAATTATTTGTATTTTATTTTCAAAACACATCCTAATGATTCAAGAACTAAAATATAATGTGTCTTTGATACTTCTTGTACAATTGCATTTTGATTACTAAATGCCCCTGTTTCTAATTTAATCTTATCTCCTACCTGAATTTGTGATACTGAAATATCCGCAATATTTGATTCTTTTAGACTGTTTTTTATAACATTAATTTCTTCATCGCGTACAACTGCAGGTTTCCCCAACCAAAATAAATACCTTATAATACCAGCAACTTCAAATACAGAATTTCGGTCAGAATCTTCAATTTGAATAAACACATAAGAGTTAAAAAGGGGCACTTCAACTTTTTTCTTTCTATCTGACCACTGTTTAATTTGAGTAATCAATGGACAATAACACTCAATACCTATTTGAGTAAGTTTATCGGCTACCTTTTTTTCCCATTTGGGTTTTGTGTAAACTACATACCAATTCATAATTTTTATTTATCTTGAAAATAAAATTCTTTAATTACACTCCACAATACCTTCATTTCCATCTTTTAATTTTATTTCAATTTACTTACTAATTATGAACCTATTCCATTATAAATAAATCCAATGGATTCCAATTCTTTTGCATTCAAAATATTTCTGCCATCAAAAACAAACGCAGGTTTGTGCATAGATTCATAAATCTTTTGCCAATCATAAGTCGTAAATTCATCCCATTCAGTTAATATTGCTATTGCATGAGATTCTTTACATGCTTCATAAGCATTATTAAATATTGTTAATGCTTTAGCATTTTCTACTTCAGACCTAGTCTCCAAATAGCCTAAATCACAAAGCATTTTATTTCTTGAAACTTTCGGATCATAAACAGAAATTTCAGCTTGTTCATTTATCAAATCATCAGCTACATAAATTGCTGCAGACTCTCTTGTGTCATTTGTATCTTTTTTGAATGCCCAGCCTAAAAATGCAATTTTTTTATCAGCAACTGTGTTATATAATGTCTGAACAATTTTATTAGAAAATCTTCTTTTTTGATGATCATTCATAATAATAACCTGTTCCCAATAATCAGCGACTTCATTTAATCCGTACGATTTTGCGATATAAACTAGGTTTAAGATATCTTTTTGAAAACAAGAACCTCCAAATCCAACTGATGCTTTTAAAAATTTAGGACCAATTCTACTATCCATTCCAATAGCCTTAGCAACTTCATTTACATTTGCTCCTGTCTTTTCACACAACTCAGACATTGCATTAATTGAAGAAATACGCTGCGCTAGAAATGCATTCGCAGTTAGCTTAGACAACTCCGATGACCAAACATTCGTAGTTAGAATTTTATCTTTAGTAACCCAGTTTGCATATACATTAACTAAAGCCTCAATCGCTAACTCACCTTCTGGAGTAGAATCTCCCCCAATTAAAATTCTATCAGGATTTAACAAATCTTTAACTGCTGTTCCCTCAGCTAAAAATTCAGGGTTTGATAAAATCTGAAACTGAACACCATTTCCCGTATTATCTAATATACTTTTAATTGCTTCTGCAGTTCTAACCGGCAGAGTTGATTTTTCAACGACAATTTTATTCTGTTTCGCAACTTTTGCAATTTGTCTGGCACATAATTCAATATATTTTAAATCTGCCGCCATCCCTTTTCCTTTTCCGTAGGTTTTGGTTGGTGTATTTACTGATATAAAAATAACTTGAGCTTCATCAATTGCTTTTTCAACTTCTGTTGAGAAAAACAAGTTTCTTCCTCTGGCTTCGGCAACAATTTCTGAAAGTCCAGGTTCATAAATAGGAATATTATCAGTATTTGGATCATTCCAATCTTTAATTCTTTGTTCATTCAAGTCTACAACCGTTACTTGAATATGTGGACATTTTTGAGCAATTACTGCCATTGTTGGCCCTCCAACATAACCGGCACCAATGCAGCAAATTTTTGTAATTTCCATTTACTATAATATTATTATCTTATTTTTATTTTAAATTATTCCAGTACCAGCTAACTGCTTCTTTTAATCCATCCTGCAAAGAGAATTTTGGTTTATATCCCAAAAGTTTTTTTGCTTTCTCGATACTTGCCAATGAATGTGGAATATCTCCAGCTCTATTTACTCCGTAACTAATTTGAACATCAGCAATTACAGGATCAAATTCTGACAAGTATTGTTTTAAATATTTCACTAAATCATTTAGTGTGTTTCGATCTCCAAACGCAGTATTATAAACTGTATTAATTGCTGCTGAATTATTCGTATTCATTGCCAGTTCATTCATTTGAATTACATTATCTATGTATGTAAAATCACGCGAATAATTACCATCTCCATTTATTACAGGACTCTCAAGATTGATTAATTGTCTAACAAATTTTGGAATTACTGCAGCATAAGCGCCATCTGGATCTTGCTTTCTTCCAAAAACATTAAAATATCTCAATCCAATTGTTTCGAGACCATAAGTCCTGCTAAAAATTTCTGCATACAGTTCATTTACATATTTTGTAATAGCATATGGAGATAAAGGTTTCCCAATTACATCTTCTACTTTTGGCAATCCTTCAGAATCTCCATAAGTTGATGAACTGGCGGCATAAATAAAACGTTTTATTTTTGCATCTCTTGAAGCGACTAGCATATTTAAAAAACCAGAAACATTTACATCATTTGTTGTTATCGGATCATTTATAGACCTTGGTACAGATCCTAAAGCAGCCTGATGCAAAACATAATCAACTCCTTCAACAGCTGCAGCACAATCTTCAAGATTTCTAATATCAGCTTCAATTAATCTATAATTAGGGTTTTCCATAAAATCTTTTAGATTATGCCGATGCCCTGTAGAAAAATTATCCAAACAAATTACTTTATGACCTAATCCTAAAAAATACTCAGATAAATTCGAACCAATAAATCCTGCTCCTCCAGTAATTAATATTGTATTTTGAATTGAAGTTCCCATTTGTTCATTATTATTTTTTTCTAAATAATTTAGAAATCTTTTGCAAGACTCCTTGTTTTACTTCTTCTTCATGATATCCATTAGAATAAGATCCATATCCGTAACCATACCCATAGGTAGATCCATATTTCGCTTTGTTTTCAAAACCATTAAAAACAATACTTGCATTGCTTAACTCTCCTCTTTTGATTCTGTTATTAAGCAACGTGATCATGTCTTTTTTAGTATAATTTTGTCTTACAATATATAATGTAACATCAGCATATTGAACCAGTTCTATAGCATCTGAAACCAACCCAACCGGAGGTGTATCCAGAATAATATAGTCATATTTTTGTTTTAGCTTTTCTATTAACTCTGTCATAGCATCACTTAAAATCAACTCTGATGGATTTGGAGGTATTGGCCCTGAAAGTATTACATCCAGATTTGATATTTGCGTTGAGTTTGTAATTTCCTCCAGAGTATTTTGTCTAATCAAATAATTAACAACACCTAATTGATTATTTGTCAAACAAAATTCATCCGCTAAACGGGGCTTTCTTAAATCCAAACCAACAATTACAGTTTTTTTCTCGCTTAAAGCAAAAACTGTAGCAATATTGATTGAGCAAAAAGTTTTTCCCTCTCCACTAATAGAAGATGTAATCATTAACGTTTTTGATCCACTCAATTGCTGTCTTTTATACAAAAACTGTAATGATGAACGAATGCTTCTAAAAGCTTCAGAAAGTGCAGACTTAGGCTTATCAAATACAGCTAAATTACCTGCATCTTTATTGAATCCTACTACTCCAATTATTGGAATTTCGGTCAGTTTACTAATATCATCCGTATTTTGTATGGAATCATTTATAAAAAAAACAGCAAACACAAACATTAGAGGAATCAATATTCCTAAAAAGAATGCTAAAACATAATTTGCTGAAGTCTTTGGCCCTATTAATCCTCCTCCTATATCTTTTGCCGGATCAATAAAGTGAATGTCTGATAAATTTGAAGCTTTTACAATTTCTGCTTCATTTCTTTTCTGGAGAAATTCAGTGTAGATATTATCACTTAAATCGTATTTCCTTTTAATTTTTAAAAGTTCTTGTTGTTCCTCTGGAAGCCTTCTAACTGTACTTTCTGCCTGACCAATTTTAGCATTCACTAATGACAAATCATATAATAAAGATGTTTTAGCAGATGCAATATTTTCTAATAAAACGCTTTTTACGGCTTGCATTTGGTTATCAAAATCTTTAAAAATCTTATCACTTTTTACCGCATATGCCATTTCTGATCTTTGAGTAGAAAGAGCAATAAGTTTCGAGACGCTTGATACAATATTAGGATCTTCAATACCTGCAACAGAAGGTGCTGGAAGCCTAGAATAATCCACACTATTGTTTAGATAATTTTTTAGAGAATTATAATAAGCTATTTTTCTTGTAACCTGATCTTTTTCAACATCAAAATTCATTATTTTATCCGAAAATTTAGATCCTCCATCTTCAATTTCAAATATATTTTTATCCTTTCTAAAAGTTTTTAATTCGTTTCCCGTCTGTTTTAGCTGTGATTCCATAGCAACAAGAGTACTATCAATAAATCTTATTGTATTTGTAGCAAATTGGTTTTTACCATCAAGCTGAATCTTCATTAACATTTTTACGGTAGAGTTCAAATATTCAACCATTCTAGCCTTATTTGTTCCTTGCATTCCTAAGGTTAATAATGATCCCGAACCTTTATCTCCTTCAACACTTATTCCTCGATAATGAGCAACGGTTCCATCAAAATCATTGAATCGAACAAAATATTCTTTCCCTTTATAAAAACCTGGATTGTCATTAATTTGCAATTTCCAATTTAAAAATGGCAAAGAAACCTGTTCTCCAACTTTGTATTTTTTAGTAAAAGTTACAGGCTGTACAGAAGTATTACTATAAGTATTATTAGAATAAGTTATTAACGAAACCGAATTAGTTTCAAATGGAATTTCTATTTGATATTCGTTTTCACTCAAAAATACAATCTTAACTAAAGTGCCTGCAATTTGTCCTTTTGTTTTGTCAATATCTAAGTAAAAAGGAACTGCTCCGTAAGAATCTATTAAATTATATTTTCCTTGTTCTAAGTAATCGATATAAAATTGCAATTTATCTACAACAAGTTCATTATGGGATCTTGATTGTAAAATTGTAGAAATTCCGTTAACCTGATCTGAAACTCCGCCCCAATTAAATACTAAACTTGTATTAGAAGTAAAAAAAGGATTATTTTCTTCTTTTATAGAAATCATAGTCTGCATTCCATAAATTTTTTCCTTGCGGATATTTACCTGGTACGCAATAGTAAAAGCAATTAGCAAACTAGCTAAAAACCATTTCCAATAACTTAAAATTTTTAGCAAAAACCCTTTAAAATCAAAATTTGAATGATTTTCAAAAATGGAAAAATCTTTTATATCTAACATCTTTTGATTGAAGTTTTAATTTCTAATTATCAAATAAACCGTTGTTGCTAATGACAACAAAGTTATAATAGTACCTATAGATTGTATTCCTGTCTGCCCAGTCCCCCAAGTTTTTTGTTTTAATGGCTTAACATATATATAATCATTTGGCTGTAAATTATAATAAGGTGATTTCATTACATTAATATCTGTAAGATCAATATCATGCATTTGAACCCCTGTTGGTGTTTGGCGAATAATTGTCACAGCTTTTCTATTCCCCACAGTAGTAATATCTCCCGAATTTGCAACCGCTTCCATAATATTTACACGTTCTTGGAATAATGTTTTTGTACCGGTACTTCCAACTTCCCCATTTATAGTATATCTAAAACCTGCTAATTTTACAGTGACAAATATATTAGCTTCACTTTTAAAATGTTCTTCAAGCAACTTTTTCTCAATATTAATTCTAACTTCTTCAAGGGTGTAACCAATAACATTAATTTCTCCTAAAATTGGCATCCTTATATTTCCGTGATCATCTACAGTAAATCCATCAAAATATAAAGTTGATTCTGATTTAGCAGCAGTACTGCTTTCTGTTGTATTAAAAATTGATACAAGTTTTGGATCAATCGCTTTTATACTAATACTTAAAACATCATTTACCTGAAGTCTATATGGTTTAGATTCTACAGCAGCAATACTATTTTGTTCGCTTGAAGAATTTTTATCTTGCAGATATGTGAGATCTTTTACTGGTATACAAGACGTAAATAATGTGCTAATCGTTAAAAGTATATAAAAACAGTTTTTGGTCATTTGTGAAATTTTACGGCAAATATAGCTTTTCCTTTAATCTTCAGGAAATCTATATGTTATTTGATCTTATTTAATTGTTTTTGAAAGTTTTTTCGAATGGAACTCGATGAAGAATGCTTCGTCCAAGGGTAATTTCATCAGCATATTCTAATTCATCTCCAACAGATATCCCTCTTGCGATAGTAGAAATTATAATTTCTGATTCGGCGATTTGTTTATAAATATAAAAATTGGTCGTATCACCTTCCATTGTAGAGCTTAGTGCAAATATAATTTCAATCACTTTTCCTGATTTTACTTTTTCAACTAAGCTTGAAATATTCAGCTGACTCGGACCAACTCCTTCAATTGGTGAAATCTTACCTCCTAAAACATGATAAATTCCTTTATATTGTCCTGTATTTTCAATTGCCATGACATCTCGAATATCTTCGACAACACAAATTGTTTGATGATTTCTAACTGAATTTGCGCAAATTTCACAAACTTTAGTATCTGAAATATTGTGACAGTTTTCACAGAATTTAATATCCTCACGCATATTTAAAAGTGCCTGTGACAAAAATCCTGTTTGTTCTTTTGGCTGTTTTAATAAATGTAATACCAATCGCAATGCCGTACGCTTACCAATCCCAGGTAATTGCGACATTTCATTGACTGCTTTTTCTATTAATTTTGATGAAAATTCCATGATGACAAAAGTAATACTTTTAATGCTACCAGAAGTTTTGATACATCTAAAATCAATACTTAAGAAAGACAAAATGTTATAATTAATTCAAACTAAAGTGATATTATTTTACAATATCACTACTAACTTTTTACCACTGCAAAACAAATTAAGATAAAGCTAGAAAATTAATATTGATTTGTCGCCAATAGTACCAAAGTGCAAGCCACTTCTGCTTCAATATTATTTAACTCTAATAATTGATACAACTCAGGATTTTCTGTTCCCGGATTAAAAATCACTCTTTTTGGCTGTGCTTCAATGATGTAATTATAATAATCACGCTGACGAGTAGGATTTAAATATAAGGTAACTGTATCAATATTTTTAACTGGAATTGCTTTTGTATGAATTTTTACTCCTGCTACTTCTCCGGTATTTTGCCCAATAGCAATAACAGTATGCCCTTTTTGAGTTAATGCATTAATAGCTCTAAAAGCATAACGATCTGTTTTTGTTGTTGCACCAAGCAACAAAGTTTTTTTGTTTTTCATCATTTTAGAATATTCTACAAAAGTAGTTAAAAAGCATAAGTTTAACTTATCTTATTAATTTAGAATATTGACTGTAAAAAACAATATGATAATATTTATTTGTATGCAGCTATTAAAATTTGATTATTTTTACTTTACTAACCAATATTTCATGGATTTATTTATTTACCTATTTGCCGCTCTTTTCTCAGTACTAAATCCAATTGGAACAGTACCAATTTTTGTTGGATTAACACAGCATGATTCACAAAAAGAACGTTCGAGAATTTCTTTATGGACAGCCATAAATGTTGGTATTATTTTATTAGTTTCTTATTTCATTGGCCAATATGTTTTAACTTTTTTCGGAATCAGTATTGATGCACTTCGAATCGCCGGCGGAATTGTAATTGTAAATTCTGGTTTTTCGTTACTTTCTGGTAAATTCAATAAGAAGCGAGGTATCAATAAAAAAATTGAAAACGAAGTACAACAAAGAAACGACATTGCTTTAACTCCATTAGCAATTCCGATGCTTGCTGGCCCCGGATCAATTTCTTTGTTAATTGCGTTTTATCAGGAACATCATCAGATGGAAGAAATCCTTTTTTCTTGTCTTGCTATTTTAGCAATAGCTGTTGTAATTTTTGTTATTCTAAAAAGTGCACATTATCTAGCAAGAATTTTAGGTGCCTCTGGAATTGTTGCTATTTCAAGAATTGTTGGCTTTATTGTAATCTCTATTGGAATTCAATACATTGTAAGCTCGATTGTAAATATCATAAAAGGAAACTTAATGTAGTCATCTTTTAAAAAAACAAAAAAAGGGGATAAAACTAATGTTTCTATCCCCTTTTAATTTTATATAAAATCTTAATTTCTTGGCAAAAATACTTCAGCCATCATACATCTTGCACTTCCGCCGCCACAGGCTTCAATAGTATCTAAACTAGAACTCAAAATCTCTGCATGTTTCTCTAACTGCTGAATTTGTTTAGGAGTTAAACTTTGGTGAGCTGACGCACTCATAACAATATATTTTTTATCGTTTGTCCCGCGAACTTCCAACATATTACCAGCAAAATTATTTACTTGATCTTCTGTAATTAAAATGATTTCTTTTTTATCATCTTTCAGATTATCTAAAACCATTTTTCTTTCTTTTTTATCATCAATACAATCTGCACAAATAACAGCAAATGTCTCTCCTAAACACATCATAACATTGGTATGATATATTAGTTTTCTTTCGCCGTCAACTGTTTGAAAAGCTTCAAAAATTACCGGAGCATAATCAAAATCTTCGCAGAATTCTATAAATAATTCTTCATCTGCACGAGGTGATAGAGCACAATATGCTTTTGCATTAGCACGATCCAAAAGCAAACTTCCGGTTCCTTCTAAAAAATACCCATCATCTTCTGCAGATGTATAATCCATTATATTAGAAATTTCGAAACCTTTTTCTTCTAGTGTATCTAAAATATCTTCTCGACGTTCCTGACGACGATTTTCAGCAAACATAGGATAAAGTGCTACATCTCCATTTTCATGAAAAGAAACCCAGTTGTTTGGAAAAATACTATCTGGCGTATCTGTTTCCAAAGTATCTTCGATTACGGTAACATCAACACCAACAGCTCTTAGTTTTTCAACAAAAGCGTCAAATTCCTGCTGTGCTTTTGCATTCACAGTAGTTGGCAATAATCCATCTAATACTTTTTGGTAATAATTATTTACAGCGGTCTGCTCATTCATTCTGAAAGCAACTGGCCGTATCATTACGATGGCATTTGTAGTTTGTTTCATTTTTTATATTTTTTGTTTCAGGTTTCAAGTTTCAGGTTTCACGTCTTTTACAAACTTGAAACCTGAAACTTGAAACTAAAAACTATTTTTAGTCTCTAATTAACGGCAAAGTTGAACATCGTAATAACCCTTCCTGTTTTGCTATTTCTGCATAAGGAATCTCTTCCACTGTAAAACCTTTTGCACGAAGCCAATTATTTAAACGAGTGAAGTTCTTTTCAGAAACAACAACATTTGTATCGATCGAAAAGACATTCGAAAACATATTGTACATTTCTTCTCTTTCTATATGGAATAAATTTTCCTTTCCAAAAAACTTAACTAAATACAAATAATCTGCCTCTTCACGAAAACCTCTTTTATAGATAATGCCTTTATCTTTCCCAACAGGTTGAAAACAGCAGTCTAAATGCAGTGCATTATCACGCGCTTCTAATTTAGATTTAACTAAATCAAATTCTTTTACAATTTTATTTGGGAATAATTCTTTAATATAATTTACACCATGCATATTTGTTCTGGCCGTAATGTAATCTTTATAGTCGCTTCCTTTGTAAGTACCAATAAAAATATGATCATTCCAAAGCATGACATCACCGCCTTCAATATGAACTTCTTCCGGTGGACGTACTACTTTTATTGGATTGATTTGATCAATAACATATTGAATTGCATCTAATTCGCGTTCGCGATCTGGCAGAATATTCGATTTTACAAAAACATCATCAATTACAAATCCTATATCTCTTGCAAAAATCTGATTGTAGTTTTCGATTAACTCAGGACGATAAACTGTCACATTATACTTTTGAAAAACAGCATTAAAAGCATCCATTTCAGCAACCATATCTTTTTCTATTGGATATGTTCCTGCTTTAATATGTTCCAACGATTTAGGATCATAGGCTTCATCAATTGTAGGAGTTGACCCATTATGAACGGCAGAACCCAAAACAACAGCCCGAAGCCTAGATGTTTCGTTCTTTACATTTAATTGCAACATAACATTATATATTTTGAGCAAATATAAAAAAAGCTTCACAGTTAAGTGAAGCTTTCGTTTTTTATTTATTAGACTTGAACTCTCTTAAAGGATGTCCAGTATAAATTTGTCTTGGCCTTCCAATTGGCTCTTTATTTTCACGCATTTCTTTCCATTGTGCGATCCAGCCTGGTAATCTTCCGATAGCAAACATTACAGTAAACATATCAGTTGGAATTCCCAATGCTCTGTAGATAATTCCAGAATAGAAATCAACGTTTGGATATAAATTTCTTGATTTGAAGTAATCATCTTCAAGAGCTGCCTTTTCTAATTTTCTTGCAATATCTAAAATTGGATCTTCAACACCTAAAGTTTCTAAAACTTCAGTTGCTGCTTTTTTGATGATTTTGGCTCTTGGATCAAAGTTTTTATAAACTCTGTGTCCGAATCCCATTAAACGGAATGGATCATTTTTATCTTTCGCTTTTGCTAAGAATTTATCAGTATCTCCACCGTCTTTATTAATTTCTTCTAACATTTCAAGTACCGCTTGGTTTGCACCGCCATGAAGTGGCCCCCATAAAGCAGAGACTCCTGCAGAAACTGAAGCAAATAAACCAGCATGAGAAGAACCTACCATTCTTACTGTCGAAGTAGAACAGTTTTGTTCATGATCTGCATGAAGAATAAATAATTTATCTAAAGCATTAACAATAACCGGATTTGCTGCGTAAGGACCTGTTGGCAATTTAAACATTAATTGCATAAAGCTCTCAACATATCCTTTTGTGTTATCGTAGTAGTTTAATGGATATCCCATAGATTTTCTATAAGTCCAAGTCGCAATCACAAGAAACTTTGCCATTGTTTTACAAATAGCTTCGTACATTTCTTTTTCATTATCAACATTTACCGCTTTTGGATTAAATGCTGTTAAAGCACTTGTTAAAGCAGATAAAACGCCCATTGGGTGAGCTGTTTTTGGAAAACCGTCAATAATATTTTTCATTTCTTCGTTTACCAAAGAATGTTTTCTAATATTATTTTCAAAATCTTCTAATTGTGCCACAGTTGGCAATTCTCCAAAAATCAAAAGGTATGAAACTTCTAAGAAACTAGCTTTTTCTGCTAAATCTTCGATTGAATACCCTCTGTAACGTAAAATTCCTTCTTCTCCATCCAAGAAAGTGATTTCACTTGTACAAGATCCTGAATTTTTATAACCTGGATCAATAGTAATAACACCTGTTAAATCACGTAATTTGTTAATATCGATAGCTGATTCGTTTTCGCTTCCTGTGATTACTGGAAGTTCAATCTTTTTACCATCTATTTCTAATGTAGCTATTTTTGACATAATATATTGGAAATAATTCTTTAAATAATAATTTACCAAATCTAATGAATTTAAGACTAATTAAAAAAAGAATACTGCTATGAATTTGTTAAAACTCCAAAAAAAAACCATTCGTTAGAAAACGAATGGTTTATCTTAATATAACTCTTATGATTATTTAATCTTAAAAGCATTTAAACCAGGAAAATAAGCTGTACTTCCTAATTCTTCTTCAATTCTTAATAACTGATTGTATTTTGCCATACGATCAGAGCGAGAAGCAGAACCTGTTTTAATTTGCCCACAGTTTAACGCAACCGCTAAGTCAGCAATTGTATTATCTTCAGTTTCTCCTGAACGGTGAGACATTACAGATGTATAACCAGCATTTTTAGCCATGTTTACAGCAGCAATTGTTTCTGTTAAAGTTCCAATTTGGTTAACTTTTACCAAGATTGAATTTGCGATTCCTTTTTCGATACCAGTTGACAAACGAGCAACATTAGTAACAAACAAATCATCACCTACTAATTGTACTTTATTTCCAATTTTTTCAGTTAAAGCTTTCCATCCATCCCAGTCATCTTCATACATACCATCTTCGATAGAAATAATTGGATATTTAGCTGCAAGTTCAGCTAAATAATCAGCTTGTTCAGCAGATGTTCTGATTTTTCCAGTTTCTCCTTCGAATTTAGTGTAGTCGTATTTACCATCAACATAAAATTCAGAAGCGGCACAATCAAGAGCAATCATAATTTCGTCACCGAAAGTATATCCTGCTTTTTCAACTGCTAATTTAATAGTATCTAAAGCATCTTCAGTACCACCAGCTAAGTTTGGAGCAAAACCTCCTTCATCACCAACAGCTGTACTTAAACCTCTATCATGTAATACTTTTTTCAAGCTGTGGAAAATTTCAGTTCCCATTTGCATAGCATGTGTAAAAGAAGTAGCTTTTACAGGGAAAATCATAAATTCCTGAAATGCAATAGGCGCATCAGAGTGAGAACCACCATTGATGATATTCATCATTGGAACAGGTAATGTATTAGCAGAAACTCCACCTACATATCTGTATAAAGGCAATCCTAATTCGTTTGCAGCAGCTTTAGCAGCAGCTAAAGAAACTCCTAAAATTGCATTAGCTCCTAATTTAGATTTATTTGGAGTTCCATCTAAATCGATCATTAATTGATCAATAGTGTTTTGTTCAAAAACAGAAGTTCCAACTAATTCTTCAGCAATAACAGTATTTACATTGTTCACTGCATTTAAAACTCCTTTTCCAAGATAAGCTTTACCTCCGTCACGTAATTCAACAGCTTCGTGCTCTCCAGTTGATGCTCCAGATGGAACAGCAGCTCTACCTAAAACTCCGTTTTCAGTTACTACATCAACCTCGATAGTAGGATTTCCTCTGGAATCCAAAATTTGTCTTGCGTGAACTTTAATTATAATACTCATTATTTTTGTTTTTTATTAATAGATTATAGATTTTTTTTCGAAATTATAAAAATATTTAATATTAAAAACGCTTTTTCTCTACTAAACACCTTTATTTATTAACTACATCGTTTTAGACACAGCCAGTTTTATATTCTCAACAAATTGATCAAATAAATATGACGAATCGTGTGGTCCCGGACTTGCTTCTGGGTGATATTGCACTGAAAAACAATTCTTGTTTTTCATTCTCATACCTGCAACAGTATCATCATTTAAATGTATATGTGTAAGCTCTAATTCCGGATGACCTTCCAAAGCCTCTCTCTTTACAGCAAATCCATGATTTTGAGAAGTAATTTCACCTTTACCCGTTAAAAGATTTTTTACAGGGTGATTAATACCTCTATGTCCTCCAAACATTTTATAAGTCTGTACTCCATTTGCCAAAGCAATAATTTGGTGTCCTAAACAAATTCCGAACAAAGGTCTGTCATCAGCAATGATTTTTTTAGCAACTTCAATTACTCCATGTAATGGATCCGGATCTCCAGGTCCATTCGACAAGAAAAATCCATCTGGATTAAATGAATTCAAATCTTCGTAAGTAGCATCGTATGGAAAAACTTTAATATAACAGTCTCTCTTTGCAAAGTTTCTTAAAATGTTTTTCTTAATTCCTAGATCAAGTGCAGAAATTCTATATGATGCATTTTCATCTCCAACAAAATATGGCTCTTTAGTAGAAACTTTTGAAGCTAATTCTAAACCTTCCATGTTTGGTACATTCGCTAATTCTTTTTTCAAATCCTCAATTGAAGTTCCATCTGTACAAATAACAGCATTCATTGCACCATTATCACGGATATAACTAACAAGAGCTCTTGTATCTACATCTGAAATACAAATTAAGTTTTGTTTAGCGAAATAATCTTCTAAACTTCCAGAAGCACCTACTCTTGAATAATTAAAACTAAAGTTTTTACAAACTAAACCAGCAATCTTTACATCTTCTGATTCAACTTCAAGATCATTCACACCATAATTACCAATGTGTGGATTAGTAGTTACCATAATTTGTCCAAAATAAGAAGGATCTGTAAAAATCTCCTGATATCCTGTCATTCCAGTATTAAAACAAACTTCACCAAAAGTTTTACCGCTGATTCCGATAGATTTACCATGAAAAATAGTTCCATCGCTTAGTAATAAAATGGCGCTTTGTCGTGTTGTGTATTTCATTGTTTAATTTGTATTGTTTTTAATCGTATTATGAAACTTTTAGAGTTCCATTGTAATTAGATATTTTGCAAATTTACTTCTTTAAAAGAGTGCTGCCAAGATTTTTTAAAATTTTCATTCATAAAAATAAAACCTTGACAATGAAATAAGTTAAATTTTACTCTTCTAAAAAAATCAAAAAAAAAGGATAAACTAAAAATTAGCTTATCCTTGATTTCTATAGAATCATTACTTTCATAATTATTCAGAAGCTTCAGTAGTCGATTCTGATTCAGCTGCAGGAGCTTCAGGAGCAGTACCTTCAGCTTTTTTAGCTTTACCACCACGACGGCTTTTAGCTTTTTTAACTTCTTTTTTACCTCCGTTGTAAAGTTCATTGAAATCTACAAGTTCGATCATCGCCATATCAGCGTTATCTCCCAAACGATTTCCAACTTTAATGATACGAGTGTATCCTCCTGGACGGTCTCCTACTTTAGCAGCTACATCTCTGAACAAATCAGTTACAGCATATTTGCTACGTAAGTATGCAAAAACAATACGACGATTGTGAGTCGTATCTTCTTTTGATTTTGTGATTAAAGGCTCAACGAATTGTTTAAGCGCTTTAGCTTTAGCAACAGTAGTATTAATACGTTTGTGCTCGATAAGAGAACAAGCCATATTAGCTAACATAGCTTTTCTATGTCCAGTCTGTCTGCTTAAGTGATTGATTTTTTTTCCGTGTCTCATTGCTATTTTAAATTTAACCCGCCGAAGCGGATTGAATTATTCTTTATCTAGTTTGTATTTAGCTAAATCCATTCCGAAAGTTAAATTCTTCACTGCAACAAGTTCATCAAGTTCAGTTAAAGATTTTTTACCGAAATTACGGAATTTCATTAGGTCATTTTTATTGAACGATACTAAATCACCAAGTGTATCAACTTCAGCCGCTTTCAAGCAATTTAATGCTCTTACAGATAAATCCATATCAACAAGCTTAGTTTTAAGCAATTGTCTCATATGCAATGACTCTTCATCATACGATTCTGTTTGTGCAATTTCGTCAGCCTCAAGTGTAATTCTTTCATCAGAAAACAACATGAAATGGTGAATTAAAACTTTAGCAGCTTCAGTAAGAGCATCTTTTGGATTAATAGATCCATCAGTTTTGATTTCAAAAACTAATTTTTCGTAATCTGTTTTTTGCTCTACACGGAAATTTTCGATTGCATATTTTACATTTTTTACCGGAGTAAAAATAGAATCTGTAAAAATCGTTCCAATTGCAGCATTCTGTTTTTTGTTCTCTTCAGCAGGAACGTATCCTCTACCTTTTTCGATTGTTAAATCGAAGTTCAATTTGATTTTAGAATCTAAATTACAGATAACAAGGTCTGGATTCAAAACTTGAAAACCTGAGATAAATTTTTGAAAATCACCTGCTGTTAATTGATCTTTACCAGAAACAGAAATAGTAACTGATTCATTATCGATATCTTCGATCTGACGTTTAAAACGTACTTGTTTTAGATTAAGGATAATTTCGGTAACATCTTCAACAACACCTGAAATAGTAGAAAACTCATGATCTACACCTTCGATACGAACAGATGTAATTGCATAACCTTCTAACGCTGAAAGCAAAACTCTTCTAAGTGCATTACCAACTGTCAATCCGTAACCAGGTTCTAAAGGTCTAAATTCAAATTTACCTTCAAAATCGGTTGAATCGATCATGATAACTTTATCGGGCTTTTGAAAATTAAATATTGCCATAAATTTCGACTAAGTCAATTATTATTTGTTGTACAACTCTACGATTAATTGTTCTTTAATGTTTTCTGGAATTTGAAGTCTCGCAGGTACAGAAACAAAAGTTCCTTCTTTAAGATCATTGTTCCAGGTAATCCATTCATAAACATGACTTGAATTTGATAAAGAACGCTCGATAGCTTCTAAAGATTTAGATTTTTCACGAACTGCAACTTTATCACCAGGTTTTAGGTGGTAAGAAGGAATGTTTACAACTTCTCCGTTTACAGTAATGTGTCTGTGAGATACAATTTGACGAGCACCTCTTCTAGATGGAGCAATTCCCATTCTAAAAACAACATTATCTAATCTTGCTTCACATAGTTGTAATAAAACCTCACCAGTTACACCTTTAGTAGCTGATGCTTTTTCGAATAAATTTCTGAATTGTTTTTCTAAAATTCCATAAGAATATTTAGCTTTTTGCTTTTCCATTAATTGAACAGCATATTCAGATTTTTTTCCTCTTTTCTTAGCCATCCCGTGTTGTCCAGGTGGGTAATTTCTTTTTTCGAAAGACTTATCATCTCCGAAGATTGCTTCGCCAAATTTACGAGCGATTTTGGTTTTTGGACCAGTATATCTTGCCATTTTAAAAAAATTTTAAGGTAGAGATTATGAATTCAGGTCTAATCCTCCGATAATCTATATTCTACCTTGATTATACTATAAAAATAAAAAATTAAACTCTACGTCTTTTTGGAGGACGACATCCGTTGTGTGGCATTGGAGTAACATCAATAATTTCAGTAACTTCAATTCCACCGTTATGAATAGAACGAATAGCAGACTCACGTCCGTTACCTGGTCCTTTTACATAAACTTTTACTTTTTTAAGTCCTGCCTCAAGAGCTACTTTGCTGCAATCTTCTGCTGCCATCTGAGCTGCGTACGGAGTGTTCTTTTTAGAACCTCTGAAACCCATTTTACCAGCTGAAGACCAAGCAATAACTTCACCTTTCTTATTTGTCAAAGAAATGATAATATTGTTGAAAGTCGAAGAAATATGAGCTTCACCCGTTGATTCAACGATAACTTTACGTTTTTTTGCAGTTGCTTTAGCCATATTACTTATTATTTAGTTGCTTTTTTCTTGTTCGCAACAGTTTTTCTTTTTCCTTTTCTTGTTCTAGAGTTGTTTTTAGTTCTTTGACCTCTTAATGGAAGACCAGATCTATGACGAATACCTCTATAACAACCAATATCCATTAAACGTTTGATGTTCAAAGAAACTTCAGAACGTAATTCTCCTTCAATTTTGTAAAATGAAACAGCATCACGAATCGCTCCGATCTCGTCATCATTCCAATCTTGAACTTTTTTATCCTGGCTAACTTGAGCTTTCTCTAAAATCTCAATAGCTCTACTTTTTCCTAATCCGAAGATGTAGGTAAGTGCAATAACACCTCTTTTGTTTTTTGGGATATCTACCCCTGCTATTCTTGCCATAATTATCCTTGTCTTTGTTTAAATCTAGGATTCTTTTTGTTTATCACGTACAATCTTCCTTTTCTACGCACGATAATGCACTCGGCACTTCTCTTTTTTACTGATGCTCTAACTTTCATACTGAATATCTTTTAATATCGATAAGTAATTCTTGCTTTTGACAAATCGTAAGGGCTCATTTCCAATTTCACTTTATCACCAGGTAATAACTTGATATAATGCATTCGCATCTTTCCAGAAATATGAGCAATTACTATATGTCCATTTTCTAACTCCACACGGAACATAGCATTTGATAATGCTTCAATGATTGATCCGTCTTGTTCTATTGCTGATTGTTTTGCCATAAATAATATTAAGCTACTGCTTTTCTATTTTTACCAGTCTTCATTAAACCATCATAATGTTTGTTTAACAAGTATGAATTGATTTGTTGAATAGTGTCTATTGCAACCCCAACCATAATTATTAATGAGGTACCTCCAAAAAACATCGCCCAAGATTGTTGTACATCCATAATACTTACAACAATAGCTGGGAACACAGCAATCAAAGCAAGGAATAAAGATCCTGGGAAAGTTATTAAAGACATCACTTTATCTAAGAAATCTGAAGTTTCAGCTCCTGGACGAACTCCCGGAATAAAACCACCGCTTCTTTTTAAATCATCAGCCATTTTGTTAGTAGGTACAGTGATTGCAGTATAAAAGAATGTAAATACAATAATTAAAGTTGCAAAAACAAAATTATACCAGAAACCAAACATATTACTAAATGCACCAACAATTGATTGTGATGTATCTGACTTAGACAGTCCAGCTACAGCTGCAGGGATAAACATAATTGCCTGAGCAAAAATGATAGGCATAACTCCAGAAGCATTAAGCTTAAGAGGAATCCATTGTCTATTACCACCTGCCAAATCTTGCTCGTAATCACCAGTTGTAGTACGACGAGCGTATTGAACCGGGATTCTACGTACTGCCATAGTAAGCAATACACAAGAAATGATTACTAATAACCACACAATAATTTCAATAACTAACAACATTGGACCACCATTGTTATTGGTAACTCTCGTTGTAAACTCTTGAATAAAAGCTTGTGGTAAACGAGCTAAGATACCAACCATGATTAATAATGAAATTCCATTTCCAATACCTTTATCTGTAATTTTCTCACCAAGCCACATAGCAAAAATTGTACCTGTAACTAAAATGATAACTGACGAGAACAAAAATTCTGGTGAATTAAAGCCTAGTAGAAAAGCACTACCAGGCAATGTTCTGTATAAATTATAGATATAAGTTGGACCTTGAACCAGTGTAATAGCTATAGTCAACCAACGAGTGATTTGATTAATCTTTTTTCTACCACTTTCTCCATCGTTTTGAAGTTTTTGCAAATAAGGAATAGCAATTCCCATTAACTGAACAACAATAGATGCAGAAATATAAGGCATGATACCTAAAGCAAAAACTGAAGCTTTAGAGAAAGCACCCCCAGTAAACATGTCTAGGATAGATCCTAAACCATTTTTAGTTTGTCCCGCTAAACCTGTTAATTGAGTTGCGTCAATTCCAGGAAGCGTAACGTGTGCACCAAAACGATATACTAAAAGTAATCCTAATGTAATTAAGATTCTGTTTTTCAGTTCTTCGATTTTCCAAACATTACTTAGTGATTCAATAAATTTCTTCATCTTAATAGATAAGTTATATAGTTACAGCTTCACCACCAGCAGCTTCAATAGCAGCTTTTGCAGTAGCAGTAAATTTGTGGGCAGTTACTTTTAATTTTGCTTTCAATTCACCTCTACCTAAAATCTTAACGATTTCATTTTTTGAAGCTAGACGATTAGCTACGAAATCTGTCATAGAAACAGAATCAGTAATCACACCATTGTCTACTAATAATTGAAGCGTATCTAAATTAACACCTTCGTATTCTTTACGATTGATGTTTTTGAAACCAAACTTAGGAACACGTCTTTGAAGTGGCATTTGTCCACCCTCAAAACCAATCTTTTTGGAATAACCAGAACGAGATTTAGCCCCTTTGTGACCTCTTGCAGCAGTGCCACCTTTTCCAGAACCTTCTCCTCTACCTACTCTTTTATTTTGATTGTGCGTTGATCCTTCAGCAGGCTGTAAGTTACTTAAATTCATAACAGTATTTGTTATTTAGCTTCTTCTACAGAAACTAAGTGTTTAACTTTGTTTATCATCCCAAGGATAGCAGGATTTGACTCATGCTCCACAACTTGTCCTAATTTACGTAGACCTAAAGCTTCTAAACCTCTCTTTTGAGAAAGAGGACAGTTGATCTTGCTTCTTACTTGTTTTACTAATAATTTAGCCATAATTTCCTTGATTAACCTTTAAAAACTTTTTCTAAAGAAACTCCTCTCTGTTTTGCAACAGTATGAGCGCTTCTCATTTGTAATAAAGCATCAAAAGTTGCTTTAACTACGTTATGAGGATTTGATGATCCTTGAGATTTAGATAATACGTCGTGAATACCTACTGATTCAAGAACTGAACGAACAGCTCCACCAGCAATAACTCCTGTACCATGAGAGGCAGGAATTAAGAATACACGTGCACCACCAAATTTACCTTTTTGTTCGTGAGGAACAGATTGTCCATTCAAAGGAATTCTAACTAAGTTTTTCTTTGCATCTTCTACTGCTTTCGCAATTGCTTCAGAAACGTCTTTAGATTTTCCTAATCCGTGACCAACTACTCCGTTTTCATCACCTACAACTACAATAGCAGAAAAACCAAAAGCTCTACCTCCTTTTGTAACTTTAGTAACACGATTTACACTAACTAGACGATCTTTAAGTTCAAGACCACTAGGTTTTACCAATTCTACATTTTTGTATTTAGACATAATATATTAGAATTTAAGTCCAGCGGCTCTTGCGCCTTCTGCTAATGATTTAATACGACCGTGATATAAATATCCACCTCTATCAAAAGTGATGCTATCTATCCCAGCTTTTAACGCTTTCTCTGCAACTAGTTTTCCAACAGCGGCAGCGATTTCAACGTTAGTACCTTTTGCTATTTCTTTTTCTCTTGAAGATGCAGCTAATATAGTAACTCCATTTACATCATCAATAAGTTGAGCGTAAATTTCTTTGTTACTTCTAAATACAGACAATCTTGGCTTAGCGGCAGAACCACTAATCGTTTTTCTAATTCTGAATTTAATTCTCTGTCTTCTTTCAGATTTTGTTAATGACATAATCTTATATTTTAAGCTGATTTACCTGCTTTTCTTCTTAATACTTCACCCACAAATTTAACACCTTTTCCTTTGTACGGCTCTGGCTTACGGAAACCTCTGATTTTCGCAGCAACTTGCCCTAAAAGTTGTTTATCAAATGATGTTAATTTTACGATTGGGTTCTTACCTTTTTCAGATATTGTTTCTAAACTTACTTCTGGAGCAATTTCTAAAACAATATTGTGAGAATATCCAAGAGCTAAATCTAATTTTTGTCCTTGGTTTGAAGCTCTATAACCAACTCCAACTAATTCTAGTTCTTTTGTGAAACCTTCAGATACACCAACAACCATATTACTGATCAAAGATCTGAATAATCCGTGTTTTGCTCTATGGTCTTTATGATCAGACGATCTTTCAACTAAAACTTGATCGCCTTCAACAGTTACATTTACGTCCGAAAACTCCTGAACTAGTTGACCTTTTTTTCCTTTTACTGTAATAATACCGTCTTTAACTTCTACAGTTACACCAGCAGGGATTACAATTGGGCTTTTACCTATTCTTGACATCTTATCTAGTGTTTAAAATTAGTATACGTAACAAATTACTTCACCACCTACATTTAATTGCTTAGCTTGTTTTCCTGTCATCAAACCTTTTGATGTAGAAACAATAGCAATTCCTAATCCGTTAAGGATTCTTGGTAATTTGGCAGCACCTGCGTACTTACGTAAACCAGGTTTACTAATTCTTTGGATATCTTTAATTACAGGCTCTTTAGTATCTTTATCATACTTTAAAGCAATTTTGATAGAACCTTGAACTGTGTTCTGCTCAAATTTGTAACTTAAGATATAACCTTGATCAAATAAGATCTTAGTTATTTCTTTTTTAAGATTAGAAGCTGGAATTTCAACAACTTTGTGGTTTGCAGCCACAGCGTTACGAACTCTAGTCAAATAATCTGCAATAGGATCTGTATACATATGTATTTGATTGCGATTATGGTTTTCAGGAAGCACTCGCTTCCTGAACCTTTAATCAATTTATAAACTTTTTAAATTACCAGCTGGCTTTTTTTACACCTGGAATTAATCCATTGTTAGCCATTTCACGGAAAGTTACACGAGAGATTCCGAATTGACGGATATAACCTCTTGGTCTTCCAGTTAATTTGCAACGATTGTGTAAACGAACAGGTGAAGCATTTTTAGGTAATCTTTGTAAACCTTCATAGTCTCCAGCTTCTAATAAAGCTTTTCTCTTTTCAGCATACTTAGCTACCGTTTTCTCTCTTTTCACCTCGCGGGCTTTCATTGATTCTTTAGCCATGTCTTAATTCTTTTTAAAAGGTAATCCTAATTCAGCCAATAATGACTTTGCTTCCTTGTCTGTTTTTGCAGTAGTAACAAATGTAATATCCATTCCTGAAATTTTGTTTACTTTGTCAATATCAATTTCTGGGAAAATGATTTGCTCTAAAACTCCAAGATTGTAGTTACCTCTTCCGTCGAAACCAGTAGCTTTAATACCACCAAAATCTCTAACACGTGGTAAAGCAGAAGTAATAAGTCTATCTAAAAACTCATACATTCTTTCTCCACGTAAAGTAACTTTTGCTCCAATAGGCATCCCTTTTCTTAATTTGAAAGACGCAACGTCTTTCTTAGAAATTGTAGATACTGCTTTTTGTCCAGTGATCTTAGTTAACTCATCAACTGCATAGTCAATAAGTTTTTTATCAGATACAGCTGCACCAACTCCACGGCTCAAAACGATTTTTTCAAGTTTAGGAACTTGCATTACGTTTGTATATCCGAACTCTTCTTTAAGAGCAGAGATTACTCTACTCTTATATTCTTCTTTTAGTCTAGGTGTATATGCCATTACTATAGTACTTGATTAGATTTTTTTGAAAATCTTACTTTCTTATCTCCTTCTACTCTAATACCTACTCTAGTCGTTTCCTTAGTTTTAGGATCAATTAAAGCAATGTTAGAAATTTGAATAGAAGCCTCTTTCTTAACGATACCACCTTGAGGGTTTTTAGCACTTGGTTTAGTATGTTTTGAAACCAGGTTTACACCTTCAACGATCGCTTTGTTTTTTTCACGGTAAACACGTAAAACTTTACCTTCAGCACCTTTATGGTCTCCAGCAATAACTCTTACGATATCTCCTGATTTTATTTTTAGCTTTATCATCTTAAAACGAATTAAAGCACTTCTGGTGCTAATGATACAATTTTCATGAATTGTTTTTCACGAAGTTCTCTTGCTACCGGACCAAAAACACGAGTTCCTCTCATTTCCCCTGCAGCATTCAAAAGAACACATGCATTGTCATCGAAACGGATATAAGAACCATCAGCTCTTCTCACTTCTTTTTTAGTACGCACAACAACTGCAGTTGAAACCGCTCCTTTTTTTACGTTTCCGTTTGGAGTTGCATCTTTGATAGAAACTACAATTTTGTCACCAACAGAGGCATATCTTCTTTTAGTACCTCCTAAAACACGAATAGTTAAAACTTCTTTAGCTCCCGTGTTATCTGCTACTTTTAGTCTTGATTCTTGTTGTACCATAATTATTTAGCTCTTTCTAAGATTTCAACTAATCTCCAACATTTCGTTTTACTTAAAGGACGCGTTTCGCTAATTCTTACAGTATCACCAATGTTACAGTCGTTTGTTTCGTCGTGTGCAACATATTTCTTAGTTTTCAACACGAACTTACCGTATAATGGGTGTTTTACTTTTCTTACTTCTGAAATAACGATAGATTTATCCATCTTATTTGAAGTAACAACACCTATTCTTTCTTTTCTTAAATTTCTTTTTTCTTCCATCTTTCAGCAGAATACAATTATTGTAACTCTCTTTTAGTTAACTCTGTAGCTAATCTAGCAACTGTTCTTCTAACGCTTCTAATTTGAAGTGGGTTAGCAATTGGAGAAATAGCGTGAGCCATTTTTAGGTCAGCATATACTTTCTTAGTTTGACTAAGCTTTTCTTGCAACTCCGCTGCAGAAAGATCTTTTATTTCTGATTGTTTCATAATAAATATAAATTATGCTTCGAAATCTCTAGCAACGACGAACTTAGTTTTTACTGGAAGTTTTTGAGCTGCAAGACGCAAAGCCTCTTTTGCAACTGACAATGGAACCCCTCCAACTTCAAACATAATTCTTCCTGGTTTAACAACAGCAGCCCAATATTCAACTGCTCCTTTACCTTTACCCATACGTACTTCAAGAGGTTTCTTAGTGATAGGTTTGTCTGGGAAAATTTTAATCCACAATTGTCCTTCTCTCTTCATGTAACGAGTTGCAGCGATACGCGCAGCTTCGATTTGACGTGAAGTTAAGAACATTCCATCTTCATGCACAGATTTAATACCAAACATTCCATTTGAAAGTTCATGCCCTCTTTGAGAGTTACCCTTCATTCTACCTTTTTGTACCTTACGGTATTTTGTTCTTTTAGGCTGTAACATTTTTCTTTAGTTTAAAAATTTACTTTCTTTTACGAGCGTCTGGTTTTCCACCTTTATTAAAGTTAGATTTACCTCTAGGGGCATCTCCACCTTTACCACCGCCAGTACCAGATTGTTTTTTATCCATTCCAGCAAGTGGAGAAAGATCTCTCTTTCCATAAACTTCACCTTTCATGATCCATACTTTGATACCCATTCTACCGTAAGTAGTGTGAGCTTCAGCCAAAGCATAATCAATATCAGCTCTGAAAGTTGATAGAGGAATTCTACCTTCTTTGAAACCTTCAGAACGTGCCATCTCAGCACCATTCAAACGACCAGAAATCAAAACTTTGATACCTTCAGCGTTCATACGCATAGAAGCAGCAATAGCCATTTTGATTGCACGTCTGTAAGAAATACGGCTTTCGATTTGACGAGCGATGCTTGTCGCCACAAGATAAGCATCTAACTCTGGTCTTTTAATTTCAAAGATGTTAATTTGAACCTCTTTATCAGTAACTTTCTTAAGTTCCTCTTTTAACTTGTCTACCTCTTGTCCTCCTTTTCCGATAATGATACCAGGTCTAGCAGTAGTGATAGTAACGGTTACAAGCTTTAAAGTTCTCTCGATGATTACTTTAGATACACTAGCTTTTGATAAACGAGCGTGGATATACTTTCTGATTTTGTGATCTTCAGCTAATTTATCGCCGTAATCATTTCCACCATACCAGTTTGAGTCCCATCCTCTGATGATACCAAGTCTATTTCCAATTGGATTTGTCTTTTGTCCCATGCTGCTTAAGAATTGCTTTGTGTGTTATTGATAGCTCCAAGCACGATTGTTACGTGATTAGAACGTTTTCTTATTCTGTGTGCACGACCTTGTGGAGCTGGACGAAGTCTTTTTAACATCATTCCACCATCTACTCTGATCTCTTTAACAAATAATCCAGCTTCTTCTAAATTACCTTCACTATTTTTTTGCTCCCAGTTGTTGATTGCAGATAATAATAGTTTTTCTAATTTTCTTGAAGCTTCTTTAGAACTGAATCTTAAGATGTTAAGTGCTCTTTCTACCTTCTGACCTCTTACCAAGTCCGCTACTAAGCGCATTTTTCTAGGTGAAGTAGGGCAGTTATTCAATTTTGCGAAAGCAATAGACTTATTAGCCTCTTTTCTCGCATCTGCTGTTTCTCTTTTACGAACTCCCATTGCTTCTTATTTTTTACCTTTATTTTTTGCTCCAGCATGACCTCTAAAAGATCTAGTTGGTGAAAACTCTCCTAATTTGTGACCTACCATGTTTTCTGTTACGTAAACTGGTACAAATTGACGACCGTTATGAACTGCGATAGTTTGTCCAACGAAATCTGGAGTAATCATTGAAGCTCTAGACCAAGTCTTAACAACTGCATTTTTACCACTTTCTACGTTTTCTTGAACTTTCTTGTCTAATTTATAATGAACGAAAGGTCCTTTTTTTAATGAACGTGCCATATCTTATTATTTCTTTCTACGTTCTACGATATACTTGTTACTCGGGTTTTTCTTAGAACGAGTTCTGTAACCTTTAGCTGGCAATCCGTTTCTTGAACGTGGATGCCCTCCAGAAGAACGTCCTTCACCACCTCCCATAGGGTGATCAACAGGGTTCATCGCTACTGGTCTAGTTCTAGGTCTTCTTCCTAACCATCTTGTTCTACCTGCTTTACCAGATACAACTAATTGGTGGTCAGAGTTAGAAACAGCTCCAATTGTAGCCGAACAAGTCAACAAGATTAATCTTGTCTCTCCAGATGGCATTTTAATTGTTGCGTATTTCCCGTCTCTTGCCATTAACTGAGCAAAAGTTCCAGCTGAACGAGCAATTACAGCTCCTTGTCCTGGACGTAACTCAATACAAGATATAACAGTTCCAAGAGGAATTCTGCTTAAAGGTAAAGTATTACCAATCTCTGGTTGAGATTCTGGACCAGAAACTAATTTCTGACCAACTTTCAATCCGTTTTGAGCGATAATATAAGTTTTCTCTCCATCAGCATAAGCTAATAAAGCGATAAACGCAGTACGATTTGGATCGTATTCGATTGATTTCACTGTAGCTGGAATTCCATCTTTAGTTCTTTTGAAATCAATAATACGATATCTCTGCTTGTGACCACCACCCGTATAACGCATGGTCATCTTTCCTTGACTATTTCTACCTCCTGAGTTTTTTATCGGCGCTATCAAAGAGCGTTCCGGCTTATCAGTTGTAATAGCGTCATAACCATTCACAACTCTAAATCGCTGACCCGGGGTAATAGGTTTTAATTTTCTTACTGACATTTTTCTATCTTAGATATTGTTGTAAAAATCAATTGTTTCTCCTTCTTGTACTTGAACAATTGCTTTTTTGATTGCATTTGTCTTTCCACTGATTAAACCACTTTTAGTGTATTTAGTAGATCTGTCTGGTCTCACATTCATTGTGTTAACAGAAACGATAGTTACTCCATAAGCAGCCTCAACAGCTTTCTTAATTTGAACTTTGTTTGCTTTTTTGTCAACAACGAATCCGAAGCGGTTAAGAACTTCACTTTCTTTGGTTACTTTTTCAGTTACTATAGGTCTAATTATGATACTCATACTCCTATTATTTACTTAAATTTTCTTCAATTAACTCTAAAGAACCCTCCAAAAGCACTAAATTATTAGTGTTTAATATTGCGTAAGTGCTTAATTCTGAGCTAGTTACGACATTAGAAGCCTTTAAATTGCGTGACGACAAATATACATTTTTATTTGACTCACCCAACACAAATAGAGATTTTTTATTTTCTAACCCTAAAGCTTTCAAAACGTTAATGAAATTTTTAGTGTTTGGCGCTTCAAAATTAAAATCTTCAAGAACGATAATATTCGACTCTTTTGCTTTGATAGAGAAAGCTGATTTTCTAGCCAATCTTTTTAAGTTTTTATTCAATTTGAATGAATAACTTCTTGGTCTTGGCCCGAAAACTGTTCCTCCACCTTTAAACAAAGGATTCTTAACACTTCCCGCACGAGCCGTACCCGTACCTTTTTGCTTTTTAATCTTACGCGTACTTCCAGTTACTTCAGCTCTTTCTTTAGCTTTATGAGTACCTTGTCTTTGATTAGCAAGATATTGCTTAACATCAAGATATACTGCGTGATTGTTTGGTTCAATTGCGAATACTGAATCAGAAAGTTGAACTTTTCTTCCAGTATCTTTTCCGTTGAAATCTAATACTTTTACTTCCATTACTTCTGAATGATTACGTAAGAGTTTTTGTGTCCTGGAATACATCCTTTAACAACAAGTAGATTCTTTTCAGCAACTACTTTTAAAACTCTAAGGTTTTGAACTTTTACATTATCTCCTCCCATTCTTCCAGCCATACGCATTCCTTTGAATACTCTAGATGGATAAGAAGATGCTCCTACAGAACCTGGCGCTCTTAAACGGTTGTGCTGACCATGTGTAGCTTGTCCAACACCACCAAAACCGTGACGTTTAACAACACCTTGGAAACCTTTACCTTTAGACACACCTTGCACGTCTACAAACTCTCCTTCTTCAAAAATAGAAACATCAATAAGATCTCCTAATTTTTGCTCAGTTGCAAAATCTTGGAATTCAACGACTTTTTTCTTAGCAACAGTTCCAGCTTTTTTAAAGTGCCCTAAAGCAGCTTTAGTAGAATGTTTCTCGTTTTTGTCATCGAAACCAAGTTGCAACGCTTCATACCCGTCAACCTCGTTGGTTCTGACTTGGGTAACAACACATGGTCCAGCTTCGATTACTGTACAAGGAATGTTTTTCCCGTTTTCGTCGAAAATACTAGTCATGCCGATTTTTTTACCAATTAACCCAGACATAAATATTAATTATTAATTACTAAAATTCCCTTCAATTTGAAAATAACAGAAATTTCCAAACAGGGAGTGCAAAAGTAGACATTAAAATTGAATATACCAAACAGTTACAAAAATTAAATCGCTCATAATCAAAATCCAAGCTTCAAACCAGCTTCAAAAACAACTTTTTCTAATCTAATTTTTCAAACTGTTTTACTCTTTTACAATCGACTTACGCTTAACAATTAATTAATAAAACAACAACAAAAATCATTCGAATAGCTTTAAAATAAAGGGGGTTACGAAAATTGGCAAAAAAAAATATTAAATATACAACATCAAAATCACACAAAAAAGCCCATAATTCAAAAACAAAAAAAGCGAGACATTTCTGACTCGCTTTTTATATAAAAAATATAATAAAATTATACTTTAATCTCTACTTCAACACCACTTGGTAACTCAAGTTTCATTAAAGCATCAATAGTTTTAGATGAAGATGAATAAATATCAATCAATCTCTTGTATGACATTACTTCAAATTGCTCTCTCGCTTTTTTGTTAACGTGCGGAGAACGCAATACAGTGAAAAGTTTTTTGTGAGTTGGCAACGGGATTGGACCTGTTACAACTGCTCCAGTAGTTTTTACTGTTTTTACGATCTTTTCAGCAGATTTATCTACCAACATGTGATCGTAAGATTTTAGTTTTATTCTGATTTTTTGACTCATTTTCTTAAAATTAAGCGTTACCTTTTGCTTTTTTGATTACCTCTTCTGAAATATTAGAAGGTGTTTCTGCATAGTGAGAAAACTCCATTGTAGAAGTAGCTCTACCAGAAGATAATGTTCTTAATGTAGTTACATATCCAAACATTTCTGATAAAGGCACATCAGCCTTAATCGTTTTTGCACCATTTCTATCACCCATATCATTAACCTGACCTCTACGACGGTTCAAGTCACCTACGATATCACCCATGTTTTCTTCTGGAGTAATAACTTCGATTTTCATGATTGGCTCAAGAATAACAGCTCCAGCAGCACGTCCTGACTCTTTATAACCCATTCTTGCAGCTAATTCAAAAGATAATGCATCAGAATCCACAGGGTGGAAAGATCCATCAGTTAAAGTTACTTTTAAACTATCCACAGCATATCCTGCTAACGGACCAGTTTTCATAGCTTCTCTAAATCCTTTTTCAACAGCAGGGATATATTCTTTAGGAACGTTACCACCTTTTACAGCATTGATAAATTGTAACCCAACTGGAACTTTACCATCAACTTCATCAGCAGGCTCAATTGTAAATACGATATCACCGAATTTACCACGACCTCCAGATTGTTTCTTGTAAGTCTCTCTATGTGTTGCAGATCTTGTAAACGCTTCTTTGTATTCAACCTGAGGCTCACCTTGGTTTACTTCAACTTTAAATTCACGCTTCATACGATCTACTAAGATATCTAAGTGAAGCTCACCCATACCAGAAATAATTGTCTGCCCTGAAGCCTCATCAGTTCTAACTGTAAATGTTGGATCCTCTTCAGCTAATTTAGCTAAAGCCATACCCATTTTATCAACGTCAGCTTTTGTTTTTGGCTCAATAGCAATACCAATTACAGGATCCGGGAATTTCATAGATTCCAATACAATTGGATTCTTTTCATCACAAAGAGTATCTCCTGTTTTAATATCTTTAAATCCAACAGCAGCTCCAATATCTCCAGCCTCAATAAATTCGATTGGATTTTGCTTGTTCGCGTGCATTTGGTAAATACGAGAAATTCTTTCTTTATTTCCAGAACGAGTATTTAAAACATAAGAACCTGCATCTAAACGCCCAGAATAAGCACGGAAGAAAGCTAAACGGCCAACGAATGGATCAGTAGCAATTTTAAATGCTAAAGCAGCGAATGGCTCTTTAACATCTGGCTTACGCAAGATTTTAGTTTGATCCTCTTCTAATAAATCAGCATCATCAGGGTGAATACCTTCAATACCTTCTTTATCTAAAGGAGATGGTAAATACTTACAAACTGCATCCAACATAAATTGAACACCTTTGTTTTTGAAAGATGAACCAGCAAGCATTGGAATAATTGCCATATCAATAGTAGCAGCTCTTAATGCATTGTTGATTTCTTCTTCTGAAATAGAATTTTCATCTTCCATGTATTTATCCAAAAGATTCTCGTCATAAGTAGCAATCTCTTCGATAAGAATAGAACGATAGTGTTTCACTTCGTCAACCATATCAGCAGGTATATCAACGATATCAAAAGTAGCTCCTTGTGTTTCATCATGCCATACAATAGCTTGATTTTTTACTAAGTCAACAATACCTTTAAAATCTGCTTCATCACCAATAGGCAAAGTAATTGCAACCGCATTCGATTTCAACATATCTTTAACCTGTCCACATACAGCTAAAAAGTTAGCACCTTGACGGTCCATTTTGTTTACGAATCCCATACGAGGAACTCTATATTGATCTGCAAGTCTCCAGTTAGTCTCTGATTGAGGCTCAACACCATCAACAGCACTAAATAAGAAAACTAAACCATCAAGTACACGCAAAGAACGATTTACCTCTACAGTAAAGTCAACGTGCCCAGGAGTATCAATAATATTGAAGTGGTAAGGTAATGATTGAGGAATAACTTTTCCTTGCTCAGTTGGAAAGTTCCAAGTACAAGTTGTAGCAGCAGAAGTAATTGTAATACCTCTTTCCTGCTCTTGTGCCATCCAGTCCATTGTCGCAGCACCATCGTGCACCTCACCAATTTTGTGTGATTTTCCAGTATAAAAAAGAATACGCTCAGTAGTTGTTGTTTTACCAGCATCAATGTGAGCAGCAATCCCGATATTTCTTGTATATTTTAAATCTCTAGCCATTTCTTTACGAATTAAAATCTAAAGTGAGAGAATGCTTTATTAGCCTCTGCCATTTTGTGAGTATCCATTCTTTTCTTAACCGCAGCACCTTCTTCTTTAGCAGCAGCTAAACACTCTGACGCTAAACGTTGTGCCATAGATTTTTCATTTCTTCTTCTAGCATAAAGTATTAACCACTTCATAGCCATAGAAATTTTTCTGTCCGGACGAATCTGCATTGGGATTTGGAATGTAGCTCCACCTACTCTACGGCTACGTACTTCTACGTGAGGCATAACGTTTGTTAAAGCATCTTTCCAAATTTCTAATGAAGTTTTTTCATCATTTTGCTTTTTAGTTTCGATGATATCAATAGCATCATAAAATACTTTAAAAGCTGTAGATTTCTTACCATCCCACATTAAGTTATTCACAAAACGTGTTACTAATTGGTCGTTAAACCTAGGATCCGGTAAAAGTGGTCTTTTCTTTGCCGCTCTTTTTCTCATGTCTTTTTCTTAAAAGTTTTTAAATTACTTTTTTGCTTCTTTTGGGCGTTTAGCACCGTACTTAGATCTTCTTTGCGTTCTTCCCGCAACACCTGACGTATCAAGCGCTCCACGAACGATATGATATCTAACACCTGGTAAATCTTTTACCCTTCCGCCTCTAACTAATACTATCGAGTGCTCTTGTAGATTGTGTCCTTCTCCAGGAATGTAAGCATTCACCTCATTACCATTTGTCAAACGTACACGCGCAACTTTACGCATTGCAGAGTTTGGTTTTTTTGGTGTAGTAGTGTAAACACGCGTACAAACCCCTCTTCTTTGAGGACAAGAATCTAAAGCAACCGATTTACTCTTCTTAGTTATCTGAGTTCTTCCTGTTCTTACTAATTGTTGAATTGTTGGCATAATTAATACTAAAAATTAATATGATATTAAATTCCCGCTTTTTACGGGGTTGCAAATGTATAAAATAAATTTCACTATACAAACGTTAATCTATTAATTTTCAACAACATTATTTAATTGTATGTTTTTACAAACAAACAATAGATATTTGCATCACATATAATCAAACAAAAACCTTTATTCTTGAAACTGTTTTTTCAAACATTCTTGTTCATTATAATAAGCACCTCGGCTTACACTCAAAACTTTTACCTAAAAATAAACGGTTCGAATACTCTTGAAAATAAAACTATTGACTCTTTATCCTATGCAACAATTCACCATAATACAAAATCACTTTTCGACGAAATTAAAAACACTTCTGAAAAACTTTCAAAAGAAGGTTATATAGACAACAAGATTATTGAAACTAAAAAAACAAATGACAGTTCATACATCTCCTTCTTGGAATTAAAAAACAAAATAAGATACATACATATATATATAGGTACAAATTATATTGTTTCTAATTTCAAAAAGAAACAAAACGACACCATAATAATACCGTATAATGAAATCGAAAGCTATTTAGAAAAAGAAACTTCAATTGCCGAAAAATCAGGTTATTCACTCAACAAAATCAAACTTGAAAACATTCAAAGAAAAAACGCAATAATTTATGCAGATCTGAATTTCAAAAAAGAAAAAAAACGAGTTGTAAATTCAATCATCCTAAATTACACAAATCAGAGTTCGTCTGACTTCTTTCCTAAAGGTCATCTAAAACAACTCAACAAAAAATATCTAAATAAAACTTTTAATCAAGAAATATTAAAAGAGCTCTACGAAGACATTAATAATTTTGAGTTTGTTTCACAAACAAAATATCCTGAAATACTTTTTACGAATGACTCTACCAAAATCTACACCTATATAGAAAAAAGAAAAGCAAACACTTTTGACGGCTTTATTGGATTTTCAAATAATGAAGACAAAAAAGTGAGATTGAATGGCTACTTAGACGTTTCATTAATAAACACTCTCCATGCCGGAGAACATTTTTCGTTATACTGGAAAAGCGACGGAAATCAACAAAAAACTTTTAGCACCAAACTAGAAATACCTTACATATTTAAAACTTCGCTCGCAATAAAGGCACAGTTAAATATTTTCAAACAAGACAGTACTTTTCAAAATACAAAAACAGCTATTGAATTGGGATATCTCTTAAATTACAATTCAAAAATTTACCTAGGCTATCAAGCAACAGAATCAAGCGACATCCAAAACACAAACAATTCAAACATAAGTGATTTTAAAAATTCATTTATTACATCAAATTACGAATACAAGAAAATTGACTACACTAACACTCTTTTTCCATTAAAATCTTTTTTTAACTGCACAATAGGATACGGAAAAAGAAACACCAACAACTTGCCAGAAACAGCAGAACCAAGCAGTCAATTTTACACAAATCTAAATTTAGCATACAACATTGAACTAAACAAGAAGAATTTTATATACATCAACCCGCAACTACTTTACCTGAAAAGCACAAATTACATAAACAATGAATTATTTCGTTTTGGCGGAATGAATTCAATTAGAGGATTTGCAGAAAACAGCTTGCAAGGCAATAGTATAAATTTACTATTAACTGAATATCGCTTTCTGGCAAATCAAAATCTTTATCTTCATTCAATTTTAGATTACGGCTTATACCAAGATCAAACATCTCCTGAAAATAAAAAATTCAACAATTTAATATCAGTTGGAATAGGCATTGGAATATTAACATCCAATGGACTTCTAAAACTAACAATAGCAAACGGCACAATAAACAATAGCAATATTAAATTTTACAATAGCATTTTAAACTTATCCTATAATGTAAAATTCTAATTCATATACCATAAAACATAAATAACCGAAACTTTTAAAAAAGGGATTTAGCTCTAAAAAAAACAATTACAGCCGCATTGTTAAATTATCATAAAGTCATTTTTTAACAAAAAAAATAAAATTACACTTCTGCGTTTTTTATACATATAAGTAGCTTTTTTTATAAAAGAAAACCATTTTTAACAAAAAGCCTATCATAAAGAGGATAATTTTTATAGTATAAAAGTTATAAAAAAAACAATAAATGACTAAGTATTAATAAATTTAACATTTATTCGTGCGTAAATATTTTTAATTATTATCATAATTTACCTTAAATTCTGAGAATTCCTAAATCAGATGCTTTTATTAACAATAAAAAAACAAAATCATAGAGCAAAATCATAATTTAACTAAAAAAAAAGCTTTTAATATTAGGAAAGTTAACAAATTATTAAGAGTTTTGCGATACTAATTCAAAATATTTAAAAATGAAACTAAAGTTCAATGGATTCTTAGTGCTTTTATTAGTACTAGTTGCGCAACTTTCTTTTGCGCAAGAAAGAGCTGTTTCTGGAACAGTTTCTGATAATGCAGGAATGCCTTTGCCAGGTGTTAGTGTATTAGTTAAAGGAACTAAAGCAGGAACGCAAACTGACTTTGATGGTAAATTCTCTATCAAAGCATCTTCAAGCCAAGTTTTGGTATTTAGCTACATTGGGATGAAAACTCAAGAAGTAGCAGCAAGTTCATCTGTAATCAATGTTAAATTGAGCGGAGATGCACAAGAACTTGAAAGTGTTGTTGTAACAACAGCTTTGGGTATCAAAAGAGAGAAAAAATCTCTTGGATACGCAACTCAAGAGGTTAAAGGTTCTGACTTAAGAAGCGGAACTTCAAGTGGAAACTTCTTGAATGAACTTTCAGGTAAAGCAGCCGGTGTTAATATTACTAGAAACTCAAACTTTGGAGGTTCTACAAGTGCTATCTCACGTGGTGTAAAAGCTATTGGACAAACTAACGAGATGCTTATTGTTATTGATGGTATGCCAATCAACAACTCAAACACTTCTACTGACGGTTTAACATCACAATCTACAGGTAGACAAGGTTATGACTATGGTAACAATGGTATGGACATTAACCCAGAAGACATCGAAAGTATCAACGTATTGAAAGGTGCTGCTGCATCTGCATTATACGGATATTTAGCTGGTAACGGGGTATTAATGATTACTACTAAAAAAGGTAAAGCTAAAAAAGGACTTGGAATTACTGTTTCATCTGAAGTAGTATCTGGGACTATTGATAAAAGTACTTTCGTAAAATATCAAAAAAATTACGGTGCTGGTTACGGATCTGGATCTTTCACAAACAATACAGATGTTGATGGAGACGGTGTAATTGACAGAGTTGTAGGTTTTGGAGATGATGCTTCTGTAGGTAGCGCATACGATCCTTCAATCAATGTTTACCAATGGGATGCTTTTTCTGCATATCCTGGAAACCCAAATTATGGAAAAGCTACTCCTTGGAAGGCTGCAGCTAATGATCCAACTTCATTCTTTAAAAACTCACTTTCATTAGTAAACAGTATCTCTTTCGAAGATGCTAACGACAAATCGAATATTGTTTTTAACTACACTAACACTAAACAAACTGGTATTTTACCAAATAGTGAAATAAACAAAAACAACTTCAGTTTAAAAATAAACCACCAATTTTCTGACAGATTATCTCTTAGCACATTTGCTAACTTCTCAAATCAGAATGCAGTTGGTAGAAACATGACTGGATACAGTGATAACATGATCTCTGGTTTCCGTCAGTGGTGGCAGACAAATGTTGATATTAAAGAATTAGAACAAGCTTACAACAACTCTGGAGGACAAAACATTACTTGGAATAGAAAATCTATCGAAGATGGATCTCCAGCTTATTGGAACAACCCTTATTTTGAGCGTTACCAAAACTATCAAAATGATACAAGAAACCGTTTTGTAGGATATGCTAACTTCACTTACAAAATTGCTGAATGGTTATCTGCAACTGCAAAAATCTCTACAGATACTTATGATGAGATTCGTGAAGAAAGAGTTGCTGTTGGATCTGTATCAAAAGTTTTTGGTATCAATGCATTAGATGAAAAATCAGGTTACCAACGTTACAATGGTAACTTCTCTGAGCAGAACTACGATTTATTACTTACATTTAAGAAAAATTTCGGAGAGAAATTCAGTTTAAATGGTGTAGCTGGGGGAACTATCAGAAGAAACGTATTCAATACAATTACTGCTTCTACACAAGGAGGTCTTATCATTCCTGGTCTTTACAGCTTAGCTAACTCTGTTGACGCAAGTCCATATCCATATGAAAGAGCTACAAAAAGTGGTGTAAACAGTTACTATGTTTCTGCTTCATTAGGTTATGTTGATGCACTTTTCTTAGATGCTACTGCACGTAGAGATGCATTTTCTAACTTACCAGTAGATAACAATGCATTAGAAAGCTACTCTGTTTCAGGAAGCTGGGTATTCACTAAAGCAATCGACGCTAGCTGGTTAACTTTTGGTAAACTTAGAGCAGGTTATTCTGAAAGCCCACTTGGTACGCCAGGACAAGCTTTAATAGATACTTATTCTAAACTTGACGCATTTAACGGACAACAACAATACTCTGTAAATAACATCAAAAACAACCCAGATTTAGAGCCAATTAAAACAAAAACACAAGAGATTGGTCTTGAGATGCAATTCTTTAAAAGAAGGCTAGGTTTTGACGTGAGTGTTTACAAAAACGTAAACAACGGAGAAGCAATTAACGTTCCTTACTCTACTGCAACTGGTAATTCTAGCCGTTATATTAACGCTGCTAACATCCAAAATAAAGGTATCGAGGTTCAATTTAACGCAACTCCAGTTAAAACAAACAATTTCGCTTGGGACATTATGGTTAACTGGTCTAAAAACGAAAATAAAGTAACAGCTTTAGCTGACGGAATCGAAAACTTACAAATTAGTTCATTCCCTGGTACTGTTACATTAAATGCTGTAGTAGGACAACCTTTTGGAGTTTTAAAAGGAACTGACTACACTTACACTGCAGATGGTCAACCAATTATCAACCCTACAACAGGAAGATACGTAGTAAACACATCTACAAACAACATTATTGGAAACGTTAATCCAGACTGGATTGGTGGTATCCGTAACAAATTCTCTTACAAAAACTTATCTTTCAGCTTCTTAATCGATGCTAAACACGGTGGAGATGTATTCTCAACTGACCAATGGTATGGAATTGGAACTGGATTAACAGACGAAACTGGAGGACTTAACGATTTAGGAAATCCTTTAAGAAATACTGTAGCTAATGGTGGTGGTATTATCCTTCCAGGTGTTTACGCTGATGGAACTCCTAACACTACAAGAACTGAGTACGTAGTAGCTGCTCAAGGAGCTGTAACTAATGCTTACACTAATGGTCCAAGAAAAGTAGCTGTTTACGACGCTGGATTCATCAAATTAAGAGAGGTTAATATTTCATATTCTTTACCAAGTTCATTAGTTTCTAAAATGAAATTGACAGACATGAGAGTTTCTCTTATTGGATCTAACTTATGGATAATCCAAAAAAACCTTCCTGATGCAGATCCAGAAAGTGGATTAGGATCTAACGCTGGTTCTATGGGTGTATCTCTAGGATCTTTACCTACAACTAGAAACATTGGTTGTAACCTAACAATAAAATTCTAAGCTATGAAAAATAGACTATTATTATTAATCCCGATCATAAGCCTGTTTGCTTCATCATGTACTGATGATATTACAGGATTAAATACGGACACTAAACGTCCAACATATACTGAAGCTAATTACTTATTCACTAATGCAGAACACGCAATGGTTGACCAAGTAACAAGTACTTCTGTAAACTATAATGTTTTTAGATTATTTGCTCAACACTGGGCAGAGGTACAATATCCTCAAGAATCTCAATACGATCTTACTGGACGTAAAATTCCAGATACTCACTGGTTAGTTTACTACCGTGACGTATTAAGAGATTACAAAGAGGCTAGAAACCTATTAGTTTCTCAAAAAGCAAATTTCGTAGGAACAGCTGAAGAAGCAATTGCTATTGATAATAAAATTGCAATTATTGATATCGTTTCAGCTTATTCTTATGGTATTTTAGTTGACACATTTGGAGATGTTCCTTATACTCAGGCTTTAGATATTCTTAATTATCCATTACCACAGTATGATGACGCTCAAACGATCTACAAAGATCTTATTGCAAAATTAACTGCTGCTTCAAACTCTTTAGATACAAGCGTAGGAAGTTTTGGTTCTGCTGATTTAATCTACGGAGGTAATACTGCAAGCTGGGCAAAATTTGCTAATTCATTACGTTTAAGAATGGCAATTAACATGCATGATGTAGATGCTGCTTATGCAACTACACAAGCTAACGCTGCAATTACAGATGGTATTTTTACATCAAGCGCTGATGGTGCATATATGACTTACGCAAGTACACAGCCAAATGCTAACCCATTATATGTTGATTTAGTAGCTAGCGGACGTAATGACTTTATCCCTGCAGATACTTTTGTAAATAAATTAAATTCACTTCAAGATCCAAGAAGAGCTAAATACTTTACAGAATTCCCAGAAGGATCTGGACAGTATCTTGGTGGAAAATATGGTTCAGTTAACGTATACGGAAGCTTCTCTCATATTACTACAACAATTCAGGCTCCAACATATCCTGGTGTATTATTAACTTATTCTGAAGTTGAATTCTTGCTAGCTGAGGCTGTAGAAAGAGGCATCACTGCTGGTTCTGCTGCGACTCATTATAACAATGCAGTTACTGCTTCATTACAAGATTGGAATGTTTCTAATACTGATATCGCTGCTTACTTAACAAAACCAGAAGTTGCTTATGCTACTGCAGCTGGAACTTGGAAACAAAAAATTGGTGAACAAGCTTGGATTGCTTACTACAACAGAGGATTTGAAGCATGGACTTCTTACAGAAGACTTGACTTCCCTGCTCTTGTTGCTCCAGCTGGTACTTTTGGTGATATCACTGAAGTTCCTAAACGTTATTCTTACCCTGGAATTGAGCAAACGTTGAACAAAACTAATTACCAAGCTGCGGTTTCTAAGTTAGGTAATGACAAAGTAACAACTCACGTTTTCTGGGATAAATTCTAATAATTAATAATATTAATATGAAAAGATATATAAAACAAATTGCTGCATTAGCTATGCTTGTTGCTTTCGCATCTTGTTCTTCGGATGACGATGTTGCAATGGCAGATAATGTAGGAGGAAGTGTTGCTCCACAAACGGCTAGTATCAGCCGTTTAGACAACAACTATAACCTGCCTTCTAAAATTTATACTAAAGAAGGAGTAACGGCTACTAAAGTTGAGATTTACAAAAATACTGCTGCTGCAAGCGAAGTATTTGTACGTGGAGCTAAAGTTTCTGATGCTACAATTGCTGATGGTGTTGCTTCATTCAATACTTCTACATTAGGAAGCTTTGACGTTTTCCCTAATACAGCTACACCTCCGGTAAACATTGCTAAAACTGGTACTTTTTCGTTGTTAATCGTTTCAACTTATTCAGACGGTTCTACAACAACAATGCCTTTCACACTTACAGTAGGAAAAGGAATTGTTTGGAAAGTATATAACGATGATGGTGACCTTGTAACAAATGCTACAAGCGGAGTATCATCTTTTAAACTTAACGATCCAACTCCAGTAGAAATTCATTATGCTACAGTTAAAAAAGCTACAACAACTATTCAATCTGTAGTAGGAGAATGGAGCAAAAACGATGGAGCTTTTAGTTCGCTTCCTGGTACTTTCGCGACTACAGCAGGAACTATTGACATCGCTAACATTCCTTACTCTACGTATGGAGGACTTGTAGCTGGAGATAAAATCACTTATAGATTTACTGTTACTGCAGGAACTCAAACAGATGTAATCTCAACAACAGTTACTATCGCTGATCAAACTTTCGGATCTGCATTAAATGGAAGTATCTCTAATAGTGCTTCTGCTAGCAAATTTAGTTTCTTAACAGGATCAAGCTATGATTCTACAAACACTGCTAATGCTGAAATACAATTTGTAAGCCCATTCGGTATCGCTGCTTTTGGAGAAACTCCAATTGATTTTGTTAAAGCTGCTGGTTTAGATTATGCTACTGCTAATTTATTTGCTGCTGAGACTGCTTATACTGCAGGTGCAAAAGTTACTTCATTAACTAATCTAAATGTTGGTGATGTTGTAGTTTACAAAGTCACTAGAAGTGTTAACTTCGGAACGGCATCATCTCCAGAATACCACGATGTTCTTTACACTGGAATCTTAAAAGTTAGTGACAAAGTTCAAGGTGCAACTAGCCAAGAACTTAAATTCTCTTTCAAAGAAGGAGTATTATCTGTAGCTGAAGAAGATTAATCATCTTTTCTAAGATTATATATTTAAAACCATCCCATTCGGGATGGTTTTTTTATATAAACAATATACCTATATTTGCTACATGGAAAAAGAACATCAAATATTTGGCATTAGAGCCATTATAGAAGCAATACAAGCAGGTCAGGAAGTCGACAAAGTATTTATACAAAAAGAGATTTCAGGAGAGTTAATGAAAGATTTGATGAAGGTTATGAAACGTGCCAACATCAATTTCTCTTACGTTCCTGTTGAAAAATTAAATCGGTTAACGCCAAACAACCACCAAGGTGCTGTTGCTACAATTTCACCAATTGGGTTTATCGATATAGAACATCTTGTTGAATCAACTATTGCTTCGGGTTCAAAACCTCTTTTTTTAATTTTAGATCAAATCTCTGATGCCCGAAATTTTGGTGCTATAATCAGAACTGCAGAATGTACTGGTGTAAATGGTATCATTGTTCAAAAAGCAGGTTCAGCGCCGGTAAATGGCGACACTGTTAAAACTTCGGCAGGCGCTGTTTTTAATGTGCCAATCTGTAAGGTTGAACATATTAAAGATGCTATTTTTTATTTACAGGGTTCAGGAATTAAAACGGTTGCTGCAACTGAAAAAACAGATCAAAACATTTATGATTTATCATTAAATGAACCATTGGCTATTATAATGGGATCTGAAGATCGAGGAATAAATCCTTCTGTTCTTAAAATCGTAGATGAAAAAGCAAAATTACCAATGTTTGGATCTATAGGATCATTAAATGTATCTGTTGCCTGCGGAGCATTTTTATACGAAGCTGTCCGTCAAAGAAGTTAAGTAACATAGAATTAGGAATGACAATTAAATAAAACAATTTATGTCTTTAAACCCTAATCATACCATACTAAATAAAAAAGCATGTTCAATACTTGTAATGTTTTTAATTACAAGTATTAGCTGCGGACAAACCATACACTACAATCAATTTTGGGGAGAAGTTCAATTTAACAGAACCATCAATGAAAAATGGTCAACAGAACTAAATCTTGGCACTAGCTACAGCAGTACAGAATCATCTCCGAATATATTTGAACAAAACACTCAAAGATCTTTTCGCGGCTGGGGACATTATTATTTAAATCCACGTTGGAAGCTTTCTTCTTTTATAGCTTATTACAACAACAAAGATGTTCCGGAAATTGGTCAATTCGAATCTCCTGAATGGCGGTTTGCTTTACAGGGTATTTATTATTTTCATAAAACGGGATACACACTTAGCACAAGAATGCGTACCGAACTTCGACACATGAGAAACGAAGATGACACTTATGAAAATGTGATTCGATATCGGCAGCAAATTAAATACTTAAAACCAATAAATAGTAAAGTTCTTCGAAGTGGTGTTGTTTACGCTATTGCTTCTGATGAGATTTTTTTAAAATCAGAAACCAAAGTAACCGGATTAAGTTTTTTTGACAGAAACAGATTAAATCTTGGAGCCGGGTATTTGTTTACAGATGACATTCAACTTGAGATAACTTATGCAAATGAATATCTGCCTAGAGATAACGGAAATCAAATCGTAAATGCAGGTTCACTAACTCTTACTTTCAACAATCTGTTTAAAAACCTAAGCAAAAAACTTTTACATCAAACTCCTCAAGAAAATGATGAATAGTTTTACTTATCTTCTTTCTTTAAAAAACAAGCCAGCTGTTTTACAATTTCGTCTTTGTGGAGTTTGAAATTATAATCTCGAATAAACTCTGTCCCTTTCATGTTTATAGTCGCCACAAGTGCTTCAAACTTAGAGAAAGCTTCTAAATCTTTAGAATCTATTAAATACAAAACCTGCATAACAGAATCATTTTGTATATACTGCGTATCATAATGAGTCAGCTTGTAGGCATTTTTATCTGCAAGATGTATCACTAAATCATCTGTAATTTTTTTACCTATCTTTTTTTCAGGGAAAGGAGTTGGCTGCAAGGCAACAAAATAACTTTCTTTATCTGTTACAATATTTATTTTTAATGATTTTGATTTTGTTGTATAAAACACTTCCGGATCAGAATAATAAATCATAGAACCATCTGCAAGCACTCTGTTTTTTATCTCACATTGTGCAAAAGATTTATTTCCTAAAATCAATAAAATCAAACCTGTAAAAAAAAGTTTTTTCATACTATCAGAAAATGAAATTAAAAATGGTCTTAAACAAAATTAAGCATTTTAATTAAACCCCGTTTACATTTCAACCTTTATCTCCTGATTCTGATTTTGTTACAATATAATTTACAGTAATATTCGAATTAAAAAAAGAATCTAAATTTTCTGTTTCTTCTTCAACAACTTCGGTATTCACAAAATTACCATCTTCATCAAAATGTTTCATGAAAGGATCAGCTGAAGGATCAAAGTCTGGTCTTTGCCAATCGTAAATTATAGGTTTTGTATATTCGGGAGTTTTATAATACAGTGAAAGTCCAAATCCTGTTATGAATCCGCCCAGATGACCTTCCCAGGAGATTGTTTTATCAACATCTGGAAATACATACCAGATCATTCCGCCATAGAGCAGGATAACCGACAATGAAAGTGCCACTAATCGATAATATTTAGTTTGAATTCCTTTAAAGAAAATAAAGCTGACCAAAACATAAATTAGTCCGCTTGCTCCAATATGAAAATTTGCCCTGCCGATAATCCAGGTTATTAAGCCCGAAAATAAAATTCCAAAAACAATTACCACAAATGACTGTTTCGGATAAAAAAATTGCAATGCTGCCAATAATACTAAAAGCGGAATTGAATTATTATATAAATGCTCTAAGTTTTCATGAATAAAAGGACTAAATAATACACCTTGCAATCCGGAAAAATCTCTCGGATAAATTCCGTTTTGATAAAAATCGACATCAAAACGAATTTGAATCCAATAAATTATCCATAAAAAAAGCACAAAAAACAGCGGAAGTCCAACAACTGCATTCGAAAATTTAAAGTGATTATCATTCATATAGTTTCAGGTCAAAGTTGTAGATACCGACATCAAAAAACTATCCAAAGAAAATCTACTGATATTTTGTCAGCTGCATGATTTTTTGTTAAATGTTTTACAATTGAATTCGTATATCACTCTTGAAGCAATAAAATTAATTTTGAAAATAGTAATTTTACAAAATGGAAGCACCTTTAGCAGAGCGTATTCGCCCACGGACACTAGAAGATTATATAAGTCAAAGTCATTTGGTAGGCCCGAATGGGTCTTTAACGCAGCAAATTTCGAAAGGAATAATTCCGTCCTTAATTTTTTGGGGACCGCCGGGAACTGGAAAAACGACTCTGGCACAAATTATTGCGCAAGAATCTAAACGTCCCTTTTATGAACTGAGTGCCATAAATTCTGGGGTTAAAGATATTAGAGATGTAATCGAAAAAGCAAAACAAAGCGGAGGACTTTTTACTGCCAAAAATCCTATTTTATTTATTGATGAGATTCACCGATTCAGCAAATCGCAGCAGGATTCACTTTTGGCTGCTGTTGAAAAAGGATGGATAACACTTATTGGTGCAACCACAGAAAACCCAAGTTTTGAGGTCATTCCCGCATTATTATCCCGAAGTCAGGTTTATATACTAAACGCATTTACGAAAGACGATTTAGAGGCGTTATTACACCGCGCCATAAAAATTGACAAAGAACTTTCTTCAAAAAATATAACCCTTAAAGAAACAGAAGCTTTATTAAGACTTTCTGGAGGTGACGGAAGAAAACTACTCAACATTTTTGAGCTTGTAGTTAATGCAGCTGCAAGTGATGAAATAGTAATAACAAATGATCGCGTTCTTGCATTAGTTCAGCAAAATACCGTTTTGTATGATAAAACTGGAGAGCAGCATTATGACATTGTTTCTGCTTTTATAAAATCAATAAGAGGAAGCGACCCTAACGGGGCTGTTTATTGGCTGGCAAGAATGATCGAAGGCGGTGAAGATGTAAAATTCATAGCACGAAGAATGCTTATTTTATCGAGCGAAGATATTGGAAATGCAAATCCAACAGCGTTTATCATGGCTAATAATACTTTTCAGGCCGTTTCTACAATTGGATATCCGGAAAGCCGAATCATTTTAAGCCAATGCGCTATTTACCTCGCAACATCGCCAAAAAGCAATGCATCGTATATGGCCATTGGAAACGCACAGCAGTTAGTAAAACAAACGGGCGATTTACCGGTTCCAATTCACTTAAGAAATGCGCCGACTAAACTTATGAAAGAGTTAGGTTATGGTGAAGACTATAAATATTCGCATGATTATGCCAATAATTTTGCCGAACAGGAATTTCTTCCTGATGCTATAAAAGAAACGGTTCTTTACAATCCAGGAAGCAATTCAAGAGAGAACAGCAACCGCGAATTTTTAAAGAACCGCTGGAAAGATAAATACGGATATTAAATCCGTATTTTATTTAAAATTTTACAGAAATTTTTTCTGAAACTAATTTATCATTTTGGTAGTATTCAAAATACCAGCCATTATCTTTTGCATTTAAAGAACCTTGAACGCCATCTTTAATTGCGATAAAAGAATCCTGACGTGAAGTTTTAAGTAATTTCATGACAACTTTTGGTGTTTTGTCAATCAATTGATATCCATTTTCAGTTGGCTGTGCATATAATAAATTTGGATCTGAAACATCCGGAGTAGGAATCACAGTAGTCGCTGCAACCGTTGAAACAACTGGAGCACTTGTTTGAGCGACCTGAGTTGTAACTGTTTTACCATTATACTTATAATGCTGTGCAATAATAGAAATAAAAGCGTTATCTAAGCTTTCTTTATAAGCTGCTTCATAATCTTTTTCCCTGCTCTTTCCTGTTTCAGATGTATAAACTATTTTTCCGTAACAATCTTTAAACTCTACAAAAAGCTTTGTCACCAAAAAAGCATTGTCTTTTTTTACATCAACATAAAGTAATTCACATCTGTCACCTAAACCTGCCGGCATTTCTTCGTTAGCATAATAAGCTTTAAAACCCGCTTTAAGAAGATTAGATTTTGTTAAAGTTGCTAATCTGTACTGATTTTCAGTTTTCATAAAATCGTACTTTACTGGTATTATTACAGCTTTATAATCGTTAATAGATTGCGAGAATCCAAAAACTGAACAAAGAAGCAAAGTCAATAAAACTTTTAATTTCATAATTATAAATATTTTTTAAGTTCTAATAAATGATTAATTTGTTTATAGTTTTGAGGTGTTTCGATATTTTTTACATTAAAAAAAATAGCGTCCATACCTGCATTTAAAGCTCCGTTAACATCGGCATCAAAATCATCTCCAACCATAATACTGTTTTCTTTTGATGACTGAGCCAAATTGACAGCATAATCAAAGATAATACTATTTGGCTTTTTAACACCTGCTAATTCAGAATTCGTAATCGTCGTAAAATAACCTCCAAGCGAAGCATTATTAATTTTCTTTTCCTGAACATGAGCAAAACCATTCGTAATAATGTGAAGTTTATACTTTGGTTTTAAATATTCCAAAACCTCAATTGCACCATCAAAAAGATAATTATTATCAGTTAGAAACTCTATATAATCGTTTGAAATCTGATCAATATTTTCATCTGTCATTGAATAATTCAAAGCATCAAAAGAAAACTTGAGTCTATTATAACGCAATTCCTGATGCGTAATTTGATCGTTTTGATATAATCTCCAGCATTCCTGATTTATTGGAAGATATTTTTCAATAAAATCTTCAATTTTGATTCCTTCGAAATTGTTTTTAAAAATACGATCAAAAGCCATTTGAGAGTTTTTATCAAAGTCCCACAATGTATGATCTAAATCAAAAAAAATGTCTGTAATATTAGTATTCATAGATTAGAAAATTCCTTCATCTACAAAACTATAATATTTTGTTTCAGTTATAATCAAATGGTCTAAAATTTTAACATCTAATATCTCTCCCGCCGTTTTTATTTTCTTAGTAATCTGTTTATCAGCCTGACTTGGATTTAACTCTCCAGAAGGATGATTATGGCACAAAATCAAACCAGTAGCGCCATTTTCTAATCCCAATTTAAAAACCAACCGCACATCTACAATTGTCCCGGCAATACCTCCTTTACTTAATTGTGCTTTAGAAATTACCTTATTTGAATTATTAAGAAAAAGCACCCAAAATTCTTCGTGAGGAAGTTCGCCAATAATTGGCTGCATAATAGTAAAGGCATCTTTACTCGAAGTTATTTTTTTTAACTTCAATATATCTTCCGCTCTCTGTCTTCTGCCTAATTCTAATGCGGCAACGATTGAAACTGCTTTGGCCTCTCCTATTCCTTTAAACTTTATTAACTGCGAAACAGACATTTTCCATAAAGAGTTTAAATTTTTAGCAGAAGCTAAAATCCGCTGGCTTAATGCAACAGCAGATTCGTTACGACTTCCAGAACCAATTAAAATAGCCATTAATTCAGCATCACTCAGAGCCTCTTTGCCCTTAAGCATTAATTTTTCGCGAGGCTTATCATCTTCTGACCAATCTCTTATAGCAAAATGACTTCCTTCCATAATCAAATAATTTAAGAAGCGAATATATATTAAAAAGAAGAAAAATCTTTCAAAAAATATATTTGATTTTAAATTTTTAATCTTCTTATAGCTTTTCAAATCATATCCGAAAAATAAAAAACAGAAACAATATATTAAAAAAAGCCGGCTGTAAAAACAGCCGGCCTATTATCTAATTTTCAAATTGGCTAATTCTCTAATTAATCAACCCTTTTACTTCATCAAAATTCAAACCTCCGTAGTTTCCTGAACTCATTAATAAAAGTGCAGAATTATCAAGATTTAAGTTGAATAAATATTCTTTAAATTCAGTTGGATTCGTATAAATAATCAAATCTTTTCTGTTAAATGCAGCTGCAATCTGCTCATAAGTTACTTCTTCAAGCTGTTTAATCTTAACGGCATCTGGCGAATAAAACACAACAGCAACATCAGCATATTCTAATGCTCCTTCATATTCTTTTAAAAATGCAGCATTCAAACTGCTGTAAGTATGCAATTCTAAACACGCCACCAAAGTTCTGTTAGGATATTGCTCTTTAACCGCTTTAGTTGTCGCAGCAACTTTACTTGGCGAATGTGCAAAATCTTTATAAGCTACTTTCCCTTTTCCTTCGGCGATTTTTTCTAAACGTTTAGAAGCACCTTTAAAGCTTGCAATTGCTTCGTAGAAATCTTCTTCGTCAACACCCATATTCTGGCAGATCCATTTTGCTCCAGCCAAATTATTTAAATTGTGAGCTCCAAAAACTTCAATTGGCATATCGCCTTCTGGAGTTTTTAAAAGCGTTACACCATCGGCAACAGAATATTCTGGTGTACTGTAAGGTAATTTACGAATTGGATTTGTTGCAGCTTCTGAAACACGTTTTACTTCTGGGTCATTTTCGTTGTAAACCAAAATTCCGCCATTGGTAATTTTTTCAATAAAAATTTCAAACTGCTCTACATAATTTTCATACGTTGGAAAAACATTAATATGATCCCAGGCAATTCCAGAAATTAAAGCAATATTTGGCTGATACAAATGAAACTTTGGTCGTCTGTCTATAGGTGAAGACAAATACTCATCGCCTTCCAAAACCATAAAATCATTTTCTTCTGTAAGGTGAACCATAGTATCAAAACCTTCCAGCTGTGCTCCTACCATGTAATCAACTGCAATATTATGATAATGCATTACATGCAGAATCATCGAAGTAATCGTAGTTTTTCCGTGAGAACCACCAATCACAACACGAGTTTTATTTTTAGACTGTTCGTATAAAAACTCTGGATATGAATAAATTTTCAATCCCAATTCCTGCGCTTTTAATAATTCAGGATTATCAGCTTTTGCGTGCATTCCTAAAATAATGGCATCAATATCTGCCGTTATCTTTTCAGGAAACCAGCCCAATTCTGCAGGAAGAATTCCTTTTTTTTCTAATCTTGATTTTGAAGGTTCAAAAATAGCATCGTCACTTCCTGTAACCTGATATCCTTTATTATGTAATGCTAATGCAAGGTTGTGCATCGCGCTTCCGCCAATGGCAATGAAATGTGTTTTCATTTAAAATGTTTAATCGTTAAACTGTTTAATCAGTTAATCGAAATAGCAAGTAACTAATAAAACTCAATAATAATTTTCAAAAATAAGGAAATATAAAATGTCACATTTGGTTTTGGGGATAAATTAGTAATTTGTACGAAAATTATTTTTCGCGTATCCCAACCATTTAATAAAAAAAGGCCTCTATATACTAAAAACTACTCTATGAAAAATATGTTATTTGTATTTACTTTGATTTCTTCCACCCTGTTTGCTCAGCAAAATGATAAAAACTGGGCAAAGGTTATTGCATTTGAAAACGAAGGCAAAATTAAATCTGCAAATGAATTAGTTGCCAAAATTTACAAAAAAGCAACAGCAAAAAAGAATGAAACCGAAATGATAAAATGCTTTTTTTATCAGGCCAAATATTTAATGGTAATTGACGAAAATGCCAAAACAAAAATTCTCGACAATCTTAAAACCGATATAAATCGTGTTTCAATTCCGTCAAAAGCCATATTAACATTGATTTATGCAAAATGCCTTAACCATTTTTCAAATTATGATGATTATGCAGTTGTAGTAGACAGCGCTGCGGCTGTTGTTGATGATGAAGCTTCTTTAATTGACCAGGCTGCAGCAACAATTGATACAGCTTCAGTTGATGGTATTGCGCATGATAATGCTTCGATGTATTTAACACCAGAAAAAGAGATTATAGCGCTTTACAATAAAACATTAGAAAATGAAGAAATTCTAAAAAAAACACCTTTAAATAACTATGCCTTAATTTTTGAATTTACTTCAGACAAATTCAAAAACTCAAGTTTGTATGATTATGTATTAGATGAAAACATCACTTTTTATAAAGAAAAAATCGAAAGCTGGAAAATTCCATATTCAGACCTTTTCCAGCACTCAGATAAATTATTGGGCAGTACTGAATCATTTTTAACCCTTAATTTTGATTTTATAAAAGAGGAGCATTTAAAAAAAACCTTGGAGTTATACCAGAAAAAAGAGAAAGACAATCCATCGTTAGAAAATCAATTTGAGCGTGTAAAATACTGTAATAATGCATTAGTTCATTCTGATGAAGCTTTCAGCCAATATTTAGACAAAGCCGAAAAAATCGCTAAAGATGAAAATCTTCTGCAAAAAATAAAACTTGAAAAAGCAGAACTTTTAGCCAATAAAGCTTCAAAAGAGTTTTATCCAGAAAATAATATCGAAGCTCTCAAAATACTTGATGAGATTATACAAATCAATAAAAAAACCAATACGGCAAATTTAGCTTTATTAAAAAAGAGAGAGCTTACTGAAAAGTCAGTATCCATTCAACTTGAAAAGTATATTTACGATAATGAAAACACCAGAACATCTATAAGTTATAAAAACCTGAACGGGCTGAAGGTTTCTTATTATAAGATCAATTTATCTCAGGTAAAGAAATTTCAAAAACAATCTGAAACAGGAAGAGACAGCTTGTGTAAATCAACAATAAAAAATCAAACTCCGGTAATTTCACAGAATTATGATTTAAAAAACAAGAACGATTATTTTGAATACAATACTGAACTGCTGCTTCCTAAATTAACCATTGGGAACTACTTAGTGTATTTTGAAAGTGATTCTGATAGTAAAAACAAAAAAGCTTCTGCTTACGAAGTTATTACGGTTTCAAACATTTCTGTTTTGGCAACGAGACAAGATAAAATTGAAAACTATCAGGTTTTAGATCGAAAAACAGGAAAACCTCTTGAGAATGTAACAGTAAAATCCTCAACTTCTACTGCCAAAACTGACTCGAAAGGAATTGTGTCATTACAATTGAAAAACGAAAGTTATAATTATGAACCTGTTGAATTTTCTATAGGAAATGACAGCATTTTAATTCACAAAAACTACCTGAGATATGTCTCTGATTATGGTTTGTCTGAAAACGAAAGAGCAAATGCCAAAGTCGAATTTTATTTAGACAGAGCTATTTACAGACCTGGACAAACTGTATATTTTAAAGGTATTGCAATTCAAAAAAGCAAAAACAAATCAAGTGTAGTACCAAACACGCCTTTTAAAATTGTTGTAAACGATGTTAATTACCAAAAAATAAATGAATTTGAATTAACAACAAATGAATTTGGTTCGTTTTCAGGCGAATTTGTTCTTCCAAAAAATGGCTTAACAGGTGATTTCCATATCGGCGTGCAAAGACCAGATGATTACACCAAAAAGGAAACAGCAGCAACGTTTTGGAATAACATTAACTTTAATAATTCTACTATTTATTTTAGCGTAGAAGAATACAAACGTCCAAAATTTGAAGTTACTTTCGATGCCAAAAAAGAAAGTTTTAAACTTAATGAATCTGTTAAAATAAAAGGAACAGCAATTGCTTTTGCAGGAAGCAGTATCTCTGACGCGGTTGTTAAATACAGCGTAAACCGATACACAACCTATTTTAGAAATTATTACGGGCGCGAAGAAAACGAGACTTTAGCAGTTGGCGAAACTAAAACCGATGCTTCAGGAAAATTCACAATTGACTTTACGGCATTGCCTTCAAACAATAATTCTAAAGAACAAAGACCTGTTTTCAATTATGAAATTAATGCCTCAATTACAGATATAAACGGCGAAACGCATACGGCGGTAACAACTGTAAAAGTGGGTTATCATGATTTAATTATCGACGCTCTTGTTCCAAACACAATTGAAACAAAAGACAAAAACGAAATCATTTTAAACAGCACAAATTTAAACGGAGAATTTCTGGCTGCCAAAGGCGAAATCAAATTGTACTTTGTAAGTCCGTTTCCAAATAAATTTAAACCAAGAATCTTTAATAGACCTGAAATTGAAACTATTTCTGCTAAAGAATTTGAAGCATTATTTCCGTATGAAATCAACGAAAATCCATTTGCAGAGAAATCTCCGGAAGTTTTATTGTTTTCAAAGAAAGTAGACACGCAAAAAGATAAAAAAATCATTCTTGATTTCATTTCAAATTATAAATCCGGAAATTACAAGATTGTGTTTACTGCCAAAGACAGTTTTCAAAATACAATTGAATCTACAACAAACTTCAACATCAAACAAAGCAAGGACAAATTTCATTCAGACCGCTTATTTTCGGCAGTGCAGATAAATGATGATCCCAAAAAAGATGATTTTGTACTTGTTAAGTTGTCTTCGGTAATTCCTGAACTTTATATTAGTGCCAATGGAAACTATCAAAATAAAGTATATTTTGAAGATACCTTTCATTTGCAAAATCACGAAGCTGTAATCAAAATTCCATTGAAAAATGAATTTGAAAAACAGATAAAAATAGGATTTGAAAGTATTTTCGACAATGCCAGTTTTACTGATGCCATAACTGTAGATCTTAAAACGCAGGAACAAAAACTAGAATGGATAATTGAAACTTTTAGAAATAAAATACAACCCGGAAGCACCGAAACCTGGTCGTTTAAATTAAATGGTGTATCTGCAAAAATAGAAGCCGAAGTTTTAGCTTCAATGTACGACAGCTCATTAGACAAATTCACTAAAAAAGACTGGAACCTTTTAAAGCTTGACCCTTACTATTATAACTCTGTTATGACAAGATCTGCATTAGGTTTTGACATGGCGTATTTATCATTAGAAAACTTAAATGAAATATTTCCTCAAATTGATTTTCATTTTGATGAAATAAAACTAAACTGGTTTGGCTTTGACTTTTACAACAGCCGATTTGGTACTGCTTATTCAGGCATAACAATCGCTGAACTAAAAGACAAAAAAGTGGGAGGTGCAATGATTGAGGGAGAAGCTGATGCTGTTTTAGCAGCAAGTGCACCTCCTGCTGCTCCTTCTGTCATGAGAGAGGAAGCTGTAACAGGTAGTTTTAATGCAAGTAAAAAAGCACCTGGAATACAAGTTAGAGGGAACAGCAATATAGCAGGAAACGAACCTATCTATGTTGTCGATGGTGAAATTATGACTAACATTAAAGATATTGATCCAAAACAGATTCTTTCAATTGAGACATTAGATCCAGAAAAGGCAACTGCATTATACGGAAGCAAAGCTGCAAATGGTGCCATTATCGTTACAACCAAAAAAGCCCTAGAAGCCTTAAGTCAGGTAAAGGCGAGAAAAAATCTTTCTGAAACTGCTTTCTTTTTACCCAATTTAAAAACTGATTCTAAAGGAAAAGTAAGTTTTAATTTCACATCGTCTGAAGCTTTAACCGCTTGGAAATTCCGTTTACTGGCACATAACAAAGATGCTGTTTCCGGCTATTTAGAGAAAAGTGTTATTACTCAAAAGGAATTAATGGTAACTCCTAATTTCCCTCGCTTTTTTAGAGAAAAGGATGAAATTGTGATCAATGCAAAAATCTCTAATATGACGGATCAGGCCAAAACAGGAATTGCTTCTTTACAATTTTTTGATGCGGTAACTATGCTGCCAATTGATTATAAAATGTTGAATACAAAAAATATTAAAAATTTCACCATTTCCTCTCATGGCAATACTTCTGTAAGCTGGACAATTACAATTCCGGAAGGTCTACAGGGCGTTCAGTATAAAATTATAGCAAAAGCCGGCAATTTCTCAGACGGCGAAGAAAACATTCTTCCTGTGTTGACCAATAATATACTCGTTACAGAAAGTATTCCGGTATGGGTAAGAGAAAATTCTACAAAAGAATATAATTTCGAAAATTTAAAAAACAATAATTCTACAACTTTAAAAAATCATCAGTTTACTTTTGAGTACACTTCAAATCCTACATGGCTGGCGATTCAGTCCCTGCCCTATTTAATGGAATATGAACACGAATGTGCTGAACAGACATTTGCACGTTATTATGCTAATTCTTTAGCTTCAGAAATTATTTCCAGTAATCCTAAGATTGCATCTGTTTTTGAAGAATGGAGAAAAAGCGGAAAAACTGTTTCTAAACTGGAAGAAAACGAAGAATTAAAATCTTTAATTCTCGCCGAAACGCCTTGGCTGAATGATGCGCAAAGCGAAGATGAAAAGAAAAAAAATCTGGCTCTCTTGTTTGATTTAGAAAAAATGAAAACTTCTTTAGAAAGTGCTTTTGAAAAATTAAAACAAAAACAAAATACTTCAGGAGCATTTTCATGGTTTGAAGGCGGTTATGAAAATGAATATATAACCAGACATATTTTAGCAGGTTTAGGGCATTTAAATAAACTCACAAAAACGGCTGGAAATAAAGCCGATGAAATTGCTAAAAACGGGATTCCGTTTCTGGACAGTAAATTTATAGAATACCATAAAACAAGAACCAAAAACTTAAAAGAGGTTGATAAGTTAATCTGGTACAATCCCTATTCTGATCTTCACTATTTGTATACCAGAAGTTTCTATTTAGAAAAATATCCGCAGTCAGATACATTAAAGAAAACAATCCAATTGTATCTGGATAAAGCTAAAAAAGACTGGCTCAATTATTCTATTTATGAAAAGGGATTAGCAGCAATAACCCTAAACCGATTTGGAGATAAAGAAACTGCTAAAAAAATTGTAGAAAGCCTAAAAGAAACTTCATCAAACAATGAAGATTGGGGAATGTACTGGATTGCGAATAAATCCGGATGGTATTGGTATCAGGCACCTATAGAAACTCAGGCTTTATTAATTGAGGCTTTCGCTGAAATATCTAACGACACGAAATCTGTTGATGCAATGAAAGTCTGGTTATTAAAAAACAAACAGACTAAAAACTGGCCTACAACTAAATCTACAACCGAAGCCGTTTATGCTTTATTAATGCAGGGTACAGACTGGCTTTCTGTAAAAGACAATACTATTATTAAATTGGGAGATGAAAAAATCATGACCAAAAAACTGGCAGAAAATCAAAAAGAAGCCGAAACAGGTTATATCAAATTAAACTGGAAAGCCGAAGAAGTAAAAAAAGAAATGGCTTCAATAAGCATTCAAAACAAATCCAAAGTTCCGGGATTTGGCGGTGTTTACTGGCAGTATTTTGAAGATTTAGATAAAATTAAAAACGACTCTGGAGCCGTTTTATCAGTTTCAAAAGAATTGTACATAAAGAAAAGTTCTTTAAAAGGAGATCAGCTGCACAGAATTACATCTAAAGATCCTTTAAAAACAGGTGATCTGGTTACAGTTCGTTTAATTATAACTGCGAAAGAAGACTCAGAATATGTTCATTTAAAAGACATGAGAGCTTCTTGTTTTGAACCTGTAAATGTACTTTCTCAATATCAATACAAAAATCGTCTGGGTTATTATATGAGTACCAAAGATGCAGCAACACATTTCTTTTTTGATCAAATCAACAAAGGAACTTATGTTTTAGAATATGATATTCGAGTAAACAACAGCGGTGAATTCTCAAACGGAATTACCACAATTCAAAGTATGTATGCTCCGGAATTTGCAAGTCATACCAAAGGCATTCGAGTAAAAGTGGATTAAGAATTAAAATTCCCAGAAGGGGAATTTCAAATTCCAAAAAGAATGCAATAAAAAATGAAAACCCGACAGGTTTTAAAAACTTGTCGGGTTTTATATTTATAAATCAGAACTTCGATTATTTAGCAATCGTCAATTCGTCAATAATGTTTTTAGCTCCAGCGTATTTGTCAATAAGCCAAAGTACATAACGAATATCAACGTTGATAGTTCTTTGTAATTTAGAATCAAAAATAACGTCTCCAGCCATAGCTTCGATGTTACCGTCAAAAGCAATTCCAATTAACTCACCTTTTCCGTTAAGAACCGGAGAACCTGAATTTCCACCTGTAATATCATTATCAGTTAAAAAGTTTACCGGCATGTAACCTGCTTTATCAGCATATTGACCGAAATCTTTTTTCTTGTTTAACTCTAGTAAACGTGCTGGTAAATCAAATTCCTGATCTCCTGCTTTATACTTTTTCACCATGCTTTCCATAGTAGTATAATTGTTGATCGCTGCATCATTACGCGGATCTGCAGGTAAAGCGCGAACTTTTCCGTAAGTCAATCTCAAAGTTGAGTTAGCATCTGGATATTTAATTGCATTCAATTTTGATTCTCTTAAACCTTCAACCAATTCGCGGTAAGCAGTTGCAAAACCATCATCAGCTTTTGCCTGATCATCTGTTTTAGAACGGTATTTAGTCAACAAATCATTAGAAATAATATACAAAGGATCATGTACAATTGCCAATGGTTTTGGATTAGCCATGAATGCTTGTATTTTTTCTTTAGATGAAAAATAACTCATTTCAGCTCCTTTAGTAACATCTGATGTAAAATCACCATTGTTAGCCGCTTTCATAGCTGCAATTTGAGTTGCCAAACCATATTCAGAAGCTTTTGAAGCATATAAGTTTAATTGTGCAATTAAAATATCTTTTTCTAACGGCTCATAAAACTCACCGTAGATATTTTCGATCATTGCATTAATTTTAGGAAGCATTTCTGCTTTTTTAGCGTCATTTTCGTTAAAGTAAGCGATCAATGCATTTCCTAAATTTGCAGGTCCTGTTGCATAGCTAGAAGTACGTAAAAGCTGCATTAAATAGTTATCATGACGCGCTTTTAAGTTTGTTTCTCTGTAATAATCGTTAATAGTTGGAATTACGTTTTCGTATTTCTCTTTATTTGCAGGTTTACTTGCCCACTCATAAAATTTATCTTCTTGTTCTGCTTTAGTATCAACCGTTCCTGCTTTTGTTAAAGCATCGATCATACCTTGACGGTTTTTCCAGTAATTTGCTGTAGAAGCATATTTAGAAGCATATTGTAAACGTACAGTTGCATCTTTATCCATATACTTTTTCATTACATCCATTCCGGTTTTAGCACCTTCAACCCATGCAGGATAAGCATATTTAATATTTTGCTCAATTCCTCCAGCCGGCATCCAGCGGTTTGTTCTTCCCGGATAACCTAAGATCATAGCAAAATCATTCTCTTTTACACCTTTAATACTTACTGGCAGATAGTGTTTTGGTTTCAAAGGCACATTGTCTTTAGAATACGCTGCAGGATTTCCGTCTTTATCAGCATAAACTCTAAACATTGAGAAATCTCCTGTTTGACGAGGCCATTCCCAGTTGTCTGTATCTCCACCAAATTTACCAACGCTTTCTGGTGGTGTTCCCACTAAACGAACGTCTGTATAATCCTGGTAAACGAAATAGTAATATTCATTTCCTTGAAAGAAAGGACGAACAGAAACTGTATATTTTCCGTTTTCGCTATTTTCTTTTTCAATCAGACTAATTTCCTGCTGAATGATTTTGTTTCTTTCAGTTTCAGTCATTTGATCGTTTACTTTAGACAAAATTCTTTTAGAAACATCATCCATACGAACAAAGAAACGAACATATAGAGATTTTGGTTTCATTTCGGCACTTTTTTGTTTAGCCCAGAAACCATCTTTCAAATAGTTTTGTTCTGCTGTAGAAAGTTCAGCAATTGCATTGTAACCACAGTGGTGGTTTGTTAAAACCAATCCTTCTTTTGAAACGATTTCAGCTGTACATCCTCCGTTGAATTGTACAATAGCATCTTTCAAACTATGGTGATTGATACTGTAAATTTCTTCGGCTGTTAATTGCAAGCCCATTTTTTCCATATCTCTATGGTTCAATCTTTCGATAAACATCAAAAACCACATTCCTTCATCGGCTCTCATAGGGAAAGTCATAAGGCACATGGTCAAGAATAAAACTATTTTTTTCATGTTATTTTGTTTAAGTTCTGCGAATATAACTCATTTTCAAAGAAAAAATAAACATTAAAGCAAAAAACAAAACAGATTGAATAGATTATTTGATGATTTTTCGAAATTCTTAATTAATCCTAAAACCAAATTAATTATTAAATATTTAAACTAACCCACAGAAAAATACCTAAAACTTATTTTAAAAATGATTTTAAAAATTAAAATCATGAATATTTTATAAAAATTAACTCACAATATAAAATTTTAAACTTAAAATATTTCTTACAATTATATTTATTCTAAATTTGCCGCCAATTAAATAAATTAACCATGAAAAAATTATTAGCAGCAGTTGTATTATTAATTACAACAATTGCAAGCGCACAAAAAAATTCTATATTATTAGGAGGAAATGTTGGATATGCTTCAGAAAAATTAGGAGATTCTAAACTTGAAAATTTCGAATTCTCACCAAGAGTTGGATACCAATTTGCAGAAAAATGGACTGCAGGAGTTGAAGGATCAATTATGAATGTAAAAACCATGGGAATAGACAAAACTGAAAAATATAAAATTGGAGGTTTTGTACGTTATTCAACTCCGCTTTCACAAATGTTTTCTGTTTTTGCAGATCTGGGTGCTGGGTATCAAAACACTTCATTAAATAATGCAAAAGGTTTTTATGCCAGCTTAACACCTGCTTTATTTATTAATATGAAAAATGGTTTTGGGTTAAACTTCTCTATTGGAGGAATAAACTATGACAACCTTGATGGAAAAAATGATCCGAGACAAGAAAATTTAGGTTTCAATTTTGGAAAAACTCTAAACATTGGGATTTCTAAGAATTTTGGACTATAAATTTTACAGGATTTAAGTTAGAAAGTCAAATCCTTTATACTTTTTGTTTTGTCACGCAGAAAGTAAAAAACCCGGCAATCTGCTTTGCCGGGTTTTATATTTATAGTAAAATGATATTATTCGTTTAGCATTTTCCAAAGCTTATCTTTTAAATCTGTTAAACCTTGCTGAGCAACAGACGAAATAAGCATGTACGGAATATCTTTAAAAGAAACGTCTAATTCAGCTTTTAATTCAGCCTTAAGTTCATCATCCAGCATATCACATTTTGAGATAACCAAAAGACGTTCTTTATCTAACATTTCAGGATTGTATTTTGTTAATTCATTCACCAAAATATCATATTCTGCTTTAATATCCGGAGTATCTACAGGAACTAAAAATAATAAAGTTGAATTACGTTCAATATGACGCAGAAAATAATGTCCTAAACCTTTTCCTTCTGCTGCACCTTCAATAATTCCGGGAATATCAGCAATTACAAAAGATTGAAAATCTCTGTAAGCAACAATTCCTAAATTTGGTTTTAGGGTTGTAAAAGGGTAATCGGCAATTTTTGGTTTTGCAGAAGTCAATACAGACAATAAAGTAGATTTTCCTGCATTAGGAAAACCAACTAAACCTACATCGGCCAAAACTTTAAGCTCAAGGATAACGTCCATTTCTAAACCAGGTAAACCTGGTTGTGCATAACGAGGCGTTTGATTTGTCGAACTTCTAAAATGCCAGTTTCCTAAACCTCCTTTTCCTCCTTTTGCCAGAATTCTTTTTTCACCGTCTTCTGTGATTTCAAAAAGTACCTCACCGGTTTCTTTGTCTTTTACAACAGTTCCTAATGGCACTTCAATAAATTTATCTTCTCCATCAGCTCCCGTACTTCTGTCTGATCCTCCATCTCCACCGTGACCAGCTTTAATATGGCGCGCAAACTTTAAATGAAATAATGTCCAGAGTCCTTTATTCCCAACTAAATACACATGTCCGCCTCGACCTCCGTCTCCACCGTCCGGACCGCCTTTTTCAATAAATTTCTCTCTATGTAAATGCGTAGATCCTTTTCCTCCCTTTCCGGATGAAACATATATCTTAACGTAATCTACAAAATTTCCTTCTGTCATTTTTCTGAATTTCAGATTTTAGATTTAGATTTTAGATTACTCCAATTTCTATTTCTAAATTCTATTTTATTTATTTTTCAGTGCCAGTCCAGATTTTCAGCACAAACTGCGGCTGAAAACTGCGACTGAAAACTTTTTTATTTATTCTTTAAGCGTTTTTACAAGCACTTTATCAATTTTAACACCATCCATGTCAACAACTTCCAGAACGAATTTCTGCCAAACGAGTTTTTCTCCTTCTTTAGGAATATGAGAAAGCTCAGTCATAATCATTCCGCTTACTGTGTTTACTTCGTAATCATTTGTCAGCTCATCTAACTCAAAATACGTTAAGAAATCGTGCAGCGAATAATGTCCGTCAACCAGCCATGATCCGTCTTCTCTTTCTATAAGCTGGAATTCATCTTTGTAAAATTCTGATGCATCTCCAACCAGCGCTTCCAGAATGTCATTTAAAGTAATCATTCCCTGAAAAACGCCGTATTCATCTGAAACTAATGCATAGTGAACTCCAGTTTTTTTGAAATTTTCCAAAGCTTTGTAAGCAGTAGTTTGTTCCATTAAATAAGGAGCATCTGTCATTATAGAAGCAAAATCAAAATTGTCGTTTTCGATATTAGCAAATATGTTTTTTAAAGTAACTACACCAACGATATCATCGTAATTTTCGTTGTAAACCGGATAAACGGCATGTAAATCCTGAACAACTAATTCTTTTATTTTAGTTCTATCAGCATTCAACGGAAGCATGTCTACTGATTTACGGTGTGTCATAAGCGAACTTACTTTTCGGTCGCCAATATGAAAAACACGCTCCACAATATCTTGTTCAATTTCCTGAACTTCTCCTACTTCTGTTCCTTCTTTAATGATAGCTTTAATTTCTTCTTCGGTAACTTTTCCGTCTGCAGTTGGTTTTATCTGAAAAATATTCAGTAAAAAATCTGTTGACGAAGTTAATAACCAAATAAAAGGTGCAGTAATTATCGAAATTACTTTCATTGGCATTGCAACCATTTTAGCAATCGATTCCGGATAATTTAATCCAATTCGTTTTGGCAGCAATTCTCCTAAAACCAGAGAGAAAAACGTTAAAACAACAACAACAATTCCTACTGCAACTGAGTGTGCGTAAGGTTTTAAAGCGACAAATCCTGCAACAAAAACCTCAACATCGGCCGTAATTTTATCTCCAGAATAAATACCCGTTAAAATTCCAATTAAGGTAATTCCAATTTGAACTGTCGATAAAAACTTGTTAGGCGAATTAGCCAGATCGAGTGCTGTTTTTGCACTTTTATTTCCTTTTTTTGCTGCTGTTTCCAGTCGGTTTTTTCTAGCTGAAATAAGGGCAATTTCAGACATAGAAAAAACTCCGTTTAATAGTATTAGAAAAAATATTATTAGTATTTCCAATGTTTAGTAGATTCGTTATTTATTTGGTTTTTCAATTATAAATTGCAACAGGGCTATTTTAATCCGTTTGTTACAAATTATCTATAACTGATGTTAAACGCTCTGTGATTTGTTCGATAGTTCCGATACCATCAACTGCGTAAAATTTGTTTTGATCTTTGTAATATCCAATTAAAGGAGCTGTTTTTTCGTTGTATTCCTGATATCTCACACGAATTTTTTCTTCGTCCTGATCGTCAGCTCTTCCGCTTGTTTTTCCTCTTTCAAGTAAGCGTTTTACCAAAATTTCGTCATCAGCTTCTAAAGCAATTGTAGCTGTTACGCTGGAACCAATTGTTGGTAAAAATTTATCTAATGCTTCTGCCTGATCTAAAGTTCTTGGATATCCGTCGAATAAAAATCCTGCACTATCCGGGTGTTTTTTTACTTCGTCAATTAACATTGCAGTTGTTACTTCACAAGGAACTAATTCTCCATTGTCCATAAAAACTCTTGCTTGTTTTCCTAGTTCAGTATCATTTTTTAAATTGAAACGAAAAATATCTCCTGTAGAAAGGTGAGTTAGATTGTATTTTTCTTTTAAAAATTCTGCCTGAGTTCCTTTTCCTGCACCAGGCTTTCCAAATAAAACGATGTTAATCATAATGAATGTACGTGTTGTTACTTCTTATTTTTCAAGAAGTTTTAAATGAATATATAGTTGTGTTTTGTTTATTATTCTGCTAATTTGTAAACTTCAGTCAGGTTTCTTCCTAAACCGTCATAGTCAAGTCCGTAACCTACAATGAATTTATTTGGGATTCTGATTCCCACATAATCAATTTTCATGTCTTTTTTATAAGCCTCTGGTTTAAAGAACAAAGCTGCTACTTTAAAATGCTTTACATTTTGTGCTTTAAATAAATGCTTCAACTCTTCGATTGTATTTCCTGTATCGACAATATCTTCTATAATGACAACACTTCGGCCTGACAAATCCTGATTAATTCCAATTAATTCTTTAACTGAATTTGTTGTTTCAGTTCCTTCATAAGAAGCCATTTTTATAAATGAAACTTCGCATGGTTTTTTATACTTTTTTAAAAAATCGGAAACCACCATAAAGGCACCGTTTAAAACTCCAATAAAAATAGGAGTATCATCTCCAAAATCATCTTCTACCTGAGCCGCTAATTTGGTTAAAGCAAAATCAATTTCTTTAGCCGAAATAAACGGAACAAATTGTTTATCGTGAAGTTGTATCATTATTTTTCTTTTTAAAATAATGGACAAAGATACAGAATTAGAACTTAACAGTTTATATCAAAATAAGCAGTCCAAGTATATTTTTTTACGAATGTTAAAGATCAGTTAATATTTACAAATCCCTTCTTGTCGCTATTTTTAATTTTATTAAATTGTTCTTATATAATTATTTAACTCCAAAAAACCAATGAAAAAATCCTTAATATTATTTTCAATACAACTATTGGCACTAATGACTGCCTGCAACGGGCAGGTGAAAAAAGAAGAAAAAGAAGCTTTAGCGAAACAGCCGGGCAATGTTGTTAAAACCGCGGTTGGAGACATTACGCTTCCTCCTCCTTATGCAACCGAATCTAAAACAAACAACAGCAAAGTTATTGGCTGGCCAAAAGATAAAACTCCTAAAGCACCGGAAGGTTTTACAGTAACAAAATTCGCAGATGGATTCGAAAATCCGCGTTGGACTTATATTGCTCCTAATCAGGATATTTTTGTAGTTGAAAGCGGAACAAGATCCAGTAAAAATCAAATTACGGTTTTACGCGATAAAGACAAAGATGGAAAATTTGAAACTCGTGAGGTTTTTATTTCTGGTTTAAACAAACCTTTTGGAATGCTGGTTTTAAAAGACTTTTTCTACATCGCAAATACTGACGGATTATACCGTTATCCTTATAAAAACAACCAGCTGAAATTAGAAACAAAAGGCGAAAAAATACTTGAACTTCCTGCCGGAGGTTATAACAATCACTGGACACGAAATTTATTAGCAAGTCCAGACGGAAGCAAAATTTATGTTTCTGTAGGTTCAGGAAGTAATAATGCTGAACATGGTGTAGACAAAGAAGTTCGCCGAGCCGGTATTTTGGAAATTAACCCTGACGGAACTGGTGAAAAAATCTACGCTTCGGGACTTCGAAATCCGGTTGGAATGGACTGGAATCCTGTTAATAAAGAACTTTGGACTGCGGTAAACGAACGTGATGAATTAGGCGATGACTTAGTTCCGGATTATATTACAAGTGTAAAAAGAGATGGCTTTTATGGATGGCCTTATTCTTATTTTGGAAGTATTCCTGATCCAAGAATGAAAGGCGAAAGAAAAGATTTAGTTGAAAAAGCAATTGTTCCGGATGTTCCGGTTGGTGCTCATACAGCATCGTTAGGATTAGCTTTTTACACAAAAGATGCTTTTCCTGCAAAATATAAAAATGGTGTTTTCGTTGGACAGCACGGATCTTGGAACCGCTCCAAAATTTCGGGTTACAAAGTTTTATTCGTTCCTTTTAAAGATGGAAAACCTTCGGGAAAACCAGAAGATTTTTTAACAGGTTTTATTTCTGATGAAAATAAAGCAGAAGTTTACGGGCGTCCGGTTGCCGTGACGGTTATGAACGATGGGACGCTTTTAGTAAATGACGACAGCAGTAACACCATTTGGAAAGTGACAGCCAAATAAATATTTTAAATTCCAAATTCTAAAACCCAAATTCAAATCTGGATAGGGATTAGAACCAACTATAAAGAAAATTTTAAACACATAGAGACATAGATTTTTGCTTAAAAAGAAGTTGTTAAATACATGAAACGCCTTTTTTGCCTCAATCAATGCTGTGTTTCTATGTGTTTTAAAAAAACGCTGCCCTTTAATTTTATCTTATGATTTTAAAAAAATATTGTTTTCTTCTTTTTGTTCTTTTTGTTTTTCAAAACATAGCAGCACAAAAAAAGGGAAGCAAAACTATTGATTCTCTTAAAACTGAAAAGCTTAAAGAAGTTGTTATCAGTTCACTGCACATTAATAATAGTTTATTAAATACTCCCGCTTCGATAGGTGTTCTTTCAAAAAAAGATTTACTGCAAAATAATACCACAGATATTACAACGGTAATCAATACAATTCCAGGTGTATTTATGCAGTCTTCTAATTTTACAACAAGCCGAATTTCCATTCGCGGTATTGGTGCAAGAACTACCTACGGAACCAATAAAATCAGAGCTTTTTATGGCAGTATTCCATTAACATCCGGAAACAGCGAAACGGTTATTGATGATATTGATCTCGAAAACCTTAATCAAATCGAAATTATTAAAGGACCGCTTTCGAGTGTTTATGGCGCAGGTTTGGGCGGTGCAATTTTAATTTCACCTCAACTTTCTAACAACGGAAATCAAAGTGCCGGAATAAGTACTGTTTTCGGTTCTTTTGGATTATTAAAAAACAGCCTGAATTTTGGTTCAGATGAAAAATCAGGAAGTTTGAACATCAGCTACCACAATTTAAAAACGGATGGCTGGCGGGAAAACAGCTCCTATAATCGCGAAGGAATTACACTTGCCGGAGAATTATTCCGAAAAGAAAACAGCAAACTTACCTACTTTTCAAATTATACTTATTTAAAGGCTTTTATTCCGAGTTCGATTAGTAAAGAAGTTTTTAATACAAATCCAAAAGCCGGAGCGCCAACCTGGGTTGCCTCAAAAGGATATAAAGAATACAAATCGGTTTTGGGCGGACTTGCTTATGATTTTAAGATTAATGAAAATTTGAAGAATTCAACTTCAGTTTTTATCAATTATAAAGACAGCAACGAACCTCGTCCGTTTGATATTCTTCGTCAATATACATTTGCTACAGGTGCAAGAACTCAGTTTTCAGGAAATTTTAAAATTGGAAGAGTCGAAAATCAGTTTATTGCCGGTGCAGAATATTTTACAGATACTTATAATGGGAATACTTTTCAAAATCTTTATCAGCAAAATAATGGTTTAGGAAGTCTGCAGGGAAATCAACTTACAGAAACGGATCAAAAAAGACATTTCTACAATATATTTTCCCAATTAAGAACTTTATTATCTGATCAATTAGAAATTCAGGCAGGTTTAAATTATAATAAAACCAGATTTGACCTCAACAATTATACAGAAAACATCAATGAAGAATATAGTTATGATGGCATTTTCTCGCCGCAAATTTCATTTCTATACAAACCAAATTCTTTAAAAACACTTTATTTTTCTGTAAGCCGGGGATTTTCACTTCCTGCAACAGAAGAAACACTTACAAGTGAAGGCAAAATCAATCCTGACATAAAACCTGAAAACGGATATAATTTTGAAGTCGGTGGAAAATTCTACTTTTTCAACAAAAGACTTTATACCGAAATGTCTTTGTACCGAATGGAGATTAAAGACTTACTAGTTGCCAAAAGAGTCGGCGATGACCAATATGTGGGCACAAATGCGGGAAAAACATTTCATGAAGGAATCGAAATTACTTTAAATCACAATTGGCCCATTAATCGTTTTTTGGCGTTGAACTCTTATTTAGCAGGATCTATAGGGAATTACAAATTCAAGGAATTTATTGACAGCGGTAATGATTTTTCTGGAAACAAACTAACAGGAGTTGCCCCTCAAAAAATTAATGCAGGCATAACATTAAATACCAATATTGGCGTTTACTTTAGTACTGATTATCAATTTGTGGGAGAAATTCAGTTAAATGATGCCAACACAGCATATTCAGATTCATACACTATTCTAAATTTAAAAACAGGTTATCGATTTGAAATTTTACGAGATTTAACGAGCCATATTTCTGCCGGGGTAAACAATGTAACCAATGAGAAATATGCTTCGCTGATTCTGCCAAATGCAGTGCCTACAGGAAACTCATCTCCACGATATTATTATCCGGGACTTCCTGTAAATTATTACGGAGCCGTATCCTTAAATTATTTATTTTAGATGCTTGAAACCAAAACAAATTCAATGACCGTACTTTCTGAATTACAGGAAAAACTGGATTATGTAAGCGCTTATCGGGAAAACCGTTTAAAGTGCGCACAGGATGTTCTCGAAAATCCATATTTGTTTAATGAATTAATTTCGATTTGTTTTTCTCCCGAAGACAAAAACAATCACAAAGCCTGCTGGATTTTAGAATTTGTATCGTATGAAGAATTGCTTTGGCTGCAGCCTCATCTCGATTTTTTCTTTTCGAATCTAAAAGTTTTAAAAGATGAAAGTTCTATTCGCCCTATTGCAAAAGTCGTACAGCTCTTAGTAAAATCGCATTATAAAAAAGACGAAAATAGTATTCATCTATCAGAAAAAAATCTTCAGGACTGCATAGAGACAAGTTTTGACTGGCTTATTAACGACGTAAAAGTTGCGACAAAAGCGTATTCTATAAGAACATTATATGTTTTAGGAAACCACTACGACTGGATTCATCCAGAATTACAAATCATCCTGAATAAAGATTACGGAGATCATTCGGCAGCTTACAAAGCCGTTGCACGTGAAGTTTTAAAAAAAATTGAATAGTTTTAATAGCCACGAATTCACGAATTATTTTTAAACATAGATTTAATAAAAATTCGAGAATTCGTGGCAAAAACAAAAAGTAGAAAATCATTTTAATCCTTTTAATCTGTGGCGAGACTTAAAAATAATTCGTGCAGTTCGGGGCAGAAAAACTAAATTTTGGCTGAAAAAAGATTAAAAAGTATCTTTGCAAAAACACAACTCAAAATGAATTATTTTTCTTCTGATTTTAAATTAGGAATATTAGGCGGCGGACAATTAGGCAAAATGCTTTTGTTCGACACCAGAAAATTTGACATACAAACTTACGTTCTGGATCCAAGTGACGAAGCGCCAAGTAAAATTGCCTGCAACAAATTCTTTAAAGGCGATTTAATGGATTATGAAACGGTTTACAACTTTGGAAAACAAGTCGATGTTCTGACTTTTGAAATCGAATTGGTAAACCTTGAAGCTTTAACGCAGTTAGAAAACGAAGGCGTAAAAGTATATCCGTCTCCTAAAACTTTAAAAGGAATTCAGAATAAAGGAACTCAAAAAGATTTTTATACTCAAAGTAATATCCCAACTGCATCGTATTTACGTTTTGAAAGTCCTGCACATTTGCAAAAATCTGTTGGAAACAACGAAATCACCATTCCGTTTGTATGGAAATGCACAGAGTTTGGTTACGACGGAAATGGCGTAAAAGTAATTCGTCAGATTTCTGATATGGACGATTTACCAAATGTAGAATGTATTGCAGAAATGATGGTACCGTTCAAAAACGAATTGGCGGTAATTGTAGTAAGAAATCCATCTGGAGAAATTAAAACATATCCAGTTGTAGAAATGGAATTTCACCCAGAAGCCAATCAGGTTGAATACGTAATCTGCCCGGCAAGAATCGACGAAAAAGTAGCTGAAAAAGCCAGAGCAATTGCTTTGAATGTTTCGGAGAAATTTAATCATGTTGGACTTTTGGCTGTTGAAATGTTCCAGACTCAGGACGATGAAATTTTGGTGAATGAAGTAGCGCCGCGTCCGCACAATTCAGGACATTATTCAATCGAAGCAAGCTACACTTCACAATTCGAAAATCATTTACGTGCTATTTTAGATCTTCCGTTAGGAAACACAGACAGTAAAGTTGCCGGAATTATGGTAAATTTAGTGGGTGCCGAAGGTCATTCTGGAAATGTAGTATATGAAAACATCGAAACCATTTTAGGATGGGATGGCGTTACGCCGCATATTTACGGTAAAAAAGAAACTCGCCCTTTCAGAAAAATGGGACACGTTACAATCGTAAATGAAAACATGCAGGAAGCCAGAAGAATTGCACAAGAAGTTAAGAATACTATTAAAGTGATTAGTGAATAGTAATTAGTGATTAGTCACTGTTTATAACTTAAAACAAAATAAACAGTTTTCAGTATCGGTTTTCAGTTTCCAAAAACTTGAAACCTGAAACCTGAAACAAAACAAACAAAAACACAATGAGCAAAGTAGCCATTATAATGGGAAGCATCTCAGACATGCCAGTTATGCAGGATGCAATCGACATATTAAAACAATTTAATGTAGAAGTTGAAGTAGATATCGTTTCGGCACACAGAACGCCGGAGAAATTATTCGATTTCAGCAAAAATGCACACAACCGCGGTATTTCGGTAATTATTGCCGGAGCGGGCGGTGCAGCGCATTTACCAGGAATGGTGGCTTCAATGTCTCCGCTTCCAGTAATTGGAGTTCCAGTAAAATCAAGCAATTCGATTGATGGCTGGGATTCAGTATTATCAATCCTGCAAATGCCAGGCGGCGTTCCTGTTGCAACTGTAGCTTTAAACGGTGCAAAAAATGCTGGGATCTTAGCAGCACAAATCATTGGAAGCCATGACAAAAAAGTTTTAGATACTATCATTTCTTATAAAGAAGAATTGAAAGCTGCGGTTAATAAAGCGGCTGAAGGTTTGAAGAAGTAATTTCTCAGAGATATATAAAAGAAGACACAGAGGCGCACAATTTTTTTGTGAATCTCTGTGTTTTTTTCTTAGTGAATCTTTGCGAAACAAGCTGCTTCAAGAATTAACTAATCATTATAAAAATTTCTAAAAGAAAAACTTAACTTTGAGAAAAAAGCAAAATGAACATTCAAACTTCTAAAATAGAGCTCGCTAAAATTGTTTTAGACATTGATAATCCTGATTTAATTCAGGAAATTGTTGACTTAATTCAATCTAAAGAAAGCCTTTCCAAAGAGCAAAAAAGCAATATAAATGAGGCTATTTATTCTTTAGATAATAATGAAGGAATTCAGCATGATGTTGTTATGGAAGAAACCAAAAATCGTTATTCAAAATATTTTAAATAATGAATGTAACTTGGGCTCCACAAGCTAAAAAAGACTTTTGGAACAACATCGATTATTTAGAAGGCGAATGGTCTGAAAAAGCTGCTCAAAATTTCATCGACAAAGTAAATACCACAATAGAGCTTTTAAAAAATGACAATGTTTTATTTATAAAAACAAACTTCAAAAGCGTTTATAAAATTGTCATTACCAAACATATTTCACTTTATTATCGTATCGAAAACACTAATTTAGAGTTACTTCGATTTTGGAATACTTTTCAGGATACGGAGAAATTCAAATTATGATTTTCTAATTTTATATTTTTAAACAGCATACACAATATGAGCGTTTTAACACAATACTTTAACACCAAACATAACACCGCGCCTTTTTCGCAAATTAAAATCGAAGATTATGTTCCTGCTTTTAACGAAGGAATTGCATTGGCTAAAGCCGAAATTGATGCGATCGTAAATAATCCGGATGCACCCACTTTTGAAAACACAATTGTGGCAATGGATTATTCTGGCGACATTTTAGATCGTCTTTCTAGTATTTTCTTCAATTTAAATTCGGCTGAAACGAATGACGAAATGCAGAAAATTGCGCAGGAAGTTTCGCCTCTACTTTCAGAATTTGGAAATGACATTCGCTTAAATGCTGAATTATTTGCGAAAGTAAAAGCGGTTTATGATCAAAAAGAAAGTTTAAATCTGAATCCAGAGCAAACTACTTTATTAGACAAAAAGTACAAAAGCTTTTCGAGAAACGGAGCTAATCTGCCAGAAGACAAGAAAAACCAGTTAAGAGAAATTGACAAAGAATTATCGAAATTGAGCTTGCAGTTTGGCGAAAATGTTTTAGCAGAAACCAACAACTTCGAACTGCATTTAACTGATGAAAAAGATTTATCTGGCTTACCAGAGGGAACAATCGAAGCTGCTAGATTATTAGCTAAAAATCAGGAAAAAGAAGGCTGGATTTTCACATTAGATCATCCAAGTTACATTCCGTTTTTAACTTATGCTGATAATCGCGAACTGCGTAAAAAAATGGCGATTGCTTTTGGCGCAAAAGCATTTCAGAATAACGAATTCAACAATGAAGAAAACGTACTAAAAATTGCCAAACTTCGTCATGAAAGAGCCAATTTATTAGGTTATAAAACACATGCGCATTTTGTTCTCGAAGAAAGAATGGCCGAAAGTCCAGAGAAAGTTTTCTCTTTTTTAAATGATTTATTGGCAAAAGCAAAACCAGCTGCTCAAAAAGAATTTGCTGAATTAACCGCTTTTGCGAAAGAATTAGACGGAATAGAACAATTAGAAAAATGGGACGGCGCTTATTATTCTGAAAAATTAAAACAACAGCTTTTTAATTTAGATGATGAAAAGCTGAAACCTTATTTTCAATTAGAAAAAGTTTTAGACGGTGCATTTATAGTTGCCAAAAAATTATACGGTTTAACTTTTACTGAGGTTTTTGATATTGATAAATACCACGAAGAAGTTACCACTTATGAAGTAAGAGATGCTGATAATAATTTAGTTTCTATTTTCTATGCTGATTTCTTCCCAAGAAAAGGAAAAAGAAACGGTGCTTGGATGACTTCATTCAAATCGCAATATGTAAAAGACGGCGTAAACGAAAGACCACATATTTCTAACGTTTGTAATTTTACAAAACCAACAGAAACAAAACCTTCATTATTAACTTTTAATGAAGTAACGACTTTATTCCACGAATTCGGACACGGATTACACGGAATGCTGGCTGATACAGTTTACCCAAGTTTGTCCGGAACTTCTGTTTACTGGGATTTCGTAGAATTACCAAGTCAGATTATGGAAAACTGGTGTTACGAGCCGGAAGCTTTGGCTTTGTTTGCGAATCACTATGAAACGGGAGAAATTATTCCGATTGAGTACGTTCAGAAAATTAAAGAAAGTGCAAGTTTCCAAGAAGGTTTAGCAACTTTACGCCAATTAAGTTTTGGATTATTAGATATGGCTTGGCACGGACAAGATCCAACTAATATTACTGATCTTAAAGCTTTCGAAACAGAACAATTTGCTAACACACAATTGTATCCTGATGTAAAAGAAAATGCCATGAGTACCGCTTTCTCTCATATTTTTCAAGGCGGGTATTCTTCTGGATATTACAGCTACAAATGGGCTGAAGTTCTCGATGCAGATGCTTTCGAATATTTCCATGAAAATGGAATTTTCAACGAAGAAATTGCTAAGAAATTTAAAGATAACGTTCTTTCAAAAGGAGGAACAGAACATCCAATGACTTTATACAAACGTTTTAGAGGTCAGGAACCAAAACCGGAAGCTTTATTGAAAAGAGCGGGATTGTTATAGAGATACTAAGTTTCTAAGATACTATCCCGATAGCTATCGGGACTAAGTTGCGGAGTTTTTTAGATAATTAAATTTTGAAACCGAAGTAGAAATGCTTCGGTTTTTTATTTGTTTTACTTTAACTATCTTCGCATTTTTTAAATCTTAATCTTACAAAAATAAGTCGTGAAAAAATATATTAAAATAGCGTTTTATCTTTCCATCATTGGGTTAATTGCGGTTGTTACAGTAAATTATTGGGTAAAATCCTCAACCGAAACCAAGATTTATTACTCAATTAAAAAGTTACCTAAAAATGATGTGGGAATTATTTTTGGAGCAGGAATTAACGGAGATCAGCCAAGCAAATATTTAAAAGATCGTTTGGATGCAGGGATTATGCTTTGGAAAGCAAAACGTATCAATAAAATTTTACTTTCGGGAGATAATGGCCGTGATGAATATGATGAATTAACTGTAATGAAAAATTACTGTTACAATCAAGGCGTTGATACAACCAAAATATTTGTTGATTATGCAGGTTTTGATACTTACTCAACAATGTATCGTGCTAAACATATTTTCAAAATTAAGAAAGCCACTTTAATCTCTCAGGAATATCATTTAAACCGCGCGGTTTATATTGGTAACAAATTAGAAATAAAGTCAGTTGGTTTTTCTGCTAATAATGGAGAATATTTAGGATACAAATATGTTACTTTTAGAGAATACCTTTCTGTTTTTAAATCTTTCTTTGATGTTCTAAGAAATCGCGAACCTCGTTTTTTAGGCGGAGAGATTAATATTAACGGAGAATCGAACTATTCTAAAGAAGATAAACGATAAATAAAATATTGTGTCGCTCCGCTGGAGCTTTTGATATTTGGAATCGCATTTTCTATAATCATTACGCTCCTCTGGAGCTATAAAAAAAGGACTGACTCACTTTGAGACAGTCCTTTTTTAGTTTTAAAATAAAATCTTTATTCTAGCATTTATTTTCTTTGCTCTTTATTCTTAACTCTATTTTCTTACTCTTTCTCCAAAACTCTTTTAGCTAATTTTCCAACTGTAAGTCCTTGTACAACAATTGAAAATAAGACTACGATATAAGTTACTTCAAGTAAAAGGTTTTTATATTCTCCTTCAGGCATAGAAAGTACCAAAGCAATCGAAACTCCGCCGCGAATTCCGCCCCAAACCAAAACCATCAACGAACCTTTATTATAAGCAGATTTAATTCCGAAGAACTTAAAAATATCAAAGAATTTCCAAGGCAGAACTATAGAAGTCAATCTTGAGAAAAGAACGATAAAAATAGCTACAAATCCTGTTAGCAATTGTTTGTTTAAATCTGGAAGTAATAACAATTCAAAACCGATAAATAAGAATAGAACCGCATTTAAGATTTCGTCGATAAGTTCCCAAAACTTTCCTAAGTAATCTTTAGTTACTTCGCTCATCGCAACTTTTTTACCATAGTTTCCAATAATTAATCCGGCAACAACCATCGCCAGCGGACTTGAAACGTGTAAACTCTGTGCAACTAAAAATCCGCCAGTTACAATTGAAAGTGTTATTAAAACCGAAACTTTATAATCGTCGATTTTCTTCATGACTTTTGATGCTGTAAATCCAAAAACAGCTCCTAATAAAAGTCCGCCAATTCCTTCTTTTGCAAAAAGCCAAGCGATAGAACTAAAACTCACATCAAATGTTGGGTCAGTTGCCATTTTAAGAACAACAGCAAACATAACTACCGCTACTCCATCATTAAACAAAGATTCTCCAACAATTTTAGTTTCTATTCTTTTAGGAACTTTGGCTTCTTTTAAAACACCCAGCACCACGATTGGATCGGTTGGAGAAATCAGGGTTCCAAAAACCAAACAGAATACATAAGGAATATTGATTCCTAAAAACGGTGCGATATAATATAAGAGCATCGAAATAATTAAAGCAGATAATACAACGCTTACTGTAGAATAAATCATGATAGGCACTTTCTGTTCTTTCAAATCAGCCATATTTACGTGCAGTGCTCCAGCAAATAAAAGAAAATTCAACATTGCTCCCATTAAGATTTCATTGAAATCAAATTCTTTTATTAAATCAAAAAAATGTCTTGTAGTAGCAGGAAAATAAGAATCTCCCAGTAAGCGAATTCCAACTGAAACCAACATGGCAATAATCATGATTCCTATAGTTCCCGGAAGTTTTAAAAATCTTAAATTCAAATAGGCGAAGAAAGAGGCTAGTACAATAAGTACTGAAAAAGTGTAGTATAATTCCATAAATTGTGATTTTTACAAAAATATCTTTCTCATTATTTAATTTAAAATTTCAAGTATTGAATTAACATAACTTTATAATTTTCAGAAAAACATTCTTAAAACCCCTAACTTCTCAAAAGAAAACAAACAATAAATCGAAAAACCGAAGCAATGCTTCGGTTTTTCATCTTTTGGAGCAAAATCAATAAAACACCTTTGTGTATTATTTATTGTTACGAACAAACTCATCAAACTGTTTTAGTTTAAGTGATTCTGTTTCTTCTATACGTTGTACTTTCAGGTTAGTATTACTTGCATTTTTCCCTGTTACCGGTTTAGGTTTTGTTGTGTATAAGTAAGACTCGAAAATGTGGCTTAAATACAAAGGCGATTTTCCTATACCGCGGGTTTTATCAAAATTTTGAGATTGATGACAAGTAAAGCAGTTTACCAAATTGCCGGCATTAATTTTATGAATGCTGTCTTTAAATGTCTGCGTATAAGTTTCCATTGTAATATTGGCCAAGTTTGAAGAACCTCTCGCCAATGAATCTGGAAGTACACTTGATATTTGTCTTTTTACAATTGCTTTCGCCTGATCTGAAGGAGACATTCCATCAGTATCCAGCCAGATTGAGCCGTTATAAAAGTAATTTTTAAAAACATCTTTTAGTTTTGAAGCTACACATTTATTAATGAAATCAATATTATTAAAATTAACTGGCTCTGACTGGCTTGTTTTCATGTAATCATTAGTTTCAACAACTTTTGGAACTCCATATTCATAAAGAACAAATGCTTTACCCGGCACTAATGGTTTCTTATTAGTTCTATCCCAGGTAATACCTTTTAAGCCCGAATCTGTACCGCTTTCATAAAGCAGTTTTTCATCATTTGCTGTTACAGAATTATTTGTCCAGTCATAAATTGGAGCCATCTCTTTATGCTCAAAAGTAGCCCAGATAAATTCAGGATGATTTTTTACAACTCCAACAACATGCATTCCCAGTAATGCTACCGATTTTGCTTCATATTGTCCGGCTTTATTTTTAACTGCAGCTTTAGTAATAAAGTAATCTCCCAGTTTTTCTTTTGGAATTGAAGCTGTGCTGATCCATGAAACTTTTAATTCAAGCGAACCAACCGGAAATGTCTCCAGATTTGAATAAGGTGTTTTTCCGCTGTTAATTTCTGAAGCTGCAATAATCGCCTTATCAAATAATATTTTGTTTACGTGTATAGAATAAAAGACAGTATCGCCAGCAGTTTTTCCCGGAACGACCTTTGGATTAGAGACTAAAACACCAGCCGGACCTGCCTGAGCAATTGAGGTTAAAACCAATTTTACGCCTAACTGCGGACTAACACGTTCCATTTCTGGAGTAACAATATCTAAAGAATCTAAAAACAGCGGATTGCCGCTTGGCAGAGGTTTTGTTGCCCATAAAAATTTTTGCCATGACCATTGATGAAAAATACAATTGGTAGTGCTTGAAGAATCAAATGGACTTCCGTCGCCTTCTGCTGGCGCGGGAGTCTGCTCATGCGGAAACCAGCCGGCTTCGCAATTGCAAGATTCAGCTGCATTATCGGCATACGCGGTTTTATCCATTATTTTTTCTTTATTCAAAAAAAATAATGACCCCGCTGCTGCTGTAAGAGCAACTGCTGTGGTTATAATTGTTTTCTTTTTCATTTTTGAGATTTATTTTTTTGAGATTTATTTTTTGGGTAATAAAAAAGGGCCGTCTAAAACAGACGACCCTTTAAATCAAAACAGTAACCAAATCAGGAAATCTATTAAATTCCTAATCATATCGTTTTTGGAGTTGTTAAAATTTGGGGTCTTTTTTTATGCCAACTCAGCTTGTAAATTTGCAGCAGCTTTTACTGGTACATTTTCAACATCATGTTGATAATATGAAAAACCTCCTGTTCCATTCCATGAACCATCAATAGCTAAATGAGCATCAAAATCTGCTAAAAAAGCACCAATTGCAGGAGGAGGAAAAGTGTGAACATACTGTCCTTTTAAACTCACAACTTGTGTAAATTGTCCAAATCCAGTTGCATATATTTTTCCAGTTACCGGAACAACAATATGGCTATCAGGACCATGTACAGCCTGAGTAATTACTACTGTACCAGAAACAGAATTTTGTGATGGTACAACAACTAAACTAAATGATGCGATTGGAGCACCTGGTGTTCCAACATTTCCAATTGTGCCTTTTGCTAAGTAAGCACCTGCTAATAAATCTGACATAACTTTTCGTTTTTGGTTTCCTACTCGTATGGCTTTTCGGATCCGCCTCGTTTTTTCTAGTGGGTTCTGCTCCACCTATTTGATTTGTTTTTATTATTTAATTGCTTTTAACCAACATTTTAAATAATAGGATCGGGTTTATTTCTATACCAAAACTATATTAGATTGATAGACATAATTAAAAAAATGTTATGAAATGAGAATTTTGAGTCATAAAACTCGAAAAAGATGACACAAGAAAAAATAAGCAGTTTTTATTTTTTTCAATTATCTTAAAATGACTTTCAAAAACACCGTAAAACGAGTCCTTCAGATAGTCCTCAGCATCCGCTAGTAGAAGGTCTTACACAAATAGGCAATACAACTGTACGGCTCAAGGAACTATCATTGTAACTAAAAGTTAAATTACCAGGAATACTTTTAAGTGTAAGAGTAACCGCAGCAATTCCAGTCCAAATATTTAAATTATCATCGTAAGGCAAAGGCGGGTCATTATAGGCAAATTCTACATTAATTGAAGTTATAATTAGCTTGCCGTTATATTGCGGATCAACAGGCAGTATACTCCAGCAGATTTTACTGCCAGACACAACGCAAGTCTGTAATTGATCAGTGCCTTCAAATTCAGAATATTTACTTCTGTTATCAACTACATAACAGCCTTTTTCTGGATTGTTTGTATACAACATATTAACATCAACCCATACTTGGATAAAGACAGTACATGTTGACGGAGCAATTTTAGATTTTCTTATTTCTTTATTACTTTCAATCACAGTATTAATTTATTGAGTTTAACCAACTGCTGTCAATTTTATTCTTAATGAATGACATATAAAATATTTTCAATAATAAAGAATTAGTACCTCCGAGGAAACTAGGAGGTACTAATTTGTAATACACTTAAAATATTATGCGGTGCATGTTAAAAATGGGTCCCACCAGTAATACTGCATAGGTGCCCCCCCAACAGATACTCCTATTTTAATTTGATATGTACATTGTCCTTGAACCATGGCAGTTCCTAACCACTGATATGATCCTGTCGCCTGTGGTGCCGGCCATCCCCAATTTCCAAAAATATTTGTACCATTAGAAATCTCAAGACCCACAATTTGAACAGTATCTCCCTGTTGTCCAGCGGCATCAATAGGAAAAACATTAAATGCGATTCCAAAACCTGCTGTAACTTGTGAAGACAGCTCAAGTCCTCCTTCTCCTGTACTGCCGCCAACTGCATTATTATCCATCATATAAATACCAGTTCCTGCGTATGGACCAGAAGTCTGGCTATATAAAAAGACTGTATCAACTGCAATATTGATTACTCTTGCAGGAATTACAGAGCTTGCGCTAAAAGCTAAATTTGTTCTATTATTCATAGTTTTATTTTTTAATTAATTATTAAGCAGTAACAGGTATAATAGTTACAGGCAGAGTTACTGTTATAGATTGCCCTCCTCCAATATAGCTGAATACTATATTTGAATTAACATTTCCTCCAACAGTTGATGTTGTAAGCTGTCCTGTAAACATATTAGGAGATCCTGGAACTGGAGCCGGCGGAGTCGCCCATCCAGATTGAGCTCCAACCTGAGTAATTGCAAATTCATTAGCAAACTGAGGATCGATTGGTAAAACCGACCAGCATACATTACTACCAGTGATTACTTTAGTAGTTAAGTTTGCCGAACCTTCACCAGTTGATTGCTGGCTTTTGTTACTAACAGCATAACATCCGTTAGTACTTCCTTGTTTTAGTGAATTGACATCTGCCCACACTTGAACAAAGACCGTGCATTGATTTGTAGGTATTGACATTGTTTTTTGGTTTATTTTCCTTACTCATAAGGCTTTTCGGGTTCCGCCTCGTTTTTTATAGTGGGTTCTGCTCCACATTTAAATCAAGTAGAAAATAGATCTTGGGCTAGCTTAATTATATTTCCACGAACGAAATTATATTACAATTCTTACACACTAAGAAAGAATGTAATAAAACACAAAATATTATGTATGAACCACTTAAAACAACAACACTAAAACTATTCTTACACATAACGAAGTAAAAACTTTCAAACTTTCAATTATTTTTGAAAGTTTAAAAACTTTTATATACATTTGTCTCATGGAATTCAAAGAAGCAAAAAATAAGTTTGTACAAACCTGGGGAGCATTAGGTTCTCAATGGGGAATTAATAAAACTATGGCACAAATCCATGCTTTATTAATGGTTTCGAATGAACCTGTTTCTATGGAAGAAATTATGGAAGAACTGCAAATTTCCCGCGGAAACGCCAGTATGAATCTTAGAGGATTAATGGATTGGGGAATAGTTTATAAAGAATATAAAGCCGGAGAAAGAAAAGAATTTTTTACCGCAGAAAAAGATTTGGATGAACTAGCAGTAAAAATCTCCAGAGAAAGAAGTAAAAGAGAAATTAAACCTACTCTTAAAATCTTAAAAGAAGTTTCGACAATAGAACCAAAAGATTCTGCTGAAGAAAAACACTTTGTAGATCAAACAGAAAAACTATATGCCTTCGTTTTAAAAGTTGACAACATGCTTGACAAAGTAACAGAAATGAATGAAAACTGGCTGGGCCGTATGGTCATCAAATTACTCAAATAAAAAATTTAATTCAAACTTTCACTTTTTTCTGAAAGTTTAAAAATTTAAAAACAATTAAAATGGATTTCTTAAAAGCAGAATGGAAAAATTTAGCCTTATATAATTATGAGGTTGATAAAGAAATTTTAGAAAAATACCTTCCCGAAGGAATAGAAATCGACATTTGGAACAACAAATGTTATGTCAGTCTGGTTGGTTTTATGTTTAAAAACACCAAAGTTTTAGGTATTAAAGTTCCTTTTCATGTTGATTTTGAAGAAGTCAATCTGCGATTTTATGTAAAAAGTTTTGAAAACGCCGAATGGAAACGCGGAGTGGTTTTCATAAAAGAGATTGTTCCTAAAAAAGCAATCACATTTATTGCCAATACTTTGTATCAGGAACATTATGAAACTCAGAAAATGAGACATGAAATTATTGAAAGTAACAATACCAATACTTTTATTTATCAATGGAAAAATGACAAAGAGTGGAATACAATTGAATTAGAAACTAAAAATGTATTGACACAAATTGAAACTGATTCTGAAGCTGAATTTATTACTGAACATTATTTTGGGTATACAAAAATTGATCAAGAAACTACTTTTGAATACGAAGTTACACATCCAAGATGGGAACAATATGAAGTCTTAAATCATCGCATTGATATTGATTTTGAAAAAAATTATGGAAGTGATTTCGGATTTCTTCAAACTCAAAAACCAACTTCTGTTTTTCTGGCTAAAGGATCAAAAATTACGGTAAAAAATAAAAGAAAACTGCAGGTTATTCCTGTTCTGGAAGAAATGTATTAAACCTTGTAAACCTGGAAATCATGAATTTTAATATTATTGGTTATTTTATTTATCTCATCATAACTATTTTCATTATCCTAAAAGTTGGAAAAATCTGTTACAAAAACGGAAATGTTTTTGTTTTAGAGCTAATTCCAAACCATGCCGATCTCTGCCAGAAAATAAATCAGGTTTTACTTCTCGCCTATTATCTTTTAAATATTGGCTATTGTGCTATGACTTTAATTTCCTGGCAAAAAATTATTTCATCCACTCAATTAATTGAAACCATCTGCATAAAAACAGCTGTTATAATTTTTATTATTTCAATTCTGCATTACCTCAACATTTTAATTATAACTAAATACGCTCAAAAACTAATTCATAACAATAAAAACTAAATATTATGGAAACTACAAAAATTTTAATCGGTTACGGAATCTATTTACCAGTCGCTTTATTATTAACATATTACGTTTCTAAAACTCTTTTTAAAAACGGAAAAATCTTTATGCTTGATATATTTAAAGGCCGTGAAGATATTGCTCAGGCAACCAACAAACTTTTTGAAACCGGATTTTATCTTTTAAACATTGGTTTTGCCTTAATGATTTTGGAAATGCAGTTAAACCGTGACAGTTATCAGGAATTAATTGAAAATTTAAGTTACAAAATTGGAGGATTTTCTATTTATCTTGGCATCATGTTATTCTTCAATTTATATTTCTTTTTTAGAGGAAAAAGAAAAGCAAAAGAAGCTCAAAGGGAAGAAAGATTGGTTTTTAAAGCTTAATTCGTAACTAAACCCGGCAGGTTTTCTCCCGAGGCTTCGGGACTGTCGGGTTTGATTCGACACAAAACAAAACTCAACAAATGAACAAACTTATTATAGCTGCCGGAACAGGTTTTCTCGGACAAGTTTTAGTCCATCATTTTAAAAATAAATTTGAAGAAATTGTAATTCTAACACGCGGAAAATCTCAGACAATTGACGGAATAAAATATGTAAACTGGAATGCCAGAACTCTTTCCGGCTGGGAAAAGGAATTAGAAAATGCAACGGTTTTAATCAATCTTGCCGGAAAATCAGTTGACTATCGTTATACGAAAAAGAATAAAAAAGAGATTCTTTTATCCCGAATTGAAAGCACCAAAATTCTAAATAAAGCCGTTTTAAATTGTCAAAATCCGCCGAAACATTGGCTGAATTCATCAACGGCAACCATTTATCGATATTCTCTTGACAAACAAATGAATGAAGCTGATGGTGAAATTGGAAATGACTTTTCTATAAATGTTGCACTTTCATGGGAAAAAGCATTCTTTAAAACCGAAACTCCAAAAACTTTAAAAACGGCTTTGCGAACTTCAATTGTTTTAGGAAAAAATGGCGGTGCTTTTGTTCCTTTAAAGACTTTGGCAAAAATTGGTTTTGGAGGAAAACAGGGAAATGGAAATCAGTTTGTAAGCTGGATTCATGAAGACGATTTTGCCAATGCTGTTGATTTTATTATTGAAAAAGAAATGACCGGCGTTATTAATATTGTTTCTCCTGAACCTATTCGCAATGTCAATTTTATGCAGAAACTTCGAAAAGCGGTTGGTTTTCCTTTCGGAATTCCGCTGAATAAATTCTTTCTGGAAATTGGATCTTTTATTATTCGAACAGAAACAGAATTGGTTTTAAAAAGTCGAAATGTAGTTCCGAAACATCTTTTAGAAAATGGGTTTCGATTTAAGTTTGGGAATATTGATGAGGCTTTTCGAGATTTAATTTAGAACCCAAATTCACATAGTTTGTCATTTCGTCGAAATGACAAGAGTAAGTAAAAAACAGACTTAAACCAATGACAACAATAAACCTCGAAACCAAAATAAAAGCCTCAAAACAAATCGTTTTTGACGCCGCAAGAAATATCGACATTCACCAGCAATCGGCAAGTCCGTCAAAAGAAAAAGCAATTGCGGGTGTAACATCTGGTTTAATTAATTTAAACGAAACCGTAACTTGGCGAGGTAAACATTTTGGGCTTTACCTTACTCACAAAAGTCGAATTACGGCAATGAATCTCTATGATTATTTTGTGGATGAAATGGAGAAAGGCAAATTCAAATCGTTTAAACACGAACATATTTTTGAAGAGGAAAATGGCTTTACAATTATGAAAGACAAATTGCAATACGAAACTCCGTTTGGAATATTCGGAGAACTTTTTGATATTTTGTTGTTGAAAAAGCATCTTACTAATTTTCTTTTGGAAAGAAATAAGATTTTGAAAGAAGTGTCGGAAAAACTCGGTTAAGATAAATTCCTTACTTTTATAAGTAATTTAATCCTTTTTGATAGCTAATTACTAATATAAAAATATACTTATGAAATTAAAAACAATATTAACCTTATTCCTTTTTACCGTTTCTTTTATCGGATTTTCTCAAAGCAATTGTACAAATTTAAAAGGATGTGAAAGAAAGCTTTGTGAATTAAACACAAAATTGGTTGCTGCGAAAAAAGCTGGAAATCAAAATCAGATTAAAGGTGTTGAAGAAGCTATTGCGCAAACCAAAAAAAACTGCACCACCAAAACAGTTAACAAAGATCTTGACAAAAAGGTAAAAGAGAAACAGCAAGAAGTCAACGAAAGAACTGCCGATTTGAACGAAGCGATTAAAGACAAGGAAAGCAAAGAAAAAATCGACAAGAAAAGAAAAAAACTAAATGAAGCAAAAGCTGAATTGAGTAAAGCTTTGGCGGAACAGAAAGCGAAGTAATTTTTTCTCTCGCAGATTTTAACAAATTAATTTGGCAAAGCCCAATATTTAAACGCAATCTTCTTTTAAAAATGAATTTCCTCGTTTTACGTTTTGCGTGAGGGATAGAGGCGGTATCCTTTTATGCAGCGGAGCGGAATAAAAGATATAGCCGAAAGCCCGACCCGGAGGGTCACGCCCAAATTATTTTTATAAAAACACAATCATCAGCCACCAAAAAATGGGTACACTTTCAACCCAAAAGGAAGTGTAATATTTAGAACGGTTTGAGTTGGCAAAAAAGATAAATAACATCAGCATAGTCACCATGATAAGATTTATAATAGCATCGTGGTAATTGAATGTTGAAATAAAAACTTCTAAAAACCAAAACGGAATCAGAAGTAAAAAGCCTAACAGTTTTGTTTTCTTAACGCCAATTGTCTGCGGCACGGTTTGCAAATGCGGATCGTCATTTGCCAAATCGATAATTTCGAAAACCAATATCAAAACAAAAACCAATACAAAACGCTGAATGCATTTGATGAAGAAATCTGTTGTAAACAGAATTTCGGCATTTATTAAAGGTAAAACCAAAGTCGCACCAACCCAGCAAAGTGCTACAATATAAATTTTAACTCCTGCCCAGTTTCGGGCATTTCTTCGGTTTGGGAAAAACGGAAGCGTATAAAGTGCCGTTATCAAAAAAATCACTACAGAGACAATTTGAGTAATCCGCTTTAAATGAAAAAAATAATAACCAACCAAAATCAAAGAAATAAAACTTAAAACGGCGATAATTTTTAATTGAGTCCCAATTGGATTTTTCTTTACGCGGACTAATGCGTCATATTTTACGAAATTATATCCTACAATTGTTCCAAAGAAAACAAATAACGCCATTGGCGCATCGTATTGAATATGAAATACATGAAACGTAATTCGAACTAAAGCATAACACGATAAAGCCACGTGAATACTGCTGTTTAAATAAAAATTAAATATTTGTTTTAGAAGTTTCATATCCCGAAATCTAATCAATTGGTAACAAATCAACTCTTTAGTTAGAAAATTGACAAAAATTGAAGTTAAAAATACCCATTAAATTATTAATAATACTTAATTTTGCGCCACAAAAAAACAACACATTTACTATAAAATGTAATAAACCTTGTGTAGCATGAGATTACGTCAAATAAAACACCCGGCAAATTACTTTTGATCTTTAAAAAATAGACTGCTACAAATGAAAACAGATGCTTTTGCTTTAAGACACATTGGTCCAAGAGAAACAGATCTTCAACACATGTTACAAACAATTGGTGTTGACTCGATTGAACAACTTGTTTATGAAACCCTTCCGGACGATATTCGTTTAAAAGCTCCTTTGAATTTAGATCCTGCTATGACAGAATATGAATTCGCAAACCACATTCAGGAATTAGGAAAGAAAAATAAAGTATTCAAATCCTATATTGGTTTGGGTTATCATCCAACTATCGTTCCGGCTCCAATTCAAAGAAACATTTTTGAAAACCCGGGATGGTATACAGCTTACACACCTTATCAGGCAGAAATTGCTCAAGGTCGTCTTGAAGCTATCTTAAATTTCCAGACTACTGTTATTGAGTTAACAGGAATGGAAATTGCTAACGCTTCTTTATTAGATGAAGGAACTGCAGCTGCAGAAGCTATGGCGTTATTATTTGACGTTCGTACGAGAGATCAAAAGAAAAATAATACACACAAATTCTTCGTTTCTGAAGAAATTTTACCTCAGACTTTATCTGTACTTCAAACGCGTTCAACTCCAATTGGAATTGAATTAGTTGTTGGAAACCACGAAACATTTGATTTTTCAACTGAGTTTTTCGGAGCTATTTTACAATACCCAGGAAAATACGGTCAGGTAAACGATTATGGTGCTTTTGTTGCTAAAGCAAAAGAAAATGAAATCAAAGTTGCCTTTGCTGCTGATATTTTATCACTTGCTGCCTTAACTTCTCCGGGAGAAATGGGAGCTGCAGTAGTAGTTGGAACAACTCAGCGTTTTGGTGTACCAATGGGTTACGGTGGTCCTCACGCAGCATATTTTGCAACTAAAGATGAGTACAAACGTTCAATGCCGGGCCGTATCATTGGAGTTTCTGTTGATGCAAACGGAAACCGCGCTTTACGTATGGCTTTAGGAACTCGTGAACAGCACATTAAACGTGAAAAAGCAACTTCTAATATTTGTACTGCTCAGGTTTTACTAGCAGTTATGGCCGGAATGTACGCTGTTTACCACGGACCAAAAGGATTGAAATATATTGCAAACAAAGTTCACGCATCTGCAGTTACTACTGCTGAAGCTTTAAATAAATTAGGAGTTTTCCAAACAAACACAGCTTTCTTTGATACAATTTTAGTAAAAGCTGATGCGCAAAAAGTAAAAGCGATTGCTGAGAAAAACGAAGTTAACTTCTTTTATCCTGATGCTGAATCAGTTTCGATTTCATTAAACGAAACAACTTCTGTTGCAGACATCAACCAAATCATTGCAATTTTTGCTGAAGCTTTAGGTAAAGAAGCTGTTACGGTTTCTGAATTAACTACAGCTAGTCAATTACCAGCTTCATTAGAAAGAACATCTTCTTTCTTGACACATGATGTTTTCAACAATCATCATTCTGAAAGCCAATTAATGCGTTACATCAAAAAATTAGAGCGTAAAGATTTATCGTTGAATCATTCGATGATTTCATTAGGTTCTTGTACGATGAAATTAAATGCTGCTTCTGAAATGCTGCCTCTTTCAATGCCAAACTGGAACAGCATTCACCCGTTTGCACCAGTTGAGCAAGCAGAAGGTTATATCACAATGCTTAAAAAATTAGAGCAGCAATTAAATGTAATTACTGGTTTTGCCGGAACAACATTACAGCCAAACTCTGGAGCTCAGGGAGAATATGCTGGTTTAATGGCTATTCGTGCTTACCATTTATCAAGAAACGAAGGTCACCGTAATGTATGTTTGATTCCTTCATCGGCTCACGGAACAAATCCTGCTTCTGCAGCTATGGCCGGAATGAAAATCATCGTTACAAAAACTACTCCGGAAGGAAATATTGACGTAGAAGATTTAAGAGAAAAAGCAATTGAACACAAAGATGATTTATCTTGTTTAATGGTAACATATCCTTCTACTCACGGAGTTTTTGAATCTTCGATTATTGAAATCACTAAATTAATCCACGACAATGGCGGATTAGTATATATGGATGGTGCAAACATGAACGCTCAGGTTGGATTAACAAATCCTGCTACAATTGGTGCTGACGTTTGTCACTTAAACTTACACAAAACATTTGCTATTCCTCACGGCGGCGGCGGGCCTGGAGTTGGACCAATTTGTGTGAACGAAAAATTAGTTCCGTTCTTGCCAACAAACCCAATCTTAAAAGTAGGCGGCGAACAAGCAATTACTGCTATTTCATCTGCTCCTTACGGATCTGCTTTAGTATGTTTGATCTCTTACGGTTACATCACAATGATGGGAGCTGAAGGATTAAAAAGCGCTACAGAACACGCAATCTTGAATGCGAACTATATGAAATCTCGTTTTGAAGGACACTACCCAATTCTTTATACTGGAGAATGCGGAAGAGCTGCTCACGAAATGATTTTAGATTGCCGTTCATTTAAAGAAAACGGAATTGAAGTGGGTGATATCGCAAAACGTTTAATGGATTACGGTTTCCACGCTCCAACGGTTTCTTTCCCTGTTGCTGGAACTTTAATGATCGAACCAACAGAATCTGAAGATTTAGCTGAATTAGATCGTTTTTGTGATGCACTTATCTCAATCAGAAAAGAGATTGAAGCAGCAACTGCTGATGACAAAAACAATGTATTGAAAAATGCACCTCATACATTAGCAATGTTAACTTCTGATTCTTGGGATTTCCCTTATTCTAGAGAAAAAGCAGCTTATCCATTAGAGTATATTGCTGACAATAAATTCTGGCCATCTGTTCGCCGCGTAGACGACGCTTATGGTGACAGAAACTTAGTTTGCAGCTGTGCTCCTATTGAAGCTTACATGGAAAACTAAGAAATAGTTTTTTATACATATTCAAACCCGACAGATTTTAAAACTTGTCGGGTTTTGTTTTATATCGAAGTTTTACAAAACTGATAAACTACCAACTTCTGCTTTATCTTGACTTAAAAAAATCAATTTTCGTTTTTTATAACATTCTAAAAAATATCACCCGGTTTTATAACACTTCAAAATATTTTAATAAATAAAATTTAAATTTTAGAATTAATCTCAAACGTTTGAAATCTCGGAAAAAGCAAAAAATCATTAAAAAATAAACAATATATCTTCTAAAAAATCGTTATTTCATAATTATATGCATGCATAGTATTTTTTATGATAGTTATCATATTTTTATTTATACTTTAGCATGAAATTTATCGGATAATTAAGGGAAAAATGAAAATAAAAATTATTGGTATTGGGAGTTATATTCCTAATTTAGAAGTAAAAAACACAGATTTTGACAAACATGTTTTTTTAAATGAGGACGGAACTCCTTTTGGTTACCCGAATGAAGTTGTAATTAAAAAATTTAAAGGCATTACCGGAATTCAAAACCGCCGTTATGCCGAACCTCAATATACTGCATCTGATTTAGCATTTTTCGCAGCTCAAAAAGCTATTGCAAATGCCGAAATCGATGCTGAAACTTTAGATTATATTATTTTCGCTCACAATTTTGGCGATGTAAAAACAGGAACTCATCAAACTGATATCCTGCCAAGTCTAGCAACACGTGTAAAAAACAAATTAGGAATCAAAAATCCTAAATGTGTGGCTTATGATATTCTTTTTGGATGTCCGGGCTGGATTGAAGGCGTGCTTCAGGCCAATGCTTTTATTAAATCCGGAATGGCCAAAAGAGTAATGGTAATTGGAGCCGAAACCTTATCAAGAGTTGTTGATGATCATGACCGCGATTCGATGATTTATTCTGATGGAGCCGGAGTTTCTATTTTAGAAGCATCAACAGATGAAGCAGGATTATTATCTTACGAAAGTGCCACTTATGCCAATGATGAAGCGAATTATCTTTTCTTCGGAAAATCATATAATCCAGATTTAGATCCGGATATCAAATACATTAAAATGTATGGACGTAAAATTTACGAATTTGCTTTGAGCAATGTTCCGTGCGCGATGAAAAGCTGTTTAGATAAAAGTGGTATTGCCATTGACGAAGTAAAAAAAATCTTAATCCATCAGGCAAACGAAAAAATGGACGAAGCAATTATCGAGCGTTTCTACAAACTTTACGATAAAACGCCGCCAAAAGACATCATGCCAATGAGTATTCATGATCTGGGAAACAGCAGTGTTGCAACTGTCCCTACTTTATTCGATTTGATTTTACAAGGAAAAATTGAAAACCAGAAAATCAACAAAGGCGATGTTATTATTTTTGCTTCAGTTGGAGCCGGAATGAATATTAATGCTTTTGTTTACCGATACTAGTATTCAGTCGCAGTTTACAGTTTCAGTGACCAGTTCTACAAACTGAAAACTGCGACTGTAAACTGAAAACTTAAAAAAGTCCGCATCTTATAGTGCGGACTTTTTTAGTATATTTGCGACCTAATTAAAATCAAGAACGAGAGCTTGTTTCGTTCCTCACAATAACTATGTACGAAAAAACGTTTCCGAATAAAAGATTCAAACTTACCTTAGAGTTTTTACAAAAGCACGTTAGCACATCAGAAACCATTTTTGATTTTGGCGTACCAAATCCATTTTCTAAAATAATGGAAGAAAACGGATATACCGTTAAAAACACAAAAGGCGAAGATTTAGATAACGATCATACTGCTTTACAAACAGAAGAATATACCGTTTTTACAGCATTTGAAATTTTCGAACATTTACTAAATCCATACACAATTTTAGAAAACGTAAAATGCGACAAATTGTTAATCTCAATTCCGTTACGTTTATGGTTCTCACCTGCTTATCGATCTAAAACTGATATGTGGGACAGACATTACCACGAATTTGAAGACTGGCAATTGGACTGGCTTTTAGAAAAAACAGGATGGAAAATAACAGACCGTCTTCAATTTACACATCCGGTAAAAAAACTTGGAATCAGACCTTTATTACGATATTTTACTCCAAGATACTATATTGTTGCAGCTGAAAAAGTTAAGAACTAAGATTGCAGATTAACCGTTTTTTATTTTTAGATGACTTTCACAGAATCTAAAGTCTAAAATCTAATCCCGAGGCTTCGGGACTAAAATTCTTAAAATGAAATATTACATCGTCATTCCCGCTCATAACGAACAAGATTTAATTGGCCTGACTCTACAATCTCTGGTTACTCAAACTGTTCTGCCTGCAAAAGTTGTAGTTGTAAACGACAATTCTACAGATAAAACGGAAGAAGTTGTATTAAGTTTTGCAAAAGAAAATCCGTATATTTCTGTTGTAAACAAAACTTCAGATGCGATTCATTTACCGGGAAGCAAAGTAATACAGGCTTTTCAAAAAGGTTTTGAAACTCTGGATTCTGATTACGATATTATTGTAAAAATAGACGGTGACTTAATTTTCCCGCCAAATTATTTCGAAACTATAATCAAACATTTCGAATCTGATCCAAAAATTGGGATGGCCGGCGGATTCTGCTATATTGATAAAAACGGCGAATGGGTTTTAGAAAACCTTACGGATAAAGACCATATTCGCGGAGCTTTAAAAGCGTACCGAAAAGAGACTTTCCAGCAAATTGGAGGTTTACGACCAGCAATGGGCTGGGACACTGTAGATGAATTACTTTGTAAATATTACGATTGGAAAATTGTTACCGATGATTCTTTACATGTAAAACATCTAAAACCAACTGGTGCAAATTACAACAAAACTGCCCGCTACAAACAAGGCGAAGCTTTTTACACTTTAGGTTATGGTTTTTGGATTACGGCAATTGCTTCGGCAAAACTGGCAATGATGAAGAAAAAACCGTTTCTCTTTTTAGATTATATCAAAGGATTTTTGAAAGCAAAAAAAGCAAAAACTCCTTTATTAGTTACCCCTGAACAAGCTAAATTTATTAGAAATTATCGTTTAAAAAAGATGAAAGAAAAGCTTTTTTAATCTTAAAAAAAATTAAAAAACTGCAAACTGAAACGGTAAACTGTAAACTAATCCTTAATTTAGCCAATATTTAAAACTTATGATGCTAATTCGTTATTTATCCCAAATAGGAAAATATTTTTTAATGCTGAAGGAAATTTTCAATAAACAGACCAAATGGCCTGTTATGAAAAATTTAATTTTCAAAGAGATTGATGATTTGATTATTGATTCACTTGGAATTGTCTGCTTTATATCATTCTTTATTGGAGGAGTTGTTGCCATTCAAACGGCATTAAATTTAACCAATCCCTTAATTCCAAAATACCTAATTGGTTTTGCTACACGTCAATCTGTGGTTTTAGAGTTTGCCCCTACTTTTATTTCGGTTATTATGGCCGGAAAAATGGGATCTTACATTACTTCAAGTATTGGAACAATGCGTGTTACAGAACAAATTGATGCGTTAGAAGTTATGGGAGTTAACTCAGTAAACTACCTTGTTTTCCCAAAAATTATAGCTTTATTAATGTACCCTTTTGTTATTGGGATTAGTATGTTTTTAGGAATTTTTGGAGGATGGCTTGCTTGCGCTTACGGAGGATTTTCAACCGGAGCAGATTTTATTATGGGAGCCCAGAAAGATTTCATACCATTTCATATTACGTATGCATTTATCAAAACTTTAATATTTGCAATGTTATTGGCAACAATTCCGTCTTTTCATGGATATTACATGAAAGGTGGTGCATTAGAAGTTGGTAAGGCTAGTACAACGTCATTTGTATGGACATCAGTTACTATTATCCTTCTAAATTATATATTAACTCAATTATTACTAGGATAATGATAGAAGTAAAAAATATAGAAAAATCATTTGGTGACAGTAAAGTTTTAAAAGGCGTTTCGACGGTATTTGAAACTGGAAAAACCAACTTGATTATCGGACAAAGTGGATCTGGAAAAACAGTATTATTAAAAACGCTTTTAGGAATTCACACACCAGACGCAGGAACAATTGAATTTGATGGAAGAGTTTATTCTGATTTAGATAAAGACGAAAAACGTGAATTAAGAACCGAAATCGGGATGGTATTTCAAGGTTCTGCATTATTTGACTCAATGACAGTTGAAGAAAATGTGGCTTTCCCGTTAAAAATGTTCACCAAAAACAACAAAGCACAAATTCAGGAACGCGTAGATTTTGTTTTAGAAAGAGTAAATCTGATAGATGCTCATAAAAAATTACCTTCTGAAATTTCCGGAGGTATGCAGAAACGTGTTGCGATTGCGCGTGCCATTGTAAACAATCCGAAATATTTGTTTTGTGATGAACCAAACTCAGGTCTGGACCCGAATACTTCAACTTTGATTGACAATCTGATTCAGGAAATCACGAAAGAATACAATATCACTACCGTAATTAATACTCACGACATGAACTCTGTGATGGAAATTGGTGAAAATATTGTTTTCCTAAAAAAAGGATTAAAAGCCTGGCAGGGAACTAAAGAGGAAATCTTTAAAACCGACAATAAAGATATTGTTAAGTTCGTATACTCTTCTAACCTGTTTAAGAAAGTACGTGAAGCATATTTAAGAGGACTATAAACTTTTAAATTTACAATAATATAAAATCCCAAATTCCAAGTTGTTTAAATTGGAATTTGGGATTTCTTTTTTAGATATATTTATGAATTGAATTTTCTAATCCATCAATTCAACTTCGGCATTTGGATTAAAAAGATATGTTTTTCCAGAGCTTATTTCAATGCATTCAAAACGTTTGGTACGAACTGCTAGTTTCTTGAATACTTTTCCGTTTTTGATCCTAAAAACGCTTCCAAACGGGATTTCAAAAACATAACTTTTGTCGTTGTCTGTATCAAATTGTTTTAGTGCCAAAGATAAGGTTGTATCTGTATCACTGCTCGCCGATGGATTCTTAAAATGTCTTGCTAATAAAGGTAATATCTGACTCGGAAATATCTCCGGACGAATAAACGGAACCATTAATCTTTGAAAAGTAAATTTCCATTCATTTCCATGTGGTTTTATATTTCGTCCGAATTTTTCAAAAGCAACTAAATGTGCAATTTCATGAATCAGCGTAATCATAAACCTGTATTTATTCAAACTCGCATTAACCGTAATTTCATGTTTACCACTAGGTCCGCGCCTGTAATCTCCATGACGTGTCTGACGTTCGTTTACGATCTTCAAATGCACCTGATTGGCTACAATCAAATCAAAAACAGGCTTTACGGCATGTTGGGGAATATATTTTGCTAATGTATCGCTCAAAATAATTACAAATTATGAGTTATAAGTTATGTGTTTTTTCTTGGTTGTGATTATTATACTTCTTATAATCTTCAATACTTCATTGCACTGATTATGTATTGAATCGAATTCAATCGTAGAAATAAAATCTGTTTCTTTCAAAATTTCAAGCCAATACATTGATTCATCACATTCTTTCTGAGCGATTGACAATTTATGAATAAAATCAGGCTTACTTTGGGCATTGACAGCTTCTCTAACATTTGCACCAACAGAAGTAATTGAACGTAAAAATTGTTTACTCATTACAAATTCTTTTCTCTCTGCAACCAGCCATTTATAAAAATTAACTCCTCTTACGGCTAACTCAAAACTTTTAGTTTTTACAATACTCTCACTCATAATTCATAAAGTGTAATTCAAAACTTTTTACGGATTTGTTGAAGAAACTTCAAGAACTTTTCCGTTAAAATATTTATTTCCGTTAAGAGTAAAATCATAAATATATGCCGCCATTCCTTCAGCAGAAATTGGAGCCTGATAACCTGGGAAAGCTTCATTAAGCATTTCTGTTTGAACCGAGCCCAAAGCCAGAACATTAAATGAAATGCCTTGATCTTTATATTCTTCTGCTAATAATTCGGTTAAAGTAATTACAGCGCCTTTACTTGAACTGTATGCTGCTAATCCGGCAAACTTAAGACTGCCGCGTACACCGCCAATAGAACTAATCGTTACGACATGGCTTCCTTTTTGTAAATAAGGCAGACAGATTCTGGTAAGATTAGCTACAGCAAAAACATTTACTTTATAAATACTTTCAAAATCGGCTTGGGTTGTTTCAGCAAAAGGTTTTAAAAGTAAGGTTCCGGCATTATGAACTAACGCATCTACCTTTTTCCAGCTTGAAGAAAGAAATTTTTCTACTTCCTCCAAAGCGGTTTCATCTGCCAGATCAATTGCCAGGCAGGTAACATTTTGATGTTCTAAAAGTAATTTTGGAGTTTTTCTTGAAATCGCTAAAACCTGATTTCCGGCGTTGGCAAACTGCAAAGCCAATTCGTAGCCAATACCTCTACTCGTTCCGGTAACAATAATATTTTTCATGAAGCAAAAATAAGGAAAACCAAAATAAAGAACTGTTATTAATTCATTACAATTTCCTGAGTCGGCGAAGTGCTTATTTTGGTTACAGCCGGAAGTAACTCCTGAATAAAGTTAGTAATATGCGGAATATCCATTACTTTAAATTCATCTGAAACATGGTGATAAAAATCAAAATTTTCAAAATCGAAAGTACTTAAAGACTGACATGGCTTTTTGAAAACATCATAAAACGAATAATTATCAGATCTGTAAAACAATTTGTATTCGGCTTCTTTTGGTAAAAATCCAATTGTCTTTTTTCCTGTATACTCATTTATTTTTTCGGCCATATTCGATTTATCAAAACCGGTAATATAAGCCAGATAATCACGTTTCATAGGAACGCCTATCATTTCGATATTCAGCTGTGTATATAAATTAAAATTTTGTGCTTTGAGTTTCTGAACCATACTTTTAGAACCTAGAAGTCCTTTTTCTTCTCCGGCAAAAAACACAAAAAGAATGCTTCGTTTATTCGATTTGGTTTTGCTGAAATATTTCGCCATCTGCGCTACAGCCGTAACTCCGGATGCATCGTCATTTGCTCCATTGTAAATTTGATCTGGCTGCTGTTTCTTTTCAATTCCAATATGATCGTAATGTGCACTTAAAACTACATATTCATTTTTTAGAACCGGATCTGTCCCTTCTAAAACTCCAACTATATTAAAAGCCGGAAGTTTAAAATTGGTTAAAGTATCGCGATAGGTCTTAAAATAAGGTTTGACGTTGTTCTTTTTAAAAAAATCTTCTAAAAAAACAGCTGCTTTTTCTATTCCTTTTGTTCCCGTGTCGCGGCCTTCTAATTCATCCGAAGAAAGGTATTTTAAAAAATCTGACACTTCAGATTCTTCGACTTTATAACTAATCTCAACAGATTTTGTTTCTGTTTTTGATTCTTTTTCATTTACAGTTGAAGTTCCTGATTTACAAGCTAAAAAAACAAACGGAAGTAAAAAGTATAGTTTTTTCATGGTTTTTGTGGTTAGTTTAATGATTGATTGAAAGTATTATTTTACTTGAAACTATAAACTTATGAAAAGTAATAGAATATTCATAAAAAAACCCTTTCAAACTAAAAGTTGAAAGGGTTTAAAATATATTTTAAAGATAATTTATCCTGCGATAACGGCTCTTGAAATTACAATTTTCTGGATTTCTGAAGTCCCTTCATAAATCTGAGTAATTTTTGCATCACGCATTAAACGTTCAACATGGTATTCTTTTACATATCCGTTTCCTCCATGAATCTGAACTGCTTCAACCGCAGTATCCATGGCAACCTGAGAAGCGAATAATTTTGCCATTGCACCGCTCACGTCATAATTTTTCTGATTGTCTTTATCCCAAGCCGCTTTCATACATAAGTGACGCGCTGCTTCGATATTAACCGCCATATCTGCCAATTTAAAAGCAATTGCCTGATGGTTGCAGATTTCAGTTCCAAAAGCTTTACGCTCTTTAGAATATTTTAGCGCCAATTCATAAGCTCCGGAAGCAATTCCTAAAGCCTGAGATGCAATACCAATTCTACCTCCTGCTAAAGTTTTCATTGCAAATTTAAACCCAAAACCATCTTCGCCAATTCTGTTTTCTTTTGGAACTTTAACATCCGTAAACATTAAAGAGTGCGTATCAGAACCACGAATTCCCATTTTTTGCTCTTTTGGACCAACAGAAAAACCAGGCATATCTTTAGTCATAATCAACGCATTGATTCCTTTATGTTTTAATTCAGGATGCGTTTGTGCAATTACCAAATATACAGAAGCTGTGTTTCCGTTAGTAATCCAGTTTTTAGTTCCGTTTACCAAATAATGATCGCCCATATCAATCGCAGTTGTTTTTTGCGAAGTGGCATCACTTCCCGCTTCCGGCTCACTTAAACAAAAAGCGCCATGAATTTGACCTGAAGCCAATCCCGGTAAATATTTTTGTTTTTGTTCTTCGGTTCCAAATTCCTGTAAACCCCAGCAGACTAAAGAATTATTTACCGACATTACTACAGAAGCCGAAGCATCAATTTTAGAAATTTCTTCCATAGCAATTACATAAGAGATTGCATCAAGTCCGCTTCCGCCGTATTTTGGATCAACCATCATTCCCATAAATCCAAGTTCTCCCATTTTTTTAACTTGTTCAGTTGGAAAAATTTGTTTTTCGTCGCGTTCAATAACTCCTGGCAATAATTCATTTTGAGCAAAATCTCTAGCAGCTTGCTGAATCATTAAATGTTCTTCGGTAAGATTAAAATCCATAGTTTTTATTTTATTGTTTTTCTAAACCAAATGAAAATTCAGTTTATGCGGTTTTTTATTTTTTTTGAAATACCTTTTTATAAAACAGGCTTTCAAAGATAATTTTTAAATGCGTAATTTACAATGCATGCATATAAATTTAATAGATCAGCAGCGATAACGATAACGTTTTCGTAAATATTCACTATTTATAATACAGAAGCAATAATTCTGCAGCGAATTTTCTAAAATTCAGGATCAAAAAAATTAAAAAATTGTGCAAAAAAATTTCTTTTTTTAAGACAATTCTTATCAGTAAAAGATTAAACAATTCATAAAGCATGCAAATCTACGTAAAACAAGTCTTACTAATTTGATTATTAAAGCAATAGAACAAAAAAATTAAAAAACCTAAGAAAAAAAACTTCTTCAAAATATCAATAAAATTGATAAATTAACATTATTTTTGACCAAAAATTAAATAATTGATAGAGTATGAGAAAGATTTTACTAGTACTTACACTCCTTTTAAGTCTGCTGTTTTCCGAAGTTTCTGCGCAAACTCACTTAGAAGTAAATGGTGTTACTGTTCCACGAAAAATTGAATTTCAAAGCAAAACTTTACAACTTAACGGCGCTGGCGGAAGATCGAAAATGTGGTTAGAAGTTTATGTTCAGGCATTGTACTTATCGCAGTTAAGTCAGGATCCGCAATTTATTATCGACAGCGATACAGAGATGGCCATTCGCATTGAAATCACCTCATCAATGGTATCATCAAGTAAATTAACAAAAGCAATGAATACCGGTTTTGAGAAATCGGCAGGAAGTAATCTTGAAGAATTACGACCTAGAATCGAGCAGTTAAAAAGCTATTTAAGCGATGCTATTACAGAAAAAGATGTGTTTGTTTTAGCATACAACCCCCTTGATCAAAATGTTTATGTTACTAAAAACGAAATTCTGAAAGGAAAAATTCAGGGATTTGATTTCAAAAAAGCATTATTCGGAATCTGGCTTTCTGACAAACCAGTTGACGAAACTTTGAAAAAACATTTATTAGGACAATAATTCTTAATTTTTTAAATATTCGAAAAGCCGTCCCGAAAAATTTCGGGACGGCTTTTCTTTTTTGTTTTATAAATTTGATGCAAATACATTATTCGCATTATTCTATTTTATACATTTACGCAAAATAAACATATCACAACAAAATGAAAGATTTATTACAACAATTTGAAAACAAAGCACCTGAAATTGTTTTCAATTGGAAAGATTCAGAAACAGAAGCCGAAGGGTGGACTGTTATTAATTCACTTCGCGGAGGAGCTGCAGGTGGAGGAACAAGAATGAGAAAAGGCTTAGACATGAACGAAGTTTTGTCATTGGCAAAAACTATGGAAGTTAAATTCTCAGTTTCTGGTCCCGCAATTGGAGGAGCTAAATCTGGAATTAATTTTGACCCAAACGATCCTCGCAAAAAAGGTGTTTTGCAGCGTTGGTACAAAGCCGTTTCTCCTTTATTAAAAAGTTATTACGGAACCGGAGGAGATTTAAATGTTGATGAAATCCACGAAGTAATTCCAATGACCGAAGAATGTGGTGTATGGCATCCGCAGGAAGGTGTTTTTAACGGACACTTTAAACCTACCGAAGCTGATAAAATAAACAGAATCGGTCAATTGCGTCAAGGTGTTATTAAGGTAATTGAAAACCCGAAATTCTCTCCAGACGTAACTAGAAAATATACAGTTGCCGACATGATAACTGGTTTTGGTGTTGCAGAAGCAGTTCGTCATTTTTACGCAACTTACGGCGGCGATATTAAAGGTAAAAAAGCAATCGTACAAGGTTTTGGAAACGTAGGTTCTGCCGCTGCTTTTTATTTAGCCGAAATGGGAGCAAAAGTTATCGGAATTATTGATCGCGACGGTGGATTAATTAAAGAAGATGGTTTTTCTTTTGAAGAAATCAGAACATTGTTTTTAAACAAAGACGGAAATAAGTTAGTTGCAGATAATATGATTCCGTTTGAAGAAATCAATTCTAAAATCTGGACTATTGGTGCTGAGATTTTCACGCCTTGCGCTGCATCAAGATTAGTAACTCAGGGACAAATCGATAATTTAATTGCAAACGGATTAGAAGTAATTTCTTGCGGTGCAAATGTTCCTTTTGCTGACAAAGAAATTTTCTTTGGTTCTATTATGGAAGAAGTAGACCGCAAAGTGAGCTTGATTCCTGATTTTATTTCAAACTGCGGAATGGCAAGAGTTTTTGCTTATTTTATGGAGAAAAAAGTTCAAATGACAGATGAGGCTATTTTTAATGATACTTCAGAAACTATAAAAAATGCGATTGTTAAGGCTCATGCTTTAAATTCGTCTAAAACAAATATCAGCGCAACTGCTTTTGAAATTGCATTGAAACAATTAGTATAATTTATTTATATCTCAATCTGAACGAGCCGCATTATTGTTGGCTCGTTTTTTTTTATCTAAGTTAACCACAAGGAACGCAAAGATTTGCGCAAGGAACGCTAGTTTATTTGTCGTAAAGTCGCGAAGTCGCAAAGAAACTAAAAAAAAGAAAAACTTTGCGACTTCGTGACTTTGCGAGATTTAAAAACAAACTGCTTTGCGAACCTTGCGTAAACCTTTGCGAACTTAGCGGTTAAATTCTCTCTTTCATTCTAAACAATTTTTAGTACTTTTAAACGTTTTTAATAATACAATTTCAAAATTCAGAATTACAATGAGTTTCACCATTTCTTCAGATAAAAAGAAATCATTACTATTCACTACTGCAATATATGCGGTAATCATACTATTGTTGTTTTTTATCCGTTTTTGGCCTCCTTATAATCCAGAGAACAACTCTGCACTTGCTGAAGGCGGAGGTGGCGGCGGTGTAACGGTAAATTTTGGTGACAGCGATGTAGGTTCTGGAGCGAATTATAAAAGCGAAGTTCTGGATGTAAAAAATAACGCCAAACAAGCTCCGGCAAAAGCAACGCCTGATGAATCTATTCTTTCTCAGGAAAATGCCGAGACTGACGAAACGGATGTTGTTATTCCAACAAAAGAAAAACCTAAAAAAAATACTCCAGTTGTAAAACCAGAAACTAAAGTAGTTCCTGAAAAACCAAAAGTTTCAAATTCTACAAACGACGCATTGGCAAGTATCATGAAAGGATCAAACAAAGGCGGAGACGGAGACGATAAAGCAGCGGGAAATAAAGGGAAATCAAACGGAAGTTTAGGTTCAAGCGGTTATTACGGATCTGGAGGTTCTGGCGGAGGAACCGGAGGCGGTAATGGAACCGGAAATGGTATTGGAACAGGAAGTGGTTACGGAGCCGGAAGCGGCGGTGGTTCTGGAGGCGGATCTGGATATTCTTTAGGAAACAGAAAAGCATTATCTAAACCAGCACCAAAATACACCTGCAACGAAGAAGGAAAAGTTGTGGTTGAAGTTACGGTTGATCAAAACGGAAAAACCATAAGCGCGACTCCAGGAATAAAAGGAACTACCAATACGGCAAGCTGTTTACTAGAGCAGGCAAAAATTGCTGCAATGAATACTAAATGGCAGTCTGACGATAATGCACCTGTAAAACAAGTTGGAAAGATTATTTATAATTTCAGCTTGAATTAAAATACGAATTACATAGATTTTCACGAATCTGTTTCTCATAAAAAAAGGCTTTCAGAAATTCTGAAAGCCTTTTTTTATATCATTGCGAGGAACGAAGCAATCACACGGCTGTAAGTAATACAAAGATATACCTTAGTGAGATTGCTTCGTTCCTCGCAATGACTTTGATTGTGTATGTTTTTTTACTTCGGACTTGTAGCAATTACAAATTTCAAATTGTTCTTCACTCCTATCTGCAATACATCAACTAAGTCTTGTACCTGCAGATTAAACGGAATTCTAACTACGACAGTCTGTGTTTTATCAGCACCTATTTTATTCATTAAAGTAGTTTCCAGTTCTTCAAAAGGAACGGGCTGTTTGTCGATATAAAACTGTTTGTCTTCTGTAACTGATAAACTAATTAATTGTTTATTCGTTTTTTCATTTGATTTCGCTTTTGGCAGCGTCATCTTAATAACATTCGGATTTGCCAGTGTTGAGATAATAAGGAAAAACAACAACAGGAAAAACATAATGTCACTCAAAGATGAAGTCGCAACCTCAGCGTGAAATCTTCTTTTTCTCTTAATTGACATACCTTATGATCTTTGAATTATGTTTACAAATTCTAATATCTGTTTCTGGATTTTTAAAGCAAAATCATCAATTTTTCCGTTCAGTAAGTGGTAAGCGCTATACGCGATAATTCCCACGATAAGTCCTGAACCAGAGCTAATCATTTTTTCGTATAAACCACCGGAGATATTTCCGATACTGATATTTTCTGTAACCGAGATACTGTAGAAAATTTTAATTACCCCAGAAATTGTTCCAATAAAACCAAGCGTTGGCGCAATACCAGCGATAAGTCCTAAGTGGCCTAAACGTCTTTCCATTTCACCAATTTCAATATCAGCGGCGCGGTCCATGTTAGATTCAATTTCGGCAATTGGTCTTCCAATTACTAAAACACCTTCTTTTAGAATATTTCCAACAGCTGTATCATTTCTTTCTACAATTGTTCTGGCTAATTCAATATTTCCGGCATGTAATTTATCGCCCACATCCTGCATTAATCTAGAATCGATTCTTGACGCTTTTTGAATATATAAGTAACGTTCAAAAATTACGTAAATCGTATAAAATAATAAAAGTGCGATTGGTATTAGGAAAAAACCTCCTTTTAAGATAAAGCCTAAAACAGAGATTTCGGTTTCTGGTGCAATTTTTTCGATCACTACGTTTGATGCGTTTGCGAGAGTATCAGCTTGTAATTGAATGTAGCTAAACATATTTTAATTCTGGTTTTTAATAATTAATTCTAAAAAATATTTCAATTTTGCAATAAAGATAATTTTCATTGTAATATTAAACTAAAAAAACTGAAAATTATTTCAATTACACACTATTTTATCCAAATAAAATGAACTATCAGGAAACAACAAACTGGATGTTTAATCAATTACCAATGTATCAGCTTCAGGGTGCTTCGGCATACAAAGAAGACCTGACTAACATCAAGTTACTGGCAGAGCATCTTGGTAATCCGGAAAAGAAATTACAAACGATTCATGTTGCGGGAACAAACGGAAAAGGATCAACATCGCACATGCTGGCTTCGGTTTTGCAGGAAGCGGGTTATAAAGTAGGTTTGTACACGTCGCCGCACTTAAAAGATTTCAGAGAAAGAATCAAAATAAACGGTCAGGAAATCATCGAAGATTTTGTGTGTGAATTTATCGCAAAACACAAAGATTTCTTTGAAGCCAATGATATGAGCTTTTTCGAAATGTCCGTTGGTTTGGCGTTTGATTATTTTGCTACAGAAAAAACAGATATCGCGATTATTGAAGTTGGTTTGGGCGGAAGACTCGACGCAACTAATATTATTACGCCATTGGTTTCGGTAATTACCAATATTGGTTTAGACCATACTCAGTTTTTAGGAAATACGCTTGAAGCCATTGCAGGCGAAAAAGCCGGAATTATTAAACCAAATGTTCCAGTTGTAATTGGCGAATATACTCCGGAAACACAGCCTGTATTTTTGGCTAAAGCCGAAGTAAACAAAGCGCCTATATATTTTGCTTCAGATTTAATTTCAGAAGTTTTTCCATCAGACTTAATTGGCGATTATCAGTTTCATAATAAAAAGACGGTTCAGCAGACTATTAAAATCGTAAATGAAACAACTGATTTCAAAATTTCAGATGAAAGCCTGAAATCAGGATTATTGAATACGGTTAAAAATACAGGGTTGCAGGGAAGATGGCAGCAATTGGGAGAAAACCCAAAAATTGTCTGCGATACGGCGCACAACAAACACGGATTATCGGTGGTAATGAATCAGCTTCGAAATGAAAAATATGAAAAACTTCATATTGTTTTGGGTGTTGTAAACGATAAAGATCTGGATTCTATTTTACCGCTTTTCCCAAAAGAGGCGCAATATTATTTCTGTAGTCCAAATTCATCTCGTGGTTTACCGACTGAAACATTGCAAAACGCAGCTAAAAACTTCGGTTTAATTGGAGAAAAATACGATTCAGTTGAAAGCGCTTTCGCGAAAGCCAAACAAAATGCCTCAAAAAATGATTTTATTTACGTTGGCGGAAGTACTTTTGTTGTTGCCGAATTGCCATTGTCTTAAGTAAAGACCAACCTCAGCAAAAAAATAGAAAAAAATCTATTTTTTAACAAATTCATAAACAACGAAATAGAACTTATTTTAAAAAAAGTTTTATTTTTTATTCGAATTTCTTTGCAGAACTCAAAAACTAGCGTATATTTGCACTCGCAATCACAAACGATAGCAACCTAGTAAAATAGGGCGATTAGCTCAGCTGGTTCAGAGCACCTCGTTTACACCGAGGGGGTCGGGGGTTCGAACCCCTCATCGCCCACAGAAATTCCAAAACTCCAAAGTCTTATGATTTTGGAGTTTTTTGCTTTATATACATTTCATGAATTTTATTGTTTATATCTTATTTAGCGAAAGCAAGAATAAATTTTATATTGGATTTACTTCTAATTTAGAAAAAAGGCTTATTCGTCATAATCAAAAAAGCAAAGGTTTTTCTGGAAATGTAAATGACTGGAGAGTTATTTATACTGAAAATTACGAAAAAAAAGAACCTGCACATAAAAGAGAATTACAAATTAAATCTTGGAAAAGCAGAATTCAAATTCAGAAATTAATTGATGATAAAGATTAGCTCAGCTGGTTCAGAGCATTCCGATTTTTCATCAGAAGTGGCCGGGGGTTCGAACCTTCCGATGAAAAATCGGAACAAGCTATCATCGCCCACCAAGAAACTCCTTAAGAAATTAAGGAGTTTTTTTTACGCTTTTGCGAATGTTCAAGGATTATAAATCCAACCTCATATTTGGGGAGATACTCAAGCGCCAACGAGGGCAGACTGTAAATCTGCTGTGTGAACTTCGCAGGTTCGAATCCTGCTCTCCCCACAAAAAAGTCCTAATGAAAATTAGGACTTTTTTTTATGCTTATTCAAAAAACATCTAAAACCTTAAAATCATGCGATTCCTCTTTTATGCGCGAGCAGGAAAAAGCATTAAACAGATAAGAGACACGCTTGAAGTTTTATCAAATAAAAGTTCTATTTTTAAAACAAAAAATACCAACATTATTTAGACTTACCAACCCAATTTTGATGAAAATAAGTCTAACATCATTAAACACATATCCTATTTAAGAGTTATTTTATGAAAAAAACATTCTATTCTGTATTGATATTAATTATAAGTCTTTCTTGTACAGAAAAAAAGACAAAAACAGAAAATGTTATAATTAAAAATATTAAATCCGATTCGGTTGTTAAAATAGATGATGATGAATTAGAAAACGATTCTGATTGTGTATTTGATGACAATTACAAAAAAATAACAGAAGAATGGCTGAGTGAACTTGAAATCAAAAAATATGTTTGGGATTCAAAAACTAACAAAGCAACATTAATATATAATAATGATACTCTAACTGTGTATAAAGGCGGTTGTACCCATTTTGTCAGTTCAGTAGAAATCAAAACCAATATCTACCAAAATAAAGAATTAGACAGTACTTTGATAAGAAAAATTAACGATGTAGCCTGTAAATTTAAATTTAATAATTATTGCAACAAGCTTATTGAAGGTCAATTTAAAAAAATTGATAATAGTAAATCATCATTTTTTTTGGAATTTGAAGATGATGATCCAGAAGATAATTTAATTTCTGAAAGGATAGAAATTTCAGAAAAAGAAAAAAGCACAATTATTACAATATCAGAGTATTATAATTAAAACTACTATTAACAGTGATTTACTATAGTAGCTGCAAATCAGCAAGAAACATGTTCGATTTGTAGCTTTACGATCTACTTTTTATAAAGCTCAATTTTTCTTCTCCTGCTGGCACGAGCGAGACGCTCGCGCCAGCAGGAGAATATAGAAAATCAGAAACCGAAGTTGACATTCATACAATATTAACTGCAAGAAAAAGGCATAATATCACTTTATAAAATTCTTATGAGAATCGGCTGATATTGTGCGATTTCTCCCTTCATTCGGAATAACAAGATTGTGTAATTTCTAAAAAAATCAAAATTATTTGCATATTGTTGTCACGTATACTATATTTGCGACAACAATTTAATTTTAAGAAAATGAAAGAACTTACATTTGCATCATTACAAGTAAAAAATTTAGAAGCATCAAAAGACTTCTACGAAAAGAAATTAGGGTTTGAAGTTGGAAATACTAATCCGCAGGCTTGTATTTTTAAATACAACGAAGGAAGAGCAAGTTTTGCTATTCGTACTCCGCTTGAACCTTTAGAAGATCGAGAATTAGGAATTGGCGTAGCACTTTGGTTTGCTGTTAACGAAAATGTAGACGAACTAAAAGAGAAATTCATCGAAAACGGAATAACAACGGCGGGACCAATTATAGATACTCCGTTTGGAAGAGCTTTTCATGTAAAAGATCTCGACGGTTATAAACTTACTTTTTTAGAGACAAAATAAAAGCAAATAATCCGTAATTTGGTTCTGATGGCTATCTTTGAAACCAATAAACTTGATTTTTAATATTGACAAAAATGCTTCAACATTATTATGGCTAAGGAAATTAATTTTCATTTTAAAAGTCCAAAAGACAGTCCCGGATATTTACTTGGACAGCTAACCATGCTTTGGCAGCGCAAACTAAAAAAAGTTTTAGATCCGCTGGATTTAACGCAGACTCAATTTGTGCTGCTGGCTGCTTTGGGCTGGCTTTCAAAAAAAAGCGATTCTGTAACGCAAATTGATATTGCGAACCAAAGTAATGCCGACAGAATGATGGTTTCAAAAGTATTGCGAACGCTTGAAGAAAAAGGTTTTATTACAAGACACGAACATGAAACTGATACAAGAGCAAAAACCATTCGATTAACGAATACAGGCGAAACAATTTTGCAAAAAGGTCTTATTGAAGTAGAAAACGCCGATCTTGATTTCTTTTCTTCTTTAGATGAAAATCTTCCGCTGTTTAATTCTAATATGGCAAATCTTATTGACAGAAATAAGACAGAGTAAAAGTGTTTCAGTTTAAAAATACTTATCAGAAAAATTGTATTTTTGTTTACCGCTCCCAAAGAACAACTGTAACATACATTTAAAACCTGTTTTTTACAGTTCCTGTTTATTATACTTAATTATTATCTTTGAATTATGAGCACACTATCAAGACCAAAACACATTGGAAGAAACATCAGTCGCATACGCGAACTTCGTGATATGAAACAGGAAGCTTTGGCACAAGCTTTAGGAACAAATCAACAAGCTATTTCTGCTATGGAAAACAGCGAAACTATTGATGAAGAAAAGCTTACGGCAGTTGCAAAAGCACTTGGCGTTACAGCTGAAGGTATTAAAAATTACAGCGACGAAAACATACTAAGCATCATTAATAATACATTTAATAGTCACGACAGTTCAACATTAAATGCAGTCAATTTTCAACCTACTTTTAATCCGCTTGATAAAGTTGTAGAACTTTATCAAGAAAAAGAAAAACTTTATGAACGTTTGATCCAGACAGAAAAAGATAAAGTTGAATATCTTGAAAAAATAGTAAAAGGAAAATAACCTTTTAAAACATAAAAAAACTCCATTATTTCTAATGGAGTTTTTTTATGCTTCAACTTTTTATTTATTCAACTCTTTGTCAATTTCTTTAATAAGTTCAACTGCAAGTGGTTTTGTATTTTCGTTATAAACCCTAAGATTATTGTTTCCTAGTTTAACAAGATACTCAAGCGTTTTTTTATATTTCGGATCTGAATATAATTCTTTTTCAGATTTATCTGCATTTTCTATTTCTTTATCAAAACACTTAAACAGATAATCATTGTACATTTTATTAACTTCATTAACAGCTGGTACAAATATTTGGTAATAGTTTAAAATTTTCTGTTTTAATTCTTCATTTTCAATGTAACCAATTTTACCACTTGATTTAAAACCTTCATAATTACCTATATTCAATATTTGCCCATGCGAATGAATAGGAAAACTAACTTTATTTTTAGACTTATAAATACTATCCAGCTGGGAAGTCGTTAATGCCAAAATCTTCTCATAGCTTTTGTTTGTTTTTTGATATGCTTCCATTTCATTGTCGATACTTTTTACGTCATTTTGCAAATCATTCTTTAAAGTAGAAAGAAACACAGATACTTCTTCTTGTTGGTGGCTATGCTCACTCCAACTGTGCAGCCATATTGAAAGTGTTACGGCAAAAACGATTATAAATATTTCTATTATTATTTCTTTTACTTTTTCTCCCAATGTATGTTCTGAATTTTTCACAGTTTTATAAATTTTGTTTGAATGTTTGGTTATTTCTTCTTGCATAATTAGTGTTATAATTTAACTCTGGTCCTTGTTTTTAGTTTATTTTACTTCTCTGTTAATTCTATGAGTTCAAAAGCGAATATAAGACTATTTGTAAAATCTCTTATTAATTTCTTAAATTCCGTATAAAACTTTTCTTAAATAGCTAAAATAATAACCATAAAAAACTCCTTAATTTTTTAAGGAGTTCTTTACACGCTTTTAAACTTTAATAATCAATCATTATTACTTTGTATTTTCTCGCATACTTTTTCAAGAAGACTTTTGGTTTGTTTAAAATATTTCATTTTATCATCAATCTCTTTTATTTTGGCTTGAAAAAGCTCAAGTGTTTCCGGTTTCGAATCTATTGTTTCGAACCAGCTGGTCAATATTTTTTTTATTTCTGCTAAAGTAAATCCAACTTCTCTTGCTTCTATAATGATTTCTAATCGCTGAATAGTATTGGCATCGTAATGTTTATAATTATTCGACACCACCTTTTCATCAGTCAATCCTTTGATCATTCCTAAATTCTCGTAATATCTAATTGTATGAATTGACAATCCTGTTCTTTTTGATAATTCGTTTATAAGCATAGTTTTATTTTTTAATAAAAAACAATAAAGCATAGAGTATAGTCTATACTTCATTGTTGCAAATATACCAGCTTTTTTATCTTATCTAATATATTTATCTAACTCTTATTAAATCCAAATCCTGAAAGTCAAAACTAAAATCGATGTTTGGAGAAATCCCTTTCATTTTAATAGATTGAGCTTTGCCGTTTTCATCCAGAGAAAACATGGCTAATGCATCGCAATTCATAGCTTGATATTCCCATTTTACAGCAAATGTATTGGCATTATAAAAAGCCATCGGGCCATTTAATTTAGGCGAACGGCAGGATTTAAACCATAATTGTTTGTTCTTTTCAAATACTTCAATTTCGCCAAACCATTTGTCTGCATAAACACCTATAAAGTCTTCGTTTTTTATTTTTACATTTTTTGAAAGCTTAACTTTTTCCCATACTTTTTTGGTTACATCATCACCCGTATTTCTATCCTCTTTCATCCATTCGACTAATTTATCTGTCCAGCCAAAATCGTCTAAACCCAAATAACTGTCTGAAATTGTATTAGAAACTGCGGAAAAAAGTCCGCCTCCGCCATTTTCAGTATTGGTTAAAACTACAATCCCTAAATTGAGATCCGGATACATGGTTACAATAGAAAGCATTCCCGGCAGACCTCCGGTATGCGATACTTTTAAATTTCCTTTTTCATCAGATACTTGCCAGCCTAAACCATAGCCGTTAAAATGAAAATTATATCTTGAGTTTTCATCTGATTCCTGAACCGTGTGGATTCTCCACATTTCTTTATGGTTTTTTAAAGAAAAAAGTGTTGTTTTTGGATCTTCTCCATATTGGCCTTTATTCAAACGAACAATCATCCATTTTGCCATATCTGAAGCATTAGAAAATATACCGCCCGCAGCCGCATTCATTTGATCTCCAAAAGCGTCAATTGTTTTTATAGTTCCGGATTCAGACGAATGCGAAACCGCAAAATTAGATTTGTCCTTTATCAAACTGCTTCCCACAAACGTATTATTCATTTGCAAAGGAATAATGATTCTTTTTTGTACAAATTCTTCATAACTCATACCGCTTACCCGTGCAATTACTTCTCCGGCTACAATATAAAGCAAATTATCATAATCAAATTTGGTTCTAAAAGCCGAAACGGGTTTAAAATACTGAAAACTCGTCAAGACATCTTTAATGGTAAAATTAGAACCATCGGGAAAAAACATCAAATCGCCCACTCCTAAACCTAGTCCGCTCCGATGAGTCAATAAATCCTGTATGTTGAAATTTTCGGTTACATAATCGTTATACATTTTAAACTCCGGGAGATAATCTCTTACTTTATCGGTCCATTTTATTTTTCCTTCATCTTCTAAAATAGAAAGCGCTGCCGTGGTAAATGCTTTACTGTTTGAGGCAATTTGAAAATTAGTATTTTCATTTACTGCTTTTTTTGTTTCTACAGAACCAACTCCATATCCTTTTAAGTGAATTATTTTTCCATCTTTAACAACAGCAATTGATGCGCCTGCCACTTTAAACTTTGTCAGGGCAGATTCCATTAACACATCAATTTGCTGCGATGTTAATTGAGCAAATGCCGGTGCAGATGAAAAGCAAATGCAGATCACTGATACTAAAAAACTATTTACTTTTTTCATTTTATGGTTTTAATAAGAGATTCAATTGTAGATTCTTTTTGATTTATTACAATCAACTGGCTTTTGTCATCGAGAAGGATTTTTTCTGCAAACTCCTTGTCTGCTTTAAACTGCCATTTTTTTAATTCCTTAAATTTACTTTTTATCAGTTTTAGCTTTTGAGAATTGTTTTTAGAAATGATGATGACTTTTGTCAACGGTGTTTCTTTCATTTTTTCAATGCTTGTTCCTGTAATCTCAGAATCATATTGTGTTCTGGAACGATAACGAAACATTCTTCCTATTGCAGTAAAATCATTTTCATTTTCTGAAAGTACATATCTATAAGTCATAATATTATCCAGTTCATTGATCCAATCTGGAAAATTTACCTCATAAGTCTGGATATATTTATCGATAAAATTTTTATCCATTGGCTTTTTCTCATCAATATATTCTTTAACCAATGGATAAATCTGCTTGGCCATAAGGTTTATATATTTTCTGTTATACCAATCGTATGTATCTGTTTTACCGTCTAGTTGTTCATAAACATAACCATTTCCCAGATCTGTTGCCAAAACTTCATTCATTAATTGATAAGCATAATTACTGCATTTCGATTTATTTTCTTTAAAATAAGTATCGATTTGAGTTTTTACTTCCAGCGATTGTTCGTCATAAATAATGTGATAAATCTCGTGCATCATAACACTAAACAAATCCTTATATGATTTTAGATCTGTTTGTATTGCACTTATAGCATTATTGCAAAACGCCTGCGCTGTGAAACCTTTAGAATTTGGCAGCGGATAAAAAGCGATTTCAAAAGGAATTACATTATCCCAGCTTGAGTTATAAAATACCAACCCTGTATTAAAGTAGTTTCCTATATGATGTTCATTGGAATATTTTGTAATTTCTTCCAATTGTTTTTCAAACTTTTCTTTATTCGGATTATAAATGAGTTCATTGTAAATTGGCGTAAATTCTGAAATGCTTTCTGCCAAATCAATCAAAGTTTTACTTGGAATAATACCTACAGAACGAATTTTAAAACTTCCTAAATCTCGAGTCTCAATTAGATTTTTTTTGAGGATATCTTCTGTCTGCATTGTTTTCTTTGATCCATAAGGAAACTCTTCAAACCTGCAGCTATAGTCTAAAATTAATTTATCAAATTTTGAAATTACATTTTTGTATTTTTCAAAATTATATTTCGATTTCTGGAACTCTGTTTTAAAAACATTATCAGGATAATTTTCAGAGAGATTCTGCAAGAAAACAAAAACCGCTAATTGTTCAGAATATTTAATTTTAAAAGTTGTTTTTTGCCCAAATGCAAAAAATGTCAAAAATAAGAATGCAAGTAAAAGTCTGTTCTTCATCCTGTTTATACGGCTGTTAAATGGTGGTTTATTTGTTTTTGGTTGTTTTTATACTTTTCTTATCTCATAAAAGAAGTATTTATCCTGCTAATATATAAGAAATATCTTTATTAAAAATTAAACTCAAAAATCTTATCCCTCAACCAAACAAATCTCAAAAACCGTTTTTTCATTCTCGGTTTTAAATGAAATATAACCGCCGTGTGCTTCTATGATGTTTTTGGAAAGCGTTAAACCAATTCCGGCACCTTCATTTCGGGTAGTAAAAAAAGGCAGGAAAATTTTATTTTCAATTTCTTTTTCAATCCCATTACCGTTATCGGTTATTTTAATGAAGATTCTGTTTTCTTTGGCTTCCGCCGAAATTAAAATCTTTTTCTTGCTGGTATTTTTTAAAGCGTTTATCGAATTTGTCAAAAGGTTAATAATGACTTGTTCGGTTTGCTGCGCATCAACATTTATCAGGCGTTTTAAAGAAATCGAATTCTCTACTTCAATGCCGTCTTTTTTAAACAACGGATTCATGATTTGAAGACAATTATCGATCAAATCCTTTAATTCTGTTTTTTCTTTTTTGGGAGAAGGAAGCATCGCCAGTTTTCGATAACCTTCAACAAATTTCTGTAAATGGTCACTTCGCCTTAACATGGTTTCGACGCTGTTTTTAATATCTTCCAGATCTTCTGCCGAAAGCGAATCTTGTTCTACCAAATCCTGCAGGTTTTGACAAATAGAACGAATGGGCGTTATAGAATTTAAAAGCTCATGCGAAATTACTTTCATCAAATTTACCCAGGCATCTTTTTCTTTTTTCTCGACAACATTCTGGATCGAATCTAACAAAACGATATAATAATCGTGTTCGAAAATCTCGGTTCTTGAAGCCTGTAGAACAAAAGTCTGGTTATTTTGTTCGTTGATGCTGATTTCTACAGAAGTTTTTATTTCATGAAAATCATCAACTTCAATAATTTCACAAAGAGACGGCAGCTGATTTTTAAGATATTTCCATTTTGATACTTTGGGCACATTAAAATGAGAAGAAAAATAATCGTTCATCAAAAATATATCCCAGTCATTATCGTGTTTTTGTAAAATGATAATTCCGGTTTCGATGTTGTTTAAAATAGAACGGTAAATAATATCTTTTGAAATTTGTTCGTTCTGCCTGCTCTTCAAAGTATCGTACAATTGAAACAAATCATCGTAATTACCATTTTCTTTATGCTTTTTAAAATCTGATGAAAAATCATCCTGAAGTATCGACGCAATAGTTTTATTGTAAATCAAGACAAAATTCCGAACATAAAAATACATTTCGCGAATAAGAAGAAAAACAATAAAAAAGCCAAATATGCCTGTAAAAAGCAAATTAATTTTAAAGAAATAAATCGAAATTTCGATTGCCGCAATAATAGCCAGCAATCGAAAAAAAAGCAGTTTATAGGTTTGCAGCGTTTTAAACATACTAATTAATATTGATATTATATTTCTCTAAACGTCTGTACAAAGAACCTCTTGACAAACCCAGCTCTTCGGCAGTTTTGCTGATATTATTATTGTGTTTAAGCAGTGCTTTTTCGATCGCCGCTTTTTCTACAGACGAAAGCTGAATATCGTCCGGGTTTTCATCATAAGGCGTTATGATTTCTAAATCCAGATCTGAAACGGTGATTTTATTGTTTTCGCAAAGAATAACGGCGCGTTCAATTTTATTTTCCATTTCGCGAATGTTTCCGTTCCAGGCATGATTTTCAATTTGTTCTAATACCTTTTTGTCAAAAGTAATTTCACCTCTTCCGTATTTATCCCTCATTTTTTCCAAGAGATATTCTGCCAGCGGAATTTTGTCTTCGTTTCTTTCTCTTAGCGGAGGCAGCACAATTTCCATTGTATTGATTCGGTAATACAAATCTTCCCTGAAATTTTTATCGGCAACTTCCAGTTTCAAATTCAAATTGGTCGCTGTAATAATTCGCACATTTAAAGGTCTTGCTTTTGTTTCGCCTAGTCTGGTTACGGTTTTGGTTTGAATAACCTGTAATAATTTTGACTGCAAATGCAGGGGCACATTTCCTATTTCATCTAAAAAAATAGTGCCGTTCTGCGCCATTTCAAAACGTCCCGGCGTATCTATTTTGGCATCGGTAAAAGCGCCTTTTGCATAACCAAACAATTCGCTTTCGAAAATATTCGAATTCAAAGAACCCAAATCGACGGCAATAAACGGATTGTTTTTTCTTTCGGACTGACTGTAAATATGATGTGCCAAAACAAATTTTCCGGTTCCGTTTTCTCCCAAAATCAAAACATTGGCATCGGTTTTGGCAACTTTATCGGCAAGTGAATAGGCTTTTTTTATAATTTCAGAAGTTCCAACAAAAAAGTCGTTTTCGTTTTCAATCTCTTTGTTCTTTTTTTGTTCTTTGCGGGATTTGTCTACCGCCTGTTTTACAGATTCTAATAGTTTTTTGTTTTCCCAGGGTTTTAAGATATAATCAAAAGCGCCCGCTTTTAATCCTTCAACTGCGGTTTCTACTTTTCCAAAAGCGGTCATTAAAATTACAACTGTTTTTGGCGAAAGCGTTTTTATTTCTTTTAATAAATAGAGTCCTTCTCTTCCATCTTCAAAACCTATCCGGTAATTCATGTCGAGCAAAACAACATCAATGCTGTTTTGAGATAGTAATTCGACTATTTTTTTCGGATTATTTAAGGTATGAATGTTCTCAAAATACTTTTTCAGGTATACTTTTGAAGCAAAAAGGATATCTTCCTGATCGTCGATGATTAAAATTGAAGCGTTTGTTTTTTTCATTATTGTTCAGTTTTGGACAAAAAGTGTCCAATTATGGACATTGTGATTTTTTTTGAAAAAATAAAAATTTAAAAATTAAGCAGTTACAAGATTTAATTTCTTGGCACGAAAATCACATTTCTACTCGTAAATCATTAATTATTAAAGTCTTTCAGAGGTAAAAATAACAAAATAAATATCTATCAGCCGTATTATTAATTATCTTAATTTTCCGACTGTGTTTCTTTTACTTCTGAAGATCAAAAAACGAACATCAATCAAATTTTAAAAAATCAATTATGATTACCATCAAAAATCTTTCAAAAATTTTTAGAACAGAAGAAGTAGAAACAAAAGCTTTAAGTGAAGTTTCATTAACCATAAATGAAGGCGATTTTGTATCGATAATGGGGCCGTCGGGAAGCGGGAAATCTACTTTATTAAATATTATAGGACTTTTAGACAGTGCTACTGACGGAAGTTATACCTTACTCGATCAGGAAATGGTTGGACTAAAAGAGAACCTGAAATCAAAAGCCAGAAAAAAGAATATCGGTTTTATATTCCAGAATTTTAATCTAATAGATGAATTATCGGTTTATGATAATATCGAATTACCATTGCTTTACAATAAAATTCATGCTTTTGAAAGAAAGAAAAAAGTAGAAGATATTGCCAATATATTGGGTATTTCACATCGTTTGAAACATTTTCCGCAGCAGCTTTCTGGAGGTCAGCAGCAACGTGTGGCCGTTGCAAGGGCTTTAATCACTAGCCCTAAAATTATTCTTGCTGATGAGCCTACAGGAAATCTGGATAGTAAAAACGGAAATGAGGTAATGGAATTATTGACAGATCTTCATGCAAGCGGTTCTACAATTTTGATGGTTACGCATTCTGAATACGACGCTTCATTTTCTCAGAAAACAATTTTAATGAAAGACGGTGTTATTCTTTCAGAGAAATTAAATCATAAAAATGTTGATGTTTTGGTAACTTCTAAAAATTAAGGATCATGCTTAAAAACTGGATCAACATATTTATTTACCACATCAAAAACAATAAGGTTTTTACAGCTTTGAATGTTTTAGGTTTGAGTATTGGAATCGCAGGTTTAATTTTTGCGATTTTATATTGGAACGATGAACAAAGTTACGATCAATGGAATCCTAACAAAGACAATATCTTTTTAGTCGCTAACCAAATGGACGCGACTACATACTGGGCATCAAGTTCGGCACCAATAGGGCCTGCCATAAAAGAGATAAATCCTGAAGTAGCATCTTACTGCTATTTGAGCGGTGATTACGACAATGAAATCATTCGTTTTAATAACAAAAAAGTACAGTCAGATAAAATAATTGCGGCGCAAAAAAACTTCTTTGAGTATTTCCCTTATTCATTTATCGAAGGAAATTCAAAAACTGCATTACCAGATATAAACAGCATTTGTTTATCTCAAGATTTGGCGGCTCAGCTTTTTGGAAACGAAACTGCTTTGAGTAAACAAGTTGTGCTGAAAGGTAAAAACCTAATCGTAACTGGTGTTTACAAACTCGATAAAAAATCAGCTTATAACCCGTCCTGCGTGGTTAACTTTATGGATGAACGATTAAAAGGAAACGCTCAGGCATGGGGTGATTTTCAATTTGTGCTGTTATTAAAACTAAAAAATCCGAATGAGCAAAAACGAGTGACTCAAAATCTTCAAAAAATATATTTTGAGAATATGACATCTCGTTATGCTAAAAATCAAGGTATTTCACCAGAAGAATTTATTAAGAAATATGGCGAAGTAAAACCATGTTTAGAATCGTTGTCGTCTATTCGTCTGCATACCAAAACCGGCGGGTTGGCAGAACCTAAAGGTAATTATCAATTTCTGCTTATTATGGTTGGGTTATCGGTTTTAATTCTAATCTTATCCATTGTAAATTATGTCAATTCGGCTACGGCAAATGCTGTAAAAAGAGCCAAAGAAGTTGGAGTGCGCAAAATTATCGGTGCTTCAAAAACAGCTATTGTCAAACAATTTATTTTTGAAACCGCAGTAATCGCTTTGCTTTCCATTTTAATATCGCTTGTTATTGTAGAACTTTCTCTGCCTTATTACAATGCTTTTTTAGAAAAATCTCTTGCATTGCAAAGCAGTCAGTTTTATTTACAGCTTGTCGTTATCTTTATTATTACCGTAATACTTGCAGGGATATTTCCGGCTGTTTATGTTTCTAATTTTGAATCGCTAAAAGTATTAAAAGGGAATTTTGGAAGAAGCAAAAGCGGTGTCTGGCTTAGAAACGGCATGCTTATTTTTCAATTTGCAGTAGCTGCTTTCTTTATTGTTGGATCTTATGTTGTATACGAACAAATAGATCTTATGAACTCGAAAGATTTGGGCTTTAACGGCAAACAGATTCTTAATATTTCATACCGAAATATCTATGGCGAAGGAATAACTAATAAAGACCGTTTTGAACGATACACTATTATTAAAAACCAATTGCAGCATATAAAAGGAGTTAAGCAGGTTTCGAGCGCTGGTTTTGTTTTAGGAAATGGAGCAAGATCTGTAATTTCTTATCACTATAAAGATCTAAATATTGACGGAAGTAATATGCCCATCGATTTTGGCTTGCTGGAAATGATGAAAATTAAAATTGTAAAAGGACGTTCTTTCAATCCAAAATTTGCACAGGATACCATTTCTTCAATGCTAATTAATGAAACGGCTCTAAAATTATTAAATGAAAAAGATCCGATAGGCAAAAAAGTACACTGGAACGGACTAGATGCCATTATTGTTGGAGTTGTAAAAGATTTTAATGTAGGAAACCCTGGAGAGCCAATTCCTCCAATGTCTTTTTTCCATTTTAAAACTGTGCCTTGGTTTACAGCAAACTTAAATAATATTTACATCACTGCCGATCCTAAAACTATGCAGCAAACTATAGCTGGTATAGAAAATCTTTGGATCAAAAAAGTAGATCCGGATTATCCTTTTGTATACGATTTTGTTGATAAACAATACAAAAGATCATTCAGCAGTTATGTAAAACAAAAAAATCTTTTTTCTTTATTGAATATCATTGTTATCACAATTGCGCTTTTAGGATTATTTGCTCTTGCATCTTATTCTATAGAAAGACGAATGAAAGAAATCGCAATTCGAAAAACACTGGGTGCAGAAACCAATGTATTACTAAAGGAACTCTGTAAACAATATATTCTTTTTAGTGTAGTTGGTTTTTTAATTGCTTTATTTCCTGCTTATTATCTGCTAAACAAATGGCTGGAAAATTTCTCGTACAGAATTACGATTTCTATTTATCCGTTTTTAATTGGATTTACTGCATTACTGATTTTGACTTTATTGGTAGTTCTGTCCAGAGCGTATCAGGCAACTAAAGTTGATGTTTTGAAATATCTTAAATATGAATAATCATTACTGCTTTTGATTTTTCAACAAACTAACTTCCACAAAAAACTATGATACTAAACTATATCAATATATTTATTTACCAGTTAAAACACAATAAACTATTCTCAACATTAAATATTTTAGGATTATCAATAGGAATTGCAGGGCTTATTTTTGCCCTGCTCTATTGGAACGACGAGCATAGTTACAATAAATGGAATCCTGAAAAAGATAATGTTTATCAGGTTTTGGTTCAATTGAGTGATATGCCCGCCGTAGCTGAAAATTCAGTTCGGTTAAAAGCATATTTAGAAAATGATCCTAATGTTGAAAATATTGTTTATGCTGATAATTGGTATAAAAAAGACAAAATCACTTATAAAGGAAAAAAAGAGACGGTAAATAAAATTATCAATGTCGAAAGTGATTTCTTTTCTCTTTTTCCTTTTGAAATAATTCATGGCAATGCCGCTTCAGCATTAAAAGATGGTTCGAGTATCGCAATTTCTGAAGACATTTCAAAAAGAGTATTTGGCAATGAAAATCCAATTGGAAAACAAATCAATTGCCTTTCTGCTATGTATACAGTTCGTGCTGTTTATCGAGTTCCTGATAATTCTTCAATTATGCCTAATGTGGTTGTCAATACCATGAAGGATTTAGTTGATATTAATAAAAACCGAGGTCTTTTTGTTTTAAAAATTCTTTTAAAAATTAAAGATCCTTCGAAAATTGATGTGACTAAAAGAATGTTAGAAAAGGTATATTATGATGAAATCATTGTAAAAAGCTCAAAAGAAGCGGGAATGTCACCTGCCGAAATGGAGAAAAAGATTGGTCATTTTAAAATTTTTCTAGAGCCGCTTTCTGATGCAAGACTACATTCAATCGCTGACGGCTATCCAGAAGGAAGGGGAAATTACCAGTTTTTATGGATAATGGCAGGATTATCTGTGCTTATTCTTATTTTATCAATAGTGAATTACATTAACATGGCAACCGCAAATGCCATTAAACGAGCCAAAGAAGTTGGAGTTAGAAAAATTCTTGGAGCATCAAAAAACGATATTGTACTACAATTTATTTTTGAAACAGTTTTAATTTGCAGTTTCTCTATTTTGCTTGCTTTGGTAATTGTAGAACTTACTCTGCCTTATTACAATAATTTTCTGGATAAGAATTTAATGATCATTGGCAGTCAGTTTTATCTGCAGTTGATTATTATTTTTATTCTCACCATTTTAACCGCTGGTATATTCCCGGCACTGTATGTATCTAATTTTGAAACTATAAAAGTATTAAAAGGCAATTTTGAAAGAAGTAAAAATGGTATTTGGCTTCGCAACGGAATGTTGATTTTTCAATTTGCAATTGCGGCCTTCTTTATTATTGGCTCCAATATCGTCTATGAACAAATACAATATTTAACTAATAAAGATTTAGGTTTTAAAGGCAGTCAGGTATTAGCCGTTTCATTAAATTTTCCATCATCTTATTATGAAGGAGATGAAATTGGCAAAAAGATTTTCAGCCGATACACTGCCATCAAAGAAGAACTATCTAAGATAAAAGGGGTTGATAAAGTTTCTACGGGTTTAGTTTCCTTTGACGGAAATGATACTTCTTTAGCGCCAATTTGGTATAAAGACGAACTTTTTAAACAAAAAGCAATTGGATTAGATTATGGAATGCTGGATTTAATGAAAATAAAAATAATAAAAGGAAGGGATTTCGATAAAAAAATAGCTTCTGACACTACCAGTTCTGTTTTAATAAATGAGACAGCCTTAAAACTGATGAATATTAAAGATCCCATTAATACTGAAATTAGAATTGGTAATCAGCCCATGAAAATTATTGGTATTGTTAAGGATTTCAATTTGCTAAGTCCTGAATCTGCCGTTTTGCCAATGACTTTTTATCATATCAAAAGTTTGGATATGGCGGGAGAAATCAATACGGTTTATATAAAATTAAAATCAGATAACATCCAAAATACGATTTCTTCTATTGAGGATTTCTGGAAAACAAAAGTAGATACTGAATATCCTTTTCAATATGATTTTGTAGACAAACAATATGCAAGAACTTATGAAACTTACACCAAGCAAAAGAATTTGTTTTCACTGCTTAACATTGTAGTAATTCTAATTGCACTATTTGGTTTATTTTCTCTTGCATCATATTCTATACAAAGACGAATGAAAGAAATTGCGATTAGAAAAACACTAGGTGCCGAAACGAATACTTTGCTTAAAGAATTATCTAAACAGTATGTCTTTTACTGCGTAATTGGATTTTTAACTGCGTTGTTTCCCGTTTACTATTTTCTAAAAAAATGGCTTGACAACTTTGCATTCAGAATTGAGATAAGCGTATTTCCGTTTATTCTTGGGTTTACAATTTTAATGGTTCTGACTTTATTAATTGTATTATCAAGAGCTTATGCAGCAGCCAAAACGGATGTTTTGAAATACTTAAAATATGAGTAAAAAGTTCATTTAATTATTTTATAAAAGATATTAATTCAGATTTAAAACAAAAAAGACTCCAATAGATTATTGGAGTCTTTTTTGTTTTTATCAATTAGAACTTTTTACCAAGGACTTACTCCTGTTTCATCTTCAATATCATTGCTGAAAAATTGTCCCGTTGGTCCGTTTTCATCAGTCAATGTATGTTTGATAATAAAAGATGCTGCACTTTCTACAGTCCCGGGACCGCTATGATGATTGAAGTCTGTTGCCGTATAACCCGGATCGATTGCATTTATTTTAAAAGATAAATCTTTTAGTTCATAAGCCAGTACAATGGTATATGCATTTAATGCTGTTTTTGAAGTTCCATAAGCCGCCGATTTAAAATCGTAATATTTCCATGATGGATCACTATGCAGAGTCAAGGAACCAAGCCCTGAAGTAATATTACTGATTCTTGGACTGTCTGATTTTTTAAGTAATTCCAAAAAAGCCTGAGTAACGCTTATAACACCAAAAAAGTTAGTTTCAAATACATTTTTAATGTCTTTAACACTGGTGTCTGAAGCAGTTTGAGGAAACTGGCCACCGCTTATTCCTGCATTGTTGATTAGGATATCTAATTTTCCCTGCTCACTTTCTATAATATTTTTTGCTGCTAAAATTGAATCCGGATTGGTAACATCAATTTGAATCGCTTTGATATTTTGAAAACCATCTTTGTTTAATTCTTTTACAATTTCGTTTCCTTTTTCAAGATCGCGGCTTCCTAAATACACAAACAATCCCTGTTTTGAAAGCTGTTTTGTTATTTCTAATCCTATGCTTCTATTTGCTCCTGTTATTAATACTGATTTCATTTTTAAATTGTTTTAAAATTATAATACAAAGTTGGTTACTTTAAAAATGGAATCATTTGCCATTTGGCAAAAAGCTGTTTAACGAATGTTTTTTCTAATTCTGCTCAAAGACGATTGTGTAATTCCTAAATAAGATGCCACATAAGATAACGGAATGCGATTGATAACGTTGGGATAGATTTTTAAAAACATTAAATAACGCGTAGTAGCATCTTCTGAAACCAGCGGACTTCTTCTTTCTACTTTTTGTCTCAATGCTTTCGAAATAATTCTGTGTACAATGGCATCCCAGCCAATTATTGTTTCTAAAAGTTCCTTCCAGTCTTTTTTAGAAAAAACCAGCAATTTACAATCTGTTATTGCCTGCACATAAGCATTGGAACAAATATCATTATCGAAACTTTCCATATCAACAACCAGATTATTTTCGTCGATAAAATATTTGGTAATTTCCTCGCCTTTGTTATTATAGTAACAAACACGGGTAATTCCTTCTAAAACAAAACCAACCTGCTGGGCAATTTTTCCGGCTTCTGAAAAATATTCATCTTTCTGAAGTTCCAATACAGTTGTTTTACTTGCAATTAAATCCAGCTGATGCTGATTTAAAGTCCCAAATTGCAATATATAATCTATAAATTCTTTCATAGAGGCAAGTTAATCAAAGTTATTTGTTCGGAATTTGCCATTTGGCAAAAACGATTCAAAACATAAAAGTTATTTTCCCAGTAAATTTTCGGTACTGGTTAAAAAATCTTCTGTGGCTTTTTCAATATCAATATTCATTCTTTCGGCCAAAACCGCAAGCCACCAAATGGATTCTCCTAATTTATGTTTGAGTTCCTGTTCTGTGTTTCCTTTTGGCCATCTTCCCTGCTGCGACATTACGTTACGGCCGACTAAGCCGGCATCTGTCAAAAATGCCAATGCATCTTCTTCTATTGTCCATTCGCTTCCGTGATGCGATAATTCTAATTCGTGATAACGCTTTCTTATTTCTAAAGAACGTTCTTTGAGCTGTTCAAAATTTATTGATGCCATAATTTAATTTTTATTGAATTGTTCCTGAAATGCGATTGGACTTAAATTTGTTTTTTTCTTGAATAATTTATTGAAGGACTGCGGATGCTCAAAACCTAATTTATAGGCAATCTCAGACATTGAAAAAGTTCCTTTCATGATATAATCTTTTGCTTTTTCTATCAGTTTATCATGAATAAACTGCTGTGTATTTTGTCCCGAAAGATTCCGAAGCAGATCGCTTAAATATCTGGCAGATAAACCTAATTCATCAGCCACAAACTGAACGGTTGGCAAACCATTTTCAAGCGTTTTTTCGTTATTAAAATAATCTTCCAGTAAAATTTCCAGTTTTGAAAGCACATCATTGTTAACTGCTTTTCGGGTAATAAACTGCCTATTATAAAACCGATTGCTGTAGTTAAGTAAAAGTTCGATCTGCGAGATAAGAACGTCCTGGCTAAAAGTATCAATTCGTTCTTTCAGTTCATTTTGAATATTAGCAAAAACTCCTAAAATAGTTTCTTTTTCATTTTCTGATAAATACAAAGCCTCCGATGCTGTATACGAAAAGAATCCGTACTTTTTAATATTAGCATTTAAAGTATAAGGCCGAATAAAATCAGGATGAATATTTAATGACATGCCGCTGTAATCTGCTTCTTCCTCCTGCATTTTTAAAATCTGCCCCGGCGAAACAAATGACATGCCGCCTTCTTCAAAATCATAAAAACCATGTCCATATCGAAGCTTTCCCGAAAAATGAGTTTTAAAAGAGATTTTATAAAAATCTAAAATAATTCCGTTTTCAAAATCTTTTGGGTCAAAAACCGCTTCGCCATAATTCAAGATACTAATAAGCGGATGCATAGGTTTTGGCTGTCCCATCGCTTTATGAAGTTCTGATATCGAATGAAATATTTTAGGTTGATTTTTCATCTCACAAATTTATAAAATGTTCGACTGGCGCAATGTTCCAGCTCACAGTACTTTGATCAATCATGTCATGTACAACAGAATCGCTGAGTTCTGTCATTAATTTATGCATCGCATCTGTGCCTTCTGCAGCACTGTCCCAAACCAGCATATCGTAAACTATTCCTTTTTTCAATTCAAAAATGGTTCTGGAACGAAATCCTTTTTGACGTTTTAAAAATTCGTCGATTTCCTTATTAGCTTCAATAAATTGCTGTGTTGTAAAACCGTTTAATTTAAAAGTCGTTAATTCTATTGCTTGATTTTTCATCTTATTTTAAATTAAAAAGTAAACATTGCTTTAATATTCTGAACTTGGGTTTCAGCACCATTTTTCAATCTTTCATCGTATAAAGCATTAGCATCATTTCCGGCAATATATCGCAATTGATTTTTATTATCTGTTGCTGCTTCATATATAATTTGAGCAACATCTTCTGCTTTTGTATAATTCTCTAATTGTTCGACGCTGTAACCTTTACTAACTTCTGCGGTAAGTTTTTCATACGCTTCGTGCTGTCCAACTTCCATAGAACGAATTGCAAAATCGGTTTTCATGCCGCCGGGAGCGACAACTTTAACCTGAATTCCAAATTGAGTTAATTCTGATGCCAGACTTTCTGAAAAACCATCAACACCAAATTTAGTTGCGCTGTAAATAGAACAAGTTGGAAATCCAATTAAACCAAAAGTAGAAGTAACATTTATAAAAGTACCGCTTTTTTTCTCACGAAAATGCGGTGTAAAAGCTTTTGAAATCCTAATAACACCAAATAAATTGGTAACAATCTGGCGTTCGATTTGAATTTCGCTTAAAGATTCTAAAGCACCTATTAACCCGTAACCGGCATTGTTTAATACAACATCTACAGAATATTTTTCTGTAATACTTTTTATTGTTTCTGTAATTTGTTCTGAATTTGTAACGTCAAGCGGTAATACAATTACGTTTTCTAATGAAGTTAATTCTGTTTCCTTTTGAGGATTTCGCATTGTGGCAATTACCTGCCAGCCTTTGCTTTGAAATAATTTTGCTGCTGATTTTCCTAAACCAGTCGAAGCTCCTGTAATAAAAATTGTCTTTTGCATTTTTAATTGTTTTAAAATTATAATGCAAAGATCTGCCGAAGCCTGAAGCTGTTTTTAGCCAATTTGGACAATTGATTAGTCAAAAAGACGATTAAGAAAATAATTTATTCTTTTGTGAGTCGGTCTAACTCTTTCAATAAAGTCGGCATTCTGAATTCACCCGCCATACTTTCAACTTTTTGAAAAGCTTCTTCCAAATCAATTCCTATAGAAGTTATGAATAATGGTTTTGCACTGTCGCCTCTCAGCAAAGCTTTTTTATCTTTTTCGATACTCGCAAAATTAGTTTTGGCTACACCAATAATAGGAATCTCATTATTTAGTTTTTCATATAAATGGCCGCCTAAACCGTATTTTTTATCATCATCTAAATACACAAATCCATCAACGATAATCGTTTCGATATTTTTTAAATCGATTTGATTTAACAAACTAAGAATACAAGGAAGTTCTCTTTTATAGAATTCTCCCGGAATATATTCTGAAACATTATCTATTATCTCGGCATGAACTTTAAAATTTTTATCTTCATTCCAATTCTCAAATTCAAGGCAGACTGTTTTTGCTTTATTATCAAAATAATACGTATCGAAGGCTAATATCATCTTTTTATTTAATCTTAAACTTTTAATGAACCGCGGAAACCTCTCGCAGCATAATACGAATCAGCACCATTATGATACACAAAAACTGTATCATAACGAAAATCTGAAAAAATTGCACCGCCAAGTTTTCTAATATTTACAGGAGTTAAAATCCAGCTTGAAGTTTTGGTATCAAATTTCCCAAGTTTTTGAAGATTTCGATATTCTTCTTCATTCAAAATTTGAATTCCCATTTCTTGTGCCATATTTATGGCGCTGTCTTTTGGCTTATTTTCTTTTCTTTTTTCTAATGCTTCATGATCGTAACAAATACTTCTGCGTCCTTTTGGGCTTTCTGCAGCACAATCATAAAAGATATATTCATTTGTTTTTTCATCAAAACCTACAACATCCGGCTCTCCTTCAGTTCTTTCCATTTCGTCAAGAGACCAAAGTTTTTCAGGATTAGCTTTTAGTTTTAACAGAACTTTTTCCCACTCTATATTTTGATGGCGATGTTTATTATTTTCAAAACGTTTTTCTAAAACATTCAATAATGATTCCTGTTGTTCTGATGACAATTTATTTGTTTGACTCATCTTTCTTTATTTTATGTTATCACAAATAATTTTAAAAACACGACTGTATCTTTTACTAATTATTAAGTCCTTTGCCGTCTAATATATTTGGAATATTCTTTTCTACTCTTGATTCCCTGGTTTTAGACTGTTTTGGCTGAGAAAAATGAAGTAAATAGGCTCTTTGTCTTCCGGGAGTTAAAGCATAAAAAGCTTTTTGGAGATTTGGCATTTCATTCAGTTTCTTTTGGAATTCCTCAGCAACTTCAAATTCTGATGTTTTTTTCAACTCCACTTTCAAACCTGCTTTTTCAACTTCTACAGCCTGATAAATGTAAGTTTTCAAAACCGCTTTCAAATCAATTATTTCCTGAAGATTTGTAAATCGTATTTGACGTGCTGCCTGGACATTTTCAGATTGTTGAATCAAAATACTGTCGGTATCTTTTAATAAAGATCCTTTAAAAAACAAAAAAGCACAATATTCTTTAAAAGAATGAATTAAAACAATATTAGCATTTTGAAAAGTATAACATGGAACTCCCCATTTTAATTCTTCGGTTAACTGGCATTCAAGAGAAATTGTTCTCATTAAATTTAACTCTTGCTGCCATTTATCAGCCTTATCAAAAAAGAAATCAACTTTTGGGTTTTCTACACTTTTTGACATTTCATTCACTTTAAATTAATATCCAGACAGTTTTTATAATAAATACTTGATAGAATTTATATCCTACTTCAAATGTAGCAAATCTTAAAAAAGTGAAGATTATATTTTGAGGCTTTTTAAATTTTTCAATCAAATTAATGAGATTCTAATCTGCAGACTTTTATTATACCTCTTTTTGAATGGCGTATAAACTGCAGGATTTTATCACGCTCAAATGTTGGATCAAATTCTTTTTCAATTAATTCTAAAGCTGTTTTTGTATTTTTATTTTGCTGAAACAGTATTCGATATATCATTTTCAATTCCTCAATTTTATCAGATTGAAACCCCCTTCTCTTCAATCCAATTGAGTTTATTCCAGCATAGCTTAATGGTTCACGCCCGGCAGTGATATAAGGAGGAATATCTTTAACCACCCGACTTAATCCGCTGATCATAAAATGATCTCCAATTAAAGAAAATTGATGAATAGCTGTTAAACCGCTGATATTAACCCAGTCTCCTATCACAACCTCACCAGCAATCCCAACACTAAAACCAATAATAGAATTATTTCCAATAATGACGTCGTGCCCAATATGAGCATTTGACATAATTAGATTATTATTTCCAATTACAGTTTTTTGTTTTGAGTTAGTTCCTTTGTTTATAGTAACAAATTCTCGAATAATATTATCATTTCCAATTTCGAGGATTGTGTATTCATTGTTGTATTTTAAATCCTGAGGAATCCCGCCTAAAACTGAATTGGAATGGATTTTACAATTTTGTCCAATTCTCGTTCCGTTTAAAATAGTTACATTGTTCCCAATCCAGGAATTGTCTCCAATTATAACATCATTTTCAATTGTAGAAAAATTTCCAATATGAACATTTTTGCCAATAATTGCTTCCTTTTTAATACTATAATTTTTCAATTTTTAATCTTTTAAATTAGACCGCAAAAGTTGAAAAATAATAATTGGTTTTTCTTGATGTAATGTCAAGAAATTGAAGCTCGTATATGGCTTAAAGTTTCCTGACTTACATTGATTAAAGAAGCAATATGTTTTAATTTGCTTTAATAATAATTTGGGGGAAAGAATTAAGAAGAAAAAAATATTTCTGCTGGGCATTCATTGCGCTAAATAAATGATGAAACTCATTAATTTTAGAAAGATAAAGGCGAAGCTGTTTAATATGAAACTTAGAAAAAAGAGGATACTCTAATAAAATTTGTTCATCTGAATAAGATAAGGAATAAAGTACAGTGTCTTCACAAGCCTGAAAATTTTCAAACGAAGGTTTCTGCTCAAAAAAACTACTTAAAGAAGTTATAAACTGATTATCGGTATAAATCCATTTTGTAACTTCTGTTTCATTTTCAAAACAGAATCTTCGAACAGTTCCAGTTTTTATAAAATAAACTTTTTTACAGATTTTACCTTCCTGAATAATAAACTCATCTTTTTTAAATTTTTCAATAACGAAATATTTCATTATAGCTTGTTCTGTTTCATCGTCTAATTTCTGAAAACTATTAATAGCATCAATAAGCTGTTTCATATCATGAATGATTATGAAACAAATTTATCAATAATTAAAATGATTTTAAATGAACTTGAAATAATCAAACTATCGCAAAACGCAAAAACAACAAATAATGGCTTTTCAGATGCTAAATTAAAAAAGGTGATGTTCTTGTTCTAAATTCAAAAACAATAAAACTAAAGGAGAAAAACAATGTAAAACACAAAGAGAGTAATTGATCTTAGGAGAATATTTTCACAACTGCGATCGGCAACAAATCCAAAACATTAATAAAAACAAAAAATCCCCATCAAATAAATGATGAGGATTCTTAAAAGAAAGGCGACGACATACTCTCCCACAAAACTGCAGTACCATCTGCGCAGGCGGGCTTAACTTCTCTGTTCGGGATGGGAAGAGGTGAGCCCCGCCGCAATAACCACCTTAAGGTTTTTAGTAATTAGTTCTTAGTGCATAGTAATTAGTGCTTAGACTCTTTACTATTTACTTTGAACTAGTTACTGCTCTTACGTCGAGCAAATATTTTAACATACTGAGATAAAGAAAAGTAAGTTTTGTTTTAGAAAGTTTCCTCCCGAGCCTTTCGGCCCGGGAAAAGGGTGTACATAAGCTTACGGATTATTAGTACTACTCGACTATGACATTACTGCCTTTACATCTATAGCCTATCAACGTGGTCATCTTCCACGATCCTTAAAAGAAATCTCATCTTGTGGTGGGTTTCGCGCTTATATGCTTTCAGCGCTTATCCCTTCCCAACGTAGCTACTCTGCGGTGCCCCTGGCGGGACAACAGATACACTAGAGGTTAGTCCAATTCGGTCCTCTCGTACTAGAATCAGATCCACTCAAATTTCTAACGCCCGCAGTAGATAGAGACCGAACTGTCTCACGACGTTCTGAACCCAGCTCGCGTGCCACTTTAATGGGCGAACAGCCCAACCCTTGGGACCTTCTCCAGCCCCAGGATGTGACGAGCCGACATCGAGGTGCCAAACCCCCCCGTCGATATGAGCTCTTGGGGGAGATCAGCCTGTTATCCCCGGCGTACCTTTTATCCTTTGAGCGATGGCCCTTCCATGCGGAACCACCGGATCACTATGCTCTACTTTCGTACCTGATCGACCTGTATGTCTCTCAGTCAAGCTCCCTTATGCCATTGCACTCTACGCACGGTTACCAAGCGTACTGAGGGAACCTTTAGAAGCCTCCGTTACTCTTTTGGAGGCGACCACCCCAGTCAAACTACCCACCAAGCACTGTCCCCCGCAGCACGGGGTTAGGCCTCAGATAAACAAAGGGTTGTATTTCAACAATGACTCCACAACGCCTGGCGACGCCGCTTCATAGTCTCCAACCTATCCTACACATCATTTATCCAAGGTCAATACTAAGCTATAGTAAAGGTGCACAGGGTCTTTTCGTCCCACTGCGGGTAAACGGCATCTTCACCGTTACTACAATTTCACCGAGCTCATGGCTGAGACAGTGTCCAGATCGTTACACCATTCGTGCAGGTCGGAACTTACCCGACAAGGAATTTCGCTACCTTAGGACCGTTATAGTTACGGCCGCCGTTTACTGGGGCTTCAATTCAATGCTTCTCCGAAGATAACATCTCCTCTTAACCTTCCAGCACCGGGCAGGTGTCAGGCCCTATACTTCATCTTACGATTTTGCAGAGCCCTGTGTTTTTGATAAACAGTCGCCTGGACCTCTTCACTGCGGCCCTGATTGCTCAGGGCGACCTTTCTCCCGAAGTTACAGGTCTATTTTGCCTAATTCCTTAGCCATGAATCTCTCGAGCACCTTAGGATTCTCTCCTCAACTACCTGTGTCGGTTTACGGTACTGGTACTAATTACCTGAAGTTTAGAGGTTTTTCTTGGAAGCCCTTAGGCGCACTATCTCTTTGTCCGAAGACTCCGAGTACTATCGTATTTCACCAGTTCCTGCGCATTTTACTACAGGACCTATAGCTAGGTACTTCAACGAACTATTCCGTCAGTTCGCGGCGCTTTCATCACTCCGTCACCCCATCACAGTAATTAGTAGTACGGGAATATTAACCCGTTGGCCATCGACTGTCCCTTTCGGGTTCGCCTTAGGACCAGACTAACCCACAGCTGATTAGCATAGCTGTGGAAACCTTAGTTTTTCGGTGTGCGGGTTTCTCGCCCGCATTATCGTTACTTATGCCTACATTTTCTTTTCTAACCAGTCCAGCCCTCCTTACGAAAAACCTTCAACCCTGTTAGAATGCTCCCCTACCACTTGCAATTACTTGCAAATCCATAGCTTCGGTAATATGCTTATGCCCGATTATTATCCATGCTCGTCCGCTCGACTAGTGAGCTGTTACGCACTCTTTAAATGAATGGCTGCTTCCAAGCCAACATCCTAGCTGTCTGGGCAGACAAACCTCGTTCTTTCAACTTAGCATATATTTGGGGACCTTAGCTGATGGTCTGGGTTCTTTCCCTCTCGGACTTGGACCTTAGCACCCAAGCCCTCACTGTTAGTGAACATTATACAGCATTCGGAGTTTGTCAGGAATTGGTAGGCGGTGAAGCCCCCGCATCCAATCAGTAGCTCTACCTCTGTATAACTTTATAACCAACGCTGCACCTAAATGCATTTCGGGGAGTACGAGCTATTTCCGAGTTTGATTGGCCTTTCACCCCTACCCACAGGTCATCCGAAGACTTTTCAACGTCAACCGGTTCGGTCCTCCACTGTGTGTTACCACAGCTTCAACCTGCCCATGGGTAGATCACACGGTTTCGCGTCTAACACTACTGACTAAAGCGCCCTATTCAGACTCGCTTTCGCTGCGGATCCATACCTGAAGTACTTATCCTTGCCAGCAGCGTTAACTCGTAGGCTCATTATGCAAAAGGCACGCCGTCACCCCACGAAAGGGCTCCGACCGCTTGTAAGCGTATGGTTTCAGGATCTATTTCACTCCGTTATTCACGGTTCTTTTCACCTTTCCCTCACGGTACTGGTTCACTATCGGTCTCTCAGGAGTATTTAGCCTTAGCGGATGGTCCCGCCGAATTCAGACAGGGTTTCACGTGCCCCGCCCTACTCAGGATACCACTATCTATTACATTTATTACCCATACGGGGCTATCACCCTCTATGGCGTCACTTTCCAGTAACTTCCGGTTCTGCATGCATAAAATGTCGTGGTCCTACAACCCCAGCACTGCCGTAACAGCACTGGTTTGGGCTAATCCGCGTTCGCTCGCCACTACTTACGGAATCACTTTTGTTTTCTTCTCCTCCGCCTACTTAGATGTTTCAGTTCAGCGGGTTTGCCCACCTATCGGTGTGCTATATCTTCAATATAGCGGGTTGCCCCATTCGGATACCTGCGGATCAATCTGTGTGTGCCAGTCCCCGCAGCTTTTCGCAGCTTATCACGTCCTTCATCGCCTCTGAGAGCCTAGGCATTCCCCATACGCCCTTATTTTGCTTATTGTACCAATCTTGTTACTTAAAACAAGACCGTTTTTTTTTGTTTTTGTTAGTTATAACAAAAACGCTTTCTACTTTCTTATTATTTTCTTATCTCAATATGTCAATGAACTTTAACAATTAATAATTATCAATTGATAATTGCCAATTATTTTGTGGAGAATAACGGAGTCGAACCGTTGACCTCCTGCGTGCAAGGCAGGCGCTCTAGCCAGCTGAGCTAATCCCCCAATCTAATTATGAATTGTGAATTATGAATTAGGAATTATTTGTAATCCGTAATCTTTCAACTCTAGAATTTCCTTCTTTTTAAGCTTTTCAGTCTTTTTAATTAGCAATTAACAATTATTAATTGTCAATTCTTAAAAAGTAGTCCCGGGCAGACTCGAACTGCCGACCCCTACATTATCAGTGTAGTACTCTAACCAGCTGAGCTACGAGACTCTGTTTTACTTAATTTTTATCATTTTTTTTAAATTAACAGCAAGAGTAATACAATCTAAAATTCAAAACCTTTAAATTTCATCTTTTTTCCCAAGCGTGCATTACTGCTAACACCCAGGCTCTAGAAAGGAGGTGTTCCAGCCGCACCTTCCGGTACGGCTACCTTGTTACGACTTAGCCCTAGTTACCAGTTTTACCCTAGGCAGCTCCTTGCGGTCACCGACTTCAGGCACCCCCAGCTTCCATGGCTTGACGGGCGGTGTGTACAAGGCCCGGGAACGTATTCACCGGATCATGGCTGATATCCGATTACTAGCGATTCCAGCTTCACGGAGTCGAGTTGCAGACTCCGATCCGAACTGTGACCGGCTTTATAGATTCGCTCCTGGTCACCCAGTGGCTGCTCTCTGTACCGGCCATTGTAGCACGTGTGTAGCCCAAGGCGTAAGGGCCGTGATGATTTGACGTCATCCCCACCTTCCTCACAGTTTGCACTGGCAGTCTTGTTAGAGTTCCCGACACTACTCGCTGGCAACTAACAACAGGGGTTGCGCTCGTTATAGGACTTAACCTGACACCTCACGGCACGAGCTGACGACAACCATGCAGCACCTTGTAAACTGTCTTGCGAAAGATCTGTTTCCAAATCGGTCAGTCTGCATTTAAGCCTTGGTAAGGTTCCTCGCGTATCATCGAATTAAACCACATGCTCCACCGCTTGTGCGGGCCCCCGTCAATTCCTTTGAGTTTCAAACTTGCGTTCGTACTCCCCAGGTGGGATACTTATCACTTTCGCTTAGCCACTGAACTTGCGCCCAACAGCTAGTATCCATCGTTTACGGCGTGGACTACCAGGGTATCTAATCCTGTTCGCTCCCCACGCTTTCGTCCATCAGCGTCAATAAACTGGTAGTAACCTGCCTTCGCAATTGGTATTCCATGTAATATCTAAGCATTTCACCGCTACACTACATATTCTAGTTACTTCCCAGTAATTCAAGTTCAGCAGTATCAATGGCCGTTCCACCGTTGAGCGATGGGCTTTCACCACTGACTTACTAAACCGCCTACGGACCCTTTAAACCCAATGATTCCGGATAACGCTTGGATCCTCCGTATTACCGCGGCTGCTGGCACGGAGTTAGCCGATCCTTATTCTTACGATACCGTCAAGTCCCGACACGTCGGGATGTTTCTTCTCGTACAAAAGCAGTTTACAATCCATAGGACCGTCATCCTGCACGCGGCATGGCTGGTTCAGACTTGCGTCCATTGACCAATATTCCTCACTGCTGCCTCCCGTAGGAGTCTGGTCCGTGTCTCAGTACCAGTGTGGGGGATCTCCCTCTCAGGACCCCTACCCATCGTAGCCTTGGTAAGCCGTTACCTTACCAACCAGCTAATGGGACGCATGCTCATCTTTCACCGTTGTGACTTTAATTATAAAGTGATGCCACTCCATAATACTATGAGGTATTAATCCAAATTTCTCTGGGCTATCCCTCTGTGAAAGGCAGATTGCATACGCGTTACGCACCCGTGCGCCGGTCTCTAGCACCGAAGTGCTATACCCCTCGACTTGCATGTGTTAAGCCTGCCGCTAGCGTTCATCCTGAGCCAGGATCAAACTCTTCATCGTATATTTTAATATTATATCTCGACGAATATCTATCGGTTCATTTCGAATCTTTCGATTCTATTACTCTTATTTCTTTTGTTCTAACATCTCTGTTAAAACGGCTGTCAATTCAATATGTCTACGAACGTAATTTCTTTGTCTTACCGCTTGTTTCTCAAAGCGGGTGCAAAACTAAAACTTCTTTTTGTTTCTCGCAAGAAAAATTTAAAAAAATTTGAAACTTTTTTTTTCGTCTCTGTTTTTCATCTTTTCCTGCCAGTCTCTCAATGAACTTTCCGTGTTTTGCGGGGTGCAAATGTAAAAAGCATTTTCAAATCCCACAAGCTTTTTCGAATCTTTTTTTTGAAAATTTCTTCTCTTTTAATTCGTATTGCCTGTCAGTATTTCTGTGAACGTTTTTCGCTGTTGCGGGTGCAAAAGTACCACCTTTATTTACATTTACAAGCCTTTTCCTTATATAATTTCAATCTTTTTTAAAACTTTTTCTTAACTAACTCATAACAGCTGATTTACAATCTCAACTTTTTTGAATAACTGTGAGGTTTTTCTTGATTTGCATGTGGATTTCGTACTTTATGCAGGTTTGGGTTTGCCGATTTTACAGAGTTTTCAGCCTTTAGGCCGTCTTTTTGTTGTTATTTTAATTCTCAAATCAAGCAAGAGCATCAGCTTTTTCTTCTCCAATTATCTTGTTGACCCTAAAATTTCCTTTTTCAAAAGATTTTCGCAGCCCCGATAGAAGTGGAAATCCTTTTGTGCCGGGGTTCGGCACAAAAGATTGGAACGGATAGCGGGAAACTGCTCCTTATTGTATATATATAAAAGGGCTTCGACTTCGCTCAGCATGACAATCTAAGTTTTCTACTTAATATATGTACAAAAAGAAACCCGACAGGTTTTAAAAAACTGTCGGGTTGAAAATATTCATATCATTTTAAAATCAATCGAAGCGAATTGCTTTTACAGGAGAGATTTTTGTTATTAAATAAGAAGGAATTAATAATACGAGGAAACATACAGCTATAGTCAGCAAGTTTAACAATACTATATATGTCCAGTTTAAATATACCGGTGCCTGGTTCACATAGTAGTTTTCGGGATTAAGATGAACGATTCCAAATTGCTGCTGGATTAAGAGCAATGAAATTCCAATTAAATTACCCCAAAACAAACCTCGAACAATTAGATAGAATGCATTGTATAAAAAAACTTTTCGAACCGTCCAGTTATCAGCTCCCAGAGCTTTTAAAATTCCTATCATTTGTGTCCGTTCTAAAATAAGAACTAACAAAGCGACAACCATATTAATTGTAGCTACTAAAATCATTATTCCAAGAATAACGACTATATTAAAATCAAAGAGCTGAAGCCAGTCAAAAATATAATTGTACTTTTCTGTTATTGTTTTTGTGTCAAGATTTGAAGGAATTTGTTCGTAAATTTGATTTCCGGTTTCTTTAATTCGAGTAAAGTCTTTTACAAAAACTTCAAAAGCCCCAATTTGATCTGCATTCCACTTATTAATTCTCTGAATGTGTCGAATATCTCCTATTATATAAGATGCATCAAAATCCTGAAATCCTGAACTAAAAATTCCCGTAATTTTAAATCTGCGGATATTCGGCAGTTTCCCTTGTTCTTCTTTTACAAAAAAGGTATTAAAACTGTCTCCTAATTTTAAATTAAGCCGATCTGCAAGAAATCTTGATATAATAACTTCTTCGTTTAGTGATTTAGAAAAATCCGGCAGTCTGCCTTCTACTAAATACTCTTTTATATTGTTCCAATTGTAATCTGCTCCTACACCTTTAAAAACAATTCCTTCAAAAGCATTTTCAGTTCTAATTATTCCTGCTTTGCTAGCGATTGCCTGAATATGGGTTACCTCTGGAACAGATTTAAATTTGGGATAAAAGTCTTGTTTTTTTGAAATGGGAATTAAAGTTATTTCAGAATTGTTATTATCGTAATTCGAAATAATAATCTGACCGTTGAACGCTGAAACTTTTTCGCGTATTTTTTGCTGCAACCCAATTCCGGTTGCTACAGAAACAATCATCATAATTATACCAATTGCAATTGCCGAAATAGCAATTTTAATAATTGGTGCCGATATACTGCTTTTGTAATCTTTGGCAGTAATGAGTCTTTTTGCTATAAAGTATTCTAAATTCAATTTAAGATTCTTATTATGATTTATATTTTCTGTGGTATTTCAGCTTATTCAAAAGTACATTAAAAATGTAATATATATAATTCCAGAACAACATTACACTTTAAACGATTAAAGCGGCAGTTTCTTTTTCATTTCTTCTACTATATTATATGCCGCAGGACAAATGGCAACATTCTTTAAAGTCAAATCAGAAATTTGATGAAATTTTTTGCGGTCTGTGTGCGGAAACTCGCGGCAGGCTTTTGGTCTTACATCATAAATCATACAATAATTCTCGCTGTCTAAAAAAGTACACGGAACACTTTTTAGAACATAGTCTTTATCTTCATCAATACGCAGATATTGTTCAATAAACTGCTGCGGTTTTTGCCTGAAAGATTTTGAAATTCTTTCAATATCTGCCAAAGTAAATAACGGCCCAGTTGTTTTACAGCAATTGGCGCATTGTAAACAATCCGTTTTTTTAAATTCTGCATCATGCAGGTCCTGCATAACATAATCTAAATTCTTTGGCTGTTTCTTTTTCAGCTTATCAAAATACTTTTTGTTTTCGATATGCTTATCTTTGGCTAACTTATTTAAGTTATTTAAAATTTGTTTCAAGTTTACTATTTAAAGTTGAGCTGCAAAATTAAACAACTTTAAACTTGAAACCTTAAACTTTGAACTAAATTACGATGAAAGATCTTTTTGGGAAAGCAATGTATGATTTCCAAACCAATAATTCTCCAGAGGATATTATTACCGAAACTTCAATTTCTGAAGAAGATGAAATGAGTGTCGAATATTTATTCCGCTCATATGATGAAATGCCAAAAATCGAACAAAAAGCTTTACAATTAGCCGCAGGGAAAATTTTAGACGTTGGCTGCGGCGCCGGAAGCCATAGTTTATCATTGCAAAATGACCGTAATTTAGATGTTGTTTCAATTGATATTTCTGAAAAAGCAATTGAAACCTGCAGACTTCGTGGTTTAAAAAATGCTCAGGTTCAAAATGTATTAGATTTTGAAGGCGAAAAATTTGACACGATTCTTTTATTAATGAACGGAACCGGAATTTTTGGAAAATTAGAAAACTGTAACAAGTATTTATCAAAATTGAAATCGCTTCTAAATCCAGGCGGACAGATTTTAATTGACAGCTCTGATATTATCTATATGTTTGATGAAGATGAAGACGGCGGAAAATGGATCCCATCAGAAACAGAATATTATGGAGAACTTACTTTTACCATATCCTATAAAGGTGAAAAAGAAGAAACTTTTGACTGGTTATACCTCGATTATAATACACTTCAAAATGCGGCCATAGCAAATGGATTGAAATGTGAGCTGATTATGGAAGGTGAACATTATGATTATCTGGCTAAACTTTCAATTTAAAACAAATTAAAATCATGGAAAATCTAGATTTAGAAAAATTAAAATATCCAATAGGAAAGTTTAATGCTCCTGATGAATATTCGTCTGAATATATTTCAGATAAAATTAAAGAAATTGCAGTTCTTCCTGAAAAATTAAGAAATGAGACAATTTATCTAAACGACGAACAATTAGATACTCCATATCGTCCTGATGGCTGGACGGTTCGTCAAGTAATTCATCACTGCGCCGAAAGTCATATGAATTGTTACATTAGATTAAAATGGGCTTTAACCGAAAACAATCCGATTATAAAACCTTATGATGAAAAATTGTGGTCTGAAATGCCTGATAGTTTATCGATGCCAATTGCTCCAACATTGAGTTTACTGGAAGGATTACATTTTAGATTATCATATATAATGAAAAATCTATCAGAAAATGATCTTGAAAAATCATTTATTCATCCAGAGAATAATTCTGAATACCGAATCAAACAAATTATCGGTATGTATGCCTGGCACGGAAATCATCATTTAGCACACATCATCAATTTAAAAAAATACAAAAACTGGAAATAACCTAAAATGTTTCTTTTTTACACAATGTATATTTTTTACATAAAAAAACTCTCCATGTCTCGGAGAGTTTTTTGTTATGAATTAAGGAATGTTCAGGTATTTATGAGTTTGAAGAGAAACTCTCCATTTCGGATTATTCATAACATAATCTACAATCAGCGGCGTCATTTCTTCTTTTTTACTCCATTCCGGCTGAAGGAATAAAATAGCATTATCATTTACCAGCTCAGCTTGTTCTTCGGCAAAAATAAAATCATGCTTATTATAGATAATGACTTTTAATTCATGCGCATTAGCATAGACATCAGGTGTAGGAAGTTTATTTTTCTTTGGTGAAAGACAAATCCAGTCCCAGGTTCCAGATAATGGATAAGCCCCGGAGGTTTCAATATGAACTTTTAAGTTTTTATCTTTTAACTGCTGTGTTAACAAAGTCATATCCCATGTAAGCGGTTCTCCGCCGGTAACTACAACTGTATTAGCATAACTTGAAGCATTATTTACAATTACATCGATATTAGTCGGCGGGTGCAGTTCTGCATTCCAGCTTTCTTTCACATCACACCAATGGCATCCCACATCACAACCTCCAATTCTAATGAAGTAAGCAGCAGTTCCGGTATGAAAACCTTCACCCTGAATGGTATAAAATTCCTCCATCAAAGGCAGCATTGCTCCTTTATTCACTTCTAATTGTATTTCTTTTGGTAACATTATTTTAATTTAATGTGCAAAGATAGTCAATTAAATACGTAACAAAAAAACCGATAGTTCAAAGAGAACTATCGGTTTCATATAAATTAGTTTAAAACTATATTATTTTAAAGCTTTCACAGATTGAGAAGCGTAAGCATTTGTTGGATCTAAAACTAAAGTTTTATTAAAATATTCAATTGCTTTTGCTTTATCAGTATTTGCATAACTAGCACCAATACTATTGTATGCTTCAACTATTTTCTTAACTGTAGCTGGTTTTGCTAATTCTTCAGCACCTTTAGCTGTAATGTTAGCAACGTACGTTTCGTAGTTTTTAACAATCTGGTCTTCTTTTTCTAATAAGTTACCTATTCTTCCTTTATAAAGGTAAGCTTCATCATAAGATGGAGAAGCTACTAAAACTCTGTCGAAAGCAGCATCTGCTTTAGCTAAATCAGCAGCTACTTCTGGCGAAGTCGCTTTTTTATCTAGATTAGCATAATAAAGAGAGATACCGTAATAAACATTATCAGTCAAATAATTTTTTGACTCAGAATTAGCTGAACTTAATTCATAAATAGCAGCCGCTTGTGCCCATTGCTTTTTACCGAATAATTCTTTACCATAATCTCCAAGTTCTTCAACTACTAATGGCTCTAATTCAACAGCTTTTTTAATATTAGCAATACCTGCATCAAATGAAGCCTGATCTACAGCTCCCTCAGCATTAGTTCCTTTTTTGATTTTAGCAAGTCCTAAATACATATAATCGCTTCCAATCACTTTGTTAGAAGGATTTTTGATATAATCTTCAAGAGACTTAATAGCTACATCAACATTTCCATTTTCGTAAGCAGCATATCCTAAATATCTGAAAATTCTAGGATTTACTTTATCTTCAGCAATCATTTTGTTTGCTACAGTTTCTAAGCTTTTGTAATCTTTAACCAAGATTAAGAAATCTGCGTGACGCATTTTAGAATCTAAAGAATAATCTGTTAAGCTCAAGTATTTCTCGTAGTTAGTAATTGCATTTTGCAAGTTAACTTTAGCTGTAGAAGGTTTGTTTCTACCCCATTTGTAATATGTTTCAGCTAATTCTCTGTAAACAGGACCGTAATTTGGGTTTATAGCAATTACTTCGTTGAAAGCTTTAATAGCTTCATCATACGATTTTGCTCCTTTTAATAAAACTCCCAATTGCATTTTTGCTCTTAAAAGTGTAGGATCTGCTGTAAAAGCATCACGGTAAGACTTGTAAGCTTCGTTTTGATTGTTAGCTCCGTAATATGCATCTCCAATAGCCAAAAGCGCCGTTGCATTTTGAGGATCAATAGCTAATGCTTTCTTTAAACTTGCGATTGCATTGTTATAATCAGGATGCACTGAGTTCATGTAAGCTTTTCCAATGTAAATGAATTCATCTACATCTTTACGCTTTATGTCTTTTGTTGCCAAAGCAAAGTTAGCCTGAGCTGCAGCAACATTTTTATTATCAAGATCTAACTGACCTAAACCAATATAGTTTAAGTTTTTCTTGTCAGATGCTTCTATTCCATTTAAAAAATAAATCTTAGCAGAATCAACAACGCTTTGATTTAAATATACGTTTCCTAAAACAAAATTAGCTTCTCCATCAGATGGTTTTGCTTTGATGATTGATTTAAGCAACGACTTTGCTTTTTGAAATTGCTCAGCATCAATTGCCTTTTTAGCTTCTTTGATATCCTGCGCTTTTGCAACAGAGGCTGTAGCAACTAAGGCAAGACTAAAAATTTTAAATTTATTCATCTTTATTGTAATTAATTTATTCGTTATCTTTTAAAAGTTTGTTTCTAATTTGAAGTTTTCTTCCAGGCGTTCTTACTGGCAGCAACCCCGATTTCAAAACTATTCTCTGTCCAATGTCTCCGGCAATGAATGAACCAAATCCCATTCCTAAGCCATTATACCCTTGGCAATTTATAATAAACAAATCACGTGCCAAAGGATATTTTACTTCGGCAAGGTCATTTTGTGTAGGACTATAGTATTTATTATCATTTAGTCCTTTAACACTTAAAACATTAATTTTCTTCACAACATCAACCATATTAGGAGACGGCTGTGACAACCAATTAACTCCAACAACACCAATCATTCCGTTATTTTCTGAAACAAATTTAATTACTTCATCATTTGTCTTGAAAGAGAAAACATTTTCTGTTGGAAGATCTTTTATTTTCGCCAGTTCTTTCATATATCGAACTGTACTAGAGTTTGGATTATCAAACACAAGACCTTTAATTCCTGTATCTTTTTTACCCTGTATGAAATCAATTACCGTTTTCAACGCAATTAATGTATCATTATTGCTTTTGTTTGAAATAAAAGCAATCGCATCTTTTGCAAAAGGAGTAACGCGGGGTTTTATTTTACTTTTTTCAAATCTTGCGATTTCTTCAGTAGTCAGATCCCTTGCTGTAACAACCACTTTAGCTTTCTGATTCAATAAATCATTTATTAACTCCGCTTCAGATTTTGGTATAACTGTAATTTTTGCACTATAATAAGTTCCTTCAAAAACAGCAACCTGATCATCAACGATTGGCTTAACAGTTTCGTCAACTGTAACATCTAATGCCCCTTTTAAAATGGTTTCTTTATTAGATTCACTCTTACTTTTTTGGTTGCACATGGCAAACAAAAAAACAAAAATAACCAAACCTAAAAACTTACTATATTTTAGCATAATTATTCTTTTGCATTAATTAATCTTAAAAAACGTATTGCCGAATAAACGATTAGCAATCCGCCAAAGGCATATCTGTATTTAGGTTCCATATCTAAGGGAAGTTTTTCCCAAAACATAATCATTAAACCCAGCACAAGATATATTAAAAAAAACAGTATTCCTAAAACAAGAAGAAATCGCTCTTTGAGCGATTTCTTCTGAATATTATTAAGCATATCTTTTAACATTATTCTGCAGATTGAATAGTAATAGGTAAAGAGTAAAGTACTCTCACTTTTTTACCATTTTGCTCGCCGGGAGTCCATTTTGGACATTTTTTAAGAACACGAATTGCTTCTGCTCCTGTACCGTAACCGATATCCCTTAAAACTTTAATGTCGGTTAATGAACCGTCTTTTTCAACTACAAAAGTAACGTAAACTTTACCTTTAAGACCTTCTTCTTCTGGAGTTTTATAGTTGTTTCCTACGAATTTGTAGAATTTATCCATACCTCCAGGGAAATCAGGTTTTACTTCGATACCAGCTGTGTTATATACACTGTTATCTTCTTCTACTACCTGAGAAACCGGTCCTTTACCTACTGGCTCATCTACAGTTAAAACTGCATCTGGATCTCCTTTGATAGTTTCAGAACCTACTTTCTTATCTTTAAGTTCCTCAATTTTTGGAGGATCTTCGGTAACTTCGTTTGCTTTAGCAACAACCGGTTTTACGAACTTCACCTGATCCACTTTTGGTGGCGGCGGCGGTGGTGGCGGTTGATTAGGTTTAATTTCCTCTTTTGGTTTAGGAGGTAATTTTACCGTTGCAATCTTAATATCTGTATTTGCATCTTCTTCACTAGAATCTGGCAAATAGCTCGCAATAAGAGGCGCAGCAATAGCAAAACTAAAAAAGATAGAACCTAAGACAAGTGCCTTTACTGTGGTTTTACCGTTTGATTTTCTAAGCTCATATGCCCCGTATATCTTATTACGTCCTTCGAATACGATATCAAGCCACTGATTTTTTATAATATCTAATTTCATTTTTCTTGATTATTAGGATGTTAAAACAAGACAGTCATTACTCTTGACCTGCCAATTTTGCCTCCTCAGGACTAAACTCAGGAACAATTGCGTAAGTATCTACCCCAGCAATCGCCATTTCATCCAACATATCAACTAAATTGCGGTAAGTTGATTTTTTTGTTGGTTTAATAATAACAATGATTCCGTTTTTAGGTTTCCCTAAAGATGCAGAGTATTCTAAAACAGATTTTTTTCTTTTCAGAACTTCTCTACGGATACCATCTTTACCATATGCAATATCTTTAGGTCCCGCAATTGGAGACGATAATAATCCCATATAATAAGTTAGTTTATTATTTTCTCCCAATATTACTGTCATAGTACGGTTCTCATCTACCTTGATATCTTTATTCTTAGTAGGATCATCGTCTTTATCTGGCAATGACAAATCCATCGATTGAGGTTTTGACAACGATGTGGTTAACATAAAGAATGTGATCAATAAGAATGCCAAATCCACCATTGCCGTTAAATCGACTTTAGAACTTTGCTTTTTGCTTCTTACTTTGCCACCTTTTCCGCCACCACCGTCGCCGGTATTTAATTCAGCCATTTAGTGTATCTTTTTTTAATTAAAAGTCTTTTCCTCTCATTCCTGTAACTAGGTTAAAGGAATTGATTTTTTGATCTTGCAAAATATCCATAATCTTTTTGATTTGTGGATACTCTTCTTTAGCATCACCTTTTATTGCAATCTGCAATTCTTTATCATCAAGATCGATTGTAGCTCTTCTTGAAACCAAAAGCCACTCTTTCAACTGATTGTCTATAGAATCAAATGGAATTCCAGGTTGTTCTGCTTTAGTTCTATCAGCCGCTTTCATATCGATGATTTGCTTTAAACTTGTAACCGGTACACCGAAATCATCCATTAAAGCAAATTTTTCTTTATCCTCTTCTGAGAAATTCACACCGAATTTTGCCCCCATTCCTTCAAGAGTTTTTTTACGAATCTCTCTTCCTTTGATATCAAAAAAGACTTTAGTTTTTCCATCTTTTCCTTTACCTATTGTAATAATTGCCAAATCAGAATCTGGTAATTTACTTTGAACAGTAGAAGAAGGCATATCTACAGGAAGTGCCTCAGGCACCTTAGCAGTAGCGGTCAAGATAAAGAACGTAAGCAAAAGGAACGCAACATCACACATCGCAGTCATATCTGTCGACGTTGACTTCTTTTTCATTTTTATTTTAGCCATTATCTTTTATTTTTTATTTTGATATAATTATTTCTAATTATTTATCAAAAATTAATTATTGTCTTAAACTTCCTCTGAATCTTCTGTAAGTATTCACGATTGTAGTACCAGCCTCATCGATAGAGTAAGTTAAATCGTCAATTTTAGCAGTAAAGAAGTTGTAAGAGATGATCGCTAATACAGATGTAGAGATACCTGTTGCAGTGTTGATAAGTGCCTCAGAGATACCTGTTGCAAGAGCAGCCTGATCTGGAGTACCAGCAGAAGCTAATGCACCAAACGCTTTAATCATACCAGATACAGTTCCTAATAATCCTCCTAATGTACCTAAAGATACTAAAGTAGAGATGATAGTCATGTTTTTCTCTAACATTGGCATTTCTAATGAAGTTGCCTCTTCAATTTCTTTGTGGATTACTTCTGAAGCTTCTTCGCTGTTGAATCCTTCTTTTTTAACGTCTTGGTATTTAATTAAAGCAGATTTAATTGCGTTTGCAACTGAACCTTGTTGTTTGTCACATGCAGCGATAGCAGCTTCGATGTTTCCTTCTTTAATACTTCCTTGAACGCTTGTCATAAATTTGTCTAGGTTAGCTTTTCCAGCAGCTTTGCTGATAACTGTAAATCTCTCAATAGAAAAAACAACAACCATTAAAAACATACCTAATAATGCAGGTACAATGAATCCTCCTTTGTATACCATTCCTAAAGTGTTGATTGGGTGACCAGTTTCTGGATTTCCTCCCTCGAAGTTAGCAGGAGAACCCATAACGAATTTCCAAATTACAATCCCAACTAAGATACACGCTACAATAATGATCCCTGTAATCATTCCTCCCCCATTTGAAGTGCTCTCTTTTTTAACTTTAACGTTTGCCATTTTTTTAAATTTTAATAGTTTTAAATAATTTTTATTTTTTAGTTATATTTAACTTGTAGGGTAGCAAATTTATACGTTTAGTTTAAATAAAAAAACTTTTTTTAATTTTATTGAAGGAAATTTAACGTCAATTTAAAAAATATCTCATTAATTTGCCGTCATCATTTTTGTGATAAAACAAAAATCAAGGCTAATAATAAAAAATTTACAACGTTTTAGTAAATATTCAAACAATCCTTTGAAATGTTCTTAAAAAGCTGCGAAATTATTTTTTATGTATTTTTCAATCAAAAAAAGCATTTTCCTACTAAAAAAAACACGTCAAATTTGTTAAAAATACAAGCAAAACTCTTATAATCATCTAAATTACAAATAAAACATGAATAAAAAGGACAATTTCATTCAAGACATTAATAATGGATATTCTGCCAAAGGCGACTCTATAACGCTTGGCGGTGCAATTTTAGATGGAGAAGCTGTAGCTGAAGCACATGTAAAAATACCTCTAAAAACATTAAATCGTCATGGTCTTATAGCAGGTGCAACCGGAACTGGAAAAACCAAAACAATTCAGGTTTTTTCTGAACAGTTGTCGAATGCCGGAATTCCTGTTTTAATGATGGATATAAAAGGAGATTTCAGCGGTATTGCAAAAGAAGGAAAAGAAGAAGGTTTTATTACAGAACGCCACGCCAAAATAAACCTACCTTATAGTGTATCTGCATTTCCGGTTGAATTAATGTCATTATCAAAACAAAACGGAGTTCGTTTGAGAGCGACAGTTTCTGAGTTTGGTCCGGTTTTATTTTCAAGAATTTTAGATTTAAACGATACGCAGGCTGGAGTTGTTGCTGTTATTTTTAAATATTGTGATGATAAGCAGATGCCTTTATTAGATTTAAAAGACATCAAAAAAGTCATTAATTATATTACTGAAGAAGGAAAAGAAGAAATTGCGGCAAGTTATGGGAAAATATCAACTGCAACTACGGGAACAATTCTAAGAAAGATTATTGAATTAGAACAACAAGGCGGTGATTTGTTTTTTGGAGAATTGTCTTTTGAAACCGATGATTTAATGAGAATCGATGAGAATGGTAAAGGTTATGTAAATATCATCCGCTTGACGGATATTCAGGACAAACCAAAATTGTTCTCAACTTTTATGCTAAGCCTTTTAGCAGAGATTTATCAAAAAATGCCTGAAAAGGGTGATGCTGAACAGCCGGAATTGGTAATCTTTATAGATGAAGCCCATTTAATATTTAATGAAGCCAGCAAAGTACTATTGGAACAAATTGAAACCATTGTAAAATTAATTCGTTCGAAAGGTGTTGGTATTTATTTTGTAACTCAAAATCCAATGGATGTACCAAGCGGGGTTTTGGCTCAATTAGGATTAAAGATTCAGCATGCGCTTAGAGCTTTTACTGCAAATGACAGACAAGCGATTAAAAAAACAGCTGACAATTACCCAACTTCTCAATATTATAAAACAGATGAACTGCTTACCAGTTTAGGAATTGGAGAAGCATTGGTTACAGCATTAAACGAAAAAGGAATTCCTACCCCGCTTGTTGCTACGATGATGCGTGCACCGCAAAGTCGAATGGATATTTTAACTCCTTCTGAAATCGATGAAATAAACAACAAATCGAAACTCGTAAAAAAATATGTTGAAGAAATTGACCGAGAAAGTGCTTTTGAAATCCTAAATAAAAAAATAGCTGATGCTAATGAAGCAGCCGCGCAAAGAGAAGAACAAGCGCCGGCAAAATCTTCAAAAGCAGGGCCAAGTACTACAGAAGTTGTTACTAAATCTGTTTTAAAAGTCGTAACAAGCGCTACCTTTATAAGAGGCGTTTTTGGGGTTTTAACGAAAATCTTTAAAAAATAAAAACATCAAGAATCAATTACAATATCGATCTCAATTTAAAATTGATTCTTGATATTGTAATTGACATTGATTTATTTTTGAAGTAACTCCAGAATTTTATTTTCAACTTCTGGTGTGTTCCAGATGTTTTCTATGTTATCCAGTTTTAAAACTTCTTCCATAATTCCGTTTTGGAAATCCCCAATCGCCAAAGCTTCGGCATATGGGCGGTCGCTAAAGGTAACACGACTGTAAAGCGGAATCCATTTATCGGGATGTTTATCTGAGAATACTTTTTCTATTTTCTTTTGCAGCAAGAATTTTTCATCTGCCGTTTTGGTACTCATTTCCATGAAATTTCTATATGAAAGTTCGGCAATGGCATCAGCGTTTGGTTTGCGTGAAATTTGATATTCTGTGAAGATTTTTTTCCAGTCGTCTCCAAATTTCTCAATCATTTCGTTTAAAACCGTAATATCTTCAAAACCTGCATTCATTCCCTGGCCGTAAAACGGAACAATAGCATGACAGGCATCTCCAATCAAGGCAATTTTATCTTCATAAGTCCACGGAAAACATTTCATGGTTACCAAAGTACTCGTTGGATTTTTAAAGAAATCATTTGCCAGTTCTGGAATTACTTCAATCGAATCCGGGAAGTTTTTCTCAAAGAAATCCTCTACCATTTTACGATCGGTAAGTGATTCAAAAGAATTTTCACCCTCAAAAGGCATAAATAAAGTACAAGTAAAACTTCCGTCAAGATTAGGAAGTGCAATTAACATGTACTCGCCTCTCGGCCAAATATGAAAAGAGTTTTTATCTAATTTATGTGTTCTATCTGCATTTGCCGGAATATTCAATTCTTTATATCCCATATTTAAAAATTCCTGAGAATAATTAAACATACTTTGGCGCTGCATTCTGTGGCGGATTCTCGAAAAAGCTCCATCGGCTCCAAAAACCATATCGTATTTTCGTTCTTCCCACTCGCCTCTTTCGCTTTCGCCAATGTGCAGAGTTGCATCACTAAGGGTTACATCCCATATTTTTTGCTCAAAATAAAATTCGGCTCCGGCATTTTCGGCTAAATCAATCATTTTGCGATTTAATGTTCCTCTGGAAATAGAATAAATAGACTCGCCTTCCTGTCCGTAATTTTGAAAATTAAGTTTATCGACCAAATGAATGGCGCGTTTATCCATAGGGATTGCAATTTCCCGAACTGCATCTCCAACACCAACGCCATCGAGAGCCTTCCAGCCTCGGTTTGACATTGCCAGATTAATGGAACGGCCTGAAAAATTTATTTTTCGAATATCGGGACTGCGATCATAAACATGAACGGTGTGACCTGCTTTTTTAAGATAAATTGCCAGCAGCGATCCTACAAGGCCAGAACCAACGACAGCAATTTTTAGTGAAGTTTGCATCAAGGAAAATCTAATATATAAGATCGTAAAAATAAGTAATAATTATAGATAAGCTTTAAAATAAGTAAATTATTTACTCCTAGCTGTTCACAACCGTTTTCAAATTTGTTAGGATTCATAGTTATTTTAAAAATACAACAAAATGTTATTTTATTTGATTTATTTAAAATTTTTAAACAATTAATTTCGCTTTCGGTTTTTACCTTAATATATACATCAAAATTATGAACAGCGAAATATTACAATCAGAAATCATTTTAGAAAACGAAAGAGCATTATTAATCCCTTTTGAAAATGAAAGAAACATTGAACTTAAGAATATTATTTTTGATGATGAAATCTGGAAATATATGGGAATGTATGTTCGAAATGATCAGGACTTCAATACTTATATTCAAAATACGCTGCAACAAAAAGCAAACGGAATTTGTTATCCATTCCTTATTATTGATAAAGCTGCAAACCGAGTTGCTGGAAGCACACGTTATGGTTATTTAAATCATGCGAGCCAAAAATGTGAAATTGGCTGGACTTGGTACGGAAAAGATTTTCAGGGAACTGGTTTAAACAAAGCTTGTAAATATGAGTTGTTAAATTTTGGTTTTGAAAACATTCAATTTAAAAGAATACAATTCAGTGCTGATCTTGAAAACTTAAAATCACAACGTGCCATTGAGAACTTGGGCGCTTTAAAAGAAGGTCTATTTAGAAACAATTATGTTGATTCTGAAGGAAACAGCAAAGACGATGTTTATTATAGTATTATTTTGGAAGAATGGCAGAATACAAAACGAGATTATTTTGGGTAATTTATTTAAATATATGGTAATAGAAAAAATCTTATTTTAGTCTAGATTTAAGATTTTAAAATACCATATAGACAAACCATAAAAATGAACCTATACTCAGAACATTACGTAACTCAAAAAACTGAAAGGTTCATTAATAAAATATGGTGCCTGGATAACAGCATCGGCGAAAACCTGATCGAAAATAAACTCGTTTTACCAAACGGCTGTTTTAATCTTGCTATTGTAACTGGAAATGCTATCGAAGTTCATACGAGTAAAAAGAAATACGAAATGAACGTAGGTATTTATTTTTGTTCGCAAATGACCAATAAAGTTTTGGTTAATATTGAACCAAAAACCAAAGTCACTATAATTCAGCTTCATACCTGGACGCTCTCGATGTTTACAAAATACGATTTAAGCAATTTTACAGATTCGATTATCAAAATTAATCCTGAAGAACTGCCTTTTAATCTTCAAATTGATTCAGACATTGAACATTTATTACAAACAATAAATGTTTATTTTGAAGAATTATCAGATTTACATTCAGAGAAAAATACAATCGAAAAAATCTGTGAGATCATTAAAAATCAAGAAGAAATTTCGGTTTCAGACATCAGCAAAAATTTAAAATTATCCCAAAGACTGCTTCAAATTAAATTTAAAACAGCAACCGGATTAACAATTAAAAAATACATTCAGATTTTAAAATTCAGGAAATCGGTCGATCAAATGGTGAATTCTGATTTAGAAAAGCTAAAATTAACCGATGTTGCGCTTTACAATAAATACTTTGATCAGTCGCATTTTATAAAAAAATACAAAGATGTAATGAAAACTACACCGAAAACATTCGATCCTGATTCGTATTTTCTTTCACTTAAAAGATAAGATTTCGCATTTGTACAATTTTGTGAATTTTGATTAGGTTACTTTTGCAGGATCATCAATCATCAATCATTTACAAATGAAAATCAATCCATCTTTTTTTCAATTAAAAGTTTTTTTAGTTGGAATTTTATTTTTTCAAATCCAATCCGGATTTTCTCAGGAAGCCAAAAACTCGTCTTTGTACAAAATCATTATGTCAAAAGACAGTCTTCTTTTTGATATTGGCTTCAATACCTGCGATATAAAGCAATTTGAAAATCTTTACACTGACGATTTCGAATTTTATCACGACAAAGACAGCGTCTCTGACAAAGCAAGATTTCTAAAAACATTGAAAAACGGAATCTGCTCTCCAACAAGAAAGTACAATTATCGCAGAGAATTAATTGACGGAAGCACCGAAATTTATCCGTTGTATAAAAATGGTATTTTATACGGCACGATTCAAACGGGAACACATCGTTTTTATGAAAGTACTGCTGATAAAACGGAACAGCCCGGAAGTTTTGCCAAATTCACACATCTTTGGCTGTTAAAAAATAAAGACTGGAAACTCGCTCGGTCATTAAGCTACAACCACGAAATGACAAGTTCTACGGCAGGAAAATCAAATCTTTTTGATAACGATCAGGAAACTGAGAAATGGCTTAAAGAAAACAATGTTCCGGCTTTAGGAATTGGAATTATTGCAGATGGAAAACTAAAACAGGTAAAAGTTTTTGGTGAACTTCAAAAAGGCGTTTCTGCTCCATACAATACAATTTGGAATGTTGCTTCGCTGACAAAACCTGTAACTGCTATAACGGTTTTAAAACTGGTAAGTGCCGGAAAATGGGATTTAGACGAACCGCTTTATAAATACTGGATCGATCCGGATATTGCAAAAGATCCGTATTTAAAATTACTGACTACGAGAATTGTTTTGAGCCATCAAACGGGTTTCCCAAATTGGAGATCTTTTAACGATTCTAAAAAATTAGATTTCAAATTTAAACCGGGAACGCAATACCAATATTCTGGTGAAGGTTTTGAATATCTGCGAAAAGCATTAGAGAAAAAATTCCATAAAACGTTAGATCAGTTGGCTTCAGAATTAATTTTTGAACCTTTAAAAATGAACGATTCTCAATTGATATGGAATGATAAAATCGATCTTTCGAGATATGCAGATGGTTTCGACAATAAAGGAAATCCTTATGAGCCGACAAAAAACAAAACGGTAAACGCTGCCGATGATTTATTAACGACTATTGAAGATTACAGCAAATTTTTGTGCAGTGTTTTAAACGGTGACAACTTAAGTAAAAAAGTTTTTGACGACATGAAATCTCATCAGGTCTCAACTAAAAAAAATAAATACTTTGGTTTAGGCTTTGAAATTTATGATTTAGGAAATGAGAATTATGCTTTATCGCACGGCGGTGCAGATAAAGGCGTACAGACTATTTTTATTTTACTACCAAAAACCAAACATGGTCTTGTAATATTTACCAATGTGGATGACGGTTATAAAGTTTACGAAAATATCGTTGTGCATTATCTGGGAGAAAATGGACAAAAGATAGTTGATATTGAAACGAAGTAACAAGCAGCAAACCTTAAAAAATAGAGCTATGTCAAATATGCTTAATATACTCGTTCTTTTTATGTTGTTCTTAAAAAGAGAAACAATAGCGCAGACTAATAGTGAAGTGCTAAAACTGAAACTTTTAAAATCTGAAATCATCAAAATGGACAGCCTCCTTTTTGATGTGGCCTTTAATCAATGTGATGCAGGTGCTTTTAAGAAAATAATAGCCGATGATGTTGAGTTTTATGATGATCGTTCGGGATTAAATATTTCGAAGGCAAATGAAATAAAATCACTAGAAGCAAAATGTGCAAGACCAGAAAAACTAACCCGAAAATTAAACTCCTGCGTAATTGATAAGTTAGGTGATTTTGGCGCAGTACAAGTGGGTGAACATACTTTTTATAGTAATGGCATACCAGAAGGAACTGGAAAATTTATTCATATCGGGGAAAGAAAAGAAAATGAATGGAAATTAAAACGAATTGTTAGTTACGAGCATAGACCTTATAAAAAGTAGCTTTGGTTTATGCTCAAATTCGTCTTGATTGAAAATAAAACGAAAAAAAATGAATATTGGTGAAACCAAAAGCCAAAACAATCGTCTAACTTTTTAACGGTATAGATTTAATTCAGAATAAAAAATCGTAATTTCGATTCAACTTACTGAATATATATCAATTACAAAGTTTCAATCATCAATCAAGAAAACGAATCATTCATTAATTTAACCATAATCATTCATCATGAAACAATCAATCAAACCAATTGCACTCTGCTTAATACTTTTTCTTTTTACTGCAGGTATTTTTGCCCAGAACAAAGCGCAGCAAATTGAACAGCTTTTAGCCAAATATAACGAATACGGACAATTTAATGGTTCTGCCTTGGTAGCAGAAAATGGAAAAGTAATCTTAAAAAAGGGTTTTGGCCTGGCAAATATGGAATGGAATATTCCCAACCAGCCCGATACAAAATTTAGATTAGGTTCTATCAGTAAACAATTTACTGCACTTTTAATTGTAAAACTTGCCGAAGAAGGAAAGCTTAAACTTGATGTTCCTATTACAACTTATTTACCGGATTATCCAAAAGAAAACGGCGATAAAATAACGATTCATAATCTGCTGACCCATACTTCAGGAATTCCGAATTATACAAGTGCTCCAAACTTTTTAAGAGACAAAGCAAAAAATCCGTATACGCCTGCTGACTTTGTAAAAACGTTTGACAAACTGCCTCTTGAATTTAAACCTGGCGAAAAATTTAATTACAGCAATTCAGGTTACTTTTTACTTGGGTATATTATCGAAAAAATAACGGGTAAAACGTACGAACAATATCTACAGGAAACTATTCTTACTCCTTTAAAAATGGTTAATTCAGGCTATGATCACAGCGATGTAATTTTAAAAAACAGAGCTGCGGGTTATGAAAAAGAAGGGAAAAATTTTAGTAATGCATCTTACATCGATATGAGTATTCCTTATGCGGCAGGTTCTTTATACTCTACTGTAGAAGATTTATATCTTTGGGATCAGGCGCTTTATACCAATAAACTTCTTTCAGAAAAATCAATGGAATCTTTATTTAAGCCTTATATAAAATCATGGGGAGAAGAATCTTATGGCTATGGATGGTCTGTTAAAGAAATTAATATTGGAGATAAAAGCAAAATTAAAGTTATCGAACATGGCGGCGGTATCAACGGATTTAACACGATCATTTCGCGTATTCCTTCTGATAAAATTTTAGTGGTTTTATTAAACAATACCGGTGGAACAGTTTTAGGCGAGATGAACAACGCAATCCGCAATATTCTATACAGTCAGCCTTTTAATCAGCCTAAAAAATCGTTAGCACTTGATTTATTAGACGTTTTTGATACAAAAGGAACTGCAGCGGGCTTGGATACTTATAAAAAATTGAAAAACGATCCAACGTATGCTATTAAAGAAGGCGATATGAACCGAGTTGGATATCAGTTACTGCAAACAGGAAAAAAGAAAGAAGCTATCGAAGTTTTTAAAATCAACGTAGAAGCTTTTCCAAAATCCGGAAATGTATACGATAGTTTGGGCGAAGCTTATTTAGCCGACGGAGATAAAAAACTAGCTATTGCAAACTACTCAAAATCTGTTGAATTGGATCCTACAAACGAAGGCGGTAAAAAAGTATTAGAAGAACTTTCAAAAAGCAAAACAAAATAAACTAAATAAACTTTATAAAAATGAACTCGGCAGAAACAGTCTTAAAGCTGTTTCTGCCGAGTTTTTTGTTACAATTTCTAACATTCAAATTCGATAATTTATTTTTAAAAATACTATTTTAGCCGTACTCAAAAAAACAATTTAACCTATGAAAAATTCTAAAAAGTACAGTTTCCTGGCTGTATTATTCTGCTTGTTCATTTCTTCTAAAAGCGTATCGCAAACTAATTATACTGATGTTGCAATGCCTTCTCAGCAAAACAAAATTATTATAGACAAAATTGTTGAAGCTGTACATTATAAAACTTATGTAATTGATTTCTGTTTATCTAAAATAAATGAAGTGTCTGCTAAAGAAGGTTGGAATGAACAAAAATCTATGGAAATTACCCAAAGTGTTAATTATAAAAATTTTAAAGATGCTATTTACAATAGCTTTGTGGTATTTGATGAAGTAGAACTAGAAACTTTATTAAGCGCCTACGAAAAAGACCCTGCCTACCAAACCATCAATGTAATGACTAACAACAAAGTACTTATCAATAATCTGAAGATTTTTGCAAGTGATATTGTTAAAGGGAAATATGTTTCTAAATAAAGGTTCTAAGGGGCTAAGCTGCTAAGGTTCTGAGTTAGGTTCAAAGTTACAAAGAGACAAAGGTTTTATTTTTAGTCTCTAATAATCTTTGTCAAAGTTTAAAACTTTGACAAAGATGGGATAAGTAAAGTACTTGAAATTTTAAACCTTAAACTACTTTTTCGGTTTCAAAACAAGTTTAGTTGATGTTTTTATAATTTCTTCTTTATTCAATTTCATTTTTCTGAATTTCCCGGCGTTGTACATTTCTGCCTGATCGCTGTAATGTTTGCTGAACGGATTTCCGGATTGTCCGGTTGGCAGAATACTCCAGCTGTTTTCAATATCAGAGAAATCGACAATTCTTCTGGTTGATGGTCCGCCTTTTACGTAATACTTTCCTTCATTGGTAAAACCAAAAAATAAATTATTGATTACTTCATTTGAACCCGGCGAAGCAAAAGGTCCAACGTTAAACAGGCCGCGAAGTGCAGCGACTTTTCCTAACGGATGTTCGTGTTCTACGGTATGAACTTCTCCCCATTTCCAATCGGCAATTGTGTTTCCTAATTGTTTTTGAAGATCTGAAACTGCTTCATGAAATGATTTTGAAACTATATCTTTTCTGGTTTCTTTTACATTTTTTGTTTTGATATTATCCCACCAAACCGAATTTTCATTTTTAATCTGGTTAGCGACAACTTGTTTTCCAACAGAAACTCCTAAAAACATATTAAAATTATCCTCTCCCATTTCATCTTCAAAAGTATTTTTTAAATACAAATAAACCCATTTATTGTAAATCGTTGGCGCGACATCTTCAAGATTATTTGTTCCTTTCCATGATTTTAAAACATTCACCGCTTCTTTTTCTGATGCAGAAAGAGCATTAAAATCAATGTTTGAAATTAAGTTTTGAACCGTTTCAACTGAAACATCAGATGTATTATCATAAATCATTTTGCTGAATGCTTCTTTATCCCAATCAGATTTTGCATCCATCAAACCAGAAATTCTTTTCGCTCGGTCTTCCGGCAGATAATATCCCGGATATAAAAAACCATCAATTGCCTCTGGCTGATTATTTGCAGAATATACATATCCCCATTCTGGATTTTCAGCCGATGGATTTTTAGAAAAATCCAAATATTCCTTAATATCATCCTTACCGCTCGAACCGTCTAAAATTAAATGAGTATTTACGCCTTTATCGTGTTTGTACAATTTTCCGCTTGCCCACCAGCCTACATTTCCTTTGGCATCACCATACATAACATTCAATCCCGGCGCGGCAATCAAACTAACCGATTTCTTAAACTCATCTCTATTTTTAGCATGCGAAAGACCATAAGCAGCATCCAGAATTTCAATTGGCTGATTTGTGTACGTCCATAACATTGCAATTGGATTTTTACGATCTAATCTATCTAATAAATCATTCATAATTGGTCCATGTCGGCTTGATTTAACCGTTAGAACAACATCAGAAGTATCTTTTATTTTAATCGTTTTTTTTCTGATTTCATATTTTGCAAAACCTTCCGGCGTTTGATATTGATTTGAATCTCCGCTTTTATTTTTTTCCTGATAAAAATCGATATCATCATTTTCAAACATCGTTAACCCATAAGCATAATCACGATTGTGTGCCAATAACGGAAACGGAGTTCCTGCCAGATAACAACCGTATAATTCATGTTTTGGCGTTACAATATGGGCTTCATACCAAGTGGCAGGCTGAGAAAACCCAATGTGAGGATCGTTGGCAAAAATTACTTTTCCACTTTTTGTTTTGTGCGGTCCCGCAACCCAGCTGTTGCTTCCTATAAATGGCGGAATTGGCGATTTGTCTAACAAAGCTGTAATCGATTTTGAAACAGCTGTATAATCTTCAATATTTTCTTTTGAACTTTTAATTTGAGTTGTGTTAAATTCTCCTTCAATCCCCAAATCTTTCAAATATTCAACACCGTATTTATTTTTGATATCGGTTAATAAAGGATCAGTTTTTTGAGCCATTGCAAAACTAAAAGACATATAACCAAAGATATTGTAAACGTCTTTTATAGTGAATTTTTCTTTTTTTACACCAACTAAAGTGAACTCAATTGGCGTTGTTCCTTCTTGTAAATATTGATTAATTCCATCCAGATACGCTTGTGTCAATTTATAACTTTCGCTGTTTTTATCTAATTTGGCAATGGCTTTCGCCGAAGCTTCTTCGATGCCAATTCCCGCAAAAAACTTATCGTTTTTAAGAGCTACAGAACCAAAGATTTCAGACAATTTTCCCGGAGCAATCCTGCGAAGCAGTTCCATCTGCCATAATCTTTCCTGCGCATGAACATATCCAAGCGCAGTCATGGCATCTTTTTCAGAGTCGGCATAAATATGAGGAACTCCATATTCGTCAAAATAAACTGTGGTTTCTTTTTCGAGATTTTTCAGTTGCAATTCGCCTTCATATTTGGGTTTCAAATGAAAAATGCAAGCAAATAAAGCAATTGCAAGAACAACTATAAGTACTAATAAAACCAGCAGAAATTTTTTAAATCTTCTCATATTTTGCAAAATAAAAACAATAAGGTTTATAAAATGATGTAACCAAAAAGAAGAATAATGTAAAAATCATTCTTTTTAAAAAGCTAAATTTATGTATTTAAAATTAATACTATAAATGTCAATATATAAAAAAATAGCAATTGGAATAATTTCTCTTTTTCTCCTTGTAATTTTTGCCAATTTCGGGCTGAATTACTGGATAAAAAAACAACTTCCAATTATTGTTCATGAGAAAAACAAAACAGCTTATAACATCAACTACGAAAAAATTGAAGTTTCGCTTTTCTCCCGCAACATCTACGCGCAGACATTATTAGTAAGTCCGAAGAATCAGCCGAAAGACAGCAAAAACGGGCTCTTTTCTAAAATTCAATCCATAACAATCAAACATTTTAATATTTGGGATTTGGCTTTTCGCGATATTATCCAAGCCGAAAGCATTATCATCAACAAGCCGCGAGTAATTTTATACAAAAAAGGCGAGAAATTAATTAACAACAGCAAAAGCATTAAAGATAAAATCTTCGAGCCATTTCGCAAAATTGTTGCTGTTTCTAATATTTATTTAAACGACGGAACGGTTGATGTTGTTTCTTTAGATACCCAAAAACCCATTTTCAGCATCAAAAAAATCATTCTAAAATTAGAAGGAATTCTACTGACTGATGCTACTTTAAAAGAAAAAATTCCGCTGCAATACAAAAGTTATGCATTGGTAATTGACAGTTTGTTTTACAGACCAAGTGCTTTTTATCATATCAATATTGGTAAAATCAGCACCGAAAAGAACTTTCTAAAAATTAATAATTTCTCTAATCTTCCGCAATTTACCCGTCGAGATTTTGTTAAGCGTTTAGAAAAGGAAAAAGACATTTATACCCTTAAATTCGATTCGGCTCAAATTGCAAAAATGGATTGGGGCTTTAAAAACGATCGTTTTTTCTTTAAAGCAAATTCTCTTGTAATCAATCATTTTGATGCAAATATTTACCGAAGTAAAGTGCCAAAAGACGATTTGAGCAAAAAATATCTTTATAACCATTTGCTGCGAAATATTAAATTCCCGCTTCAAATTGACACTTTGCAGGTTCTGAAATCTAAATTGGTCTATGAAGAAGAAATTGATTTCTCAAAAGGCTCTGGAGTTTTAACTTTTGACAAATTCAATTTACAGGCAACCAATCTGCGAAGCGGTTTTGGTTTGAAAAAAACCAATGATGTAAAAATCAAAGTAAAAACCATTTTCATGAAAACTTCTCCGCTTGATGTCGACTGGAGTTTTAATGTTCTGGACAAAAGCGACGGATTTCACATTCAGGGCGTAATTTCGAATTTTGATGTCAGAGCAATGGGGCAATTCAGCAAACCTTACATGAATGCCTCATTTACAGGCGTTTTTCATAAATACCGTTTTAATTTCTACGGAAATGACAATGTTTCAAAAGGAAATGCTTCATTGGATTATGACGATTTAAAAGTAAAATTATACAAAAAGAAAAACCCTGAAAAAGAAGCCAAACTCAAATCAGCAATTGCTAATTTATTGGTCAAAAACGACTCAAAAGACAAAGCTAAAACCGCAGATGTCGAAATCGAGAGAATTCAGGAAAAATCATTCTACAACTTTTTATGGCGAAGCATTGCCGAGTCTTTGAAGAAGATTTTGATATAGTTTTCTGCATCCAATTCACGGATTTTTATTTAAAATAATTCGTGAATTGGCGGCATAAAAACTTTCCCAACAATTTACAAACCTGACAATTATCAGGTTTTAAAAAAATCCTTTTTTCAATATTTGCCTTTATTTTAATCTGAAAACAAATGGCAAAAATACCTTTACACACTTTTCACATTCCTGTAATGGGTCTTGCATATACAATAGACAGCCCTATTCGTGTGGCACAATACGGGATTTCGTCTGTTATTGCTCTCGCTGATGATGATTTAATTGAGAAGATGCGTAATTTTTACAGCACAAAATTCAATATACCGTATGAAGAAATCACACAGAAATTTCACGATTACCGCGCCGAAAGAATTACTTCTTACTTAAATTTAGTCGACAAAATCGTAAAAGAAAAATTCGAGAATTTCAAAACTGAATTAGCAGAAAGTAAAACGGCATTAGAGAATTTCATGTCAATGCTGCCAAATACTTCTGACATTAAAAAAGGCTTCCAGAATTTATTAGATGACGGAATTGCTTTTAAAGAAAATATTCAGAATTATATTGAAACACATCTTTTTCCAGGCGAAATAGATGTTAACATTATGACGAAGTTGGATAAAGATAATTTCTTAAAAAACGAACAGCTGCCAATTGAGTTTAACGATGCTCATGCCGCATTAAGAGGTTTTGCCAATAGTAATCTTGCATCTTCTGTTGTACTTTCTGCAGGAATGAATCCGAGGCTGTTTGGTTACTTCGAAAACTTCAAAGATTTTTTTCCAAATGAAAATAATGAACTGAAAAAGAAAATCATTCTAAAAGTAAGCGATTTTAGATCAGCTATGATTCAGGGAAATTTCTTAGCCAAAAAAGGACTTTGGGTTTCAGAATACCGAATTGAATCAGGATTAAACTGCGGCGGTCACGCCTTTGCTACTGATGGACTCTTATTGGGTACTATTTTAGAAGAATTCAAGCAGAAAAAAGATCAATTGATACAATCTGCCCACGACTTAATGATTAAAGCTTTACAGGCAAAAAATCAACATTTTCCAGAAAACCCTTTAGAATTAAAAATTACCGTTCAAGGCGGTGTGGGAACAGCAGAGGAACATGAATTTTTATTAGATGAATATCAAGTAGATTCTGTTGGCTGGGGATCACCTTTTTTATTAGTTCCAGAAGCCACTTCTGTGGACAAGGAAACGAGAAACCTGTTGATGAATGCCAAAGAAGATGATTTTTATTTAAGTAATATTTCGCCTTTGGGAGTTCCGTTTAATACTTTAAAAGGTACAACCAATGAGTTTTTTAAACAAAAAAGAATTCATGAGAATAAAGCCGGAAGTTCTTGTCCGAAAAAATTCTTGGCTTTAAGCAAAGAATATGATCCGCATGGGATTTGTACAGCATCCAAAAAATATCAGGATATTAAATTGGAAGAATTAGAAGCCAAAAAAGATACTTTATCTGCCGAAGAATTCGAAAAAAGCAAAATTAAAATTACTGAGAAATCTTGTTTGTGTGTTGGTCTTGCCAATGCTTCTTATCTGGAAAATGATATTAAAATAAAAGGCCAGGCTCAGGGTGTCGTGATTTGCCCTGGACCAAATCTGGCATATTTTGATCAGGAAGTTTCTTTAAAAGAAATGATACAGCACATTTATCAGGGAAAATCGATTTTGAGAACAGATCGTCCAAATTTATTTGTGAAGGAATTAAAAATGTATGTTGATTATTTCAGAAACGAAATTGAAACCATTTCAGGAGAAGTAACTGCTATTCAGATTAAAAAATGGAATTCTTTTAAAACGAATATTTTAGAAGGAATTGAATTTTATCAAAAACTTTTTTCATCTACTTTTTATTTTAAAGCAGACGAAACGAAAATTAAAAACCAATTTGATTTTTATAAAACAGAATTAAATGCCATTCAAATTCCAACACTGGAATTAGTATAAGCCAAACGGCCGATTTAGAAATCTAAATCGGCCGTTTTATTTTCTATAGAATTTTGATTCTATTCTTTTTTCTTATTTTTGCTGTCAATAACAGCACCAGTTCCGGTTCCTAAAGCTGCTCCGGCTAATCCGCCAATTATGGCACCTTCGCCTTTTTTCTTGCTAACGATTGCCCCGGTTGCGGCACCAACACCAGCACCAATTACAGCACCTTTAGCAGTGGCACTCCAGCCTTTCTTTTTGGTAGTTGTAGTTGTTGTGGCAGTATTTCCGTTTGCAGCCTGCTGATGCACAACAACAACTTTTTCTTTTTGAGATTCGACTCTTTGTTCCTCTTTTATCTTCGCCATTTCAGTCTTCATCGAATCGATAACACGCTGTTTGTTAATCTCAACTTTCATTGAATCAATACTGGCTTGTTTGGCTTTATTTAAATCTTCTTTGCTTTGATTTTGACAAGAAGTTATAAGTATTACCGCGAATAAAATATATAAGCCTTTCATGATTGTAGTTTTTAGAATTATACACTACAAAATACGGAATATCTGCTATATTAATTATTACAGAATTTTTCAGAAAGTTTATAAAATTTGAAGATTCTGTGTTGTTTCTTGCAAAAATGCTTTTGATTCATATGAATGATTTAATCTCGCAAAGACGCGAAGACACAAAGTTTATTCTCATTTTGTGTTATTTCGAGTAATTATTCTTTAAATAAAATCTTATTTCCCTAAAATTCCTTTTTTCAAGATCTGCCCAAAATCATACATATCTTCATACGAACAATATAAAGGAACTGGTGCCAGACGAATTACGTTTGGTTCGCGCCAGTCTGTAATGACTCCGTTTTTCATCAAATAATCAAATAAGCTTCTTCCTTCGCCATGCAAAAACACAGATAATTGAGAAGCTCTTTCCTCTGGGTTTGAAGGCGTAATAATTTCGAAAGTGCTTTCTACTTCTTTATCAATTTCATGAAGAATAAATTCTAAGTAAGAAGTAATATGATCACGCTTTGCAATTAAAGCATCCATTCCTACCTCAGCAAACATTTCTACAGATGCTAAATATGGTGCCAGTGAAAGAACCGGAAGATTACTAATCTGCCACCCGCCTGCTCCATGAACGGGATCAAAATTTGGCTCCATTTTAAAACGGCGTTCTTTATTGTGTCCCCACCAGCCTGCAAAACGAGGTAAATCTGGGTTATTATGGTGTTTTTCGTGTACGAAACATCCTGAAGCATTTCCTGGTCCTGAATTCATATATTTATAACTGCACCAAGCTGCAAAATCTACATTCCAATCGTGAAGTTCAAGTTTGATATTTCCGGCAGCGTGTGCTAAATCCCAGCCTACTTTGGCTCCGGCTTTTTGTCCGGCTGCGGTTATCGTTTTAATATCAAAAACCTGTCCTGTATAATAGTTTACGCCGCCAATTAAAACCAAAGCCAATTCGTCGCCAACTTCTTCAATTTTAGCTAAAACATCTTCCAGACGAATATTATGTTCGCCTTCGCGGCGTTTGATTTCTACGATTGCATCTTCTGGTTTGTATCCATGAAAATGAACCTGACTTTGAAACATATATTGATCTGATGGGAATGCTTTTTCCTCGCAGATAATTTTATAGCGTTTTCCTTTTGGCTCATAAAAAGAAACCATCAATAAATGAAGGTTCACCGTCAAAGTATTCATAACCGTAACTTCTGACGGAAGCGTACCTACAATTTTACTCAACGGTTCAGAAAATCTTTCCTGATAATCCCACCAAGGTTTTTGGGCATAAAAATGACCTTCAACAGCCAGTTCTGCCCAGTCATTCATTACTTCATCTATATAAGCTTTGGTGCGTTTTGGCTGTAATCCTAATGAATTTCCTGTAAAGTAAATTACTCGTTTATCGTTAACCTTTGGAAATATAAATTGTTCTTGATAATGATTCAATGCGTCTTGTGCATCAAGTTGTTTCGCAAATTCGCGTGTATTTTGAAAAGTCATTGTGTTTTTGTTTTGTCTGCTAAAATAACAAATTTTGTTTGTTTTGTTTCAGGTTTAAGGTTTCAAGTTGAAATGCTTTGTGTTTTTTAACCGCAAAGTCCGCAAGGATTTTTATAATGGTTAACGTTTACAAACGCTAAGTTTGCAAAGCTTTACGTTCTTTTATATTTAAAAAACACAAACTGAATAAAAAATCCTTGCCGGTGAAACTTAAAACCTGAAACTTGAAACCTGAAACTTGAAACAAAACTATTAAAAACAAAAAACCCGACAGGTTCTAAAACTTGTCGGGTCTTTTTTATAATATAAAACTCTAATTAAAGAATTAACATCGCGTCTCCGTAAGAATAGAATTTGTATCCTTCTTTGATCGCTTCTTCGTATGCTTTTTTCATTAAATCGTGACCACAGAAAGCAGAAATCATCATTAATAATGTTGATTTTGGTGTGTGAAAATTTGTAATCATACAGTTTGCAATACTGAAATCGTGAGGAGGGAAAATAAATTTATTTGTCCAACCTTCGTAAGGATTTAATGTATTGGCAGAAGAAACAGAACTTTCAATTGCACGCATAGAAGTTGTTCCTACTGCACAAATACGTTTTTTCTTTGCTTTTCCTTCGTTTACAATATCACAAGCTTCCTGAGTAATGATTAATTCCTCAGAATCCATTTTGTGTTTAGATAAATCTTCAACCTCAACTGGGTTAAAAGTTCCTAAACCTACGTGTAAAGTTACTTCAGCAAAATTAACTCCTTTGATTTCTAATTTTTTCAAAAGGTGTTTTGAGAAGTGTAAACCAGCAGTTGGCGCAGCTACAGCTCCTTCTTCTTTTGCATAGATAGTCTGGTATCTTTCAGCATCTTCCGGAGTTACATCTCTGTTGATGTATTTAGGAATTGGAGTTTCTCCAAGTTCTGTTAATTTGTTTCTGAATTCTTCATAAGATCCATCGTATAAGAAACGTAAAGTTCTTCCACGAGAAGTTGTATTGTCGATTACCTCAGCAACTAATGAATCGTCGTCACCAAAATAAAGTTTATTACCAATACGGATTTTTCTAGCAGGATCTACTAAAACGTCCCATAAACGCTGCTCAGAATTTAATTCTCTTAATAAGAAAACTTCAATTCTCGCTCCTGTTTTTTCTTTGTTTCCGTACAAACGCGCAGGGAAAACTTTTGTATTGTTAAGAATTAAAACGTCTCCGTCATCAAAATAGTTGATAACGTCTTTAAACATTTTATGTTCGATAGTGTTTTTTTGACGGTCAATTACCATTAAACGAGATTCATCTCTATTTTCTGCCGGAAATTCAGCTAAAAGTTCTTTCGGTAAATTGAAATTGAAGTGTGATAATTTCATATTTGGATTGTTGATTTTAGAATGTAGATTTTAGATTTATTTACCTAAAATTTTAAATCGGTTGCAAATATACGATTGTGAGATAGGCGTTGTCAAGTGTTTTGGCTTTTATTTTCAAAAGTCCTTGATTTTGTGAGGTTTCAGATTGACTTAAAAATGTATTCTTTAAGTCAATTTTAACTTTTTTCAAACCACATAAGTGATATAAGTACATTTTAATAGGATTCGTAAATACGCTCTTAAACCTGTCGGATTTGCTTTTAGATACTCATAAAAAAACCTCTGGTAAAAACCAGAGGCTATGTTTTATTGCGCTTTTATTTTAAAAATGAACTTATATCACTTATATGGTTCAAAAACTACAATTCTGAGATTTGGAAATTTAAAGCTTTCAAATCGTTCCAGAAATCTGGATATGATTTTGAAACTACTCCCGCATCTTCAATAATAATAGGCACTTTAATTGCTAATGGAGCAAATGCCATTGCCATACGGTGATCGTTATACGTCCCGATTTTTACATCGTGATTAATAGTATCTGATTTTACTAAAGTCAAGCTGTCATTCGTTACAGAAATATTTGCTCCTAATTTCGTAAGCTCCGTTTTTAAAGCTTCCAGCCTGTCTGTTTCTTTAATTTTTAAAGTATGAAGACCTGTTAAGCGGCATCCAATTCCTAAACCTAGACAAGTTACTACAATTGTCTGCGCAATATCCGGAGTATTGTTTAATTCAAAATTTACATCCTGATAATTAAATCCAGCCACTTTTTCCAATGTCATTTTATTGCCTTGAAAAGTGGTTTTTACACCCATTTTTTCATACAGAGAAATTAATTCTGAATCTCCCTGAAGACTGTTTTCTTTATAACTGCTCAATGTGATTTTTGCAGCATCGGCTAAAGCCGTTAAACTAAAGAAATAAGAAGCCGAACTCCAGTCAGATTCTACAACCATTTCTTTTGATTCAACAGATTCTTTTGGAAAAACTTTAATTACATTTCCTTCAAAACTTGTTTTTATATCTAAATCTTTTAGCAGAGCCAAAGTCATTTTGATATACGGAATAGATGTAATTTCACCTTCTAAAGTCAGTTCTAAACCATTTTCTAATTTTGAAGCCACTAATAAAAGTGCCGAAATATACTGACTGCTTACATTTGCTGCCAAAGTTACTTTTGAAGCCGTTACTTTTTTCCCTTTGATTCTGATTGGCGGATAACCTTCTTCTTTTTCGTATGAGATTTCAACTCCCAATTGTCTTAAAGTATCAACCAAAATTTTGATTGGACGCTCCTGCATTCTGCTTGATCCTGTCATTACTACTTCTCTGCCTTCGTTTACAGCAAAGTAAGCGGTTAAGAATCGCATTGCAGTTCCGGCGTGGTGAATGTCTACAATTTCATCATTACCAATAAGTGCTTTCTGCATTACTTCGCTGTCATCTGAGTTTGAAGTATTAGCTAAAGTAATATTTGGAAACAAAGCTTTTAAAAGTAATAAACGGTTGGTTTCACTTTTAGAACCCGTAATATTTAGCTGCGAATCATCAATGGTGAATGGTGAGTTCGTCGTTAATTTTAAATTCATTTTTTTTATTGTAAGTTGTGAATTATGAATTATGAATGATTAGAAACCTAATTCAGCTCCGCAATTTACCACTCCCCATTCATAATTCAAAATTCAAAACTCATAATTCAAAACTTATGAGTGATATTTCACAATTATTTCAATTTATCATTGTTTTTGTGACGATCTTTATCTCTAACCGATTTTAGGTCCATTTTTTTATCAAAAGCAGCCTGCAAATCGATTCCCGTTTGATTTGCCAAACAAAGAACTACAAAAACAACATCGGCTAGTTCTTCGCCTAAATCTTTGTTTTTATCACTTTCTTTTTCAGATTGTTCACCGTAACGACGTGCAATAATTCTGGCAACTTCACCTACTTCTTCCGTAAGCTGCGCCATATTTGTTAACTCGTTAAAGTAACGAACTCCGTGTTCTTTTATCCAGGTATCAACGTCTAGTTGTGCATTTTTCAAATCCATAATTCTATTTTTGAACAAAAATAAGGCAAACTTAATCTTGCTATATTTTTTTTAATACAATTTTTTCAGTTTCCTTCGCAATCATGGCTTTGTAATACTCTTTCAGCATATCATATTTCTCTGCCGATACAATTGCCTGATTTATTTGATGCAAAATTGCTAACTGCAGGGTATTGCCATTAGAGGCAATATTGAATTTAAATGTTCCTAAATTATCTTCCATAGTAACGGCTGCAGGAGCTGGCAATGTTTCTACTGTAAAACCATCTGGTATTTGAATTGTAATATTGTATTTATCAGCAAATGGGTAGCTAAAATCTACCGGATATTCTCTAACCTCTTGTGTAAATGGGTTTTTATTTTCTGTAAAAAACAGCATTGGGCTTATATAAATTTTTTCGCCTATTAATTCACATAAGTTATTTCCTGAAAATGAATACGTTTCTATAATTGGCTGTAGAAAATCTTTTTCATTAGCCTTAGAATATTCATTAATTTCTATTTTATTATATTGATTTTCTAACTTTTCCAGATATTCTTCTTCTTTAAAACCTGAAATATTACCTCGGGTTACTAACGCATTATAATCTGTGTACTGTCTTCTGGTTTTTCCTGTCACTTTTCCATCTGCAGCAATAGTATAATTCATAAAAATATTATCTGCAGAAACTTTTTGAGGCATTAAATCGACTTCTTCAGAACTTCCATCTTTACGTATCAATCTTCCGTTCCAATTTAATGTTCGTAACGGTAAAATATTAGGGGTTGAAAATCGATCTGTTCCATCAAGCAAAACATTTCCAGTTGAAGTTTCTACAGCAGCTACAACATAATTAAAAGCTGTTCTGTTAGGAAACAAGGGAATTCCGTTTGAACGTGTACTTAATAAAACAGGATTTGCTGTAAGCCCGGCATAGCGCAGCATGGCAGTCAGCATTAAATTAATTTCTGCTACATTTCCTGTTCCTTCCTGATATGCTTTTCGAACTCCTTTATCACAGCTGTAACCGTAATATTCGTCCCATTTTACTTTTGATTTCACATAACTTAAAATAGCTGGTATTTTTTCTTCGGCAGTGTTTAACCCCGCTAATACGGTTTTTAAATCATTTTCAAAATAACCGGTTTTATTTAATTCAGGGCCAAAATCATCATAATCGTAAATCGTTTTAACTACAGAATTCCAATCTGCAGAATACATCTTTAAAGGCTGATTAAATGGTTTAACTATTGATAATTCGTGTTCTACACTAGCCGTATAGTTATCTATATTGTTAACATACAATTCATCTTTAAGTGCTGGAATATTTTCAGCAAGATAGCTCGTTTGTGTTTCCATGTAATCGACTTTATCTGTAGAAAATGTAGTTTTAGATACATGTCCAGGTCCTAAAGTCCTTTCTCTGTTTTGTGAAGTTATTGATTTAGAATTTTTAACCGTTGCCACTTTCGGAAAAACATATCCTTTCTGCATAGAATTAAAAGTATAATATTCAGGGATATAAGTTGTATATTCTGAATAGTCAACAGGAATACTAGATTGAAATTTCCAATCTCGCATCATTGATATATTAAGCGTTCTTACTGTATATCTAAATTCCAAAACAGAACCTTCTTTTACATTAGGCATTGAGATTTTTTTTCTTGACCTGTACTTATTTACCTCTTCATTAAATTCACCGTCACTTTTTAATTTAGTTTTTTCAATCTTTCCGTTTACTAAATTATAAGTCACAACATCTGAAATGCTAACTGTTTCCCTTGACTCATTTTTTACGCTGTAATAAGTAACACTTTGATTCGCCCAATCATATCCTTCCTTTTTATATATTTTTATACGTGTTTCAACTTCCGTAAGTAAAAAGAATCCGTCGCTGTCATTGTATTCAATTCTCGATTTTCCTCTTTTATACAAAATTGCCGCTGCTGCGGATGAGTCTTTTGGGTGTACTTTTTGTTCCAATTCTGCAATTGAAACTTTTCCTAATTTAAATTCCTGAGCTTCTATTTTTGAAGCTGAAAATAACAGGAATAAAAAAATGAATAATCTGGTAATTTTCATGTTTTTGGATTTTGGTTATGGTTAGTTTTTGGTCAATATGATTTTTGAATTGTCATTTTTTGAAATCTGTTCTATAAAAAGTCGGTATTCATCATATTCTTTATTCGAATATTTCCCTTTGCTTAAAAACATGGAGCGTTTATAAGTAAGTTTGTTATTATCCTTTTTCATAATTTCTGTTTTGTATTCTCCGAATTTGCCTTTCAATTCAACATTTTGCGGCAGAAATTCAATAGAAAAACCCGCAGGAAGATTGATTTCAATTTCGTCTGTATCAAAATAACCGCGCTGAATTTGAAACGGGTTTTTACGGTTACGGATTCGTTTTACATTTTCGGAGTTTTGATTGAAAGCATCTACAGTAAAAATCATTTTGTTTCCTGAAATTAAACCGTAGTTAAGGGCCGTAAGCTGAACATCTTCTTGAAATTTGACATTTTCTTTATCATTCACAAAACTTATTTTTCCCAGTTTAATATTGTTTATATTACTCCAGTAGCTTTTATAATGTGCTTCTTTTTCTGTAGGAAGTATATTTTCAAGATTGGCTTTTGAACTGTATTGCGATCCTTGCGAAGCTATTGAAATTGTTCCAGCAAAATTTCCATTTTCATCAATAGTATAATTTCCTTTACCATTTTGGGTATTTCCTTTATCCTCATAAATTTTGGTTCGCACTATTTCTCCTCCTTCTGGTTTCACTACCAAAACATCTCTGTCATCAGTAAAAGTTCCCTGGTAACCAAACGGATCATCCTGGCTAGTGCATTCCAGCCAGATATAATTATCTCCATTTGGAACTGCAAGAATCATGTGATTACCCTGCATTGAAACAAAATCAGATTGAATATTAGATTTATAACGACCACCGTATAAAATAGTATTATATGAAGGAACATCAACAACTTGCAAAAGTGCTTTTGTATAATTTGTCAATGCTTTACAGTCTCCATAACCTAAACGATCTACATCTGACGCAAGCATTGGTTTCCAGCCTCCAATTCCTATTGCAATATTTACGTATCTGGATTTTTTTTGTACATAGTCGTAAATAATTCTAGCTTTTTTTATTGGGTCTTTTTCATCTCCAACCAGCGTTTTTATTCTTTCTTTGGTTTCTTCGGGCAAAATCGTTGTTCCGCTTAAAATTTTATCCCCGTACCATTTACCAAATGCTTCCCAGGTTGTTGCTGTACCATCCACACCTTCCAGATGAAACTTCTCTAATCCCATCATTACTTTTGGGAAAAGATCTCCGGCTGAAGGACTATAATCTTCTGATTTTCTGGCCTGGATATTACTGGCTGTGTAACTTAATTTTGTATTTGTATCGATAGTTTTTTTTATGTTGAAATCAGAAAACTGAAATTCTTTCTTTTTAAAACCTAAGTTGTTTGGAAAAGATATATTGAGAATACTTTTTTGTATGCTGACATTGTAATCTCCTAAAAAATACCATCGTGGTATAAAAGCTGTATTTGAACTTTCAATTTCACTATTATAAACAATTGTAAAAGGATAAGAAACAGGCGTATAATCGAAGTATAGTATACGGTTATCTGAAAAAAGCGTGCTGCCGCTTACCGCGCTTTCGTCTTTAAAATCTTTTCGTTTTATTTTTTTGATTTCATTGCCAAGCAAATCATAAACAACAGCATCTATATTTTTTAATGTAGTCGATTTATCATAATGCTGATAAGCTTCGATGTGTTCAAGTCCATTTTGATTAAAAACTGTTACAACTCGGTGCGTTTTAATATTCATGCTTCGCTGCGAAGAAATCGAAATATCCATTTGATCTAAACGCACAACAGCATTGGCGTTTTCTTTTAAACTATCAGATATAGAAAGTGCAGAATATTCGCCTTTTTGAGCATTTGAAACATAAGTAATTAAAGAGAAAAATAACGCAAAAAAAGGGCTTTTCATTAGTAAGTAATTTCGTCAAATATATATTATTTTTAGAAATCCTTAACATTTTTTTTATTCCCTATTCTTGCTGTCCATAACAATTGTTACAGGACCGTCGTTAAGAAGATTTACTTTCATATCAGCACCAAAAATTCCCGTTTGTATTTTCTTTCCAAACTCTTTTTCCAGAGATTTTACAAAGTTCTCATACATTGGAATTGCAAAGTCTGGTTTGGCCGCTTTTATATAAGAAGGACGATTCCCTTTTTTTGTAGAAGCATGAAGTGTAAATTGGCTGACTACAATAATATCGCCACCGACATCTTGAACTGAGCAGTTCATAACATCATTTTCGTCTCCAAAGATTCGCATTTTTATGACTTTACCAGTAAGCCAGTCTATATCTTCCTGAGTATCGGCATCTTCAATTCCGACTAAAACTAATAATCCTTTTTGAATATCTGCTGTTTTTTGCCCCTCAACTGTTACTGATGCTTGGGAAACTCTTTGAATAATTACTCTCATTTATTTAAGTCTGAAAGTCGAAAGTCAAAAGTCAAAGGTCTGGCATGTTTCTAAAAAACTTTAAGACTTTCGACTTTTGACTTTTGACGAAATTTATTTTCTTGTTTCATCACTAGCTGCACGATCTTCTCCATAAATATCGGTACGGTAATGTTCTTCATCGCCTTCTAATATTTTAAGATAACTGTTGTAACGTGACCAAGCGATTTCATCTTTTTCTAAAGCTGCTTTTATGGCACAATGAGGTTCTTCTTTATGAAGACAATTATTAAACTTACATTGATCTTTCAATTTGAAGAATTCCGGAAAATAACCGCTGATTTCAGTTGGCTCCATATCTACAATTCCAAAACCTTTAATTCCCGGTGTATCGATAATTCGGGCATCAAAAGACAAATCATACATTTCGGCAAAAGTCGTTGTATGCTGCCCTTGTTTGCTTTGCTCTGAAATGACTGAGGTTTTTAAATGAAGACTTGGTTCCATTGCATTTACCAAAGTTGATTTTCCAACTCCCGAATGTCCAGAGAACATACTTACCTTTCCAATCATCATTTCTTTCAGTTTATCAACTCCTTTATTTTCTGTTGATGAAATTCGGAGACATTTATATCCAATTTCAGTATAAATATGCTGTAAGTAAAGCTGATCGTCTAATGTTTGATCGTTTAAAGTATCGATTTTATTAAAAATAAGAACAGCTTCAATTCCGTAAGCTTCGGCTGTAACCAAAAAACGATCGATAAAACTGGTAGTTGTCGGCGGATTATCAATTGTAACCAGTAAAAAAACCTGATCGATGTTTGAAGCAATAATATGAATCTGTTTAGACAAGTTTACCGATTTACGAACGATATAGTTTTTTCGTTCATGAATAGTATGAATCGTACCAGTAATAGCATCTGACGTTTCATCTAATTCATAATCGACAATATCGCCTACAGCAATAGGATTGGTACTTTTGATACCTTTAATTCTAAATTTCCCTTTCATACGGCATTCCACAAAATCTCCTTTTTCAGATTTTACGGTGTACCAGCTTCCTGTAGATTTGTATACGGTTCCTGTCATTCTTTAATTTTAGATTGCTGATTTCAGATTTTAAATTCAAAACCTAAATCTTCGCAAAGATAAATGAATAATTTTAAACATAGCCCACGATTGAAACCACGGGCTATATTATAAAAAACAAAAATCCCCGCTGCTTCTTTCAAAACAACAGGGATTTTAAAAAAACAATCTATTTTTAAAATCGTGATATAAGAAAACTCAAGGTCAAAATTTAGAATAAACACAAATTAACTTATATCACTTATATAATTTAAAGAAAATTATGCGTTGAAAATTTTCTCTTGGTGACCAATACTTTCCTGGTGAATTGCTTTGAACATTCTTAAAACGAACTCTTCTGTAAGACCTTTTTTCTCACCTTCTAAAATCATTTTTCCTAAGATTTCGTTCCAACGGTTGTTTTGAAGAATCGCAACGTTTGCATCTTTTTTCACTTGTCCAATTTCGTCAGCTACTTTCATACGTTTTCCTAACAATTCTAATAAGTTAGCATCAAGTACGTCGATGTTAGCTCTTAGTTTAGTCATTTTTTGGCTGTACTCATCTGTAGTATCATCCGTTTTTCTGATAGTCAAATCTTTAATGATTTGTTTCAAAGCATCAGGAGTTACTTGCTGTGCAGCATCAGACCAAGCGTTGTCTGGATCGATGTGCGTTTCGATAATCATACCATCGTAATTCAAATCTAAAGCCTCTTGAGTTACTTCGAAAATCATTTTACGATCTCCAGTAATGTGAGATGGATCGATGATTAATGGTAAATCAGGGAATTTATTTTGTAATTCGATAGCAATCTGCCATTCTGGAATGTTTCTGTATTTTGTTTTTTCGTAAGTAGAGAAACCTCTGTGAATAACTCCTAACTTCTCGATACCAGCCATATGTAAACGCTCAACACCACCTAACCATAAAGCTAAATCTGGGTTTACTGGGTTTTTAACCAAAACGATTTTATCAGTTCCTTTTAAAGTATCAGCAATTTCCTGAACTGCGAAAGGGTTTGCAGTTGTACGAGCACCAACCCATAATACGTCGATATCGTGTTCTAAAGCTAGTTTACAGTGTGCTGCAGTTGCAACTTCAGTTCCCATTAATAAACCAGTTTCAGCTTTTGCTTTTTGTAACCATTTTAATCCAATTTCTCCAACACCTTCAAATCCTCCTGGACGAGTTCTTGGTTTCCAGATTCCAGCTCTGAATACACTAACTTTTGAATCTTTTAATTCATGAGCGATTTTTAAAACCTGATCCTCTGTTTCTGCACTACAAGGTCCAGCAATCACAAGTGGGTGATTTAAATTGAAATCTTCTAACCACTTTCTCATTTCTTTCTTATTTTCCATTTTATTATAGTTTTTACTTTTTAATTAATCCGTTTAATATTTCTTTTATTTTATTTGTGCTTTCCATTTCTTCAAAAATGGCGTTATAATCTTCTTCTTTCAACAAATCCCTAAACCGACTGAGATTTGAAATATAAGCTTCTAAAGTTTCTAAAACGTGTTCTTTATTCTGCTTAAAAATCGGCGTCCACATGGCTGGTGAACTTTTTGCTAAACGAACGGTGCTCTCAAATCCACTTCCTGCCATATCAAAAATATCCTGTTCGTCTTTTTCTTTATTCATTACCGTTTTCCCAAGCATAAACGAACTAATGTGCGATAGATGCGAAACGTAAGCAATGTGTTTGTCGTGCGAAACCGGGTCCATATATCGAATCCTCATTCCTATTTCGCTGAAAAGCTTTAATGCCTTTTCCTGCAATTTAAAAGTGGTTTTTTCCACTTCGCAGATAATGTTTGTTTTTCCTTTAAACAAACCTCTTATTGCCGCCGAAGGTCCTGAAAACTCCGTTCCGGCTATCGGGTGTGTGGCGATAAAATTTCTTCTTTTCGGATGGCTTGCTACTGCTTCACAAATTGGTTTTTTAGTCGACCCAACTTCAAAAACAATTGTTTTATCTCCAACCGAATCCAGAACTTTTGGCAAAACCGTTAAGGCAACATCCACAGGAACCGAAACAATTACAAAATCGGCTTCAGCCAAATCTTCAAAATTTCCCGCTTCGTCGATAACTCCTAAATCAATGGCTTCCTGCAAATGTTTTTCGTTGCTGTCGATTCCAAAAATGGTCGAATCAGGATGTTGGTCTTTAATGTCCAGTACCATCGAACCGCCTATTAATCCTATTCCTATTACGTATACTTTCATACTATTTTTTTAATTACCAATTTTAAAATTCCAACCTTATTTAACCGCAAAGTTCGCAAAGAATTTACGCAAGGTTCGCAAAGTCTGAAATCTAAAATCTACATTCTAAAATCTAAAATCGGTCTATCGCTTCTTGTACTTTTTCTTCTTTCACACACAATGAGAATCTGATATAACCTTCACCGTTGCTTCCAAAAATGGTTCCAGGTGTAATGAAAATATGTTTCTCATATAATATTTCGTCAATGAACTTCTCTGCTGATTCGATTCCTTCTGGCAATTTTGCCCAAACGAAAAGCCCGACTCCTTCTTTATATACTTTGCAGTTTAACTTTTCTGCTAGTTTCTCAGTCAATTCTCTGCGGCGTCTGTAAATTTTGTTTTGATCTTTAAACCATGATTTATCACATTTTAAAGCAGCAATTGCACCTTTTTGAATTCCGTAGAACATGCCGCTGTCCATGTTGCTTTTTACTTTTAGAACCGCATCAATAATTTCAGGATTTCCTAAAACCATTCCGACTCTCCAGCCTGCCATGTTGAATGTTTTACTTAATGAATTCAATTCTAAAGCCACCTCTTTTGCTCCTTCAACCTGCAATAAACTCATCGGATTATCATTTAAAACAAAACTATACGGATTATCATTAATCAATAATATGTTGTGTTTTTTAGCAAAAGCAATCAATTTTTCAAATAACGCTAAACTTCCTCTAGCTCCTGTCGGCATGTGCGGATATCCCAGCCACATAATTTTCACTTTCGAAAGATCCAGTTTTTCAAGAGCTTCAAAATCAGGTTCCCAAGCATTTTCTTCTTTTAAATCATAATAAACCGGAACTGCCTGAACCAAATTGGTTACCGAAGTATAAGTTGGATAACCTGGATTTGGAATTAAAACGTGATCGCCTTCATTTAAAAATGCTAACGAAATATGCATAATTCCTTCTTTTGAACCCATCAATGGTAAAATCTCATTATTCGGATTCACTTCAACACCAAACTGATCTTTATAAAAATCTGCCATCGCCTGTCTCATTTCTGGTAATCCCTGATAGCTTTGATAACCATGCCCGTTTTCATCTTGAATTGCTGCAGCGACTGCTTCAATTACTGCTTTTGACGGACTCAAATCAGGGCTTCCAATTCCCATATTGATGATCGATTTTCCTTCAGACATCAGCTGCCTCACTTCTCTCAGTTTTGATGAGAAGTAGTATTCTTCAACTGTGTCTAATCGTTTTGCTGTTGTAATCATTGTTTTTATTGCTTTATATTTTGCTTTAGGCTTTAGGCCGTAAGCTTTATGCTTTTTCTATTTTTGACTTGTCACCCTGAGCGAAGTCGAAGGGCTTTCGAGTTGGAACGTGAGCTTCGACTTCGCTCAGCCTGACAATCTAAAATCTTAATTCGTTAATCTTCAATCTAGAATCAACTTTAAGACTTAAGGTCTGGTATTTTTATATTCTCCCAATACTTTAAAATATTCTGCCATGATGTTTAATAATGCTTTGGCTTTTGCAAAATCTTCATATTTCTCAAATGTTACATCTACGAAGAATGAATATTTCCAAGGTGTTTCAATTTTTGGAAGCGACTGGATTTTTGTCAAATTCAGTTTGCAGTCGCTCATTACATTTAAAACCGCTGCTAAGCTTCCTCTTTTATGATCCAATTCAAATTTGATTGACGCTCTGTTAATTTCGCTTTCCGGCAAAAATGAATTTTGCTTTTTGATAATCACGAAACGTGTCATATTGTTTTTAATCGTTTGAATTGATGACGCAATAATATCAAGATCGTACATTTCAGAAGCTGTTACACTTGCAATTGCTGCAATTCCTGTCAACTGCTTTTCCTGAATTCTTCTTGCCGTTTCGGCTGTATCTTTATCCTCAATCAATTTGATATTTGGATATTGTTTCAGGAAATCCATGCACTGCAAAAGTGCCATTGGGTGCGAATGAACTTCTTTTATATCTTCAATTTTCTGACCTTTTAAAGCCATTAAATTCTGCTGAATGTTTAAATAATGCTCTCCAATTATGTGCAGATTGTTTTTGTCAATCAAAGCATAATTCGGGATAATCGGCCCTGCGATTGAATTTTCGATCGCCATAACGGCCTGATCAGATTTTCCGGCAATAAGGCTGTCGATCAATTCTTCAAAAGACAAACACTCATCAATATCCACATTTTCAGAGAAATACTCTTTCACAACCTGATGATGAAATGATCCTTTAATACCTTGTATTGCAATTTTCGTTGTCATATAGTCAAAAAAAAATCCTGATTTGCATCAGGATTGTATATTAGTTTTATTTGTCTTAAAATTTTTCTCAAATAACCATAGCACAATCCTGACTTCTACTAAAGAAGAAATAAAAATTGTTGCTAAAATAAAAACGGTTAGTTGCCATTTTGTTTGTGTTATTTTTTAAATTCTCTGCGAATGTATAAATTATTTTTAGTGCACCAAAAAAAAGATTGCATTTTATGAAACAAAAAAGGATTTCTTAACAAATTTAGCAGGTTTTGTATGATAATATAAAAATATGGGCTTAAAATGAGATATTTATAATGACGTTCTAAGTTGCCTGAGATGCTAATGTTCTAAGTTCTCTATTTTATACTTAATCTTTTACTCCAATTTTTAGGAGAGCGAGAAGTATAAAAACACCTATTAACAATTATTTCCTCTTTTTCAAATCGATAATGAATTCCGTAAGGAAATCTTGAAATGAATAGAATTTTGACATTTTTATATTTCTTTTGAAAAGCATTTGGATTTCTTGAGACTGTATCTATTCCTGCTTCTAAACAAAGTTCGAAATCATATGAAAGACCAGTTCGTTGTTCTTCATACCACAGAACAATATCTTCAATATCGAATAATGCTTCCTTTACAAAACGAAGTTTATACACTTTATCTTAGAGATTTTAAATGAGCTTTAACTTCTTCCCACGAATATAATTCAGTTTTTCCTTCTTCTAAATTCTGTATGCGAATATCTAATTCTCTTTTTACTTCATCAGAAATTTCCAAATCATTTTTAGAAATACTGTCCCATAGCTGCTCTGCTAAAACAATTTTTTCAGCATTGCTGTATTTAGATAAATTTTTGATTTGCATATTTTTATTATTAATGATGAATACAAATTTAAGCAAATTTAGTCACTAATTATTTAATTCAAAACAATCCCGAAACCGGTGCATTTCTAATCCCTATTTTAGAATAATCGAAATTCATTTTTTCTTTTAATAAAGAGGCATAAACACTTCTAAAATCAATTTCATATTTTAAATCACCATTATCTAAGTCTGCTAAATCTGGATTTTTTCCTAAAATTGCTCCTTTATTATTTCCTCCAATAATAAACATTGGAGCTGCAGTTCCGTGATCTGTTCCGCTGCCGTTGTCTTTTACACGTCTTCCGAATTCGGAAAAAACAACAACTGTTACATTCTGTAATAATTGCGACTGTTTTAAATCAGAATAAAAACTAAATAAAGAATCGTTTAAATCTGACAATTTTCTTTCGTGAATGGAAAGCTGATTATCGTGTGTATCAAATCCGTTGAGTGATGTGTAATACACTTTTGAATTCAGGTTTCCTTTTATCAATCGGGCAATCCATTCCAGGTTTTTGGATAATTCAGTTTTCGGATAACTGATTTCCGTTTTAGATTTTGCTAAAGCTTTCTGAATTTCATCTGAACCTTCGGTAACCGAATTGGCTATTTTTCGAACAAAATCCAAATGCGGATTTTGAGACAAAGTCACATTTTCTTCTTTTGATTTTACTTTAAAGCGATCCGGATCTTTTACGGTTATAAAATTGGGCTCTACTCCTTTTAAAGCTAAATTATCAATCGAATCTAAATTGATTCCTGCCGTCGCCTGGTGTCCATTGCATTGCAAATCCAAAAATCTTCCAAGCCAGCCTTCATTTATATATTTATTAGAATCCGTCGCCGTCTGCCAAATTTCCTGACTTCTAAAATGTGAACGAATTGGTTCTGGATAACCTACATTTTGAATCACGGTTAAATCTCCGTTTTGCTGCATTTGGGCAAAATCTTTTAATGAAGGGTGAAATGCCATTCCTTTATTCTTTCCAATAACCAAATCTTTATTTAAAGCAATTTTAGTTCTCAAATCATAGTACAACGGATCATCGTACGGAATAAAAGTATTTAAACCATCGTTTCCGCCATTCAACTGTACAAAAACGACACATTGTTCTCCCACAACCAAATTATTTTGAGCACCAAAAGCGTGCAAAAAATCAGGAAGCACAAGTAATCCGCCTGTAAAAGTTCCTGTCAGTCTTAGAAAATTTCTTCTGTTCATGATTACTTCTTTTTTAGATTAATTGATATTCTGGAAGTTTAGTGATGTAATTAAAAAGTCTGACTACAGCAAAATCGGCGTGTGGATCTTTGGGATCAAAATCGTATTTCAAAAGATTTTCCATGTCTTTCTGAGCCGAATCACTGACGGCAAATAATAACCGGTCTGATAATTCAGAAATAATCGTTTTGTTATTTCCTTCTGAATCAAAATTGACTTTTACCGCAGTTTTTTCATATTCTGACTTTTCTTTTTCAACTCCGTTCATCATCGTTTTCAGAACTTTTCTATTCAGACTTTTTCCACTGCATAATAAGTCGGAAGTATTATTTCTTTGGAGATAAATCTGCGAAGTGAGCCAAGAATTTCCACCGTCCCAGCCTTTTACATTTACCTGATTGTACAAATCCATTCCTTGCTGTTTTATAAACGCCATAATTGCGGCATCATTCACATTTTCCATTTGCAATTCATCACATAGCTGTAAAATATAAACCAGCGGATTTTTGATTTTATTTCCTGGATTTTCTTTTTTAAATTCTTCGGTAAAGATTTTAGTCAATAAAGGTTCGATTTCAAACTTTTGCTTTCGAAAATAATCTCCGTAATAAGTAATCAAATCTTCTGGCGGATTATCATACACAAACCATTTCAAAATTTTTCGGGTAATGAGATACGGAATGTTTTTTTGTTCGAAAATAATATCGACTAAATCATCAGCTTTCCAGTTTCCGGTTTTCCCGAAATAGATTTTATCGCTGTTGTCTTCAATATTTTTTTTATAAACGGCACCTTCATCACCAACATTTAAACCAGCCAAAGCTTTTGCGCCGTTTTTTATATCATCTTCTGTATAATTTCCAATTCCGATTGTGAATAATTCGAGCAATTCACGACTTAGGTTTTCATTTACTTTCCCTTTTTTATTATCGCCATTATCGAGATAACGAACCATGGCGTTTGATTTTAGAATCTGTTTGGTTAATTCTTTAAAATTTCCAAAGGCATTTTCGCGCAAAATCATATTATGCTGATAAATCCAGTAATTGATTTTTACTTTTTGTGAAGTCGAAACAAAATGATTGTGCCAAAAACAAACCATGTTTTCGCGAAGCGGAAATTCATCCGTGCGCATTTTTGCAATCCACCATTTTTTGAATTCGGCAGTTGCTTGATTTTCTTTTTTCTGAATTTCCTTTTTGGTTTCGGGATCTGAAGTTTTAATTATTTCCCGAATTTGTTTCAACTCTAAAGTGGTTTTAGGCTGATCTTGCAGAAAGTCTGGAAGTGTTCTATCAAATTTCGAATTATAAGATTGCTTTAGAAATTTTTCTAAGCTGAGTTTTTCAATTTTTGAAGTTTGTTTTCCTGAAAAACCTAATCGTAAGGACCAAAGACTGCTTTTTTTCATCGTTCAGAAATTATTACAATAAGACTTGAGTTTCTTTTAAAGGTTTAATTTTAAAAGATTCTGAGATACTTAGTTACTAAGTGATGAGTTTTGAAAAGTCTTTGGTAATAATTAGAACGCAGGTTTTTTGGGGATATTGCTTTTAAAATATTAAACATTCACAATCAAATATAGCCCGTGGTTTCAACCACGGGAAACGGATTGGGGAAATGCATTGTGTTCCCGTGGTTGAAACCACGGGCTATATTAAATCAAATTGGTTTGACAATTACCTTTTAATAAAATCCAATGTTTGTTGACTCATCTGCTTTCTTTTCACCATAAATTTAAACCAGTTTTCTAGCTTCTGTTTGTCCTGTTTTTCCATTTTACTGATATCAATTTGAGGGAAATTAGCATGATCTATTCCATGCTTCTCCAACATAGCAACATAATAATCATAATAAGCTCTTTCATAATTAAAATTCTCCGCCATAATTTTCGCGTACACCATTACACTATCTGTACTTTCACGAAAACAACAATCTTTAAAACTATAAAAAAGTTCATCATAAGCATCAACATCACCATGCTTTTTAACGCTATTAATTAATGTATCATAATTTGTTGTCCTAGAACTTATAGTTCTAACCTCATCTTGATTAATTTCCTCTATATTATTTTCTTTTTGAGTTTGCACCTGCTCCACCTTTTCTTTACATGAAATAAGGCACAATAAAAAAACTAAGCTTAAAATTTTATTCATAAATTGTTTAGTTGTTATTAGCAAAAAAAAGCAGCTATCATTACAATAACTGCTTTTCCATATTTTAAAAATCTAAAATCTTAGATCTAAATTCTAAAATCTTAAATCATTAAGACCCACACATTTCACAATCTTCAGGATCTGCCGCTTGTGCTTTTAAAAGCATCGCTTTGTAATCCTCAACGCTGATTGCTTCAGTTTCCTGAACTAAAGATGGTGCTGTTTCTTCTTTTTTATCGTTGTTTAATGTGAATTTAATCGCATCTACAGCTGCTTTTGTTCTTAGGTAATACATTCCTGTTTTTAAACCTGACTGCCAAGCATAGAAGTGCATTGATGTTAGTTTAGAATAGTTAGCATCCTGCATAAACAAATTCAACGATTGAGACTGGTCAATGAAATATCCTCTTTGACGAGACATATCGATAATATCTTTCATCGACATTTCCCAAACTGTTTTATAAAGATCTTTTAAGTCTTGTGGAATCTTATCAATGTTTTGAACAGATCCGTTGTGACGCATAATTTCTTGTTTCAAATCTTCGTTCCATAAACCAAGTTTTACTAAGTCTTCTAGTAAGTGTTTGTTTACTACGATGAATTCTCCAGACAATACACGACGTGTGTAAATGTTTGATGTATATGGTTCAAAAGCTTCGTTGTTTCCAAGAATCTGAGAAGTCGATGCAGTTGGCATTGGCGCTACTAACAATGAGTTACGAACTCCGTGTTCAACTACTTCTTTTCTTAATGAAGCCCAGTCCCAACGGCCTGATAATTCTTCATCTTTCATTCCCCACATATTGTATTGGAATTCTCCTTTAGACATTGGCGAACCTTCAAAAGTTGAATATGGTCCTTCTTCTTTTGCCATTTCCATAGAAGCGGTTACAGCAGCGAAGTATAAAGTTTCAAAAATCTCCTGGTTTAATTTTTTTGCTTCATCGCTTGTAAACGGCATACGTAACATAATAAAAGCATCAGCCAAACCTTGCACACCTAAACCAACTGGACGGTGACGTAAGTTAGAATTTTCAGCTTCTTTTACTGGATAGTAATTTCTGTCGATTACTTTGTTTAAGTTACGCGTTACACGTTTTGTAACATTGTAAAGTGCTTCGTGATCGAATTTTCCGTTTTCAATAAACATTGGTAACGAAATAGAAGCTAAGTTACAAACTGCAATTTCATCTTTAGAAGTAAACTCCATAATCTCTGTACACAAGTTAGAAGAACGGATTGTTCCTAAATTCTTGTGGTTCGATTTACGGTTTGCCGCATCTTTGTACAACATATATGGCGTTCCAGTCTCGATTTGCGATTCTAAGATTTTCTCCCATAATTCACGAGCACGGATTGTTTTTCTTCCTTTTCCTCTAAATTCATAATCCGTATACAATGCCTCGAATTCATCTCCGTAAACATCATATAATCCTGGACATTCGTTTGGACACATTAAAGTCCACGTTGAATCTTCCTGAACACGTTTCATGAATAAATCTGAAGTCCACATTGCGAAAAATAAATCTCTCGCACGCATTTCTTCTTTTCCTGTATTTTTCTTTAAATCCAAGAAATCAAAGATATCAGCATGCCAGGTTTCGATATAAATCGCAAAACTTCCTTTACGTTTTCCACCACCTTGATCTACATAACGAGCCGTATCGTTGAAAACTCTCAACATCGGAACAATTCCGTTTGAAGTTCCGTTTGTACCGCGAATGTAAGATCCTGTTGCACGAACGTTATGAATAGAAAGTCCAATTCCTCCCGCTGACTGCGAGATTTTTGCTGTTTGTTTTAATGTATCGTAAATCCCATCAATACTATCATCCTGCATTGCCAAAAGGAAACAAGAAGACATCTGCGGTTTTGGAGTTCCTGCATTGAACAACGTTGGCGTTGCATGCGTAAAGAACTTTTTAGACATTAAATCGTACGTTTCAATAACCGATTTTAAATCGTCTAAGTGAATACCAACAGAAACACGCATTAACATGTGCTGCGGACGTTCTACGATTTTTCCATTTATTTTAAGAAGATAAGAACGCTCTAAAGTTTTGAAACCAAAGTAATCGTAATTAAAATCTCTTGTATAAATAATGTGAGAATCTAAAAAGGCAGCATTTTCCTGAATCACTTTGTAAACATCATCAGCAATTAACGGTGCGTCTTGACCGTTTCTTGGGTTTACGTAGTGATACATATCTTTCATGGTTTCTGAGAAAGATTTTTTTGTATTTGAGTGTAAATTTGAAATTGCCACACGCGCCGCTAATTGTGCATAATCCGGATGGGCAATTGTCATAGATGCTGCAGTTTCTGCCGCAAGATTATCCAATTCAGAAGTCGAAACTCCGTCATACAATCCTTCGATAACTCTCATCGCTACCTTTACCGGATCTACAAGCTCATTTAAGCCGTAGCACAATTTTTTGATTCTTTCTGTAATCTTATCAAACATTACGGGCTCTCTGTGGCCATCTCTTTTTACTACATACATAAGCTTACCTTTTATAGTTATTGAAAAAATGAAAGTAACTAGAAAACGAATCCTAGCACCTAAACATTGCGTGTTTTTAAATTAATTTTAGAGAATTACCAAATTCTCAATAGTTACCTGTTTCAAATTCGAAAATCGAATTTAAATACGTCAAAAATTGCTATTGAACCTGCGACTTGGGGAAAGAGATTCAACCTTAAAAAAATAATCTGTAATCTTTTTTAGTATCTCTAGAAGATAGACACTAAAAGTATTTTTTGTTGTCTAAAAATCTGCATCAAATGAAATTTTCTGAGCATCGCTGTCTGTGTTCATCACACCAGATTTTTGATACTCTGCAACACGTTTTTCAAAGAAATTAGTTTTTCCCTGAAGAGAAATCATGTCCATGAAATCAAAGGGATTCGCTGATCCGTAAACACGCTCGCAGCCTAATTCAACCAAAAGTCTATCGGCAACAAACTCTAAATACTGTGTCATTAAACCAGCATTCATACCAATTAAACTTACCGGAAGAGATTCAGTTACAAACTGTCTTTCGATATCCAATGCATCAACAATAATTTCTTTAATTCTTTCTTTTGGTACTTTGTTTACCAAATGGTGATTGTGCAGGTGAACTGCAAAATCACAATGTACGCCTTCATCACGAGAAATCAATTCATTAGAGAATGTTAAACCTGGCATTAGACCGCGTTTTTTCAACCAATAAATTGAACAGAAGGCACCAGAGAAGAAAATACCTTCAACTGCTGCAAAAGCAATAAGTCTTTCAGCAAATGAATCAGACTCGATCCATTTTAAAGCCCATTCTCCTTTTTTAGCAATCGCAGGAAAAACTTCCAAAGCATTAAACAATTCCGTTTTCTCAGCTTCGTCTTTCACATAAGTATCAATCAATAAAGAATAAGTTTCACTGTGAATGTTTTCCATCATAATTTGGAAACCATAGAAAAACTTCGCTTCAGCATATTGAACTTCGTTTACAAAGTTCTCAGCAAGATTTTCATTTACGATTCCGTCAGAAGCTGCAAAGAATGCTAAAATATGTTTAATGAAATATCTTTCGTCATCATTAAGTTTGTTGTTCCAATCTGTTAAATCCTGGTGCAAATCGATTTCTTCAGCTGTCCAGAAACTAGCTTCCATTTTTTTATACCATTCCCAAATATCATGATGTTTGATAGGAAAAATAACGAAACGATTTTTGTTTTCTTGTAAGATTGGTTCTACTTGAGACATGACAATTTTTGTTTAATTTTTATACCGAATTTTTTGCTAATTCAATAGACTACAAAGATTGTTATTTAACGCCAAAAATAAAAGCCAAACTTATTCACAATCTGACGTAGTTTTTAACAACGTTAAATTTTTGAGTCATTTTTCATACAATAATTAATTTACTGTAAATGAAACGCTTAAAACCAACAATCACACCTTTAAGCCCTGTAAAATATAGACTTTTTAATATAAAAAGCAAGAAATTTTAAATACTTTTAAAAAGTTTTTTTTTGAGTCAAAACTTTATTTTTTTGAGTCAAAAAAAGCACAAAAAAAAGCCTAATAATAAGGCTTCTTTTTTTATGAATTTTTAAGTTCTTGAGCTACTTTTTCGAGCTCCAAATACCAGTCTTCTCCAAAACGGCGAATCAGTGCTTCTTTTACAAATTTATAAACCGGAACTTCTAATTCTTTTCCTAAAGAACAGGCATCGTCACAAATATCCCATCGGTCATAATTAACGGCAGCAAATTCTGTGAAGTCTTTTACCCGAATTGGATATAAATGACATGAAACTGGTTTTTTCCAATCTACGATTCCTTCATTATAAGCTTGTTCGATACCACAAAGTGCAGTTTTGCCGTCAAAAATCACATAAGCACAATCCTTATTATCAATAAGCGGCGTTTCAAGATCGCCGTCGGTTCCTGTTACCCAGGTCCCCTGCGCTTCGATTGCTTCGATCCCCTCTTTTCGCAAAAAGGGTTTTACCTTCGGATAGATTTCTTCTAAGATTTTAGTTTCAGCCTCATTTAAAGGCGCACCCGCATCTCCATCAACACAACAAGCTCCTTTACAAGCAGACAAGTTGCACACAAATTCTTTTTCCAGAATGTCTTCTGAAATAATAGTTTTACCTAACTGAAACATGATATAAAATACTCTAATTTATAAAGTGCAAAGATAGTCAAAGAAAAGAGATAAAACACTGTAAATGTTTAACCGCAAAGTACGCAGGGGAATTACGTAATACCAATAGCTATCGGAAGCAAAGCATTATTAATTTTCAGCCTTGCGAACTTTACGTAATTTCTTTGCGAATCTTTGCGGTTAAATTATATATTGTTACAAATATCACTTTTTTAACCAATTAAACATGTTTTTATAACAAAAATACAACCTGTCGAAAAATCACCTAACTTTATTAACTACTTTTGCAGCAGTTTTTAAACCCTTAAAATCAAAGCGATATGTTAGAAATCGATTTTAAAGAAATCATCACAGTGAGTATGGTGCTTTTTGCAGTAATTGATATTGTTGGTTCAATTCCAATTATTGTAAACTTAAGAGCAAAAGTCGGACACATCGAATCTGAAAAAGCTTCTATTGTTGCCGGAGCTATTATGATTGTTTTTCTTTTTGTTGGAGAAGGCTTATTGAACCTGATTGGTATCGACGTGCATTCGTTTGCTGTTGCAGGTTCATTTGTATTGTTCTTTCTGGCATTAGAAATGATTTTAGGAATTAGAATTTATCGCGACGAAGAACCGGGCTCTGCTTCTATTGTACCGCTGGCCTTTCCTTTAATTGCCGGAGCGGGAACTATGACAACTTTACTTTCGCTTCGTTCACAATTTCATACCATTAATATTATTACAGCTATTGTATTGAATATTATATTGGTTTATATCGTTTTGAAGTCTTCTAAAAAAATCGAAAATTTGTTAGGAGAAAACGGACTTGGTGTGGTTCGTAAGACATTTGGCGTTATACTTTTGGCTATTGCTGTTAAATTATTCGCCGCTAATGTTAAAGGTTTGTTTGTCTAACAATTATTTTTATACTTTTACCCCCAATAAATTTATAAAATACAACTTTAAGACATTTTTTCATTAAAGTTTTACTTAATATTTTTAGACAAAATAAACAACCAATATGAAAATCTTCACTTCAATCTTAGTGCTTTTAGCATTAGCTTTAATTGTTTTTAATATTACGTTATTAGACTTTTCAAATCCTTTTCAGGGTGATAGCATGGTAGCTTTTATTGGAATTGCAGCTTCTTTTTGCGCCGTATTGATTCTTTTGATTTTTAGAATTTCTAAAAGAATTGAAGAAAAAACAAACGGCAGATAATATAATGTTTGACGTTTTAATTATCGGCGGAGGCGTATCTGGAATGTCTTGTGCCCTGGTCTTAGGATCTGCAAATAAAAAAGCTTTTGTTACCGACAAGAAAATCGGAATTTTTACACATCAGAAAAACTCTTCTTTACAAGAGGCAATTTTCTACAATGCTTATGGAATAACACCAGGGAAACTGGGTTCTGAACTACTTACAGAAAGTGTGCAGGATTTAGCATCGTCTTATCCGCATATTAAACAAATCGCAAACGAGAAAGTAATTAAAATTGAAGGTTCTTATCCTTCGTTTACTGTGGTTACCAACAAAAACTCGTACCAAACAAAAAATATAGTAGTCGGAATTGGTTCTGCTAACACTTTTGATATTGAAGGTCTAACGCAGTATGTTGAACCTCATAAAAAAGCACTTCCGGAAAAACAGCGTATTCAGCTTAAAAACGAAGATCATAAAGTCGCTGACGGCATTTATGTTATTGGAACTTTAGCCGGCTGGAGAAGTCAATTGGCCATTGCTGCAGGAAGTGGTGCCGCTGTCGCTACAGACATTCTAACTTTATGGAATAACGGTGTACAGACTCATTCACACGACAGCATTCGATAAAATTCAAACATATAAAAACCATTAAGAGATTAGTTTATTAAGCTATACAGCTTTTATTCTTAATCTCTTAATGGTTTAAAATATTTTAAGTTCCTCTTATTTTACCGAAACTATCTGTGTTACCTTAATATGTTTTTCATCATCGGTTTTCCAGATTTCTCCTTTTAAAGAAACTACATCTCCAATTTTTAATTGTTTGTAATTCTGTGGTCCGCCAACATTTACGATACTGATGGTTGCAAAATACACTTCTTTTGTATCTGTATTAATTTTTGCAGTATAACCGTCTTTTCCTGATTCGATTGATTCTACTTTTCCTGAAACTGCACTATTTTCATTATTTTTCATAGTGGTGCAAGAAATTACAAAAGCCATTACAAGTACAAGGAAACTTATTTTTTTTATGTTTTTCATATTTTGAATTTTAACCGCAAAGTTCGTAAAGGCTTACGCTGGGTTCGCTAAGTTTTATTTTAAGTTTATATTATTTATTCTTTCCCAATATTTATGCCAGCTGCACACAGCTTCCGGCAATAACTTTTAAATTGCCATCAAATTGTTTCCAGACTCTGATATATTTAAAAACACCATTTATAGAATTGTTATCGTACGTTCCTTTTAATGAAACCGTAACAGCAACAACAGCCGAATCATCGATTACATTAATGATTTGATCTGATGCTTCGAGTGAATCTACTTTCATTTTTTCTGAACGATATGCATTTAAATCAAACTCTTTTGTAATGGTTTGACCATCTGGCATATTAAAAAGCAAATCATCGTGAAGAAGTTTTTCCAAAACAGCAATATCAGAATTTTTAATTGCTGTTAAAAGTTCTATTTCTGCAGTTACAATTGAGTTTTTTTCCATCAAATGAAAAATTAAAGTTTATTTCTTTGGATTTAGGATCGCTTTTATCATGGCGTCGTCTTTTAAAACAACATCATAATAATATATTTCCCCATATAATTGACGAGCAAATTCTGCTGTAATGTATCGGCTTACTAATGCTTTGGTTTTGTCTAGTTTTAGATCTAAACCGGTCATATAAATGTAGTTTTTAAACTTTTTAAAATAGACATCAGATGATTTTATCTTTTCTAAGAACTCATTAAACTTAAGTCCGGCAAAAGCATCACGATCTTTATCCAATTCTTCAAAAACAAAATGTCCTACGATGCCGGTTTGAAGCAGATAGGCCACATTTTCGTTTCCATGTTCAGCTTCCATCGGAACAAAAACATCCGGAACGATTCCGCCGCCACCGTAAACGATTTTCCCTTTTGGAGTTTTAAATTTTAAAGAATCTGCTACTTTTATACTGTCTTTTGCGTATAATTCGCCTGTTGCGATTCGCGATTCAGATTCTTTAAAATATTCATCGTTTCCTTTTTTATACGGTTTCTGGATTGATCTTCCCGTTGGCGTATAATATCTCGCAACCGTTAAACGAACTGCTGATCCATCGTTGAAATCCATTTCGCGCTGTACCAAACCTTTTCCAAAAGAACGACGGCCTACAATTGTACCACGGTCATTATCCTGAATAGCTCCGGCAAGAATTTCACTGGCAGAAGCACTATTTTCGTTGATTAAAACATATACTTTTCCGGTTTCAAAACTTCCGGCTTTTGTCGCGTATGTTTTTTCGGTTGTTCCGTTTTTATTTTTGGTAAAAACAATAAGCTGTTTGTCTTTTAAGAATTCATCAGCAATAGCAATCGCTTCTTCCATATAACCGCCCCCATTATCGCGAAGGTCAATTACGAGCGACTGAATTCCTTTTTGTTTTAATCGTGCTAAACCTGTTTTGAATTCATTAAAAGTAGTTTCGGCAAAACGATTGATTTTGATATAACCTGTATTATTTCCAATTAATATAGAAGCATCAACGCTTTTTATTGGAATAACATCTCTTTTAATTTTAAACTTCAGTTTCTTTTGTTCTGATTTTCTAAAAACAGTCAGCTCGATTTCAGAACCTTTAATTCCTTTTAATTTTGAGAACAAACTATCCGAAGGCAGTCTTCTTCCATACAATTTTGTTTTTCCTGCATATAAAATTCGGTCTCCGGATTTTAATCCTGCTTTTGCAGAAGGTCCGTTTTCGACTGGTTTTATAATCGCAACAGAATCTTTGTACATATAGAAGTTAATTCCGATTCCCACGAAATCACCTTTCATGCTTTCGGCAACCTCAGCTTGTTCGCTTGGCGGAATGTAAACAGAATGCGGATCTAATTTGGAGAGAATATTATCGACTGTAAGATTTACAATAGAATCGGTATTGACACTGTCAACATACTCAGTATTAATAAAATCAATTAGTTTATTCAGCTTTGTTTTGGAGTAATTTTTAGCCAAAAGCTGATCATCTGCAGGACCGTTTGTTAAACTTCCTATCACAGTTCCCAGAGCAAATGTTGCTCCAATAACAATTGGCAGATATTTGGGATTAAATTTCATTATTCTTCTAAAACAGGAATATGTTCGACTTCGACACCCGCTTTTATTAAAAATTGAATTCCGGCATCATCACGATATCCGTCTTTATACACCACTCTTTTTATTCCTGACTGATGTATTAATTTACTGCATTCTTTGCAAGGCGAAAGCGTGATATAAAGGGTTGCTCCTTCACACGATTGTGTCGATCTGGCAACTTTTAAAATTGCATTTGCCTCGGCGTGCAAAACATCCCAGCGTGTTAAGCCGTCTTCGTCTTCGCAGCAATTTTCAAATCCGGAAGGCGTTCCGTTGTATCCGTCAGAAATAATCATTCTGTCTTTTACGATAATCGCGCCAACCTGCTTACGCTTACAATACGATAAAAGGCTCCATTCTTTAGCAATTCGCAGATAAGCTTTATCGTATTTATTTAATTTTTTTACTTCCATTTATTTTATCTGTTCCAAATCGGACTTTCTATAATCATCGGAATCACAACTCCAATAATAAAAGCCGACATTACAAGTGCCCAGTCGCGTTTTGAAAAACGAAAAACGGTCTGCACTATATATGATATTACCAAGACAACAAAAACTACTACTAACTGAGCTGCTTCGATCCCTAAGGCAAACTCTCCCAAAGGTAATAATTTTGAAGTCGCACTGCCTCCTAATATTGTTTTGAAATAATTAGAGAAACCTAAACCATGTATAATACCAAAGAATAAAGTTATGAAAAATACCAGATTTATACCATCATTTTTTGAAGTCTTTCCTGCTGTAAATAAATGATAAAGAGCGGTTACCAAAATAGTAATTGGAATTAAAAATTCTACAATATTTACTTTTATCGCAATTATCCCGTAAACAGAAAGAATTAAAGCCAGAGTATGACCAATTGTAAATAAAGAAACAAGCAGAAAAATTCTTTTCCAGTCTTTAAATAAATACGGAACAGTTAAGGCAATTAAAAAAAGAACATGATCGTAGGCATTGATATCTAAAACATGCTTTAATCCTATTTGAAAATAAATCCAAAATTGTGACATAGGTAATCTATAATTTAAATAATTAGGGGTTGTAAACTTACGATTAATTTTCAAACTTAAGGATTTACCTATTTAAATCCTGCAATAAAAATAAGTTAAATTTTATGAGAAATTTAAAATCAATAATTTAAAAATAGGTCTATATTTGTTCAATAAAAACTTATTAATTATGCCATTTTCAGAATTATTTGATAACGAATTCAAACAAAGAAACAGAGGTCATTTCTCTGCAATTGTGCGCGTAGCATTTGCTGACGGTAAAATAAGCCCGGAAGAACAGGAATTTTTAGACAAAATTGCTTCGACATTACAAATTTCAGAAGACGAATATAAAGAGATCCTTAAAGATCCATGGAAACATCCAATAAACCCGCCTTATTTATACACACAGCGTTTAGAACGTTTATATGATTTAGCAAGAATGGTTCACGTAGACCACCACTTAGGAGATCAGCAGGAAGTTATGTTAAACCGTATGGGATTAGCTCTAGGATTTACTCCAGGAAACGTAAATTATATTGTTTCAAAAGCATTGTCTCTAATCGATAAAAAAGTAGATTTAGATACTTTCCTTTTTGAAATGGAGAATATGAATAAATAATTTTTAGTTTTCAGTATTCAGTCACGGTTTACAGTACTGTAACGAAGTTGAAACTTTATTGAAATTAAAAAATAAAAATAAACCCGACAGATTTTAAAAACCTGTCGGGTTTGCTATTTACAGTCTAGACTGAAAACTGTGACTAAAGACTGTGACTGAATACTGAAAACTTATTCAGCAGCCATAAACTCCTCAGCTTTTTCTACCATACTTTTGCTTCCGCAGAAAAAAGGAACTCTTTGGTGCAGTTCTGTCGGCTGGATTTCCATAATACGGCCAAAACCGTCTGTTGCTTTTCCTCCGGCTTGTTCTGCTATAAATGCCATTGGATTACATTCGTATAACAAACGTAATTTACCTTTTGGTGCTTTTGAACTTGTTGGATAAATATAAATACCGCCTTTTATCATATTTCGGTGAAAATCGGCTACCAGACTTCCTATGTATCTGGAAGTGTAAGGTCTGTCTTCTTCTTCACGCTGGCAATACTTAATGTAATTTTTTACTCCCTGCGGAAAATGAACATAATTTCCTTCGTTTACTGAATAGATGTTTCCGCTTTCAGGAAACTTCATGTTTGGATGCGAAAGGTAAAATGTACCAATCGCCGGATTTAATGTAAAACCATTTACTCCAAAACCGGTTGTATATACTAACATGGTCGAAGTTCCATAAATTACATAGCCTGCTGCAACTTGATTGATTCCCGGTTGTAAAAAATCCTCGCTGGTTACCGGAGTTCCTATTGGGGTAATTCTTCTAAAAACAGAAAAAATAGTTCCCACAGAAACATTAACATCAATGTTTGAAGATCCGTCAAGCGGATCCATTAAGATCACGTACTTATTATTATGACAGTTGTCGCTCCCCTGAACTGTAATAAAATCGTCGTTTTCTTCAGAAGCAATACCACAGACAATCTCACGGTTTATTAACGTCTGGATAAATACTTCGTTTGCATAGACATCTAATTTTTGCTGGTCTTCTCCCTGAATATTCTGTTCGCCTGCGGCGCCAATAATATCCACTAAACCTGCTTTGTTCACTTTATAGTTTACGACCTTTGCCGCCAAACGTATAGAGTTGATAATTCGGGAAAGTTCTCCCGACGAATACTGAAATGCTTTTTGGTTCTCAATAATAAACTCTCCCAGTGTTTTATTGCGTTCTTCCATTGCTATAACGTTATAGTTTTAATTTTAAGTCACAAATATCGCTTATTTTGTGAGAATGATTTAAAAATTATTTTGTTAGTTTGCTACTATTGTATATTTGCTAATTAATAGCAAAAAGTACCTTAGAAATAAATGCTTTTTTAGCTAATAAACACTTAATTATACGAATAAATGAATATTAGAAAAGGAAATCCCGAAGACATGAAATCGGTTTTGGGATTAATTCAGGAGCTGGCAATATTCGAAAAAGAACCTGATGCTGTAGTTATTACAGAGGAAGATTTAGTTCGTGACGGATTTGGAGAAAAACCTCTTTTTCAGGTTTTTGTAGCAGAGATTGATTCAGATGAAAATGAAGGCGGAAAAGAAATAGTGGGTATTGCTTTATACTACTACCGCTACTCTACCTGGAAAGGAAAAACCATACACCTTGAAGATTTAATTGTAAAAGAAAAAATGCGCGGTACAGGTTTAGGTTCTGCTCTTTATGCTGAAATTATGAAACAGGGAAAAAGAGACAATGTGCGAAGAGTAGAATGGAATGTTCTTGACTGGAATACTCCTGCAGTAAAATTCTACGAGAATTCCGGAGCAAAAATTCTTGACGAATGGAGAGTTGTTCAAATGGATGAAACAGGAATTAATTCGTTCTTAGAAAAATTATAATTTTTGCCGCAAATTAGCACAAATTAATTAGTGAAAATTTGTGCGATTCGCGGCAAACCGACACAGATTATAAAATCATTTTAATCCTAATAATCTGTGGCAGAAAAAACAAAATACTAGATTTCGATTTGAATCTGAAATCTGAAATTAAAAATCTAAAATTAAAAATGAGAGTATTTAAATTTGGTGGTGCATCAGTAAAAGATGCTGAAGGAATTAAAAACGTATACGACGTTTTACAAAAAGTGGGTTATGAAGATGTGATTTTGGTTGTTTCGGCAATGGGGAAAACCACAAATGCTCTTGAGGTTGTAATCAAGAATTATTTTGAAAAATCAGAAGAACTGAATTCATCTGTACAGGAAATAAAAAATTATCACTTTCAAATCGTATTAGATTTATTTAAAGATGAGAAACATGAGGTTTTTGCAGCTGTAAATGCTCAATTTGCAGAATTAGAATACTTCCTGGCTCATAACAAATCTCCAAACTACAACTTCGTTTACGATCAGGTAGTAAGTTTTGGAGAATTAATTTCTACAAATATCTTAAGCCATTTCATGAATTTCATGGGAATTCAGACGCAATGGCTTGACGTTCGTAATTTCATTAAAACCAATGCAAATTACAGAGATGCCGAAGTAGACTGGGAAACTACAGAACAAAACATCAGCAAAAATGTTCCAAGAAAACAATTAAATATTACTCAAGGTTTCCTTGGTGCCGATGAAAACAACTTTACGACAACTCTTGGCCGTGAAGGTTCTGATTATACTGCCGGAATTTTTGCTTACTGCTTAAATGCCGAAAGTGTAACAATCTGGAAAGACGTTCCGGGAGTTATGAATGCTGACCCGCGTTATTTTGAAAATGCAAGTTTATTGAACCAGATTTCATATCGTGAGGCTATCGAATTGGCGTTTTACGGAGCAACGGTTATTCACCCAAAAACATTACAGCCGTTACAGAAAAAAGAAATCCCTTTATACGTAAAATCATTTATCAACCCGCTATTAAAAGGAACTTGTGTTTCTAAAGGTGTTGATTTAGAACCGCAATATCCATGTTTTATCGTAAAAAGAGAGCAGCTTTTAATTTCGCTTTCTTCAATTGATTTCTCTTTCATTATGGAAGAAAACATCAGTGAGATTTTTGGATTATTCCACGAATTCAAAATCAAAGTAAACCTGATTCAAAACTCTGCAATTAGTTTTTCTGTATGCGTTGAAGATAAATTTGGAAACTTTAATGATTTGAATGCGATTCTTTCGAAAAAATTCAAAGTAGAATACAGCGAAAATGTAACTCTTTACACTATTCGCCACTTTACAGAACAAGCTGCAGAAATGGTTGAAAAAAACAAAGAAGTTTTATTGAAACAAGTAAGCCGTGAAACCATGCAGATTGTTACTAAAGAACTAAATTAATCTTGCTTATAAGAGGTAATTATTTCAATTCAAGCATATTTCAAAAAGGCTTCACTAATTAAGTGAAGCCTTTTTTATTCTTTTCTTTTTAAATCTTTAATCGTTTTCTTCAATTCTTTTATGCGTGCTTCATATTGTTCAATTATTTTTTCTGATAATTGATTTACAATTTCTACAGAATCTGATTCTCTCTCGTAGTTTTTTAATTCCTCTTCATTTTTACTTACTAGAATCTCTGGCTTAATTTCAAAAAGAGCGCAGATTTTATTAAAATGAGTTGCCCAAGAAGTACTCTCTCCTCTTTCCATTCTAGCATATGCAGACTGCGAAATATTTAGATAATCTGCTATTTCTTCTTGTGACATATTTTTTGCTTTCCGAAGTTTTTTAAGTTTATTTCCTACAATTACATTCATATTTAACATTTTTACAAATATAAATATAAGAATTATTTTACAATAAATCTAATTTAGATTTTAAAAAACCGATTTTCGACTAAGACTTATTTCTTGCTTATTATAAATTTGAATTTTATTAATCAGTAAAACTTTAATTATCATGAAGAAATTAGAATTAAAAAGAATGGAAAACTTAGTAGGTGGAGCAAATGTTCAATTAAAAGATGCTAATGACTATGATGCAGGCGGTGGGTGTACCGGAGCAAATGTTATAGGTTGTTTTACAGATGTCTATTCAAATCATGGATGGGGGTCTGTAGCTGCAAGCATAACAACTGCATTTATTCCACAAACGGCTGTTGCATTTACTTTAGCTTGTGCAGCAAAAAACCGTTGTTAATCTCTTGTTACAAAACATTAACATAAAAAAAATGAAAAACTTATCAATATATTACTTTCAAATTCTAATCCCAATTCCTTTATTATATTTTGCTGCAAAAGAAAAGGATTCTGTGTTATTCTGTACATTAATGGCCTTTTATTATATCTATCGAATTTTTACGGATTATTATAGGTTATCAAAAAAAGATGTGCTTAAAAAAAATGATTATATATTATTTATAATTCCCCTATGGAATATAAAATATTTCAAGGAATTATATTTTGAAAAATAAAACTATTACTCAATCTGGCAGTCATGATCAATTAATACAAACCGAAAATGTCTATAGTGAATACTGGGCAGAAATTATTTAAATAACCTACCTTGCCCTATTATTCTCCGTCTGCTCAATTTCAGATTTCTTGTAAGTTGTTTTTTTTGAGTTTCCAAAACTGTACGCTGCGATCAGTTTAAAATAATTTGTGGTGTATGTTCTATGATAATAAATTTGAGTTTGTCCCACTTCATAATTACCTGAAACCATAAAATCATGAAAAATATCGTTGGCAGTAAAATTGAGTTTTAAGGCATCTTTAAAAAAGTTTCTTTCAATTCCTAATGTTATTGTCGAACGGCTGTTATCGCTTCCGAGTCCATAACTTCTGTCGCCTAAATACCAAGCCAAAAGCTGAATTTTAAAAAGCTTCGGAATTGTAAAGGTATTATTTGAGTACAAATAAATTTGAGGTTTTACAGGACTCATCTCAAACGAATAAAAATCATCTACTGATTTAGTTAAATTCATACTTATTGTATTCGTAGAATTCCACCATTTGACATTAAATGATCTTGAAAGCGAACTGAAAAAAGTATGCCCTTTTTGAAGATTTAAAGATCTCAAAATATAACTGTTTGGAGTATCTCCCTGCAGCGCCGCTCCAGAAATTGGATCGATTTTATAGGTATAACCAATTTTAAAATCAAACTTTTTATACATCGTTCCTATTTCAAAAGCATGTACCTTTTCTGGAAGTAAATTTGGATTTCCTTCAATTGTGGTAAACGGATCCTGATACACCACAAACGGATTTAATGCCTGATATCTTGGTCTTGTTATTCTTGAAACATATGAAAAATGGGCTTTCCAGTCTTCTGAAAAATTAAAATTTAAAAGCAGGTTTGGAAAAAAATTTGCATAGCTTTTACCAAATTCCTGAACTCCGTTTGCATTCGTATACAAATCATAATTTGTTCTTTCTGTCCTTGCTCCTGCAGAAAAATCGACTTTTTCTCCCAGACTGCCTGCATAATTAAAATAAGCTGCCATAATTTTTTCATTGTATGTAAAATCACTCGAAAGATTATCATCTAACTCAAAATCGACCGCATCAGCATTGGCAATAAAAAAGTCGGTTCCTGATTTTATAGATGCATAACTAAACTTTGCACCTAATTCTAATTTGGTATTGTCGCTTATTTTCTTTGAATAATCAGCTTGTACTGCCGTTATATTAATCGTATTTCCAACATCATTTTTCAGATATCTTCTGCCGTCTGCTTCTTCTACTACACTATTTTCTTCGATAAAATCTCTTACCGTTCCGTTATAATTCGAATACTGAGTTCCAATGAATAACGACGATCCTTTTGAGTCTGTAATCAGATTATAATTCAGATTTATAAACTGATTCAGCAGAACATCATTTTTAGCAATATCCGTGGCATAAAAACTATTTCCGGAATTATTGGTTATGGAGTTCCGGCTTTTTACTGCTCCGCCTAAATCTTCAATATTGCCGCTATAGGCAAGCGAGATGTAACTTTTTTCAGAAAAAGTATATTGAAGTCCAAATCCAAAATTAGAGTAATTATTAAACTGTCGAAGCCAGTCCGTTGTCAAAACAGACTGCATGTAGACATCAGGATTGGGGCGTGTTCTGGTGGTGTACAATAATTCACGGCCTTTTCCTAGTTGAAGTCCGTAATTGGTTATAAACGAAAATTTCCCTTTGGTATAATTAAAATCGACTAGTGTATTTGTACTTGTTCCGGCAAATTTTGAGACGGTAACATGCTGGCTTGCCGATCCCATCATACCGCTTTCTATATTTTGCCTGGTAATGATATTAACCACTGCTTTTCCTTCGGCATCGTATTTTGACGATGGGTTTGAAATGACTTCTATTCTTGCAATTTGTGAAACCGGAATTGCAGCAAACCGTTCGTAATTAATCAAAATTCCGTTTAAGTAAATAATTGCTTCTCCTTTTCCCAAAACGCTTATCTGCCCTTCGGCAACTACAACATTTGGAACCCTTCCTAACAATTCGTTTACAGAACTGCTCGTCGCAAGAACTGTTCCTGTTACGTTAACATTGATTGTTCCGTTTGCGCCATACTTTACTAATGAAGGATTGCTTTTTACCACAACTTCATTTAACTGATTATGATCTTGATCCTTAACTATAGAATCCGGAGCAGGCGATGAGAATACTGTTTTTTCTATTAGTTTATCCTCATCAACATAAGATTTATCCCGATTATTTTTTACAGCTTGTGCTTTTACTTCGATTGATGAAAAAATGAGGCAATAAATAGAAATAACAACAACAATAATTAATTTCATAAACTTTAACGATTAGCGGTTTGACTTTATTTGAAACAAAAGTCATCTGAAAATCTGTCAATAAAGTTTTAGAAAGAGAAATCAGGAGTACGGATTTATAAATCGACACTCTGTTTTAAGGCTGTAAAGCCTGAATTTGGTAATTTAAAGGTGTTGTTCCGGTATGCTTTTTAAACGCAGCAAAAAAGGTAGATTTTGAATTAAACCCAACATCATAACCAACAGATTCTAATGTCAGTTTATCATTTGAAGTAATAATTTCGCAGGCATTATGGATTCTGAATTCATTTACGAAACTTGTAAAGTTCTTGCCGAGATTGTTATTTAAAAACTGAGACAACTGATGGCTCGATATATTAATTTCTGCTGATACATCTTTTAAACTCAAATTCGGATTTTTATACAAGGCTTTTTCGATCATAATTTTTTCCAGCTTTTGAGATAAAATTAAAGCTTCTTCATTATTCAGCTTTTTATCTTTTTCAACGTTGAGCAGAAACAAATCATCTGTTCTTTTTCTGTATAAAAGCACCAGAATTATGAGGTATAAAATAAAAGTAAAAGCGAGTGCTCCGGTAATGCAGGAAACAAAAGGCACTCTGGCAAATCCTAAAAAGTACGAGATAAATATTGAGGCATTTCCCAGGAAAATGATTCCAAACCATTTTTCTGCCGGATTAGAACTGCTGTAATTCCCAATTGTTTTTTGAAGCAATTCCCGGTTTTCAAAACCAGAAAGAAAAAGATAACAAAACCATTGCAAGAAAATTAAAGCCACAAAATAATCATTCCATAAAACGGGATAATTTTGGTAGGGAAACACAAAACCAATTGTCAAAATTATGGCAATCCAAATAGCTAAATGCCATTTCCATTGTGCAGAAATACGATTGCTGATTCCTGATTTTAGAATATAATACAAAAAAGGCCCGATTAACAAACAAGCCGAAAGTCCAATTTGGAGATAGATTTTAGGTAAATCTATATTAAAATAAACAAAAACCGTAACTGCAATTCTGGTACTCAAAACAAACAAAAGTGCCCCTAGGAAAAGATTAGAAAGGTATTTTTTTCTTGTAAAAAACAAAAAATACAGACTCAGAATAAATCCGTTAAAGGCGCCCAAGGCTCCAAAAAAGAATAATATTTCTTTACCGATACTCATTTTTATGTTTGTAAAGCCTGAAGCTGATAATTTAAAGGTGTTGTTCCGGTATGCTTTTTAAAGGCAGCAAAAAATGTCGATTTTGAATTAAACCCCACATCATAACCAACAGATTCTAAAGTAAGTTTATCATTTGAAGTGATAATCCTGCAGGCTTCGTTTATTCTAAATTCGTTTACAAAACTGGTAAAATTCTTTCCCAGATTATTATTTAAAAACTGCGATAATTGATGGCTCGAAATATTAATTTCCCTCGACAAATCCTGTAAATTCAGGTTTGGGTTTTTATACAGGCTTTTTTCATTCATTATATTTTCTAGTTTTTCAGAAATAATCACAGCTTCGGCTGCATCGATTTTTTTGCCTGAAACCTTCTGACTGTTCAGCAGAAACAAATCATCGGTTTTCTTTCGGTATAAAAGAATAGAAATAATCAGATATAAAATAAAAGAGAAAACAACGGCACCGCTTATATAAGTTGCCGCCGAAGCACCCATAATGGCCAAAAAGTAAAAAAGGAATAATAAAAAAGTGCCTAGAAAAAGGGTTCCAAACCAAATTTCTGACGGACTTGCTTTTTCTTTAGTATTGAAGATTTTCTTTAAAACGCCGCGAATTGTAAATCCTGAAAAAAGGATATATACAAACCATTGAAAGTAAATAATTCGAATAAAATAAAAGCTCCAAAGTGTTGGATACGTTTCGTACGGATATAGGAATCCGACACTCACAATCAGGATTCCCCAAAACAGCAGCATCATTTTCCACGATTTTGGCATTACATTGATTTCTTCAACTGCCGATCTTAAAAAATAATACAAACAAGGACCAATAAAAAAACAAGCAGTAAGTCCTAACTGCAAATACATTTTTGGCAGTTCAGGATGAAAATAAATAAAAACAGATTTCCCAATTCGGATGCTTAAAGCGAACAACAGTGCGCCCAGGAAATAATTTGTGAGGAATTTTTTCTTTGTAAAAAAGAAAAAATAAACTCCCAGAATAATTCCGTTGAAAGATCCCAAAGCACTAAAAAAGAATAGAAGTTCTTTGCCGGTATCCATAGTTTAAGTTCGTTATATCCTGAACAAAGCTAAAAAAAAGATTCATTTATGATGAGAATTATATTTAATAATGCCATTTAAAATTTTAAAATCAGTCAATTCACCAACAAATAAAAGCCTCGCAATTTCTTGATTATAAATACTACTTTTGAATTTTTAGAGTTAAAGTGTTTATGTTGAAAAAATTACTGTTTTGTATGATACTGTTTTGGTATTCCGGGCTTATTGCGCAGGAAACAGAAACGCTGTACAAAACCAAAAAAGTAATTGCGACAAAAGACACCATTCATCTTGAAAAAGTGAGTATCAATTCCGGTTTTTTTGAAATTCTAAACACTAAAAATCAGCCAATTGATTCTACTTTTTATAAAATTGATTTTAAAAAAGGAACGCTGCTTTTCAACGAAAAATTCACTTCGGTTTCTGATACTTTAATTGTCAATTATCTCAATTATCCTGATTTCCTGACCAAAGAATATGGACTTTATAAAGACAGTCAGGTTGTAAGCAGTGATGTTGCTTCTGAAAAATTATATAAAATTGATAACGGGAATACTAAAAAAGCAGCTCCTTTTGACGGTTTAAGCACTTCCGGAAGTATTACGCGCGGGGTTACGATTGGGAATAATCAAAGTACGGTTTTGAATTCTAATCTAGATTTGCAGATTACAGGAAAAATATCCGATAAAGTCAGTCTGCGGGCTTCGCTCCAGGATAATAATATTCCGCTTCAGGATGGCGGTTATTCTCAAAAACTAGATCAGTTTGATAATATTTTCATGGAACTTTTTACAGATGACTGGAATATTCGGGCGGGTGATGTTTTTCTGGAAAACAGAAAAACCCAATTTCTGAGTTTTAATAAAAAGGTTCAGGGACTTGCAGCTAGTTTTGATTTTGATACTGAGAAAAGTAAAACTAATGTTTTTGCTTCGGTTTCATTTGTAAAAGGACAATATGCCAAAAGTACTTTTACAGGACAGGAAGGAAACCAGGGTCCTTATAAACTAAAAGGGCAAAACGGCGAATTGTATGTTTTGGTAATTTCAGGTTCTGAGCGTGTGTATGTAAATGGTGTTTTGCTGAAACGCGGCGAAAACAACGATTATGTGATTGATTATAATGCGGGAGAAATTGTTTTTACATCGCTTTTTACGATTACTTCTGAAATGAGAATTAACGTTGAATATCAATATTCTGAAAGAAACTACAATCGTTTGGTTACTTACGCAGGTGCCACAACCGAAAATAAAAGCTGGAGTTTTGGCGGCTATATCTATTCTGAAAATGACATGAAAAACCAGCCTTTACAGCAAAATCTTTCTACAGAACAAGTTCAGATTTTAGCTCAGGCGGGCGATGATATTAATTTGATGAAAGCACCGTCGGCATTTGAAGACACCTATTCTGAGAATAAAATTTTATATAAAAAGATCCTTGTAAACTCGGTTGAAGCCTATGAATATTCTAACAACTCTGCAGATGTTTTATACAATGTAAAGTTTAGTCTTGTTGGAAATAATCTCGGAAATTATATCATTCAGAACACAAATTCAGTAGAAAGAATTTATCAATATGTTTCGCCTATTGGCGGTATTCCGCAGGGAAATTATGAGCCTATTGTACAATTAGTTGCCCCAATGAAAATTCAGGTCGCTACTTTTTTAGGAAAATACAATCCCGACGAAAAAACGCTGGTCGATTTTGAAATCGCAATGAGCAATAATGACAAAAACTTATTTTCGAGCATTGATGATTCTGACAACGAAGGAATTGCTTTTAAAACCAATATTAAAAAACGTCTTTTTACGCGAAACTGGACTTTAGACGGTTTTGCGAATTATCAATTTGTGCAGAAAGATTTCAGATCGGTGGAGCGTTTGTATAATATTGAATTTAACCGCGACTGGAATTTAAATTCTACACTTTTAGGAAATCAGAGTTTATTGGTTACGGGTATTAATTTTGATTTGTTTGCCAAAAAAGAAACGTCAAATATTGGCTTGTTTACCTATCAGTTTGAGAAATTAGATTTTAGTGAAAGCTATTCCGGAGCGCGCCATACCACAACAGCTTTGTTCAAATTAAAAAAATGGACGATTGAAAATCAGGGAAGTTTTTTAAATTCTGATGCCACAGTTTCAACTTCAAAATTCATTAGAAATCAAACGCGAACCAAATATCATTTTGGTAAAAACTGGGTTGGCGGGAGTTTACAAATCGAGGATAATCAGGAAAAAGATAAAGCAACAAATCAGTTTTCGGCTTTAAGCCAAAGATTTTCTGAATACGGTGTTTTTGTTGGACGCGGCGACAGTACAAAAGTTTTTGTTGAATTGGGTTATTTACAGCGCCGAAATGACAGTTTGCAAAACGGACTTTTACAACACGTAAACAATTCGCAGACATACTTTTTAAAATCAAAATTAATTCAGAATAAAACAACTGATTTAGCCGTTTATGCCAGTTACCGAAATCTGGATTTTACAGATTCGAGCAGAAAAAATGAACCTTCGTTAAATTCAAGAGTTTTGTACAATGACCGATTTTTTAATCAGTTCATGCAGATAGGAACGGCTTATGAAACGAGTTCAGGAACCATAGCGCAACAGGAATTTACGTATGTGGAAGTTCCAACCGGACAAGGCGTTTATACCTGGAATGATTATAACGGAAACGGCATTCAGGAACTGGAAGAATTTGAAATTGCAGCATTTCCGGATCAGGCAAAATACATCCGCATCTTTTTACCCAATCAGGTTTATATAAAAACAAATCAGAATAAATTTTCGCAGTCGGTTATTTTAAATCCGTTACAATGGCAGAACGAAAAGGGTTTGAAAAAACTGATTTCGTATTTCTACAATCAGACTTCGTTTATCATGGATCGAAAAGTACGCAGCAACGGCGATCGTTTAGAACTCAATCCGTTTTATTCATCAGATGAAAATGTTCTGGGTTTAAATTCAAGTTTCAGGAACAGTTTGTTTTACAATCGCGGTAAACAAAAACATTCCGTTACTTATACTTACCTTATTAATAATGGTAAAAATTTACTTTCGGTTGGTTCACAAAGCGTCAAAAACAGTTCACATCAATTACAATATACACACTTGTATCAAAAAAGCTGGCTGTTTAATTTCTTTACCAAAACGATAAAGACCGATTTAATTTCGAAGGATTTTGTCGAAAAAAATTATGATTTAAAAGGTTATCAACTGGCACCCAAAATCAGTTATTTATTTTCTAAAAACACCAGTTTGGATTTCTTTTATGAGTTTCAGAATAAGGAAAACCAAATTGGAAATTTTGAGACTTTAGTGCAAAACAGACTTGGAACTGCCTTTTCTTTTGCCGGCGAAAAGAAAGTTACCATCAATGGAGAGTTTTCTTTTTATGAAAATAAATTCAACGGAAATGAATTTTCTTCGGTTGGTTTTCAAATGCTCGAAGGATTGCAGCAAGGTCAAAATTTGGTTTGGAAATTGCTTTTGCAGAAAAATATCACACAGTTTTTAGATGTTAATTTAAACTACCAAGGCCGTAAAAGTGAGACTGGAAATACGATTCATACCGGCAATGTGCAGCTTCGCGCATATTTTTAATGTTTAACAAAAACATAAGAATTAATTGCTTAATTTTATGTGAAAATTATAAACTATAGCCACCATGAAAAAATTAGTATTACTTTGTTTTTTAGTAGTTTTATCTACTAATTTCTATGCGCAGGAAACTACTGCAAAAGCCGCTAAGAGCAAAACCGAAGCATCTGCAAAAAAAGCAAAATCTGACGCTGACAAAGCAAAAGCCGATGCTAAAAAAGAGTCTGCAAAAGCTAAAAAAGAAGCAGCGAAAGCAACAGAAGCATCAGCGGATGCGAAAAAAGAATCTGCAGCCGCAGCTAAAAAATCAGCAGACAAAGAAGCTGCAAAAGCTAAAAAGGAAGCAGCGGGAGCAAAAAGTGATGCTGCAAAAGCAAAAAAAGCTGCCGATAAAGCTGAAAGTGCAAAAACAGATGCCAAGAAAGAAGCTGCAACTGCCAAAAAATCAGCAACAAAAACTTTAAAAGAAACCAATGAAAAAGCTCCAAAAACACCAGACAAGGTAACTGGAGAATACAACGGTAAAAAAGTATATACAGGTCCAAAAGGCGGTAAATACTATATTAACAAAAATGGTAACAAAACGTACATTCAGGATTAATTTCAAAGGCGCTAAGGTTTTGAAGAACTAAGATACTGAGACATATACTTTGAATCTCAATTTAAAAGGGGCTGTTTAAAAGACAGCTCCTTTTTTTTATCCGTTTCGGAGAGGCGAAATATTTACAGCAAGGATAAATATTTACAATATAAAGCTTGAGAGGAGTGACATATATAAAATTTGAAATTCTATAATATTTTACATCATTGAGGTTTTACCTGCACAAAACAGCTTTATATTTTGACATAAAAGGGGTTGTACTTTTCAGGCAGCTCATTTATATTATAACTAAACTTACAAATTTCCTTATTAAGGTCGTTAAAAAAATCCAGAATTACTTAACATAGGGATAATCTTATTTGGCAAAACAAAATTATTTTTGAAACACTCCTAGAAATTTCTAGTGTTTTTAAGAATATAGAGTTAATAATTTAGTAATAAACCCGAAATAGCATCCAAAACATATTTCTTTATCTTCGTTTTTTAAAAAGCGTTAAAAAATTATGAGCATTGACTATTCTGCTAACAAAACTATTTTAGTTGCTCCTTTAAACTGGGGACTAGGGCATGCCACAAGATGTATTCCGATCATTAAAGCGCTTCAAGAAAATAATTATATTCCAATTATTGCTTCTGACGGTGTTGCTCTTGCTTTATTGCGCAAGGAATTTCCCTATGTTCAAACTCTTGAACTGCCTTCGTATCATATTGAATATGCTAAAAATGGCAAGAATTTTAAATGGAAGCTGATCAAGAATCTGCCTAAAATGATTACGGCCATTTTAGACGAGAAAAAAATGGTAAACAGCTGGATCAAAAAACATGGTATTGACGGTATTATTTCGGATAACCGACTGGGTGTTTTCAGCAAAAAAGTGCCTTCTGTTTTCATGACGCATCAATTAAATGTGATGACCGGAAATACGACTTGGTTCACAAGTAAATGCCATCAGCATATTATAAAAAAATATACTGAATGCTGGGTTCCGGATTCTAATGAAAAAGTAAATCTTACAGGTGATTTGGGACATCTTAAAAACGATCATCTTAATTTAAGATATATTGGGCCTTTGAGCAGAATGAAGAAAAAGGAAACGCCAATTGTATATGATTTGATGATTATTTTATCTGGCCCTGAACCACAGCGTACATATCTGGATGAAAAACTTCAAAAAGAAGCTGCCAAGTTTAAAGGTAAAGTGGTTTTTGTACAAGGAATTGTAGAGAAAACGCAAGAGAAATGGCAGGCTGGAAATGTAACTTATTATAATTTCATGAACTCCAAACAATTGGAACAGACTTTTAACGAAAGTGAATTTGTTCTTTGTCGTTCTGGTTACACCACCGTTATGGATTTGGCTAAACTAGGAAAAAAAGCCTTTTTTATTCCAACTCCGGGACAGTACGAACAGGAATATCTGGCGATAAAACTTCAGGAAGAAAATCTTGTGCCTTATGCAATGCAAGACGACTTTACCATTGAAGATTTATCAAAAGTAAAGTCGTTTAAAGGTTTGTCTCAATTTAAAAATGATATAGACTGGGACTCGTTATTTAATGTTTTTGAAGACTGATTTTAGAAATTAAACTGCGCTTGCAATCGCAATACATTTCCTTGTTGTCTGTTTATTGGAAGCGCACTGTCCTCAAAAGTTCTGTCGGCAATTACATATTCTGCTGTTAATTCAAAAGCTTTAATTGGCTGCCACTCGATACCAAATTCGTAATCTCTTACGATATAACTTCTGGCATCTTTTTCATATTTCTTTCCTCCGTCATAATATTGAAATTTAGCGAAAGGATAAATGTGCTGTTTTTTAATATCCCATTTGTAGTTCAATAAAACATATCCTCCATTTAAATCTGTTTCATCTACCGTATTAGTTAAGGTATTATAGCGAGGTCCTGTTCCGATATTGTATTCTGTCTGGATTCCAAAAGGTCTTGGATACAAAACAAATGTTGCTCCTACTCTTTGGTCTTTTACATACTGCGGATCATTTACGGTTACTCCATTAGAAATTTCTCCGGTAAAAGCCCATTTTCCTGTATAAGCCTGGATTCCCGGTTCGATAATCTGGCTTCCAATTACAAATGGATAAGTTACTCTGGCTACAACATTTAAATCTCTGTTTCCGTCTAATTTATTAGCAATCTGACCATTGTAAACTCCAAAAGCAAATACTCCAAAATCGCCAGAACCTTTGTATCCGTCTTTTACCAGCATGCTGAAACGTTCTCTAATTTCGGCTGGAGCCCAGTAGAAAAACATTCCTAAATCACGCTCATTTAATATAGAACTATTGATTGCATCGGCACGATCCATCGTTAAACGCTGTGAACTTGACTGCATGTTTTCGAAGCCATACGGAATTTTACTCTGCCCGATACGAACACGGTATTCCCTTTTCTTATCAAAAGAAAGATCAAAATAAAGATCTCGAATCTGAACAAAATTCTGAATTCCGGTACTAGGTGAACTGGCAAAATCCGGCTGGAAATAGAAAAATACATTTGGGTGAACCTGCCCTGAAAACACTAAACGAGCACGGCGGATAAAAAGCCCGTTGTTTGCTTTTGCATCTGGAGCTGTTGAAGTTGTTCCCCAGGATTTATCGCATTGCTCGCAGGAAACTTTATCGTTTGTAGAAAAAAGTCCGTTGTATCTAATTTGAGCGTAACCTCTTAAAGAGATTCTGTCGTACCAGTGTTCTTCAACTCCTCCTCCAGATTTAGTATCCGGCAATTTTGCTTTGTTGATAGAATCCAGAATACGAAGCACTTCGTTTTTTACTTCTTGTTTGTTTATGTCTTGTGCATTTACAAAACAGCTCATCAACATTAAAACGGCTAATATTTTTCTTTTTATCATTAGTTCTCTAATTCCCTTAATTTCAGGATGCAAAGATGACTCACCTATGTTAAGAAATCATTAACAAGATGTTACTATAATAAAAATTTAATGTTACGGACTAAATCCGTGTGTTGATTTATTGTTAAACACCTTTGTTTTAGGCTGTTTAGCAAAAACTCGATTACAATTTTTTAACGTCAGGTTTTTGGCTTTTGAATGTTTTTTCGAGTGTAAAAGAGAATTCTGAACCAATTCCGAACTCACTTTCTACATAAACTTTCTCTTTATGCGCTTCGATAATATGTTTTACAATTGCCAAACCTAAACCAGAACCTCCTTCAGAACGCGTTCCGCTTTTATCGACACGGTAAAAACGTTCAAAAAGTCTTGGAATATTTTGTTTTTCAACTCCTTCTCCATTATCGCTGATACGAATTAAGACTTTTTTCTTAGTTAAGTTTACAACGCCAACTTCTGTCAACCCGCCTTCTTTTCCATATTTAATTGAGTTTACAATCAGATTTTCTAAAACCTGCTGAATTCTATCCTGATCTCCACGAATAATAACCGATTGTACATTTTTACTTTCAAAGGCCAATTTGATTTTCTTTTTATCGGCTTTCATTTCCAATAAATCAAAAACATTCTGGATTAATTCAACAATATCAAAATCAGTCATATTTAAATCTAAATCTCCTGATTCTAATTTGGTAATCATATCCAAATCTTCAACAATATATATAAGACGCTCTACACCTTTTTCGGCACGTTTTAAATATTTTTTTCGAATGTGTTTATCATCCATTGCACCATCAAGCAAAGTCGAAACATAACCCTGAACGGTAAACAATGGTGTTTTTAATTCGTGGGAAACGTTTCCAAGAAACTCTCTACGGTATTGTTCACGAATTTCGAGCATTTCGATTTCGAGTTTTTTATCGGTTGCAAACTTTTTCACTTCTCGTGAAAGTGTTTCCATATCTGTCGTAATAGGCTGATTGATAAGATTTGTTGATTCTAATAACGAAACCTCATCATAAATTTTCTTTACTCTTCTGTAAATAAAACGTTCTACACGATATTGTAAAACCAAAAATGAGAATATGTAAATGACAATAATGAAAATTATTCCAAATGCTATTTGATGTTTTAACTGATTTTTATAAAATAAAGACATTAAGATCAGCACAAATCCTGTCGAAAAAAGACTGATATACAATGCCGATTTTATAGCAAATTTGTACGTTTTTTTAAAATTGATTTTCATTTATGTTTTTAATCATTAAGTGATTAAGAGAAATTAAGTGTAACTCAAAAACCATATAAAGAACTAAAGTCCAAGTAAACTTCAGTTCCTTATATGGTTTAAATGTATTGAATATTTTTAAAAGAATTTGATTGCTTTTAAATCTTTAGTAAAATTCCAAATATCTAAATAACTTAGAATCTTAGAACCTCAGCATCTTAAAATCTAAACTTCAAATTTATAACCAACACCTTTTATGGTTTTAAAAAGGTCTTCGCCTATTTTTTCACGCAGTTTTCTAATGTGAACATCAATTGTTCTTCCTCCAACTACTACTTCATTTCCCCATACTTTATCAAGGATTTCATCTCTCTTGAATACTTTTCCTGGTTTTGAAGCTAATAAATAAAACAGTTCGAATTCTTTTCTTGGCAGAGCAATTTCTACATTGCCTTTTATGATTTTATATTCTTCACGGTTTATTTCAATTCCGCCAACATTTATGGTATCTGTAACCACTTCTTGTTCTTTTAACCTTCTTAACAGAGCCTTTACTTTAGAGACTAATAATTTTGGTTTAATTGGCTTTGTAATATAGTCATCAGCACCTGCATCAAAACCAGCTACTTGCGAATAATCTTCACTTCTTGCCGTAAGGAATGTTATGATAACATTATTTAACTCAGGAATTTTTCTAATATGTTCGCAAGCTTCCATTCCGTCCATTTCTGCCATCATCACGTCCATGATAATTAATTCCGGCAATTCTTTCTGAGCCTTTGCTATAGCATCTTTTCCATTAGAAGCTGTAACAATCTGGTAGCCTTCCTGAGCAAGGTTATAGCCAACGATTTCTAAGATATCCGGTTCGTCGTCAACTAATAAAATCTTAGTTTGTGTTTTTTTCATAAATAGCAAAAATTGAGATTTTTACATCAAATATTCTTAATTATTTATCCGATGTTTTTTATTTCACGGGGTAAATATACTAACAAATGAACCTTTAAAAATTGGTGTTAACGGTAATTTAATCTGGTAACAATTTGATAATCTTAACAACACAAAAACATAACAAGTCCGTAACATGGACTTTACAGCGCGGTTCTTTCTTTGCACAAAAATAAATTAAACACAACACACTAATGAAATTCAATTTAAGATTTCTATTTATTGCACTATTTATTTGTACGATTTCGATCGCGCAAAACAAAGGTACGATTTCTGGCGTTCTGACTGACAAAGAAATGAACAATGATCCGTTGCCTTTTGCAAATGTTTTAGTTAAAGGTACGAACATTAGCGTAAATACCGACGTAGACGGAAAATATTCGTTGAGCGTAAATCCAGGAAACTATACTTTAATTTTTAGTTTTTTAGGATATGAATCTAAAGAAGCTCCAGTTAACGTAAAGACAAACGAAACTGTAGTTATAAATCAGGCACTTTCTTCTGGAAGTTTTACTTTAAAAGATGTAGTGGTGAAATCTACGGCTGGAAACAAACAAAAAGAATCAGCATTATTATTAGATCAAAAAAATGCGGTTTCATTTAAAGCTGCGATTGGTGCTGAAGAAATTTCCAGAAAAGGAGTTAACGACGTTGCTAATGCCGTGGCAAAAGTGAGCGGGGTATCTAAACAAGACGATTCTGGAAATGTTTTCGTAAGAGGTTTGGGTGACCGTTACAATGTAACTACTTTAAATGGTCTTCCGTTACCATCAAATAATCCTGCAAATAAAAATATACTTTTAGATATTTTCACAACAAATATCGTAGACAACATTGGGATTAGCAAAACATTTGAAGCGCAAAATTATGCTGATTTTGGAGGTGCAAATATCGACATCAGCGCAAAAAAATTCAGCGGTAAACCTTTTATCAGCTTTTCAATTGGTACAGGAGCAAATACAAATGTACTTAGTCAAGATCACTTTTACTTACAAGATGGTCCATCATATACTGGATTTAAAAAAGTAGGGGTTCCAGATTCTCCTTTAAAACCATATAATTATGCTACAAGCTGGGACAGACAAGAAAACAAAAATGTTTTAAACGCTTTCTACACATTATCTGCAGGAAAAAGATTTAACATAAACGACGAAAGTTCAATTGGTACTTTTGTTACAGGATCTTTCAGCGCAAGAAATAGATTTACTGAAGGTTACAATAGAGGATCTATCAACTCAAATGGAAACATAAACAGTAATTTATACAGAACAGCTTACAAACATAACACCACAACAACAGTTATGGCTACGGCTGATTATAAAATCAACAACAATCATTCTGTAATGTTAACTTCATTATTCCTGAACTCAAGTGATCAGGATTATAGTGAATACCAAGGAACAAATCAAGATTTTGATGGAGGCGGTGATACTGAACTTCAACAAACAAGCGGTTTTATCAAACGTGGAACTTTTGAAAGAACTCAATTAATTGTAAATCAATTAACAGGTAAAAATAAATTTAACGATCAATGGAATTTAAATTGGGCTGCAGGATACAGCACTTCAAACAGTGCAATTCCAGATCGTATGCAAAATACATTTGTTCATGCTCCTAATGGAACTGATTATACTTTCTTTATCAACTCTAACATTAATAATCACAGATTCTTTCAGGATTTAAAAGAAAATGAGCTTTCTGCAAATATTGCGCTTTCTTATAATTTCAACAAAAAAGAAGATGACGGTTATAAAGGAAAAGTAACTTTTGGTTATTCTGGAAAAATGAAAAAACTAGACTACACCATGCAGCAATATTCGTTTTTTCCAGACAGAACGAAGATATCATTTCCATTCGAAGATGTTCATCATGTTGACACTTACTTAAACGAAGCTAACTTTGGTTCATCTTCGTCTAACAGAATATTTCAATCTTACAATGGAGATCTAAATATGAATGGTGCATTTGCTACTATCCAATACTCACTTACTGAAAGATTAAGTGTAATTTTAGGAGCAAGATTTGAGCAGTTAACTCAAAATGTATCATACATTACAACTACACTTCCTGACGGTGATGACTCAGATTATTCGAAGTTTAACATTTTACCAAGTTTAATTTCAAAATATACGCTGACAGACAAACAAAATTTAAAATTCTCTGCCAGTAAAACTTACACACTCCCTCAGTTTAAAGAAAAAGTGCCTATTATTTATGAAGATGTAGCACAAGCTTACAGAGGAAATCCAGACTTGTATCCATCAACAAACTATAATGCTGATTTAGGATGGGAATATTTTCCAAAAGCAGGAGAGTTAGTTTCGGTAACAGCATTTGGTAAAATTATTCAAAATCCAATTAATGAAATGTTCGAAAACTCTTCATCAAATGATATTACTTATGCTAATACAGGTGAAAAAGCAACTGTAGCGGGAGTTGAATTAGAAATTAGAAAAGACATTTTTGAAATTGAAAATGCTAATAGCCTAAAAACGAAACTTTCGTTTGACGTAAACGGATCTTATCTTTATACAAATCAGGATTTGGATGGCGAAAAAGTAAATAACGAAAATGGCTTTGGTGCTCTTTTTACTTTTAAAGAAAGTAAATTAACAGGTGCTTCAAATTTCCTAGCTAATGCCAATCTTTCTTTGATGAAGCAATTTACAGAAAACAATGATATAACAGCAACAGTATCTTACTCTTATTTTTCAGATAAATTAGCAGTAATTGGAACTTCACAGATAGGAAACCAAGTTGATAAAGCTGTAAATAAATTAGATTTTATTTTAAACTCAAGTTTAACTAAAAACTTAAAGTTAGGTCTTATTTACAACAACATTCTAAACCCAACTTTTAAACGTGTACAAGAGCAAGGAGAAGTACCAGGAAAAGAAGCTGTTGGTGATATCACAGTAACATCATACAAAGCAGGTTCTGATCTTAGACTTACTTTAAACTATACATTCTAAGAAATAAATATAGAATTTACGAAAAGGTGATTAGAACTGCTAATCACCTTTTTTGCTTTCATACAAACCGAATGTAAATTTTATATTAAGCAAATCCATTTACAACAGAACATACTTAATATATTATTAATACGGACTTAACTCAGCAAAAACATATGTTCATTTACTTTGCCTTGAATAAATTAAAACAATAAAACACAACAACAATGAAAAAATCATTTTTTGCAATGGCTGCAATATTAGGACTTGCTTTAACAAGCTGTAGTTCTGACGACAACAACAAAAGCGATGAGAACAAAAGTACTTTCGTTTTAAAAGTTGACGATTTAAAAGGTAACATCAATGACGGTACTGTAACATTAGACCCTACTCAAACTTACACTTTAACTGGAGGTTTAGTAGTTAAAGGAGGAGCAACTTTAATTATTCCTGCTGGAACAACTATCAAAGCTTCTGCAACAGCAGATCCAACATCTTTATTTATTGCTGTAGAAAGAAATGCTAAAATAAACGTAAATGGTACAGCTGCAAAACCTGTAATCATGACATCTGCAAAAGCAGTTCCAACTGAAGGAAGCTGGGGTGGATTAATTATCGCTGGTAATGCTAAAGTAAATACTGGAGATAACGGTACATCTGAAGTTGGTTCTTTAAGCTACGGTGGTACAAATAACACTGATTCTTCTGGAAACATCAACTTCTTAAAAATTTCTTACACTGGTTCTAAATTCTCTACAACTAAAGAATACAATGGTGTATCTTTCTTTGGAGTAGGTTCTGGAACTGTAGTATCTGATATCTACACTTACGAAAGTGGTGATGACGGAATTGAATTTTTTGGAGGAACAGTAAACGCTACTAACTTAGTAATCGTTAACTCTTATGATGATTCATTCGATTTTGCTGATGGATGGCAAGGTTCTGCAACTAATGTTTACATCAAAGGTGTATCAAAAGCTGCTATTGAAGGATCAAACAACGAAAAAAGCCCAGGTGAAGCTACTCCTGTAACTACTGGAAAATTAGTTAACTTTTCTATCATCAAAGGTGGTGCTACTTTCTTAGCTGACGAAAAAACTATCAACTTTAAAGATGGTGGTGGAAAACAAGCTTACACAAATTTCTATGTTGATAATGATATGCCATCTGCACTTATCAAAATATCATCTACTGATGCTGCTGCTGCTAAAAACATTGCTGACGGTTTCTTTACAATCGAAAACTACAGTTTTGGTGCTGCAATGACAAATACAACTGGTCCTAAATTATCTGGAACTGTTGGTGCTGCAACTGGTGCTGGTGCTGGTGCTGAATTACCATCTTGGGCTAACTGGACTAAGTAATAAAATGAGTTTTTAGTTTCCACATAAGACTTCTATTTGGTCAGTTGGTTTCTAATAACTTCGAATACAAAATGTTAAAAACATCCTAAATATTTAGGATGTTTTTTTTTGGTGTGATTTTTGTAATTTTTTTTGTATATTTACAATATCCAAATAAACGCGATGGCAAAAAACTACTTTTATATTACATTCTTATTGGCTTTTTTCTTTACTGTAAGTGTTTCGGCACAAGACAGTAAGCAATTACCAAAAACTCAGGATCCGGCAGGTATTGAGGGTCTCAGCTTGTACCCTAACCCTGTGGTAAACGGAAAAGTATATATATCATCAAAAAATGATTTGGAAAAAGAAATCATCGTATTTGATATCTTAGGAAAGAAAGTACTGCAAGCACATTTAACCACAAAAGAATTAAACGTCTCTGATTTAGTCCCTGGCGTTTACATCATAAGAATAAGTGAGCAGAATTCCACAGCAACGCGAAAACTCATTATTCGATAAATTTTAAAAAAGCTCCTTTCGGAGCTTTTTTAGTTTACAGTCTCAGTCACAGTTTATAGTTTTTATGAGACTCCTGAAAACTGCGACTGAAAACTGCGACTGAAAACCGAAAAACAATATCTTTGCACAAAAAAAGTTTTGATTACAGCCAGCGATATATTTACGATTTCAAGCCATAAACAATTTGAAAAAACAGCATTAAAAGTGTTTCGCTTTCAGTATGCGAATAATACAGTATATCGTGATTTCTGTGATTACTTAAAAACAGATGTTCAGCAGGTTAAATCATTACAGCAGATTCCTTTTTTACCTATTCAATTTTTCAAAAGCCACAATGTCGTTTCGAATGAAAATCCTGCCGAAGTAACTTTTACCAGCAGCGGTACAACCGGAATGATAACGAGCAGACACTTAGTGACCGATATCTCCCTATATGAGGAAAGTTACCGCAAAGGTTTTTCACAATTCTATGGCAACATAGAAGATTACGTTGTTTTAGCCCTTTTGCCGTCATATTTAGAACGTGAAGGGTCTTCGCTTATTTATATGGTCGAAGACTTAATAAAACTATCCAATCAGCCTGACAGTGGGTTTTATCTGCACAATCACGACGACTTAATTAAAAAACTGACCGAATTAGATGAATCAGGTCAAAACGTGATTTTAATTGGCGTTACTTATGCTTTATTAGATCTAATCGAAAAACATCAATTCAATCTTCAAAACACGATTATTATGGAAACTGGAGGAATGAAAGGAAAACGCAAAGAAATGATTCGCGAAGAATTACATGAAATTCTGTGCAAAGGTTTTGGTGTTTCATCTATTCATTCTGAATATGGGATGACCGAACTTTTAGCGCAGGCTTATTCTTTAGGTGAAGGTGTTTTTGAATGCCCGTCATGGATGCACATTCTCGTTCGCGATCCCGAAGATGCTTTAACCTATATTCAGGACGGAAAAACCGGCGGTATTAATGTAATAGATTTAGCCAATATTAACTCTTGCTCTTTTATTGCAACGCAGGATTTAGGCAAAAAAAATCCCAACAACTCTTTTGAGGTATTGGGACGCTTTGATAATTCTGATATTCGTGGCTGCAACCTGATGGTGCTTTAAGCTTGATAATCATTCAAAGTTCTTTTTCGGCTTTAACTTATTCGTAGGAATATACATAATTTCTTAATGCACAGTTAATGTAAAAAAAATACTATATTTATCTTTTAAATATACTTTTAAAGTAATCTTTAAACATATAAATTATGAAAAAAATTACTTTATTAGTGCTTGTTTTTATAAGCAGTGTTACAACTTGGTCACAGACTTACAAATTTCATACACTTCAGGATTTAGGTCCAAATATTGAAATAGCGATTTCGGCCGGATGTGCTCAAACCGTTGTTGTAGGACCAAATAGAGATGTAAATCTAAATCAAAGTTTTAAGTTAGAAGTTGGTAAAGTTTACAAATCTGATCTTATTTTAGGTTCAACATCGGGATCTAGATATTACAAAGTTCTTTATGCTGTTGATTATTATTTAGACAAAGGTTCTGATATTGATGAACCAGCACCTTTTGAACTAATCCCAGATTTATGCAATTCTTTGTCATGGAAATACATAAGACCAATTTTATTAGGCGCAACCTTAGAAGAAGCTCAAGCTAACTATTGTTCAAATTTGACTGCTAATACTATTCGAGAAAAAGTAAATGTCAAAACACAAAAACCTTTAAGCATAGGTGATGTTTATTTTATGAATTTCGGGAAAGGTGCTAATTATTACTTGATCACAGGATCAAGCATCGAAGCTGGAGACAGTGAATACCAATTAGACCCTACAAATGGTAGTTCTACTTTTTCTCGCACTACATTAAATTGTCCAAAACCAGATTTACAAGCTATAGCAACAGACTTTGGAGGCACAACAAAAACTACCGGAGCTAATGCTAGTGTAATATATTCTATAAAAAATATAGGAGGCAGAGCTTTTGCACCCTCTCATTGCTTAATTTACTTTTCTAAAGGCAATTCTGTTCTAAGCTCTGATGATATATTAATCAAAGATGTTACCATAGACCCACTAAACCCTAATGAAAGCAAATATGGTGTTCCATCGATAATTATTCCTGCAAATATTAGCAGCGGCACTTATTATGTAATTATCCAATTAACAAATAGCGAAGACATAAACAACAGTAATAATATAATTTCGTCTTTATCGTCATTTACTATCAACCAGACAACAACGCCAACTGGAAAACCAGACTTAGTTATTGATCCAGCTAATACGATTATTTTTAGTAACTGTTTTGATTGCAGCGCAGCATTAAGTGATTTAGGAAATAAAAGACACACAATAAATAATCAATCTGGAATTATTAACTTACAGGCAATAACTATTAAAAATATAGGAAGCACAGCATCAACTCCTGCAACGCTTCAGTTTTATTTATCAACTGATGGTATTCTTGATGCAGCAGATATAAAATCTACAGCGAGCAGTGTTTCAATAGCCGCAATAAACCCGGGAAGTTCAATTACTGTATCTAAATCAATTTTCTCTTCAGATTTTGGAGGCTTAACAGTTACTGGAAATCGAAACATTCTTATGTCGGTTGATGATTCTAAAACAAATACAGAATCAAACGAAAATAACAACATAACAGTTATACCAGTTACTTTTGTTAACCCTTTCGCAAAAACTGTTCAGTCTAATGTAGATGTTCAAGACAGCATACAGCCTTATTCAATAAACGTTTACAATTTTGAAGGACAAAAAGTTTTAACAAAAGAAGTTAAATCTATAGAAGAAGAAAACCAATCATTAGATTCATTAAAAAGCGGCATCTACATTATTAAATCTAAAAATGAGACCCGAAAAGTTCTTAAATAAGAACAACTATTAAATAGAAAAGCATCCTGAATAGGATGCTTTTATTATTTTATAAAATCATGAAACGAATTAAACCACTCGAATCACAAAATAATTCTTTTTACCACTTTGTAATAACACAAACTGATTATTAATTAAATCATTTGCACTTAAAACAAAATCTTCTTTTATTTTTTCTCTGTTTACAGAAATAGAATTTGCAGTTAAGGCGCGTCTTGCTTCTCCGTTAGATTTAAAGAAACCTGTTTTTTCGTTTAAAACAGTAACAATATCCAATCCGTTTTCTAGATCTGCTTTTGCGATTTCAGCCTGCGGAACGCCGTCAAAAACTTCTAAAAAAGTCTTTTCATCTAGTTTTTTCAAATCATCAGCAGTTGAATTTCCAAATAAAATATTTGAAGCCTGAATTGCTTTTTCTAATTCTTCCTTACTGTGAACAAAAATCGTGATTTCTTCGGCTAATTTCTTTTGCAGAATTCTTAAATGAGGAGCCGTTTGGTGCTCAGCAATTAAAGCATCAATTGTTTCTTTATCTAAGAAAGTAAATATCTTGATATATTTTTCAGCATCAGCATCTGTAGCATTTACCCAAAACTGGTAAAATTTGTAAACTGAAGTTTTATCAGCATCCAGCCAAACATTTCCTCCTTCCGATTTTCCAAATTTAGATCCGTCAGCTTTTGTAATTAAAGGCGTTGTTAAAGCAAAAGCTTTTGCACTTTCTCCTCCCATTCTGCGTACTAATTCTGTTCCCGTGGTAATATTCCCCCATTGGTCAGAACCTCCCATTTGCAAAAGGCAGTTATTATTTTTATATAAATGATAAAAATCGTAACCCTGAATTAATTGATAAGTAAACTCTGTAAAAGACATTCCCTCACCTTCTCCGTTGATTCTCTTTTTAACAGAATCTTTCGCCATCATATAATTTACCGTAATACGTTTTCCAACCTCACGAGCAAAATCAATAAACGAGAATTCTTTCATCCAATCATAGTTATTTACCATAATTGGGGCATTTTTTTCTTTTGAATTAAAGTCTAAGAAACGAGACAAAACACTTTTAATGCCGGCAACATTTTTAGCCAGGGTTTCTTCGTTAAGCAGATTTCTTTCGTCAGATTTCCCAGATGGGTCACCAATCATTCCGGTCGCACCGCCCACAAGAGCAATTGGCTGATGACCAAAATTCTTTAAATGAACCAATAAAATAATCTGAACCATACTGCCTATATGCAGTGAATCTGCCGTTGGATCAAAACCAATATAGGCCGATGTTACCTCTTTTAGCAATTGTTCTTCCGTTCCTGGCATGCTATCATGGTACAAACCGCGCCATTTTAATTCTTCAACTAGATTCTTCATTTTTTAAAATATTTTGCGCAAATATAATCAATGGCATCGGCAATATCAAAAAGCAAATACAATATCAATGACAATTGCAATTCTAATAAAAAACTTTTAACCTCTGCACCTTTAAATCTTTACATCTCAAGAAAAACCTTTGCAACTTTGAGCCTTTGTCGCTTTGTCTCTTTAAGGCAAAAACTTATCTTTACAAAATGGTATTAGTAACAGGAGGAACAGGTTTAGTTGGTTCGCATTTATTACTTCATTTAATTGAAAATGGAGAAAATGTAAGGGCAATTTATCGCAGTCAAAATAATATTGAAAAAACAAAATCGGTTTTTGAATTATACAAAAAAACAGAATTGTTTGAAAAAATAGAATGGCTTGAAGCCGATATTCTGGACATACCTTCTCTCGAAATTGCTTTTAACAGCATTGAGTATGTTTACCATTGTGCTGCTTTAATTTCTTTTGATCCTAAAGATGAAGAAGCACTTCGAAAAACCAATATCGAAGGAACAGCCAATATCGTCAACTTTTCTATTGCCAGAGAAATTAAAAAATTCTGTTTTGTGAGTTCCATTGCTGCGCTGGGAGATTTAGCAGCTCATGAAACTTATATTACCGAAGAAACAGATTGGAATCCTGAAAAACCACATAGTGATTATGCTATTTCAAAATATGGTGCCGAAATGGAAGTATGGCGTGGACATCAGGAAGGTTTAGATGTTATTATTATTAATCCGGGTGTTATTTTAGGTCCAATTCCGAAAGAGCAAAGCAAACAACAAGGAAGTTCTGAATTGTATGCAAAAGTTGCAAACGGACTTTCCTTTTACACACTTGGAAATACTGGTTTTATTTCTGTGGATGATGTTGTAAAAACTGCCCTTCAGCTAATGAAAAGCGATATTAAAAACGAACGATTTACTTTAATTGCCGATAATATTGTTTTTAAAGATATTCTAAACACCATTGCAGATGCATTAAACGTTAAAAGACCGCATCGTCATGCAAAACCCGCTTTAATGAATTTCCTTTGGATTGCCGACGGAATATTTTCGACTTTATTTTTTCAAAAAAGAAGACTGACTAAAGCAACTGCAAAAGCTTCTTATTCTAAAAATCTGTATTCTAATGAAAAAATAAAAACCGCTCTGGGAACGGTTTTTCTAGATGTACATGAATATGTAAAAAATATTTCGAAGCTGTAATTACTTTCTTAATTGTTTTCTTTTTGCTTTTTTCAGCGAATCGATGCTTTTTATTATAGGTTCTGCTTTTTTGATCGAATCTTTTAGAACTTCTTTCTTTTTCTTTTTTGCTTCTTTAGCCGCTTTTTTATCTTCGATTTTGACTATCGAATCAGTGGCTCTTTGAACTTTGGCCAATCGCTTTCCTACCTCATCAAACATATCTTTATAGTTCTCATAATCTGCAGCATAATACATATTGTTTTGTGCAAATTGTAAACTATCAACTTTATATTTTTTCAATATAAATTTTGTTGGGTTTGTTTCAGTAGAATCTATTAATTCCTGATGCTGATATTTCATTGCTTCTAAAAGAGACAAATCATACATAATATCAATCATTTTTTCTTTCTCGATAAGTTTTGCAGGCTGTTTTACAACCTCTTTTTTACAACTTACAGAAAGAAACAAAACTAATAGTATTATTAAACAATTCTTCATTTCAGCTTTTTATCTATCAAACAATAAACGTTTTCCGGCGCGGATATCTTTTACTTTAAAATTATTGTAAACCATTTCACCGTTTACAAAAGTATGCGTAATTCTCGATTTAAAAGTTGTTCCTTCAAAAGGAGACCAGCCGCATTTGTATAAAATATTATCTGTATTTACGCTCCAAGGCTTACTTGGGTTTACAATTACCAAATCGGCAAAATAACCTTCTCTGATAAATCCTCTTTTTTCAATTTTGAAAATTTTAGCCGGATTGTGGCACATTTTTTCTACAATTTTCTCTACACTGATTTTTCCTTGGTGATGCGCTTCAAACATTGCCACAACAGCATGCTGTACAAGCGGACCTCCAGATGGAGCTTTTAAATACGATTGTGCTTTTTCTTCTTTAGTATGAGGCGCGTGATCTGTTGCAATAACATCAATTCGGCCGTCATTTAAAGCTTCCCAAAGAACTTTTCTGTCACTTTCGGTTTTTACAGCCGGATTCCATTTAATGAAATTTCCTTTTGTTTTGTAATCTTCATCAGTAAACCAAAGATGATGTACACAAACTTCGGCTGTGATTTTTTTATCTTCTAATGGAATTTTATTTGTAAACAATTCCATTTCTTTTGCAGTCGAAAGATGAAAAATATGAAGTCTCGCTCCTGTCTTTTTTGCCAGAGCCACTGCTTTTGAAGAAGAAAGATAACAAGCCTCAGCACTTCTAATTAAGTTGTGAGCCGTTACAGGAATATCATCTCCGTATTTTTCTTTAAACTCTGCCAGATTATTTTGAATCGTAGTTTCATCTTCACAATGAACTGCAATTAACATTGGTGTGCTTGAGAAAATTTTTTCTAAAGTTTCTTCTCTGTCAACTAACATGTTTCCTGTTGAAGAACCTAAGAAAATCTTGATTCCGGCTACATTTTTTGGATTTGTTTTTAAAACTTCTTCCAAATTATCATTGGTTGCCCCCATCATAAACGAATAATTCGCAAATGATTTTTGAGCTGCAATTTGATATTTATCTTCTAATATTTCCTGAGTAACGGCATTAGGCACTGTATTTGGCTGCTCTATAAAAGAAGTGATTCCACCAGCAACAGCTGCACGAGATTCAGATTCAATATCTCCTTTATGCGTTAAGCCCGGTTCTCTAAAATGCACCTGATCATCAATTGCTCCCGGCATTAAATAACTTCCTTCGGCATCAATAACAATACAATCTGATGTTTTTAGACTGATGCTGTCTGCAACTTCAACAATAAGATCATTTTCGATCAAAACATCTCCGTCAAAAATAGATCCTTCGTTTACAATTTTGGCATTTTTTATTAAAATCCTGTTCATGTCCTATCTTTATAATGTATTGACTAATTTTTTTAATCGAAGAGAAATCACCCCAAGAATTGCTTCTTTAATAATGGCATTGCTCATTTTCGAAACACCTTTTGTTCTGTCTGTAAAAATAATTGGGACTTCTTTTATTTCAAATTTAGCACAATAAGTTCTGTACTTCATTTCGATTTGAAACGCATATCCAACAAATTTTATTTTGTTCAGATTAATTTTCTCTAAAACTTCTCTTTTATAACAAACAAAACCTGCGGTTGCATCGTGAATTTTCATTCCGGTAATAAACTTTACATAAACCGATGCAAAATATGACATTAACACACGGCTTAAAGGCCAGTTTACCACATTAACACCTTTTACATAACGTGATCCTATTGCTAAATCAGCACCTCCAAAATGGCAGGCATCATACAATTTTTCAAGATCATTTGGGTTATGCGAAAAATCGGCATCCATCTCAAAAATAAAATCATAATTATGTGCTAAAGCCCATTTAAAACCATGAACATAAGCAGTTCCTAGTCCTGCTTTTTTGGCTCTTTTTTCAAGAAATAATCTTTCTGGATATTCTTCCTGTAAAGCAATAACTTTATCAGCCGTATGATCTGGAGAATTATCATCAATAATTAAAAGATGAAAAGATTTATGCTGCGAAAGAACGGCTCTTATTATACTTTCTACGTTCTCTATTTCGTTATAAGTGGGAATTATGACAATACTATCATTCATTTTTTTCACGGTAATTTCACCGCAAAAGTAAACTTTTTATAGCATTTGGTTCATAATAAATACATAATAAAAGTATTGATACAAAAAATTACTAATTTTGTGACGCTATGATTGAACATCTTCATCCTCGAATAATTGAAAACAAAGACTGGGCAACGGCTTTATTTGTCCTGACCTTTGCTGTTGTTGCAATGACAAAATCTGCATACGAAACTCGTTTTACAGAATTCAGCAAACTTATTTTTTCTGATAAATATGCCAAAATTTATCGGGATAACAGCCACATGAAAAGCAGCTTTACAGTTGGTTTATTTTTCGTTCAGGTTATTTCGTTTGCATTTTTTATTCAGCTTACCATGAATATTTTTGGACAGGCATCTAAAACCGACTGGATTTTGTTTATTCAAATAGCCACTTTCTTACTTTATTTTATTCTGGCGAAGTATTTAATTGAGAAAATTGTCGCAGCTTCATTCAACATCGACGATTTTGTAGAGCTTTTTAATTTGCAAAAAGTTACTTACAGAACTTATATAGGCGTTTTAATCCTTCCAATCAATGCAATTTTGTTTTATTATGACAATATTCCAACGATTGTACCGCTTGCAATCATAGGTATTTCACTCTGTATCAGCCTTTATTCGTATTTTATTTCAATTAAAACGTATCAAAACGTAATTATCGGCAAGTTATTTTATTTTATTTTATATCTTTGCGCTCTTGAAATAGCGCCTTATTATTTTCTCTATTATTGGATAACAAAAGGGAGTGCTTAGAAAATGTTTATAATATGAAAGTGAAAACAATTTTGGTGTCACAGCCTGAACCTAAAGTGGAGAATTCTCCTTACTTTGAGCTCCAACAAAAACACAAAATAAAAATTGATTTCAGACCATTTATTCATGTGGAAGGGGTTAGCGCAAAAGAGATTCGATTACAAAAAATCGATCTTAATCATTACACTGCGATCATTTTAACAAGTCGAAATGCTGTAGATCATTTTTTTAGAGTGGCTGATGAAATGCGTTACAAAGTTCCAGAAGGATTGAAATATTTTTGTCAATCTGAAGCAGTAGCATTTTATCTTCAAAAGTACGTTGTGTACAGAAAACGTAAAATTTACGTTGGAGCAAAAGATTTTGCAGATTTATCTCCTTTAATCAAAAAATACAAAGACGAGAAATTCCTGCTTCCTGCATCTGACCAATTAAATGCAGATGCTCCTATTACATTAAACAGCCTTAAAGTAGATTGGGCACAAGCTATTTTTTACAGAACTGTAATGAGCGACCTATCTGATCTTGCTGACGTTTATTATGATGTTTTAGCGTTTTTCAGCCCAACTGGAATTAAATCTTTGTTTAAAAACTTCCCTGATTTCAAACAAAACGATACCAGAATTGCCGTGTTTGGAAGTACAACTCAAAAAGAAGCTTTAGATCATGGTTTAAGAATTGATATTCTTGCTCCAACTCCTGAAACTCCTTCTATGACAATGGCTTTAGAAAAATACGTTGCCGAGGCAAACAAAGGAAAATAATCCTTTTTTAAAATATAGAATTTTTAAAATTCCAAATTCCAATTTTATGTTGGGATTTGGAATTTTTGTTTTCACCCACCTTTTAACTACATTTGATTTCTATTCTAAACCCAAATCACAATAAATAGTTTCAAATTATAAGTTATGAAAATCAACTCCCTCTTAATTGAAATTGACGGTATCGACAAAGAAATCCTTCGATATCTTATGGACGATGCCCGAAAGCCTATTTTACAAATTGCTAATAAAATTGGTATTTCGGGAGCTGCAATTCATCAGCGATTAAAAAAACTGGAACAATCCGGCGTAATTTCCGGATCTAAATTTACAGTTAACCCAAAAGTTTTAGGCTATAACACAATGGCTTTTATTGGTGTTTATCTTGATAAAGCTTCCCGAAACTCTGAAGCCGTAAAAGAATTAAGAAAAATTCCAGAAGTTCTGGAATGCCATTATACAACCGGAAACTGGTCGGTTTTGATAAAAATTATTTGTCGTGACAACGAGCATTTAATGCAGCTTTTAAACACTAAAATCCAGGCTATTGAAGGTGTTTCAAGAACAGAGACTTTTATTTCGCTCGATCAGCAGATTGACAGACAGATTCAATTGTAAATTAGATAATAATTCGATAAATACTTAAATCATTCCCTTGAAAGGTTTCGACTTCGCTCAATATGGCAGCAAAACACCAAAGTGATAAAAAAAACAAAACCCGGCAGGTTTTAAACTGTCGGGTTTTATGATAAATTATCTAATTACTAATTATCTAATTCTCAAATTAATTCCTTCTGTTCGAATAAATCGAAATATAGTACAACAACGTTGCTATCGATCCTAAAGCAGCAACTACATACGTTCTTGCAGCCCATTTTAAGGCATCTTTTGCTCCAGCCTGCTCCTCTTGTGTCAACATGTGCTTATTTTCAAGCCAGGCTAAGGCTCTGTTACTTGCATCGTATTCTACAGGTAATGTTATAATAGAAAACAATGTTGTTACCGCAAAAATTATAATTCCTACTAACAATAACTGCGGAAAAGTTCTAATCATTAAAATTCCTGCTAACAAAATCCACTGCATAAAGTTTGAAGCCACGCTGACAACAGGAACCAGCTTAGATCGCATCGTTAACCATTCGTAACCAATTGCGTGCTGCACTGCATGTCCGCATTCGTGTGCTGCAACCGCTGCTGCCGCGGCATTACGATGACTGTAAACAGCTTCACTCAAATTCACGGTTTTATCTGAAGGATTATAATGATCTGTTAACTGACCCGGAGTCGAAATAACACGAACATCTGTAATTCCATTATCAGCAAGCATTTTTTCGGCGATTTCTGCACCGCTCATTCCGTTTCGTAATTGCAGTTTAGAATATAATTCGAATTTACTTTTAAGTTTTGCACTCACCATCCAGCTAAATAGCATTATAGCTCCGGCGAGAATTAAATATCCACTTCCCATATTTTTACTTTTTTTGATTGATTTTAAATTTACAAAACAAACAGCAAATTGTAAACCATTTTAACAAAATGTCATTTTGGCATTTTTTCGGACATTTTTTAGTCTAAAAGATTGTTTTTTAAAAGCAGGGTAATTAATTCTGCGACATTTTTGGTTTTGTATTTTTGAAGAATATTACGTCTGTGTGTCTGTACAGTTAAAAAACTCAGAAAAAGTTCATCAGCAATTTCCTGGGTCTGTTTTCCTTTTGAAAGCAAAAGCGCAATATCTTTTTCTCTTCTGCTTAGACTCGGAATATTATCTAAATCTTCAGATAATGGCTGGCTTACAATCGTTTTTACCTCATCACTGAAAACAATTTCTCCTTCAATTGCTTTGTTAATACAGTTTTTAAACTCTTCAAAAGAAGCGCTTTTTAAAATATAACCATTCCCGCCATTTTGAATAAACTGCATCACAAGGCTTCTTTCGGACTGACTGCTCATTCCAATAACGATAACCTGAGAATATTTCTGTTTAATAGCTTTACACAAATCTATTCCGGTTACAACCGGCAGAAAAATATCTATTAAAACCAGATCGACTTCGTTGTTTTCGATATAATCGAGAAGCAAAGCTCCGGATTGCATTTTCTCTACAATTTCAATATTATCTAAATCAGACAGCAAACCTGAAATTCCAGAAATTACAATTGGATGATCGTCAACCACAACCATTTTATATCTTTTACTCATTTTTTTGATTTTCGTTTATGACATTCAGTTCTATATAAACGGAAGTTCCCTGATTTATTTTACTGTCGATTTCTAATTTTCCGCTTAAAAACTCTACACGGTTGTGAATATTCTTCAATCCCATTCCGTTTTTACTCTTTGCTTCCGAGAGATTAAAGCCAACTCCGTCGTCTTCAACCGTAATAAAAAACACATCTTTATTTTGAGAACACGAAACCAAAACCTGAGATGCTTTTGCATATTTCAAAGCATTATTCAATAGTTCCTGAATAATTCTGTAAATCATGATTTCGTAGTTTTTCGGCAGTTTTGATTTCTTAATCAAATATTGAAACTCAATTTTAGTAACAGCATTTGAATTTGCTGCGCATAAATCTCTTAAAGCGTGTTCTAAACTAAGTTCAAGCAGACTTTCGGGCATTAAATTCTGCGATATATTTCGAAGTTCTTTTATTGAATTATCCAGCAGCGTATCAACATTATTAACCGCTTCTCCGTTATCTTTTTTAGCCAGGTTTAAATGAATTTTCACTCCCGAAAGCATACTCCCAAGTCCATCATGCAGATCTCTGGCAATTCTTTTTCTTTCCATTTCTTCACCTTGAATCAAAGCTTTGGAAACAGAAAGTTTATGCCGGTCTTCAAAAGATGATAATTCCTGTTTAAGGTTGATTTCCTTTTGAATGCTTAATTTCTTTTGATTTTTATTGAAAATCCACAAAAACAAAACAATTAAAAACAAAAGAAAAGACAGACCTGCAAAAAGCACAGAATTAAGACGGTTATTATTTACCTGCAAAGCCGCCTTATCATTTTGCGACTGCAGTAAAGTTATTTTTTTCTCGCTTTCGGCTTTTTTATACTTTGCTTCTAGTTCTACAATCTCGCTTTGAAATTTGGTATTATTTAAACTATCATTTAAAGCATTGTATTTATGAGAATAAAAATAGGCTTTATCATAATCTTTTGTAGCATTGTAAACTTTTGCCAATTCATTATAATAATTCTTTTTATCTACAACAAAAGGAGTATTTTCTAAAAGGTAATCTAAGTTGCTCTTTGCCTTATCATAATTTTTCAATTTAAAAAGCACCTCATATTCTGCAAATTTCAATCGGTTTAAGGCAATCTCATTTTGATGCTTTTCGGCAGATTTTATTCCCTTTCCGTAACTTTCTAATGCATTTGAGTTTTTATTCTGCTTTGCATAATACAATCCTTCAGAATAATAATAAGAATCGTTTAAATTAGATTCCGGAAAATCTTTTAATGTTGAAAATGCTTTATCGAGTATTTTTTTAGCATCATAAAAATGCTGTAATTCGATTAAATTTTCGGCATTAATTATATAAGTTTCCATTTTCGACTCGGCGGCAGTTGGCGATTTTTTAATAGCTCTTTCAATATATTTTTGAGCTTCACTTAAATATTCACTCGCTTTTCCTCGTTCGTTATTATTCATAAAAATAATAGCAACCGCTTTATACAATCCGCTTATAAGTTCATAATCACGACTTTTTTTGGCTGCAGGAATGGCTTCATTAATAAGCAGTTTCATATAAACTTTTTCGTTGTTTTTACGTTGCTGCATAATTCCATAATTCTGCAGAATAATAGCGCGGATTCGAAATGCTTCGGTATTAAAATATTTCTTTAATTTTTCGTTACCGTCAAGCAGTGTTTTTTCAAATCCCTCAACATCTCCTTTCTCTAAAAAGGTAGATGAATTATAAAAAATTCCGGCATCTCTCAAAAACGGATATTTGTTTTTAAGACTGTTTGCCTGTGCTAAATATTCTTTTGATTTTTTGGCGTCCTGAATCATCAAATACAATTTTGATAATTTAAAACTGTAAAGACATTTTATACTGTCGGATTTTGTGTTTTTAGTGATGTTGGCAATACTGTCAATATACACAGAATCATCATCTAGAGAAAGAATAACCTGTGAATTCGAAACGGCAGATAAAAATAAAAAAAGTGCAAGTAAGTAGATTTTCTTCATAAAGCAGGATTTATTCAAATTTATCAAATTAAAAAACGTTTCAAAAAGAAATCTCTCACTTTTACCTGATATCAGGTAGTTAAAAATGCATTTTATCAGGTATTGCTCCCTCTGATATTAGATTCTAATTTTGTTAAAAGAATTTAATTAATTAAAAAAAACAACCATGAAATCAATTTTGAAAACAGCGGCGCTTGTATTGACTATTGCTTTTACAGCAGTTTCTTGCAGCAGTGATAATGACAACGACAGTGGTAACTCAGGAACAGGATCAAGAGATGTAAAATATGAAATAACAGGAAACTACACAGGGAAAATGGATGTTACTTATATGGAAAAAAGTGGCGCTCCACTTATTGAAGATGTAACTACACTGCCTTGGACTAAAGAGTTTACTGCTGATGCAGATTCTGATGGAGCACTAGTGCACACAGGCGGTTATGGTGGAGTTGCAGGACAAACTTTGACAGCTAAAGTTTATATAGGAGGAAAGGTAGTATCTGAGTTAACAGGAAAAGCAGACAGTGATGGAATCATTGTTGTGCATCCTAAAACCTACATCTTTCCTAGATAGTATTTAAGATTAGAATTTAATATTTTTTTTGTTTTTGGAAAAAAGAAAGCTTCGCAATTTGCGAAGCTTCTTTTTTTATATCCCTAACTGATTGTTTATTTCCTCAAACTTCTCAATCAGACTATTTATTTTTTCCTGTTGTTTTTTGATCTGTTTCGGACGAAGATAAAACCAATTGAACAACATCCAGAATAAAGTAATTCCATACGTTAAACCTGCTCCTAACGCTGTCATTCTGCTTGCGTATTCATACATATACAAACAAATTCCAATTGTAAGAGCTATAAAGTAAAAACTCATCATTTTAGTTTGAAGAAACTGCTGTTTCTTTTTTATTTCAATTAATTTCTGCAAATAATTGTGATTGGTTTGATTTGCTTCAATGTTTTTATAATTCCCTAATAATTTATTGTAGGTCATTAAATAAATCAACATTGCCAAAATCACCATAACAATTCCAATTTTAGTCGAAATAAACTGCGGTTGATAATAAAACCAAACAAAGGCAATAAAGATGCTGGTTGCAAGAAGCAAAATATTTGTAATCCACAAACAACGCAGTCCGGTTTTTTTAAATTTATTTACTCTTGCCAGCAAATCGGTCATATCTGGCTGACTTATGGCTTGTTTTTTCCATAAATCTTTAAAATCTATATTGTTATCGTTGTCCATTTTCTTTAAATTTTTGAGTCAGTTTTTCTTTTATTCTATGAATTTTCACTCTGACATTGGCTTCAGAAAGTCCGACGATTTTAGCAATTTCATTTTGTTTGATATCTTCTAATTCTAACGAAATAATGATACGATCGGTTTCTGGAAGTTCAGCAATGCATTTGTACAAGAATTGAATCTGAGGTTCTAATGAAGTTTGTTTTTCTTCTGAAAGATGAATCGGCAGTTCTGATTTTGGAAAACGCTTTTGTTTTTCTATCTGCCTCAGACAATTATTAGAAGCTATTCTAAAAATCCAGGTTCCAATAGAAGACTCATTTCTAAAAGTTCCTAATTTCTGCCAGACAATTATAAAAGTTTCCTGAGCTAAATCCTGAGCGGCATCATAATCGTTTACAAAACCCATACAAAGCCTGAAAATTCTATCCCAATATATCTTGTAGATTTGTTCGAATTCCATTTTTATTATTTTAAAAAAGTGCTCAACTGCTCTAAATACCAAGCTGTATCATCGTACATAATAAAATGCAGTCCATTTGTGGCGTATTGAAAATTAGCAGTTTTTAAATTTTTATACTGATCTTCAATAGCCGGTTTTAAATTTATAAAATAAGATTCTAATAAAATTAAAGCCGGACATTTAATCTGAGAGATTCTATCCCTTAAATCAACATTAAAAAAGTCACAATACATTTGCCCAAAAGTTGTTCTGTCTGATTTTACACTCCAGTCTACAACCATATCCATTTTAGAAGTATTCGCTAAAAGCCGCGGCATAGTTTTTTTCTGCATATCATAAAACTGATCATTGGTCAACCCTGTCATTTGATTTACAGTTGAAGAGCAGTCGTTATTTATTTTTGATTTAAAAGCAGGATCATTTAAAGCAGCTAAACAAGGAAGCGCATCTACAACCACAATTTTGCTGATCAAATCCGGATAATCAGACGCTATTGCAAGAGCGAGCCCTCCGCCCATACTATGACCAATTAGAATTGGTTTTTCAATAGTATTATCTTTGATATAATTTACAATTCCGTTTTTCCAATTTTCAAACGAAGCATTAGATTGTGGTTTTATCCCGGCAAAACCTGCCATTGTAAGTGTATAACAAGTAAAATCATTTTCGAATGCGGCTTTGGTTTCATTCCAAACGTCGCCTGAAGACGCAAAGCCGGGAATAAATATTATGGATTGGTCTCCGTTTCCGGTTTTTAAAATTTCAAATGGGAATTGTCTTGTCTGTCCGAAAACATTTAAACATAAAGCTGAGAATAAGAATGCAATAATTAAGATGATATACTTTTTCATTTTTAATAGTTTTAAGTTGTTAATTAATCGGATCCGTTCTTTGGATACGACAACTATTAAAATGTTACAACTCAGATTATTTTTTTTATGAAAAAATTACTAATTCTAAAGTTTGCGGGGTTTTTAACCGCAAAGGGCGCAAAGGTTTACGCGAAGAACGCAAGGTTTTTTTTGCGCGCAAAGACGCTAAGTCGCAAAGTTTTTTCTACAACAGACTTTACGCATTGTCAGTCTGAGCGAAGTCGAAGACCACGCAAGAAGCTTCGTAAAGAAAATCGCCAATCTTTGTAGAGTTACTTATGTGGTCTTCGACTTCGCTCAGACTGACAAACTGTACGCATGTGCGGGTTTTTAAACGCAAGGGCGCAAAGGTTTACGCGAAGAACGCAAGGTTTTTTTTTGCTCGCAAAGACACTAAGTCGCAAAGTTTTTTTTACAACAGACTTTACGCATTGTCAGTCTGAGCGAAGTCGAAGACCACGCAAGAAGTTTCGTAAAGAAAATCGCCAATCTTTGTAGAGTTACTTATGTGGTCTTCGACTTCGCTCAGACTGACAAAACAAGACGCATAAAAAAAATCCCAAACCCCAATCGTAAAATTGGAATTTGGAATTTTTATATTGGGAAATTATAAAATTAACCTACAAGGTTGATGATTTTTCCTGGAACGATAATCACTTTGTTTGGCGTTCTTCCGTCTAAGTGTTTTTGAGTTCTTTCGTCTTTCATTACGATTTCCTCGATTTGTGCTGCGGTTAAATCCAAAGGCAATTCGATTGTGAAACGCATTTTCCCGTTGAAAGAAACTGGATATTCTTTATTAGTCTCCACTAAATGTTTTGCATCAAAAGCTGGGAAAACCACTTCTGAAATTGAAGTTGTATGTCCTAACTGTGCCCATAATTCTTCTGCAATGTGAGGCGCATAAGGCGAAACCAAAATCGCTAATGGTTCTAAAATCGCTCTTGAATGACAGTTTTGAGAAGACAATTCGTTTACACAAATCATAAACTGAGAAACTGAGGTATTGAAAGAGAAATTCTCAATATCTTCTGCTACTTTTTTGATTGTTTTATGCAATGATTTTAAGTTGTCTTTTGTTGGTTCGTCGTTATTTACGATTAAACCGTTATCATCAAAATACAATCTCCATAATTTTTTCAAGAAACCAAATACACCTGAAATTCCGGCAGTATTCCAAGGTTTTGCCTGCTCTAATGGACCTAAAAACATTTCGTATAAACGTAATGTATCAGCGCCGTATTCTGCACAAATATCATCTGGAGTTACCACATTATAGTATGACTTAGACATTTTTTCTACTTCACGGCCTACAATGTATTTTCCGTTTTCATCAAAAATAAATTCTGCTGTATTGAAATCTTCTCTCCAAGCTTTGAACTTTTCAATATTTAATTCATCTGAAGAATTTACAAAATGAACATCAACGCGAATTGGCTGTACATTTTGACCTTCAATTTTATTTTTAGATACAAAAGTATTTGTTCCTTCCAATCTATAAACATAAGCTGTCGTACCCAAAATCATTCCCTGATTGATCAGTTTTTTGAATGGCTCTTCAGTTGGAGCGAAACCTTTGTCTTTTAAAAATTTGTTCCAGAAACGAGAATACAATAAGTGTCCTGTTGCGTGTTCGCTTCCACCAATGTATAAATCTACATTTTCCCAGTAAGCTAATGCTTCTTTACTTGCAAATTCATTTTCGTTGTGCGCATCCATATAACGCATCCAGTACCATGAACTTCCCGCCCATCCTGGCATAGTGTTCAATTCTAAAGGAAAAATTGAAACATTATCAACTAAATCAGTTGCAACAACTTTATTTTTTTTTGTATCCCAAGCCCAAACTGCCGCGTTTCCTAAAGGAGGCAATCCATCTTCTGTTGGTAAATATTTTTCTACTTCTGGTAAAATAATCGGCAAATGCTTTGTGTCAATCATTTTTGGTAATCCATTCACATAATAAACCGGGAACGGTTCACCCCAATAGCGCTGACGAGAGAAAACAGCATCACGCAAACGGTAATTTGTTTTTCCTTTTCCTTGTCCGATTTCTTCTAACTTATAAATCGCTTTTGCTGTCGCGTCTTTGTAGTTTAATCCATTTAAGAAATCAGAAGCTGTGATTTCAACGTTGTCTTTTGATCCGTAAGCAGCTTCAGAAATATCAACATTAGCGAAGATATTTTTGATTTCCTGCATTCCGTTCTGACCTTTAAAGAAATTAGCGAAAGCATAATCTCTTTCGTCTCCGCAAGGAACCGCCATTACAGCACCAGTTCCGTAACCAGCCAAAACATAATCACCAATCCAAACCGGAATAGCTTCTTTTGTAAATGGATGTTCTGCATAAGCTCCTGTAAATACTCCTGAAATCGTTTTTACATCGGCCATACGCTCACGCTCCGAACGTTTTGCAGTTTTTTCGATATACGCTTCAACAGCTTCTTTTTGTTCAGGAGTTGTAATTTTAGCAACCAAATCATGTTCTGGTGCTAAAGTCATAAAAGTAACTCCGAAAATAGTATCAGGTCTTGTTGTAAATACTTCGATTACTTCATCGTGATTTTTTACATTAAAAGTTACCAAAGCCCCAACCGATTTCCCGATCCAGTTTCTTTGAGATTCTTTTATAGATTCACTCCAATCAATATCATTTAAACCTTGAAGTAAGCGTTCGGCATAAGCAGAAATTCGCATACTCCATTGTGTCATTTTTTTTCTTATAACAGGAAAACCTCCACGTTCTGAAACTCCGTTTACAATTTCGTCATTTGCCAAAACAGTTCCTAAGCCTGGACACCAGTTTACTTCAGTTTCTGCCAAATACGTCATTCTGTATTGCAACAAAATTTTCTCTTTTTGGTCATCAGAATAAGATTTCCATTCATCAGCCGTAAAAATCGTAACATTATCGTCGCAAACTGCTTCAACCAATGCATTTCCGCTTTCTTCAAAAACAGTTACAAGCTCTGAAATATCAAAAGCCTGTCCTTGTTTTCTGCAATACCAAGAGTTGAACAATTGGATAAAAATCCATTGTGTATGTTTGTAATAATCAGAATTTGATGTACGCACTTCACGCGCCCAGTCAAATGAAAATCCGATCTTATCTAATTGTTTTCTATAACCCGCAATTTGTTTTCCTTCTTTGTCTACTCCACCGTCAATATTGACACGCGTTGTATCTTCTGGACGCTGTCCTGTCTGAATCGCATATTGTTCTGCCGGCAATCCGAAACTATCGTATCCCATTGGGTGCAAAACATTGAAACCTTGATGTCTTTTGAAACGAGAATATACATCTGAAGCTATATAACCAAGCGGGTGCCCAACGTGCAGTCCTGCTCCAGACGGATAAGGGAACATATCGAGAACGTAATGTTTCGGTTTTTCAGAGTTATTTTTTGCTGCAAAAGTTTGATTTTCTGCCCAATATTTTTGCCATTTGGCTTCAATTTCGTTTGGATTGTACTTCATTTCTAAGTGACTAAGATTCTAAGTTACTAAGGTTCTAAGCTTTTCACTAAATTAATTAAGCCGCAAATTTACATTTATTGCGGATTGTAGCAAAGCTATTTCATTGACAAACAAATAAAATATCGGATTACTTATTAAAATTAAGTAAAAATACTTAATATTGAAATAAATATAAACTGCTAAGTAACTATGAAAACCATAAATTATTTTCTAATTATTCTAATTGCATTTTCATGTACGATGTGTAACTCATCTAAAAAAGATCAAGAAGAAATTGTTTCTACTGAATCTGTTTCAAAAAAAGAGAAACACGAACATAAAACTCTTACTGCCGAAGACAGTTTAAAATTAGCCAATCATCAAATTGAAGTAAAAGGTGAAATCGAATTTCCACTTCAACTAACGATTGACTCCTTAAAGAAAATGAAAGTGATTACCATTGAGAATCTAAAAATAACAGGGAAAGGCGGCGCAATTAAAAGAGAAGTCAAAGCCTGCAAAGGTGTTCTTTTGAAAGATATTTTAGACAAAGCTAAAATCAAACAAGAAAATCATAAAGATCGCAATTTTTATATTGTAGCCAGAGCTTCAGACGATTATAAAGCGACTTTTTCATGGGCTGAAATTTTTAATAACCCAACAGGCGAAAATACTTATGTATTGTTTGAAGAAAACGGAAAACCAGTTAAAAACGGTGAAATGATTTTGATTTGTAAAAACGACATCAAAACTGGACCAAGACATGTTTACTGGCTTAAGAGCATTGAAGTTTACAAAGTGAAATAGTTTTTTGAGAGTTTAACCGCAAAGTACGCAAGGTTTACGCAGAGTTCGCAAAGCTTTATCAACACAAAGCTTTGCGAACTTTGCGCTTATATAAGGTTAGAGAATTAAAAAACCTTGCGCACTTTGCGGTTAAATCAACATTTTATTCAATATCAAATCGTATATTTATAATACAAAAGTTTGTTATTAACTTTAAATAAAGAAATTCTTTATTATTTTTACCCCATAATTTAAGCATACTATGAGTTCTAACTTTGATAAATTTCAAAAACGCAGGTTAATTTCCTCTTATTTTTCGGTAGTATTAAGTGTATTCTTGGTTTTATTCCTTTTGGGAGTACTAGGATTATTTATCATTAATTCTAAAAAACTGGCTGACGATTTTAAAGAAAAAATAGCTATGACAGTTTTCTTTAAAAATGAGGCAAATGACAGTATTATCAAAGCTTTCGACTCTGAATTAAAAAGAGCTCCTTTTGCTCTTTCGTATGTTTATGTAACAAAAGAAAAAGCTGCTAAAGAACATACTGATATTATTGGAGAAGATTTCCTGACCTTTTTAGGAGAAAATCCTTTATTGAACTCATACGACATTCATTTAAAAGCAGATTACGTTGAACGTGACAGCATTCTAAAAATAGAAAGTGCTTTGCGTAAAAATACTATGATCGAAGATATTGTGTATGACAAACAATTGGTAAATCTGGTAAATGACAATATCAAAAAAGTTAGTATGTGGATTTTAATCATAAGCGGTTTTCTTACTGTAATAGCCGTTTTATTAATTAACAGTTCACTTCGTTTGTCTATACATTCTAATCGTTTTATTATTAAAACCATGCAGATGGTAGGCGCAACAAAATCGTTTATTCGCAAGCCTTTTGTAATGCGAAGCGTAAAACTGGGAATGCTTGGTGCTTTATTGGCAATCATAGCCTTAATTGGACTTTTATTTTATGTAGAAACGAATTTCCCTGGTTTAGGAATTTTAGAAGACAAAGCTTTAATTGGATTGGTATTATTGGCCGTTTTTGGATTAGGCGTTTTAATTACATGGGTAAGTACGCATTTTGCAACACAGCGATTCCTGAATTTAAGAACTGACGATCTTTATTAATTTTAGATTGCAGATTTTAGATTGCAGATTTTAGATTTAAAAAAAAATGCCTTCGACTTCGCTAAGGCTGACAAACACATAAAAATGAAAAACAACAATAATAAAGAAGAACAACAAGTTCAAAAACAGGAATTCCTTTTTGACGGTATCAATTATAAAATTTTATTAATTGGTATTGCTGTAATTGCATTAGGATTTATTTTAATGTCTGGCGGAGGAAGTGATAATCCAAATGTTTTTAATGAGGATGTTTTTAGTTTTAGACGTATTCGTTTAGCTCCAACCACTGTTTTAATTGGTTTTGGAATCACGATTTATTCTATTTTCAAAAAATCTAAATAGACTTTCTTAGACAACTTGGATCTTTAGATTATTAGAGAAATTAATTTCTTTAAAAAAATCTGACATTCTAAGAAGTCTAAAATCTAAAAATCTAAATTAAATGAATACATTACAAGCTATCGTTCTTGCCATTATTGAAGGAATTACAGAATTTTTACCTGTTTCTTCAACCGGGCACATGATTATTGCCTCTTCTTTTTTTGGAATCGCGCATGAAGATTTCACTAAACTTTTTACGATTGTTATTCAGCTTGGCGCTATACTTTCGGTTGTCGTTTTATACTTCAAACGTTTTTTTCAAACTCTTGATTTTTACTTTAAACTTTTAGTCGCTTTTATTCCGGCTGTAGTTTTAGGATTATTATTGAGTGACTTTATCGACGGATTATTAGAAAACCCGGTTACAGTTGCGGTTTCACTTTTAATAGGCGGATTGATTTTATTAAAAGTTGATGAATGGTTTAACAATCCAAACGCGGCCGAAACTTCACAGGAAATCACCTATTTGCAAGCTCTTAAAATTGGATTATTTCAATGTATCGCGATGATTCCTGGAGTTTCACGAAGCGGTGCCAGTATTGTTGGCGGAATGTCTCAAAAATTATCCCGAACAACTGCTGCTGAATTTTCATTTTTCCTAGCCGTTCCAACTATGTTAGGAGCAACAGTAAAAAAATGCTACGATTATTATAAAGCAGGATTTGAATTATCTCACGATCAGGTAAATATTTTAATCATTGGAAATATTGCGGCATTTATTGTAGCACTTCTTGCTATTAAAACTTTTATTAGCTTTTTGACTAAAAACGGTTTTAAAGTATTTGGCTATTACAGAATAATTGCCGGAATCATTTTATTACTGATTCACTTTTTCATTCACCCGCTTACCATTATATAATGACACCTGAAGAATATTTAGACGGACAAGTTTTACTGATAGACAAACCTTTAAAATGGAGTTCGTTTCAGGCAGTTAACAAATTAAAATACCTTTTAATTAATAAAGTAGGACTTCCAAAAAAGTTCAAAATTGGTCATGCCGGAACTTTAGATCCTTTGGCAACCGGATTATTATTAATCTGCACTGGAAAATTCACAAAAAGAATTTCTGAACTTCAAGGACAGGCAAAAGAATATACAGGAACATTTTATATTGGAGCCACTACTCCATCGTATGATTTAGAAACCGAAATCGATCAGACTTTCCCAACAGAACATATTGACGAAGCTCTAATTCACGAAACGGTAAAACAATTTTTAGGTGAAATCGATCAAAAACCGCCTATTTTTTCAGCTATTAAAAAAGACGGTGTTCGATTATATGAACATGCACGCGCCGGCGAATCAATCGAAATTCAAAGCAGAAAAACAACAATTCACGAATTTGAAATCACTCGCATTGCATTGCCTGAAATTGACTTTAGAGTAGTTTGCAGTAAAGGAACTTATATTCGTTCGCTTGCTTACGATTTTGGAAAAGCAATGAATTCAGGTTCGCATTTAACCGTTTTACGCCGAACCAAAATTGGCGATTATGATGTAAAAAATGCAATTGACATTACTTTATTCGAAGAAAGTCTTCAATAGAAACAACAGATTTTGTTTATCCGTTTCATGGATACACTTACTGGTTTTTTAAAACTTTAAATAAATAAAAAAGCACATTACTAAATGAAAGTAATGTGCCAGGCTTTAAAAAATAAGTAATACTATTTCATACTTATTTTAAATTTAATAGTGAGGCACATTTTTTCCTCCAAATAAAAATGTAGAGAAGAAATCATAAAACCTTTCGAATAACTTTTTCATAATAGTGTATTTTAATTGTTAGACATTAAACAAACACCAATAAAAAGAGTAAATCAGAAAGTTATAATAGAAGTGGGATGGTTTTACTAAATTACAAATTTTCTTAATAAGAAAAAAATTTAAACCCATTTTTTAACTTCTTATTTCTTTTATTATCAACGCCTTACTAACAAAAACACACTTTTAAATAGTTATTACAGCCTATTATATTTAATATTTTCCATAATTTCGACCAATTCACTTTGAACAGATATTCCTTTATCTGCCAAATACCATAACTGCAGATCTGTTTTGATTTTTTCATCAATTGGACCGACTTCTCTTTTATGGGTTTCCATTAATTCTGTGGCGCCTTTTGGTCTTGGTCCCCAATCGGCACGTACAATTCCGGCTTCTTTACAAATTACAATAACTTTAGGAATTGCTCTGCCGTTATTTGTCAAGTATTGATTCATTAATTCATCATTTTCATCACGAAGAACAATTCGAAGATCAATTTTTTTATCAGATTCGTGAGCCATTTTATTCAAAATTGGAAGAATCTGCGCTGCATCGCCGCACCAGCCTTCAGAAATTACAAGCCAGATGTAGTGATTATCTAAATGCCTTAATTTTGAAATGACATCTTCAGAAATTGTAATTGTTTTTTCTAAACGATTCATTCTGGCTTCGTTTAGTTTTGAATAATTCGTGAGACTTTCAGACTGCTGGCTTCCGGTTGATTTTCCTTCAGATAATAAATCAGTAACTAATTTTCGATATTCAGCATACGAATAGCTGTTGAATAATGCTTTTGCTACAGTACTTTTCATAGAGGTTTATTTTGCTTACTATAAAATTACGGATTTTAAGAAGATGAAAGAATGACTTTTGTCATTTTGAAGGAAGATTATATCTTATATTTCAGAATTTAAAATTTCATCATATATATTTCCTGTTTTAATAGAATTCAATCTTATCCATACTGTTCAGAAATATCAATTAATGCTAAAAGTGACAAAAGGAGTAAAAGCAGAAACACAGATATTACTCTTTTTTGCTATCAAAAAAGAATTTCGTATTCTGCATCATTCATTTGTAATGAAATTTCAAACCCTTTATTTTTAATTACATATAATGCGATATTTATATGTATTCATTGCCTCTGTTATTTTCATAACTTTTAAAAATTAAGCTTAACCATTCTTTCGTAAACTTTCTTTGAAACAATACTATCAACTGCAACTAAGATCTCATCAATAGTAATTTCTTTTATTATCACAGCATTCTCTAAATAAAAAAAATCATAACAATCTATTTCATCTTCCATTTCTTGTTTAAATCTTGTCGGATCATAAAAATTAATTTCAATTTTTATTTCGTTTTTTATAGTCAAGATAGCACCTAAAACACAACCTTTAGACTTAATTTCCATTAGAAACAAATCATCCATATTACAATTAAATGTTATTACAAAACTATTTCCTTGAATTTCCATACCTGATTTATTCTTATTAAAGACCGTAATAAAATTGAAACATTCCAACAAGACAAAAATAAAGTAAATTCATACAAAATAAAAATTTTAGTAACAAAAGAGAACTTGAAAATTATTTTAAAACATTATTTTTAAAAATCAGAATATGTCTATATTTGCACAAATTAACGCAACACAACATGAAATATAAAAGAATTCTTCTTAAACTTAGCGGCGAGGCCTTAATGGGTGATTTACAATACGGAATTGACCCTAAAAGATTAGGGGAATATGCAGACGAAATTAAGCAGATTCACGACAAAGGAGTAGAAATTGCTATCGTTATTGGAGGAGGAAATATTTTTAGAGGCGTTGCCGGTGCAAGCGCAGGAATGGACAGAGTGCAAGGTGACTATATGGGAATGCTTGCTACTGTTATTAACGGAATGGCTTTGCAGGGCGCACTTGAAGATAAAGGAATGAAAACGCGTTTGCAGACTGCTTTAAAAATGGAATCTATCGCAGAACCATACATTAAAAGAAGAGCTGACCGCCACCTTGAGAAAGGAAGAATTGTAATTTTTGGTGCCGGAACCGGAAACCCATATTTTACAACTGATACTGCAGCTGTTTTAAGAGGAATCGAAATTAATGCTGATGTAATCTTAAAAGGAACCCGCGTTGACGGTGTTTACGATTCTGATCCTGAAAAAAATGCTTCGGCTGTAAAATTTGATTTCATCTCGTTTGATGATGTCCTTAAAAAAGGATTAAACGTAATGGATACAACCGCATTTACTTTAAGCCAGGAAAACAAACTGCCAATTGTTGTTTTTGACATGAACAAAATTGGAAACCTGTTAAAAATCTGCGAAGGCGAAAACATCGGAACTGTAGTAAATATTTAGGCTGCTTAGATTATTAGAAGATTAATAATCTTTATAATTTTCAAAAGCAGTTTCAATAAATAAAACAACATCGTTAGCAAATTAGAAGAATCCATTTTTGAGTCTAAAAATCTAATCTTCTAAAAATTAAAAATTAAAAAAAATGACTGAAGAAATCGATTTTATATTAGAAAGTACTGAAGAATCTATGAACGGTTCTATTGCACACTTAGAAAAAGAATTTCTAAACATTCGTGCGGGAAAAGCTTCTCCAGCAATGCTGGGAGGTGTTTTTGTTGATTATTACGGATCAGCAACACCACTTTCTCAAGTGTCAAAAATCAGTGTTCCGGATGCAAGAACTATTACTTTGCAGCCTTTCGAAAAAAACATGCTGCAAACCATTGAAAAAGCAATTTTGATTGCCAATATTGGTTTTAACCCAATGAACAACGGAGACGTTATCATTATCAGCGTACCGCCTTTAACAGAAGAGCGTCGTCGTGATTTAGCAAAACAAGCAAAATCTGAAGCTGAAGATGCAAAAATTGGTATACGTAACGTTCGTAAAGACGCTAACACTGATATCAAAAAATTAGAAAAAGAAGGAACTTCAGAAGACATCTGTAAATCTGCAGAAGAAGAAGTTCAAAACTTAACAAATACTTACATTAAAAAAATTGATGAGTTATTGGCTGCAAAAGAAGCCGAAATCATGAAAGTTTAAGTATTTGATACTGAATTTTTAGAAATCCGTCTGGTAAAATTATCAGACGGATTTTTTTATTCTTATTTTTGCATACCAAAATCAAATCCTTTTCGTTTTTGAATCTATATAATTCTCTATGAGGCTATTTTGTTTACTGACATTATTTTTTACGCTTAGTATTCAGGCGCAATTTCAAATAAACGGAATTGTAACTGATTCAAACAACAAACCTCTTCCATTTGCTACAATTACAACTTCGGATAACAGCAATACGATAACAGATGTTGATGGAAAATTTATTTTTAAAACGCTTACTAAATCCGGAAACTTTACGGTTTCCTATATTGGTTTTCAATCTAAAATTGTGGCTTTGGCCGAAAACAAAAAATTTTACTCTATTTCATTAGTTCAAAAAACAGATGATTTAAAAGAAGTTATTGTTTCTAATGAAAATCCGGCGTTAACCATTATCAAAAAAGTTATTGCAAATAAAAACAATAACAATCCGCAGAAAAGGCTGAAAAGTTTTGATTACAAAACCTATAATAAACTTATCGTAACGGCTAATCCGGATTCAATTGATGGAAGAATAGATTCTTCGGCAGTGTATAAGGATTTAAATAAAAAGAAAATCAACATAGATTCTTCTGATTATAAATTCAAAGAAATCATAACCAAACAGCATTTGTTTCAAACCGAAAAAGTATCCCAATACCAATTCGGGAATAATAAATTAAAAGAAACTGTTCTCGGGACAAAAATAGCGGGTTTTAAAAATCCTATTTACGAGGTTATCGCTTTCAATTTACAGTCAATTTCTATTTATGACAATAAATACGAGTTGTTTGAAACGAAATATGAAAACCCAATTTCGAATACTGCACCAGCATCTTATAATTACAAATTATTAGATACTGTAAACATAAAAGGACGCGGAACTTTTATGATTTACTTTAAAAACAAGCACAAAAGAAGAACTTCTGGTTTAGAAGGAGTATTATATATTGACTCACAAAATTTTGCCATTGCAAAAGCAGTTATGCGGATAAAGGGAGTTTTGGATATCAGCGGTATTCATGAGTTTAATTATGTACCAAATGAAAAAATATGGTTCCAGAGCAATACTACTTTCAAAATCGTAAAAGGAAAAAATGACGACGATATTAAAATTTTAGGCGGAACAATTCAGTTTGATGGAGACGTTGCCGAAGATTTTGAACCAAGAAAAAAAGCCGCTTCTGATTTTACCTATTTGCTTTCTGAGAGTAATAATTTCGACATTCATTATAATCTCGAAACTCCTATAAAAAATCCGTCTCTTTATATCGAAATTAAAGACGATGCAGGTAAAAAACCCGAAGAATTCTGGAACCAGTACAGAAAAGAAGCTTTAGACCAAAAAAGCCAGAAAACCTATCAATTATTAGACAGTTTATCTGTAAGCCGAAGAATTGAAAAACGTTTGGGATTTGGGCGAAAAATCATCAACGGTTACATTCCTATTGGTCCGGTTGATTTAGATTTAAAGAAAATTATTAGTTACAACAATTATGAAGGTTTTCGTTTAGGTTTAGGCGGTATTACAAATGACAAGTTTTCTAAAAATTTTAGAATTGAAGGCTATACAGCTTATGGCACAAAAGACGGTGTTGTTAAATACAATTTAGGCGCCGGCGTTTTATTAGATAAAAACACCAACACCTGGCTTAATGGATCTTACACAGATGATGTTCGTGAGATTGCGAGTACCCTTTTTGCAGTTGACAAACGTGTTTTTAAAATTTACGATCCACGCCCGATTAACATTAGCACATTTTATCATTATACAAGCTGGAAAGCCAATGTACAAACCAAAATTATCCCAAAAACAGAAGCTGTTCTTGAATTAGCCAGAACAGAGATTGAACCAAAGTTCGATTATCTTTTTAATTACAATGGTCAATTGTATTCTAGTTATATTATGACAACTGCCATGCTTTCGATAGTTTGGGCGCCTTTTAGTGATTTTATGCAAACGCCGACAGGAAGAACGGAATCTGACAAGAGATTTCCGAGATTTACTTTACAGTACACGCAATCACTGCCAAATGTTTTAGACAACGATTTTAATTTTGGAAAAATAGATTTCAAAACTGAATATGAAAAGAAATATCTAAACGGACAAAAAACAAGTTTGCTTTTACAAGGCGGTTATGCCTTAGGTGATGTGCCGCTTACGCACTTATACAATACAATGCCCAACAACCTTACAAAAGAAACCGTTATCCAGCGTATTACTTTTGCCGGAAGAAACAGCTTTGAAACCATGTTTTTTAATGAGTTTTTCTCAAGTCAGTACATCTTTTTCCAGGTCAAACATGGCTTTAACCGAATCAGAATTCTGAAAAAAGTTCGCCCAACAGTAGTTTTGGTCAGCAGAATGGCATGGGGAAATATGGAAAAACCAGAACAGCATGTTGGTCCTGAATATAAAACGCTTGACAAAGGTTTTTTTGAATCGGGTATTGAATTAAATAAAATCTACAAAGGTTTCGGTCTTGGCGGATTCTATCGTTACGGACCAAACCAGTTAATGAAGTTTGAGGACAATATTGCAGTTAAAATTTCTTATGTCCTTGATCTTGGGCTTTAAAAAGTAAATTTCAATTAGGAGCGAGTTTAACCGAAAACCTTGCAAAAGCTTACCTAATCTTTGTCGAGTTTATTGTGAAGATTTCTCTTTACGTCGAAATGACAAAAATGCGAACGAATTTCACATAAAAAAAAATCCCAAACCCCAATCATAAAAATTGGAATTTGGGATTTAGATATTGAAATTTTCTAAAATCTTATGGCTTCAAAATCAAAACGGAAGGCGTATTATTCAGCCATGTGCTTTGAGATTCGATAAGTTTTTTCCAGCTGTCTAAACTTATAATCATCAAATTCTGGCCGTCTAAGAATTCTTTTTTAATTGTTCTGTCATGCATAATCATAATATGATTTGGAGCAATCTGTTCAATAGATCTTATTGTTTCCTGAATTTCGCGGGTATTTTTTACATCGCCGCTGGCATCAAGAACCGTAATCTGTGAACCGTTATTATTGATTAATTTTTTAGCGTAATCAATTAAAAAAGCATCTTCTTTATTAAAAATTGGCATAAAAACCTGATTTACTTCTTCTAAATCTTTATCGATAAGAATACCAACCGGCATTTTAGTTTTGGTAATAATATGACGTGTTCTTTCGTCAAAAGGATTATTTTCAAACAAACCTTCTTTTCCGGTAAACTTATCAATTAAACGATCAGGGTTTACAATTCTGGTTGTGAATCCAAGAATTTTTCCAAGCAGAGTCCCGTCAAAAATAGATTGTCCTAAACCAACCAGCAATAAATCATATTCTCCCTGATTTGCCGCATCAATAATATCAGTATCAATATCATTAGACACTTTAAACATGCTCACCATATTTTGATTTAAGCGGTGCGATTCTTCAACTACAGGAACCAGCATTTTACGTTCATGGTCTTTTATGTCAAACGAATGCACCTCTGTACTCAATGACAAATGCATTGCTGTTACGATCGAGTTATCACCTTGTTTTTTAACTAAACTGTTCGCAATTTTAAGAAGCTTTTTTCCTCTTTCAGGAGTCGCAAACGAAAGCAGAATTTTGTATTTGCTTTTATTTCCAATTTCCTGAGGAATAGCCGTTATTTTATCTTTAAAAATAAACCCGATAAGATCTAAAGCAGGACCTGTCATGAAAGTTGTCACTAACGCCATAATTACCATCATGGTAAAAATTTCTGTTGATAAAACTCCAAGGTCATAACCAATATTTAAAACCACAAGTTCCATTAAACCTCTTGTGTTCATTAAAGCACCAATAGCTAAACTGTCTTTCCAGTTCTGTCCCACAAATTTTGCTGCCAAAGCACTTCCAAAGAATTTACCTGCAACGGCAACCGCGATAATTAATCCTGTTACTTTCCATAATTCAGGATCATTCAATAATCCAATTTGTGTACGTAAACCTGTAAATACGAAAAACAAAGGCAGTAAAACGATAATCGCAACATCTTCTACTTTTTCGATAAATATGTTTCTGAATTTATTGTTTTCAGGCATAATTGCTCCCGCTAAAAATGCTCCGAATAAGGCGTGAATTCCAATTAATTCCGCAGCATAAGCAGAAATCAAAAGTGTGATAAAGAAAATCGCAACAACCGGTTTATTTAAACTTTCGCGGGTTGAATTTAAATCTCCGACACGTTTCAGGAACGGACGAACGATTTTTAACATAATAATTACATACAAAATCGCTAGACCAATTACGTATAGTGAACTTGTAAACGAACCTGCTTTTACAATAGCAATTACAACAGCAAGAATACACCATGCTGTAATATCATCGGCAGCGGCACAAGTAATGGCAATAGTTCCCAGTTTTGTTTTCTGCATTCCTCTTTCCTGCACAATTCTGGCCAAAACCGGAAAAGCAGTTATACTCATAGCAATTCCCATAAATAATCCGAAAGAAGAAAACTCAACACCAATTGGGGCAAAAGTGTGGTATATAAAATACGCAAGAGTTAATCCTAACGCAAACGGAATTACAATACTGGCATGGCTGATAACTACAGCATCATGTGCTTTATTTTTCAGCACTTTTAAGTCCAGCTCCATCCCGATTACGAACATGAAAAGAATTAAACCAATCTGACTTAAAAACTGTAAGTTTCCTAATGATTCTTTTGGAAATAAAGCTGCTGAAAATTCAGGAAAATACATCCCGACCAAAGACGGCCCAAGAACAATACCCGCAATCATTTCTCCAATTACAGAAGGCTGGCCAATTTTTCTAAAAAACCATCCAAATAAACGCGCTACTAAAATAATAGTCACGATCTGCGCCAATAATATAGCTAAAGGGTGCTGTAAATTGTGAACCATAGAATCTAGAAAATCATTCCAATGGTTGCTCTCGATTTGTTTCTTTACAATATGACGCCCGGCTTCAATTGCTGCGCCTTTTGAAATTATCCAATAAATGAGGGCGGTAAATCCTCCAATGATGGTTATGTAGAATAAAGAGTTTTTAATGTTATTCATAACTCGTTCTTTTAATTTATTGCCGCAAATATCAGAACTGAGTTTTAAGTGAAAAAGCAAATTACAAGCTAATTTTCAATGTATGTAACAAGTCGGAAAAACTTTGTAATAAGTTATAATTTTACCTTTTTCAAAAAATCAGAACGATACGTTTCGCTCAGAATTAGAGAAGTATTTTTATTATTTTCTTCTAAATGATGAAGTACAATTTCGTTATGGTTAAAGAATTTTATCGCCTTTACCGCAACAATTTCTTTTTTATTGATTCTGCAGAAATCAGCATCCGGTAATTCTTGCAAAAGTGTATCAAATTTTACGTTTTTCAAATTCAGTAAACTTCCATCTGCAAGCAAAACCGTTTTATCCCGACTGTCACTTGATGCTGTTGTGATATATTGGATTTTATTAAAATACAGCAGCGTTTTTCCTTTGTCTGTATTGAGCTGAATAAACTTTTTTGAATTATCAGCTTTATCAAAACGCTCAAAAGCTTTGGAAACTGCTTTTTGAAGACGTTCTAATTTTACAGGTTTTGTGATATAATCTACAGCATCAATATTAAAAGCATCGGCGGCATAATCTTTATAAGCCGTACAAAAAATCACTAATTTATTCTCGAGTATTTCGGCTAGATGCAGGCCGTCCATTCCCGGCATTTCGATATCAGAAATTAAGAGATCAAAATCCAGATCTGGAATATCAGATAAAAGTTTCTCAGGATTATTAAATGTTTTTACAATTTCCAGTTCAGGAATTTGTTCGCAAAGCATTTTTAAATAAGTCAATCCCGGAAGTTCATCGTCCAGAAGCAAGCATTTCAGTTTTGTATTCAAGTAAATCTATTTTAAGATGAGCAATATAAACGTCGTTTTCAATAAACTTATCGAGTTTAAAATTATTCTTGTAAATAATTCGCAGACGATGTTCTAAAGTAGCATGGCCAAAACCACTTCTCTCTTTTTTGAGAACTTTTTTATCGGATATTTTATTAGAAACCGTCATAAAAAAAGCATTGTCTTTAAACTCAAAAACCACCGAAATAAAAGCATCGGCACTTTGAAGATCTGCGTGTTTAAAAGCATTTTCAATTAAATCAATAGAAATGAGAGGTGCTAACAAAGGCTGATCGTATAATTTATCATCTTCATTAATATTTGTTTTAATCTTCAATTCAAAAAGCGGACTAATTTTAATTTTATTGATTTCGATTAAATTGAGTGCAAAATTAATTTCTTCTTTTGCAGTCACGAATTTCTTTTTGCTTTCGTATAAAATATAATCCAAAACATTTGCGAGTTTGTCTAAAGCAAAATAAGTCTGGTACGCATGTGACTGAATCGAATTTAAAATATTCTTAAACAAATGCGGATTGAGTTTTGATTCTAAATTTTCCAGCTGAAGATCGTTAACTTTTACCTCAAGCGCATAAAAACTCTTTTCAGCATCTTCTTTTGCTTTTTTGGACTGCATTAATTGATACATCATAAAACAAATGATGACGATTAACAGTAAAAGAATTGCTAAAAAAATAAAAGTCGTAGTGTTGTTTTCCTGCATGTTTTTCTATTTTTCTACAGATTAAATTTGAATTCTTTTTGCCGTTCAAAACCAAAATTCACTACAAATATGAGAAAAGCTAGCGGTTCTATAACAAAAACCAAGAAAATTATCATTAATAACAAACTTTGATTTTAGTGTTAACATAAAGTAAAATACAATTGATTATAGATGATTTCGAGCACTTTTCACTACATTTGCATCCATTTTTAAAGATTTTATGAAAAACGCTGTCCAAGTTGGATTTTGGGAAAAATTAGCCCGAATCATACTTAAAAACCGAATTACGATTCTGGTTATACTTTCTGCTTTAACTATTTTCTTTGGTTATCAGTGGAAGAATCTTTCTATGACTTATACTGAAGCCAACCTGCTTCCGAAAGATCATGTTGCAAATAAAGATTATCAAAAATTCTTAGACAAATTTGGCGAAGAAGGAAACTTAATTGTTATTGGTTTTAAAGATCCTAAATTCTTTACACCAAAAAATTATGCGGCCTGGACCGAATTGATGAATGGTTTGAAAAAAGCCAAAGAAGTTGATTTGGTAATTTCTTTGAATGATTTAAAGAAACTTGAAAAAGATACAGTAAACCAAAAGTTTGTTCTAGCACCTTTTATTGATGAAAGCAAAGTACTTGACGCCAATTATTTAAAAAGCGTCCAATACGATTTGTTTCACAATCTGCCTTTTTACGAAGGATTGCTGTTTAACAAAGAAAGCGGAAGCGTTCGATCTGCAATTTACATGAACAAAGCGCTGGTAAATACGGCTGAAAGAAAGACTTTTATCTTAAATGATTTGGTTCCTAAAATCGATAAATTCGAAAAAACAACCGGAATCGATCTTAAAGTTTCTGGAATGCCATACATCAGAACGATTAACGCAGACAACATGAAAGGCGAAATCGGATTATTTATTGGAGCGTCTTTATTGACCGTTTCTTTGATTTTCTTTTTCTTCTTCCGTTCGTTCAGAGCAACGTTTATTTCAATCTGTATTTTAATTGTCGGAGTAACCTGGTCGTTTGGAACACTTGGTTTATTTGGTTATAAAATCACGATTTTAACAGCAATTATTCCGCCGCTAATTATCGTAATCGGAATTACAAACTGTATTTTCCTGATCAACAAATATCAGCAGGAAATCAAAATACACAACAATCAGGCAAAAGCTTTACAGCGTGTTATTTCAAAAATTGGGCATTCAACTTTTATGACCAATTTAACGGCTGCAATTGGTTTTGCAACTTTGATGATTACAGGAAACGAACTGCTTTTTGAGTTTGGATTGGTAACTTCTATCAACGTGATTTCTGTTTATACTTTGACACTTTTTATCGTGCCAATTATTTACAGTTTTATGCCATTGCCAAAAGAGAAACATTTATATCACTTAGACAAAACTTACATTTCGACACTTTTAAATACAGTTACAACTATCGTTAAAGGCAAAAAGACAATTGTTTATTGCATTTACGCTGTTCTGTTTCTTGTGAGTTTAAATGGAGTTAGACAAATGAAAGTTTCAGGAAGTTTGATTGGCGAAATGCCGAAAAGCGCTTCTTTCTTTAAGGATATTTTATTTTACGAAAAAGAGTTCAACGGTGTAATGCCACTTGAAATCATGATTGACACTAAAAATAAAAAAGGTGTTATGAAGCCATCGACAATTCGTAAAATGGACGAATTGCAAAATACCATTTCTGAAATTCCAGAATTGGCAAAACCTGTTTCGGTTGTAAACTTGGTTAAATATGCAAAACAGGCTTTCTACAACGGAAACCCTGAATATTACCAATTGCCAACTTCTCAGGAACAGACTTTTATTTTGGGTTATGCTAAAAATGCAACCAAAAACAGTAAAGAAAACTTAATGAAAGCGTATGTTGATTCGACTGGACAATATGCCAGAATCACTACTTTTATGAAAGATATTGGAACAGATGAAATGGCAAAAGTAGAAGGAAAACTTCGCAAGAAAATTGACGAAATTTTCCCGAAAGACCGTTATGAAGTTACGATTACAGGAAAAGCATTAGTTTTCCAGAAAGGAACAACTTATTTGGCACATAACTTAATTGAATCATTATTGTTTGCGATTCTAACTATTGCAATCTTAATGCTGTACTTATTCCGTTCGTTCAAAATGGTAGCAGCTTCTTTGATTACAAATATTCTACCGCTTTGCATCACTTCGGGATTAATGGGTTATTTCGGAATTCCGTTAAAACCTTCGACGATTTTAGTATTCAGTATCGCTTTCGGAATCTCGGTTGATAATGCAATTCAGTTTATGGCTAAATACAAAGATGAATTGACTCAAAATAAAGGAAAAGTAAAAAAATCTGTTTTCAGCGCTTTAAGAGAAACTGGAGTAAGCACATTCTACACTTCAATCGTGTTGATCTTAGGTTTTGCCACTTTTACTTTATCAAGCTTCAGCGGAACAATTGCTTTAGGAGGATTAATTTCTTGTACTTTGGTTTTTGCGATGTTTGCTAACTTGGTCGTTTTACCATCTTTGGTTTTGACTTTTGAGAAGAAGAAAACGAAGAAAGAAGAATTGGAGAGTTTGGAGAAATAATTTTTTACTGCAAATTCACAAGTTAAAATAAAAAGCTTTGCCAAAGTTCAAAACTTTGACAAAGCTCAACACAAAGTCTGTCATTTCGACGAAGGAGAAATCTCCGCAAGCAGCTCCGCATAGTAATTCCTAACTTTGTCGAGTTTCTTACGGAGATTTCTCCTTCGTCGAAATGACAAAAAATGGAAATATTACAAAGTCTATAAAAAATTCAGCTTCTCAAATTAATTATTATCGATTATATTTGCAGTTGTTCAAAACGAATATTATTTAATATCAATTATATATAAAAATGAAACACACAAAAGTTAGAGACTTATTAAACAGTACGACGACGTTACAGGAAGTGAATGCAAAAGGATGGGTGAGAACTTTTAGAAATAATCAGTTCATCGCTTTAAATGACGGTTCTACAATTAATAATATACAATGTGTTGTTGACTTTGAAAATACTCCAGAAGAAACTTTAAAAAGAATCACGACTGGAGCTGCAGTTTCTGTAATTGGAACTTTGGTTGAAAGTAAAGGTGCAGGTCAGAAATATGAAATTCAAGTAAACAAACTTGAAATTCTTGGAGATTCTGATGCAGAGAAATTCCCAATGCAGCCTAAAAAACACTCTTTAGAATTTTTACGTGAAAACGCTCACTTGCGTGTACGTACAAATGCTTTTGGTGCGATTATGCGTGTACGTTCGGTATTGTCTTATGCGGTTCACAGCTATTTTCAGCAAAAAGGTTTCGTTTATGTAAACACGCCAATCATTACTGGAGCAGATGCAGAAGGTGCTGGAGAAATGTTCCAAGTAACTTCTTTGCCATTGGATAATCTTCCAAAAAATGAAGAAGGAAACATTGATTTCAAAAAAGATTTCTTTGGAAAACATACCAACTTAACGGTTTCTGGACAATTAGAAGGTGAAACTTTTGCAATGGCTTTGGGGCAGATTTATACTTTTGGACCAACGTTTAGAGCAGAAAATTCAAATACTTCTCGCCACTTGGCAGAATTCTGGATGATCGAGCCGGAAGTTGCTTTCAACGATCTTGACGACAACATGGATTTGGCTGAAGATTTTATTCAGTATGTAATTAAATATGCTTTAGACAACTGTAAAGACGATTTGAAATTCTTAGAAGGAAGACTTCTTGAAGAAGAAAAATCAAAACCACAGGCTGAAAGAAGCGAAATGGCATTGTTAGAGAAATTGAACTTCGTATTGGAAAACAACTTCAAACGTGTTTCTTATACTGAAGCAATTGACATTTTAAGAGATTCAACTCCAAATAAAAAGAAGAAATTCCAATACTTAATTAACGAATGGGGAGCAGATTTACAGTCAGAACACGAGCGTTTCTTGGTTGAAAAACACTTTAAATGTCCAGTAATTTTATACGATTACCCAGCAAACATTAAAGCGTTTTACATGCGTTTGAACGACAACACAGAACCAGGAAGAGAAACAGTACGTGCAATGGATATCCTTTTCCCTGGAATTGGAGAAATCGTTGGTGGTTCTGAAAGAGAAGAGCGTTACGACGTTCTGGTTGAGAAAATGGAAAAACTAGGAATTGATAAAGAAGAATTATACTGGTACTTAGACACTAGAAGATTTGGATCGGCAACTCACGCAGGTTTCGGTTTAGGATTTGAGCGTTTAGTATTGTTTGTGACTGGAATGACAAACATTAGAGACGTAATTCCTTTCCCAAGAACTCCTGGAAGTGCTGAGTTCTAAGAAATAAAGTTTTTGCCACAAAGGCGCTAAGACGCTAAGTTTATTTTTAAACTAACTGAATTAAAGACTCAAAAAAATTAAAATAATACCACGAAGACACAAATTCACAAGTATTATTTTATTTTTTTAGTAAAGATTTAAAAACTTAAAAAAACTTTGTGCCTTCGTGGCAAAACCCTTAAAAAAATATGCTCTCTGAAAGAACGGAAGAAATTGGAAAAATAATTGTAAACGCAGCATTTAAAGTTCACAAACAACTTGGACCTGGATTATTAGAAAGAGTTTATGAAGTTTGTCTTGCTCACGAAATTAGCAAAGCAGGTCTTGATGTAAAACGCCAAGTTGATATTCCAATCGTGTATGATGGAATTGAATTTAGCGAAGGCTTAAGATTAGATTTACTGGTTGAAGATTCTATAATTATAGAAATAAAAGCAGTTGAACAAATAAATCCCGTTTGGGAAGCACAAATCATAAGTCAATTAAAACTACTGAATAAAGATTTAGGCTTTTTAATTAATTTCAATGTTCCGTTAATAAAGAGCGGAATCAGAAGATTTATAAATACAAAAAGAGTATTTTAAATTTTCGTAAAAATAGAAGAAAGCAAACAAAATACTTTGTGTCTTAGTCCTGTTTACGGCAAGAAACAAAAAACAAATAAAAAAAACTTTGTGCCTTCGCGCCTTAGTGGCAAAAAATAGCGCCTTAACTATGCTCAAGCAATTTTTAAATTTAAAATTATCCCAAAAATTATCTCCACAGCAAATTCAGCTGATGAAGTTAATTCAATTGCCTACGCAAGCTTTTGAACAGCGTTTATTAGAAGAAATGAACGAAAATCCAGCTTTGGAAGCTGGTAAAGAAGACGATTACGAAGCTGATGAATACGCTAATGAAGACTATGACGATTATGATGATGCAGAATCAGACAGAATCGAAGCAGACGACATTAACATTGACGAATATCTAAGCGACGACGATACGCCTGATTACAAAACTCAGGTAAACAACTACAGCGACGACGAAGAGCGCGAAACACCTTTTGCGGCTCCAATCAGTTTTCATCAGGATTTAATCAATCAGCTGAATACTTTTATTTTAAACGATGAAGAACGCGAAATTGCTGAATTCCTTGTGGGAAGTATTGATGATATGGGTTATATCCGAAGAAGCATTCCGGACATCGTAGACGATATGGCTTTCACTCAGGGAATTTACACTGATGAAGCAATGGTTGAAAAAATGTTGACGGTAATTCATGAATTGGAACCTTCGGGAGTCGGCGCACGTGATTTACAAGAATGTTTACTGCTTCAACTAAAACATAAAACACCAACTGAATATGTTGATTTAGCCATTGACATTATCGAAAATCAGTTTGATGCTTTTACAAAGAAACATTACGATAAGCTTTTACAGAAATACAGCGTTTCTAACGAACAGCTTAAAAAAGCAATTCATGAAATTGAAAGATTAAACCCAAAACCGGGTGGTTCTTTTGCAGGAAACAATAAAGTTACAGAAAACATTGTTCCCGATTTTGCCATCAGAATTGTTGACGGTGAACTGGAACTAACTTTAAACGGAAGAAATGCTCCTTCCCTGCACGTCTCTAAAGATTATCAGGAAATGATGCAGACGTATAAAGAATCGAAAGATAAATCGACTGCACAGAAAGATGCAGTTCAGTTTATCAAACAAAAACTAGATTCTGCAAAATGGTTTATCGACGCGATCAGACAGCGTCAGGAAACTCTTTTTGTAACGATGAATGCAATTATGCATTATCAGGAAGAATATTTCTTAGACGGTGACGAAACCAAACTAAAACCAATGATCTTAAAAGATATTGCTGATATGGTTGGTTTGGATATTTCGACAATTTCGCGTGTAGCGAACAGCAAATATGTTGAAACGCCATACGGAACTAAACTTATTAAAGAGTTTTTCTCTGAGGCTATGAAAAACGATCAGGGTGAAGATGTTTCAACTCTTGAAATTAAAAAGATTCTTCAAAACACAATTGAGGAAGAAGACAAGAGAAAACCGCTTCCAGATGATCAATTGGCCGAAATCTTAAAAGAAAAAGGGTATCCAATTGCGAGAAGAACAATCGCTAAATACCGAGAACAATTAGATATTCCGGTTGCGAGAATGAGAAAGAAGATTTAAGATTTTTATAGACTATATAGAAATATAAGCTCATTTAAATAACAACCCCGACATGTTTTAAAACATGTCGGGGTTTATTTTTATCAATTAGTTAAAATTAAATAATATTCAATATTCCGTAGGAATATCTCGTGTGTAGAAAAAAATATAAGCGGTATTTCGGTTGTGTCCTATAGGGACACTTGTTCTAACCATTGAATATGCTAAACCATAATCAAACGTTTCTACGGAACGTATATCAGGTGAATCAAATTAAAAATATCTATCAACCAGACATTCCTACGGAATGAATAAATATATTTTTAAAACAAAAAACCCGACAGGTTTTTGAAACCTGTCGGGTTTAACAGCGTCTTTTAAAACGCTAAATTATTTATATTGATCTGGTAAAATTGTTATATCAAATAAAAAAGCTTTCTTTTTATCGCTGTAACTATAAACCAAAGTATAGTCATTATCTCTAAAAACCTGTAATCCCGGATTTGCTTTAGCAGTACTTAACAAACTTTTTTCAATTTCTTCTTGTATCACATTAGTTTCGGCTGTCGCTTTTTCTACATTTGTCAATGTCAAATTATACTGAACAACTCTTTCTTTTGTAAGCGTAACATTTTCTAAACGAATACCTTCCTGAATTTTAAGCGGACAGCTTTTATTGTATTTTTCAACCAGTTCTGTCACTTCGGTTTTCACTTCATCTGATTTTTCAGAAAGAAAGAACTGAAAAAAAACTGCCAGTGCAAGTGCAACTCCAATTACAACTAATAATAAAACATTCTGTTTTCTTTTATTCTGTTTTTCCTCCATTGGTTATTGAAATTTTAAATAAATATAAAAACGGCTTTTACTGATTTTTTTTCATTGCATTAAAATACGCTGCACGGCTAAGCGGCTCATATTCCTCGGTTTCACCAAGCATTACAAGTTTGTCATTATCTGTTTTTCTAAAACTATAATTAGCCAGATTTCCTGTTCTGGTACAAACAGCATGAACTTTCGTAACATATTCTGCTGTTGCCATAAGTGCCGGCATTGGTCCAAACGGATTTCCTTTAAAATCCATATCAAGTCCAGCCACGATTACACGAACACCGCGATTTGCGAGATCATTACAAACTGTTACAATTTCATCATCAAAAAACTGAGCCTCATCAATACCGACAACATCGCATCCCTGCGCCAAAATAGAAATATTGGCTGCAGCCGGAACTGGGGTGGAACGAATTTCATTAGCATCATGAGACACTACCATTTCGTCATGATAACGGGTATCGATAGCGGGTTTGAAGATTTCAACTCTTTGTTTGGCAAACTGTGCGCGCTTTAATCTGCGGATTAATTCCTCGGTTTTACCCGAAAACATTGATCCACAAATAACTTCAATCCAACCAAATTGTTCTTTGTGATTTACTGTATTTTCGAGAAACATTTTGTATTTTTCTGCCTTTAAAAATGAATAGTTTTTATTACTTTGTACTGGTAATAAATCGACGTAAAAATGTACTGTTTTACATTTTTTCAAAAGTAGAAAATTTTTATCAAACGGGAGATTGGCAAACGCTTATTAACAGAAATAAAAAATATCTTTAAAATATCTTTAAGATTTATTCAAGAATAAAGACATTCAAGCATTAAATACACTAAAATACCTTATTCACTATAATTTCAACAGTCATGAAAAAAAAATTGGAAGCCGATTTAATCAGCATTGCACATCGAATTTTAAAGCTTAAGAACAAATCCGATATCAATCAATTATATCTTGAAACTCAGAAATTATATGAGAAATTAGCGATTTTAAAATTTGTAGATGAAAATTTCGACGAGGTAAAACCAACAATCAGCCACAGCGAAATCAGCGCTGAAATTGAAACCATCTTTGAAAACAAAACCATTTCTGAAGAAATTCTTCCGGCTGAAACTGCGATCGAGAATCCAATTCAGGCTGAAGAAGCTGAAATTGAAAAAACTCCGGAACCTGTTGTAATTGAAGAAACACCTGCTGTTGAAGAACCTGCTGCTGAAGAACCTGTTGCTGCTGTTCCTGAAGAAATAACTCCTGAACCTGCCGAAGAAATTACGGAAGAACCAAAAGCACCCGAAATTGAAGAACCGGAAGTTGATGAAGAAGTTGAAAAAACAGAAGAACCGAAAAGCAACATTGGAGAACTTTCGTTTACAACAGTCAGTGATTTAAAACCAATTCCGGATTTTAAACCTGCTTTTGAATTAGATCTTGAAGAAATTAAAGAGGAAGTTAAAGAAGAGCCTAAAATTGAATCAAAATCAACTCCAATTCCAATTGCCTTTGAAGATTTTGGAATCAATTATGCTGATGCACAATTTGTAAAAGTAGACAGCTTTGAGCCTGTTTCTTCAAACAATGATTTAAAAGAACAAAAAAGCGCTCCGGTTTTAGAAACTTCAAGAGAACCAAAATCAGTTTCTTTAAACGACAAGCTGGCAAAAGGTTTTCATATTGATTTGAACGACCGAATTGCTTTCACTAAAAACCTTTTCGGAAACAGTACTGAAGATTACAGCCGTGTTTTAAACCAGTTATTAACTTTTGATTCTTATGCCGAAGCAAAAGATTTTATTGAAAACATGGTAAAACCAGATTATAACAATTGGGAAGGAAAAGACGATTACGCTGAGCGTTTTCTTGGAATTATCGAGAAAAAATTCGCATAACTTTTCACTCACATTTTACATTTCACATAAAAAAATATGTCAAAATTATATATCGTTCCAACGCCAATTGGCAATCTTGAAGACATGACTTTTAGAGCCATTCGGGTTTTAAAAGAAGTCGATTTGATTTTGGCTGAAGACACGCGAACAAGCGGTAAACTCTTAAAGCATTTTGAAATTGGCACGCACATGCACAGCCATCACATGCACAACGAGCATAAAACTACCGAAAATTTAATTGCAAGATTAAAAGCCGGTGAGACCATCGCTTTAATTTCAGATGCAGGAACTCCGGCAATTTCAGATCCTGGATTTTTGCTGACACGTGCTTGTGTCGAAAATAAAATTGAAGTAGAATGTCTTCCGGGCGCAACGGCTTTTGTTCCCGCTCTTGTAAACAGCGGACTTCCAAATGATAAATTTGTTTTTGAAGGTTTTCTGCCTGATAAAAAAGGACGTCAGACTCGTTTTTTGGCTTTAGCCGAAGAAACCAGAACGATGATTTTATACGTTTCTCCGCATAAACTCGTTAAAACTTTAGCCGAATTTGTACAGTATTTTGGAGAGGACAGACAAGTCTGCGTTTCGAGAGAATTATCAAAATTACACGAAGAAAATGTGCGCGGAACAGCAAAAGAAGTTCTGGCGCATTTTGAAAAAACAGCACCACGCGGCGAAATCGTAGTTGTTGTTGCCGGAAAAACAATAACAAAAGAGCCTAAGAAAAGTAAGTTTTCTAAGGATGAAGAAGAATAAATAATTATTTCAGCCACAGATGAAAATGATTCTCACAGATTATTTTAAAAATCCTTTTTAATCCTTTTTATCTGTGACAAAAAAAATCAAATTATAATCATGAGCATACAAGCCTTTTTAGAAAAAGTAAAACAAACTCCAACACAAATTACATTTCCGGAAACCATTGCAGTAATAGAGGAAAACTACAACTTTACTCCAACTGCTTTTCAGAACGGAACACAACATAATGCAGCAGGAGAAAATTCAGGTTCTTGTAAATTATTTTCTTTCGCAAAACTGCAAAACTTAAGTAAAGAAGAAACTTTGGCTTGTTTTGGAGCATTTTATTTTGATGAAGTTTTAGGCGACCCAAACGGAACGAATCACCAAAACATTAGAAATTTCATCAACTTAGGCTGGGACGGAATTAAGTTTGAAGGAAACGCATTAGAAGAAAAATAACATTTGTCCGGCTGAGCGAAGTCGAAGCCCTTTTTATACAAAATATTTTTGCCACAGATTAAAAAGATTAACATAGATTAATATAAAAGTTGACACAAATTAAATTAGTGGAAATTATTGTAATTCATAAAAAAATCTTTTAAATCCTTTTAATCTGTGGCAAAAAAAATTACCAATCAGATTAAACGATTTCAGAAATCTACAATCTAAAATCAATAATCTAAAATCTAAAATCAACCCATGCGTTGGACTTTAAAACCAAAACCTTCTGAAGATAAAATCAAACATTTGGCACAGGCCTTAAATGTAGAAGATTTTGTAGCAACGCTTTTGATTCAGCGTGGTATTGAAACTTTTGAAGATGCCAAGAATTTCTTTCGTCCGTCTTTAGAACATCTTCACGATCCATATTTGATGAAAGATATGGATAAAGCCGTTGCAAGAATTGAACGCGCCATTGAAAATCAGGAAAATATTATGGTTTTTGGCGATTATGATGTCGACGGAACAACAGCAGTTTCTTTGGTTTCATCATATTTAAAATCGCATTATCCTCACATTGCAACTTACATTCCAGATCGTTACGACGAAGGTTACGGAATCTCCTACAAAGGGATTGACTATGCAGACGATAACGGAATTTCCCTAATTATCGCTCTTGACTGTGGTATCAAATCGATCGATCATATCGCTTATGCAAAAGCCAAAAATATTGATTTCATTGTCTGCGATCACCACAGGCCCGGCGAAATTCTACCAGATGCTGTTGCGGTTTTAGACCCAAAAAGAGAAGACTGCTCCTACCCTTATGATGAGTTGTGTGGCTGCGGAGTTGGTTTTAAACTGATTCAGGCTTTAGGTCAAAACCGAAATGAAACGATTGAGGATTTAGTTCCGTATTTGGATTTAGTTGCTACTGCAATTGCAGCCGATATTGTTCCGATTACAGGAGAAAACCGTGTTCTGGCTTATTTTGGGTTGAAAGTGATTAACAGCGAACCAAGACCAGGCATTAAAGCTTTGGTACATCAGGTAAAAAAGAAAGTTTTAGATATTACTGATGTCGTTTTTATTATTTCGCCACGAATTAATGCTGCGGGAAGAATCAAACACGGCAATCACGCTGTCGAATTACTAACCGAATTTGATTTAGAACAAGCCCAGCAATTCGCTTCAGAAATTGAACAATACAATGCTGATCGAAAAGATTTAGACAAAAAAATCACGAAAGAAGCTTTTCAGCAGATTTTACAAAATAACGAAGAAGAACGTTTTTCTACTGTTGTTTTTCAGGAAGACTGGCACAAAGGCGTTATTGGAATTGTAGCTTCAAGATTAATAGAAACCTATTATCGACCGACTTTGGTTTTTACTAAAAGCGGCGACAAATATGCTGCTTCTGCACGATCTGTAAAAGGATTTGATGTTTATAATGCACTTGATGCATGTTCAGAACATTTGGAACAATTTGGAGGCCACATGTACGCAGCGGGAATGACTTTAAAAGCCGAAAATTATCAGCTTTTTAAAGATGCTTTTGAGAAATGCGTGCAGGAAACCATTCAACCCGAAATGCGAACTCCAGAAATCGAAATTGATGCCGAAATTGATTTTTCAGATATTACCCCAAAACTAATTCGGATTTTAAAACAATTTGAACCTTTTGGACCGCAGAATATGACTCCGGTTTTTATGACCAAAGATGTTAAAGACACTGGTTATGCTAAAACTCTGGGCGCAGATGAAGAGCATTTAAGACTTTTCGTCAAACAATCTCTAGGAACCGACGGAATCGCTGCAATTGGCTTTGGACTCGGAAAAAAATTAAATATAGCACAAAATCAAAATCCGTTTCAGCTGGCTTATACAATTGCCGAAAATGAATGGAACGGTAACATTTCAACTCAGCTTATGCTGAAAGACATTAGAACAGATGGAAGAGATTAAATCGAACAAACCTGATCCGTATCAGGCATTGCGTTACAGAGAATTCAACGTATTTTTATTATTGCGTTTTGCGATGGTTTTTGCCTGGTCGATGCAGTTTATTGTAATCGAATGGGAAGTTTACAGTTTAACTAAAAATCCGCTTTCGCTTGGAATTATTGGTTTAATGGAAGTTATTCCGGCTGTTGGAATGGCGTTGTTTGCAGGACATATTGTAGATCAGAAAGAAAAGAAAGGATTATTGGTAAAATGTATTTTAGGTTTTTCAATAATCAGTTTTGGTTTATTTTTACTGACTTGGCCAAAAGTTGTTGGCGGCTGGTCTTCAAATATAATTCTATATTCAATTTATGCATTAGTATTTTTTGGAGGCTTGGTTCGTGCTTTTATGGGACCAACTATCTTTTCTCTTTTATCTTTAATTATCCCTAAAAAAGTATATCCAAATGCGGCAACCTGGAGCAGTTCGGTTTGGCAGATTGGAGCCGTAATGGGACCAGCATTGGCAGGATTCTCAATTAACTGGATTGGCGTTCACTGGTCAATGTGTTTGGTTTTCGGATTCTCAATTCTTTCCTTAATCGCCTTATCGCAAATTAGTGCAAAACCAATCATCAATCCGAAGATTGGAGAATCAATTAAAGACAGCCTTACAGAAGGTTTAACTTTCGTATTTAAAAACAAAATTGTTTTGGGTGCATTATCACTTGATATGATTGCAGTACTTTTTGGAGGAGCCGTTGCATTACTGCCCGTTTTTGCTCAGGATATTTTAAAAGTAGGTTCAGAAGGCTTTGGAATTTTAAGAGCTGCTCCTGCTGTGGGTGCTTTTATTACAATGATTGTTTCGGCTTATGTGCCTCTATATAAAAATGCAGGAAAGAAACTTTTAATTGCCATATTTGTTTTTGGATTATCAATCATTCTATTTGGTCTTTCCACCTATTTCTGGCTTTCTGTTTTTGCTTTATTCTTAAGTGGATTAGCTGACGGAATTTCAGTAGTAATCCGCCAAACGATTTTACAGCTTAAAACTCCGGATCATATGCGCGGACGTGTTGGTGCTGTAAATTCAATTTTTGTTGGATCTTCTAATGAATTAGGTGCTTTTGAAAGCGGCGCAACAGCTAAATTAATGGGCGCTGTAACATCGGTTGTTTTTGGAGGAAGTGTTACGCTTTTAACTGTTGTTTTCACTGCATTAAAATCGCCGACTTTTAGAAATTTAGATTTAAAAAGAGATATGGATGAACATCATAAATTGGAATAGATGAAGTCATTTCTTGTTTCTTTTTTTCTCCTGTTTTGCTTTTTCGCTAACGCTCAAAATCTGTATATCAAAACGTACGGAAATGAAAAGAACAAACCCGTAATTTTTATTCATGGAGGCCCAAGCGGCAATGCAACTTTGTTTGAAGGAACGACAGCTCAAAAACTGGCCGATCAGGGATTTTATGTTATTGTTTATGACAGAAGAGGCGAAGGAAGATCGGCAGATCCTGACGCAAAATTTACTTATGAAGAAGCTTTTCAGGATCTGAATTCAATTTATGCAAAATATCATTTAAAGAAAGCTGTTTTACTCAGCCATAGTTTTGGCGGTTTGGTTGCGACACTCTATGCAAATAAATATTCGCAAAATGTGAGCGCTTTGGTTTTAGCCGGAGCTTTGTTTTCACAGCAGGAAACGTACGATCATATTTTAAATACGCTGAAGAAAAAATATAGCAGTGATTCTGAACAATTAAAAAGAATACACGTTGTAGAGAATCTCGATAAAAATTCGGCCGAATATCGAAAAAAGTGTTTTGAACTCGCAGGAGAAAACGGCTTTTTTAAAATGCCAAATCCAACCGCAGAATCTAAAAAGCTATATACTGATTATGAAGCGGGCGAATTCTATAAAACCAATATTCGAAACAAAAACGCGCCTTTACTTTTTTATCAAAACGAAAAGCAAAATAATATTGACAGCAGACCATTTTTAAAGAAAATAAAAGCTGCTGGAGTTCCTATTCATGCTGTTTACGGAAAAGAAGACGGCATTTTTTCATCGGCACAAATTAAATCCATTAAAGATCTGGCTGGCGAAAAACACTTCGCTTTTCTAGATAATTGTTCTCATTATTTATTTGTAGACCAGCAAAAAGAATTTCTTGACAACATAAAAAAATGGCTTAAATAATCTTTTTCATTTTTTATGAATTTTTTATTTAGAATTAATATAAATAATATTTATATTTGTTGGAATAAAAGGATCAACGATGAGAGAAATAGAACAGATATATCATAACAATTTTGGAATTGCCTTTTACTGGAAACAAAACAGCCAAACCATTCTTGACAAAGTTCAATTGGTTTTTAAAGAAACAGGCTTTTATTTTACAATTTCCGAATTGAATCAGTTTTGTGATTTAATTGAAGACAGCCTTCTTGAAAACACCTGCTGCGAAGCTTGCGAAATGAAATATTCCTGCCATAAATTTTTATTGAAAACGCCATGCAATTCAATAGATCTTGCCGTTTCTATGACCGAATTAAAATCGATTAAAGATTTAGTTGAAGGTTCTTTGTTTAAAATTGAACTTGATGAATATGTTTACGGAGTTGGGCTAAACTAAGAATTATTCTAAATAAATTAACACTATTTTTTCATTATTGAAATATATTTTGTTTGTATTCAAAATAAAGTATATTTACTACAATGAAAAATACCTGCATTTTTATTGCTTTTATGGTTTTGTCGGTTTTCTTAACAAACTGCACAAACAAATCTGATGAATATATTGATCCGCGTGGTACTAACTATGCCGGTTCAGAAAGCTGTATTCAATGTCATAAAGCAGAATCAGAATCTGCTTTTCACAGTTCACATTTTAAAGCAACTTCTCCCGCTCTTAAAGAAAACGTCTTGGGTCATTTTTCGAAAGGAAAAAACACTTTTGTATACGACAAAAACACCAAACTGGTGATGGAAGAGCGAAACGATACTTTATATCAGGTTTTGTATAAAAACAATAAAGAAGTTGAAGCTTATCCTTTTGAGGTTTTGTTTGGTGTTAAACATGCTCAGACCAGTGCATATTGGAAGAATCATTACACATACGAATTGCCTGTTTCTTATTATAAATCTTTAAACAGCTGGGCAACAAGTCCGGGATATTCGGCAACTGTACCAAATTTTGAAAGAAAAATTGAAAAAGAATGTTACGGCTGTCACAGTTCAAACATAGCAAGCAGATATATTACAACGAGTTCAGACAGCATTACGTTCACGAACATGGAAGTAGAAGACTTTATGAACTCAAAAACGTTAATCTATGGCATAGACTGCGAGCGATGCCACGGCCCGGCAAAAAAACATGTGCAGACTCATTTAAAGTTTCCTGATTTAAAACTGGCACAGGATATTGTTTCTTTTAAAAAATTAACACGACAACAAAAAATAGATGCCTGTGCAATTTGTCATTCAGGAAATGATAAACTAAAAATAAAATCTCGTTTTGAGTTTAGACCCGGCGATAATCTTCTGGATTATTTTAGAGGCGTTCCGGGATCAAATGATAATAAAGTTTACGATGTTCACGGCAATCAGCTTGGATTATTATCACAAAGTAAATGTTTCAAGAAAAACGAAACTATGACTTGTATGAACTGTCACAATCCGCATGAGAATACTTCTAAAAGCATGGTTTCGTATTCTAAAATCTGTATGAGCTGTCATCAGGATTCAAAACACACTCCAGAAACCCTAAAAACTGTATCAAAAACAGCAATGACAGAAAATTGCATAGAATGCCATATGCCAAAACAGGATTCAAATGCTATTCGTTTTCAGCAGTCAAATACTGCTGCAATGTCTAGTTATTCGTTACGAACACACAAAATTGGGATTTATACGGCTAATAAGAAGTAATTATTTCTTGTATTCCTTAAGTTCGAAAGTTTCTCCGTCGAAAACGCCATAAGTAAAGTAGCCAATCCAGTCGCCCAGATTAACATACTCGGAATTTTCGCCAACTGAACGAATCATTGGTAAATGACGATGCCCAAAAATGAAATAATTATAATGTTTGGTTTCTAGTTTTCGCTTAGCGTACAAGATAAGCCATTCTTTTTCTTCACCTAAAAACTTAATATCTTCATCTCCAGAAATCAATTTATTTTTAACTGATAGATATTGCGCCAAGCTAACGCCAACATCTGGATGAAGCCAGCGGAAAAGCCATTTTGAAAACGGATTTGTAAATACCTTTTTCATTCTTTTATAGCCTTTATCGCCAGGACCTTTTCCGTCTCCGTGACCAATTAAAAAGGTCTTTCCGTTAAAAGTAAATTCTTTGTTATCGTGATACACCGGAATATTCAATTCGGTTTCAAAATAATCATTCATCCAAAGATCATGATTACCAACAAAAAAATAAATGGGAATACCGCTGTCGCGAATTTCAGCCAGTTTACCTAAAATTCGAACAAATCCTTTTGGTACAACGGTTTTATATTCGAACCAAAAATCAAATAAATCTCCTAATAAAAAAATCGCTTCTGCATCTTCTTTAACCTCATCAAGCCATGCTACGAATTTCTTTTCGCGCGGTAAACTCAATTCTGGAGTCGGCGCACCAAAATGCTGATCTGAAGCAAAATATATTTTTTTCATTTAGATTGTTAGATTGTTAGGCTTCTTAGATTTTTAAACAACTAAGATAAAATCTTTTGACTTTGGACTTTTTACAAATTATCAGATGCGTACCACTCTGCAAACGAAGATTCTGTTTCCTGAAGTTTTAATGAGAAAAGAGAAATTCCAGCAGGCAGACGGTTTTTAATTCTTTCTGCAAAATCTACAACCATGTTTTCACTCGTTGGCTGATAATCAACTAAAATAACATGATGGCCGCGATTTTTTAATTCATTTGCCAATTCTATATGCGGTGTCGTTTGGTTAAAAACAGTCGCATGATCAAACTGATCGACGATTTCTTCTTTTACAATTTTCTTTAGGTCAGAAAAGTCAATTACCATTCCGAACTTTACATTCGATCGGTCAGTAATTGGCGAACCAATAACCGTTACCGATAATTTATAACTGTGTCCGTGAACGTTCTTGCATTTTCCGTCGTAACCGTACAATGCATGCCCGGTTTCGAAACTAAATTGTTTTGTAATTCTGATATTACTCATCGATTTTTAATTTAAGGTTGCAAATTTACAAATTAATAACCGTTTTTATCTCTTTTTTTAGCACGGTTATACATCCACAAGGCAATTCCTCCTAAAACCAGAAACGGAATGAAAGATCCAATAACAACTCCTATTTGGTAACTGCTGTCTGGCGCGTGTTTTATTTTTTCTGCAACATCGACATTTTGAAATAGTGAAATGATAGTCATGTTCAATAATTTATATAGTGAAAAATTGTTTTTAAAATGTTTTTCAAAACTATGTTACTATTTCTCTAAAATCAATGACTAATATCATACCTATTTTTTAAACTGTAACAAAGCATTTCTGCTGAAATCAGATAAAATGAGTTTACCTGTAATAGCTGCGCGTTCAAACAAAAGAGATTCCCATTGTTCTGTACCTTCCCAGATAATCTTTTTCATTTCTTTTAAAGCTTCGGGATTGTATGAGCTTAATTTTTGCGCAAAACTCTCAACTTCGGCATCAAGGTTTTCAGCATTGCTTAAAACAGAATATAATCCTTTTTGAAAAGCCCAATCTGCCGATTTCCATGCGTGCGCTCCCAAAGTCATTTCGGCCATTGCAGTTCTACCTATTTTTCGTGAAACAGCCGGTTCGATAACAAAAGGACCAATACCAATGGCAAGTTCTGATAATTTTACATCACTTTCTGGAGTCGCAAAAACATAATCGCAGGCAGAAATAATTCCTACGCCGCCTCCAACAGCTTTTCCCTGAACACGGCCAATAATCAGCTTATTACAATTGCGCATTGCATTTATTAAATGTGCAAAACCAGAGAAAAATTCAGTTCCCTGTTCTTCATTTTCTACCTGCAAAAGTTCATCAAACGAAGCGCCTGAGCAAAATGCTTTTGTGCCTTCACTTTTTAATATAATTACCGAAACATTTTCATTTCGGCTTAATTCATTAATTTCAGATGTAAGTCGGTCTAATAATTCACGCGGGAAAGAATTACTTGCCGGATGCCCAAACTGCACCGTGGCAATTGTATTTTGAAAAGAGGATTCTAAAGAACCCTTTATAATTTCTGAACTCATAAAAACAGTTTTAATGTAAAGTTACGCTTTTGAAAAATATTTTGCCTGTTAGGTTCCTAAATTTGTTTTTTGAAAATTAAATGACTTTATTTGCTATGACTTTGGGGGATTAGCTCATTTGGCTAGAGTACTTGCCTGGCAGGCAAGGGGTGACCGGTTCGAATCCGGTATTCTCCACAAAAACAAAACCCTTGTAAATTTAGTTTTACAAGGGTTTTATTTTTCACAATACTATTCCTTTTCTATTTTCCTGAGTCTTTCAAAATATTGTGGCTTATTCTAACATATTTTTATCTTTTTAGGAACTTCTCTCATTGAAATAAATTTTAATTTAGATTTAATTCAAGTTTAGAATCTAATTTTTAAACAAGAAAAATAATACTCATTATGACACGAAAAGAATTTATAAAAGAATGGGGAAAAGCAAAAAAGTTTCATTATAATGGCAGCTTTCAGGAATCTATAGAAGTCTATAACATACTAGTCCCAATAATTGAAAACATTGAAAGTGTAATGCCAAAAGACAAAGACACTTCAAGTGAGTACTATAAACAACAAATTCTATTTGAAAAAGCAATGTTTTGGGGAGATTTTTCTGCACCACTAGGGGATGATGGCCATTTTGAATTGGCTTTAGAAGCTTCTAAAAAAGCATTATTTTATAAAGAAAAAGGCAATTTCAACACTCTACTTTACATATACTTCAATACAGCCAACATATATTTGTTTAGCAAAAATTATGAAGATGCGCTTATTTGGTATGATAAAGCTTTATTCGAAAACAACACTAATAGCATTTGGCTTAATGAAAAAGATAAAGCTGACTATTACCTTAACAAAGCAGAAGCACTTTATTTTTTAAAACGTTACGAAGAAGCCGAAAAATGGTTTACAGAATCAATTGATGCAGTACAAAATAATCAAGATTTTGAACCTTTTTATTTTCTATCTCTCTTGAATAAACTTAAAGGTGATGAAAAGCAAAGTCAAAAATTTCACAAGATGTTTTTAACTCGAAAAAACAAATTGAGTGAAAAAGCTTTTTTGCAAAGAATTAGATTTTATGATCAAACCGTATTTTAATATTTACTCTTATTCAGAGTATCATTTCTCATTAGCAGAGTCCTCAGCATCTACATCGTCTTTTTCAGTCTTATTAAAATCATTATTCAGTAAGTCTGTTAGTTTCTTTTTTTCTTTTTGATTTTTTCTAATTGTCAGTACAACCAAAACAACAACCAATAGTACGACAGCTCCTATTACAATCCAGTTAATTTCCATAGTTTTAATTTTGAATAAAAGTAAAAATTAAAACTATTCACCATATTATCAAAAGGTTAAGCATTTTATCTTTGAGTAAAAACTTAACTTGATACAAATATCACATTTGAAAGATATTTCTTTAAATAGGTTTCATATTTTTGTTCAGTAATCAGAATTAAAAAATGAATCAAACTGTAAAACCCAAAATAGTATCATTCTTCAAAAAACTCATTATAATTGCGTTTTTACTTTTCATTTTTACTTTCGCAGAAATATATTGGGCAATGGGAAGTTTTTCTGATAGAATTTCCAGCGGAAATCCAGACAGTCATTTTTTTGACGATGCTTATTTAATATCCGTTTTTACGACCGTATTTCTAACAATTGTGTTTCTGCTATTTACTTTCATAAAAAACAAATATTTAAAAATTACAATTGAATTAATATGCTTAATTTCAGTTTGGTTTTTCTGGAATTACAGCATTTTTGTCGATCGTGAATCTTCGTGGAGCACTTATCTTTTTAAAGAAGAATTGTTTTATACGCTTTCATTGTCGTTTCTGCCTATTGGGGTTTTGTCCATTGTTACTGTATTTACTTTACATTATATCTTAAAAAATTATGAGTCAGAGTAAAAAAATAATATTGCGAACCTATTTTATTATCTGCGGACTTTTTGTGCTGGACTGTCTGTTGTATTATTTTAAAGAAATTAGTCTTCGCGGCTATTACAGCGATGTGGTTTTATCATGGTTCTGGCTGATAAGCAGTTTTTTAATTATTATCGTTTTTTGGAAAAAGCTCTTAGCAAAACTCTTTTTGGCAGCATTACTTGTAACATTTGCAATGAGCATTATTGCTATGATGCTTCCTTTTTATACTTTATTACTTTCGAGCACGTCTTTAGGTTTATACCAAAATAAAGATCTTAACAAAAATTACAGAGCACAAATTGTAGGCTACGGTGTTATGGTTAATCCGTGGCTTGAAATAATTGAGAAAAAAGGTTTATTTGAAAAAAGAATTATCAAATGCACCGATTCTCAGCTTATGGATGACAATCTGGATATCAAAATCAGAACAGCAAAAGATATCATTTTTAAAAGTGAAACTGACAGTACCATTACGCTGACTTTGTTTTACGGCGGACCAAACAAAACCATTACTTTCGATAAAAAAACAGGAAATATTGTATCGCAAATGCTCAATATAAAAGGACTGACTCAAAAATATGGCGGAACATGGTACGATGAAACCCAAAAATTGTATCTCACTTTTTATTTCGAAGAAGGATATGATTATGCAACCGTAAACACCTGGACTGGCAGCATAGATAAAAAAGAGAATATTGACGCTTATAAAGCTTTTATAAAAGATAATAAATTAATCTTTCCTGCAGAAAACAGCGATCATCACGCACCTTATTGTGAAATAGATATTCAATATAATTTACTGGTTTACAAATGCAATGAGGGATTTAATTTTTCTGATAATTTCCTAAACACAAAAAAACCAATTTCTGTAACAAAATATAAACGCATAACAGATTAATTCTTCTTACAAATTGTAAATTTTCTATCTTGTACAACCTTTATTAAACCCCAATTTAATTTATGAAAATAAAACTATACGCCCTTTCAACAGTTCTTACGCTGTTCCTTTTTTCCTGCAACAAAAAAGAAAATACAACAGGTACACTTCCAGAAGTAACTGAACACACAGAAACTGAAACCGACACTTTACAAGAAGCAGAAGAAACCCAGCGAAAAGAAAGTATTTATCTATTTACCCTTACGCCAAAAGACAGCAGCGATATTGCTTTTGTTTCTCTTTCTGATATTTACCCGGCTGGCGAAGAAAAAGACACGCTTGCTTTACCCAACATAGAAAAAATGGGAAAAGAAAATGCGTCCTATTTTACGTTTGACAAAAACTACAGAAAAAGATTTTTCTCTAAAACCAATATTTCTGAAACCGATTCATTGTTTGTTTACGATTATGCCAAAAACAAACTGGTTTCTTTTGCTGTAAAAAACCTGAAAACTGCCGCAATGTTAAATGGATATTCTTCAGAAGAAGACTGGCCGTATCACAATTATGATTTTATGATTGGTTTTGAAATCAATAAAAAATATTTAAACGGATTCAGTGAATATTACAGAGATGCATTGGTATATGTAGGTAAAGAAAATCCGTTTTCAAAAGAACGTTTGAAACCTATTACATGGAAAAAAATTGCAAAAAAGGATTATCCGCCTAAAGCTTTAAAAAATAACGATCGTAATTTGCTAAAGAACACAATAACAGGCAATACCTATTTTTATAAAACTGACAGTCATGAGTATTTTTTACAAGACTATCTGGACAGCAATAAAATAATTTATGGCAGACGCCTTTTAGTTGTCGATTCTAAAACCAAAGATGTTATAATCGAAAAACTTTTCAGCCAAAGCGAAGGCACATCTCCTACTCCATTAAATTATGAAAATGGAGAAGATTCTATTGATCAATGGACGGGGAAACTTTTTAAAAATAAACCTGCCGTTGTTTTTGGTTTCGAATATCTTTCTTTTGGCTGTCCGAGTATTTCTGTAATCGACAAATCAAATGAAGAAATTAATATCCAATGCGATAATCGTCATTAAGAATTAAAAATTCAAATTCTAAATTCCAACTACAAAAATTAAATTTATACAATGGAAGAAATTAAAAACCGTATCGCTGCATGCGAACTTGAATATGATGAAATCCAGGAGTCCTCTTTGGCTTCAGATGAAGAAATACAAGAATTGACTTCTTATTTTTCTCTGCCTCTGCCACAAGAATTAATCACTTTTTACAAGACTGTCGGCGGTATAGAATCTGATGAAACTTTCCGTATTTCTTCAGCTGAAAACCTAATCAGATACATGAAACAAAGAACATCTTTTTCTCATAATTCTGCAGGTATTATTGATATGATTATTGCTTTTTGGGCAAATGACAGACCAGAACTTCAAGAATATAAGCTTCTTACCGAAGAACAAACTCAAAAAATAAACGAGGCCTTTCCGTGTATTGGCTGGATGATGTCTGAAGAAGATATTAATGAAAGCGGCGAATATGTTATTTTCGACAAAAACGGAAACTTCGCAAATATTTATTGCCATCAGGATAATATAAAAGCTGCCACAAATGAATTACTGAAACATCTGGAAACTGGTCTTCCGGAAAGATCTCTTGAAAATGTTTTGGAAGAATTATTTGAACGTGCCGAAGGAAATTTAAGCCGATGGGACTAAAACATCCATCTTCAAAATTTAAAACTACTATAAATCTAAAACTCATACTATGTCTGAATTAAGCTCTTTATATTGCAAAGTAAAAATTACAAAACCACAGCTGGAGAAGTTTTTAAACAGCCCGCTCGAAGAACCAGAATTAAATAAAAACTGGCTTGACTATTGGGAAAGTCGAAAAATGTATTCAAAATCGGTTTTGACTCAGGAACTGCTTCGCACATACAACGACGATATTAATAAGGAAGTTATCGAAGGCTGGATTGATTATCCCGAAGCAATGGCGTTTTCAGATTATGATGAAACAACCGAAGAATGGAATTGGGGAATGATGTTTTTTAGTGAAAACTTTGTAGAAATGATTCCAATGTTTGCTTTTATCATAAGCATGGAAAAATATGTAACTGAAAGTACTGAAAACAAAGCAATTGTTTTTCCCTTCTTTTGGGGAGATAATGCTGTTCATGCTTATATTGAGTTTAAAGATGGAAAAGCGGTATTGAGCCCAAAAGCGCAAACCTCAAAAGATATAGATCCAGAGTTTTTAGAAAAAACAAAAGATTTCCTCAACAAAAAATGGGATCAGCTTTCTAAAGAAATGGATTTAGACAATTTAGATTAATCTTTAAAAGTCATTATTAATGATCAATCAAGAAAACTTAAAATTATATACATTCAAGGATCTCAAAAGAATTCTCCCTTCGGGCACTCCATTTGAGAAATTATACGAAAAAGCAAAAGACAAAGAAAAATTTGACCAGCAGTTTATATGCGTTTACGAAGGGAATGTTGAAACTGAAGCTTTTAATCCGCATGACGAAGTACATTGGGGCGTTTATTATAAATTTATAGAAGAAAAAGAGAATATTCCGCTTTTCTCTGTTCCTGTTATTTTAGGAAATGTTACTTGCAAAACAGCTTCTCTGCGTGAAGTTTTAATAACTGGAAATCTTCACACTAAAAATCTCGATGTTAATTATACCTCGAGACCCAATACTTTTTCGCAGATAATGGGCAATGTAACTGTAGACGAAGTTTTGTTTACAACCGGAAAAGGTTTAGGCGGTAAAACATTTAACTTTCAGGTAAATGGCCATGTAAATATCCATACCTGGATTAATCTTGAACAGGCAGCTATTAAGGCAAAATCTTTAACGGTTAAAAAAGAATTTTCTTTTCCGCAGGTTTATGCTGCCGAAGACAGAAGTAAACACGCCCAAAAGAAAACAGATTGGAGCCGCCATAGTCTTGAAGAACTTACAAATCACTTCAACAAAGAACATCTTAATCTGGAAGAATATGAAAACTATGTCGATTTCTTTTTTCGTGTTCCTACTAAACTTTCAAAAGCAGATTATGACTATTTGATAAAATAATAAACTCAGTCTGCTTTCTCATAAAGGATAGAAATTTAATTATTTTCTATCCTTTTTTTTACTTAAAAAAATGGCTTATTTTAATATAAATATAGCTTTTACAGCAGTAACATACGGTCTCAAACATATTAATTTTGTAAGGTTTTTACATTATTAAATACTGGTCTATTTTTATGTTACAGCATAACATTCCTCTACATCTAAAAAAGGTTGAGAAAAATATAATTCTTTGCCCTTTTCTATTCCTTTCTTTTTCAGGGGAACTTTGGTTTCTATCTGACTCTCTTTTTACCTCAGACAATTATAACCTCGCATTGGTTCTCATAGTATTGCTGTCACTTATTACATTTTTAAACGAAGCATTCGTTTTTTATGGAAACTATTTTGACCAAATGAATTTGGTAAAATGGAAGATATAGAAAACTGCACTTATTCCATAAACAGTACTTAATATGTATAGAAGTTCAGAATACCAGAGTTTAAAACAAAAAACAAAAAGAAAAATTCTCCATATTTTCTTGTCAGCAAAAAAGTTTTTTCAAATAGAAGCAAATAAAAAAATCAATAATGGTTTATTATTATCAAATTAAAAATAAGTCCTTAACACAAAAGATGTTGTTAGGTGAAACCTGTCCGGTTTGTAATAAAAAAGACACTTTACAACTTACCCTAAACATGAAATATGTATCGAGCATTGTTCCTGTTTTTGGAATGGGCCGTACTACTAGTATCTATTGCACAGCATGCAATCATATTGTGTCAGAAACAGATTCTGCGTATGCAAAGAATTATTCGGAAAATATTAAAAACGAGATAAAAAAACTTCCCAAGACATATAAACCTGCAATTTGGCAGTTATTGTATCCTTGGACAGGCATTTTGTTATTCGTTGGACTTATTATTACTGGTTTTGCGGCGACACACATAAAAGAATACAAAAACTCTAAAATACAAGAAATGCTAGACAAACCACAATCTGGAGATATCTACAAAAGTGACTGGTATGAAAATGGCATGAGATTCTCAAATGGAACTTTGGTAAAAGTTTTACGCATAAAAGGCGATACCCTTACTATTGTGCGTTCCTTGCATATAATTGAAGGAGCAGCCATATACAAGAAGGAAAATTGGGAAAAAATACCAACGGATAGAGCATCTTTTTCATCAAAAGAGCATAAAATAAAATTATCACGATTTTTAAAAGATCTGGAATTTGAAGAATTCAGCACCTATACAACACATTTTTTAGGCAGAGTGATGGGCAACGGCGATTCTAATTATGAATTTGATGTAGTAGAACGAAAATAATTTTGAATTTTATGCATCATATCTGTTTTATTAAAATATAATTTAAAACTCCATTAGGAGTTACATATTGGTAGAAAAAACATTACACACAGACTATTTGTCCCGTAGGGACTTTATAAATCAGAAGAGCAAAGATTTATTCCGCGTAATACTTCTTATAACCCAAAATACTAAAACAATAAAATCGTATGAAAAGTTGTATTTTTACTTCTTTTAAACGCTAAATCGTATTTTACCAAAACAAGTCTGTTTTTTACTGAAAATCGATTTGTAAAAGTTTTTTTAAATACCTTTGAATTATGAGCACAGCAACAAAACCAAATCATATAGGGCGAAAAATAAGCCGTATTCGTGAACTTCGCGATATGAAGCAAGAAGCTTTGGCACAAGCTTTAGGAACAAACCAGCAAGCTATTTCTGCCATAGAAAATAGTGAAACTATAGACGAGGCAAAACTTATTGAAATAGCAAAAGCACTTGGTGTAACTCCAGAAGCTATAAAAAGTTTTTCGGAAGAAAATGTGTTTAATTATTTTAACACATTCACAGATAGCCACGGAAATTTTGGAAATTTTGCCAGTGGAGCAATTTGCAATTTCAATCCTCTTGACAAAGTAGTTGAACTTTATGAGCGTTTGGTTCAGGCTGAAAAAGATAAAGTTGAGTATTTAGAAAAATTAATGAAGGAGAAATAAGTCCTTTCTATTTATCATATAAAAAAGCCATTTCTAAAAACAGAATTGGCTTTTTGTTTTATAACTAAAGAATTACTTTGTTTTCGGATAATCCCTACGGGATATTTTTTTGGTGGGTTTTTCAATCTACCGATATGTAACTCCTAACGGAGTATTTCCGGGAAATTAATTAGGAGTAAACAAATATTGATAGAATTTTAGATTAGATATCTATTTCAATATTTAAACTAAAAAAAACTCCGTAAGGAGTTACATATCGGTAGAATAAAATTACAGCTACAAACATTTGTCCCGTAGGGACTTTATAGATTTAGATTGATTTTAGAACTCGATAACACAAATTTACAATCCGTGTCTGCAAAGTATATCCTGAAATAATTCAGCTTATTAAATCATTACTTGTTTTTGTGCCTGTCAATAAGAAAAAAAACTATTGCCCAAAACAAACTGAATAAAAGAATAAGTATTCTAATTGCAACAAGTTTTACATCTGTATAACCTCTAAAACACCTAATTTCAAAAGCATTGGTACTAATAAACTGTACCATACAATAAATAAAAAAAAGAGCAAAAATTAAAGACAATACTTTATATATAAATCGTCTCATTTCTTACAATGCAAATATTACTTCAACAAAAATCCTAATCGAATCGAACCATAAAAATATCCAGTATTTGTATCGTTAACATCGCCTTTAAGTTCTCTTCCACGGTAAATAAAAGAATATGAAATATTGAAATTGTTACGACGGTATTTTAAACCAGCTTCTCCATTGAAACGAAGCGGCACCAAATCGAAAGTAATTGGGCTTGAATCGTTAAACATACTGCCTTCGATCGTGGCATCATAAAACTGATAATTCACGCTTGGCATTGCATAGAAATAAAATTCTCTAATATTTGGCTGAGCATTTGCATTTACCGAAGCATCATGAAGGTTAGAATCGTAAATTGGAATCAATTTTTTAAACCCAAATCTCGCCATAAATCCTGTTGAAACTCCTGTAAAAATAGTTCCCAAATTAGCTTCTGATTGAAAATGAAGATCAACAAAATCATTATGTGCAGAAGGAAACATTTTTTTAGAATACATAACATGCGCCTGAAGTCCTAAAGCATTATGAATCTGGTTTTCCCAGCCATATACTTTTTTATAACCAATCATGTTATGAAAACCTTTCTGTAAATTTTCTCCAAGAGAATTTGGTCCTATAAATCCAATTTGAAAATCTGTTTTTAAAACTGATTCGCTTTCATAAAAAAAGCTTCTTCTGGCTTCGGCAAAAAGATATCCTGCAAAAGGGCGGTCGTTTATCGTAACCGCTTCTTTGTTTATAAATCTTGGATTATAAAGATATTGCCCAATTCTAAATTCGGTGATTTTTTTGTTGATTTTCTGATTATCATTTTTAGATAAAAATCGATAAAAAAGTTCCAAACCATTGGTATAATACATATCGTATTTAGACGATGTATATAAATCATTGTCGGTTATAAAACCTATTTCTGTAGTTTTTCCTTGTCCAAAAGTTAACGCTGTGGTCAAAATCAGAAAAGCAAAAAATGCTTTTTTACTTTTTCCCATCTCCTTTATAATTGATTTTTCCAACATAACGCATCTCGCGAACAATTCTTTCTTTTCTTCTGTTAATATAACTTGATGATCCTGTAGCTTTAAATTTTCTTGGGTTTGGCAAAATTGCTGCAATTCCAGCCGCCTGCATTGGCGTTAAACTCGAAGCATCTCTGCGGTACCAATGTTCTGTTGCGGCATAAGCACCGTAAACACCATCGCCCATTTCGATACTGTTTAAATACACTTCCATGATTCGTTCTTTACCCCAGATAATTTCAATTAAAACGGTAAAATAAGCTTCAAGACCTTTACGCAGGTAACTTTTTCCCTGCCATAAAAAAACGTTTTTGGCTGTTTGCTGCGAAATGGTGCTTCCGCCTCGAATTCGGCGTCCGCGTTCGTTGCTTTTATATGCTTTTTGAAGCGCTTTAAAATCGAAACCATTGTGAGTTAAAAAAGTGGCATCTTCACTGGCAATAACTGCTTTTTGCAAATTCATTGAAATTTTTTCAATTGGTTCCCAGTCGTGGTCAAAATAAACCTCTTTTCCGTCCATTTTATTTTCGATGGCACGAATAATCATCAAAGGTGTAAAAGGTACTGGTACATATTTAAAAAACACAACCGATGCGATCGAAACTCCAAAGAACCACAAAGCAGCTTTAATAAAAAACCATTTTACTTTTTCTCCAAAAGAGCGATTTGATTTTTTTGAAGATGCGGTTTTAGGTTTTGGTTTGCTTGTAGTCGTTTTTGGTACTGGTTTCTTGGTTGCTGCCATTATATTAAATCTGCTAATTCTGTTCCTATTAAACTTCCTATCGCCACTCCCATTCCGCCCAAACGCACTCCGCAGAACACATTTTCAGACAGCTGGGTTACGACAGGATTCTTACTATTTCCTATTCCCATGATACCGCTCCATCGGTGCGCAATCTGAAAATCCTGATTTGGTAAAATTACATTTTTCAGTAAATCTTCCAATCTATTTTGAATAATTTTCGTCTCTCCAAATTCAGTTGTTGTTTCACCTTCAAAATCAAGGTTTCGACCGCCTCCTAACAAAATACGATCGTTAATATTTCTAAAATAATAATAACCGCGGTCTAAATGAAACGTTCCTTTAATATCTAAATCACGAATAGGCTCTGTAATAAGCACTTGCGCTCTTGCAGGTTTTACAGCTCCTTTGGTTAATTCACCCGCAAAACCATTGGTTGCAAAAAGCAGTTTATGAGTTTTAAAGCTAAAATCGTTCACTACAACTTCGACATGGTTTCCGGCATCGGCATACGATTTTACCGTTTGCTGATTTAAAATTAAAATATCTGAAGAAACTGCCTGTTTCAACAATTCCTGCATCATATTTCCAGTATCAATTTGTCCTTCAAACGGATTAAAAATTAAATACTCGTGAATATTTTCAAATCCAAATCGATCTACTTCTTTTGAAAAAACATCGGCTTTAAAAAGCGGTTTCAAAACTTCATTGATAAACGGAATTTTAGAAATGCATTCGCTAAACCCAAATTCATCTTCTTTTAGAAACAATTCATATCCGCCGTGGGGTTTAAAATCGATTGCCTGATCTCCTAATTTTTTTCGAAGTAATTGTAAACCTTTCCAGCGTTTTTCGATAAGTGCCACAACATCATCTTCTGAATGTGTTTTTAGATCATCCATAATTTCAGACAAACTCCCAAAACAGGCAAAACCAGCATTCTTGGTACTCGCCCCTTGTGGCAGCATTCCTCTTTCGAGGACCAGAATTTTGGCAGCAGGAAATCTTTCGCGCAAGCGTAATGCTGTATGCAGACCCACGATTCCGCTCCCTGCAATTGTATAATCAACATTCGTGAACCAGTTTTTTAGTTCCCAGTAGCTTAGTTCCATTTTTTAGAGTTTTTATAAAAATAATGATTTTTTTGAACCATATAAAAAATGTAAGTTCATTTAAATACTTTGTCTGGCTGAGCGAAGTCGAAGCCTCTTACTTTGCACCCTTCGACTTCGCTCAGGGTGACAATTGTACAATATTATTCAAAACTTTAACAATAATTGGGATTTGGAATTTAACAACTTGGGGCTTAAAAGTTGTATTTTTAGCGCACAAAAAAATAGAATAATTTGATTATGAAAAAAGTATTATTAACAACCTTAATAATGATGAGTTTAAACGCTATCGGGCAGAATGTTATGTCTCCGGAATTGTTATGGAAATTAGGAAGAGTTACACCTCTTGGAATTTCTAAAGATGCAAAAAATGTAGTTTTTAAGGTTTCTACACCTTCTGTAGAAGAAAACAAATCGCATTCTAAATTTTACACTATTCCTGTAAACGGCGGAAATGCAACCGAAATTAAAGATACAAAAGACATTCTTGCTGATAAAAACATTTCTCCAGACGGAAAATATGTTGTGTACAACGAAGAAGTAAAAATTGATAAAGTTTTAGGTAAAGATTTTTATCCAAAATTAGACAAATCTGATGCTCAAATTTATGATGGATTAGATTACCGTCATTGGGATACCTGGAACGAAGGAAAATTTAATCACGTTTTTTATAAAGAAAACAAAGACGGCGCAAAAGGAATTGACATCCTGAAAGGTGAAAATTTTGATTCTCCGCAAAAACCTTTTGGCGGTGACGAAGATTATATCTGGTCGCCAGACAGCAAAAGCATTTTTTATGTGTGCAAGAAAAAAGCAGGAACTGCTTATGCAATTTCTACCAACACAGATATTTATGAGTACAATTTAGAAACTCAAAAAACAACCAATAAAACCGATGGCAATTTAGGTTACGATACAGCACCGCAGTTTTCTCCAACAGGAAATTTATCTTGGTTACAAATGAAACGCGACGGTTATGAGTCTGACAAAAACGATATCATTGTTGAGTTTAAAGGAATCAAAACAAATTTAACGGCAAACTGGGACGGAACTGTAGATAATTTTATCTGGAGTAAAGACGGAAAAACGGTGTTTTTTGTTGCGCCAATTGACGGAACAAAACAACTTTTCTCTGTTAACTTTCCGGGGTTGACTAAAATCGCGATTCAAGTTCGTCAGTTAACAAACGGTGATTTTGATGTAAATGATTTAGTAGGTTTTTCTGGAGACGATATTATCGTTACCAGAACAGACATGAATCATGCTGGTGAGATTTTTTCTTTTAATTTGAAGAAAAATACCTGGAAACAATTATCAAACGTAAATACTGATACTTATAAAACTTTAGCATTAAGCAAAACCGAAAAACGTTACGTTACAACAACTGACGGTAAAAAGATGCTGGTTTGGGTAATCCTTCCTCCAAACTTTGATGCTTCTAAAAAATATCCAACTTTATTATTCTGCCAAGGCGGACCACAAAGTGCTTTAACACAATCGTATTCTTTCCGTTGGAATTTCTCTTTAATGGCAGCAAAAGGGTATGTTGTTGTTGCTCCAAACCGCCGCGGAATGCCGGGTCATGGTGTTGAATGGAATGAACAAATTAGTAAAGACTGGGGCGGACAAGTTATGGACGATTACCTTTCTGCAATTGACGACGTTAGCAAAGAAAGTTATGTTGACAAAAGCCGTTTAGGATGTGTTGGTGCCAGCTACGGAGGATATTCTGTATTTTATTTAGCAGGAATTCACAACAATCGTTTTAAAACTTTTATCGCTCATGATGGTGTTTTCAATACGGTTTCAATGTTAGGAACAACTGAAGAAGTTTTCTTTAACAACTGGGATTTTGGCGGACCTTATTGGGAAAAAGACAATGCTGTGGCTCAAAAAGCTTACACAACTTTTAACCCGGCAACTTTGGTTCAAAACTGGAACAGACCAATTTTGATTTTCCAGGGAGGAAAAGATTTCCGTGTACCAATCGGACAGGGACAAGAAGCTTTTCAGGCTGCGCAGTTAAGAGGCATCAAAAGCCGTTTTGTATATTTTCCAGATGAAAACCACTGGGTTCTGCATCCGCAAAATGCTCAGGTTTGGCAGGGAGAATTCTTTAAATGGCTGAACGAGACATTGTAAAATCAAGAATTAAAATAAACTTAACCGCAGCATTATTTATATAATCTGCGGTTATTTTATTTTTAGAACATTGGAATTATATAAATATTTGATTTATATTTCCTTTTGTTAAATTGAAATTTTAGATAAATTGCATGGAATTCAAATATTAAAAAACTTCCCCAACCCCAATAGATATTATGGAGAGCAAAAAAAGTTACACAGCACTCAAAGTTTTATTCAGCTATGTTGCATTACTTGCTTTGGTAGTAACTGTGGGATGGTTTTTATACTCTGAAAATGTAGTTTACAATAAACTGGAAGATAAAATTGCTCAGGAAAAAACCAAAATTCTGCGTGTAAGTAAATTATTTTCGAATGTTTACAAAACAGAAAGTTTAGCCAGACAAACCATTCAGACTAATTCTGAAAAAGATTTTAAAAGCTACCTTATCGAAACCGATTCTTTAAAGGCCAGAATTGACACTCTAAAACAAATCGTTACCACACAATATCAAAAAACACTTTTGGATAGTGTAACGTTTTTATTGTCTGAAAAAACAGAAAACATCAGACAGTTAAAAACTATAAAAAACAAAGCCGAAGATGAAGTCTCTGTCAATAATGCTATTGATGAGATTACAAAAATGGAGTTTAACCTTCGAAAACTGGAGCTTCAGGATTTTACCAAAAATCCAAATGAGTTAGGAAGTTATCAGCGAAACGTACTGCAGAAATATGTGGATTATTTAAATCAAAATATTCCCGACGACAGCACCAACACATTAAGTAAAAAAGCATCAGATTCTATTTTGGCCAATTCTAAAAAACTGCTCAGCAACGTAAAAATGAAAGCAGAAAAGAAAAAGGAAACGCTGAATTTTGAAGAAAATAAATTGCTGAAAAATGAAATTGCAATTTCAGATCAGCTTCGAAAAGTGCTTCGTATTATAGAACGAGAAATTATTATCAACTCAATAAAAAACAATTCTTTAAAAGAAAAATCACTTAAAAAAGTCAACGAAATTGTGACGGCTTCGGCTATTGCAGGTTTAATTTTGACTCTGTTTTTTTCTGTTTTAATTGTAAGTGATTATTCAAAATCGCAAGTATATAAAAAACAGCTTGAGATTGCGAATTTCAAAACCAAAAATCTATTAAAAAGCCGTGAACAATTAATCTCGACGGTAAGTCATGATTTAAAAACACCTTTGAGTACTATTGTGGGCTATTCTGAACTTTTGGGTAATTCTGATATTAATACGAAACAGTCGTATTTTATTAAAAACATCAAAAATTCATCTGAATATATTACACAGCTGGTTCAGGATTTATTAGACTTTTCGCGAATCGAAGCCGGAAAAATCACTATTGAGAAAGTTCCGTTTTTTCTTCCTGAAATTATTGAAGATACTGCCCGAAATATCCAGACAGTTTACAAACAAAAAAACATTGATTTGATTATTAATGTAGATGAAAAACTGAACACGAGAGTTGTAGGCGATCCTTTTCGACTGAAACAGATTTTGAGTAATATCATTGGAAATGCTTATAAATTTACCGAAGAAGGTCATATCAAAATCAGTTCGTATGTTAGTGAAAACGAAAACTTTTTTGTTATTACAATTGAAGATACCGGAATTGGAATTGAGAAAGGCAATCTAAAACTCGTTTTTGAAGAGTTTGCCCAGGCGAATGAAAATATCGAAAAGAAATATGGCGGAACTGGTTTAGGCCTTTCTATCTGCCAAAAGATAATTTCATTTATGGGCGGAAGAATTAGTCTGGAAAGTACTTTTGGCAAAGGCAGTACATTTGAAATTAAAGTTCCTTTGGTATTTGATCACAACGAAATTACGGTTGAAGAAATTAAGCGAAACATTAATCGAAATACAAAAAAACAAACTTTCATTGTTATTGATGATGATATTAATCTGCTCAATTTAACAAGCGGTGTTTTAAGACAGGAAAACCACGAAGTATTCTCTTTTACCAGCGCCGGAAAAGCTTTGGAAGCAATTCAGAATACTAATTTTGATTTTGTGATTACCGATATTCAAATGCCGGAAATCGATGGTTTTATGTTTTTGGAAAAACTTCGTAATTCTGAAAAAGGCATTTATAAAAATCAGCCCGTAATTGCTTTAACCGGAAGAACTGATCTCGATTCTGGTATTTACACCAGAGCTGGTTTTACAACGGTAATTAAAAAACCTTATTCTCCAAGAATATTATTGGAAACCATTCAGAATATTTTAGATAATGAAACGCTTCCTGAAATTGAAATAAATGATCCCGCAGAAATTGCTTCGCCTCAATTGTATTCTTTAGAAACTCTAAAAGATTTTTTAGGGAATGACAATGATGCTTTGAATGACGTTTTAAAAGCTTTTATAATAAGCAGTAACGAAAATTTAGATTTACTTGAAAAAGCGGTTAATGAAGAAAATATTCCCGAAATAAATTCTATAGCACACCGAATTGCACCAATGTTCAAACAGATAGAAGCCCGTGATATTGGGACAATATTAAAAACATTAGAGCAGAATAATCTGGAAATTTCAGATTTAAGGGATATCTATACCGCCTTAAAAGCAAAAACAACTAAACTATTTACTGCTTTAGAACAGGAAATAGTTTAATCGATATTGTATTGCTTTAATTTATTGTAAAGTGTTTTTCGGGTAATTTTTAAAAGTTTTGCAGCTTCAGATTTATTATTCTGAGTTCTGTTAAGTGCTTGAATAATAGCTTCTTTTTCATTGTCTGACAACGAGAAACTAGGACTGCTAAAACCTGGCTTTTGTTTTTCTGCCTGAAAAAATTCGATTGGCAGAACATCGCTTTCAATAAAATCGCCCTGAGTTAAAAGTGTAGATCGTTTAACACAGTTTTGAAGTTCACGTAAATTTCCCGGCCAGCTGTAGTTTTGAAAAATAGAAACTACTTCCGGTGAAAAACCTATAACATCTTTATTTAACTGCTGATTGGCTTTTTCAAGGAAATAATCTGCAAAAACCATTAAATCTTCGTCGCGATCTTTTAATGATGGAGACTGAATAGAGAATTCGTTGATTCTATGGTATAAATCTTCTCTAAAATCGCCGTTTTTTACTGCTTCGCGCAAATCTTCGTTTGTTGCAGTAATAATGCGTATATCGACGTTTATTTCTTTATTGCTCCCAACAGGTTTTATTTTTCTTTCCTGAAGCGCACGCAATAACTGAATTTGGTTTTCATAAGAAAGGTTTCCTATTTCATCGAGAAAAAGAGTTCCTCCGTTTGCTGCTTCAAAATATCCCATTTTATCGCTGATAGCACCCGTGAAAGAACCTTTTAAATGTCCAAAAAATTCACTCGCTGCCAATTCTTTCGGAATCGCACCGCAGTCTACCGCAATAAAATTATTGTTTTTTCTCTGGCTTTGCTGATGAATGCTTTTAGCTATAATTTCTTTTCCGGTACCGCTTTCGCCGATAATTAAAACGGACATATCGGTTGGACTTACCAGCTGAATATGATCTAAAAGTTTTTTAGAAGCTACCGAGATTCCTTTTACAAATTCATTTTCAGTTGAAACTGTCTTTTTTACAGCTTTTTTTTGTTTTACAGGAGTTTCAATTTCTTCTTCCTCTTCCTTTGAAGTCTGGAGAGCATTTGTAATTACCAGTAAAACTTCATCGGGATTAAATGGTTTTGAAATATAATCTGCTGCACCGTTTTTTATTGCTTTTACAGCCGTATTTACATCTGAATATCCAGTCATCAATATAACCGGAACTTCAGGGTATTCATTTTTGAATTCAGACATAAGTCCAATACCGTCAGAATCAGGCAGACGCAAGTCTGTCAAAATCAAATCAAATGATTCATTTTTGATTATTGCTCTGGCTTCTGAAGCGGAAAAAGCGACAGATACCTCATATTTGTTTTTTATTAGAAATTTCTCTAATAGTTTACAAAATGAAATATCATCTTCTATTACTAATATCTTTGGCATTTGCTTTTAGGGACTTTTTTGCTAAAATAATACTATTAAAGTTATAATTTCTTAAAATTATGCGAAAAAAAAAGAGATTGCACGATGCAATCTCTTTTTCACCAAAAACATAAATCTAATTTCACCTAATTTATATCTTCAACCAGTTGCCATTGACATCTGAGTACACAGTAGCCTTTTGGTCACCAACTGATATTTCTAATTTGTATTCTTTTTTATCATTAACATACGCTTTTACCAATTTTGCATTTGGATAAGCGGTTTGCAGAGCAGTTTTTACAGCCGCCGGTACAGCATCTGTAGTAACTTCTGTATATTCTGTTTGAACAGAAATCGACGTATTTACTTTATTTGGAGTTATTTCTGCTAATGCAGGAATTGATAAACTTCCTAAAATAATAACTGCTGAGATGGCTAACTTTTTCATATTGCTCTGTGTTTAATTATTTTTTAATGATATTTCCTGAAGCATCTGTAAATACAGTATACTTTTTGTCTCCGCTTGAAATTTCAAGTTTGTACTCATTCTTGTCGTTTTTGTACGCTTTTTCAAGTTTTGTACCTGGAAATGATTTTTCAATTGTTGACTTTACAGCTGCTGGTACAGCATCTGCAGTAACTTCAGTATACCCGTCCTGGATATTAACTGATGCAATTATTGAATTTACTTGTGATGGAACAGCTGCCTGTACAGACAGACCTCCCAAAATAATTGCTGCTGATAAGATTAATTTATTCATAATGCTTAATTTTTATAATTATTTTTTAAGGATATTCCCTGTTGCATCAGTGTAAACAATCGATTTTTCCCCTCTTACTGTGATTTCAATTTTATATTCTTTATTTGAATTCACAAATGCTTTTTCAAGTTTTACACCCGGATAAGCATCATCCAGAGATTTTTTAATCGCTGCCGGAACGGCGTCGATTTCTTTATAATCATCTTGATAGTTTACTGAATTTACTGTCGTGGTGGTTAAAACAGTATTTTCTGCCTGCATTGACAGCCCTCCTAAAAGGATTGCTGCCGATAATATTAGCTTTTTCATAATAATAGTTTTTTAGGGTTAGTTTTTTATTTTTTTACCCAAGTTCCATCTGCATTAGCATAAAGAGAACCTACTTTGTCTCCAACTTTTACTTCTAATTTGTATTGAGAAGCACTGTTTTTGTATGCTTTATTAAGAACTGCATCTGGATATGCTTTTTTAAGTGCATCTGTTACCGCTGCCGGTACTTCTGTTAATGCTACTTCTGTATAATCATCTTGAAATGATACTTCTTTTACGATTGTATTTGAAATTGGAGAAGTTGAAGCAAATGATGTTAAACCTCCCAAAACGATTGCGGCTGATAAAAATAAATTTTTCATGATAGTGATATTTTAATATTGTTAATTTAATTTTAGTATTCTTAATCTGGATTTCCATAAGAACCTAAGTTAGATTGTTTGAATAGTTTTTACTCTTAGAGTTTTTTAGATTATTTTTTAATCCAGGTTCCGTCAGCATTAGCGAATAGATTACCTACTTTGTCTCCTACTGTTACGTCTAATTTATACTCTGATTTCTCGTTTTTGTATGCTTTAGTAATTACAGCATCTGGATATGCTTTTTTCAAAGCCTCAACAATTGGTGCTGGTAATTCTTCTAATTTAATTTCAGTATAATCGTCTGCAACTGAAATAACTTTTATAATAGAGTTTGTAATTGGAGTTGTAGAAGCAAATGATGTCAAACCTCCTAAAACGATCGCGGCTGATAAAAATAAATTTTTCATAATGTGTATATTTTAATAGTTAATAGTTTGTTTTACGCTTTAGATAAAGAAACTATTGTGCCGAAAACCAAACATTACTACTAAAACCTACATAAAGCCTTGCTAATAAAGGGATTTACAGCTTTATGCCAAAAAATGAAAAATATAGAAAAGTGTGTAAACTGGTAAAACAGTGTGTAAAAAGTATACACAATTAGTGTTTACTTCAATTAAAAAACAATATAACTTATCAAAATCAAAACAAGCTTATTGACAGAAAAATTTATTTTAGAACAAAAAAGGCCGTCAATATTGACGGCCTTTAAATTATTCTGGACTATTCATTTTGAAAGTATCCATAAATGCAGTTGTATAATCTCCTGCAATATATTTTGGATCATCCATTAATTGTCTGTGGAAAGGTATTGTAGTTTTCACACCTTCGATTACAAACTCATCAAGAGCTCTTCGCATTTTGCTGATAGCTTCTTCACGAGACTGCGCAGTTGTAATTAACTTAGCAATCATAGAATCGTAATTTGGCGGAATACTGTAACCTGAGTAAACGTGAGTATCTAAACGAACTCCGTGACCTCCCGGCATATGAAGCGTAGTAATTTTTCCTGGTGAAGGACGGAAATCATTATAAGGATCTTCGGCATTAATACGACATTCAATAGCGTGTAATTCTGGAAGGTAGTTTTTTCCAGAAATTGGAATTCCGGCAGCAACCATAATCTGCTCACGAATTAAATCGTAATCAATTACTTGTTCAGTAATAGGGTGCTCAACCTGAATACGTGTATTCATTTCCATGAAATAGAAGTTTCTGTGTTTATCAACAAGAAACTCTACAGTTCCAGCTCCTTCGTATTTAATGAATTCAGCAGCTTTTACAGCAGCTTCTCCCATTCTTGTACGTAAGTCATCTGTCATGAAAGGTGAAGGCGTTTCTTCAGTAAGTTTTTGGTGACGACGTTGTACTGAGCAGTCTCTTTCAGAAAGGTGACATGCTTTTCCATAAGAATCTCCAACAACCTGAATTTCGATATGACGCGGTTCTTCAATAAGTTTCTCCATGTACATTCCGTCATTTCCAAATGCTGCAGCAGCTTCCTGACGTGCGCTTTCCCAAGCTTTTAAAAGCTCATCTTCTTTCCAGATAGCACGCATTCCTTTTCCACCACCACCAGCAGTAGCTTTCATCATTACCGGGTAACCAATTTCTGCTGCTGTTTTTTGTGCATGTTCGTAAGATTCTAATAATCCGTCTGAACCTGGCACACATGGAACTCCTGCTGCTTTCATTGTAGCTTTTGCAGAAGCTTTATCTCCCATTCTGTCGATCATTTCAGGAGCGGCACCAATAAATTTGATTCCGTGCTCTTGACAAATTTTCGAGAATTTAGCATTCTCAGAAAGGAAACCGTATCCTGGGTGTATTGCATCTGCATTTGTAATTTCTGCAGCAGCAATAATGTTTGACATTTTTAAATACGATAAGTTACTTGGAGGAGGACCAATACAAACCGCTTCATCTGCAAATTTAACGTGCAGACTTTCTGCATCTGCTGTAGAATAAACTGCAACAGTTTTGATTCCCATTTCCTTGCACGTACGAATTACACGAAGTGCAATTTCTCCTCTATTCGCAATTAATATTTTTTTAAACATCTTATTTTAATTAGATAATTAGACAATTTGATAATTAGATAATTTTAGATGCCTGATGTATTAATTCTGTCAGATCGATCTAAAATCTAAAATCTAAAATCTAAATTTATTTATGATGGATCTACTAAGAATAAAGGTTGGTCAAATTCAACTGGAGACATATCGTCAACAAGAATTTTCACAATTTTACCTGAAACTTCTGATTCAATTTCGTTGAATAATTTCATTGCTTCAATTACGCAAAGAACATCTCCTTTAGCAACTGTGCTTCCAACTTCAGTGAAAACTGGTTTGTCTGGAGATGGTTTTCTATAGAATGTTCCAATGATTGGAGATTTTATAGTAACATATTTAGAATTATCAGCAGCAGGAGCTTGAGTTTCAGCCGGCACGTTTACAACTACTGGAGCAGTAACTTGCGGTGTTGCTTGAGGCAATGCAGCCTGAGCAGGTAATTGCTGAACATAAGTAGCTTCAGTTACATTTGTTTCTAAAGTTGTTCTAATAGTGATTTTCACATCATCCATTTCTAACTTCACTTCTGCAACGCCCGAATTTGCTACAAATTTGATTAGGTTTTGAATTTCTTTTAAATCCATAATGATTCGATTTTAGTTTTAATTTATTTCTTATCGTAAGCCCATTTTAGGTAAATAGATCCCCAAGTGAATCCACCTCCAAATGCTGCTAAAATAATATTATCTCCTTTTTTGAATTGATTTTCAAAATCGCTTAATACCAAAGGTAATGTTCCTGAAGTTGTATTACCATATCTTTCGATATTAACTAGCACTTTAGACTCTTCTAACTCTAGTCTTCCTGCAGTTGCATCGATGATGCGTTTGTTTGCCTGGTGAGGCACTAACCAATCAACATCCTGATTCGTTAAATTGTTTCTTTGCAAGATTAGTTCGCTGGCATCAGCCATATTGGTTACAGCATATTTAAAAACTGTTTTACCATCCTGCATAATATTGTGTTGTCTGTTTTTTACAGTATCTTCTGAAGCTGGTATCAAAGATCCTCCAGCTGGTATTTTAAGAAAATCGCGTCCTACACCATCACTTCTTAAATATTCGTCTTGCAGACCAAGACCTTCGTAATTTGGCTCAAACAAAACTGCTCCTGCTCCATCACCAAAAATAATACAAGTTGCTCTGTCTGTGTAATCTACAATTGATGACATTTTATCGGCACCAATTAAAAGAACTTTTTTATATCTTCCAGATTGTACATAAGCCGCAGCAGTAGACATTCCGTATAAGAAACTTGAACAAGCTGCCTGCAAATCGTATGCAAATGCATTAACAGCTCCAATTTCTGTTGCAACATAAACTCCTGTTGAAGCTACCATCATATCTGGTGTTGCAGTTGCCATAATAACCATATCAATTTCAAGAGGATCGATATTAGCTTTTGCTATTAAATCCTGTGCTGCTTGTATGGCAAGGTAAGATGTACCTTTATCAGCATCTTTAAGAATTCTTCTTTCTTTAATTCCTGTACGAGTGGTAATCCATTCGTCATTGGTATCTACCATTGTTTCCAACACTTTGTTTGAAAGCACAAAGTCTGGAACGTAGCCTCCAACAGCGGTAATTGCGGCTGTGATTGTATTCATTATATTCTATTATTTCCTTTCAAATATTAGTATTTGAAAAATTTTTAAAAGACTCGAAAATTACAAAAAAAATTAAAACGAATTTGCCTGTATTTTCTTAAAAAACAAAAATTATAACCAACAAAAAAAACTCTCACTATGTGAGAGTTCTAGTATAATTTACAAAAACGTATTAAGCAACCGCTTCAGATTTATCGATAACAACTTGCCCTCTGTAGTACATTTTACCTTCATGCCAGTAAGCTCTGTGGTATAAATGTGCTTCACCTGTAATAGGACATGTAGCGATTTGAGCTACAGTAGCTTTATAGTGTGTTCTTCTCTTATCTCTTCTTGTTTTCGAGGTTTTTCTCTTAGGATGTGCCATTTTACTATATTATTTATCCGTTAATAGTTTCTTTAATTTTTCCCAACGCGGGTCAATATCTTCTTCTTGTTTACTCTCTTCCTTTTGTTCTTTTACGCTTAATTCATTTAGTTTGTTTAAAGCTTCGGTTTGTAATGTACCGTCTTTAACTCCCGGATGAATTCTTTTTTGGGGCACTGAAAGTGCAATCATTTCATAAATGTATTGTGACACATCTAATTCATGTTCTCCATGCGGCAAAATCAACAATTCTTCATTATCATCGTTAAATTCATCTCCAAAGCGTACAATTAATTTCATTTTCCCTTTTAAAGGAAGATCAAAATCTTCGCTTGTTAGATCACAAGGTACATTTACGGTTCCTTTGTGTTTGAATTCTAACTCTAACATATTGCTTTTCTTATCGAAAATCAAATCGACTTTAATATCTGCACTTTGAAACTCATCGTATTCAAAGTCCTTAAAGAACGTGTTATCTATTTGATATTCAAAATGGTGTTTTCCCAGCTTTAATCCTACGAAAGGAATTAAAAATTCTTTTGATTTGCTCATTTCAACATCAATTTGTACAATCCAAATACAAAACTACATATCTGAATTGGGGTGCAAAGATATAAAATTATTATAAATCTAATAATCTTATTGACCTTTTTTTGTTTATAACTGTTTTTCTTTTATTTTTAGAGGTTTTTCGCTAATCTCCTCATACTGATTACGCGAGCGAAAAATATCCAATGCCAGATAAACGGCTTCTTTAAACGAGTTGAAATCTGCCATGTCTTTTCCGGCAATATCATAACCTGTACCATGATCCGGCGAAGTTCTCACTCTATTTAATCCCGCTGTATAGTTGACTCCTTTACCAAACGACAATGTTTTAAAAGGTATTAATCCCTGATCGTGATAAGTCGCCACAACAGCATCATATTTCTCATATTGTCCGCTTCCAAAAAATCCATCTGCAGAAAAAGGTCCAAAAACCAAAGTACCGCTGTCAAATATTTTTTTCAAAACAGGTTTTAAAACTAAATCGTCTTCTTTTCCAATTACACCACCGTCTCCACAATGCGGATTTAATCCTAAAACTGCAATTTTTGGTTTTACGATACTAAAATCCTGAATCAAAGATTTTTTAATAGTTTCGATTTTTCTAACTATTAATTCTTCTGTTAAATGAGAAGAAACTTGATTTAACGGCACATGATCTGTCAACAATCCAACTCTTAGATTATCCTGAACCATCATCATCAGTGCATTTCCTTCTAACTCCTGATCTAAATAATCTGTATGTCCGGGAAATTTAAAATCTTCTGACTGAATATTGTATTTATTAATTGGCGCCGTAACCAAAACATCAATCAGATCTTCTTTTAAAGCCTTTGTAGCCGCAACAAACGATTTTATTGCATATTCTCCAATTTTCTCATCATTAGTTCCAAAATTAATATCTACTCCTTCTTTCCAAAGGTTATAAACATTTACTTTTCCCGGAATAATTTGATCTAATTTATCTACACCATGAAATTGAACCGTAGATGTAAAACTTTTTTTAACAAAAGAAAGTATTTTAGCATTTGCGAAAATAACCGGTGTACACAATTCTAACATTCTTGAATCTTCGAATGTTTTTAGTATAACTTCGCTTCCAATACCGTTTAAATCTCCTACTGAAATTCCAACAATTATATTTTCTGCTTTTTTATTCATGAGCTCAGCTTATTTATTACTAATTTTGATGTGCAAATTTAGTAAAATAAAACCACAATGTTTACAGGAATTATTGAAACCCTTGGAAGGATTCACGAAATACAAAAAGATAAAAACAACTTACACGTTACAGTTGACTCATCAATTACAAACGAATTAAAAATTGACCAAAGTGTATCGCATAATGGAATATGCCTTACAGTAGTTGCTATAAAAGATTCTTTTTATACTGTTACTGCAATCGAAGAAACAATCTTAAAGACCAATATTGGCGACTGGAAAGTAAACGATATTGTAAATCTGGAAAGAGGAATGAAACTTGGCGACCGTCTCGACGGACATATTGTACAGGGACATGTGGACCAAACTGGCGTATGTACAAAGATAGAAGAAGCTAACGGCAGCTGGAATTATACTTTTGAATACGATAAAAACCTCAACAACATAACTATCGAAAAAGGATCTATTACTGTTAACGGAGTAAGTTTAACAGTTGTAAATTCTCAAACAAACGAATTCAGTGTTTCGATAATACCTTACACTTTTGAAAACACTAACTTTAAAGATTTTAAAGTTGGAACAAAAATAAATTTAGAATTTGATGTCGTTGGAAAGTACATTTCGAGACTTTACTCGATAAACAAATAAGAAAGAAAATTTACTTCATAAAAAAAGCTTCAATTTAAATTGAAGCTTTTTTTATTTTATTTCGATATATAACTGCTGTACCCAATAGTAATCCGGCAGCAATTAAATAAGGTAAATCTTCATCAATAGGACCTTCTAAAGGATTTTCTGGGTCTGGCCCACAACTTGGACAAGGTGGCTGTGACAAAACACTTGACACATTCAATACTAGAAAAAATACTAAAAAAATAATTCTTATTATCTTCATAAACTTGGGGCGCTGAAAATCAATACTATAACAATAATGGCAAATATTTTTCATTCAAATTCCTCATAAAAAAGACGCTTTCATGGAAATTCTTTGGCAAAAATATATGATTTTTAGAAAAAAACAACTTTATAACTAAAAAGACCTCACAACCTTAACATACGTATTATAATGTAATTCGGATTTTTTATTATTCATCTTATTCAGTATAGCAACAAATAAAATCTTCTTTTTTCTTTGTAATACCTTATTAAACGGGGCTTTACTATTATTTATTACCTAAAATTCATACTTGTATAAAAATACACTTTGTTTTTATAATTTTAAAAAAATATCAAATTTTTTTTTTCGGAAAAAATATCAAAATTTAAATAAGTCAGAAAGAACTGTAAATAATTCCATTTAAAACAGACTCATTTTTCTTTTTAAATTATCACATTGATCAAGTGTCCGCGAATTAATATATTTGCATAATTATAAGAGAACCTAAAAAGGTCTTTTCATTAAATCAGGACAAATAATAAATGAAGAAAACAGTTGGAAGTTTGTATGCTGGTGTAGGCGGTATATGTTTGGGTTTTAAAAAAGCGGGGTTTGAACTAGAATGGGCAAATGAATTTGACAAAAATGCCTGTATAACCTACAAAAATAATTTTGAACATAATCTTATTGAAGGTGATGTAATGGCTCTGGACGTTACTTCGCTTAAAAAAATAAACATTTTAACTGCAGGATTTCCCTGTCAGCCATTTTCGGTTGCGGGCTATCGAAAAGGTTTTGAGGACAGCAGAGGAAATCATTTCTTTAAAATTTTGGATTTTGTAGACGAAATGCGCCCTAATGTTATTTTTCTTGAAAATGTAAAAAACCTAAAAGGGCACGACAAAGGAAACACTATCAAAGTTATCGAAAACGAAATCAGAAAACGCGGTTATACTTTTGACAGCGCAGTTTTGAACACCAAAGATTTTGGAAACATTCCTCATAACAGAGAAAGAATTTTCATTGTTGCTTTTGACAAAGATTATATCAAAGATGATAAATTCGAGTTTCATTTCCCTGAAAAAGAAGACTTAACCAAATCGATCAAGGATTTAATTACCAAAGAAAAAGTCGACGAGAAATTTTATTATCACGAAGACAAATACATGTACGATATGCTGAGAGAATCTATCACAAACAAGGATAGAATTTATCAGTTTAGACGACAATATGTTCGTGAAAACAAATCAAGCGTTTGCCCTACCCTTACTGCCAATATGGGAACCGGCGGCCACAATGTACCGCTTATTACAACCGATTTTGGTTTTAGAAAACTAACCCCAAGAGAATGTTTTAGATTTCAGGGTTTTCCTGATGATTTTAAACTTCCTGCTATTTCAAATTCGCATTTGTATAAACAGGCTGGAAACTCTGTAAGTATGCCTGTAATTGAAAGACTGGCATCTGAAATTTATAAAGTACTTGAAAAAGTAGAATCGAAGAAAACGAAAAAATCTAAAGAGAAAGCTTAAACTGTCCGTCCTGAGTTTCTGATATTTTTTCTATAAAAGATTCGTATTCGTCTAATTTTGTAAAATCTATAAAATAGTCTTGCTCTGTTGATTTCGTAATTTTTACGCTGTCGTAACCAATTTTTCTGAGTTTGTCATAAGTCAGAACTTCATTTTCGTTGAGCATTAAAACGTCGCGAAGCATCCAGTCGGCCATGGCTTTGTTTGGATTTGTCATCAAAGCTTTGCTTCCGTCCTGGCAGACTTTTGCTGAAAGAACTTTACCATTGGGAATTTTAAGATTAAAAATAACGTCTTTTTCTGGAAAAAAATCCGGAGCGTTATTTCTTATTTTTGAAGGTATCGAAATATAAACCTCTCCCGGATCTCTTTTTCTTCCGCCTGCGTTCCATTGATTCAACTGGCTTTTTATAGGCACAATTGGCTCTTTTAATTTCTTTTTGGCTTCGGGAGAATATAAAGGCAGGATAACATAATCTACAAACGGAATCAGTTCTTCTTCTGTCAACAAACCAATAGCATTTTGAAGCTTTACTTTTACAGCATCAGTTTGTTTGTTTAAACTTGGCTGTGCCAGATTTAAAAGTACGTTAATTGGTTCTTCTAAAATCTCAACATTAATTTCTATACATTCCAGAGGAATTATGAAGCGCTTCATTAAAACGCTTTTGGAAAAATTAAAATTATATTCGTTTAAAGCGTCTTTAAACTTAAGCGAACTTTTTGTCTCTTCCAGAATTTCAATTGAATTCTTATCGATTAAATCATAAGAAGTTTCAAAAACCTTAATCAATAATTTATCACGGCCAATAATGTGATACACTCTGTTTTGAGTATTATAAAGTCGGTCTGCAAATTCGATTCTTTCATTTCTAAAATCGGCTAGTTTATTTGCCAGATCCAAACCTTTTAGCATTCTAAGCTCAGAACTTCTTGAATTAAACTCTGCAACCTTCTCAATTTTTGAACTTCCGGATAATACAAATGTTTTAATACCAACCCCGCAGCCATTTATTATAGCATCGTATGCAACATCTGCACGTGCGAGATTATCAGCACCAAAAGCTTTACAAAAAGCATTTTCAGCAACTCGGTATTGAATAAAAGGTTTGTCTGAAGAACTAAACAAATTCGAAAATGCACCAATTGCCTTTAAAGCACTTGTATAATTTTCGATATTTTGATTTGTTTGCGTTTGTAGAAACATTATTTATTTTGAAAGTTCAATTTCTTCTCTAATTTTTTCGATGCAAGATTCTAATTCTTTTTGAATTTCTTTGCTCCAAAACCGTAAAACTTTCCAATTTTTTGAAAGCAAATGTTCATTGACTTCAATATCACGTTTCATATTTCGTTCGATTTTCGGAATCCAATAGTCGCGATTCGATTTAATTCGAAGCTGCTGTGTTTCCCAATCTTTTCCGTGAAAAAATTCGCTGTCAATAAAAATGGCAATTTTATAATTGGCAAAAGTCAAATCTGGTTTACCGAATATTTTTTTATTGTTTTTGCGATAACGATACCCTAATTTCCACAAAGCTTTAGCCAAACGAACCTCATCTTTTGTAGCCGTGCTTTTTATCGCCTGCATATTTTTTCTCCGTTGTTCAGGAGTTAGATTATCCATCGTTTTTTTAAGATTAAATTGTCTTTGAATGATAAATTTAATCTATTTTTCTATTAAACCCGAATACAAATCTTTTAAATCATGTAAATCTACAGATTGAATATAATAATTTTCAGCATCCATCTTGGTTCTTCCGTTCAGCAAAGCATTTTTAGGAATAACATATTGATTTTTAATTATGTGCCGAATTGTTTTTACAGAACAACAACCCGGAATGTCATAAAACCAAACTGCTTTTTCAATTTCCTGCCATAAATTTTCTTTATTTTCAGCAGCATCTTTTAAAATAAATTTTATATCAGGTTTAATTCTAGCCAAAACAAAATAATCATAGACAGCCGTTTTCGAAAGATCATGATTCGGAATATACATTCCTTCTGAATTCCAATCTTTTGTTTCCAAAAGCAAAAGATTAGAAAAAAAAGCGGCCGACTTTACACAAATAAATTTTCCGTTTGCTTTTAAATCGGTTTCATCCCAGACTCCTTTTCCATGTATACTAAAATCAGGAACTTCAACTTCAATATTCTGGAGTTTTAAAATTACATGCAATATGATTTCTGCCAATTTTCCCTGAAAAGTATTTTGAAAAATCTCCAACGGCGTGCGATTCAACTGCCCGCCCGATCTTTTAATTCTATGAAATCCATCACCATAAACCATTTCATATGCAAAATCAAAAGCTTGTTTTACAAAAGCGGCATCAACAGGTTTTCCTTCAAATGTTTTTTTTGAAGTTATGAAATAACCGTTATCTCTTTGATCTAATTTCATGATTTGCTTTATTAATCAATCTTTAAAAGAAAAACATAAAAGTAGACATTTTAAAGAATAATACTACATAAAAAAGAATGATCAAAAAAAAGCCCAGCTTATTAGCTGAGCCTTAATTTGATGAATTATTTATTTATTAGTTTTTCAAGTCTTTGTATCATTTCATCTTTCTCTTTCAGCATTCGCTCGAACAAAACGATTTTTTCTTCGTGAAGTTTTTTTATTTCCTCAATTGGATTGTTATTAAAAACTTCTATTCTGTTATTGAACATAGCATTATCCGAGAAATTACATGAAATTAAATTCACCGCCTGCTCTTCATCAAAATTCTGAAAAGCTTCAACAGGAATCTTTAAAACTGCAGAGATTTGTTTAAGCAGATTATCTTCGATTACATCTTTCTGCTCCAGCATAGAAATTTTCTTTTGATTCCAATCTTCTCCTAAATCATAAGCCAATGCCTCTTGCTTTATTTTAAGCATTTCTCTAAAACGTTTTACGTTTCTTCCATGATGTATTTTCTGTTCCATAATAGTATTAAATTCCCTAAAAGCTCAAAGATAAAGCTGTTTTGGATCTGCTTTTCAAAGATAGAAAAATATCCTGCAAAACATTCTTTTGTAAGATATTATTCATATCCCAAACAGACTATTCTTCTAAAGAAATTAGATTTACACAATCTTTTTAATAACCAAACATAAAAAAAGCCTCTACATTTCTGTAAAGGCTTTCTATTCTAAAGAAGTGGTCCCACCTGGGCTCGAACCAGGGACCACCTGATTATGAGTCAGGTGCTCTAACCAGCTGAGCTATAGGACCGGTTTAGAGGATGCAATATTACTACTATTTTTGCTTCACTCCAAATATTTTAAGACATGATTTTCATTTAATTTAAATTAAACCTATTTGTTTTAAAAACAAGATTGATTTTCAATAGATTATTTAAAATAAAAAATCATCTTTTTTTATTTAATTTCCTGGCAAAGCTCGACCAAAACGCCATTTGTGTTCTTCGGATGCAGAAAAACCACTAGTTTATTGTCGGCTCCTTTCTTCGGAACTTTGTTTATCAGCACAAATCCTTCATTTTTTAAGCGCGAAATTTCAGCATTGATGTCTTCAACATCAAAAGCGATATGATGAATTCCTTCGCCTTTCTTTTCTAAAAATTTTGCAATTGGGCTTTCAGGGTTTGTTGCCATCAAAAGCTCAATTTTGTTTGTTCCGGTTTGAAAGAAAGAAGTCAAAACGCCTTCACTTTCTACCGTTTCTTCTTTGTATGACGGAACGCCCAATAATTTCTCGAACAATACATTTGCATCATCCATATTTTTTACGGCAATTCCAATATGTTCTATTTTGTTTACCATTTGATTTTATTATAATTGGTTAACATAAGTATTAAAATAACCGCATTCTGCAATTACATCCTGATAATATTTGGTGTCTGAATAGTCTTTCTGAAGCGTTTTAAATCCGTTCCAGGCTATAAAGTTAACTTTATCATCATTTGCATCCCACCAATATCTTACGCTGTTGTATTTATTATTATAATATTCGTTTCGTTCACATTTCGAAATTAAGTACACACATTTTGCTTTCTGCTCTTTTGTTGTCGCAGCCTGCAAAGCTTTTTGATAATACATTTTTGAAACACTGCAGTCTGTAATCATCTTTTTCATAGAATCTCTAAACGAGTATGGACTTGAACCATAACCTACTATAGTAATCTCGTAAAAAGTTCTTCCGTTTCCAAAATGAGAAATATTATAAAATGCGTTTCCTAACAACAAACTATTTGTATAAACGTCTTCGTTTTTAGCCAGTTTGTCCTGCATTTCTTTAATTGTAGTTAAGAAATCCATCTGGGTATATTTTCTTTTTTGATACGCTGCATGATCGCAGTCGTGACAATCTTTAATACTTCCGTTAAATGGATTTCCTAAAAATTTATAATACTGAACTGAATCTGTCTGTTTCATAAATTCAATCGCTTCAGGGATTTTATTTTTAAAAGCCGCCTGAACTGCCTGAAAGTTATTAATGTCTTTTAACTTCAAACTATAAATTCCTGCTCCAATATTTTCAATTTCGGTTTTATTTGATTTCGCTAAAAATGTTTTTATGCTTTGCAGATTTTTTTCATCATCATAAAAAACATTTCCATCATTCCAATAACTGTAACGTGATTCGCCAAAAATCTCGGCCATAACTAAATTTCCTTTTTCGCGATAAAGTGTCGACAAATAGCTTTTGCTCCATGCAGAAGCATTTTGATAACGAAACTCTCCTCCTTTATATGTTTTAGGAAGTTCATTGTATAACCAATTCAAATCTGCCAGAATTGTTTTTTCGTTTTTATCTGTTAGTTTATCAATTTTGCTCAAGTTGTTTACAAAACGTAATAAACGAAGCTGCATTCCTGCCAATTCAGTTTTAGGAAGTGTTTTTACCGCCTTATCAAAATTCTTGTCGGCATTAGCATAATCTCCTTTTAGCGTCTGTAAATATCCCAGAGACAAATCCCATAAATATGGTCGGTCTGTATTTCCTGCTGCCGAAATTTTTGCGATTAAATCCAGTGCTTTTTTATCAACTTTAACCTGATTTTGTGTTTTATTTTCGGCTATTGTAAGTTGTTTTTTCGGCTGATTTTCTCCGCCATCCTGCTGAAACGAATTATTGATAGTTTCTTCCAGCCTGTTTACCAATCTCGTTCCTAGATAATTTAAGTGCTCACTTTTTGGATCTAATTCATAGATCTTTTCAATCGCTTGTTTTTCATCTTTATAATATCCGTGAATTGCCCACAGCGCTGCTTTTTCTTTATTATTCTTTGCCATTGTCAGCGCTTTATTCCAATCGGCTTCGTTTTTTGGACTAAAACTATAAGCAGTTACCACTCTTAATTCAGGACAATTATCAAAAACCTGTGCATACAAATAATTTGATGCGGCATATTTCTTTTGTTTATAATTGATTCCTGCAACATACCCAAGCGCGCGGTAATACAAAACATTTTTAGGCACAGAACTTTCTGTTTTATTAAAAAAGTCGATTGCTTTTTGTTTATCGTTACTGTAAAAACGGGCTTTCATGGTAAGAAACCAATATCTGTTTCTTAAAAAAGGGTCTGAAATAGTATTGTAAACATTCTCGATTGACTGAATCATTTTGGCATCATTGAAAGTTTCTGCCACAACTGGCTCATAACTCCAATAATCTTTACCAATTGAAACGGTTTCAATTTTTTGTGCCAGATACAAGAATTCAACAAAGCTTTTTACTTTTTCATCTTTCAACGGAATCTTTTTTCCCCATTTTAAAGATGATGCATTTTCTTTTTTGTTTCTATAGTACACATGAAGATCTGTGATTTCTTCTTTGTTTTTGATCGTATTTTTATCATCGGAATAATATCTTGGTTTTTCGTCTCCAATTAAAAAATAATTAACTGTCGTCGTATCTACTTTTCCTTTAAGATAATCTGCCCAATCTGATTTTATGTTTTTATTAAAACGGGAATTATGCTGGGTATCAAAACCAATTCCGTAGAAAATACCGCCCGACAAAAACAAAGGCGAATAGGATTTGTCTGCAAAAGTTTCAGGGGTAAAATTAGAACTGTACGCGCCAAAATAATCCCAGTCGCCATCAGCGCAGGCATAAATTATTCCGTACACAAAAAGGAAAGCTGCACTAAAACCAAGAAACAACCTGCTTAAAAATATTCTTTTCATAATTATTTAAATTGAATTCGTCTAAATCGTAAAATATAATTTCTTTTGGAGACTGAGCTTTATTATCATCTAAATCCTCAGCCATTTCTTTTAAATCGTCTGGAGAAATAGTCTCTGTTTTCAAGAGATCATTTTCTTCGTAATAAACACCATTTTTGTAATTAGATTGTCTGACTTTAAAAAATATCGGACTTATCTGCTCGAAGTTTTTATCTTTTTTAAGTTCGCTGAAATTCAGTTTCGAACGAAGCCCTAAAACTTTTTGATTTCTAATATGAATCGCCCACGAATAAATAGGCAGTGCATAATCGAGATGAAGCGGATATTTCTTTAAACTTTTAAGATAACGTTCAGAAATTTTTCGGCTGTAAATAGAATTCAGCGAATCTGGCGCTATACTTCCCATGTTATAAAACATCAAAACACCGTTATCTACATTTGGAATTTTAGTTTTCTTAAAATATTTCACCTGATGAAGTCTAATGGTGGCCGAAAGTTTTTTCTTCGAAAGCTTTTTAATCTGTTCAATAAATTTAAGATAATTATCTTTACTGTTCAAAGACCAGTCGCAGTCAATTTGAATTTCGGCACAATTAATTTTATTCTTGTTATTGATTTCAGTAACTAAATGAAGTGTTTTTTCGGCCAGATCTTCAATATCAAGATTCTTATCCAGCATCACTTTATTTTGAATAAAAACAACGGGAACAACTTCAAACTCCTTCATGTCTTCATAAAAATGAACCGGGCTTATCGGAAATGGCTTTTGTGTTTGAGGATGAAGTCCAATATCAAAATAACGGATATACAGTTTATGCACATCATTATCTTTTAAAGCAGTCTTTTCTGTTTCAGAAAATTTTAAGTTGGTTTTCCAATAGTAAAAAGAAATTATCGGCTGTTCTTTTTTACTGCATGCTGTCAGAAAAAGAAATAACAAAACCCAAAAAAAACTTTTAACCAAAACGAAGTGATATTAATTTAATTCAAAAGTAAGAAATTATATCACATAAGAGATTTTGAATTCTAAAAAATGCAAAAATATATGAGTTGCTAAATCCTAATAAATGGATAAAAAATTTCAATTAAAGCAAATATAATTGTTATTTTGTGCAATCAAATTCAAAAACCGCTATGTTTAAAAGCAAATTCAAATATATTTCATTTTTATTGGTATTATTAATGATGAGCTGCGCAAAAAGAGGCAGCATTACCGGCGGATTAAAAGATACACTGGCACCGGTTTTGGTTTCGAGTGCACCAAAAAACTTTACTACTGATTTTAAAGGAAATGAAATTAATTTGGTATTTGATGAATACATCAAATTAAAAAATCTTAACAAGCAGCTGATTATTTCTCCTCCAATGAAATATGAGCCGCTGATTACACCAACCGGAGTAAGTAAATTTATAAACATAAAAATAAAAGATACTTTACTGCCTAATACAACTTACAGCTTTAATTTTGGTGAAAGTATTGCCGATAATAATGAAGGTAATGCATTAAACCAGTTTAAATATATTTTCTCAACTGGGCCTTACATCGATTCTCTTACTCTTGGCGGAAAAATTAAAGATGCTTATGCAAAAAATGTAGATAATTTTGTTTCGGTAATGCTTTATGAAGCCAATGACAAATACAAAGATTCTGTTATTTACAAAGAATTTCCGCGCTACATTACCAATACTTTAGATAGTATGAGAACTTTTAAATTCGAAAATTTAAAAGAAGGAAAATATCTTTTGGTAGCTTTAAAAGACAAATCAAACAATAATAAATACAACCCAAAAGATGATAAAATAGGTTTTATCAAACACTTTATCACGGTTCCAAATGATACTTTGTTTGAATTAAGCTTATTTAAGGAAACACTTCCATTAAAGGCTTTTAAGCCAATACAAGCTTCTGGCAACAGGCTGCTTCTTCCGTATGAAGGCAAACAGAATTTTAAACTTAACAAACCCACTATTGTACTTAAAAACAATGGTGAAACTTTAGAAACAATTGTAACGCAGTTTCCTAAAAAAGATTCGCTTCAAATATGGTACAAACCACTAAAAGCAGATTCATTATCGTTAGAAGTTACAAAAGATACTTATAACAAAAAATTCTCTTTTAAGATTAAAGACCAGAAAAAGGACACTTTGAACATTAAAGCGGTTCAAAACGGAGTTATTAATTTTAGAGACCGATTTACTTTAGATACTGAAACTCCATTGGTTAAATTTGACAAATCAAAAATTAAATTAATCAACAAGGATTCTGCTGCTGTCGATTTTACTACAGAATATGATGAACTTGACCAAAAACTGTATATTGATTTCAAGAGGGAACCTCTTCAGAAATATAATTTTACATTTTTTCCCGGAGCACTGACTGATTTTTATGATAAAACAAATGACACTTTATCATACAAGTTAAGCACAAAAGAATATGAGGATTATGGAAATTTAGTATTGACTTTAAAAAATGTAAAACGTTTCCCGATAATTGTTGAGATAACCAATAAAAAAGGCGATCAAGTGCTGGCAAGCGCCTACTCAGAAGGAGAAACCAAACTAGAATTTAACCATATAGAACCAAATTCTTTTACAGTTAGAGTAATATATGATGACAATAAGAATAAAATATATGATACTGGAAATTTTTTAGAAAAAAAATATGCCGAAGAAGTCACTTATCTGCAAGAAAGTTTTGATGTTAGGACTAATTGGGACTGGCAGCAAACTTTTGATGTAAGCATTCCATACAACCCTGATGTAGAGAAAAAAGAAGATCTGAAAAAGAGAAAAGATGAAGAAAAGAAACGAAAAGCTTTCTAAATCTTAATTTCAAAAACATCTTTATCACTTAGAAAATCGAGTTTTTTTCTTGTTTCCAACATTTCATTTTTATCTAAATCAACCACAAAAACATCTTCGGTTTCTTGTGGTTCAAGAATGTAATTGCCTAAAAAGTCTATAACCTGCGAGTGACCGGTATGCTCATAATTATGATGATCTAAACCAACACGATTTACACCAACAACATAACTCAAATTTTCGATTGCGCGTGCTTTTAGCAGAGCATCCCAGGCATTAGTACGCACTTTTGGCCAATTGGCAACGTATAAAAGTAAATCGTAATTTTCTACATTTCGAACAAAAACAGGAAATCTTAAATCGTAACAAACCTGCAGACAAATTTTCCAGTCGAGATAATTTACATTTACTTTTTCTGTTCCTGCAGTGTAGAATTTATCTTCTCCAGCCAGTGAAAACAAATGGCGTTTATCATAATGCTGGATTTCTCCAGACGGAAACACAAAAAACATTCGGTTATAATAGTTCCCGTTTTCAGTAATTACCAGACTTCCTGTCAGGGCACTATTTTTTTTCTTCGCCATTTCTTTCATCCACAAAATAGTTTCACCCTGCATTGTTTCGGCAACAGCAGAAGGATTCATTGTAAAACCTGTCGAAAACATTTCGGGAAGTACGATCAAATTTACCTGCGAATCGATTTGATTTATTTTCGATTCGAAGTTTTTTCTGTTTGCCGGAATGTCTTCCCAATAAAGATCGGATTGAATAAGTGCAATTTTCATTTTCCAAAAATACGAATTTTCAACTAAAAATTATTTTTTACCTAAAAAACACATTCTGCAAAATTTTCTCAAAACACCCTTTAAAACCTTAGCTTTTTTGGATTATAAAAATACTTGAATAAAATTTATTGCAAAAAAAATGCATTTATTGCAAAAAAAATGCAACTGTGAAAAATAAATCTATATATTTGATTCGCCAATAAAAAACCAAAAAAAACATGAAAACCAAACTATTATGAAAACAAAGCTTATTTCATTGGCATTAATTGGGGGGATGATCTTCTCAGCAAATGCAAAAGAAGCTGCAATTAAAATGCATGTCTTTCAACAAAACAGCAATCAGATTGAGATAACCGGCCAGGTAATAGGTCAGGATGATGGAATGCCTATTGCCGGCGCAACAATTTATGCCAAAAGCAGTACTAAAATAGCGACGATAACAGATGAAACAGGAAAATTTAGACTCAATGTTCCTGAAAATGAAAAACAAATCGTGATTTCGTATATGGGTTACGGAACTTTAGAATTTAACCTGAACCAGAAAACCAATTTAGTTATTAGTTTAAAACCTGCGGAAAATGTACTAGATCAGGTTTTGGTAACCGCTCTGGGAGTTAAAAAAAGCACAAAAGCAGTTGCCTATGCAGTAACAGAACTTAAAGGAACTGAATTTACAAAAGCCAAAGAAACTAATATTGCCAATGCCTTAGTTGGAAAAATTGCAGGTGTTAACGTGAGCAGCACAGCAACAGGACCAAACGGATCAAGCCGTGTTGTAATAAGAGGAAATGGTTCGCTAAACGGAAACAACCAGCCGATGTATGTAGTGAACGATTTACCAATCGACAACACACAACTTAATTTACCGGGAATTGGAAATGGTCCCGGATCTACAAGAATCAATGTGGACCGTGGAGACGGAACTTCTGTAATAAACCCTGACGATATTAAAACCATAACCGTTTTAAAAGGCGGAACCGCTGCAGCATTATACGGTGCAAATGCGGCAAATGGAGTTATTTTGATTCAGACCAAAATAGGTGCTGCTCAAAAAGGAATTGGAGTTGATTACAATACGTCATTTACTTTTGAAACGCCGTCTATTTTTCCAGACTGGCAGTACGAATACGGATCAGGATCAAACGGTAAAAAACCAATTAATCAGTCTGAAGCTATAGCAGCCGGGCGCTGGTCGTGGGGCGCTAAAATGGACGGAAGCGATGTTGTGCAGTTTGATGGCGTAGCAAGACCGTATTCTCCGCAAAAAAATAATATTAAAAATTTCTACGAAACCGGAACAACATTTATTAATTCTATTGCTTTATCTGGCGGAAATGAAAAAGCAGCGGGACGTTTATCTTTTTCAAACACAGACAACCAATCTGTTGTTCCTAACTCAGATTTTAACAGAAAAAGTGTAAATATTGCCGGAAATGTAAACATGACAGAATGGTTAAAGTTTGATGTTGTTGCACAGTATAACAACGAAAAATCAAACAACAGGGTTACTGTTTCAGATGCTGAAGCAAATCCAAACTGGGGAACGTACATGATTGCTAATACAGTTGACATTAGAAATCTTGCTCCCGGATATGATGAAAATGGTGTTGAAGAAGCATGGAATCCGGTTGCTGTAGCGACAAACCCTTATTTTGTGGTAAATAAAATTAAAAACAAAGACACCAAAAACCGTTTCATAGGAATGTTGAATGTAAAGTTAAACTTTACTCCTGAATTATTTTTACAGGGAAGAATCGGACAGGATTATACTGATTATGATTTCTTTGGATACATCCCAAAAACAACTCTTAACAATCCGGTTGGATATGCACAAGGTCAAAAAGCGAAATTATCAAATTTAAATACAGAAGCCATTCTTAATTATACTAAGAAAAACATTTACGGCAATTTCTCTTTAAATGCTTTGGCTGGTGTAAACTCACGTACCACTCTGCGAGATGAAACAAGATTTGAAGGATCTAATTTTGTATTGGATAATTTTTATGCTTTAAGCAATTTATCTACGCTTACTTATACATATCCGTACGGAAAAACAAAAACAAATTCTGTTTACGGCGCAGTAGATTTAGATTATAAAAATGTTGTTTTCCTAAACTTTACAGGTCGTCAGGATTGGTTCTCGACACTTTCTAAAGACAACAATACGGTATTTTACCCATCTGTTGGAACAAGTATTATCGTATCGGATATTGTAAAAATGCCTGAATTTGTTTCATTTGCCAAACTAAGAACTTCTTGGGCACAGGTTGGAGGAGCAACTCCGGATCCCTATGCATTGAATCAGTCGTATTCAATGATTCAGGGTGGACATAACGGACAACAGTTACAAGGACCAACAAGTTCGAGAGTTCCTAATTCAACTTTAAGTCCGTTGACTTCAACCACTTTTGAAGTTGGAACTGATTTAGGATTTTTCAATAATCGTTTAAATCTTGATTTTGCCTGGTACAATCGCGCTACAACAAATGATATTGTAGAAACTACAATCTCTAATGCTTCGGGAGCTAATACCGCATTATTAAATCTTGGAAAAATGAGAAACAAAGGAGTTGAGTTTTTACTTAGCGGTAAAATTATCAATTCAGAAAACTTTTCCTGGGATGCCAGTTTAAATGGTTCTTATAACGAAAATACAGTTGAAGCTCTTACAGATCAGTTAAGTTCTATTACAATGGCAACTTCCGTAAACGGATATGTTACAATTACAAGTGATGTAGGTCGTCCGTACAGTATAATCAAAGGATACAGACCTCGTAAAGATGCTAATGGAAACACGGTTTACAATGTAAGCGGCGGTTCGGCAACAATTGCTCAGGGTCCTCTTGAAGAATTAGGACAGGGAGTTCATCCTTGGGGAGCGGGAATCAGTAATGAGTTTAAATACAAAAACATTTCATTCAGCTTTTTAATCGATGGTAAATTTGGAGGAAGTTTATACTCTGGAACTGATTTATACGGAACTCGTATGGGTTTAACGAAACTAACTCTTGAAGGTCGTGAAAGCGGTTTACCAATTAAAGGTGTAGATACAAACGGAAATCCGGTTGATATGGTTATCGCGCCAGAAAACTTAAGAACGTATTATGACGGTTTAAGAAACATATCTTCAACTTTTGTTTATGATGCCAGCTTCATTAAACTGAGACAAATCATTCTGGGTTATCAATTACCGATTGAAAAAATAAAAGGATTATCAAAACTTCAGGGAGCTTCAATTTCATTTGTGGCCAGAAACTTATTCATTCTTTATAAGAAAACACCAAACGTAGATCCAGAATCTGTATTCAGCGCAGGAAATGCGCAGGGTGTAGAACAATTTGGAGTGCCAAAAACCAGAAGTTTCGGTTTAAGTTTAAATGTCAAATTTTAAACTCGTTTTATCTCTAATTTTTAAATTAAAAGACATGAAAAAGTTAACCATATTATATATTACAGGAATACTTTTAGGAAGTATGGCATCCTGTACCAAAGATTTTGAAGAAATTAATACGAACCCAAATTCAGTAGACAAACCAAATCCGAATTTTGTTTTCAGTAAAGCACAGCTTGACGGATTAAACAATAATTACTTCTTTACCAATATTTTGGAATGCGGCGGTTTATTGCAGCATTATGCTACATATAAAGAAGCTTCTGGGGTTGGAGATAAATATTTAAACAATGAAGTATATTTTTCGGCTTATTTCAATCAGGCGTATCCAACTGGTATAAATGAAACACAAATCGTAATCGATGCTTTAAAAAACAGTCCAAACGACAGTAACCGACTTAATATTGCCAGAATCTGGAAAGCATATTTGTATCATAAACTAACTGATTTATATGGAGACATCCCGTATTCTGAAGCAGCGAAAGCCAACAGCACACAGGTTTTCCTTCCAAAATACGATAGCCAGGAGTTTATCTACAAAGATTTATTAAAAGAATTAGATGAAGCTGCTGCAGGATTAGATCCGGCAAAATCAAGTTTCGGAAAATCTGATTTTATTTATGACGGAGATGTATCTAAGTGGAAAAAATTCTCGTACTCTTTAATGCTTCGTCTAGGTTTAAGATTATCTAAAGTCGATCCTGCCCTATCTCAATCATGGGTTACTAAAGCGATTGCCGGCGGTGTAATTTTAAACGGAACAGATAATGCAATCATGAAATATACTGACGGGCCAAATGATTTTAATCGAAATCCGGTTGGTTTTGATGCCAGAAGACAAGATTTTACAGCGGGGTCTTTTGGACAAAAAAATGTTGAAGGCGGTAAACTGGCTAAAACATTTATCGATTTATTGCAATCAACTGCCGATCCTCGAATCAGTGTTTATGCAGGAGTTTGGCAGGGAGGTTCACAAAACACAAGCCTTGCCGTTCAAAAAGGTTTTCCTAACGGAACCAAAACAGCTCCAAGTGCCGCAGAACAAGGAACGTATTCTGAACCTAACCAAAGTACCGTTTTTAAATATGACGCACCGCTTGTACTTATCAGCAATGCTGAAACCAATTTATATTTAGCCGAAGCTGCGGCAAGAGGATGGTACACCAATGAAACGGATAAAGATTTATATGAAAAAGGTGTAAAAGCTTCTTTCTTAAACATGGGGATTTATGGTTCCGCTTATACTATTCCGGATGCAACGGTTTATTTAACCGCGAATCCGTATAATGCAGCCGGAAGTTTTGAAGCCAAAATGAACCAGATTCATACGCAGATTTACATAGCATTATTTGTAGATGAACAAGAAATTTATGCCAATTGGAGAAGAACCGGATACCCAGTTTTAACTCCTGTAAATTTCCCTGGAAACGTTACAAATGGCACAATACCAAGACGTTTAAAATATCCAACCAGCGAATATTCAGTGAATTCAGCTAACTTAGCAGAAGCAGTTAAGCGTCAGGGCGAAGATGCTTTTACAACAAGAATCTGGTGGGATAAATAAAAATAATAACCGTTGGCGTAATTAAACACATAGAGACATAGTTTTTGAAAGTGTTGAAAGGCGTTTCACTTGCATTAACATACATAGCATCTATGTGTTAAAAGCTGGCTTTTTTAAACTCCTGCTTCAAGTAAAGAAATCTATGTTACTATGTGTTTAATAAAATTTTCACGAATTACTCTCAACGGGTTAATAATAAAAGATAAATGAGCATTTTAATTCTTACGGCATGCATTGCGTTTTTAATCATTCAAATAGCTTGGCTTAAAATCAATCCGTTTATTGCCTTTATCATAACAGCTTTATTAGCAGGTCTGTTTTTAGGCCTGCCAATAAACACTTTGTCACAAACTGTTCAAAAAGGTTTAGGCGAAATGTTAGGATCTATTACGCTGATTATTGTTTTCGGAACCTGCATTGGTAAACTTACCGTTTCATCAGGCGCCGCCAATGTCATTGCCAAAACAGTTATGGGATGGACGGGCAGAAAATACGTTCGACTCGGCTTAATGATTACCGGATTTATTGTTGGGATACCTCTATTTTATAGTGTTGGATTTGTTTTGTTAGTACCACTAATCTTCTCAGTAGCCCATCAGTTCAAACTTTCAAAAGTATATCTGGGAATTCCAATGCTGGCGTCGCTTTCAGTAGCACACGGTTTTTTGCCCCCACATCCGTCACCAATGGCATTGAGCAGTATTTTAAATGCTGATATTGGGCTTGTTCTGGTTTACGGAATTATAATTGCAGTCCCAACCATTTTTATTGCCGGTTTGTTGTTTTCAAATCTGCTTAAAAACATCAAAACCGAATCAGATCATGAAATTTTAAATGTTGAAGAAGTGGTAAACCACAGTAAACTTCCGAGTTTTTCACTTAGTTTATTCTCTGCTTTATTTCCCGTTTTTGGATTAACGCTCACTTCAATATTACCCATTTTCATAAAAAATGAAACAGTAGAAAATATTTGCAAAACGGCAGGAGAACCAAGCATGATTATGCTGATTTCTTTACTTATCTGCACCTACACTTTAGGACTCAGAATGAACCGAAGCATTACCTCTGTTATGGATGATTATGCAGCTGCTATAAAAGATGTTGCTTTAATTGTATTAATTGTGGGCGGAGCCGGAGGTTTAAAAGAAGTTATGATTGTAAGCGGTGTAAACGAAACTATAGTTGGAGCCTTAACACAAATAAACATTCATCCTTATTTATTGGCATGGATAATGGCAGCGATTATTCGCGTTTGTGTGGGCTCTGCTACAGCCGCCGGATTAATGACCGCCAGCGTTCTGCTTCCTTTACTGCAAACCACAGGACTAGATCCTAACTTATTGGTTTTATCCGTTGGTGCCGGAAGTTTAATGTGCTCACACGTAAACGACCCAAGCTTCTGGATGTTCAAAGAATATTTTAATATCAGCCTAAAAGACACTTTTAAATCCTGGACCGTCATGGAATCTTTAGTATCTGTTTTAGGCATCATTTTCGTTTTTATTTTAAACTCTATAATACATTAATATCATGAATTTATTACCTCAAGAAAAATTTGAAACTCTTGGTTTGTCTTTACCGCCGGCGCCTCAGCCTTTAGGCATATACAAACCCTATTTAGTTGATGGTAAATATTTATACCTTTCTGGTCACGGGCCGGTTAGAGATGACAAATCTTTAATCATTGGCCGAATTGGCGATGATATGGATATCGAAGAAGGAAAATTAGCCGCAAGACAAGTGGGTTTAACCATGCTTTCTACAATTGTAACCAATTTTGGAAGCCTGAATAAAGTAAAAAGAGTCATAAAAGTTTTAGGAATGGTCAATTGCAGCGGCGATTTTTTAAGACATCCGTATGTAATAAACGGCTGCAGTGAATTATTTGCTGAAGTCTGGGGACAAGAAAACGGAATTGGAGTAAGAAGCGCCGTAGGAATGGGTTCATTGCCAGACAATATTCCTGTTGAAGTTGAAGCTGTTTTCGAATTATTCTAAAAAATTAGACCACAGACGATAACGATTAAAGAGTAATCTGTATTGGTTAAGGAAATACTTTGATTCTAAGTCTGTGGTTACGTTAAAAATGTAGGCCGCAGATTATACAGATTAAAAAGGATTATTTTTTAGATGCTGCTTAATTTTAATCTGTATAATCTGTGGCAAAAAAAATTAAACACATAGAAACATAGATTTTTTACTTGATAAAGAATAACAAAAAAAGCCAGCTTTTAAAACATAGTGATTATGTGAATTAATGCAAGTGAAACGCCTTTTTCAACACTTTCAAAAACTATGTTTCTATGTGTTAAAAATTAAGCGCCGCGTTCATCAATAAAAATCTGTGGCAAAAAAAAGACAACAATGAATAAAATTACCTCACAAACAAGAATAGCCGCATTTGGAGAATTATTACTTCGGATGAATGTTGCCAATGGAAACCGGTTTACGCAGGCAGATGAAATAAAGGTTCATGTTGGCGGTGCCGAAGCCAATGTTTGTGTTTTACTTTCGCAGCTCGGAATCCAAACCGATTATATCAGCCGATTGCCCCAAAACGATCTGGCACAACTGGGTTTAAACGAACTTCAAAAATACAAAGTCAATACTTCAAAATGTGTTTATGGCGGGGAACGTTTGGGCTTATATTTTGTCGAATCCGGAAATCAAATCAGACAATCGCAGGTTATTTACGACAGAAGCAATTCGTCTTTTGCAACGATTCAAAAAGATCAAATTAACTGGAATGAAGTTTTAGAAGATGTTACGCATTTTCACTGGTCAGGAATAAGTCCGGGAGTTTCAAACGAAGCAGGTCTGGCTTGTAAAGAAGCAATTTTGACAGCGCATAAAAAAGGTTTACCTATTTCTTCTGATTTTAATTACAGATCAAAATTATGGCAGTACGGAAAACATCCGTCTGAAATTATGCCCGATTTATTACAATACAGCACTATAACCGTTGCCGACTTAGACGCAATTGAAATTTACTTCGGAATCAAAACCGATAAAAATGAATCTGATGCAGCACGTTTTCAAAAAACCTTCGAATTATTAAAAGCAAAAATGCCTTTTCTAAAAACACTTGCCATGAGTTTTAGAAAATCAGACGGGCCGGCACATTTATACAAAGGCTTATTGATGCATGAAGGCAATTTTTACCAAACGCCGGAACATAAAATACACATTGTAACAGACCAAATTGGTTCCGGAGATGCTTTTAATGCCGGATTACTATACGGATTATCCAATAAATTATCCACTCAGGAATGTATCGAATGGGCCACAGCCTGCGGTGTAATCAAACAAAGTATACACGGAGATTTTGCCATAAGCACTCTGGACGAAATACGTCATTTTATTAAAAATGGTTCAAGCAATAGAATTAACAGATAAAAAAATAATATGTACAGCATTTTAAAAACGCAAGGTGTACTTCCGTTAGTAACCCAAATCAATATCCAAACAGCCCAAATCGTATTGCAATCAGCGGCTGATGCTGGCATAAAAATTATCGAGTTCGCAGCTCGTGCAGATAATGCAAAAGAAGTTTTTGCACAAATGACAGCTTTTAAAAAAGAAAACAATTTAGATGTAAAAATAGCGGTGGGATCTATTTTAAGTGTAGCCGATGCCGAAACTTATCATCAATTGGGCGCAGATTGTATTATCTGTCCGCACACTGATCTGGAAATTGGCAATTATTGTTTTAAAAACAATATTTACTGGATTCCCGGTGCCGCAACCTTAAATGAAATTCTTCATGCCAACAAACTGGGAGCCGAAGTAGTAAAACTTTTTCCGGCTGATAAAATTGGCGGACCGGGATATGTAAAAGCAATAAGAGCGCCTTTCCCAAATTTAAAAATAATGCCCACAGGAGGCGTAACTCTTGAAGAAAGCAATTTAAAATCATGGTTTAAATCTGGAGTGGTATGCGTTGGAATTGGTTCAAATTTATTTTCAAAAGAAATGCTTTTGAATTTAAATTATGAAGAAGCGCTGCAGGCTTTTCAAAATTTAATTGAAGTAGTAGAAAAAACAAGAAACTAAGTTATGGAAGAAAATTGGTGGAAAATTAAATCTGATATCTTAATTGATACGCCGTTTTTAGCTGTTTACGAAGATCGTATCCGGTTTAATCTGGAGCGTCTTATTGGCTCAGTAAGCGGTGACACACAAAAACTAAGACCTCATATTAAAACACATAAGATTGGCGAAATTCTGGAATTGTTTAAAATCTATAATATCAAAAAGATAAAATGTGCCACAATTGCCGAAGCTGAACTTGCAGCAATTCACGAAATTCCAGATGTTCTTCTCGCTTATCAGCCTGTTGGAATTAAAAAGGAAAGATGGATTTCGCTGCTTCAAAAATATCCGGATACTTATTTTTCGACTATTGTCGACAATTTGGAATCGGCGAAAGCCTTAAATGAAACTGCTAAAGAAAACAGCCTGAAACTGAATGTTTATCTGGATTTAAATACCGGAATGAACAGAACCGGATTCTCCATTTTACAAGATTGGACAGCTTTAATTGATAAAATTGTTAAGTTAAAAAATCTTCATTTTGAAGGCATTCATATTTACGACGGTCATTTAAAAGGAACCGTTGAAGAACGAACCAATACAGCTTCAAACTCATTTTCTGAAATAAAAGAAAAAGCAGAAGCGATTGGGCAAAAACTGGGTTACGAATTAAAAATTGTTGCCGGAGGTTCTAATACATTTCCTTTTTATGCAGCTCAGGAAAACGTAGAATGCAGTCCTGGAACTTTTGTTTTTTGGGATTTTAATTATCAATCTAATTTACCGGAACAAAATTTTAAACCTGCTTTGGTAATCGTTGGAACCATCATTTCAAAACCAACAAATTCTACGCTTTGTATTGATATTGGCTACAAAGCCGTTTCTTCAGAAAATCCAATCGATAAACGATTGGTGATTTTAAATGATGAAAATCTGATTCCTACAGCACATTCTGAAGAACATTTGATTTTGGAAAACCGAGGAAAAAACGAGTATAAAATTGGTGACACTATTTATGCGCTTCCTTATCATGTCTGCCCTACCTGCGCACTTTATGATGCTGTTCAGGTTGTAAATAAAGGACATCAAATTTGTGATCAGTGGAAAGTTGCGGCCCGAAGCAGAGAAATTAGTATATAAATTTAAGTCAAAAATATATGTTTATAATAGATGCCCATTTAGACCTGAGCATGAATGCAATGGAATGGAATCGTGATTTAAGAAATGATGTTCCCTCGCTGCGCGGTTTAGAAAAAGGAATGACCGACAAACCAGACCGCGAACGCGCAACGGTTTCATTTCCTGATTTACGCAAAGGCAATATAGGAATTGTAGTAGCTACGCAAATTGCAAGATTTGTAAAACCAGACAGTTTAATTCCGGGCTGGAATTCTACTGAGCAAGCCTGGGCACAAACACAAGGACAGCTGGCGTGGTACAAAGCCATGGAAGAAGCCGGAGAAATAACCCAAATTACAGATAAAAAATCACTCCAGAAACAAATTGATTTATGGAACGACGGAACGCCAAATGATAAAAAATCAATTGGCTATATTTTGAGTTTAGAAGGCGCTGATTCTATAATCGATATTTCGTATTTAGAAAAAGCCTACAATTACGGATTACGTGCGATTGGCCCTGCACATTACGGCCCCGGACGTTATGCAAACGGAACGGACGCAACCGGAAAAATGAATCAAAACGGAATTGATTTATTAAAAGAAATGGAACGCCTGAATATTATTCTGGATGCAACGCATTTATGTGATGATGCTTTTTGGCAGGCTTTAGATCATTATAACGGCCCCGTTTGGGCAAGTCATAATAATTGCAGGAGCCTGGTTGATCATAATCGCCAATACAGCGACGAAATGATTAAAGCTTTAATTTCTAGAGGAGCCGTTATTGGCGGTGCTTTAGATGCGTGGATGCTGGTTCCAAATTGGGAAAGAGGTGTTTCGATGCCGTTAGAAATGAATTGCAATCTTGAAACTGTTTTCAAACACATGGATCACATTTGTCAATTGGCCGGAAATGCGAATCACATTGGCGTAGGTTCAGATTTGGATGGTGCTTTTGGTACAGAACAATCTCCGTATGATTTAAATACGATTGCTGATTTACAAAAATTGGTTCTGATTTTTAAAAACCACGGCTATTCTGATGAAGATTTAAATAAAATCTTTCACCAAAACTGGATCAATTTTTTAATGAAGAATTGGGATTAAATAAAAACTAAACTTGGAACTGCCTTCTTATACGCTTGTAATTTTTCGTCGCTGGGATCAACTTCCGTAACCACGTAATCTACCTCAGATAAGCTGGCAATTTTCATTTTTAGAACCGTATCCAGTTTTTCAGAAATCGTAAGAATCGCTGTTTTTTCTGAAGCCTGAATCATTGCTTTTTTAACCTGAACCGTTTCCCAGTCAGAATCTGAGAAACCGCCTTCAATATCTAAAGCATTGGTTCCTAATATTAATAAATCGACTTTAATATTAGCAAGTTGATTGTAAACGTCGCCGCTCACACACATTTGGCTGTACGAAGAAATGCTGCCGCCAATCATGATAATTTTAACGTTGGGTTTGTCTAAAAGTTCAACCGCAGACAAAACGGTAACCGTAAAAATAGTCAGATTTAAATCATTAGGAATTAAACGAATGAATTCTCTAATTGTCGTTCCGCCGCCAATTAGTAAAACCATTCCGTCACGAAGAAGGCCTAATGTTTTTTGCGCAATAATTTGTTTAGATTCGCCCGCATAAGTCTGATTTGATGAAGAATGGTGATACGCTTTTGTCATCGCGCCGCCTTTTACTTTAATCAATAAAGATTCTGACTCAAGTTCATTTATATCACGTCTTACAGTATCTTCAGAAACAAATAATTTAGCCGAAAGGGTTTCAAAACTTACACGAGTATGCAAGTTAATCTCTTTTAAAATAAGATTTTTACGTTCTTCTTTAGTGTAATTAACCACTTCATTATCATTATTCATGCGAATTCTTTTTTTGAACAAATGTAAACAATAAATGCAATATTCTTGCGAAACAAATTATAACACAAAGTAATTAAAAAGTTAATCACACTATTTTAAAGACATTTACACACAAATACCTTTTGCAAAAAAAATGCAAACTAACTAACAAACCTTAAATTTGTTTAACAAAACAAAAAAGTAACCATGCAAAAAAGTATATTTCATCTTTTGATTTTCTGTTTCTGTTTCGGAAATGCGCAAAGTACTCCTGATAACACTTTGATAATTCCGGCTCCCAATTTTTATAAAACAAACGGAGACAGTATCCGCATAAACGGAAAAATCAAAATTGCATTCGACAAAAATAAATACAGCGCAAAAGAATTAAAAACTGCACAAATTTTTGAGTCGGCTGTAAATGCAAATACACCAAATAAAAAGAGCAATATTGAAGTTTTGTTTATTGCCGAAAAACCATCGCCGGCTTCAAAAAAAGAAGGCTATAAAATCAATATTTCTTCCAAAAAAATAACCGTTACCGGAAGTGAAGAGGGATTATTTTATGCGGTTCAGAGTTTATTGCAGCTTTTGCCGAACCAGCCCAAAAATCAGGAAATAAAATTACCATTTGTAACCATCGAAGACGAGCCCAGATACGACTACCGCGGACTTCACCTTGATGTGTGCCGTCATTTTTTTCCTGTCAATGTTATAAAAGATTTTATCGCACAAATGTCGTATTATAAATTAAATAATTTTCATTGGCATTTAACCGATGATCAGGGCTGGAGAATTGAAATAAAAAAATACCCAAAACTTACCGAAGTCGGGTCTAAAAGAGCACAGACTTTAGTAGGCAATAAATTTGAACGATTCCCTTATTTTTTTGATGGAAATCCATACGGCGGATTTTATACTCAGGAAGAAATTAAAGACGTTGTAAAATTTGCCGAAGACCATTATGTAAATATTATTCCCGAAATCGAAATGCCGGGTCATGCCACTGCGGCTGTAACGGCTTATCCAAATCTATCTTGTTTTCCGGATCGAAATTATAAAGTTGTAGAATCATGGGGCGTTTTTGAAGATATTTTTTGTGCCGGAAAAGAAGAAACTTTTACTTTTTTAGAAGATGTTTTAACCGAAGTTATGGCTTTATTTCCGAGTAAATACATTCATATTGGCGGAGACGAATGCCCAAAAGCAAGATGGAAAGAATGTCCGAACTGCCAAAAGAGAATTGCAGCTTTAGGTTTAAAAGACGAACATGAACTTCAAAGCTATTTAACAACACGAATTGAAAAATTCCTAAACGCAAACGGAAGACAAATCCTGGGCTGGGACGAAATGCTGGAAGGCGGACTTGCGCCAAATACAGCCGTGATGTCATGGCGAGGCGAATCTGGCGGAATAAGTGCCGCAAAACAAAAGCATTTTGTAATTATGAATCCGGAACAAGTGCTGTATCTGGATTATAACCAAGGTTATTCTCCTCAGGAACCGTTAACAATTGGGAGATTAACAACGGTTGAAAAAATATACAATTACAATCCAACTCCTGTAGACAGCTTAACGGTTGAGGAGCAAAAATACATTATGGGTGTACAGTCTAATCTTTGGTCTGAATATTTGACAACTCCTGCGAAATTAAATTATATGATTTATCCGAGAGTTTTTGCTTTAGCCGAAATTGCGTGGACTGAACCCAAAAACAAAAATTACAACCGTTTTATTCTAAATCAAATTCCGCATCATTTAGAGAAACTGGAAGCGCAAAAAAGAATGTACAAAGTTCCAATTCCTTTTGGGTCTGAAGAAACCGCTTTAATTGCATCAAACTATATTTTAGACTTAAAACCCACAATTAAAAACGGGCAGATTTTCTACACAGTTGATGGTTACAATCCCGATGAAACGGCAGAACTTTATACTAAACCTGTAACGATACATATTCCAAAAGGAGAATTCCGAATTATAAAAACAGTCCAAATCAGTCCGAGCGGCAAAAAAAGTTCGATCAGTAAAATATTAGTTCGAAATCCGGATTTGAAACCGGCCTTAGCAGTAAAACCAACAAAAAGAGGTTTGAAATTCGATTATTATACCGGAACTTTTCAGCAGGTTCAGGATTTGGAATTGGCAAAATCTGTTAATTCGGGCATTTTTGGAGGCAAAATAAGTGCTGAAAAATGGAAAACGAAATTAGAGCGTTATATCGGCTTAAAATTTGACGGCTATATCTTTATCCCAGAAACAGCAAATTATACAATTTCAACGCTTTCTGATGACGGATCGAAGCTTTTTATAGACAATGAATTAGTTGTAAACAACGACGGCATACATTGGCTTAATGAAGCTTACGGAGTTGTTAAACTAGAAAAAGGATTTCATAAAATCAACATCAGCTATTTTGATCAGATTGGAGGCACTACTTTAACTTGTTTTATCCAGCAGGAAGGAAAAGAAAAACAGGAAATCAGTGAATCGCAGTTGTATTATGAATAAAACAAAAGATTGCATGAAAGAATAACTCTTTTGATTCGACGTAATAACCTATAACATTTTATCCCCAAACCCCAGCGGGGTTAAATATTTATAGATTTTAAATAAGACAACCAAAAAAGCTCCAGAGGAGCGGCATGTTTTTTATAATCTAAATATATGTCACTCCTCTGGAGCTTTACATTACAAACATTTATTCTTTGCTATAAATATTTTGCTTCTCCGAAGCTTAAAAAAGCACCGGGGTAAAAATTTATAGAATGTCATAAACAAACAAAAAACGCTTCCGTCGTAACGGAAGCGTTTTTTTAAATATACTAAATTGTACGTATTATCCTTTCAAGCTTGCTGCTAAATACTCACGGTTCATGCGTGCGATATTTTCAAGCGAAATTCCTTTTGGACATTCGATTTCACAAGCTCCTGTATTTGTACAGTTACCAAAACCTTCTAAATCCATTTGGTGAACCATGTTTAATACACGGTCAGTTGCTTCAACTTTACCTTGTGGCAATAATGCATATTGAGAAACTTTTGCAGAAACGAATAACATTGCCGAAGAGTTTTTACAAGTTGCAACACAAGCTCCACATCCAATACAAGCTGCAGCGTCAAATGATTTATCTGCGTCGTCTTTTGGAATTGGAATAGTATTCGCGTCGATTGTATTTCCTGAAGTATTTACAGAGATAAATCCTCCTGCATGTTGAATTCTGTCAAAAGAACTTCTATCAACAACTAAATCTTTAATTACCGGGAAAGCTTTTGCTCTAAATGGTTCGATAAAAATTGTATCGCCATCTTTAAACATACGCATGTGTAACTGACAAGTTGTAACACCTCTGTCTGGTCCGTGCGCTTCACCGTTAATGAATAAAGAGCACATTCCGCAGATTCCTTCACGACAATCGTGGTCAAATGCTACAGGCTCTTCTCCTTTGTTAATTAAACCTTCGTTAAGAACGTCTAACATTTCAAGGAAAGACATATCCGGCTCGATTCCATCAATAGGATATTCTACAATCCCTCCTTTATCTTGAGCGTTTTTTTGACGCCATATTTTTAATGTAAGTTTCATACTGTTTGAGTTTGAAAGTCATCAAGTCGAAAGTCGAAAGTCGCTTGGCACATTCTGCCTTTTGACTTTAAAACTTTGGGCTTTCGACCAAATTCTTATTTATAGCTACGCTGTACTAATTTAATGTTTTCGTAATTAAGTGGTTCTTTGTGTAATACCGCATCACTTGGTTTTCCTTTGTATTCCCAAGCAGCAACGTATGCAAAGTTTTCATCGTCACGAAGTGCTTCTCCTTCTTCTGTCTGGTATTCCTCACGGAAGTGACCTCCACAAGATTCGTTACGGTGTAAAGCATCTTTAGCGAACAATTCTCCTAATTCTAAGAAATCGGCAACACGAGTTGCTTTTTCTAATTCCTGATTAAATTCGTAAGCGCTTCCAGGAACTTTTACATCTCTATAAAACTCTTCACGTAAAGCGGCAATTTCTTCGATAGCTTCAGTTAAACCTTTAGCGTTACGAGCCATACCTACTTTATCCCACATGATTTTTCCAAGTTTTTTGTGGAAATAATCTACAGAATGTTTACCATTGTTATTGATGAATTTATTGATTTGATCTACAACTGCTTTTTCAGCTTCAACGAATTCAGGTAAGTCTGTAGAAATTTCTCCCATTTTAATATCCGGAGCTAAATAATCTCCAATAGTATAAGGAAGTACAAAATATCCATCTGCTAAACCTTGCATTAAAGCAGAAGCTCCAAGTCTGTTTGCTCCGTGATCAGAGAAGTTAGATTCTCCAATTGAGAAACATCCAGGAATCGTAGTCATTAAGTTATAATCAACCCAAGTTCCACCCATTGTGTAGTGAACCGCTGGATAAATCATCATTGGCGTTACATAAGGATCTTCGTCAACGATTTTCAAGTACATTTGGAATAAGTTTCCGTATTTACTTTTTACGATTGCTGTTCCTAATTTAGTAACTAAAGCACTGTCATTAGCATCTAAACCTTTTACGTAAGCTTCTTCAGTTCCGTAACGTTTAATTGCTGCTGCGAAATCTAAGTAAACTGCTTCACCTGTTTTGTTAACTCCAAAACCAGCGTCACATCTTTCTTTAGCCGCACGAGACGCAACGTCACGAGGAACCAAGTTACCAAACGCAGGATATCTTCTTTCTAAGAAATAATCTCTTTCTTCTTCAGATAAATCTGTTGCTTTTTTCTTTCCTTCACGGATAGCTTTTGCATCTTCCAAGTTTTTAGGTACCCAAATACGACCGTCATTACGTAAAGATTCAGACATCAAAGTCAGTTTTGACTGGTGATCTCCTGAAACCGGAATACATGTTGGGTGAATTTGTGTGTAACAAGGATTTGCGAAAAACGCTCCTTTTTTATGAATTTTCCAAGCTGCTGTTGCGTTACTTCCCATAGCATTTGTTGAAAGGAAAAATACGTTTCCGTATCCTCCAGAACCAATTACTACAGCATGAGCAGAATGTCTTTCTATTTTTCCTGTAATTAAGTCACGAGCGATAATACCTCTCGCTTTTCCGTTCACGATTACAATGTCAAGCATTTCGTGACGGTTGTACATTTTAATTTTTCCACGACCAATTTGACGGTTCATTGCAGAATAAGCTCCTAACAATAATTGCTGTCCAGTTTGTCCTTGTGCGTAAAATGTACGAGAAACCAAAGTTCCTCCAAAAGAACGGTTATCTAAAAGTCCGCCGTATTCACGAGCCAATGGCACACCTTGAGCCACACATTGGTCAATAATATTTGCAGAAACTTCAGCCAAACGGTGAACGTTGGCCTCACGTGCACGGTAGTCACCTCCTTTTACAGTATCGTAGAACAATCTGTAAACTGAGTCACCATCACCTTTATAATTTTTTGCTGCGTTGATACCTCCTTGTGCAGCAATAGAGTGCGCACGACGTGGAGAATCTTGGAAGCAGAATGCTTTTACGTTATATCCTAGCTCAGCCAAAGTAGCCGCAGCCGAACCTCCAGCTAAACCTGTACCAACTACAATAATATCTAAATTACGTTTGTTAGCAGGGTTTACTAAATTAATATGATCTTTATAATTTGTCCATTTGTCCGCTATAGGACCATTTGGAATTTTTGAATCTAATGCCATTATAATTGATATTAATTATTGTTTGAAATGATGAAATAAAGCGATAATTACGAAAGCTGCAGGAACTACCACTGCAAACCAGTAACCTACTTTCGCTAAAAATCTAGAGTATTTGTTGTGCATCCCTACAGATTGAAGAGAAGATGCAAACCCGTGCCATAAGTGAAATCCTAAAAGAATGAAAGACACACAGTATAATGCTGTACGAACCGGGCTTTGAAATTTATGAACTAACTCTCCATAATACCTTGTAGCATCTGGTGCTGTACCAGCTATATATTTATAGCTGACTTCAGGAAACCAGAAATCATAGAAATGCAATCCTAAGAAAGCCAAAATAACCAATCCAGAAATAATCATATTTCTAGAACTCCAAGAAGCGTTTGCAGCTCCGTTGTATTTAGCATATGCAATTGGTCTTGCCGCGCTGTTTTGAGCAGTAAGTACAAATCCCATTACGAAATGGAAAATTACTCCAAATGCCAAAACTGGCTGCATTACATATTGTATCAGCGGATTGTATCCCATAAAGTGAGAAGCCTCGTTAAAAACGTCTTCACTCAAAATAGAAATAAAGTTTAAGGAAACATGCAGCGCTAAAAACGTGATTAAGAATATTCCCGAAAGAGCCATAGCTACTTTCTTTAAGATGGAAGCATTCAATAGTGCAGATTGTGCCATAAGTGTTTAAGTAGTTTGTTTTAAAAAATTAGACAAAAATAACTCAATTACAAAAGAACTACAACCATTTCGCTGTTATTTATAATGATTTTAAAATAGATTAAAAATACGTACTTTTACGTACAATAATTAAGCTGCTTAAAAATAATTTACTATAGAAGCCCCAAAGCAATGCTTTTCAAGCCTTAAAAGAAAAAACCTATTCTAAGTAGATTACTAAAAATTTATCATATTGTTATTTTATTCAAAGTTTTGATTTGTTTTCTTCAAAAGTGTTCTATGTCTTAAATTTTATCAAAGTAAAAAATTGTCATTCCGCAACATAGTTTTACCTTTAGCGGCTCAAAAATTTAAGAATGAAAACAGGAATTGATGCTATATCGTTTGATGTAGCAAACATACATTTACCCATAAAAACTTTGGCAATAGCCCGAAATATTGAACCAGAAAAATTAGAAAAAGGTCTTGGATTGCTAAAAATGACTTTCCCGGACGTTCATCAGGACGCGGTTGTTTTTGGAGCAAATGCTTTAACCAAGCTTATCATTGATAATAAAATTGATTTAAAAGAAATAAGCCGAATCTATGTTGGTACCGAAAGCGGTATTGACAGCTCTAAACCCATTGCTTCTTATTTAATTAGTTTAATGGAGCAGAAATTTGGCGAAGATTCATTAGCAGAATGTGATGTTGTAGATTTCACTTTTGCTTGTATTGGTGGAGTTGATGCGATGCAAAACTGTCTAGATTTTGTAAAACTGAATCCAACTAAAAAAGCAATTGTAGTTACTTCTGATTTTGCAAAATACGATTTAAATTCAGGAGGAGAATACACTCAAGGAGCTGGAGCGGTTGCCATGTTAATTGCTTCAAACCCAAAAATTATTGCTTTTGATGACAATTGGGCGACGAGCACAAAAGGCGTTTTTGATTTCTTTAAACCATATAGGACTATCTCAAAAGAGGAAATTACTAAAAACACCAACAACGATTCTTGGTTTGACAATTTAGAAGCCGAAATCGAAATCCATAAAGACCAGCCGGTTTTTGACGGACAATATTCTAACCAATGCTACATGGATCGTACGCGAAATGCTTACTTTTCATTCAAAAAATTAAAAAACACTACCGAAACATTATACAATACTTGGCACAGTATTGTAATGCACCTGCCATATTCTTTCCAGGGAAGAAGAATGTTATCTGAAATCTATGCTTTAGACAATGCCGAAAAAATCATCGCCGATGATATTGCACCAGCCGATTATCAGATAAAAATTAAAGAGGTAGCAAAATCTGATGACTACAGAAATTTTGTAACCGAGAAATTACAACCTGCAGAATTGGCTTCTTCATTAATTGGAAACCTTTATACAGGTTCTATTTTTATGGGATTGTTATCGACTCTGGCTCATTTTTATGACACCAACAAAGAAGTTGCAGGAACTAAATTTGGCTTCCTTGCCTACGGAAGCGGCTCTAAATCGAAAGTTTTTGAAGGAACAATTCAGCCAGACTGGAAATTGGCTTTAGAAAACGTAAAACTTTTTGAAAATTTAGCCGAAAGCACAGAAATTGATTTCAACACTTACGAAAGCCTTCATAAAAAAGAACAAAAACAAAGCGTAAGAACTCCGAAAAACGAATGGGTTCTTGACCGAATTGAAAAAGAGATTCCTGTTTTAATTGGGGCGAGATATTATAAATGGATTGATTAAGAAATTTGAAATTCTAATAAAAAAGCCGAAGCAATTGCTTCGGTTTTTTGTTTTTATACCATACCGTTTGTCATCCTGAGCGAAGTCGAAGGACACGTTAGTAGCTCTACAAAGATTGGCGATTTTGCATGTCGAATTACTAGCGTGTCCTTCGACTTCGCTCAGGATGACATTCTTTGCGCCTAGAAAACCTTTGTCAAAGTTTAAAACTTTGACAAAGGTTGCAACAAATAGAAAACATTCTATAATTATCTCATTGACTAATTTTCTAATTAGAAAAATCAATCCTTCTTATGCTGTTCAGTATAATTTTGATTTCCTTTAATTCTAGCATCTTCCGTATGCATTCCGTTTGCCATTCCTAGCATAAAGGCTGTAATTACGATTATAAGTTTTCTTTTTATCCAATGAAGAAGTGGTCGCTTAGATTGCTCCAAACGAGAATTTTTATTTTGTTTATACATTTTAAGAATGATAAATGATTAGACATTATTGAATCATCTATGCTCAGAAATAAATTTTCTTAAGCGCTGTATAAACTTTTAGCGAAGTGTTTTGAAGTGATTATTTCATTTATAAAAACAGATTGATTTATAAATGATGTTAGTTCTTGATGAAGCAGATTTTGAATCTTCAGCAGTTTCTTAATTTGAAAAGTAAAAACAGTTTCGGTTTTGAGAAAATTCAAAACAATTGAAAATCTTATTTCATTCCAAAAAACAGCTTGTCCGAATTTATATAAACGAGAACTTTTAAGCTCTATTTCTTTTCTTAAAACTACAAACGAAGAGTGATAGTATTCTGCCGATTTAGATTGAGAATATAAAGTACCATCTCCCGCAATCACGACAAAAGTCAGAAAGAGTGCGATTAAGTATTTTATATGTTTTTTCAACCTTTTAAGTTTTATATTATAAAACGAAAATACGAATTTTATTCGTTCAGCACTTTTTCGGCTTCGTTTTTATAAAGAAGCAATCCCAGTCCTAACACAAAAACCGCACAACTCAAAACCATCAAAATTCCATTTTTTAAAGCAAAAAAGGAAACTCCCACAGCAGCCGAACCAACAATTACCATCAAAGACTTTACCGTTTCTGTTTTTATAAAAGTAAATGCATGCAAAGCCAAACCAAGAAAAAGTAAAGACGGACCAACAGCCACAAACGGATAAAAAATCAATGGTGAATTGCTGATATGCTGCCCTAATGCTTCTTTTGCAGTTTCATTATTTCCGTAACTTGACATTATAAAATCGATTGTACAAAGTCCGATATGCGCAATAACGCCTAAAGCTGTCAAAACAGAAGCGACTTTATTTGTCTTTGTTTTAGGAAATGCGTCATTAAAAGACAACAAAAAACAAGCCCCAATTAAATTAAACCAATGTGCAAAATCTATCGATTCGCTTAAACTTGGTAAAAGTTTAGAAAAGAATAAGTAACTGATTAGAAAAAATAGTAATCCAATTAAGCAGCGATGTTTTGTATTCATGGTTTGTTTTCTCAACTTTTATTATTTATAAATCGTAAACTTATTATGACTCAAAGTAAAACCCAAATTCTCATAAATCGCTACATTCTCAACTCGCTTTTTATTTGTCGTTACTTCTATACTTTTCAATTCATTTTGTTCTGCAAAATCTAAAATTTCATTTATCAATACTCTTCCAACGCCTTGACCACGATATTTTTGATGAATAAAAAACTCCTGAATTTCGCCAACCAATCCGCAATGATGAAGGAGGTTTTGGGTGTGAAAACTAATAAATCCGACACCTTCATTTTCGTTTTCGGCAATCAGATAGACATTTCTAGGATTTGAAATGTTTTCATTGAATATCGTTTCGAAAACTTCAAAATCTAAAATTTCATTTTCGAGTTCGCATATTGCTTTGTAGACGAAGTCTAGGTCTTGATTTTCTACTTTTCTGATTTTATGGTTTGATTTCATGATTCTTAGTCTAGTGAATATCTATTAATTTTAAAGTTGAATTATATCATTGTTCTTTAACTCTATCACTATTTCTTCTTCTGTAAGTTCTTCATCAAAAATCATACTTACAACAGTTCCTTGCGGTTTACCATAACGTTTCTCCAAAGCTTCAGAATTTCTAGCAATAATAGAATCATCTATCAAATTATCTAAAATTTCACGTATTAGATTCCTTGCCATTGAATCATCGATATCTTTCCAATTTTCAATGGATTCAATTATTAGTCCTTTACAAAAGCTTTCTAAATCCTGATAAGTCCAATAATTATCTAAATCATTTTGAGACACATCTTTTCCTGTCAAGCTTTTAATTATTGCTGTCACATCAGAAAATTCTGCTTCTTTATTTTCATATTTCTGAATAATTACTTTTATTTCTTCTAAATTTGTCATAACATTAATTTACAAATTCCCATAAACCACAATATAATCCGCATAAAACAATTTATCATTTAGCCAACTAATAATATCTTTCAAAAACATTTTGACTTTTTCATCATCAGTCTCAATCTGGTTTATTTTTTTGACGATTTCTTTACAGGTTTTGTTGTCAAAAAAATTATGACCTAAAACATCAAATTCATTTTCAATTAAATTATTTCGGCGATTTTTTAGCGGATAAACTGATTCAAATGCTTCTATAACAATATTAAAATCCTCAGTTTGAATAAAAACATCATTCCTTTTTTCAGTTTTATAAAATTCTCCTTCTGAATTTAACGGCCACAAAATAAAACCGATTTTAGAAACAGGATTATTTCCTGTAGTTATAACAACTAGTTTTTGATTAATTCTTTCAATCGTTTTTGCTACATCATAATTGCAAATTTGATATTCTTTTCGTGCAGTTTCTTCATCACATTCAGTTTTTTCACAAATTTCCTTAATGTTTTCATTATGAAAATCTTGTTCAGAAAGTATAACATCACCATTATTCTTCTTTAAAAGCCGAATTGCTTCGTTTAAAGGAATCGAGATTTTAGTTCTTAATATTTTTACACTTTCATTCATACTTCGTTACAAATATTCATTCAACCCAAGTCGTTCAAATTTCTGTTTGTATTTTTGAACATACTTCTTCCAATCTTCTTGATTTTTATAAACAGAAAAAGCATATTCAACGGTTTCTTTACTAAAATGATTTCCAAAAATATTATCTAAATATTCTATTCCAGAATCGATTACTTGCTTTAAAACCTGCAACTTATCAATTCCAGTTGCTTTGCAGGCTTTATCGAGCCATAATCCTTTTCCAATTTTCACATATTCTACAAGAAGGTTTTCTGTTATAAATTGAGAAGGAACATCGTTAATATCCGGTTGATGTCTTCCGTTTTTAAAAACTAACAAAATCAATTCTTCCGAATAATAATCTTCTGGAATTAATCGTAAAGTTGTACCGTTTTCGGCTGCTTTAAAACAAAGTGCTTCCGTTATAAATTCATCAGGAATTACCTGAATCGCAAAACCATCTTTGCTTACTAATTTTTCGCAGAGTTCAGAAGTTATTAAATCCTGATCGACAAACGGCAAAGCATGAAATGTAATATTCAATGCCAGATTACAAAGTTCTTCGGTTTTAAATTCTTTTTGAACCAGTTTAAGATCTCTGTAATTTGCCAAAACACGATCATGCCAATATTTATAAGTTTTAGCGGGTGGATTATTTTGTTTCAAAACCAATTCGCCTCTTGCCAAATCTCTTTCTAATTCTTCAAAAGTTTCAATTAACGGATTATCGAGTAATTTTCGAAGTTCGTTTGAGATAATTTCTTCGTCGGTTTCATCATCATATTCGCATTCGTTTTTTGGATCAATTTCATCTCTGTCATTATAATAAAACAAATCATTTTTTCTTTCTGCAAATGCTGTATTATGATCTGTAACGATAAAAACCGGAGAATTTATCAAACCCGAACAATTGAAACTTCCATGATTATAATACGTCATTACGACTTCTTTTGCTGTAACATTTCCTTTTACTTCAACATTCGCTCCGCCAAGCAAAAGACTTTGACAATTTACGCTTCCGCTAATGAAAACATACAGACCATAATCGCCTTCGCAATTAATAATTGAACCATTTACAGAGAAATTTCCATTTATAAAAATGCCTTCAATTCTTATTTCTTCGATTTTTTTAGCCGGAAGATTTAGCAATTTAGCCAGCCATTTTTTCTCCTTATCCTCATAAAGGTCTAAATAAAAACTTCCTTCAAAATTGACATCTTCTTCTGCCGTTAGAAAAAAATCTTCGTCTTCCCATTCGTCAAAATAATCAAACTTTTCATCTTCAGTTAAAAAAGGATATTTGTTCTTGATCTCGGCTATAGTAATTAATTTGAAATTGGAAGTCTGCATTTTATTGGTATTAATCGAAGTTGATTTTTTGAATATCAAGATTACACAATTCTAAATTCAAAACCAATTCGATAGTCAGAAAAATTGTATTTTTACTTTTTGAAATGTTTTTAGAAATATACTACAGAACCTTGTTTTGTACCGAAACTAAAAACCTAAAAGAATTTTAAATATCTTTGAATCATGAGCACAGCAACAAAACCAAGACACATCGGTCGAAACATTAGCCGAATTAGAGAACTGAGAGATATGAAGCAGGAAGCGCTTGCTATTGCACTTGGCGTTAGTCAGCAATCTATTTCTAATCTTGAAGGAAGTGAAAACGTTGATGATGAAAAATTAACCAGAATTGCAGAAGCTTTGGGAGTTACATCGGAAGCAATAAAAAACTTTTCTGAAGATGCTGTTTTTAATATTATTGGGAATACTTTCGAAATAGAAAACAATACTGGCTCTTCAGTAATAAGTCATGGATGTACTTTTAATCCGATTGATAAGCTTATTGAATCGTATGAAGAGAATAAAAAACTTTACCAACAGTTAATTCAAGCTGAAAAAGAAAAAGTGGCGCTTTTGGAGAAGTTGCTTGATAAGAAATAGAAATTTATTTTTATAAAAGAAAAAGCCGAAATTTTCAAATTGAAAGTTTCGGCTTTTTTATGTTTTGCTAAATTTAGATTAGTAAATAATATCTTGAAATATTGAATCCACGTATTTTTCCCAATATTTCATTCTATTCACTTGTTTAGTTGTTACATTGTCCTTAGGAATCTCCTTTTCAAGAAGTTTTTCAAAATTTGGATATTCTAAAATTAATTGAGCAATCATTTTTCTTCCTTTTTCAAGAATCGTTGGTTCAGATGATTCATAATCATAATTAATAGTAACCGATTCCCCACTATGAACAAAATTATTTCTTTTGTAATATAATTCGGCAAAACACATTGCTACCTCTTTTTGTTTATTTCTTGGCACTTTCATCAAACGAGGAATAATAGCAGACATTCTTAATCTTTTTTCATTTTTATCTCTGGTTAAAATACTTTCTGCAATTGTCATTGTTATTATAGTAGAAATCGAATTATTCTGTTTTATAGATTCATTGAATAAAACCATTGAGTTCAGAAAACAAATATTAAAATCGTCAAAATATCCTTTAAAATATATTTTATCGAGAAATTTTCTAAATTTCCTTACCTCTACTTTATCTTCCAACCAGTTTAAATCAAATGGAATACTCACATCAAAATTTAAGGGCTTATGATTTTGTCTCCAACTTTCCTTAGAATAAATAGCTAAATGACTTGCTTCTTTAAGTTGTGTCTCTCTTATCGAAACCAAAATTGATGTTTTATCTTTTGATGTTTTACTTATATTGCCATAATAAAAACATCTAATTGCATAAATAATCATTTTTGCAATATTTAAAGAATTATAATGAACTGTACTTGTCTGATGCGTTTGTTTAATACATAAAAGAGGATAATTCAAAAAATCAGGAGACCTAGAATTCTCTGTGTGCGCAACTATCCATTCAGTTTCTGCTAAAGTTTTCTTTGCCTTTCTCGCAATGATTTTTAATTTATCTTCTCTTGAAAGATCCCTAGGAATAAATGTTAGATTTTCAATTTTTATAAGATTTTTAAATTGGGCAAATTGTATTGGCACTATAATTATATGATCAGCCAAATTATTTTTAAGTACTTTTACAACATCATTTATTATTTCTTCAACATCATCTTCAGTAATTTTAACTGGCAGTTGCTTAAATCGTTTTAAAATTTCCTTTTCTATCCCATAAGCCAAAATATCCCCATCAAAAATTTCTTTAATTTCAGGGATCAAATACAATACATTAAATAGATTTTCAAATTCCTTACTTTCATAATCAATTTCTATTTCTTCATCTTTTAGGCTTTTGTTTCCAAATGCATTCAATAAACCAGCTAATTTTCTCTTTTCTGATAATTTCAACCCCATTAAATTTATTGTATTAAGTCAATATTCTTATTAAATCATTTGCAAAAATATTTTAAAAACTTTTTAAAATTCTAATTCTAACTTCCTATGAATTAAAGAAATTGTTGACATTATATCCAAGGCATCTTCTTCAGTAATTTCCCAAATTATTCTTGGAGCATGTGCAGTGGTATTCCTAAACATTCCGAAAACTCCTTTTATCAAATTAGCAAATCCTTTATGTTCGCTTTGTTTTGTTTCTGTAGAAAGATCATTAATTCTTATTAACGGATTTCTTATTGAAAAGGCCTGATCTATTAGTTCGCTCCCATCTTGTGTAAGCCCAGTTGTTTGACGTATTTTTTCAGCAATGCTTTTGGTTGCTTCAAAAACGCTATGAAAATAATTTTCTGCCAACAATTCTGCCCTACAAAACTCATAAATATTATCATGCACATTTCTTTGCTGAAGCTTACTTTTAAATTTATTTGCTTTCTGTTCTGCTTCAGATATAGTTGTTGAAATTACCGTCAATGAAAATTTCCCTCTTTCTGAAAATTGCAAACCTATAAAAGATAATATTTTATTTAATTCAAATCTTAAATCTTCGAATTGTTCACTTCTGCCAACAAATCTTGCTGGATTCATCGATTTAGTTATAAATGCTAAAATATTATTTGAATGTTGTTTTTCATTCTGATAATTAGCAAAGGCATTATACAATCTTTTCCATTTAGTAATACCTGAATCAATATCTCGAATACCAACTTCTTGAAGAAATTTAGCAATTTCAGGTCCTGTCAATCCTTTATTTGTTTCTCCTAAAATTTTACTTAATCCTTCAAGTACACTCCCATTAATAGGAGGATGCAATTTTATAGCCATTTAATAATTTATTATTATTCTGACAACAATATACAAAATACTATCATTGAATGACAATTTAAAAATTTACTAGGAAACTTTATGATGAAACCGTAAGCGTGAGGGATAGAGGCGGTATCCTTTTGTGTAGCGGAGCGGAATAAAAGATATAGCCGAAAGCCCGACCCGGAGGGACACGCCCAAATTAAGATTCTGAGATTTTTTCCAATCTTTGCCGAGTTCTAGTGTGATTCTTCGTTCCTCAGAATGACAAACTTTGTGTTTATTAATCTTTGTCGAGTTACTTGCGAAGATTTCTCGTTCCTCGAAATGACAAGATTGGGTAAAAACTTTGCGCTTTAGCGACTTTGCGAGATTATTTCAGCACAATTTAAAGAAATACTTTGCGAAGATCCTTCGACTTCGCTCAGGAAGACAAAACAGAACTTAAACTTTGTGTTCTTTGCAACAAAAAAACTTTGTGACTTCGCGTCTTTGCGAGCAAAAATCTCCTGCGCACTTTGCGTAAACCTTAGCGTTCTTTGCGGTTAAAAAAACTTCGCGCCTTAGCGCCTTCGTGGCAAAAACAATAAATAAGAAAACTTTAATAAATCTATTATACGCCACTTCTTCAAAAATCATTAATTTTGAAATTCGAAGTTCAAAAACGAAATAATTATGAAATATCATCAAATAAACAGCGCTCTTTTTGTAAAAAACCGCAGAAAGTTCATGGCTGAAATGAAACCTAATTCTGTTGCAGTATTCAACTCAAACGACATTTACCCAGTTAGTGCCGATAGTACTTTACCGTTTGCGCAACATAGAGATATTTTTTATCTGAGCGGTGTAGATCAAGAAGAAAGCGTTTTGCTTTTGTTTCCAGATGCGCCTTATGAGCATCAGAGAGAAATTCTTTTCTTGAGAGAAACAAACGATCATATCGCAGTTTGGGAAGGTGAAAAACTGACTAAAGAACGTGCTTTTCAGGTTTCTGGAATTAGAACAGTTTATTGGTTACAGGATTTTCATAAAGTTTTGAACGAAATGATGACGTATGCCGATACGATGTACATCAATACAAACGAACATTACCGTGCGACTGTTGAAACAGAAACTCGTGAAGCTCGTTTCGTAAAATGGTGGAAAGAGCGTTATCCAGCACACAATGTTGCAAAAAGCAACCCAATTTTACAAAGACTTCGTTCTGTAAAGGAAAGCGAAGAAATCGATTTGATTCAGCATGCTTGTGATATTACAGAAAAGGGTTTCCGTAGATTATTAGGATTCGTAAAACCAAATGTTACAGAATACGAAATCGAAGCAGAATTAGCGCACGAATTCATCCGCAACCGTTCTAAAGGTTTTGCTTATACGCCAATTATCGCTTCTGGAAACAACGCAAATGTTTTACATTATATCGAAAACAATCAGCAATGTAAAGAAGGAGATTTGATTTTGTTAGATGTTGCGGCTGAATATGCAAATTATTCAAGCGACATGACGAGAACAATTCCAGTTTCTGGACGTTTTACAGATCGTCAGAAAGCGGTTTATAATGCTGTTTTGAGAGTTAAAAACGAAGCGACAAAAATGCTTACGCCTGGAACACTTTGGAAACAATACCATGTTGAAGTAGGTAAAATCATGACTTCTGAATTACTTGGTTTAGGCTTAATCGACAAAGCCGATGTTCAGAATGAAAATCCAGAATGGCCTGCTTACAAAAAATATTTCATGCACGGAACGTCTCACCACTTAGGTCTTGATACGCACGATTACGGATTGCTTCACGAACCAATGAAAGCAAATATGGTTTTCACGGTTGAGCCAGGAATTTACATTCCAGCAGAAAAATTCGGAATCCGTTTAGAAGACAACGTTGTGGTTCAGGAAAAAGGAGAACCTTTCAACTTAATGCGTAACATTCCTGTTGAAGCAGATGAGATTGAGACTTTGATGAATTCATAAATAAAAAAAGAGGCTGTCCAATATTTTCGGACAGCCTTTGTTTTATAAGTGTTTCTTTTTTAAGCCCCAGTGAGTGGGGCGAAATATTTATAGCCATTCAATCATATTGATGTAAAAGAGCTCCAGCGGAGCGACACATAATATTGTAAGAAAAACATATGTCGCTCCGCCGGAGCTTTTGTTTTGGCAATACATGAATTTCTATAAATATTTCGCCTCTCCGAAGCTGATCTTCCAAAACAAAAGAAACTAAAAATTCTCTAATCTTTGGGAAGTGACATCTAAAACCAATAAAAAAGCCCTTAATAAAATATTAAGGGCTTTTTAAATTATATCAATCGGTAATTATCCGATTTTTGAGATTTGTACATCCAATTGGAATTTACCGTCGGCTTCATTTCCATTGATTAGATCAAAAAGCTCTAGCGCTCTTCTTGCATTTTTCTCTTCTTCTCTTTGTTCCGCTACATACCACATCATGAAATCCTCTGTAGCGTAGTCATTTTCAGCTCTACATTTTGCGATTACTTTATTGATCGCCTGAGTAACTGCAATTTCGTTTTGCAAAGCAATTTCAAATACTTCTCTAAAAGAAGCAAATTCTTGCTGCACCTCTGGAACAGATGGCGTAATTGCAATCCCTCCCATATCTGTAATGAATTTGAAAATTTTCAGAAAATGCTCTCTTTCTTCTTCGGCTTGCTTGTACAAATAAGATGCTGTATTAGCATATCCGTTTCTATCTAGCCATGCTGCCATAGCTAAATATTTGTTAGAAGCATCACTTTCTAATTTTGCCTGTAAATTCAATATATTTTCTACACCTTCAGTTAATGAAGTACGTGTTCTTAGTAAATCTTTCATAACCTTTAATTTTTATACGTGTAAAATTACAAAAATTAAAGGAGGCATCTGTAACTGCTTGAAAATTTGGATTTAATCTAAGTAAGAATCTAAATAAGCTCAACATTCGCTACACTGCAAAGCATAGAATGCAATGTAAGAGTAAATTTTGTTCCATTTAATAAATCTCTTAACTGCACTATTTCGCAGATAGTAAGATTTCTAGAGAAATTTCTTTTGGTAGTTTCAATCAGCTGTGCATCTGATTGGTCAGATAAGTCGTAAAGCATGTCTAAAATGTCAACGCTATTAACCTTTCTTTGAAAAATCAAAAAATCATGAATTTTATAACTTGACACAGTATCAATAAAATTGATAATTATACTATTGGTCAAATCACATTGGTAACTGTATCCTTTTTCGGTCTCAAATAATACTTTGGTGGTCAAATCGCTAACTAATGACATTCTGATAAAATTATAACGATGCAAAAATATATAATTTAAGGCAAATAAACACGTAATTAAGACTAATTTAAAATAACAAAATCATTTAAAGTTCTTAAAAACAGCCAAAGTGCGTTAAATACTGTAACATTCGACAGTATTTTTTGTCTAATTTTAAAAACAAATACCTAAGAAATTATGCAAGCACACGAAATAGATTATCAGATTTTTGGAGAAGAAATGCAGTATGTGGAAATAGAATTGGATCCGCAAGAAATTGTAATTGCCGAAGCAGGCAGTTTTATGATGATGGAAAACAATATCCAGATGGAAACTATATTTGGAGACGGTTCACAACAACAGGGTTCGGGTTTATTTGGCAAACTTTTAAATGCAGGAAAAAGAGTTCTTACTGGCGAAAGTTTATTTATGACGGCTTTTTTAAACCAAGGCAATACTAAAAGCAAAGTTTCATTTGCATCGCCCTATCCTGGAAAAATCCTTCCGATTGATTTAACAGAATTTCAAGGTAAATTTATCTGTCAAAAAAGTTCTTTTTTATGCGCTGCCAAAGGCGTTTCTGTGGGAATAGAATTCTCTCAGAAATTAGGACGCGGCTTATTTGGCGGTGAAGGTTTTATCATGCAGAAAATCGAAGGAGACGGAATGGCATTTGTACATTCTGGCGGGACAATGGCAAAAAAAGTTTTGGGTCATGGCGAAGTCCTAAAAGTAGATACAGGTTGTATTATTGGTTTTACCAAAGATGTCGATTATGATATTGAATTTATTGGCGGCATCAAGAATTCTATTTTTGGTGGAGAAGGATTATTTTATGCCACATTAAAAGGTCCAGGAACGGTTTACGTACAATCGTTGCCTTTCTCTAGATTAGCCGATCGCATTATCGCATCGGCACCAAGATCAGGCGGAAACAGCCGTGAAGAAGGAAGCCTTCTTGGCGGATTAGGAAATCTTTTGGATGGTGATAATAGATTTTAATTTAAAATGGCTTTCGTTTCTGAAAGCCATTTTTTATTATTTCAGAGCCAAAATGTTATAAATAAATTTATAACTATTTTAAAGATTACCCAATTAAATCAGGACATCACGATATTTTAATTCAGCTTTCTTAACTTTGCACTTCAAAACAAAAAATCTTTCATTTTGAAAACGCTTTTATATAAAAACACCAAGATTTCATACTCAGATTCAGGAACTGGAAACGCAATTGTTTTACTTCACGGCTTTTTGGAAAACAAAAAAATGTGGAAAGACTATGTTGCTTTTTTTTCAGAAAAATATCGTGTCATAACAATCGATTTATTAGGTCATGGCGAATCTGATTCTTTAGGCTATGTTCATGAAATGGAAGACAATGCCAATGTTATAAATGAAGTTTTGGAAAATCTGAAGATTGAAAAAGCTATTATACTTGGGCATTCAATGGGCGGTTATGTCGGTTTGGCTTTCGCCGAATTGTATCCGCAGAAAACACAGAAATTGGTTTTATTAAATTCAACTTCAAAAGAAGACAGCGCCGAGAAGAAACTTAACCGAACACGAGCTATAAAAGCTGTAAAACAGAATTATATAAGTTTTGTGAGTCTGGCAATTGCCAATTTATTCAGCGAAAACAACAGAACCAGATTAGAAGAAGAAATTGAAAAAGTAAAAACTGAAGCTTTAAAAACTCCTTTGCAGGGAATTGTTGCTTCTTTGGAAGGAATGAAAATACGAAAAGACAGAGAGTGGCTGCTAAAACAAAACAGTTTTCCAGTTTTATTAATTTTAGGAAAGAAAGATCCTGTTTTAAGCTACGAAGAAAGTCTTTCGCAAGCAGAGAATACATCTGTACAATTAGTTTCTTTTGAAGATGGACATATGAGCCAAATTGAAAACAAAGAAGAATTGAAGCCTGTTTTATTAGAGTTCTTCAACTAAAATTAAAGAAAATATTAAAAGCAGAAAAGGCCATTTCGAAATATACCGAAACAGCCTTTTCTTCATTTTGGGGGCAAAAATTATAATTTTGTAATAATGTCTTTTTTGAATTTTGCCAAAGTAGCTCTTGTTAATCCAAGATTTGCTTTTTTAGCATCAACAGCTAAGTAAATAAAATACTGGCCGTCTTCAGAAACATCTATAATATGTATTTGATCCGTCAATGTAATTAAAATATCGTTTATTTTTTGATCTAATCCTAGAGCTTTAATGGCGTTTAATTTTGCTTTTACAACTTCTAAATTATAAGCAGATGCTAATTCCGGATCAAAATCTGATTTTACAGAAAGCGAGCAGTACGACATTCCTGTTTCTACCTCAGTTACAGAAACTGCGATAAATCCGTGAACATTCTCTTTTAAATCATTTTGAAAATTTTGTAAAAAATCTGACATGTGTATATATAAATAATTGGTTTAAATTAATTGCTGAAAACAGTATCCATTTTACGAAGCAAAAGCCCCATTTTACTAATGTCTTTAGATAATAATGCTACACAATTGTCATCCTCGCTTTTGTTAGCAACAACAATACCATCATTATTTTTAATCATTACCTGTTTTAAATCGCCATTATTAACATCTTCAGACATTTCCAAACACATTTTCAAAATCATTCCAATCATCGCAGCAACATTTCCATCATATTCTAAATTCACAGATTCTAACAAAACTCCGTCAATATTAAAAGTAATTCCAGACTCAGCTCCAGTTTCTTCTACAAGTGTATTTAAATCAACCATATAACATTAATTTTTTAAGAAGTTCAAAGTTATTTTTAATAAAAAGAATTGTCGGCTAAACACTTGTTAAAAAAATGACTTCACACAACTATCTGAATCACTTTTGTTTATACTATAATTAAACGTGATTTTTAAAAGAAAATCATTAAAAAAATTTAACAGAAAAAAGAGAATTATCCAAAATTCAAACATTTTAATTCATAAAATTCAAAACACATTATAGATACGTACAGATAATCAGTTTAATAGAAGTTTTTTCTAAATTTGCAAAAAAAATTTCCAATGAAAACTGTAGATGAATTACGTTTTGACTTAAATGTAAAATTGATGAAGTTCAGAAGATTTCGTTTTGAAAATGGACCTATAAATGCTTCAATTTCAGAAGAACCTGCAAAAAAAGGTTTTTTCAAAAAAATATTTAGTTAAAAACTACTTACAAAAAGCTGCAATGATTATTTAATATTATCGCAGCTTTTTCCTTTATGATCTGAATCTTAACATTCAGTTAAAGTCAAAAAACTAAAAAAAACAGGACTACATTTTTTTAGTAAAACTTAAATCTATACAAATTATTCGTTTTTATACTCTCTTTATCATAACGTATTTGACTTATTGAATTCCTGATAAAAATTCAACTCCAAGAAAATAAAAACAGAAAACTGATCAAATGAGCATTTTTTATTTTAGTAGAGATTTTTTTGTAGATAAAGCCAAAATACCGCGCCATTAAAGCTAGTGAGAGAAAACATACAAATTTAAAAAAATCAAGCATTTTGTTTAGCGGGTCAATTTTTGAATCGCTTTTCTAAATGACAAAACATTGATTTTGATTTTATATAAAAATTAAAAATGCATTTAAATCTTCTCTTCAAAAGGAATACTAAGATCAAATATTTCCTTTAAAAGCAGTACAATTTCTTCAACATAAGAATTTAAAATTGCTTTAGAAACGGTAATTTCCAAATCTTTATCTTCTTTAAATCCGAAAGATAAAAACCCTGATTTTAAATTTTTAAATGAAATAATACCAACTTCTATTGGAGTTTCTCCCGCCAATTGTTCATACATAAAAGCATAAGCCAATACCTGGATAATTTTATCGTTTTTAAGCCCTTGTGTTAAACCATTCCACGATTTAAGTATAACATTTGTTTTTTCAACTTTTCCTGTCTTATAATCAACGATTCTTATTTTTCCGTTACGAAGTTCAATTCTATCTACATTCCCTTTAATTAAAACCGGAAATGGCAGTTCTGGATGAACTAATTCACGTTCAAAAGTTTTCTCTAAAGCAATAATTTTAATTGCATCTCCATTTTTGATTGACTCTAATTCAATTTTTAAAAAATTAGAAACATTTCGTTTTGCGACTTCAAACGCCAACAGGTTTCTTCCTTTTTTAATTTCACCTTCTTTATATACAAGCTTAAATTGTTTCAAAACTTCGTCATCCAACAATTTAAAACAATTTAAAATATCAGACTCAGAAATAAATTTCTCAACAAAAGGATCATATAAAGCTTTTAATGTTTCGTGAATAATGGTTCCGAGTGTATTTAAGGCAATATTTTCTTCTACTTCTTCGACTTCACGAATACGCAGGATTTTTTGAAAATAGAATTCAATAGGATTACGAATATAACTTGTTAACGCCGAAGGAGAAAAGCCTGTCGAAGCTATTTCCTTTAATCGCTCCATAACTGCATCGGATTTTGGAATCACCATTGGCTGATAAGCAGTAGTTGGCAATACAGGATTATAAATATCAAAAGTCAAATTATGCTTCGATTTTTTTTCAACTTCTAGCTGTGTGATAAAACGGCTTCTTTCACCGGCATCTAATCCCTCATTTTCGGTATTATAAATTAGATAGATGTTTTTTGCACGCTGCAATAAATGATAAAAGTGATAGGTATAAATAGCATCTTTTTCTTTAAAAGTGGGCAGACCTAATTCTTTTTTTACATCATAAGGAATAAATGAGTTCTGGGATTTTCCTGCCGGAAATTTTCCCTCATTCATTGAAGTTATAATTACAGTATCAAAATCAAGTACACGGCTTTCAAGAACTCCCATAATTTGAAGCCCGCGCAAAGGTTCTCCTTCAAAAGAAACTTCTGCAACATCTATTATCTGTTTATAAATAGCATGAAGCGTATCGATATTGTCAATATGCTTGTGCTGCGAATAATAATTAATAAGCTTATTTATTACTTTAAAAACAGCATAAACAAACGTTTTTGCTATTTTTTCTTCTTCATTATCATTGCTAAAGCTTTGCTTTATAAGCAACAAAACTGCCGAAATATTTTCTAGAACTGCAACAGATCCATTTTCCCATTTCTGAAACAATAAAGAAAATAACTTTGAAGCATTTGGATTCAGATCCAAAATTTTATTAAGGGTAATAAAAGTATAATTGTTTTCTTTTATAATCCTGACTAAATGATTCACATTTGCATAGGGTTCTACTAAAGGATGTGTCAAAACATCGAGCACATCTTTATAATAAAAAACATAATTTCCCGCACGGGAAAGCGCATTTGTATGCATTTTGAAAAATTTTGCCACAAGTATCTGCGATGGATTATTTTTTCCTGAATATCCCATTGTAATATTCAAAGCACCAACAGAAGAAGGGAGCGAATACAAAACCGGAATTAGCAAATTTTCTTCTCCTAAAACTACCGCAACTTTATCTAAAGAAGCCGAAGGGTTCTTATTAATTAAATCCTCAATAATACTTCCAGCAATTTTAGCCTGTCCAATAGTTTTTGGGGTTCCAATTACTTCTATATTTTTAGTTTGTGAAAAATCATCCACAATCCACTCGAACGGATGTGATTTATAGTGTTTCCAGCTTTCTTTAAAACGACGCACAAAAAGTCCTGCATCGTGATATGGATCATTTAAAAAAGTCTGATCTACATCCCAATAAATTTTGGCTTGATCTAATGCTAAAAGATGCTGTACTATTTTTTCTTCTGCAGCGTTTAAGGCATTGAATCCGGCAAATATAAAATTACGGTTTGAAATGGTATTCGAAAAATGATTCAGGTTATTTACCGCTTCTCTATAAATCAACCCTTGGTAACCAATAGATTTATTTAATAAGTGGTTATATAACGAATCATAATACATAGGGAGAAGCTTCCAGAAATCAATGTAATTTTCTAAAAGTTTTGTTTTGTTTTCTACTTCAATTCCCCATTTTTTAATATCCTCAATATCTTTCAAATAAGATAAGACATGATATGGATCTAAAAGATAACGATCAATCTCATTGAAATCCTGTAAAAGTGTTTTTGCCCAATTAGCAAACAGCTCAAATGACTGCTGATTTTGCTTATCTGTTACTGACAAATAAACCTCATAAAACTCAAACAACAGCTCAATAGAATCAACTGATCTAATAGATGCTACATCTTGCACAAAATCTTCAATGCTGATAATTTCCGGAGAGAGAATAGTTTTTGATGTTTCTTTTTTAAGAGCTTCAATAAGAAAAACTTTAGCTCTTTTATTCGGAAGTACAATTGTAGTTTCAGAAAGTTTATCTGAATAATTTTGTATTACAACACCAGCGATTTTCTCTAAAAAAGACGTATTTATCATTTTATAAAAATAAAAAAAGCCATTCAATTAAGAATGGCTTTTCGGTATTATTTACAAAGTAAATTATAGTTTACCTTGGTATTTAGAACCAATATGTTTGATTTCAGTTCTTCTGTTTTGTGCTTTACCTGCAGCAGTTTTGTTACTTGCAACTGGTTGAGAAGATCCAAATCCTTTAGCTTCTAAATTTTCTGGATTAACACCTCTTTCAACTAAAGCGTTTAATACAGCGTTAGCTCTGTCTTGAGATAGTTTATCGTTGATTTTAGCAGAACCTGTGTTATCCGTGTGTCCTTCAATAGAGAATTTCGCGTTTGGATAGTTTTTAAGGATTTCTTTAATAGCGTCTAATCTAGCTGGAGTTTCTTTGTCACCAGTTTTGAAAGTAGCTTTACCAGAGTTAAAGTAGATAGCTCTTGCTTGAACTTTAAGATCTTCTAAAGCTTGAGAAGATACTTCTGGACATCCTCTGTTACTAGCTGGACCAGGAACTGTAGGACAATCGTCATCTTTATCTAAAACTCCATCTTTATCAGCGTCTAAGAAAGGACAACCACCATTTTCTTTAGGACCAGCAACTGTAGGACATTTATCATCTTTATCAGCGATACCGTCACCGTCAGTGTCAGGACAACCTTTTAAAGCAGCTAAACCAGCAACATCTGGACAAGCGTCATCTTTATCAGCAACACCGTCTCCGTCTCTATCAGGACAACCGTTTAATGCAGCTAAACCAAATTCATTTGGACAAGCATCAGAAGCATCAACAATTCCGTCACCGTCAGTATCAGGACATCCGTTGAATTGTTTTAAACCAGCAACATCTGGACAAGCATCATCTTTGTCGTAGATTCCGTCTCCGTCAGTATCTTTACCTCCGAATTTGAAAACTAAACCTGCAGTGTGTTGGAAGTGAGATGGAGCATCTGGAACACCAGCTGCATCTTGTCTATCACCACTAACAGCCCATTTGTATCTTGTAGCTAATTCAAGACCAATAGCATCAGTAAACCAGAAAGTAATACCAGCACCTGGGTTCACAGTTCCGTAGCTGCTATCTCCGAAGAAAGTATAACCTCCACCTACAGATAACGAAGGATCAACCACTTTAGATTTGATTAATTCTTGGAAGCTGTATTTGATAGTAGCATCAATTCCGTAGTACATCAAGTCACCAGGATTAGTTACAACGTTTCCTCTTCCGTCATGCCCAGGAGCAGAAGGATTGAAAGTTACATATTTATCAATTTTGTTTACAGATCCTTGTAAACCAACTGAGAAACCACTACCTACATATCTAGACACACCAATGTAAGATAAAGAAGGAAGAATATTCCAGTTGTCTTTTACTGAGAATGGTTGAGAGAAGTGCTGATCAAAAAATCCACTTCCTGAACCCGAACTAGTCCTAGTATCCACAGCATTAACTCCGAAAGAGATAGCCCATGGATTGTTACTGTCTTGCGCGTGTGAGCTTAAACCCATCGCCATCAATACAGCAACTAAAAGTTTGTTAAGATGTTTCATACTTAATTTTTTTAATTACAATTTAGTTAATTACAAGCAAAAGTAACACCAAATTTTTTAAATACAAAATCAAATGTTAAAAAAAACCTACAAAAAAACACCAAATGTGGCAATTATATAACTTTTAACATTTTACCTGTTAATTTAAATGCTTCTATAGCCTTGTCTATGTGTTCTTTGGTATGTGCAGCCGAAAGCTGCACTCTTATTCTCGCCTTATCTTTTGGAACTACAGGAAAGAAGAATCCAATTACATAAATGCCAAGTTTTAAAAGTTCGTCTGCCATTTTTTGAGATAATTTTGCATCGTAAAGCATAACCGGTACAATTGCAGAATCTCCATCAATTATATCAAAACCGGCTTTCTTCATTCCTTCTTTAAAATAATTAGTATTCCACTCCAGCTTATCTCTAAGGGTCGTGTCTTTTTCTAATAATTCAAAGACTTTTATGGAAGCTCCAACAATTGAAGGTGCAAGTGAGTTTGAGAACAAATAAGGTCTTGAGCGCTGACGCAGAATTTCAATTATTTCTTTCTTAGCCGTTGTATAACCTCCCATTGCTCCTCCAAGTGCCTTACCTAGAGTTCCAGTAATAATATCAACACGCCCCATTACACCTTTTGCTTCAAGTGTACCTTTTCCTGTTGCTCCAATAAATCCTGCAGCATGGCATTCATCAACCATAACCATAGCATCATACTTATCAGCAAGATCACAGATTTTATCTAAAGGCGCAACTAAACCGTCCATAGAAAAAACACCATCAGTAACAATTAATTTAAAGCGGGCTCCCGCTTCATTTGCTTTGATTAACTGCTGTTCCAGATCTTCCATATTGTTATTTTCATAACGATAACGAGCCGCTTTACACAAACGAACTCCATCTATAATAGAAGCATGATTTAAACTATCTGAAATAATCGCATCGTTTTCTCCTAATAAAGGCTCAAAGACACCACCGTTTGCATCAAATGCAGCGGCATATAATATGGTATCTTCGGTACCATAAAAATCAGCTATGTTTTTCTCTAATGTTTTATGAATATCCTGAGTTCCGCAAATAAATCGAACAGACGACATCCCGAAACCATGAGTATCCATTGCGTCTTTTGCTGCCTGAACCACTTCTGGATGCGACGAAAGTCCTAAATAATTATTGGCACAAAAATTTAAAACTGTTTCTCCGGTCGAAATCGTAATTTCGGCACCTTGAGGCGATGTTATAACTCTCTCCTTTTTGAAAATACCATTTTCTTCGATTGTCTGCAGCTCACTTTGCAGATGTTCTTTAATTTTACCGTACATTTTTTAAATTTATTTAAAACGTTAAAAATTAACAACTTAAGACTAAAAAAGCCACATTATTTCTTTAACATCTGATTAATTTTTTCACAAATTTACCACTTCAATTTCCGACCCTATATATATCAAAGCCCTTTTTAACACTTTGTATCCTAAATCTTCAATTGCATCCTGATATTCTTGAATTTGCTGTTGATATTTTGAATTAATTGCTCCAGTTTTATAATCTAAAAGATAAGCCTCTTTGTTACTTGTCAGCACTACCCTGTCTGGTTTTAGAATCTTACCCGCTTTTTGCACAATAGTCTGCTCATTTAAAACTTTATGATTCCCATCAAAACAAATACTTAATTCAGGATGGTTTACAATTTCTTTGAGCGTTTTTAAAACCATTTCAGATTGATCTATTGTTATCAAACCATTTTCTAATGCTTTTACAACCGCAAGATCGACATCTGATTTATCTTTAACAAAAGCCAGGATTTCATGCACAATATTCCCATACGAAATCGCTTCTTGCTGATGTGTTCCCCACATTAATGCTTCTCGCTGTGCAATTTTTATATTTTTAGGATTTAAAACTTCTTTTACAATTGGAATCGTTTTTACCAAATCAACTGTTTTTTCAGATTTTGAAAGTCTTATTTTGTTTCCAAATTCATATTCTAACTTTTCAGAATCATAAATCCCTTTATGCATCAAATATTTAATAAAATAAGAGGCCATATTATTTGGCAATTCACCATCTTTTCTTTCTTTCAAAGACTGCGAAATAATATATAATTGTTCTTCGGCACGTGTCAATGCAACATACAAAACATTAATATTATCCAGTAACTCTTCCTGTTTTTTCAAATTAAAAACTATCGAAGCACTTTCTCCAAATCCTTCAACAGCACTGCTGTTATCGATTAAAGCTTTTGGAACTCCCAAATCTGTTTCTTCGGTATCAAGCCACAATTTATCTTTTGGCTTTCGATTGTAATCCTCTTCTGCAAAAGGCATAATTACAACAGGGAACTCCAAACCTTTGGACTTATGAATTGTCATAATTCGAACCGCATTATTTCCTTCTGGAGAAGGAATACTGAATTTCTCAGAATTCTTATCCCAAAAACTCAAAAAATCTGCTACTCCAGCCTGATTTCGAATATCTCTTTCGAGAACGATATCCAAGAAAAACTGAACATAAGCATTTCCTTCAGATGGAAGGACAAACTTAGAAATGATTATTTCTACGGCTTCATAAAGTGATTTTTTTCGAACATTTTCAAAACAAAGAGAAACATCAAAAGTTAAAAGCCATTTTTCAAAATCTTCTTCAAATTTTTGAGCCATTCCCTGCGCAATGAAATCATGGACAGGCAATTCAATTTCTTTATTTTCGGCTAAAAAATGAAGAAAATTGGCTTTCGATTCTAAATCTGCATTGTTGTTTAAATATCTCAGAAGATTAACAATCAAACGAACTTCGGTTGCATTTTTAATCATTAATGTTTCCGAAGATAAAAGCGGAATATTCTGTTCTGTTAAATAATTTGCAATTGCAATTCCCTGATCTCTTTTGCGGGTTAAAATCACAATATCTTTATATTCAAAACCTTCTCGAATTACTTTTTGAATTGTATTTAAGGTCGCTAAAACATATAAATCTGATTTTTCAATTACTTCTTCTTCATCTGCAGAATCAGATTTTTCGATTATCGGAAGAAACGAAATATTTACATAACCGCCTTTCTTTGAATTTGTATTTTGAAAACTATGATTTTCATACAAATCTTTATAATCTTCATTTGAAAACTCTGAAGAAATCAATTTAAAGAAAGCATTGTTAAACTCAATTACCTCGCTGTAACTTCTATAATTTGTATTTAAATGTTTAATTGCCTTATCAGGATTATTGAACGGGTTTACGTCTTTACTTAACTCAATAAACTGCTCCGCTTTTCCGCCTCTCCAGCGATAAATAGATTGTTTGGGATCTCCAACAATCATTAAAGTTCCTTTATTCCCTAAATCATCCAGACCTGAGAGTGAATTATCAATAAGCGGAATTAGATTCTGCCATTGCATTTCAGAAGTATCCTGAAATTCATCAATAAAAAAATGACGGTATCTTTCACCTAAACGCTCATAAATAAAAGGCGCAGGCTGATTCTGAATTTCGCGGTGAATAATCGCATTGAATTCTGAAATAGACAAAACATTTTGTTCTGATTGAATCTTCGCCAATTCATTGCTGACTGTATTCAGCAACGAAAGCGGCGTTATGTTTTTTAGGAAGGCTTTGTAAAAATCTCTTTTTTCAAAATTTTTATAAATTTTACTCAGTATTTGAAGTAAATCTGGAATTATATTTTCGATTAAAGATTTGTCCTTAGCCGTTTTATTAATCGCAATATCATCAAATTCATGAAAGGTTTTATTTCGTGGATTAAATTTTCCATCACGAATATTTTCAAGGTGATTTGGAAAGGTTCCTCTTGAAAAAGATTTTAGATCGATTCCGTTTTTCTCAATTAAAGAAAGTGCCTCAATTGCAAATTGTTCGTTTTCAGATTCGAGTTCTTTACACAAAGCCATCATTTTCTTTTTAATTTCGACAAACTCCTCGATTGTCTTATCATTAAAATGAAGAATTTCATTTCGATTATTTTCATTCAAAACCAAACGTCCAGTTTCGAGAATTTCTCTCGAAATGTCCCAGCTTTTATCGTCATCGGTTTTTTCCATCGTAAAATCGATCAGCAATTTAGTCAGCGTTTCATCCTGACCCGCTTGGGCGATAATAGCATCGACAGCTTCAACCAATAAATTTTCGGTATCCAAAGTAACCTCGAAAGTCATTGGCAAATTCAGGTCATGCGCAAAAGCCCGAATTACTTTGTGAGTAAATTTATCGATAGTAGAAATATCAAAAGCAGCATAATTGTGAATTAAATGCTTAATGATACTTTGAGATTTTATTTTTAATTGAATAATTGAAAGCCCGGTATCACGAGATAAATCTTCCATTAAATCAATTGCTTTTGCAGAAGGTTCTTCTTTGGCAAATTCAGACAGACTCCCAACAATACGGCTTTTCATTTCATGAACTGCTTTGTTGGTAAAAGTTATGGCCAGAATATTACGGTAAGCATCGTTTTTGGGAGAAGAAAGAATAATTTTCAGATATTCTTTAACCAAAGTATAGGTCTTTCCTGATCCTGCAGAAGCATCATAAATAGAAAAAGACGGACTTTGCATAATTCTGGTTTTTTGTATTGTAAAAATAGCACAATAAATATTTAAATCCCAATAATGAAAAATTCCAAATTCCAATATCTGTGTGCAATGAACACTTTCAAATATTGGAATTTGGAATTTATTTTTTGAATTTTAAAATAATTTATGCGTGTTTTGGAAATGCTCTTTTATTAAAAACCAGCAATATTCCAACTCCTGTTGAAATCGCCATATCGGCCACATTAAAAATAGCATTAAAGAACATAAAATGCTTACCTCCAAAAATTGGAAGCCACGCTGGAAGATCACCTTCCCAGATAGGAAAATAGAACATATCTACGACCAAACCATGAAACCATGTTCCGTATGGCTGCGGCGAAAATATTGTAGCTAAATTATGCGTGCTGTCATCAAAGATTACTCCGTAAAAAACAGAATCAATGATATTACCTGCTGCACCGGCAAAAATTAAAGCAATAGAAACTATTAAATAAGTTGAATGACGTTTCTTAACAGAATCGGCTAACCAATAACCAATTCCAAATACGGCAAAGATTCTAAAAACAGTCAAAATTAGTTTACCGTATTCTCCTGGTATTTTTGTTCCCCAGGCCATTCCTTCATTTTCGATAAAATGAATTCTGAACCAATCAAAAATCACCACTTCATCACCTAAAACAAAGTTTGTTTTTACATAGATTTTAGAAAGCTGATCAACAATTAAAACTAAAAATATAAGGAAATACGCTTTTCGTAATGACATTTTATGAATTTTTGATGCGCAAAAGTAACAATTAAATCAAAAAAAACGTTCCATTAGGAACGTTAATTGTTTTCTAATAAAACTAAATACAAACATTTCATTTTGCATTTAACTTTAAAATCTATTTTTTAGCCGCTGTATTTGCCGGACTGTCTGTAAAGAAATCCGATATAGATTTAAAAATGCCTTTACTTGGTTTTCCGGCTGCAGCCCTCTTCGCTTCTGCCTTTTTTACCTCTGTTTTAAATTTAACTCGTAACTTTTCGAACTCCTTCAATCTGTGCTCGACGTCAGAATTCACATCTTTGAATTTCAATACTTTAGCCATAGTGTAAGTTTTTTAAGTAAAAAAATAAAATATTTAACGATTTGGTTTTACAATAATACATAATTTAATTTATATTTGTTAATAAAAATTAACACTTGTTTAGGACAAATCACAACTACAACCTATAATTATTTACCAAAAACGAACTAATTTAACATTTCCCCAAACCTTACAAAAGTATGAATGAAATAACTACTATTCTAAACAATTTTTTGGTCGACACTAAAGCAAGCGCAGCTTTAATTTTAAACGGAAAAGGAAAACTAATCACTTCTCTAAATCTCGACTACAGCGACAGCATTGCAGCAATGAGCGCGGCAATTTTATCTATGAGCGAAAAATTTTTAATTGACCTAGAAAAAGGCGCTTTAAAACAACTTTACTTAAAAAGTTCCGATGGGGTTGTCGTCGGAAATAAAATAAGCGGTTCAAACTTCGTAATTGTTTTTTCAAAAGAAGGAAGCAATCTTGGCTTATTAATGCATTCTACAGACGAATTATCTGCAGAGTTAAGCAAAAATTCTCTATTAAAATAACATAATCTATTAACCACACCTAAACCCCAAAAACTATGAGTAACGACTTTTTAAACGTGTTTTTAAATGAAATGAAAACTAACGTAAACGGCTTTATAGCTGTAGCTGTAACAGAAATTGAGTCAGGATTAAGCTTTGGCAACATAACAATCGATCCATCTTTTGATCCTGAATTAGCAGCCGCTTACAACCTGGAAGTAGTAAAAGCAAAACTGAACGCTGTAAAAGCATTAGGTCTAAATCAGGATATTGAGGATATCTTGATTACACTTTCAAACCAAATTCACATTATTGACATTTCTCCGAACAAAAAATTCATGATTTACCTTGCCGCAGATGCAACTAAGGCAAATCTTGGAATGACTAGAGCTGTTCTAAGAAAACACAAATCTGATTTAGAAAAAAATCTTGCCTAAACCTGATTTTCAGTTTTAATTAGAACTGTTTTGAAAAGAGGCAGTTCTAATTAAAATATTTTTTCATATTTATTTCGACGACTTTTACTTTCTTACAAAAAGCACCCTTGCTTATTGTATATCCTTTTTATTGTTTGCAATTAATTTCTTTCAAAAGAGCAAGAACACTGATCACTCTTAAACTCAACAAACATTAAACAAAAAAAAACGCCCCAAAAAGGAGCGTTTATTTTAACTGAATTTTTATTATCTCTGCAAATTTTTAGCTTCGATACTCATTGTTGCATGAGGAACGATTTTAAGCCTTTCTTTGCTGATTAATTTACCTGTTACTTTGCAGATACCGTAAGTTTTATTTTCTACACGGAAAAGCGCGTTTTTTAAATCACGGATAAACTTCTCTTGTCTAATAGCTAACTGAGAGTTTGCTTCTTTAGACATTGTTTCACTTCCTTCTTCAAAAGCTTTAAAAGTTGGAGATGTATCGTCTGTTCCGTTATTTAAATCATTCATATAAGCACTCTTGATTAAATCAAGATCTTCTTGCGCTTTTTTAATTTTTGCCTGGATTATTTCTTTGAACTCTGCTAAATCTGCGTCAGAGTATCTTGTAATTTCATCTATCATTTTATAACTATTTTGAAATTAATATCATTGTTTTAATATCATCAAACTCAATTTCTGTGCCGTTTTCTAAAGCGTCTGCAAAAACCAAATCATCTGTTAATGTTTCAGACTTAATATAGTCTTCATTTTTTAGAACGGCCTCTTCTAAATTACCGTCTCTTTTTATTTTAACTTTAATCTTATCAGTAACTTCAAATCCTGAATCTTTACGGATATTCTGAATTCTGTTTACTAATTCTCTCGCGATACCTTCATTTTTCAATTCCTCAGATATTGTGATGTCAAGCGCAACTGTAATTCCGTTTGAATTTGCAACCAGCCATCCTTCGATATCCTGTGATGTTATTTCGACGTCTTCTAATGATAAAGTTACATTATTTCCAGAAATAACAATATCTAACGTTCCCTGCTTGTCTAATTGATTAATCTGATCTGCAGAAAAACCTTGTATCTCCTTAGAAATCAAGCCCATGTCTTTTCCAAAACGTGGCCCAAGAGCTTTAAAATTAGGCTTAATCTGTTTCACTAAAATACCTGAAGCATCGTCTAAAAGTTCGATTTCTTTCACGTTCACTTCGGCTTTTACAAGGTCAGAAATTGCTTCAATTTCAGCACGCTGATTGTCGTCAAGTACCGGAATCATTACCTTTTGCAGAGGCTGGCGAACTTTAATCATCTCTTTTTTACGCAGTGATAAAACCAAAGATGAGATCGTCTGCGCCTTCTGCATTTTGCTTTCCAACGTTTTATTAACAAAGTTTTCGACAAATTTTGGAAATTCAGCCAAGTGAACACTAGCAAAATCCTCGGTTCCTGTAGAAACTGTCAAATCTCTGTACAATTTATCCATGAAAAAAGGAGCTATCGGAGCGCTTAATTTACTGATCGTAAGCAAACAAGTATAAAGCGTTTGGTAAGCTGCAATTTTATCTTTTGCATATTCGCCTTTCCAGAAACGACGACGGCATAAACGAACATACCAGTTACTTAAGTTTTCCTGAACGAAGTCAGAAATGGCTCTTGTAGCTTTTGTTGGCTCGTAATCTTCGTAGCATTCGTCAACAAATTTGATTAACGAATGTAATTCAGAAATAATCCATTGGTCGATTTCTGGTCTTTCGTTTAACGGAATTTCAGCTTCTTCATATTTAAATCCGTCGATGTTTGCATATAACGAAAAGAATGAATAGGTGTTGTATAAAGTTCCAAAGAATTTACGTTTAACCTCAGCAATTCCTTCAAGATCAAACTTCAAGTTATCCCACGGATTTGCATTCATAATCATATACCAGCGTGTAGCATCAGGACCGTTTTCTGCAATGGTTTTAAATGGGTCTATAGTATTTCCTTTACTCTTAGACATTTTGATTCCATTTTTATCCAAAACCAAACCGTTTGAAACAACGTTTTTATAGGCTACTTTATCAAAAACTAAAGTCCCTATAGCATGTAAGGTATAAAACCATCCACGAGTTTGATCTACTCCTTCAGCAATGAAATTCGCTGGAAAATCTTTGTTTCCATCAATTTTATCTTTGTTCTCAAAAGGATAATGCCATTGTGCATACGGCATTGCTCCAGAATCGAACCAAACGTCGATTAGATCACTTTCGCGCTTCATTGGTTTCCCAGAAGCTGAAACTAAAGTAATAGCATCCACGACATTTTTGTGCAAGTCAATTAAATCATAATTTGATTCAGACATGTTTCCGATTTCAAAATCTTTAAACGGATTTTCTTTTTGAAAACCTGCTTCGATTGATTTTTCGATTGCATTGTACAATTCTTCAACAGAACCGATAATAACTTCTTCTGTTTTATCTTCTGTTCTCCAGATTGGCAAAGGAATACCCCAATATCTAGAACGAGATAAGTTCCAGTCGTTGGCATTTTTAAGCCAGTTCCCAAAACGTCCTTCACCAGTAGATTTAGGTTTCCAATTGATAGTTTCGTTCAGGTCGAACATTCTATCTTTTACATCGGTTACTTTTATGAACCATGAATCTAGTGGATAATATAATAACGGCTCATCTGTTCTCCAACTGTGTGGATAACTGTGCACGTATTTTTCAACTTTAAAAGCTTTGTTTTCTTCTTTAAGACGAATAGCGATTTCAACATCTACAGATTTCTCTGGAGCTTGTCCTGCATCGTAATATTCGTTTTTAACATATTTACCCGCTAAATCACCTAAATGAGAAGTGAATTTTCCTTGTAAATCAACTAAAGGAACTGCTGTTCCGTTTTCATCAAGAACCAACATTGGCGGCACTTCTGGTTTTGCTTCTTTTGCCACTTTAGCATCATCTGCACCAAAAGTTGGAGCTGTATGCACGATTCCTGTTCCATCTTCTGTTGTAACGAAATCTCCTGAAATTACTCTAAATGCATTTTCAGCATTTTGATATGGCAACACGTAAGGCAATAATTGCTCATAACGAATTTCTACTAAATCTGCTCCTTTTGCTTCTGTTAAGATTTTATAAGGCAATTTTTTGTCGCCGTTTTTCACATTGTCAAAATCAGTGTCGTCTTCACTTACGAAATATCCTTTCCCAAATTGTTTTCCAACTAAGTTTTTAGCCAAAATAACATTTATTGGCTCAAAAGTATATTGATTAAATGTTTTTACTAAAACATAATCGATTTTTGGCCCAACTGTTAAAGCTGTATTCGACGGCAATGTCCAAGGAGTTGTTGTCCAAGCCAAAATGTGAATATCTCCAAAACCTTGTAAAAAGCTTGGGAGCGTTTCTGGCAAAGTTTTGAATTGTGCTACAATCGTAGTATCGGTAACATCACGATAAGCTCCAGGCTGATTTACTTCGTGAGAAGATAATCCTGTTCCTGCTTTTGGAGAATAAGGCTGAATTGTGTATCCTTTGTACAACAAACCTTTATCATAGATTTGTTTCAAAAGCCACCAAACCGATTCCATATATTTTGGTTTATAAGTCACATATGGATCTTCCATATCTACCCAATACCCCATTTTTTCGGTCAAATCATTCCACACGTCAGTATAACGCATAACGGTTTTTTTACACGCTTCGTTATATTCTTCAATAGAAATTGTTTTACCAATATCTTCTTTTGTAATTCCTAATTCTTTTTCGGTACCCAATTCTACAGGCAAACCGTGAGTATCCCATCCGGCTTTTCTTTTAACCTGAAAACCTTTTTGAGTTTTATATCTGCAAAAAATATCTTTAATCGCACGCGCCATCACGTGGTGAATTCCCGGTAATCCGTTTGCTGAAGGCGGACCTTCAAAAAATACGAAAGGCTCAGCACCTTCGCGAGTTGTTACACTCTTTTCAAATATATTTTCTTTCTTCCAAAAATCAAGAACTTCAGACGCTACCGCTGGTAAGTCAAGTCCTTTGTATTCAGTAAATTTTGTACTCATTTTATCCTTTTCTTAAACGAGGTGCGAAAGTAAGGAATTTTGAGGAAAATAGATAAAAGATGAAGGAAAAAAGACCATTTTGAACCAATTTATAACATATTTTTTAACAAATGCTAACGTTTTAAATGGTTTTAAAATAAAACTGAATAAAAATGGTTAAGATTTGAAACAAAAAAACTACAGCTGAAAACTGTAGTCCTTTTTTATTTCATTTAAATTAAGTCTTATTTACATGCATCTAATGCTTCTACAAATTTCATCAACGAATTAAGATCGTTTTGAAATTCTGTTCCATTTGCCCTTGCTGCTAATTTTGGACAAGGTCTGGCAAGTTCTGCAAATTTAGATTTGGTATTCATCTGCCAGCCGACAGAACTTGTAGATGCACCAAAAGCTTCATTTTGTTTTTTTATAATTATCTCACTATTTTGATATCCATATAACGAAATTGTTTTACCATTTAAAATCTCACGAACAAATCTAAAGACCGGTTTTGAACCCGCCCTTAAAGCTTCTTTGAAAGATACGGTTGAATAAAAATCATTTTCACGGATAATTAATCTAGTAACCTGATCTGCAAAATAAGTTTTGAAAATATGGTTATGATTTCCGTTTTCATCCGGAATACTTACTGAAATTTTTCGGTCTAGATTTTCTAACGCTCTTATTTTTGCATATCCGGAAACAGTATCATTTGCAGCCAGAATAAGAGAAACCAATTGGTATTTTGGATCATTTTTCAGGAAATAATTAGGATCAAAATTAGCAACATCTACTTCTTCTTCTTTAACACCATTTGTTCGGGCTTCGACATCCATATGTCTGCTTGTAACCTGATTTACAGCAAAAATTTCTCTTAAACTTTCATTTTTAAGCTTTATGCTTTTTCCGTCAGAAGCATCGTATTTATTCTCGATTAACTTATCGCACCAAATATCTGATTCATCCGGCATGTCTAAATAATGATAGATAACAGCCAGATTAAAATAGGCTTCATATCGCAGTTTTCTATGTTTTCTTTCATCTTCAGCATAAGTTTTATCGATTCCTTTAAAGTACTCAATTACGGGCTCTAATTCTTTTTTTAAAGGAGCTACATCTTCATTATACTCCATTTTATTAAAAATTGCCTTTATACTTGAAAGCGCTTTAACACTGCTGTCATATTCAGGATGCTTTTTAGAATCTAAAATCCAGACATAATCTGATGTTTGCTCCACACTATAACCATAGTCACGATTCAATCTTACATCCATACTTGAAGCAACGCGTGATAAATAGTTACTTCTTACCGCATACATTTCAACATCAATAAATTTTCGGGCATCATCAGGATTTGAAAATGAATTTTCTATTGTAAATGAATTTTCTAAACTATACTTTCTATTAAAAGATGCGTCAGATGCACATTTAACAGAGAAACTTCCTAATTCTCGCACTTTAACTCCAGACACAAAAGAAATTTCAATTCTTTCTTTTCCATTTGAATCTTTTACTTTATTCTCAACTTTTCTTACTCCCAGCGGCAAAGTGACAGGATCCCATAAATCAACCGCAATTTCGAAGTAACCGCCTGAAGGCACATTTTTAAATCCATCTATAGAAAAATTATATTCCAAATTATCCTTGGCATCTTTAAACCAGGCAATACTAGTAGGATTAAGGGCTAAATGATAGGTTCTGTTTTTTCTATCTACAACCGGTTTTGGAGGAAGGTTTACATAAGATACATTAAAACTATGCGGATCTAAATCGACAGATTGCGAAAAAACGGGGTTTATTAAAATAAGAAGTAAAAAAGTAATTATTCTTTTCATATAAATTTGTTTTGGTGTGCCAAATATATGAAAATCGGATACAGTTATTAAGAAAAGATTTCTTTCAAAATATCCAGTGACTTAGGTTTTTTAAACCCATCTAAATGAGCGCTGTAAAAATCAATCAAAACCCGAAGAAGTATCTGCCTTTCAACAACATGAAAGATTTTCTGACTATTGTCAAATTTTAGATCAAGAAGTTTTTTAAGTAAATTTGTTTCATGTTCAGAAAGTGCTGTTGAAGTATGAAAGAGCGTAAAAATTCCTTCTTTCATCTCAAAATAAGGCAAATCTATTTCAGAAACATCTGGATAAAAACCAAGATATTTTGTGATTTCCAGAAGTAAAATCAAATGAAAATTAGAAATATCTTCATGATGATCCAGCCAGGTTAAAGCAGTTTCTAAAAATACAAAAAGCGGTTCGTTTTTTTCTTCTTCCTGAATGGAATAATGAAGCATTTCAGACAAAAACATCACTATTGTGCTTTTAAAAATATCTGTATGAATGGTTTGAAAAGGAACTGCCGTTTTTATTTCTTTGAAGTTCTCAAGAGTTCCTTTGTTCTTATGCACAGCTTCGATCTCTAAAATAGATAACGGCTGAAAATACGCAATTTTCTGACTTGCTTTCCGACTTGAAAACGCATCTCGTACAAAATAAGATTTCAATCCGTTTGAAAGCGTAAAACATTTTACAATCAGGCTTTTTTCCTGAAATTTTAATGATGAGATTACTATTGCTTTGGTTTTGATTTGCACTATTTTATATTGTAGATTGCAGACTTTAGATTGTGGATTGTAAAAACTGAGACTGAGACTTAAAACTATCGAATTATCATAACCTTCTTAACCTTTGTTTCGCCGCCGTCTTGTGCTGAAATGAAAATCATGTAAACGCCTGACGACACTTTATACCTTCCAAAAGCAGTTGTATCCCACTCTATAGTTCCTCCTTCTGAAGTTGTTTCGTAAACCAAATTTCCTTCGATATCTGTAATTTTGATATTAGCCTTGTCAATTAAGCCGGCAACTTTTACAGTTCCGGAATAAGTTGGCCTAACCGGATTTGGATATACATATACATTATTTAAATCTTCATTAGCACCAGTTGCAATTCCTTTAAAAGAAATCATTCCTTTATTTGTTGCAATAAAAACTTCGCCGGTAGAACTGTTAATTTTAATATCATTTATAGTATTACTTGGCAGAGGAGAATTGTTAATTGTAAAATGATATTTTGTTTCCTGACCATTTGGAGAAACCATAAAAATTCCTGAATCTACTGTACCAATCCATTTATTATTGGCACCGTCGACTACAATAGAAGTAATAAACTGTTCGTACATTAATTCCTGAGCCAGATTATCATCAATAATAATTATTGGATTTGCTTTTAGCTGACTGTCTGTTTGAAAATTTCCAACATTAGACAATACTCTTAATCCTTTTGTTGTTCCAATCCAAAGCTGGTTTTTTGTATCAACTGCTACCGATCTAACATCAGCTGACGGCAGATTTCCGGTATCAGCTCCAGTAGTTATCTTTTTAAAAACATTACCATTTTCATTAAATGCAATTACGCCATCATTATAAGTTGAGATCCATTTTGTATTATTTTTGTCGATAACAATATTGGCGTAATTATTACTTTCGGCATTATTTAAAATTGTACTTGTGGCATAACTTACCCAATCTCCGTTTGTTTTTAAAACTTTCAATCCGTTTTTGATACGGCTGTTGGTCACCCAAAGATTTCCTGATTTGTCAAAAGCAGTTCCATTTATACGAACATCGATATAAGTCGGACCTTCAAAAGTAATGGACTCTAGACCGCTGTTTTTTTCGTTAAACAAATGATTCGGAATATCACTTTCTATTCGCAGCAATCCAGAGAAAAAGGAACTCGCATAAACCTGCTTTTCATTATTTGGATTTACAATTACACGTGTAATAGACTTAGCATCATAAACTTCTGAATATGGAATATTTAACCACTTTGAGTTACTAAGTTTACTTATACCATAACTATCTAAAGGATAAGGATTATAATAAATATCATAATCTCCATAGACAGCCCAAAGTGAATTTGGCGAAGCATCAATTGAAAAAATATTATTGCGTATTGGACCATCGGGCGTATTATTTTCAAAAGTTCCAATTCCTGAAAGTGCAGAAGAAAACAAACCTTTTTCTTTTGTTCCGATATAAATTACATCTCCTACAGCCGATGAACAGGAAAAAGTTAAATTAAGCTCTGGAAGCTGTGAGTTTACAATTTGACGGTTCAAAACCATCTGGTTATTATAAACATAAGCAGTATTGGCAGTTGTAATAAATAAATTATGATTTACTACACGCATATCAACAGAAGGCTGTGGTAATTGTAAAAATCCAACAAAGGTACTTGAATTGAATCTATGTATATTTCCTGCTGAATTTATGGCAATCAATTCAGTATCTAATGCGCTTATACCTGACCAATCTCCGGAGTTTACAACTGTCCATTGACTAAAATCAATTAAATTGGGGTTTGTAATACTTGCTCTTCTAATACCGCTGGAAGTTGCAGCAAAAATAAATCCGTTGAAAATTGCTGTTTGTTTTACACTTATCTCAGCTCCATTATCACCTATAAAATAAGTATCTCCGAATTGTAAAGTAGTCAAGTTGAACTGCACAATTCCAAAATCGCAGGAAACATATAGTAAACCATCATGCTCTAAGAAATGATTTATCTTTTTAATACTTGCAGGTAATTGTTTATTAATGATGTCTACTTTTTTTATTACACTGCCATCAGCCTCATTAATTACAGTCAAGAGTCCGTTTTCGTAACCTGTAATTGTTTTTTTAAAAGCCTGACTATAATAAACCGCAGATATAGTCTGTCCGGAAAGCCCGTCAACAGTTGTGATTGTTTTTAAAGCATTTGAAGCCGAGTTTTTAGAAAACAATGCATTTTCTGAAGCTGCATAAATCGTTGTTGAAGATTCTGAAATATCTTTTATTTCATTAAACGAAAAATAACCCTGCCACGACAGCTGGCCTTGAGCAAAGCCAAATTGAAATAAAAGGAAAAACAAAAAACACAGAAATCTTTTTACCATTATTTGATATTTTCAGATAGACAAATATACTACAAACGACAGTATTTGTTTTTTGTTCTTTATAAATAAAAAAATGCTCTCGATTTATCTTTAGAGACAAATGAGAGCATTTTTCAATTGTAATTAATCTTAGACTACACCTTGTGCAAGCATAGCATCGGCAACTTTAACAAATCCGGCAATATTAGCTCCTTTTACATAGTTAACATAACCATCTTCTTCTGCACCATATTTTTTACATTGGTTGTGAATTCCAACCATGATTTCTTTCAATCTTAAATCTACCTCTTCGCTAGTCCAGTTTAAACGAATAGAGTTTTGTGTCATTTCTAATCCAGAGGCAGCAACACCACCTGCATTTGCAGCTTTTCCTGGAGCAAAAAGAACTTTATTATCTAAGAAAAGTTTAATTGCATCTAATGTAGAAGGCATATTAGCAGCTTCTGTTACACATAAAACACCATTATCGATTAGTTTTTTTGCGTCTTCTCCTGTCAATTCATTTTGAGTTGCACATGGAATAGCAATATCAACTTTTACTTCCCAAGGGCTTTTTCCTTTATGGAATACAGCTTTTGGATATTTTTCTAAATATCTCTCAGCTCTGTTATCACCAGTTGCTCTCATTTCAAGCATATGATCAATTTTTTCTCCAGAAATACCTTCTTCATCGTAAATATAACCATCAGGACCAGAAAGAGTAACTACTTTTCCTCCTAATTCATTTACTTTTAAAGCAACTCCCCAAGCTACGTTTCCAAATCCTGAAATCGCAACTCTTTTACCTTTAATTTCGTGACCGATAGTACGAAGCATTTGGTCTGTAAAATAAACAACTCCATAACCTGTAGCTTCTGGTCTAATTAATGAACCACCATAAGCAAGACCTTTTCCGGTTAACACTCCGGTAAATTCATTTCTAATTCTTTTATACTGACCAAATAAATAACCAATTTCTCTGGCACCTACACCAATATCTCCGGCAGGAACATCAAGATCTGGACCAATATGACGGCATAACTCAGTCATGAATGATTGGCAGAAACGCATAATTTCACCATCAGATTTTCCTTCAGGATCAAAATCAGAACCTCCTTTTCCTCCACCCATTGGAAGAGTTGTCAAACTATTTTTGAAAACTTGTTCGAATGCCAAAAATTTCAAAACAGATAAATTTACTGTATGATGAAATCTGATTCCTCCTTTATATGGACCAATTGCAGAATTCATCTGGATTCTAAATCCTCTATTTACAATTATTTCTCCTTTATCGTCAACCCACGGAACTCTAAAAATTATAGATCTTTCAGGCTCAGCTATTCTTAAAAGTAAATTTTTCCCATCGTATTTTTTTCTTTCTGCAATAAATGGAATTACTGTTTCAGCAAATTCTCTAACGGCTTGAAGGAATTCTGGCTCATTTGGATTTTTTGACTCAACCAGAGCCATAAATTCATTTATTTTTTGTTCCATTTTTAAAATAAATTATTCAAATAATAGTTTTATACTTAATCGTTTAAATAAGAAAATACGTTTTAAGAAAACGTTTTCGTTACAACAGACAAAGATACATCAAAATGAATATGATTTGTTATTTTTTTTCGTTTTTGAGATAGAATTGTGTTATTTCTAAACAATGCCGAAAATACAATTTTTCCCTTCCGAATTTACATCAATTCACTTCAGTTAAAGTCAGAAAATTAAGTGTTTTGTTACTAATTGTTTAATAGACGAATTTTATATTTTGTTTGGAATTCCTTTTTTATATATTTGCCAATATTTTGAAAGCCCCGAACAATGCCTAAATACCTATATACCACAATTTTCGCCTTATTTAGTTTTTCAACAATTGCCACAGCGCAATCAAGTCTCGCACATGAGATTGGAATTTTTGCAGGTCCTGTAACTTTACAGTCTGATTTTGGTGAAAGACATAATGTTGACACCAACATTGGAAATACCGGTTTCGGTATTGGTTTAGCTCACTGGTTAAACTTTTCTGCTGCTAATAATCGTGAAAGCTTTTTTACTGAACATTTTAAAGTAAGATCTGAATTATCTTTCGCCCGTACAAATCTTAAACATTTTGGTCAATGGGTTGACAGAAAACCAAACGGATTACTTGCTCAGCAATTAAGAAATATGCATGCAACTTCTACCGTAGTAGGATTAGGATCTCAATTAGAATTTTCTCCTTTTATGAAAATACATGATTTTGAGAATACAATTAGAGGTTTCAGTCCGTATATGAGTGCAGGTTTCATGGTAAGTTATTACTCTACAAATGTTAGCTCTAAATTAGGAGAAATGACTCTTCCTAATGTAACACCAGGAAAATACTTAATGCCTTCTGATGGTCATGCACATGGTTTTGCCAGTGAAAATGGCATAGCATTATCTGCAACTGCAGCTATTGGTGTACATTACAAAATAACAACAATGAGTGACCTAATGTTTGAAACTCGTTTTCAGATGTACAACTCTGACTGGATTGACGGTTTAAACCCTAATAAAGACGTTTACAAAGAAAACAAATCAAATGACTGGCAGGTTTGGTTTAACTTTGGATACATTTATTATTTAGAATTCTAAAAAAATTACAACATAAAAAAAATCCCAAATTCCATAATATAAAGATTGGAATTTGGGATTTTTTATTTTTATAAAATTACTTTTTTATGCTAAAGCTTGCTCCAAATCAGCAATTAAGTCTTCTGCATCTTCAATACCAACACTTAGTCGGACAAGATCATCAGTAATTCCTACTTCTGCTCTTTTATCTGCAGGAATCGATGCGTGTGTCATTAAAGCCGGGTGATTTGCTAATGACTCTACCCCGCCTAAAGATTCAGCTAAAGTAAATACCTTAAGCTTCTCTAAAAACGCAATAGAATCTTCTTTTTTGCCTGATTTAAAAGTAAAAGAAACCATTCCTCCAAAAGCTTTCATTTGTTTTTTAGCAATTTCATGAAACGGATGATTTTCTAATCCCGGATAATAAACTCTATTAATTTTAGGATGTTTACTTAAATATTCAACTACTTTTTCTCCATTTTCACAATGTCTTTGTACTCTTAAAGCTAAAGTTTTTATTCCTCTTAAAACCAAAAAACTATCCATTGGCCCTAAAGTTGCTCCAGTAGCAAACTGCTGAAAGTGCAATTGTTCTCCTAAAGCTTCATCTTTAACAATTAAAGCCCCCGCAATTACATCAGAATGTCCTCCTAAATATTTTGTTGCAGAATGCATAACGATATCAGCTCCTAGATCAAGCGGTTTTTGCAAATAAGGTGTTGCAAAAGTATTATCAACCGCAAACCAAATTTTATGTTCTTTAGTGATTTTAGCTACTTCAGCAATATCGGCTAATTTCATTAACGGGTTTGTAGGCGTTTCAACCCAAACTAATTTTGTGTTTTCATTGATAAGTGATTTCAATTTTGCTAAATCTGTCATATCAACAAAATGAAATTTAATTCCTGAATCTTTATAAATTCTAGAAAACATACGGTAAGTTCCTCCGTACAAATCATCCATTGCAATAACTTCATCACCTGCTTTAAACGATCTTAAAATACAATCTGTTGCAGCTAAACCAGAAGAAAAAGCCAATCCGCGTGTACCATTTTCAATACTTGCCAAAGCTTCTTCTAAAGCTGTACGAGTTGGGTTTGAAGCCCTGCTGTATTCATAATCACCCAGAGGTTTCCCCGGACTTGTCTGAATAAAAGTTGAAGTTTGATATACTGGAGGCATAACAGCACCGGTACTTGGATCATGATGCTGGCCACCATGTATTACTTTTGTATTGAATTTCATATAGTTATAAATTTTATTTCCTTAATTCTTGTACAAATTTACCTTTTAATTTATTTTATCGGGACACAACTTCTTACCTTTGTAGATAATTAACACTTTTTGATATGAAAAATTACATATTTACAATCTTATTGTGTTTGATTTTTACAAGTTGCAAAAAAGAGCTTTCATTTGAGAATGAAACATTTGAAGAAAAATCTACTATTCCGTGCAAAAATGACTGTCCGGATATCACAATAGAAGTCCCAATTGCTAAAAATAAAAAGGTTGTTGCTGACAGTATAAACAAAAAGGTATTTGCTGTCATAAAAGAAATAATATATTTTGGAGAAGATTCTACAAAGGTTAATGATTACAAATCATTATCAAAATCTTTTATTGCTTCTTATGAAGAAATGCACCAGAAATTTCCAAATGATACTTTTGGATGGGAAGGAAAAATAACCGGAAATATTGAGTTTGAATCAGAGCAGATTGTAAACATCAAAATAAATCATTACACTTTTACCGGTGGTGCTCACGGGTATCAAGGTTTTAGATCTCTATTATTTAACAGAAAAACCGGAAAATTCATTTTTAACAAAGACCTTTTTAAAAATGAGAAAGAATTTAAGGCTTTCGCCGAAAAAGAATTCAGAGCCAAGTATCACATTCCAGAAAAAGCAAACATAAATGCAACCGGACTGATGTTTGAAAATGATAAATTTCAATTATCTCAGAATATTTTTTACACTTCTGAAGGTTTGCTTTTATATTACAACTCTTATGAAGCTGCATCTTATGCAGATGGCCCAAAAGAAATCGTATTTCCATACGATAAAGTGAGCAAATATTTGAAATTTCAGTAAATAATTCCAGCATGGGTTAGTCGCACTGCAGTCTCGTCTCTACAGAAAAAACCTCAGAACCTTAGCCTCTCAGCAACTCAGAACCTTTATTGAACATCATATTTCATCTTTCTCAAAACCCTCAAAGCTTCTTTAAAAGATAAATAAGTCTGACTAAAAGGTTTTAAAAGCAATTTGGCATCAATTAATTTTTGTTTGGCATCATCAAAACCATTCAAATAACAAATCATAAAAGTGGAAGGCAGATTTTCCAGATCAGTTAATTCACGATCAGACAATGAGATTCCTTTTTCTAATTTTTGAAGCAATGCCAGGTTAGAATTGTAAATATGATACAACATTTTCCTATTGAATTCCGGAGGCTGAAAAAGTATCTCCCTGTCAATTTTATAATATCCATTATCAAAAAAGTGAATAGTTTGTTTTTCAAGAGGATAATAACTTGTTTTATCATTCAATCCTAAAGGAACATATTCGGTAATTGTAAAACTATCATCATCATAAAAAATGGTAACCACATCCTGAGCCGAATAAAAAAGTTTAACCTGTTCGTTTATTAATTCAATATCTACTCGTGATAAAAAAGTGATTTCTCTGGATTTTTTAGGAACTCCCGCCCAGCAGATTACAAACAGTTCTTTAAAAACCCGATATTTTGGCGACATATCTTTATGTCTGAAATTCATAAAATCGATTACACCATCAAGGGTGTATTGAATACTGTTTCGGGAACTGTTCTCAATACCAATTACCGTTTCGATATTTTGATAATTCTTTTCAATTTCTTCATGCTCTTCTACCGGAGTAGAATTACTTCCTCTTCGCACAAATATGCTGTTGGCAGGTATAGTGTGAATGCCTTTTTTAAAATAAGAAATCTGACTTTTGGGTTTAATAGTTACCAGACCAATCACTTTATCTTTTGGAAGATTCGGAAACGGAACATTTTCGTATTGAATTCTTGGAGGATTTTCAAGAAAGGCATTGACAAGATTCTGAATTCGGCTGTCATCAAAGAAATCATCACCTACAATTTCATTATCCTGATCTTCAACGCCCACAACGATATAAGAATTATTCGCTGGATTAGAGTTTGAAAGTGCACAAATATGTTTTAAAAACTTTGCTTTTCCTTCTCTGGAATGAAGATTCAACTGCCTTTTTTTATCATAAAAACTGCTCTCGTCATTGTGAGCCAGTAGGTTTTTTATTAAAAGGCGTTTATTAATCATTTTTAGACTTCTTAGAATTTTGGATTTTTAGACTTTCTTAGACTTTACACTTCTTAGAACAAAAAATCTAAGAAGTCTAAAATCTATAGATCTATAATGTCTTCTTGACAATCGTCGAAGATGCCTGCGCGGTGCTCATTACAACTAAATCAGCAATATTTACATGATACGGTCTTGAAACCACAAAATGAATTATATCTGCAATATCTTCTGCCTGAAGCGGATCAAATCCTTTATAAACATTTGAAGCTCTTTCGACATCACCTTTAAAACGCACTTCACTAAATTCTGTTACGACCATTCCGGGATGAATAGCACCAACTCTAATTCCAAATGGATTTAAATCGATTCGCATACCCGCAGTAATCGCATCAACGGCATGTTTGGTTCCGCAATACACATTTCCGTTTGGATAAACTTCTTTTGCAGCTGTTGAACCAATATTAATAATGTGTCCGGATTTTTTAGCAGTCATTTTCGGGATTACTGCTTTAGAAACATACAAAAGTCCTTTTACATTAATATCAATCATGGCATCCCAATCGCCTAAATCTCCTGTTTGAATTGGATCTAAACCGTGTGCATTTCCGGCATTATTAATTAAAATATCAATATCTGAAAATTCAGCAGGAAGCGCTTCGATTTTTTCCAGAACATCATTTTTATCACGAACATCAAAAGAAAGCGAATGTACATCTGTAAAAGCAGAAAGTTCTTTTTCTAATTCTTCCAAACGTTCTTTACGTCTGCCGCAAAGGATAATTTTAAAATTGTTTTTTGCTAAAATCTGAGCCGTTGCTTTTCCAATTCCGCTTGTAGCACCAGTAATTAAAACTGTTTTTTTCATTATGAGTATTTGTTTTTTGCCCACTGATTTTACGGATTAAACAGATTTACATTGTAATTTTTTAAATCCGTAAAATCTGTGGGCCAATATTTTTATTTAAGCCACATCGTCGCCCATACTTTCTGTCCAGATAGCAAACCAGTCTTCTTTGTCCATATCAAGTTCAACTGCTTTTACTAAAGATTGAATTCTGGCAACGTTAACCGTTCCTGCAATTGGAATAACATTAGCAGGATGTTTTAAAATCCAGGCCAATAAAAGCGTATCTGCACCTAAATGATATTTTTCAAGCAAAGTCGAGAATAGTTTTTTCAAACGACGCGTTTTTTTGGTGTCTTCTCTAAAAACAGTTCCAAGCGGATTCCATGATAACGGACGAATTCCGTTTGTCTGCATATAATCTAAACTTCCGTCGATCATTGGTTCATAATGAGTTGCCGAAAATTGTACCTGATTATAACTCACTTCTGTTTTCTGGCGAATTAACTCCGTTTGAGAACTTGTGAAATTTGAAAGTCCGAAATCTAAAATCTTTCCTTCTGATTTTAATTTTTCTACAGCTTCTGCAATTTCATCTGCCTGCATTAACGGACTTGGTCTGTGCAGTAAAAATAAATCAACATAATCTGTTTTCAATTTCTTTAAAGATTCTTCAACAGACCAAATGATGTAGTCTTTTGAATAATCGTAATGTTTGATTTTGTTTTTACGGCTTTCAGTTACCAGCTGAATACCGCATTTTGTTATTAATTGTAATTTTTCACGCGAGATCTTACTGTCTTTAAAGGCCTTACCAAAATCGGCTTCGGTCGTATAATCACCGTAAATATCGGCGTGGTCAAAAGTTGTGATTTTGTTTTCGATACAGATTTGTATCATGTTTTCCATTTCTTTTGATGTAAGGTTTTTATCCCAAACACCCCAATTCATAGTGCCCGAAATTATAGGCGATAATCTTGTTTTGCTCATGGTTATATTGAGTTATTTTTGGTAATAAATATGCTTTTGAAAAACATATTCATCAAAGTTCTTAAAAATATAAAAATAGATTCACAATTCGTCCTTAAAATTAGGTGTTTGGTCGAAGTTTTAACCATTCTTTAACATCTTACTTCTCAAAAAATATTCAATTTGCACTCTCAAAAATTAGGCGTACAAATCAAGGTTTTTAAAAATATTTATATGGAAGAAAATACAACGACTTTAGACATTAGAGCGATAAATGAAAAAATTGAGAGAGAAAGTGCTTTTATAGACCTTCTTACAATGGAAATGAACAAAGTTATTGTGGGCCAGAAACACATGGTCGAGCGTCTATTAATCGGTCTTTTGGGTCAGGGGCATATTTTACTTGAAGGTGTTCCGGGTTTAGCAAAAACTTTGGCGATTAATACTTTGTCACAAGCGGTTCAGGGTTCTTTCAGCCGTATCCAGTTTACACCAGACTTACTTCCTGCCGATGTTATCGGAACCATGATTTACAACATCAAAGCAAACGAATTTTCTATTAAAAAAGGACCAATTTTTGCCAATTTCGTCCTTGCCGATGAGATTAACCGTGCGCCTGCAAAAGTACAATCTGCACTTTTAGAGGCGATGCAGGAAAAACAAGTTACGATTGGTGACTCAACTTTCAAATTAGACCGTCCGTTTTTAGTTTTAGCAACTCAAAACCCTGTTGAACAGGAAGGAACATATGCACTGCCTGAAGCTCAGGTTGACCGTTTTATGTTAAAAACGGTAATTGATTACCCAAAAATTGACGAAGAACGTTTTGTAATCCGCCAGAACTTAAAAGGAAGTTACGAAAAAGTAAATCCTGTAGTTTCTGTAGATCAAATTTTACGTGCGCAGGAAGCGGTTCGTGAAGTTTATATGGATGAAAAAATCGAAAAATATATCTTAGATATCATCTTTGCTACACGTTATCCAGAAAAATACAAATTAGCCGACTTAAAACCGCTTATCAGTTTTGGAGCATCTCCGCGTGGAAGTATCAACTTAGCAAATGCTGCTAAATGTTACGCATTCATTAAACGCCGTGGCTATGTAATTCCAGAAGATGTTCGCGCTGTTGTGCATGATGTATTACGTCACAGAGTTGGGATAACATACGAGGCTGAAGCCGAAAATATTACTTCTGTAGACATTATCAACAAAATCGTAAACGAGATTGAAGTACCTTAAAAATTTGTTTCAGGTTTCAAGTTTCAAGTTGTTCTCAAGCAAACTTGAAACTTTTAAACTTTAAACTTTAAACAAATAGAATGGATACAAAAGAGCTTTTAAAAAAAGTACGGAAAATAGAAATCAAGACCAAAAGACTGAGTAATCATATCTTTTCGGGTGAATACCACTCTTCATTTAAAGGACGAGGAATGACGTTTAGCGAGGTGCGTCAATACCAATACGGTGATGATATTCGTAACATCGATTGGAATGTAACCGCACGCTACAACGAAGCCCACGTAAAAGTTTTTGAAGAAGAACGTGAATTAACCATGGTTTTAATGGTTGATATTTCGGGTTCTGAAGGTTTTGGTTCAAAAAGTCAGTTTAAAAAAGACATCGTAACAGAGATTGCTGCAACGATGGCTTTTTCGGCTACACAAAATAATGATAAGATTGGATTAATCTTATTTTCTGACAATGTCGAATTATACATTCCGCCCAAAAAAGGCCGTTCGCATGTTTTGAGAATTATTCGTGAATTAATCGAATTCGAACCAAAAAGTCAGAAAACAGATGTTGCACAAGCTTTAAAATTCTTATCAGGAACTCAAAAAAAGAAAGCAATAGTTTTTATGATTTCAGATTTTATGTCTGAAAATTATGAACAGACCTTAAAAATTGCTTCAAAAAAGCATGACCTTACAGGTGTTCGTGTGTACGATATCCGCGAAGAAAAAATTCCGAATTTAGGAATGGTAACGATGTTAGATGCCGAAACCGGAAAAACGCAGTTAGTCGATACAGGTTCAAAAACCGTGCGAATGAATTACGAAAAACATTATCAGGAAAGAGTAAATTATTTCAAAGATACATTTCGTAAATCTGGCGCAGGTATTGTTCACACAAGAGTCGACGAAAATTACGTAACTAAATTATTAGGTTATTTTAAATCAAGGTAAGATTTTTGATTTATGATTAACGATTTTTGATTTATGATCTATTATGATTATAACAAAAAGAAAGAATTAAGAAATGACTAAACAAGAATTAGAAAATAGATTAATTGATTTTGCTGCGAGCATAATATTACTAACCATTACATTTGAAAAGAATTACGCTAGAAATCATTTATTAGGTCAGATAACTCGTTCTAGTACATCACCAGCCTTAAATTATGGAGAAGCACAAAGTGCAGAAAGTAAAAAAGATTTTATCCATAAAATGGGAATTTGTCTGAAAGAATTAAGAGAAACATTTGTTTGTTTAAAAATAATAGAAAAAGCAAATCTTTCAACAGATCGTGAACGTTTAACAAGAGCAAAAACAGAAGCTAACCAATTAATCTCAATTTTTGTTTCAAGTATTAAAACATCAAAAAATAATCCATAAAAAACAAAGATTACGATTTAAGTTTCATAATAAATCTGAAATCAAAAATCGTTAATCTTCAATCGTTAATCATAATGAAATTAAAGTTTTACATCTTTTTATTTTTGCTTTCTTCAGCTGTTTTTGGCCAAAAACAAGTTGAAACTAGTATTGATACAACAAAAAATAAAATTGGAGCCGAATTTAAGCTGACTCTTAAAACGGTTGTAAATGCTAATTCAAAAGTTGTTTTCCCAAAAGACAAAAGATTCGGAGCGCTGGAAGTAATTCAGTCGTATCCGGTTGATACCGTTAAAAAAGACGGCAGTTATGAATTAATCAAAAAATATGGATTAACACAATTTGATTCAGGAAGATATGTAATTCCGAGTGTAAAGATTCTTATTGATAAAAAACCTTATTTCTCAGATTCTATTCGTGTAGAAGTTGCTAATGTAAAAGTCGATACTTTACAGCAAAAAATGTATGACATCAAAGACATTACCCCTGCAGAAGATGGTATTGGCGACTGGTGGAAATATGTTTTGGCATTAGTTATAATTCTTGCAATTGGTGCGGGAATTTATTGGTATGTTAAAAAACATCAGAAAAAGAAAATAGAAGAAGAAGTTTATAAAACACCTATTGAAAAAGCAACAAGCCTGCTGAACAATTTGGAGCAAAAAGAACTGGTTCAAAAAGGAGAAATTAAAGAATACTACAGCGAATTAACAGATATTGCCCGTAACTATATTGAAGAAGCAATTCATATTCCGGCAATGGAAAGTACAACTTCTGAATTGATTCAGGCAATCAGAACAGCTTCGACTAAAAAGAAAATGACTTTAACACCGGAAACGGTAGAAAATCTTGAACGTGTTTTACGTCAGGCCGATTTAGTGAAATTTGCTAAATCGAAACCGCTTGATTTTGAAATTACAGAAGACCGAAATAAAATTCAGAAAGTAATTTTAACGCTTGATAACGCAATTCCAACTGAAGTTCCGGCTGAAGAAGAAGATCAGTTATTAAACGAAGCACAAAAACAAAAGCAAATTCAGCTTCAGTTAAAAAAACAAAGAAACAAGCGAATTGCAATTGCCGTTGGTTCAGTTGTCTTTTTATTATTAGCAACTACAACTTTCTTTGTTGCTACAAAAGGTTTTGCATACGTAAAAGACAATGTTATTGGTCATCCGTCTAAAGAATTATTAGAAGGAGAATGGGTAAAAAGTGAATACGGAAATCCTGGTGTAATTATCGAAACTCCAAAGGTTTTAAAACGTATGGATGCCTTAAAAGCACTTCCAAAAGAAACAATGGCTTTAATTAAGGAAATGCAGCTTTTTGTTTATGGAAGTATGATTGATAATTTTTATGTAGCCGTTTCGACTACTAAATTCAAAAATCCAACTGACATTGATTTATCTAAAGCCTTAGAAGGAAGCTTAAAAGTAATTGAACTTCAAGGCGGACAAAATATAATTGTAAAACAAGAAGATTTCCAGACAAATCAAGGTATTCAGGGAGTAAAAGGTTACGGAACCATGAGCGTTTTAAACCCAGCAACCAAAACAAGCACAAAGGCATATTATGAAATCCTGCTTTTTAAACAAGATCAGGGATTACAGCAAATCATCATTTTGCATGAAGAAGGCGACACGTATGCTAACGATATTACAACCCGAATTTTAAATTCTGTTGAACTTAAAAAAGCAAGTAACTAATGAATAATAAGATCACTTTTTTAAATCCGGAATTCTTTTGGTTGTTTCTGTTAATTCCAATTGTCATTGGATGGTTTTTCTGGAAAAGAAACCAGCAGTCGGCTACATTAAAAATGAGTTCAACAGCAGGTTTCAAAAATAGCCAGTCGCTTTTAACAAAGCTAAAACCCTGCTTATATGTTTTTAGAATTATTGCTTTAAGTTCACTAATTATAGCATTAGCGAGACCAAGAACGGTAGACATCAGCAACCAGACTAAAACAACAAAAGGAATTGACATTGTAATGGCAATTGACGTTTCTGGAAGTATGCTTGCAAAAGATTTAAAGCCAAACCGTATGGAAGCTTTAAAAAGAGTTGCCGCAGATTTTGTTGAAGAACGTCCAAATGATAGAATTGGTTTAGTTTTATATGCTTCAGAGGCCTATACAAAAACACCCGTTACAAGTGATAAGCCTATTATTCTGGAAGCCATAAAAGGTATTCGATACGACACTGTTTTACAAGACGGAACAGGAATTGGTATGGGATTAGCAACTGCGGTAAACCGTTTAAAAGACAGTAAAGCAAAAAGCCGCGTTATTATTTTATTGACAGATGGTGTAAACAACGCTGGTTTTATTGAACCTGAAACTGCAGCAGATATTGCCAAACAATACGGAATAAAAGTATATACCATTGGTCTTGGTACAAATGGAATGGCAGAATCTCCATACGCATACGCACCAAACGGAGGTTTTTTATTCAAAATGCAGAAAGTTGAAATCGACGAAAGATTAATGAAAAGCATCGCTAAAAAAACAGATGGAACGTATTTTAGAGCAACAAGCAACGATAAATTAGCCGAAATATACAATTCGATTAACAAATTAGAAACAACAGAAATACAAGAATTAAAGTTCTACGATTACGATGAAAAATACAGAATCTTTGTTTTAATCGCAGCATTTTTATTATTGTTAGAAGTTGGTTTAAGAAATACAGTTTACAGAAGCTTTATTTAATATTTTAGTCGCAGTCACGGTATACAGTTAACAACTGAAAACTGAGACTGAAAACTGAGACTGAAAACTAGAATTAAAAAATGGAATTAGACGAAAAAAAATATTTATATCTCTTACTATTACTCCCAATTGTGGTGTGTATTTTCTTTTTCAATTTGTATTGGAAAAGAAAAAAACAACGTGAATTTGGTGATATCGAAATGGTAAAAAAACTGAGTCCCGAAACATCTGTTTTTAAACCAGTTTTAAAATTATCGATATTACTTTTAGCTTTAGCATGCTTAATTATTGGGTTAGTAAATCCGAAAATTGGAACTAAAATGGAAACGGTAAAACGTGAAGGTATTGATATCGTTTTTGCTGTCGATGTTTCTAAAAGTATGCTGGCAGAAGATGTTGCACCTAGTCGTTTAGACAAAAGCAAGCAATTGGTTTCTCAGATCATCAATTCATTAGGAAATGACAGAATTGGAATTGTAGCCTATGCAGGAAGTGCATTCCCGGTTTTACCAATCACATCTGATTACAGCGTTGCCAAAATGTTTCTGCAGAGTATGAGTCCTGATATGGTTTCATCACAAGGAACCTCTCTTGATGAAGCTATTAGATTGTCTGCTACATATTTTGATGAAAAAAGCAAAACAAGTAAACTTTTAATTTTAATTTCTGATGGTGAAGATCATTCTGAAGGCGCTTCTGCTGCGGCCGAAGAAGCTAACAAAATTGGAATGAAAATCATTACCGTGGGTGTTGGAACAGAAAAAGGAGGAACTATTCCTTTAAAAGAAAATGGAGTTGTAAAAAATTACCAGAAAGATCAGGATGGGCAAACGGTAATTACAAAACTAAATCAGGAAGGTTTAAAAACTATTGCAAAAGCCACAAAAGGCGGTTATGTTTACGGCGGGAATACAAAAGAGGTTTTGGAGTATATTAAAAATGCCTTAAATAATATTCAGAAAACCGAATTTGAATCGACACAAATGGCCGATTTTCAATCGCAGTTTCAATGGTTCATCGGTTTTGGATTCTTGTTGTTATTTATAGACATTTTCCTTTTGGAAAGAAAAACAAACTGGATTAAAGAGTTGAATTTATTCAACGAAAAGAAATAAAGATTCCTTTTTAAAATCGGAACAAAAAATAAAAAAAATAGAATGAAAAATTTACTTCTTTATATTTTACTAACGCTTTCTTTTGCAGCTGCTGCTCAGGAAAAAGACAAGACATTGCCTGATGCCAATGAAGAATATAAGCAGAATAAATTTACTGAAGCAGAGGCCAATTATAGAATTTCGGCGTCAAAATTTTCAAAACGCGCTGCCGGGTCTTACAATTTAGGAAACTCAATTTACAGACAAAACCAGCCTTCTGAAGCAAAATACGCTTACGCTAATGCCATAAAAAGAGCTAAAACAAGACCAGAAAAGCATAAAGCTTATCACAATCTTGGAAATGTTTTTATGAAGGAGAAAGATTATTCGCAGGCTGTTGAAGCATACAAAGAGGCTTTACGTAACGATCCAACTGATGATGAAACACGTTACAACTATGCGTATGCAAAACAAAAGCTAAAAGAAAATCCGCCTAAAAACGATAAAAACAAAGACAAGAATAAGGATAAAGACAAAGACAAGGATAAAAACAAAGATAAAGACAAAGACAAGGACAAAAATAAAGACAAGGATAAGGACAAAGACAAGAAAGACGATAAAGGCGACAAAGACAAGGACAAAAAAGATGGCAAAAATGATCCTAAAAAAGATGACAAGTCTGATAATAAAGGAGAACCAAAACCAATGCCTGGAGGAATTTCAAAAGAACGTGTTCAGAACTTGTTAGATGCCGTAAACAACGAAGAAAAAAAAATTCAAGATAAAGTAAACGCTCAAAAAGTAAAACCTAATACCAAAAAACCAGAGAAAGACTGGTAAAATAAGTTGAATCGTTTAATCGTTATTAATTTGTTTATCTATTAAACAATTTGGCGAATAAACGATTTAGCAGTTAAACAAACAATGATCAAACATTAATGAAAAGATATCTAATTCTATTACTACTCGCTTTTCAAGGCCTTATGGCTCAAGTTCAATTTGAAGCCAAAGTAAGCAAAAACACGCTTGGACTTAACGAAAGACTCCGTATTGATTTTATTATGAATGTTGACGGAGATAATTTTGATCAGCCTGCATTTGAAGGTTTTAAACTTGTAGCCGGACCAAGCCAGCAAATCAGCCAGTCTTGGATTAACGGACGCAGCTCTTTTCAAAAAGTATACTCTTATATTTTACAGCCTGAGAAAAAAGGAACTGTTATTATCAAACAAGCTGCAATAGAATATAATGGCCAGATTTATAAAACGTCTCCCATAAAAGTTACAGTTACGAATGCTGTAGCACAGGAACGAGATCCAAATGATTACAGACAGCAAGGCGGTGCATCTGGAAATGAATTACTACAGTTAGTTGCAGAAGTTTCTAAAACAACACCGTACGTAAACGAGCCTATTACGGTTGTTTACAAATTGTATTTTAATGAAATTGGTGTTACCGGATTTAGAGAACTTGCTAAACCTAAATACAATGATTTCTGGAATCAGAATATTGATATCAAACAATTGGTAATGGAAGAAGGCAGTTATCAAGGTCAGAGATGTCATTATGTAGTATTAAAGAAAACTATTCTATATCCTCAAAAATCAGGAAGATTAACAATTGAACCTCTTTCATTAGATATTGGAGTGCAGCTGCCAACAAACCGACGTGATATGTTTGGCCAGATGATTATTGCCGAAGACAATAAAATTGTAACTACCGGAGCTAAAGGAATTAGTGTAAGACCGCTTCCTGAAACTGGCAAACCAGAAGGTTTTACTGGAGCAGTTGGTAAATTTAATTTTACAGTTACTCCGTCAAGAACAACATTAAAAAGCGGAGAAGGTTTAGATCTAATTGTGAGTGCTTCAGGAACCGGAAACATGAAATTGTTTACACTTCCAAAACCTGTTGTTCCAAATGCATTAGAAATGTATGATCCGGTTCACGATGAAAAAGTAACCACGTCATTGTCTGGAATGTCTGGAAAAATAACCGACAAATACACTATTATTCCGCAGTATAAAGGGAAATACGCCATCAAACCAATGACGTTCTCATATTTTGATTTGAGTACGAATTCATATAAAACCATAACTTCTCCAGAAATTATGGTCAATGTTTTAGACGGTCCGACTTTAGCAGAAGCAAATCCTTCTACTGCATCTAAAAATGTTATTACAAAAACAGAACAGTTTAAATATATTAAACCAAAAACAACTTTAGTAAGCATTGCTAAAAATGATTTTTATGGTTCAAATTTATATTACGCTTTGTTATTCTTCCCATTTGCTATTATTCCAATCATCATTTTGGCTAAGAAGAAAAAAGAAGCAATTGACAGTGATGTAACTGGAAACAGAATCAGAATGAACAATAAACTTGCGAAGAAATATTTATCGCAGGCTAAAAAACAGCTTAACAACAAAGAAGCTTTTTATATTGCTCTGGAAAAAGCAATGCATAATTTCTTAAAAGCAAAACTGCATATTGAAACAACTGAAATGAGTAAAGATAATATTCGTGAATTGCTTTTATCAAGAAATGCAAACCCTGAAACGGTTCAAAATTTCATTAATTTGACTGAAAACTGTGAATTCGCACGTTATGCTCCCGCATCAAGCGCTTCGATTCAGCAGGATTATGATAAAGCGGTTTTAATTATTTCAGAATTAGAAAAGCAAATCGTTTAGTTTTTAACTTAAAAATAAAGCCCGCATTTTTAAAATGTCGGGTTTAACTAAATAATAATGAAAAATATACTATATCTTTTTTTACTAATCTCTCAGGTTTTCTTTGCTCAAAGCAGCTTTGAAAAAGGAAATGCTTTGTACCAAAAGGGACAATATCAGGAAGCTGCTCAGGTTTATGAAGATATTCTTAAAGAAAACAAACAGCAGTCGGCAGAGTTATATTTTAACCTGGCAAATAGTTATTACAAACTAAATAAGGTTGCTCCTTCTATCTATAATTATGAAAAAGCATTGGTATTAAAACCCAATGATCCTGAAACTTTAAACAACCTTAAGTTTGCCAAAAAACTAACAATTGATGAAATTAAAGAAGTTCCAAAAGTAGGTTTTGCAAAACTGATTCAGAACTTTACCGGCATTTTTGATTACAATCAATGGGCAAAAATTTCTGTTGCCATTGCCTTTTTGTTTTTGCTTAGTTTTATTGGTTATTACTTTTCGCAGCTTACCCTTACTAAAAGAATTTACTTTATTGCAATGTTCATTTTCTTAGTAGCAATATTATTAAGTGTTTCAGCAGGAATGTCTGAAAAAAACCATTTTGACAATGATCGTCCTGCCATTGTATTTTCTGAATTAAGTGAAGTTCGAAGCGAACCGCAAAAAGCAGGTTCTGCCATAATATTACTTCATGAAGGCGCAAAAGTGTATGTTATGGAAACCGTTGGAAAATGGAAAAAAATTGAATTAACTGATGGTCAGGAAGGCTGGATTGATGCTACGACAATTAAGGAAGTAAAATAAGCTTAAATCTCAATAAAAAAAATCCCAAATTCCAAATATCAATTCTGGAATTTGGGATTTTCTTTTTTACATTGTTTTTAAAACGAATTTTTTAAAAAGTATAGATTTTTAAAGGCGTTACGCAATAATCCAATTTTATATCAGATTCAAAAACATCATCAATCTGATCAACCGATTCAAAGAAAGAAAGACCAATTTTTATGGTTTCGGATTTACAATTGGCTAAGAATTTATCATAAAAACCTTTACCGTAACCAATTCGGTTTCCAAAAACATCAAAAGCTAAAAGCGGTACAAAAACAACTTCTATATTTTCTGTTGGAACAGGAAGTCCGTTTACCGGCTCCGGAATATTGTATTCGTTTTTTTTGATTTTGGTATTATCCGTCAATAAAAAATGAGACATTTCTCTGGTTTCAAAATCACTTTTAGAAATCACAATTTCTTTATCTTTTCCTGAAAGTAAATGCAGAATAAATTCAGTATCGATTTCTTTTTGTTCTACAATAGGAAGAAAAACATGATAATAGGTTTTATCCCAAATAGGCATCTGAATTAAATTATTGGTTACAGCCAGACTTTTTTCTTCGATATCACTTTCAGAAAGTGCTGCCCGAAGGTTTTTATAATGAAGTCGTAATTCTTTTTTATTCGTCGGCATTTACAGGAGAATTTTTAGATATATGATAAATTGCATCGCCTTCGTAAACAATTGGCGAATGATTGGCGTTAATAACATATCCGTCATGCGGCGCTTTTACTTTCTGCTCAAACTTTCCAAACGGATCTGTAATTATAGCTAAGATAGTACCTTTGGTTACAAACTTACCCGCCATATTATAATCATGCAGCAAACCGGAGCATTTTGCACGCAGCCAAACCGAATATTTTATATAGATAGACGATTCTAAAGCCGGCTCTACAATATGCTTAGGATCCAGCATATTTAAATAATTCAATAACCGCTTCACTCCTTTCACTCCTTCATTGGCAACAGCATTATTTATATCAAGCGATTTTCCTCCTTCAAAAAGCAGCATTTTTATATTCGCTTTTTCGCAGGTATTTCTAAAAGAGCCTCCAATATTTTTTGAATACAAGGTAAAAGGTGCATTAAAAATATCTGCCAGTAATTTCAACTCCATGTTATTTTCGGTAATTCGAATCTGCGGCACATTAAAACGGCTTGCGCCTCCTGCATGAAAATCGACTGCATAATCTATAATGGGTAAAATCTGTTCGACAATATGAAAAGCAAATCGGCTTGCCAAAGAACCTTTTTTACTTCCGGGAAAAACACGATTTAAATCGCGTCCGTCAGGAAACTCGCGGGATTTATTCACGAAACCGTACATGTTGATAATTGGAATACAAATAATTGTTCCTCTCTGCGGACGGTTTATTTTTTTACTGATGATTTGTCGAACAACCTCTACACCGTTTATTTCGTCGCCGTGAATTCCTGCCGAAAATAAAACAACCGGACCTTCATGCTTTGAACGACGAACAATTACAGGAATATTGAGTTTTGTCGTAGTATGCAATCGCGCTATTTCGACATTTATGGTTTTATGTTCTCCCGGCAGAATCGACTCGCCAAAAATAACCAAGGGCTTACTATTTTTCATGCAGAATTATAAAATCTAAATATAGAAATTATTCTTTTGATTTCGTAAATTTGAAACTAAATCAATGTTAAGCTTTTTTCCAGAAAATCGGAATGGTTTTTGAAAACGCTAAACCTCTATCTTCAGAAATAAAACAGAATGTCAAAACCGTCCTTAGATCTTCAAATTCTCACCTTGCCGGATAATCCCGGCGTCTATCAATATTATGATAAAGACGGGAAAATTCTATATGTCGGCAAAGCCAAAAATTTAAAAAAAAGGGTTTCTTCCTATTTCAATAAAATTCACGATACAGCCAAAACAAATGTTTTGGTTAAAAAAATCGTGACTATAAAACATATCGTCGTCCCTACTGAAACTGACGCGCTTTTATTAGAAAACAATTTAATTAAAACATTACAGCCTAGATATAATGTTTTGCTGCGTGATGATAAAAGCTATCCGTGGATTTGTATTAAAAAAGAACCTTTTTCGAGAATATTTTTAACCCGGAGAATGGTAAAAGACGGATCTGAATATTTTGGTCCTTATACTAATTTCAAGATGGTTTATACCATTTTGGATTTAATAAAAGAATTGTATCCATTACGAACCTGTAATTATGACTTGAGCCAGTCTAATATTGATTCCGGCAAATTTAAAGTTTGCCTTGAATATCATATTGGCAATTGCAAAGGTCCGTGCGAAGGTTTAGAGCCACTGGAAGAATACCAGAGACAAGTCAATGCGATCCGCGAAATTCTAAAAGGAAATTTCAAAGAAAGTTTAAAGGATTTTAAAAAACTGATGAACAATTATGCGCAGAATTTACAATTTGAAGAAGCACAGAAAATCAAAGAAAAAATAGAAGTTCTTGAAAATTACCAGTCAAGATCGACAATTGTAAATCCGAAAATTACCAATATTGATGTATTTTCGATTGTATCTGATGAAAGCGCTGCGTATGTTAACTTTTTACAGATTTCTCATGGATCGATTATTCGTTCGCATACTTTAGAAATGAAGAAAAAGCTGGACGAAAGCGACGAAGAACTGCTGGAACTGGCGATTATTGAACTTCGTGAACGTTTCCAGTTGATGTCAAAAGAAATAATTGTTCCTTTTGAAATTGATTTGGGCGAAAATATTAAAACAACCGTTCCGCAGCTTGGAGATAAAAAGCAGATCCTGGATTTATCAATTCGAAATGCAAAATTCTACCGAATCGAACAATTAAAACAATTACAGATCGTAGATCCTGATCGTCACGTAAATCGAATTATGGCGCAAATGCAGAAAGATTTACGACTTCCGGTTGAACCTCGTCATATCGAATGTTTTGATAACTCGAATATTCAGGGAACAAATCCTGTTGCGGCCTGCGTAGTTTTTAAAGACGGAAAACCAAGCAAAAAAGATTACCGACACTTTAATGTAAAAACAGTTGAAGGCCCTGACGATTTTGCTTCGATGACCGAAATTGTGTATCGCCGTTACAAAAGATTATTAGATGAAAATCAGCCTTTACCGCAATTAATTATTATTGATGGTGGAAAAGGACAATTATCATCGGCTTTAAAAAGTATTGACGAATTAGGTTTAAGAGGTAAAGTTGCAATTATTGGAATTGCAAAACGTCTTGAAGAACTTTTTTATCCCGGAGATTCGATTCCGCTTTATTTAGATAAAAAATCCGAAACCTTAAAAGTTATTCAACAATTACGAAACGAGGCACATAGATTTGGTATTACATTTCACCGAGACAAACGAAGCAAAGCTGCGCTTAATTCTTCGGTAGAAAGTATTCCCGGCATTGGCGAAAAAACCATGCTTACATTAATACAACATTTCAAAAGTGTTAAAAGATTGAAATTAGCGACAGAAAAAGAAATATCTGCCGTTGTCGGAGTATCAAAAGCAAAAAAAATTGTCGACTTTTACAAAACCAATTAGCAGATTTTTATGCGCCTAAATCAACATTCTAACGTAACTACCCGATCAAAAGGATTCTTTTTAAATTCTATTTGCATCGCGTCGTATGTATTTTTTATGCTGCTAATACTGTTTCCCGAAACTTCTTTTTCTCAGGAAATAAAAAAAGACAGCGTAAAAAGACCTAAAATTGGTTTGGTTTTAAGCGGTGGCGGCGCCAAAGGTTTTGCACATATTGGAGTTTTAAAAGTTTTGGAGGAAGCCGGAATCAAAATTGATTATATTGGCGGAACAAGTATGGGATCTGTAATTGGCGGACTTTATGCTTCTGGCTACAATGCATCTCAAATTGATTCTATTTTCAAAAAAACCAATTTCGACGACCTTATTAACGATTATATTCCGCGTTCATCTAAAAATTTCTACGGAAAGAAAAATGATGAATTATATGCAATAGTACTTCCTTTCAGTAATTTTAGAGTCGGTATTCCCGAAGCACTTTCAAAAGGAATGTACAACTACAATTTATTGAGCAGTTTAACGAGAAACGTTCGTCATGTACGTGATTTTAATAAACTGCCAACTCCATTTTTATGTATCGGAACTAATATTGAAACCGGCGAAGAAGTTTTGCTTAACAAAGGAAATCTTGTTCAGGCTATGATGGCCAGTGCTGCTTTTCCGTCTTTGTTTACTCCAGTAGAAATAGACGGCAATTTGTTAGTTGACGGTGGTGTTGTAAATAATTATCCTATAAAAGAAGTTCGAAATCTTGGCGCAGACATTATTATTGGTGTTGATGTTCAGGATGATTTAATGAAACGAAAAAACTTAAAAAACGCAACCCGAATCCTGGTTCAGATTACCAATCTGCAATCTATAGATAAAATGAAAAACAAAATAAAAGATACGGATGTTTACATAAAACCTGACATTCGTGATTATGGCGTAATTTCATTTGACAAAGGCGAAGAAATCATCAGAAAAGGGGAAGAAGCGGCTTTTGCTGTTTACGAAAAAATCAAATCATTGGTAAATGAAGATAACTTTTATAAAAAACCAAAATTAAAAGTTGCTACAGATACACTTAAAATTGAAAAAATAAATTCTGATCCATTAGATAATTATACGAGAGAGTACATTCGAGGAAAACTTCGCTTTAAACCTGGAAGTACAATTACGTATGACGATCTTAAAACGGGAATCAATAATTTAAATGCAACTCAAAACTTTAGTACTATTTCTTATTGTCTTCAGCCAAACGGAGAGAAAGATGATTTGGATTTGGTTTTAAAAGAAAACCCTACTCAAACCTTTCTAAAACTAGGGCTTCATTATGACGGACTTTACAAAAGTGCTGTTTTATTAAACTTAACTCATAAAAAGACTTTCTTAAAAAATGATGTTACTTCACTTGACATTATTTTGGGAGATAATTTTAGATACGATTTAAATTATTATGTAGAAAATGGTTTCAATATCAGTTTCGGTTTTCGTTCAAGATTAAATCAGTTTAATAGAAATGTTACAACGAGTTTGAGCGGTCTAATTGCAGAGAATCAAAATCTAAATTTGATTAATGTTGACTTCATGGATTTGAGCAATCAGGCTTATTTTCAAACCATTTTTGTGCAAAAGTTCTTAATGGGCGGTGGTTTAGAATATAAATATCTTAAGATAAATTCGCCAACACTTTCTAATGCCGAAAACATAATTGACAAAAGTAATTATTTCAGCGCCTTTGCTTATTTAAAGTACGATTCGTTAGATGATAAATATTACCCAGGTTCTGGTTTATATTTCTCTACAGATTTACAAACCTATTTAGCATCATCAGATTATACCGGGAAGTTTAAACCTTTTTCAATTGCCAAGGCCGAAATCGCTGTTGTAAGACCATTATTTAGAAAAGCAACAATAAAAATTGGAGCCGATGCAGGGTTTAATATTGGCAGTGACAGCGTTCCGTTTTTCGATTTTATACTAGGCGGGTATGGATATAATAAGATTAACAACTTTAATTATTTCTATGGATATGATTTTTTAAGTATTGCCGGAAATAGCTTTATAAAAGCTGACATTGCTTTAGACTACGAAATTTTAAAAAAGAATCATATTAGTCTGTCAGCTAATTTTGCCAATTTAGGAGATGATATTTTTTCTTCTGTTGACTGGGTTTCTATGCCAAAATATACAGGATATGCCGTTGGTTACGGTTTAGAAACCATTATTGGTCCAATCGAAATAAAACAATCCTGGTCTCCAGAAATGTCAAAAAGTTTTACGTGGTTTAGCATTGGGTTTCAATTTTAGTAGTATAACCAAGAATACTTCAATAAAATCTGTCTATTTTTTTACTTCATAAAAATTATATCAAAAAAACTAAGTTATTTTATAGTTATAAATAATATAATTTTTATTTTTACTTCGAAAAAATTACGACATTTGTTATAATGAAAACAAATTGGACAGGTTTATTAGAGTATCTTCAATTCCTCATCAAGAGAAATCCTGAGTAATGGCTCTATCGAATTGAAATAATCAGTTAATTGAAAAATTAAACTGGTTATTTATCTCTGCAATTCAAATTTTCGAATTATCTAATTTATTAATTATCTAATTGAAAAGCCATGCCACTATATCATAAACTTGGGGATTTTCCTCAAAAGCGACACACTCAATTCGAAAAACCAAACGGCGGGTTTTACTACGAACAGTTATTTGGAACCGAAGGTTTTCACGGACATTCGTCTCTGTCTTATCACGTACACAGACCAACGCAGGTTAAGGAAATTTCAAACTCATATTCGGTTGAACCTAAAATTGCAATCGGAAAAAATATAAAATCACTTCTTTTTAAAGGTTTTGAATTAAAACCTGAAAATGATTTTCTGGACAGCCGAAAAGCAATGTTAGTCAACAAAGACTGTATTATTGGTCTGGCTGCGCCGAAAGAATCACTTCGAAATTATTTTTACAAAAATGCCGATGCCGATGAAATGCTTTTCATTCATAGAGGAAAAGGAAAATTAAGAACCATGTTAGGAAATATTCCGTTTGAATATGGCGATTACCTAATTATTCCGCGAGGTATTATTTATCAAATCGATTTTGAAACAGAAGATAACCGACTATTTTACGTAGAATCGTATTCTCCTTTTTATACTCCAAAACGTTATAAAAACCAATCTGGCCAGCATTTAGAACATTCTCCATTTTGCGAGCGTGATTTTATTCTGCCAAATGAATTGGAAACGTATGATGAAAAAGGTGACTTTCTAATCAAAATCAAAAAAGAAGGAATGATCCACGAAGTGGTTTACGCCACACATCCGTTTGACGTTGTTGGCTGGGACGGCTACAACTTTCCATACGGATTTTCAATTCACAATTTCGAACCTATAACGGGGCGTGTTCACCAACCGCCTCCGGTACACCAAACTTTTGAAACAGCAGCTTTTGTTGTTTGTTCATTCTGTCCTAGACTTTACGATTATCACCCAAAAGCCATTCCAGCACCATACAACCATAGCAATATAGATTCTGACGAAGTACTATATTATGTTGATGGTGATTTTATGAGCCGTAATAATATTGAGCAAGGGCATATCACTTTACACCCAAAAGGAATTCCACACGGACCAGCGCCTGGCGCAATGGAACGCAGTATTGGTCACAAAGAAACTCAGGAATTAGCCGTTATGGTGGATACGTTCCGTCCATTAATGGTTACTGAAGAAGCTATGGGATTGGATGATGGTCAGTACTACAAATCTTGGACGGAGTAATTTTTTAATGTGGCAATATGTCAATTAGATAATTAGAAAATGGTTTTAAAACCGCAAAAATGAGAAAAGTCAAATAATTATTTTGTAAATTTAAACCTACAATTTAAATTATCTAATTATCACATTTTCTAATTAACTAATTCAAGAAATGACTTTCAACGAAAAATATAAAGACAACGCTCTTTTACTTAAAACTTTCAATTTTGCATTAAATATAATTGACTATACAACCGAACTTCAAGATCAAAAGAAGTTCGTAATTGCAAACCAATTATTAAAAAGCGGAACATCAATCGGAGCTAATTCAAAAGAGTCACAAAACGCAGAAAGTAAAGCAGATTTTATTCATAAATTAAAAATTGCAATTAAAGAAGCAGACGAAACAGAATATTGGTTGTTTTTATGCGATGCTCATAGAGAATATCCAAATTGCAAGCGTCTAATAAATGATCTTTCAGAAATTTTAAAAATTTTAAACAAAATAATATCAACATCAAAAATGAAATAATTAGATAATTTGTTAATGTGTCAATGAGATAATTTTTATCACAATGCACATTTTCTAATTTTCTAATTGACTCATTTTCTAATTAAAAATATCATGTCAAAAGAAGTAAAACCAGTAGAATACGGATTAGAGAAAATATTTGAAGGCGCACAAGATTTCCTTCCATTATTAGGAACAGATTATGTAGAATTTTATGTAGGCAATGCCAAACAAGCTGCACATTATTATAAATCTGCATTTGGATATCAATCATTGGCTTATGCCGGATTAGAAACTGGAGTAAAAGACAGAGCATCTTATGTTTTAAAACAAGATAAAATTAGAATTGTTTTAACTACGCCATTAACAGCTGATTCTCCAATCAACGAACATTTGAAGAAACATGGCGACGGAGTAAAAGTTGCAGCACTTTGGGTTGAAGATGCTACAAAATCTTATGAAGAAACTATGAAACGCGGCGCGCGTTCTTTCATGGAACCAACTGTTGAAGAAGATGAATTTGGTCAAGTGGTTCGTTCTGGAATTTATACTTACGGAGAAACCGTTCATATTTTTGTAGAAAGAAAAAACTATAATGGTGTTTTCTTACCAGGTTATAGAGAATGGAAATCTGACTTTAACCCAGAATCAACTGGATTAAAATACATCGACCACATGGTTGGAAACGTAGGATGGAACGAAATGAATACCTGGGTAAAATTTTACGAAGACGTTATGGGATTCGTGAACTTCCTATCTTTTGACGACAAACAAATCACTACAGAGTATTCTGCTTTGATGAGTAAAGTAATGTCTAACGGAAACGGAAGAATTAAATTCCCAATCAACGAACCGGCTGAAGGAAAGAAAAAATCGCAGATTGAAGAATATTTAGATTTTTACGGCGGGCCTGGAATTCAGCACATCGCCATTGCTACAGATGATATTATTAAAACCGTATCGCAGCTAAGAGCCCGCGGTGTTGAATTTTTATCTGCCCCTCCTCACACCTATTATCAGGCAATCCCTGAGAGATTAGGTGTTCATATGGATATGATGAAAGAAGATTTAAACGAAATTGAAAAGCTGGCTATCATGGTCGATGCAGACGAAGATGGTTATCTTTTACAAATATTTACAAAACCAGTTCAGGACAGACCAACTTTATTCTTCGAAATTATTCAAAGAATGGGTGCAAAAGGATTTGGTGCAGGGAACTTTAAGGCTCTGTTTGAATCAATTGAGAGAGAACAGGAATTGAGAGGAACTTTGTAAAAATGCATTATTTTTACATTATGCAAAAAAAATCCCTATAAAATGATGATTTTTATGCAAATGTTATGTTAAACTTACTATTTGCTATTTTTTTTATCGACTTTGTATCTATCTTTGCACTCGCAAATCAAGAAGGGGTGGTTTCCTTCTGAATTGATATAAATTTCATAATTTATAGTTTTTTGGTTAGTTAATAGCATAAAAACTCAGTCTTCTTGACTGAGTTTTTTTGTTTTAGTACATTTGGAATAGAATTTGCATTTCTCTATCTTTATAATAGAATGTAAAAAATGTACTATGAAAAAGTTCGTCCTCATTATATTAATTCTCTCTACATTAAGTTTCGACACACAAAAAGAAGACGCTTTTAATACAGGAGAATATTTCAAATTTAGAATTCATTACGGAATTGTAAATGCCGGCTATGCTACTCTCGAAGTCAAAGATGCGACCATAAATAACAAAAAAGTGCATCATGCTGTAGGCAAAGGTTATACGACTGGTATGTCAAAATTTTTCTTTAAGGTTGAAGATCTTTATGAGAGTTATTTTGACAAAGAAACCGGAGAACCGTATCGTTTCGTTAGAAAAATTGACGAAGGGGGTTATACCAAAAATCAGGAAGGTTTTTTTAACCAAAGTGAAAATAAAGTTTTAGTAAAAGATTACAAACGAAAAACTGAAAAAACGATCGTAATTACTGATAACGTGCAGGATATTGTATCGTCTTTTTACTTTTTAAGAAACCATCCGAATATAGACAAATTAAAATCGGGTGAAGCGATTACAATCGATATGTTTTTTGACGACGAAATCACAAAATTTAAGTTAAAATATGTAGGCCGTCAAGATATTACAACTAAATTTGGAACCGTTTCCTGCATGATTTTTAAACCTCTTGTTCAAACAGGAAGGGTTTTTAAAGAAAAAGAAAGCTTAACGCTCTGGATAACAGATGATGCAAACAAAGTTCCAATTAGAATTAAGGCAGATCTTGCTGTTGGATCTCTAAAAGCAGATCTCGATGAATATAAAGGACTTCAAAGTCCGCTTAAAGTAAAAAACAAATGAACCTAACTGATAATTCAGAATCAATTTTAAAAGAAATTGATCTTAAATTTCAAGCTATAAACCAAAAAACTGACGTTCAGTTAGAAGGACTGCTTTGGTCAAAACCAATCACTTATTGGGATTACATTCAAACAGATGCTCTTCTAAATTTACAAATACAACGCACCACACTTCCTGACGAAATGGTTTTTATCATGTACCATCAGGTAAATGAATTAATCTTTAAAATGATTTTGTGGGAAATTGATCAAATCGCCGACAAACAAAATATTCAGGTTGATTTTTTCAGCGAAAGGCTTTCAAGAATTACTCGTTATTTTGATATGCTTACCAATTCGTTTAGCATTATGGAAAACGGAATGGAAGTAGACCAATACATGAAATTTAGAAACACGCTCACTCCTGCCAGCGGATTTCAAAGCGCACAATACAGAATGATTGAATTTGCTTCTACTGATGTTATTAATTTAACAGACCGCAGGTACAAAGCAAACTTTGACGAAAACACAGATCTTGAAACAAGTTTTGAACATTTATATTGGCAGGCCGCTGGAAAAGATTATCATACCGGCGAAAAATCATATTTGCTTAATGAGTTCGAAAAAAAATACAAAGACCAGTTTTTAAAACAAATTGCTTCATTTAAAACAAAAAATATTTGGCAAAAATTTACTCAGTTACCAATTGAAGATCAGCAGAATCCTGAATTAATCAAAGCAATGCGCCACTACGATTACACGGTAAATATTACCTGGGTAATGCAGCATTTAAATACCGCCAGAAAATATATTTTAGAAAGCGGAAAAGGCAACGGTGAAGCAACTGGAGGAAGCGACTGGCAAAAATATATGCATCCAAAATACCAAAGACGCATCTTTTTTCCTAAATTGTGGACCGAAGAAGAATTGTCCAATTGGGGAAATGAAAATCCACTATAATTTCCTGCAAAAAATTTAAGAGTTTGAAAAAAGCATTCGTAATTATAATAGTATTATTTTCAATATTTTCATGTAAAAAAGCTGAAGAAAAAGTTGAAATTAAAATTACAAAACCAAAAACTAAAAAAGTAGAGTTTGGTTTTAATTACGCTGATTTTAATGTCGTTAATGATACTATATCTAAAGGAGATTCTTTTGGATCCATTATGCAAAGTCAAAATATTGGCGACAAAAAAGTACACGATATTGTAGAACAGGTAAAAGATTCTTTTAATGTTAGATCGATTCGATACAACAAACCTTTTACATTACTGCGTTCAAAAAACAAAACAAACAATCTTCAGGTTTTTATTTACCAGCCAGATGCTTTAACTTATTATGTAATCGATTTACGAGACAGCATTGCAAAAGCGTATAAAAAAATAAAACCGGTTACCTTAAAAAGAAAAATTATTGGCGGTGTTTTAAAAAGTTCGTTATCTGAAACTTTAGGAAACGAAAGTGTCGAAACAGCTCTTGCCAGCAGAATCACAAAAGTATTTTCCTGGTCAATTGACTTTTTTAAACTAAAAAAAGGCGATCGTTACGGTTTAATCTTCACAGAACGTTTCATTAATGGAAAAACGTATGACGGCGTTGAAGATCTTGAAGCTGCCTTTTTTGAATATAAAGGAAAAATCGTTTATGCATTTCCTTTTGAAAAAGACACACTTTCTGGAAAAGTAGAATATTATGATGATGAAGGAAAAACATTGAAAAACTTTTTCTTAAAAACACCAATCAAGTTCAGCCGAATTACTTCACGATTCACCATGAACAGATTTCACCCGGTACAACATACCTGGAAAGCACACAAAGGAACCGATTATGCTGCTCCAACCGGAACACCAATTTCCACAACAGCATCTGGAGTTGTTGAAACAACAGGTTACACGGCTGGAAACGGAAACTTTGTAAAAGTAAAACACAACGGAACCTACTCTACTCAATATTTACACATGTCCCGAATTTTGGTAAAACGCGGACAAAGAGTAACTCAAGGACAAACTATTGGTTTGGTTGGAAGCACAGGTTTAGCTTCTGGTCCGCACGTTTGCTACCGTTTCTGGAAAAATGGAGTTCAGGTAGATGCGCTCCGATTGAATTTGCCAACCGGCGAATCTTTAACCGGAAATGACAAAACCCGTTTCTTTAAACAAATCGAACCTCTAAAAAGAGAATTGGACAGTATTGGGAATTTATAAAGATTCAAAAATTCACTTTTAAAATAGAAAACATGAAAAACGATCGGCTTAAAGCGATTTACAATGACACTTTTTCAGATTTAAAACTATTTTACAGAGACACCAATTTACCGGAAAATTTAATTTCAAATTATAAAGTCGGACAGATCATTCAGGAAAAAGGTTTTACTGATATGACTTCTATTGGAGGAGGTGTTTCGGGAAATTTCAGGTATTTGATTGCCAGTGCACACGCAAAAGACTTATCAAAGTTCAATCCTGATTCGGCAAAAATTGGTCACTTTCTTTTAGACACTATTGCCTATTTTAAAGTATTAGACATTTATAAAATTGGTGACAAAACACAGGTTTTTCTTTTAAATATTCCAGACAATTCACTTTCTCTTTTCAAAAATTCATCTTCAAATCTGGAAGAAGAAATCACAGAAAAAGCACGAAAAAAATTCAATGACAAAAATGATACTCCGTTAATTGCTGATCTGCAAACCGAAAACTGGAAAGGAAGAACCAAATCTCCTATTGGAATGAACGATAACGGTGAATTATTTTTTGACGATTCTAAGATTAAAACAGAACCATTTAAAAGGATAGAAATTAATATCGCTGAGAAAACTATTAAAATTAATAAAAAACCTTGGTGGAAGATTTGGTAAAAGATTTTCACAAGAACATTCCTAAATTCAAAATCAATTAATGAAACAGCTTTTACTGATATTTTTCTGTACATTAATAACTGGATGTTCAAATCCGCGGATTTTTATTTTAGACGACACCCAAGAAAACAAATATTTTGTATCGGATTTTATAGATAATATTAAAGAAAATCAGATTGGCAAATCTCCTTTAATTGTTATAAATGGAATACCATTTAAATACGAAAAAAGTCAGGATACAATTTTATTACCTTTCAAAAAGTCTGAAATCAAAAGTTTAGAATTTTTGAATCAAAACAGCAACCGTATAATGTATAATGAAAAAGAAAATGATGGAGCTGTCATAATAACAACTCGAACACAAGACTAACAGCATCATAAAACGTTTTCGTAACTAATTGTTATATAATCATCAACCGTTACCCTTTTAAAAGTTATTTCAGTATTTTTGTGTTTCTAAAAAAACAAAATCTTCAATAAAAATACAAATGGCTTTAAACACAACAAACCCAACCGGGACTGAAGCGTGGAAAAATCTGCAAAACCACTATAATGCAATTCACGAAACCACAATTCAAGAATTGTTTCAACAAGATAATACTCGTGCTGAAAAATTCAACTTGCAATGGAATGACTTTTTAGTAGATTATTCTAAAAACAACATTAGTCAGGAAACAATTTCTCTTTTATTGGAATTAGCAAATTCTATCGGATTAAAAGACGCTGTTGCTCAATATTTTGGCGGAGCATTAATTAACCAGACTGAAAATCGCGCTGTTCTTCATACTGCATTGCGTGCTCCGGAATCGGCAGTAATTAATGTTGATGGAGAAAATGTAATTCCGGAAGTTTATGAAGTAAAAAACAAAATCAAAAATTTCACAAACGAAGTTATTTCGGGAGAAAGAAAAGGTTTTACCGCAAAAGCTTTTACAGATATTGTAAATATTGGAATTGGAGGCTCAGATCTGGGACCAGTTATGGCTGTTGAAGCTTTACAATTTTACAAAAACCATTTAAAAACTCATTTCGTTTCAAATGTTGATGGCGATCACGTAAACGAAATAATTAAAAAGTTAAATCCTGAAACTACACTTTTCTTAATCGTTTCTAAAACTTTTACAACTCAGGAAACGTTATCAAATTCTGAAACTATCAAAGAATGGTTTTTGAAATCTGGCTCTCAGGAAGATATTGCAAAACACTTCGTGGCAGTTTCTACAAACATTCAAAAAGTAACTGAGTTTGGAATTAATCCAGACAATGTTTTCCCTATGTGGGATTGGGTTGGAGGAAGATTTTCTCTTTGGAGTGCAGTTGGATTAAGTATTGCTCTTGCAATTGGATTTGATAATTACAACCAATTATTAGTAGGAGCAAACGAAATGGACGAACATTTCAAATCGGCAGAATTTGACGAAAACATTCCGGTAATTTTAGCTTTATTAAGCGTTTGGTACAACAATTTCTTTGGTGCCGAAAGTGAAGCATTAATTCCATACACTCAATATTTATCAAAACTGGCTCCATATTTACAGCAGGCAACTATGGAAAGTAATGGAAAAAGTGTTGGCCGCGACGGAAAACCGGTTAACTACCAAACTGGAACTATTATCTGGGGTGAGCCTGGAACAAATTCACAGCATGCCTTTTTCCAATTGATTCACCAGGGAACAAAATTAATTCCAACAGATTTTATTGGATTTGTAAAACCATTATATGGAAATGAAGATCATCACAATAAATTGATGTCGAACTTTTTTGCACAAACTGAGGCTTTAATGAACGGAAAAACTCCGGCACAAGTTCAGGCTGAATTTGACAAACAAGGACTTTCTGCAGAAAAAGCTTCCTATTTATTACCATTTAAAGTTTTTACAGGAAACAAACCAACCAATACAATTTTGATTCAAAAACTTACTCCAAAAAGCTTAGGTTCTTTAATCGCATTGTATGAGCATAAAATATTTGTTCAGGGTGTAATTTGGAACATTTTTAGTTTTGATCAATGGGGAGTTGAGTTAGGAAAACAGTTAGCAAACTCAATTTTAGATGAGATAAATTCTAAAACTGTTAAGAGTCATGACAGTTCAACTTCATTCTTATTGAATCACTTTTTAAAGAATAAATAAAATTGAACTAATAGTTTAATTTTGTAAAACACTGAAACGTCTTGATTTAACAAAAATTAAGGCGTTTTTTCGTATAGAACAAGCCGAAAAACATCCCTTTTTAACAAAAAAAGAAGGTTTTTAGCTACACCGCTATTTAAAACATTATCGATTTAACAAAATACAGATGTTAAAATTCAACAAAACATCATTTTATTTAAAGAAAAAAGAAAAATTCATTTTAATACGCAGCACAAATTACAAAACTTATTTTTCTTAACATTTTGATAACATTATCTGATTTTATTGTTATAATTTTGCCAAAAACAATAAACTAAATAGCAACATGAAGAAAATGAAAAATTGGTTACTTACCGGACTATTTTTTATGATAGTTTCAACCGTATTTTCACAAGGAAAAGTTACTGGTACTATTACCGACGGTACAGGTTCATTACCAGGAGCAAACGTACAGATCAAAGGATCTACTACGGCAACTTCAACAGATTTTGATGGTAAATTTACTCTCAACTCAACAACAAGTACAGGAGAAATTGTTATTTCTTACTTAGGCTACGAAAACAAAACTGTAAAATTTACAGTAAACGGCGGAACTGCAAACGTAGGAACTATTGCTTTATCATCTAATTCTAACGAATTAAGTGAAATCGTAGTAAAAAGTACAGTAGTAGATATCGCTAAAGACAGAAAAACTCCGGTTGCTGTTTCTACAATTAAAGCTGCAGAAATTAAAGAAAAATTAGGAACTCAGGAATTTCCTGAAATCTTAAGAAACACACCTTCTGTATACGTTACTAAATCAGGTGGTGGTTTTGGAGATGCTAGAATTAACATTCGTGGTTTCAACCAAAACAACATCGCTGTTATGATTAACGGTATGCCGGTAAACGACATGGAAAACGGTTCTGTTTACTGGAGTAACTGGGCAGGTTTATCAGATGTAACATCTGCTATGCAGGTTCAAAGAGGTTTAGGTTCTTCTAAATTAGCTACTCCATCTGTAGGAGGTACTATCAACATTGTTACTAAGTCTTCTGACATGAAAGAAGGAGGATCATTCTCTTCTGGATTTGGTAATGGAAGAAACTTCAAAATTCAAGGTTCTTACAACACAGGAAAATTAGAAAACGGTCTTTCTGCTTCTGTATTATTATCTCAAACAATGGGAGATGGTTACATTCCTGGAACTCAATTTGAAGGATCAAACTATTTCATAGCTTTAGGTTATGGAACTAAAAATGACAAACACAACTTTCAACTTACTGTAACTGGTGCGCCGCAATGGCACAACCAAAGATCTACAGCTTCTACAATTGCAACTTACCAAAAATACGGTTCTCTTACTGAGCCAAACATCAAATACAACCCTGATACAGGATATTTGAATGGTGAGCAATATAACATCAGAAAAAACTACTACCACAAACCAGTAGCTTCTTTTAACTGGGATTATAACATTAATGAAACTACAAAACTTTCTAGTGTACTTTATGCATCTATGGGTCGTGGAGCTGGTGCAAGTGCTACAGGTGGTATTGGAGGAAATGTTTACAACAGTTCTGTTTTCTTATTACCAAATGGAATGGTTGACTACGACAAAATCCAAGCATGGAATAATGGTACTGGAAGTGTTTTCTTTAACGGAGCAAACAGAACAAGAACACAAGTTGGAGGTGTATACCAAAATAGTTCTTCAACAGGTAGAACTGGAGCTGGAAATGCAGCTGATCCATATGTTTACAATACTACATCAGGTATTACACAAACTTCATCTATCAACTCTCATGACTGGTTTGGAGCTTTGATCAACTTAAACAAAAAATTATCTAGTACATTAACATTAGATTTTGGTATTGATGCTAGAACTTATACAGGGTACCACTTTACTGTAGTTAATGATTTATTAGGTGGTGGTGAATTTTTTGACAACACTGTTGCAAGTTTAAGACCTGCAGGAAGACACCTTACATCAACTTACGCTACAAACGTACAATGGAATGTTTTTGACAAAAGAGAGTATGACAAAATCTCATTTAACAGTACTGGAAAAGTTAGATGGTACGGAGCATTTACTCAGTTAGAGTACTCTAAAGACAATTTAACTGCATTCGTACAGGGAGCTATTTCTCAACAAGGTTTCAAAAGAGAAGATGATTTCGTATACTTACCAACTGATCCATTAGCATCAACTAGCTACGAAAACATCTTAGGCGGAAATGCTAAAGCTGGAGCTAACTACAACATTAACGAAAAGCATAATGTTTATGTTAATGCTGGATTCTACTCAAGACAACCATTCTTTAACTCAGTTTATCCAAACAACAGATCTACAGTAAACCCTAACCTTACTAACGAGAAAATCACTGGATTTGAAGCTGGATATGGTTTCCGTTCAAGATTCTTTAACGCTACAGTTAACCTTTACAATACAACTTGGAACGACAGATACTTAAAAGGTAACGCTCTTCCAGCTGGTGGAGGAATTGCTGCTAACACAACTTATACTGAGTTTACAGGTCTTAACGAGGTTCACTCTGGAATTGAGTTTGAAGGATCTTCTAACATTACTGACAAATTCAAAGTTAATGCTATGTTCTCTTACGGTATTTGGGAATACAAAGGAAACGCAAGCGTAAACGCTTACTACCAAGCAGACAATACTCCTGTTGCAGGATATACAGCTGCTACAGTATACATGGACAAAGTAAAAGTTGGTGATGCTGCACAAATGACAGCTTCTTTAGGAGCTTCTTACGAAGTTTTAACAAGAGTAACTGTTGATGCAAACTATAATTTTAATGATAAATTATATGCAGGATTAAGCCCTGTTACATTTACAAGTGCAGACAACAAAGGAGCTTTACAATTACCTTCTTACGGTTTATTTGATGCTGGTTTCTCATACAAAATGTTAACAGGTAAAAACAAAGACAAATCAGTTAACTTCAGATTAAACGTAAACAACTTATTTGACAAGATTTATATCGCTGAGTCTAGAACAAACATTTTTGCTGACGATAACGTAAGCTCTTCAAATGCTGCTTTAGGAACTTATGCTTCAAATAACAGATTATACAGAGGTGTAGCTGATGCTAACCAGGTATTCTTTGGATTTGGTAGAACTTGGAACTTTACATTACGTTACGATTTCTAAAATTTAGAATCTAAATAAATAATAAAAACGGCATTGACTTTTAAGTTTAATGCCGTTTTTTTATGGTCCTTTTTGTTATATTTGTTTTTAACAAAAAAACATAGTTTATGTATCATTTTTTACAAAAATTTCACTCCGGCTGGGCTTATTTAGCGTTACTGCTTTTAGTTTTTGCCGTTATAAATGCCATCATAGGTTTTACCTCTAAAAAAGAGTTTACAGCAAAAGACCGCAAAATTTCTTTGTTTGCATTAATTGGAACTCACACTCAGCTATTAATTGGATTAATCCTTTATTTTGTTTCTCCATTAGGAAAAGACTCTTTAGGACAAATGTCTAATGCTGCATTACGATTAACCTCATTAGAACATCCGCTTATTAATTTAATTGCTATCGTTTTGATAACTATCGGATGGTCAAAACATAAAAAACTAATCAATAGCGAAGCTAAGTTTAAAACTTTCGCTATCTTTTACGGATTAGGATTGATACTTATTTTAAGTAGAATTCCGTGGAACCTATGGTTCTAAAAAATACCAATTAAAAAGCCCTTGAAAATAGGGCTTTTTTTATCTCGGCATATTATTTGTACAAACTCCCCCAAGTCTGAAAAAAAATAAATCATGAGTAAAAAAAACATTCGTCTCAGCACATTAACAATAACTTTTTTAAGTTGTTTTACCTACGTTATAAGCCAGACCAAACCAGTAATTGAGCCTAAAAACCCTCCTCAGGATACTGTAAAAAACATCAGGCCGAACATTATTGCACTTCCAACTGATTCTGTTTTTACAGATAAAGGTTTAAAATTAAAAGCCTACAAAAAAAACGCTCACGCCTCCTACTATGCTGATCGTTTTAATGGAAGAAAAACTGCCGATGGAAGTCGTTTTAACAACAACAAATATACTGCGGCACACAAAAAACTCCCTTTTGGAACCAGAGTTAAAGTTACCAACGAAGCCAATGGGAAGTTTGTAATTGTAAAAATTACAGATCGAGGTCCGTTTGTAAAAACACGCGAAATAGACCTTTCAAAACGAGCTTTTATGGAAATCACCAAACACAAAGGTGCTGGTGCGATGAAAGTAACAATTGAAACCATAATCGAATAAAAAAATCCCGCTTTTAGCGGGATTTTTATATTTAAACCAATTTTTTCAAACTCATCGCAATTCCGGTATGAATTCCTTCATGGTAATTATTAAAATCTAATGCATCCTGAACATTTTTAAGAGTAAATCCCATGCTGGTTGTATATTCATTATAATCCACAAAAAGTCCGCTTTGGAAATCATTTTTCGTTTTTTCAAATGTACTTAAAAGAAATGTTTTGATCTCGCTTACTTCTTCTTCAGAAACATCTCCTTCTGGTTTTGTTCCTTTTCGGTATTTTAATATAAAATCTTCTGAAATCATTGTTGGCAGTCCAGATAATTTATAAACTAAGGTTTGCTGCGCAGCAACACAATGCGCCACATTCCAAATTATATTATTATTAAATCCTTCCGGAATTTTGTTTAATTGCTCTAATGAATGATTATCTAAAATTTTCAATAGAATTTCTCTGATTGTTTGCTGCGTTTCAAAAACTGAACTCATAATTTTATTTTTTTTATTAAAAATAGACAATTTTCAGTTTCAAATGAATTTTCTTTGTACTCTAACAAAATAGTAAAAAAATGAACAAAATATATTACTTAGCATCTTGCGATACCTGCAGAAAAATCATCAAAAGTCTTCCAAAAAACAATTTGGTTTTTCACGACATTAAACAAGATCCTATTACAGAAGCAGAATTAGAAGAAATGTATAAACTTTCAGGAAGTTACGAAGCATTATTCAGTAAAAAAGCACAATTGTACAAGTCGATGGGCTTAAAAGACAAAGCACTGACAGAGGCTGATTTTAAGAAATACATTTTAGAACATTATACTTTTTTAAGCCGTCCTGTTTTTATTATTGACGGTAAAATTTACATCGGCAACAGCCAAAAAAATGTGGCTGAAGTGATAAATGTTTTGAGCTAAAATGTCAATATTTTTTCTGTCAAACTGAAAACTATGACTGAACACTAATTTCCAATCAAATAGAGCAAACTTTTATTTATCTTTGCGCCTTTATACTCAATTATATGATACAATCTATGACAGGGTTTGGCAAAGCTTCTTTGCAATTGCCTACAAAAAAAATTACCGTTGAAGTAAAATCTTTAAACAGCAAAGGTTTAGATTTAAACGTAAGAATGCCGTCTGTTTACCGTGAAATGGAATTAGGTTTAAGAACCCAAATCTCAACTAAACTTGAAAGAGGCAAAATTGATTTTGCAATTTACATAGAGAGTACTGCCGAACAAACTTCAACAAAAGTAAATGTTCCTGTTGTGAAGAATTATATCGCACAATTGAGAGAGGTATATGCCGATGCCGATGAAACTGAATTAATGAAAATGGCTGTTCGTATGCCGGATACATTAAAAACAGAACGCGAAGAAATCGATGAAAATGACTGGGAACAGATTCAGGTTATTATTGATGAAGCTTTACAAAACATCCTAAGTTTTAGAAAAGACGAAGGCGAATCTCTTGAAAAAGAATTTAATCTCCGAATTGGAAATATCCGCCAGTACATGAATGATGCTTTGGCTCTTGATCCAGAGCGTGTTCAGGCAATTAAAGATCGTTTGCAAACTGCAATTTCAGAATTACAGGTAAATGTTGATGAAAATCGTTTCGAGCAGGAATTAATCTATTATCTGGAAAAACTGGATATTACCGAAGAAAAAGTACGTTTAACCAACCATTTAGATTATTTCTTAGAAACTTTAAATGGCAATGAAGCAAATGGTCGTAAACTAGGTTTTATTACTCAGGAAATGGGACGCGAAATCAATACAATGGGATCTAAATCAAATCATGCTCAAATGCAGAAATTAGTCGTGATGATGAAAGATGAATTGGAGAAGATTAAAGAACAGGTATTGAATGTTTTGTAATTGCTGTAAGCTGTAAGCAATAGGCTGTAAGCACAGAATACCGCACAAATATTAAAGCTTAAAGCATATTGCTTAAAGCCTAAAGCATAAATTAATGAACAAAGGAAAATTAATTGTTTTTTCGGCACCTTCAGGATCAGGAAAAACAACTATCGTAAAACATTTATTAGGTCAGGAAGATTTAAATCTTGAATTTTCGATTTCGGCTGCATCGCGTGCACCGCGTGGTGAAGAAGTACACGGAAAGGATTATTATTTTATTTCGCTGGAAGAATTCAAAAAACACATTAAAGCAGAGGATTTCCTGGAATGGGAAGAAGTTTACCGTGATAACTTTTACGGTACTTTAAAATCGGAGATTGAAAGAATCTGGGCTTTAGGAAAAAATGTCATTTTTGACATCGACGTAGTTGGCGGTCTTCGTATTAAACATAAATTTCCCGAAGAAACTCTGGCTGTTTTCGTTAAACCTCCAAGTGTTGACGAATTAAAACGCCGATTAAAACAACGTTCTACAGAAAGTGAAGACAAAATCAATATGCGTATCGCAAAAGCTTCTGTAGAATTGGCAACTGCTCCACAATTTGACGCTATTATCAAAAACTATGATTTATCAGTTGCCCTTGAAGAAGCACATCAACTGGTAAAGGATTTTGTATCTAAGTAGTTATTTAGTCATGAGTTGTTAGTCCTTAGTCTGAAACACATCAAGCTAAAAATTTTACATGAGCGGTATTAAATCTTACAAAGAGTTATTCATTTGGCAAAAAGGAATTAAACTAGTAGTTCTTGTTTACAAACTTACTAAGAGCTTTCCTAAAGAAGAAATATATGCTTTGACAAGTCAATTAAAAAGAGCCAGTGTATCTATTCCGTCGAATATTGCAGAAGGTTTTGGACGCCAAACTGACAAATCATTTAATCATTTTTTTAATATCTCCAGAGGTTCTTTAAATGAAATAGAAACACAATTAATTATAGCAAAAGAGTTAGAATTTATTTCTGACGAAAACCTATTTAATGAAATTATGTTTTTAATTGAAGAAGAGAGCAAAATGATAAGTGCTTTCGCTAAAAATCTAAAAGACTAAGGACTAAGAACTAAGTACTATAATAAATGAAAATAGGTCTTTACTTCGGAACATACAATCCTATTCATGTTGGTCATTTGATCATTGCCAATCATATGGCCGAGTTTGCCGATTTAGATCAGATTTGGATGGTCGTTACACCTCATAATCCGTTAAAAAAGAAATCGACATTATTAGACGATCAGCAGCGTTTGCAAATGGTTTATCTGGCAACAGAAGATTACACAAAGATAAAACCATCAGATATCGAGTTTAAGCTACCTCAGCCGAGTTATACCATAATTACACTTGCTCATCTTAAAGAAAAATATCCAACTCATGAGTTCTCTTTAATTATGGGTGAAGACAATCTGAAAACGCTTCATAAATGGAGAAACTATGAAGTAATTCTTGAGAATCATGATATTTATGTATATCCCAGAATTTCTGACGAACCAGAAAATGTCGAATTAAAATCGCATCCAAAAATTCATGTAATTGATGCGCCAATTGTTGAAATTTCTTCGACTTTTATTCGAAACAGCATTAAAGAAGGTAAAAATATCCAGCCTTTATTGCCACCAAAGGTTTGGGAATATATTGATCACAATAATTTTTATAAAAAATAAATATTTTGAATTGCCTCCAGTTTTAACTGGAGGTTTTTTGTTTTACACAGCAAATGGCTTTAGCCAAAATGTGATATTTGGCTAAAGCCGATTAAGACTTTACCTTTTTTACCTCCAGTTAAAACTGGAGGCAATTCATTTCAAAAAAAATAACCTTTGTCAAAGTTTAAAACTTTGACAAAGGTCTTATCACATTTATAAATTCAATAAAAAAACCTGAACTTACATTCAGGCTTTCGTTTTATAATTAAGCTTCGATACTTACTTCGCTTTTCACTCTCGTTCTGATTTCACTCAGCGATTGATCAATCAAAAGTTTTCCATCTCTAAAAACTTCTTTCAATTCGCCTTGTTTTTCTTCTTCCCAAGAAACATTATCACTTAAATGATACTTCCCATCAATTAAATCAATTTTCATTAATCCTTTAGCCGATTTTTTCGTTCCGTCATCTGTAATTGGGTCTTTGAAAATGGCTCTTCCCTCTCCGTTTACTTCTCCGTAAGTTGCTTTCATCGCAAATCCGAAAGTGTCTCTTGTATTATATTGATAGGTGAAAGATCCGATTCCTAAAACAACATTTGTAGAAGCAAATCCTTTTTCTTTTAATCTTTCACAGATTTGAGTGGCTCTTGCTACAGTAATACTATCTCCGTAAATAGCTCCGATTTGAGGAACCAATTCTTTGAATCCTTTAGCATTTGTTGTTCCGCCAAAAACATCCCAAAGCAATTCGATAACGCCTTTTTTCTCCTGTTCTGTTTTTCCGTTTGGATTTCCGCAGATAATATCAACTGGATCACCACTGTCAGGACGAATTACGACTTTACCTTCTCTTGAAACGATTTCTTCTTTTAATCTTGGAAGATAATCCGTTAAAACTTTCCATAAATCCCAAGTATCAGAAACGATAGAAACAATTCCTTTTGGATAAACTTCTGTAATTAACCTTTTGAATGTCTCGTACTCGCCTTCTGTAGTTCCCATACACATAACAGAATGTTCTGTTGCGGCTACTGAACCTGCAACCAATTCTAGATCTGAATTGGCATTGTAATATTCTTCTAAGAAATCAATTGCAGGAATTGTGTCAGATCCTGTAAAACTCAATAAATGTCCAGCTGCAGAAGTTAAAGCAGCTTCTATTCCGCCCATTCCTCTCATTGAGAAATCATGCGCCTGCCAATCTACAAATTCTGGAACAGAAGAAGTTTCTGCCGCATATTTGTCCAATACTTTTCTGTATTCTTTTGCAATGGTTGCTGAGTTACAAGGCAGCCAAACTACTGCAGAAAGTAACGTTTCGAAATAATTCGTCAACCAGAAAAATTCTGGAATCGTATTGTACATCGTAAACATTGGAACTCTCAGCGGAACGCTTGCGCCTTCTGGCAAAGCTTTGAACACCATCGGAATATAGCCTAAATCATGTAAATCTTCTATATGTTTAGTTCCAACTAAATTTTCGCCTAAGTAATTATTGATTCTGCGAGAATATTTTTTAATCACTTCTTCTTTTGGCTTTTTGAAGAAATCCTCTTCAAAGTCATGAATAATATATTTTTTGATGAAATACTGCAATCCAAAAAAGATTACCTCATCAACTGTTTCAATTCTTGATTTTCTTGGTGTCCAGTTAGAATATACGATTGTGGTTCCGTCTGGGTATTGTCTTCTGTGGTCAACTTTGTAACCATCGGTTAATAATAATGGGTTCATATATTTTCTATTTATATTTATCTGATAAGCGTTCTGCTAAATCTTTTATATCATTGGATCTGACTAAATTGTCGATCCATTTTTGCGGCATATTTTCAATTCCGTAATAAATTCCTGCCAATCCTCCTGCAATTGCGCCCGTTGTATCTGTATCTTCGCCTAAGTTAACCGCTTTTAAAACTGTTTCTTCATAAGAATCTGAATTTAAAAAACACCAAAAACTGGCTTCTAAACTATGAAGAACATAACCCGATGCACGAATTTCATTTTCTGGATAAATCCAAATATCATTCTTCAATATCTTTTCAAATAGTTGAATTTCTACAGGATTATATTTTTTATCTTCTAAAAATTTCGAAAGAACATTTTGCATTTCTTTATAAGCTTCGAATTTATCTTTATCTTTTAGAATCTCCAAACAATATACAACATAAATGAAACAAGAAAATACCGAACGGAAATGAGCATGTGTAATTGACGAAACTTCTTTTACTTTTTTATAAATAACTTCAATATCATTCTCTTTCTGAAGATAAAAAACGAATGGCAAAATACGCATTAAGGAACCATTCCCGTTATCTTCTTCAAAAAAATTACCTGAATTTCTAGCCGATTCTCCTTTTACAACTCTTGCTAAAGAATGTTTCGTCGTTCCTCCAATGTCAAATACTTTATGATGCGCTCCCCAATATCCTTCCTGCATCCATTTTACAAAAGTTACGGCCATATCTTCTATATCGTAACCTTTGCACAAACTTTCGGCAGTACAAAAAGCCAATGAACTATCGTCGCTAAATGTTCCAGGAGGCTGATTCCAGGACATAAAACCCATCATATCGACAACCGGATTCTGTTTTAATTTTTCTCTGGATTTAAATTCAACCGGAACACCTAAAGCATCGCCAATGGCAACACCAAATAAACCTGATTCTATTCTATTTTTCATTTTATTTATTTCTTCCTTTCTCGTTAGGATAAAAGGTTTGCACGACATCACTCTGCCAAAATTCTTTTGATTCTATATCAATACAGGAAAGTTTTCCATAAAAACCTGCTCCGGTATCAATATTCCAAACATTGCATCCCTGCATCGGGATTTCAACATTATAATGCAATGTCGGTGTATGGCCGATATAAATTTCATTAAAAAGCAGTAATCGTTTTGGGTACGAAAGTGAATCTTTCTGGATTCGTTTATCCATCGTTAAAGCCATTTCCCAAAGTGTTCTATCCCAGGAATAATTGGTTTTATAATGCTCTTTTTCTGGACCATGCATAGATGAAAACCCAGCATGAATAAACAAATTATTGTTTTCGTCTACAAAGTAATCTTTCATTCCGTTGAAGAATTCGAGATGCTTTTCTTTATCTGAAGAATCTATATTAGCATAACTTTCTATAGTCGATTTTCCTCCATGCAAAAACCAAATATCGTTTACGATATCATTTTCTAACCATTCCTGACACCATGCATCGTGATTTCCTTTGATAAAAATACATTCCTGTTTTTGGGATAATTCAATAAGAAAATCAATCAATTGTTTTGATTCGCTCCAGCCGTCAACATAATCTCCGAGAAAAATAAATCTATCATTTTCTGAATAATCGATTTTTTCCAGCAACTGAATTAACGCTTTTAATCCGCCGTGAATATCTCCAAAAACTAAGGTTCTTTTCATGATTTAAATTCGATATACTTTGCCGGAACTTCATCTGTAAGCCAGACATTATTTTCAGACAAATAAAATTTAAATCCGTCTCTGTACATAGCACCGCTTCTAACAGTTAAAATTTGTGGAACTCCCCTTCTGCTTCCCACTTTTGTTGCGGTTTCTTTGTCTTTGGAGAGATGCACATGCTGACGGCTCATTTTTTTTAAGCCTTCTTTCTGAATACTTTCCATGAATTTTCCAACAGTTCCGTGATACAAATATTCTAGAGGTTCTGTTTCTGCTAGATTTAATTCAACCGAAATGGAATGTCCCTGACTTGCACGGATTTTGGTTTTATCTTCGTTATAAGCAAAACGCTTTTTATCGTTATTTTCTACTACGTAATCTAAAAGTTCGGCATCGAGACGATTCCCTTTTTTAGTACATTTTTCTATTAATTCATTGACATCTGCCCAGCCATTTTCGTCTAATTTTAGTCCGATTTTTTCTGGTGAATGTCTTAACACTAAGCTTAGAAATTTACTTACTGTTTTCGCTATATTTTCATTCATAATTAATATTTTTTCTACCTACGAAATGTTCCGATGGAACATTTACAAAAGGTTTTTGTAAATCGTGTAATTTTCATCATCGAAACAGACGAATATTACCTTTTCTATTTCATCTGACTTATCAAAATCTCTAACCGTTTTTACTGCAATTTCTGCTGCTTTATCTTTTGGAAAATGATAAATTCCAGTACTTATATTCGGAAAAGCAATAGATTTTATTCCTTTTTGAATCGCCAGATTTAAACTATTTGTGTAACAGTCTGCTAACAATTTGGATTTTTCTTCTTTATCACCATTCCAAACAGGACCTACTGTATGAATAACATATTTTGAAGGTAAATTCCCGGCGGTTGTTATAACTGCTTCACCCGTTTTGCATCCGCCTTGCTTATTTCTAATTTGAATACATTCCTCTAAAATCGCTTTTCCTCCTTTTCTGTGAATAGCCCCGTCAACTCCGCCTCCACCTAACAAAGAAGTATTTGCTGCATTTACAATCGCATCAACATTTAACTCTGTTATGTCTGCTTTTAGAAGTTCTATTTTCATAATTTTTTAATTATCTCAATTCATCTCTAACCTGCATTAAAGCAAAACCTAAAAGATTCAGGCCTTTCCACTTTTCAGGATTTAAAGCATCTTTATGGTCTCCTGCCATTCCAATTCCCCAGATTGGATCTACCGGACTTGCTTCTACAATAACTCGGTCATTTGTGTTTAGCAGAAAAGTTTTCAAATCAGAATTTTGACTGAATTTGTGATAGTTGCCTTCTTTTACGATTTCAAATCGGTTTTCTAGCCAGATTTTATCATCGTAATTTCTCACTTTACGACCTAACTTTTTGGCTTCGGCAGGTGAATTGCATTTTATGATTTTTTCTAAAATTTCCTGATCGTTAAACAATTCGGCTTTTTTTGCCATCATCCAGTGTTCAGCCGTTTTATAGGTTACTTCATTTACTTTAAACGAACTTAACCACCACTGGCTGAAGCAGGTTTTAGTAATCGTTCCGTCTTTACTTGGCTGATGTCCCCAGAAAAATAAAAATTTACTTTCCGGAGCTATAGTATCTATATTGTATTTCATTTTTTCTGTTATTGAAACAAAGAAGTTATTTCTTTAAAATCTTTAGAATCGGGTGAAAATGATCCGTAAATGGTATTGAAATGGGTTGTAAGGTTTTCAAATTCATAATCTTTTTCTAACTGATCCATGCAGGTTACGACCAAATTTCTTTTTGCCATTGGACTGTAAGCAGCATCTAATTTTAAAGCGTAGTTCAACAAATCGTAATCCAGATCCCCAAATCTGAGATACTTTTGATATTCGTTGAAAACACAGGTTTCTTCTTCGTTGTTTTTTAATTGTATTTCTCTTTCATTCGGCATCCAGCCGTGGCCGTGCCTTGTGGTGTAACTTCTGGTTGCATAATAAACTTCTACATCTTCAATTTTTAATTTATTACAAATTTCAACTGCATTTTTTGAAGTGGTATTCGCATACGTAACATTCGGGAAAACACCATGATCCATATCAAGCAGGATTCCCTGGCTTCCTTCAAAAATTAAATTATTGTATTTTAAAAGGAAAGTATAATCAAAAATGTTCCATTTTATTTTATCAATCGCTTCAAGATACGCCTGAAGTTCCTGATCTATATCTGGTTCGTTTAAAAAGCCGTAGTAATAAGCAATTTGGTTTAACTTTTCCAAAAGCATTTCGCGAGGCGCAATCAAATCGATGGCAAACAATTTATACGGACCTTCGTTTCTTTTCATGGTTGAACCAATGCCTTTTCCACAGGTTCCGTGATCTATATTTCTGGTGTTTCCACGGTTATGCCAAACATCAAACGGAGTGGTAACTTTTGCTAATGGATGAATATATAAATCCAGATTAGCGTTTTTTTCTTTTAATTCTTCTCTCTCATTGTACAAAAAGAGCGGATGAATCGTGCAATGTTCGCTGTAATAAGACGGAAGACCGCGAAGCGCACCGCTGGCAAAGCTGGAGTGAACGTGTTTTTTATCGCCAATCATAACCGTATGCGCGGCCTGTTGTCCTCCCGAAAACCGAATAACTATAGATTCAGGATTTTGTTTCGCCAGAAAATCTGTCGTTATTCCTTTTCCTTCATCACCAAATCCTAAACCTATAACTATTTGTGCTGTTTTCATTTTTCTTAAATTGTTGCGTAATTATTTTTAAACACATAGAGTCATAGGATTTTAAAACTTAAAAAAGGCATTTCACTTGCATCAATACACATAGTTGTATGTGTTAGAAACTAGTTTCTCTTTATTCTCTCAAATTAAAAAGAAAAATCTATGTCTCTATGTGTTTAAAAAATTTAAAGCATTTCGATATTATCTAAACCTCCTGAAACTGGATTTGTCCCTAAACCAGAACCAGAACTTTTGTGTTTATCGCAGATTATCTTCTTGATTACATTTGGAATTTCTCTGTGATCTTCAATTGAAAGACAATTTTGTCCCAGTAATTCTTTCCATTCTACATCGGCGTTAATGGCTTGTCCTGAATGCAAGACACTAATATGATAAACATCGTATCTTTTTTGTGCTTCTGCTAATAATTCAAGATGCGTATAAGTCTGTTGTCCCTGACCCATAATTTCTTTTATTGCTGATGCTGGAAGTGTTTTTAAACCTGGTTCATCACCAACAGTAAATAACAATCCTTTTTGTCCTCTTTTTTCGAATGCATCTGTTTTGGTATGAAAAGCTGCAAAATACCAAGCTAAAAGATAACTTTCGCCAGCATTTCCTCCGCCACCGCCTTCAATGTAAGTTCTCGTTAACCACATATCCAGTTCTTCGTCTCCAGATTCAAATTGTCCAACCTGAAGCGGATATCTATCGCATTCATGATCGCCGATTCCTAAAAACAAAAGTGCTGGGTCCGGAACACCTCCCTGAATAATTCCTCCCATTAATTTTGGAAGACCTTCTTTAATCAGTTCATGCGGAATGTGTCCCATACTTCCTGTTACATCCAATCCTAAAATAATTGGAACTGTGTTTGGATGAACTTCTGAATCTCTTGCTTCTCTAAAAACAACTCCATTTGGATTCATTGATTCATGCGCTTTTCTTAACGCATTTTGTGTAAATATTTCACTAGCTGATTTGCTTGCATAACCTACTTTTTTTGCTCTGTCTTCACGAGCACCGAAATCATATCTTGTACCTCCCATGACTAAAATGTTTTACCAAATAAATACTCAAATCTCTTTTTTGTTACTTCAAACTGGATATTTAAATTTCTGATGGTCAGCGCAAGCTCCATGTCTTTTTGTACAAAAGCTTCCGGCTGAAAATCGGCAAAGGTTAAACTGTTTTTATCCAGCGGACTGATATCGATCAATCCTTCTTGTTCTCTTTCGAGTCTTTTTATTTTTAATTCAATGTCTTCGACTCTTCGTCTGTATATTAATTCAGAATCCTCGCCAATTGTTTTGGCTCTGTCTTCTCTAATCTGATCATTGTTTCTTCTTAAAGATTCAATAAATCTTGGTTTTAAATCGCTCATTGTTTTGTTGTTTTTGTTTCAAGTTTCAGGTTTCACGTTAAGCACTTAACTTGAAATTTGGTTTTAAACTTGAAACCGTTAATAGTATTTTTTTTGTTTCAGGTTTCAAGTTACAGGTTTTACGTTCCTAAAGGTAACTTGAAACTTTAAACATGAAACTTTTAAACTAATTCAGCACCTCTTCAAACTGCTTAAAATTTGTTTTTTTATCAGAATTGTCGAATACTGCAAAAACTATTTTCTTAAAGGCACCTGAATATTTTTCTGCAATAATCTCTTTAAACAAATGTGCTACATCTTTGGGTTCATTTCTAAAAACACCACATCCCCAAGCTCCTAAAATCAATGTATCACTTTTTTGCTGCAAAGCAATTGCTAATACTTTATCCATTCTTTTTCTAAAAACATCTTCAGTTGCTGCAATTTCTTCTTTTCTATTGTGTTGCAGCATCGCGCCTTTGTTTGGTGCCGGAGCCGTAACCACATCTACAACAAATGGTTTTTCAAAACAATCTCCATTATCATCGTTCCAAAACAAAACATTCGGACTATAAATCATGTAATCTGAATATAAAAACGAGGACTGATTTCTGTTAAAATCATACATTGTTTTGTCTTTGATCTGCGTTTCATAAAGGCTTGAAGATCTCGCCAGACTTTCTTCCTGAGCAGAAGCTCCTCCTAAAAACCCGCCTCCCGGATTTTTTGCCGAAGCGAAATTTAAAACACAGATTTTACCATTTTCCTCCTCAACAATTGCTTCAATTGTAGAACAATTTTTGGTTACGAATTTTGTTTCAAACTTATTTTCAATTGGCGTTTTTAAGATTTCTTCCCAATCTTTTGGTGCAATTGTAAACGTATTTTTTATTGACTCTTCGAGTTCTTTTTTAATGTCAATCTTTTTTCCTTTGTATTCATAGAAACCATTCTTTATGATTTCTAAAGTTTTATTTGCTATTTCTACTCTATAATTTTTATTCATAATTCAAATTTTACCACCTTAACCCTTTGATCATCAAAATCTTTAAAAGAGTTCGTAGTAAATATTTTGTCAAAACAATCTAAAACATCAAAACCTTTATTAAAAATTCCGTGGCTAACGGCTAGGTATAATTTTCCGGCATTTTTCTTTTTTAATTCTTCGGCTAAGCCAACAAACGTTCCGCCGCCATCGCAGATATCATCTACAATTAAACAATCCATTCCCTGTAAATCGTCTTCATATACTTTAAAACCAGATAATTTACCTGTTTTTACGTCTCGGCTTTTACTGCATTCTACAACCTCAACACCGCCTAAAAATTCAGAAACTTTATAGATCTTCTTCAAAGCACCTCCGTCTGGAGAAATCAATTTTACGTTTTGGCCAATTTTATTCAAGACTTCTTTGATAAAAGCATAGTTTGGAATTACTGTACTGTTGTTTAACAAAGCCGGAGTCACTTCTGAGTGTGCATCAAAAACAAAAACTTTATTCAATTGCATCGCATTTATAATATCTGCATACACTTTTACAGAAAGCGGTTCGCCTGGAATCATAACTCGATCTTGTCTCGCTGCCGGGAAATACGGAATAAAGAGTTCAATGATTTTAACGTCCATTCTGCGTAACGCATCAACTGTAACACACAGTAAACCTAAATCGTTGAAAGAGTTTAGTCTGTGTGTAATTGTCACTTTTCTGTTTGTATCAAAATCCGGAACGATTTTAATATGCGGTTCTCCGCCAGAAAATGTAAAACTTTGAAATTTGATTTCTTCCTGATTTTGGAAAGGAGCGAATTTTGGGTCGAGATTTAGTATCATAGTTTTTTAGTTTGCGTTAATTATACGCAAATGTAGAATTAATTTTTAAATAAACAATTTATTTTGTGTAAAAATTACGCAAACTTTATTTCGAAGTGAAAGTCGTTTTGAGTTAACTCATTATATTTCAATTTATTGAACTTAAAAAGTTTTGCCGGACGACCTGTTTTTATTGGTGAAAATTTTTCGGTTTCTTCTAGAATACCATAACTGAGTATTTTTTTTCTGAAGTTTCTGCGGTCAATTTCTTTTTCCAAAATGGTGCAATACAAGTTTTCAAGATCTGAAAACAAAAATTCTTCGGGAAGTAAATCGAAACCAATAGGTTCATAAGTCAATTTTGATTTCAGCCTGTCGATCGCTTTTTGAAGTATTATATTATGATCAAAAGCCAAAGCAGGAATTTCATCTATTTTACACCATTGCACTCTTTCAGCATCAGTGCTGGCTTTGATGTCTAAATTTGAAGCATCGACTAAAGCATAATACGCCACCGAAATAACACGGTTTCTTGAATCTCTGTAAATATCATCTCCAAAAGTGTATAACTGTTCCATAAAAGTCAGCTGTACGTTTGTTTCTTCATGTAATTCGCGTATTACTGCATCGCTCAGCGATTCATCATTTTTAACTAAACCGCCCGGTAAAGCCCAATATTTTTCTGAAGTGCCAAATTGCTGTTCTATCAATAATACATATAAGTCATTGTTCTTGTATCCAAAAACAATCGCATCAACGGCAATTCTAATATTTTGTAATTTTTCCATAATCAAAAATCATATCAAACAAATATAACGAATGAGAGTCAGTTTTATAATTCATGCAGATACATTAAATTACAAAATTGACTCTCAGTAAATAATTTTTTATTTCTTTTTCTAATTTATAGTAACGCTTCGTTTAGGACTCGAAGTGCATTCAGATCCATTTTTTTTAACTGTAACATGGCTTTAGCTTCGTAGGTTCCTGCAGCATTATACGTATGAGTAACTGTTGTTCCATCGCCGGTAGTTCCGTCACCAAATGTCCATTTTACAGAACTTAAAGTTCCCGTTCCTGTATATTCAACTGAATAATTCATTAATTTCGGATTGTTTGCGTCTGTCGAATTGTGCAGCTTAATATAAATTGATTCTCCAAGACAATCTACTACATCTTCTGCTTCGTTTTTACTGCAGGAATTAATCATAAAAAATAGTATAGTGAGTATTAAAACTGAGGCTGCTTTTTTCATAATCTGTATCTTTTAGAAATTAGCATACTAAAGTTATCTTTTTTTCTACATTCAAAAAAAATAATCAACTGATTTTCAACACCAACAACTATATTTTTATAATCTATTTCCAAAAAACAGTTTTAATTCTTTTTCAATTATATCAAAAAACGATTTCACATTATTATTTTTAGGAGCCAGTAAATAGACAAATTCTTCGGGAACATGAAAACTGTTCCATACTAATTGCAGTTTATTTTCTTTGATATAATTTCTTGCATTACAATTCCAGGTCACCGCAACACCATCATTCTTTGAAAGAAGTCTGAGCATTTCAGATTCTGAAGGAATAATGTAATTAGGTATCATCGACGGCCTTTTTTTATTGAAAGCATGAAGCCAGAATACTTTTATATGCGGAATTCGCGCGTCATGACTGTACCATTTTTGTCCGTTAAGCCATTGCTCTATTTCAGTAAAATTATCTGCTTTTAATTTCTGGCGGAAATCGGTTATATCCAAACTTGCCGGAGCAACCATTATGAGTTTAATTTTTCCAACTATTTCATAAGTAGTATCAAAAGTATCGAACCTTTTGGTTGTAATGGCAAAATCCAGTTTTTTTGAATCTACTAATGCAAAAAGCTCGTCGTTTTCTGCAAAAGTAAAATCTATTAAATCAAACTTTGAAATTAATAGATTTCCAACGCAGTCAAAAAGATGTTTGGAGATCCCGACAGAAATTAATCGGTTGGCATCTTCTGCTTTTGCACGAAAACCGGTTTCGACACTTTCAAGACGATCAAGCGCATCTATTATCAAATTATTCAGTAACTTAGCGTATTCGGTTGGCTCTACTCCTTTTGATTTCCGATTAAATAATTTATTCCCAACGTGAGCCTCAAGCATAGAAATTTGCTGACTAACCGCAGGCTGGCTCATAAATAACTCTTTTGCGGCTACCGAAAAATTACCATTTTTATATACAGCCTTAAAAGTTCTGTACCATTCTAGATTTACCATGACATAAATTTACTTATAACAAACATAGTTTATTTTATTTTTACTGATATCACTTAAGACGTAAATTTGTTAAAAATTTAAAATTATGAAAAAAATAGCATTACTCGCAATAATTGCATTTACCGCTGTAAGCACATCTGCTGTGGCTCAAAAATCAAATAAAAAAGGTATGAAAAAAGTATTATTTGTTGTAACCAGTAATGATAAGCTGGGCAACACGGGAGAAAAAACAGGATTTTGGTCTGAAGAATTTGCAGCACCTTATTATGAACTGTTAGATCAGGGAGTCGAGATTACAATTGCTTCTCCGCTTGGGGGACAGCCTCCAATTGATCCAAAAAGCGCTGATCCGGCATCGGCAACAGAAGACACTAAACGTTTTGATGCCGATAAGGTTTTACAGGAAAAATTAAAAAACACTTTAAAACTGTCAACTGTTAATCAAAAAGATTACGATGCTGTATTTTATCCAGGAGGTCACGGTCCGCTTTGGGATTTAGTTGAAGATAAAAACTCAATAGCTTTAATTGAAGCTTTTTATACGAACAAAAAACCGGTAGCATTTGTTTGTCACGCACCAGCTGTTTTGAAAAACGTAAAAGTAAAAGGTGAATATTTAGTAAAAGGTAAAAAAGTAACCGGATTTACCAATGAAGAAGAAGAAGCGGTTGGTTTAACTAAAGTAGTTCCGTTTTTATTAGAAGATGCTTTAGCATCAAACGGGGCAGTTTTTTCTAAAGGTCCAAACTGGCAGCCTTATGCAGTAGCAGACGGACTTTTAATTACCGGCCAAAATCCAGCATCATCTAAATTGGTGGCTGGAAAACTATTGCAGGAATTGAAATAAGAGGTACTAAGGGACTGAGATCCTAAGGTCCTAAGGTTTTTCTTAGTTGCTTAAAAGCTTAATCTCTTATTTCATTACTATTAAAAATTAAACAAACAATAATGCTAGACTGCAGATAAGTTCAAAGAAAAAAAACTTAGAACCTTAGCAGCTTAGTATCTTAGAAACTCTAAAAAAAAAATGCTAAACTTTGAATTATACAATCCGACAAACTTAGTTTTCGGGAAAGGACAAATTGAAAAACTTTCGACTCTGGTTCCAAAAGATGCAAAAATTCTTTTGGCTTACGGCGGTGGAAGTATTTTTAAAAATGGAATTTACGATCAGGTAATTACGGCTTTAAAAGGCTTTAATATTGTGGAATTTGGCGGAATCGAACCAAACCCAAGATTTGAGACTTTAATGAAAGCGGTAGACGTTATTAAAGCTGAAAAAATCGACTTTATTCTGGCTGTCGGCGGTGGATCTGTAATTGATGGCGTGAAATTTATTTCGGGTGCTGTTCATTTTGAAGGAAATCCGATTGATATTTTACAGGAACGTATTTTGATTAAAGAAAATGCGATGCCATTTGGAACTGTTTTAACGCTTCCGGCAACGGGAAGTGAAATGAACTCTGGATATGTAGTAACGATTGAAGCAACTCAGGAAAAATTATCTTCTGGCGGAAGTGCTTTGTTTCCACAATTCTCAATTTGTGACCCAGCAGTTATTGCTTCTTTACCAAAAAGACAAATCGAAAATGGTGTTGTCGATGCTTACACTCACGTTATGGAACAGTACTTAACGTATCCGCATGATGCTTTTTTACAAGATAGAATTGCCGAAGGAATTTTACAGACTTTAATTGAAGTTGGTCCTGGAATTGTAAAAAATCCAACTGATTATACTTTGGCTTCAAACTTTATGTGGAGCTGTACAATGGCTTTAAACGGATTAATCCAGAAAGGTGTTCCAAGCGATTGGGCAACGCACATGATTGGCCACGAACTAACAGCTTTATACGAAATTGACCACGCTAGAACTTTGGCGATTATTGGTCCAAGTTTATACAGCGTTATGTTTGAAACTAAAAAAGGAAAACTGGCACAATACGGAAGAAGAATATTCAACTTGACTGGTTCTGATGAAGAAGTGGCAAAAGAAGCCATCAACAAAACGGTTGAGTTTTTCCATACTATGGGAATGGACACAAAACTTTCACAATACACAGAAGATTACAGCAAAACAGCAGATTTTATAGTAAATCGTTTCGACGAAAGAGGCTGGAAAGGTCTTGGTGAAAATCAATTAGTGACTTTAGATAAAGTAAAATCTATTGTGGAACTTTCTTATTAGTCATAATATTCAGTCTCAGTTTACGGTTTTTGCATATCACTGAAAACTGTTGACGGTGACTGCAAACAAAAAAAGGCGTTCTTATAAAAATAGGAACGCCTTTTTAAAATACTAAAACAAAACTAACTAACTCAAATCTTTGTAAATTCATTAAAATTCTAATTTATAAAGACTTACAACGTAAGGTTTTGTGTTTTATTGTATGCAATTAAAATATTTTTATTTAAAATCTTCATTCATCTTCTTTTCCAAGGTTTTATTAAGATTTTCAACTTCTGTTTTGATATTTTTAAAATCAATATTCTTTTTTTCTTCCAAAATCTTTTCATCCAAAAACAATTTCAAATCATACGAATTGTTTTTGTTTTTCAGTATCAGGGTTCCAATTTCTGGCTTTTTTACTTCGTTAATTCTAAAACCACCAATCATGCTGCCTTTTAGTTCGTTTCCAAATAATAGTTCAACATCTTTTTCGGAAGAAATTTTTTCAGCAATTGAATTGAAATTTTCCTGAATAGATTTATTATGATCCAGATAAGAAGTAAAAACTGTGCTGAAAATTTCAGAATATGTTCTCTGTTCATCATTTCCTTTTATGGTTTTGAATAGTTTTGCCTCAATTTTATTGTCGGTTTCATAATACAAAACACTTCCGGTTTCTGATGGAGCTGTTTCATTAACTTCTAATGCTGAACTGGTAAGAAGTACTTTATCATTAACACTAAACTTGCCAATCGTTTTATTATTTACTTTTTCCAGAACAATTTTTCCTTTTACTTTTTTATTGAATTCTTCGAGTTCAATAGCATTATTTTTTAACTCAAAATGATATCGGTTAAAATAATGCATGGCGAAAATATCGAAGTCATAACTCTGCAGAATATTGTTTTTCCAGTATTTTGTAATAAACTGGCGCTCCAGTTTTATGTATTCTGGGCCGTCAACTATTTTTCCATCTTTGTAAGTCGATTTTATATCATAATTTGGGTATTGATACTTTTCGAGATTTTCTAAATAATTGTTCGAATATTGGTATTTGATAACTCCGTTTTCATAATAATCAACATAGTTAAATTCATTAAAATCTGCAGCAAAATAACCCGAATAGGGTTTGTCATTTTTATAAATTCCAACATAAGAATCCTGTCTGTCCGAAGTAATCAAAAAAGACTGGTTAACAATTTTCGTTCTTTTTCCATTTTCAAAATAGATGGTTTTTAGAATATTGTTTTCACCTTTTTTATCGTATTCACTTCTATAATAAATCTCTTGGGTTACTGTTCCTTTTTTATAAATTGTGCTTTTTTGAGCCTCAACTAAAGTTCCTTCATACGGCAGATCATTTTTATATTCCAGCTTTCCTGTTACTTCGCGATTATCGTAAAAAACAGTTTCTCCGTTTTTAATATCGTTTACCACCGTGTAAGTTCTAACCGGATCGTCGAGATAATAATTAAAGATTTTCTGAATTCCATTTTTCTTGTATCCAGAAACACTGATTAATTCGTTTTGCTCATTTTCAGTTTTAACGACAAAAGTTCCATTGAATGGTTTTCCATCTTTGTAAATTCCTTTTGCAACAATATTTCCAGATTCATCTTTGACAATTGTTTCTCCTTCTATCAATCCATTATTATAATTTTGATTGATAAATAAATCACTTGCAAATCTTTCATCAAAATTACCCTCAAAAGGCTGTCCGTTTTTATAAATTCGTTTTGCTTTTATACTTCCGTCTGAGTTGTATTCAACCTGATCGCCTTGTTCTTCTCCATCAGAATATTTTACAATTTTTAAAACTTTTCCGTTTGGAAAATATTGAATTTCCTCTCCGTTTTTCTGCCCGTTTTTATAATTCGTTTTAGATTTTACAGCAACTGCAAATTTGTTTTGAAAGTAATAATTGTAGACAACTCCGTTTGAAATTTCACGTCCGTACTTTTCAAAGTCATTTTCATTAATAGTCTGCAGAATTTTTCCCGACTTATCGTAATTTATCTGCTTAAACGGTTCTGTATTACCATTTGCAATATCGTACCATATTTCTTGGGCCAGTTGTTTTGAAGCTGTCCAGAATATCTTTTTCTTAATAATCTTTCTGGTTTTAGTCTTGCCCGTTTCATCACGAATAATCATCCCCTCGGTCATTCGAATTGGTTCTTCCCTATCAGCCGCATTATCGGCTTTGTTCAATCGGTAATCTTCCCAATTTAAAACTTCTTCAAAATCACCGCTTGCAGGTTTTCCTCCGTCGTATTTTCCTTTCATCAACACACTGCCGTCTTCGTGATAAAGAATAGTTTCACCATCTTTTCTTCCATTTTTATACTGAATGGTTTTTAACTTTTGCCCGCTTGGATAATAATACGTCAAATTTGAAACCGCAGAAAAATTATAAAATTGATAAAAAGAAGAATCAAAGCCATTTTCATCCAGCCAAAGTACATCGCCCACATAATTATCTTCATTATCCTGAAAAGAATATCCCTGAAACTGTGGTGTTTTATTGATGTAGAAATCTTCGACTAAAATTAGATTTCCTAATTTTTTTGAAGGCTGAATTCTGTAAAAAGAAGCATTTTCTTTGGTTGTAACTTTCCAATTGGCGTCGAAATAAAGTGGTTCCATATTTTGGGAGAAAGAAAATAATGGTGTGAAAAAAAAAAAAAGAGTCAAAAATTTATTTATCATAATTGAAAGAAATTTCTCAAAAATACATTTTTTTGTATAAATTTAGTTTTTAAAGCTGAAATATAATCTGAAATTCAGCAGCTTTTAATTTAAAAGAGCACGAACCAAAAGGCCTTTACCAAATTTCTTAAATCAGATTTTGCTTTATTAGCACATTATTAAGTACTTTTGTTTTAAATTAATAAAATAATGAGCGAAAAGTTAAAATTTGCAGTAATTGGAGGGGGAAGCTGGGCTACGGCAATTGCAAAAATGTTATGCGTTAATCTTTCAGAAATTGCGTGGTACATGCGTAATGAATCTGCAATTGAACATCTTCAAAAATACAAACACAATCCAAACTATTTAAGTTCTGTTGAATTTGACACCAATAAACTTAAACTGACCAGCAATATAAACGAAGCAATTGAATATGCAGATTACATTATTTTTGCAATTCCATCTGCTTTCCTTGATGCTGAATTAAAAAACATGACGGTTTCATTGGCTGATAAAATTATTTTTTCGGCTATTAAAGGTATTGTTCCTGAAACGAGTTTAATTGTTGGCGAGCATTTTCATATTCAATACGATATTCCGTATTACAACATTGGTGTTATTACTGGTCCATGTCACGCCGAAGAAGTTGCTCTTGAACGACTTTCGTATTTAACCATTGCCTGCGGTGATCCTGAAAAAGCTTCTATCGTAGCAAAATCACTTTCCGGAAATTATATTAAAGCCAAAATCTCTGATGATATTATTGGTACCGAATACGCTGCAATGCTGAAAAACATTTATTCAATCGCAGCCGGAATTGCACATGGATTAGGTTATGGAGATAATTTCCAGTCGGTTTTAATGAGTAATGCCATTCGCGAAATGAAGAAATTCATTCGTAAAGTTCATAAAATGAAACGTAACATTAATGATTCGGCTTATTTAGGCGATTTACTAGTTACAGGATATTCAGTTTTTTCAAGAAACAGAATGTTTGGAAATATGATAGGAAAAGGATACACTGTAAAAAGTGCCATGATGGAAATGAGTATGGTTGCCGAAGGATATTATGCTACAAAAAGTGCTTATAAACTAAATCAGGGATATGGTGCTAAAACGCCAATTATTGATGCTGTTTATGCTGTTTTATACGAAGGAAAAGATGCAAAAACGGTTTTCAGAAAATTAACGGAATCTTTGGATTAATATTTTTTATTAAAAAGAGACAAGAAGCAATAAAAAAAGAGCCAAACTGAATTTCAGTCTTGGCTCTTTTTTTATGGATAAGAAATCTCAAAAATAAAACTGAGCGAATAAAAACTACTCAATTAACAAGAAATATTTTATTTGAGAATACATCAAACCTACATCTTACATAAAAAAAGTAAAGTTATTAGCCTTACAAAACACCCCAAGAATTACCCAACTGTTTATCAACAAGATAACTTCATTATTTAAAACTTTACAAATTGTTATTTCTCACAATTTGACTTATACTCTATTTTACAATTCCTTTATTTTTCATTGCTTCGCAAAGAATTATCAATAGATTTGCATCATTATTTTTATTTGTTCTAAATTAAATATAGGTGCGCTACATTATAATTTTCTTACTGTTCACTCAAACAATTTTTTCTCAAAAAACCATTTCCGGTACAATTTTGTTGAAAGAAACATCTACATCTTTATCTGGTGTTTTTGTTCGTGATACCAAAACAGAAAACTGGACGATTTCTGATAAAGATGGAAATTTCTCCATTACGCTTCCTTACTTTCAGGACATTGAGCTAAATTTTTCTATACTTGGAAAAAAAGAAATTAATCAATCACTAAAAGATGGGCAGAACTCTATTACCGTTTATTTAGAAGATAATACACTTCATCTTAAAGAAGTAATGGTTACAGCGAATAAAGAGCGTAAATATTCTGAATTAACTCTCGGAACAAATGCCATAAATAATGTTCAGGCTTTTTCTTTAGATGATGTTTTACAACAGCTTCCGGGGCAAAAAACCGTAGATTTTAGTTTAAATGAATATAAAAATATTGTTTTTCGTACGGCATCTGATGGTAATTCTTCTAAAGGCAGTAAAGCGTTTGGAACTTCATTTGTAATAAATGATATTCCAATTTCGAACAATGAAAATATGCAGGCACTTAGTCCAAATACACCTACTTTGGCCGGCAATGATTATGGCATTCGTAATAAAGTTTTTAATAACCCAAATGTCGGGGTCGATCTTAGGGAAATTCCAACAAATACTATTGAAGAGATAAAAGTCATTCAGGGAATTCCTTCTGCAAAATATGGCGATTTGACTTCAGGACTTGTTTTGATAACGACTAAAGTTGGAAACAGTCCGTACAGAGTTTCTGCTTCTATTAGAGATGCTACAAGTGAATTGAATTTGACCAAAGGCATTAAATTAGATTCAAGAAACTCGATGAATTTTGGAATTAACTTTTTAGATTCTAAAGCAGACCCAAGAGACAATTTATTGAATTATCAGCGCATCAGCGGAAGTTTTGCCTGGAAAACTACAGATAAACTTTCTAAAATAAAAAATACCCTGAATTTATCCGTTAGATCAAACTTAGATGATGCAAAACATGATCCTGATAATATTACGGCAGATGTTGTAAAAAATGAAAAGCAGGGTTTTTCGATTTCTAACAACTTAATGTGGAAACCTTCAAATATTTGGCTGGATGGTATAAACATAAACAGCGGTTTCTCTTATGACAGGCAGTTTTCCAGAAAAGAAAGATGGATGAATCGATCTTTAACTGCTGCAACTGATTCTAAAGAAGAAGGAATTCATGAAGCTTTCGTTATTCCTTCTCAATATACTAGTATCAGCACAGTCGAAGGTATTCCAATTTCTACTTTTGTGAATCTTGAAACTACTAAAACCCTTAATACTACAACCAATTGGGTGCACAGTATTTCATTCGGACTATCAGGAAGATCAAGTTCAAACAAAGGAGAAGGTAGAAAAAGCAGCGCAACGGGTTTAATAAATTTTTATGTTCTAGCTGAAGGAGGCGACAGCAAACTGGGTTATAGAGATTATGATTTTAACAGAACCCGAACTGAAACCCAGTTTTCTGGTTATCTGGAGGACAGAGTATATAAAAAATTTGGAGAAGATAAAATCCTGAATATTGATTACGGAATTCGCTATGAAAATCAGTCCGGTAACGTATCCTTACAGCCGCGTATTAATTCCTCTTTTTCTCTAAACAAAACTTTTAGAGTCCGCGGTGGATTTGGATTATCGTCTAAAGCCCCTTCGCTTAATCAATTATATACCGGAGAACGCTACTTAGACCGATTATTGGGCAGCGGAATTTACAGCTATCCCGGTGTTTATCAAAAAGCATGGATTCTGACTGTTGTCAGCCCTGGGGATAACCTCAATTTAAAACCTTCCAAGTCATTAAAAACGGAAGGCGGAATCGATATAGACCTTCCTTTTGCCAATATAAATTTAACCGGATATTACAACAAACTGACGAATGGTTTTACAGGCCAGCAGGTTCCTGTTTCAAAAGAAATCCCACAAGCAAATGTCATTACAAACGGAACAGAAATTCCAACGTATGAGATTGTTAGCACAGCAAAACTGTATTACCTAACCAACAGCATTCAAAACAATACGAATTCTGAAGATATGGGTATTGAAACGATAACAAACTTCCACAAGATCAAAGCATTAAATCTGGATGTCAGCATGAATGCCTCTTATGTAAAAACTAATGATAATAGTAAGTCTATTAATTATTACGCTTCTACAAACTTGTTATCTACAGAAAAATACGGCGTATTTCCTTCAATGCCAACAACAAACGAAAACTTTACAGCAAGTTTCAATTTTAGTTATCATATTCCCAAAGCAGGCTTATTACTGTCCTTAAGAAGCGAGCATACTATATTACGTACTTCCTACATTCCTACGAGTGAGTTTCCAAATGGTTATTTAGATGCGACATTGACTTACCACGAAATTCCGCAGGAAGAGCGTAGTGATTTACAAAAATACGGTCATATTATTCGAACTATAAAAGGTACTCAAACCAAGCTTGAGGATATGCTGCACAATTTTCATCTGCGCATTTCTAAAGATTTCTTAAACGGATTTAGTGTTTCGTTTTATTCTACCAATTTTTTAAATCTAAAACCTTATTACGACAAAGACAATTTAAGAACCATGTATGATATTGCAAACTTTTCGTTTGGAACTCGACTTAATTATCAATTTTAAATCTATATACTATGAAAAAAACGCTCTCTATTTTTATAATACTCTTTGGATTAATTATCCAGTCTTGCAGCAATGACGATAACGAAAGTGAAGCATTAAAACCTGTAGACTTTAGCGTTTCGCTTAAATACGATGCCACTTTTAACAGTCAGGCAGTTAAAAAAGGAAGTGTTACTATTGTGAATACAGAAACTGCTAATAAATATACAGTCGAATCTGACGAAAATGGTATTGCCCTTTTTAAACAAATTTTACCGGGATCTTATTCTATTACGGCTACCAAAGTAATACAGTCAGCTGAATTTACTGAGACTTTTGGATATACGCCAACAGAAACCGAAATTAATTTTAATGGAGCAGAAAGCAATGTTATTGTAAATGCTGCTTCTATTACTGCAAACGTAGAAATGAAAACTTCTAAAGTAGGTGATTTTGTTATTAAACAAATTTACTACGGCGGTTCTGATACTAAAAAAGGTGCGGTATTTAGAGATCAGTTTATCGAAATTTACAATAACTCAAATACTGTTCAGTATGCTGATGGTTTATACATGGCGCAACTTACAGGATCTACTGCGACAACAGTAACTCCATACTCTTTAGCAAACGGTCAATTTGACTGGAGCAAATCAGATGGAATGACTATAGGAAATACTGCAAATACAGATTTTGTTTACGCAATTAACATCATCAAAATACCAGGAAACGGCACACAATATCCTGTGCAGCCGGGAGCGAGTATTGTTATCGCTCAAAACGCAATTAATCATAAAGCCAATTATGTTGATAATAATGGTAAAGCGGTTAGTATTGTAAGCCCTGAACTGACTGTAGATTTAAGCAAAGCAGATTTCGAATCATTCTTAGGAACTTATTCAGGTGATCTTTATCAATACGATATTCAAAATCCTGCTGTTCCGGATGTGGATATTGCATATTGGGGAAATAGTAATAATGATATGATCTTAGATGCAAACGGAAGACAGGCGTATGTTATTTTTAAAATGGAGAATGCTGCATTTACTGCTTTAAAAACATACAAAAACCCTAAAGGAGATAAAAACTTATTCCTTCAAATTCCTAATTCGGTTCTTATTGATGGTGTTGACACCACAAAAGATTTAGGGTCTAATTTAATTCCTAAAAAATTACCATCTCAAATTGATGGAGGAAATACTTATCTGCCTTCTGGAGCGTATTCTTCAAAATCTGTAATGAGAAAAACTAAAACTACAATTGCCGGAAGAATTGTTCTTCAGGACACTAATAATTCTACAAACGATTTTGTGGAAGTAACTGCAAATCCTAGAGGATTCAACTAAAAATTTTCTTTAATGAAAATCAATAAGATTAAAACAAATAACATTAAAAGTAATGCCTGGAAATACTGGGCATTACTTCTTTTGTTGTTTTCTTTCGTTTTTAATGTAAAGGCACAAGACACTATCAAAGTGCAAAACCACATTGTTGATGATCAGATCAAAAATCAAGTTTTTAAATACCCTATTATTTACACAACTCCAAGTATTAAGGATTTTACTTTTACTGAAGTTTCTTATGAGCATCAGCAAAATGAATTTGCCCGAAAGCAGATTGCAAATGAGGTTAATACGTATCAATTTTCAGCACAGGGATATTTTACAACAAAATCTAAATGGAAGTTATTTGGTGATTTAACTATCAAAAAAATACTCGAAAAAAATCTGGGATTTGTACTTTCTGATGATCGTGCCGAAGAACAGGAAGTGATTACGCCGCATTATTTTTATGTTCCCAGAAAAGCCAATTGGGACAATCAGGTTTATGCGTTAAACGGCGGTTTTTCTAAAGACATTACCAATCATTTATCTGTTGCTGTTAAAGCTAATTATGGTGCCGAAAAATACAGCAGGACTTTAGACCCAAGATCTCAAATTATCAACAGAAAACTGGGAGGAGAATTACAGCTTGGTTATCAAATTTCAAAAAATCATAAAGCATTTCTTCTAGGCAGTTATGCCGAAAACCAAAAAGATTTCAGTTATACGTATAATAATAACACTTTAAATTACGAAGCCTATCCAGAAACGTATCTTCGTTTTAATGCAGGTTATGGAAGAATTCTAAATTATTTTAAATCTATTGAAGGCAGTTACTCTTACAACTACAAAGACCTTATAGACAAAGCTGGTTTAGGATATACTTTCTCCAATAAAAAAACAATTTTTACGGCTTTGTACTACAAGCAAAATTCAAACAATATTTTTTATCCCAGCTCTTATTCTCTTAAAGAATATGAAAGAATGAAAATAAAAACAAAAGCCAATCATGCAGAATTATTTGCTTTTCATAAATGGAATCAAAAAGAAATTCAGTCCACTTTGCAGTTTGATCAAAGTGATGCCCGCAATTTTGACAAACAAAGCAATGGTTACAATTATACCAATTCATTAAGCAAAATCAATTGGACAGCCTCATTATCAAAAAAAACAGGTTCTAAAATTGATTATTTACTGGGTTTGAATATGCTTTATCAGCAAAACGAATACAATGATATCTTGGCCACAGCTCATATTGAATTAAATTCGTTAAACACCGGAATTTACACCAGCAAAGATTTTGCTTTCAACAAAAGTAAATTAAATACAACCGTAAGTTTCAACATGTATTTCCCGCTTCCGTCAAAACTGGAATATTACGATACTTCGGGCGGCACAAATGCTCGTTTTTTTGACGAAGTGATTCTTTATGATTATGCTGTTAATACAACCAATTATTTTGCTCCTGCATTGCGTTTACAATACAGTTATCCAACAAAAAATAATAAAACAGTGGTTTTCTTTACCAATTTAAAAGAGAAAATCGCACTTAAAAAACAAACTGATTATCCAGTCAGCATTAATACCAATACCACCTATTGGGTTCAAATGGGTGTACAATTAAATTATTAAAAAATGAAAACAAAATTAATCGGCATTGGGGCAATGGTAGTTTCACTCATCATGCTTTCTTATGCTAAGATTGAACCAAACCTATCCATTTCCGAATTAAAAAAATTATACAGCAGCGGCGATTATCAAAAATGGCCTAAGCCAGAAGTAGACTCTATTGTGTACGCACAAGGTTTTGAAGACATCGGAATTTTAGGCAAACCTGAATTTCCCGAAAACAATCCGTATACCGAAGAAAAAGCCGAATTGGGTAAAGTACTCTTCTTTGATCCTAGATTATCCAAATCCGGGCAGATTTCGTGTGCCAACTGCCACGATCCAGAATTGAACTGGGGCGATGCCAGAAGAGTTTCATACGGCGAAGGCAGACAACAGGGAAACCGAAATGCGCCAAGTTTAATGAATATTGCGTATTCTAAAGTTTTCTTTTGGGATGGCAGAGCCGAAACTTTAGAAGATCAGGCAAGTTTTCCAATAAAAGATGCTAAAGAAATGAACTTTCACATTGACTTAGCAACAAAACGTTTAAACAAAATAAAAGGCTACAAACCGTATTTTAAAAAGGCTTTTGGAAAAGAAAAACTGACTCAGGAAGAAATTTTAAAAGCCATTGCAACATTCGAGAGAACTTTAATTACTTCAAAAAGCAAGTTTGACAGATTTATTGAAGGCGATTCTACACAATTGACAAACAAACAAGTCGAAGGTTTACATCTATTCCGTACAAAAGCAAGATGTATCAATTGTCATAATACAGCTAATTTTGCCGATAATAAATTCCATAATGTTGGTTTAACCTATTACGGAAGAGAATATCAGGATTTAGGAAGATATAACGTGACAGGAAAAGCAGAAAATGTTGGTGAATTTAAAACGCAGTCTTTAAGAGGTGTAGCTCAAAACGCACCATATATGCACAATGGATTGTTTCCAAATTTACGAGGCGTTTTAAATATTTACAACGCTGGAATGCCTCAGCCAAAACGAAAAGAAAATCAATTAAACGATACTTTGTTTCCAACGACTTCTAAACTCATTCAGAAATTAAATTTAAGCAAATCAGAATTAGATGCTCTAGAAGATTTTATTATGAGTTTGTCAAGCACAGGGTATAGAATGAAACAGCCTCTTTTACCGCAGTAGTTTTTTGAGAAGAAAATAGAAGAAAGACACAAGAAGAAAGATTATAAGAAGAAAGATTATAAGAAGATTAAAAATAGGATAGATTTATAAAACAAAAAAAGAGTCAAACTATCATTCTAGTCTTGACTCTTTCTTCTTTATTCTATTTTCAAAATTCTTTGCTCTTGCTTCTTTGCTCTTTAATTCTCTACTTCACCATCACGCCTTCAACAAACAAAATCGGCACTTCTTCCGTTTTATTTTCGTCAAGCGAATTAGCTTTAAAAATAAACTTCTTATCGTACAAAGTATTTCCGATGAAGAAAGTCACCATAAATTCGTTGTTAAGTGCTAAAAGGCTTTTCTCGACCAATTCTATCTTTACAACCGAAACCGAAGGAACCTCAACAAAAGCATGACGCAGGATTGAAGTTTTTTTCATTTCACCGTCAATCGTTCCAAAAGCTTTTGAAACCACCATAACGCTGTCTAAGTTAAAATCACTGTCATTAACTAAATAAGCGTACCATACTTTTTCCATAAAATCGTCACTCCATTCCTGCACAGCTGCCAAGAATACGTTTTCAACTTCTGGAATTATTATATCTTTTTTCATCTTTTAAGTGAATAGTAAAAAGTAAATAGTGATTAGAAAGAAAGCTCTTTACTAATCACTATTTACTATATAACTTTTTTAAATATTTGCTTTAAACTGCTCTAAGAAACGAACATCATTTTCATAGAACATACGGATATCGCCTATTTGGTATAAAAGCATTGCAATACGCTCTACTCCCATTCCAAAAGCAAAACCGTTGTATTCATCTGGATTGATATCACAGTTTTTCAAAACGTTTGGATCTACCATTCCGCAGCCTCCAATTTCTAACCAGCCTGTTCCTTTTGTAATACGGTAATCGGTTTCTGTTTTTAGACCCCAATAAATATCAATTTCGGCACTTGGTTCTGTAAATGGGAAATATGACGGACGAAGACGAATCTTAGATTTTCCGAACATTTCTTTTGTGAAATACAATAATGTCTGTTTTAAATCGGCAAAAGAAACATCTTTGTCAATGTATAATCCTTCTACTTGATGGAAAATACAGTGCGAACGAGATGAAATTGCTTCGTTACGGAAAACACGTCCCGGAGAAATCGTACGAATTGGCGGTTTATGATTTTCCATATAACGCACCTGAACAGATGATGTATGTGTACGCAATAACACATCAGGATTTGTCTGAATGAAAAATGTATCCTGCATATCACGCGCCGGGTGATATTCCGGTAAGTTCAATGCGGTAAAGTTATGCCAGTCGTCTTCGATTTCCGGTCCTTCAGAAACGTTGAATCCGATATTGGCAAAAATATCTATAATCTGATTTTTAACAATAGAAATTGGGTGGCGTGAACCAATAATTACTGGTTCTGCAGCACGTGTTAAATCACCAAAAACTCCTTTTGATTCTTCTTTGCTTTCAAGCTCTTCCTGAATCTGCTTTACTTTTTCTTCAGCAACAGCTTTTAAAGTATTGATTACTTGTCCAAAATCTTTTTTCTGGTCGTTTGGAATATTTTTAAACTCATTAAAAAGTTCTTTTAATAACCCCTTACTTCCTAAATATTTAATACGAAATTGTTCTAAAGATTCTTTATTTTTCTCATTAAAGGCTTTAGCTTCCTCTATATGCTGTTTTATCTTATCTATCATTTTCCTTCGATAATTGAGAGTACAAATTTAGTGTTTTTAGTTGAAAGTGTGCTGTCACAGCTGCAGTTTTAGGTTTTCCGTAAATTATTTTATCAGATTTAACTTTTCTTCAACTTGTTTAATCTTTACATGCCAATAATCTAAACCTTGCTGATTGGTTACTATTTCCTTTTTGTAATTAGGAGAGATACTGCTTAATTTATGCCAGTTTTTATTTAAATCCCGCTCTTTTTCCTGTTTTGTTGAAGGTTCAATCCTGGTTCGCCAAAAGTCCATATTTTTAAGATATGTCTTTTTTATGCCTTCAAAATACTCGATTAATTTTTCTTTTGAATTTGGAATATAACCTGGTCCGCTGCAGCCACAGGAATGAAATGTAATACCAACAGAATATAAGCTTTTAAGATGTTCCCATTTTTTTACGTCGTCTTTCTTAGGCGATTCAAAATCAAGTCCCATATTTGCCATTAATTCTCCACATTGCGGACATTTGGCTTCAAAAATCGATGTTTCTCCTTTTTTAATATCTCCCATTAATCTTCTTTTAAATGTTTTTCGACAATTAAAACAAGCATAATGAGGTTTATAGGATACCATTGCGTATCTGCACATTTTCTTTAGTTTTTAGTCTCAGTTTTCAGTGACAGTTTCCAGTCTCAAAAGCTGAAAAACTGAGACTGCGGCTGTAAACTAAAAAACTACTCAATCAATTTTCTTTCTAAAAAGTAATTAACGATTGCTTCTTTCATTAAAACCGATTGTTCACCAGCTTTTAACGGCGGGAGTTGTTCTTTTATTTTATAGTGCGGCCAGCCTTCGGCATCAAAAAAGTCAAATTCGTAATATCCGTATGGTTCTAACAATCGGCAGATGGCAATATGCATCAGATTTAATTTTTCATCTTTTTTGAATTCACGGTGTAGTTTTCCGAGTTCCTGAACTCCAATTAGGTAAATTATGGCATCCAAATCTAAGTCTTCGCCCTGCGAAAATTGATTGGAAAGTATATCGACGAGCTTTTCCCAGCGCTCTTTTAATTGTATATCTCTAGACATTGTATGATTTTAGATTGTTGATTTTAGATATTAGATTGTTTAAAAATTCAATTCTGAAGGGGGCAGAATTATAATCCGAACTCTAAAATTTGATTTGCAAAGATACACAGTTCAATACATTGCACCTAAAAAAATTAACACATACAAAAATACTACTACAAAAACCTCTCAACCTTTGTCACTATCAAGCATTGAACCTGAAAAAAGACATATCTTTGTGCCTCATTAAACACCAAACCAAAACATGAGTTTTTTTGATATTATTGTAGCCGCACTTTTAGGTTATAGTTTATATAAAGGCATTAAAAACGGACTTTTTGTTGAAGTCGCTTCTTTTATTTCTTTGTTATTAGGAATTTATCTTGCCATAAAATTTTCTTCATTAATGAGCGAAATGATTTCAAAACATGTTTCTTGGAATCCGAACAATATTCAGATTACGGCTTTTATTCTAACTTTTATTCTGGTTGTAATTGGCGTTTATTTCCTGGCAAAAATATTAACCGGAATTGCCGATTTTGCCATGTTGGGATGGATGAACAAACTTGGAGGCGGATTTTTCAGGGTTTTAAAAACTATTCTAATCCTAAGTATTTTTATCGCTTTGTTTGAAAAGATCAACTTCAACAACACTTTTGCCAAAAAGGAAACTTTAGATAATACTATTTTTTATAATCCGGTTAAAAAAGTCGCTGCTTTTGTATATCCGTCAATTGAAAAATGGTACGACACTTTTAAAAAAGAACATTCTGAAAAAGCAGAAGAAAAAGAACAAGCTACAAACAAGGAATAATGCATTTTGTCAGGCTGAGCGAAGTCGAAGCCTCTCGTTTACAAATCAACAAACCCGACAGGTTTTTGAAACCTGTCGGGTTTGTTATTAGAAAGCCTCAGAGAGGCTATATATTTATAGAAATTAAACCGTCCGAATGTAAAGAGCTCCAACGGAGCGACATATTTGATTGTTAAAATTATTATGTCGTTCCGCTGGAGCTTTATATTGTAAATGTCTATTTTATTCTATTAATATTTCGCTTCTCCGAAGCTTTAAAAATTAATTTCTTTTTTCTCTCCTTTTTTCAAAACAATCTCTTGTTTTTTATCCCCAAAAATCAAAGTTGTCTTCCCTCCAATTTTAGAAGAAATTGTTATTTGCTGAACTATTTTATCGTTCCAATTCATTTCAATTTCAAATCCTCCTCTGGCACAGATTCCTTTTACAGAACCTTCTGCCCAGGCATCTGGCAAAGCAGGTAATAATCGGATTTCATTTTCATCTGACTGGACTAACATTTCGGCAACCGCAGCTGCGCCTCCAAAATTGCCATCAATTTGAAATGGCGGATGTGCGTCGAATAAATTTGGGTATGTTCCACCCCCTCTTCTAGGTTTTTCCGTTTTCTTTCCGTCAGGATCTACATAACGAAGTAATTCTCGGAACATTTTATAAGCGCGGTTTCCGTCCCAAAGTCTAGCCCAAAGATTAATTCTCCAGCCTTTTGACCAGCCGGTTGTTTCATCTCCTTTTATTTCTAAAGTTTTTTTTGAGGCTTCAGCCAAATCCGGAGTTTTTAAAGGCGTAATATGATCGCCTGGAAAAAGTCCGAATAACTGCGATTGATGGCGATGTTTTGGATCCTGATCATCCCAGTCAAAATACCATTCCTGTAGATTTCCTTTTTTACCAATTTGATACGGATGTAATTTTGAAAGTGCTGTTTCTAATTTTACTCTAAAAGCAGCATCTGTATTCAGCACTTTTGACGCTTTTATGGTTTTATGTAAACATTCGCGAATCATAGCTAAATCTGCCGTTCCTCCGTAAAATGTCGCACCCACAAAACCATCTTCCAGTTTGTATTGGTTTTCTGGGGAAGTGGATGGCGATGTAATTAAATTTCCTTTTTTATCGGTTACAAGCCAGCCCAAACAAAATTCGGCAGCACCTTTCATTAACGGATAACCTTCTTTTTTTAAGTATGTTTCGTCTTGTGTGAAAATGTAGTGTTCCCAAATATGAGTACTCAGCCAGGCACCCGCCATTGGCCAGCAAGCCCACATTGGATCTTCTTTTCCAAACTGCCCAACTGGATTGGTCATTGCCCAGATATCTGAATTATGCGCTGCAGCCCAGCCTTTATCAACTCCATAAAAAGTCTTTGCCGTAACTTTTCCTGTTACCGAAAGGTTTTTAATGAAACTCAAAAGCGATTTGTGCATTTCTGAAAGATTGGTGTTTTCTGCCAGCCAGTAATTTTCTTCCAGATTAATATTCATTGTATAATTACTACTCCAAGGCGGACTTAAATGCGGATTCCAAAGTCCTTGCAGATTTGCCGGAACTCCAAGGGTTCTTGATGAGCTGATTAATAAATACCGACCGTAATTAAAATACAATATTTCGAGATTTTTATCTTCTTTTCCATCTGCATAACGCAATAAACGTTCGTCTGTCGATAAATCAGGTGCAGTTGTTTTTCCTAAATTTAAATCAACACGATTGAAGAATTTTTGATAATCGGCAATGTGAGATTCTTTTATTTTGTCAAATGGTTTTTCAAAAGCTTTATTCAGGTTTTGTGCCGCAATTGCTATATCGTCTAAACCTTCTGATGCCGGATTTTTGTCAAAACCATTAAAACTTGTTGCGACAGAAACGTAAATAATTGCTTCTGTTGCGTCTTTTAAGGTTAACGTTTCTCTCGAACTTGTAATTTTTCCGTCGGTTTTTTTGATTTGAACTAAACCTGTAAATCGTGTCCCTCTATCTTTTAGGGCTAGATATTTTGGCAGTACATTGTATCCTGCATTTTCATGAATTGGTGCAGAACCAGTCATAACCAAGATATTATTTCGTACTTCTACATTAGATTTTAAAAGGCTTTTTAAATTGACATCAAAATTTAAAGCCCCCTTTTGATCGGCTGTTAATTTAATTATCATGATTTGGTCTGGTGCCGAAACAAAATACTCTCGTGTGTATTTTATGCCTGCCATTTCATAACTTACTTTTGATACGGCATTTAAAATATCCAGTTCTCTGCGATAATTTACGGCTTTTCCTTTTTCAGAATTATTGATTTCCAGTGTTCCTAAAGGCGCATACGATTCGGAATTTTTTCCTTGCACTTTTTTATTTAATTCTTCGGCCAGTTTGTAGTTTTCGTTTTGCAATGCTTCGCGAATCGCTGGAATATTTTTATAAGCTTCCGGATTCATATTTGTATTTACAGGTTCGCCTGACCAAAGTGTAATGTCATTCAAATAAATTTTATCTGAATTTACACCTCCAAAAACTGTCGCACCCATTTTTCCGTTTCCTAAAACCAAACTTTCTTCAAAAAATTCTGCGGGCTGTTTGTACCATAAAACATTTTTTGATTGTGCCAAAATGCTTGTATAGTAAGATGTGAGAAGTATGATGAAAAATGTTTTTTTTATGAGGGTTGAATTCATTTTTTGATGCGTTTAATTGTTTTTTGGTTTGTCCTGACAGATTTTAAAAACTGTTAGGTATTTATTTTAGTAACTAAACTAGTAAAAATCTATTGAAACTTTACTGGTTTTGAATACATATTAGGACAGAAAATTTCTATCTCATTTTGCGCGCGTGAGGGATAGAAGCAAACTACCGAAATAGTGCGTATAGCCCGACCGTACCAAAATAAGAAGGCGTATTTACACAAAGTATCTTTGCCTTCTTATTTTGGTACGGTCACGCCCTAATAATAAAAACAGTTAATTTGATATGTATTTAAAATTTCTAAATGTAACCTGACCTTCACCAACAGCAGAAAGACCTAAACGCAGACTCATGAATCCGCTGAGAACATTATGATGAAATGCTGAGACTTCGGCTGAATTTTCAATTTTTTTCCATTCTTTTCCATCAATGCTGTAAAACATATTTACAAGCTGTTCTTTTTTTTCTAAACGAAGAAACAAATGGGTTTTGTTAATTCCTTTTTGAGTAGGAAACAGCCAGGATCTCAGGATTGCCAAAACATTTTCTTTATCAGCTGCAATTCCGGTATATACTTTAGTATCGTAAAACAAAATAAGTCCTGCGGCAGCATTTCCTTTTATTTCAACTTCAACTTCAGCAGTATAAGAATGATCTGGAGGCGTACATAAAAGCGGTGAGCTTTCGCCAATGTTTTTCCCTTTAGCTTTAAGTTCTAAACTGTTATTGATTAACTTGAATCTTTCTGCATCAAATTCATTAAAAAACTGCCATTGCGGTTTTAGCATTGTTCCTGAAAAATTATCAGAAAGTGTAAAATTGCTTTTAATGTTTTTACCTGCCGGTTTTTTAATTGGGTTTTCAGTTTTGATATTTTCAGGACTTTTAAACCAGCCGTCGCTTGTCCATTCTACAGGTTCTAAAAGTGTCTGGCGTCCCATATTATGATAGCCGTTTTCGTAACCATGAAAAACCATCCACCAATTTCCGTCTGCATCATCAATGAGTGTAGAATGTCCTTTTGACCACCATTTCTCTGATTTGTCTTTGGTTCTGATAATAGGATTGTATGGAGAATTTTCCCAAGGACCTAAAGGCGATTTTGATCTTGCCGAAATTACCATGTGGCTTGTTGCCGGACCGGCCGTTCCGCCTTCGGCAACCGTTAAGTAATAATAATTTCCTCGTTTCATTACTTTTGGCCCTTCCATACAGAAACATTCAATCGACCATTCTTCGGGGATTTTCCATCCGTCATAAACATGTTTCCCTTCTCCTGAAACGGCTAAACCATCTTTTGATAATGGTACATAATTTCCGTTACTAAAATAGAGATATCGATTTGCTTTTTCGTCTGTAAAATGTCCGGGATCAATATTTCCAATTTTTAAATCTATTGGATCGCTCCAGGGTCCGTTGATGGAATCTGCCCAAACTACATAATTGGTTTCGTTTGCCGGAAAATAGATGTAGAATTTATTGTTATATTTTACCAAATCTGGTGCCCAGACAGAACCTACACTTTTTTTAAGGGCATGAGTAACGGGTTTCCAATTCACTAAATCTTTGGAAGTCCAAATTAATAATCCGGGATAATAGTTAAATGAAGAATGCACGATATAATAATCTTCGCCATCCCGAATAATGGAAGGATCTGCATAATCTCCGGCAAATATTGGATTTTGATAAAATTCTTCCCCTGTAATTGCTTTTTGCTGTTGTGCCGAAATTACAATTGAAATGAAGTTTATCAACAGGAAAGTTACTTTTTTCATAGCAGCATTTATTTACTCACTTTGTATTTTTCGCCGGCAGTAATCATTTCCCAATTATCGGTTCTGAATTGTGATGCAGGAAATTTTTCTTTGTTAAAAAGATTGATCTGTGTGTCATCGTCTGCCCAGCCATAATGCACTGCTGCGGGATTTTGAACTTTATCGCTCGAAACAATTACTTTGTTGTCTTTTATAATCGCTTTCGCAGAATGAAAAACTTTGTCTGCTCCTGCGATTTCAAATCCTTTTAACTCATCGTTATTTGGTGTTGATAATCCGCTGCCAATATTGTCGAAAGTTAAAATAATCTGGTTTCCTTTTATTTCCTGAGATTTATAAACTGGTCCGCTGTAAACTTGTTTTTTGCCGTAAATATTATTCATCGCAATCGCAGCCAAACGCAATCCGATATCTTGTTTGTTAGTTGGATGAATATCTTTTGCGTTTCCAATATCGGTTGTAACTGCCATTCCTGTGTTAGGCAGTTTTAAAGTTTCAGACTGCGCTTCTCGAAGTTCTGCCCAACGGCTTCCTTTTTGGCTGTTGCCGCCAAATTCATCAAAGGTTGACAATTGTACGAAATAAAACGGAAAGTTCCCTTGTTTGAACTTGTTTCTCCAATCCTGAATTAGTAACGGAAATGACTTTTTATATTCTTTCGCCCTCCAAACATTAGCTTCTCCCTGGTACCATAAAACCCCCTGAATAGCAAACGGCACTAACGGATTTACCATTGCATTGTATAATAATGATGGATAACTGTTTGGCGATAATGATGTTTTTACAACTATAACTTTGAATTTCCATTTTCCATCAAGCGGTATATTTTTACTGCCAAGTGTTAATTTTAAATCAGATGCTTCTCCGTAGATACCACCGCCACCGCTATTGTCTACAATTCTAACAGCAATAACATTTTTTCCTTCTTTTAAAATATTTATCGGTATTTCGTAAACACGTTTAAGGTCGTATTGTATGCTTTTACCCACTTCGATTCCGTTAACATAGGTAATATCTTCATCATCAATTTTTGAAAGACTTAGTATTGCTTTATTTTTAATATCATCCGCAGAAAGTGTAATTGTTTTTCGCATCCAAACCACGCCGTCTAAATCACCTAAAGGCTGATTTTCCCATAGACTGGGAGTATGAAGTTCTCCCCAGTTTGTATCATTAAATGTTAAATCTTTAAATACATTTTCATTTTCTGTACTTACCGGAGTTCCCTGAATTCTTTCGACTCTTTCTTTCATTTGCCTGGCGTACAATTTCGAAATCGAATCGACATTCAGCGTTGGAACATCAGCAATCATGGCTTTAAAATCCGGACTGTTTTGAAACGCTTCACGGCTTGTCCAGGTTTCGACATTAGTTCCTCCCCAGGAAGTATTTATGATTCCTATTGGAATTTTTAATTCTGAATATAATTTTCTGGCAAAGTAATATCCAACAGCTGTAAAATTACCAACGGTTTCTTTTGTTGCTGTTTCCCATTTTCCGGCTTTTAAATCGTCTTTTGGTTTTCCGCTTAAATCCTGCGCCACTCCAAAATGACGAATCATTGGATAATTTGAATCTGCAATTTCTTTTTCGGCATTCATGGTTTTGAAAACCTGAAATTCCATATTCGATTGTCCGCTGCAAATCCATACTTCACCAACCAAAATATTTTTGATCGTGATTTTATTTTTTCCAATTACAATTAGCTCAAAAGGCCCGCCGGCTTTTTCTGATTTTAAATTAAGAGTCCATTTTCCATTTTTATCGGCTGTGGTTTTTTGGATTTGTTTGTTAAAATGGACTTCTATTTTTTCATCAGCATCAGCAAAACCCCAAATTGGAATTTGTTTGTCTCTTTGGAGCACCATTCCATCTGAAAACAATAAAGGCATTTTTACATTAGCGTTTACAAACACGCTAAATATCAATAAAATAACCATTAAATACTTTTTCATATCCTGCAATTTAAAATAGTTAAAACCAAATTAGTGATATAAGTAAAAATAAATTCAAAGCTGTTCTTAAATTTAAATTACCTTATATCACTAATATGATTTAGAAAGTTTTTTTATTGTAATCCTTCTTTTAAAGCCGTCAAAGCCTGTGAGTCAAAAACAGTATTATCGCTTCTTTTAAAAATTCCAAAACTGTTATCGCCTGTACTTCCTTCGTCCCAATAAAAAGGTAATAATCCGTTTGCACGAGCCGTTTTTACCACCGTTTTTAAGTAATATGCTCTTGATGACAAATGTAAAGTTAAAGCATCTCCGGTTAAACTTGTTCTTCTTATTGCTCCAAACTCTCCTAATAAGACCGGAATTCCTTTATCTACAAACTGAGTTTTCATTAACTTGAAATTTTTCTCTAAGTCTGCTTCTTCTCCCCAGTTTGCATTTCTTTCAGTATCGGTTGTTGAATGGTAGCCTGATCCCCAATAGTAAAACATTTTACCCCAGGATTCATCTTTTGTTAAACCTGCAAAATTCCATGGTGTATAATAATGAACCTCAACCATCATTCGGTTTGCTGCTGTATCTGTTGGCAAAACGGTCATTAATTTATTTGTTTTTTCAATGTCGGTTGTTGGTCCCTGAACCACTAAAGTACGATACGCATTTTTTCCTCCTGTAGAACGAACAGCGTTAATAAACGTTTGGTGATAAGATGTTAAAACAGCCATTTGCGCAGCATCTTCAACAGCCGGCTCATTGGCACTTGCAAAAAGTAAATGCTCGTCAAAGTCACGTAAATTTGTGGCTATTTGTTCCCAGAAAGCTTTTTGTTTGGCGTTAGTTTCTTCTTTTTTGGCTTCGGTAATATTGTTTTCCAGCCAGCCGCCGTCCCAGTGAATGTTTACCAAAACATACATATCATTATCTACACAATATTGTACAACTTCTTTCACTCGGTTCAGCCAGGCAGTTTGAATTTGTGCAGTTGAAGCATTCGCTAAATTTTGATTCCATGAACACGGAATTCGAATGGCATTAAAACCATTTGCTTTTACAGCATCAATTAAAGCTTTTGTAACTTTTGGATTTCCCCAAGCCGTTTCTCCTCCGGTTGCTTCCATTGTGTTGCCAATATTCCAGCCTAGTTTTATTTTTGCAGCTAACTGCACTGCATTACTTGACATTCCGGTTTGGTCTGCAGCAATTGGATTTGTATTATAGCTTGGATATAAACCTGCAGCTGCTGCGCCTCCTGCCTGAGAAACTGCAATTTGTATTGGCGAGGTTTCATCAGAAGTAATTGTTATAACAGCTGTTCTTGCTTCTTTTCCAGTATTTTCTAAAGCTGTAATTTTAACTAAAACTGATCCTGTAACACCAGAAGTCTGACTTAGTTCGAGCCATTTAGTATCGGCGCTGCTGATTTTCCATGTTCTGGCATTTGTTGTCACTTTTATGTTGACATCGTTTCCTGTATTGGCAAAATCAATTTTATTGGTATCAACCATAAGTGTTTTTTCGGCTGTTTTCTCTGCTTCTTCTTTATCTGAACTGCAAGCCCAAATACTTAAAAAAGAAAAACATAATACAAAACTAAACAGGTAACCTTTGATGATCTTTTCCATTTTATTTGATTGTGAAGTTAATTTCCTTTTTAATATCTCTTGAAGAAGTTCCTAACTTAATTGTGTATTTTCCTGGCTCAACTGTCCATTTTTTAGCAGCTACATCATAGTAAGCCAATTCTTTTACTGGAACTTTGATTGTTATTTTTTCAGAACTACCAGCTTTTACATCTGCTTTTTTGAATCCTTTTAATTCCTGTGCCGCACGGGTAATTTTTGAATCAGATTTTGAAGTATACAATTGAACTACTTCTTTTCCATCTACTTTTCCAGTGTTTTTAACGTCAACCGTAACTTCAATTACGTCGTTTTGAGCGTAAGAATCTTTATCTGTTTTGGCATTATCAAGTGCGAAAGTTGTGTATGATAATCCATAACCAAAAGGATATAATGGTGCTACGTTTTTAGTATCAAACCAACGGTATCCTATTAAGATTCCTTCAGCATAATTAACCGCTTTGTCTCCGGGGAAACTGTTTGTGGCATGTGCAGGAGAATCTTTTAGTTGTTTTGGCATTGTCCAAGGTAATTTTCCTGACGGATTTACTTTTCCTAAAATAACATCAGCCAAAGCATTTCCACCTTCAGAACCATTGAACCAGCTCCAAACTAAAGCTGATGATTTCTGACTTACTTCATTCAAATCAAACGGAGCGCCGGCAATCATTACTACAATCGTTTTTGGATTTGCCTCTATTACTTTTTTGATTAATTCTTCTTGTCCAAATGGCAAGTGTAAATCTCTACGGTCTGAAGCTTCTGTTTCGTAATCTCGGTTTGAACCTGCAAAAATAATGGCAACATCAGATTTTTTAGCGGCTTCTACAGCTTCCTGAACTTTTGCAGGATCTAATTTGTCAATTGTAACTGGTCCTGTAGAAGTAATATTTCCTAAATTTCCTTTATTTTTCTCCTCATATTTCTCTAAATATCCTTCAGCATAATTGATTTTAACTGATGAAGGCAATCTGTTTTTAAGACCTTCAAGAGGTGTAACTTCCCTTTTTGTTTTTACTCCGGCACCAAATCCGCCCAAAGCATTTTTCTTTGTTGCATTGTTTCCAATAACAGCAATAGATTTAACTCCATCTAATTTTAATGGCAGTGCATTATTTTCGTTTTTCAACAATACAATAGCTTCAGCTGCAATTTTGTAAGCGTCTTGGTAATGTGCTTCGGTTGCGATGCTTCCTTTTGCACGCTCGCCTCCGCCCATTGCTTTCACTTGAAATAAAACTCTTAAAATACGTTTTACATGCAGATCAATTTCTTTCTCAGAAACTTCTCCAGATTTTACTGCTGCAATTAATTTATCGGCTAAGAAAAATTCGTTGAAAGGTTTTGGTGTTCCCATTTCAATATCTAAACCATTTTTCAAAGATTTTGCTGTTGAATGCACCGCGGCCCAATCTGAAACTACAACTCCTTTAAATCCCCATTCATCACGAAGGATTTTATTCAGCATATAATCGTTCTCACATAAATATTCGCCTCTAAATTTGTTATAAGCCCCCATTATACTGTATGCTTTTGCTTCTTTTACAGTAGCTTCAAAAGCGGGAAGATAAATTTCACGAAGTGTACGCTCGTCAATTTGTACATCGACAAAATCACGATTTGTTTCCTGATTATTTGCTGCATAGTGTTTTACACACGCCATTACATCTTTTTCTTGTAAACCAACAACCAAAGGCACAGCTATTTTTTTATTTAAAAACGGATCTTCAGACATGTATTCGTATGTTCTTCCTCCAAGCGGTGTTCTTACCATATTGATCGCTGGCGAAAGGAGCATATCTTTGTCTCTTGCGCGTAATTCTTCTCCTAAACTGGTTCCAAAGGTATGTGCCATTTCTGCATTCCAAGTTGCTGCTAAAGCACCTCCTGCCGGATAATACGTTGCAAAATCGTTTGTCCATCCTGCCGGAGCCCAATTGTCTCTTGAAATTTCTTCGCGAACTCCCAACGGACCATCAGCCATTTTTAATTCTGGAATTCCCAGACGTTTTACACCTGCATTGGCAAACATACTGTTCCCGTGAAGCATTCCTATTTTTTCTTCTAATGTCATCTGCGAAATCAGTTTGTCGATTTCGGCATCATGATCTGTACTGATTTCTTTCCCAACATATTCTTCAGTCTGGCTGGAATTTGAAGCTGAAGTTTGTGTTTCATTTTTACAAGAAGTAAAAAATGCAAAAACCAAAGCTGCAGAAAGGTATATCATTTTGTTTTTCATAGATAGTTAGGTTCTTTTTATTTAAAGATTTGATTCCTGACTCAGAATCTTTAAATACAGTTAATATTACTTTTATGTTTGTGGTTTTAATTATTGCTTGATTAAATTCAGCATTACAACATCATTTTCATTGATTTTGAATTCTCTGCTGAAAGTTCCTTTTCCGTCAATTGTAATTTTTTCTGTCGAAATAGGCGCACCGTTATTTTTCTCTTTTATTAAATTTACCTGTTCACGTGTTAACTGACTTGGTTTATTCATCGCCAGATAATCTGCGTAAGCGTCATTTACTTTGTAACCCACTTTGTAAATTTCTAAAAGATATTTTCCTTTCTGCATTCCGTCAATCTCCAGTTTTACATTTCCTTTTTCTTTTGATGGAAGATCTTTTATATAATACGTTTGATTCAACTCTTTATCGCCGGGATGTGTATTGGTAAAATCCCACAATAAAACCTGAACATCTCCTTTTGCATTTTTAGAAGTCCAAGAAGCTTTATCTGAATTTAGAAGTTCTGTTTCTCCTAATTTATTCAATAAATAATAAGAGAAATAAGCCGGTTTTTTGATTCCCTGCGTATTCAATAATCCGAAACCGCCGTGGAAAGGTGTAAATCTTGGTCCTGGTTCTTCAAAAATATCGGTAAAAACCCAATATGACATAGAGTTTGCCGCATTACCAACTTGTTTTAATTTCTGTAGAATATAAGCTGCCGAATGATAACTATCGTGAATTGGATCTGCCGGCGTGTAAGATGAACTCCATTCTGTATAATGCAGTTCTAAATTAGGTTTAGCTGAATTGGTAATCTGCTTACGCGAATTAATAACATCTCCGTTTACACTATTTACGTCTGGACTCAAAACTGTTCCAGAAGTTCCGAATTCGTCCAAATATCCTTGGTTTACACCATAGGTATGTGTCGAAATAAAATCTAATGGTACATTATTTTTAGCACAAAAATCAATTGTTTCCGGAACCCATGCTGCGCCTGCCGTTGCTGGTCCGCCAACTTTATAGGCAGGATTTACGGCTTTTACGCCACGAGCTGCGTAATCGTATAATTTAAAATAATCTGCCTGCGTTCCTGTCCAGAAACCTGGTGATAAGTTAGGCTCATTCCAAACTTCAAAATACCATGTTTTTACTTCTTCATCTCCGTAACGTGCCGCAAAATGCTGGGTTAAATTTCGAACTAAATCTTCCCATTTTTTATAATCTTTTGGAGGCGTTACATTGCCGCGCCACCAAAAAATAGTTTCTTTTCCGCTTGCCAATGCATTCGGCATAAAACCTAATTCTACAAACGGTTTCATTTTCAGACTAACAATATAATCGAACAGAACGTCTACATATTGGTAATTGTATTCTGGATTTCCTTTTTCGTCTTCGCGATAAACGGCCATATCATCAGACAATAAACCATGAAAACGGATGTATTTAAAATCGCATTCTTTTTTTACCAATGCCAATTGTTGCTGCCAGTCGGCACGAAGACCTTCATTTGCTCTTCCGGCTCCAATGCATTCCTTGAACATGGTGTTTAATTTTCCTGCTTCTTTTTTATAATCAACTTTTATGATTCGATTTTCAGCATTATTGTTTTGTCCAATAATTTGGATTGAATGAATTAAAACCAATACTATTAAAATTCTTTTCATCTGAAAATGTGTTGTGTTATTAAACCCGACAGGTTTTTAAAACCTGTCGGGTTTGAGAAATTAATAATTATAGCTTTTTAAATCTAACAGCTCCACCGCCAGCTCCGCCTAATTTCAACTGTAATTTATCTGAAGCTTTTACTGTTTTCTTAGAAATTGCTACGGCTTCTGGATTGTGTGTTTGATCTATTCCTTCGGCATCAACATAAATTTGTGCTTCGTAAGCTGCATTTGGATCAAGGAATGATAATGAAACTTCTACGTTTCTTGGTTTCTCATTTGTTAAAGTTCCTAAATACCAATCGGCACTATTTCTGTCTTTTCTTGCTGTTGTAATATATTCACCAATTTTTCCTTCTAAGATTTTAGTGTCTTCCCAATCTGTTGGAACATCTTTTAAGAATTGTAAAGCTGGTTTTCCTTCGTAATTTTCTGGAAGATCGGCTAACATTTGAATTGGAGAATAAATTGTAACATACAATGCCAATTGCTGTCCAACTGTTCCCTGAATTCTTTTTCCCGGATAACCTTGTTTTACCTCAACATCAAAAATTCCAGGTGTAAAATCCATTGGGCCAGAAAGTAATCTTGTAAACGGAATTATGCTTAAGTGGTTTGGCGGATTTCCTTCGCTCCAAGCGTTATATTCTTGCCCGCGCGCTGCTTCTCTTGAAACCATATTTGGAAAAGTTCTTCTTTCTCCCGTATCTTTTATTGATTCGTGGTATAAAACTGCTAAATCATATTGTGCTGCTTTTTCTAAAATATATCTGAAATAATTTACTCCAAACTGCCCGAAATGCATTTGTTTCATATTTAATTTAGAACCTACGTGACCGATTTTTACGGTATGAATTCCAAGTTTTTTGTATAAAGCAAAACCTTCGTCAACTTCTTTTAAGTAGTTAATTAAGTTGGAACCTGTTTCGTGGTATCCGATTAATTCGATGTTCTTTTTCTTTCCGTATTCAACCACTTTTTCAAGATCGAAATTGTCTGCATTTTTTGTAAAACTAAACATGTGCATACGGTTTTCATACCAACCCGGAGTCCAGCCTTTGTTCCAGCCTTCGATCAATAAATGATGGAAACCTTCTTTTGCTGTAAAATCAATATATTCTTCGGCGTGTTTGGTTGTTGCGCCTTGTTTGTCGCTTTCCCAAAAAGTATATTTCCCAATGTGCATTCCCCACCAGATTCCTAAATATTTATACGGTTTGAAATAGCTGTTTGTGTTTTTTAATTTGTTTGGTTCGTTAAGATTTAAAACCAAATAAGAAGTAATCAATTCACCCGGATTTTCTCCAATTTGAAGTGTTCTCCAAGAAGAAGTGAAAGTATCTTTTACACGAACTTTTATTCCATCTGCCCAAGGCACTAAATCAGATTTTAGTTCTGTTCCTTTTGTGTTTACCAAAGTCATACTTGCAAAATCGATCAAGTTTGCTTCGTGAAAACTTAACGCTAATCCGTTTTTGCTTTCAATTGTTAACGGAGTTAAAACCGTATCTAATGTACTTACTGGAGCATCTTTAAAAAGATATTCGTCACGGTTTTCTCTGTTTGCAGGAATCCACCACGCTTTTCCATCTTCTTTTAAGTTGAAAGTTGTTTTTTCATCCATGATGAAAATACTGTCTTTTACATTTTGTTTCGGATAAACATATCTAAAAGCTACTCCGTCATCGAAAGCACGAAACTGAATTTGTAATTTTCTTTTGTTTCCAGTTTTCTGTTGTAAATCAACTACTAATTGGTTGTAGTGATTTCTAATATTTTTCTTTTCTCCCCAAACCTGTTCCCAAGTTTCGTCAAACGTAGAAGTTTTAGCTCCTTTTATTTCAAAATTTGAACTTAGGTCTTCGTTTCCTTTTAATACAAATCCCATATCTGACGGAGAAATTACTTCTGTCTTTCCGTGAGAAACGGCATATTTTGGAGCATTTTTTACCAGCTCAAATTTGATTGTATTCTTTCCGTTTGGCGATGCCAATTCGTAAGCGCTTTTCGTTTTTTGACTGTAGCCTATTGCTATCGAAAACAATACGGCAGGGAGAACTAGATAGTTTTTCATGTTTTTTGGTATTATATTTTTTTTGCCACTCCCGATAGCTATCGGGATAAAAGGATTAGAAAGGATTTTTTCTTCATGTTTTTTTCACGCAGTCCCGATAGCTATCGGGAGCAGATTTTATTTTAATCTTTTTAATCCTTTAATCTGTGGCTATATTTTTTCGCCACGAATTGCACAAATTTTCACCAATTTAATTCGTGGAAATTCGTGCAATTAGTGGCTAACTTTTTTACTTTGCCCACTCGGTTTTAAAAGTGGTTTTTCCGTTTAACGGATTTGCAACTACATCGAAATTGTTTCCGTTTTTGTTCACTTTTATTTCTTGTACTGCATCTCCTTCTGGTAAAAATACTTTAGCTGTTGCCGAAGTGGTTTTGTCGCTTGCATAAACTTTCAATGTCAATTTGCTCCAATCCATATCTTTTGTAGACTGCGCTAAACCGATATGTGGAATTGCAGTTCCGTCTTTTACCAAAACTACGATTGGCACTTCGCCCGCTTTAATTTTATGCCAGCCAGATTGATATACTTTTTTAGTTTGGTAATCGATCCAAGTGCCTTCTGGAAGGTAAACGTCTCTTTCTTCAACCTCTTCAAAAAGTGGTGCGACCAACATGCTTGAACCAAATAGATATTGATTATCCACTAACCAAGCCCCTGGATCGTTTGGATATTCTACAAAAAGAGCACGCATCATTGGCAAACCTTTTTGAGAACTTTCTTTCGCTTGTGCGAAGATATAAGGCATTAATTCGTAACGCATATTATCAGCTTTTCTAAATCCTTCTAAGAATTCTTTGCTGTACAACCAAGGTTCGCGAGGCGGTTCTCCGTGGCTTCTTACGTGTGAAGTAAACATTCCGAATGGTGTCCATCTTCTGTAAATATTTTCAGGAGATTTTGTAGCAAATCCTCCAACGTCATGACTCCAGAAACTGAATCCGCTTAATCCTAATGAAAGTCCGCCGCGTAATTCTGCCGACATTGCTCCGTTTGAAGTTTCAGAATCTCCTCCCCAATGTAAAGGGTAACGCTGTGATCCAGCCCAAGTACTTCTTGCCCAGATTAAAGTATATCCTTTTTCTTTCTGAGTAATTTCTGCAACCGCTTTGTTATATCTTAATGGGTATAAGTTATGCTCATAGAAACCTGTTCTACCAGAATGGTAAATTCCATCTGGCGGTGCTGCTTCTCCAAAATCTACTTTGAAAACCGCAACGCCTTCGTCAAATAACTTTTTCAATTTTCCTTGGTACCAAGAAATCGTTTCTGGGTTTGAGAAATCTAAAACGGCGTCTTCGTATGGAAGATTTCCTTTTCTATCTCTTACCGCCAAGTTTTTATCCATAATTTCAGGGAACAAAGTGTTCTTTGGTGTGAAATAAGGCAACTGCCAAAGACAAACTTGGAAACCGTCTTTCTTTAAATCAGACATCATTTTTGTCGCATCTGGGAAACGAGATTTTGCAAACTCGTAGTTGTTTCTCCAATCTACATCAAACCAACCTGTATCAAAGTGAATAACATCTGTTGGTATTTTGTATTTACGTAAATCTCTTGCTACTTCTCTTCCTTCATTTTCAGAGAAATAGGTAATACGGCTCATCCAGAAACCAAATGACCAAAGTGGTGGCATTGCTGCTTTTCCAGTCAAATTCGTGTATTGATCTAAAATATCTTTTGGTTCTCCGATAAAGAAAAACAAATCGGCTTCGTCGTCTCCAATGTACATTTCGTTGGCACTTGAGAAATACTTTCCGAAGTCAACTGTAATTGGTGTGGAATGATGCATGAAAACTCCGTAACCACGGCTACTCATGTAAAACGGAATTGGTTTATACATGGTTTCATTTTGGATTCCGTTAGCGTCATCTGTCCATAAAACTACTTTTTGTCCGCGTTTGTTGAATTGTGTGAATGATTCACCGCAACCAAATATTTTTTCGTCTGGTTCTAAACTAAAAGCCGCTCCCATACTTCTAGAATAATCGCTGTTTCTGCGAACATAAGAAAATGGAAGTGTCGGCGTATAAGTATTTTTAAAGTCAGTATCGTGAAGTGTGCTTGTCAGCAATTTTCCTTTTTCATCGTAGATTTTTACGTGCCATGGTTTCGTTAAAATTTCAACTCTTCCGTGTTTACTTGTATAACTATGACCGCCTTCGATTTTAGCATATTTCCATAATTCTGGGTGATTTGGCGCAACGCCGTCAACCAGCATTAGAGATGCTGCCTGCGGATGAAACTGCGGTCCAGAAGTCGTTTTGATTCTAACTGTTCGATCTGAAACAAACTGAATTTCGAATGGCAAAACAGGAGATTCTGCATATTCTGTTGTTGGAAATTCGTTTGCTTTTTCAACATCCGGTTTCATCATCATGTTGTTGAAAGCCTGACGTGTTTTATAATTGTATCGCAGATATTTGATCGTTCCTTTTCCTGTTGCAGGATCAAAAGAAGCCAATTCGTCTGCAAAATAAAAAGTGTTCAGATAGTTCTGAAAATCTTTGCTTATATCTATTGGTGCATTTAATACGTCTGCATTTTGGATTTGAGCATTAGCATTTGGAACTGCCAAAAATCCAAACATAAGAGCAGAAAATAATGCGGTTAGTTTTGAGTTTTTCATGAGTTAGTTTTATTCTTTATATATCTTAAAATCTTTTAAACACATAGAATCATAGCTCATCGGAGTCTTTAAAAAGGCGTTTCACTTGTTTAAACCAACATAGCTATGTGTTAGAAACTAGTTTCTTTTAATTTTCTTTTTCACAAACAAAAAATCTATGATTCTATGTGTTTAAAATTTAATGTATTATAATTATCATTCAGCTGTAATTACAATTGTTGATTGTTTCAATCCATTTGCTTTTGCGGTTAATTCTAATCTTCCTGATTTATCTCCAGACTGAACTATTATCAGACATTTTCCAGCCAAGGCCGTATGTTTATTTCCTTTGTATGATTCGTGGCTAACTGGATCTCCGCTGCAAACGCCTACGATTTTTCCGTTCCCTTTTAAAGAGAAATTAATTTCGTTATTCGCATTTGGTGCAATCGTTCCTTTATCATCTAAAATATCAACTGTGATAAATGACAAATCGTTTTTATCAGCTTTAATTGTACTTCTGTCCGCAGTCAGTTTTAATTGAGAAGGATTTCCAGCCGTTTTAATTTCTTTTTCTAAAACCACTTTTCCGTCTTTGCGAGAAACGGCTTTTAAAGTTCCAGCTTCAAAAGGAATTCTCCACATTACGTGTAAATCGTCTCCTTTTTTACTTCTTTTTCCAACCGATTTTCCGTTTACGAAAAGTTCAACCTCATCGGCTTTGTTGTAATAGGCCCAAACATCAACAGTTTGTCCTGGTTTCCAGTTCCAATGCGGAAAAATGTGCAAAACGGTTTTGTCTGTCCATTCGCTTTGGTACATATAATAAACGTCTTTCGGGAAACCGGCTAAATCAACAATTCCGAAATACGAACTTACCGCTGGCCATTCGTATGGAGTTGGTTCTCCGATGTAATCGAAGCCTGTCCAAACGTACATTCCTGCCAAGAAATCATGTTTTTTGATGATTTTCCAAGTCGCTTCATGAGTTGAGCCCCAAGGTGTCTGCACCTGATCGTAAGCCGAAACCGTATTTCCAGGATTTCCTCCTTCAAATTTTTTATCCCAACTAACCGGCCATTTTTTGATGGTGTCTGAAACCGCATCGTAATATCCTCTTGTTTGTAAACCAGAAGTAGTTTCGGTTGCAATAAAAGGTGTATTTGGAAAGTTCTTTAGATGATGTTCAAAAGTTTGATGCGCATAATTGTATCCGATTAAATCTAAAACTCCAGATCCTGCAAGCGGATTAATCGATACCTCTTTTTTCTCAAATTGTAAAGTTACGGCATCAATATTCATGTTTACTGGCGGATTCATTCCTGCAGTTAACGGACGAGTTTTGTCATATTGACGTGTAATTGCGGCCAATTCTTTCGCAATTTCAACACCTTTTTCACTCCATTGTTCTGGAATTTCATTTCCGATACTCCACATAAAAATACTCGCATGATTTCGGTCGCGCAACAATTGATCGATTAGATCTTGTTTGTGCCATTTGTCCCAATCGTTTCCGTAATCGTATTTGGTTTTGGTCTGTTTCCACATATCAAAAGCTTCATCCATAACAATGAAACCCATTTTATCGCAGAGTTCTAAAAGCTCTGGAGCAGGCGGATTATGAGAAGTTCTGATTCCGTTTACGCCCATTTCTTTCAGAATCTCCAACTGACGTTCGATGGCACGCGTGTTGATTGCAGACCCTAACGGACCTAAATCGTGGTGCATACAAACACCTTTTATTTTGACTTGTTTTCCATTCAAAATAAAACCTTTGTTTAAATCGAATTTAAAATCTCTGATTCCGAAAGTGGTTTTGTATTGATCGATGATTTTATCGTCAAGCGAAATTTCGGTAACTGCTGTGTACAATTCCGGTTTTTCATCTGACCATAAAATCGGATTTTCAACTTCCGCCGATTGATTCAGAGTTTGATTTTCGTTGGCGTTGATTGTTATATCTTGAGTAACCGATGCTACTTTTTTGTCTTCCTTAAAAATAGTGGTCGTTACTGTGGCTTTTTTACCTTCTTTGTATTGATTTTTTATTGTGGTTTCAATACTTACAGAAGCTTTTTCAGCTGTAACTTTTGGAGTTGTAATATACGTTCCCCATTGTCCCACATGAAGTTTATCTGTAGTTTCGATCCAGACATTTCTAAAAATTCCTGAACCTGAATACCAGCGTGAATTTGGTTGTTTTGAATTGTCAACCTTTACAATTATTTCGTTGTTTTTGTCTCCGTAATTTAAGTACGGCGTAATTTCATATTGAAAACCAATATATCCGTTTGGACGTTTTCCTAAATAATGTCCGTTTATCCAGACTTCGCTGTTTTTATAAACGCCGTCAAAAGTAATTGAAGTAACTTTTGTGCTGTCTTCTGCAGCTACTTTGAATGTTTTTTTGTACCAGCCCAAACCTCCGTTAAGCGATCCTCCGCCATAACCGCCAGGACTTTTTTCATCAAATTTTCCTTCGATACTCCAATCGTGCGGAACGTCTAAAGTTCTCCATTTTGTTCTCGCTCCAATAGTATCTTTATCTGCAATACTGTCGTTAAGATGGAAGCTCCAATCTGCATTAAAAGAAACTTTTCGGTTACTAAATTTTTGATCTGTTGACGATTTGCATGCTGTCAATAAAAGAAAGCCTGCAAATAGTAATCCTAGTTTTTTATATGAAGTTAGCTGCAACATTGTTTTATAAATTTTAATAACCTGGAAGCAGTTTTTAACGCTGCTTCCAAGTTATTAGTAAATTAAAAAATCTTTCTGAATTTTTAAGGAATTATGTAGTGGAACACAAACCATTCATTTTTACCTGCATCATAAGATGTTCCAAACCAAATACCTTTAGTGCCGAAATCGCTGTTATATGCTTTTACTACTTTAATCACATTGGTTGTTGGGTTCATCCAGCTTGACGGGTTTTGAATTAATGTTTCTGACCCTAAATTGATTTCGTTGGTTTCTGCATTAATAGTAAACAATCCAGAAGTTACCACACCATTTTGGCTTCTTGTATAATTCTGTTTACCTCCGTATTGGTCAAAACGTATCCAAGAATTATTTGCAACAGCTGTCCAGTCAGGATTCCATCCCCAGTCAGAAGAACTTCCCGGTCCTGTTGTCCATCCAATACCAGCTGCTAACCAATCTACAGGATTTCCTGCTGCATCTAGAGCCCAGATTCTTCCTGCACCAACACCTCCAGTAAGCATTTTTAACAATTCACCTGAAGCAAAAGTTGGATTAAAACCTTCATCAACAACAGGTTCAGTTACTATAGGCACATAATTATCTGCATATTCTTTAGAAACAAAGTTCCAGATATACCACCATGCACCCTCACTGTTGGTTCTCATGATAGCAATTCTTAACTGGTTATCTGTCAGTTTTAACACTTTGATATTTGATGTCCAATTACTTGCATTTGCAATATAGTTGTCAGGTCTTAGAATTGTTGCTCCATTTGTTGTTAAGGTATGAGCATTAATATCTAAGAAATAAGATCCGTTTTCTATTGTTGTTCCATCTGCTTCGTGAACAGTCATAAAAGGTCCTCCTTCAAGGCTGAAAGTCATATATCTTCCCCAGTGCATGTCTGCATCTGTACTTGAATTAGCATTTCCGGATGGTTCCCAGTTTGGACTAAAATTATCCCATTCAACAGTTCCGCTTGGGTCTGCATAAGACATTGCTCCTGGTGCTAAACCATATTTACCATTGTCGAATACCCATGATTTTTGTTTTCCAACTCCACCTGATAAAGCTGTCCAAAGAGGATCGTTTACATATTTTAAGTTATCTACTGAAACTGTTACTGTTACTGGGTCTAACTCTACAATTCCTCCATCAGTAACCGCAGAAATTTTTATCGTATAATTACCTTTAAAGGCATACTTTACTGTTTCAACCGCTTTGTTGGATTTTCCTGTTACATAATCCCATGTAAGAACAACTCCTGGTGTTGTGTTTTTCAATATTACAGTATTTCCTCCCGGGTCTGCTGCAAGGTCTTGAGTAATTTCAAAATGTATATCGGATTTATCCATCGGTTCATCCAAAGAGTATGTATCTGGAGAACAAGATGATATCAGCAATGCCGTTAACATCAAAAATGATGTCACTAATAATTTAATATTTTTCATTTCTTTGATTTTTTAGTTAGAATTACCAACCGGCATTTTGTTTTAAAACTCCTCCGGATAATGTGATCTGCGTATTCGGAATTTGAGTAAGCCCTTTTGTTTCCTGAATCTTAGCTGCCGTAATTGTTTTTGTTCCCGCAACTCCGCCGCTCAATAATGTCGTTGATTCTGCAATACTTGAAGAAGCTTTTCCGATACCTTGGCGTAATAAATCATAATATCTTATGCCTTCAAGAGCAAACTCTAAACGTCTCTCATTCATAATATTATCAATAGTTGCAGGCGATGATACAAAATTATCTTTGTACGCTCTTTTTCTAACAGCATCAAAATAAGCCTGTGCATTACCGCTTCCTAATTCTGCTGCCATCAATAAAACATCTGAATATCTTAATACTACATAATCCTGAAACTGACTGATATCCCAAAACTGGCTTCCTAAAGTAATTGGAAGATCTACTCCGTTTTTGTCAACCATTGGTGAATATTTTTTGTTGTAATAACCTGTATATTCTCTCTGACTGTTCTTTTTATCAAATTTTATTTTTTCTTCGTCAATTCCAATTATACTAGCTGCACGTCTTGTATCTGTAGCACTGAAAGCATTCCATAATTTTGCATTTACGGTAACTCCCCAGCCGCGGCCATAAGGATAAGATGAAAATTCTCTCATTCCAAACATTACCATCCATTGGTTACCGTCTGTATTTCCGTTATAATCACTTGTGTAAGTATATTTTATAGAAAACACAAATTCTCTATTGGCTTCGCCTGCATATTTTTCTACTGAAGCTGCCGGCCATAAAGCCGCGAAATCATCTACTAAACCATGACCGCTTGAGGCTATAACATCTTCTAAATGAGCTAATGCCTGAGTTTTTGTAACTACACCAGCTAAATCATTTTTTGCATAATATCCTGTATAATACAGGTAAACACGTCCTAGTAAAGATTTTGCTGCCCATTTTGTAACGCGTCCGTTTGGTTTAACGTTATAAGCTTCTGTAGGCAGATTGGTTGAAGCAAATACCAAATCTTCAGCTATTAGTTTATAAATTTCTTCAGGTGTTGCCTGAGGAACATTTTCAGAAGAAGGTGCTGTCAATAAAGGCACGCTTCCCCATAAACGAGCCATTTCAAAATAAAGGTATGCTCTGATAAATTTAGTTTCAGACTCGTATGTATTTCTTAAAGCTGTATCTCCATCCCATTCAATCTGATCCATTTTAGATAACAGCATATTGCATCGGTAAATCGCTTTGTAATAAGCTACCCAATTGTTATTAAGTAAATCAACATCTCCAGGAGAGCGTGAAATATCAAACTCATCTATTGCTGCATAATTGTAGCCATCAGAATTTCCGGTTCCTCCAAAACAATCATCTGACATTACTTCACTTACTACCGGAACTCCAAGACCTGCTCCTCCTGTTGCCACTTGTAATCCGTCATAACAGCCCACTAATGCTACATAAGCATCATTTTTTGTTTTATAAAAGCTTGTATCTATTGGTGTTAACGGCTCAGTTTCTAAACTGCAAGAACCTAGAGACAATAAACCCAAAAAGAAAATATATAAATAGGTATTTTTCATTTTTTTATTATTAAAGTTTAACATTTAATCCCATCATGAATGTTCTTGGTCTTGGATAGTAACCCACATCAACCCCTGACGAAAACTTTTGATCATCATTTGAAGAACCAAATCCAATTTCAGGATCCATACCATTATATTTGGTAAAAGTGTACAGATTTAATACTGAGAAATAAACTCTAAATTGACTTGCAAAAAATGGTTTTGACTGTTTCATTTTTGCTAAATCAAATCCTAATGTTACGGTATTAATTCTTAAGAAATCTCCATTATGAATATACAGATCTGAAAACTGCGTAAAGTTTCGGTTGTCTTCTGTTACTCTTGGCATTGTGTTAGAAGAACCTTCACCATGCCAGCGATCTAATATTGCAGTAGTATAATTTCCATAAGCATTAGATTGGTTTCTGTAAGATTGTACGATTTGATTTCCTGCTACACCATTTGCCATTAATGAAAAATCAAAAGCTTTGTAATTTGCAGAAATAGAGAACCCGTATGTAAAATCAGGATTAGGATTTCCTATGCTTGTTTTATCTGTTGCATCAATTTTATCATCTCCGTTGGTGTTTACATAAATAATATCTCCGGGAGCTGCAGTAGGCTGTAATACTACACCGTTTGCAGATTTGTAATTGTCAATTTGTGCCTGATTCTGGAAAACTCCTCCTGTTTTATATCCCCAGAAATAACCTAACGGATATCCGTTTTGTGCTCTGTAGAATTCGCTTGAGTTATCATAAAGTTCGTTTGGCAGTCCGTGAATTATTCCGCCTTCTGCAGGTATCTGGCCAACAGTATTTTTATTGTAAGCACCATTTGCACTTACGCTGTAATTAAAATCACCAATTTTATTTTGATAACTTAAGCTTACCTCAACCCCTTTATTGACTACATCTCCACCATTAATAAAAGGAGCATCGGCACCGGCAGTTGCTAAAATTGGAGCAAGTATTAACCAGTCTTTGTTTGTTTTTTTATAAAAATCAACATTAAGATTTAAAGCGTTATTTAAAAATCTGGCATCAAAACCAAGGTCAATCTGCTCTGAAGTTTCCCATTTTAAATCTAAGTTAGACAATCTGTTTGGATATGCACCCGGAGTCAATACTCCTTCTTCATCTCCAAAAGAATAGTTTGTATTATTCACTTTTATTGGTGATAAGTATTGGAAAGCCCTTGCATTCTGATTTCCAACCTGTCCCCAGCTTGCTCTTAATTTAAGAAAGTTTAAAACTTTTGAGTCTTTCAAAAATTCTTCGTTTGATACAATCCATCCTCCTGAAACAGATGGGAAATACCCCCACTCATTTTCTTTAGAAAAAATTGAAGATCCGTCAACTCTAAAAGTTGCATTTAATAAATAAGTTTCTTTATAATTATAATTTAACCTTCCAAAATAAGACATTCTTTTAGTTTGCTGCTTAATTCCTTTAAAGGCAATTTTAGCCCCATCTTTATTGGTAGTGTTGTCTAACCAGGCATGTTCTAAATCATCAAAAAACGAATCTGCATTTGTAGCATCAATTGTAGTACCGTCAAAATTAATAGATGAAGTACCCACCATAGTTTCAAAATGATGATTGTCTGCAACATTAAACTTATAAGTCAATAAGTTATCCCAAGTAAGCGTTTTACCTTTGTTCATGTTTTGATTTACTTTATCAAAAGCAGTGTTTGCGTAGATAGACAAACGGTATATTGGTGTATAAGAATGTCCTTCACCAGCATAATAATCAAGTCCTAAAGTAGTCTTGAATGTCAGGTTTTTTATTGGCTCAATTTGCAAATAAACATTTCCAAGCAATTTTTGGTTATTGCTTTCATTCTGGTTGTTGTATACCATTAATGCATAAGGATTTGCCTGACCAGCCAGCCAAGGTTCGTTGTTTGGGCTGCTGTCGTAATAGTTGCCATTTGCATCGTACATTGGTAATAATGGAGATACCTGATATGCACTTCTTAAAGAGTTATTGTATTGATTTCCAACTCCAATACCGTTTTTGTTGATGTAAGCAAAGCTTAAGTTCTGACCGAAAGTAAGTACATCTTTGTATAATTTATGTTCTGAATTGAATCTAAAATTATAACGCTCATAGTTAGATAAATCTTTACCTCCTACAACTCCTTCCTGTCCTAAATAAGACAAAGATGAAGAGTAAACAGAAGTTTCTGAACCTCCCGATGCACCAAAAGAGAAATTTTTAGTAGCAGCATTATCAACCAGCATTTTGTCCATCCAGTTTGTTCCTGAACCCATACTGGCAATCTGAGCATTAGTAAAATATGGATTTTTTCCTGAATTTACTGCTGCTTCATTTAAAATAGTAGCGTATTCAGTTGCATCTAATAAATCTACTTTTCTGGCTACTGACTGCACACCATAATACTGATCGAAAGTAATTTGTCCTGCAGCACCTCTTTTCCCTTTTTTGGTTGTCACCAAGACAACTCCATTAGAAGCCTGAGAACCATAAATAGCGGCAGATGCAGCATCTTTTAAAACAGAAATCGATTCGATATCTGAGTTACTTAAATAAGAAATATCACTTGTAAGTATTCCATCTACCACGTATAACGGAGTACTTCCTGCTGTTGAACCTACACCTCTGATAACTACATTTAACCCTTCACCCGGTTGTCCCGAAGTAGAAGTAATCTGGATTCCGGCAGCTTGTCCCTGCAATGCCTGAAGCGCATTTGTAGTATTTGTTTTGGCAAGATTTTCACCACTTACCTGAGTTACAGCATTGGTTACTAAAGTTTTCTTTTGAGAACCGTACCCAATAACCACAACTTCTTTAAGTTCTGAAGTTTCTTCCTGTAAAGTAACACTAATTGTTTTTTGAGTTCCTACAGTTACTTTCTGAGTTTTAAATCCAATAAAAGTAAATACAAGTACGTCGCCTGTTTTTGCTTCTATTTTATAATTGCCATCAAAATCAGTGGCGGCACCAATTTTTGTTCCTTCTACTGCAACAGTGGCTCCCGGGATTCCCATTCCGTCAACAGCCGATGTTACATTTCCACTTACAGACTTGGATTGTGCCTGAGCATAACCCGTCTGTATCATAAATAAGCTAAACAACAGCGTCGTACAAAACGATAAAACTGTTGTTTTCATACAATCTTTGCTTTTCATAGTTAATAAGAGTTGGTTTAAATTTAAGTTAGTTACGGTTTTTATTGATTAAAGTGTAAGTTTCATAGAGAATGGTTTGTAGTGAAATCATCAAATTATTTAAAATACTTTCGACTGATTTTGTTAAGCATAAAATGGTTCGTTTAAAACTTATAGTCATCATGAACTTATCTTATGGTAAATTTGACTACAAGTGTAAAACTTTTTTTCTATTTTAGCAAAATATTAAGGTTATTTTTTTTTGATTCTGATTTATAGTAAGGTGTTTTTGTCAATACAATAAGATCTCTTACTAAATAGAAATAAAAGATTCAGAAAAAACTTCCAATTATAAATTTGATAATCAGACATTTAAAGAAGATTAAATTTTCAGATCATTTTTTTAGTAAAATTTAAATCACTGAACGTCAATTTTTTGCTTTGTTAAAAAAATATTAAGTAATCAAAAAAGGCAGTTATGCATTTTATTTGTTTAATTTGTCAAAATTTATTTCGCACATGGATAAAAAAGTAGATGCCGAATCTGTTGCAAAAAGCGAACAAAATGCAATGAATGCAATAACCATTGACTGTGTTGTTTTTGGTTTTGATGAAGGAAGTCTTGAAGTCCTTTTAGTGCAGCATGCTGAAGGTATTAGTAAAGGCAAATGGGGACTTCCCGGCGGATGGATTTATAAAAGAGAAAGTACAGATAATGCCGCACATCGTTTATTGAACGAGCTTACCGGACTTGATAATATTTACCTGGAGCAGCTTAAGGCTTTTGGAGATCCGGATCGTTTTCCGCTTCGACGTGTTATAACTATAGGATATTACGCTCTTGTAAAAAGAGAAGATTACAATATTAAAGCCGGTTTTACAGCATCTGATGCCAAATGGTACAAAATCAACAGTATTCCGGATTTGATTTACGATCACAATGAGATTTTATCTTACAGTATACAAAATCTTCGCAACCGTGTTCGTCAGGCTCCTATTGGATTTAATCTGCTTCCGGAAAAGTTTACTTTACTCCAGTTAATGCATCTTTATGAAGAAATTCTTGGAATTGAAATGGACAAATCTAATTTTAGAAGAAAAATTCTGCACATGAAATTATTGGTCGCTTTAGATGAAAAACAACAAGATGTTTCACACAGAGCAGCTAAACTATATAAGTTTGATCCGGATATTTATAAAAAACTGACTGAAAAAGGATTCAATTTTGAATTTTAAAAACCGCTTATAAAAGCATACAATGGCAATATCATCATCTAAAAAAAACTCACAAACAAACAGCTGCATTGCCGCCAATACTGTAACACCCGAAATTGATGGTATTTCAGTTGACTGCGTAATTTTTGGTTTCAAAAAAGAAAGCCTTGAAGTACTTTTAGTTCAACATGCCGGAGGAGAAAGCGAAGGAAGCTGGGGACTTCTTGGAGGCTGGATGAAAAGACAAGAAAGTGCCGATGATGCCGCTCACCGAATTATTTATGAACTTACTAGTCTTGACAACATTTACCTGGAACAGTTAAAAGCATTTACAAATCCGAGTCGTGTTTTAGACCGTCGAATTGTAACAATTGGATATTATACTCTCGTAAATCAGGAAGATTATAATGTAAAAGCCAGTTTAGATGTGCGAGAAGCAAAATGGTGTAAGATTAAAGAAATCCCAAATTTAATTTTTGACCATAACGAAATTTTAAATTTCAGTTTATTACAACTTCAAAATCGTGTGCGCCAGGCACCAATTGGTTTTAATCTCCTGCCAGAAAAATTTACTTTATTGCAGTTGATGCATTTGTATGAAGAAATTCTTGGAATTGAATTGGACAAATCAAACTTTAGACGAAAAATTCTGCACATGAAATTATTAGTCGCTCTCGACGAAAAACAACAGGATGTATCGCACAGAGCTGCAAAACTCTACAAATTTGATCCGGATATTTATAAAAAACTGACCGAAAAAGGATTTAATTTTGAGTTTTAAAATACAAATGGGCATCAATAATAGATGCCCATTTTTTTTTTTGAATTCAATTTGACTATAAACAGGTCAAAACACAGGTATAACCATCAAGCATAGGATAAGAACTTCCCTGACAGCCCGTGGCTACTAAACCATATCCTGAAGCACAAATACTTTTAGGAACAGTAAATCGGCCAACGGGTGTTACGCCGCCATTTATATTTTTCATTTCTTCATTTGAAAGCCTGCCAAATTTAGCGGCAAGCTGCATAGTTTGTTTTTTCATAATTTGTTGGGGTTAAATTAGTAAATAGTAAAAACTCATTTTATTACTTCGAAGATGTATCTCGTGCACAGATAAATTCTAAGAAAATAATGCAAAAAACCAAAGCTGATCAATCTTATGGTTATAATGACTACAAGTATAATCATATTTAATCTAAACGACAATTATTCGCACAAATTTTACAAATAACCCGGCTAAAATTCATTTTGGCTGTTTTTTCGACAAACAACGATTGAAATAAATCTATAAACACAAACATTCTTCAAGTTTTTGATTGAATGGCAAACCGTAATTATAAAAGAATGAATGTGTTTAGGTATTGAAATACAGCTTTTTGGCTTCAAATTTCAAAATCCTTCAACTAAATTCCAGAATCCAAAACTTTGCGCTATCTTTGCCACTTGATAATATGTGTTAAAGCGATTGCTACAGCGCATTTTACATCAAAAAAATACTTAAACTCGATAGAGAACTGATATACTAAAATGAAGAAGATTCGTAACTTTTGCATTATTGCACACATTGACCACGGTAAAAGTACATTGGCGGACAGATTACTAGGCGCAACACAAACCGTTACAGCTCGTGAAGAAAAAGCACAATTGCTTGACAACATGGACCTGGAGCGCGAGCGTGGTATTACCATAAAAAGTCACGCCATTCAAATGGAATACAAATACAAAGGCGAAGAATATATCTTAAACTTAATTGATACTCCGGGACACGTTGACTTTTCATACGAAGTTTCCAGATCTATTGCTGCCTGTGAAGGTGCGCTTTTGATTGTAGATGCGGCTCAGAGTATTCAGGCACAAACGATTTCAAATTTATATTTAGCTCTTGAAAACGACTTAGAAATCATTCCGGTTTTAAACAAAGTTGATTTACCAAGTGCTAATCCAGAAGAAGTAAGCGACGATATTATCGATTTACTAGGATGTAAATTAGAAGATATTATTCATGCTTCGGGAAAAACTGGTTTTGGTGTTGAAAATATTTTGGCAGCAATTATTGAAAAAATCCCTCCTCCAAAAGGAGATCCGGAAGAACCATTACAAGCTTTGATTTTTGACTCAGTTTACAATCCGTTTCGCGGTATTGAGGTAATCTTTAGAGTTGTAAATGGTGAAATCAAAAAAGGCCAGAAAATTAAATTCATGGCTACTGATAACGAATATTTTGCTGACGAAATTGGAACTTTAAAATTAAATCAGGTTCCTAAAAATGTGGTTTCGGCAGGAGATGTTGGTTATTTGATTTCTGGAATTAAAGAAGCCCGCGAAGTAAAAGTGGGTGATACAATTACAGATGCAAAAGTACCAACTACAAATATGATTACTGGTTTTGAGGATGTAAAACCAATGGTATTTGCCGGTATCTATCCTGTTGACACAGAAGATTACGAAGATTTACGTTCTTCTATGGAAAAATTACAGCTGAATGATGCTTCATTAGTTTTTACTCCTGAAAGTTCTGCTGCATTAGGATTTGGTTTCCGCTGCGGATTCTTAGGAATGCTTCACATGGAAATTATCCAGGAACGTTTAGAGCGTGAATTCGATATGACTGTAATTACAACAGTTCCTAACGTTTCGTATTTGGCTTACACTAAAAAAGAGCCTGAAAAAGCATTAATTGTAAACAATCCTTCAGATTTACCGGAACCTTCAAAACTAGACAGAGTTGAAGAACCATTTATTAAAGCTACAATTATTACAAAAGCTGATTTCGTTGGAAACGTTATGAGTTTATGTATTGAAAAACGTGGTTTAATTACCAACCAAACTTATTTAACTACAGAACGTGTTGAGTTAAACTTTGATATGCCATTGGCCGAAATTGTATTCGATTTTTACGATCGTTTAAAAACAGTTTCTAAAGGTTATGCTTCTTTTGACTACTCTCCCATTGGAATGAGAACTTCGAAATTAGTGAAACTTGACGTTCTTTTAAATGCACAAACTGTTGATGCGCTTTCTGCATTGATCCATGAGGATAACGCTTACAACATTGGTAAAAAAATGACCGAAAAATTACGTGAGTTAATTCCGAGACAGCAATTTGACATTCCAATTCAGGCAGCAATTGGAGCAAAAATTATCGCTCGTGAAACGATTAAAGCGCTTCGTAAAGACGTTACCGCAAAATGTTATGGTGGAGATATTTCGCGTAAGCGTAAACTTCTTGAAAAACAGAAAAAAGGTAAAAAACGTATGCGTCAGGTAGGAAATGTTGAAATTCCGCAAGAAGCATTTATGGCTGTTTTGAAATTGAATGACTAGATTTAGTATTAAGATTTAAGTACTAAGTATTAAAAATATATAGAAACCCGATGACTGATGTTATCGGTTTTTTTATTCGCAAATATTTAATTATTATCCATTTTAAAAACCAAATTATCTTAAAATATCCTCAAAAATAAACAGGGAAATACTTATAAAAACGCAGGATTATTAACTCTATAGCTTCTTTTTTAATGCATTCGATTAGGATTCTCAAAAGTTTTAACATTAAAATATAACTTTAATCTTACAACTTTTAAAACTAATATCATGAAAACTAGATTTTTTATTATTTTATCAATGCTGACTTTCTCATTTGCAAATGCTCAACAGGATGAAGTCGACTCTGAAATGAACTCTGCAAAAGGCGTGACCTTCCAACAAGGCGACATGATTCTCGAGGGTTCAATAAAAATTAGTACCGGAGGCGAGAATGATTATTATGGATTCAGTCCAAAGTTTGGCTATTTATTGAATGACAAATTTGCAGTTGGAGCAAAAATAGATTACTCCAGTAATAAAGAAGAAGCAACAGGTATTAAAACCAATGTATTCGGAATTGGCGCTTTTGCTCGTTATTATTTCTTAGAATTGGACAAAAAACGTTTGAAAACGTATGCTGAAGTTGGTTTAGGTTATGGAAGAAATAAAACCGAAACACCGCTGGCCGGCAGTGATACTGATAACAGCTTAACTGCTGATATTAATGTGGGATTAAATTACTTTGTAACTAAAAACATCGCAGTAACTTTTGTTTTGGCAAATGTTTTGGCTTACAACAGTGTTTCTCCAGAAAATGGTCCATCGTCTGATACTTTTCAATTAAACATCAATTTATTTGAGAACATTTTCGATCAGCCTCAATTTGGAGTTTTGTACAGATTTTAATTCATTTCTACGATTTATTAAAAAAAGCTGTTCCAGTTTGGAACAGCTTTTTTTATTTTCTTTACTTTTTTCATTTGTATCTTTGAATCTTTAAAGCTGTAAAAAATGCTTAGCTGCTCAGAACCTTAGAATCTTAAAAGAAATGCTAGACGAAACCCCAAAACGATTTGATAGAATTGTTGCCATTCTGATTCAATTACAATCAAAAAAAATTGTAAAAGCGCAGGAATTGGCAGATCGTTTTGAATGCAGTTTAAGAACGATTTACAGGGATATTCGAACTCTCGAAGCTTCTGGAGTTCCTATTTACAGTGAAGCTGGAGTTGGTTATGCTTTAATGGACGGGTACAGACTGCCTCCTGTAATGTTTACCCGCGAAGAAGTAAGCAGTTTTATTGCTGCCGAAAAACTAATGCAGAAGTTTACTGATCCTTCTTTGGGAACACATTATGGATCTGCGATGTACAAACTGAAGTCTGTTTTAAGAAGTAACGACAAAGATTATCTTTCAAACATCGAATCCAGAATTGTAATGCAGGATGCAGAACCAATGTTTAATGATAATTCGCCAAACACTTTGGCGGTTCTTTTTGAAGGAATTGCAGAGAAAAAACAAATTCTTTTAACCTATAAAACTTTTGATAAAGACGAAACTACTCAACGTAATCTGGAGCCAGTAGGGGTTTTTCATGATAATAATAATTGGTATTTTCTGGGATACTGCCATCTTCGAAAAGATTACCGACAGTTTAGAACCGACAGAATTCAGGAAATAAAAAAAACAGATATTGATTTTACGATTGAACACGATGCGCTGGAAACCTATTTAACCAAAACTGAAACCTGCCCAACAACAAAAGTCCGTCTTTTAATTGACCGTAAAATCGCGAGATATTTGGCAACTGAGAGAAAATATCATGGTTTTATTTCACAAAAAGAAGTCGATGAAAAAATAGAAATGACTTTTATGTCAAGAGATATTACTAGTGCATTTCCAAGATGGTTTCTTATGTTTGGAGATTATGCCGAAATTCTGGAACCTGAAATATTAAAAACCAATGTTTTGAAATTATTAGAAATCAACAAACAAAGGCTTTTATAGAAAAAACTCCTGATAGAATTATCTTCAGGAGTTTTTTTATCTATTTCTATTTCTGTTTAACAACATTATAAAAATTGTAATCTGTATTTGAGGCATCTGTAATGCCAATGTTTCGTCCCATTGTTACAATCTGGCCTCTATGATAAGTTCCATGATTAATAACCTGGATTACATACTCAGAAATTGGCAGTTCGCACTCAAACCACGGATTAGTAATTTTAACTTCTTTAACCAAATCTTCTTCTGACAATGAATTAATAAGATGTTTCAATTTTGCAGATGAATTTAAAAGCCCGTCGAATATTTCTTCTTTCGATAATTCATTTTCTGTTTTCTTTTCAGACATTGCAGTCTCTGAAATCACAGAAAACCAATATTCTTCAGTTGACCAAATATGATCGAGGGTTTTCATAATTGTCGAGAAACTCGAAGGAACTTCGGCATAGAGCAAATCATCTGGCTTTGGCGACAGCCAGTTTACAAATTGCTGGTTTACCCATAAATTGTAATCTGCATAATTTGACATTATCTTTTTTAAGCTCATGGTCCTTAAATTTTAGATTTGTTTATAAAGTTATGAAAATCATAAAATTATCTTTCCCAAAAAAATGGTGGTTCGATGTTTAAAGCTCTTAAATATACGTATGCCTGCCCGCGGTGATGAACTTCGTTATCAATAAAATACAAGATATTTTGAATAACAGGAAATTCATACTGCCCAAAAAGATTAAAGGTTTCGCTGAAATCTTCAATAGATAATTGTTCCCAATATTTATTGATTTCTTCTGTTGCCTGATCCCATTTTTCAAGATACTGTGCTTTAAAAACGAGTTTTTCTGCTTCTTCTGAAAATGGTGTTGTTTCTTTAGTCACAATTCCTTTCAAACCCGGAACTGCAATAGCTAAAAGTTCATCAATTAATTTTGCAAAAGGACGCATACCGCCAATTGAAAACTCAAAGAAATCTTTTTCAGGAAAAAGTTCAATTAAACGACGCGTAAGTGCGCGGTGTCCCTGCCAGTGTTTTAATAAATCTTCTGAAGTAATTACTTGTGCTTCTAACGTTTTCATAATTTTTAAGTTTTTAAATTTCTACAATTCAAAATTAAAATGGGCCGGTGACAACAGTTTGTCAGCAGGAAAAAATAATTTTAAAAATATTTTCTCTGTCCTAGAAAGCACCGCAATGCAGTAAAAAAAAACTTAGAACCTTAGCTTCTCAGAATCTTAGCATCTTTAAAAAAAACCTTTGTACCTTTGCTCCTTACAAACTTTGGAACTCAGAAAAAATGATCGAAGATAAAAATCCGCAGCGTACCAGCATATCACAATTAGGCGAGTTTGGCTTAATTGAGCATTTAACACGAAACTTTGATGTTACACAAGAATCTACTTTAAAAAGTATTGGCGACGATGCAGCTGTTCTTGATTTTAAAGACAAAAAAACCGTTATTTCAACCGATTTATTAATTGAAGGTGTTCACTTTGACCTCGCTTATATGCCTTTGAAACATTTAGGTTATAAAGCAGTTGTAGTAAACCTGTCTGATATTTGCGCTATGAATGCAAAGCCAACTCAGATTACAGTTTCGGTTGCTGTTTCTAATCGTTTTCCGCTGGAAGCTTTAGAAGAATTATTTGAAGGTATTACACATGCAGCAAAAGAATACAAAGTAGATGTTATTGGCGGCGATACTACCTCATCTCAGAAAGGATTAATTATAAGTATTACAGCAATTGGTGAAGCTGATGAAAATGAAATTGCTTACCGAAACGGTGCCAAACAAACCGACTTGCTGGTTGTAACGGGAGATATTGGCGCGGCTTATATGGGATTACAGGTTTTAGAACGTGAGAAGCAGGTTTTTCAGGTAAATCCAAACAGTCAGCCGGATTTAGATCCTTATACGTATTTGGTCGAAAGACAATTAAAACCAGAAGCCAGAACAGATGTTCGTACGCTTTTGCATGCCCTTGAAATTAAACCAACTTCAATGATTGATATTTCTGATGGTTTATCTTCAGAGATTATACATTTATGCAAACAGTCAAAAGTGGGCTGTAATTTATATGAAGATAAACTTCCATTAGATCCGCAGTTTATTTCTACTTGCGAAGAGTTTAATATCGACAGTACAACCGTTGCTATTAATGGCGGAGAGGACTATGAACTCCTTTTTACGATTGATATTAATGATTTTGATAAAATAAAAGGAAACCCAAACTTTTCTATCATTGGCCACATGGCAGATGAAAGCGAAGGAATTCATTTGGTAACCCGTGCTAATACCAAGATTGCTTTAAAAGCACGCGGCTGGGATGCTTTGAGTGAATAAATTCAGTATCAGTATTCAGTCTCAGTTTATAAAACCTGACAGAATTAGATTCTGTCAGGTTTTATTTTTATGCATTTAAATCTAAAATCTACATTCTTAAATCTAAAATTTTAAAAGAGCCCTTTGCTTTTGGCTTCTTTAACTAAATCGTCATCTGAGCCAGATCTTACTTTAAGGAGTTCTTTAAGACTTACTCTTCGTTTTTCAATTTCGGTTAAAGAAATGGGGATATATTGAGGCATTTCAGATACTTCAGTACCTTTTGACAAGTGAAATAAAATTTGTTTATCAAACTCATCTATTTCTATTGAATTGTGCGGTGACTGATTGAGCATTTTAACTACTGACTGACTGTAATATTTTTGATTGTTCATTACTTTATCAAAGGCCAGGAGAAGCTCATCAAAAGTAAGGTCATTTTTAATTATCAATCCGTTTGGATTAATTGTTCTTATAATTGTTTTTATCTTGAGCAGTTCTGTGTACATTGTCAAGAGAATGATCTTGCAATATGGCATTTTTTTCATGATAAGTTTAGCAAGGTCTTCGCCAGAAAAAAGATTTTTTTCTTCGTAAGCCGGCATACTGATATCCAGAAAAGCAATTTCAAACTGCGGCGTGTTTTGATCTTCTAATAAATCATAGGCCGATCTGCAATCATGAGCTTGTGCTATTTCAAACTCATATTCATTGGTTTTATAGCGGGTTATAGCATTTTTGTATCCTTCAATTATAAAAGGATGATCATCTACAATTAAGATTTTAGGCTTAATTAATTCCGAAATTGGGGATTTCAAATTAAATGTCATTTTTCTGCAGGTTAATTTTTTGATCGATTGGAACTTTAACTATAAGAAGTGTCCCTTCTCCTTTGGCAGATTTTATTGCAACTGTACCCTTACATTCTGCTGCTCTATATTCGATATTATGCAAACCGATACCATTTTTTGTACGTCTGACATTAAATCCAACTCCATCGTCTAAAATTGATAAAACCAAATGATCAATTTCACTTTTAAACTCTACTTTTATTGTATCTGCCTTTGCATATTTATTACAATTTTGAAGTGCTTCCTGAATTATTCGATATAAATTAATCTTTACTATGTTGTTTACAAGCTCCCATTTTATATGCGAATCAAAAGAAGTTTCCAGTTTTGAAGGATACGTATTTTTTTGATTATCAAATAGTTTATTTAAAATTACTACAAAATTATTAATTAATTCAGATTTTTCTCTATTTAAGTCATGCGAAATTTCACGTATGTCCTCTTCAATATGTTTCAGCTCGGCTAAATATTTCCTGCGTTTTTCTGCCGCTTCTGCTTCATCAATTTTATCCAAACTGTCTAAACTAATTCTAACTCCAAACATTCGGCCTAAAACTCCATCGTGTAATTCCTGGGCTACTTTTTTCTTTTCCTTAATTCGGGTTAATTCAATTTCATTCTGCTGTGAAATCATTAAATTGTAAATGTCTTCGTTTGCAATTTGCTGCTGCTGTTTAAAAAGCAGTTCTCTGTTTTTTGCCTGCTGCGTTTTGTAAACATAGAAAAATAAACCAATCAAAGTACAGATACTGAAAACATAAATCAGGGTTTTGTTTTTTTCCTGCAAGCTGGAATTTTGGTCTTTTATTTCGTTGGTTTCGTATTCTATACGAGAAAATTTTTCTCCCATATTTCGCTCTGCTTTAAGCATTTTATCATTAAGGCGAATGTATTCACGGGAATATTTTGCTGCATTTTTAGGATCTACAACAGCAATCTGTTTAAGTGCATCTAATGTGTTTTTTATTTTATTTGTGCTTCTGGATAAATTTAATGCTTGTTTTGAAAATTGAATTGCACGTAAAGTATCTTTTTTTAAAGCATAATATTCAGATAAATGAATTTTACTTATTATAATTCCTGATTCTAATTTCAAACTGTCCCTGATTTTCAAAGCATCATAAAACTGTTCAGGTAATCCTGTAAAATCTTTTGATTTAAATTTAGATACGGCCAAATTATCTAAGAGCATTGCATACAAATCAGTATTTCCGTTATACAAGTCTTTTTCTTTCAATCCTTTAGACAAATAATCTTTTGCTTTGGCGAAATTATTCATCCTTAAATAAACGAAGCCAATATTATTTAACGAAGTTGCTTTTAACTGAAGATCTAATGGAATTGATTTGTCTTCAAGCGTAATTAATGCTTTATTATGATATTCAAGAGACTTTTCATACTCTTCACGTTCGTTGTATATAATACCTAATAAATTATAGCTGTCATAAATATCTCTTCCAACATTTTTTTCATCTTTTAATATTTTAAGAGCTTTAAAAACTGTTATTTCACTTTCAAAAAAATCACCTTGGGTTAATTGCAGATCTGCCTTAATTAAAAAAGTTTTAGCTAAGTGAAGATTATCATTGATCTCCATATATATTTTCTCTGCCCGAAAATAGTTTAAAAAAGCACTATCTGAAATAGTTTGTGATTGATAATAATCGCCTAAATAAGTATATGCTTTGGCAATATTGATAGAATCCTTATTTCGTATTGATTTTTCTAAAACTAATTTTGAAACATTTTGAAACGAATGCCAATCACTCATGTTATAATAGCGATTTGCAACTTTGAAAAGATTTACTGTTTTGAGTGAATCATCTTTTTGATTCTTCACAATATCAAAAGCCCGTTTATTATATTTTTGTTTATAATGAAAAGGCAGATCTATATCATTTGCTAAAGAGAAATAAATAGAAAGACTGTCTTTTGAAAGGCTTAAAGCTAAATCATTCTTTTTTTTATCTGTACAAGCAAATAAAACAATAAGCAAAGACAATAATATCTGCTGGTGTTTTTTCAATTTATATTTTGATTTTCACCAAAAATACTAAAACTATAAACACAAAAAAAAAGCTGCCAAAAAACTGACAACTTTTTTCTAATATTAAATTTTGTTGAACACTTAGTCCAATTTAATTCTTGATTTTGTTAATTGACTTTCAGAATTAAAACTTTTAAATTGACCATTGTTTAAGTTCATTTGATCTGATGACATATACTCATCTGTTTTTCTGCCATTTCTTCCTTGCTGGCTTCCGTCTGTATCAAAACTTATATCTATACTTTTATCAGCAGATGCGTTAGATGCTACAGGGTTTGCAAAAGAAGTTGCTACTACTACTAGTGAGAATAATCCGAAAGTTAAAGCTGTTTTTTTCATGTTTTGAGGTGTTTTATTTTTTTATATTTATTTGGGGCTTAGTGATTGTTTTGGTGTCAATCACGGTGTAAAACTAAGTCCGAAATCAAAAAATATATATACGAAAAAATCAGTTTGTGGTAGATCGTACCCAATTGATAGTCAATGGATAGCAAATTAATGTAAACATCTAATTATTAGACTTCTAAGTAATTTCCTTCAGAAAAATCGCTGATAATTAAATCAACATTTGATTTGTAAGTTTTCGAAAAAGGAATCTTTTTCGAGGAGTTTTTTATGTAACACATTGAGTTTCCGTTATGAATCCTCGCAATGTAATTTCGATTAATAATATAACTATTATGAATTCTGACAAAAGGATACGATAAAACATGCTCAAAATGTTTTAAAGTTTTAAAGGCCGTTATCATTTCTCCCGAATTTAAATAAATATCCGTCGAATTATTATCTGCCTGAAAATAGCTGATATCATCTGCATTTATATAACGATGATCACCATATGATTTGATACAGATTACGAGCGGTTTTTCGACTATTTGACGCACTTTTGCATCAGATGTTACAACTAGAGGAATTTCTTTCTTAAAATCACCCGATTTTGCTTCTTCCGACAGGCGGTTTAATTTTAAAATGGTTTTTAATAATTCGGCCGTAACCAGCGGTTTTAATATATAATCGAAAACACCATATTTTATAGCTTCAAATGCTGCATCTTTTTTAGACGTTAAAACAACAATCCGGGGCAGTACATTTAAAAAACGATGAAGCTCGTTAATAAACACAAGCGATAAATTGCTTGAGGATTTTTTAGGATCTATTTCTAAAAATACAAGTGAAGGTTTGTATTCTAAAACCAAATTTAAGCCGTCCTGATAATTCACTGCCGATGCCAGAAACAATAATTCCGAAAAACCTTCCGCAATTGTCTGGGTTTTCGAAATACTATCTGCGTCATCATCAATAATTATATACGAATACTTTTTCAATTTAGGTTCTATTGACTTTTTACGAATATAAGAGAGTTCTTGTATTTTTTATATATTTTTTTTCTCTATTCTTATAAAAAATAAATCTGGCTCTTTTATTCGTAATTAAAATTACAATTTTAAAAGAACTAACAGTTTCATTGTTAACAGATTATATTCAAATGTTAACACAAAATGACAAAATGCAGAATTTATCGATTAAATACATCTTTTTAAATAAAAAAATCCCAAACTCCTTTTACGGAATTTGGGATTTGTATATCGCAATATTTTAAAATTACATTTTCATCAGCCAGTTTTTCATCGAAACTTCGTTTTCAATAATACCTCTTAATTCAGATATTTTTACACGATCTTGTTTCATAGTATCTCTATGACGAATTGTTACCGTTTCGTCTTCCAGAGTTTGATGATCTACAGTAATACAGAATGGCGTACCTAATGCATCTTGTCTTCTGTAACGACGGCCTACTGCATCTTTCTCATCATAAGAAACATTGAAATCCCATTTTAAATCTTCAATGATTTTCTTTGAGATTTCTGGCAATCCATCTTTCTTAACTAATGGTAAAACTGCTGCTTTTGTCGGCGCTAAAACTGCAGGTAATTTTAGAACTGTTCTTTCAGAACCGTCTTCTAAAGTTTCTTCTTGTAATGAAGTAGCAAAAACTGCAAGGAACATACGATCTAAACCTACAGATGTTTCAACTACGTATGGCACATAGTTTTCGTTTAATTCCGGATCGAAATATTGTAATTTTCTTCCTGAATATTGTTCATGTGCTTTTAAGTCAAAATCAGTACGAGAGTGGATTCCTTCTAATTCTTTGAAACCAAATGGAAAATTAAACTCGATATCTGCTGCTGCATTTGCGTAATGCGCTAATTTTTCGTGATCATGAAAACGGTAATTCTCTTTTCCTAATCCTAAAGATAAATGCCAGTTTAAACGAGTTTGTTTCCAGTGTTCGTACCATTGCATTTCTTCTCCCGGACGTACAAAAAACTGCATTTCCATTTGTTCAAATTCACGCATACGGAAAATAAATTGTCTTGCAACAATTTCGTTTCTAAAAGCTTTACCTGTTTGAGCAATTCCAAAAGGAACTTTCATACGGCCAGATTTCTGAACATTTAAAAAGTTTACGAAAATACCCTGTGCTGTTTCTGGACGCAAATAAAGATCCATTGCATTTTCTGCAGAAGCTCCTAATTTAGTTCCAAACATTAAGTTGAACTGTTTTACATCTGTCCAGTTTCTTGAACCAGTTTCAGGATCAGCGATTTCAAGTTCTTCGATCAAAGCTTTTACATCTTCAAGATCTCCGTTTCCTAAAGAACGTCCTAAACGCTCTCTGATTTCTTTTTCTCTGGCCAAATATTCAACTACACGGGCATTTGTTGTAATAAATTCCTGTTCGTTGAATGCATCACCAAAACGAGCTTTTGCTTTGTCAATTTCTTTTTGCGCTTTTTGATGAATTTTTTCAGCAAAATCTTCAACTAAAACGTCTGCTCTATATCTTTTTTTAGAATCTTTATTATCAATTAAGGGATCATTGAAGGCATCAACGTGGCCTGAAGCTTTCCAGGTTGTTGGATGCATTAATATTGCAGCATCAAGGCCCACAATATTTTCATTCATCTGAACCATTGATTTCCACCAATATTCACGGATATTCTTTTTTAATTCGACACCGTTTTGTGCATAATCATACACTGCACTTAAACCGTCGTACACTTCGCTTGACGGAAAAATAAATCCGTACTCTTTTGCGTGCGAAACCACATTCTTAAATATATCTTCTTGTTTTGCCATAGTAATGCAAAAATATAAAAAGTAGTTATAAAAAAAAGAAAAATAAAAAAGATTGAAGGCCTATTTTGGCTATTTTTGTAACTAAATTCTTTCTATTTGTGTTTAATTTTATTATTGATCTCTTTTTCCCTAAAGTCTGCTCAGGATGCCGCTCTGTTTTAATGACTAATGAAACGGTTTTATGTACAAACTGCAGGCATGAAATGCCTTTAACGCAATATCATTTAGATCCAGATAATCAGGCTGTCAAAAAATTCTACGGCAAGGTCGAAGTCGAACATGTATCTGCTTTTTTATACTTTAATAAACAAGGCATTGTTCAGGAACTCATCCATAATTTAAAATATAAAGGACACGAAGAAATTGGAACAGTTTTGGGCAATTGGCATGCAGAAGATTTAAAGGAACTAAAACTCAAAAATCCGTTTGATGTTATAATTCCTGTACCGCTTCATCCCAGAAAATTTAAGGAAAGAGGTTATAATCAGGTTACAACATTTGGAAAAGCTTTATCTGAAACCTTAAAAATTCCTTTCGATAATTCTATTTTATACCGAAAGAAATATTCTAAAACACAATCAAAAAAGAATCTTTTAGGGAGATCTGAAAATATCGAAAACATCTTCTATGCTAATTTATCAGAACAAAATCAGAACAAACATTTTTTAATTGTAGATGATGTTCTAACCACCGGAGCAACTCTCGAAGCTTGTTCTCGTGCTTTACTCAAAATTCCGGGAGCAAAAATCAGTATTGTCTGTATGGCAATGGCAAATTCGTAAAGATTAAAATTCTAATTTAAGATAATTTTCTTAACAGTTCTTTTATCTCCATCAACAATTGTCAAAAAATACACTCCAGATGAAGATCCAATAGGCATTGTAATTTGTTTATTAAAATTATCAACATGCTCAAAAGATTCTGAATAAACTGTTTTTCCAAGTATATCGTGAATGTATATTTGCGTTCCTTCTTTTGATTGACTTTTAAATTCAACTGTAACCGTTCCTTTAGTAGGATTTGGATACGAAATTACTTCTTCAGTTACAGGTATGTCTACACCCAAAGTAAAAGTTTGATTGCAGATATTTATCGAAGCCGAATTTATTGTACCAAAACTTCCAACTACTGCATCACGAACTCTAAGCGTCCAATTCCCTTCTGGATTTTCTCCATTAAAAATACTCAGCGCATCTGTTGGAAGAACTATTTGACTTGTTGTTGAAGAGCACTGCAAATTAGCTCCAGAATCGTCAAACTGTAATGCTAAAGTTGAGTTTGTACTGGCACATCCTTTATCAAATAAACGAACAATAGTTCCCTTTGGACTTACGATTTGAATTTCAAGATCTGAGAATCTTGCATGTGTAACATTAATCGAAACGTTTACATCAGACACAGTTCCCGTTGATGATGGAACGGCAGCATTTCTGGTTGTAAATGAAGTTCCGTATGGAATACTAAAAGAACTTCCAAAACTATAATCGCTACAGTTTGTGGTTGAAGTGTAACCAATTGCAAATGATTTGCTGTTTAATGCATAATAAATATTGGCAGTTGGCTCAATCAAAATTCTGCAATTTGTAGCTGACTCAAGACCTTCCGGAATCAAGACTGTTTCTGAACCATCATTTGCTGTTGCTGCAGCCAGAATAGTTGGAAAAGTCAATCCTCCATCTGTAGATAATTTGATATTTACTGTCGAAGAACCTTGAAGTGTATTCGTATTATTAACGCTCCATGTAATATTTTGATACGATCCCTGCAGCCAGCTTATATCATTAGTATTTTGAGAAGTTAAGGCAAAAGGTCCGGCAGATGGTGTTACTGTTACTACCATTCCGTCAGTATTAGTTTGAGCGAGACCCAAAGCACCATTATCTCTTCCTGTTAAAGTAAAATTTAGAGTTCTTGCAATTGACGAAACTGATTCCCATCTTGTTGTAAGCCTGTTTTGAAGTACATAATCAAAACTTGGCATGTAACGAACTGGTATAGTTCCCGGAGGTATTGATCTAAATAAAGGCCCGTTTGGTTTTGCTGCATAAGCAATACTATTATCGCCAGAAGTATTTGTTGCGTTATCGTTCTCTTCCCAAGTATAGGTAAGATTATCAGAACCAGAACCTGATCCGGTTAAAATAAACGGTGTACTAATTGGAATTGTAAAATCGTCACCAGCACTAATCACTGGCGGGTTATTAGTTATACTAGTACTAACCGGACAACTTTTTCCTGCAAGGTTATTTTGTATTTGAAGAATACTGGCATATGCAAAATAGTCATCTGAATTATCCTGTATATTATAATTATCCGTTACACCGGCATATCCCATAATAGTAGAACCGCTTCCTGGTTCTACACTTACTCCCGTACCTTCGATATCATAAGAAAATGTATGATTGGCACCTAATTGATGACCAATTTCATGAACCACAAAATCAACATCAAATGTATCGCCTTGAGGTCTGCTGTTTGATGGTGAAGTATAACCGCTTCCTTTTCCTATTACATTAGATGGTGTTGGACTTACACAAACACAGCCAATACAGGCAGCATTTCCTCCTCCGCCAGAAGCTCCAAATAAATGCCCTATATCATAATTACCTTCACCAATTACATTTGTAATTGTACTTTGAACTTCTTTACTCCAAAAATCATTACCATCTGTATCTGTAGAAGTTCCTTTATTTGCATTCGAGTATGGATCTGTAGATGCATCTGTATAAATCAAAGCATCGTTATTTGCAATTAAAATCAACTGCACTGCTAAATCTCTATTTAAAATTCCGTTTACCCTTGTTAATGTAGCATTCATTCCTGCTAATGCCCCGGCTTTTGTTCCTCCAAAAAATGCGGTGTATTCTCCTGTACAAGACAATGCTAAACGCATCGTTTTAAATACTTTATTGTTTGAAGTCGTTTTTGCTGTCTTTGATATATTAGCATTTTGCGAAACTAAATCTGCTGTTTTACAAGACAATTTGGCTTTTGAGGTTTCACTTTTAGAAGAAAACAAAACATATTCTGTTTTATTATCTGGATTTTCTTCTATAAATTCAGTTCCTTTATGTGTGCGAAAAACCATTGTTTGTAAACCATTCGGCGAAAAACTAAAATGTATTTTTGCCGATTTATCATCTAAACCGCTTCCTTCATACGATCTAATTTCCGGATATTTTGCCTGAAGTTCAGGATCAAAATTTGAAGATTCCCAAACTTGAAATCTTTCTAAAACACCTTCAGCATTAGGAATTGTAATTTCAGTACGATTACTTTTTGACTGTTTTGATGTGGTAGGTGAAAGTTTTGCTTTTAGAAAATCTGTATTTAATCGATAATACAATTTATCAGAATCTTTAGACCCTGTCTGTTTTTTTACGGCTGAAGCAGAACCTGATCTTTGCCATAAATCATCACTTTGAGCATGAAGTTCTACACAACAAAATATAAACATTAAAAAAAGTAGTTGTTTTTTCATACTTAAAAGAGGCTTTTATATATATCAAAATTAATAGATTTAAATCAAATTCTTACATGTAAACGATAATAAACGTTTTTTAGTCGACGAATCGATTCTTTTTTCGGCAAAAGAAAGCGAATCTTCTTAAAAAATCAATTCGATGAAGCACAAAATTTAAAATAGATAGTATAAATTTGCAGCATCTTAAATAATTTGTTTTGAAGCTCTTTCATTCTATAAACGATTTCCATACGACCAAGAAAACAATTTTAACTCTTGGAACTTTTGACGGCGTACATATTGGTCATAAAAAAATTCTGGAAAGAATTACTGAAAATACCGAAAATGGAAAGTATGAAAGTTTAGTGCTTACTTTTTTTCCGCATCCAAGAATGGTTCTACAGGAAAAATCAGAAATAAAACTTCTAAATACAATTTCTGAAAAAACAAAACTTTTAGAAGCAACCGGAATTGAAAATCTGGTTATACATCCGTTCAACGAAAGTTTTTCAAGACTTACTGCCGAAGAATTTGTGCACTCCATTTTAGTAGATCAATTCCATATTCAAAAAATAATTATTGGACACGATCATCGTTTTGGAAGAAACAGAACAGCAAATATTGACAATTTAATTGCTTTTGGGATTGAATACGGTTTTGAAGTCGAACAAATATCAGCCGAGGAAATTCAGGATGTTTCGGTAAGTTCTACTAAAATTAGAAAAGCTCTTACTGAAGGAAATATGATTTTGGCCAATGAATATCTGGGATATGACTATTTCTTAACCGGCGAAGTTGTTCAAGGAAAACAATTAGGAAGAACGATTGGTTTTCCTACTGCTAACATACAAATTGAAGAAGAATACAAATTGATTCCTAAAAACGGAGTTTATGTAGTTCGCGCTTTAATTGATGAAAAGGAAGTTTTTGGAATGATGAATATTGGTTTTAACCCAACTGTTCACGGACAAAAACAAACCATAGAAGTCAATCTTTTTGATTTCGATACTGATATTTATGGTAAAAAAATCGAAGTTTCGTTACTTCAATATCTTCGTGACGAACAAAAATTCGGTTCTATTGATTTATTAAAAGCCCAATTAAATCAAGACAAACAAAATGCTTTGTTCTTTGTGAGTAAACTTCAATAAAATTTCAAAAAACACTTTTAACTCTTTTTAGATCATCGTAGTTATTTTTTTAGTAAATTTGATATAGAACTGTTTTTCAAATATTTACTATTAACTTCTTTAAAAATAACCACTATGAAATTACCTAAAGAAATAACAAACGGTTTTTTAATATTCCTCGGAATTGGGATTTATTTTTTATTAATGAATCTATTAGGTTTGGCAGATTTATTCTACCTGCGTACTCTTAACGTATTCTTTATATTTTATGGCGTAAACAGGACAATGCAGATGAATCTTCATGAAGGGGAAACAAATTTTGTATCCAATGCGGTTTCTGCAATGGCAACTTCTGTTGTTGGTGTGGCTCTAAGCGTTTTTGGATTATTAGTTTATAGTTATGCACGAGGCGGCGACGCTTATGTCGAAACTTTGTCTAAAACTTTTATGTTTGGAGGAAATCCTTCTGTTCCAACCTATTGCATCTGCCTGCTTTTTGAAGGACTTGCTTCTTCGGTTATTGTTACTTTAATGATGATGCTGTATTGGAACAATAAATATGCTGCCGATTAATTAATCAAAATAAAAACCATTATTTAAGCACTTTAAAATCATAAAAATTAATAATTATATGATTTTAAAGTGCTTTTTTTATGAAATTATTTAACAAATATTGATTTACAACACGCAATGTTGTTGATTCAAAAATTTAATTACATTTGAAGCTTCAAAAACAATTTATCCATGAGCATGACTACAAAACACAATTGGACAAAAGACGAAATTATTGCAATCTACAACAAGCCATTAATGGATTTGCTGTATGAGGCAGCGACGATTCACAGACAACAACATGATCCAAACGTGGTTCAGGTATCTACTCTGCTTTCTATAAAAACCGGCGGATGCCCGGAAGATTGCGGATACTGCCCACAAGCAGCAAGATATAATACAGGAGTTGAAGGAAATGATTTAATGACTGTAAGTCAGGTAAAAGCACAGGCGTTAAGAGCAAAATCAAACGGATCATCCCGTGTATGTATGGGAGCTGCCTGGAGAAATGTTAAAGACGGTGAAGAATTTGATCAGGTTTTAGAAATGGTACGAACCATTAATAAACTTGATATGGAAGTCTGCTGCACTTTAGGAATGCTCACTGAAAATCAGGCACAGCGTTTAGCCGAAGCCGGTTTGTATGCTTACAACCATAATTTAGATACTTCTGAGGAATATTATAAAGATGTAATTTCAACACGCGGTTTTGAAGACCGTTTGCAAACTATAGAAAATGTTCGTAAAACGAATGTAACAGTTTGCAGCGGGGGTATTATTGGAATGGGAGAAAGTATTGAAGACAGAGCCGGAATGCTTGTTGCACTATCAACTTTAAATCCACAGCCGGAATCAGTTCCTATTAATGCCTTAGTTGCAGTTGAAGGAACTCCAATGGAAGAGGAAAAACCAGTTGAGATCTGGGAGATGATTCGTATGGTAGCCACTACCCGAATTGTAATGCCGGAAACTCAGGTTCGCTTGTCTGCAGGAAGAACCAATATGTCACGCGAAGGTCAGGCAATGTGCTTTTTTGCCGGAGCGAATTCAATTTTTGCCGGAGATAAACTACTTACTACACCAAATCCTGATGTTAACGAAGACATGAAGATGTTTGAGACTTTAGGCATGGTGTCTCAAAAACCATTTATTAAAATAATGCAGCCTAAAACAGTTGAAGCTGCTGATTCTCAATTTGCTCCATTGGGAGAGAAACCAAAATGGTCTAGACCCGGACATACAATTGAAAGAAACATTGAAGCATCGATCAAATCAAAAATTTAATTAAAAGAGCTCAAAAATCTCGATAAATATTTTTAAATTGCTTATGACACAGAGTTATAAGCAATTTTTTATTTGTACTAATGAAATTAAAACAAATCGAGAGGGTTAAAAAAATCTCTAAAGATGATTTTGTTTCCCAATATGTAAAAAAACAAATTCCCGTTGTTGTCGAAGAATTAACCGAAGATTGGCCAGCTTATGAAAGGTGGAGATTATCCTATATTAATAAAATCGCCGGTGATATTACTGTTCCTTTGTACGATGACAGACCTGTAAACCATGAAGAGGGTTTTAACGAAGCTCATACAAAAATGAAAATGAGCGATTATATTAGTTTATTAGAATCAAAACCTACCAACTATCGCATTTTTCTTTATAATTTGATGAAAGAAGTCCCAGTATTGAAAAACGACTTTTTATGGCCGGATATTGGCTTAAAATTAGTTAAACAATTACCAATGCTTTTTTTTGGCGGAGAAAATGCCCGAGTTTTTATGCATTATGATATTGACTATTCGAATATACTGCATTTTCATTTTCATGGTGAAAAACAGTGTATGCTTTTTGCACCGAATCAGTCAAAATATATGTATAAGGTGCCGCATGCTTTAATTTCGAGGGAAGATATTGATTTTGATAATCCGGATTATGATAAATTTCCTGCTCTTCAAAATGCAGAAGGTTATATCACAAATCTTAAACATGGGGAAATGTTGTATATGCCAGAAGGATATTGGCATTATATGAAATACCTCACTCCCGGATTTTCTATGAGTCTTCGTGCTTTTCCAAAAAATATTTCCAATTTATCAAAAGCCGCGTACAACATCTTTATCATGCGTTATTTTGACATCATGATGCGAAAAGTAAAAGGTCAGAAATGGATTGATTATAAAAACGAAAAAGCTATTCAGAATACCAATCAAAATATCCGAAAGAGTGCTTGAGCATAATTTTGAAAACAAAAAAACCAGCTGCAATTTTAACTGCAGCTGGTTTTTTTTATTTCTGTCATTTCTTAATTAAAAACAATTTTCTTAGTTATAATATTTCCATTTTCTAAAGTTACTTTCACAATTAAAACCTGATTTCCGGATTGGAAATTTGAAATTTGAAACTCTGTGTTTTCTACTTTTTTGTTATTATAAAGCAGCTTGCCTGAAATATCAAAAATCGAAACTTCCCGCATTACATCTCCAGTCGAATTTAATTTTATTGTTTTATCTTTTACAGAAGCATAAAAGGCGTTGTTCGGATCATCGAAATCATCAATCCCTAAAGAAGCATTTCTGTATTTTAAAATAAATCTTTCTGGAAAGGTCCCTATAGCAGTTGTAAAATTGTAATTACTGGTTTGAAGATTATGAATGGTATTGGTTACTTTATCTTCAAGATAAATAGACTGATTGCTTAAAACACCATCTGTATGATCAATAGATATTGTAAATTCTCCTTGTATAGCCGATCTATAACCCAGCGGAATTACATCTGATTCATTAAAAGGCAGTGCTCTTCCCTGAATTACCAATTTCTGCCCTTCATTTATACTATAAAAATCTACATAAGGATTACCATTGAAAGAAATTGCATCGTAATTCTGATCCCAGGAATTAGTTGCTCCTTCGATATAACCAATCAATAGCTGTTTAAATGCTCCTTCTGTATTAGTAAGATTAAGCCACACTCGATGTCTTTCTAAATTAGTCTTATTAATGTTATTGGTTTTATAAAACTGACTATTGCTTCCCGGAACCCTCATTGTATTAGTAAAAATAGCTGAAGAAGTTGTTTTAGATTTCACGAAGAAAGACTGGCCGGCAGCAATATAACCCAACGGAGCCGTTTGGTTCCCCGGACTTCCGGCACCTTGACCTGAAAGATTTCCTACTGAGGTACTTCCTGAAATATTATAAATGGCATAATCAGCAGAATTATATTTGTATTTACCAGAACCATCACCTGCAGGAGGCGAATTATGAGTCCAGAAGTACAAAGTTCCATATAAATTAGCCGCGTTATCAAAAATAAACTGATCTGCATATACCGCTGATGGATATGGATTTCCTATTAAATGAAATCGCTCTGCCGCGACCAAAGGAACTGAAATTGTACCATTATTAGGTACTCCTATAAATGACACTTCTTGAATTTCTGGTGTTACAATATCAAAATTTTGAGGACCTCTAATACTGTATCCCTGACCCGGAATCATTTCAAGAACACCTCCATAACTAATTACCCAGCTCGCATTAGGATTATAGCTTGTATATTTATCAGACAAAGTATTAGGAGATAAATCATGCAAAGTATAAGCTGGTGTTCGAACAATTGGTGATGACCAATAAGTATAATCATATCTACGCGTTGAAGTATTTCTCTTATAAATAATATTTCCTGTATTTATTGCATTAGCTGTCTGCAATAAACTTGAATTATTTTCGAAAGTTAATATTCCGCCATCATTTGTAACTGCATTTGTAATTGTTAATGTATGATTAGAGTTTACTGTAACATTTACTCCTGAATCTATCATACAAGAACATCCGCTTAAATTACCGGTTGTTGAATAATCACCTGAAAATCTAATAGCATCTGTTATTACAGGTTCGCTTCCCTTCGACCAAGATGTGCCATTCCAGACATTTGTAGAAGGGGCTGCAATTTCAATACCTGCTGTAGGTGATGAAGGACAAATAGGGTTTTCATATATCGTAAAGGTATAAATACCCGGAAGCAAATTAGTAACCGTAAAACTAGGTCCTGAACCTGTGTATGTCTGCGATAATGTTCCATTACTTTGAGTTATAGTCCAATTTCCCGATGTAAGCAAACCGTTTAATGTTATACTTCCCACAGAATTCACACAAGTTGGCTGTACAACCGTTCCTGGTACAGGAGCTGCTGGTTTTGGTTCAACATCAATTCTGGTTTCAATTGAACCCTCTTCAGGACATGTTCCATTTTGTATCACAGCTCTATAACTTGTACTTGTAGTTAAAATACCTGGCTGGTACGTATCTGCGGTATGACTTATTGGCTGCCAAACATAGGGTATAGCTTCTGCATATTCCCATCTAACAATTGTCCCAGCATAATCATTTAAAGTTAACAAAGGACTTGGACTCCCTGCACAAATATGAGTTCCTCCATGTACTACTCCTCTTTCAGTTTTTACAACCGTTGTTGTACTGCTTGCATTTATTGCAGATGTACATCCATTTGAAGAGTACCCAACAGTAACAGTTTTACTGCCAATTGTATGCCAATGTAGTGTTACCGTATTACTAGCCAGTGATAGGCTGCCTGAAATTATATCGTAATCTGTCCCTTGAGTTCCTGGAACTGTCCAAATATAATTTGTTTGTCCAGATTGCGTAGTATAGGTTACATTCGTCTCTACACATACAGAAGCCGCTGGTGAAACAGTAAAGGAAGGTGCAGGAATAGGGTTAACGGTAATAATAGCTGAGTTTGCAGTAAACCCAGAACTTCTTATACAAGAATTAGCATCGGTAACCGAAACTAATGCATAAGTTGTAGTTGCTGTAACCGGTGTAGTAAAAGGTGTAAAAGCAGTTCCGCTCACAACTCCCGTTGCGGTTCGGTTTGCTCCGCCGTTTTCTGTATAAACAATTGTAAAAGGGCCTGTTCCTGCAGTAGAGGTAAAGGTCAGCTGGCCGGCACCCGATCCGCACAGCGGACTGACCGCACTTAAAGTTCCCTGAGGTAAAGGGTTGACCGTAATTGCTGCCGATCCTCCCGTAAAGCCAGAACTTCTTATACAAGAATTAGCATCGGTAACCGAAACTAATGCATAAGTTGTAGTTGCTGTAACCGGTGTGGTAAAAGGCGTAAAAGCAGTTCCGCTCACAACTCCTGCTGCAGTTCGGTTTGCACCGCCGTTTTCTGTATAAACAATTGTAAAAGGACCTATGCCTGCAGTAGAGGTAAAGGTCAGCTGGCCGGCACCCGATCCGCACAGCGGACTAACTGCACTTAAACTCCCCTGTGGTAAAGGATTAACTGTAATTCCTGCCGATGCTCCCGTAAAGCCAGTATTTCTTATACAGGAGTTAGCATCGGTAACCGAAACTAATGCATAAGTTGTAGTTGCTGTAACCGGTGTGGTAAAAGGCGTAAAAGCAGTTCCGCTCACAACTCCCGTTGCGGTTCGGTTTGCGCCGCCGTTTTCTGTATAAACAACTGTAAAAGGACCTGTACCTGCAGTAGAGGTAAAGGTCAGCTGGCCGGCACCCGATCCGCACAGCGGACTGACCGCACTTAAAGTTCCCTGAGGTAAAGGGTTGACCGTAATTGCTGCCGATCCTCCCGTAAAGCCAGAACTTCTTACGCAACTATTCGATCCTGTAACTGAAACTAATGCATAAGTTGTAGTTGACGTAACTGGTGTGGTAAAAGGCGTAAAAGCAGTTCCGCTCACAACTCCTGCTGCTGTTCGGTTTCCGCCGCCGTTTTCTGTATAAACAACTGTAAAAGGGCCTGTTCCTGCAGTAGAGGTAAAGGTCAGCTGGCCGGCACCCGATCCGCACAGCGGACTAACTGCACTTAAAGTTCCCTGAGGTAAAGGGTTGACCGTAATTGCTGCCGATCCTGCCGTAAAGCCAGTATTTCTTATACAGGAGTTAGCATCGGTAACCGAAACTAATGCATAAGTTGTAGTTGCCGTAACCGGTGTGGTAAAAGGAGTAAAAGCAGTTCCGTTCACAACTCCCGTTGCGGTTCGGTTTGCGCCGCCGTTTTCTGTATAAACAACTGTAAAAGGACCTGTTCCTGCAGTAGAGGTAAAGGTCAGCTGGCCGGCACCCGATCCGCACAGCGGACTAACTGCACTTAAAGATCCCTGTGGTAAAGGATTGATTGTAATTCCTGCAGATGCTCCCGTAAAGCCAGAACTTCTTATACAAGAATTAGCATCGGTAACCGAAACTAATGCATAAGTTGTAGTTACTGTAACCGGTGTAGTAAAAGGTGTAAAAGCAGTTCCGCTCACAACTCCAGTTGCAGTTCGGTTTGTTCCGCCGTTTTCTGTATAAACAACTGTAAAAGGGCCTGTACCTGCAGTTGATGTAAAGGTCAGCTGGCCGGCGCCTGATCCGCACAGCGGACTGACCGCACTTAAAGTTCCCTGAGGTAAAGGGTTGACCGTAATTGCTGCCGATCCTCCCGTAAAGCCAGAACTTCTTACGCAACTATTCGATCCTGTAACTGAAACTAATGCATAAGTTGTAGTTGACGTAACTGGTGTGGTAAAAGGCGTAAAAGCAGTTCCGCTCACAACTCCTGCTGCAGTTCGGTTTGCACCGCCGTTTTCTGTATAAACAATTGTAAAAGGGCCTGTTCCTGCAGTAGAGGTAAAGGTCAGCTGGCCGGCACCCGATCCGCACAGCGGACTGACCGCACTTAAAGTTCCCTGAGGTAAAGGGTTGACCGTAATTGCTGCAGATGCTCCCGTAAAGCCAGTATTTCTTATACAGGAGTTAGCATCGGTAACCGAAACTAATGCATAAGTTGTAGTTGCCGTAACCGGTGTGGTAAAAGGCGTAAAAGCAGTTCCGCTCACAACTCCCGTTGCGGTTCGGTTTGCGCCGCCGTTTTCTGTATAAACAACTGTAAAAGGACCTGTACCTGCAGTAGAGGTAAAGGTCAGCTGGCCGGCACCCGATCCGCACAGCGGACTAACTGCACTTAAACTCCCCTGTGGTAAAGGATTAACTGTAATTCCTGCCGATGCTCCCGTAAAGCCAGTATTTCTTATACAGGAGTTAGCATCGGTAACCGAAACTAATGCATAAGTTGTAGTTGCTGTAACCGGTGTGGTAAAAGGCGTAAAAGCAGTTCCGCTCACAACTCCCGTTGCGGTTCGGTTTGCGCCGCCGTTTTCTGTATAAACAACTGTAAAAGGACCTGTACCTGCAGTTGATGTAAAGGTCAGCTGGCCGGCGCCTGATCCGCACAGCGGACTAACGGCGCTTAAACTTCCCTGTGGTAATGGGTTTACGATAATTGCTGCCGATGCTCCGGTGAAGCCCGTACTTCTTATACAACTATTTGCTCCTGTAACTGAAACTAAAGTATAAGTTGTAGTTGCTGCAACTGGTGTAGTAAAAGGTATAAAAGCAGTTCCGCTCACAACTCCAGTTGCTGTTCGGTTTGTTCCACCGTTTTCTGTATAAACAACTGTAAAAGGGCCTGTACCTGCAGTTGATGTAAAGGTCAGCTGACCCGCACCTGATCCGCACAGTGGACTAACGGCGCTTAAACTTCCCTGTGGTAATGGGTTTACGGTAATTACCGCTGATGATCCAGTGAAGCCCGTACTTCTTATACAGGAGTTAGCATCGGTAACTGAAACTAATGCATAAGTCGTAGTTGCTGTAACTGGTGTAGTAAAAGGTGTAAAAGCAGTTCCGCTCACAACTCCTGTTGCTGTTCGGTTTGTTCCGCCATTTTCTGTATATACAATTGTAAAAGGACCTGTTCCCGCAGTTGATGTAAAGGTCAGCTGGCCAGCACCTGTGGCACAAAATGGACCATTTGCTGTTAAACTTCCCTGCGGCAAAGGATTAACGGTAACCGTTGTTGCGCTTGAATTTACAGCTGAACATGTTCCACTTTGAATTACAGCTCTAAATTGAGTTGTTTGAGTAAGTGCCCCTGAAGTGTAAGATGTAGTTGTATTAGTAATAGGTGTCCAAGTTGAAAATGGAGATACTGAAGATTCCCAACGAAGAACAGAACCCACATTTCCTGTTAAAGATAATGCCGCACTTGTTGCTCCAGAACAAATTGTTGTTCCTCCACTTACTGCACCACCAACTGTTGCTGGTGAAACTGTTATAGCTGCACTATTGTTTGTTGATATATTAGAAGAACATACCGCTGATGTTAAATTAGTTACTGTTATAGTACTAGTTCCTGGCGTGGTTAAACCTGTAGCAGTAAAATTTAGTGTACCTGCCGTCCCTACTGTAATTGTGGCTGTCAGTCCCGTTTGAGTAGGATTTGTTGTATTGTAAGTTACTATATAAGGCCCAACAGGCAGCCCAGCTGCAGTTGAAGAAAGAGTGACAGAAGATGTCCCTGTTGTTACACAAGCATTCAGTGCTGTAGTAGGATTCGCAAGACTGTAGGTAGGACACGTAAAAACAACATTAACCTGACCACGGGCACCTGCTCCTCCATTTTGAGAATTTGAAGCACTAACAGCGCCACCTCCGCCTCCGCCCAATTCACCTCCAGCATTCCCAGCCAAAGTTGTTAGTAATACTGTAGGATGACCCGCACCTCCTGCACCTCCTGCAGCTCCAGGATTAGGTGTACCTCCATTTCCACCAGTTCCAGAACCAAGCAAAAGCCCTAAAAGCACACTTCCTCCATTTGTTCCATTACCTCCTGCTGTAATAGTACTTCCTTTTGAAGCCGCTACTGTACCACCAGCACCACCAGCGCCACCATTTCCAACACCTCCGGCACCACCTGCTGCAAAAATAAATCCGCTTAATTCTGTGATTGTAGAATTCCCCCCAGGATTTCCATTTCCTGTTGATGCAGCACCTCCAGCACCCACCACGACATTTAAGGTATTTCCTGGGGTAACCACAATGTTAGATTGAGTTGCATATGCGCCGCCGCCGCCACCGCCGCCGCTTCTTCCATTTGTTGCTGTTGGAGAAGCTCCTCCTCCTGAACCGCCGCCGCCCCATGCCGAAACATTAACTTGAGTGATCCCGGCAGGAACAACCATAGACCCACTTGTAGTAAATGGAGGCTGTTGTGCCCATAACGATATGCAAAAAAGGAAAAATAAGAAAGAAAGTTTTGTCTTAGAACAAGAAACTTTAGAATGTAAATTCGTTAAAGAAAAACGAAAGAATGAAAATTGGGTCAAAATCAACGAGGCAGGTAGTTTTTTTTTCATCGCACTATTTTTAAATTATATAGAAAAGATTCAAATCAATAAAATCTGACAGCTTCGGGATTCTAAATACCTTAAAAATAAATTTTGACTTTAGAAATTATTTCAAAATCAAAACAAAAAATAATGAAATGCTGTTTTTTATGGTATCTAAAAAAGCAATCTTATTTTGGCTGATAAATAGTATACACAAATTGTTTTTAAGGGGATTAACAAAGTGCGTTTCAACAGGCTTTTAAGTATGTTTGTCGAGTGATTATTACAACAAGGTACGATTTTATTTACAATATATTTTAATTAGCAAGACAAAAGTCAAAAATTTAACATTCTCATTATCAATCATGTAGTTTTTAAAAAAAGTTGTTAAATGCTAAAATCTCTAGTAAACACAAGGGTTAATGAAGGAAAATACAGCAAATTTTATTGCTTATAAATAGAAAAATTATAATTAAGATTTGTTTTTTTTTCTGGCTTTAACAGCACTTAAAAAATGATTGTTTTTGTTATAACATGATTGTTTTCTAAAACAATTTTCACTAATAGAACTTGATTATAGGACTTCAAATTCCAAATTTGTAATTCTTTTTTTTCATGAAGATTTTTACTCCTGTAAAGTAACTTTCCATTAATGTCAAAAACAGAAACCGTTTTAAGATTTTCTTTTTTGACTGTTATATCAATTGTTTTGTTTTTTACAGATACCAATACAGTGCTTTTTAAGTCATCAAAGGCTGGAATACTTAATTTTTCATTTTTAAAATGAATCTCAAATCTGTCCAGAAAAGTTCCTTTTTCACTATTAAAATTATAATTAGCTTGACGTAAATCGAAAATTTGGTCATTCAGCTTATCATACAAATAAATCTCTTTCTCATTCATTTCACCATCTGCATGGTCAATCGAGATAGCAAGATTATCGGCTTCGGCTATTCTATATCCTAAAAAGATTTTATCTGAATCTTTAAAAGGTAGAGTTTGACCTTGAATTACTAATTTTTTGTTTTCAATTATACTGTAAAAATCTGCATACTGATTTCCATTGATTGATTCAGCATCATAACGCAAATCTGGCTTTGAATTTTTGCTGATGTAGCCAATTAAAATTTGCTTAAAAACTCCTTTTTTATTTATAAGATTCAGCCATAATCTATGTTTACTAAATTGTGTCGTATTTTTAAGGCTCTGACTTTTCATCGGTTTATAAAAAACATTATTCTGACCTGCAATTCGCATAGTATTATTAAATTCAATAGTTCCAGAAACATTACTTCTTATAAAAAAAGCCTGTCCTGATGCGATTTTTCCATTCGGAGCAGCATCTTCTTCACCTGCTGAGTTTGCTTTAGTACTAATTCCACCAATTAAATTATAAACAGCATAATCATCTGAGCTGTATTTAAAATCAGCAATAGGCGTATTATGAGTCCAGAAATACAATGCTCCTGCAGTTTTTGTTTTGTTCACATTTAGAAAGATATCTGCATCAATCGCTGACGGATATGGATTTCCTATTAAACTAAATAAACCTGATGCAATTAAATCATACTCTATTTTTCCGTTATTTGGCAATCCTTTAAAAACTCCTTCAAAAATTGATCGCTCTGTTATTGAATAATCTTGTGGTCCCCTTATAGAATATCCTTTACCAACAATCATTGCATTTGAAGGTGAATCGATATCCCATTTTTTTAATTCTGTATTATAAGAAGTATATTTATCAAATAAAGTATTAGGAGAAAAATCAATTAGTTTTTGATCCTTAACCGGAGATGACCAGTATGTATAATCATAACGAACAATTGGTTGTGTTTTTCTTTTTAAATGTATAATTCCAGTGTTTACCATATCATCATCTGATTGATATAAACTGGCACCATCTTCTAAAACAAGAGTCCCAGAACCTAAATACGAGAATTCTATTTCTAGTGTATTTTTGTTAATAAGCGTTACTGTTTTTCCTGCCTCAATATTACAACTGCAAACATTTGAAGATACTAAATTTGGGAAATCTTCTTTAAAGAAAATCTCTTTCCCACCAGAAGGATAACCATTAGACCATGAGTTTCCATTCCAGATTGTTGATTCCAGACAAAGTTTTAGACGTGCAATTCTATGCTTGGAGATTCCAGAAATTGAGTTAAAATCTCCTCCAATCAGTAATTTATAATCAGATGTAAAACTTAATGTGTAAAGATTCTTATTTAAACGAGCATTAAAAGATGGGTCAAAACCACCCGTTTTTAAAAGTCTGATAAATCTTGATGCTGGATTACCTTTAAAAGTTGTAGAAAAAGTACCGCCTGCTAAAATACGATCATCCGGCTGAACCAAAACTGTACGGACATCGCCATTACTAAATCCTGTTCCAGATTCAAAACTTGTATCTAAACTTCCATTTTGATTTAATCGAAGAATTCGTTTTTGAGCAGTATTATTGAAATTTAGAAAAGTCCCTCCAACAATTATTTTTTGATCAGATTGTAATCCGAGTGAATACACTATTTTATCAAAACCTTCTCCAATATTAAAACCTGAATCAAAACTTCCATCAATATTTAATCTTACTAAACGAGAAAAAGACTGACCATTAAATGTTCCAAATTTTCCTCCAACTAAGATCTTTCCATCGGGCTGGATTAACACATCCTGAATAGCCGTATCAGTTGCAAGATTAACATTAAAAGAAAAGTCTCTTGATCCATCAGGTAAAAGCCTGACTATTCTGGCGGGAGCTGCAACATTGTTATAGCGATCAAAACTTCCTGCCACAATTATTTTTTGATCTGACTGAATAGCTATTATATTAACCTGCGCATTAAATCCGATACCAATATTAAAGGTGTTATCAATAGAACCATTTGGTAAAATTCGCACTATACGATTGTTTTGTACATCGTTATATTTTGTAAAACTGCCTGCAAAAACAATCTTATCATCTGCCTGTTTTATTGCTGTTGTTATTGAGTTGTTTGCTCCGGCTTGTCCCGTATTAAAAGTATTATCAAGTGTTCCATCATCTAATAACCTCGCGATTCTGTAAATTGAACTATTGTTATATTTGGAAAATTTTCCAAACACCATTGCTTTTTTATTCTCCAATGATATAATTTTTAAAACTGAATTATCAAATCCAATTCCAGCTGTGAGAAAACTAATGTCTAACTCTCCTATTTCATTTACTTTGGCAAGCCTGCCTTGATTTTGTGCATCAAAAACAGAAAATGATCCGCCTATGTACCATGATCCTTCTAAGTCATGAGCCAGTGCAAGAACAGAATTGTTCCCTGGCCCAGAATCTGGTTCAAAATCACTTTTTACAGTTCCATCAGAATTTAACAAAACTACCCTATTTACATTTATACCATTGTAAGAACCTGTGAAAGATCCGCCAATCATAAGATTTCCCAAATTATCTCTTTTTATAACCTGAACTGCACCTTGTGTAAAACCAGATCCGGTAAAACTTAAATCTCGCGTGCCATCTTCATTTAAACGAAGTATTTTGTTTGCAGTACCTTCATTGAAAAATGTAAAATTTCCTCCTAAAATAATTTTATTATCTGACAAAACTTCAATTGCATTCACATTATCATTAAAACCGCTTCCAATATTAAAGGTACTATCCGTGCTCCCATCAGAATTTAATCGTATTATTCTATTGCTCAAAAAACCATTAAATGATGTAAAATTCCCAGCTGCCAAAATTTTTCCATCAGTCAAGATTTTTGCTTTTGTAATATTTAAAGAAGATCCAGAACCCGTTAAAAATGATGTATCTAAAGCTCCATTAGGTAATATTCGTGCAATACGATTTACTGTTATATTATTATATTTTGTAAAACTTCCTACAATTATTATTTTCCCATCTGGCTGTAAGGCAATATCATAAATAATTCCTGTTGTGGCTCCAATTGAAGTATTAAATGATGCATCATATGTTCCATCATTATTTAAACGGATTAATCTCCCGGAACTATTTCCGTTAAAACCAGTAAAGTTGCCTGCAACAATAATTTTACCATCGGGCTGCATATTACAAGCATATATATTTCCATTAAAACCCGTTCCTACATTAAAAGTTTCATCAATAGTTCCATCAGAAAGTAATCGGATTAAATGTGAGGAAATATTTCCGTTGACACTTGTATATTCTCCGCCAACTAATAACTTGTCATCTGATTGCAGAAAAAGGGCATGAACTGTTCCATCAAATCCATCACCTTTAAGTCCATCATCAATTGAATTGAATGTTATGTCAACTTTGCCTTGCTGAGAAAAAACATAATTAGAAAAGACTGAGCTAAGAAATGACAATAAGTAAATAAAATTTTTAATCAAAATAGTGAATTGTTTAATTTGTAAGAATTAACCGAAATTAATTTTCTTTCGATAAAACTGCAATACCCACTTTTGGTGATTTTTTTGCATAAAAAAATCCATTTGTCTTAATTTGACAAATGGATTTTTTATTTGGGTTTAGAAGTGTAATTCTATTTAAAGATCACTTTTCTGGTTACCTGGGCATTGTTTTCAAGGTTAACTTTTACAAGCAGCACCTGATCGGCTGACTGAAGGTTTGAGATTGATAATTCAGTATTTCCGACTTTCTTTTTATTGTAAATCAGTTTTCCTGTAATATCGAAAATGTTTACTTCTTTAATGTTTTCTTTTGCAGAAGTAACTTTGATAGTTTTGTCTTTTACAGAAATTAAAAGTCCGTCTTTTACATTCTCAAAATCACCAGTTCCTAATGTTTTATTAGTGTAACGAAGTGCAAAACGATCTGTAAAAGTTCCTGCTTGGGTTTTAAAAGTATAGTCCTGAGCTTTTAAATCTGAAACAGCCCCAGTTGTTTTGTCTTCCAGATATACATTCTGGTTATCAAAGAACCCGTCAACGTGATCAATTGAAATCGTAAAATCTCCGGCAATTGTTGTTTTGTATCCTAACGGAATTACATCGCTGTTTTCAAATGGAAGCGCACGACCCTGAATTGAAAATTTTGCCGTTTCGTTAATACTGTAAAAATCTACATAAGTGTTTCCGTTGAAGCTCGCCGCATCGTAATTCAAGTCTAATCCGTTTGTTGCTCCTTCTATATAACCTACTAAAGTTTGTTTGAAGGCTCCTTCAGCATTGGATAAGTTCAGCCATACACGGTTTCTTTCCAAGTTTTCAGTTTTTGCCGTTTTGTAGAAGCTGCCATTATTACCTCCCACCCTCATATCGTTTGTAAAGGTGATGCTGTTTGTAACAGGTTTGGCAAAGAATCCCTGCCCGGCAGCAATGTATCCTGTCGGGCCAGTCGCATCTCCGCCGTTTCTAACACTTCCCGATAAGTTAAAGGCCGCATAATCTGCAGAAGCATATTTGTATTTATTTGAACCGTCATTTGCCGGAGGCGTATTATGAGTCCATAAATAAATGGTTCCAATATTAGTATCGCCGATAAGTTTGATGCCGTTTATAGCAGAAGGATATGGGTTTCCAAGTAAATTAAACTTATTTGGCACAGTAGTTTTAGGAACATCTCCATTATTAGGAACTCCTGTAAATGAAGCTGTCTGAATGCTCGGCGTAACAATATCAAAATTCTGCGGACCTCTCACGCTGTATCCTTCTCCCGGAGTCATAGGCAGTCCTCCGCCATAACTGATTACCCAGCTTGCATTTGGATTGTAGCTCGTATATTTATCCGATAATGTAAGGGGTGACATCATGTAAAGTGTGAAACCCGAAGCCGCAGTCAAAGGTGATGACCAGTATGTGTAATCGTAACGGCGTACGCTGGTCTGTCTGATATAAGTAATATTTCCAGAGTTTGCCGCATTTTTGTTGGTTTGTACTAAACTTGAATTGTTATTGAAGGTTAGTGATCCTCCTGTGTTTACCGTTACTGCATTGGTGATGTTTAATGTAATTCCAGACGGAACAATTAAATTTACAGGTGAATTAACAGTACAAGAACAGGCATAAAAATCTGTTGCAAAGGTATATACTCCTGTAAAAACGGCACTTTTTGTGCTGTTTGGATCTCCATTGGACCAAGAGGTTCCATTCCAGGTGGTTGATGATTGATTGGTTACCGATACAGTGGTACTTGAAGGAGATTTACAACCGGCAGCATTAGTTACTTTAAAACTATATACTGTTCCGGCAACAAGACCAGTGATAGTTGTACTCGAACCCGATCCTCTTGTTATTTGTCCATCAGGACTACGTTCAATTTCCCAATTGCCAGATGTTGGTAAATTATTTAAGACTACAGTTCCTAAATCAGTACAAGTTGTATTAATAGTTGTGCCAATTGACGGAGGTGTTAATAAATCTATTGAAGTTGGTGTATCATTTGCAAAAGATGTTCCTGAAATGTCCTCAACAATATTAAAAGAAGGATCCGTTCCTGCAACTTTTGCAGAATTAATAACTCTTCCCAGTGTTACATCTGCAGCTGTAACAGTATATGTACCTCTTAATGTAACTGAAGCTCCGGGAGCTAAACTTGAAATAGTATTTCCTGTGGTATAATTAATAGGTTTTGGATCAGTGATATGGATATCCGTAATCGGAACCTCTCCAGGATTTCTTACCTCAAATGTATAATCAATTTTACTTCCCACAGTTCCACAAGAAGACATCGAAGCAGTTTTAAGCAAATTTAATTCGGCAATCTTTAGGGAATTAGTATTAAAAGCGATAAAAGCACAATCTGAGCTGCCCGAAAAAGTAACTACAAAACGATCTACCAATGATGCATTTGATGCATTAATTTCAAATTCACTCGTTTCAATTGCTATCATTCTCAGCTCTCTTGTTGCTGCCGGAGTAAAAGCATAAGTACCATTCATGTTAAACAAATCCAGACTATAGGTTCCCATTGAAGGGGTGATACTGCTAAAAGTTATTGATAGTTCCTTTCCAACAGTATTACCTGCCGCATCAATAAACTTAAATTTATCTGGAGTCCCGCCATACTCTGCTACCTGAGTAACAATCAAATCAGGTGTTCCATCATTAATACCAATTGTATTTAAATTATTTGTTCCAATTTTAAACTCTGCCGTTCCTGCTTTTATGTTTGCAACTCCAGTTCCAAGTGATAATCCATTAGCACCATCAGTTAATCTGGACGCAAGCTCTGCACCTGTAGCTGTAGCACCTGTTAGGGGTGGATCTAATCTTGTAACAGTGTTTGATCCATCAATCATAGAACCTTGTAAAAAATAAGTACTGGTCGTAGAACCTAATGTTTGGATTTTTAGAGCTCTGAATTTTTGTTTATTGTAAGTTACAGAATTTGCATCAAGAGCCGCATCATTAACGCCTGTAGAATACGTTTTACCACTCCAGCTAAAACCAATTAAATTATTTTCAAGGTCAGGACGGTTGCCCACAGCTGTCGAAGAATTAGATGTCCAATAGCCTCTCCAATCTGTATAAATTCTGGATACAGTAGATTGACTTAAAACATTTGTCGATATAAAAAAAAGGATGAAAAAAAAATTTAAAAATAAAGAACGGGTAAACAAAAGTGATTTTGGGCACATATCAGTTTATATTTTTTTGGTTGATTTTGGGTTATGGAGTGTATTTTGTTAATGCAATATTTTATTTAATTATGGAATTGTATTTACATGGAAAAATCCGGCAGTTTTCACTGTCGGATTTTTACTATTTTATTTCTGCGATTATTTAAAGATCACTTTCTTAGTTGTTGTGTAATCATTTTCAAGAACAATTTTTACTAATAGAACTTGATCACTTGATTGTAAATTCGATATTGAATATTCTGTTGTTCCAACTTTTCCTTTTTGATAAATACTCTTTCCAGTTATATCAAATATGTGAATTTCTTTAATGTTTTCTTTTGCAGAAGCTACTTTGATTACTTTATCTTTTATAGAAACGAAAAGACCTTCATTAACATTTTCAAAGTCATCAGTTCCTAATGTTTTATTGGTATAACGAAGTGCAAAACGATCTGTAAAAGTTCCTGCTTCAGTTTTAAAAGTATAATCCTGTGTTTTTAAATCTGAAATTACTCCTGTTGTTTTGTCTTCCAGATATACCTTTTGGTTATCAAAGAATCCGTCAACATGATCGATTGAGATTGTGAAATCTCCTGCAACTGTTGTTTTGTATCCTAATGGAATTACATCGCTGTTTTCGAATGGAAGCGCACGTGCTTGTATAGAAAATTTAGCTGTTTCATTGATACTGTAAAAATCTACATAAGTGTTTCCATTGAAACTGGCCGCATCGTAATTCAAGTCTAATCCATTTGTTGCTCCTTCGATATAACCAACCAAAGTTTGTTTAAAAGCTCCTTCAGCATTTGATAAATTCAGCCAAACACGGTTTTTTTCAAGATTTTCTGTCTTTGCTGTTTTATAGAAATTTCCATTATTTGCGCTTACTCTCATACTGTTAGTATATGTAATACTAGTTGTAATTGGTTTAGCAAAGAATCCCTGACCGGCAGCAATATATCCTGTTGGGCCTGCTGCATCTCCGCCGTTTCTAACACTTCCTGATAAGTTAAACGCCGCATAATCTGCTGAAGCATATTTGTATTTATTACTTGATCCATCATTAGCTGGAGGTGTGTTATGAGTCCATAAATAAATCGTTCCTATATTGGTATCTCTAATAAGCTTATCACCGTCTATAGCTGAAGGATATGGGTTTCCAAGTAAATTAAACTTGTTTTGAACAGTTGTTTTAACAACATCACCATTATTAGGAATTCCTATAAATGAAGCTGTTTGTGTACTTGGAGTAACAATATCGAAATTCTGCGGACCTCTCACGCTGTATCCTTCTCCCGGAGTCATAGGCAGTCCTCCGCCATAACTGATTACCCAGCTTGCATTTGGGTTATAGCTTGTGTACTTGTCAGAAAGAGTATTTGGAGACATTTTGTAAAGTGTAAAACCAGAAGCCAGTGTTAATGGTGATGACCAGTATGTATAATCGTAACGACGTACTACAGTTTTTCTTTGCATCTCAAAATTAGTGCTGCCTCCTTGAAATGCGTTTGCTGTTGTATTATTTTGCAATAATGATCCTCCGTCATTTATAAGAAGTTTTCCAGTTCCTTCAAAAATTAAAGCATCATCTACAGTAAGAGTTTTATTATTTGGAATCGTAAAGGTTACTCCTGTTTTAACAGTACAAGAGCAAACATTAAGATCTGATGCCAAAGTTGTATTCGAGGCAATTGTTATTGCTGTTCCAGGTGCTGGAGTTGATGTTCCATCATAGTTATTAGGAACTGTTACAAAACTAACAGCAATATTAGCATCTCCTCCATCTTCTCTAAGACGGACTTCAATTTTTGAAGCTGAATTTAATGCATAAGTACCCACGTTTGTTAACGCTGTTGTATATCCATTTTGAAGAAAAATTCTAGTACCGTTAAGATATATTTCACCTACATCATCACAATTTACTAATTGAATTTGATAGCTTCCACAAGGAAAACCTTCACGTCTATACGTTACAGTAAACTGATCAATTCCTATCGGTGCTCCCTGCCATCCTGAAAAACTAGAAGGTGAGTTGTTTTTATTCCAAGAAGTTTGTGTGTTAACATTTAGGTTATTATCTACATATGTTCCTGCATAGGCATAGGCAGGTAAATTAATATCTGCAGCAGAAAAACCATAAACATTCCATTTGTTAATTCCATATGGAAGCGATACATCACCTTTGATTTCTCCGTATGAAAATGAAACTCGTGAATCTTGAGCATTTTCAAAATATTCTAAAACAAAACTATGAGTACCTGCTGCTAAAACAACTTGTGCGGCATAAGTAGTATAACTATGAATTGCATAAGAATTTGCTGGAGCTACATTTATTAAATTTCCATCAACATATAATCTTACACCGTCATCTCCTCCAATTGTAAAATTGTAAGTTCCTGCTGTAGTTGTTGTCTGCATTTTATAGCGTACAAAGAAGTTATCTGCCGGTGCAGATCCGCATATATTAGTAATAACCCCTCTAACAGTACCACTTCCAATATTTCTGTCAAAAATTGCCGGTTCTGTTACGTTCCCTATAAACACATTAGTTGCTGTAGCAGGACTTGCATTTACTGCTGGATTTGGTACACTTCCTGACCATTTATACACATAACCTATCCAGCTATTATTACCAAAAGAAGTCTGATCACCTTGTTCACAGACAATAATCTCATCAGCTCCCATATCAGGCGTTGTTGAACTTCTAGTTTCATTATCAATATCTGTAGTAATAGTAGAAATTGGCGTTCCCTTAGCATGCAATCCAGAATTTGTTGTGTTTTGTGCTAAGTGAAAATCTGTTGTTGAAATAAATTGTGGCTCAACATTTATGGAATTTTGTTCTTTAGCAGAAGACACTCCTTTCCATGTTGTAAGGGTTGTATATGTTCCTGTTGATAATCTATTTGATAAAGTACCTGAACTTTTAAGGAAATAATTATTGTTGTCAAATTCTGTTATTGCAGTATGATCCGTATTTGAAGAAATTAGATACTGTGTTCCATTTGTTTGAGAATTATAAAATATATTGTTTTTAATTCCAATATTACTTCCTCCTGCTATGAATAAACAAGACGATCTTCCTCCTGCAGAGGTGTTATCCATTGAAATAGTATTATGATAAATTTTATTTTGAGCACCACTGTTAATAAAAATACCATGTCCTTTGTATTGATAATTACTGGTATTATCATTATTAGTGCTAGTACTAATATTATTAATGAAATTATTGTAAATACTATTATTACCACTATCAACATAGATTCCTGCACAATATGTTGGACTTCCTGCTGAATCGTAAACATCACTTATTTTATTACCAAAAATAACTCCATTACTTGTTCCATAAACTGAAATACCTGCAAGATGAGTAGTAGTATTGTTCGAATTTGATCTTAAAACCCCAGAAATAGTATTTTGTGAAACTTCATAATCTTTAGCATTATTTAAACGAATACCGACGTGAGGTTTAGTTGTATTTGTTGTTCCTCCTATTACGTTGTTTTGAATCTTCCATCCTGATGACAATGAAGAAGAACTGCCTTCTAAATAAACCGCTTGACCAACAGTTGTAAAAGTTACATTATTTATGACATTAAAAGAGTTAGCGGTCTGTGCACTACTTGTAATATCGCTATTTCCTCCACCAAATACACCAACAGAAAAATCATAAGTTCCTCGAGCATATTGTCTTAAAATTAAATTTTTAATTTCATTATTATTTGCACCGTTACTATTATTTTCACTTGCAATCCAAATAACAGCTCTGTCGCTGTTTAATTGATTATTATTGTATATAGTTAAGTTTTTTGTAATACCATTTGTTACATTACTACCATCAAAAACTACATTGTCGACACCATTAAGTTTAAAAACAGCTGGTGTTGAAGTACTAGATGGAAAATTTGTAGATTCAATATTAACAGTTCTATTAGTGTTTGGTTTAAAGGTTACTTTATAGTTTGTGTTTCCTAGGTAAGGATTTATCACTAATGGAAAAGTTTCCCCTGTTGACCTGTTGTATGTAGTATTATCCAGTAATAAATTTACAGCGCCAGATACTCCAACAGCATTTAATGCCCTCACTGTGCTTGTAAGAGTTGGAAAACTTGCTGTTGTAGCACTTCCTACTATATATGTTCCATTCATAGGAGATGGATTCTGTACAATAGTTCCTCTTAGCTTTAGAAGATTATTATTCATTAATTTCCAAGTTCCTCCACCATTATAGGCATAAAAACGAATGTATATTTTTTCTCCTGCATTAATTGCAATATTTAATCCAGAGAGATTCCCCGATGTAGGAGTGTTATAAGGTACAGCGTTTGTAATAGTAGTTAAAATAGTAGAAGTTGAAAAGTCAGCCTGTTTAGAATAACGAACTTGATATCCTGATGAATTTCCTTTGTAAGTAAACTGAATTTCATTTAATATAATTCTTCCATCTAAAATTGGGTTTAAAGTAATTTGAATGTACTTATTCAAATCAATTGCATTAGCAGTAGGCCAATTTGTTCCTTCAATTCCATCATTAGTTGGAGTTGGGTTGCCATTTGAAAAACCTGCTCCTGTAACATTGCTTGCATCAACAAAATTGTGCAGGATAGTTGGTGCTAAATCTGTTGATCCATTCCATTGTACAAAATCAACATTTTGTGCAAATCCTAAGAAAGGCAAAAACAAGAATAAAAGTAGAGTTTTTTTCATATAGATGTTTTTCTATCAGTTTGTTATGCTGGCATAGTTTTCCTAACCGAGCAAATATAGATACATCTACGTGTTTGATTTTATTAAGGTTTTCACAACCGCTATATAATCGATAAAATGATAAAATAATCGATGAAATACATAGTTAAAATTAACATTTTATGGAATTTCTTATAAAATAGCTATGTTAAAAATAAGAAAAATCCGTAATATAGTTAGCTTTTCAGTTCGATTTTTAAAAAAATAATCGAAAAAACGTCTGATAAGATAAAAAATGCGCAGAAAAGCGATATTTAACAACTATGGGTTATTTTTTATTACGTAAGGAATTTAGGATGTTTTGCTAAAGAAATTATGACGAGAAAACTAAAATATGAAATACGATTTTTTATTATATTTTTCTAATCTGATTTTGCTCCAATTCTTTAAGTTTTTCATATACTAAATCACTTTCATAACCGCGGCGAAGTATATAATCGCAGAATTTTTTTCTTTTTTTGAGTATGTTTTTTTCCTGAATAGAATTCCAGCATCTTTCAGAAAGAATTTCAAATGTCTCGAAGTATTCTTCAGCAGAAATTTCTTTTAAGGCTAGCGCAATATTTGTTGAAGAAATATGACGAGATTTTAATTCATTTGTAATTCTAATTTTTCCCCAATATTTTATTCGATGTTTGCCTCTTACAAAACTGCATGCAAAACGAGTTTCATTTAAAAAATTTCCTTCAATCAACTGAACAACAATTATATTAACCTCTTCTGTAGTCATTTTTAAACTATATAATTTAGAAACAACTTCATCGTGGCAACGTTCCTGATAAGCACAAAAATGCTCTAATTTCTGTAAAGCTTCTTTTGCAGTGTAAATTTTACTCATGTGTATTTTCTTTCTTTTTTAACTCAAATTGCTAAAAATAAACAATCAACTGTTAAATTTTATGATAATTTATTCGATTTTCTCAAAAACAGTATTTAGCATAGTTGTTTTTTATTCCAAATTGTAATATTTTTGAGGCAAATTCTGTTTGTTAAACCGTTTGATATATTAAACAAATATTAATAATATTTTTAACATTTAGCATATAAAAAATCTGAGTTCAATAAATAACGAAATTCAATATTTTTTATTTGAATTTAAGCCTCAAAACAAAAAAAATAATACCACGCCTACTATGATTAGAAAACTACTTTTTTCATCTTTTTTATTTATTCTTACTTTTTACTCATTTGCACAAACATCAGTTTCAGATAATGCTTCTGGTACTAGATCGTGGGTAGTTCCAGCAGGTATCAATAGTGTTACAGTTGAAGTTTGGGGTGCAGGTGGTGCAGGAGGAGGCTCAACTAGCAACAATAATGGAGGAAGCGGCGGCGGCGGCGGCGGATATTCTTACAGAACATTTGCAGTTACTTCAGGTCAAACAATAACATATACTGTAGGGCGAGGAGGCGCTGGATCAACAGGTAACGGACCAGCAGGAGGTGATTCCACACTAACTTATGGCGGAATTTCTGTTACTGCTAATGGAGGTACTGGAGGCAACCGAAATGCAGGTACACGTGGGACTGGAGGAAATGGAACAACATCATCAGGCTCTAATGGAGTGACAGGAAATGCAAGTGGAGGCAATGGTGGTGATGCAGGAAATGCTCCTGGGACAGGTGGTTCAGGGCAAAGAGATGATAATGGAAATCCTGGCACCTCACCCGGCGGTGGCGGTGGCGGTGGAGAGTATCATTGGTGGTGGGGAAATATGTCTGGTGGGAATGGAGCAAACGGACGAGTTAACATAGTAGGAACATGTACTCCTACACCTACTTCCCAAGCAGGATCAGATTATTCGTTTTGTATTGATTATAGCAATACCCAAACAGGTACTATAAGTTCGGGACAATATGCGGTAGTAAATGTTATTTCAGGATATAATTATACTTTTTCTGTAGGAAATATTTTTTCTGGCAACGAAAATTTGACCTTATTAGATAGTTCAAATAACAATTTAACTCCAAATGTTAGCTCTTCAGGAGCCACTGGAACATCAATTACCTGGACAGCAAATTTTTCAGGGCAAATACGTGTTTTTCTAGCGGGCAGTTGTACAGACACAAACAGCGGTACAATGACCCTAACATTAAATTCTTCCCGCAATAATCTTGACAGTCAAACTACTGCAGGAGCAAATAATACCTGGATAGGTCATATTTATAATTCAACAGGTGCTGCACCTTCACCATTTACTACTACGAATTATGCAGGGTATTATACCATTGGAACAGAAAATTTTGACACAAACTTTGGCGGAGACTACACATGTTTTCCTGTATTCTCAAATGGAGTCCAAAGAGCTTCGATGTATACAGAAGGTTTTGCTGTTAGATATCGAATGCAGTCAACAAGACCTGCAGGATGTTATTTAATCCGAATAATAGGAGATGATGGAGTAAGATTATCTATAAATAATGGCGGATATATTTTAGACAGATGGGTAGAACAAGGTGCAACTACATACAGCAACATTTTGGTAAACGTTCCTGCAAATCCAATTTTTACATTAGAATACTATGAAAACGCAGGTGCCAATAGAGTTGGTTTTAACATAACACCATTTGATGCTGCTTTAAATACAATTACAGCCCCAGCCACAGTAAATTTTTGTAATGGAGGAGATCCAGGGGTTATCGAAGGATCTCTTGAATATAACAGCGCTGATCTTAATGCACCAAATCCCTATATCAATTTTCAATGGCAGATACAAACCAACGGTGGCGGATTTTCTAATATTTCTGGAGCGACTGGAAGAACATATGATCCTCCTGCAATGGTTGCTAACAGCACAGCAAGTGATATAGTATATCAATATCGTCGTCTTGCTACCAGTAATGTTGCTGGAACTGGAACGGCTTGTAACTTTACAGAGAGTGCACCGATTACAATTACAAACAGTCCAACAAGTGCTGGCGGAACAGCTTCTGACAATCAATCGATTTGTTACGGAACACAGCCTGCAAATATTTCTTTAAGCGGTTATAGAGGTAACATACAATGGCAGGTATCTACAGATAATACAAATTTCAACAATATTGACGGAGCTACAGCCGCAGTCTTAACTGGTTCTCAAATGGGTTCCTTAACAAAAACTGCTTATTATAGAGCAATAACAAGTGGGGCATGCAATACAGCAACTTCTACAGTAGTTACAATCACTGTTAGAGCAGGTAATAATATTATTAGTTATAGCAACGGAACTTCTGGTACTGTTTGCATGCAGCCTGTAGAAAATGCAACAGGAAGCCTGACTGCTTCAGCGGGAACCTATTTTAACAATGTAAGTTTTGCCAGTTATGGAACCCCAACCGGAACAACTTGCGCAGCATATGCTATAAATCCTTTCTGCCACGCGGCAACTAGTCAATCAGTAGTTGAAAGTGCGCTTTTAGGTAGTGGCAATACAATTTCAATTGCAGCTACAAATGCAAACTTTACAGACCCTTGTGTAGGAACAACTAAAAGATTATACGTTACTGCATCTTATTCTCAATCTATATGTGCAGGAAATTTACCTGGCACAATTACCGGATCTATCCCTACAGGCAGTGGTACTTATAGTTATTTATGGGAAAGCAGTACGACCAGCAATACAACTGGTTTCTCTGCTGCATCAGGAACAAATAATGGGCAAAATTATACTCCTGGAACTTTAACACAAGACACTTGGTTTAGAAGAACTGCTTATGACGGCGCTTGTTCTTCCTTGTCTGCAGTTGTTTTAGTAAAAGTAATTGCAAAAGTATGGAATGGAAATACTAATACTGACTGGAATATTGCATCAAACTGGACACCAAGCGGCGTACCAACTGCATCTGACTGTGTTGTAATACCAAATACCACTAATAAACCAATTATTAACGGAACTAATACCAATTCATACGCCAATACTCTATCAGTGACAAATTTAGGTTCATTAACTGTAAACAGCACTAATACTCTAAACATCACCAATGCAGTAACGGTAAACACAGGAGGATCACTAACCTTCAACAACAATTCAAGTTTAGTACAAACCAACAAAAATGCGGCAAACTCTGGAAATATCACTTATATCAGACAGACCAGCGTACGCCGTTACGATTACACATACTGGTCATCACCTTTGACTGCGGCTTCGGGTTTCACACTTTACATGATGTCACCCCTTACATTATCGGATAAATATACGAGCTACAATCCAAATGCAAGCTGGGTAATCAGTTATGGCGGAGGACTGCCTATGACTCCGGGAGAAGGATACAGCGTGAGAGGTCCGCAGAATTTTGATATTGTTACGCCGAGCATTCAGACAGCTTCATTTACAGGAGTTCCTAATAATGGAGATGTTCCTAAAACTACTGTGCCAAATAAGTTTAATTTACTTGGAAACCCATATCCTTCTGCTATAAACGGCATCAAACTTATCGGCGATACTAATATTGGAACCATTTATTTATGGACTCATAATACGCCTCCGGCAAATGACGGTTCAAATAAATACAAATATGCTTCTGCAGATTATGCGGCCTTTAACTTATCGGGAAGTGTTAGAAACGGCGGAGATGCGACTGGCCCGACAGGATACATTGCTGCCGGGCAGGGATTCTTTGCCAAACCTGTTACAAACAGCATCACCTTTACAAACGATATGAGGGTGGGAGGTAATAATGGCAGCTTCTACAAAACGGCAAAAACTGAAAACTTGGAAAGAAACCGTGTATGGCTGAACTTATCCAATGCTGAAGGAGCCTTCAAACAAACTTTAGTAGGTTATATAGAAGGAGCAACAAACGGATTAGACTTGAATTACGATGCGGCGAGCTTCAACGGAAACACTTATGTAGATTTTTACAGTATTAACGAAACGGCAAAATTTTCAATTCAGGGTCGTGCGCTTCCATTTGAAAACAGCGATGTAATTCCGTTAGGATACAAAACAACAATTGCGGGAGATTTTACGATTTCAATTGATCACGTTGACGGGTTCTTTGATAACCACAATGTATATCTGGAAGACAAAACAACTGGGGCTGTTTCAGATTTAAAAGCTCAGGACTATACTTTTAAAACCCAAGCAGGAACTTTTACAGATCGTTTTGCACTTCGTTACACTAATAAAACATTAGGAACTGGTGATTTTGAGAATGTAAAAGACGGACTTTTAATTTCTGTAAAAGACAAAACTATCAAAGTTACTTCTGCAAAAGAAAACATTAAAGAAGTAAACATTTTCGATATTACAGGAAAACTGATTTACAATAAAAAGAAAGTCGGAAATACTGAATTATCAATCTCAAACCTTCAGTCAGCCGATCAGGTGCTGCTTGTAAAAGTTAACCTTGAAAACAATGCCCAGGTAACCAGAAAAGTGATCTTTAAATAGAATTACACTTCTAAACCCAAATAAAAAATCCATTTGTCAAATTAAGACAAATGGATTTTTTATTTAAGATATCTCTATGCTTTTTCAATTAAAATACTGACTGCATTTCCTCCAAAACCAACTGCATTTACTAGCACTTTTTTAATTGTTTTGTTCTGATTTTTTGTTTCTGAAAACGGGGTTTCAATAAAAGTATCATGTTTCATCATTAACAATGCTAACTCCAGACTTAACATTCCTGATGTGCCAAAAGTATGGCCAATTTTCCATTTATTTGTCGTTAACAAAGGCAGCGATGAACCAAAAACTTTTTCAATAGCTCTCAGTTCTGTCAAATCACCCTTTATTGTTCCGGGTGCATGCATGACAATAACATCTACACTTTCTAAATCAACATCTTTTAAAGCCATTTTCATAGATTTCTGGAAACAGTCTGCTTCTGCAGAAATTGAAATATTATGCTCCAAAATTTCAGTTGCAAAACCCACGCCTGTTACATAAGCAATCGCATTTTCTTTTTCTCCTGCTTCTAAACAACAAACTGCCGCTCCTTCCCCCAAAATCATAGTGTTTTGGGTTTTCTCAAAATAGCAGGCTAAATTGGGCCAAGAATCAATATCCTGATTAAGTCGGGAATATATTTTCAAAGCTCTCATTTGTCCAATTGTAAAATCTGTTAAAGGAGCTTCGCTCCCTCCAACTAAAAACTTATCTGCCATTCCTGATTTCAACCATGCCACACCATTCAAAAGTGCATGAAGAGCAGTTGAACAAGTAATAGAATGCGAAATTTCAGGACCTGAGTTTTGCAGATCATGTGCAATCCAAGACGAAATATTCCCTAAGGTAGTTGTTGGCGAGGCTAAAGTCTGTGCTTTTCCGGTTTCAAGATATTCTTTATAATGTTTTTCAAATAAATCTGTAGCGCCTCTTGAAGAACCAATATTAATTCCAAAGATATCATCGGTTTTCCATCCTGCATTTTGAACCGCTTCTCTCGAAGCTGCCAAAGCAAACAAAACAGAATTATCTAAAAATTTATACCTAATATCCTCCTCTCGTATTTTATCTATAATTTGTTTCGATTCAGCACTTAAAACAGCGACAGAAGTTTCTTGCTGATCCAAAAACCGCTTCGTAAAACAATGGTTTTTATCAAGATATTTTTTCCAGATTTCATTACTATTATTTCCTAATGGAGAAATAGAAGAAAAAGCAGTTATGGCAATTTTTGGTGTATTCACAATAGTTAGTTTTGTAAAAAGATCTTTAAAAAATGGCACACTGATTATACAGCTTTAACAGATTTACACTGAAATTAATCTGTGTAAATTCTTTAATTTGTTAAAACTGTATACAAATTACACCATTTCTATAGCTTCTTCAATTATATTATATATTTTTTGAAGCTGATCATTAGACATTATATATGGAGGTAAAATGTAAACGATATTTCCCACCGGTCTTAAAACAACTCCATTACCAATAAAGAAATTATATAATTTTGTACGCATCGATCCGTAATAACTTTCCTCTGAATCAGATTTTATTTCTACTGCGAAAATAACTCCTAATGTTCGTACCGTTATTACTTTTGGATGGTTTTCGATTTTCTTTTGAAATTCTAAATGCTTTTGGTTTATTCTTTCAATATTCTTTTGCATTTCAGCCGTTTGAAGCAAATCGATACTTGCTAACGCAGCTGCACAACCAGTAGGATTTGCTGTAAATGTATGTCCGTGAAATAAGGCTTTATTAATATCGTCATCATAAAACGCATCAAAAATATCCTGGGTAAAAGTTGTAATTGCCATTGGAATTGTCCCTCCGGTTAATGCTTTTGAAAGGCATATCATATCTGGTTCTTCAGACACATAATCCATTGCAAAGGTTTTTCCTGTTTTCCCAAAACCCGTCATCACTTCATCAGCAATTGTCAGAACTTTATTTTGTTTGCAAATCCGAATAAGCTTTGCTAAAGATTCAGGCTCATACATTACCATTCCTGCCGCTCCTTGTACTAAAGGTTCAAAAATAAAACTGGCACAATTGTTATTTTTAATTGCACTTTCTAAAGCATCAAAACTTATCTGCTCCTTCCCTTTTACCGGAACCGGGATTCGAACCACATCTATAAACATTCCCTGAAAAGCCTGAGTATAAAATGAAATGCCGCTTGCCGCCATTGCAGCAAAAGTATCTCCGTGAAATGCATTTTCAAAAGCAATAATAGTGGTTCGGTTTTCATTTTTATTGAAAAAATACTGCAAAGCCACTTTTATAGCCACTTCGACAGCTGTTGATCCATTATCAGAAAAGAAAATTTTCTGCTGATTTTCAGGGAGAATCTCCATTAGTCTTTCAGCTATTTTTACTGCCGGTTCATGCGTAAAACCTCCAAACAAAACATGTTCTAAAGTAGTCAGCTGTTTATAAATCGCATCAGCAATAAATTTATTACTGTGTCCAAACGGATTTACCCACCATGAAGCAATAGCATCAATATATTCTTTGCCAGTTTCATCCCAAAGCAATGCACCTTCGGCTTTTGTAATTGCGATTGGCGTTTGCGATGTTTTATGCTGTGTATAAGGATGCCATAAATATTGATTGTCTTTTTCTGTTAATGTCATCTATATAATATTGTAGATTTCTGATTTTAGATTTTAGATTTTTCTAATGATAGTAAATCATTTCGGAACAAATCTGCATATTCAAGAATTACATTTTGATCAAAATACGGTTCTTCGTCAATTCTTCCAATGTATTTTATTTTGGTTTTATTTAGAATTAAACTTTCTGTTGATTTGTTTTCGCTTCCGCTGAAGATAATTCCAGCCACTTCAAATCCTCTATTTTGAATTGCTTCAATTGTTAGCAAAGTATGATTTATGCTCCCAAGATAATGTCTTGAAACTACTATAATTTTATAATCGGGTTTTATTAAATCAATGATGGTTTCATTTTCGTTTAATGGAACAAAAATACCACCCGCACCTTCGATAACTAAATGATTTTTTGTTTTGGGTTCCAGAATCTGATTCGATTCGATTGTAATTCCATCAATCTCTGCCGCCAAATGTGGACTTGCCGGTGTTTTTAATTGATAACTGTTCTCAAAAAATTGAGTCTTTTTATTTGAAACTCTAGATTGAACTTTATGAGTATCAGAATTATCTAAATCGCCAGCCTGAATAGGTTTCCAGTAATCGGCCTCTAAAGCCTCAACAATTATAGATGATGCTATTGTTTTTCCAACATCTGTCGAAATTCCTGTTACAAATATTTTCATAAGTATTAGACCGCAATGTTAATGATTGAACAGATAAACACGGATTTTTTACATTTCACATCAAGTCTCAAAGCAATAATCAGCAAAAAACTACCGCATCTGTTTTATTTGTGGACTGTCAACAAAAGTACCAATAAAAAAGTAAACCCATCATTACGATGGGTTCTGTTTATCATTCTTCTTTTAAAACCTTAATTCAGAATTGGTTTTACTTTATATCCTGCTTTTCTCAGTAAATTAATAACTCCAAATTCTCCTCCCAAATGAGCTGATCCAACGGCAAAAAAGACACTTTGTTTTTTTACTAATTCGGCCATACTTTTTACCCAATTTAGATTTCTTTCATCCAAAATAATCTTTTTTGTTTTCTTACTTGTAAACCTTTCGTCAGTAGTAATATTGTATAATGATTCGATATTTTCATCTTTATAAGTCGAAACTAATTTTGCTGTTTCTTCCGGTACAGATTCGTCGAGCATAGCAATAATTTCATCATTTGTATAAGCATTTTCAAGTATTACAAACTGATCTTTTACAGATTCGAGTCCGCCAATTTCAATATTTTTTTTCTTAGCCTGTTCTATAAATTCCATTTCGTAAAATTTTAAATCAGTACAGCCAAAAGTTTTCATTGAAATCAAACTCATAACGGTCAACAGACTAAAACTGTCAACTTGTTTTACTGTCATTCCGGTTGTTTTTTTCAAAATGTCATCTAATTTGGCTAACTGTTCCGGAGTTAATTTTTTACTTAACGGTTCTTTTCCCATTGCCAGCTGCTGCATTTGAGACATTTCTTTTGGATCTGAAAAGTTGATTTCTAACATTAATTTTTCTGAAGATTCAAAAGCTCTTTTCGTTTTATCTGTTAAAAAATAATCCGATGAACAAATCATGTGTATTGTTCCGTATAAATAAGAAGGTTTTGAAAGTCCGTTTCCCGAAACTTCCCATAAAAGAGAGTTTTCTAGTTTTGGCGATTGGGGTTGAGCTTGTGTTTTTACTCCAAAAAAGATGAGTGCTGCTATAAATAACTTGAATAAACTTTTCATTTGAGATGAGTTAGGTGATAAATGAAATTTATTTGGCCCACAGATCAAACTGATTAAACTGATTGACGAGGCATTAAATTTGGTTTTCTATTATTTGTGTAAATTAAGCGTTTAAAATCAGGGCTTTCACCAAAATTAAGAAGTAAACCGACTTCAATTTTTGTCGATTTTAGATAATTCATCAATTGAGCAATATGTGAACTTAACAAATATTCACAAGCTTTTAATTCTATTATAATTACATCATCAATAACTAAATCAGCATAATACTCTCCCACTAATTGATTCTTAAAATATACTTTTATCTGTTTCTGAGCTTCTACTTTATAACCTTGTGTTTTTAGTTCCAAATACATTGCGTTTTGGTAGACTTTTTCCAGAAATCCGTAACCTAATTGATTATAAACATCATAGAATACCTTTAAAATAGTTTTTGATTTTTCTTTATGTAATAAGTCAGGCATTAATGTGCAGTGTAAACCCGTTTAATTTGTTTAATCGGCGGGTCTAATATACGTAATTTCTTAATAATTCAAGTATTGAAGCAATTTCCTCTTCTGAATTATAGCTGTGAATACAGAATCGTAAACGTTCCTGGCGTTCGGGGACTGTTGGAGAAAGTATCGGCTTTACATCAAAACCTTTATCTTGCAATTCCTGAGCGAGCTTTTTGACATTTTCATTTCCCTGAACAATTGCTGATTGAATAGCTGATTTACTTCGGACAAATATTGGTTTTAAACCCAGTAAATTTTTCTGCTGATTGAAGAAAACAATGTTTTGACGTAATTTTTGAATTGCTGCTTTTTCAACTTCCAATTGCTGATATGCCGTTAAAATTGTGGCAACAGAATGTGGAGATAATCCTGTGGTATAAATAAAACTTCGGGCAAAATTTATTAGATATTCTTTAAGTTCTGGACTTCCAAGTATAACTGCGCCGTGACATCCCAGCCCTTTTCCGAAAGTCATAATTCGGGCAAAAATTCTATTATGCAGATTTAAATATTGAGTCAATCCTTCACCTTTTTCTCCAAAAACGCCTAAAGTGTGTGCCTCATCCACTACAAGATAACAATTGTATTTTTCAGAAAGCTGCACTAATTCTTCTAAATTTGGAGTATCTCCATCCATAGAAAAAACCGTTTCGGTTACGATATAAATATTTGTGTCTGGAAATTTTAGAATTAAATGTTCTAAATCTTCAAAATCATTATGGTTGAATTTATATGATTTTGCATTTGACATTATAATTCCATCTCGAATTGAAGCATGACTTAACTCATCATACAAAATAACATCATTTCTTTGCGGTACAGCACCAAAAAAACCAAGATTGGCATCGTAACCCGAATTAAAAATTAAAGCCGATTCTGAGTCGTGAAATTGCGAAATAAAACTTTCTGCAATTTGATACAAAGAATGATTTCCTGAAATTAATCTAGAACCCGTTGCACCGTTTTGAAAAATTTCATTTTCATGCAGATAAGCATGAGTAAGTTTAAAAATTGTTTCAGATCTTGAAAAACCAATATAATCATTGGAAGAAAAATCAATGAGATTATTAAACGCAGGAAGTTTACGAAGCGAATTATTCTGCATTCGCTTTTCAAGCTTTTGATTAAGATTTTCAGGTAATTTCATAAAACAAAGTTATGAAATTGAAATTTGGTAAAAACAAACAGCGGGTTCTCAAATTCCCGCTGTTTTTTGATGTATTCTAAACGGCACTTATAAAAGGCGATTGTCTGCTATAATTTGATTCAACCATTTCTTCAGTCATAAAAACAGCAATATCAAATGCGCTGATTTTATCTCCCAAACAATCTTCAACATTAACTGCAATTTCAGAACTATCATTTGAAAATTCAATAAACGGAACACGAACCTGTGTCCAGTTTACATCACTTTCTTCTAAAAGAACATAGGCTTTCTGGCGATCTTCCTGTATTATTGGAAAATTAGCTTTCATCCAATCTGTAGCCATAATTGTTTTGGGACTTTTTTTATCAAAACGAGTATCAATATTTAGTCCGGCAAGCAAAACATAGCGATTTATATTATATTCCTTCATTGCCTTCAAAACATTTTTTGTTACTGTACTTGCAACCAAAGGCTCGTCTTTCCTCTGACCAATAGTACTTAAAACTGCTTCAGATTCTTTTAGCAATACTTTTATAGATTCAAAATCGAGAGCATCGCCCTTAATAATTTCAATTTTAGAATTTTGAATTTCGAACTTTTCAGGATCTCTAAGCAGAAGTTTTACACTAAATCCTTTTTTTAATAACTGGTTCACAAGATAATTTCCAGTTCTTCCGCCACCGCCCAAAACGGCAACTTTTGATATATTTTTCATAGATATTCTTTATAAAATTTGACATAAATAATTTGCGCTTTATGAAGTTAATAAAGCGTAAAACATAAAAGCTTACTGAGCTTTTATAACAGAATCAATATTTTACAAAGAGATTTTAATACTTCAAAAGTAGAAAATTAATTTGTCTAATTACCTATATCAAATAAAAAAGCCAAACAATATTGTTTGGCTTTTCTTTATTTTAAAAAACTGTTTTAGTCTACTAAAACAATAATCTTATTATCTTTCATTTCGATTGTACCTGACGTAATCTCTAATGTGTAAGTTTGGTCATTAACTCTCGTAAATTTATCCGCTACCTCTTTAGAAAAGTTAAAACTTGGTGCTGTAATTTTTACAGTTCCTTTTTCTAGAATAGACACAATAGGAGCGTGATTATTCAAAATTTGAAAGCTTCCATCAACTCCAGGCAATGTAACAGATGTAACTGTTCCTGAGAATAATTTTGCTTCTGGTGATACTATATCTAAAATCATCTTTTTTTAGTTATGAGTTATAAGTTATGAGTTATAAGTGAGTAAAAAACTCATAATTTATAACTCATAATTCATAATTATATTAAGCTTCAGCTAACATTTTTTCTCCAGCTTCAATTGCATCTTGAATAGAACCTTTCAAGTTGAAAGCTGCTTCTGGAAGGTGATCTAACTCACCATCGATAATCATGTTGAAACCTTTGATAGTATCTTTAATATCAACTAATACACCTGGAATACCTGTAAATTGCTCTGCTACGTGGAACGGCTGAGACAAGAAACGTTGTACACGACGTGCTCTTGATACAGAAAGTTTATCTTCTTCAGATAACTCTTCCATACCTAAGATCGCGATAATATCTTGTAATTGTTTGTATTTTTGAAGAATTTCTTTAACTCTTTGTGCACAATTGTAGTGCTCATCACCTAAGATATGTGGAGTCAAAATTCTTGAAGTAGAATCTAACGGGTCAACCGCAGGATAGATACCTAACTCAGCAATTTTACGAGACAATACAGTTGTTGCATCTAAGTGCGCGAAAGTTGTAGCCGGCGCCGGGTCAGTTAAGTCATCCGCAGGAACGTAAACCGCTTGTACAGATGTAATAGATCCTTTATTTGTAGATGTAATACGCTCTTGCATTGCACCCATTTCAGTCGCCAATGTTGGTTGGTAACCTACCGCAGATGGCATACGACCTAAAAGTGCTGATACCTCAGAACCTGCTTGTGTAAAACGGAAGATATTATCAACGAAGAATAATACATCTTTACCTTGGTCAGATCCAGCTCCATCACGGAAATACTCAGCGATAGATAATCCTGAAAGTGCCACACGTGCACGAGCTCCAGGTGGCTCATTCATTTGTCCGAAAACGAAAGTAGCTTTAGACTCTCTCATTCCTGGCATATCTACTTTAGATAAATCCCATCCTCCATTTTCCATAGAGTGCATGAAATCATCACCGTATTTAATAATTCCTGACTCTAACATCTCACGAAGTAAGTCATTTCCTTCACGTGTTCTTTCACCTACTCCAGCGAATACTGAAAGACCACCATGACCTTTTGCAATATTGTTGATCAACTCCTGAATCAATACTGTTTTACCAACACCAGCACCACCAAATAATCCAATTTTACCTCCTTTTGCGTAAGGCTCGATCAAATCGATTACTTTAATACCTGTAAATAAAACTTCAGATGAAGTTGATAAATCTTCAAATTTAGGAGCTTGTCTGTGAATAGGCAAACCGTTTTCTCCTGTTTTAGGTAAATTACCTAAACCGTCAATGGCATCTCCAACAACATTAAATAAACGTCCATATACGTCTGGACCGATTGGCATTTGGATTGGATTACCAGTTCCAACTACTTCATATCCTCTTGACAAACCGTCTGTAGAGTCCATAGAGATTGTACGAACAGTGTTTTCTCCAATGTGAGATTGTACTTCTAGAACTAATAAAGTTCCATCTTTTTTAGTGACTTCTAGTGAATCATAAATTTTTGGAAGTTCAACATCTTTACCGTTGAAAACTACGTCTACTACTGGTCCAATGATTTGAGCAACTTTTCCTATTACTTTTGACATTACTTATGTATTTATTAAATAGCTATTTAGGTTTATCGAAAATACCTCTTTTTTCAGAGCGCAAAGATAATTTTTTAAAATATAAAATCAATTTTTTTTTCATAAAAAATAGCATGATTTTGTTTGATTCATAAAACTCGTCCAAAAAATAACTAAAACAGCATTTTTTTAATAAAAGAAAAAAACCGCTTCACTATATAAATGAGCGGTTTTTTTTAGACTTTTTTTTACAGCATTTACTGAATTGTTTCCGGATACTGAATTGGATATACTCCCAAATCAACATGTCGTAACGTCGAACCATATTTAGCATTTATTGCATCAACAAAGATATTAGCAATTAATCCGTAACCTCTTGCGCTTGGATGCACACCATCTAAAGAGAAGGCTCCCCCGGTTGCAAAAGAAGAACTCATTGTAAAATTCCCAAATCTGATCCCTCCGCTTGCTAATTGTGTCAAAGTCGCTCTTGTATCAACAAATGCCAGTCCTTTTTCTTTAGCCACAGCTTCGATTGTTGCATTATAAGCATCAGTTGCCTTTTTAATCTCTGCGATTTCAGTTGGAATTAATACATGTTTATCCTGTAAAGGATATGATATACCAAATGCATTTAACGGAGGCGGAGGTGCAATTCCAATTCCAGAATTCGCAGCTGTTGGAGGAAGTCCGATATCCTGCTTAGTAGGCAGTAAAATTAAATCAGTAGCTTTAGCTTGTCTTGCCTGTCCAAAAACAGCTCCATAAAAAGCCGCATTCTGAGCTCCTAACGTAGGAGTAAATGCTGCTGTTAACTGAGCAGCTAAATTGGTCAGACTTTCATCTTTTATCAACAAAGGACTTGTACCAGTCTCAGAAAGCAAATTGATTCGGTCACCAGCATTTAAAGCAGTCAGCACTTGTTTTAGCGGTCCATATAACTGCGCATTAAGTGCTTTAATATTAGCCAGACCAACAACCGCATCATCTTTTCCAATTGTTTTAGCAGTAAGCGGATTGTACGGAATAGTTGTAAAATGAGGCAAAGCTGTAATATATGGTAAATTTGCCACAACACCCTTCGCTCCTTTCGCTGTTAAGGCCGTAACTAAATTACTATAAACACTTGCAAAAACTGCTGGATCTGTGATATCACTTGTTCCGTAAGTCGCCGGATTAGGGTTTCCAGTCTGATCTTTTCCTGTTCCTCCAGAAGTCGCATACAACAAAACATCATTTCCTCCTATAAACAAGGAGAAAAAAGTAGGATCCTGTGCCAAAGCATCAGCCAAAACTGTTGTTGAAGGACTACTGGCAAATCTAACAAAATAAGGATTTGCAGTACCAGCCATTATACCGGCTGCACTTCCATAGTTTGGAGCTAATAAGTGATAACTTTTTGCCCCCGGAACACCTAAATTATTAAATGTTCCTGTAAGATGTGCTGTAACTTCGGTAGTTGGTTTTCCCACAACATTTGTTGGAGTCTGGGTTTTTCCAATAAAATACAAACGCGTACCTGCAATTACATTTCCTCCTAACAACAAACCTCCAATATTATCATTCATAAGCGGCTGCGTAAAAGCTCCTCCACCAGCCGCAACAAATTGCTGGGCCAAAATATTGGGATACGAATTCTCTTGTCCTTTTTTAAATAAGGCATTATCACTGTAACCTGCCGCGAAAGAATCTCCAAGAGCAATATATTTTGTAAAAACTGCCGAACCGGGAACTACTGGAACTTCTTCTGGAGTATTATTATTATCATCATTATTACAAGCCGCCATAAAGGTCAAAGAAACCAATAACAGCAATTTTATATTTTTTTTCATGTTAGTACTTTTTAAATTATTACCTCTTCATTTTTCACAAATAACTTCAGGGAAGCTATGTCAATTTCACACAAATAATTACATTTTTATGGATTGATAGTCCAAGAAGCAAACCACATTTGACCAATCATACCTGCTCCAATAACCTGAAGATAATCTTTTCCGAAAAGATTTGTTGCTCCAACTTTAATAACCGATTTTAATTTTGGAACTGCATAATTTATCTGAGCATCAAGAACTGTATTTTCAGGTATCATACCATCTCCAAAAGAAGATTCCCATAAGTACTCTGAATTCCATCTTACATTTATATTAAAACCTAAATTTTTAATAACTTTTGCATTTCCTAAAGAAGCTTTAATTCTGTGTTTTGGAGTATTAAAACCAGCCACGAAATCTGGATCATCTTCCTGATTAAAATTAAATTGAGAATAGTTGTAGTTTGCACCTACTTCAAAATCTTTATATACTTTTTTAGACAATCCTACACCAAAACCAAAAGATGAAATTTGAGCAGTAGTATTTGTATAAACCTGATACACTCTTCTATCACCAAATGCAAGAGCCTGATAAGTCTGCTGTACAGCTGGATTCGATGGATCTGTTCCAACGGTTCCATAATAAGGAGAAATAACTCTCGCAGTATTCATGAAATCATTATAAATATTATAGTAAGCATTTAAATCTACTGATAAATCATTTTGCACCACTGTACGATATCCAGCCTCGAAAGCCTGAACCTGCTCTGGTTTTACCAATCCAATATCAGCAACTTGAAGATTTGCCGAATTAGACGAAGCTGCGAAAGCCTGAACTGAAGCTACCGTGTAAGCATTATGATAAGCATTTTGCCCAGACATACCAATTGTTGCCGGCTGTCCTGCTGCTTGTCCTGCCGCACTTACATTTACTGTTTCTTGAAAACGGTCTAAGTTTTCCGGAGCCGATCCAATTAATGCAAACGGTCCTAAATCTAAACCAATATATTGATCCTGTGTAGTAGGATTACGAAATCCTGTTTGATAAGATAATCTGAAGTTATGATTTTTGTTTGCTCCTGCAGAATACACAAACGAAATTCTTGGCGATACATTTCCGTCAAAATTCTGGCTTTTATCATAACGTAATGATCCCGTAAATTTCAATCTGTCATCTAAGAACTTTTTCTGTAATTGAGCATAAGCTCCATATTCTTTATATTCAATTGGCCCATCATAATCTGTAAAGATTGTTCCTTGCGAATCCATTACATATTTTCTCCAAGAACCTCCAACCTGAATTTCTGCCCAATCAATGATATCTTTAAAATTATAATTCACATCTGAGTGATATAATTTTGAATGATCGATAAATTTAGCACCTTGTGTTAAATCAGGATTTGCCACAACAGTCTTCAAAGCACTATTAAACTGTGGAGAACCTGGTTCAAATCTAGGAGATCCTGTTGGCTTTGGAATAAATGAAATTTGAGTTGGAAGCACATTATAATCTGCAAAATTTCTTGCAATTGCAGCAGATTCGTTTGCATTTGTACCCATTACAGCTCCAGCATATTGATAAGCCGTTGCATAATTCGTAAACCATTCCGTATCTGATTTTGCCGTTCTGTTAACATTCCATGCTGCAAATCTCATATCATAAGAATTTCCGGCATCTTCACTAGTAAAATAAATACGTCCGAAAAAGTTTTTACCCTTTACTTCAAATTTACCCTGCTGCATTAAGAAATCTTTCAAAGCATATCTGTTTGCTCCCTGATAAATTGTACTTCCCGTTCCAATTTTATATTGTAATATAAACTCTGTATCGTCTGCCCAAGGCTTAATGTGAGCACTAAAATCCGCTTTCATGCTTTGAACCTTGTTATCTGTTAAGTCCTGCTCACGATAACCCGTTCTGCTAACTTGACCAACATTAGGAATAAAAGTAGTAACCTCGTCACCATAAATATTCAAACCATCATAATTCTGATTCATAGCATGTCCTACAGATCCGCCAGTCATACTTCTTGTATCGTTTGCAATCCACTCACTTGCTTCCATGTAAGTAAAATTAGCTTTCATTGCAAAATGTTTTGTAAAGGCTTTTGCCGCTCTAATTCCAAAATCATTATAATCATTTGTACCAGCCGCATCCTGAGACGTCTGTCCATATTTATAGTAAACACTTATTCCTTCATTTGTAAAAGGACTTTTACTGGTCATAAACATAATCCCGTTAAAAGCATTTGCTCCATATAATGCAGAGGAAGCTCCTGGAAGCAACTCCACACTTGCGACATCAATATCTGAAACCCCAATAAGATTCCCTAAAACAAAATTCAATGCCGGAGATGAGTTATCCATTCCGTCTACCAGCTGCATAAAGCGAGTATTAGCCACTGTAGCAAAACCACGAGTATTTACAGATTTGAAAGAAATACTGCTTGTATTAAAATTTACTTCTTTCAAATTTTCTAAACCATCGTAGAAAGTTGCAGCTGTTGTGTTTTTGATTTCCTGAAGTCCCATTCGCTCGATAGTAACAGGCGACTCGATTACACGTTCAGGTGTTCTCGAAGCCGAAACTACAATTTCATCCAGCTTAGTTTCTTCATCTTTTAAAATCACATTTACTTTTTGATTTGCCGATGTTATACTGATTGTTTTAGATTCAAATCCTACAGCAGAAACTTTTAAAGTAAAAGGCAGTTTCTCGTTTGTAGTTAATTTAAACGATCCGTCAAAATCAGTAGATACACCACTAGTACTTCCAAGCACAACAACATTGGCGCCAGGAATAGATTGTTTGTTACCATCTGTAACAGAACCTGTAATTGTATTCTGCGCAAAGGAAATTCCGCTGAAAAACAACATAATTAGCAAGTAGACTCTCATTAGGGTTAGTTTTTGGTTAGTTTTATTACTAGTTTATCTAGCCAAAATACAAATATTTTTAGTATTAATAAAAAATTGTTAAAAAAAACCAATAATAATCGTAATTTTTATAACAATATTAACTATTTCGTAATTAGTTTTATTAAATTAAAATCAATGTTTATTTACAAAATCAACAACAATACTATGCATACATATAAAATTTGATAATATTTTTGAAGAATCAATAAAAATACATGTTCTAGAAAAAAATTTGACAATAAAAAAAAGCGAGACCTAAATCTCGCTTTTTTAACATTCTTAAGCTTTTAACTTACTTGGACTTTACTTCTACTTTATCTAATCTTTCTCTTAAATCGATAATTTGTTTGTGTTGTTCAATCATATATAAAGTCATTTCTTCAATTTTTTTAAGCAGATTCATGTTCATTTCTGCCAGCATCAAACCATCATTTTCAATTTCCTGAGCTGATGGTATTTCAGGTAAATGATTATTTTTCTTGATATACTCTTCCACTTCATTTAGTGATTTCAATTCATAATCATTAGCAAAAACATAATCAGGAACGACTCCAGCATTAATAGTAACTTTTACTTCCTGAGCATGAATATTTCCTGCTACTGTAAGTTTAGAATCTGGTTTTGTTGTCCCAATACCTACATTACCGGTTAACCCTGCAATCGAAAAATAAGGTTTTAAGATATCATTTGCTGTATTTTTTGCAGAAATAGTAAACAATCCAGGATAAGAAGATGCTTCAGGAAAAACTAAATTCAAATTATTAGATGTAAAATTATCCATATAAAAGCCACATTTAGTTCCTGATAATTCAGAAGTTGAATCATCATTATATATAAGCAGCTTTGCTCCTTTGGTTCCATATCCAGATCCTAAATCTAGTTTTGAATTAGGACTAGACGTCCCAATACCTACATTACCACTTTGTGTCATCCGCATGTATGCATCATTAACGCCGTGGCCAGGAACTTTGATTTCAGTAAAATCTCCTACTTGATTTGTATAACCAGTTTCAATTATTGATAAATTTGCCCATGAAGGATTTCCTATTGATAATTTTACACCATGAGTAATACCAACGGATAAAATTGAAGTTGGCTGAGAAGTTCCTATACCAAAATTTCCTGATGATATGTATGAATTGCCGGCATCTTTAAAAAACACATCTTTACCAATTCTCGTTCCCCCGTTAAAATCTTCTTCATAATTTATTGCGAAGACATTTCCTGTAGCATGAACAAAAGCCCTACCTCCATTCCCTCTCTCTAAAAACCGAAATGTAACATCCGCCAATCCATTGTAGTAAAACAAATTATCTCCATTAGGAGAAACAATTTGCGAAAATGCTGTAACAGAGAACAGCATAACAATTATATAATTAAACATTTTCATTTGTATTGCTTTTTTAAGTTATTGACTTCTATTTTTAAATCCTCAATTGATTTATCCTGCTTTAAGAGATAAAGTGTCAACTCCTCTATTTTCTGTAACAATTTAGCATTCATGTCTCCCAAATTTATCCCTTTTTTCAAGACTTCCTCTTCACTTGGAATGTTTTCTAAATGCCCTTTTTCAGTAATATGTTTTTCTACTTCTGTAAGTGTTGGTAAATTGTATTCTTTTTTGAAAACAAAATCCGACCAGCCATTCATGTCGACTTTTACTTCTTTTGAATGAATTGTGCCATTTACATCTAATTCGTTCTTTGGATTTGTGATACCTATTCCAACATTTCCATCAGACTGAAAAGTCATTTTTACTGGATTATTCGCTCCATTGTCAGAACCTCCAAAACTTAACAATAATTTCCCTTGATCCAAGGAATTATTAGGCACCCAAACAAATCCCGCGTTTTGAATTCCGAATCCACCAAAACAAAGCCTTGAAGATGGTTGTCCTGATACCGCCAGACCATCTCCAAAATAAATATGAGAATCTTTTTCACCAGCTGTTTTTCTAATAGTTAAGCTACTCGTAGAATAAGTACTGCCAATTCCTATATTTCCATTTTCATCTGTCATTAAAATTTGTTTCCATCCTCCCCATTGAGCATCCAGGGGATTAGCATTTCTATAAAAGACACCTCCATTATTGAAGCTTAGCTGATGATTTTTATCACCGCTATTCCCAACATTTTCCCATGGTGAAATAGTTAAATTTGTTGAATAGCTTCCATCCCCTGGAACCCCTATAGTTGTTCTTAATTTAAAATCTGCTCTAATATTATATGCAGAAAAATTTGGCAAATCATTGTTATAACGAGTATCAATTATACTCAAAGATGATGAAACTTGACCAGAAACTTTAGTTAGCAATAGCGCTGTAAAAGCGAATAAAAATGTAATTTTTCTCATCTTATTTTATTTTTTCTCCAATTCCAGAAGCTTGCTTTTAATAACTTCTAATTCTGTTTTTTGATTATCTAATTCTTTACTTTGTGTAATCATATACAAAGTCATTTCTTCGATTTTCTTAAGGAGATTCATATTCATTTCCGCCAGCATTAACCCATTCTTTTCAATTTCCTGAGCTGATGGTATCTCAGGTAAATGGCTATTTTGTTTTATATAATGCTCTACTTCATTTAATGGTTTTAATTTATAGTCATTAGCAAAAACGTAATCAGGAACTACTCCCGCATTAACAGTAACTTTTACTTCCTGAGCATGAATATTTCCTGCTACGGTAAGTTTTGAATCTGGGTTATTTGCACCAATACCTACATTACCATTTTCAATTAATCTTATAGAAGCATTATTTGCATATTTACCTACAACATTTATTTCAGTAAAATCTCCAATTCCCGAAATCCAACTTGTGTAAAGAATTTTGTTACTTGCCCATGTTGTACCACCCACTGATAATTTTACCCCATGAAATTCCCCCACTGTCAATGGGGAAGTTAATACCGATGTCGATATACCTAAAGATCCTGCTATATTCTGATTTCCACTAAAGCTATTATCTCCCAATGTTGTTGCTAATTCATTCCATGGATTCCAAGAATTACTATAATCTCCATTTCTGGTTCTAAAGGAAATGCGGTTTTTTTGATAATCACTACTTATTTGACAATCATAATTGTTTCCTGCTCCTCCAAAGCTTATTAATGCTCCATTCCATGGAGTTCCTGCTGCTATATACGAAAATGTATATCCACCTAAAAAAGTATCGGCTGCACCAGGAGTATCTAAAACATAGCTTGGATTTAGAGTTTGTGACTTTACATTTGTAATTATTAAAGACATAATAAATGCCAATAAAGCAATCTTTCTATTCATTTTCTTATTCATTTAATGTTTTCTTAATTTCTAATATTTTTTAAGCCCTAATTATCATTCAATTTATTCTGAAATTAGTCTTACGAGCTATATTAAATAATATTCCAATTAAAACAAAATCTGCGAGTAATATTGTTTTGATTATAATTTTTTCCTTTTTTGGAAGCTACTGCTCCATAACTACTCAAATTAGGTGGAAATCATGCTGTTTATGGCGCCCAAATATATTATTTAGACTTATCTTGTCTATTCCATAATCTTTTCCAAATTGTTCAATATCCGAAGAAGTTCCTGTTTAGTCTCCAGGTCCAATACCTATTGCACAGCCTTTACAACCTCCACCGCCACTTTGAGATGCATTACAACTTGGATCTATATATAACAAAAGATTGTTTAAACATAACCATACTGGTTGAAGTTTTGAGTATTGGTTATATCTTGTATATAATTGTCTGTCTACAAGGATCCATGCAACATTGGATCATAAATTAGAACGTTTATCTTTACTTATTATCAGGAATTATTAAGTTGTCTTCAATATTTACAATTATCGTGTCATTTGATTTATATACAACAAAGTCAAAATTTCCTTTTTTCTTTACTATAGAATCGCCAATTTCAACTTTCTGATAAAATTATCCCAAACACTGATTATCTCACTAGATTTAAGCACAATCTTACAAATAGAATGATCAGAAGAGTCTATATATTTATTAACTACAAAACCTTCATAAGCAGCATTTAATTCATCTTCATAATTTATCTTATCCCCCGATTTTGAAAAAAAAAAAAAAAGACTAACAAAAAAACAATTAAAATCAAGATAATTACGTTTATTATCATTTTGCTTTTATTGTCTCTCAAATAATTTAGCTTATTCATAATAATATTTTAAAAATTAATAGTCCATGTTTTAGATTCAGAAAACATGAGCCCTAAACCACCTCTTAACATAGGGACCAAATAACTTCGTGAGCCTGTATCTATTGTATATCCATTTTTACCAGATCCCAAATTATTAGGATAAAGCTTTTCCTTTCCTGATTTGCTCATTGTTCCTCCTCGTTCATACCCCCAAGCACCTACAGACCCGCTATAACTATTTGCATCTCCAAAAAAATCATTGACCGAAAAATCTCTTTTACTTCTAGGAGTTATTTTCGTTACTGTAATGCCAAAATCTGAACCCCAACCAACATTTCCCTTAAAGGTAAAATATAACGCTCTTCCCCCATTTTCATCCGTAACAAATCCTATTTCATAACCAATTCCACCATCTACAGCAGTATTTGCACCCAGCCAATTGCTTGCCCGCCTTTACCTCTTTGCTCTACAGTTTTTTCATTTAGATTTTCATTATACTGTTGAATTAGTGGTCTTGTGTCTCCAATATTATTTGCTGACTTAAAACTAAATTGTTATTAGAATAATTATTCAAATTCAAATAACTACTCCTATTAGGCAGAGGGCCAGAATTTTTATGGCGTCCAAATATGTTGTTAAAACTAATTTTACTTTTCCACCATTCGCTAAAGTTATCTCCGTTAAAGTTCTTTTTAGCCCAATTTTTAATACCCCAGTTATCCCAATTGCCTGCAATGTTCTTAATACCATTTCCTATCCAGTTTTGCTGGCTATCTGTTAGACCGCAGTCTATATAATTATTAAATTCAAAATCTACTCATTAACCCATTTTCGAATTCAATTTTTCTTTGCCATTCTCTTCTCTCTTTCTTCAAAACTTTTGGATCTTTATTTTCTATTCCAAACTTTATGTCGAAATATTTTTTTCTCTTACAACCAACATCTTTTCCTACAATAAAATTGGGAAAAATGGAATAATATTTATTATAGTCTCTTACACTAAAATTGTACCTTTCAATAGCTATGTTTATAGAATCTGTATTAATTATTATTTCTTATCAGATTCATTTTTATTTGCTACATAAAATCTCACAAGCGGCAAGGAATATTGATTATAAACAATATTAGAATCACATTCTCTAATTTTATAATTATTAGATTTAGATAAAATCATAATCAAGCTATCCAAATGATAAATATTGTCAGGGCTTTTAGTAATTAAATTATGAAACATTGCTTCTCTCTTTTCTTTTAACTTTAAAACTTCACTCCAATATGCATTGAAATGAGCTAATTTGGCTTCTAAAACATTATTTGAATGATGTTTATAAAATAACCATGCTCCAATTATAACGACAGCCAGGACGACCACTATCCTAAACAAAAAAGAAAACACTTTTTTCATACTATTTTTTATTATTTATTAATCCCGAAAGTGCATTTACAGTCCATCTTTTATAATCATTGGATAAAACACTTTTTCAGTTTTTATCTCCACATCTTCAAAATTCTCCTTTAATATTTTATCAAGTTTATTAGAACATAAAGAAGTAATTACAAAACTAGACCTATTTAAAAGTTCAATTTTTGCATAATAATAATTGCTAAAAGCCAATGTCCCATTAACAGTACCTCTCGAACCATTCATAAAAAATATAATTCTCTTAATATCTTCAGAGGAATAATTCAAAGTTTCAAAGTTGCCTTTCGTAACAATTGTATTACTTTTTAAAATAAAAACACTACCTTTATTTTCCTTTAAATAATTAATATGAAGTAATAAAACGGGCAAAAAAAAGATTAATAAATAAAAAATTAATAAAAACCAACCCCATTTTAAATCTGCCATGTTTATAAAAAACAGTAATATTAAAAACAGTATTGTCATAACAATCAAATCAATAAACATCTTTAATTGATTGAAAAAAGTCACTTTTATTTCCATAACACTATTTTAATTTATCTAACAAAGCTACCACTATTCAAGGCGTTAAAGAAATGATTATAACTTCTTTGTATTTGTGGAGCAATTATATCATATGAATATTCTATCGCTTGAAAACCTGCACCAACAACAATTCCTCCCAAAACGCCATAAGGTCCAGCAAAAGAACCTCCAACTCCCCATGATGAAATTGCAGTTCCTACACCCCATGATGCAAATGTACCCGTCATCCTATAGCTATATCTTCCGCCAGAAATTCCTCCATCTTTTTCATCTTTACTAAATTTATAAGAATGATCAACAACTTGCGCAATAGTTGACACATTACCTGCGTATTTCCCTATTCCATTCATATAGGGAGCTGCTCTTCCGGCTGCTTCAAGACCCGCTGTAATTATTGCAGTTGATGTTGCTATTTCATTAGTTTTTACAGTGACTTTCTCAAAATCAATAGGTCTTAGATAGATAGAGTAGTCACTTGTAATATTATATTTTGTATTTGAATAGTTAGTTCCTGGATAAACCCCAGTCAAACTAGCGTTGTTCAAACTCACATAACTACTCATATTCGGCGGAGGTCCCGAACTTCTGCCTCCTCCAAACCATTTACTTATACTCTTGTCCCAGTTTTTAATATTGAGATTCTTTTTAGCCCAATCCTTAATACCCCAATTATCCCAATTGTCTGCAATGGTCTTAATGCCATTTCCTATCCAGGTTTGCTGGCTATCTGTTAGACCACAATCTATACAATCTTTTCCTCCACCTTGAGACACATTACCACTCGGATCTATATACAACAATGGATTATTATACACATAACCATACTGATTGAAGTTTTGGGTATTGGTTATATCTTGTATATAATTGTCTGTCTGTAAGAATCTGTGCAGCATTGGGTCGTACAAACGAGCATTCATATTAATCAATCCTACACTTTGCAGATGTTCATGACCTGTATAACCGCGATCTAAAATTGTTAATCCCGAAAGCGCAGTTCCTGCTCCATTTTCCACTTTAATAATAGCGCCCCAAGCATCAAACAAACGTTTTTCTACAACGTTGGCATTAGCATCTGTAACAACCAAAATAGTCCCCTGATAATCGCGATGTAAATATAAATAATCTGCAGTACTAACTCCATTACTTTTTAGCGCTACTGGCGCGGTATAGCCATCGCCGCCTATGTAGGTAACAAAATCAGCAACACCTGTTTTTACATTTTCTTTAATCTCCATGGTGCCATCTGCGGCATAATGTTTACGCAAAGGTCTTAGCGCTTCCTCTTCCATGCTTCCGTAGTACATGGTACTGCGCTGGTTATTCTCATTATAAGTAAAACTTATTTTATCTATAGTGCTTTCTGTAATTTGCAGCGGGCTTTTAAAAGCGTTATAGGTAACATCTAATTTCCTTTCTGAGCTTTGTGCGCCATCTTTAAAACTGCCTTCTCTATTGGCATAATAGTTATACGCTTCTGGTGTAAGAGCGATAGACGTATTTTGATACGGTTTTGTTGAAGTTCCGTATTCATAAGTTCCTAAAGAATTACTTTTTATTTTACCAGAAGACTCATAATTTTGTGTTTCTTGAGTACCCAATTTATTGGTAAATTCCACAAGTCGGTCCAATTCATCATATTTAAATTTTTCGGTATAATTATTAAATATACTATTGGTACGATTCTCTAAATTGTCTGTCTTAAAATCGAATTTAGTATTCAATGTCAAGACATTTCCTTGATTGTTTGCCTTATCGTATTTAATTTTTTCTATATAACCATTAGTATCATACTCGTTGGTATTTATTATACCATTGCCTAATACACTTTCTTTAATTTGTCCTTTTGCGGTTAATGTGATGGTTTGCCAAAGCACTTTTTTGGTATTATTATCTACAATTTGGTACAATGTCCCATTTTTATATTCACTCTTTATGGCTACTGTACTTCTTTTAGAACCTAATTGTGCCTCTTTGGTTTCGGTGCTTATTCTTCCTAATTCGTCATAAGAAAATGCGGTTGTAAACTTCGTAACTCCTGTTTTGTCCTCTTCTATTTTTAGAAGCCTTTTAAAAACATCGTCGTAAGTAAAGGTTGTGATAATCTTATTGGTTCCTGCAGGCTGTTTTTTATCTGTAAAAGTAGTTTTAGAAAGCAGTTTAGTCAACGAATTATATTCGTAAACTGTTTGGGTATCTGTTCCAGAACCCGTAACCGTTTTTTTGATTGGCTTACCATTTCGTCACGAGTTATCGTGGTCACGACTTCTCCATTTTTACTAGTTTCTACTTCCAGCTCCCCAAAATCATTGTTTTTATACGTATATACGCCTGCCGATGGATCTGTCATACTTGTTTTGCGTCCCCAGCCGTCTTGTTCAATAGTAATTTTTACTCCGTTATAATCGGTCTGTTTTAGATTTCCGTTTGCATAATAATCATACTTAATTGTTCCGCCAGTTGTTTCTGCAGTCGAAATCAGGTTTCCAATAGCATTTTTGGTAAAGCTTTTTGTTTTCTGTCCATCAACAATTGTTGATGTCAATCCACTGTACAAAGCTGTAATTGTTCTTGAAGTAAATGACTTGCTTAGTTCTGGTCTGCTGTAAATATCAAATTTAGTTTCGTTCCATTGAGACGCATTCGATCCAAAATAAGGCTCGCTTGTTTTATAATTTCTATCGAAAATATCATACATAAAAGATACAGACGAAAAATTGCCATTTAAGTCTTTTTGCGATGTTTTAATTTTTCTGCCTAGATCATCAAATGTTTCCTCTGTTGCACTTCCGTCCAATGCATCTGTAGTGACAGAAACAATTGTGTTTTCTGCATTTCTAGTATACTTATAGCTCATTGTTTTATTTAGTTTTTCATTCTTTACTGTTAATCTTTTAAACCATGAATCGTAGGTATAAGATGTAGTAAGATTGTACGGGTTGGTTTCAGATTTTAATGTTCCATTAGTATTGTATTCAAATTGCGTTGCAAACTTTTCTGAATCCGTAATTTTTGTCAAAAATCTACCTGAAACATCATAACTATAAGTTGTTTCTCTTGGTGTAAGGCCAACAGCCGATATTTTTTTATTTATAATATTTCCAAAACTATCATAATTGTTATTCTCAGTAATATAATTGGTATTGGTCCCTTTTCTTTTAACCTGGTTAAGAAGTCCATTAGTATTATAATCATATATTTCTTCTGAGCTCATTGTGCTTCCTGCAATTGAAATTGTTTCTGATTTATTTGATGGTCGTCCAATTATATAAGGCGATGATGCAGCATTATTGTAATAGGCAACATTTGAGACGGTTGTCTGCACTGTTGAAGCACCTTCCTTTATAACAGCAGTAGATTTTATTGGATTATTGTATGCATCATATTCTGTGTTTTCCTCGCTATTGGCATTCGTTAGAGTATTAAATTGTTTTGTGCTTGTATTAGTCAATTTAAAAACCTTATTAGCCAAAAGATTGTTTTGATAAGTCAAAACGGATTTTGTTATATAATCTGTAGGTGTATTTGGAGAATCATTGGCTCCTTGATTTATTTTTGCAGAAAATGTACTTCCTGCTTTTATATGTGTATTTGGTTTTAAGACAATACTTTCTGTTGCTACTAAATTATCTGATTGTGTGACTGTGTAATCTGCACTTTGACCTTTAACAATAGTTTTTGGCGTCTGGACGACAGGAATAGTTATTAAAGGCTCTCTAAATCCCTGAACATAATAATTCTCAACATTTGCTCCTCTTAAATCAATATCGTTTTTCACAATATTTGAGAACATTGGTGTATTGTCATTAAACCAATCTGTTTGTGTGACTGAACGAAATCCCATAAATCCAAGTCCTTCCACATTAGATACAGCCCCATAATAAGCAAACATTTTTTTCTTATATTGATCTTTATTTTGTTTCTCTAATTTAGAAACCACATATAAATTTGGATCAATAGTAACATCTATATTAGGATAATTTGCAATTGCTTTACTAGACTTATATATTGTAGTATTTTGATAAGTATTATTAAATTGAGAATCTAGTGGAATATAAGTAATAATATCTCTAACACCATTGGCATTTGTTATGCTGGTTATTAAACTTTGCTTTTTGTAATCGTAACCCGAATTAAAAAAGTGAATCTTATTGAGATTAAAAAAAGCAATCTCTAATGTTGAATTGATTTTGTTTCCTAATTTGTTTGCGTTATTTAAGGATTGAGGCAGGTATACCGGAAGCGCATAAATATTAATATCTGATCTCGCGCTGGTTGATGCGTATTTTTCAGTAGTAAAATCACCATTAATGTTTGCATATGATAAAACTGTAATATATCCACTATTATTTTGAACATAGTTTAATGTTTTTATTAGATCTGATTTCCCATCATTATTATGGTCTACTGCAAAATAATTGTAAGTAGTGCTGGAATCATTTTTATTAAAAACTGGCAGATAAGATTTCTCTTCTTTTATCATGGAATTACCCGTAGATGTATATTTGTACCATTGTGATGAACCATACGATTTTGGAATCATGACATCAGATTTACCGTCTCCATTGTAGTCTCCAATCAAAATAGGAAAATTAGTTGTGTTGCTTGGAGTATTTGAAATAACATTATCGTAAGAAGAACTTCTATATAAAACTATAATTTTATTTTCTATGTCTAATGAATATATGGTTAAATAGCCTCTATCAAAAACAAATAAATCAGATTTACCATCTCCATTGAAATCTCCAACTTCTACTCTACAGGTTTCTGATAAGCCAACTACCAGCTCACCAGAAAGAGAAAAGTAATTAGTTGTATTATCTCTTTTTAAATCAACAAAATAAATCTTTCTAGACGATATAATATCATTTACAGGCTCACATCTAACAAAATCTATCTTTTTACATTCTTTAGCAGTTTCAATAGGCATATCAATAGCTAAAACATCCGTTAATCCATCACCATTAAAATCTCCCGAAATAATTTTTTTCGGAAAAATTCTAGGCGGATTATAAGAAATACTACATAAACGACAATCATTAGTAATTGCATTTTTAGGAAAAGTTACAACCCTTTCATATTGTTGCTGTATATTAACATTGCCAAGCATATTTATCATTCCATACACTGTAAAAGTATAATCCGCATTTGTATTTTTTGCAACAACCCATCCTTGTGGCAAAATCTTATTATCTGAACTTAAAAATGTAGCAGAAAAAATATCATCAAAGGCACCTACATTATGTTCTAATTTAAAATTAATTCCGGATTCAATACCTGCATATAACCAATACTTTGTTTTAGCTTCACTGCCTAATGTTGGATAAACTAAACAATCCATTTTTCCGTCAGCGTCAAAATCTCCAGAAACTGCACTTACATTTAGAGATTTTATATTTCCAATATCAAGTTCAGTACTCATATCAAGATATTTTATTTCTTCAGAAGTCATTTCATAATCAAAAACTGTTGGATTATAAGTCTTTGTTCCATCCCCACTAATTTCAGTAATTTTATCAATACGATCTACTACTTTATAAGAAAAACTATAATTTCTAAAACCAATGCCATTAGTAAATACTTTTATTTCTTTCAGTCTCTTACTTCTTATAACATTTTGTCCGCCAACATAAAAATTCTCAAAAACACCTCTATCTTCATAAATAAATTTTACTTCGTTAGGTTGAGTATTGGCACCGGAAGCACCAAACTTGATTGAATCAACGTATAATGTATTATTCAGTAGTATATAATTATAGCTGATTCGAACTCCTTGAGCATTCTCAAAATAAAGAATTGACCATTCCATAATTGATCTAGAGTCAGATGAATTCCCATAATAAGCTTTAGATCCATCTGGATATTCTACCAAAAAATAGGCCGGACCAAAATTTGCACCAAAAGGAGAAACTCCGTAAGAAGTAATTTTAATATTTGAAAAATATTCAGTTTCGTAAATCGTTCTATCTGCTCCATAGATTCCTGTTGTACCATTTTTTACGATTAATCTTTGCCCATCTAAGGCAAACCTATCTAAAGCATTAAAATCTACTGGGTCTATAATTTCATCGTGAAATTTCGTAGCGGGAATTCTACTAATAGAAGAAACTCCTGAAATATCCCAACCTCTTGCGGCATTTCCGCTTAGTCCATTTTGACTGTTGTATATTAAATTTATTTGCGGTTCAACGTTATTAATACCTTTGGGAACTAAGATTGGGATTGTATAATTAGCATTTCCATTTAGTGAAACTGATAATTCCCCCTCTGTTACCCCCACTTCTGTTGATTGTCCAAAACCAAATAAACCAACTAATAAAAACAATAGGCTAATATAAAACTTCTTCATACGAACTACTTTTTAATAATTTTAATAGACTTTTCGCCACCGTCTTTATAAGAAAGCAAAACCAGATAAACCCCGGTAGGATATTGTTGAAAAGGAATGTTCAAATTATTTGCACTATCACCAATCTGGAAAGTTCGCAACACTTGGCCTGTCATAGAATAAACATGTACTGAAGTCACATAATTATCATTTCCCAACTCCCACTGTAAATACAATTCTTCTCTTACTGGATTTGGATAGTAGGAAATAATATCTTCTGAAGAGAATTTTTCTAAATCATTTTCGGTTAAAGCTTCTGGTTCTACAATTTCTTTTACAGATTTGCCCAAACAATTAATACATAATGTTCTCGTAATCTGATTTCCTGCTTGATCGTAGCCAAAGTTGAGTTTAGTTTGAGCGATTGAAAAAAAAGAATAATGAAGAAAAACAAGGAGTAAAAATCTTTGCATAACATAAAAACTTAATATATTTCCTACAAACATATAAAATAATTATATTCTTACAAATTTTATGTGAATTTTAACAAAAGGACAAAAAAAAAGCGAGACCTAAATCTCGCTTTTTTAACACTAATGATATTTTAAAATCTATTCTACCGTAACTGATTTTGCTAAGTTACGAGGCTGATCTACATTACAACCTCTCATAACTGCAATATAGTAAGACAGCAATTGTAACGGAATTGTAGTAATAAGCGGAGACAATGCATCTGAAGTTTCTGGAATTTCAATTACATAATCTGCCAATTCACGAACCTGAATATCTCCTTTAGTAACAACAGCGATAATTTTACCGCTTCGTGATTTAATTTCCTGAATGTTACTTACAATTTTATCATAATGACCTTGTTTTGGTGCAATTACAATAACCGGCATTTGCTCATCAATTAAAGCAATTGGTCCGTGTTTCATTTCTGCAGCCGGATAACCTTCTGCATGAATATAAGAGATCTCTTTAAGTTTTAATGCTCCTTCTAATGCTACCGGGAAGTTATACCCTCTACCTAAATAAAGACAGTTAGGCGCATCTTTAAATTTAGCTGCAATTTCTTTTGCTCTGTCGTTAGTTTCTAAAGCCTCTAATACTTTTTCAGGAATTAATTCTAATTCTTGTAAATAAGCATGGAAATCAGGGCTTGACAAAGTTCCTTTTGCTTTTCCTAATCTCAAAGCAATCATGGTTAAAACGGTGATTTGAGTAGTAAACGCTTTTGTAGAAGCTACCCCAATTTCAGGGCCAGCGTGTGTATAAGCACCTGCATGACTTTCTCTTGAAATAGACGAACCTACAACATTACAAACTCCAAATACAAAAGCACCGTTTTCTTTAGCTAATTTAATAGCCGCCATAGTATCTGCCGTTTCTCCAGATTGAGAAATTGCAATTACCACATCATCTTTATTAATGATAGGATTTCTGTATCTAAACTCAGACGCATATTCTACTTCAACAGGAATACGTGTAAACTCTTCAAAGATATACTCAGCAACTAAACCAGCATGCCACGAAGTTCCACAAGCAACAATCAAAATACGTTTTGCGTTTAAGAATTTTTCAAGATTATCTTCTACACCTGCCATTTGAACAATTCCTTCATTTGGATGAAGTCTTCCTCTGTATGTATCTTTAATAACGCTAGGCTGCTCGTAAATTTCTTTTAGCATGAAATGATCATAACCTCCTTTTTCAATCTGCTCCAAATTCAATTGAAGTTCCTGAATATAAGGATCAACTAAAGAGTCATCTTTAATTTTTCTAATTTTAAGAGGTTTGTGCAATCTAATGTTTGCCATTTCACCATCTTCTAAATATACTGCATTCGAAGTATATTCAATAAACGGAGATGCATCAGAAGCAATGAAGTACTCACCTTCACCTACTCCAATTGCCAACGGACTTCCTAATCGTGCCGCAACAATTTCATTTGGATTTTTTTTGTCAAAAACAGCAATTGCATACGCTCCTACAACCTGATTTAAAGCGATCTGAACAGCTTTACCAAGTTTTATGTTTTCTTTTTTCTGAACTTCTTCAATCAGGTTTACCAAAACCTCAGTATCTGTATCAGATTTAAAAGTGTAACCGCGTTTAATTAACTCTTCTTTCAGCGGTGCATAATTTTCTATAATTCCGTTGTGAATAATTACCAAATCTCCAGAATTTGAAAGATGCGGATGGGAGTTCACATCATTTGGTACTCCGTGGGTTGCCCAGCGGGTATGTCCAATTCCAATATTTCCGTTTATGGTAAATCCTTCTTGTGCCTTAGCTTCAAGATCTAAAACTTTTCCTTTTGTTTTACAAACTTTTATGCCCGATTCGTCATCGTACAACATAACGCCGGCACTATCATACCCTCTGTACTCAAGACGCTTTAATCCTTTTATTACAATAGGATAAGCCTCTCGGTGACCGATATATCCAACAATTCCACACATATATATTTATTAATTTGGTTTCGTGTAGTAAACCTCAAGCCTTAATCTTTTATCTTCTGGGACAGAAGCTTTACCGCCATACAAAATTGTACCCAGCGGATTCATGATTGATGCTCTTGGTACTTGCGAAAAGTACTCGTTTGGCTGAAGTACAATTCTATTTTCCAGAAAATTAGAAGTCGTAATACCAATACTTTCTGTAACAACCAATCCTAAATTGACATTTTTGGCTGTTTTATCTTTTATCAGATTTCTAATATATTCTGTAATTCTTATTTTATACGTTTTACCTCTCTTGTTATCTCCAAGATTGATCAATCCTCCAAAAACGTATTTAGCCCCTTTAGTATCACCCACAGTTAAACTAGTAGTTTGATCTGCATAATAATCGGCCAAAGGTACATTATTAGTTAAATCGTATAAATAAACTCTTTTAGGTTCATCAGCTCCTGTCATCAAATCAGAGTCTATATTAAAAATCAGGTTAGCCTCGTTAACTTTCCAGTTTTTAGCTCTGATATCATCAAGTTTAGAAGCAAAATCATTAAGTTTAATAACCGCTGCAGATCCCTGGCCGCCTTTTATATACAACCTTTCATCGCCTTCTGTTTTATTTACATTTGATGAACTTATAGCACCTGAATAACCGGTACTTTTAGCATCTTGCAGTAGATTTGCAGTGCCTCCTGAACTTGTTGGATTTACCAAATTGATTACTATTGTTCGTTCTTCTGTAGTTTCGGGAGCGTCAGTTGTAATATCTGTTTTTGCTTTGTAAGTAATTGTAATTTTTCCTTTCGAAAAATCCATCAAAGCCATATTACTTGGACTGCCATCAGCTTTTTCAACTTTAAAATACAATCCTCTAAAGTATTCCTGAAAAACATCAGTACTTGCTATTTTAGACGCAGGTGCTTTTAAGATTTTGTCCTGAAAAAAAGCGCTATTTAAATTCAAACGCATTTCTGGAGCTGTATAAGTAGTCGTTTCTTTATCGTTACTATCTTTAGTTACGGTTTTATATTCTTCAGAACTAAAAAAGAACTGGTCATTTTGAAACGGCTTAGTTAAATCATCATTTAAACGTGCACCAACTTTAGCCTGATCAAAAGTAGAATTTTGCGAAGTATAATAATATTGAGGCAGTTCTGTACCATTACTTGGAAAAGAACTTCTCATCTGATATCCTGACTCATAAACACTTAACTTTAACTTTCCGTTTGCAGGACCGTAAATAGAATCTAATTCATAAGTATGGCTTCCATCAGTATTACTTACCGTTACGTGGCTGAAATAAGGAATACTTAATACTGCACTTTCTATAACAGGATCTTCTCCAATACTTGGTGCATAAGCTACAAGCGCAACTTGTGTTACATAGTTAGCTGTTGTTTCTCCAAAAACAGGATTACTATAAATTCCTAAAGCACTTGTTGGCAGCACATTTGACTGCACTGAAGTAACTTCTTGATTATAAGACAAAACATCATATTTTTCAGACTCAAGTCCAAAATGATCATCACCAATTAAATCACCGCCAATCGCATTAAAATCTTTATCGCATGAATAGAGAAAAACAGCAGTTGCTGCTAATAGAATTTTCTTAATAAAAGAAGTATTGTACATATTAAATAATCAAAATTAAATTTTAAAGACCAAACGTTCTGTAGAAATTTGTATACGCTTCAGCGAATGCATCTTTCGTGGCGAAAGGTAAAAAAGGTTTTCCTGAAGATTCTATAAATTTTGTTAAACTTGGGGAAAGATTTGGCGATGCTATAACAACACCGTCTGAATGCAATATGCTGGCTTTTAAAATATTTTCGTAGTTTGGTGTTTCAAGATCAGAAATTGACTCGTGCGGAACACCATCAAATTTAACCTTATTGATCATCTCCATGTCTAAATTTTCATCAAAAGACTGACCGTAAACCGAAGTGATAATTTTAGTATCATTGAACAAAGCCTCATTTTTATAATAATGCTTCATATAAATTGGCAGCATTGCAGCAAGCCATCCATGAACGTGAATAATATCCGGAACCCAGTTTAATTTTTTTACGGTTTCAACAACTCCCTTTGCAAAAAATATAGCGCGTTCATCGTTATCCGGATACAAAGCACCTTCTTCATCTGCAAAAGTTGCCTTGCGTTTAAAATACTCATCGTTGTCAATAAAATAAACCTGAATTCTTTCTTTTGGGATTGAAGCAACTTTGATAATCAATGGCATATCTAAATCATTCACTACCAAATTCATCCCTGAAAGTCTGATCACTTCATGTAATTGATGTCTTCTTTCATTGATATTCCCATATCTTGGCATGAAAATTCTTATCTGACCTCCTTGATCATTAATCATTTTAGGAACGTCGTAAGACATTAAAGAAACCTCATTTTCAGCCAGATACGGCACGACTTCAGATGATACGTATAATATCCTCTTATCTTTCATAATAGTATTTTACTTAATTTTTGGTAATAAAAACGTCGCAAAATTACAAAATTTTATGCAGTTTATAACTAATATATTATGTTTGCACTAAATTTTAATAATACCGCCATGCATATTTTCTACGGTAAAGTAGCTCTGATAGCCTATTTAAAAACTATCAAAACCGCAAATTCAACTATCGGATTTGTACCCACTATGGGAGCTTTACACCAAGGGCATCTGGCTTTAATGCAGCGTTCACTAAAAGAAAATGACGACACTGTTGTAAGTATTTTTGTCAATCCAACACAGTTTAACAACCCTGAAGATCTTGAAAAATATCCTCGAACTCTTGAAGAAGATGTAAAGAAAATGAGAGGATTAAGTGACAAAATAATTTTATACGCTCCTTCTGTTGAAGATATTTATGAAGGACAGACCGTTTCTCAATCATTTGACTTTGATGGATTAGAAAATCAGATGGAAGGAAAATTCCGTCCAGGACATTTTAACGGAGTTGGAACTATTGTAAAACGCTTATTCGAAATTGTTACTCCAACCAATGCTTATTTTGGCGAAAAAGATTTTCAGCAGCTTCAAATTGTTAAAAAACTAGTCGAAAAAAATAATTTACCAGTCAACATTGTAGGCTGTCCTATTTTTAGAGAAGACAATCTTTTAGCGATGAGTTCTCGTAACGAACGTTTGACTTCCGAAGAAAGAAAAGAAGCTGCAATTATTTACAAAACTTTGACCGAAGCCAAGGAAATATTCCAAAATAGTACGCCTGCCGAAACAATTCAGTTTGTAGAAGATGCTTTTAAAGACAATAAAAGATTTGAGCTGGAATATTTCGTAATTGCTGACGAATCTACATTATTATCCATCGATCATAAAATTAAAGACAAAAAGTACCGTGCGTTTATAGCGGTATTTGTTAATTCTATAAGACTGATTGACACCATTTCATTAAATTAAATTACCTTTGCTGCATGCAAATTCAAGTTATAAAATCAAAAATTCATCGAGTAAAAGTTACTGGAGCTGATTTAAATTATATTGGCAGTATTACTATTGATGAAACTTTACTGGAAGCCTCAAACATTATTGAAGGCGAAAAAGTATCTATTGTTAACATTAATAATGGAGAACGTTTTGAAACTTACGCCATAAAAGGAGAAAAAAATTCAGGCGAAATTACACTGAACGGTCCTGCTGCCAGAAAGGTTCAAAAAGACGACATTATTATTATCATTTCGTATGCAACCGTTGATTTTGAAGAAGCTAAAACCTTCAAACCATGGATCATTTTCCCAAATGAAAACGATAATTCGTTAACCTAGATTTCACCCTAAACATTTTTAGATTACCTGCTTTGTCAAAACTATTTTGCACAAACAAATATTCTTTTGCTCTAATCGAAATATATTTGCGTAAGAATTCATTGCTTTTTTAAAACTCCCAATATCAAAAAAGCAAATAAAGTATTATATTGCCCTCTATTTCCAATACTTTTTAATTCACTGAAATGCCACAAATCATGAAAAAAGTTTACCTGCTGATTACCTTAATTTCTGCTTCTGTTTTTGCTCAGAAAAAATTTGACAATATTCAATCTGAAAAACTAGGAGAAGAAAGAAGAATTACCATTGGGCTTCCTGCTTCTTATGAAGCTAAACCAGACAAAAAATATCCGGTTTTATATTTATTAGATGGAGATTATTTGTTTGATCCTTTTTCTGGAGCCGTAAGTTATGGTTCTTATTGGGATGATATCCCGGAAATGATCATCATAGGAATTCATCAAAATAAAGATGAAGAACGTTATGACGACACAACAATAGATCAAAATACAGGTTTACCATTCGAAAAAGGAGCAAAATTTTTCGAATTCATAGGAGCTGAATTAGTTCCATATATTGAAAAAAAATATCGCACATCGCCTTTCAGAATAATTGCGGGCCACGATGTAACAGCAAGTTTTGCTAATTTTTATTTATACAAAGAAAACCCGCTTTTTAGTGCATACATCTGTTTTAGCCCGGAACTTGCCCCAAAAATGGAAGTTAGAATAGCTGAAAAATTTGCCAAAATACAAAAACCAATTTTCTATTATCTTTCTGCAGGCGAAGGAGACATCAAAAAAATCAAAGAGCCGATAGAAAAATTAGACAGTAATATTAAAATTGCAAATAATTCGTTAGTGAATTATAAATACGATGTATTCAAAGGCGCAACGCATTATACAGAAGTTTTACATTCAATTCCAAACGCATTATATCAGATATTTGAAGCTTACAGACCTATAAACTCAGCCGAATACAACAATAAAATTGCGGTTCTTGAAACGGGTTATGCAGATTATCTGGAGAAAAAATACAATATCATGTCTGAAATCTTAGGAGTTCAGATTCCTGTTAGAATGAGTGATTTTAAAGTAATTGAAAACATTATTTTAAAGAAAAATGCTTACGACGAATTAGGAAAGATGGCCGAAATTGGAAATGTAAATTATCCAAAAGCCATGTTAGGCGAATATGAACTAGGATTAATGTACGAAAAAATGGGCGATCCAAAACATGCATCTAAAAAATACCAGAATGCTTCTCAAATGGAGCCAATTGGAGATTTAAACAAAGATTTGATGTATGAGAAAATCGACGAAATGAATACGCTTGCTAAAAAAAGTAAATAATGTCAAAAGTTAAAACTTCCTTTTTTTGCCAAAATTGCGGCACCCAATATTCTAAATGGCAGGGGCAGTGCAACGCGTGCAAGGAATGGAACACAATTGCTGAAGAAATAATCCAGAAACAGGAAAAAGTAGCCTGGAAAAGCGAACCGACTTCATCAAGTAAAGCGCCAAGACCTTTAAAAATAACCGAAATTGATTCGGCGCAGGAAATTCGCATGGATACTACCGACGGCGAATTGAATCGTGTTTTGGGAGGCGGAATTGTTCCGGGATCTTTAACACTTTTAGGCGGCGAACCAGGAATTGGAAAAAGTACACTTTTACTTCAAATCTCATTAAAATTACCTTATAAAACCTTATTTGTTTCTGGCGAAGAAAGCCAGAAACAAATAAAAATGCGTGCCGAAAGAATAACGCCAAACAGCGATAACTGCTATATTTTAACGGAAACCAAAACGCAAAACATTTTTAAACAAATTGAAGCCATTCAGCCTGAAATTGTAATCATCGATTCGATTCAGACTTTACATACAGATTATATTGAATCTACAGCCGGCAGTATTTCTCAAATTAGAGAAACAACTGCCGAATTAATCAAATTTGCCAAAGAAACCAATATTCCGGTTATTTTAATTGGTCATATTACTAAAGACGGAAATATTGCCGGACCAAAAATTCTGGAACACATGGTAGACACCGTTCTTCAGTTTGAAGGCGACAGAAACCATATTTACCGAATTCTGCGTTCGCTGAAAAATCGCTTTGGTTCAACCTCAGAACTGGGAATTTATGAAATGCTTGGAAGCGGTTTGCGCGAAGTCAGCAATCCGTCAGAAATACTAATTTCACACAAAGACGAAGAATTATCAGGAACTGCAATTGCCACAACTCTTGAGGGAATGCGCCCGCTGATGATCGAAATTCAGTCTTTGGTAAGTACAGCTGTTTATGGAACTCCGCAAAGAAGCACAACAGGTTACAATGCTAAAAGATTAAATATGATTTTGGCTGTTTTAGAAAAAAGAGCCGGATTCCGCCTTGGAGCTAAAGACGTTTTCCTGAACGTAACCGGAGGAATTTCTGTAGATGATCCTGCGATTGATCTTGCAGTTGTTGCAGCAATTTTATCATCAAACGAAGATATTCCTGTTGGAAAAGGTTTTTGTTTTGCCGGTGAAGTCGGACTTTCTGGAGAAATTCGTCCTATAAACCGTGTAGACCAGCGTATTCAGGAAGCCGAAAAATTAGGCTTCGACACGATATTTGTTTCTAAATACAATAAAATTGCTTTAAAAAATACAGGAATCAAAATTGAACTTGTAGCAAAAATTGAAGATGTTGCCAGTATCCTTTTTGGTTGATCTCTGATAAAAATACCTCTATGAATTTTCCTAAACAAAAAATATACAAAGCTTTAAAAATACTTGCCGTAGTATTTATATTGCTTTGCATTGGTCTGTACTTTTTTCGCAACTCACTTTTAAAACAGGCTATTGCTAAGGTAACGCACAAAATGGCGGTTACCTACAATAGTGATTTCTCCATCAAAGAAGCTTCATTTGACGGATTATCAACCATTAAACTTACAGATGTTGTTCTCGTCCCTAAAAATGCCGATACATTATTAAAAATCAACAACATTGAAACCAGTGTAAGTTTAAGTAATTTATTAATTGGCGATGTTCAGGTTGGAACTTTAAACATTAACAAAGGTTATGTTCAATTAGTCAAAAAAGGAAAAATCCGCAATTTTGATGCTTTCTTAAAAAGAAACAAAGACGACGAATCTGAAAAAAATGAAAAAAGAAAATATGGCGCCTTTGCTTATCGCATCATTTCTAAACTGCTTAATTTAGTTCCTACTGACATGAATTTGGAAAACTTCCAATTCAAGATTGACGACAACGGCAAAAAAACCAATATAGCCATAAATAAGCTTGTTTTAAACAACAAACAGCTAGAAACCAACATTCATGTTGTAAGCAAAGATTTTGACCAGCGATGGAATCTAAAAGGTTTTGCAGATCCAAGGAATCAAAAAGCCGATATTCGATTTTTTAATTTAGATACTGGAGCAATTAGAGTTCCTTATTTAGATGAAAGATATAACCTAAAAGCAAGTTTTGATTCTATTCGTTTAAATGTTGAAAATATTGACAAAAGCGGCAGTGAACTTCATATCGACGGATATACTTCGATTGTAAATCTAAAAATCAATCATCCAAAAATTGCAAACAAAGATGTTGTTATAAAAAATGCCCGATTTGATTATCGCTTTTTGTTAGGTGACAGCTTTATTTCGATCGACAGCACTTCAACAATGCAGCTGAACAAAATAAAAGTCCGACCTTATGTTTCGTATGATACTGAAAAAGACACTGTTTATACATTAAAAGTCGATATTCCTAAAATGAAAGCGCAGGATTTTATTGTTTCGCTTCCTGACGGATTGTTTACGCATTTTCAGGGAATGCAGGCTACCGGAAATTTTGATTATAAACTCGATTTCAAATTCAACCAAAACAAACCCAATACACTTGTTTTTGACAGCAAACTCAATAAAGAAGATTTACGAATTACAAAATACGGCGAAGCCGATTTAAATAAACTAAATGGCGAATTTGTCTATCGTGCCATTATTCAAAATGTGCTGCAAAGACCTATTTTGGTTGGAAACGCCAATCCAAATTATACGCCATTGGATCAAATTTCACCATATTTGAGAAAATCCGTTTTAACAACTGAAGATCCTTCTTTCTTCTCGCATCGTGGTTTTATAAACGAAGCTTTTAAACAATCGATTCTGAAAAATATCAGAACCAAAAAATTCTCACGCGGTGCCAGCACAATCAGTATGCAGTTGATTAAGAATGTTTTTTTAACTCGTGAAAAAACGCTTTCGCGAAAACTTGAAGAAATATTATTAGTTTATATTTTAGAAAACAACCGAATTGTAAGCAAGGAAAGAATGCTTGAAGTGTATTTTAATATTATTGAATGGGGGCCAAATGTTTACGGAATTGGCGAAGCGAGTCATTTTTATTTCCAAAAAAGTCCTTCGGCTTTAAATGTAGACGAATGTTTGTACTTAGCTACAATTATCCCGAAACCAAGAAAATTCATGTATCAGTTTAATGATGAAGGCAATTTGAAAGATTACGCCGTTAAAAATCAAAAGTTCCTGAAAAATTTAATGTTTAAAAGAGGGCTTTTAGTTCCCGAAGATACTATTGGACAATTACCGGTTTATATTTCTGGAAATGCACGTTCTCTAATTCGCATAAAAGTGCCAGATTCAACAGCAATAAAAAATGATTCTTTGTCTATGGGCGATGAATTTGATTTGTAACCACAACATAAGCAAAGTTTAACCGCAAGGTTCGCAAAGATTTACGCAAAAAGCACACAAAGATCTTTTTTACTTATAAAAGTAAATCTTTGTGTGCTTTTCTATTATTTTTTTAATTAAAAACATTGCGAACTTTGCGTAAATCTTTGCGAACCTTGCGGTTGAATCCCGTTTTTAAGGTGCTGGATCAGGAATAATTGCCTGAACTTTGTTTATTTCTAGTATAATTTCTTTAGAAAGTTCAACATCAATAGCAGCAATATTTTCTTTTAATTGTTCCATTGTAGTAGCACCAATAATCGCACTGGTCAAAAATGGCTGCTGCAATACAAATCCCATTGCCAGTTCTGTTAACGTTAAACCATGTTTTTTAGCGATTTCATGATATAATTTGGTCGCCTGTGTACATTGATCGCTTTTGTAACGTGTATATTGTGGAAATAGATTAACTCTCGCATTTGGATGTGCTTCACCAGTTAAAAATTTCCCCGTTAAAACTCCAAATGCTAAAGGTGAATACGCTAATAAACCAACATTTTCATGTTTTGAAACTTCAGCCGAATTCACCTCGAAAAGTCTATTCAATAAATTATAAGGATTTTGAACGGTTTTAATTCTTGGAAGATTTTGATATTTACTTTCTTCCAAAAGACGCATCATTCCCCATGAATTTTCATTTGAAACTCCAACATGTTTAATTTTTCCTTCTTTGATTAATCCGTCAAAAGTTTCTAAGATTTCTCTAAAATTATCTTCCCATGCATCTTCGTAACCTGTAAAAGCACGGCTGCCAAAATTATTCGTTTTGCGTTCCGGCCAGTGCATTTGGTACAAATCGATATAATCTGTCTGAAGACGTTTTAAACTATTTTCTAAAGCATATTTAATACTTGCCGGAGAAAAATCCAGTTTTTCGCGCATGTAACCAAAATTTGGATTTGGACCTGCGATTTTAGACGCTAAAATAACTTTGTCTCTATTTCCCGACTTTTTAAACCAGGTTCCTATAATTTTTTCTGTGCTCCCATAAGTTTCTTCACGCGCAGGAACCGAATACATTTCAGCAGTGTCAAAAAAGTTCACCCCCTGATCAAGAGCGTAATCCATTTGTTCGTGCCCTTCGGCTTCTGTATTCTGCTGTCCGAAAGTCATAGTTCCAAGACAGATTTTACTAACTTTTATATCGGTGTTAGGTAATGTAGTGTATTTCATTTTTTTTAAGATACTGAGTTGCTAAGATTCTAAGGCTCTAAGTTTTTTGCCTTTTTTAATAATAAGTCATCAAAGATACGAACGGATTTCTCAAATCTAAAAACCAGAAAGGTTAAAAAATGTACAAGTTTTTTGGTGGTTTCGGAGTTTTACTAAAGAGCGAAGATTTAACTTTTATTGGTCATAAAAAAAGGTTCAAGTAAAAAACTTGAACCTTTTTAAATCTTAGAACCTTAGTATCTCAGAACCTTAGCGTCTTAATTAATACTATTAAGCATCTCTGCAATCTCATCTAATCTTGGAGTTAAGATAATTTCGATTCTTCGGTTTTTAGCTTTTCCTTCTGGAGTAGCATTACTTGCCAAAGGAGAAAATTCGCTTCTTCCTGCTGCAGTTAGTTTTTGCTTGTTGATTTTTGGGTTTTCACTCAAAATAGCCACGATTGCTGTTGCTCTTTTAGTCGATAAATCCCAGTTGTTTGCAATTGGTCCAGAACCTGCATACGGATCATCATCTGTATGTCCTTCGATAAGAACTGAAAGATCTGGATTGTCTCCTAAAACTTTTCCAAGTTCTACCACTGCTCTTCTTCCTTCTGTGCCAACAGCCCAGCTTCCTGAATTGAAAAGTAATTTATTCTCCATAGAAACATATACTTTTCCGTTTTTATGTTCAACCGTTAAGCCTTTACCTTCAAAACCTGTTAATGCTTTAGATAAAGTTTCTTTTAGCTTACGCATTGCTTCTTCTTTGGCAGCAATCATATCTTCAAGTTCTTTCAAACGGCTGGCAGTTTTATCCAAACGTGCTTGTTCATCTGCGAGAGCTTTACCTTTTGCTTCTAACTGTGCTAACAATTCACGGTTTTTAGCCATGTTTTTCTCTAATGCATCGTTGCTGTTCTTCTCTAATGCATTATATGAATCTTGCAATACTTTGTATTTCTTTTGTTCTGCAGCTAAATCAGCTTTTTGTTTTGCAAGATCGTCTTTTGTACTGGCTAAATCTTTAGTCAGTTTATCACGGTCTAATTCTAACTGATTTTTTGCTTTTTTCAAATCAGCATTTTCGTCTGCAATTGAACGGTTTTCTTTTTTTAGATCTGAATATTTTGTTTCAAGATCATTGTAAATCTTTTTGGATACACAAGAAGTTGCTGACAATGCCAAAACTACTAATCCAATGGAGGCTTTTTTAATCATTTTACTTTTCGGTTTTTACTTGGAGGCGATTTATAATTTTAAACAGCTATTCTTTCAACAAGAACAATACCAAACTTTACTCAATTTCGACTAAAACCGGACAATGGTCTGAATGTACTGCATCCGGAAGTATAACAGCACGTTTTAATCTATGCTCAATAGCGTTGCTTACCAAATTGTAATCAATACGCCATCCTTTATTATTTCCTCTTGCTCCGGCTCGGTAACTCCACCATGAATAATGATGCGGATCTTTATTAAAATGACGGAAACTGTCTATAAATCCAGATTTCATAAAAGTATCAAGCCAGGCACGTTCTTCCGGCAAAAATCCTGAAACCGTTTTATTACGAACAGGATCATGAATATCTATGGCTTCATGACAAATGTTGTAATCTCCACAGATTATTAAATTTGGAATAGAAATTTTCAATTCATTAATATAAGTTTGAAAATCGTCCATGAACATAAATTTATGATCCAATCTGTCAATATTAGTTCCCGATGGAAGATACAAACTCATTACTGATACATCATCAAAATCGGCACGAAGGTTGCGTCCTTCAAAATCCATATGATGAATTCCTGTTCCATAAACTACTTTTTGGGGTTCAATTTTAGATAATATTGCAACGCCGCTGTATCCTTTTTTGGTTGCCGGATAATAATATTGATACGGATAGCCTGCAGCCGTTATAGCCTCTACAGGAATTTGATCCTGAGTTGCTTTAATCTCCTGAAGACAGATAACATCCGGACTCGCCGCTTGCAGCCATTCTATAAATCCTTTGGTAATTGCAGCACGAATTCCGTTTACATTATAAGAAATAATTTTCATCTTGGTATTTTTTTTAGGATTCCAAATGTAATAAAAAAGTGCAAAGTTTATTTTGGAAACAGCGAAAAGTAGAGTTTTTTGTTATCTTTGTTCGCTGTTCTAATAAATTAAAAATAGTACATGGGTTTAGTTACCGCGAAAGAAGTTGCAAAGGCAATAAATGTTGAAAAGTACGGAGTCCTCGGTACGTTTTCTGGCTGGATTCTTATGAAGGTTCTTAAGATCTCGACCCTCAATAAAATTTACGATCATAATAAGCATTTAGAGGATGTTGCATTTTTAAATGGAATTTTGGATGAGATGGAGATTAAATTCGAAATCCCGGAAGAAGATTTAAAACGTCTGCCAAAAGAAGGCCCGTACATTACCATTTCAAATCATCCGCTTGGAGGAATTGATGGGATTTTGCTATTGAAATTAATGCTTGAAAGAGAGCCTAATTTCAAAATCATTGCCAATTTCTTATTACACAGAATTGTTCCGCTAAAAAAATACATTATGCCGGTTAATCCTTTTGAGAATCATAAGGATGCCAAATCTAGCGTAGTGGGTATTAAAGAAACTTTGCGTCATTTAAGTGACGGAAAACCGCTTGGAATTTTCCCTGCCGGAGAAGTTTCAACTTATAAAGACGGGAAATTAGTAGTAGACAAACCTTGGGAAGAGGGCGCTCTGAAATTAATCAGAAAAGCTAAAGTTCCGGTTGTTCCAATTTATTTTCATGCCAAAAACAGCAAGTTATTCTATTGGCTTTCTAAAATAGACGATACTTTACGTACTGCTAAATTACCTTCTGAGCTTTTAACGCAGAAAGATCGTGTAATTAAAGTTCGTATTGGAAAACCAATTTCTGTAAGCGAACAAAACGAAATAGAATCGTTTGAAGAATATTCAGAGTTTTTAAGAAGAAAAACTTATATGCTGGCTAATCCTTTTGAGAAAGACACCAAATTGATTGACACTGCTAGCTTAAAAATTCCAAAAGCACCAAAAAAGATTGTAACTCCGGCGAATGAATCTAAAATGCTTGATGAAGTTCAGGCGCTAAGAGACAGCGACTGCCGATTTTTGCAAAGTAAAAACTACGAAGTATTCTTTGCTAGAGCAAAATCAATTCCGAATATTTTACATGAAATTGGACGTCTTCGTGAAATTACTTTCCGTGAAGTTGGTGAAGGAACAAATGAATCTATAGATATTGACCAATACGATCAATATTATCACCATATGTTTTTATGGGATGATGACACCAAGAAAATTGCAGGTGCTTACCGTATGGGATTAGGTTCTGAGATTTATCCAAAATATGGTATTGAAGGTTTTTACCTGACTGATCTTTTTAGATTTGAACCGGAACTTCATGATATGATGCACAAGTCAATTGAAATGGGACGTGCGTTTATTACTCGCGAATATCAGCAAAAACCAATGCCGTTATTTTTATTATGGAAAGGTATTATTCATACTACTCTGCGTCATCCTGAACACAAATATCTGGTTGGCGGCGTAAGTATCAGTAATCAGTTCTCAGACTTCTCTAAATCATTGATGATTGAGTTCATGAAATCGAATTATTACGATCCGTATATTGCTCAATATATCCATCCGAAAAAAGCTTATAAGGTAAAATTAAAAGATGCTGATAAAGATTTTATTTTTGACGAAGCAGAATCTGACTTAAATAAATTCGATAAAATCATTGATGAGTTAGAACCAGGAAACCTTCGTTTACCGGTTTTAATTAAAAAGTACATCAAACAAAATGCCCGCGTGGTTGCTTTTAATGTCGATCCTTTATTTAACAATGCTATTGACGGTTTAATGTACATTAGAATCGCAGATATTCCTGAAAGCACAATGAAGCCCGTTATTGAAGAGTTTCAAATAGAATTAGAGCGTAAATTATCTGAAAAAGAAGATTAGTTATAATCTGCCGAAATAAAAAAATCCCATTTGCAAATGCAAATGGGATTTTTTAGTTACAACTTTTATTTAAAACTATATCGGAATTATTCTTTTCCAATTTCCTCTAGATCTTCTAATTGATTTTTAGGATCTGCACCATATTGGTTTGGTCCTTTTTCACCTTCTGTACAGGCTAAAATCAAACTATAAATAGGTATTAGCAAAAACCATCCACTTTTCCCAACGTCATTCATTCTTCTTACTCCAACCGCTATTGAAGGGATTAAAACTGCTAAGCTGTAAACATTGGCAACTAAAGCAAGTTTTGGCGAAATCAAACTTAAAATCAATAACAAACCATAACTGATAATTGTATTTAGCAAAGTAAACAACCAAAATTCTCTTCTTCTTGCTCTCCCGTTAAAATTTGTGTAGTTTTCAAAAACTACCTTCTTATACATTTCTAACATAATAAATCTTTAAAAATTCCCCTACTCTTTATGGATTTTCAGTTACTCCATTACTTTTAACAAAGTGCAAGATTACTTACTTTTAGAGTTTATAAAAGGAGGTAAACGTTTTTATTATAATAAAAAAGGACATTTCTTTGAGTTGAAATTCAGTCAAATAAAAAATCCCATTCTTTCAAATGGGATTTTTTATTTTTTAGAACCAGCCTTTTTTACCAACCTGATAGGTTTGATAAAATTCTTCATCTGACTTTGTTAGATAAAGAATTCCTTCAATTATACCAATTATACCTCCTATACCGCATAAAAGACCCAAAATAAGCTGGATTATACCTTCTTTGCTGTATCCTAAATAAAACTTATGAATTCCTAATGCCCCTAATAATATAGCAAGAATTCCTGCAACAACTTTTTTATTCTCTTGTGTACTTTCCATACCTGTATTTTTAAAGTTTATTATTAAATGTAAATGGCAAAAAAAATCCCATTTGATAGTATACAAATGGGATTTAATATCGTTTTAGAACCAGCCTTTTTTACCTACTTGGTAAGTTTGGTAGAATTCTTCGTCTGTTTTCGTAAGATAGATAATTCCTTCGATGAAACCAATTAAGCTTCCTGCTCCGCAAGTTACTAAAGTAACCACGATTTGAATTATTCCTTCTTGTGTATATCCTAATACGAATTTGTGAATTCCAAATCCTCCTAATAAGATACCAAGAACACCTGCAACAACTTTTTTATTTTCTGGTTTTGGCCCCGAAGGCGTATTCCATGATTCTGGTTTTGTAGTTTCCATATTATATAGTACTATTTATATCAATTATAGCTCGGCTTTACCAATTTCATTAAGTTCATCAAACTCATTTTTAGGATCTGGTCCGTATGCGTTTGCTCCTTTATCTCCTTCAGTACAAGCTAAAATCAAGTTATAAATTGGAATAAGGATAAACCATCCGCTTTTACCTACATCATGCATTCTTCTAATAGCAACAGCAATTGAAGGAACAAGAACAGCAAGGCTGTAAACGTTTGCAATTAAGCCTAAACTAGGTGAAATTAATCCAGCTACAAAGCCTAAAACAAAACTTATAATAATATTTGTCAAGAAAAACATCCAATATTCTTTTCTTCTGGCTCTTCCGTCAAAGTTTGCATAGTTTTCAAAAACTACTTTTTTGTACCATTCAATCATAATTAATAAAATTAGTTAAGTAATAATGCCTACTCTTTTTTGGATTTTCGGCTTCTCCAAGAAAAATAAAGAAAAAGTTATTTAGACTGATTCTTTAAATATCGGAAACAATATTATTAAAAATTAACAAATAAAACTAATCGGCAGCGAAAAATTTACAAGAAAAGACTCGTTATTTAAAATTAACAAAGAAAACAACGTTCTAGGCATATACAGCCTTAATTTTATCTACAATAACCTGAGCCAGACGCTCGTGACTTTCGAATGTCCAGCCTGCAATATGCGGCGTCAGCAAAACATTTTTTGCTTCAAGCAGATATTGGAATGCTTCCGGCGTATTTTTATCCTGAAAAAGTGTTTCAAAAGATAGTTTTTCATACTCAAGAACATCCAATCCTGCTCCTAATATTTTTTTTGCCTTCATTGCTTCGACTAAATCTGCTGTAACAATGTTTTTACCGCGCGAAGTATTAATGATCCAAAATGGCTTTCTAAAGGCATTTATAAAACCGGTGTTAACCATTTTGTCTGTTTCTGGTGTCCACGGAAGGTGAAGACTCAAAACATCTGTTTTTTCTTGTAATTCTACAAGAGAAACTTGTCTGGCATTTTCATCGCCAACATTATCCAGAATATCATAACATAAAACCTCTGTCTCAAAACCGCGGAGTTTTTTAGCAAAAGCCTTTCCCATATTTCCGTAACCAATAATACCTACCGTTTTTAAGTCCAGTTCGTGACCGCGGTTGCTTTCGCGATTCCATTGTCCGGCTTTCACTTCGGCATCGGCCTGATTTAAATTATTAAAAAGCGATAAGATTACGCCAAGCGAATGTTCTGCAACTGCATTTCGGTTTCCTTCAGGCGCTGCAATTAAATGAATTCCTTTTGTTTCGGCATAATCACAGTCAATACTTTCTAAACCTGCACCAACTCTGGCGATAAACTGAAGATTTACGGCTTTATCTAAAAAAGTCTTATCAATTTTAAATCGGCTTCGAATTACAATACCATTATAATCCTGAATTTTAGCTTCAATTTCTTCTTTAGAAGATTTAAAATCGGCATGGTTTTCAAAACCTGCTTCTTCTAACTGATTCCACAGAACCGGATGGTTGCTGTCTATATGTAGAATTTTCACACTCATTTTAATTGAATTTAATGTCAGGCAAAAGTACGAGTAATTCTCTAAGATCGTTTAATCTAAAGGATAAGATATTGAACGGAAAACATGCGGATATTCCCAATTGTTATTTACATAATCTGCATTATAGGATATAAATCCTGCAACAAGTTTTCCATTAACTTCCTGCATTTCAAAATTGGTTAAACCAAAATAAGCGGGAGTTTGAAACTAGCTGACCAAACGGCCTTAACTGCCGTCTGCTGCAGTGTCTTCTACTCCTTCAATGTAAAAAGTAGTATCGGGATTTAAACTGAGTATTACTATCAGTCTCCTTATAACCTTCATAGCTGTTAAAAGATTTTACTCATTTAAAACAGGAATATTTGCGCTATGGAAGTGAAACTTTTTATTGGTCAGATTTTTTTTTAACTTTGAAAATACAAGCCTCAAAGAAATTCTGTCATTTCTAAATCATCACAAACTTTCCAAAATGAAATTAACCAAGACTTTTAAAGCCTTCTTTGAAAACGAAAAATCAGGCGGATTACTATTATTATTTGTCACCGTAATTTCGTTGTGGGCTGCTAACTCATCTTATTCAGCTGGGTACATTGCCTTTTGGGAAAAAGATTTAGGAGGGCATTCGATCACGCATTGGATTAATGACGGATTGATGACGATTTTCTTTTTATTGATCGGTCTGGAACTGGAACGTGAAATTTATCATGGCGAGTTATCAAATATCAAAAATGCTTCGCTGCCTATTATGGCCGCGTTTGGCGGTATGCTTATTCCAGCTGCTACCTTTCTTGCTCTAAATTTTGGAACTTCAACTCAAAACGGTGCCGGAATTCCTATGGCAACTGATATTGCTTTTGCTATTGGAATATTATCGCTTTTAGGTGATAAAGTCCCGGCTTCATTAAAAGTCTTTTTAACAGCCCTTGCAGTAATTGACGATTTGGGAGCCATAATAGTTATTGCCGTATTTTATACCACTTCAATTGGGTTTGTAAATCTTGCAATTGCATTAGGAATTTGGGTTTTCTTATTTGTTTTAAACAGAATGAAAGTCTACAATTTGATTCCGTATCTAATTGGCGGTGTCATAATGTGGTATTTCATGCTTAATTCTGGTGTTCATGCTACAATTACAGGAGTTATTTTGGCATTTGTAATTCCGTTTGGCGACGGAAGCGAAAAATCTACTTCATACAAATTGCAGCATTTTTTACATCAGCCTGCTGCATTTTTTATTCTTCCTCTTTTTGCGATTGCCAATACCTGCATTGCCATAGAATCAAACTGGCATATTGGCTTAAATCATCCCAATGCATTCGGAATTATTTTAGGTCTGGTAATAGGAAAACCTCTTGGCATTCTGCTTTTTTCTTCAATTGGAGTAAGTGCCGGATTATGTGCCCTGCCAAAAAACTTAAAATGGGCACACATATTAGGAGCGGGAATGCTGGGCGGAATTGGTTTTACAATGTCCATTTTTATAACTCTTTTAGCTTTTAAGGATCCTGAAATTATTGTTTTCTCTAAAATTGCAATTATTATTGCCTCAATCATTTCTGGAATTACAGGTTTTGTATATTTACGGTATATTCTTACAAAAAATAAAAATACCTGAAATGAATTTTATAAATAAACTTATCATACCAATTTCTGCAGTTTTAATAATTTCAGCCTGTAATACAAAAAAAGAATCTGAAGTTATCGAAACAAAAATTACAAAAGATACTATTGTACTTCCTGTAGAGAATAACGAAGAGACTGTTGAAGGCACTTATGAAACAAAAGCAGAAGAAAATGATTCTGGTGAATGCAGACTTACTTTGCAAATAACTAAAACCAAAAATGGGTATTCTTATTTCTTAAAAACAAAAAGCAGGGAACTGAAAGGGACTGCCACTTTTAAAGACCAAAAAAATGGAGAAAAGTACTTGGTTTTAGAAGGTATAAAATGGGCCGAATATGAAGGCGACATCAGTAATGAAGAAAACGATTCTGTTTCAGATTTAAAAGATTTAGAAATCCCTGTTGGAATCAGTGCCAGTTATGTAAAAGATACGCTTACAATTCAAAATTCTGGCAATTCAATGAATTATTATACGAAGCTTTCAGAGTGTGATAGAAAGTATATTCTTTTAATAAAAGTCCAAAAATAAAATTCCAAATTCTAAACTTCGCAAATGAAAGGAATACGTCATATTCTTTTATTCTCAATTACTTTTATAATTCTGCTCGTTGGAGTAATCTTTTATGAAATAAAAACATACAAACCTCAAACAAACTGGTATTGTAAAACTCCTGTTCCTGTTTGTGGAACAAAATATCCTGAATTAACAGACAATCAAAATAAAGGAAAAGAAATTTTCAACTCTAATTGTGCCGCTTGTCATAAATTAGACGCCAAAAGCACTGGACCAGCATTACGCAGTACAGATTCACTGGTTTTAGTAAAATGGATACTCCAAAAAAACAGGAAAATTGACAGTACCAAAATTGAGACCTTGGGAATTGATTATCACAGGAGTATGTTTAAAGAAGTTATAAATGAAAAAAATCTGCCACTAGTAATAGACTATTGCTCAACAAAACGTGATTACTAAATCTTAAACACAAAAAATCCCAAACCCCAACAAGAATTGGAATTTGGAATTTTAAAAATATTCGAATTTCTTTACAACTAACCTTTGATTTGTTTCAAAGAAGTTTTGATGCCTTTAATTAAAGATGAACTGAAACCATTGTGTTCCATTTCATTTAAACCAACAATTGTACAACCTTGCGGCGTTGTTACGCGGTCGATTAACTGTTCTGGGTGAACTCTTTCTTCTAAAAGCATTTTTGCAGCTCCTTTTACCGTTTGTGCAGCAATTGCGAGAGCGGTGTTTGAATCAAACCCAATTTCGATTCCTGCCTGCATAGAGGCACGAATATAACGCAAAGCATATGCAGTACCACACGCGCCTAAAACAGTCGCTGCATCCATTAATTTTTCGTCTATTACAGGAGCTGTTCCCAAATCCTGAAATAAGTCTACAATTGGCGCCGCGTTTTCTTTGTATTTTTCAGGAAAAGAAATACAAGTTGCCGATTCTCCAAACTGTGCCGCAATGTTTGGCATAATACGTACAACCGGATATTCATTATTTGTTTTAGATTGAAGAATATCCAAAGACAAACCGCTTACAGCAGAAGCAATTGTTTTATTTTGAATTACCGGTAAAATCTCTGCCAAAACTGTATCAACCTGATACGGTTTTATGGTTAAGATCACTACATCGGCTTCTTGAATATTGTGCTTATTATCGTTAGAAACTGTAATTCCGTATTCCGTTAAATATTGAATAGCGGCTATATTTCTTCTGGTTACAGTTACTTGATTGTTTTTAGAAAATTTTGCAATTCCCAAGGCAATAGAAACTCCAAGGTTTCCTCCCCCTATAATGTGTACTTTCATCCTGCTTGGTTTTAATTTATTTTGGCTGCTAAACAGCAGATTTTATCGGCGTGTAAATTACGCAGATTTTACAGATTTTAAATCACTGTAAGAGGTCAATTTGTGGCAAAAATCTAAAAGCCGAGAATCATTTTTGCTACTCCAAAATAGAGCATGATACCAAAAACATCATTTGTTGTGGTAATAAAAGGACCTGTTGCAATAGCGGGGTCTATTTTATTTTTATGAAGAAAAAGCGGGACTAAAGTTCCTAAAGTTGCGGCAAACATAATAACCACAATCATAGAAATCGAAATAGCGATTCCCACTAAATATTGTCCGTACATAAGAGAATGATAGGCCAGCAAAAGCAATGAAATAATGCTTCCGGAAATCATCGAAACGGTAATTTCTTTACTGAAATAACTTTTACTGAATTCTTTCAAGGTTCCGTTGGCCAAACCCTGAACTACGATTGCCGATGCCTGAACTCCAATATTTCCGGCTGTTGCCGAAAGCAGAGGCACAAAAATAATTAATGTTGAATATTTTTGAAAAGCGGTTTCATTATCTTTTAAAACAAAAGAAGCTACAATCTCAATCACCATACCTATTAAAAGCCAAGGCAGACGAGCTTTTGTTAATTCGAGAACGCTGTCATTAGTTTCAATGTCCTGTGTAATACCCGCAGCTAACTGGTAATCTTTATCTGCTTCTTCTTTGATTACGTCTACGATATCATCAATGGTGATTCTTCCAACCAGACGCCCCAATTCATCAACAACCGGAATTGCCTCTAAATCGTATTTCTGCATGATACGGGCAACTTCTACATCTTCAGTATCAACATTTACAAAATTCAATTTTCGGATATAAACTTCTCCAATCTGAGTTTTGGTAGAAGAAGTCAGCAAGTCTTTAAGAGAAAGTCTCCCTTTTAAACGGTTTTCATCATCAACAACATAAATAGAATGCACTCTTGAAACATTTTCAGCCTGAATTCTCATTTCTTTTACGCAGGTCAAAACGTTCCAGTTTTCATTGACTTTTACAAGCTCTTTCCCCATTAAACCACCTGCCGTGTTTTCGTCATAGCGTAATAACTCGACAATATCTTTGGCGTGTTCAACATCAACCATCTCCGAGATAACCTCAGCTTTGATTTCCTGAGAAAGCTCGGCGATAATATCTGCCGCATCATTTGTTTCAAGCTCATCAAGCTCTTCGGCAATTTCTTTTGGTGAAAGTCGGCTTAAGATATTTTCACGCAGGTCTTCCTCTAATTCAAGAAGAATCTCAGCGGTTTTATCACTATCTAAAACTTTGAAAATGTAAGTTGCTTCGTCAAAATCTAATTCTTCAAGAATTTCGGCGATATCAGCGTGGTGAAGATCATTAAGTAAAACTTCAAGTTCATTGTCGTTTTTCTTAACGATTAGTTCCTCTAATTGGTGGATAAATTCTCTGCTAACTTTGAACTCCATCGGCTTCTATTTTTTGAGTCAAAACAATAAATTCCTCAACACTTAACTGTTCGGGACGTTTATCAAAGATAATGTCTTCTCGCAGTTTATCTGATAAATTTAATGTTTTCAAACTGTTACGTAATGTTTTTCGTCTTTGCTGAAAAGCCGTTTTTACAACCGTAAAAAATAACTTTTCACCACACGGAAGACTATAATCTTCCTTTCGGGTCATTTTCATCACACCCGACTTAACCTTGGGCGGAGGAATAAAAACATTTTCGCTTACAGTAAACAAATACTCAGTATCATAGAAAGCCTGTGCCAGTACAGACAGGATTCCGTAGGTTTTTGATCCTTTTTTCTCACAGATGCGTTCTGCAACTTCCTTTTGAAACATTCCTGAAAATTCAGGAATCTGATCTCTAAATTCTAATGTTCTAAAAACAATTTGAGATGAAATGTTATAAGGGAAGTTACCAATTATAGCAAACTGCTTGTTTTCGTAAACCTGATTTATATTGTATTTCAGAAAGTCTTCTGAAATAATTTTATCTTTTAATTTTGGATAGTTTACCCCCAAATACTCAACAGATTCTGTATCAATTTCAATTACTCGTGTATTAACAGGTTTGTCAAGTAAATATTTAGTAAGCACACCCATTCCAGGTCCTATTTCTAAAACCTCATCGTATCCCTTTAAACTCAAAGTATCGGCAATTGCTTTTGCAATGCTTTCGTCTTTAAGAAAGTGCTGTCCTAAATGTTTTTTGGCTTTTACTTTTTCCATTTTATCATTCTTGTTTTGCCACGAGGGCGCAAAAGTATTCTTTTGCTGTGAAGGGTCAAAGCTTATTTCACTTTTTTTGCCATAATGGCACAAAGACTCAAAGCTTTATATTTTTTTGCCGCGATTATCACAATTTTAAATCTAATAATCTGTTTAATCTGCAGGCAATTCTGTTTTCTGAAAACTGAAAACCGAGACTTAGAACTGATTAATGTTCTGAAACAACCTCAAGTTCTGTTCTAAAAGAAAGCATTTTATCTGCAAAGAGTTCTAAAGCTTCTTTATCAAATCTGGGCTGGTCTTCCAGATAATATTTCTCTAAAGTATCCTTACTATCTGTTGTGTATTGTACAGAATAAGTAACTCCGCCCATTTCTTCTTCAACCAAAACTTTTACAATTCGTGCCGAAGAAAATTTTTGTGTCGCCAAAATCTCCGGTATGTGCTTTTCCTGCATCCATTTTAACCATTGATCGTGCGCGCTTTCGTGTATATTGGTGGTAACGTTAAAAATAATCATGTTTTTTAAAAGATTCTGAGATTCTAAGATTCTAAGTTTTCTTTTCTTAGACTCTTAAAATAAACATCTCATATTACTAAATTCATTTGTTTAATCGTAAATTCGGTTAAACGGTTAAACAAATAACCAATTAAACCAAACTATAAATTCTTATCTCCTCTCAATTCCCGGTATTTTTTTCTGGCATCAACAAAGTAAATACTGTCCTGATGGTTAAAAATTACCTTTTCATATAAAGGCTTGGCCTTTTCTACGTCTTTTAATTCGTCGTTGTAAATTTCTGCCGAGAAAAACAGCGCTTCATCTACATAAATTCCGTCGCTGTGATTGTCTATTATTTGCTGGTATTGGCTTAAAGCCGAAGCAAAATCCTTTTGGCTTTCGTATATTTTACCTAAACGCAACAATGTTACAGCTTCTATTTCCTGACCTTTAAAGTTCTTTAAAATATTCTGAAACTGTGTAATAGCTTCTGGTTTTTTATTCTGATAAAGTAAAAAATCGCCTTTTGCAAACTCCTTTAAGGCTGTTTGTGTCGAATCGGCTGCTGTGTTGTCATTTATCAGTAAAAAATATTCAAGAGCATCATTGGCAATTAATTGCGTGTTTGCCGATTTTAATTCTTTAAATTGTTTTAATGCCCATTCAAAATCGCCTTTGTAATAACTCGTTTTCGCAGCCTTTAAACTGGCTTCGTGCGACATGACATCATTCTTTAAATCTAACTGAATCTGCGAATAATAAATTAACGCCTGATTGTACTTTTCTTCTAAAAGCAAAATATCTGCAAGCTCCATTTTGGCATCAGCCTGCTGATAAGCATTCAAATTTAACGTTAGAGATTTCTTTACAACTGTTTTGGCTTCTTCTGTCTTTTTTAAATTAAAAGCCAAAAAATGAGCCTGAATTAATTGCAAAGATAAGGTAAAAGGAGTTACTTCGTAAGTAACCAATAATTGCTGCAGTTCGTTTGTAATGGCCGGATACTCTTTTTCCTGGGCTTTATCAATTTTAATCTGCATTAAACTTGCATTGCTTTTAATAAGCAAATCGACATCTTTTGTGTTTTGAAGAATAAAATTCAGGATTTCAGAAGCTGTTTCGGTATCATCTTCATTCAATGCAAACTGACTCAAATTTACAATACTGATTAAAGATTCCGGTTCGCGTTTGTAAATCGCTTTTTCCTGAATAAATGCTTTTCCAAACTCTTTCTGCTGTACATAAAACCAGCTTAAGTAATGATTCCAAAAAACATCCTGATCTTTCTGGGTTCTTAAAATCAATGCTTTTCGCATCGCATCTTTAAAAGCCGTATTATCGGTTTCGCCGTTCATAAAACGAGAAAGCTGCATTTGGATCAAATTAGCATTCTGCTGATTGTTATACGATTCTGTCAGCAGGAGATCAATCATCAAATCGGTTTTGCCTAACTGGCCGTACAACATTCCAATTTGAAAATTGAAATTATAATTCGGCTGCACCTGCATTGCGGTTTGATACGATTTTAGAGCATATTCTAATAAAACCTTTTTCTCAAATGCATTTCCAACTCCGTAAACATCATTGGGATTGGTTTTGATTTTTTCGATGGCCTGCTCGTAGTAACTTTTGGCTTTCGATTCATTTTTCTGTAATTGATAATTGTATCCCAATTCAACCAAGAAAACGCCTTGTTTGTAGCGGTTGTAACGTTCCAGAATTGTTTTCTCTGCAATATCAAACTGCTGTAACTGCTGGTAACAATCTATCGTTCTTAAAAAATATTGGGTATTGGATGGTGAGTTTCTTAAAAGATCTTCGTAGATAATCTTAGCTTTTTCAAAATCGCCTTTATCGTAGTAATTGTTCGCTAACTGTTCATTTTGTGAGAACATAAAACCAGACCACAACAAAAAGATATAGATAAGGATGTTTTTCATATTTCTGTTTTTAGCGTGGTATTTTAAACAATTAAGAAAACCTGACGGGTTTTAAAAACCCGTCAGGTTTAACTCTAAATTACTAAAATTAATTTATAATGTCAAATCCGCAGTAAGGACGTAAAACTTCTGGAATTACAATTCCTTCCGGTGTTTGGTAATTTTCTAAAATTCCAGCTAAAACTCTAGGCAATGCCAATGAACTTCCGTTTAATGTATGTGCCAATTGGTTTTTACCATCTTTATCTTTGAAACGTAATTTTAAGCGGTTTGCCTGAAAAGTTTCGAAATTAGAAACAGAACTAATCTCTAACCAGCGGTCCTGTGCTGTAGAAAATACTTCGAAATCATACGTCAATGCCGATGTGAAACCCATATCGCCTCCGCAAAGACGTAAAATTCTGTATGGTAATTTCAATTCCTGAAGAATGTTTTTAACATGTTCTACCATTCCGTCAAGCGCTGCGTATGAATTATCCGGATGTTCAACACGTACGATTTCTACTTTGTCAAATTGGTGTAAACGGTTTAATCCGCGAACGTGTGCTCCGTAAGAACCTGCTTCACGACGGAAACACGGCGTATAAGCCGTATGTAAAACTGGTAAATCACTTTCGTTTAAAATAACATCACGGAACAAGTTCGTAACCGGAACCTCAGCCGTTGGAATTAAATATAAATCATCAACTCCGGCGTGGTACATCTGCCCTTCTTTATCTGGCAATTGTCCGGTTCCGTAACCTGAAGCTTCGTTTACCAAATGCGGGACTTGAACTTCGTTGTATCCTGCTGCTGTATTTTTATCTAAAAAATAGTTGATTAAAGCACGCTGTAAACGAGCTCCTTTTCCTTTGTAAACAGGGAAACCTGCACCCGTAATTTTTACACCCAATTCAAAATCGATGATATCGTATTTCTTTACCAATTCCCAGTGCGACTGTGCGCCTTCGTGTAAAACCGGAATATCACCTTCTTCAAAAACATTCAAATTGTCATCTGGAGTTTTTCCTTCAGGAACAATATCAGCCGGAAGATTTGGAAGTGTGTATAATTTATTTGTTAACTCAACTGATAAAGCTTCTGCTTTTTCGCCAAGTTCTTTGCTTTTTTCTTTTAATGAAACCGTTTTTTCTTTTAAGATCGCTGCTTTAGCTTTCTCTCCTGCTTTCATTAATTCGCCTATATCTTTGGACAATTTATTAGATTCAGCTAAAGTATTATCTAATTCCACTTGAGCTGCACGACGGTTTTCGTCTAATTGCACCACCTCTTCAACAACGCTTTTAGCATCGATATTACGTTTTGCTAAAGCCTTGATTACTTTCTCCTGATTTTCTCTAATAAATGCGATTTGTAACATAGCTTGATTTTTATAACTATTGTATTTTTTTATAACGGAAGCAAATTTAAGGAAATGTTTGCTAAGATTACCTACAAAGTTTAGTCTAAAGTTATTTCGGGGATTAAGCAGAGATACGCGAAGGTTTTGCAAAGATGCGAGGGGAGTTTTCCTCAATGAAACCTATTCTTTTATGACTTTAAAAGTTTCTACAGTTTCTCCAATAGTAGTTTTTAAAATATAAAACCCGGAATCTAGTCCAAGAATGTTTATTGTCCCGTCGCTGGTTTTTCCTTTTAAAACCGATTTTGATTCAAAATTAAAAAACTCAAAATCAAAGTTTTTTGAATTAAGATTCTCAACTGTAATTGTGGTTTGAGCCGGATTTGGAAAAACATACGGTTTGATTTTAACTTCTTTTTCCGGCTGGCGTTTATTACACGCATCTTCTAAAAGTGCTTCCAGATCAAATTCGTCGTAAGCTAAAGTGTAATTGAGATCTTTTGCTTTTTGAAATAATTCGCAGGCATCGTCATATTTTTTCTGATCCAGATAAATTATGCCGAGATTTTTCATTGCATACGAATTGTTTTTATCCATTTCTAATGCTGCTTTCAAATCGGCAATTCCTTTTTTGGATTCTCCAAGTTTATGATAAATTAATCCTCTGGTTGTTTTTAAATCTCTTCCTCCGTAAGCAGTTGTTCTTTCAATAATCTGCTTTTCGTATTGAAACGCTTTCTGGATATTTTCGAATGCTTTTTCATACTTGCCTTCATCACTCAATAATCTGGCAAGTCCCCAGTATGCGTGGGCATGGTCTGGTTTTTCGATTACAATTTTCTCTAAATAAAAACGCGCCAAATCATTCATTTTTCTATTTTGCAACAATGTTGCGAAATTATATAAAATGCGATAATCATTGGGCGCGTTCTTAATTGCTTTATGATAATAATTTAGAGCAAAGCCTTCCATTTCAAGCGCTGCGTAAATACTTGCCATTCGGTCATAAAGCTTGCTGCGAAAAATAGCTGCCTTTTTTTGAACCGAATCTGAAAATACTAATTTTTTATTTTTCGGATCTTTATCAATCGCGTATTCAACCTTTTTTAAATCTTCAATCGCCAGAGTATTATTGCCAAGACTAATGCTTAAAACACCACGATTGTAAAGATCATTTATTTTTGTTGGATTAAAATTAGTTCTTGTATTAATATCCGTGAGCATTTTTAAAGCTTTGGTTACCGTTTCTTCACGATCTTTATTAAACGGAAGTTTATGATCTGTTCTTGCGGTCATTTTTCCGTTTGCAAAATTCCATGTTACCAATTTTTCGCCCTGCTTATTATATTGAAAACAATCGCCGTCTTTTAATCCGTCTTTATCAAAATAGAAAACTTCATTTAGTTTCCCGTTCGAATAATAAGTTTTCGAACTATCCGGTTTTTTATCTGCTCCATACCAAATCGCAACCGAAACTATTTTATCGTAATAAAAATATCGGGTGACATTATCAGATACCTCTTTTCCTTTTTCCTGAGCCAGCAGAAAAACAGGGCAGATAAATAAGGCAAAAAGAATCTTTTTAAACATTTTTTAGTTTTAATAAAATGTGAACTTACAAAAATCGGCTTCGATCGTCTTTATGAAATGAATACGTTTTACCATCAAATTTTAATCTCTGAAATTCTTTTTTAACTTTTAAATCGCTTTTTTGCTGAATATCATTTTCTACATCTGCCTCAATAGCATCTTCGTAAGTAAAGATTTTAGAAACCATTAAGTCATAAAACCCGTTTGTCTGCGTGTCAGAAATACTAATTCCGGCTTCTAGGGTTTCTATTTGATAAGTTCCTCCTCCGTTTGAATCTCCATTTGCTGATCGAATTGGATATTCATATAAAACTTTCTTCATTTTATTTCCGTCGAAAGTTATAATGGTAAATTTTTCTTCAGAATACATTACAACCCTGCTGTTCGAATATACTTCTGTAGTCAAAGCTATTGCACGGGTTGTGTCGTTTAATTGCAGTAAATCTTTTAAAACATAAGTTTTGGCGGCTCTTAAACCATCATTTTCATAATAACCAAGATTTTTATCGTTTTCTTCTGCCAGGATTTTCCCGTCTTCGTTATTAACAAAAAGATACTTTCTCTGGTAGTAGTTACCTAAATTTTCTTCATTTGATTTTGCTTTCTCAGGTTTATTGATAATTGAAATAACAAAAAAAGTAACATTATCATTATAACGAATCGAACTTACATCTTCGGTTTTAATGGAAGCATATTTGATGTTTAGATTTTCTGCTGCTTTCTTGAGCAGACTCAAATCGAGTTCGTCTGATGGGATAATGTATTCGCTTTTTTTAAAGATTAGCTTTTCGACTGCTTTGGGGCTTTCAGACTGAACTGCTAAAGATGGGGCGTTTTCTTCAATACGCTGTTTTTCATTCTTCCCGCAGGAGAACAAAAACAGAAAAGCGCCGCTGAGAATTAAGTAGGTGTTAATTTTCATTGGTTTTTGATTTTAAAATTAAGGGCTATCAAATATAAAATATTCTGACTAAGCTTTTTAAATTAAATCAAAAAAATACACTTATAAATTACAGATTCGCAAAAACGCCATTAAATTCGATTCGCAATTTTGTTTCAAAAGACAGATTAAATATCACAGAATCTTGAAAATTTAAGATCTTTTAATCTCATGTCCTGTAAATTCTTCCAAAACAGCAAAAATTTCATCTACAGCAAGCACCTCAAAATCAGGATGATTTTTTAAGAAATTGGCATTCAGCTCAACCAGATTTTCATCTAATTCAAAAAAAGTATTGTTATTTAAAGTATCACGAACCGGGTTTACGCCTTCTAATTTCCCTTTCAGAAATTTTCCCAGTTTAATATTGCTCATAATTCTAACCTTCTTGCTTTGTTCCAAAAACAATTCTAAATGTTTTTCGGCGCCAATTAATGCCAGGCCTTCTTCAATAAGTTCATTTAATTCTTTGTTCCAGCCTGAGTTGTAAACAAACTGCGAAAAATTTCCTTCGGCACATTGCGAATAGTAGTAATCGAGATAGTAACTCGTAAGCGCATCTTCGTGAATAAGTTCGTCGTCTACGCCTTCTTCACGCATTAAGTTGATTACCGAAATATTGGAGTGAATAACATCCTGCAGATTTTCACTTTTCATTGCCGTCTCTGAAACTATAATTCTACCGAATTCCATTTGAGTTTTTATTTAGTGTTTTGTTTTGCAAAGTTGAGAGAAAATTTCACGCAACCATTAAAAAAAAATCACATCTGTATAATTAAATAGCTTTTCATTCCCATAACGAGAACGTAAAAGATTATTTCTTCAGTTTTTACTAATACTCAAAAGCAATTTTTAATTATCTGCATTTAATAAATGCATGTTTAATCAGGCTAAATATGAAATTTTACAAAAGATATTTAAATGGAGAAACAAAAACCGTTTACAATGACATATATAAATTAGGTGATGATGCTTTTCTACCGGAAAACATTATAGATATTGAGAACGTTTTAACCGAAACATTTGAAAGAACGGCACACAATCTTAATATTATTTATAAGGAACTTACCAATATAAATTACCTTTTTAAAACCAATTTTCAGTTCAATTTTGAACGTCCGTTAGTAAAACCGCTTTCAAACACAGATCAATTATTAGGCGAACTCGAAAAATCGGTAAAGCCATTTGGTTTTATTCCGGCATCGTTAAAAATGTTTTATAAAATTGTGGGTGCCTGCAATTTTGAATGGGATTACGATACAAATGAAAACTTTATCTGGGAACGTGCTGATCCAATTCAGATAGTAAGTCTTGACGATTTTGTTTCTCATGTTTCAGATGAAGACAGTCATGAAGTTTTTCAGGAATGTTTTAAAGAAGATGGTTTTGTTTCATTAGATCTTTCTTCAGATTATCTCCATAAAGACAATATTTGCGGCGGTCTGCCCTATTCACTCCAAATTACACCAAAGCAAAGTATCGATGCTCCTTTTTTACATGAAGAACACAATACTACTTTTATAAACTATTTGAGGATTTCTTTTGAAAACTGTGGTTTTTCAAGAATTACAAATCCCGATTATGCCAATGATTATCTTACTTTTTTTGAAAAAGTAAAGCCTCAGTTAAAAATGATATAACAAGCTGAAAATATTATTAAAACGTTCCCAAATAAAAACTTAATATTGAAATACACAACCATATAAATAAATACCATCTGTTTAATAAATAGCATTTAACAAGAAATGTTAGTTAACTAAAACCAAAAATTATGAAACAGATTTTATTTATTTTGAGTATTTTATTTACGCTTATAAGCTGTAGTAACGATGAGTCGGCATCGTCAAAAGTAGAATTTACAGATCTGTATCATGCAGATTATTTCAACGGAGATTACAACAATCCAAAAGCTAACCTTGTTATTAAAGACCTGGCAGAATGGAACAAGTTATTGGTAAAACTGGACCTCAATATTAAACCTTGGCAAAACAGCATTAGCACCGATATTGACTTTGAAAAATATACCGTTATTGCAGTCATTGATGAAGTACGTAACTACGGCGGTTTCTCTATAGATATTACCGGAATTACCCAAACTGAAAATCGTATAGCAGTTAATGTTGAACGATTAAATTCAGGAGGCCTTGCAACAGTAATTACACAGCCTTATCATATTGTTAAAATAGCAAAAACCAACAAAAAAGTAGTTTTCGAATAAATTTTTCATTTCTCTTATTTGTTATACTTTTATAAAACCATAAAGACATTGCATATTGTTTTTATGGTTTTATAATTTTAAAGAATGGAAGACCTAAACACAACAATACAATATCTTTTAGTAGTTGCTTTAATTGTATATTTTGGCAGTCATTTTTATAAGAAATCGAAATTAAAAAGACAGACAAATGGGACTTTTTAGCCAGAACAAAAACAAATCTGAAAACATCGGGTTTGAAGAAGCTTTTTCCAGCTTAAAAAGAATGGGAGAAATTGTTCCGAGTGCGAAAAAAACTTTTGAATTACTGACAGAATTCAATTCAGGAACAACAGATTTTGAATGGGATAATTTGATTTCTGAATTTCATAAAATACAATACGCCTCTAACACCAACAGCTATTTTTATTTCTATCTGCCAATAGTAAGTCATATTTTGTATTACAAACCACAATACGAAAAAGAACTTTTAAGATATTTAATTGCGCCTAATTTTGCCAACGGAACATCTGAAACTTATGAAATGATTGAAATAATTCTTGGCGCGATGAAATACAAACTCAACGAAAACCAATATTATTTAACTCAGGAAAGCAAACATTGGATTGAAAATGAACTTCCTCAATTACAGAAAGAAGTTAAACGAGAAATTGACGTTTGCTGGAAAGAATTAAATGAATAATAAACTTAAAAAATGAACCCGACTTTCTTCGCAACTCAAGAAAAATTTAGAGAATGGCTGGAAAAGCATTATAAAAAAGAAACCGAACTGTTAGTAGGTTTTTATAAAGTAAACAGCAAAAAGCCGTCTATGTCCTGGTCAGAATCTGTAGATCAGGCGCTTTGTTTTGGCTGGATCGATGGTGTTCGAAGATCTATTGACGAAGAAAGTTATTCGATACGGTTTACTCCAAGAAAAAAATCAAGTATCTGGAGCGCCATCAACATTAAAAAAGTAGAAGCACTCACAAAAGCCGGATTGATGAAAGAAGAAGGCATAAAAGCTTTTGAATTAAGATCTGAAGAAAGATCTAAAATTTACTCGCATGAAAACGAAGCTTACGTTCTTGATCCCGAACTTGAAAAACAATTTAAAGCCCATAAAACAGCTTGGGAATATTTTAGCAGTCAGGCGCCATCATACAGAAAAGTAATAATACATGTGATTATGAGCGCCAAACAAGAAAAAACCAGAATTGCAAGATTGGAAAAAGCAATAAAATTTAGCGCTGAGGGAAAACGAATGTTGTAAAGGTTGTTGCTTTGATATTTTTTAAACTGTAACTTTATTCCGTCTAAACAAGCTCAGCTATAAAAAAGGAAAATATGGAGGGAAGAACAGCATTAGAATATTACGTTTTAGATGTGTTTTCAAACGAAAGTTACAAAGGAAACCCTCTTTCTGTAGTTTTTACTGATGGAAATTTAAGATTAGAAACCTATAAGGATATCTCTAAAGAATTTGGCTATTCTGAAACCTCTTTTGTCTATTATTCTACAAGAGAAAAAGCGCTCGTAGTTCGTTCCTTTACCCCAACAGGAATCGAAATCGACGGTGCAGGACATAATTTATTGGGCGCAGTCTGCGGTGCTTTGCTAAAAGGAATGCCCATTTTTGACGAACAAAACGAAAGCGAACCTTTTGTAATCATGAAACATTCGGCGATACCTGTAACAGTAAGCTTCGATCCGGTTACTTTTTATCCTGTGGTTCAAATGCATCAAAAATCGGCAGTCATTAAACAGGAAATTCCAACCTATAAAATTGCAGTAGCGCTAGGCTTAAAAATTGAGGATTTAGATGTAAGTGCTTTTGTTCCAACTGTAGTTAAAACAGAAGTTGCACACACAATGGTTCCTATAAAAAACAGCCAATTACTGAACAGTTTTGTACCAGATAATCAACTTTTAATCGAAATATCTAAAGAATACAATTTTGAAGGATTTTATTGTTTCACAATTGCCGATGAAGGTCAGGAACATATCGTTGAAACAAGATTTTTTAATCCCATAATCGGAATAAATGAAGATCCTGCAACGGGAACTGCTGCAGGTCCTTTAATTGGTTTTTTAACTCAAAAAAAATTCACCAAATCTGAAAAAGAATATAAAATTCTTCAAGGCGTAAAATTAAAACAAGCCTCAATGATCGAAGTTATGAATCGCGAAGAAGATATTCTGGTTGGCGGTTCTTCGGTAATTACAATGAAAGGGGAACTTTACATATAATTATTTTTGCTATTTATGGACAAGAAAAAGCGAAAAGAAATATCAGATAGGTTGAGGAAAGAAAAACTAATCGAATTCAGACAAAGTCTTCCTATTGACGAAAATTTATTTCCAAAGTTATTTGATTTTTTAGAAGATGGATTAGAAAAAAATGGGTGCAATCATAATTCATTGATAACCGAAAAATTTTTACAAAAAAATGGAATTACAAATGCAACTGAGGTTATTTGTTGGTTAGCTGAAAATGGTGGTTATTGTGATTGTGAAATTTTAGCTAATGTTGAAGATTTGTTTGATTATCTTAATCCACCTAAAATTAATCTTATTTCCAAAAATACGATACATAGACAAAAAATCCATAGGTTAAAGACTGATTTTGACTTTTGTATCGAAAAAGTTCCTTCTCCTTGGAACTTAATAAAAATAACATCAACAAGCGGCAAAGAATACCAATTTCAAATTGGAAAAAGCAATAATTGCACAGTTAGTTTACAAAGTAATTTCTCTTCATTTCAGCATGATAACGACGAAAAATGGAAAAATCTCTGGATAAATGAAACTAAACTAAATTATAATCTTGAAGACTTGACTATTGAACGCATTCAATTAGGAAATTATTCTGCAATTGTTGCAAAAACTAAAAATTGGACTCCTGTTAAAATTTGGTGTACAAACAAAGTCAATACAAAATGGTTCCTGAAAATGAATACTGAATTAAGTAGATACAAAGGAGACATTAAAGAATTTGGAGAAACTATTGAATAATATTATTTAAATAAAAAAAGCTGCATCCAGAAAATACAGCTTTTTTATATTCGAAACTAAAGAGTTTTAGTTTGTTTTCATTGGTGGTAAATCGAATGCAACAGAATCGTGTTCGAAGTTGTTTCTGTGTCCGCCATCGCAAAATGGTTTGTTTGCAGATAATCCGCAGCGGCAAAGTCCAAGTGCAGATCTTCCTTGTAATCCGTAAAGCGCTCCTTCCGGATCCATGATTTCGAAATCACCTTCAATTTTAATTGATCCGTTTTTATTGATGATTAGTTTTGTCTTGCTCATAAACTTGTTTTTTGTTTTTTTCGAATGCAAAGATTGCGAAATAAATCTTGAAGATTTTGCTTGTAAGGCTAGTTTAAACTGGTTCTATTTTATGGGTTTACCGACAGCTATATACGAAGATTTTATTCGATTGTCAGACTGAGCGAAGTCGAAGTCCCGCAAAGATTGATAAATTTATATGAATCGTTCCTACGGAACTCTTATTTTGACAATGGTTCATTTTCAACGGATTAAAATCCGTTGCTACAAAACAAATTTTTCCTACGGAACTTTTATGTAAAGAGCCATTGGCTCGAATTATATTGTAGCAACGGATTTTAATCCGTTGAAAAAATACGGATAGAAACAAAAGTTCCGTAGGAACGATCCATATTAAAAGTCCTTTTCGTTCCGAATCTCCATGAAACTTAAAAATCTCAATTCTATTCCTTATTTTTGCACTCAATAAAATTGAGTTATGACACAGAATCCAAAGAGATATACAATCACGGCGGCATTACCTTATACAAATGGACCAATCCACATTGGGCATTTGGCGGGGGTTTACGTGCCTGCAGATATATATTCGAGATATTTAAGATTGCAGGGAAAAGATGTTGCATTTATTTGCGGAAGCGATGAACACGGCGTTGCAATTTCAATGAAAGCAAAAAAAGAAGGAGTTACGCCACAAGAAGTTATTGATAAATATGATGGAATTATTCGTAAATCATTTGCTGATTTCGGAATTTCATTCAACAATTACTCTAGAACTTCGGCAAAAATTCATCACGATACGGCTTCAGAATTCTTTAGAACTTTGTATGATAAAGGCGATTTTATTGAAGAAGTTACAGAGCAATTGTACGATGCAAAAGCAAATCAGTTTTTAGCAGACCGTTTTGTGGTTGGAACTTGCCCAAAATGCGACAATCCGGAAGCTTACGGGGATCAGTGCGAAAAATGCGGATCGACTTTGAACGCAACCGATTTGATCAACCCAAAATCGACTATTACAGGAGAAACTCCAATTTTAAAAGAAACAAAACACTGGTTTTTACCTTTAGACCGTTATTCTGATTTCTTAACAAAATGGATTTTAGAAGGTCATAAAAACGATTGGAAACCTAATGTTTACGGACAAGTAAAATCCTGGATTGACGGCGGATTGGAACCTCGTGCCGTAACGCGTGACCTAGACTGGGGAATTGACGTTCCGGTTGAAGGTGCCGAAGGAAAAAAATTATACGTTTGGTTTGATGCGCCTATCGGTTACATTTCTTCTACAAAAGAATGGGCAGCACGCGAAGGAAAAGACTGGGAACCCTATTGGAAAGATGAAGAAACTAAATTGGTTCACTTTATTGGAAAAGACAATATTGTTTTTCACTGTATCATTTTCCCAGCGATGCTAAAAGCCGAAGGAAGCTACATTTTACCAGACAACGTTCCGGCAAATGAGTTTTTAAATTTAGAAGGAAACAAACTTTCGACTTCTAAAAACTGGGCAGTTTGGTTACACGAATATTTAGAAGAATTTCCAGATAAGCAGGATGTTTTACGTTACGCGTTAACATCAAACGCTCCTGAAACAAAAGATAACGATTTTACCTGGAAAGATTTCCAAGCTAGAAACAACAACGAATTGGTTGCTATTTTTGGAAACTTCGTAAATCGTGTTGTGGTTTTAACCAACAAATATTACGATGGTGTTATCCCGACTCCAAACGAATTTACTGAAATCGACGAACAAACTTTAGCTGAATTAAAAGCATATCCGGCTGTAATTTCAAGTTCGGTTGAGCGTTACAGATTCCGTGAAGCTTTGGGCGAATTGATGAATGTTGCTCGTTTAGGAAATAAATACCTTGCAGATGAAGAACCTTGGAAAGTAATGAAAGACAATCCAGAGCGTGTAAAAACACAAATGTATGTAGCATTGCAAATTGCTGCAGCTTTGAGCGTTTTGGCTGAACCGTTTTTACCTTTTACAGCGGCTAAATTGTCTAAAATCCTGAACTTAGGTGATCTTAAAGAACATTTTGAAGGGTTTAGCAAGTTCCTGAAAGAAAGACATCAGGATGCAAACGACATCATTATTGATAAAACATTGGGTTGGAATGATATTTCTGAAAACTCAGATTTAATTCCGGCCGGACATAAAATTGGCGAAGCTGAATTGCTTTTCGCTAAAATAGAAGACGAAGAAATACAAAAACAAATAGATAAATTGGAAGCGACAAAAACCGCAAATATTGCTGAAAACCAAAAAGCAGAACCACAAAAAGATTTAATTCAGTTTGAAGATTTTGCAAAAATGGACATTCGTATAGGAACTATTCTTGAGGCTGAAAAAATGCCAAAAGCAAACAAACTTCTGGTTCTTAAAGTAGATACAGGAATTGATGTTCGTACAATTGTTTCGGGAATTGCAGAGAGTTTTTCGCCAGAAGAAATCATCGGAAAACGTGTTTCTGTATTAGCAAACCTTGCTCCAAGAGCTTTACGCGGCGTTGAAAGTCAAGGAATGATCCTGATGACAACAAATGCTGAAGGAAAACTGGTTTTTGTAAATCCAGATGCTGATGCACCAAATGGAGCTACAGTAAACTAATTTAAAGTTTATTTTAAATAACTATAAAAGAAAGTCATCTCCCTAAAATATCTGGCAGATGACTTTCTTTCTTAATAATAACATTCGACAAATAATTATAATTTTGAGTACATTAAAGTAATATTATGGATTTGAATTTTACAAACAAACCTCAAAACCTCTCTGATTCATCTGAAAAAAATCTTTATAAACTTTCTAATGATCAAGAAACAGCCATTGAAAACGGCAGGATGGAAATTGTGAATGAGCATTTTCATAAAAATGAAAATGTAATTTCAGAATTGCGAGAGAAATTTAAATGTCATCAATCAAGTTTTCTTTCATCAAACACAAAATAGAAACCACTAAAAAGTATAAGAATTTTCATTCTTTTTAATCGTTTCTGCTAAATTAATTTTGTAAGTTTGTCTTGCAAAAAATACACTATAGGATTTATTTAGAAACTTCTAATAAAAGTTAACATAAGCGAATCCCTCGTCATGATGTCCCTGAGGAAACAATGGGAAAACCTATCCCTATGGGGTATTTTTTGCACATCTAAAACGAGGGATTCGTGCGTTTAATATTTTCGGTTTATGCAAAAAAGAGAAAATGAACAAACAACAGAAACAGCTGTAATGACAGCAATGGCAAAATTTCTTTCCGAGATTTGGTTTGAGGAAGAAATTAGAGAGCAGCCAGAACACATGTGCGAAATTTTTGAAGCAATTCTGGTTACCCAAGTCGGCGACTATATGGATCTTCGCATCAAAATGATTAATTGCATTAGAACCATTAACAAACTGGCAGAGGCACTTGAACCTTTTTCAGACATGGAAATCAAAAAGGCTTACCAAAAAATGCTCAACGCATAATACCACACAAAAACAAATTTAATCCTCTTTTATAGTATCAATTAAAATCAGCCAATTATGCCGTTAGGCATTAAAGAACATGAAATTTAAAATTCGGTTTCGTGCCGTAGGTACGATACATAAATATCTTGCGTACCTACGGCACGCTAAATCAATGCTAATCCATTTTTTTCTACCAACCTTTAATGCCTAACGGCATATTTAAAAACCATTACAAAACGAAAAATATATCTGAAATTTTAGAGGCAATTTAATCCTCTTTTATATCAGCAATTTAAAATCAGCAAATTATGCCGTTAGACATTAAAGGTTGGTAGAATATTAAATTTAAAATTCGTTTTCGTGCCGTAGGTACAATACATATCTTGCGTACCTACGGCACGCTAAATCAATGCTAATCTATTTTTTTCTACCAACCTTTAATGCCTAACGGCATATTTAAAAATCATTACAAAACGAAACATATATCTGAAATTTTCGAGGCAATTTAATCCTCTTTTATCAGCAATTTAAAATCAGAAAATTATGCCGTTAGGCATTAAAGGTTGGTAGAATGTGAAATTTAAAATTCGGTTTCGTGCCGTAGGTACGACACATATCTTGAGTACCTACGGCACGCTGAATCGATGCTAATCTAATTTTTTCTACCAACCTTTAATGTCTAACGGCATATTTAAAAACCATTACAAAACGAAAAATATATCTGAAATTTTCGAGGTAATTTAATCCTGTTTTATATCATCAATTTAAAATCAGAAAATTATGCCGTTAGGCATTAAAGGTTGGTAGAATATTAAATTTAAAATTCGGTTTCGTGCCGTAGGTACGACACATATCTTGAGTACCTACGGCACGCTGAATCAATGCTAATCTATTTTTTTCTACCAACCTTTAATGCCTGACGGCATATTTAACCTCTTTGATGGTTCTCTCATATTACATTTTTATATAAATTTTACACAAATTAGTTTTCTTTCATAAAAAGTAAGATATTAGCACCAAAAGCTATTCGAAAAACTAAAAATTATGGAACTATTAGAAAGTTTGCCTACACTGCTTAAATCTTTTTGGTATATCGCAATTCCAACAAGTTTAATTTTTCTTATTCAAACCATTATTACCTTTACGGGTCTTGATGTTGCAGATGGTTTCGACACTGATTTTCATGCCGATGCACACGATGGCGACTTTCAGCTTTTTTCATTACGAAACCTTATCAATTTTCTTTTAGGTTTCAGCTGGACGGGAATTTCGTTTTATTCTACAATTGGCGAACATACCTGGTTTCTTATTATTTTATCACTTGTTGTTGGCGTTTTATTTGTGCTTTTGTTTTTCTTCGTTATCAAACAAGTACAAAAACTAGCAGAAGACAATTCTTTTAAAATCACTAATACGCTTAATAAAACCGCCGAAGTTTACTTAACAATTCCGGAAAATAAAACAGGAAAAGGCAAAATCATGATTAGCGTAAACGGTGCTTTTCATGAATTAGAAGCGATGACAGAACAAAGCAAAATTCCGTCTGGAACTGTTGTAAAAGTTATCAAAATCGAAAACAACATTTTAATTGTAGAAACCATATAACACAAATCATAATGAACCCAATTATTTTAATTGCAGTTGCGGCAATCGTTCTATTCGTAACAATTTCGGCATTAATATCGCGGTACAAGCGTTGTCCGTCAGACAAAATCTTAGTTATTTACGGTCGTACAGGCGGAACCTCAGCACGATGTGTACACGGCGGCGGTGCTTTTATCTGGCCGGTAATTCAGGATTATGCATTTTTAGATTTAAAACCGCTTTCAATCGAAGCTAATTTAACTAATGCGCTGAGCCGTCAAAACATTAGAGTAGATGTTCCTTGCCGATTTACCATTGCAATCTCTACAGAAACAGACAGTATGAATACTGCTGCCGAAAGATTGTTAGGTTTATCATACGAGCAGGTGCAGGAACTGGCAAAAGATATTTTGTTTGGTCAGTTACGTTTGGTAATTGCTACCATGACAATTGAAGAAATCAACTCAGACCGTGACAAATTCCTTGATAATATTTCGAAAAACGTTGACAGCGAATTAAAGAAAATTGGTTTAAAATTAATCAACGTAAACGTTACTGATATTCGTGACGAATCTGGATATATTGAAGCTTTAGGAAAAGAAGCCGCTGCAAAAGCTATTAACGAAGCAAAAATCAGCGTTGCAGAGCAGGAAAAAATCGGGGAAATTGGTAAGGCTCTTGCCGATAGAGAAAAAGATACTCAAATTGCAGAAACACACAGAGACCGTGACGTAAAAATTGCGATTACTCAAAAAGATAAAGAAATCAGTATTGCTACTGCATCAAGAGATGAAACTATTGGTAAAGCCGAAGCGCAGAGAGATACAAGGGTAAAAACTTCTGAAGCAAACGCAATTGCGATTCAGGGAGAGAACGAGGCTAAAATTGCCATCGCTAATTCTGAAGCATTACGTAGAGAAAAAGAAGCAGAATCATTGCGTGTTGCAATAGCTGCAGAAAAAGTACAACAGGCAAAAGCATTAGAAGAATCATACGTTGCTGAGCAAAAAGCCGAGCTTGCACGTTCTGAAAGAGAGCGTTCTACTCAAATTGCCAACATTGTAGTTCCTGCCGAAATTGCTAAACAAAGAGCTATTATCGAAGCTCAGGCTGCTGCCGAAACTATTAGAGAAAATGCCCGAGGTGAAGCCGATGCGATTTACGCTAAAATGGAAGCCGAAGCAAAAGGTCTTTTCGAAATATTAACCAAACAAGCCGAAGGTTACAAAGATGTTGTGGCTGCTGCTGGCGGAGATCCAAGCAAAGCATTCCAGCTTTTATTATTAGAGAAGCTTCCTGAATTGGTTAAAACTCAGGTTGAAGCTGTTAAAAACATCAAAATTGACAAAATTACCGTTTGGGATTCTGGAAATGGTCAGGGCGAAAATGGCGGTTCAACAGCCAATTTTGTTTCCGGAATGATGAAAACAGTTCCGCCATTGAATGACTTATTCAATATGGCCGGATTAAATTTACCGAGTTATTTAAAAGGTGAAGATACACCCGAAATTCCGCCAGCTATTGAAGTTGTAGAAAAAGAAGAATAATTTTTAAATTCTGTCATAAAAAAGCGCGAACCGATTAACATTTTTAATTGATTCGCGTTTTTTGCTTTCAAAGTATTCACTTTGTAAAGTATCTTTGAAAAATAATACACGATTAATACAATGAAAATCACAAAACCAAGATTAGCTCTAATCTGCGGTATACTCTGCATCTCCATTTTCCCGATATTGGTTAAATTACGTTTAACGCCGGGATTAATTTCGGCTTTTTACCGAATGGCTTTTGCCGTGATTCTGCTTTTGCCGTATGTGTTATTGAGCGGCAATTTTAAAATTCCAACATTAAAATTCGCACTTTTGGCAGCACTTTGCGGTATTTTATTTGCGTCAGATGTTGCCGTTTGGAATATCGCCATTCAGGAATCAAGCGCGACTCAGGCTTCGCTGCTCACTAATTTATCTCCGGTTTGGGTTGGTGTTGGTTCTTTCTTTTTTCTGAAAGCAAAACCTGCCGCAAATTTCTGGATAGGAACATTTGTCGCTTTATTAGGAATGATAACCTTAGTTGGTTTTGAATTTTTCATCGATTTAAACTTTGATAAAGCATTTCTATTTGCCGTTTTATCCGGAATTCTATATTCCGTTTATATGTTGGTAAGCAAAAATGTGCTTTCTGCAGTCGATGTTTTATCATTTATGACAATTAGTTTATTGGCTTCGAGTATTTATTTAGGAATTTTGTGTTATTCGCTGGACGAACCTTTTACCGGATTTCCAAATACGGGATGGTTTGTTCTCGTCCTTCAAGCTGTTATTTGCCAATTGTGCGCCTGGCTTTCGATTAGTTATGCGACTCAGCATATGCGCGCAACTCGAGTTTCGTTAAGTTTACTGAGTCAGGCCGTAATTACTTCAATTTTGGCTTGGTTGTTTTTAGAAGAACAAATAACTTTACAAATGGTTTTCGGCGGAATCATTCTGCTTTTCGGAATCCGAGTTACTTTTTACGACAAAACGATTTCTTTGAAAAGGCTTTTTTCTAAATAATTTGCCCACTGATTTTACGGATGAAACTGGTTTACACTGATAGTTTGTGCAATTCGAGGTTTCACGCAGATTGAGCAGATTTTAAAAAATCATTTTAATCTTAATAATCTGTGGCTAAAAAAAATTAGTGCAATTCGTGAATTGCTTCGCCTGTTCACTATCGCTCGGGTCGTGGCGAAAAATAAACCTGAAACAAACAAAACTTGAAACAAAAAACTTATGTTACATAAAACCAAAATACCAAACTTAAAAGTAATCGCATTTGATGCCGATGATACTTTATTTGTAAACGAACCTTATTTTCAGGAAACCGAACATAAATTTTGTGCTTTGATGGAAGATTATCTTTCGCATCAGGGCATATCGCAGGAATTATTTAAAATTGAAATTGCCAATCTGCCTTTGTACGGTTATGGAATTAAAGGCTATATTCTTTCGATGATCGAAGCCGCAATGAATATTTCAAACAATACGATTCCGGTTGAAGTAATTGAAAAGATTATTCAGTACGGAAAGGAATTACTCGAAAAACCAATCGAACTTCTTGACGGAATCGAAGAAACTTTACAGGCTTTACACGGAAAATACAAATTGGTCGTAGCAACAAAAGGCGACTTAAAAGACCAGCACAGCAAATTGCACCGTTCTGGTTTAGGTCATTATTTTCACCATATCGAAGTAATGTCAGACAAACAGGAAATCGATTATCAAAAATTATTGGGTCGTTTAGACATTCAGCCAAATGAGTTTTTAATGATAGGCAATTCATTAAAATCAGATGTACTGCCTGTTTTAGAAATTGGCGGTTATGCTGTTCATATTCCGTTTCACACAACTTGGGAACACGAAAAAATCAATCACAAAGTTGAACACAAACACTTTAGTTCATTTGAAAAAATTACTGAGGTGGTTCATAATTTATTATAATGAAAACACTTTTAGACTTAGAAAACTGGAACCGTAAAGAGCATTTTGAACATTTCAGCCGAATGGAAGAACCATTTTTTGGCGTGACTGTCGAAATTGATTGTAAAAAAGCATATGAAACGGCAAAAGAATTAAAAGCTTCTTTCTTCATTTTCTATTTACACAAAACTTTAACGGCCGTAAACTCTGTTGAAAATTTCAAATACCGAATTTCAGAAGGCAAAATTTATATCAACGACCGCATAGATGCTTCGGCAACAATTGGCCGTGCAGACGGAACTTTCGGATTTTCTTTAATCGAATACAATCCTGATTTTAAAATCTTCGAAAAAAATGCTCTGGCAGAAATTGAACGTATTCAAAATACAACCGGACTTTTTACAAGATCTTTTGATGATGATAATCTGATTCATTTTTCGGCAATTCCGTGGTTAAACTTCACTTCTATTTCACACGCCAGAAGTTACACGTTTCCAGACAGCTGTCCTAAAATCTCATTTGGAAAAATGATTGTTTCTGAATCTGGAAAACGCACAATCGCAATGTCTGTGCACGTTCATCATGGATTAATGGACGGTTTGCATGTAGGACAGTTTGTAGATTCCTTTCAGGAGGCCATGAACTCAAAATAGTTTTAATCTTACAAATTTACCTTATTTTGATACTCTAATACCTTTTAGGGGACGTCTTAAGCAGTAATAAATTCGTTGGTTTGGGGAAAATTTTAAAACTCATATTACAATGAAAAAAATTGTTATTACTCTGGCGTTTGCTTTAGGGTTAATTCATGTAAATGCACAAACAGAAAGCTCTGCAAGCAACTATAACAAGTGGTCTGTAGAACTTGCGGGAGGATTAACTAAACCTCAAAGACCATTCTCTGCAGGTTACACTACCGCTACTCCAAGCCCATGGGTTGGTGATTTAGGTGTTCGTTACATGTTTAACAACAAATTTGGTTTAAAGGCTGATTTTGGATACAACAGTTTTACTGCAAAAAGCAATTCTATAGATTTTGATTCAAAATATTATAGAGTAGATTTACAAGCTGTTGCCAACTTAGGCCGTATCATGAACTTTGAAACCTGGACTAACACTATTGGTTTATTAGGACATGCAGGTTTTGGTTATGCTCAATTAAGAAGCGACAACTTTAAAGGAGCTGATGAAATGGGTAACTTTATTGCTGGTGTAACCGGACAAATAAAATTATCTAACCGAGTAGCTTTAACTGGAGATTTCTCTACAATCTTAAACGCATCTCAGGATCATGCTTTTGATGGCGCTTATCTTGATGGAAACAGAGGTTTTTCTGGATTAATGTTCAATGGTACAGTTGGTTTAAACGTTTACTTAGGTAAAAATACTAAACATGCTGACTGGACTGTAGTTTCTGAAAATGTAGACCTTAGTGCTTACGATAACAGAATTGCTGATCTTGAAAACCAAATCAAGAACATACCATCAAAACAAGTTGTTGTAGAAAAACCAGTTAACAACACTACTGTTGTAAACGATAAAGATGTTGTAAAAGAATTAATAAACGATAAATATTACAGCGTTTATTTTGATTTCAACAAAGCAACTCCTATCGAAAACTCAACTGCTGCAATCGATGTGGTTTTAACTTACTTAAGAAAAAACCCTTCTGCATCTCTTGATATTATTGGTTATGCTGATCAGGTTGGAAAAGCAGAATACAATGAAAAACTTTCAAACCAAAGAGCAGAAAATGTAAAAACTATCTTTGAAAAAGCTGGAATTGCATCTTCAAGATTAAATGTTATTCCTGCTGGTGCAGATACTTCAATCCAAAAAGATTCTGAAGAAGCTAGAAGATTAGCTAGAAGAGTTACTTTTAAAATAAAATAATTCTTTTTTATAATTAAAAATCAAGTCCTTAAGAAATTTCTTAAGGACTTTTTTATTTCTTTAAGTTTCAAATCAAACCCTATTATCACGATGTAATTCTATTGCATTTATATACAGTTTATTTCGCTAAATTTGGAATGATATTTGACGTTTAAAATTCATGAAAAAGCTATTACTTATCTCACTTTTACTTTCGAAATCAGTACTGATAGGTCAAACAGTATTAAATTCGTTTCCATTAAACTTAAACACTTCTTCAGAAAATGCCCAAACGCTGAATGTTGAAGATATAAAAACAAATGATATTTATGTTTTTGCTGCAGATGATAAAAACATTAATATTTTAAAATATAATAAATCCCTATTCCTTACAAGTCAATTTACTGATTCTATAAGAACTCCTTTAAACAGATCTTTAAGCGGTTACAGCATTGCCGATGATGGGAACCCATTATTATACTGGAGTTCTTCAAATACAAAAAATCTTAAAATCGTAAAATACTTTCTGGACTCGAAAACTTCACGAACATTAAACTTTGATTTTCCAGAAAACAATGAATATATCATAACAAGCTTTCAGAAAAATAATGCTTTTTATATTCTGGGAAAAGAAAAAGGTCAAAAACACCTTCTTTTGTATGAATTTCAAAATGGAAAATGCGAAATAAAAATGTTCGATTTTTCCGATTTTAATTTTCAAACTGAGAGAGGGCAAGGTTTTACTTTTAATCTCTTGGTTCGAAACTATCCTATTCAAAAAATAGAATCAGATGATTTTAATACTTTAGACAAAACCTCGGGTATAAACAAAATGTATGTTCTCGATGATCATATTATTTTAACATTTGACTATAATACTCAAAAAACACAGGTTTTTGATCTTAATCTCCAAACTCTTGATGTAATCGAGAAAACATTTATCCAGCCCAGCACAAAGAAACAGGCTAAAAGTGCGAATTCATTTTACAGTGATGGAAAACTATTTCAGATTAAAGCCAATAACGATGAGTTCTTGTATGATATAAAAGACTTTGCTTCAGGACAAATCTTAAAAAGTGTTTCAGTTTCAAAAAATGACACCATCCGTTTTAAGAATTCACCACTGCTGGTTCAGGCCAATAACCAAAAGCCTCAGGAATTAAAAACCACTGCTAAATTCCTTAAGAACTTATCCGATTTAAGTGCAGGTATTTCAGTTTTTAAACACAACAACAAAAACTACGTAACCTTTGGAGGCTTTGTAGAATATGTTTTTACAAATTATAACAGCCTGGATGATGTTCTTGGTGAATTTGGTATTGGTGGAAGACCGTATTATGATATTCAAAATAAAATGGTCTTTTTCGACTCGACATTCGATTCTAATCTTAATTTCATAAGTACCAAACAATCAGAACCTCTCGCAATTGACAATATTTACTATTATTTGAGTACCAACAAAAATGTTTCACTGCAGAATATTTTAAAACTAAAGGATTATTACATTTTAAGTTATTATGACAATACTTTAAGACAGTTTATCCTTCGCAAATTTACAGATGGTATTATTCGGGAAGACAATGGAAATCCGATCATGAATAAGTCTGTATTCTCAAAGCCTGCTTCTTTTGATCCAATAAAATCCCGTTAATGTTTTCGCGGTTTCCAAAAAATGGTTTGGATTATTTTTTCTAATTTTACAAAAAAGACATCATTATGCTATCAAAAAATATTGAATCGGCTTTAAATAAGCAAATCCGCATAGAAGCAGAATCTTCTCAAACTTATCTTTCTATGGCTTGTTGGGCTGAAGTACAAGGATTAGAAGGAATTGCTCAATTTATGTACACTCAGTCAGATGAAGAGCGTGCACACATGCTTAAATTGGTTAAGTATGTAAACGAACGCGGAGGGCATGCACAGGTTACAGATCTTAAAGCGCCAAAAACAACTTATACTACTTTCAAAGAGATGTTTGAAGAGCTTTACAATCACGAACTTTTTGTTTCGCAATCTATCAACGAATTAGTGCATATTACTTTTGAAGAAAAAGACTATGCTACACATAATTTCTTACAATGGTACGTTTCTGAACAAATTGAAGAAGAAGCTACAGCTAAATCTATTTTGGATAAAATCAACTTAATTGGAGACGATAAAGGCGGACTTTATTTGTTTGACCGTGATATTCAGCAATTAACAGTTACAAGCTCTATTGCTATAAATCCAAAATAAAAAAGTTAAAGTTTATTTAGAACGCTTAAAAATAACTTTTTTCGTTTATATTTGTCTCTGTTTTTATAATACAGAGGAATTTTGAGCAAGAAAGACAAAGACAAGGACAAAAAAAAGGATAAAAAGAAGAATAAAGATATCCTTGATAAAATTAAGAAGATTGAAAACTGTAAATCTTCTTGCTGTGAGAAATATAAAAAGAGCGAAAAAAAACGCTGCTCACGTTGTCCTATGTTTGATTTATTTAAAAAAACAGCTTAACGATATAGAAAACCCACCAAGAAATCTGGTGGGTTTTTAATTTTACTTACATTCGTCTTCTGATTACAAAAAGGTTCAATTTAATTATGGAAAACCAAATTCTTATTCCCAAATCGAGTTTAGATTTTTTAGTACAGCTTAAAGAAAACAACAATAAACCGTGGTTTGAAGAACATAAAGCAGAATATTTAAAAGAACTCAATTACATTGAAACTTTTGCAGGCGCACTTCTTCATGAACTTTCTAAAACCGATGTTTTCGAAACACAATCAGGCAAAAAAAGTGTGTATAGAATTTATCGCGATATTCGTTTTTCTAAAGATAAAACCCCTTTTAAAACCTATTGGGGCGGCAGTTATAAACGTGCTACAAGTGCAAGACGCGGCGGTTATTATTTTCATATCGAAAAAGGAAACACTTCTTTGATTGGCGGTTTTTGGGGACCAAATGCTGCCGACTTAAAACGCATAAGAAGTGAATTTGCCCACGATCATGAATCATTTAGAGAGATTTTGAATTCGAAAACATTCAAAAATAATTTCGGAACCATGCAAGGCGAACAGCTCAAAACAACGCCAAAAGGTTTTGATGCAGATCATGAAGCTATCGACTTACTTCGTTACAAACAGTTTTTAATCATAAAACGTTTTACGGATGAGGAAGTTTTGAGTCCGCAATTTCTTGAAAAAGCTTTAGAAGCATTCCAAAACATGAGACCATTTTTTGATTATATGAGCGAAGTGCTTTCAACTGATATAAACGGCGCTTCAGTATTATAAAATATTTCAACGCAAAAGTTAAACCCGACAGGTTTAAAAACCTGTCGGGTTTGTTTCTTTACGCGGCGTTTAATCAAAGAGTATTTACAGCAATAAAATCTCGTTTACAACAACTTCGGTTATATACTTTTTTTCTCCGTTTTTGTCATCGTAACTTCTGTGGGTTAACTTTCCGTCGATTGCAACCTCTTTTCCTTTTACAACAAACTTTTCGATTATTTCTGCCGTTTTGCCCCACGCAGTAACTCGGTGCCATTCCGTCTGCTCTACTTTATCGCCTTTCTCGTTTCTGTAAATTTCGTTAGTTGCAATTGTCAAATGTGCCAGCTTTTTACCGCTTTCTAATGTTTTAACTTCTGGGTCGTTTCCTGCGTTACCAATTAATTGTACTCTGTTTTTCATTGCATTCATGGCGTATACTATTTAAATGTTCATATAAAAATTCGTTGATCAAATTCAACGATGCAAAATTGCGCTGTCTCGGCTAAAATATTCGGTTGCAAACTATTTACTTTCGGTTGTAAATATTTGTAAGCGTTTGTAAATGGAATTTATTTTTGCTATATTTGAGATAAATCGTACATATATGCAGACAGAAATTAAAAAAGTTGAGTTACGAAACCTTGCGTTTGAAGATTATAAACAATTGAAAAATTCAATGGTTGAATCGTATCCAGAAATGGCAAACTCCTATTGGAGATCTAATGACATCAAAAAACTACTCTCAATATTTCCCGAAGGACAATTGGTAATATTAGTCGACGGCGTAGTCGTAGGTTCGGCATTATCGCTTATTGTTGATGAAAAACTGGTAGACAAAAGACACAATTACAGACAAATCATTGGCGATTATACTTTTTCGACCCATAATCCTGACGGTGAAATTTTGTACGGAATTGATGTTTTTATTCATCCAAACTACCGCGGACTTCGCTTGGGCCGACGTCTTTATGATGCCCGAAAAGAACTTTGTGAACAACTGAACTTAAAAGCGATTGTTTTTGCAGGAAGGATTCCCAATTACAATCAATATTCGAAAAAGCTTTCACCAAGAAATTATATTGAAAAAGTAAAAGACAAGGAACTTCATGATCCGGTTCTTTCATTTCAATTGAGCAATGATTTTCATGTATTACGCATCATTAAAAATTATCTGGAAGGCGACGAAGAATCTAAAGAATTTGCAGTTCTTCTGGAATGGAACAATGTCTATTATGACGAAAGTCCAAAGTTGATTAATTCTGAAAAAAGCATTATTCGTTTAGGATTAATTCAATGGCAGATGCGTCAGCTTAATAATGTTGAAGCTCTTTTTGAACAGGCCGAATTTTTTATTGATGTCGTTTCCGGCTATGGAAGTGACTTTGCTCTTTTTCCAGAACTTTTCACGGCTCCTTTAATGGCCGATTTTAATCACTTATCTGAAGCCGAAGCGATTCGGGAATTGGCAAGACACTCTGACCCCATTAGAAAACGCTTTCAGGAATTTGCCATTTCATACAATATCAATATTATAACAGGAAGTATGCCGCATCTCGAAAATGGTATTTTGTATAATGTTGGTTTTTTATGCAAAAGAGACGGAACTTCTGAAATGTATTATAAAATTCATATCACACCAAATGAAGTGCATCATTGGGGAATGAAAGGTGGATCTGAGTTTAAAACTTATGATACGGACTGTGGTAAAATTGGAATTTTAATTTGTTATGATGTCGAATTCCCGGAACTTTCAAGATTATTGGCCGATGAAGGAATGAATATCTTATTTGTTCCGTTCCTAACCGATACTCAAAATGCTTACACTCGTGTTAAACACTGCTCTCAGGCGCGTGCGATCGAAAACGAATGTTATGTAGCCATTGCCGGCTGTGTTGGAAATCTTCCGAAAGTAAACAATATGGATATTCAATATGCTCAGGCTTCGGTTTTTACGCCTTCTGATTTTGCTTTTCCAAGTAATGGAATTAAAGCAGAAGCTACTCCAAATACAGAAATGACTTTGATTGTTGATGTTGATCTAAATTTATTGAAAAATCTTCATGAACATGGAAGTGTGCGAATTCTAAAAGACAGAAGAACAGATTTGTATCAAATTAACAAAACAAAATAATGAGAACGTGTCTTGAATGCTCTGAAAAACTTGTAGGCAGGGAAGATAAAAAGTTTTGTTCAGACAGCTGCCGTAATGCTTATAATAACAAAATAAACAAAGACAGCAACAATTATATGCGGAATGTAAATAATAAGCTACGAAAAAATTATCGCATTTTATCGGAGCTGAATGTTGATGGAAAATCAAAAGCAACGAGGGACAAAATGATTAACAAAGGCTTTGATTTTGATTTCTTTACTAATATCTTGCAGACCAAAACAGGCAATACCTACTATTTCCTGTACGACCAGGGATATAGATCTTTGGACAATGATTATTATATGCTTGTTAAAAAAGAAATTTAGATGTATTTACTATGAGAAAAAACCCCACCTCGATTCTCGCAATAATCTGCATTCTGGCATTGTTAGCTGCTATATATGCCACAATGATGCCTCAATACATTTCAAAAAATGATGAAGCTCTCGCTGATTTTTCTACCGAAAGAGCTTTAAATCAGGTTGAAATTATAGCTCAAAAACCTCATTATGTAGGTTCAACTAATCATGAATTGGTTGCTAATTATCTTAAACTTGAGCTTAACAGAATTGGATTAGAAACAAGTGTTCAGGAAGGTTTTACTCTTAATGACAAAGGGCTTTTGGTAAAATCTAAAAATATCCTTGCCCGAATAAAGGGAACAAACAATACAAAAGCACTATTATTACTTTCTCATTACGATAGTGCACCGCATTCTTTTTCAAAAGGTGCAAGTGATGATGCCTCTGGGGTTGCCACAATATTAGAAGGAATCAGGGCTTTTTTATATGCCAAAGAACCTCAGAAAAACGATATCATCATTCTTTTTTCAGATGCTGAAGAATTGGGTTTAAACGGCGCGGCACTTTTTGTAAACAAACATCCGTGGGCAAAAGATGTTGGTTTGGTTTTAAACTTTGAAGCAAGAGGGACTTCAGGACCAAGTTATATGCTGATGGAAACCAATCAGGGAAATCAGGCACTTGTAAAAGAATTTACCAAAGCAAAACCTTCTTATCCGGTTTCAAATTCATTGATGTACAGCATCTATAAAATGCTTCCAAATGATACTGATTTGACTGTTTTTAGAGAGCAGGGAAATATTCAGGGGTTTAACTTTGCTTTTATCGACGGACATTACAATTATCACACACAGCAGGACGATGTTCAGCATTTAAACAAAATGACATTGGCGCATCAGGGTTCTTATTTGATGCCTTTATTAAAATACTTCGCAAATACTGACTTAAACCAAATTACTTCACCAAATTCAGAAGATTACGTTTATTTCAATGCTCCTTTTTCTTTCATAAGTTATCCTTTTTCATGGGTAATGCCAATGACACTTATCGCTTTCGGTCTTTTAATGCTTTTTATGTTTATTGGAAAAGCCAAAAGAATGATTTCATTAAGAGAAATATTCAAAGGTTTTGTACCGCTTTTAGGATCGGTAATTATTGCCGGTTTGGTAACCTTTTTAGGATGGAAAATCATTTTAGAGATTTACCCGCAGTATTCTGATCTGTTAAACGGATTTACATACAACGGACATGCTTACATTGGAGCGTTTGTAACTTTAAGTATTGCAATCTGCTTTGCTTTTTACCACCACTTTTCTGATGCAAAAATAACAATGACCCATTTCGTAGCGCCTTTGCTGCTTTGGATTATTATTAATGCCTTTTTAGCAAACAGCTTAACCGGAGCAGGATTCTTAATTATTCCGGTGTATTTTGGAATTCTTTTATTTGGAATCTTCGTTTTTACGCAGCATTACAGTTTAGGCATGAATTTACTTTTCAGTATTCCGGCTTTGGCTATTATTGCTCCGTTTATAGTAATGTTTCCAATTGGTTTAGGTTTAAAAATACTTTTTGGAAGTGCAATTCTAACCGTTCTTCTTTTCGGATTATTACTTCCAATATTTAATACTTTCGCTAAAAAAGGCGTATGGATTATGGTTTTCTTTGCTGTTTCCATCGGATTTTTTATTTACGCAGGTGTTCATTCCAGCTATGAACCAGGAAAAGCAAAATCTAACAGTTTGTTATATATCTATAATGCAAACACCAACTCGGCAGTTTGGGCAACTTATGATGTAAACCTTGATGAATGGACTAAAACGTATTTAGGACAGAAAAATCAAAAAGTTGTTGGGCTCAACAGTCTGCCAATTGCAAGTAAATACAATACAGGATTTACATACAGCTCCATTGCACCAATTGTTGATGTTCCAAAACCAACTATTGCTTTCCTGAAAGACAGCGTTGTGGGCAATAATCGCTATTTAAAAATCAAGATTACGCCAAATAGAAAAGTGAACCGTTACGATATTTACGCTAATCCAAAAATGACATTTTATAATTTCAAAGCAAATGGTGTATCTACTTCGGGCGAAAAGACAAATCGTTTAGAAAGAGAAGGAATGCGCCTGTTATGCTATTATGTTGTAGGCAACGAACCGCTTGTTATGGATTTCTATATTAACAAATCGTCTATTTTTGATATGGATTTAATTGAAAGTTCTTTTGATTTAATGACAAATCCTCTGCTTAAAGTAAATCCAAGAAGCGACTGGATGATGCCGACTCCATTTGTATTGAATGATGCCGTAATGATTCAGCAGAAAATTAAACGATATACCGCTCCGGTTAATCCGCCTATACAGCCGGCACCAGTTAAAGACAGCGCCGTAATTGCAAAAGACAGTTTAATACAGCCTGTTACGCAGCCGTAATAAAGTATTTTCAAAATAATAAAAAAGCAGACTTTGATTATAAAGTCTGCTTTTTATTTTTAACAGGCACATTCAATTTTTAAACCTGTTTTAATTCCTTTAGAACCTTCTGTTGCATATCCGTCGAACTTCCACCACTCGATTCCACCCATCAGCTCTTTTACTTTAAATCCTAATTTAGTCATATTCAAAGCACCTTTTGTTGAAGCATTACAGCCAATTCCATCGCAATAAGTAACATACAAAACATCTTTATCTAAATATTTTGTTGTTTCTGCCGACATTTCTCGATGCGGAATGTTAATCGCATTTGGGATATGTTCTGCTTCAAATCCAAAAGCTTTTCTGGCATCAAGTGCTATTACTTTTTCACCATTATTTAAAGCGTCAAATAAATCTGAAGGATCCATTTCAAAAGCTAACTTATTCTCGTAATGTTTAATTTGTGTTTCCATTTTAATTGTGTTTTAGCGATTTGTTTTTTCAAAAGTAGAAGATCATTAGATGTCATAAAAACGAAAAGAATTCATAAACGACATTAGTTTTTTTCATGCAAAAGCCAGTTTAAATTTTTGTTACTTTGTTGTACCAATACTTTAAAAATGGAAATACGTCATTTAAAATTGATAAAAGCAATTGTTGAAGAAGGAAGCATAACAAAAGCTATTGACAAACTTCACTTGACACAATCGGCTTTGAGTCATCAGCTCAAAGAAGCAGAATATCAATTGGGTACGCCCATTTTTTTAAGAACCAATAAAAAACTGGTTCTTACCAAAGCCGGAGAAAAAATCTATGAACTGGCAAATGAAATCCTAAACAAACTCACCGAAACCGAAAGTCAGATCAAACAGATGGTTTTTGGAGAACATGGCGAAATTAGAATCAGTACAGAATGTTTTTCCAGTTATCACTGGCTTCCATCGGTTTTAAAGCAGTTTCACCTTTTATATCCAAATGTTGAATTGAAAATTGTTACCGAAGCCACTCATATTCCGCTTCAAAAACTTTTAGAAAACACGATTGACATCGCCATTGTAAGCGACACTATAAAAGACCATCATATAAAATACACCGAATTATTTCAGGATGAAGTAGTAGTGGTGATTTCAGAAAACCATCCGTGGGCCGACAAAAAGTATGTCGTTGCCGAAGATTTTGTAACTGAACATTTAATTATTCATTCCCTTCCTATGGAAACGGTTACAATTCATCAGTATTTTTTGGCTCCAGCCAAAGTAAGTCCGAAAAAGATAACACCGCTTCCATTAACAGAAGCTTCTCTTGAAATGGTAAAAGCTGATATGGGCATTATGTCGATGGCAAAATGGGCATTGCAGCCACATATCAAGAATAATTCAATTAAAGCGGTAAAAGTGGGCAAAAATGGCTTAAAACGAAAACATTTTATCGCTACCAGAGCTAACGAAACTTATCCTGATTATTTTCAGCATTTTATTAATTTTTTACAAAACGAAATCAACCTCCAATGGAATATTTAATTAGAAAGTGCGAAATCGCCGATTTACCCAAACTGGTTATTTTATGTCAAAAACACGCCGACTTCGAAAAGGCCGACTATTCTCCGGAAGGCAAAGAAGAAGGTTTGAAAAAAGCCTTATTTAGCGAAAACCCAAAACTGCATTGTTTAGTTGTTGCAGTAAAAAACACTATTGTAGGATATGTTTCTTATACTTTCGATTTTTCTACCTGGAACACTGCCGAATTTTTGTATATGGATTGTTTATTTCTGGAAGAAGAAGCCCGCAGTTTTGGAATTGGTGAAGTTTTAATCGATAAACTAAAAGAAATTGGGATCGAAAATAACTGCGTTAACATACAATGGCAGACACCTCAGTTTAACGAAAGAGCTATTAAATTTTACAACAGAATGGGCGCAAAAGGAAAAGATAAAGTCCGATTTACATTAACTTTATGATGATTAAATTTCCCAATCCAGGGGCGAATACAGAAAATTCAGCCACACATTAGAGGATTGAAATATTTTTAAAATGTGTTTAAATCTGCGTGAAGCAAAAACCTCTGAACCTTTGTATCTTTGTTTCTTTCAACCTCAAAAAACAAAATGAAACAAATAAGCATATTGGGTTGCGGCTGGCTGGGTTTCCCCTTAGCCAAAAAACTAATCGAAAAAGGACATACGGTAAACGGATCGACAACATCTGAAAATAAACTTTCAATATTAAAAGATGCTGGAATACATCCATTTTTGGTTATTGTTGAAAGCGACAGCGTTTCTGAAAACTTTACTGATTTTCTAGCCGGAAGCGAAATCCTGATTATTGATATTCCGCCAAAGTTACGAGCTGTTGTTTCAGATTCTAATATGGTTTTTGTGCGAAAAATCGAAAATCTGATTTCATTTATAGAAAAATCAAGCATTCAAAAAGTACTTTTTGTGAGTTCAACTTCTGTTTATGGAGATGATAATGATTGTATTACCGAAGAAACAATTCCTAATCCGGAAACCGAAAGCGGAAAACAATTGCTTTTAGCAGAAAAGGTTCTTCAAAATAATCCAAACTTCGAAACTACGATTTTGCGTTTCGGCGGGTTAATTGGCGAAGATCGTCATCCTGTTAAATTTCTGGCTGGAAAAGAAAATCTTGAAAATCCGGACGCGCCAGTAAATCTAATTCATCAAAATGACTGCATTGGAGTTATTGAAGCAATCATAAAACAAGAAAAATGGAATACTGTTTTTAATGCCGTTGCTCCTTTTCATCCAACAAGAGAGGAATATTATACTCTAAAAGCAAAAGAACAAAACTTAGTTTTGCCAAAATTCAGTTCAGAGAAATCAAATATCAAAAAGACTATTTCAAGCAAAAAAATTGAAAATATTCTAAACTATCAATTTAAGATCGAGAATTATTAAACCATATAAGTTGTGTAAGTTCATTTAATCAAGACTTCCCAAACTTTGCACGGCAAAACAATTACTAACCTAACTTATATCGTTTAAAAAAACTTTGCGAACTTTGTGAAACCATCGTGTCTTTACGGTAAAAACTTTACGGTTAAATTATGGAAACAGTATATATCAATTCGCCTTTAGGAATTACCAAAATAGTTGGTGATGAAGATGGTATTGCTGTAATTTCAGTTTCTGATGTAGGAACAAACGAAGTTTCAAAAAAAATTCCAAAGGTTTTAAAAGATGCCGTTTCACAGCTTGAAGAATACTTTGAAGGCAAAAGAACCGATTTTGACTTAAAACTAAATCCTCAGGGTACCGAATTCCAGCAAAAAGTCTGGAAATCATTACTAGAAATTCCATACGGGAAAACGGTAAGTTATATGGATCAAACCAAAAAGCTGGGCGATGTAAAAGCAATTCGGGCCGTGGCTTCGGCAAATGGAAAAAATCCGCTTTGGATTGTAGTTCCCTGCCATCGTGTTATTGGCACAAATGGTTCTTTAACAGGTTACGCCGGAGGATTATCCCGTAAAAAATGGCTTTTGGAACACGAAAGTCCAAGTAAACAACAAAGTCTATTTTAGGTTTTTATTTTTTAGGAGGAAATTCGATACCCGCTTCCTTCACTAATTCATAACCATAATTCATAATTGTTTCAATAACAGGAATAGCTTTCATTCCCTTTTCAGTAATGGAGTATTCTACTTTTGAAGGCACAACAGGATATACTTTTCTCTCAATTAAGCCTTTCCCTTCTAACTCTTTTAACTGGCTTGCAAGCATTTTATCAGTAATATGCGGAATATCCTTTTTTAACTCCCCGTATCTCAAAACGTTTTTGTGCAGTCTCCACAGAATTGGCATTTTCCATGTTCCTCCAATATGATTTAATGCAAATTCAATTGGAGTATAATACAATTTATTGTCGTAAAAAAATTCCGGCATGATTCAAAGATTTGATTATGATATACTTTCAAAAAAGTAAGTATACTACATAAAAGTGAGTATTAAAATTTAAGGTTTTTCCTGATGTAAATTTGCAAAAAAATTAAATCACATTATGGATTACATTAAAATTTCGCAGGAAACAATTGGGCATTTATACAAAGCTCACACAAGTGTTAGAAAATCAGAAATAGACATTAAGCTTCTGGCATTGACAGATCTTAGAGTTTCACAATTAAATGGCTGCGCTTATTGCTGCAGTTTTCATTCTAACGAATTAAGAGAATTTGGAATTGAACAAAACCTACTTGATAAATTATCAGGGTGGAAACTTTCTGATGCGTTTGATGAAAAACAAAAACTGGCTTTGGAATGGGCAGAAGCAATTACAAAAATGGAAACAGATTTAACTGCCATTAGAAAGAGATTAGAAATAGTTTTTACCGAGAAAGAATTAGTCGATTTAACTGCAAGCATTTCAATTATGAATACTTTGAATCGTTTGAGAATTACATTAGGGGATAATCATTAATTATGTAATTTTATACGCACAATAATGTCCGCATAAAAATGATTGAAAAAATAAACCTAAACAATATTCTATTTCTTGATATAGAAACCGTTCCGGAAGAAGAAAACTTTAATTCACTTGATGCAGAAATGCAGTCACTTTGGGATACTAAAACACAATATCAGCGAAAAGACGATTTTACACCAGAAGAATTTTATGACCGTGCCGGAATTTGGGCTGAGTTTGGAAAGATTATTTGTATTTCGGTAGGCTATTTTACAATCAAAGGCGATATTCGGAATTTTAGGGTGACTTCTTTTTTTGGAGAAGAAAAAAAGATCCTGAAAGACTTTAATAACCTGTTGAACAATCATTTTAATCAGCCGCAACATCTTTTATGCGGACATAATGCGAAAGAATTTGACATTCCCTTTCTGGCCCGCCGAATGATCATCAATCAAATTGCTATTCCGGACAAACTAAATTTATTTGGGAAAAAGCCGTGGGAAATAGCACACCTTGATACTTTAGAATTATGGAAGTTTGGTGATTACAAACATTTTACATCTTTAAAATTACTCACCAAAATTCTAGGCGTTCCTTCTCCAAAAGGAGATATCGACGGCAGTCAGGTTGCACATGTTTATTATGTAGAAAAAGACATTGACCGAATTATTACGTATTGTGAAAAAGATACAATTGCCGTAGCACAGATTTTTCTTCGTTTACGTCGAGAAGATTTGCTGATTGATGAAGAAATAATTCATGTATAGTTTTTGAGATACAAAGTTTATATTGAGGTAAACTAACATAACTTACAGTTTTTAAATAGTTTATAATAATGACATACGAGGAAATTTCACATCACCGGCTTGTTTCACAAAAACTTTACAAAACAGAGAAATGTTCTCCGCAGACAATAGTGCGTCATTTGGGTGCCATGCAGGCTCAGGATTATGCCATGGCAAAGTGGGCAATTGGTTCCAGATGTGATGCTTCTGAAAAAGAAATTGAAGAAGCTATAAACTCGGCACAAATTATTCGGACTCATATTTTACGGCCAACCTGGCATTTTGTTTCAGCTGATGATATTTACTGGATGCTTGATCTTTCTGGACCTCAAGTACAAAAAATGACAATTTCTGCTGTTAAAAAATATGGTTTTGACATCAAGAAATTAGACAAAACAATTAATTCGATTGAAAAATTATTATCTGGAAATACACATTTAACCCGAGATGAAATCATGCAGGAACTTGACATTAAGAAAACTTCGAAAGAAGATTTTCTTAGTGCAGCGATTATGATGCATGCAGAACTTGATGGTTTGGTTTGCAATGGAAAAATGAAAGGTAAACAAATCACGTATGCCTTACTTGAAGAACGTGTCAAAAAACCAAAAACGAACTTTACAAAAGAAGAAGCTTTAGCAAAATTGGCCAAGCGTTATTTTGAAAGCCACGGTCCAGCAACTTTACTCGATTTCTCGTGGTGGTCTGGTTTTGCGCCAACTATCTGTAAAAAAGCCATTAACGCAATTGAGTTGCAAATAAACTCCGTTGATATCAACAGTCAAACGTATTACTTTACGAATCAAGGATCTGACGAGAATTCTTTCCGCGAAAGCGTACACTTTCTTCCTGCTTTTGATGAAATTTTGATTTCGTATAAAACTAGAGAAGCTTCTTTTCTATCAGATCATCAAACTAAGGTTTTTACCAATAACGGCATCTTTAAACCAATAATTCTGGAAAATGGAAAAGTTATTGGAATATGGAAACGAACCATAAAAAAAGAACACGCCAAAATTGAAACGGAGTTTTTTAATGAAACTGAAAGTTCAAAAAAAGAAATTTTATTTGGAGGGATTAAGTCTTTTGAGAAATATTTGGAAACTAAAGTTATTATTGAATAATCTACTATTCTAAAAAACTGAATCATTATGTTTCACTTCGGTGGGGCGACATATTTAAACATTATACATGCCCTTAATTATCGAATTCCCGTCTCAATAAATAAAATCTTTGTGCATATTCTGGCTAAATAATTACATTTACAAAAAAATAGAATTATGGTATTAAGCAGATTTTGGTTAGTTATTTTTATTTCTTCGATTGTTTTTATTGTTGTGAGCTTATTTACGGCCAACACTTATACTATTGATTCTATTTTAAATGGAAAGAAAGACGATCCAATTCTGGTATCTGAAAAATACATTGAACAGCTTCCTGTTTTTATTAAAGACAGTATAAAAAAAGCTCCGGATCAAACCATGATTATTAATCGTGACACGCTTAATGCTGACACGACTTATGTTTATAAAAACAAAACTGTAAAAATTTACAGCGGACTTCAGAAATCTGATGGTTTACTGCCGACTTGTAAAAGCACTTTGGTTGATTTAATTTTGCCCTTGATTGCTTACTTGGCTTTTTTCTGCGGCTTAATGGAACTTTTAATTGTTTCAGGTGCATCTGGAAATCTGGCTAAAGTATTGAGTCCGGTGTTTGTAAAGGTTTTTCCAAGTATCCCAAAAAATCACCCGTCAATCTCATACATGACTTTAAACTTTGCTGCTAATTTCTTGGGATTGGATTCGGCTGCAACACCATTTGGACTTAAAGCCATGGAGAGTTTACAGGAAATAAACCCCGATAAAGACAAAGCCAGCGACGCCCAGATTATGTTTATGTGTCTGCACGCATCGGGTTTAACCTTAATTGCGACTTCAATTATTGGATATCGTGCTGCTGCAAACGCAAGTAATCCTGCAGATGTTATGCTGCCTTGTATTATTACTTCTTTCATAGGAACAATTGCTGCCTTTTTAATTGTGGGTATCAAACAAAAAATAAATTTTAAAAGTGCTTCGCTTCTTATTGGTCTAATGGGATTAATCGCTGCCATTATTGGCTTATTGATGTATGTTAATCATTTAGACTTAATTGGAAAAAACTACTTCACTTCTAACCTTTCTGGATTAATCTTAATTGCCATTATTGCTTTTACTTTGATTTTCTCTTTCAAAAATGAAAAGAAATTCAGCGAAGCCAACACAACTGTTTTTGACACTTTTGTTGTTGGCGCTAATAATGGTGTTAAAACCGGAGTTACTATTTTTCCTTATGTTTTAGGAATGCTGGTTGCTATCTCTTTATTCAGAAACAGCGGTTTGTTCGAAATTATCAGTGATGGAATTGCGTTTGTATTTTCTAACATGGGTGTAAGCAAAGAAATCACAAATGCTTTACCGGTTGCAATGCTTCGTCCGTTTAGTTCTGCAGGATCACGCGGCTTCCTTATCGACTCTATGAATACTTTTGGAGCCGATTCTTTAACAGCAAGATTAAGCAGTATTTTCCAATGCAGCGCCGAAAGTACGTTTTATGTAATTGCGGTTTATTTTGGATCGGTTAATATCAAAAATACCCGTTATGCTTTAGGAACGATGCTTTTGGTTGATCTTATTTGTGTTATTACGGCTATTTTTGTGGCGACTTGGTTTTTTTAAAAAGCACGAAATTCCGAAGGAATGATTCTTTTTGCAGCAACGGATTTTAATCCGTTGATTATAATACCGTCCCAGTTGAAAGTTCCGTAGGAACGGCATATTTAAACCGACAAAAAGAAAGTTAAATATTACAAAAAACATTGATTCAACCATAAGATTTATTTCATTTGCGAAAAAATTCAAAATGGCAAACACTTATCATCCGGTTTATATTCAGGTTGTTTTTGCAGTAAAATATAGAAATGCAGTAATCGAAGAAAAATGGAAATCAAATTTATGCGGCGTCATTGGAAACCTAATCAATGAAACAGGATGTAAAACAATGATTATTAATGGAGTTGAAGATCATGTTCATTGTCTTTTAGCACTTAAACCAACAATAACAATTTCAGAAGTAATGAAAACTGTAAAGGCTAAATCTTCCAAATACATCAATGACAATCAATTAACAAAATCAAAATTTTCATGGCAGGAAGGTTATGGAGTATTTTCATATAGCCAGTCTCAAATTGATTCCGTTTATAAATACATTCAAAATCAAAAAGAGCATCACAAAAAACAAAATTTCAACGAAGAATATCTAAATTTTCTGAACAAATTCAATGTACAATACGAAGAAAGATATATTTTTGAGGATCTAATGTAATATCATGAAAATACAATATATCTTAATTGCAATTCTTTTTGCTGCATGCCAAAAAGAACAGAAAAAAACGGAGACAGCAGATTTTAATTCTATTGAAATTCCAGAAGTAGCCGAAACCAATGCAAAAGAAACCGAAAAACTTCCGCTGCATATTGACACTATTATTCTTTCTGAGGAGAAAAATGCAAATGTCAGCCGTATTCTGGCAAACTTAATGGAGAAAGAAGTAGATAAAGACAGTATTGTAACTTCTAAATTCAGACTTGATTTTTATCAGAATAAAACCAAAGTTGCTTCTTCAAATGTAGAAATCAAACAATATGAAAAAGGCGCTGAATGGTACGGATCATTTGGTTTAAAAGATTCATCAGATAAAAATTCTTCTTTTATAAAAATTACTTCGGGATATCCGGCTTGCGGTTATACTCATGACAACTATCTGTATTACTTAAAAAATAATGATCTTCAGCTTGTTCACCAATGGTATTCAATGTCTGACAGTGGCTGGGGAAGCTGGACTGAATTTGCAAGCGATGAGACTGGAAAAGACCCTAAAAACTTTTATTGCAAAACTGTTGCATTTGAACCTTCAGATGATGATTCTGAGGATTCTGGCATTGTAACTTACTCTGATTCCATTTCATTTTCACTAAAAGGAGACAAATGGAAAAAGAAACTGCTTTCGGCAAAAGAGAAACCTTATTTCGAAAAGAAAATGACTTTTAACGAGTTTCACAATCAGCAATAAAACTGTTTTAAGAGGTCTTATTCAAATTCTTTCTTAGGTAAATAATTTCTAACTTTGTAAAAAAACAAAGAAATGATTGATTTTATATACCAAGATCCTTATCCAATTTTAAAGGATGATACGCAGTACCGCAAAATCACCTCTGATTTTGTAAAAGTTGAAAAATTTGGAGAACGTGAAGTTTTAACCGTTGATCCAAAAGGTTTAGAATTATTAGCTGAAGAAGCTTTAACCGATGTTTCGTTCATGCTTAGAACGTCGCATTTACAAAAACTAAGAAACATTCTTGACGATCCTGAAGCTACAGATAATGATCGTTTTGTTGCCTACAATTTACTTCAAAATGCTTCAGTTGCTGCCGAAGGTCAATTACCAAGCTGTCAGGATACCGGAACAGCAATTGTAATGGCTAAAAAAGGCGAAAGCATCTTTACAGGTGTTGATGATGCTGAATGGTTAAGCAAAGGAATTTTCAATACATACCAAAAACGTAATTTGCGTTATTCGCAGATTGTTCCGATTTCGATGTTTGAAGAGAAAAACTCAGGATCGAATCTTCCGGCACAAATTGATATTTATGCTAAAAAGGGAACTTCTTACGAATTCCTTTTTATGGCAAAAGGAGGCGGATCTGCAAATAAAACATACTTATACCAACAGACAAAATCGTTATTGAACGATAAATCTATGGATGCATTTATCCGCGCCAAAATCAAAGACTTAGGAACTTCGGCTTGTCCGCCTTATCATTTGGCTTTAGTAATTGGAGGAACTTCTGCGGAAGCGAACCTAAGTGCTGTTAAAAAAGCTTCTGCCGGATATTATGACAATCTGCCAACTTCAGGAAACATGGCTGGTCAGGCATTTCGTGATTTAGAATGGGAAGAACGCGTTCAGAAAATCTGTCAGGAAAGTGAAATTGGAGCTCAGTTTGGAGGAAAATATTTCACACATGACGTTCGTGTCATTCGTTTACCTCGTCACGCTGCTTCTTGTCCAGTTGGATTAGGGGTTTCTTGCTCTGCAGATAGAAACATTAAAGGAAAAATTACAAAAGACGGAATCTTCGTTGAGCAGTTAGAAGTAAATCCAAAACAGTTTTTACCAGAAACGGCGCCGCATTTAGAAGCTCCGGTTGAAGTTGACTTAGATCAGCCAATGGCGGATATTTTGGCTAAACTATCTCAATATCCTATCAAAACCCGTTTAAAACTAAACGGAACTGTTATTGTAGCTAGAGATATTGCTCACGCAAAAATTAAAGAATTATTAGACGCCGGAAAACCAATGCCGGAATATTTTAAAAACCATCCGGTATATTATGCTGGTCCAGCAAAAACTCCGGAAGGAATGGCTTCAGGAAGTTTCGGCCCTACAACAGCCGGGCGTATGGACGTTTATGTAGATGAATTCCAAAAAAATGGCGGCAGCATGGTTATGCTTGCTAAAGGAAATCGTACTAAACAAGTTACTGATGCCTGCAACAAATACGGCGGATTCTATCTAGGTTCTATTGGAGGTCCTGCTGCTATTTTGGCACAAGATAATATCTTAAAGGTTGAAGTGGTTGATTTTGAAGAATTAGGAATGGAAGCAGTTCGTAAAATCACTGTTAAAGATTTCCCTGCCTTCATTATCACGGATGATAAAGGGAATGATTTCTTTGAAAATTTATAATTTTTTTTTAGTGGCTAAGGTACTGAGGTTCTAAGCTGCTAAGTTTTAAATACAAAACCGCCTGTTTGGGCGGTTTTTTTTATTCTTAATAGATCATTTTTCTTTGTGGCTTCGGATTAAAAAGCTGCGTACTTTGCGGTTAAAACCTCTAAGTGGTTTTATCTTCTTTTTCAAATGCTATGAAATGGGAAATTTTGCCTTTTAAATTATAAATCGGCGCTGCATCGACACTGCATTTATAAGTCCTTCCGTCCTTTTTATAGTTTTCTATTGTTTTTTTAAACGGAACTTCTAGTCGGATGGCTTCTTTAATTTCTTTTAAAACAGATTTAGAAGTTGCAGGCCCCTGAAACATTTTAGGTGTTTTTCCTAAAACTTCTTCTTCCTGATACCCTGTCATTCTTTTAATTCGGTTTGAGGCAAAAACAATTTTCAAATCTAAATCAGTAATAAGCACTACTTCTTCTTTGATTCTTTCTTCTATTTTGAGATCTTTTTCGTTCCAGGTAAATTGAGAAGCGATTTTATTTACCTTTTTCAAATCGGCAAAAACAGCTTTTAATTCATTTAAATACTCATAATGAAGATCTAAGGCCAAGATTGGCACCAAAGTGCGGTTTGTTATATCTTCAGAGCTATTCTTTTTCATTTTAAATGAATTTTCGAAATACTTTTCCCTCAAAGATAGCACTAAAATTGCAATTAGATTACGTTAAACCTTATTTATACGAATTAAAAAGCAAATTTCAATTGTACTACAACCGCCTTTTTTTCTTCGGTATTTAAATTACTGAGTGAAATTCCGAGTAACCGAACCGAATCTTTCATTTTTTCCTGATAAAGTAATTCTTCTACAATCTCCATAATCAAACTTTTATCTGAAATAAAATAAGGCAGTGTTTTACTTCTTGTCTGCTGGGTAAAATCGCTGTACTTTATTTTTAGAGTCACTGTTTTTCCTGAAACATTATGCTTCTTTAATCGTTTTTCAAGCGAAACAGCTATTCTCTCTAATTGTTCGAGCATGAAAATTTCTGAAGAAAGATTTACATCAAAAGTATGTTCTGCGGCAACAGATTTAGTTATTCGGTGCGGTTTAACTTCGCTGTTATGAATACCGCGAACCACGCTGTAATAAAAAGTACCAGACTTACCAAAATGTTTTTCAAGAAATTCCAACGATTTGCTTTTAAGATCTAAGCCCGTAAAAATTCCGAGCTGGTACATTTTTTCAGTCGTAACTTTTCCAACACCGTAAAACTTTCTAATAGGCAGTTCTTCTAAAAAAGGAATAATTTCTTCTGGATTAACCGTTTTTTGTCCGTTTGGTTTATTGACATCACTGGCAATTTTAGCTACAAATTTATTGACCGATATTCCTGCCGAAGCGGTTAATCCAACTTCATTAAAAATTCGGTTTCTGATGTCTTGTGCCAATAAACTGGCGCTTGGATTTCCTTTTTTATTTTGGGTTACATCGAGATAAGCTTCATCCAGCGAAAGCGGTTCAACCAGATCGGTATATTCGTGAAAGATTTTATGGATTTTGGATGAAATTTCTTTGTATCGGTCAAATCTTGGGCGGACAAAAATAATTTCGGGACAATATTTTTTGGCCAAAACACCGCTTATAGCACTGCGAACACCAAACTTTCTGGCTTCGTAACTTGCCGCTGCAACTACTCCTCTATTTTCTGAACCGCCTACTGCCAAAGGTTTTCCGCGCAAAGCAGGATTATCCATCTGCTCTACCGAAGCATAAAAAGCATCCATATCAATATGGATAATTTTTCGATATGTTGGCACATTTGACATTATGCAAATTTAAAAAGGAAAAGCAATAAAAAAGCGTTGTCAATAGTTATAAATAGTATCAATTTTTAAAGATTATCAACTAAATGAATCCAAACAAATCATTTTACTTATTTTTGTAGTTACATCCGAAATATTTAAAAATGCGAACATTTGTTATAGGCGACATACACGGAGGATTACTCGCACTTGAACAAGTATTGAAGAAAGCCGAAGTTACTACAAAAGATACTCTTATATTTTTAGGCGATTATGTTGACGGCTGGAGCCAGTCGGCAGAAGTTATTGACTTTTTAATCGACCTTAAAACCAAACAAAACTGCATTTGCATTAGAGGAAATCATGATCAGCTGGCATTAGACTGGCTGGAAAACAGACATGAGGATTTTGATGAAGAAATGTGGTACAAACATGGCGGAAAGGCTACTGTTGAAGGATATTCTAAAATATCTGCTGAAAGAAAAAAAGAACACATTGCTTTTTTTGAATCATTGAAAGATTATTATCTTGATGATGAAAACCGACTTTTTGTTCACGCCGGATTTACCAATTTAAATGGTGTAGTCTGGGAATATTTTCCAAAATTATTTTATTGGGACAGAACACTTTGGGAATCAGCTTTAGCATTAGACCCAAATTTAAAACCTGACGATTTATATTATCCTAAGCGTTTTACCGTTTATAAAGAAATCTACATTGGCCATACTCCTGTTACAAGAATTGGGCAGACTGTTCCTGTAAACAAAGCCTGCGTTTGGAATGTTGATACGGGTGCGGCTTTCAAAGGTCCGTTGACAATTATGGACGTGAATACCAAAGAGTTCTGGCAGAGCGATCCGTTAAATGAATTGTATTCTAACGAAAAAGGTAGGAATTAATCTGTAAAAAACTAAATTTGCACCAGCAAAATAATTAATATTTAAGTTTATGAAAAAAGTTATCACATTATTGTTTTTAGTATCATTTGGATTTATTCAGGCACAAGAGGCTTTTACAGGTAAAGGCGACATTAGAGTAAACGTGGGTGCTAATCTTCAAGATGGCGGTTCAGGAATTCAAGGTTCTGTTGATTTTGGTTTAGGAGAAAATTTCTCGTTTGGATTTGTTGCCAATTACTTACTTGGAGTAGATAATTTTAATGGTTTTTACCACAACGACCCAACTCCATACAACGATTACAAACCAGAATTTAAAGATCGTTTTGATGCAAAGGCTAGAATTAATGCTAACTTAAGCAGTGTTATTGGAGTAAAACAATTAGATGTGTATCCTGGTTTAAGTTTAGGGTTACGTAACTTTGGCGGACATGTTGGAGGACGTTACTTTTTTACTGATGGATTTGGTGTTTTCACAGAGCTTGGTTTTCCAATTGCAAAATACAGCACGGAGAAAGATGTATTCGATCATTTAAACAATCAAGTTACTTTCAGCTTAGGAGCTTCTTTTAAACTGAACTAAGTTTATATTATAATCATAGGCGAGGTTTTGTTTGTGATTTAATTACTTAAAAACGTTTCGCAAAGTTTTATAAATTAAAAACCGCTCAATTTAGAGCGGTTTTTCTTTTTTGGGTAATCTGTAAAAACCTTTTAAGGGTTTCTATTTATTAATCTCTGTTTTTATTTTTTAGCAAATTTCTTAACTATTTTTTCTTTGCCATTATTCAATTCGATAAGATAAATTCCTGTGCTTAATCTGCTTACATCAATTGCGCCTGAAACTTGTCCAGAACCAAGCTGCTGCCCAAGAGCATTAATAATTTTATACGAATATGCATTTTCTTCTGAAACAGTAACATTTAGCTCACTTTCAACAGGGTTTGGATACAATGCAAATCCTTTTGTTTCAGTTTCAACAATTCCCGCAGCAATTGGTTCTGCTTCGATCGTTCCAGAAGCTGTTATGTTTATGGTATAATCTTCAACTTGTCCATAAGAGAATCCTTCGCATGATGTTGGAACAGCATTATATTTCATAGAAACTCTCATTCTTGTTGCGCCTAAAACTGCAGTTGCCGGAATTGTAATCGTTCCTGTTACCGGAGTAGTTTTTGATGCTGCTTTTGTCCAAACTGTTTCTCCAGAATCTGCAAAATCTCCATCTTGGTTATAATCGATAAATACCGCATAACCTTCATTGTAAGTTGTTGATGTCCAAACCGGAGTTATAGTGATTGTGTAAGCACTTCCTCTTGCTGCATTTGTAGAAATAGCAGTATAGTCTTCATACCCCGCTGTTCCGGTTGACGTATTATTGATTGTTCCAAAAACAACTTTACTTATTCTTTCATCAGCAGTGCTGTTTCCCTGAGAAGCACAATACGATACTGTCGCTGCTGTTGTGGTAACGCTAACCGCATTACTTGCTGCAGAAACATTTCCCGCAGCATCTTTAGCTTTTACAGTAAAGCTGTAAGTTGTTAGTGCTGTTAATCCCGTAACATTGTATGAAGTTGTAGTTGATGAACCTTTTAAATTTGTTCCCTGATAAATATCGTATCCTGTAACGGCAACATTATCTGTTGAAGCTGTCCATGTCAAATTTGTTGTTGTTCCGGTTGTTCCAGAAGCTGCCAAACCTGTTGGCGCAGATGGAGCTACTGTATCTGTAGTTCCAGAATAGGCTGCACCTACTCCTATCGCATAAAATGCATTTGTAGTTGCAATAACTTCTGCAGAACCTGCTCCATACAAATCAATAGCAGATTGAATTCCTGATGTTCTTGCATTTGCAAAAGTTGAGTTTGAAGTTAAATAAACATCTTCTAAACGAAATGCAATTTTAGCTGCTTTATCAATTCCAATACCTGTTACGTTGTATGAACTTCCAATATCATTAGTTCCTGTTTTTCCAACAGATAAAATATAAAACCAGTGATTAAAAACTCCAGAGTTGGTATGCACACCGCAATAATCATTACTGCTTGTCGGCGTACAGCTTACACTAATCCAATTTGTTCCTCCATAAGTATCCGGCTGACCTTCTGATTTTGGGTTGCTCATTGAACGAAGAGCTACATGCCCGCTTCTTCTTTCAATATCTTCACCTACTAACCAAGTCGACTTTGTCGGCGCGGCGCGATATTCAATACAAGCTGCCCATATATCAGAGAAAGCTTCGTTCATTGCTCCAGATTCTTTTTGATATGCCAAGTTTGCAGTATATGTACAGACTGCGTGGCCAATTTCATGTCCGGCAACATCTAATGAAGTCAAGATATCAAATCCGCCTGTACCGCTTCCGTCGCCGTATGTCATAACACTTCCGTTCCAGAAGGCATTGTTGTTACTTGAATATCCTGCAGCAATTAAATTATAATGCACATAACTTTTAATTTTTGCCCCGGCATCGTCATAACTATTTCTGCCGTGTACTGCAGACCAATAATCATAGGTCATTTCTGCACCCCAATGTGCGTCGAGCGCTCCATTGTCTTTATTGGTATTATTATATTCTGCTGCTGTCCAGTTATTATCAGCATCGGTAAAGTTTGTTGTTGGATAAGTTGCAGTTCTTGCAGAATTATAAGTTTGAATTCCGCTGCCACGCGTTCCGTCTAATAAAATATAAGATGAACCGCTCAAAGTAGTTTCTATTGTTTGCGTTCCACTGTAACGAGTGGCCGCATTTGCTGCTACTATTGCTTTTTTTGCAGAAGCTGTTTCTTTACTTACATTTTTTGAAGAAGAAACTTTTCTTGCATGAACATTATCGTTTAAGTGCTTAATTGCAGCATTATAAAACAATGCTTTTCCTGTTTGAGCATCTATATACAAATCGCCTCTGCTCAAAGGTTTTGTTGCATAGATATCGAATTTGTAAGCTAGACGAACATTGTCTGTCGTTCTTTTTTCTCCCTGTTGTTCCATATCTGGCAGAAGAACCAGCTCGCCAACAGGTTTTTCATATCCAATTTCTTTAGCATCTTGTGGCTTATCCCAAAGATATTCCGAGGCGTGTGTATGACTAACTGCTCTGTTAAAAGCTTCCTGAGGAGAAAGAGCCGGAGTAAGTTTTACATTTTCGATGTTGTAGTATTCACCATTCATCGAAACTAATCTTCCGTTTTCAGAATGTAAAGTATAATTGGCAAATTCTACTTTAATTCCCTGTTCATACAACTGAAATTTTTCATGCGTGTAACCTTGTTTATCAGTTTCTGTTTTTACTTTTCTAAAAGTCTGATTGTCTTTTAGTCCAAGCTGTTCTTTAAAAACTTTTTGAGAATCTGTTCCTTTATACGTTGATACATCGCTAAAGGTAATTAAACTAGGCTGTCCGTTTTCGGATACATTTTTTTGGCTTATCCTTTTGTCAGTAACCTGCGCAGCTGCAGAAAGTGATAAAATAAGTAAAGCTGCCGTAATAATTCTTGGTAATTTTTTTTCCATAATAATTGGGGGTTTTTTAAGTTTGGTTAAATAATTACAAACAAATGAATTAAAGTAAGTAAATACTTAAATTTGAAATAAAAGTATTTTAATTTTGTTAGATAATCGATGAAATTTGCCGTTAATCGATAAAATGCAACAATTTTTACTTTAAATTCACTTTTATTTAACAAACCGTAAGAAATTCTCAAATAAAAGTGCGAAATTTTGTATAGTTTAAATATTTAAACAACTGAAAAACAGCACAAAACTCAAAAATAAGTCAGTTTTATGGACAGAATTTTAATTTATTCTTACAAAAAAAGCCAGCTTAATGCCGGCTTTTCAATTTTTCGTAAAATTCTTATTTATTTAGATATCCATTTCCGGAATTTCCCCTTCAATTATCAAATCTGCTTCAGTTGAAGCAATAATATGCTCAACAGACACACCTGGCGCTCGTTCTAAGAGCTTAAAACCCTTTTCAGTGACTTCGAGAACTGCGAGCTCAGTTACAACCTTTTTTACGCATCCTACACCAGTTAACGGTAAGGTGCATTTTTTTAGGATTTTAGATTCTCCTGCTTTATTAACGTGCATCATAGCCACAATGATATTTTCGGCAGAAGCCACCAAATCCATTGCGCCTCCCATTCCTTTTACCATTTTTCCGGGAATCTTCCAATTGGCAATGTCTCCGTTTTCAGAAACTTCCATTGCACCCAAAATAGTTAGATCAACTTTTTGGCTGCGGATCATTCCAAAACTAAAAGCCGAATCGAAGAAACTTGCTCCAGGCAATGTTGTTATGGTTTGTTTACCAGCGTTAATAATATCAGCATCTTCTTCTCCTTCAAAAGGAAAAGGCCCCATTCCTAAAACGCCGTTTTCACTTTGAAATTCGACCGCAATATCTTCTCTTACATAATTTGCAACCAGAGTAGGAATTCCAATACCCAGATTCACAAAGTATCTGTCTTTAACTTCTTTTGCAATTCGTTTTGCTATATCTTCTTTTGTTAACATATTTTCTAATGTGTCAATTTGGAAATTAGATGATTAGATAATTCAAAAACAATTATCCAATTGTCCCATTATCTCAATTATCTAATTTCTAGTTCTTACAGTTCGCTGTTCAATTCTTTTTTCAAATTTTTCTCCCTGAAAAATACGCTGTACCATAATTCCGGGAATGTGAATTTGATTTGGATCCAGAGTTCCAACAGGAACCAGTTCTTCAACTTCGGCAATAGTGATTTTTCCAGCTCCCGCCATGCAGGCATTAAAGTTTCTTGCAGTTCCTTTAAAAATAAGATTTCCAGCTTCATCACCTTTCCACGCTTTTACAATTGCAAAGTCTGCTTTAAAGGCTTCTTCCATAATATGCATTTTGCCGTTAAATTCACGTACTTCTTTGCCTTCGGCAACTTCGGTTCCGTAACCAGCAGGTGTAAAAAATGCCGGAATTCCTGCCTGAGCTGCACGACAGCGTTCAGCCAAAGTTCCCTGCGGTGTTAATTCAACTTCCAGTTCTCCAGAAAGCATCTGACGTTCGAACTCAGCATTTTCTCCAACATAAGAAGAAATCATTTTTTTGATTTGTTTTTTCTGCAAAAGCAAACCTAAACCAAAATCATCTACACCTGCATTATTTGAAATACAGGTTAAATCTGAAATTTGAGTATTTACTAATGCAGCGATTGTATTTTCTGGAATACCGCACAAACCAAATCCGCCAAACATAATTGTCATTCCGGTTTCGATTCCTGTAATTGCTTCCTGAACATTATTAACTTTTTTTGTTATCATAACAAATGATCTTTATTACTGTATAATTTTGATAAAAATAAGATTTTTAGATTAAATTATAACGATTTCGTAAAAAATAAATTGAACCATAAAAAAACATCCTTTTGCAATCTTCCTTATCCGGAAAAGTACAAAAGGATGTTTCTATTTTAAAACTGATTCTAAGTTTTACAACTCGAATTCGTCTGTGTTTTGTTCTGTCTGTGTCGTATCTTTTACAATAGCAGGTCTTTGGTAACAGTCTACTTTTATAGAAAGATTTGCCGGACGTTCAAATTCTCCTTTAGAAACCTGAAGGTTTTTATCTCCATAACACAATTTCATGAAATAACCCCAAACTGGTAAAGCTGCAGTTGCTCCTTGTCCGTAAGTTAAACTTTTGAAACGTGCTGAACGGTCTTCACATCCAACCCATACTCCGGTTACTAAGTTTGGAACCATTCCCATAAACCAACCGTCTGATTGATTTTGTGTTGTTCCGGTTTTACCCGCAATTGGATTTGTAAACATATACGGATAACCTGTCCAGCGATTATCTCCGCTTCCGCCGCCTTGTGTACGTAAACGTGAACCTGAACCACTTTCTGTTACACCTTGAAGCAGTTTAATTACTGCAAAGGCAATATCTTTATTTAAAACGTCGTGAGATTCCGGAATTGGTTCATAGATTACCTCACCGCTTTTGTTCTCGATTCTGCTTAAAAATTGTGGTTTAACATAAACTCCCTGATTCGCAAAGGTACTGTAAGCCGCAACCATGTCTTCAACTGTAATATCTACAGCTCCTAAAGCAATTGATGGCTGAACTGGTATTTCTGTTTTAACACCAAGCTTTTTTGTCAAATCAACTACGGCTTCTGGACCGGTTCTGTCAATTAATTTAGCAGAAACGGTATTAATAGAAGCTGCTAAAGCTTGTTTTAAGGTTACCATTCCGCGGTATCTATTGTCAGAGTTTCTTGGTTCCCAGTCTTCTGTTACGTGGTGTCGTCCTTTATGAATCATAAAAGGCCCGTCAAGAATAGAATCGCAAGGAGACATATTCAATTCTTCGATTGCAGTTGCATAAACGAAAGGTTTGAATGTAGATCCTACTTGTCTTGCTCCCTGACCTACGTGATCGTATTGGAAATATTTGTAATTGATTCCTCCAACCCAGGCTTTAATGTTACCCGTTTGAGGCTCCATTGCCATTAATCCTGACTGCAGGAAGTGTTTGTAATAACGAATAGAATCCAGCGGTGTCATAACAGTATCACGTTCTCCTTTCCAGGTAAACACACGCATTCTTGTTTTTATTTTGAAAGAAGCGATAATATCATCTTCGCTTTTATCTGCGTCTTTCATTTGAGCCCAGCGTACAGAGTTTTTCATTGCCTGCATCATGATTCTGTCTGTCTCAGCCTGAGTAATGTTTACGAACGGTGCATTTTTATTGTTTTTTTGTTCAATAAAAAACTGCTGCTGCAAGTTTTTCATGTGCTCAGAAACCGCTTCTTCTGCATAAGACTGCATTCTCGAATCAATGGTAGTATAAATTCTTAAACCATCTTTATAAATATCATAATCAGATCCGTCTGGTTTTTTGTTTTCAGTTACCCATTTTTTCAAGTAATCACGAAGATATTCTCTAAAATAAGTTGCTGTACCTTCACGATGGCTTTCTAATTTAAATTTTAATGCAATTGGTAAAGCCTGTAATCTTTCTTTTTCAGCTTCAGAAATCATTTTTGCTTTCACCATCTGCCCCAAAACCACATTACGACGGTTTTTTACTCCTTCAGGATTTCTAATCGGGTTGTATAATCCAGAGTTTTTGAACATTCCAACCAGCATAGCCGATTCGTCGGTTGTTAAATCTTTTGGCTCTTTTGAGAAATAGGTTTGGGCCGCTGAGCTTACTCCTACTGAATAATTTCCAAAGTCGTAAACGTTGCAATACATTGCTAAAATCTCATTCTTGGTATATTGTCTTTCTAAACGAATGGCGATAATCCATTCTTTTACTTTTTGCAGGATCCTGAAAGGCAGGAAACGAGAACCTTCTCCATGAAACAACTGTTTTGCAAGCTGTTGTGTCAATGTACTTGCTCCTCCGTTTGTACCTAAACTAAAAACGGCTCTTAAAGTTCCACGACCGTCAATTCCTGAATGTTCATAAAAACGAGCATCTTCGGTAGCAACCAGAGCTTCAACTAAATTTTTTGGGAGATCAGAATATTTAAGCTGTGATCTATTGGTTTTGAAATATTTACCTAATACAACTCCATCCGAAGAAATAACTTCGGTAGCTAAATTAGAATCTGGGTTTTCTAAATCTTCAAAAGAAGGCATTGAACCGAAAAGTCCCCAAGAAGCAAATAAGAAAAATGCCAGAATTCCTAACAGGAAATAGGCGAAGATTCTCCAGAACTTCTTTTTGTAGTAATTAATATCCTTTGTGGTATTGGTTTGATTGTTTTTTTTAGCAGCCATAACTATTTTTCTAATCTTTTTGTTCTATTCTAAAACCTACGTCTGTAATACCTTCTAAAGCCTCGACTCCGGGAATTTTCCCTGATTCTCTAACAGCTTGTTTAATATGAACTTTGTACTTTCCTTTAAACTTCACATCTTCTTTGTAGTACAGTTTACTTTCTTTAATATCAGTAAAACCGTTCCCCATTAATGTCCCGTCCGGGTTTGCCATTTGGTATTCTAAAGTATCAACTTTTGTAAAACCGCTTGGTGTTTCAATAGCCACAATTAAAAATAAATTATTGAAAGGATAATTGTTGTTATCTCTCAAATTTACAAACAAATTGTACTTTTTGGTAGAATCTAAAACTGGCAGGTCAAAAGTTACAACGCTGTCTTTGTGCCAGGCACTTCCAACAGATTTGTACTCATCGAATACTCTTTTTTTATCGCACGAAAAAAGAAGTATCGCTGCCAAAAGAAGAATCCCGCTATTTTTTATTCTCATTTTTTGTGATAATTATAGGTTTTCTAGGTTCAGCTGGTTTATTATCATTTGAATTCTGCTTATTCGGATTGTTTGAATTATTCGAATTTTTGTGCTTATTCTTATGATTTGGTTTATTTGGGTTCTGTTTATTCTGCGGATTTGGGTTTCCGCCTGCTGGTTTATTGTTGTTGTTATTTGCCTGTTTTGGTTTTTCCGGCGCAGCAACAACTGCACTCTCAGCATTTTGCTTTTTCTTGCGGTTTGGTTTTTTCTTTCTTTTTGGCTGATCGAAACGTGTTAAACTTTCCTGCCCCATTGCGTTATTAAAGTCTTTTTCAGGTTCTGAAGTAACTTCAATTGCAAAATCTTCTAAAGAAGAAACTTTGTTTTTTTGTTTGTTTTCGGCAATAATTTCTTTTACCTGATCTATTTTTAAAACGTGCCAGTTTGCAAAATTATTGGTATAAGCAAACCACATTAATCCTTTAAAAATATCTTGTTTTTGGCAGACAGCATCACCTTTTTCGGTTACGAGTTTGGTATCGTAATCCGGAAAATCTTTCAAAGCGTCCATGTAAGTATCTAACTCATAGTTTAGACAGCATTTTAGTTTACCGCATTGTCCGGCTAATTTTTGCGGATTAAGTGATAATTGCTGATAACGTGCCGCCGAAGTATTTACACTTCTAAAATCTGTAAGCCATGTTGAACAGCAAAGTTCACGTCCGCAAGAACCAATACCGCCCAAACGAGCTGCTTCCTGACGGAAACCAACTTGCTTCATTTCGACTCTGGTGCTGAATTCTTTTGCAAAATCTTTAATTAAAAGTCTAAAATCGACTCTGTCATTTGCTGTGTAATAAAAAGTAGCTTTCGATCCGTCTCCCTGAAATTCAATATCCGAAATTTTCATTTCCAATTTATGCTGAATTGCCAGTTCACGTGCGCGAACTTTCATTGGTTCTTCACGGTCACGTGCTGTAGACCAGATATCGATATCTTTTTGAGATGCTTTTCTGTAAATTTTTGGAACTTCATTACTGTCTGGATTAACTCCTTTTTTCTTCATTTGAATTTTAACCAATTCTCCTGTCAAAGTAACAATTCCAATATCATGACCAGGCGAAGCAACAGTTGCTACAATATCGCCAATGCTTAAACTTAATTTTTCTGAATTTCTAAAAAATTCCTTACGTCCGTTTTTAAAACGAACCTCAACACAATCAAAAATCGCCTCTCCATTAGACGGACTCATGTTCGAAAGCCAGTCAAAAACTGTCAATTTATTGCAGCTATCGGTGCCGCAACTCCCATTATTTTTACAACCCTTAGGCGTGCCGCCATCTGAGGTTGAACAACTTGTACATGCCATAATTATATATGTAGTGCTGCCAGAATGCAGCTTAAGTTCATAAACGTTTGATCGGTAAAGATAGTATTTTTTTTATTTTGCCATTTATAGATTAGTTCTAAAGGGGTGTTAAATAAAAAATGCTCTTTTTTTTAGCTTCAAATATTTTCTTTTTTTTAAGTTTAATCGAAAAAACATACTGCAAAAAAAAGACTTACCTTATAAAACAATTAAAAATCTAAATTAAAATCATGCCGTTTTCAATAATTACAAACCGAATCGAAAAAGAAACTAAACTTAAAAATTTCGATACTCTTGAAAGTGAAATAAATAATTGTAAAAACATTGACGATTTTATCATTGTAAACAATGACCCTGCTATTGATAAAGCTATTTATTTACAAGCAATAGTTACAGACAAAGAAAAGTTTACGCTGGAAATAAGACTGGAATACGACAATGATTTTTCGCAATATGGAATTGAAAAAGTCACAAAAACAGAATGTTTACATATTTTCAGGCAATATTACGAGGGCAATTTACCTGATTTAAATCAATGGGAAAACATAACAAAATATCTTCTGGAATATTATTATGATACAGAAATTGGTCTAAATCAAAAAACTGTACATCCTTCATTCAATGATTACTTTAAATCTGATTTTTATTTCAGTATAAGTGACTTTTATTCGCCTTTTGGTAATGATGCCGGTTTTGACGCTATGATCGAAACGGAGAAATTTTTACAAGAAGATGATTCAAACAACTTTCATCTTATCCAGTTTATTAATGAAATCAAGGTTGAGAGTTATGATTATAATGAAAATAAAGACAATGAAAATTTACATTTTTTAGTTTACGATCATAACGCAATTGTATCAATTGGTTTTACAAACTTAAAAGTAAACGGATTTATCATGGAAGATGTAAAAGAAAAAACTCTGGCTTCGCTTAATTTTTTAAATCAGGTTCAAAATCATGAGAATTACCAAATCATGATTTCAGATTTAAATAAAATTGAAGCCCAAACATATGGGTTATAAAAGTTGCTGCAACTTCGTTTCAGCACTTTTATTTCTGTTTTAAAACATCATTTCTTCAAAAAAACCTTATTCTGTCAATTTTATGCCGTAAAGAGGCATTTTAAATTTTTATTCTGAAATATATTTAACAATTTTATGTTTTATCTTACAACATGAATTACGTTCTCATGAATTTAAAATTCGTGAGAGTATAAATTGCGTTTATATTTCAACTCAAAATATTTTTTACATGCACACACAAAACATTATCGAACAGTACATTTTTCAAGGAAATCTAGATGCCGCGAGAGAAGCTATTAAAAATGGCGAAGCCTTTTCTGAGCAATATCTTAAAAACAACTTTTCGCAGATAACCGCCAAAATTTTTGATGCAAAAGCTCTTGATCTTGTAGAAGCTTTGATAAAAGCTGGCTTTATAGAAACTGATATTTACGAATTAGACAGTTTTGATAAATCGATTTTCAGTTCATTAGCGCGAAATATAAAAGGAGATGACGAGTCTTTGGCTTTCTTCAAAGAAATAATGTCGAAAATGGACAATGTCAATGACGAAATAAGCGACCAGACTTTGTTGGGTTACTGCATCGAAAAGGAAGCCGTTCCGGAAATCATTAAAAGTTTAATAGAAGATTTTGGCTGTAATGCTCAATATAAAAACAATGCACAGGAAAATTTGATTCATAAAATTGTAAACAACTATTCTCTAAATGCAGAGAAAGGGAAAGAATACATCAAAACTCTTCTTGAAAACGGAGTTGACATCAACGAAAAAAATGTTGTTGGCACTACGCCTCTCATGTATGCAGTGAAAAGAAACAAAAAAGAATACATTCCATTGTTATTAGAAAACGGAGCCGATCCTAACGAAAAAGACAATCAGGAAAACAGTTCATTTTATTATGCCGCTGGCGAACAATTTTCTATGCCAATGTATGAACTTTTAGCAGAATCATCTTCTGCTGATTTCAACAGCATCAATAAAGACGGAAGAACTTTGCTGACCGAATTTATCCGCATGATGTCTGATTCAGAAAATGACTTGAATTCACTGCAAAGATTATTATCTGATGGTGCTGACTTAAAACACAGCGCTTTATATTATGGAAATCCAAAATCGGGCTTAGATTACATCGCTGAGAAAAAATCCGGTATTCTAAAATCTGTATTAGACAGCGGCTCTATTGATATCAACGAACAGGACAATCAAGGAAACACCATTTTACACAAAGTCTGCGCATACAATGTAAATTATGATGCCGAAGCTGCAAAAGAAATCTATAGAAAAGCAAAGCTGCTGCTTGAAAATGGCGCCGATAAAGACATTAGCAACGATAAAGACGAAACAGCCTTAACACTTGCTTCTACAGATAATTTGAAAATAAAAACTGTTGAACTTTTAATGAAAGCCTAATTTTTAGAAATTATATAAAATCAAGATTATATGTCAATGTCATTTATAATTGCCTGTGAAAACGGCAACCGAAAAATAGCCGAATTACTTCTTCAAAATAAAGAAGTAGATGTAAAATATACCGATGAAAAAGGAAGAACTGCTCTTCATTATGCCGCACATAGAGGATATCTGGATATTGTAAAAATTTTATGCGAAGATGGTGCAGATTTAGATTATGAAGATCATGAAGGCGAAACGCCTTTGTTCTTTGCCTGTCTTCAAAAGCAAAAACAAACTGCCTTGTATCTTTTAGAAAATGGAGCAAAAATCGAAATCAATGACAAAAGCGGAAACAGCCTTTTGCATTTAACGGTTCAGACAGCACAAATTGAAATTGCAACAAAGTTGCTTGAAGCTGGTATTGATGTTAATTTACTGAACAACAATGGAGAAACTCCGCTTATATTGGCATCTGCACGACTAAACAGAGAAATTATACAATTGCTTTTAGACAAAGGAGCCGATATTAATGTAACGGATAAGCAGGGAAATACGCCATTACTTTATGCTTGTTACACCAAATCGATTCCAATGGTGACTTTGCTTTTAGACAATGGTGCCGAGGTCAATCATACCAACCATGCCGGAGAAAATGCTCTTTTAATTGCCTGTTATGAAACCAATAGAATGCTTGCCAAATTATTGGTAGAAAGAGGTGCCGACGTATTTACATCAAACAACAATGGATATTCTCCTATTTGGTATGCTTGTTCAAATAATCAGAAAGAAATTGTGGCTTTGTTCCTGGAAAATGGTGTTGATGTAAATTACAGCAAACCAGTCGCAGGCGATACAGCATCAATGAACGATTATCTGGATTGGGTTGTAAGTGCATCTAATATCGCTAACGATTCTAGTTTTACACTCAGCGATTCATATAACTATGGCGGAGAAAGCCTTTTGCACGTTGCTACAAAAAAAGGTAATTTAAGTATGGTAAAACTGCTTATTGAAGCCGGAGCGAATATCAATATTCAAGATGAGTCTGGAAATACGCCTCTTCACTACAGTGCTGCCAACGGAAAGAAAGATGTTGTAAAATATCTGCTTGACAATAAAGCCGATGCATCAATCGTAAACGTGAAAGAGCAAAAAGCAATTGACTATTCAAACGTAAAAGGTTTTAATGAAATTACAGAATTAATCTTAAAATATGCTCCTTTGGGAACGGTCGTAAACCCTATACAAACAACACCGCAAAGTGAAGCACCAAAAGCTGATTCTTCAAATTCTATGGAAGCAAAGAAAAAGGCATTACTGGATTTAAAAGAACTTCTGGATGCCGGCATTTTAACATCAGAAGAATTTGAAAGTGAGAAAAGTAAAATTTTAAAAGGCTAAATTTTCATTTATAAGATTTTGCAATGAGAAAAACTATCTGGATCTCTTTATTAACGGTATCTGTTTTTACTGTACTTACTCTTTCAACCGCCAGTTTACATAGACAGGTTGATGGAAATGACGCGTATGGTTTTCCTGCTCGTTTTTATATTCTTTATAGTGAAATGGTTTATCCTGCTCCAGCTTCAGAAATGACACGTTTCATTTTTCTAAATCTAGTTATTGATATTGTATTCGCTTTTATAATTACAATGCTGATTTTTGAAATTTATAAAAAGCTAAAAAAGATGTTCATCAGAAATAAAGTAAAATCCTAAAACCATAAAATGATGTTTGATATTGTATCTGTAATCTCAAAGCACACTGCATTTTTAGAAGACAAATTAAAGCAGTTAAATCTTAATCAAAGAAAAAGTATTGGTAAAGCCTTTATTCCATTCTATTTTCTATTGCCTGAAACAGTGGAATGTATCGAACATCATTTAAAAATTAAAATTTCTAAATCAAAACTGATTCAGGACTTAGAGAATAATACTCTTCAGTATTTTAAAGATGCATTAAAAAACTATGATGCCGAAACAGATGAATATGCTGAAAATTTTGAAGAACTCGATCCTATGGAAGTCAACATTATAAGCGGTTTAGAAAATTCTGTACGTGCTTACGACAAATCAGAATATGCCGTTTACAACTTTTTATTGGTGATTGATATTTTGGACTATTACGAAAATTTCTCTGATAACCCTGAATACTGGAATAATCTGCTTAAAGAAGAAATTGATTTTCAACAGAAAATTGTGGAACAGATTTCAAACGGATCAGTTATTGACGAAAGCATCTATTTTGAGCGATATAAAGAGGTACAATTTGATGAAATTTAAACCCTTTCTGCAATGAAATATTGATTTTGCCTTTTCTATTTATTTAATCACAAACAAATCATAAAAAAACCTAACCTTAAAACTATATGAATAAATATTTAACATTAATTGGTATACTTCTACTATTATCTGGAGCTGCTGCATGTAAAAAAGAAAAACAAACATCAACCGTTGAAACTTTAAACAATCCAGAAGAAATTTCAGAAGATAATGCTTCGACAGTTGAGAAAGGCAAAAGTCCAGAAGAATTTGTACCAAAAGGTTATGTCATTTTTGATACCATATACGGAGATTTAAACAAAGACAAACTTGATGATCTTTTGTTTATTATTAAAGGAACTGATAAAAGCAAAGTCATTCAAGATGAAAATCGCGGCCAGCTAGACCGCAACCGCAGAGGTATAATTGTACTTTTAAACAAAAATGAAGGTTATGAACTTGCTGTTAAGAATTATGATTGTTTTTCGTCTGAAAATGAAGATGGCGGCGCTTACTTTGCTCCGGAATTAAGCGTTGAAATAACCAAAGACAAATTATTTATAAGCTATGGATACGGAAGATATGGATATTGGCAATACATGTTCAGGCTTCAGGACAATGATTTAGCACTTATTGGTTATGATTCCAGCAGTAACAACGGACCTGTAGTAAATGTCGAAACTAGTATAAATTTCCTTACTAGAAAAAAGATAACAAATGTAAATACAAACGAAAATGCTGACAGCGGTGAAGAAGTTTTTGAAAAAACCGAAACTAAAATCGTCAGAAGCAAACTTATGAAATTATCTGAAATCAAAGATTTTGATGAACTGCGTTTTTTTGATGAATAATTTTAATACAACAACTTTATGAAAATAAAATTATGCTTCGTTCTCTTTCTTTTTGCAGAAATATATAATGTAAGCGCCCAAAAAGCATATATCGTAAATGATTTCCTAAAGGATTATACTTTGTACTTTGTGAAACAAACTAAAGATTCAGAAACAAAAGAATATTATAAACTTACAGAGAATCAAACTAAGAAAACAGTACTCGAATATGGTTCGATTGAACTTTCTAAATCAGAAACACTAAAAACAGCTAAAATCACGGCTTTCAAAAGTATTCCAGAAAGTAACATTCGTGTTTTGGGTGATGTAAACTTTGATGGCAGAAAAGACATTGTAATCCATGAAACCGAAATAAACGATGATGGCTGTTATACTGCTCAGGCAACAGCGCATGTTTTTATCAATACACCAGGCAATTTTCTCAGCAGTCCAAGTATTAGCCGCTTATATAACGATGCTTATTGTGTACGAGGTGGATCATTTGAAATTGACTCTAAAAACAAACGTGTTATTACTTCGAGCAGCGGCGGAGCGGCGCTTCATGTCTACTCTTACTACAGTATTTCCGGTATAGAAGCAAAAGAGATAGCTGCTTTTGAGGAAAGAGCAGATGCATTTTCTCCGTTTATAACAATAACAGGTAAAAAATGGAAAGACAACAACTGGGTTTCCGTTACAACCTTATCAGTTTATGAACCAGGCTTAAACAAAGTGTTTTCTTTTGACACTAAAAACGGAAAAGGACGGGTGCTTTTATTTAAAGCGAAAGATATCCTGTACTATGCCTTTCAACAAAATGACGAATATAAGTTTATCTCTTTTGCCTATCCATCAAGTCCTGAAAAAGCAGACAAATCGACTTTTAAATTTAGAAAAAAAAATACTGCTTATGAATTAGAATTCAACAGCGGTCCCATAAAATATATCGCATATGAAACTCCAACCAAAACAGGCATTAAAATTTATGTAAATGGGAAATTATCTGATTGGCAAGGAACAGCTAAAACTGGAACTTTAGCAGCATTAGCAAATACCGATTTTAAAAATGTGATAAAAGAATAACAACTCAATAAAAATAGCTGCAGATTGCAGCTGTTTTTATTTTATATATTTCTAAGTTTCCTTAACTGTAATAATCTTCACCGGACAGGCTTTCGCTGCCAATTCACAACTTTCGACAATAGTATGATTTGGAGATTTTAAAGTATAAAAGCCTTTTGCATTCTGCGAATGAATGAGAACCGATTTCCCGTCTTTCTTAGACATTTGAAAATGCACGGGATCCATTTCAACACAGTAATTACAGCCAATACATTTATCTCTTTGTAAAGTTACGATAACCATTATGCCTCAACAATTTTATATAATTTGTCCGACATTCTGATTCTAAATGGCAGTTTGAAACTGCAGTCATCGCCTTTTGTTGCTTTTTCTCCCGCGACATCATTTACAAACATTTCATCAATAATCATTTCCTGAGCGCCCGTGCTTGGTCCTGTTACCAAGATTTTATCACCGATTTTAATATCATAAGCCTCAATCTTAAACTGCCCAACCTCAGCTTTTGGAAAATAATGGGTGCCTTTACCCACATACACCTTTTTCTGAGTCGCTGCAGATCCCGGAATATCACTCCACTCGCCTAATTCCTGACCCAAATAATATCCCGACCAGAATCCTCGGTTGTAAACCGTTTCTAAAGCTTTCATCCAAACTGCGGTTTTTTCTTTTGAAAAAGTTCCGTTGTAGTACGCGTCGATAGCTTCACGATACGTTTTAGTTACCGTTGCCACATATTCTGGTGCACGGCCACGTCCTTCAATTTTTAAAACTTTAATTCCAGAATCGATAACTTGATCTAAAAAATCCAGTGTACATAAATCTTTTGGTGACATCATGTATTCGTTATCCAATTCGATTTCGAAACCTGTTTCTTGATCGATAACTGTATATTTTTTTCGGCAGTTTTGTTTGCATGCTCCGCGATTTGCAGATGAATTATGCGAATGCAGACTCAAATAACATTTCCCTGAAACCGCCATGCACAAAGCACCATGACCAAAAATTTCGATTTCGACTAAATTTCCATTTGGTCCTTTTATCTGCTCTTTCTCAATTTGGTCTGTGATGTTTTTTACTTGACGCAAACTTAATTCTCGGCTTAAAACCATTGTATCAGCAAATAGACTGTAAAATTTAATGGTTTCAATATTAGTTACATTCAATTGGGTTGAAATATGAACTTCCATTCCAATTGATCTTGCCATTGCAATTACGGCTTGGTCTGATGCAATTACAGCTGTAATGTTTGCTTCTTTGGCTTTTGTCAATAAGGTTTTTACAACTGATAGATCATGATCGTAAATAATAGTGTTTAAAGTCAAATAGCTTCGAACTTTTTTGTCTTCGCATCGATTGGCAATTTCTTTTAAATCATCAATCGTAAAATTCACTGTCGAACGTGCACGCATATTAAGCTGTTCAACTCCAAAATATACTGAATCACAGCCATTATCTAAGGCAGCCTGAAGCGACTCAAAATCTCCCGCTGGAGACATGAGTTCGATTTTGTTTGTAATAGTCATTTTTGATTTATTATTCAAATGACAAAAATAATGTGGGTATAGATTAGATTTCTATGATTTTTATCATAGTCTATATTTTAAAAATTATTTGTGGTAGTCATTCATTGCGTCCTGCGGTTGAAACCGCAGGCTATGTTTTCTTAGCGCATGTTTTTTCAATATAGCCCGTGGTTGAAACCACGGGGAACGTATCGTTGCGGACATTCATTGCGTCCTGAGATTGAAACCGCAGGCTATGTTTTTCTCTAAGAATGTTTTTCAAATATAACCCGTGGTTTCAAACACGGGAAATATGTCGAAGAGCAATCATTTATTTTCCAACCCATACAATTTTACAAACTCATCAAATTCATCTTGAGCATTTTTTTTAAGATGGTGTTGTTTTTGATTTTTAATGTAATTGTAAACAGCATCCAACTGAGATTCACTTACAGAGAAAGCGCCAAAGCCAGTTTGCCAAGCAAATTTTTCAAGGATAAATTCTCCTCTATTCATAAAATGAGAAGAACTTCCTTTTATTTGCTTTACAATGTCTGAGATTGTTTTTTGTGGATTTTGTAAAAATAAAACATGCACATGGTCAGGCATTCCGTTAATAATTCTAACGGGACATCCGAGTTCAGTTAACTCTTGACAAATGAAATCGTATAATGTTTTCTCAATTGAAAAATCAATTAATTCCTTACGATTTTTAGTTGCCCAAATTGCGTGAATCCATAATTTGGTAAAAGAATGTGACATTGTAAATTAGGGTTTTAAAAAACCGCTAATTTACAATTTTATACAACTTATCTGACAAACGAATACGAAATGGAACCTCAAAAGTAACCTTATCACCAATTTTTGCAGACTGAGTTTCTGCTCCGTTAACAATGATTCTATTCAAAACCATTTCCTGATCGCCTGTAGTTGGACCAGAAATTAAGATTTTATCACCGCTGTTTAACTCTTGGTTTTCTATAGTAAATTGTCCAACCTGCGCTTTTACATAATAATGTTCCGCTTTTCCAAGAAGGACTTTCTTAACTTTTATTTTCTGACGGATGTCAGCTTGCTTTTGTGCAGTTGCCAAAGCAGTCTCTGGAAGTTCTCCTGAGTGTTTGAATTTCAGGTTTTCAGATTTACCTTTTCTAAATACTTTATTTCCAACTTGTTTTCCAGTTCTTAAACGAACTTGGTCAACCAAAGGCATATGAATAATTTCTAAACATTCTGTAGAACAGCAGTTTTCCATTGCAGCTTTACATTCATCACACTGAATAAACAATAAATGACAGCCGTCATTTTCGCAGTTTGTGTGATTGTCGCAAGGTTTTCCGCATTGGTGGCATTGCGAAATAATATCATCTGTAATTCTTTCGCCCAGACGATTATCAAATACGAAGTTTTTACCAATGAATTTGCTTTCTAAACCTTCTTCTTTCAATTGTTTAGCGTAATTAATAATTCCGCCTTCCAATTGATAAACGTTTTTAAAACCTTGGTGTTTAAAATAAGCACTTGCTTTTTCACAGCGAATACCTCCAGTACAATACATTACCAGATTTTTATCGTCTTTGTGATCTTTAAGCTGATCATTGATAATCGGTAAACTTTCTCTGAAAGTTTCCACATCTGGAGTAATAGCACCTTTAAAATGTCCGACTTCACTTTCGTAGTGATTTCTAAAATCAACTACAATAGTATTTGGATCATCAAGGATTTCATTGAATTCTTTGGCTTTTAAGTGAACGCCAATATTAGTAACATCAAAAGTTTCATCATTTAAACCGTCGGCAACGATTTTGTGACGCACTTTGATGGTCAATTTTAAAAAGGAATGATCGTCTTGTTCTACGGCAACATTCAATCGTATGCCTTTCATGAAATCATAAGCTTCGAGGGTTTCTCTAAAAGCTTCAAAATTTTCGGCAGGAACACTCATCTGAGCATTAATTCCTTCATGGGCAACGTAAATCCTTCCCAATGCATCTAATGCATTCCAGGCAAGAAATAAATCGTTACGAAATTTTTGTGGATCTTGAATTTTGGCATACGCATAGAAAGACAACGTTAGTCGTTGTTTACCGGCATCATCGATCATGATGGCTCTTTCTTCTGCGCTTAAAGTGTTATACAGTTGCATGCTATAAACATTTTTAAGTTAAGAATAAATTAATTGCGAATCTATAAATGGAATAAATTCGGGCGCAAAGGTAAGTCTTTCTTTTCGATTTTAAAAACAATAAAAACGCTTGATTTTTGGAACCATAGTAAGAAATGTAAGTTCATTATTAAAGCGATTTTATACGCAATAAAGTTGCTTTAACAAAAAACAATCCTTGTTTATCAATTGGTTACAAAAATTCATTAAATTTATGTGGTATAATTTTAACATTTATGATTATGAATGCTTTAAAACTACCAAAACCAATCCTTCCCCTCTTCTTTCTTTTAACCTTATTTACTTCCTGCAAAAAAGAACAGCCCAAAGCACCGCCTCCAATGCAGACTCCTTTTGTTACGGTCAAAAGTGAAGATGTCCCCATTTACAAAGATTTTGCGGGACAGACTTTTGGAGATTTAGACATTGAATTAATCGCAAGAGTGGATGGTATTCTGACCGGCATTCATTTTAAAGAAGGTCAGAGAGTAAAAAAAGGCCAGCTTTTATACACCATCGACCCTTTAGAATATGACACCAAAGTAGATCAGGTCCGCGGACAAGTTGCTGCCGCTCAAAGTAATTTGGTAAATGCTGAAGAAGAATTAAAAAGAATTCGACCTCTTGCAGACATGAACGCTGTAAGTAAGCGCGAACTAGATGCGGCTGTAGCCAAAGACAAAGCCGCTAAATCGAATTTAAACAGCGTGCAGGCCAGCTTAAGAAACCAGCAGATCGAGAGAAGTTACTGTGATATACGATCTCCGATTGATGGCGTAATCGGACTTTCGAACGCTCGACTGGGAGATTATATTACCCGAATAGGAAACGACTCGAAACTAAACACTGTTTCCAAACTAGAAAAAGTCAGAGTTCAGTTTACCGTAAGCGAATCCGATTATTTACGATATCAAAAGCAGGTCAAAGCCGGAGAACGTATTACTGATCTTGCTTTAATACTTTCTGATGGAAGTACCCATTCGGAAAAAGGAAGTCTTAATTTTTCTGACACTAAAATAGATCCTACAACGGGAACTGTAACTATCGAAGCGCAGTTTCCCAATCCAGACGGCACTTTACGATCTGGACAATTTGCAAAAGTTCGTGTTTTAATTCGTACTCAAAAAGATGCCATTGTTGTTCCTCAAAAAGCAGTAACCGAAATTCAGGGACTTTTTCAGGTTTCAATTATAGATAATAAAAATACGATCCAAACCAGAATGGTCGAAGTCGGACAAAAAATTGGTGTCGACTGGATTATTACCAAAGGTTTAAAACCCGACGAAAAGGTCGCTATTATTGGCAATCAGTTTATTCAGCCCGGATCAACTGTTGTTCCAGTTCCTTATGTTGCCGACAAAGATAAAAAGCAGATTGCATCATCTCTAAACAACTAGATTATGGATAATTTCTTTGTACGCAGACCAATCGTTGCTATTGTTCTCTCCATTTTCATTGTTTTAATTGGAGGTCTTTCTGTCCTTTCAACACCTATTGCTCAATATCCTGAAATTGCACCGCCTTTGGTACAAGTTTCAACGAGTTATCGTGGTGCAAATGCCTTAAACGTTGAGCAGGCGGTTGCCACACCGATCGAACAAAAGGTAAACGGAGTTGAAAACATGCTTTACATGCAGTCTACAAATACAGGTGATGGGAGTATGACGTTAAATATTACGTTTGATATGGGAACGGATTTGGATAATGCTACCATGCTGACTCAGAACCGTGTTAATGAAGCAACCAACAAACTTCCAAATGACGTTAAAACAACAGGAGTTACCACGAAAAAGTCGCTCTCAATGCCGATGTTGATTTTGTCCTTGTATTCTCCCAACAAAACCTTCGACGGAAATTTTCTAACAAATTATGCCAATATCAACATTGTAGATGCTTTGGCACGTATTAAAGGAGTTGGAGAAGTTACGCTTTACGGTGGAAGTAATTATGCCATGCGAATTTGGGTCAAGCCCGATATTATGGCCAAATATAATTTGACGGTTCCCGATATTATACGATCCATCCAGGATCAAAATGCCATTGCGCCCGGAGGAAAATTTGGTGCTCCGCCGGCAACCGAGAATAACGAGTTTACTTATAACGTAATGCTGAAAGACCGCTTGGTCAATCCTGAAGACTTTGAAAATATCATTTTAAAATCAAACATTAACAATCAGCAGGTTCGTTTAAAAGATATTGGAACGGTAACTTTAGGAACAGAAAGCTATGCTTCAATTGCCAAATTAAACGGAAATCCTGCAGGAACTATCGGAATCAAACAAATGCCGGGTTCAAATGCTCTCGAAGTGGCTGAAAATGTAAAAAACACAATCGAAAGACTAAGCAAAAGATTTCCTCAGGATTTGAAATATCGTGTTTCATTAGACACCACTTTAGCCATTTCAGAAGGAATTAACGAAATCATGCACACTTTAGTCGAAGCCATTATTCTGGTAATTATCGTGGTTTTTATCTTTCTTCAAAACTGGCGTGCAACTTTAATTCCGCTTTTAACCGTTCCTGTTTCGTTGATTGGGGTTTTTATGCTTTTTCCAATACTTGGATTTTCCATAAATGTACTTTCGCTTTTAGGATTAGTATTGGCTATCGGAATTGTCGTCGATGATGCCATTGTGGTTGTTGAAGCCGTAATGCATCATATCGAACACGGAATGTCTCCGCGAGAAGCCACTAATCAGGCGATGAAAGAAGTTTCCGGCCCTGTAATTGCAATCGCAATTGTATTGACCGCCGTTTTTATTCCCGTAGCTTTAACACCCGGAATTACAGGAAGATTATATCAGCAGTTTGCTATTACGATTGCCATATCTGTGATTTTCTCAGCTTTAAGTGCTTTAACTTTAAGTCCGGCTTTATGTTCTCTTTTATTAAAACCGAATCAAGAAGCAAAAGGCTGGCTCGGAAAATTCTTTGCTTGGTTCAATGATAAATTCGGGAAATTCACTAATAAATACACTGGTTTTTCTGGTTTTCTAATTAAAAAAACGGCACGAAGTTTAATCTTCATCGGAATTATCGTTGGAGCGATTATTCTGTTGGGAGGAAAAATTCCAGGCGGTTTTGTACCCGAAGAAGATCAGGGATATATGTTTGTAAACATTGAACTTCCCGGTGCTTCTTCTTTAGAAAGGACTGGAAAAGTAATTCAAAAAGTAGAGCATATTCTTTCAAAAAATCAAGGTGTTGAATATTATACTTCAGTGGCTGGATTTAGTTTAATCAAAAACTCGGTGGCTACCAACAACGGATTTTTCTTTGTTGCTTTAAAAGAATGGAAAGAACGGGAACAAGACGTTTTCCAAATTTTAAAAGAAGTCAATGGAAAAGTAGTTTTCGGAATTCCCGAAGCAACCGTTTTTGCATTTGGTCCTCCGCCAATTACCGGAATTGGAAATGCGGCCGGATTCTCGATGATGCTTCAGGATCGAGAAGGAAATACACCACAGTATCTTTTTGCAAATGCACAGCAATTTATGGCGGAAGCCAAAAAGAGGCCTGAAATCGGAACGATTCGAACGACTTTTAATCCGAATGTGCCGCAGATTAGCCTAGACATCGATAGAGAAAAAGTAACAGAACTCAATCTTTCTTTATCGGATGTGAATATTGCCATTGGTGCCAGTTTAGGTGGACAATATATTAATGAATTCAACAAATTTGGACGTCAGTACATCGTACTGCTTCAGGCAGATCCAAGTTATACGGTAAATCCCGAGGACATTAATAAGATATTTGTTCGGAGCAAAGACAATAAAATGATTCCGATTTCGAGTATTGCCACAATCCGAAAAATAAGCGGTCCCGAATTTACCACTCGTTTCAATTTGTATCGAGCTGCAGAAATCGGCGGAACACCTGCTCCCGGATTTACTTCGGCGCAAGCCATGACTGCTTTACAGGAAACGGCAAGTAAAGTACTTCCTGCAGGAATGGGTTACGAATGGGCAAACATGAGTTATCAGGAAAAACAAGCCGAAGGAAAAGGAAATACCGTTTTTATCATGGCGCTGCTTTTCGTGTTTTTAATTCTCGCCGCCCAATACGAAAGCTGGAAACTGCCTTTCAGTGTTTTACTCGGAACACCTTTTGCAGTTTTTGGTGCATTTCTAGGATTATACATCTGCCGATTACTCAGCCCGGATTATGTAAATAATGTTTTTGCTCAAATTGGTTTGGTGATGTTGATTGGACTTGCTGCCAAAAATGCCATTCTAATTGTAGAATTTGCAAAAGAAGAATATGAAAAAGGAATGCCTGCAAAAGATGCCGCTTTATATGCTGCAAAACTGCGTTTCCGACCTATTTTAATGACGGCTTTTGCTTTCATTTTGGGAGTTGTTCCGCTATTGACAGCAACCGGTGCAGGAGCCCAGGCCAGAAAAGTTATGGGAATGACTGTTTTTAGCGGGATGCTTGTCGCCACTATTTTGGGAGTTTGTCTGATTCCCGTATTGTTTGTATTTATTGAAACCTTCGGAAAGAAAAAAACCGATGAAACCGATGAACCTAAAAAGGACGAACAATGAAAACTCTAAAAATACTTCTAGCAATATTTTTGACAGCTGTTTTCCCTTACGGATGTATGGTTGGACCAAAATATGTCAAACCAGAACAGCTTCAAACAGATTCTTTCCGTTACAGCAATCAGCCTGCTGATAGCACAAAATCGGTTACGACTATAAAATGGTCAACGATTTTTAATGATGATGTTTTAATTGGTTTGATTGAAAAAGGAATCCAGAATAATTACGATCTTAAAATTGCCGTTGCGCGATTAGAACAAGTACAAGCCAATCTCGGAATGGCAAAAGCCGATTTATTTCCTGCTTTTCAATATTCTGGCCAGGTTAATAGTGCCGAAACTTTCATGCAGCCATCGTCTGTATTTGCCAATATGTCTTGGGAACTTGATTTTTGGGGAAAATACCGTCATCAAACTAAAGCTTTGCAAAATGAACTTTTAGCTTCTGATGAAGCCCGAAAAGTAGTGCTGTCTAATATTGTTAGTACAATTGCGACTTCTTATTTTGAATTGAGGGATTTTGATAATCAGCTTGAAATTACCATTCATACTTTAGAAACCAGACAAAAAGCTTATGATATTATCAACGAACGTTTTATAAGCGGTTATGTTGCGGAATTGGATAAAGTGCAGATCGAACAGCAGGTTGCCATTGCCGAAGCAAATATTCCGCTAATTAAAAGACAGATTACAGCTTTAGAAAATTCAATTTCAATTCTGGTTGGACAAGTTCCACAACCTATTCCAAGAGGAAAAACCAACAGTGAATTATTGATTTTAACAGAGTTCCCAACTTCTGTACCATCTGCATTACTGGGAAACAGGCCCGATGTAAAACGTCAGGAGTATTTGTATAAAGCCGCTTTTGAAAGAATTGGTGTTGCACAGGCATTACGATATCCGTCTTTCAACATTGGAGCGCTTGCTGGTTTTGCGAGTATTACAGTTGGAGATTTATTTAACGACGGTTCTTATACACAAAATGTGGGCGCTGGAGTTGCGGGTCCGATCTTCAACTTCGGAAAAAACAAACGACGCGTTGAAATGAACCGACAAATTGCAGAAGAAGCGAAATTCAATTTCCAAAAAACCTATTTAACCGCTATTTCTGAGGTCGAAAACTCGCTTCAAAATGTGGCGATGTTTAAAGAAGAATGGACTGCCAGAAACCGACAAGTCGTAGCTGCTCAAAAAAACTACGATCTTTCAAATGCCAGATATTACAACGGTTATGTTTCGTACTTAGAAGTTCTCGATGCTCAAAGATCTTTGTTTGAAGCACAGTTGAGTCTTTCGCAGTTAACTCAAAAACAATTAAGTTCTATGGTTCAGCTGTATAAAGCACTTGGCGGAGGATGGAGCTTTTAATTTTTGAGGTTCTAAGATGCTGAGATACTAAGATTCTAAGATTTCTACTTTTTTTCTAATAAAGCTCAGCGTTTCTTTTTTCACATAATGCCATCATTCCGTAGGAATGTTTCGTAGTAGTAGAAAAAAAATAGCAATCAACCAAATTTTACGTTCCTACGGAACGTAAATAACAACAATACATTTTTTTCTACCGACGAGATGTTCCTACGGAACATATAAAAAACAAAAAAAGGTATATTTCAAAATTGAAACAGACCTTTTTTTAAATTTTTCACCTCCGCACCTTCGACACATTGAATCTAAAAAACTTAGAATCTTAGCATCTCAGAACCTTAGCATCTTCAAAAAAATTAACAAAACTCGTTAAACGCATCTTGCAAATTCTCAGCGATTAATTCAGCCGGACGTCCTTCGATATGGTGACGCTCTAACATGTGAACCAATTCTCCGTTTTTGAACAAAGCCATAGATGGTGATGATGGAGGAAAAGGAAACATGTGTTGTCTTGCAGCATCAACCGCTTCTTTGTCAACACCAGCGAAAACCGTAATAAGGTGATCTGGTTTTTTAGCGCCTTCTAAACTCATTTTTGCTCCCGGACGTGCATTTCTAGCAGCACAACCGCAAACAGAGTTTACAACAACTAAAGTGGTACCTTCAGCTTTGATAGCATTCTCAACAGCCTCAGCACTATGTAAATCTTGAAAACCTGCAGCTGTTAATTCAGCTTCCATTGGTTTTACCATGTCTAGTGGATACATATTCTTGTCTTTTAAATTTTACTTTTGAACTGCAAAGTTACGAAGTTTACTCGCAACTAGTTAATTTGAAGTATAAAGTTTTGTTATAGTTCAATATTAAAATTTAAATCAAAGAAAATTATTACTCACAAACAATCTAAAGTGTTTCCTCTTTTATTTTCTTATGAGGAAATTCATAATTGTACTGCTTCAAATGACTTTTTGTACCTTTTGCCCTATGCCTGGTTGTTAAAACGGTAGATTTATACTGTTCAGAAATATCAATTGTTGAAATGTAATTGGCAAAAAACTTTTTAAGTATTTGTATCTTATCTACTTCTATAGAGTAGATTGTTTTTTTCCCTTCATTTTTTATATTTACCAGATTTGCTTTTTTTAGTTCCAGCAGATGTTTAGAAATTGTTGATTGTGCTAATGGTAGTAGTTCGACAATTTCTCCACAAGTTCTATGGTCTTTTCTCCATAAAAGAGTCATAATATGAATTCTAGTCGAATGCCCAAGTGCTTTACAAATTTTACCAATTACTTCTGTTTCTTTATCAAATTTTATTTTTTTACGATTTCCCATTAATTCATTATCGTTAATAACCGATTATATAAGGCAAATCTAAATGCTACATATGTTTATTACCGCCCCAAAAAGTTATTAAAACCAAAAAATAAGACATTTTTTAACCCGTTACTTAATTAGAATCTAAAAAAATAAAAATTATTTTAAAATCACCCGAAACAATGCTTTAATAAAAGGCAGCTTAGGACATTTTAAAATTACTTTAAGATCTTCAGTCAGGCTTGTTTCTTCATCAAGAAATTTAAAGATCAAAGCAGGATTTCCTTTTCTGAATAAAGATGAAAAAACAGTACTTCCCAATTCATTATGACGATAAAGGATATCTAAAAGAAGTAAATCATAAAACCAGAATCGGTTTTTTTTGTGAAATGCTTTCATACCGAGCGGAGTTGAAGCATAATTTTGAAGAAATTCCACTAATTCCGATGATTTTTTATCCGAGTTTTTAAATGTATAACCCGTACTGGCTTTTGTCCATCCGCCCGCTGTGCCAATATTTAAAACCCGTTTGGTATTCTTTTTCCAAAAAGGGTAACAGGTCATGGGAATACTTCCCTGCTCCTTCTCTATAATTTCAAATTCATTAATTCCAAGTTTTTTCAAATACAGTTGAATCTCCTTTTCATATTCTTCTGACGCAAGCAGTTTCTCTGAAAACAGCGTATATTCAACCAACGCTTCGGTTTTCGAAACTGGCAAAACATACATAAATCGTGTATTCCCTTTCTGCTCCACCGAAAAATCCATGAAAGTTACCTCATCGGGATTAAAAACTTCTAATTCTGATTTTACAAACCAGCCCGTAAAATGCTGCTGCAAAACAGGATATTTCGTTTGACTTTCGGCGAAAGCCTTGGTATATATGCTGTTGAATAAATAATCACAGGTATATCGATTTTCTTCAGTTCCAACAAAAACATGCGTTTCGAGTTCGTTGATATCCGTTACTTTTTCATTTAAAAAAGTAATATTCGATTGATTTGAAATGGCTTCGAAAACAAAATTATAAAAATCTAATCCGCTGATTTTATTATATGTGTAAGGCTTCAAATCCAAATTGCGTTTAAATTTTTCATTGGCAAACAAAGCCAAATCCCATTTTTTTGAAACAACCGGATTCCATACCCTTTCTGTTTTTTCCCAAAAACACCAGGTTCTGTCATTTGTTTTCTTCAAATCCTGATCCAGCAGCAGAATAGTTTTATCTGTGAATTTTCCAGATAAAACCATTTTATAAATGGTCATTAAAGATGCAAGACCTGTTCCGGTAAAAATGTAATTGAAGTGTTTAATTTGCGAAGAGTTCATTCTCAAAAATAAGAAAAATTTATTCTTGTAGTTTTTCTAAAAGTACTTTAAAATCTTTAGACGATAAATAGTTTGAATATTGAAAAACAATCTCATTCTTCTCATTCAAAACACACAAAACCGGATATGCAATTTGATTGTTCTGAGTGCCCAATTCCAAAGCCAGTTCATGAATACCAACATTATTTCCAGAAGGCTGATATTTAAAAGTTTGATTATTAAATGTAATATCCCGTTTTTCTTCGGCATTGAAATCAATGAAATAGAAATCAGAGTTTAATTTTTCGATGATTTCTTTGTTTTTAAAAGTCGCTGCTTTCATTCTTTGGCAAAACTGGCACCAATTGGTATGAATGAAAACAATGATTTTTCGTTTTTGAATTTGTTGCAAGCTATCTATTTCTTCAAAAGTTCTGCTTTTTAATTGGCAAAATCCTGTTGAAGTTATTCCGAAGAAGAAAATAAATAGAAATAGCTTTTTCATTTTTTTGTTTTTTTAGCCATAGATTAAAATGATTAGAAAGGATTTTATTCCCTAAGCTTTTTAATTATTTTTTTGTCCCCTTAGCGAAGTCGAAGGGCGTTCCAATTAGACGTGGGCTTCGACTTCGCTCAGCCTGACAAAAAGTATAATCCTCTTAATCTGTGGCCTATAAATTTACCTAAAAGTATATCGTAATCCCAAAAATCCGCGAATAGTTTGGTTCTGTCCATAAACATACGTCGTATCAAATGTCAAACCGTATGGATTATCTGGCGTTACTAATACTTTTCCTGCCGAATCATATTGAACATTTTTATCAAATGGATCATTTGTTCTCGAAATCAAAAACGGATTATTTTGTTTTGGTGTAAAGTTCAACAGGTTTTTAATTCCTCCATAAACTTCAAAATCTTTCCATCCTGAATATGTAAACTGAATGTTCTGAATGCTATACCAAGGCGAATTTGGACTTCTTGGGTCGGTTTCGCTCAACAAAGGCAATTTCATGGGACTGTAAACATTTCCAGTATAATCCATTGATAAATTCCAAGGTTGAATTTTATATGAAATGCTCCAAGTTCCTGTAAAATTCTCAGTCAAATAAGGTCTTTCTGAAATTCCGTTTTCGACATTTTTATTATCTAGAACTGTTGCTCCCACAATAAATTTTAATCCCGATGGAAAATTAAGATCAATATTCGTGCTGATTCCCTGACTTAAAGCGTAACCGTCAATATTGTTGTAAATGATTTCATTTGGATTTGTTTCATAATCTGAAATAATCTTATTGCTGAATCTGGTATAAAAAGCTGTTGTTTCAATTCCCATAAATGTTCCATTTCCAAAGTTGATTTTCTGAATATAATTCAAATTCACGTTTACTGATTTCTCTGGTTTCAAGTCATTTTTAATTACAACATCTCTCGAACCGGTTAAAGCGGCATGATCTTCAGTAAATAGATTCACAACCCGAAATCCTGTTCCTGCATTTAATCTAAAAATTGTGTTTTCGTTTGCTTTAAATCGATAAGCAAATCTTGGTGTAAATATCGAACCGTGAATCGAGTTATAATCGTATCTGGCTCCCAGCAAAACCTGACTTTTGGGAGAAAATGTAATTTCGTCCTGAACAAAAATTCCTGGAAGCCATGTGTTTTCAGCATCTTTAGTTGCGGGTGTATTATCGTCATAATATGTATATCGGCTTGCAATTCCCGCCAGCAGATCGTTTCGTCCAACTTTTTTATCCCACGTTAATTGCACAAATCCAATTTTCTGATTGGCAATATATGATGTCGTTCCGTATCGGCTGTCCTGATAATGAACATTTCCAGAGAACGAAAACATTAGTTTTTCTTCAAAAGGTAATTGGTAGCTTCCAATTAATTCGGCTCTTTTGGTATAAATACTTTCACCGTAGATTTCGTCACCGCCCCGGTATTTCTTTTCCCAGCGAATGTCTCCTCCCCATCGGTCTTCGTACATACCGCGCGCTGCAATGGTAAAAAGGCGATTATGGTTTCGCTTAAAACTCCATTTATTAAAAATCGAAATTCGTTCAGAAAGCGTGACATCAGTAAAATTATCTTTGTCTTTATCGATAACCTGATCGTAGTTAAAATAATTAATTCCGATAAGTGAAACTGCTTTTTTACCTGCATTAAACTTCATTCCCAAATCGAGATTACTTTCAAAATAAGAAGTCGTAAAATAATCTGCAGAAAAAGCTGGCGCATTAATTGGATTTTTAGTAATAATATTAATCAAACCGCCAACTGCCTCACTTCCGTAAAGAGACGAAGCGGGACCTTTTACAATTTCAATTCTTTCAACCAATGAATTTGGAATTCCAGACAAACCGTAAACCGTCGAAAGACTGCTTACAATTGGCATTCCGTCGATCATTACCAAAGTATATGGACCTTCTAATCCGTTTATATGAATATCTCCCGTATTACAGACACCGCAATTCAATTGCGGACGAACGCCATTTATGTTCTGGAGCGCATCATAAATACTTGGAGTTGGATTTTTCTTGAAAAAAGCCGGAGAATACACCTCAACAGGAACAGCACTTTCTAATCGTTTTACAGGTTTCAAAGTTCCCGAAACTACAACTTCGTTCAATTCGTTTTGATCTTCTTCTAATTCAAAATCTAAATTCAAATCCTGATTTTCTAAAAGGGATATTTTTTGAACTATAGGTTTGAATCCTGTAGAGGTCACTTGTATTTTATAGGTTCCTTTTGGAATATTTAGAAACTGATAAATTCCTAAAGAATCGGTTTTTGTTTTAAAGTTTGTATTCAACAAACTAATATTAATCCCCTCCACAACAGGACTATTTGTGATTATTTTTCCTGATATATTTTGAGAATATATACATTTAGATGTTATTATCAATATTGTCAAAAATAAATATTTCATTGTTTTAAAATTAATTTTAGACAAAACTAAAAATTAAATTTGATATACACTTATTCCGAAACATGTTTTTTAAAACATTTCATTTTCAATCCGTTAAAAAATGTTGTGCAAATTTGAATAGCGTCCAGCAAAAGTTAAGGCTGTGCAATTCTTTCAATAAAACCCGACAGGTTTTAAAAACCTGTGGGGTTTAAAGCTCAAAAATCTTCGTCGATTAGTTCTTTGTTAATTACCGCTCCAGCGAAAGAACCGGTAGAAACGGCAATAGCAACAGATCGCATTGGTGTTGTACAATCTCCACTTGCAAAAATTCCAGAGATATTGGTCTTTTGCATTGCATCAACTTTTAATAGGCCTTGTTCATTAAGATCGCAGCCTAAAGCTTCAGGAATTGCGCAATGCTGTTCAAAGGGCGGTCTGGCATAAATAGCCTTTACTTCAACTTTATCCTGATTTTTGAAAACAATATTTTGAACATAACCTTCTTGATTTTCAAAAGATTCAATTTGTTCTTCAAAAATCTGAACGTCATGATTGTTAAGAATCTGTGTTTGTTCAGGAGTTAGTTCTGATTTTCCATTGGTACATAAGCGGAGATCTTTTGTCCAGTTCGAAATCAATTTGGCATATTCAAACCCCATTTCACCATTGGCAATAATCGCCGTTTTTTCATTTTTAACTTCATAACCATGACAATACGGACAATGTAATACTGAAATTCCCCAACATTCTGCAAAACCATTAATTTCCGGAAGCAAATCTTTAACTCCAGTCGCAAATAATACTTTTCTCGAAGTAAAAACATCACCTGACCTGGTTGTAATTTTGAAACCTTTCTCTGTTTTAAATGCCTTTACTGCAAGTCCGTTAAAAAATTGAACTGTTTTATAAATGTCTACCTGTAATTTGGCTTTCGCCGAAATAACAGCAGGCTTTTCACCGTCTTGTGTAATAAAATTATGAGAATGCGGCGTCTGCTTGTTACAAGGCAGACCACTGTCGATAACTAAAACCTTACGCAAAGAACGTCCTAAACTCATAGCAGCAGATAATCCGCTGTAACTTCCGCCAATTATAATAACGTCAAAATGATTTCGTTTCATAACTAATACTTTTAATGATTTTGTTTTCTGTGAAGTTTGTAATTAATCAAATGCCCTGTAATCATTCCAATTCCTCCAAAATATATTAAATCCAGATGTATCTCTAAGAAAATATCTGTCAAAATACTAATCCAGATTAGACACATTGAAACAATCAAAATTGAAGAAACCAAAAGATTTGATTTTTTCGTAATTTTGAGAATTGCAAATAAGCCTATCGAAGCAAATACTAAATCGATAATTGGATTATGACTTATGCCCAATGGAAGGATGGTTAAAATTGGAAAAATCAAACAATGGATCAAACAAATTGAGGCGCTTGAAATTCCTAAAATATCGTAAAAGGATGAGGTAGTTTTCTTCATTTCTTGTACATTTGCTTAATGCAATTTTGTTGCAAATATACACAATAAATTCAAATGCAACAAAGTTGCGTTAATTTTTTAATACAAAAAACAAAATGAAAGCCACGCGTAACACTACAGCAAAGACGGCCGTTTTAGAGGTTTTTGAGAAATCTAAAACCGCACTGTCTCACACCGAAATTCAAAAACAATTGAACGATGTCTGCGACCGCGTCACAATTTATAGAATATTGGATCGTTTGGTAAATGAAGATGTAATTCATAAAATCTCCAATTTAGACGGAACAGTAAAATATGCAAAATGCAATCATTCGCATCAGCGAGTGCACATTCACAACCATGCACATTTCAGCTGTGAAAACTGCCATGAAATTACCTGTCTGGAAACTGTAAAACCAAGCTATATTATGCCGCACAATTATAAAGTAAACGAAATTAACTTTACACTTTCAGGATTGTGCCCAAAATGTTTAAATTCTAACATTTAACTTTTAGACTCGTCTAAAAATATTGTTCAGCGAATGTAATTTTTACATATATTTGTTAAAACAATACTTTTACAATGACTAAATCTTTAGAAGAAGTAAACCAATCGGTCGCTACAGAACATAAAAAAACAGGATTCAGGAAAATATTAGCCTTTTTAGGCCCGGCATATTTAGTCAGCGTTGGATATATGGATCCCGGAAACTGGGCAACAGATATTGCAGGCGGAAGCCAGTTTGGCTATACCCTTGTTTGGGTTTTACTTATGAGTAACTTAATGGCGCTGCTTTTGCAGAGTTTAAGTGCACGTCTTGGAATTGTTACACAGCGTGACCTTGCGCAAGCTTCAAGAGAGACTTATTCAAAATACATTAACTACATTTTATATTTTCTGGCAGAGATAGCTATTGCCGCCTGCGATTTGGCAGAAGTTCTGGGAATGGCAATTGGAATCAATCTTTTATTTGGAATTCCGCTTCTTGAAGGTGTTTTAATTACTGTTCTGGATACTTTCCTTCTTTTATTTTTGATTAATAAAGGAATTCGAAAAATGGAAGCGTTTATAATTGCTTTGGTTGCAATTATTGGGTTTTCATTCATTTTTGAAATGATTTTTGCTGAACCTGAAATTCACAAGATCATCGGCGGACTTGTGCCTTCTATTCCAAATTCGGCTGCTTTATATATTGCAATCGGAATTATTGGTGCAACGGTAATGCCTCATAATCTTTATCTGCATTCTTCTTTGGTGCAAACCAGAAAATTTGACCGAACCCCTGCCGGAATCAAACAAGCTTTGAAATACAATCTTATTGACTCAACAATTGCTCTTAATCTTGCATTTTTTGTAAATGCTGCGATATTGATTCTGGCTGCCGCTACTTTTCATAAAAATGGAATGTTTGAAGTAGCCGAAATTCAGGATGCGCATCAGTTCTTAGAACCTTTACTGGGAACTAAATGGGCACCGATTTTATTTGCCGTTGCTTTAATTGCTGCTGGGCAAAGCTCAACAGTTACAGGAACTTTGGCAGGGCAAATTGTAATGGAAGGTTATCTTCATTTTAGAATTCAGCCATGGGTCCGCAGAATAATTACACGTTTAATTGCTATTGTTCCGGCCTTAATTGTGATTTACATTTATGGTGAAGATATAACGGGGAAATTATTAATCTTAAGTCAGGTAATTTTGAGCCTTCAATTGGGATTTGCCATTATTCCGCTGATTCACTTTGTGAGCGACAAATCGAAAATGAATGGTTTTCATATTTCTAAAACTACTCAGGTGGTATCGTGGATTATTGCTTCAATCATTGTTTCATTGAATGCAAAATTAGTTTATGACGAAATCACTTCATGGCTCGAAACTTCTAACAATCCGGCCTTGTTATGGCTTACTGTTGTTCCGCTGGCTTTTGGATTTTCGGCATTATTGCTGTATATTATTTTTAAACCGTTTATTGCTAAATTCAAAGCAAAAACGATCAATCATTCTCCGCATAACCTGAAACTTCATTTTTCTCAAAAGAAAACTCAGGAAGTTAAAAACATTGCAATTTCTGTGGATTTTTCTCATGCCGATGAAGCGGCACTTAACCATGCGTTCGAATTGGGCGGAATGGATGCAAAATATACATTAATTCACATTGTTGAAACAGTAGGTGCTTTAGTGTATGGCACTCATGTTCATGATCATGAAACAACCATCGACGAAAAATTATTATTAGGATACAAAGAAATGCTTTCAGAAAAAGGATTCAATATTGAAACTGAGCTTGGTTTTGGAAAACCAGCTAAGATAATTCCGGAAATCATAAACAATGGACTTTTCGATATTCTGATAATGGGAACCCACGGCCACACTGGATTAAAAGATATTCTTTTCGGTACAACAGTAGACAAATTGAGACATAAAATTTCTATACCTTTGTTGATTGTTAAATAAAGGTGCGAAGATACTAAGCTGCTAAGATTCTAAGGTTTTTATTAAAAATCCTAAAAAGAAAACTTAGAAGCTTAGAAGCTCAGAACCTTAGAAGCTTAAAAAAATGACCTTTTCAGAAGAAAACTACTTAAAATCGATATATCATCTTACGGCTTCGTTAGAAACTGAAGTAAGCACTAATGCTATTGCTGAAATGATGGAAACGAAAGCTTCCTCTGTAACGGATATGCTGAAAAAACTCGCGGAAAAGGATTTGGTTAATTATAAAAAGTACCAAGGCGTTTCATTGACAGAAAACGGAAAACTTGCTGCTAAAATGATCGTAAGAAAACATCGTTTATGGGAAGTTTTTCTAGTTGAAAAACTCAATTTCAGCTGGGATGAAGTTCATGATATTGCAGAACAGCTGGAACATATTAAGTCAGAACAGCTGATTAACCGTCTGGATGATTTTCTGGGAAATCCAACTGAAGATCCGCATGGCGATCCAATTCCAGATGCAAACGGCCGAATCATTAAAATAGAAAAACAGCTTTTATCTGAATTAGAAGAAAACCAAACCGGAGTTTGTGTAGGCGTAAAAGATACTTCATCAGAATTTTTGAAATACCTCGATAAACAAGAAATAGCTTTGGGTTCTAGAATCGAGTTTTTATCTAAAGAATCATTCGATTTATCAGTCAAAATTAAAGTTGACGGAAGAGAATTATCTATTTCGAATAAAATTGCTTCTAATTTGTTTGTAAAGCTGGTTTAGAGGGTTATTTTCACAGAGGTGCATAAAGAAGTTTCGCAGAGATACGCTAAGAATTATATGGGTCGAACCTACGGCTCTCTATGTTCCTTATCGACAATTACGACGGATTGAAATCCGTCGCTACAAAATTTAACGAGCCTATGGCTCTTTCCTATTATAATCTGCAAGTCAAAATAATAATATCCAAATACCCAACAGGTTTTAAAAACCTGTTAGGATAAAATATCATGCAAAAAGTTCCGAAGGGACGGAATATATTGTAGTAACGGATTTTAATCCGTTGTTGAAATGTCCGCAAATCAATAGAGTTCCGTAGGAACGGAACATATTAATTACATTTAATGCTCTAAAAACATTCAGAAAAACAAAAATGTTATTTTGAAACCGAGTGTCCTAGCCCCGATAGTAGTGAAAATCCTTTTGTGGCGGGGTTCGCCACAAAAGATTGAACGGATAGCGGGATTAAGCTCATAAAAATCTAAACTATCCCTTTCTCAATCATTTCAAGCATCACCGGCGAAGCATTTTTAAATGTCGGCGGCTGCTCGATAATACTTCCGGCATTCTTTTTATTTACCTTAAAAGTCACATCGTTATCTGTTGTAAATAAAAGTGCAGTTAAAAAAGGCTTTTTGATGTAAGTACCTAAAACCAACAACGCTTCATCTAAGGTATGAATGCTTTCAATTTCTTCTGTTTTATAGCGAGAAGTTAAGGAAATAGAAAAAGTATTGTCTTCGTTGAGAACCAAGCGGAAATAGATATTTTTAATTTCGGTATCGCCCATCGTTTTGGCCAAGGTAAGTTTAGCGAAAGTTCCGTTTTGAATACTTTCTTTAACTCGTTCACAAAAAAGGGCAAATATTGGTTCGTACATTTTTTTAAAAGGTGCTAAGGTTCTAAGATGTTGAGGTTCTAAGTTTTTAAAACCTTTGTTTATTATTTAACCGCAAAGTTCGCAAAGATTTACGCAAAGAACACAAGAATTAAGCAAAAAAATCAGCCACAGATTATAGAGATTAACACAGATTCCAGTAAATCCTTTTAATCCAAATAATCTGTGGCTAAAAATTAATATTTTTTGAGGTTAAGAAAAAATTACTTTCCTGTAAATTCAGCTTTACGTTTTTCTAAAAAGGCTGTTGTTCCTTCTTTAAAATCCTGTGTTCCGAAACATTCTCCAAATGATTTGATTTCAGTATCGAAACCATTTTTGCCATCTTTGAAATTAGCATTAATTGCTTTTATAGCTTTTCCTATTGCAAATGGCGCATTTTTAATGATTTTTTGAGCAATTACGTTTGTAAACGAAAGTAATTCTTCCTGAGGCACAACATAATTTACCAAACCGTAATCTTTTGCTTGTTCGGCAGTAATCATTGCTGCAGTCATAATCATTTCCATTGCACGGCCTTTTCCAATTAATTGCGGTAAACGCTGTGTTCCTCCATAACCAGGAATCAATCCTAAAGTTACTTCTGGAAGTCCCATTTTAGCATTGTCTGAAGCTACTCTAAAATGACAGGCCATAGCCAATTCTAATCCGCCTCCAAGAGCAAATCCGTTAACGGCGGCAATAACCGGTTTTTTAAGGTTTTCGATAAAATCAAATAAAGATTCCTGCCCTTCTGCAGCTAATTGTGCACCTTCTACAGTTGTATAATTAGCAAATTCCGAAATATCTGCTCCAGCCACAAAAGCTTTTTCACCGCTTCCGGTTAAAACAATAACACGAACATCATCATTTTTAGATAATGACTCAACGGCGTTACTTAAATCACTAATTGTTGCTTTATTTAAAGCATTTAACTTAGTTGGTCTGTTAATGGTAATGGTTGCAACTTTTTCTTCAATTGAAATTAAGATATTTTCGTAGTTCATAACAACTGGTTTTATGAGTTTGTGATAGGCAAAGAAACCCTGAAAGTCGTTCCTTTTCCGTAAGTTGATTCAAAGGTAATTGTTCCTTTGTAATTTTCTATAATGTTTTTGATAATTCCGAGTCCAAGTCCCATACCGCTGGTTTTAGTGGTAAATTTTGGTTCGAAGATTCTTCCGATATCTTGTTTCTGGATTCCAATTCCGTTGTCTTTTACCGCGATTTCAACATTATTGTTGCGTCGTTTTACGGTAACAATAATAGACTTTTGAAACTGACTTTCCGGAATTGCCTGCGTAGCATTTTTAACCAAATTGGTAATGACACGAATCAGTTGTGTACGATCCATTTTGGAAATGATTTCTTCTTCTTCTTTTTCAAAAGAGATATAATCTTCGTTGAAAATATCCAGAGCCAGTTCGACAACCTCAACAACATTCAGGGTTTCATTTTGCTGCGCCGGCATCGAAGCGAAGTTCGAAAATGCCGAAGCAACTGAAGTCATCGTATCGATCTGCTGAATTAAGGTTTCAGAATAATCATTCATCTTTTGTTTCACATCAGGATCATTCGGGTCAAACTTTCTTTGGAAACTCTGAACCGTTAATCGCATCGGCGTAAGCGGATTTTTAATCTCGTGCGCAACCTGTTTTGCCATTTCGCGCCAGGCTTCTTCACGTTCACTTTGTGCCAATTTAATAGCACTCGTTTCGAGTTTGTCAACCATTCCGTTATATGCTTTGATAAGGAAATTGACTTCTTTGCTGTTGGCTTCTAAAACAATTTTCTCGTTTTTCTGATCCAGATTGGTTTCTTCCAAACGATCTGATATGGTTTTCAGTGATTTTGTAATGTAGGTTGAAAGGAAATAAGCTAAAGCAAAAGCCACTATCAGCATAAAAGAATAAACCTGACTCAAACGAATCAGGAAAGTGTTCAACTCGTTATCATAATAACCGTCGTCTTCTAAATACGGAAGATTAAGGATTCCGAGTGGTTTGAATTTTTCGTCTTTTATTAAACTGTAAGATGATCTGTTTTTAACTCCGTCGATAGTTTTAATGTCTACAAAACGTTTTTCGATAGAAGAACGAACCAATTTTAGAATATATTCGGGAATTGGAGGAGCAATTTTGTCAACGGCAAAAGACTCTTTAGAAGATTTTAAAAGTTTTCCGTCTAGACTGTAAATGTTGATTTCTATTTTGTGAATCTGCGCTAACTCGTGAATTTTATCTTTGAAGATTAAATCTAAGTTTTGGGTTTTAAGCGGATAAGTTGTTGTAGAAAGCACATAATTGATGTGTTCTTTTACCGCATTTTCTTTTCTTTCTAAACGCTCCTGATGGTATTCTTTTGCCTCGGTCTTAAACTGAATAATCGAAATCGAAGCCAATAAAAAAGATGCCACAACAATCAATACAATCATCGACAGGAAAATCCTGGTACGAAGGGACAGCATTGACATTTTGAAGTTGTTAAGCATTTTTTTAGTGATTAGTGAATAGTAATTAGTGAATGGTAAAAGCTTGAAACTAATTACTAATCACTTTTTACTAATTACTTTTTTTCTCTTATTCTTTTATAAAACCTGAATCCCAGCATAATTAAAACCGAAAATAAAATAATTCCGATTACGCCGAAAATCCAGTTGATGGCACTTTTTAAAACTACTAAAAAGACAACGGCAAATAGAATGATGGTTGCGCCTTCATTCCATAAACGCATAAAATTATTGGTATATTTTACCTCATCGTTTTGTAATTGTTTAAAAATCTGATGGCATTTTCCGTGATATAAATATAAAAGAAAAACGAAACATAATTTTACGTGCATCCATGGCATTTTGATCCAAACACTTCCTGCATCGGTAAAAAACAACATCCAAAAAGCAAAAATACTCGCCAAAACCGCCGACGGCCACGTAATAATGTACCACAAACGGTAGGCCATTATTTTGTATTGCGCCTGCAGAATTTCTTTTTCCGGTGAAGGTTTTTCATTGGCTTCAATTTGGTACACAAACAAACGCACAATATAAAACAAACCCGCAAACCAAGTGATCACAAAAATGAGGTGCAGTGATTTTAGATAGTTATAGTATTCCATTATTATTTTGTTTCAGGTTTCAGGTTTCAGGTTTCAAGTTAATCAACTTTGAGAAAAACTTGAAACTTTAAACCTGAAACAAATTTTATTTCGCCCAATCATTAATCCAGTTAGAAACCGTCTGGCACCATTCGTCATCGTCATTCAAACATGGAATTGCCAGAAACTCTTCTCCTCCATTTGCTTCAAAATCTTCTTTGGCGCGCATTGCGATTTCCTCTAAAGTTTCTAAACAATCTGAAACGAAAGCCGGTGTAACAACTGCCAATTTCTTGATTCCTTTTGCTGGCATGTTATCAATTTCAACATCGGTATAAGGTTCCAACCATTTATCTCCCGCTAAACGCGATTGAAATGTCAGACTGTATTTATCTTCAGGAAGCCCTAATAATTTTACAACTTGTTTGGTTGTTTCGTAACATTGGTGACGATAACAAAATTCGTGCGCTGGAGATGGCGTGTTGCAACAAGAACCGTCAATTTTACAATGCGATTTAGTTACATCCGTTTTGCGAATATGACGCTCTGGAATTCCGTGGTAAGAAAACAATAAATGATCGTAATCAAAACCAACTAAATGTTTCTGAATTGAATCGGCTAAATTCTTGATGTAATCCGGTTTGTTGTAAAATGCCGGAACATCTGTAAACTTCATGTGTGGGAATTTCTTCTTACGAATTTCCTCTGCTTTTACTAAAATAGTCAAAGTAGAAGCCATTGCATATTGCGGATATAATGGAAAAAGCATTACATCTGTAACTCCTTTATCGCTTAATTCCTGAAGTCCTTTTTCAATGGTCATGCTTCCATAACGCATTGCTAACGAAACTGGAACATTTACTAAAGGCTGTACTTTTTTCTGCATTCTTTCTGAAAGAACAACTAACGGTGAACCTTCTTCCCACCAGATTTTTGCGTAAGCGTGCGCAGATTCTTCTGGTCTTTTTCTTAAAATAATACCTCGAACTAATAATGCTCTCAATAAATACGGAACGTCAATCACGTACTTATCCATTAAAAATTCATCTAAATATGGTTTTACATCTTTTGGAGTTGGACTTTCTGGAGATCCAAGATTTACTAATAATACGCCTTTCATTATTGTTTTTTTGCATTAGGCTTTAAGCATTAGGCTTTAAGCTTTTATTTGTTTTTAAAAATTTCGTCAAAAGTATTTGATGATACTTTACCGAAATATGATATTTATTACTTTTTAATTATGTCCTTATTTATAAAATTGATATTTGAAAACATCTTTAATTTTTATCTTTTTTATATGTATCGAATAGTTTTCCTAACAATTTAAACTCTTTCTCTGTTCCAAAATTTTCTGTTTCAATTTCTTTTTTAGAACTAATAAGATAAAATTGACGGCAAGAAAGACAAATCTTAGCTATACCTGAAATTTGATTTTTCTTTTTAAAAACTAAAATATCTCTATACTGAGGAGCACAAGCATATACATTTTCTAACATCTTTAAAGAAGATTTCTCCAAAAAAATATCGCTTTTTAAATACTCGGCGTCTTTTTGAGATAACTTAAACTTAGAAAATCCTTCTGAATTAATTGTTTTATAAAAGATACCATTATTTATCTTGTCTGGATAATCATCGAAGAAAATTTTATCAAAAATACCATTGTCAATACTTTTACTATTGTTCTCTCCCATTTCTTCCTCTTTGCTTTTATTCAATGAATAATATTCAACACTGTCAAAATCAAAAAACATTTTTTCTTCTTTTGATTTACAAGACAGCATTAGAAAAAACAATAAAGCTATTGAATATCTTTTAAGCATTAAACATTCGCATTAATCGACATTAAATACTTCTTTGGAGTCGTAGCAAACTTTTTCTTAAATGCCGCAATAAAATGACTTCCTGTACTGTAACCTATTTTCAAACCTACTTCGTTTACATTATATGATCCGCTATCTAAAAGTTTTCTAGCGAAATCCATTTTGTAATCAAAAAGGAAACCGTAAACCGTATCACCATAAATTTGTTTGAAACCCATTTTAAGTTTTTTCAAATTCAAACCAATTTCGTCTGCCAATTCTTGCAATCCTGGCGGTTCGGCCATATTAGCGATAATAATTTCTTTAGCTTTTCTGATTTTGAGAACGTTATCTTCATCAATTAAAAAAGGACATTGTTCTGCGTTTGGATCTTCAGTTCTATTAAAATACAAACTCAACAATTCGTATCCTTTTCCTTTGTAATAAAGGTTTTTTATAGATGGATGAAGGTTATAATGAAACAACTGGCTCAAAACAATCGCCATTGACGGACTTATATTTCCTTCGTTATAATACTTTTTGTCCTTATTGTCTGCACTCAAAAAAGTGATATAATCGGCTTCGGCAGAAAATAAAGCGTGAAATTTCTTTATTGATACAATTACAGAAATCACCCAAGAATTTGGTGCCAATTCTAGATTAAGCGGTAATTGTTTCTGCGGATTGTACAAAAGCAGTGATTTTTCTTCTTTCAAATCTAAAGCATAATTGCCTTGATTAAAGAGAAGTTTGGCATTTCCTTTTAACCCAAAATGAAACTGTATCAGGCCGGTACCAATTTCGTGCTGCGCAACAAAAGGTTCCAGACTATCGTTTTGAAACCTGATTAGTGTAAACTCATCTTCGATTTTTATTTCTTCCTCCATCTTTGATTTACTTTATCCAAGTTATTATATCATTTTATAAGAAACGAATAATTTGACATTTCAAAATTAAATCTTTTTGATGGTTTATCGTTTACTTGCTTCTAAATTTATAAATTCTTTATTGTTTTTAATCTTATAAATAGAATTTTTCAACTATTTCTGTCAAAACTACTCCAGATTTAGAACGGTTCTCTTTTAAACAACCATCGTATCTTAAACTAAATACATACAAACTATCATTACAACAGGACATAAAAACTTAGAATTAATTATAAATTTAATTTACAACGCACATTTTCCTTTTTTTGCGCTACTCTTCTGAATTCCAACCCATAATTATTTAAAACAATTCTAAACTGCCGAATTACCACTTTTTTACAAAACCTATTTTATAAAGTACTCGTAAGTATCAAAAAAACTTAACTAATTTTTAAGATACCGCTATGCAAATTAACAAAACAATAAAAAAAGTACTTTGGGGAGTAATACTAACTTTTGTGTTATTTTTTGGCATTTTAATTTTTCACATTATTACTGCAAAACCTGCCGTTTACGAAAGTCCAAATCTACAAGTAAGCAGAATTGACTTTAAAGAAAACATCGATTCTGCAGCTGCAAAAAAAATCTGCGCCGATTTAAGATCTATTAAAGGATTAACTTCTGATTCTATAATTGTAAAAAGAAATGTTGTGGTTTATTTCCACAATAATAAGATCACCGATTCTAAAAAAGTATATGACGAATTGATGACTAAGGGGAACTATATCGCTGAGCGATACATTCTGCCTGCAAATTTAGCAAGCAAAGAAGTTTGTCCTGTAGACCAAAATAGCTTTAGCTATAAAATGTCTCAAAAAATAAATCGTTTTTTTAATTAACCTTTAAATATTTTACAATGAAAAATTTTTCAAAAATTACACTTAGTGTATTAATTGCTGCTTCGGCAACTTTAACTTCTTGCAGTAATGATGATAATGATAAACCAGCTGAAAAAGAGTCAATTTATGTAAGACTGGGAGGAACTACAATGGTTTCAGATCCAGATAATTCAGGACAAATGATCGAAAAAGGTCGTTTGAGCTTCCGTAAAGTGGTAAACTCAACTATCGGATTAATTGTTGCTGATATTCAATCAAATGCATCTGGCAATTTACAAGCTCATTTTGCTCCGCTTTTGGCAGAAACAGGTAATACTCAAGCTACTAATATTGCAAAATTATCAGACAATTTAACCGATTTCTTCTCTTTTAATACAGGAGGAACTAATGCAGTAAATACTTATTCTGGTTTAAATATGGTTGCTGCACATGATCCTGCAAAAAACCCACGTATGGGAACAAAAGCTAGTAATGCTGATTATACAAAATTTGAAGGTTATGTTGGTGCTGCAGCAAATGCAAACGGTGTTGCTTCTAACACAGAACTTTACACAGATATCGTTGCAGTATTAGAATCTTTGAGAACTCCTATTGTTCAAAAATAATATCTTTTCTTTTAAGCGCTATTTTAACAAATTAAAATAGCGCTTTTAATTCAATAATTAGATAAGTTAAAATAACGCCAATCTCAAAATTAAATGATTTCGAAATCCTGTAATTTAATTTTGAACTCTGAGCGATATTTTTTTTTGATTTTTTTTTACTGATTTGTTCTTAGTTATTTAGAACCACTCTAAACAAAACATTTCAAACGACTTGATTTTACTGAAAAAGTACTGATTTCTACCCAAATAGGTCTACTAACAATTAAAAAAACATGCAGCGACATAAAAAGTACTTTTAGCGTTATTTTTATCGATGGTATAGTAATAATTTTGTTGCACTTTTATGAAAGTGAATTTATGGAAAACAATAATGTACCGAAACACCTTTATTTTTACTCAGTTGGTCTGAGTTATAAAAAAGCTGATGCTGAGGTTAGAGGTCAATTTAGCTTGGATGCCGTTGCGAAGACTCGCTTATTGGAACAAGCTAAAAACGATGGAATAGAAAGTTTACTAGTTACTTCAACATGCAACAGAACCGAAATTTACGGTTTTGCTGAACACCCATTTCAATTAATAAAATTAATCTGCGATAATAGTAACGGCTCTGTCGATGCTTTTCAAAAAGTAGGTTTCGTTTATAAAAATCAAGAAGCGATCAATCATATGTTTCGCGTAGGAACTGGATTGGATAGTCAAATCTTAGGTGATTTCGAAATTATCTCACAAATAAAAACTTCTTTTAGTCATTCAAAATCAATGAATTTAGCCAATGCTTTTATGGAAAGATTGGTAAATGCCGTTATTCAGGCGAGTAAAAGAATCAAAACAGAAACAGAAATTAGTTCAGGAGCAACTTCGGTTTCTTTTGCTTCTGTACAATATATTTTAAAGAATGTTGAAGATATCAGTAACAAAAACATTTTACTTTTTGGAACTGGTAAAATCGGAAGAAATACGTGCGAAAATTTAGTAAAGCATACTAAAAACGAACACATTACTTTAATCAATAGAACAAAAGACAAAGCGGAGAAATTAGCTGGAAAATTAAATCTAATTGTTAAAGACTATTCCGAACTGCATTTAGAACTTCAAAAAGCCGATGTTGTAGTTGTAGCAACAGGCGCTCAAAACCCAACGGTTGATAAAGCAATCTTAAATCTTAAAAAACCTTTATTGATTTTGGATTTGTCTATTCCTAAAAACGTTAATGAAAACGTAGAGGAATTAGAAGGTGTTACTTTAATTCACATGGATTATTTGTCTCAATTGACAGATGAAACTTTGGAAAACAGAAAATTACACATTCCGGCTGCAGAAGCAATCATTGAAGAAATAAAAGAAGAATTTGTTGTTTGGATGAAAGGCAGAAAATTTGCGCCAACCATCAATGCTTTAAAAGACAAATTGAATGCAATCAAAATTTCTGAATTGGACTTTCAAAGCAAAAAAATCGCCGATTTTAATGAAGCGCAAGCAGAAATCATCAGTAACCGAATCATTCAAAAAATTACTACTCATTTTGCCAATCACTTAAAAGACGACGATACCATGGTCGATGAAAGCATCGAATGGATCGAAAAAGTCTTCAAAATAAAAGCATCTTAAATTTTTCATTTTACCATTAATATATTAAGAAAGTTAAGTTTCACACTTTAAAAAGCAGACTTAATTCCCTTAATATCTTAATGGTAAAATTTTAATAAAAAAACATGGCTGAAAAGACAATCAGAATTGGAACGCGCGACAGCGAATTAGCACTTTGGCAAGCACACACTGTAGAGAAAAAACTTAACGATTTAGGTTATAAAACTTCAATTGTTGCGGTTAAATCTCAAGGTGATATTATTCTGGATAAACCGTTATACGAACTCGGAATTACAGGAATTTTTACCAAAACGCTGGACATTGCCATGATCAATGGTGATATTGATATTGCGGTCCATTCGATGAAAGATGTTCCAACAGCTTTACCAAAAGGAATTGTTCAGGCTGCGGTTTTGCCGAGAGCGAATGTTCTAGATATTTTGGTTCATAAAGGAAATCCTGATTTTACAAATCCAAGCACTATTGCAACAGGAAGTTTACGTCGTCAGGCACAATGGTTTAACAAATACCCAAATCATACGGTTGTTGATTTACGCGGAAACGTGAATACACGTATGCAAAAACTACAAGACAATAATTGGGACGGAGCTGTTTTTGCCGCTGCAGGTTTGGAGCGCATTAACTTAAAACCTGAAAATTACATCAATTTAGATTGGATGATTCCCGCGCCGGCACAAGGAGCAATGCTTGTTGTAGCAATGGAAAACGATAATTATACTTTAGATGCGCTTTCTCAGTTAAATGATATTGAAACTGAAATTTGCACCTATATCGAACGTCAGTTTTTAAGAACGCTTGAAGGCGGATGTACAGCACCAATCGGATCTTTAGTAACTTATAACGAAGACGAAGACACGCTGCATTTTCAAGGTGTTTTACTTTCTATTGACGGAAAACAAAAACTAGAAATCAACAAAACGGTTGATATTTCTGAATGGAAAAAATTAGGTTTTAATTCTGCTCAGGAAATTTTGAATAATGGCGGAACGGAATTAATGAAACAGATTAAAGAATCCCTGAAAAAATAATGGCAAACCCAATTCAGATATTATCGACTAAAATATTATCTCCTCTTCAAAAACAAGAGTTGACAAAAGTTGGTTTAGAAGTAATCGAAGCCGATTTTATCAAAACGCAAAACAAACCTTTCGAACTTAAAAATCTAAACGAAAGTCTAATTTTTACCAGTCAAAATGCGGTTCACAGTGTTTTATCAGACCCAAAATCGGAAGAATTAAAGAAAAAGAATGTTTATTGTGTAGGTCTAAAAACCAAAATACTTTTAAGCGATAATGGCTTTAATGTTGTAGCTTATACAGGTTATGCTTCGGATTTGGCAGAAATTATCACTTTGATTTATGGAAATGAAAGTTATACTTTTTTCAGCGGAAACCTTAGAAGAGATACTTTGCCAGAAGCTTTAAAAGAAAACGGAATTAAATTCAATGAAATTCAGGTTTATGAAACTACACTGCAGCCACAAAAAATAAAAGCTAATCCAGAGGCGCTTTTGTTTTTTAGTCCATCTGGAGTAAAAAGTTATCTGAAAGACAACACCATAAATAAACAGCTTTGTTTCTGTATTGGAGAAACCACCGCAGAAGCTTTACAAAAAATCACAAAAAACATCATTATCGCAGATCAGCCCACAATTGAAGACGTGATTGAAGATGTAATTCAAGAATATAAATAGCAATAAGCTTTAGGCAGTAAGCCGTAAGCAAAAAATCATAGTTAAACAAGCTTAAAGCCTAAAGCTTAAAGCCTAAAGCAAAACACAAATGTTAAAAAACGACCTATTTTTAAAAGCATTAAAAGGAGAAACTGTTCAGCGTCCGCCAGTATGGATGATGCGTCAAGCCGGAAGATATTTACCGGAATTCATCGAATTACGTGATAAATATGATTTCTTCACACGTTGTCAGACTCCGGAATTAGCTGCTGAAATTACTGTTCAGCCAATTCGCAGAATTGCTCCGGATGCCGCTATTTTGTTCTCAGACATTTTAGTCGTTCCGCAAGCAATGGGAATCGAAGTTTTAATGAAAGAAAACATTGGTCCGTTTATCCCAAATCCAATTCGTTCAACGGCTGATGTTCAACGAGTTTACGTTCCGGATATTCAGGAAAGTCTTGGTTATGTAATGGATGCAATCAAATTGACTAAAGAAATGCTGAACGACGAAGTTCCATTAATTGGTTTTGCTGGTTCGCCATGGACAATTTTCTGCTACGCTGTTGAAGGAAGAGGTTCTAAGAGTTTTGATATGGCAAAAGGATTTTGCTTTTCAAATCCGGTTGCAGCACATACTTTATTGCAAAAAATCACTGATACTACAATTTTATACTTAAAAGAAAAAGTAAAAGCGGGAGTTGATGCCGTTCAGATTTTTGATTCTTGGGGAGGAATGCTTTCTCCTGTTGATTATCAGGAATTCTCATGGAAATACATCAACCAAATCGTCGAAGCTTTGGCTGATTTAACTCCGGTTATTGTTTTCGGAAAAGGATGCTGGTTTGCTCTTGGCGAAATGGGTAAAAGCCGTGCTTCTGCTCTTGGAGTAGACTGGACTTGTTCTGCAAGAAATGCCCGTTACTTGTCTGGTGGAAACATTACACTACAAGGAAATTTTGATCCTTCAAGACTGCTTTCTCCAATTCCGACTATCAAGAAAATGGTTCACGAAATGATCGATGAGTTTGGAAAAGATAAATATGTTGTAAATTTAGGACACGGAATTTTACCAAATATTCCTGTAGATCACGCAAAAGCGTTTATCGACGCGGTTAAGGAATACGGACAATAGTCGTTGATAGTTTATGGTTGATAGTTGTTGGATACGAATACTATCAACCATAAACCAACAAACCATCAACTTAAAAATATGCTAGCAAACCTAAACCTCAGCAGAAACTCACCGTTTTCATTTATCGAATATGGATTTCAGGCTTATTATGCTTATGTGTTTTTTATGGTTTGGACGCATCCGGAACTTCACCCAGTAAGTCTCATAAATGATCTTGCTGTTTTAATGACTTTTGAGTTTATAATGGTGCATTCGGGAGTTTTTATGGCGGTTATGCCCAAAAAATGGTCGCTTTTTGTCTTTTTCCCTTTATACGGAACGTTTGCCTATTCGTTCAATGAATCGGTTATCAATACTAATATTTTATTTATCTATCTGCTGACGGTTTTAAATCGAATGCGATTTGCGTTTTCAAACGTAACTCCTGATGTCAGAATGATGCAGATAGGAAAATCAGTTGTAAAAGTCATTTTCTATTTCTTCTTAATTATGATTCTTGCAATTGGAAATAAGTATGTTCCTCCGTTTGGATTGACAAATGAATTTTTAGAAAAGTCTCATTATTTCCAAATGGTCAAGTCGAGCGGGTTATTTATAGAAAAGCCTTATGTTCCTATTTGTATGGGATTTATTTATTATTCAGTTCCTGTTTTGTATTTTATTTACCGAATAATTAAGAACTTTGGTAAAGAGGAAACTTCCCAAAAAGGAAAATTAGTTTTCAGTAAAACCACATTCAAATCTAATACATACTAAGAATGCTCAATAAAGGTTTAAGAGACGAAGAGAAAATCAGAATCGACAATGTTTTAAAAACATTGCGAACTCTTGTTTATGTTCCTTATCCGCTAAGTCATTTACAAAAATCAGATATTGAGAATCAATTAAAAGAGTTTGGACTAGATATTCAAACACTAATTGATTATTCTCTTGAAGAATTAATCAACTTATTAATCCGTCTTCATTTTGACTGGGATCAATTAGAGCAATTTGGAGATATTTTAATCGAATTCTCTAAAGAAGAAAATTATAATTTTACTGATAAAGCTTTGGCTGTTTACCAATATATACAACAAGAAAGCAAAGTTTTTTCTTTTGGAATCAACACTAAAATTGCTTCTCTTAAAAATAAATAAAGATGGATTTTACAGACTGGAAAACCGATCGAATTGAACACATTCTTCCCAATGAGTTTTATGAACTAATTGATAAGAATAGAGATCACATTGGACATACTTTTCCAGTAACTCTTGCAAATTCTGATTCACCCGAAAATGCAGAAAATTTTATCTCAGTCAGCAAAGACAGAGAAAAAAACAGTGAAGGTTATTATTTTTATGCACGAGATATTAAAACCAATAAATTGATTGGTTATTTATGTGTAAAAACAATAGATTATCGCATTTCTAAATGTGAATTAGGATATTTTATTGATAAAGATTACCAAGGAAAAGGAATTACATCAAAAATGGTTTCTGATGCACTTGAATTCTGCTTTAAAGAATTGATGATGAACAAGGTTTTCATTTGTACATCAGAAGGTAATTTGGCAAGTCAGCGAATTGCATTGAAACATAATTTTAAACAAGAAGGAATATTAAGAGACGAATTTAGAAACGGTCATGGTCAATTGCAAAATACCGTTTATTTCGGACTTCTTAAATCAGAATATATTAAATCATGAAAGATAAATTTTACGCATACATACAAAATTTACAAGACCAAATCTGTGCAGGATTAGAAACTGCTGACGGAACTGCAAAATTCCGTGAAGACTTATGGAAACGTCCTGAAGGCGGAGGCGGAAGAACACGCGTTATTGAAAATGGAGCTGTTTTTGAAAAAGGCGGTGTAAACATTTCTGCTGTTCATGGAAAACTTCCTGAAACAATGCAGAAAATGTTTGGTGTTGGCGAAGCCGATTTCTTTGCCTGCGGATTAAGTCTGGTGATTCACCCAAAAAACCCAATGGTTCCTACTGTCCACGCCAATTGGCGATATTTTGAAATGTACGACGAATCTGGAAAAGTAATCGAACAATGGTTCGGCGGCGGACAGGATTTAACGCCTTATTATTTGTTTGAAGAAGATGGCAAACATTTTCATCAAACCTGTAAAACTGCTTGCGACAAACATAACCCAGAATTTTATCCAAAATATAAAAAACAATGCGACTCGTATTTCTGGAACGCACACCGAAATGAAGCCCGCGGACTTGGCGGTTTATTCTTTGATTATTGCAAGGCAAATGAACAAATGTCAATGGAAAACTGGTACAATTTTGTAACCGAAGTGGGAAACAGTTTCCTTGAAGCTTATGTGCCAATTGTAGAAAAGAGAAAAAACTTAGAGTATACATCAGAAAACAGGAACTGGCAGGAAATCCGCCGTGGCCGTTATGTTGAGTTTAATCTGGTTCATGATAAAGGAACGTTATTCGGCTTAAAAACCAACGGAAGAATCGAAAGTATTTTAATGAGTCTGCCTCCACATGTGCAATGGGTTTACGATCATCATCCAGAAGCAGGAAGTGACGAAGAAAAATTGCTTAATATATTGCAGAACCCGATTGACTGGATTTAATTTTAATACCTAAAAATTTATTTAACACATAGAAACATAGATTTAAAGACCTATCTTAGAGGTAATTTTAGAAAATAGAATTTTTCCACATTAACACTATGGGAAATATTTTTGAGTGAAACGTCTTTTTAAATTATCTAAAAACTATGTTTCTATGTGTTTAAAACTCATTTACACCACATTCTTTATCAGCATTTTTGGATGTTTCGCCCAAAACGATTCTGTGCAGAATCCCTATTTCAAATCTTATAGTGATAAAATTACGGGCAGTATTTATTATTTAGACACTTCAAACAGTTTTCAAATTGCTTCTGGAAGTCAGGATTCAAAAATATTTGTAAATCTTATTCCAAACCGAAGAGAACAGATTGGCTTTAACTTAAACTATAAAATTATTGATGTTGGTTTTGGCTTTGCACCCAAATTTCTGAGTCAGAACAAAGGCGATTCGCATTCCAAGCATTTTAATTTCAATACCCGTTTTTATTTAAAAAAATGGATGCAGTCTTTTACTTATATCAATCAAAAAGGATTTTATATTAGTGATGACAATATTACGGCACAACTGCCCGATATGCGGACTATGAAAATTGGCGGATCGACGGCTTACGTTTTCAATGATAAATTTTCTTTCAAGACACTCGTTAGCCAAAACGAATGGCAGACCAAAAGTTCCGGAAGTTTTATTCCAACTTTCTCTTTTTATTACACCAATTTAGATTTAAATACACCCGATTCATCGCCTGGAGACATGTATGTTTTTACGCTGGCACCTTCCTATTTCTACAACTTTGTTATTAGCGATCGGGTTTTGATTGGTGCCGGAATTGCTTTGGGAGCCGGACTAAATGTTGTTGATAAAGATACCTCAGCTTTATATCAAGCTGATTTCAATTTAAAATTAGCTTACAATAATGACCGTTTTTTTGCCTTTGCTACTTTAAACACTATAAGCTTTGCCCAAGATGAAAAAGTCGATCCAAGATTGAATGATAATATCGCGACTTTAAAACTTTCTGCAGGTTACAGATTTGATCCTCCCAAAAAAGTAAAGGAAGTTTATGATAAGGTAAATGAGAAAATCGGCCTTTAAAAAACCTGCCGTCTCATAATCAATAAGTTGTGAAAATTGCTTAAATTACATGGATTTATAAAAACTAAAATTCATTATTATGGCAAATGTGAACCAGGAACAATTAAATCGTATGCATTCTGGCAAAGGATTTATCGCTGCATTAGATCAAAGCGGCGGCAGCACACCAAAAGCATTATCGCAATATGGCGTTCAAGAAAACAGCTATTCTAACGACGAAGAAATGTACACTCTTGTACACGAAATGAGAACCAGAATTATTAAAACTCCAGCTTTTGACAGCGAATATATTCTAGGTGCTATTTTGTTTGAAAATACTATGGACCGTAAAATTGATGGTCTGTGGACTGCCGATTATTTATGGGAAAAGAAAAATATAGTTCCGTTTCTAAAAGTAGATAAAGGCCTGGCTGATGTTGCCAGCGGTGTTCAATTGATGAAACCCATTCCAAATCTGGATGAACTGCTTACCAGAGCCGTAGAGCGAAATGTTTTTGGAACAAAAATGCGTTCGGTTATTAAAGAAGCAAATCCAGATGGAATCCGCGATGTTGTAGAACAACAGTTTAGGGTTGGTTTGCAGATCTTCGAAAAAGGGTTGATTCCAATTATTGAACCTGAAGTTGATATTTACAGTGCTGACAAAGAAAAATCAGAAGAAATTCTAAAAAAAGAAATTCAGAAACAGCTTAACGCCTTAGATAAAGATGTAAAAGTAATGCTGAAACTTTCTATCCCAACTGTTAATGATTTCTACAGCAGTTTAATCTCTGATCCGCATGTAGTTCGTGTTGTGGCATTGTCCGGCGGATATTCGCGAGAAGAAGCAAACGACAAACTGGCTCATAACCACGGATTAATTGCCAGTTTCTCCAGAGCTTTGTCTGAAGGGCTAAGCGCAGGTCAATCTGATTCTGATTTTAATTCCACACTTAGCGAAACTATAAAAGCTATTTACAAAGCTTCAGTTACTTAAAGATTCATTTTTCTAAATAAAAAAATCCCCGAAATCTAACATTTCGGGGATTTTTTATTTACACTTATTTTGAAGTCATCATTTCATCTGCCAGATCTAATGTCTGCAAAATGATGTTTTTATTTGTTTGCAGCGAATTCAATTTAAGCACAAACTTAAATTTATTGTCAATTAGTTTTTTAGGCGATTCCATTGTAAAATCTGAAAACTGTGATGCAATTCTATTCAGTTTGTTTAAATCGTCTTCTTTTGCATTTTGTCCAAAAGCTGTAACCGTGTGCGAAATATTAAGTTTCCCAAAGATAACATTCTTGCCCAGGTCTTTCTTTGTTTCTTTAACAAAAGCACCGCTTCCTTTACTAAAATAATCCAATGTATTACTTACCGCAACAACGTCTTTATCTTTTAGAATATAAATATCTCCATATTCTTTAGTTCCTGAAATTTGGTAATAATTTCCGTTTTGAGTCAGCACTTTTTTGCGAACGCCTAACTGCAGCAATTTATCTCCAAAAGTGGGATGAGTTGATGTAAAAACTACCGAAAACAGCGGAATTGTCTTTTTCACCTTTTCCTCTGTAATTTTTTCCTCGTAATTTTCATCATAACTATATTTTTTAGTCATTACCTCAACTTCTTTCACATTGTATAAAAAAGCACTTAAATCACCATCGAAAAGCTTTGCTGTGGCTTCTTCATCGACAATTGTAGATATTAAATCCGTGATGATTGCAATATCCTCTTTTGCAAATTTTGGATTCTGAAACATATCACTCATTAACGACGGAAACTTTTCAAGTGCTGCTTTGGTATTAATGTGATATGACATATATCCCAATGGTTTTTCAGACGGGAAATAATTAAAGATATTTTTATTGATTTTTCTATCTCCAATTTTGCTGACAGCATCTGCAATTTCTTTAGAATACTCTACAATTTCTTCGATTCTTGCATTGTCATTATCAAAATAGAAATCAAAGTTTATTCCTTTTACAAAATCCCCAAAGTTTTTCTGCATCGGCAAGTATTTATCATAACCTCCAAACAATGCCATTGGAAGACTATATGCAGAATAAAAAGTAGAAATCATACCGCCGTAATCAACCCAGGTCGAAATATCTGCGCCAATATTAATCTTAGCTGAATTTGGTGCCGTAAAACCATTTTCGAATAAATGCTTTATAATTTCACTTTGGTTTTCTGCCAGTTTTCTATCAAATTCTGCTTGCTCAGCAGTATATTCTTCGTATGGATTTCCATCATACTGATACTCTTCCTGCACAGAATCTGTAAAAACTACAGGGTCATTTTTAGATACTGAAGGCTCTGCAATTTTTGGCGGACTTGGAACTGGAATTGCCGGATCACCATATGCGGGTGCTTCAACAATAGTATCATTTTCATAATAATCTACTGCGGCAACAGAATCAATTACAGCAGTTGAAGTTGTTTCTTCATAATATTTCTTTGGAAGTCTTTTTGTTAATTCAAATATTACCAGAAATTCATCATTCCATGCCAGTGTTTTTTTAACTCCTTTTGGTGTAAAAACAGAATATTTACCCAAATCCAGAATAGCATTGTTCTCAGTTCCTGCACCTAATTTTTCACTTAAATACTGCTTTACAGCTTCTTTTCCTTTTATGGGAATCGTAAATTGGTAATACGGAACGCTGTCTAAGAAACTTCCGTGAATTGTAATTTTCTGATCTAATTTGATAATTGAAGTATATTTTCTCAAATCAAAATCAGGTTTCTTACTGATGTATTTTGTAATAATTGGATGATTGAGTACTTGATTGATATCGACTTTTTTAGAAAGCTGATTTCCGTTAAACTGTACAAAATAATCGTATTTCTCCTGATTAATCTGAGCAAAAGAAAATTGTATGGCGAATATTAGAAATAAAGAATAAAATTGTTTCATAAATTAAGGCGTTAATTGGATCGTATTATTCATTAAAGTCGATTTTTTTAATACACTGTACATACTTTGTTTTAAAAAAACGGTCTTTTTGTTTTTTGAGATTTTGCTGTTTGCATTGTTTACCGAAAGAATATCTTTATCGAAAGTATAGATTGCAATAATGCTGGCTTCTTCGAGATCTTTCTTTTTTTTAGGATCGTTCACGACTTTTTCAGGAATTGGATAAGATGCAATTCTTTCAAAGGTTTTGGCATTACTGCTAAAGTGAATTTGTTCGCGCTGATTGTTAATCGAATTTACCACTGTATTTAATGCTTTTAGATTAGCATAATTGAGTTTGATGATAAATACATAATTGTCAAAATCTGCTTTTGTGGATACATTCGAAATGCCTTCAATCTTAGAAGCTTTGATTTTAAAATCATCCAGTTTTTGGGAGATTTCCTGTTCGTTTGGGATTTTTACGCCATCGACTTCTTCAAGCCAAATAGCCGATTTGGTCTTAAACCAAGATTTTGAAAAGTCAATCATTAGTGTGTATTCACCACTTTGATCGTCGTGATGTTTGATTCTTTCTGTAATCTCAAAACAACTTGTTAAGAGCAGACAGCAGCAGAAAGCGAGAAATTTCTTCATTTTGCAAATTTAGATGGAATATTCTGAAAAACCATCATATGTCTAAATTCTTGGTTTGACAATGCAGATTATTTAATAGACCAATAATGTATAATCAGAAAAATTAATTTGTCTTCCATCAAAATCTTCTTTTACCTCGCCTATTAAACCACATGGAATATTTCCTTGAGAATAGACTTCTAAAAGATATTTGAAAAATATAGGGATTCTTTTATTTATCAAAATATAATGATCTTCCATTGCTGCTCCGAGAACATTCCACAAGACGTCATCAATAATACTTTTGTCAAGGTTATTTTTTTCTACAAATTTTTTTGCTGTAGTTTCTATATATTTCAAATTACTTTTGTTAAAGTCTGTAATTCTATTCCAATTCTGATAATCATTACGATTATTTTTATGTAGAAAGACCGTTAATCTGTTTCTTGCTTCCAATGTCAAATCTTCCCAATCTTGAGAAGATATATTTTTCTGCAATTCATCAAGTGATTTCAAGAATTGGATTTTAATTGGGAAATCTGAAATAATAAACTCTTTTCCACAATTAGAAAACCATTCAATATTATTTACTTTTTCAAAAAATGGATCATTCATCTCTTATACCTGTTGTTTTTTAAATAAGGTTTTTCTTGGTTTTTCAAATCTAATCCAAATATTACAAATCAGTCAAATTTTTAGATAATATTAACTCATTCTACAATAAGCTAAACGCCTTATTCTGTTCCTTTTTCTTTAACTTTGCGCCACTCATTAAAAATTGAGATAAACTTCAAAAAAAAAATAAAAACAACTGCAGTTTTAGAATAAGGATTTATCAATCTGTTTTCATAATTCAGGTTAAAATCTGAAATCTAAAATCTAAAATCTAAAATTATATGTTCCCATTACAAAGAGGCAGAAGATTAAGAGTAAACGAATCTATTCGTTCTTTAGTACGCGAAACCAGTTTAAGTCCATCGGATTTTATGTTTCCAATGTTTATTGCTGAAGGAGAAAATGTAAAAGTCGAAATTCCGTCAATGCCGGGAATTTTCAGAAGATCAATAGATTTAACAGTTGAAGAAGTAAAAGAACTTTATGATTTAGGAATCCGCGCCGTAAATATTTATGTAAAAGTCAGCGAAAACCTAAAAGACAATACTGGAAAAGAAGCCTGGAATTCTAACGGATTAATGCAGCAAGCTATTCGTGCCATAAAAGCCGCTTGTCCGGAAATGATCGTTATGCCAGATGTGGCATTAGACCCATACTCTATTTATGGTCATGACGGAATTATAACAAATGGTGATGTAGAAAACGACAGTACAGTTGATGCTTTAGTAAAAATGGCTGTTTCACACGCAGAAGCTGGCGCCGATTTTGTTGCACCAAGTGATATGATGGACGGACGTGTTTTACGCCTGCGCGAAGGTTTAGATGCTGCCGGTTTCCAAAATGTGGGAATCATGAGTTATTCTGCTAAATATGCTTCAGCTTTTTATGGTCCTTTTAGAGATGCTCTAGATTCGGCTCCAAAAGAAGCAGATGTTGTGGTTCCAAAAGACAAAAAAACATATCAAATGGATTATGCTAATCGTATTGAAGCGATTAAAGAAGCTTTGTCAGACGTAGAAGAAGGTGCAGATATGGTTATGGTAAAACCCGGAATTGCTTATTTGGATATTGTTCGCGAAATAAAAAACACGGTACATGTTCCTGTAACCGTTTATCAGGTTTCTGGAGAATATGCCATGATTAAAGCCGCATCTGAAAGAGGCTGGCTTGATCACGATAAAATTATGATGGAACAATTAATGTGCATTAAACGTTCTGGCGCTAATCTTATTTCAACATACTTCGCAAAAGAAGCTGCAATTTTATTGAATAAATAACATGAAAAAAATAGTATTCTTATCTGCCGTTTTAGCTTTTGCGTCTTGCAAAAAAGAAGTTTCAGAAAATACCGATTCCAAAACAGAAACCTATTCTGAAGGCGAATCGGCAAAAGCCAAAACTCCTGAAGATTTAGGAAAAGAACTTTTTGAAGGAAGAGGAAATTGTACAGCATGCCATTTACCAGATCAAAAAGTTATTGGACCTAGTATTAAAGAGATTGCCAAAATCTACAAAGACAAAAATGCTGATATTGTAACTTTCTTAAAAGGAAATGCAGATCCAATTGTCGATCCAAGTCAGTTCTCAGTTATGCAGACTAATTTTGGAATAACAAAAGCAATGTCTGATGAAGAACTAAAAGCTATTGAAACTTACATTTATAGTCATTTGAAATAATCAAATTATATTGTAAAGCTTCGGAGAAGCGATATATTTATAGCAACATAGATGTTTTACAACAGTAAGCTTCGGAGAAGCGGTATATTTATAGAAGACATATTTATAGCAAACGATAAATATCCACAACATAGAGCTCCAGCGGAGCGACATATATTAAAACGGTAGAAAAAAGATATCGCTCCGCTGGAGCTTTATGATACTGCAAATTGAATTTTGTACAAATATTTTACTCCCCTGGAGCAATTAAAAAACCGAGGATGACTCAAATTGAGACAACCTCGGTTTTTATTTTGTAACAGAATAAATTGATTACCAGATTTTAACTCGTTTTTCTGGGCTTATATACATTTTGTCTCCACTTTTAATTCCAAAAGCCTGATAAAAAGCATCAACGTTTTGGATTGGCACAACTGCTCTGTACATTCCCGGCGAGTGCGGATCTGTTTTTACCTGACTCTTAATTGCTTCATCTCTTGATTTTGTTCTCCAAACTGTTGCCCAGGAAATAAAGAATCTCTGTTCTGGAGTAAATCCATCGATTAAACCCGGATTTCCATTTTCTTTCAGGTACAACTGCAATCCATCATAAGCTGCATTGATACCGCCTAAATCTCCAATGTTTTCTCCTAATGTAAATTTACCATCTACAAAAATTCCCGGAAGCGGTTCCAGAGCACTGTATTGTGCTGCCAGTTCGCCGCCAAGAGCCGTAAATTGTTTTAAATCATCAGCAGTCCACCAGTCTACTAAATTTCCATCGGCATTGTATCTTGCTCCGGAATCATCAAAACCATGTGAAATTTCATGTCCGATAACCGCACCAATACCTCCATAATTTACAGCTTCGTCTGCCTGATAATTATAGAAAGGCGGCTGCAGAATTGCAGCAGGGAATACAATTTCGTTATAAGATGGGTTAAAATAAGCATTTACGGTTTGCGGAGACATTCCCCACTCTGTTTTATCAACCGGCTTTCCTAATTTTGCCAAACTTTGAGCATAAGACCATTTTGATACATTTTTCATATTATCAAAATAAGTTCCTCCTTCGTTTACATTTTTAAGTTCCAGAGCAGAGTAATCTTTCCATTTATCAGGATACCCAATTTTAACGGTCAGTTTTTTTAATTTTTCAATTGCTTTAGATTTTGTTTCTGCAGACATCCATGGCAGTGCATTGATTCTGTTTTCATAAGCCAGCATTACATTAGCAATCATTTTCTTTGCTTTTTCTTTTGCTTCGGCTGGAAATAATTTCTCAACATACAGCTTTCCTAAAGCTTCACCAGTTGCTCCGTTGATAACCTGAAGTGCTACTTCTTCACGCGGACGTTGTTTCAAAGCTCCTGTTAATGTTTTTCCGTAGAAATCAAAATTGGCATTTTCTATATCTGTACTTAAAGTTGATGCTGTACGGTTTAGTAAAGACCATTTCAAATACTCTTTCCAGGCTTCAACTTTTTTCTCTGTAAACGTTTTTTCCAAAGCAGTCATATAACGTGGCTGCGCAACATTTACCGTGTCCAGTTTTGTTATTCCAATTCCTGCAAAATATTTTTCCCACTGAATTGAAGGAGTATTCTTTTTTAAATCTGCAATTGCTGTTGGATTGTATTGTTTTCTGCGGTCTCTTCTTTCAACTCGATCAAGTCTTGGAGCAGACATTTCGATTTCTAAAGCTACAATCTGTTTAGCGCTTTCTTTGGCTTTTGCCGGCGATTCGCCAATATACTGTAACATTCTGGCAACGTGAACTTCGTATTTTTCACGTTTTTCTTTAGAATCTTTATCATCAGAATTGTAATAATCTTTATCAGACAATCCTAAAGTTCCCGGACTTAATGTTACCGAATTTTTATTACTGTTTTTAGCATCGGCACCAACATACACACCAAAAAAACCAAGACTGCTGCCCTGAGCCTGCATTTCGGTAAGGAAGTTTTGTAAATCGGCTGCGTTTTTAATCGCATCAATCTTTTTTAAAGTTGGCTGCAGCGGTTTTACACCCTGCTTGTTTCTTCCAATAGTATCTAAGATCGTATTAAACAAAGCAATCGCTTTTCCCTGATCTGTATTTGATTTGTATTTTGGATTTTTTGAAGCTTCTTTTAAAATCGCCAATGCATTATCATCTGTTTTTTGACGCAATTCATTAAAACTTCCCCAAGAGGTTCTGTCGCTTGGAATCTCTGTTTGATCCAGCCAGGTTCCGTTTACATATTTAAAAAAATCCTCGCTCGGACTAATTTTTGTATTCATGTACGAGACATTAATACCGGGTTCTTTTACTTCTTTAGTTTGTGCATGCATTGCTGTAAATGAAACCATTACAGAAAAAGCACAAAATAAGGGTCTGCTTAATTGTTTTTTCATTAATACATAGTTTTTGAGTGTAAACACAAACATATTGTTAATATTTGAAAGTCTATGTTAAAATTTTTGCAATAATCGCAGCGGTGATTTTAATCTCGTAAAGACGCAGAGGCGCAAAGTTTTTATTTAAGATTAATCTTTACAGACTTAAACAGACAAAACTTATAAAACTTGAACCTGGCACCTCTGCGTCTTTACGAGATTACAACACATCTAGTCTGTTAAAAAATGTTAGAACCGCAGCTTTTAAAATGCTCTTTTCGTATTTTTGCGCCAAATTATTTTTATGAAATCGCTTCTTTATAAATACCGCAAATTCTTTATTGTATTAATTGTATTTTCTGCAGTCACTATATCTTTATTTTATTCGGCATTAAAACCGCAAAAAACACTTCCAATTTACAATCCGTCTGATGTAAATCCTGAATTGGTAGACAGTACGATTCAGTATAAAAGTAAATACCATACAATTGCTGATTTTAAATTTGTAAACCAAAACGGCGATACGATTACCCAAAAAGATTATGAAGGCAAGATTTATGTTGCTGATTTCTTTTTTACAACCTGCGGTTCTATCTGCCCAAAAATGTCAACCAACCTGGCCGATGTTCAAAAGGCGGTTTTAAACAACCCAAAAGTAAAATTGCTTTCTCATACGGTTTTCCCGGAAGTAGACAGTGTTTCGGTTTTAAAAGCATATGCGATAAAATATGGCGTTGTTGACAGCAAATGGAATTTGGTTACCGGCGATAAAAAGGAAATTTACACTATGGCCAGAAAATCGTATCTGGCGGTAAAGCTGGGAAGACCAGATCAGCTTTATGATATGGTACATACAGAGAATTTTGTTTTGGTAGATCAAAAAAGACGAGTGCGCGGTTTTTATGATGGAACCAAAAAAGAAGAAATCCAGCGTTTGTTAGAAGACATAGATTTCTTATCAAAAGAGTAAAATCCCTTATTTTTAGAAAGTTTTAGCATTTTCAAAAGCGATTATTGCCTTGAGATAAATAATTATTGCCTATTTTTGCAATCTAAATTCAATCTAAATAAGCTTTGCAGAATACAATCCATACCCTGAAAAAAGGCGATAAAGCCATTATCAAAGATTTTGATATCGATTTGATTCCTTTAAAATTATTAGAAATGGGTTGTCTGCCTGGCAGCTTAGTCGAACTGCTTCAAATTGCTCCTTTTGGAGATCCTCTATATCTAGACATTAACGGTTCGCATGTTGCTATTCGTGTTGAAACTGCTCGTGAAATTGAAGTTGAACTTATCCAAAACAATTTATAATGAGCATTCAGAATATCAATGTTGCCCTTATTGGAAACCCAAATACAGGAAAAACTTCAGTATTTAATCAGTTAACAGGTTTAAATCAACAGGTTGGGAATTATCCCGGAATTACGGTCGAGAAAAAAATCGGGTTTTGTAAATTACCTCAAAACATAAAAGCGAACATTCTCGATTTACCGGGAACGTATAGTTTGAATGCAAGTTCGATGGACGAAAGTGTGGTAATTGAACTTTTACTCAACAAAAACGACAAATTATATCCGGATGTTGCCGTTGTCGTAACTGATGTTGAAAATCTAAAAAGAAATTTACTGATTTACACCCAGATAAAAGACCTTGAAATTCCAACGATTTTGGTTATCAATATGTCTGATCGTATGGCAAGCAAAGGAATTTCATTGGATATTCCGTATTTAGAAGAAAAACTAAAAACCAAAATTGCTCTGGTAAGTTCGCGCAAAGGTTTAGGAATTGAAGAATTAAAAGAACTTATTGTTTCGTATAAAACGATCACGCACGAACCTTGCTTAAACGCTTCGGTAATTGATCCTGAATATTTTGAAAAACTGCGACATGCTTTTCCAAATCAATTAATGTATAAATTGTGGCTGGTAATAACGCAGGATGTTAACTTTTCGCATTTAGACCGAAATGAAATCCGTAATACGTTTACCAAATCGCATTCAGAATTAAAACGTTTACAGCAAAAGGAAACCATCAAAAGATATCAGTTTATAAATGATGTTTTAAAAGAAGGTTTAAAAGTTGATGCATCTGCAGCTACAGATTTCAGGGCAAAACTAGACCGTGTTTTAACGCACAAGTTTTGGGGTTATGCTATTTTCCTTGGAATTTTGTTTGTCATTTTCCAATCGATTTTCAGCTGGTCAACTATTCCTATGGATTTTATTGATGCCAGTTTTGCTTCTTTAAGCAGCTGGGTTTCTGAAGAACTGCCAAGCGGTATTTTAACCGATTTGCTTTCGCAGGGAATTATTCCGGGAATTGGCGGGGTTATTATTTTTATTCCGCAGATTGCCTTTTTGTTTTTATTCATTTCCATTTTAGAAGAAAGCGGTTATATGAGCCGTGTGGTATTTTTGATGGATAAAATAATGCGCAAATTTGGTCTTTCGGGAAAAAGCGTTGTGCCTTTAATTTCGGGAACGGCTTGTGCCATTCCGGCAATTATGGCAACCCGAAATATCGAGAACTGGAAAGAACGTTTAATTACCATTTTAGTAACTCCGTTTACAACGTGTTCGGCAAGATTACCGGTTTATGCCATTATGATTTCATTGGTAATCCCAAATAAACGAGTTCTTGGATTTTTAAATCTTCAGGGATTATCCTTGATGTTATTGTATCTGTTAGGATTCGTAGCGGCGATAATTTCGGCTTATATTTTAAATAAAGTTTTAAAGCTGGATTCAAAAACGTATTTCGTTGTCGAAATGCCAAGTTATAAATTACCGCTTTTAAAGAATGTTGGAATTAATGTTGTAGAGAAAACCAAAGCTTTTGTTTTGGGCGCGGGTAAAATTATCTTAGCAATATCGGTTATTTTGTGGTTTTTAGCTTCTTTTGGTCCCGGAAAAGAATTTAATGATGCTGAGACTATTGTAAAAGAAAGATTTGCCAATACTACTTTAAATGAAACTCAATTTGAAAACGAAGTGGCTTCTCAAAAAATAGAGAATTCTTATATCGGGATTATGGGTAAAGCTATTGAACCTGTAATTTCTCCTTTGGGTTACGACTGGAAAATAGGAATTGCGATTATCAGTTCGTTTGCAGCACGTGAGGTTTTAGTTGGTACATTGGCCACGATTTACAGTGTTGGAGACAGCGATAACGAATCGACTATTAAAAGCCGAATGCAGAAAGAAGTAAATCCTGAAACGGGCGAAAAGGTATTTAACTTTGCAACTGGTATTTCGTTATTACTCTTTTATGCCTTTGCTATGCAGTGCGCCAGTACATTAGCGATTACCAAAAAAGAAACCAATTCATGGAAATGGCCTGTTATGCAGCTTGTTTTTATGACTGGACTGGCTTACATTTCGGCCCTTATTGCGTATCAATTTTTAAAGTAAAATGTCATGGTGCAAGAAATTATTGCCTTTTCTATATTGGGTATTGCCGTTGCTTTTTTGATTAGAAAGTTCTTTTGGAAATCGAAAAAGAAAAAAGACTGCGGCGACGGAAACTGTGGATGCAGTTAGGTTTTTTTTTCTAAGGTGCTAAGGTTCTAAGATACTAAGTTTCTGAGTTTCTAAGAATTCACAACTCATAACTCATAACTAATAATTCATAACTCACATCAACTCATAACTAATAATTCATAATTAACAATAACTATTTCAGACCATTAACGTCTTGTTTGTAAGTATTATCTGTTTTTATATTTAATGAATACTTATTCAAATATCAAAATTTCATATAGTATACTATTTACTATATTAATCAATCAATTCCTTTAAAAACAATACTTTAGCACTTTTAATTATTCTATTTTTACGTTATTTTTTAATAGTAAATAAAAAATTGAAAAAAAATGTCTTGCCAAATGTATGTTTTATACATCTACATTTTGTATGTTTGTCGAGTAATAAAACCGCATATCTTTCTTACAAAAACGAAAGATTAAAGTCAGTGCACACTAAAATGTGGTTTTCCGTACAAAAAAATTTATTAATAAATATTCATCACAATGGCAAAACCAATCAAAAATACTCCTGTTTTAAGAGGTAAAGAAGCCATTAACTTTTATAAATCTATTGATTCTAATAGAGATAAAAAAGTTAGTGCTGATACTTTGAATTCAATTCGAACTGACGCGAGTAAATTAAGAGAAATTTTAAAGGAAAAGTAATGCCTTTAACTGGTTTTTCATTTTCAAAATTAAATACTACAACAAACATTCTTCCTTTTGAATGTGGAGACGATGATTTGAATAGCTTCCTTAGCAATAAAGCTATTCCATATAAAAAAGAACTCTTAGCTACTACATATTTACTTGAAAGTGAAGATAAAACTATTGCTTATTTAAGTATTTACAATGATGCTTTAGCTGTTCAGGAAAAAGATTTCGCTTCAAAAAGTGCTTTCAATAGATTATTAAAAGAAATAATTTCTCATCCAAAAAGGCATTTACGACAGTTCCCCGCAATTAAAATTGGAAGACTAGCTGTCTGTGAATCAACAAAAAAAGAGAGAAAAGGAATTGGCAGAGCGTTAGTAAATTTTGTTATTAATTTAGCATTAGAACAAAACAGCAATTGTGCATGTCAATTAATAACTGTTGATGCTTATAGTCAATCATTAGATTTTTACACAAAATTAGGATTCAAGTTTCTTTCAGATAGTGATAAAGGAGATGATACGAGACAAATGTATCTTGATCTTAGACCACTAATGAATACAGCGTATGATATATCTGCATAGAAAAAGAAAAAAGACTGCGGCGACGGAAACTGTGGATGCAGTTAGGTTTTTTTTTCTAAGGTGCTAAGCTACTAAGGTTCTGAGACTCTAAGCTTCTAAGAATTCACAACTCACAATTATCAATTATCAATTAATAACTCATAATTAAAAAAACTGCTTCACAGTAATTCTGTGGAGCTTTTTTTTTAGAAAATATCTTAAAAAATAAAAAATGTCTTTTTTTAATACTTATAAAACTTCTATGGGACATTAAACAAATTGATTCAAAATATTTTTGTGCACTTTAATTAAACATTTAGATACACTTAAATATGAGAAAAATTGCACTATTACTATTATTAAATTGTGGATTCATTGGAGCACAAACAAAAACAGTAGTGACTCAATATGGAGAAAAAGTAACTATTAGTCCTAATGTAAACAATGGATTAACTGCCACTAATGGCTTTATACAATTAGGGGGTGCGCTTACGCAAAAATCTGTTTTAACAACAACCTCAGCTTTTACTTTAGCTTTAGCAGGTCTGCAGACAGGTGTGGGATCTGACAATATACTGGTTACAAATCCTGCTAACGGAGTAATAAGAACAATTTCTGCTCTAGCATTTACGCCTTATTACTGGGGTGTAAAAGGAAACGTAGGAACAAATCCTTCTACCGATTTTCTTGGAACTACAGATGGGGCTGACTTATTATTTAAAACAGATAATACAGAACGAATCCGTATTGGCGGCATTACTGGTTTTACTGGTATCGGATTACAGAAATATCCTGAATATAGCGCTACACCAAAATATATGCTCGATGTTGTAGACGATGTGCATATTGCCAGCAAAAGAGTAGGTTTTACATCAGGAAGATTAATATTTGAAAATGCGCAAGTTGACTGGGGAGGAACTCAAGGCAGTGGGATATATATGCTTGATGGCCAAGATAACGGATTAAGAAGAGAATGGTTTTTTGGTAAACCATACAATTCAGGGATCGATGGTAGCGGCAAAAAAAGTGCTTTTGTTTTAAAATCTATGCAAACTGATGTACTGAATTATGGACTAGCAGATAGTGGTTCTGGAACTTACCATTTGTATGTAGATGCTCTTAACAACCGAATTGGTATTGGAACAATTAATCCAGGCGCTGCGCTAGAAGTTGCCGCTACAGCTGACCCGCTTAAACTTACAGGTTTACAAGCAGGAGCAACAACTGAAAAGGTATTAACAGTAGACAATAACGGTGTTGTACATAAAACTTTATCTTTTAGCAAAGGAATTGTTCAATGCGACACAACAGGTATACTGACTATTAACGATCCCAACATAACTGCAACATCAGTTGTGATGCTCACTTACTTAAATCCTACAAATAATGGTAATAATTCTTCATTAATGGAAATAGGAACTCGTGTTCCTGGTGTTAGTTTTTCTATTAAAACCCTTCCATTAACTTCTTTTTCTGTTCAGTATTTAATCGTAAACTAAAAAACTTTCTCTACTAATATTAAAAATTTCAAAAAATATAAAAATGAAAAAAATTATAATCATGCTATTGCTAAGTATTGGCTTTACTGCAATGGCTCAAGAGAAACCTGTTGTAACTAAGAACGGGCAAATCGTAAACATTAAGGGTGTTATGTTACATCAATTTTATATTGAAAGTACAGGACATTCTGATTATTTCTCCACAACATTTAATAATGTTCCCGGGCTGGCTGATTATTCGTATACTGCTCCACAAGACGGTACATTACTGCTTCAAACTGAATTATACAGTATACTGGTTGGTCCATCAACAACTTCAACTGCCGCGGCTACCAGAAACCACATGATGGTTCTTATAGATGGAAATCCGGTTTCATATGGAGCAGCTTCTGTTGCAACACCAAACTCCAGTTTATTTACCAGAACAGTGCTAAACTGGGCAACACCAGTAAATATAGTTACCAAATTTAAAGTAACAAAAGGCACAACTTATACTATAACAGTACAAGCCAGAACAATGGAAGGTCAAGCATCAGGAGTTTATGGAGGTTATGTTGGAACGTATGAATCAAATGGTCTTACTGCTCCGTCGTCTATGACGGGAACATTAATTCCTGACTAGTATAATTTTGTGCAGAACGGTATCTTTAGAGAAAATAAAATGTCTTTTTTTAATGCTAAAAAAACTTTTACGGCCTGTTTATCTGTTTTACACAATTTATTTTTGCAAGATAAAATTTATCTAAAATGACAAACTTCGAAAAACAAGAAATAGTAAGAGACAACAGGGTTGCCAGATTACTGTGGTTTTCAATAGGATTTTTATGTGCTTTTGGAATAATGTCCCTTTTAAAAGGTTAGTTACAGGATTATATCCAAATAAACGTTTGAAAACAAAAACGGTCTCAAAATATGAAACCGTTTTTTTTATTTATAAAAGAACAAAGCTTATTTTAATCCTTCCCACTCTGCATAAAACTGAGCGAGAAATAATTCCATAAAATGATGGCGTTCTTCGGCGATTTGTTTTCCTTTTTCAGTATTCATTTTGTCTTTTAAAAGTAAAAGCTTCTCGTAGAAATGATTAATTGTTGGAGCATTATTTTTTTTATACTCCTCTTTGGTCATATTAGTTACCGGAGCAATTTCTGGGTTGTACAGGGTTCTGTTTTTAAATCCGCCATAATTAAACGCTCTTGCAATTCCAATTGCACCTATTGCATCTAAGCGATCGGCATCCTGAACAACATCTAATTCGACAGATGAGAATTTCTTTTCAAAATTTCCGCCTTTATAAGAGATATTTTCAATGATATTAACCACATCCTGTATAATATCTTCTGAAACGTTTTCTGACTCTAAAAACAAACGTGCTGTTTTCGGCCCAATGGTTTCATCTCCGTTATGAAATTTACTGTCAGCAATATCATGCAGCAATGCACCTAACTCAACAATAGTAAGATCGCAATTGGTATCATTTGCGATTAAAAGTGCATTTTTGTAAACACGTTCGATATGAAACCAGTCATGTCCGCCTTCGGCATCGTTTAATTTCTCTTTTACAAAAGCGATTGTTTTAATTATAAGTTCAGAATTATTCATAAATATTTTGTTTTGTCGTGAAATGGCGCGCTGATTTTACTGATGCAGCAGATTTACACTGGTATTTTTTATAGTTTAAATAAAAAATGTTGATTGTTAAAGCTTTTAAACTTCAACAATCAACAATGTTTTCTATATCAATTGCAAAAATCAATTTCAATGGCAATGGCAATTTCAATATCAATAGCAATGGCAAAAATCAATTTCAATGGCAATATCAAAAATCAATTTCAATTTTAAATCTAAAATCTACAATCTAAAATCTACAATCTAAAATCTACAATCTAAAATCTACAATCTAGCAGGTTCAACCCATTTAAAGATATGTGACTCTTGTGGAATTACAATTCTTTCTGAAATTTTAGCCATACGGGCAGGTAATTTCATTAAGTAATCACGTGCTTTTTCGGCTTCGTCTGTTAAGTTCGAGATTTTATCAATTTCCCATTTGTTGATTAACTTCTGCATAATCTCAACATAATCAGTCGCTGTGTAAACTCCAATACGCTGCGCAGAATCAGAAAACTGTTCAAAAGCAGAACTGATCTTTTGACCCGATTCTCTTAAAAAGTGAGCCGGCATAACGATTTTCTGTTTCATCATGTATTGAAAAGCCAGCATCATTTCGCTAGGATCAACCTGGAAAATTCTGGTTACAAATTCACTGTAAGCATGGTGATGACGCATTTCGTCACCTGCAATCATTTTACACATTTTAGACAGCTTGTTATCTCCAAATTTTTTCGCAATCTGCGATACTCTGTTGTGAGAAACATAAGTTGCTAATTCCTGAAAACTAGTGTATACAAAGTTTTTGTATGGGTCAGTTCCAGTTCCAATATCAAAACCGTCGTTGATTAAATGCTGTGTTGTCATTTCGATTTCACGCATATTAACACGACCAGACAAATACAAGTATTTATTTAAAAGATCTCCGTGGCGGTTTTCTTCGCCGGTCCATTGTCTAATCCATTTAGACCATCCATTACCGCCGTTTTCCACCTGATCTACTCCTTCTACATCCATTAACCAAGACTCATATGTTGGCAAAGCTTCTTCGGTAATTGTATCACCTACAAGAGTTACCCAGAAATCGTATGGAAGTTCTTTCGCAATTTCGCGTAGTTCCTTAACCTCCTCAAAGAAGTTTTCTCCTTCAGAATTAGGCAGGAAATCTGACGGCTGCCAAATTTTTTCCACCGGAATTAAATACTGTTCAACGAAGCTGTCCACGTTTTTTTCCAAAAACTGCATCACTTCTAATCGAATGTTTTTTATAGACATTACTTATTTTAAATTTGGGTTGTACGTTTCAGCTCGGACTAAAACTTAAACCTGTTTATACTCATTTACTCCTTCTTTTACTGCTTTTTCAGTAATTTCCATTAATTCTTCAAACTTATAGTCTTTTACAGCCAGAGCTTTGTGAGCTGTAAAGGTTAGATGGTTTCCTAAACCTACCGGAAACATTCCGTAACGAACCATCTTCCATGAATTATTAATGCTGACAGGTACAACATACGCTGATGGCGCATATTTACATAAGATTTTTAAACCGCTTTGGGCAAATTCTTTTGGTTTGCCCGTTTTACTGCGGGTTCCTTCCGGAAAAATTACTGCAGATCTAGTGTTTTTTTCTATATATTCAGACAAGCCTTTGATTACGGGAATCGCTTGTTTAGGGTCTTTACGGTCAATTAAAACAGAACCTCCGTGGCGTAAATTAAAAGATACACTTGGGATTCCGCTTCCTAACTCCTTCTTACTTACAAATTTACAATGAAAACGTCTAAAATACCAAATCATTGCCACGATATCGTACATACTTTGGTGATTGGCAACAAAAATAATTGGAACACCGGCAGGAATAGTCTCTACGCCTGTAACTTTATAAGTAGTTCCAACAAGGTTGGTGCATCTTAAAAGACAGAAATTTAAATAATCGACACTTTTTTTGTGTGCCTGATATCCAAAAAGATTAAGGCAGATCCACTGTATTGGGTGAAAAATTGCCAGACAAAATCCAAAACATAAATAATAAATTACCGATATTGGATATGAAATTATCTTTTGCATGCTTGAAAAAATTTAACGCCAAAAGTAGTAAATATATTTTTAGCGGTATAAAATTTGAAAACAATAACCGTTTTTATGGTTTAATTGTACCTTTGCCCTTGAAATTGCAACTTTTTTCTGAATTAAATGAACTTCACATACCCTAAAAATGAACGCTTAAAGAGCAAAACAACGATTGGATTACTGTTTTCTGAAGGGAAATCTGTTTCAAAATATCCGCTTCGTTTGGTTTACCGTCAAGCGGAAGAAGCATATCAGGGAAATACTAAAGTGGGCGTTTCAGTTTCTAAGAAATACTTTAAAAAAGCAGTTGACAGAAATTATTTCAAAAGAGTTTTAAGAGAAACTTACAGGCTTAACAAACATTTGCTTTTGGATAATCTGGATCAGCCATATTCTTTCATGATTTTTTATCAGTCGAAAGACCGATTGTCTTATGAAGAAATTAATACTAAAACAATTCAGCTGTTTGAGAAATTTGTACTGCAGATTAACAAACCTGCAGATTCTGAAAAAGAGAACTAAGCCCTGACTCTCAAAAGGTAAGATAATTAATCAGATTAGATAAAAAAATCGTAGTTTTAGCTTTAAATTGAAATTTTATGCGAAATATTTTCTTTTTGTCTGTTTTCTTTCTGATTTTTTCCGGATGCAGTAAATCTAATGAACCGCAGAATGAATCGATGATGATTTCTGCTGTAAAATTACCTGCAAAAGCAAATGTAAATGCAAATGTAAATGCAGACTCTGATTCTTATGATCACAATCCTAATTTGTCTACGCCAAAAATTGAACAGAAAATCATTAAAGAAGCCACTTTACGATTTGAAACCGATGATTTAGAAAATACTTTCAATCAAATTCAAAAAGCGGTTACGGCAGGCAAAGCCACAATTATAAACGATTCTGAAGGAAAAGATTATGGAACCGTTTTTAGAAACCTTACGGTAAAAGTACCAAGCCAGAATTTTGACCATTTTATAAATGATATTTCAAAAGGTGTATCGTATTTTGAAATTAAAAATATTTCTGCACAGGATGTTACAGAGCAGTTTATAGATTTAACTTCAAGATTAAATACTAAGAAAAAACTTGAAGAACGTTATCTTCAAATTTTGCAGAAAGCGGTTAAAGTGAGTGAGATTTTAGAAATTGAAAAACAAATTTCAGTTATTCGCGAGGAAATAGAAGCCAAAGAAGGCCAATTAAAATATTTGCAGAGCCGTGTTTCTGAAAGCACTGTTACCATAGAATTTTACAAAACAACCGCCGAAAAAGAAGGTGTAAAAATATCCTACGGTTCAAAAATCTGGACAGCAGTAAAATCAGGATTCTTTAGTTTATCTGATTTCTTAATTTCGCTGATCAGCGTTTGGCCGTTTATTATTATATTTTGTGTATTAGCCTATTTTATTAGAAAAAGATTTAAAAGAAAAAAACAACAATTATGAATCGTTATTTCAAAAAGAAATTCATTATACCAGCTGTTGCCGCAGGTTTTTTATTTATTGGAACCAGTTTCAAAGAGGACTTTTTTGAGATTGCCAAGCAAATTGAAATCTTCACAACCTTATTCAAAGCCGTAAACACGAATTATGTAGACGAAACCAATCCGGGTGATTTGATGGACAAAGCCATTAAAAGCATGCTGGGAAGTTTAGATCCGTATACGGTTTATTTTAACGAACAGGATGTTGTAAATTTTAAAATCAACAATACGGGAGAATATACGGGAATTGGCGCCATGATTGCCCGCAAAAAAGACCGATTGATTGTTCGTGAACCTTATAAAAATTATCCGGCAGACAAAGCGGGATTAAAAGCAGGTGACGAAATTATACAAATTGGCGATGTTCTAATTGCTGATTTTAAAGATGATGCTTCGCAGTTGCTGAAAGGAACGAAAAACACAAAAATTACCATAAAATACCTGCGTCAGGGAAAAACGTATACGACAGAATTGGTTTTGGACGAAGTCGATATTAAATCGGTTCCGTTTTATGGAAAAATCGATGACAAAACCGGATATATCGTTCTGGCGCATTTTAGCAGAAAGGCTTCTGCCGAAGTTAAAGATGCATTGGAAAAATTAAAAGCCGACGGTGCCACTCAAATTGTTCTGGATTTAAGAGGTAATCCGGGCGGACTTTTAAATGAAGCTATTGATATTTGTAATTTGTTTGTTCCTAAAAATGAAGTTATTGTAACGACAAAATCAAGAATTGAAAAACACAATAACACTTATAAAACAACAAAAGAACCAATTGATACTCAGATTCCACTAGCTATTTTGGTAAATGGAAGAAGTGCATCGGCATCTGAAATCGTATCGGGAGCTTTACAGGATCTAGACCGTGCTGTTGTTTTAGGAAGCAGAAGTTTTGGTAAAGGACTAGTACAGCGTTCTGTCGATTTGACTTACGGAACTCAGTTGAAGGTTACGATTTCCCGTTACTACACTCCATCTGGACGATGCATACAGGCACTTGATTATGCGCACAAAGATAAAAACGGCGTTGCCCAAAAAACAGATGCCAAAAATTTTAATGCTTTTAAAACCCGAAAAGGAAGAACGGTTTATGACGGCGGCGGGGTTTTACCCGACATTGAACTTGAAGAAGCCAAAATGAGCCCAATTACGACCGCTCTGTTGAAAAATGACGGGATATTTGACTACGCAACATCTTATTACTATAAAAACCCAAATCTGGGCGAAAAAATACCGGTTGTTACTGATGCTGATTATTCGGCTTTCAAACAATACTTAAAAGCGAACAAAATTAGTTTTGATACCGAAACTGAAGTTGCTTTAAAAAATACTTTGGCAGCAGCCAAAAATGAAAAAATTGACGAGACTATTGCTCCCGAATATCAACAATTATTAGCCGCATTAGAGAAAAGTGAGAATACGCTCCTTGATAAAAACCAAAAAGAAATTAGAGGTTTAATTCAGGAAGAGCTTATTAAAAGATACCAATACCAGGAAGGTTTGTATCAGTTTTACATTAAGAACAATTCAGAAATTAAGAGAGCAGTAAACGTATTGAATAATCAAACTGAATATAAAACGATTTTAAAAATGTAGAAAATGAAACTTTTCCGGGTCCTTTTTTTGTTTATTATTTACAATTTAGCGGCACAGCAAAAACCAATCGAAACCGTATATTTTGATTTCGACAAATATGATCTTACTGAATCGCAGAGCAAAGTTGTAAATAATTTTATAAAATCGATAGACACGGCAAAAGTTGAATCTATACAAATTTACGGTTACTGTGATGACCGCGGTACTGATGATTATAATTTTCGTTTGTCTCACGACCGGGTTAATACGATACAAAATTTATTAGTTTCATCAGGGTTTAAGGAAAGTAAAATTGTTATTCTTGAAGGAAAAGGCCGTGTTGTAGTAAGACCTGATACAGTCGAAAATCTTTATGAAACCCGATTACGCAACAGACGCGTTGATTTGATTGTGGTAAAACGCAACAGTTTTGGAAAAGATATTTACTCTTCTTTTAAAGACAAATTAAAGGTTGGCGACAAAATATATCTTGAAAGCATTTTGTTTGATATGGGAAGTTCCAGACTCACTAATCATTCTAAAAAGGAACTGGATAAAATTGCGCTGACTCTTCAAAAGCAAAAAAACCTACAATTTGAAATACGCGGGCACGTTTGCTGCACTCCAGAAATTTACAGTGACGGAATTGATAAAGACACCAAAGAAAGAAGACTTTCATGGAACCGTGCAAAAACTGTTTTTAATTACCTGAGTTCTAAAAAAGTTTCAAAAAACAGAATGCGGTATCAAGGCTGTGGGAATAAATTTCCTTTAAGAATGGGTGATAATTACGATCGGCGGGTTGAATTTTTGATTACAAAGATTTAGACCATCATTCAATTTTATTTGGATTTTAAAATTCTATTTTGTCTTAACCAATACTTTAAACAATAGTTATTACTTGTTTGTATATAAATGTTTTATATATAAAAAATAAATCTAAATTAAAAAGCACAAAATTACTTGTTGCAACATTGTTGCTAAATATAAAACTCTTAAAAATTAAAAATCCCGATCGTAAAATGCGATCGGGATTTTTGATTTTTCTAGTAAACAGCACATCATTTTTTCTTCATGATGATTTCCATGCTTTTATATTCTGTTCCGTTTTTAGTGTCGAACATTTCCATTTTTCGAGTTGTGGGATCGACAATAGTATAAACTTCTCTGTAAGGTGTTTTCTTTCCGTTTAACGGGTTAACCATTTCGCCTTTTAATTCCATGCTTTTGGTTTTCTCATCGTATTTTCCCATTGCCACCATCATTCCGGTTCCCATATTGTCTACAAAGGTTGTCGTGTATTCCTGACTGGCATTGTTGTAGGCCAAAGTACTTTTGCCTTCAAATGGCTGTCCCATCATGGTTCCTTTATAATCGGCTTCCTGATAGCGTCCGCCCAAAATCATTCTAATAACTGCTACAGAAGCTGCTTTTTCTGATTTTCCGTTTGGTTCAGACCAAAATATCATATCGCAGTTCCAGGTTCCCACTTCATCTGCCATCATTTTGTGCGGATTTCCCGGAGTTGCATAAGCCTGCCAGGCTTTCATTTGTGCCGCCGAGTCTAAGACTGGTTCTGCTTCAGCTTGTTCTGTTTTTACTGTATCTGAGTCTTTTTCTGTTACTGTTTCTGTCTTTATTTCTTTTTTACAAGAAACAAAACACATTGCAAACAGTACTAATGCTGTGGTTAATTTTTTCATAAGTCTTTGTTTTTATGTTTGTTATAAAAACAAAAGTAAGAAATATATTAATTTGAATTGTTTCAGGCTTGAAGTTTCAGGTTTCAGGTTGCTGCAGTTCGAAAACCTGATACAGATTTTTATCGCTTGTCTATTTTTACTGATTTTATAATTGCTTCAAGATCGAGCATTAGGTCGCGTTCCTGATTTGAGGGAGAATAACAAAATCCTTCAATAACGAGGATTCGGTTATAAAGAGGATCAACAATCGCGTAATTAATAAAAGGACCGGCCATAAAATCATTTTTAAGCTCCCATGTACCTTTGGTCTCAAAAGCTTCTTTATCGTCTAAATGAGTGGCAGAGAAATAAGGCGCATAAGCTTCGCCAGTAATCATTGGTGTGTTTGGTTCACGGCCTTTAATGTAACGGCCTACAGAATCCCTCATTTTGATAATATTGCCCACTACATTGCCTTTTGTTTTAAAATTATGCAATGGAATTTGATATATCAATAAACTGGTATTGCCGCTAATAATATCTTTTTTAAGCCAGATAAAGTTTTTCTTGTGCAAGACATATTCATATCCTGTTGGAATTTGAATATCGATGTGAAATTTGTTTTTTATAACAGCAGGATTTAAAAGCGATTTGCTGTTATCTTCCTGAATTTTTTTGATTTCGGCATCGCGGATCATTTTGATAATCTGTGCTGAATTCAATTCGATACTGCAGATAATATCGTCTATAGATTTTCCATAAATGCGAAATGTGTTGTGAGGTAAAGCTTTACTGTGGGTAATTTCAAACTTTTCGTTTGCTGTTTTTTTTACTACAATAATGCTTCGGCTGTCGGTTACAAATCCTTCCAGAAGTTTGGCAGGATATTGATTAATTGTAAAGAGTGGTTCTTCCTGAGTTAAACCTAAAACAGGAGAAGCGAATTTATTCCGGATGGTATCACCAACTTCTCCATACCATAATTGATCGTCGATAATTATGGAAATGGTATTTGTTTTTCCAGAAACGGGCTGCGACTGCTTGTCTGATTTTAAACAAGAAATCAACAGAAACGGAAGTATTAGAAATAAAAAATGGGTTTTATTCATTTTTTTGATTTAATGAAATAAAACCCAAATTTAAATAAGATTTTTTTATTATCCGTTTATTTTAAGTTTCATTCCCGGTTTAATATCTTCATCTTTAATACCATTCCATTTTTTAATATCTGAAATTGTTACTCCAGGATATTTTTTAGAAATACTGTATAAAGAATCACCTTTTTTTACGTAATAATCTTCGGTTGCACTTTTAGCCGATGGAGCTTTTTTCTTGAAAGCATCTACAGAGTTTGAAGCAATAGCTGTTGCAACTGGTTCTTGAATTTCTGTAACTATTTTAGAAACTACTAATGTTTTTCCTAAACCAATATTATTAGACGTAAGATCATTTAACTCTTTTAAGTCCGCAATAGTCGTACCGAATTTTTTAGCAATGCTTCCTAAATTGTCTCCGGCAGCAACAACATACTCCACAGTTTGAATTGAAACTTTATCTTTATCATCGTTAGAAGCAATTGCTTCTTCTGTATTTTTCTCGATTGCAGGTATAGATTTAGGTTCTTTAACCACTTTTGCCGAGGCATCTATATCTGATTTAATTTTTAAGGTTCTTCCTAATGCTATTGCATTTGTTTTAAGATTATTCCATTTTTTTAAATCTGAAATATTCACATTATACTTATCTGCAATTGTACCTAAGTTATCCCCTTTTCTAACTTTATAAAACTGAATGTCTTTTGAAGATTCTACAGCTTCTCTAACTGGTTTTCCTTTTGGAGCAATTTTAGCTGCCAAACGGGTTGGAATTGTTTTAACCAGAGATTCATGTTCTACATAAGCATAAATTTTATCTTCGTTTGAAACAAATGCTGCAATTTTATCTTTTGGCAGACGAAGGAAATTCATTTCACCATGATAAGCCGGCACTATATTCAGTTTATAAGATGGATTTAAAAGCTGCAGCTGCGATTGCGGCATATCTAATAAATCTGCTAACTGTTTAAATGAGATTTGATTTTTGATGGCAACAGTATCTGTTTCAAAGTTTTTAACCACTGCTCTTTCCGGATTTATTCCGTGTTCTTTGTGGTATTCGAAAAGGTACATAGTAGCATAAAATGCCGGAACGTATCCTTGTGTTTCTTTTGGAAGGTGATTACGAATATCCCAGTATCCTGTTTTACCTCCAGAACGGCGAATTGCTTTTGTAACGTTTCCTGGTCCTGAGTTGTAAGATGCTAAAACTAATTCCCAGTCGTTAAAAACGCTGAACATTCTGGTCATATAATCTGAGCATGCAGCAGTAGCTTTAAGAGGATCGCTTCTTTCATCGATATAGGAATCAATTTTTAAAGCGTATTGTTTTCCGGTTCCGTACATAAACTGCCAAAGTCCCGTGGCGCCCATTTTAGAAACTGCTTTAGGATTTAAAGCAGATTCTACAACGGCTAAATATTTTATTTCCAATGGGATTTTTTCTTTAGCGAAAGTTTCCTCGAATATTGGAAAGTAGTATTCTGATAAAGCCATTAATCGAGAAAACGATTTTTTACGATTCTTAAGGAATGACTTTATTATATTTTCTAATCCTTGATTGTATTCTATCTCAAAAGGAGATTTAGCATTCATTGCTGCCAAGCGCTGTTTTAAAAGTTCTGTTGGCAATTCTTCGTCTACTGTCACATCCTTATTAATGGTTTGAATATCTTTTGTCAAATCATCATAGATGTCTAAGCTTACTAACTCATTCATCCAAAGACTGTCTACTCTTGAAGCAAGATCGTCTTTTTTGAATGTGCTTTTAATAGAATCTAAATAGGACAACTTTACTTCTGGCTTTATTTCTTTTGAATGTTCTGCAGTTTCCTGCGCAAACATCGACATTGAAAACAAAGCTGTAACCACTAAGGAGATTTTCTTTACAATCATATAACATTTTTTTAAAATTCTATAATTCAAACAATTACAGGACTTGTATTTTTGCAAACTTAAAGAGTTTATGCATTAAAAATATGCAAAAAAATGTTAATTGTGATATTTTAGTCTAAAATTGCAGCAATTCCAGGTAAAACTTTTCCTTCTAACATTTCCAGCATAGCCCCGCCGCCAGTAGATACATAGCTCATTTTATCTTCAAATCCGAACTGTTTTACTGCTGCAACAGAATCACCTCCTCCTACTAGAGAAAATGCTCCATTTTTAGTTGCTTCTGCAATAAAATCACCTAAAGCGATAGTTCCTTTTGAGAAAGTTTCCATTTCAAAAACTCCTAATGGACCATTCCAAAGAATTGTTTTTGACTCTAAAATAACTTTTTTGAAGTTTTCTAAAGATTTTGGACCTGCATCAAGACCCTGCCATCCATCAGGAATTGCAGTTACGTCTACAATTTGTGTATTTGCTGTATTTGAAAAATCGTCAGCCGCTACAACATCAACAGGAATGTGCACCTGTACGTTTTTCTCTTTTGCCAATCTCAAAATTTCAAGTGCTAAATCTAGTTTGTCGTCTTCGCAGATTGACTCACCAATTTTTCCGCCTTGTGCTTTAATGAACGTAAAAGTCATTCCACCACCAATAATCATGTGGTCTACTTTGTCTAATATATTCTCGATAACTGTAATTTTTGAAGAAACTTTAGATCCTCCTAAAACTGCAGTAACAGGTTTTTCGCTGTTTTTAAGTACTTTGTTTAAACTGTCAATTTCTTTTGCCAATAAAGTTCCGAAACATTTGTCGTTTGGAAAAAACTGTGCAATAATTGTTGTTGAAGCGTGTGCTCTGTGTGCTGTTCCGAAAGCATCATTCACATAGATATCTCCCAGTGAAGCTAATTCTTTAGCAAAAGCAACATCTCCTGCTTCTTCTTCAGCATGAAAACGTAAATTTTCTAATAATAAAACTTCTCCACGCTGCAGGTTTTTAGCCGCTGTCTGAGCTGGTTCTCCAACGCAGTTTTCAGCAAACTTAACCTGAACACCTAAAATTTCAGAAGCTGTTTTTAAAATATGTTTCAAAGAGTATTTTTCTTCAGCACCTTTTGGTCTTCCTAAATGTGACATTAAAATTACACTTCCGCCCTGAGCTAAAATAGCATCGATAGTTGGTTTTGCAGCTTCAATACGTGTTGTATCTGTTACATTAAAATTTTCATCTAACGGCACATTAAAATCAACACGGATAATTGCCTTTTTATTTTTAAAGTCGAAATCGTTTAGAGTTTTCATTTGATAATTTTTTAGTTTTTTTGAAAGAAAAACAAATATAGAACATTTCGGCTTGTGTTAAATTCGAAAAAAACGAAAAATAGTGCATCATTACAACGAAAACGATGTAAACACTGAAAAAAAACAAAAATTTAGGAAATAAAGAAAAAAATCGATCTTCTTTAAAATATAAAAACTTACTGTATTTGATCTACAGTAAGTTTTTAATTGTAATTATTAATCGTGAACCGGACTTTGCGTACAAGGACAGTTACTAATCGATTGTAAGAAATCAAATCCAATAGTTACGACATGCGTACCTGTATTGTAGGCTCCCAAATCGTTAAACATAACCTGATATGAATATCCAAAATAGAATTTAGATTTCATGAAACCAGCCATTGGCCCAACTGATAAAGGCTTTGGAAACTGGTCGTTTAGGAAACGATACGAAACTCCAATCCAATAGTAATCTTCGTATCGATTGTATCTTCTGTATTTAAAGTTAAAATCGGTAGTAGAACGTTTATCACTCGCAAAATACTGGTAGTAAATAGATGGTTCGTATTCGATACGTCTGTTTTCAGCATCTTTGAAAATCATACCTGTATAAACCTGATAGTTTGAAAGCAGGTCTGGCTCAACTCCACGGTATTTGTTTGTATTTTTCTTTAAAACGTTATTAGCATTAAAACTGATATAAAAGTTTTTGTTACGATACAAAGCACTAATATCAAAGTTATTATTTGTTGTATAACGATTGTCTGTTACAGACGGATCCAGAATTGGGTGTTCGATTGTGTTGTTGAACTCATCGATATCAATTCTAAATGTATTAAAGTTATACGAAAGACCAAATGACAAATACTGCTCACCGTAATAATCTAAAATAAGGTGGTGTGCAAAAGAGACTTTGGCACCAGTTTGTTTAGTATATCCATTTTTATCATTGTACATAGAGATACCAACACCTGAACGGTCCAGGATTCTAAAATCAGCATAAAGAGACTGGTTTTGAGGTGCATCTTTAATTCCGACCCATTGTGTTAATCCATTGGCTCTAATACGAAGGTTATCTCCAATACCTGCATAAGCAGGAGAAAGTACAAAAGGGTTATCAGCTAAATACTGAGTAAACACTGGTAGGTTTAACTCTTGGCTGTAACTTGTTGTTACAGCCATGAGTACTAAGGATAAAATAAACTTTTTCATTGTAATAATTTTTTTAGATAACATCATAGGGGCTATTATTTTGTTATCTGTATAAAGTGAAATGTCCAACAAACTCTCTTCCATCATTCTCGTCATTTAGTTTAAGAACATACCAGTAATCACCTGAAGGTAATTCCTCGCCATTGTATCTACCATCCCATTTTTGACCGTAAGTGTATTTCGCAATTACACGACCGTATCTGTCGAAGATAGAGAACTTAAGGTGGTTATAAATATTTGTACATCCAGGACCCCAAGTATCGTTAACTCCGTCACCGTTTGGTGTAAAGTAGTTGTCAAGACAAACGTCTACGTATTCGATGTAGTAATCTTTCGTATCTGTACATCCGTTTTTGTCTCTAACTGTAATTGTATAAGTACCTGTTTTGTAAATTTTGAATTTAGTTTCTGAACTAAAGTTTACACCGTCAATACTGTATACATATTCACCTCCACCGCCTACAGCTGAAGCTGTAATTACGTTCCAAACACCTTTTTCTTCGGCTAATGTTAATTGTAATGGAGCAACAGCAATAATTTCAAACTCAGCAGTATCAGCAGAACATCCGTTTGTATGTCTCACTCTAATGAAGTGCTTACCTGGTGCTATATCAGCAAAGATGTTATTTTGCTGGTACGCTCCAACACCATCCAGACTGTAATCAATTTCATTATGATCTGCATAACCTGGATCAACTTCAACTCTGTTCGCTGCATGATTATTAACACAGTCATAGCTTACCTGGATTGTTGGATTTAATGTTACAGCGTCTGGTAAGATAACATCGATCATGTTTTCACAACCTACTGCATCTTTATAATATACTGTATGTTTACCACCAGATAACCCATTAAACTCAAATTCTGTTTGACCAACTATACCAGCAGTAAACGGACCATTTTCATTATCCAAACTTACGCTGTATGGTGCAGTACCTCCTTTAATCTCGATTGCAAAAGCACCGTCTTTGTCACCAGAACAAATTTCAGGAATTATAGAGCCTGCAATTTCAGAAGCTCTAAGCAATTCTGGTTGTGTAATTGTAATAGTTTCAACAATACTACATCCATTATCATCCTTCACTACTATCTGATATTCTCCTGGTTCTAATTTAGTAAACACGAAGATAGAATCAAATTTATCAAGATCCGGAGAAATTGCATATTGTATTTTTCCAGTTCCACCAGAAGCAATTACTTCTATTTGACCATTGTTTGCTCCAAAACAAGTTACATTTTGCGGATTAAACTTGGCATCAATAGGCGTTGCTGGTTCAGCAATAGTAACTACGTCACTAGTGAAATTACAATCACCACTCACCACACGTACTCTGTAAGTTCCAACTAACAAGTCATCAAATCTACCGTCTGCCTGATCTGGTCTAACAATTCCACCAGAAGTGTTAAGTAATGAGTAAACATAGTTACCAATTCCTCCAATCGCTTCTGCAAGAATAGATGCTGTAGCTTCTCCTTTACATTTCACTATCGCACTAGAAGTGTTAATATCAAGATTAAGCGGAATCAATGCTGGAATCTCAACTTCTTTTACAAATGAAGTACATCCATTAGTATCTGAAATGTAATACTTGTATTTTCCAACTGGTACATCAAATACTGCAGGAGAAGTTGATGTAAACGAACCTAACACTGTAGTTCCGTCTAAGCTGTATGTATAAGAACCTGTTCCTCCTGTAGCACTCAATGTAATTTGTGATAAAGTCAAACATGTTTGATTTCTTGTCACTTTTACATCTCCTTCTACTCTTGTTGGGTTGCTGATTGTAATTTCAGTTGAAGCCGCTTGACAGCTGTATCCATCTGTTACAGTAACAACATATCTTCCCGCTTTTAATCCTGTAAATACTGGATCAATTTGTGGTCCTACGATACTAACTGGATCATCAGAAACTACTGTTAATGTGTATAAGTAGTTACTTCCTTGTCCGCCTGTTGGCTGTGCAACTGTGATAACTCCACTATCATCACCATAACAAGCAAGTACAGATACATTTGCCGAAGCAGATACCGTAATTGGAGCTGGAATAACTAGTGTTTCGCTTGCGCTTACAGTACAATCCTTACCATCTTTCACATTAACTGTGTAAGTACCTGCAGATAATCCGCTGAATGTAGATTGAGTAGAGTAATCTACAACAACCGTAGTTCCATTCATTAACTGATACTGATAATCTGTATCCCATCCTCCTGTTGCTGCAGCCGAAATCTCACCATCACTGTTTCCAGTTACGCAAGTAATATTCGATTTGTTAAGCGTTACGTTTAACGGTGCATTAGGCTGTTCGATAGAGAATACCGTTGTTACAGTACAGTATGGTCTTCCAACTAATGTTGCCTGTACAGTGTACTGACCTGCAGTTAGGTTTGAAATAGTAACCGGACCTGCATTTGTTGATCTTCCTGAACTAGGAACAGGACCAGTAATTACATAATCAAATATTCCTGCATCATTTGTTGGATCTAACTGGTTGTCGACAAAAGTAAGATCAACAATTCCGTCTGCAGTACCGTAACAGATTTTTCCGTTCACAGCTGCGGCTTTAATTTCAAAAGTATTCGCATTGTTTACGTAATGTATCTTCTGAATAGAGCATCCTGTTGCAGGATTTGTAACTGTAATTACATAGTTTCCAATTGTTAATCCAGTGAATACTCCACTTGTATTAGATTGGTTATAAGTATTACCGTCAGTTCCAGCAATGTTATAATTTAAAAGAGCTGGTGTTCCACCTGTACTTGTTACCGTAACTGTAATATCTTCATTAGAGATACAAGTCATTGGTGCATTTACAGTGACATTTACAGCATCTAAACTGATAAATGGATTAATTCTGATCGTTCCTGTTGAAGAACCCATACATCCTTTATCGTCGTATACATTGATAGTATAAGTACCTCCTGTATAGTCAGATTCAGTATATACATTTTCTGCACCTCTTTGAACTGAAATACCATTTTTAAAGAACTCATAAGTAACATAGTTTCCAGAACCTCCTGTAACTGTGTTAACAGTGATTGTTGCATATCTAGAAGTATTAGTTCCAGAAGCACAATTATACTGAGCGATAACTGGAGCACCTACAGTAATTACTTGTGGTTGAGTAACTCTGAAATCTTCAGAATCAACGCAGCCTCTTCCTGAAGTTACTGTTACTGTATAATCACCCGCCTCAAGATTAGCAAATACATTATTTGTCTGAGCTGGTCTATTTACTGCCGCACCTGTCGCTGAAGTTCCAGTTAATGTGTACGTGTAAACAGGATTATCATTTACTCCTGGTGCATTTGGTGCTAGAGTTGCTGTAATTGTTCCGTCTGAACCACCTCTACAAGAAACGTGAGTTCCTGTTAAAGCAAATCCTGTAATAACAGTTGCAGGAGCAATTTCTACTGTAGCATTGAATACACATCCAGTAACAACGTCTCTCACACGGATAATGTGTGTACCAGGCGTAACATTATTAAATACTGCTGGTGTTGTTGTTACTATAACACCTCCATCTAGAGTATATCTGTAATTTGATGTTCCAGAACCTCCAGTAGCAGTAGCTCTAATTACACCGTTGTTTAATGTACAACTTGGTAATGCAGTCACTAATGCCTCAAGCTGTAACGCTGGAGAAATAGTTACTAAAGCTGGAACTGTTACTGTACATGCGTTAGCATCTCTTACTGTTACATCGTAAGTTCCTGCAGCATTTACTGTGAACGTTGGGCTAGTTTGGAAACCATTTCCAATACTATATTCGTAAGGTCCTACACCACTTCCAACTGTTACCGTGAATGTATATTCACCCGCTGCTGTTGGACACTGACTTGCTACACTAGCTGTTAATGCTGATGGTAACGCGTCAGTTGCAATTGTAATTGGAATGAAAGTTTCACAACCTTTAGAATCGATCACATAAGCTCTCCAGCTTGTATTTGTCGCAGGATTCAATACAGCGTTATTACTGTTTGTATAATCCGTAGATGCTGGAACTGCAGTTCCTGGCATAAATGCATACATATAATTTGGAGTTCCTCCGCCAGCAGTTACGCTCACTTTAGCACCTGTATTACAATTTGCATTTACGTTTGTTGTTTGAGTTAAAGTTAATACCGGTGGCTGCGTCACTGCTACAGAAGCAGAAGTTCTACACTGTGTTGTATTATCTACCACTTCAACTGTATAATTACCAACAGGTAAGTTTGTTAACGTAACTACTTTTCCTGTTTGAGTAAGTGTTCCTGTTGTTGGACCTCCAATCAATGTTGCTGTATAAGCACCATTAAAGTTGTCCACATCAAATTTCACAGATCCGTTTGAACCACCATTACAGCTTACGTCGTTTATTAATTGACCTGCGATCGTAATGTTTACTAATGGATCTACTGTATAAGCAGCTTTATCTGTACATCCGTTAGCGTCTGTTACCTGGAAAATGTAAGTACCAGCCGTTAAACCTGTAAATATACCATTAGAAGCACCTGTAACATTTCCTACTGCACTTGCAGGAGAAATTATTTCATAGTGTAATGTTCCAACTCCATTAGAAACTGTTACAGTAACTGTACTAGTAGTACTTGCCGCTGGAGCACAATAAATTGGTGTTCCTGTAACAGTATTAATTACCGGCGGATCTAACGCTGGAATAGTAACTGATACTGGCACTGTCATAACACATCCGTTGGCATCTCTAACATGAGCAATAACTGTTCCTGCTGTTAAAGTTGTGTATGTGTTAGTAGAACTATAATCTGTTCCTCCATTGAAACTATATTGGTAAGGAGATGTTCCTGTTCCTGCTGTCACATTGATTGTAACAACTGCTGCCTGAGCCGCATTTCCTGCTCCACAAGTTAATCCCTGAGTCAATACCGCTGTCGCTGCAAGAGCTGTTGGTTCTGTAATTGTAACATTTAATGTTGCTGAATCACAGTCTTTAGCATCTTTTACAACAATCGTGTAAGCACCCGCTGTTAATCCTGTAAAGATATTTGAACTCTGGAATGCTCCTCCATTGATGCTGTATTGGTATGGTAAAATACCATTTGCAGCTGTAACGATGATGCTTCCGTCGCTTCCTCCTGTACATTTAACATTTGACTGTGTAAATGTAGCTGTTGGTGTTGTTGTCGGTGTAACTACAACTGGGATAGAAACTGCCTGACATCCCTGACTGTCTGATACTTTGAAAGTATAAGTTCCATCTGCTGTCGTTGTATAAGGCGATGTTGCAGGAACATAGATTCCTCCGTTGAAACTAACCTCAAAACCATTATAAGTATTTGTTCCCTGAGTAGCAAGTAAAGTAATTTCTGCTGCTCCTGAACATTTTAAATCTTTTGTTAAAGTAGCTTGTAACAACAATTCCTGGTTCAATGTATAAGGTGTAGATGCGATACAGCCGTTTCCGTCTTTAATATAGAATGTGTAGTTTCCTGGCGCATTCAATACAAAGTTTGGACTTGACTGATAACCGTTTCCAATACTAAACATTGGCGTACCAACATAAGTTCCTGTAATTGTAATATTTACCGGACCTCCTTCATAGCAGTATGGTGCTGTTGATGGTGTAATAATCGGTAAAGCATCTTCAGCTATTGTAATGTCTAATTTGGCAACACATCCATTTGCATCAATTACATAAGCATCCCACGCTGTGTTAACTCCTGGATCTAAAACCGCACTAGCAAAAATATCGTAATCTGCTGCATTTGGAGCAACTCCGTCTTGAACAAACTGATATCTGTAGTTTGGCGTTCCTCCTGCAGCTGCAACTTCTACTTTTGCTCCGAAGTTACAGTTTGCATTTACGTTTGTTACTTCAGTTAAAGTTAATACAGCTGGCTGAGTAACGGTAACTGTAGCAAATGCTGTACAGTTTGTTGTATTATCTGTAACAGTTACTGTATAGTTTCCAGGAACTAATCCTGTAACATTTACTGTATTTCCTGTCTGAGTTAATGTTCCTGTACCTGCTGTTAATGCAGCTGTGTAAGCTGTTCCGAAGTTCGCAACCGTAAAGCGTACTGCTCCGTTTGCATTTCCGTTACAATTTACATTGTTAACCAATTGACCTGCAATTGTAATGTTTGTTACAGGGTCAACTGTATAAGATTCCTGATAAGTACAGCCGTTTGCGTCTGTTACTTGGAATAAATATGTCTCTGGAGTTAATCCGGCAAATGTTGCTGAAGTTTGTTTCGCTACAACAATTGGAGATAAAATCTCGTATTGAAGCGTACCAACTCCATTCTGTACATTACTGATCGTAACGGTACTTGTTGTACTTGCCGCTGGAGCACAATAAATTGGGGTTCCGTTGATATCCATGTCTGTAGGTGCGTTCAACGCTGGAATAGTAACCGATACTGGCACTGTCATAACACATCCGTTAGCATCTCTAACATGAGCAGTAACTGTTCCTGCTGTTAAAGTAGTGTATGTGTTTGTAGAACTGTAATCTGTTCCTCCATTGAAACTGTATTGGTAAGGAGCTGTTCCTGTTCCTGCTGTCACATTGATTGTAACAACTGCTGCCTGAGCCGCATTTCCTGCTCCACAAGTTAATCCTTGAGTCAATACAGCTGTCGCTGCAAGTGCTGATGGTTCTGTAATTGTAACATTTAATGTTGCTGAATCACAGTCTTTAGCATCTTTTACAACAATCGTGTAAGCACCAGCCGTTAATCCTGTAAAGATATTTGAACTCTGGAAGGCTCCTCCGTTGATGCTGTATTGGTATGGTAAAATACCATTTGCAGCTGTAACGATGATGCTTCCGTCGCTTCCTCCTGTACATTTAACATCTGACTGTGTAAATGTAGCTGTTGGTGTTGTTGTCGGTGTAACTACAACTGGGATAGAAACTGCCCCACATCCCTGGCTGTCTGATACTCTGAAAGTATAAGTTCCATCTGCTGTTGTTGTATAAGGCGATGTTGCCGGAACATAGATTCCTCCGTTGAAACTAACCTCAAAACCATTATAAGTATTTGTTCCCTGAGTAGCAAGTAAAGTAATTTCTGCTGCTCCTGAACATTTTAAATCTTTTGTTAAAGTTGCTTGTAACAACAATTCCTGGTTCAATGTATAAGTTGTAGATGCGATACAGCCGTTTCCGTCTTTAATATAGAATGTGTAGTTTCCTGGCGCATTCAATACAAAGTTTGGACTTGACTGATAACCGTTTCCAATACTAAACATTGGCGTACCAACATAAGTTCCTGTAATTGTAATATTTACTGGACCTCCTTCGTAGCAGTATGGTGCTGCTGACGGAGTAATTGTTGGTAAAGCATCTGCTGCTATTGTAATATCCAATTTAGTAAAACATCCATTTGCATCAATTACATAAGCATCCCACTGTGTGTTAACTGCTGGATCTAAAACTGCACTAGCAAAAATATCATAATCTGCTGCATTTGGAGCAACTCCGTCTTGAACAAACTGATATCTGTAGTTTGGTGTTCCACCCGCAGCAACAACTTCTACTTTTGCTCCGAAGTTACAGTTTGCATTTACGTTTGTTACTTCAGTTAAAGTTAATACAGCTGGCTGAGTAACGGTAACTGTAGCAAATGCTGTACAGTTTGTTGTATTATCTGTAACAGTTACTGTATAGTTTCCAGGAACTAATCCTGTAACATTTACTGTATTTCCTGTCTGAGTTAATGTTCCTGTACCTGCTGTTAATGCAGCTGTGTAAGCTGTTCCGAAGTTCGCAACCGTAAAGCGTACTGCTCCGTTTGCATTTCCGTTACAATTTACATTGTTAACCAATTGACCTGCAATTGTAATGTTTGTTACAGGGTCAACTGTATAAGATTCCTGATAAGTACAGCCGTTTGCGTCTGTTACTTGGAATAAATATGTCTCTGGAGTTAATCCGGCAAATGTTGCTGAAGTTTGTTTCGCTACAACAATTGGAGATAAAATCTCGTATTGAAGCGTACCAACTCCATTCTGTACATTACTGATCGTAACGGTACTTGTTGTACTTGCCGCTGGAGCACAATAAATTGGTGTTCCATCGATATCCATGTCTGTCGGTGCGTTCAACGCTGGAACGTTAACTCCATTCGTTAAAGTAAATGGACAATTATGAGCATCTTTCACTAAAACATCAAATGTTGTTCCTGCAAAAGTTTCAAAAGTATTGTCACTTGTATAAGTTGTTCCTCCATCGAAACTGTACTGATAAGGTGCAGTACCATTAGAAGCCGTAACTGTAACGATTGCTTTTGTTGGCGCATTTCCTGTACCACAAGCTAATGGTGCAGTGATTGTTGACGATGCTGTTAAAGCTGTCGGCTGTCCAATAGTTATTGGTGTACTAGAATAAGTACAAGATTTAGCATCTCTCACTGTAATAATGTAAGAAGTACCTGCACTTAATCCTGTAAATACATTAGAAGATTGGAAAATTCCAGTTCCTAATTGATACATATAAGGACCAACACCTGAAGTTACATTTACCGTAATTGTACCGTCAGCACCACCATTACAAGTTACATCTGTTTGAGCAGTTGTAAACACAGCCGCCGGAAGTGGATCCAATCTAAATGTTGTTGTCGCCTGACAAGCTGCTGGCAGCTTAGCATCACTTACTCTAAATGTGTAGTTTCCTAGTGCACTTGTTTGAAGTACATTTGAAGCCATAGTTACATAAGTTCCTCCATTTAGAGAATATTCGTAAGTATAAGCTGTATTATAACCTCCTGTTGCTGTTAATGTAATTTCAGCATTTGGAGTAGCTGTACAATCTAATTCTCTTGTCAATTCAGCATTCAAGAATAGTTGTGGTTTTACTTCAAAAGTAGTAGTCGCAGTACAACCGTTACCATCCTTAATAACCAAAGTATAAACTTTTGCTTCATTGAATGTAAATGTTGGACTTGTTTGGAAAGTACTTCCGTTTACACTATAAGTTGGTGCTCCAACAATTGCAGAATCAACTGTACCTACAATTGTGAATGTGAATGGAGTACCATCGTAACAGAACGCTGCTGGTGCTGTAATCGTAGGATCATCATCTTTGTCTAACGTTACCGTTGCAAATTTAATACAGCCATACGCATCTTTTACATAGGCAGTATAAGTACCTGCATCTCTATTAAATGTGTTTGCACTTGCCCATCCAGCAGTCAACGCCGTTGGAGCAGGATCGGTTGATGGCAATAATAAGTAAGTATATGGCGCTGTACCATCTTTAGCAATAGCGGTAATTACACCTGAATTCGGATTACAGTTTGCGTTTTTAGAAACAGAAGCTGTTATAGACAAATCTATTGCAGATTCTGTAATGTTAAATGTATTTGTAGCAATACTACATCCAGCATTTGTAGCACCAGCTGTTTCTCTAATTACTACAACGTAGTTACCAAAACCTAGTGCTCCAAAATTGTTGATCACAAGATTACCATTTGCTGGAATTGTACCTGTTCCAGTAATTCCAGTACTCACCATTGTGAAAGAATCGTAGATTTCATAGCTGATTGGTGTCGCACTTGGATATGTACTGTTCACAATAAAGCTCACATTACCATTATTGCTTCCTTTACAAGTAATGTTATTAGATGTCAATCCATTAACAGTTAATGTAGAATTTGTAGGAATAGCTACGGTAGATGTTTCATAGTAATAACAACCTGTTCCTGCATCATGTACTATAAAAGTATATTTAACACCTGGTATTAAGTTTGGTATCGTTGTTTTTTTACTTCCTGGATTAGTTCCCGGAGGAGTTCCTACAACGTCTTCATCATACCACGGTAAAGTGGTTGGAGAAGTATAAGTCATTCCTGGACCTGTGTACACAGCAAAATGGAATGGACCGTTACCAACAATACTACCTAAAGATGTAGTATTAATTGCCACCTCTGCTGATCCTAATGTTGAACAGACAGTAGGTGAAGGTGTAACTGTAATATCCAAATCATCAGGAGGAGAAGCTACTAATACGTTTTGCTCAATATTAGAACATCCGTTTGCATCAGTAACAATAATTTGATATAATCCAAAATCTACAACTTCGAAAACGGCTGTTGCACCTGTTTGATTTGAAAATTTCTCATCATAACCATTAACGCCCGTTACGTGATAAGTATAATTAGGTGTTCCACCTGTTACAGTATTAATTGTGATAGACCCTAAAGAAACTCCACCAGCCACACATGTAATTGGAGTAACAGTACGAGTTACTACAATAGGATTCGGCTGATTGATAATAATAGTTTCAGTATCAAAACATCCTCTAGCATCAGTTACAGTAATTGTATAAGTACCCGCTGCTAAACCAGAAGTTTGTGTTCCATAATCTTTTCCTGTAGTTGTGTTTAATACATTGATTACAAATGGAGCTAATCCTTTTGTAGCATCGTATGTCACAGAAATTGCTGCAGTTTCCTCACCGTTGCAATTAATTGCCTGCGTTTGTGTAACACCTGTAATTTCTGGTGTCACCGTAGGAGTTATAATTACAGCTGAAGATGTAGCAGTACAACCTCTTGAATCTGTTACGGTAAATGTATAAGTTCCATCTGTAGTTGTTGTAAATACATTTCCAGCAAATGTTCCTGTATTTGGTGAGCTTGTGTATGTGTATGTCCCATCTCCGCCTGCTGCAGTTAAGGTAACTTGAGCTGCTGCAGGAGCAGAACATGTAATGTCTTTATCTAAAACCGCAGATAATGTTAATGGATTGTTTACAATTACTACGTTACTGTCTGCAGTACAGCCGTTGCCGTCTTTAATTCTAACAGTATAGCTTCCTGGCGTAGTAATAACAAATGTATTGCCTGATTGATATGAAGCACCATTATTTATACTATAGCTTAATGGAGCTACTAAACCAGTACCTGGAGTTGCTGTAATTGTGTAACTTCCTACACCAAAACATTGTCCAGTTGCACTAGCTGTTACTGAAGGGACAGCATCATTTGTAATTGAAATATCTAATTTGAATGAACAATTATTAGCATCTAAGATATAAACATCCCAATTTGGAGTTGCTGGATCTAAGTTTGCTTTATTGTTATTTGAATATGTTCCTGCCGGATCACCATCTGGAACAAATGAATATCTGTAAACTGGTGTTCCACCTGCAGCCGTAACTGTAACTTCTGACGTAGTTACAAAACAGTTTCCATTTACAGCCGCATAAGTAGCTGTTAAAGCAGCCGCAGGCTGATTAATTGTTATAGAAGCATTATCAGAACATCCTGTAGTTTCATCTGTTACAACAATTGCATAAGTACCAGCTGTAAGACCTGCTAAATTAACAGTAGCAGCAGTATTTCCTGTTATAGGAGTTCCGCCGTTAACCGTATAGCTGTAAGAAGAAGTTGCAGCAAAACCAGCAACATCTAATCTAATAGATCCTGTATTTCCTCCATTACAAAGAACATCACTTGTTTTCTTAGCAATTAATGTAATTGGAGTCGCAGGGTTAATAGTAAACGCTTCTGTATAATAACATCCGTTTGCATCGGTAACTTTGAACATATATGTTCCTGGTGCTAACCCTGCAAAGCTGTTTGATGTCTGTTTAGCAATAATTACCGGAGATGGAGCAATTGTTTCGTATTGTAATGCACCTACTCCGTTAGTTGCTGTTAATGTAACTGTCGTAGTTGCAGCATTACAAGTAACCGCTGCTGCCGCGAAAGTTAAATCTGTAGGCGGGTTTAATCTTAATAATGTTCCAGTTCCAGAAACTGTACATCCTTTTGCATCACGAACTTCGTATGAATAATTCTGGTCCGCTCCGTTATCGTTTAATGTCAAGACATTATTTGAACCAAATCCGTTTGAGTTGAAACTGTATTGGTAAGGAGCTGTTCCTGTTCCTGCCGTAACATTTACAGTAACTGTTCCTGCTGCTTTTCCGTTTGATGTGTTACATGTGAATCCAACAACCGCTGTAGCAGCTGCCAATGTTAATGGCTGTGAAATGGTAACTGCAATCGAACCTGTACATCCTTTACCATCTTTTACATAGAATGTATAAGATCCAGCAGCCAATCCTGTAAATACAGGGTTTACTGTAAATCCTGTTGTTGCATTGTTGCTGTAAGTGTAGTTTCCAGATCCGCCTGCACCTGTTAAGGTTACAGAACCGTCTGCATTTCCGTTACATGTTGCTGCAACTGGAGATGCTGTTACTGTAGGGTTTGAAATTGGGTCAACAGTAGCGGTCGCTGTTTTAGAACATCCGTTAGCATCTGTAACCACAAATGTATAAGTATCAGCATTTGCTGCTGTAACTGAATATGTAAAGTTAGCCGCAGTTATTGGAGCACTTGGAGCACTCGCTGCAGCTGAACCTTTCTGAACTGTATAAGTAAATGGTGCTCTTCCGCCTCCAATTGTTACTGTAATAACAGCATTTGGAGTACCAGTACAATCTAATTCTTTTGTAACCTGAGCCCCAGTTGTTAACTGTGGATAAACAACTGTTGCTGCCGGAGCTGATGCAATACAGCCGTTTTTATCCTTAACAGAAACCGTGTAAGATCCAGCCGCTACTGTGAAAGTAGAAAATGATTGGAAGTTTGTTCCATCAATGCTGTATGTTAATGGTGCTAATCCTGTTGCTGCAGCTGTAATGGTAAATGTTGAACCAGAAGCTGTACATTGATTATTAACCGTAACAGCTGTAATTTGAGGTAATGCATCTACAATTACTGTAACTGTTGATTTTACTGTACATCCGTTCGCATCTTTAACATAAACATCCCATACAAGATCTGCTCCTGAATTAGTATCTACTGTTAAAATGTTGCTTCCGTCATATGCCGAACTTGGAACAGTTGATGGGTTTTTCGCGAAAGCGTAAGTATAATTAGGGGTTCCGCCTGAAGCAGTAACTGTAATTTGTGAATTATCATTGTTACAGCTCACATTTGATGCCACAGCTGAAGAAACTGTTAAAGCTGCTGCCGGCTGAGTAAAAGTAATATCCGCAGAACTTGTACATCCTGTAGAACTGTCTGTAACTTGAACTGTATAAGTTCCTGCTGCAGCATTTGTCAATGTCAATACATTGCCAGATTTTGAAACTGTACCTGTATTTGGTGTAATAGTATAAGTATAAGCACCTGCAGTAGCGACTCCTGAAACTGTGTAAGTTCCAGATCCTGTGTTGCCGCCTCTACAAAGTACATCGCTTACTTTGTTTGGTGTTACTACAATTGGAGTAGCAGAGTTAATAGTAAACGCTTCAGTATAGTAACATCCGTTTGCATCGGTAACTTTGAACATATATGTTCCTGGAGCTAATCCAGCAAAACTGTTTGATGTCTGTTTAGCAATAATTACCGGAGATGGAGCAATTGTTTCGTATTGTAATGCACCTACTCCGTTAGTTGCTGTTAATGTAACTGTCGTAGTTGCAGCATTACAAGTAACCGCTGCTGCCGCGAAAGTTAAATCTGTAGGCGGGTTTAATCTTAATAATGTTCCAGTTCCAGAAACTGTACATCCTTTTGCATCACGAACTTCGTATGAATAATTCTGGTCCGCTCCGTTATCGTTTAATGTCAAGACATTATTTGAACCAAATCCGTTTGAGTTGAAACTGTATTGGTAAGGAGCTGTTCCTGTTCCTGCCGTAACATTTACAGTAACTGTTCCTGCTGCTTTTCCGTTTGATGTGTTACATGTGAATCCAACAACTGCTGTAGCAGCTGCCAATGTTAATGGCTGTGAAATGGTAACTGCTACTGAACCTGTACATCCTTTACCATCTTTTACATAGAATGTATAAGATCCAGCAGCCAACCCTGTAAATACAGGGTTTACTGTAAATCCTGTTGTTGCATTGTTGCTGTAAGTGTAGTTTCCAGATCCGCCTGCACCTGTTAAGGTTACAGAACCGTCTGCATTTCCGTTACATGTTGCCGCAACTGGAGATGCTGTTACTGTAGGGTTTGAAATTGGGTCAACAGTAGCGGTCGCTGTTTTAGAACATCCGTTAGCATCTGTAACCACAAATGTATAAGTGTCAGCATTTGCTGCTGTAACTGAATATGTAAAGTTGGCCGCAGTTATTGGAGCACTTGGAGCACTCGCTGCTGCTGAACCTTTCTGAATTGTATAAGTAAATGGTGCTCTTCCGCCTCCAATTGTTACTGTAATAACAGCATTTGGAGTACCAGTACAATCTAATTCTTTTGTAACCTGAGCCCCAGTTGTTAACTGTGGATAAACAACTGTTGCTGCCGGAGCTGATGCAATACAGCCGTTTTTATCCTTAACAGAAACCGTGTAAGATCCAGCCGCTACTGTGAAAGTAGAAGATGATTGGAAGTTTGTTCCATCAATGCTGTACGTTAATGGTGCCAGTCCTGTTGCTGCAGCTGTAATGGTAAATGTTGAACCAGAAGCTGTACATTGATTATTAACCGTAACAGCTGTAATTTGAGGTAATGCATCTACAATTACTGTAACTGTAGATTTTACTGTACATCCGTTCGCATCTTTAACATAAACATCCCATACAAGATCTGCTCCTGAATTAGTGTCTACTGTTAAAATGTTGCTTCCGTCATATGCCGAACTTGGAACAGTTGATGGGTTTTTCGCGAAAGCGTAAGTATAATTAGGGGTTCCGCCTGAAGCAGTAACTGTAATTTGTGAATTATCATTGTTACAGCTCACATTTGATGCCACAGCTGAAGAAACTGTTAAAGCTGCTGCCGGCTGAGTAAAAGTAATATCCGCAGAACTTGTACATCCTGTAGAACTGTCTGTAACTTGAACTGTATAAGTTCCTGCTGCAGCATTTGTCAATGTCAATACATTGCCAGATTTTGAAACTGTACCTGTATTTGGTGTAATAGTATAAGTATAAGCACCTGCAGTCGCAACTCCTGAAACTGTGTAAGTTCCAGATCCTGTGTTGCCGCCTCTACAAAGTACATCGCTTACTTTGTTTGGTGTTACTACAATCGGAGTAGCAGAGTTAATAGTAAACGCTTCATTATAGTAGCATCCGTTTGCGTCTGTAACTCTAAAATTATAAACTCCAGGAGCTAATCCAGCAAAAACGCCTGTTGAATTTGTAGCTGCTGAACCTGCAGGAGATGTAATAGCAAACGTTAATGGAGCAACTCCGTTAGTTGCCGTTGCTGTTACAGTTGTAGTTGCAGCATTACAAGTAACCGCTGCTGCGCTGAAACTTAAATCAGTCGGTGGGTTTAATCTATTTATTGTGATAGTTTGAACTGGTGTTTTACAACCTTGAGCATCTGATACTACGTAAGAGATTGTCTGGTTAGTACCATTATCTGTTACTGATAAAGTACGTGTACTGCTAAATGTTGTACCACCGTCAAAGCTATATTGATATGGCGATGTACCAGTAGTAGGAACTGCAATTGTAACTGTTGCTGCTTGTTTTACATTTGAAGCATCACATGTAAATGTTGTAGCAGAAGCTGTTGCAGTTAAAGTTGTAGGTTGTGTAATAACAACTGTTCCCACAGCAGATTTACAACCTTTGTCGTCCATAACTTGGTAAGAATAACTTCCTGCTGCTAATCCAGTGTAATTAGATTGCGTTACAAAAGTTGTTGGTACTGGTGTAGTTGAACTGCTGTAGAATAAGTAAGTGTAATTTCCAGCACCTCCAGCACCTGATAATTGTACTGATCCTGTAGAAGCACCATTACATGTTGCATCTACTTTCTGAGCAGTTACTGTAGGATTCGTAATTGTATTTACAATTGCGTTTAGTACAACTACGCAGCCTTTTGAATCTGTAATTTCGAAATAATAAGTGTCGGCTGTATTTGCTCCTGTGTATACAAAAGAACTTCCTGTTACAGCAGTACTAGACCCGTATGTACCAGCTCCTTTTCTAACTTTATAGGTAAATGCACTTGTTCCTCCAGTAATGGTAACTGTAATTGAAGCATTTGGAGTTGTAGTACAATTTAATTCTGAAGTAATTTTTGCTTCCCCGCCAAGTTGTGGTGCAATAACAATATTACTAATTGTTGCTGTACAGTTATTACTGTCAGTTACAACAATATTATGTGTTCCAGGACCAACATTCGTAAATGTATTAGAATTCTGAGCTGGTGCTCCGTCTAAACTATAATTTAATGTTCCTGTTCCTGATGCTGTAACGACAAGAGTAGCCTGATTTGTTGTATCATAACATAGATCAGATGTTGCTGCCAATGTTGCTGTAGGAGCCGTTGGTGCGACAACTGTTACTGATGTTGATGCAGTAGATAAACAGCTGTTTGAATCTCTTACCACAACAGTATAAGTTCCTGTTGGAATATTTGTAAAAATAGTACTCGTTTGGAAAGCAGCCACAATAGCAGCGCCATTCATCAATTGGAATTGATATGCTGGAGTTCCACCTGTTGCACCTGCTGTAATTGTTGCTCCTGTAGTACAAGTTGCTTGTTTTGTTACATTAGCCGATGGTGTAATAGCCGTTGGTGCTTTAATAACTTGCGTTAATGGGAAAACACAGCTTGAAGTACTATTATCAAAACGCACTCTAATATTGTACGTTTTGCTTGTTAGTCCTGTAGCAGTTACTGGAGAAACTTTAGAGTTAATCCATGTTGCACCATTATCTAATGAATAATCAAATCCGTATGGAAGGTTAAAGTTTTCTGCTGCAATAGTAACTTCTCCATTATTAGATCCAACACAAGTTAAATCTTTAAATCCAGTGATTGAAGCTGAGAAAGCTTTATTACTATCAATAACGATTGGGAAATTTTTCTGTGCAATACATGATTCTGGAATCTGACGTACCCAGATATCATCTATAAGAACATCATTTCCGTTAAATTCATTACTATAAGATCTAATAACAAAACTTAAATTGTTATATGCTCCTGGATTAAGAGATAACTCTTTATATTCCCATTTTTCTGTTTTTGGTACAACCCAAGGATTAGAAGTATCTGTTGTTGCTACAATTGTTTCTGGACCGCCAACTCCATTTAAGTTATTAACTAATTGAATTGTCAGCTTTGGATCTGCATGTGTAGTTGATGTTTTTACAATCAAGTTTTCTGCCCATAATGAAATAATTACAGGTTGGTTTACAATAACGTCTTTGATTGGTTTACTATATAAAATACCTCCAATACCTGCAGAACCACCAACATTTACACATAAAAATCTTCCTAAAGGATGTGCTGGAAGTGTATGATCTTTTGCAAAAATCCAAGAATTCCCAAAGTTAGTTTTAATAGAACTAGCTACAGCATATTTACCATCATTAATTTGATAATCGTTAAAATCACCACAAGGATATCCAACAGGGTGAGGTGTAGACTCATCTTCAAAACAATAGGCCGGGTTAATACCTGGAGTAGTTGTGTAACCGCCTTTACCAAAATCTTCTTGTAGTAAGTTACTATAAGTTGATACTGTAGTTACATTATATTTTACAGAAACAGTATGATTTCCTGATGGTACGTTAGTAAATACATTATTTGAGATTGGAGTATTGGCAACTCCGTCAAGATAATATTCATAAGAATAATTAGAAGAAGTTCCATTGGTAACCGTAACTGTACTAGTTGCAGTACCATTACAATTAAATACAGGATCTTCTACTTTAATAGTCGGATCAGAAGGTCTAGGATCTAAAATAATGTTATAAGGAATTGTATAAGTACATCCTAAAGCATCTTTAATTACTAAGATATAAGTACCCGGTAAAACATTTTTCTCATTAGAAGTCTGCCAAGTAGCACCACCATCAAAACTATATTGATAAGCAGGTGTTCCTCCTTGAGCATTATTGATTCTTAATTTTCCACCTTGATTAACACCACTGCCATCTGGAAGTGTACAACCCGCTAAAGCCGCAACTCCGGCAGAGGCTGTAAGAGCCGCACTTGGTCCAGTTATAGTAACATTTTCAGTTGGTCCAAAACAGTCTTGTGTAGCCGAATTTGGCCAGTTTGTAATTGGATATGTAATACTGTATTTTACTTTAACCTTATAATTACCTGGTGATAAATTAGAAAATATAGGGCTGGCTTGATAAGTACCTCCATCGTTTATACTATAAGCCATAGTATATCCATTAGCATTTGTCAGGTTGATTCTAATTTCTGAACTTCCGTCATAACAATTACTGTTAGTATGAGTAACGGTGTAAACAGGTGCAGGCAATGAAGCCACTTTTACTGTAATTGTTTTTTCGCAAAGTTTAGAATCACGCACACGAATTACATAATCTCTCGCAGTTGGAGTTAAAATGATAATAGCATTCTGATCAGTATTATCATTTTCAGATGAAGCCTGAGGAGTAGTTGAGCCATCAACAAAGAATGAATAACCGCCGCTTCCTCCGCTTGCTGTAATTTTATATTTTCCTTCACTGCAGGCAGTAAGAGGTGTTATTGCATTTGCAGTAACATTAATTTCTGATGCAGGGTTATTAATATATTTTCCTGTAGATCCTGAACATTCTTTTGTGTTTCCGTTCATTGTATAAACTTCAACAGTATAATATTTACCCGGAGCAGGAGTGAAAGTATAAACGTTTGCTGTAATAGGTCCAACCTGCTGAATTAAGTTGGCTCCATCATAAAGTGCAAAATAATAATTAGAAAAACCAGCAGTAGCACTTACAGTTATACTTCCGTTATCTCCATAACAATTTGGCTGTTCATTAGGGTTTTCTACTTTAGGATCCATTGTTAAAGAAAGAATCTCTATTCTACCCGATTTATAAACGCAAGTATTTGGAACATTTCTAAGTCTGTAGTTAATTACATAAGTTCCTGCCTGCCAAATATCAAAAACATTACTGTTCTGCCAATTTGTTGTTGTGTTAGCACCAACATTCGTTAGGCTGTATTCGTAACCAGTAAGTAACTGCGCAGTAATGTTACCTTTATTATAACAAATAATATTTTTATGAGTTTCTGTAATCGAAACTTCCGTTTTATAAACATTAAAATAATAACGGTTCTGGCAACCATTTACGTTTATAGTAACACGATAATATCCTGCTTCATTGGCTGTAAATAGTGATCCATTTGGTCCGGCCGAAACCCAAGTACAACTTGTTCTTTCATCGGCACAAAGTTCAGATAAATCTGTTGGTCTGGCACATGTAGTTTTTTCCCAGACAATAGTCGCTCCGCTTAAATTCAGGTTAATTGATCTTGAATCATTAGAACCACACAGGTAAATTTTAGGTAATGGCTTACCATCAATTGGACATCCTGTTATTGTTCCATCAGGATTTCTATTATCCGCATAAGTAATAATTGGATTTGATCGCACACCGCCGCCATCTACAACAGTAATAATTTCCTGTAAATCGACACAAGGCGGATTGGCTGTATTATAAACATAATAAGTACCTGGCTGCGTCACAGTAAGGGTCTGACTAGTTCCAATTACTGGTGAACCGGAAGAATTTGTAGACCAGGAATAACTTTTATAACCTCCAGATGCAGAAATCGTCATACTAGATGTACAGATTTCTGTTCTTCTATTTTTACAAGCATCTAATCCAACCAAAAAATTAGTCGATTGAGGCACTATATTACATCCCGTTGTAGAAGAGTAACTACTGTCACCGTAATTGGTATTTGAACCTCCAAGATCACCTACATAAGTTGTTCTTGCTGTATTCTGAATCAAATTAGAACAAGCATCTGTTAATTTAGAACAATCATCTACAACTTTTACCTTAAAACGAATTGTATATTCCGGTGATCTTGTTGGAACAGCGGTAACATAACTATTCGGTATTGTAAATGTTATAGTTCTTGTTGTTGGATTGTATTGAACATAAGAGTTTCCTGCCGCTGTTGTTGGAATAGTCATTCCCGGCGGAAGCTGCATAATGTCTGATGGAAAATTAAAATCTGTATTTATAGGAAGCTGATCTGTAATCGTAAATGATTTCGCATTATCATTTCCTTCATTTTTAAATTTCAATTCATATCGAAGTTCTTCTCCTAGTGTAACATTTTTATTACTTGCATCAACATTATTAATATCTTTTACCCCTTTTGTCAAAACGATTTTTGGTGCAATAATGTCTACCGAAAAAGCAGTAAAATAATAAATAAATACGTCAGTTGTTGTACCCAAGGTAATGGTTGCCTGAGTATCATTATTTTTAATAACATTAGACGAAGGATCAATATCAATTACACCCGTATCAAAACCTAGTGTATTTCTGCTTTTCGGAGTTCTATCAAGATAAATAGAACCTAAGCTGTTGATTGTACTGTTAAAAAAGTTATTAGCATTGCCCACTCTAGGTCTGGTAGGAGGCGTAATAGTTGTTCCGTTTATTTGAAGATAATCTCCGGTATAACCTAAATCTCCCTCAAGAGCAGCAAATGCAAAACGTGCCTGAACTGGACCTGTAGGAATAGTAGTAAAACCTGTAATTACAGTATTATTTGGCCCTCCTCCCTGCTGTCTTGCAGTAAATCCATTAAAAGTAGAAATCGCTTTTGTTGGTAAGCTTGAATCCTCATAAACAATAAAAAGAGACCAGCCAGCAGACAAACCAGTTCCTCCATTCGATCCTTCACTTGAAATTACGTTAGCAACGGTGTAAGTACCATTAGGATTTGTTGCACTCAATAAATTGGTAACATCGGCAAAACAGGCATAAGCCTGAGTATTATCAGGATTAATACCACCAGCACGAGTTGTAATATCATGAATAATCGTTCCAGTAATATCTTGATAGTTACTGTTGGATGTATTAGGAACCTTAAATTTTACTTTCTCAATGTTATTTCTGTTTGTACCGTTTAAAGTAGCAGCCCAATACAATGCCGCATAGGCAACTCTATAACAAGGAGTTCCCGGAGCTCTATTATTAGGTACCGTAAGATTGGCGCTACTTGAACTAAAAATACCCGGTGTTGCTCCGTTGTCGATATTGATATAACGCATATCAAAATTACCGTTCAGACCAGTTCCGTCATAATCACTATTCGGACTTGCAGTAACTTGACCAAATCTATTAGTTTCTCTTCTGTTAAGAATGTTATTTCCAATAACAAGAATATCTCCTTTGAGCTGTGCATTATACTCTCTATCGAATGTCTTTAGATTTTGGGACATTACAATATCGCATTGCAAAAACAACAAAAATAAAATTGCAATTTTTAGAATAGTAGGTTTTTTCATGGTATTTACTTTATTGGGCTTTGGTCTTATTATCTAAGGGGCATTAGAGAGTAAGATTTGAGCGCTTTAAACTCTTTTAATAACTAACTTCTTAAATTAAGAAGGATTTGACTTTTATATTTTAATCAAAACTTATATTAATTCTCAACTTTTACAATTGCCATTTTCCCGTTATATGGCTTAGATCCTTTTGCTTCAAGTGCTTTTGTAGCCTCTTGTAAACCGTCGAATTTCTCGTAATAGATATAATACTTACTTGTTGTTACATTGTAAAAGAAATTAATATCTGTAAGTCCTGCTGCTACAGCTTTCGTTAAGAACTGATCCCTTTTCTCTACACTATTATGAACTGCAAGTATCATATAAAAACCACTTTCAGAATTTTTAATATTCTTGATAATCTGCATATTTGACTGATCTTCTCCAAAATCAAAATCACTTGCTGTTAGTGGTGTACTGCTTACTTTTGTTGTTTCCTTAATACGTTTAAGAGCGGCAACGTCCTGAGCATATCTTCCTTCATCATTTTCATAAGCTGCACGTTTAATTCTACGTTTTTTCTCAATCTCAGTTTCCGTTTTAATTCGTTCTAAATCGGCTAACAATGCTGCACCTTCCATTTCCATTTTCAATTGAGCTGCTTTTAACTGATTTATCTTTTCCAGATAAGCTTTATTTAAAGCGTCATTCTTATTAGGAACTTTTTTAAGCCTTTCGTTATATAAATTCGTCAGTTTGGCAATTTCATCTTTTTGAATTCGGCTGGCATCTGCAAGCTGTGCTTTTAAAGCTTCCAGCTGGCTGTTTTCAGCAGCAACACTCTTGAATGGTTTCGGCTCTCTATAAATTCCTTTTTCGCTTAAGTCATTCTCTTCTTTTAAGTCGTTAAGGTCTTTTTGCTTGTTTGCTACAGTTGCCTTAAATTGATCTAATAAATCATTCTGAGTTTTACTTGTACCTTCAATAGACTGAGTTAGATTTTCAATTGCTTTTGCTGTTTCATCTTTTGCCGCTGCTGCTCTTGCTGCTGCTTCTGCATCTGCTTTTGCTTTTTCTGCTGCCAATCTTGCCTGACGTTCTTCTTCTTCTTTTAATTGTCTTGTTTCTTCCTCAGCTCTTAATCTTTCCGTTGCTTCTGCATCGGCTTTTGCCTTAGCATCTGCTAATAATTTAGCTTGAGCAGCTTCCATATCAGCTTTTGCTTTTGCATCTGCTGCTAATTTTGCTTGTACAGCTTCTGCATCTGCTTTTGCTTTTGCTTCTGCTACCTGTTTAGCCTGAAGGGCTTCTGCATCTGCTTTTGCTTTTGCATCGGCTGCTAACTTAGCCTGAAGAGCTTCTGCGTCTGCTTTTGCCTTAGCATCGGCTGCTAATTTTGCTTGCAATGCTTCTGCATCGGCCTTAGCTTTTGCATCGGCTGCCTGTTTAGCCTGAAGAGCTTCTGCGTCTGCTTTTGCCTTAGCATCGGCTGCTAATTTTGCTTGAAGTGCTTCTGCATCGGCCTTAGCCTTTGCATCTGCAGCTAACTTAGCCTGACGTGCCTCATCATCTGCTTTTGCTTTTGCTTCTGCTGCTTGTCTTGCCTGAAGGGCTTCTGCATCAGCTTTTGCCTTAGCATCGGCTGCTAATTTTGCTTGCAATGCTTCTGCGTCTGCCTTAGCTTTTGCATCAGCAGCTAATTTAGCCTGACGAGCTTCTTCATCTGCTTTCGCTTTCGCTTCTGCCGCTTGTTTTGCCTGAAGAGCTTCTGCATCAGCTTTTGCCTTAGCATCGGCTGCTAATTTTGCTTGCAATGCTTCTGCGTCTGCCTTAGCTTTTGCATCAGCAGCTAATTTAGCCTGACGAGCTTCTTCATCTGCTTTCGCTTTCGCTTCTGCCGCTTGTTTTGCCTGAAGAGCTTCTGCATCAGCTTTTGCCTTAGCATCGGCCTCTAATTTCGCCTGACGAGCTTCTTCCTCTTCTCTTAATTTTTTCGCTTCTGCATCGGCTTTGGCTTTCGCTGTAGCTTCTGCATCGGCTTTCACTCTTGCATCTGCTAATAATTTAGCTTGAGCCGCTTCCATATCAGCTTTTGCTTTTGCATCGGCTGCTAATTTAGCTTGTAAAGCTTCGGCATCTGCCTTAGCTTTTGCTTCTGCAGCTAATTTAGCCTGACGAGCTTCTTCATCGGCTTTTGCTTTAGCCTCAGCCGCTTGTTTTGCCTGAAGAGCTTCAGCATCTGCTTTAGCTTTTGCATCGGCTGCTAATTTCGCTTGTAAAGCTTCTTCCTCTGCTTTTACTTTTGCTTCAGCTGCTTGTTTTATTTTCAATGCTTCTGCATCGGCCTTAGCTTTTGCATCGGCTGCTAATTTTGCTTGTAATGCTTCAGCATCTGCTTTTGCTTTAGCATCAGCTGCTAACTTAGCCTGACGTGCTTCTTCCTCTGCTTTTACTTTTGCTTCAGCTGCTTGTTTAGCCTGAAGTGCTTCTGCATCTGCCTTAGCTTTTGCATCTGCTGCTAATTTTGCTTGTAAAGCTTCAGCGTCTGCTTTGGCTTTTGCTTCAGCATCTAATTTCGCCTGAGCCTCTGCTGCCGCTTTGGCTTTTGCTTCTTCTGCTTGTTTTATTTTCAATGCTTCTGCATCAGCTTTGGCTTTTGCTTCAGCTGCAATAATTGCTTGTCTTGCTTCTGCATCCGCTTTTGCTTTCGCTTCTGCTGCTAATTTTTCTTTTAGAGCAGCCTCTTCTGCAGCTTTTGCCTTAGCATCTGCTGCCAATTTTGCTTTGTTTGCTGCATCAATTGAAGCTTTAGTTTTAGCTTCTGCAGCTGTTTTGGCTTTTGCATCAGCCGCTAATCTTGCTTGTAATGCATCTGAATCAGCTTTTGCTTTTGCGTCTGCCGCAAGAATTGATTCCATGTCAGCCGCCTCTGCTTTGGCTTTTGCATCTGCTTTACGTTTGGCTTCTGCTGCATCTGCTTTTGCTTTTGCATCAGCAACTAATTTAGCTCTTGCAGCTTCTGCATCGGCCTTAGCTTTTTCTGCCGCAGCTAAACGAGCTTGTCTTGCTGCTTCTGCATCGGCTCTTGTTTTCTCTGCCGCCGCTAGTCTTGCTTTTGTTGCTGCTTCAGCGTCTGCTTTTGCTTTTTCTGCAGCTAATTGTGCTTGTGTTCTTTGTTGAACAGATGTCGTTGTAACTGCTTTTACTTTTGCTGCATCTGCATCAGCTTTTGCTTTTGCTTCTGCTTCTAATTTTATTCTTCTTGCTTCTGCATCGGCCTTAGCTTTATCAGCTGCTAATTGTGCAGGTGTCTGCTGAGGCGCTGCTGGTGTTGCAACAGCTGCTTTCGCTTTTGCTTCTGCATCAGCCTTGGCTTTAGCTTCTGCTTCTAATTTTAATCTTCTTGCTTCAGCATCAGCTTTGGCTTTGTCTGCTGCCAATTGTGCCTGTGTTTTCTGTGTTGCTGCAACTGGCGTTGTTGTTGCTGCTTTTGCTTTAGCTGCTGCAGCCGCATCAGCTTTAGCTTTATTGTCTGCCGCTAATTTTAATCTTCTTGTTTCAGCGTCTGCTTTAGCTTTATCTGCAGCTAATTGTGCTTTTGCTTTTTGTTCAGCAACAACATTGGCACGTGCTGCTGCCGCTGCATCGGCTTTTGCTTTTGCATCTGCCGCTAATTTTATTTTAAGAGCTTCGGCATCAGCTTTAGCTTTATTGTCTGCTTCTAGTTTTGCTTTCGCAGCGGCCTCAGCATCAGCTTTAGCTTTTTCTGCGGCTGCAAGTCTTACTTGTTTTGCTTCAGCATCGGCTTTTGCTTTTGCTTCTGCTGCAAGTCTGTTCTTTTCAGCGATATCAGCTCTATTAACCTGCGTTGCTGCTGATTTTGGTTTTGCTGGCACCGGTTTTGGTCTTGACGGATCGATTATAGAACCTTCATCGTCGTCTCCGTAATAGTAATTTCTGTTTTTAAATCTGTAAGCAATTGCAAATTCATGAGAACCTCCCATATTTGTAAAATTGCCCATTCCTCTTTCATAATTGTATTCGATAGCAATGCTAGGAGAAATATTAATACCTAAACCTGCTGAAACTCCGTATAGAGTATTGTAACCTGCCTGTGCCCAGACTCCTTGTTTAAGAGCCAGCATAGCAAGCCCTGAAATAACCGTTTTATCTTTTTTAAGTTCTGTTCTAATTATTCCAGAAAATTTACTTCTGTCAAAAAAGCCATAAGTATCAATATAACCTGTATACATGGCGTGTAATTGAATCGCTCTTTCCGGATCTTCTTTTACCATTCCTGACCCAAAATTGTAAAGGATTAAATTGTTAACCGATAATCCAAAATCAAGAAATGTCGTTCCGTAATTAATACCAGGATTAACAGTAAGCAGCGTATTTGATGGATAATCTCCATTTAAAATATCTATATCGTCTGTTACAATTTTTCCTTTATCAAGTCCGCTTTGGTAAGCTCCAACGTTTAAACCAAAAGTCAAGTTACTGTCTTCTTGTAAAACGATGTTATGTGCAAAATTGACAACACCGCCAAAAACGGTCATTAATCCATAATTCTGTTGAAATAATCCTACTGCAAATGCTTCATTTTCTCTAAATCTCCCTGAGTAATTTGCCAAATAGGTCTGCGGAGCATTTTCAAACTGCACCCATTGTCTTTTATTATAAAAGCTTGCATAAGGGTTTGATTCACGTACAAAACTAAAAGTCGGGTTAATTAAATATCTATTGAACTTTAATGAATTTCTAATAGGCATTGAAAACGAAACAACTCCATTCTCATTTTTTTCCTGAGAATAGAGTAAACATGAAAAACCGCAGAATAAAGTTATGAATAGTAATATTTTCTTCATTATTTAATCACGGTTATTGATCCTTTTTTTTCACCTGTGTCGGATTTAATGACATAGTAATATACTGGATTTACATTTTTAAAATCTATTGCTGTTTGAGGCCAGTCGCCTTGATAGTTAACTACATCGAGAACCTTTTCTCCATTTGAACTGAGAATTATTACATTGGTGTTTGCATTTTTATATTCATCAGGAATATTCCAATAAGGGTTTAAACCGCTTAATTTTATAATATTTTGAATAACCGAAGATGGTTTTGATGGTCCGGTTACTTTAAAATTAAATTCTTTTGATGATACACATCCTGAAACCTGAGAAATTGTTACTTTGTAATTACCTGGTACGGCTATCAAATAAGAATTTGCATTTGCTCCAGAAATTGCATTCCCGTTTAAAAACCATTGAAAATCTGGATTAGCTGCATCTGTAGTTACAGTAACATTTAAAGTTTCTCCTTCGTTAATTGAAGTAGTTTCTGCAACATCTATGCTCGATTCAAAACCATTGCTGCTTAAATTAATACTACCTGTAGCTTTACATCCTCCAAAATCTACTTCTACAGTATACACGCCTGATTCGTTTGTAGAATAAGTACGGTTAACTGCACCCGCTATCGTTGCTCCATCTTTTTTCCAAACATAACTATTTCCAGAAGTTGCTGTTAAAATGGTTCCTGTACCATCTGAACAAAATGGGTTTCCTAAACTAGAAGTAATTGTAACTGCTGAGCCTCCGTTAGAAGGACTTACGGTAACACGATTAGAACTGAAGTTTTCATCTAAACATCCTCCGTAATCAATTTGTACATAATATACACCCTGCGAACTTGCTACCAGTGTTGTACCACTTTGTCCGACAATTAAAACATCATCTTTAAACCATTTGTATTTTAAATTTGGATAGTTTACAGGAGATGAATTCTGATCGCCAGGTGTAGGATTATCAATTGATAATGTGAAGCTTCCTCCTGCACAGTAAGATGCTGTCTCATTTCTATTATTAATATAAAATGATTCAACAAATGTTCTATAGTATACAGGAAAATTAGTTACGTTTTGTGAATTTCTAAATTTGATACTGTAAACAGGACTAGAAGTATTACTCTTTATACGAAGACTGTATGTATCTGAACCTTTTAAATTAGTTGGAACTCCAAATTTTATAGTCTGCTGCTGTAAAGCTGCGTTCTCTGTTACAGAAATCTTTGTAGTAGCGATTGGTGTTGTAAAATTTCCTGCATCATCTGAGAGTTCTACCTCAAAAGATGTACCTGCAGGAAAATCTACATAACTAAAGGTTGCATTGTATTCATTAAAGGGTTTGCCATCGACAATAAGTCCCGCGCAAATCCTAGGATAGCCCAACTGTTGTGGAACAATAGTTTGGGCATAAGAATTTGATTTAGTAAAAATGATTATACTAAATAAAATGAAAACTTTAAAAAAAGATAAAGTAGTTTTTTGAATCATATAGTACGTTTTCTTGCTAAGTCTATACGCTCAAAAAACAAGATATCAATAAATGTTTCTGAAAAGTCATATTTGTAGTTCTCAATAATATCTTTTGCAAGAATTGAGGTAGAACTAAGCAATGCATTTTCATTACATTCTATGAACTGATTATTCGTTTCAGTCGCCATAGTAAGGTTGTCCTTGGGGGTGGACAACCCTACTATAAACTGATTGGAATTATCTATTTTACTGTTATTTAAAACAGCTGAGTCATTGTTTTGATTTGCCTCGATTACCGCAGCTGATTTGCAGTCAAAACCAACAGAAACTGTAGGTTTTTCTGTTGTCAAACTTTGTGCATACAGACTTAACGAAATAGGAGAAACCAAAAAGAATATATATAAATATTTTTTTGTAGATAGAGCCATTATGTTTTGATCTTTATTTGGTCCGTACAAGACGATACATAAATTGTGTCTGGGGACTTTATTAATAAAATTTACGCGAAATAAAAATCGAAATTTATTTATCTATTGCCGCTTGAAGCTGTAATTTTTCCTAACTGTAATCTGTAGTCTGGCTTTTTAGGGTTGAACATATCAATGAATGTTTCTTTGTTGTCACTTTGTGAGTAAACATTAAAGAAAACACTGTTTCCATACCAGCTCTCTAAATCTTCATTGTTAGAATTGTATTCAGTAAAGATGTTTCCTTTACATAAGTTGAAATACATTTCCTCAAATTTGATTTTTTTAAGGTTAGCATCATTGATTTCAGTTTTGCTGTCTAATAATACTGCAGGATTAAATCCAGAGATCACACTTCTTTTCATTTCAAGAGAAGCATTTTCAGCTACGTATACAGCTTCTTTTACCAATCCTGCCTGAATATCAGCATTGATATTTTCACTGTCGTTAAGCATTGTAATGTTAGTAGCAACAACTAAAGTTTGTTTTTTAGTAAAGTCTGTTTCGCTCTTTTTCTCATAAGATTTTACTTCCATACAACGAGAACCGTCTTTTGTACTAGAGAAATAAGAAGATCTAACAGCTAATGAATTGTAGAAACGACATTGAACTCCCTGAGAGAATTTGTAATCGTCATTGATTGATTTATAAGAAACAAATTTTGTAGCATTAACATCTCCTCCTAAGAAACCAAATGAGTCACCACCAGCGTAGCTTACCATAATGTTTTCAAGGACAGTTTTGTTTCCAACACCAGCCAAAGTCAAACCGTTGAAAGTATCAACACCTTTTACTTTTTTACCAGCGAATTCGATTCTAACAAATCTTAAAATTCCAGAGTTTGAAGCAACATTGTCACCACCATAAGTAGTTAATGTTGGGTCAAGATCCATGTTGTAAGAACCTACGTTTCCAAATTTGTTAATTGGAGCATCTCCAAGAATAACAATTCCACCCCAGTCTCCAGCTTTTTTCTGGCTGCGGTTTGAAGTAAATACGATTGGATCTGTTTCTAAACCATCAGCAACAAGTTGTGCACCTTTTGTAACTACCAATGTTCCTTTAGTTTCGAAATCACCAATAATTAATGTTCCTGGTTCAATTGTTAAAACTGCATTGTTAGTAACATAAACATTACCTTGAAGTACGTAGATGTTTCTCTTAAGCAACTTTGTATTAACAGAAATGTTTCCTGCTAAAATTTGATTTGCTTCTCCATACTCTACTTTGTTAGGCTTAAATTCTGTCCAGTTGTTTAACCAGTTTGTGTAGCCCATAATTCCTTTTTCTTGTTGAGCATTCATACTCGCTACAGTCAAAAGAACGCAGATCATTTGAGTAATTTTTTTCATGATCAATGTGTATTAGGTTAATAATAAATTTGGGTATGCGTAAATACAAAAACTCCCCTCGTGTTTTCTAATAAAATTTCAGAATACAACGAGAACGAGTTGATGATGATTTCTTTCTCGAAATAACGCAGAAATTTTATGCATCTACGTAAACAATCCGAAAAAGGTTTTAAAAATATTTTTTAATTACATTTCGTTCAATTCATTGAACTCGTGTAAAGATTTTAATGTGTTTTCGTAAAATAAGATTGCTGCAATAAGGTTTCCTTTATCAGAGTAAGGCATCATTTTTCTTTGAAACTCAACTGTAGTATCTAAGAAAGTTGATGTACCAACTGCCTGAGCATCTAAAACTTTTTTGTGTTCGTTATCGTCTGGAATACCTAAGTCTGCCATCGTAACACCTGGTTTAGTAACCAAAGCAATGTAAGGGAGAGTTTTTACTAATACTTTAATTCGTTCGATGTACAATTCCAAAAGTTCTCCTTTTTGCATACCGCTCAATTCTTTTTGATCATGGTATTTACGAATAAGAGCTGTTGTACTAATAATACTTCTTGGAGCATTCTTTGCCTGAGCCGAAACAGCTGCAGTTGTCATGATTAAAAATGCACTAAATAAAATAATTTTCCCTTTCATAAATTCTTATTATATAATTGGTTGTTGATGCAAACAAAAATATAGAAATTAACTTAAATTGCAACTTTATTGATTTTTTTTTTCAAAAAAAAACCTTAAAAAAACCTTAAAAACCAGTCTTATGTCGAGAAAATGTGCGTTTTAACGGGCTTTTTGTTAAAATTGTTAAAAAGCAAAGCATAAGATATTCCCTATAAAAAAACAGCACTTTGAACTAATAAATAGCTAAAAAAAACGTACGATTGTCGTTTTAAGCAAAAAAATATTAACAAAAAAGTCTTGATATCTGCTCGCGTGAAGCAATTTATTAACAAAAGCTGGTTAACATACATCAAAAATTTTAGCAAAAATCAATCATAATCTCATAAATCAAATCCAGCCGATAATCTTTTAATCTAAAATTTTTGACTACATCATTTTCTTCTATCTTTGCTTCATGCAATTTTCTCAAATTTTAGGTCAGGATTATATCAAAAGCCACTTAATAAAAAGTGCATCTTCCGGACGAATTCCGCATGCACAATTATTCATTGGACCCGAAGGAAGCGGTACACTTTCTACTGCAATTGCCTATGCGCAGTATATTTTATGCAATAATACCGGAAACGAAAATGAAAACGGAAACGATTCTTGCAATTTAAAGTTTCAAAACCTTTCGCATCCCGATCTGCATTTTATTTACCCAACAGTTACTACCGAAGATGTAAAAACCAAACCAAAAAGTTTAGACTTTATTCAGGATTGGCGAACATTTATTCAGGAAATGCCTTACGGCGGTTTATTTGACTGGTATAAAATTCTGGGCGTTCAAAACAAACAGGGTGAAATCAGAGTCGAAGATGCACAGGAAGTTTTAAAATCGCTTTCCCTAAAGTCGTATGAAGGCGGTTATAAAATCATGATTATCTGGATGGCAGATAAAATGAATATTGCAGCTTCAAATAAACTTTTAAAGCTTCTTGAAGAACCATCAGATAAAACCATTTTTATTCTGATTTCTGAAAATGAAGAAGACATTATACAAACCATACGTTCTCGCTGTCAGGTAATTCACTTTAACGGACTTCCGGAAAAAGTTATTGCCGAAGCATTGGTTGCCAGAGAAAATATTGATTCTAATTTCGCTAAAAAAATCGCTCATCAGGCACAGGGAAATTTCAATAAAGCAATGCATTTGTTAAAAGAAGATGATACTGAATATCCTTTTGAACAGTGGTTTGTTAATTGGGTCCGCGCTGCCTTTAGAGCAAAAGGAAACGCAGCAGCAATTCAGGATTTAATTTCATGGAGCGAAGAAATTGCCGGACTTGGACGCGAAAGCCAGAAAAAGTTTATTCAGTTTTGTATCGAAATGTTCAGACAGGCACTTTTACTGAATTATCAAACGCCAAGTTTAGTTTACATAGAACCAAAAGTCGACAAATTTAAACTCGAAAATTTTGCTCCTTTTGTAAACGGGAATAATATTCACGAAATTTTCAAAGAACTTTCAGATGCCATGTATCACATTGAAAGAAACGGAAATGCAAAAATAATCCTAACCGATTTATCTATAAAACTGACTCGTTTAATTCATAAAAAATAGTCCTCAAATGAATAATGTTGCCTCAATTTTATCACTGGCATTTTTAGCCTTAACATTTTTACAATCAGGCTACGAAAAGATTTTTTACTGGAAAGATAATGTAGCCTGGCTTAAAGAACATTTTGCCAAAACGCCATTAAAAAATCAGGTTCCACTTGCTTTACTGCATTTATTAATTTTAGAATTAATTTCCGGAATTTTAAGTGTTGTCGGAGCCATACAATTACTAACGAACAGTGGTCGTGAGTATGGTTTTTATGCCGGAATTTTTTCATGTATCTGTTTATTAATGATGCTTTTCGGACAGCGATTAGCCAAAGATTACGATGGTGCGAGAACCATAGTTATATATTTCATTCCTGCCGTAATGGTAGTAAACTGGTTGAATTAATCAACCGCAATTATTTTAAATTTTCACATTAAAAAAATGAATCCAAAACATCCTTCAGAGTCCCTAACTATATTAACTGATTTAGTTTTACCGAGCGAGACTAATCCTTTAAACAATCTTTTCGGAGGCGAATTATTAGCCCGAATGGATCGTGCAGCAAGTATTGCAGCACGCAGACATTCCCGCCGAATTGTAGTTACGGCATCTGTAAATCACGTGGCTTTTAACAGGGCCATTTCGCTTGGAAGCGTAGTTACTGTCGAAGCAAAAGTTTCAAGATCCTTCAAAAGTTCTATGGAAGTTTTTATAGACGTTTGGGTAGAAGACCGCGAATCTGGAAACAGAACAAAAGCAAACGAAGCAATTTATACTTTTGTAGCTGTAGATGATACCGGAAGACCTGTCGAAGTACCGCCAATTGTACCGGAAACAGAAATTGAAATACAGCGCTTTGACGCAGCTCTGCGTCGTAAACAGTTGAGTTTACTGCTTGCCGGAAAAATAAAACCTTCTGATGCAACAGAATTAAAGGCTTTATTTTATAGTTAAATTGTGACAATTTGGAACAATCAAACTTCAAAAAAAGAAGTAATTTTACAAATTATAAGCCTGACCTTTAAAATTTAAAAGAAGCAATTTTTTTGAATTTTATCTGGAAAGAAAAATAACAATTTTAGATAATTAAGAAAAGATGAGTTCAGACAAAGAAGCCAAATTAAAAGCGTTACAATTAACGCTTGATAAACTTGACAAAACCTACGGAAAAGGAACCGTAATGAAAATGGGCGACAGAGCCATTGTGGAGGTAGAAACGATTTCTTCTGGCTCACTTGGTGTTGATTTAGCTCTTGGGGTAAATGGATATCCAAAAGGAAGAATTATTGAAATATACGGGCCGGAATCATCTGGTAAAACAACATTGACATTACACGCTATTGCCGAAGCACAAAAAGCGGGTGGAATTGCAGCGTTTATTGATGCTGAGCATGCATTTGACAGAAATTATGCTGAAAAATTAAATGTTGATATCGAGAACTTAATTATATCACAGCCAGACAATGGTGAGCAAGCTTTAGAAATTGCCGAAAACCTAATTCGTTCTGGAGCTATAGACATTGTTGTAATTGACTCTGTAGCTGCATTGACACCAAAAAGCGAGATCGAAGGTGAAATGGGAGATTCTAAAATGGGGCTTCATGCACGTTTAATGTCTCAAGCATTAAGAAAACTTACTGGAACTATCAGTAAAACAAATTGTACCGTTTTCTTTATTAACCAGCTGCGTGAAAAAATTGGTGTTATGTTCGGGAATCCTGAAACAACAACCGGAGGTAATGCATTAAAATTTTACGCTTCTGTACGTTTAGATATTCGTCGTTCTGCTCAAATTAAAGACGGTGAAAACGTAATTGGTAACAGAACTAAAGTGAAAATCGTTAAAAACAAAGTGGCACCGCCTTTTAAAACTGCTGAATTCGACATTATGTACGGAGAAGGAGTTTCTAAAACCGGTGAAATTCTTGACTTAGCGGTTGAATTTGATATCGTTAAAAAAGCAGGATCTTGGTTTAGCTATGGTGATACAAAATTAGGTCAAGGACGTGATGCTGTAAAAGCTCTAATTAAAGATAATCCAGAATTAGCTGACGAATTAGAAGAAAAAATAAAAGCTCATATGAAAGAATTAGCAAACGCTTAATCTTTTAAAATTAATACTTTACACATAAAAACCCGGACTTATAAAAGTCCGGGTTTTTTATTTTGAAAATAAAATTAGAAATCAACGCAACCTTTTTAAAACAAACTCATCTATTAAACAGACATACGATTTGTTTTTGGTATGGGCCATAAATACCAATTCGTCGTTTTTTTAGAATAAATTTGGTTGGTTGATTCAGTAAAAATCCGTTAGTATCCAAGAACTAACGGATTTTTTACTAATTATTTTAAAGAATTTTCTTCTTTCGACGCAACCTTTTTCATTTTTGACGCTCTTAATAATATGTGACATTAACTTGAGTTTAATAAACTCTTTATTATCAACCCTATAAATACTTAATCATGAAAGAGAGAATAGAAGTGTTGTTCAATAAAAACCGCAGAAAAACCAAATTAAAATTTAAAAAAGTATTACGATTCATCTCTGAAAAAATAATACACCGATAAACTTTTTGAATTATAAACGGGGGTTTTTATTCAAAAGAAAACCCGGCAATTTTTTATATTTTGCCGGGTTTGTATTTTAAATTACTCTTTTAAATCTTTCTTTTTAAATTCGAGTAAACCTTTATAAATCATTTCTCTGACTGTATCTCTAAGCTCTTTTCTGTTATCAGATGTCAGTCCGCTTGTTTCTACGAAAGGCAGAATGTTACTGCGCATTTTTCCAAGACTGCCGCTTAAAAACCTATAAGGAAAACGGTCTTTATTATCAGGAAATACAATAGGCACAATTGGAATTTGATGGTCTATGGCAAGTCTGAAAGCACCATCTTTAAACTCATCCAGCAAAATCGATTCATCATCCGGAACGCCGCCTTCAGGAAAAATACAAATACTTAAACCTTGGTTTAAACGGCTTTGAGCCCTTTTAAAAACCTCATTTTTACTTTTTGATGAATTTCTGTCAACCAAAATACAGGTTCTTTTATAGAAAAATCCAAACAAAGGAATCTTTACAAGTTCCTTTTTTCCAACAAAAACAAACGGATTTTTAATAATCGCCAGCATCAGCATAATGTCAGTCATTGATGTATGATTGGCAACGATCATATAGCTTTTTCCCTTGATCAGTTTTTGTTCTCGTTTTACTTTATAATAAAAACCCATTCCGTACAGAATGAATTTAGCCCAAATACGGGCCATTTTAAAGAAATATGGATATCCTCTCTCAGAGATGATAGAAATAAGCAGTAACGGCAGCATAATAAGTATTGGCACCGCCATTAAAACGTAAAACCAAACGCGCCATATAATCCAAAAAGCAATTTTCAATATTTTCATGGTTTCAAATGTAAGAAAACCGAAGTGAATTTTATAAAAGAATTTACATTCCAATAAACTTTGCGAACTTTGCAGTTAAATTAAAAATAAACTTTGCGAACTTTGCGGTTAAAATTAAACTTGCAATATTTGCGGTTAAGAAAAAAACTAGAATGGCAAAAATACTTACTGGTGTTCAGAGTACTGGAACGCCTCACTTAGGAAATCTATTGGGAGCTATCATCCCTGCAATTGAGTTATCGAATAATCCGGCAAACGAATCTTTTTTGTTTATTGCTGATTTACATTCGATTACACAAATCAAAGATGGTAAAACATTAAGAGAAAATACCTTTAGTGTGGCTGCTGCATGGCTTGCTTTTGGATTAGATATTGACCGTGTTACTTTTTACAGACAGTCAGATGTAGTTCAAACAGCTGAATTAACCTGGTATTTAAGCTGCTTTTTTCCGTTTCAGCGTTTAACTTTGGCACATTCTTTCAAAGACAAAGCCGATCGTTTAGACGATGTTAACGCCGGACTTTTTACTTATCCAATGTTGATGGCTGCTGATATTTTATTGTATGATGCAGAATTTGTTCCTGTTGGAAAAGATCAATTACAGCATATAGAAATTACCCGTGATGTAGCTTCAAGATTCAACCACCAAATGGGCGAAACTTTTGTACTTCCAGAAGCTAAAATTCAGGAAGACAGCAAATTGATTCCCGGAACTAATGGAGGAAAAATGAGTAAATCTGCTAATAATTACATCAACATTTTCCTGGATGATAAAGCTTTGCGCAAGCAGATTATGAGTATAGAAACGGATAGTACTCCGCTGGAAGCTCCAAAAAATCCTGATACCTGCAACGCTTTTGCTATTTATTCTTTAATGGCAGATGAGTCTCAAATTGCAGAAATGAGAGCGAATTATCTAGGCGGAAATTATGGTTACGGCCACGCAAAACAAGCTATTTTTGAATTGATTGCAGAAAAATTCAAAGCAGAAAGAGAAAGATATAATTACTATATAAACAATCTTGATGAAGTTGATGCCTTATTGAAAAAAGGTGCGGTGAAAGCTTCTGCAGTTGCTGACGGAGTCCTTCAAAGAGTTCGTGAGAAACTGGGATTTGGAAAATAAAACAAATTCAAACTGTATTTTAGACCTCTTGTTAATTCAGGAGGTTTTTTTTATATATTTTTTCGTAACTTCATATAAATTAATTCTTTATATAATTTAATAATATACAAAATGAATAAATATATTGAAGACTACGACATTCCTCCTTATCTTTTTCAGATACTAAATATTGCTTTTGGAATATTGATTATTTATATATTGTACCGATTATTTAAACATTTTAGAAACAAAAATAAATAACAGAAATTACTCGTTAAATATATAAACAACTTTCATAGTAAACTATATAGAATGTTTTTTTTTCAACTCTTCATAATTTGACTTATAGCTTCTTCCAACGGGTACAGAAAAGTTTTCAATAATGAGCTCAGTATTTCCTAAAGCATTTATTTCTTTTGAGTTTACTAAAAAAGATCTGTGAATGCGAACAAAACCAAGAGAGTTTAAATCTATTTCTAAATCACTTATTTTATACTTCACAATAAGCGGCTTTTCATTCTTTAAAACTACCTTGACATTATTTCCCTGACTTTCAATAAACAAAACAGATTTCAGGATAATTTTATATTGCAAACCATTTGACTTCAACATAAGAAAGTCATCTTTTACGTAATCAGAGTCATGTCTTAAAACGCGCTCAACAGCTTTAAAAAAACGATCAAAAGTTATGGGTTTCAAAATATAATCTACCGCTTCAAGTTCAAAACCTTCAACAGCGAAATCTCTGTATGCAGTGGTAAAAATGGTTTTTGGTTTGTTTTTTAATGATTTTAGAAAATCTATTCCGGTTAAGTCCGGCATTTGAATATCTAAAAAAATTAGATCAACAGCTTTAGACTTAGTGAGCTTATAAGCCTCTAAAGCATTTCCGGCAGTACCAACCAATCGCAGCTCTTCAATTTTAGAGATATGATTTTCTAAAAGCTTAATTGCAAGCGGTTCATCATCAACTATAATACAATCAATTTTCATTGGCCGGAATTATTATTTCTACAATAAAGCGATTATCTTTATTTTTAACTAAATAGGAACTCAGATTTCCATAAATAATTTTTAATTGTTCCTGAATTATCTTTAAACCCATACTCTTTTCATTATTAATTTCTTTAGGAACAAAAGAATTTTCAACTTTAAAAACTGTCTTTACAGCATTAGTTTCAATAAAAACTGAAATGAAAATATTTCCAGAAATACTTCCTGCGCCATGTTTAAAAGCATTTTCTACCAAAGATAAAAACAATAAAGGCGGGACAAAATTCTGATTTTTAATTTGTTCTGTAATAATAAGTTCTAGCCTTGAATCGTAACGTAATTTCTCTAATTCGATATAATCGTGAATTACCTTCAACTCATCTGAGATAGAAATTAATTTATTATGGCCTTTATATAAAATATAATCCAAAATGTTTGAAAGACGGCTTATTGATTCTGATGTTTTTTCAGAATCGATAATCGACAGCGAATAAATATTATTTAGCGTATTGAATAAAAAATGTGGATTTAATTGCGTTTTTAAGGCCTTTAATTCTAATTCTGCCTTTTCTTTGAGTATTTCTACAGAATATTGTTTTTCGTTCCTTAAATCGAACATAAATGCTACAGAAACAAAAACAAAAGAGGCTGTCGCAATTGGAATCACATAATAACAAAACAGATAATCCAAATCTGTAAAAATACTTAACAAATCGTCCTGCGGTTCATTACTAAAAAAAGGTTCGGCTATATAAATAGCAAAAACTCTGTTTGAAACTGAAAACAAATAAATACTAGTGACTAAAAAAACGACAAATTGAAAATAATGCTTTTTATAAAATAACCTTTTTATCAAAATGAAATATATAAAATTGGCACTTAAGACTTGAAAAATCAAATGGCACAAATCATACGGAATGTTCATAGAAAAAAGCGGCTGTCTGTATTCAGCATAAATTTTAGCTTCGCCGATTAAGAAAAACAAAATCCAGAAAAACAACTGAAATACAGTACTTTGCTTTGCATTATTATTTAAACTACATTTTATCATAATCCAAAAATAGACAATCAAATTCCATTTTTTATAAGTTGATGGTAAACGGCTTAAATTTAATGATGAACGACAAGAAGCGTCGTTGAAATATGAAATTAAGTTATTCATACATCAAAGTCAGCTTTCCAAATATCGTTCAAAAAACATAAGAAAGTCTGCTCTAGTTTTGCAGAAAAAAATGAACTCTCCAGCAACAGAAAAATTTCTTGGCCTTGATCATTTACGCACTTTGGCAATTGTAATGGTTTTGGTATATCATTATCGCATGTTTGCTCATCCAGAATGGGTCGACAAATATGGTCAATTTGGCTGGACTGGGGTAGATTTGTTTTTTGTTCTTAGTGGATTTCTGATTTCAAAACAGCTTTTTGAACAACTCAAACACTTAGATAAAATTTGCTTAAAAGAGTTTTATATCAAACGCTTTTTCAGAATCATTCCACCATACGCATTAACCTTAATTTTATATTTTTCCTTTCCTCTTTTTAGAGAAAGAGAAGCTTTGCCTTCATTTTGGAAATTTATCACTTTTACTCAAAACATTGAACTTGACCTGCTCCACTTTGGAACCTTTTCTCATGCGTGGTCATTATGTATTGAAGAACAGTTTTATCTTCTTTTTCCATTGTTTCTAATGTTATTTGTAAAATTCCAGAAGCTACATACAATAAAATATTTTCTGTTTTCTCTATTGTCCTTAACTATTCTTTTGAGAATAATTTCATGGCAGCTATTCATAGTTCCTAATCAAAATACGGATAATACATGGAGAATTTGGTACATGAAAATTTATTATCCAACCTACACAAGATTAGAGGGTTTAGTAACAGGAATTGGTATCGCATATTTTTATGAATATTCCAGCTGTTTTAAAAAATTCATTAATTCAAATGGCAGTCTATTATTTTTTATCCGGATTAGTAGTTGTTGGATTTTCGTTTTGGATTTGTTCAAATCAAACTTCACAATCAGCTTCTATAATTGGATTTACATTAGTTTCAATTGGCTTTGGATTAATTGTAATGTCGGCTGTTTCAAAATCTTGTTTTTTATATCATTCAAAATCTATTTTATCTGCTCGGCTGGCATCACTTTCTTTTTCTATTTATCTCACGCACAAAGGAATTATACACTTAACACAAATGGCATTAGAAAAATTAAATATTGAAAAAGACGGGCAAGTTAATTTATTAATTTGTTTTATTAACTGTATCATAATAAGTTATTTTATCAAACATTTAATTGAAAATCCCTCATCAAAAATTAAAAATTATATACTAAAAATTAAGTCTTAAAACATGAAAGCAGCCATTACAATTTTATTACTATTTTTTTCTTTAAACTTAATTTCTGCACAACAAACATCAAAAGATAAGCAGGAAATACATCAACTGTTAAACAGTTTTATGCAAAGTATTGTAAAAAAGGATTCTGTAACTTTTAATAGTTTATTTTTTGAAGGAAACGTTAACTGGATTGGTGTAATTAAAGAAAAAAGTCAGGCCAAAACAATCGAAGATAATCCATCAATCGTAAAAAATTATTTTACAAGCACTTATACTTCATTTATACAAAGTATTCTACAAGACAAAAAAAGCGAGGAAAAGTTCGAAAACATAGTAATTCATAATGATAATGTCATTGCCAGCGTAACATTTGATTACAGTTTTTGGTCTGAAGATTCGATGACAAATTGGGGTAATGAATATTGGCAGCTAGTCAAAATTAATGGAAAATGGAAGATTTCGAGTGTTCTTTTTTCTATTGAAATTTCAAAATATTATCCAAAATCTTAATTCTTTTAAACAACCTCAAACATTTTTCCAGGCAAAGGTCTTATAATTCCTTTCAGTTCCATATTTAAAAGAGTTCCGGAGATTTTAAAAATGGGCAAATCGCATTCCAAAGCGATAATATCTAGAAGTTCTTTTCCATTTTTTAAAAGAAAATCATAAATCTTTTGTTCGTCAGGATTGAGATCGATAAACAATTGTTGTTGAATCACTTTGGGTTTCTTTTCTAAGTCCCAGTTCAAAACATAAATCAAATCTGCAGCACTAGTTAAAACATTGGCTTTTTGAGTTTTAATTAAATCATTGCAACCTTGGCTGTATCTATCTGTTACTCTGCCTGGAACTGCAAAAACATCCCGATTATAATCATTTGCTAAATTGGCAGTTATGAGCGATCCGCCTTTATCTGCAGATTCTATAACAATTGTTGCTTCGCTGATGCCGGCCACAATACGATTTCTTTTCACGAAATTTTCTTTATCAGGATTTGATGAACTCCAAAACTCTGTTATAAAACCGCCGTTTTCTTCCATTTTCGCCATATACTTTTTATGCGTTCTTGGATAAACCTGATTTAACCCATGTGCCAGAACACCAATAGTCTGCAAATTATAATCCATAGCAAACTGATGCGCAACAATATCAACCCCATAAGCAAAACCGCTTACAATTACCGGATCTAGCGGTATCAAATCTTCTATAAGTTTTCGGCAGCATTCTGTTCCATAAGATGTTATCTGCCGCGTACCGACAATACTTATAATTTTTTTGTTTTTTAGATTTATGTTACCGCCCGAAAAAAGTAAAATAGGAGAATCTAAACAATGTTTTAACCGATCTGGATAATTTTCTTCCTGAAAATAAGAAACCGTAATATTGTTTTTTCTTATAAACTCAAGTTCTTGATTCGCTTTCTCAAAAATACTTTTGTCTTTCAGGTTTTTTAATAAAGCCGAACCAACTCCATCTATAGCAGCAAGTTGATTTGTTTTGGTTTTAAAAACATCTTCAGCTTTACTGCAATTTACCAGCAATTTTTTCGCCATTATATCTCCAACTCCATCTACTTTGAGTAAGGCTAATAAATAAAATAATTCCTGATCTGACATCTCTTTAAAATATTATGTAAAATAGAGCTAAAAACTAAACTCAAAAACTATTGCAAATATGATAAAAACAAAGTAATTTCTTAATAAAAATAACATTTTATAATAAACAAAATTTAATATTGCTGATAACCTAAATGTTAAAATACTGAAAATAAATTGTCTATAAAAAAATCTCAATTGTTAATAAAAATTGTGAATAAAATTTTGATAACTATATTCATTACTTAACTTTGTTACTATGAAAATCGAAACTTACATCGCGCAGTTATTGTATCGTTATCAGTGTGTAACGGTGCCTGGATTTGGAGCATTTTTAACCGAAATTCAATCGGCTCAACTGAATGAAAGCACAAATTCGTTTTTTCCACCCAAAAAAACAGTCTTTTTCAACAGCCGTCTAAAAAACAACGACGGATTATTGGCAAATCATGTTGCTCAGGCAGAGAATATATCTTACGGAGCAGCGGTAAATGGTATTGCTTATGAAGTACAAAACTGGAGACAAACTCTTGAAGAAAACGGCGTTATAAGTCTTAAAAATATTGGAGATCTTCGTCTTAATTCTGAAAGCAATATCATATTTACACCAAATGAGCAAATAAACTATCTGGCAACATCTTTTGGATTGAGCCCGTTTGTTTCTCCATTGGTTAAAAAGGAAATCTTTGAGAAAACAATCGAGCAAATTTCAGAAAAAGAACCAATTTCTTTATATGAAAATGAAGAAGTTAGATCTTCAAGACCATTCTTAAGATATGCTGCAATATTTGTTCTTGGACTTGGAATAACTGGAAGTATAGGATATCCATTATACCAAAATCAAATTGCTGCTCAAACCCTTGTGGTAGAAGGAAATGTTCAGAAAAAAGTTCAGAACAAAATTCAGGAAGCAACTTTTGTTATTCAAAACCCGCTGCCAGCAGTAACATTAGTAGATTCTGCAAAAGTAGAAACTGCCGAAAAATTAATGCCGTATCACATTATGGCTGGCGCATTTAGAAGCGAAGCTAATGCAAGAAAAGCTTATAACCAGTTAATTAAAGATGGATACAGCGCCAGAATGCTTGGTGAAAACAAACACGGTTTATTTCCGGTTTTATACGGAAGTTACGCTACAATGGCCGAAGCTGAAAAAGCGCAAAAAGAAATTCAAAAAGGTGAAAATCCAGATGCCTGGATTCTCGTTGAAAATCTATAAAAATCTTAAAATCCTATTCTTTACGAATAGGATTTTTTTATGTTTAACGTGGAACAATTTTGGCATCCTGATTCAAAATTTCTTTTCCGTTTTGTGTAATAACCAATCTTGCCGGAGGCGAATTTTTTTCTCCCAAAACTATGATATAGCATACATAAACATAGTTTCCTTTTTTAAATTCAATATAATGGTTTCCTCCTGTTCCATCCTGAACCCATTTACCGTTAGTTATAATCAAATCTGGTTTTTCAGTCATTTTTTGTTTGATAGACCATGAAGCATAACGAAAGTTATTATTGCCTAAATCATCAATTCTAATTCTGAATTTTGACGTTTCTAAAACATAAACTGGTTCTTTAAATTTAGATATAGACGCATGTACTTTAGTTTTCTCAGAACCTATCAGTTTATTTTTCAAATCGCTTTCAAATTTGGATTGATAATTAATGCTAATTAAACTACCTTCTTCATCAAACCAAATTGTTCCCTGATTTAGCATAATACCGCGCCATCCCATTTCTGTCCAGTCTTTATCGGCTTTAGACGATGTTATTTCTTTCTTCAAAGCGGCATCAAAAATTTCTGAATATCTCTTAATAAATTCTGCTTTATTTTTGATTGATGGAATTGGAGTATCTCTTTTTAACGGATACGAAATTATCTTTGCAATTTCTTCTTTCTTGTCCCCTTTTACGTTGTCAATGAAAACCTGAATGAATTTTTGATATTCTTTTTTAAGTTCCTGACCCGAAATATTTGTGACAGAAAAAATAAGTAATGTAATGTATATAAGCTTTTTCATAATTTCTATTTTACATAATGTTTTTATAGTTAATTCTAAAATTTAGAATTATACAACAAGTTACAAAATCTTAACCAAGCCGCACAAAAATCAAAAATCAAAAATCAAAAATCAAAAATCAAAAATCAAAAATCAAAAATCAAAAATCAAAAATCTAAAATCTAAAATCTAAAATCAGTTAATGCTGGCTTTAAACATCTTAAGTTCATCCCAGGTAAATTCTTCACCGTATTTTTCCTTTAACGGACTTAAGGATTCTTCATCGTAAAACTGAAATGCTTCACGTAAAGCAAGGATTTTATCATACGGAAGCACATCTGAAACGTCTACTTTCTTCGCCTGAATAAGTTTTATTAAATGCGATTCGACAGTTTGAACAGTCAGTTTTCTAATGCGTGCAATATCTTCTACAGAGTTTTTTTGCAGCCAGAGTTCGTGAGTCTCTTCGACAGTGGTCTTTTTTGGTCCGTTTTCGGCTGTTTCATCCACTTTTTTAGAAGAATAACGTATAACAGGCTCATCGACCTGAAACATGTCTGTATTCGCCATTTTATAGTCTTCCTTGATTTTCGAAATTTTATCTGTTTTATAATTTTTAATGGCCGGCGATGTTAAACTTTCCTTACTGATTGTTTCACGGGAAACCACAATATCAACCAGCAGTCTGGCTTTCATTAAACGCAAAACGGCTTTTGTCTGTAAATCGTCCAGCAGAGCTAATTCTTCATAAAACTCTTTTACCTTTTTAAATTTCTGGATTTCAGCCATTTTACTCAAAAGATCCGAAACCAATTTATCCATTGGTTTAAAAAAGTAATCGTAAGCAGCCACTACCCTTTCCTGAACAAACTTTAAATCAACAGTTTCTTTGCTGAAAATTTTATTGAGCTGCTGAATGAATTTCTGTGAAGGATCTGCCAATGCTTCAATCGTATCCATGCGTTTGTGTGCCCAGGCCGAATGTTTTGATTTTTCTGAAGCGACAGCATTTTCATTATAACTAAAACGGTGATTTCTCCATTCTTGAGCTAAATCTGTCCAGTTAAAACTGTTTATCAAATAGTTATGAATAAAATTCTTGGTTTCAAAATGAAGTGAATTTTTCAAATCATCTTCTGTTGCTTTGTTCAAAGCATAATCCATTACGTCCTGATCGTTTGACAGACCGTTCATCTGCATCTTAGAAAGCAAAATAAGACCGTTTAAGGAAGTTAAACGCGAAAGTGCTACATAGGCCTGCCCAGGAAGAAAAACTTGCGATACATCGAGCGCAGCTTTCTCAAAAGTTAAACCCTGGCTTTTGTGAACCGTAATGGCCCAGGCCAATTTGATTGGATAATGGGCAAATGTTCCCAGAACTTCTTCTTCGATTTCCTTTGTCAGTTCGTTGACTTTGTAGCGAATGTTTTTCCATTCGTATTTTTCAACTTCAATAGTTTTGTTTTCTTCTGGAAAATGAACAAAGATTTCTTCTGCCGAGAGTGATTTTATAACGCCCATTTTTCCATTAAAATAACGTTTTTCAAAAGATAAATCATTCTTGACAAACATTACCTGAGCACCCACTTTAAGTTTTAGATTTTCTTCTACAGGAAAAATTTTCTCCGGAAAATCGCCCACTACAAATGGCTGATAAGCAAATTCATTTCCTGCTAAATCATTGATAGCCTGTTCATTTATAGCATCAGCTTTTGCATTGTGCGTTGTAAGGGTTATATAGCCCGGATTCATTTTTAAGTCGAAATCCGGCTGTACATATTGGTTTAAAACCTCAATATCCTGAGTTGTGATTTGATTGTTTCGCAGATTGTTTAAAACCGAAATAAAAACATCGTCGCTCTGGCGGTAAATCTTGGATAATTCGATATACAAAGGCGGATTTTGCTGAATTACATGTGAATGAAAAAAGAATTTGCCTTTGTAAAAATTGCGCAGAGTACGCCATTCTTCATCCCGAATTACGGGCGGCAGCTGCAATAAATCACCTATAAAAAGCACCTGAACACCTCCAAAAGCTCGCGTATTTCTTCGGACTGTCTGCATCATAAAATCGATAGCATCCAGTAAATCAGCACGAAGCATGCTGACTTCATCAATAATCAGCAGTTCCATATTTCGAATTACATTTCGCTTTACATTGTTCATTTTAAAATGTCTGCGAAGTGATTCTTTATTCTCAAATTTTACGGTTTCTGTAAACTGGGAACTTTCTTCATACGAAGGAATAAATGCTGAAAAAGGCAGCTGAAACATCGAATGAATTGTTACACCGCCTGCATTTAAAGCTGCAATCCCGGTAGGCGCGACAACTACAGTGTTTTTGTGCGTTGTTGCTATAATTTCACGCAATAAAGTCGTTTTTCCTGTACCGGCTTTACCTGTCAGGAAGATTGATTTTTGTGTTTGATTGATAAATTGTAAAGTGTAAGCTGCAGCTTCAGAAACGTTTTGCATTAGACCGGTATTAAACGTCAAAATTATCGCATTTTTATAAAAGAAAAAAACCTAAATCCGGTGTGGATTTAGGTTTTTCAATTTTAGTTTTAGTTAGTTTGGCAGTTCTTATTTTTTAGCTTCTTCTTTTTTAGCTGGAGCTTTTTCTTCAGCTTTTGGAGACGCTTTGTATTTGTCGTTTAAAGCTTTAACTACTTCTTTTGTAATATCATACTTTTCTTCAGCATACAAAACTGTAGCTGCATCACCTGTTCCGTAGATATAAGAATATCCGTTTTTCTTACCGTATTCTTTGATGAATTTTTTAACTCCGCTTACAAGAGAATCCATTTCAACACCGCTTTCCTGCTGTAATTGCTGAGATAATGCTTGTTGAGCATATCCTAATTGCTGCTCTCTTTTTTGCAATTCTGCACCTCTTTGCTGCGCCCATTGCTGGCCATTTGCCTGTGCCTGACTTTGAAAATTAGCAGCGTCTTGTTTAAAGCGGGAAATTTCAGCTTGTAATTGTCTTCCTTTTTCTTCTGCCTGAGCTTTGTATTTAGCTTCAAGGTCTTTTGCTTCAGTGTACTCTTTCATCAAAACTGAAGTATCTATGTAAGCTGTTTTTACTTCCTTAACTTCTGTTGCTTTATTACACGAAACAACTAAAATTGAAAGTGCGATAATTGCTAATGCTTTTTTCATTTTCTAAATTTCTATTTTTTTATTGGTATGAAAGACAAAAATATAAAAAAATAAATAGGATCGACAGAAAGTTTAAAAAATGCTCGAATTTTAGCATATTAGTTTTCTTTATGGTACATTTTTATTCTATAAAATATCATTATTAAAAGTGACTTCTATAGCTTTCTTTAGAGCTATTTTCTAAAAAAAGACAACATAAACCCTCGATTTTACCAAGAAAAAGCCTCAAATGCGCTTATTTTACGTTTTGATGCTTTTTCAGCTCGTAAATTCTGAAACAAAAACTTTTTGAACCTCGTTGTTAAATTTCATTTCTAAAAATCAACAAAAACAAGAAATCAAGTTCATTTTTAAAAAAGTCATGAAATTTCTCTTTTGATACTTTTTGAAATTTTCATTTTTGAAAATCCAAAAAGCAAAATCCAAAAACAAAAAAATTTTGTTTTTTCATCTCGTTAAAGTCAAAAATTAAAAATTGAAAAAATCAAGAAAAAAATAGAAAAACTGCCCTAATTTAAGGTATTAGTTTTCTTTATGGATCAAAAAAAAGCTATAAAATATCACTATTAAAAGTGACTTTCATAGCTTTTATTAGAGCCTTTTTCTAAAAAAAGACAACACAAACCCTCAACTTACGAGAGAAAGTGCCTTAAATGCGCTTATTTCGCGTTTTAGCTGTTTTTTAGCACGTAAATGTGAGATGAATACTCTTTTGTACTTGATGCTTTTAAATTTGATCTTAAACCAATAAAAAATGCACGGACAAAATTCATTTTTCCTGTTTTGTATTTTTCAGAAAGCAGACTCACATAAAATGAATCAAATTTCATTGGAAGTACTTTTTCTAATTTCATATCGACTTTTTCGAAAAGTGATTTTATCGCTTTTTTTGAAAAATGCCAAAAATGAATTGGCACATCAAAAGCTGCCCAAAATTCTCCGTAATGTTTTGCGTCGAAAGATTTAAAATTTGGAACCGCAACAATTAATGTTCCAGTTGGTTTTAACAAACGCTTCAATTCCTGAATTTGAAGTTCTAAATTTGGAACGTGTTCCAAAACGTGCCACATGGTAATTACGTCAAAAGAATTATTTTCTAAAGAAGCTGTTTCTTCTGCAAACGAAATTCCTTTTTGCTTTGCAATATTTTTTGCCCGGTCGCTCGGTTCAATTCCGATTACGTTCCATCCGTCATTTTTTGCCGTTAATAAAAAATCTCCGGTTCCGGCTCCAATGTCTAAAATTTTTCCTTTTTGAGATTGTTCTGAATTTATCAAATTCAGTTTATTTTTTAAAGCGATACTTTTTACAAAATGATATGCTTTTTCAAAAACAGAACGTTTGTTATCTGTATGAGAAATGTAATCTTCACTTTCGTAATATCTTCCTAAATTTTCTAAATCCGGCTGCGGAGAAGTAATCAGCATATCCAGATTTTCATCATAGTACAAATCGAAAATTTCTTTTGAAACAGAATGGTCTTTTACAGTAAGAAAATGTTTTTTGTTTAAAACGTCCATTTTTTAATTCTTGGTATTTTTTGGTTTAATTCATGAGAAATGCTAAAAATGAAAAAATCACTTTTAGCATATTTTTTATTTCTATTTTTTGTTTGTCCAATTTATTTTAACTGCTTTAATTTTTTCATTTTCGATTCTTGTATTTTGATAAACACTAAAACCGTTTTTGATATAAAATAACAAAGGCGATTTATAAGCTTCGCCATTTTGCATTATATCATTTTCATGATCGATAACCCAGCCATTCAAATTGAAATTATTTCTTTTTAATTCTTCAATCAATTTTGTTCCGTTTCCTTTTCCCTGAATTTTATTATTTATCATTATCGAAAACCAAACTTCCTGATCTCGAAAAAAAGTAAAAGCCCAGCCTCCTATTTGATTTTCGTCTTTCAGCAAATAATGTTTTGCTTGGATCAAACTATCCAAATACAAATCAAATTCTTCAAATGCTGCATGACCAAACTGAAACGGAAATGCATTGTTACGAAGATGCATTAAAACCTTTTTTTCTTCTAATGATAAATTTTCTATTCTAACAACTCTCATTAAAATTGAATTCAATGTTTCACGTGGAACAAAATTTAGTATTCAGTCTCGGTTTTCAGTCACAGTTAAAAATACTAAAAACCGAAAACCGAGACTGAATACTTTTCTATCTTCCCATATAAATCAAAAGCACGGAAATATCACTTGGTGATACACCGCTGATTCTTGATGCCTGAGAAATTGTAACAGGTCGGATTTTGCTTAATTTTTGTTTTGCTTCAATCGACATTGATTTGATTTTATTGTAATCGAAATTCTCTGGAATTTTTACTTCTTCTAAACGATTTAGTTTATCAGCATTATTTCTTTCTTTTTCGATATAACCAGAATACTTAACTTGAATTACGGCTTGCTCAACAATTTCTTCATCCAGATTATTTTCTTTGATATAAGAATCCACTTTTTCAAATTTAAGCATATCCTCTAATTCAATCTGCGGACGAGAAAAAACTTTAAACATTTTATCGCCTTGTGAAATTGGTGCCGATTCTTTTTCAATTAAAATTGGATTTGTTTCTGCAACCGTTACACTTGTTTCTTTAAAGAAGGCAACCATCTTTTCAGACTCGTTAAGTTTATGCTCCATTCTTCTCATTCGATCTTCAGAAGCTAAACCAATTTCGAACGACATTGGCGTCAATCTGAAATCGGCATTATCTTGTCGCAGCAAAGTTCTGTATTCTGCTCTTGATGTAAACATACGATAAGGTTCTTCTGTTCCTTTCGTAATTAAGTCGTCGATCAAAACTCCAATATACGCTTCGTCACGTTTTAAAATTAACGGCGCTTTTTCATGTACTTTTAAATGCGCATTAATTCCGGCCATCAAACCTTGCGAAGCTGCTTCTTCATATCCTGTCGTTCCATTAATTTGTCCGGCAAAATATAAACCTTCAACCAACTTGGTTTCCAAAGTATGTTTCAATTGTGTCGGCGGGAAATAATCATATTCGATTGCATAACCCGGACGGAAGAATTTCACATTTTCAAAACCGGCAACAGAGCGCAAAGCTTTAAACTGAATATCCTCCGGAAGCGAAGTTGAAAATCCGTTTACATAAACTTCGCAAGTATTCCATCCTTCTGGTTCAACAAAAAGCTGGTGACGTTCTTTATCTGCAAAACGATTAATCTTATCTTCAATCGAAGGACAATATCTCGGACCTAAACTTTTTATTCTTCCGTTGAACATTGGTGAACGATCAAAACCTTCTCTCAAAATATCATGCACATTCAGCGATGTGTATGTCATGTAACAAGAACGTTGTTGCGTTAAAGGTTTAGTCAAATCAGAATATGAAAACTTATCTGGTTTTGCATCTCCTTTTTCTTCATTCATTTTAGAATAATCCAAAGAACGTCCATCAACTCGTGGCGGCGTTCCTGTTTTCATCCTTCCAGCTTCAAATCCGGCTTTCACTAAATCTTCGGTAATTCCGGTTGCAGCACTCTCGCCTGCTCTTCCTCCTCCAAATTGTTTTTCTCCAATATGAATTAATCCGTTCAAAAAAGTTCCGTTTGTCAACACAACCGATTTGGATCGAATCTCAACTCCAAGCGACGTTCTGATTCCTTTTATCTTTCCATTCTCGATTATCAAACCTTTTACCATCTCCTGGTAAAAATCTAAATTTGGAGTTCCCTCCAACATCATTCTCCATTCTTCTGCAAAACGCATTCGATCACTTTGAACTCTTGGCGACCACATTGCTGGTCCTTTTGATTTGTTCAACATCTTAAACTGAATTGCAGTTCGATCTGAAACAATTCCGGAGTATCCACCAAGTGCATCGATCTCACGAACAATTTGTCCTTTTGCAATTCCTCCCATAGCAGGATTGCAAGACATCTGGGCAATGTTCTGCAAACTCATTGTAACCAACAAAGTTTTGGATCCTAAATTTGCGGCCGCTGCCGCGGCTTCAGATCCTGCATGACCAGCACCAACTACAATAACATCGTACTCTTCTAAAAACATTTTGTTTTATTATTCTCTGCAAACCGTTTAAGGCAGTTCTCAGAATTAACTTTATTTTCTTTTTGTTCCACGTGGAACGGTTATTCTTTTTATTTCAAGTTTCAGGTTTCAAGTTCCGAACGTTTTCGAAAGCACTTTCAATCCCTTTATAACTTCTTCTTCTTCAAAATCAAATCAAATCAAATCAAAGGAAAAGTGTAAAAAAAATAATCAATTTTGGTTCCACGTGGAACCAAAATAAAAACTTCTACACATAGATCCTCTGTTTTAAAAATTCTCGTTAAACCAAAGTTTTAAAATCCCGAAACGATTAAATTCCAAAAAAGCTCAAATATCAAACCTAAAAAATATTTCAGGTGGCACGAAATATCAGAATTCCTTTTTCAGCTTTGCGTTACACACGTATATCGATATATAAACTGTTTCACGTGGAACATCAATTTCTTCTCTTGAAAAAACTCAAACCTTAAAAATTATCTCCAACAACTGTCCCACGTGGAACAAATTGATATAAAAATTTAAACTATGAATCACTTTATATATGTTCCACGTGGAACTAAATCTTGACTCTTTTAAAAAATTTTTAAAGCGTTTCACGTGGAACATATAAAATATTTATAAAATATGTGTTTCACGTGAAACATACTTGATTCAATTTAGATGTTTAATTACTGTTCCACGTGAAACATTGCAATCTTTTCATCTTCTTTTAAACGCATAAGTTCTGCATCTGCATCACTTTTATCTTTGTATCCACAGTAATGTAATATACCGTGAGCAAGAACACGTTTCAATTCTTCTTCAAAAGAAACATTAAAATCTTTAGCGTTATCTTCTACTCTTTCAACAGATATAAATATATCTCCGCTTATTTCTTTACCAACTGTATAATCAAAACTGATAATATCAGTTAGTGTATCGTGGTTTAAATACTCTACATTTATCTTATGCAGGTATTCATCATCACAAAAAATATAATTTATTTCTCCCTCGTTCTTCTTTTCAGAAACAATAACAGCGCTCAACCAATCTGTAAAAGCTTGTTCGTTGTCTAAAGAAAATTCGGTTTCGTAATTAAAGTTTATCATTTTGTATTAAAATATTCTTGAACCTTTTGATTAAAATTCGAGCGCAAAGGTAGCGATTGTCTATTTAAAATTTCTACACTATTTAAATAATCAGTTAATGAGCTTGGTAGAGCATTTGATCGATTAGAAAATTCAGCCTTGTTTGTTTCAGATTGACGCTTTGTATCTTGACCTTGTTCCTGAACTGCATTGTTTAATTTTAATAGTTCTTGCTGAATATTTAAAATTCTCTGCAGGTTCTCATTCTTAAATCCTTTATTTAAAATCTGTTTTTCTGAAGCTTTCATTTGTTCTATTGCAGATCTTCCTTGAGCATCTAATCCTTTTTTAGCTAATTCTTTTTGTAAAGCTTCACGAAGTTTAACCTGCTCTTTATAAATCTCCATTATCTTTTCAGCATCTCCTTCTCCATCTTCGCCTTCATTTCCATCCTTTCCTTTTCCACCTTCTTTACTTCCTTGCCCATTTTTACCCTGACCATTTTTTCCTTCTTTACCATTTCCTTCTTTTCCTTGCCCGCTGTCTTGACCTTGTTTTCCTTCTCCACTTTTTCCCTGCTGACCACTTCCTGGTTTATCTCCGGGTTTCATTCCCTCTTTCATTTTATCAGCGAGACCTTTTTGTTTTTGAATAATATCTGGTAATTGCATCCCTTGTCCATCACCTGGTTTTGGTTTTCCAGTTCCTGGTTTAGACATTTGCATCTGCATATTATTTAAAAGATCACTTAAAAAATCCGCTAATTTGTTTGCAGATGAAACAGCATATTGTTGATGCGAAACTCCTTTTGGAATTTGAACATCGGTTAAAACTTCAATTGCTTTGTCCATATTATATTGTACGTTGCCAATTTCCTTCGTAACATCTTCTGCTATTTTTGGATTTCTAAGAGACATTGCAAACAAACTATCATCGACATGACGGAACTGTTGTTTTAAATTCTGCTGAATTTTTATGTTCTTTGTATACGCAGAAGAACCCAATTTCATCGATTTAAATTGTTTCATAACATCTTCCTGAGATAATGAAAAAGCTAAAAGGTTATCCAAAATTTGACGAAGCATAGCAACATCTTCTTCTAATTGTTCTTGCTCTCCGCCTTCCATACTTGAACTCATTTGCTCTGCCATAGACTTCATTTTCTTTGAAGCACTTTTTTGTTTTGGCTTAGCCGAAGAAGTATTCTTTTTATTTAATTCTTCCGATGCTTTATTCAAATCATTTTCTACATCTTTTTCTTTAGATGCATCTTTAGGAATATTCAAAGGAGATTTTAAACTATTGTTTTCGTCTTTCAAATCTTTAAGATCTTCTTTGATTTTATCAAATGATTTATTGATATCGTCCTGCTTCTCTTTTGTGTTTTCTGCATCTTTATTAGAAAGCTGTTCTTGTTTTTCGGCTAACTTATTTAACTTCTCTGCAACTTGCTCTGCTTTCTTTTCTACATAAAAACGTTTCGTTAATTCAACTAATTGTTCTAAATTACGAGATTGGTTTTTGCTGATTTGTTTGAACTTTTCCATCTTATCAAACAACTCATCGCTGTTTAATTTATCATTTAAGTTCTTTAACTCATCCATCAATTTTTGATTTTTCTCTAAATCTTTCTCGGCATTATCTAAACGCTTTTGTAAATCTTCGGCAGTTTTATCTTTCTTATCAGTATTGAATTTATCTAAATTCTTGTTCATTTTTTCAGCAAACTGCTTCATCATTTCGTCTTGCTGTTTTTGACGTTTGATAAAATCATTTACTTTTTGCTGATCTTTAAACTCTAAATTATCTTTTTCTTTTCCGGTATTTTTTAGTTTATCCATTTCAGAAAATTGCTTTTCCTGATTCTTTAATGATTTAGATAAACTATTAATGTTGGCATTTTGCTGTTGTAATTCTGCATCCTGAATTTCATCTGTTGTAGAAACACGATCTGAAAATGTAGAAGACTTTGTACTCTTAAATCCATGTAATGCATCGTTATCAAAAACTTCAAAATAGTATTCATAAGATACTCCTTCTTCTACTGCAAGATTACTCGGGAAGTTAAAAACAAACTGATCGAATACTGCCTGCTTTACTGGAATGGTTCCTCGTTTTGCAGTTTGCGGTTTGCCATGTTCATAATAAACAACTTGTAATTTTGATAAACCGTAGTCATCGCCTAATCTTCCTAAAACATAATTCTTATCTAATTTTAAACTATCCGGAGCTGGCGAAACAGTAATTGTTGGATGCTGATCTTTGATAACTGACAGCTGATAGTCTAATTTTTCGTAATTTTTAACCTTATTATTGGAAGTAAGAATTTGATATTCTGTATTTTGATTAATATTTTTAGCTAATTTAAACTCGTTTTCGGCCTTATTAAACTTCAAAATTGAGTTTTCATCTTTCCAAACTACCTCTTGAGTGGATTGGGTTTTCATTTTCCAGGTTACAATTGTCCCTTCTGGTACGATTGCATTTCCGGTTCCCTGAATCGTTTCTGATTTCTTTTTTAGGTAAGATGGAAAATTCAAAACCATTTCGAAGTTGGCAATTGATGGAACTGTAATAACTTTTAATTCATATTCATTTGATGAAACTGAATTTCCTTCAAATGAAAACTGAACATCTGTTGTTGGTTTTTCGATCTTGAATTCGAACTTTCCGGTTTGAGAAGATTCCATAAAATAGCTTTCGTTACCAATATGGATCATTACATTTTCTGGAACTACGTTTCCTTCTGTTTCTACTTTTACAATGAAATCTTTGTTTTGTTCTGTTTGAAGTTTGTCATTTAAAACCACAAATTTGAAAGGAGCCGGCGGTAAAAACGAAGCATTAAAGTGTACTACTCTATTAAAACTTTGGGAAATTATATTACTGTTTCCAGAAACAAAAAAGACTGCAAACAGTAAAACCGGAATCAAAGCCAAAGGTAAATACTTCTTGTTTGATTTGTAATTGATGGCATTTCCAAATGGAATTGGCTGTAATGAATTGGCTTTTTGTTCTATCGAAGCCAACATTAATTCTGAACTTTCTGCAGAATTTTCGTTTGAAGAAAGCTGTAAAAAGTTCGTCAGCTTATCACTTACTTCTGTAAAATGATTTCCAATAATAGCCGAAGCCTGATTATAATCGATTCCCTTTTGAAGTTTGAACAACTTAAAAATTGGAAACAAGATAAAACGAAACAACAGAAAAACTTCTACTGCAATAAATATCCAGAATAAAAGGGTTCGTCCTAATGGTTTAAGCCAAAGAAAATACTCAATAAAAAGTGTAAATAGAAAATATAAAAGTCCAAAACCAATAAAAAGAAGTCCTCCTTTTATCAATTCATTCATATAATATTTCTTTATAAATCCTTCTAACTTCTGATATATTGCAGATGATGTTTTCAAAATAAAATCTCTTTTAATTATAACCCATAAAAGTAGTAATTATAACGATAAGTCTGAAAGTCAAAAGTCGAAAGTCAAAAGTTTAGCACACAGCTAAAAACCTTTCAGACTTTCGACTTTTGGCTTTTGACTAATATCGTATCTTTGCATCAAAATTTATACAAATGTCAAAGCAAGTTCGAGTGCGTTTTGCACCAAGTCCGACTGGACCATTACATATTGGCGGAGTTCGTACTGCCCTATTTAATTATTTATTTGCAAAAAAACATAACGGTGTTTTTTATCTGAGAATTGAAGATACAGATCAGACACGTTTTGTTCCAGGTGCTGAAGCTTATATTATGGAAGCGCTGGAATGGTTAGGAATTTCTCCTGAAGAAACTGTTGGAAAAAATGAAAAATTTGGTCCGTACAGACAAAGTGATCGTAAAGATTTATACCAAAAATATGCAGATCAATTGATCAATTCAGGCTGGGCATATTATGCTTTTGATACTCCAGAAGCTTTGGATGCACATAGAAAACAACACGAAGCTGAAGGAAAAACATTTATTTACAATCATCACAACCGTGAAAAATTAGATACATCTTTAGTAATTTCTGCAGAAGAAACTGCTAAGAGAATTGCAAATGGAGAACATTATGTGATTCGTTTTAAAACTCCGGTTGATGAAACTTTACATTTAAAAGATATCATTCGTGGTGATGTTAAGTTTGAAACGAACTTACTTGATGATAAAGTTCTTTTTAAAAGTGATGGAATGCCAACGTATCATTTAGCCAATATTGTGGATGATCATTTGATGGAAACTTCACATGTAATTCGTGGTGAAGAATGGCTGCCATCGATGCCACTTCACGTTTTATTATACAGAGCTTTTGGCTGGGATGCTCCGGAATTTGCACATTTGCCTTTGATTTTGAAACCTGTTGGAAACGGAAAATTATCTAAAAGAGATGGCGATAAATTAGGATTTCCTGTGTTTCCATTAGAGTGGAAAACGGAAGAAGGCATTTCATCTGGTTACAGAGAGAAAGGATTTTTCCCGGAAGCAGTTGTAAATTTTCTTGCTTTGTTAGGATGGAATGATGGAACGGATAAAGAATTATTTTCTCTTGAAGAATTAGTTGAAGCTTTTGACTTAAACCGAGTTCATAAAGCAGGAGCAAAATTTGATCCTGAAAAAAACAAATGGTTCAATCACCAATATTTAATCAAACAAAATGATGCTGATTTAGCAAAAAGCTTCTCTCCTATTTTAGAAGAAAAAGGCTTCTCTACTCCGCTTGAAGTAACAACTCGTATTGTTTCTTTGATTAAAGAAAGAGCTCATTTCGTTTCTGAGTTTTGGGATTTAACTGATTTCTTTTTCCAAGCACCAGCATCTTATGATGAAAAAGCAAGTAAAAACTGGAAAGAAGAAACTCCAGCTTTAATGAAAGAATTGATTACGGTTCTTGAAAATATTGAAGATTTTACTTCTGCAAACATTGAAACTATTGTAAAAGATTGGTTAACTAAAAACGAAATTGGAATGGGTAAAGTAATGCAGCCTTTCCGTTTAAGTTTGGTTGGAGCTCTTAAAGGTCCTCACCTATTTGACATTGTAGAAATTATTGGAAAAGAAGAAACTATTTCGAGAATTCAGAAAGCAATTTCTGCTTTATAAAAATATTTTACCGTTAAGATATTAAGTTAATTAAGCATTTCTTGGTGGTAAAAAACAGAACTTAAAAGTTCATAAAGCTAAGCTTAATTCTCTTGACAAAGCTTTGATCTTAATTTTCTTAATACCTTAATGGTTAAAAAAACAAACGCTAAGCAACATCTCAAAAATGTTCTTAGCGTTTTTTTAATGTTTTAAAATTTTAATTTAGAAGAATTTTCGTAATTTACCAAAATCAAAAATATAAACTATATCACCATGAGTACAGCATTTATTATCTTTTTAGTATTGGCATTCTTCATTTTCATGTCGTCTTTCTTTACAGTAAAACAGCAGTCTTCTGTAATTATCGAAAGATTTGGAAAATTTCAGAGTGTTAGAAATTCAGGACTACAACTTAAAATTCCGTTGGTTGACAGATTGGCCGGACGTGTAAATCTTAAAATTCAACAGTTAGATGTTATCATCGAAACGAAAACCAGAGACAACGTTTTTATTAAAATGAAAGTTTCTGTTCAGTTTAAAGTTATTCAGGAAAAAGTATACGAAGCTTTTTATAAATTGGAGTATCCACACGATCAAATTACTTCTTATGTATTTGATGTGGTTCGTGCCGAGGTTCCAAAACTAAAATTAGATGACGTTTTTGAAAGAAAAGATGATATTGCAGTTGCAGTAAAACGTGAATTGAATGAGGCAATGTCTACTTATGGATATGACATTATCAATACATTGGTTACAGATATTGACCCGGACATTCAGGTAAAAAATGCAATGAACAGAATCAACGCCGCTGACAGAGAAAAAACGGCTGCAGAATTTGAAGCAGAAAGTTCAAGAATTAGAATCGTTGCAAAAGCAAAAGCCGAAGCAGAAAGTAAACGTTTACAAGGTCAAGGTATTGCAGATCAGCGTCGTGAAATTGCAAGAGGTCTTGTAGAAAGTGTTGAAGTTTTAAACAGTGTTGGAATTAATTCTCAAGAAGCTTCTGCCCTAATTGTAGTTACTCAGCATTATGATACTTTACAAGCAATTGGAGCTGATGCCAATTCTAATTTAATTTTGTTACCAAATTCTCCACAAGCTGGAAGTGACATGTTAAATAATATGGTTGCTTCATTTTCAGCATCAAACCAGGTTGGTGAAATGATGAAAAAGCACAATAAAAAGATAGAGAAACCAAAACCTATTCAGCCGCAATCTGGTTATGAAGATGACATTCAACCAGATGTTCATTGATAATTTTAAAATAAAAAAGAGGCTTAACTGCCTCTTTTTTTATTTATAAACCAGCCAATTACATAAGGTAAAATGGATTGTAAAATACTTGTATAAGAATTTGAAAAGTAATCTGTATAAGATGAAACGAATCCGTTTACAATATTTTGTGGTGTAATGCTTTCTTTAGTTTTCTGAAAACTCAAAACTAATTTTTGATAATTGATATCTTTTTCCAGTTTTAGAATTTCTAAATCTCTGTCGATTTCAGCGTAAGACGAGTATTTTTTCTTTTCCATAATCTTTAATCGTTAAAAAATATTTCTGAAAATTTCTCTAAAATAGGACCTTCAACAATCTTATCTTTTATCAAGAAAAGTAAAATGGTAAATAAAAGATAGATCCCTCCTACTGCTAAAAATCCTAAAGCATTGCTACCAAATAAATCTCCAAAAGCATACGCAGCTGCAAAAGATCCAAAAAGTAAAACCATACTAAAACACAATAATATCAAAGTAAATTTGAAAATTAAAGTTGTGGATTTCATGGCTACTTTAAAACCCCAAAGTTTGTAATAAGCCAAATGACTATCTATATAAACTTTAGTCTGATCCTGAATTTTTTCAGTGTTTTCTCTTAACTCTTCAAATGCCATAATTAGTTTTTTAAATAAAAAAAGCACAAAACTCTCTTAAAAATAAGCAAGTTATGTGCTTTTGTATTAGATATTATTTTTGAAGTTTAGCGTTCTGCGCTTTTAAATCAGCCAATTTAGATTCTAAAAAAGTGATCACTTCTTCTGTTTTATGACTTACATTTGAAAGTAAATCATTCAAAGTTCCGTCAAGATTTTGTGTTGCATTTGTAAACTTTTCACGAAGTACTTCAGAACTTGCTTCAAAAGAATCCTGCAAATTATGTTTTGCATCATCAATTCCTTCTTTAATTTTAGCTCTCGTTTTTGATCCTTTATCCGGAGCAAATAAAATTCCGATCGTCGCTCCTACTGCAGCACCAGCCAAAATCGCTGCAATTGTATTTGAATTATTTGACATGATATTTATATTTAAAGTGATTAATAAAGATACTTCTTTTTTAAAATGCTAAACTTCAAAATTTAAAATTTAACAATATAATTAATACACATACGAAACTGCTTCATACTTACCATCAGCTTTTTCAATAATACTCACAAAAGGATAACCATTTGAAGCTGACTTAGATTTGATTCTCATAGCAGTCTGTTTTTGATTTGCAATTGGCGGTTCACCTTTTGTCCTTGTCGAGACACCTGTAAAACTAGCAGCCTGTTTCAGTCCTATTGTCTTTTCCTGAGGCAAAACAGTTACCATTTTGTAATCATCTTTTGAATCTACTATTATCTTATCTGAAATTTTCTGAGTTTGTTTAGTTTGTTTATTAGTAATTTGAGATACAGCATATTTGCTAATTTTAACTTCTTCAGAACTTCCGTTCAACGAATAATAAATTAAACCATTTTCGTTTTTAATGAAATTAACATCTAGTTGTTCCCCATTATGTTTTGTAATTTGATGTGTTTGAGAAATTGCAATATTTGCAAATAACATCGCCAGCGTAAAATATAAAATTTTCATGATAATTGGATTTTAAGTTTAATAATTAAAATTTGTCAGATTGAATTACAAAAACAATAATGACCTAAAACTAATGCTATGGAAATTTCATAATTATGAAGTAATTTGAAAAATACCTTTTACGCGAAATATTATCAAAACCACATCACAATAAAAAACAGAACATAAAATTGTCTTTTCAAGAATTCAGGTTTGAATTAATAAATCAAATAAAAAATTGTCTTTTTTAATTGTAAATAATAATCAATTGAGAATCTCTTCGGAAATATCAATTTTCTATAAAATCATCTCTGACTTTTGGTATTGAGTTAAAAATAGCAACTTTATAAACAATTGTGTGTTAACAAGCCGTTAAACTGACAAAAATAACAGCGAAAAGTTAAATAAAAGCTTTAAATAAACAATAATTCAAAAAACGAATTATCTATTTACCGTTTTAAAATAACGTCTTAAAAACGATTTATGAAGGTAAAAATCGATTTATAAAAACTATCATTTTTAATTTTATAATCAATTATATAAATAATAAGTAAAAACTAAATTATATTTTTATTAATTAGTAAAATCTATAAAAAAACAAGAAAAACTAAAAATATTAAAATAAGAAAAAACTTAATTATTTATTTTTTATAAAAATGGAAAAGCAGAGATGGTAAAAATATTTCTAAATAATATTAAACTATAAAATTTAAATATTAATAGTTTTTATAAATAATAAATAAAATAATACAAAAATAAAATATACTATCGTAAAAATTTATAATAAAGCCATTCGATTGAAAAATACAGCTTAAAAATTTAAAAAACTTAAATAAAGAGATTTAATGAATTAATATTTAAAAAATGAATCAGTTATCCGTAAAATTTTAATTCTGCTTTAAAATAAAAATATGAAAGTCAATTTTAATTTAATAAAATTATAATAAATATATAAATGATAGGTTTTATAAATAATAATTAAAATAAATTTAAAAAATATTTAAATCATAAAAATTTATAATATGAAGTATTATAGAAAAAATTGAGCTCAAAAAATTTAAAAATTGAAATAAAGCTATTAAATGAATTTAAATTTAAAAAATGAGTTAGTTATCCAATAAATTTTAATTCTTCTTTAAAATAAAAATATGAAAGCCAATTTTAATCTAATAAAATTATAATTTTTGAAATTAAATAGATTTTATATATAATAATAAAAGCGCTTTATAAAAGCGCTTTTCTATAGATTCTAATTATTTTTACTTTTTTACCATTTCAGATAAAATTTCAATTTCTCTCTCCGAAGCATTTTTTGGAGGATTTGAATATAATTTTAAAATTTCATCATCATATTCGTTTTTGAAACTTTCAACTTCAATATCTCTTAAATTTAAAAGTGCTTTTGATCTAACATAAGTTGATTCACTTTTTAAAGACATTGAATATAATTTTTTAATATCATCTTCCTCAAAATCAGTTGATTTCCAGTTTGAATATTTCAAAATAAACTGAGAAAACAACAATGAAGCCTTATTGTTGTTGATATTCTTCTTTAAAGAATTCTGTAAAAGTGAAAAAGTAGAGATATTTTTGATGTTCTCCCCTATTGCACTTTCGATTGCAATTCTCTCTGGTTTAGTCTCAACTTTAAAATATTTGTTGATATCTTTTAAAGAATTATTGATGCTGTTTTCTTCTTTTTTACCTTTTTCTTCCCAAGCATCTTTCAATCCAACAGTTTTGTTAAATACTAATTTTGAAGCAGTTGAGTCTTTATCAACAGTAAAATAACCTAAACGTTGAAACTGGAATTTATCTTCATTTTGAGCTGTTGATAAACTTGGTTCAACATATCCGGTTACGATTTCTAACGAATTTGGATTCACAAAATCTAAGAAATTTTTCTCTTTATAACTATCTGGAGCTTCATCTGTAAACAAACGATCGTACAAACGAACTTCAGCTTCTAATGCATGTTTGATAGAAACCCAATGCAATGTTCCAGATACTTTTCTTTGGCTTGCTTCTGTTCCGCTTCCACTTAAAGAATCAGTATCATACGTTACATGAATTTCTGTAATATTTCCGTTTTCATCTTTTATAACAGATTCACCTTTAATGATATAAGCGTTTTTAAGACGAACTTCTTTTCCTAAAGTCAAACGGAAAAACTTAGCTGGAGCTTCTTCTAAAAAGTCTTCTCTTTCTATGTATAACTCACGAGAAAATGGTACTTTTCTGAAACCGGCATTTTCATCTTCCTGGTTATTTTCGGCTTCTAACCACTCTTCTTTACCTTCAGGATAATTTGTAATTACCAGTTTTACAGGATCTAAAACAGCCATTACACGAGGTGCAATTTTGTTCAAATCTTCACGAATACAAAACTCTAAAACCGATACATTGATCAAATTATCACGTTTTGCAATACCAATTGTATTAGCAAAATTACGCAATGAAGCTGCTGTATAACCACGTCTTCTTAACCCGGAAATGGTTGACATTCTTGGATCATCCCAACCGTTAACATGCTTTTCTTTAACTAGTTGCTGTAATTTTCTTTTACTAACAACAGTATGTGATAAGTTACGTCTTGCAAATTCTCTTTGTTTTGGACGCAGTTTATTATCATCAAAAATTTGATCTAAAAACCAATCGTATAATTCACGGTGAGGCAAGAATTCTAGTGTACAAAATGAGTGAGAAATTTGTTCTAAATAATCACTTTGCCCGTGTGCCCAATCGTACATTGGATAGATTTTCCAGGCATCTCCAGTTCTATGGTGATGTTTGTGTAAAATTCTGTACATAATAGGATCACGCATTAACATATTTGTTGATTTCATGTCAATTTTTGCACGAAGAATATGTGTACCAGCCTCAAATTCACCGTTTTTCATTCTTTCGAATAAATCCAAATTTTCTTCAACAGAACGATTTCTGTATGGGCTGTCAGTTCCTGGAGTGGTTGGAGTTCCTTTCTGGATCGCCATTTCTTCAGAAGATTGACTGTCAACATACGCTTTATCTTTTTTAATTAATAAAACTGCCCAATCATACAATTGTTGGAAATAATCAGACGCATAACATTCTTCTGCCCATTTGTAACCCAGCCATTCTACATCTTTTTTAATAGCATCAACAAATTCCTGTTCTTCTTTTTCAGGATTTGTATCATCAAAACGTAAATTCACAGGAGATTGATAATCAATTCCTAAACCAAAATTTAACGCAATTGAACTCGCGTGCCCAATGTGTAAATAGCCATTAGGTTCTGGTGGAAAACGAAAGCGAAGTTTAGTATTTGAAAGACCTGATTTTACGTCTTCCTCTATGATTTGTTCAATAAAATTGAGTGATTTCTCTTCTGATGCCATTATTTTATAGTAATTTTAGCAAAGATAAAAAAAAGGTTTCAGGTTTCAGGTTTAAAGTTATTTAAGTGGCGCATAACCTGAAACTTTAAACGTGAAACAATATAAAAATGGGAGTTATTAAACTAAAAAACATCCGTACTTTTTCTTACCACGGATGTTTAATTGAAGAAGGAAAAATTGGATCTGATTATACTGTAGATCTAAAAATTAAAACCAATTTACAGAAATCAGCAGAAACAGATCATCTTTTAGATACTGTTGACTACGTGCATTTGAACAAAATTGTAGCAGAAGAAATGGCAATTCGCTCGCATTTATTAGAGCATGTTGCCAAAAGAATCAATATTCGTGTGCTGGCAGAGATAGAAATGGTAGAAAAAACAACAGTTTGGGTTTCTAAAATTAATCCGCCTATTGGTGGTGATGTTGAGTCAGTTACTATAAAAATGACGGAAACTAGAAAGTAATATTAAAAATTAAAATCCTAAAATTTTAAAATAGTTCATTCGAAACTTTTGAAATTTAAAGATTTTAGTTACTTTTGCCATCCGTTCAAGCAATGGCGTCGTGGCCGAGCGGCTAGGCTGGGCTCTGCAAAAGCTCCTACTCCGGTTCGAATCCGGACGATGCCTCTAAAACCTCTAAAGTAATTTAGAGGTTTTTTTGTGGCTAATTTTTAGAAAAAATTAATTAAAATATATTGGTTCAAATCCGGACGATGCCTAAAAAACCTTCAAAGCAATTTGAAGGTTTTTTTTATGTCTTGTCATTGCGAGGAACGAAGCAATCTCACTACTATGAGTTTACAAATGTTGACATACTTAGTAAGATTGCTTCGTTCCTCACAATGACTTATAAACACAAAAAAACCTCTGAAATTCAGAGGTTTGATTTTATATTCTATAGTTATTAACAACTACTTTTTCTCTATTCTTTCAAAAGCATTTTTTACCATTTCTTTTTCTTTTGGAAACCAGCCCTGAGTTATTAATACAACTCCAAAAACCATTAAAACAATACTAATTCCTTTTTTAATTTTCACGATATTAGTTGGCGTCATTTTAGATTTTAATTGTTTGGCTAATACTATTTTAAGGCAGTCAACTAACAAATACGTTATAATCACCGACGTAAAAAAAGTAATCATTCTTGAGTTTTGCATTTCTAATTTTGGCCCTACAGAAATAATTACAGCCAGCCAGAAACCTAAAACACCAATGTTAATAACGTTGAGTAAAAAGCCTTTTATGAATAAACTTCCGTAATTTCTTTTAATAATATCCCGGTCAATTTCTTCATCATCAATTTTTTCTTCATTTTTTAATCTTACAAAAGAAATTATACCATAAGCCAGCATTATGATTCCTCCAAAAATAAAGAGTGCAGGTTTATCTTTTAAACTGGAAATCAACCTGTAACTTCCTAGATAGGCAATTGCTATAAAAAAAATATCACCTAGAACTACTCCAAAATCAAAGACTATTGCAGCTCTGAATCCTTTAGTAATACTGGTTTCTAATAGTATAAAAAATACCGGACCTACCATAAAGCTTAGAAAAAGTCCCCATGGCAGTCCAGCCAGAATATCATTTATCATCAAAATACGACTTGTTATTTTACTTCTTCGATTTTACCTCCAAAAACTGTTTTTTGATTTATTTGTTTTGGTTTTCCATAAATGTAAATAGAGCCTCCTGCGCTCACTTTTGCATCGACAAGGGTCGAAGCATTAACATCGGCTTTTCCGCCCGCAGAAACGCTTACTTTGGTCTGAGAAGTGGCTAATTTACTTCCAAGGAAATAACCGCCGGCTCCTAAACTCGCATCAAGGTTGTCTGCTTTACCAGTTGCAGTGATTTCTCCGCCGGAAACTGAACTTACTTTTAGTTTATCAACGTTCAAATCTACATTAATTTTTCCACCTTCCTGCGCACTAACTTTAAATGAAGTTGCTTTTAAGGTTTCTTTACTTGTAACTTCAGCTCCTTCATTAACATCAATCAGCTCAATATGTTTATAATACAAAGTTACTTCAAGATCATTCCCTGACAAAAGTTTAGGAAAAGGCATTCTTAATTTTAATACACCATTTTTGTTAACAGCTTCTAACTCTGCTTCTCTTGTTCCTTTTATAACAACTTTATTTTCAGATGACTGAACTAATTTTACACTTAATTTGTCGTAAACTTTTACGGTATCAAAATCTCCTAATTCTTTGGTTACCTGACCAAAAGACATTTGTACAAATAAAATTGCTGCTCCAATAATTAGCTTTCTCATACTTTTATTTTTTTAATTAATATTTATTCTGCTCGTCTTAAAAAATGAAAATCCAGTTGTTTTTTCACTAAGTCGGCATTTTTTACTTTAACATAAATTTCATCTCCTAATTGCAAAATGCTGTTTGAAGTAGCTCCAACCAAAGCATATTGTCTTTCATCGAAAGTATAGTAATCATCTTTTATTTCTCTGATTCTTACCATTCCTTCGCATTTATTAGAAACGATTTCAACATAAATTCCCCACTCGGTAACACCAGAAATAACACCAAGAAATTCTTCATCCTGATGATCCTGCATGTATTTAACCTGCATGTATTTGATACTATCTCGCTCAGCATTAGTAGCTAAACTTTCCATGTTTGAACAATGCAGACATTTTGTTTCGTAGGTTTCTTCATCTACAGAAGCTCCTCCATCCAGATAATACTGCAGCAATCTGTGTACCATAACGTCAGGATAACGACGAATTGGCGATGTAAAATGGCTGTAATAATCAAAAGCTAAACCATAATGCCCAATATTATCTGTTGAATATTTGGCTTTGCTCATACTTCTAATTGCAAGAGTATCAATTAAGTTTTGCTCTTTTTTACCATTTACTTCTTCCATTAAAGAATTCAATGATTTGGCAATATCACCTTTATTTCTAAAATCAATTTTATAACCAAATTTAGCAATTACAGTTTGCATTGCAATTAACTTGTCTTCGTTTGGTTCGTCGTGAATACGGTAAACAAAGGTTTTCTTTTGTTTTCCAATGTATTCCGCCACTTTTCTATTAGCCAAAAGCATAAATTCTTCAATCAAATGATTGGCATCTTTTGAAATTTTGAAGTAAACTCCTTCTGGTTCTCCTGCTTCATCAAGATTAAATTTAACTTCAACTTTATCAAAAGAAATAGCACCTTGCTGCATTCTTTTCTTTCTTAAAATCTTCGCTAATTCATCTAATTTCAAAGTTGCTTCTCTAATTTCATCTGAAACAACATAAGATTCACCGGTAATAGAAACATCAACCGGAATTGTATTATCTTTTGTTTCAATGATATATTGCGCTTCTTCATAAGCAAAACGCTGATCTGAATAAATTACTGTTCTTCCAAACCATTGGTTGATAACTTGTGCAGTTGGCGAAACTTCAAAAATAGCAGAGAATGTATATTTTTCTTCATTCGGACGAAGTGAACACGCAAAGTTAGACAATACTTCAGGAAGCATTGGCACTACTCTATCTACCAAATAAACTGAAGTTGCTCTTTGGTACGCTTCATCATCAAGAATGGTTCCTTCTTCTAAATAATACGAAACATCGGCAATATGGATTCCAATTTCAAAGTTTCCATTCTCTAACTTTTTGAAAGACAAGGCATCATCAAAATCTTTTGCATCTTTTGGATCTATCGTAAACGTAAGTGTATCACGCATATCACGACGTTTTGCAATCTCTGATTCCTGAATTGAGGTATCCAGCTTTTGAGCATACACCTCTACTTCTACCGGGAAATCAGATGGCAGTCCATATTCAGCCAGAATAGCATGAATTTCTGTATTGTGTTCTCCAGGTTTTCCTAAAACACGAATTACAGATCCAAACGGACTATCAGCTCTCTTTGGCCAGTCTTCAATCTTAACCAAAACAACATCACCATTTTCTGCTTCTCCCAATTTATCTTTTGGAATAAAAATATCCGTATACATTTTTGGATTGGCAGTAGAAACAAAAGCAAAGTTTGGCTGAATGTCAATTACACCAACAAATTCTGTTTTATCTCTTTCAAGAACTTCAATTACTTCACCTTCAGGTCTTTTTCCTTTTCTTCTGTTATAAACGTAAACTTTTACTTTGTCTTTGTCTAAAGCACGATTCAAATTATTGGTAGGAATAAAAACATCTTCTTCAAATTCATCACAAATAAAATATGCCGTTTTTCTGCTCGTCATATCTATCGTTCCTTCGTAGTAATCCTGACTAACAGCTTTAACTAAATATTTTCCAGGTTCTGTTTCTATAATTTTCTTTTGTGCAGCCAGAATTTTTAAGTCTTTTATAATCTGGTTTCTGCTATTAGTATCGTCTAATTCAAGCTTTGCTCCTATCTGTTTATAATTGAATGGTTTATTAGCATTTTGCGATAAAATTTTAAGTATTTTTCCAGAGAAATCTTTCTCTTTTTTTATCGGCTTTCTAATTTTCTTACTCATATATCTTTTCTTATAAGGTTTAAAATTACAAATAAGAAATCAGATAATTCTTTTTAACAAATAGAATTATTAAAAATATAACTTTTCGTACATTTACAAAAAGACCTCATATGGAAAGCTTTAAGACAATCGCCGTATTCAATTATCAGCACGAAACAGTGGTTCTCAAACACTTACTTGAACAGGAAGAAATCCCGTATTTTTTCGAAAACGAAATGACACTTTCCGTCATGCCTCTTTACTCAAATGCACTGGGCGGAATCAAACTCAAAGTTCATCCGGAAGACTTCGAACAAGTTCAGCAAATTCTGGACAATCTCAACAATCCTCTCAAAATCGTCTGAAACAAACTTCAAAAACAAACTCAAATCA